>NZ_QDFY01000001.1 GCF_003347635.1 Sphingosinicella terrae
CGTCCGCTCGCCCATCATGGCTCGCCTCCCGCCTTGCTCAGCAGGATTGAATCAGAGCCGAGTCACCGCAGCAAGAGGAGATTTTCAACACTATCCGCCCTTTGCAGACGTCAGGGGAGCTTCATTCCACGGAGCCGATCACTGCTCGGATATCGAACCAGGTGCCATGCGAGCGAGGGAATTTTTGCGAGACAGTACCAATGGGCTGCGATCCTTCCGGAAAGGCCGAAGTCCTCCTTCCGAACTATCCATGCCAGCAATCCCATCGCGGGCAAGTGACCCGCTGCCCTCGCCATGTTGAGATACTTCACAGCTAGGGGAATATCCTGGGTGACCAGCTTGCCTCGGTAAAACGTCGATCCGAGGGAATACATCGCTGGCACATAACCGGCTTCGGCCAAGGTTCTCAGCTCAGCGACAGCCAATTCTCCTTTCTGCTGTCTTTCGTAGTGCGCGAAACGCTGAAATCGACCCTCTATGCACCCCCCGTCTGCCGATCTGACCAGCCATTCTTCGCCACGAGCGAGGTTGCGGTCATCGCCACCGGTCGTGGTGAGTGAATGGCCGAGATACATCATGGCTAATGTCGAACCTCGGCCGCCCAAGTCGGCCAGCATCGCTCTCCCACGGACTGAGTCCTCGTTCAGGAGTTGCAACGCGTCCCACAGCTCTCCGGGAAAGGGGTCATTATCCCATTCGCGCTGGATGTTTTCGCCAAGCTTGGCAGTCATGAATCGAAGCTATCGGAGCGGAGCAGCGGCCGCAATCAACGTTGGCAATCGACCCGTTTCGACCGACCTGGAGTTCGTGGAGAGTCCGGACCGGAATGCGAAACCTGATGTTCGGAGCGCGCAGGCGCCTTCTTCCGGCTACGACCCGGCGCCCTGGAGCGCGTGCAATTGGTCGGGACCCAAGGATCGGCGGAAAAGGCATCATGGCCAGCGGCCCATGGAGAGGCCGCATCAACAGGTCGAAGACATGGCCGCATCCCAACGGAGCAGTGGAGCACAGCCACCGGCACTTGCTAACGGAGCGCCGTCCAGACAGGGTCGATAGCGGACGCCCCAATGCATCTCCTTCTTTATCGTAGCTGACGAAGACAGTGGTGGCGAATTGGGCCTGACCCGGCTCGGGAACTCGCCAGCGGTCGCCTGATCGGCCTCGCTTCTAGCCGGCGCAGCGGGACAGCGCCGGCGCCAGGTCACCGCTCGGCTCGACCGCGACGCCCCCGAGGCCGAGCCACTCGGCCATTCGCCGCAGTTCTTCCATCAGCCGCGGCGCGGTCTCGTCCGGAGCATTCGGTTCGGCATGAGCGGCGCGCACCCGCAGCAATCCCGCCTGCCGGTCGGCCTTGAGGTCGACCCGGGCGACGATGGCCTCGTCCATCAGGAAAGGCAGGACATAATAGCCGAACACGCGCTTGTCGGCCGGGGTGTAGATCTCGATCCGGTAATGGACCCCGAACAGCCGCTCGAGCCGGGGCCGGTGCCAGACCAGGGGATCGAACGGGGCGAGCAGGGCCTGGGTGCGCAGCCGCCGGCGCGGCCGCTTCGCCTGGGCGTGGACGAAGGCGGGCTGCTTCCAGCCGTCCACCCGGACCGGGCGGATCGTCCCCGCCTCGACCAGCTCGTCGATGCGGGGGAGGGCGTCGTTCGGCTTCAGCCGGAAATAGTCGCGCAGGTCGCCCGCGGTGGCGATGCCGACCGCGGCGGCGGCGCGGGCGAGCAGGGTGCGCTGGGCGTCCTTCTCGTCCGGCGTCGGCAGATCGAGGATCGCTGGGGGCAGCACGCGCTCGGGAAGGTCGTATACCCGCTCGAAGCCGCCACGCCGCGTCGCCGTCGTCACCAGGCCGGCCCAGAACAGCCATTCCAGCACCCGCTTGGTATGGCCCCATTCCCACCAGCCGCCGCGGCCCTTGCCCTCGTCGAAATCGGAGGCGGCGAGCGGGCCTTCGGCGCGGATGCGCTCCAGCACCGCCTCGGCCTCGTGGCGGCGCTCGCCGGCGAAGGCGCGCATGCCGGCCCACGTCCCCTCGCCGCGCTCGGCCCGCGCCATGCGCCAGCGCAGCAGCGGCTGGAGCTCGACGGGGAGAAGGGAGGCCTCGTGCGCCCAATATTCGAACAGCCGGCGGCGGCCGCACCCCCATGCGGCGGCGTCGAGCGCGTCCCGGTCATAGCCCCCGGTGCGCGAGAAGACCGGGAGGTAATGGGCGCGGGCCAGCACGTTGACGCTGTCGATCTGGAGGACGCCGAGCCGGCCGACGATGGCGAGCGGTCGGGAGGCTCCGCCGGCGAAGCCCTGCGCCGCCAGGGCGATCCGCCGCGCCTTGGCGAGCGTAACCGATTCGATCTCTTGGTCCCGCCCGCCGGTCATTCCCGACCTGTGGCGCGGGGCGCCGCCGCACGCAAGCTTAAGGAGGAACGGCGGTCTTATCGAAAAACGGCTTGTGCTATATCGAAAAACAATATAGATGCTATTGAAGCTCGATAAGGAGGAGTTCCGGAATGCCTGTCCGATCCGACGCCGTCATGCGGACGGCGAACGCCATCCTGCGCCTGCTCATCTTCCTCAACATCGGCGGTTTCGTGCTGATCGCCCTCTTCGGCGCGATGACCTTCCATCCGGGCCTGCGCGACGCCGTCGTCTCGACGCAGGGCGCGGCGGCCGCCGACGACATCCTGCTCACCTTCCGGCTGGTCGTGCTGGTCGTCGCCTTCGTGGTGCCGCTGGCGCACGTCCTGCTCTCCCGGCTTCGGGACATGGTGGCGACGGTGGCCGCCGGCGATCCGTTCGTGCCCGCCAATGCCGCGCGGCTGAAGACGATCGCCTGGTGCCTGCTCGGGATCCAGCTGTGCGACCTCGCCTTCGGCGCCGTCATGCTGATGCCCGGCGCCCGCGAGGAGGTGATGTCGGGCTGGACCTTCTCGGTGACGGGATGGCTCGCGGTGCTGCTGCTGTTCGTGCTCGCCCGGGTCTTCGACCAGGGCGCCCGCCTGCGCGACGATCTCGCCGGGACGGTCTGACATGGCCATCGCCGTCAAGCTCGACGACCTGCTCCACGATCGGCGGATGACGCTGACCGAGCTCGCCGATCGGGTCGGAATCACCCTCGCCAACCTGTCGATCCTCAAGACCGGCAAGGCCAAGGCGGTCCGTTTCTCAACGCTGGAGGCGATCTGCGCGACCCTGCGCTGCCAGCCCGGCGACCTGCTCGAATATGTCGAAAGCCCGGAAGGAGCGAGCCATGCTGAAGATGATGATTGAAGCCTATCGGACGAGCGGGCGGTTCATGCGCGTCCTGCCCCTGATCGTCGCCATCCCGGTGGTCGCGGAACTGGTCCAGCATGTCGTCGAATGGCGGACCGGCATGTTCGACAGCTATGCGATGGCCGAGGCGGTCGCCGAGCATCCGGCGCGAATGGGCTTCGGCCACGTGAAGGTCGCCGCCTTGTTCCTCACCGGCTATTGGGCGATGCGGTTCCTCGCCTTCGAAGGCGACGCCCGGCGGACGCTGCGCTGGGATCCGACCGCCATCGCGCTCTTCTCGCTCGTCCTGGTCTTCCAGGCGCTGATGACCCTGGTCCAGGACCAGGCGGGGAGCTGGCTCGCCGCGATCGTCCCCGCCGGCGGCGCCCTTCTCCTCGCGGGGTTCGTCGCCCTGCTCGTGGCGATGGCGGCCGAGCTCTATCTGGCGCCGTGGAAGGCGGGCGCAGCGATCGGCGAGCCGCACCTTCACTGGGCGGCCTCGTTCCGGCTGATGCGCGGCCAGATTGGCTGGAGCTTCGGCTTCACCCTGGCAATGCTCGCCCCGACCATGATCCTTCACTACCTGCTCAACGGCCTCGCCATCGGCCGGCCGCCGGCTCTTGCCGCGATCGTGCTCGCCGCGGACTCCCTGCTCGTCGGCTATATGGCGATCCTGCTCCCCGCGGCGAACTACCTCGTCGCCCGCCGCGCAGCCGAGCGCAACGGCGCGCGACTGGTCGGCTTCGCGCCGCCCGTCGCCCGCGAGGCGCAGCCCACCAAGGCCGCTCCGGCCGTGTCCTGAGGCTGGGCGACCTCGGTCGCGATCCTCCTCGCCCTACGGCCGGTCGGAACGATCCCGACGGTCGTAGGGCGGGAAGGAGACTCGCCTTGGAGAAGGCTGAATGCCATGCAGGGCCGGTGATTTGGCCGGGGGAATAGCGGCATGCGTCTTATGCGATCGTTCGTCCTGCTGCTGGGCTTCTTCGTTTGCGCCGGGACCGGCGTTTCGTTGTCGGCCGAGACGCCGAGGCGGAGCTACGTGATCGGCGAGGAGCACAGCCTGCGCTCAGAGATACTCGGCGAGGAGCGGACCTTCTGGGTGGCACTGCCGGAAAGCTACGGATCGAGCCACAGCTATCGCGACTATCCGGTGCTCTACGTCCTCGACGGCAACCTGTTCTTCCCGTCCTTCGCCGGCGCCGTCCGGCAGCTCAGCGCCGATGCCACGCCGCTCATCCCCGAAATGATCGTGATCGGCATCAACAGCAGCCAGCGGGCTCGCGACTCCACGCCGACCGCTTCCCGCACCGGCCCCAACGGCCGCGAATCCGAGGATTGGGCGGCGAGCGGCGGCGCCGAGGCCTTCCAGCGATTCGTCGAGCGCGAGCTCATCCCCCATGTCGAACGGAACTTCGCCGCGAGCGACTATCGGGTGCTCGCCGGCTATTCCCTCACCGGCCTGACCGTGGTCCACAACCTGCTCACCCGTCCCGAGGTGTTCGACGCGCATATCGTCATGGACGGGGCGCTGTGGTGGGACGATGCGATGATCCTGGAGCTGGCGCGCGAGGCGGCCGGCCGGCCGCGCTTCGACGGCGACCAGCTCTTCATCGTGACGACGACGCAGCGTTACCCGACCCCCTACATCACTGTGGAACCCGGCGGGCGAGAGCTGGCGGCGTTGCTCTCGGCGCGGCCGGTTCCGGGCCTGAGGGTCGTCCACCATGAACGCACACGGGAGACCCATCACAGCCTGCCATTGATCAGCCTCTACGAGGGCCTCGCCGCCATCTTCGACGGTCACGCGATGACCCTCGACGAGCTCTATCTGGCGCCTCGCGAGATCGAGGCGCGGTTCGAGCGGCTGTCGGAACGGCTCGGCCACGTCTTCCATCCGCCGGAAGGGACGATGGACTTCTTCGGCTACAATTTCATGCGCTACCTGCCCGAGCGGGAAATGGACAAGGCGCTCGTCTTCTTCGAGCTCAACACCCGAAGCTATCCCCGATCGCCGGGCGCCTGGACGAGCCTTGCCGAAGCCCGTCTCGAAATGGGCGATGCCGCAGCCGCGCGCCAGGCGCTTGCCCGCGCGCTCGCGCTGCGGCCCGGCTACGAGCGGGCCCAGAGGGCGCTGCACGCCATGGAAACCGGCCAGGGATCGCGCTGAGCGCGCGCGTGGCGGTTCAGCCGCCGTTGCTCGGTTCCGCGGGGGCGGGCAGGTCCACGTCGGGCAGCTCGATGTCCGGCGTCTCGATATTGACGTTGATGTCGGTCTCGTCCGCCGCCTTCTCGAGGCCGCCGCCGAAGACGAGGAAGGCGACGACGGCGAGCATGACCAGCACCACGGCGAGGGCCAGGATGCCGCCGCTGCCGCCGCGCCGCTCGCCGGTCTGGATGATCGTCGTCTCGCGCTGGATCGGCGGCGGCGCCGCAGCCGGCTCCTCCCGGACCGCCCGGTCCGTCTCTCGCTCTTCCATGATCGAACTCCTCACTGTTTCGGGGGCGCAACGCCGGGGCGAGGAGCGAGGTTCCGGCCGGGGCCGGCTGGACGCGCCCGCGAGCGGGCGCTTTACTGACCGCCAAATCATAGGGAGGACGCGATGGACGAGGGTTTTTCGGCACAACGGCGCAGCCTGATCAAGGGGGCCGCCGCCACGGCCGCCTTGCTCGCCCCCGGCGCGGCGCTCGCCCAGTCCCGGCGCGACTCGGATCGCGAGGCGATCGCGCGCGCCGTCGAGACAGGGCAGGAAGCGACGCTCGCCCGGCTGCGCGAATGGATCGCCCTGCCGACCATCGCCGCCGAGGGGCTCAACATCGAGGCCGGCGCCGATCACATGGCCCGGCTCGCCACCGAGGCGGGATTCACCGGCGTCCGCAAGGTCGCGACCGGCGGCGTGCCGGCCGTGTTCGGCGTGCTCGACGCCGGCGCCCGCCGCACCGTCGGCATCTATTTCATGTACGACGTCAAGCAATTCGATCCGGCCGAATGGTCGTCGCCGCCGCTCGAGGGCCGGATGTTCGATCACGCGCTCGGCAGCGCCATTCGCGGCCGCGGCGCGGTCAACCAGAAGGGGCCGGAGACCGCCTTCCTCGCCGCGCTCCACGCCTTCCGCGCCTCGGGCCGGCGGCTTCCGATCAACCTGGTCCTGCTCGCCGAGGGCGAGGAGGAGATCGGTTCGCCCAACTTCCGGAACGCCTTCCGCGATGCCGAGGTGCGGGCGGCGATGGAGCGAGCGGACGGGGTGATCATCCCCTCCGCCTCGCAGGGGGCCAGCGGCGCGGTGACGATCAGCCTCGGCGCCAAGGGCATCATCGAATGCGAGCTGGTGGCGAGCGGCGAGCGCTGGGGCCGCGGCCCGGCGCGGGACGTCCATTCCAGCCTGAAGGCGCAGGTGGACAGCCCGGTCTGGCATCTCGTCCACGCGCTCACCTCGCTGGTGCGGGATCAGGGCAACACCCCCGCCATCGACGGTTGGTTCGAGCATGTCCGGCCGCTCACCGAGCGCGAGCGGGCCTTGGTCGCCGAGGCGGCCCGCACCCGCCCGGAGGAGGAGGTGAAACGCCAGCTCGGCGTCCAGCGCTGGATCGACGACCTGCCGTGGCGCGAGTCGCTCGAGCGGCTGGTGTCGCAGCCCACGGTCAATATCGAGGGGCTCGTCGCCGGCCATACCGGTCCCGGCGGCAAGACGGTGCTTCCTGCCCGCGCGGTCGCCAAGCTCGACCTCAGGCTGGTGCCGAACATGACGGTCGAGGATTGCCTGCCCAAGCTTCGCGCCCATCTCGCCGCCCACGGCTTCGGCGATATCGAGGTCAGCATGTCGGGCGGTTACGATCCGACCGAGACGGCCGAGGACAGCAACGTCATCCGCGCCCAGCAGGCGGTGATGACGCGTTCCAACATTCCCTGGACGCTGTCGCCGCGCAGCGCCGGCTCCTGGCCGGGATTCCTGTTCACCGGCGATCCGCTGCGCAAGCCGGCCGGCCAGTTCGGCCTCGGCCATGGCGGCGGCGCCCACGCTCCCGATGAGTTCTTCCTAATCGAGAGCCGCAACCCCGCCGTCGCCGGGCTCAAGGAAGCGACGATGGGCTATGTCGACTTCCTCTACGAGATGGCGGCGAGCTGAGGGGGCCGAAGCCCACATCGTCACTCCGGGGGTGAAGCCATCTTCTCTTCGTCATCCTGGCGGAGGCCCGGATCTCACTTCTTCACGACCACCTCGTCGATGGTCCTGCTAGGTATTGAGATTCCAGCTTTCGCTGGGATGACGGCGGGGCTTCTTGGGCGAAGCCGCGGCCGGCCGCCTTCCGCGGCCGCCTACCCCGCTCTCGCTTCCGTGCCGTCTTCCGCCTGCGTCATCTCGTCCGGCTGCGGGGCCGGCGGGCGGCCCGGCCAGGGGCCGGTGCGGATGAAGCGATCGAGGTCGGCGTCGATATCGAGTCCGGCCGGGGCGGTGATCCGGTATTTGACCAGCCAGTCGCTTCCGACGAAGCAATAGAGGTCGGCCTCGGAGCGCACCTCCTGGCGCTCGCCGTCGAACGGCGCGGTGAAGCGGTAGACGGCGCGATGACTGAGCCCGGGCTCGATTCCGGCCACTGGCGGGGCGGTCCCCTGATGGAGCTTCAGCGCGCCGGCATTCTGCGCCTCGATCGCGCCGCGCACGCCGTCGAACTCGCGGCCGCACAAGGCGACCCGGCTCTGCTCGGCGCCGTCGGTCTGGCCGAGCCGCGACGCCGGATAGATGTAGATGCTGAGCACGATTCGGCCCGTCGGCCGGACCAGATTGTAGGTCGCGCTGATGTCCCGGCCGGCCTCGTCATATTGATGGACGTTGCCGCGCCGGAACTCGCCGACCCGTTCCGGGAATTGGGCGTCGGCCGCCGCATGCGCGATCGTGCCGGGCCGGTCGATGCGCTGCTGCGCGGCGGCGCCGGTGGCGGCGGCCGCGAGCAGCGCGGCGACGGCGCACTTGATCATGGTCTTCATCGGGCATCCCCTGCCGTTCGGGCGAAGCTTGCCCGAAGGGCAGGGGAATGCAAGCGGATCACTGCTCCGGCAGGAAGTCGGGCACCGAAAGATAGCGCTCGCCGGTATCGTAGTTGAAGCCGAGCACGCGCTTGCCGGCGCCGATCTCGCCCAGCTTCTGCCGGATCGCGGCCAGGGTCGCGCCCGAGCTGATCCCGACCAGCATGCCTTCCTCGCGGGCGGCGCGCTTCGCCATTTCCTTGGCGTCGGCGGCCTCGACTTGGATGGTGCCGTCGATCAGGCTGGTATCCATGATCGCGGGGATGAAGCCGGCGCCGATGCCCTGGATCGGATGCGGCCCCGGCTGTCCGCCCGAGATGACCGGCGACAGCGTCGGCTCGACCGCGAACACCTGAAGGCCCGGCCAGGCTTTCTTCAGCACCTCGGCGCAGGCGGTGATATGGCCGCCGGTGCCGACGCCGGTGATCAGCACGTCGACCGGAGAGTCGCGGAAATCCTCGAGGATCTCGGCGGCGGTGGTGCGGCGGTGCACCTCGAGATTGGCCGGATTCTCGAACTGCTGCGGCATCCAGCTGTCCGGCGTCTCCTCGATCAGCTGCTTGGCGCGCTCGATCGCGCCCTTCATCCCCTTCTCCTTCGGGGTCAGGTCGAAGCTGGCGCCGTAAGCGAGCATCAGCCGACGGCGCTCGAGGCTCATGCTTTCGGGCATGACCAGGACGAGCCGGTAGCCCTTGACGGCGGCGACCATGGCGAGACCGATGCCGGTATTGCCGCTGGTCGGCTCGATGATCGTGCCGCCGGGCTTGAGCTTGCCCGACGCCTCGGCCTCCTCGACCATCGCCTGCGCGATGCGGTCCTTGACCGAACCGCCGGGATTGGCGCGCTCCTGTTTGATCCAGACCTCGGCGTCGCCGAACAGGCGGTTGATCCGGACATGCGGCGTCCGGCCGATCGTCTCGAGCATGTTGGCGGCTTTCATGGCGTCTCTCCCTTGGAAGGTTTCGAGGAACGGGAACGAAGGTTGAGCCGGGCGCCGATCCGGGGCACGCTCGATCCTAGCATATGGCGGCTTCGCGGACCTATCTCGCCCGGCCGGATGCGTTCACCCCGGGCGAATGCGACCGGATCATCGCGCTCGGCGAGGCCGCCGGGGCGGTAGCGGCGCCCGTACATGGCGGCGGCGGCTATGCGCTCGATCGCTCGCAGCGCGACGTGAACACCGCCCTGGTCGGCCGCGAGCCGATGACGGCCTGGCTGTTCGACCGGCTCGACGCCCTGTTCGCGCGCGGCGCCGAGGCCTTCGGCCTTCCGGTCGGCCCGGTCCGGGAGGATGTCCAGATCCTGCGCTACGATGAGGGCTGCCATTTCGTCGCCTGGCACACCGACAGCGGGCTCGACCGGATCGACGCGCGGCGCATCTCGCTGTCCATCGAGCTGTCGGCGCCCGAGGATCATGACGGGGGCGATCTCGAGATCGTGCCCGACCGGATCGGCTGCGCGCGGAGCCTGCCGCGCGGCAGCGCGCAGATCTTCCCGTCGCGCGCGCTGCACCGGGTGACCCCGGTGCGCCGCGGCTGCCGCTGGGCGCTGGTCGCCTGGACGGGCCTCGCCGGGGACTAAGGAGGCGGCGCGGCTCATGTCGCGGCCGGCCTTTCCTCGGCCGGGGCGTCGAAGCTGCGGGCGCGGCGAAGCTCCGGGAAGCGCGCGGCGTAGAGCAAGGTGACCGCGATCGCGCCGGCGCCGCCGGCGACGACCGCGGCGACCGGTCCGATCAGGGCGGCGAGGAAGCCCGACTGGGCGTCGCCGAGCTCGTTGGAGGCGGAGATGGTGAGCTGCGAGACCGCGCCGACCCGTCCGCGCATCGCGTCCGGCGTGTAGAGCTGGATCAGCGACTGGCGGACATAGACGGAGAACATGTCGGCGCTGCCGATGACGAACAGAGCGAGCAGCGACAGCGGCATCCATCGCGACAGGCCGAAGGCGATGGTGGCGCCGCCGAACACCATCACCGCGCCGAGCATCTTCATGCCGACCTCGGTCCGCAGCGGGCGGAAGGAGAAATAGAGAGCGGTGAGCGCGGCCCCGGCCGCCGGTGCCGCGCCGAGCTGGGCGAGCCCCTCAGGCCCGACCGCGAGGATGTCGCGCGCATAGATGGGCAGCAAGGCGGTCGCGCCGGCCAGGAAGACGGCGAACAGATCGAGCGTGATCGCGCCGAGCACCAGCCGGTTGGTGCGGACATAAGAAAGGCCGTCGATCATCTGGCGGATCGGATGGCGGGCTCGGTCCCGGTCGGGCCGCGGCACCGGCCCGATCAGCATCAGGCAGAGGAAGGAGACGAGGAAGAGGCCGACGCTGGCGCCATAGGCCGATGCCGGCTGCCAGGCGTAGAGATAACCGCCGATCGCCGGGCCGCCGATCATGCCGGCTTGCCAGGAGATGGAGCTCAAGGCGATCGCATTGGGCAGGATCTCGCGCGGCACGAGATTGGGGGCGAGCGCCCCGAGCGCCGGACCGGAAAAGGCGCGGGCGACGCCGAGCAGCCCGGCGACGACGAACAGGACCGGCAGGCTCATCGTCCCGGCCCAGGTGAAGCCGGCGAGGATGGCGGCGCACAGGACGAGCAGCAGCGTCGTCACCCGGGCGATGTGGCGGCGGTCGACATGGTCGGCGACCCAGCCGGTGACCGGCGTGAGCAGGAACAGGGGCAAGAATTGGATGAGGCCGACGAAGCCGATCTGCGCCGCCGAGGCGGCCGGGCTCATCGTCAGCCGGGCGATGTTGTAGACCTGCCAGCCGACGATCAGCAGCATCGCCGACTGGCCGAGATTGGTCGTCAGCCGGGCGACCCAATAATAGCGGAAATTGGGAATCGCGAAGGGCGAGCGGGGCGGCATCGTCCCGCCACTTAGGTCCCGGCGCGGGGCGCGGCAATGTCCCGTCCGCGCGCGGGACCGTCAAAGGAAGGAAATGGCGCCGGGCAGCGCGGGGGCGCGAGATTGGTGCGCCCAGCGGGGAGGGAAGGGAGAATTTCCGCCACGCGTGCGACCGTCATCCCGACGAAAGTCGGGACCCATGAACTCTGAAACATCCAGGTTCGGACCGCGCGCTCCGCCGGATGCTGCTTCGGTTCATGGTCCGCGGCTTTCGAGCGCGTGAGGAAATCTCCCTTCTCGTCATCCTGGCGAAGCTCGTTTCCGTCCTCGTCGCCGACAAGGCATTGAGATCCCGGCTTTCGACGGGATGACGGATGGGGGCGCTGATCACCGCTTCGCCGCCCCTTGGCACCGCGGCTTCGCCCATGCCACAACCCCTTCGGGCTCGCCGGGAAGGATGATCGAATGAACCGCAAATCGCTGCTCGCCGCCTTGTCGGCCGGCGCCCTCCTGATCGCCGGCTGCACCCTGACCGAGACGCCGTCGCTCGAGACGATCGAGGCGCGCTCTGCCTGGCCCGACTTCATGACTCGCACCATCGAGGGCTATTTCGCCCTCAATCCGGACTTCGCGGTCGGCCAGGGCCGGCACGATTATGACGGCCGGCTCCCCGACTGGAGCCCGACCGGGCTCGCCAACCGCGTCTCCTTCCTGCACTCGGCGATCGCCGCCGCCCAGGCGTTCGGCGACGGCGATCTCACCGCGACCCAGCGCTTCGAGCGCGACTATCTGGTCGCGAGCCTGCGCGGCGATCTCTTCTGGGAGAGCGTCGCCGAGCAGCCCCTGACCAATCCCGATTACTATGTCGGCTCGCTTGATCCGTCGGTCTATGTCACGCGCGCTTATGCGCCGCCGGCGCAGCGGCTTCGCGCCTATCTCGCTTATTTGAGGAACGTGCCGCGCGCGGCCGGGGAAATCCGCGCCAATTTGCGCACGCCGATGCCGCTCACCTTCATCGATTACGGCAAGGCCGGCTTCGGCGGCTTCGCCGAATATTATCGCGGCGACGGCATCGCCGCCTTCGCCGAAGTGCAGGACGCGGTGCTCCAGGCGGAGCTGCGCACGGCCTCGGAGACGGCGGCCCGGGCGATGGCGGACCTCGCCGACTGGTTCGAGGCGCAGCGGCCGCGCGCGACCGACAATTACGCGCTCGGGGCCGAGCGCTTCGCCCAGATGCTGCGCGATACCGAGATGGTCGATCTGCCGCTCGTCGAGCTGGAGGCGATCGGCCGCGCCGACCTCGAACGCAACCGGCAGGCCCTGCGCGAGGCCTGCGCCGCTTATGCGCCCGGCGCGAACGTGCCCGACTGCATGGCGCGGATGAGTGCCGACAAGCCCGAGGGCGGAGCGGTCGCCGGAGCCCGCCGCCAACTCGCCGGACTGAGGCAGTTCATCGAGCGCAACGACCTGGTCAGCATTCCCGGCACCGAGCAGGCCCAGGTCGAGGAGGCGCCGCCCTACAATCGGCAGAACTCGGCCTATATCGACATTCCGGGCCCTTTCGAGCGCGGGCTGCCCTCCGTCTATTATATCGCGCCGCCCGATCCCGCCTGGTCGCCGGAGGTGCAGGCCGGCTTCATCCCGGGCGAGGCCGATCTCCTCTTCACCTCGGTGCACGAGGTATGGCCGGGCCACTTCCTCAACTTCCTCCACGCCAACCGCTCGACCTTCCTGTTCGGCCGGGTGTTCGTCGGCTACGCCTTCGCCGAGGGCTGGGCCCACTATACCGAGGAGATGATGGTCGAGGCCGGGCTCGGCGAGGCCGATCCGGAGATCCGCATCGGCCAGCTCTCCAACGCCCTGCTGCGCGACTGCCGCTTCCTGTCTGCGATCGGTCTCCATACCGGCGGCATGAGCGTCGAGCAGTCGCGCGTCATGTTCCGCGAGCAATGCTATCAGGACGAAGGCAATGCCCGCCAGCAGGCGGCGCGCGGCACCTACGATCCCGCTTATCTCAACTACACGATGGGCAAATTGCTCATCCGCCGCCTGCGCGAGGACTGGACCCGCAGCCGCGGCGGCCGCCAGGCGTGGAAGAGCTTCCACGACGGCTTCCTGAGCTATGGCGGACCGCCGATCCCCCTGGTGAGGCAGCAGATGCTGGAGGAGGCGACGGCAAGGGCGGTGTTCTGATCTCCCTCTCCCCTTCAGGGGAGAGGGTCGGGGAGAGGGGGAGTCGGGGAGGTTCCCCGAACCGACTGGGAGGCAGAACGTAGAGCCTCCCCAATTGCAATCAGCACCCCCTCCAAATTCCCCATCACCTCGCCATTGGTGAAACGAACGACGCGATAGCCCCGTCGTTCGAGAAGCGCGGTCCGCCGCGCATCATAATCCTCGGAACAGGCATGCGTGTCGCCGTCGACCTCAATGATGAGCATCGGTTTGCGACAGGCGAAATCGGCAATGTAACGACCGATGACCTGCTGCCGGCGGAACTTGGCGCCTTGGAACCGCTTGGCGCGGAGCATGTGCCAGAGCCGGCGTTCCGGCGCGGTCATTTCGCGGCGCATTTCCTGCGCGTGCTCGAGGAGTTGCGGGTCGCGCATGGCGGTTCTCCTGATAGTTGGAACGTATCAGGAACACGGATGGGGCGCAAGCTTGGGGGCGCTCCGACTCCCCCGCTCCCAACCCTCTCCCCTGAAGGGGAGAGGGCTAGTGCACTCACGCCACCGTCACGAAGCTGTCGATCACTCGTTTGCGTCCGCTCTGCTCGAAGTCGATTTCGAGCTTGTTGCCCTCGACCTCGGCGACCTGCCCGTAGCCGAACTTCTGGTGGAACACCCTCTGACCGACGGCGATGTCGCTGCGGCCGGGATTGCCGAAGCTGACCGCGCTGGCGCGGGCCTCGATCACCCGCGGCGGGGTGCGTTCGAAGCCGCCGCCGGCGGCGGCGCGCTGCCAGCCGGGGCCGCGGCCGGTGCCGCGGGCGACGTCGGCGAACGGATCGGCGCGCTCGGACCAGTTGGCGCGCCACAGCGACTCGCCGCCGCTCATCGTCGTCTCCTGCTCGACATGCTCGTCCGGAAGCTCGGCGACGAAGCGCGAGGGGATGGACGAGGTCCACTGGCCGTAGATGCGGCGATTGGCGGCGTGGAGGATGATGCAGCGCCGGCGGGCCCGGGTGATCGCCACATAAGCGAGCCGGCGCTCTTCCTCGAGGCTGGCGAGTCCGCCTTCGTCGAGAGCGCGCTGGGACGGGAAGACGCCTTCCTCCCAGCCGGCGAGGAAAATGGTGTCGAATTCGAGGCCCTTGGCGGCGTGGATGGTCATCATCGTGACCTTGTCCGAATCCGCGTCGGCGTCATTGTCCATGACCAGGCTGACATGCTCCAGGAAGCCGCCGAGCGTCTCGTAATCCTCCATCGCGCGGGTGAGCTCGGTCAGATTCTCGAGCCGCCCGGCGCTCTCCGCCGACCGGTCGGCCTGGAGCATCGCGGTATAGCCCGATTCGTCGAGCATCAGCCGCGCCAGCTCCGGATGGGGCAATTCGTCGAGCCTGGCGCGCCAGCGGGCGAAATCCCCGACCAGGTTGCCGAGCGAGCGGCGGGCCTGGCCGGTCAGCTCGTCGGTGTCGAGGATCTGGGCGGCCGCCATCGACAGCGGCACGTCCTGGGCCCGGGCGAGAGCGTGGATCTTCGACACCGCCTTGTCGCCGAGCCCGCGCTTGGGAACGTTGACGATGCGCTCGAAGGCGAGGTCGTCCGCCGGCTGGTGGATGAGGCGCAGATAAGCCAAGGCGTCGCGTATCTCGGCGCGCTCGTAGAAGCGGAAGCCGCCGACGATCCGGTAGGGCAGGCCGATCGCGATGAACCGGTCCTCGAACTCGCGGGTCTGGAACTGAGCGCGCACCAGGATCGCGCACTGGTCGAGACGCCCACCGCTTCGCTGGATCGCCTCCAGCTCCTCGCCGACCCGGCGCGCTTCCTCCGGCCCGTCCCAGACGCCGATCACCCGGACCTTGTCCCCCTGCGGCATCTCGGTCCACAGCGTCTTGCCGAGCCGGCCGCCATTATGGGCGATGACGCCCGAAGCGGCGGCGAGGATATGCGGCGTCGAACGGTAATTCTGTTCGAGCCGGATCACCTTGGCGCCGGGAAAGTCCTTCTCGAAGCGCAGGATGTTGGAGACCTCGGCGCCGCGCCAGGAATAGATGCTCTGGTCGTCGTCGCCGACGCAGCAGATATTCTTGCGCTCCTGGGCGAGCAGCCGCAGCCACAGATACTGGGCCTGATTGGTGTCCTGATATTCGTCGACGAGGATGTAGCGGAAGCGCTGCTGGTAAAGCTCGAGCACGTCGCGGTGGGTGCGCAGGATGACGAGCATGTGGAGCAGGAGGTCGCCGAAATCGCAGGCGTTGAGCTGTCTCAGGCGCTCCTGATAGGCGGCATAGAGCTTGGCGCCGCGGCCATGGGCATATTCCTCGGCCTCGCCGGGATCGACCTGGTCCGGGGTCCAGCCCTTGTTCTTCCAGCGGTCGATCATGCCGGCGAGGGTGCGGGCCGGCCATCTCTTCTCGTCCACATCGGCGGCGACGATGAGCTGCTTGAGCAGCCGCAGCTGGTCGTCCGTGTCGAGGATGGTGAAGTTGCTCTTGAGCCCGACCAGCTCGGCGTGGCGGCGCAGCATCCGCGCGCCGATCGCATGGAAGGTGCCGAGCCAGGGCATGCCCTCGACGGCGCCGCCGACGAGACGGCCGACCCTTTCCTTCATCTCGCGCGCCGCCTTGTTGGTGAAGGTGACGGCGAGGATCTCCGACGGCCAGGCGCGGCGGGTGAAGAGGAGGTGGGCGAGCCGCGCGGTCAGCGCCGCGGTCTTGCCGGTGCCGGCGCCGGCGAGGACAAGCACCGGCCCGTCGGTGGTGAGCACCGCCTCGCGCTGCGGCGCATTGAGCCCGGCTATGTAGGGCGGCTCGGCGGCAGGGGCAGGGGCGGTCTCGGTCACAGCGAACAGTTAGGGAACGGGAAGCGGAGACTCAATGACTTATCGGCAACTTCCCCTCTCCCCTTCAGGGGAGAGGCTGGGAGAGGGGGCGAGGTTGGAGGCGGACGGAGCGGGTCGACAATCACGGACTCCCCCTCTCCCTCGCCGCTGCGCGGCTCTTCCCTCTCCCCTGAAGGGGAGAGGGGGGTGTGGCCGATGCTTGACCCCATCCCCTCCCTCCTTCACCCAGGCCGCGAAGGGGAGGAGTCATGGCGAACGCCTATCGGTCGAACGCGCGGGTGCTGCTGGCGAGCATGGTCGGCACGTCGGTCGAGTTCTACGATTTCTACATCTACGCGACCGCGGCCGCCCTGGTGTTCGGCCCGCTCTTCTTCCCGTCCGAATCCGAGTCGGCGCAGCTGCTGCTCTCTTTCGCCAGCCTGTCGGTCGCCTTCTTCGCGCGGCCGATCGGGGCGATGGTGTTCGGCCATTTCGGCGACCGGATCGGCCGCAAGTCGACCCTCGTCGCGTCGCTGATGCTGATGGGCGGCTCTACCCTGCTCATCGCCTTCCTCCCCACCTATCAGACCGCGGGCTGGCTCGCACCGCTCTTGCTCTGCCTCCTGCGTTTCGGCCAGGGCTTCGGCCTCGGCGGCGAATGGGGCGGGGCGGCCCTGCTCGCCGTCGAGAATGCCCCGGCCGGCCATCGCGCCCGCTTCGGCATGTTCCCGCAATTGGGCGCGCCGATCGGCTTCATCGCCGCCAATGGCTTGTTCCTGCTGCTCGGCGCCTTGCTCACCGAGCGCCAGTTCGTCGAATGGGGATGGCGCATCCCGTTCCTGCTCAGCGTCATCCTGGTCGGCGTCGGCCTGTGGGTGCGTCTCAGGCTCACCGAGACGCCGGCCTTCGCAGCGGCGATGGAGGAGGCGCCGCCGGCGAAGGTGCCGATGGCGGAGCTGTTCGCGCGCCACGCACGGCCGACCATCGCCGGCATCTTCGCCGTCGTCGCCTGCTTTGCCGTCTTCTATCTCGCGACCGCCTTCGCGCTCGGCTACGGCACCACCAGCCTCGGCTACGACCGCGAGTCCTTCCTCGCCGTCCAGCTCGGGGCGATCCTGTTCATGGCGCTGGGCATCGTCCTCGCCGGCTGGTGGTCCGACCTCACCAGCCCCAAGGCGATGCTGTTGGCGGGCTGCGCCGGCACGATCCTCGTCGGCGCGCTGATGGCGCCCTTGTTCGGCAGCGGCTCGCTGCCGGCGATCTGGCTGTTCCTCAGCCTCGCTTTGTTCGTCATGGGATTCCTCTACGGCCCTCTCGGCACCTATCTGCCGGATCTGTTCCCGGCGCGGGTGCGCTATTCGGGCGCCTCCATCTCCTTCAACGTCGGCGGAATCCTCGGCGGAGCGGTCGCACCGATCGCCGGCCAGGCGCTCGCCGAGCGCGGCGGCCTCGTCTATGTCGGCCTCTATCTCGCCGCGGCGGCGGTGATCAGCGCGGTGGCGATGGCGTCGCTGCGAGGGACGGCGAGCAAGCCCGGCCCGCACGAAGGGCGGAGCACGCCGGCCTAGCTCTTCTGCAACAGGGTGAGAATCGCTTTGCCGAAACGGCGGTCGGTCTCGAGCTCCAGCCCTTTGGGCACGGCCAGCGTCTCGCCTGAGGTCTCGACGCTGAGCCAGGCGCCGGGGGCGAGCCAGCCCGGCTGCGCGACCCGCTCGAGCGCGGCCTGGGCGAGGCCGGCGCCATAAGGCGGGTCCATCAGCACGAGATCGAAGGGAAGGGCCGGTGGCGGCGCATGCTCGACCGATTGCGGGCGCACGTCGACACGTTCGCCGGCGCCGAGCCGGTCGATATTACGCTTGAGGATGGCGATCGCCTCGCGATCCTTCTCGACGAAGAGGCAATGGGCCGCGCCGCGCGAGAGCGCCTCCAGGCCGAGCGCGCCGGTGCCAGCGAACAGGTCGGCAACGCGCAGGCCTTCGAAGGTGCCGAGCCGGCTCTGCAGCATCGAGAACAGGCCTTCACGGGCGCGGTCGCTGGTCGGACGGGTGCCGCGTCCGGGCGGCGCGTCGATCGGCCGCCCGCGCCAGGCGCCGGCGATGATCCTCATCTTTTCCGTCCCGGACCCGATCCGCGGGGCGAGCCGGGGCGTCCTCCCGGCCGGCGGCGGGCGCCGGCTTCCGAAGAGCGCCCGCCGTCGCCGCGCCGCGGGCCGGATCCTCCGGGTGGACGGTCTCCGCTCCTGCCGCGCTCGCCGGGGCCGGCCTTGGCGCCGCGCGATCGCTCGGGGCCCCGTGCCCCGGCCTCGGCGGCGCGCGCGCCTCGCTGCTTCGCACCCTGACGGTCGGTGCGCGCAACGCCCTCGCCGCCGCGCGGCGGTGGGCCCGACGAGCCGGGTCGCCGCCCGTCTCCGGCGGATGGATGGTCTGCGCGCCTGCCGCGCTCGCCGGGGCTCGTCCTGGCGCCGCGCGGCCCCTGGGATCCCCGCTCGCCGGTCTTGCGCTGAAGGGCGGCACGGGAAGCGGCGGCCTTGCCTGGACCGCTTCCCTCGATGCCGGCCCGCTGCGTCCGGTCCCTCGGTGCCCCGGCCGCGGCAGCGCGAGCGCCCGATCGATCGCTGCGAACCCCTTCGCCGCGAAGGTCGGGCGGGGCGGCGCCGCCGTGACGGCCCGCCTTTCGCGCAGGTGCGGCACGGAGACCGGCTGCCTTTCCGGGGCCGCCTCGCTCGGTCCTCGCTTGCTCCGTCCGGTCCCTCGGCGGCCTCGCCGCGGGAGGGCGGGCGCTCCGGGGCTCGGCGCGGTCCGCGTCCCGCTCGCCGGAGCCCGTTCGGCGCGGTGCACGTGCGTGTGCCGCGGCGCGGGCCATCGCCGTTTCGTCCCGTTCGCCGGGAGGCAAAGCCAAGCTCTTCCGGAAGGCGACGAGATCGTGCTGGCGGATTTCGTCGACCTCGCCGGCCGGCAGGTCGCCGAGCGCGAAAGGGCCGTAGGCCGTCCGGAGCAGCCGCGATACCTGCAGGCCGAGATGCTCGAGGACCCTGCGGACCTCGCGATTCTTGCCTTCGCGCAGCCTGAGTTCGATCCATTGGTTGCGGCCGGTCCGTCGCTCGAGATTGGCGTCGATCGGGCCGTAGCGCACGCCTTCTATCTCGATCCCCTCGATCAGTTGCTCGAGCCGTTCCTGGCTGATCTCGCCGAAGGCGCGGGCCCGATAGGTGCGCTCGACGCCGGTGGCGGGGAGCTCGAGCTGGCGCTTGAGCTCACCGTCGGTGGTGAGCAGCAGCAGCCCCTCCGTGTTCATGTCGAGCCGTCCGACCGGCATCAGCCTCGGCAGCTCGCCGGGCAGGCGATCGTAGATGGTTGGACGTCCCTTCGGGTCGCGCTCGGTGGTGAGCAGGCCGGCGGGCTTGTGGAAACGGAAGAGCCGCGCCGGCGCCGGCGCCTTGACCGGCTTGCCGTCGACGGTGACTCCGTGGAGCGAGGCAAGCAAGGTGGCGGGCGTCTCCACCGGTTTGCCGTCGATGGCGATACGGCCTTCCGCGATCATCCGCTCGACCTCCCGGCGCGAGGCGATGCCGGCGCGGGCGAGCAGCTTGGCGATGCGCTGCGTTTCGCGGGGAGCGGCCAGTTGATTTCTCCTGAAAATGCGTCCGACCGATGGCGAAGCGGGGCACCAGCAGCAAATTGCTTCGTTTCGCAATCACATCGAAGGCAATGAGGACCGGCACCTACCATGCTCTTTAGCAAGCGCGAAAGGCTCATCCGGCGTATTCTCGTGGTCGAGGACGAGCCTCTGGTCGCCTTCGACAACGAATATCTGCTGACCGACGCAGGCTATGAGGTGGTGGCGACCGTCGACAGCCTCGCCGCCGCCGGCGAGGTGATCGGGCGCGAGCCGCTCGATCTCGTCCTGACCGACATCAAGCTGGCGGGGGAGGGGGACGGCACGGGCGTCGCGCGGCTTGCCGGCGAGCGGAGCATTCCGGTGCTGTTCGTCACCGGCCAGCCCTGCGACCACGTGCGCACCCTCGGCCTGGGCTGCCTGGCCAAGCCCTATTCGGAGAAGGTGCTGAAGAATGCGCTGGAGGCGATCGATCGCCACCTCCGGGGCGAGCGGCTGAAGAAGCTGCCCGCCCAATTGACCCTGTACGAGGCGGCCTGAGTCCGACTGGAAGGCTTGCCTGGGATATACTTCAGGGATATACTCGATTGACCATGGCTCGGACCACCCTTTTCAAGTCGAACCGTTCTCAGGCCGTTCGGCTGCCGAAAGAGGTCGCTTTTCCTGAAAACGTGAAAAGCGTCACCGTTCGGCGTGAGGGAAACAAGCGCATCATCACTGCTGGCGATGGCAGCTGGGACGACTTCTTCGATGCGCCGGGCATCGATCTGGGCGCGCGCGAACAGCCGGGCCCGCAGGAACGCGCCGGTTTCTAGGTGCTCCGTTATCTGCTGGACACGAATCTTTGCATTCGCGTTTTGCGGGAGCGACCAGCCGACCTCCGGCACCGATTCAATGCGGAGGCGGCGGGGCTGTGCACGTCCAGCATCGTTGCCTACGAGTTGCTTTTCGGAGCCGAGAAGTCGGATCGGCCTGAGCACCACCGGCGGCAGGTGGAGAATTTTCTGGAGCGGTTGGTCGTACTCGACTTCGATGTTTCGGCAGCCGCGCATGCCGGCGAGATTCGCGGAATCCTCCAGCGCCGGGGCACGATGATCGGTGCCTACGACCTTTTGATCGCCGGACATGCGAGAAGCCGCGGACTGACGCTCGTCACCGGCAATCTCGGCGAGTTTTCCCGAGTGGAAGGTCTTCGCTGCGAAGATTGGACTGTTGATTAGCGGTCTAGGGAGCCACCAGCTTGGCGGCTCCCGTTCCTGGCTATGATAGGACTGACCTCGGTTCAGCCGGAGCTGGGGCCGAGCTGGCCGCGTATGGCCCCTTCGGGATGCTCGCGGGTCTTGACCAGCACGTAGAAGCCGGCCGGATTGGCCTGGATCTCGTCGGCGAGCGTGTCGCCGACATTGTCGCAGTCGTCGCTGTCCTCGTCGTCCGGCGCGTCGAGATTGACCACGGGTGGGCCTTCGGTGCCTTCCGTGCCGCGATGGATCTGGGCCGAGAGCACCTCGTCGATGCTGCGCACCTCGAGATCGGTGCACAAGATGTTGAAGCTGTCGTCGATGCGGACGCGGGCGCGTCCCCAGCCGTCGGGATCGCCGACTCCGGTCAGGTTGTGATCGGTGAGCACCGCGCGGAACTCGGCGGCCATGGCCGGCGTGGCGACCAAAGCCGTCGCGGCCATCGCGGCCAGCATTCGGCTCTTGCGGATATCGAACATGTGACTCTCCTTTCCTGTCGGAAGATCGCCGCGGCGTTCGTGCGCGGCGGCGGTCGGGAGCAGGATGCGGGGGGAGGCGGCATGTTCCGGAAAACGCGGCCAGCGGATGCCTGGCGTGGACGAGCGGCGGGACCGGCGGCTGCTGTTCACCGGAGCGAAAGCATCATGGCGTTTGTGGGACACAGGCGCCGCGCCGTCGCGGCGCGCGCGATCCGACGAGTGCGCGTCCCGGGCTCCCGGCGACGCGCAAACGGGCTTTCGGGTCCGGAATCCGTCGTTACAAGGGCCTCATGAGCGACATCAGCACGACCGCAGCGAAGAAGCCGGGTTGGCGCACCCTGGCGCGCTCGCTGCGCAATCCGAAGTCGGGCTTCATGGCGCTGTTCGGATTCGCTTCGGGGCTGCCGTTCGCGCTGTTTCTCGGCACGCTCTACGCCTGGTTCACCGAGGCCGAGGTCGATCTCGAGACGATGGGCGTCTTCTCGCTCATCGGGCTCGCTTATTCGTTCCAGTTCCTGTGGTCGCCGCTGGTCGACAAGATCGACATTCCGGTCCTGCGCCGGCTCGGGAAGCGCAAGCAGTGGATAGCGCCCGCGCAGCTCCTGCTCGGGATCATCCTGGTGACGATGAGCCTGCTCGACCCGAGGAGCTCGATCGGCCTGTTCAGCCTGCTCGCCGGCATCGGCGCCTTCGCCAGCGCCACCCAGGACATCGCCATCAACGCCTGGCGCATCGACATCGCCGACGAAGAGGCGACGATCGACATTCTCTCGACGGTCTATCAGATGGGCTTCCGCCTCTCGTCCCTGGTCGGAGGGGCGCTCGGCCTGATCATCGCCGCACGGATCGGCTGGCCGCAGACCTACGTCATGCTGGGAATGATCCTGCTGGCGATCGGAATCGTCGGGCTGTTTGCGCCCGATGCCGGGAAGTTTCGGACGATCATCGCCGCGGGCGACGAGATCGACGAGCTTTACCAGCCCGGCGAATTGCTGCCGAACATCCGCAAATGGGGCCTGCTGGCCGTCGGCCTGCTGTGGGCCTGGGCGATCGGCACCGTTCTCGTGTTCATGGTGCGCTCGATGACCGCGCTGCCCGAGGACCGTCCCAACCCGACCGAGTTCACCGCCACCTATGGACCGTTGATCGTCATCGCCACGATCGTCCTGCCTGCCTTCGTTGCCGCCTGGCTGGTGAAGCTTCGTCGCGAAGGGCGCCACGTGATCCCGGTGGAGGGCGGGGCGGAATCGCGCGCCGGTCAGGTGACCGATCACTTCTACCGCGCTCTGGTGCTGCCGCTGGTCGAGTTCGTCGGCCGGATGGGCTGGTCGTTGGTGCTGATCCTCGCTCTGGTGCTGACCTATCGCATCTGCGATTCGATCTGGGGCACCTTCGCCTATCCGTTCTACCTCGGTGAGCTCGGCTACACCAACGACGAGGTCGCGTTCGCCTCCAAGTTCTTCGGCATCGGCGCGATCATCCTCGGGTTGGCGGTGGGCGGCTGGCTGATCGTCGTGTTCGGTCGCATGCTGACCCTGACGCTGGGCGCAGCGCTCTCGGCCGCGACCAACCTGCTCTACGCCGATATGGCCGTGGGTGGTGCGACCATGTCGGCGGTCAGCCATGCGATCGGCTTCACCTGGGCGGTCGAGCAGTTCGGCGGCACCGAGCGATTGGCCCGGCTGATGATCACGATCGGCGGCGAGAACCTCGCCATCGGCATTGCGGGCGCGGCCTATATCGCGTGGCTCTCCTCGATCGTCGCCAAGGGGTACAGCGCCGTGCAATATGCGCTGCTCGCCTCGCTGACCCTGCTGGTGGGAACGCTCGGGCGCGGCGCGCTCGGCCAGATGATCGAGGAGCGCGGATATTATTTCGTGTTCGTCTTCACCGCCTTGATCGGCGTGATCGCGGTCGTGCTGTGCGTGCTCGAATGGATCCGCGAGGCCCGCGCAGGCCGGGCATCGGGCGTCGTGGCGCCGGAGCTCGCCGAGGCGGCGCCGGCGGAATAGGATCAATTGGGCGGCTGATCGTTCGCCTGGAGCACGTCGCCGGCAAGATAGAGCGAGCCCATCACCAGCACGACCGGCGGATGCGCCGGGTCGGACTGACGGGCGATCCAGTCCAGTGCCGCCTCGACGCTCTGCGCGGGCACGGCGCCGAACCCCATGTCCCGCGCCGCAGCGGCGATCGCCTCGGGCGGATTGTGGTCGTGTCCCGGGACCGGGATCGGGTGGAACAGGATCGACCGGCCGCGGAACGGGCGCAGCAAGGCGGCGGGGTCGCGATTGGCGAGCAGGCCGAGGACGATGTGGAAGGGGCGTCCAGGCGACGGACGCAGCCGGAAGAAGTCGGCGACGGCGCGGGCCGCCGCTCCGTTGTGGGCGCCATCGAGCCAGAGCTCGCTGCCCGCGGGCAGGCGGTCGTGGATCGGGCCCGGCGCCAGGCGCTGCAGCCGGGCCGGCCACTCCGCCCATCCCATCGCCGCCCTCAGCGCGGATTCCGGGACGGCCAGCGCGTCCTGGTGACGGAGCATCGCGACCGCGAGCGCGGCATTGGCCGCCTGGTGGGCGCCCGCCAGCCTCGGCAGCGGCAAGGCGAGGCTTCCCCGTCCATCGCGATAATGGATACGGCCGGCGCGGACCTGCGCGTCCCAGACGCCGCCGCGGGGAAGCCAGAGCGCACCCG
Source organism: Sphingosinicella terrae (assembly GCF_003347635.1). Taxonomy (GTDB): domain Bacteria; phylum Pseudomonadota; class Alphaproteobacteria; order Sphingomonadales; family Sphingomonadaceae; genus Allosphingosinicella; species Allosphingosinicella terrae. The sequence goes on from NZ_QDFY01000001.1 coordinate 24,104, forward strand.
CCTCCGAGGCCGAGCGCGCGATCGGCTCCGCGACCCGCTCCGGATAGAGCTGGGTGACGAGAGGCACCCCCTTCTTCGCGATTCCCGCCTTCTCGGCAGCGATCTGCTCGAGCCGCGAGCCGAGGAAAGCAGCGTGGTCGAGCCCGAGCTGGGCGATCCCGCAGATCGCCGGCGCGACGAGGTTGGTGGCATCGAGCCGGCCGCCGAGTCCGACCTCGACGATGCAGGCGTCGGCGGGCGTCCGGGAAAAGGCGAGAAAGGCGGCGGCGGTGGTCGCCTCGAAGAAGCTGATCTCCATCCCCTCGGCGCAATCGAGCGTCTCGGCGAGCAGGGCGGCGAGCAGGGCATCGTCGATCAGCCGGCCGGCCAGGCGGATGCGCTCGTTGAAGCGGACGAGATGGGGGCTGGTATAGACATGGGCGGTCAGCCCCGCCGCCTCGGTCGCCGCGCGCAGGAAGGCGCAGGTCGAGCCCTTGCCGTTGGTGCCGGCGACGTGAAGGACCGGCGGTAGCTGCAGTTGCGGATTGCCGAGGCGCTCGAGCAGGGCGCGGATCCGGTCGAGCCCGAGCACGGCGCCGGCCGGTTCGAGCCGGGCGAGGCGGTCGAGCTGGCGCTGGACGTCGGGGTCGGCGGAAACGGCGAAATCCATCTTCAGTCCCTCTCCCCATCAGGGAAGAGGTGAAGAGAGGGGCAGGTGGGGAAGCGATTTACGGGCGCCTGCGAGCTGTTCCCGATTCCCCCTCTCCCGACCCTCTCCCCTGAAGGGGAGAGGGCTCTGCTCACGCCGCTTCCCGGTGCGGCGTCAGATAGTCGAGCAGCAAGGCCAGGCGGGGGCGCAGGTCCCGGCGGTGGACGACCATGTCGACCATGCCGTGGTCGCGCAGATATTCGGCGCGCTGGAAGCCCTCGGGCAGCTTCTCGCGGATGGTCGATTCGATCACGCGCTGGCCGGCGAAGCCGATCAGCGCGCCCGGCTCGGCGATGTGGACGTCGCCGAGCATCGCGTAGGAGGCGGTGACCCCGCCGGTGGTCGGATCGGCGAGTATGACGATATAGGGAAGGCCCGCTTCCTTGAGCTCGGCGATGGCGACGGTCGTCTTGGGCATCTGCATGAGCGAGAGGATGCCCTCCTGCATGCGGGCGCCGCCGGCGGCGGTGACGATCGCATAGGGGCTTCGGCGTTCGATCGCGGCGCGGGCGCCGGCGACGAAGGCGGCGCCGACCGCCATGCCCATCGATCCGCCCATGAAGGCGAAGTCCTGAACCCCGAGGACGAGCGGGCGGCCCTCGATCGCGCCGCTCGCATTGATCAGCGCGTCGCTCTCGCCGGTCTGCTGCCGCGCCGTCTTGAGGCGGTCGGTATAGCGCTTGGAATCGCGGAACTTGAGCGGGTCCTCGCGCACCTGCGGCGCGGGCAGCAAGGTGTAGCCCGGGTCCAGCAGCATGTCGAAGCGCCGTGCCGGACCGATCCGGCCGTGATGCTCGCAGCGCGGGCAGACGAACAGATTCTCCTCATATTCCTTGAGGAAGACCATGGCGTCGCATTCGGGACATTTGTGCCAGAGCGTCTCCGGCGTCTCCCGCTTCGGCAGGAAGGGGATCTTGTTGCGGACCCGGTTCAGCCAGCTCATCTTCGTACGACTCCTCGGCCGGGCGGATAAGACGGGGAGGGGGAGAAGTCCATCGCGGGCGACATCGTTCCGTCGTTCGTCCGGCGGAACGAAGGCTAGAGCGTCGCTTCGATCTCGCGGACGACCTGCGCCGGGTCTCCGGCCTGGGTGATCGGACGGCCGACGACGAGCATGGAGGCGCCGTTGTCGAGGGCGCGGCGGGGAGTCATCACCCTCTTCTGATCGCCGAGGACGTGCGGACCGGTGTCGAGGCGGACGCCGGGAACGACGAAATAGCCCTCGGGCCACAGCTTCTTCGCTGCCGCGACCTCGTGGCCGGAGCAGACGACGCCGTCGAGGCCCGCCTCGCGGGCGAGCGCGGTCAGCCGCTCGACCTGGGCGGCCGGGCTCCTGTCGATGCCGATCGCGGCAAGATCGCTCTCGTCCAGGCTGGTGAGGACGGTGACGGCGACCACCCGGGCCCCGGCCGGGGCCGCCGCCTTGGCATCTTCCATCATCGCGCGGCCGCCCGCGGCATGGACGGTGAGCACGGCCGGCTCGAGCAGGCGCAGCGCCTGCACCGCCTTGGCGACGGTATTGGGGATGTCGTGCAGCTTGAGGTCCAGGAAGACCGGCAGGCCGAGTTCGGCGAAGGCGCGCACGCCGTCGGGGCCGTTGGCGCAGAAATATTCGAGGCCCAGCTTGATGCCGCCGACATGGTGGCGGACGCGCTCGGCGATCGATCGGGCGCGCTCGACGTCGGTGGTGTCGAGCGCGACGAAGACGGGGCTGGTCACGGCAGGGGCGGCGCGTCGGCGACGGGCGGCGCGTTGCGGACCGGCATGCCCGGAGCATTGGCGACATGGGCCGGGCCGGAATTGTCGAGCCGGCGCCGCAGCGACCACAATCGCGCGCGGTAGAGGATGAAGGTGGGAAGGAATCCGATCAGGAAGGCGCCGATCACCAGCACGGGAAGCTTCACGTCGGCCTCGAGGCCGCCCCACAGCCGGATCGTCACCATGTTCCAGTTGCTGTGCGCGAACAGCACCAGGGCGACGGCGACGACCACCCAGAACAGGGTCTTCAGAAACTGCATGCCGGCCCCTTTCGCATGTCCGTCCCCTGCTCGCAAATTCCGCGACGGAATAAAATAATCAATTCTGTGCCCGCCCACGGGTGGAGCGGCCCGTCATCCGATCTCGCGCTCCAGCTCCTCGAACAGGGCCGGGACCGACGTCAGCCGGTCCTTCTCCTCGGCGAGGATGGCGCGGAAGGCGTCCCGCTTCATCGCGGCGACCTCCGCCTCGCCGAACCGATCCGCCTCGGGGAGGGTCGACAGGATGATGTCGACCAGCCGGTCGGCCCCGTGCAGCCGGCCCCACAGATAGTCGTTCTCGCGATAGGCGCGGCTGAAGAAGGCGCCGAAGCTGTTGAGCTGGATCCCCTTCAAGGTCGCCGCGGTGCCGCCGGCCCGGATCGCCACGGCGTCGTCGGGCGAGATGCGGTCCACCTTGATCGGGTCGAACTCGTCGAGTCCCTGCCCTTGGAGGAGGGGCAGAGTGGCGACGTCGTAGAAGGGATAGCCCAGATAGGCGAGGATGACCTTGCGCCGGTCGGGCTTGGGCAGCTCCGCCAGCGCCTCGGTCAGCGCGGCGTCGGTGGTTTCGTCGAGCGGGCGCAGGTCCCAGATCCGGGCCAGCGCCTCCATCGCCGCGGCGGGCTCGGTCTCGGCCGCGGCGAAGGCGCGGCGGTCGGCGGTGGTGAGCTCGCCCGGCTCGCGCCGGCGATAGCGCTCGAGCAGGTCGTTGAGCAGCGTCCGCAGCCGCTCGGCCAGGTCGCGATCCTCGACGAGGCGCGACACCCGGCGCGCGACGAAGCGGAGCCGGCGGGTGCGGAAGCCGATGTCGAAGTCGCGCAGGAAGAGGATGGCGTCGGGGCTCGAGCCGCGGGCGGTGAGCGCGTCCGGATCGACCAGGCCGCGGGCGCGCACATGGGCCCACAGCGCCTGCCGCAGCCCCTCCCGACGGCCGCGTCCACCGCCGCCGCCGCAGCGGAACACCGCCTCCACCGCATCCTCGACGACGGTGGCGATCTTGAGATGGGCGTAGGCGGCAAAGGCATAGCCGGCGCTTTGGGCGGCCAGCTCGTTGGCGCGGGCTCGCCAGGCGGCGAGGCGCTTCGGGTTGGGCCGGACCAGGAAGAAGGTCGAGCCGACCGCATTCTCGATCGCCGCTTCCACTTCGGGCTGCATCGCATCGACGATCCGCCGAAGCCGGCGGATGCGCGACGACAGTTGCTCGATCGCCTCGAGATTGTCGCGGATCGGCTGCTCGCGCGGAATGTCCGAGATCGCGCCGAAGATGGTGGCGAAGAAGCCGGGCGGTTCGTCGGCGCTGCCGGTCAGGCGAACGCTCTTCATCCCCGGCTTGGGATCGACATAGACGAAGCGGCGGTCGACGTCGCGCCGCGCCGGCCTCTTGTCGAGCGCCTGGATGGCGGGTCCGAAGGGGGCGTTGGCGAGCACCGAGCCGTCGATCAGCACGGCGTCCTCGGCCTCGCCGAGCTCGGCATGGCGGGGCAGCACGCGGGCGAGGAAGGCGTCGCGCCGGGGCCAGCGGCGATCCTGCTCCTTCAGCACGGCGTCGAGCTCGTGGACGGTGAAGGGCGGGAAGGCGCCGGGAAAGCTCGCGGTCGCCCGGGCGGCGTAAGTGAGGGCATAGGGATCGGCGAGGTCGCGCACGGCCCCGGCCGGACCGTTGAAGGAGAGGGTGATGCGATGCTCGCGCTCGACCACCTCGGGCGGAGAGTTCAGGCGCAGCTCCTGCGGATAGCCTCGGAAATCGGTGACGGTGACGAACAGGTCGAGCTGCTGGTAGGCGGGGAGGAGCGGCCCGCCATTCGGCTCGCGTTCCATCGCGTCGAAGGCGTCGAGCAGCAGCCGGGTGAAGCCGGCGCCGCCGAAGGGCGGCGCGAACCATCGCGCGCGGACAAAGCTGGCGAGCTTGGCACGGACCTCGGCGCGGTGCTCGGCCTCGACCGTCTCGCTCACGGTCTCCGAGCGGTTGGACAGCGCCCAGGCGAACGGGATGGCGATCGACTTGGCGATCCGCGAGACCGGGTGGACCGACGGATCGACCAGCCGGTCGACGTCCGCCGAATCGAGCCAGAGATCGGTGAGCGGATCGAGCGAATGGCCGCTGGCGATGGCGTGGGCGAGGAAGACGGCGTTGATCCCACCCGCGCTGGCGCCGGCGAGGATGTCGACGAGGACGCGCAGTTCGGTCCCCTTCTCCTCGGCGATGCGCGCGAGCAGGTCGTGATAGACGCCCTCGCTGCCGCCGGCGCGCGCCTCGCCGCCGATGAAGGCGCGGCTCGCCTTGGCCAGCCGCCAGATCTCCTTGGTGACGCCGTGCATGTAGACGGCGAGGCTGATCCCGCCATAGCAGACCAGCGCGATCCGGAGCTCCTTCTCCCCCATCGGCGCGACGGTGGCAGGAAGCGGGCCGGGTGTCGAGCCGGGGGTGGGCGATCACTTCGGAGGAGGGGGCGGCCGCCGCCCATCTTCGCAATCCCTCCCTCGCGGGCGGGATCTACTTGGCGATCAGCGAGCGCGCGCGAACGCTACCATTCGCCCGCCGCCCGCGATAAGGCCGCTCTCAGCCGGAATCGCCGGCCGGTGCGAGTATGGGTCTGACGCCTGAATGGCCAAGCCAGTGTATATGAAGCGCTTTCTCGTCGGACTGCTGATCGCGGCGAGCCTGGTCGGCTTGCTCTGGGCCGGCGCCGTCCTGCTCACGCGGCCGGCGGAGCCGTCCGGCGCCGCCGCGGCCGGCCCCGGGCCCCGCGGCCTCAGCCTCGTCGTCGGCCAGGCCCGTGCGAGCAGCCCCTCATCGGTGGATTACGATCGGCTCGACGCCCGTCTCCAGGCGCTGATGGAGGATCCGGCGATGGTGGGGCTCGCCGTCGCCGTCGTCGAGAATGGCGAGATCCGCTTCGCCCGCGGCTATGGCGAGACCGTCGCCGGCAGCGGCGAGGCGGTGACCACCGAGACCGTCTTCCGCTGGGCTTCCCTGTCCAAGGGCGTCGCCGCCGACATGGTCGCCTTGCTCGCCCATGAGAACAAGCTGTCGCTGTTCGAGCCGGTGGCCCGCCACGCCCCGTCCCTGCGCCTGCCTGCCGGCAACGAGCAGCGCGCGACCGTGTCCGACCTGCTTTCGCACCGGCTCGGCCTGTTCGCCCATGCCCACGATCCCAAGCTGGAGGAGGGCGAGGACGCCCGGATGCTGCGCGCCTCGATGGCGACATTGCAGCCGATCTGCCCGCCGGGCAGCTGCCACGCCTATCAGAATGTCGCCTATGACGCCGCCTCCGAGATCGTCGAGCAGGTGTCCGGCAAGACCTATCCCGAGGCGGTGCGCGAACGGCTGTTCGCGCCGCTCGGCATGTACACGGCCAGCGCCACCCGCGAGGGGCTGATGGGCGCGCGCAGCTGGGCGCGGCCGCATCCCGGCGGCAGGAATTCCCAGCCGGTCGAGGTCACCGATTCCTATTATCGCGTTCCGGCCGCCGGCGGGGTCAACGGATCGATCGGCGACCTTGCCATATGGATGCTGGCGCAGATGGGCGGCGCCACCGACGTGCTGCCGGTACCGGTGCTGCGGGCGGTCCAGAATCCGCGCGCCAATACGCCCGGCGAGAATGCCCGCCGGCGCAAGTATCGGGAGCGCACGACGGCCGCGGCCTACGGGCTCGGCTGGCGGATGTTCGACTATGCCGGCCACCGGGTGGTCGGCCATCATGGCGGGGTGCGCGGCTACCGGTCGCTGGTGATGTTCGATCCCGTCCGCAGGGCCGGCGTCGTGGCGCTGTGGAACAGCTCGGCCTCGCGGCCCAACGGCATCGAATATGAGGTGATGGACATGGTCTATCGCCTTCCCTTCCGCGACTGGCTCGATATCGACGATCGCAGCCTCGCCGCCCAGCCCGAGCCCGCCGCGCGCGAGGACAATGAGGGCGGCAGCGGCTGAACCTCGTCGGTCCGGCGCAATTCGGCCCAGACCGGCAGATGATCGGAGGCGCGCCGCGCCGTCGCGCTGTCATGGGCGCCGCTGTCCAGTATCTCGAGATCGGGGGTGACCATGATGCGGTCGAGCTGGGCGATCGGCCGCCGCGCATGGAAACTGCGGCCGCACGGTGCGAACAGGTGATGCGCGCCGAAATCGCGAAGGCAGCCGCCGCGGCTGCTCCATTCGTTGAGGTCGCCCATCAGCACGCTCGGCGGGTCGCCCTGGCGCTCGGCGAGATGCGCCAGGATCGCATGCGCCTGGCGCCGCCGCCATAGTCCCGACAGGTCGAGATGCATGCCGACGACCCTCAGCGACTCGTCGCCGACGCGGATGTCGGCGAGCACGGCGCCGCGCGGCTCCAGCGACGGGAGATGGAAGAGGTGTCGCTCGAGCACCTCGACCCCCTTACGTACGAGCAGGGCATTGCCGTGCCAGCCGATGCTGCCGGCCCGCGCCTCGAACGGCACCGGCACATAGTCGCTATGCTCCTCGAGCAGGTGGAAGGGCAGAGCGCTGGCGCGGGCGCCGAACCGGCGATCCGCTTCCTGGAGGGCGATGACGTCCGCCCGGAGTTCGTTGAGGACGTCGATCGTCCGCTCCGGGCGACGGCGCCTGTCGGTGCCGATCGCCTTGCGCATATTGTAGCTGGCAACGCGGATCATGGTGCCGGCGATGTGGAACGGCGGGCGCGGCGGCGCAAGCTCGGGACGCCGCGGGCGCCTCTTGCCCTCAGTGCCGCTTGGCGTCGTCGAGGCGCCCCACCGAATGCTCGAGCGCCCGCAGCGCCTTGTCGGCCGCGACCGTCACCGCATCCTCGATCCGCTGGGCATCGGCATGGACCGCGATCGGCTCGTGGCCAGTCGGCCGCACTTCCAGGCTCACCCTCTTGTCCGTGCCGCCCTTGCTGCCGTTGACGTCCGAGACATGGAGCTCGACATGGGTCAGCCGCTTCTCGAAGCGGCGCAGCTTCTGGCGGATCCGCTGCTCCAGGCGCTCATTGGCGTCGGCATCGCTGACGATCTGGTTGTCGGTGTTGACCTGGACGTACAAATCGGCCTCCTCGCTGTTGTTCACCAGGCATAATGCGGCGCGGGTGCCGGGCGTTCCATGGGGAGAATCCCGCTGGATGTTCCCGCTTGGTTCCGGTAGCGTGCGGTCATGAAGGTGTCGGCCTGCGATCTCGACGAGATGGAAGTGCTCGAACGGGTCAAGCAGGCCGTCCGAGAGATTTCCGGGTGCCCGCCGGAGCAGATCACGCCCGAAGCGCGCCTGTGGGAGGATCTCGGCATCTATGGAGATGACGGAATTGACCTCTTGGAGCAGCTGGACTCTCAATTCGTCATGGACTGGGAGGGGCTCGATGCGGGCGTGCATTTCGGGATGGAAGCCATCGGGCCGCCGCTACCGCCGTGGCACGTGAAGCGAAGTCCGGTCTGGTTCGAACCGCATCCGCTCCGGGTAGCCGAGCTCGCTCAGGCCCTGCGCGCCGGCCGCTGGCCCGGGAGCCGGCATGAGACGGCATCGCTCTGGCGACGAGGAAATGTCCTGTTGGCGAGCTGGATCTTGTTCGTCTTTCTCGCCGCTGGCGTGCTCGTCACCTTCGGCGCGATGATCAACGGGTTGCTTGCGAAGGGATAGAATGGCCAAGCCGAAGAAACGCTATGTCTGCCAGCTGTGCGGATCGGTGAGCGGCCGCTGGACCGGCCAGTGCGCCGATTGCGGCGAGTGGAACAGCCTGGTCGAGGACGAGGCTGGCGTGGTCACGCCTTTCTCGGCCAAGCACGATCTGCGCGGCGGCGGCCGCCGGATCGAACTGGTCGGCCTCGATGCCGAGACGGCGCTGCCGGCTCGGATCGGCACCGGCATCGCCGAGCTCGACCGCGCGCTCGGCGGCGGTCTCGTCGCCGGGTCGGCGACCCTGATCGGCGGCGATCCCGGCATCGGCAAGTCAACCCTGCTGCTCCAGGCGGCGGCGCGGATCGCCGGGCAGGGCCGCGCGGTCGCCTACATTTCGGGCGAGGAGGCGGCCGATCAGGTCCGCCTGCGCGCGCGCCGCCTCGGCATCGAGGCGGCGCCGCTCCGGCTGGCGGCGGCGACGTCGGTGCGCGACATCCTCACCACCTTGGCCGAATCGGCACCGCCGGCGCTGGTCGTGATCGATTCGATCCAGACCATGTATTCGGACCTGATCGAGGGGGCGCCGGGCACGGTGAGCCAGGTCCGCGCCTCGGCGCACGAGCTGATCCGCTTCGCCAAGGAGAGCGGCGCCGCCCTGGTGCTGGTCGGCCACGTCACCAAGGACGGCGCGATCGCCGGGCCGCGGGTGCTCGAGCATATGGTCGACACCGTGCTCAGCTTCGAGGGCGAGCGCAGCCACCAATATCGCATCCTGCGCGCGATCAAGAACCGCTTCGGCGGCACCGACGAGATCGGCGTCTTCGCCATGGCCGATGACGGCCTGTCCGAGGTCGGCAATCCTTCCGCCCTCTTCCTCACCCATCGCGGCGAGGCGGTGCCGGGCGCGGTCGTCTTCCCGGCGCTGGAGGGGACGCGGCCGGTGCTGGTCGAGATCCAGGCGCTGACCGTGCGGCTGGCGAGCGGCGCGACGCCCAGGCGGGCGGTGGTCGGCTGGGACAGCGGCCGGCTGGCGATGATCCTCGCCGTACTCGAGGCGCGCTGCGGGCTCAGCTTCTCGACCGCCGAAGTCTATCTCAACGTCGCCGGCGGCTATCGCATCACCGATCCCGCCGCCGACCTCGCCGTCGCGGCCGCTCTGGTCTCGGCGATGGCGGAGCGGCCGGTCCCGGCCGAGACCGTCGCCTTCGGCGAGGTCGCGTTGTCCGGCGAGCTGCGGCCGGTCGCGCACGGGCCGCTGCGGCTCAAGGAATCCGCCAAGCTCGGCTTCGCCCGGGCGCTGGTGCCGAGCGCGGTGGCGGCGGAGAAGGGGCCGATGACGCTGGCCGGCTTCCGTACCCTGGCGCAGCTGGTCGATCACTTGCTGGGGCGAGGCTGATCCCGTCCCCGACGGGAATCAGTCCTCCGCGGACCGGCCGGGCCTCATCCTCGCCATCCGGTCCGGCAGCACCTCCAGCAGGGACGCCTTCTCGAGCGAGGTCGCCGCCGGCCAGCGCCCGATCTCCTCGATCGTCCGTCCGCATCCCCGGCACCAGCCGGTGCCGGAGTCGATCCGGCATATTCCGGTGCAGGGGCTTGGCGGCTCGACCGGCATGAGCGCATCCGTTTCGGGAGAGGCCGGGCCCATTCGGCGCCGCTAGCCTCCCCAGACCTCCTCGGCCACCTCGATGACGAGCCGCATCTTGTCCGCCTGCTGCGCGACTTCGATGTCGTTGCCGTGGACCGTCGAGGAGAAGCCGCATTGCGGCGACAAGGCGAGCTGGTCGAGCGGCGCATATTCGGCAGCCGCCTCGATGCGCCGCCTGATCTCGTCCTTCGTCTCCAGATCGCCGAGCTTGGTGGTGACGAGCCCGAGCACCACCAATTTGCCCTTGGGAAGGAAGCGCAGCGGCGCGAAGTCGCCCGAGCGCGCATCGTCATATTCGAGGAAGAAGGCGTCGACGTTCAATTCGTTGAACATGACCTCCGCGACCGGCTCGTAGCCGCCCTCGGCGGCCCAGCTCGACCGGAAATTGCCGCGGCAGAGGTGGACGGCCTTGACCATGTCGTCCGGCGCGCCGGCGAGCGCGGCGTTGATCATCCCGGCATAATGACGGGGAAGCTCGTCCGGATCGAGACCGCGCTTGCGGGCATTCTCGCGCTGCTGGTCGTCGCAGAGGTAAGCGAGGTTGGTGTCGTCGAGCTGGAGGTAGCGACAGCCGGCGTCGGCGAGGTCGTTGACCTCGGCCCGGTAGGCGGCGGCGACGTCGGCGAAGAACTCCGCCATGTCCGGATAGACGGTTTCGCTGATCCCCTCTCGACCGGCGCGGAAATGCAGCATGGTCGGCGACGGGATCGTGACCTTCGGCGTCTCCGACGTCACGCTCGCCAGGTAGGCGAAATCGGCGCGCTGGATCGGCTTGGAATGCCGCACCTTGCCCGTGACCACCATGCGCGGCGGCGCGTAATCGAGGCTCTGGCCGCCATGCTGGCGGAACGAGACCTGCATCCCGCCCTGCTCCTCGATGCCGTCGAGCTGGAGGAGAAAATCGGTGTGGAAGAAGGTCCGCCGGAACTCGCCGTCGGTGATCGCCTTGAGGCCCAGCCATTCCTGCATCGCGACGACCTCGCGGATCGCCTGATCCTCGGCGGCGCGCAACGCCGGCGCATCGATCTTCCCGGCGCGATATTGGTCACGCGCTTCCAGCAGCGCCTTGGGGCGCAGGAAGCTGCCGACATGGTCGGCGCGGGAGGGAAGCGGACTGGACATTCGATTTTCCTCTTCGATGCAGTGTGACGATCAATGTCTCGGCGGTGGGCGGGCGGCCCCTGTGACGGGTCCGGCTGGCGACGGATCCATGCGGGCGAGCTTCGCCTCCGGCTGCCGGGCTCCGACGCTGGTTGTCGATAAGGCTCAGCCGACGGCCAGGAACTTCTCGCGGCGCTTCGCCCGGACCTCTTCGCGCGACAGCGGCTCGAGCGCGTCCAGAGCCTCGCCGATCGCGGCGCCGAGATTGGCGATCGCGGCTTGCGGGTCGCGGTGGGCGCCGCCGACCGGCTCGGGAACGACGCGCTCGACCAGGCCGAGCTGCTCGAGGTCGGTGGCGGTGATCTTCATCGCCTCGGCCGCGTCGGCGGCCTTCTCGGCGGTGCGCCACAGGATCGAGGCGCAGCCTTCGGGCGAGATGACGGAATAGACGCTGTGCTCGAGCATCAGCACGCGATTGGCGGCGGCGATCGCGATGGCGCCGCCGGACCCGCCCTCGCCGACGATCGCGGCCACCAGCGGCACGCCGAGGGCGAGGCATTGCTCGGTGGCGCGGGCGATCGCCTCGGCCTGCCCGCGCTCCTCGGCCTGGACGCCCGGAAAGGCGCCGGGCGTGTCGACCAGGGTGACCACCGGCAGGCCGAAGCGATCGGCCAGCGCCATCAGCCGGATCGCCTTGCGATAGCCTTCGGGACGGGCCATGCCGAAATTGTGCTTGAGGCGGCTGGTGGTGTCGTCGCCTTTCTCATGGCCGATCAGCACGACCTTGCGGCCGGCGAGGCGGCCGAGGCCGCCGACGATCGCCTGGTCCTCGCCGAATTTGCGGTCTCCCGCCAGCGGCACGAAATCGGTCACCAGAGCGGCGAGATAATCCTTGAAATGGGGGCGCTCGGGATGGCGCGCGACCTGGGTCTTCTGCCACGGGGTCAGCTTGGCATAGGTGTCGCGCAGCATCCGCTGCGCCCGTTCCTCGAGCCGCTCGATCTCGGCCTCGATGTTGATCTCGCCGGCCGACGCGGTCTCGCGCAGCTCGGCGACCTTCGCCTCGAGTTCGGCGATCGGCTTTTCGAAATCGAGAAAGGTGGGCATGGGCGCGGCGGTTAGGCCGGGTTCCGCCGCGCGTCAACGCGCCCAGCCGCCCGGCCCGCGCGGCGAGCGCCCGTCGGTCCGGCGTCGGCAAGGGGATGGCGACTGTTCACCAGCTCGATCAGCCGGCGGGAATCGACATGGGTGTAGATCTGCGTCGTCGCGATGTCGGCATGGCCGAGCAGCAGCTGGACCGCGCGCAGATCGGCGCCGCCTTCGAGCAGGTGCGTGGCGAAAGCGTGTCGCAGCACATGCGGGCTGATCCGCTCCGGCGGGATGCCGGCATCGGCGGCCAGAGCCTTGATAAGCTGGTAGAGGCGGACGCGGCTGAGATGCTTCTTGCCCGACGGAAAGAGATGGGGCGAGTCCCGCGGGACGTGCGCCGCCCATTCGGCCACGGCCGCGCGCGCCCGGTCGGAGATCGGCACCAGTCGCTCGCGGCCGCCCTTGCCGCGAAGGATCAGGAACGGCCGGTCCGGCGAGACCGCGTTGCGCGGGAGCGAGCACAGTTCCGTCGCTCGAAGCCCGGACCCATAAAGGAGTTCGACCAGTGCCGACAGCCGAAGCGCCGCCGTCCCGCCCTCGGCCTTGCGGCGCTCGATCTCGCGGAACAGCGCGTCCACGGCCGCATGATCGAGGATTTTCGGCAGCGGCCGGTCGCTGCCGGGCCGGGGAAGCGCCGCCGACGGATCATCGCCGCGAAGACCCTCGTCCTGGAGGAAGCCGAAGAAGCGCCTGAGCGCCGCCGCCTTGCGGGCGACGGTCGCGCGCTTCAGCGGCAGCCAGGCCTCGGCGAGCCTGTGGAGATCCTCGGGCGAAGCCTCGCCGAGCCGGCCCTCGAGCAGCATGGAGGCGCCATCGAGATCGCGTTCATAGGCGAGCAGGGTGTTGCGCGCCGCGCCGGCTTCCGCGGCCATCATCTCGAGGAAAGCGGCGATCAGCCGGCGGTCCCCGGCCGCGGTCACAGACGTGCGACCGCCTCGGCCGCGATCATCCGCGCTTCATAGTCGAGCCCGACGGCGCCGAGCGCCCGGACGATCCGGAACAGGTTGGCCGCGGGCACGCCGCGCCATTCGGCGGTCTGCATGCCGACCGCGGCGAGCAGCGCCACCGTCGCCGGCGCGCGCGCGGCGGCCGCCTCGTCGATCGCGCCGCTCCAGGTGCCGCCGGCGTCGAGCCTGAAGCCGGCCCCGGCGGCGAGCCTCGCGGCGTCCCCCGCATCGAGCCGCCCCAGCCCGGCCAGGCCGGCGATCAGCAGCTGCGAGCGCTGGCGCCCCGGGCTGTCGTCGGCCTCAACATAGGCTTCGACCTGCGCCGCCGAGAGATCGGCCACGCCCGGGGCTCCCAAAGCGAGCAGCGCCCAGGCGCGGAGGTCGCCCGATTCCTGTACCACGCCGCTCCAGCGGGCGGCGGCGCGATCATGGCCCGCCGCCAGCATCGACGCGATCAGATCGGCGGCATCGCCGGCATGATCGGCGGAGGCCGGGATTCGGGTGGCGGCGCCGGCGGTCAGGATCAGCCGGGCGTAACGATCGCGCGGCGCCTCCGCTTCCCGCCACAGGCTGCGCATCGCCTCGAGCCGCTCGCCCGGATCGCCATGGGTCCAGGCCGTTCGCAGCCGGGCGCCGATCGTGCCGCCGGCTTCGGCCGGATCGGTCTGATCGAGGATGAGGCTGTGGGCCTCGACCAGCGAGGCGGTGGAGAAGACGCCGAGCGCGGCCGCGGTCGAGGCGGCGGCGAGGCGCTGCTCGACCGGGACCATCGGCGCGCGGGCGAACCAGGCCTGCATCGCGGGCGAGGCGCCGGCGATCAGGCGGTCGGGGATGGCCGTGCCGGTGGCGCTCGCCAGCCCGATCCGCCACGGCGTCAGGCCGCCGACCGGCTCCCATTCGAGCGAAGCGGCGCGGCGCGCCTCGGCGCCGGCACCGATCACCTTCTCGGCAAGCTGATAGTCGATGCCGCTCACATTTCCGCGGCGGCGCGCTTCGTCCATCAGCGCGGAGGCGCGGGTGGGCTCGCCCTCCAGCGCCGCGCACATGGCGTCGGCCAGCTTCCATACCGTCTCCGACGAGCCGGCGGGACCGATCAGCGGGCACAGGCCGGCCGGATCGGCCGTGGCCAGCGCGGCGCGCGCGGCGGCCTCGATCATCCGCGGCGTGTAATTCTCCTGGTCGACGGCCTGGACCAGCATGCGCGCCGCGTCGGCCTCTCCCATGCGCAGCAGCAGGTCGGCGCGGGCGGCGACCCAGTCGACCGGCTGCATCGCCGACGGCGAGTCGAGCCGCGACATCAAGGCGCGGCGCAGCAGGATCGATGTCCATCGCGACGGCAACGGCGCGTCGAGCCGGCCCATCAGGGTGGCGAGGAACGGCCCGTTCGAGCGGCCGAAGGCGTCGGCGGCGACGCCGCGGCTCTCGGGTCCGAGTAAGCCGACTCGGTCGACCGGGCGAGCCTCCCCTTCCGGCACCGAGAAGAAGTTGGTCGGCCGCGGCCGGGAGAGCGGATCGAGGTTCTCGAGATCTTCCTCATCCGCCTCGCTCTCGGCGATCTGCTGCGCCGGCGACGGCACAACCTGCCCGGTGGGGCGGCTCGGCGAAGGCGACGGGACCGAGCCCTGATTCTCGACCGGCGGCGGCAGGTCCTCGGGATCGCCGAAGCCTGGCGGCAGCAGCGATTCGGGCGCCTCGCTCTCCTGGCTCAAGGCCGGGATCGCGAGCGCCGCCGAGGCCGCGCAGACCAGGAGGAGGGCCCTTTTAGGCCAGGACTTCATTCGTGACATCCTGCTCGATCCGCTCCGTCGGAACCTCCGTGTCGACGGTCGACAGATAGATGATGAAGCCGACCAGCAGGACGAGAAGGACGGCCAGAAGGATGGGCAGCGGCGAGCGCCGTCGGCGCGTCGGGGCGAAATCGTACCTTGGCATGGCGCGCCTTTTGCCCCAGCCGGACGCGAAAAGTATAGTCCTTGTGAAAGGGGTGTTGGAATGTGCGGGCGCGCCTCGAGCTTGCCTTCGACCTCAGAAGGAGATTCCCGTGGTGAGGCAGCCGTTTCCGGCGGCATCGAGCCGATGCATGATCGCGACGACGGCAGTTAAGGATGGAAAAACGGACACTCCCGCCGCAATGCTCTCCGCTCAGGGGATAATGACGCCTTGCGGCTGCCAGATGTCCTCGGTGGGCAAGATCCCCTTGCCCATGACTTCCAACCGCTGCGGCTTTAGGCGGATCAGCGCAAGATCGTGGGGGTAATCTGGCCATAACGCCCGATACCTCTCACTCGGCCCGCGGGCAGCGATGCTCTCTGCGTCGGTGTGAACCGACGCTAAGCCCATGAAGCTGGCGTAATAAGCATTCTCGTGATTGTTGGGTGTGTCATCAGAGCCGAAGTGTAACGTCGCCTTGGGATTAGCGGCGATCTGCCGGGTCTTGCGGCTCCCACGGCGAGTGGAAATCCAGAGGCTCCAATCTTCGAGCGGGGCAGCAACTCCCACCGGACGCGCCCGTGGCATGCCATGCTCGTCTACAGTGACCAGGACGCCGATATAATCCTCTCGGATGATCTCCCGCGCGGCGGCCATTATCGTGGCGGAATCGTCGACCCGATAAAGATCGTCTGACGCTTCTCGAGTAACCAGCCCCTTCGCAGCACCGCCCGCAAGCACGGTTGCAAGACCGGCAGCTGATGCACCGAGGATTAGCTTGCGCCGACCGAGCTCCATCGCGTGCTCCTCATTCTCGACACGGCGCATGCTGATCGCTGAACCGTTCGAGCACAAGAGCAATCACCGCTCTACGAGAGCACCGCCGTCGGCCCGGCGGCTAATGTCCGCTTTGGGTCGATTCTGTTGAAATGTCCGGTGGCGGCTCCGTGCCGATTTTGCGGCTGCGGCGGCGCAAGAATCCTCCACAAAAGGCCCTAGTGGCTGCGTTTGCGCGGGGTAGCACGTGAACTGGAGAAGGAACTGCTACGAATTTGAAGACGGTCCCGGCGGCCGACCGGCCTCGGGACTTTTTCAACACAATCGGTCGTAAGTAGCCTGTCCGCATACGACCCTCAGGCGTGTTCCCGCCCGACAGGGTCTTCGTACGCGATGGCTGGAATGAGGGCATCAGGTGCCCGTTGCTACCGCCCATGCGAAGAAAAGCATCGCCAGCAAACCGAGGCCGCTCCGGACATTGTGGAGCTTGCCCCACCGAATCAGAATCTCGCGGCTTTCGGGACCCGCGTCGCCTTGCTGCATTGCCATCAGTCGTTTGTTCACAGGCATGATGACGATCAGCGTGAACGGCCAATTCGCAAGGAGCGACACGCTGCCCGCGAGCCACTTCCAATCGGGTGAGAAATACCAAGCAAGGAGACCCGACGCTCCACCAAGGACGGCCAAGCCGGACTGGATCGGGAGCGCCCGTTTATAGCTGGGTTGCCACTGCGCCAGAAGCGGCCCGTCGCCGAGCCCGAGCCGGGCGGGATGCTCGACGATGCTGATGTAAGTGGCCGCTCCCGCGAAAAGGGTAGCGGCGATGAGGGCCGCCAATTGTAATCCGATCATCGATCGTCCTCGTTGTTGACGAGGAGGCGCGGAAGCCAAGCCCATGCGCCTCCCCGAAGTTTTTCGGTTCGACGCCGAGGCTGGGAAGAACCCGCTTTGCGGGTGCAGGAGCTACCGACCTGCTGCTCTATTTCCGGCAATATGAGATTGGCAGCTGAAGCCGGGGAACACAATCTTCGATTTCCGCAATGGATCGTCGGCTGACGGGCATCGACCGCAGCGTCCGCTTTCCGTCGGTCTCGGTAACCGAGCCGCAAGGGCGCAGGCTCAGTTCGCCTCAAGTGGGTCGATCGTCTGCCGGCCACCTACGGCAGCCGAGGCAAGGCCTGGTGCTCGCTCCGCCGAAATGGGTCGAGAGACGGTGGCAAGTCCGCGGACTCAACCCTTCCTGCCGGAGGGCTCGCGACGCGAACGATGCCCGCGAGCCCGGCTCCCACCTCCCTTCGCTTGCGAAAATCCGCTTTATCCACGAAGGGCGCGGGTATTGCGGGCGGAGGGTCAAATGGCGGAAGTTCATGGGCTGGACCTCGGGCTGCCGGTGATCCTGCTTGGGGCAGGGGTGGTGGCGCTGCCGCTGTTCGCGCGGTTCCGGCTCGGGTCGGTGCTCGGCTACCTTGCCGCCGGCCTGGTGATCGGGCCCTCGGTCCTGCGCGTCGTCGACGATCCGCAGGTCCTGCTCCACGTCGCGGAACTCGGCGTCGTCATGTTCCTGTTCCTGATCGGACTCGAGATGCGGCCGCGCCGGCTGCTGTCGATGAAGCGCGAGATCTTCGGGCTGGGGACGGCGCAGGTCGCGACGTGCGGCCTGCTGCTGACCCTGGCCGGGATCGCCGCCGGCTACGCGCCGATCATCGCCTTCATCGGCGCGATGGGATTCGTCCTGTCCTCGACCGCGGTGATCATGCGGATGATCGAGGAGCGGGGGCTCGCGGCGACCGAGGAGGGGCAGCGGGCGGTCGCGATCCTGCTGTTCGAGGACCTATCGATCGTGCCGCTGCTCGCTCTGGTGGCGCTGCTCGGCTCCCATTACGGCCCCGTCGAGGAGGGCGCTCGGCCGGTCTGGCTCGCGGTGACGATCGCCCTTGGCTCGATCTTCCTCGTCGTCGCTGCCGGCCGCTGGCTGCTCAACCCGATCTTCGGCCTGCTGGCGCGGACGGGAACGCGCGAGGCGATGACCGCCGCCGCCCTGCTCGTCGTGCTCGGCACCGCCTGGTTCATGCAATGGGGCGGGCTGTCGATGGCGATGGGCGCCTTCCTGGCCGGCGTCCTGCTCTCCGAATCCGTCTTCCGCCACCAGCTCGAGGCCGACATCGAGCCCTTTCGCGGAATCCTGCTCGGCCTGTTCTTCATGAGCGTCGGCATGTCGCTCGACCTCTCGCTCGTCGTCCGCCAGTGGCCGGCGGTGGTGGCCGGCGTCGTCGTCGCGATGGCGATCAAGTCGGCCGGAATCTTCATCGTCGCACGGCTCGCCGGCACCGGCCGCCAGGAGACGATCCGTCGTTCCGCCCTGTTCGCCCAGGGCGGAGAGTTCGCTTTCGTCCTCTACGCGGCGGCGCTGGCGGGCGGCCTGCTCACGCCGGAAACGTCGGCGCTGCTGACGGCGATCGTCATCCTGTCGATGGCGGTGACGCCGCTGCTGCTCCCCCTTGCCGAACGGCTGATCCGCGAGGAGGGGCCGGACCCGGGCCGCGTCGATGCTGCCGACGGCCTTCGCGGCCAGGTGCTGTTCGTCGGCTTCGGCCGCTTCGCCCAGGTGGCGAGCCAGTCGCTGCTCGCCCGCTGCGTCGAGCTGTCGCTGATCGAGACCGACGTCGAGATGATCGAGGCGGCGGCGGATTTCGGCTTCAAGGTCTATTACGGCGACGGCACCCGGCTCGACGTGCTGCGCGCCTCCGGCGCCGGCAAGGCCGAGGCGATCCTGGTCTGCGTCGACAAGCCGGAATCGGCGGACCGCATCGTCGAGCTGTGCCGGTCGGAATTCCCGCAGGCCAAGCTCTATGTCCGCGCCTTCGATCGCGGCCATTCGCTCCGGCTGGTCCAGGCCGGAGTCGATTTCCAGATTCGCGAGACGTTCGAATCGGCGCTGGCGTTCAGCCGCGAGGTGCTGCTCGGCCTCGGCTTCGATCCGGAGCAGGCGGACGACGCCGTCGAGGACACCCGGCGGCGCGACGAGGAGAGGTTCGAGCTCGAACTCGCCGGCGGCCTGCGTGCCGGCCGCTGGCTGCTCCGCGGAAATATCCCGACGCCGCAGCCCGAGCCCTTCGTCCGGCCGCCGCGCAGCGGCGCCGTGGTCAATGTCGACGCGGTGCCGGAGGCCTCCGCGCAGGAGTGATCAGCGCGCCGTGCCGTTTGCGCTTGCGGCGGCTGGCGACGGCGTGGCCGCCGCCTGGGCCGCCTCGGCGACCGCTTCGAAGGCGAGCAGGATCGACTTGTGGCGAGCGGTGACCCGTCGCGCCTCCCTGAAGACAATGAGGCCTGGCCAGCTTCCCGGATCGTCCCGGCGCCCGGCCAGGAAATCGGCGAGGGCGTCGCGCGCCCGCGCCAGCTCCTCCGGCGTGCGGCCGACCGCCTGCGCACCCATCAGCGAAGCCGAAGCCTGGCCGAGGGCGCAGGCCTTCACCTCCTGCCCGAGCGCCGCGACGCGGCCATCCGGGCCGAGCATGACATCGATGGTGACCGTACTGCCGCAGACCGGCGAGCGGCGCGTCGCGCTCGCCTGCGGCGCCTCCAGCCGCGCGAGATGGGGAATCGTCGCGGCAAGCCGGAGAATGTCGCGATTGTAGAGGCTGCTGGTCACGCTCGCGATATAGGAGGCGGGGCAGGGGGGCGCCAGTCGCGCTCCGCGACACGGTCATTCGTGGCGGAGCGCCGCGACCGGGGGCTTGCGCGCGACCAGGATCGCGTGCCCGGCGACGGTGAGGAGGGTGACCGCCAGCGTGAAGGCGCCGCCGGCGAGGAACAGCGCGGGATGCAGCGGCGCATGGGCGGCAAATCCGTCGAGCCAGCGGCGCATCAGCCACCAGACGATCGGCCAGGCGATGAAATTGGCCCAGAGCACCGGCCGCGAAAATTGCCAGAGCAGCAGGAGCGTCACCTGGCGGGTGGTCGCGCCGAGCGCCTTGCGGATGCCGATCTCCTTGGTTCGCTGCTCGGCGATGAAGGCGGCCATGCCGAACAGCCCGAGGCAGGCAATGGCCAAGGCGATGCCGGCGGCACTGGCGAAGAGGATGCCTTCGCGCCGAATGTCGCGATACAGGCCCTCGGCATAGACCTGGAGCGGGAGGATGTCGGGAAGTCCCGGCTGCTGCGTGGCGATCCAAAGGTCGCGCAAGCCGGCTGACGCGCTTGCCAGCTGGCCGGGTGCGACGCGGGCGCTGATCATGGCGAAGCGGGACGGATCGACGAAATAGACGGTCGCGGCGACAGGTACGCGTACCGACCCGGTCGGAAAATCCGGCACGACCCCGATGATTGTGAAGGCGCGCTGCCCGCGGAAGAAGGAGGATTGGAGGCGGACGCCGATCGCGTCCCGGGCATCGGCAAGGCCGAGCTCGCGAACCGCTGTTCGGTTGACGACGATGCGTATCTCCTGCGGAGCCCCGACAGGCGGATGGACGATGTCGCCGCCCTGGCTGCGATCGAACAGGCGACCGGCGAGGGGATCGAGCCCATAAGCCTGGAGGAATCCGAAATCGACCGAGAGCGTCTCGAACGAGTGGATCTCGGCCGGCGAAATTTCCATCATCTCCACGACCCGTTCCGCGCCGATCATCGTCGGCTGCGAGCAGACCAGGGTGCCGACTCCGGGCAGGCGGGCAAGGCCGTTCCGGATCGCGTCCGTGCAGGGTGCTGAGACGAGCAGCATGTTCTGGCCGGCGAGACGGGAGGCGGCGTCGGCCGCGAACTTCGTCTGGCGCCAGATCACCACCGTCGAGATCACCAGGCCGGTGAGGATCGCGAACTGGACCAGAACCAGTGCCCGGCGCAGGCGGCCCCGGTCGAGATGTGCCGGGCCGCCGCGAAGCGCTGTGGCGGGGCGCAGCCCCGAGAGCAAAAGGGCCGGGTACGCGCCGGCGAGCAGGGTCACCGCGACCGTGGCGAGCAGCACGGCGCCAGCCGATTCCGGCCGCCAATATTCGAAGCGCATCTCCCGCTCGAGGAAGCCGTTGAAAACGGGCAGCAGCAGCTCGACGGCGGAAAGCGCCAGCCCCATCGCCGCCGCAACCTGGAGCAGCGACTCGGCGAGGAACTGCGCGACCAGCAGCGAGCGGCTCGCGCCGACCGCCTTGCGCACCCCGACTTCCTTGGCGCGGCGCGACACGCGGGCGGTGGTCAGGTTGACGAAATTGACGCAGGCGCCGACGAGGATCAGGAGCGCGACGATCGCCGCGGCCCAGACCGTGGCCCGGTCCCCCGGCGCCTTCATCGCATTGACCCCCGCCGGCGCGAAATGGATGTCGCGGATGGGCAGGACGGTGAGCGTCGCCGCGACGCCGAACGGATTGTCCGGAGGGATAAGGAGGTGCCGGACCACCAGGTCGGGCAAGGCGGCTCTTACGGCCTCGATCGAAGCCCCAGGCTTCAGCCGGAAATAGGTGTAGGTCGTGCCGTCGAAGTGAAAGCCGGGCGGGCGCGCATCCATCTCCGCGAGGTTGGAGAAGGGGGTCCTGCCGGAGCCGAAGAGGCGGCCGGCAAGATGGGTTTGGCCGGGCAGGTCCTCGATGACCGCCGTCACCCGCATCAGGTGCCGCCGGTTGAGCCGGAGCGTCTGCCCCAGCGGGGCATCGCTGCCGAAGAAGCGGCGCGCCATGCTGCGGGTGAGCACGAGCGAATCGGGCGCATCGAGGGCCGTGGTCGGATCTCCGGCGACGGCGGTCACGGGCAGGACGGTGAACAGGGTCGGGTCCGCCCAGTAGATCGTCTCGTTGGCTTCGACCTGTCGATGATCGAGCGTCCAGTCCTGCGGCATCATCCGCGCGACGGTCTCGATCTGGGGCAGTTCCCGCTTCAGACCCTCCGCCATCACATAGTCGGTCCCGTCGAACCGGACGGCGACGCCGCCGGGCATCGTGATCGAGGAGGAGATGCGGTAGACGTCGGCAGGGAAGACATGGTCCCATGTCAGCTCGTCGTGAACGTAGAGCGACAGCAGGACGGCGGCGGCGAAGCCGAGGGCGAGGCCGAGGATGTTGAGCGCGCTGTGGAAGGGGCTGCCCGTCAGCGACCGGAAGGCGGTCACCCACAGATTGCGGAGCATCGGTTCTTCCCCCAGGCAGCTTGCATCTTCCGGCATGCGGATGCGTCGGCCGGACTGACAAGAGCTCGCACGGTGACGGCCCCTTTCCCTTCGCGCGGCCCGCTCGTCGCCGCCGACGAGCCGGCGCGGCGGCGTTGGCGTGTGGGCCATGTTAGCGCAGTTATCGCCAACGAAAAAATGCGTTATCCTCGTAGGTTAGGGTGATGGGTGCGGCGTCCGGGCTTCCCTTGTGTCCGGATCCGGACGGATTGCGAGCGTCGGCGCGATCGGATTAAGCTCGGCCGATGAACATGCTTCCGCCCCTCCTGATCGTCGAAGACGATGACGACGTGCGCCAGGCGGCCCAGCTCGCGCTCGAACCCTATGTCGAGCGGGCCGAGGCCGTCGCCTGTCCAGAGGAGGCGGAGGCGCTGCTGGTGCCCGGCCGCTTCGGATGCGTCCTGCTGGACATGAACTTCGTCGCCGGCGCGCGATCCGGCCAGGAGGGCATCGACGCGCTCTCCCGCCTGAAGGCGCAGGACCCTTGCCTGGCCGTCGTCCTGATGACGGCCTTCGGCGGGGTGTCGCTGGCGGTGGCGGCGCTGAAGCGGGGCGCGCACGATTTCATGCTCAAGCCGTGGCGCAATGGCGACCTGGTGGCCGCGGTCCGGTCGGCGAGCGAGGCGACGTTGGCTGCCCGGCAGAGCAGGAAGCTGGACGAGGTCGAGCGGGACGCGATCGAAGGAGCGCTCGCCCGCAGCGGCGGGAACATCGCCCGGGCCGCCGCCGGCCTGGGTCTCAGCAGGCCTGCCCTCTACCGGCGCATGGCCCGGCATGGCCTCTAGGGACCGAAGGCGCACCGTCGCCCGATCGTTCGGCCTGCGGACCCTCCTTGCCGGCGGCCTTGCCTTTCTCATCGTCGAGGTGCTGGCGGGCACCGAATATTATGCGACGGCGGCGGTGCTGGGCGGCCTCCTCGCGCTGACGGTGTGGGACACCGCGCGCTTGCAGTCGGGATCTCCGCCCTCGAGCGGTGGCGCCGACGCGCGTCATCGGGAGCGGCTGCAGCAGCTCGATCGGGACTCCGCCTTGCTCGATGCCGTGAGCGTCGCCCTGATCGCGCTGGCGCCGGATGGACGGATCGCCTTCGCCAATCGGGCCGCCCGTCGGCTCGCGGGAGAACCGGTGCGCAGGCTCACCGACATGGCGGCCCTCGGTCCGGACCTCGCGGTCCAGATCCTCGCCTTGCCGGCCGGCGCCCGGCGAATCCTCACGCTCGCCGACGGCCGGCTGATGCTGGTCTGGGTCGTCGAGCTCGTCATCCCCGGTGAGCCGGCGCAGAAGCTGGTCTCCCTGCAGGCCGTGGCCGGCGAGCTGGACGCGGTCCAGCTGCGCGCCTGGCAGGATATGAGCCGCGTGCTCTCTCACGAGATCATGAATTCGCTGACTCCGATCGCCTCGCTATCGGAGAGTGCCGCGAGCCTGATGCGCGGGCAGGAGACGGCGGAGGCGCGTGTCGTGCGCGCCGTCGAATCGGTCGCTCGCCGCAGCCGCCATCTGATCGACTTCGTCGAGCGCTACCGGCAGGTGGCGGAATTGCCGGAGCCGAGCCTCCGGCCGATCCGGGCGGCGGCGCTGGTCGCCGACATCACGGCGCTGATGGAGGCAGATCTCGCCGGGGCGGGGGTCTCCCTGCGAAGCGACGTCGAGCCGCCGGACGTCACGTTCCAGGGCGACCCGGAACTCCTGTCCCAGGCGATCCTCAATCTCGTGCGAAACGGGGCCGAGGCGGCAGCCCCGGCGGCGGCGCCCCTGGTCTCCCTTTCCTGCCGGCGGATCGGCTCGGAGCTGATCCTCCAGGTAAGGGACTCTGGCCCCGGCTTCGATCCGGACCGCCTCGAGGAATCGTTCGTCCCCTTTTTCACCACCAAAGCGGGCGGGTCGGGCATCGGCCTCACCTTGGCCCGGCAGATCGCGCTCGCCCATGGCGGCCGCCTCGAAGCGGCGAACGAGACAGAGGGCGGCGCCGTCCTCAGGATGATCCTCCCAATCCGAGGATGAGCCCATATCGGTGAGAGTTACTGCGCGACTCTATTGCTAATGCGAGTGCTTCGCATTAGTGACAGCCCCGTTGAAGAGCGGATGGGCCGCTTTAGGGGGAATGATGAAGCGTGTGAGACTCTTGCTGCTCGCCGGTGCTGCGCTGGCCTGCGCGCCGGCTTTCGCCGAGGATGTCGCTGGCGAAGTTCATGCGGCCGACGATGTCGAGCGTATCCTCGTCACGGGGCAGATGCGCACCAGCGGCGCCGCTACCAAGACCGACACGCCGGCGACGGAAGTGCCGCAGCCGGTCACGATCATTCCCGACACGTTGTTCGAGGCGCAGGGCGCAGTCTCGATCGGCGACACCCTCAACTATGTATCGGGCGTGCAGTCCAACCCCTACGGCCCCGACAGCCGCGTCGACGGTGCCTTCATCCGCGGCATCAACGCACTGCAGTTCCGCGACGGCATGCGCGACATCTTCAGCTACTATGCGAGCATCCGCGCCGACCCCTACAATTTCAACAGCGTTCAGGTGCTGCGCGGACCGTCATCCGTGCTGTTCGGCGCCGGCTCGCTCGGCGGCATCGTCAATCTCAATTCGAAGCTGCCGGAATTCACCGCGGGCGGCGAGGTGGCCTTGCGCTACGGCTCGTTCGATCGGCTCGAGGCCCTCGCCGACGTCACCGGCCCGATCGGCGGCGACCTTGCCGGGCGCGTCGTTGCCCGGGTGCGCGATTCCGGCACCCAGACCGACTATGTGCCGGACGACCGCATCCTGCTGTCGCCGTCGCTGACCTGGGCGCCCGGCACCGAAACGCGGCTCACCTTGCTCGGCCTCTACCAGGAGGATGACGGCGGCTCGACGTCGCAATTCCTGCCCCTGGTCGGCACCATCCTGCCCAACCGCAACGGGCGGCTGCCGAGCGACCGGTTCGTCGGCAAGCCGGGATGGGATCGCTATGACGGAAGGCTGCTGCAGGGCACCGCCTTGTTCGAGCATCGCTTCAGCGACCTTGCCCGGATCAACCTGCGGGCCCGCTACATCGACAGCGACCTCACCTACTTCACCCACTATGCCGACAGCTATTCGAATCCGGCCAACCCTTATGTCCTGCTCGATCCCGTCACCGGTCTTCCGGTGCTCGACCCGGTCACGGGCGTGCCGCTCCGCGATCCCGAGCAGAGGACGATCGGCCTCTATTCGGACGGCAGCGTCGCGCGGATGGAGATCTTCTCGACCGACAACAATGTCCAGCTGAGCTTCGACACCGGCGCCGCTGTCGAGCATCTCCTGCTGGCGGGAATCGACTATAGCTGGAACCGCGTGCGAAAAGTCGGCGGCTTCTCCTTCGAATATTTCGATATCTACGCACCGGATTATGGTTCGCTTTCCGATTATGGCGGCGGCCTGCCCCAGCCTTCGGCGCCCTCCGAGGATGTCGAGCAGGACCAGATCGGCATCTACGTCCAGGACCAGATCAGGCTGTGGGACCGGGTCTCGGTGGTGCTCGGCGCGCGCCGCGACCATGTCAGCGCGCGCTCCTTCGGCGGCCCCGGGCAATCGTGGAACGCCACCACCTTCCGGGCCGGCATCATCGGCGAGCTGGTGGCGGGCGTGCTCCCCTTCTTCAGCTACACCGAGAGCTTCGAGCCGATCTCGGGGACCGCCAGCGACGGCAATCCGTTCGTGCCCAAGGCCGGCCGGCAATATGAGCTCGGGCTCAAGCTGCAGCCGAACGATGCCAGCATGGTGACGCTGACCGGCTACCATATCCGCGAGAGCAACCGGCCCGTCGACGATCCGACCACGCCGGATCCGTTCGACCAGCGGCAGATCGGGTCGCTGACGTCGCAGGGCTTCGAGTTCGAGGCGCGGACCGTCCTTGCGGGCGACCTCCAGCTGATCGCCAACTATTCCTATGTCGACGCCGAGGAGAGCGGCACCGACCGGCAACTGGAGAACGTGCCCAAGCACAATGCCTCGCTCTGGCTGTCGCGGCCCTTCGACCTGGGCAACGACGCGACGTTGACGCTGGCCGGCGGCGTCCGCCATTCGGGCAGCAGCCGCTCCTACGGCCCGGCCTTCCCGGACGGGATCGTCACGCCTTCCTACACGCTCGTTGACGCCTTTGCCGAGGTCACGTGGCGGCAGTGGAGCTTCGCGCTCAACGCGACCAACCTGCTCGGGGAGGACTATTTCTCCGCCTGCCTCGCCCGCGGAGACTGCTTTCTCGGCGCCGAGCGCAACGTCTTCGGCACGTTGAGCTACCGCTTCTGATGGGCGGCGCGGCGGCGATGACATGGATCGGCGCCGTCCTGGCGGTCGCCGGCGTGGCCCTGCTGCGCTTGGCCTGGGCGCGGCCGCGACGGTCGCGGGCGCTCAACGGCCTGGGCTGGAGCGCGCTGGCGACGGCGACGATCCTCGCCTGGCAGGGCGACGGCGCCTGGGGCGTCGCCTTGGCCTCCTTGTTCGCGATGGCCGCGGCGCTGGTCCTGCTCGCGGTCGCGGGCGCGAAATCGCCGGCGGGACGGGCCAAGCCGTCCGACCGCAAGACCGGGATGCTGCCCGAGGCGGGGGAGCCGAAGCGGATCGGCGGGCGTGTCCTCACTTTCCTCGTCGTCGTGCTCGGCGGGCTCGTCGTGTCGATCGGACTTGCAATAGCGGTTCGCGGGGTCGGCGGGCTGCTCGGCTGGCAGGAGGCCGATGGCAACGCGCTCGCCTTCTTCACGGTGCCGCTCGCCTGGGCCGTGCTGGCCTCGGTCCTGCTGATGCAGGCGCGCCGGCGCAGCCAGATCGTCACCCTGGCGGTCTGCTCTGCGCCGGCTTTTCTCTTCCTCCTGACCGGAGTGGGAACATGAAGCTTGTCCCGAGCAGCGACACGGTGAAGCGCGGTCTCTCCGCCCATGCGGCGATGGGCCTGCTGGCGGGAGCCCTGCTCTACCTCGTCTGCCTCAGCGGCACGATCCTCGTCTTCTACGAGGAGTGGCAGCGTTTCGAGCAGATCGATGCGCCGGAGATGACCAGCATCGATCCGGACGCGGTCCAGCGCGGCGTCGAGGCGGTGCTCGCCAGCGAGCGCGGCAAGCCGCCGACGACCCATCTCTACGTCCATCTGCCGGTGCCCGAGCTGCCGCGAACGACGATCACCACCGACACGCAGGCGGTGCATCTCGACGCCGCGGGACGCATGATCGTCCCCGAGCAGAACCATTGGTCCGAATTCCTCTACGCGCTGCACTACACGCTGAACCTGCCGGCGCTGGTCGGCATCACCATCGTCGGCGCGCTCGGCATGCTGATGATCGCCCTGGCGGTGACCGGCCTGATCGCGCATCCGCGGATCTTCCGCGACGCCTTCAAGCTGCGCACGCGCCACAGCGAGGGCATCGCTTTGGCCGACTGGCACAACCGGCTGAGCGTCTGGACCTTGCCCTTCTCGCTGGCGATCGCGCTCACCGGCGCGGTGATCGGCCTCGCCACCGTCGGCGGCTATGCGGTCGCCGCGCGCTATTATGGCGGTGACATCGAGGTGCTCTACGCCACCGTGTTCGGCGATGAGCCCGAGCACGATGCCGCGCGCGCGCCGATCCCGGACGTCGCGGCGGCGCTGCGCTTCATGGATGCGCGCCTTCCCGGGGTCGACGTCACCTATGTCGTGCTGCACGATCCAGGCACCGCCGGCCAGCACGTCCAGCTCGTCGGCGGCCACCCACGGCGGCTGATCTTCGGCGAATATTATGCCTTCGACCGCGAAGGCGGCTTTCGCGGCACGGCGGGAATCGCCGACGGCACGCTCGGCCAGCAGGCCGCCGCGTCCAACTACAATCTCCATTTCGGCAATTATGGCGGGCTGCCGGTGAAGATCGCCTATTTCCTGCTGGGCCTCGCCGTCACCGTGGTGAGCGCGACCGGCGTCCATATCTGGCTCGGCAAGAGGCGACGGCGGGGCCTGCACGAGCCTCGGCTCAAGGCGGCCTGGGAAGGGATCGTCTGGGGCGCGCCGGCGGCGCTGGCGGTGACGCTGGCGGCGCGGTTCGTCATCGGGGACGGGGCACCATTCGCGGCGATCTTCTGGATCGGGCTTGCGGCGGCGGTGATCGGCTGGGTGCTCCGGGCGCGCAAGGCTGAGAAGGAAGGCGTGCCGGCGATGGCGTGATGGGCGCGCGCCTGCGGCGGTCTTAATTCGGGGACCAATACTTATTCGCTAAATAGTATTGCGTCCCCGAATTACCCCCGGCGGCGGAATCTTAATTCGGGGACGCAATACTGATTTGCCAAATAGTATTGCGTCCCCGAATTATGGCCGGATTGGCCAGCGGGGGAGGGCCTGCTAGCAATGCTCCATCCAGCCCCGGAGTAATCGCCTCGTGAAAAGACGTACTTTCCTTGCTGCCGCGCCGCTGGCTGCGTTCGGACTCGCTTCGGCGCGGAGCGCCGCGGCCCAGGCGCCCGGCCACGCGGCGCCGCTGAGTCCGTCCTTGCCCGGCACCCGCTTCTATCCCGACGTCGAGGCGGGCGACCGGCCGGTCGGCGCCAGCTTCGCGACCCGCTCCGAGGCGTTCGGCCGCCACGGCGCCGCGGCCTCGTCGCACCCGCTCGGCACGCTCGCGGGCATCGAGATCCTCAAGAAGGGCGGATCGGCGGTCGACGCGGCGATCGCGATCAATGCCGCGCACGGCTTCCTCGAGCCGACCGCCAACGGCATCGGCGGCGATCTCTACGCGATGCTGTGGGATCCGCGGCAGTCGCGGGTCGTGGGCATTGCCGGCTCCGGCCGCAGCCCGCGCGGGCTCAGCCTGGAGACGGTACGCTCGCGCGCCCGAAACGGCGTGCTGCCGCCTTATGGCGCGGTGACGGTGACGGTGCCGGGCACGGTCGATGCCTGGTGGCGGCTCCACCAGCGTTACGGCCGGCTGCGCTGGGCCGAACTGTTCGAGCCCGCCATCGCTTATGCCGAGGGCGGCGTGCCGCTCTCGCCCGTGGTCGCGCACTACATGAACCGAGCGATGGCGAATTACGCGCGGCCCGGCATCGGCATCGAGGAGATCGCCAACGCCCAGGCCACCTATGCCGCGGGCGAGCGCGCCCGCGCCGGCGAGATCTTCAGCAATCCCGACCTCGCCCGCACCTACCGGGCGATCGCCGAAGGCGGCCGCGACGCCTTCTACGAAGGCGAGATCGCCCGCACGATCGAGGCCTATTTCCGCCGCATCGGCGGCTGGATGACCCGCGCCGACCTCGCCGCCCACGAGAGCGAATGGACCGAGCCGCTCGCGACCGACTATCGCGGCGTCACCGTCCACGCGATCGGCGCCAACACCCAGGGCATCGCCACGCTGCAGATGCTCAACATGATCGAGACGTTCGACATGCGCGAGGCGGGATTCCAGACGCCATTGTCGATTCATCTCCAGGCCGAGGCCAAGCGCCTCGCCTACGAGGACCGAGCCCGATATTATGCCGATCCGGATTTCTCGCGCGTGCCGGCCGAGTGGCTGGTATCGAAGGCCTATGCCGCCGAACGGGCGCGGCTGATCCGGCCGGACCGGATCAATCCGAACGTCGCGCCGGGCCAGGCGCCAAGCCGCGGCGACACCACCTATTTCAGCGTCGCCGATCGCGACGGGATGATGGTGTCGCTGATCCAGTCGAACTTCCGCGGCATGGGATCGGGGCTCGTCCCGGACGGACTCGGCTTCATGTTGCACGACCGCGGCCAGCTGTTCACGCTGCAGGAGGAGCATCCGAACGTCTACGCGCCGGGCAAAAGGCCGTTCCAGACGATCATCCCCGGCTTCGCCACGCGGGGCGGGCGGCCCTGGCTGTCCTTCGGCGTGATGGGCGGCGACATGCAGCCGCAGGGCCAGGCCCAGATCATCGTCAACCGCGTCGACCATGGCTTTGACGGCCAGGAAGCGGGCGATGCGCCGCGCTGGCACCATGAGGGCTCGTCGGAGCAGATGGGGGAGGACGACAAGAGCATCGGCGGCACCGGGCTGCTCCGGCTCGAGACCGGCGTCCCCGAGCGGACCGCGCAGGCGCTTGCCGAAATGGGCTGGCGGATCGGACCCTCCGACGGCGGCTTCGGCCGCTATTCCTCGGTCGAACGGCGCGAGAGCGGCGGCGAGCTGGTCTATGCCGCGGCGTCGGACGTGCGGGCGGACGGCATCGGCCTGGCTTACTGAGCCGGCACGGCGGCGGGCTCGCCGCCGACCCGGCGGGCGAAGGCGAGGGCGCGGCGCAGCGCCTCGCGCCCGGCCGGCACGTCGAGATCGAACTGGTATAGGTGCGGCAGGGGCGGCTCGTGGCCCGGGAAGAAGAGCGAGTCGACCGGGACGCCTCGCCCGCGCAGCGCCCGCGCCAGCGACAGCGAATGGGGCAGCAGCGGGTCGCCATTGCCGGCCGAGACGAAGGCCGGCGGAAAAGCCGGCGTGGCGAAAGTGGTGATCGACATCAGCCGAAACTGCGGATTGTCGCGATGGTCGCGCCGGCCGCTATAGGCCCAGCTGGTGGTGCGCATGAACCAGCTCATCTCGGCCGGACCGCCGAGCAGCTCGCCGTCATAGGGCCCGCAGAACAGGATCGCGCCGCGCAGCCGGTCCGGCCCGATGGCGGGCGCGATGCCCATCGCCCGCGCATAAGCGGGGGCGGTGACGAGATTGGCGACCTGAGCCGCGATCTGGGCGCCGGCCGAATCGCCGGCGACAATGATGCGGTCCGGATCCACGCCGAGCCGCCGGCCCTCCCGGCCGAGAAATCCCAAGGCGGCGTTCACCTGCCGGACCGGCGTCGGATAGGTCCGCTCGGGCGCGATCGAATAGCCGACAGCCACGACGCCGAAGCCCTGGCCGGCCAGGACCTTCAGATAATTGGCGATCTCGCTTCGGTCGCCGGCGACATAGCCGCCGCCATGGACCCAGACGATCGTCGGCCCCTGACGCGTGCCGACGCCGGGGGTGAAGATGTCGAGTCGAGCGTCGGGATCGGCGGGATCGTAGACGATGCCGAGCCGGGAGCGGACGCCGGCGGGGACGTGCTTTTCGAGGCCGGCCGAAAGCTGCGCCGCACCCCGGGCGAAAGCGGCGCGGACCAGGAGTACGCCGGGCCAGGGCGTCAGATAGTGCGATGCCAGCGCGAGCAGGCCCAGAAGGAGGGCGATCCACGCGAGGACGTTGCGGACTTGACGCGCCATTTCGGGCCTCCTGCACGTCCGGGCGCATCATGCCGTAATCGGCGTCGCCGCGCCAGCGGCCTGGCGCCAGGCCGATCCGTCGCGCCTTGTCTTCTGCTTCCCGCATGGCATCCTGAGGGGCGAGCGGGCGGCCGAATGGAGGAGATGTGAGAGGATGCGCTGGCTGACCGACGAGGATCGCTCGAACCTCACCCCTGCCGAACGATGCGAGCCGCGCACGCCGCTGCCGGTGCGGATGGTGGCGAGCGAGGAATATGCGCCGCTGCCGCAGACGGCGAAGCAGCGCGAGACCGAGAGGCGGCTTTACGCCATCGCCGACGAGGTGGCGCCGAAGCTGGGCCTCTCCAGGCGCCGGTTCTTCCAGACCTCGGCCGGCATGGCGGCCGGGTTCCTCGCGCTGAACGGCGCGTTCGGGCGGCTGTTCGACGTCGGCGCGGCCGAGGCGGCGACTCCGGAAATGGCGGAGGCGCGCGCCGGCGCGCTGTCCGGACAGTTCATCATGGACATGCACACCCATTTCCTGCGCGACGACACCCGCCTCACCAGTTTCGTCCGGCTGCGCGAATCGGTCGCCGCCCAAGGCTGGAACCCGCAATTGAGCGAGGCCGGCGAGCAGACCATCGAGGATCTGAAGTTCGAGAACTATTTCAAGGAGATCTATCTCGACAGCGATACCAAGATCGCGCTCATTTCGTCGGCACCCTCGGATATTCCGGAGGATTGGTTCCTCACCAACCGGCAAATGGCGGAGGCCAAGGCGCGGGTGAACCGCGAGGCCGGCTCGCTGCGGATGATGAGCCATGCGATCATGCGGCCCGGTGCCCCGGGCTGGCTCGAGGATCTCGACGCCGCGCTCGCGCTGCGGCCGGACTCGGTGAAGGGCTATACCGTCGGCGACAACACCCACAAGGAAACGGCGCGCTGGCCGTGGCGGATGGACAGCGAAGAGACGTATCGCGGCTACGAGCGGATCGCAGCCGCCGGCATCCGCAATGTCTGCGTCCACAAGGGATTGTGGGGGCGTCAGCTCGACCAGCGCTTCCCCCATCTCGCGCCGCATGCCCGGGTCGACGACGTCGCCAAGGCGGCGAAGGACTGGCCGCAGCTCAACTTCGTCATCTACCATGCCGGCTACCGCCTCGACGATCCGGAATGGGCGCTTGCCCAGTTCGAGCGGACCGGGCGGATCGACTGGGTCACCGACCTCGCCGAGATCCCGGCGCGTCACGGCGTCTCGAACGTCCATGCGGATCTCGGCCAGATCTTCGCCCAGACCCTGGTGGCGCAGCCCCGCTTGTGCGCGGCGATCATGGGCCAGCTCGTCCGTGGCCTCGGCGCCGATCATGTCTGCTGGGGCACCGATGCGGTGTGGACCGGATCGCCGCAATGGCAGATCGAAGGGCTGCGCCGGCTCGAGATACCCGAGGAGATGCAGAGGACGCACGGCTTCGCGGCTCTGGGGGCGGCGGACGGGCCCGTGAAGAGCGCGATCTTCGGCGGCAACAATGCTCGTCTCTACGGCGTCGATCCGTCCGCCGCGACGGCCGCCGCCACCGGCGACCGCTTCTCCGCACGCCGGCGCGACTACGTCGCGGCGGGCGCGCAGCCGTCGAACCGGCGCTACGGCTTCGTGGCGCCGGGGTGAAGGCAGCGCGGCGCCGCCCGCTCCGGCGTGCCGGATCGTCCCATGGCCAGCACGCCGGACTCCGCACCGGCTGGCGGGCGCTGACCGAGCGCGTGCGCTGCGCCCTCTCCGGCGGGCTCGACACCGGCCGCGCTCGCGCCGGACGACGGCGTCCGATTCGTGCAAGGACGTCGCTGCCAATGACGACGATTCAGGGCTGCCTTGCAGGGCCCGGGCGGCCTGAGTTTTGACGGTCGGGGCCGGCAATCCATTGCCCGGGCGCAGGGTCCGGGACCGGACACCGCCGGACCTCCTTCGCCGTCAACGCTCCGTCGGCTCGAGCTCGGCGGCCGGCACGTCGGTGCTGCCCGCGATCCGGTCCCGGTAGAGGGCGGCGCGGGCGAGCAGCATCAGGGTGACCGGCGTGGTCAGGGTGACGAAGACCACGATCAGCAGCTCGTGCACCACCGGCCGCGAGCGGAGCACCGAGAAGCAGACGATCGAGCTCAAGGCGATCAGCAAGGTCCCGAGCGTGGTGCCGAGGGTCGGCGCGTGGACGCGCTGGTAGAAGTTGCGCAGGCGCAGCAGGCCAAGCGAGCCGACCAGGGTGACGGCCGCGCCGGCGAGGACGAGCAGGCCGACGAGCAAGGCGGCCCAGACGGGAAGATCGGGTGCCTGGATCATTCGATCACCTCGCCGCGCATGAGGAACTTGGCGAGAGCGACCGTACCGACGAAACCGAGCAAGGCGATGATCAGACTCGCCTCGAAATAGAGCGTCCGGCCGGTCTGGATGCCGAAGGTCAGCAGCAGCAGCAGCGCGTTGACGTAGAGGGTGTCGAGTCCGAGCACGCGGTCCTGGGCGCGCGGCCCGGCGAGGATCCGCCAGACGGCGCAGGCCATGGCGAGGCTGAGCAGGATCTGCGCGGTGGTGATCGCCCAGGCGAGGATGAGATTGGTCATGGCCCGAAGATTTCCTGAAGCAGGCACTCGTAGCGGTCCTTGATCAGGCGTACCCAGCTTTCCTCGTCGACCAGGTCGAGGACGTGGATCATCAGCGCCCCGGTCGCTCGGTCGAAACGGACCCACATGGTTCCCGGCGTCGCGGTGATGATGCAGGCGAGCACGGTCAGTCCGTGAATGTTCGTCATGTCGAGGGGGATGCGAACGAAGCCCGACACCGTCTCCCTCTTCCGGAACAGGACGATCCGGCCCACCGCCAGGTTCGATCGGAGGATGTCGGCGAGGACGAGACCGGCCAGCCTGATCGCAGGGCGGATCGCGAGCACCCGGATCGGCTCCGGGCGAAGCGCCGCCAGTCCGAGCGCGGCGAGCAAGGCGGCGATCGCGCCGAGCAGGACCTGGCCCGGCGACAGCGACTGGCTGAGGAGCAGCCACATGGCGAGCAGGGCGGCCGTCAGGACGGGGTTGGGAAGCCAGCGGGTCATGGCTGCCCCGCCGGCGGGTGGGCTCGCGCGGCGCCGGCGACCGACCGGATATAGCCTTCGCGATCCTCGAGAGAGCGCCCGGTCCGCTCCATATAGTTCATCACCGGTCCGGCGAAGATCATCAAGGCGAGACAGATGGCGAGCAGCAGCCCCACCGGCGCCGCCTCGGCGATGCGCAGGACGGGCTGGGGCTTGTCCGAGGGCGCCCAGATGAGGTCGATGCCGGCGCGGGTGGTGGCGATCAGGGTGGCGAGCCCCGAAAGGATGATCAAGGCGATCAGCGTCCAGGTCGAGGCTGCGATACGCTCGTCGAGCCCGAGCAGGCCGTCGATGATCGCGAACTTGGCGATGAAGCCCGACAGCGGCGGAAGCCCGGCGAGGAGCAAGGCGCAGAAGGCGAATCCGCCGCCGAGGATGGCCACCGTCGCCGGAATCACGATCCCGACCTCGCCATCATCGATGGCGCTCTGGGTGCCGACATATTCGTCGTCGAACACCGGTTCGGCGACGGCGGAAGGCACAAGCCCGGTCTCCTGGCGCTCGACCAGCTCGACGAGCAGGTAGAAGGCGCTGAGCGCGAGGGTCGAGCTGACCAGATAGAAGAGCACCGCCCCCAGCACCGCGCCCTCTCCCGATCCGAGCGCCGCAAGCAGGGTGCCCGACGAGATGATGATGCTGAAGCCGGCGAGGCGCGAGAGGGTGCGGGCGGCGAGCAGCCCGATCGTTCCGAAGGCGATCGTCGCCATTCCCCCGTAGAGCAGCCATTCCCCGCCGAAATTCGGCATCGGGCTGTCGGTCGTGCCGAACAGCAGCAGATAGACCCGAAGCACCGCGTAGATGCCGACCTTGCTGAGGATGGCGAAGAGGGCGGCGGCGGGCGGGGTCGCCGCCGAGTAGGTGGACGGCAGCCAGAAGCCGAGCGGCCACATGCCGGCCTTGACCAGGAAGGCGATGCCGAGGATGCCCATCCCCGCCTGGAAGAGGGCGAGGTCCGATCTCGGGATGGCCGGGATCCGGGTCGCGAGATCGGCCATGTTGAGCGTACCGGCGGCGCCGTAGATCAGGCTGGCGCCGATCAGGAAGAGCAGGGATGTGGCGACGTTGATCGAAACATAGTGGAGTCCGGCCTTGACCCGGGCCTCGCCGGACCCGTGCAGCATCAGGCCGTAGGAGGCGGCGAGCAGCACCTCGAAGAAGACGAACAGGTTGAACAGGTCGCCGGTCAGGAAGGCGCCGTTGAGCCCTGCCAGCTGCAGCAGGAACAAGGCGTGGAAGCGCGGCCCGGCGGCATCCCATCGGGCGGTCGCATAGAGGAAGGACGTGAATCCGAGGATGCCGGTCAGCGTGAGCATCAGCACCGACAGCCAGTCCACCACCAGCACGATTCCGAACGGCGCCGGCCAATCGCCGACGAGATAGGTGCGGGTCACCGGTGCGCCGTCCATGCCGGCGGTGACCACGCCCTGGAACAGGAGGAACGAGATCAGGACGAGGAGCAGGGTCGCCACTGCGCTGATGACGCGTTTCGCCGTCTTCTGCCGTTCCTCGAGCAGGAGCAGCAGCCCGCTGGCGGCGAGCGGAACGAGGATCGGCGCGACGATCAGCTGATCGCTCCAGGCACCCATCAATCGGGCTCCTTGCCGTCGACATGGTCGGTGCCGGTGAGGCCGCGCGACGCGAGCAGGACCACGAGCAGCAGCGCCGTCATCGCGAAGGAGATGACGATCGCGGTGAGGACGAGGGCCTGAGGCAACGGGTCGACGAGCTGCGACGGGTCCGCCGATCCTCCGCGTCCCACCACCGGAGGCGCGTCCACCCGCAGCCTTCCCATCGCGTAGATGAACAGGTTGACGGCATAGGAAAGGAGCGACAGTCCGACGATCACCTGGAAGGTGCGCGGGCGCAGGATCAGCCAGACTCCCGATCCGGTCAGGATGCCGATGGCGAGGGCGAGCACGATCTCCATCAGTCCTCCTTGACGGCCTCGGGTTGCGTCGAGCGCCCGAGCGGGCGGCGGATCGACTGGTGGGCCAGCGCGACCAGGATTAGGGCGGTGGCGCCGACGACGAGCAGGAACACGCCCGTGTCGAACAGGAGGGCGCTCGCGAGCGGGACAGCGCCGAGGACGGGCAGCTCCAGATACTGGAAGGACGAGGTCAGGAACGGGTAGCCGAACAGCATCGCCGCAGCGCCGGTGGCGCAGGCGACGAGCAGCCCGAGTCCGATCCAGCG
The DNA here is from genome assembly GCF_003347635.1 of Sphingosinicella terrae. Lineage (GTDB taxonomy): Bacteria > Pseudomonadota > Alphaproteobacteria > Sphingomonadales > Sphingomonadaceae > Allosphingosinicella > Allosphingosinicella terrae. The sequence goes on from NZ_QDFY01000001.1 coordinate 60,575, forward strand.
GATCGGGCGGACCCGGAGCCGATCCTCGGCCTTGCGCGTGCCCAGCGCCATATATTGCAGGATGAGCGCGATCGACAGGGTGATCCCCGCCGCGAAGCCGCCGCCGGGCATGTCATGCCCGCGGACGAAAAAGTAGAAAGCGAGGACGAGGATGAAGGGGAACAGCCACTGCATGACCACGCGCGGCACCATCATATAGTCCTTCAGGGTGTCGCCGACCCGGCGTTCCTCGTGCGCCTCGTCGAAGGCGTTCTGGATCCGCTGCTGCTCGGGCGTGGCGACGCTCTCGGCGGCCGGGCGGAAGCGCCGCAACAGCGAGAAGATGGTAAGGGCGACGATCGCCAGCACGCCGATCTCGCCGAGCGTGTCGAAGGCACGGAAATCGACCAGGATGACGTTGACGACGTTGGTGCCCCCGGCTTCCGGATAAGCGCGCATGACGAGATCGCGCGACACCGCGTCCGGCGGCGTCCGCGTCAGCACGGCAAAGGCGAGCAGCGCCATGCCCGCGCCGGCGACGATGGCGATGGTGAGGTCGGCGCCGCGACGCAGGTGGACGCGCCAGGGCGTCCGCCCTTCCGGCCACACTTCCTTCAGCCGCCGCGGCAGCCAACGAAGCCCGAGCAGCAGGAGGACCGTCGTCACCGTCTCCACGAGCAGCTGGGTGATGGCGAGATCGGGGGCTGACAGCCAGACGAAGCTGATGCAGCAGGCGAGGCCGGCGCCCGCCATCAGGATGAGGGCGGCGAGCCGGTGATATTTGGCCTGCCAGGCCGCGCCGACCGCGCAGGCGGCGCCGACGATCCAGATCATCGCGAATCCGGGGTCGACGAGCGTTCCGGGACGGCTGCCGAGGCTGTAGCCGTCGCGAATGAAGGGGAGCCACGCCGCCAGAAGAGCGATCGCCGCCAGCAGCCGCAGCTGGGTCTGCAACCGGCGCGTGCCGAGCAGGCCTTCGAGCCGGCGGGCGACCGAGATGATCGCGGCAAGGGTGGCTTCGAACAGCTTGCGGCCCTTGAGCCGTCGCATCAGCGGCGCGCTGTCGCGCCGATTGAGATGGCGGCGGAGCAGCAGGTATCCGGCGGTGCCGGCTCCCAAGGCGACGAGGCTCAGCAGCAGCGGCTGCGTGAAGCCGTGCCAGACGGCGAGGCTATATTCCGGGGTGCGCTCCTGCAGCACCGATCGGGCGGCGCCGTCGAGGAACGGGCCCATGGTCGCGGCCGGAGCGACCCCGACGACAATGCAGGTGAGGACGAGGATCTCGATGGGGAGCCGCATCCAGAGGGGCGCTTCGTCCGGCACGCGCTCCAGCCCGACCGGGGGCGGCCCGAAGAAGCTCTGATGGATGAAGCGGACGGAATAGAGAACGCTGAACGCCAGCGCGAGCGTCGCCAGGACCGGCAGCGCCTGATCGAAGATCGTGCCCCTGTGCGTCTCCAGCGTCTCGGCAAGGAACATCTCCTTGGAGAGAAAGCCGTTGAGCAGGGGCACGCCCGCCATCGCCGCAGCCGCGACCATGGCAAGGGTGGCGGTGATCGGCATGAACCGGAACAGCCCGTTCAGCCGCCGCAGGTCCCGCGTGCCGGTCTCGTGGTCGACGATCCCGGCGGCCATGAACAAGGATGCCTTGAAGGTGGCGTGATTGAGCGTGTGGAAGATCGCCGCGACCGCCGCCAGCGGCGTGCCGAGGCCGAGGAGGAGGGTGATGAGGCCGAGATGGCTGATCGTGGAATAAGCGAGCAGGCCTTTGAGATCCTGCTGGAACATCGCCGACCAGGCCCCGAACAGGAAAGTCGCCAGACCGGTGGTGGAGACGATCGTGTACCAAAGATCGGTACCGGCGAGGACCGGCCAGAGCCTGATCATGACGAAGATGCCCGCTTTCACCATCGTCGCCGAGTGGAGATAGGCGGAGACCGGAGTCGGCGCGGCCATGGCGTGAGGCAGCCAGAAATGGAACGGGAATTGCGCGCTCTTGGTGAAGCAGCCGATCAGGATCAGGATCAGCGCCGGAGCGTAGAGAGGGCTGCCCTTGATGGCGTCCGCCGAGGCGAGGACGATGTCGAGATCGTAGCTGCCCGCGATCTTGCCGATCAGCAGCACCCCGAGCAGCAGGCACAGCCCACCGGCCGCAGTGACGATGAGCGCCATGCGCGCGCCGTCGCGGGCGCTCTGATTGTGATGCCAGTAGCCGATCAGGAGGAAGGAGAAGAGGCTGGTCATCTCCCAGAAGAAGGCGAGCTGGACTAGGTTGCCCGACATGACCAGCCCGAGCATCGAGCCCATGAAAGCGAGCAGGAAGGAGAAGAAGCGCGGGACCGGATCCTCGGCGGACATATAGTAGCGGGCGTAGATGACGACGAGCAAGCCGACGGCGAGCACCAGGAAGGCGAACACCCAGGAAAGGCCGTCCAGCCGGATCAGCAGGTCGAGCCCGAGCGACGGCAGCCATTCGACCTCCGAACGGAGCGCCGTTCCGGCCGGCAGCCGCGCGTAGAGGAGGATGGCGACGAGGGTGCCGCCAAGGGCCACGGCCCCCGCCAGCACGCCGGCCGTATTGCGGGCGTGGACGGGAAGGAAGGCGGCGGCAAGGCTCCCGGCGAAGGGAAGCGCAAGCATCAGCCACATAAGGCCCTGATCGGTCACCTTTTCTCCTCATCCGCGCACGTACCCGCGGCGGCGACGGCTCACCCTTAAGCCGCGGGATGACCGCGGCAACCCAAACGTCCATCCGATCCGATCCGTTCTCCATCTTTCCTCCGGGCGCGACGAACGAAGAGGATGAGGAGCAAATCGTGACGGCGCCGGCCGCGCTGGCGCGCGGCCGGACGTCGGAAGATCAGGAAAGCGGCGGTGCGCGCGGCGCGTAAGGCCGGGCCCCGGGCGGCGAGGCCGGCAGGCCGGCAAGGAAAGGTTGCTGCGGCATCGGTGCCTGCGGCACTGCGGACATCGCCGCGATCGGATCCGGCCATGCCGCCGGAGCGGGGCCGTCCAAGTCGCCGAGCGTGTCCTCTTCCTCCGCGGCGAGCGCGCGGCCGGGTGCCAGCGAGACGTCGGACGTGGCGGCGCTGAAGGCCGAACCGGATATCCTCTCGATCGGCGAGCCGACCGGAAGCAGCGCATGCGCGAAGATGGCGGCAAGGATCAGCCACAGGGTCGCGATCGTGGATCGCTGCTGCCGCGCCGCCTCCGCCATCCCTTCCTTCCGCTCGCCCATGTCGTGCATGTAGGCCGGGAACAGCGGATCGCAAACGATTCGCGGACGAGCCGGCACTGGCTGCCCCTCCGCCCGCTACATCATGTCCCACCGGAAGAGGATCGAGCTCGCCCTCGTCGGTCCCGCGATCGCGCTCGGCCCGACCGCCCTCGTCGCCAGCCAGGCGAGCGCGGGAAGGCGGTCGGAGCCGACGGTCCAGCCGCCGTTCAAGACTCTGCTATAGCCTCGGGGCCCGCATCATGCCCGGCGCCAGGTGGTGCCCGCGGGGCCGTCCTCGAGCAGGACCCCTTCGTCGGCCAGCACCGCCCGGATCCGGTCGGCCTCCGCGAAGTCGCGGCGCTTCTTCGCCTCGGTCCGCTCGGCGACGAGGCCGTCGATGCGCGCATCGCCCTCGCCCTGGAACCAGCTCACCTGCGTCTCGCCGAGCAGCCCGAGCAGAGCGCCGCTGGCCCGCAGAACCGGCGCATCCTCGATCGCCGACAGGCGCGCCAGCGCGAGAGGCGTGTTGAGATCGTCGGCCAGCGCCTCGACGACGCCGGCGTCGACGGTGCCCGGCGCGGCATCGCCGGCGGTGCGGTAGAGCCGGTCGAGCGTCGCCTTGCTCTGGGCGATGAGCGAGAACGACCATTCGAGCGGCTGGCGGTAATGGGCGGAGAGCAAGGCGAAGCGCAGAGTCTCGCCCTTATGGCCCTCGGCGAGCAGGTCCGCCACGCTGACGACGTTGCCGAGGCTCTTCGACATCTTTTCGCCGCCGGCCATCGACAGGAAGCCGTTATGGACCCAGTAGCGGGCGAGCGGCGCGCCGCCATGGGCGCAGCGGCTCTGGGCGATCTCGTTCTCGTGGTGAGGGAAGATGAGGTCGAGCCCGCCGCCATGAATGTCGATCGTGCGGCCGAGATGGCGCTCGATCATCGCCGAGCATTCGATGTGCCAGCCCGGGCGGCCGCGGCCCCAGGGCGAATCCCAGCCGATTACGCCTTCGGACGACGGCTTCCACAGCACGAAGTCGGCGGGATCCTTCTTGTAGGAAGCGACCTCGACCCGCGCGCCGGCGATCATCGCCTCGCGGTCGCGCCGGCCCAGCGCGCCATAAGCCGGGTCGGACGGGACGTGGAAGAGGACGTGACCATCCGCCTCATAGGCGTTGCCGCCCTCGATCAGCCGGCCGATCATCGCGACCATCTCGGCGACATGCTCGGTCGCGTGCGGCGCGATGGTCGGCGGCGCGACTCCGAGCGCGCCCATGTCGTCGAGGTAGAAGCGCTCGAACCGGTCGGTGATCGCCGATGGATCGACTCCTTCCGCGCGTGCCGCCTCGATGATCTTGTCGTCGACGTCGGTGACGTTGCGCGCATAGACCAGGCTGTCCCGTCCGTAGACGTGGCGCAGGAGCCGGGCGAGCACGTCGAAGACGACGGCGGGGCGGGCATTGCCGATATGGGCGCGATTGTAGACGGTCGGTCCGCAAACGTACATCGTCACCCGGCCGGGATCGGCGGGCTCGAACAGGCGCTTCTCCCGCGCCATCGTGTCGTGGAGCCGGATGTCGATCATTGGTCTTGGCTGGGCCGGCTTTTGGCCTCCGGGTCCGGTCCGCGCTGATACTCGACCACGTCGACGATGGTCTCGCCGCTGGCGTGGAGCAGGGCATAAGTGCGCGAGTTCGACATCCATTCCGGACGGGCCGCGGCGCGGCCCCAGATCATGTCGTAGACGAAGTTGAGCGCGAGATAGAGCAGGGTCGCCGCGATCAGCCCCTTGAGCGCGCCGAAGCCGGCGCCGAGCACCCGGTCGATCGGGCCGACGACCGAGCCTCGCACCCGGCTGCCGAGGCGGCGCGAGGCGAGCTTGCCGAGCAGGAAGACGAGGCCGAAGACGAGGGCGAAGGCGAGCAGCCAGGCGCCGCTGCCGACCGGCCCGGCGAGGAGGGCAGCGACCGGAGCGTGAAAATAGAAGAGCGCGACGATCGCCAGGATCCAGGCGATCAGCGACAGCAGCTCGGCGACGAAGCCGCGCAGGAAGCCGAACAGGATCCCGGCTCCGACGAGCAGGAGGACGAGGATGTCGAGCGCGGTCAGGGCCATGCGCCGCAGGTAATGCAGGCGCGGCGTGAGGGAAAGCGGGGATGATGGCGTCGGCGGCGCGCGCACGCGCCGGATGATCGCGCTCGCCTTTGTCTGCCGGAACTTCGCGTTCGTCGCCGGGTTCTCCGGCCGGCAGTTTCGTCCCTGTAAGGAGTTCCGATTTGAGGCTTAAAGCGTTCCTCGCCGTCACCCTCTCGCTGGCCGCGGTCGGCTGCGCCAGCTCCGGGCTGGTCGGCAGCGGCGACACCCGGTCGATCGCCCCCGGCATCGCCCAGCAGGCGGCCCAGCAGCACGAGCAGGTGCTCGCCGAATTCGGCGGCGCCGAAAGCGGCCGCCGCGCGGCCTACGTCTCGGCGGTCGGCGGCCGAATCGCGGCCCAGAGCGGCGTCGCGCCGGGCGGCTTCCGCTTTACCACCCTCAACTCGCCGGTGATGAACGCCTTCGCCGTCCCCGGCGGCTATATCTACATCACCAGGCAAATGCTGGGCCTGATGAACAGCGAGGCCGAGCTCGCTTCGGTGCTCGGCCACGAAGCCGGGCACATCACCGCCGATCACAGTGCGGAGCGCCAGAATCGCAGCCTCTGGACGCAGCTCGGCGCGGCGCTGCTCGGCGCGGTCAGCGGCTCGGGCGATCTCGCCCAGATCGCCGCCCAGGGGGCGCAGATCTGGACGTTGAGCTATTCGCGAAGCCAGGAGCTGGAGGCCGACGATCTCGGCGTGCGCACCATGAGCGGCGCCGGCTACGATCCGCTCCAATCGCCGCGAATGCTCGCCTCGCTCGGTGCCTGGACCGATCTCGAGACGCGCTTCGTCGGCCGCGACCAGGATGCCCGGGCGGTGCCCTCCTGGGCGCGCACCCATCCCCTCTCGAGCGAGCGGGTCGGGCGGGCGACGGACAGGGCCCGGGCGACCGGCCGCGCCGGCCAGGGCCTGGTCAATCGCGACCAGCATCTCGAGGCGCTGGACGGCATGATCTTCGACGACGACCCGGCCCAGGGCGTCATCGACGGACGCGATTTCCGCCACCCCGATCTGCGGCTCGCCTTCACCGTCCCCCAAGGCTTCGGCATCCAGAATGGCGGACGCGCCGTCTCGATCGCCGGCACGTCCGGACAGGCGCAGTTCTCAACGGGCGCCTATGACGGCAATCTCGATGCCTATATCGGCCGGGTCTTCCAGGCGCTGGCCGGGCAGCAGGGTCAGGTCCAGGTCCCGCAGACCCGCACCACCCAGGTGAACGGGCTGCGCGCGGCGACCGCGACGGCGCGCATGCAGGCGCAGCAAGGGATGCTCGACGTCACCGTCTTCGCCTACGAGTTCGCCCGCGACCGCGCCTTTCATTTCGTCACGGTGACGCCGGCAGGGCAGGGGCTGGGGCCGTTCTCGACCATGGTCCAGTCGCTGCGGCGGCTTACCGCGCAGGAGGCGGCGGCGATCCGTCCGCGCGTCATCGACATCGTCACCGTCGGCGCCGGCGACTCGGTCGACAGCCTCGCCCGGCGCATGGCCTATGACAGCTATCAGGTGGAGCGATTCCGGATCCTCAACGGCCTGGCCGCCGGCGACTCGCTGCAGCGGGGGCAGCGGGTCAAGCTGGTCGTCTGGGGAAGCCGCTGAGCGTCCTTCGCGGCGCGGCTGCTGCTCAATGAGAAAGGGCGGCGGAATTGCTTCCGCCGCCCATTCCTTTCGATCGAAATGTTGGCTTAGTCGGCCGACATCTCGGTCGCGACGCTGTTGAAGGTCGCGTTCAGGCTGCTGCCGAGGCCCTTCATGGCCGCGATGGCGGCAACCGCGATCAGAGCGGCGATCAGGCCGTATTCGATGGCGGTCGCACCCTTGTTGTTCTTGATCAGCTTGCGAATGAAGTACATTTCCGGTCTCCTTGGTTCCACTCTGGAAGTCCACACTTCCCGCCGCCCTCACTATATTCTGACAGGTCAGCGAGCTTTCCTTCTAGGCTGGGGAGGTTTCCAAATATTTAATACGTCAGCCGCCCCGCACCTCGTTCGACACATTGTCCCACATGTCGATCGTGGTCGTCGCGAAGAGATTGACGGCGCCGACCATGGCCAGGAACACCATGGCGAGGATCAGGCCATATTCGACGGCCGTAGCGCCCTGGTCGTTCTTGAATAGGTCGAGTAGACGCCGCATCGTCTGGTCATCCCGCAGCACGGGCTACACTGACCCGTGACGGTGAAATAAGGCCGCGGAAGTTAATGAAACCCTACCTCGGAGCGCTCAGTTGCAAAAAAAACCGACAATGACGGTGGTGGCTGCGGCGCTGATCGGAGAGAGCCGGCGGGTCCTGCTCCAGCAGCGCGCGCCGGGCCGGTCGATGGCCGGGCTCTGGGAATTTCCCGGCGGCAAGGTCGAGCCCGGCGAGCTGCCCGAGGCGGCGCTCGCCCGCGAGCTCGACGAGGAGCTCGGGATCCGGGTCGCTCCCGCCGACCTCGTTCCCGCCTGCTTCGCCAGTGCGCCGGTCGGCGGCGCCCACATGATCCTGCTTCTCTATCTCTGCCGCGTCTGGAGCGGCGACCCGCGCCCGCTCGATGCGAGCGCCCTCAAATGGCTGCGGCCGGCGGAGATGGTGCCCGACGAGATGCCGCCCGCGGACCGCCCGCTGGTCGCGATGCTGGAGCGCCTGCTCTAGCCCTTCGACCGCAGCGCCTCGGCGAGGGAGGCCGCGGCGCTGCCGCGCCGGGCCGGCCGCGGCTGGTCGGGGGACGGCGCCCAGCCGCTGACATGGATGATCTCGAATCGCTCCGCGGTCTTGCCGTCGGCATCGGCCGCGGCGGCGAAGTCGACATGAGCGGCAGCAAGAGCCAGCCGGCCCAGAGGACGCGTCGATCGCTGCAGCAGGATGTTGGTCGCCCCCATGCCGCGCAGGTCGCGGACCAGCCCGCCGAGCGCGGCGAAGCGGACGGTGACGCTCTCGACGTCGATCACCGGCAGCGCGAAGCCGGCGCGGCCGAGCAGATCGCCGGCGGCGCGGACGTCGATCTGCGGGTGGATGCGGGGCGCCGCGCCGCCCTCCGCCTCGTCGGCGGCGCGCATCGCCGAACGCAGGCGCGGCAGACTGCCGGCGCCGGCGAAAGCGGCCAGGAACAAACCGTCGGGCCGCAGCGCCCGCCGGATCAGGGTGAGCGCGCCGGGCAGGTCGTTGACGCTGTCGAGCGTGCCGACCGACACGATCAGGTCGAAGCTGGCGTCGGCGAAGGGGAGGCGGTCCTCGTCGCACCTGACGTCCGCCGCCGCGGCGAACAGGGCGCCATGATCGGCCGCAACGACCCTGATGCCGCGCTCGCGCAGCCGGCGGGTGAGATAGAGATCGCCGCTGCCGAGATCGAGCGCGTCGGTGAAATCGCGGCGGACGAGGTCCAGCCGCTCGATCAGCTCGTCGGCGACACGATGGTGGAGATAGAAGGTATCGCCGCCGCTTCCGGCGGCGCGATCGCGGCGCAGCCGCCGCAGCCCGCGGTCGAACGGTCCGTCCTGGGCCGATCCGGTGCTCGGCGATAAGCTGCCCGTCATCTCCGCTCCGGCTTGGCCTGGCACATCGCTGCGCCTCTAATGCCCCCTCGCCGCCGCGCCTAGAGCATCGCTCCCCTCTCGCACCTGGGCCTGAACCGATAGCGGCTCCGTCACGGCGCCTCCACCTGGTCCGGACAGGCTCTAGCTGCCGTCGCGCTCGCCGGTTGCGGCCGGACGATCGGCGCGCCATCTAGCGCGCGATGGACGCCGCTTCACCCTCCCGTTCCGGCTCGTCCCGGCGCGTGATCCTCGTGGCAGGTGCGCTACTCGGCGGATCCGGCATCATCCTCGGCGCCTTCGCGGCGCATGCGCTGAAGGAGGTCCTTTCGCCGCAGCAGTCCGGCTGGTGGCAGACCGCGGTCCAGTATCAGATGTGGCAGGCCCTCGCTCTGCTCCTGGTCGCCGCGCTGCCGCTGCGCCGGCCGGCCGTGCCGGCCCTCGGCCTCGGGATCGGCGTGCTGATCTTCTCCGGATCGCTCTACATGATGGCGCTTGGCCTGCCCCGCTGGCTCGGCGCGGTGGCTCCCGTGGGCGGCGGTCTCATGATCGGCGGCTGGCTGGCGCTGGCATGGCAGGCGCTGCGCCGCTCCCGGACTCGGCCTGGCGACTGAGCCCGAACGGCTGTCCGATCGCGGACAGGACTGTCCGGAAGCGGACACCTGGGAGGCGTCGTCGAGTCGCGCGGCACCTGATCTGATCATGGCACGGCTCTTGCTGCTCGAGGGTGGCATGACCTTCCTACTCTCCGCTTGGCGATGCGCGCCCTTGCCGATAAAAGCCGCAGGGGCCCACAAGTGTGTTGCGCAACTAAGACAGTTGTGCGAGTAGGTGGAACGATGACCGAGCACAATTTCGAGCATATGCGCCGGGCGATGGTGGCGAGCCAGCTGCGGACGACCGGCGTCAACGATCCGCGGGTCGTGGCCGCGATGGGAGCGGTACCTCGCGAGCGCTTCGTCCCGGAGGATCGTAGCGCGCTCGCTTATGCCGACGCGCTGATCCCGCTCGGCCATGATCGACACCTCAACTCGCCCATGGCGCTCGGCCGGATGCTCACCGAAGCGCATCTGCGCGGCCATGAGCGGGCGCTGGTGATCGGCGCGGCCACCGGTTATGCGGCCGCGGTCGCAGCCCGGCTCGTCGGCTCGGTCGTCGCCGTCGAGGAGGTGCCGGAGCTGGCGGCCTTCGCCCGCACCGCGCTCGAAGGCAGTGGCGTGGAGCTCGTCGAGGGTCCGCTGGCGGAAGGCCATCGCGCCCGCGCGCCTTATGATTTCGTCCTGATCGATGGGGCGGTCGAGCATGTGCCGCCGGCGATCGTCGATCAGGTCGCCGACGGGGGCGAGGTCGCCCTGGCCTTGCTCGACCAGGGGGTGAGTCGGCTCTGCGTCGGCCGGGTGGTGGCGGGCGCGTTCGGCACGTCGGCCTTCGCCGACGCCGCCGCCGCCGTGCTTCCGGGCTTCGCGAAGCCGCGGGGATTCAGTTTTTGAGAGACGGAGCGAGGGCGTAATGCGGGGAAGGTTTCTGGTCGCGGCGGGCGCGGCCGCCTTGGCGACGGGCGGCATCGCCCATGCCGAGACCCAGACGATGCGCGACGCGCTCGCTCTGACCTATCGGGCGAACCCGACGATCATGGCGCAGCGTGCGCAGGTGCGCTCGCTCGACGAGGACGTGGCGATCGCGCGCGCCTCGGGCCGGCCGCAGGTCGACATCACCGCAGGCGTCAACCAGGACGTGTTCACCCGCAACCTTCCGGGCCGGAACGGTCGGGATTTCAGCGTCGGGGCCGACTTGAGCGTGCCGCTCTTCGCCGGCGGCCGCATCCGCAACGCGGTGCGGGCCGCCGATACCCGGGTCGAGGCGGGCCGCGCGGACCTGCGCGCGACCGAGGGCGATATCTTCACCGAGGCGGTAGCCGCCTATATGGACGTCATCCGCGACCGCAGCATCGTCCAGCTGAACGAGAATCAGGTCCGCGTGCTCGACACCAATCTGCAGGCGACCCGCGACCGGTTCGAGGTCGGCGATCTCACCCGGACCGACGTCGCCCAGTCCGAGGCGCGGCTGGCGCTCGCGCAGAGCAATCTCGCCACCGCCCGCGGTCAGCTCGAATCGAGCGAGGAGAATTTCCAGCGGGTCATCGGCGACGCGCCCGGCGACCTGCAGCCACCGCCGCCTTTGCCGCCCTTGCCCGGCGCCCCCGCGGATGCGGCCAGTGTCGCGCTGTCGAACAATGCGGACCTCGCCTCGATCGCCGCCCAGGCCCGTGCCGCCGGCTTCGACGTCGCCACCGTCCGCGGCGAGCGCCTGCCGACCATCTCGGCGGTCAGCAGCACCCGCTATCTGAGCGCGCTCGGCAGCAACGAGACCGGCGCCGGCGAGCCGCTGGGGCCGAACAGCACGACCAGCACCGGAATCGGGCTTTCCCTCAACGTGCCGCTCTACCAGGGCGGCGCGGCCGGGGCCCGGGTGCGGCGGGCGCAGGCGTTCCGGACCCAGCTGCTCGAACAGTCGATCGGTGTCGAGCGGCTGGTCGTCGCCAATGCGCGTGCCGCCTTCGCCGCCTGGCAGGCCGCGCAGGAGGCGATCGAATCGAATGAGCTGGCGGTGGCCGCCAACGATCTGGCGCTCGAGGGCACCCGCGCGGAGCAGACGGTCGGCACCCGCAACGTCCTCGACGTTCTCAATGCCGAGCAGGAGCTGCTCAACGCCCAGGTCGCCTTGGTGACGGCGCGTCGCGACGCCTATGTCGCCGGCTTCCAGCTGCTCAACACGATGGGCCAGGCGGAGGCCGAGGATCTCAATCTCGATGCAGGGCCGCTCTACGATCCGGTCGATCATTACGATCGCTATTCGCGCAGCTGGAACGACTGGGACGACGGGCCGCCGGCGCGCCCCGTCTCGACCCGCACCGTTCCCGCCGACGCGGTCAGCCCGATCACCGAACTGGTGCCAAACACACCCGTGACAGAGGCGGAACAATAAGCGATAAGCCCCTGCGAGGAACATATTTCGCGAGCCCTCATTGTTTCAGCAGACAGATAGATAGGGCCCTCGAATGGGGGAAATTCAGCAAGACCCGTCGATGGAAGAGATACTGGCTTCCATCAAACGCGTGATCGCCGAGGACGGCCGTGCGGCCGCGTCCGGCGCTGCCCGGTCGCGGCGCGCCTCCACGGCCGCGCCGGCCTCGGCCGAGGAGGACGTGCTCGAGCTCGACGATCCGGTGACCGAGGAAACGGCCTTGCTGTCGAGCGATGCCGCCGCCGCCAGCCGCGAGCGCCTCGCCGCCTTGACCGCGCTTCGCCAGCGCACCGAGGTGCCGGCCGACAGCGGCGCGCTCGAAGCGGTCGTGAAGGACATGCTGCGGCCGATGCTCAAGGCGTGGCTCGACGAGCACCTCCCCGAGATCGTCGAGCAGCTCGTCACCCGTGAGATCGCCCGGATCACCGGCCGAAATCTCTGATCCTCCCCGGGTGACGACAAGGGGAAGGCGGCGAGGGCACGACGAATAGGCGTCGAAACCTGCCGGCGACGCCGCGCCCTTGCCCGCACCGGCGCCGCTGGGCTAGGTCGCCAACCCATGAAGAAGCTCATCGCCGCGAGCCTTGCCGCGCTCGCTCTCGCTTCGGCTTCGGCCGCCTCGGCCCGTCCGATTACCGCCACCGATCTCGCCACGATGCGCCGCCTCGCCGCTCCGACCGTGTCGCCGGACGGGCGCTGGGCGGTCTATCAGCTTCGCGAGACCGATCTCGAGGGCAATCGCGGCCGGCTCGATCTGTGGCTGCTCGACCTCGGCCGTGCCGGCGCCGAGCCGGTGCGGATCGCCTCGACGGCCGAGCATAACGAGCATGACCCGCAATTCGCCGCCGACGGCCGCTTCCTTTACTATCTGAGCGGCGCCTCGGGCAGCGAGCAATTGTGGCGGGTGGCTCTCCCCGGCGGCACCCCGGAGAGGGTCAGCGACCTCGGCACCGACCTTGCCGGCTACCGCCTTTCGCCGGCCGGCGACCGGATCGCGATCTGGGCCGACCGGCCGATGGAATGTGCCGATGTCGGCTGCGCCAACGTGACTTTGCCCGGTCCGGGCCATGGCAGCGGCCGCGCCTATGACGAGATCTTCGTCCGGCACTGGGACGTCTGGGTCGAGCCCGGCGTGCGTTCCCGCATCTTCACCTTCCCGCTGGTCGACGGCCGGCCGCAAGGCGGCGGCACGCCGGTGGCGCGCGACCTCGTCGGCGATTCGCCCTCAAAGCCGTTCGGCGGCGCCGAGGAGATCGCCTGGAGCCCGGATGGGCGCATTCTCTATTTCACCTTGCGCGAGGGCGGACCGGGAGAGCCCAACTCGACCAATCTCGACATCTTCGCCGTTCCCGCCGACGGCTCGGCGGCGCCGACCAACCTCACCGACGCCAATGACGCGCTCGACAACCTCCCGGCCGTCTCCCCCGACGGCCGCTGGCTGGCCTATGTCGCGATGGCGCGCCCGACCTACGAGGCCGATCGCCAGGTGATCCGGCTGCGCGACCTCGCCACCGGCGAGACCCGTGCGCTCACCGCCGACTGGGATCGTTCGGTCGGCTCGCTCGCCTGGGCGCCGGACGGCCGCAGCCTCTTCGTCACCGCCGGCGACGTGCTCGACACGCCGCTGTTCCGGGTCGACGTGCCGAGCGGCCGGGTCACCCGCCTCACCCAGGCGGGAACGGCGGGCAATGTCGTTCCGGTCCGCGACGGATCGGTCCTCTATACGCTCAACAGCCTGCAGGCCCCGGACGACCTCTACCGCCTCGATCGTCGCGGCCGCTCGACAAGGCTGACGCGGGTCAATGCCGACAAGCTCGCCGGGCTCGACCCGGTCGAGGTCGAGCGGTTCAGTTTCCCCGGCGCCGGCGGCGACACCGTCTGGGGCCAGATCGTCAAGCCGGCCGGAGCCGAGGGGCGGCTGCCGGTCGCCTATCTCGTCCATGGGGGACCGCAGGGCTCCTTCGGCAATAGCTGGTCCTATCGCTGGAATCCCTGGCTGTTCGCGGCCCCGGGCTATGCCGCGGTCAGCGTCGATTTCCACGGCTCGACCGGCTACGGCCAGGCCTTCACCGACGCGATCAACCGCGACTGGGGCGGCGCGCCGCTCGAGGATTTGCGCCTCGGCCTCGCCGCCGCGGGCCGCGAGGATCCGGCGATCGACATCGCCAATGCCTGCGCGCTCGGCGGCTCCTATGGCGGCTACATGATGAACTGGATCGCCGGCAACTGGCCCGAAGGGTTCAAGTGCCTGGTCAACCATGCCGGCGTCTTCGATCTGCGGGCCATGTCCTACGAGACCGAGGAATTGTGGTTCACCGAATGGGAGTTCGGCGGTCCCTATTTCGAGCCCGCCGCCGCCGAGGTGATGGAGCGCTGGAATCCGGTACGGTTCGTCACCGAATGGCGCACGCCGATGCTGGTCATCCATGGCGAGCGCGACTTCCGCATCCCCTACAGCCAGTCGCTCGCCGCCTTCACCGCGCTCCAGCGCCGCAACATCCCCTCGCGGCTGCTCGTCTTCCCGGACGAGAATCACTGGATCCTGAAGCCCCAGAACAGCATCCAATGGTATCGCGAGGTCCATGGCTGGCTCGACCGCTGGCTGCGCGGGGAGGGGGCTGGGCAGCGCTGAGCCGATCGCCTATATTGCCGACATGGCGAAAAGGCTGCCCGACAAGACGGTGGTGGAGGTGGAAGGGCCCATCGATCCGGGCAAGCCCGACAAGGCCCGATATCGGATCGTGCGCCGCGACGGTACGCAGGTGCGTCTGCGCGTCATAGACGCCGACGGTCCACGCTTTGCTGCAGACCTGCAGGCGTCGTTCGCGGCGAACGTGCGTCGGGCGCGAGCGGAGAATCGCGCGCTGAACGACGATTGATCGTCAAGGGGGAGGCGCCGCCGCGGCTGTGGATCGTGGCTGGCCCGAATGGATCGGGCAAGAGTACCCTCTATGGCCGAAGCGACGTGGCCGAATTTGACGGCTCCGTCTGGATCATCAACCCGGATCTGCTGACGCGGCGCCTTCAGACCAGCGAGGGGCTGGACCTCGTCGCCGCCAATCTCGCCGCCGTGAAGCGAATCGAGCAGTGGTTGGACGCGTCGATCGACGTGCACCAGACGATCGGCGTCGAGACTGTCCTCTCCACCTCCAAATATCGGCGTCTCGTCAGCAAGGCGAAGGAACGCGGCTTCGAAGTCCGGCTCATCTACGTCTATGTCGACACGCTTCAGCGGCAGCTCGAGCGAATACGCCTTCGCGTCGCCAAGGGCGGTCACGACGTTCCGCTAGACAAGGCCGCTTCGCGCCGCGGGCGCTCCTTCGGCGAATTTCCGTGGTTCTTCTGGATGGCCGACCAAGCCTGGGTGTTCGACAATTCCGGAGCGGAGCCCAAGCTGGTGGCCGGGAAGGAGGGTCCGTCGGCGGCGGTGCTCAGTGAATCGCTGCATGAACAGCTGCGCGGCGGTATCAGGTCCTTCGTGCAGTGGGACGACTAAGGCAGCGGCTTCACAACCGGCAATCTCCCGCTAAAGCCGCCGAATGACTGAATTGCCGAAGACGTTCGACCCAGCCGAGATCGAGGCGCGCTGGTACCGCCGCTGGGAGGAGGAGGGGCTGTTCCGCCCCGAGCGCCGCCAGGCACAGCCGTGGACGATCGTCATGCCGCCGCCCAACGTCACCGGCTCGCTCCATATCGGCCACGCGCTCGACATCACCTTGCAGGACGTGCTGACCCGCCACGCCCGTCTCCAGGGCAAGGACGCTCTATGGGTGGTCGGGACCGACCATGCCGGCATCGCCACCCAGATGGTGGTCGAGCGCAACCTAGAGAGCCAGGGGCTCAAGCGGGTCGACATCGGCCGCGAGGCCTTCGTCGATCATATCTGGGAATGGAAGGCGCAGTCGGGCGGTTCGATCACCCGCCAGCTGCGCCGGCTCGGCGCCTCCTGCGACTGGTCGAACGAGCGTTTCACCATGGATCCGGGCTTCTCCGCCGCGGTGATCAAGGTGTTCGTCCAGCTCTATCGTGACGGTCTGCTCTACCGCGACAAGAGGCTGGTCAACTGGGATCCCCGGTTCGGCACCGCCATCTCCGATCTCGAGGTCGAGACCCGAGAGGTGCAGGGACAGTTCTGGCATCTCAGATATCCGCTCGAGGACGGCAGCGGGTTCATCCACGTCGCCACGACCCGGCCCGAGACGATGCTCGCCGACATGGCGGTCGCCGTCCATCCCGAGGACGAGCGCTATCGGGCGCTGATCGGCCGCAACGTTCGGCTGCCGATCACCGGCCGGCTGGTGCCGATCATCGCCGACGCGCATGCCGATCCCGAGCTCGGCTCGGGCGCGGTCAAGATCACGCCGGGCCACGACTTCAACGATTTCGAGGTCGGCAAGCGCGCCGGCATGAAGCCGGTCGACATGCTCAACATGCTCGATGCCGAGGCACGGGCCGTGCAGACCCGCGACGGCTTGGTTCCGGCCGACCTGGTCGGGCTCGACCGCTTCGATGCCCGCAAGCGGGTCGTCGAGCGGCTCGAGACGGAGGGCCTGGTCGAGCGGGTCGAGGACCGCGCCATCCAGCTTCCCTATGGCGACCGGTCGGGCGTCGCCATCGAGCCCTGGCTCACCGACCAATGGTATGTCGACGCCGCCACCTTGGCCAAGCCGGCGATCGAGGCGGTGCGCAGCGGCGACATCAAGGTCGTGCCGAAGACCTGGGAGAAGACCTGGTTCAACTGGCTGGAGAACATCCAGCCCTGGTGCGTGTCCCGCCAGCTCTGGTGGGGTCACCAGATCCCGGCCTGGTATGACGAGGAGGGGAATGTCTTCGTCGCCGAGACCGAGGCCGAGGCGCGCGCCGAAGCCGGGAATCGCCCGCTGCGCCGTGACTCCGACGTGCTCGACACCTGGTTCTCCTCGGCCTTGTGGCCGTTCGCCACCCTGGGCTGGCCGGAACAGACCGAGACGCTTCGCCGCCACTATCCCAACGACGTCCTCATTTCGGGGTTCGACATCATCTTCTTCTGGGACGCCCGGATGGCGATGCAGGGCTACCATTTCATGGGCAAGGCGCCCTGGAAGACCTTGTACCTTCACGGGTTGGTGCGCGATTCCAAGGGCCAGAAGATGTCCAAGTCGAAGGGCAATACGGTCGATCCGATCGGTCTGGTCGACCGTTACGGCGCCGATGCCCTGCGCTTCACCCTGGCGGCGATGGAAAGCCAGGGGCGCGACATCAAGCTCGACGAGAAGAGGGTCGAGGGCTACCGCAATTTCGGCACCAAATTGTGGAACGCCGCCCGCTTCTGCCAGGCCAATGGCATCGGCGCCTCGGCCGCGCTGGAGCCGCCGGCGGCGACGCTCCCCGTCAACCGATGGATCGTCGGCGAGACGGTGCGGACCGTCCAGGCGCTCGACATCGCCATGGCCGAATTACGTTACGACGAGAGCGCCAACGTCATCTACCATTTCGTGTGGGACGGCTTCTGCGACTGGTATCTCGAGCTCATCAAGCCGGTCCTGGCTGAAGCTTCGCCGGCGCAGGACGAGACCCGCGCCGTCGCCGGCTGGGTGCTCGACCAGATCCTGGTCATGCTCCATCCGTTCATGCCGTTCGTCACCGAGGAATTGTGGAACGCGCTCGGCGATCGGGCCTATCCGCTCATCCTGGCGAAATGGCCGGTGCCCGACGCACGGGCGCTCGATCCCGAGGCAGGGCCGGAGATCGACTGGCTGATCCGGCTGATCAACGCGATCCGAGCCGCCCGTTCCGAATTGAACGTGCCGCCGGCGGCGAAGCTGGCGCTCCATGTCCGGGACGCCTCGGAGGCGACCGGGGCGCGGCTCGACCGCCACGGCGCCGCCCTTCGCCGGCTCGCCCGGCTGGAATCGGTCTCGCACGATCTGCCCGAGGGCGGCGCCGCACAGGTGATCGTCGACGAAGCGACCTTCATCCTGCCGCTGGAGGGCGTGATCGACATCGAGGCCGAGCGCCAGCGCCTCGCCAAGGCGGCGCAGGCGGCCGAGAAGGAACGCGACTCGCTGGCCGCGCGCCTGGCCAATCCGAGCTTCGTCGAGCGGGCCAAGCCGGAGGCTGTCGAGAAGGCGAGGGCCGACCATGCCGAAAAGGCCTCCGACGCCGATCGCTACCGCGCCGCGCTGGCGCGGCTGGGGTGATCGGGAGGGGGTAGGGCGCGGAATTCGTCCCGTTCAGGCCGGCACCACCACCTCGATCGCGCGCTGGGCGACCGCCGCCGTCACCGGGGTCTTGGCAAGAACCTCGCCGTCGATCGAGATGCGCTGGCGCGGCCTCGCCTCAATCCGCAGCTCGCGCCCATGGAATTCGACCGTGCCGGCGTCGCGCGCGGGGAGCTTCCAATATTTGGCGAACCAGTCCCAGATCAGCCGCAGCGAGCTTCGGCCGGTGACCGCCTGGACGACGATCTCTCCACTGGCGACATCGGCTTTCTCGACCAGCTCGACGCCGCCATGAAAGGCGCCGTTGGCGATGCGGACTTCCGTCGCCCACACCGTGTGCCGTTCCTTGCCGTCGTCGACGATCAGCTTGAACGGATGGAAGCGCGCGAGGCAGTAGAGCGCCCACAGGAGATAGCCGACGCGGCCGAGCCAGCGCTTGAGCTTGTGCGGCACGCCCTCGCCGATCATCGGCGACAGGCCCATCGCGGCGCAATTCGCGAAATAGTCGCCGTCGATCAGGCCGAGGTCGATGCGGCGTCGCCGGCCGGTGGCGATGACCTGGATTGCGCCGTCGAGATCGAGCGGGATTCCCAGCGTGCGGGCGAAGCTGTTGGCCGTCCCCAATGGCAGCAACGCGAAGACGCAGTCGCGGTCGACGATCTCGTCGACAGTGCAGGAGAGCGAACCGTCGCCGCCGCCGACGATCACCATCGGCGCGCCGCTCCTTACCGCCGCCTGCATGGTGGGGATGAGCTTGCGCGGGTCGCGGACGGCGTGGACCTCGAGCAGCTCGATCCCCGCCGATCGCAGCTTGTCGGCGGCTTCGCGCATCCTCTCCTCGCCTTGCCGCGAATGGGCGTTGACGACGAGGACGGCCTGGCGGGGGACGGGTCTGGAAGAACTCACCCCGCCCCAACTCGCAACGCGGCCGGAATGTTCACGGCGCCGCGCCGAACAACGCATCGGCCCAGCCATCGAAGCTTCGGGTCCCCCGCCGCGCAAAAGCGAATTCCACTTTCCCGGAAAGCGCTCTAAGCCTCCCGGCGACATGAGCCACGCAGCCTTTCCCGCGCTCCGCCTGCGGCGTACCCGCACCCATGCCTGGAGCCGCGCTTTGGTCGCCGAGACGAGCCTTGCGCCGTCCAACCTGATCTGGCCGCTCTTCGTCAGCGAAGGCACGGGTGTCGAGGAGCCGATCGCCACTCTGCCGGGGGTCTCGCGCTGGTCGGTCGACCAGATTGCCGAGCGGGCGCGCGAGGCCCGCGCGCTCGGTATCGCTTGCATCGCCTTGTTCCCCAACACGCCGCCGGCGCTGCGCAGCGAGACCGCCGACGAGGCGTTCAACGCCGACAACCTCATCTGCCGGGCGGTCCGGGCGGCCAAGGAGGCGGCGCCGGAGGTCGGCGTGCTCACCGACGTCGCGCTCGATCCCTATACTTCGCACGGCCAGGACGGGCTCGTCGACGCGGCCGGCTACGTGGTCAACGACGTCACCGTCGAGCGGCTGGCCCGGCAGGCGCTCGTCCAGGCCGAGGCGGGGGCCGACATCGTCGCGCCGTCGGACATGATGGACGGCCGCGTCGGCGCGATCCGTTCAGCGCTCGAACAGGAAGGCCATGTCAACGTCCAGATCATGGCCTATGCCGCCAAATATGCGAGCGCCTTCTACGGCCCGTTCCGCGATGCCGTCGGCTCGCGCGGGCTGCTCAAGGGCGACAAGAAGAGCTATCAGATGGATCCGGCCAACGCGCTCGAGGCGCTGCGCGAGGTGGCGATGGATCTCGCGGAGGGCGCCGACCATGTCATGGTGAAGCCCGGCCTGCCCTATCTCGATATCGTCCGGCGGGTGCGCGAGCGGTTCGACGTGCCGGTCTTCGCGTATCAGGTGTCTGGCGAATATGCGATGATCGAGGCGGCGGCCGCCGCGGGGGCGGGGGACCGCGATGCGCTGGTGCTTGAGACCTTGATGGCCTTCAGGCGGGCGGGCTGCTCCGGAATATTGACCTATCACGCGCCGCTCGCGGCGCGGCTGCTCCAGGCCTGAAGGGGGACGGGCGTGGCGACCGGGATGACCGCGGGGCGGATGAACGAACGCTGGGCGCGGCCATTGTTCCTGGTCACGATCATCACAGGGTCGTTCCTGCTCTTCCTCACCCAGCCGATGATCGCGCGCATGGCGCTGCCGCGGGTCGGCGGCGCGCCAGCGGTCTGGAACAGCGCGATGCTGGTCTACCAGCTGCTGCTCCTCGGCGGCTATGCCTACGCCCACTATGTGGCCCGGCTGCGGCCGAAGGTGCAGGTCGGCGTTCACGTCGTCCTGTTCGGCCTCGCCTCCCTCTGGCTGCCGATCGGCCTCGCCGAACTCATGCCTCCGGCCTCGGGTCAGCCGGCCCTGTGGGTGCCCTGGTTCCTCTTCGCCTCGATCGGGCCGCTCTTTTTCATCGTCTCGGCGCAGGCGCCGCTGATGCAGCGCTGGTACGCGCTCGAGACCAGCCGCGGCGATCCCTATCCGCTCTATGCGGCGTCCAACCTCGGCAGCTTCGCCGGCCTCATCTCCTACCCTTTGCTGGTTGAGCCGCTGATGACCTTGCAGCAGCAGAGCTGGTTGTGGACCGCGATCTACGCCTTGCTCGTCCTGCTCGTCGCCCTGTGCGCGCTCACCGTGCCGAGCCACGCCGTCGAGGCGCCGCCGGAGGAGACGGCGCCGGCGCCGACTACCCGCCAGGTGCTGCACTGGATCGCGCTTGCGGCGGTGCCGTCCGGGCTGATGCTGTCGACGACGACCCATCTCACCACCGACATCGTCGCCATGCCGCTCATCTGGGCGCTGCCGCTGGGCCTCTATCTGCTCAGCTACGTCATCGCCTTCGCGCACCGGCGCGGGCCGGCCGACGCCCTGACCCTGATCGCGCCGCTCGTCATCCTCGTCGCCGGCGGCCTCGCCTTCAGCAGCGGCACCCAGAATCCCTTCTTCTCCGTGACACTGGGCCTGCTCCTCCTCTTCGTCGTCGCGGTGGCGCTCCATGCCGAGCTGTTCCGGCGCCGGCCGGCGGTCGGCCATCTCACCCGTTTCTATCTCGCCATGTCGTTCGGTGGCATGCTCGGCGGCCTGTTCTGCGCGATCGTCGCGCCCTTGCTGTTCGATTGGGCGTACGAGCATCCGTTGCTGGTTCTCGCCGCCGCCTTGCTGGTGCCGCAATATGTGCTGGTGCCGTGGCCGGACCGGCTCCGCCGCATCCTCCTCTTCGCGATTCCGGCGGTCGCCTTGCTGCTCTCCTTCGCCGTCGAGCGCGGCCTGCTCGGCGGGAACCAGGGCCTGGCCATGGCCGGCAGCATCATCGTCTCCTTGCTCGCGCTTGCCTGCCTCGGCCGGCCCTGGGCGTTCGCGGTGGCGCTTGCCGCGCTGATGCTGAGCTATGGCGGCTGGTCCACCCTCGAGCGCTCGACCACCGGCGACCGCACCCGCTCCTATTTCGGCGTTTATGAAGTCAGCGAGCGCTACGACGGCTCGGCCCGGGTGCTGACCCACGGCACCACTCTCCACGGTATCCAGAATCTCGAGCCCGGGCTCGAGACCATCCCGACTAGCTATTATGCGAGGCGCTCCGGCGTAGGCCTTGCCTTGAGCAATGCCGGCGCGATGTATGGCGGCGGCGCCCGGATCGGGATCGTCGGCCTCGGCAGCGGCACCCTGTCCTGCTACGCCCGGCCCGGCCAGAGCTGGACCTTCTTCGAGATCGACCCGGCGATGGTCGAGGTCGCCCGCAACCGCTTCACCTTCCTTCGCCAATGCGCGCCGCAGGCCCGGGTCGTGCTCGGCGATGCGCGGATCAGCCTGCGAGACCAGCCCGCCAACTCGATCGACGTCCTCGCCATCGACGCCTTCTCGTCGGATTCGGTGCCGATGCATCTGCTCACCCGTGAGGCGCTCGCCGTCTATGGCCGCGCCGTCCAGCCGCAGGGCATCGTCCTGTTCCACATCTCCAACCGCTATCTCGACCTCCAGCCGGTGATCGCCGACATCGCCGAGCATGGCGGCTGGACCACGGCCCTGCTCGAATATGTCCCGACCGAGGAGGAGGAGATGCTGAACGCGACCCTCTCGGTGTGGATCGCCCTGTCTCGCGAGCCCGAGAGCATCGACCGGCTCGTCCGCCTGAGCGGCGAAGACAGCATCAACTGGACCATGCTCGAGAGCCGGCCGGGCTTCAGCGGCTGGACCGACGATCATGCCTCTATCCTGCCGATCATCAGCTATCGCAGCCTGCTGCCGTCGGCGCTGCGATGATCGAGACCGAACGGCTGATCCTGCGCGACTGGCGAGAAGAGGACATCGATCCGTTCATTCGCCAAACCAATGTCGAGCCGGTGATGCGCTGGCTCGGCGGCGTTCAGGCGGACGATCAGATCCGCGAGATCATCCGTACCCGGCTGATGCGCTGGCAGGTCGATCGCGGATTCACCTTCTGGGCGGTCGAGCGCAAGGCGGACGGCGCCCTGCTCGGCTTTTGCGGCCTGAAGATCGCCGACAGCCCCGGCAGCCCGATCGAGGGTGAATATGAGGTCGGCTGGCGCCTGCGCGAGGATGCCTGGGGGCAGGGCTATGCGAAGGAGGCGGCGACCGCTTCGCTCGACTTCGCCTTCGATCGTCTCGCCGCGGAGCAGGTGGTGGCGATCACCGTCCATCAGAATGCGCCGAGCTGGGGGCTGATGAAGCGGCTCGGCATGCGCCGCCGCGAGGCGCTCGACTATGACGATCCGCGCTTCCCGGAGCTCAACCCCGTGATCATCTACAGCATCGCCCGGGCGGAATGGCGGGCGTGACCCTGATCGCCTTCGAAGGCCATGCGCCTCAGGTCCATTCCACCGCCTTCGTGGCGCCGGGGTCGCGGCTGATCGGCCGCGTCGAGATCGGCGCCGAGGCGAGCATCTGGTACAATTGCGTGCTGCGCGGCGACGTCAACCAGATCCGGATCGGCGCGCGCACCAACGTTCAGGACGGCACCGTCATCCATTGCGACTCGCCGCAGCCGGGGCGCGAGCAGGGCTGGCCGACTCTGATCGGCGCCGACGTCCTCATCGGCCACATGGCGATGGTCCATGGCTGCATTCTCCACGACCGCGCCTTCGTCGGGCTGGGCGCGATCGTGATGAACGATTGCGAGATCGAGGGCGACGCCATGCTCGCTGCCGGCGCCATGCTCACGCCTGGCAGGAAGATCCTCTCGGGCCAGCTCTGGGCCGGCCGGCCGGCCAAATATGTCCGCGACCTCCGTCCCGAGGAGATCGCCGACATGCGCGCCGGAATCGCCCATTATGTCGGGAATGCCCGGCGCCACGCCGCCGCGCTGGAGGGTTAGGCGAAAACTCCCGATTCCGCCCGCCCCAGTTCCGCACCTTCGCGCGACGGATCGGACGGCAGGCGCTTGTCGAACTGAGGATCCGTTTCGCTGCCGAGCGGCGGGGCCATCCGGCTCACCTCGCCAGCCGGTCCCTCAGCGTCTCCCAGCGTGTCCGCTGCGCCGCGGCCAGGGTTTCCACCTCCGCCAGCGCGGCTTCGATCGCCGCGAAGTCGCCTTCGTTCGTGGCTACGGCGGCTCGCTCGAGGGCGAGCTGGTCGAGCTCGCCAAGTGCGCCGGCGGTGCCGACCCTCGCCGCCTCGAGCCGCGACAGCGCCTGCTGGGCCGCGACCCAGCTCTCGGTCCCGGAATCGCCGGCGGCCGCCACTGCCGAAGTGACGGGGCCGAAAGCGGCGTCGAAGGCGCGATCACCCTCGGCCGCCTGCTGGCGGAGCGCCGCGACCCGCTGGACGAGGGCCGGCTCCGATGGAACCGCGACGGGCGGGTGCACCGGCTCGGCGGTCGAAAGGCCGCGTTCGGCCGGCCGCACCGCGAGCGAGGGAAAGCCGTCCTCGCGCACGCAGCCGGCGAGAAGGAGGGCCGCTGCGCAGGCGGCGAGACCGGTTCGGCCGGGGAAGGAGGATGTGGTCACCGCCTTTCCCTATGCGCCGTCCGGCCGTCCGGCAACTCCGGCCTGGACCCGCTGCGGTCGGGGCTTGCGCCCGCCGAATCCAGCCCCTATGTCGCAGCCTCCCGCGCGCCCGTAGCTCAGCTGGATAGAGCACCAGACTACGAATCTGGGGGCCGGAGGTTCGAATCCTTCCGGGCGCGCCATGAAAAGCCCTCGGCGAGACGAAGGTCTGCCGAGGGCTTTTTTGTTGGCTCGCTCGCCGGGTCGGGCCTCCGAGTTGGGTCTCCCGCCGCGACTTGCTGCCGTTCGCATCCGCCCGCAGCGCTTCGTGTGCCCGGACGTGAGGCGCCCCAATCCGCGCTACCGCCCGCGATGGCAATGTGCGTAGAATGCGCGGATGGGCAAAGGGGAACTACCGGTTGTTTCGGCGCCGCTGCCGGCTTCGGACATGTCGGCTCCGCGGCTGCGGGCTACCGATCCGGGCGTTCGCCTGTCTCAGTTCGCGGATCTCAAATGGGTCCATTGTCCGCGTTGCGACGGGCCGGCGCGCCTGGCGGGGGAACGGCTCACCTGCCTCGGATGCGCCTATTCGGAAGGCGGGCCGACACCGAACCGGCGCCGGCTGCGCGAGCTTGTGCTTGCGAAGGCGCGGCCGAAATGTCCCAATCGCCGCTGCGGCGCGCCGCTTCCCGACATCGGCAAGGCGGTCCGGGGCGGCGGCGGCGACAATCTGGAAGCCGATGTGCGGTGCCCGACCTGCCGGGAGGTGAGCCGCCATCCCGCGCTGGCATTGACGCCGCGGGACGCGGCCCGAGGCGCACGTCGTTTCTGGCGCGCTTTCTACCGTCGCGGTCACAGTCTCTATCTCGCCCGCCGCGTCGGAACGCACGTTCTGGCGGTCTACAATGTCGCGCATCTCGATGCGCTCGAGGCCTGGCTCGGCGCCGACCTCCGCGAGCGCGGACCGGTCGCCGGCCTGACGATGATGGCGCGGCTGCCGCGCTGGATGAAGGCGGCGTCCAACCGGCCGCTGGTTCGGAAGGCGCTGGCGGAGTTGCGCGAGCAGGCGGCGCGGGAGGGCCTCGGCTGACCGGCGGGCAGGGTTGGACGCCTCAGGCGCCGGCGCCGGTTGGTTCCGCGAAGGGCTGCGCGATGGCGCCCGGCTCCTGTCCCGTCGCCTTGCGCCAGCTCGCGCGTTCGGAGCATCGCGCCCACCACGAGGCGACGTTGCCGCGCGCCGAGATGGCCGCCGCGAGAGGCGTGGCCATCAGATAGTCCAGATCGGGAAGGTACACGATGTCGGCCAGCGAGAATTGCTCGCCCGCCAGATAGGGCGAGGCGGCCAGACGGCCGTCGAGCACATCCAGCGTCCGTTCGACCATCGTGTTCGACGCCTCGAGGGCAGCCTCCTCCTGCGGGAAGCCGAAGACATGGTGCAGGATGGGATTCAAGGCCGCAGCCGAGAGGTAGGAATAGGCAATGTCGATCCACTGATCCATCAGGGCCCGGTCGCGCACGTCCGAGGGGACGAGCCCGCCGCCATATCGCTCGTTGAGATACCGGATGATGGCGCGCGACTCGTAGAGCGTGAAGCCGTCATCGTCGATCGTCGGCACCCGGCCGAAAGGCTGGCGCACCAAATGCGTCGCCTGGTGCTGCTCGCCGCCCAGCAGATCGACGACACGAAGATCGAAGGGCAGGTCGATTTCGTGCAGCGTGCACAGCGCCTTGCGGGTGAAGGTGCTGGCCGGGTGTCCATAGAGCCTGATCAATGGAGGATCCTCTCTTCCGGGGCCGGCGCCGCAGCGGCAGCGGTGAGCTGATGCCGGTTGAGCGGGAAAATGAGGACAGACGTCATTTCGCTTCCACTTCGGCAAGCGCGCCGACCGTCTCGACCACCTTCGGCCAGCCGCCGCTCATGTTGCGGTAGGCGAAATCGTTGCGGGGCGTGCAGAAGCCCGAATGGACGAGCCGGACACGCGTGCCGTCCGGCACTTCGGTGAGCGTCCAGGTGACGATCGTGTCGAGCCGCGACCCGTAGTCGGCATTGGAGTCGCTTCCGCCTTGCCAGGTATGGACCAGCCGCTGGTTCGGGACGACCTCCAGAACCTCACAATGGATGACGCCGTCCCACTGGCCGGCCGGCTTGGTCTGGTAGGTGAAGCGTTTGCCCGCGACCGGCTCGAAACCGGTCGGTTCCATGAGCCAGCGCCCCATCAGGTCCGGGGTCGTCAGGGTCTTCCACAGCATCTCGGGCGAATGGGGAAAGACGGAATCGACGACGATGTCCTGGGTGTCCGGCTTCAATGCGGCGCTGCTCATGGGTCGATCTCCTTCAGAAGGGACTTGAGATTGTCGAAACGGTCGCGCCAGAAGACGGCGTAATGATCCATCCAGTCGACCAGCGGCTTCAGCCCCTCGGGCTGCGCGCGATAATAGACGTTCCGGCCTGCCGGCCGCTCGGCGACGAGCCCAGCCTGCTTCAGATGCTTGAGATGCTGCGAGACGGCGCCCTGCGTGACTCCGCTGCCGCGCGTGAGATCGGCAACCGTCATCTCGTCGGAACGCGTGACCCGCTCCAAGAGGGCTCGGCGGGTCGGGTCGGCGAGCGCACGCATGGCGGTGGTGATGGCGGCGGCTTGATCCATGCCATCCAATTAGTAGACGCTAATTCATTAGTCAACGCTAATTCGTCTGCCTGGTCTGGCCACCGCTCCGTTCTTCCCGTTCCGCCCGCCGCGCTAGCGCTCCAGCTTTGCGCCGACGGCGCGGACGGGGTCCGCTAACCCAGCAGCGCCGTGATGCGCGGGACGTGCGCGTCGCTTCCGGAGTCAGCGGCCATGGCGCGCTCGAAGGGTTTGCGATGAACGTCGGCTCGTCGACATCGATGCCGGCTGCGTCCGCCTGGGGCGGGAGATCTATGACGAGGGCTGCCCGAAGGAACGGGGCCGCACCGCCCATGAGGTGAGTGGATGCGCTCGCCTCCGCCTCGGGGGCGGTCACGTCGGCTTCCTGCGCGTGCCGGTTTCTGCAAGTCGGGCGGCATGTTCCTTTCCCCAATCCGACATCACGTTGATCGCGGATTGGAGTGAGAGTCCTACGGCGGTCACCGAATATTCCACGCGCTGCACCACTTCCGGGTAGACCCTGCGCGCAACAAGTCCGTCGGCTTCCATCTGTCGCAACTGCTCGGTCAGAACCTTTTCGCTGATGCCGGGCAACAAACGCCGCAGCTCGCCGAACCGTCGTGGGCCGGCATGGACTTCCCATAAAATCGTCATCTTCCACTTTCCGCCGACAGCGTTGAGCGCGGCGGCGAAACCGCAGTCATCGGGGGGGAGCCGCTTCATGGCAGTGAGGCCCTTACTTCAAGGTGCGTAATTTACGCACTCTCATACAGCCCTATCAGCCGTGCCCAACTGCGTGGCGCAAGCCCGCGTGCAGGACGAAGGACGAGGAAATGAAGATCTGCGTGATCGGGACGGGACGAATGGGATCGGCGCTGGCATCGGTACTGCTGAAGCAGCGACACGACGTGGCCGTCTGGAATCGAACGGCGTCTCGTTGCCTGCCGCTGGTGCAACAGGGTGCTGTCGCCCTTCCGTCCGTCGCCGACACGCTGGCGACAAGCGATGTCGTGATCGTCAACGTCATCGACTATCGCGTGTCGGACGAACTGTTGCATGCGCCCGAGGCGGCCGACGCGCTCGCCGGAAAGACGGTCGTCCAGCTGACGTCGGGGTCGCCCGCACAGGCGCGGGAAGCCCACGCATGGTCGGCTGAGCGGGGCATCGGCTACCTCGACGGCGCGATCATGTCGACGCCCAATTTCATTGGCACCGATGCGGCCAGCCTCCTTTATTCGGGACCCAAAAGCGCCTTCGATGCGGCGCATCCGGCTGTCATCGACTTTGGCATCGCGACGCATGTCGGCACCGACCCCGGGCTCGCTTGCGCGCTCGATGTCGCCCTCCTCGCGCAAATGTGGGGCAAGCTGTTCGGTACGCTCCAGGCGATCGCGGTGTGCGGGGCCGAGGGTGTCGACCTCGACACGTTCTCGCGCCACATCCCTCGATTTGCCCCGACGGTCAAAGGGGCAACCGACGATCTGATCGCACGGGCACGTGATGACCGGTTGGCGGGTGACGAGCAGACGCTCGCGTCGATCGGTGCTCATCATGCTGCCTTTCACCACCTGCTGGAGATCGTGCGCGAGAAGCGGCTCGACGCCGGAGTTGCGGATGCTTTCGACCGGCTGTTCCGCCGCGCAATCGATCGCGGGCATCTCGATGACGATTTCGCAGCGTTGGTGCCGCTGCTGGCGAGGCGAGCGTGAGCGAAGTGTCGGTCGATCGCGTCGCCCGCTGTTCCTGCGGCGCCCTTCGCACGCGGCTGCGCGGCGCGCCGCGACGCGTTTATGGCTGCGCCTGCACGGAATGCCAGCGTTCAACGGGAACCGTCTTTGCGTATCGCATGGTCTACCTCGACGAGGCCGTGCAGGCGATCGAGGGCGAAGCGAGGCGTTGGCGGCGCATTGGCGATGCCGGTCGGTGGGTCGAGCAGCATTTTTGTCCAACTTGTGGAGGCCTGCTCTACATGACCGCAGAAGCTATGCCGGGCGCGATAGCTGTGTCGGCTGGGTGCTTCGTGGATCGTGAACGGCCGCCGCCGGCGGCTGTTCATAATCTGCACGGCGCCCCGCCTTGGCTCTTGCTCAGCGATTTCGTGCCGCCAGCGTAACGAGGGCCGGTGCCTGGAGTAGGGTGTCACCGTTCGCGTCAAGACCAGGCCCACCGCCGGAAAAAGAAGAGGGCGCGGCTTCATCGAAGCCGCGCCCTTCAGGTGGGGACCGTTATTGTTCAGCGCGTGCCGGCAAGACCCATGGCGAGGCCGCCGACGCGATCGGCATCGTCGCCGCCGGGGCCGTCGGCGCCACCGGCTCGCCGCGGGCCAGAGCGAGTGCGGTGTCCGCTCTCGCCTCGTCGCCGATGATGTGGACGGTAGCGCCGACCCGGGTCGCTCCGAACAGGTGCCGCGAGAAAGCGAGCGGCAGCCGGACGCAGCCGTGCGAGGCGGGGGTACCCGGGATATGGCCGGCGTGGAGCGCGATGCCGTCCCAGGTCAGCCGCTGCATGAACGGCATCGGCGCGTTGTTGTAGAGGTTCGAATAATGCTCGCGGCGCTTCTCGAGGATCGGGAAGCTGCCGGTCGGGGTGGTGTGGCCGCGCCGCCCGGTCGAGACGGTGGTCACGCCGATCAGCGTGCCGCCGCGATAGACGTAGGCGATCTGCTGCGGAATGCTGACCACGACCTCGACCTCGCCCTCCATCGAGAGCTCGGGCCGCCAGACGAATTCGCCCGGATCGAGATCCTCTCCGGGTTCGCCCGCCCACAGCGCCGCCGGACGGGCCGGCTCGGTGGCGGCGGGCGCAAGGTCGTAGCCGTTCGACGGCAGGCCGTGGACGATCGGCGCGGACCAGAGGGCGGCCGGCTGCGCGGTCGCGGCCGTGGTCGGCGCCATCGTCGGCATTGCCGCGGGCATGGCCGCACGAGCGGCGAACGGCACCGCGACCGGAGCCGGGGCCTGGAACGGAGCGGGCGCCGTCGGCGCCGCCTGCGGGGCCGTTGCGGCTTGGGCCGGCTGCGGCAGCGTCTCGAGCATCAGCGTCATCAAGGCGAAGGCGAAATTCATCTCTTGTCTCCCGATCGGGGCGCTCGCCGGCCATTCGTTTCGGCCGCGTCGCCTCGTCGGGAGGGCAGCTACCGTTCGGGCGGAGGAAGTGTTGAACTGAGCGTCGAAGCCCTCACGCCGCTCGGCGAACCTGCGCGCTGTCGACGAATGGGTGCTCTGGAGCGACGAATTGAAGTTGAGGCGACAGATTGAGCGGGATGGACGCGGCGCGGTCGACCCGGCCGGTCTAGGCGGCGGGCTGATGGGGAGGGACCTTCGCCGCCAAGCGGCTCTCGGCGCCGTGCTTACTCCGCCCGCCCCGCCGGCCGATATTCAGGTCTGCACTGGCAGGGCGGCCCAGCCAGCGAGCTCACGCTTGGGGGAAGCGTCATCGGTGCCGCCTCGCCATCGGCCGCCCTGAAAAGGTAGTGCCGCCCTGCTAGGTCAGCGATTCGGGCGCGGTCACGTTGTTCTTTTCGTACCACTCGACGGGACACCGCTTGAGTGCCGCCACCATTGCCGGAAGGGTGTCGAGGAGCCGGTGGCGGGGCACCCAGCCGAGCCGCTTCCGAGCCCGCGATACGTCGAGCGCGTAATGATCGTCGGCCAGGCGGATCATGAACGGCTTGACGAAGGGCGCCTCGCCCTTGTCGATTGCATCGGGGATCAGCGGCTCGAGCTTCTCCTGGACCCAGGCGCCGGCGGCTGCCACAGGCATTGGCAGCCGCAAGGTCGTCCATTGCTCGCGCCCGTGGATGAGGGCGCCGATCACGTCCTGCAGGCGATCGTAGCCGACGGCGTCCGGCTCTCCGATCAGCAGCGTTTCCCGGCGCTCGAGATCGTCCCGCCGGTCGACGGCGCGCCGGAAAGCGTCGAGCATGTCCTC
Organism: Sphingosinicella terrae; assembly: GCF_003347635.1. Taxonomy (GTDB): domain Bacteria; phylum Pseudomonadota; class Alphaproteobacteria; order Sphingomonadales; family Sphingomonadaceae; genus Allosphingosinicella; species Allosphingosinicella terrae. The sequence goes on from NZ_QDFY01000001.1 coordinate 91,160, forward strand.
CCGGTGCAGCATCGACTGGCCGACGTCGGTCGCGCCGGAATAGAAATGGCTCTGGATATCCCGCTCGAAAATCCGAGCGATCTGGTGCGCCAGCGTCGGCACCATCGTCTCTTCGTCATAGACGCCCGCCAGGCGGAGGATCAGGAACGGGATGCTTCCGGCTTCCTCGCCGATGGCTGCCTCGGCCTCGGCTTTCGACTGGGGATAGGCCCATCGGGGCCCGATCGGCGACGCCTCGTCGATCTGCTGACCCGGCTTGGTCGGGGCATGGACCAGCATCGTGCTCGCATGGATGAACCGCTCCACCTGGAACGGCTGGAGCGCTTGCAACAATGCACGCGTCCCTTCGACGTTGAGCTTGCTGTAGAGCGGATGCTCTTCGCCGCTGAAATCGAAATAGGCTGCAAGATGGATGACGCTGGCGATGTGATCGCCGAACCGCTCCCGTACCTGCGCCAGGGCGGCGGTGATCGCCTCGTCGTCGGTGAGGTCGACCTCGATCAGGGGAAAGTCGGTCTCGCCCTGCCGATCCAGGCCGACGATCCGGTAGTCGTCGCTGAGAATATCCGCGATCGAGCGGCCGAGATTTCCGGCCGCTCCGGTGATCAGGACGAGGGGGCTCGGTTCGGCCATCATGACAGGATCAGGCCGCCTGGCGCTCGCCGGCTTCTGACCATTTCGCCGGCTTCTGGTCGCCTTGCGCTTCGGGCGCAGCAGGAAGCTGGTGAGCGCGACGCCGGTCGCGCCGACCGCGGCTGCCTTGGCGCGAGATGGGAGTCTCGACCGCCCGCCGTACCTCTGCGCGGCTGCCGATATCAGTGGCGACACGGTCGGCGCGGCCGCCAACGCGGCTTGTCTCTTCGCCGATGCAGCCCGGCCCCAGCTCGTCCCGCGAGACGATCTCCCCGTTGTGGCCGCGCCGCGCCGCCATCCGGGCAGTCGCCAGACCGATTCCGGACGAGCCGCCGTTGATGACGATGGTTTGCTCGGCAAGTGGCTTCGCTTTCAACTTTCTCTCCTGCCAGGGACGGGTAGCGCGCGAGTCCGCACTTCCTGACCAACGGGCGGCCTGTAGTGCCGTTCCCGGCAAACGATACTAGTTTCAAGCATCTATACAGCTGAAGAAGCTGGGCACGACGGCCGGCCTTGGCCGCTAATTCTCTCTGGGATATCCGCGTCGATGCGCATCCTCGTCCGTTCGCCGAGCTCCGCCGGCTCCACGACGTCTTCAGCCGTTCCGTCATTCCGGAGAGCCGCGGCATGCCCACGCGCGCCGATCCTGCCGGCGTCGACGACGAGGAGGATGCGTGAGGGCCGGCTCAGCGCGGCGTCGCTGAAGCCGCCCGCCTTTCTTCGAGCAGGTCCATCGCCGCATGGACGAGCGCGACGTAGATCGGTCCCATGTTCACGACATATTCGTTCTGGCCCCAGAAGAAGGGCCAGGATTCGCTATTCTCGGGGAGGTCGGGCTTGATGATGAGCACGCCCGGAACCACCCCGCCGGCGATGAACGAGAAATCGGCACGGTTGCTGCCATAGGCGACTTCCTTGGAGACCGTGCCGACCCCGGAGACGAACGAGACGTCGGAGCCGGGATGGGTGCCGTGGAGATAGTCGAGCGCGCGGAACACGGCGCTGCCGTCGACGACGTCCGGGAACGCCTTGTGCAGCGCATAGTCGATGAGGCCGGTCTGGATGATGGCACCGTTGCCGGCCCAGCCGCCCTCGGTGATCGGCACGCCATAAGGATTGGCGCGGCGGCTTTCCGCCGCCTGGGCCACATAGTCGCGAGTGGCTGCCTCGAGCGCGGTGCGGAAGCGCGCCGGCATGTTCGGCAGCGCCCGCACCGCCAGCACGGCATGGGCGGGGAAGCGTTCGGCGAGCGACGGCCACAGCGCCTCGATCCGTTCGGCATAAAGGGTCTCGCCGGTGGTGACGAGCAGCTCGACCGCGGCGGTGAATTCCTCGGTCTCGAGCGGCCCGCCGGTGGTGTTGCCGTGGCGGAAGGTGAAGGGCTCGCGACCCTGCTCCTCCGCCCAAACCCTCCGCGCGATATCCAGCGACCGCCGCGCGAGATCGTCATTGTGGCCGCGCAGCGCCCGGCTCGCTGCCGCCAGGGCCGCGATCGAGCCGTAATTGAGCGCCGAAGATCGGCTGGTGAAGACCCAGCGATCATCCGGCGTGCCGCTCCGGCCGTCTCGTTCCTCGCCCGGCTGGAGCGAGGCGTCGTAGATCAGTCCGTCCGTCTTGCTGCCGGCATCGCCGAGATGTGTATATTGAGCGACGTCGGGCTCGACGATGCCGTGGATGGCGAAGCCGATGGCATCGAACTGCGCAACCAGCTGCAACGTGCCATGCTCGATTTGCTGGACGATGTCGGGGCGGCCGTCGGGGACGTGCAGCTCGACCCGCCGCCGCGTCTGGTCGATCCAGGTCGTATCGCGCTCGGGGCGATGCCGCTCCCAGATGTCGACCAGGCTTCGCACCACCGCATATTGGGTCTGGGTGCGCTGGTCGAAATCCCCGGCGTCGAGCCAGCCGCCGATCGCGAGGCCGGGAATATGCTCGCCGGGGGCGAACCGCGTGTCGGTGGTGGGGCCTTGGCGATAGAGGTCGATATGCTCGTGATTGAGCGGCGCCTGGCGGGCATCGTCGCGATGCGGGTCGCCCTGCCAGACGCGATAGGCCTCGTTGACGAACATATGGTCCATCTGGACCGGCAGGAAGACGTCCATGCTCGGATGCCAGGCCTCGGCATAGATGTCGGGCGCGATCCGGAAAGCGGCGGTCCTCACGCCGTCATGCTCGAGCACATAGGTGCCGGGCTCGCGCACCGCGCTGAAGTCGAACAGGCTATAGTCGTAGCGCAGATAGCGGCCCCAGGGCCGCGGTGCGGCGGCGAGGATTTCGGTCTCGCCGCCGTCGGCGCCGATCCGCAGCAGCCGCGCCTCGCGGGCGGCACCGGCCTGGGGATCGCGCTCGATGACGGCGACCTTGCCTTGCTCGGGCGCATAGCCCAGCTGCGAGTGGCCGATCACGGTCGGCCGAACCCAATCGGCGACGCTGTTGACGCGCAATGTCCATTCGACGACCCGCCCGGTCCGGCCCGACGGCAGCAGGCTGCGCAGCACGAACCAGCCGTTCTGCGCTTGGTTGCGGCCGTCATAGAGGTTGATCGGCTCGCCGCTCGACGTGACGGTGATCCGCCGCGCCGGATCCTCGGGCGCCAGCACGATCGTCCGGCCGGAGGCGAAGGGCAGGGGTTCGGCGCCCGGGCCGACGTCGCGGCCGCTGGACGGCTGCCGCTCCCCGCCCGCCTCCATCGTCGAGGAAGGGTATAACGGGAAGGTGCCGCCGCGGCCGTCGGCCATGAAGGTGCGGTGGAAATAGGCGGCGGGGAGGAATTCGAGGTTGAAGCCGGCGCGGCCGGCCAGCGTGTCGGGCACCGGCCGGTCCAGGATGACCGCGATATTCACCATCTCTCCGTTCCGCTCGGCGCGGATGCGATAGCGGAAATCATGATCGGGATATTCGAGCAGCGCCTCGATCGCGCCGGTCTCGGCGTCGACCCGCCGCTCGATCATCCGCCCGATCGGGTCCCACTGCCCCGGCGTCGCCGAAAGGCGGACGTCGCCGTTGGTGGCGGTGCGCCAGTCCTGCTGGACGATCTCGACGCCGCTGATCTTGGCGTCGGCGAAGAGCCCGTCATACCAGTTGCTGAAGACGAGGACGTTGACGCCGCGGCTCTCGAAATAGCCGGCCTGGTTGAGCGCGATTTCCTGCGCCGCGGCGGGTGCCGCCCAGACCAGCCAGGCGGCGCCCGCCAATGCCCAGGCGCCGGTCCGCCGCCTCGTCTTCGCTTCCTTCATCCGTCGCTCTCCCTGTCCGCCGATCGCCGCCGACGCTGATGTGAGCGCTAACATTCCCTTCACCGGCTGAAAAGGCAAGCTCGCGAGGCAGGGGCGTTCGGCAGGGTTACCGAGTGCGTCGGTGACCGGCCCCAAGGAACGCGATGGCCGCCGCTGCCGCCAGAAGCACGGCCGCGGCGCCGAAGGTGAAGCCGGACAGATAATCGGCCGGCAGGCCGAAGGCGGTGCCCTCGGACCGCCCGAGCAGCAGGCCTGCCACTATCAGCGCCAGGGCGGACGCGACGAACCGGGCTGCCGGATTCCTGGATTTGAGCATGATGATCATTCCTCTTCTGAAAGTGCGGGGGCGGCCAGGCGCCGCTTGAAATAGTGAAACGGGAACCAGCTGGTGACGTGTTGCCATTCCGGGCCGGACCCGCGCGGCGGCGGCGCCGACGAAATGCCGATGAGCCGGGCATGCTCCCATTGCTGCATCGTCCGCCGGAAATAGAGGGTGAGCATCCCGATCCCGACCAGCTCTCGGCCGGCGCGGCCCTCGTTCTCGAGGATCCGCATTTCGTTAAAGGCCGTCGCGCCCAACCGGATCTCGACGTCGGCGCCGTCGCATCCGGAAAATGCGGCGCCCCCGCTGCCGAAGCGCTGCTGCGCGGCCTGCTTGCTGATCCCGAGGACGGCGCCGACCTCCGACCAGCTCAATCCGGCGCGGCGGCCGGCGTCGATACAACGCTGGAGCGCCGACCGACCTTCGTCGGCAACGAGGTGCGCGGCCAGGATGAGCTCGACGAAATCGTCCTTGCGATCTCCCGCTACGGGCCCCGCCGCCTCCTCGATCGCCTCTAGCGGCAGGGCCGCCGTGCGACGTCGCAGCTCCTGTTGTTCGGTCGGGTTCATCGTTGCTCCGTCAAGTTCATGTTGACGATGCGTCAATGCTCTATTGACGGGATTCCGTCAATATCTCGTTGACGCTGATCTGTGCCAGTCCCTGAACCGAGGATCGGGCGCCGCCGCCAGGACCCCGTCGGAATCGATCTCGCCCAATGAAGACAGCAGCTCGACTTCTCTCGCGCGGCCGGGCGGAGAGAGACTGCCTCTAGAATCGATTATTTTATTCATGTCTGCGCATTCCCGGCGCGGCCCCCATTCAGCCGCGCTTCAGGGCGCTGACCCGACTTTACCGGAGCGGCGCCGATGCTAAGGCGCCCGGCCTTGGGGTGAGGGAGGTCGCGATGCGGATCGGATCGGGAATGGCGCTGGCCGGGACGCTGCTGCTGGCGTCGCCGTCTTCGGCGCAGGAGGAGCGCACGGCACCGCTCGCCGTCGGCCAATCCGTCGCGGGCGAGCTCACGCCCAACGACCGCCAGCGCCGCACCGGCAAGTATGAGGACGTCTATGTGGTCCGCGCCCGGCAGGGCGAGCGCATCGATCTGCGCCTCTCCTCCGGTGACTTCGATGCCTATCTCGTCGTCACCGGACCCGACGGCTTTTCCCTCTCCAACGACGATGCCGCCGAGGATTCGCTCGACAGCGGCCTCGTCGTCGAGTTTCCCGCCAATGGCGATTATCGCGTCTCCGCCACGACTTTCCGGCCCGGCGAGACCGGCAGCTATCGGCTCGCCGCCGCCCGTCCCGCCGCCGATGCGGCGGTGACGCGGGCGGAGCCCGCCGTGCCGATCGCGCTCGGCGCCGTCGTCAACGGCCGTCTCGCGCCGGGCGATGGCCGCCTCGCCTCGGGCGAGTTCACCGATCGCTACCGCTTCACCGGGCGCCGCGGCCAGCGCATCCGCGCCGAGCTCACCGCCGGCAAGTTCGACACCTATCTCATCCTGCGCCGGCCGGACGGCAGCCAGGACGACAATGACGACCGAGTCGACGGCGCCGAGACCTCGACCAACAGCCGGATCGACACCGTGCTCGCGGAGGACGGCGAATATGTGCTCGTCGTCACTTCCTACCAGCCGGGCGAGACCGGAGACTACCGCCTGGCGCTGGCGCCGAGCCCCGGCCTGGCCCGTCAACGCGGCGTCCTGGGCGGCCCGCGCGTTCTCGCCTTGCTCGTCGGCGTCTCCGATTATGGCGGCCGCACCTCGAACCTTCCGAATACCGATCGCGACGCCGAGCAGCTGTTCGGAAGCCTTCGCGCCACCGGCCTGCTCCATCCGGCGAGCCAGCTCCTCGTCAACGAGCAGGCGACCGCGAAGGGCATCTCCGATGCCTTTCGCCGCGCGGCCGCCCAAGCGGGCCCCGACGATCTCTTCCTCTTCTTCTTCTCCGGCCATGGCGACCAGATCGACGTCACGCCCAGCATCCAGGAACTGGACGGGCGGAGCGAGACGATCGAGCTTCGCGACACCGCCATGACGGACGCCGAGCTCGCGCCGCTCTTCGCGCAGGTGCGCAGCCGGATGGCCCTGGCGGTGATCGATGCCTGCTATTCGGGCGGCTTCCGCAATCTCGTCGACCGGCCGAACGTCATGGGCCTGTTCAGCTCGGAAGAAGATCTCACCAGCCTCGTCGCCGACCGGTTCAAGGCCGGCGGCTTCCTGTCCTTCTTCCTGCGCGGCGGCCTGTCGGGCGAGGCCGACGAGGATGGCGACCGGATCGTCACCGCCGGCGAGCTCGCCACCTATGTCCGCCGCCGCTTCCGGCGCGAGGGCGACATCCCGGCGACCACCCGCGAGGACGAGCGCAACTTCCAGAACCTGCTGATCGAGCGCGGCGGCGTCCATGTCGACGACGTCGTCGTCCGCCTGGCCGGCGGCGAGGCGCCGGCGGCGACCGCCGCAGCGCAACGCCCGGCACGGGTCCAGGCATTGGCGGAAGCGATTCCGGTCAGCAAGCGGGGCGGGTCCACTCGCAAATAACCGCTCGGCGCGAACAACCTTGAGCGGGATGCATCCCCGACTCGATCAGTCTCCGGCGTGCTCGGGCTTACCCTTGCGCTTGGTGGAGGCCATCTTCTCGAGCTCCTTCTTGCTCATCGAATCGGCCATCTGCTTGGACGCGCCCTGGAGCTTGCTCTTGGGCGTGTCGCCGCGCTTGGCGGACAGAGCGGCGCCGGCGGCTTTCTGCTGGGCGGCGGACTTGGCGGGCATGGAACGTCTCCTTTCGGCGCGTCAACGAAGCGGCCGAAAGCGTGGTTCCGGTCAAAGCAAGGCGTCGAGCTCCAGCAAGGCGTGGAGCGCACGGCGCGCCTGCTCGATCCGCGCCCAAAGCGCCGGATCGCCAAGGTCCGGGGGCGCGATCTGCTCGGGCCATTCCGACGCGATGCAATCGGCGATCCGGTCCAGCTTGGATTCGTCGACAAGGAAACGCGGATCGACGGTCGCCGGATCGGCGACCACGCGCAGCCGCAGGCAGGCCGGGCCGCCGCCATTGGCCATGGACTGGCGCACGTCGACCACGCCCAGCCGGCGGATCGGTCCGTTGCCCGCCGCCATCGCCTCGAGCCAGGCCCAGACGCTCGGCGTCTCGCGCGCTTCCCCCGGCACGATCAGCGCCATCGTCCCGTCCGGCAGGGTGACCAGCTGGGCATTGAACAGGTAGGAGCGGATCGCATCCTCGAGGCTGACCACGCTCGCCGGCACCTCGACGATCTCGAGCTCGGGCAGCAGCCGCTTGAGCGCCGCATAGAAAGCGGGCCGGTCCTCGAACGCCTGCTCGTGCGCGAACAGGACATGACCGTTGGCGACGGCGACGACGTCGTTGTGGAAGGCGCCGGCGGCGATCGCCGCCTCCGACTGGGCGACGAACAGGGTCCGGTCCGGATCGAGCCGGTTCAGCCGGGCGACCGCCCGCGACGCCTCGACATGCTGGCGGGCCGGGAAGGCGCCGCCGCGCAGGCCGTAGACGAAGATCTCGACGCCCGGCGCGTCATGGCCGGCGGCGAGCCGCATATGGTTGGCCGCGCCCTCGTCGCCGAAGGCGGGCGGCACCGGCGGATGGACGGCGAAATGGCGCGTATCGGCAAAGGCGAGCTCGAGCTGCCGCAGCGTCGCCGGCCATTCGTGGCTCCGATGCGGCATCGTGCGCAGGTTGGCGACCGTGATGTGGCAACGCCCGTCGCCGGTATCGGGCGCCGGGGAGACGGTGGCGGCATTGGCCGCCCACATCGCCGAGGCCGAGAAGGCCGCCGGGCGCAGCGTCTCCGGCACGTCGTCAGGCCGCGTGCCGAGCGCGTCCAGCCAGTCGCGATTGGGACGGGGGTGGGGCAGGAGGATGCCCTGCGGCAGCCCCAGCGCGAGATTGTGGCGCATCTTGGCGACGCCCTCCAGCGCCGCCGCGCGCGGATAGGCGACCATGCCCTTGTTGGTGGTCGAGGCGATGTTGCCGAGGCTGAGCCCGGAATAATTGTGGCTCGGCCCGACGATCCCGTCGAAATTGATCTCGACCCGCGTCACCGCGCCACCGCGACGAAGGCGTCGCCCACCTCAAGCCCGAGCCGCTCGCGGCTGCCCTGGTCGAGCCGCGCCTCGCCATTCTCGCCCGGATGCACCTTGCCGTAGCTCGCGACGAAATCTCGGCGGTCGCCGGATGCGACGAGCATCGCCTGGCCGCTCTCCTCCGCGACCGAGCCGGACAAGGTGAATTCCCGCGATTCGCGGATCGTGCGGATCGACTCGGTGACGACCGACATGGTCGGGCCGCCGTCGAAGATGTCGACATAGCCGTCGGCGGAGAAGCCCTCGCGCTCCAGCATCTTCATCGCCGCTCGGCCCGAAGGGTGGGGGACGCCGAGCACGTGGCGCGCGCTCTCCGGCAGCATCGCCGTGTAGATCGGCGTCTTCGGCATCAGGTCGGCGATGAACTGGGTGCCGTGGGCGGCATTGAACTCGTCCGCCTCCTGGAAGCTCATGCCGAAGAAGCGGCCGGCGATCGCGTCCCAGAATGCCGAGCCGCCGCCTTCGTCGATGACTCCGCGCAGCTCGGCGATCACCCGATCGGCGAAGCGCTGGCGATGGAGCTTGATGAACAGATAGCGGCTGCGCGCGAGCAGCATGCCGAGCCCGCCGGCTCGCTCGCCGGGATGGAGGAAAAGTCCGCCCACCTCCGAGCAACCCTCGAAGTCGGTGCAAAGGGTGAGCGTCTCCGCGCGGAACGTCCGGCCGAGCTCGCGCGAGGTCTGGGTGAGAGTGGAGATGCGATAGCTGTAGAAGGGCTGCTGCATGCCGACGCGGCTGAACACCTGGCAGGTACCCCGGATCTGGCCGGTCTCGACATTCTCGAGCACGAACAGGAACATGTCGCCTTCCGGCGATTCCTCGTCGCGGGAAAAGGCGTCGTCCGACCGCGCCAGCTTCGCGACCAGCGCGCCGCGGTCCGGCTGAAGGTTGGTGAAGCCGCCGCCGGTCAGCTTCGCCATTTCATAGATCGCCTCGAAATCCCCGTCTTGTGCCGGCCGTACCCTGAAGCTCACAGTTCACCCCCCTCGGCCAGCCGCAGGATGGTGAGCGCCGACAGCTGCGCGCGCTCGACCAGGCTGGCCACGATCAGAAATTCGTCCTCGGAATGGATGGCGCCGCCGCGCACTCCCATCGTGTCGACCACGGGCACGCCGCAGGCCGCGATATTGTTGCCGTCGCACACGCCGCCTGTATCGCGCCACCCGATCTCCTGGCCGAGATCGGCGCCGCAGCGGCGGACCAGGCGGTAGAGCGCCTCGGCGCGCGCGTCGATCGGCTTGGGCGGGCGGCCGAAGCCGCCATGCACGTCGATCGCCACGTCGTGCGCAGCCGCGACCGTCCGCACGATGTCCTCGATCAGCGCCTGCGCGCGCGCCTGGTCCTCCGGCGTCGTCGGCCGGAGGTTGACGCGCAGCACGGCGCGGTCGGGAACGACATTGTTGGGTCCGCCGCCGTCGATCCGCGCCGGATTGATCTTCATTCCGGCCTCGCGCGCGGCGGCAAGCCGCAGGGCGAGATCGGCGGCGGCGACGAGCGCGTTGCGGCCTTCCTCCGGGTTGCGCCCGGCATGGGCGCTGCGGCCGCGCACGGACAGGCTGAAATTGCCGCTGCCCGGTCGCGCGCCGGCGAGCGTGCCGTCGGGCAGGGCCGAAGGCTCGTAGGTGAGCGCCGCCTTCTTGCCGCGTGCCGCCGCGGCAATGAGCGGCGCCGAGCCCGGCGAGCCGACTTCCTCGTCGCTGTTGATCACCACTTCATAGCCGACCCGCCCGGCGATCGGCGAGGCCTCGACCGCCTGCAGCGCCGCCAGCATGACGGCGAGCCCGCCCTTCATGTCGGCGACGCCGGGTCCTCCGAGCACGATGTCTTGCTCACGCCAGAAGACCTTCTGGAAGGGATGATCGGCGGCGAACACGGTGTCCATGTGGCCGGTGAAGAGCAATTGCACCGGCGCTTCGGGGCGCACCGCGAGATGGAGATTGGCGCCGTGCGCGATCGGGCTCAGCGAACCGTCGGCCGCCATCGCATCGGCCGGCGCCGGCTCGGAGAGGACGAGGCGGCCGGGCAGAGCCGAGAAGGCGTCGGCGAGCAGCCCTGCGACCCTGCCGAGGCCGTCCAGGTTGCGCGACCCGCTGTTGACCGCGGCCCAGGACATGGTCTGGTCGAGCATCGGCGCCTGCGCGCACCGCTCGACCGCGGCCGCTTCGTGGCTGGGAAGGGATTGCATGGCAGCGGCTCTAGACGGACGACGGCGATGGCGAAAGGGGTGAGGGCAACTCGCCTGGCAGCGCCGCTTTACTCCCGGCGCACCCAGAGTTATCGGTCGCGGCCATGTCCGGATCGATGATGAAATCGATTAGCCCGAAGCCGGCCCCCATTTGCGGGGCGGGGTCGGGTGTGCGCGCGGTCTAGGCCGCACGCGACCCGGACAGAGCCCCGCCGAAGCGCGGGGCGGCCGAACTCCCAGGACCGACATGCCCCGCGCCTCCGCACTGAAGAGGAGACGCAATTCCATGAATCCCGTGCACCTTTCCCAAAATCCCCATGTCGGCATCGTCGGCGCGACCGGGTTGGTCGGCGAGATGATGCGCGCGCTGCTCGCCGAGCGCGGCTTCCCGCTGGCCTCGCTGCGGCTGTTCGCCTCGGCCCGTTCGGCGGGCCGGAGTCTTTCCTTCGGCGGCGCCGAGATCGTCGTCGAGGATGCGGCTGAGGCGGATTATGCCGGCCTCGACATCGTCTTCTTCTCGGCGGGCGGATCGATCTCGAAGGCGCTGGCGCCCAGGGTGGCCGCCGCGGGCGCGATCGTCATCGACAACAGCTCCGCCTGGCGCGCCGACCCGGAGGTTCCGCTGGTCGTCGCCGAGGCCAATCCGGAAGCGCTGGACGTCCTTCCGAAGGGCATCGTCGCCAATCCCAATTGCACGACCATGGCGGCGATGCCGGTGCTGAAGCCGCTGCACGCGGCGGCGGGACTGAAGCGGCTGGTCGCCAGCACCTATCAGGCGGTATCGGGGGGCGGCATCGCCGGGGTCGAGGAGCTCGAGGCGCAGCTGCGCGCCGCCGGCGTCGAGGCCGCGGCGCTCGCCCGCGACGGACTCGCGGTCGCGCTGGGCGAGCCGCGCAAGTGGGCGGTGCCGATCGCCTTCAACGTCGTCCCGCTCAACTACGTGCTGGGCGAGGAGGATTATACGGAGGAAGAGATCAAGTTGCGCGACGAGAGCCGCAAGATCCTCGGGCTTCCCGATCTGCCGGTTTCGGGGACCTGCGTGCGGGTGCCGGTCTTCACCGGCCATTCGCTGTCGATCAACGCCGAGTTCGAGCGGCCGATCTCACCGGCGGCGGCCCGCGCGCTGCTCGGCCGCGCGCCCGGCGTCGCCGTCGCCGATGTGCCCAATCCCCTGGAGGCGACCGGCCGCGATCCGGTGTTCGTCGGCCGCATCCGCCGCGATCCGACGGTGGAGCATGGCCTCGCCTTGTTCGTGACCGGCGACAATCTGCGCAAGGGTGCCGCCCTCAACGCGGTCCAGGTCGCCGAAGCGCTGGTCGGCCGGACCGGCCAGGGGGCACGGCCGCCGCTTGAGCTTCCCCGGATCGCCGGTTGATCCTTCCCCATTCAGGGGTTCGGCACGAAGCCGGCTCCTTCCCCTCCCTGAGCGCAGGGAGGGGAAGGAGTCACAGCCACTCCCGGAACGCCGCGACGATATCCTCGTAGAGCTTCTTCTTGAACGGGACGATCAGCGCCGGGAGCTCGATCGGATCGGCCCATTTCCAGGCGCGGAATTCGGGCTCGGGCGTGGCGATGTCGACGTCGGCATCCTCGCCCAGGAACCGCGCCAGGAACCAGACCTGGCGCTGCCCCCGCCAGGGCTTGCTCCAGATCTTGCCGATGAGATCCTGGGGCAGATCGTAGGTCAGCGACTCTTTCGCCCGCGCGACGATCTCGACGAGGTCGGCGCGGATCCCGGTCTCCTCCTCGAGCTCGCGGAGCGCGCCTTCGAGCGGCTCCTCGCCGGGATCGAGCCCGCCCTGGGGCATCTGCCAGGCCTCCAGCGTGCTGTCGAGCCGCTGCCCGACCCAGACCTTGCGCTTGCGGTTGAGCAGCATCAGCCCGACTCCGGGGCGGTAGAGATCCTCGTCCATCAGCGTCCCTCCTGCCCGAGCAGCAGCTTCAGCGCCGCCACATTCTCCCTGATATCGTCGGCGGCGGAGGGGATCGCCCTCCTCAGATTGATGAAGCCGTGGATGTTGCCCGCCGCCTCGCGGAAGACGGTCGGCACGCCGGCCTGCACGCAGGCGGCCGCATAGGCGCGGCCCTGGTCGCGGATCGGGTCGAGGCTCGCGGTGGTGACCAGGGTCGGCGGCAGCCCCGCCTGGCTCTTCAGCAGCGGCGCGTACCGCCAGTCGCGGGAGTCGGCGCGATAGCATTCCTCGAACCAGTCCATGCTCTTCTCGCTGAGCAGATAGCCTTCGCCGAAATCCTGGCGGCTGGGATAGCCCTTGTCCGGATCGGCCGCGGGATAGATGGGCCACTGCGCCAGCACGGGCACCGCCGCCGGATCGTCGCGGAGCGCGAGCGCGGTCACGATCGCGAAATTGCCGCCGGCGCTGTCCCCGCACAGGACGAGGCCGGTCACTTGCCGCTCGAGCGCCTCCGGGCTCGAGGCGGCCCAGCGGGCGGCAGCCATCGCATCCTCGACTCCGGCCGGCCAGGGATGCTCGGGCGCCAGCCGATAGTCGACCGCGAGCACCGGCATGTCGAGCTCGCGCGCCATCTCGGCGCAGAAAGGCTCGTGGGTGTCGAGGTCGCCGAGGACGAAGCCGCCGCCATGGAAGAAGAGGAAGAGCGGCCCGGGGTCGCGCGACGCGCGGGCGTCGAACAGGCGCATCCGGATCTCGCCGGCGGGGCCGGGCATGGCGAGGTCGCGGATCAGGGCGAGCTCGCCGGTCGGCGCATCGGCGACCTGGCGCGAGCGCACCATCATCTCGCGCGCCTCCGCGAGGCCCAACTCGTAGGCGCGCTGGCTGGGCAGCGCGTTCACATAATCGAGGAACTGGCGCACGTCGGGACGCACATAGGGTTCGGCCATGATCACTCCGGTTTAACTCGCGATTCGAATGCCTATCTAGGGCCGGATCGCCCGCGGCCGAAGGGCCGGCGCGGCCCGCAAGGGAATGATCGATCCACGCGGCGCCGGGCCGGCGCGAAATCGGACCCGAGGGACGGGCGGCGCTGGAACGATCTTGTCTTGGCGCTTGCGGGGCGCCGCCATGGTTGTGACGGGCGCATGGCGGGGCTAGGTTCCGCGCGCGGCCGGCGGCCGCTCTTGTTGAAGGAAAATCCGTTGGCGACGGCCACCCATCTCATCACCGAAGTCGAACCCCGCACCGATGACGCTCCCGAGGCGGTCGTCGTCCGCTTCGCCGGCGATTCCGGCGACGGCATGCAGCTGACCGGCGGCCAGTTCACGCTCTCGACGGCGCTGGCCGGCAACGATCTCGCCACCTTCCCCGATTTCCCCGCCGAGATCCGCGCGCCGCAGGGGACGACCTTCGGCGTCTCCGCCTTCCAGATCAATTTCGGATCCGCCGCGATCGAGACGGCCGGCGACGCGCCCGATGTCCTGATCGCGATGAATCCGGCGGCGCTCAAGACCAATGTCGGCGATCTCAAGCCCGGCGGCCTGATCATCGCCGACGAAGGCGAGTTCGGCGCGCGCAACCTCGCCAAGGCGGGCTACGAGACCAGCCCGCTCGAGGACGGCTCGCTCGGCAAATGGCAGCTCGTCCGGTTCAACATCAGCCAGCTCACCCTGGACGCGGTGAAGCCCTTCGGCCTCGGCAACAAGGAGGCGCTGCGCTGCAAGAACATGTGGACTTTGGGCCTGGCCTTGTGGATGTTCGACCGCGATCGCGCGCCGATCGAAGCCTGGCTGCGCGCGAAGTTCGCCAAGGCGCCCGAGCTCGCCGAAGCCAATATCGCCGCCCTGAATGCCGGCCATGCCTTCGGCGAGACCGCCGAGATCGGCTCGCCGCTCAAGCAGCACCATGTCGATCCGGCGCCGGCCGAGCCGGGCCTCTACCGCACCGTGACCGGTGCCGAGGCGATCTCGCTGGGCCTCGTCGCCGGCTGTCAGCTCGCCGGCCTGCCGATGTTCTTCGGCGGCTATCCGATCACCCCGGCGAGCGCGATCCTCCACCATCTCTCGCGCCTCAAGGAATATGGGGTCACCACCTTCCAGGCCGAGGACGAGATTGCGGCGGTGGCCGCGGCCATCGGCGCCAGCTTCGCCGGCCAGCTCGGCATCACCTCCTCCTCGGGGCCGGGTATCGCCCTCAAGACCGAGGCGATCGGCCTCGCCATCATGACCGAGCTTCCGCTCGTCATCGTCAACTCCCAGCGCGGCGGCCCTTCGACGGGGCTGCCGACCAAGACCGAGCAGTCGGACCTCTACCAGGCCGTCTACGGGCGCAACGGCGACGCGCCGCTGCCGGTGATCGCCGCCCGTTCGCCCGCCGACGCGTTCGACTGCGCGATCGAGGCGTGCCGCATCGCCGTCCAGTACATGACCCCGGTGATGCTGCTGACCGACGGCTATATCGCCAATGCCGCCGAGCCCTGGCGGGTGCCCGACATGTCCGGCTACGAACGGTTCGATGTCGGCTTCCACGACGCGCCGCTGGCGGAAGGGGAGGCGGTCAACCCCTATGCCCGCGACGAGAAGCTCGCGCGCGTCTGGATCAAGCCGGGCACGGCCGGGCTCACCCACCGGATCGGCGGCATCGAGAAGAATGTCGGCACCGGCCATATCGACTATGCGCCCGACAACCACCAGGCGATGACCGACATCCGCGCCAACAAGGTGCTCGGCGTCGCCGATTCTATCCCTGACCAGGATGTCTGCCTGGGCGCGCCGGGCGGCAAGCTTGCCGTGATCGGCTGGGGCTCCACCTTCGGGCCCATCCACCAGGCGGTGCGGCGCGCGCGCGGCCGCGGGCTCGATGTCAGCCACGTCCATGTGCGCCACATCTGGCCGCTGCCGAGGAATCTCGGCGAGCTGCTGCGCTCCTACGAGCGGGTGATCGTGCCCGAGATGAACAACGGCCAGCTCAAGACCCTGCTTCGCGACCAGTATCTCGTCGACGCCAAGCCGGTGAACAAGGTCTCCGGCAAGCCGTTCAAGATCTCGGAGATCGAGGCCGCCATCGAGGAGGCATTGGCTTGAGCGCGGAGCATTCCCCTTTCCGTCATCCCAGCGAAAGCTGGGATCTCAGTTCCTTGCGGCAGCGGCCATATGAGGAAGAGAGATCCTGGCTTTCGCCAGGATGACGGGGGAGGGCTGGCTATGGCCTCGGTTTCGCTGCGAATGACGGAGTAGGAACATGAACCCGCCCCGCCTGATCCCGCTGGTGCTCATGCTCGTCGTCGTCGTCGCTTTGATCTATTATCTCTACTGAGGAAAATCCGATGACCGAGATGGTCAAGCTCACTCCGAAGGATTTCGCCACCGACCAGGAGGTGCGCTGGTGCCCCGGCTGCGGCGACTATGCGGTGCTGAAGGCGGTGCAGCGCACCATGCCCGAACTCGGCGTCGATCCCGCGAACACGGTGTTCGTCTCGGGAATCGGCTGCTCGTCGCGCTTTCCTTATTACATGGAAACCTACGGCTTCCACACGATCCACGGCCGCGCTCCGGCGATCGCGACCGGCGTGAAGCTCGCCAATCCCGAGCTGGACGTGTGGATCATCACCGGTGACGGCGACGCGCTTTCGATCGGCGGCAATCACACGATGCATCTGCTGAGGCGCAACCTCAATTGCCAGATCCTCTTGTTCAACAACGAGATTTACGGGCTCACTAAGGGGCAGTATTCGCCGACGTCGCGGATCGGCACGCGCAGCCCGTCGACCCCGTTCGGCTCGGTCGACGGGCCGGTCCAGCCCTGCGCCTTCGCCTTGGGCTCCGGCGCCCGCTTCGTGGCCCGCGGCATCGACGTCCACAAGAACCTGCCCGAGGTGCTGAAGGCGGCGCACGCCCATCAGGGCGCTGCGTTCGTCGAGGTCTTCCAGAACTGCATCGTCTACAATGACGACGTCTTCGCCTCCTTCACCGCCAAGGACAATGCCGGCAAGCAGCTCTGGCTGAAGGCGGGGGAGCCGATGCTGTTCGACCGCGGAGCCAAGGGTCTCGCGCTCGACCGCGAGGCGCTGAACCTCAAGGTGGTCGACGTCGAGGGCGGCGACTGGCAATCGGCGGGCGTGATCGTCCACGATCCCCGCAACCGTGTGGTCGCCCACATGCTGGTCGAGATGCCGTTCGGGACCTTTCCGATGGCGCTTGGCGTGCTGTACGATGATCCCCGCCCGACCTTCGAGAGCGTGCTCCTGCGCCAGAACGAGGAAGCCGCCGCCGGCAAGCGGCCGGACCTCCAGGCCTTGGTGTCCCGTGGCCAGACCTGGCAGGTCGCCAAGGAACCGCGGGAGATCTGACGCTTCGGGGAAGGGCTTGTCTCCCCCGGCGATACGCCGCATTTGCCGGCCGTGACCGCGCAAAGGGGCAAACATCTGGTCGCCGCGGACCGCGCCTTCGCCACCGGCGGCGGCGCGCTCGCCCGCCTGTTCGCGGGCGGCTTCTCGCGCAGCCTCGACCGTATCGATGCCGGCCTCGCCGAGGGGCGGATCGAGGTGACCTTGCCGGACGGCAGCTTCCGCATCCTTGGCGGCCGGGGCGACGGTCCGGTCGCCATCGTCCAGCTGAGGAGTTGGCGTGCGCTGGTTCGGCTGGCCGCCTCGGGCTCGGTCGGCTGGTATCGCGCCTGGGCCGAGGGCGAATGGGCGAGCCCCGATCCGGTACCGCTGTTCGACCTGTTCATGCGCAATGCGGCGAGCCTCGGCATGGCGGCGCGGGCGAAGGGGCCGTGGCGGTGGGTGAACCGGATCGCCCATGCGCTGCGCGCCAATGACAAGGCGCGTGCCCGTCGCAACATCGCCCACCATTACGATCTCGGGAACGACTTCTACGCCGCCTGGCTCGATCCCGGCATGACCTATTCGAGCGCGATCTTCGCCGAGCCGATCTCGGCCGCGGAGCGGTTGGAGGCGGCGCAGGCGCGCAAGATCCGCCACCTGCTCGACCGGCTGGCGCTGAAGCCGGGGCAGCGCCTGCTCGAGATCGGCTGCGGCTGGGGCGGCCTCGCCGAGGTCGCCGCGCGCGACTATGGCGTCCACGTCACCGGCCTCACTCTGTCAGCCGAGCAGAAGGCCTATTGCGAGCAGCGCTTCGCCCGCGCCGGCCTCGCCGAACGGGCGGATATCCGGCTCACCGACTATCGCGACGTCGACGGGCGCTTCGACGCCGTCGCCAGCGTCGAGATGGTCGAGGCCGTCGGCGAGGAATATTGGCCGGCCTATCTGGGCGCCATCGCCCGCTTGCTTGTCCCGGGCGGCCGTTCCGGGATCCAGCTCATCTCGATCCGCGAGGACCTGTTCGACCGCTATGCCGCCAGCGCCGACTTCATCCAGACCTATATCTTCCCGGGCGGCCAGCTGGTCGGAGAAGCTCGCTTTCGCAGCATCGCCGAGGCGGCCGGCCTCGAATGGCGCGACCGCCAGGGCTTCGGCCTCCATTATGCCGAGACGCTGCGGCGCTGGCGCCTTCGCTACGAGGCGGCAGTGGCGGAATCCCGGCTGCCGCCCGGTTTCGACCCCGCCTTCCACGATCTGTGGCTCTATTACCTCATGTATTGCGAAGGCGGCTTCCGCGGCGGCGGTATCGACGTGGCGCAGGTGACGTTGGTGAAGCCTTGAGCCCCTCTCCCCTTGCGGGAGAGGGGTTGGGGTGAGGGAGCGAGGTGGACGAAGGTTGCGGCGGGCAGCTGCCTTCCGCTGCCGCCTGCCCTCACCCTGCGGCTTCGCCGCTGTCCCTCTCCCGCAAGGGGAGAGGGAGCGGAGAGCTACCGCCCCAGCTCGAGCCGATGTCCCGTCTCGAAACCCCCGCGCAGCAGACCGACGATGGCGTCGGCCACCGCGCTCGGTGGCTTCAGCGTCGCCGGGTCCTCGCCGGGGAAGGCGCGGGCACGCATGGTCGTGGCGGTGGCGCCGGGGTCGACGATCGCGGCGCGGATCGGCGTGACGTTGGCGACCTCCTCGCCATAGGCAAGGACGAGGGTCTCCAGCGCCGCCTTGGACGCACCATAGGCGCCCCAGAAGGGGCGTGGATGGCGACCGACGCTCGACGCGACCGCGAGCAGCCTTCCGGCGTCGCTCTTGCGCAGCAGCGGGTCGAAGCCGGCGATCAGCGCCTGCTGGGCGAGAACATTCAGGGTGAGCAGCCGGTTGAATTCCTTGCCGTCGATCTGCGCCACCGGAGTCAGCGTGCCGAGCATCGCCGCATTGAGGACGACGATGTCCGTCTTCTCCCAACGTCCGGCGATGGCGACCGCGAGCTTCGCGATGCTGTCCCCCTCCGCCAGGTCGAGCGGGGCGATCGTCGCCGAGCCGCCGGTAGCGTGGATCCGCTCCTCGACCGCTTCCAGATCGGCGGCGGTGCGCGCGGTGAGGACGACATGGGCGCCCTCGCTCGCGAGCGCTTCCGCGGTCGCCGCGCCGATCCCGCGGCTCGCCCCGGTCACCAGCGCAAGCCTGCCGTCGAGAAATCCGGTCATTGTCGCTCCTGGGCATGTTCCCTTCCCTGCTCGCAGGGAGGGGCTAGGGGTGGGTCCCTATCCGAAAACGCAATGCCGCAAGGAGACCCACCCACCCCCGGCCCCTCCCTGTTTGCAGGGAGGGGAGTGACTAAGCGTACATCTCGCTCGGCAGCAGCTGGTCGCGCTGCTCGAGATCTTCCTGGTCGGTCAGCCGGGTCGGATAGGCGCCGGTGAAGCAGGCGTCGCAATATTGCGGCTCGGCGATCTCGCGCATCTCCTCGCCGAGCGCGCGGTAGAGGCCGTCGATCGACAGGAAGGCGAGGCTGTCCGCCTTGATGTAATGGTTCATCTCGGCGACGTTCATCTGCGCGGCGAGCAGCTTCGTCCGCTCGGGCGTGTCGACGCCGTAGAAACAGCTGTGCCGCGTCGGCGGGCTGGCGATGCGCATGTGGACCTCGCTCGCCCCGGCCTCGCGCAGCATCTGCACGATCTTGAGGCTGGTGGTGCCGCGCACGATCGAATCGTCGATCAGCACCAGCTTCTTGCCCTTGATGAGCGCGCTGTTGGCATTGTGCTTAAGCTTCACGCCGAGGTGGCGGACCTGATCGCTCGGCTGGATGAAGGTGCGCCCGACATAATGGGAGCGGATGATGCCGAGCTCGAACGGGATGCCGCTCTCCTGGGCGTAGCCGATCGCCGCCGGTACGCCGCTGTCGGGCACCGGCACGACATAATCGGCATCGACTCCATTCTCGCGCGCCAGCTCGGCGCCGATCGCCTTGCGCACCGAATAGACCGAGGCGCCGTCGAGGATGGAATCGGGCCGCGAGAAATAGACATGCTCGAAGATGCACGGGCGCGGCCGCGTCGGCGCGAACGGCTTGTGGGTCTGCACGCCCTTTTCGGAAACGACGATCAGCTCGCCCGGCTCGACGGTGCGGATATAGGTGGCGCCGACCACGTCGAGCGCGACCGTCTCCGAGGCGAAGATATAGGCGTCGCCGAGCCGGCCCATGACCAGCGGCCGGATGCCGAGCGGATCGCGGCAGGCGATCAGCCCCTCGGCGGTGAGGCAGACCAGGCTGTAGGCACCTTCCACCTGCTTGAGTGCGTCGATGAAGCGGTCGAGGAGGGTCGGATAGGTCGAGGTGGCGACGAGGTGGATGATCACCTCGGTGTCCGAGGTCGACTGGAAGATCGAGCCGCGGCGGTTGAGGTCGCGCCGCAGCCGCATCGCGTTCGAGATGTTGCCGTTATGGGCGACCGCGAAGCCGCCGCTGGCAAGCTCGGCGAACAAGGGCTGGACGTTGCGCAGAGCGGTTTCGCCGGTGGTCGAATAGCGGACATGACCGATCGCGGAGCGGCCGGCGAGGGCCCGGATCACCTGGTCCTTGTCGAAATTGCCCGCCACATGCCCCATCGCGCGGTGGCTGTGAAAGGCCCTGCCGTCGAAGCTGGTGATTCCGGCCGCTTCCTGGCCGCGATGCTGCAGCGCATGAAGGCCCAGGGCGGCGATCGCGGCGGCGGTGTCGGCGGCCCAGATGCCGAAGACGCCGCACTCCTCGCGCAGCTTGTCGTCGTCGAAAGGATTGGTGGTCAGCATGCCCATGCCCGTACTGAACGCGTGGCGCCTATATAGGGACCGCTCCCGGTTTGTCGCCCCCGCGGCGTAAAGAATCTGCAACCTCGCGGTTGAGCGCGGTGGTCCGCCGGCCCTATACTGCGTCTCTCGGGAGGATCGCGCGCCCGGCCTTGCGACTGCTGGTGGGCGCTGCCGCGACAGGAGGCCGTGGAGCCGGGATGGCCGATGTCAGAGGGGCTATCGCAGGCCTGGTCGGACCTGCCCTTTTCGTCCTGGCCGGGGTTCAGACCGGCCGGCTCGGCGCGTCCTACGAGGCGATGGCCCGGCCGGCGCCGCCGACTTTCGTGTCGGTCAATTACGGACTGACATTCCCGTCGCCTCCGGGTGTCTATCATTGCCCGTTGCCGATCGGCTGGATCGGCTCCGACCATGGCACGACCTTGTTCCTGGCGCCGCCCGCGACATGCGGCGGCGCAGGTTATTCGTCCAGCAGCCGGCGCTCGGCACCCGTCGTGCCTCCCCATATCCGCCTCTATTACGGCTACGTGGCTTGGGACGATCCGGTGCAGACGCGCTGCTCCGGCCCGGAGGCGGCCCTCTTCCTCGGCCAGCGGCGATTGCTCTGCCGGCGCGAAGACAAGGCCCGGGTCGAGCTCAGCGTTCACGCCTGGTACGTCTCGGATGCCGACATGGAATCGCCGACCGAAGCCATCCTCACCCTGGTGACGACGCGTCAGCGTCTCGATCGGGACAGGGCGGCGTTCGCGGCCCTTGCCGGGCGGATCCGGACCTGCTCGTTCGACGGGCGAAGGGCGGCATCTCCGGAACCGTGTCCGCCAGGCGAGTTCTACTAGGGTCCGCACCTTGGATGCCCATGCCCGTACCCGACCGGGCGCGTCTTAGGGACCGCATCCGCTTCGTGCCCCCCCGAGGCGTACAGGATCCGCAAATTGGACGAGGATCTGCGGCCGGCGAGCCCGGCATTGACCGTCATCGGCCGGTCGTGCCACCTTTGCTCCCGGGGGAGGGTCGATCGTGCGCCGTCGTCATTTCCGTCTCGGGACCCGTGGAATAATTCTGTCGGGCGCCGCCTTCGCGATCGCCGTGGCCCTGCTCATTCTCTGGCTCGGCGCCCGCTACGATCGCGAGACCGAGCAGGTGATCGCGGAAGGGCGGCTGGCCGAAGGTCGGTTCCTCTATCGCGAATATGGTTCCTGCTCCGGCCAGAGATCGTGTGAATCCGACACCATTCACATTGCCTACGACGTCGGCGGCGTGACCTATCGGACGTCGATGTCCGCGACCCGATCGGGTCGGGAGCCGGTCTTCGAAGACGAGGTGATCCGGGTGCCGCGGCTCGGCCCCGAGCGCCTGTTCCAGGTCGTCTATCTTCCCGGCGATCCGGCAATCTCGCGGGTTCGGGAGGATCTCAAGACCAATCCCGCCGCGGTCTACGGCACGGCGGGGATGTTCGGCTTCATCGGCCTGGTCTTCGGCGCTTTCGGGCTCTTCGTGCTGCGCCGCCGCCGCGGCCTCGGCGGATGAGGGAAGAGTTGACGCTAACGTCAACGTAAATTACCTCCTCGGACATGCCGGACTCCGCGCTTCATTCCGATTACCGCCAGTCGGACCGGATAGGCCGCACCTATTCGATCACCCAATTGTGCGACGAGTTCGGGGTCACCGCCCGCGCGCTGCGCTTCTACGAGGATGAGGGGCTGATCTCGCCCGAGCGCCATGGGCTTTCCCGCATCTACAGCTGGCGCGATCGCGCGCGGCTGGCGTGGATCCTGCGCGGCAAGCGCGTCGGATTCAGCCTCGCCGAGATACGCGAGATGATCGACCTCTACGACCGCGGCGACGGCCGTCACCTGCAGCGCAAGGTGACGCTCGAGAAATGCCGCGGCCGGGTCGACCTCCTGAAGAAGCAGAAGCTCGACATCGACGCGACCATCGACGAGCTCGAGCGCTTCATCGCGATGGTCGAGGTTGCCGAAGCGACTGAAGCCGCCGCCGAATAGCCCCGAGGAACGAGACATGCCGAGCTATACCGCCCCCGTCCAGGAGACGCGCTACATCTTCGATCATCTGCTTGGGCTGGAACGCTACACCAACCTGCCGGGCTTCGAAAATGCGACGCCCGACATGGTGGAGGCGATCCTCACCGAGGGGGCGAAGTTTGCGGAGCAGGTGCTCCAGCCGCTCAACGCGGTCGGCGACCGGCACGGCTGCGTCCGCCACGAGGACGGCTCGGTCACCACGCCTCCGGGCTTCAAGGCGGCCTATGACCAGTTCCGGGAGGGCGGTTGGACCACCCTGTCGGCGCCCCCCGAATATGGCGGGCAGGGCTTGCCGAGCGTGCTTGCCGTCGCGCTCACCGAATATCTCGTCTCCGCCAACCAGGCGTTCGAAATGTATCACGGACTCACCCAGGGCGCGATCGCCTCCATCCTGGTGAAGGGCTCGGACGAGCAGAAGCAGAAGTTCCTGCCCAAGATGGTGTCCGGCGAGTGGGGCGGCACGATGAACCTCACCGAGCCCCATTGCGGGACCGATCTCGGGCTCTTGCGCACCAAGGCCGAGGAGCAGCCCGACGGGACCTACCGCATCACCGGGACGAAGATCTTCATCTCCTCGGGGGAGCACGACCTCACCGAGAACATCATCCACCTGGTCCTCGCCAAGCGCACCGGCGCGCCGGACAACGTCAAGGGCATCTCGCTGTTCATCGTGCCCAAATTCCTGGTCGAGGACGACGGCTCTCTCGGCGCGCGCAATGGCGTCGTCTGCGGCTCGATCGAGGAGAAGATGGGCATCCATGGCAACTCGACCTGCCTGCTCAACTATGACGGCGCCACCGGCTATCTCGTCGGCGAGCCGGAGAAGGGGCTGCAGGCGATGTTCATCATGATGAACGCCGCGCGCCTCGGTGTCGGTCTGCAGGGTCTCGCCCAGGGCGAGGTCGCCCGCCAGAATGCCGTCGCCTACGCCAAGGACCGCCGCCAGGGGCGCTCGCTCACCGGCGCCAAGGATCCCGAGGCGAAGGCCGATCCGATCATCGTCCACCCCGACATCCGCCGCATGCTGATGGAGGCCAAGGCCTATAACGAGGCGGCGCGGGCGCTCATCCTGTGGGGCGCGCTCCAGGTCGACCTCGCCCGCCGCAGCCAGACCGAGGAGGAAAGGGAGGCGGCGAACGACCTGATCTCGCTGCTGACCCCGGTGATCAAGGGCTATCTCACCGACAAGGGCTATGAGGTCGCCACCAACGCCCAGCAGATCTACGGCGGCCACGGCTATATCCGCGAATGGGGGATGGAGCAGTTCGTCCGCGATGCCCGGATCAACATGATCTACGAGGGCGCCAACGGCATCCAGGCGCTCGACCTGGTCGGGCGCAAGCTCGGCCAGAACGGCGGCCGCGCGATCCGCAATTATTTCAGCCTGCTCGCCGACGAGATAGCGGCGGCGAAGCAGGTCGAGGCCAGCGCCGAGCTCGCCGGGGCGCTGGAGAAGGCGGTCGGCGATCTGCAAAGCGCGACCATGTGGCTGATGCAGAACGGCATGGCCAATCCCGACAATGCCGGGGCGGCGAGCTACAGCTACATGAACCTGATGGGCCTGGTGACGCTCGGCCTGATGTGGCTGCGCATGGCCAAGGCGAGCGGCGAGGCCCTCGCCAACGGCGCCGAGGACCGTTCCTTCCACGAGGCCAAGCTCGTCACGGCGCGCTTCTACGCCCAGCGCATCCTCCCCGAGGCGGGCGCCGAGCGGCGCAAGCTCGAAGCGGGGTCCGAGGCGCTGATGGCGCTGCCGGCCGAGGCTTTCTAGCGGTCCTTTCCCCGCGACTCATGGGCCGTGGTTTCCACCAGCGCCCGCAGCCGCGCCTGCCTTTCCTCCCGCGTCATCGCCAGCGCCCAGCTCCAGGCGGCGTCATAGTCGCCGGGGCCGGGGATGCGCCGCTCGATCCGGACCATGCGGTCGGCGAAGTCCCGGCCGTAAAGCTCGGTCCAGGCGTCATGGAGGAACAAATAGAGCAGGCGATGGTCGTCCAGGCCGGTCGCGCGTCCGAGGGTCAAGGCGAGGCGGTGGCCGAGCTCGTGGACAAGCGTCGCCCGCTTGTAGGCGGGCGAATAGTCGGCGCGCAGCCTGATGGTGCGGCCGTCATAGGCGGTCATCGGCGGCCCATCGGTGACGATCAGCTCGATCCGCTCGGTCGGAAAAACGAGGCCGCTCGCCGCCTCCAGCGCAGCGACGATCCGCATGCCGTCGCTTTCCCACAGCTGCCGATATTCGGCCGCCGCCTCGGCGAGCCGGGGAGAGGCGGGAATCACGGTCACCGGAGGCGCCGCGGCGATGAGCAGCGGCAGGAGGCTGGCGAGGAGCAGGCGGCGGATCATGAGCGGGCGCGGGAAAGTAAGACGGGCCCGCCAGGATAGCGTCGGTGACGTCCAAAGCGAGGTCGGGACGGCGAAGCACCGGCCAGGATCGACAAATGGCCGCTGGGCCGGAGCGAAGGTCCGATGGCCCGAGCGTCGACTGCGGAAGGCCCGCCTATCAGGCACGCATTCCTTCCGAGCGAAGTCGAAGGGGGTATCCGATGAGTAACCGACGGGTTTCGCGACGCCGACCGCCGCCACCTTCGTGGATGGGGTATTATCCGTCAGAGCCGCTCACGCCCGCCGGCGCTGTGTCTCTTCTCCGGGACGCTTCAGCACCACCCCCTCGAAATAGCCGATCGGGTTGGGGCGGCTGATCAGATAGCCCTGCACCTGGTCGCAGCCTTCGGCGCGCAGCGCCTCGAGCTGCTCCGGCGTCTCGACGCCTTCCGCCACCACAGGCATGCCGAGGCCGCGGCCGAGGCCGATGACCGAGCGGATGATCGCGCGCGCCTGGGGATTGGCGGTCATCTCCTGGACGAAGCTGCGGTCGATCTTGACCTTGTCGAACGGGAACATCCGGAAATAGCTCAGCGACGAATAGCCGGTGCCGAAATCGTCCATCGAGATCTGGACGCCGAGCGCCTTAAGCCGCTGGAGGATGGCGAGCGCGGCCGCCGCGTCCTTGATGAGCAGGCCTTCCGTCACCTCGAGATCGAGCCGCGCCGGATCGAGGCCGGTCTCGGCGAGCACCCGCTCGATCGAGCCGACCAGGTCGTCGAAGAGGAATTGCAGCGGCGAGAGGTTGACCGAAAGCTTGAGCGGCGGATTCCAGCCAGCCGCCTCGGAGCAGGCCTGGCGCAGCACCCACTCGCCGAGCCGGTCGATCATGCCGCCTTCCTCGGCGAGACGGACGAAGACCTCGGGGCTGATCGGACCGAGCTGGGGATGGTTCCAGCGCAGCAGCGCCTCGAAGCCGACGATCGATCCGCTGGCAAGGTCGGCGAGCGGCTGGTAGTGGACATGGAGCTCGCCCTGCTCGATCGCCGAGCGGAGGTCGCTCTCCAGCTGGCGGCGCTGCCTCAGGGCTTCGTCCATCGCCGCCTCGTAGAAGCGGGTGAGGCCACGCCCTTCCGCCTTGGCGCGATAGAGAGCGAGATCGGCATTCTTGATCAGGCTGCCCGGGGCGTCGGCGTCGGCGGGGAAGAGGGCGATGCCGATACTGGCGCTTATCCGTGCCGGCCGACCGCCGATGTCGAACGGCGCCTCGAGCGCGGTGATGATGCGTTCGGCGAGCAGCCCGGCCGCGGCCGGCTGGGGACCGCCGCGTTGGAGGACGGCGAACTCGTCCCCGCCGAGGCGGGCGACGAGGCCGTCCTCGCCGACCGCCGTGCGCAGCCGCCACGCAACGCCGACGAGCAGCTCGTCGCCTGCCGAATGGCCCAGAAGGTCGTTGATCGCCTTGAAGCCGTCCAGATCGAGACAAAGGATCGCGACGGGATCGGAATCGCTCGCGGCGCCGGCCGTCGTGCCGGCGAGTTTCTCCAGGAAGACCGCCCGGTTGGGCAGGCCCGTCAGGACATCGTGGAAAGCGAGATGCGCGATCCGTGCCTCGGCTTCCTTTCGTTCGCTGATGTCGCGGACCGCGAGCACCTGCAGCTCCCGGCCCTTCCAGCTGAGCGGGCGGACCAGCACCTCGATCTCGCGCGTCGAGCCGTCTGCGCTCACCAGCTGGCTTTCCCTCGCCTTCCCCTCGCTCGTCCTCGACGGATCGGGCGCGTCGAATTCCGGCAGGAGCGCAGGCAGATGCCCGGGCAGCGCGGCGCGATCGTCGAATCCGGCGAGCCGCAGGAAGCTGCGATTGGCGTCGATCACCTCGACACCGTCGACGATCACCAGCCCCTCGACCGCGGCGTCGGCGAAGGCGCGGATCCGGACCGCTTCTTCCTTGTCGCGGCGAGCGAGCTTTCGGTCGAACAGGATGGTCGCGAAGGTGATGAACAGGATGACGAGAGCGACCGCGATGACGATCACCTTGAGCGTTTCGCTGCCGATCGCCGCGTCCGGAAGGGTCGTTCCCGCCGCTGGGTAGAGGACGGCGGCCGCCATGCCGGTGAAGTGGAGCCCGCAAATGGCCAGGGTGAAGAGCAGGGCTGCCGTCCAAGGGAAGCGGCCTGCCTGCCGCCGATCGGCGGCAATGGCGACGGGGCTCAGCACCAGGCCGATCAGGACCGACGCGGCGACCAAGGTGCTGTCCCACCGGATGAAACCGCCGACGTCGACCGCGGACATGCCGATATAGTGCATCGTGGCGATACCGGCGCCGACAACGAGGCCGCCCAGGAGGACGAAGGCCCGGCGCTCGAGGCAGACGAGAGCCCAGCCGGCGCCGGTGATCAGGATGGCGGCGGCGATCGAAAGGATGGTGCGTGCGAGATCGTACCGGATCGGGAGGTCCGGCTGATAGGCCAGCATGGCCAGGAAATGGGTCGCCCATATGCCGATGCCGGAGACGAAGGCGGTCGCGGCGATCCAGGCCCAACGATGCTCGCCGCCGGCGCGGCCCCGCTCGAGGGTGGCGAAGGCGGAAAGCGCCGCAAGCAGGCAGATGATGCCGGCCACGACGACCAGGGACAGATCATGTTCCTGGGTGATGCAGGTGTAGACGCGAAGCATGGTCCCCCGGGCGCAGCAGCGCTCCTGCTACGAAAAGCCGGTGAAGATCAGGTAAATCAGCCGTTCGGCATTCCGGTCGTGACGAGGCGCTGCAGCGCGTCGAGGATCGGCATCTGGCTCGGCAGTATCTTCCGGCGTGCCTCGGCGAGGCCGAACCAGGCGGCGCGGTCGACTTCGGGATAGGAGGCGAACCGGCCGCTGCGCGGCGGCCATTCGACCGTATAGCGGTTGCTGACGATCCGTTCGGCGTCGAGATCGCCCTCCAGCGCGAACGGCTCGACCCACTTGCCGCCCTTCTGGCGGATGCGGCCGAGCGGGACGAGCGAGCCGGCGGCGGCGACGCCGAGCTCCTCCGCAAACTCGCGCCGGGCGCACGTCTCGAGGTCCTCGCCTTCCTCGACCAGCCCCTTCGGGATCGCCCAGGCGCCCTCGTCCCTGCGCTGCCATTGCGGGCCGCCGAAATGGGCGAGGAGAACTTCGACCGCGGCGCCGCGCCGGCGCCACATCGCTATCCCGGCGCTGAGCTGGGCCACGATCGGCCGCCCGCCCCGGTCAATCCGCGGAAGGCGGTTCGGTCGGCGCGGCTGCCGTTCCGCACTCGAGGCCGAGAGTCCGCAAGGCTTCGTGGAGCAGTCCCGTGCGATAGGGCCGCGCGATCACGCGCATGCAGCGGTCGGACCGGAACTGCCCGGCCAGCGCGTCCGCCCGGGCTCGGGAGGTGATGATGATCGGCATGTCGATCCGCAACGCCCGCAGCTCGCGTGCCACGTCCTCGCCGGGCTGGTCGGCCAATTCGTCGTCGACGATGACGGCGTCATATCCGCCGGGAGCCGCCCGTACTTTGCCGAGCGCTTCCGCCGCCGTCGCCGCCTCGTCGGCGCGGTAGCCGACCGTGTCGAGCGCCTCCGCCGCGAGCGAGCGGACGGTCGGCTCCGTCTCGACGATCAGCACCCGGCTCGTCCTGCCGGCGTCGAGCATGTCGCGCACCTTCTGCGCCAGCGCCTCATAGGTGAAGGGCTTCATGATCATCTCCACGCCGGAATCGAGCCGGCCGGCATGGACGATCGCGTTGCGCGTGTAGCCCGACGTGTAGAGCACGCGCAGGTCGGGCTGATGGTCACGCGCCGCGTCGGCAAGCTCGCGGCCGCTCATCCCGGGCATGATCACGTCGGTAAAGAGGAGGTCGACCGGATCCTCCTGTCGTTCGAGCAGACGCAGCGCCGAGGGCCCGTCATGCGCCTCGAGGACCCGATAGCCGAGCTCGCGCAGGCAATCGACGGTATAGGCGCGGACGTCGTCGTCATCCTCGACGACGAGGACGGTCTCCTGCCGGGGGCTGGACTCGAAGCCTGCGGTGAGGCGGGCCTCATCCTCCTCGTCGTGGGACTCGCGCAGCAGGCGCGGCAGATAGATCTTGATTGTCGTCCCCTGGCCGACCTCCGAATAGATCTTCACATGCCCGCCGGACTGCTTGACGAAGCCGTAGATCATGGAGAGGCCGAGCCCTGTTCCCTTGCCGACCTCCTTGGTCGTGAAGAAGGGTTCGAAGGCGCGCTCGACCACCTCCTTGGTCATGCCCCCGCCCGTGTCGGTCACGGCGATCATCGCATATTGGCCGGGCGGCACCTCGGCATGATTGGCGGAATAGCTTTCGTCGAGCCGTGCATTGGCGGTCTCGATCGTCAGCCGGCCGCCCTGCGGCATCGCGTCGCGGGCGTTGAGCGCCAGGTTGAGGATGGCACTTTCGAGCTGGTTGGGATCGGCCTCGACCCGCCACAGCCCGGGCGAGGTGACGATCTCGAGACGGATCAGCTCTCCGAGCGAGCGCTGGACCAGGTCGGACATGCCCGCCACCAGCTTGTCGAGATCGAGCGGCCTGGGCGCCAGCGGCTGGCGGCGCGAGAAAGCAAGCAGGCGCTGTGTCAGGGCAGCGGCGCGCTCGGCGCCCTTCATCGCATTGTCGAGCGATCGCCGAGCCCGCGCGTCCTGGACGCCGGCCAGCTCGAGTGCGCGGTGGGCCATGCCGATATTGCCCGTGACGACGGTGAGCAGATTGTTGAAGTCGTGCGCGATGCCGCCCGTCAGCTGTCCGACCGCCTCCATCTTCTGGGCCTGGCGCAGGGCCTCCTCCGCCTCGGTCCGGCGCGTCACCTCGCGCGCGACGCGCTCCTCGAGGTTTTCGTTGAGCTCGCGAAGTTGCGCCTCGACGGCCTTGCGCGCCGTCATGTCCACGACGGTGCCGATGAACCGCACTGCCCGTCCGTCCTCGAACACCGTGCGCCCGGTGGCGGCGACCCATCGTTCCTCGCCGTCCTCGAGGCCGATCGTCCGGTACTCGATATCGTAGGTGCCGCTTCCGCCGGGAGCGAGGGCGGCCTCCACGGCGGCCTGCGCCCTGTCCCGGTCGTCGGGATGGAGCCCGGCCAGGAACGCGCCTTCGTAGCTGACCTGCGCATCCGCAGACAGGCCGAACAGGGCCTTGCAGCGGGCGTCCCAGTTCAGCGCCCCGGTCTGCGGATCGAGATCCCAGGTGCCGATGTCGGCGGCTTCGGTGGCGAGGCGCAGCCGATCCTCGCTCGTCGCCAGATCCGCCTCCGCGGCGCGGCGCTGCGACAGCTCATGCTGGACCGCGTCGAACAGGCGCACATTGTCGATCGCGACCGCAGCTTCGCCGGCGAGACCGAGCAGGCCGCGCTCCGAAGCCTCCGTGAACCGGCCGGGCTGGCCATGGCCGAAGAACAGGCCGCCAATGACCTCGCCCGTTCGCGACATCACCGGCACGGCCAGATAGGACCGAACCGGCAGATGGCCTTCGGGCATGCCGTGATAAGGCGGATTCTGGCCGTAGCGTGGATCCCGGGTGATGTCCTCCGACCGGATGATGCCGTCGCCGTTGAAGGTGGGCGCGAAGACATCGGTATTGCGCGGCATCGGATAGCGGGAGAAAGCCTCGATCGGTGCGCCCGAGAGGGTGTAGAGCATGTAGCACTCGCCCGACTGGTCGAGGACATTGTAGAAGAAGGCGCCGAACTCGGCGCCGGTCAGCTCCACGCCCGCATCGGTGACGATCTGGACGAGTTCGTGCAGATCGCTGTGGGCGGCGAGCGCGGACGTGGCCCGATTGAGGATCTCGAGGGCGCGCCGCTCCTCGGCCGCCACTTCCTCCGCATGGCGCTGCCGTGAACGGTCGCGGACGATCTTCGTGAAGCCGATCGCTTCGCCGTCGGGCGCTTGGATCGGGCTCATCTCGCCGGTCGCCCACAGGCGGCTGCCGTCCTTGCGGATCCGCCAACCCTCATCGCCGCCGCCGCGGCCGAGCGTGAGCGCGTCGCTCATCTCCTTCGTGAGCGCCTTCGCTCCCTCGTCCCGCTGAAAAAGCCGCTCCAGCGTCTGCCCGAGCATTTCCTCCTCGTTCCAGCCGAGGATTCGCCGCGCGCCCTCGCTCCAGCTGGTGACGCGACCTTCGCGGTCGATGGTGATGATCGCGGTGTCGACCGCACTGTTGACGATCTGGCGCCACTCGTCGGCGGTGATGGATTGCTGCCCATGGGCGCTGGCGGCACGGCTCATGCGTCGTCCTGGAGATTCCCCGAATGCGTAGAACGGCGACCGCCGCGGATAGTTTCGCCGTGAGGGCCCCGGAATGACCCGGCCGGTGAATCGTCTCCGCCCTGATGCAGCGACTTCATGCCAGCTCGAGCTGGGTGAAGCGCACCGGCAGCACCGCCCGCGTACCGGTCCGTCCGTCAGCCGTCTTCTCGACCACGCTCAACTGCTGGACTTCCTTGCTGCCGATCGGGATCACCATCCGGCCGTTCGGCGCCAGCTGCTCGACCAAAGCGGGCGGCGGCTCGGAAGCTGCGGCCGTGACCAGTATCCGGTCGAAGGGAGCGTGATCGCTCCATCCTCGCGAGCCGTCGCCGACGCGGATCTCGACGTCATGATCGATCGCGGCGAGGCGCAGGCGCGCCGCCTGGGCGAATTCCTCGACGATCTCGACGCTGTACAGGGTCGCTCCGAGTTCGGACATTATCGCCGCCTGCCAGCCGAGGCCCGTGCCGACCTCCAATACCCTCTGACCCGATTCGATCTCGAGCAGCTCCAGCATCAGCGCGCCGATGAAGGGCTGCGACAGGGTCTTGTCGAAGCCGATCGGCAGCGGCGTGTCCTGATAGGCGGCCGCCATCAGCTGGGCCGGCACGAACAGGTGCCGGGGCGTCTCCATCAACGCGCGGCGGAGCGCGGGGCCGAGTGTGTCGCGGCCGATCTCCTCCTCGGCGAGGTCGAAATGCAGCTCGATGACCTCGACCATGTGCCGGCGCAGGATCGCGAGATGCTCTTCGGTCATCGGCTTCATCCGGCCGCTCCTTTCGCTTTGCCTCCATAGTCGCTGGGGTGGCGAGGTCGAGGTCCTATCTCGCCCGGTTTCGGCGCTCGCCGGGCGGTGCCTGCGCTTGCCACAGCGGCCGGGCCGATCCACACTCCTTCGCGAAGGAGAGGTCAATGCTCGTCACCGAGCTCATCCGCCGCGGCGCGATGCGCCATGGCGATCGCGTCGCGATCCTGTTCGGAGACCAGCGGCTGACCTTTCGCGAGGTCGAGCGCCTGTCCAACCGGATTGCCAACCTGTTCATCGCCGGGCTGGGCCTCGTCAAGGGCAGTCCGGTCGCGCTGCTGCTCGACAACGGCCTCCATTCGGTGCCCTGCGATTTCGCCTGCTCGAAGGCGGGGCTGGTCCGCACGCCGTTGAACGGCCGGCTCTCGCTCGCGGAGCATGTCGCGATGCTGGAGGCGACGGGCGGGCGGATGCTGGTCTACGGCGCCACCCAGAAGGAGAGGGCGGCGGCCATCGCGGCCGAGCTGCCGGATCTCGCCGTCTATGGCCTCGGCGACGGCGAGATCGGACCCGATCTGCTGGCGCTCGCCGCCGACGCCTCCGACTGCGATCCCCGGCTGCCCCACGATCCCGACGACATCATCCTGTCGCTGTTCACCTCCGGCACCACCGGCGGTCTCAAGGCGGCGCGGCACAGCCATGCCAGCTATTCGGCGGTGGTGCACAACGTCCTCACCAACCTCGTCGCGCCGAAGGCGGGCGACGTCATGCTTCACGCGGCCTCGATGATCCATGCCAGCGGCACCTTCGTCCTGCCCTACTGGCTGGGCGGCGGTGCGGCGGCGATCCTGCCCGGCTTCAGCCCAGCCTCCTATGTCGAGGCGATCGAGCGCTGGCGCCCCACCGCGCTCAATCTCGTGCCGACCATGCTGCAGATGCTGTTCCAGCTGCCCGACGTCGATCGCGCCGACTTCGCCTCGGTCGAGACGATCCTGTACGGCGCCTCGCCCATGCCGCGGCCGGTGCTCGAGCGCGGCCTCGACATCTGGGGTCCGGTCTTCGTCCAATATTACGGGCAGACCGAAGCGCCGCTCGCCATCTGCCGGATGAGCAAGGAGGAGCATGTCGGCGCGACGCCGGAGCGGCTGCTTTCCTGCGGGAGGCCGAGCGTGGAATGCGAGGTGCGGCTGGTCGACGAGACGGGCGTGGAGGTCGCCGCCGGCGAGCCTGGCGAGATCGTCGTGCGCGCGCCCTTCACGATGAAGGGCTATGCCGATCCGGCGATCCCCGCCTTCCTCCCCGGCGGCTGGCTTCGCACCCGCGACATCGGCCGCTTCGACGAGGAAGGATTCCTGACCCTGATCGACCGGACCTCCGACATGATCGTGACAGGCGGCTACAACGTCTATCCGCGCGAAGTAGAGGATGCGCTGGTCGCCCATCCGGCCGTGGCCCAGGTCGCGGTCGTCGGCTTGCCGGACGAGACCTGGGGCGAAGCCGTCACGGCTTTCGCCGTGCTCCACGATCCGGGGGAGGGCGACGAGGCTGCGTTGATCGCCTTCGCCCGGGAGCGGCTGGCGGCCTATAAGACGCCCAAGTCGGTGCACTTCGTGCCGTCCATCCCGCTGAGCGCGGTCGGCAAGCCGCTGCGCCGCGCGCTGCGCGAGCCTTATTGGGAAGGCCGGGAGCGACGGATTTGAGCGTCCGTATCGAGCGGCGAGGTCCGGTGACGACCGTCATCCTCGACCGCCCGGACCGGCGCAACGCCGTCGACCCGGCGACGGCGGTGGAATTGCGCGAGGCGTTCGATGCCTTCGAGGCGGACGAAGGCGCCGAGGTCGCGGTGCTGACCGGCGCCGGCGGCCATTTCTGCGCCGGCTACGATCTCAAGGCGTTCGCCGGAGGGGGAGGCGGCCACGATCCGGAAGGCGAGGGGCCGATGGGTCCGACCCGTCGCCTGCTCTTCAAGCCGGTGATCGCGGCGGTCGAGGGCTATGCCGTTGCGGGCGGGCTCGAGCTCGCTTTGTGGTGCGATCTGAGGGTGGCCTCGGCCAGCGCGGTGTTCGGCGTATTCTGCCGGCGCTGGGGCGTGCCGCTGATCGACGGCGGCACCGTCCGGCTGCCGCGGATCGTCGGCCAGGGGCGGGCGCTCGACATGATCCTGACCGGGCGCGCGGTTGCGGCGGAGGAGGCGCTGTCGATCGGTCTTGCCGACCGGCTGGCGGCGGCGGGGCAGGCTCGCACCGAGGCCGAGCGGCTCGCGCATGAGATATCCGGTTTCCCGCAGGTCTGCCTGCGCGCCGATCGCAATTCGGCCCACGCGCAATGGGGACTGACGCTGGGCGAAGCGCTGCGCGCGGAAGCGCGCGGCGGCGAGGCGCCGCTCAGTCAGGGCGCCCGCGACGGCGCCGCCCGCTTCGCCGGTGGGCGAGGGCGCGCGGGCCGGTTCGACGACCTCTGACGGCCGCGGCGGCGTCGCGGGCAGACCGTCAGTAGGGGCGCTACTCGTGCTTGATTACGTGCTCGAAATGACCGATCCTCCACTTTCCGCAAGCCTGCGGCAACGAAGGGGGATGCGCCATGGAATATATGTTCGCACCGCTGAAGCGTTACGCCGAATTTTCCGGTCGGTCGCGCCGGAAGGAATATTGGCTCTGGGTCCTGTTCGTCCTCGTTGCTTATTTCGTGCTCATGTATGTCGATGCCGCGCTCGGCCTCGGCGGCACCGCCGACAGCTATGCCGAAGGCGGCTCCGCCGGCTTCAACATGTCGGGCGGATGGCTGACGATGATCTTCGCCCTGGCGGTCTTCATCCCCGGCCTCGCGGTATCGATCCGCCGGCTCCACGACATCGGCAAGAGCGGATGGTTCGTGCTGCTCGCCTTCGTCCCGCTCGTGAACCTCTACCTCCTCTATCTCTATGTGCAGCCCGGCACCCAGGGGCCCAACGAATATGGCCCCGATCCGAAGGGCGAGGACGCCCAGAAGGTCTTCGCCTGAGCCTTCCGGTCCGGCGTCCGGATGACCCTCCGGGCGCCGGGCCGCGCCACTCTTGTTCGCCTCTTTCGACTCGCGGCGTCCTTGTCGCGCCCCGTGCCGCCTCGGTCGCAGTCGGGTTGGCTCGCTTGCGCATCGGCCGGACTGGGAGCCCGCGGAGTCCCGGGGGGCTCCGACCAAGAGGGGAAAGATCATGGAATATATGTTCATGCCGTTGAGGCGGTACGCCGACTTTTCCGGACGCTCGCGCCGCAAGGAATATTGGATGTTCGCCCTGTTCCTGACGATCGTCTATGTCGTGCTCTACACCTTCATGCTCGGAGGGATGCTGAGCACATCGACGTCCGGCCAGGTCGGCGCCGGATTCGGCGTCTCGATGATCCTGCTGCTGTTGTTCGCGTTCGCCATGTTCGTGCCGGCGCTGGCCGTTCAGGCCCGCCGCTTCCACGACCAGGACAAGTCCGGCTGGATGGTGCTGCTGAACCTGATCCCGCTCGGCAGCCTTGTCGTGCTCGTTTTCATGTGCATGGAAGGGACTCGCGGACCGAACCGCTACGGCCCGGATCCCAAGGGCGACACCAGCCGGGTGTTCGCCTGAACGCTTCCGCCGGGGCCGCACGCCGGCCCCGGCGGCCGCATCGCCGAGGGGAGGATTGATGGAACATATGTTCATGCCGCTGAAGCGCTATGCGGACTTTTCGGGCCGCTCGCGCCGGATGGAATTCTGGATGTGGGTGCTGTTCCAGTTCCTGCTCGGCCTGGTCTTCGCGATCCTGGTGGTGGCGATCGGCGGCGCGGCCATGCTCAGCCAGGACGCGACCGGAATGGTCGCGGCGGGCGGCGCCGCGCTCATCTTCTACGGCCTCTGGGGCCTTTGCAGCCTGGCCTTCTTCATCCCCAATCTCGCGGTGACGGTGCGGCGGCTGCACGACACCAATCGCAGCGGCTGGTGGATCATGCTGTTCTGGGGGCCCTATCTGCTCGCGCTCGCGCTCACCGTCATGGCTGCGGCGAGCCTTGCCGGCGGCGCCGGCGCTGCCGAGGGATCGGCAGTGCTCGGCATGCTCGGCGGCCTGCTCAGCATCCTGTCGATCGTCGGAAGCCTGGTGCTTCTCGTCTTCATGTTCATCGACGGCACGCCCGGGCCCAACGATTATGGCAGCGATCCCAAGCAGCGCGACGCCAGCCACGTCTTCGCCTGAGCCCGGCCCGGGCGCCACGCACACGCTTGTTGCCCGCGCGGCGGACGCCGATTAGAGAGTGCCGGCCCGCGCGGGCCCCCGTGGCGGAATTGGTAGACGCGCTCGACTCAAAATCGAGTTCCGCAAGGAGTGTCGGTTCGAGTCCGACCGGGGGCACCAGGTCTCGGATCCGCCGAACGGCCGGTCGCCCGGCGTTCCTGCCCTGGCCGCCGCCCGATGCATCGGCTGCGCCTGACGCGGCCGCTCCGATTGCCTCGGGGCGTCGCCTCAGGCCCTCATCGTGCCGTCGGGGTTCAGCCGAACCGTTCGGCCCTGCTCCGCCGAGGCATAGATCGCCTCGATCAGGCGCAGGTCGCGCAGCCCCATCTCGCCGGGAGTCCTGATCGCGGTGCCGTCGCGAATGGCATCGGTGAAATGGTCGAGCTGGCCCGCGAACTGGACGCCGGGGTCTCCCGGGTTGAATTCGCGGCGGCCGCCGGCCTGCAGCCACATACGCTGCCCGGAATAGTTGGTCGCCGGGTCCATGAACAGCGCGCCGGTGGTGCCCTGGACCTGGACGAAATTGGCGCCGGCGGAATCGTAGGATGTCGCCAGCTGCGCCACCGCGCCCGAAGGAAACCGCCATTGCGAGGAGACATGGGCGAAGATCTCCGCGAAGCGCGGGTCGTTCGCCGGCCGGAAGGTGGCCGCGCTGATGCTCTCCGGCATCTCACGCGTCAGATAGAGGGCGGCCTGGAGACCGTAAATGCCGAGGTCCTCGAGCGGGCCGCCGCCGGCCAGCGCCCGGTTTACGCGCCAGTTCTCGCTCGGGCTCGTCGGGCCCATGCGATAGGATTGCTCGGTCCGCACCAGCCGGATGTCGCCGACGGCGCCTTGCGCCATCAGCTCCATGGCTTGAACATTGTGCGGCTCGAAATGCGATCGATAGGCGATCATGAGCTTGCGGTCCGCGCGGCGGCTCGCCGCGATCATCCGCTCGCATTCGGCGCTGGAGAGCGCCATCGGCTTCTCGCACAGGACATGCTTGCCGGCTTCGAAGGCGCGCTCGGTCCAGTCCGCATGCAACGCGCTCGGCAGGACGATATAGATCGCATCGACCCGGTCGTCCGAAGCGATGCGCGCGAAGGTCTCGTAGGAATAGCGCGCGTCCGCCGGAACGCCGTAGGCATCGCCGACGCGCCGAAGCTTGTCGGGATTTCCGGAAACGATCGCGGCGACATGGGCGCGCTGGGCCTCGGCGAAGCGCGGCATCATCTGGTTGAGCGCATAGCCGCCGAGCCCGACGATGGCGAAGCCGACGCTGTCCGGGCGCCGGGGCCGCGGCGGAGTCGCGGGAAGCTCGGCACCCCGCGGCATCGGCTGTCCGATCGCCCGCGGCGCGCCGCTGTCCTGAAGCCAGGCGGCGGCCGGACTGGCCGCCGTCGCCAGCGACAGGGCCGCCATTCCTCCGCCGGCCCCGAGAAAGCCTCGCCGCGTCACTCCGTCGATCATCCCGCCTCCTGTCCGGTCGTGCCGGCGTCGCTTGCGCGCCATCGAATCGCGCGCTCCCTGGTCGGCACCCACTGTAGCCGATGCACCGCCGCGCGTCTGGAGCCGCAGGTTGAACGGACCGCGCCGTCACGCGCAGCGCAACGTCGGCCGATAGACCTGCATGGCGTTGGTGCCGGAATTGCCGCCGAGCGTGATGCCGCCGCCGGGGAGGAAGATGCGGCCGTCGATCACGGCACTGCCCTTGAGGCCGTGGACGGCGATCGGCAGGTCCGGCAGCCGCGTCCAGCGGTCGGCGCGCGGATCGTAGGCGTAAGTGGTCGGCGTCAGTCCGAGCACGTGGGTGCGCTCGCCCTCGCCGCCGAAGACGAACAGGCAGCCGGCATGAACGGCGGCGGTGATGCCGCCGCGCGGTGCCGGCAGCGGCGCGCCGCGGCTCCAGCGGCGGGTGGCGGGATCATAGATCTCGACCGTGTCGACCCGCTCGGCCATGGCGCCCGGGCCGGTGCGCCCGCCGGCGACGATGATCCGCCCATCGACCGCGGCCATGGCGAGGTGGTTGCGTTGGGTCGGCAGGTCCGGGAGCCTTTCCCAGCGGTCGGTCGCCGGATCGTAGACCTCGAAGGCCGAGCCGCCGGGCGGGCGGCCGCCGGCGACGTAGATCTTGCCGTCGACCACCGCCGCGCCGCCGCCGCTCCTCGGCGTCGGCATCGGCGCCCGCTGGACCCAGCCGCCGATCGCCGGATCGTGCATCCAGACGTGATTGACGAAGATCTCCGGCCGCCCGGTGCTGGCGCCGTCAATCTCGCCGCCGATCGCGAAGAGCCGGCCGCCCACCGCCTTGGCCATCATGTGGTGGATCGGCTGGGGAAGGCGCGGCCCGAGCGTCCAGCGGCTCGCCACCGGATCGTAGATCTGGACGAGGTTGGACGGGAGCCGGCCGGGCGGATAGCCGCCGAGCACCCAGATCTTGCCGTCCAGCTCGGCGATCGCATGCTCCGAGCGGGCGAGGGGCATGGCGAGACCCAGGCTCCAGCCGTCGAACTCCGGATAGGCGCCGACCGGAGCGCCGGCGCTCACCCGCTCGTTCCAGGTCTCGACCAGCACATTCTCCTCGACCGGGGTAGCCGGCCGAGGCGCCGGCGCCGCCGCCGCGGGCGGGGACTGTGCCGGCTGCGCCTGCGCCAGCGTCGCGGCGGCCAGAGCGGGTGCTGCCGCGGCGGCCCATGCTGCGAATGTCGACTTCCTCGTCCTGGCCATGACACCTCTCCCGAATGAGGCCGCAATGCTGCCGCACCCGGGCACGGCTGACCATAGGCTGAAAGTCCCCGAGCCCGACGGCCGGACCCATGTGTTTCGCTCGAGGACCTCGCCCGCGCGATCCGCGCCCCGGCCGACGGCAAGACGGCCCTCCAGCCCGCCATGACCGAGAGCCTGATGGCGGCGATCCGGCGCGGCCCATCGCCTTCACCCGACCGCCTTTTCGCTGAGCGGCTGGGTTAGCGTCTCGTCAGGCGGGAACGTAGGTCAGCCGGATCACGTCGTCGTCCATCCGGTCGGCCGCCTTGAGGCGGAGCCGCGGCCGTGGCCCGGCGAAATAGGGCTTGCCCTGGCCGAGCACGACCGGGTGCAGGTAGATCTGATATTCGTCGATGAGCCCGAATTCGGTGAGGCTGTGCGCCAGATCGGGCCCGGCCACCTCGATTTCGCCGCCGCGCTCGGCCTTCAGCTTGCGGACGGCCGATTCGAGATCGCCCTCGACGAGCGAAGCGTTGGGCCCGACCGGTTCGGACGAGTGCGAGACGACCCATTTGGGCTGTCTGCGCCACGCTACGGCGAAGGCCTTCTGGTCGGCATCCCATTCGGGATGCTCGTCGTCCCAGTAGCGCATGATCTCGTACATCCGGCGCCCGTAGAGGCTGCCCTCCAGTCCCTGCGCCTGCTCGATGAAGTGGCGGAAGAGCGTGGGGGACGGCCCGAACGCCATATGGTCGACATAGCCGTCCAGCGACTGGTTCATACCGAACACGAGCTTGGCCATGGCACGCTCCTTCCTCGCTTCGCCCTGCCGCTTGCAGGCTGCAATCGGTTGGAATTAGCTCGACCGCTTGTGCTTCGCAAGCGGTCTCTCGAAGGCGGCACGGCGCTGCCAAGCCGGTCCGAGGAACGCCGGCGACGCGGCCGGATCAGGGAACGCCCGGTCCGCGCGGCGCCGAATCCGGCTCGTCGGCAAGAATCCAGTCCTGATCACGACGCACCACGCCGCGCTGGCAGAGCACGCAGCGGCCGTGCTGATCGCGACCGTGCCGCCGGCGCCTGCCGGGCTCCGGCCAGTGGCCGAACAGACCGCAAATCAGCTGCATCGAGCCGGCCGCACGGTTCGAGGGGCGGGGAGGGCCGCTCGCTCGGCCGCGCCGTTGCGGCTCGCCCAGATCAGCAGCCGGACCGTCGCGGCGAGACAGCCGCATTCGCGCGCCTCGCCGCGGGATCGATGAAGGGAAATCATCGGGCGAGCATAGAATGGCTTGCTTGGCCCCGGATTGCCGCAAGATTTGATTTTCGCAATGTTGGCGGCGCCGCTTCCCGCCGCGGCGTCGTGCTGCCAAGCTCGGCCGATGCGGATCCTGCTGATCGAGGACGATGCGCGCGTCTCCGCCTTCGTGGCGAAGGCGCTGCGCGAGGAAGGCCATCTCGTCGAGCCGATCGCCGATGGCAGGGCCGGCCTCGTCCGTGCCACTTCCGATCGCTTCGACCTGATCATCCTCGATCGCATGCTGCCCGGCCTGGACGGGCTCAAGCTGTTGCAGGCCCTTCGGGCGACCGGCGATGCCACGCCGGTCCTGATCCTCAGCGCGCTCGGCGACACCGACGAGCGCGTCCGCGGCTTGCGCGCCGGCGGCGATGACTATCTGCCCAAGCCCTTCGCCCTGTCCGAGCTCGTCGCCAGGGTCGAGGTGCTCGGCCGGCGCCAGCCTGCGGCCGAGACTTCCGCGCGCATCGAGATCGGCGACTTCGCGCTGGACGCCATCGCCCGGACGGTCACCCGCGCTGGCCGGCGGATCGACGTCACCGACCGGGAGTTCCGCATCCTCACCTACCTCGCCAGTCATGCCGGCCGGGTCGTGACCCGCTCGATGCTGCTCGAGCATGTATGGGACTATCATTTCGATCCCCAGACCAACGTCATCGACCAGCATCTCAGCCGGCTTCGTCAGAAGCTCGAGCCCGCCGGCGCCGAGCCGCTGATCGAGACGGTGCGGGGCGCCGGCTACCGGATGCGGGACCGCTAGCCCGATGCGCCTCCTCGGCAGCTTCTCCTTCCGCCTCGCCCTGCTCTACGCGGCCCTGTTCACCCTGTCGGTCGCGATCCTGCTGGGCCTCTATTACTGGGTGAGCATCCGCCATCCCACCAACGAGGTTCAGGCCGGGTTGGAAGGCGAGGCGGCCCGCCTAGAAAGGCTCTACCGCGTCGGGGGCGAGGGGGCGCTCGCCGCGGCGCTCGAGCGGCGGGCGGCCGCGATGGCGCCGCGCGTCGCCTATCACGCCCTGATCGCGAACGACGGGCGGGTGATCGCCGCCAACCTGCCGAGCTGGCCGGCGCCGTCCGGGGCGCGCTGGCTGCGCATCGAGGCGGACGTCTATCGCGACGGCGACGAGGACGATCACGAGGCGCTGGTCCTCGATCGGCCTTTGCCGGGCGGTGCGCGCCTCCTGGTCGGCCGCGACATCGAGGATCTGGACGAGATCGAGGAGGCCGTGCGCGGCGCCGCGGTCTGGCTGCTGCCGGCCTTGCTCGTCCTCGTCTTCGTCGGCGCGGCGCTGATGAGCCGGGCTATCGGGCGCCGCCTCGATACGCTCGGCAACGCCGCGCGCCGGGTGATGGACGGAGACCTTACCGGCCGCGTTCCGGTGCGCGGGCCGAGGGACGATTTCGATCGGCTCGGCGCGACGCTGAACGCGATGCTCGACCGCATCGAGGCATCGATGGAATCGGTGCGCCGGGTCTCCGACAGCGTCGCCCACGAGCTGCGCACGCCGCTGTCGCGGCTCCAGGCCGACCTCGCCGAGCTTCGATCGGCCTCGCCGCACCGCGCCGCCGAGCTTCGCGAGCGCGCCCTCGCCGAATCCGATCGGCTCGCGCGGATGTTCGACGCCGTCCTTCGGATCGCCCGGATCGAGGCGCAGCGGCACGCGGTCGAGCTCGCGCCGGTCGATCTCGGCGCGCTGCTCGTCGACGCCGCCGACTATCACGCGCCGCTCGCCGAGGATCGCGGGATCGCGCTGGAGACGAAAGTCACGGACGATCTCACCGTCTCCGGCGACCGCGACCTGCTGTTCCAGGCGGTCAGCAACCTTATCGACAATGCGATCAAGTTCACGCCCGAAGGGGGCGCGGTCTCGCTCGACGCAAGGCGCGAGGCCGATGCGGTCGTGGTGACGCTGACGGACACTGGCCCGGGCATCCCGCCCGATCTTCTCGGCAGGCTCGGCGAGCGCTTCTTCCGGGCGCCCGAAGCGGCAGGCATCGCCGGTTTCGGGCTCGGGCTGGCGCTGGTGCGGGCCGTGGCCCGGCTCCACGCCTCGCCCCTGGACTTCACGAATGGGAAACCTGGCCTGGTGGTGCGCTGGCGCCTCGGTTGGACCAAGCCGACAGCGGGGCGGGCCGGACAGGCGCCGACCGGCTAGAGTCGCTTGCCGTTGCGAAGCGCAAGGCGGGCGGCCATCATCGACGCCCCTCCAGCCTCGATCCGGAAACGATGACCCGCAGCGCGCCGCCCTCCAGCGCAAACTCCGTCCCGGCATTGGATCCGCGGCTGCTCCGCCGGCTGCTGCGTGCCCGAGACAGGATGGATGCCGCCTCCCACGAGGCTTGGCCCGTCCGCAGGCTCGCGCGGGTGAGCGGCGTTTCGGAGGCGCATTTCGCGCGTTCGTTCCGGCAGGCCTTCGGCATTCCTCCCCATCGCTACCTGCTTACCCGCCGCGTCGAGCGCGCGACGGCGCTGCTGCGCGACACCGACCTGGCGATCACCGACATCGCCTTCCAGACCGGCTGGAGCAGCCTGGGCACCTTCGGCCGCACGTTCCGCGACATTACCGGCGAAAGCCCCGGCGACCTGCGCCAGCGACTGCAGGCGATCCGGCACGATCTCGAGCGCGTGCCGCATTGCTTCGTCAGCGCCGCGCATCGGCCCGATCTCAGAATAGCAGTTTCGGAGAAGCGGCGGTTGCAAGCCGACGATAGGGGCGGGCCATCAGAAAGGGAGGTCCCATGACCCAGGGTGTCCAGGTAGCCGGTCTCTACGTTCGAAATCAGGACGAGGCCGTCGATTTCTACGTCGGCAAGCTCGGTTTTCGAGTCCATACCGACGCGCGCAATGGCGATTATCGATGGCTGACGGTCCAGCATCCCGATCAGCCCGATTTCCAGCTCGGCCTGTTCCGGCCGCAGGCGCCGATGGTCGACGAAGCGACGGCGCAGCGGCTCGAAGAGGCGGTCGCCAAGGGAGCGATGCCGCCGCTGGTGCTGGTCGTCGACGATATCCGCGCCGCCTTCGAGGC
This sequence comes from Sphingosinicella terrae, assembly GCF_003347635.1. GTDB lineage: Bacteria > Pseudomonadota > Alphaproteobacteria > Sphingomonadales > Sphingomonadaceae > Allosphingosinicella > Allosphingosinicella terrae. Next base: position 134,289 of record NZ_QDFY01000001.1, read on the forward strand.
GATGCGCGGCCGCGGCGTCGAGTTCACGCAGGAGCCGATCGAGCGCTATGGGTCGGCCGACGCCAGCTTCCGCGATCCCTCCGGCAATGGCTGGAAGATGATCCAGGCCCGCGCCCAGGGCTGATCATGTGCCCCATCCCGACCTGGTTGATCTTCGAGGGAGGCCGCTATGACTTTGCACGAGCTGATCCGTACGAGCCACCGCTGGCTCGGCATGGTCTTCACGCTGACCGTCGTCGCCAATTTCGCGGCGATGTCGCAGGGCGAGCCGCCCCCTTGGCTGGTCTATTCGCCGCTGGCGCCGTTGGCGCCGCTGATGATCAGCGGCCTTTACATGTTCTTCCGCCCCTATTTTGCGCGTCGGCGGGCGGCGCGGGCGACGTCCTGATGGCCTGAGTCCGCTTCAAGGCTTTCCTCGTGCCGCCGTCGCGGGCAGGTTCGACCGCACGGCACGGCGGAGGAAGACGATGGCGACGATCCCGGGACCCGATGGGCGGCCGCGCTGCCGCTGGAGCGCGGCGGCGCCGGAATTCCTCGATTATCACGACCGCGAATGGGGCTTTCCGATGGCCGACGACCGCCGCCTGTTCGAGAAGATCTGCCTGGAGGGCTTCCAGTCCGGGCTGAGCTGGCGGACCATCCTCGCCAAGCGCGAGAATTTCCGTCGTGCCTTTTGCGGCTTCGATCCCGCGGCGGTCGACCGGTTCGACCGCAAGGACGTCGAGCGCCTGCTGGCCGATCCCGGCATCGTCCGCCACCGCGGCAAGATCGAGGCGGCGATCAACAATGCCGCTCGGGCGCTCGAGCTGATCCACAGCGAAGGCTCGCTTGCCGCTTATCTGTGGCGCTTCGAGCCTGATCAGTCGGCGCTTGAGACGCCGCAGACCCGCTCCACCTCGCCCGAATCAATCGCTCTGTCGAAGGACCTGAAGAAGAGAGGCTGGCGATTCGTCGGGCCGACCACCGTCTATGCCTTCATGCAGGCGATGGGGCTGGTCGACGACCATGACGCCGATTGCGTGATCCGCCCGGAGGCCGAGCAGGCCCGCGCCGCCTTCGTCAAACCGACCTGAACGGACAGGCCCGGCCGAACGACGGCGGGAGCTCCGCCGCCTCTTGCGCGCCTCGCCACGGAATAGTAGTCTCTCATAATTGTCAGGGGGGTTGACAATCAATGACCACCCGAACGGAGAGCCTGTCCAACATCCGGCAGATGCCGCCGGTCGCGGTGCTGCGCGAGGCGCCGGAACGGGTCGGCCTGCGCGTCACCATGCTTCAGCTCGCCATCTATGCCGATCTGACGCCGCGCCTGGGCACGCTCGGCCTGACCTCCCCCAGCCGGATGACCGCCCTCCTGCACATCAAGGCGCATCCCGGCTGCAGCCAGTCGGAGCTGGCGCAGTTCACCGGCCTGTCGCGGACGAGCGCGATGACCATGGTCGAGCAGCTCGAACGCGCCGGCTTCGTCGAGCGCCGGGCCGGCGCCAATGCCCGGACCAATGCGCTGATGCTGACCGACACCGGACGCGAGGCGCTGGCAGAGGCGCTGGCGCAGAGCGCGATCAACGAGGAGCGGATCTTCGGGGTGTTCAGCGACGACGAACGCGCGACCCTGGTCCGGCTGCTCGAGAAGGGGATCTGTCACGTCGAGAAACTGCGCACCCGCCAGCCGGGATGACGCTGCGAGGGAGAGGGAGGAAAAGATGAAGACGAAGCTCAACGTCCTGCTCAAGCTGTCTTGCGTGCTGCCGGTCGGCGCGATCTGGTGTGCGCCGGTCATGGCCCAGTCCGCCGACGCTCCCGAGACCGCCGAGTCTCGGGACGACGACCAGGAAGTCATCGTCACCGCCCGGCGGCGCGAGGAGAGTCTCCAGGATGCACCGGTCGCCGTCACCGTCCTGACCGGCGAGTCGCTCGAACGCCAGCAACTCGTCTCGACCACCGATCTCGACCAGGTTGCGCCCAATCTCCAGTTCGCGACCCACGGCACCCTCACCGGCAACAACAGCGCCGCCCAGGTCTTCATTCGCGGCATCGGTCAGACCGACGCGACGCCCGCGGTCGATCCCGGCGTCGGCCTCTATATCGACGACGTCTATATGGGTCGCTCGGTCGGCGGCGCGATGGAGTTTCGCGACATTGCCAGCATCCAGGTGCTGCGCGGGCCGCAAGGCACCCTGTTCGGCCGCAACACGATCGGCGGCGCGGTGCTCATCACCACCAACCTTCCCGGCACCAATGCCGGCAGCCGCTTCCAGGTCGGCGCCGGCGACGACAATCTCGTCGAGGTCTTCGCGGCCTATGACGTTCCGATCTCCGAGCAATGGTCGGCGCGCGTCTCCGGCGGCTTCCGCGACCGCGACGGTTACGTCACCCGCATCTTCGACGGCGTCGATCTCGGCGACGAGCATACCTATTTCGGCCAGGCCGGCTTGCGCTGGCAGCCCGATCCGTCGCTCGATTTCATCCTGCGCGCCGATTATGCCCGCGAGGACGAGAATGGATCGCCCTTCGTCTTCCGCGCTATCAACGAAAGGGCGGTGTTCGTCGCCGCCCAGAGCGTCGCCGCCGGCTGCCCGGGAGCGACCTTTCCGCCGCCCTTCGTGCCGCAGACGCCGACCCGCGATCCGCGCTGCGGCAATGACGCGCAGGCGCTGGGGCCGTTCACCAACGGCGGCACCTATCCGGCCACGAGCAGCCTCGAGAATTACGGGGCGAGCTTCGTCGCCGAATGGGAGGCGAGCGCGGCGCTGACCCTGAAGTCGATCACGTCGGCGCGCCATCTCGAATGGTCCGGCACGCGCGATGCCGACAACACGCCCCTGCTGATCCTCCACACCAATTACACCAGCGAGAGCGACCAGTTCAGCCAGGAGCTGCAGGCGCTGGTCGAAGCGGGCCGCTTCCACGGCGTCATCGGCGGCTATTATTTCGACGAGGAGACGTTCGACCGGGTCATCGTGCCGGTCGGCAATCCCGGCACCTCCTACGACACCCAGCGCGTCTCGCTCGACACCGAGGCCTGGGCGGCCTTCACCCAATGGACCTTCGACGTCACCGACGCGCTCAGCCTCACCGCCGGCATCCGCTACACCGACGAGACCAAGGGGCTGCAGGGGATATTGTTCAACGTCGCGCCGGCAAGCGCGCCAGAGCCCGCCATCCCGACCGCTCTCTGTCCGTTCAACGGCCCGCCGCCGACCCAGACCGGCTGCCTGTTCCTCAGCACCGATCGGTTCGAGCAGAATTTCACCGCCTGGACCGGCTCGGCGAGCGTGCAATATCGCTTCAGCCCGGCCTTCATGGCCTATCTGAGCTGGTCGCAGGGCTTCAAGAGCGGCGGCTTCAACCAGCGCTACAATGCGTCGCCGCCGGGCAACGCGCCGATCGGCTTCGGCGCCGAGCAGGCGGAGACCTGGGAGCTCGGCTTCAAGACCAATCCGGCCCGCCGGCTGCGCTTCAACGCCGCCTTCTTCACCACCTCCTATGACGACATCCAGCTCACCTACCGGCTCGGCGTCGTGCCCTTGCTGTTCAATGCCGGCGCCGCGACGATCCGCGGCGCCGAGTTCGAGCTCGACTGGGTCCCGGTCACCGACCTCAGGTTCGACGCCAGTCTGGGCTGGCTCGACACCGAATTCGACAGCATCATCGATCCGCCGCCTTTCGGGCCGGTGACGCCGACCGCGGTCGCCACCCTCGACAGCCGGCTGCCCTTCACCCCGGAATGGCAGGCGCATCTCGGGGCGTCCTACACCTTCCGCTTCGGCGACGACTGGTCGCTGACGCCGCGGCTCGACGTCAGCTATACCAGCGACCAGTTCTTCGACGCCGGCAATTCGCCGGAGATCGCGCAGGACGACGTCACCGTGCTCAATGCCGGCGTCACGCTCGCCCAGGACAATTGGCGGGTCGCGCTCAACGTCTACAATCTCACCGACGAGCTCTATCCGACCGCCGGCACCTCGTCGCTGACCACCGCCTCGGGCTATGCCGAGATCATCTATGCGCGGCCGCGCAACTTCAGGGTGACCGCGACGATAGACTTCTGAGCACCGGGAATATGGCGGTCAGCCAGCCGTCGAGCACCCACAGGCCCTCGTCCAGCGCGCCCGCGGCACGCGGATCGGTCCGTTCGCCCGGGCGGCCATCCGATCGTCGTTCGGCAAGCGCGACTGCCGGCTTTGGGAACGGCCCGGCTTGGGCTATCCTGAATTCCGTCCGATCGCCGCAGGCAGGGGGAGAAGGCGATGAACGCCGCCAGGGAGCCGATCGCCTTCATCGCCACGGCGAAGCCGGCGGAAGCGCTCGCCTTCTATCGTGATGTGCTGGGTCTCGCGCTGATCGAGGATTCGCCCTTTGCCCTGATCTTCTCGGATGGGGGCCTGATGCTGCGCATCCAGAAGCTCCCCGAGCATGCGCCGGCCGGCCATACCGTGCACGGATGGAAGGTCGCCGACATCGATCGGGAGGTCTCGGCGCTCACGGCACAAGGCGTCCGCTTCAATCATTATCCACGCCTGGTTCAGAGCGAACTCGGCGTCTGGACCAGTCCGGACGGTCACAAGGTCGCCTGGTTCACGGATCCGGACGGCAACAACCTGTCGCTGTCGCAATTCAGCCCGGGCTGAATCGGGCGTCGCAGCTGGTCGTCCCGCGGGCGCGAAGAGCGGCCGCCGGCCAGGCTGCGTTCCGATCAGGAGGCTTCCGCCGTATCGGCCATTGCCCCATTTTCCTGGCCTTTCATGCCTCGACGGCCCGCAATATGTGCGGAGGGCCTGTTCCCGAGGTGGGCGCCTACGAGCGGATCGGCGACGACGTCTATCAGGAAGCCGTTCCTCGCCGCCCGCATATCTTCAACTGCCGCGGTGGATGACGACGGCGAAATGATCGCCCGGGATCAGGCCGGTGAAGCCGTAGCTGATCGTCCTGGAATCGTTCGAAATCCCGCAAAAGAGGGAAAGAAGCGGGCCCCGAGGTTCGCGATTGTCCGTGAGCCGGAACTGGAGTAATTCTTGGGCCGGGCAGCGGTGGATCGGGGGGATCCGGTGCAAAACTTCAATCGTGAGCTGGCGATAAGCCTGATCCTCGACGGATATCCGCCGGCGACCGCCGTCGGCGTCGCCCTCGGCGGTGGCGACCCGGATCGTTTCGACATGGTCGTTCATGGCGGCGCGCTGGGCGACGCGCCGGACCCGGCCTGCGTCGCGGCCCGGCTCCACGGCATCGATCCCCTGACCCGCGAGGAGGTCGAGCGCGCGCTGGACGCCTGCTCGTGAACCGCCCGGCGGGCGACGCGCCGGCGGGCGACTCGACCTACGTCCAGGCCCTCCCCATATACCTGGCGAGCGATGCCGAGGTCGCGCGTTACTTCCGCGACTGCCGGGACGAGATCGACGCGATCACCGGCCTTCACGTCGTCATCCTGATCGCCCGGGAGATCGACGCGAGCGATGCCGCGGGCGTGGCCGCCGCGCTCGACGCCGGCGAAGCCGCCCGATTCCCGGGCCTGCGCTTCGCCGACCTTCCCTGCCTGTGGATCGAGGATTCGCGCCGCCGCAGCGCGCTCCTCCGGCTGCCGCACGCCGCCGCCGAGATCGGGCAGGTGATGCGGACGCTCGCCGACGTCTGCCGGGAAACGAAGGACGCGCCCGAAATAGCCCGGCTCGTCGAGACCCGCCGACGATCCGACGCCAAGCAACGCTCGCCCCTGTTGTCCGCCCTCCTGGAGGAACTGCCCGTGACCAAATCCCAAGAAAGACTGATCGCGGTCGCCTGCGGCGTCGTCTTCGTCGCCGCCATCCTGGTCATCGCCTTGTTCATCCCGTCGCCGACCGCCTTCCAATATACGGTGTTCCGGATCGTGCTCGCGCTGGCCGCCGCCGGCTTCGTCTCGATGACGCCGGGATTCATCGAGGCGCAGGTCGGCAATTTCGTCCGGGCGGGCGGGGCCCTGGCGGTCTTCATCATCGTCTTCTTCTACGCGCCGGCAGCGCTGGGATCGCTCTGACCGAAGGGCGTTCCTGTCCCGTCTTCCCCGATGCCGCCCCTCGTGTGATGACATGCCGGTGTCCCGGCATTTCGGCCGTTCGGAGGATCGCGAAGCATGAAGTGGATCGCCACGACAGGTCTTGCCCTTGCGGCATCGGTCGGAGGCGCCGCGGCGCCGCCCGGCGAGCCTGGCGGATCGGCACGGCCGCCCGGTGTGACCGCGACCGTCGGGCCCTTCGTCGGCGAGCGGATCGTCCGCGCCGAATGGGCGCGCGCCGAGAACCGCCGAGGCTGCGCGCCGGTGGCGCTCGCGGAAGATGGTGGAGCCGGCGGCGTGCCTCGGCGGGCGACTTTCTCGGGCGGCTGGGCGGTGGCCTTCGATCGACCGGGCCTGCGCAGCGCTTACGGCGTGGCCGGCCCGGGACAGCTGCCGTCCGATTCGCAGGACGCGGACGTCCACCGCCTCCGCCTGGCAGAGCAATGGCCTCATTTTCGTGAGCTCGGCGCCCTGCCTGAACCGGCCTTCGCCGGATATGGCGTCGAGGGCGCCCAGCCCTATCCGGCGGACGATCCGGACGGGTCCGGGCTCAACTCGCTCGCTTATGTCCGAATCGGCGGCCAGACCTGCACCTACAATGTCTGGAGCCGCCTCGGCCGCGCCCATCTCGAGACCTTGCTCGACAATCTGCGGATGCTCTCCGACTGAGCTCGTCCGGCGCCGCGGCCGGCTTTTAGAAGTTTCAGCTTGACCTCAACCTTTGTTGAGGAATTATCGACGGGGCTCCCGCCATTTTCGCGAAGGAGCCTCGAATGTCCGATATGCTGCGTCTCGCCCTCGTCTATGGAAGCGTCCGCGAAGGCCGGTTCTGCGACATTGTCGCGCGCTGGGCGGCGTCGGAGGTCGAGCGCCGTGCCGAGTTCGCTCTCGATCCGATCGACCCGGCCGACGACTGGCCCGCGATCGACGCGGCGCTGTTCCGCAGCCGGCTCGATGCCGCCGACGGAGCGATCGTCGTCACCCCCGAATATAATCATTCCTATCCGGGACCGCTGAAGATGCTGATCGATGCGGCGGGCCGCGAGTGGCATGCCAAGCCCGTCGCCTTCGTCTCCTATGGCGGCGTCTCGGGCGGGCTGCGGGCGGTCGAGCATCTGCGCAGCGTTCTGGCCGAGCTCCATGCCGTCACCATCCGAGACACGGTGAGCTTCGCCAATGCCTGGGAGCTGTTCGGCCGCAATGGCAGGCCGATCGACCAATTCGGCCCGGCCCAGGCGATGCGGACCATGCTCGACCAGCTCGCCTGGTGGGCCCGGACGCTCAAGGCGGGACGGGAGGCGAGCGCCTATGGCCGCGCCGCCTGAGCCCGGCGGCGAATTCATGCACTTCTCACCACCCCCCGGTTTCGGGCATGCTTCGTCCGAGGAGGCGGGTGCGTCGATGAAGCAGATGCGTGAAGGCGAATCCGAAGGTGAGGTGCCGACCGCCCTTCAGGAGCTCGAGATCGAGGTCGAAGGCGCCAACTTCCGGCGCGACCGGCTGCTCGCCTCGCTCGCGCTCATGTTCGGGATCGGCCTTGCTCTGGCCTTGCCGTTCGCGCTGCGGGCAGGGGCGGAATTCTTCATGCCGGTCACGGCCGCTCTGGTCATCGCCATCGCGCTCGTGCCGTTGCTCGAATGGCTGGAGCGCCGCCGCATTCCCTCCTCGCTGGCGGCCTTCCTCTGCCTCGTCCTGTTCATCGCCGTCGCCAATATCGCGGTCGCGGCGATCGTGCTGCCCGCGTCGGAATGGCTGCGCATGGTGCCCGACCGTATCGGCCAGCTGCGCGAGACGCTCGCGCCCTTGTTCGAGGTCTATGCCAATCTCGAGCGGTTCATCGACAATATCATCAACGAGTTCGGGCGTTCCGCCGCCTCCGCGCCGCAGCGCGTGCAGGTGGAGACGCCCAATTCGATGCTGCAGATCATCGCCAGCTCGGCGCCGTTCGCGGCGATCCAGATGTTCTTCGCCGTGCTGGTGATCTTCTTCTTCCTCTCGGGCTGGACCCGGATGCGCAAGCGCACCATCACCGCGCGCTCCAGCTTCGGCGGTGCGATGACGACGGCGCGGGTGATCCAGCAGGTGGTCGACGCCACCTCCGCCTATCTCGGCACGATCACCGTCGTGAATATCGGCATGGGCCTCGTCGTCGCCTTGGTCCTCTGGCTGATCGAGATGCCCTCGCCCCTGATGTGGGGGGGCATCGCCACGGTGCTCAACTACATTCCCTATCTCGGCCCGATCGCATCGACGCTGCTGCTCGCTCTGGGCGGCCTGATGACCTTCCAGGATCCCTGGTACGCCTTGCTTCCCGCGATGAGCTTCGTCGTCATCCATCTCATCGAGGCCAATCTCGTCACCCCCTCGGTCGTCGGGCGGCGGCTCACCATCAATCCTCTGCTCATCCTGCTTTCGCTGAGCTTCTGGGCGTGGGTCTGGGGGACGACCGGCGCCCTGCTGGCGGTGCCATTGCTGATCATCATGCGCACCGTCCTCGACGCCGCCGGCAAGCCCGACATCGCCGGTTTCCTGTTCGAGGAAGGCACCCTCATCCACGACCATCACGACGAGCCGCGCGGGCCGGGATAGGCTTGTCATCCCGGTCTCCGCAGGGAGTCGCGCGGAGCCGCGGAGAGCGGAGGATCGGAGCCATTTCGTCGTCCTGGCGAAGGCCAGGAGGTCCCTGCCTTCCGGAAGGAAGGGAGATTCAAGCTTGCGCTGGAATGACGAGAGGGAGGCCGAGGCACGAACGCTCCGCGTCTCCGCGCGAAGGATTCGGCGCCGGCAGCCGCAGCCGAACGGGCAGAGGACGCAGCGGCTGCCCAAGTAGCTGAAACGAAAGCTGGAATCTCGTCCAGCGACCGCCGTCCGATCCCGCGCCAGAAATTCCTATCCGGCTCGCTTGACAGGCAAAGGTGCCTCGCCTACCTCGCCGCCTGCCCCACGCGGGTGTAGCTCAGTTGGTTAGAGCGCCGGCCTGTCACGCCGGAGGTCGCGGGTTCGAGCCCCGTCACTCGCGCCATTTTCCGGCGCAACCTTTTCCTAAGATGAGTGGAGTAGGTGGGCTGCCTGAGGCGGCTCCCCATGGCCGCTGGCTTTCCGGGCGATGAAGTGCAAGGATGCGTCGTCGATGCGCTGGTTCTCCGATCGTCTGCCCAAGCGGGACAGCCTGCTCTCGAAGTCGTTCCTGCGTCCGCTGGCGCACCGGCTGGTCCATCCCTCCCTCTGGCATTTCAACCGCTCGAGCGTCTCGAACGGGATCGCGCTCGGCCTCTTCTGCGCCTTCCTGCTTCCCGTCGGACAGATCATCCTCGCTGCCCTCTTCGCGCTGACGGTGCGCGCCAATCTGGCGGTCGCTGCGGCGGCGACTCTCGTCACCAATCCGTTCACTTTTCCGGCCATCTACTTCGCGGCCTACCGGCTGGGCGAGAAGGTGACCGGGGGCGGAACCGGCGATGCCGGGATGGCGAGCGGCGCCGCCTGGCTGCTCAGCATCTCGCTTCCCACCGCCGTCGGCCTGCTGCTCTTCGCTTTGGTCTCCGCGGCGAGCGGCTATGCCGCCGTGCGCCTGTTCTGGCGGCTCCGGGTTCTTCGCCGCTGGTCGCGCCGGCGCGCTGCCGCCTGACGGGGGCTCAGGCGCTTCGGCCGCGCTGCATCCAGCGGATGACGGGCTTCAGCGGAAGGATCCAGGCGATCCCCGCGACCAGGTAGAAGAGAAGCTCGAGCGGCCACGGCCAGTTGCCGGCGCGGCCGGCGAGGGTCACGACGAGGACGCTCCAGCCAAGAATGAGCGCGACGATCAGGAACATGCCGGCGAGGCTGCGCCAGCTCGGATTCACCGGCATGCGATCCACTCCTTCGGCGTGGCGATGGCGTCGAGCGGCTGGTCCCATGGATCGGCGGGGAGGGGATGGTCGCTGATCTGCCTCTCCCAGCCGATTCCGATGGTGAAGACCTCGCCGCCCTCGCGCAGGTGCGACAGCGCGCGGTCGTAATGGCCCTTGCCGTGACCGATGCGGGTGCCGCGCCGGTCGGCGAAGACCAGCGGCACGATGACGATGTCGGGGACCAGCGCCTCGGCCGCCGCCGCCGGCTGGAGCACGCCCCAGGGGCTCGGCTCGACCGCCGGCGCCTCGCGCCAGATCATCCGTGCATCCCGGCCGGCGAACCAGGGCAATGCGGCGCGCTGACCGGGGCCGAGGAGGTCGACGAGCGGATAGGGGCTGATCTCGTCCTTGAGCGGGTGATAGGCCGCAACGACCCGGGCGGTGACGAGATGCGGGATCACGAGCCGCGCCAGCTTGCGCTCGAGGTCGGATCGCAGGTCGGGCGTCAAGCTTCGGGCGAAGTCGCGGCGCCGGCGCAGGCCTTCGGCGCGCAGCTCGGATTTCTCCGAGGGGGAGGGGGGTGACGGGACCGCCATGGCCGTTTGCTGGAATATCCTCTGACGCCAGAACGTCAGGTGGGGACCATGTACGTCGGGCCAGGGCCCGGGCAGGGACAGTCCCCTAGGATGTCTTATCGCCTCAGGGATGTTCTCAAAAGCTCGTACCGGGCAGTACCCGTCAAGGTTCAATCTAGGCGCGCTCGGCCCCCGGCTCAAGGGTGACGGCAAGATTTTCGAGCCGCCCGGCGAGCCGCTCGAGCGCCTCGGCGACAGCGGGATCGGGCGGCGGCGGCGTCGGGTCGGGAAGGCCGGCGCCGGCGCGCACCTCCTTCAGCTCGTCGGCGATGAGCAAGGCAGCGAACAGCAGCTGCCGCGCCTCGGTAAGCGATCCGAGCGCTTCCGTCGCTTCCTGGGCCTTGCGATCGACGAGGGCGGCAAGGCCCCGCAGATGCGCCTCCTCGCCGTCGCGGCAGGCGACGCTGTAGCGCCGGCCGGCAATGTCGAGATCGACATGGGCCATTAGCGGGGCTCGCCTTGGGCGATGACCTGGTCGAGCTGGCCAATCGCCCCGGCGACCCGATCGCGCAAACGGTCGTGGGCGCTGCGCAGCCGCCGATATTCGGGAGCCTCGTCGATCGGCGGCGGGGGCGGGGCCGGCCGCGCGGCGGCGGCCTCGATCCGGTCGATCGCCCGCTCGATCCTTGCCACGGCCTCCAGGGCACGTTCGTCCGCCATCGATTGCAGGAATAGCACGTAAGGCCGGCGCGGCAAGCCTGCCCCGGTTGACGCAAGCGCCGTCGCCGATAAAGGGACGGCAGGCCGCCGCTCCCGGTCCGGATTCCTCAAAGGGAAGAGCATGCCCGTCGAAACGAGACTGCTTGCCAACGCCATCCGCGCGCTGTCGATGGACGCGGTCCAGGCGGCCAATAGCGGCCATCCGGGCATGCCGATGGGGATGGCCGACGCCGCGACCCTGTTGTGGACCGAATATCTGAAGCACGATCCCGCCGATCCGGCCTGGCCCGATCGCGACCGTTTCGTCCTCTCGGCCGGTCACGGCTCGATGCTGCTTTATTCGCTGCTCCATCTCACCGGCTACGCGCGGCCGACCATCGAGGACATCCGCGACTTCCGGCAGCTGAACAGCCCCTGCGCCGGTCACCCGGAGAACTTTCTTCTCGACGGCGTCGAGGCGACCACCGGTCCGCTCGGCCAGGGCGTCGCCATGGCCGTCGGCATGGCGATCGCCGAGCGCCATCTGAACGCGCAGTTCGGCGATGATCTGGTCGACCACCGCACATGGGTGATCGCCGGCGATGGCGATCTCATGGAGGGCGTCAACCATGAGGCGGCGGGCCTCGCCGGCCATCTCCATCTCGGCCGGCTCAACGTGCTGTGGGACGACAATCAGATCACCATCGACGGTTCGACCGCCCTGTCGACCTCGGAGGACGTCGTCGCGCGCTATCTGGCCTATGGCTGGCACGTCGTGCGCTGCGACGGCCATGACGTCGACGACGTCCGCCGCGCGCTCGACGAGGCGATCGCCGATCCCCGGCCCTCGCTCGTCGCATGCCGGACGATCATCGGCTACGGCGCGCCCAACAAGCAGGGCACGTCGGCGACCCACGGCGCCGCGCTCGGGGCCGACGAGGTCGCGGCGACGCGCGCCTTCCTGACGTGGGAGCATGAGCCGTTCGTGCTGCCCGATAACGTCGTCCAGGCCTGGCGCACCGCCGGCGCGCGCGGCCGCCCGCTCCGCGAGGCCTGGCGCGCCCGCCTCGACGGTCATGCCGACAAGGCCGAGTTCCTCCGCCGCATGGCCGGCGAGCTTCCCGAGGGCTTCTCGCTCCGCGATCATGTCGCAGGGCTCATCGCCAGTCCGCAGAAGGTCGCGACGCGCAAGGCTTCCGAGCTCGCGCTCGAGACCATAAACGGCCTCCTCGCCGAGGCGGTCGGCGGCTCGGCCGACCTCACGGGCTCGAACAACACCAAGACCAAGGCGCTCAAGCCGCTGACCCGCGAGGATTATTCCGGCCGTTATCTCTATTACGGCATTCGCGAATTCGGCATGGCCGCGGCGATGAACGGGATGGCGCTGCACGGCGGCATCATCCCTTATGGCGGCACCTTCCTCGTCTTCACCGATTATTGCCGGCCGGCGATCCGGCTGTCGGCGCTGCAGCAGGTCCGCGTCGTCTATGTGATGACCCATGATTCGATCGGCCTCGGCGAGGACGGCCCGACCCATCAGCCGATCGAGCATGTCATGAGCCTGCGCTCGATGCCGAACCTCGACGTCTATCGCCCCGCCGACGTCGTCGAGACCGCCGAATGCTGGGAGCTGGCGCTCGCCAAGGCGGACGGTCCGTCGCTCCTGGCGCTGAGCCGCCAGAACCTGCCGCAGGTGCGCGGCAAGGCGACCGAGGGCAATCTGTGCGCCAGGGGCGCCTATCGCCTACGTTCGGCCCGCGCCGAGCGCCGCGTCGTCCTGATCGCCACCGGGTCGGAGGTCGCGACCGCGCTCGATACCGCCGAGGCGCTCGAAGGGCAGGGGATCGGCGCCGACGTCGTGTCGATGCCCTGCTGGACCCGGTTCGATGCGCAGGACGAGGCCTATCGCCGCGACATCCTGCCCGACGGCCCGCTGCTCGTCTCGATCGAGGCCGGGACCACGATGGGCTGGGAACGTTATATCGGCCGGGACGGCGTCGCCATCGGCCTCGACAGGTTCGGCGCGTCGGCTCCGGCCGAGGATCTGTTCAAGCGCTTCGGCTTCATCGCCGACGCGATCGTGCCGCGAGTGGTCGCGGCGCTCAACCGCTAGGGAGATCAAGCACATGGCGACCAGAGTTGCGATCAACGGTTTCGGGCGGATCGGCCGCCTGGTGGCGCGCGCGATCCTCGAGAAGGGCGACAGCGGCCTGGAGCTGGTGGCGATCAACGATCTCGCCGACGCGGAATCGAACGCCCTCCTGTTCAAGCGCGACTCGGTCCACGGCGCCTATCCGGGCGAGGTCCGCGCCGACGGCAACGACCTGATCATCGACGGCAAGCGCATCAGGGTGACGGCCGAGAAGGATCCGGCCAAGCTGCCGCACGGCGATACCGGCGTCGACATCGCCCTCGAATGCACGGGCTTCTTCACCGATCGTGACAAGGCCGGCGCCCATCTCACTGCCGGCGCGAAGAAAGTCCTGATCTCGGCGCCGGGCAAGGGGGTCGACCTCACCGTCGTCTACGGCGTCAACGACGACAAGCTCACCGCCGAGCACAAGATCGTCTCCAACGCCTCGTGCACGACCAACTGCCTGGCGCCGGTCGCCAAGGTGATGAACGATCTGGTCGGCATCGAGCGCGGCCTGATGACGACGATCCACGCTTACACCAACGATCAGAAGATCCTCGACCAGATCCACAAGGACAAGCGCCGCGCCCGCGCCGCCGGAATGTCGATCATCCCGACCACGACCGGCGCCGCCCGCGCCGTCGCCGAGGTGCTGCCCGAACTGAAGGGCAAGCTGGACGGCTCCGCGGTCCGCGTGCCGACGCCCAATGTCAGCCTCGTCGACCTCACCTTCACGCCGGGCCGCGACACCTCGGTCGAGGAAGTGAACGCGGCGCTCAAGGCGGCGTCGGAGAGCGGCCCGCTCGCCGGGATCCTCGCTTATACCGACGAGCCCCTGGTCTCGATCGACTTCAACCACAACCCGGCCAGCTCGACCGTCGACAGCCTCGAGACGGCGGTGCTGGAGGGCAAGCTGGTCCGCGTCGTCTCGTGGTACGACAATGAATGGGGCTTCTCGAACCGCATGGTCGACACCGCCCGGGCGATGGCGGCGTTGCTCTGATCTCACTCCCCTCCCTGCACGCAGGGAGGATCGAGGCGGTTCTCGGGTCCTTCCGGGGGATGGACCTACCGCCTCGATGGGGGTGGGTGCGTCGCCGGAGACGCGCTGCCCCTGAAGACCGACCCACCCCTAACCCCTCCCTGCGTGCAGGGAGGGGAATGTACGGGCAGCGAGGATGAAATGACGGCCACCTTCCGCACCCTCGACGATATCGGTGACGTCGCCGGCAAGCGCGTCCTCGTGCGCGTCGACCTCAACGTGCCGATGCAGGACGGGGCGGTGAGCGACGACACCCGCCTGCGCGCCACCCTGCCGACCGTGACCGAGCTGGCCGACCGCGGCGCGATCGTCCTGCTGCTCGCCCATTTCGGCCGGCCCAAGGGGACGCCTCGGCCGGACATGTCGCTGGCGCCGATCGTCCCGGCTTATACCGATCTGCTCGGGCGGCCGGTGCGCTTCGTCGAGGATTGCAGCGGCCCGGCGGCGCAGCTCGCGGTCGGCGACATGAAGCCGGGCGACGTGGCGATCCTCGAGAATACGCGCTTCCATGCCGGCGAGGAGAAGAACGACCCGGTCCTGGCTTCGGCCATGGCCGCGCTTGGCGACGCCTATGTGAACGACGCCTTTTCGGCGGCGCACCGCGCCCACGCCTCGACCGAGGGCATCGCGCGCATCCTGCCGGCTTTTGCCGGCCGCGCCATGCAGGCGGAGCTCGAGGCGCTGGAAAAGGCGCTGGGCAGCCCCGAGCGGCCGGTGGCCGCCGTGGTCGGCGGCGCCAAGGTGTCGACCAAGCTGGACGTGCTGCGGCACCTCGTCGCCAAGGTCGATCATCTCGTCATCGGTGGCGGCATGGCGAACACCTTCCTTGCCGCCCGCGGAGTCGCGATCGGCAAGAGCCTGGCCGAGCACGATCTGGCCGGCACCGCGCTCGAGATTCTCGAGGCGGCCGATCGGGCGAGCTGCACCGTGCACCTGCCTTATGACGTCGTCGTCGCGAAGGAATTCGCGCCGAACCCGCCGTCGGTCAGGACCTGCAACGTCCATGAGGTGGCGTCGGACGAGATGATCCTCGATATCGGACCGGCCGCGGTCGAGGCCCTCGCCGATGCGCTCAAGACCTGCCGCACCCTGGTGTGGAACGGGCCCCTGGGGGCCTTCGAGACGCCGCCCTTCGACGCCGCCACGGTCGCCCTCGCTCGCACCGCCGCCGCCCTCACCAAGGAAGGCTCGCTGGTTTCCGTCGCCGGTGGCGGCGATACCGTCGCGGCTCTCAACCAGGCCGGCGTCGCGGACGATTTCACCTTCGTCTCCACGGCCGGCGGGGCCTTCCTCGAATGGATGGAAGGCAAGGCGCTCCCCGGCGTGGCGGCGCTTCAGCGATAATATCTCCCACCCCAATCCGAACGAGGACAGGACGATGGACGACGCGAAGATGACGGCGCAGATGGAAAGCGGGAAGGGCTTCATCGCCGCCCTGGACCAGAGCGGCGGCTCCACGCCCAAGGCGCTCAAGGGCTACGGGATCGAGGAAGGCGCCTGGTCGGGCGACGAGGAGATGTTCGGCCTCATCCACCAGATGCGCTCGCGGATCATCACCTCGCCGGCCTTCTCCGGCGGGAAGGTGATCGGGGCCATCCTGTTCGAGCGGACGATGGACGGCGAGATCGACGGCCGGCCCGTCCCCCAGGTGCTGAAGGCGCGCGGCGTCGTTCCCTTCATCAAGATCGACAAGGGCCTCGAAGCCGAGGCGAACGGCGTCCAGCTGATGAAGCCGATGCCGGAACTGGACGCCTTGCTGGCCCGCTCCAAGGCGCTCGGTGTGTTCGGCACGAAGGAACGCTCGGTGATCAACCTTGCCAATCGCGAGGGCATCGCCGCGATCGTCGCCCAGCAGTTCGAGGTGGCGCGCCAGGTGCTCGCGGCCGGGCTGGTGCCGATCATCGAGCCAGAGGTCAACATCAAGAGCCCCGAGCGGGCCGAGGCCGATCGGATCCTGCTCGACGAGCTGGTCAAGGCGCTCGACGCGCTGCCGGGTGACGACCGCGTCATGCTCAAGCTCAGCATCCCGGCCGAGGCCGGTTTGTTCGACCCGCTGGTCGAACATCCCCGCGTGCTGCGGGTCGTCGCCCTGTCCGGCGGCTTCTCGCGGCCCGATGCCTGTCGCGAGCTGGCGAAGAATCGCGGCATGATCGCCAGCTTCTCTCGCGCCCTGCTCGAGGATCTCAGGCACCAGATGAGCGACGAGGAATTCGACCGCGCGCTCGGAGGGGCGATCGACGAGATCCACCGGGCCTCGGTCGAGAAGGTCCCGGCCTGATCGCGGCGGCGCCGGATCGGGGCGAGCGATAGGCGCGCGCGACCTGCGGCTGCGCTGGCTGGCGCGGCAGTTCGCCCGGCCCAGCGGCGCCGCCGGCCGGTTCCTGATCGGTCCCTGGCTCGACCGCATCGGCGCCGCGATGAACCGGCTCGCGCTCGACCGGCTGGAGGTCGGACGCGGCGACGTCGTCCTCGAGGTCGGCTTCGGCGGCGGCGACCTCCTTGCGCGGTTGCTTCGCGTCACCGACGGCGAGGTGGTCGGCGTCGACCTTTCCGAGGCGATGGTCGCGCGGGCGCGCCGCCGCTTCCGGTGCGAGCCGCGGCTGCGACTCCACCTCGGATCGGTGGACGCATTGCCGCTCGGCGACGGCGCGGTGGACCGCGCCTGCAGCGTCAACAACGTCTATTTCTGGCCCGATCCCGCCGCGGCGATGCGCGAGCTGGCGCGGGTGCTGAAGCCCGGCGGCCGGCTGGCCCTGTGCTTCGAGCCGCCCGAGGAGCTTCGCAAATGGCCGGGCCATCGGTTCGGCTTCCGCATGCACGATGAACCCGCGGTCCGTTCGATGATGGAGGCCGCGGGCTTCGTCGGGATCCGCCGCGCCGAAGGCAGGGGCCGGATGCCCGACCGCTTTCTGTGTTTGACAGGCGAGCGCGAAGGGTCAGAAGCGGGGGCATGAACGAAGACGAAGACGAGGTGCCGCTCGACCCCGGTTTTGCCGAGCGATTCGAACGCGGCGATCGCGGACCCTGCCAGCTCTATCTGATCTCGCCGCTCGACGTGGGCGGCGATTTCATCGATCGGTTGGGCCAGGCGCTCGCGGCCGGGCCGGTCGCCGCCTTCCAGTTCCGAGTGAAGGGGGTCGACCAGCACCAGGCGGCGCGCCTCGCCGGGCCGCTCCAGCGCCTCTGCGCCGAGCATGACGTCGCCTTCATCGTCAATGACGACATGGCTCTGGCCAAGCGGATCGGCGCCGACGGCGTCCATCTCGGCCAAAGCGACGGCGACCCGCGCGAGGCGCGGGCGCTGCTCGGGCCCCAGGCGCAGATCGGCGTCACCTGCCACGACAGTCGCCACCTCGCCATGGAGGCGGGGGAAGCCGGCGCCGACTATGTCGCCTTCGGCGCCTTCTTCCCGACCTCGACCAAGGAGACCCGCCACCGTCCGGAGCCTTCGATCCTGAGCTGGTGGGCCACCTTGTTCGAGCTTCCCAGCGTCGCGATCGGCGGCATCGATCCGGACAACGGGCGGACGCTGGTCAAGGCGGGTGCGGACTTCCTCGCCGTATGCGGCAGCGTCTGGAACCATCCCGAGGGGTCCGCCGCAGCGGTGAAGGCGTTCCAGGAGACACTCGGCTGACTTGGCGAGTGAGCGAACCGGCGCGCTCCCCTCCCTGCAAGGGAGGGGGCACTCACCGCGCCGCCTGCGCCACCATCGCCTTCAGCGTCTGGGCATCGTGGATGGCATGCGCCTCGAGGTCGTTGTTGAAATAGCACCAGACCGGCCGCCCGGAACGGGCCTGCTCGACGATCCAGTCGGTCCAGGAGAGCAGGCCCTCGTCCGAATAGCGGCCCCAATATTTGCCCTCGCCGCCATGGAAGCGGACATAGGCGATCGGGCCGACCGCGCGGCGCTCCGTGGCGGAGCCGGGCATGTCGTGGACGCAGAAGGACGCGCCATGGCGGTCCAGCAGGGCGAACGTCTCCTCGCTGTACCAACTTTTCTCCCGGAACTCGAAGACGTTGGTCACGTCCTTTGGCACCAGTTCAAGGAAGCTTTCCAGTCGCTCGAGATTGATCCGGAAGCGCGGCGGCAGCTGGTAGAGGATCGGGCCGAGCCGGTCGCCCAATCGGCGGAAGGGCGTCATCATACGTTCGAGGGGCTCCTCGCAATCCTTGAGCTTCTTGGCCTGGGTGAGGAACCGGTTCGCCTTCACCGCATAGCAGAAATCGGGCGGCGCCTGGTCGCGCCACTTGGCGAAGGTCTCGCCGGTGGGCAGGCGATAGAAGCTGTTGTTGATCTCGACCGTGTCGAAATGCTCGGCATAGAATGCGAACCAGCGCCGCGCCGGCAGGCCCTTCGGGTAGAAGAGCTCCCGCCAATGCTTGTAGTTCCAGCCCGAGCAGCCGATCCTGATCCTGTCCATCGCGCCTGCGGAACGATGCGGGGGCGAAATAGGTTTCGAACGCCATGCGCAGGTTCGGACTCGGTGCTGTCGTCGTCTTCACCGCCATCGTCACGGCGGTTCTCACCAGCCTGTTCTGGGTCGCCGCCTATAATCTCGGCCGCGGCGGCGGCGTCGACAAACGCGGCGCCGCCCCGGGCAACGTCGTCACCGAGAGCAGCGAGCCGGACGAGGATCGGGAGCTGGTGGTCGGGCCAGGTGGCCTCGCCATCCCCGTTGCCGGCATCCGGCCCGGAGCCCTGTCGGACACCTACACCCAGGCGCGCGCCAGCGGCGCCCGCTCGCACGACGCGATCGACATCATGGCCCCGGCCGGGACCCCGGTCGTCGCCGCCGCCGAGGGCGTGATCGAGAAGCTCTTCTTCAGCGAAGGCGGCGGCGGCATCACCGCTTATGTCCGCTCGCCGGACCAGCGCTGGGTCTATTATTACGCCCACCTCCAGGCCTATGCGCCGGGCCTTCGCGAAGGCCAGCGGGTCGCACGCGGCGATCCGATCGGGACGGTCGGCAACACCGGCAATGCCGATCCCGCCGGTCCCCACCTTCATTTCGCCGTGCACCGGATGGAGCCCGGCGAGAGCTGGCACGACGGCGACGCGGTCAACCCCTACCCGCTGCTGGCCGGGGGCTCCGCCGCCAGCCGCTGAACCCGCCAGCCGGCGAAGCAGAGATTGCGTGCGCCGCGGCATCGTCTAGGACAGGAGGGGAAGCAGCCGGGGAGGAGCTTATGTTTCGGCGGACGATCGGATGGGGCGCGGCCGTGGCCGTGCTGGCGATCCTGCCCGCGGCGCCGGCAAGCGCCGAATTCTTCAGCTTCGACGAGATGCGCGACATGTGCCGCGGCGAGACCGACCAGCCCGCCGAGTTTCGCACCAGTGCCGGCTATCGCCTGCTCGCCAGCTCGCTGCGGGACCGCTGCCGCATGTATCTGCTCGGCCTCGCCGAGACCGGCCTTCGCCAGGCCGGCGAGGTGGCGTCGCGTCAGGGCTGCCTTGCCGACCAGACACCCCCGGCCGAGGTCGCCGAGGTCCTCGCCGAAGCGCTCGCCGCCCGGGCCGAGCCGCCGCCCGACGGTCTCGCTGGTCTGGTCCGAGAGGTGCTGCTCAGCCGCTACGGCTGCGGCTGAGGGGCGCGCATGCTCGCCGACGTCGATACCGGCTATGAGGGCAAGTTCGACTTCCCCGCCCGCTCCGGCCCGCCGCCGCTTCCCTATCTGCTTGCCTCGGTCCCGCGCACCGGCAGCACCTATGTCAGCCACCTGCTCTGGCGGAGCGGCTGCCTCGGGGCGCCGCTCGAATATCTGAACTACGAGCGCAACGGGCCCTACGGCTTCGCCAGCGGCTCGCCGGAGCTGCAGCAGCAATTGTGGCGCTCGGTGCTGGCACGGCGCACCTCGCCCAACGGCGTGTTCGGGCTCAAGGCCTTTCCGATGCAGCTCGAGGCGCTCGCCGAGGGCAACCGGCCGCTCCTCGCCGAAGTGCTCTCGACGATGCTTCCGCCCGGGGCGCCGAAGCGGGTCGTCCATCTCGCCCGCCGCGACCGCATCGCCCATATCGTCTCCTACGCGCGGGCGACTTTGTCGGGCGTCTGGCGCAAGGAGCAGGAAAGCGAAGCAGCGCCCGAGCCCGATTACTCGTCCGAGGCGATGGAGACGGCCGACCGCTGGCTGAGCGCTCAGGAGGCTGCCTGGGACGGCATGTTCGCCGACATGCGGATCGAGCCGCTCCGGCTCTGCTACGAGGATGCGGTCGCGCGGCCGGAGGAGACCGTCCGCCAGGTCGCCGACTATCTCGGCGTGAAGCTCGATCCGGCGGCCGAGGTGCCGGTGCCCCGGATCGAGCGGCAGTCGCGCGAGGGCGCGAAGGCCTGGGTCGAGCGCGTCGGCGGCGGGCGCTAGCGGCGCGCGCTTCTTGCGGGCGAGCGCGGCTCCCGCTACATGCGCCGCCGAAACCCTGGGCCCCGGGGCCCCAGCATCAGCGAGCAAGCCATGAAGATCAGCGGCGTGGACATCCGTCCCGGCAATATCATCGAATATGAAGGCGGCATCTGGCGGGCGGTGAAGATCCAGCACACCCAGCCCGGCAAGGGCGGCGCCTACATGCAGGTCGAGATGAAGAACCTCATCGACGGCCGCAAGAACAATGTCCGCTTCCGCTCCGCCGAGACGGTCGAGCGCGTCCGCCTCGACACCAAGGACTTCCAGTTCCTCTACGCCGACGGCGACGACCTCGTCTTCATGGACAAGGAGACCTATGAGCAGGTCCAGCTTCCCCGTGACCTGATCGGCGATCCCGCCGCCTTCCTCCAGGACGGCATGGACGTCGTCATGGAGCTCTACAACGAGCGGCCGATCTCGGTGCAGCTGCCCGACACGATCGAGGCGACGATCGTCGAGGCCGACGCGGTGGTGAAGGGGCAGACCGCCTCGTCCAGCTACAAGCCGGCCATCCTCGACAATGGCGTGCGCGTCATGGTGCCGCCGCACATCAGTTCGGGAACCCGGATCGTCGTCGACGTTTACGAGCAGACCTACGTAAGAAGGGCGGACTGAGTGAGCCCCCTCTCCCATTCAGGGGAGAGGGTCGGGGAGAGGAGGAGTCCGGCGAGTCGGCTCCTGAGCGCCCTCTCCCTTCGCCGCTTCGCGGCTCTTCCCTCTCCCCTTAAAGGAGAGAGGGGCTTTGGAGATTCATCTTGGTATCCCATTCCGGCCTGATCACCGTCATGACCCGCGCCGCCCGCAAGGCGGCGCCGCGGCTGCGGCGCGATTTCGGCGAGGTCGAGCAGCTCCAGGTCAGCCGCAAGGGCCCGGCCGACTTCGTCTCCATGGCCGACGAGCGGGCCGAGCAGACGGTGATCGACGAGCTCCGCCATGCCCGGCCCGATTGGGGCCTGCTCCTCGAGGAAGGCGGCACGATCGAGGGCAATCCGGCGAAGCCGCGCTGGGTGGTCGATCCGATCGACGGGACCTCCAACTTCATCCACGGCATCCCGCATTTCGCCATATCGATTGCCGTCCAGGAGCCGAAGCCCGGCGGCGGCTGGGGCGAGATCAGCCACGGCCTGATCTACCAGCCGCTCACCGACGAGAGCTTCTGGGCGGAGAAGGGCAGGGGCGCCTGGCTGCACGACCGGCGCCTGCGCGTCTCGTCGCGCCGCGATCTCTCCGAGGCGCTGATCGCGACCGGCATTCCTTATAAGGGTCACGGTCATTTCGAGCGTTTCCAGCGCATTCTCGGCGCCGTGTCGCCGGAAGTGGCCGGCATCCGCCGCTTCGGCTCGGCCGCGCTCGACCTCGCCTGGGTCGCCGCCGGCCGCTATGACGGCTTCTGGGAGGAGGATCTCCAATTCTGGGATCTCGCCGCGGGCCTCATCCTGGTCCGGGAGGCGGGCGGCTTCGTCACCGATTTCCGCGGCGGCGACGCCGGGCTCGCCAAGGGCCAGATCCTCGCCGCAAACAACCAGATCCATTCCAGGCTTCACAAATTGCTGGCCGGCGCGTTGCGAAGCTGACGGGCTTGAAAGGAGCGGTATGCGCATCCTCGCCACGGGCCTGTTCCTCATCTCTGTCGCCGCCCCGGCCGCCGAGCCTCTGCCTGCTGACTGCTTTGGCGGGCCGGCCGCCGCCACTCCGGCGGATATCCCGGCACTGGCGGGCCGCTGCCCCGCCAGCCATTATCTCCAGCTTCGCCTCCTCGGCGCGGCGCGCGAGGCCGGTGACGCCGCCAGCGCAGACGCGGTGCTGCGGCGCCTCGCCGCCATGGGCTATGCACCTGCCGCCGCCGACGCTTTCGCCGCTTTGGCTCCCCTCATCGGCGAGACCGAGGCGGCCGCCTTCGCTGGGCAGGCGCAGGCCGCGCGTCGGCCGATCGAGGCGAGCATCGTCCTCAGCCATATCCCCGCCGAGCATCGCCTCGTCGAAGGCATCGCCTGGGATCCCGTCAGCCGCCGCCTGTTCGCTTCCGCCGTCGTCGGTCGATATTTGCTCTCCTTAAGCGAGCAGGGCTGGGCGCCGGTGCCGGATCTCGGCGCCGGCAGCCTCATCGGCGTCGCCGTCGATCGGCCTCGGCAATTGCTCTGGGTCGCCTCCCGTGTGGTCGAGCAGACACCCTCGCCGGAAGGTGCCTTTCGCGGCCTGCTGGCGGTCGATCTCGAGTCCCGCCGCCTCGTCCGACGCGTCGCCGCGCCGGAAGGGACGGGGCCGGGCGACATCGCCATCGGGCCGGACGGCACCGTCTTCGCGAGCGATCCGACCGGCGGAGGACTCTATCGGCTTGCTCCCGGCGCCGAGACGATGGAGGCGGTGGTGCCGCCGGGCCGGCTCCGCTCGCCGCAGGGCATCGCTGTCGCTGCCGACGGGCGGCGGCTCTACGTATCCGATTATGGCCGCGGCATCGCCATCGTCGATCCCGAAAGCGGCACGGTCGCGGATCTCGTGCCGGACGCGCCGATGATGCTGAGCGGCACCGACGGGCTGATGCTGCACGGCGGCGACCTCATCGCTATCCAGAACGGAACCGAGCCGCGGCGGATCGTCCGAATCCGCCTCGATGCCGGCGGGACCCGCGCGACCGCCCTCGAGGTGATCGAGCAGGCGCATCGCGAGTGGGGCGAGCCGACCATCGGCCAGATCGACGGCGACCGGCTTCTCTATGTCTCGGACGCGCAATGGGAGCGTTTCGGCGCCGGCGGCCGCGTCACCGGCGAGGCACCGCTGCGGGCGACCGCGATCCGCGCGGTGCCGCTCGGGCCGCCTCCCGCATCATCCGCCGAATGAGCCTTCGCGCGGCCCGCGAGGGAACTCCAGCGACCCGGAAATCTTCTCCATCCGAGGCGGTTGCGATGGCGGGGCCGCTGTCCTAGAAGCCGCCGCAACCGAAGTTCCGGAGTCTCTCCATGGCGTCCGTCGCCTCCGATTATCTGCCGATCCTGTTGTTCCTGGGCGTCGCCCTGGGGCTGTCGCTCGCCTTCGTCGTGCTGCCGATGATCGTCGCGAAGTTGACCGGCGCCGCCCGGCCCTATCCCGACAAGCTCGCCGAATATGAATGCGGCTTTCCGGCCTTTGAGGACAGCCGCGCCCAGTTCGACGTCCGCTTCTATCTCGTCGCCATCCTGTTCATCATCTTCGACATCGAGGCGGCCTTCCTTTTCCCCTGGGCGGTATCGGTGTTCGATGCCGGCTGGGTCGCCTGGTTCGCGATGATGATCTTCCTGGTCGAGCTCGGCCTCGGCTTCGCTTATGCCTGGAAGAAGGGAGCGCTGGAATGGGAGTGATCCTCGATCCGCGCCACGAGAATGAGCGCCCGGCCGACCTCCAGCAGCCGGATCCCTACATCTTCAACCAGATCAGCTCCGAGGTGCAGGACAAGGGCTTCCTCGTCACCACCACCGAGGACCTGTTCCAGTGGGCCCGCACCGGCTCGCTCTGGTGGATGACCTTCGGTCTCGCCTGCTGCGCGGTCGAGATGATCCACGTCAACATGCCGCGCTACGATCTCGAGCGGTTCGGCGCCGCGCCCCGCGCTAGCCCGCGCCAGTCGGATGTGATGATCGTCGCCGGCACCTTGTGCAACAAGATGGCGCCGGCGCTCCGGCGTGTCTACGACCAGATGTCGGAGCCGCGCTACGTCATCTCCATGGGCAGCTGCGCCAATGGCGGCGGCTATTATCATTACAGCTACAGCGTCGTTCGCGGCTGCGACCGGATCGTGCCGGTCGACATCTACGTGCCGGGCTGCCCGCCGACCGCCGAGGCCCTGCTCTACGGGATCATGCAGCTCCAGCGGAAGATCCGCCGCGAAGGCACGATCGAGCGGTAAGGGGCACGCGCCGACATGCACAACCACGTCCCCCGCATCCCCGCCCGCGAAGGCCTGGTCGACGAGGTCAAGGCCGCGATCGGCGACGCCTTCCTCTCCGCCAAGGACGAGGTCGGCGAAGTCTCGATCGACGTCGCCCGGGAAAGCGTCGCGGAGGTCATCCGGACGCTCCGCGACCGCTTCGAATATCAGCAGCTGATGGAGATTGCCGGCGTCGACTATCCCTCCCGGCCGGAGCGGTTCGACGTCGTCTATCACCTGCTCTCGGTCACCCGGAACCACCGCTTGCGCATCCGCGTCACCACCGACGAGGAAAAGCCGGTCCCCAGCGTCGTCAATCTCTTTCCGGTCGCCGGCTGGCTCGAGCGCGAGGTGTTCGATCTCTACGGCGTGATCTTCGACGGCAATCCCGACCTGAGGCGGATCCTCACCGATTACGGCTTTCGCGGCTTTCCCTTTCGCAAGGACTTCCCGCTCACCGGCTATGTCGAGATGCGCTATTCCGAGGAGCAGAAGAGGGTCGTCTACGAGCCGGTCAGCCTCGCCCAGGATTTCCGCAGCTTCGACTTCATGAGCCCGTGGGAGGGCGCCGAATATATCCTTCCCGGTGACGAGAAGGCCCAGCCCGAAGCGCCCGGCGCGCCGACGCCGCTCAAGGCCGACGAGATCAAGAAATGAGCCAGATCGCTCCCGCCCCGGAATCCGAGGCTCCAGCCGACGCCGAGACCAAGGTCGAGCGCACCGGCGCCACCCAGTCCGACATCGCCAATTACACGATCAACTTCGGGCCCCAGCACCCGGCCGCGCACGGCGTGCTCCGGCTCGTGCTCGAGCTCGACGGCGAGATCATCGAGCGCGTCGATCCCCATGTCGGCCTGCTTCACCGCGGCACCGAGAAGCTCTGCGAGTACAAGACCTACCTGCAGGCGCTGCCCTATTTCGACCGGCTGGATTACGTCTCGCCGATGTCGATGGAGCACAGCTTCGTGCTCGCCATCGAGAAGCTGCTGAAGCTCGAGATCCCGCTTCGCGCGCAGTATCTGCGCGTGCTGTTCGCCGAGCTCACCCGCATCTCCAACCACCTGCTCAATCTCGGCAGCCACGTCATGGACGTCGGCGCGATGACTCCGAACCTGTGGTTCTTCGAGCTTCGCGAAGACCTGATGAACTTCTACGAACGGGCCTCCGGCGCGCGCATGCACGCCAATTATTTCCGCCCCGGCGGGGTGCGCCTGGATATTCCCGTCAAGCTGGTCGCCGACATCGCCGACTGGCTCGACAACCGGCTGCCGCGCCTGTTCGAGGATGCCGTCAGTCTCGTCGCCGACAACCGCATCTTCAAGCAGCGCAACGTCGACATCGCCACCGTTTCCAAGGAGGACGCGCTCGCCTGGGGCTTCTCCGGGCCGATGATCCGCGCCGCCGGCATTCCGTGGGACCTGCGCAAGTCGCAGCCCTACGAGGTCTATGACCGGCTGGACTTCGAGATTCCGGTCGGCACCCGCGGTGACTGCTACGACCGCTTCATGGTGCGGGTCGAGGAGGTCCGCCAGTCGGCGCGGATCATGAAGCAGTGCATCTCGGACATGCCCGAGGGGCCGGTCATGACGCTCGACCGCAAGGTCGGACCGCCCAAGCGCGCCGAGATGAAGAAGTCGATGGAAGCGCTCATCCATCACTTCAAGCTCTTCACCGAAGGCTTTCACGTTCCCGCCGGCGAGGTCTATGTCGCGACCGAGAGCCCGAAGGGCGAGTTCGGCGTCTATCTGGTCAGCGACGGCACCAACAAGCCCTACCGGGTCAAGATCCGTCCGACCGCCTTCAGCCATCTCCAGGCGATGGACTTCATGTCCAGGGGCCACATGCTCGCCGACGTCACCGCCATCCTCGGCGCGATGGACATCGTCTTCGGGGAATGCGACCGCTGAAGGCGTGATCCTCCCCTGCAAGGGGAGGGGGACCAGGCGAAGCCTGGTGGAGGGGTGTCTGAGTCATCGCCGGCTCGGCGCACGCCGCGACTCACTCCGGCGCTGACACCCCTCCACCGCGCGACGCGCGGTTCCCCTCCCCTCGAAGGGGAGGATTTGATAGGCTGCCCGCACCTTCTTCCGGAGGAACGTGCATGTCTGCATCTGTTGGCCCGTCCGTCGTCAACCTCGCCGAGAAGCTCGCCGCCTTCTCCGATCAATGGAACCCGCGCATCGTCGGCCGCTACAACGGCAACGAGATCCGCGTCGCCAAGGTCGAGGGAGAGTTCACCTGGCACAGCCACGCCGAGACGGACGAGCTCTTCCTCTGTCTCTCCGGCGATTTCGCCATCGCGTTCCGCGACGGCCTGCGCAAGCTGGCGCCGGGCGAGATGATCGTCGTGCCCAAGGGCACCGAGCACAAGCCGGTCGCCAGGGGCGAGTGCCACATCCTCATGCTCGATCGGGAAGGGGAGCCGAATACCGGCGCCAACCCGTCCGAACATACTCGCGCGACGCTGGAGAGCATCTGACCACTCCGCCGCCTGCAGGTTTCAGCAAGAAGACAAAGGGGTTGCGGCTGACGATTCGACGGCCGATGGTGCCCCTGTTCTTGGGGTTCGCATTGATCATGTCCAAGTTGCGCCCGTGGCTGCTGGCCTGCATTTCGGCGTTGGCCGGTCCGGTTCACGCGCAGGGGACGGCCGTAGCTCCGCTCGAACGGCTCCGTCTGGCGATGGAGCCGGAAGCGGGCACCGCCGCCGCTGCGGGCCTGTTCCATCCCAACGCCCGGCTCGTGCTGGATCGCGAGTTGCCACTGACCGCCGAGAGCCTCAGGAGAGCGCTCGATGCCCGCCATTGCCCGGCTTATGCGTGGGTAATCGATCCAGCCGAGGCCGCGTTCATGATTGGCCAGAGGGGGATGAGCACCGCGGAACTCTTTCGCGATCTCGGCGAAACCCTACTCGCTGTTGGTTGCGGCGGCAGGGATCGTCAGTCCGAATATGATCTCTACCGGGTCGGGGTGAATGGATCGCAGATTGGGGAGCTTCGACTCGTTGCGACCGTGCCGATTCCGCTGCCGTTCATCACGCCCGCCGCTCCCGGCCCGCCGGCTCCAACCTTGCCCCCGCCCGAGACCCTGCCGTCTAGCGTCTTGGCCGTGGTAGGCCATATTGGGGCTCTCTATGGTGGCCGTCTCGAGGCCGCGATGCAATATCTCGGGGAAGGCGTGGAAGTCGCCGTTTCGGATGGCACGCGCACGGAACTCGAGCTGCCGCCGGGCAGGGCGGCCGCGCACGCCATGTACCTGTCCATGACCAATCGCGGCGAGCTCGCCCTGGAGAACTTCTCCTGCCGGCCCGACGGACCGCTCGCGCTTTGCGAGGTCATCTTCTCTCGGCAGGGCGCGCAGAGACGGCATTTCACCGTCCGCTTCGCTGCTCAGGGCGGGCCGATCACCCGGATCCTCAGCTGGGAGCATCACGACCGCTAGCGTGACATGGGCCGGGCGCCCGCCTCGCCTTGTCGCGCCCGCTGCTTGGGGCTAGGGGAGCCGCCAACACGCGACGATTCAACCGGAAGCTTCCTTATGGCCGAGGCCGCCCGTCTTCCCGCTAGCCCCGAGATCCGCGCCCGCTGGGACGGCTTCGCCTTCACCGCCGACAACGAGGCGCAGGCGAAGGTGGTGGTCGGCCGCTACCCGCCCGGCCGGCAGCACAGCGCGGTCATTCCGTTGCTTGACCTCGCCCAGCGCCAGGTCGGCGCGGAGACGAACACCCAGGGCTGGCTGCCCATCCCGGTCATCGAATATGTCGCCCGTTACCTCTCCATGCCCTATATCCGCGCCTACGAGGTCGCGACCTTTTACACCATGTTCAACCTGGCCCCGGTCGGCCGCTACCATGTCCAGGTGTGCGGGACGACGCCGTGCATGCTGCGCGGCTCCGACGACGTTCTCGCCGCCTGCGCGGCGAAGGGACTGAAAAAGGGGCACAGCACGGCGGACGGCCTGTTCACCCTTAACGAGGTCGAGTGCCTCGGCGCCTGCGCCAACGCGCCGATGGTGCAGATCAACGACGACAATTACGAGGACCTCACTTTCGACAGCATGACTGCGATCCTCGAGGCCTTGGCCCGGGGCGAGACGCCGAAGCCCGGGCCGCAGGTCGACCGCCAGACCAGCTGCCCCGAGGGCGGCCCGACCAGCCTGCCGGAAATGGCGACCGCGAATCACGATTATCGGAACCAGTGGTGATGGCGCGCCGGCCCGGAGCGCAGGCATGAAGTCGGTCGTCTCGGCCGCCGCGACGTTGCTGGTCGCGATCATCGTCCTGTGGGCCTTGTTCAAGCTGCTCGGCCTGGCGCTCAAGCTCGCCGCCGTGCTGATCATCGTCGGCATCGTCGTCGCCCTCTACTTCGCGGCGCAGAAATATTTCGGGAAAGTCTAGATGCTCGAGGACAAGGACCGCATCTTCACCAACGTCTACGGGTTCCAGCCGTGGAACCTGAAGGCGGCGCAGGCGCGCGGCGACTGGGACGATACCAGGGCGCTGATGGCGCGCGGCCAGGACGCGATCATCGACGAGGTCAAGGCGTCGGGCCTTCGCGGCCGCGGCGGCGCCGGCTTCCCGACCGGCATGAAATGGTCGTTCATGCCCAAGGAGCCCACGCCGGGCCGGCCGAACTTCCTCGTCATCAATGCCGACGAATCCGAGCCCGGATCGTGCAAGGACCGCGAGATCATCCGCCACGATCCGCACAAGCTGATCGAGGGCGCCCTGCTCGCCGGCTACGCGATGCGCGCCCGCGCCGGCTATATCTACATACGCGGCGAGTTCATCCGCGAGGCGGAGACGCTCTTCGCCGCGGTCCAGGAAGCCTATGATGCCGGCCTGCTCGGCAAGAATGCCGCCGGGTCGGGCTACGATTTCGACCTGTTCGTCCATCGCGGCGCCGGCGCCTATATCTGCGGCGAAGAGACGGCGATGCTCGAGAGCCTCGAAGGCAAGAAGGGCATGCCGCGGCTGAAGCCGCCTTTCCCGGCCGGCGCCGGCCTCTACGGCTGTCCGACCACGGTCAACAACGTCGAATCGATCGCCGTTGTCCCGACCATCCTGCGCCGCGGTGGCGCCTGGTTCGCCGGCTTCGGCCGCGAGAAGAACGAAGGCACCAAGCTCTTCCAGATCTCCGGTCACGTGAACCGGCCGTGCGTCGTCGAGGAGGCGATGTCGATCCCGTTCCGCGAGCTGATCGATCGTCACGCCGGCGGCATACGTGGCGGCTGGGACAATCTTCTCGCGGTCATTCCCGGCGGTTCGTCGGTGCCGCTCGTCCCGGCCGAGCAGATCATGGACGCGCCGATGGATTTCGACGGGCTGAGGGAATTGGGTTCCGGCCTCGGCACCGCCGCCGTCATCGTCATGGACAAGTCCACCGACATCGTGAAGGCGATCGCCCGCATCTCCTATTTCTACAAGCATGAGAGCTGCGGCCAGTGCACGCCCTGCCGCGAGGGTACCGGCTGGATGTGGCGGGTGATGGAGCGGCTGGTGAAGGGCAATGCCGAGATCCACGAGATCGACACGCTCTACGACGTCACCAAGCAGGTCGAGGGCCACACGATCTGCGCGCTGGGCGACGCCGCCGCCTGGCCGATCCAGGGCCTGATCCGCCACTATCGGCCGGAGATCGAGCGCCGCATCAACGAACGCCGCGGCGAGGGCGAGCCGATCCTCCAAGCGGCGGAATAGGCGCGGCGCCCGCCGCCCGGCCGGGAAACGGCGGGCGGCGACTTTCCTCTTTTTCCCTTGCTTCCTTCGCGTTACCTTGCGGCTGCTGCGGAGCGGACAGGCCCGGCGCATCGCGCGTTGGGCTCCGCCGCCGCCTCGGTGGGCAAGGAGGAGGCAGACATGAAGAAGCTTCTCGTCGGGACACTTTCCGCCGCCGCGCTCGCGGCCGTTCCCCAGGGCGCTTTGGCCAATAACGGATCGCCGGTGACCCAGCGCGTCTACGAGGCCGCCCGCTGCATCCTCAACGAGGACCGCGGCGAGGCCGTTCAGCTGCTGAGGACGCTGCCGCTGGGCGACGACGAGGCCGACCTCTCGCCGCTCGCCGACAGCCCCGCCCGGACCTGCGTCGATGCGGCGGCGGGGACGACCGCGATCATGATGCGCGGGGCGCTCGCCCAGGCGCTCTTCTTCCGCGACTTCCGGCGCTTCGGCCGGCAGCCGACGCGGCCGGAGCGTCTCGTCGACCTCGACCTGCCCGTCCAGGATTCGGCCGGAGGCGACTATCCGGTCGATCTCTATCGCTGGGGCGACTGCGTCGTGCGCAATGACACGCGCAATACCCACGCCTTGCTGACCAGCCAGCCGGGATCGTCCGAGGAAACGGCGGCGCTCACCACGCTGCAGCCCTTCATGGCCGCCTGCCACCGGGGCGAGGGCGAACTCACGGTGCGCCCGTCCGAGGCGCGCAGCGTCTTCGCCCAGGCCGCCTACGACATCATGTACCGTTACTGGAGCGCCGAGCTGAACGCCCGCCGCTGACCGGCGCCGTCGTCAACCCGCGAAAGGAGGGCGCGGGATGGGAAGGGGTACGCTGATCGCTCTTGCCGGCTTCGCCGGGCTGGCGCTCGCCGCCGCCGCGCCGGCCGCGGGCCAATATGCCGATCCCGCGCCGGCTCCGCCGCCGGCCTCGCAGCCGCCGTCCAACCCGCTCGAGGGGGAGATCGAGGTGCTCCGGCCGATGGAGGCGAGCGACGTCGACCGGGCCGCTGCCTGCCTGATAACCCGCGAGGCCGATCGCGTGCAGGCCTTGTTCGCGACGGCGCCCTTCTCGGCGGCGGAGCGGCAGCAGGCGGCATCGCTGTTGCGGGCGGCGCAGCGCTGCCTGCGCCTGCGCGATCCGATGCTGACCTCCGCCTCGCGCCTGCGCGGCGCCTTGGCCGAGGCCCTGTTCGAGGGCCAGTTCGCCGCGACCGCGCCGCCGGCCACGCCCGTGGCGGCGGCGCCGCTCGCGCCGGCCGCCGACGCCCGGCTCGAGGCGGCGGCGCTCGCGCCGGCGATGAATGTCGCCGGCTGCGCGGTCGCGGCGCGTCCCGAGGCGGTGCGAAGCTTCCTCGAGAGCCAGGCCGGCAGCGACGGCGAGGCCCAGGCCTTCTCGTCCTTGGGCCCCGTTCTAGGTCCCTGCGTCGGCCCCGGCGGCGCGATCGACGCGGACATGCCGACCTTCCGCGCTTTGCTCGCGGAATCGCTCTATCGCTGGTCCGTCGTCCAGCGCGACGGCGCCGCCTCGCCTTGGGCCGCCCCGCCGGCGGCGGATTGAGCCGCCGAGTCGCCGCCGAGGGCAGATTTCCACCCGGCAAGGGCCGCCTAGGGCCTTGTCCATGACCGGCTTTAGCGTCTAACGGCAGGCGCGCCGCCCCCTCCATCCGGCGGTTTCGGAGTGTTCATGCCCAAGGTCAAAGTCGACGGCGTCGAGATCGAAGTGCCGCAGGGCGCGACCGTGCTCCAGGCCTGCGAGATGGCGGGCAAGGAGATACCGCGCTTCTGCTACCATGAGCGGCTCGCCATTGCCGGCAATTGCCGCATGTGCCTGGTCGAGGTGAAGCCCGGGCCGCCCAAGCCGCAGGCGAGCTGCGCGCTGCCGGCGACCGAGGGCCAGGAGATCTTCACCACCACGCCCGCCGTCAAGAAGGCGCGCGAGGGCGTGATGGAGTTCCTGCTCATCAACCACCCGCTCGATTGTCCGATCTGCGACCAGGGCGGCGAATGCGATCTCCAGGACCAGGCCATGGCCTATGGCCGCGGCCACAACCGCTATGACGAGAATAAGCGGGCGGTCACCGAGAAATATATGGGTCCCGTCGTCAAGACGGTGATGACCCGCTGCATCCACTGCACCCGCTGCGTCCGCTTCGTCCAGCAGGTCGCCGGGGTCGAGGAGATCGGCGCGATCAATCGCGGCGAGAATATGGAGATCACCTCCTATCTCGAGCAGGCGCTGACCAGCGAGCTTTCCGGCAACGTCGTCGATCTCTGCCCGGTCGGCGCCCTCCTGTCCAAGCCCTACAGCTTCGAGGCGCGCCCCTGGGAGCTGCGCAAGGTCCCGGCGATCGACGTCATGGACGGTGTCGGCACCAACATCCGCCTCGACGCGCGCCAGCGCGAGGTGATGCGGGCGCTGCCGCGCCTCAACGAGGACGTCAACGAGGAGTGGGCGCACGACAAGACCCGCCACTGCGTCGACGGGCTGCTGCGCAACCGGCTCGACCGGCCCTGGCTGCGCGAGGGCGGCAAGCTCAGGCAGGCGGGCTGGGACGAGGCCTTCGCCCGCATCGCCGAGGTCGCGCGCGGCGCCCAGGGCAAAGTCGCGGCCGTCGCCGGCGACCTGCTCGACGTCGAGACGATGTTTGCCGCGAAGAAGCTGCTCGCCTCCTTGGGCTCGGGCCGGCTCGAAGGGCGTCAGACCGGCCTCGACTATGACTTCGCCAATCTGGCGGCGGTCAACTTCAACACCGGTATCGCCGGCGTCGAGACCGCGGACGCGATCCTGCTGGTCGGCACCAATCCCCGCTGGGAAGCGCCGCTGGTCAACACCCGCATCCGCAAGGCGGTGAAGGCGGGAGCCAGGATCTTCGCGATCGGGCCCGAAGTCGACCTTTCCTATCCGGTCGAGCGGCTCGGCGACGACCTGTCGCTGCTCGGCAATCTGCCGCAAGCGGTGCGCGACGCCTTTGCCGGCGCGGCGCGGCCGGCGGTGATCGTCGGCGCCGGCGCGCTCAAGGTGCCCGGCGCGCAGGCGGCCACACTGGCGCTGGTCGGCCCGCTCGGTCTCGTCCGCGACGCCGCGTCGACGGGCACGGGACAGGGCTGGAACGGCTACAACGTCCTCCACACCGCCGCCTCGCGCATGGGCGGGCTGATGCTCGGTTTCGCCCAGCCCGGCGGCATCGGCACGATCGCCGAAGCGGCGCCCAAGCTCCTCTTCCTGCTTGGCGCCGACGAGGTCGACCTCGATCGCTTCGCCGGCAGCTTCAAGGTCTATGTCGGCCATCATGGCGATCGCGGCGCCGCCGGCGCTGATATCGTCCTGCCCGGCGCCGCCTATAGCGAGAAGCACGGCATCTACGTGAACCTCGAGGGGCGGGTGCAATATTCCGAGCGCGCCGTCGATCCGCCGGGCGACGCCCGCGAGGATTGGGCGATCCTTCGCGCCCTGTCGGACGTGCTCGGCAAGCCGCTGCCGTTCGACAATTTCCACCAGCTGCGCGACGCGCTGTTCCGCGATCATCCGGCCTTCGCACAGCCCGGCCTGGTCGCATTCGACTGGTCCCCGCCGTCGCTCGACGCGGGGGCGATCCCGAAGGGAACCGGAATCACCTATCCGATCGCCGACTTCTACCTGACCAACCCGATCGCCCGTTCGTCGCCGACGATGCAGCGCTGCTCGGCCGAGATCGTCCACGGCCGCGATTTTGCGGAGGCGGCGGAATGACGCAGATGGCGAGCGCACATGCAGCGCCGGACCCCTCTCCCCGGTGGGGAGAGGGCTGGGGTGAGGGGGTTCGGCGCTCGAGGCTTATCGCCGACGCAGAGCACCCCCACCCAACCCTCCCCCTCCAGGGGGAGGGCTTCGTTGCGCTTTTCCCGGGAGCCGTCGCATGACCGCCTGGTTCCAGTCCCAGCTCGGCACCGGCTTCGGCTGGTTCGTCTCCAACCTCATCCTGGTGCTGCTCATCGCGCTTCCGCTGATGCTGGCGGTGGCGATGATCATCTATGCCGACCGCAAGATCTGGGCGGCGATGGCGCTGCGGCGCGGCCCCAATGTGGTCGGGCCGTTCGGGCTGCTGCAGAGCTTCGCCGACGGCCTCAAGGTCTTCCTCAAGGAGACCATCATCCCGTCCTCGGCCAATCGCGGCCTGTTCATCATCGCGCCGATCATCACCTTCACCGTGGCGTTGATCGCCTGGGCGGTGATCCCCTTCGGCCCCGGCCCGGGCGGCGCGATGATGGTGCTCGCCGACATCAATGTCGGCCTGCTCTACCTCCTCGCCGTCTCCTCGCTGGGGGTCTACGGGATCATCATCGCCGGCTGGGCCTCCAACTCGAAATATCCTTTCTACAGCGCCTTGCGGGCCGCCGCTCAGATGGTGTCCTATGAGGTGTCGATCGGCTTCGTGCTGATCCCGGTGATCCTCTGGGCCGGCTCGTTCAACCTGTCGGCGATCATCGCCGCCCAGCAGGGCCATGTTCTCGGCTTTTTGAACGGCTTCGGCTTCAACCCCCTGTTGTTCCCGCTGGCGGTGATCTTCCTCATCTCGGCCATGGCCGAGACGGCGCGCGCGCCTTTCGACCTCACCGAGGCGGAGAGCGAGCTCGTCGCCGGCTACCAGACCGAATATAGCTCGATGAGCTTCGCGCTCTTCTGGCTCGGCGAATATGGCAACGTGCTCTTGATGTGCGGCATGACCGCCGTGCTCTTCTGGGGCGGCTGGCTGCCGCCGGTCGACTGGGCGCCGCTTTACTACGTCCCCGGCATAATCTGGTTCTTCGCCAAGATCTTCTTCTTCTTCTTCGTGTTCAGCTGGGTGAAGGCGACGGTGCCGCGCTTCCGCTACGACCAGCTGATGCGCCTCGGCTGGAAGATCTTCCTCCCCATCTCGCTGATCTGGGTGTTCCTGGTCTCGGGATATCTGATGCTCCAACGCGACGGGATGCTACCGTGGTGAGCGGCCCAGTCCTGGTCTTGGCAGTGCTGGCAGCGGGCCAGGCGATTGCGCTGCCTCCACGGCCACCAATCCCAAATCCGCCTCCGGTCAGTGCCGATCCGCTCTCGGGACTTTCGTGGGATTGCGATCTCCAGACAGCGGAGGGGGAGGGGCTAAAGCTTGCGGGACGATTTGGGGAGATACTGGTACCAGTGCGGGGGGATGACCGCACACCTGCTGTGCAGATCGAACTGACGAGCGACACAGATAACCGGTTTGCTGGTTCACGAACGGCGCGTCTGAGTACCATCGGTTTCGGGACCAGGGAATATCTCGTTACCATCGACGTCGACGAAGCCGACACTGCGCGCTATCTGATTGAATTCAGGCTCTATGCCGGATCCCCACGCGGATTTGCTCAGGCGTCGCGTGTAATTCGGCTTGCGGAGGCGCCTCGAAGTGTTGTGCCACCGCCAAGGATAGGCCCATTCGCCACCGGGTGGTGCAATCTTCATGAAGGGTTCGAAGGGATATGAGCGTCGCTCACTACATCAAATCGTTCACCCTTTGGGAGTTCGTGCTCGCGCACTGGCTGACCTTGAAATATTTCTTCAAGCCCAAGGCGACGATCAACTATCCCTATGAGAAGAATCCGATCTCGCCGCGCTTCCGGGGCGAGCATGCGCTGCGCCGCTATCCGAACGGCGAGGAGCGCTGCATCGCCTGCAAGCTGTGCGAGGCGGTCTGCCCGGCGCTGGCGATCACGATCGAAGCCGAGCCGCGCGAGGACGGCAGCCGGCGCACGACCCGCTACGACATCGACATGACCAAGTGCATCTATTGCGGCCTCTGCCAGGAGGCCTGCCCGGTCGATGCGATCGTCGAGGGACCCAACATGGATTTCTCGACCGAGACCCGCGAGGAGCTGATCTACGACAAGACCAAGCTGCTCGAGAATGGCGACCGCTGGGAGCGCGCGCTGGCCGCGAACCTTGCCGCCGACGCCCCCTACCGTTAATCGCGCCGCAAGATTCGAAGAGCCCCGAAGGCCCATGCAACGCACCATCGTCGTTCCTGCGAAGGCAGGAATCCGGACTGACCTAGAGCCAGGCGCCGCGGCTGCCTGGGCCCCTGGCTTCTCAGGGGTGACGGGAGACATGCGGGCATGATCCAGGTCTTCGTCTTCTACCTGTTCGCCATCCTCGTCGTCGCCTCGGGCGTGATGACGATCGGCTCGCGCAACCCGGTCCACTCGGTGCTCTGGCTGATCCTCGCCTTCTTCAACGCCGCCGGCCTGTTCCTGCTGATCGGCGCCGAGTTTCTCGCCTTCCTTTTGGTCATCGTCTATGTCGGTGCCGTCGCCGTCCTGTTCCTGTTCGTCGTGATGATGCTCGACGTCGACTTCGCCGAGCTGCGCGCCGGCATCGCCCGCTACTGGCCCTTGGGCTTCGGCCTCGCCGGCATCCTCCTCGCCGAGATCGTGCTGGCGGTGCTCGCCTGGAATGCCGGCGGGCTCGACACCGGCCGCCGTCCGGCCGAGGCCGCGGCGGAGGTGTCGAACATCGAGGCGCTCGGCCAGCTCCTCTACACCCGCTATCTGTTCATCTTCGAGGCGGCCGGGATCGTCCTGCTCGTCGCCATGGTCGGCGCCATCGTCCTCACCCGCCGCCGCCGCTCCGACGTGCGGCCGCAGAACGTGTCGAGCCAGGTGCGCCGCCGCCCCGGCGAGGCCATCCGCAACGTGCAGCCGCCGGTGGGGCAGGGAGTCGAGCTGTGATTGGTCTGGGTCACTATCTCGCCGTCGGCGCGATCCTGTTCGTGCTCGGCGTGCTCGGCATCTTCCTCAACCGCAAGAACGTCATCATCATCCTGATGGCGATCGAGCTCATCCTTCTGAGCGTCAACATCAACCTGGTCGCCTTCTCCGCCTTCCTCGGCGACATGACAGGCCAGGTCTTCGCGATGTTCGTGCTCACCGTCGCCGCCGCGGAAGCGGCGATCGGCCTGGCCATCCTCGTCATCTATTTCCGCAACCGCGGCACCATCGCGGTCGACGACATCAACCAGATGCGGGGGTGACGCCAGTGACCAGCACCCTCGTCATCCCAGCGGAAGCTGGGATCTCCCTTTTCTTCATGAGCCGTGCCCAACGCACTGAGATCCTGGCTTGCGCCAGGATGACGGTGATGGGCGAGGGGGCAGACGCGTGATCCAGGCCATCGTCTTCCTCCCCTTGCTCGCGGCCATCGTCGCCGGTCTCGGCAACCGGATGATCGGCAACACCGCCGCCAAGCTGGTCACCACCGGCGCCCTGTTCGCGTCGATGGCGATGTCCTGGCCGGTCTTCCTCGAATTTCTCGGCGGCACCCAGCAGAGCAGCCTCCATCCGGTGCTCGACTGGATCCATTCGGGCGATCTTCGCGTCGACTGGGCATTGCGCGTCGACGCGCTGACCTCGGTGATGCTGGTCGTCGTCACCACCGTCTCGGCGCTCGTCCATCTCTACAGCTGGGGCTATATGGCGGAGGACGACAGCCAGCCCCGCTTCTTCGCCTATCTGTCGCTGTTCACCTTCGCGATGCTGATGCTGGTGACCGCCGACAATCTCATCCAGATGTTCTTCGGCTGGGAAGGCGTCGGCCTCGCTTCCTACCTCCTGATCGGCTTCTGGTACCACAAGCCCTCGGCCAATGCCGCGGCGATGAAGGCGTTCATCGTCAACCGCGTCGGCGATTTCGGCTTCTCGCTCGGCATCTTCGCCACCTTCCTCGTTTTCGGCACGGTCAGCATCCCCGACATCCTGGCGGCGGCGCCCGGCATGACCGGCTCGACCATCGGCTTCCTCGGCGGCCGGATCGACACCATGACGCTGATCTGCATCCTCCTGTTCATCGGCGCCTGCGGCAAGTCGGCCCAGCTCGGCCTCCACACCTGGCTTCCCGACGCGATGGAAGGCCCGACCCCGGTCTCCGCGCTCATCCACGCCGCCACCATGGTCACCGCCGGCGTGTTCATGGTCTGCCGCCTCTCGCCGATGTTCGAGACGAGCGAGGTCGCCCTGACCGTCGTCACCGTCGTCGGCGCCGCCACCGCTTTGTTCGCGGCCACCGTCGGCACCGTCCAGAACGACATCAAGCGGGTGATCGCTTATTCGACCTGCTCGCAGCTGGGCTACATGTTCTTCGCCGCCGGCGTCGGCGCCTATGGCGCGGCGATGTTCCACCTCTTCACCCACGCCTTCTTCAAGGCCTTGCTCTTCCTCGGCGCCGGCTCGGTCATCCACGCGATGCACCACGAGCAGGACATGCGCTTCTACGGCGCGTTGAGGAAGGAGATCCCGCTCACCTTCTGGGCGATGACGGTCGGCACGCTGGCGATCACCGGCGTCGGCATCATCCAGGTGGCGGGGCTGCCGAGCTTCGGCTTCGCCGGCTTCTTCTCGAAGGACGCGATCATCGAGAGCGCCTTCGCCAGCGGAACGACGGTCGGCCATATCGCCTTCGCCGTCGGCGTGTTCGCGGCCTTGCTGACCAGCTTCTACAGCTGGCGGCTGGTGTTCCTGACCTTCTTCGGCAAGGCGCGCTGGGCTCAGTCCGAGCATATCCAGCATGCGCTCCACGGCGACCATCACGACCACCCCGCCGACGAGGATGCCGGCCACGACACCCGCCTGCACGAAGCGGCGGCGCACGAGGTGCCGGCCGGCACCGGCGGCTACCACCCGCACGAGAGCCCGTGGACGATGCTGGTGCCGCTGGCGGTGCTTTCGATCGGCGCGATCGCCGCCGGCATGGTCTTCCATCACGCCTTCATCGACGTCGAGGAAGGGGCCCATTTCTGGGCCGGCAGCATCGCCTTCGACGCGCATCTGATGCACGCCATCCACGAGGTCCCGCTCTGGGTGAAGCTGTCGCCGGCGGCCGCGATGCTGCTCGGCCTGTTCGTCGCCTGGAGCGCCTATATCCGCAATCCCTCGCTCCCCGGCCGCTTCGTCGGCCAGTTCGGGCTGCTCCACCGCTTCCTCTACAACAAGTGGTTCTTCGACGAGCTCTACGACGTCGTCTTCGTCCGTCCCTCGATGGCGCTCGGCCGGATCTTCTGGCGCGGCGGCGACGAGAAGGTCATCGACCGCTTCGGCCCGAACGGCGCCGCCGCTCTGGTGGCGGCCGGCACCCGCGCCTCGGTCCGCCTGCAGACCGGCTATCTCTACACTTATGCCCTGGTGATGCTGCTCGGCGTCGCCGCGGCCACCACCTGGGCAATGGCGCAATGACGATGGCCGGTTTCCCGATCCTCTCGGCGATCCTCGCTTTGCCGATGCTCGGCGCGCTCGCCTGCCTGTTCTCGGGCGCGCGCACGGCGCGCTGGGTGGCGCTCATGACGACGCTGGCGACCCTGGCGCTCAGCATCGGGCTTTGGCTCACCTTCGATATCGGCGGCGCCCAGTGGCAGTTCGTCGAGAATGGAGCCGGCACGCCTTTGTTCGGGGCGTTCGACTGGGCCCTCGGCATCGACGGCATCGCCCTGATGCTGATCGTGCTCACCGCCTTCCTGATGCCGATCTGCATCGCCGCCTCCTGGGAGGCGATCGGCGAGCGCGTCCAGGAATATATGGCGGCCTTCCTGTTCATGGAAACGCTGATGCTCGGCGTCTTCATGGCGCAGGACATCTTCCTCTTCTACATCTTCTTCGAGGCCGGCCTCATCCCGATGTACCTGATCATAGGCATCTGGGGCGGCCAGAACCGGATCTACGCCGCCTACAAGTTCTTCCTCTACACCCTGCTCGGATCGGTGCTGATGCTGATCGCGATGCTGTGGATGGTGAACCATGCCGGCACCACCTTCATCCCGCAGCTCATGGTCACCGATTTCCCGCCCCAGGCGCAGACCTGGCTGTGGCTCGCTTTCTTCGCCAGCTTCGCGGTGAAGATGCCGATGTGGCCGGTCCATACCTGGCTGCCCGACGCCCACGTCCAGGCGCCGACCGCCGGCTCGGTCATCCTCGCCGGCGTCCTGCTGAAGATGGGCGGCTACGGCTTCGTCCGCTTCTCGCTGCCGATGTTCCCGGAGGCCTCGGCCCAGCTCGTCTGGATCGTCTTCGGCCTGTCGATGGTCGCCGTCGTCTACACCTCGCTCGTCGCTTTGGTGCAGCAGGACATGAAGAAGCTGATCGCTTATTCGTCGGTCGCCCACATGGCGTTCGTCACGATCGGCCTGTTCGCCTTCAACCGCCAGGGCATCGAGGGCGGCCTCATCGTCATGCTCTCCCACGGGCTCGTCTCGGGCGCGCTCTTCCTGTGCGTCGGAATCGTCTACGATCGGCTCCATACCCGCGACATCGACCGCTATGGCGGGCTTTCCAACAACATGCCCGCTTATGCTTTGCTGTTCATGGTCTTCACCATGGGCGCGGTCGGCCTTCCCGGCACCAGCGGCTTCGTCGGCGAGTTCCTCAGCCTGATGGGCGCCTATGCCGCGAACAGCTGGGTCGCCTTCGTCGCCACTACCGGCATCGTCCTCGGCGCCGCCTACATGCTGCTGCTCTACTGGCGGATCGCCTTCGGCACCGCCCGCACCGCCGAGGCGGCGGCGATGCCGGACCTGTCCGCGCGCGAGCTCGCCTTGCTGGCGCCGATCGCCGCTGCCGTCCTGTGGATGGGCGTCTACCCGGAAAGCTTCCTCGCGCCGATGCGCGACGACGTCACCGTCCTGCTCGACCGGATCGATCGCGCCGCGCCGGCCGGCGACGCCCAGGTCACGCCGGGCGATCCCGCGGCGGCCGCGGCCGGTCATGGCGAGGCGGAGGATCATGGCGCGCCGGCGGCGGGGGAGGGGCATTGATGACCTTCGTCGACCCCATTCGTCATTCCGGCGCAAGCCGGAATCTCCCTTTTCTTCCTTGCTGCCCGAAAGGCAGTGAGATCCTGGCCATTGCCAGGATGACGGCTGCTGGAACGGCGCACTGATGGCGAACGATTTCCTCCTCGTCCTTCCCGAAGAGATCATCACGCTCGGCGCGCTCGCGCTGCTGATGGCCGCCGCCTGGGCCGGCGATCGCTCGGCCAAGGTGCTGACCTGGCTGGCGGTGCTCCTTCTCGGCGTCGCCGCGGCCTTCCTGCCAGGCGTAACCGATGCCGGCGGATCCGCCTTCCATGGCCTCTTCGTTGCCGATTCCTTCGCGGCCTTCACCAAGATCGTGATGTTCGTCGGCGCCGCGATCGCCCTCCTGATGGCGTCGAGCTGGTTCGGGCGCGACGGCGACTATCGCGCCGAATATCCGGTGCTGATCCTGTTCTCGGTGCTGGGCATGTCGATCATGGTCTCGGCCACCGACCTGCTCACCCTCTATGTCGGCCTCGAGCTGCAGAGCCTCGCCGCCTACGTGCTCGCTTCCTTCCAGCGGACCGACAGCCGCTCGGCCGAGGCGGGCCTCAAATATTTCGTGCTCGGCTCGCTCGCCTCGGGCATCCTGCTCTACGGCATCTCGCTGCTCTACGGCTTCACCGGCACGACCCTGTTCGACGGGATCGCGGCCGCGCTTGCCGCCGACGGCGTGTCGCAGGGCGAACTGTTCGGCCTCGTCTTCGTCTTCGCCGGCTTGGCCTTCAAGATCTCGGCGGTGCCGTTCCACATGTGGACCCCCGACGTCTATGAGGGCGCGCCGACGCCGGTCACCGCCTTCTTCGCCTCGGCGCCGAAGCTCGCGGCCATTGCTCTGCTCGCCCGGGTGGCGATCGAG
Organism: Sphingosinicella terrae; assembly: GCF_003347635.1. Taxonomy (GTDB): domain Bacteria; phylum Pseudomonadota; class Alphaproteobacteria; order Sphingomonadales; family Sphingomonadaceae; genus Allosphingosinicella; species Allosphingosinicella terrae. The sequence continues at coordinate 176,292 of NZ_QDFY01000001.1, forward strand.
GCGATGGGCACGGCGACGGACAGCTGGCGACAGATCGTGATCTTCATGGCCTTGGCCTCGACCATCCTCGGCGGAGTCGCCGCGATCGGCCAGCGCAACATCAAGCGGCTGCTCGCCTACAGCTCGATCAACAATGTCGGCTTCGCGCTGGTCGGCCTCGCGGCGGGCACGCCGGCCGGCGTCGCCTCGGTCCTCTTCTACATGACCGTCTATCTCGCGATGACCCTGGGTTCCTTTCTGGTCGTCCAGCGGATGCGTGACGCGACCGGCGCGCCGGTCGAGACGATCGCCTCGCTCTCCGGCCTCTCGCGTACCCGGCCCGGCCTGGCGCTGGCGATGGCGATCTTCATGTTCAGCCTCGCCGGCATCCCGCCCTTGTTCGGCTTCTGGCCCAAGTTCGTCGTGTTCAACGCGGCGGTCGCGGCCGACCTGACGTGGCTGGCGGCGGTGGCGATCGCGACCTCGGTGATCAGCGCCTTCTATTACATCATGATCGTCAAGCTGATCTATTTCGACGCGCCCGCGCCGGCTTATGCGACCACGCGCGAGCCTGTCGGGACGGGGCTGATCCTCGCTTCCGCCTTGTTCGTCTCGCCGCTCGGCTATCTCGCCATTCCCATTCTCGACCGGGCGACGCGGGTGGCGGCCGGCTCCCTCTTCTGAGGGCGAATGTCCGGGGAAGGCTTCGCGCCGGAGATCCGCACGGTCCTCGCGACCGGCTCGACCAATGACGACGTCGCCGCGCTGGCCCGAACGGGCGCGCCCGAGGGCCTGTGGCTGCGGGCGGAGCGACAGACCGGCGGTCGCGGCCGGCAGAGCCGCATCTGGGTCTCCCCGCCCGGCAATCTCTATGCGAGCACGCTCGTGCGTGTGCGGCCGGACGACCCGCCGGCGGCGACGCTGGCGCTGGTGGCGGCAGTCGCTCTCCATGAGATCGTCTCGCCGCTCGCGCCGGTCGTCCGGATCAAATGGCCGAACGACCTGCTGTCGGGGGAGGCCAAGCTTGCCGGCATCCTGCTCGAGCGGGAGGGGGAGGCGGTCGTCGCCGGGTTCGGCGTCAACCTCGCGGCGTCGCCCCCCGCGCTCGACCGTCCCTCCACCAGCCTGGCGGAGCTGACGGAGTCGGCGCCGCATCCCGCCGCCTTCCTCGAGATGCTGGCCGACTCGTTCGCGCGCTGGCTCGGGAGGTGGCGGGCCGCGGGCCTCTCCCCGGTCTGCCGTCGCTGGCTCGAGGCGGCGCATCCGATCGGGACGGCCCTGTCCACGCCGGAGGGGGATGGCCTGTTCGACGGGCTCGACGCCCAGGGCGGCTTGCGGCTGCGCCTTCCCACCGGCGAGGTACGGGTGATCCACGCGGGGGACGTCTTCCTGATCTGACAGGGGGGAGGGAGGGGCGAGCGCCCGGCGCTTCCGGCTCGCAAAGCCTCGGCCGGCTTGATAACCAGCGTCCGCGCAACCATCGATCGGAGTGAAGATGCGTCTTCTGCCGCTGGCCTTCCTGCTCTCGCTCGCCGGATGTGCGGGCAACGTCGCCGATTATGTCGGCGATCGCACCGCCATCGTCGGCCCCGAGCTCGCACGCTACGGCCTCGACGCGGAGCAGACGCGGTGCGTCGGCGCCCGGCTCACCGCGGCCCTGACGCCGCTGCAGCTGCGCCGGCTGACCCGTACCGCCGCCAGCGTGCAGCAGAGCTATTTCGGCGCCGATCGGCTCGAGCTGCGCGACCTCATGCACGTCGCCACGACGATGAGCGACCCGCAGATCCGGCTCGAGCTCGCCCGCGCCACCGAAGGCTGCGGCATCGGCGCGCCGCCGCCGGTGGCGGAGGTCTCGCCCCCGCCGCCGCCCGGCACGCCGGCCGAGCGCCCGGCCGAATGGCTCAATCTGGGCTCGGCGCCGACCGGTCAGTCGATCGCGGTCGACGCCGCCACGCTCGAGCGCGAGCCGTCCGCGCGCCGGGCCTGGTTCCGTTTGACCAACCCCGACCAGCCGGCGGATACGGGCATTTCCTACCTGCTCCGGATCGACTGCACCGGCCGCACCATCGAGGCGCTCGGCCACCGTCGCCAGGACGCCGCCGGCGCCACCACCGAGTTCCGCGAATATGCCCGCGACAGCGAAGGCCCGCTCGCCGTCGAAGGCGGCACCGTCATGGAGATCGCCTTCCTGGCGCTGTGCACGTGAGCTTTCGGTCCGGCGTTCGGAAACTCACCTGCTCGGCCGCGTCATCCTGCCGGGAACATAGTCCCATCGCCCACCCGTGCTGCGATCCTCGCTGCGACATCTTGCGAGAGCCTCGGCGATGAGATCGTCGTCGCTATCCTGCAGCAGGGCCTCGAGCGACTGGACGAGTTCGGGTCGAGCGAAGAAGCCTGCTGCCTCTATCAGCAGCTCGCCGACGAGATCGGACTCGAGGGCTGCGCACAGAGGCGAAAGAGCTCGGAGATCCTGACGGCGGGCGAGCCCCCATAGCGCTTCACTTCGCGTGTCGAGATCCGTGTCGTTGACGCGCTCGAGGAGCGCCGCGCTGACTTCTTCACAGTCGTCGTCACGAGTTGCCAAAGCGAAGGTCGCCCAATCGCGCACTTCGTCCGCCGCGTCGCGAGATAATTCGATCAAGGACTCGACCTTCCACGCCTCGACCGGGCGGTTGCGCAGGGCCACGAGCTTGTTGGCCGTCCGGCGCCGGTCCGAAGCATCGCCCGCCACAAAACCGCTCGTGCCTATAGCCGCTGCGACTTCTCCTCGAAGCCTTCGCGCAGCTGGCGTTCATAGGCCTTGCGGAACTCCTTCGAGAAGACGTCCATGAAGGCCTCGTCCGACTCGTTCTTCACCTTCACATATTCACGCTCGTAATTGCGCCAGAGGGCGGCATCCTGCAGCGCCGGGAGGATCCGGCCGAGGATTCCCGCGCTCTCCGCCCGTCGCCGGATCGATCCCGGCGAGAATCGGTCGAGCGTGGCCCGCAGCGCGCCGGGAATCGCGCGCAGCGTCGCCACCTGGTGCGCCTGCAGGTCGAGGAAGGCGTCCTCGACCGCCCGGTCCGCCTCCATGAAGCCGGGCTCGGGCGGGCTCAGCAGCCGCGCCAGCGCCTGCTCGGGCGACCGCGCGAACTTGATCGGATTATTGCCTTCCAGCTCGAGTCCCGTCGCCTCGGCGCCCATCTGCGCCTTGGCGCGCGCGCGCGCCTCGACCATGACGACCAGGCCCGAGACCAGGCGCTTGAGCAGCGATCCCGCCTTGTTCACGACCTCGGGGGACTTGGCGACGCCCTGCTCGCCAATGGCCGTGGCGGCGATGAAGGCATCGACCAGCTCGCTTGCGGTCTGCGGGTCTCCCGCCGGCGCCGCCGGCGCTTCGTCCTTCACGCCGACGCCGCCGCGCGCCCAGTCGACCTTGTTGATGTCGGCGAGCGAGTCCCACATCACCGTCACGTTCTCCGGCGGGCTGTCGTCCGCCTCGGCGCCGGCCGGAGCGGCTTCGCCCGCAGGCTGGATGATGGTCCGCTCGGGGTCGGGCGGCGGGGGAGGCGGTGGCGGAGGCGGAGGCGGAGGCGGGGGAGGCGGAGGCGGCGCGGCTTTCGCCATCGAGGCGACCAGCTCGTACTGGCCGATACGGATGACGTCGCCTTCGGCCAGCCTGTGCTCGCCGGCCATCCGGTCCGCCGCGTTGTTGAGGAAGGTGCCGTTGGTGCTGATGTCCTTCAGCACGTAGGAGTCGCCGTCGCGCCTGATCTCGGCGTGGCGAGAGGAGATGATGTTGCCCGGATCCGGGAGGTTCCAGTCGCAATTCTTGGAGCGGCCGATCAGCGCGCTGTCGCCTTCGAGGGTGAACTGCGTCGTCACGCCTTCGGCTGCGGCCTCCGGATTGCGAAGGGTCAGGGTCAAGCTCATGCGGCCGATACATCCTTGGCTATGCTGGCGGGCCGGACCGGGAATCCGGCGGCAAGGAGGCGGCATCGTTCCGCGGCAACCGCCCCCCGGCGGCGGAAACTAGCAGGGAGGTCAGGCGGGGACAACTCGCCCCGGCGACGCCCGCGTAGAGCGTCTGCGGCCGCTCTTTTCGGGCGCGCGATCCGTCGCGGCGACGGCTCGTCTTGCCGCTCCGATATTCATACGGTAGTAATGCCATATTCCCCATAGCCCCGGCCATTGAAGCCCCAGGAGGCATTATGCGCAAGCTTGGACTGTCGCTGCTCGTCACCTCGATGGTGATGGTTCCCTATGCCGCTTTCTCGCAGGAAAGCGCCGCGCCTTCCGCCGACGACTATGTCTGCGCGCTGACCGGCGACTGCGGCGAGGAAGGTCAGGAAGCGGCCGCATCGCCCGCCACGGCGGACGGCGAGCCCCGCATCTCCGCGACCCGCGGATTCTCGCTCTCGGCGCCGACGACGACCAGCAATCGCCCGGCGCCCAAGCAGACCACGCCGACTCGCCAGACCCGGCGCCAGCAGACCAGCTCGGCGCAGAACCGGCGCGCGAACCGCCCGGTCCAGGTGGCGCCCGGCCGCGCCGACCTGCGGCTCGCTTTCGGCAACGGCTCGGCGGCCCTGTCGGCCGCTGCCGAGGCCCAGGTTCGCGCCTTCGCCGAGGCGCTCAAGCGTCCGCAGCTCGCCAATGTGCGGGTCCGCATCGAGGGGCACACCGATTCATCGGGCGGCCGCGCCATCAACGAGTCGCTGTCGCAGCGTCGCGCCCAGGCGGTCGCCGACTATCTGATGAGCCAGGGGATCGAGGCCAACCGCCTCGAGGTTCGCGGCTTCGGCTATGCCCGGCCGCTGCCCGGCAAGCGTGCTTCGGATCCCGACAATCGGCGCGTCGAGGCCGTCCGGGTCTCCTGACCCGGCGGCAGGTCGGCGTCGGGCCCTCCTCTTTCGGCCTTCGCCTTGACGGCGAAGGGGAGGGCCGTCGCGCTGCCGGCGGCTAGGGCGAAGACGCGCGTGGCCTCACGAAGGCGCTGGGGTCACCCCCCCCTCATCCTGGCGGAAGCCAGGATCTCGCTTTTCTGAGCGATCCCAATAAGCTGTCGAGCTTGCGCTGGATCGACGGCCTAAGCGAGCCGACGCGCCTTTCTGCCGCCCGCTCGGCCTCTCCGCGCCTCCGCGCCTCCGCGCGAACCATCTCCTTGGATCACTCGGCGTAGCTTTCCAGAAATCCGCAGTCGCGGCAGCGCCAGGTGACGATCTCGATCTTCTCCTTGCCGCCGAGCTTCAGTCCCATCCAGAAGCTCTTTTGCGGCGGCCCGCCGACCCACTGCGCCACCTCGGCGGTGCCGTAGCCCTTGTCGACGACGAAGCCTTCGTTCATCGCGCCGCCGCATTTCGGGCAGGTCTTCGAGCGGGCCATCGACGTCTCTAAGAAATCGTTTCAGAACAGCGTCTTAGCTGGAAGGGATGCCGAGCTCCTGGGCCGATGTGCGCAGCCTCTGTTGGGTTGCGGCGTCGTCCTGGAACGCGGCGAGGCCGGAATCGAGCGCCTGGCGCGCGGCCGGCGGATCGTTGAGCACCATTCGCGAGCGCATCAGCCGGATCCACCCTTCGGCGTCGCGGGGATTCTGGCGAAGCCGGGCGGCGAGGCGGTCGACCATGCCCTGGACCATCGCGTCCTGCTGGCTCGGCGGGATCGCGCGCGCCGCTTCCATCTGCTCGCGGGTCGGGCCGGGAATGGCGGCGGTCGCGGGCGAGGCCTGGGCCGGACGCGGCGCCGGCAACCGGCCCTCTATGTCGATATTGTTGGTCTGGGCGATTCGGGTCACCGCCTCGCGCACCTGCGGCTCCCACACCGCGCCCGCCGGAGCCTCGCCGAGCAGCGCGATCAGATCGTCGACCGCGCCGCGATGGTCGCCCCTGATGTCCTTCAGCGTCGCCAGATAGTAGCGTGCCTGCGGATTGCCGGGCTGGAGCTCGAGCGCGCGCCGGAACTGTTCCTCGGCCTCGGGCGGTGGATTGGCCCCGCCCTGGAGCAGCAGCGCTTCGCCGAGATGGGCGGCATAGTCCGCGTCGCGCGGGGCGAGCTCGGTCGCCCGGCGGAAAGCCTGCGCCGCTTCGCCGAATCGCTCCATCGCCCGATGGGCGAGGCCGAGCTGGAACCAGGCTTGGTGATTGTCGGGATCCTGCCGGACCTGCTCGGTCAGGCTGGCGACGACATCCTCCATCGAACCGGCCTCGGCCGCGGCCGCGGCCGTCGCGTTGATCGACTCGCCCGGCTCCGCGCTGGTCTCGCCGGAGCGGAAGAGGGCGATGCCGACGGCGCCGACCGCGAGCAAGGCGGCGGCGCCGAGGGCGAGCGAGGCGGACGGGATCGACCGCCGGGTGGTGGGTTTTTCAGTCATTTGCGGCGGATCATCCCCGCAATTAGGCCGGCGTCAAGGTCTGGCATCCCATGGGGAAGCTGCTAGGATATGGCGGCCGGCCTGTGCGCCCGCGCGACGGGATCGCGCGATGCGCGCCCGTCGGGGGGATTTTGGGGAGTGGTTGCGCGTGGCGTCGGCTTTCAAGATCGTGATCGTCGGATCCGGACCGGCCGGACTCAGCGCCGCCGGCCGCGCCGCGCAGCTCGGGCTCAGCCACGTCCTGCTCGAGAAGACGGACCACCTGTCCGACACGATCTACAAATATCAGAAGGGCAAGCACGTCATGGCGACCCCGAGCCAGCTCGTGCTGCGCTCGGATTTCGACTTCGAGGCGGGCAAGCGCGAGGGAATTCTCGGCATCTGGGACAAGCAGGCCGAGGAACGGAAGATCAACGTCCGGCTCAACGCCGAGGTGAAGAAGATCAGCGGGCAGAAGGGCGACTTCACTCTGCTTCTCACCAATGGCGAAGAGGTGAAGGCCGAATATATCGTCCTCGGGATCGGCACCCAGGGCAATCCGAACAAGATCCGGTGCGAGGGCGGCGATCTGCCCCACATCCAGTATCAGCTCGACGATCCCGGCGAATATGTCGACGAGCATATCACCGTGATCGGATCGGGCGACGCCGGCATCGAGAATGCGCTCGGCCTTGCCGCAGACCCCGAGCAGGGCAATGTCGTCGCCATCCTCAACCGCAGCCCGGAATTCGCCCGCGCCAAGCAGGCCAATGTCGATCTGCTGATGGAGGCCAAGGCCAATGGCCGCGTCAACGTCATGTGCGAGACGACGCCGTCGAAGGTCGTGCCCGGCTGGCTCTATGTCGAGACTCGCGACGGCCAGCAGAAGTTGAAGTGCGACCGGATCATCGCCCGCATGGGCTCGGCGCCGCCTCGCAAGTTCATCGAGGAATGCGGGATCAAGTTCACCAGCGAGGATCGCGACGCCTATCCGCAGCTGTCGCCGGAGTTCGAGACCACGGTTCCCGGCATCTACGTGATCGGTGCGCTCGCCGGCTATCCGCTGATCAAGCATTGCATGAACCAGGGCTATGACGTCATCGAGTTCATCAACGGCAACAAGGAGCTGAAGCCGGCCGACGAGCCGATCCTGGAGGAGAGGTTCAGCGTCCTGCCCGGCCATCGCAGCGTCACCGAATGGCTGGCCTTCCTGCGGCGGCGGGTCACCATCCTCAACGAGCTGTCGATGCTGCAGATGCGCGAGTTCATGCTCGATTCCGAGCCGCGGGCCTATCGTGCCGGCGAGGTCATCTTCGAGCGCAACGATCCGGGCGCCTCGCTCTTCGCGATAGCCGACGGATCGGTCCTGGTCGAGATCGATCCCAAGGATTCCTCCAAGGTCGTGCCGATCGCCCAGGGCTCGATCGTCGGCGAGGTCGGTCTGATCTCGGGCCGCAAGCGCGGCGCTACGGTCCGTACCGCCGAGGGCGCCATCGTCATCGAGATCCCGCGCAGCGCCGCCTTGAAGCTGATGGCGACCAACTCCGCCGCCAAGCGCGAGATCACCCGCATCTCGACCGAGCGGCAGTTGCTCCAGCTGTTCGGCGGGGTGTCGTCCGAGGATCTCGCCGAGGTACTGCAGACCGCCGAGATCCGGGAGGTGCGCGCCGGCCAGACGATCATCAACGAGGGCGAGGAAGGCTTCGACATCTTCGTCGTCCGCCAGGGATCGATGGTGGTGGAGAAGAATATCGGCGGCAAGCCGGTCTTCCTCTCCTATCTGCCCGCAGGCTCGTGGGTGGGCGAGATGGCGCTGATCGACGCGGGCCGCCGCACCGCGACCGTGCGCGCCGCGATCAAGTCGGAGGTGATTCGGCTCGACGGCGACGCCTTCCGGCGTCTGCTCATCCGCAAGCCCGATCTGCTCGCCCGGTTCAAGCAGGAGATGTCGAGCCGGCAGGAGCTCACCGACTATATCGAGGCGCGCAAGGACGGGTTCGGCGGCGCCGTCGACATGTATTCCTCGGTCGCCGGCTTCCTGGTCGAGAACGGCATCGGCGAGGCGACAGACGTCCTGCTGATCGACGAGAAACTGTGCATCGGCTGCGACAATTGCGAACGCGCCTGCGCCGATGCCCATGAAGGCCTGTCGCGGCTCGACCGCGAGGCGGGGCGCACCTACGCCCACCTCCACGTGCCGACCAGCTGCCGCCATTGCGAGCATCCGCACTGCATGGCCGATTGTCCGCCCAACGCGCTCAACCGCGGCCCGGACGGCGAGGTCTATATCAACGAGACCTGCATCGGCTGCGGCAATTGCCAGCGCAACTGCCCCTATGGGGTGATTCGCATGGCCAAGATTCCGCCCAAGAAGCCGGGCCTCCTCAAATGGCTGTTCTTCGGCGCCGGACCGGGTCCGGGCGAGGCCGACGAGAAATGGGCGAAAAAGAAGGCCAAGGGCGAAGCCCCTAAAAAGGCTATAAAATGTGACATGTGCTCCGGGATCGACGGGGGTCCGGCCTGCGTCCGCGCCTGCCCGACCGGGGCCGCCATCCGAGTTTCGCCGGAAGAATTCCTGACAGTAGCGAGGATGGGACAAAGCGTTTAAGGAAAACCATTACGGCGCCAGCATGAAGCGTGAAGGGGGGCTTGGCAGGGGTGGCAAGCAGGGGGTTCGAAAGAGCGGAAGCCGGCGACGCGGTCGCCCATGAGGGCTTCCTCCGCTACCGGCGCTTTCGCTGGTTCAAGACGGCATTGGCGATCTCGGTCTTCCTGATCGTCCTGTACCTGATCGTCGACGTGCAGCCGCGCCACAATGGCGGCAGCTGGCTGGGCTACGCGCTCGGCACGATCGGCGCCGCCCTCATCGTCTGGCTGTCGATGCTCGGCATCCGCAAGCGCGCCATCACCCGCGGCCGCTGGTCGCTGAAGGCGTGGACGTCGGCCCATGTCTATCTCGGCCTCGCCCTCATCGTCATCGGCTCGCTCCACACCGGCTTCCAGTTCGGCTGGAACGTCCACACCCTCGCTTACGTGCTGATGATGCTGGTGATCGTCTCCGGCATCTACGGCATCAGCGTCTATGCGATGCTGCCCCAGGGGCTCAGCGACGCCCGGTCGGACATGACCGGGCCGCAGATGATCGATGCCGTCAACACCCTCGACAAGCAGATCCAGGCGGCGGCCCAGCCGCTGAGCGACGCGGACAGCGAGGTGGTGCTCGGCTCGCTCGGCGAGGATCCGTTCGGCGGCGGCGTCTGGCGCCGGCTCACCGGCTCCTATCCCCGCTGCGGCAACCGGCGCGCGCTCCAGATCATGCGCGGCCGTCTCGCCGAGACGAGCGGGAAGCAGGCCCAGGCGGTGGAGCAGGTCGTCACCCTGCTCGAGCGCAAGCAGGCGGCGTTGCAGCGGGTCCGCAACTACGTCCAGAGACGGGCGCTGCTGGAGATCTGGCTGTATGTCCACATCCCGCTGACTTTCGTGCTGATCGCGGCGCTGCTCGCGCACATCATCAGCGTCTTCTTCTACTGGTAAGGGGGCAGTAGGGATGGCCTTCGTTCTCCGGAACATCAGCTACAGCGCCGAGGGGCGGCAGATCGTCCGTACCTCGAGAGTCGAGGACGACCTGGTCAAGGTCGGCCGCGATCCGGACAGCGACATCCGTCTCAACGAGCTGGCGGTGGCGCTCCACCATGCCACGCTCGAGATGGTGTCGGCGACCCGCCTCGGCGTCTCCGCCGAGGCCGGGCTGACGGTCGAGATCGACGGCGCCAATACCCAGTTCGGCCAGATCGACGTCACGATCGGCGGCACGATCCGGGTCGGCCCGTTCCAGCTGCGCGTGCTGCCGCAGGAAATGGGCTCGGACGACGTTGCCATCGACGTCGAGCGAATCGACACCGAAGAGGCCGAGGAAAGGTTCGACACCCGCCGCTTCGCCTTGTCGGCGGTGATGCCGGGCAAGCGGCCGATCGCCTGGACCCTCGTCATCGTCGTGCTCGGCGCCTTCCTCGCCTGGCCGATATGGTCCTTCTACTCGCAGGAGCGGGGCCGCCCGGAGATCGCCCAGGGGTTCCACGCCGACCGGCTGTGGCTCAGCGGCAGCCTCTCCGAGGGCCATGCCGCGCTGGCGAACAATTGTACGGCCTGCCACGTCGACGCCTTCGAATCGGTCCAGGATACGGCGTGCACGGCCTGCCACACGGCGATCCACGACCATGCCGACGCGGCGCGGATGCAGCGCGCGCAGGGCGAGCTGCCCTTCTTCCGCCGCCTCCAGATCAATATCGGCGAGGCTTTCGGTCAGGAGCCGGGCCGCTGCGTCGACTGCCATACCGAGCATGAAGGCCCGCAGGAGATCCCGCCGACGCCGCAGCAATTCTGCGCCGACTGCCATACCGATCTCGACGCACGCCTGCCCGACACGCGCCTTGGCGATGCCAGCGACTTCGAGCGGCTGCACCCGGAATTCCAGCCGGCGGTGCTGACCCGCTGGGACGGCGAGCAGCCGCGCATGCAGCGAATCGCGCTCAACCGTAACCCGCGCGAGGCGAGCAACCTTAAATTCCCCCACGCGCTTCACCTCGACCGCACCGGCGGCGTCGCCCAGATGGCCCGCCGGCTGGCGCCGAGCTTCGGCTTCGGCCAGCAGCTCGAATGCCGGGACTGCCACGTGCCGACGCCCGATGGCGTCCGCTTCGCCCCGCCGAGCATGGAGGGCGATTGCGGCATGTGTCACAGCCTCGCCTTCGAATCGATCGACGGCACCGTGCGCACGCTTCGTCACGGCGAGCCGCAGCAGGTCGTCGCCGACATCCGCGCCTTCTACCGGGCGGGGCTGCGGCAGCGGCCGGCGGACCTCGGGGCCGAGCGCAGCCGTCCGGGCGACATCAATCAGGCGCGCAATTCGTCCACCTCGGCCAGGGCCATGTCGCAATGGCCGGCGCGGGCGGATCAGGCGGTGCGCCAGGTCTTCTCCGAGGACGGCGCCTGCTTCGATTGCCACCAGGTGACGGCGCCGCCATCCGCCGCGTCGCTCGCCTTCGGCATCAGGCCGGTGGCCTTCCCCACCCGCTATATGCTGCACGGCTGGTTCGATCACCGCGCCCACATGGTCGTGCAGCGGCCGGGTCAGCGCCAGCAGCAGGGCTCGGAAGCCTGCCTGAGCTGCCACCGCGCCGACGCGTCGTCCGACTCGGCCGATCTCCTGCTGCCCAACGTCGCCAGCTGCCGCGACTGCCATGGCGGCGAGACCAGCAGCCTTCCGGTGGAATCGAGCTGCGCCATGTGCCACGACTATCACATGGACGAAGGCGTCCCCGCTCAGCTGCTTCGCCAGCAGGTGCGTGGCCGGCGCTGGACGACCACCGTGATTCCGATCCAGGCCGAAGCCCCTTCGGGGGCTGGTCGGTAGGCAAGAAGCGGAAAGCCCACGTTCGGCTTTCAGCAAGGGGCATGGCGGCAAGGAGTATCCGAGGATGGGGGGTGATTCGCGCGATCGCCCGCCGTTGGGAGGGGACATTGAGCCTGTCGTCTGAACTCACCGGGCGGATGCGCCGGACTAGGCCGCGGCGGTGAGCCGATGCTGATCGCCCAGATCACCGACGTCCATCTCGGCTTCGATCCCGAGAATCCGGACGAGTTCAACCGTCAGCGGCTCGACGCCACGCTTCAGGCGCTGCGGCTGCTGTCGCCGCGGCCCGATCTGCTGCTCGTCACCGGCGATATCGTCAATGACGGCGACGACGCCCAATCCTACCAGCGCTATCGCGACGCGATCGCCGACCTGCCGTTTCCGGTCTTCCCGCTGATGGGCAATCACGACAGTCGTGACCCGTTCCGTGCCTTGTTTCCGGATCTTCCGACCGCCGACGGCTTCATCCAATATGCCGTCGAGGACTTTCCGCTTCGCATCCTCGCGCTCGACACGCTCGAGGTCGGCCGCCACGGCGGCGGCTTCTGCGAAACCCGCGCGGCCTGGCTGCGCGCCCGCCTCGACGAGGCGCCCGACCGGCCCACCTTGATCGCGCTCCACCACCCGCCGGTCGCCACCGGCATAGGCTGGCTTACCGAGAATCCCGATGCCGACTGGGTTCGCCGGCTCGAGACGGTGATCTCCGGCCGGAGCAACATCGTCGCCATGGTCGCCGGTCACGTCCATCGCCAGATCATCACCGGCTGGGGCGGAACCACCCTGATCGTCTGCTCCTCCACCGCCCCCCAGGTCGCGCTCGATCTCCGGCCGATCGACCCCGAGGCCCCGGACGAGCGCCCGATGATCATCGCCGAGCCGCCCAGCTATGCCCTCCACCTGTGGGACGGCCGCCAGCTCACCACCCATTTCGACACCGCCGAGGACCACGAGGTCCTCGCCCGCTACACCCCCCAGCTCCAGCCGCTGGTCCGAATGCTCGTCGCGGAAAAAGGGGAGAGCTGACGCGCAATCGTCTGACGTCGGTCGCGCGCACGCTGCGGAAGCGGAAGACGGATTCCGAGGCCAGGCTGTGGTCCCGCTTGCGTGGCCGGCAACTGGACGGTCGTCGATTCAACTCGCAAGTCGTGATCGGCGGCGCCGTCGCAGATTTCGTCTGTCATGCGGCGCGGCTGGTCGTCGAGCTCGATGGCGGCCAGCACGCGACGCAGGTCGAGGAGGACGCCGAGCGCACGAGGATACTCGAGGCGCACGGCTACACCGTCATCCGCTACTGGAACAGCGACGTGATGAACAATCTGGACGGGGTTCTCGAGGACATCCGCCAGCACCTCCGGATCATCCTGGACTGACAACGCTCCCCCTGGAGGGGAGGGTAGGGTGGGGGTGCTCGGCGTCGGAGAACGATCCGCCGGCGTCCCCACCCCCTCACCCCGACCCTCTCCCTCCGGGAGAGGGAGCGCGCCTGTGCGGGCGGAACCGGCGGTGCCAGCGCAGACCCTCCCCCTGGAGGGGGAGGGTAGGGTGGGGGTGCTCGGCGTCGGAGAATGATCCGCCGGCGTCCCCACCCCCTCACCCCGACCCTCTCCCTCCGGGAGAGGGAGCGCGCCTGTGCGGGCGGAACGGCGGTGCCAGCGCAGCCCCCCCTGGAGGGGAAAGGGCAGGTGGAGGTGCTCAGAGTCGGAGATTCTGTTCGGCCTCGTCGCCACCCTCACCGCAGCCCTTTCCCTCTGGACGAGGGGTGCACCGGAGCAGGGTTGACCGGCCGTTCCTACCTCGCCGCGGTCCTCAGCGGGACCCAGTCGTCCATCGAGCCGGTGTCGTTCACCTGGTAGGGGAGGCGGCGGCTGTTGAGGAACAGGCGTTCCATCTCCTGGCGGTTGAACGGACGCGAGCCGAGGCGGCCGAAGATGGCGACCTGGCCGCCGGTCTCGTCGACCGCGCGGTCGCGGTCGAGGCCCTTCGACATGCCCAAAGCCGGCGAAGGCGTGCGCACCCAGGCGATCAGCTCCGGCACCGGCCGCGGCGAGAAGCCGTAATAATTGGGCTGGCTGTCGGGTGAGGTGAGCTGGAGCACCTTCATGCCGTTCCGGCCGTCGGCGACATAGGCGAAGAGCGAGGCGTTGGTCGAGGCGACGACGACGTCCTCGACGTCGTTCATCTGCCCGTCGAAGGTGACGAAGGTCGGGGCGCCCGGCCGCTCCGGCCGGGTGACGTCGATGATCGCCAGGCCCTGACGCTTGGCCGCGACATAGGCGTAGGTGCGGGCAAGATAGATCTTGCGGGCATCCTCGAGCGCCACCGTCGCCTCCGGGATCGCGCGGGGACTCGCCATGTCGGTGACGTCGAACAGCTTGAGGCCCTCGGCGTCGGTCACCCACAGATAGCGGAACTGGATCGCCGAGGCGCGGGCATCACGCAGCGGCAGGGTCGCGGTCACCCGCGGATTGAGCGGGTCGTCGAGGTCGACGACGACCAGGCCGGCATCGGTGGTGATGTAGGCGAAGTGGCCGGCCAGGATGATGTGGCGGGCGCCGTTGAGCACGCCGTCCGGATTCCAGGCGGTCTCGCCCGAGGCGAAGCGCTCGCGCCGCAGGAAATTGTTGCGGGCCTCACCGTCGGACAGGGTGTTGATGTTGACGAGGAACAGTCCTTCCTCGGCATCGGTCACCGCCGCATAATTGTAGATCGGGTGGAAGCGTTGCTCCTGATTCTCGTCGAGCAGGCTGATCGTCGTCCCGTCCGGCTGCGGCCGCTGCGTCTCGGCCATGCTGTTGTTGCGGTCGACGCTGATCGGCTGGGTGGTCGGCAGCGCCATGCAGGTCGCATTGCGCGAGCTCACCCGCGTATCCTGTCCGAGCGGCGAGACCGGCGCCGTCAGGATGCGGTCCGAGAAGCCTTTATTGCCGATGCTGGCAATGTCGTAAGCCATGAAGCCGCCGCGGCCCTCGGCGAGGTAGAGATACTCGCCGCGATGCTGGAGGCAGCGGACGGCGCCGCGGGTCGACTGGTTGAAGTTGGCGAATTCCTCGAGCGCCCGGGTCTCGCCGCTGAAATTCTCGTCGAAGGTGCGGCCGCGGGTCCATTCGACCAGCTCGCGATTGTTCCGCTCCACGTGCAGGCGCCAGTAATCGGGATAGGCGTAGCGGTGCAGGTAGGAGCCGATCACCGCCTGCGGCTCTTCCCATTCGGTGACGCGCGTCGCCTGGATGCCGCCCTCGAGCCCGCTCCAGGCGTTGAGGCCGACGAAGTTGACGAAGTTGGTGCCGTGCAGCAGCAGCTGCGCCATCCACGCATTGTTGTCGTTCGCCTCGCTGACGTGACAGTCGGTGCAGGTCTTGGTCTCCACCCGCCGAACGGTGTGCGGGAAGTGAGGCGCGAAGGCCTGGGACGAGAAGCCGGCGGCAGAGACCGGCGGCTGCTGCACGTAGATGCGCTCGCGATTGACGTTGGTCGAGGACAGGACGAGCGCCGAGCTCGACCGGATCGGGGCGATGATATTGCCCTTGGTGGTCTGGTGGCGACCGAGCTGGAACATCTCCTCGCGCGCCACCTGCGGATTGTAGGTCGCGAAGTTGCGCGTCTCCTCGCCGCCATAATGGTGGGACGTGGTGCGGTTGTTCGCCTCGATCGGCAGGTGGCACCCCGCGCAGCTCGTCGTCCACGACAGGTGGCAGGTGAAGCAGGCCATCTCCTCGACCGGATGGGCGAGATCGCTGTCGGGCACGCCTTCGCCGAAGAGATAGCGGCCGCTGTCCGCCGCCGAGCGCGACATCAGCTTGGCGCGCGCCGAGCGCATGTTGAAGCAGGGTCCGGGCGTCGGCTGGTCGCCGCTGGCCTCGCAGGGCGGCAGGCTGGCGTCGGCGCTGTCGCGGACCTGGCTGACCTCCCATTCGAGGTTCGGGTCGACGATCGAGCGCTGGATCAGCACCCGGCGGCCGTCGCGCTCGATCCACTCGAAGCGCCGGCGTCCGTCCTCGTTGCGGTTGAGCTCGAGATTGGTGCCGTTGGGCGGTGCCGCCGGGCCGGAGGTGCGCAGGTTCGCATATTCGCGGGCGGTGCCGTGGCAGTCCTTGCAGCCGATCTCGACCGCGTTGGCGACCTCGCCGACGAGGAAGCCGCTGCCGTGGGCGTCGCGCGCGAAGTGGCAGTCGGCGCATTGCAGGCCGCGCTCGGCATGGATGTCCATCATGTGGACGGCGCGGCCGGGATTGGTGCCCACCGGCGTGAACAGGCCTTCGCCTTCGCGGCGGAAGGTGTCGGGATCGCCGAACGGAATCTGCTGGCCCTCGGCATCCAGCAGGTTGCCCTCGCGGTCGCGGCGGAAGATGGCGCGGAAGTTCCAGCCGTGGCCGTGATAGTCGGCGAACTGGGTGTGGCGGGCGAGCGGGTTCACCCGGTCGTAGACCTCGCGCAGGAACTCGACGTCCGACCACAGGCCGCGCACCGAGGCGGCCTCGGGATTGCGCTCGAGGACGTAATGAACCTCGTCCTGGCTCGGATAGATCTGGTTGCGGAAGCGCCTCTCCTCGTGGGCATTGCGCGTCGGCAGGCGGTTCTCCGGCCCCGGCCACATCAGGTCGGCGTCGGATTCATAATCCCACATCGTGTAGCCGAGATAGGGATTCACGAAGACGTTGGGCTGGTGCATGTGGCAGCTCATGCACTGGGCGGTCGGGATCGCCCGGGTGAAGACGTGGCGCAGCGGATGGCCGCGCTCGCGCATCGTCCCGTGATTGCTGTCCGCCGGCGCGTCGCTCGCCTCGGGGCCGCCGACGCCGCCCTCGGCATGTGCCTCGTCGCCCGTATGCTCCTCGCCATGCGCTTCGCCCTCGCCATGGCCTTCCTCGGCGGAATGACCGTCCTGGGTGGGCAGGCGCTGGGTGAGGTCGCGGATGGTCGGATCGACCGTCTGGGTCTGGCCGTCGCGGCCGAACGGGGCATAGGTCAGGCTGTGGCGCGGCTCGCGGTCGTTGGCGTAGACGACGTGGCAGCCGGCGCAGCCGGAATGGCGATAGTCGCCCGGCTGGTCGTTGGTGCCCATGAACCACATGAACGGGTCGTTGAGCCGCGTCTTGTGGATGTTGAGCACCGGGATCGAGACGCGAAGGCCGGTGCCGGGGCCGCGGTTCGACTGCCTGAGGTCGGGGCGGCCCGGCTCCTCGAGGCGCTGGATCGATCCGGTCGGGTTGGGCAGGCCCACTTCGGCGAACTGGGTGTTGATGTTGCGGCCGCCGCGCTCGAACACGCGGAAGACGTCGCCCGGGGGGACGACGTGCCAGGTGGGCAGCGGGTACATTTCGGCGATGACGCCGCGGGCGCGCTGCTCGGCGGTGATCTGGCCGTTGATCGGCGACTGGATCCGAGCCGGCTCGCCTTCGCGCGTATAGGCCTCGCCGAGCAGGTAGTTCTTGAACGGCAGAATCCCGTTATTGTAGGAGCCGCCGCCCCACAGCATCGCGCCGGTCGCCATGATCGACCGCTCGGCCGCCTCGATGATCTCGATGTGGCAGGCGCCGCAGGAATCGCGCACCGCGCGATAGTCGGACGGGTTGATGAAGCGGACGAATTCCGGCGCCTCGCGATTGAGCACGGTGTAGGAGCGCCGCGGATTGGCGCTGACCGGCCAGTGCCAGGCCTCCGGATAGCGCGGCAGAACATGGGCCTGGTCGCGTGCGGCGACGTAGGCGGGGTTGTCGTGGGGCAGGGACGCGTCGCCGCGGACCGTCGGGTTGCCGCCATGGCAGTCGGTGCAGCCGAGCACCACGGCCGGCGACCGGTGCATGGTGTGGGCGTCGCTCTCGGTGTGGCAGGACTGGCAGCCGGCGCTCTTCGCCTCCGCCTCCGCCCAATCCTGCGTGCGCGGCGCCGGCGCCGCCCGCACCAGGCTGTAGTCGCGGACCACCGCCGCTTCCTTCTCGGCCGCGCCCAGTTGCGATCCGCCGACCATCGCAGACGCCGCGAGCGCCGCGCCGATCAGCAATTTCCTGGCCATGGAATTGAAGCGCATGCCTTGGTCTCAGTAGGTCAGAATGGCGTTGAGCAGGATCGAGTAATAGCGGTCGTCGCGAGTCTCGTTCTCGAACAGGTCCTGGAAACCGGTGCCCGGCTGGAGCAGCGCGCCCGACAGCCGGAAGACCACGTTCTGGATCGCCTCGGGCCGGTAGATGATCGCCGCCGACAGGTCCCAGCCGATGTCGCGGCGGATCGTGCCCTGCATGCGCAGCGCCTCGAGCACCTCGGTCTGGTGGAACCAGAGATGGTTGACGTTCGTGGACACACGCAGCCGCGGCGAGATGTCGAAATCGGCGCCGACGCCGAGCAGCATCGTGCCCGGATTGACGAAGTTGGACTGGCCCTGCTCCTTCGACGAGCGCAGGTCGGCGAGGATACCGTTGCGGCCGTTGATGTTGACCGCGCGGCCGCCGCCGATGAACGGAATGCCCTGGCGCACCCAGTAGCTGGTGTCGGCGCCGGCGAAGATCGGATTTTCGAAGATCGCGTCGAAGCCGCGCTGGACGTCGTCATAGGGATCGCCGTCGCCGCTGGCGAACAAGACGGCGCCGCGCACCCGGACCCAGTCGAAGTCGACCGACGGCTCCACCGCCGCGAAATAGCCGGCGATCCGGGCCTCCTCGCCCGTGAAGATGTTGTCGCGGTCGGATCCGAACACGCCGTAGAAGGAGGCCGACAGGTTCAATCGGCCGATATGGCCGTCGGCATTGTAGCCGAAATACCAGGCGTCGTAGTTGCGCGCCTGCAGGTCGCCGATCAGCGCCGGCCGCACCGGGAAGCCGTTGTCGTCGACCTCGATCTCGTCCGCCTCCCGGTTGATGTTCCAGGTGACGCTGACCTCGCTGGTCATGTTGATGATCGGGAAATCCTGCCGATACAGGTTGGCGTGCAGGATCCAGTCGTCGCGCGGGCGCTGGAACAGGTTGTTCAGCCCCGAATTGGTGTCCTTCTCCAGCCGCCAGATCGCGGCGAAGTTGAACTGGAAGCGGTTGTTGTCGCGATTGCCGAACAGCCGGAATCCGAGCTGCTGGTCCTGGAACAGGAAGCCGCGGAAATCGAGGTTGAACGGCTGGATGCCGAGCCTCAGGCTGTAGAAGTCGTAGCGGTAGGAGGTGTTCGTCAGGTGATAGTCGACGAACGCTTCCTGGACGCCGAGCGCATAGTCGAAGCGGTTGCTGCCGACCGACGGACGCACGTCGAGGATGCGCCGCTCGGGCACGTCCACATAATTGGCCTGGGCGGCGAGGGTCACCCGCCACTCGACGTCGGGCGGCTTGTAGGCGGTCGACCCCTTGATCAGGGCGACGCCGAACAGGAAGGTCTGCGCCGCGACGATGCTGTTGTTGCGGCCGAACACGTCGTTGCTGTCGGGATTCTGGGTCGACTGGACGCCGACCGGGATCGGGAAGCTGCGCGGCTCGAACACCGTGTCCGACACGGCGCTGGCGACGAAGAACCAGTCGTCGCCTTCTAGGCCGAGCCAGCGCGGCGTGCCGCACGGGCGCTGACCGGAGGCGCGGCGGCGCTCCTGCTCCTCGGGCGTCGGGATGCAGAGCGGGCGGTCGCCCTTCAGCGTGTTCTGGTTGTAGGGATCCCACCAGCGCTCGGTGACGAGGCCGAGGCTCTGGATCAGCCGCCAGCGGTCGGGGATCGGGATATGGTCGGCCGGGAAGGCCTCGGGCGGGGGCGATCGGATCGCGCCCGGGTTGAACTGCTCGACGGCGTCGGGAAGCTCGCGCTCGATGTCCGGGCGGCGGCGCCCGTCGATCAGTTCCTCCTCGCGCGGCTCAACCGGCGGCTCGCCGCGCTCGTTGCGCGGCGGCTCCGGCTGGACCTCCGTGGCCGGCGTTTCGGCGGCCGTCGGCTCCTCCTGCGCCGCCAGCGCGAGCTGGACCGGCGCCTCGCCGGAGGCGTCCGCGGCCGGCGGCGCGGCGAGCCCGGCGGGCGCAACCGTGGTCAGCAGCGAAAGGAAGGCGCCGGCGAGGGTCATTTGCCCTGGCAGACATTCTGTTCGTTCGTGCCGACGAACGGGTTGAACGGGCAGAGCACGTAGCGCAGGCGGGTGGTGGTGTTGCCGGTCGGGATCTCGATCCGGTCGGAGCGGCGCGCCGGATCGGCATTGCCGATCGATCCGCCGAGCCTCAGGCCGGCATTGTGCAGGCCGAGGAAGGCGATCATGTCGCTCTGGTCGTTGCCGTCGCCCGACGAGGCGATCGCGCCGACCAGCTGGTTGCCGCGATAGATGGGCACGCCGCCGGCGAACAGGGTGATGCCGTTGTTGATCCGGTTGAAGCCGGGGCGGACGTCCGGCGCCTGGGTGCAGCTTTGCGGCACGTCGGGATTGGCGCCGAAGATGAAGCCGACATGGGTGAGGATGTCGTCGGTGATCAGCCGCGACTGCAGGCCGGTCGAGAAGATGTTGAAGCGCTCGATCGGAACCGAAAGCGGCCCCGGCGGGCGGCCGAGCTCGCCGTCCGGGAACCAGGGTCGGGCGATGTTGCCGATCGCGCGCAGCGAGAAGGCGGTGCCGCCGGTCAGTGCGCTCGGATCGCCGAGGAAGGTGCGGACCGCCGCGACATAGCCGGCGACTCCCGGCGTCGGCGTGGCGAGCAGGTCGGCCGCGGCGATGGTGCTCGAGAAGAAGGCGGTGGTGCGCGCCTTCTGCGGCACCGCGTCGATGGCGTCGACGAGCGCGTCCGGCCCGCGCACCAGCCCGAGTATCTCGCCGTTGGTGTCGACCACGACCATCGTGTTCTGGGCGCGGTTGTCGAGCGGATAGCGAAGCTGGGCACGCGCGGCGCGCTGCACCTTGAACGCTTCCTCGAGCAGCGCCTGGACCTCGTTCCGGGTCAGCGCCTGGGCGCCGTCGGTGCCGGGCCGGACCGGATAGCGGTTATTGCCGGCGCCGTCGCTGACCACCCACACCTCGGGCACGTCATATTCGTTCGCCGCGGCCGGGCGGACGCCCGATTCCTCGGTGCCGTAGCGGGTGCCGGCAAGGATGCCGCCGCCGGCATCGTAATAGCCGTTGACCGAGACGAGGTTGCCGACGCTGCCGTTGATCGTCCCGAAGGCCGGCGCGCTGCCGGGCGTGCTGCGGAAATCCGCCGGCGTCGCGTCGGAATAGCGCAGCAACGTGCCGTCGACGGCGATTCGGTTGGCGCGGATCTCGGCGCGCGGTTCGAAGCCGGTGGTCGCGGCGAGCGCGATCACTTCCTCGATGTCGCCGTCCTTGTTCAGGAATTCGGTGTCGAAGCCGTAGACGCCGTCGCCGACGACCGCGACCGAACCCACCACCACGCCGTTCTTGTAGAGCGGGAAGGCGCCCGGATCGGCGCCGACGCCGAGCGGGCCGCGATGGCTGCCGGCGCGGTTCGGGAAGCGGGCGGAGACGTCGGAGCAGGGCAGCTGGCTGAACTGGACGCTGAACAGCGGGCCGCTTTCCAGTCCGCGCGTGCCGACCGACGGCGGGAAGGTCTCCTGGACGATGTCGTTCGCGGTTCGGCTCGAGAAGGCCGCGCCCATCGACGAGAAATAGGAGGAGGTGAGCGCCTTCGAGATGCCGCCGGCGAGCGCGGCCGGCGCCGGCAGGTTCAGATTCTGGAGGTCCGCATTCTGGCCGTTCGGCGCGGGCGGCGTCCGCAAGGTGAGGTTGGCGCCGTTCATCACGAAGACGGCGAGGACATTGCCTACGCGGTCGATGACGACGAAGCCCGACGGCTGGTTCTGCGCCTGCGCCTCGGCGACGCCCTGCGAGATGATCCGCTGGATGTCGGCGACTTCGAGCCGCTCCGGACTCGGCGTCTGGAACAGCGCCTGCGGGGCCGGCGGCGGCGGGGGCGCGGGCGGGGGAGGGACGGGGTTGCCGGAGCCGCCGCCACCGCCGCCTCCGCAGGAAGCGACGAGAAGAGCGGCAATGGCAATAATCGATACGCTACGCTTCACCTGAGCCTCCGGATCGCCGCGGCGGCCCGGCCGAGCCCCGCCCGGAAATCTCCCGGGCTGTAGGCATTGGGATCGCGGACGGCGCGATACGCACTGTTGATGTCGACGCGGATATTGTTCGCCGCCGCTTCCGAAACCTGTCCGCCGTCGACCAGCGCCGACAGCAGGGTATCGGTCGCCATCACCGCCTGCACGCTCCCGGCATAGTCGGTGAAGCGCGGGCTGATCGCCTCGCTGGTGATCGTGTCGATGATCGCGAAGGTCTGGGCGCGGCTCATCTCGGCCCCGGCAAAGGCCGTGGCCAGCGCCCGTGCGCTCTCCCGCAGCGCCGCCGCGGCGTTCACCGCCGCCTGGCGGTCGCGGCCGAGCGCCTGGTGGAAGGCGCGGCTGTCGCGCTCGAACCGCTGCGCCATGGCCGGCGCCACCACCCGCGCCGCGGCCGCGAGCATGATGATGTTCTCGTCATTGTAGGGCGGCATACCGACCGGGATCGGACGGCCGGGATTGGCCACTGCCGTCGGCCGGAAATTGGGCTCGTCGGAGATCCGCCGGTGGCAGGAGTGGCAGTCGAAGAAGTAGAATTCGGGCCACGCTCCCTCGGTGCCGCGACGCGAGCTTGCATAGAGGGTCAGCGAGCGCTCGAGCGCCATCGCCTGGCCGATCGCCCACATCCGCACCGAATCGACGCTGCCCTTGCGCTCGCCATAATCCTCATCCTCCTGGTGGTGCTGCTGGAGGGTAGTGAACAGGTCGAGCTCGAAGGAGATTCGCGGATGGCCCGCCGCCATGATGCGGTGGGTGACGAACTGGCCCTCGTCGGCGCTGCCGAAGTGGCAGTCGAGGCACACGCCGGCGCGGGCGCGCGGATCTTCGAGCGGGATCAGCCCGCGCGAGACGTTGTTGGCGTGGGTGCCGCCGACCGCATAATGGCTCGACAGCCAGCCCGACGCCGGGCCGTGGCACGATTCGCAGCCGACGCCGTCGGTGATCTGGAAGCGCTGGCCGCGCTCGCCGGCCGGGGTGGCGTGGCAGCCAAGGCACATCGGGGCGTTATGGGCCTCGCCGATGCCGAGACGGCGGGCGATCTCCTGGCTGCGCGGCTCGCGAAGCACCGCATAAGCGCGGCTGTGGGCGCCGGCGGCGGTCGACGGATCCTGCCACAGCATGATCTCGTCCTGGCGCACGACCGGGCCGTCGCCTTCGCTGCGGCCATGGCACGTCGTGCCTCCGCAGCTGGCGACGCCGAGAAAGGTCGCGCCGGGTCCTGTCGCGGCCTGGGCTGTCGCCTGCGCGCCGACCGGCCGCAGCACGAACATGAGGACGCAGACCAGCGCGAGCGCTATCGCGCCCCCGAACACGTAATACTTGCCGCTACCCCCCATTTGCCCTCCATGCCGCCCGCCCTGACGGGTCGGCCAAAGAACTCCCCCCCCGCTATGGACCGAATCCGCGCCCCGTTGCAACTGCAAAGCACGGCGGGCAAGCCCTTGTCGGCGGCCGAAACGATCCGCGGAAGAGCTGGGTTCTCGGCGAGCCGACTATCAGCGTCTCGGTCGCCCCGAAGGCGAAACCCGCTTCGTCGTGCCAAATGACATTTTCGTCGATTTGTTCGGCCACCACGGTCGAGGCGCGAACCCGACCCTCAAAAGGTCAGGCCGCGGCCGCCTCTTTCTCGCGGCCCTCGGACCAGATGAACGCCTTCAGGTCGCCCGGAAGAACGATCGGATCGCGCAGCCGCGGGTCACGCATCTGCTGGAGAAAATCCTGGTGGTCGGGATGCTCGGGAAGGAAGACGGCCTTCTCCCGATACTCCTCGACGCCGAAAGTGCCCCAGTTGGTCAGCCGCGCGAAGAAGACCGAATTGGCGCCCATTCGATGGGCGAGATCGACCGCATCGCCCATCTCTCGGTAATTGTCGGTCTGTACGGTGAAGACCAGCTCGTAATTCTCGATCAGCCCTTCGGCGGCGAGCCGGCCCGCGAAGGCCATGTTCTCGAGCATGACGGGCCAGCGCGCGCCACGCCTCAGGCGTTCGTGGGTCGGTCCGGTGGCGGCGTCGATGCTGATCTTGAGGATCTTGGTCCGGCCGTGAAGCGTCGGGAACTGAGCCCATTGCGCCGGGGTGAGCAGCATCCCGTTCGTCATCACCTGGAAGCGCAGGTCCGGATATTCGTCGGGGGTGAGCGACTCCATCAGGCGCCGGAAATTCTTGCTGGCGAACGGATCCCCCGAACCGGTGATGAAGACGACCTGCGCCTGCTTGAGGAGGGGGAGGATCGCCCGCTTCTGAAGCTGGTCGTACGCAGATCGCGTCGCCTCGTCCGCCGCATAGCGTTCGACGCGGCAGCTTGGGCAGGAAAGGTTGCACGTGCGGTCATAGGCGAGGTTGACGCGCTGCGGGCCGACCGGCAGCGATGTCGCCCGGTTCTCGATGGTTTCGCGCCAGAAGTCGGACTGACTTGCCTGCTCGGCGTGGGTCGGGACGTTGCCGGATTGGATGCGGGGGCAGGCGGTCTTGTTGCAGTAGCGATAGGAACCGTCGTGAATGCTCTCGCGAATCTGTTGTGCCCTGTCGCTGTTCCAGACCTGCTCCCAATCCGCCTCCTTGAGGTTGCCGGCCGAAGTCAGGAGATAGCTGGCGCAGCAAAGATGCGTGGAATTCTCCAGGACGTCGAACTGCATGAAGGGATTCGGGCAGAATCGCTCCGCCAGGTGATATTTCGGATCGTCCGGATCGCAGAGACTCTCGAGGTGGAATATGGCGCCCTGCACGAGCGGCGACTGGCTGAAGCGTGCCGACAGGGGACGGATCTGCTCGAGCATCAGCGGCGCATGGCCGAGGCTGGCGCCGACCATCGCGACGAGCAGCAGAATGAAGATTCGGTCGCGCTCGTTGCTTTCGGCGGCGAGGCGGGCCTCGAGCGCCGACATGAGGTCGGGCAGGCCGTCGACGAACTGCGGGATCGCCGCCCAAAGTTCCGGATGATCGAGCTGGTCTGACAGGATGCTGAGCATCAGGTCGATCGCCTCGCCTGATTCGAGCTCGTCCTGGCTCTCGATTTCTGTCGTCGGTTCTTCGAAGTCTGCTTGCCCGATGTTCACCTGCATTCCCCTGTCAATGCCCTCCGAGGATTAGGCAGGCAGGGTAAATTCGATCTTAACGATGAACCGGGCCATATTCCGGCGCGGGCCTGAGCCGCTGGTCGCGATCCTGCGGCCTGGAACCGAGGGGCGGTGCCCTCGGCTCAGCCCTCCTTTGGCGCCGCCTTCGTCGTCCGCCGGCGCTTGGGCGGTGCCACCTCGCCGCCGCCGGCGCCGTTGGTGCGCCGCGCCGTGCGCTTGGGCTTCGGCGCTTCGGCAAGGTCGGCCGCGCCGGCGGCGACGGCGGCCTCGGCGGGCGCCGCCTGGCTGCGAACGATCTCGTCTATCTCGCTCTGGGCGCGGTGCCAGTGGTCATCGTGCCGGCCGTGCGGCCGCTGCTCGCTCTCCCAATGCTGATAGGCGCGCTCCCTGATCCGATGCTCGCGCTCGTCCGCCATATTCGCTCCCTTCGCCTTGATCCCGGCCGTCAACGCGGCGGGCGCGAATAAGCTGCATTGGTCGCGCCGCCGGTCGCTTCGGTCGTCCAGCCCCTCGACCGGCCCGGCGCGGGGGGCTATCGAAGGACGATAAAGCGGGGAGCATCCGAACATGACCAAAGCCTCAGACCTTTTCGTCCAGTGCCTCGAGGAGGAAGGGGTCGAATATATTTTCGGCGTCCCCGGCGAGGAGAATCTCGATTTCCTCGACAGTCTGTCCCGCTCGACGAAGATCCGGCTGATCCTCACCCGCCACGAGCAGGGCGCCGGCTTCATGGCCGCGACCTATGGCCGCCATACCGGCCGCACCGGCGTCTGCCTGGCGACGCTCGGGCCCGGCGCGACCAATTTCGTCACCGCCGCGGCCTATGCCCAATTGGGCGGCATGCCGATGATGATGATCACCGGCCAGAAGCCGATCAAGAAGTCGAAGCAGGGCCGCTTCCAGATCCTCGACGTCGTCGACATGATGGGCCCGATCACCAAATATACCCACCAGCTCGCCTCGGCGGACAACATTCCGAGCCGGGTGCGCGAGGCGATCCGCCTCGCCGAGGAGGAGAAGCCCGGCGCCGTCCATCTCGAGCTGCCCGAGGACATTGCCGACGAGCAGACGAGCTCGAAGCCGCTGAAGCGCAGCCTCGTCCGCCGGCCGCTCGCGGACGAGAAGGCGGTGCGCGCGGCGGTGAAGAAGATCGAGGCGGCGCGCGCGCCCGTCCTCGTCCTCGGCGCCGGCGCCAACCGCAAGATGACCAGCCGGACCCTGCTCGCCTTCATCGAGAAGACCGGCATCCCGTTCATCACCACCCAGCTCGGCAAGGGCGTCATCGACGAGATGCACCCCCTGTTCCTCGGCTGCGCCGCGCTGTCGGCGGGCGATTTCGTCCACAAGGCGATCGAGGCGGCCGACCTCATCATCAATGTCGGCCACGACGTGATCGAAAAGCCGCCTTTCTTCATGATCAACGGCGGCACCGAGGTCATCCACATCAGCACCAAGACCGCCGAGGTCGATCCGGTCTACTTCCCGCAGATCGAAGTGACCGGCGACATCGCCAACGCGATGTGGCAGATCAAGGAGGACATCGTCCCGCAGCCGACCTGGAATTTCGACCGGCTGCTGCGCGCCCGCGCCGCCGAGCTCGAGCATAGCGCCGGCCTGGGCGACGACATCCGCTTCCCGATCTTCCCGCCCTGCCTGGTCAAGAAGATCCGCGAGGCGATGCCCGCCGACGGCATCATCTGCCTCGACAACGGCGTCTACAAGATCTGGTTCGCCCGCAACTATCCGGCGCGCCAGCCCAACACCGTCCTGCTCGACAATGCGCTGGCGACGATGGGCGCCGGCCTCCCGTCGGCCATGGCGTCGGCGATGCTCTATCCGGACCGCAAGGTGATGGCGATCTGCGGCGACGGCGGCTTCATGATGAACAGCCAGGAGATGGAGACCGCGGTCCGCCTCGGCCTCAACCTCACCGTCTTGATCCTGCGCGACGACGCCTATGGCATGATCCGCTGGAAGCAGGCCAATATGGGCTTCGAGGATTTCGGCCTCACCTACGGCAATCCCGACTTCGTCAAATATGCCGAGGCCTATGGCGCCCGCGGCCACCGCGTCGACAGCGCGGCCTCGCTGCCGGACCTGCTCCGCTCCTGCCTCGAGACGCCGGGCGTCCACCTGATCGACTGTCCGATCGACTATTCGGAGAATGACCGGATCCTCAACAAGGACATCAAGGAGCTGAGCGCCGCCCTCGACAGCGGCGGGCCGGTCGGCCTGGAATTCGAGACGGCGGAGCCGGCGCCGGCCGGGGCAGGGCCGATGCCGGCCTGAGTGCTTCGATACGGCATTTCGACTTCGCTCAATGCCTACTCAGCATGAGCGGAAATGTTGGGAATTCCGCTCGTCCTGAGTAGCGGCTGAGCTTGTCGAAGCCGCGTATCGAAGGATCCGACGAGCGCTCAAGAAGGGGCTCATGCGACCCATGGTGCAGCTGAAGGACGTCTACCCGCTCTACCTCGCCAACGAGGCGAAGCAGCCCAATGCCGACCTCGAGGTCACCGACAAATATACCGGCGCGGTCGCCTTCCGCGTGGCGCAGGCCGATGCGGCGACGATCGACGCCGGCATCGCCGCCGCGGTCGAGGCGGCCGAGCCGATGGCGCGCATGGCGAGCTACGAGCGCCAGAACGTGCTCCAGCATTGCGTCGACCGCTTCAAGGAACGCTTCGACGAGCTCGCTTACGCGCTCTGCGTCGAGGCGGGAAAGCCGATCAAGGACAGCGAGGGCGAGGTCACCCGGCTGATCGACACCTTCCGGATCGCCGCCGAGGAATCGGTACGGATGACCGGCGAGGTCCAGCCGCTCGACATCTCGCCGCGCGCCCGCGGCTATCAGGGGATGTGGAAGCGCGTGCCGATCGGCCCGTGCAGCTTCATCTCGCCGTTCAACTTCCCGCTCAATCTCGCCGCCCACAAGATCGCTCCGGCACTCGCCGTCGGCTGCCCGTTCGTCGTCAAGCCGGCGAGCCGCACGCCTTTGGGCACGATCATCATCGGCGAGATCCTCGCCGAGACCGATCTGCCCAAGGGCGCCTTCTCGGTCCTCCCCGCCCATCGCGACGGCGCCGATCTGTTCACCACCGACGATCGGCTCAAACTGCTCTCCTTCACCGGCTCGCCCGGCGTCGGCTGGGACCTGAAGGCGCGCGCCGGCAAGAAGAAGGTCGTGCTCGAGCTCGGCGGCAACGCCGCGGTCATCGTCGATGCCGACGCCGATCTCGACGACGCGGTCGAGCGGATCATCTTCGGTGCCTTCTACCAGTCCGGCCAGTCCTGCATCGGCGTCCAGCGCATCATCATCCACGCCGACATCTATGACGAGCTCAGGGACCGCCTGTGTGCCCGCGCGAGCAAGCTCGTCGTCGGCGATCCCAAGGACCGCGACACTTTCGTCGGCCCGATGATCAGCGAGAGCGAGGCGCGCCGTCTCGACAACTGGATCCGCGAAGCCGTCGACGGCGGCGCCCGGCTGCTCTGCGGCGGCAAGAGGGACGGGGCGATGCTCGAGGCCACCCTGCTCGAGGAGGTCGACCGCGGCTGCAGCCTCTATCGCGAGGAGGCGTTCGGCCCGGTCGCCATCCTGTCGCGCTTCACCGACTTCGGGGAGGCGCTCGCGGAGGTCAACGATTCCAAGTTCGGCCTGCAGGCGGGGATCTTCACCCGCGACCTGTTCAAGGCGCTCGACGCCTGGGACCGGCTCGACGTCGGCGGAATCGTCATCAACGACGTGCCCTCCTACCGGGTCGACAACATGCCTTATGGCGGCGTCAAGGATTCAGGCCTCGGCCGCGAGGGCGTGCGCTTCGCGATGGAGGACATGACCGAGATCCGCAATCTCGTCATTCGCCGCGGCCCCGCCACGCCGCCCAAGCAGATGGGCGAATGAGTGATCTTCCTCCTCGGTGAGGGGGAGACGAGGTTCCGGCCGGCGCCTCCGCGCCCATCTCCGGGGCCCTCGCCCGGAGACGCGATTCGCCTTGCGCGCCTCCACGATTGAGCTAGCTTCATGGGATGGCGATCGCGGCTCCCGGCGGTCTTGTGTTCGCGCTCGCCGCGTCCTTGTGGCTTGCGGCTTGTACTCGGGTGGATCTTGCCGAACCGGCATCTGGCCGGTCCCATGTCTATGCCGGTGCCGTTTCCGTCACCATCCCGCGGACCTATGGTGAATTGCGTGCCATCGACGTCAGCACATTGGGGGTCGGCGCCGACGAATCGGTCTTCCTGGGATGGCGAAGGGGCCAGTTCGTCTATGTTCGCCCGGACGAGTGTCAGCTTCTCATCATCATCCGCTCTTCGGTCGAGGCGGAACACGCAACCCGTATCTTGCAGGCCATAGAAGGGGGACAGCTATGCGTGGTGGATTTTGCAGGAAGTCTGCCGTCGGGTTGATGACCTTGGCCGGGTTGTGGATGTCGGGGTGCACCACCCCGCATCACAGCAACGCCCTCATTTTCGGAACCAATACCAGCTTCGGCATCGACGTCGGTCAATCGCCGACCGGAACGCCGACGATCCTCGTCGGCTATCGCCGGCAGGAAGCGGTGTTCATGCCGCTGGTCGCGAACGTGCTATACGACCAGAACGGCACGCCGACGCCATGCTATATCCAGCCGCGCATCGTCGCAGGCGTCCCGCAGCCGCCGCCTGCGGGCACCATTCCGGCCTGCTATCTGGTCGGCCAGAATGGCGGCGCCATCGATTCCTACTCGGTGCTCGCCAGTTTCGGCGCTCAGTTCGAGGCCGATGCGGTCGGCGGGACGGCCGGCGGCGGTCTGGCCCAGTTCTTCGCGACGGGGCTGGCGGCCCAGGCGCTGGCGATCGAAGGCGGTCCGGCCCTGGTCGCGGTCGGCAACGCGGCGGCGCTCACCGGGGCCACGCCCAATGCCACCGGGATCGCCGCCCTCTATAATGCGCCGGAAGTCACGACGATCGCCACGGGGGTGGCCCAGCAGGCGCTCACGGCGCGCGATTCGCTGATCGCCTTTATCCGGTCCCATACGACGGCCGACGATTTTTCGCAGCGTATGGGCGCGATTGAGCAGGCGGCCGCGGCTCCGGTCGGGACGCTGACGATCGGCGTCTGCCGCGGCCAGGGCCGGGAGCTCTGCCTGGCTCACCTCGCCACCGACGCCGGCCGGGCCACGGTGGGGTTGTTCAACTATCCATGGCCGGCGGCGGTCAACCAGGTGGTGTCGGGAGGAAATTGATGGCGACGGGAGCACCCAAGCAGGTCATCGGGCGAAGCTTCGCGACCATGAACGAGGCGCGGGCGCATGCGCGCGTGCTGGTGGAGAGCGGTATGCAGGCGCGGGTCTTCGGTCCGGTGAAATCGGGCTTCATCGTCGGGCCTTCGGGCGAGGCGTTGAGCTGGCCGGCGGGCGAGGCTGAAGGCTGGCTGGTCATCGGCACCGATTCGCAGGTGGAGACGCCGCCGCAGCCATCGTCCTGAGGCCTCTACCTCGCCTCGCTTACCCCGCCCGATTCCGCGATCGCCCGGTTGCTCGCGCGCAGCTTCGCCTTGAGCGCGGCGGCGAAGCCGTGCTCGATCGCGCGGCGTATGTCGTCATGGGCGTCGACATAGGGCCGCAGGTTCGCCGCCGACGCGCACCAGAATCGCGCCGGTCCCTCGAGGATGACGGTGGCGCTCGCCGTCTCGCCGGTGAGCACGCTCAATTCGCCGATCAGGTCGCCGGAATGGCAGCTGCCGACCTGGCGGCCGCCGCTCATCACCCGCGCATCGCCCTCCTCGAGGAAATAGAGATGCTCGACCGG
Source organism: Sphingosinicella terrae (assembly GCF_003347635.1). Lineage (GTDB taxonomy): Bacteria > Pseudomonadota > Alphaproteobacteria > Sphingomonadales > Sphingomonadaceae > Allosphingosinicella > Allosphingosinicella terrae. The sequence goes on from NZ_QDFY01000001.1 coordinate 206,906, forward strand.
CTCGCCTTCGCGGGTGAGGACGTCGCCGGCCTTTCCGGTCAGCCACATGCCCTGGTCGATGAGGTGGCGGGCGCGGCTCTGCGACACCCCGGCGACGAGGCTGTCGAGCATCCTCTTCTCCTCGGGACTGAAGCGGACATTGCGCTGCTCGTAGAAATTGCGGCCGATGAGCGCGGCCGACAGGCCGAGCAGCAGCCCGGCCCAGACCGCGACGGCATAGTCGCCCGTCCATGCCAGCGCCCGCACCAGCCAGGCCAGGGCCGCCAGCGCGACCAGCAGCCGCAGCGTCGACAGCTGCCCCGCCAGCACCGCCGCGACCAGCAGGGCGTAGCCGAGATGGAGAAGCAGGCTTTCGGGCGTCATCGTCATGGCGCCCCATCATGCGGCATTCCGGCGAAGCGGGGAAGCTCCGCATCGTCCCCCTTCCCCGCGAAATCGCGGGGAGCAAAGGCAAACTGCCCCGCCGGTTGCACAGCGTTCAGCCCCGTTCCTATACAGGCCGCATCCAATCCGGCGCCGCCCGCGCGCGCCGATCCGAAACCGGAGACCGATCTTGAAGCCTTTCCTCCTCGCCGGCGTTGCAGCCCTGGCGCTCGGCGCCTGCACGACCATGACCGACCAGACCGAAACCGCTCCCGCCGCCGCCGCGGCGCCCGCCCCGGCCGCCGTGCCGGACAATGTGCTGCTCGCCGACTGGGGCGGCCCCTATGACGGCGTCCCGCCCTTCGACCGCGTCCGCCCCGATCTCTTCCCCGAGGCCTTCCAGTTCGCGATCGACGAGCAGGCGCGCGAGGTCCGGGCGATCGCCGCCGATCCCGATCCCGCCACCTTCGCCAATACCGTCGAGGCGCTCGAGCGCGCCGGCGCTCGGCTCGGCCGGGTCGGCGCGGTCTTCGGCGTCATGTCCAGCAACATGACCAATCCCGACTATCAGGCGCTGCAGCGCGAATGGGGCCCGCGCCTCGCCGCCGCCTCCGATGCCATCTATCTCGATCCGGCCCTGTTCCAGCGGATCCGCGCCGTCTACGAGGCGCGCGAGCGCTCCGGGCTCGACGCCACCCAGCAGCGCCTCGTCACCCGCCTCTACGAGGGCTTCGTCCGCCGCGGCGCCAATCTCGACGCGGCTCAGAAGCAGCAGCTCTCCGCTTACAATCAGGAGCTGGCGGGGCTGTTTGCGCAATTCAGCGAGAAGGTGCTCGCCGACGAAGGCACCTGGATCGTCGCCACCGAGGCCGAGCTCGCCGGCGTCCCCGCCGACGTCAGGGCGACCGCCGCCGCGGCGGCGCGCGAGCGCAACCTCCCGGCCGGCCAGTTCGCCATCGTCAACACCCGCTCGGCGGTCGATCCGGTGCTGACCTTCGCCGACGACGAGCGCCTGCGCGAGCGGGTGTGGCGGGCCTTCGTCAATCGCGGCGACAATGGCGACGCCAACGACACCAACCAGACGATCCGCGACATCGTCCGCGTCCGCGCCGATCGGGCGCGCCTGCTCGGCTATCCGAGCCACGCCCATTGGCGGATGCAGGACACGATGGCGCGCACCCCCGATCGCGCCCAGGAACTGATGATGCGGGTCTGGCCCGCCGCCGTCGCCCGGGTCCGCGAGGAGGTCGCCGAGCAGCAGGCGGCGGCGCGCCGGCTCGGCCAGGACGCGACCATCGATCCCTGGGACTATCGCTATTACATGGAGAAGGTCCGGCAGGAGCGGTTCGATCTCTCCCAGGACGAGATCAAGCCTTATTTCCAGCTCGACAACATGATCCAGGGCATGTTCCACATGGCCGGCCAGCTCTACGGCCTCCAGTTCCGCGAGAATAGTGGCCAGGTCCCGGTCTGGCATCCGGACATCCGCACCTGGCACGTCACCGATCGCCAGGGCCGCGACGTCGGTGTGTTCTACGGCGACATGTTCGCCCGCACCGGCAAGCGCTCCGGCGCCTGGGCGACCACCTATCGCAGCCGCTCGGGCCTGCTCGGCGACCGCATCGTCCTGGGCTCGAACAACAACAATTTCGCCAAGCCGGGCGAGGGCGAGCCGGTGCTGATCAGCCTCGACGATGCCGAGACCCTGTTCCACGAATTCGGCCACGCCATCCATTATTTCCTGTCCGACGTGCACTATCCCGGCCTGATCGGGACGCCGCGCGACTTCGTCGAATATCCGAGCCAGGTGCACGAGAACTGGCTGTTGACGCCGGAGATATTGAACCGCTTCGCCCGCCACTACCGGACCAACGAGCCGATGCCGCAGGCTCTGGTCGAGCGGATCGAGGCGGCCTCGACCTTCAACCAGGGCTTCGCCACCGTCGAATATCTGTCCTCGGCGCTGGTCGACATGGCGATGCACGTCCGCCCCGAGGGCGTCGAGGATCCCGATGCGTTCGAGCGCGAGACGCTGGAGCGGATCGGCATGCCGCGGGAGATCGTGATGCGGCACCGCCTGCCGCACTTCAATCACCTCTTCTCCTCCGATGCCTATTCGGCCGGCTATTATTCCTACCTGTGGTCGGAGACGATGGACGCCGACACCTGGGGCGCGTTCGAGGAAGCCGGCAATGTCTGGGATCCGGCGACGGCGGAGCGCTTCGCCCGCTACCTCCTGTCGACGGGGAACGAGACCGACCGCGCCGAGGCCTATCGCCAGTTCCGCGGCCGCGATCCCGACGTCGACGCCCTCCTGCGCAAGCGCGGCTTTCCCACCGGCACGGCGGAGTAGGGGAGGGGAAGCCCCTCCAGGTCTCGGCCCCTTTGGCTGCCAAGCCCTCCCCTTGATGGGGAGGGTTGGGTGGGGTGGTGCCTCCACCAGCACGCCGCAAGCGGGAGCGCCACCCCCTCCAAACCTCCCCCATCAAGGGGGAGGCTTCAGGTTATTGGATTACCGCGATTTTCGAGTCGTCAGACGATAACGTCTGACTGCAAATCGCTCCAAAGGCGGGTGAGGATGCAGAAGGCGTCGGTCAGAGCGGCCTTCTGCCCGCGGCAACCCTATCCCAGGCTGTCGACCAGCAGGTCGAGCTGGGCCTGGCACCCTGCCTCGATGAGCGCGGCGGCGATCGCCGGAATGTCGCTGGGCGGCGGGGCGATGCGGCGCAGGCGGATGCGTGCCGGGACGGCGACGTCCGGCTGGCGCAGCTCATAATCGGCCCCGTCGCCGGCCGGCAGGTCGGCCGGCCACAGGGCGCTTTCCTCGCCCGCCGCCCAGGCGATTTCGCGGCGGCTGCCGTCCGGCGCCTCAAGGGTCGCCTGTGCCGCGGCGGACGCGTCGGCACGCCACAGGCTCGGCGCCCCGTCGCCGGCCAGGCAGTGGGTTCCGCTTTGCGCGGCGTCGATCTGCCAGATGCTGGCATCGCTTCCGGGCACGAACGGCGCTGCCCGCACCGCCGCCACCCGGGGCCGCACCTCGCCAGGCGCGGCCGGGATCGACGCGATCGGCGCTGGCGCGCTGGGGTTGAACCGGCCGGGTCCGCGGAAGATGCGGGTGCCGCGCGCATCGAGCACGGTGACGCTGTCGCCCTGGCGCAGCGCGATGCGGCGATTGTCGGGAAGCGACTTTCCGGCCGGATAGGCCGCAGCCGACGGCCCGGACGATCGCACCACCAGCACGTTTGCCGTCGCCGACGCCGCGGCGGCCAGCAAGGCGGCCGCCATAGCGACACGCCCGAGCGACCGGCCCAACTCCCCCTTCGCCATCGTCATGGCCTCCACCTTGCTGGCACGGTCAAGAACCCGCTCATCCCGAGTAGCGGCTGAGCTTGTCGAAGCCGCGTATCGACGGACTCCGCTCTATAGTCTCTAATTCTGGGCCAGGCTGTCGACGAGCAGGTCGAGCTGGGCCTGGCATTCCGCCTCGATCAGCGCCGCGGCCACGCCCGACACCTCGCTCGGCGCCGAGTCGATCCGGCGGAAGCTGATCCGCGACGGCACCGCGACTCCCGGCCGGCTCAGGCTGTACTCGGCGCCCTCGGTCACCGGCAGGCCCGCCGGCCACGCCAGCGTCTGCTCTCCGGCCGGCCAGGCGATCTCGCGGCGGGTGCCGTCGGCGGCGGCGATGGTGACGCCGCCGGCGCTGCTGCCGTCGGCCCGCCACAGGGTCGGCGGCGCCTGGTCGGCGAGGCAGTGGGTGCCGCTCTGGTCGACGTCGAGCTGCCAGATATTGGCGTCGTTGCCGGGCACGAAGGCGGCGGAGCGGACCGCGCCGATCTGCGGCCGGGCATTGTTCTGGACGGCGCCGCGCGCGCTCGCCTGGGCGGCGACGCTCGGATTGAACCGGCCGGGCCCGCGGAAGGTGCGGGTGCCGCGCGCGTCGAGCACCACCAGGGTGTCGCCGCCCTGCAGCGCGATCGCCGCATTGTCGGGCAGCGACTTGCCCGGCGGATAGGTCCGCGCGGACGGGCCCGACGACCGGACGACGAGCACGTTGGCCGCCGCCGAGGCCGCGGCGGTGACCAGCAAGGCCGCCAGCGCGGCGCGCATCGCCGGCCGCCTCAGTCGAGCGTGACGCATGTCGGACCTCCCCATTCTCGCCTTCCCCCGCCGAGAGGGCGCGGGGCAGGCGGGCTGTGCCTAATTCTGAGCAACGCTGTCGACCAGCAGGTCGAGCTGCTCCTGGCACCCGGCCTCGATCAGGGCCGCGGCGACGGCCGGAACGTCACCGGGCTGCGACTGCAGGCGCTTGAACCGGACCGTTGCCGGCGCCGGCGAATCCGACAGCTGCAGCCGATAGTCGGTCCCTTCCGCGATCGGCAGGTCCGCCGGCCAGGTCGCGGTCGCCGCGCCCGCCGGCCAGGACAGCTGGCGCGCGGCGCCGTCGGGCCCGGCGATGCTCACCGTCGCGCTGCGCTCGGCATCGGCGCGCCACAGGGTTGGCGGCCCCGCCTCGGCGAGGCAGAGATTGCCGCTCTGGGCGACGTCGAGATGCCAGATATTGGTGCGGTTGTTGGGGACGTAGGGCGCGCTGCGCACCGCGCCGATTCGCGCCCGCCGGCCGTTATTGGCGACGACGGTGCGCGCGCTCGTCTGGGCGGCGACGCTGGGATTGAAATTGCCGGGCCCGCGGAAGGTGCGGGTGCCTCGGCCGTCGAGCACGACCAGGGTGTCGCCGGCCCGCAGGGCCAGCGCCGCATTGTCGGGCAGCGACTTGCCCGGCGGATAGGCCTGGGCCGACGGACCCGAAGATCGCACGACGAGCACGTTGGCGGCGGCGGAGGCCGCGCCGGTGGCAAGGATGGCCGCCAAGGTGATGCGGCCGATTGAAAATCTATTTCGAACCGAGGACAAAGTGACCTCCCGAACCTGCTTCGCGGATCCTATAGACGAATTCCGATAGGGCCGCATCGTCCTTATGCGCCCTCGCGATTTCCTCGAGATGAACGAGCGCCTCGCGATCGCCGCCATCGTAGGATTGCCACAATGTGCATAGCCGCTCGCGCAGGGCCGCGTCCATGTGCGGCGCCGGCTCCCACACCTCGACCGGCGTGGCGCGGCCGGACAGCACGATCCGGCCCATCGGCCGGAACAGGTCGAACGTCGATTCCCGCTTGGTCTCGCTGCTCACCAGGATCGTCGTCTTGAGCGCCTTGTTGGCCGATTCGAGCCGGGCGGCGCAGTTCATGCCGTCGCCCAGCGCGGTATATTGCATCCGCCCCTCGCCGCCGAAATTGCCGACCACCGCGTCGCCGCGGTGGAGGCCGACCCGGGTGCGGCCGATCGGCGGGATGTCCGCGCCGATCGCCGCGCCCGCATTGGCCGCGAATTCCTGGCCGGCCTCGTACATGCCGATGGCGGCGCGCACCGCGCGGTCGGCATCGTCGGGCCGGGCGATCGGCGCCCCCCAGAAGGCGACCACGGCGTCGCCGACGAACTTGTCGATCGTGCCGCCATGCTCGAGCACGACGTCGCTCATCACGTCGAGATAGCGGTTGAGCAGGGCCGACAATTGCTCCGGCGTGATCGCGTGGCTCAGCTTGGTGAAGCCCTCGAGATCGGTGAACAAGGCGTAGATCTGCTTCTTCTCGCCGTGCAACGACAGCTGCGAGGGATCGCGCATGATCTGGTTGGCGATGTCGGGCGGCAGATATTTGCCGAGCGCCGACTGGGCGAAGCGCCTCTGCTCCGATCCGACCGCGCGCGCCGCGGTGCCGACGCCGACGAAGGCGAACAGCCAGCCCGCGCCCCAGCCGAAGGCCGGCAGGTTGATCGTGTCGATGTCCATCCCCTGGAACAGGAAGGGGAGGTAGCCGAAGAAGCCCGCCTGGAAGATCAAAGCGAGCGCCAGCTTCCAGCCGCGCCATTCGAGCAGCGCGCTCAAGCCGCCGGCGGCGACCGCGCCGATCGCCGCGATCCACAGCATCCAGCCCGGGATGGCGGCGGGGCGGCGGCCGTCCAGCACCTGGGCGAGCAGGCTGGCATGGACCTCGATGCCCTTGGTCCAGTTGCCGGTGAACCGGGTCATCGGCGTCTCGAAATCGTCCAGGTCCTGGATGTCGCCGCCGATCAGCACGTGGCGGCCCTCGATCTGGCTGCGCACCGCGTCCGGGAACTGGGCGACGAATTCGATCGGCAGGTTGGTGAAGACCGGCACCTCGTCCTGCCCGCCGGCCGCCGGATAGCGGAAGGCGATGGCGCCGCGATGGTCGGCGAAGCCGCGGGCGCCGCCGGCCATGGCGAGGACGAGCGGCGGCGGCAGGCCGGGCGGTTGAGCGGCCCAGCGCCGGATCACCCCGTCGGCGCCGTCCGAGGCGAGCCGGATGCTCGCCGGCCGCACCGGGCCGGGCCGGCCCTGGGCGATGAACGCGGTCAGGAACTCTTCCTGCCACGGCAAGATCTGCTCGGGATTGTGGGCGGCCGAGGCGAAGGCGAGGAAGGTCGGCGTGCGCATCGCGCGCATCGTCTCGACGAGCTGTGGGTCCTCGTCCTGCGCCTGGTCGATGAGGATGTCGATGCCGATCGATTGCGGGTTCATCCCGTCGATCGCGCGCAGCGCGTCGGCGAGCATCGCCCGGTCGAGCGGCGACCTCTTGCCGAGCATCGCCAGCGTGTCGTCATTGTAGGTGACCAGCACGATCCGCTGGTCCGGCTCGGTCGTCCGCGGCGCGGTGTTGACGGACCGGAGGTCGTAGAGCGCCCGCTCGGCGTCGCTGGCCAGCGGCACGTCCCAGGCGAAGCGCGCCAGATAGAGGCCGAGCAGCAGGAACAAGAGGGTGCCGAGCAGGCGGACCAGGCCCACCTGCTTGAAATTGCTCCGCACCGCTTCGCGCCAGCTCTCGAGCGCCATCCATTCCCCCCCATGACCCGCGATCCCAGCCTAGGGGATCGCCGCGCGGGTGCAAAGGGGGAGGCCGTGGCGCAATTTTCCGTCCCCCATGATTGCCACTTCTCGCGCCGATGGCGCGTTGAGCGGCCATGCATGGACCTGATTCGAACGGAAATTCCTCGACCATGACGACAGAAGGACTGATCGAGGATCCACGCGACTCGGTCGCCGGCCTCGGCCCGCGCGACGCGTGGCCGCCGGCGCTGAGGACCCTGGTCGACGTGATGCGAGGCTCGGCGCAGCCGATGTTCGTGGTCTGGGGCCCCGAGCAGATCCTGCTCTACAATGACGCCTATGCGCAGATCCTCGCCGCCAAGCATCCCGCCGCCTACGGTCGTCCGTTCCTCGAGGTCTGGCACGAGATACGGGACGATCTGCGGCCGATCGTCACCGAGGCCTATGCGGGCCGGCCGGTGCAGATGGACGACATCGCCCTCACCATGAATCGGCGCGGCTATCCGGAGGAGGCGCATTTCGCCTTCTCCTACACGCCGGTTCGCCGCGACGATGGCGCCGTCGCCGGCTTCTTCTGCGCCTGCGTCGAGACGACCGAGGCGGTGCTGGCCGGCCGCCGCCGCCTCGCCGAGCGCCGGCGGCTCGAGCAGATGTTCGAGCAGGCGCCGGGGCTGATCGCGCTCCTCGACGGCCCGGACCACGTCTTCGCCCTCGCCAATGCTACCTACCGGCGCCTGGTCGGCGGCCGCGACCTCATCGGCAGGACCGTGAGCGAGGCGCTTCCCGAGGTCCAGGGCCAGGGCTTCGTCCATATCCTCGACCAGGTCTTCCGCAGCGGCCGGCCCTTCCGCGGCGAGGCGGTCCGGCTCCTGCTCGACCGCGGAGCCGGCGACGCCGCCGAGGAGAGGGCCGAGGAGAGGTACATCGATTTCATCTATCAGCCGGTGACCGACGCCGACGGGCGGGTGACCGGGATCTTCGTCGAGGGCAACGACGTCACCGATCGCAAGCGCGCCGACAGCCGGCTGCGCGAGACGCTCGCCATCCAGACGGTCGGGGTGATGTACTGGAGCGAGGGCTTCGGCCTTGCCGACATGAATGCCGCCTTCCTCCGCATGACCGGTTTCACCCGCGAGGAGGCGCTCGGCATGAGCTGGGCGGAGCTGACCCCGGAGGAATTCCATCCGGTCTCCCTGAAGGCGATCGAGGAGGTGACGACGCGCGGCGAATCCACGCCCTACGAGAAGCAGTATTTCCGCAAGGACGGCTCGCGCTGGTGGGGGCTGTTCGCCGCTCGCAAGATTGGCGACGAGGTCGTCGAGTTCGTCCTCGACGTCACCGAACGGCGCGAGGCGGAGGCCCGGCTTCGCGAGAATGAGGAGCGCTTCCGCCTCGTCGTCGATGCCGCCGACGATTATGCCGTGATCACCCTCGATCCCGATCGGCGGGTGACGGGCTGGTCGCCCGGCGCGGCGCGTGCCTTCGGCTATGAACGCGCCGAGATCGTCGGCGCGCTCGGCGATCTCCTGTTCACCGAGGCGGACCGGGCGGCGGGCGAACCGGCCCGGGAAACCGCTACCGCGCTCGCGCAGGGCCGCGCGCCCGACATACGCTGGCACCGGCGCAAGGACGGCAGCCGCGTCTTCGTCAACGGCGTGACCCATCCGCTGAGGAGCGGCGAGGGCCGCCATATCGGCTTCTTCAAGATCGCCCGTGACGAGACCGAGCGCCTGCGCATCGACGAGGCGCTTCGCGAGACCGAAGAGCGCTACCGGCTCGCCGCCCGCGCCACCAACGACGTCGTCTGGGACTGGGACCTGGAGACCGGCGAGGTCGCCTGGAACGACGCGCTGCGGACCCGCTTCGGTTATGCGGCGGACGCGGTCGGCGGCTCCGCCGACTGGTGGAAGGCGAATATCCATCCCGAGGACCGGGACCGGGTGGTGGACGCGATCCACGCCACCGCCGAGGGCGCCGGCGATCACTGGAGCGCGGAATATCGCTTCCGCCGCGCCGACGGCTCCTACGCCCACGTCCTCGATCGCGGCGCCGTGCTGCGCAGCGACGGCGGCAACGCCCATCGCATGGTCGGCGCGATGCACGACCTCACCGAGCGCAAGCGGGCCGAGGCGGAGCTCCGCCGGCTGAACGAGACGCTCGAGCAGCGCGTTCTCGACGAGGTCGCCTCGCGCCTGAAGACCGAGGAGGCGCTCAGGCAGAGCCAGAAGATGGAGGCGATCGGCCAGCTTACCGGCGGCGTCGCCCATGATTTCAACAATCTGCTGACCGTGATCCGCGGCTCCGCCGATCTGCTCCGCCGCGACGAGCTCAGCCCCGAGAAGCGCCGCCGCTACGTCGAGGCGATCTCCGACACCGCCGATCGCGCCGCCAAGCTCACCGGCCAGCTGCTCGCCTTCGCCCGGCGCCAGGCGCTCAAGCCCGAGATCTTCAACGTCGGCGATCAGATCTCGGCGATCTCGGACATGCTGCGCACCGTCGTCGGCGGCCGCATCGAGCTGGTCAGCGACACCGACTGCGAGCCCTGCTTCGTCGAGGCCGATTCGATCCAGTTCGAGACCGCCTTGGTCAACATGGCGGTCAACGCCCGCGACGCGATGGACGGGGAGGGCGTTCTGACCCTCAAGGTCCGGCCGAGCGAGCATCTGCCGCGGGTCCGCGGCCATGGCGAGGCGAGCGGCGCCTTCGTCTCGGTCTGCATCGCCGACACCGGCCACGGCATCCCGCCGGAGAGACTGGAGCACATCTTCGAGCCCTTCTTCACCACCAAGGAAGTCGGCAAGGGCACCGGCCTCGGCCTCAGCCAGGTCTACGGCTTCGCCAAGCAGTCGGGCGGCGAGATCGACGTCGCCAGCAGCCTCGGCGAAGGCACCGCTTTCACTCTCTATCTGCCGCGGGTGCCGGCTCCCGACGCCCGCGACGCGGCCGCCCCGGCGGCGGCGCCCGATCCCGAACCCGGCGGCCGGATTCTCGTCGTCGAGGACAATGAGCAGGTCGGCGCCTTCTCCACCCAGTTGCTGGCGGAGCTCGGCTACGAGACCGTCTGGGCCGGCAATGCCGTCGAGGCGCTGAAGCGCCTCGACGAGGCGTCGGGCGATTTCGCCGCGGTCTTTTCCGACGTGGTGATGCCGGGGATGAGCGGCGTCGATCTCGCCCGCGAGGTCTCCCGCCGCCATCCCGGCCTCCCGGTCGTCCTGACCAGCGGCTATTCCCACATCCTCGCCCAGGAAGCCCGCCACGGCTTCGATCTCATCCACAAGCCTTATTCGGTCGAGGATCTCACCCGGGTGCTGAGAAGCGCGATCGTGCGGAGACGCTGAAGCGGGGCGTCCCCCTCGCTCCCGCCGCGAGACCGGGCGATCGCGCCGCAGTGCAAACGGGGGGCGTCCATTCCTCCCCAGGCGCAGCCTGGCGGGGGGACCCGAAGGACGGGGGAGGGGTAATCCTGTCCGGCTCCTCCTGTCCGCCCCTGTGGCCGCGCCGCCGATCCCGCGGCCCGCCTTCATTCCTCCCGCTCGTTCGAGAATGCCACGAGACGGCCCGCCTGCGCCACGGCTCGGCCCGTCTCCGGCGGCGGCCCGGCACGAGGCGGAGAATGGCGCCGTCCCACCCGTTCTTGCCATGCCCGCGGATCGATCCGCGCCGGAGCGCCCGAGCGGCCGGCGCCCTCGATCCGCCAGACGAGAGGAGTGACATGATGAAGACAGCGACATTCGCGATAGCGCTTCTGATGAGCGGCGCAGCCTTCGCCCAGACCTATGGCCCGACCGACGCGCAGCCCGACGTCGCCGCGCAGGCCGGGATGAGCACCGATCCGGCGACCGACGCCACCCACGACATGTCCGGCCACGACATGACCATCCAGGGCACCAGCGCCCAGGACATGGCCACTCAGGGCACCACCGCCCAGGACATGACGACACAGGACATGACCACCCAGGGCACGACCACGCAGGACACCACCGTTCAGAGCTCGACGCGCTGGAGCGACACCGCCCAGACCGGCACGACCACGCTCGCCGCCAACACCGCCCCGGCCGGCGGCGCGATCGTCCAGCCGAGCAACGCCGACCCCGAGCGCGACGCGCGCGGGATCGCGGTGATGTCCGATGCGGCGACCGTGCCGGCGGGCTATAACGGCATCGCCGCCACCGCCGCCGGCGGCCCGCTGCTCGATCCCGCTACCGGCGAGCCGGCGCAGGACGGCTATCCGCCCTGCACGGCCAGCGTGACCGACAACTGCCTGCAGACCTACGAGCGCGGCCGCAGCGCGCAATGATGGACTAAGTCGAGCCCGGTCCGACCCGTCCCAGGCGGGTCGGCCGGGCCGCTCATCGGCCGGCGACCCGGCCTCCGCATCGGGCTTTTGCGCCCGCGATCGTCGGCATGCCGCCTGGCTCTCTCTCCGGCGACGCCGGTCGTCTGTCAGCTTGGACGCAGGCGCGCGAGCTCTCTCCACGCGCGTCGGACCACCGCGTGGTCGCGGAGCCTGCGGCGGCGCAACCCGGCGAAGCGAAGCTCCTACGGAAGGGGCGCCGGCGCACCGCGGTCGGCGCTGATACGACGCCGCTTCCGCCGCGCCACGTCGATGGTTGACTAGGAAACGAGAATGATCTAGTTTCCTAGTCAACCAAATGGAGCGGCGACATGGACGCGGAGCAGGTTTCGGAACTTGAGGACCATCTCGGCTACTGGCTGCGCATCGTCTCCAATGCCGTCTCCCACGCCTTCGCTCGCAAAGTGGAATCGCAGGGGGTCACCGTCGCCGAATGGGTGTTCCTGCGCTCGCTCTACGACCGGTCGCCGGCCTCGCCGACCCAGCTCGCCGAGGCGATGGGGATGACCAAGGGGGCCATCAGCAAGCTCGCCGACCGGCTGGTCGACAAGGGCCTGGTGCTGAGGTCGGCAAGCGCCGGGGATCGACGCGGCCACAGCCTTACTCTGGCGCCGGAGGGGCGTCGCAAGGTGCCGGCGCTGGCCGCGCTCGCCGATGCCAACGATGCCGACTTTTTCGGCGGCCTCGATGCGGAGGAGCGGGATCGGCTGCGGCAGCTGCTGCACCGGATCGCCGGCGGCCGCGGGCTCGATGCGGCGCCGATCGATTAGCGGAGGCCGGCGCCGCCGGCATTGTCGGAAGGGAGGACGCGATGATCGACGCGCGACAGGAGGAAGTGGCCCGTGCGTGCCTGGACGGTGCCTATGACGACAGCCTGAGCTTCCCGCAGGGCGTGCAGGCGCTGGGCGAGGCGGGCTTCGAGGCCTATCTCGTCGACTACCGGACGAACACCCGCGCGCACTATCGCCCCGACGGCGAGACCCTGGTGCTGGACAATCCCCACCGATCCGCAGCGGTCGACGCGGATTTCGACCAGCCCGCCATCGCCGCGGCGATACGCTGGGCGCAGCTCCAGCCGCCCGACTACAGTTATGCCGGCTTCAATCGCGTGGTGACCGCCGCCGGCTGCGCCGGCTACTTCGTTTCCTTGTCCGGCCGCCGGGTGGTCTATTTCGGACGCACCGGGGAAATCCATGTAGAGCACTTCCCCGCGATCGGGCCGTGAACGCGCCGGTCCGAATTCGCCGACGATGGTGACGATTCGGTCGCGCCCCGCCAGCGGGGCTGCAGCCCGGTCTTCAGCCCCATGCGCCTGAAATAATGCGCTCTCGCTGCCGACTTTCCCGCCACCCTCGCTTTCGCCCAGCCCACCGCCGCGACGGCGCCCCAAACGCGCGCGCCGCCCGCCTAACTTAGCGCTTGGACGACGATAAGCAGTCCCAGCACGAGGAACAGCGGGCTGTAGAGCCACGTGTCGTATTTGGCCCATCGCGTGTTCCGGATCGATTTGAGGAAGCCGACATAGGGATTGGGGACCAGCGTCCGACACACGAACGCCGCGCCCACGAACAGCAAGGCAAGGCATAACGTCGCGTCCGCCAACGGCAGCCGTGCATGACCGGCGTGGGCGAGCAGCAGCCAGGCAAGGCATGCCAGGGCCAGCGCGACGCCCCCCGCGGCCGGAGGCCACCAGGACAAGCGATGCGACATCACGGGATGCCGTCGGGCCGCTGCGGCAGCGAAACCGAAAGGCCGAGCCGGCCGCCGACCGCCCAGTGCAGATGGAAAGCCGCGGCGAAGGCGATGATGCCGAGAGCGAGGAGCAGCCGCATGCCGTTCCTTGCCTTCGGTTCCGGCTGCCATCAAGGCGCCGGTGGCGTTCGTCAGGCCGTCCAGCCGACCTACGACTGGCCGACGCATACCATTTCGGGGACGCAATACTCAATTCCGTGGAAACCAGGGCAGTCGGGCCATGGCATTCGGGTGTCGGCCCGCCCCGATGCGCCGATGGATCCGGCGATGATGGACGTGCGGCTTGACGGCTGAGCCCGGCCGCGTCGGCGCCGTCTCGCGTTTCGCCCCCACATCGTCATCCCGGCGAAAGCCGGGATCTCACTGCCTTGGGCCCGCGGCGCTTGAGGAGAATGAGATCCTGGCTTGCTCCAGTATGACGAGCTGGGAGATTTCTTCACATCCTCCTGCGCAGGGGCGACGCCGTCGAGAGATGCTTTCGCCTTCCGCATCCTCTCCACCGCGCTTCGCCTCGTCCATGCCCAACCGCCGTTAACCCGCTCTTATTCGGGCCCGATTAACGATTCCGCGCAATGACGCGGATCGACCTCGCCTGGAGGAAGGCAGCCCTGGACGTGGCGGGCCGGGTGCTCACCATCATGCTGGTCGTCCTTCTGCTGCTCGCTGCTCTCCCGGCTGCGGCCGCGCTCGGCCTCCATTACGAGCCTCGCACGACGCAACAGCAGACGTGGGATGCGATAGCCTTCGTGACCATCCTCGCTTACGCGGCGGCTGGAGCGGGGCTGCTGGTCTATTCGCTGATCGGTCGGCATCGTGTCGCGGCCATCAGCGGCTTCGCGGTCACGACCATCCTGGTCGTGGGATTCGTTACCCTGAAGATGAGCCGTTTCGGCTGAACATCCCTCTTTCTGCCCCGCTCCCTCTGGTCCGGCGCGCGCGGACCGAGAGCTTCAGTCCCGTCGCCGCCTGACCCGCGCCCGGAAATAGCTGCCATACGAACCGATCCGCTCGATCAGCCGGAACCGCTGCCCGTCCCACACCCATTCCTCATAAGTGCTCGGATAGGCGATCGCCCCCCGCTGCCCGGAGATCAGCCGCCCGCTGGTTTCGCTGCGGTCGGCATTGTCGGTCGGTACGGCCGGACCGCTCCTCTCACTCATCGAGAGCTCGACATCGAACGAGGCGGGACGCGCGTCGCTGCCGTCGGCCCGCCTCCCGACCATGACGAGGGCATGGCCGTAATGAGGGCCGGCGTGACACGGCACCAGGATGACGGCCTGGCGCGCATCGAGCGGCCACGATTGCGTCGGATAGTCGGCGGGATCCAGCCTCGGGTCGCAGTCTTCTGCCCCGCGCCACTCCGCGACCCGCCGCGCCGACGGCCGGATCACCGGGCCATCGCGCGGCGCGATCCGCTCCGTCCGCACCGGAGGGGGCGGGGGCGCGGGCATGGTCGAGGCCGCCCTCGTGCCGGTCGCGACGATCGCAGTGACCGTTCCCGTACGCCCTTGGCGCGCGTCCATGTCGCGCAACGCCGCGGCGCTGCCTTGCGCCGAAATGGGGTGGCGTTCTCCGCCGGCGACGACTTGGACGCTGCGCGCCTGCGCCAGCGCTCGCGCCGCCGCCATGGCCGATCCCGCGGGGACGACCAGGAGGATCTCCCGCTGGACGAGGGCGAAGAGCTGCCCGTCGATCAATAGGGAGTGAGGCCCGGGTCCCCAGACGCCGTCCGTATCGGCGGCGATCTCGACCGCCGCCTCCGGCCCCGCCTCGCGCCGCACATGCAGATGGACATTGATGTTCGCCGGCTGGCCCATCGCCGAGCTCACCTGGAAGCGAAGGCCGTTGTCGCACACGGACACCCAGTGTCCAAAGTTCCGCTGCGTCTCGTCAGGCGCCGCCGCCGTGATCGTCGCGGCTAGCGCCAGAAGTGGGAAGGCCGGCATGCTGCTGCTCCCGTCAACGCGCTGTCGGCCGCCTTTTTGCGTCGCGATCGCTTGAGGATTGGCTGGGGCATGCCGGACCGGCCGGTCAAGTCACCATCCCGGGGTCTCTCTACCTTCCTTGGCGCCCGATCTCGAACAGCGGCTTGTTGTGCCTCCTTGCGGCGCCCGAGCTTCGCAGGAACTCCGGATCGGTGAACCCCTTCGTCTCCTGGTAGAGCGCCTCGACCGCCTCCTCGAGCATCGGCATTCGGTAATCGGGATCGCGGCGCTTCGCCTCGGCCGCCAAGAGATCGGCCTCGCCGACCAGCGTCGACAGCAGCATCCATTCCTCGCCTTGACGGCCGCCCCGTCCGGCGAGGATCTGCAGCGCCTGCCGAAGGTCCCGTTCCGCGCCTGCAAGCCGCGCTTGCAGTGCGTCCGTCGCTGGCGCCCTCATGGCTTCGTATCCATCGGACCGATTTCTTCGAATTTCGCTAACGATGCAAGGCAGGCGCCTTGCGTCCGCCTCAGCCGCGTCGGCGCCATGCCCTTCCCGATTGCGCACCCGCTACCGCCGTTCTAGCCTCTCCCCGACAGGAGACCCCAGACCTATGCGCCTGAAATATCTCGCCCTTGCCGCCGCCTTTCCCGCCACTCTCGCTTTCGCCCAGCCCGCCGCCCGGACGGCGCCCCAGACGCCCGCGCCGCCCGCCGAGACCGCCGCCGTCCCGAAACCCGCCGCCCTCGTCGCCGACGGCATTCCGCCGGTCCCCGCCGAGCTCGCCCGCGCCACCCGGCCCTACATGGAATATCGCACGGCCGGCTTCGCCGGCTGGCACCCGCGCGACCGCTCGATGCTGATCGCCACCCGCTTCGCCAATACCAGCCAGCTCCACCGCGTCGCCATGCCGATGGGCGCGCGCACCCAGATCAGCTTCGAGGAGGAGCCGGTCTCGGGCAGCTGGTCCCCGGCCGGCGACGTGCTGGTCGCCCGCCGCGACACCGGCGGCAACGAATTCTACCAGCTCTACCGGCTCGACGATGGCCGCTTCCATCTGCTCACCGACGGTCGCAGCCGCAACAATCTCTCCGCCTGGAGCCAGGACGGCCGCCTGATCGCCTACAGCTCGACCCGCCGCAACGGCACCGACAGCGACCTCTACGTCATGGATCCGCGCGATCCCTCGACCGATCGGAGGGTGGCTGAGGTCGAGGGCGGCGGCTGGGCGATCCTCGATTTCTCGCCGGACAATGCCCGCGCCATCGTCGTCGAATATATCTCGGTGACCAAGTCGAACCTGCATCTGCTCGATCTCGCCACCGGCGCGATGACCCCGGTCGGCGACCATGATCGCGACGTCGCTTTTGGCGGCGCCCTCTTCGCCCGCGACGGCACGCTCTGGGTCACCTCCGACGAGGGCTCGGAATTCCAGCGGCTCGGCCGTCTCGACGTGGCGAGCGGCCGCTTCACCCCGGTCGTCGCCGATCTCGAATGGGACGTCGACAGCTTCGACATCGCCCCCGACGGCAGCTTCGTCGCCTTCGTCGCCAACGAAGCCGGCATGTCACGCCTGCGCCTGCTCGATCCCGCCACCGGCCGCACCCGCCTGGTCGAGGGGCTCCCGGCGGGCCTGATCGGCGGCCTCGAGATCGCGCCCTGGGGCGATATCGGCCTCACTTTCACCTCGGCCCGCAGCGCCGCCGACGCTTATTCGGTCGATCCGCGCACGCTCGCCGTCACTCGCTGGACGCAGAGCGAGACCGGCGGCCTCGACCCCGACGTCAATGTCGAGCCCGAGCTCGTCGAGGTCAGGAGCTTCGACGGCGAGCGCGTCTCCGGCTTCCTCTACCGCCCGGACGCCGCCCGCTTTCCGGGGCCGCGGCCGCTCATCGTCAGCATCCATGGCGGCCCGGAGGCGCAGGCGCGCCCGGGCTTCCTCGGCCGCAACAATTATCTGCTGAACGAGCTCGGCGTCGCCCTCTTCCTCCCCAACGTCCGCGGCTCGACCGGCTACGGCAAGCGCTTCGTCGGCCTCGACAACGGCCCGGCGCAGCGGGAGAACAGCGTCCGCGACATCGGCGCCTTCCTCGACCGCCTCGCCGCCGATCCCGCCCTCGACCGCAACCGCATCGCCGTCACCGGCGGCTCCTATGGCGGCTATATGTGCTACGCCTCGGCGATCCTCTACGGCGAGCGCCTCAAGGCTGCCAATTGCATCGTCGCCATCTCCAACTTCGTCACCTTCCTCGAGAACACCCAGAGCTACCGCCGCGACCTCAGGCGCGTCGAATATGGCGACGAGTGTACCGAGCGCGAGGCGCTGCTCCGGATCAGCCCGCTCACCCGGGTGAACGAGCTCGACATCCCGCTCATGGTCGTCACCGGCGCCAACGATCCTCGCGTCCCGGCGTCCGAAGCCGACCAGATCGTCCAGGCCGTCCGCAGTCAGGGCCGCACCGCCTGGCACCTCTTGGGCCAGAACGAAGGCCACGGCTTCGCGAGGAAGGAGAATGCGGACTACCAGTTCTGGACGAGCCTGATGTTCTGGCAGCAGCATTTGCTGGGGGAGGGGGCGCGGTAGGGGGCGTCGCTCATCACGGTAGGCAGAGGCCGATCCGCACGACGAAGCTCAAGGCATGCCGTTGGACAGCGGATGCCCTCGTGATTTGAGGACCGGATTGTCCGATAAGCGCCCGTCCCGATCCTTCAGCGATAAAACCGCAAAGCCGTGGTCGAGCGCCTATCGGAGTTCGCCTCACCCTGGATCGGCTTGACAGCAATGGCAGTCGGCCGAGATGATGGTAGCGCTATCACGCAGGGGGGGAAACGATGTTTCGACTGGCCATCGCCGCGATTTGTCTCTGCGCCGCCGCAGCGGCTTCGGCCCAATCGGGACCGTCTCGAGCGGAAGATGTGTCGAAATCGCGTCTTTTCGTCCTGACCGACATCGATGCCGATCCCGACGACACACAGAGCCTGATCCGCCTGTTGCTCTACAGCAATGAGATCGACATCGAGGGCCTCGTTGCCACCACCTCGGTGTGGAAGCGCACCTCGGTCGCCCCGGAATCGATACGCGCGATCATTGAGACCTACGGCGAGGTCTTGCCCAATCTTCGCCTGCACGACCCGGACTATCCCGCCGAAGAGGCGCTCGCCGCGCTCGTCTCCCAAGGGCAGCCGCGATACGGCATGACCGGGGTCGGAGACGACATGGACTCGCCCGGCTCGGTCGCGCTCGTCGCGGCGATCCTGGACGATGACGACCGCCCGCTCTGGGTCAACGCCTGGGGCGGCATCAACACGCTGGCACAGGCGCTCTACCGCCTGCGCGAGACTCGCTCGCCGGAAGAGGTCGCCCGGCTCACCCGCAAGCTGTGGGTCTATGCCATCTCCGACCAGGATGATGCCGGCCCGTGGATCCGCCGCGAGTTTCCCGAGGTGAACTACATCGTCACGCCCGGCGGGGATTATGGCAGCGCGACTTGGGGCGGGATCAACCACGTCATCGAGGGAATCGACAACGCGACGATCAGCAACCGCTGGCTGGCCGAGAACATCCAGCAGGATCACGGAGCGCTCGGCGCCGCCTATCCCGATGTTGCGTGGAGCGTGGAAGGCGATACGCCAGCGTTTCTCGCGCTGATCCCGAACGGCTTGAGCGTACCCGAGAACCCCGCATGGGGCGGTTGGGGCGGGCGCTATCGGCTCTATGCGCCCGCGCCGATGTCCGACAATTCGAACAACGCGGTCGCCGGCGTGATCTTCGATCCCGAGACGCGGCCGATCTGGACCAACGCGGAGGACGCCTATGGCCCGCCGCTGCGGCCCGAATATGGCCGCTCGCTTCGTCCCGGCGAAGTGGTCGAGACCAGCGCGCGAGCGACGCTATGGCGTTGGCGCGACGCCTTCCAGAACGACTTCGCCGCGCGGATGGACTGGACGATCAGGCCCTATGGCGAAGCCAACCACCCGCCTGTCGTCAGGCTCCAAGGTGCGAATGCGATCACCGTCCGGTCCGGGCAGGCCTTCGGCCTCAGCGCCCGTGGCACCAGCGACCCGGACGGCGACAGCCTGACCTATTACTGGTTCCACTATCCCGAACCCGGAAGCTGGCACGGCGACCTCTCGATCGGGGCCGAGAACGCGGACGGTGTCTGGATTACCGCGCCCGAAGTGAGGCAGCGTGAGACGCTGCACGTCATTCTCGCTGTGACCGACAAAGGCAGCCCGCCGCTGACGCGCTACGAACGGGTCGTGGTGACGGTCGAGCCCTAATTGATTACGGGGACACAATACTAATTGCCGACGGCTCGTCTTCCGCCATGTGACGAGTCATCGCTATCCTCGCCCGCATCGTGGTGCCCGGCGCCGCGCACCATGTGACGCAGCGCGGCGACCGGCGGCTGCCGACCTTCTTCGGCGACCGCGACCGCAGGCTCTCTCTCGATCGGCTGCGCGAAGGCTGCGCCCATGCCGGCGTGCGCTGCCTGGCCTGGAGCATGATGGACAATCACGTGCACCTGATCCTGGTGCCGGAGTGCGCCGAGAGGCTGCGCGCAAAATGACGCTGCTGTAGGCGGCGGAGCCTGCGGGCGAACTCAACGTTGATGGAATCTCAATCCGAGGAGGACCATTTTGGCTTACCATGGCAGATATGAGACGCCGACTGAGCTCCTGCACGACGCCGATTTGAGTTCCGACGAAAAAATCAAAATGCTTGAATCGTGGCGAGACGATAAAGAGGCGTATATGCGAGCGTCGGATGAAGGCATGCAAGGCAGTAGCCGATCAGAATTTCTCAGAATGATCGAAAACGCACTGGCTTCGCTGCGAGCGAGTTCTTCGAAGTGATTGAAGCGCACCACTTACGGGGACACGATACTTAATTCTCCCGCCGGCGCGTTCCAGCGAGCCGTCCATATCCTGAATCGGTGACAGCGCATTTTTTGTGCACTGGCTGCCGAACGCACGGTTCGCGTGTCGAGGCGATCCGCGCCTTGCGAACTGCCACGCGAGATAAGCTACCAATCTCGGATCGGCGTGGGGCAGCCGGCTCAGCAAAGCCGGCATTGGCTTCGTATGCCGCTACACACTATTTCGCGCGAACGCCCCGAGCCTGAAGTCTCAAGCGATCCACCCGAGCCTCATCTTCCTGCGCGGCCGGTACGCGCTCGCCGGCAGCGGCCGGTATCCCACCGCGAAATAGCGGAACGCATCCGCATAATGGCTGGTCCAGTCGTGCACCGGCCGCAGCCCATATTCCTGCCGCCGCTCGTCATAGTCGCGCCGGTACATGCGCAGCGCCTCGATCCCGCGCGCGCAGCGCGTCCGGTCGAACCAGCAGCGCGGCAGCAATTGCCGTACCGCCTGGATACCGTCCTCGACCGGCAGGTTCGGACAGATCGTCGCGTGGATGCCGAGCTCGCGCAGCGTCTCGATCCGGCTCTTGCCGGTGCCGAGCTCGCGCACCGCGGCGTCGTGCGGCAGGAAATGGTCGCCCCACAGCCAGGTGCCGCCGGCGCGGCCGTGCCGCTCGCGCGACCGGTCGAGCTCGCTTGCATACCAGTCGAGGCCGACGCCCTCGCCCTTGATGACGTCGATCACCCGCGTCTCGCCGGCCAGGCCGTGCGGCTGGAACAGCCAGATCACCGTCGAATCCGCCATGCCCAGGTCCCAGGCGGTATGGACGCGCAGCGCCGGGTCGAACGGCACCTCGGCGATCCGCCCGGCCGCCTCGGCCGCCGCAATCTCCTTGCCCCAATAGGCGCCGCGCACCGCCGCATCGAAGCTGCACTCATATTCCTGGGCATATTCCTCGTCGTCGAGCGTCTTGCGCACATCGGCCAGCTCCTTGTCGCTGAGCAGCCGCGTCTCCGAGGCCTTGAGCGTGAGCTGCATCCAGTCGGGATCGCTCCCCGCCTTCTTCCACATCTTCCAGAAGGCGTTCTTGCCCCTCGGCGTGCCGATGAAGGTCGCCCAGCCCTCGCGGTCGGACAGCAAGGGGCGGATCACCCGCGCCCACATGCCCGGCTCCATGTCGCCATATTCGTCGAGCACCACGCCATCGAGATAGAGGCCGCGCAGCCGGTCCGGATTGTCGGCGCCGTAGAGGCGGATGCGGGCGCGGTTGTTGGGCAGCTCGACCCACAGCTCCGACGCGTTGACCTTGCGCCGCGGCGCGAACGGCTCGGTATATTCCAGGAGATAGTGCCAGGCGATGTCCTTCGCCTGGTTCAGCTGCGGCGCGATATAGGCAAACCGCCCGTCCTTGCGCCGGCAGGTGCTCGCCTTGCTGATCAGGTCGGCGATGCACGCCACCGTCTTGCCCGCCCGCCGATGCGCCACCGCCACCGCCCACCTTTCCTTGCGCAGGTGCAGGCCGATGAACTGGTGCCGCGGATCGTAGCCGAGCGCGATCGGTCGCTCCGCCGCCTTCGCCGCTCGCCCGGACGCGCGCGCGCCTTTGGCGCCGGACCCTCCGCGCGAAGCCGGCTCGCGGGTCGGCATTATTGTGGCCGCCCCTGTGTCCGTCCGGGTCGCGGCGCCGCGACCAGAGGATGGCGCCTCCATGGTCGCGAGATCCGTCGCTGCGTCCGTCGCGGTCATCGGGCGGCCGCCGGCCTTCGCACCCGCTCCGCTCACAGATCGTCCCAGCCGCACGGTATCTCGGCGAGCTTCTCTTCCGCTGTCTTGGACCTCGCCTTTGCCGGCTTCGGAAACGCCTCCGCCTCGGCGGTCGCGGCCGGCGCGGCCGTGCCCGCCTTCAGCCGGCTCTTCCTCTGCGCCGCCTTCGCCCAGGCGGGCGTCCGCCAGATCAGCGCGCCCTTGACCGGCGGCAGTTCCTCCGGCGCGGGCGCCGGCTCGATCGGCTGGCGCGGCAGCAGCTTGGTGAAGATCTTGGTCCAGAACAGGGTCTCGTTGGCCTCGTCCTTCTCCACCCACTCCACCAGCCGCTCGACCCCGCCGAGCTTGTCATAGGCCATCAATATCGCCTCCTTCGCCTCGTTGGTGAGCTTGTTGCGCGACCCCTTGGGCCGCCCGCGTGCCTTGGCCATGCTCTGTCCTTTCTCGATGTTCGATGGGGTGGGAGCGCCCCCTCAGACAATTGCCGTGCGCTCGGACGCCCCGCATGATCCCACGCGAAGCCGCGAAGACGCGAAGGGACCAAGAGGTGTCTCGGCAAAGCCCTATTGGTCATCCCGGCGACTGCCTGTCCTAAGCGCGCCGAAGGGCTGGGGCTCAAGCGCACAGACCGTTGCGGAAATGCGCCGCAGTGCCCGGCTGTCGGCCCCCCTGTTCTGGGTTCCGGCTTTCGCGGAATGAAGGAGAGGGCCCAGCCGGCGCCCCCCTCCTTCGTCATCCTGGCGAACGCCAGGATCTCGTTTTTCTTCATGAAGTCAGAGAGATCCCAGCCTTCGCTGGGATGACGCGGGAGGAGATCGAGACGCCCTTTGCGTCTTCGCGTCTTCGCGTGAAAAAAAGCAGAGCCCGAGCCGAACGAAGCTTCGCGAGGGCACCGCGGCACGCCTACCCGGCCGGATTGCGCGACGTCCGCCCGCCCTCGGGTCGACCCCGGGCGCAATTCGGACATTTACTATTTCGGTAGCTTGCACAAAACGGGAACAAAGTCAAGCCCGATGGGAGGGGCCCGCGCTCCCACCAGTCCCCGCCCGCCTAAATTCGACTATTTTATTCCCGCGCCCCGGCCTTCACCGCCTGCGCCCAGGCGAGCTCGGCCAGCGGCTCGAGCTTCTCGACCATCTCGGCGGCGTGGGCGGAGGCGGCGTTGCCGCGGATCAGCCGCCCCTTGATCCCGTGGAGGATGCCCGCGAGGCGAAACAGGTTGAACGCCATGTAGAAATCGAGGTCGGCGATGCCGTCCCGGCCGGTGCGGCGGCAATAGGCCGCGACATAGTCGGCCTCGCTCGGCAGGTTGAGCGCGGCGAGGTCGCGGCCGGCGAGGGCGTCCGGCATCCGGTACATCATCAGATGGTAGCTGAAGTCGGCGAGGGGATGGCCGAGCGTCGACAGCTCCCAGTCGAGAACGGCGATCACTTGCGGATGCTCGGGGTGGAAGATCATGTTGTCGCAGCGAAAGTCGCCGTGGATGATCCGCGGCTGCGGCTCGTCCGGCGGCACGTTCGCCGGCAGCCACTCGCCGAGCCGGTCCATCGCCGCGATCCGGCCCGCCGCCTCGTCCTCGCGATACTGTCTCGACCAGCGGGCGATCTGGCGGGCGAAATAATTGCCGGGCTTGCCATAGTCGCCGAGCCCCGCCTCTTGCGGATCGATCCGGTGGAGCGCGGCGATGGTCGCGTTCATCGCGTCGAAATAGGCCGGCCGCTCGGCGGCGGCGATCTCGGGGAAAGCAGGGTCCCAGAAGATCCGTCCCTGGACCATCTCCATGACGTAGAAGGGGGTGCCGATGACGCTCTCGTCGAGGCACAGGCCGAAGCTGCGGGCGACCGGAAAGCCCTGGCCGGCCAGCGCGCAGATCACCCGATATTCGCGGTCGACGGCATGGGCGCCCGGCAGCAGCGGCCCGGGCGGCTTGCGGCGCAGCACATAGTCGCGGTCCGGCGTGACCAGCTTGTAGGTCGGGTTGGACTGGCCGCCCTTGAACTGCTCGATCCTCAACGGCCCGGCAAAGCCCTCGACATGCGACTCCATCCACGCCTCGAGCGGCACCGGGTCGAAGCGGTGGGCGCTGCGCACCTCGCCGGTGCCGACATTGAGGGCGCTCTTGTCCACTCGACCACTCCCGCTCCGGACCCTGAGCCTCGGGCTAGCCGGTCGGGGAGGGAGGGTAAAGCGCCCGGTCCGAAGCCCCCTTTTTTCGGCCCCTCCCCCTTGTGGGGAGGGGTGGGGGTGCCGGCCTCCGGCCGGCGCTCGACGAAGTCGCGCACCCCCCTCTGTATCCTCCCAAGGGGGAGAGGAAGGTGATCCTGTCGCCCGGACCATTTCACCCCCCACCATGGTAAATTTTTCCGTAACCATGCGACATATTCCCTGCGCGCCCGGGACTATGGGGACGAGGAAGGTGGTCGCCGTCCCGGCCGAACCGGCCTCCCGTTCCAGCCCTTTCAGGGCCGGGCAGGGGCCGGAGCCATTCAGCCGGCGGTTTCTTGGCCGAGCCGCAGGTGCCCGCCCCGCCTCCAGTCGGTACTGACTCACAGAGGGGAAAACCTGATGAAGAAGATCGACGTCTCGTCCATTCCGGAACTGCGCACCAGCGTCGGGATGCATGGGTCGCTCAAGCAGAAGGAAGTCGGCGGGCCGGTGTGCCTCGGCGTCTTCCTCGCTTTGCTCTATCTGATCTGAGGGAACTGATCGGAGCGGGGGCGCCGCGGCGCCCCCGCTCCTTTTCTGCCCTCGGGGACAGGGATGAAGCGATGATCGCCGGTACCGCTCTCGCGCGATGGCTCGCCGACGGCGCCGCCCAGGATGCCTCATTTGCCGGCCTCGACGCGGTCGCCCGCCGGTGGAGCGCCCACCCGCTCATGGCGGGGCTCGAGCGCGACCTCATCGACATGCGCGATCGCACGCCGGAGAGGCTCATCGCCGCCGCCCGACGCTTCATGGACCGCGGCGACGACGTCGAGGCGCTGATGGCGGATTTGATCGCCTCCTGCCGCACCGATCCCTTCTTCCGGCCGCCCTTCCAGCCGATCTCGACCGAGGTGCAGAATAGCCTGCTCCTCTATCACCATCCCGATTTGTCCATCTCGCTCGGCGTGACCGGGCTCGATGCCCTCGCCGCCAAGAAGTCCGGCCGGACCGGCGCCGCCTCGATCAACTTCACCGGCTGCCTCACTTTGCTGCGCTTCATCCATGCCGGCGGCGCGATCGTCTCCCTGTGGGAGGCGCCGCCGGTCCCCGGGACCTTCACCTTCGCCGCGGCGGGCGCCTGCCGGCTGGTCGAGCGCCGCCGTATCGCCGACGGCGAGGAGCTGCTCGTCGACGGCCGCCAGCAAAGCTTCGTCATCGAGCATGCCGAAGCCGACATCCTGTTCTTCCACGCCGTCGCCCGGACCGGCTGCGCGCCGGTGGCCCTCGAATATGACAGCGACAGCCTGGCCTGCATCGGCGCCACCGGCACCGACGAGGCCGGCGCCCGGCTGCAGATGATGGCGTCGCTGCTCCGCGCACTCGACCGCCAGGATGCTCTGCCGGTGCTTCGGGAGGCGCTGGCCAGCCCGCATTTCTTCATCCGCTGGCACGTCATGCGCGAGATGCTGGCGCTCGACGCCGAGGGGTCGCTGCCGTCGCTGCGCCGGCTCGCCGAGACGGATCCGCATCCCGACGTCCGCGCCGCCGCCCGCCAGACGCTCGATCTCTTCTTCGCGGACGAGGAGGCGCCGGTGCCGGCGCCGGCCGGAGAGGGGCAGGCATGCCCCGCCTGATCGAGGCCGAGACCGACGAGACGATCGAGCTGGCCGAGCTGATCGAACAGCTCGAGACTGCGGGCTTCGACGGCCGCGACGAGGACGGCTTCGCCGCCTTCGGGCCGGCGCTGCGCAAGCTCGCCAACAACCGGACGTTTCTCGCCGACCTGATGATCGAAGAGCTCAAGCGCAGCTGCGCCGGCCAGGTGCGCGACAACCAGTACAGCGCCCAGGTCATCATGCTCCACATGAGCGCCCGCAAATACTTCATCCGCGCCAACGTCTGGCCGGCCTTGGGCGACAGCGTCATCCGCCACAGCGGCACCGATCCCTTCTTCTACGGGGTGCCGCACGACCACAATTTCTCGTTCCTCACCGTCGGCTATTTCGGGCCCGGCTATTGGAGCGACTATTACGAATATGAGTATGGCGAGGTGGTCGGCTATCCCGGCGAGAGCGTGAACCTGCGCTTCGTCGAGAAGTCGCGGCTCGAGCCCGGCAAGGTCATGCTCTACCGCGCCCACCGGGACGTCCACCTGCAGCTGCCGGCCGACGCCCTGTCGGTCTCGCTCAACATCCTCGAGGCGTCGCACAGCTCGGTCTTCCGCGACCAGTATCGCTTCGACGTCGAGCGCGGCCAGGTCGAGGGCATCCTCACCCGCACCTCGCTGGAGCCGATGCTCGCGCTCGCCGCCCATTATGGCGGCGAGGACGGAATGGACCTGATCGCCGAATTCGCGGCTCGCCACCCGAGCGACCGCATCCGCTGGTGCGCGCTGCGCGCACGCGCCGCCGCCGCTCGTGACCTCGACGGGCGCATCGCCGCCTTCGAGGCGGCGGCGCGCGGCGACTCCCGCCTCGTCGCTGCCATGGCGAGGCGGGAGGCTGCGCGGCTCGAGGCCCTGCGCGGCTGGATCGAGACGGCCCCCACGCCCGCCCTCCAGCCCGCCGCCTGAGTATCCTCCCCTGAAGGGGGACCGCCCGAAGGGCGGGGGAGGGGTGTTGCCCCCTACACTCTCCCGTTGGCGCACCGCCCGCAAAGGTGGTACAATCATCGGCGGTGGGCTGTGGTTGAAGGAGTCGACTATGGCTAGGTGCACGTACATGCTCGCTGCCTTGCTCGCGGCGAGTTCGGTTCCCGCCTTCGGAGCGATCACCGTCGTCGGGAGCAGCTCCGCCCGGATGTGCTTCGAGGCGGCGGATTCCCCGATGTCGCCGACGGCCCGTGACATGGCCTATTGCGACGAGGCCTTCCAGGGTGAGAGCCTGTCGCTCCACGACACGGTGGCGACCCACGTCAATCGCGGCATCCTGCGGCTCCGCCGAAACCAGGTCGAGCCGGCCATCGCCGATTTCGACTCGGCGATGCGCCTCGATCCCGATCAGCCCGAGGCCTATCTGAACAAGGGCGCGGCTTTGATCCGGATGGAGCGCAATCCCGACGAGGCGCTGCAGCTCTTCACCATCGCGATCGATCGCCAGACGCGGCGGCCCGCCGTCGCCCATTTCGGCCGCGCCATCGCCAACGAGACGCTCGGCAACGTCCGCGCCGCCTATAACGACTATCGCCGCGCGAGCGAGCTCAGCCCCGACTGGCGCGACCCCCGCGTCGAGCTCCAGCGCTTCCGCGTCGTCAGCAACTGACGCGCCGGCTGCGCCGTCACCCTCCCTCTCCCTTGGGGAGAGGGTCGGGGTGAGGGGGTTCGGTGTCCGAAGTCGGGCCTCGGTCGCTCACTCTCCGCTTCCGCGGGGATGATGCCTTGCGTCAGCTTCTGCCGGAAGGCCCTGTGGGCGTCGCCGCCCTCGCCCCCGAACGAAAAAAAGGAGGTGGCACCGCCTTCCTCTCCGGGGTAGCGGGAGACCGCACCCGAAAAGAGGAGGAATCAGTCATGGCCTTTCGCCTTCCCGATCTGCCTTACGCCAAGGACGCCCTCGGCGAGTACATGTCGGCCGAGACCCTCGAATTCCACCACGGCAAGCACCACAAGGCCTATGTCGACAAGACCAACGGCATGGTCGGCGACAAGGGGCTGGAGGGCGCGTCGCTCTCCCAGGTGATCCTCGCCGCCAAGGAGAAGGGCGACAAGCCGCTGTTCAACAACAGCGCCCAGATCTGGAATCACAGCTTCTACTGGCAGTGCCTCGCCCCGGCCCAGGGCCAGCGCCCCACCGGCCGGCTCGCCGAGCTGATCGACGAGGGCTTCGGCTCGACCGACGCTTTGCTCGGCAAGCTGAAGGAGGAGGCGGTCGGCCACTTCTCCAACGGCTGGGCCTGGCTGGTGCTCGACGGCGGCAGCCTCAAGGTGACCTCGCTCCACGACGCCGATTCGCCGGTCGCCTATGACGGCATGAAGCCTCTGCTCACGCTCGATGTGTGGGAGCACGCCTACTATATCGACTATCGCAACGCCCGCCCGGACTTTGCCGAGAAGGTGCTCGGCAATATCGTCAACTGGGAGTTCGTCGCCCAGAATCTCGACGGTAACGGCATCGCCCGCGCCGATCAGGAGGGCTGAGGCCCAAGATCCCCTCTCCCCCTCAGGGGAGAGGGTTAGGGAGAGGGGGGAAGTGACGCCACCCGCCGAGACTCCCCCTCTCTCCATCTCTCTCCCCTGAAGGGGAGAGAGGGCCAAGTCAGGCCTTCAGCCGGTAGCCCGTCCGGAAGATCCACCACACGATTCCGAGGCAGGCCAGGAAGAAGGCGAAGGTCGCCCCCAGGCTCACCCAGACGCCGACGTCGGCGGTGCCGAAGAAGGTCCAGCGGAAGCCGCTGATCAGATAGACGACCGGGTTGAAGAGGGTCGCCGTCCGCCACGGCTCGGGCAGCATGTCGATCGAGTAGAAGGCGCCGCCGAGAAAGGTGAGCGGCGTCACCACCAGCAAGGGGATCACCTGCAGCTGCTCGAAGCCCTTCGCCCAGATGCCGATGATGAAGCCGAACAGGCAGAAGGTCGCGGCAATCAGCAGCAGGAAGGCGATCATCAGCAACGGATGGGCGATGTGGACGTCGACGAACAGGTTCGCCGTCGCCAGGATGACCAGGGCGACGATCATCGACTTGGTCGCCGCCGCGCCGACATAGCCGAGCACCGTCTCGAAGGCGGACAGCGGCGCCGACAGCAATTCGTAGATGGTGCCGGTGAAGCGCGGCATGTGGATCCCGAAGGAGGCGTTGAAGATGCTCTCGGTGAACAGAGAGAGCATCATCAGCCCGGGCACGATGAAGGTGCCGTAGTCGACGCCGTCAATCTCGGCCATGCGCGATCCGATCGCCGCCCCGAACACGATGAAATAGAGCGAGGTGGTGATCACCGGCACCGCCAGGCCGGTCCACAGGGTGCGGCGGAAGCGGTGCAGCTCGAAGCGGTAGATCGCCCAGACGCCATGCGCGTTGAAGCCGCTCATCTCAATCCTTCCGCTCGCTGACCAGGCTGACGAAGATCTCCTCGAGCGAGCTCTGGTGGGTGTTGAGGTCGGTGAAGCCGATGCCCAGGTCGCGCAGCTTGGCCAGCAGCGAGGGCACGCCGGTACGATCGGCCTTGGCGTCGAATTCGTAATGGAGGGCGTGGCCGCCGTCGTTGAGCTCGACCTTCCACTCGGCGAGCTCGGCAGGCAGGACCGCCAGCGGCTCGGCGAGCTGCAGGGTCAGCGCCTTCTTGCCGAGCTTGCGCATCAGGCTGGTCTTCTCCTCGGCGAGGATGAGCTCGCCCCGGCTGATCACGCCGACCCGGTCGGCCATCTCCTCGGCTTCCTCGATATAATGGGTGGTGAGGATGATGGTGACGCCGCCCTCGCGCAGCCGGCGGACCAGCTGCCACATGTCGCGCCGGAGCTCGACGTCGACGCCCGCGGTGGGCTCGTCGAGGAACAGGATCTGCGGATCGTGGGCGAGCGCCTTGGCGATCATCACCCGGCGCTTCATGCCCCCGGACAGCTCGCGGATGCGGGTGTCGCGCTTGTCCCAGAGCGACAGGTCCCTCAACACCTGCTCGACGCGGCCCGGATCGGGCGGGCAGCCGAACAGGCCGCGGCTGAACGCGACGGTGTCGCGGACCGCCTCGAACTGGTCGGTATGCAGCTCCTGCGGCACCAGGCCGATCTTGCGCCGGGCGCCGCGATAGTCGCGGATGATGTCGTGGCCGTCGGCGGTGACGGTGCCGCTGGTCGGGGTGACCAGACCGCACACGATACTGATCATCGTCGTCTTGCCGGCCCCGTTCGGCCCGAGCAGGGCGAAGATCTCGCCCCGCGCGATGTCGAGGTCGAGCGGTTTCAGCGCCTGCAGCCCCGACGCATAGGTCTTGCTCAGTCCCCTGATCGAAAGCACAGGCTCCAACATCTTCCTCCTATTGGGTCGGTGGGACCGGCGGCTCTTCCGGCGATTCCTCGAGGGCGAAGCCGTGCCGCATCAGCATCGGCACGTTGGCGATCATGAACAGGAAGGTGACCGGCAGGAACAGCCACAGCTTGAGCGCGATCCAGGTGTCGGTCGAGGTCATCCGCCAGATCGCCTCGTTGGCGACCGCCATGGTGACGAAGAAACCCACCCAGTTGCGGGTGAGCAGGTACCAGCCGCGC
The DNA here is from genome assembly GCF_003347635.1 of Sphingosinicella terrae. Lineage (GTDB taxonomy): Bacteria > Pseudomonadota > Alphaproteobacteria > Sphingomonadales > Sphingomonadaceae > Allosphingosinicella > Allosphingosinicella terrae. The sequence goes on from NZ_QDFY01000001.1 coordinate 237,171, forward strand.
TCGGACAGGCCCGGATAGACGGTGCCGAGCACCAGCTTGAGCAGGTTGCGGCCGGTGACGAGGCCGAACAGCAGGATCCCGGCGACGAACAGATAGTAGATGGTCGGCTTGATCTTGATGAACGTCTCGTTGTGCAGCCAGATGGTGAGGCCGCCGAAGATCACCACCATGATCCCCGAGAACCACAGCAGAGGCGAGATGTGGCGATAGCGGATCTGCGAGATCAGCATCGCCAGTATCATCGCCACCATGAACACGCCGGTGGCGACAAACACCTTCAGCGAATCCGGAACCGGCGCGAAGAAGTTGGTGAGGAAGAAGGCGAGCAGGGGCCCGAGGTCGATGAGCAGGCGCGCGCCCGCACTCGGGCCGGCCGGGGCATCGGGCTCGGGCCGCGGCGTTTCCTTGGTCTCGACGTTCATCAGGCCGCTCCCGCAATCGCGCGCGCCGCTTCGGCCGGGTCGAACGGACGCAGGTCGTCCATGCCCTCGCCGATGCCGATGGCATGGATGGGAAGCCCGTAGCGGTCGGCGGCGGCGACCATGACGCCGCCGCGCGCGGTGCCGTCGAGCTTGGTCATGACCAGGCCGGTGACGCCGGCCACCTCCCTGAACACCTCGATCTGGCTCAGCGCGTTCTGTCCCGTGGTGGCGTCGAGGACGAGGACGACGTCGTGCGGCGCGGCCGGGTTGAGCCGGCCGAGCACGCGGCGGATCTTGGCGAGCTCGTCCATCAGGTTCTTCTTGTTCTGGAGCCGGCCCGCGGTGTCGACGATGAGCACGTCGATGCCCTCGGCGGTCGCCTTCTTGACGCCGTCAAAGACGATGGCGGAGCTGTCCGAGCCTTCCGGCCCGGCGATCACCGGCACGCCGGCGCGGTCCGCCCAGATCCGCAATTGCTCGATCGCCGCCGCCCGGAATGTGTCGCCGGCGGCGAGCAGCACCGAATAATCCTGCTCCTGGAAGAGGTGGGCGAGCTTGGCGATCGTCGTCGTCTTGCCCGACCCGTTGACGCCGACGACGAGGATCACCTGCGGCCGCGGGAAGGCGTCGATCTCGAGCGGCTCGGCGACCGGGCGGAGGATCTTCTCCAGTTCCTGGGCGACGACCTGCCTCACCGCCTGCTCCGTGACGCCGAGCTCGAACTTCTCCTCGGCGAGCCGGGCGCGGACCTTGGCCGCCGTCTCGGGTCCGAGGTCCGAGGCGACCAGAGCCTCCTCGATGGCCTCGAGCGAGTCCTCGTCGAGCGCGGCCTTGTTGAGCAGGCCGGTCAGATTGTCGCCGAGCCGGTCCGACGTCTTGCGGAAGCCGGCGCGCATGCGTTCGTACCAGGGCAGGTCGGTCACGCGGCCACCCCGATCAACTGGTCATTCTCGACGGCGATGACGGTCACGTCCACGATGCTGCCTTTTTCTCTTGTCTTGACGTCCGGAGTGCCGGCGACCCGCACCGGCGCGAAATTCTCGGCATGGCCGACCGAGGCCGCCGCTTCCGCCCGCTCGACCAGCACCCGCTGGCGGGTGCCGACCAGGCGCTGCAGCCAGGCGGCCCGGCGCCGCGCGCTCGCCTCGCGCAGCCGCCGCGCCCGCGCCTTCGCCGTGCCGGGATCGACCTGCGGCATCCGCGCCGCCGGCGTGCCCCGTTTCGGCGAATAAGGGAAGATGTGCCCGAAGACGATGTCGCATTGCTCGACGAGGGCGAGGCTGTTCGCGTGCATCGCCTCGGTCTCGGTCGGGAATCCGGCGATGAGATCGGCGCCGATCGCGATCTCCGGCCTTTTCGCCTTGAGCCGCGTGACGGTCTCGACCGCGTCGGCGCGCAGGTGCCGCCGCTTCATCCGCTTGAGGATGAGGTCGTCGCCGGCCTGAAAGCTCATATGGAGGTGCGGCATGAATCGCGGCTCGCCGACGGCGATGTCGAACAGCCGCGCGTCCATCTCGATGCAGTCGAGCGACGACAGCCGCAGCCGCTCCAGGTCGGGCACGTGCCGCAGGATCCGCTCGACGAGCAGGCCGAGGCTCGGCGATCCGGGCAGATCGGGGCCGTAGCTGGTGACGTCGACCCCGGTGAGCACGATCTCGCGATGGCCTTCGCCGACCAGCGCCTTGATCCGGTCGATCACCAGCCCGGCCGGCACCGACCGGCTGTTGCCGCGGCCGAACGGGATGATGCAGAAGGTGCAGCGATGGTCGCAGCCATTCTGCACCTCGACGAACCCGCGCGTCCGTTCCGCATAAGCCGCGGCAAGATGCGGCGCCTGCTCCCGCACCGCCATGATGTCGGAGACCCGGACCTCGGCCTGCGCGGAAAAAAGACGATCGTTCGTCCCGAGCGAAGTCGAGGGGCGCGCTTCCGACTCCGTCCCGGGCGCCGCCGCCGGCGTCGAAAGGCTCGGCACGAACGATCCTGAAGCCATCTTCTCCCGGTTTCCCAGCACCCGCGCCACCTCGGGCATCCGCGCGAAGATCTCCGGCTCGACCTGGGCCGCGCAGCCGGTGACGACGATGCGCGCGTCCGGCCGCGCCTTCCTGGCCCGGCGGATCGCCTGGCGGGTCTGGCGGACCGCCTCGTTGGTGACGGCGCAGCTGTTGACGATGACGAGATCGTCCTGGCCTCCGGCGAGCCGCCGCATCGCCTCGCTCTCCGCGGCATTCAGCCGGCAGCCGAGGGTGATGATCTCCGGTCCCGTCATCCCGGCAGCTCGCCGGTGAAGACGTGGGTGGCCGGGCCGCTCATCCGGATCGTCTCGCCTGGCGCCCAGGCGATCTCGAGCGTGCCGCCCGGCAGGCGCACCTCGACCGGGCTGGTCGCCAGCTTGCGGCGGATCGCCGCGACCGCGGTGGCGCAGGCGCCGGTGCCGCAGGCGAGGGTGAGGCCGGCGCCGCGCTCCCACACCCGCAGCCGGACGATGCCGCCCTCGATCGAGGCGATGTTGACGTTGACCCGCTCGGGGAAGAGCGAGTCGTGCTCGATCTGCGGGCCGAGCCGCTCGAGCTCAACCGCGGCGGCATCGTCGACGAAGAAGATGATGTGCGGGTTGCCGACATTGACGGCGGCCGGATCGGCGAGATCCTCCCAGGCGACCGGCATGTTAGCCGTGTCCATCGGATAAGCGAGCGGGATCTCGTCCCAGCCGAAACGGGCCTCGCCCATCTCGACCGCCGCGCCCTGGCCGTTGGCCTGGCCGCGAATGATGCCGCCGGCGGTCTCGATGGTGACGTCGCCGCCTTCGATCAGCGCGACGCAGCGCGAGGCGTTGCCGCAGGATTCGACCTCGCCCCCGTCCGAGTTCCAGATCCGCATCCTGACGTCGGCGACGTCGGAGGGGCCGAGCAGGATGAGCTGGTCGCAGCCCACGCCGGTGCGCCGGTCGGCGATCGCCCGCGCCCGCGCCGCGTCCATCTCGACCGCGCCCTCGCGGGCGTCGAGGATGACGAAATCGTTGCCGAGGCCGTGCATCTTGCGGAAGCGGGTCATTGCGCAGGCGATCTAGGTGCTGGATGGGGCCAAGTCCACCGCGGGCGCTGATCTCCTGCCCCCCGCCTTGCCTTCCCTTGTCTCTCCCGCTATGCGCGCCCACATCCCGATCACGGGTGAGTGCTGAAGCGCCACGCGCGCACGCTGGCCGGCGAGGTTTCGCCCGCCGGCGCTTTTGCGTTTTGGCGACCGGTCCACCCGGCGAACGAGCGAAGGAGCGTGACGATGTTCGAGAGTCTGGGCGATCGCCTGAGCGGCGTGTTCGACCGCCTGCGCGGCCGCGGCGCCCTGACCGAGGCCGACGTCCGCGCGGCGATGCGAGAGGTGCGGATCGCCCTGCTCGAGGCCGACGTCGCTCTGCCCGTCGTCCGCGAGTTCGTCGACAAGGCGACGGAGCAGGCGGTCGGCCAGCAGGTGCTGCGCTCGGTCACGCCCGGCCAGCAGGTCGTCAAGATCGTCCATGACGCCCTCGTCGAGATGCTCGGCGCCGAGGAGGCCGGGCTCGAGCTCGCCGCGGTGCCGCCGGTCGTCGTGATGATGGTCGGCCTCCAGGGCTCGGGCAAGACGACGACGACGGCGAAGCTGGCGAAGCGGCTGACCGAGAAGGAGCGCAAGAAGGTCCTGATGGCCTCGCTCGACGTCGCCCGTCCGGCGGCGCAGGAGCAGCTCGCCGTGCTCGGCCGCCAGACCGAGGTCGCGACCCTGCCGATCGTGCCGGGCCAGTCGCCGGTCGAGATCGCCCGCCGCGCGCTCAATGCGGCGAAGCTGCAGGGCTATGACGTGCTGATGCTCGACACGGCCGGCCGGCTTCACGTCGACCAGGCGCTGATGGACGAGATGAAGGCCGTCGCCGAGGTGTCGGCGCCGCAGGAGGTGCTGCTCGTCGCCGACGCGATGACCGGCCAGGACGCGGTCAACGTCGCCAAGAGCTTCTCCGACGAGATCGCGCTGAGCGGCGTCGTCCTCACCCGGCTGGACGGCGACGCCCGCGGCGGCGCGGCGCTGTCGATGCGCGCGGTCACCGGCCGCCCGATCAAGTTCGCCGGCACCGGGGAGGCGATCGACGCGATCGAGCCCTTCCATCCCGAGCGGATCGCCGGCCGCATCCTCGGCATGGGCGACGTCGTCAGCCTCGTCGAGCGCGCCCAGGAGACGATCCAGGTCGAGGAGGCCGAGGCGCTCGCCAAGAAGATGGCGAAGGGCCAGTTCGACCTCAACGACCTTCGCAACCAGCTTCGCCAGATGCAGCGCATGGGCGGCCTCGGCGCGCTCGCCGGCATGTTGCCCGGCCTCGGCAAAATGAAGAACCAGATCAACCAGAGCGGCGTTCTGGAAGGCAATGTGCTCGGCCGTCTCGATGCGATCATCGGCTCGATGACGCCCAGGGAGCGGCTGAAGCCCGACCTGATGAACGCCAAGCGCAAGATCCGCGTCGCCAAGGGATCGGGCACCACCGTGCAGGAGGTGAACAAGCTCCTCAAGATGCACCAGGAGATGTCCACCGCGATGAAGAAGATCCGCAAGATGGGCGGTCTCGGCAAATTGGGCGCCCTGTTCGGCGGCGGCGGCATGGGCGGTATGGGCGGGATGCCCGGCGGCGGCGCGCTGCCGCCGGGCGGCTTCCCGGGGCTTCCGGGCGGGCAAAGCGGCGCTCCGTTCAACCTCCCGAAGAATTTCAAGAAATAGTCACCAGGTCTCAGAAAGGACGAACAAATGGCAGTAGCAATCCGGCTTTCCCGGGGCGGCGCGAAGAAGCGGCCCTATTACAAGATCGTCGTCGCCGACGCGCGCAACTCGCGCGACGGCAAGTTCATCGAGCGCGTCGGCAGCTACAATCCGCTGCTCGGCAAGGATAATCCCGAGCGGGTGAAGCTCGACGCCGATCGCATCAAGCATTGGCTGTCGGTCGGCGCCCAGCCGAGCGACCGCGTCCACCGCTTCCTCGATGCCGCCGGCATCCTCGAGCGCGCGGCGCGCAGCAACCCGAACAAGGGTCAGCCGGGCGACAAGGCCAAGGAGCGCGCCGAGGAGCGCGCCACCCGCGAGGCCGAGGCTGCCGAGGCCGCCGCGGCGGCTGCTGCCGAGGCGGCCGCGCCTGCCGAGGAGGCCGCGCCTGCTGAAGAGGCCGCGCCTGCTGAAGAAGCCGCGCCTGCTGAAGAGGCCGCGGCTGCCGAGGAGGCTGCGCCTGTTGAAGAAGCCGCGCCTGCCGAGGAGGCCGCGCCGGCCGAGGAGGCCACCAACGAGGGCGAGTCGGCCGAGCAGCCCGCCGAGGGCGAGACGGCCGAGCAGGCGGACGAGCCGGCCGCCGGCGGCGAGTCGGCGTCCGAGCCCGCCGAGGGTTCGGCCGAAGCCGCGCCCGAGGAAGGGGCCGAGAAGGCCCAATAGGCCTTGGGCGATCCCGAGGTCACCCTCGCCGCCGTCGCCGGCGCGCACGGCATCGGCGGCGAGGTGCGCCTGAAGCTGTTCGGCGAGGGCGCCGACAGCCTCAAGCGGCACAAGCGCCTGTTCGCCGGCGGGCGGCCGCTCGAGCTGGTGTCGGTGCGCGCAGGCGGCGGCGGCGCGGTCGCCCGCTTCCGCGGCATCGACGACCGCAACGCCGCCGAGGCGCTTCGCGGCCAGCTGCTGACTGTGCCCCGCTCGGAGCTGCCGCCCTTGGGCGAGGGCGAATATTATCATGCCGACCTGATCGGACTCGCCTGCTTCGATGAAGCGGGCGAGCCGCTCGGCACCGTCGTCGCGGTCGAGAATTTCGGCGCCGGCGACATCCTCGAGATCGAGCGGCCGGACGGCAAGCGGGCGATGATCCCGTTCCGCGACGGCATCGCCGACCTTCGCGGCGGCCGCATCGTCGCCGACCCCGTCTTCCTCGCCTGACGGCCGGCCATCGCCGGCCCGCCGACCTCCCATTCGGATCGGGAGCCGCTTCAGCGGTCCAGCGGCGCTCTCTTGGCGAGGTCGTTGCGGATCGTCGTCGCGGCGACGCCGCCTTCGCCCATGGCGTGGCTGATCTGGTCCAGGCCGATGACGACGTCGCCGGCCGCGTAGATGCCGGGGACGTTGGTGCGCTGGTGGGAATCGACGGAGATGCAGCCGGTCTCGCCGTTGGTGGCGACGTCGACCTGCTCGGCAAGTTCGCTGTGGATGTCCGAGCCGAGCGCCGGATAGACGCTGTCGAAGGCGTGATGGCCCTGCGCCGTCTCGACGACGATGCAATTCTCCTGGAGCGCGACCCCGCGGGCGGGGCCGTCCAGGGCGAGGATGGCATGATCGCGCAGCCGGGCCTGGTCGTCGGCGGACAGGCTGTGCGCCTCGCCCGGGGCGATCAGGGTGACGTCGGCGGTGTAGCTGCGCAGGAACACCGCCTCGGCGACGCCGTGGCTGCCGCTGCCGATCACCCCGACCTTGCGGTCGGTTACCTCGAAGCCGTCGCAGATCGGGCAGTAGCGGATCAGGCCGCGGGCGAGCCCCTCGTCGTGCAGCTCCTCGTCCATGTCGGGCCGGCGGTTGCGGATGCCGGTGGCGAGCAGGATGGCGCGGGCGGTCGCCGTGCCGGCGCCCCACTCGGCGGTGAAACCGTCTTCGGCGCGGTCCAGCCGGGTGACCCGGGAGCGGGTGAAGGCGACGCCGTATTTTTCGGCCTGCGCGCGCATCCGGTCGAGCAGCTCTTCGCCGGCGATCCCGTCGGGGAAGCCCGGGACGTTGCGGGTGCAGGGGATCCAGCCGGCGCGGCTGCGACCTTCGTCGACGACGCGCACGCGCAGGTGGAATCGGCTGAGATAGATGGCGGCGGTGAGCCCGGCGGGGCCGCCGCCGATGATGAGGCAGTCGAGCGCTTGATCGTCCATCCGCCCTCCAGCGCCAGGAGCCGCCGATTGTTCCAAGTGGAAAAGGCGGCGCGGGCCGGATAAGCCGGTGGCACAAGGTGGAGGGGAGGGTGATGGTTCGAACGACAATCCTGAGGGGTGCGGCCCTGCTCGCGATCGCCGCCCCGGCCGCGGCCCAGCAGGCTCAGCCGGCCCCGGCCCCGGCCCCGAATCCGACCACGGTCCAGCCGGCCCAGCCGAGCCAGCCGGCCCCGGTTGCGGCCGGCGCCGCCATCCCGGCGCCTCTGCTCGAGCGGATCGACGCCGGCTTCCGCCGCTTTCAGGAGGAGCGTCACGTGCCCGGCCTGGTCTGGGGCATCGTCCGCGACGGGCGGCTCGTCCATCTCGGCACGTCCGGCGTCCAGGAGCTGGAGGCGCGGCGCCCGGTGACCGGCGAATCGCTGTTCCGCATCGCCTCGATGAGCAAGGCCTTCACCGCCCTCGCCATCCTGAAGCTGCGCGACGAGGGCCGGCTGTCGCTCGACGCTTTGGCCGAGGAATATGTGCCCGAGATGCGCGGCTGGCGCTATCCGACCGCGGATTCGCCGCGCATCCGGGTCCGCGACCTTCTCTCGCACACCGGCGGCTTCGTCACCGACAATCCGTGGGGCGATCGCCAGCAGGTGCTGCCCGAGGCCGAGTTCACCCGCATGCTCGCGGAAGGCGTGCCCTTCACCCGCGCGCCAGGCACCGCCTTCGAATATTCCAACTTCGGCTATGCCCTGCTCGGGCGGATCATCACCAACGTCTCGGGCCGGCCCTACGACCAGTATATCCGGGACGAGATCATGCGGCCGCTCGGCATGATGTCGACCGGCTACGAGGTCGCCGAATCTCCGGCCGAGCGGCGGGCGATCGGCTATCGCTGGCACGACGGGACCTGGACCCGCGATCCGGACATGGCGCACGGCGCGTTCGGGGCGATGGGCGGAGTCGAGACCAGCGCCGCCGACTATGCCCGCTGGACCGCTTTCCTGCTCTCCGCCTGGCCGCCGAGCGACGGTGTTGAGGCCGGACCGGTCCGCCGATCGAGCGTGCGCGAGCTCGCCCAGGGATTGAACTTCCCGTCGCTCGGCCAGCGACCCGGCGAGACGGGAGAGGAAGCCTGCCGGCAGGCTGGCGCCTACGGCATGGGCTTTCGCGTGGTCGCCGACTGCGACGTCGGCACCGCTTTGTCCCATAGCGGCGGATATCCCGGCTACGGCTCCTATCTGCTGCTCCTCCCCGAGCAGGGGGTCGGCCTGTTCGCCTTCGCCAGCCGGACCTATGCGGCGCCGGTTCCGGCGGTCTGGGACGCGGCGCTGGCTCTGCACGAGGCGGGGCAGCTGCCGCGCCGAACGATCCCGGTCACCGAGTCGCTGGCTGTCGGCTACCGTGCTGCGGGGGCGATGTACCGGGCCGGCAATGTCGGCCCCGCCGGCGAGCTCTTGGCGATGAACTTCCTGATGGACCGCAGCGCCGAGGATTGGGCGCGCGACTTCGCCGGCATGAAGCTCATCCTCGGCGAGTGCCGCACCGACGCGCCGATCACCGCTACCGGCGCGCTCTCCGGCCGCTTCGCCTGGACCTGCGAGCGCGGCCGGCTCGACGGCGAGCTGCTGCTCGCCCCGACCGATCCGGCCGGCATACAGGAGCTCAACCTGCGGGCGGCGCCGGTCGAGTGAGAAGGCGGAGCCCCGCCTGTCCTCGCATTCGCCTGCTGTCCCTGCTGCAGCCGCCCGCATCCGAGCTTCCCGGATCTGCGCTTTCCGCGCCAGTTACCGACGGCGGCTGAGATGGGCTTGGTTCTGTTGTTCCTTTCAGGCGTGCTCGCTGGAGGCGCGGTGACGTCGCTTCTCTTGATGCTCGTCCGGAAGTGGGTCCGCGCCGCGCCAGCCATTGTGCTTGCGGCGTTCGCCTTCCCCATGGCGTTGACTTGGCTGGCCGGGCTGTCGAGTTTCTCCATCGCCGAACGATGGGTCATCGCGGAGGTAGTGCCGCAATGGGAGGCGCAAGGACATCTCGATAATGGGCCCAGCGCCTTCGTCGCAACTGCAGCCCTTGCCATGCCCTTTGTGATAGGCGTGATATCGAGCAGTGTTGCCTCGTCGATCGTCTTCATGATCAGGCGGCGATCAAGATGACCTGGGCCGCTACCATCCTCACCCTCTATCCGGACATGTTCCCGGGGCCGCTCGGGCACAGCCTCGCCGGGCGGGCGCTGGCGGAGGGGATCTGGTCGCTGGAGACGGTCCAGATCCGCGACTTCGCCACCGACAAGCATCGATCGGTGGACGACACGCCGGCCGGCGGCGGCGCCGGCATGGTGATGCGGGCCGACGTGCTGGCGCGGGCGGTCGACCAGGTGCTGGAGCGCCGGCCGGGCGCACCGTTGCTGGCCATGTCGCCGCGCGGCCGGCCGCTCGACCAGGCGCTCGTCCGCGCGCTCGCGACGGGGCCGGGCGTCGGCATCCTGTGCGGCCGTTTCGAGGGCATAGACGAGCGGCTGTTCGAGGCCCGGCCCATTGTCCCGGTCTCGGTCGGCGACTATGTGCTTTCGGGCGGCGAGACGGCGGCTTTCGTCCTGCTCGACGCTTGCGTTCGGCTGCTTCCCGGGGTAATGGGCGCGCCGACCAGCGGGGAGGAGGAGAGCTTCGAAAGCGGCCTCCTCGAATATCCGCATTATACCCGACCTTATGAATGGGAAGGGCGCAGGATCCCCGAAGTGCTGCGATCGGGGGATCATGCGAAGATCGCCGCCTGGCGCAAAGCGAAGGCGGTAGAGGAGACACGGCTAAGGCGGCCGGACCTGATCGAGCGTCACGGGGACGCGCGAAGGCCACCGCCCTCTGGCGCGCAGCGCGAAGAAGAGAGCGAACGCAAATGAACATCATCCAGCAGCTCGAGGCCGAGGCGATCGAGCAGTTCACGTCGGCCAAGCCCATCCCCGAATTCCGCCCCGGCGACACGCTGCGCGTCGGCGTGAAGGTGGTCGAGGGCGAGCGCACCCGGATCCAGAATTTCGAAGGCGTCTGCATCGCCCGCGCCAATCGCGGCCTGGGCAGTTCCTTCACGGTCCGCAAGATCAGCTTCGGCGAGGGCGTCGAGCGCGTCTTCCCGCTTTACTCGCCGAACGTCGATTCGATCGAGGTCGTCCGCCGCGGCGCCGTCCGCCGCGCGAAGCTCTATTATCTGCGCGGCCGCACCGGCAAGGCAGCGCGCATCGCCGAGCGCCGCGACCTGCGCACCAGTCAGCAGACCGCCGAGACGGCGACCCCGCAGACCGAGAGCGCCGAAGGCTGATCGCCTCGAAGCAGGAACAAGGAGGGGCGGCCGAGCGATCGGCCGCCCCTTTGTCTTGGGGTCGAATTAGTCGTCCCGGCCGCGTCCGGTCGCCGCCTGCAGCGCGTCGATCCGCTTCGAGGCGTCGGCCTTGCTGAGGCCGTCGTCGAAGCCCTCGCCGGCCTCCTCGCTCAGCGTCTTCAGATAGGAGGCCTGGGCGCCGGTCATCGGCTCGTCCCCGGTCGTCCACTCCTCCGGCGGCTTCTCGGCATTGCCCTGCGGATGGGCCTTGGGATTGGCAGTATCGGTCATGGCAAGCTCCTGTCTGTCTAGGGCAGGAACGTTCCATGTTCCCCGTCTGTTCCCACCGTTCCTCGCGGGCCGCGTAACGTCCGGACCAGACCCAGCAGGACCAGCAGGATCGCCGAGGCGGCGGAAGCGAGGAAGAGGCCGCGCTCGACCGCCGCCGGCCAGTCGGGCCACAGCATCGCACCCGTCGCCGCTGCCCAGAAGGTGGCGAGCGCCGGCGACCAGAAGCCATAGTCCCGTACCCGGAACGGGTGGACGAAGTGGATCGGCGCGAAGGAGAGAAGGACGAAGACGAGGACGATGGCGGCGCCGGCCCCCGGACCGGGCTGGACGGCGAAGAGGTAGAGGGCGACGACGTTCCACAGGCCCGGAAAGCCGCGGAAATAATGGTCCTCGGTCTTCATGTCGGCGCGGGCGAAGACGTAGAGCGAGGCGAGCTGGATCAAGGCCGCCAGCCACCAGGCCGATCCGGCCGGCACCAGCTCGGCCTTCCAGATCAAAGCCGTGGGGACGAACACATAATTGAGATAGTCGATGACGAGGTCGAGCACGGTGCCGTCGATCCGCGGCGCCCGTTCCTTGACCCTCGCCCAGCGGGCGAAGCTGCCGTCGATGCCGTCGACCACCAGCGCCACGCCGAGCCAGAGGAAGGCGAGCCGCCAATCGCCCCGGTCGATCGCCATCAAGGCGAGGATGGCGATCACGGCGCCGGTCGCGGTGAAGGCGTGGACCAACCAGGCGGCGGCGATGCCGGCGGGGGAGCGCTGGGATGCGGGGGATTCGTCCATGCGCGCTCCTGTCCTCCCTCGTCTCGCCACGCGAACGCGCCGCACGGCTCGACGCTCCAAGATATATCTTGACGTGCCTGTATCTAAGATATATCTCAGTGCTACTTTCGAGGAGAATGATATGGGTATGCGGTTCAGAATGCACGGCTGCGGGCCGCGCGGTTTTCCGGAAGGGCTTCTGGCGATGGGCTTCGGCGGCCGCGGCGGGCCCTGGGGCAAGGGCTGGGGCGACTGGGACATGGACTGGTCCGGCGGCGGCGGCCGGGGCGGGCGCGGCCATCGCGGCCGGCGCCGGATGTTCGAGTCCGGCGAGCTCAGGCTCGTGCTCCTCAAGCTGATCGCCGATCAGCCGCGCCACGGCTACGACCTAATCCGCGCGATCGAGGAGATGACCCACGGCGTCTATGCGCCCAGCCCCGGGATCGTCTATCCGACGCTCACTCTGCTCCAGGACATGGGTCTGATCGAGGAAGCGAAGGAGACCGGCGAGGCCCAGCGCAAGGCGTTCTCGGTGACGCCGGAAGGGCAGGCGCATCTCGCCGAGAAAGCCGAGGAGGTCGAGGCCCTGCTCGCCCGGCTCGACGATCTCGGCAGCGACCAGCGCAAGGCGGGCGGTCCGCCGATCAAGCGCGCCGTCGGCAACCTGCTCTCGGCCCTGTGGCATCGCGTCACCCGCGACGATGTCGACGAGGCGACCATGCACGAGATCGCCGCCATCCTCGATGACGCGGCGCAGAAGATCGAAAGGCTGAAATGAGCGAAGCCACTCAGAGTGTTGCGCGGGTGCCCACCGCGTCGGGCAGCCGCTATCTCCAGCAATTGTGCAAGCACTGGCAGCACAATCTGGACGTCGAATATGATGCCGAGCGGGGGAGGATCGTCTTCCCCCGCGACGCCCGCGGCGCCGACTGGCCGAGCGAGGGCGTGGTGACGATGGAAGCGCAGGCGGAAGTGCTGGAATGCCGGATCCAGGCCTCGGCACCCGGCCAGCTCGAAGCGCTGAAGGGCGCGGTGGCGCGTCACCTCGACCGCTTCGCCTTTCGCGAGGCGCCGCTGAAGTTCGAGTGGATGGACGGGTCGGAACCGCACTGACGAGTGGAGCCCGATTCGATCCTCCCCTCTAAGGGGAGGGGGACCAGCCGCAGGCTGGTGGACGGGTGTCAGCGTAGCCACTCTTGCGGCGGACGCCGTGTCAGACACCATCGCTGACACCCCTCCACCGCCCTTCGGGCGGTCCCCCTCCCCTTGAGGGGGAGGATCGCCGGCGAGTTGCCTCAGCGTCCCCGGAACAGGCCGCCGAACAGGCCGCGGACGATCTGGCCGGCGATGCGGTTGGTGAGCTGGCGCTGGACCGAGCGGCCGAGCTGGCGCGCCATCTGCTCGTGCAGCGGCGCGTCGCGCTGGCGCTCGCGCTCGGCGCGGGCGGCGTCGCGCCGTGCCTTTTCCTCCGCCTTGGCCGCCCGGGCAGCCTCGGTGGTGGCGGCCGCCTTCGCCGCCCGCGCCTGCAGCAATTCGTGCGCGCTCTCGCGGTCGAGCGTGCGGTCGTAGCGATCGCCGACCGGCGACAGCGACACCAGCACGGCGCGTTCCTTGTCGCTGAGCGGCCCGGCGCGGCTTGCCGGCGGGCGCACCAGCACCCGGTCGGCCGGCGTCGGCGCGCCGTCCGCGTCGAGCAGCGAGACGAGCGCCTCGCCGGTCCGCAATTCGGTGATGGCGGTGGCGACGTCGAGCGCGGGATTGGGGCGGAAAGTCTCGGCCGCCGCCCGGATCGCGCGCTGGTCCGCGGGCGTGTAGGCGCGAAGCGCGTGGAGGAAGCGATGGCCGAGCTGGCCGGCGACGGCGTCCGGAATGTCGCCCGGATTCTGGGTGATGAAATAGACGCCGACGCCCTTGGAGCGGATCAGCCGGACGACCTGCTCGACCTTCTCGCGGAGCGCGTCCGGGGCGTCGTCGAACAGCAGATGGGCCTCGTCGAAGAAGAAGACGAAGCGGGGCTTGTCGGTGTCGCCCACCTCCGGCAGCGTCTCGAACAGCTCCGACAGCAGCCACAAGAGGAAGGTGGCGTAGAGCATGGGCCGCTCGATGAGCCGGTCGGCGGCGAGGATACTGACACAGCCGCGGCCGCTTTCGTCGGAGACGAGGAAGTCCTCGATCGCGAGCGCCGGCTCGCCGAAGAAGCGATCGGCGCCCTGCGCGGCGAAGGCGAGGAGCTGGCGCTGGATGGCCCCGACGGAGGCCTTGGCGATATTGCCGTAGCGGGCGGAGAGCGCCGGCGCCTGCTCCGCGCAGAAAGCGAGCATCGACTGGAGGTCGTCGAGATTGAGGAGCAGCAGCCCCTGCTCGTCGGCGAGGGTGAAGGCGATGTTGAGCACGCCCTGCTGGGTCTCGTTCAGCCCGAGCAGGCGGGCCAGCAGGAACGGCCCCATCTCCGACACCGTCGTGCGCATCGGATGGCCGCGCTCGCCGAGCAGGTCCCAGAACATGACCGGCACGTCGCCATAGGCATAGTCGCCGAGGCCGATCTCGGCGGCGCGGCGCGTGAAGGCCTCGTGCGCCTTCTGGCCGGGATCGCCGGGCATGGCGAGGCCGGCCAGGTCGCCTTTCACGTCGGCGACGAAGACCGGGACACCGGCGCGCGAGAAACCCTCGGCGAGCCCCTGCAGGGTCACGGTCTTGCCGGTGCCTGTCGCGCCGGCGATGAGGCCGTGGCGATTGGCATGGTCGAGGCGCAGCCGCGCGGGGCCGAGGCCGCCCTGGCCGACGAACAGGCTTTGCTCATCCATGACGTAAGCTCCCCCGCTTCAGGGCACCGGGCTGTGACGGGGTTGGCGGCCCCCCGAGCCGTGCTGCCGGATGATCCGCAGATAGGCGTCGACCAGCTCCTGGTTGACCTCGTCCCAGCCATAATGCTGGCTGAACTCGCAGCCGGCCAGACCGGCCTTGCGGCGCGCTTCCGGATCGCGGCAATAATGGGTCAGCGCCTCGCAGAACTGGTCGCAGGCGCCCGGCCGGATCAGCCGGCCGGTGACACCGTCGGTGACAAGGCTCTCGCTGCCCGTGGCGATCGCCGCCACGACGGGCAGGCCGGCCGCCATCGCCTCCAGGGTGACGTTGCCGAAGGTCTCGGTCACCGAAGGGTTGAACAGCATGTCCATCGAGGCGACCGCGCGGCCGAGATCGGGGCCTCCCTGGAAGCCGACGAAGATGGCCTGGGGCAGCCGTCTTTCGAACCATTCGCGGGCCGGGCCTTCGCCGACCACCAGCACCTTGTGCCGGACCTGCCGCCGGGTCAGCCGGTCGATCGTGTCGGAGAAGACGTCGAGGCCCTTCTCCATGACGAGCCGGCCGACAAAGCCGACGACGGGAACGTCGTCCTCGATGCCGAGCGAGCGGCGCCATTCGGGATCGCGCCGGCCGGGGTGGAAGATCTCGCGGTCGATGCCGCGCGTCCAGATGCCGACGTCGTAGTTCATCCGCTGGTCGCGCAGCAGCTGGGCCATCGAGTCCGACGGGGCGAAGATGGCGTCGCAGCGGCGGTAGAAGCGGCGCAGCACGGCGAGCACGGCCGGCTCCATGAAGGCCATGCCGTAATAGCGCGGATAGGTCTCGAAGCGGGTGTGGACCGAGGCCACTACCGGCAAATCCCACTTGCGGGCGAGCGTGACGGCGCGGTGGCCGAGTATCTCGGGGCTGGCGACGTGGAAGATGTGGGGCCGATAGGCCTTGAGGTCCAGCCGGACCCGCCGCGGCAGCGCGAACCCGAACTTGTACTCGGAGCGTCCGGGGATCGGCACCGAGGGAATGTGGACGAGGTCGCCGCGGGCGGGGAAAGCCGGCTCCTTCACCGTCGGCGAATAGGCCCGCACCGACGCGCCCTGGCGCAGCAGATAGTCGGCGAGGCGGTTCAGCGCCTGATTGGCCCCGTCGCGGACATAATTGTAATTGCCGCTGAAGATGGCGACGCGAAGGTCGGAGATGTCCATTGGGCGGCCGATAGCGGAAAGCGCCGCCGAAAGGCAAAGGCGGGGGAGGCGAGGCCGTCCGTGCGCAAGTTGCGCTCGTATCGGTTTCATGTACCCTCGCCGGATGCGCGGGAGGGGCGGAGGCATCGGGGCGGCGATCGTGGTCGTGCTGACCATGGCGTTCGTCGTCGGCTCGATCGTTCGCCATGAGATGGAGCGGCGCAGCTGGCTGCAGCAAGTCCGGGCCGGCGGCGGCGAGGTCCGTTTCCTCGCGACCCATATGAGGTGCCAGGGCTTTCCCCATCTCGCCCGCGCCGCTCGCCGGGGCACGCACAGCGTCCCGGTGTCGTTCGGGACGCGGGTCGAGGTCGTCGCGCAGGAGAATGGCTGGGCGCTGATCGACCGTTACGGCAATCCCTGCTGGGTGCCGCTCTGGTCGTTGAGCCGCGACGCGCCGGACATGCGCGCGGCGGTGCGGTGCGGAATGGCCTGCCATCGCCGGCCGCCGCCGGGCTGGCGCGAGGCGCAGCGGCAAGCGGCCTGCGCTTACGGCTGGAAGCTCAAGCTCGACTGCTTCCTCGACGAACTGACCGGCCGCGACGGCTTCCGCCGCTGAAGGCTTACAGGCAATATTGCCGCAGCTCGGCGACGACATCGTCCGCCCCGACGGTGGCGAAAGAGGCGACGAAGCCGCCGCCGTCCGCCGCCGCGTCGAGCGCGACATCGAGGCGATGCGAGGAACCGAGCCGGATCACGAAGGCCCGCGCTTGTTCCGGATCGCCTTGAGTGAGGCCGATCGCGCCGACGGCGACGCCGACCTCTCGCTCGGAAGCCGGCTCGCCGTCGAGGGCGAGGCGCGCCCGGCGTGTTCGCGGCGGATCCCCGTCCGGGCCGAGCGGGTCGTCCGCGGTCACCACGGCCTCGATCGGCGCATGCGGCGTGCAGCGAAGCGCGAGCAGCGCGTCGCCGTCGAGCGAGCGGAGACGGAAGTCGTGGGCTACCCCATCGTTCTGGGGATTGCGCGTCACCGACCGCTCCCAGCCAGCTGGGCCGGAACGGAGGAAGAGGAAGGTGGCGAGCAGCGCCAGCAACGCGGCGAGCGAGGCAGCGATCGGCAGGAGGCGGCGCATGTGCCAAGCCTAACAGGGAGGCGGCGGCGGCGGAACCTGCGGCGGCGTGGCGATGGCACGGCGGGCGAGGGGAGCGGCGGCATGCGGTGCGTCATCGCTTGCGACACCCTCCCCCTGGAGGGGGATGTGCAGGTGCGAACGTCCCCCGGACGTTCGCAGCCGTGCCGGGGGCACGGCGACCTGCTCATGGGTGGAAGTGCTCGGCTTTGGTTATTACTCGCAGGCGATCATACACCCTCACCCCGACCCTCTCCCTCAAGGGAGAGGGGGCTAGCTCTGCGAGTCCGAAGCTGCCTGCGTCAACTCGCTCGGCGCCCAGGTTGAGCTTGGCCACACCCTGCGTGTCCATCACTAGGGGCGGAGGAACCCAGCCCGTTTGACCGCCGCCGATCCCCGTCTAGAGCGGATCGTGGAAGATCGGAATCACGAGGCGGAGGCAGTACAGTGAAGCTGACGAGACGCGAGTTCGGGCTGGGGATTGCGGCGGCGGGGCTGGCGGCGCCCTCGACGGCGTGGGCGCAAGTCAGGCCGGCTCCGGCCGCGGCGGGCGCAGTCGCGGCGGCGGATGCCGAGCTGACCGCCTTCCTCGACGCCGCCTTCGAGGCCCAGCTCCAGCTCGACCCGGAGCAGCTCACCCAGCTCGGCCGAAAGGACAAGCAGGACCAGCTCAGCGATCCGAGCGAGGCCGCCACGGCGGCGCGGCTCGACGCGATGCGGCGAAGCGTCGCCGACATGCGCCGGCGCTTCGACCGCGAGGCGCTCGGCGAGAATGCGCGCATCTCCTACGACATGTGGGCGCTGGAGCTCGACCGCGCCGAGACCTGGGTGCGCTGGCGCGGCCACAATTATGTGTTCGACCGCAGCGGCCCCCATACCGGCCTTCCCAACTTCCTGATCAACCAGCACCGGGTCGACGAGCCGGCCGACCTCGAAGCCTATGCGGCGCGGCTGGCGGCGCTCGGGCCGGTCATCGACACCCATCTCGGCCGGGCGCGGGCGTCGGCCGCGACCGGCATCCGGATGCCGCGCTTCGCCTACGACCAGTCGATCGAGGAGGTGCGGCGGCTGACGACCGGCGCGCCGTTCGACGGCGGCGCCGATTCCGCCCTGTTCGCCGACGCCAAGACCAAGGCGGCGGCGCTTCGCGAGGCGGGCAAGGTCGACGAAGCGGGCGAGCGGCGGCTGGTTGCCCAAGTCGCCGAGGCGCTGACCGGCTCGGTCAAGCCGGCCTATGAACGGCTCGGCGCCTGGCTGGAAGCGGACCGCGCCGAAGCGAGCGCCGAACCAGGGGGCGCCGGTGCGCTTCCGGACGGCGCCGCCTTCTACGCGGCGATGCTGAAGCTCCAGACCACCACCGACATGAATGCGGAGCAGATCCACGAGCTCGGCCTTTCCGAGGTGCGGCGGATCCGGGGCGAGATGGAGGTGCTGAAGGGCCGGATCGGCTTCGCCGGCAGCCTCGAGGACTTCTTCGTCCACCTGCGCGAGGACGATCGTTATTATGTGAGCAACGACGAGGCGGGCCGCGCCCGCTACCTCCAGCTGGCGGAGACCTATCTGGCGGGCATGAAGGCGCGCCTGCCCGAGCAGTTCGGCCGGCTGCCCCGGGCGGAGCTGGTCGTCCGGCGCGTGGAGCCGTTCCGCGAGGAGCCGGGCGGGGCCGCCCATTATTCGTCGAGCGCGCCGGACGGCTCGCGGCCGGGCATCTTCTACGTCCACCTCGCCGACACGCGGGCGACGCCGCTCTACGAGATCGAGGGCACCGCCTATCATGAGGGGTGGCCCGGCCATCACATGCAGATCGCGCTCGCGCAGGAGATGAGCGGGCTGCCGCAATTCCGCAACCACAGCTTCTACGGCGCCTATGGCGAGGGCTGGGGACTCTATGTCGAGCGGCTGGCCAAGGAGATGGGCTTCTACACCGATCCTTACAGCGATTTCGGCCGGTTGGGCCGCGAGATCTGGCGCGCCATCCGCCTCGTCGTCGACACCGGCATCCACGCCAAGGGCTGGAGCGAGGCCCAGGCGCTCGAATTTTATACCGCCAACTCGCCGCAGCCGATCGGCAAGATCCGCTCCGAGATCCGCCGCTACTTCGTCACGCCCGGCCAGGCGACCTCCTACAAGGTCGGCATGCAGCACATGCTGGCGCTGCGCGATCGGGCGAGGACGGCGCTCGGCGCGCGCTACGACCAGAAGAGGTTCCACGACATGGTGCTGGGGCAGGGCTCGGTGCCGCTGCCGGTGCTTGAGGCGCAGGTCGAGAGGTGGGTCGCGGGTGTGTAGGGGAGAGGCTGGGATCGGGAGCGCCCGTACTCACCCGATCGTCCCGCGCCCCGGTCGATCCAATTGCGGGCGGAAAGGGCGATCGCCTTGAGGAGTTCGGTATTCAGGAAGTCCGCTTCGCGCTGACGGCGGCCGCTTCGAGCATCCTCGGTCATTCCGAGGAGTGGACATGCGTGCAGGGCGTAGGAGCTACGCCCGCTTCTTTCGCGTCACGGACCTGAGACGGCAATGTGAGCGCGGTCTCATGATCCTGGATCTTCCACACCTTTCCCAGCGGCTCGCGCCTCGCGGGAAACGTGCTGGGTCATGAGCCATCGCACCCCGATGGTACAGAGCGGAAGGACGTAGATCAGCAGGAAGGCCAGCGCCAGCCAAGGGTAGCCCTCGCTGATCAGCGCGACGAGCCCGAAATGCCCGGCGATGAAGACCGCGACGCACAATGTCGCCAGACTGACTGCCGCGCGGAGGGAAGGCGTCAGGCTCATGCTCCGCCGGGCTACGGATTGCGCGATGCGCTCGTTGATGGAATGGACCCCGCTCGTTGCGCTCTCCAGGAGCGCGAAGAAGATCATAATCTGAAACACCGCCCGGAAGGCCGGCATGTTCAGCTGGTTCAACAGGAATTCCGAGGGGAGCGATTCATCCGCGATGGCGGGCGCGAAGGCTATCATCGCGACGAAGAACAGGACCGCCGGAAGCATGGCAAGCGGGCCTGCGACCACTCCGGCTATGACGGCGTCTCGCGAGGAGAGCAGGTGACGCGTGACGGGAAGAATCACGATCGCGCCGATGATGTTGTAGCCGGCATAGGTGAGGCCGCCACCCAGCCAACCAGGACCGATGGTCGGATCCGAGAATGCGGCGGCGATGGGATCGCTGAACCTGACGAAAGCGAGGACCAGGAAGGCTCCATAGGTGCCGTACAGAAGGATCGAGACCCAGTTGAACAGTCGCTCGACCGAGCGATTGCCCCACGCCGTCACGACGACGATGGATGCGATGAGCAACAGGGCGCCCCACAGATTCGGCCAGGCGAACAGGGCGGCGCCGATCTCGCCCGCGGCGGCCGCATAGACACTGAGGATCAGCAGGAGCGCCAAGAACCACGCGATTTCGTATATCGGCCAGAAGGGGCCGAGGAGATGGCCGAAGAAGGTCCGGTAGTCTCGGCTGGCGGTCTTGAACGCGTATAGAAAGGTCAATGCGCAGACGAGGCTCCAGATCGCCGTCGCGAACAGGAGCCCCAGCACGCCTCCCCAGGCTCCATGGGGAACGAAGAACGTCGCGAGTTCCCTGCCGGTCGCGTAGCCGCCGCCGATGACCGCCGCCTTGAACGCGAGCCCCGGCCCCAGGAACCGACTGAACCAATTTAGCTGCGCCATCCGACCTCCGTCTACCGGCGTAGACGATGTTTTCGGATCCGAAAACGACTTTTTCCGACCATCAGGCCTGCTGCCAATCGATTCTCGACGCTGCGACACAGTCCGAGATGATATTTATCCTCTATAAACAGTATGATAATGAAATTCTGGTGCAGGAGACGAGCTCAGCGGCCATTTACGGCTTTTCCCAACGAGAGAATCCTGCTTCACTGAAGATCGAAGTCAGGAGGCGGGAATGTTCGCTTGGGAATCTCACGAGTTCGACGATCATGAACAGATATGCCTCTTCTCCGACAGGAAAGCCGGTTTGCAGACGATAGTGGCGATCCATTCGACGGCGCTCGGTCCGGCAGCGGGCGGCACCCGCTTCAAAGCCTATGAGGCCCCCTCTCAGGCCATGGACGATGCGCTCCGCCTGTCGAGATCGATGTCGTACAAGTCCGCCCTCGCCGGCCTTCCGGTTGGCGGAGGCAAAGCCGTCATCATCGGGGATCCGGGGCGCCTGAAGTCGCGCGAGCTGCTGCACGCTTATGGTCGGTTCATCGACCGGATCGGGAGCCATTTCGCAACCGGGGAAGATGTCGGCATGAGCATGGCCGACATCGAGACCATCAAGGAGGTCACCCCATTCGTCGGCGGAACGTCCGAGGATGCGGGGGATCCTTCGGTGCATACCGCCGTCGGCGTCCTTCACGGCCTCCGGGCGGTGTTGCAGGCGCAGTTCCGCACCGACAGCTTCGAGGGCGTTCGCGTTGCGGTGCAGGGGCTTGGCGCCGTCGGATGGGGTGTTGCGGAGCGGCTTCACGAAGGAGGGGCGACACTGGTCGTCTCCGATATCCGTGCAGACCTCGTCCAGGCCGCGGCGGACCGGCTGGGGGCGACGCCCTGCGCCCCGGCAGACATCCACCGAGCGGACGTCGAGATTTTCGCCCCATGCGCTCTTGGCGGGGTCGTCACGCCGCAAACGGCTGAAGAGATCAGGGCGAGAGCCGTCGCCGGCTCCGCAAACAACCAGCTCGCCAGCCCGGAAGCCGGTGCCGCGCTGGCATCCCGCGGCATCCTGTTCGCGCCCGATTATGTGATCAACGCCGGTGGCATCATCAGCGGCCTCGAAGCCACCTCCCGAATGCCCGGGCGAGCAAGGTCGTCGTCTCGCCCCCTGCCGGAGGCCCTGGCGGCGATTCGCACCCGGCTCCTCGAGATCTTCGAACGCAGCAGAGTCGAAGGGCGGCGGCCGGAAGTCGCGGCGGAAGAGATGGCGCGCGAACTCATCGGCCGATCGGCGCATTGACAACAGGTGTTTTCCGTTGTTCTCTGTTGCGAAATAGTTTCCCATAACGAGAATCGGAGGAGGGGCGCATGCAAGGGACCTGGGCTCGGCGGCGAAGGCTGATTTCCGCATCGCTGCTGACGATCGCCCTGCTGGGGCCGCAGACGGCATTGGCTCAGGACGGAGCAGCCGAGCCCGCGGCGTCCGCCGCCGAGCAGGAGGACGACACCACGATCGTCGTGACGGCGACCCGGAGGGACGAGAGCCTTGCCGACGTGCCGTTCAGCATACAGGCGGTCGGCGGCGAAGAGCTTGCTCGAACGGGTGCGGTGAACTTCGCGGATTACGCCCGGTCCATCGCCGGCGTGTCATTCCTGGACGACGGACCCGGCCGTTCCCAGATCTTCATCCGCGGCGTCTCGACCGGAGGTGATGTCGACACCGGCAAGGAATCGACGGTCGGGGTCTATATAGACGAGACCCCGGTGACGGAGGGATCGTCCCAGCCGGACCTGAGGCTGTACGACATCGATCGGGTGGAGGTGCTGAGGGGCCCCCAGGGAACGCTGTACGGCAGCGGCTCGCTCGGCGGGACCGTCCGGATCATCACCAATCAGCCGAGGTTCGACGAAGTGGCCGGCTACGGCCAGCTGCTCGGATCGGCGACGGAGGAAGGCGGTCTCAACGGGAGCGCGAACGGATGGGTCAACGTCCCCATCTCCGATTCGGTCGCCATCCGCGCCGTCGGCTACGCGATCCATAATTCCGGCTTCATCGACAACGGCTTCTCCGGGGAAGAGGACATCAACGAGGAGGACACCTACGGGGGCAGGATCGCGCTCCGCGCCCGTCCGGGCACCAATCTCGACGTCATCCTGACCGGCGCCTATCAGGAGACGGACATCGAGGCCTACAACCGTGCCACCGACGCCTATCCCGAACTCGCCCTCAACCAGAGCGCGCCCGAGCCCTTCCACGACCGGCTCGGCACCGCCAATCTCACCGTCAACCTCGATCTGTCCGTCGGGCGGCTGACCTCCTCCTCATCCTATTTTGATCGGCGTCGGGCGTTCGAGAATGATATCGACTATTTCCTCGAGGCGGGCTTCGGCATTCCGAGGGGCGCTTCGATCCTGTCCTACGAGGCGCGAAGCTTCGCGCAGGAAGTGCGTCTCGCGTCGACCTCGAGCGGCCCGTTCACTTGGCTCGTCGGCGCCTTTTATCTGAATCGGGACGAGGAATTCGTCCAGACCATCAACGTGGCGGGCGTGCCGCCGGCGGAAACGCCCGGCGGCAATCTCTATTATGCGTCGATCGACACCCAGGTCGAGCAGGTGGCCGGCTTCGCGGAGATCGGCTACGAAATCCTGCCGGCGCTCACCGCGACGGTCGGCGCCCGCCTCTCCCAGGTCGAACGCAGCGCCGCCCGGCTGTCGGATGGCCCGGCACTCGGCGGGCGAAGCGAGGTTTCGGGAAACTTCAGCGAGTCCTCCACCACCCCCAGGTTCAACCTGTCCTATGAGCCCCCCGGCGGCATCCTCGTCTACGCCCAGGCGGCGCAGGGCTTCCGCATCGGCGGCGTCAATGCCGGCCTTCCGCCATGCGGGCCCGGCTGCACGATCGACGTGGGGCCCACGTTCAGGTCCGATTCCCTTTGGAACTACGAGCTGGGCGCGAAAATCCAGCTCGATCGTGCGGTGCTCCTGGCGGGCTCCATCTTCTGGATTGACTGGAGGGACATTCAACTCAATGTGAGCCGAGGCGACGGATTCAACGGCTTCCTCAACGCCGGAACGGCCCGCAGCCGCGGATTCGAGCTCGAACTGAATGGCCGCCTGACCGACCAGCTCTCGATCGGGGGGCAGGTCACCTATACGGATGCGACGCTGCGCTCGCTCGCGCCGGGCGTCGCCGGCTTCGCCACGCCGGGCACCCGGCTTCCCGACGTTCCGGAATTCAGCGCGGCCGCCAACGCGACTTGGACCAAGCAGCTGGGCGCCGACAGCCAGCTCTACCTCCGCGGCGACGTTCAATTTGTCGGTGACCGCATCAGCAACCTTGGGCCGGGTGCGCTGCCGCTGGACGAATATGTTCTGGTGAACCTCAGGATCGGAGTCGACTTTGGACGCTATTCGACGTCCCTGTTCGTCAGCAACCTGTTCGATGAACGCGCGCAGCTCAGTCGGAACAGTTTCTCGGGCGTGCGAGACGGGAGCCCCATCGCCTTCGACCGCTACACGGTCAACGTTCCGCGGACCATCGGCGTCTCGATCGCCAGGAACTTCTGAGAGGGGGCAGCTGATGGGAGAGCGTAACAAGACGAGCGCGCCGCCGCTCCAGTGGGCACGGCTGCAGGCCCTGCTTGCGGCGGTCGGGCTCTTCTTGATGGGGGCGAGCGCGGGCGCGCAGCCTTCGGCTCCCGGCCAGCCGATGCCGGCGATATCCCGGGAGACGGCCCAGCAGATCATCGGCGATGCGTACCGCATCGTGCAGCCGCGCGGCATCGAGGAGACGCGAGCGGTAGAGATAGGCGGCATCCGCCAGTGGATTTCCGTGCGCGGGCGGGACCGGCGCAATCCCATCCTTCTCTTCATCCACGGCGGTCCGGGCGCGCCGGAGATGCCGGCGAGCTGGCTCTATCAATCCCCCTGGGAAGATTATTTCACGGTCGTGCAGTGGGACCAGCGCGGTGCGGGCAGGACCGCGGCGGCGAACGACATGTCCTCGGTCGTCCCCACCATCACCGTCGAGCGCATGATCGCCGACGGCGAGGAACTCGTCTCGCATCTGCGGGACCGGTACGGCAAGTCGAAGATCTTCGTCCTCGGGCACTCCTGGGGATCAGTCATCGGGCTCGCCATCGCCCAAAGGCACCCGGACTGGCTTCATGCCTATATCGGCATGGGCCAAGTCATCCACGGTCAGTCGAACGAGAGGGTCGGCTACGCGTGGGCCCTCCAGCAGGCTCGCGCGGACGCGAACCAGGAGGCGATTGCCCAATTGGAGGCCATTGCGCCTTACCCGCCGACCGATCGCGCCGTCACGCCTCAGGAGATCCTCACCCAGCGCCGCTGGGTGAATCACTATGGAGGGTTGACCTGGGGCCGGACCGACCTCGACTATGAGCAGAACGCCGCCCGCCTTTCTCCCCTCTATTCCGAAGCCGATCTGACCGCGCGCGGTCAGGCCGGGGCTACGCTCGTCCGGCTCCTTCCCGAACTGTGGCAACTGGACCTGCGAAGCGTGAGCCGACTGGACTGCCCGGTCTTCATCTTCGCCGGGCGGTACGACTATCAGACTCCCTCCAGCATCGCGGCGGATTGGTTCTCGCGGCTCAGTGCCCCTCACAAGCAGCTCATCTGGTTCCGTGATTCGGCGCACATGATGCACCTCGAAGAACCCGGCAGGGTCCTCGTGCAGCTGGCCACCCAAGTCCGTTCGCTGGCCGCAGCGGCCGGCGACGTCCCGCCGTCCGACGAGCGAAGCGCCAGCCAGTGAAGGAGCGCCTCCCCGTGATGAAGGCCCACGGTCCTCTCCATAGTCGCCGCGAGGTGATGCGCGGGATGGTGGCCACCGGGCTGGGACTGGCCGGTGCGGCCTCGGCCAAATCGGCAACAGGCGGGACGACGTCCGGCGCGCTGCTGCAGCGCCTGATGGACGAGCGTGTGCGGCATTCGCCGGAGCTCGCCACCCGGCTGGGCCTGGACACCGGTTCCTCGAGCCGGCTTCGATGGCTCCTGGACGACCGGTCGCTGGCGGCTTCCGGAGCCGTCAAGACGAGAATAAGCGATCAGCTAGGCGCGGTCGAAACGATGACGGATGCGGCCGTCGCGCCGGAGGACCGCCTTCACCTGGACGCCGTCCGCCACTTCCTCCGAGCCGAGCGGGAGATCGGGCGCTTCTCGTACGGATCCGCCTTGGAGCCGAGGCCGTACGTCCTCTCGCATCTCAGTGGTGCCTATGCGTCCGTCCCCGAATTCCTCGCGAGCAGGCATCCGCTGGGCGAAGTGCCGGACGCAGAAGCCTTCCTGTCCCGCATGCGCGGCTTTGCAACGGCCTTGGACCAGGAGCGGGAGCGTCTGCGCCACGATGCGGGCCTCGGCGCCACGCCGCCCGACTTTATCCTTGCCCGAACGAAGGCTCAGCTGACCGACCTGCGCGACACCGCGCCGGAACAGTCGCCGATCCTGATCGCCTTCCGGACGCGGTTGGAAAGCGCGGGACTGCCCCTGAACTTCCACGAAAGCGCGCGACACATATGGTCGACCACGATCGTTCCGGCCCTCGGCCGCCAGATCGAGGCCCTGTCGTCACTCGAGACCCGAGCGCGGCCCGAGGCCGGCGTCTGGCGGCTTCCCGACGGCGAGGCCTATTACAGGGCAAGCCTCGCCAATGCGACGACGACCTCGCTTTCCCCGGGTGCAGTGCACGCCACCGGGCGAGACCTGGTCGAGCAGCTGACTGCCGAGGCGGATCGCCTGCTGCGGGCGCAGGGCCTCACGACCGGCACCCTCGCCCAGCGCGTCGGGGCTCTCTATTCGGATCCCCGCTTCCTCTATCCCGATGACGACGATGGTCGCGCGCGGCTGATGTCCGACATCCGCAGCCGGATCCAGGCGTTCCGCGAACAGGCGCTGCGTGCCTTCCGCAGCGTTCCCAGGATAGCGGTGGACGTGCGCAGGGTGCCGCCCTTGCTCGAGAGCGGTGCGCCGCCGGCCTATTACGAGGATCCCTCCCTGGACGGCTCCCGCCCCGGCACCTTCTATGTCAATCTGGCGACCACCGGGGCGTGGCCGCGATGGCTGCTCGCGTCCACGGTCTTCCACGAGGCGGAACCAGGCCATCACCTGCAGCAGGCTTTCCTGCTGGAAGGCCCGCGCGTGCCCGCGATCCGCACGATCCTGTGGTCTCCCGGCTACGGGGAGGGGTGGGCGGTCTATGCGGAGCAACTCGCCGAAGAGCTTGGCATGTACGACGGCGACGATGCCGGCCGGATCGGCTATGTCCTGACCAGCCTGCTGCGCGCATGCCGGCTCGTTGCGGACACGGGCGTGAACAGCCTCCGCTGGTCACGTGAGCAGGCGGTCGAGTGGATGTCCGAGAACGGCATCCCGCGCCCGCTCGCGGTCAACGAGGTGGAGCGCTATTGCGTCTGGCCGGGCCAGGCGTGCAGCTACATGGTCGGCAAGGCCGAATGGCTGAGGCTTCGGGATCGCGCGCGCTCCGCTTTGGGCGGCAGTTTCGACCTGCGCGCCTTCCATGCGGCGGGGCTTGCCGCCGGTCCGGTGCCGCTGACGATGCTCCAGAACGTCATCGATACTTATATTGACCAAAGTCGCGCGCGATCATGAGCAGATCGGATCGAGCAATATTCGGGAGAAAGTCTATGTCCGAACGCAAGCCGGAGATCGGGCCACTGGTGCGGCCGGGAGCGGCCCTTCGCAACTTCAGGAACGAACGCGGATGGACGCTGGCGCAGGTCAGCGAGAAGACCGGCCTGCCGCTTTCCACTCTGTCCAAGATTGAGACCGACAAGACGGAGCTGACCATCGACCGGCTGCTGCGGATCAGCCTGGCACTCGACTTCAACATCGCGGACTTCTTCGGCTCCCCGACGCACCAGTTCGCGCCGGCGGAGGCGAGCTGCCGCCGGAGCATCACTCGGGCCGGCGAGGGCGAAAAAGTGTCGTCGAAGAACGGCACCTATTTCTACCAGGCCTATGACATTCTGAAGAAGGCCATCACCCCGATCGTCGCGGAAGTCCGCGCCCGAACTCTGGAGGAGTTTGGTGAATTCCACCGTCACGACGGCGAGGAATTCGTGTTCGTGATCGAGGGTGAGCTGGCGATCTATACCGACACCTATACGCCGGCCTATCTCAAGGCGGGGGACTCCATCTTCTTCGACAGTAGCATGGGGCATGCCTATGTTGCGGTGGGCGACCAACCTTGCCGCATCGTCTCCGTCTTCGCATCCAGTGAAAAAAGCGTCGTCGATCTGCTCGAGGGACATGCCGAAGCGCAGGGTGCCCCGGCGGGATCGCTCGAGAAATCAGGCCGGTAGAGCTTCATGCGCGACATGGCGCTGGACCGCGCAACCAATGCGCCAGCGCCTTTCGGCGCCGCGACGAAGCTGGACGACAAATGGTGCCGCCGCTCGGGGCGCGTCCTCATCAGCGGAAGCCAGGCCATCGTCCGCGTGCTCCTCTCGCAAGCGGCTCGTGACCGGGAAAGCGGGCGCAACACCGCGGGCTTCGTGTCCGGCTATCGCGGCTCTCCCCTGGGCGGGCTCGACAGAATGTTCTGGCAGGCCCGCGACAGCCTCTCGTCCGCCCGCGTCCATTTTCAGCCGGGCGTCAACGAGGAGCTCGCCGCCACCGCCGTGCACGGCACGCAACAAGTCCCCCTCATGCCCGGCGCGCGTCACGAAGGCGTGTTCGCCGCCTGGTACGCGAAAGGACCGGGCGTGGACCGGGCGCTGGACGCCCTCAAGCACGGGAATATCAGCGGCGGCACTAGCCGGCTGGGCGGAGTGCTCTGCTTCTATGGCGACGATCATCCGGGAAAATCGTCTACCGTCGCGCATCAGAGCGAACAGGCGATGGCGTCCAGCCTGATCCCGTCCCTCTATCCGGCCGACGCATCGGAGATCCTGCGCTTCGGCCTGCTGGGATTCGCGCTTTCCCGCTACAGCGGCGCCTGGGTCGGCATCAAATGCGTCAACGAGACGGCCGAGCAGACGCAGACGGTCGATCTGGAATGCGAGCGCCTGGAGATCGTCGAGCCCGACCTCCCGCTGCCGCCCGAGGGCGTTCACGGGCGGCTCGGCCCATATAATCCTCAGCGGGACGAGCAGATCGCGCTCGAGGAACGGCTCCCGCGCGTGCGCGCGTTCGTGCGCGCCAACGGCATCGACCGAACCGTCTTTCGCGCCGAACGGCCCAGGCTCGGCATCGTCGCAGCCGGCAAGAGCTTTGGCGACGTCCGCGAAGCCCTCCGGCGCCTGAATCTTGACGACGCCGAAGCGGCCCGGATCGGGATATCGCTCTACAAGGTCGGCTGTATCTGGCCGCTGGAGCCCGAGGGCCTGGCCGAGTTCGCGGCAGGTCACCAAGCGCTCCTCGTGATCGAGGAGAAGAAGAGCTTTCTGGAGGAGCAGGCTGCGGCGATTTTGTTCAACGCGCCCGACCGCCCGCTTCTTCTCGGGAAGCGCGACGAGGAAGGGAGTCGGCTCCTCTCCTCAACCACCTTGCTCGAAGCCGGCGACATCGCCGGGGCGATCGCCGGCCGGCTGGCGCGGCTCGGCATTGGTGCCGCCCTGGGATTCGGCGACCAGGACATCGAGAACGACCCTCCCGGCGACGGATCCGACGCCACCCCGCGCAGGGCTCCATTCTTCTGTTCCGGCTGTCCGCACAGTCGGTCGACGCGCATTCCGCCGGGCAGCCTTTCCATGACCGGTATCGGCTGCCACGCCATGGCGGCCCTGGTCCGGCCGAAGGAAGCTCTCCCCTCGGGCCAGATGGGAGGCGAGGGCGCCAACTGGATCGGGATCGCCCCATTCACCGACGCGCCGCACATCTTCCAGAACATGGGAGACGGCACCTACTACCATTCGGGCTTGCTCGCCATTCGCGCCGCGGTCGCCGCCGGCATCGGCATCACCTACAAGATATTGTATAACGATGCTGTCGCGATGACGGGCGGCCAGCCCGTCGACGGCCCGATCTCCGTGGCCGAGATCGTCAGGCAGGTCGCCGCCGAGGGCGTCAGGGAAGTCGTCGTCGTCAGCGAAGATCCCGGCCGTCACCGCGGCACCGGCTTGCCCTCCGGCGTCAGGCTCCATCATCGCGACGAACTGGAGGCGGTGCAGCTGCGCCTGCGGGATGTGCAAGGCACCACGGTCCTCATCTATGAACAGACCTGCGCGGCCGAGAAACGGCGCCGTCGCAAGCGCGGGCAGGTCCCCGACCCTCCCAAGCGCATGTTCATCGCCAAGGCGGTCTGCGAAGGCTGCGGCGACTGCTCCGTCCAATCCACCTGCGTCTCCATCCAGCCGGTGCCGACGGCGTTTGGCACCAAGCGGCGGATCGACCAGGAAAGCTGCAACAAGGACTATAGCTGTGCGAACGGCTTCTGCCCGTCATTCATCACCGTGCGCGGCGGCAGGAAGCGCAGCTCGGGAATATCCGAGCTGGATCCGTCCCTCGTCGAGCGGCTCCCGCGACCCGCGGTCCGGGACGGCGCGAACCTGATGATCGCCGGAATTGGCGGCACGGGAGTGATTACGGCCTCCGCGCTGATCGGCATGGCGGCCCATCTGGAGGGCAAGTCCGCCTCCCTCTTCGACATGACCGGGCTGGCGCAGAAGAACGGCTCGGTGTGCAGTCATGTGCGGGTGGCGAAGACGGCCGGCGAGATACCGGCGCAACGGATCGGAAAAGGTCAGGCGGACGTCCTGATCGCCTTCGACCTCGTCGCCGCGCTCGGGAGCGACGTGGCGCCGACGCTCGCAAGGGGGCGGACTCGGGCCGTGGTCAACACGGAAGTGGTGCCCACCGTCGCTTTCCAGTTCGTGAGGGATTTCGACCTTGGGCGCGCACGCCTGATCGAGCGGCTGGGCGCGCTCGTCGACGGCAGCGCCATGATGAGGATCGACGCAGCCAGGCTCACGACCTCGCTGCTCGGCCAGGGCGTCACCGCCACGTCCTTCCTGCTCGGCGCCGCATCCCAGGCGGGCCTGTTGCCGGTGTCTGCCAGCGCGATCGAGGAGGCCATCCGCCTGAACGGCATGGCAGTACGGGAAAACCTGACGGCGTTCCAGCTGGGACGGCTACACGCCCATGACGAGAGGGCACTCGCGGCGCTTGCTCCGGGGCGTGGAGCCGGATCGCACGAACCGGTGCCGGAAACGCTTGCGCAGATCGTGGAGCACCGCAACGCCCACCTCGTCCGTTACCAGGGCGAGACGCTGGCCGCCCGCTACCGTCTGCTGGTCGGACGCGCGCAGTCCCGTGAGGCCGAGGTCGTGCCCGGCTCCGAGGAACTGGCGCGCGTCGTCGCCCGCAACTATGCCAGGCTGCTCGCCTACAAGGACGAATATGAGGTGGTCCGCCTGCTCACGGATCCGTCGCTGCGGGCCGAGATCGAGGAAGAATTCGGGAAAGGCGCCAAGCTGGCGCTCAACATGGCCCCACCGATCCTCACTGCGAAAGGGGCCAATGGCCGACCTCGCAAGGGCCAATTTCCCGAAGCCATTAGACCCGTCCTGAAGCTGCTCGCCAGGGGGCGGCGTCTCCGCGGCACATGGGCCGATCCTTTCGGCCATACCGAAGAGCGGCGGCTCGAACGGGCGCTCATCGCCGAGTATGAGCAGCTTGTGGAGCGGGTTCTCGCGACCCTGTCGACGGGCAATCATCGACAGGCGGTCACCATTCTCGGCCTCGCTGACGAGATTCGCGGCTACGGGCCGGTGAAAGCCGAGGCCGTCGTCCAATATCGCCGCCGCCTCCATGCGCTCACCGAAGAGACGCTGAGCCCGCAGGCATAGGCATCTTCTTCTCGCAACCACAAGGAGCTCGGTGACCAGCTCTAATGGGACCATTCGCCACAGCGGCGGCCGAAGCGCGCTTCCTCGAATGATGCCGCCGCTGTCATAGTGACTCCTCTCTGGCCGCTGCCGAGCTAAGGTGGGTGCTTCGACGATCTCCGGGGGACCTTTGGACGTGCCAGGCCGCGCGATTGCCCGCATCCCGACGCTCGTGACCCTGCTCCTCTGCGCCCTCCTCCTCGCGCCCGCGGCCCGTGCCCAAACCGTGGAGGAAATCGCCCGCACCTGCCGCCGCGTCGGCGACGTGCCGAGCCGGGAGGGCGTTCCGCAGTTCATCCGCATCGATCCCGGCGCCGCGGCGGAGCTGGCGCGGATCGGGCTGGACCGGGCGGCGATCTTCGAGCGGATGGCGGAGACGTCGATCCCGGAGACGATGGGCTGCTGGGCGATGCCGGTCGGCAATTTCGACAGCCAGCTCATTTCGGTCGGCATGGCGCAACGCAATTACGGCACCGGCAGCCTGCAGCCGGTGCTCGAGGCGTGGAGGGACGGCTTCGGCTCGCGTCGCCGCTTCCGGCGGGCGCTGGCGGATCTTGCCCCGACTTACGGCCCGCTGCTTTTCTCGCGCGATTGCCTGGCGGTGCCGGTGCGCGAGCGGTGCCGGACGGCGATCCTCGCCGCGCACGATGCGCAGGGGCGGCTCGATCCGGTGTTGGCCGCCGAGCTCACCGCGATCTTCGAGAGCGATGCCATGCTCCAGGTCCAGGCGGACTCCTATGTGCAGCTGCTGCTCGAGGTCCGGGACGAACTGGTGCGGGTCTTCCCGTCCGGGCCGATCACGATGCGCACGGTGCGCTGGGCGATCGACACGGTCGTGCAGCAGGACCGTCTCCCGCCGGACGAGGATATCGCCCGGCTGCGGCGCAAGCTGGCGGCGATGCCGGCGGCGGAGCGTTGGCCGCGGCTGCGCGCCATCTTCGCCTGGTATGAGGGGCTGGCCGGGACGATCGACCAGGACGGGATCGCGCGCGACTTTGCCTGGAACGTCGCGCAATGGCGCTGCCTGATCGACTGGGGGCGGATCGACGAGGAGCAATATGAGCTGCTCCACCTGACCTTCCTCAGGAGCCGCACGGCGATCGGCAATAGCGGGCGGTGGCAGGCGCTGACCTTCTCGCGGCGGGCGAAGATCGTACTCGGGGTGGGCAGCGTCAGCGGACGGCGGGACGGGGAGTGTCCGGGCGGGGAGCGGGCGGCGGAGGGCCGGGCGGACGGAGCGGAGGCCGAACAGCTCGGCCGGACGCGCTGAGGCCGGAAGACAGGAGGAGAAGGGAAGAGAGATCCTGGCTTCCGCCAGGATGATGGGGAGGGGGGCGTACCTTCCCGTGGCCGCCTGCCCCTACCTGATCTCGTAGTCTATCCGGATCCTCACCCAGGCGCCGACCAGGGACCGGCCGCCGCGGCGCGGGGGGCGGACGCGGAACTCCCAGGCGGCGGCAAGGATGGCGCGGTTGATCTGCGATCCGGCCGGATATTCTTCCAGCGGGACGCAACCCTCGACGCGATAATCGGGCGCGGTGCGGCAGGCGATGAGGCCCCAGCCTGGGCCGCGGGCGGTGGAGAGGTAGGCGCGCAGATCCTCCGGCCGCGGCTCGCGATACCAGGCGGCGGCGTAGAGCGGCTCGCCATTGGGGGCGGTGCCGACCCGCTCGGTGTCGCGCAGATAAGCGGGACGGCCGGTGTCGACCGGTCCGTAGACGCGGGGCGCCGACGGCGCCGGCCGGGCGGGGGCGGGGCGGAGGGCGTCGCCCGGAATGTCGGTCCGCAGCGGCGGCGCAGGCGGGACCGGCATGATTCCGGGCGCGGCCGGGGTCTCCGCCGGCTCGGCGGGCTGGGGCGGCCGCGGCTGCTCCGTGTCGGGCTGGTCGGGAGCGGGCGGCGTCTCCGCCTGTTGCTCGGGCTCGGCTTCGGCCTCCTCGGCCGCTTCCTGGGAAGCCTCGGCGGACTCGAAGGTCAGCACATTCGGGGTCCGCTCCTCCTCCGTCCCGGGCAGCCTGACCGCGCCGACCGAGAGCAGGAGGAGAAGCATGAGCACCTCGATCGCCACGGCGAGGCCGATGGCGAGCGCGCGGCGATCGACCCGGCGGCGCAGCCGTTCGACGAAGCTAGGGGCGGGGACGGGGCTCGGCTGAAGCAAGGGGTCTTCGCTGGCGGGAGGCGCGGGACCGGATGCCCGAAGCTAGGGGGCGGGAATAATCGGGCGTCCGACCTTTGACAAGCGAGCGGCGGCCAGGAGCGGCCGCGATCGGACCGGGTGGCGCACCGGCGCCGGACCACCTCAGGCGGCGGGCCGGCGCTCTAGATAGTGGTGCATCCCGAGCCAGCGGACGAAGGCATCGAACCAGCCGGTGCTGGTCGTCGGCTTCGGATACATGCCGAAGCCGTGGCCTCCTTGCTCGTAGAGGTGGAATTCGACCGGCCGCCCGACCGCCCGCCAGCTTTCGACGATCCCGAAGCCGCCTTGGCCGAACAAGGGATCGTCGGCGGCGAGGGCGACGAACATCGGCGGCACGTCGGCGGGAACGGCGACCGACGAGATCGGGCCATAGATATTGCCGATGAAGGCGGGGCCGGCGCCCCGTTCGGTGAGCGCGGTCGCCAGGGTCAGCATCGCTCCGGCCGAGAAGCCGACCATGCCGACGCGGTCGGGGTCGATGCGCCATTCCCCGGCGCGCGACCGGACGAGGGCGAAAGCGGCGCGCGCGTCGGCGATCTGCGGCGCGATGCCGGCGATCGCCTCGTCAGGCGACGGCCGCGGCGGCCGTGCGGCGCCGGCGAACATCTCGCGCATCGAGCGCTCGAATCCTTCCATGTCCGCCGGTGTCGGGTTCAGGCGATATTTGAGCACGAAGGCGGCGACGCCGCGTTCGGCCAGCGCGCGGGCGACGTTCCAGCCTTCATTCTCCATCGACAGCTGTCGAAAGCCGCCGCCGGGCGCGACGATCACGGCGGCGCCGGTCGCGCGCGCCGGATCGGGGAGGAAGGGGGTCAGGGTCGCGACGGTGACGTTGCGCGCGAACAGGCTGCCATATTGGCGGTGCCAGGTCTCGGTCGCGGTCGCACCGGGCAGAGGGCCGGTGTCGAGCGTCAGCGCACCGGGCTGGCTCGGAATCTCGGTCGGAATCATCCGGTCGTCCTGCGCCCGCGCCGGCGAAGCGAAAGCGAGCGATGCGGCGAGGGCGACGGCGGCGAGGGGCACCGCCGCGCGCCGGAGCCGATCGGAAACCGGGTTCGACAGGCGCAGGATGGTCACGCTTATCTCCTGGAGGTTGCCGGTCGGGTCGGCGCCACGCCGGTCACCGCTCGGCCTCGAGGCGGAGCACGGCCACCGATGTTGCGGGCAGATCGAGGCGAAGCGCGGTCCCGTCCACCCGCGCCGCGATCGGCCGCGGCCGGACGGCATCGGGGGCATCGAGGCTGTTGTGCGAATCGACCCGCGGCGCGGTCAGCACTTCGCCGGCGGCCGAGCGCAGGTGCATCCCTTCCACGTTCAGCGACAAGCTTGCCGGGCGCTCGGGATCGACATTGGTGACGGCGAGCCACAGCGCGCCGTCGGCGGCGCGCGCCGCGATCGCGTCGAGGCGCGGCAAGCTGAGGTCGCCGTGCCGGTAGGTTCCAGCGGCGAGCTGCAGCGGGACGAAGCGGGCCTCCTGGAACGGCACGTACATCCGGAACAGGTGATAGGTCGGAGTCAGCACCATGCGCGGGCCGTCGGTGAAGATCATCGGCTGCAGCACGTTCACCATCTGGGCGATGTTGGCGCCTCGGACCCGCTCGGCATGACGGGCGAAGATGTTGAGGTTGAGCGCGGCGATGACGGCGTCGCGCAATGTGCTCTGCTGCTGGAGGAAGCCGGGATTGGTGCCCGGCAGCGGCGCCAGCCAGACGCCCCATTCGTCGACATAGAGGCCGATCCTTCTCTCCGGATCATGGCGATCCATGATCGCGGCATGGGTCGAGATCAGCCGGTCGATATTGAGCGTCTCGGCGATCAGGGCGGCATATTCGCGCGTGCCGAAGCGGGCGCTGTCGTAGCTCGGCGGCCAGCCGCCGGTGGTGTAATAATGGAGGGAGATGCCTTCTATGTCCCAGCTCCACACCTTGTCGCGCCAGGCCTGCATCACCGCCTCGGTATAAGCCGTGCTCGCCCCGTCCGGGCCGACGGCGATGCGGCGCATGGCATTCTCGCCCGTCTGATCCGGATTGAAGTTGCGGGCGAAGCGCGCGTAGCTCTTCATCTCCTCGACATAATGGTCCGCGCTCATCGCGCCGCCGCAGCCCCAGCTCTCGTTGCCGAGGCCGAGAAGGAGGAGGCGATAGGGGTCCGCGCGGCCATTGGCGGCGCGCTCCCGCCCGAGCCGCGTCGGCTGCGGCGTCGTCATATATTCGAGCCACTCCGCCGCCTCGCGCGGCGAGCCGGTGGCAAGGTTGAGCGAGACATAGGCCTCGCTGCCGATCTGATCGACGAAGTCGAAGAATTCGTGGGTGCCGAACTGGTTGGATTCGGTCACTCCGCCCCAATTGGGATTGAGCGTGGTAGGCCGCTGGGCTCGTGGGCCGATGCCGTCGCGCCAGTGATATTCGTCGGCGAAGCAGCCGCCCGGCCAGCGCACGTTGGGCACGCGCAGCGCGCGCAGCGCCGCGACGACGTCGCTGCGGATGCCGCGCACGTTCGGAATCGGCGACTCCTCGCCCACCCAGACTCCGCCATAGATGCCGGTGCCGAGATGCTCGGCGAACTGACCGAACAGGTGGCGGCTGATCGTCGGCCCCTCCTGGCCGGGGCGAAGGGCGAGGGCGATCGCCTCGTCCCCGCCCTGCGGCTGGGCCGCGGCCGGCGCCGCCGCCGCGGCCAGGGCGATGAAGGCGGCGAGAGCGAAGGCCCAGCCCGCGGCGCTGCGTGTCATCCTCATGATCATGCCGCCTCCGGCTCCGGCTCCGGGTCGGGCAAAGCGTGGGTCGGCCGGCAGCCCCAGAGCGCGTAGAACAGGACATAGACCTCGCAGGCCGCGGTCAGCAGAAACGACCATTGCAGGCCGTAGAGATCGGCGAGCCAGCCCTGGACGACGACGAGCGCGCCGCCGGCGATCGCCATTATGAGGAGCCCGGCGCCTTCCTCGGTCAACGGCCCGAGGCCCTTGATCCCGAGCGTGAAGATGGTCGGGAACATGATCGAGTGGAAGAAGCCGACCAGGATCAGCGACCACATGGCGATCGGACCGTGGGCGAAGGTGGTGACGAGCGTCACCGCCAGCGCGCCGACGGAGAAGGCGGCGAGCACATGCTCCGCCGCGAAGCGCTTCATCAGCACGCTGCCGAGGAAGCGGCCGACCATCATCCCGCCCCAGAGCAGGGCCAGATAGCGGGCGGCCTGCTCGTGGGTGATCGCGGCGATGTCCGGCTGCGACACGAAGTTGATGAACAGGTTGGCGACGCCGATCTCGGCGATCAGGTAGATGAAGATGGCCGGCACGCCGAAGACGAGATTGCGGTGCCGCCACAGCGACAGCGCCTCGCGCTGCGCGCGCGCGACACGCTGCGTCGCCCGTCCGATCGCCGGCAGCGGGAAGCGCGCGATGACAATGGCGAGCAGGACCAGGACGGCGGCGACGATGATGTAGGGCAGGATCACCGACTGGGCATCGGCATAGCGCTCGGCCTCGGTCAGCTGGACGCCGGCCTCGGCGGTGCCGCCAGTCGAACGGCCGAGAATGAGATAGCCGGCGAACAGAGGCGCCAATGTCGTGCCGAGCGAATTGAAGGCCTGGACGAGGTTGAGGCGCGACGAGCTGGTCTCGGGCGGGCCGATCACCGCGACGTACGGGTTGGCCGCGACCTGGAGCAGGGTGATGCCGCTCGCGATGACGAACAGGGCCACCAGCACGAAGCCGTAGGAGGGCAGCCAGGCGGCCGGCACCATCATCAGCGCGCCGGCCGCCATGATAGCAAGGCCGACGACGATGGCGCGCTGGTAGCCGATCCGCTCGATCAGCTTCGCCGACGGGATGGAGGCGACGAAATAGGCGATGAACCAGACGCTCTCGATCAGCGTGGTCCGGGTGTAGTCGAGCACGAACACGCTGCGCAGGTGCGGCAGCAGCGCATTGTTGATGACCGTGATGAAGCCCCACATGAAGAACAGGCTCGCCAGCAAGGTCAGCGCAGGGGTGTAGTCGGCGCGCGCGAGCGCTCCGGACCCGGCTGCTGGCGGAGTCACCGGTGCGGCGCCCATATCGTCCTCCCCCTGGCGTCCCCGATTTGGCCGGGGATCGCGTTATGAAGCACCGCGCCGAACCTCCCTCCCCCTTGTGGGGAGGGCCGGGGTGGGGGTGCCGGCCTCCGGCCGGCGCGCGACAATGTCGCGCACCCCCCTCTCCAACTCTCCCCCACAAGGGGGGAGAGGGTACGGCCCGTGCAACCAACGCCTCAGCGCGATCCTGCTACTTTAGGGTCAGTTGCTTGCTCTTTTTTTGTCTGACTATAAAATGCGCGGAAGGCCGTCAACGGCCATGACGTGCGGGAGAGAAGGATGGGGATGGCGAGGGGGGCGGTGGTCGCCGCGGCGGCGATGCTCGCCTGGGCGGGCACGGCGCGGGCGACGGAAGCGGAACGCTCGAGCGCGGGGACGCTCGCCGACGGGACGAGGGTCGAGGCGGTCACCCTCTCCAATGCGGCCGGCGTCTCGGCGCGGATCCTGAGCTACGGCGCGACCCTGCAGTCGCTGCGCGCGCCGGACCGGCAGGGCCGGCTGGCGGACGTCGTGCTCGGCCATGACGATGTCGAAAGCTATCAGAGCCGGCCCAATTATTTCGGTGTCACCGTCGGCCGCTACGCCAACCGCATCGCCGGCGCCCGGTTCGCGCTCGACGGCCGGACCTACAGCCTGTCGGCCAACGACACGACCAATTCGCTGCACGGCGGGGCCGAGGGCTTCGACAAGAGGAACTGGCGGATCGTCTCGGTGGACAACGGGCCGGTGGCGCGGGTGGTGCTCGCTCTGGCCAGCCCGGACGGCGACCAGGGCTATCCCGGCCGGCTCGAGGTCACGGTCACTTATACGCTCAACGAGGCGGGCGAACTCGGCATCGCCTTCGAGGCGGCGACCGACGCGCCGACCATCGTCAACCTCACCAACCATGCCATCTTCAATCTCGCCGGCGAGGGGGCGCCGGGCGGCACCGCCGGGCACCGGCTGACCATCCCGGCGCGCGCCTTCACGCCGGTCGACGAAAGGCTCATCCCGACCGGCGAGCTGCGGCCGGTGGAGGGGACGGTGTTCGATTTCCGCGAAGGACGTCCGATCGACCAGGACATACGCGACGGCCGCGACGCGCAGATCCGGATCGGGCGCGGCTACGATCACAATTTTGCGCTCGACAAGGGACGGACCGCGGAGCCCGGGCTGGCGGCGCGTCTCGAGGATCCGGGATCGGGCCGGGTGCTGGAAGTGCTCACCACCGAACCCGGGCTGCAAGTCTATACCGGCAATTTCCTGGACGGGACCCTCGTCGGCAAGGGCGGGCATCTCTACCGCATGGGCGACGGCATCGCGCTCGAGCCACAGACCTTCCCCGACTCGCCGAACCAGCCGGCCTTCCCCTCGGCGCGGGTCGATCCGGGGACGACCTATCGCCACGTGATGATCTATCGCGTGTCGACGCTGCCTTGAGGACCCAGGCATGAGCAGACGTCCGTTGCGATCGCGGGCCTGGTTCGACGATCCCGGCCATGTCGACATGACCGCCCTCTATCTGGAGCGCTACCTCAATTTCGGGCTGAGCCTCGAGGAGCTGCAATCGGGAAAGCCGATCATCGGCATCGCCCAGACCGGATCGGACCTGTCGCCCTGCAACCGCCACCATCTGGTGCTGGCGGAACGGGTCCGCGAGGGCATTCGCGAAGCCGGCGGAATCGCGATCGAGTTCCCCGTCCATCCGATCCAGGAGACGGGCAAGCGGCCGACCGCGGGGCTGGACCGCAACCTCGCTTATCTCGGGCTGGTCGAGACGCTCTACGGCTATCCGATCGACGGCGTGGTGCTGACGATCGGCTGCGACAAGACGACGCCGGCCTGCCTGATGGCGGCGGCGACGGTGAACATCCCGGCGATCGCCCTGTCGGTGGGTCCGATGCTCAACGGCTGGTACAAGGGCGAGCGGACGGGATCGGGCACGATCGTGTGGAGGGCGCGCGCGATGCTCGCCGCCGGCGAGATCGACGCCGCGGCCTTCATCCGCCTGGTCGCCTCCTCGGCACCGTCGACCGGCTATTGCAACACGATGGGCACGGCGACGACGATGAACGCGCTCGCCGAGGCGCTTGGCATGTCGCTGCCCGGCTCCGCCGCGATCCCGGCGCCCTATCGCGACCGGCAGGAGATCGCCTACCGGACCGGAAAGCGGATCGTCGAGATGGTCGAGGCGGATTTGAAGCCCTCCGACATCCTCACGCCCGCGGCCTTCGACAATGCGATCCGGGTCAATTCGGCGATCGGCGGATCGACCAACGCGCCGATCCACGTCATCGCCATCGCCCGCCAGATGGGCGTCGAGCTGCCGCTCAAGGACTGGCAGTCCAAGGGACACCGGGTGCCGCTGCTGGTCAACCTCCAGCCCGCCGGCGAATATCTCGGCGAGGATTTCTACCGCGCCGGCGGGGTACCCGCGGTCATCGCCCAGCTCATGCGCCACGGGCTCATCCACGAGGACGCGCTGACGGTGAACGGCCGCTCGATCGGAGACAACAACCGGGACGCGCTCATCGAGGACGAGGCGGTGATCCGGCCCTATGAGCGTCCGCTCATGGCCGATGCCGGTTTCATCGTCCTCACCGGCAATCTGTTCGAATCGGCGATCATGAAGACCAGCGTGATCTCGGACTCCTTTCGCGACCGCTATCTCTCCGATCCCGACGATCCGGAGGCGTTCGAAGGGCCGGTGGTCGTGTTCGACGGGCCGGAGGAGTATCGCCGCCGGATCGACGACCCGGCGCTGGCGATCACGCCCGAGACGATGCTGGTCATGCGGGGCGCCGGGACGGTCGGCTATCCGGGCGCCGCGGAAGTGGTGAACATGCGCCCGCCCGATTATCTCATCGCCGCGGGCATCGACGCCCTCCAGTGCATCGGCGACGGCCGCCAGTCGGGCACCAGCGGCAGCCCCTCGATTCTCAACGCCTCGCCCGAGGCGGCGGCGAATGGCGGGCTCGCCTTGCTGCGGACCGGCGACCGGGTCCGCGTCGACCTCAAAGCGGGCCGGGTCGACGTGCTGCTGGGCGAGGACGAGCTGACCGAGCGGCGCCAAGCGCTGGAGGCGCAAGGCGGCTATCCCTATCCGCCATCGCAGACCCCGTGGCAGGAGATCCAGCGGGCGCTCGTCGGCCAGCCAAGCAAAGGCGCGATCCTGGAAGGCGCCGAGGCCTATCAGCGCATCGCCCAGACCAGAGGCCTGCCGCGGGACAATCATTAGCGACCGTCCAGGCGTCAGCCCCTCCTTCGTCATCCCAGCGGAAGCTGGGATCTCAATGCCTTGAGGCTGCTTTCGCGGGAAGGTGATGAGAAGGGAGATCCTGGCTTTCGCCAGGATGACGCGGGGGATCGCCAGGAAGACGAAGAGGGTCAGAGCTTCCGCACCGTCACCGCCTCCTCGGGGCGCCGCGCGAGGAGGTTGCGTAGCGGCAGGCGGAAGGGGGGCGCCTCGATCTCGAAAATGTCGCCGGGCTCGGTGCGGATGCCGTCGGCGAAGGAGAGGGTCGCGGTGCCGAAGAAATGGACGTGGACGTCGCCGGGGCGGCGGAACAAAGGATATTTGAAATGGTGATGCTCGAGATTGGCGAGGCTGTGCGACATGTTCGCCTCGCCGGTCAGGAACGGCTTCTCCCACAGGATCGCGCCGTCGCGGACGATCCGGCTCGAGCCGCGCACGTCCTCGGGCGGATCGCCGACGAGCAGCTCGGGGCCGAGCGCGGCCTGGCGTAGCTTCGAATGGGCCAGCCACAGATAATTGTGCCGCTCGGTGACGTGGTCGCTATACTCGTTGGCGAGGCACAGGCCGAGCCGGTGCGGCGTGCCGTCGGGGCCGACAAGGTAGAGCCCGGCGAGCTCGGGCTCCTCGCCGCCGTCCTGGGCGAAAGCGGGCATATCCAGCATGCCGCCCGGGCCGACGAGCATCGTGCCGTCGCCCTTGTAGAACCATTCGGGCTGCTGGCCGACCGCGCCCGGCGCCGGCTTCCCGCCCGCGACGCCTTCGAGGAACATCCGCATGGAATCGGTCTGGCCCTCGGCCGCGGCCTGGCGGTGCATCCGGTCGCGGCCCTCGGCCGAACCGAGATGGGTGAGGCCGGTGCCGGTCAGGGTCAGGTGCGCCGGATCGTCATGGTCGATCGGCGCGATCAGAGTCCCGGCGGCAAGCTCG
The DNA here is from genome assembly GCF_003347635.1 of Sphingosinicella terrae. Taxonomy (GTDB): domain Bacteria; phylum Pseudomonadota; class Alphaproteobacteria; order Sphingomonadales; family Sphingomonadaceae; genus Allosphingosinicella; species Allosphingosinicella terrae. The sequence continues at coordinate 278,920 of NZ_QDFY01000001.1, forward strand.
GCCTCCAGATCGACCGAGCCTTCGAGTCCGATCCGGTCGACCAGCTCGGCGAGCCCCAGTCCGTCGGCGATCGCGCGGGCCGCCAGCGAGCGGATGTCGGTGGCGCCGGCGACGAAGCTCGCCTCGTCTTCGCGCGCGGCGATGACCCGCCGCGCTCCGTCCTTTCCTCGATACTGGACGAGCCGCAACGCCATTGGTCCTGCCTCCGCACAGCCGCGCCGCGGCCACTTTCTCCATTCCGTTTAGTCAGACATATTTTTCGGCGCTTCAAGCCCCCGGAACTTGAGTTTGGCCATCGATGCTGCAGAAGGAAGGCCCAACAGCCGGAGGTCGATCGCCCGTGCCGCAGCAGCGTAAATCCGAGCCGGACCCGCGCGGCGCGGCGCGACACGGCACCGGGCGCCGGCTTCGCGGCGCGGTCGCCCATTATCTCGGCACCGCGATCGTCTCCGGCCGGATCGCGCCGGGCGAGCGGCTCGCCGGCGAGATCGCCCACGCCGCGGCGCTCGACGTGTCGCGCAGCGCCTATCGCGAGGCGGTCCAGGTGCTCACCGCCAAGGGGCTGGTGGAAAGCCGCACCAAGGCCGGGACGCGGGTGCTGCCGAGGAGCCGCTGGAACCTGCTCGACCCCGACGTGCTGGCCTGGGCCTTCTCCGGCGAGCCCGATATCGGCTTCGTGCGCGACCTGTTCGAGCTGCGCGCCATCGTCGAGCCGGCGGCCGCCCGCTTGGCCGCGGAGCGCCGCGACAAGGACGACCTCAAGGCGATGAAGGCGGCGATCGCCGGGATGCGGCGCCACACGCTCGGCACCGATGCCGGGCGCGCCGCCGACCGCGACTTTCACGACGCCATCCTCCAGGCGACGCATAACGAGGCGCTGATCACCTTGAGCGCCAGCATCGCCGCGGCGGTGGGCTGGACCACACAGTTCAAGCAAAGGGCGCGGGCGCTGCCCCGCGATCCGCTGCCGGACCATGTCCGCGTCCATGATGCGATCGTCGCCGGGGACGGCGAGGCGGCGAGCGCGGCGATGCGCCTGCTCGTCGAGCTGGCGCTCGACGACACGCAATCCTCGATGTGAGAATCACGATCGGGAAGAGGGAAGGGGGCCGATGAGGAGACGCGGACTGATCGTCCTGTGGGCCGCGCTGGCGGCGGCGGGCGGAGTGCCCACCGCGGCCCAGCTGCCCGGCGCCAGCGTGCCGACCTATCGCGATACCGATCGATCGTTCGAGGAAAGGGCGCGCGACCTGGTCGGCCGGATGACGCTGGAGGAGAAGGCCTCGCAGCTCGTCAACGATGCCCCCGCGATCCCGAGGCTGGGGATACGCGAATATAATTGGTGGAACGAGGGGCTGCACGGCGTCGCCGGCGCCGGCCATGCGACCGTCTTCCCCCAGGCGATCGGGCTGGCGGCGACCTTCGACGCCGAGCATGTCGAGGCCGTCGCCGACGTGATCGGGATCGAGTTCAGGGCCAAGCATCTGGCCGAACGGCACCGCTTCGGCGGGTCCGACTGGTTCGGCGGCCTCACCGTCTGGTCGCCGAACATCAACATCTTCCGCGACCCGCGCTGGGGACGGGGACAGGAGACCTATGGCGAGGATCCCCATCTGACCTCGCGCCTCGGGATCGCCTTCGTCCGCGGCCTTCAGGGCGACGACCCCTCCTATCTCCGCACCGTCGCCACTCCCAAGCATTTCGCGGTGCATAGCGGCCCGGAGGCGAGCCGGCACCGCGACGACATCCACCCCACCGCCCGCGATCTCGCCGACACCTATCTGCCGGCCTTCCGCGCGGCAGTGATGGAGGGCGGGGCGCAATCCTTGATGTGTGCCTACAATGCCGTCCACGGCGTGCCGGCCTGCGCGAGCGAGCGGCTGCTGACCACCTATTTGCGGCAAAGATGGGGCTTCGGCGGCTATGTCGTGTCGGATTGCGAGGCGGTCGCCGACATCTACCGCGCCGACCATCACGGCTATCGCGCGACGCCCGAGGCGGGCGTCGCCGCCGCGTTCGAGGCGGGAATGGACCTGATCTGCGGCGGCGCGAGCGAGATCGACCATATCGTCCGGGCCGTGCGAGGCAGCCTGCTCGACGAAGCGGTCATCGACCGGTCGCTGGTCCGGCTGTTCACCGCGCGCATGCGGCTAGGCCAGTTCGACGATCCGGCGCGGGTCTTTCCGGGCATCACCGCCCGCGACTACGACACCGACGCGCATCGCGCGCTGGCACTGTCGTCCGCCGAGCGATCGCTGGTCCTGCTGAGGAACGAGGGCGACCTGCTGCCGCTGCGTGCCGCGCCCCGCCGGATCGCGGTGATCGGGCCGAACGCCGACAGCCGCGCCGCCCTGGTCGGCAATTACAATGGCGAGCCGTCGCAGCCGGTGACGGTGCTGGGCGGGATCCGGCGGCGCTTCCCGGACGCGCAGGTGAGCCATTTCGCGGGATCGGGGCTGGTCGGTCCGTCACTCGTCCCCGTGCCCGGATCGGCGCTCTGCGCCGATGCCGGCTGCCGGCGCCGGGGGGCGAGGGCGGAGCATTTCGCCGGTCGCGACCTCGCCGGCGCGCCTGTCCGCTCGGCCGTGGTGCCCGAGATCGCCTTCGCCTGGTCGGGGGAGATGCAGAGCGGGGCGGTGCGCTGGACCGGCTTCCTGCGCGCGCCCGAGGACGGGGATTATGTGCTGCGCTACGATGCCGACGGCGGCTACCGGATCTGGGTCGACGACCGGCTGATCGTCGATGCCTGGGGCGTCGACTGGCGGCCCTCGGTCGCTACCGGCCGCGTGACCCTCGCGGCGGGCCGGACCCATAAGCTGCGGGTCGAGGCCTTCCAGCGCCAGCCGGACGGCGACGAGCGGCTGCTGTGGAGCGTGCCGAGCGATCCCGAGGCCGCCGCCGCGGTCGAGGGCGCGCACATGGCCGACCTCGTCGTGTTCGTCGCCGGCCTTACCGCCCAGCTCGAGGGCGAGGAGATGCCGCTGCCGGTCGAGGGCTTTTCGGGCGGCGACCGCACCGGCCTCGACCTGCCGGCGGCCCAGCAGCGGCTGCTCGAGCGGGTGCAGGCGACGGGCACGCCTGTCATCCTCGTGCTGATGAACGGCAGCGCCCTCGCCGTGAACTGGGCGGACCGAAACGTCGCGGCGATCCTGGAGGCCTGGTATCCGGGCGGGCAGGGGGGCGACGCGGTCGCCCGCGCCATTGCCGGCGATTTCAGCCCGGCGGGGCGGCTGCCCGTCACCTTCTACCGCTCGGCGGACGATCTGCCGCCCTTCGCCGACTATCGCATGGTGGGGCGGACCTACCGCTTTTTCGGCGGCGAGGTGCTGTATCCGTTCGGCTACGGCCTGTCCTACACGCGCTTCGCCTACGGCCGGCCCCGTCTCTCCCGCGCCCGGGTCCGCGCCGGCGAGACGGTGGAGATCTCGGTCGACGTCACCAATGCCGGCAGCCGCGCCGGCGACGAGGTGGTGCAGCTCTATCTGAGCCGGCCGGGTGTCGAAGGCGCACCGATCCGCGCCCTGGCCGGCGTCAGGCGGATCCCGCTCGAGCCGGGGCGGACCGAGCGGGTCACCTTCACCCTCGACGAGCGCACCCTGAGCCTGGTCGACGAGCAGGGGGTGCGGCGGCTCGTGCCAGGCCGCGTCGATCTCTGGATCGGTGGCGGCCAGCCGAACGTCCGCGCCGGATTCCCCGAGACCGCGGGTGTGGCTGCGAGCTTCGCCATCGCCGGGACGGCGGTCCTGCCGGAATAGGGTTCGCGAACCCTTCGTCGCCCCTGCGAAGGCAGGGGCCCCTGCCGACTCTCTGCCCATGCCGCGGCGTTCGCCGGCACCGCTTGGGCCCCTGCCTTCGCAGGGGCGACGGGGAAGGGGGTGTCCGCTAGCGAGTTTGGTCGAGGCGACGAGCCACCTCCTCCTGGGTCATCGGTAACCATTCGACGCTGCTGACAGCGTCGAGCCTCAGCAGGGGCGGATCCTGCGACAGTCCGAAAGGACCAGGTCCGTAGGATCGTCCCAGGCGACCTTCCACCTCGATGCGGAGCAAGCCTGGTTCGAAAGCATGCGCGCGGAGGGCCTGCTCAAACCTCGATGCTCCGATGGTCTCGTCGTCCCAGTCCATTGCGATACCGCTCAGATGGTGCTCGCAGGCAAGCATGATCCCGTGTGACGGTGCGCTGATCACGACACCGGTCCAGTTGACCGATGTCCCGTTCCAGCCGGCAACGCGCGGCGGCATATCGCAAAGGGCGGGGCTGGGAAGCGGCGTCGCACAGCCTGCGACCACGACTGCTAGAAGCAGGATCGATCTCATCGCAATGTCAGGATGCCTCGGTTTGGGCCCTTCGACAATCGGCCGCTGCCGGTCTTGAGGGGAGCGTGAGAAACAAACCCTCGTCGCCCCTGCGGAGGCAGGGGCCCATGCCGCCTAGTCGTTCGCGCCGCAGCTTTCGGCAGCTCAGCTTGGGCCCCTGCCTTCGCAGGGGCGACGGAAGGGGGGTGTTTGCTCGTCGGTGCGGTCAGGCGGGGCCGGAGTCGTCGTCCGTCGGTCGAGGTTTGGCGGCACTCTTCGCCGCCTGATCGAGCATCCGCCGCACCCGCCGGACGCCGAGCAGGACCGGTGCGATCAGCAGGACCAGCATGACGAGGGTCAGTGCTTCCTTCATCCCTGTCTCTCCTCACGAAAACGCCCCGCCGATCGCTCGGCGGGGCGCTTCGTGGCTTGCCGTGGCGGGGAGGATCACTCCTCCTCGGCGGCAGCCTTCAGATAGTCGCCGGCATCGGCGTCGGTGCCGTGGCCGCTCGCCGTCACCTCGGCGAGGGGATCGGCGTTGATCGCCGCTTCCAGACCCTGGGCCAATTCGGCCTCATGCTCCTCGGCGGCGCTGTTCGGCGCGTAGAGGGCCTCCTGGATGGCGCGATGCTGGGCGCGAAGGGCGGCGTCGCGCGACGAGGCCGTCACCCGCATCCGCTTCATGCCCGCACCGGTGCCCGCCGGGATGAGGCGGCCGACGATGACATTCTCCTTGAGGCCTTCCAGGCTGTCGATCTTGCCCTGCACCGAAGCCTCGGTGAGGACGCGGGTCGTCTCCTGGAAGGAGGCGGCGGAGATGAAGCTGCGGGTCTGCAGGCTCGCCTTGGTGATGCCGAGCAGCACCGGCTTGCCTTCGGCCAGCTTCTTCTTCTGCGCCTTCAGCTTGGCATTGGCCTCGTTCATCTCCTGCCGGTCGACCTGCTCGCCGACCAGGAAGGTGGAGTCGCCGCTCTCGGTGATCTCGACCTTCTGGAGCATCTGGCGGACGATCACCTCGATATGCTTGTCGTTGATCTTCACGCCCTGGAGACGATAGACCTCCTGGATCTCCGACACGAGATATTCCGCCAGTGCCTTGACGCCGAGCACCTCGAGGATGTCGTGCGGATCGGGTGAGCCGCCGATCAGATTGTCGCCGCGCTTGACGAAATCGCCTTCCTGCACGTCGATGACCTTCGACTTGGGCACCAGATACTCGACCGGATCGCCGCCCTCCTCGGGGATGATCGCGATCTTGCGCTTGGCCTTATAGTCCTTGCCGAAGGCGATCCGGCCGGAGACCTTGGCGATGATCGCATTCTCCTTGGGCTTGCGCGCCTCGAACAGCTCGGCGACGCGCGGCAGACCGCCGGTGATGTCGCGGGTCTTGGCGGCTTCACGCGAGACGCGGGCGAGAACCTCGCCGCCCTCGACGCGCTGGCCGTCCTCGACCGACAGCATCGCGCCGGGAGCGAGCATGTAGCGGGCGGCCTCGCCGCTCGACTCGTCGAGGAGGGTGATGCGCGGACGCAGATCCTCCTTCGCCCGGCTGGTGCCGCGATACTCGGTGACGACGCGCTGGGCGATGCCGGTGGCCTCGTCGGTCTGCTCGGTGAGCGTCTTGCCCTCGATCAGATCCTGGAACTTCACCACGCCGCCCTTCTCGGTGATGACCGGCATCATGAACGGATCCCACTCGGCGATGCGGTCGCCCTTGGTCACGATGTGGCCATGGTCGACCATCAGGTGCGCACCGTAGGGAATGCGGTGCGACGCCCGCTCGCGGCCGTCCATGTCGACGATGGCGAGCTCGCCGTTGCGGGCCATGGCGATCCGCCGGCCGCGCGGGTCGATGATCGTCGGCAGATCGCGAAGCTCGATCGTGCCGTCGACCGCCGCCTCGAGGCTCGACGTCTCGTTGAGCTGGGCGGCGCCGCCGATGTGGAAGGTCCGCATCGTCAGCTGGGTGCCCGGCTCACCGATCGACTGGGCGGCGATGACGCCGACCGCCTCGCCGATATTGACCGGCGTGCCGCGGGCGAGATCGCGCCCGTAGCAGCGGCCGCACACGCCCATCTCGCTTTCGCAGACCAGCGGCGAGCGGATGTTCACCGACTGGATGCCGAGCTCGTCGATTCGAAGCGCGGCGGCCTCGTCGATCAGCTCGCCCTCGCGGACGATCGTCTCACCCGTCTTGTCGTCGACGATGTCCTCGGCCGGGGTGCGGCCCAGGATGCGCTCGCCGAGCGAGGCGATGACCGCGCCGCCCTGGACGATCGCACGCATGTCGAGGCTGTTCTCGGTGCCGCAATCCTCCTCGACGATGACGCAATCCTGGCTGACGTCGACGAGACGGCGGGTCAGGTAGCCCGAATTCGCCGTCTTCAATGCGGTGTCGGCCAGACCCTTGCGGGCGCCGTGGGTGGAGTTGAAATATTCGAGGACGGTGAGGCCTTCCTTGAAGTTCGAGATGATCGGCGTCTCGATGATCTCGCCCGACGGCTTGGCCATCAGGCCGCGCATGCCGGCGAGCTGCTTCATCTGCGCCTGCGAGCCGCGGGCGCCCGAATGGGCCATCATGTAGATCGAGTTGATCGGCGCCATCCGGCCGGATTCGTCCTTCGGCTGGGCCTTGATCTTCTCCATCATCGCGTTCGCGACCTGGTCGCCGCAGCGGCTCCAGGCGTCGATCACCTTGTTGTACTTCTCCTGCTGCGTGATCAGGCCGTCCTGATATTGCTGCTCGTAATCCTTCACGAGGTTGCGGGTCTCCTCGACGAGGGTCTCCTTCTCGTGCGGGATGATCATGTCGTCCTTGCCGAACGAGATGCCGGCGCGGAACGCGTGACGGAAGCCCAGCGCCATGATGGCGTCGGCGAACAGCACCGTCTCCTTCTGGCCGGTGTGGCGGTAGACGATGTCGATGACGTCGGCGATCTCCTTCTTGGTGAGGAGACGGTTGACGGTCTCGAACGGCACCTTGTGGCTCTTCGGGAGCGTCTCGCCGAGCAGCATGCGGCCCGGCGTCGTCTCGAAGCGCCTCATGTGGGTGTTGCCTTGCTCGTCCGTCTGCGGGACGCGGCTGACGATCTTGGTGTGCAAGGTCACAGTGCGGTTGAACAGCGCCTGATGGACCTCCGCCATGTCGGCCAGCAGCGAGCCCTCGCCGGGTTCGCCCTCACGCTCCATCGACAGATAATAGAGACCGAGCACCATGTCCTGCGAGGGCACGATGATCGGCTTGCCGTTGGCGGGCGAGAGGATGTTGTTGGTCGACATCATCAGCACGCGCGCTTCCAGCTGGGCCTCGAGGCTCAGCGGGACGTGCACGGCCATCTGGTCGCCGTCGAAGTCGGCGTTGAAGGCGGCGCAGACCAGCGGGTGGAGCTGGATCGCCTTGCCCTCGATCAGCACCGGCTCGAACGCCTGGATGCCGAGGCGATGGAGCGTCGGCGCGCGGTTGAGCAGCACCGGATGCTCGCGGATCACCTCGTCGAGGATGTCCCAGACTTCCTTGCGCTCCTTCTCGACCCACTTCTTCGCCTGCTTCAGGGTCATGGAGAGACCCTTGGCGTCGAGGCGCGAGTAGATGAACGGCTTGAACAGCTCGAGCGCCATCTTCTTGGGCAGGCCGCACTGATGGAGCTTGAGCTCCGGACCGGTGACGATGACCGAGCGGCCCGAATAGTCGACGCGCTTGCCGAGCAGGTTCTGGCGGAACCGGCCCTGCTTGCCCTTAAGCATGTCGGACAGCGACTTGAGCGGACGCTTGTTGGCACCGGTGATGGTGCGGCCGCGGCGGCCATTGTCGAACAAGGCGTCGACCGCCTCCTGCAGCATGCGCTTCTCGTTGCGGACGATGATGTCCGGCGCGCGCAGCTCCATCAGCCGCTTCAGGCGGTTGTTGCGGTTGATGACGCGACGGTAGAGGTCGTTGAGGTCCGACGTCGCGAAGCGGCCGCCGTCGAGCGGGACGAGCGGACGCAGCTCCGGCGGGATGACCGGGACGACGTCGAGGATCATCCATTCCGGGCGATTGCCGGATTCGAGGAAGGACTCGACGACCTTCAGGCGCTTGATGATCTTCTTGGGCTTCAGCTCCGACTTGGTCTCGGCCAGCTCCTGGAGCAGCTGCTCGCGTTCGCCCTCGAGGTCGAGGTCGATGAGCATCTGCTTGACCGCCTCGGCGCCGATGCCGGCAGTGAAGGCGTCCTCGCCATATTCGTCCTGGGCGTCGAGCAGCTCGTCCTCGGTGAGCAGCTGGAACTTCTCGAGCGGGGTCAGACCCGGCTCGGTGACGATGTAGCTCTCGAAATAGAGGACGCGCTCGAGCTGCTTGAGCTGCATGTCGAGCAGCAGGCCGATGCGGCTCGGCAGCGACTTCAGGAACCAGATGTGGGCGACCGGCGCGGCCAGCTCGATATGGCCCATGCGCTCGCGGCGGACCTTGGAGACGGTCACCTCGACGCCGCACTTCTCGCAGACGATGCCCTTGTACTTCATGCGCTTGTACTTGCCGCACAGGCACTCATAGTCCTTGATCGGACCGAAGATGCGGGCGCAGAACAGGCCGTCGCGCTCGGGCTTGAACGTCCGGTAGTTGATCGTCTCCGGCTTCTTGATCTCGCCGAACGACCAGCTGCGGATCCGCTCGGGGGAAGCGATCCCGATCTTGATCTGGTCGAACGTCTCCGGCTTGGCGACCGGATTGGCGAAGTTGGTGAGTTCGTTCATCTTTTTCTTCCTCTAGCGCCTCTCCCCTTCAGGGGAGAGGAAGAGCCGCGTCAGCGGCGAAGGAGAGGGGGATGTCGGTGCCGGCGGGCCCGCTTTCCCCTCTCCCCGGCCCTCTCCCCTGAAGGGGAGAGGGAGGAGTTCCTTATTCCGCCGCCTCGGCGAGGTCGTCGTCGGTGTCGACGATGCTGTTCAGCTCGACGTTGAGGCCGAGCGAGCGCATCTCCTTGACCAGCACGTTGAAGCTCTCCGGGATGCCGGCCTCGAACGTGTCGTCGCCCTTGACGATCGCCTCGTAGACCTTGGTGCGGCCGATGACGTCGTCCGACTTCACCGTCAGCATCTCCTGGAGGGTGTAGGCGGCGCCATAGGCCTGGAGCGCCCACACCTCCATCTCGCCGAAGCGCTGTCCGCCGAACTGGGCCTTGCCGCCCAGCGGCTGCTGGGTGACGAGGCTGTACGGGCCGATCGAGCGGGCGTGGATCTTGTCGTCGACCAGATGGTGTAGCTTCAGCATGTAGATGTAGCCCACCGTCACCTTGCGGTCGAAGGCATCGCCGGTGCGACCGTCGAACAGGGTGACCTGGCCGCTCTCGTCGAAGCCAGCCATGCTCAGCATCGCCGACACGTCGGCTTCCTTGGCGCCGTCGAACACTGGGGTGCCCATCGGCACGCCGGCGACGAGGTTGGAAGCCAGCTCCATCAGATGGTCGTCGTCGCGGCCGTCGAGATCGGCATGGTAGTTCGGACCGTAAATGTCCTTGAGCTTCTCGCGGACCTTGCCGACGTCGCCGCTGTTCAGGCCCTCGGCGCGATGGCGGATATCCTCCAGCATCGCCGAGATCTGCAGCCCGAGGCCGCGCGCGGCCCAGCCGAGATGGGTCTCGAAGATCTGCCCGACATTCATGCGCGACGGCACGCCGAGCGGATTGAGGACGATGTCGGCGGGGGTGCCGTCCTCCAGGAAGGGCATGTCCTCTTCCGGAAGGATGCGGCTGATCACGCCCTTGTTGCCGTGGCGGCCGGCCATCTTGTCGCCCGGCTGCAGCTTGCGCTTCACCGCGACGAACACCTTGACCATCTTGAGCACGCCCGGCGGCAACTCGTCGCCGCGCTCGAGCTTCTCGATGCGGTCGTCCAGGCGCCGGCGGATCGCGGCCTCGGCCTCGTCATACTGGGCGCGGACCGCCTCGAGATCGGCCTGGCGCTTGTCGTCCTTGACCGCGAACTTCCACCATTCGTGCGGCTCGACCGAGTCGAGCGCCTCGGCGTCGATCGCGCCGCCCTTCTTGACGCCCTTCGGCGCCGCGGTGGCGGTCTGGCCGAGCAGCATCTCGCGAAGCCGCGCATAGGTCGAGCGCTTGAGGATGGCGCGCTCGTCCTCGGCGTCCTTCCTGAGCCGGTCCTTCTCCTCGGACTGGATGGCGCGGGTACGGTCGTCGATGTCGATGCCGTGCCGGTTGAACACGCGCACCTCGACGATCGTGCCGGCGACGCCCGGCGGCAGCCTCAGCGAGGTGTCGCGCACGTCGGAGGCCTTTTCGCCGAAGATCGCCCGCAGGAGCTTCTCCTCCGGAGTCATCGGGCTCTCGCCCTTCGGCGTGATCTTGCCGACCAGGATGTCGCCCGGCTCGACCTCGGCGCCGATATAGACGATGCCGGCCTCGTCGAGGTTGCGAAGCGCTTCCTCGCCGACATTGGGGATGTCGCGGGTGATGTCCTCCGGCCCCAACTTGGTGTCGCGGGCCATCACCTCGAACTCCTCGATGTGGATCGAGGTGAAGACGTCGTCCTTCACGATCCGCTCGGAGATCAGGATCGAATCCTCGAAATTGTACCCGTTCCACGGCATGAACGCGACGAGCACGTTCCGGCCGAGCGCGAGCTCGCCCATGTCGGTCGAGGGACCGTCGGCGATGACGTCGCCCTTGCGGACGAAGTCGCCCTTCTTCACCAGCGGACGCTGGTTGATGCAGGTATTCTGGTTCGAGCGCTGGAACTTCATCAGCGTGTAGATGTCGACGCCGGACTTGCCGGCCTCGACGTCCTCGGTCGCGCGGATGACGATGCGGGCGGCGTCGACCTGGTCGACATAGCCCGCCCGGCGGGCGGCGATCGCCGCGCCGGAATCGCGGGCGACCGTCTCCTCCATGCCGGTGCCGACGAACGGCGCCTCGGCGCGGACCAGCGGCACTGCCTGGCGCTGCATGTTCGAGCCCATCAGCGCGCGGTTGGCGTCGTCATTCTCGAGGAACGGAATCAGCGAGGCGGCGACCGAGACGAGCTGCTTGGGCGACACGTCCATCAGGGTGATCTGGTCGCGCGGGGCCATGAGGAAGTCGCCGGCGCGCCGCGACGAGACGATCTCCTCGAAGAAGCTGCCGTCCTCGTTCAATTCCGCATTGGCCTGGGCGATGGTGTGCTTCGCCTCCTCCATCGCGGAGAGATAGACGACCTCCGACGTCACCTTGCCGTCGATCACCTTGCGATACGGCGTCTCGATGAAGCCGTATTTGTTGACCCGGCTGAAGCTGGCGAGGCTGTTGATCAGGCCGATATTCGGGCCTTCCGGAGTTTCGATCGGGCAGATCCGGCCATAATGGGTCGGATGGACGTCGCGGACCTCGAAGCCCGCGCGCTCGCGGGTGAGACCGCCCGGCCCGAGCGCCGAGACGCGGCGCTTGTGGGTGACCTCGGACAACGGGTTGGTCTGGTCCATGAACTGCGACAGCTGCGACGAGCCGAAGAATTCGCGCACCGCGGCCACCGCCGGCTTGGCGTTGATGAGGTCGTTCGGCATGACCGTCGACACGTCGACGGAAGACATGCGCTCCTTCACCGCGCGCTCCATGCGCAGCAGGCCGACGCGATACTGGTTCTCGAGCAGCTCGCCGACCGAGCGGACGCGGCGGTTGCCGAGATTGTCGATGTCGTCGATCTCGCCCTTGCCGTCCTTGAGGCCGACCAGGGTCTTCACGACGGCGACGATGTCCTCCTTGCGAAGGGTGGTCACCGTGTCCTCGGCGTCGAGATCGAGGCGCATGTTCAATTTGACGCGGCCGACGGCCGACAGGTCGTAGCGCTCCGGATCGAAGAACAGGCCGGCGAACAAAGCCTCGGCCGTCTCGCGGGTCGGCGGCTCGCCGGGGCGCATGACGCGATAGATGTCGGCGAGGGCCTGGTCGCGGTCCTCGGCCTTGTCCGCCTTCAGCGTGTTGCGCATCCAGGCGCCGGTATTGACGTGGTCGATGTCGAGCAGCTCGATCCGGTCGATACCGGCCTTGTCGAGCTTCTCGAGATTCTCAGGGGAAACCTCGTCGCCGGCCTCGATGTAGATCTCGCCGGTCGACTCGTTGATGAGATCATAGGCGGAATAGCGGCCGAAAATCTCCTCGGTCGGGATGAGGAGGTTGGCAAGCCCATCCTTGGCCGCCTTGTTGGCCGCGCGCGGGCTGATCTTCTGGCCGGCCGGGAAGACGATCTCGCCGGAATCGCCGTTGACGATGTCGTACATCGGCTTCTGGCCGCGCCATTGCTCGGCGACGAACGGCACCTGCCAGCCATTGGCGCCGCGCACATAGGTGACGCGGTCGTAGAAGGTGTTGAGGATCTCCTCGCTCGACATGTCGAGCGCGTGGAGCAGGGCGGTGACCGGCAGCTTGCGCTTGCGGTCGATGCGGACGTTGACGATGTCCTTGGCGTCGAACTCGAAGTCGAGCCACGAGCCGCGATAGGGGATGACGCGGGCGGCGAAGAGATACTTGCCCGAGGCGTGGGTCTTGCCGCGGTCATGGTCGAACAGCACGCCCGGCGAGCGGTGCATCTGGCTGACGATGACGCGCTCGGTGCCGTTGACGATGAACGTGCCGTTCTTCGTCATCAGCGGCATGTCGCCCATGTAGACGTCCTGCTCCTTGATATCGAGCACGGAGCGGGTCTCGGTATCGGGATCGACCTCGAACACGATGAGACGCAGGGTGACGCGCATCGGCGCGGCATAGGTCATGCCGCGCTGGCGGCACTCGTCGACGTCGTATTTGGGATCCTCGAGCTCGTAATGGACGAAGTCGAGCTCGGCGGTGCCGGCGAAGTCGCGGATCGGGAAGACCGAGCGCAGCGTCTTTTCCAGCCCGGAGACATAGCCGTCCTGCGGACGCGAGCGGAGGAACTGCTCGTAGCTCTCGCGCTGAACCTCGATCAGGTTCGGCATCTCCGACACTTCGTGGATGTTGCCGAAGATCTTGCGGATGCGCTTGGACGCGGTGGTGCGGTGCTCGGGGGCCGGGGCTGCCTTGGTCGCCATGTGGGTTTTCTGCCTTCTGCCCTGTCCCGGCGAGGAGCCGGGATCTGGTTCTGCCGACATCCCGGACGGACCGGGATGCAAAAATCTCTGCAGCGCTCAAACGCAAAAAGCCGCAGGCTTCCGAACTGGAAAACCGCAGCTTCAGCGTCCTGTGAAACCCCAACCGATCAATGCGTGGAATGCGCGGCGCGAGGACGCATCCTGTTCCGAAAGGCTGTGGTGAGGAGCGCGATATAGGGGCGGGGCAGGGTGATGTAAAGCCCTCGGGCAAGGCGCGGCGGGCGAACGCCTCACGCCGCCGGCGCGGCCGTGGACCGGTCTGAGTCGCGGCGTTGGCGTTCGCGGCCGTTTGCGGCGGAGTCCAGCGTTGTCCAGTCCACATTCTTCCATTGGGCGCGCGAATCCGGCGTTTCGGCTCGGACTCGTGCGGCGGACGGAGCCCGGCCTGCCGCCAAAATCATTCTAGTCCTGTCATGAAACAGTCAAACCGCACCCATCGCACCGCGATCGCCCTGCTCCTGGCCGGCATCGCTCTCCCCCTCAATCCCGCCTCCGGGCAGGCTCCGGCCGCGTCGCCGCCGCCGCTGGTCGATGCGCCGCCGCCGACCGCGACGGCACCGGCGCCGGCACCGGCACCGGTGAGCCTGGCGCCGCCGCCGGTCGTTCGGGCGCCCGCGCCGCGGATCGAAGCCGCCCCGGCCGCCGAAGCGCCGGCCGCGACCCAGCCCCGGACCGAGCCGGCCCGGACGCGTGCCGAGACGGGCACCGCGACCCGCCGGACGAGCGCTCCGGCCCGCGCGGCCCCGGCCGCCGACACGCCCGCTCGGGCTCCGGCGCCCGCTCCGGTGGCCGAGACCGCCTTGCCGCCGGCGCCGCCGGCCGCGCTGCCGCCGCCGGTGGATCTCCCGCCGCCGGCCGATCTTCCTGCCGCGACCACCGAAATGCCGGCGGAAGGAACCGGCGCCTGGCCGTGGCTGCTCGTCGCGCTCGGCGTCGCCGGCCTGGGGCTGTTCGCGTGGATGCTGATGCGCCGCCGTCGCCGTTCCGACGAGATGGTCTATGAGGACGAATATCATCCGGTCGAGGAGCCGGCGTCGCCGGCTCGCCCGGACCTCGCTTACTTCACTCCGGCCGCCGCCGCGGCGGCGCTGGCCACCCCGGCGATCGCGCAGGAGCCCGAGCCCTATGTCGCGCCGACCGCGGCCGTCGCTCCGGCCGCCGACTCGTCGATGGCGTGGGAAGAGCCGGCCGAGGCCGTCGCTTCGGCCGACCATGTCGAGATCACCGAGCCCGATGCCGCGGACGTCGAGGCGCTGGCCGCGGACTCGCGGGCGCCGATGGGCCGGCCGTGGCTCGAATTCCTGATGCGGCCGATCCGCGCCGGCACGACCGGCGACGAGACCCGGGTCGAGTTCGAGCTCACCGTCGGCAATACCGGATCGGTCCCGGCCGAGGACGTGCGCATCTCGACCTGGATGTTCGCCGCCGGTTCGGCCGCCGAGTCCGAGATGGAGCGGATGCTGATCGAGCCGCCGGCCGACGCCAAGCTTTCGGAGGTGACGATCGCGGCCGGAGACGGCGCCCGGGTCGAGGCCGCGCTGGCGCTGCCCAAGACCGGCGAGGGCGAAGCGGTGCTGCCGGTGGTGGTCGCCGATGCGCGCTACCGGCTGCCCGACGGCAGCGAGGGCCGCACCTCCGCCTCGTTCCAGGTCGGACTCCCCGGCGAAGAGGCGCTGGAGCCGTTCCCGGTCGACCGCACCTCGGGCCTGCTCGAGACCGTCGAGGCGCGGCTCCACGGGGATCTGGAGCGGGCCTGAGCTGGAATCGCCTCCACCCTTCTTTCCCTCCCCCTCGAGGGGGAGGGCCAGGGTGGGGGTGTTCGGCGTTCGAGAGTATCCCGGAACTCAGAACCCCCTCACCCCGACCAGTTCAGCGGCAGGCCTGTCCCCCGGACAGGCCAAAGAGCCGCTGAACTCCCCATGGGGGAGGGGAAGGTGAGGGCGGGGATTGCCTCCGATCCCGAGTCCCCAGTCCCCAGTCCCGCTACAGCTCCGCCGCGGGGGTGAGCTTCATGTGCCACCATTCGCGGAAGGTGGCGACCTGGCCGGCGCCGTCGAAGCGGCAGCGGAAGATGCCGTCGAACTGGATGCGGTCGCCGCCGGGGTCGGTGAGGAAGGAGGCGGTCCAGTGGCACAGGCCCTCGTCGCCACTGCAGACGAGGCCGTCATAGCCGAAGGCGACGTCGCGCTGGCCCGCGGTCACCCGCGCCCAATAGGCCCGGATCGCCTCGCGTCCCGCCATCGGCGCGTCCCAGGGCGCCTCCTGATAGGTCGCGTCCTCGCTGAACAGGAGGGCCGCCGCGTCGGGATCGCGGCCTTCCCAGGCGCTCTTATAGGCGTCGAGCCAGGTCTTGAAGGCGGCCTCGTCCAGCGCCGGCGCGGCCGCCTTTAAAATATTCGTTTTTTTGGGCTCGAGCATGAGATCGATTTCCTTCTCAAAAGGAATATCAGTGACTTGGGCGGCCACGTTCCATCTGCGCGGCAAGCGTCGCGACGTGGCGGCCCTGGAAGCGGGCGCCCTCGAGCTCGTTCGCGCTGGGCTGGCGAGAGCCGTCCTGGCCGGCGATGGTGCTGGCGCCATAGGGCGTGCCGCCGCTGATCTCGTCCATCTGCGAGTTGCCGGGCCAGCTATAGGGCAGGCCGACGATGATCATGCCGTGATGGAGCAGGGTGGTGTGGATCGAGGTGATCGTCATCTCCTGGCCGCCATGCTGGCTGGCGGTGGAGGTGAAGGCGCCGCCGAGCTTGCCGACCAGCGCGCCCTTCACCCAGAGCGGCCCGGTCTGGTCGAGAAAGTTGCGCATCTGGGCGGCCATGTTGCCGAACCGCGTCGGCGCGCCGACGATGATCGCGTCATAATCGCCGAGCTCGTTCGGGTCGGCGAAGGGGGCATCCTGGGCGAGCTTCAGGCCGGCGCCGCGCGCGACCTCCTCGGGCACCAGCTCGGGCACGCGCTTGACCGCGACCTCGGCGCCCTCGACGCTCGCGGCACCCTCCGCGACCGCGCGCGCCATCGTCTCGACATGGCCGTAGCTCGAATAATAGAGCACCAGGATACGCGGCACGCAGACTCTCCCTTCAGAAGCGGAACATCAGCTCCGCACCATAGCGCCTCGGCCGGGCCTTGAACACGAAGCCGCCGGGCGAGAATTCGGCATTGTAGGTCTCGTCGAACAGATTCTCGGCGAAAGCGGTCAGCGACCAGTTTTCGCCCTCGACGCCCAGCCGGGCGTTGACGAGGTCGACCGGACGGCGGACGGTGCTGTTCGGCACGTCCCACCAGGTCCGGCCGGTGCGGCGATAGTCGATGCGGGCGAGCAGGCCGAGGCCGCTGGTGCCGAGATCGCCGCGATATTGCGCGCCGAGATTCCAGGTGTAGCGCGAGATGAGCGGCGCTTCGTTGCCGATCACCGACGGATCGGGGAAGGCCTTGATCTCGCTCCACGTGTAGCCGAGCCCGGCATTGACGTCGAAGCCCTCGGCGATCCGCGCCCGCGCCTCGAGCTCGAAGCCCTCCAGCCGCACCTCGGGCACGTTGCCGAGATTCTGGGTGGAATTGGCGGCGAGGAAGACGAAGAAATAGCTGTTCTCCGACTTGGTCGTGAAGGCGTTGGCGCTCAGCGTCAGCCGCCGGTTCAGCAGCTGGGCGCGGGCGCCGATCTCGAACGTGTCGGCGGTCTCGTCGAGATAGATGTCCTCGACCCCGACGAAGCCGTTGGCCAAGGCGACGACGCCGACCCCCGTCTGGTTGAAGCCGCCGCTGCGGAAGCCCCGGCTGTAGCCGCCATAGACGGTGAGGTTCGGCGTCGGCTCCCAGGTCAGAGTGACCTTGGGCTGCCAGTCGTCGAACACGACGCGGCGCACCTCGCCGGTCTGCGCCACCGGCGGGAACCCCGGAACGTTGGGCAGGAAGGCGGGCGGCGTCAGCGTGGTCTGACGGCGCCGGTCGCGGTCGTAGCGGAGCGACAGGTCGACCTCGAACTGATCGGAGATCTCGTAGGAGGCGTTGGCGAACACCGCCCAGGCGAAATTGTCCTGGCGGTCGGCGAGGAAGGAGGCCTGCGGGTTCAGCGGATTGGTGCTGGGGGTACGAAAGACCGGGAAGACGCCGTTGCCGGTATCGACCATGTTTCCGGTCGAGATGTAGCGGTTGGTGTCGATGGCATAGGCGCCGATTATGTAGCGCAGGCGCCGGTCCTCGGGCGAGGTGAACCGGATTTCCTGGCTGATCGCTTCGACGTCGAGGAACTGGGACTGGGTGAGATCGAAGCCGAGGATCTGGAAGAAGAGCGATTCCTCGATGGGAAGGAAGTCGAACTGGTCGCCGGTCAGTATCTCCTCGAGCGTGTCGTAGGAGGTGACCGAGGTAAAGGTGCCGAAATCGGTTTCGTAATTGAGCCGCAGCGAGACGTTGTAGATGTCGCGGTCGTTCTGGCCGGCATTGTTCACGCGGACCGGCAGGCTGGTGTCGTTCACGTCGGCGACGATGTTGAAATAGAGGGCCTGGGTGCGCAGCTGGTTCATCGACGCGCGAAGATCGGCGCTGAAGCTGTCGGTGGGGGTCCACAAGAGGGTGGCGCGCAGGCTGAGATCCTCGACCGGATCGGCATCCTCGCCGAGATAGGTATTACGGATGAAGCCTTCGGTGTCGTACCAGGCGCCGGAGACGCGGAAGCGCAGGGTGTCGGAGATCGGACCGCTGACGGTGCCGCGCAGATAATAGCCGAAGCCGTTGTCGACGCCGACCGTGGCCTGGCCCTCGAACGTGTCGCTCGGCTGGCGGGTGCGGATGACGATCGCGCCACCGATCGCGTTGCGGCCGTAGAGGCCGCCCTGCGGGCCCTTCAGGACCTCGATCTGCTCGATGTCGAACAGGGTCTGGTTGAACTGCGACGGGTTCACCTGCTGGACGCCGTCGATGATCACCGCGACCGAAGGCTCGCTGTTGCGCGCCTGGGTGATGCCGCGGATGATGATGAACGAGGTCCCTGCATTCTGGGTCTCGACCAGCTGGACGTTCGACGTGAGGTTCACGAAGTCGGCCGGCCGCTCGATGCCGGCCGCCTCGATGTTCTCGCTGGTGAAGGCGGTGATCGCCGCCGGCACGTCCTGGAGCGATTCCGAGCGGCGGCGCGCGGTGACGAGGATGTCGTTCTCGTCGCGGACCTCCAGCGGCGCGGCGGCCGGGTCGGCGGGGTCCTGCGCACTCTCCCCCTGGGCGGCGGCGGCGGTCGCGCTTTCGGCGGCCCCGGTCTCGGCCCGGGCCGTGCCGGCCGCGGCCAGGGTCGCCAGCATCGAGACCCCGATCAGGCGCCGCAGGCGCGTGGAAGCCGTCTTCATGCGCGACCCTCCCCATGTCGGGCATGCCCCCATTGCCGCAGGCGCGCGGGCCGCTCGTCGGCGGCGGCGGATCATGCCTTCTTATAGGGCAAAGGGGTATGAACTTCGATTATCGAAGTCAAGTTCGCATTCCGAAAAGTGGGCGAGGCATACGGTTGGGGGACTGGGGACTGGGGACTGGGGACTGGGGAATGGGGAATGGGGAATGGGGAATGGGGAATGGGGAATGGGGAATGGGGAATGGGGAATGGGGAATGGGGAATGGGGAATGGGGAATGGGGAGAGAAAGCCCTCCCCCTGATGGGGAGGGTTTGGGTGGGGTGGCGTTTCCGCGTGCGCGGGGATTGCCGATGTGCGCCTTCTGGGGCGGATCAGACAGAATGGGTGCTCAGTGCCTGTGGGGAGTCCACCCCACCCAACCCTCCCCATCGAGGGGAGGGCTTAATAAAGGAAGGGTTTACGCGAGGGAGGGCGTTCACGCTGCGCATTCAATCCCCAGTCCCCAGCCCCCAGCCCCCAGCGCCCCTACGGCCGCAGCGAATGGGACAGGAAGGGCCAGCGCCTGAGGGCGTCCTCGATCTCGCGGGCGGCGCGCTGGAGGAGGGGGACGCGGGTGGCGACGAGGTCCTCGCGGGAGATGCGGGTGGTCGAGGTCGAGCAGTTGATCGCCGCGGCGACCCGGCGGTCCTTGTCGAAGACGGGCACGGCGACCGAGACGATGCCGTAGTCGAGCTCGTCCTGGGCCGAGGCGAAGCCGTCGGCGCGGATCTCGCGCAGGCGGTTGCGCAGCACCTTGGCCGAGGTGATCGTATTCTCGGTCAGCCGCGGCAGCTCGGCCGCGTCGAGATAGGCGGCGAGATCGGTATCGTCCTGGAAGGCGAGCAGCACCTTGCCGAGCGAGGTCGCATAAGCCGGGAAGCGCGTGCCGACGCCGGCGCCCAGGCGGATGCGGCGGTTGGTCGAGACGTGGGCGATGTAGAGGATGTCGTGGCCGGAGAGCACCGCCATGGACGAGCTGTCGCCGGTCTCGTCGCGCACCGCCTGGAGATGGGGCCCGGCCACCTCCTCGATGTTCATCGAGGCCAGGAAGGCGGAGCCGAAGACGAGCACCTCGGGCCGGAGCAGGAAGCGGCGGCCGTGCTGAGCGACATAGCCGAGCTGGACCAGGGTATTGAGGCAGCGGCGGGCGACGGCAGGATTGAGCCCGGTCGCGGCGGCGACCTCGCTCAGCTGCATCTCCGGGCGGCTCTGGTTGAAGGCGCGCAGCACCGACAGGCCGCGCTCGAGCGTCGAGAGATATTCCGAATCCTGCCGCTGCTTCGGTTCCCGCCCCATTCGATCCGTCTCTCGCTTGTCGGTGCGCTATAGACGGGCGGCGGGAGGGAGGCCAGCGGGGCCTCGGGGAATGCCTTTTCCTCCCCGGCCTTTGCCGGGGAGGGGGGCCACCCGAAGGGTGGTGGAGGGGGCTCTTCTTCGAAGGATGGCGCGGGTGGAAAGGGGCCCCTCCACCGCGCTTCGCGCGGTCCCCCTCCCCGCGAAATCGCGGGGAGGAATTACAGGGACTGCTATTCCGCCGCCTCCTGACCGCGCAGCGGGCCGAGCAGCTCTTCGTCATGCTCGCCGAGGACGGGGGGCGGGCGGATTTCGAGGCTGCGCTCGCCGTCGAAGGAGACGGGGGAGCGGATGGTGCGGAAGCGGCCCATGTCGGGATGGTCGGCCTCGACCTCCATCTCGAGGTGGCGGATCTGGCCGGTCTCCAGCACCTCCTCGGAGCTCAAGACGGCCGAATGGGGGACTTCGAGGGCGCGCAGGCGCTCTTCCCATTGCGCGCGCGACCGGGTGAGAAAGATCGGGGCGAGGAAGCGAACGACCTCCTCGTAATGGGCGATACGGGCGTCGCGGTCACGGAATTCGGGGAGCGAGAGCATGTCGGGGCGGCCGACGGCCTCGGCGAGCGCTTCCCAGAACTTGGCCGGCGAGGACATGTGCAGCGCGATCCAGCCGCCGTCGCCGCAGCGGAAGACGTAGGATTGGGAGACATGGGGGCGGCTATAGGGTCCCATCACCTCGCCGGCGGCGAAATAATGGGTGAAGTCGTCGAGGTTGAAATGGCACATCGCCTCCAGCATCGACACCTCGACGAGGCGGCCGCGGCCGGTCCGCTCGCGCTCGTGGAGGGCGCCCAAGATGCCGTAGGCGGCGTAGAAGCCGGTGATCGAATCG
The DNA here is from genome assembly GCF_003347635.1 of Sphingosinicella terrae. Classification (GTDB taxonomy): domain Bacteria; phylum Pseudomonadota; class Alphaproteobacteria; order Sphingomonadales; family Sphingomonadaceae; genus Allosphingosinicella; species Allosphingosinicella terrae. The sequence continues at coordinate 299,869 of NZ_QDFY01000001.1, forward strand.
GCGATGGCGGGGCCGACGACGCGGGGATGCTCGGGATTGACCAGCAGGCGCAGGAAACCGCTCGCGGCCTGGGCGACGGTATCGAAGGCCGGGCGGTCGCGGTCCGGGCCGGAAGGGCCGAAGCCCGAAATCGCACAATAAACGAGGCGCGGATTGATCGCGCGCAGCCGCGCGGCGTCGACGCCGAGGCGGTCGGCGACGCCGGGCCGGAAATTCTGGATGAAGATGTCGGCGTCGGCGACGAGGCGGTCGAGCGCGGCGAGGTCGGCCGGCTGCTTGGTGTTGAGCCGGATGCTGCGCTTGTTGCGGTTGTAGGTCTGGAAATGGGGGCTGTAGAGCCCGCCCTTGAAGGCGCGGAACGGATCGCCGTCCGGATGCTCGATCTTGACGACGTCGGCGCCGAGATCGGCGAGCAGCATGCCCGTCGCCGGCCCGGTGATGAAGGTCCCCATCTCGAGAACCCGGACGTCGCGAAGCACTTGCGCCATCGATTACCTCCCGGCCAGGCAGCGACCGGCCGCCCAACTCGACCCGCTCTTCCTATAGAAAAATTCGGATAGCGAAAACAACTTCGAAATGCGAATGTTGAAAGAGGAGGTGTGGCGGGGTTAGGGCTGACGGCATGTTACTCATCCTCGGGGCAAGCACTCTCCCCCCTTGTGGGGGAGAGGTGGAGAGGGGGGTGCGGGCCCCCGGCCCGCGCGAGGCATCGCCGCGCACCCCCACCCCCGGCCCCTCCCCACAAGGGGGAGGGGAGCAGAGAAAGACGGACGTACGATGCGAATAGGCAAGCAGGACCAGCGCTCCAGCGCGATCTCGACGGCGACGGCGGAGACGATCACCGTCCGCGGGCGCGACCTGTGCGGCGAGGTGATCGGCCGGATGGATTTCACCCGCTATTTCTGGCTGCTGGTGACCGGCCAGGATCCGGACGAGCGCCAGGTCTTCTTCGCCAATGCGGTGCTGACGGCGATCGCCGAGCACGGGCTGGTGCCGAGCGTGGTGGCGGCGCGGATGACCTATGCGGCGGCGCCGGAGGCGTTCCAGGGCGCGGTCGCGGCGGGGCTGCTCGGCTGCGGATCGGTGGTGCTCGGCAGCGCCGAGGCGTGCGGGCGATTCCTCCACGGGCTGGTCGAGAGGGCGCGAAGCGAAGGGATCGAACCGGAGGAAGCGGCGCGGCGGGGCGTGGCGGCGCTTCGGGCCGAGAAGAAGGCGATCCCCGGCTTCGGCCATCCGCTCCATTCGGGCGGCGACCCGCGCGGCAATCTCCTGCTCGCGCTCGCCGCCGAGCAGGGCGCCGAGGCCGAGCATGTCGGGATGCTGCGGGCGGTCGAGCGGGTGCTTCCGGAGGTCCTCGGCCGGCCGCTGCCGATCAACGTCAACGGGGCGATCCCGGCAGTGATGCTCGACGTCGGTTTTCCGCTGGCGGCGCTCAAGGGCATTTCCCTGCTCGCGCGCACCGCCAGCCTGGTCGCCCACCTCCAGGAGGAAAGCGAGCGGCCGATCGGCTTCATCCTCTCGGGCGAGGCGGCGGCCGCGATCGACTATGACGGGCCGGATCCGGCCGAAGCGCCCTGAACGCAAAGAGAAGGAGGCAAGGATGCTGCTGCCCACGTCCCTCGTCGGATCCTATCCCCAGCCCGACTGGCTGATCGACCGGGCGAAGCTCGCCGGCCGCTTCCCCCCGCGGGTGCGCGCGACGGAGCTGTGGCGGGTGGCGCCGGACTGGCTCGAGCAGGCGATGGACGATGCCACCCTCCTCGCGATCCGCGACCAGGAGCGCGCCGGGCTCGACATCATCACCGACGGCGAGATGCGGCGGGAGAGCTATTCCAACCGCTTCGCCACCGCGCTGGAAGGCGTCGACCTCGACAATCCGGGAATGGCGCTCGACCGCAGCGGCGAGCCCAATCCGGTGCCGCGGGTGACCGGGCGGATCCGACGCCGCCACGCCGTCGAGGTGCGCGACGTCCAGTTCCTTCGCGCCCATACCGACCGGACGATCAAGATCACCGTGCCGGGGCCGTTCACCATGGCGCAGCAGGCGCAGAACGACTTCTATGGCGACGAGGCCGAGATGGCGCACGATTATGCCGTCGCCGTCAATGCGGAGATCAGGGACCTGTTCGCCGCCGGCGCCGACATCGTCCAGATCGACGAGCCCTACATGCAGGCGCGGCCCGAAAAGGCGCGGGCCTATGGCGTCGACGCGCTCGCCACGGCGCTGGACGGGATCGAGGGACGGACGGCGCTCCACATCTGCTTCGGCTATGCCGCGCTCATCCACGAGCGGCCGGAGGGCTATTCCTTCCTCCCCGAGCTGGCGGATTCGGCAGTCAAGGAGGTGTCGATCGAGACGGCGCAGTCGCATCTCGACTGCTCGGTGCTGGAGACGCTTCCGGGCAAGACGATCATCCTGGGCGTGCTCGATCTGTCGACCCACGAGATCGAGACGCCGGAGACGGTCGCCGGCCGTATCCGCCGGGCGCTTCCCCATGTGGCGCCCGAGCGGATCATCGTCGCCCCCGATTGCGGCCTCAAATATCTCCCGCGCGAGGTCGCGTACGGAAAGATGGCCGCGATGGCCAAGGGCGCGGCGATCGTGCGGGCGGAGCTGGAGGCGAAGGCGGCGATGGCGGCGGCGGCCGGAGTGCCGGTGGGATAGGGGGCGGAGTTCGCCTCCTCCAATCACAACCGCCTTCCCTTTCCGCTAGGCCCTCCCCTTGATGGAAGGGTCGGGTGGGCTGGCATTTCGGCCGGCGCTGATTCCGTCAATGCACTCCACCCCCACCAACCTCCCCCATCAAGGGGGAGGCTTAGAAGAAGGAGGCAAGGCCCGAGAGACTTCGATATGCGAAGAAATCTTCGCAAAACGAATTGCTGCATTTCCGGGGCTGTGATAGCCTGCGAGAGGATGGCCGTGAGCGGGCCTGCCGCTCCGCCGCGAGGGAGAGGGAGAGTGGAATGAGCGAAGCCAAGCTGCCGACGCGCCTGCATCATACCGCCTATGTCACCAAGGATCTCGAGGCGACGCGAAAGTTCTACGAGGAGGTGATCGGCCTGCCTTTGGTCGCGACCTGGTGCGAGAAGGACGAGTTGTTCGGCGCCGAGCGGACCTATTGCCACTGCTTCTTCGGGCTGGCCGACGGCAGCGCGCTCGCCTTCTTCCAGTTCGCCAGCGCCGAGGACCAGGCCCTGTTCGGGCCGAAGATGCCGGACACCCCCTTCCACCACATCGCCCTCCACGTCGATGCCGAGACGCAGAAGGCGATAGAGGGGCGGATCCGGGCGGCCGGCTATAGCGAGCCCGACACCTTCACCCTCGAGCACGGCTATTGCCGGTCGGTCTATATCAAGGACCCCAACGGCATGATCGTCGAGTTCACCATGGACGCGCCCGAGGCCGACCGGATCAACGCCAAGCGGCGCGAGGACGCCCATGCCGAGCTGAGACGCTGGCTCGGCGGCGACCACAGCATCAACAACATGTTCCGGCACGACGAGGCCGCCTGAGGGGGGAGACGGGCGCTCCAGCCGACGCCATGAGCATGCCGGAGTGAGACATCGTCCATTCGTCGCCCCTGCGCAGGCAGGGGCCCATGCTGAGGGTTCACCCGCACCGCGCGTCGCCGGCTCCGCTTGGGCCGCTGCCCCTTCGACGCCGCCTGCGGCGTCGCTCAGGACAGGCTACGCAGGGGCGACGGTGAGGAGGTGGGCCGGCGGGCGCTCGTCCGTCGGCTACGATCGCGGAGGGGGCGGCACCGCGGGCGCGTACCCTGGCGTTCAGAGGAAGCGCTCGCGTTGATCGCCATCCGCACCCGCGAAATCCCCGTTCCGGGCGGAGCGATCGCGCTCGAGGAGGCGGGGGAGGGGCCGCCGATCCTCCTGCTCCACGGCTGGGCGATGGACCGGCGGGTGTGGGCGCCGCAGATCGAGGGCCTGGCCGACCGCCACCGCCCGATCGCCATCGACCGGCGCGGCTTCGGCCGCTCGACCGCGCCGCCCGACATCGCCCGGGAAATGGACGACCTCGTCGAAGTCCGACGCGCGCTCGGGCTCGGTCCGATGGTCGTGGTCGGCCTGTCGCAGGGGGGACGGGTGGCGCTGCGCTTCGCGCTCGACCATCCCGAGAGCGTGCTCGCCTTGGTGCTGGTCGGGGCGCCGCTCGACGGATTCGCGCCCGGCCCGCGCGGCGAGGAGGCGATCCCGCTCTCCAGCTATGCCGCGCTCGCACAAGCCGGCCGGATCGACCGGGTGCGGGCGCTGTGGCGGCGTCACCCGCTGATGCGCGGCGAGGCCGGCGAGGCGCGCCGCGCGCTCGACGTCATGCTGGAAGCCTATGAGGGCCGGGATCTCGCCGCCGGCGCGGCGCACGAACTACGGCCGATCGTCGCCGACCTCGAGGCGGTCTATGCGCCCGTTCTGGTGGTGACGGGAGAGCGGGACACGCCCTGGCGGCAGCTGGCGGGGGATGCGCTGGCCTATGGCCTCCCGCACGGGCGGCGGGCACGGATTGCGGGGGCAGGGCATGTGTGCAGCCTGAGCCAGGCGGCGGTGTTCAATGGGATGGTGCGGGAGTTGGTGGAGCGGGCGGAGACGGATGGGGCGCGAGCGACCCAGAGCCGGGATGCCAAGGAATCAAGGCCCGACGCTATCGCGGACCATAAAGCGGGCTATTGACGTGACGGGGCGACGAATGAATCTGAAACGGAGGCAAAGATGGTGCAGCCTTATGGTTTCAAGCCCGCTGATCTGGGCGGCGAACCTGCAGACGTAATTTGCAGTCCGGCCTATCGACCGATCTCGATCGAATGGGCGGCTCCCGAGCCTTGGGGCGCCTCGGACGTAGAGGCGCCGATAGCCCGCGCCCAGCAAAAACCTGGATATCTCTATGCGATCTCCTGGGATCACCATTTGGCCACCAAGCGTGAAACGATCGCCTACATCGGCATCACAGATCGGCTCGACCGTCGGTTCGATAATCATCCCACTGCGGCGGAACTACGCGGCCGTAAGCGGAAGACATTTCTCAGTATCGGACATGTCGATTTCGGGCGACTCAAGAACACCTCCCGGGTGACGCGCCGCATCACCGAGGAACTTGAGCACATTCTCATCTGGGCGTTGTGGAAAGATCTCGTCAACGATCGAAAGATGATGTGTATCCCCGGATTTGGCACCAATGGCGGTGGCGCTTGGCATATCACCAACACCGGCCACTCATTTAGCGGCCGAATGCCACGTGAGATCATTTTTCCGTGGATGCTTATAAAACCCCGCCGCGATCGACCCAGAATTTAGACCGCTGGGGCGGAAAGTAGTCACGCTAAGGTTCTAGGCCGCGTATCGTCCGTCTTCGAGCCTTCGCGCCATGCCCAACCCAGCTAGGGCGTCGAGGACGGGACGGACGGTGGCGGCGCGCTTGCCCTTGAAGCTGCGGGCGATGTCCTGGGCGGCGAGGGGGGCGGGAGCGGCGGCGAGGATCGACTGGACGGCGCCGACCTGCTCGGGGAGGGTCGCGGGCCAGGGGATGACGTTGCTCGCCGGGAGCGCGGCGGCCTCCCCGAGATCGAGCGTCGCCGCGACCGGCGTGCGGTAGCCGGGATCCTGATATTCGGGGCGCAGATAGCGGACGAGGCCGCGCGCTTCCTCCGCCGCCCTTTCCTTGTTGAGCGCGACGAGGCGGGCGAGGATCGTCTCCTCGCCGAGCGTGCCGGCGCGCTGCTCGTCGCCCCAGCCATAAGCGTCGGCGACGCCCTCGTCGATCTCATCATGATGCTGGCGGATCAGCGAGACGAGCCCCCGGTCGTGGATGTCGCGCTCCTGCGGCGTCAGCGCGCGGCCTTCGCGCAGTGCCTCGAGCACGTTGTAGAGCCTAGTGAGGGTGAGGTCGGGATGCTCGGCGAGAACGCGCTTGCGCAGGGCGTCGAGCGCTTCGGCCTCGGCGCGGATGCAGGCCTTGAGCGGCTCGGGAACGTCGGCGGGGAAGGGGAAGGGGTCGAAGCAGTGCGATTTCACATAGACCAGATCGTCCCCCATCCCGAGCCGCCCCCCGGCGGCCGACGCCCATGTCACGTGGTATTTGCTGGAAAGCACACCGATGTGGTAAGCGTCGGACGTAGCTATGACTGTAAGCTTATTGTCCGGGGCAATCTTGCTGGGTAGGAATTGAAATATCCTATGCTTCATTGTCTCAACAGTCACGATAAAACGATCGAGTCCTTGAAGAGCCTTTCTAATTTCAGGTCGTGGCCACCCAAAAATCCACCAGTTATCTCTTATAGAATCACGTCTGTTTGAATCTCGCACCGGCTTAACGTGAAGTGCAAGATGTTGGTAGATGGTCGGCGCATCCATCCTCAATTGATCTTCACTGTAGCCGAAGGCGTCGATAACGAAGACGTTCCTCGGCTTTGCTGTGAGGTCTCGCCCATTTCTATATTCTCGAATTAGTTGATCCGCTATTGGGTCTATTCCTCTTCCAAGGCGCCGCGCTTCATCGTCATCTACAATGAAGCCGTTCCCGTAAAGCGCAAAGCCGAGGGAGGAGATGCGCTCGTTCGCCCGTAGGGGAGCGGCCTGCGCAACGTCAGCGCCGACTCGGAGGTCGCCACTGATCAAGCCATCCTGAGTATCAAACGTAATCTGCTCAGGGGCTCCACTCTCGTCTACCACTTCGAGAAGCCTTCCGCGTCCAGTCCCTTTCTCTCCAACGGTCATTGCGATGCGCACGGCCGCTCCATCCCTCTCGTTGACCCAAGGATGGTTGGGGATTGCAAAGAGGAGGCTTAAGCGGTCTTTGGCGTCGACGTGCTTATTCACGACCCGTCGGCTGAAGGATTGAGTGATGGAGTTGGTGGTAACGAGGCCGAAGCGTTTTGCTTCCCCACGACGAACCACATTCGCAGCCTTGTTCCACCAGTGCATGACGAGGTCAGCACTTTCCGGCACGTCTGTTGTCGAGAATAGTGCGTTGAAGTACCCATCTCCTACAGCTGCGCGCAGTCCGACCTTTCCAATGAACGGCGGGTTTCCAATAATGAAATCCGCCTTCGGCCACTTCGCCGCCCGAGGATTGGCGTAGCGATAGACCTCCACCCGCGCATTCTCGTCCGGCACCGGCTTGCCGGTCACCGGATGCGGCTTCATCGTCTCGCCGTCCCAGCGGGTGACCGGCGCACCATGCTCGTCGCGCTCGGTGACCTTGTCGTCCCACTCGATCAGGGCGTCGCGATTCTCGATGGTGCGGATGTCGCGCAGGATCGGCTCCGGCGGGGGGCGATCCCGGCCGTTCACCCGGAAATGCCATTGCAGGTAGCCGATCCACAAAACGAGCTGGGCGATGGCGGCGGCGCGGGGGTTGATTTCGATGCCGAGGAAATTCTCGGGCGTGATGGTGTGCCCGGTGAGCTCGGCGAGATATTGGTCGTCGCCGAGATCGACGAGCAAGTCGAGGACCTCGCCCTCCAGCTCCTTCATCCGCGCCATGGCGACATAGAGGAAGTTGCCGGTGCCGCAGGCGGGATCGAGCACCCGGGTCTGGGCCAGCTTCGTGTGGAAAGCTTCGACGGTGCGACGCGCCTCGTCCGCCTTGCCTTGGTCGATCAGCTCCGAGGCGGCGACGCGGACGCCCGCCCAATCGGCGCGGAGCGGCTCCATGATTGTCGGGCCGACGAGGCGCTCGACATAGGCGCGGGGCGTGTAATGGGCGCCGAGCTTGGCGCGCTCCTTCGGGTTGAGCGCGCGCTCGAGCAGGGTGCCGAAGATGGCCGGCTCGACCTCGGTCCAGCGGTGCTCGGCCGCCTGGATCAGCACCTCCAGCTCCTCGGCCTCGAGCGGGATCGCGGTGCGGTCCTTGAACAGATAGCCGTTGAAGCGCTTCAGCGGGACGCCGAGCGCCGGCGAGAAGTCGCCGCGGTCCATCGCCGCCCAAAGCGCGGAGAGCTGGTGCTCGAGATGGTGCGGCGCGGTGCGCTGGTTCCTGAGCAGCTCGGTGAAGCTCTTCTCAGGAATGAGGTTGCTGTCCTCTGCGAACATCGTGAACAGCAGGCGCATGAGGAAGCCGCTGGTGCGCTCGGGGGCGTGGCCGCGCTTCTCCAGCCGGCGGGCGACGGTGGCGAGGAGGTCGGCGATCTCGCGGGTGACGCGTGCCGCGCGGGCCGCCGGATCGAGGCTGAAAGGGGCGTCCCAGATCGCCGCCAGCCGCGCGCGCACCTCGGCATCGCGCAGGTCGTCGAGCATGATCCGGTAGCGGGAGCGGTCCGGGAACTGGGCATAGGCCTTCCCGGTGCCGGAGAAGTCGGCATAGACCTCGATGCAATAGCCGATGTCGGCGACGAGCAGGAAAGGCGGCCAGCCATGGTCGGCCGGGAGCGCCTTGGCGTAGCGCTCCGCCTGGCCCTTGGCCTGGGTCATCGCCTTGGCCCAGCCGGGGGTGCCGCGCCGGGCGGTTCCCCGCTTCAGCCGCGCCGAGGCGGTCTGGCCGAACAGGTCGAGATCGTCCTCGCCGCGCGCGGCGGCGGCGCGGTCGGCCTCGCTGCCCTGCTTGGCCTCGAGGATGAAGGCGCCTTTCTTGTAGCAGTCGATTCGGCCGAAGCTGAGCGTACCGTCGCCATTGTCCTGGAAGACGCGGCGCTCGAAGACATAGTCGTTATGCGCATCGTCGGTGCGGCTGCCGTGTGGGGGCTCGACGCCGATCAGGCGGCACAGGCCATTGATGAAGCTCTGGGTGTTTGCGAGCTCCGATCCGCCCGTGTCGCGCCACTGGGCGATGAACGTATCGGCTTCGGACATTTCCCCCATGGGGGCAGTCTAGGGCGTCGGCGTCGGGTCGCAAGAGGTGGCGGGCAGGTGCCATCGGCTTCGCGGCTGAGCGGAGATTGTGCGAACGGCTAGGATTGTGTCAATGTATCTCCTGGTTGCTGATTTCGGCGCGCCACATCGGCACGAGCAGGACGGGCAGGCGCGTCCTCCAGGCTCGACGGGCGAAGGGCGTCTACCAGGTGCCTTCCTTCACCTTCTCGCGGCGCCTGAGCTCGGCGGGAGTGGGCTCGTCGGTCACGAAGCTGCCCGGCTCGATCTTCCCGCCTGGTTCGTAGGTGGCGATGATGTTGCCGCCGGGAGTCACCTGGTGCTCGACCATTCGCATCGCGCCCGGGGCCATGTTCTCGCCGAACCAGCGCTTGCCCCGGTCCAGGATGACCGGAAACGTCCTGAGGATCAGCCGGTCCATCAGGCCGGCGCTGAGCAAAGGCGGATAGAGGGTGCTGCTGCCCTGGATGACGAGATCGGGTCCCTCGCCCTGCTTCAGCTCGGCGATGGCGTCGATGCCGGCGAGGCGATGGCTGTTCTGCCAGTCGAGCGGCCGATCCGACCCGGTGACGACATATTTCCGGGCGCGGTCGAACTGCTCGCCGATCGTCTTCGCCTCGCCGGTGACATAGGGCCAATAGGCGGCGAAGATGTCGTAGGTCCGCCGGCCGAGCAGCAGATCGAAGGGCGAAGCGAACAGGTTGCCGAGTCCCGCGTCGCTTTCCTCATCCCAGAACGGCGCCAGCCAGCCGCCGAGTTCGAACCCGCCGCTGCGGTCCTCGTCCGGACCGCCGGGCGCCTGCATGACGCCGTCGAGCGAGACGAACACGGCTCCGATGATCTTGCGCATCGATCTCTCCTTACCAGGGCGCTCGATACCGTCGCACGATTGCGGCGGCCGTGCACGCCGTTCGAGATCGGATGCGTCTTACCGCGGGCGCCCCGCAGGATCCCTGTCAGCGGACCCGCTTCACATAGACCCGGCCGTCGTCGCGTTTCTCGGTGGCGAAATTGGGGATGGCGCGGACGAGCTCGGACAGGCGGTTATAGCCGTAGCTTCGCGCGTCGAACGAGGAGCGGGCGCTCGCCCGCTGGCCGACCTCGGAGAGGCTGGCGAAGCCGCGCTCGTCGCGGTCCGACGCCCTGATCGCGTCGCCGAGCAGATCGACCAGGGCCGGATCGACCGCCGGCCTGGCCGTGGACGGCTCGTCCGCCTTGCGGTCGACGAGGGCGCCGACGTCGATGAAGCGGGTGCAGGCCTGCTGGAAGGAAATCGGGGTCTTGGCGGTGCCGAAGCCGTAGACGGGAAGGCCGTCCTGGCGGATGCGCATCGCCAGCGGCATGAAATCGCTGTCGCTCGACATGATGCCGAAGCCGTCGACCTGGCCGCGGGCGAGCAGGTCCATGGCGTCGATCGTCATCTTCATGTCGGTGGCGCTCTTGCCCTTGGTGACGTCGAACTGCTGCTGGGGCTCGAGCGCGTAGAGGTGGGTCATCTGCGCCCAGCCCTTGAGCGCCGCCTTGCTCCAGTTTCCGTAGATGCGACGGACGTTGACGGTGCCGAGCTCGGCGAGAAGGGTGAGCGCCTGCTCGAGCGTCTGCGGCGAGGCATTGTCGGCATCGATGAGCAAGGCGATGTTGGGGGAGCGGCTGCGGTCGACCATGGCTGCTCATCGCAGCGCAGGGCCGCGTCCGCAATGGGGCGCGGCGGCGGCCGGGGGGAGGGGAGAGCGCTAGCCCGTAGGGGCGCTGCGAATTTCGTGCGTCATCCATCGCGCCGACGCACCGTATCCGGCGACCTCGGCCGCAAGCGATTCCGACGGCGCGGCTTCGACGAAGCCGAGACTGCGCCAATAATCCGCCGCGCCTTCGACGGCGATCAGCTCCGCCGCCTGGAGGCCATCGCGTGCAGCGAGCCCGAAGGCGCGCGCGACGAGGTCGCGTCCGATCCCCGACCCGCGGCCGCAGGCGGAAACGGCGAGGTCGTGGATGTACAGGACCTCATTCGTCGGGTTGCGCGGCAGGACGGCGCCTATTGGGGGAGGAGAGCCGCTCGGCCAGCCGTGGGCGAGGAGATAGGCGAACAGCTTTCCGTCCCGTGTCGCGGCCAGGCAGTAGGAGGCCGCCACGTCGAGACGGCTGGCGAAAGCCGCTTCGTCCTCCTGGAGGAATGACGGATAGCTCTCGGCCTGGATCGCCAAAGCGGCGGTCAGGTCCGATCGGCGGAGCGGGCGGATCAGGAAGGGCGGGTCGTCTTCGGGCACGAGGCTCGATAGCATCGGCGAACAGCGCGGGCACGGGGTTCGAGCGATTGCGGGAGCATATGGCGTCAGAATCAGGCGCGGAGGACGAGGTCGACCAGCTGGGAGACGTGCGCCGCGGGGAAGGGGGCGGGGGTCAGGAAGCGGCAGTAGAAGACGGGAGAGCTGAGCGCGAGGGCGGCGAGATCGGGGTCGAGATCGGCGGCGAGCTCGCCGGAGGCCACACCGCGGGCGAGCAGGTCGACGAGCGTCCGGCGGCGCGCGGCGCTGTAGGCGTGCAGGAAATCGCGGACCTCCGGATGATGCGTCGCGGCGTCGACCAGGGCGGGCATGACCCGGGCGACCCGCGAGCCTTCGAATACCGAAGCGAGGTGACCGACCAGCGCGATGACGCGGTCGCGGAAGGCGCCCTCGCCGATCGGCTCGCGCGGCTTCGGCTGCACGTTGAGCGTCTCGAGGGCGTCGGCGAGCAGGGCCATGCGATCGGGCCAGTGGCGATAGAGGGTGCTCTTGGCGATGCCGGAGCGCTCGCCGACGGCCTCCATGGTGAAGGCGGCGAAGCCGCGATCGGCGAGGACGTCCAGGGCCGCTTCCCGCGCCTTCGCTATCGTCCTTTCGATGCGCCTGTCCATGAACCCCTGTGAAACGCTTGCGTTTCGTTTCCAGATGTGAAACGAGGCCGTTCGATAACGGCCGTCGCGCCGGCCGTCCACTGCGAGGGAGACTGGTATGGCCTCGGCTCGGTACATCGTCACAGACGTCGATCAGGCCGTCTCATTCTACGAGCGCATGCTCGACTTCACACGGGAGACGCACAATCCGGGACGGTTCGCCGCGCTGCGGCGGGACGATCTCACGCTCTATCTGAGCGCGCCCGGCGCCGGCAGCGGCGGGCAGGCCGGCGGGACGCCGGAGCCCGGCGGCTGGAACCGGATCATGATCGTCGTCGATGCGCTGGACCCGCTCGTCGCCCGGCTGCGGAGCCTCGGCGCCCGCTTCCGGGGCGACGTCAGCGCCGGCGGGGCGGGGCGCGCCATCCTGATCGAGGATCCTTCGGGCAATCTCGTCGAGCTGTTCGCGTTCAAGGACGGCTGAGCGGAGGGCGGCTCGACGTCTGCCCGTCAGGATGCGGCCCGGCGTTCGTCCGCGGCCTCGAAATGCGCGAGCTGGCTAGCGAGCGCCTTGCGGAACGAGTCGCGGTCGCAGGCGCGCTCCACATAGGCGTCGATGACAGGGGAGGCGGCGAATTCGCGCAAGGCGGGGACCCGGAAGATATCCGCCATGAGCAGGTCGGCGACGGTGAAGCGACCGGCGGCGAGCCATTCGCGCGACCCGAGTACGGCCTCGAGATGGGCGAGGCGCATCCGCAGCCAGCCGGTCAGCCCGTTTTCCGGGCCGGAGGACAAGGACAGGAACCACCAGGGCACGCTCACCATCTCGATCGAGTTGAGGCCGGCAACGACCCATTGCAGCGTCTCGGCCTCGCCGGCGGCATCGCGCGGCATCAGCCTCTCGCTCTTGCGGGCGAGGTGGAGCAGGCAGGCCCCGCTCTCGAAGAGGGAGAGGTCGCCGTCGGTGAGGAAGGGCACCTGGCCGAAGGGCTGATGCCTCAAATGCTCGGGGCCGCGATCGCCGAAGGGGACGCTGCGCACCGAATGCTCGAGCCCGGCTTCCTCGAGCGCCCATCGCAGCCGCAGGTCGCGGACATAGCCGCGCGGCCCCTTCTCGCCCCCGGGGACCCAGTCATAGGTCCACACCGTCAGTGCCATCATCTCTCTCCCCGCCGCCGGCGCCTCCTTCCCCGTGTCGCCGACCCATCCCCTAAGCGCAATGCGGCGCGCGGCGGGAAGTCGGCGGGCGCGGCAATCCTGTCGGCGAACGGTGCGGCGCCGGGCGGCCGGCGACGGCCCTGCCCGGGCTCAGCGGCGCACCGATCGCAGCGCCGTCAGCTCGCCCTCGGCCCGGCCGACGACGCTCAGGCTTCCGTCGGTCTCGAGAATGACGGCGGCCACGTCCTCGAGGCGGCCGATCCCGGCATTGCGGACGGCCGAGTCGATCTCGGCCGGGGTGACGCGCTCGGCCGCCATCGCCGCGGAGCGATAGGCGCCGTCCTCCATCAGCAGCCTCGGCTGCGATCTCACCAGGCGGCCGAACCAGCGCCACGAGATCGAAAGCTTCGACACGAGCCACTGCAGGCCGGCCAGCATGACGAAGGCGGCCGCGCCTTCGGCAAAGGCAACGTCCTTCGACAGGAGGACGGTCGCGAGGGTGGAGCCCAAGGCGACGGTGACGACCAGATCGAAGGCGTTGAGCTTGGCGAGAGACCTCTTGCCGGACAGGCGCAGGACCAGCACGAGCCAGGCATAAGCCAGCAGCGAGATCAGGACGACGCGAAGCAATCCCTGGAGACCGTCGAAGAGCATGCCGATCAACGCGCGACATCCGTCTTCCGGTTCCTTCCCCGGCCGAGCGGGCCCGTCGGCAGGCGGAATGGCTCCGGCGGTCGTCGGAGCCGAGCGGAGCCCGCCGAAGCGGAAGCCGGCGCGACGCTCAACCCGCGATCCGTCGCAGATGCGGGCCGTCTTCGGACGCGAAGGCGCCGGAGAGATCGAGGCCGGTCGGCTGCTGGAAGAGCCTCAGCCGAAATTCGGGCAAGATGGCGATGAGGTGGTCGAAGACATCCGCCTGGATGCGCTCATATTCGGCCCAATCGGTGCTCGCGGCGAAGGCGTAGATCTCGACAGGCAGCCCGGAGGGACCCGCCGGCAGCTGGCGGACGAGCATGAACATCGTCTTGGAGATGTCGTCCCGCCACGCGAGATAGGCCGAGACATAAGCGCGGAAGGTGCCGATGTTGGTCAGGCGGCGCGCATTGACGCGATCGCGCTCGAGGCCCGGCCGCGCCGCGTGCCATGAGGCGAGCTCGGCTTCCTTCGCTTCGAGATAGGGAGCGAGGAGGGAGAGGCGGCGGAGGCGGTCGATCTCCTGCGGCTCCAGGAATCGGATCGAATTCTGATCGATCGTCAAGGCGCGCTTGATGCGCCGGCCGCCGGATTCGACCATGCCGCGCCAGTTGCGGAACGGCTCGCTTATCAGGCGATGGGTGGGAATGGTGGTGATCGTCTTGTCCCAATTCTGCACCTTGACGGTGTGGAGCGCGATATCGACGACGTCGCCGTCGGCGCCGAAGTCCGGCATCTCGATCCAGTCTCCGAGCCTGACCATGTCGTTCGAGGAAAGCTGGACCGAGGCGACCAGCGAGAGGATTGTATCCTTGAACACCAGCATCAGGACGGCTGCCATCGCGCCAAGGCCCGACAGCAGGAGGAGCGGCGACCGATCGGCCAGGACGGCGACGACGAGGATCACGGCCGCCGAGAAAACGGCGATCTTGAGGACCTGGAGGTAGCCCTTGATCGGCCGGCTGATCGAGCTCGCCCGGCGCACATAGAGCGCGTTGGCCCAATCGAGGGCCGCGCCGATGGCGAGCGCGAGCGTGAGGATCATGAAGCCGGTGGTGACGTTGCGGACGAGTGCGACGAGCGTCGTCGGCAGATGGGGAACGGCCGCGATGCCGATCTGGACGATCGTGGCGGGCACGAGATTGGCGAGGCGCCGGACGATGCGCAGGAACGACTCGCGCTCGAAATCGCCGTTCGTCCGCGCGAGCGCCATGCGGAGCGCCCTCAGCAGCACCTCCTTGGCGATCCAGTTGCCGATCAGGGCGGCGGCGACGAGAAGGCCGGCGGCGACCAGCGCCTGAACGAGCGGATCGGCGAGGCGCGCGGCCTCGATCAACTGGAAAATGTCTTCCTCCCTCTATCGACGAACGGGTATCGCGGCCGAAGCGCGCGCGTGATCACGCCGCCGCCAAGGACGGGGCGCGCAGGCCGGGCGGCGCGGTGCCGCGCAGCGACCGGCCGGCCGTCTCCGGCGTGCGGAGCAAGGCGACCATGCCGACGAGGCAGGCCGCCATCATGACATAGGCCGGCATCAGCTCGTCGCCGGTGCGGCCGATCAGCCAGCTGTTGAAGGCCGGGGCGGTGCCGCCGAACAGCGAGGTCGCGACATTGTAGGAGACGGCGAAGCCGGCGAAGCGCACGTGGGTCGGGAACATGGCGGGAAAGGTCGCCGAGATCGTCGCCAGCTGGGGTACGTAGAGCAGCCCGAGCAGGGCGAAGCCGACGATCGCCCCGCCGAAGCCGCTGGCCATGAGCAAATAGAGCGGCACCACGCCGACGAAGAGGCCGCCCAGCGAAATCCACCAGAGCGGCTTTCGCCCGACCCGGTCGGACAGGCCCCCGAAGAAGGGGACGAAGACCATCATGAACAGCATGCCGACGATGGGCACGATCAAGGCGGCATCGGTGCCCAGGCCGAGCCGGCGCTGCAGGTAGGTCGGCATGTAGCTCAGCAGCGTGTAGTTGACGACGTTGAGGGCGACGACGAGGCCGCCCATGACGACGAGCGGCCGCCAGTAGCGCGTGACCAGGTGCCGCAGCTCGGTCGAGGCCGCAGGCTCGGTCTCGTGCCGCGCCTCGATCTCGCGGAAGACCGGGGTGTCCTCCATCCTCGAGCGAAGATAGAGCCCGATCAGTCCCATCGGCGCGGCGAAGAAGAAGGGAATGCGCCAGGCCCAATCGTACATCGCCTGCTCGCCGAGCAGCAGCGAGAAACCGAGCATCAAAAGGGCGCCGAAGGAGAAGCCGGCGAGGGTGCCGACCTCGAGGAAGCTGCCATAGAAGCCGCGGCGGTCGTCCGGCGAATATTCGGCCATGAAGGTCGCGGCGCCGCCATATTCGCCGCCGGTGGAGAAACCCTGCACCATCCGCAGGAGGAGCAGCAGGGCCGGGGCCCAGAAGCCGATCGAATCGTAGGAGGGGATCATGCCCACCGCGACGGTGGCCACCGACATCAGGACGATGGTGAAGGCGAGGATCGTCTTGCGGCCGTAGCGGTCCCCCAGTGGCCCCCAGAAAAGGCCGCCGAACGGCCGGACCAGGAAGGAGATGGCGAAGGTGGCCAGCGCGAACAGGGTCGCCTCGGCCGCCTCCCCCGGGAACAAGGCGGCCGAGATATAGACGACGCCATAGGCGTAGATGCCGTAATCGAACCATTCGGTCGCGTTGCCGAGGGCCGAGGCGGCAATCGCGCGGTGGAGCACCGGCCCCGGAACCGATTCCGGATGTCCGGCCGGGACTTCGGCGCCGACCAGCGCGGGCTGGCTGTCGTGGTTCATGAGGCTTCCTCGCTCGTCGCCAGGGGATCAAGCACGGCCGAGACGGGGGTCGTGCGCGGCAGGATCTGATAGCTTCGCTGTTGCGCGGCCGGGACCGGCGAGCGGCGGATCTGGCGCCAGAGCCCGAAGAGCAGGCCGCCGCCGGCGCAGGCGGCGACGAAGAGAAAGAGACCCGGGGAACCGGCCGCGGTCATGAAGGCGGCGGCCGCGAGCGGGCCGGCGGCCGCGCCGGCGGAATAAGTGAGAACCAGCCCGCCGCTCGCCGGCACCCGCTGATCGGGCGAGAGGTGATCGTTGGCATGGGCCACGCACAGTGGATAAAGAGCGAAGCTCAGGCCGCCGAAGAGCGCGCCGAGCGCCAGGAGCGGCAGCCCGGGCCGAGCGGCCAAAGCGAGGGCAAGCCCGGCGGCAAGCGTCCCGGCGAAGGCAAGCACGATGATCCGGCGGCGGTCGAACCGATCCGAGAGCAGGCCGAGCGGCCATTGCAGGGCGACGCCGCCGAAGATGACGATGCTCATGAACAGGGCGACCGAGGACAGCTCCATCCCGATCCGCCGCGCATACAGGGCCCCGAGCGCGTAGAAGGCGCCGAGCATCGCCCCGGTGAGCGCGGCGCCGACGACGCCCAAAGGGGAGATGGCGAAGAGCGCCCGCATCGGCAGGGTCGCGCCGCTCGGCAGCGGCGGCGCGTGGATCCGGGTGAGGGCGACGGGGATGGCGGAGAGCGAGATCAGGATCGAGGCCGCCAGGAACGGGATGGACGGCTTCGTCCCGCCGATGTTGAGGAGGAACTGGCCGGCGGCCTGACCGACGTAGAGCGCGATCATGTAGGCGGCGAGCACCATCCCCCGCGTCCCCGATTCCGATCGTTCGTTCAGCCAGCTTTCGAGACAGACATAGACGCCGGCGACGCAGAAGCCGTCGACGAGCCGGAGGCCCGACCAGAGCAGAGGGTCCTGGTGGACGGCATAAGTGAGGGTGCTTGCCGAAAAGAGCGAGACGAAGGCCGCGAAGGCGCGGATATGGCCGACGCGGGCGACCAGGGACCCGGCGCGGGTCGAGCCCAGCACCAGCCCGAGAAAATAGGCGGTGCCGACGATCCCGACGACGAGGGCGCTGCCGCCGGCCTGCTCGAGGCGGATGGCGATCAGCGTCGCCATGAAGCCGCCGCCCGCCATGAGCATGAAGATGGCGAGCAGCAGGCTGCGGACGGCGGAAACGGCGTTCAGCACGCACAGAAAGGAGCAAGGCGGCGCAAAGGTTCCGCAAGGGTCAGGCGGCCGCGAGTCCGCTCATGCCGGGCTCGGCTTCCTCGACGAGCGCCGCATGCAAAGCGCGTACCGCGGCATCGAACGTCTCGCGCTCGACGACGAACTGGACGTCGACGTTGCGGACCTGATGCTGAAGGGCGAGGACCGCTATTCCCGACTGCTCCAGCGCGTCGAGGGCCCGCGGGATCAGCCCGGGCGCCGATATGTCGCTGCCGATCGCGGCCACCATCGCGCAGGGGCGGGCGGTGACGCGCGCGCCGGGGAAGCCCGCCTCGAGATCGGAGACGATCCGCGTCACGGCTTCGGCGTTGCCCGAAAGATAGTGCGTGATGGTGTTGGCGTTGGAGGATTTGCTGACGATCCAGGCGCCGTGGCGGGCGATCACCTCCAGGATGCCGCTGTCATAGCCTTTCTCGCCCACCATGTCCTGCTCGAAGAAGACGAGGGCGTGGAGCTCGCGCAGGCCCGCGACGATCTCGACCCGGGACTCCGCCGAGACGTAGTCGCCGCAGATCAACGTCCCTTCGTCGTCGCGCTGGAACGTGTTCCTGACGCACAAGGGAATCCGCGCCTGCCGCAGGCCGCGGCCGGCACGGGGGTGGATCGCCTCCATGCCGAGATTGGCGAGCTGATCGGCGACGTCGTAATTGGTCCGTCCGATCTTGCGCGCGCGGTCGCCGACGAGCTTCGGGTCGGCGCTCGACAGGTGGAATTCCTTGTGGATGATGGCGCGGCGGGCGCCGGTCAGCACGGCGATCCGCGAGAAGGTCATCTCGGAATAGCCGCGCGCATAGCGGCGCACCATCCCGCCCTCGCAGCCGGCATAGCCGGTGACGATCGGCATCCGGCTGGCGACGTCGATCGGCGCAAGCGCCTCGCGGATTCGCCGGTCCAGGCTCGCCCGATCGTCCGCGCGCCACAAGGTGAGGTCGACGAAGGCCGCATCGACGCCGCGGTCGCCCAGCAGCAGCGCCGTCGAATGCGCGCTGTGCGCCTCGCCGAGCCCGGCGAGCATCTCCCGCACCGTTTCCATCTGCTCGTCGAGCGAGAAGCGGCCGTGGCCGCGGAGGCGATCGAGATCGTCGAGGCAGGCCCGCAGGAGCCCGACGCGCCGGTGAACGAAGCCGTCCGCCTGCTCCCGGCTCTGGCTGCGGGCGAACATGCCGGCATTGCGCTCGCGCATCGCGGCGCCGACCCGATCCAGCGCCTCGCGCCAGCCGGGATCGCCGCCGGCGAAGCGGGCGAAGACGCCCGGCTCGCCGGTCTTCTTGTGCTCGAGCAGAAGGTCGGTCATCCCGGCATAGGCCGAGACGACGAAGATGCGATCATATAGTCGCCGCCCCGTCCGCCCCGCGATCAGGACATTCTCGAACAGGGTCGAGGTGGCGGCCATCGACGTGCCGCCGATCTTTTCGACGCTGTGCCCGCTCATCATGCCGCCAGCCTGTCCAGCGGGCCCGCCTGGGGCGCGATCGGCGCGAAGTCGCGCTCGGCGACGAAGGGCGGCCGCGGCCGGTCCGCCGCGAACGGGGCCTGCAGCCGGTTCGACACGGCGTTGAACACCAGGAAGGCGTTGGCGCGCGGAAAGGGGGTGATGTTGCCGTTGGAGCCGTGCATCATGTTGCAGTCGAACAGGATGATCGTTCCGGGCTTGCCGGTCGGTGCCTCGATCCCGTGCCTATGGGCGAGCGTGGCGAGGCTGAGCTCGTCGGGAACACCATATTCCTGCTTCCTGAGCGACATCCGGTAATGATCCGGCGGAGTCTGGCCGACGCAGGTGACGTAGGTCCGGTGCGAGCCGGGCATCACCATCAGCGGCCCGTTGAGCGGCGTGTTCTCCGCAAGCAGCACCGACATGGAGAGCGCGCGCATGCGTGGCATGCCGTCTTCCGCGTGCCAGGTCTCGAAGTCGGAATGCCAATAGAATTCCTTGCCCTTGAAACCCGGCTTGTAGTTGAGCCGCGACTGGTGGACGTAGACGTCGTCGCCGAGGAGGAAGGCGGCCAGCCCGGCCAGCCGCTCGTCCGCCGCCAGCCTGCCGATCAGCCGGCTTTGCCGGTGGATGGCGAAGATCGAGCGGATCTCCCTGCTGCCGGGCTCGCTGACGACGGTCTCGGCTTCGAGCGTGCCGGGGTCGCCGAGCAGGCGCCGCATCTCGACATCGAGCGCCGACAGCTCGGCGGGATCGAGGACATTCTCGAGCACGAGATAGCCTTCGCGGTCGAAGCGCTCGACCTGCTCGCGCGAAAGCGGCGAGCCGGGACGCCAGTCGCCGAAGACGACCGGATCCCGGCGCTCCAGCATTTCCGGCTCGGCCGCGTGGCGGGACGGATAGATATCCTCAAAGGCCTGCTTTCGAAGCTTCATTCCGCCGCCACCCGGTCCGATTGCGCCGCCGGATAGGCGCCGGTCTCGTCGTGCACCTCCTGGCCGGTGACGGGCGGATTGAACACGCAGGCGGTGAGGATGTCGGTGGTCGGCCGGACGACGTGCCGGTCGTTCTTGTCGAGGGCATAGAGCACGCCCGGCCGCAACGGATGGACCTCGCCCGTGTCGAGATCCTCGATCGACCCGGTGCCCTTCAGCACCATCACCGCCTCGAGATGATTGCGGTAGTGCATCCTGAGCTCGCAGCCGGCACGCATCGTCGTCAGGTGGAACGAGAAGCCCATGCCGTCGTCGGCGAGCAGCAGGCGAGCGCTCTCCCATCCGTCCGACTTCACGTTGCGGTCGCTCGACCGGATGTCCTTGAGCTTGCGTATGATCATGATCGTCTCCTTCAGGCGGCAGCGGAAAGGGTGGGGGCGAGCTCCTCGCGGAGCGATTGCTCGAGGATGTCGAGGCCGGCGGCGAGCAGGGCGTCGTCGATCACGAGCGGCGCCAGGACCTTGACGACCTCGTCGTTCGGGCCGCTCGTCTCGATGATCAGGCCCTTCGCGAAGCAGGCGGCCGTCACCGCCGCGGCGGTCTCGCCCGATCCGACGTCGATCCCCCGCATCATGCCCCGTCCGCGCGTCGAGAATCCGAAAGGCTCGGCCATCCGATCGAGCCGCGCCTCCAGCAGCCCGGCCCGCCGCGCGACGTCGTCGCGGAAGGCGGGATCGGCCCAGAAATGGCGCAGGGCGGCGGTCGCGGTGACGAAGGCGTGGTTATTGCCGCGGAAGGTGCCGTTATGCTCGCCGGGCGACCAGACGTCCAATTCGGGCCTGAACAAGGTCAGCGCGAAGGGCAGCCCCATGCCGGACAGCGACTTGGCGAGCGTGACGATGTCGGGCGTGAAGCCCATCTGCTCGAAGCTGAAGAAGCCCCCGGCGCGACCGCAGCCGGCCTGGACGTCGTCGACGATGAGGAGCGCGCCATGCCGCCGGGCGATCGCCGCGATCGCGCGCAGCCATTCCGGCGAGGCGGCGTTGAGGCCGCCTTCGCCCTGGACCGTCTCGACTATGATGGCCGCGGGCGCATCGAGGCCGCTCGACGGATCGGCCAGCCGCCGCTCCAGCAAGGCGGATGTGTCCAACCCTTCGCCATGATAGGATTCGAAGGGCTCGTGGGAGACGTGCGACAAAGGCACGCCCGCGCCGCCGCGCTTGCCGGCATTGCCGGTGCAGGCGAGCGCGCCGAGGGTCATGCCGTGAAAGCCGTTGGTGAAGGCGATGACGAGCTCGCGGCCGGTCACCTTGCGCGCCAGCTTGATCGCCGCCTCGACGGCGTTGGTGCCGGTCGGGCCGGTGAACATTGCGCGATAATCGAGCCCGCGCGGGGCCAGCACGACCTCCTCCAGCGCCTCGAGGAACGCCTCCTTGGCGGTGGTGTGGAGGTCGAGCCCGTGGGCGACCCCGTCCGCCTCGATGTAATCGAGCAGAGCCTGTTTCAGGACCGGATGATTGTGGCCGTAATTCAGCGAGGCGCAGCCGGAAAGGAAATCGAGGTAGCGGCCGCCCTCGTCATCGATCAGCCAGGCGCCTTCGGCCTTGGCGAACTGCCGGGGCATGGCGCGGGAATAGCTGCGCACCCGGGATTCCCGCCGGTCGTAGATGGCGGGCGTCGGCGCGGCCAAGCTCGGCCGGGGAAGAAGGGTCATCAAAGGGGTCTCCTATTATCGGGAAAGGTCGGAAAGCGGAGCGACGCGGACTTCCCATTCGGTCGCGTGGGCACCGCCGAAATGGGCGGCCCGATCGAAGCGCGGCGAGGAGTCGATCGTCGCGCCGAGCCGCCGGGCGAGGGCCTCGAAGAGGCGCCAGGAAGCCTGGTTGTCGCGGGTGATGGTGGTGACGAGAGACCGCGCGCCGGCACTGGCCGGGCGCTCGAGAAGGGCCTCGAGCATGCGCAGGCCGAGCCCCAGGCCGCGGGCGTCGGGATGGACCGCAACCTGCCACACGAACAGCCGATCGCGGTCCGCGGGCGGCCGATAGGCGGAGACCCAGCCGATCGGCCTGCCGCCGCTTTCGGCCAGCACGCACGTCTCGCGGAAGTCCGTGCATTGCAGCAGGTTGCAATAAGCGGAGTTGATGTCGAGCGGGGGCGAAGCGGCGATGAGCGCGGTGACGTGGGGACCGTCCTCGGCCCGCGGCAATCTCAGCGTGACAGTCTGTGGCTCGGCGCCGTCCTCCGTTGGCGTCGGAGGGGCAAAGCGGGTTTTGATCGACATAGTCAAAGGAATAAGGTTCGAAAACCGAACCAATAAGGCTCCTGTGTGAAATGAATATCGGGATCGGACTGGTGTGGCGCAGCTTTAGCAGAGTGTGGGATTATTGCAACCAGCCGGCCTGCTCCGCCCAACCCATTCACATTCCGAAGGAGAATGCTTCCATCCATGTTGGATTATCCCGCTTGGCCGCGCCGTCCCGGCGAGTTACCGATGGCCGGTGGACAACGCGCTCACCATCGCCGCCCTCAAGGCGCTGCGGCGGATCCTGCGCACCTCCGAGCTGGCCAACCGCCAGCTGGCGGTGGCGACCGGACTGACTCCGTCGCAGCTCCTGGTCCTTCACGAGATCGGGGAGCGGGAAGACGTCACGCCCACCGAACTGGCCGCGGCGCTCCAGTTCGGCCAGGCGACCATCACCAATATCGTCGACCGCCTCGAGGAAAGCGGGCTGGTCACCCGGCAGCGCAGCGCGCAGGACAAGAGGCGCGTGAACCTGGCGCTCACGAGCGCCGGTGCGCGCAAGATCGAGACGGCGCCGGACACGCTCCAGACGCGCTTCATCGAGCGCTTCGCGGCGCTGCCGGACTGGGAGCAGGCGATGATCCTCGCCGGCCTCGGCCGTCTCGCCGATGTCCTCGGCACCGACCACGACGCCGCGCCGCTGCTCGATTCGGGCGCCATCGACCGCAGCTCGGCGATCTGAACGGGTTCAGGCCCGGACCGCGAGGTCCCGCAGCCGGGCGCGCAGCCATTCGAGGCCCGGATCCTTCGCCCGGGCGGCGTGGAACTGCATCATCTCTCGCATCACCGGCAGCGGGATGGGTGGTTCGCCGATCGCGAGCGAAAGGCCGGGCGCGACCAGCCTCGCCAGCCGCTCGTGCATCAAGGCGAGGCGGAGCGTGCCGGGGAGCAGCCACGGCGCCTGGATGAAGGACGGGGCGATCACCTCGATCCGCCGGCGCGGCCCATAATCGCGCAGCACGCTCTCGATGAAGGTGTCGCGATCCGAGATCCTGACCGCGACATGGCCGGCGTCGAAGAACTCGCTTTCGGTCATCCGGCGGTGGAGCAGGGGGTTGCCCGACCAGCCGACAACGACGTGGCGTTCCTCGAACAGGAGCTCGCGCGGATGCTCCTGGCGCATGAACTGCTCGGGCGTCAGCAGCAGATCGAGATCGCCGTTCGCCAGGCGCTCGGCGCTGCCCTCGAACGGGAGCGACAGATCGAGGGCGATCCCGGGGGCCTCCCGCGCGAGCACGGTGAGCAAGGGCACGATCAGGACGGTGGTGATATAGTCCGAGGCCTCGATCCTGAAGCGGCGCTGCGAGGTGGCCGGATCGAAGGCGGTCCCCGCCGAGATCAGGCTGCGCAGGGCGAGGATCGCGGCAGAGATTTCCGGCGCCAGCTTCAGCGCATGCGCGGTCGGGATCATGCGCTTGCCGTGCTGCACGAGTATCTCGTCCTGCATGGCCTCGCGCAGCCGCTTGAGCGACGCGCTCATCGCCGATTGGGTGACGTTGAGGCGCCGCGCCGCGCGGGTGACGCTGCGCTCCTCGAGCAGCACGTCGAAGGCGACAAGGAGGTTGAGATCGAAGCTGTCGAGGCGCACGAACCATCGATAGCATTTGTGGATAACCAGAAAAACAAAAAATTGGACTGATGAAGCTGCGTCTGCGACCCCAGCATCCAAGCTCAAGGACAATGAGCATGAAGGG
This sequence comes from Sphingosinicella terrae, assembly GCF_003347635.1. GTDB lineage: Bacteria > Pseudomonadota > Alphaproteobacteria > Sphingomonadales > Sphingomonadaceae > Allosphingosinicella > Allosphingosinicella terrae. The sequence goes on from NZ_QDFY01000001.1 coordinate 323,814, forward strand.
AGACGGGGATGCGCAAGGCCGCCTGGATCGGAACCGCAATGGCACTGGCTCTGGCCAGCCAGCCGGCATTGGCGCAGGACGCGCCGGTCCAGGACATCAGCGGCGATTCCAATCCCGCACCGGGCGATGCGGCGTCGGACGAGGGAATCAACGATATCGTCATCACCGCGCAGCGCCGCGCCGAATCGGCGCAGCGCGCGGGCATCGCCATCGACGTCGTCGCCGGCGACGAGGTGCTGACGCGAGGCATCACCCAGGCGACCGACCTCGGCACGATCGTGCCGTCGCTCAACGTCCAGGCCGCCGGCGGCGCCAATACCTCGATCTTCCTGCGCGGCGTCGGCAACTTCACCGTCAACGGCTATTCGGACCCGGCGACCGCCTTCAATTATGACGGCGTCTATGTCGGCCGCCCGACCTCGACGTCCGGCGTCTTCTACGATCTCGAGCGGGTCGAGGTGCTGAAGGGGCCGCAGGGCACCCTCTACGGCCGCAACGCCACCGCCGGCGCGATCAACATCCTGCCGGCGCGGCCGGAGCTCGGCGCGTTCTCGGGCTTCGCCACCGTCTCCTACGGCAATTACGATGCGCTGAACCTGCAGGGCGCCTTGAACGTGCCGATCGGGGCGAGCGCCGCCTTCCGCATCTCCGGCAACCTCGTCGAGCGGGACGGCTATCTCTCGGACGGCAGCTCGGACGAGGAGACGCAGGCGCTGCGCGCCCAGTTCCTGGCCGAGCTCACGCCCGAGCTGACGGTGCGGATCGCCGGGGACTACAGTCATACCGGCGGCATGGGCATCGGCTCCTCTTATGGCGGCCGCTACGCCTTCAACTTCCCGACCGGCGCCTACAGCTTCGTGCCCTCGGGGCTCGACCGCTCGACCGGCCTGTTCGATCCGGCCTCGCAGGCCTATCGCCAGACCCTGTTCCTCGGCGTCTCCGGGCGCAATGCCGCCCCGCTCGATCCCGACATCTACCAGGATAACGACTTTTACGGCCTCAATGCGGAGGTGACCTGGGACACCGGGATCGGCACCTTCACGATCATCCCGGCGTGGCGCCGCGCCAGCCTGGACTACAAGTTCGGCAACCCCGCCTTCATCGGCTATATCCAGGAGGAGGACGAGCAGTTCAGCGTCGAGGCGCGGCTGGCCGGGGACCGGATCGGCTTCCTCGACTACATCGTCGGGCTCTATTATTTCGACGAGCAGGTCGAGGGCGACTACACCTTCGCCCAGCAGGCGATCAACGCCTATCAGGAGTTCGAATCGAGCACCGAATCCTGGGCGGCGTTCGGCCGGCTGACCGCGAACGTCACCGACCGTCTCCGCGCGGTCGGCGGCCTTCGCTACACCCATGACCGCAAGAGGTTCGACGGCCAGGCGGACGTGTTCGTCGTCGTCTGCACCGTGCGCAACCCGTTCGGCGTGCCGAGCTGCCCGAATGTGCCCTTGCTGCCGGTGACCGACGATTTCACCGAACTGCAGCCGCCCTTCATCATCCCGCCGCCCGACCAGGCGCGGCCGATCGGCACGACCGGCGCCATACTCACCCGTCCGGTGACGCCGGTGAATTCGGGGTTCAGCAATGGCGAGGTGACCTGGCGCGCCGGGCTCGAATATGACCTCGCGCCGCGTTCATTGCTCTATGCGAGCGTCGAGCGGGGCTATCGCTCGGGCGGCTTCTCGCTGTCCGCCGGGCGCGAGACCTACGATCCGGAATATATCACCGCCTATACGATCGGGATGAAGAACCGGCTGCTCGACAACCGGCTTCAGTTCAACCTCGAGGCCTTCTGGTGGGATTATAGCGACCAGCAGATCGGCCGCATCGGCGTGGACGCGCGCGGCAACCAGGGCCAGTTCAGCCAGAATATCGGCCAGTCGACGATCAGGGGCGTCGAGATCGAGACGCAGTTCCTGCCCTTGCCGAACACTCTGCTCAGCGCCGACGTCCAATATCTCGACAGCGAATATGACAGCTTCGTCTATACCGAGCCGGTGAGCGCCTCCGGCGCGCCGCCGCTGACCGGCTGCCCGGCGACGCTTGCCGGCGGCGTGTGGACGATCGACTGCTCGGGCTTCCCGGCCTTCAACGCGCCGAAATGGACGGTCAATCTCGGCGTCCAGCAGACGATCGACATCGGCCGCTTCCAGCTGATCGGCAGCGTCGACACCCAATATAAGAGCGAGCGCTACGTGCAGGTCGACTTCCTGCCCGAGGAGCTGGTCCAGGACAGCTGGACCACCAACGCGCAGATCATGTTCGGACCGAGCGACGAGAGCTGGCATGTCGCCGCCTTCGTCCGCAACATCGAGAACGAGCGGGTGCTGGTGAACGTGCCGATCTACAATGCGGCGTCGAGCCTGCAGTACATCACCACCGCGCCGCGCACCTACGGCGTCCGGATCGGCTACCGGTTCTGAAGGGTCGATCGCGATGAGGCGTTCCCTGTTCCTGTTGCTGCTGGCACTGCCGACGGCATTGCTCGCCGCTCAAGGTCCGGCTCCGGAGCGGCCGCCCCAGGAGGATCGCTGGATCACGCTCGGCACCCGCGGCGGGCCGATCGCGAGCCCGATCCGGTCCCAGCCCGCCAATCTGCTGCTGAACGGCGGTCGGGCCTATCTGATCGATGCGGGGGACGGTACGGCCGGCCAGCTCGCCAAGGCGGGCGTCCCGGCGAACCGGATCCAGGCAGTGTTCGTCAGCCACCTCCATTTCGATCATACCGCCGGACTGGCCGGGCTGCTCGGACTGCGCTGGCAGACCAATGCGCCCAACCGGCTCAGGATCTACGGCCCGCCCGGCACGGCGGCTCTGGTCGACGGGCTGCTCGCGTCGATGGTACCGGGGACGACCGCCGGCTACGGCGTGCCGGGCACGCCCCAGGCCGATCCGCGGGGACAGGTCGAGGTGACCGAGCTGCGCGACGGCGCGACGGTCGCACTCGACGGGATGACGATCCGGGCGCGCAGCAACAGCCATTACAGCTTCGCTCCGGGGAGCGATCTCGCCGCGCGGTACCAGTCGCTGTCCCTGCGCTTCGACCTGCCCGGGCGCTCGATCGTCTATACCGGCGACACCGGCCCGAGCGCGGCGGTCGAGGCACTGGCGCGCGGCGCCGACCTGCTCGTCGCCGAGATGATGGACGTCGAGGACACGATCGCCAAGGTGAGGCTCGCATCGCCGGACCTCGACCCGCGAGCGGCGGCCGGAATGGAGGCGCATCTGCGCAACCATCATCTGCTGCCGGGAGACGTCGGCCGGCTGGCGGCGCAAGCGGGGGTCGGCGCGGTCGTCGTCACCCATTTCGTCGGCGCGGAGACGGGCAGCCCCGCCCATCTGGCTTACCTGCGCGAGATCGCCGAGCATTATGACGGGCCGGTCGTCATCGCCAACGATCTCGAGGGTTTCTGACCGTGCGCGAACTCCACATCCTCGTCGTCGGCGGCGGCATCGGCGGCCTCACCGCCGCGATCGCGCTGCGCCGGCACGGCCACCGCGTCATCGTGATCGAGAAGGACCCGGACTGGTCGGTCTACGGCGTCGGCATCATCCAGCAGGCCAATGTCATCCGGGCGATGAAGCAGCTCGGCCTGCTCGACGAGTATCTCGCCGCCGCGGTCGGCTTCGACAAGGTCGCGGTGCACGCGCCGGACGGGACCCAGGTCGCCCTGGTTCCATCGCCGCGCCTCACCGAAGGCTATCCCGCCAATGTCGGCATCGCCCGACCGGCGCTGCACAAGGTGCTGGGCGACCGGACGCGGGCGTCCGGCGCCGAGGTGCGGCTGGGAATCACCGCCGTGGAGATCGCCGATGACGGGGAGGGCGTCGGCGTCACCTTCTCCGACGGCAGCCAGGAGCGCTTCGACCTCGTCGTCGGCGCCGACGGCGTCTATTCGCAGACCCGCGCTCTGATCCTGCCGGACGCGCCGCAGCCGGAATATACCGGCCAGGCGGTGTGGCGCTACAATCTCCCGCGGCCGGCCGATCTCGACGCGCTCCACGTCTATAACGGCCCGACCGGGATCGGCCTGGTGCCGATGAGCCGCGAGCTCATGTACATGTACGTGACCACGCCGGAGCCGGGCAATCCGCGTCATCCGCGCGAGGGCCTGGCGGCGCGGATGCGCGCGCGGCTGGCCGCCGCCGCTCCCGCCATCCGCGAGCTCGCGCAATCGATCACCGACGACGAGGGCGTCGTCTACCGGCCGCTCGAGACGCTGATGCTGGACGGCCCCTGGCATTCGGGACGCATCGTCCTGCTCGGCGACGCGGTGCACGCGACGACGCCGCATCTCGGCCAGGGCGCCGGCATGGCGATCGAGGATTCGATCGTGCTCGCCGAGGAAATCTCGACCGGGGAGACACCGGCGCAGGCCTTCGCCGCCTATCGCGGCCGCCGCTTCGAGCGCTGCCGCTACATCGTCGAGAATTCGCTGGCGATCTGCCGCGGCCAGCTCGGCCAGGGGCCGCCGGTCGACAATGCCAGAGCGACCGCGGAGATGTTCCAGGTCACCGCCCAGCCGATCTGACCGTAGCCGAAGGAAATGTGATGAGCCGAGTGACCGAAATCCGCTATGTCGGCTACGGCGTCGAGAATTTCGACGCGGAGCGGAAATTCTACGCCGACGACTGGGGCCTGGTCGAGGTCGCCGCCGAAGAGGGCCTCGCCTGGTTCAAGACGCACGGCCATGACGAGCATCATGTCCTGCGGCTGCATGCGAGCGGGACCAACTGCATCGAGGTGATCGCGCTCGCCGCCGACAGCCGGGAGGATGTCGAGACGCTGCATCGGCGCGTTGCCGAAGCGGCATGCACCATCGTCCACGCCCCCCGGGACCTGACGTCGCCGGGCGGGGGCTACGGCTTCCGCTTCTTCTCGCCCGACGGCCTGCCGTTCGAGGTCTCGGCCGACGTAGCGCCGCTCGACAAGAGGGCGATGGCGCGCTGGGAGGGCATGCCGGTCAAGATCAGCCACATCGTTCTGCATTCGCCCGACCACAAGGCGATGGTGAAGTTCTTCACCGACGTGCTGGGCTTCCGGGTGTCCGACTGGCTCGGCGACTTCATGTGCTTCCTGAGGTGCAACTCGGCGCATCACCGGATCGCCCTGCTGCCCGGGCCGCCCTGCCTCAACCATGTCGCCTACGACATGCTGACGGTCGACGACATGATGCGCGGCGCCAACCGGTTGCGGAAGAGCGGCACCGACCTGCGCTGGGGACCGGGCCGGCACACCGCCGGCAACAATACGTTCAGCTATTTCTGCACGCCCAATGGCTTCGCCGTCGAATATACCGCTGAGCTGGAGGAGGTCGATTTCGAGCATCACCAGGACCGGGTGTACGAGCCGGCGCCCTTGGTGATGGACCAATGGGGCGTGGGCACGGGCGGGCCGCAGACCATGCCCAAGCCCGAGGCCGATCCCTGCCTGTTCCGGCCGGCGGGGATCTGACGCGTGGCCCTGTTCGAGTATTTTCCGAACTATATCTGGAACCTGTCCGTCGCGATCGCGATGGAGAGCGGCGCGCAGATCGGCGAGATCATCGACATGTGCCGGCCGATCAAGGATGCGGCGGACAGTGGCGCCGATGCCGGCACGCCCCAGTTCATGGCGCAATGGGTGGCGATGGCGGACAGGCTGATCGCGCTGGCGGACGAGGACGAGGCGCAGGGACGCGCCTTCTCCGCGTCGGACAAGCTCGAGCGCGCCGCCCTCTACACGCTCGTCGCCGAGCGGATGCAGGGGCACGGGCACCCCGGCCGGCCGGAAACCTACAAGCGGGCGCGCGAGGCGTTCGATCGGTCGACCGGGCTCGGCCGGATCAATCGCGAGCGCGTGGAGATCCCGCTCGACCAGGGGACGATGCCGGCGCTCTACACGCGGGCGGCGGGGGAAGGGCCGCACCCGGTCGTGGTCTATTGCAATGGCCTCGACAGCTGCAAGGAGCTGCTCTTCTGGTCGCGGCTGCCGGAGGCGCTGGCGCGGCGGGGCATCTCCACGCTCTGCGTCGACCAGCCCGGCACCGGGGAGGCGCTCCGGCTGCAGGGACTGCCGGCGATCCCCCATAGCGAGCTCTGGGCGTCGAAGGCGATCGACTGGCTTGAAGGGCGGCCGGAAGCCGATGCCGCGCGAATCGGGATGACCGGCATCTCGCTGGGCGGGCATTTCGCGCCGCGGGCGGTCGCCTACGAGCCCCGCTTCGCCAGCGGCGCCTGCTGGGGCGCGAACCACAATTGGGCCGAAGTGCAGCAGAAGAGGCTCAGGCGCGAAGGCGAGAATCCGGTGCCGCATTACTGGAACCATGTGATGTGGGTGTTCGGCGCGAGCGATATGGCGGATTTCCAGCGCAAGAGCGCCGACATGAACCTCAACGGGCACATGGACCGGATCAAGGTGCCGTTCCTGGTCACCCACGGCGCCAGCGATCGCCAGATCAGCGTCGACTATGCGCATCAGGCCTACGAGCAGCTGGTCAACGCGCCGCGGCGCGAGCTCAAGATCTTCACCGAACGCGAAGGCGGGGTCGAGCATGTCGGCGCCGACAACATGGCGTTCGGCCGCGACTATATCGCCGACTGGTTCGCCGAGACGCTGGGCGGCCGCACGGCGTGAGCGCGCTGGCCGGCAGCCCGCCGCCGACCGACCTGCGGATCGGCCGGGAGGCGTTGGTCAGCGGCGCGATCAATGCCGTCCTCAGCCTCGCCTTCTTCCTGCTCGCGTTCGACGCCTGGCAGGCGGTCGCGGTCTGGGGCGTGGGCGGCTATGTCATGGATTTCCTGCCGCAGAGCTTCGCGATCGGGCTTATGGCGACCCTGGTGCCCGGGCTGCTGGCGCGGCGCAGGCTGGGGCGGACGCGTCGCGTGCCTTCGGCGGGGTCGGTGATGGCCCGTTCGCTGGCGCATGCGCTTCTTGCCCTGATGGTTGGGGGCGTCTTCTGGGCGGCGGCGGCGTGGATATCCGGGGGCGTGATGATGGGGTGGTCGCCCGCCTTGGCGATCAAGCTGATCTACGGCGGCGCGCTGGGCGCCGCCGTGACCGCGCTCAGTCTGCGGCGGATGCTGGGCTGAAAGAGGATGTAACGAGATCCTCCCCTGCAAGGGGAGGATCGGCAGTGTTCACGGGAGAATGACATGGAAACGAGAAAAGTCCGCCGCGTGATCACGGGGCACGATCCGGCGGGCCGGGCGATCATCCAGGAGGACGGGCCGGTGCCGCGGGTCCAGCGTATCGGCGGCGAGAGCGGGCCGGTGTTCCACGAGGTCTGGAACACGCGCGCCACGCCGGCGCCGATCGACGCCGCGTCGGGCGAGCCGGCCGAGGAGGGGATCAGGCTCGCCCCGCCGAAGAACGGCACCCGCATCCGCGTGCTCGACATCCCGCCCGACGATCCCGGCCTGGCGGAGACGACGGCCGAGCAGGCACGCGCCCATTTCGCCGAAGTCGGGGCCGCCGGGGCCGCCTCGCACAGCGGCGAAGGCTCGCGCCATGCCCACATGCACCGCACCGAGACGATCGACTATGGCATCGTGCTCGAAGGCGAGCTCGTCCTCATCATGGACGAGGGCGAGACAGTGGTGCGGGCCGGCGACATCGTCGTGCAGCGCGGCACCAACCATGGCTGGGCCAACCGCTCCGACCGGAACTGCCGGATCGCCTTCATCCTGATCGACGGCGAATATGACGAAGCGCTGAGGAAGTAAGGGGAAAAGGTGCGATGATCCTGGCGACGCTCAAGGACGGAACGCCGGACGGGCGGCTGATCCTCGTCTCGCCGTCTCACGACCGCTACGCGCCGGCGCCGGTCGCGACGCTGCAGCAGGCGATCGAGCGCTGGGATTCCGTGGCGCCGGAGCTGTCGCGGATCGGCGACTTTCCAGACGCGCTCGACCCGCGGCGGCTGGCGGCGCCGCTGCCGCGCGCCTGGCAGTGGCTCGATGCCAGCGCCTATCCGGCGCATGGCGACCTCATGGACAAGGTGTTCGGCATAGAGAAGCCGAAGATCGACTTCCCCTTGATGTATCAGGGCGCGTCGGACCGCTTCTACGGCCCGAACGACGACGTGCCTTTTCCGTCCGAGGATCTCGGCATCGACTTCGAGGGCGAGTTCGGCGTGATTGTCGATGCCGTGCCGATGGGCACGTCCGCCGAGGCGGCGATGGGGCACCTCAAGCTCATCGTGCAGATCAACGACTGGTCGCTGCGCGCGCTCGCCGGTCCGGAGATGCGAACCGGCTTCGGCTGGGTCTGGGCCAAGCCCCATTGCAGCATGGCGCCGTTCGCGGTGACGCCGGACGAGCTGGGCGAGCAGTGGCGCGACGGGCGGGTCTGCCTGGACCTTCACGTCGACTGGAACGGCGAGCGCTTCGGCGCCGCCAATGGCGCGCCGATGCAATATGGCTTCCACGAGCTGGTCGCCCGCGCCGCCCGCACCCGCGCCCTCGTCGCGGGAACGGTGATCGGCTCCGGCACCGTCTCGAATGCCAATTTCCGGGACGTCGGCTCATCCTGCATCGCCGAGCGGCGCGGCATCGAGATCGTCGACAGCGGCGAAGCGCGAACCGGCTTCATGCGCTTCGGCGACCGGGTGCGGATGGAGGCCAGGACTCGCGACGGCCGATCGCTTTTCGGCGTCATCGACCAGCGGGTGGTCGGGGGCTGAGGCGCGCTGCCGTCCGCGCGGCGGCGAAACGCCGTCGGCGAGCGCCGCGGGCCTCGCCAAGCCTCAGGTCACCTTTCGATAGGCGATGAAGCCGAGCGCGAACATGATCACGGCGATGATCACCGCCAGCCAGAACAGGATCTTGGCGATGTCGATGAAGGCCCCGGCGAGGCCGCCAAAGCCAAGCACCGCCAGAACCAGGGCAATAACAGCGAAGATCACGGCCCATTTCAGCATTTTCCAGTCCTCCCGTTCAGCAAGATCGGCATCAAGAGGCCAGTGACCAGGCAAGCTTCGAGACGATGATCCCGGCCGCGCTGCCCATGAAACTCGAGCCTGTCTTCTTCCATTTCGTGCCAACGAGGCGGAGCGGCCTTGGTTCAGATATCGGGTTCGGGGGCGGACGACGTTCCTGCGGCGGCGGGCCGCTTGCCAAGCCGGCCCAGGGGCGGCGATAGACGGGCCATGTGTGTCTTGGCCTTCGCATGGTGCGCACATCCCCGCTGGCGGCTGGTTGCGGCCGGCAATCGCGACGAGCTTCATGCCAGGCCGGCCGACCCGCTGGCACGCTGGGCGCGGCCGGACCGTCTGATCGCCGGACGCGACCGGCAGTCGGGCGGGACATGGATGGGCGTGTCCGAGCTAGGATGGTTCGCCGTCGTCACCAACTTGCGCGGCTTCGGCACGCCGGAGCCAGGCCGCTCCTCGCGCGGCGCCCTCGTCACCGACCTTCTGGCCGGAGAGGGCCGGTTTGCCGATCCCGACCGGGCGGACCTTTCCACGTTCAACCCGTTCAACCTGATCTTCGCCGATGCCGGCGAGGCGCGCTTCCTCTCCAACCGGCCCGAAACCCTCCGCAGCCGGCTGGCGCCGGGGATTTACGGTCTGTCCAACGGTGCGCTCGACGAGCCCTGGCCGAAGACCTTGCGGCTGAAGGCGATCCTGCTCGACTGGATCGTCGGCGGCGCCGCAGGCCCGGAAGCTCTGCTCGAGGGCCTTGGCGAAGAGAGACTGCCGGATGTCGGGATCGCTTCGGCGGTGCCGTCGGATGCGCCCTTCGAGCCGGCCCAGTCGCCGATCTTCATCCGCCACCCCGTCTACGGGACAAGGTGCAGCACCGTCGTGGCGGTGGACACGGAGGGCCGGGGGACGATCGTCGAGCGCCGCTTCGACGCCGCTGGAGAGACGGTGGGGGAGACGGCGCTGGACTTCTCCTGGGCCGGCTAGGCCGTTCGCGCCGGCCGCCGGCGATGCCCCTCCCGCAGGGAGGGGCACCTTGGCTCACATGTCCGCGGCGGTCGGGCGGACGATGATCTCGTTGACGTCGACGCCGTCCGGCTGCTCGAGGGCGAAGCGGATGGCGCGGGCGATGGCGTCGGGAGTCAGCGCCTTCTTGCGCCATTGCTGGAGGCCGGCCGCCACGTCCGGATCGGTGATGTCGTGGCCGAGCTCCGTATCGACGACGCCGGGCGAGATGATCGTCGCGCGAATCTCGTCATGCTCCTGGCGCAAGCCCTCGGTGATCGCCCAGACCGCAAATTTGGTGCCGCAATAGACCGCCGCCGTCGGCAGCACGATGTGGGCGCCGACCGAGGCGACGTTGACGAAGTGGCCCGAGCGCCGAGCGAGGAAGCGCGGCAGCAAGGCGGCGATGCCGTTGAGGACGCCGTGGATGTTGACGTCGATCATCCGCTTCCACTCGTCGCGTTTCAGGGCGGCGAGCGGCGACAAGGGCATGATCCCGGCATTGTTGACCAGCGCATCGACGCGGCCGAACCGGGCCTCGGCGGCCGCGGCAAAGGCATCGAAGCTGGCGGGGTCGGCGACGTCGAGCGCGTGCCAGGCGACCTTCTCGCCCAGCTCCTCCGCCAGCGCCTGGAGCCGCTCGGTCCGGCGGGCGCCGATGAACAGCCGTGCGCCGGCCGCGGCGAGCTCGCGGACGGTCGCTTCGCCGATGCCGCTCGAGGCACCGGTGACGAGTACGATCCTGTCGGTGATTCCAGTCATGGTCACTCCTTTCGTTCGGGGTGACCCCGAAATGCCTCCCAAGGAGCGGGAAGCGTTAGAGCGATCGGCCGGATTGCTTGCACGATCCTCCAATTCGCGCGGGCCAAGCTTGCGGAATTGCTCGGCGGCGTGAGAAGCAAGAGCATGGAAAGCCTCTCCCAACTTGCCGCGCTCATCCGGCGCCACGCACCTGATCCAGGGGTAAGCGGAACCCGGATGAGCCGGCTATGGCTGGTCCGATCCGATCATCCCACCGTGCCGGTGCCCGCCGTCTACGAAGCCTCGCTTTGCCTGATCGCCCAGGGCTCCAAGCGCGTATCGATCGGCGACCACAGCCTCGTCTACGACGCCTCGCGCTATCTGCTGGTGTCCGTCGACCTGCCGCTGGTCGGGCATGTGATCGAGGCGAGCCCGAGCGAGCCCTATCTATGCTGCAAGGTCGATCTCGACCTGGCGGCGCTGGCCGACCTGGTCATCGCCGAGGGCCGAAAGCCGCGACCGGCGGACCTGCCGGCGCTGGCGGTCTATCCGGGCGATCCCGACCTGGTCGATGCGGTCTGCCGGCTGGTCAAGCTGCTCGACCGGCCGGAGAGCATCGCCGCGCTGGCACCTTTGATCGAGCGCGAGATCCTCTACCGGCTGCTCGACGGGCCGCACGGGGCGATGCTGCGGCATATGGCGGCGGCGGACAGCCGCCTCGCCCGGGTCGCCCGCGCCATCGCCTGGATCCGCAGCCGCTTTCGCGACGCGCTGCGCATCGACGAAGTCGCCGCGGCCGCGGGGATGAGCGCTTCCTCGCTGCATGCGCATTTCAAGGCGGTGACGAGGATGACGCCGCTCGAATATCAGAAGCAGCTGCGCCTCCAGGAGGCGCGGCGGCTGATGCTGGCCGGCGGCGCCAATGCCGGATCGGCTGGCTTCGCCGTCGGCTATGACAGCCCGTCGCAGTTCAGCCGCGAATATCGCCGCCTGTTCGGCGCGCCGCCGCGGCGCGACATCGAGCGTCTGCAGGCGGGGGAGGATTATGTGGGCGCGGTGTGAGCGGCACGATCCGATCCGTCTGGCGCTGACGGATCAAAAGCGGCGGCTGGCGATCGCGGCACCCTCGGCCAGGGCGGCGAGCTTCGCCCACACCACCTCCGGATCGAGGCCGCCGCTGCCGACATGGATGGAGAAGCCGCAATCGACGCCGGCGATGACGCGCTCGCGGCCGACCAGGTTCGCGTATCGGGAGAGGCGCTGGGCGATGAGCTCGGGATGCTCGATATAGGTGGATTGGGGCTCGATCAGCCCGGGGACGAGGATCTTGTCCTCGGGCACCTTCACCGCCTCAAACAGAGCATGCTCGTGGGCGTGGCGGGGATTGGCGGCCTCGAACAGGATTGCAGACGGCTTCGCGGTCCAGACGATGTCGATGATGTCGGCGAGCGGCACGTCGCAATGATGGGGCCCCGGATAATTGCCCCAGCACAGGTGCATGCGCAACCGATCGGCAGGGATGTTCGCCACCGCATGGTTGAGCGCGGCGACGTGGAGGCCGATCGCGGTTCGAAACCCGGCGAGGTCGAGATGGGCATATTGGACGTGCCGGCCCATGGCGAGGTCGGGACAGTCGATCTGGAGCGTGATGCCGGCCGCCGCGATCGTCTCATATTCGTGCCGGAGGCCGTCGGCGAGCGCGAACAGATAGGATTCGTGATCGGGATAATATTCGTTGCGGAAGAAGAGGGCGGTGACGCCGGGCGAGGCCGCGCTCATGAAGGTCGGCCGGCCGGCGGCGGCGGCGACCAGGCGCTCGGCGTCCAGCCGGGGCGCCTCCATGTCGCGAACCGAGATCGGGCCGGTGCAGGCAGGCGCGCGCCGGCGGGCGCGGCCGGCATCGCCGAACACCTTTGCCCGTGTACCGGGAAAATCGTCGAGATCCTGGAAGCTGTAGCTGCCGCTCTCGCCGCCGAAGCCGTCGAGCCGGTCCTTGATGTAGGTGGCGTAGCTCGGCTTCGACATCTCGCCGTCGCCGACGATCGCAATGCCGGCGGCGACCTGGCGATCGACCATCAAGGCGACCGCCTCGGCCACCGCCCGGTCGAGCGCCTCGGCCTCGACCGGGACATCTTCCTCGCGCGCGAACATCATCCGCATCAGCCGCTCGGGGCGGGGGAGGCTGCCGGTATGGGTGGTGAGGAATCCGTCGCTGTTCGTCATCGCCATGTCCGCTCTCGCTCGAGCTCAGCCTAAGGGGCAGGCTGTCCTCTGGCCATCAGGCTAGAAGTTCGATATGCGAAGTCAACTTCGTATAGCGAAGTGAGGCCCGGAACGGCGGGAGAGGAGCAAGGCGAATGGAGACGCTGTCGTCCGCCAGGTCCGATCACAAGCCGGCGCGCCCGCGCCCGGGTGCGGGCGAACTCCCGCCCGACCAGAATTTCCGCTTCTTCGACAATCGTCAGAAATATCTGATGTTCGTGAACACCTGCTCGGAGAAGTGGGTGGTCGCGAGCCGGGTCAATCTTGAGCTGTCGTCCATCCACCCGCGGCCGCCGGCGGTGCGGCTGTTCGATGCCGGCGTCGGCGACGGCACCGTGCTCAGCCGGGTGATGCGGATGATGCACAAGCGCTTCACCTGGATGCCGCATTACATCGTCGCCAAGGAGATCAGCCTCGAGGACATCCGCCTCACGCTCGAGAAGATGCCCGACCGCTTCTTCGAGCATCCGGCGACCGTGCTCGTCCTCACCAATCTCTATTATGCCGAGGCGCCGTGGCTGAACACGCATTCGGTCGCCGCGGCGAGCAGCATGGTGTGGAAGGAGGTGCCGTTGAGGGGCACCACCTCGGCCGACTTCGAGGAGCAGGTGACCGAGCTGCAGCCCTTCCTCGCCCAGGACTGGCGGGCGCGGATCAGCGCGAAAAGCGGCAATCCGGTCTACGAGAAGCCGGTCGTCCTCATCCTCTATCGCGAGGACCAGCGCTTCCTGCTCGATTCGGTCATTCCCCGGCGCGGCGCGGCGCAAGCGGATTTCGACCTGGTCATCGCCTCCCAGCCCTATCGCGCCCGCGCCTCGACCGCATTCAAGGCCAAGAAGGTCGTGGCTCCGCTGGCGCAGGCGCTGCGGCCGGGCGGGCGGCTGATCGGGATCCATTCCTATGGCCAGGACCCCGGCCTCGAGATCATCCGCCGGATCTGGCCGGACGAGGACCCGTTCCAGACGCGCCGCCGCGACCTCCTCGCCGCCACCAGGGACGAACTCGGCCGGGCCGCGCGCGACTATAATTTCAACGCTTATTCCGACGCCCGCTCGATCTTCCGCTACGACATGCACGCGCTGCCGAACGAGATACAGGAGGTCTCGTCGACGATCGGCACCTCGACCCTGTTCGCGGCCTGGAACGACGCCGCCTATGTCGCCCAGATCGAGGACCAGAGGCTCGAGGCGGCGATGAAGGGCAGCGACTATCTCGAGGCGACGCGCGAGGTGCTGCAGCGCCATCGCGGCCTGTGGTTCAACGACGAAAGCTATGTGATCTCGCGGAAAAGGGACGCCCTGTAACTAAATCCTCCCCGGTCTTTACCGGGGAGGGGGACCAAGCGTAGCTTGGTGGAGGGGTACTTCGGGCGCGATGAACAAGATCGAGCGAGCGCGACAGTTTCGGCGGAGTATGAGCCCGCCCGAAGTCATTCTTTGGCAGCATCTGCGTAGCCGCCCCGGCGGGTTCAAGTTCCGCCGACAGCGGCCCCTCGGGCCCTATTTCGCCGATTTCTATTGTCGATCGGCGGGGGTGGTGATCGAGGTGGACGGCTGCTCACATGACATGGGCGACAATCCTGCTCGCGATCAAAGGCGGGATGACTGGATGGCGGAAAAGCGGATCCTAACGCTCCGTTTCCCTGCCGCGGAGATCATGACGAACATCGAAGGCGTCTCGCTACGGATCTTGGAAGTGTGCGCTTCGCGCACCCCCTCCACCGGCTCCGCCGGTCCCCCTCCCCGGCAAAGGCCGGGGAGGAAGTAGCACGGACGAGTGGGCTACAGCGGCAGCTCCAGTTCCTCGCGGATGCGTTTGGTGGCGCGGAGGAAGTGGAGGGCGGCCCAGAGGTAGCCGGCGGTGGTGACCGCCATCGCGGCGACGAGGCCGGCGCTGGAGCCGGCCGGGGTCGAATCGGGGGCGAAGGCGTCGCTGAGGGCGCCGACCAGGAGCGGGCCGAGCCCGCCGCCGATCAGGGCGTAGATCATCTGGACGATAGCGGTGGAGGTCGCGCGCATGCGCGGGTGCATGAGGTTCTGGAACACGCCCTGGGCTGGAGCGAGATAGGTATATTGGACGAAGGCGGCGACGGCGAGCAAGGCGATCGCCGCCGCCGGCGTCTCGCGGGTGACGGCGAGGGCGTAGATCGGCGCCGCCAGCAGCAGCGAGACGCCCGGAAGCAAGCCGTAGGCGCGCGCGTCGCGCCGGGCGATGCGGTCCGTCAGCCAGCCCGAGCCGAGCACGCCGATCGTGGCAGGGGCGCTGGCGATGAGGCCGGCAATCACCCCGGCTTCGGCGACGGAGAAGCCGAAGCGGCGGAACAGGAAGGCGGCGAGAAAGGCGTTGAGGCCGAAGCCGACGAGGGACGCGACGGTCGAACCGGCGAGCAGGTGACGGAAGGCGTGGCGCCGCCACATCCGCGCGACGACCGCGGCGAGCGGCGGCACCGTGTCGGCATCGGCGCCGAGCCGGTCGTGCTGGCCGCGCGGCGGTTCGGCGACGGTGAAGAGGACGAGAGCCGAGAGAAGCAGGCCCGGAATTGCGGCGATGAGGAAGGCCATGCGCCAGCCGTAGAGCTGGGCGATGGTGGCGCCGCCGGCCGAACCGATGAAGGCGCCGAGCGGCGGCGCGAGCAACAGCACCGCCAACGCGCTGGTCCGCTTCTCCTTCGGAAAATAGTCGGAGACCACCGACTGGCCGGCGGGGAGCCCGACCGCCTCGCCGACGCCGACCCCAACCCGTGCGAGTGCGAGGGTGAGAAAGCTGGTCGCGAAGGCGCAGGCGGCAGTGGCCAGCGACCACAGGAAGGTGCCGATGCCGATCAGGGTGAGGCGCCGCCGCCGCTCGGCGATCCGCGCCACCCAGATCCCAAGGAGGACATAGAGGATGGCGAAGGCGAGCCCGGCGACGAGGCCCACCTCCGTATCGGTAAGCGCGAACTCCGCCTTTATCGGCTGGACCAGCACGTTCATGATGATCCGGTCGATGAAGCCGCAGGTGCTGATCGCGGTAAGCAGGATCAGCGCCCAGACCGGCGAGCGGCTGGCGAACCGCTCGAAAGGGCGGGCGGGGGCGAAGGGCGGCGTCGCTTCCGGTGCTGGCATGTCCGTCCCCTCCGGCGCCGGCGTTGAACCGGTCGCGGTCGGATATTGTAGGCGCAGCTTACGGTTGGCAATGGCGGGACCGCCGTGACGTTCGTTCCGGTTGCCAAACGGCCGCCGCCGGACCAGTCTGAGCGGGGAAGGGGAGAGACGTGGCTGGAGCCGAGACGGCGGCGAGGGGAAAGGTGCGGAGCGGACTGCCCGCGGGCCTGATCGCGCTGCTCGGCCTTTGCCTCGCCTTGTTCGGCTTCCTCGCTTTCTCGCGCGCGCCGTTCAACGACGGCGATACCAGCTGGCACCTCGCCGCCGGAGCGCTGATCCTCGACAGCGGCGCGGTGCCGCAGGCGGACCCCTTCTCCTTCACCTTCGCCGGCGCCCCCTGGACCGCGCACGAATGGCTGGCGGAAGTGCTGATGGCCGGGGCCCTGAGCCTCGGCGGCTGGGCCGGCCTCGCTTTGCTCAACGCGGCTGCCGTCATCGCCTTGTTCCTCATCGTCGGGCTCGAGCTTCGCCGGCGGCTGGCCATGCCGCAGATGGTCGCGGCGTTGATCCTCCTGTTCATCGTGCTGACGCCGTCGATCCTGGCGCGTCCGCACGTCCTCGCCTGGCCCTTGCTCGCCGGCTGGCTGGTGGTGCTGCTCCGCGCGCGCGACGCCGGGCGGGCGCCGGGCCTGGCCGCCGCCCTGATCATGCTCGTCTGGGCGAACCTGCACGGCAGCTTCGTGTTCGGGCTGGTCCTGCTCGCCTGGTTCGGGCTGGAGGCCTTGGTCCGCACGGCCGATCGCCGCCGCGCCCTGATCGGCTGGGCGCTGTTCGCTTCGGCCTCCCTGCTCGCCGCGATCGCGACGCCGCACGGACTCGAAGGCCTGCTCTTCCCGATCCAGGTCAGCGGCATGGAATCGCTGCCGCTGATCCGCGAGTGGCGACCGGTCAGCTTTTCCGAGGACCTCCTCTTCCTCGCCGTGCTCGCCGGGACCCTGCTCGTGCTGGTGGTGCGGCGGGTGCGGGTGCGGCCGCTGCGGCTCGTCCTGCTCCTGCTGCTCGTCTGGCTGGCTCTGCAGCATGTCCGTCACCAGTCGGTGCTGGCGATCGTCGCCGTGCTCGTCCTGGCGGAGCCCTTCGCCCGATCCGGCGAGGGCGAGGAAGGCGAGGGGCGGCGGCCCAGGCCGGCGCCGCCGTGGCTGCTGGTCCTTTTCGCCGCCGGTCTTGCCGCGATCGCGGCGGGCCGCCTCGCCGCGCCGCTCGAGCGGGCCAGCAGCGCGTCCAACCCGCTCGAAGCAATCGCCGCGGTGCCCGCCGAGCTTCGGCGGCGGCCGGTGCTCAACAGCTACGGCTTCGGCGGTCCGCTCATCCTCGCCGGGATCCGCCCCTATATAGACGGCCGCGCCGACATGTATGGCGACGCCTTCCTGGTCGAGCACCAGGCGATCGTGAACGGGGATCTCGCCGCCTTCCGCCGCGCCGTCGCCCGCTGGGACATAGGCTGGACGATGCTCGAGCCGGGAGCGCCGCTGGTCGTGCGGCTCGACGGCGAGCGGGGCTGGCGCCGCATCCATGCCGACCCATGGGCGGTGATCCACGTCCGCGGCGCGGTCGCGGCGGAATAAGGCCGCGCCTTTACCTCCCGGCAAGCCGCGCCGTCTAAGAGAAGAGCATGAGCGGGCGCGGCCGGATGACGGGAATCGCGGCCGGCGAGCGCGCCTGCGCCGCCGCCTGCTTCGCCTTGGTCCTACCCTTCGCCGTCTTCGTGACCGTGGACGGCCGGGTCGCCCCGATCGAATATGCCAGGCTGACCGGTACCTTCATCAGCTTCGCCGCGATGATCGCGATCGGCGCGGTGATATGCTTCGCCCTGCTCGAACTGGCGCGCGCCGGGATCGGCAGCCGCTGGCAGGCGAGCCCCGCGGCGGCGGTGCGCGCGGCGCTGGCGAAGCGCTGGCGCGAGGATCGACTATTCTCGCTCGCCTGGCCGGTGGCGCTGTTCCTGCTGCTGCTCCCCGCCTTCAACGCCTACAAGCAGCGCATCCTGCCCGCCGCCGGCTTCCATTTCGATCCGCAGCTCGCGGCGCTGGACCGGGCGTTGCTCGGCACCGATCCCGGGGCATGGCTCCACGCTGCGATCGGATCGCCGGGCGTCACCTTCTTCTTCGACGCCATCTATCACAGCTGGTTCATGCCGACGACCCTGGGCCTCTGCTTCGTCGGGCTGTGCGCGGGAACGCGCACCCGCGGCCAGTACATGCTCGCTTATGCCGCCGTCTGGATCCTGCTCGGTGCAGTCTGCGCCTTCCTGGTTCCGGCGGCGGGCCCGGCCTTCTACGAGGTCCTGGTCGATCCGGCCGGCGCCGCGCCTTTCCGCAGCGTGCAATCGGGACTGGAGGCGGCTGGCGGCGGCCAAGTCTATCTGACCTCGCTCGGCAATCAGGCCTATCTGCTGCAGAACCTCGACTCGCCGGTGCTGGTGGTGGGCGCCGGCATCTCGGCCGTCCCGTCGGTGCACAATGCGATCGCCGCCTTGTTCGCGCTCGCCAGCTTCCGCGCCCATCGCGGCCTCGGGGTGGCGATGACCTTCTACGCAGCGCTCATCTGGATCGGCTCGGTCTATCTCAACTGGCATTATGCCGTGGACGGCGCCGCCGGGATCGCGGGCGCGGTGCTGATCTGGATCGCCAGCGGCCGGATCGTCGACCGCCTGATACCGGCCGCCGAGCGGCGGACGCTCCGGCCGGCGCCGCTTCCGGCCTGAGCCGGACGGCCGAATGAAAAGGGGCGACCCGCAGGCCGCCCCTCTCGTAAGATCGACAAAGTTCGTCCGGAGACGATCCAGTGGCCGATTAGCGCAGCTCGACGGTGCCGCCGGCTTCCTCGATCTTCTTCTTGATCTCCTCGGCCTCGGCCTTGGAGATGCCTTCCTTGATCGCCTTCGGCGCGCCCTCGACCAGGGCCTTGGCTTCGCCGAGGCCGAGCGAGGTGATCGCGCGGACTTCCTTGATCACGTTGATCTTCTTGCCGCCATCGCCGGTGAGGATGACGTCGAACTCGGTCTTCTCTTCCTCGGCCGGGCCGGCCGCGGCGCCGCCGCCGGCCGGAGCCGCGGCAACGGCCGCAGCGGCGGAAACGCCCCACTTCTCCTCGAGCGCCTTCGCGAGATCGGCGGCTTCGAGAACGGTCAGCTCGGAAAGCTGATCAACAAGCGCATTGATGTCTGCCATTTTCAGTCTCCACTAAGGGGCATGTGCCCCAGTTCATTCGGTTGAAGCCCCGGCGCTTGCCGGGACCAAGGTCGGTCAGGCGTTTTCCTTGTCGGCATAGGCCTGCATCACGCGGGCGAGCTGGGCCGCCGGCGCCTGGACGATCTGGGCGACCTTGGTCGCGGGTGCCTGGATGAGGCCCACGATCCTGGCGCGCAGTTCGTCGAGCGACGGAAGCTCGGCGAGCGCCCTCACTCCATTCGCGTCGAGCAGGGTGTCGCCCATCGCCCCGCCGACGATCTCGAGACGATCGTTGGTCTTGGCGAAGTCCACCGCGGCCTTGGCGGCCGAGACGGGATCGGACGAGGTGGCAAGCGCGGTCGGGCCGGTCAGCATGTCGCTGATCGGCGCGTAGCGCGTCCCTTCGACGGCGATGAGAGCGAGCGTGTTCTTGGTGACCTTGTAGCGGGCGCCGGCGTCGCGCATCCGATTCCTGAGCACGGTGGACTGCGCCACCGTCAGGCCGAGATTGCGGGTGACGACCACGACCTCGGTCTCAGAGAAAGTCTGCTTGAGTTCAGCGACCTGCTCTCTCTTCTGAGCTCGATCCATGCTAACTCCCTCAAGGTTCCGGCGAACGCGTCGCCGGGACCGATTTCGCCCGGCGGACGATCCGCCGGACGCACGAAGACCCCCGCTTTCGGAGGGCAGGCGCGCGGAAACCCGCGCGCCGAAAGGTCCGAAGGGGAGAAAGCGGCCCGAGCCCAAGGACTCGCGGCAGTCATCCGAATGCGCCGTTGCACGGCCGCCCGGAAATCTTTTCCCCGTCTAGGCGGGAGATTAAGCCCCGAGGGGCACCCGCTGTCTCGGACGGTGCTTGCCGGCAGCGCCGGCGAGCGAAGCCGCGCATCTAAGGACTTGCCCAGGAAAGTCAATGTCCCTGGGCCCGGCTTCAGGATTCGCGGAGACGCGGAGCCGCGGGGAAGGCCGCGCTTCTTCGCCGCTCGCGAAGAAGAGAGGCGCGCCGGTCTTTTGATTGTCCCTCGCGCCTCAGCGCCTCCGCGCGCGATATCCCGCATCAGGCAACCGAGCCTTGGCTCCCGGCAGAGGAGCAGATAGCAATGTTAGCGATAACAATATGGAGGGGAGCGATGGCTGGACGATTCGGAATGGCGTGGGCGGTGGCGGCCGCGCTCGCCTGGGTGGCGGCGCCGGCCCAGGCCGAGATCCGCGCCAGCGCCAGCATCGACGCGCGGGCCGAAGGGGTTCGGATCGCGCCCGAGATATACGGCCAGTTCGCCGAGCATCTCGGCACCGGCATCGAGGACGGCATCTGGGTCGGCGAGGATTCGTCCATCCCCAATATCCGGGGCTTCCGCCGCGACGTCGTCGAGGCGCTGCGGCGCCTCAAGGTGCCGGTGGTGCGCTGGCCGGGCGGCTGCTTCGCCGACATCTATCGCTGGCGCGACGGCATCGGACCGCGCGACCGGCGGCCGGTCACGCTCAACAAATGGTGGGGCAATGCCGAGGAGCGAAACCGGTTCGGCACGCACGAATTCTTCGACTTCGCCGAGCTGATCGGGGCGAAGACCTATCTCAACGTCAATGTCGGCACCGGCACGGCCGGCGAGGCGCGCGAGTGGCTCGAATATGTGACCTCGCCGAGCGGATCGACTCTTGCCCAGCTGCGGCGCGCCCATGGCCGCGAGCGGCCGTGGCGGGTCGACTATATCGGCATCGGCAACGAGATGTGGGGCTGCGGCGGCAATCTCACCGCCGCCGAGTTCGCGCCGCTCGCCCGGCGGTTCGCGACCTTCCTGCGCGAGGAAGGGGGGCCGCGCATCATTGCCGGCGGCGCGACCGGCGACGATCACGGCTGGACCGAGGCGCTGGTGCGCGATCCGCGCGGCTTCGACGCGGTGTCGCTTCATCAATATACGCTGCCGACCGGCGACTGGACGACGAAGGGCGCGGCGGTCGGGTTCGACGAGGCGGCGTGGGCGCAGACGTTCCAGCGCACCCGCCGCATGGAAGAGCTGATCGTCGGCCATGACGCGGTCATGGACCGCCACGATGCGGAGAACCGGCTCGCCCTCATCGTCGCCGAATGGGGATCGTGGTACGATCCGACGCCGGGCACCAACAGCGCCTTCCTGCAGCAGGAGAACAGCCTGCGCGACGCGCTGATCGCCGCGCTCAACTTCGCCATCTTCCACCGCCATGCCGATCGGGTGCGGATGGCGAACATCGCCCAGATGGTGAACGTGCTCCAGGCGATGATCCACACCAGGGGCGAGCGAATGGTGCTGACCCCGACCTACCACGCCTTCGAGATGTTCACGCCCTTCCAGGGCGCGCAGGCGCTGCCCGCGCAGGTGACCAGCCCGGACTATGTCGTCGGCGACGTCAGCCAGCCCGCCGTGGAGGTCACCGCCGCGCGCGACGCGGCAGGAGCGGTGCACGTCGCCCTGGTCAACGTCGATCCGGACGAGGAGGCCATCGTGTCGCTGGCGCTGGCCGGGCGAGGGCAGGCGGCGCTCTCCGGGCGGCTGCTGACCGCCGAGCGGATGGATTCGGTTAACAGCTTCGGCGCGCCGGAGACGGTGCGGCCGGTGCCCTTCAACGGGGCGCGCTGGCTCGGCGAGCGGCTCGAGGTGCGGCTGCCGGCCAAGTCGGTGGTGGTGCTGCGCGTCGGCTGACTATCCAAACCTCCGGGGAGCGGCGGGCGAGGGCGTTCCGAAGCCATGGCGCTGGAGCCGCGGCTCTGGCATCGTTCGGCGATGACGCAGTACCAGGTCACCCCGATTCTGCCGTGCAACGACATCGAGACGTCCCAAGCCTTCTACGAGCGCCTGGGATTATCCGTGGTCGCCGGAGACGCGGGCTTCCGAATCATGGCGGACGGCAAGGGCTGGCAGATCATATTGCGCCCCGCCGAGGCCGGCTGGGTGATACCGGAGCGCAACTCGCACGGCCTTTTCCTGTTCTGCGATGATGTCGATGCCGTTGCCGATCGCGTCCGGGACATCATCGTCGAAGAGGGCGCGCCCCATCGCAAGCCGTGGGGCACCTACGAATTCGCGGTCGGCGATCCTGACGGCGTGCTCGTCCGGATTGGCCGACCGGCGCGCGAGGATGATCCGCCGCATCACTGATCCGCTGCGCGCTTCGCCATTGCCCCTCTTCATCGCCCCTGCCTTCAGGCACACCCAAAGAAAAAGGGGCCGGAATGACCCGGCCCCTTCTGCTTGTTCTGCCCGTCGAAAGGATCAGGCGCTCGCCGCGTCGCCTGCGTCGATCTTGAGACCGGGGCCCATGGTCGAGCTCAGGGCGATCTTCTTGACGTACTTGCCCTTGGCGCCCGAGGGCTTGGCCTTGACGATCGCGTCGACGAAGGCGTCGTAGTTGCGGCGCAGATCCTCGTTCGAGAAGCTCGCCTTGCCGATGCCGGAATGGATGATGCCCGCCTTCTCGACGCGGAACTCGACCTGGCCGCCCTTGGCGGCCTTGACCGCCTCGGCGACGTTCGGCGTGACCGTGCCGAGCTTCGGGTTCGGCATCAGGCCCTTGGGACCGAGCACCTTGCCGAGCCGGCCGACGATGCCCATCATGTCGGGCGTCGCGATGACGCGGTCGAAGTCGATCGTGCCGCCCTGGATGGTCTCCATCAGGTCCTCGGCGCCGATCACGTCCGCGCCGGCATTCTTCGCCTCCTCGGCCTTGTCGCCGCGCGCGAACACCGCGACGCGCACCGTCTTGCCGGTGCCCGCGGGCAGGGTGACGACGCCGCGGACCATCTGGTCGGCGTGACGCGGATCGACGCCCAGGTTCAAGGCGACCTCGATCGTCTCGTCGAACTTGGCGGTGGCGTTGGCCTTCAGCGTCTCGATCGCCTCGTCGACGGCGTAGAGCTTCTGGGTGTCGACCGCCTCGGCCAGCTTCTTCTGCTTCTTGCTCAGCTTCCCCATCGGATCAGCCCTCCACCACTTCGAGGCCCATCGCGCGGGCGGAGCCTTCGATGATCTTCGCCGCGGCGTCGATGTCGTTGGCGTTCAGGTCCTTCATCTTGACTTCGGCGATCTCGCGCAGCTGAGCGCGGGTGACGCGGCCGATCGTCTGCTTGCCCGGCTCCTTCGCGCCCGACTGGATCTTCGCGGCCTTCTTCAGGAGGAAGGTGGCCGGCGGAGTCTTGGTCTCGAACGAGAAGCTGCGGTCCGCATAGACGGTGATCACCGTCGGGATCGGCATACCCTTCTCGAGCTCGCCGGTCGCCGCGTTGAACGACTTGCAGAATTCCATGATGTTGACGCCGCGCTGACCCAGAGCCGGGCCGATCGGCGGCGACGGATTGGCGGCGCCCGCAGGCACCTGGAGCTTGATATAGCCCGTTATCTTCTTCGCCATTGCTCACTCTCTTTCAAGTTTAGCGGTCCAGACGGAGGCCCGAAGGCCGCCTCCCGCGATGGTCCGCCGAGATGGTGTCTCGGCGGGGTTTTTCCAGCTTTGGCCGGAAACTCCTTCGTCGTCATGCCAGCGGCAGCTGGAATCTCCCTTCCCTTGGAGAAGAAGCGAGATCCCGGCTTTGGCCGGGATGACGGCTAGATCACTTCACGCGTTCGACCTGCTCGAACTCGAGCTCGACGGGCGTCGCGCGGCCGAAGATCGACACCGACACCTTGACCCGGCCGCGGTCGAAATCGAGCTCCTCGACGATGCCGTTGAAGCTCGCGAACGGGCCGTCGAGGACCTTGACGTTGTCGCCGATCTCATAGTCGACGCTGACCTTGGTCTTCGGCGCCGCCGCGGCCGCCTCGTCCTTGGTGTTGAGGATGCGCGCCGCCTCCGTGTCGGAGATGGGCTGAGGCTTGCCGCTCGAGCCGAGGAAGCCGGTCACCTTGGGCGTGTTCTTGACCAGGTGATAGACGTCGTCGTTCATCTGCAGCTTGGCGAGAACGTAGCCGGGGAAGAACTTGCGGTCCGAGGTCACCTTCTTGCCTCGGCGGACCTCGGTCACCTTCTCGGTGGGAACCTCGACGGCCTCGACCAGCCGATCGAGCCCGAGGCGGGTCGCCTCGGCCATGATCGCGTCGCGAACCTTGTTCTCGAAGCCCGAATAAGCGTGGATGATGTACCAGCGTGACATGCCTGTTCTTGCAACCCCTAGCTGAGCAGGCCGAGCAGCGCCTGGACGATCGAGCTGAACGCCGTGTCGACCCCGAAGAAGAACAAGGCGAGCAGCGCGGTCATGATCACCACCATCAAGGCGGTCATCGTGGTTTCCTTGCGGCTCGGCCAGACGATCTTCGCGGCCTCGACCTTGACCTGGTTCAGGAACTCGCCTGGACTGACTCTCGCCACGTTCTCAACCTCTTGAAATCAACGCGAATAAGGCCGCAAGCGGCTGCCGTCTCCGGTGCCGCCGTGGCCTTGCCATCCCTCCGAAGCCGGCCGTGCCGATCAGGCGGGAATGGCAGGAGTGGAGGGACTCGAACCCCCGGCCCTCGGTTTTGGAGACCGATGCTCTACCAGCTGAGCTACACTCCTAAGAGCCAGAGTGGGGGGTCCTTAGCCGTGCGCCTGTGACAGCGCAAGGCCGAAAACCTCCGTCCCCTCCCTCGCGAAAGAGGCCGAAAGGCGGCCGTTTCCGCAGGGTGGCGAGGCGAGCCAGGCTGCCCCATTCCCTCCGGCGCATGCCCCTGCGAGGACATGAGTTCAGGCCGCCGCCCGTTTCCGGTTCCGGCCCAGCATCGCCCTCGCCGAGGAAGCCGAGACGGGCCTGGAGAAGATATAGCCCTGGACCCGGTCGCATCCAAGGGTGCGGACGAGCTCGAGCTGCTCGTCGGTGGCGACGCCCTCCGCCACCGTCTTCATGCCGAGGCTGCCGGCGAGGGCGACGACCGCCCGGATGATGGCGGTGCTCTCGGGGTCGGTCGCCGACATCGCCTGGACGAAGCTGCGGTCGATCTTGAGGCTGTCGAACTTCGCCTTGCGCAGATAGCCCAGGGAGGAATAGCCGGTGCCGAAATCGTCCATCGCCAGGCCGACCCCGAGGCTCTGGATCTGCTGAAGCATCTTCTGGGTGGCGTCGCTCAATTCGAGGAAGACCGTCTCGGTCACCTCCAGCTCGAGGCGCTTCGGCTCAAGGCGCGCCTGGGTCAGCGCGGAGACGAGGGTGACGATGAAGCCCGGGTCGCGCAATTGGCGGGGCGAGACGTTGACCGCCACCGAGATCTCCGCGGGCCAGCTCGCCGCTTCGAGGCAGGCCGTGCGCAGCACCCATTCGCCGATGCGGCCGAGCATGCCGGTTTCCTCGGCGATCGGAATGAACTTGGCCGGGGAGATCTGACCGAGTTCGGGATTGTTCCACCGCAGCAGCGCCTCAAAGCTGTGGATTCCCAAACTGCCCGCCTCGACCACCGGCTGGAAGTGCAGGCTGAACTCGCCGGCATCGACGGCGCCGTGCAGCGCCAGCTCGATCCGGCGACGCTCTTCGGCCCGTGCCTGGAAGGAGGCGTCGAAGAAGCTGATGTCGTTGCCGGCGCCGTCCTTGGCCCGGTAGAGGGCGAGGTCGGCGCTTCGCACCAGCTCCTCGACGCTGTCGCCGTCGTCCGGTCCGATGGCGACGCCGATGCTGGCGCCGACGAACAGCCTTTGCTCGCGATAGAGGAATGGGCCCTGCAGCGCGCCGACCAAAGCGAGGCAGAGCTGCTCGAGCTCGCCACGGCTCTCGACGATGGGCACGACGAGCGCGAACTCGTCGCCGCCGAGGCGCCCGGCGGTCATCTCGTCCGAGATCACCGTCTCGAAGCATTGCGCCACCTGCTGGAGGAGGTGGTCGCCGGCGACGTGGCCGAGGGAATCGTTGATCGACTTGAACCGGTCGAGATCGATCAGCAGCACCGCGCATTGCTCCCCGCCGGCTTGCGCCGCGGCGAGCGCCGATTCGAGATTGTCGAGCAACTGCAGCCGGTTGGGCAGACCGGTCAGGGCGTCATGGCGGGCCATGTGCGCGATCCGGTCGGCGGCCCGCCGAGCCTCGGTGACGTCAGCCCCGACGCCGCGATAGCCGGTGAAGCGGCCGCTCTTGCTGAACACCGGCCGCGCCGACAGCTCGATGCTGCGCAGCTCGTCGCCGCAAGGCACCGGCAGCACCAGATCGGTGATCGGCTGGCGGCGCGCGATCGCCGCCTCCGCGGCGGCGAGGGTCCGCCGCAGATTCTGGTCCGTCCTCGGCACCGATTTCAGGAGTTCGGCCAGCGAGCTGCCTTCAAGTGCCTCGACGTCCCGGCCGACGGCGCGGGCGAAGCGCGCGGACGCGTTCTGGAAGGCGAGCTTGGCATTGGTCTGCCACAGCCAGTCGGCGTCGCTGCTCTCATATTCGCGCAGCAGCAGGCTCACCGCTTCCTGGCGCTCCTCGAGCGCGAGATCGAGGCATTTGCGCTGGATGAAAGCGCGGCCGTTCACCATCACCATGAACAGCATCACGGCGGTGTAGATCGGACCGATCGCGGTGACGAGGAGCGAATCCGAGGTCATCAGCATCCGCGTGGCGGCGGCGCCCATGACGAGCACGTAGGGCGCGGCGGCGGCGGGGACGGGCGCGAAGATGAAGGCGGCGCCAGCCATCATCGTCGCGGTGATGACGCAGATGCCGAGCTGCTGGCTGTGGCTGGCGAACTCGAAGAAATAGCGGGCGGGGAAGCCCCAGACGAAGCCGAACAGGACGCTGTGATAGGCGGCGACGTTCAGCGTCTTGCGCGGGATCGAGTGGATCGGGCGCCGGCGCAGGCGCGAGCGCGTGCGCGAGATGTGGTGCATGAGCAGGATGAGACCGGCCAGCCAGAGGGCGATATGATGGCCCGGAGCGCGCCCGATCATCATATAGGCGATGATGAGCGCGTTGAGGGTCTGGCCCCAGGCGGCGATCTCCATCGCCCGGCTCATCTCGACGAGTTGCGCCGCCCGCACCCGGCCCCAGCCGCGGCTGCCCGGCGGCGCGGCGCGGTTGAAGACGACCCTCCAGTCGAGTTTGGGCAGGTTCCTGGCCGTCATGATCCCCTCAGGGGGTCGCCCCCGGTCCCCCGAGCGGCATCCTTACCGGCAAAGCGTTAGGGAAGCGTTAGCCGCTTTTCCGCGGCACAGGCGAAAGTGGCTGATTCCTGTCGCTTGTTACCGGTATCAGCGGCGACGCTGCCGCGCCTACGCCGCCCCGCGCCGGCTCAGGCGGCGATGTCGTAGGTCTGGATCTCGCCGGAAAGATAGAGATTGCGCGCCTTCGCCCGCGACAGCTTGCCCGAGCTGGTCCGCGGCAGCGAGCGCGGCGGAACCAGCTCGACCACGCAATTTATCCCGGTGATCGCGCGGACCCGCTCACGGATCGCACCGCGCAGCCGTGCCCGTTCGGCGGCATCGGACGTGCGGCACTGGACCAGCACCGCGGGCGTCTCCTCGCCCCCGGGCGTGGTGATCGAGAAGGCGGCGATGTCGCCCGCCTTGAAGCCCGGAAGCTGCTCGACCGCCCACTCGATATCCTGCGGCCAGTGATTCTTGCCGTTGATGATGATCATGTCCTTGGCGCGGCCGACGATGTAGAGATAGCCGTCCGAAAGATAGCCCATGTCGCCGGTGTCGAGCCAGCCGTCGGCATCGAGACAGGCGGCGGTCGCCTCCTCGTCGCGGAAATAGCCGACCATCACCGACGTGCCGCGGCAATGGACCTTGCCGACTTCGCGCTCGGACAGGCGGCTGCCGTCGTCGCCGCGTATCGCGACCTCCATGTCGCGCACCGGCTTGCCGCAATTCACCACCGCCCGGTAGCGCTGCGGGCGGTCGCGCTCGCCGGGGCCGCCGCCGGCGAGCAGGGTCTCCTCGACCATCTCGACGACGATGCCCTCGCCCGGCGGCATCACCGAGACGGCGAGCGTCGCCTCGGCGAGGCCGTAGCTCGGCAGGAAGCTCGACGCCTTGAAACCGGCCGCGGCGAAGGTGTCGACGAAAGCCTGCATGACGTCGGGCCGGATCATGTCGGCGCCGTTGCCGGCGACCCGCCAGCGCGACAGATCGAAGCGCTCGGCGACATCCATCTGGCTGGACACGCGCCGCGCGCAGATGTCGTAGCCGAAGGTCGGCGAATAGCTCATCGTCGTGCCCTGGTTGCGACTGACGAGGTCGAGCCAGGCGAGCGGGCGGCGGGCGAAATCTTCCGTCTTCAGATAGTCGGCCGACATCTGGTTGCCGACGATCGACAGCATGCAGCCGACGAGCCCCATGTCATGATAGAAAGGCAGCCAGGAGACGCCGCGATCGCCGGGGCCGATCTTCATGCTGTGGGCGTGGGCGGCGAGGTTGCTGAGCAACGCGCGGTGGGTGACGGCGACGCCGTGCGGGAAGCGGGTCGATCCGCTCGAATATTGCAGATAGGCGATGTCGTCGGGCTGCGCCTTCGGCAGCGCCGTCGGCTCGGCGTCGTCCAGGGCGAAAGCCGACCAGTCCTGGCTCTCCACCCCGGCGGCGGCCGCCGCGGCCGCCGCGAAGGTGTCGAGCTCTGCGGGATAGAGGAGCAAGCGGGGATCGCAGCTCGTCAGCTGGGTGGCGAGCTGGTCGATATAGGCGTCGCGGCCGCCGAACGAGGTCGGCAGCGGCAACGGCACCGGCCAGGCGCCGGCATAGAGGGCGCCGAAGAACAAGGCGACGAACTCGGGCGCGGTCTCGGCGACGAGAGCGATGCGCTCGCCGGGGCGGACGCCGCGCGCGATCAGCCGATGGGCCGCCGCAAGCGCGTCCTCACGCAACTCGGCAAACGGGTAGGGGCGCACGAGCTGGCCGCGCGCATCGTGGAAATTCAGCCCGCGCAGACCCCGCGCCGCATAATCGAGCGCCTCCGGCATCGTCTCGAAATCGGCGTAGCGCCGCGGCAGGTCATCATCGGTCGGAGTCGGCTGAAGGGGTGAGGCCCCCCGGCCTTCATGATCCATCACGTCTCGATCTGTCCTCATCTACGGGCTAACCGTGCCCGGGAAAGTAGGTGCGGGCGCAACGCGTCCGGATTCGATGCTTCGACATCGCTTCCTCCTCGCGGCTGCCAGGCGACGAATGCAATCCCCTCACACGGCCACGCACGATGTATGCTCTAAGATGCGAGGCGCGTTCATAATCCGGCCCGACTGTGGCACAAACATGGCGATGGAACCGCGCCGCAGACGAGAAGGGCGCCCGCCATACGACGAAGCGGGCCTTGAACAGGCGGCGCTGAGCTATGCGGGCCGTTTCGCCACGACTCGCGCCCGTCTCGCCGCCTATCTGACCCGCAAACTGCGCGAGCGCGGCTGGGAGGGCGCCGGCGAGCCGCCGGTGGACAGGCTGGTCGAGAAGTTGGCGTCGCTCGGCTATGTCGACGACCGCAGCTTCGCCGAGGCCCGCGCCGCAGCGCTTGGCCGGCGCGGCTACGGGCTGCGCCGGGTCACCGAGGCGCTGAGAGCGGCGGGCGTCGGCGAGGAGGATGGCGCCGAGGCGAAGGCGATCGCCCGCGACCAGGCCTGGGAGGCCGCCCTTCGCTTTGCCCGCCGCCGGCGGATCGGCCCCTTCGCCAGCGACGAGCCGACGCCCGAGGCACGGGAAAAGGCGCTCGCCGCCCTGCTGCGGGCGGGGCACCCGCTCGACCTCGCGCGGCGGCTGGCAAGGTCCAGGCCCGGAGAAGTCCCGGAAGCGGACAGTGGCTAAAGGAGATGGTTCACAATTACCGAAACCGTGGTACTTCTACGGTAGATCATGGTTGATTGGCCGTTGAACATGTCGCGTCAGGAAATGGCTGCAAGCACAATGTCCGCTCCCGCGGATTCTCCGCCGACGCGCGAAGAAGAGACGCTTCGCCGGCTGACGGGCACCGTCAAATGGTTCGACGCCACCCGCGGCTTCGGATTCGTCGTCAGCGACGAGGCGGGCGGCGACATCCTCGTCCATTTCAGCGTGCTCAAGGAGCATGACCGCCGAAGCCTTCCCGAAGGCGCCATCGTCGAGTGCCTGGTGGCGGAGCAGGAGCGCGGCCTGCAGGCCCGCAAGGTCATCAACATCGATCTCAGCAAGGCGATCGTTCCGGAGCTGGGCCGGAATGCCGGCGCACCCAACGACCGGATCGATCCGGCGGCCCTGCTCGACGAGGCGGGGGCGTTCGAGCTCGTCCGGGTCAAATGGTTCAACCGCCTGCGCGGCTACGGCTTCCTGGTGCGCGACGAGGATGAGACGCAGGATATCTTCGTGCACATGGAGACGGTCCGCCGGGGCGGCCTCAACGACCTCGTTCCGGAACAGCCGCTGCGCGCGAGAATCGCCGTCGGTCGCAAGGGGCCGCTCGCCGTGGAGGTGGAGGGCCGTTGAAACCCCGTTCGTTCCTGGTCGCGCTCGGCCTCGCGGCCGCGCTGATCGGCTGCCGCGCCGAACATGCGGCCAATGCCTCGCAGGCGCCGGCGGCCCGTACCGCACCCTCCGGGCTCGACCTGGTCCCGCTCGAGATCCGCACGCAAGCCGGCGTGCACCGTTTCACCGTCGAGGTCGCCCGGACGCCGGACGAGCAGGCGAGGGGCCTGATGTATCGGGAAAGGCTCGGCCCCGACGAGGGGATGATCTTCCCTTTCCCGGTTCCGCGCCCGGCCAGCTTCTGGATGCGCAACACCTATATCCCGCTCGACATGCTGTTCGTCCGCGCCGACGGCACGATCGCGCTGATCGCCGCGAACACGGTTCCCCTGTCCGAGGAGTCGGTCGGCACGAGCGAGCCGGTGGCGGCGGTTCTCGAATTGCGCGGCGGCCGCGCGGCCGAGCTCGGCATCACCGAGGGCGACACCGTCACCTGGCCGCGCTGAGCGGTCCGGACCGATGAGCGACCCCGATGAAATCGAGACGCCGCGTTTGAGGCTGCGGCGCGCGCGCGCCGGCGATCTCGACGATATTCATGCGGTGCTCAGCGACCGCGAAGCGATGCGCTTCTGGTCGACGCTTCCACATGAGAGCATCGAGGAGACCCGGCTCTGGCTCTCGGAGATGCTTTGCGCTCCGGCGTCGGCCAGCGACGATTACGTCGTCGAGGCTGCGGGGAGGGTGATCGGCAAGGCGGGCTGCTGGCGCCTGCCCGAGATCGGCTTCATCCTTCACAGCAGCCAATGGCGGCGCGGCTATGCCCGCGAGGCGCTGCAGGCGCTCGTCCCGAGGATTTTCGCCCGGTCCGACATTCCCGCCATCACCGCCGACGTCGACCCGCGCAACCAGGCCTCGCTCGGGCTGCTGCGCGGACTGGGGTTCGTCGAAACGGGGCGGGCGGCGCGCACCTGGAACATCGGCGGCATCTGGTGCGACAGCATCTATCTCGCGCTCGCGCGCGCCGCCGCACAGCCGGATTCGCCGAACGGCACGGCAGATGACTTGCGCGCTCCCCTCGGTCGGGGCTAGGCGCGTCCGCCATGGGCTTCTTCAAGAATCTCTTCACCTGGTGGGAAGGCGCGTCGACCGGGACGGCGTTGTTCAACTGGCGCCACGGGAACAAGGTTGGCGAGGATCATCTCGGCAACCTCTACATGACCTCCCGGAACGGCGATCGCCGCTGGGTGATGTACAAGGGGTCCAACGACGTCAGCCGCGTTCCGCCGGAATGGTATTCCTGGCTCACCCGGCAGATCGACGACGTCCCGGACAAGGCGCTGCCGCCGCCGCCCAGGTTCCTCAAGGAGCCGGTACCGAACCTCACCGGGACGCCCCAGGCCTATCGGCCGTCCGGAGCGCTGGAGCGCGGGGGGCGGCGCCAGGCGGCGAGCGGCGACTACCAGGCCTGGACGCCCGAATAGGGATGGGTCCGCGCGGCAAGACCTGCCTCGGCGCGGCCCTGCTCGCGGGGCTCGCAACGCTCGGCGGCTGCGGACCAAGCGGGGCGCCGGAGCGCAATGCCGGCGTCGACAACGAGCTCATCGAGACGGTCGACGTGCCGCAGACGGTGACGGCCGTGGCGCCCGGCACGACGCCGATGGGCGAGCGCGTCGCCGTTCTCGGGCTCCTCAACAAGCGCAACGGGCTGTCCCGGGACATCAGCCTGCGGCCGGGCCAGGCGCTGCGCGTCGGTGACGTCATCGTCCGCCTTCGCGCCTGCGAGACGACGGCGCCGTGGGAAATCCAGCAGCTGACCGGTGCCTTCGTCCAGGTCGACGTCCGCGCCCCGCAGGGTCAGTTCCAGCGGGTCTTCTCCGGCTGGCTCTACAAGGAAACGCCGTCATTGAACGTCGTCGAGCATCCGATCTACGACGTTTGGCCCAAGAGCTGCGCGATGACGCATCCCGAGGGCGGCGAGCCGGCCGGCCGACCGGCGAGCAATCGGTCGAGCGCGCCGAACTCGGCCGCGCCCACCCCGGCCGCCGAAGCACCGGCCGCGCCCGCGGCGGAACCGCCCGCGCCGAGCGCCGAGGCCAATAGCGCGAGATAGACCTTCTGATCGATCTCGACGGCCCCGAGCCGGCGAAGATGATCGGTCATGAACTGACAGTCGAGCAGCTGGAATCCGCCGACGATCAGCCGGGCGACCAGCCAGGCGAGCGTGACTTTCGAAGCGTCGGTGCGGCGCGAAAACATGCTCTCCCCGAAAAAGGCGGCGCCGAGTCGGACGCCGTAGAGGCCGCCGACCAGCTCGCCCTCGTGCCAGGCCTCGACCGAGTGGGCATGACCGGAGCTGTGCAGGAGGTTGTAGCTGCGCTCGATCGGCTCGTTGATCCAGGTGTCGTCGCGGTCGGCGCAGTGGCGAACGACCTCTTCGAAGGCGCGGTCGTGCGTCACCTCGAACTCGCCTGATCTCAGGCGCTTGCGGAGCGATCGGGAGAGATGGAAGCGGTCGAGCGGGAGGATCGCCCGACGCCGCGGCTCCACCCAGTAGACCTCGCGCGCGTCGCGGCTGTCCGACATCGGGAAGACGCCGATCGCGTAGGCACGCAGCAGGAGATCAGGATCCAGAACCGACACGCCGCCACTCTACGCGGTGCCGCGGACGGTTCCAGTCCCGCGCCGCCCTGCGCGCAGGGTGCGGCCTTCTCAGAGGATCTCGCGGACCCGATCCTGGGGACGGCAGAGACGGACCCCCTTCTCCGTCTCGACAAGCGGCCGCTCGATCAGGATCGGGTTCTCGACCATCGCATCGAGGATCGCCTCGTCGCTGACATGGCCCTCGACGAGGTCGAGGTCCCGGGCCAGCGCCTCCTTGGACCGCAGGCCCTCGTGCGGGGCGATGCCGGCGCGCTCGTACAGCCGTCGCAGCTCCGCCCGGCTCGGGGGCTGCTTGAGATAGTCGACGATGGTGACGTCGGCGCCGGCTTCTCTCAGTATCTCCAGCGTCTTGCGCGACGTCCCGCATTTCGGGTTGTGATAGATGGTGGCTTTCATCCGGCTGCTCTCTTCATGCCTATCCGAGGTGCCTAGTCGCTATCCACCGGCCGGCGGAATCGCTGGTCGGCCGGCGATCGGCTATTCCGAACGGTCCAGCCACTCCTCCAACCATTTGATCGTATAGTCGCCGCGCTGGAATTCGGGATCTTCGATCAGCGCCTGGTGGAGCGGGATGGTCGTCTTGACGCCGTCGACGACGAACTCCTCCAGCGCCCGGCGAAGCCGCCGCATCGCACCGTCGCGGGTGAAGCCCCAAACGATCAGCTTGGCGATCATGCTGTCGTAATAAGGCGGCACGCGGTAGCCGGAATAAAGGCCGCTATCGACCCGCACGTGGAGGCCGCCGGGGGCGTGGAAATGCCGCACGAGTCCGGGCGAGGGGGCGAAACTGCGCGGATCCTCGGCATTGATCCGGCATTCGATCGCGTGGCCGCGAAACTCGACGTCCTGCTGGCGGAGAGTCAGCGGCTCGCCGTCGGCGATGCGGATCTGCTCTCGAACCAGATCGAGGCCGGTGATCGCCTCGGTCACCGGATGCTCGACCTGAAGCCGCGTGTTCATCTCGATGAAGAAGAATTCGCCATTCTCGTAGAGGAACTCGATCGTTCCCGCCCCGCGATAGCCCATCTCCGCCATCGCCTTGGCGACGATGCCTCCCATAAGCTCGCGCTGCTCCGCCGAGATGACCGGGGAGGGGGCTTCCTCGAGCACCTTCTGGTGGCGCCGCTGCAGCGAGCAGTCGCGCTCGCCGAGGTGGATGGCATTGCCCTTGCCGTCGCCGAACACCTGGAACTCGATGTGCCGCGGATCACCGAGATACTTCTCGATATAGACGGTGTCGTCGCCGAAGGCCGCCTTGGCTTCGCTGCGGGCCTGGCTGAGCTGGCTGTCGAGCTCCGCCTCGGAGCGGACGATCTTCATGCCGCGGCCGCCGCCGCCAGAGGCCGCCTTGACGAGCAGCGGGTAGCCGGTCTGGGCGGCTACCAGCCGGGCCTCCTCGGGTCCCTCGACCGGGCCGTCCGAGCCGGGGACCAGGGGCAGGCCGAGCTTGGCGGCGGTCCGCTTCGCCTCGACCTTGTCGCCCATCACCCGGATATGCTCGGGCTTGGGGCCGATCCAGATGATGCCGTGCGATTCGACGATCTCGGCAAAGCGGGCATTCTCCGAAAGGAAGCCGTAGCCGGGATGGATGGCATCGGCATGGGCGACCTCGGCCGCCGAGATGATGTTCGGGATGTTGAGATAGGATTCGTTCGCCGGCGGCGGCCCGATGCACACGGTCTCGTCGGCCAGCCTCACGTGCATCGCATCGCTGTCGGCCGTCGAATGGACGGCGACCGTGCGGATGCCCATTTCATGGCAGGCGCGGTGGATGCGCAGCGCGATCTCGCCGCGATTGGCGATCAGGACCTTCTGGATGGCCATCTCAGCGCCTCGTCCGGTGGGAGAGAGCGGGCGTGGGGGTCATTCGATGATCACCAGCGGCTGATCATATTCGACCGGCTGGGCGTCCTGGACCAGCACCTGCCTGACCGTGCCGGCCTTCGGCGCAGTGATCGGGTTCATCACCTTCATCGCCTCGACGATCAGCAGGGTGTCGCCGGCCGCGACCTTCACGCCGGGTGCGACGAAGGGCGAAGAGTTCGGCTCCGGCGACAGATAGACGGTGCCGACCATCGGCGACTTGACCGTGCCCGGGTGGCTGGCCGCGCTCTCCTCGGTGACGGGCGCCGCGGCCTGTGCCGGCGCCGCCGCCGCGACCGGCGCGGCCACGGCCGCGGGCGCCGCTACCTGGGCGGTGGTGATGGTCAGCTGGCGCTTCACCGTGATGCGACGATCGGAATCCTCCACCTCGATCTCGGTGAGATCCTTCTCGGTCAGCAGGTCGGCGAGCTGGCGGATCAGGTCGGTATCGACTCGCATCGTCCCGTCGGATCGCTTCTCTTCGCTCATGAAATCCTCATTTCCCCTGTTGGCCACCCTTCGGCCGGCGCGGCCGAATTGATCGGGGGCGCGGCGGGGCGGCGGAACCGGCGCTCCCTGTCAGAGACGGGCCGCCGCGTCCAGAGCCAGCTCGTATCCCAGCGCTCCGAGACCGGCGATGGTTCCCCTGGCGGCCGGCGAGACGAAGCTGCGACGACGGAAGCTCTCGCGGGCATGGGGGTTGGACAGATGCACCTCGATCACCGGCAGCGCGATCGCCTTGATCGCGTCGTGAATGGCGACGGATGTATGGGTGTAGCCGCCGGGATTGAGGATGACCGCCTTGGCGCCCTTGAGCCGGGCTTCCTGGAGCCAGTCGACCAGATGCCCCTCATGATTGGACTGGCGGATGTCGAGGGTGACTCCGAGCTCGGCCGCGCGCGCCTCCAGCCGCTCGGCGATGTCGTCGAGGGTGTCCGAGCCGTAGATTTCCGGCTCGCGCAGGCCGAGCAGGTTGAGGTTGGGCCCGTTGAGCACGTAGATGAGCGGTGGCGTTGCCATGGCCGGCACCTATATGACGCCCATCCCGCAAGCGCAAAGGCGAGGCAGAAGATGATTCAGGACGGCACGCTTTCGATCCGCGTCAACGGCGAGCATCGGCGGGTGCGCGACGGGCTGACCATCGCCGATTTGGCGCTCGAGCTGGGGCTCGAGCCGACCAAGGTGGCGGTCGAGCGAAATCTGGAGATCGTCCCGCGCTCGACGCTCGGCGAGGTGCGGGTCGAGGACGGCGACGAGTTTGAGATCGTCACATTCGTGGGCGGAGGTTGAGATTTTGGAGGATCGTTGGGAGGTCGCTGGACGCAGCTTCACGTCGAGGCTCATCGTCGGCACCGGCAAGTATAAGGATTTCGAGCAGAATGCGGCGGCCGTCGAGGCATCGGGCGCGGAGATCGTCACGGTGGCGGTGCGGCGCGTCAACATCTCCGATCCGGGCCAGCCGCTGCTGACCGACCATATCGACCCGAAACGCTATACCTATCTGCCCAACACAGCAGGCTGCTTCACCGCCGAGGATGCGATCCGCACCCTGCGCCTCGCGCGGGAGGCCGGCGGCTGGGACCTGGTCAAGCTCGAGGTGCTCGGCGAGGCGAAGACGCTCTATCCCGACATGCGCGAGACGCTGCGCGCGACCGAGATTCTCGTCAGGGAAGGTTTCCTGCCGATGGTCTATTGCGTCGACGATCCGATCGCCGCGCGCCAGCTCGAGGAAGCGGGGGCGGTGGCGATCATGCCCTTGGGCGCGCCGATCGGCTCCGGCCTCGGCATCCAGAACCGGGTGACCATCCGCCTCATCGTCGAGGGGGCGAACGTGCCGGTACTGGTCGATGCCGGCGTCGGCACCGCCTCCGACGCCAGCGTCGCCATGGAGCTGGGCTGTGACGGCGTCCTGATGAACACCGCCATCGCCGAGGCGAAGGATCCGATCCTGATGGCGCGGGCGATGAAGCTCGCGGTGGAGGGCGGACGCCTCGCCTATCTCGCGGGCCGCATGGGGCAGCGACGCTATGCCGACCCGTCGAGCCCGCTGGCGGGATTGATCTGAGCCGTATCTACACGTATATACGAACGATGAAGGTTACTCACAGCCGCACCTTCCGAAGCGGGAACAGCGAGGCAGTGCGGCTTCCCAAGGAAGTTGCCTTCGGCGGCGAAGTGGACGTCGAGATCATCCGCAGCGGGGACGTGCTGACCATTCGGCCCCGCAGCAAGCTGACACCTCGACAACTGGTAGAGGCGCTCGAAAAGCTGCCGAAGCCGGCGCATGTCCAGGAGCGGGAGACGATTGAGTTTCCCGAGCGGCCGGGTCTCTGACCCTGGTGCTAGCGATCATCGATACGAATGTCGCCATTCACTTGCGCGATGGCCATCCCGTCATTTCCGCGCGCATCGCGGCCCTTCCCACGCATCCGATGATCTCGGTGCTGACGCGCGTCGAGCTGGAAGGAGGCGTGTTTCGTGCCGGCGACGAGGCCGCCCCCATCCGAGCTCGGCTGGACCTGCTCCTTTCGCAATATGCCGAGCTGCCGCTCACCGGCGCGGAGGCATCGATCTATGCCCGGATCGTCGAGCGATGCGGCTATTCCCGCCCAAGGATTATCGATCGTCTGATTGCCGCGACGGCAATCGTGCACGATGCCGTCCTGGTAACGCTGAACGCCGCCGACTTCAGGGGAATTCCCGACCTGAAGCTCGAGACCTGGAGCTGTTGATCCCAAATCGCCGGCTCACCGGCGGGTGAGCGCCGCCCGCGCCCGCGCCCGGAACGGCGCGGCGCGTCGCCGGTTCTTGTCCCGAGGGGAGTCTCGGACATGCCCGACTTCACCCGTGAGCGTGAACAGATGGTCGAGCGGCAGATCGCCGGCCGCGGCCTGTCGAGCCGGCACCTGCTCGCCGCGATGCGCGAGGTTCCACGCCACGAATTCGTGCCCGACGATCTCGCCGCCCAGGCTTATGAGGATTCGCCGCTGCCGATCGAGGCGGAGCAGACCATCTCGCAGCCCTATATCGTCGCCCTGATGATCGAGGCGGCCGAGATCGCGCCCGGCGACAGGGTGCTCGAGATCGGCGCCGGGTCCGGCTACGCCGCCGCGGTGATGAGCCGGATCGCCGATCGGGTGGTGGCGATCGAACGGCACGCGGAGCTGGCCGAGCTGGCGCGGTCGCGGATGGAGCGGCTCGGTTACGACAATGTCGAGATTGTCCAGGGCGACGGCTCCAAGGGCTGGCCGAGCGAGGCGCCCTATGAGGCGATCATTGCCGCCGCCAGCGGCAGCCACATTCCAGAGGTCCTGATGCGCCAGCTTTCGACCGGCGGCACCCTGGTGATGCCGGTGGGGGAGCCGGCCGCAGTCCAGCATCTCGTCAAGGTGCGGCGGCTCGGCGAGGAGGATTTCGAGCAGGAGGATCTCGGCCCGGTGCGATTCGTGCCGCTGATCGGCGAGCATGGCTGGCGCGACGGCGGATCCGGGCCGGGCTCGGCGCCGCCGCGATCGATCGAGGATCAGATCGGCCAGGCGGCGGAGCCACTGTCCGACGTCGACCAGCCGGACTTCGGCGCCCTGTTCGATCGCTTCGCCGATGCGCGCGTCGTGCTGCTCGGGGAGGCCAGCCATGGCACATCCGAATTCTATCGCGCCCGCGCCGCGATCACGAAGCGGCTGATCGCCGAGCACGGCTTCGACATCGTCGCGGTCGAGGCGGACTGGCCCGACGCCGCCTTCATCGATCGCTACGTCCGCCATCGCCCCCGCCGCGAAGGCGAGGAGGCGGCGTTCCAGCGCTTTCCGACCTGGATGTGGCGCAACACCGATGTGGATGCGTTCATCCGCTGGCTGCGCGAACACAATGCCGGATGCCCGCCGGGCGCGATGGCGGGCTTCTACGGGCTCGACCTCTACAATCTCGGCAGCTCGATGCGGGCGGTGATCGACTATCTGGAGGATGTCGATCCGGAGGCGGCAAAGCTGGCGCGCGAGCGCTATGGCTGCCTGCAGCCGTGGAGCCGGGATCCGGCGCTCTACGGACGGCTCGCCATGAGCGAGGGCTACGCGCGTTGCGAGGCGCCGGTGCTCGAGATGCTGCGCGAGCTCCAGCGCAAGCGTTGGGACTATGTCGACCAAGACGGCGAAGAGTGGCTCGACGCGGCCGCCAATGCCCGGCTCGTCAAGAATGCCGAGGCCTATTACCGGGCGATGTACCATGGCGGCCCGGAGAGCTGGAACCTGCGCGACACCCACATGTTCGAGACGCTCTGCCAGCTGCTCGAGGCCAAGGGACCGCAGTCGAAGGCGGTGGTGTGGGCGCATAACAGCCATATCGGCAATGCCGCCTTCACCGAGATGGGCCAGATCCGCGACGAGCTCAATATCGGCCAGCTGGTGAAGGAGCGGTTCGGCGAGCGCGCCCGGCTGATCGGCTTCGGCACCCATGGCGGCACCGTCGCCGCGGCGACCGACTGGGATGCCGCCATGGAGGTCAAGACGGTGCGGCCTTCGCTCCCGGGCAGCTACGAGCGGCTCTGCCACGACAGCGGCGTGCCGCGCTTCCTGCTCGATCTTCGGGAGGGCGGGCATGAGGTGCTGCGCGAGTCGTTGATGGAGCCGCGGCTCGAGCGGTTCATCGGCGTCATCTATCGGCCCGAGACCGAGCGCTGGAGCCATTATGCCCAGGCGATCCTGCCCAGCCAGTTCGATGGCTGGGTCTGGTACGACGAAACCCGGGCGGTGACGCCGATCGGACCGGAGCCCCGGGAAGGCGAGGACGAGACCTACCCGTTCGGGCTCTGATGCGTTCGGAGAGCGCTATTTCCGCGCGCGCTCCCGCATCTTGGTGATCGTCGTGGCGCTGGAAATCTGCTCGACGTCGGTGCGCAGGTGGAAGAGACGCACGCCCTTCTCGCCGAGCGCGCGCTCGAGCGCCGGGGTGAAATCCTCGGTCCGCTCGACCGTCTCCGCCCAGGCGCCATATGCGCGGGCAAGCGCCGCGAAGTCCGGATTGACGAGATCGGTGCCGACGACCCGCTCGGGATATTCGCGCTCCTGATGCATGCGGATGGTGCCGTAGCTGCCATTGTCGACGACCAGGATGAGCATGTTCGCGCCGTAGCGGATCGCCGTCGCCAGCTCCTGCCCGTTCATCAGGAAATCGCCGTCGCCGGCGACGACGACCACCTGGCGATCGGGACAGCGCAGCGACGCCGCTACCGCGGCCGGTGTGCCATAGCCCATCGAGCCGTTGGTCGGCGCGAGCTGGCTGGGGCAGGGGCCGTAATGCCAGAAACGGTGCCACCAGCCGGAAAAGTTGCCGGCGCCATTGCAGATGATCGTGTCGGCGGGAAGCCGCTCGCGCATCGCAGCGACCACCTGGCCGAGATCGAGCGCCGCGCCGGTCGGCTTGGGCGCGCTCCAGTCGAGCCATTCGCGATGGGCCTCGGCGCCGGTCGAGAAGGAGAGCACCTCCTCCTCCCAGTCGCTGCACAGCTCCGCGAATTCGTACATGTCGGCACAGATCGGAAGATCGGTGCGGTAGACGCGGCCGAGCTCCTCGGGATCGGGATGGACGTGGACGAGGAGCTGGTCGGGATGATCCGGCGTCACCAGGCTGTAGCCGTCCGTCGTCGCCTCGCCGAGGCGCGGTCCGACGACGAGCAGCAGGTCGGCGGCCTTGATCCGCTCGACCAGCTTCGGATTGGGGCCGTAGCCGAGATTGCCGGCATAGACCGGGCTGTCGTTCGCGATCGCGTCCTGGCGGCGGAAGGCGACGGCGACGGGAAGGCCGATCCGCTCGGCGAACTCGCGGAAATGGTTTGAGGCGCCGCCGCACCAGCCTGCGCCGCCGACGATCGCCACGGGCGCGGCAGCATCCTTGAGGAGGTCCATCATCGCGCCGACGGCGAGCGGATCGGCGGCCTGGCTGAAACGCGGCGCGCGCGGCCGGTCGGTGGCCTCGGCCTCTTCGACGAGCATGTCCTCGGGCAGGACCAGGACGACCGGGCCGGGCCGGCCGGCCACCGCCGTCGTATAAGCGCGGGCGACATATTCGGGAATGCGGCGCGGGTCCTCGATCCGGGCGACCCACTTGGCGAGCGGGCCGAACATCGCCGCGAAGTCGACCTCCTGAAAGCCCTCGCGGTCGCGGTCGCCGCGGGCGACGTCGCCGATGAACAGGATCATCGGCGTCGAATCCTGGAAGGCGACATGGACGCCGATCGAGGCATTGGTCGCGCCGGGCCCGCGGGTCACGAAGGCGATTCCAGGCCGCCCGGTCAGCTTGCCGTCGGCCTCCGCCATATAGGCGACGCCGCCTTCCTGGCGGCAGACGACCAGATCGATGGCCGGCGTGTCGTGGAGGGCATCGAGCACGGCGAGGAAGCTCTCGCCCGGCACGGTGAAGATCCGGTCGCACCCTTGGGCGACGAGGTTGTCGACGAGAATCCGTCCGCCGCTGCGCTTTTCTGTCATGGCGTCCGCGTAATGGTGTCCGGCCGCGGATTCCAGCCCCACGCGATACTGACAGGATTGTTAATGCTTGACCCGAAGCGGGGAGCGTGGCCAGGAATTGCCGGTGTCACCGAGGGAGAGTGCAATGCAGAAGAGTGAAATGGCCGCCAAGCTGAACGAAGCGAACGCCTTCCTGCCCGGGAAAAGGGTGAAGCTCGATTTCGGCGATCAGGGTGTGGTCATGCTCGATGGCGCCGCCCAGCAGGTGACCGAGGAG
Organism: Sphingosinicella terrae; assembly: GCF_003347635.1. Lineage (GTDB taxonomy): Bacteria > Pseudomonadota > Alphaproteobacteria > Sphingomonadales > Sphingomonadaceae > Allosphingosinicella > Allosphingosinicella terrae. The sequence goes on from NZ_QDFY01000001.1 coordinate 365,634, forward strand.
GACGGCCCGGCCGACACGACGATCAAGGTCGCCTGGTCCGACTGGGAGGCCATGGCCGACGGCAAGCTCGACGGCATGACCGCCTTCATGCAGGGCAAGCTCAAGGTCGAAGGCGACATGTCGAACGCGATGCAGCTTCAGGGCGTGCTCGCCAAGCTCAAGGGCTGAATTTCTCGCGAGACGTCCAACGCGGGCGGGGCGACAGCTCCGCCCGTTAGACTTGAAACCTGATTCAACTTGCCTTGACCGCAACCGCTCCGTCTGACTATCGCATCCGCGAACCGAGGGAGCGAACATGAAGAAGATCTATCCCGACGCGGCGGCGGCGCTCGAGGGGCTGCTTTCCGACGGCATCACCATCTGCGCCGGCGGCTTCGGCCTGTGCGGCATTCCCGAGCGCCTGATCGACGCGATCCGCGACAGCGGCGTCAAGGATCTCACCTTCGTCTCCAACAATGCCGGCATCGACAATGAAGGCCTCGGCAAGCTGCTGCGCACCCGCCAGATCCGCAAGATGATCTCCTCCTACGTCGGCGAGAACAAGGAGTTCGAGCGGCAATATCTGGCCGGCGAGCTCGAGGTCGAGTTCTGCCCGCAGGGGACGCTCGCCGAGCGTTGCCGCGCCGGCGGCGCCGGCATCCCCGGCTTCTACACCAAGACCGGCGTCGGCACGATCGTCGCCGAGGGCAAGGAGCATAAGGATTTCGACGGCGAGACCTACATCCTCGAGCGCGGCATCCGCGCCGACCTGTCGATCGTGAAGGGTTGGCGCGCCGACGAGGCCGGCAATCTCCAGTTCCGCAAGACCACCCGCAACTTCAACCTGCCGATGGCGACGGCGGGCCGAATCTGCGTCGCCGAGGTCGAGGAGATCGTGCCGGTCGGCAGCCTCGACCCCGACTGCATCCACCTGCCGAGCATCTACGTGAAGCGGATGATCCTCGGCGCGCCCTACGACAAGAAGATCGAGTTCCGGACGACGCGGCAGCGGGAAGCCGCGTGACGATCGAGGCGCGCTTCGACTTTCTCCCCTCCCTGAGTGCAGGGAGGGGAATTGGATTGGCGGCCGCGCTCGCTTTGGCGGGGTGCGCGACGGCACCGGCGGTTAGCCCGCAAAGCGCGACCGCTGCCGCGCCGACCGTGCCGCCCGCCATGCAGTGGCTGTACGGATCGGGGGAGAGCGCCGCATCGAGCCTGCAGGCCTATTCCGCCTTTCGCGATCATGTCCTCGCCGCCGCCCGCGCGCGTCCGGCGCAGAGCGTCGTCCTCGCCCCCGGCTCGACCCTCGAGGCGCCGCGTTTCCTGGCCTGCGGCGACAAGCCGCTGGCGGTGATCCTCGACGTCGACGAGACCGCGATCCAGAATCTCGGCTACGAATATGACGAGGCGTACCGCGCCCGGTCCTATGACGAGGGGATCTGGAACCGGTGGGAGCAGACCGGGGCGAATGCCGTCGCACCGGTGCCCGGCGCCGTCGATGCGCTGAGCGCGGTCCGCGAGGCCGGCGTCACCGTCATCTTCAACAGCAACCGTCTGACGGCAAATGCCGCCCAGACGCAGGCGGCCCTGGAGGCGGCGGGACTCGGTCCGGCACGTCCTGGCGAGACCTTGTGGCTGAAGGGCGATATCGCGCCCGGTTCGGCCAAGGACCCGCGCCGCGCCGCGGTCGCGACGCGCTTCTGCGTGATCGCCATGGCGGGCGACCAGCTCGGCGACTTTTCCGACCTGTTCAACGCCGAGGACCTGGCCGTGCCGCGGCGGCGGCAGGCTGCCGCGAGCACGCCTTTTGCCGAAATGTGGGGCAATGGCTGGTTCATGCTCTCCAACCCCGTCTACGGCCCCTCGCTGCAAGGCGATTTCGACGATGTTTTCCCGGTCGACAGGCGTTGGTCGGATCAAGGAGGAAATTGAGATGCCCTGGGATCGCAACCAGATGGCCGCGCGCGCGGCCAAGGAGCTTCGCGACGGCTATTACGTCAATCTCGGCATCGGCATCCCGACGTTGGTTGCCAACAACATCCCGGCCGGCATGGAGGTCACGCTCCAGTCCGAGAACGGCATGCTCGGGATCGGTCCGTTTCCCTATGACGACGAAGTCGATCCCGACCTGATCAATGCCGGCAAGCAGACGATCAGCGAGCTGCCCTCGTCGAGCTATTTCGACTCGGCGGCGAGCTTCGCGATGATCCGCGGCGGCCATATCGACCTCACCGTGCTCGGCGCGATGGAGGTCTCCGCAGCGGGCGACATCGCCAACTGGATGATCCCGGGCAAGATGGTGAAGGGCATGGGCGGGGCGATGGACCTCGTCGCCGGCGTCAAGAAGATCATCGTCGTCATGGAGCATGTCTCCAAGAACGGCGATGCCAAGTTCATCCCGGAATGCACGCTGCCGCTCACCGGCAAGAATGTCGTCGACATGATCGTGACCGATCTGTGCGTTTTCCAGCGGCCCGATCATCAAAGCCCGTTCCGGCTGATCGAGCTGGCGCCCGGAGTGACCGAGGAGGAGGTCGCCGCCAAGACGACCGCCCGCTACGAAGGATTGGCCGCCGCCGTCGCCGGCTGAGCCGAACCGGCGTTCCGATCACGTCGCCGCGACCCGGACGAGGCGCTGCCATGCGGATCCTGCTGACCGGCTCCTCCGGCTGGCTCGGCCGCCACCTCGCGCCGCGCCTGCGCGAGGCTGGCCATGCGGTGACCGGCCTCGACGTCGCGCCGGGCGCCGACACCGACGTCGTCGGCTCGGTCGCCGACCGGGCACTGGTCGCGCGCCTGTTCGCCGAGCGCGGCATCGAGGCCGTGATCCACGGCGGAGCGCTCCACAAGCCCGACATTGCCCGCTACCCTCTCCGGGCCTTCGTCGAGGTCAATGTCACCGGGACGCTGAACCTGCTCGAGGAAGCGGTCGCGGCGGGCCATGACCGCTTCGTCTTCACCTCGACCACCTCGCTGATGATCTCCGAAGCCATTCGCGCCGGCCGCGCCGGCGGCGCGCGCCGCGCGGCATGGCTCGACGAGAGCCTCGCCCCGCTCGAGCCCCGCAACATCTACGGAGTGACCAAGCTTGCGGCCGAGCATCTGTGCCGGCTCCACCACCGGGAGCATGGGCTGTCGGCGGTCGTGCTGCGGACGAGCCGCTTCTTTCCGGAAGAGGACGACACCCACCGCCACCTGACGGGCCCCAACATCAAGGCGAACGAGTTCCTGCACCGCCGGCTCACCGTCGAGGATGCGGCCGCAGCCCATCTCGCCGCGCTGGAGCGGGCGCCGGCGATCGGCTTCGGCACCTTCATCGTCTCGGCCCCGCCGCCCTTCGAGCCGGACGAGGCCGAGGCCTTGATCGAGAATGCGCCGGCGGCGATCGCCCGCCATTTCCCGGAGGCGGCGGAGCTCTATGCGCGAGCGGGGTGGCGCCTGCCCGACCATGTCGACCGGGTCTACGATCCGTCGCTGGCCGAGGCGAAGCTCGGCTTTCGCTGCCGAACGGATTTTGCCGCGATCCTGCGCGCGCTCGCCGCCGGCGAGCGATTGCCCTTCGCCCACGATCCCTCCTATGTCTCGCCGAAAGAGAGGGGAGGCGGCGAACCATGCTGAAGAGGATGATCGGAGCGGCGGCGGCCTGGATGATGCTGGCCGCGGCGCAGGCGCCTCAGCCGACGGCGGCACCCGCGGCCGAGGTCTCACTGTGGCGGCTCGACTGCGGCGAGTTCGTCATCAACCAGTATGGCGCCTTCTTCTCGGACACCTACCAATATCCGTCGGGGCCGAAGGATGTCGTCGGCAGCTGCTATCTGATCCGACACGGCGACCGCTACATGCTGTGGGACACCGGCCTCACCGATGCGCTGGTGGGCAGCGGCTTCAGCAATGCCCAGCAGACGCTGCGGCTTCGTCGCAGCCTGGTCGATCAGCTGCGCGAGCTCGATATCCGGCCGGAGCAGATCGAGCTGATCGGGATCAGCCATTGGCATTTCGACCATACCGGCCAGGCGCGGCACTTCCCGCAGGCCAGGCTGATGATGGGCGCCGGCGATCTCGAGTTGCTGCGCTCGCCCAATCCGCCAGATCGGGACTCGGCCGAGGCGCTCGCGCACTGGCTGACCGGCGGCGGGCAGGTCGAGGCGCTCACGCGCGATCATGACGTGTTCGGCGACGGCCGCGTCGTCCTGCTGAGGATGCCCGGCCATACGCCGGGTCACCATGCCTTGCTGGTCCGCCTCGCCTCCGGGCCGGTGCTGCTCACCGGCGATGTCTATCATTTCACCGAGCAGGTCGAGAATCGCGGCGTGCCGCCGTTCAACCATGACCGCGCCGACAGCCTCGCCAGCATGGACCGGTTCGACCGGATCGCCCGCAATCTCGGCGCGCGCGTGATCATCCAGCACGAGCCCGCCGACATCGGCAAGCTTCCGCCTTTCCCAGAGGCGGCGCGGTGAACGCGCCGGTCAAGGGGCCGGCCTTCGAAGCGTCCCTGCTCGGCGCGCTCGCCCGAAGCGGCCTGACGGGGATGCGGGCCATGGTGCGATTGGAGGGCGACGTCCTGACCATTCGGGATCCCGGAGGCCGGTCGGTCATCATCCCTGCCGAAGCGGTCGAGAGGATGCGGGTCGTCCGTTTCGTCGGAGGGCGCCGCCGCCCGCTCCACGAGACCAAGATCTGGCGCGCCGGCGCCTCTGAGCCGCTGCTGCTGATCCCGATCGATCCGATCGCCTATGCACGGACCATCCGCGCCTTCGCCGGGCGGGTCGCCGATCGCGGCGGTCTCGAGCGGGTGATGCGGGGTCCCGGCTTGTTGACCGCCAGCATCAACCTGCTGCTGATCAACGGATCGCTGGGGCTTCTCGCGCTGGCGACCCTCGTCTGGGCCTGGTTCGGGGAGAACTGGCTCTGGTGGTTGGTCGCCGCAGCGGCGCTTGCCGGCAATGCGTGGGCGCTGCGCGACACTTTCCGCCACCGCTGGCCGAGGCGCGTCGCCCGCCTCGACGAGCTCGACCGCGAATTTCCGCCGGAGGCGAAGCGGCCGTGAGGGCCGCCGCCGCGGAGGCCCATGAGCGCCGCCGCTGAGCCGGCCTTCACGGTGCCGCTGAGCCGCGCGATGCGGCGGGCGGGTCTGCGCGGCGCGATGGCGCAGGTTCGGCTCGAGGGCGACATCCTCGTCCTCGGCGGCGATGGTGGCGGCACGCTCGCCCTCGTGCCGGGGGACGTCACCTGCATCAGGATCGCGAGCTATCCGGGGCGACATCGACCGACCGGCTACGAGACCCGGATCTGGCGCAGGCAGGCCAGCGGGTCACTCGCGATCGTGCCGATGAACCACGCCATGGGCGGCTATGGCCCGGTCATGCGCCGCTTCGCCGGCTGGGTGTTCGCCGACGGCGGCAGCGTCCTCCGGGGCCCGAGCCTGCCGGCCCTCCTGTTCCAGATGGCGTGGACGGTCGGCGGCATCGCGCTGATCGCCCTCCTGCTGCTCGGCGGCGCGATCGCGGAGGGGCTCTGGTGGATGTGGCTGATCGTCGCCCTCTTTGCCGGCCTTGCGGTGCTGCTGTTCGTCGGGCTTCGCCGCGCTTATTGGCCGCGGCGGGTCATCCGACCTGAGCAGTTGGACGAGTTTTTGCCCCTGTCTGAGGAGAATCGCTGATGAAGGCCCTCTTGTCCCGCCAGCCCGGCGGCCCCGAGACGCTCGAGCTCGCCGAGCTGGAGGATCCGGCGCCCGGCGCGGGCCAGCTGCTCGTCCGGGTCAGGGCCTGCGCGATCAACTATCCCGACGTCCTGATCATCGAGGACAAATATCAGTTCAGGCCGGCGCGGCCGTTCGCGCCGGGCGGCGAGATCGCCGGCACGGTCGAGGCGGTGGGCGAAGGGGTCATCGGCTGGTCGCCGGGTGACCGGCTGATCGCGATGCTCGGCCATGGCGGCCTCGCGGAAAAGGTCCTGGTCGATGCCGCCAAGGCGCTGTCGCTGCCGGCCGATCGCAGCTTCGAGGAGGGTTCGGCGCTCATCCTCACCTACGGCACGACCATCCATGCCCTGCTCGACCGCGGTGGACTGAAGCCGGGGGAGACTTTGCTCGTGCTCGGCGCCGCGGGCGGAGTCGGGCTCGCCGCGGTCGAGCTCGGCACGGCCTATGGCGCACGGGTGGTAGCCGCGGTCTCCTCAGAGGAGAAGGCGGCGGCGGCGAAGGCGGCAGGGGCCGACGAGACGCTCGTCTACCCGGCTGGCCCGTTCGACAAGGAAGGGGCGAAGGCGCTCGCCGCCGCGTTCAAGGCTGCGGTGGGCCCGGGCGGAGCGGACCTGATCTACGATCCGGTCGGCGGCGACTATACCGAGGCAGCGCTGCGGTCGATCGCCTGGGAAGGGCGCCACCTCGTCATCGGCTTTCCGGCCGGAATACCGAGGCTGCCGCTCAACCTCACCCTGCTCAAGAGCTGCGACGTGCGCGGCGTCTTCTGGGGCGCCTTCGCCGCGCGGGCTCCCGAAGCGAATGCCGCCCATGTCCGCACGCTGTTCCGGCTCTGGGACGAAGGGAAGATCGCACCGAAGGTGAGCCGGACCTGGCCGCTCGCCGAGGGCGCGCAGGCGATCGCGCACATGGCGGCGCGAAAGGCGGTGGGAAAGCTGGTGGTGACCCTCTAGCCGGCCACCCATGCGTCCGGCGCGGGAGCCGATGGCCGTTGCGCCGGCCATCGGCTGAGCCTATCTGACCTCCTGACAGGAGCAAAGGGAAGCCATGACCACCTTCGACGACCGCCAGAAGGCCTTCGAGACCAAATATGCCCGCGACCAGGAGATGCAGTTCAAGGTCGTCGCCCGGCGCAATCGTCTGCTCGGCCAATGGGCGGCGAAGAAGATGGGCCTGACCGAGGCGGAGGCGGACGCTTATGCCCGCGACGTCATCCGCGCCGATTTCGAGGAAGCCGGCGACGAGGACGTGATCCGCAAGCTGCTCGGCGACCTTACCTCGGCCGGAGTCGAGATCGACGACGCCGCGATCCGCCAGGCGCTCGAGCACAAGACCGTCGAGGCCCGCCGCCACTTCATCGAAGCCCAGGGCTGAGGCGCGACGGACGATGGCGATGGCGGCGGACGAGATCGAGGCGCTGATCCGGCAGGGCATTCCCGATGCCTTCGTCGAGATCGTCGATCTGGCCGGCGACGGCGATCATTATGAGGCGCGCGTCGTCGCCGAGAGCTTTCGCGGCCAGTCTCGCGTCATGCAGCAGCGACGGGTCTACGAGGCGCTCGGCGGACGGATGGGAACGGAGCTGCACGCGCTGAAGCTGACCACGTCCGTCCCGGCGTGAACCCGAATAGAAGGAGCAAGGCGATGAGCCAGGCCAATGAGCGCATCGACCAGATTGTAAAGAATAACGACATCGTCCTGTTCATGAAGGGGACGGCCCTGTTCCCGCAATGCGGCTTTTCCAGCCGCGCGGTGGCGATCCTCGACCATCTCGGCGTGTCGTTCGAAACGGTCGACGTCCTCCAGGACCCGGAGATCCGCCAGGGCATCAAGGAATATTCCGACTGGCCGACCATTCCGCAGCTCTATGTGAAGGGTGAGTTCGTCGGCGGATCGGATATCATGATGGAGATGTTCGAGGCGGGCGAGCTCAAGCAGCTCTTCACCGACAGCCAGATCGCCGGAGCCTGATCGGCTCTCGCCAGCGTCGCGTTACGCACCAAAAAATCAGGGCGGGCCGCGCGACCGGAAACGTGCGCTGACCCGCCCTCTCGAGTGGAACCGTGTGGATGTCTACACGGTTGCATGGCCTGTGCCAATCCGGAAGATGCGCGGATTCCTGCGGCCTTCGATGATGAAGACGCATTAACCTTTACGCCGCGTGTAAGATCTTCCGACACTTCCGCTTCAAACCTCCATTGGTCATGCGAGCGCCTCGCGCAGAACGAGCCTATCCCCGATGCCCCCATCCTCGTGGCACCTGTCGGAGAGGACAGGGGTCACGGCCGATCGGAAATAGGCCGCCCTTCACTTCGACCCGCACCGATGCCACATGACCGGCATGGACGAGGCGTTTCCCGGTCGTGTCGAGCAGATCGCGCCGCAAGTGCGCCGGCTGCTGGCGGCCAATCCGTCGCCCTTCACCTACACCGGCACGCAAACCTATGTCGTCGGATCCGGCGAAGTGGCGGTGATCGATCCCGGCCCCGATCTGCCGGAGCATGTCGAGGCGATCCTCGCCGCTACGCGGGGCGAGACGATCTCGGCAATCATGTGCACCCACACCCATCGCGACCACAGCCCGGCCAGTCGGCCGCTGGCAGCGGCGACGGGAGCGCCGGTGATCGGCTGCGCTCCGCTGGCGATCGAGGATTCGGGTCCACGCGCCGATGCCGCGTTCGACTTCGACTATCTCCCCGACCGCGTTCTTGCCGACGGCGAGACGGCGCGGGGCCCCGGCTGGACGCTCGAGGCAGTGGCGACGCCCGGTCACACCTCGAATCATCTCTGCTTCTCCCTTGCCGGCTCCGGCATTCTCTTCACCGGCGACCATGTGATGGGCTGGTCGACCACGGTGGTGTCGCCGCCGGACGGCGACATGGCCGATTACATGGCGAGCCTCGACCGGCTGCTGGCGCGCAGCGATGCGATCTACCTTCCCGCGCATGGACCGGCGGTCGACAAGCCGCACCGCCACGTCCGCGCCCTCGTCGCCCATCGGCGGATGCGCGAGAAGCAGATCCTCGATCGTATCGAAGCGGGGGTGGAGCATGTGCCCGACATGGTGAGGACCATGTACCGCGACATCGATCCGCGCCTCCATCCGGCGGCCGAGCGGTCGGTGCTGGCGCATCTCGTCGATCTCGAGCGGCGCGGCCGGGTGCGGGCGAAGGATGGGGCGTGGGCGGTCGCCGCCTGAGCGAAGCCGAGACCTCGGCGCCGGGCCGGCGGATTCGAGGTATCCCGCTGGTGCTGGTCCTGCCGCCGATCGTCGCGCTGCTGCTCGGCGGTCTGCTCGGCTTCGCGCTGAGGCCGGAGCGGGCCCCGCCCATCGCCGATCCGCTCGCCGTCGCCCATGCCACCTTGCTGTCGGTCCGCGACCAGGGCCGGCTCGCCACCTTCGCCGGCCGGTTCGTGGCGGTGGCGTCGGCGAGCGAGACGCGGCTCGGCCTCACCGCCCGCAAGACCCTGATCATGCCGGGGACGGTGCGGTACGGGGTCGACCTTTCCCGGCTGCGCCGCGAGAATCTCGATTGGGACGCGGCGACGCGAACCTTGGCCGTCACGCTGCCGCCCCTTGAAATCAGCGGGCCGCAGATCGATTTCAATGAGGTTCAGGAATATTCGGAGGGCGGCATCGTGATGGCGCTCACCGATGCCGAACGGGCGCTCGATCAGGCCAATCGCCGGAGCGCTCAGCAGGAACTCATGCGCCAGGCTCGGGCTCGGACGCCGACCGGGCTGGCGCGCGACGCGGCGATGCGATTGGTGGCCAGAAGCTTCGCCCTGCCGCTTCGATCGGCAGGGATTGACGCGAGCGTGTCGGTGCGGTTCGTGGATCCGTCGGGCCGGGAGGAAGCTTCCTATCTGGACCGGCCGCGGCGGATCGACGATGCCGTGCGCGACAGGCGGGCCGGATCCTGACGGCGCCGCGGGAGGGTAGAAATGAACGCACCGACCATCAGCCTTAAGGGTCTCGACCTGCGCGCCGAGATCGACCGCCTGCGTCGCGAGCGCAACGCCGTCATCCTCGGCCATTATTACCAGGCCCCGGAGATCCAGGACATTTCCGACTTCGTCGGCGACAGCCTCGATCTCTCGCGCAAGGCGCAGGCGACCGACGCCGACGTCATCGCCTTCTGCGGCGTCCGATTCATGGCCGAGACCGCCAAGATCCTGTCGCCCGACAAGATCGTCGTCCTGCCCGACATGGATGCCGGCTGCAGCCTGGAGGACAGCTGCCCGCCCGACCAGTTCCGCGCCTTCCGGGAGGCCCATCCCGACCATATCGCGCTGACCTACATCAACAGCTCGGCGGAGGTGAAAGCGCTCAGCGACATCATCGTCACCAGTTCGTCGGCCGAGACCATCCTCGCCCAGATCCCGCGCGAGCAGAAGATCATCTTCGGCCCGGACAAGCATCTCGGCGGCTGGCTGGCGCGCAAGACCGGCCGCGACATGCTGCTCTGGCCCGGCGTGTGCATCGTCCACGAGGCCTTTTCGGAGACTGAGCTGCTGAAACTGAAGGCACAGCACCCGCTCGCGCCGGTACTCGCCCATCCCGAGTGCCCGGCGCACATACTCGACCATGCCGACGAGATCGGATCGACCTCGGCGATCCTGAGCTATGCGCTCACCTCGCCATCGGAGACGATCATCGTCGCGACCGAGCCGCACATCATCCACCAGATGGAGAAGGCGGCTCCGCACAAGAATTTCATCGGCGCTCCCGGCGCGGACGGCAATTGCAACTGCAACATGTGTCCGTACATGGCGCTCAACACGATGGAGAAGCTCTACCTCTCGCTGCGCGACCTCGAGCCGCGGATCGAGATGGACGAGGCGCTGCGCGTCGCCGCGAGGAAGCCGCTCGAGCGGATGCTGGACATGGCGGCGGCCACGGTCGGCAAGGGCGATGTCGGCCGGCCGATCCTCGCCGAGGCGTGAGAGGCGCCTGCAACGATCAGGGGCGCCGCGCGTTGCGCGCGAGTGACCGGATCCGGTGAAGAGTTCGGCGCTCGGTCGGACGGCGGCCCCACCGTTGCGCCGCCGCAGCCCGACAGCCTGAACAGCGCGCTGCTGCGCAACATCGAAGCGCTTCGCGAGCGGCGCCGTCGGGACGAAGCGGAGGCTCGCGCCGAGGAGCGCGTGGCACAGGCGATCACCCGCTTCACCGGCAGCATGCGCTTCGTCTATCTCCACCTCGCTGCTTACGGTTTCTGGATCGTGGCCAATCTGGGCTGGACCGGCCTGACGCCTTGGGATCCGACCTTCGTCGTGCTGGCGATGATCGCGTCGGTCGAGGCGATCTTCCTTTCGACCTTCGTCCTGATCAGCCAGAACCGGATGATGGCGGCGGCCGATCGACGCGACGATCTCGACCTGCAGATCAACCTCCTGACCGAGCATGAGGTGACGAAGATCGTGCGTATGGTCCGCGCGATCGGCGATCGCCTCGGCGTCAGCGAGGCGGCCGACGCCGAAGTCCACGAGCTGGAGCGCGACGTCGCCCCCGAAGCGGTCCTGGATGCGATCGACGAGAAGGGCTCCTCCACGGTCTCCTGAGCCCGGCTCGGCCGCTACCGGGCCGCGACGTGCTTCACGCCGCTTCCGCCGGCACTCGCCACCTCGCTGTCATGGCCGTGCGGCTGGGCGTGGCCGTGGGTGCGCAGATAGTGGCTGTCGAGATCGTCGATCAGCTTCTGACCGTCCTCGCCCCCATTGATCCTGAGCAAAGCGTCGATCTTGGCCTCCATCCGGTCGTCATTCTCCTTGGACGAGGGCGAGCCGACATAGAGGAAGTAAGCGAGGCCGACGACCTGCCAGATCAGCTGGAGGAATTCGGACTGCCAGTTTTCGAACGTGTCGCGTCCCATCTCGACCAGATAGGAGGAGACTTCAGGCGACTGGCCGTGCTCGGCGGCTTCCTCGACATAGGCATACCAGCCGAACAGCCAGTGGAGCCCGATCGACACAAGGAAGAAGGCGAGGGTGATCCAGCCATAAGCGTAGCGGCGCATTTCCGTTCTCCATATGTAACGTTCCGACTGCGCAACGTTGCGCCCCGCCCGCTTGTTTCATGGGCGGAGCTCGCTTACTCGCCCTTCGTGACCTTCGCGCTCGATCGCTTCGATCTCGACGATTTCGTCGCCGCAACTCTCGCCGAGGATCTCGGCGAGGGCGGCGACATCACGTCGGCCGCCGTCATTCCCATCGCGGCGCGCTTCACCGGGTCGATGCGCAGCCGCGAGGAGATCGTCGTCGCCGGTCTGCCGATCGCCGAGGCCTTCTTCCGGGCGCTCGATCCGCAGGTTCTGATCGAGCGTGCCGTCGAGGACGGCGAGCGCGCGGAGACCGGCCGGATCCTGCTCCGGGTGGAAGGGCGAGCGCAGGCGCTGCTCACCGCCGAGCGGTCCGCGCTCAACATCCTCCAGCACCTTTCGGGCGTCGCCACATCGACGCGCCGCCACGTCGACGCGATTGCCGGCACCGGCGCCATCCTTCTCGATACGCGCAAGACCATTCCGGGCCTGCGCGCGCTCGAGAAATATGCGACCCGGATGGGGGGAGCCCGAAACCACCGCATGCGGCTCGACGACGCGGCGATGATCAAGGACAATCATGTCGCGATCGCGGGGGGCGTCGGCGAAGCGGTCAGGCGGGCGGTCGCGGCGGGTATCGAGCGGATCATCGTCGAGGTCGATCATCTGGACCAGATCGAGCCGGCCATCGGCGCCGGGGCGACCCATTTGCTGCTCGACAATATGGGGCCGGCAGCGCTGCGCGAGGCGGTGGCGATGGTGGGAGGCCGGGTACCGACCGAGGCGAGCGGCGGCCTTGCCCTCGACACCATCCGCGAGGCGGCGCTGACCGGCGTGACCTACGTTTCGGTCGGGCGGATCACCCAGTCGGCGCCTGCCGTCGACATCGGCCTCGATTTCACCGCCGCCTGACCGAGGATTGCGCCGCCGGCCGCGGCGCCGTTACACCGGTCATCCAAGAGGGGGAGCAGATCCATGCGTCCAAGATCGATCATCCTGTTCGAGCGCCTGTTCCTGGCCATGGTCGTCCTCGGGCTGGTCAATACCGGGCTGGCGTGGGAGACTTCGGTGGCGCGGCTGGCGGTCCATCCGGCGCTTCGCGATGTCGCGCCAGTACTGGTACTGGCCGCCGCGGTCGTCTCGACGCTGATCTACGCCCTGCTCTGGTACCTCATCGCCCGGCGCGCCAGCCGCGTGGCGAAATGGATCTACCTGGCGCTGGTCGCGGTCAGTCTGCTGAGCTTCGGTCAGCAGCTGCTCCGCATCGGCTTTCGCGGCGACGCCGCCTCGCTGATCGCGACGCTCGTGCTGGCGCTGATGATCGCTTCGGCGGTGATGCTGTTCCGCCGGGACGCGGCCGAGTGGCTGGGGAAACGGACGGGCGCGGCGGACCGGCCCACCGCATGAGGCGGCCGATTGCCCGTCCTCAGCGCCGGTGCAGCACTTCGCCCTCGATCGTCCGCGTCTCGGGATGATGCTTGTCGAGCCAGCGGCGCATGATCCTGAGATTGCGGCTGTTCGAACGGAAGAGGAAGTCGAAGACGTCGCCGACGATCGGAATCGCGCCCAATGCGGTGTCGAAAGCGAGATTGCCGGTCATGCGCGCGATCTGGAACTTGGACATGCCGAGATTGCGGGCCTCCCAGATCAGCCACGCGCCCATCGCCGCCGCGACGACATCGCCCACCACCGGCACCAAGCCAAGTATCGCGTCGACTCCGACCCTGCGATTCATCCCGGGAACGGTGAAGGCCCGCTCGAGCAGCCCCTCCATCGCCTCGATCCGCCGCCGGACCGAGGCGGGATCGCGGCCGATCGGCAGGCGATCGGCGGCGCGGGCGAACTCGTCCGGGTCGATCGCCATGTTCAGCCGTCCGACGCCAGCAAGGTGCCGGCCGGGTGGCGCGCGAACGGGTTCGGCCGGAATCCGGTGAGCCGCGTCGACACGAGCGACCAGCGCACCGGCGAGGTCAACGGGATATAGGCGGTAGCTACGGACAGCAGCTGATGAGCCTGGAAAAGCTGGGCCCGGCGCTCGGCGCCGGTCGCCGCAATTCTCGCCGCCTCCATCGCCTGATCGGCCTCGGTGCTGCAGACGGGTGACGAATCGCACGCAAAGTGCCTCAGATACCAGCTGGCCAGGATTGCCGGCGCGACCTCGTCGAGGAGCCTGAGCTCGGCGGGCGCGCCGGCCGCGACCCGCGTCGCCTCGACGCCGATCAGGCGCCAGTCGCGCCGAAGATGGGCGAAGACGAGGCGATAGCCGGGCCCGTCGGGCATGGCGATGCGGACGGACAAGGGGGCGTCGAGCGCCGAGATCGCTCTCGACGCGAGCTCGCGGCGCATCGGCAACGGCTGGGCACTCCAGTCAGGCGTCTGGGGACGCACATTCTCCTCGACCGCAGGCAGCAGGGAGAGACGGGGTTGCAGTCCTGGAACGGCCAGCGTCGCCAGCAGGCCGTCTCGGTCGACCGCCATGCTGAGGGCCGAGCGCACGGCTGGGTCGGCCAGCGGGCCCTCGGCCGAGGCGAAGGTGAGGCCGAACAGACCGTTCGCCGGGTCGAAGATGAGCCGCTGGTCGCTCAGGCGGCCGGCCCGGGCGAAGGGCAGGTTGCCGACATTGCCGCCGACGACGAGATCGGCATCACCCGCGGTGAACCGGGCCACCGCCTGCGCCGCCGGCTCGCCGCGCAGCCACAGATCGGGCAGGTCAGGGGCGTCGGCCTCGTCATCTTCCGGCCTGGGCACCGAGAGCCGTATCGCCCCCGTTTCCTGTTCGCCCGGCTGATAGGGACCAGTGCCGCGGCCATCGACGAAGATCGCCATCTCGGGTTGGGCGAGCAGCTGCAGCAGGTTGGGCCGGGGCCCCTTGAGGCTGATTTCCAGAACCTGGTCGGTCATCGCCACGGCATCGTCGATCGCGCCGAGGACCGGTTTCAATGGGCTTCGGCTCGCCCGGCTCACCACCGCCCGCACCCGACCGGCGACCTGCTCGGCCGTGACCCGGCTGCCGTCGGGCCAGGAGGCGCGCCGTATCCGGAACGTGTAGCGCAGGCCGTCGTCGGACACGATCCAGCTCTGCGCCAGCGCCGGCTCGATCTCCCCCAGCGCATCGAAGCGGACGAGGCCCTGGGCCGTGGCCTCCAGCAGGAAGGCGCCGGTGGCATCCGTCGTCTCGAGATTGGGATTGTGCATTTCGGGCGGCCCGCCGATCGCGCTGACCTGGATCGGTCCGGTCTGGGTGTCGCCGCAACCGGCCAAGGCGAGCACCGCGCCAAGGAGGAGCGCACGCAGGGGAGGGAGGATCACCATTTTCGCTCGTTCGGTCGCCAGTTCGGGTCGTTCGCCGATGCATCCTCTAAAGCCGTTTCCGGCGGCATCAACAAGCGGGCCGCGTCAGGACGGCTTTACCGCTCCTTCACATGTCCAAAGCTAAAGGTGCGCAATGGAGCAGGACCCTAACTTCGTCCCCTTCGAGGTCGATCCGCTGCACAAGCCGCGACGTTCGCCGCGGCTGGCGGTCGCGCACGAGACGCAGATGCGGTCGAGCGATGCCTACACGGTCGAGGTCCGGGTCCGTAACGTCTCCACCTGCGGCTTCATGGCGGAATGCGCCCAGCCGGCGCGGATCGGAAGCTACGTCATCCTGGAGGTGCCGGGTATCGGCCCGGTCCACGCGCAGGTGCGCTGGCAGATCGGCATCACCATGGGCGGCATGTTCCTCGACCCGATCAGCCTGACCCGCTGCGAATGGACGGCGACTCGGGCGGGCCTGGAAACGCTCCCGACCTAGGCGGTCCGGGCCGTAAAGTTGACGTCCCCGCCGCCCTGCCGGCCGAATCCAGATGACCGCCCGGCCGCCCCGCAATATGGGGGACCCATGACCAAGTCCGCCACCGACGTGATGCAGGAGATCATCGTCTCCGCCGTGCTCGATTCCTTCGTCGCGCTGAAGGCGGCTTCGAAGGGACTGCCGAACAGCCTCCTTCGGGATCTCAACGCGATCCACGCCAACACCACCTTTGGCGACCTGCCCGACGAGGTGCAGAAGACGGTGGCGGCGAGTGTGCGCGCGGGTTTCTCGCGCCTGCTCAAGGAAGGCTATTCGGTGGCGCCGGCGACGGCGGCAAGGGAAGAGCGACGGCCGGCGCCGGCGGGGCAGGGGCCGCGCGGCTCCGGTCCGCGATCGGGAGGCCAGGGGCGGGGTCCCAGGCCCGGCGGCGGCCCCGGCGGACGCCCGGGCGGAAGTGGAAGGCCGGGCGGCGGCGGACGCAAGCCGCCGCGTCGATCGGGCTCGTAGGAGGCTGGCAGGACGCGCCGACGGGGCGGGGGTCGCGTCCTCGCTGGTGCAGGTCGCCCAGGCCCATGAAGCGGGCCCTCTTCACGATTCAGCCGCTGCGACTTCCTGACGTTGATCCTGATGCCCTGCCGTCGCAGCCATATGTGAGGCCGTCGATAGCCGAAACCAGCGGCGCTGACTCGCCAGATCGAAAGTGCGTTCGAAGTCGAAAATCGCCAGGATGCGAACGATTGCGCAGGCTTTTGCGACCGGCTCGCGGAATTCTCTTGCAGCGCGCTGGGGGCAACGCCTTGGACCGGATTGTGATCTGATGGCATCGGATCATCCGGTCTAGAGGCTCGATATGTCGCGACTTCCGGTCGTCGGATGATCCCATCCGACTAGAATTCGCTCCAAGCGTGCACGTCGCCCAAATTGAGCGCGTAGCGGGTCGACTTCAAGGCGCCGCTGGCGAGGAGCACGCCCTTCTCGACAAGATCCGCGAGATCGCGCGTCGCCGTCGCGCGGGACGCACCGTTGATGGTGATGTAGTTGCCGGCGTTCAAGCCGCCGGTGAATCCGTCCGGCCCTTGCCCGAACATCCGCTCAACGGCGCGCGCCTGCCGCTCGTTCAGCTGGTCCCTGAAGCGATCGTAAAGCTTGGTCTTGGCAATCAGGAAGTCGATGAGGCGCTGCGTGTGCGCTTGCGCCTCCAGCACCGTCTCAGCGAAATAGACGAGCCAGCCTTCGACCCCGATGTCCTTATTGTTCGCCTCGAGCGCGTCGTAATATGCCTTGCGCTTGCGCTGGATGACCGATGAAAGCGCCATGAGGCTGGGATGGCCGATGGCCTGCGCCAGAGCCTTCTCGGCGAGCGCGCGGGCAATGCGGCCGTTGCCGTCTTCATAAGGGTGGATGGTCACGAAGTAGAGGTGGGCGAGCCCGGCACGCGTCAGCGCCGGTAGCGGATCCGCGCCATTCGGCGCGGTGTGCGCGAACCAGGCAATGAAGCCGTCCATCTCCCGTTCCATGGCGTCCGAGGGCGGCGCCTCGAAATGCACCTTTGGCCTGTGCACGTAGCCGGAGACGATCTGCATGGGCTGCGCATGCCTGCGATACGCGCCGACGCGCTTCAGGTCGCGCCGGCCGCTGGCGATCATCCGGTGCCAAGCATGAAGCATGTCGTGGGAGAGAGGCTCTGCGAAACCGCGATGGAGATCGACCATCATCTCGGCGATCCCGGCTTCGGCAGGCGGGATGCGGCGCCGATCTACCTCCAGCCCGAACTGACGGCGCAAGGAGGCCTGAACGCTGTCGCGGTTGAGCAGTTCGCCTTCGATCTCCGAGGTCTTCAACGCCTCGCCGGTCAGGATATCGATCAGAAGCGTGCGGCGCTCATCCCCGCCGACATGCTTGACCGAGCCGACATGCTCGCCGACATTCAGGAGAAAGCGCGCTTCCAGCGGGGCGAGCGCAACGCTCTTCCAGCGGAACTGCGGCCAATCCGGATGCTTCCAATTCCAAGCCATGAGCTATAAGCCGCCTATTTATAACTCATATTCTATCAGAATCTGAGGTATAAGCTAGACGTTTCCGCTCATGAGAGATTCGCTCGCGGTCCAAGATGGATGATTGGACCGACAGCGATGAGTGAGCAATCGGGTCCTGGTGCGGACGGCGGGACTCGAACCCGCACGCCCTAGCGGGCAGAAGATTTTAAGTCTCCAGCGTCTACCATTCCGCCACGTCCGCACAGCGTCGACATGCCAGCTTCGAGGCGCGGGCGAAAGCGCCGGTTCGGCGGCTCCCCTCCTCGTCATTCCAGCAACGCTGGGAAGTCTCTCGCCGCGCCGAGCCGCAAAGGAAATGAGGGCCCAGGCTTTCGCCAGGATGACGATGGATGCGCCGCGGGCGGCGTCCAGGATCGGTTGGATGAAAAAGGGTGGCCGAAGGCCCGAACGATCAGACGTTCAGGCGCTCGCGCATTTCCTTGCCCGGCTTGAAATAGGGCACTTTCTTGGCCGACACGTCGACCGGCTCGCCGGTTCGAGGATTGCGGCCCTTGCGGGCGTCGCGACCGCGCGTAGAGAAGGCGCCGAAGCCGCGAAGCTCCACGCGCCCGCCATTCTGCAGCTGCTCGATAATCGAATCGAAGAAAGCCGAGACGACCCGCTCGACCTCCTTCAACGTGAGGTCGGGATGGTCTTCGCAAAGCTTCTGGACGAGTTCGGACCGGATCACGGTACCCCCCTGTTCCTTATCATGGGCCCTGGATGCTTCGCCGTACGGACCGCCGAAGTCCCCCAACCCGACACGGCCCTGGCACAGTCGCACCGAACCCTGCAAAAAGCAATAACCTGGCGTCGCGAAAATGCGAGCAATTCAAATGCGCTAGCAAAACAGGCGGAGAAAGGCGGGCGGACGCGCCTCGCGCGCCCGCCCGCTCTTCATCAACCCTGCTTCTGCTTGAGCGCCTCGCCCAGGATGTCGCCGAGGCTCGCGCCCGAGTCGGACGAGCCATATTGGGCAACCGCCTGCTTCTCTTCGGCAATCTGGAGCGCCTTGATCGAGAAGTTCGGCTTCTTCGAGCGATCGAAGCCGATCACCAACGCGTCGAACTTCTGACCGACCTGGAAGCGCTCCGGACGCTGCTCGTCGCGATCGCGGCCGAGATCGGTGCGCTTGATGAAGCCGGTGGCGCCGTCGTCGCCGACCTGGACCTCGAGGCCGCCGTCGCGGACTTCGAGAACGGTCACAGTAACGGTCTCGTTCTTGCCGACGCCGCCGCCCGCCGACGCGCCCTTGGCGACGCCGCCGCGCTCGAGCTGCTTCATGCCGAGGCTGATCCGCTCCTTCTCGACGTCGACGTCGAGGACGACCGCCTTCACGGTCTCGCCCTTGCGGTGCAGGTTCAAGGCTTCCTCGCCGGTCACGCCCCAGGCGATGTCCGACATGTGGACCATGCCGTCGACGTCTCCGTCCAAGCCGATGAACAGGCCGAACTCGGTGGCGTTCTTGACCTCGCCCTCGACCTCGGTGCCGACCGGATGCTTGTCGGCGAAGGCCGACCACGGATTGGCCTGGGCCTGCTTGAGGCCGAGGCTGATCCGGCGCTTCTCCTCGTCGACCTCGAGCACCGCCACTTCGACCTCCTGGCTGGTCGAGACGATCTTGCCGGGATGGACGTTCTTCTTGGTCCAGCTCATCTCGGAGACGTGGACCAGGCCCTCGATGCCCGGCTCGAGCTCGACGAAGGCACCATATTCGGTGATGTTGGTGACACGGCCCTGGAACACGCCGCCGATCGGATATTTGGCCGACGCGCCTTCCCACGGATCGCTCTCGAGCTGCTTCATGCCGAGGCTGATGCGCTGGGTCTCACGGTTGATGCGGATGATCTGCACCTTCACCGTGTCGCCGATGTTGAGAACCTCGGACGGGTGGCCGACGCGCTTGTAGCTGATGTCGGTGACGTGGAGCAGGCCGTCGATCCCGCCGAGGTCGACGAAGGCGCCGTAATCGGTGATGTTCTTGACGACGCCGTCGACCACCTGGCCTTCGGTCAGCGACTGGATCAGACCCGAACGCTGCTCGGCCCGGGTCTCTTCCAGGATGGCGCGGCGCGACACGACGATATTGCCGCGGCGGCGGTCCATCTTGAGGATCTGGAACGGCTGCGGCAGGTCCATCAGCGGGCCGACGTCGCGGACCGGGCGAATGTCGACCTGGCTGCCGGGCAGGAAGGCCACGGCGCCGCCGAGATCGACGGTGAAGCCGCCCTTGACGCGGCCGAAGATGATTCCGTCGACGCGGTTGCCGGCGGCATATTCCGTCTCGAGCTTGTCCCACGCGGCCTCACGGCGGGCGCGATCGCGGCTGAGCATCGCCTCGCCCTGGACGTTCTCGATCCGGTCGACGAACACCTCGACCTGGTCGCCTACATTGAGTTCGGCTTTCTGGCCCGGCGCGGCGAACTCGCGCAGCGGCACGCGGCCTTCCGACTTGAGGCCGACGTCGATGACGGCCATGTCGTTCTCGATGGCGGTGACGGTGCCGGTGACGACGCGGCCTTCGAAGCCTTCCTTCTCGCCGCCGAGGGTTTCATTGAGGAGCGCCGCGAAATCGTCGCGCGTGGGAAATGCCGTTGAGGCCATAAAAGAGCTCGTCCTTCTACTTGTTCTTTGCCGGCCGCCGGTTGTCTCCGACGGTCTTTTGATCCGACTGCCGCAGCGGCCCCATGCCGGATGCGGCGTCCTTCGACCGGGGGCACGCGGAACGCTTCAAGCAGAAATAGCGCGTCAGGAGGCCGGCCCCGCCGTCTCCTGCGCGCTTTGCCCTGTTCGAGCTTCCACGAGCGCTATCGCTCGCTGGACGGCGGCCGATATAGTCATGTCGCTCGTGTCGAGCAAGTCAGCATCTTCAGCCACTTGCAGCGGGGCGGCGGCGCGGCTGCGATCGCGCTCGTCGCGCGCGCGAATATCGGCGAGCACGTCGGGGAAATGGACGTCCAACCCGATCCGCCGAAGCTCGGCATAACGCCGCTGGGCGCGGACCTCCGGGCTGGCGGTGACGAACAGCTTCACCTCGGCCGCGGGCGCGATCACGGTGCCGACGTCGCGGCCGTCGAGGATGGCGCCGCCCGGTTGCCCGGCGAAGCGGCGCTGGCGCTCGAGCAGGGCCTCGCGCACGAGCGGGTATGCGGAGATGCGCGAGGCGACGCCGCCCACCGTCTCGCTCCGCAATTCGGGATCGTCGAAGTCGATCTGGGAGAGGTCGCAGGCGCGTGCCGCGGCGAACTCGCTCTCGGGATCGCCGCCCATGCCGAGCAGGTTCAGCGCGGCCGCGCGATAGAGTAACCCGGTGTCCATGTGCGGCAGGCCGAAATGGCCGGCGAGCGCGCGGGCGATCGTTCCCTTGCCGCTCGCCGCCGGCCCGTCGACGGCGATGATCATGGCCGCGCGTACCGGGCGCGGTGGGAGCAGGTCGGTGACATGGTCGGGTTCCATAGTCCCGGCGAACGATGCGCGCCAGCGGCGGGATCCATCAGCGAGGCGAAGGCAAGGCGGACCGTGGGTGTGACGCTTTGAGTGACGGGGAGGGTAGCAGCGCTATCAGCGAAGCCGCTTGGTGCGCGGGGACGCCGAGTCCGAACGTCCGCACAGAGACAAGTATAAAGTTTATCCGGATGGCCGATGGTCTGGAGGATGGAGACGAAGTGCATCGATCCGACGTCAACATCGGCGATCGGGATCGAGAACAAGATGAACAGCCGCTGGTCGAGAGCCTTTCCGGCACCCGACCTCCTACGCTGCTGCGCAGCTTCGGTGGGCAGCCTTCGCCTTACAGGCTCCGAGCTGGCTTGCCAGCCGCAGCCCCGTCAGGGGCGAAGGCTGGTGGAGCCGAGGGGGATCGAACCCCTGACCTTCGCAATGCCATTGCGACGCTCTCCCAGCTGAGCTACGGCCCCGAGATTCCAGCGGGATTTCTCCCCGGCGGAACGAGCGGGGACGCGATGCCGGGCACCGCGTCCCCTCTGGTGATGCGCCGCATTTAAGAGACCCGGCGCCGGTCCGCAAGCCCATCGATCGTGCCGAAATTCGATTTCGGCAGGCGGCCGCGATGGGGCGGCCGCCGGGCAGGGTTCAGACCTCTTCCTCGTCGTCGCCGGCACCGGGCACGCCGATATCGTCGTCGCCGCCGAGATCGACCTCGTCGTCCGGATTCTCCTCGGCCTCGTTGTCGACGTCGATGTCGAGATCGTCGGCGGCCAGGTCGGCATCCTCCTTCTCCGGCTCGACGTCGGCCTTGGCTGCCTCGAAGGGCAAAGGCTGCTTCGATTTGAGCACCGGCTCCGGATACCAGGAGACGCCGCACTGGAGGCAGTGGACGGGATCGTCCTTGCCGAGGTCATAGAAGCGGGTCGCGCATTTGGGGCAGGTCCGCTTGGTGCCCCACTCAGGCTTCACCATGGGTGAAAATTCTCCATTTGACGAAACTTCAGCCCGGCCGCCGCTACGGGGCACGGACCCGATCGGCGCGCGCCTTGCCACAAGGGGAGGGGCGCTGTCAAAGCGGACCGCCGCAGGCGGGCGGCTGTCCCGAACCTCTCGCCAAGCTCGCGCCGTCGTCCTAAGGGGCAGCCATGCTTCTCGCCATCGATGCCGGCAACACCAACCTCGTCTTCGCCCTCGTCGAGCACGGCGTGATCCGGGCGCGCTGGCGGATCGCCACCGATCCGCGGCGCACGGCCGACGAATATGCGGTATGGCTCCACCAGTTGCTCCAGCTCGAAGGCTTCGCGCGCGAGGATGTCGCAGCGGTCATCCTCGGCACCGTCGTGCCGCGGGCGACCCATAACCTCCAGGTCCTCGCCGAGAAATATTTCGGCGTGGAAGCGCTCATCGCCGGTCAGGCGCCAGTCGAATGGGGGATCGCGCTCGACGTCGCCGAGCCGCGTTCGGTCGGCGCGGACCGGGCGCTCAACGCCATCGCCGCCCACGCCTTGTACGAAGGCGACCTCATCGTCGTCGATTTCGGCACGGCGACCACCTTCGACGTCGTCGACTATAGCGGCGCCTACAAGGGAGGGATCATCGCGCCGGGCATCAACCTGTCGCTCGACGCCCTCGTCGCCGCCGCCGCGCGCCTGCCGCGGGTCGCCATCCAGGCGCCCGAAAGCACCACCGTCATCGGCCGCACCACCGAGGACCAGATGCATATCGGCATCTATTGGGGCTATGTGGCGATGATGGAGGGGCTGGTCGAGCGGATGAAGGCGGAGATCGGCCGGCCGGTCCGGGTGATCGCGACCGGCGGCCTGGCGACCCTGTTCGACGAGCATAGCGACCTGTTCGACGCGATCGAAGGCGATCTCACCATCCAGGGGTTGGCGATGCTCCATGCACGGATCGCAGGAGGCTGAGACGGGCCGTCCCGGCGGCTGCCGGGTCCGCTCACTTCCCGATCGGAACTGAAACGAGTTTCCGGCTTTGGCCGGAACGACGGCAAAGGCCTTCCATGAAACCTGGCAACGAACTCCTCTTCCTCGCGCTCGGCGGCTCCGGCGAGATCGGCATGAACGTCAATCTCTACGGCTGCCAGGGCAAGTGGATCATGGTCGATCTCGGCATGACCTTCGCCGACCCGGCCTATCCTGGCGTCGAGCTGGTCCTGCCCGACCTCGGTTTCATCGAGGAGAGGCGGGCCGACCTGCTCGGCATCGTCCTCACCCACGGCCACGAGGACCATATCGGGGCCATCCCCTATCTCGCGGCGGATCTCGGCGTGCCGCTTTACGCGACGCCGTTCACCGCTGGGCTGATCGCCGGCAAGCTCGAGGAGGAAGGGCTGACCGGCGAGGTCAAGCTCCACGTCGTCGACATGCTGAACGACTTCGCCCTCGGGCCGTTCGGGCTTCGCTACATCCCGCTCGCTCATTCGATCCCCGAGGGCAATGCGCTGCTCATCGACACGCCCTACGGCCGGATCTTCCACACCGGCGACTGGAAGCTCGACGATTCCCCCCAGATCGGCGATCCGCTGACCGAGGCGGAGCTGCGTGCGATCGGCGACCAGGGCGTGCTTGCCCTGGTCTGCGACTCGACCAACGTCTTCGTCGAGACCGCTTCGGGATCGGAGCTCGGCGTTCGACAGGGCCTCGATGACGTGATCCAGGACGCGGACTGCCGCGTCCTCGTCACGACCTTCGCCTCCAACGCCGCGCGGTTGAAGACGCTCGGCCACGTCGCCCAGGATACCGGCCGGCAGGTCTGCATCGCCGGGCGAAGCCTCGAGCGGATCCTGCGGGTGGCGAAGAGCGTCGGCTATCTCACCGATTTTCCGGAGGTGATCGATTTCGAGACGGCGATGAAGCTGCCGCGGCGCGAGGTGATGATCATCGCCACCGGCGGCCAGGGCGAGAGCCGTGCGGCGCTCGCCCGGATCGCCTTCGACCAGCACAAGTTGAAGCTCGACCGCGGCGATCTCGTCGTCTTCTCGTCCAAGCAGATACCGGGCAACGAGATCGCCATCGGACGCATCCAGAACGAGCTCGCGTCGAAGGGCATCGAGATGATCACCGATCGCCAGGCACCCGTTCATGTCTCCGGCCATCCCGGCCGGCCCGAGCTCGCCGCCATGTACCAGTGGATCCGGCCCGAGATCATCGTGCCGGTCCATGGCGAGATGCGCCACATGATGGAGCATGCCCGCTTCGCCCGCGCCCGCGGCATCCCGCACGGCATCGTCCAGAAGAATGGCGACCTCGTCCGGCTGGCGCCGGACGGGCCGGTCAAGCTCGGCGAGGAGCCGGTCGGTCGCTTCGTCCTCGACGGCGACATCATTCTTCCCGCCGACGGCAGCACGATGAACGAACGGCGCAAGCTCTCCTTCGCCGGACTGATCTCGGTCGCCGTCGCCCTCGACCGCGATTCGCGCCTCGCCGGCGAGGTCCGGATCGACCTGCAGGGCATCCCGGTCGAGGAGGATCGCGAGGCCTTCATCGAGGCTGCCGGCGCCGCGGCGGCCGCAGCCGTGGGCAAGAGCCAGTCCGCCGAGGAGCGGCTGCGCGAGGAGGTCAGGCTCGCCGTCCGCCGCGTCGCGACCGAATGGACCGGCAAGAAGCCGGTCGTCTCCGTCCTCCTGCTCAGGGTCTGAATTCACCCATGCGCTGGACCTCGATCCTGGCCATCTACGTCCTGTTCTGGACGTTGAGCCTGTTCCTCGTCCTGCCCTGGCGTGTTCGCACCAGCGAGGAGGAGGGGGCCGAGGTCCAGGTGGGCCATGCGGAGAGCGCGCCCCATGCCTTCGACTTCGGGCGCGTCGCCATGTGGACGACGATCGTGGCGACGATCCTGTTCGGCCTGTTCTACGCCAATTACGTCTATGGCTGGATCGGCATCGACGCGCTCGACTGGTCGCGCTGAAAAAATAGGCCGAATTCCTGACCCGCTACAGGGGAAGGATGACCGATCTATCGCCGCAGGCGCTCGATCGCCTGGGCAAGGGCGACGTAGAGCTTGCCCATGTCGGAGGAGAGCAGGGTGACGCCGATCGTGGCGCCGTCGCGCTCGGCGAGGAGCCGGCGCAGCATCGCCTCGAAATCGTGGACGTAGCGGTTCACCTGGTCGCGGAAATCCGCTTCCTCCTCATAGTGGCGCTGAATCTCGCGCGCCTCGCCCGAATCGAGCAACCGTACCGCCCGGCGGGTGAAGACGCCGCGGTCGCCCTTGAGATAGGCGGCCCAGGCGCCGTCATCGACCTCGTTGGAGAGGATCTTGCCGACGTCGATCGCGGTCGAGTTCAGCGCCTCGATCAGCAGGGAAACGCGGCGAGTCAGATTCTCGGCCGCCTGTTCCTCGCGCCGCGCCTGATCCTCGGCGATCCGGTCCTCGACCGCCGCCGCGGTCTCGCTCATCACCAGCAGCTGCCGGGTGAGCCGCTCGCTGGCCTGGCGGGCCACCGCCATCGCCCGCTGGGCGGCGCCGGCCAGCTCGGCGAGCTGGTCCTCGACCGGATCGGAGATGGCGGTCTCGACGGCTTCGCGGCTGGCCTTGGCGAGCGCCGCGGCGCTGTCGGGAATGACCGATGCAATCGCCTCGCGGGCATGGGCAGCAGCCTGATTGGCGGTTTCGCGGACCCGGACCAGCGCCTCGACCAGCTGCGGCCCCGTCTCCTGGACGAGCCGGCCGGCGGCGCCGTCGGCGTCGCGCACGATGCCGTCGAGGGCACGCAGGCGCTCCTCGGCCTCGGCGGTGCCGTGGCGAACCTGGGTCACCAGAGCATCGAGCGAGTCGCGCTGGCGCTCGATGCTCGCCTCGCTTTCGGTGATGGCCTCGGCGGCCAGCGCCGCCGCGGCCTGGATGGCCTCGACCGAAGGCACCGCCGCCTGCGCCGCCGCGGCGGTGCGGCCGGCCTGGGCCTCGGCGGCGGCCATCGCCGTCGGCAGATGCTGGCTGAACTGCCCTGCCACGCGCTCGATCGCGCCCGCCAGATCGTGGACTCGATCGATCAGCTCGCCGGAGCGCGCCTGCCCCTGATCCAGCTCGCGCTGGAGGGCCTGGGCGACATCGGTCAAGGCTCCGATCGACTGGGAGAGGCGCGCATTCTGGCTCTCTCCGCTCTCGCCGATCGCCGCCAGCTGCACGCCGACCTTCTCCAGATGATCGGAGAGGTCGCTGGCCAGGTTGCGCGTCGTTGCCTCCTGCGCGGCGAGCTGTCCGGCCAGCCGATCGAGCGTGGCGCCGACTTCGGAGAGGCGCTCCGACAGCCGCCGGCTCGCCTCGGCGCCGGCTTCCTCGAAGGCGGCCCGGCTCTGCTCGACCATCGCCAGCATCGCCTGACCCTGATTGTCGACCCCGGCGCGGGTCTGCTCGACCGCCTCGGCCGCGCGCGCCATCGCGCTGTCGACGGCGGCATTCATCTGCGCCGCCGCCTGGTCCATCCGCTCCGTCGCGGCGCCGGCGCCGCTCTCGATCCGGGCGATTTGCGCGCCGAGCCGCTGCGCGGTGCCGCCGACCACTTCGTCCGCCTCCCGGCCGCGCGCGGCGAGCGCCGCGAGCTGGCCTTCCAGCGCCGCCGCCTGCTCGTGGGCGCTGAGCCCCGCATTCTTCATCGCTTCGGCGGCGGCCCGGGCCTGGGCTTCGGCGCGGGGCAGATCGCCGATCAGCACGCCGATGTCGACGCGGGCGCTTGCTGCCGCCTGGTCGAGCGCCTGCGCCTTGCGGTCGAGCTCGGCGGTCTCGCGGGAGAGATAATGGGTGACTCGGCCGAGCCGGTCCGAGGCCTCCTCGCCGAGCGCCATCAGCCGGGCCGCCTCGTCGCTCAGCCGTTCGCGATTATCCTCGAGCCGCTCGCCGACGATCGCGAGCACCGACTCGAGCGTCTGGCTCTCGCGGCGCATCAGCGCCACCGCCTGGGTGAATCGCTCGGTTTCCCGGCGCGAGCTGCGGCCGAAGATCAGCCAGACCAGGGCGAGGAGGATGAGCGGCGCGCTCGCCGTCGCGATCCAGCCGGTCCAAGCACCGGCGTCGGTGCCTGGCGATGAAAGCGAAAGAGCGTAGCCGATCGCACCGATCCAGGCGAGCGCGAGCAGGACCAGCAACGCAGCCAGGAGCCGGCTGGCCGTCGATCGCGGCGGCGGGGCCTCCTCGGCATACGCGTTCACAAGCAGATCGGACGATTCGGCGACGGGGGCGACATCGTTCCCCATCCACCCGTTCCCGTCCTGCGGCTGCGCTTCGGCCCGCTCGGCCCCCATGTTCATGGTCGCGACTCTACCATTTTGGTACGGCGATGAAACTCTCCCTTAACACGGTTCGGCTTAGTTCCGGGGCATGGCATATGATCCGGGAGCCCTGAACGCCTCGCTCGCCGCGGCCGTCGGCAGCGACAGCACGCTAATGGCCGAGCTTCGGCTCGCCTTCATCGAGAGCGCCGGGCGCCTGCTCGACCTCCTCGGCCGCGCGCGCTGCGACGCGAACTGGGTCATCGCCGCCGCCCGCTTGAAGAGCCTGGCGGCGAGCTTCGGCGCGAGCGGACTCGGCGCGCTCGCCGACGAGGCGCTCGACGGGGCTCCGGGCGATCCGGTGGTGCTGCGCAAGATCGGCGCCGCGATCGACGACTTCGCCGGAGCTTAGCCGGCAGACCACGCTCGCAATATCCGCGCATAGTCTTATCCAGCGGGGACAGGGTATTCTCCGCATTTGCTGATGCCGCATCTCAATGTCGTTCACGTGTGCGGCCACGCTCGCTTTGCATCGCCCGCCGCACGCGCTTAGGGTCGCGCGCCGTTGCGGAGGAATGCGGGTGGCACTGACGGCGCTGATCGCCGCCTATCATGAATCGGCCGAGCCGGGCGCGCTCCGGGCGACCCTGCCGCTGGCCGGGCGCACCGTGATCGAGCGCCAGGTCAGGCTCGCCGCGGCGGCGGGCGCCTCGCGGGTGATCCTGTTCGTCGAGCGGATCCCGGCCGACCTCAACGTCGCCGTCGAGCGGCTCCGCCGCGACCGGCTGCCGGTCCAGCTCGCCCGCAGCGCCGAAGAGGCGGCGGAGGCGGTCGACCCTCATGATCGCCTGATCCTGATCGCCGACGGTGCGGTCGCCGATCCGGATCTGCTGAGCCAGCTCGCCCGCGGCCATGGCGCTACGGTCCTCACCGTTCCCGACGGCGCCTTCGGGGAGCCGTACGAACGCATCGATGCCGCGTCGCGCTGGGCGGGCCTCGCCGCGGTCGACGGCGCCGTGCTGCGCGATACCGCGGCCATGCTCCAGGACTGGGACCTTCAGTCGACCCTGCTGCGCCGGACGCTCCAGGCCGGTGCGGGCCACCGCGCCGCCGACGGTCCCGTCGCCATCCTCGACAGCCGGGCGGACCTGGCGGCGCTCGAGCGCCAGATCCTTGCCTCGGCCGGCGAGGCAGGCGGCAGCTGGGCGTCGCGCCTGCTGGCGCCGCTGGAGCGATTCGCCACCTTGTTCCTGCTCGGCAGCGCCGTCGGCGCGCGCCCGATCGGCACCGCGGCGGCGGCTTTGACAGGCGCGGGCGCCCTTGCCTTCGCTTATGGCTGGCTGTGGACCGGACTCATCCTGATGATCCTCGCCACGCCGCTCGACGGCATCGCCGACCGGCTCGCGCGGCTTCGCATGCAGGACGATATCGGACGCAGCTGGTGGTCCTATCTGCTCCCCGTGCTTTCCGCCGGAGCGCTGATCGCCTTGTCCTATGCCCTGCTGCCGGATTTTGGCTGGGGCATGGTGCTGCTCGCCTTCACGACTTTGGCCTTCCTGATCGCGCTCGGCATCGAGACCGAGGGTCGCAAGCTGCGCGGCGCGCCGTTCCTGGCCGAGCGCAAGGCCCTGGTCTGGCTGATGCTGCCTTTCGCCCTGACCGGCTTCTGGCACGCCGGCCTGGCCCTCCTTTTCGCCTTTGCGGCTGGCTCGTTCTTCTGGGCTCAGCGCGAGTCGCATCACGGGGAAGATGACGGACGAAGGAAACCATCGCCGCCGGCCTGAGCCGTCGTTCCGAGGGTAACCATGGCAGCGCAGCGGGTCGCGTGGCCTGCGATTTACTCGCCGACTCTCGCCGTCGCGGCTAACGACAGTTTAACCCTATGCCGACTAAGGGGATTCGATGGGCGAACCGGGACCTGGCCGGCGAAACGGAAAGAGCGATGCTGCGCGCCTGCTGCTGGCCGCGGCACGGGAACGCTTTGCCGTCGCCGCGACCGATCTGCTGCTGCCCGACCAGGCCCGGCTGACCGAGTGGCAGCGGCTCACCGCCGCCGGTCTCCTTAGCCGCCTGGTCCATGCCATCGAAGACGATCTGCGCGCCCGGCTCGCCCGCCGTTTCGCCGATCACGAATCGCTCCACGCCGCTTTGTCCTCCGCCCATGTCCCGATCGCGCTGCCGATCCTCGAGCGCGCTTCGGCCCTGCGCGATGCCGAGCTGATGATGGTGCTCGTCCGCCGCGTCGAGGAGCATCGTTTCTGGAAGGCGCGCGCCGGGGAGTTCGAAGAGGAATTGCTGTTCGAGCTCGTCCGCGATGCGGACGAGGGGATCGCCGCCGACGCGATGGCCCTGATCATCGCCCGCAGCCGCCGCTTCGACCGCTTCCAGGAGCCGACCATGGCGCGGGTCGAGCTCCCGGCCGATCTCCAGCATCGGCTGGTCTGGCTGATCGCCGCGGCGCTTCGCCAATATGTCGTCCAGCAGCATCTGATCGCGTCGGTCGATGCCGCGGTCGAGGAATCGGCCGCGGCGGTCATCGCCGGTTACGACGAAGGCGAGAGCCTGGAGGCGCTGGCGATGCAGCTCGCCCGCCGGCTTCACCGCGCCGGCCGCCTCGACGGCGGCGCCCTCGGCCGCATCATCGGCGATGGCATCCTGCCCTTCTTCATTGCCGGAATCGCCGTGCTGTGCGGGCTCGACTCGGTCGCCGCCTGGGAAGTCCTGTCGGACCCGCGCGGCCGCGGCCCTGCCTTGCTGCTCCGCGCCGCCGGTGTCGATCGCGATTCCGCAGCCTCGGTCTTCCTCGGGCTCAACGTCCGCGGTCCGCTCTTCTCCGGGGCGGAAGGCGACGCCGCCGCGGCGCAGCTCGAGCTGTTCGACACGATCGACGAGGGTTCGGCGCGCGAGGTGCTTCGGCTTTGGCAGGCCCATCCGGCCTATCGCGCCAGCGTCGCCCGCATCTCGACGCGGGCCCGCGGCTCCGCCGCGGAGGCGGCGTGAACGCCGAGCTCCAGCGTGACCGCCCGGTCACCGGCCGTGTCGATTCCGCGGGCCGCCTGGTCGCTGCCGACGCGCCGCTCGCCGAGCTCAACGCCCGCGCCGGGGGCGGGGAGGCAGGCATGTTGTCGGTGCCCCAGATCGCCGCGCTCGCCCGGCTTGCGCGACGGCTCGGAATCACCGTCTCCCGCGCCGCCATCGCCGCCGACGGCGATCGCGACATCGACTTGTGGGTGCGTGCCGAGCCGGTCGGCGAGGATGTCGAGCTCACCATCACCGGCTGGGGCCAGCGTGCCGCCCAGCCCGCCGCTCCGGCCCCGACGGAAGAACGCGAGGCGGATTTCCTTCGCGCCTCTGCCGACTGGACCTGGGAAACCGATGAGGCGCTTCGGCTGACCGCCTTGTCGGGCGCCGCCGCCGCCGGGCTCGGCCGCGCCTCGGCCGAATTGATCGGTCAGCAGCTGACCCGCCTGTTCCGCTTCCGCGAAGGCGAGAGCGGGGCGCTGCCGATCCTCACCGCGCTGGCCGAGCACAAGCGCTTCGATGGCCAGGTCGCCGAGCTGCGGGCCGGCCGCAAGGGCCGCTACCTGCTCTCCGGGGTCCCGCTGATCGACGGCATGGGTCGTTTCGCCGGCTTCCGCGGCGCCGCCGTGTCGATGCCGTCCGGCCGCACGGTGCCCCAGCCACTGGCGGGAGGCGAGCGCGCCTCGGCGTTCGGCGAGCGGCTCGACCAGGCGCTCCGCGCCCCGTTGGCCGCTATCGTCGACAATGCCGAGCGGCTCCGCGCCCAGCCGGAAGGGCCGCTGCGGCACGATTATACCGGCTACGCCGCCGACATTGCCGCCGCCGGCCGCCATCTGCTCTCGCTGGTCGACGATCTCGTCGATCTCCAGGCGATCGAGCGGCCCGATTTCGCACCGGAGGCCGAAGCGGTCGATCTCGCCGATCTTGCGCGCCGCGCCTCGGGGCTCCTCGCCGTGCGCGCGGCCGATCTCGGCGTCGAGATCGATCCGCCGGCCTCGGACGAGGCCTTGCCGGCGACGGGCGACTTCACCCGGGCCCTCCAGGTGCTGATGAACCTGATCAACAATGCCATCCGTTATTCGCCGCAAGGCGGGCAGGTCTGGATCCGGACCGATCGGGAAGGGGATCTCGCCGCCGTCATCGTCGCCGACCAGGGCAAGGGCATCGCCGACGAGGACCAGCAGCGCATCTTTGACAAGTTCGAGCGGGTCGATCCGGCCGAGCCGGGCGGCACCGGTCTCGGTCTCTACATCGCCCGCCGGCTCGCCCGGGCGATGGGCGGCGACGTCTCGGTCCACAGTGCGCCGGGGCAGGGGTCGCGATTCACCTTCACATTGCCGTCGAGGAAGTCGCTCTAAGCGATTAGGAGGCAGGCCTTCCTCTCCCTGCTGGACAAGGCGATGGCGCGCGGCCAGTCTCCGTTGGAGGCAGGGAGGGGGATTTGGCCGACAGGATGATGGCTTCGGTGGAGCTCGGCGGCACCAAATGCGTCTGCCTGCTCGGGCGCGGACCCGACGAGATCGCGGAGCAGCGGCGGATCCCGACCGAGGCGCCGGAGCGGACCTTGGCCGCGATCGAAGCCGTTCTCGATCGATGGCGGGAGGCGGAGGATGGCTTTTCCGCGCTCGGGATCGCGTCCTTCGGGCCGATCGACATCGACCGATCGTCTCCTGGCTGGGGTCGGATGAAGGCGACGACCAAGCCGGGCTGGCAAGGCGCCGACATTGCCGGCCGCCTCGAGCGCCGATATGCCGTCCCCACCGCCTTCGATACCGACGTCAACGGCGCCGCCCTTGCCGAGGGACTCTGGGGCGCCGCCCGCGGGCTCGACAGCTTCGCCTATGTCACCGTCGGCACGGGCGTCGGCGTCGGGATCGTCTGCGGCGGCAGGCCGATCGGCGGCTTTTCCCATCCCGAGGCCGGCCATGTCCGCGTGGCGCGTGCGCCGGGCGACGACTGGCCCGGCTTCTGCAGCTTCCACGGCGGCTGCGTCGAGGGGCTGGCCTCGGGGCCCGCCATCGAGGCGCGGCTCGGTCACCCCGCCGCCGAGGCGCCGGCCGACCATCCGGTCTGGCGCCTCGTCGCCCACACGCTCGCCCAATTGTGCCACGGCCTCGCGCTCGTCGCGGCGCCGCGCCGGATCCTGCTCGGCGGCGGGGTCATGGAGGCGCAGCCGCATCTGTTCCCGCGCATCCGCGAGGCGCTTGCCGCCAGCCTCGCCGACTATTTCCCTCTGCCGCCGGGAGACTATGTCGTGGCTCCGGGGCTCGGCGGCCTTGCCGGGCCATGCGGCGGGATCGCGCTCGCTCAGGGCGTGTTGTCCGGAGGCAAAGGGAACATGGGTCATGATGGCTGAGCCGCTGCCGCGCCGGCTGGTGCGAAAGCCGTGGGGACGGCGCGATCTGCCCGGCTGGACCGGGGCGGAGGCCCAAAGCGAGCCGGTGGGCGAGGTCTGGTTCCCCGATCCGGCCGGCGACGAGGCCGATCTCCTCGTCAAATACCTGTTCACGTCGGAGAAGCTGTCGATCCAGGTCCATCCCGACGATCGCGCCGCCCGCGCTTCGGGCCATCGCCGCGGCAAGGACGAAGCCTGGCTGGTGCTGCGGGCCGATCCCGGCGCCGCCATCGGTCTCGGCCTGCGCGAGGCCGTCTCGCGCGGGGCGCTCCGTGCAGCCGCGCTCGACGGCAGCATCGAGCGGCTGATCGACTGGAGGCCGGTCCGCGCCGGCGACCTCTTCTATTCGCCGGCGGGAACCGTCCACGCGATCGGCGCCGGTCTGACGGTCCTCGAGATCCAGCAGAATCTCGATCTCACCTACCGCCTCTACGATTATGGCCGCCCGCGCGAGCTCCATCTCGACGCCGGCATCGCCGCCGCGGATCCGTCGCCGTGGCGCGCCGCCGGGAGCACCCGCGCGATCGCCCCCGGCCGCGATGCCCTCGCCTCGGGCGCTGCCTTCGTCGTCGAGCGTTGGCGGGACGCCGCCGGAATCATCGGCGGCGACGGCCTGGCGCCGGTCTGGGTGATCCCGCTCGAGGCAGGCGCCAGCCTCGACGGACGCCCGCTCGAGCCGGGATCGGTGTGGACGATGCGCGGGCAGGCGGAGCTCGCCGTGCCGCCCTCGGCCGAGCTGCTGCTCGCTTATGCGGGGAGCGAGATCAGGTTTGCGCCGGAGCCGCGCCGATCGCCCTGACATGCCCGCGGATCAGTCGCTGCGTGCTCTCGTCGCCGTCGAACACGCCGTACCACCCTTGCGGCTCGTGAGGCGGGTCGCCGAGATAGGAAATGTCGCCGTTGCGGAAGCGCCAATCCTCGTGCTGCGCGCGCCCTTCGCCGTTCCAGGACCAGAAATTCGATCCGGCCAGCGGCCCGCCTCGCGCGACGCTGGCCTCGACCGCTTCGTAGATGAGGCCGTAATAGCGATCGCGAAAGCTGGTCGCCGCGGCCGGATCGTAGCTGACGCCGTCGCGCGGGAAGCCGAACTCCTCGATCACCAGGGGCTTGCCGAGCTGTTCCGCCAGTGCGACGTGGCGGACGATATAGTCGCGCACCAGCGCCTCGCAGCGCGGCCAGCTCCCGGCGAGGTCCTGCGGATCGGCCCAGCCCCAGTTCTGCGGCCAGATATGAGCGGTGAGATAGTCGATCGAATCGGGTGAATGCTCGGTGATGACGCATTGGGCATCCTCGAGGCAGCCTTTCAGTCCTTCGCTTCCGGTCGAGACGAGATGGTTCGGGTCCAGCGACTTGATCAGCGCGGCCGTGCCTTCGACCCAACGATAGAAAGCGGGGAGATTGGGGCGGCCGATCGCCTCGCTGCCGCCGGGCCGAGGCTCGTTGGCGAGCTGCCAGGCCATGATCGTCGGATCGTCGGCATAGGCTATTCCAGTGACCGTGTTGATCCGGCCGACGACGGCGCGGATATAATCGTGGTACATCGCGACCGCTTCCGGCGACCAATAGAAGCCGGCGACGAAATCGGGGAATTCCGGCCAGGGATGGGCGGGGTCGTTCATGTCGATGAAGCGTCCGCCATTGTTCCAGTAGAGGTAGGTGGCCATCCCGCCCGACCATTCCCAGAAATTGGTGAGATAGAGGACCGCGCGCATGCCGCGCCGGCCCATCTCGGCGAGGAAATGGTCGAGCCCGCCGAGCAGGGCCTGGTTGTAGTCGCTGCCGCGGTCGCGGAAGCTTGGCTTGACCGAGTTGCGGAGCGGCGAATCCTCCGAACCGGCGAGGGCGCGGATGTTGGTGATGCCAAGGGCGGCGAGCCGATCGAGCTCGCGGGCCAGCCGCGGGCGGTTGCCGTAAGCCGCGTCGGCGCCGAGATAGGCGCCGTACCACATATTGGTGCCGGCATAATGATAGGCTTCGCCGCCGATGGTGAAGCGCATGCCCTCGCGGCGCACGAGGGTGCGGTCAACCGGCGACGCCAGGCCGGGCCCGGCCGCGCAGCCCGCCAACGCCGCCGCGCCGGCGATCATCATCGATCGTCTCGTGAACATTGCTCCCCTCCTGCGTCCGGCGCTCGTGCCCCTATGACAGCGCTGGACTATAGAGCGGAAATATCGGCGAGCACCATCCCCGACCGCGGCAGGGCCGGCAGCCGCGCCAAATCCGGCTCCAGATCCTGTTCCGGAACCGCATCGTGCATGGCGCGGACGAGAGCACGGCAAGAACAAGGAGGCGCGGCGCCGCGATCGGCGCCGCGCCGAGACTGTCTGGCGCTCGGAGGGCATTCTCCGGAGGCGCGGTACGCCTCCAACGGCGCCTAGCGCCGATCGACCGGCAGGTAGTCGCGCTGGGCGGAGCCGGTGTAGAGCTGGCGAGGGCGGCCGATCTTCTGGTCGGGATCGGAAATCATCTCGTTCCACTGGGCGACCCAGCCGACGGTGCGGGCGAGGGCGAACAAGGCGGTGAACATCTCGGTCGGGAAGCCGATCGCCGACAGGATGACCCCCGAATAGAAATCGACGTTGGGATAGAGCTTCTTCTCGATGAAATAGTCGTCCTTGAGCGCGATCTGCTCGAGCTCTCGGGCGGTGTCGAGCACCGGATCCGAGATATTGAGCGCGTTCAGCACCTCCTCCGCCGTCTTCTGCATCACCTTCGCGCGCGGGTCGTAATTCTTGTAGACCCGGTGGCCGAAGCCCATCAGCCGGAACGGATCTTCCTTGTCCTTGGCGCGGGCGATATATTCGGGAATACGCTCCGGGCGACCGATCTCGCGCAGCATGTTGAGCGCGGCCTCGTTGGCGCCGCCATGGGCCGGGCCCCACAGGCAGGCGATCCCGGCGGCGATGCACGCGAACGGATTGGCGCCCGACGATCCCGCCAGCCGGACGGTCGACGTCGATGCATTCTGCTCGTGATCGGCATGCAGGATGAAGATGCGCCGCATCGCCCGCTCGATCACCGGATTGACCTCGAAGGGCTCGGCCGGGACGCCGAAGGTCATCCGCAGGAAGTTGCCGGTGTAGGACAGGTCGTTCTGCGGGTACATGAACGGCTGGCCGAGCGAATATTTGTAGGCCATGGCCGCGATCGTCGGCATCTTGGCGATCAGCCGGTGAGAGGCGATCATCCGCTGCTTGGGATCGGTGATGTCGGTGCTGTCATGGTAGAAGGCCGACAGCGCACCGACGACGCCGCACATGATCGCCATCGGGTGGGCGTCGCGGCGGAAGCCGCGATAGAAGGTGGCGAGCTGCTCGTGCAGCATCGTGTGGCGCGTGATCGTGCGCGTGAACCTCTCCAGCTCCTCCTGCTTCGGCAGCTCGCCGTTGAGCAGCAGATAGGCGACCTCCATGAAGGTCGAATGCTCGGCGAGCTGGTCGATTGGATAGCCGCGGTGGAGAAGGACGCCCTTGTCGCCGTCGATATAGGTGATCTGGGACTGGCAGCTTGCGGTCGACGTGAAGCCGGGATCGTAGGTGAACACGCCCGTCTGCGCATACAGCTTGCGGATGTCGACCACGTCCGGGCCCGTCGTGCCGGACCGCACGTCATAATCGAATCCGTTGCCGTCGATCGTCAGGCTGGCCTTGTCCGCCATCTCAATTTTCCTTCCTGGTCATCTGGTCGGCGATGCGCGCGAGGCTTTCCTCCCTCCCGAGCAACGCAAGCACGTCGAAGATACCGGGCGAGGTCGCCCGCCCGGTGAGCGCCGCCCGCAGCGGCTGCGCCACCTGGCCGAGCTTCACCGCTCGTGCCTCAGCCACCTCCCGCACGGCCTGCTCGCTCGTTTCGGCATCCCACGTCTCCAGTCGCCCGAGGGCGTCGTGTACGAGGGCGAGCAGGTCCCGCGCGTCGCCGTCTAGCAAAGACGAGGCCTTCTCGTCCATGTCCAGCGGGCGCGGCCTGAACAGGAAGAGGGCGCCGTCGGCCAGCTCGTTGAGATCCTTCGCACGTGGCGTCAATTGCGGCATCGCCCGCGCGAGCAGATCGATGTCCCTCGCGTCGAGCCCCCGGCGGAGCGCGCCCTCCACCTTGTGGTCGATCAGGCTGGCAAGGCGATAGGGATCGGCAGCGCGGATATAATGGGCATTGAGATGCTCGAGCTTCTTGGTGTCGAAGCGTGACGGCGACCGGCCGACATGGCCGAGATCGAACCAGCTGACCGCATCGTCGCGGGCGATGATCTCGTCGTCGCCATGGCCCCAGCCGAGCCGGAGCAGATAGTTGAACAACGCCTCGGGCAGGATGCCGAGCTCGTCGCGATAGGTCTCGACGCCGAGCGCGCCGTGCCGCTTCGACAGCTTGGCGCCATCCGGGCCGTGGATCAGCGGGACGTGGCCGTAGACCGGCTCGGGCCAACCCATGGCGCGGACGATGACGAGCTGGCGGAAGGCGTTGTTGAGATGGTCGTCGCCGCGGACGACGTGGGTGACGCCCATGTCGTGATCGTCGACGACGACGGCGAGCATGTAGGTGGGCGAACCGTCCGAGCGAAGCAGGATGAAGTCGTCCAGCTCGGCATTCTGGACCGCGACCCGGCCCTGGACCTGGTCCTCGATCACCGTCTCGCCTTCGCGGGGCGCCTTCAGCCGGATGACGCAAGGCTGGTCGGCCGGCGCCTCGCCGGCGCCGCGCTCGCGCCAGGGGCTCTGGATGCGGAACGGCCGGCGCTCGCGCTCGGCGTCGGCGCGCGCGGCGGCGAGCTCCTCGCCGGTCATGTAGCAGCGATAGGCGTGGCCGGCCTCGAGCAGCTGGTGGGCGACCTCGGCATGGCGCTCGGCGAAATGCGACTGAAAATAGGTCTCTCCATCCCAGTCGAGGCCGAGCCAGCTCATCCCGTCGAGGATGGCGTCGATCGCCGCCTGGGTGGAGCGCGCCTTGTCGGTATCCTCGATCCTGAGAAGGAAGCGGCCGCCATGATGGCGCGCATAGAGCCAGTTGAACAAGGCGGTGCGCGCTCCGCCGATGTGCAGGAAGCCGGTCGGGGACGGCGCGAAGCGGGTGACGACTTGGCTTGCGCTCACGCAGGCTTTCTCCAAGGATGCACAGGTCATGGCGACCGGGGACGCGAGGGGCCCTAGCATAGGGAGTCAGCCCGGCGGAAGCCGGCAGCCATGAGCACGCTCGCGCCGGCGAAAACAGGCCCCTCTCTCGCAGCGCGCGCGGCCCTGGCGGCCCGGGGCCTGGCCGCGTCGATGGAGCGCCGATTCGAGTCGGAACGCGACCAGCTGCCGCTCTGGCTGCCGGTCGGCCTCATCCTCGGCATCGCTCTCTATTTCTGGCTGCCCGACCGAAACGGCTGGATCGCGGTCCTTGCCGGCGCGGCGGCGCTCGCGCTCGGCGCGGGCGCCTTCGCCGGCGCGACGCGTGCCGGCCGGGCCCTGTGCCTGTTCGCCATCGCCGCGGCGATCGGCTGCGGCCATGTCTGGTGGAAGGCCGAACGGGTGACGGCGCCAAGACTGGCACGGGATGGGCTCGTCGAGACGACGGCGCTGGTCGTGAGCGTGCAGCGAATGGCTGCCGAGGGGACGCGGCGGCTGGTCGTCGCCCCCGACGATCGCGCTCTGGCCGCCCGGCTGCGGGTCAATGTCGACGAGGAGGACGTGCCGGCCGGGCTCGACGCCGGCGCCCGGATCCGGCTGCGCGCCTGGATGATGCCGCCGCCGCCCATGGCCGCGCCCGGCGCCTACGACTTCGCCCGCGCCGCTTGGTTCCAGCAGCTCGGCGGGACCGGACGGGCGCTGGAGATCGAGATCGTCGCACCGCCCGATTCGCGGGGGTGGCGCGCCCGGATCGCCGGATGGCGGGACGCGCTCGCCAGTCATGTCCGCGACTCGATCGGCGGCGGCGCCGAGGGGGGAATCGCCGCGGCCCTGGCGACGGGCGACCAATATGGCATTCCCGAGGAGGATGCGGAGGCGATGCGCCGATCCGGGCTCGCCCATCTGCTGTCGGTGAGCGGCCTCCATCTTACCGCTGCGGTCGGCGCGGTGATGTTGCTCACGTTGAAGCTGCTCGCGCTCAGCCCGGCTCTTGCGCTGCGTTTCCGCCTGGTGGTGATCGCCGCATTCGCCGGAGCGGTCGCCGGGATCGCCTATACCTTGCTCACCGGCGCGGAGGTGCCGACGGTGCGCGCCTGCATCGCCGCCTTGCTCGTCCTCGCCGGCATCGCCCTCGGCCGCGACGCGCTGACCCTGCGCCTCGTCGCGGTCGGCGCGCTCGCCGTCCTCCTGCTCTGGCCCGAATCGCTGGCCGGTCCGAGCTTCCAGCTGAGCTTCGCCGCTATCGTGGCGATCGTCGCGCTGCACGAGAATCCGCGTATCCAGGCCTTGCTCTCCCGCCGCGACGAAGGCGCCGCCGCGCGGACGGGCCGCTTCCTGCTCGGCCTCGCGCTGACCGGTCTCGCGGTCGAGCTCGCGCTGACGCCGATCGCCCTGTTCCATTTTCACCGCTCCGGGCTGTACGGCGCCGCGGCCAATATCGTCGCCATCCCGCTCACCACCTTCGTCATCATGCCGCTGGAGGCGCTCGCTCTGCTGCTCGACCTGGTTGGCCTGGGGGCGCCGGCCTGGTGGCTGACCGGGAGGGCGCTCGCCTTCCTGGTCTGGCTCGCCCATGCGGCGGCGAACGCGCCGGGGGCGGTGGCGCTGCTGCCGGCAATGCCGCGCGGCGCCTTCGCTCTGATCGTTGCCGGGGGCTTGTGGATCTGCCTGTGGCGAACCGGATGGCGCCGGCTCGGCATCCTTCCAGCCGCGATCGGTGCCTTATGGGCGTTCAGCGTCCCGCCGCCGGACGTCATCGCCACCGGCGACGGCCGGCACCTCGTCCTGCGCACCCCGACCGGGGGCCTCGCCTTGCTGCGGCCCAAAGCCGGCGACTATGTCCGCGAGACGCTGGCCGAGCTGGCCGGGGCCGAGCCCGAATATCGCGAGCTCGAGGGGCTGCCGACCGTCGCCTGCAGCCCGGAGCTGTGCGCCGTCTATGTCGATCGTGTCGGCCGGCGCTGGCGGATCCTGGTCACCCGCTCGCGCCATTTCGTTCGCTGGGACCAGATGGTGCGCGCCTGCGCCGCCGCCGACATCGTCATCGCCGACCGCCTGCTGCCGCGCGCCTGCGCGCCGCGCTGGCTGAGGGCCGACCGCGCTTTCCTGCGCCGCACCGGCGGCTTCAGCCTGACGCTCGGCGAACGGCCGCGGCTGGCGACCGTCGCCGGCCAGGTCG
Organism: Sphingosinicella terrae; assembly: GCF_003347635.1. GTDB lineage: Bacteria > Pseudomonadota > Alphaproteobacteria > Sphingomonadales > Sphingomonadaceae > Allosphingosinicella > Allosphingosinicella terrae. The sequence continues at coordinate 405,558 of NZ_QDFY01000001.1, forward strand.
GCCGTCACCCCTGGGCAGATTGATCCCGGGGAACGGCCGACTCTGTCCGCTCGCGCGAGCGTCGCGAGGTCAGTCGAACAGCTCCTCGAGGAAGGACTTGCGCCGCTTCTTGTGGCCGTAATGATAGTCGCGGTCATGATCGTGGCGGCCCGGACGCGGCTGATGCAGCGGCGGCGCGCTCTGCTGAGGCGGCGGTGGCGGCGCCAGATCGCGGGCGCTGCGCTCGATGATCTTGTCGAGCTCGCCTCGGTCCAGCCAGACGCCGCGGCATTGCTGGCAATAGTCGATCTCGACTCCCTGGCGCTCGCTCATGACGAGCGGCACGCGGCAGACGGGACAGTTCATGGCGGGATTGTCGGTCATCGAAGGCTCCTGATCCGTGTCGTGTCACCGGTCGGCGCGCCAACGGAAGAGAAGACGCCCCGAGCATGGCTCCGCGGTCCGACATCGCAGCGTAGACGCTGCCAGAGGGGCCCGGTCCGCAGAGTCTAGCTAGGGACGGGCGACGGGAGGCGCAAGGCGGGGGAGGCGGAGGCCGGCTGGTACAACGCCAGGAGATCAGGCTGAAACGCGCTACGGCACTCCCTTGTTAAGCCCTCCCCTTGATGGGGAGGGATGGGTGGGGTGGCGCTCCTGCAAGGTTTCGGCAATCGCGATTGCGACGCCGTCGTCGTTGCCGAGCACATCGCTGTTCCAGAATCGAACCACGCGATAGCCTTGACCATTGATCGTCCGCGTCCGGCGACGATCCTTCTCGCCCCCATGCTGGCCGCCATCGACTTCGATCACGAGCCGAGCGCGATGTGACACGAAATCCGCGAAGAACCGCCGGATCGGCGCCTGGCGCCGAAAATGCATGTCCCGAAAATTGGCGCGCAGGAGGTTCCACATGGCCTTCTCGGCCTCGGTGGGAATGCTGCGGAGTCCGCGGGCTCGCGCTGTACTGCCTTCTGGAGGGCGGTATTTGACCATCATTCCCGACTCCGGCGCTCACCCCACCCAAACCCTCCCCATCAAGGGGAGGGCTTAGGAGGGGAGGGGAGGGAACGAAAGCGCCTCCGCCCCCTCAATATCTCCGCAGGAGTCCGGCCAGCTTGCCCTGGATCTTGACCTGGTTGGGCGCGTAGCGCTGCGGGTCGTAATGGCGGTTGGCGGGGTCGAGGCGGATCATCTGGCCTTCGCGCCGGAAGGTCTTCAGCGTCGCTTCCTCGTCGTTGATCAGCGCGACCACGATCTCGCCGTCGCGGGCGGTGTCCTGGCGGCGGATGAGCGCATAGTCGCCGTCGAGAATGCCTTCCTCGACCATCGAATCGCCCGCCACCTCCAGCGCATAATGCTCGCCCGGGCCGAGCAGGGCCGCGGGGACGGGCAAGGTCTCGGAGCCCTGCAGCGCCTCGATCGGCGTCCCGGCGGCGATCCGGCCGTGAAGCGGGATGTCCATGATGTCGTTGGCGGCACGTGGCAGGCTCTGCGAAACGCCCGCCTGGCTGCCGACGCCGGCGGCGGCGCCCGGAGCCTTGGTCTCCGGCATCCGCAGCACCTCGAGCGCTCGGGCGCGATTGGCCAGCCGGCGAATGAAGCCGCGCTCCTCCAAAGCGGAGATCAGCCGGTGGACGCCGCTCTTCGACTTGAGGTCGAGGGCGTCCTTCATCTCCTCGAACGAGGGCGACACGCCGGTCTCGGACAGGCGCTCGTTGATGTACAGAAGAAGCTCGTGTTGCTTGCGGGTCAGCATGTCGGTCCCCCTCTGGAACGTATACGGAACGTGTACGGAACAGGGAGAAGGCTGTCAAGCGCCTGCGATTTCGGCCTCTCGCGCAAGCTCCAGGAAGCGTCTCAGCAGGGCATGGCCATGCTCGCTGGCGATGCTTTCCGGGTGGAACTGGACGCCGTGGATCGGCAGCGCGCGGTGGCGCAGGCCCTGGATCGTCCCGTCCTCGGCGGTGGCGTTGACGAGGAGCGAGTCCGGCAGGTCGCCGGGATCGAGCGCGAGCGAATGATAGCGGGTCGCGGTGAACGGCGAGGGCAGGCAGGAGAAGAGGCCGGTACCGTCGTGGCGGACCGCGCTCGTCTTGCCGTGCATCGGTGCCGTGCGGACCAGCCGGGCGCCGAAATGCCGGCCGATCGCCTGGTGGCCCAGGCAGACGCCCAGCAAGGGCCGCCGCGCCGCCGTGCAGGCGGCCACGACGTCGAGCGAGATGCCGGATTGCTCCGGCGTGCCGGGGCCGGGCGAGATCAGGATGGCGGCGGCGCCGCTCGCCAGCGCCTCGGCTGCGGTCAGCGCGTCGTTCCGCTCCACCCGCACCTCGGTTCCGATCTCCTTCAGATACTGGACGAGGTTCCAGGTGAAGCTGTCATAATTGTCGACGACCAGGATCATCGCGCGACGGGCGACGGGCGGGCGCAGGGAAGGGGCGCCCGCGCCGTCCTTACTCCGCCAGGCCGCCGACCAGCCGGCGGCGCGCGGCCTCGATCGCCTCGGGATTGCGCTCGACCTCGGCGCTGCGCTCGAGCGCACGGGCGAACTGCTCGGCCATCTCGGCTGCCGCCGAGCTGGTGAACTCGTTGCGCGTGGTCGCGATCAGCTCGGGCCGGCTCGAGGCGTCTCCGGGCGTGCGCTGGGCATGGTGGACGACGAACCAGCCGCGGCCGTTCGGCGCCGGGATCACCTGCGCCCGGCCCTGAGGCAGGCTGAACAAGGTGAGCAGCGGCGGCGGCGTCTGCGTGCCCGCCCGGCTGATGTCGAGGCGCTGCATCTCGAGCGCTTCCGGCGCCGGCATGCGCGGCTGCGCCTGGGCGAAGGCTTCCGCCGGCGCCATTCCGCCGTTGATGCGCTGGGCGATCTGGTCGGCAATCGCGCGCCCGCGCTCGAGCGCCCGCTGCTGGATCAGCTCGGCACGGACCTGGTCGCGGATCCGGGGCAGCGGCGGCGGTGCGGCCGGCACCACCCGCTCGATCCCGACGAGGGCGTAGCGCTGGTTGGGCTGGATCTGCTCGACCACCGGCTCGGGATCCTCGGCATCGATCTCGAACGCGCTGCGCAGCAGCGGCTGCAGCTCCGGCGGGACGGTGAAGGGCTGGTCCGGCGACTGGCCGGTCTCGGTGATCGCCGGGGTCGTGACGATCTGGAGCCGCTCCGACTGGGCCGCTTCCTCGAGGCTCGCGCCGTCCGCTATCCGTTCCTCGACACGGCCGACGACCCCGGCGAGCGCCTCGGCGAGCTTGCGCTGCTCGATCGCCTGGACGATCTCGGCGCGCACCGTCTCGAGCGGCCGCGCCGGGCTGCGGTTGATCTGCTCGACCCGGGCGACATGGAAGCCGAGCGGGCTGCGGATCGGGCCGACGACGGCGTCCTGGGCCGCGGCGAAGGCGGCATTGGCGACCTCGGGCGTGGTGATCCCGGCGAATTGCTCGCGGGTCTGATTGGCCGAGCTGATGTCGGCTTCGCTGAAGCCGGCCGCCTGGGCCGCCGCGACGAAGCTGGTGCCGCCGCGAACCGCCTGGACGAAGCGTTGCGCCGCCGCCTGGTCCGGAAGCACGATCTGCTGGAGGTCGCGGGTCTCGCGCGGGCCGTAGGTGGCGGCATTCTGCTGATAATGAGCCGCGATCTCCTGGTCGGTGGCGCGCACCTGTGCGGCGACCTGCTCCGGCCCGATCATCGCATAGCGGATGACTCGTCGCTCCGGGACGACGAATCGGCCGCGGGCGCGCTGATAGAAAGCGGTGACTTCCGCATCGGTCGGTTCGATGCCGGCCTGGAGAAGCTCGGTGGGGACGACGCCGATCGTGCCGCGGCGGCGCTCGAGCAGCAGATCGGCGTAGGAACGGGCAAGGCCTTCCGGTACCGCGGCACCGCGCGCGATCGGGCCGAGCAGCTGCCGCTGCATCAGCGATCGGGCGATGTCCTGGCGCAGCTGCGGCTCGGTGATGTTCTGCGCCTGCAGCGCCTGGCGCATGATGCTCGCGTCGAACTGGCCGGCGACGTTGCGGAAGCCCGGGATGTTGACGATCTCGCGGTCGATCATCTCATCGGAGACGGTGAGGCCCTGATCCTGGCCGAAGGCCTGCACCGCCAGCGCCAGCACCAGCTGGTCGACGATGGGGGTGAAGGCCTGGCCGACGAATTCCGCCATGCCGAGGTCCGGGCGCTCCTGGCGCGCCCGCCGATATTCGCGGCTGATGACGTCGTTGACCTCCTGCTCGGTGAGCGTTCCGCTCGCGGCCCGCGCCAGCGGCGTGCCGGAGCCGCCGCCGGAAAGGCTGCCCAGGTCGCCAATGCCGCCCGTGCCGAATCCGGTCACCACCATGGCGAGCAAGGCGAGGAACAGAATCGCTCCGGCGGTCCAGGAACGGAAGCGACGGGTAGCAGCCATGGATGAAGGTCCTCGAAACGGTTTCGCGGCTCATAGGAAAGCCGCCGGGCCGCGGCAAGCTCGGGCCGGTCGGAGCCGTCCGACCGCGGATCCGCCGCCGACATTCGCCTCTCCCGTTTTCCGGCGAACCCGCTTATGCGGCATCGGATCAATCGAGGAGGATCGATGCACGTCCGCCGCAAGCTCGTCGCCGGCAACTGGAAGATGAACGGCAACCTGGCCCAGCTCGCCGAGCTGCACGCGATCGCCGAGGCGGCCCGTGCCGCGGGCGGCGTCGACGTCGCCGTCTGCCCGCCTTTCACCCTGATCGCCCCGGCGGTGACCCGGGCCGGCGGCGCCATCGTCATCGGCGCCCAGGATTGCCACGCCGAGGAGAGCGGCGCCCATACCGGCAACGTCTCGGCCGCGATGATCAAGGAGGCCGGCGGCCGCATGGCGATCGTCGGCCATAGCGAGCGCCGCGCCGAGCAGCAGGAAAGCGACGTCGCCGTGCGCGGCAAGGCCGTCGCCGCGCTGCGTCACGGCTTCGTCACCATCGTCTGCGTCGGCGAGAGCGCGCTCGATCGTGCCGCCGGCAGCCATGTCGACGTCGTCGAGCGTCAGCTCGAAGGCTCGCTCCCGGACTCGTGGGAGGAGGGCGAGCTCGTCCTCGCCTACGAGCCGATCTGGGCGATCGGCACCGGCAACGTCGCCACACCCGCCGACATCGGCGAAATGCATGCGGCGATCCGCCGTCACCTCGTCGGCCGTTTCGGCGATTCCGGGCAAAGGACCAGGATCCTCTACGGCGGCTCGGTCAAGGCCGACAACGCCGCCGAGATCTTCGCCGTGGCCGATGTCGACGGCGCCCTCGTCGGCGGCGCCAGTCTCACTGCGGACCTTTTCGTCCCCATCATCGAGGCCGCGGCGCGGTCCTGAGACGGGTGCTCGTCCCCGCGCTTTTGCCGGGCCTTCGCCGCGCGGAGGCTCCTGCGCTAACCCCGCCCTTGAGAAGCGTCCTGCGATACCCTAAGTCGCGCGCCGACCTGCCTTTCCGGAAAGCCCCCGCATGTTCACCTTCATCCTCATCGTCCAGACGCTCGTCGCCATCGTGATGATCACGGTCATCCTGATGCAGCGTTCGGAGGGCGGCGGGCTCACCGGCGGCAGCCCGTCGGGACTGATGACTGCGCGCGGGGCGTCCGATTTCCTGACCCGCACCACGGCGATCAGCGCGACCATCTTCGTCATCCTGTCGATCGTTCTCGCCGCTCTCGCCGCCGGCACGCGCGGCCCGCGCGAGATCGATCCGAGCCTGGCGACGCCGGCGCCGGCGCCCGCTGGCTCTCCCACGGAGCGGCAGTCGAGCCCGTTCACGCCGAACCCGCAGGCCGTTCCCGGCGCCCAGCCCGGCACCCCCGCCGCGGCGCCCGCGACGCCGGCCGCGCCCGCCCAGGGCAATCAGAGCGGCGTTCCGATCGCGCAATAGGTTTCCGATTTCCGCCGGCCTCGCTTCCTCGATCGCGGCGGCGGAAGGCCCGAAACCCGGCATATTGCGGCCGGAAAGGCCGCCTTTCCCTCGGGCCGAGCCCGTTCACGCCCTTTATCCGGAATAAAAAATCGATTCGGCGGCTTGCCCGAATCCTCGCCCTCCGCTTAAGCCTGCCCTCCCATGGCGCGGTTCATTTTCATCACCGGCGGCGTGGTCTCATCTCTTGGCAAGGGCCTGATGGCCGCCAGTCTGGCGGCGCTTCTCCAGGCGCGCGGCTACAAGGTGCGGCTGCGCAAGCTCGATCCCTATCTCAACGTCGATCCGGGGACGATGTCTCCCTATCAGCACGGCGAGGTCTACGTCACCGACGACGGTGCCGAGACCGACCTGGATCTCGGCCATTACGAACGCTTCACCGGCGTGCCCGCACGCCAGAGCGACAACGTCACGTCGGGCCGGATCTACCAGGGAATCATCCAGCGCGAGCGGCGCGGCGACTATCTCGGCGCGACTGTCCAGGTGATCCCGCACGTCACCAACGCGATCAAGGACTTCATCCGGGCCGACATTGATCCGGAATGCGACTTCATCATCTGCGAGATCGGCGGCACCGTCGGCGACATCGAATCGCTGCCCTTCATCGAGGCGATCCGCCAGTTGAGGAACGAGGTCGGGCGCGGCGACACCGTCTCGATCCACACCACCCTCGTCCCCTATATCGCCGCCGCCGGCGAGCTGAAGACCAAGCCGACCCAGCACAGCGTGCGCGAGCTGACGTCGCTCGGCATCCAGCCGGAGATCCTCGTCACCCGCTGCGATCGGCCGCTGCCGGACAGCGACCGGGCCAAGATCGCCTTGTTCTGCAACGTCCGGACCGAGGCCGTCATTCCCGCGCTCGACGCCGCCAGCATCTACGCGGTGCCGGCCCAGTATCACGAGGCGGGGCTGGATTCGGAGGTCCTCCACGCCTTCGGCATCGACGACGCGCCGACTCCGGATCTGGCCCGCTGGGACGACGTGCTCGACCGGCTGCTCAATCCGGAAGGCGAGGTGACGATCGGCGTCGTCGGCAAATATGTCGGCCTGCAGGACGCCTATAAGAGCCTGACCGAGGCGCTGGTCCATGGCGGTCTCGCCAACCGGGTCAAGGTCAACATCAAGTGGCTCGACGCCGAATTGTTCTCGAGCGCCGAATCCGAGATCGCGGCGGCGCTGGAGCCGATGCACGCCATCCTCGTCCCCGGCGGCTTCGGCGAGCGCGGCAGCGAGGGCAAGATCGCCTCGGTCCATTTCGCCCGCGAACGCAAGGTGCCCTTCTTCGGCATCTGCCTCGGCATGCAGATGGCGTGCATCGAGGGCGCGCGGAACACCGCCGGCATCGAGGGTGCCGGCTCCTCCGAGTTCGGCGAATGCCACGAGCCGGTGGTCGGCCTGATCACCGAGTGGATGAGCGCGGAGGGCTTGCAGAAGCGCGAGGCGAGCGGCGATCTCGGCGGCACCATGCGGCTCGGCGCCTATGAGGCGAAGCTGGCCGGCAACAGCGTCGTGCGCTCCATCTACGGTTCCGACACGATCAGCGAGCGCCATCGCCACCGCTACGAGGTCAACATCCACTACAAGGAAGCGCTCGAACAGGGCGGCCTCGTCTTCTCCGGCATGAGCCCCGACGGCGAGCTCCCGGAGATCGTCGAGCGGCCCGACCATCCCTGGTTCATCGGAGTCCAGTTCCACCCCGAACTGAAGTCCAAACCCTTCGATCCCCACCCGCTCTTCGCCAGCTTCATCCAGGCGGCGGTGAAGCAGAGCCGGCTGGTCTAGCCACGGTCCGCTCCGGCGCCCGCTGGTGCTGGCCAGGACCAGCGCGCTCGGTTAGCCTGCCCGCAAAGGTCGCGGCGACGATCGCGGTTGCAGGGAAGGGGGCGCTTCTTGGGCATGCTGGCATTCATTGGCGCGCTGCTGGTCGTCCAGTCGGCGGCGCCGCCGCCTCCCGAGCACTTCTTCGTCGGCCGCATGGAGAGCGTCGGCACCGTCGACATGATCCTGTCGCGCCCGCACCGGGTGCGCGTGCGCACCCAGGGCCGGATGGCGCGGGACGGCGCCCTGATCATGGACCAGGTGGTGGAGGAGGAAGGCAAGCCGCCGCGCAGCCGCAGCTGGCGGCTGGTGCGAAGCGGCCCGAACCGGTTCACCGGCACCGTCACCGACGGCCGTGGGCCGGTGACCGGCGAGATGGAAGGCAATGTCCTTCGCTTGCGCTACCGCACCAATCAGAACATCTCGGTGGACCAGACCATCACCCTGCATCGCGGCGGCCGAACCGCCCACAACCGGATGACCTTCCGCCGCTTCGGCCTCACCGTCGCCACCTATGAGGAGACGATCCGCCGGGTCGACTGATCGTGGTATCGGGACGCTTCAGGCGGCGCTGCGCGCATCGACCTGCGCTTCGTCGGCGATCGGCGAAGGCACCCGCTCATAGTCGCCGCCGCCTGCCGGTCCCGAAGCCATCTCCGCGGACTTGCGGACATGCATGTAGGGGACCCAGACGTCGCCGAACGCCGAGCGTTGGTACCAGACGTCGAGCACGTCGTAGGACGTCCAGAAGCCGTTCACGTCCTGCAGGCGGACGCCCTCGCCGATGCGCGGCACCGCGACGAAGCGGATCGTCTGCTGGGTCTGGGTGGTCTCGTTCTGGACCTCGATTTCGAACACTTCGCGTCTCCGTGAAGGCAAAGCCGGATCCGCCCTCGACGCCGACGGCGCCACCGCCGGCCGATTCGGCGGTCGGGCACAGGCCGCCATTGTCGTGACGTCGGCGTAAAGGAATCGCTAACGATCCGTGTGAGATGAAGGGGTGCCGTTTCGGGACGATGGCCCGGATGGCGCGTCGGCATGCGGCCTTCGGGCGAGGCAAACAATCGGCGCGGCGGGACTATAGGCGAAAGCGAGCGCCGGTCCGGGCAAGGAGATGACGAGTTCATGGCGCGGCTTGACCCACCCAGGCGGCTCACCAATATTGGTGATGTTCGCTGGTTTATTTCCCCTGGATGCCAAAGCGCCTCGACGTCGGGCGCGCAGGCGAGGGCATTCGGATTCGATTGCGCGGTTGGCCATGGCACTCGCTGAAGAGATGAAGCGCGCCGCGCAGGCGCCCGGGCTCGACCCCTCGCTCAAGACTCTGCTTCAGCGCGCCTCCGACATGCTCGGCCCCGGCGGCGACGATCCGTGGGTCAATATCGTCCGTCACGAGCTCGAGAGTGTCGCGCTGATGATCGAGGCCGAGGTGGCCGTCTGGCCGGAGGATGTCGATCGGCTCCGCTCCCTCGCCGCGCGAGTCCGCGGCCGGATGCCCTGACCCCGAGCCGATCGCTACCCGTGGCCGAAGGTTCTCCGGGACCGGTATGTCTCGGCCAGCTTCCCGCTGCGAGTGCGAGCCGCGGCGAGCCCCGACTGCGTTGGATCAGCGTGCTTGCGGCGGCGCGAGGGTTCGCTGACGGCGAGGGCCTTCAGATCCTGAACGGCTGCACCTTCGCGAACAGCTTCTCGCGCGAATTCACGTCGAGCTTCGCATAGATGTTGCGAATGTGGGTCCGCACCGTCTCGATCGAGACGCCGAGATCACGGGTCAATCTATCGGCGTCCTTGCCCGTGAGCAGGGCCAGCAGAACCCGATGCTCGGCGGCGGTCAGTCCGAACGCCTTGTCCAGGTCATAATATATGTCGTGATCGTCGGAGTCGGTGCGCGTGATCTGGATGCCGAACATCACCGTTTCGCCGCAGTCGAGGCGCCGGGCGCGGATCAGCAGGTGACCGGCGCCGCTCGCCAGCGGCATGCAATAGGTGATCAGATCCGGCCCGCTCCGGCTGACCAGCGCCGTCAGCCGCGCGTGATGGTCGGGATTCTCCAGTGTCAGGAAGCCGCCGCGGTCGTCCAGCTCCGTCGTCTCGCGGAAGAGATCGCTGGCGCGCTGGTTCGTCCAGAGCAGCCTCAACTCCTCGTCGACGATGGCCATGGGCCGGATATGCGCGTCCAGGCAGGCAAGCGCGGCGGTGGCGACGGCGATGTGGCGCTTGCCGGCGGCGATCGAGCCGGCGATCTGATAGTCGTTCAAGCCTGCCCCCCGTGCGGACCGGCCGGACAGGCCGGCTCTTTCCCCAATCAAACACTTAAACTGTTAATGCCGGTTTAACCACCGCAAAATCGGTTGATTCGCGCCTGTAACGAACGGCTGCGCCCCCGTCCCACTTTGAGCCGGCGTGCCCGCCGCCGCCGCTATCGGTGTGGTCTCATCAATTCTGAGGATGCGCCAACCCGGCGAGTCGCGGTAATTCTTTGTTTACGTTTTGGGGGGGGAAGCACGTTTCGACGCGCATCTCCCGATCGCCGACGGCAGCTTACGCCCTCGCCTCCGCCGGCCAGTATTGGGGAAGACAGATGCGTATCGCACTTGCGGCGCTGGCCGTTCTTGCTTTGCCTGCGTCCGCCGCAGCTGCCGACATCGAGAATGTCCGCTCGCTGGACCTGGCGGTGCAGGGAAGGATTTCCGAGCGCTGCCAGATGGGCAGCATCTCCGACATGGACTTTGGCAACATCAATCGCGCCGGCCTCGGGGCGACGGCGCGGGTCGAGCTGAGCTGCAACATTCCCTTCAACATGAGCATCCAGGCCCGCAACGGCGGTCTCGCGCATCTCCAGATGCCGTCGGGCCAGGGGCCTTATTCCGGCACGCTCCCCTACACGATCGGGGTGATGATGCCGGTCCGCCGCCCGCAGGCGTCGGTCGTCGAACGCACGTTCGAGGGCCGCGAACTCAGGGGCGCCGGACGCACGATCTCCAGCGAAGGCGGCATCGCCACCGACGGGCTCGCTCTGAGCGTCTCGTTGGGACGGCCTTCGGGAGAAGCCGGACTTCTGGCCGGCGAATACGGGGAGACGATCGAGATAACGATCACGCCCAGCTGACGGCGGCGGCTCTCTCCGCACGCCCGAGAAGTGAAGTTGAGACGGCCTCCCCGGCAATTCCGCCGGCCGGCCACTGAAGAGGGAAGACAGTCATGAAGAAGATCCTCCGCGGCACCGTCGCCGCCATCGCCATGGTCGCCTTTGCCGGCACCGCCGCTGCGCAGACCAACCAGCGCCATTATGCCGCAACCGTTCCGGTCTTCGGCGGTGTCACGCTGACCAACCCGAGCGGCTTCCTCGGCGGTCTCGCCCAGGCGGCATTCGAGGGCGCCATCCTGTTCGGTGTCGGCACCCGCTACACCGCCACCGCCGACGCTCCGTCGGATTCGGAGACGGCCACCCCGACGGTGAGCGTCGCCTTCAACCTGAGCGGCTCGGTCAATCGCGACTGCTCGTTCTACGCCGGCAACAGCGCCAGCGCCCGCAACATCAACTTCGGCGTGATCGGTGTCCGCACCGGCAACAACGAGAATGTCAGCGACGCGTTCGAGATGGTCGGCCCGGCCGAGGCCGAGATCGAGAGCCTGACCGCGGGCTGCAACTTCAACAACACCGTCTCGCTCGCCAAGACCAACGGCAATGCCGGCATGGTGAACGCGAACCCGGGCGGCTATGACAGCGACGAGTTCCAGGCGAACATCCCCTACCAGGTGGCGGCGTCCTGGACCGGCATCGGCCTCAACCAGGTCGGCCCCGGCCAGGGCCAGGCGCTGAACGTTGCGACCACTCAGGGCAGCAACACGATCAGCCAGGGCGCGTGGCGTTCGGACTTCGAGCTCGAGATCGAGGCTCCGGTCGCTGCCAAGGCCCTGGTCGCCGGCAACTACACCGACACCCTGACGCTCACGCTGCAGGCGCTCTGATCGAAAGCTCGATCCAAGGAGGAAGGGGAAAGCGCGTTCTTTCCCCTTCCTTCATTTTTCGCGGGCTAGGGCATCGGCCGGAACGGGTGGGGGGCCGCGTTCCTGGGGCGATGAACCGGCAGACCGGCACGGGCGCGCCAATGGCTGCCGTGCCTCGGTTGCCGGCTTCTCGAGCGGGATGGGGAAGATGAAAGCGTATCTGTATATCTCTCGCGCCTGGCGCGCGGCCCTTGCGGCGATGGTGCTGGCGGTGATCGCTTCCGCCACCGCTTATGCCATGCGCGTCTCGCCCATGGTCCTCGAGATGGAGACCCGCGGCTCCAATGCGGTCGCGCGGCTCGAGGTGCAGAATCTCAATCAGGCGAACCTCGCTTTCGAGACCCGTATCACCCGCATGAATTTCGACGAGAACGGCAACATCGTCGAGACGCCGGCCGACGAGGAATTCCTCGTCTTCCCGCCGCAGGGCGTGCTGCCGCCGGGCGGGCGCCAGGTCGTCCGACTGCAATGGGTCGGCGACGCCGATCTCGCCGCCTCCCAGGCTTATTATGTCGCCGTGCGGCAGCTTCCCGTGTCGCTCGACCCGTCGGCCGCCGAAGGCGTCGGCGCCCAGGTCCAGATCGTCTACCACATGAAGGCGCTCGTCGTCGTCGCCCCTCCCGGCGCGACCCCCAATGTCGAGGCCCTTGCCGTCCGGCCGATCCAGTTCCAGCCGCCGGCGGAGAGCGAGGGGGCGCCGCTGCCGCCGACCGTGCCCGGCGTCGAGGTCGTCCTGCGCAATAGCGGTCGTCGCCATGCGATGATGGCCGGGCTCGGCTGGCGTTTCGAAGGGACCAGCGCCACCGGCGAGCGGGTGCGGATCGAAGTGACGCCCGAAGAGCTCAATCGCACCCTCGGCACCGGTTACGTGCCGGCGCTCGGAGAGCGTACCTTCCGGCTGCCGCTGGTCGACGCCTTCGGCTCGGAGCCCATCCGACTCAGCTTCATACGGTGACGCGGTCGGTCCGCCTTCTCTGCGCGGTCGCGCTGTCCGCCCTCTGGGCGGCGGAAGGCCATGCCCAGGTTTCGGTGCCTCTGCCCAACCCGCGGCAGGAGCCGCCGGCCCCGCCGCCGGCGCAGGAAGTGCGCCCGCCGCAGAGTGCGGCGCCGGCCGCGCCGGACGGTTCGCCCGCGGATCAGCCGCAGACGAGCGTGCCGCTGCCGACGGTGGGCCAGCAGCGTGTGCCGATCGGACGTCACGGTCGGCCCGACATCAATCCCTACGAGCGCGACATCGACATGACGGTGCCGCTCACCTTCCGGAACCGCAATCTCGGCGACATACCCGTCCGGCTGACTTACGATGATCGGCTGCTCGTCGAGACCGAGACGTTCCTGCGGCTGATCCGTCCGCTGCTCAACCCGCCTGCGCAGGAGAGCATCGCCGGCCAGCTCGGGACGCTGACCACCTTTTCCGTCGAGGACCTGGCGGCGACCGGCGTCTCGCTCGAATATGATCCGGGCAGCCTTTCCGTCGTCGTCTTGCTCATCGATCCCAGCCAGCGCGCGGTCGAGCAGCTCTTCTCGCCGCCCGCGGACGACCGCGATGATGTCGCGCTCGAGCCGGCGGGCTTCTCCGGCTACCTCAACGTCAACGTCGTCGGCAGCTATTTCTGGGAGAGGGAGGACCTCACCCGGCCGACCCTTAATTTCAACGGCGCGCTGCGATTCGGGCAAGTGGTGTTCGAAGGCGACGGCGAGTTCGCCGAGGAACTCGGCCTCAATGCCTCGCGCTACCAGTTCGAACGCAATTATGCGCGGCTCGTCTATGACCAGCCGGAGGAGTTCCGCCGCTGGTTTCTCGGCGATCTCGATCCGGAGACGCGCGGGCAGCAGACATTCGTCCAGATCGGCGGCATCGGCGTCCTGCGCCAGCGCCGCCGCTTCAACGATTTCCGCTCGGCCGTCCTCCAGGCGAACCGGCAGCTCGTCCTTCAGCGGGAATCGACGGTGCGCTTCCTGCGCAACGGCGTGCTCTACCGGGAATTGCGGCTCGACCCCGGATCCTATGATTTCAGTTCGCTGCCGCTGCTCACCGGCAGCAACGACATCCAGATCGAGGTCCGCGACAGCAGCGGCTTCGTCCAGAACCTGAACTACCAATCCTATCTCGACCCGATCGATCTCGATCCGGGCGACTACGAATATGCCGCCTATATCGGCCCGACCAGCCGGACCTTCGGCCGCTCGCCCGATTATGATGGCCCGGTCGCCTTCTCCGGCTTCTTCCGCAAGGCCTTCTTCAACCGGCCGGCCATTGGCGTCGGCTTGCAGGCCAGCCGGCAGGTGCAGACCCTTACCGGCCAGACCCAGTTCGTTCTTCGCAACGGCGGCCGCATCCTTGTCGATGGCGGCCTCAGCCATTCGCGCGACGTCGGCGAGGGTTTCTCCGCGGGCGTCGCCTACGATCACCTGATCGACCGTGGCGGCCTGATCGACACCTTCACGATCCGCGCCGACTATCTCTCGCGCAACTTCGCCAGCCTCGGCAATCCCGAGGCGCTGAACTCGACCTCGTGGAGCCTCAGCAGCCAGTATACGCGGTCGATCAGCTACAATCTGACCCTGCTGCTCAACGCGTCCTACATCCGGGGCCGCGATACCGTCGGCAACAGCTACCGTATGGGCGCGCAGCTCAACTACCGAATCTCGCCCGAATGGAGCCTTCGCGGCGGTATCGACTATACCAAATATCCGACGGCCTTCGCCGATACCAACGGCCTCGGCTTCAGCGTCGCGGTGGTGTTCCAACCCGGCTACCGACGCCGTGCCGAGGCGCGCTACCAGAGCAGCACCGACACGGCCGAGCTCTCCTACGTCCAGACCGGGCTGAACCAGCTCGGCAGCCTGGGCTTCGGCGGAGTGGTCACCCGCCAGGATGGCGATCTGACGGGCCAGGCCTTTGCCGACTATACGGCCAACCGGTTCGATGCCTCGATCAGTCACGCCGCCTTCGGCCAGGGACTCTCCTCCTTCGGCGAGTTCAATGTCACGACCGCGCGCGTCGGCACCTCGATCGCGTTCGCCGATGGCGTGTTTGGAGTCGGGCGGCGGATCAACGACAGCTTCATGCTGCTCTATCCGCACGAGAATCTCGGCGACCGCAGCGTCGTGGCCGGCCAGTCGCTCGCCAGCAACGACTATATCGGGCGCAGCGGCGACCTTGGCGCGGCCGTGAACAACTTCCTCGGCTCCTATATCCGCCAGTCGGTGCAGTATGACGTCGAGGATCCGCCCGCCGGCTACGATGTCGGGCCGGGCGTGGTCCGGGTGCGGCCGCCTTATCGAAGCGGCTATGCCTATCGCGTCGGCACCGACGCCTTCGTCAGCGCGATCGGGACCTTGCGCCTCCCGAACAACCAGCCGGTCTCGCTGGTCGGCGGGCGCGTGACCGCCATCGGCGAGCCGGTCACGGAACCGGTGCCCTTCTTCACGAATTCCGTCGGTCGTTTCGCCATCGCCAACCTGCTGCCCGGGCGACGCTACCGTGTCGAGGTTTACGGGGATCCGCGGACCTTCGAGTTCGAGGTGCCGCAAAATTCAGACGGCCTCGTCAATCTCGAAGTGGTAACGTTCGGCAGACCAGCTCAGGAGAGTCGATGATGGGTCATCCATTGAAAATCGCCGCCGCCGCCGCCGCGGCTCTGCTGCTGGCGATTCCGGCCCAGGCCCAGCAGGCCTCGTGTCGCCTGCGTATAGACGCCAACCCTTCGAGCTGGATCATCAACGGCTACGATCCTTTCGCGAACAACGAGCCGTCGGGCAATTTCGACCTCATCTTCACCAATGACGGCGACGCGGAATGCGTCTTCTACCCGATCTTCATCCTCGATCAGGAGCCGTTCGGCCTGCGTTCCATCTCGGGTGGCCGCGCCAATTACGGCGTGGTCGACCTTTTCGGCGGCTATGACGCGACACCGGTCGGCGGTCGCACCCGGCGTCAAGTGAGCCGCCGCAGCGTCGCCGTGCCGCCGCGCGGCCAGCAGGTCGTCCAGTACCGCCTCATCGTCGACGAGGCCGGCCTGTCCCGATCGGGACTGCACGAGCAGCGCGTCGAGCTCCAGGCGGAGGATCTGGAAGGCGTTCCGATCACCAGCCGCCAACTCGTCCTTGGCGTCGACGTGCTTCCGTCCGCGACGCTGGGCCTGTCGGGGGCCTTCCGCCTCAACAACGGTCAGGCGCAGGTCGATCTCGGCGAGCTCCAGGAAGGCGTGGCCGAAGTGCCGCTGCAATTGCGGGTCCAGAGCACGGGCCCCTACAAGCTGACGCTCGAATCGATGAACAACGGCCGTCTGGTCCTGCCCGGTACCGACTGGTTCGTGTCCTATGGCCTCGCCCTCGGCGGCCAGTCGATCACGCTTTCGGGCGGACGCGGCGAGTATACCGGGACCACGCCCAACATGCATCAGGACTCGCTCGCCGTCCGTTTCCAGATCGGCGACGTCTCCGACCGTCGCGCCGGAATCTATCGCGACATCATTTCGGTCGCCGTCTCGCCGCTCTGATCTCGCGAATGACTTGATCGGTAGCTTTGACGGTGAATAGTGCTTTAACCACGACGGAAGCCTTGTCGCGGTCGATTCGACCTTAACCATTTCCAAAGATTCCGGCGTTACTTCCCCCGTTGACGAAGACTTTCGTTAACGGTGAGGTGCGTATGCTTCGTAAGATCGTGCTGGGCGCGACGGCCTTGGCTCTCACTGCGTCCCCCGCGTCGGTCGGCGCGGAAACCTTTGGATTTAACCTCAGCCTGACCGTCCCGGTCGTCTGCGAAATCCGGTTCAGGCCGCTGGGAGCTGTCGGCGAGGCGCCCCAGGGTGTCCCGCTCGGGCAGATCAACGAGTTCTGCAACGCGCCGGGCGGCTACGAGCTCGTCGTCAATTACGAACCCGGATCGATGCAGGGCGCCGTCATCTCTGCGGGAGAAGATCAGGTCGTTCTCAACGGCTCCGGACAGGCCGTGCTCAGCCGCTCGCCCGGCCCTCGCAATCGCGCTCGCGTGCTGAGCGCGACTCCGGGGGCGCAAGGCTTCGACACCGACCGCCTCGACCTGCGGCTGCAGCCCGTCTGAGACGGTCGACGCGGCCGAGTGCTCGGCGCTCGAATTTTCGCTAGTCTGTGCTTCCCGATCTGAAGGGGGGAGCACGTGTCGCACCAGCATGAGAGTAGCCCCGAGGATGGTGGCTGGTCGGGTCGCCGACTCGCCGACGCCGATCCCGGGCTGAACCTGCGCCCGGCGTGGCGGCTTGCCGACCCGGCGATCGAGGCGGACGCCATCGCCTTCTGGCATCGATTGAACCTGCTCCCGCCCAGGACGGGCGCGGACGAGCGAGTCCGCCAGCTCGCCGCCGCCGCCTATCGCGACGGGAGGCTGATCGCCGTCGCTACCGTCTATCTCGAATATTTCGCCCAGTTGCGCGGCAACTTCGCCTGGTATCGCTGCGCGGTGGATCCAGAGCATCGCCGCGACCTCGCTTCCACCGCCATCACCGTCTTCACCCGCGACGTCCTCGAGCGCTGGTCGGCCGAAAATCCCGAGGAAGCCGTGCTCGGCCTTGCCGCGGTGATCGAGAGCCGCGCGCTCGCCGACCGCCGGCGCGATCCGGTCTGGGCGAATACCGGGCTCAACCTGGTCGGCCACAATGTCAGAGGCGAGCAGATCCGCGTGGCCTGGTTCGCCCACGCGCGCGTCGAGTGATGTCGGTTTCTCCGAGACCATCCGACCTCGTTGCCCGAGCGACTGGGGAAGGCGCCCAAACGACAAGTGCCCGGCTCTTTCGAGCCGGGCACCCGTAAGACGGCGTGAGCCGTCTACCCCCTTTGTGACGCTTCGTCCCGCGCACCCCTCCTACCTCGCAAAGGAGAAGCGGGGCCGAAGCTCCCCGAACCAGGCCATAAGTCCTTGGTTGCGTGGAAAACACGGTATGGAGGGATGCCGCCATTGTCACGCCCTTGTTCATCTGCCGGACACTTTGCGGGCCGCTGTGGCGCCGTTGCCACAAAGGGTTGCAGGACTAGACTGATAGGCGCTCGCAACTAGAGCGATTTCCAGTCGGATGGGATCATCCGGACGACTCGGAAATCGCGACATATCCAGGGGCGCTCGGGCGCCGGCGCGGTTGCCTTGATCCGGACGCGCCCGTAGAGACCGGGCACCCTTTCGCACTGGAACCATGCCCGCTCATGCGCCTCACTCGCTACTTCCTGCCTGTCATGAAGGAGACGCCGGCCGACGCCCAGATCGTCAGCCATAAGCTGATGCTCCGCGCCGGCCTGATCCGGCAGACCGCCGCCGGCATCTATGCCTGGCTGCCGCTCGGCCTTCGCGTGCTCAAGCGGATCGAGCAGATCGTGCGCGAGGAGCAGGACCGGGCTGGCGCGGTCGAGTTGCTGATGCCGACCGTCCAGTCGGCCGACCTGTGGCGCCAGTCGGGCCGATACGACGCCTACGGGCCGGAAATGCTCCGCTTCACCGACCGGCACGACCGCGAGATGCTCTACGGTCCCACCAACGAGGAGATGATCACCGGCATCTTCCGGGACGCCGTCCGCTCCTATCGCGACCTGCCGCGCACCCTCTATCACATCCAGTGGAAGTTCCGCGACGAGATCCGCCCGCGCTTCGGCGTGATGCGCGGGCGCGAGTTCCTGATGAAGGATGCGTACAGCTTCGACCTGGACGAGGCCGGTCTCAAGGCCAGCTACGAGGCGATGTTCGTCGCCTATCTGCGCACCTTCGCGCGAATGGGGTTGCAGGCGGTGCCGGTGCGGGCGCCGACCGGGCCGATCGGCGGCGACCTTTCCCACGAATTCCACATCCTCGCCGATACCGGGGAGAGCGCGCTCTTCTACGACGCCGCCATCGACGAGGTGTCGCGCGAGGAGCTGCTCGCCGCCGACGCCTCGACCATCGCTCGCCTTACCGGACTCTATGCGATGGAGGAGGAGGAGCATGCCAAGGTCGCCGACTGCCCGGTCCCGGCCGAGCGGCTGCGCAGCCGCCGCGGCATCGAGGTCGGTCACATCTTCGCCTTCGGCACCAAGTACAGCGCCAGCATGGGGCTCGCCATCCAGACTCCGGACGGCGGCCAGGTCCATCCGCAGATGGGCAGCTACGGCGTCGGCGTCTCGCGGCTGATGGGCGCGATCATGGAGGCAAGCCACGACGCGAGCGGCATCGTCTGGCCGGAGAGCGTCGCCCCCTTCAAGGTCGGCCTCGTCAACATGCGCGCCGACGACGGCAACGTCACCAGCGCCGCCGACGAGCTGTACGGCAAGCTTCAGGGCGCCGGCGTCGAGACACTCTACGACGATCGCGACGAGCGCGGCGGCGCCAAGTTCGCCACCATGGACCTGATCGGCCTGCCCTGGCAGCTCGTCGTCGGCCCCAAGGGGCTGGAGAAAGGCGTCGTCGAGCTGAAGCGCCGCGCCACCGGCGAGCGCGAGGAATTGAGCCTCGAAAGCGCGCTGGCGAGGCTGGCGGAGTGACGGGCCCTCACCCTCCCACCTGCCTGCGGCAGGCGGGCCCCTCCCTCTCCCGCGAGGGGAGAGGGATTGAAGGGCGCGCGGGGCCAGCCCCTCTCCCATTTCGGGAGAGGGAGGGGCCCATCGCGCCAGCGAGGGGAGGGTGAGGGCAGTGCTGCTTTCCCGTTACGAACGGATGATTGCCCGGCGCTATCTGCTGCCGGGGAAGGGCGAGGGCTTCATCTTCCTCGTCGCCGGCATCAGCCTGGTCGCGGTCATGCTCGGCGTCGCCGCCCTGATCATCGTGATGAGCGTGATGAACGGCTTTCGCGCTGAGCTGTTCGACAAGGTGGTCGGCCTCAACGGTCATGCCGTCATCCAGACTTATGGCAACCGGATCGAGAATTGGCGGCCGATCCTCGAACGGGCGCGCGCCACGCCGGGCGTGACCGACGCGTCGGCGCTGATCGAGCAGCCCTTGATGGCGACCAACCAGGGCCGGGTCGAAGCGATCCTGCTGCGCGGCGTTCCGCGCGCGGACATCCTCGCCAATCCGACGATGACCCGCGGCGTCCTCGCCGGCTCGCTCGCCGAGCTCCGGCCGGGCAGCGACAATGTCGCGATCGGTTCCCAGCTCGCCCAATTGCTCGGCCTGCATGTCGGCAGCAGCATCACCATCGTCTCGCCGCAGGGGCGCACGACGCCGTTCGGCACCGTGCCGCGCATCGTCGACTACCGGGTCGCCGCGATCTTCGAGGTTGGCCTCTACGATTTCGACCGGGCTTTCGTCGTCATGCCGATCGAGGAGGCGCAGAGCTTCCTGCTGATGGGCGACGCCGTCCAGATGATCGAGATCACGACCACCGACGCCGACCGGGTCCAGGAGATATTGGCGCCGCTCTCCGCCTCGCTGGGCAGCCGCGCGGTCGTCCAGGACTGGCGCTCGCTCAACTCTGCCTTGTTCGAGGCGCTCCAGGTCGAACGGGTGGCGATGTTCGTCGTCCTGTCGATCATCGTCCTCGTCGCGGTGTTCAACATCCTCTCCTCGCTGATCATGCTGGTCCGCGCCAAGACCCGCGACATTGCGATCCTTCGGACGATGGGGGCGACCCGGTCGGGCCTGATGAAGGTATTCATGACCGTCGGCGTCACCATCGGCGTGCTCGGCATTCTCGCCGGCGTGGGTCTCGGCGCCTTCTTCCTCTCCTACCGCCAGGCGGTCGTGCGCTTCGTCCAGTGGGTGACGGGCCAGAATCTGTGGGATCCGTCGGTCCGCTTCCTCACCGAGCTTCCCTCCAAGACCGATCCGTTCGAGGTCGCCGCGATCGTGGCGATGGCGCTGGTTCTGAGCTTCCTCGCCACGCTTTATCCAGCCTGGAAGGCGGCGAGCACGGATCCGGTCCAGGTGCTGCGCTATGAGTGAGCGACGCCGTGACTGACGCCGCTCAACGCGCCGGCCAGCGCCCTTCCGCCACGCCCGGCCCCGACGCCGTCCTCGCCGTCCGCGGTCTTCGCCGCAGCTTCGAGCAGGCGGGAGTGCGGATCGACGTTCTGCGCGGCATCGACCTCGACGTCCGCCGGGGCGAGATCGTCGCCCTGCTCGGGCCGTCCGGTTCGGGCAAGTCGACCTTCCTGCAGGCGGTCGGCCTGCTCGAGGGTGGCTTCGAAGGCTCGATCCGGATCGGGGGCGAGGAGGTGGCCGAGCTCAGCGACGCCAACCGCACCCGCGTCCGCCGCGACACTCTCGGCTTCGTCTATCAGTTCCACCATCTGCTGCCGGACTTCACCGCGGCCGAGAACGTGATCATCCCGCAGCTCGTTCGCGGCGCCAGCCGCGCCGACGCGCAGGCGCGGGCCGAGGCGCTGCTCGGAGTCCTCGGGCTCGCCGAGCGGCTGACCCATCGGCCGAGCAAGCTCTCCGGCGGCGAGCAACAGCGCGTCGCCGTCGCCCGGGCGCTGGCGAACCGGCCGGCTTTGGTCCTCGCCGACGAGCCCACCGGCAATCTCGACGAAGCCACCGCCGACATCGTCTTCGCGGAATTCCTCCGCCTCGTCCGCGAGGAGGGCAGCGCCGCTTTGGTGGCGACGCACAATGAGCGTATCGCCGCCAAGATGGACCGGGTGCTGCGGCTCCACGACGGCCGGCTGGAGTAAAGCTCCCCCGCGATTCCTGTGGACAATCCGCCGTCCAGCCTTTTCCCGGCGCCGCCGACCGACCATAACCGGTCCATGTCCTCGGCCCCCTATGTCCCGCTTCGAATCTTCTCCAGCTACACGATGCTCGAAGGGGCGATCGATCCGAAGGCGGCGGCGAAGCAGGCCAAGAAGCTGGAATTCCCGGCGGCGGCGCTGACCGATCGCAACGGCCTCTATGCGGCCATGGCCTTCACCGATGCCTGCCTCGGCGAAGGCGTTCAGCCGGTCATCGGCACCTTTCTCGGCGTCGCCCGGCCCGGCACCCCGGCGGGCAAGCCGATCATCGTCGACTGGCTGGCCCTCTACGCGCAGGACGAGGCCGGTTACCGGAATCTATGCGGGCTGGTTTCCTCCGCCCATCTCGATCGTCCGGTCGAGGAGGAAGCGCATGTCACGCTCGAATCGATGTCCGGGCGCACCGACGGCCTCCTCGCCCTCACCGGCGGCGGGGAGGGGGCGCTCGCCCGCCTGGTCGCGCACGGCCAGGACCAGGAGGCGGCGGCCCTCGCCGACCGGCTTCAGGCGCTGTTCCCCGCGCGTCTCTATGTCGAGCTCAGCCGGCGCGGCGATCCGGTCGAGCAGGCCGCGGAGGCCGGCCTGATCGACCTCGCTTACGCCCGCGATCTGCCGCTGGTCGCGACCAATCCGGCAGCCTATGCCGAGCCCGCCTTCCACCGCGCGCATGATGCGATGCTGTGCATCGCCCAGTCGAGCCAGATCGACCGCGACGACCGCGCCCGCTCGTCCTCCGAAGCCTGGCTGAAGCCGGCAATGGACATGCGCAGCCTGTTCGCCGACCTGCCCGAGGCGATCGCCAACACCGCGATCGTCGCGCGGCGCTGCGCCGTCGGGGCGCCCAAGCGCAAGCCGATCCTGCCGCGCAGCGCGGGCGACGTCGACGCCGAGGCCGACCAGCTGCGCCGCGACGCCCATGCCGGACTCGTCGCACGGCTTCGGCGCTATCAGGATCGACCCTCCTCCCTTGTGGGAGAGGGCAGGGAGGGGGGTGCCGGCCCGGAGGGCCGGCACGCGGCGGAGCCGCGCACCCCCACCCCCGACCCCTCCCGACAAGGGGGAGGGGCTGGCGCTTCATCGCTCGAGGAGCGTTATGCCGAATATTTCGCCCGCCTCGACTTCGAGATCGACGTCATCGTCCGGATGGGCTTTCCGGGTTATTTCCTGATCGTCGCCGACTTCATCAAATGGGCGAAGGAGCATGGCATCCCGGTCGGCCCCGGCCGCGGCTCCGGTGCCGGCTCGGTGGTCGCCTGGGCGCTCACCATCACCGATCTCGATCCGATCAAGCTCGGCCTGCTGTTCGAGCGCTTCCTCAATCCCGAGCGCGTCTCGATGCCGGATTTCGACATCGACTTCTGCGAAACCCGGCGCGGCGAGGTGATCCGCTACGTCCAGGAGCGCTGGGGTGCCGACAAGGTCGCGCAGATCATCACCTTCGGGAAGCTGAAGGCGCGCGCCGTGCTCAAGGACACCGGCCGTGTCCTGCAGATGCCCTATGGCCAGGTCGATCGCCTGGCGAAGCTCGTTCCCAACCATCCCACCGATCCGTGGACACTCGAGCGCGCGCTGAACGGCGTCTCGGAGCTCGCCGAGGAATATCGCGGCGACGCCGACGTCCGCCGGCTGTTCGATCTGGCGATGAAGCTGGAGGGCCTGCCCAGGCACAGCTCGACCCACGCCGCCGGCGTCGTCATCGGCGACCGCCCGCTCGACGAGCTCGTCCCGCTCTACCGCGATCCGCGCTCGGACATGCCGGTCACCCAGTTTGACATGAAGCATGTCGAGGGCGCGGGCCTCGTCAAGTTCGACTTTCTCGGCCTCAAGACCCTGTCGGTGCTGCGCAAGGCGGTCGACATGCTGCGCAAGCGGGGCGTCGAGGCGGATCTCGATCGGCTCGCCTGGGACGATCCGGAAGTCTATGCCCTGCTCCAGCGCGGCGAGACGGTGGGCGTGTTCCAGCTCGAATCGGAAGGCATGCGGCGCACGCTCGCCGCGGTGAAGCCGACCAATTTCGGCGACATCATCGCGCTCGTCTCGCTCTACCGGCCCGGCCCGATGGACAATATCCCCAGCTTCGGCGCCCGCAAGAACGGCCGCGAGCCGATCGAATATCCCCATCCGATGCTCGAGAAGGTGCTCGAGGAGACTTACGGCATCTTCGTCTACCAGGAGCAGGTGATGGAGGCGGCAAAGGTGCTCGCCGGCTACAGCCTCGGCGAGGCGGACCTGCTGCGCCGCGCCATGGGCAAGAAGATCAAGGCGGAGATGGACGCGCAGCGTTCGCGCTTCGTCGAAGGCTGCGCCGCAAACCGGATCGCCGCGCCCAAGGCCAACGAGCTGTTCGACTTGATCGACAAGTTCGCGGGCTACGGCTTCAACAAGAGCCACGCCGCCGCCTACGCCCTGGTGGCCTACCAGACCGCCTGGATGAAGGCGCACCATCCGGTCGAATTCTACGCGGCCTCGATGTGCTTCGACATGCACCAGACCGACAAGCTCGCCATCTTCTGCGAGGACATGCGGCGGATGGAGGTGCCCTGCCTGCCGCCGTCGATCAACGCGAGCGAGGCCGAATTCTCGGTCGAGAAGGCGCAGACGGAGAAAGGGGAGGGCCTCGCCGTCCGCTATGCGCTCGGCGCGCTCAAGGGCGTCGGCGAGCGGGCGATGGAGCTGCTCGTCGAAGAGCGGCGGGCGAACGGGCCGTTCCGAAGCCTGGACGACTTTGCCGGCCGGATCGACCCGAGACTGCTCAATCGCCGCCAGATCGAGAGCCTTGCCGGCGGCGGCGCCTTCGACGACATTTCCGAGCGCTCCGCGGTCTTCGCCGCCGCCGAGACGATCCTCGCCGCGGCGTCCAGCGCGGCCGATGCGCGCGAGAGCGGGCAGGGCGGCCTGTTCGGCGAAGGGCCGGCCAACGTCGTCCCGATCCGCATGCCGGTGAGCGAGACGTGGACGCTGGCCCAGCGCATGGCCCAGGAGAAAGAGAGCTTCGGCTTCTATTTCTCGGCCCACCCCGTCGACAATTACCGCCACCTCGTCGAGGCGCATGGCGCCCGCAGCTTCGCGCAGCTGTGCGCGTTGCCGGCGTCGGCCGAAGGCGGCCGCAGCGGCGCTGTCATGGCCGCCTTGGTCGAGGACACGCGCTGGCGCACCTCGGCGCGCGGCCGCCGCTACATGATGGCGACCCTTTCCGACCCCTCCGGCCAGTTCGAGGCGAGCATCTTCGACGATCCGGTCGCCGAGCAGGTCGCCGCCGCGGCCAAGGCGGGCGCCTGCGCCCTGCTCAACGTCGAGCTCGACCGGCGGCCCGGCGACGAGACGCCGCGAGTCGCCATCCGATCGGTGCAGACCTTCGAGGGACTGTCCCGCCGCACCCGGATGCAGATCGAGGTCGAGGTTGCCGGTCCGGACGTGCTGCCGCGCCTCGCCGAGGCGGTCGCCGGCCATCGCGGCGGCAACGGCCAGCTCCGCCTGCGGGCGAGGGCAGAGGTCGGCGAGGCCGAGATCGTCCTCGGCCGCGACTTCGAAGTCGATGCCGAGCTCGCCGCCCGCCTGGAACGGCTCGAGGGTGTCGCCGCCGTCCGCCTCTCGGTCGTCGAGCCGCCGAGGCTCGCGCTCGTCTCCTAATCGCCTGCCGCCCCGGGTGCGTTGCGGATCAGTATCCGCGGCAAGGCCGTCGCCAGGCGTCGCTTCCGTCGCGCGGGCGAGGCGGATATGCTCGCTCGATAACGACTTGCGAGGAGAGGCGAAGATGCTGGGCGGGATGCAGGATTTCGAGCTTCGCGTGCCGCGGCTGATCGAGCATGCCGAGCGCGAGCATGGCCAGCGCGAGATTGTCACCTGGTGGGCCGACGGCACCACGACGCGAACGAACTGGGCCGGAATCGGGCGCGACGCCCGTCGGCTGGCCCAGGCGTTGGAGAGCCTCGGCATCCGGCGCGGCGAGCGGGTCGCGACGCTGGCGATGAATCACAGCCGCCATCTCGTCGCCTGGTATGGGACGATCGGGATGGGTGGGGTGATCCACACCATCAATCCGCGCCTGTTCGACGAGCAGCTGGTCTACATCGCCAATCACGCCGAGGATAAGGTCCTGCTCTACGACAAGGCCTTCCAGCCGATCGTCGACCGGCTGCGGCCGCAATGGACGTCGATCGCGCATTATGTCTGTTTCGACAGCGACGGCCCCGACTCTTTCGAGGCGCTGATCGCGCCGTTCGAGGGCGACTATCGGTGGGTCGAGGGCTCCGAGCGCGAGCCCTGCATGCTCTGCTACACGAGCGGCACCACTGGAAATCCCAAGGGCGTGCTCTACGAGCACCGTTCGTCGGTCATCCACGCCATGGCCGAGATCGCCCCGGCCTGCTTCGATCTGTCCGCGCAGGCGGTGGCGCTGCCGATCGTGCCGATGTTCCACGCCGCCGCCTGGGGGCTGCCGTTCGCGGGCGCCATGGCCGGGGTCAAGTTCGTCTATTCGGCCGTCAACGATCCGGCGGTGCTGTGCAGCCTGATGAATGAGGAGAAGGTCACCCATTCCGCCGGCGTCCCGACGGTATGGCTGAGCATGTTCCAGTACATGGATGCCACCGGCAGGAAGCCCGAGCATCTCCGCCTGGTGACGATCGGCGGCTCGGCCGCGCCCCGTGCGATGATCGAGCGGCTGATGAGGATGGGCATCCGGGTCGGCCACGCCTGGGGCATGACCGAGACGTCGCCGATCGGCACGATCGGCTCGCCGCCGGCCGATTGGGCGGAGATGGATTTCGGCGGGCAGGTCGATCTCGTCTGCAAGCAGGGACGGGTCCCGTTCGGCGTCGAGCTGCGCGTCGTCGACGACGAGGGGCGGGAGCAGCCGCGGGACGGCAAAAGCTCGGGGCGGCTGCAGATCCGCGGTCCCTGGATCATCAAGCGCTACTTCCAGGACGAGCAGGGAGATTGCGTTGACGAGGAGAATTGGTTCGACACCGGCGACGTCGCCGTCATCCACCCCTGCGGAACGATGCAGATCACCGACCGCTCGAAGGACGTGATCAAGTCCGGCGGCGAGTGGATCAGCTCGGTCGAGCTCGAGAATGCGGCGATGGGCTGCGCCGGCGTCGCCGAGGCAGCGGCGATCGGCGTCCAGCACCCGAAATGGGCCGAGAGGCCACTGCTCCTGGTCGTCCGAAAGGAAGGCAGCGACGTCGACGAAGCGGCGATCCGCGATCATCTCAAGGATCATGTCGCTCGCTGGTGGCTTCCTGATGAGATCCTGTTCGTCGACAGCCTGCCGCACACCGCCACCGGCAAGCTGCTCAAGACGGCCTTGCGCGAGCGGTATAAGGATTATCGGCTCGAGACCGGGGACGACGCGGCGCAGCCGATCGCGGAGGCGGCCCAAGGCTGATCCGGGCCATGCCTGATCCGGGCGATGCCTGACCGTGCGCTCAATAGTCCGGCTCGATCAGCCCCTCGATGACATGATGCTGGACGACCGTCTGGAGGCGGTCGACGACCCGGCAGGTGAGATGGTCCCTGACCCGGGCGGGAAGCGAGTCGAGATAGGCCCGGGTCACCTGGAGGTCATGGTGATGCGCATTGGTCGCGTCGGGCGCGTCGACGCCGACGACCAGGACGGGCCGCGCCGAGTCGGAGACGTTGGCGGTGCCGCGATGGATGGTGAGGGCGGAACGGGCGGAGATGTCGCCGCGCCGCGGCAGCTTTCGCACCCGGCGCTCGCAATAGCGCGGATACAGCGCCTTGGGCGGGAACATGCCGTTGGCATAATCGGACAGGTCGTCCCACTGCGTTCCCAGGGCGATCTCGAAGGCGCCCATTTCGGGGACGGTGTCGACCGCGGTCAGGTTGAACGCCAGCGAGTTCAGCCGCCGTCCCTTCAGCGTCGCTTCCGGCGAGGGGAAATCGCGATGCCAGGGCTGGTCCGCCGCGCCCGGGAAAGGGATGTCGAACCCGATTTCGACGATCCGGTAGTCCGGGCCAAGTACCGCCTCGCACACCGCGACGAACCAGGGATGGGTGACGATGTCGACAAAGCCCCGGATCCGCTCCGGATGGACCTCGACGTAGAAGCGTTCCGGGCCCCGGGGCAGCGCGCCGCCCGGTACCGCCTTCGCTTCGGCGAACAGCGCTTCGATATCCTCGCGCATCCGGTCGGCCCAGTCGGCGCTGAAGGCCCCTTGGAGTGCGATGACGCCGTCGCCATACAGGCCGCCCAGGATAGTGGCGGAGTCATGATCCTGCTGCGGCGATGGCGACACCTTTGGGCTCCCGAGGCTGTCCTGCTGCCTGATATTACCCGCTTGCTGGGCGCTGGCGAGACGCTTTCGGCTGCACATGCGTCGACCTGGCACCGGCGGAGCCCCGCCGGCGCACCACCTTTCCTTTACCTCTTGGCGCTATCGCGCCTGCATGTTTCCGGCAGCGAAGATGGCGATCCCGGCCGCGGACTCCGCCGGCCCTTCCGCACGTCTCCACGATGCCGCTGCCGGCACGATCGCGTCCGCCCTCGCCCAGGAGACGACGACGGTGACGGTGCGGGATCCGGCCGAGGCGCTCGTCGGGCTCGAACCGGAATGGGCCGCTTTGGCCGACGATGCCGCCGAGCCGAACTGCTTTGCCGAATCCTGGTTCGTGGCGGCCTCGCTGGACGCGCTGGGCGCCGATGAAGGTGTCCGCCTGCTCGAGGTGAGACGCGGCGGCCGGCTGATCGGGATCTTCATGTCGGCGATCGGCGCCGACTATGGCCGCACGCCCGTCCGCCATGTCGCCAATTGGTGGCATCACAACATGTTCCTCGGCATCCCGCTGGTCCGCCGCGGCGAGGAGCAGGGCTTCTGGACGGCCCTGCTCGACGCCCTGGACGGTGCCGCCTGGGCGCCCAACTTCATCCACCTGCGCGACATCAGCGAGAATGGCCCGGTCCATCGCGGCCTCGCCGCCGCGGCGGCGGCGCGCGGGCGATCCTGCGCCACCGTCCATCGCGAGGTCCGCGCCCTCCTCGCCAGCGACCTCGAGCCGCAAGCTTATTACGAGCGCCAGGTCCGGCCGAAGAAGCGCAAGGAGATAAGGCGGCTTCGAAGCCGGCTTGGCGAGCTCGGGCCGGTGCGTGCGCGCACGCTTGGCGACGGCGACGATCTCGAAAGCTGGTGCGACGCCTTCCTCGCGCTCGAGCAGGCCGGGTGGAAAGGGGAGGCGGGCAGCGCGCTTGCTTGCGACCCGCGCAAGGAGGCCTTCTTTCGCGCCGCCGTCGCGGGTGCGCGCACCCGGGGGCGCCTCCATTTCCTGCGTCTCGACCTGGGCGAACACCCGATCGCGATGCTCGTCAATTTCCTCGCGCCGCCCGGCAGCTTCTCCTTCAAGACGGCCTTCGACGAGGATTATGCCCGCTTCTCGCCGGGAGTCCTCGTCCAGCTCGAGAATCTCGCCGTGCTCGATCGCGCCGACATCGGCTGGATGGACAGCTGCGCCGCCGAGAATCACCCGATGATCGACAGCCTCTGGTCCGGTCGTCGCGGCATCGTCCGCGTCACGGTTCGGCTGAGCGGCCCACGGCGCGGCCTCGTCCACTTCATCTGCCGCAGCCTCGAGATCGCGTCGCGCGCCGCACGGCGGCTCGCCGGAAAGGAACAGGCATGACCAAGCAAGCCTTTGCGGGCGCCGCGCGCGAGACGCTTTCGGGCGCCTATCCCGAGCGGCCGATCCTGCTCGACCACGGACTGGTCGGTCACCCGCTGCTCGAGCTCGACGCGCTGGTCGAGCTGGCGCGGCGGATCCGCCCGGTCGACGCCGAATATAATCGCGGCGACCTGCCGGTCGGGCTGGACCCCGCCCAGACTCCGGCCAACGGCCTCTCGGCCGAGGAGACGCTTCGCTCGATCGAGCAATGCGGCTCGTGGATGGTGCTCAAGTTCGTCGAGCAGGACCCGGTCTATCGCGCGTTGCTTCATGAGATTCTGGCCGAGCTCGAGGACACGGTCCGTCCGACCACCGGCGCGATGCTGAAGCGGGAAGGCTTCATCTTCGTCTCCTCGCCGGGAGCGGTGACGCCGTTCCATTTCGACCCCGAGCACAACATCCTGCTCCAGATACGCGGCCGCAAGACGATGACCGTCTTTCCCGCCGACGACGAGTCCCTTGTGTCCGCCGAGGCGCACGAGGCCTTTCACGACGGCGGCCACCGCAACCTCGGCTGGCGGGACGATTTTGCGGGCTGCGGCACGCCGTTCGAGCTCGATCCCGGCCGCGCCCTCTACGTTCCGGTCAAGGCGCCGCACTGGGTCCAGAACGGCCCGGAGGTGTCGATCTCCTTGTCGATCACGTGGCGGTCCGAGTGGAGCTATCGCGAGGAATATGCGCGGCGAATGAACGCTCTGCTCCGCCGCACCGGACTTCGTCCCGCCTCGCCCGGACGCTTCCCGAGCCAGAACCATCTCAAGTCCCTCGGCTACCGCGCCATCGAGAAGGCGAAGCGGGTGACGGGCCTGGACGGACGGTGACACCGCGCCTCGCCATCGTCGTCGATACCGAGGAGGAGTTCGACTGGGACAAGCCGTTCAGCCGCACGGCCACGGCGACCCGGTCGATCCCCGCCCAGGCGCATGCGCACCGTCTCTACGACCGGTTCGACATCGTCCCCACCTATGTCGTCGACTATCCGGTGGCCACCAATCCGGCGGCCGCCGACTTCCTCGGCGCGCTGGTCGCCGACGGGCGGGCGGAGATCGGCGCCCACCTCCACCCATGGGTGACTCCGCCGCACGAGGAAGAGGTGACTCGCCGCAACTCCTATCACTGCAATCTTCCGCCGGCCTTGGAGCGGGCGAAGATCGAGACGATCACGGCCGCGATCCGGGACGCGTTCGGCACCGCGCCCATTGTGTTCAAGGCCGGGCGCTACGGCTTCGGGCCGAGCACGCTCGAGGCGATCGCCGCGCTCGGCTATCAGGTCGATTGCAGCGGACTGCCGCATACCGATCTGCGCGGCGACGGCGGCCCCGACTTTCGCGGCACGCCCGACGAACCTTATTGGCTCGATCGGCCGGGCGGCATTCTCGAGGTGCCGCTGACGATCGGCTTCTTCGGCGCGGCGGCGGGATTTGGCCCGCGCCTCGAATGGCTGTTCGATTCGCCTCGGGCAGCGCGCCTGCACTTGCCCGGCCTGCTCGCCCGCAGCCGGCTCATCGCCCGCTCGCGGCTGACCCCGGAAGGGGTCTCTGCCCGCGAGCAATGCCGGCTCATCGAGTCGATGGTCCGCCGCGGCCACCGCACCTTCACCCTGGCCTATCACAGCCCGAGCCTCGAGCCGGGTCATACGCCCTATGTCCGAAGCGAGGCGCAGCTCCAGGCCTTCCTGGACGCGATCGAGCAGGTGCTCCACTTCTTCCGCGACCGCATCGGCGGCACCTTCACCACCCTGACCCGGATCCGTGGCGAGATGATGGAAGCCCGCCGGGCGGCGTGAGCCAGAACGATTTCTAGTCGGATGGGATCACCCGACGATTCGGAAATCGCGACATGTCAAGCCCCTGGACCGGATGATCCGGTGCCATCAGAGCATCCGGCCTAGCGTGCCCGGGCGCCGCCCTCGCCGGCTCCGGGCCGCTGCGCCAGCCGCTGTCCGCGGGCGACGGCGCCGCCGAAGAAGCTGTCGGCATACCAGAGCGGCGCCTCCTCAGAATCGGCGATCTCGCGGGCGATGAGATAGTTCAACTGGGCGAAACGGGCCCCGGCCTGCCAGTCGAAGGGCAAGGCGAGGTCGTCCTTCGGACTATGATATTCCTCCGCGAGGAAATGGGTGAAGCGCGCCTGCCCCTCGCCGCCGAAGCCGGTCATCAGGAAGACCGACGGCACCCCGACCCGGACGAACTCGTAATGGTCCGAACGCGTGAACAGTCCCTGCTCCGGCAGCGGATCGGGGGACAGCCGCACGTTCATCCGCGCCGCGGCACGCTCGACGACCGGACCCAGCGTACTGTGCTCGGCGCCGAACGCGATCACGTCCTCGAAATCGTAGGTCAGGATCGGCATGTCGAGATTGACGACCGAGACCACGCGCCCGTCCGTCACCGGGTGGCGGGCGAGATATTCGGAGCCGAGCAACCCGACCTCCTCGGCGGTCACCGCGGCGAACAGGATCGGGCGGCGCGGCCTGTTGCCGTCCCGCGTCATCTGGCGGGCGACCTCGATCAGGGTGGCGACGCCAGTAGCATTGTCCATTGCCCCGTTGCGGATCGCATCTTCGCCCTCGTTTCCGCCCGTGCGTACGCCGAGGCCGTCGAGATGGGCCATCAGCAGCACATATTCGTCGGCCAGGGCCGGGTCGGTGCCGGGCAGGACGGCGACGACGTTCGGGCTGGTGAAGCGGCCGGCCTCGGCCGGCTCGCGTTCGGCCCGCGCGGTCGTGGCCAGCGCGAAGCCGGCGGGTCGGTCACCTCCGGCCGCCTCTGCGAGCACCGCCGACAGCGGCCGCCGGGCGCCGGCGAACAGGGCTTCGGCGACCGGGCGGTCGACGGTCGCGCTGAAGCCGAGGCCGTGGACGGAAAAGGGCTGGCCGTCCTCGCCGACCCAGGTGGTCCCCGGCCGGCCGGAATGAGCGACGAGCCGCTCCCAGGGCAGCCGCTCCGCCTCCGCGTCGCTCCGCACCGTGATCAATCCGGCGGCGCCGCGCGCCGCGGCCATGCGGGCCTTTTCGGAAGTGAGATGGGCGCCGACGTCGCTGGCGGTGCCCTCGGGATAGCCGCTCAGCACGACGACGATCTTGCCGCGTACGTCGAGACCGGCATAATCGTCATGGCCCTGCGCCGGCAGGTCGAGGCCGTAGCCGGCGAAGACAAGGGGCGCCTCGATGCGGGTCGCTTCGGGGCTAGGGCTGGGCCGAACGAGAATCTCGCGGCCCTGGGTGAAGCTGCGGCCGCCGACGGTGAGGCGCGAGCCGGCCCCGCTCTGGTAGCGGACGAACCGGACCGGCTGCAGCCAGGAATCGCCTGCGCCCGGGCGCAGGCCGAGCGCTTCGAACTGGGTGGCCACGTAGCGCGCCGCGATGTCGTAGCCGCGAGTCCCCGATTCGCGGCCCTCGAGCAGGTCGTCGGCGAGGAAGGCGACATGGCCGCGAAAGGCATCGGGAGAAAATTGCGGTGCCGTCGCAGGCCCTTGGGCATGAGCCGATAGGGTCAGCGAAGCGGCGGCCATTCCGGCCAGCAACGGCTTGAACTTCATCGATAAAAGCTCCGGGGGCGGTGGATGGTCTCGGCCTAGGGGAGAACGGCGCGACTGACAACTGCCGGCCCGGAGCTGAACGGCTCAGTCAGCTTGCGTTCAACTCGTCGATGGAAAAGAACGACTCGTCGCTGGGGCAGGGGCGACAAGGGAGTGAAGACGATGTTGGTTTCGATTTTCGGCAAGACGGGAGAATATCCCCACGATCCGTCGCTGCGCGGCTATCACGTCGTGTATCGCGAGAATGAGGTGAACCACTGCCCCGGCTGCGGCCGCACCCATTGGTATGTCGGTCGGCTGACCGCCGAGTGCGGCTTCTGCGGGACAGCGCTTCCGCTCGCCGACGCGGGCACCTGGGGCGTTGGACTCGTCCGTCGCCGTGGGTCGGCGCCGCTCCAGGACTTCGCCGACGCCGCCTGAGCGTCGTCCGGCGGGGTAGGGCGCAACGCCTCGGAACGCCCGATCCGGCGCAACCGGCGCGGCCGCCGGGCGCCTGGCCGGTCGTGCCCCGCTCGGGCGTCGCGCCCGGTCTGTTCCGCCCCTTCGCGCCACCTTGCTCTCAGCCCCATCGCTGCTATAGACGCCGCCTTGCCGTGGCCCGGCGGGCGTGGCGGAACTGGTAGACGCGCTTGGTTTAGGTCCAAGTGGGCAACCGTGGGGGTTCGAGTCCCTCCGCCCGCACCAGCCGCGCCGCCGGATGCGATGCACCTTTTTCCTGTGATTTGAAGGTTCGAACCAACCCATGCAGACTGTCGAGACGTTGAACGAGGGGCTGAAGCGCGCCTTTCGGATCACCATCCCCGCCAAGGACATCGACGCCCGCGTCGACCAGGAGCTGAAGACGATCGCGCCGCAGGTGCGGATGCCCGGCTTCCGGCCCGGCAAGGTCCCGGCGAATCTCGTCCGCAAGATGCATGGCGCCGCGCTCGAGCAGCAGGCGCTGCAGAGCGCCGTCCAGGACGGCGTGCAGAAGCTGATGGCGGACCAGAAGCTTCGCCCGGCGATGCAGCCGAGCGTCGAGCTGGAGGAAGGCGGCCCCGGCAAGGACGCCGTGATCAAGGTCGAGCTCGAGACCCTTCCCGACGTGCCCGAGGCGAAGATCGAGGGCCTCAAGATCGAGCGGCTCCGCGTCGAGGCCGGCGAGTCCGCGATCGACGAAGCCGTCGACCGGCTCGCCGCCGGCCAGAAGAGCTATGATTCGGCCCCCGCCGCGAAGAAGGCCGAGCTGGGCGACCGCGTCGTCATCGATTTCGAGGGCAAGGTCGACGGCGAGCCGTTCGAAGGCGGCAAGGGCGAGGGCATGTCGGTCGAGCTGGGCTCCGGCCGGCTCATCCCGGGTTTCGAGGACCAGCTGGTCGGCGCCAAGGCCAACGAGCAGAAGGTCCTCGAGGTCACCTTCCCGGAGGATTATCCGGTCGACTATCTCAAGGGCCGCGGCGCTACCTTCGAGGTGACGGTGAACGAGGTCCAGGTCGCGCGCGAGGTCAAGGCCGACGATGAGTTCGCCCAGTCGATGGGCCTCGAAGGCATCGACCAGCTGCGCGAGCTGCTCAAGAACCAGGTCGAGCAGGAGCTGAACGGCCTCACCCGCACCCACATGAAGCGTCAGCTGCTCGACCAGCTCGCCGCCGCCCACGATTTTCCGGTCCCGGGATCGATGGTCGAGGCGGAGTTCGACCAGATCTGGCAGCAGCTCGAGCATGAGGCGAGCCACGAGGAGGATGCCGAGGCCGCCCGCGCCGAGATGGAGAAGGAGCGCGAGGATTATCGCAGGATCGCCGAGCGCCGCGTCCGCCTGGGCCTGCTCCTGTCCGACATCGGCCAGAAGAACGGCGTCGAGGTCAGCCAGCAGGAGATGAACCAGCTGGTCATGCAGGCCGCCCAGCAATATCGGCCCGAGGATCGGCAGAAGTTCGTCGAATATCTGCGCAACGAGCCGATGGCGGCCGCCC
This sequence comes from Sphingosinicella terrae, assembly GCF_003347635.1. GTDB lineage: Bacteria > Pseudomonadota > Alphaproteobacteria > Sphingomonadales > Sphingomonadaceae > Allosphingosinicella > Allosphingosinicella terrae. The sequence continues at coordinate 440,111 of NZ_QDFY01000001.1, forward strand.
AGCTGCGCGCGCCTTTGTTCGAGGACAAGGTCGTCGACTTCCTGTTCGAGAAAGCGGAGATCAGCGAGCGATCGGTGAGCCGCGACGAGCTCGAGGCGGCGATCGAGGCCGAGGAAGGCCATGTCCACGGCCCCGGCTGCGGCGACCATGATCACGATCATGGCGCCAAGCCCAAGGCGAAGAAGCCGGCCGCCAAGAAGGCGAAGGCGGAGGACAAGGCCGAGGCGTCGCCCGCGGAGTCCGAGGCCGAGGCCAAGCCTGCGAAGAAGGCCGCCAAGCCCAAGGCCGCCAAGGAAGAGGCGCCCGCCGCCGAAGCCGAAGCCGCCCCGGCCAAGAAGCCGGCGAAGAAGGCCGCCAAGAAGAGCTGAGGCTGCTTCGTCGCGGCGCCGTCGCCTTCACTGCCTAAGCCCTCCCCTTGATGGGGAGGGTTGGGTGGGGTGGAGACCCCACGCGCTCAGTGCCGGCGGAAACTCCACCCCCACCAACATCCCCCATCAAGGGGGAGGCTTCTACCGTGAGGGGAGGCGTCTCATGCCGCGACATCCCGCTCGTCTTAAAGACAAGCTCACCTTTCCCGGCTAGAGCGGCCGCCATGTCGGTTCCGAACCCCCAGGCCCAGTTCAACCCGGCGAGCCGCGCCGGGCTGCCGCGCATCGCCGTGCTGCTGCCCTGCTACAATGAGGAGGCGGCGATCGCGCAGACGATCGCGGGTTTCCGCGCGGCGCTTCCGGACGCGCTCATCTACGTCTACGACAATAACAGCGCCGATCGCACCCGCGACGTCGCCGCCGAAGCGGGCGCGATCGTCCGCTCGGAGCGCATGCAGGGCAAGGGCCATGTCGTGAGGCGGATGTTCGCCGACATCGAGGCCGATATCTACGTCATGGCCGACGGCGACGCGACCTACGACGCCTCCGCCGCGCCGACCCTGATCCGCAAGCTGATCGACGAGCAGCTCGACATGGTCGTGGGCGCCCGCCAGTCCGAGGTCGAGGAGGCCTATCGCCGCGGCCACCGGATCGGCAACAGGCTGTTCAACGCCTTGCTCGCCAGCCTGTTCGGCCGCAGCTTCAGCGACATCTTCTCCGGCTACCGGGTCTTCTCGCGCCGCTTCGCCAAGTCTTTCCCGGCACTCGCGCGCGGCTTCGAGACCGAGACCGAGATCAGCGTCCATGCGCTCGAGCTCGCCATGCCGGTGGGGGAGGTGGTCACCGTCTACGGCGCCCGTCCCGAGGGATCGCATTCGAAGCTGTCCACCTATCGCGACGGCTGGCGGATCATGAAGACGATCCTCAACCTGTTTCGCATCGAGCGGCCGGTCATCTTCTACGGCAGCTTCAGCCTGTTCCTGCTGGCGCTGGCGGTGGTCCTCTCCGTTCCGCTCATCCTCACCTATATCGAGACCGGCCTGGTGCCGCGCTTTCCGACCGCGATCCTTGTCACCGGCCTCACCTTGCTCGCCGCCTTGAGCTTCTTCGCCGGCCTCATCCTCGACACCGTCACCCGCGGCCGGCGCGAGATTCGCCGCCTCCATTATCTCGGCCTGCCGGCCCCAGGCGCCGATCGGCGCTGAAGTCGGGCAGGGGCCGCGTCGTCGGGCCGGCCGCGTCCGCAGGCTACGGGATGCAAGAAGAGCCTGCGCCGCTATTGCCCGTTCGGGATATGCGGCGAATGCTGTAGCAGTTCAGTAGCAGTACCGCCCCGGTCGCGACTTTGGTCTGTTGGTAGGACATCGCTTGTCCCCACCGGCTGGACAATTGTATCCTTTCGGCAACGTCTCTATTATTTCTTTCCTGCCCCCGCGCTCGACTCGGCCGCTTCCTGTATCATCCGCTGCGGCCGACTTGCGGACGGCCGCGGCGCGGTCCGCCATCGGCCCTTCGAAGGGGAAGGGACATGACCAATCTCTCGTGCACCTTGAGAGCCGGAGCCGCCACCTTCGCGATCGCCGCCGCGACCGCCATCTTCGCCGGTCCGGCGCATGCCCAGGACGAGGCGGCAGCGCCCACCGACGGCCAGGCGGCGCAGGGCGAGCAATCGATCCTCATCACCGGCTCGCGCATCCGCCGCGATCCGCTCGATCAGGACCAGCCGGTCATCTTCCTCGATCGCGAGACGATCGACCGCACCGGTCTCACCTCTGCCGCCGACGTCCTCCAGCGCCTGCCCAGCGCCGGCGGTGCGCTCAACAGCCGGTTCAACAATAGCGGCAATTTCGGCAATCCGCCGGATGGCGGCGGTGTCGGCGCCGGCGCCGCCGAGGTCGATCTTCGCTTCCTCGGCTCGAAGCGGACCCTGGTGCTGGTCGACGGCATGCGCTTCGTCAACGCCGCCTCGGCGAGCGGCGTCCCGGGATCGACCGATCTCAACGCCATCCCCGAGAGCATGATCGAGCGGATCGAGGTGCTCCAGTCCGGCGCCTCCGCCATCTACGGCTCGGATGCCATTGCCGGCGTCGTCAATATCATCACCCGCCGGCAGCAGGAGGGCTTCCGCGCCTCCGCCCAGTTCGGCGTGATGGACGAGGGCGACGGCGCCTCGCAGAACCTCCAGCTGAGCTGGGGCACAGGCTCCAGCGAGAGCGGGACCCGTATCGTCATCGGCGGCAATTATGTCCGGCAGGAACCGATCGGATCGGGCAACCGCTCGATCTCGCTCTTCCCGACCCCCGGCGCCACCGCCTGCGACGCCTCGTGCAGCTCGGGGACGCCTAACGGGCGCTTCATCGTGCTCGACAACGACCTCACCTTGCGCGCGCCGGTGCTGACCGGACGCCCGGATTTCAATCCTCTCGATCCGACCGATCCCACCAGCGATTTCCGCGCCTTCACGACGCCGGACCGCTTCAACTTCGCGCCGTTCAACTTCATCCAGATCCCGCTCGAGCGCTATGGCGGGTTCGTCAACGTGACCCAGCAGTTCGGCGATTTCGCCGAATTGAACCTGCGTGGCGTCTACAACCGGCGCAACTCGCGCAACCAGGCGGCGCCGCTGCCGCTCTTCGTCGGGCCCGACGCCGGCAACGGCAATCTGCTCGACACCATCTCGATCGACGCGACCAATCCCTTCAACCCGTTCGGAGTCACGCTCGAGCCCGGCACCTACGCCTTCATCGGCCGCCGCGTCGTCGAGGGCGGGCCGCGCCAATATGACCAGACGGTCGACACTTACTATGTCGCCGGCACGCTCGAGGGCGATTTCCAGCTGCTCGGCAACGACTGGTATTGGGACGTGAACGGGCTGTGGGGCCGCAACGATGCCGAGCAGGAGGTCCGCGGCAACATCAACGCCGCCAATCTCGCCCGCGCGCTCGGGCCGCTCGCCGCCTGCACCGCGCCCTGCGTGCCGTTCAACATCTTCGGCGGCCTCGGCTCGATCACTCCGGCGATGCTCGAATATGTCGCCTTCACCCAGCGCGACAGCAGCCGTCAGGAGATTTGGGACGTCTCCGCCAATGTCAGCGGCGGCCTGTTCCAGCTGCCGGGCGGCACCGCCAGCATCGCCTTCGGCGTCGAGCATCGCGACCTCAGCGGCCGGTTCGATCCCGATCCGATCGTCGCCGCGGGCCTGGGCTCGGACATTCCGGCCCAGCCGACCCGAGGCAGCTACAATGTCGACGAGGCCTATGCCGAGCTTCGCCTGCCTTTGCTCGCCGACACCGCCTTCTTCCATCGGCTCGAGTTGACCGGGGCCGCGCGCTACTCCGATTATACGACCTCCGGATCGACCACCACGTTCAGCGCCGGCGTCAATTGGGAGCCGATCGAGGACCTGCTGTTCCGCGGCAGCTGGGCCGAAGGCTTCCGCGCGCCGAGCATCGGCGAACTGTTCGGGACGCCGTCGCGCTTCGACCAGGAGATCTCCGATCCCTGCTCGAGCGACAGCACCGCGCCGGAGAATTTCAACAATTCCGCCACCGTGCGCGCCAATTGCATCGCCCAGGGCGTGCCCGCCGATGGCAGCTACACCCAGCTCAACCCGCAAATTTCGGTGCTGACCGGCGGCAATGACACGCTCGAGCCGGAGACTTCGGAAAGCTGGGGTGCCGGCATGGTCTGGCGTCCTTCCTTCCTGCCGCGGCTCTCGATCGAGGCCAATTACTTCAACATCCGGGTCGACGGCGCCATCCAGGCGATTCCGGGCGGCGTCCTGCTCGGCCGCTGCGCCACCACGCTGGACGAGTTCAGCTGCGACACTATCACCCGCACCGCCTCGGGCCAGATCGCGCGGATCGAGAACTTCCTCCTCAACGTGTCGAGCATCGAGACGGACGGCCTCGACGTCGTCCTCAATTTCCGCACCGCCGAGACCGGGGCCGGCACCTTCGGCCTCTATTGGGCGAGCACCTTCCTGTTCAACTACAGCCTGGCGGTCCCGTCGACCGATGGCGTGACCGTGATCGAGCGCGAGGGCACCGAGCAGGGCAGTCCCGACCAGGCCTTCCCGAAGTTCAAGTCGACCGGCATCCTCGACTGGAGCCTGGACGATTTCGGCGCCTCGCTGACCGGCCGCTACATCAGCGGCGTCGACGAGAATGGCGGCCGCCTGGGCTCGCGCTTCTACACCGACGTCCAGCTGCGCTGGCAGATCGACGATCGCTTCGGCTTCGCGCTCGGCGCGAACAACCTGTTCGACGTCGATCCGCCGCCCTGCATCACCTGCGGGCTCAACAATTTCGATCCCACCACCTACGACGTCCCCGGCACCTTCATCTATGCCCGGGCCAGCGTCCGCATGTGAGGGGCGGGGAGGGCGCCGGGAGCCGAACGGCGCGAGCGGCGTTGCATCCCTCGGCGCAAGGCGGGCGCGGGGGCTTGAACCTGCGCCGCTTTGCTCCGATGTTCACCGCATCCCAACGAGTCAGGATTCTCCCCCCCTTATGGACCATGAAGACATTATCGGCGGCCTCGTCCCGATCGTCATCGAGCAATCGAACCGCGGCGAGCGCAGCTTCGACATCTACTCGCGCCTGCTGAGGGAGCGGATCGTCTTCGTCACCGGGCCGGTAGAGGACCATATGGCGACGCTGGTCACCGCCCAGCTGCTCTACCTCGAGTCGGAGAATCCGAAGAAGGACATCTACATGTACATCAACTCGCCGGGCGGGGTCGTCACGGCGGGCATGGCGATGCACGACACGATGCAATATATCCGTCCCAAGGTCGGCACGGTCTGCATCGGCCAGGCCGCCTCGATGGGCGCCTTCCTCCTCTCGGCCGGCGAGCCCGGCATGCGGGTCGCGCTCACCAACGCGCGGATCATGATCCACCAGCCGTCGGGCGGCGCCCAGGGCATGGCCTCGGACATCGAGATCCAGGCCAAGGAGATCCTGCGGATCCGCCACCGGATGAACGAGCTCATGGCCAAATATACAGGCCAGGCGCTCGAGGAGATCGAGCGCAATGTCGAGCGCGACAAGTTCTTCTCGGCGGACGAGGCCAAGACGTTCGGGCTGGTCGACGAGGTTTTCGAGCGGCGGCCGGTTCCCTCGGATGAGGAAGCGGCCAAGGCGGCTTAACCTTTAGGCCATTGTGATTGTGCTAATTTGCCGTCAGGATGCCGGCGGATGTGTAAGGCGGACCGGAATCCGGTCTGAAGGAAGATTATGACGAAGCTCAGCGGCGGCGACAGCAAGAGCACCCTCTATTGCTCGTTCTGCGGGAAATCGCAGCACGAGGTGCGCAAGCTCATCGCCGGCCCGACCGTGTTCATCTGCGACGAGTGCGTCGAGCTCTGCAACGACATCATCCGCGAGGAGACCAAGTCCGCGCTGGTGAAGACCCGTGACGGCGTCCCGACGCCGGCGGAGATCTGCAAGGTGCTGGACGATTATGTGATCGGCCAGCACCACGCCAAGCGGGTGCTCTCGGTCGCGGTCCACAACCATTACAAGCGTCTCGCTCACGGGGCGAAGGGCGGCGACGTCGAGCTCGCCAAGTCGAACATCCTGCTCGTCGGCCCGACCGGCTGCGGCAAGACCCTGCTCGCCCAGACGCTGGCGCGGATCCTCGACGTGCCCTTCACCATGGCCGACGCGACCACGCTGACCGAGGCGGGCTATGTCGGCGAGGATGTCGAGAACATCATCCTGAAGCTGCTCCAGTCGTCCGACTACAATGTCGAGCGGGCGCAGCGCGGCATCGTCTATATCGACGAGATCGACAAGATCAGCCGCAAGTCGGACAACCCCTCGATCACCCGCGACGTGTCGGGCGAGGGCGTCCAGCAGGCGCTTCTGAAGCTGATGGAAGGCACGACCGCGAGCGTTCCGCCGCAGGGCGGCCGCAAGCATCCGCAGCAGGAATTCCTCCAGGTCGACACGACCAACATCCTGTTCATCTGCGGCGGCGCCTTCGCCGGCCTCGAGAAGATCATCGGCGACCGGCTCGAGGGCAAGTCGATCGGCTTCGGCGCCCATGTCGCCGCACCGGACGAGCGCCGGACCGGCGAGGTGCTTCGCCATACCGAGCCGGAGGATCTGCTGAAATTCGGCCTGATTCCCGAATTCGTCGGCCGCTTGCCGGTGATCGCGACGCTCGAGGACCTCGACACCGACGCTTTGGTCAAGATCCTGCGCGAGCCCAAGAACGCCCTCGTCAAGCAGTATCAGAAGCTGTTCGACATGGAGGACGTCAAGCTCAGCTACACCGACGACGCCCTCATCGCGACCGCGAAGAAGGCGATCGAGCGCAAGACCGGCGCCCGCGGCCTGAGGTCGATCATGGAGAATATCCTCCTCGACACGATGTTCGACCTGCCCTCGATGGACGGCGTCGACGAGGTGCTGATCGACAAGGACGTGGTCGAAGGCCGCAAGGAGCCGGTGCGGATCTACGCGAAGAAGGCCGAAGACGCCGCCTGAGCGTAAAATCGCTTCTGTCTCGAACGGGCGCGCCGGCCGGGCGCGCCCGTTTTCGTTTGCGTCCTCGGCCGCTCAGGGCGTGATTCCGTAGCGCCGATATTCGCTGTCGATGTCGAACTGCAGCCGCCGTGCCGCGGCAAGATCCTGCTCCCCGGCTTCACGCGCGCCGCTGCGGATGCGCGCGACCCCGCGGACATACAACGAGGCGGCCTGAAGCGGCTGGAGCGCCAGGGCCGCGTCGGCGTCGGCGATCGCTTCCTCGGTTCGCCCGAGCCGAAGCTTGACCAGCGCACGGCTGTCGAGGGTCGGCGCATTGGCTTCGGAACGAAGCGCGCCGTCGCAATCGGCGAGCGCTTCGTCGAGCTGGACGTTGAGGGTCCCCCTGATCCAGCAGCGCGAGTTGAGCAGCAGCCGATTCTCGGGTTCCACTGCCAGCGCTGCGCTGATCGCGTTCACCGCGCCTTCGGCGTCGCCGGCGTCGGCGAGGAGCTGGGCCCGGACGGCCTGCACCTCGTAGGGCTGAAGACCGGCCGTGACGGCGTGGGAGTCGAGCGCCCGAAGGGCCTCGGCAAGGGCCGTTCGCGCTTCTTCTGGTCGGCCGAGGCCCGCCATCACCTGCGCGCGCTGCCCGAGCAGCCATGGATCGCTGTTCGCCTCGGCCGGGATGGCGGCGAAGGCGGCCGCCGCTTCGTCCGCTTCGTCGCGCATGGCATGGATCTGGGCCTTGAGGACGAGCGCGCCGACATGTCCGGGCTCATGGCCCAGGATCGCCTGGAGATCCGCCATCGCGGCGTCGAGGCGTCCGAGGCGCAGATAGGCCTCCGCTCTGCGGCCGAGGCTGTAGCGATTGTCCGGATCGAGCTCGATCGATCGAGTTAGTGAACGCGCCGCGTCTTCCGGATGGCCCTGGGCGAGGTGAAGCAATCCATATCCCTGATGGACGACGAAGGTGCTCTGGTCCCGGCGCATCGCGTTCGCCAGCGCGGCGCCGGCTTCGTCGAGTCGCCCGAGATGGACCAGCGCGATGCCGCGATTGGCATGAGCGGTGGCCCAGTCGGGTGCGAGCGTGAGCGCCTGATCGAAATCGGCGAGCGCTTCCTCCAGCTGGCCCGCGCCCATCTTGCGATAGCCTGCCTCGACGAGGCTCGAGGCGGTCGTGGGCGAAGCCTCGTCGCCCTCGTCTGCCGACGAAGCGGTTTGGATCGGCACGGCTGCCGAAGCGATGAGGAAGGCGCTGTCGTCGGTGATCTCGCGCAGCGCGGCGACGCTCGCACGCGCCACCTCGGCCGGAATCTCCCGCGCGACATGCTGGAAGCGCGTGCGGGAGACGGCTCGTCCGTCGGCGATGCGCAGCCGTCGGCTGAGCCGGGTGCCGGCGACGACCCGTTCGAAGCTCTCGCCCTCGATCGAAAAGCCGCGGCCTCCTTGCGGCAGGATGATCGTCTCGACCATCTCCATGAAGCCGGGCGCCGAGAGCGCGTAGGGCGCGTCCTGGTATGGACCGTCGGGCCGTTCGAAATCGGCATCCCAATCGATAGTGCTGTTGTCGAAGCGGAAGCGATGGGAGGTCACGCCCGGATTGCGGCCCCAGTTCATCTTCAACCTGCCCCTGACGACGAGCGTGAAGGTGCCCGCTTCGGGGTCGTCGTCGAGGGTGGCGTCGGTGATGCTTTCGTCGGTTCCTGCGAGGTCGAGGGTCGCCTCCCGCGTCTGGCGCAGATATTCCTCCCGGCCGATCTGCGACACGCCCGTTCGGATCGCGATCGCCATGTCTCCGCGCCAGATAGTCTCGATGACGAACGGTGTCGTCTCTCCGAAGCCGCTCGCCGCGTCGTAGGTGACGGCGTAGCTCATCAGCGGCTCTGCCGGCGGCGTGTAGGGCAGGGCCTCGAGGGCCGCGCCACCGGGCCGGACGGGAAGCCCCCAGCCGAGCGTCGTCGAGGAGAGCACGGCGAGGCTGCGGTCACCCGTCCTGGTGCCATCGAGCCAGTAGGAGCGGCCGCCGATCCGGGCCCGCACGATGACATGGTCGAACTGGCCCATCTGAGGCAATCGCTGGTCGAGCCCGTCGTTCATCCGCGCGCTGACGAGCACCGGCTCGGCCTCGATGCCGAGCGCCCGCAGCAGGGCGACCAGCATCACCGTCTTGGCCTTGCAGTCGCCGTAGCGGCGCGACCAGGTCTCCGCGGCGGGCGCGGGCAGATAATTGCCGTCGCCGATGACGACGGCGAAATAGCGTATGTCGTCCTGGACCAGCCGCAGCGCCGCCATCGCCCGGGCTTCGGGTGCGGCATGCTGCGCTGCGATCCGCTCGGCCTCGGCACGGAGCGTCGAATCGGGGGACAGCCGGCTCGCTTCCTCGTAATAAGGTGCGACCAGGGCGCTGATCTCCTCCCAGCCGGCGAACTGGGTGATCTGGAACATCGTGGGAAGGGCATAGCGGCCTGGGGCGCCTTCCGGCGGCAGCGGTCCCTCGGCATCCTCGAGATCGAGCCTCAACTCGGTCCCCAGCGGCGTGCGGCGGGTCTGCGCGGCGTCCATCCGCTCGGTTCCGCGCCAGCGCATGGTCACGCCCTCGGGCCAGATCTGGCGGATATGGTAGCGCTCGATCGGCGAGCCGTAGGGAAGCGCGAAGAAGCTCTCGCCGCGGAGCGGGAGGGCGCCGGCGCGGCGGCGGATCGTGTAGGCGAAGTGGAGGACGTCGCCGACGAGAAGCCCCTCGGCCTGCATCACCGCGGTATGGACGCCGTCGAGTATCGCCGCTTCGAGATTGTTCTCGCGGCGCAGAACGGTGAAGGTTTGTCCCTGCGCCAGCAGGTCGATGACGTTCGAGCCGCGGATGATCCGGACCTTGTGGACGATGAGGTCCTGCTGCTCGGGCCGCCACGGCAGCACGATGTCGCCGAAGCCCTGGAGGCCCTGCTGGGTCTGCACCAGCGCCGCCATCTCGAGATAATATTCGTGGGCGTCGGGCCCATAATAGGTCTGGGCGTCGACCAGCAGGATCTGTCCGGGCCGGTCCCGACGCGCGGGATCGGGATCGGGCAGGGCGCGCGCTTCCACCCAGTCCGGGGCCGGCGCGATAGTGGGTTCGGCCTGGGCGCGAGCCGCCGTCGGCGCGGCCGCCAGGACGAGCAGAAGAATGAAGATGTAGCGCAGCATGAGCCCCCCGATCGCGGAGCTCAGAATGCCGTTCTTCTGACGAAACTCAAGTGGGGGCAGATGATCGCGCGGCGATGATCCTCCTGGAATCTTGACCGCGACGCTTCTTCTTTTCGTACAGGCGGGGCAGTGGGCACCTACCGCCGGAGCCTGCGACGCGTCGTTGCCGTGGAGAATGGCGGGCGCGAGCAGGAACAGCGCGGTGCGACAAAGGCGCGGTCGTATGTAGCAGCGTTCGCGTTATGGCCTTTGGCGGAACGGCGGCCGTGCCGCCTACTTCGCGTTGCCGCCCGGACGGTCCTGCTCGATGATCTCGGTGGCGACATTGTACCGAAGCACTTCCTGCTGGCTGAGGCAGCGCCGGGTCTCGCGGCTCTGGGCGTTCGCCACCGAGGGCACCTGGTACATGACGTTGGTGAGCAGGTCGCGAGAGACGCCCATGCGGATCAGGAAGTCGTTGTCCTGGGTCGCGAGCAAGGCGGAGCTCTGCTCGACCTCGGCGATGAGGCCGATCGTGCTGTCCTCGCCGCGGGCGACGCTACCCCGGATCGCGTCCCGGTCCTGGGTATGGGTGAACATGTGGACCATGAAGATCCCGCCCGGATCGACGAACCGGGCCATGCCGCCCATGAACATGAAGTTGCAGGCGGAAAAGCAGGTCCATCCCTGCGGGATGCGGGTGATCATGCCGTTGTCGCGGATGATCCGGCCGGCCTCATTGCCCTCGCGCGCATCGCCGCCGGGAGAACGGAACCAGATCTCGTTGATTTCCGGATTGGCATCGAGCGCTGCCTGCAGCCGCTCGGCGGTGCCGTCGTCGATATAGCCTTCGGCGAGGAGGACTCGGCGGCCGTCCACCTCCTGCGGGGTGAATCGCATCTCCCGATAGTTGGAGACGTTCAGGCTGGTCGGGCAGCTCGGATTGCTCGGATCCATCTGAGCCTGCGCGGCCTGCGCCGACAAGAGCGCGGCCAGGCCGAGCAGGGACGCGAATTTGCGCATGTCTCTCCTCAGACGCGAACGTAGCGGGTCGACGGCGGCCGTCGGCACATCTGCTTGGGCGCGCGGGTCTCCTCGCCGTCGACGATGACGATGTCGGTGACGGTCATGCAGTCGCCGCCACCGGCTTCAGGTGCCTGGGCGGTGACGACCGACTGGCCGCGCACGCCCGGACGTGTCTCGCTCTCCCACTCGACCGTCGTGCCGACGCCGCCGCGGACCGCTTCCTCGGTCGCGGCTGCCGCCTTCTGCTGCTCGCACTGGTCGAGCAGGCTAGCGATCGCCTCGCCGAGCAGCTCGCCGACCGGAAGCATCGAGGTGACGGTGCTGGCAGCGCCGCCGACGCGGCCGCCGAACATCCCCGCCATGCTGCCGAGCATGCCGCCGATCGCGCGGCCGCGGCTGCGGCGCTCGTTCGACGTCGGGCATTGATTCTCGTCGGACTGCGCCGCGAGCGCGGGTGACGCCAGCGGCAGCGTCGTAGAGACCAGCATCAGCGGCGCGGCGATGATGAGCGCACGAAACATCGAAACCTCCCCAACAGGATGAAAATTCTAGACCCCGGCCCTGAGGCGGTCAATTGCTAAGGCCGACTGCCCCGCGCCTGAACGGCCTTCATTGATGCGCGAAGGCAATGGCCCCATATGACGGGACAAGCGTTCCGAACGAAGCGTCGTGCGGCGAACACCGACGATGCGGCGACGAAAGCACGGGCGCACGAGAGTGGAGTATCGATGAGCACGACCTATCCCGTCCTTCCCCTTCGCGACATCGTGGTGTTCCCGCACATGATCGTCCCGCTCTTCGTCGGCCGCGACAAGTCCGTCGCCGCCCTCGAAAGCGCGATGGCCGCGGACAAGAGCATCTTCCTGGTGTCGCAGCTCGATCCGGCCGAGGATGATCCCGACCGCGAGGCGCTCTACGACCTTGGCGTCGTCGCCACCGTGCTGCAGCTCCTCAAGCTCCCCGACGGCACCGTGCGCGTCCTCGTCGAAGGCCGCCAGCGCGCGTCGCTGAAGGCTCTGAAGCCGGAAGGCACCCATCTCGCCGCCGAGATCGACTTGATCGAAGGCGAAGAGCCCGACGGCGCCGAGGTCCAGGCGCTGATGCGCTCGGTCGTCGAGCAGTTCGAGAATTATTCGAAATTGAACCGCAAGCTCCCGGCCGAGACCGCGGTCCAGCTGGGCCAGATCGAGGAGCCGTCCAAGCTCGCCGACGCGGTCGCCGCCAACATCAACATCAAGGTGTCGGACAAGCAGGCTTTGCTCGCGGAGCTCGATGCCGTCCGGCGCCTCGAAATGGCCTTCGCCTTCATGGAAGGCGAGCTGGGCGTGCTCCAGGTCGAGAAGAAGATCCGCTCGCGCGTCAAGCGCCAGATGGAGAAGACCCAGCGCGAATATTATCTGAACGAGCAATTGAAGGCGATCCAGCGCGAGCTCGGCAATGCCGGCGAGGGCGAGGAAGGCGACGAGCTCGCCGAGCTCGCCCGGAAGATCGAGCGCACCAAGCTGTCCAAGGAAGCGCGCGGCAAGGCCCAGTCCGAGCTCAAGAAGCTGCGGGCGATGGCGCCGATGTCCGCCGAGGCGACGGTGTCGCGCAACTATCTCGACGTGCTGCTCGGCCTCCCCTGGGGCAAGAAGTCGAAGCTGAAGCACGACATCGGTGAGGCCGAGCGGATCCTCGACGAGGACCATTATGGCCTCGAGAAGGTCAAGGAGCGGATCGTCGAATATCTCGCCGTCCAGGCCCGCACCAACAAGCTCAAGGGCCCGATATTGTGCCTGGTCGGCCCTCCCGGCGTCGGCAAGACCTCGCTCGGCCGCTCGATCGCGCGCGCGACCGGACGCGAGTTCGTCCGCCAGTCGCTGGGCGGCGTCCGCGACGAGGCCGAGATACGCGGCCACCGCCGCACCTATATCGGCTCGCTGCCGGGCAAGGTCGTCAGCAACCTCAAGAAGGCGGGCACGTCGAACCCGCTCTTCCTGCTCGACGAGATCGACAAGCTCGGCCAGGATTTCCGCGGCGACCCTGCCTCGGCGCTGCTCGAGGTGCTCGATCCGGAGCAGAACAGCAAGTTCCAGGATCATTATCTCGAGATCGACTACGACCTCAGCGACATCATGTTCGTGACCACCGCGAACTCGATGGACATGCCGCAGCCTCTGCTCGACCGGATGGAGATCATCCGGCTCGAAGGCTATACCGAGGACGAGAAGGTCGAGATCGCCAAGCGCCATCTCATCGCCAAGCAGATCGAATCGCACGGCCTCAAGGAAGGCGAGCTGACGCTGACCGAGGAGGGGCTGCGCGCGCTGATCCGCTTCTACACCCGCGAGGCCGGCGTGCGCACGCTCGAGCGCGAGATCGCCAAGATTGCGCGCAAGGCGCTGCGCCAGATCCTCGAGGGGAAGGCGGAGGCGATCACCGTCACGCCCGACAATCTCGGGGTATTCGTCGGGGTGCGCAAGTTCCGCCACGGGATGAGCGAGGCCGAGGACCAGATCGGCGCCGTTACCGGGCTCGCCTGGACCGAGGTCGGCGGCGAGCTGCTCACCATCGAGGCGGTGACCGTGCCCGGCAAGGGCCAGATCCGGACCACCGGCAAATTGGGCGAGGTCATGCAGGAATCGGTGCAGGCCGCCTTCTCGTTCGTGAAGGCGCGCTCGCCCAGCTATGGCGTCAAGCCGAGCCTGTTCGGCCGCAAGGACATCCACGTCCACTTGCCCGAGGGAGCGGTGCCGAAGGATGGGCCGTCCGCGGGCATCGGCATGGTCACGGCGATCATCTCGACGCTGACCGGCATCCCGGTTCGCCGCGACGTCGCCATGACCGGCGAGGTCACCTTGCGCGGCCGCGTCCTGCCGATCGGCGGCCTCAAGGAGAAATTGCTCGCGGCGCTGCGCGGCGGCATCTCCAAGGTACTGATCCCGGCCGAGAACGAGAAGGACCTCGCCGAGATCCCGGCCAATATCAAGGAAGGGCTGGAGATCGTCACCGTCAGCCATGTCGACGAGGTGCTCGTCCATGCCTTGGCGACGCCGGTCGTGCCGATCGTCTGGACCGAGGCCGACGATCTCGCCGCGATCCCGCCCTCCGAGCTCGGCCGCGACGGCGAGGACAGGCCGGCGGGCTCGATCCGGCACTGACGTAGTCCAATCCTTCCCGCGATTTCGCGGGGAGGGGGACCATGCCAAATGATCAGGTCGCCATGTCCCCCGGACATGGTTGGGCAGTGCGGGGCACTGCCCACCTGATCATGGTGGAGGGGGTTCTAGCGCCGCAAGTGCCCCTCCACCGCGTTTCACGCGGTCATGTTCGGGCCGCCCTGCTCCGGCAGGACTGCGGCTTGCGGGGCAAGCCGCACCCGAACATCCCCGGCAAAGGCCGGGGAGGAAGAGCCGGCGGCCCGTTCACCCTCTTTCCTTTTGACTCTCTCCCCCCTCATGGCCTTTAAATGGACGACGGCGACTAGCCGCGAGTCATTCGGGAAGCAGGGGTTCGGGAGAGATGAACAAGCAGGAGCTCATCGGCCACGTCGCTGAGGTGACGGGATCCGGCAGGGGGGAGGCTTCCCGAGCGGTCGAGGCGGTTTTCGAGACGATCACCGATGCCCTGAAACGGGGCGACGAGGTCCGCCTGGTCGGCTTCGGCACCTTCTCCTGTTCGCGCCGCAAGGCGTCGACCGGTCGCAACCCGCGCACCGGCGAGCCGATGCAGATTCGCGAATCTACCCAGCCCAAGTTCAAGCCGGGCAAGGGCCTCAAGGATGCCGTCAACGGCTGACCCGGCAGGCGTCCGCGCCCGCTGGACAGCCTTCGGCGCCGTCGCTATTGACCGCGGCCTGTTGCGGCACCATCTGCCGGCAACCCGATCGGACGACCACATCGGATCGGCTCGAAGGCGTGGGCGCGTAGCTCAGTGGTAGAGCACTGTGTTCACACCGCAGGGGTCGCAAGTTCAATCCTTGCCGCGCCCACCACGCCTTCCTTTTCCTTTTTCTCCAGCGGAGCGGGACGACGGCTGAGCCGCCGCTGATCGCCCTATCCGGGGTCACGCGCCGTCACGCCGGACGCCCGGCGCTCGACCGCGTCGAGTTCGAGGTCGGCCGGGGCGAGTTCGTCGCCCTGGTCGGCCCCTCCGGCTCCGGCAAGACGACCTTGCTCAAGACGATCAACCGGCTGGTCGAGCCGGACGAGGGCTCGGTCCGCCTCGACGGACGCGACGTGCGCTCCCTGGAGGCCCCGGCGCTGCGGCGGAGCATCGGCTACGTCTTCCAGGATATCGGCCTGTTCCCGCACATGTCGGTCGCCGATAATGTCTGGATCGTTCCCCGGCTGCTCGGCGATCGGGACGGCCGCGAGGGGCGAGTGGCCGAGCTACTCGATCTGGTCGCGCTGCCCCGCGACTTTGCCGGCCGCTATCCGGCGTCGCTTTCGGGTGGACAGGCGCAGCGGGTCGGCGTCGCCCGCGCGCTGGCGGCGGGGCCGAAGCTGGTCCTGATGGACGAGCCGTTCGGCGCCCTCGATCCGGTGACCCGCGATGCGCTCGGCCGCAGCTGGCGAGGCCTTCACGACCGGCTCGGCCTCACCACCATCATGGTCACCCACGATCTCGCCGAGGCTTTGCTGCTCGCCGACCGCATCGTCGTACTCATCGCCGGTCGCATTCGTGCCGACGCAGCGCCGGCGGTGCTGCTTCGCGGCAGCGACGATCCCGAGGTGGCGGCCCTGGTCGAAGTGCCCCGGCGGCAGGCAGCGCGGCTTGCCGGGCTGGCGGGGCCGGCATGAACCCGGCTCTGTCGGAGGCGCTGGCGGCGCTGCCCACGCTCGTCCGGTCACACCTTCTCTTGTCCGCCTGCGCTATCGCGCTCGGCATTCTCGTTGGGCTCCCGCTCGCCATCTGGGCGGCCGCCGATGGCCGCGCACGAACGCCTCTGCTCGCCCTTGCGGGCCTCGTGCAGACGGTACCGGCCTTGGCCCTGCTCGCGCTCTTCTATCCCGCTTTGCTAATCCTGGGCGAGGCGACCGGCCTTGCCGTGCCGGCGCTCGGCTTCCTGCCCGCCTTGATCGCGCTCAGCCTCTATGCGCTGCTGCCGATCCTCCGCAACGGTGTCGCCGCCATAAGCGGAATTGCGCCGAGCCTGATCGAGGCCGCCAATGGCCTCGGCATGACCCGGCGCCAGCGCCTGACGATGGTCGAGCTTCCGCTCGGCGCGCCGGTCATCCTTGCCGGCATCCGCACCGCCGCCGTCTGGACGATCGGCGCCGCCACGCTGGCGACGACGGTCGGCCAGCCGAGCCTCGGCGACCTCATCTTCTCCGGCCTCCAGACCGAGAATTGGGTGCGCGTGCTGGTCGGCTGCGCTGCCGCGGCGGCGCTCGCCTTGCTCGTCGACGGCCTGCTCGCCCTGGTCGAATCCGGACTGGCGCGGCGGAGGCCGCTGCGCGTCTGGGCCGGTGCCGCGGCGACGCTGGCGCTGGTCGGCGCGGCGCTGCTGCCCGCCGGCGGCGCCGCCCCCGGCGGCGAGACCGTGACGATCGGCGCCAAGAACTTCTCCGAGCAGTATATCCTGGCGAGCGCCATCGAGCGCCGGCTCCAGGCAGCGGGTTACCGCACCCGCCGCCGCGACAATCTCGGCTCCACCGTCGCCTATCAGGCGCTCGCCGCCGACGATATCCAGGTCTATGTCGATTATGGCGGGACCTTGTGGGCCAACATTCTCGGCCGCGCCGAGGCGCCGCCGCCGCGGCAGATGCGGGCGATCCTGGCTCGCCAACTTGACGAGCGCGACGGCGTGCGTCTGCTCGGCCCACTCGGCTTCGAGAATGCCTATGCGCTCGCCATGCGGCGCGATCGCGCCGAGGCGCTGGGAGTCTCCTCGCTCGACGACCTCGCCCGCGCCGCGCCGCGGCTTCGGCTCGGCGCCGACCTCGAATTCCTGACCCGGCCGGAATGGCGGTCGGTCCGCGACGCCTACGGCATCGCCTTCGCGGAGCAGCGATCCTACAGCCCGACCTTCATGTACCGGGCGATCGCCGACGGCTCGGCCGACGTCATTACCGCCTTCTCCTCGGATGGCCGCATCGCCGCGCTCGACCTCGTCCTGCTCGCCGATCCGCGTCGAGCCTTGCCCTCCTACGAGGCGCTCGTGCTGGTCTCGCCGGGCCGGGCAGGGGATTCCCGCTTCGCCGAGGCGCTGGCGCCATTGATCGGCCGCATCCAGGTCGAGCGGATGCGGCGCGCGAACCTGCTCGTCGATCGTGATTCGGACAAGCGCACCCCGCTCGAAGCGGCTTGTCTCCTCGATCCGTTTCAGGCTTGTTAACCATGCGCGGGTTACCAAGAAACCCGACAAAGGATCGCGAGTTGAATTGAGGGAAGGACTGAAGAAGGAGCCGTAACGTGCGTAGCGAATTCGGTTTGAATGCTTCCGATCAGGATTTCCGGCGGCAGCTCCAGGGCTATGGCCTCAGCACCGTCGAGATCAGCTATTACATGCCCGATCACCCCGCGCTCCTGCAGCTCTTCGTCTATCAGCATTACGACGTCGCGCCCCGGTTCCCGGTGCTGCGCGACTTCCTCGACCACTGGCGCCGCGAGGTCGAGGCGGCGCTCCATTCGGTTCGAGTCGCCCACAACCATCTCATCGGCCCGGCCGAATGGCGGGCGGTGGACGGGGTCATCACGATCAATTGAGCCAGCTCCCCTGGACTTCGGAAGGCGACGGAGTCCGCGTCGCCGTCCGGGTGACGCCGCGGGCGAAGCGTAGCGCCTTCGCTGGCCTCGTCGACACCGGCGACGGCCGCGTTGCACTCGCCGTCAAGCTCGCCGCGCCGCCGGTCGACGGCGCCGCCAACGAAGCGCTGGTCGCCTTCCTGGCCGAGCATTTCGGTCTTTCCCGCTCGTCCGTCTCCATCCTTTCCGGCGAAAAGGCGCGGTTGAAGATCGTCCGATTTGCAGGACTCTCGGCTGAAGCGCTGTCGAACCGCCTGATGCCGAAGGGATAGTGCCAGCCGCCTGAGGCCGTCCGCCGATGTCGATCTTCAAGTCCCTCCTCCTGGAGGGAACGGGCAATGCGGGGGTGCTAATGTGGAGATCGAGGCTCGAGCTGCATGAAACAGGTCGATCCGGGCCCCGGCTGTCTCAACGATCCGTCCGACTTTACACGATCTTTACGCGGGCAGGGACCAACACATATAGCATCCTAACGCAGGTTAGGCGCAATCGGTCCCGGGTCGGACGTCTCCGCGTCCGGGAACCGAGAGGACCTTTCGTGTCTCGCGCCTGCTTCGCGCCCCTTCGCACCATCGGCCTTGCTTTCTCTTCGCCCGCCTTCGCGCAGGAGGAGGAAGCTGGGCCGACGGCCACCATCGCCGGTGGGGTCGCGCTGGCGTCGCAAGACCGCGTCCGCGGCATCTCGCTGTCCAACGACAAGGCTGTGCCGCGGCGCACGATCAACCTCGAACATGCCCCTGCGGCTGGCGTGTCGAGGAGTCGATCGGAGCGAAGGTCGACCGACGCAACCTCACCGTCCATGTCGCCCCTGTCGATATCGGCCTCGGCGCGGTCGAGGCCGCACAAGGCGGCGCCATCCAGGACATCGCCGAAGCGACCGTCCCGGCGACGCGGGCCGCAAGCTTCCGATCAGAAGGGACGATCATGACCGACCTCATCTGGCTCGGCATCATCCTCGGGATGACGCTGCTCGGCTTCCTCTACCTCGCGCTGCTTGGCGACTCCGGATTCGAGCCGGGCGCAGGCGGTGAGGAGTCCGGCGCATGACGCTCGACATCGGGCTGGGCGGCCTCACCGCGATCTTCCTCCTCCTCTACCTCGTGGCCGTGCTCGCGCGGCCCGAGCGCTTCTGAAGGGACCCCGTCATGGCGAACACGACGCCCGAGGGCTGGATCCTCATCGGCGGCTTCATCGTCCTCACCGTGGCGATGGCGAAGCCGTTCGGCCTGTGGCTGCACGCAATCTACGAAGGGCGGCGGACCTGGCTGAGCCCGATCGTCGGGCCGGTCGAGCGGCTGCTCTACAAGGTCGGCGGCGTCGATCCGGCGCGCGAGCAGGGCTGGCGCGGCTATGCGGTCGCGCTGTTCCTGTTCAATGCGATCGGCATCCTGTTCCTCTACGCGCTGCAGCGTGTGCAAGGCGTGCTGCCTTTGAACCCGCAGGAATTTTCCGGCGTCGCTCATCCGGTCGCGTTCAACACCGCCATCAGCTTCGTCACCAACACCAATTGGCAGAGCTACGGCGGCGAGACGACGATGTCGCACCTCGTCCAGATGCTCGGCCTCACGGTCCAGAATTTTGTCTCGGCGGCGACCGGGATCGCGATCGCCTTCGTCCTGATCCGCGGCTTTGCACGCCGGGAGACCCGGGAGCTCGGCAACTTCTGGGCCGATCTCACCCGCATCACGCTCTACATCCTGTTGCCCTCCTGCTTCGTCTACGCGCTCCTTCTGGTCTTCCTGGGCGTTCCGCAGACGCTTGCCGGATCGGTTGCCGCCACGACGATGGAAGGAGCCGGGCAAGTCATCGCCCTGGGACCGGTGGCCTCGCAGGTTGCGGTCAAGATGCTCGGCACGAATGGCGGCGGCTTCTTCAACGTCAACGCGGCGCACCCGTTCGAGAATCCCGGCGATCTTTCGAACCTCGTCCAGATGCTGTCGATCTTCGCGCTTGGCGCGGGGCTCACCTGGACGTTCGGCAGGGCCGTCGGCAACACGAAGCAGGGATGGGCCATCCTCGCCGCGATGTTGGTGCTGTTCGCCGCCGGCGTCTCGAGCGCCTACATCGCCGAGGCCTCGGGCAACCCCATCCACCATGCGGCGGGCGTCGATCCTTCCGGCGGCAACATGGAGGGCAAGGAGACTCGTTTCGGGCCTGCTGCCTCGGCTCTGTTCGCCACCGTCACTACCGCCGCCTCCTGCGGGGCGGTCAATTCGATGCACGACAGCTTCACGCCGGTCGGCGGGTTGATTCCGCTGTTCAACATTCAGCTGGGCGAGATCATCGTCGGCGGCGTCGGCGCCGGTCTCTACGGCTTCCTGCTCTTCGCCATTCTCGCCATCTTCGTCGCGGGTTTGATGGTCGGCCGTACGCCCGAATATCTTGGGAAGAAGATCGAAGCGCGCGAGATCAAGCTGGCGGTGCTCGCCATCGCCATCCTGCCGCTGTCGATCCTCGGCTTCACCGCGCTTGCCTCGGTCATGCTGCAGGGCCTGGAGGGCCTGCAGGACAGCGGCCCGCATGGCATGTCGGAGATGCTCTACGCATATTCATCCGGCACCGGGAATAACGGCTCGGCCTTCGCCGGGCTCACCGCCTCCAACGATTTCTGGGGGCTGACGCTCGGCATCGCCATGTTCCTCGGGCGGTTCTTCGTGATCTTCCCGGCACTCGCCATCGCCGGCTCGCTTGCCGCCAAGAAGCCGATTCCCGCCGGTGCCGGCTCGTTCCCGACCACGGGACCGCTCTGGGTCGGGCTGCTCGTCGGCCTGATCCTGATCGTCGGCGGTCTCACTTTCCTGCCCAGCCTCGCGCTCGGGCCGGGTGCCGAGCAGCTCGCGATGCTGCGCGGGCAGACCTTCTGAAGAGGGCGAACTCATGTCCTACCATCCTCCAAAGCGTTTGTCGGTCTTCAGCTGGGAGCTGATGGGACCCGCCATCGTCGGGTCCTTCCGCAAGCTCGATCCCAGGCAGCTGGTCCGCAACCCGGTCATGTTCGCGACCGCGATCGTGGCGCTGTTGCTCACCGTATTGCTCGCTTCCGGTCACGTGGCGGCGTCGATCGGCTTCCAGGTCCAGCTCGTCTTGTGGCTCTGGCTGACGGTGCTGTTCGGCAATTTCGCCGAAGCGCTGGCAGAGGGGCGCGGCAAGGCCCAGGCCGATTCGCTGCGCGACACGAAGGCGCAGCTGTGGGCGAAGCAGCTCATCGGCGTCGGCGACGTCTGGGATCGTGTCCCCGCCACCCGGCTGATGGCGGGCGATCGGGTCTTGGTCGAGACCAACGACCTGATCCCTGCCGACGGCGAGGTGGTCGAAGGCGTGGCCTCCGTCAACGAAGCGGCGATCACCGGCGAGTCCGCCCCGGTGATCCGCGAAGCGGGCGGAGACCGCTCGGCGGTGACGGCGGGTACCCGCGTCATCTCCGATTGGATCAAGGTGCGCGTGTCACAGGAACCCGGACAGGGCTTTCTCGACCGGATGATCGCGCTCGTCGAAGGCGCCCAGCGCCAAAAGACGCCGAACGAGATTGCGCTGACGATCCTGCTCGTCGGACTCACCATCATCTTCCTGATCGCGGTCTCGACCATCCCCAGCTTCGCGGCCTATGCCGGCGGCTCGATCGCCGTGCCTTTGCTTGCGGCGCTGCTGATCACGCTCATCCCGACCACCATCGCCGCCCTGCTGTCGGCGATCGGAATCGCGGGCATGGACCGCTTGGTGCGCTTCAACGTGCTTGCCAAGTCCGGCCGGGCCGTCGAGGCGGCCGGCGACATCGACGTCATCCTGCTCGACAAGACCGGTACGGTCACGATCGGCGACCGCCGCGCGACGGAGTTCCGGCCGGTGAGCGGCGTCTCCGCCACCGAGCTGGCCGAGGCCGCGTATCTGGCCAGCCTCGCCGACGAGACGCCCGAGGGTCGCTCGATCGTCGCTTTGGCAAGGGAGAGATACGGCCTGCCGGAACGGCAATTGCCGCAAGAAGCCAAGTTCGATCCGTTCACCGCCCAGACTCGATTGTCCGGCGTGGAGGTCGACGGATCCCGTATCCGCAAGGGCGCGGTCGATGCCATCCTGGCCCATACGCCCGGCGCGGCCGACAGCGCTGCGGCGGCGGAGCTTCGCCGGATCACCGAGGAGATTGCCCGATCCGGCGGCACGCCGCTTGCCGTCGAGCGTGACGGGCGCCTCCTCGGCATCCTTCACCTCAAGGACATCCTCAAGGCCGGCATGCGCGAGCGTTTCGCCGAGCTCAGGCGCATGGGCATACGAACGGTGATGATCACCGGCGACAACCCGATGACGGCGGCAGCGATCGCGGCGGAGGCAGGCGTCGACGATTTCCTCGCCGAGGCGACACCCGAGGACAAGCTGGCCCTGATCCGGCGCGAGCAGATCGGAGGACGCCTCGTCGCCATGTGCGGCGACGGCACCAACGACGCTCCGGCGCTCGCTCAGGCCGATGTCGGGCTCACCATGAACACCGGCACCCAGGCGGCGCGCGAGGCGGGCAACATGGTCGATCTCGACAGCGACCCGACCAAGCTCATCGAGGTCGTAGGCCTCGGCAAGCAGCTGCTGATGACTCGAGGAGCCCTGACGACGTTCTCCGTGGCGAACGACGTGGCCAAATATTTCGCGATCATCCCGGCGATCTTCGTCATCCTCTATCCCAGCCTCGGCATCTTCAACGTCATGGGGCTGGAAAGTTCGCAAAGCGCGATCCTGTCGGCGATCATCTTCAATGCGTTGATCATCCCGGCACTGGTGCCGCTGGCGCTCAAGGGGGTCCGGTACCGCCCGGCGCCCGCCGCGCAGATCCTGCGGCGCAACCTGGCCATATACGGGGTCGGCGGCATCGTCGCTCCGTTCATCGGCATCAAGCTCATCGACATCGCCGTCAACGGCCTCGGCCTCGCTTAAGGAAAGACCTATGAGCAACGACATCAAAGGCGCGCTTCGCCCGGCGATCGGCATCTTCGTCCTGCTGGCGCTGATCACCGGCCTTATCTACCCGCTCGCGATCACCGCCATCGCTCAGGCCGTTTTCCCGCATCAGGCGAATGGCAGCCTGGTTCGCGAAGGCGACATCATCGTCGGGTCGGAGCTGGTTGGGCAGGGCTTCGTCTCGCCCCGCTATTTCCACCCGCGCCCTTCTGCCGCTGGCGACGGCTATGACGCGTCAGCCTCATCGGGCTCCAATCTCGGTCCCACGTCCGCCGATCTCGAGGCGGCGGTCGTCGAGCGGGTCGCCGCCGCGCGCGCCGACGGTGTCACCGGACCGGTGCCCGCCCACATGGCGACCGCCTCGGGCTCAGGCCTCGACCCGGACATTTCGCCGGCAATGGCCATGGCGCAGGTCGATCGCATCGCCTCGGCGCGCGGGATGCCGCCGCAGGCGTTGCGCCAGCTGGTCGAACGGTCGATCGATCACCCTACTCTGGGCGTGCTCGGCGAATCCCATGTGAATGTGTTGCGGCTCAATCGACAGCTGGACCGGATGGCGCCACAATCGCGGCCGTGAACCGGCGCGCCCCAAGCGAAATCCCGCGTCCTTCCCCGGAGGCCCTTCTGCGCGAAGCCGCGCAGGAGGGCCGCGGCCGTCTCAAGCTCTTTCTCGGCGCCGCACCGGGCGTCGGCAAGACCTTCGAGATGTTGAGCGACGGCGCCAACCGCCGTCGCGGCGGGCTGGACGTCGTCGTCGGCGTGGTCGAGACTCACGGCCGGGTCGAGACCGAAGCGCTCGTCGAGGGCTTCGAGATCGTCCCGCGTCGCGAGATCGAGTATCAAGGGCGCACCCTCGCCGAGATGGACATCGACGCCATCCTCGCGCGGCGACCGGCCCTGGTCCTGGTCGACGAGCTCGCCCACACCAATGCCCCGGGTAGCCGCCATCCGAAACGCTATCAGGACGTCGAGGAAATCCTTGCAGCCGGCATCGACGTTTATTCGGCCGTGAACATTCAGCATCTCGAAAGCCTGAACGATGTCGTCGCGTCCTTCACCAAGGTTCGCGTTCGTGAAACGGTGCCGGACCGCGTGCTCGAGAATGCCGAGATCGAGGTGGTCGACATTCCGCCCGACGAGCTGATCGAGCGGCTGAAGGAAGGGAAGGTCTACATTCCGCACGAGGCGACGCGGGCGCTCGGCCACTTCTTTTCGAAGTCGAACCTGTCCGCGCTTCGCGAGCTTGCCCTGCGCCGCGCCGCCCAGGCCGTCGATGCCCAGATGCTCGATTACCTTCGCGCCCATGCCCTGGCCGGCACCTGGGCAGGCGGCGAGCGGATCGTCGTGGCCGTGAGCGAGCTTGCGAGCGCCGAGGGGCTGGTACGGGCGGCCAAGCGCATCGCCGATGCGCAGCGGGCACCGTGGACCGCCGTCCATATCGAGAGGCCGCGCAGCGCCCGGTTCGGCGAGGACGAGCAGCGGCGCCTCGCCGCGACGATGCGGCTTGCCAGCCAGCTGGGAGCGCAAGTCGCGTCCGTGCCCGCGACCAACGTCGTTGAAGGCATCAAGCGCTTCACCGAGGAAGCCCGAGCCACCCAGCTGGTGGTCGCCAAATCGGCCCGCTCGCGGTGGTTCGAGCTTCGCCATGGCTCGGTCGTCGACAGGCTCGTCCGTGAAACGCCCGGCGTCACCGTCCACGTTCTTCCCTTCGATGAGCCGCAGGGGACGGCGCCGCCGCCATCGAAGAAGATCGACCGCTCCGCCGACGCCTGGGGTAGACCGAGCGGCTACGGGCTTTCAGCCGCCCTGGTGGCACTCGTCACCGCCGCCGGCGCTACCATCTACGCGCTTGGCAGCATCACCAATATCGGCCTTCTCTTCCTCATTCCGGTCATGGCCGCCGCGACGCGCTACGGGCTCCGCACGGGCCTGTTCACCAGCCTTCTCTCCTCGCTGGCCTATAATTTCTTCTTCATCCCGCCGCTCTACACGTTCACGATCCAGGATCCGCAGAATATCCTGACCGTGCTGGTGCTGCTTGGCGTGGCGTTCGTGACCAGCCAGCTCGCCGCGCGCATCCGGGCGCAGGCCGACCTGGCACAGCGCAGCGCCGGCCAGAACGCCGTTCTGGCGGGGTTCGCCCGGTCCCTCACGACGACCACCGACCGCAACGAACTGGGGACGATCCTGTGCGGTGAGGTTTGCCGGCTGCTCGAGGTCGACACCGTCCTCCTGCTCCCGAGCAAGAAGGGCCTCGAGCTTGTCTCCGCGGTGCCGCCGGAAAACCGCCTGGAGACGATCGAGCAGGCCGCGGCGCACTGGGCGTTCGAGCACAGGCAGCCGGCCGGCCGCGGGTCGGAGACGCTGACGGCTTCCGACTGGCTGTTCCATCCGCTCGCAGCGGGGGAGAACGTGCTGGGCGTGTTCGGCCTGGCCAGGGCTCAGGGCGGGGATCCGATCCGATCCGATCAGCTCCCGCTGCTTCTCAGCTTGCTGGACCAGGCCGCCTTGGCTCTGGAGCGGATCGGGCTGGCAGCGGAGATGTCCACGATCACCCAGCTGAAGGAGCGAGACCGTCTACGCGCAGCTCTGCTCTCCTCCGTAGGTCACGATCTGCGGACTCCGCTGACGACCATCCTCGGCTCGATTTCCGAGCTCAAGCAGTCCGAGGTGGCCGATCCCGACCTGATCGCCTCGATCCACGCCGAGGCCGAACGGCTCAACCGTTTCATCGCCAACCTGCTCGATATGGCGCGGATCGAGGCCGGAGCCCTGCGCCTGTCCCTCGAGCCGGTCGACCTCACGGATGCCGTCGCCACTGCCGCGCACGATCTGAAGCGGCAGCTGGGAGGTCATGCGATCAAGCTGGACGTCTCGCCGGAGCTTCCGCTCGTCCGAGTCGATCCGCAGCTGTTCCACCATTGCCTGATCAACCTGCTGGAGAATTCCGCCAAATATGCCGATGCCGGGACACCCATCGAAGTCACGGCGCGAAGGATGCGGGACGGCATCAGCCTGTCCGTCATCGACCAGGGCCCCGGGCTGCCGCCGGGCGACGAGACCAGGGTGTTCGAGACCTTCACCCGGATGGAGGGCTCCGATCGCAAGGGCGGAACCGGCCTCGGCCTCGCCATCGTCAAGGGATTCGCCGAAGCCATGGGTCTGGGCGTCGCCGCCCTCAATCGCGACGATCCGCGCGGCGCCTGCTTCATGATCCGGTTCCCCGAAACCCTTCTCGTGAAGACCGGCGCGACGGCATGACCGGCGAACAAAGAATACTCATCGTCGACGATGAGCGCGCAATCCGCCGATTGCTCGGGCTCGCGATGGAGCGCGCCGGCTACCGTGTCGTGGAAGCCGAGAATGCGAGGGAAGCGCTCTCCTCGCTCCAGATCGATAAGCCGGTGGCCGTGCTGCTCGATCTCGGCCTGCCCGATCGGGATGGCCTGGAGCTGGTGCCTCTGATGAAGGCCGGCGGCGCCGCCGTGCTCGTCATCTCGGCGCGAGAGGCGACCGACCAGAAGGTCATCGCGCTCGATCTCGGCGCCGACGACTATGTCACGAAGCCATTCGACACCGAGGAGGTTCTCGCCCGTATCCGCACCGCGCTCCGCCATCGCCTCGCGACGGACGCCCCCGTGGTCACCGCCGGCAACGTCACGATCGACCTCCTGGCCCGCCGCATCACCCGGTCCGGCGAAGAAATCCATCTGGCACCCAAGGAATATGGCTTTCTCGCCGAACTGGCCCGCCATGCAGGTCGGGTCGTCACGCACGCTCAGCTGCTCCGCGCCGTCTGGGGCCCGGCTCATGAGCGCGATGTGGAATATCTCCGCGTCGCCGCACGCGGCGTCCGCAGGAAGCTGGAGCCGGATCTGTCGACGCCGAGCCTGATCCGGAACGAGCCCGGCATCGGATATCGCCTGGTCGTGTAGGCGAGGCGCTCTCATGGATGCGCCGAAAGCTGACGGTGGCTGCCAAGGTGCGAAGCGCATCTTCGCGATCCTCAGCCAGGGCGACTCCGATCCTTGACGCTGGACCACCCCGGCTCCTATGTGCCCGCAGCATCACATGCATGGCGACCGTAGCTCAGCTGGTTAGAGCATCGGTTTGTGGTACCGAGGGTCGCGGGTTCAAGTCCCGTCGGTCGCCCCATCATCCCCCTGCGGGGAAACAGGAAAATCAATGGATTCGCTTTGGGATTCTCCCGATTTCGACGAGCATGAGCTCGTCCAGTTCATCCACGATCGGGAGAGCGGCCTGCGCGCGCTGATCGCGATCCATTCCAGCCATCTCGGCCCGGTCGGCGGCGGCGTTCGCTTCTGGCACTATGCCAAGTCCGGCGACGCCGTCGTCGATGCGCTGCGCCTGTCGCGCGGCATGAGCTACAAGAATGCGATGGCCGGCCTGCCCCTCGGCGGCGGCAAGGCGGTGATCCTCGCCGATTCGCAGCGGACCAAGACGCCGGAGATGCTTGCCGCCTTCGGCCGCGCCGTCGAGGCGCTCGCCGGCCGCTACGTCACGGCCGAGGATGTCGGCATGAGCGTTGCCGACCTCTCCGCCATCTCGAAGCAGACCCGCCACGTTGCCGGCCTGCCGGTGGGCGAGGGCGAGGTCGGCGGCGATCCGGGGCCCCATACCAGCTACGGCGTCTATCTCGGCATCTGCGCCGCGGCGAAGCGCGCGCTCGGCCGTGACAGCCTGGCGGGCGTCCATATCGCCCTCCAGGGCGCCGGCAGCGTCGCCGGCGGGGTCGCCCGCCGCGCCGCGGCCGATGGCGCCCGGCTCAGCATCGCCGACATCGATGGCGATCGCGCCCGCCGCCTTGCCGACGAGGTCGGCGGCACCGTGGTCGCGCCGGACGAGGTGCTCTTCCTCGAGGCGGACGTGGTCAGCCCGAACGCGCTCGGCGCCATCCTGGACGAGCAGTCGATCCCGCGCCTGCGCACGACCGTCGTCGCCGGCGGCGCCAACAATCAGCTCGCCACCCCCGAGGATGGCGACCGCATCCACCAGCGCGGCATCCTCTACGCGCCCGACTATGTCATCAATGCCGGCGGCATCATCAACGTCTCGACCGAATATGTCGGCGACGGCGACGCCGATACCGTCCGCGGACGGATCGAGGCGATCCCCGGGCGGCTCGAGACGATCTGGGACGAAAGCATCGCCACCGGTCGCAACGCTGCTGCGGTCGCCGACGACATGGCCCGGCGCCTGATCGGACGCGGCTGAGCCGGGGCAGGGCGAGGCTCCCGTCCGGGCCCTCGCCATCCCGCCGGATCCCGCGATCGGCCGACCCTGAGCGAAGCGACCGAAGCTGCCTCGGCCTCGGCGCCCGCGTCCTTCGCCCGGCCTGCGTGGCGATGGAGATGCCGGTCGTCTCGGCTAACCCGCCGCTTCCCGGCGGCGGCTCCACAATATTCCTCCGACGATCGCGCCGACCCCAAGGGTCGCCGCAACCGCGGCGGCGGCACGCCTCTGCCGCGGCTTGCGAAAACCGCCGTCCACCTGCCCGTCGTCGGCGGGCGGGGCGAAGAGGTTGCCGGCGCTCACCGCTGCGCGCCCGGCGCGTTCGAAATAGAGGCGCATGAACAGGTTCATCGCGGCGGCGCCCGCATTCGGGGCGAGCAGCTGGACGAGCTTCATCGCCGCCGCGGGCGCACCGAGCACCGTCGTCGGCCGGGGGCGATCGGCCAGCCGGACGACCGCTTTCGCGACGGTGCGAGGATCGAGCACGCCTGGCGGCACCGAAGTCGCGCGTCCGACATAATTGCCGGCATGGCGCATCGCCGGCGTGTCGACGAAGGTCGGATAGACGTCGCAGACGTGGATGTCGGGATAGGCGGACAGTTCTCCGCGCAGCGCCTGCGAGAAGCCGCGCAGGCCGAACTTGCTCGCGCTGTAGGCGGCGGCCCAGGGCGCCGGCACGAAGGCTCCGGCCGAGATCATGTTGACGAAGGTGCCGCGCCCTTGCTCGAGGAAGATCGGCAGCACCGCATGAGCGTCGTTGACGTGCCCGATCAGGTTCGACTCGATGACGCGGTGATGCGCCTCGATCGGCACTTCGTGGAACTTGCCGACCGCACCGACGCCGACATTGCTGAACCACAGATCGATCCCGCCGAGCCGGTTCCGCGCCTCCCGGGCGAGCGCCGCCACGGCCGCCGCGTCGGTGACGTCGGTGGGAACCGTCAGCACCTCCGCGCCATGTTGGCGACAGCGCTCGGCCACCGCCTCCAGCGCCTCCGCGCTGCGCGCCGCGAGGACGATCCGCGCGCCCTCACGGGCGAACGCCTCTGCCGTCGCTGCGCCGATCCCGCTCGACGCGCCGGTGATCACCACTTTCAGGTCTTTCGAAGCTGCCATGTCCATCTCCTCCCTGCGCAACGCGCGGCGGGTCGAATGCGGTGCCTGCGCCTCGAAAAACGGGCGCGGGTCGTGCACGCGCCGGTCGAAGTCCACGCATTCCCTGGGGCACCCGCTGCCGCAGCGGGCGAGCAGAAAATAGAACCGAATCAATATACTAGCGGCTAGAGCGATATCTCCGCCCTTTGCCGACCCTAGGTATTTTCGATTATTTTATTCGGTGAGGCCGGACGGATCAGACTTCGAGCCCGGCCCGGTGCGGCTTGTCGCGGCCCAGCCGGTGCTCGCGATAGATGGTGTAGAGGCCGCTGCCGATGATGACGGCGGCGCCCGCCCAGGTGGTCGCCGGCGGGTGGGTGCTCCAGATCAGCCAGCCGAGCAGCACCACCCAGAGCAGCTGGACATAATCGAGCGGCACCACCACGGCGACCGGCGCGAAGCGCAACGAGGCGGTCAGGCACAATTGGCCGATGCCGCCGGTCAGCCCCATCACCGCCAGGATCAGCCATTCGGACGGCGCATGCGCCTCGCCGTAGAAGGGAATGAGCAGGCCCAGCACCAGGGTCGAAAGCCCTGTGAACCACAGGAC
Organism: Sphingosinicella terrae; assembly: GCF_003347635.1. Taxonomy (GTDB): domain Bacteria; phylum Pseudomonadota; class Alphaproteobacteria; order Sphingomonadales; family Sphingomonadaceae; genus Allosphingosinicella; species Allosphingosinicella terrae. Next base: position 469,771 of record NZ_QDFY01000001.1, read on the forward strand.
CGTGGTCGGCGTGCTCTCGGTGCGGCCGATCTGGCGGATGGTGATCGTGACCGCGGCGACCCCGAGCGCGCCGCCCAGCGCGAGCGCCAGCCCTTCCGGCGGCAGCGCCGATCCGCTCGGCTGCATCACGATGGTGACGCCGAGGAGGCCCAGGGCGACCGCGCTCCAGCGGTGACGGCCGACCGGCTCGGCGAGGACCAGCGCCGACAGGATCACCGAGAAGAGCGGCGCCGCGAAGCTGATCGTCGTCGCTTCGGCGAGGGGCAGGTAGCCCAGCGCGCTGAACCCCATCACCATCGTCGTCAGCCCGATCGCGGCGCGGCCGATATGGGCGAAGGGCCGTTTCGTCCGCCACGCACCGAGATTGCCGGTCGCCGCCATCCAGGCGAGCAAAGGCGGCAGCCCAAAGGCGAAGCGGTAGAAGGCGATCTCCGCGAGCCCGATCCCGGCCTCGTGGGAGAGCTTGATCATCGCCGCCATCACCGCGAAGGCGAGCGCCGCCCCGAGCCGGGCGGCGATCCCGAGCGGGCGGCTCTGCGCCGGCGGCTGAGCGACGGAAACGTCCATGAAGCTCGCCCCCCTGCGCGAGGAAAGGCCAAAGCTCAAGGGGAGGGGCGGCGGGTCCCCGCAACGCCGACTTGCCCTTTTGGTTCCACCATCTTCCGGTTTGGCCAAGCCTCGGCTACACGGGGCGCCGACCGATGCACGTCTACGCGAATCCGACCCGTTTCCTCAAATTGGCGCGACCCCTGACGGCCTGGCTGGGCTGGTCCGGGGCCGTGCTGATCCTCGTCGCCTTGGCCTTCGGCCTGTTCTACGCGCCGCCCGAGCGGCTGCAGGGCGAGAGCGTGCGCATCCTCTACGTCCACGTTCCCGCCGCCTGGCTGGGCATGGGTGGCTGGACCGGCATCGCGTTCGCCAGCCTGATGCAACTGATCTGGCGCCATCCGCTCGCTGCCGTGGCCGCGCGGGCGGTGGCGGTTCCGGGCGCGGCCTTCACCTTCGTCTGCCTCGCCACCGGATCGCTGTGGGGTCGGCCGACCTGGGGCACCTATTGGGAGTGGGACGGACGGATGACCTCGATGCTGGTCCTCCTCTTCCTCTATCTCGGCTATGTCGCACTCGCGGCGGCCGAGAAGGACAAAGGCGGGGAAGGACGGGTGAGCGCGATCTTCGGGCTCGTCGGCGCGGTCAATATCCCGATCATTCATTATTCGGTGGTGTGGTGGAACACGCTCCACCAGGGGCAGAGCATCAGCTTCGTGCGCGGCACATCGACCATTGCCGGGCCGATGCTGTGGCCCTTGCTCGGCGCCGCTCTGGGCTTCGGACTGCTGTTCGGCGCGATCGTGCTGATGCGGATGCGTGCCGAGCTCGCCCGCAACAAGATCGAGGCGCGGATGAAGCGGATGGCGGCGAAATGAACCACTGGCCTTTCGTCATCGGCGCCTACATCGTGGCGGTGGCCGGAATCGCCGGCCTGACCGTGTGGAGCTGGGTCGCGATGCGGCGTGCGGAGAAGGAAGCGGAGAAGCTGGGGCGGGGCCGTGAAGCCTAAGAACCAGCGTCTCGTCCTGCTCGTCGTCGCCCTCGTCGCCGTGGTCGGCGCGGTGCTGCTGGCCATGTCGGCGATGCGCGACCAGGCCGCTTTCTTCTACGCACCCGCCGACGTCGAGCGCCGCGGCCTTCCCCTCGATCGTGCCGTGCGCATCGGCGGCATGGTCCGGGGCGGCTCGATCCGGCGCCATCCCGACGGCGTCACCATCGATTTCGTCGTCGGCGACGAGACCGAGTCGACCATCCCGGTCCGCTTCACCGGAATCACGCCCGACCTGTTCCAGGAGAATAGCGGTGTCGTCGCCGAAGGCCGCTTTCAGCCGGACGGCAGCTTCGTCGCCACGGAGATCCTCGCCAAGCATGACGAGAATTACATGCCCCCGCAGCTCGGGCCGCAGGGCCAGCACAAGACGGAATCGCTCGAATGATCGCTGAAGGGGGGCTTGCGGCCTTGTGGCTGGCGGCATCCTTGTCGCTGCTGCAGCTCTTCCTCGGCGCGGCCGCGCTCAGGCCGGGCGGCGAAGGGCTGCTGCGCGTCGTCCGGCCGCTGGCGGTGGCGCAGGGCGTGCTCGCCGCCATCGCTTTCCTCGCGCTCATCTGGCTGTTCCTGCGCACCGATCTGTCGGTCCAGCTGGTCGCCGCCAACAGCCATTCGGCCAAGCCCTGGCTGTACAAGTTCGCCGGCGCCTGGGGCAATCACGAAGGCTCGATGCTGCTCTGGATTACCGTGCTGGCGGTCGCCGGCGGAGCCGTCGCCCTGCTCGAGCGGCGCCTGCGCCAGGACACGCTGATCGCCACCCTGGCCGCCCAGGCGGCGATCGGGCTGGGTTTCTACGCCTTCCTGCTCTTCGCCTCCAATCCCTTCACCCGCCTGTCGCCGGTTCCGGTCGAGGGCAACGGCCTCAATCCTTTGCTCCAGGATCCCGGTCTCGCCTTCCATCCTCCGACCCTCTATTTCGGCTATGTCGGCATCTCGGTCGCCTTCTCCTTCGCGGTTGGGGCGCTCATCACCCGCGACGTCGGCCCCGCCTTCGCCCGGGCGATGCGGCCCTGGGTGCTCGGCGCCTGGATCTTCCTCACCCTCGGAATCACCGCCGGCTCCTACTGGGCCTATTACGAGCTGGGCTGGGGCGGCTGGTGGTTCTGGGATCCGGTCGAGAACGCCTCGCTCATGCCCTGGCTCGCGGCCACCGCCTTGCTGCACAGCGTCACGGTCCTCGCCACCCGCGACGGCCTGCGGGCCTGGACGGTCATGCTCGCCGTCGTCGCCTTCTCGATGTCTATGATAGGCACCTTCCTGGTGCGATCGGGCATCCTCACCAGCGTCCACGCCTTCGCCGTCGATCCGCGCCGCGGCGCCTTCATCCTGATCCTCCTGCTCCTCTATATCGGCGGCGCACTGGCGCTGTTCGGTCTTCGCGTCGGCACGGTGAAGGAGGGATCGCGCTTCGACTTCGTCAGCCGCGAAGGCGCGCTGGTGGTCAACAACCTGCTGCTGTCGGCGATCCTGGGCGTGGTCTTCGTCGGCACGCTCTATCCGCTCGCGGTCGAAGCTGTGACCGGCGAGAAGCTCTCGGTTGGCCCACCCTATTTCAACGCCGCCGCCGGGCCGATCGCCCTGGTGCTCGTCGCGGTGATGGGCGTCGGCGCGCTGCTGCGCTGGCGGAGCGATCGTCTGAAGGCGCTGGCGCAGCGCCTCGCCGTGCCGATCCTGGTGACGGCGGCGGCCTTGCTCCTCGTGGTCCTGCTCGTCCCCGGAATCCGCATCCTGCCCTTGCTCGGCCTCGTCCTCGCAGCCGGGGTCGGCGTGGCCAGCCTCGCGCCCCTGTGGAAGCGCAACCTGCGCCGGACGCCGCTCTTCATCTGGGGCATGGTCGTCGCCCATTTCGGCATCGCCGTGACCCTGGCCGGCATGGCCTCCGAGGCTGCCTTCACCAAGGAGACGTTGGTGGCGGCAAGCCCCGGCCAGATCATGAGGGTCGGCCCGTTCAGCGTCCGCTTCGAGAGCGTCGAGCCGGTCGCCGGCCCCAATTGGACCGCGATTGAGGCGCGGCTCACCGCCAGCCGCGGCGGCGGCCGGCCGGTGGCGCTCGCCCCGCAGGCGCGGATGTTCAGCACACCGCCGACACCGACCAGCGAGGCGGCGATCGCGACCGTGTGGGACGGCCAGCTCTACGTCGCCATCGGTGAGCCGGACGCGCAGGGGCGCTGGCAGCTTCGCCTCTGGTGGAAGCCGTTCGTGACCCTGATCTGGCTCGGCGGCGGCCTCGTCGCACTCGGCGGTCTGCTCGCCCTGATCGGGCGGCTGCGGCGCAAGAGCCCACAGCCGCGGCTCCAGGAGGCGCTGGCATGAGCCGCCGTCTCATCCTGTGGGCACCGCTCGCGGTCTTCGCCGTCTTCCTCGCCGTCTTCGCCGTCAGCCTCTATTCGCCGTCGCAGAGAACCGTGCCCTCGCGGCTGATCGGCCAACCGGTGCCGGAATTCCGGCTCGATCCGGCGTTGGGCGGCCGCCCGGGCCTGTCGAGCGAGACCCTGCGCCGCGGCCAGCCGCGCCTGGTCAACATCTTCGCCAGCTGGTGCATCCCCTGCCGGGCCGAGGCCGCGCAGCTCGACGCGCTCGCCCGCCGCGGCATTCCGATCGACGGCATCGCCGTTCGCGACCGCCCCGAGGACCTCGCCGCCTTCCTGCGCGCCTATGGCGATCCGTTCGCGACGATCGGCGCCGACAATGACCGCCAGGTCCAGCTCGCCTTAGGCTCGGCGGGCGTGCCCGAGACGTTCATCGTCGACGGCAACGGCATCATCCGTCACCAGCATATCGGCGCGATCAATCCGCAGGACGTGCCCGCACTGGCCGCCGCCTGGGAGGCCGCGCGATGAGGGGCATCTTCCCGAAGAATCTCTCAGGGAGGGGCATGCTAAGCGCTCTCCTTGCCTGCCTTGCCCTCGCAGCCACCCCGGCGCTCGCCGATTCGCTCATGCCGGCGGCCCGCTATGCCCACACCCAGCTGGCGGACCCTGCGCAGGAGCGGCAGGCCAAGGCGCTGATGGAGACGGTGCGCTGCCTCGTCTGCCAGGGACAGTCGATTGCGGACAGCGATGCGGAGATGGCGGGGGACATGCGCGCGCTGATTCGCCAGCGCATCGAGGCCGGCGAGACGCCCGATCAGATCCGCGACTGGCTGGTCGCGCGCTACGGCAATTGGGTGACTTATGATCCGCCGCTCGAGCCGGTGACCTGGCCGCTCTGGGCAGCGCCGGTTCTGCTGGTCGCCCTCGGCGTCTGGCTGGCCCGCAAGCGCTTCCGTCGGAGGCGCGGCTGATGGGTTGGGTCTCGATACTGGTGCTCGCCGCCCTCACCGCGGCGGCTCTGTGGCCCTTCTTCCGCCGCGACAAGGCCGCGCTGCAGCTGCTCGGCGCCACCCTGCTGGTCGCCCTCGCCGGTTACGCCATGCAGGGGCGGCCGGCCCAGGAAGGCAGCCCCAAGCCGCCGCCCGAGCGTCAGCCGGTGCCCGATAGCGACTTCGCCCGCACCCGCGGCGAGATGATGGGCCAGTTCGACCGCGCCTCCTTCTGGCTGACCATGTCGGAAGGCTATGCCCGCCGCGGCGACACCCAGGGCGCCGTCCAGGTGATCCAGAGCGGCCTTCGCGACTCGCCGCAGGATCCGGACCTGTGGGTCGGGCTCGGCTCCGCCCTGGTCGCCCATGCCGACGGCATGATCACGCCCGCGGCCGAGATGGCGTTCCGTCGGGCGCAGCGGATCGCGCCCGAGCATCCGGCGCCGCCTTATTATTTCGGCCTGGCGCTCGCCCAGGCGGGCAATTTCGACCAGGCCGAGCAGCTCTGGCGCCGGATCCTCGCCGATGCGCCTGCCGACGCGAGTTGGCGGCCGATGGTCGAGCAGCAGATCCAGGCGCTCCAGCAAGCGCGGGCGATGCAGGGCCTGGCGCCGGCGCCGAGTGCATCCGCGCCGGGTCCAGCTCCGGCTCCGGCGCCGTCCCCGCCGCCCCGCTAGCCTCGACGAGCAGTAGGCAAGGTCTCTCGTCTCCACTATTCTCGTCCGCTCGAGGCTCCGGACGAGGAGAATGAGATGACCGCCGCCCCGGCGCCCCGGCTCGTTCGCGCCGCCCCCGAGCTTCCGGTCGACGATCTCGACCGGGCGCTCGCTTATTATGACGGGCAGCTAGGGTTCCGCACGATGAGCCGGATGCCCCAGGGCAATTATGCGGTGGTGCAGAGAGACGATGTCGCGCTGCATCTGTTCAGCGACGGCGATGCGTCGACGCCGGTCTCGCTGCATATCTTCGTCGAGGAGATCGAGCGGCTCGAGTCGGACCTCGGCTCGCGGGGTGCGCGGATCACTCAGCCGCTCGAGCGCAGGCCCTGGGGCAATCGCGATTTCCGGATCGTCGACCCCTTCGGCAACCAGATCAAGTTCACCGAACCAGCCGCCGTCTAGCGGGCGGGGCGGGACCCCGGGCTAGGCGGCCTTCTCGAACGGGAGCCCCAGCGCCTGCGCCACCGCCTGGTGCCGGATCTTCCCGCCCGAGACGTTGAGCCCGTTGGCGAGATGCGGGTCCGCCTTCATCGCCTCCGGCGCGCCGAGATTGGCGAGCTTGAGCACGAAGGGCAGGGTGGCATTGTTGAGCGCGAAGGCCGACGTGCGGGCGACCGCCCCCGGCATGTTGGCGACGCAATAATGAATGATCCCGTCCACCTCGTAGACCGGATCGCTGTGGGTGGTCGGCCGCGAGGTTTCGAAGCAGCCGCCCTGGTCGATCGAGATGTCGACGAGGACCGATCCCCGCTTCATCGTTCCGAGCATGTCACGGGTGACCAGCTTGGGCGCGGCGGCGCCCGGGATCAGCACCGCGCCGATCACCAGCTCCGACTTGGCGACCGCCTTCGCGATGGCAGCGCGGGAGGCGTAGGCGGTCTTGATCTGGCTGCCGAAGAACATGTCGAGCTCGGCGAGGCGGGCATTGGAGATGTCGTAGATGGTGACGTCGGCGCGCATGCCGACCGCCATCTGGGCGGCGTTGACCCCGGATATGCCGCCGCCGAGGATGGTCACCTTCGCCGGGGCGACGCCGGGGACGCCGCCGAGCAGGACGCCGCGGCCGCCCTGCTCCTTCTCGAGATAATGGGCGCCGACCTGGATCGACATGCGGCCGGCGACCTCGGACATCGGCTTGAGCAACGGCAGCGAGCGATCGTCGGCCGTGACGGTCTCATAGGCGATGCAAGTGGCGCCTGACCGGATCAGCCCCTGCGTCTGCTCCGGATCCGGGGCGAGATGCAGATAGGTGAACAGGACGTGGCGCGGCTCCAGCAGCGCGATCTCCTGCGGCTGCGGTTCCTTGACCTTGACGATCATGTCGGCGGCGGCGAACACCTCTGCCGCGGTCGGCGCGATCGTCGCGCCTGCGTCGAGATAGTCCTGGTCGGAAAAGTCGATGCCGACACCGGCGCTGGTTTCGACGACGACCTCATGGCCGGCGGCGACCAGCTCGGCGACCGAGGCCGGGGTGAGGCCGACGCGATATTCGTGGATCTTGATCTCTTTTGGGACACCGACGCGCATAGGGGACTCCCTGTATCTGGGCGAATGGACGGGCTATACCGCCGCGCATGGGGGTTGTCGTCCGTTGCGAAGGGAGTCGGGCGGTGCTAACCCGCGCGCCGTCTTGGCACGGTCAGGGCGCCAATAGAGGAAAGTCGGACGTTCTTCCGATCCTGACCGATGAGCGATAGCGCCGCCACCCTTCCGCCCGCGGAGAATTCCGCCGGGCACCATGCGCCGCAAGGCAGCATCGTCGGCCTGACCTTGCTCGCGCTCGGCGTCGTATTCGGCGACATCGGCACGAGCCCGCTTTATGCGCTGCGCGAGACCTTCGCCGGCGCACACCCGCTGCCGATCAACCGGATCCAGGTCTACGGCGTTATTTCGCTGATCTTCTGGTCGATGATGCTGGTGGTGAGCATCAAATATATCACCATCCTTACCCGCGCCGACAATAAGGGGGAGGGCGGCAGCCTGGCGCTGCTCGCCCTCATCTCTCGCAAGGCCAATGTGCGCTGGTCGACCGGCATCGTCCTGCTCGGCGTCTTCGCCTGTGCGCTCTTCTACGGCGACAGCATGATCACGCCGGCCATCTCCGTCCTGTCGGCGGTGGAGGGGCTGACGGTGGTCCAGACCGGGCTGCAGCCGCTCGTCATCCCGATCGCCATCGCCATCCTGGTCGGCCTGTTCCTGATCCAGCGCACCGGCACGGCCCGGGTAGGCGCCATGTTCGGCCCGGTGGTTCTGGTCTATTTCTCCACCCTGGCGGTGCTCGGAACGCTCAGCATCGTCAAGCATCCCGACATCCTGTGGGCGCTCAACCCCTGGTATGCGCTCAATTTCTTCCTCATCGACAAATGGCTCGGCTTCCTTGCCCTGGGCTCGGTCGTGCTGGCCGTGACCGGTACCGAGGCCCTCTATGCCGACATGGGCCATTTCGGACGCAAGCCCATCCGCAACGCCTGGACCCTGTTCGTCATGCCGGCGCTGATGCTCAATTACATGGGGCAGGGGGCGATGCTCATCGACAATCCGGCGACGGTCACCAACCCCTTCTTCCTGCTCGCCCCGGAATGGTTTCGCCTGCCTTTGGTGTTCATCGCCACCCTGGCCACCATCGTCGCGAGCCAGGCGGTGATCTCGGGCGCCTTCTCGGTCACCCACCAGGCGATCCAGCTCGGCTTCGTGCCGAGGATGCGGATCACCCACACCAGCGCGCGGGCGGCCGGGCAGATCTACATCCCGGTGATCAACAATGCCCTGATGGTGCTCGTCATCATGCTGGTGCTGTTCTTCCAGAATTCGAGCAACCTCGCCGCCGCCTACGGCGTCGCCGTGACCGGGGCGATGCTGATCGACACCTGCCTGCTCGCGGTCGTGCTGTTCTCGCTGTGGAAATGGCCGTCCTGGGCGTCTGTCCCGCTGCTCGCCATCTTCTTCATCGTCGACATCACTTACTTTGCGGCGAACCTGACCAAGATTCCGGATGGCGGCTGGTTCCCGCTGCTCATCGGCCTGATCGGCTTCACCATGCTCACCACCTGGGCACGCGGCCGCAAGCTGATGATCGAGCGGATGGACGAGGCGGCGATCCCGCTGCCGATCTTCATCAAGTCCGCCGGCAAGAGCGCGGTGCGGGTGCCCGGCACCGCCGTCTTCCTCACCACCTCGACCGAGGGGGTGCCGCATTCGCTGCTCCACAATCTCAAGCACAACAAGGTGCTGCACGAGCGAGTCATGCTGCTCACCGTTCGGATCGAGGACGTGCCCTATGTCGACCGCGACAAGAGCTTCGACCTGGAGGAGCTGGGCAGCGGCTTCTATCGGCTGATCATCCGCTACGGCTTCATGCAGGAAACCGACATCCCGGCGGCGCTGGCGAAGGTCGAACGCTGCGGCGCCGAGTTCAAGATGATGGACACCAGCTTCTTCCTTGCGCGGCAGACCCTGATCGCTTCGGAGCGGCCGGGCATGGCGCTGTGGCGGGAGAAACTGTTCGCCTGGATGCTTCGAAACGCCGAGAGCGCGATGGAGTTCTTCAGGCTGCCGCCCAATCGCGTCGTCGAGCTCGGCGCCCAGGTCGAGGTCTGAGCTGGCCGCGCCGCTGATCGTCACCGCCTTGTTCGGCCCCGGCGATGATGGCTGGATCCAGCAGATGCGGCGCGAACATTATCCCGCCGATCTCAACCGCGTCCCCGCCCATCTCACCTTGTTCCGGCAGCTTCCGCCGAGCGCCGAGGGCGAGCTTTCCGCGCGGCTGGCCCAGGTGGCGGCCGCCCCGCCGCCGCGCGCGGCAATCGCCGGAATCGTCGATCTCGGCGGCGGCACCGCCCTCAGGGTCGTCAGCGATGCGCTCGAGGCGATCCACGCCGAGCTCGCCGAGACGCTGCACGGCCTGCTGACGCCCCAGGACCAGGCGCCGTGGCGGCCGCATGTCACCGTCCAGAACAAGGTCGAGCCGCGGTTGGCCCGGCAATTGCAGCAGCAACTGCGCGCAACCTTCGAGCCTCGTCCGCTTGCCGTCCGCGCGCTCGCGACGTGGCGCTACCGGGACGGGCCGTGGGACAAGGTGAGGGACTATCCGTTCCGCGGGTAGGGCGTTGCAGGACAAAGTGCCATCATCCCGACGATAGGCGTCCTGCCTCAATCGTTCTGGCCGACGCCTTCGCAGCTATAGTCGAACGCCGCGAGCCCCGCCTCGAGGTGGGACGCCAGCAGCGGCATGTCGAGCAGCTCGTCGATCCTTTCGTCGGCATCGAGATCGGTCGCCTCCGCCACCGCGTCCTCCCACTCGGAGGCGTCGTATGTGCCGCGGCCGACCCAGGCCAGGGCCACGGTCTCGACAAGCTGGTCATCGGCGAGGTCGTCGAGTACCGCCGTGACCTCCTCCTCGACCGAGGTGTTGAGCTCGTCCTCGAGCGTCGACAGCGCCTGATCGCCGTCATCGTCGAGGTCGTCGACATCGTCGGCATCCTCGTCCGGATCCTGCGCGGGCACCTGCGCCTCGAGCTCCTTGGCTCGAAGGATCAGACGGCACAGCGTCTCTAGCGGTGTCAGCAATTCCATGCGGGCCTCTCCCTGCGCTGGTTCCCCGACGAAACGACACCGGGGGCAGCGGGTTCCGGACCGAGGCGACGCATCTTTCGGGGTTGAATTCCGGCCGTGGGCACTCCAGTTGACCGCTGGTCCGGTGCTTCTTATAGCGCCGCGGCGCGCCCGGGAGAATGCCGGCGCCGGCCGATGGGGCGGAGTAGCTCAGCTGGTTAGAGCAGCGGAATCATAATCCGCGTGTCGGGGGTTCAAGTCCCTCCTCCGCTACCATATCGGTTCGCTGTGCTTCTCCGGCTGCGAGGGAGAAGCATGCGTTCTCTGGTCCGTTCCTGCCTGATCGCCGCGCTGGCCGCGAGCGCCCCGGCGCACGCCCAATCGCCGGCGCCGGCGCCCGAGCCGTCCCAGCCGAACTTTCGCAGCCTGTGGACCGGCTGGGCCACGGCCAACGACCAGGCGATGCGGCGCGAGGCGGAGGCGCAGCGGCGGGTGGAGCAGGACCTTGCCACCGCCGACGCCGACCGCCGACACAGGCTCGCCAATCAGGGCCGGGCGCTCGGCGAGCTGGTCGGCGAGACCGTCCGCCTCGGCGATTGCGAGGAGGGCGAGCGAATGGCCCGCGAGGCGGGCGACTTCGCTTTGGTCGAAGCGGTCCGCCACCATTGCCGCGGCCGCGCGATCCCGGTCCAATCTCGCCGCTAAGGCCGCGAAAATCGTTGTGAATTCGCGGCTTGAAGCGTAAGTGATGTCTTCCACGGGGAGGGCATCGCTATGAAGGATTTACGCAAGGTCAGCCGGCGCTCGTTCATGACGCGCGTGGTCGGCGGCGCCGTTATCGGCGGCGGCGCGATGGTGGCGCTCGGCGGCAGCGCCAAGGCGCTCCAGATCACCGACGGCGATCCGGGCGATCCGGCCAACCGCACCGGATTGACCGACAATGATTCGGGCGATCGCGCCGGCAATGGACGCGGCACCCGCCGCTACCGCGCCTGCAGCGACAATGATTCGGGCTCCAACGCCGATCCGGCCGGCCGCGGCCGCGGCAACGGCACCAGCGACTCCGACAGCGGTGCCAATGCCGACCGCCCGGGTTGCGGCCGGCGCTGAGACGGCCTGACCAGCATAGGGACTTGAAGCGGGCCCGCCATGACGGCGGGCCCGCTTTTCATTAGGCGCGCCAGGCAGCGTCAGTCCACGCGCTCGATAAACCCCGCGGCCCACAGCATCCGGGTGATCTCGACCGGATCGTTTCCGGGCAAGGCGTCGGCCCGGAAAGGCTCGCCAGACAAGGCGATGTCGAGCGCGTCTCCATCCTCGGCCTTGAAATCGAGGTCGCCGCCGGGGCCGATCAGCACGATCTTGCCGTCGTCGTCGGCGACGTTCCAGGGAACGAAGCGGCGCCGGCGGAAGCGATCCTCCGGCGTGAAGCGGTGGGCGCTCGCCACCAAGCCGGCGACGTTGGGACGGCGGCCGCGCAGGAAATTGTCGGCGAGCAGGTCGAAGGCGCCGTCCATGCTGGCTTTCTCGGCGATCAGTGCGGTCAGCTTGTCGAAATGCCGGCGCGCGACATCACGATCGAAGTCGCGGCTGGCAAAGCCCGGCGGCAGCGAGCGGCGAAAGTCCGGCTCGGCCAGCGCCAGCTCCGAGATCGCCTCGAGCAGCAGATCGGCCCAGGTCTTGGTGATCAGTCCGACAGTGATGTGCAGCGACGGCTCGTCGCCGACATTCTCGGCATCGTGCATCATCCCGCGGGGGATGTAGACGCAGTCGCCCGGCTCGAGGGTGAAGGTGCGGGTAACCTCGCCTGGCTCGTAGCGGCCGAGCTCGAAATTCTCGCCGCGATAGGGAATCTCGACCGGCACACCGTACAGGCGCCAGGCTTTCGATCCCGAAATCTGCATCACGAACACGTCGTGATTGTCGAAGTGGGTGGCGAAGCCCTGATTGCCCGACGGGGTCAGATAGACGTTGGTCTGGACGTGGCAGGAGAAGACCTCCTCAAGCGACCGGCAGAATTCCCCGAGATTGAAAAGCGAGTCGTGGAGGTGGGGCAGGATGATGGTCGCCCCCGCCAGATAATTCTCGGCTACCCCGACGGCACTGATCCGTCCGCGCTCGTCGACATAGGTGTCGCGCTCGATCCGCGTCTTGTGGCTGGTGAGATCGATCATGCCTTCGCGAAGATCCGCGCTGGCGATGAAATGGTCGAGCGTCTCGAGCGTCAGAAGGTCGGCATAGCGGGTCGGCTCGCCGCGGGCGGTGAGCAGCGCGTCGCGCTCGTAATAATGCTCGAAGAAGGTTTCGTGCGTTTCCGGCGCGATGAGGAAGCCGAGCGCATCCTCCTCCCAGCGCGGCGCCGGCGCGGCCGCGTCCATCTCCGACAGTTTCGACCGACCCGATTGTGCGCTCATCCATGCCTCCCCGCTACGGAAGGCATCTCTATCGGGCCGCCAGGGCCGCCGGAAGCGGAATATCCTTTATGCCCAGCGGAAAGAGGACGGAAGGGCCGGCTGCAGCGCCGGCCCTTCCGATCGGATCAGTTGCCGTCCGACCCGGCGCCTTCGCCGGCGGCCTCGGTCGATGCCGACGAGGCTGGGATCTGCGCCCGAAGCTCGGCGAGGGTGGCGCCGATCCGCAGCCCGGCCTGGCCGGGTGCGACCGACGAGCGCGGCAGCCGGACCGGCTGCTCGCCGACCGAGACGGTAATGGTCTCGGCGTCCATGGCCTGGATCGGGCCGATCGGCGTCCCCTCGCGGTCGTGGACGACGGCGCCGACGGCGATCGAGGCCTGTGCCTGCGCGATCGCCTGGTCGAGCTGGGCGTTGAGCTGATCGCGGGTGAGGCCGAACAGCACCGCCTCCGCGGTCGGGGTGAAGGAGGAGACCGGCAGCCGCGCGGCGTGACGATCGGTCTGGACGACGACGAACTCGCCGTCGACGGAGGCGACCCGGCCGACCTCGCCGCCCTGGGGATCCTTCACGGTCGCGCCGACCTGGATGGTCGGAGCGGCGGCCGCAGGCGCGGCGGTCTGCGCGGCGACGGTGGCGGCGGGCAGAAGCAGAGCCGCGGCCAGCGCGGATGCGGCGAGTGAGTTGCGAAAGTTCATCATGGCTCCTCTGGTGGTGGTGAAGTGGGGGCGGCTCCGGCCGCCTCTCGGGGGGAAGCTTACCGGCGCGAGCCGTCAGTGCAACCCGTGCCGATCAGAACAAAGTGGTGACGGCACCGGTCACCCGATAATCGCGATCGACCGTCAGCAAGGCGCGCCATCGATCGAAGGTGGCGCAGGGATGCGAGATGCCGAAGCCGACCAGATCCCCGACCGTCAGCGCGCTATCGGGCATCGAAAGAGCGGCATGCTGGTCCCATAAACGGGTAACGCACAAGCCGTCGGCTGGTTCCAGTTTTCCCGTGTTCCCAATGGGATAGACATGGAGCGGGATGGGCGGCTCGAGATCGTAGGAGAAGTCCCGCTTGCCGGCGCCGACGATGGCGAGGCCAGGCTCGGGAACCGACAGGACCGGCGCCCAGACCTCGAGGGCATGGGCGAGGCGGGGCAAATCGGCGCCTGGCGGGGCGGATTCGGGCAGGCCACCGGCGAAGATGCGGTGGTAGCAGCCGCTGTCGTGGGTGACGTAGCAGCCGGGCCGGATGATCCGGACGACCTCGCGTCCCTCGATTCGCGCCGGCAGCTTCGCCGCGCACAGGTCGAGAAAGGCCGAACCGCCGGCGGAGAGGAGGAGCGGCCCCTCGGCGAGCAGGCCCTCGCGGATCATGTCGTGCGCGGCGATGATCGCGACGTCGATCATGTCGGCCGCGCCCAGCCGCCCGTCCGCACCGGCCGGGTGGATCCCCTCGAACGTCTCGGCGCCGCGCAGCGCCAGCCAGGGCGCGGCGCCGGCGATGTGGCGCGCCACCTCGACCGCTTCGCCGACGCTGCGCACGCCCGCGCGACCGCCCGCCATGCCGGTCTCGACGAGCAGCTGCACCGGCCGAGCGAGGCCGGCCTTGCGGGCCGCCTTTTCCCACAGATCGACCGTGGCCGGGGAATCGACGAGGGCGTAGAAGTCGAAGGCGGAATCGGCGGCGAGTTCGCCGACGACGAATTCGAGGTCGGCACGGCCGGCGAGACTGTTGGCGAGGAAGACCCGGCCGATGCCCAGCCGGCGGTAGATCCGCACATGATGCGCCGTCGCCGCGGTCATGCCCCACGCCCCCGCTTCGAGCTGCATCCGGAACAGCTCGGGGCTCATGCTGGTCTTGCCGTGCGGGCAGAGCAGGGCGCCGTGACGATCGGCGAAGGCCTGCATCTCGCGGACATTGCGGGCGAGCGCCTCCTCCCGGACGATCGCCGCCGGCATCATCAGGTCGCCGTCCAGCAGGCTGAGGCCGAGCCCGACGAGCTCCGCCGGCGACAGGCCCTCCGCTCGCGGCGGCAGCCCCTTGATGCGCCAGTCGAGGATCACGCACCATCTCCTGGTGACGTTTCCGCGAGCGCGACCCACTTCCGAAAGAGGGATTCGGCCTCCCGGCGCGCCTCGCGCGCCGGCGGCGCCAGCTTCTTCTCGAAGGAAGCGCGGGCGGTATCGAACTCGCGATCGACGAACTCCGACACCGGCCGCGGCAGCGGCGCGGATCCGAGCTCCCGCGTTTCGGCCTTGCGGCGGATCATCTCCGCGACGATGCCGGACACGTCTGCCGGGACGTCGCTCTCCTCGATGAGGGTGGGAAAGTGCATTGGCGGGAGCGTTTCCTGCGGATGCAGGCGCAGCCAGCGTAGGGCGGCGGCGGGGCGAAGGGCGTAGAAGATCTTCTTCGCCGCAACTGCCCTGCCGTCTCCGAAGTAGGTCCGGCGTTGTCGCTCGCCCAGGTGAAGATAGTGGCGGCCGATCCTGTCTCTCGGCGCATGTTTCGCCGCGAGGGCAAGCAGCTCATCCCTAAACCCGGTGAAACCGCGATACACGAGGGGCGAGCGCAGCCACTCGATGACGACCGCATTGCCGTTGAGCAGGAGCCGCAGCGCTTTTCCCAGATCCCAGCCGTTCACGTCGAGATCGTCGACCAGCGGCGTCTCGATGACGTCGCGTTCGGGCCAGGGTGTCAGATAGGCCTCGGTCCGCCGCACGAAGATGAAGCGGCAATCATAGTCGCTGTCGGGCGAGGGGAAGCCCCACGCCCGGCTGCCGCTCTCGATGGCCCAGAGCAGGGTGACGCGATGGTCCCGCTCCACTTCCGCGAGCAGCGCCGAGATCGCCGCCACCCGCTCTGCCGCAAGCGGCAGGCGGCCGGGTTCAAGGGCCTGGGCGCTCAGACATTCTCCTTCGCCGGGATCACGCCGCGGCGGATCTGGTCGAGCTCGATCGACTCGAACAGGGCCTTGAAATTGCCCTCGCCGAAGCCCTCATTGCCCTTGCGCTGGATGATCTCGAAGAAGATCGGACCGATCATGTTCTCGGTGAAGATCTGGAGCAGCAAGCCCTCCCCGGTTTCCGGGGAGCCGTCGATCAGGATGCGGCGGTCGCGCATCGCCTGGATATCGTGGCCGTGGCCGGGCAGACGCTCGTCGATCATGTCGTAATAGGTTTCCGGCGAGTCCTGGAAGCGCAGGCCGTTGGCGCGCAGCGCGTCGACGGTGGCGAAGATGTCGTCGGTGGCCAGCGCGAGATGCTGAATGCCTTCGCCCTTATATTCGCGGAGAAACTCCTCGATCTGGCTATGCTCGTCCTGGCTCTCGTTCAGCGGGATGCGAATCTTGTCGTCGGGCGCGGTCATCGCCCGGGACAGCAAGGCGGTCTGCTGACCCTCGATGTCGAAATAGCGGATCTCGCGGAAGTTGAAGATGCGCTCGTAGAACTGCGCCCAATGGTTCATCCGGCCGCGATTGACGTTGTGGGTGAGGTGGTCGAGCGTGTGCAGCCCGACCGATCGGCCGTCCCGCGCCGCGCCGGGCACCGGCTCGAAATCGACATCGTAGATCTGCTCGGCGCCGTAACGGTCGACGAGATAGAGATAGGAGCCGCCAATCCCCTCGATCGCGGGAATTTCGAGCTCGCCGGGACCACGCGGCGTCTCGACCGGCTTGGCGCCGCGCTCGACCGCCATCGCGAAGGCCTTCTTCGCGTCCTTCACCCGGAAGGCCATGCCGTTGGCCGAGGGGCCGTGCGCCTGGCGGAAATCGGCGGCCTGTCCGGACGGCTCCATGTTGAGGATGAAGTTGATGTCGCCCTGGGCATAGTGGCGGACATTCTTGGAGCGATGGTTGCCGAGATGACTGAAGCCCATCGCCACGAACAAGCCGGCCAGGGCTGCGGGATCGGGGCCGGTGAATTCGACGAACTCGAAGCCATCGAGGCCGAGTGGATTTTCCTGGGCGGTCATGTCACTGCCTTCGTGCTGGATTTCGCTGGATGCGGCGGCTCTTACCAGCGCCCGGACGGCCCCGCAAATGACGGTTGCACGGGGCGGGGCAGGACCCTACCTCCGGTCGATACCCTGTCATTCCGCCTCAGAAAGCATCCCCGATGGCCGCCACCCATTCCACCCGCATGCTGATCCTCGGCTCCGGCCCCGCCGGCCTCACCGCCGCCATCTATGCGGCGCGCGCCGGCCTGGCGCCGATCGTCGTCCAGGGCATCCAGCCGGGCGGGCAGCTCACCATCACCACCGATGTCGAGAATTATCCCGGCTTCGCCGACGTCATCCAGGGCCCCTGGCTGATGGAGCAGATGCAGAAGCAGGCCGAGCATGTCGGCGCGCGCATGGAATGGGACCATATCGTCGAGGTCGACCTGTCCCAGCGCCCCTTCCGCATGGTCGGCGACAGCGGCGCCGTCTATCTCGGCGACACGCTCGTCATCGCCACCGGCGCCCAGGCGAAATGGCTGAACATCCCCTCCGAGGAGCGGATGAAGGGCAAGGGCGTGTCGGCGTGCGCGACCTGCGACGGCTTCTTCTATCGGGGCAAGAAGGTGATCGTCATCGGCGGCGGCAACACCGCGGTCGAGGAAGCGCTCTACATGACCAATCACAGCCATGACGTCACCCTGATCCACCGCCGCGACTCGCTGCGCGCCGAGAAGATCCTCCAGGATCGGCTGTTCGCCCATGCCAACATCAAGGTGATGTGGAACCGTGAGGTCGCCGATTTCGTCGCCGGCGGCGAGCCCGAGGGCCTGGTCGCGGTCGACCTCAGGGACACGCGGACGGGCGCGATCGAGCGGCTGGACACCGAGGGCGCCTTCATCGCCATCGGCCACTCGCCGGCGACCGAGTTGCTCAAGGGCCAGCTCGAGCTCGACGCCGACGGCTATGTGCCGGTCACGCCCGGCACCAGTCGGACCGCGATACCCGGCGTCTTTGCCTGCGGCGACGTCATGGACAAGATCTACCGCCAGGCGGTCACAGCGGCCGGCACCGGCTGCATGGCCGCGCTGGACGCCGAGAAGTTCCTCGCCGAGATGGATTTCGAGACCAAGGAGGCGAGGGCGCTCGAGGAGGCGTGAGGCGGCCGGCGGCGGGCCGGAGGGGTGCGCCCCTCGACTACGCTCGGGACGAACGGGCGTGGGGAGTGGCAAGATCTTCGAGACGGCGCATCGCTTCGAGAACCGCGTCCCTCAGCTTTTCCCCGTCGCCTGACCTCGCGAAGGTGTGAGAGTCCGTCTCAAGCCTTTGCACCCCTACCGCCAGATCCTTGAAAACCGGCGCCTTCAGTTCCGCCTCGGCCGCGATGGCGGTGGCGTCTCCAGTCGCCAGGATCAGTTCCACCGGGAGCCGGTGCCGCGCCATCGCCACCGCCACTTCCTGAGCCAGCGTCGACGGCGCGGTCTGCCCGGACTTCAGAACGCCTCTGAAGAGCTTTCGATAATCGACTGCGCCGGTGAGCAGCCGCTTCCAGCCGTCCAGGCTGAGAAGCCGCTCCCGATAATGGCGGCGGATGGCCGCCGGCGGGGGCTCGCCGGAAGCGGCTTCGACCAGCCAGGGATTGACGAGGATCAGGCCGTCCAGCCCGGCGGCGTCGCCGAACAGTGCCGAAGCGGTGGCGCCGTCGCACAGGCCGAAGCCGATCAGGCGGCGCAGCTGCGGCTGCTCGTCGCGAAAGGCGGCGGCGGCGGCGGCGATGTCGGGTCCGCTGGCCCGGAAGCCCGGATCCTCGCCTTCACTGTCGCCGACGCCGCGACGGTCGAAGCGAATGCAGGGAATTCCAGCTTTCGATAACGACTTGGAGAGGCTTTCGCTCATCCGATGAGAACCAACCCGGGTCTGGCTCCCGCCGGTGACGAGGAGCAGGCCGGTCTCCCCCGCGGCCGCGTCGAGGGTGGCGGCAAGCGTCGCGGCGTCGCAGGCGAAGGTCAGCAGGCGGCGCATGCCGATCCCCAGTGGGCGAGGTCGGCGGCGATCGCCTCCGCGAGCTCTTCCGAGGCGCCGGGCTCGGAGCGCCGCCATAGGGCCGGCCCGGGCAGCTTGACGTCGGCGGCTCCGGCATCGCTGGCGAGGCGCGCGACGCGCATCGGCGCCGCTTCCGCGGGCGTGGCGGCACCGATAGAGGCCTTGAGCGCCTCCGACGGAGCATAGCCCGCCCATTCGACCCCGGCGATGCCGGCGCGAACCATATCCCGCACGAGCGAGGCGCCGGCGACCGGCGCCATTCGCCAGCGGCCGTTCGCCTCGGCCGCATCGTCGAGGAGGGCGCCGCCCCGCAAGGCGGCGATCAGAGGCCGCCGGCCAGCGGCCGCCGCAGCATGTTCGGCCGCCGCCATGACGTCATTCCGCCAGTCGCCCCAGCCGACCGCCTCGAGTGGTCGCTCGCTCTCGCCGGTGCCGGCGAGATCGGGAAGCCAGCAGGCATGGCCCCGCGCCGCCAGCCTGCGCATGACGGCGCCGATCAAGGCGCGGGTGCGGTTCATTTCCTCGAACAAGGGCGGGACGAACAGGATCGGCGTCGCCTCGCGGTCGCCGATCCGCATCATCCATTCATCCCGGCCGTCGCTGCGAAAGCTCTCGTAAGCGAGGGCCGCTGCGCTCACTGCAGCGCCTTGGCCCGGGCGAAGGTGAGGAGCGCGCCGAAAGTCTCGAGCATGTCGGCGTCGACCTCGTGATCCTCGATAAGGATGCCGAGGCGCTCCTCGAGCTCGGTCAACAGGCCGGCCACCGCCATCGAGTCGAATTCGGGCAGCGCGCCGAACAGAGGGGTGCTCTCGTCGAAGCCGCGAACCCGTTCCTCCGACAGGCCCAGCACGTCCACCAGGACGGCGCGCAGCGTCGCGTCAATTTCCTGTTCGTCGTCAAAGGCGGCGACCATGCTCGGCCCTCTTCATCATTGCGCCGCGCGACCTACCGGCTTCGCCGACGAGCGGCAAGCGCCGATGCCCAGGCCCTCGCCGCCCCGGCGAAGCCGGCGATGGTGCGCGGATTATAGGCGGTGAGCTGCCAGAGCGGCCGCCGCTCCTCCATCCACTCGGCCTTGTAGCCGTCGTCGCCGGTGCCGTAGTCGATCAGCCGGACGCGGTCCTGATCGAGAGCGCGGCGGAACATCGCTTCGCCAAGGATGGTGCCGGGCGACAACGACTTGGCATCCTCGCGGTAGGCGAGCTTGTGGATCGTCGCCTCTTCATTCTCGACCAGCCAGAGCTGCGCCGCGACGGGCATTGCGTCCTTGCGGGCGATACCGAGCCGAAGCGTGCCGGCAGCGCCTTCCTGCTCGGCGAGAGCCCGCAGGAAGCCGAACGAGCCCTCGTCGGGCTTCCAGCTGGCGCGATAGACGGACTCGTATTCGGCCCAGGCGCCGGCGTCGAAGCGGTCGAAGATCTGGATATCGAGCCCGGCGGCCTTGGCCTTGCGCCGTGCCGTGTTGCGCAGCCGCGCCGGCCGCCGCGCCCAGAAGGTCTCGAAATCCTGGCCGTCGGTGCGCACGATCCAGTTGCCGGTCTTCTCGGTGACGGAGGCGATCCACCCCGCCGCGGCGAAGGCGGCGCGCAGCGGTTCAGGATCCTCGACCGGGGCCAGCTCGACCCGGGCGACGCCGCCGTGGCGAAGCGTCGCGGCGATCGCGGTCAGGAGGGGGGCGCTGCGGTCGCCGACGGCATCGAAACGCAGCGAGTACCAAGCGGCAAAGGCGGCGGCGTGGGGATGCTCCACCGCCAGGAACAGCCAGGTCCGCTGCGCCGCGTCACGGGCGCGGATCGCGAGCAGCTTGCCGGCGGGCGGGCAATGCTCGGCGATCAGCCGGAACCAGGAAAGGCGTGCGTAAGCGCTTGGCTGGGACGCGCGGTCGAGGCGGCCGCCGGCGTCGGCCGCGATCGTTTCCCAGTCCTCGAATAGCTCGACCTCCGCCGACACCCTGGCCCTTTCCCTTCTTCCCCGGCTGCGGCAGAAGCTGTGGGCCAGCAAGGAACCCCAGTGCAAGCCCCCGATCCCACACCCCGCCCGCTCGACCATCTCACCCTGCGCGGCAGTGCCGATGCGCCGGCCCTGCACACGCGCGAGGGCACTTTGAGCTATTCCGGGCTCGAGCAGGCGGTGGGCACGCTCGCTGCGGCACTGAAAGCTCAGGGTCTCGATGCGGGAGACCGGGTGGCGAGTTGGCTCCCGAAGAGCCGGATGACGAGCCTGCTGCCGCTTGCCGCGGCGCGGGCGGGGCTCGTCCACGTGCCCATCAATCCGCTGCTCAAGCGCATGCAGGTCGGCCACATCCTCGCCGACAGCGGCGCGCGGCTGCTCATCACCGGCCGTGCACGGCTGGCGACCCTCGAGCCGGACGATGTCCCGTCCGCCTGCCGGCCGCTGGACGAGGAGGAGTCCGCCACCTTGTCCAGCGGTGACGAGGCGCTGGGGCCATCCTCCGTCGCGCCCGACGCGCTTGCCGCCTTGCTCTACACTTCAGGCTCCACCGGGCGGCCCAAGGGGGTGATGCTGAGCCACGCCAATCTGTGGCTCGGCGCCGTCAGCGTCGCTTCCTATCTGCGACTGTCGGCCGAGGACCGGGTGCTCGCCGTGCTCCCGTTCAGCTTCGACTATGGCCAGAACCAGCTGCTGTCGGCCTGGGCCGCCGGCGGGGCCGCGGTGCCGCTCGAATATCTGACGGCGCGCGACGTGATACGCGCCATCGAGGCCTATGATATCAGTACCTTGGCCGGCGTCCCTCCCTTGTGGGTTCAATTGATCGAGGCGGTCTGGCCACCGGCCGCGGCGTTGAGCCTGCGCCGGCTGACCAATAGCGGCGGCAAGCTGCCGCCGTCGGTGATCCGGCGCATGCGCGAGCTCTTCCCGGTCGCGGACATCTACTCGATGTATGGCCTCACCGAGGCTTTCCGCTCGACCTATCTCGAGCCGGAACTGCTCGATTCCCATCCGGAGTCGATGGGCAGGGCCATCCCCTTTGCCGAGATCATGATCGCCGGCGCGGACGGACGGGCGATCGAGGGCGCCGGAGAAGGCGAGCTCGTCCATGCCGGGCCGCTGGTCGCCCAGGGCTATTGGCAAGACCCGGCCCGCACCGCGGAACGATTCAAGCCGGCGCCTGCCGGTTCGGCCCATGGCGGCCTCGCCGTCTGGTCGGGCGACCGGGTCCGACGCGACGAAGCGGGGCTGCTCTATTTTGTCGGACGCGAAGACGGGATGATCAAGACCGCCGGCAATCGCGTCAGCCCGACCGAGGTCGAGGAAGCGGCGATCGCCTCCGGGATCGTCCAGGAGGCGGTGGCGCTCGGCTATCCCGACGCGCGGCTCGGCGAGACGATCGTCCTCGTCGCCCGTCCCGCCGCCCGCGAGCGCGAGGAAGAGCTCAGAACCTTTCTCAAGCGGCAGTTACCCAATTTTATGCAGCCCGCGCATATCGTCTGGCGCGACGCGCTGCCGCGAAGTCCGAACGGCAAGCTCGACCGTGTGGAGCTGAAGAACGAGTTGATGGCATGAGCAAGCCGATGGGGGCGATACCGGCCGGCTATGCCGCCGATGCCGACGGCATGCTGCTGATCGGCGGCCGCCGCGCCGACGCGCTCGTCGGCGAGGCCGGGAATACGCCGCTGTTCGTCTACGACCTCGCACTGATCGGCCACAGAATCGCGACGTTTCGCGAGCATTTCAACGGCATCGATCTCCATTATGCCATAAAAGCAAACTCATACGTGCCGCTACTCAGGCATGTTGCGAAGCAGGTGGACGGGCTCGACATCGCCTCGGCGGGCGAGCTCGACATCGCGCTCGCCGCGGGCGCCGATCCCGCTTTGGTCAGCTTCGCCGGCCCAGGCAAGCGCGACTCAGACCTCGAGGCGGCGATCCGGTCGGGGGTGACCCTGAATGCGGAATCGCAAGGGGAGGTCGATCGCGCCATCGCGATCGGCGCGCGCCTCGGCACGACCCCCCGGATCGCGGTCCGGGTCAATCCCGACTTCGAGATCAAGGGCAGCGGCATGCGCATGGGCGGCGGCGCCAAGCCCTTCGGAGTCGATGCGGCGCGCGTCCCGGCACTCGTCCGCCGAATCCTCGCCGCCGGCGCCGAGTGGCGCGGATTCCACATCTTCGCCGGCTCGCAGGCGCTTGACCCAGCGGCGCTGATCGAGGCGCAGCGCGCGACGGTGGCGCTGGCCGGCAGCCTGGCGGAAGCGGCGGGCGCGCCGCCGCCGCTGGTCAATCTCGGCGGCGGGTTCGGCATTCCCTATTTCCACGGCGAGAAGCCGCTCGACGTCGGGGCGGTCGGCGCTGCCCTGGCCGAGGCGCTCGCGGCCCGCGCCGCGATCCTTTCCGGCTCCACCTTCGCGATCGAGCTTGGCCGCTGGCTGGTCGGGGAGGGGGGCGTCTATCTGACCCGGATCGTCGACCGCAAGGAGAGCCACGGCAGGGTCTTCCTCGTCACCGACGGCGGCATGCACCATCAGCTCGCCGCTTCCGGCAATTTCGGCCAGGTGATCCGCCGCAACTATCCCGTCGCCATCGCCGGACGTTTCGGGGCGGAAGCCGAGGAGGAGGTCAGCATCGTCGGCTGCCTGTGCACGCCTCTCGACCGGCTCGCCGACGACGCCATGATGCCGAGGGCGGATGTCGGCGATCTGGTCGCCGTCTTCATGGCGGGGGCCTACGGCCTTTCCGCCAGTCCCCAGGCCTTCCTCGCCCAGCATTCGGCGACGGAGATGCCGGTCGGCGCGTAACGGCGCCTGAGGCAGCCGAAGAGCGGCATCCTCAACGTCGTTCATCTCCTTAAATGCCTCAGATTTAACGCCTCGAGCGGCCCTGGTCCCAGATCGGGACGGTGCCGAAATGGGCCTTGTTCATAACCGTAATTTTACCTCTTGCCGCCATATCGACCCCAAATCCTGTGCCCCGTCCATCCCGAACAGGGACGGCCGGAGCGGGTGAGGGATCAGACGCCGCCCACGACTTCGGGCGGCGCTTCGATGGTGAAGAGGATCGAATATGCGTCTTGCCGCCAAGTCCCCGCTGACCCTCGCCTTGCTGGCCGGCGCGGCCCTGCTGTCCGGCTGCGCCTCCACGGGCCGCAGCGGCCAGAGCCTGCCGTCCGCCGGCATCGTCGGCGGCGGCGAGCAGGTCAGCGAGAATTACATCATCGGCGCCCTCGACGAGCTTACCGTCTTCGTCTGGCGCAATCCCGAGCTCGGTGCCCGCGTCCAGGTCCGCCCGGACGGCCGCATCACCACGCCGCTGATCACCGACATGGTGGCGGTGGGCAAGACCCCTGCCCAGCTCGCCGAGGACATCCGCGTCGTCCTGGGCGAATATATCCAGGATCCCCTGGTCTCGGTGATGGTCGATCGGCCGCAGGGCACCTTCTCGCAGCAGATCCGCATCGTCGGCGCCACCGAGCGCCCCGCGGCGATTCCCTATCGCGCCAACATGACCCTGCTCGACGCGATGATCGCGGTCGGCGGCCTTTCCGAGTTCGCCGCCGGCGATCGGGCGCGGCTCATCCGGGTCGACCGCGAGAGCGGGCAGCAGCGGGAATATGACCTGCGCATCGCCAGCCTGCTGCGCCGCGGCGACGTGCGCGCCAACGTCCGGCTCGAGCCGGGCGACGTCATCATCATCCCGGAGAGCATGTTCTGAGGCGCCTGCGCCCCAGGCGGCCCGCTCGGCCCTGACAAGGACACAAGCTCCCGATGGATGGACTCTACGAACAGTTCCGGATCGCGATTCACCAGGTGTGGCAGCGGCGCTGGCTGGCCATGGCCGTGGCCTGGGGCGTGGCCCTGCTCGGCTGGCTGGTGATCGCGCTCATCCCGAACAGCTACGAGGCGAAGGCGCGGCTGTTCGTCCAGATGCAGTCGATCCTGCCCAACCAGATCGGCATCACCCCGGACGAGCGCCAGAACCAGCTGCTGCGGCTGAAGCAGACGCTGACCTCGAACGAGAATCTCGTGAAGGTGGTGCGTCGTACCGATCTCAATGGCCTGGTGGCGAGCGAGCGTGACCTCAGCAGCGTGGTCTCGGCGCTGCGCACCCGGATCGTGATCATGGCGATGCCCGACGGGATGATCGAGATCACCGCCCGGTCCAACGTCTCCGGCTTCTCCAACGGCCAGAATGCGCGGACCGCCGCCGGCACGGTCCAGGGCCTGATCGACCTTTTCATCGAGCAGAATCTCTCCGGCGACCGCCGCGAGACCGGCCAGTCGCTGCAGTTCCTCGACGAGGAGCTGCGCCGCCGCGAGACCCAGCTGCAGGAGGCGGAGCAGCGCCGCGTCGAGTTCGAGCAGCGCTTCATGGGCCTGCTTCCCGGCACCGGCACGATCGACCAGCGGATGTCGGCGGCGCGCGCCGAGCTCGCCAATATCGAGCAGCAGATCGTCGCGGCCCAGGGCGCGGTCAACGCGATGCGCGGCCAGCTCGCCGCGACCCCGCAGTCCATGCCGGGGATCGGCGAGGCGGCGAGCACGGCCAGCGGCCAGATCGCCGCGATGGAGGCGCAGCTCAACCAGAATTTCGCGCGCGGCTGGACCGAGCAGCATCCCGACGTGATCGCCGCCCGCCAGCAGATCGCGCGGCTGCGTCCCTATGCCGCCGCCGAGCGGCGCAGCGGCACCGCCGGGATGCCCAATCCCAGCTACGTGTCGCTGCGCGCGATGATGGCCGAGCGGGAAGCCCAGCTCGCGGCGATGACGGCGCGGCGCAATCAGCTCCAGTCCGACCTCGGCCAGCTCGGCTCGCGCCAGGCGACCGAGCCGGGCCTCGCGGCCGAGCAGACCCGGCTCAATCGGGACTATGAGGTGCTGAAGCAGCAATATGACCAGCTGCTCGCCAACCGGGAGCAGGTGCGGCTGCGCAGCGACGTGCAGACCCGCACCAGCCCGCTCAATATTCAGGTCGTCGAGCCGCCGAGCGTCCCGAGCGTCCCGGCGGCGCCGAACCGGCCGCTCTTCGTCACCTTGATCCTGATCGTCGCCGCGGGCGCCGGAATCGCCGCCGCTTTCGTCAAGGGACAGCTGCAGACGACCTTCCCGACCGAGAGCCGGCTCGCCGCCGTCACCGGGCTGCCCGTGCTGGGCACGCTTAGCGAGGTGGTGACGCCGCCGGAGCGGGCGCGCCGGCGGCAGCGGCTGATCTGGCTGGGAGGCGCGGGCGCGGCGCTGGCGGCGAGCTACGCGATCCTGATCCTGGTCGAATTCTGGCAGCGAAGCTCGGTGGCGTGAGGGACAAGATGAAGCATGACCGCATCTCGCTGATCGAGCGCGCCGCCGAAGTCTACGATTTCGGCGCGGCGCTTCGCGCCCGCACCCCCGCCACCGACCCGATGGCGGCTCCGCCGGCGGTCGCGCCGGCACCCGCATCGCCTCCAGCGGCCGCCGAAGTGCCGCCGCCGGTCATGCCCGTTCCGCCGTCGACGCCGAGACCGGCGCCGGCCGGCGCTCCCGCAATCGCCACGGTCGATCGCCAACGGCTTGCCGCCGCCGGCTATCTCCTTCCGGATTCGCCCTCGACCGGGCTTGCGGAAGAGTTCCGGCTGATCAAGCGCCAGCTGCTGGCCGGCATCGATCGGCGGGTCTCGCAGCCGGAGGAGAAGAGGCGCTCGATCCTCGTCACCTCCGCCCAGTCTCAGGACGGCAAGAGCTTCTGCGCGCTCAACCTGGCGCTCTCGCTCGCCGGCGAGCGCGCCTATGAGGTGCTTCTGGTCGACGGCGACTTCAGCAAGCCGAACCTGCCGTCGATCCTCGGCATCGAGGCCGGCGCCGGGCTGGTCGACGCGCTCGCCGATCCCTCCGCCGATCCGGAACGCTTCGTCATCCGCACCGACGTGGCGGGGCTTTCGCTGCTGCCGGCCGGCCGCAAGGCGAACGACGTCCCGGAACTGCTCGCCTCCGAGCGGACTCGCGAGGTGCTGAGCCGCCTCGTCGCAGGCAATCCGCGCCGGCTCATCCTGTTCGATTCCCCACCCGCTTTGATGGCTTCGCCGGCGACGGTGCTCGCCGGTCATGTCGGCCAGGTCCTGGTCGTCGTCCGCGCCGACCGCACCACCGAGGCGGACCTGCGCGAGACGGTGGGGCTGCTCGTCGGCTGCGACCATCTCAGCCTGATCCTCAACGGCGCCGCCATGGCGGTCTCCGGCCGCAATTTCGGGGCCTATTACGGACATTCAGACGATGCGGCCTGACCTGAACCTCGCCAGGCCGCTCAGGCGGCTGCTGCTCGCCGCCGGCCTTGCCGTCGCGGCAAGCACCGCCGCTCAGGCCCAGGACGGGCCGCCGCCTTCGGGCGTGTCCTACGCGCCGCCGCCGGCCGAGGCCGGTTCCGCGGAGGCGGCGCCGACGCAGTCACGGGCGCGACGCTCGCGCGCCGAGATCCGGCCCTATCTCGAAGTCGCCCAGGTGGTCAGCGCCGACCTGGATGGCGGCGACACCCTCACCTACACCAGCGTCGCCGCCGGCGTGGATGGGCGGGTGCAGACCCGCCGCGTCACCGTCCAGATGAGCTATCGCTACCAGCGCAACATCGAATGGTCGGGCGAGGTCGGCGACCAGGACGTCCATTCGGGCATCGCCCAGATCGGCGTCGAGGTCGTTCCCGGCGCGCTGCAGATGGAGGCGGGGGCGATCGCCACCCGCACCGGCGGGCAGGGCCGGGCCGTCGGCACCACCGACCGCGACGAAGCGGTCGAGGTCTATGGCGCCTATGCCGGCCCGACCCTCTCCACCCATGCCGGCCCGGTGGCGGTCAACGCCGCCTATCGGCTCGGCTATGTGACGATCGACGACGATATGCTGGACGGCGCCGCGCCGGACCAGATCGATTCCGCCGTCACCCATAGCGCCACCGCCAGCGTCGGCATGGCGCCGGGCCGGCTGCCGGTCGGCTGGACGGTCGGCGCCGGCTATGCCCGCAGCGAGAATGACAGCGAGTTCGACGACGAGTTCGAGGGCGCCTATGTCCGCGGCGACGTCGTCGTCCCGGTCACGCCGACGCTCGCCTTGACCGCGGGCGTCGGCTACGAGGATATCCAAGCGAGCCAGCTCGACTTCGCCGAGGATGCCAATGGCGACCCGATCGTCGGCCCCGACGGCGGTCCGGTGGCGGACCCGAACCGGCCGCGCGTGCTCACCTACGATCTCAGCGGCATCATCTACGATGCCGGCCTGATCTGGCGGCCGAGCGCCCGTACCGAGCTGCAGGTGCGCGCCGGCCACCGCTATGGCGGCACGACCGTCGTCGGCTCGCTCTCTCATCAGTTCAGCGCCCAGGCCGGCGTCGGAGTCGTCGTCTACGACACCGTGGAAACGGCGGGCAATCTTATCGTCAGCGATCTCAGCAACTTGCCGGATGAATTTGAGGTCGTACGTAATCCTCTGACCGGCAGCCTCGGTGGCTGCGTGTTCGGTGCCGATCCAGGCAGCGGCGCCTGCCTCGACCGCGGGTTGCAGTCGCTGCGCGGCAGCACCTTCCGGATGCGGGGCGCCAGCCTCGTCGTCTCGGGCGAGCGCGGCCTGTGGAGCTGGGGCATCGGCGCCGGCTATAATCACCGCCGTTACGGCCGGCCCGACCAGGATCCGGACTTCGACCTGCTCGGCGGCAACACCGACGAGAATTACGGCGTCTATGCCTCGCTCGGCCGCCAGCTCAGCCGCAGCTCGCAGCTCGACTTCGACCTCTACGCCAATTGGTTCGACACGGACGAGGCCGATTTCGACAAGGTGTTCACCACCGGCGCCACCGCCAGCTACACGCGCCGGCTGCTCCTCGACCGGATGCGACTGCTGGCGGCGCTCGGCATCGATCATACCGACGACGGCACGCTTTCGAGCACCGCTCTCTCCGGCCTGCTGGGCCTGAGATACACGTTCTGACGGGGCGAGGGGCCAGGGAGAGACTATGTATATCGAGCATTTCGGCCTGACAGGTCAGCCCTTCCAGCTGACGCCCGACGCACGCTTCTGGTTCGAGAGCCGGACCCATCGCAAGGCGATGGCCTATCTCGGCTACGGCCTGGCCCAGGGCGAGGGTTTCATCGTCATCACCGGCGAGATCGGCGCCGGCAAGTCCACTTTGGTCGCCCACCTGCTGGCGACCATCGACCGTGCCCGGCTCAACGCCATCAGCCTGGTCTCGACCCAGGTCGAGGGCGACGACATGCTCCGCCTGACCGCCCAGGGGCTCGGCATCGCGACCGGCGGCGTCGAAAAGGCGCGGCTGCTCGACGCCGTCGAGCAGCGGCTCGAAGAGGAGGTTCGTGCCGGCAAGCGCACCTTGCTGATCGTCGACGAGGCGCAGAACCTGCCGGTATCGGCGCTTGAAGAATTGCGGATGCTCTCCAACTTCCAGATCGCTGGCAAGGCGCTTCTCCAGGTCGTGCTGCTCGGCCAGCCCGAATTCCGCGACAAGATCGGCTCGCCGGGTCTCGAGCAGCTCCGCCAGCGCGTCATCGCCCTCCATCATCTCGAGGCGATGGCGGCCGACGAGGTCGAGGCCTATGTGAGGCACCGCCTCGCTATCGTCGGCTGGATGGGGCAGCCCGTCTTCAGCCCCGCCGCTTTCGCCGCGCTCCACGTCCACAGCGGCGGCATTCCGCGGCGGCTCAACCAGCTCGCCAACCGGCTCATGTTGCACGCCGCGGTGGAGGCGCTCGACACGATCGAAGCGGAGGCGGTCGAGGCCGTCGCCGCCGACATCGGCACCGACTCGCCGGCGGCCGCGGCGGAACCGGCTCCGGTCCGGCAGCGGGAGCCGGAGCCTGCCGCCGCCCCGAAGCGGGAACCGGAAAGGGTCCTGCCGCTGCGCGGCGCGCGGCCGCAGGCCGTCGCGGAGCCGGCCAACGAGCAGTCGTCGGAGCCGAGCTCGCCGGCCGTCGCCTTTGCCGATCCGGCGCTGCTGCGCCGCATTGCGGCGCTCGAGGCCAGATTGGAGGAGCAGGAAGCGAGCCTTCGCCACGTCCTTGCCTTGCTCGTCGACTGGGTCGAGAACCCGGAGGCGGCGTATCGCACGCACGCGGCCTGACCGGGTCATGTCGCTGCGCAACGCCCTCTCCGTCGACGTCGAGGACTGGTTCCAGGTCGGCGCATTCGAGGCGGTGATCGCGCGCGACGCGTGGGAGACGCTGCCGAGACGGGTCGAGCGCAATACCGACAACGTCCTGGAGCTGTTCGCGACCGCCGGAGTCAAGGCGACCTTCTTCACTCTGGGCTGGGTCGCCGAGCGCCACAAGGCGCTGGTCCGACGGATCGCCGAGGCGGGGCACGAGCTTGCCAGCCATGGCTGGGACCATCGCCGCGTGTTCACGATGACCGAGACGGAGTTTCGTGACGATCTCGTCCGCGCTCGTGCCGCGATCGAGGATGCGACGGGCCACAAGGTGACCGGCTATCGCGCGCCGAGCTTCTCGATCGATTCCCGCACGCCCTGGGCCCATCCGGTACTCGCCGACCAGGGCTACGCCTATTCGTCGAGCGTCGCCCCGATCGCCCACGATCATTATGGCTGGCCGGAGGCGCCGCGCTTCGCCTGGCGGCCGGTCCCAGGCTCCGAGCTGATCGAGCTGCCGGTGACCACGGTCCAGGTCGGCGGGCGCCGTCTCGCGGCGGGAGGCGGCGGCTTCTTTCGCCTGCTCCCTTACGCTTTCTCGAGCTGGGCTGTCAGGCGGGTGAACCGCGCCGACCGACGGCCGGCCATCTTCTACTTCCATCCCTGGGAGATCGACCCGGATCAGCCGCGCATCGCCGACGCGCTGCTGCGTTCGCGTCTGCGCCATTACACCAATCTCTCTGTCATGAAGCCCAAGCTCCTGAAATTGCTTAGGGACCATGAATGGGAGCGAACCGACCATGTCGCCGCCAGCGAGCGCGCGAGGCTGTCATGAACGCACCCGCTCCGGCCCTTGCCGTTGCCGTCCGCGCGATCGACACGAAGGATGCCGCCCAGGCTGCGCGACTGGACGCCTTCGTCGCCGAGCATCCTGAGGGCACGATCTTCCATCGCCCGGGCTGGGGCCGCGGCGTCGAGCAAGGCTGCGGCCAGCGCGGCCAGTATCTCGTCGCCGAGCGAGGCGGGGCGCTCGTCGGCTGCCTGCCGTTGACCGAGATGCGTTCCCCTCTGTTCGGCAACGCTCTGGTCTCGACCGGCTTCGGTACCGGCGGCGGCATTCTCGCCGAGAGCGATACCGCCGCGCGGGCGCTGGCCGAGGCCGGATGGAGGGCGGCCGAATCCGCGGGCTGCGGCACGATCGAGCTTCGCGGTGGGCCGGTTCCGGAGGGATTCGCTCGCCGCGAGGGATTTGCGTCGCGCTTCGAGCGCAGCCTGGCCGCGGACGAGGAAACGCTGCTCAAGCTGATCCCGCGCCGGCAGCGGGCCGAGGTCCGGCGCGCGCTCGCCGTCGCGCCGCTCACGACCGTCGGCACCGACCGCGCGCATGTCGAAGCCCATTTTCGCGTCTATGGCGAAAGCGTCCGCAACCTCGGAACGCCGGTCTTCCCGCGTCGCCTGTTCGAGGCGATGCTCGACGCCTTTCCGGGCGAGGCGGAGATCGTCGCGGTCTGGCATGACGGCCATGCGGTGGCGACCCACTTCAATTTCTACTTCAAGGACGTGTGCCTGCCCTTCTGGGGCGGCGGCACGCGCGAGGCGCGAACCTGCCGCGCCAATGACCTGATCTGGTTCGAGGTCATGCTGCGCGCCCTCGGGCGGGGCTGCCGGACGGTCGATTTCGGCCGTTCCAAGGTCGGCACCGGACCCTGGCAGCGCAAGAAGATCTGGGGCTTCGAGGAAGTGCCGCTCGTCTATGCGGTCCGCGCCGGCGCCGGCGGAGCGCCGCGCGAGCTCGACCCGAAGGACCCCAAATACAGGCTCAAGATCGCGCTCTGGAAGAAACTTCCCTTGTGGGCCGCCAATCGGATCGGTCCGCTGATCGCGCGGGGGCTCGGATGAATCGCGAGCTGCTCTTCCTCGCGCATCGCATTCCCTTCCCGCCGGACCGCGGCGACAAGATCCGCTCCTGGCACCTGCTGCGCGCCCTGGGGGAGCTGGGCCGGGTTCACCTCGCCTGCTTCGCCGACGACGAGGCCGATGCCGCGCATCTGGCCGGGCTGCGCCAGGCGATGGCGAACCGGCTCGGCGCAACTCATGTCGAGGTCCGCAGGACCGGCAAGGCGGCCGCCGGGGCGCGTGCCCTGGTCGAGAGCAAGCCGGTCTCGCTCACCCTCTTCGACAGCCCACGGCTTCGCGCCTTCGTCGAGCGGCTCCTGGCCGAGGGCAATGTGGGTACCGTCTTCGCCTTTTCCGGCCAGATGGCGCAGTTCGTCCCATCCGGGCTGGCGCAGCGCTTCGTCATGGATCTCGGCGACGTCGATTCCGACAAGTTCGCCCAATATGCCGCCGACGGGCGCGGGCCGATGCGCTGGGTGAATCAGCGCGAGGCCCGCCGACTGTCCGCATTCGAGCGCGCCACCGCGGCGCGCGCGGACGTGACCACCTTCGTCAGCGAAGCGGAGGCCGCCCTGTTCCGGCAGCGGACGGGCCTGCCGAACATCCGGGCGCTTTCGAACGGCATCGACCTCGTCTTCTTCGATCCGGCGGCCGATTTCCCGCCGCTGGCCGACGACGAGCGCGGGCAGGGGCCGATCCTCCTGTTCACCGGCCAGATGGATTATGCGCCGAACGTCGACGCGGTGCGCTGGTTCGCCGCCGAAGTGCTACCGCGCCTGCCCATCGGCCGCTTCGTCATCGCCGGGCGCAACCCGGCGCCGGCGGTGCGCGCGCTCGCCGGTGAGCGGATCCAAGTTACCGGGGCCGTCGCCGACATGCGCAGCTGGCTAGCTGCGGCCGACATCGTCGTCGCGCCGCTCCGGATCGCGCGAGGAATCCAGAACAAGGTGCTGGAGGCGATGGCGATGGCGCGGCCGGTCGTCGCCAGCCCGGCGGCGTTCGAAGGCATCGAGGCGCAGCCGAAGCGGGACCTCGTCGTCGCCGACGGTGCGGAGGCGATGGCGGCGGCGATCCGCGGATTGATCGAGCGGCCGACGGATGCGGCGGCGCTCGGTCGTGCCGGCCGCGCTTGCATGGTGGAAAGCTACAGCTGGGAGCAACGCCTTGCCCCTCTGGCAGCGATGGTGTTCCCGGACGCCGAAAGGGCCGCGGCGTGACGGCGCCATTTCATCCTCCCCGAAATGGGGAGGGGGACCGCCCTCCGCAGGCGGGTGGTGGAGGGGGCCCATCGGTCATGCCGGTCCTCGGACAGCTTATCAGGTTCGAACGCTGGTTTCCCTCCACGGCCTTCGGCGGTCCCTCTCCCCGTTCCGGGGAGGAGAAGGGCGCCCAGGTCTGGCAACGGCATCTCGTCGCGCTCTGCCTCTCCGCGGTGGCGCTTCTCCTGCTCTTCCGACGGGAGATAGCGGAGCTGGCGACCATCTGGTGGAACAGCTCGACCTTCAATCATTGCCTGCTGATCGTGCCGATCATCGGCTGGCTGGTCTGGCAGCGCCTCCCCGAGCTGCGCCGGCTGAGGCCGGCGGCCTGGGCACCGGGGCTGTTGCTGGTCGCGGCCGGGGGCGGCGCCTGGCTGCTCGGCGAGGCGGGCGGGCTCGCGATCGCGCGCCATGCCGGACTGCTGCTCATGCTCGAGGGACTGGTCGTGGCGCTGCTCGGCCGCGCCGTGGCGCTCGGCCTCGCATTTCCGCTCTTCTATGCGTGGTTCCTGCTGCCGATCGGCGAGGAGCTGGTCCCGGCGATGCAGACGGTGACGGCGCGGATCTCGATGGTCCTGCTCGGTCTGGTCGGCGTACCGGCGCATCTCGAAGGGATCTTCGTCACCATCCCGACCGGCTATTTCGAGGTGGCGGAAGCCTGCGCGGGGGTGAAGTTTCTGGTGGCGATGGTCGCGCTCGGCGCGCTGGTCGGCAATGTCTGCTTCCGATCGTGGCGCCGGCGGATCGCGTTCATGGCGGTGTCGGTCGCGGTGCCGATCCTCGCCAACGGCATCCGCGCCTGGGGTACGATCTACATCGCCCACCTCACCAGCACCGACTTCGCCGCCGATTTCGACCATGTCGTCTATGGCGGCATCTTCTTCGCGATCGTCATCGCGCTCATCCTGGGTCTCGGCTGGCGCTTCTTCGACCGCGGCGTCGGCGAGCCCTGGTTCGACCCCGAGGCGCTGAGCCAGGGCCGCCGCGTCCCGATCGTCCCGACCGTGGCGGCGGCGCTCGCGCTCGCGGCCCTGCCGGTCGCCTGGTCGTCAGCGATCGCCGCCACCGGGACGCAGCCGGTCGCGGCGGACTTCGCGCTCCCCGAAGTTCCGGGCTGGCAGCGGGTCGCGCCGGGCGCCGACTGGCGCCCGACCTATGCCGGGGCGGACCTGTTCCGGATGGCGCGCTACCGCGACGCGCGCGGGCGCGAGGTCGACCTCGCCGTCGCGGCTTATGCCCGGCAAGGCGAGGGCGGCGAGCTGATCCGGATCGGCCAGGGCGCCGCCCCATCCGGGAGCGGCTGGGCGTGGACGGCGGCGGCCGCGGCTCCGCTGAACGGACGCGCGGAGCGGATCGCCTCGCACGGGGTGGTGCGCGAGGTCGTCAGCTTCTACCGGGTCGGCGATATCGTGACCGGGAGCGGGCTCGGGGTGAAACTGGAGACGATGAGGAGACGGCTGCTCGGCGGGCCGCAGCGGGCGGTGGCCGTGCTGGTGTCGGCGCGGGCGCCGGCGGCCGGGCTGTCGCCGCGTCCGGCCATCGACGATTTCCTGACGGCGCTCGGCCCGGTCGACGCGCTTGCCGATCGCGCCGCGGGACCTAGGCTCTAGCCATGTGCGGAATCGCGGGGATCTTCCATCCGGACGTGCCCAAGCCGGTCGATCCGGCGCGGGTGCGGGCGATGGCCGACCGTCTCGCCCATCGCGGCCCAGACGGCAGCGGCGTGTGGACCGCGCCGGGAGTCGGCCTCGGCCACCGCCGCCTCTCGATCATCGACCTCAGCGAAGCGGCCGCCCAGCCGATGGTGGCGGCCGACCGCCGTCTCGCGCTCACCTATAATGGCGAGATCTACAATTTCCGCGAAGTGCGCGCCGAGCTCGAGGCGCGGGGCCATGGCTTCGTCACGGAAAGCGACACCGAGGTCATCCTCGCCGCCTGGCGCCAATGGGGGCCCGCCTGCCTCGACCGCTTCAACGGCATGTTCGCCTTCGCGCTCTACGACGCCGAGGCCGACGCCCTCTTCCTCGCCCGCGACCGGATGGGAGTGAAGCCCCTTCATTATGGCGAGCTGCCCGACGGCGCGCTGGTCTTCGCCTCAGAGCTCAAGGGCCTGCTCGCCCACCCGGCGATGCGGCGGCGGCTCAGTCCCCACGCGGTCGAGGACTATCTCGGACTGGGCTATGTCCCGGACGATGCCTGCCTGGTCGAGGGCGTGCGCAAGCTGCCGGCGGGCCATTTCCTGCTCGTCCGCCGCGGCCGGCCCGTGCCGGAGCCGACCGCCTGGTGGGATGTCGATTTCGCCAGCCCGGAACGGCGCCGCCTGAAGGCGCTCGAGGAGGAGATGATCGAGCGGCTGCGCGCGGCGGTCCGGTCGCGCATGGTCGCCGACGTCCCGCTCGGCGCCTTCCTCTCCGGCGGAGTCGACAGCTCGGCGGTCGTCGCCTTCATGGCCGAGGCGAGCCGCGAGGCCGTCCAGACCTGCTCGATCGGCTTCGACGAGGCCGACCATGACGAGACCGCCCATGCCGCGGCTGTGGCGAGCCTGTTCGCCACCTGCCACCGCACCCGCAAGGTCGCCGCCGCCGACGATTTCCCGCTGATCGACACGCTCGCCGATGCGTTCGACGAGCCCTTCGCCGACGCCTCGGCGCTCGCCACCTACCGGGTGTGCGAGCTCGCCGGTGAATCGGTGAAGGTGGCGCTGTCCGGCGACGGCGCCGACGAGACGATGGCGGGCTATCGCCGCTACCGCATGTTCGCCGCCGAATCGCGGGCGCGGCGCCTGCTTCCGCCGCCGCTGCGCCGCGCCTTCGGCGCGATCGGCGACGTCTATCCGAAGCTCGACTGGGCACCGCAATGGCTGCGGGCGAAGACGACGCTGCAGGCGCTCGGCCGCGGCGGCGGCGAGGCCTATGCCGCCGGCGTGGCGGTGACTCCGATCGCCCTGCGCCACCGTTTCTATACCCCGGCGTTCCGGGCGGCGCTCTCCGGCCACCGGGCCGAGCGCCGCTACGTCAGCGCCTATGACGGTGCGCCGGCCGACGATCCGCTGTCGCGGGCGCAATATGCCGATCTCAAGATCTGGCTCCCCGGCGACATTCTCACCAAGGTCGACCGTACCAGCATGGCGGTGAGCCTTGAGGCACGCGAGCCGCTGCTCGACCACCGTCTCGTCGAGTTCGCGGCCCGGCTGCCGGTGCGGATGCGGCTGCGCGGGGGCACCGGCAAATGGCTGATGAAGCGGGCGCTCGCCGGCCGGCTGCCGGAGGAGATCCTCCATCGCCGCAAGATGGGCTTCGTGACCCCGATCTCGGCCTGGTTTCGCGGGCCGCTCGCCGACGAGGCGGCCGCCGTCGCGCAGGGCTCGGCCTTGGCGGAAACCGGCTGGTTCGACTCTACGGTGCTCGCCGGCCTCGCCGAGGACCATCGCCGCGGCCGCTCCGACCATGGTCGGCTGCTCTGGCAATTGCTCATGCTCGAGAAGTCGCTGCAGCGCGTCTTCGGTCTGGGTACCGGCGCCGCGAGGGCCCGGCGGACCGGGTAAGCGCGAGCCTCAGTCTTCCGCCGTTTCGACCGGGGCCGCCGCTGCCTCGGCGGGATCATCCGGATAGACGGCCTCGACGAAGTAGAGGCCGTCGGGAGGCGCGTTGAAACCCAGAGCCGCGCGGTCGCGGGCGTCGAGCGCGGCCTTGAGATCCGCGGCGGACCATTTGCCTCGACCGACCAGCTCGAGGCAGCCGACCATCGAGCGGACCTGGTGATGGAGGAAGGAGCGCGCCGCCGCCTCGATCTCGATCGCGTCGCCGAGGCGGCGCACGGTCAGCCGGTCGAGCGTCTTGACCGGGCTCTCGGCCTGGCACTGGACCGACCGGAAGGTGGTGAAGTCGTGCCGTCCCACCAGCTGCTGGGCGGCGCGGTGCATGGCATCGGCATGGAGAACCACCGGCACCCGCCAGGCGCGGCCATGATCGAGCGCCAGCGGCGCCCGCCGGTTGACGATGCGGTAGAGATAGCGGCGACCGATGCAGCTGAACCGCGCGTGGAAATCCTCCCTCACCGGCCGCGCGGCGAGCACCGACACGGGCAGCGGCCGAAGCTTGGCGTTGGTGCCGTCGGCCAGGCGATGGGCCGAGATCGGCCGGGCGACGTCGACATGCGCCGTCATCGCCAAAGCGTGGACGCCGGCATCGGTGCGGCCGGCGGCATGGAGAACCACCTTTTCGTGGGTGATGGCTTCGATCGCTTCCTCGATCGCCTGCTGCACCGAAGGGCCGTGCGCCTGGCGCTGCCAGCCCATGAAGGGCGCGCCGTCATATTCGACGGTGAGCCGGAAACGGGTCACGAGAGGATCGTGCCGACCGGGATGACGAAGCCGCGCAGCAGCTCGTCGGGCCGCATCGCCGCCCGCCCGGCGCGCTGGACGAGCGTCGGCAGGATCGAGCCGGTGCCGCAGGCGATGGCGAGGCCGTGGTCGAGCACCGTCCCCGGCGCGCCGCCGAGGCCGGCCGGCTCGGCCGCCAGAACCCGGATCCTCTCGCCCTGATATTCGAAGAAGGCGCCCGGCGCCGGATTGAAGGCGCGGACCTGGCGCTCGACGTCGACGGCGGCCCGGGTGAAGTCGAGCCGCGCCTCCGACTTGTCGACCTTGGCGGCATAGGTGATCCCGGCCTCCGGCTGCGGCTCCGCGACGATCGCCTCGATCCGGTCGAGCACGTCGACCATCAGCGCCCCACCGATCGCGGCGAGCTCGGCGGTGAGGGCCCCGGCGGTCTTGCGGTCGATCCCGGTCTCACGCCGGGCGAAGACAGGGCCGGTATCGAGGCCGCGCTCCATGCCCATGATGCACACGCCGGTGCGCTCGTCGCCGGCGAGGATCGACCGCTGGATCGGCGCGGCGCCGCGCCAGCGCGGCAGCAGCGAGGCGTGGACATTGAGGCAGCCGAGCCGGGGCGCCGCCAGGACCGGCTCGGGCAGGATCAGTCCGTAGGCCGCGACCACCGCCGCATCGAGGTCGAGTGCGGCGAAGGCGGACTGCTCAACCTCGTCGCGGAGCGTGGCCGGCGTGCGCACCTCGATTCCGGCGGCTTGCGCGCGGGAGTGCACGGGCGAGGGGGTCAGCGCCTTGCCGCGTCCGGCGCGGCGCGGGGGCTGGGTGTAGACGGCGGCGACTTCGTGGCCCGCGCCGAGCAGGGCATCGAGCGTCGGCACGGCGAAGTCTGGAGTTCCCATGAAGGCGAGGCGCATGCCGTCGCTCTAGAACATCGGCATCGGGTCGGGGAGGGGCGTTTCCGAGATGTGGATGGCGCCAAGCCTGTCCCTTGGCGAGCGGGGCGTCGCGCGGCGGCGGGGTGAGGGGCGCGGCCTTCGCCTTGCACGCCCGTCACCCTCACCTGCGGCTTCGCCGCTGTCCCTCTCCCGCAAGGGGAGAGGGGTGGAAAGGGGAGGCGCCGCGGCGCCTCCCCCTCCCGACCTTCAAAAGCGGAAGCCGATGCCGGCCATCACCTGATGGCGGCTGGGGCTGATGCCGACCGTCGGCTCGTCATCGTCCTCGACGCCGAGGAAGCGGAAGTTGCCGTAATTGGTGTAGACATATTCCAGCTTGCCGTAGAGGTTCGGCGTGAACGCGATCTCGGCGCCGGCGCCGAGATGGTAGCCGTCGACATTGTCGGAGACCTCGGGGACGTCGGCGTCGAGCTCGTCCTCCTCGTCGATGTCGCTGTCATAGCCGAACTCGACGCGGCCGTTGGAATAACCGCCCTTCGCATAGAGCAGGAAGGAGGGGCTCAAGGCGACGCCAGCCCGCACGCCGGCGGTGAAGGTGCGGCCGGAGCTGACGCAGGCGAGATCGTCAGCGATCAGCTCGCCGCAGCGCTCGAAGTCCGAGAAGTCGACGCCGCCATAGGCGCCGATCAGGATGCGATCGGAGAGGAGGGCGTCATAGCCGATCTCGAGGCCGTAGCTGATCCCGCTCTCGCTGTCGGACACCGTAATGAACTCGTCGCCATCCTCATCCTCGTCGTCGTCCGGATTAGGCACGGTGGCCGAGGCGCGCGCGCTCTCCCAGCCGACCCGTGCTTCGGCGCGGAATCCTTCGAGACCTTCGGCGAAAGCAGGCGTGGCAATGCAGGTCGCCGCCAAAAGGGCGGCGAGCTTATGGAACTTCATCTCTGACTCCTGTGGATCATCTGCTGGTTGAGGGCGTGCTGGAGCGGGAGAGCGCGCTTCCCCCGGCTCCAGCACGGGTTAGGTCCCCGGCTCAGGGGGGCATCGACCGAGGACCCGAAGCTCAGACGGCGCCGCGGCGGCAAACCCGCAATGGCATCGGCGCCGATGGACAGGCGCGATCCGCTTCTCTAATCATGCCGCCTTCCAGACAGGCCGGTGCCCGACCGTCTCCTGGCGCGACCAGCGTCGAGCGATCGGGCGAAGGCCTGGCTGTTTTGTTTCAGGGCTTTGCGGTCGCAGGATCGCAGCCCATCTTGCGGAAAAGCGCTAGGGCGGGGGCGGCTCGCGCAGTTCGGAACGGACGTTGATTCGATGACGACCTCCGGCCTCGAAGCCGTTTTCCTTGCCCATCGGGCCGCGCTGCAGCGCTTCCTGCGCGCGCGCGGCGCCGGCGATCTCGCCGAGGATCTGCTCCAGGAGCTGTGGATCCGGGCATCGGCAGGCGCGAGCGGACCGATCGCGGAGCCGCTCGCCTATCTGTATCGCACCGCCAACAATCTGATGATCGACCGCCGCCGTTCGGGGCTGCGCAGCGCAGCGCGCGACCAGGAGTGGAGCGACTCGACCGGCGGTGCGATGGCCGGGATTTCCGACGCGCCCTCGGGCGAGCGGGTGCTGATCGCCCGCGAGGCGCTGGCGGCGGCGGAGGCCGCGCTGGCGGCGCTCGGGGAGCGGACCGAATATGCGTTTCGCCGCTTCCGGATCGAGGGCGCCAGCCAGAAGCAGATTGCCGACGAGCTCGGCATCAGCCTCAGCGCCGTCGAGAAGCACCTGCAGAAGGCCTATCGCACACTCATCGATCTTCGGAGGCAATGGGATGCGGATTGATGCGGTCGGCGCCGTCATGTCTTCGATGAGGTGGCGCTGATGCCGGTACGGCACGATCAGATATATGACGAAGCGATAGACTGGGTCGTGCGGCTGCGCGACGCCGGCCCCGATGGCTGGGAGGCGTTCACCGCCTGGCTCGAAGCCGATCCGGCGCACGCCGCCGCCTATGAAGAGGCCGCGCTCGCCGACCAGGATTGGGGCGAGCTCGCGCCGCCGCCCCGGCGGATCGCGCCGGATCATGTAAGTCCCGTCCCGCCCTTCTTCGGCGCGCCGGCGCCGGCCCCGTCCCGCCACGGCCTTACCCGCCGGCGCTGGCTCGGCGGCGCGATCGCCGCCTCGCTGATCGGCCTCGTCGGCTATGGCACGCTGGCGCCCGACCGATCAGTCTACGCCGTCGAGACCGGGGCAGGCGAGCGGCGCAGCGTCGCCTTGGCCGACGGGAGCCGGATCGATCTCAACGGATCGACGCGGCTGCGCCTCGACCGCGACGCGCCGCGCTTCGCCAGGCTCGAGCAGGGCGAAGCGCTGTTCACGGTCGTTCATGACGACCGCCGGCCGTTCGAGGTCGAGGTTGCCGGCACCAGGCTTCGCGACATGGGCACGGTCTTCAACGTGGTCAGCGATCGCGGATCGCTGGAGGTCGGCGTCGCCGAGGGCGCTGTCCTGTACGACCCGGACGGCGAGGCGGTGAACCTCACGCGGGGCATGACGTTGAGGCGCGATTCCGGCGGTCGGGCGCAGCTGTCGAACCGCGAGCCGGAAGCGGTAGCCGGGTGGCGCGACGGCCGTCTCGTCTATGCGTCGGCGACCGTCGGACAGGTCGCGGCCGATCTCAGCCGCAATCTCGGCGTGACGGTGGCGACGACCCCCGTCGTCGAGCGTCAGCCGTTCACAGGGGTGATCATCCTCGATCCACAGCCGCAATCGACGATCGATCGCGCCGCCGGCCTGCTCGGCGTCGAGGCGGATCGGTCCGACGAAGGTTGGATCCTCAAGTCGGGAGCCGGTGAGACGCGCTAGGATCTCCGTCGCGGCCGCAATCCTGCTGTCCCTGACATCGGTTGCCGAAGCCGCCGATCGCCACCGGCTGGACGTCCCAGCCGGGCGGCTGGGCGACGCCATCGTCGCGCTCGGCCGTCAGGCCGGGATCAGCATCGGCGTGTCCGATCCCGGGCTCGCGGCCGAGCGCGTGCCGGCCGTGCGCGGCAATCTCACCGTCGATCAGGCGCTGCAGCGGCTGCTCCGGCGCAGCCCGGCCCGGCACGTCGCCCTGGACGGCCGCACCTACCGGATCATGCGGCGCGCCGCGACGCCCGCCCCCCCGTTATCGCGCCGCACGGCCCGCGCCGCGCCGCCGCCGCAGCCTCGGCCGGAGCCGCTGGAGATCGAGGAGCAGATCGTCGTCACCGCGACCCGGCGCCCCGTCCGCCTCGCCACCTATGCCGGCGGCGCCTACATCGTCCATGGCGACGATCCGGAGCTGGGCACGGGATTGCGCGGCAGCGAGGCACTGGTGGCGCGGCTCCCGGTCGTCGCCTCGACTCATCTCGGCGCCGGCCGCAACAAGCTGTTCGTCCGCGGAATCGCCGATTCGAGCTTCAGCGGCGCGATCCAGGCCACCACCGGCCAGTATCTCGGCGATATCCGGCTCAACTACAATGCGCCCGATCCCGACCTGCGGCTCTACGACATCGAGCGGGTCGAGGTCCTCGCCGGTCCCCAGGGCACGCTCTACGGCGCCGGATCGCTCGGCGGCATCATTCGGGTGGTGCCGAGCGCGCCGCGCTCCGATCGTGTCGAGGCCGAGCTCTCGCTCGGCGCTTCGGCGACCCAGCATGGCGATCCGGGCGCCGACGGGGCGGTCATGGCGAACCTGCCTCTGGTCGAAGACCGGCTGGCGCTCCGCGTCGTCGCCTACGGTGCGAGCGAGGGCGGCTATGTCGACGATACCGGCCGCGGGCTCGACGACGTCAACCGGGTCCGGATCCTTGGCGGCCGCGCCCGGATTCGGTTCGAGACCGACGGAGGCTGGACTGTCGATGTCGGCGGCGCCGCCCAGCGGATCCGCGGCGAGGACGGCCAGTTCGCTGATCGCGGGGCACCGCCGCTCACTCGGGAGAGCGCCGTCGCCCAGCCGTTCGGCAGCGACTATTTCCTCGGCGACCTCACGATACGCAAGGATTGGGACGATCTCAGCCTTGTCACCTCGCTCGGCGCGGTGCGCCACGAGGTGCGCGAGCGCTTCGATTCGACGCTGAACGGCGAGAGCCCACGCATCTTCTTCCAGGACAATGACGTCACTTTGCTCTCGCTGGAAAGCCGGCTCAGCGGCCGCCATGGCCGAGTGATCGACTGGATCCTCGGCGCGAGCTTCGTCCGCAACCGCTCGAACCTGCGCCGCCAGGTGGGGGATGCCGACAGCCCGTCGCCGCTTCCCGGGGTCGAGAATGATGCGCAGGAGATGGCGCTTTTCGGCGAAGCGCGCGTTCGCCTCGCCCCCGGCGTGATCGCGACCGCCGGAGGCCGCTTCGCCCATGCCCGGACTGCCGGCGAGTCGCTCGATATCCGGCTCGTCGTCGAGCAACCCCTGCTCGGTGCCAGGGCCGACCGCAACCAATCCGCCTTCCTTCCCTCGGTCGGGCTTTCCGCCGAAGCCGCGCCGAACATGACGGTGTTCGCGCGCTACCAGGAGAGCTTCCGTCCGGGCGGGCTTGCCGTTTCCGACGATTTCATCCGGCGCTTCCGCAACGACGATCTCGCTACCCTGGAAGCCGGGCTGCGCTACGGCCAGCCGGGACGCGGCGCCTTCGACGCCACCGTGTCGCTCGCCTACACGCGCTGGACCGATATCCAGGCCGACACGATCACGATGAGCGGCTTTCCCACCACCGCCAATATCGGCGACGGGCGCATTTACACGCTCGACATGCGATTGGGCTGGCGCCCGCTGCCGGGACTGAGCCTGGAGGCGGCGGCCCTGCTGAACGACAGCCGGGTGACCAACCCGCAGCCGAGCATCGACATCGTCGCGGGCTTCC
Organism: Sphingosinicella terrae; assembly: GCF_003347635.1. Classification (GTDB taxonomy): domain Bacteria; phylum Pseudomonadota; class Alphaproteobacteria; order Sphingomonadales; family Sphingomonadaceae; genus Allosphingosinicella; species Allosphingosinicella terrae. The sequence continues at coordinate 512,643 of NZ_QDFY01000001.1, forward strand.
CCTTGCCCAACGTCGCCGATTTCAGCGCCAGGCTTGCCGCGGATTATGCGCTGACCGTCGGGCAGGATCTCGACCTGCATCTGTCCGGCGCCGCTCGCTATGTCGGCGAATCCCGACTGGGCGTCGGAGCGCTCCTGGGCGAGCCGCAGGGCGAATATGTCGACATCAGCCTCGGCGCCCGCCTGGAGCGCGGCCCCTACGGGCTTTCGCTGACCCTCACCAACCTGCTCGACGAGGTCGGCAACCGCTTCGCGCTGGGATCGCCCTTTACCCTCATCGAGCAGCGGCAGATCACGCCGCTGCGGCCGCGCACGCTGCGCCTGGGCTGGCAGATGCGATTCTGAATCAGCTGTCGATCGCGCCACGAATCTTGGCGCGCACCGCGCTGATCCTCTCGACGGCCTCGGTGAAGGTGGCGACGTCGCCGCGATGCCCATTGGCGCGGGCGTCCTTGATCGAATCCTGATAACCTTCGAGATCGACGTCGAGGGCGTCGACGATGATCTCGGCCTCGTCCTCCGTCAGGGTCAGCTTGATCGTTCCGGCCATGACAACTCCTTATTCTACGCGGGCAAATCCCGACTTGCGGGTCGACATCCCCGGCCGCGGCGGCCGTCGCCGCCGCCGCTTCGGGACAAGCCGGCTCCATGAACGCGTTGCTCCGCCCGGGCAACCGGCTAGAGCGGGCAGCGTTCCGACAGCAACGGAACGGCCGCACCAGCTAAACGGTTCGCTGCGATTTTCGAGTCGTCAGACGATTCCGTCTGACGGCAAATGGCTCTATGGAAGCCGCGATCCGCTGGCGGAGACGCACTTGGTCACTTTCGCGCTGTTCGAGGATGAAGCGGCCGTCGCTCGGGTGGACGAGGCACAAGTCGCGGCGCTTACCCGCGCTGCGACCGACGCCACTTTCTATCGCGAAGGCATGAACGCCGAGCAGATCGCCGCCAATCGCCACGTCGTCGCGATCAGCGGCCCGACTGCCATGGCCGCGGCGGCAAGCGACCGTCAGCGGCTGGTCGCGGCCCTGGTCGAGCGGGACCTTGCCGGCTTCGTCATCGCTACCCGACATGCCGCCGACAACCTCGAACTCGACTGGCTCATGGTCGATCCGGCGCATCACGGCTCGGGTCTCGCCGCGCGCTTGACGGAAGCCGCGCTGCACTGGCTCGGCGCGGGCGAGCCGATCTGGCTCACCGTCATCCAGCATAACGAGCGGGCGATCCGCTTCTACCGCCGTTTCGGCTTCGAGATCGAAGGCGAGACCGACCCGAAACGGCCGGTGCCGACCTGGATCATGCGCCGTGCGGCCGGGACTCTCGGCTGATCCGGCCGCATCCGGCCAGCCCGGCCGCGCCTTCGCCCGAAATGAAACCCGGGCACCGCCGGCACGGTTGAAGGGGCGAAAGGACAGACATGAACAGATCGACCAGCGCGATCGCCTTGCCTTCCCCGGTCCAGCGCGGGGTGGACGCCTTTGCCGCCAGGATGATGGCCCCGGAGGGCGGCCCGGCCTTCGACTTCGCCTCGCCCCGCGACGAGCCGGCCCTGATCGCCGCAGATTCGGTCTCGTGGCGGGTGTTCAGGAACCCGGTCAGCCTTTTCATCGGCGGCGTCGCCGCCGTCCTGCTCGAACTCGCCGAGCCGCGGGTGCGCGACGGCGTCTGGCAGAATAGCAGCTTCCGCCGCCGCCCGCTCGAACGCCTGCAGCGGACCGGGCTCGCCGCCATGATCACCGTCTACGGTGCCCGCAGCCGCGCCGAGGCGATGATCGCCGGCGTGGGCCGGCTGCACGGCAGGATCGCCGGCCGGACCAGCGAAGGCCAGGCCTATCGCGCCGACGATCCCGAACTGCTCGACTGGGTCCAGGCAACGGCGAGCTTCGGCTTTCTCAACGCCTATTCGGCCTATGTCCGTCCGCTCTCCCAGCGCGAGCTCGATGCAGGCTATGCGGAGGGCGCGGTGCCGGCCCGCCTTTACGGCGCCGTGGGCGCCCCGCGCTGCGCCGCCGAGCAGGCCGACTTGTTCGAGCGCGCGCGCGGGCGGCTCGTGCCGTCGCCGATCGTCCACGAGTTTCTCGACATCATGAAGCGGGTGCCGGCCCTTCCCGGAGCGGCGCGTCCGCTGCAGCGTCTGCTGCTGAAGGCGGCGGTCGAGCTGCTGCCGCACTGGGTACGCGAGCGCCTGGGCCTCGGCACGGCCTGGTCGCTGCGACGCTGGGAGCGCAGGGCGGTGAAGCTGATCGCCGGCGCCGCCGATCGGATGATGATCCGTTCGTCGCCGGCCGTCCAGGCTTGCCGCCGGCTGGGGCTGCCCGACGATTATCTTTGGTCCTCCCGTCGCTGAACGGCTGCGCATGCGCCCGAACCTCCATCCGCGGCTGATCAACGGCCGCTTCGGCGATCCCGGCCTGTTCGTCGAGATGCTCCACCGGCGCGGAGCCCTGCTGGTCGACCTCGGCGACCTGTCGCCGCTTTCGCCGCGCGACCTGCTGCGGGTGACGCATGTGCTGGTCACCCATATGCACATGGACCATTTCATCGGATTCGACGCGTTGCTGCGCGTGTCGGTCGGCCGCGACAAGACGATCCGCATGGCTGGGCCGCGCGGTCTCGCGACCCGTGTCCACCATAAGCTGCTCGGCTACGAATGGGACCTGGTCGACCGGTATGACAGCGATCTGGTGTTCGAGGTCACCGAGCTGCACGAGGGCGGTCGCACCCGATTCGCCCGCTTCCGCTTCAAGCGCAGGTTCGCGCGCGAGGACGAGCGGAATGGAGAGGCATGCGGCGGGATGGTGGGCGAAGGCGACGGCTTCCGGATCCGGGCGGCCCTGCTCGAGCATCATGGACCGTGCCTGGGATTCGCCGTCGCCGAGCCGGCCCATGCCAATGTCTGGAAGAATCGTCTCGCCGAGCGCGGACTTGCCGCCGGGCCTTGGCTGCAGGCGCTGAAACGGGCGGTGATCGAAGGCCGACCCGACGACTGGCCGGTCGCGCTGCCGGACGGCACCGCCGGCACGCTCGGATCGCTGCGCGAGCTGGTCACGATCGGCGAGGGCCAGAAGATTGCCTACGTCACCGACGTCGCGGATACGCCCGCCAACCGGGAGGCGATCGCTCGCCTCGCGGCCGGTGCGGACCTCCTGTTCATCGAGGGGAGCTTCGCCGCGGAGGACGCTGCCCAGGCGCGGCTTCGCGCCCATCTCACCACCCGCGCCGCCGGGGAGATCGCCCGCGCCGCCGGCGCGCGACGAGTCGAACCTTTCCATTTCTCGCCGCGCTACGAGGGCGAGGAGGCGCGGATGATCGCGGAGGTGGAGGCGGCGTTCCGCGGCGGGGCGTGAGCCGCGCGCGATCGGAACCTCTCCGCGCTTGCGCGGGTTGAAGCGTGTCTGGAACGGCCGTCGTGGCCGAACGGTCCGTCTCGCCCCCGAAACGGACCGTGGCCGGCCCGTTGTCGGCCCGCGACGACCCGCCCTGGCGCCGGGGAACGGTGCCGTGGCGGAGCGGTTGGGGATTGGCTCGGCGCGCGGGGTGCCGGGTTCATCCGTTCCATGGAGTAGATCATGATCCGCACCGTCTTCCTGACGAGCCTGCTCGCGCTCGCCGCTCCGGCCGTCGCCCAGGACGCTTCGTCGCCGCCCAGCCCGCCTGAAAGCGGGACGCCGCCCGCCACCGACCCTGCCACCGAGACGCCCGCCCAGCCCTCGGCACGGCCGGCGACCGAGCAGGAGGTCGGGACCCTGGTCGCGGGCGAGTTCCCGCGCCGTGACCTCGACAGTAACGGCTCGCTCAACCAGGAGGAGTTCACCTCCTGGCTCGGCGAACTGATGTCGCGCTCGCCGGGCGGAGCGGCGGGTGGCGATCCGGATGCGCGGGTCGCCTCGGCCTTCGGCCAGGCCGATGCCGACGGCAGCGGCACGGTCAGCCCGGCCGAGATGATCGCCCTGCTGTCGCGCCACCATTGAGGGGAAGGGGCGGCCGCGCCCGCAAGGCCGCGGCCGCCCACGCCTCAACCAGCGCCCGCATCCTAGTCGTTCCGGCGGCGCTCGCGGTGGGAGCGAACCTCCTCGTCACTGAGACGGCGGACATTGCCGACCGGACAGGTGCGCGGAAAATTGCGGTCGGGGACCACGATCTCGGCGTCGAGGCCCTGGCACACCCAGCTTCCGCCGCCGCGGCTGCGAATTCCGATCCGGGTCTGCCAGTCCACGTCGGGGCAACTGCCGAGTAGTTCCAGCCGGAAGATGCGGTTGGCGCCGACGGTCACGTAGACGTGGTCGTCATCGTCGGCATGGAAGCCGTTGACCTGGCCGGGAAGGAAGCATTGCCGATCGCCCGAGCGGGTCGAGGCGGAATCGGGGCCGTCGGCCGGTGCGCAGGCGGTGACGATCGTCGTTCCCAGCAACGAAGCGGCAAGGGCAAAGGCAAAGCGGTTCGACATGGCGATTCCTCCTGTCAGCCGTCCAACCCAGCAACCGCGCCCACCCTAAGGCGGTTCCAGAGGGGGTCGTCAATCCTGCGGTGCGGCGCGATCCGGCTGGCTCGCCGGGGGGCGCCGCCAAGGCTTCGCCCTGCGGCTCGTCGGGGGAGATCGGTCATGGCCGGGCGTGAACCGGCATCGGGACGAGGCGGTTCCCCGAGGGTGGCGGATGCGGTTCGTTGCTGCTATTCGTTCGCTTCTTGTTCCAGGGAGGCCGAATTGGCCCAGAGATCCGGCGGAGCCGACCTTCCGCTCCATGGCGGCCGCGTCCCCGCCTGGCTCGGCCAGCGCATGACGCGGCTTGGCACCGTCATCTGCGAGGCGATCGTGCACCATTATGGCCGCGACGAACTGCTGCGGCGCCTTGCCCATCCGTTCTGGTTCCAGTCGTTCGGCGCCGTGATGGGGATGGACTGGCATTCTTCGGGAATCACCACCAGCGTCATCGGCGCGCTCAAGCGCGGGCTCAACCCGATCTCCGGAGAGCTCGGCGTCCATGTGTGCGGCGGCCGCGGCCGCCACTCGCGCCGCACGCCGGCGGAGCTGATCGCCGCCGGCGACAGGAGCGGGTTCGACGGAGAAGAGCTGGCCCGAGCCAGCCGCCTTGTCGCCAAGGTCGACAGTGCCGCCGTCCAGGACGGGTTCGACCTCTATCTCCACGGATTCATCGTCACCGACGAAGGCCGTTGGACGGTCGTCCAGCAGGGCATGCGCGGCGAGACGCGGCGCGCGCGCCGCTATCACTGGCTGTCGGAGGGCCTCCAGAGCTTCGTCGACGCGCCGCACGCGGCGATCGAGGGACGGACCGAGGGCATCATCGTCAACCTTGTCGACCGGCGGGCGGAGCCGTCGCGCCAGGCGCAGCTCGGCCTGCTCGCCGAACTCGGGCCGGACCGGCTCGCCCGGGAAGCGGCTGCGCTCGAACGCCGCGTGGTAGCGGCCGCGCCCGCGGATCAGCCGCTGCTCCCCGACCTGTTCCTGCCCGACCGCCACGACGTTCGCGCCGAGGATATCGTCGTCCGCCGACTCCACGGCGCCCTGGCGGCGGCGGCCGAACTCGGCCCGAAGGACTTCCCGGAGCTACTGCTGGTGCCGGGAGTAGGGGCCCGCACCGTCCGTTCGATCGCGATGGTGGCCGAGGTGATCCACGGCGCCCCGTGCCGCTTCTCGGACCCGGCCCGCTTCTCGCTCGCCCATGGCGGCAAGGACCGCCACCCGTTCCCGGTGCCGACCCAGGTCTTCGACCGCACGATCGACGTGCTCAAGACGGCGGTCGGCAAGGCGAAGCTGGGGCAGGAGGAGAAGATCGACGCGATCCGTCGGCTCGACGCGCAGGCGCGGCGGCTCGAGCGGCACGCAAGCGGGCCCTCGGTCGATGCCTATTTGGCGGAGGAGCGGCGGCGCTCGCCGGAATATGGCGGCCGGTCGGTGTTCGGATGGGAAGGCGGCCAGGACGGGCGCCGCGCCGGGTGAGGGCACCGCCCCGCCGCTCTGCTCGCGCCTGTTTGGATGTCGGCGTCGTTTCCGGACCGAGGGACGATTCCCTCCCGGGCGAAATCGCTCTATCTCCCCCGGCATGGCTTCCCAGGAAATAGAGGCGCTGACCCAGGCGCTCGCCCGCCTGCCCGGTCTCGGGCCCCGTTCGGCGAGGCGGGCGGTGCTGCACCTCATGAAGAAGCGCGAGACCGCGCTCACCCCCCTGCTGCGGGCGTTGGAGCGGGTCAGCGAGCGCCTCTCGGTCTGTTCGGTCTGCGGCAATGTCGACACGTCCGATCCGTGCGGGATCTGCGCCGACGAACGGCGTGACGGACGCCTTCTCTGCGTCGTTGAGGAAGTATCGGATTTGTGGGCACTCGATCGGGCGCGCCTCTTCCCCGGGCGTTTCCACGTGCTCGGCGGCCGGCTTTCGGCACTGGAAGGCGTCCGGCCGGAGGATCTCTCCATCGACAAGCTCGTGTCCCGCATCGCCGCCGGCGGAATCGACGAGGTCGTGCTGGCGATGAACGCAACGCTCGAGGGCCAGACCACCGCTCATTATCTGGCGGAACGGCTCGAAACTTTTCCGGTGCGACTGACCCAGCTGGCCCATGGTCTCCCGGTCGGCGGCGAGCTCGACTATCTCGACGAAGGCACACTTGCTCAGGCTTTGCGGGCGCGGCGCCCCGTCGCCTGAATTCGACTTCCGGTCACAGCTTCGTCATCGGCTTCATTTAGCCTCCATTCCGGCTGGACAGTCGTCCCGGCCGGCGTCACTCTGTTCCGTCATGACAGGACAAGGGCCGAGTCGCGCCGCCCAAGTCGAGGGGCGCGCCGGACCGTGGCTTCCACTTGGGGGCTCCGTGGGTTCTGCTGGACGGGGAATGTTTAGGAGCGGCCGGGCAAGTCCTCCGATTGCTGTTTGTTTCTGGGGATGGCGCGTCCACCGTGCATTGCAATCCAAGGGGGGAGAGACATGCCTACCTATAACGGCACCAACGGCAACAATGTCATCAACGGCAGCAATTTCGACGACATCATTAATGGCCTGGGCGGCAACGATGTCTTGAGAGGGCGGCGCGGCAACGATTTCATCAATGGCGGGTCCGGCCATGACGAGCTGGACGGCGACGAAGGCAACGACACCCTCTATGGCGGCACCGGCAATGACGAGATCCATGGCGGCGACGGCAACGATGTCGCTCATGGCGAGGCGGACGACGACCAGCTGTTCGGCGACGATGGCAACGACACGCTGACCGGGGGCGCTGGCCAGGACGAACTCGACGGAGGCCGCGACAATGATTCGCTCGACGGCGGCGAGGGCCACGACATCCTCCAGGGCGGCGATGGCAATGACAGCCTGACCGGCGGCGGCGGCAACGACATCATCGACGGCGGCAACGGGTTCGACACCGCTTATTATTCCGGTTCGATCTTCGAATACAGCTTCTACGGCCCGCTCTTCGGCATCATGGCAATCGTTCATGCCGGAGGCGCCGGCGCCGACGGTTCGGACCTGCTGGTCCGGGTCGAGCGCCTCGTATTCGCGGACGCGGTGATCGACCTCACCGGCAACAATGCTCCGATCGCCATCGACGACGCCGCTGCCACCAATGAGGATATCGGCACCTACAGCAGCGGCGGCGCCAGCGTTCTCGACAATGATTTCGACTTCGAGGGCAATGCGCTGAGCGTGACGCCCGGCAGCTTCAACGGCGCGTTCGGCACGCTCACCCTGAACGCCGACGGAACCTATAGCTACACGCCCTACGCTTCGACCCAGGCGCTGGCGGCGGGACAGACGGTCCAGGACAATTTCAGCTATACCGTGTCCGACGGCAGCCTCACCGATACCGGCACGCTCACGATCACGATCGGCGGCCTCAACGACGCGCCCGTCGCCAACGCCGATGCCGCCTCCACGGGCGAGAATGCGGCGATCCTGGTCGATGTCCTCGCCAACGATACCGACGTCGACAATGGCGCGGTGCTGATCGTCGTCGCCGCCTCGGCGCCGGCCGGGCAGGGCAGCGCCTCGGTGGTCGGCAACCAGGTCGAGTTCGATCCGGGCAGCGACTTCGACGATCTCGCGGTCGGCGAGAGCGAAATCGTGCTGGTGAGCTACACGATCGAGGACGAGCATGGCGCCTCCTCGAGTTCCACGATCAGCATCACCGTCACCGGCACCAATGACGGTCCGGTCGCCAATCCGGATGCCGCCTCGACCGGCGAGAATGCGGCGATCCTGGTCGATGTCCTCGCCAACGATACCGATGTCGACAATGGCGCGGTGCTGACCGTCGCCGCCGCCTCGGCGCCGGCCGGGCAGGGCAGCGCCTCGGTGGTCGGCAACCAGGTCGGGTTCGATCCGGGCAGCGACTTCGACGATCTCGCTGTCGGCGAGAGCGAAATCGTGCTGGTCAGCTACACGATCGAGGACGAGCATGGCGCCTCGTCCAGCTCCACGATCAGCATCACCGTGACCGGCGCGAACGATGCGCCGACCGTCGATGCCGGCGGCACCGATGCCTCCGGCTCGGTGACCGAATTTCCGAACGGGGATCCGAACGAGAATGCCTTCGTCCACCAGGACAGCGGCACGGTCGCTTTCGACGATCCCGATCTCTCCGATACGCACAGCGCGAGCTTCGCGCCGCAGGGCGGCTCCTATGTCGGCACCTTCACCCTCGATCCGGTCGACCAGATCGGCGACGGCGTCGGGTGGAATTTCAGCGTCGACGACAGTGCGATCGATTTCCTCGACGAAGGCGAGGTGCTGACCCAGACCTATGTCATCGAGATAGACGACGGGAATGGCGGCACCGTCACCCAGGACGTGACCATCACCATCACCGGCGCCGGCGACAATCTTCCCCCGGACGCGGTCGACGATTCCTATGACGCCACCGGCAACGTGACGCTCACGGTGACCGCCGCCGGCGGCGTGCTCGCCAACGACAGCGACGATGCCGGGGTCGGCACCGATCCGGGCGAGACCCCGGTCACCGCCTATGACAGCGTCTCCGCCAATGGCGGCACGGTGTCGATGAATCCGGACGGGTCGTTCAGCTACACGTCGGCGCCAGGCTTCACCGGAACCGACAGCTTCACCTACACGATCACCGACGCCGACGGCGAGACCGATACCGCTACCGTCACCATCAATGTCGAGAGCAGCGTCTGGTTCATCGACAACGGCGCCGTCGGCAGCGCCAATCTCGGCACCCAGGCCGACCCCTATACCAGCCTCGCCGCCTTCAATGCGGCGCAAGGCGCGCCCGACGGTCCCGCGGAAGGCGAGACCGTCTATCTTCGCGAGGGCCTCGGCACCTATGCCGAAGCGGACGGCATCAACCTGCTGGACGGCCAAGTGCTGGTCGGCGGCGGCCAGGACCTCGTCATCGGCGGGGATCTGATCGAGTCCGGCACCGGACGGCCGACCATCGTCACCACCGGCCCCGGCGGCCATGGCGTCGAGCTCGCCCAGGACAACAGCCTGTCGGGCTTCGACATCGGCACGACCACCGGCGCCGGCATTGCCGACGGCGGCGGCAGCGTCGGCACCCTAGCCGTTGCCGACGTCGCCAAGACCGGTGCCGGCCAGATCGCCGACATCGACCAGGGCGGCACCGTCTCCGTCCAGCTCAACACCGCCCAGTCGACCGCATCGGCCGGCGGCGCGATCGATCTCGCGGGCCTTTCCGGCAGCTTCGCGGTCACCGGCGGCACCCTCATCGCCGGCGCCCATGGCGGCGGCGGCGTGGTCGTCTCGGGATCGACCGGGCTTGCGGTCAGCCTCGCCGGCAATGTCGTCCTGGCGACCGGAGCAGCCGACGCGGTCCGCTTCGACGGCAATAGCAGCGGCGGCCTCTCGCTCGGCGGCACGGTCGACATCGACGTCGCCGGGGGCGGTGCCGACGGCATCCAGTTCACCAACAATGCCGGCAGCAGCCTCACCGTCGGCGGCGATCTCGACATCGATGCTACCGACGGCATCGCGCTGTCGGTCCAGAATGGCGGCAGCGTCGCGATCGGCGGCGGCAGCGCGACCTTGTCGGCGACGACGGGATCGGCGGTGGTGATCCGCGATTCGACCAGCGCCGGCGTCACGCTGGAAAGCGCGTCGGCGAGCGGCGGCAACGCGGCCGGGATCATCCTCGACAATGCCGGGTCGGGCGGGTTCACCGTCACCGGAATCGGCTCGGTGGCCGGATCAGGCGGCACCATCACCGGCAAGAGCGGCGCCGACGGTTCGCTCGTCGACGGCATCGGAATCGTCATCACCGACACCGCCAACGTTTCGCTGTCGAACATGGCGATCAGCAACACGTCGAATTTCGGCATTCTCGCCGTCGGGGTGGCCGACATCACGATCCGGGATTCGGCGGTGACCGGCAGTCACGGCACCAGCCTCGGCCTCGGCGAGAGCGCGGTCAGCGTCGCCAATGCCACCGGCAATCTGCTGCTCGAGGGCAATGTCATCGCCGGCGGCCGCGCGGACAATCTCCACATCGTCCATAATTCGGGGTCACTCGACGTCGTCATCCGCGACAGCGCCGACGACCAGGCCATCTTCGGCCACAACCATCTCGACGGCAACGACTCGCTCTTCGTCCAGACGGGCGGGAGCGCGTCGCTCGCGCTCGAGGTGGACGGCGTCGAGTTTCAGGGCGCGCGCAGCGACCAGGTGTTCGTCAACGCCACCGGCAGCTCGAGCCAGGACCTCGTCTTCACCGGCAACCAGTTCCACAACAGCCACGCCAACACCAACAATGCGGGCGGCGGCGTGATCCTGATCGGCGGCGGCGTCGGCTCCAATATCGAGGTCGACTATCTGTTCCAGGAGAACAGCTTCCTCGGCGCCCATGGCAATGCGCTGGCGGCGGTCTACAGCCAGCAGAGCGGTGCGGTGCAGGGCCGGATCGAGGACAATGCCATCGGTCTCGACGACGGCATCGACGGGTCTGAAGGCTCGTCGGGCGGCGGCAACGGCATCTTCCTCGATCTCGAGAAGACGGCGGGACCGGGCAATGCGAGCTATGTCGTCGATATCGTCGACAACAGGATCCACGACATCGCCCAAGGCATTGCCGGACTGTTCATGCAGGTGTCGGGCGGCGGTGCCGCCAATCCCGCCATCTTCGAGGCGCGGGTGCATGGCAACGTCATCGGCGGTCTCGGCGATTTCGCCTTCACAGGCATCTATGCCGGCGTCGGCGTGTCGGCGCCGTCGGGCGATTTCTCGCAGTTCGGCCTCGATCTGCACGACAATGTCGTCGATGCGAGCGGCGCCGATTTCGGCCTCGACGCCATCTATTTCGACCAGAGCTCATCGGACGCGCATTTCTACTTCCCCGGCTATGCCGGGAGTCCCGACGGCGAGTATCAGGGCGGAACGGCGAGTGCCGATCTCGGGACCTTCTTCGCCAGCCAAGGGAACGTCCTCATCAATGGCGGTTTCCCGAGCTGGCCGACCGGGGTCGACGCGGGCATCATCACCGATGCGACCGGCGACCCGCTCGTGCTGGCGCCCTGGTTCCCCTGACGCGAGCCATCAGGAAGAGACCGCGGACGGCGGCCCGCCCGGCGGGCGGTGCCGCCCGTTCGAGCGGCCTCGACCGGGAAGAGGCGGGACGCTGCATCGCTCCGCCTTCCTTGAAGAATTCGGACCCGCCGACTAAATTGGGAGCATGGCGCTGCTTCCCATCTACGAGACCCCCGATCCGGTTCTCCGGCAGATCTCGACCCCGGTCGAGACCTTCGACGACGATCTGCAGAAGCTGATCGACGACATGTTCGACACGATGTACGCGGCGCCCGGAATCGGCCTCGCCGCGATCCAGGTCGGCGTGCCCAAGCGGCTGCTCGTCATCGACCTGCAGGAGCCGCCGGAAGGCGAGGACGAGGAAGCGGAGCCCGTGAGGAACCCGCTCGTCTTCGTCAATCCCGAGATCCTGGAGACGTCGGAGACGACTCAGCCCTATAATGAAGGCTGCCTGTCGGTCCCCGATCAATATGCCGAGGTGCTCCGACCCGACCGGGTCCGCGCCCGCTGGCGCGACCGTGACGGCACCGAGCGGGAGGAGTGGATCGATGGCCTCCTCGCCGTCTGCCTCCAGCACGAGATCGATCACCTCAACGGCGTCCTGTTCATCGACCATCTCTCGCGGTTGAAGCGCGATATGATCATGAAGAAGCTGATCAAGGCCCGCCGTGAGATGGGCGGCCGCCGCGCGGCCTAGAGCCTGTCCTCGGTCGGGCGACCGCCCCCGGCGGCGGGGCGCTTTCGGTCCAGGATCAGCGTCGCTCGTCGATCACGATGCGTCAGCATCGCTCCCTCCTCGCCGCCTCGACCTGTACCGAAACCGGTTCCGTCACGGCGCTTCCGCCCGACCAGGACAGGCTCTGGAGCAGGCTGCGTTCCGATAGCATCGGAACGGCGCTCCAGCTTATCGGATGGCCGCGATTTTCGAGTCATCAGACGATAACGTCCGACTGCAAATCGCTTTAGCGGCACTCCACTTCAGGGGGTGCAGCGGACCAACGCTGTGTCGGCGATGCTCTGCGATTCGAACAGCATCGCCCGCGCCGATTCCGCGAAGCGGATTTCCAGCACATCATCCTGCTCCGGTCCCTCGGCGGTGCAGCGCGCCGCCACGTCATAGCCGCCCGGCGCCTGCCTCACCTCGGTGAAGCGGCAAGCCGACCCGGCCGGAGTGCGCAGCGACTCCGCGCCAAATTCCCAGGCGGCGGTGGCGCACATCCCTTCCTCGGCCGCCCACCGACCGACGAAGCGGGGCGGGTCGCTGCCGGCTTCGGCCAAAGGTGACGGCGGCGCCCCGAGCGGATCCAGCGACGCGTTGATATCCGCATCGGGAAGCGACGAAGGCGCATCTTCGGCGGACAGGCCGTTGGTCGCCGCAGGCGCGTCGCCTGACGGCGGACTGCCGCAGGCGGCGATGCCGAGGGCGAACGACATCGCCAGCACAGACGTTGGCTTCATGACGTCAACAAAGCGCGCCGCCCCCTCCTGTTCCGATTGATCGCTTGAGCAGCGAGCGCGGCTGCTCTAGGTTCGCGCTTCGTTCTGGGAGCTCGTTGTACATGGATTTCGCTATTCTGGTCGCGCTGGGGCTAGCGGTGATCGCTGGCCTCGTCGCCGGCTGGTTCTTCGGCACCCGCGCGACGACCCCGCTCAGAAAGGAACTGCAGAATGCGCGGGACGAGCGTGAGGCCTCACGCGCCGCAGCGGAGGAATGGCGCAGCAAGTTCAGCGAGGCGATCGCTAACCTCGCGGCTGAGCGCAAGACGGCCGAGCGGGTGGAAGCCGCCGAAGCGGCGCTCGGTCAGGAGCGGCAGCGCGCTGCCGAGCTTGCTGCGCGCATCGCCGCGTTCGAGCGTGGCGAGCAGGAGCGCCAGCGGGCGCACGAGGCGCAGCTTGCACAGCTGAAGGAGATCGAGTCCAAGCTCGAGACACGGTTCGGTGATCTGGCCGAAAAGGCGGTCGAAGGCGCTCACGACAAGTTCCTCAAGCGGGCAGAGGAAAAGTTCGGCCATGCCGGCAAGGAGAATGAGGAGAAGATCAAGGCGCTGCTGGAACCCGTCGCCACGACGCTGAAGCGCTATGAAGACGGACTCAAAGAAGTCGAGAAGGAGCGGGTCGATCATTATGCCGGCCTTCGAGAGGCGGTCGAGCAAGTCAGGCTGGGTCAGGCTGAAGTGCGCAGCGAAGCCGCCCGGCTGGCGAATGCTCTGCGGGCGGCGCCGAAGACACGCGGACGCTGGGGCGAGCAGCAGTTCAAGAACCTGATCGAGATATCGGGCCTTTCGAGCTTCGTCGATTTCCAGGAAGAGGTCTCGGTGGAGGGCGAGGACGGCAGGCTGCGTCCCGACTTCCTCATCCGCCTGCCGGGCGATCAGCAGCTCGTCGTCGACGTGAAATGCTCGCTGGAAGCCTATATGCGGGCTGCGGACTGCGCCGACGCGGAGGAGCGCAGGATTTATCTCGATGATCATTGCCGGGCCCTGCGGACTCATGTCGAAGCCCTGTCCCGGAAATCCTATTGGGAGCAGTTCCCGAAGGCGCCCGACTTCGTGATCATGTACATTCCCGGCGACAATTTCATCTCCGCCGCGCTCGAGACGGATCTCGAGCTGTGGGAGCGGGCGGCGAAGAAGCGGGTGATCATCTGCGGGCCGTCGACCTTCCTGCCGATGGCGCGCACGGTGGCAGGCATCTGGCGCCAGGAGAGGCTGGCTGAGGAGGCCCAAAAGGTCGGAGTCCTCGGCAAGGAGATGTACGACCGCCTCGCGGTCGCCGCGGAGAAGCTCAAGACCGTCGGCAGCGGCCTTAATACGGCGGTCCGCAATTATAACGAGTTCGTCAGCTCGTTCGAGTCGCGCGTGCTCGTCACCGGCCGGCGCTTCAAAGAGTTGAACGTCGACGTCGGGGCGCGGGAGATCCGGGAGGTCGAGCCGGTGGACGCTTTACCCCGACATGCGGATTCCGCAGCGCCCTTGCTGATAGACGCGGAGTCCCTCTCGGTCCGGGGCTCCGGCTCCTGAGTTAAGGTCCCTCCCCGCGAACGCGCGGGGAGGGGCCTCCCCCCACAAAGGCGCCGTCAGGCGCCCTCGAACTTTTCGCGGCCGCCGATCCGGGTGAAGGTCAGCTGGGTCGCCGTGGTCTGGACGTAAGTGGCGTTCGGTGCGGTCGACTGGCTGGTCAGGTCGAGCAAGGTGAGCAGCCCGCCGGACAGATCGAGGCAGCCGGCGAAGGCAATGGCCGGGCCGGCCGTGTTCGGCAGGGCGGTGATCGCCGCCGACTGAAGCGAGAGGCCGTCCGAGGCGGCGTTGATGTCGGTGACGCCGTAGACCGGGGACACGTTGCCGTTCATCGACATCTGGCCTTCGATCCAGCCGAACAGCGATCCGGTGTACGGATAGATCTGGAGCCCGAGGAGGATGGAGCCGTCGCTGCTCTGCCACGTGCCGGCGAGGGGATCGTCGAGCGCCGTCGACAGATCGGGCTTGGCCACCGCGTTCGCGGCGTCGCCGGAAACGCGCGTATAGGTGAGCTTGTCGATGTAAGTCCCGGCCGAGCACAGGTCCGGAAAATCGCTGCTCGCCACCATCGCGTGCGCGAGGACGAGCGATTCCTGGCCGTTCTGGAGGCTGAGCTGTCCACTCAGCCCCGAAGACCAGTTCCAGCTCGGATCGCCCTGGCCGCCGGCGATCGAATGCCATTCGATCGCCAGCGCGACAGGTTGGCCGGCATTGGCAGTCGGATCGGCCGTGGCCTGCAAACCGATCACCATATATTTGCCGGTCGAGCCGGTGGACGAGGAATAGGTGCCCATGATGAGATTGTCGTTGAACAGCCCCAGGTCCATCTGCGAGCCATATTCGTTCTGCCAAAGACCGGCCAAAGTCATGATCTTAGCTCCTGTTCATGGAGAAGGGTGCGAACGGTTCAGGGCATCGTCTTGCCGCGGACGACCTCGCGCTGGCCGAGCTGGTGAGCGGAAGCGATCCCGCCGTTCGAGACGATCTGAGGCCCGCCCGGCTTGTTGAACACGTACATCCCATAGGGCGCGAGCGAATAGCGCCCTGGCGCGCACTGGACGACGCGATAGGCGAAGATGGTGTAGCAATATTCCATCACCACCGATCCGACCAAGGCGAGGCCGGTCAGGCCGAGCGGCTGGAACTGGGGCAGGGTCTGGCCCTGGTCGGGTCCGGCCTGGATGGTGACCTCGTACATGTCCGACGTGACCGTGATCATGCCACCGCCGGGAAAGGCGAGCTGGACCGGCGGCGAGCCCATCTGCTGGATGAGCTGCAGCGTGTTGTTCATCAGGTCATTGTCGCCCTTGAATTGCGACGATCCGGAATCGAGCGCGAACTGGAGGTTGGTGGCGATGGTCTTGCCGCCGACCGAGTAGGAAGCGAGGTCGCAGGTCCAGATATACTCGACCCCGGCAAACTGCGTGTACGGCGTCCAGGGCAGGAACAGCCCCTGGTTAGGATCATAGGCATCGGGATCGTAGCCGCCGATGATGCAATTCCCGCTCGAGCTGCCGCCGTCCCAGTCGAAGGCGACGAACGGAAGGTTGGGCGAGATCATGCCCTGGTTCATCATGTCCTGGACGATGAAGCTGGTGTCGCCCTGCTTGTAGGGGCTGCCAGAGGGAATGCCGATGCCGCCGTCCCAGTCGAGCTGGGCGAATTGCGGCCCCGAATAGTCGGCGGAGAGATAGAGGACCAGCGGCAGACTGGAGCCGTTGGGCAAAGCGAGCACGTCCTGCCCGGTCTCCACTTGCATCGTGCCCCATGGGCCGAAGCTGAAGGGCACCTGGATGCAGTCCACCCACTCATAAGTCGAGGACTGGATATAGTCGAAGCGGGCGCCGCTATAATGCTGGCAACTGGTCGGCGCGCACAGCGTCGAGGTCGTCCACACCATGTTCGTGCCGGTGTCGATCGCGAACTTGAGCGGTTGGCCCGGAGTGCCGAGGGTCGTCTGGGTGTACCAGGGGCTGGCGCCATTATTCTGGTAGGGACCCCGCTGCATCGGGAAGGTCACCCCGCCCACGGGAACGGTCGGCTCAGCCATCTTGCTCTCCTCCTGCTTCGTGGACCGGCTCAGGCCGGGCCGGTCATGCTTGCGCCTGCCTCGGGGCCGCCATCCCGCGGACCTTCGCCGGGTCCGGCCGGGCCGGCATCGCCTCGATCCGCTGCCCGAACACTTCCACCGCCTGGGCAGGGGTGATGAATCCATTCTTCAGGTCCCGCTCGACGGCGGCGCGCGGCCGCTGCGCGGGCGGACCGTAGCCGCCCCCTGTTGCGGTGATGAGACGGACGGTCTCGCCTTTGGCGAGTCGCAGCCCGGTCACCATCGTATGAGCCTCGGTCGAGCCGTCGCCGCGAAGCACGAGTGCGCCGTTATGCGAGCCCTCCCGGCCGCCCGCCGCCGACCAGGGGCGGGACGCGGTGCGGGTCGAGGAGAAGGTGAGGAACGCCTCATCGGCGGTGATCCGATAGTCGAGGACGACGCCCTTGCCGCCGCGATATCGGCCCTCGCCGCCGGGATCGTCATGGAAGCCGTAGCGGTCGATCTCGAAGCCGTAGCGACTCTCCGCGAGCTCGATCGGAATGTTGAAGGTCTCGCCATTGCCGCAGCAGAACTGGCCGTTGTCGCCATCTGCATCGGCGGAGGCGCCCCAGCCGCCGAGCAGGGGCTCGCCCATGACGAAGAGCTGGCCCGTGCGCGGGTGGATACCGGAGATGAAAGTCGCCCCGACGCTGCGCGTATGGCCGACCGGCAGCCGGTCCGGAACGTGCGGCATCAGCGCCCGCCACATCACCTCGATCGCCGCGATCATCGATTCGTAATAGACGGAGACCGGCGCCGGGCTCTGCGCCGACAGGATGGTTCCGGGCGGGCAGATCACTTCGAGCGCCCGGAAGCAGCCGCCATTGGCCGGGATGACGGGATCGGTGACGGCCTTGAAGGCGCAGCGGGCGGCGGTCACCAGCCCGGCGAGGCTGGTGTTGATCGGCCCGCGCGCCTGCGGCGAGGTGCCGGTGAAATCGGCGATCATCCGTTCGCCTGCAATCGTCACCTTGACCTTGATGGTGAAGGGACCACCGCCGACGCCGTCCTCCTCGATGACGTCCTCCGCCTCGAACACGCCCTGCGGCAGTCGGGCGAGCGCCGCCCGAGTCATCCGCTCGCCATAGTCGAGCAGGTCGCGCATCGCCGCCAGCACGGCATCCAACCCGTATTTGTCGACCAGCTCGAGCAGCCGGTTGCCGCCGACGCGGCAGGCGGCGACGCCTGCATGGAGGTCGCCGATCGTGCTGTCCGGCAGACGCACATTGGCGCGGATGATCTCGACGATGGCCTTGTTGAGCCGCCCCGCCTCGTAGAGCTTGAGGAATCGGAAATGCAGCCCTTCCTGGAAGATGTCGGTCGACTGGGTGGAGGCGCTGCCGGGAAAGGCGCCGCCGACCTCGGTCCAATGGGCCTTGTTGACGGTCCAGGCGATCAGCCTCGTCCCGTGGAAGACGGGCAGCAGGATGACGACGTCGGACAGATGGGTGCCGCCTCCCTCATAGGGGCTGTTGGTGATGAACACGTCGCCGGGGCTGATCGAGTCCGCATAGGGGTGGTGGAGCAGGGTGCTCTGCACGGCGGTGTCGAGCGTCGCGAGGAACCCTGTCACGCCATTGCCCTGGGCGATCAGATTGCCGGAGGCGTCGGTCGCGCCAACCGCGAAGTCGGTGGTCTCGTAGATGATCGGGCTCATCGAGGTGCGGATCAGCGCGCCGAACATCTCGTCGCCGATCGCGACCAGCGCCTCCTTGATGATCTCGATCGTGAAGGGATCCTGGGTCATGCTCGTTTCTCCGGCGCGCCGAGATGGACGTGATAATTGCCGTAGCGGTCGACCGAGACGCGGCAGCCGGGCGGCACGACCAGCGTTGCCGACGCCTCCTGGACCACGGCCGGGCCGGCAAAGGTCATTCCGGCCTCCAGCTGCAGCCCGTCATAGATTTCGGATTCGTGGCTGCCGTGGCGGTCGAACACGACCGGCCGGCTTCCCAGCCGGGCATCGGCGAGCGCGGCGCCGGTCGACGCACGCTCGCGAAGCTCCGGCTTGGCGACCTCGACCCTGGCGACGAGGTGGGCGTTGACGAGCTGGACGTGGCCGTCGAGGCGGTAGGTGTATCTTTTCTCGTGGAGGACGTGGAAGCGCTCGATCAGTCCGGCGATGCCGCCGCTGCCCGCGAGCGGGACCTTCACGGTATGCTCCTGGCCCAGATAGCGCATGTCGGCGAAGCGCTCGAACCAGGGCTCATCCTCGGCGCCGTCCTCGGCGAAATCGCTGACCGCGCCTTGCTCGAGGTCGGCGAACAGCGCTTCCACGGCCTCGTGCGAATTCTCATCGAGGTCGATCAGCCGGGTCCGCAGATAATCGCGGCGCAGGTCGGACAGCAGCATGCCCCAGGCGGAGAAGGCCGAGGAGTTGACCGGCACGATGACGCGCCGCACGCCAAGCTCCTCGGCCAGCGCGACGCCGTGCATCGCGCCCCCCCCGCCGCAGACCATCAGGGCGAAGTCGCGCGGATCATATCCCTTGTTGGTCGAGACCAGACGCAGCGCGTTGACCATGTTGGCATTGGCGATCCGGACGATCCCGCCGGCGACTTCGACCTTGTCCATGCCCAGGCGCTCGGCGAGCGGCGCGAACGCCCGGTCGATGGCGTCCCAGTCCGGCTGCACCTCGCCGCCGACGAACAGATCCGGGTCGATCCGGCCGAGCAGCAGATTGGCGTCGGTGGTGGTCGGATCGGCGCCGCCGCGCCCATAAGCGGCAGGGCCCGGGCGGGCCCCCGCCGACTTCGGCCCGACATGGAGCTTGCCGCCATCGTCGATCCAGGCGATCGAGCCGCCGCCATTGCCGATCTCGACGATCTCGGCGACCGGCGTCTGGATCGGATAGCCCGGCCGGCGACGATCGCGGTCGATATAGTAATCGGTCGCGACCTTGACCTCGCCGCCTTCGACCAGGGCGCATTTGGCGGTGGTGCCGCCGATGTCGAGGACCAGCAGGTCCGGCTCGTCGATCAGCCGGCCCAAGGCAGCGGCGGCAAAGATGCCGGAAGCCGGACCGGATTCGACCATGGTGATCGGGTTGCGCCGGACCGCCGAGACGGTGGCGACGCCGCCGTTCGACTGCATGATGTAGGGGGAACCCTTCAGACCCAAAGCGGCGAGCTTCGACTGGAGCGCCCCGAGATAGCGCTCGACGACCGGCGCGACATAGGCGGACAGCACCGTCGTCGACGTGCGCTCATATTCCCGCCATTCCCGGCTGATCTCGTGACTGGCGATGATCGAGGCTTCCGGCATCAGCGAGCGCAGCCAGGTGGCGACAGCCTGCTCGTTGGCCGGATTGGCATAAGCGTGAAGGAAGCAGATCGCGACTGCCGCCACGCCTTCGGCGCGGAAATGGGCCATCGCCGAATAGAGGTCGGAGAGCTCGGGCTCGCGCACGACCTCTCCGGCGACATTGGTCCGCTCGTGAATCTCGCGGCGCAGATGCCGCTCGACGAACGGAGCAGGCTTGCGGAAGTTGAAGTTGAACAGATCGGGGCGGTTGCCGCGCGCGATCTCGAGCACGTCGCGAAAGCCCGCGGTCGTCACCAGCCCGGTGACCGCGCCCTTGCGCTCGGTCAGGGCGTTGATCACCACCGTCGAGCCGTGGGCGAGGAAGCCGACGGTGCCGAGATCGACCGCCGCCTTCTTGAGGCAGTTGAGCACGCCCTCCTCGAAATCGGGCGGGGTCGTATCGGCCTTCACCGAATGGACCGGGCCGGCCGCGCCGGTATTCGAGTCGATCTCGCACCAGACCAGGTCGGTGAAGGTACCGCCGACGTCGCTCGCTACTCTGAGACGCTTGGACATGGATGCCAGGGCCTCAGAAATTATAGCGCAGGTCGATGCGCCAGACCCGTGGCGGCGCCGCATGGGCGAAACCGCCCAAGACATATTCGCTGTTATAGACCTCGTCGAAGGCGTTCTCGACCGACCCGGTCAGGGTCCACCGCCCATCCGGATCCTCGAGCCCGAGCCGGAAATCGGCGAGGCTGACGTTCGACCGCGCGGTCGTGTTCTCCGGGTCCCAGAATTGTCGGCCGAGACGGCGATAGTCGGCGCGGGCGAACAGGCCGAGACCGTCGGTCAGCTGGGTGCGGTATTGAAGGCCGAGATTGATCGTCGTCTCGGGGACATAGGGCGCCCGGTTGCCGACATCGGCGGGGGTCACGCGGTAACGCCTGATCTCGCTGTCGGTATAGCCGAAGCCGGCATAGGCCGAGAGGCCGCCGGCAATCTCGGCGGTGGCCAGCGCTTCGAAACCGCGCAACCTGACACGGTCGATCGGCACCAGAACCTGCGCGCCGATCGCGCCGATGAACACGAAATATTGCTGGTTGGTCACCTCGGTGTCGAAGGCGGCGGCGTCGATCCTGACCCGACGGCGGGCGAACTGCAGCTTGGTGCCGACTTCCCAGGTCCGCGTATTCTCCTGCGGTACCAGGTCGGAGACGCCGGCAATGCCGACCGCAGCGGCGGCGGCGGCGGTGCCGTTCTGGTTGAATTGCCCGGAGCGGAAGCCTTCGCCATAGGTCACGTAGAGATTGACGTCATCGGTCGGCCGGTAGGAGAGGGACGCGCGCGGCTGCCACTTGTCGAACTCGGCGCGGTTGACTCCGCCCGGCGTGCCGCCGGTGTTGAACGGCGAAACGTCCTGGCGCCTTTTCTCCTTGTCGTATCGCAGGGCGAGGCTCGCCTCGAGCTGTGGAAGGATGTCGTAGGCGAGGTTGCCGAAGACGGCGTAATTGCGGTTGCGATTGTCGTCGCCGAAGAAGCTCAGGGTCGGATTGTCGGCGGTCGCGGGGCGCGGTGCGCGCTCTACCCGGGCGATGCCGGTGCCGCTGTCGAAGCCGGTGGTGGACGAGATGAAGCGGTCGGCATCGAGATAATAGGCACCGACCATCCAGCGCAGCGGCCCGGGCGCGGACGAGGTCAGCCTGAGCTCCTGACTGAACGCCTCGATGTCGATATATTGGGTCTGGGTCCCGTCCAGCCCGAAGATGTTGCGCGAGGCCGTGTAGGGCACCTGGTCGCCGGCCACGAACTCCTCGAGCCGGTTATAGGCGCTGATCGAAGTGAGGGTGGCGAAGCCCAGCTCCCAGTCGACCTTGAGCGACAGATCCTCGATCTCGCGATCGTCGCGGCCGATATTGGTCGAATAGAAGGTCCGCCGGACCTCGTCGGCGTCGCCGCGCGTGAAGTCGAACGGGTTGGCCGGGTCGAGCGAGACTCCGTCGGCCGCGAGATTGGCCGGCTGGTACCAGAAGGCCAGTGCGCCGCCGCGGGTGCGGGATAGCGATCCGCGCAGATCGATCGTCACCGTGTCGGTCGGCAGCCAGCGCAGCAGCGCGCTCGCCGAAAAGTCGCGATAGGGATCCTGCTCGTCGCCGACGAAGATATTGTCGAAATAGCCCTCGCGATCGACGTAGCGGGCGCCGATCCGGAACAGCAGCCGATCGGCGACGAGGGCGCCGCTTGCGGAGCCTTCGAGCAGATATTCGTCTCCGGTCCCGTAGGCGGCGCGGACATGTCCCTCGAAGGCATTGGTCGGCTGCCGGGTGGTGACGATGATCGCGCCGCCGGTCGCGTTGCGGCCGTAGAGCGCGCCCTGGGGCCCGCGCAGCACCTCGATCCGCTCGACGTCGAACAGCTCCTGGGCGAACTGCCGAGGATTGTTCTGCAGCACGCCGTCGACGACGACTGCAACCGGCGCCTCGGAATTGCGTACCTGGGTGATGCCGCGTATCGAGATGGCGCTGAGACCGGAGCTTTCCGACTGCGCGATGGTGACGTTCGGCGTCAGGCCGATGAAGTCGCCGACCTGATCGATCCTCGCATCCCGGATCTGCTGCTCGCCGAATGCGGTGACCGCGATAGGCACGTCCTGGAGCCGTTCCTCGCGATAGCGGGCGGTGACGACGATCTCCTGATCCTCATCGGCCGCGGCCTGCGGCGCCTGCGCCGGATCCTGGCTCCAGGCGGGCGCTGCGGCTCCCAGCATGATCGTTCCGGCGAGTAGACGCGACGTCGTTCGATCTAACATTCTTGACCAATCCCCCTTGCTCCCGTCGTCCAGATGCAGGGGACGCGGGCAAATGCCAATCCGGAACGGGCAAGGGTAACGGAGGCGAAACGGGTGGTGGCGAAGCGGGTGGCGCGGCTACCTACCCGATCGGGTGGCTGGGTGCGGCGCTTCGGCTAATCGATCCGGATCAGCCCGCGCTGCATCGCGGCGGACACGGCCGCGGACCGGGAATGGGCGCCGAGCTTCTCGTAGACCCGCTTCAAGTGAAACTTCACCGTGTTCTCGGACAGGTCGAGCTGGCGGCCGATCTCCTTGTTCGAGCGGCCGACGCAGAGCTGGCCGAGCACCGCCAGCTCGCGGCTCGACAGGCTCTCGTCCCGCGCCGGAGACGAGGCGGCGGCGGGCCGGAGCCGGCGGGCGAAGGCGCGCAGGGGCTCCGACAGCTCGGCGCCGGCCGAACGAAGCGCCGCATTCACCATCGGATCGATCTCGATGGCGAAGCCGGTGATCACGCCGGGCACCCGGTGGGAGCAGGCATAATCGAGAGCGCGGACGAAGCTGGCGACCATCGCCGTCGTGTCGGCGCGGGCGCGGGCCGCGCAGGCCTGGAGCGCATCGATACGGGCGCAATCGAGCGCGCGCCCCTGGCCGACCGCAACGTCACGCAGCCGTCTGAGGATCTGCAGCGCCTTGGCCGACTGGCCTGCGCGAAGGTGGAGCTGGGCGAGGGCGAGGCCGGAGGCGGTGGTCACGCGCCAGCGGTCCGGCGGCCCGGGCTCTCCGGCCCGATCCGCGACGCCGAGATCCGAGGCGAGCTGGCTGGCGGTCTCCACGTCGCCGAGGGCGACATGCTTCTCGACCCGCCAGGCATCCGCCAGGGCCTCGAGCTGAACGAGGCTGCGGCTGCGGGCCATGGCATAGGTGCGGTCGAGCAGCGAGGCGGCCTCGTCATGGTCGCCGCGGCGGACCGCGAGCGAGACCGCCGTGAAGCAGGCGACCGCGAGGATATCGAGCCAGCTGTCATGGGCCTCGAGCGCGCCCAGTGCGGAGCCGACCCGGCGCCGCGCCTCCTCGGCTTCGCCTCGCCAGTAGAGGACGTGGCCGAGCAGGCTGTTGCCGACGGCCTTCAAAGCCCGGTCCGATCCGTAATTCTCCTCGGCGGTGACGAGCGCCTCGCGCATGCAGGTCTCGGCGGCGTCGACGTCGCCCCGATAGAAATGGCTCTGCGCGAAGTGGAAGCGGCAATAGGTGGAGCCGAGCGCAGTTCCGGCCACCTCCATCGCCGCGATACCAGCCTTGCTCTCGGCCTCGGCGCGGGCGAAGTCGCCGGCCCCGAGCGCGCCCACCGCCGCCGCGGCGCTCAGCGTCGCCCGGCCGAGATGGTCGTCTTCCGGCAGCAGCGCGATGCGCTCGCCCAGCGCCCGCAGCCAGTCGGGATCGTGGACCTCGTCCGCATAGGCATTGAGCAAGGCGGTAAGAACGGTGTCGTCACGGTCGGCGTCAGGACCGGTCAGCGCCCGCGCCTGCTCGATACAGCGCCGGGCCTCGTCGAGCTCGCCATATTTGAGCTGGAGATAGCCGTGGATGCGAAGCAAATCGGGCTGCCCCTCGATCTCGGACGGCGTGAACAGGGCCATCAGGCCGCGGGTGAAGCCGATTCCCTGGTGCAGCACCATCTCCCACCCGCCGGCGGCGGCCACGAGCGCCACCGCGCCCTCGAGATCATGGCCGCGCCGGGAATGCTTGACCGCCTGGAGGAGATCGCCGGCGGCGGCGAAGCGGGCGCTCGCGCGCCGATGCAGCGCGACCGCGCGCTCGGGCAGCAGCTGCTCGCGCAGGAAATCGGCGAACAGGTGATGATAGCGGAACCAGCGCCGGGCGCCGTCGAGCGGGACGAGCAGGGCGTCGAAGCGGGCAAGGTCCGCCAGCGCCTGACGTGAATCCTGGCGATCGCGGATCGCGTCGGCCGCCTCCGCATCGAAGCTGTCGAGCACCGAGGTCTCGATCAGGAAGTCGCGCAGCGGGGGCTCGAGATCGCTCAGGACCTGCTCGAGCAAGTAGCGCGCGATCGCGTCGGTGCGCCCGGTAAAGGCGCCGATCTCGCTCTCGCGGCGCCGGTCGCGGTCGAGCCAGAGCTTGGCGAGCTGGAGCGCCACGGCCCATCCTTCCGTGCGTGCGTGGATGGCGGCGAGATCCTCGGGCGAGATCTGGCCCTGGAAGATGGTCGCCGCCTCCTCGAGGGTCAGCGCCAGGCTCGAGCCGTCGAGATGGGTGACCAGTCCCTGCGCCTCGAGATCGGCGACGCGCAGTTCCGGCCGATCGCGGGTGCTGATCACCAGGTTGAGCCCGGAAGAGACCGAGCGGACGAGATAGTCGACCACCTCGTCGACCTCGTTCGATCGCAGCCGATGATAATCGTCGAGGATGATCACCGTCATTCCGGCATTCTTCTCGATCGCCAGCCGCAGCGATTCGCGCCGGCGCGCGGCCTCGCTGAACGACGGTGCCTGGCGGGTCGCGTCCGGCTCCAGCGCCAGGCCCGCCGCCTCGAGCGCCAGAGCGAGGTTGGCGAGAAAGCGGGTGAGCTCGCCATCGTCCTCGTCCAGGCTGAGCCAGGCGACCTTGATCTCCTCGCGGCTGCGCAGCCGCTCGAACCACTGGCCGAGCAGCGTCGTCTTGCCGAAACCGGCCGGCGACTGGGTGATGGTGAGCGCGGCGCCGAGCGATTCGTCGAGCTCGCGCAGCAACGCCTCGCGTACCGACGCGAAGATGCGCTGGCGCGGCGGTCGCATCTTGCCGACAGGCGCCGGCAGTGCCGTCGGCTTAGGCGCGGGCGCGGCCTGAGGCTGGATCGAGCTGGACCGGATCGGGGGCATGGCCCGCGAAGCTAGCTTCGATGGCGTCGTAGGGGAAGCCGCCGCCGCGCCGGCCCGGCAAGGCGGCTCCGCGCCTCAGGATAGGCCGACGATCAGGCCGCGTTCGTCGACGTCCATGCCTTCGGCCGAGGGCACGCTGGGCAGGCCAGGCATCGTCATCAGGTCGCCGCACACGGCGACGACGAAGCCGGCGCCGGCGGCGAGGCGGACCTCCCGCACGGGCACGACATGGTGGCTCGGCGCGCCGAGCAAAGCGGGGTCGGTCGAGAAGCTGTACTGGGTCTTCGCCATGCAGACCTGGAGATGGCCGTAGCCGTCCCGCTCCCACTGGTGGAGCTGATTGCGTACACCCGAATTGGCGATCGCCTCGTCGGCCCGGTAGATCCGGGTCGCGATCGTGCTGATCTTGTCGAACAGTCTGAGTTCGCTGTCGTAAAGCGGCGCGAACTGGGCTCCGCCCGCCTCGGCGATCGCCGCCACCCGCTCGGCCAGCGCCTCGGCACCGGCCCCGCCGTCGGCCCAATGCGTGGCGAGCACCGCCTCGACGCCATGGGCAGCGGCTATCTCGCGTACCGCCTCGACCTCCGCTGCGGTGTCGGTGCCGAAATGGTTGATAGCGACGACGGCGGGGACGCCGAACTGACGGATATTCTCGATATGGCGGGCGAGATTGATCCCGCCGGCTCTCACCGCGGCGACATTCTCGGAGGTGAGATCGTTCTTGGAAACGCCGCCATTATATTTGAGCGCCCGCACCGTCGCGACGATGACGGCGGCGGCCGGATGCAGCCCTGCCTGGCGGCACTTGATGTCGAAGAACTTCTCGGCGCCGAGGTCGGCGCCGAAGCCGGCCTCGGTGACGACATAGTCGGCGAGGCCGAGCCCGGCGCGGGTGGCGATGACCGAGTTGCAGCCATGGGCGATGTTGCCGAACGGTCCGCCGTGGATGAAGGCCGGGTTGTTCTCGAGCGTCTGGACGAGATTGGGCCTGATCGCCTGGGCGAGCAGGACGGTCATTGCGCCTTGGGCCTCGAGATCGCGCGCCGTCACCGCACTCTTGTCGCGGCGATAGCCGACGACGATGCGGCCGAGCCGCTCGCGAAGGTCGGCCAGATCCTCGGCGAGGCACAATATCGCCATGATCTCCGAGGCGACGGTGATGTCGAAGCCGGATTCGCGCGGAAAGCCGTTGCCGACGCCGCCGAGCGACTGGACGATGTGGCGGAGCGCACGATCGTTCATGTCGATCACCCGCTTCCAGACGATCCGGCGAACGTCGATGTCGAGCTTGTTGCCCCAGTGGATGTGGTTGTCGAGCAAAGCGGCGAGGAGATTGTGGGCGCTGGTGATGGCGTGAAAATCACCGGTGAAATGGAGATTGATCTCCTCCATCGGCACGACCTGGGCATAGCCGCCGCCGGCGGCGCCCCCCTTCATGCCGAAGCAGGGGCCGAGCGAGGGCTCGCGCAGGCACAGGATCGTCTTGCGCCCGATCCGGTTGAGGCCGTCGGCGAGGCCGACCGACGTCGTCGTCTTGCCTTCGCCCGGCGGGGTAGGGTTGATCGCGGTGACGAGGATGAGCTTGCCCTGCGGCTGGCCGCGACGGGAGGCGAGCCAATCGAGCGAAATCTTGGCCTTGGTCCGGCCATAAGGCTCGACCGCCTCGTCCGGGATGCCGAGCCGGGCGGCGATCTCGTTGATGGGAAGCAGCTTCGCGGCGCGCGAAATCTCGATGTCCTTCGGCATCCGTCCCCCTCATTTTGTATGTGTCGGTTACGGATGCATAACTGATTGGCGCAGGGAGGGGGAGGGGACGTCAAGCATCCCAGTCAGCGCGCCGCTCGCCGCCGCAGCCGCGCACCCGGGCGCCGTCGGCGATGACCGTCACCTGATGTGCGTAGCCATGGCCGCTCATCGCGTCGTTGCAGCGTGCTTCGACGATATCGACGGTGAGCCGCCGGGTATCGTAACGGCGTCCGGCCATCGTCGGATCAGGATCGGGGCGCGGAGCGCTGATCCGGGTCTCGCCATAATTGCCGACATAGGTCATGCGGCCGCCGGCGATGGCGAGGCTCCAGCCCGGCTCCTGGCCGAGCGCGCGATAATTCTCCGCGGCAGGCGGCGGCATCGTGATGGCAGGATAGGCACAGGCGGCCGCGAAGCCCGCCATCGCATAAGCAGGCCATTTCGGCATGGTGATCCGGGGGCGTCTCATGACGCCCGACAGCGCGCGACTGCCCGGGCCGTTCCCAACGATTCGCCGGCGTCACGAACCCGGCGGATCAGATCGCGCGTCGCAGCCTCATCGTCACGCCATTGCCGGAAAGCCGCAGGCTGTCGCCGTCCGGATGCTCGATCCGCACCGGCCCCTGCAGCATCTGCAGCGCCCGCCGCTCATGATCCATCCGCGGCTCCGGGCAGGCCATCCGGGTCGAGATCACCGCACCCGGCATGAACGTTCCGTCGCCGGCCGCATAGGGACCGGAGAAGCGGTTGCAGCCGGCCTGGCCGCTCAGCCGGTCGCCGGTGAAACCCAGATGGTAGGTCTCGCCGCTCACCGGGCGGCCGTCTATCTCGACGATCGTCCATTGCGTGTCGGCCAGGCTCGCCGGCGGCACGATGTCGCCGCCGCAGCCGCTCAGCTCGCGACCGTCGACGCGGGCGCGCACGGTCTCGGCGTAGATGCGGTCGCTCATTCCGTCGCTGCACCTTTCGGGGCGCGAATCGAGGACGATGCGCGGCGTTTCCCAGCGACGGCCTTGAGCCGTCCGGCGTGGCGCCGGCGCCGGCACGGAGAAAGTTTCAATGTCCGGTGCCTCGAAGGTCATCCGGCCGTCGGCGATATTGATCGCCCAGAACGGCTCGGTGCCGAGTGCGCGGAACGACTCCGAGGGAGTCGTCGGCCCTGCGGGCACGGTGGCGCATCCTGCAACGAGCAAGGCGAGGAGGGGGAAGGTACGCATCACGGCAGGATAGGCCCGGCTGCCGGAACTGTCGATGAACGGCCGTTCGGCAAATCTCTCACCCCCGCCGGAACTGGTTGACCACCTCGTAGACCATCAC
This sequence comes from Sphingosinicella terrae, assembly GCF_003347635.1. GTDB lineage: Bacteria > Pseudomonadota > Alphaproteobacteria > Sphingomonadales > Sphingomonadaceae > Allosphingosinicella > Allosphingosinicella terrae. Next base: position 541,231 of record NZ_QDFY01000001.1, read on the forward strand.
GGCGGTGGCGATCGCGGCGTTGAGGCTGTCGGCCTTGCCGAGCATCGGGATCTTGACCAGAAGGTCGCACTCGGACTCGTAGGCAGGCGGCAGCCCGGCCTGCTCGTTGCCGACCAGAATGAAGGCCGGCGATGCATACAGAGGCTGCTGATAGTCCTGGCTGGCGTTGAGGCTGGTGCCGATCAGCTGGCCCTTCCCGGCGCGCAGCCAGAGCAGGAAATCCTCCCAGCGGGCGGCGGCGATGCGCTGGGTGAACAGCGCGCCCATCGAGGCGCGCACCGCCTCGACCGAGAAGGGGTCCGCGCAATCGTCGATCAGGATGAGGCCGCCGGCGCCGGCGGCATCGCCGGTGCGAAGGATGGTGCCGATATTGCCGGGGTCGCGAAGCGACTGGGCGACGATCCACAAGGGCGAGGCCGATCTATCGAGCCTGTCCAATCCGGTCTCGAAGGCGCGATAGACGCCGATCACGGTCTGCGGATTGTCCTTGCCCGAGATCTTGTGGAGGATGTCCGCATTCGTCTCGATCGCTTCGCCGCCCTTGGCCTCGGTTTCGTCGATCAGCCGGTCGAGCAAGGGATGGCCGGCTTCGCTGTAGAAGAGCAGCTCCGGCAGGTGGCCGGCCTCGCGCGCCTCGGTGAGGATGCGCAGGCCCTCGCCGAGGAAGAGGCCCTCGCGGCGTCGGTTCTTCTTGTCGCGAAGCCCGCGCGCCTGCTTGACGAGCGGATTGGAGAAAGCGGTGACCTGGCGCGGCATCGGTCAGTCGCGCCCGGAGAACCCGGTGGGGGCGGGCCGCGTCATTCCTCGTGGAACCGCGCCTCGACCAGCTCGACCAGCTGCTCCAGCGCCTGCTCGGCGCCGAAGCCGCTGGCCGAGATGGTGATGGTGTCGCCCATCGCCGCGCCGAGCATCATCAGCCCCATGATCGAGGTCCCGCATACCTTGGTGCCGTCCTTCTCGACCTCGACCTGAGCGTCGAGGCCGGAGGCGATGGTGACGAACTTCGCGCTGGCGCGGGCATGGAGGCCGCGCTTGTTGCGCACCTCGACCGTACGACTGATCAAGCGGCGGCCTCGCCGAGTATCTCGGATGCCACCGATATGTACTTCCGCCCCGCCTCGCGCGCGGCGGCGACGGCGGCCTTGACGTCCATGGTCTTTCGCGCGCCCTCGAGACGTATCAGCATCGGCAGGTTGACGCCGGCGATCACCTCGATCTTGCCGCTCTTCATCAGCGAGATGGCGAGGTTGGACGGGGTGCCGCCGAACAGGTCGGTAAGGACGATGACGCCGCCGCCGTCATCGACCTTGGCGATCGCCTTGGCGATGTCGTCGCGGCGCGCCTCCATGTCGTCGTCAGGGCCGATGCAGATCGGCTCGATCTTCTCCTGCGGCCCCACGACGTGCTCCATCGCGACGACGAATTCGACCGCGAGTCGGCCATGGGTAACCAGCACCAGACCAATCATTCATTCACCTTGAAATTCGTCGTCCGCCCCGTTGGTCGTCGAACCTGTCCCAGCTGATTCCGCCCCGGCGGATCGCTCGATGCCGTCGCGCGGTGGCGTGGCGAGATCGCGATGGGCCACCGTGGGCGAAAATCCCGCCGCACGCAACCGGCCAGCCACCCGTTCGGCGACATGTACCGATCTGTGACGGCCGCCGGTACAGCCGAACGCCACCGAGACATAGGATTTTCCTTCCGCCCGGTAGCGGGGGAGGAGGGTCAGCAGCAGCCCTTCGATGCGCTCGAGCGCGTCCTCATAGACCTCGTCCTCGGCGATATGCTGTGCCACCTTCCGATCGAGCCCGGTGAGCTCGCGCAGCGGCTTGTGCCAGTGCGGATTGCGCAGGAAGCGCATGTCGAAGACGAGATCCGCATTGCGCGGCACGCCGCGGGAGAAGCCGAAGGAGATCACGGTCAGGGTCGGCGCGTCCTCGCCGCCGAAGCGATCGCGGACCTGCTGGCGCAGCAGGTTCGAATCGCTGTCGGTGGTATCGATGACATGGTCGGCCCAGCGCTTGAGCGGCGCCGTCAGCTCGCGCTCCTCGAGGATGCCGTCGGTGGCGGGCCGGTCCGGCGCGAGCGGATGGCGGCGGCGCGTCTCCGAATAGCGACGAAGGAGCTCCGGAGTCTGGCATTCGAGATAGAGCATCTCGACCCCCGCCGCATGCTCCCTGGCCAACCGCTTGATCTGCTTGACGACGCCCTCCGCGTCGAAGCCGCGGGTGCGGCTGTCGAGCCCGATCGCCAGCGGCCGGGTGCGGTCGGCGCCCGCCGGCAGCGGCGTTGCCAGCAGGTGGCGCACCAGCGACAGCGGGAGGTTGTCGACCACTTCCCAGCCGAGATCCTCGAGCGTCTTGAGCACGGTCGTCTTGCCGGCACCGGACAGACCGGTGACGAGCAGGATACGCGAAGGATCGTCCGCGCGTGCCAATTCAGCTGTGAACCCCCAGGAGCTTGAGCGCCGCTTCTACCTTGATCGGCGCCGATGCCTCAAGCGCAGCCAGGCCGACCGTCGGCACTTTCACGCCGGCGATCATCCGCGCCTCGCCGGGTTCGGGCAGCCGCACCGGATCGGCGTCGAGATCGACCATCAGCGCCACCGGGACGTCGCGTTCGGCCGGAAGGTCGACGATGCCGATCCCCCGGATCTCGATCTTGCCGGCGATCGTCTCCGGGGCGCTGGCGAGCAGCCGGCCGTCGATCCGTCGGACGAGCACGTAATCATCGCTGACCAGGGCTGCGCCGCGGTCGATCAGACGCAGTGCGAGGTCCGACTTGCCGCGGCCGGAGCGGCCGCCGATCAGCACGCCCTTGCCGCCGATGGCGACACAGGAGGCATGCACGGTTTCCGAGGACAGGGACGGTGACTTCATGACGGGGCTCCCGGAAAGCGGACCACGAAGCGGGCGCCGCGGCGCCCGCCATGCCGGTCCTCGACGAGGATGCGGCCGCCATGGCCTTCGACGATCGCCTTGGCGATAGCCAGCCCGAGGCCGGAATGACGGCCGAAATCCTCGGGCGGCCGGATACTGTGGAAGCGGTTGAACACCGCCTCGCGCGAGTCGGCCGGAACGCCGGGCCCCTCATCCTCGATCGTGACGATCACCGACCCGGCCACAGCGGCGGCACGGATCTCGACGAGGCCGCCGACTGGCGAAAAGGAAATGGCGTTGTCGACGAGGTTGTCGACCAGTCGCGCGAGACGCGATTCGTCGCCGAGCACCACCGCCGTGCCGACGCGCGGCCGGGCGTAAGCGATCTGCACGCCGTTGCCGGCCCGCGCTTCCCAGGAGGCGAGCATCGATTCGATCAGCGGGCCGAGATCGACCGGCTCGAACCGCGCGCGCGACAGCTCCGCGTCGAGACGCGACGTTTCGGCAATGTCGACGACGAGGCGGTCGAGCCGTGCCACGTCCTCGCGGACGACGTCGAGCATCTGCCGGCGCAGCGCCGGATCCTCGACGCGCTCGAGCGTGTCGACGGCCGAGCGCAGCGACGCGAGGGGATTCTTGAGCTCGTGCGTGACGTCGGCGGCGAAGGCCTCGGTCGAATCGATGCGCTGGCGCAGGCTTTGGGTCATGTCGTGGAGCGCGCGGGCGAGCAGGCCGATTTCATCGCGGCGGCGCGGAAGCAGAGGCACGTCGACTTCGCGGGCGCGGCCCAACCGGACCCGGTGCGCCGCCAGCGCAAGCTTGCGCAACGGGTTGGCGATGGTGCGGGCGAGGAAGCGCGACAGCAGCACCGAAAGGATGACGGTGCCGAGCAGGATCAGCGCGAGCGAGAAGCGCTCGGCGCGGACGACGCGGCGAATGTCGCGGGCATTGACCGTGAGCAGGAGCACGCCGGCCTCCGTCCCGCCGATGCGCACGGCCGCGCTGACATAGGGCGTGCCTTCGGGCGCGCGCCTGATCTCGACGGTGGGACCACCTTGCGCAAGCGCCGCCGCGCCTTCCGGCCAGGCTTCGAGGCGGTCGATCGCCGGCGGCTCGAACAGCGGCCGCCGGGGGGCGCCGACGATCGCATCGAAGCCGTTGTCGAGCGCCCGGGCGACGTCTCGGTACCAGGCCTCCGTCGCCGGGTCGCGAAGCTCGTAGGTCGGCGGCGCGCCGGCCCAGCTGTCGGCGCGCTTCGCCCCGGTCGCGTCGTAGAAGCGCAGCCGCACCCGCAGATCCTGGCCCAGGCGGACGAGCAGCGGCTGGCGCGCCTCGGCCGGAATCGCCTCGAGGACATGGGCGATCATCACCGTCTCGGAGCGGGTCTGCTCGAGCCGCGCCTCGGTCAGCCGGCTGCGGAAGCCGTCGAGATAGAAGAGGCTGCCGGCGAGGATGATGATGGCGAAGACGTTGACGGCGAGGATGCGGTGGCGCAGCGACACGCGGCGCGTCCAGCCAAGCCCCAGACCCAGACCCAGCTCGGTCTCATCACTCCTCCGCAAAGCGGTACCCGACGCCGTAGAGCGTCTCGATGGCCTTGAAGGTGGGATCGACCTCGCGGAACTTGCGGCGCATCCGCTTGATGTGGCTGTCGATCGTGCGATCGTCGACGTAGATGTCGTCCTGATAGGCGACGTCCATCAATTGGTTGCGCGACTTGACCACGCCGGGTCGCTGAGCGAGCGCCTCGAGGATCATGAACTCGGTCACGGTCAGGGTGACGTCGCCGCCGTTCCAGGTGACCCGGTGCCGCGCCGGGTCCATGCGCAGCCGCCCGCGCGCGATCTCGATCGCTTCCGCCGCCTCGCTTTCCTCCGGGGGACGCGCCCGCATCTCGGTGCGGCGCAGCACTGCCCGGATGCGGGCGAGCAGCAGCCTCTGCGAGAAAGGCTTGGCGACATAATCGTCGGCGCCCATCGCAAGACCGAGCGCCTCGTCGAGCTCCTCGTCCTTCGAGGTCAGGAAGATGACCGGGAAGTCGCAGCGCTCGCGCAGCCGCCTCAGCAGCTCCATCCCGTCCATGCGCGGCATCTTGATGTCGAGAATGGCGAGGTCCGGTGGATTTTCGACGAGCGCCTTCAGCGCCGCTTCACCGTCCGAATAGAGGCGCGTGACGAACCCCTCCGACTGGAGGGTGACTGACAGCGATGTCAAAATATTGCGGTCGTCGTCGACGAGCGCGATGGTCACCGACATCTTGCGCTTTTCCTTCCCCGACGCGGGTTTAGCGGCGGCCGCGGCGGGGCGCCACCCTTTGACGCGGCACCGCCCCTCCGATATGGCCGGCCCATGGATGAGGCCCGCTTGCGGGCTGCCACTTATACTATTTTATAGGGGAGTTGAGTTGACCAGCAGGGTCCCTTCATTCGCGCTTTCGCACCAGGGCATCGACACCGAGGCGGAGCTTCACTGGAACCTCGAGACGGCGCCGCTCGTCGAGGCGTCGGTACGCCGCGGCGAGGGCATGCTCGCCAAGGACGGCCCGCTCGTCGTCGCCACCGGCCGCCACACCGGCCGGTCGGCGAAGGACAAGTTCATCGTCCGCGACGCCGAGACCGGCGACAATATCTGGTGGGACAACAACAAGTCGATGAGCCCGGCCCAGTTCGCCGCGCTCAAGGCCGATTTCCTGTCCGCGCTCGCCGAGAAGGAGACCCTGTTCGTCCAGGATCTCCATGGCGGCTCCCAGCCGGAGCATCGCGTCCGCGTCCGCGTCATCAACGAGTTGGCCTGGCACAGCCTGTTCATCCGCACCATGCTGGTGCGTCCGGCGGCTGAAGAGCTGGCCGGCTTCGAGCCCGAATTCACGATCATCGATCTGCCCAGCTTCAAGGCCGATCCCGAGCGCCACGGCACCCGTTCCGAGACGGTGATCGCCGTCAACATGAGCGAGCGGATGATCCTGATCGGCGGCACGGCCTATGCCGGCGAGATGAAGAAGTCGGTCTTCTCGATCCTCAACTATCTGCTGCCGGCCGAGGGCGTCATGCCGATGCACTGCTCGGCCAATATCGGGCCCCAGGGCGACACGGCGATCTTCTTCGGGCTGTCGGGTACCGGCAAGACCACCCTTTCTGCCGATGCGAGCCGCACCCTGATCGGAGACGACGAGCATGGCTGGTCCGACACCGCCGTCTTCAACTTCGAGGGCGGCTGCTACGCCAAGATGATCCGGCTCTCGCCCGAGGCCGAGCCGGAAATCTACGCGACGACGAAACGGTTCGGCACGGTGCTCGAGAATGTGGTGATCGATCAGGTGACGCGCGCGCTCGACCTCGACGATTCCAGTCTCGCCGAGAATACCCGCGGCGCCTATCCGATCGACTTCATCCCCAATTGCTCGGCCGAGAATATGGGGCCGGTGCCGAGGAACGTCATCTTCCTCACCGCCGACGCCTTCGGCGTGCTGCCGCCGATCGCGCGGCTCACTCCGGACCAGGCGATGTACCATTTCCTGTCCGGCTACACCGCAAAGGTCGCCGGAACGGAGATCGGCGTCACCGAACCGGAGGCGACCTTCTCGACCTGTTTCGGCGCGCCCTTCATGCCGCGCCACCCCTCGGTCTACGGCAACCTCCTCAAGGAGCGGATCGCCAAGGGCGGCGTCGATTGCTGGCTGGTCAATACCGGTTGGACCGGCGGCAAATATGGCGTCGGCAGCCGCATGCCTATCAAGGCGACCCGGGCGCTGCTCAACGCCGCGCTCGACGGCAGCCTCAGGAGCGTGCAGTTCCGCCGCGACCCCTGGTTCGGCTTCGACGTGCCGGTCAGTGTCCCGGGCGTCGAGCAGCGCATCCTCGACCCGCGCGACACCTGGACGAACAAGGACGATTATGACGCGACCGCGGCCCGGCTGGTGAAGTTGTTCAACGACAATTTCGCCCGCTTCGCGGATCATGTCGACCAGGGCGTCCTCGACGCCGCGCCGCGCGGAGCCGCTCCCGGCGCCGCCGAGACCGCCCAAATGCGGGAGCCTGCCGTCCAACCGGTCTGAGCCCCCGCATCCGCAGTCCTTCCAGGGAGCGCGCCGGGCGACCGGCGCGCTCCCTTCTTTTTGCCTGGAGAAGACGACATGATCGAACCCGACCACAAGCCCCGCCTGTTCGCCGACGACGCGGCGATCCGCCGCATCGGCGAGGGCCTGCTCGCCTGTACCCTGGCCAAGGCGGATTGGACCCACGAGGCTCATCTCGCCACGTGCGCCTGGCTCATTCTGGAGCGTCCCGAGATACTGCCGGAGCGCGACCTTCCGGCGATCATCCGCCGCTACAATGAAAGCGTCGGCGGGGTGAACGACGAGACGCAGGGCTATCACGAGACGATCACGCAGCTGTTCATCCGCGGCGTCCGCCGGAGCCTGAAGAGGAGCGAAGGGGCAGGCGGGCTGGCCGCGCGGGTCAACGCGCTGCTGCTGGGCGAGGAGGGGCGGCGGGAATGGCCGCTCAGATATTACAGCCGGGAGCGGCTGTTCTCGGCGGAGGCGCGTCTGGAGTGGGCCGATCCCGATCTCGGAAGAGCATTACCGGTTCCATAGGAGGCGACTGCCCCTTCGCCTCATGCGACCTCCGTTGAGGTGATGGCTACGGAGAGCGGGCGCTACGCCCGCGGCCGCCTCTCCGCGGCCAGCCGTGCGCGCGCCCACAGGCAATAGCCCAATGTCACGACCATCCCCGTCGCCACCGCAGCCGTTCCAAGCCAGATCGCGACCGGTATCGGGGCGAAGGCCCAGAGCGCGGCATAGAGGAGGCCGCTCAGCACGAACGCCCATCCGCTCACCCGCGCGATGCGCTGGGCGCAGGCGGTGGGAGCGACCACCTTGGGCGCGCGATTGCCATAGAAAGCGATCATCAGACCATTCATGCCGATGACGATCCGAAGGACGGAGTCCTGATCGATATGCCCCTGGTCGCGGGCGAAGGACGCGGCGAGCGCCAGCAGCACGATGCCGCCGCCCCAGGCCAGACCGGTGAGAAGCTCCTTCTTCATCGCGCAGGCTCCTTGCTCGCCGACGGCGCCTCGACGCCCAGGCCGAACGAATGGGCGAAGCCCAGCAGCGCCTCTTCGAGCACCGAGAGCTTCAGATGGTAGATGACGGACTTGCCGGCCTTCTCGGCATGGACGAGGTCGGCTTCCTTCAGCACCGCGAAGTGGGCCGACATGGTCGGCTTCGACACGTCGAAATGGCCGCACAGATCGCCGGCGCTCAGTGGACTGTCGCGCAGCAGCTGCAGCACGCGCCGACGCGTCGGATCGGAGAGGGCCTTGAACACGGTCGCCATGATTCGACGATTAGCTAATTGTCGAATTGGAGTCAATCTACCGCTGCCCTCCGCAGGCCAAGAGCGGCTGCGGTGCCGGCCATTCTAGCGTTTGTGCAACCGGCGGACGCTGATATGCCGAGGAGCCGGTCCGCGCCGCGGAGCCGCGACGAGGGGAGCGATGGCCGATGCCGAATTTCACCGAGCAGTCGGACCAGATCAGCCGCGAGGAGACGCCCTGGCGGACGGTGCGCGACAATTTCGAGCGGCGCGTCTTTCGCGGGACCGCGATCGTCCTTGCGACGATCGCCGCGGCCTATGTGCTGTGGCTGCTCATCGACCTGCTCCTGCTGCTCTTCGCCTGCGCCTTGGTCTCGCTCATCCTGCTGACCCTGACCAATGCCGTGCGCGCGCGTACGCGCCTCCCTTTCGCGCTGTCACTCGGCCTCGTCGTGCTGGGGCTGGTCGCCGCCATCGGCGGTGCCTTCTACTTCTTCGGGACGACGATGCGCACCGAGTTCGCCGAGCTCGCGGCCCGGCTGCCCGCTGCCTGGGAGAGCGTGCAGGGGAGCATCCGCAATTCCGCGATCGGCGCGGCCATGCTCGAGCGTGCGCAGGGACTGGCGCCCAGCGGACAGACGATCGTCAACGTCGCCACCGGCGCGCTGGCGGCGCTCGGCGGCGCGCTGTCGGGGCTCGTCCTCGTCCTCGTCGGCGGTCTCTACCTCGCCGCGCAGCCGGCCCTCTATGCCGGCGGCCTCCTTCGCCTGATCCCGCCGGGCGCGCGCGCCTCGGCAGCGGAGACCCTCGACGCGATCTCGGTTTCGCTGCGCAACTGGCTGAAGGGCCAGGCGCTGGGCATGATCTTCGTCGGCCTCGGCACCGGCTTCGGCCTCTGGCTGGTCGGCGTGCCGGCGGCCTGGGCGATCGGACTCGTCGCCGGCCTGGCCGAATTCGTCCCCTATCTCGGCATCTTCGTCGCCGTGATCCCGGCGGTGATCCTCGGGTTCGGCCAAGGCACCGATACCGGCCTGTGGACGATCGGCGTCCTCATTGCCGTGCAGCAGCTGCAGGGCAATCTCGTCATGCCGCTGCTGCAGAACCGGATGGTCGACCTGCCGCCCGCCGTCACCATCTTCGGCATCATCGCCGCCGGCATCCTGTTCGGGGTCGCCGGCGTGCTGCTCGCCACGCCTCTGACCATCGTGGTTCTGGTGCTCGTTCGCCGCCTCTATCTCGAGGAGGACAAGCAGGAGGTGCTCGCCAGCGGAGACGCGCCGCCGGCCCCACCGCCCCCTGTGACCGAACCATGAGGCGAGGAAAGGCCCTGCCGACCTTCGGCACGAGTGTTCGACAGGGAGGGGAGCGTGGCTGACGTCGCCATCGCCACCAGCTCGGACTATCCCGAGCTCGGACCCTTCGACCGCGGCTTCGTCGCCGCGCTCGCGGATGTCGGCGTCTCGGCCGAACCAGCGGTGTGGAGCGATGCGGCCGGAGCGTGGCGATCGGCGAAGGCCGTCGTCATCCGCTCGACCTGGGACAGCCATATCGCTCCTGACCGCTTCCTGGCCTGGGCCGACGAAGTCGAGCGTACCCGGCTGCTGCTCAATCCCGCCCGGTTGCTGCGTTGGAACCTCCACAAATTCTATCTGCGAGAACTGGAGGCCCGGGGCGTTCCGGTCACGCCGACCGAGTGGCTCAGGCGCGGCGAGACGGCCGATCTGGGCGAGCTGATGCGCCGCCGTGGCTGGGGCCGCGCGGTCGTCAAGCCGGCGGTCTCGGCGAGCGCCCACGAGACCCACATCGTGACGATCGCCGAAGCCGGGGTGGCCCAGCCGGTCCTCGATCGCCTGGCGAAGGCGCATGACCTGCTGGTCCAGCCCTATCTCCGGGCCTTCGAGACCGAAGGGGAGCGCTCCTTCGTGTTCTTCGACGGTTGCTTCAGCCACGCCGTCCGCCGGCCGCCGACGCTCGCGAACGCGCCGCGCGGGTTCGACTCGCCCGCCGTCATGGCGCCGGACCCGGTCGAGCTCGGCCTCGCCGAGAGGGTCATGGCCGCGCTCGACGAATCGCCCCTCTACGCGCGCGTCGACCTCGCCACCGACAATGACGGCACGGCGCGGCTCCAGGAGATCGAGCTGGTCGAACCCTGCCTGTTCCTGTCGCTCGCGGAGGGCGCCGTCGATCGCCTCGCCGCCGGGATCGCGGCGCGCCTCTGATCGTACGTTCGTCGCGCGCCGGCGTGGATTGGACGAGGTCCGCCTGAACCGCCCGCGCCCCGACGCATTGTCCAGAAGACCGGCTGGCTCGGCACCTTGGCGCGGAGAGAAGCATGACTGGCGTTCCCGTCCACCACCTTCGAACGACCGTCGCAGGCGTCGACATCTTCTATCGCGAGGCGGGGCAGGCCGATGCTCCGGCCGTGTTGCTGCCGCACGGTTATCCTTGCTCGTCCTTCGAGTTCCGCAATTGTATGGCCCGTCTCGGCGATCGCTGGCGTTTGCTCGCGCCCGATTTCCCCGGCTCGGGCTACAGCGCGACTCCGCCCGGCTTCGCCTATGATTTCGACGGCTTCGCCGAGCTGCTGGCAGCGTTCCTGGACGGCCTCGGCGTCGACCGCGTCGTCCTCTATCTGCACGATTTCGGCGGCTGGATCGGGCTGCGTCTGGCAATGCGCGATCCGGGCCGGATCGCTGGGCTGATCGTCCAGAACAGCGACATCTACGAAGACGCGATGGGCCCCAAATATGCAGGCCTTCGCGACATCTGGAAGCTGGAGCGCGAGCAAGGCATCGCCCGGCTGCGCGAGCTCGTCACCGGCGACCATTTTCGCGACGAGTTCCTGAACCACGTCCGCAGCGACCTCGCCGAACGGATCCCGCCGGACCTGTGGACGCTCCACTGGTCGCTGATGACCGACCGGCGGCGGGAGAATGCGGCGCGGATCATCTACGATCTTCGGGCCAATCTGGCCTGGTTCCCCCGCTATCAGGCGTGGCTGCGCGAGCATGAGCCGCCGGCCCTGATCCTGTGGGGGCCCCAGGATGGCTACATGCCCGAAGAAGCCGGGCGCGCGTGGCTGCGCGACCTGCCCGAGGCGGAGCTCCACATGCTCGATGGCGGCCATTGGCTGCTCGAGACCTGCCTGGAGGAAGCGGTGGCACTGACCAAGGATTTTCTCGGGCGGAAGCACCCGCCGGACTGACTGCGCCGGCGCATCGAGACCCATCACCCTCCCGAGCGATGCCGGGCTTCGACGAAGCGGCCGAAACTGTCCAGGATCGCCTGCCAGCCCATGCGCTGATGCTCTTCAGGATAGCTGTCCTCGGGGTCGAACGCGACCTTGACGTCGACGCCGCCTTCACGCTGCGCGAACTCGACCTCGGCGGTGCGGTCGCCGAAGGCATAGTCGATCCGCTCGTGCGGCACGATCCTGGTGTATGTCCCGGCGAAATCGAAGCCCATGCTGCCGTCCTTCGCCTCCATCCGCGAGGAGAAGGCGCCACCTTCGCGCAGATCCACCGTGGCGGCGATCGTGTGCCAGTCGTCCGACGCCGCATTCCATTTCATGATGTCGGCGGGCGTCGTGTAGGCGCGCCACACCTCGTCCATCGGCGCGTCGATGCGGGTTTCGACGGTGATCTTCATGGCGTTGCTCCTTTCGGGGGGAATGAATTGGGCGGGCGGCGACCGGTGGGCGGTCGTCCGTTCAGTCGATCTGCCTTGCCTCATGACGTCGCGGAAGCTATCTCGATATCAAGATAATTAGGGATGTCTTGATGTCAAGAGAAATGGTCGAGGCGCGGGACGGGATCGACCTGCGCCGAGCGCAATGGGCCAGCGAACTTCCCGACCTGGACACGCGGGGCATGGCGATCATCGGCCGGATGCGCTGGATCACGCTCAACCTGCGTCCGCCGATCGAGGCGATCTTTGGGAAGCACGGGCTGGACAGCGGCGAGTTCGACGTCCTGTCGACATTGCGGCGGTCGGGTGCGCCTTACTGCCTTCGTCCGACCGAGCTCTATCGCTGGCTGATGATCTCCTCGGGCGGGCTCACCGCCCGGCTCGGGCGTCTCGAGAAGGCCGGCCTGGTCGAACGGCTTCCCGATCCGAACGATGCCCGCAGCACGCTCGTCCAGCTGACCGCCGCCGGAAGAAAGGTGGCGGAGAACGCCTTTCGCGAGGATATGGCGTTCGAGAATCAGGTACTCGAGGACCTCACCGATGAGGAGGCCGCCAACCTGGAATCGCTGCTCAGGAAGCTCGCTTCCTCGCGCGAGGTCAGGACGGCAGCGCCGGAACCGGCTCGACCCTGAGGCAGCCGCCCTCGGCGCCGGTGACTCGCATCCGGGCGCCCGCCGGCGCGTCTGGGCCGCGGGCCGTCCACACGCTGTCGCCGACCTTCACCCGACCCTCTCCATTCTCGATCGCGGTGACGACCTGGACCGTCTGGCCGATCAGCCGCGCGGTGCGATCGTTGAGCAAGGGGTCGCTGGTCGGCACCGGGTTGCGCTCGTAGACGCGGCGCCCGCCGAACACGGCGGCCATGGCGAGCAGGCCGAACAGTGCGAGCTGGAAGGGGAAGGGCAAAGGCAGCAGCGCGACGACGATGCCGGTCACGGCCGCCGCGGCCGCCATCCACACCAGGAACACGCCTGGCAGCAGGATCTCGAGAATGCCCAATATGGCGGCCGCGATCAGCCACCACCAGTGCAGACCGATGCCGCCGAGGCTCACGATCCGGGGCCCTCGAACGGCCCCAGCCCGGCCCGCGGCGCTCGCGGCGCCGCCGCGGGCGCGGCGGCCTCGTCGCCACGCAGCGCGCTTCGCGCCAGCTCGCCGATGCCGCCGAGCGTGCCGATCAGCTGGGTCGCCTCGACCGGGAAGAGGATCGTCTTGGCATTGGGAGAGCGGGCGAACTCGCTGACCGCCTCGACATATTTCTGGGCGATGAAATAGTTGATGGCCTGGGCATTGCCGCCGGCGATCGCCTCGGAGACCATCTGGGTCGCCTTGGCCTCCGCCTCGGCCTCTCGCTCGCGTGCCTCGGCGTCGCGGAAGGCGGCCTCGCGGCGCCCTTCGGCCTCGAGGATCTGCGACTGCTTGGCACCTTCGGCGCGCAGGATCTCGGAGGCCCGGCTGCCCTCCGCCTCGAGGATCACGGCCCGCTTCTCGCGCTCGGCCTTCATCTGCCGGCCCATCGCGTTGATGATGTCGGCGGGCGGGCGGATGTCCTTGATCTCGACGCGGGTGATCTTGAGGCCCCAGGCCTCGGTTGCCTGGTCGACCACCGACAGCAAGCGGGCGTTGATCTCGTCGCGCTTGGACAGGGTCTCGTCTAAGTCCATCGATCCCATCACCGTCCGCAGGTTGGTGGTGGTGAGCTGCATGATGGAGAGATAGAGGTCGGACACCTCATAGGCGGCCTTGGCGGCGTCGAGCACCTGAAAGAAGACGACGCCGTCGGTCGAGACCATCGCATTGTCTTTGGTGATGATCTCCTGCCCGGGAATGTCGAGCACCTGCTCCATCATGTTCACCTTGCGCCCGACACGGTAGAGCATGGCGGGGTAGAAGTTGAAGCCGGGGCGGGCGACCGCCGTGAAACGGCCGAGATGCTCGATCGTGTACTGATAGCCTTGCTTGACGATCTTCACGCTCGCGAACAGGTAGAGGAGCACGAACGCCAAGGGGATCAGGATCGCCAGTTCCATCGTCTTTTCTCCCTCCGCCAGCGCCTCATCATGTCCGCTGGCGGCGGATCATCCAAGCATAATCGGAGATGCGACATGCCTCCAGAAGACCTCCGTCTTTGCCGTTCCCTCCTGTTCCTGCCCGCCTCCAATCCTCGCGCGGTCGCCAAGGCGCGCGAGCTGCCCGCCGACCTCGTCATCCTCGACCTCGAAGATTCGGTGCGCGAGGAGGAAAAGGGCGAGGCCCGCTCGGCCGTGATCGCGGCCTGCGCCGAAGGCTTTGGCGGCCGACCGGTCGCCATACGGGTGAATGCGACAGGGTCGCGACATTACGGCGAGGACGTCGTCGCCGTCCGCCGCGCCGCCATTCAATATGTCGTCCTGCCCAAGGCGGAGACCAGCAAGCAGGTCGCCGATGCGGCCTGGCTGATGGGCAAGCCGGTGCTGGCGATGATCGAGACCCCGCGCGGCGTCGTCGACGCCGCCGCGATCGCTCCGGCGACGCGCGGCCTGATCGCCGGCACCAACGACCTCGCCGCCACTCTGGGTCTGCCGCCGGATTCGGGCCGGCGCGGCCTGGTCTATGCGCTGCAGCGGATCGTGCTGGCAGCGCGCGCGGGCGGCGTCCCCGCCTTCGACGGCGTCCATAACCGGCTCGAGGCAGGCGACGCACTCGAGGCGGAGTGCGAGGAGGGCCGGCTCTACGGCTTCGACGGAAAGTCGGTGATCCATCCCAGCCAGATCGACACGGTCAACCGCGCCTTCGCGCCGAGCGAGGCCGAGCTCGAGGCGGCCCAGCGCCTCGTCGCCTCCGCCACCGGCGGGGCCGAACGGCACGAGGGCAGGATGATCGAGCTGCTGCACGTCGAGCAGGCCAAGGCGCTGATCGCGAAGGGACGGCGCTAGCGCCGGTCTTCCTTGGAGCCCCTCTCCCGGAAGAGGAGCGGCAAGAACCCGAATCGCTTGCCAGCCAAAAGCTGGCTCCCTAAGCAGCGCCATGTTTCCGAAGCTGTTGCGCGGCCTGGTGCCGTTCCTCCTGATTTCCGCCACCGCCGCACCCGCCCAGAGCGATGCGCCGGTCACTGGTGCCGACCTCAGGCGCCATATCGAGATCCTCGCCAGCGACGATTTTGGCGGCCGCGCGCCGGGCACGCCGGGCGAGCAGCGCACGATCGACTATATCGCCGAGCAGTTCCGCGCCCGCGGCCTGGAGCCGGCAGGTGAGAATGGCAGCTGGTTCCAGCCGGTCGGACTGGTCGAGCGGACGACGCGCCGCCACCAGGTCACCTGGATCGCCGACGGACGCGCGCTGCCCTTCGACCAGGCCAATATCGCCCTCCAGGGCCGCGACGCCGAGACCCGGATCGGCGGCGCGCCGGTGATCTTCGCCGGCCACGGCGCCCGCTTGCCGGAGCGCGGCATCGACCAACTCGCCGGAGCGAATGTCGAGGGCGCGGTCGTGCTGATCCTGTTCGAGGGGCCGAACGTGCCCGGCTTCCCCAGCTTCACGCAGCGGGTGGCGGCGGTGACCGAGGCCGGCGCGGCGGTGGTGATCGCGATCACCAGCGCCGACATCCAGTGGAGCTTCATCACCCGCAACTATCAGCGCACCACCACCAAGCTCGCGAGCCAGCGCGTCGCCCCGGTGGTCGGCGCGATGCCGTTCGAGGCGGCCCAGGCGCTGGTCGAGGCCGCCGGCGGCGATTTCGGCCGCCTGCTCAACGACCAGCCGGGCTCCTCCTTCCGGGCGGTGACCCTGCCGATCCGGGCCGACGTCGACGTCGATACCGAGGTCCGTGCCTCCACCACCAACAATGTCGTCGGCCGTTTGCGCGGCAGCGGCAGCAGCGGCGAGAGCCTGCTCTATCTCGGCCATTGGGACCATTTCGGCACCTGCCGCCCGGAGGGCGAGCCGGACCGGATCTGCAACGGCGCCATCGACAATGCCAGCGGCATCGCGGTGATGATCGAGGTCGCCGGCCGCCTTTCCGCGCAGCCCCGCCCGGCGCGCGACATCCTGTTCCTGGCGACGACCGCGGAGGAGCTCGGCCTGCTCGGCGCCGAATATTTCGCGACCCATCCGGTCGTGCCGCTGCCGTCTATCGTCGCCGCGATCAACCTCGATTCGGTCGCCATCCATCCGGCCGGCCTGCCGGTCGCGGTGATCGGGCGCGGCAATGCTCCGCTCGATGCCGCGATCGAGGCGACGGTGGCCGCGGTCGGACGGCGGCTCGACACGGACAATGAAGCCGATGCGATGGCCACCCGGCAGGACGGATGGGCACTGGCCCGTCTCGGCGTACCGGCGATCCTGCTCGGCGGCTCGATCTCCGACATGGATCGGCTGAACCAGTTCCTCGCCGGTCCCTATCATGGTCCCGAGGACGAGGTCGGGCCGGACCTCATCCTCGACGGCGCCGCCGAGGATGCAACCCTGCTGGTCGCGCTCGGACGGCGGCTCGCCGATCCGGCCCTTTATTCCCCGGCGGCGGAAGGTCAGCGGTGATGACGGACAGACTATCGATGGACATCCCTCTCGCCTTGACGTTCGACGACGTGCTGCTCCAGCCGGCCGAGTCGAACGTCGTGCCGAGCCAGGCGGACACCAGCAGCCGGGTCACCCGCGAGATCAGCCTCAACATCCCGATCCTTTCGTCGGCGATGGACACGGTCACCGAGGCCGACATGGCGATCGTCATGGCGCAGCTGGGCGGCCTCGGCGTCCTCCACCGCAACATGTCCGCGGGGGAGCAGGCCGCGGCGGTGCGGGCGGTCAAGCGCTACGAGAGCGGCATGGTGGTCAACCCGATCACGATGACCCCGGACGAGACGCTGGCCGACGCGCTCGACCTCATGAAGCGCCACCGCATCTCCGGGATCCCGGTCACCGAGAAGGATGGCCGCCTGGTTGGCATCATCACCAATCGCGACGTCCGCTTCGCCGAGAATCCGCGCCAGCCGGTCTCCGAACTGATGACCCGGGACAATCTCGTCACCGTCGGTCCCGGCGTCACCCAGGAGGAGGCCAAGCGCCAGCTCCACCAACGGCGGATCGAGAAGCTGCTGGTGGTCGACGAGGATCGCCGCTGCATCGGCCTGATCACGGTCAAGGACATCGAGAAGGCGGTCACCTATCCCGACGCCACCAAGGATCCGGCCGGGCGCCTGCGCGTCGCCGCCGCCACCACCGTCGGCGACAAGGGCTTCGCGCGCAGCGAGGCGTTGATCGACGCCGAGTGCGATCTCATCGTCATCGACACCGCCCACGGTCACAATCGCGACGTCGCCGCCGCGGTCGAGCGGATCAAGCGCCGCTCGAACGCGGTCCAGGTCGTCGCCGGCAACGTCGCCACCGCCGAGGCGGCGCGGGCGCTGATCGATGCCGGCGCTGACGCGATCAAGGTCGGCATCGGACCAGGCTCGATCTGCACGACCCGGGTCGTCGCCGGCGTCGGCGTTCCCCAGCTGACCGCGATCATGAATGCCGCCGAGGAAGCCGCAAAGTCCGACACGCCGATCATCGGCGACGGCGGCATCCGTACCAGCGGCGACATCGCCAAGGCTCTGGCCGGCGGCGCCGCCGCGGTGATGATCGGCTCGCTCCTCGCCGGCACCGAGGAAGCGCCGGGCGAGACCTTCCTCTACCAGGGCCGCTCGTACAAATCCTATCGCGGCATGGGCTCGCTGGGCGCGATGGCACGCGGCTCGGCCGACCGCTACTTCCAGCAAGACATCAAGGACCAGCTCAAGCTCGTCCCCGAAGGGATTGAGGGGCAGGTCCCGTATAAGGGCCATGCTGGCGACGTCATCCATCAGCTGGTCGGCGGCGTGAAGGCGGCGATGGGCTATACCGGCGCCCGCACCATCGCCGAGCTCCAGAAGGCGCGGTTCGTGCGGATCACCAATGCCGGCCTCAGCGAGAGCCATGTCCACGACGTCACCATCACCCGCGAGGCGCCCAACTATCCCGTCCGCTGACAGGACCGGCGGGGCCAAGCAATGACCCCCGCCGCACGCGTCCAGGCGGCGATCGAGCTGCTCGCCGAGATCATCGCCGCGGCCCGGGGCGGCGGCGCTGCCGCGGACACGCTCATCGCCCGCTATTTCAGGACGCGCCGCTATGCGGGGTCCAAGGATCGCCGGGCGGTGCGCGACCTGATCTTCCGAGCCATCCGCCGGGCCGGCGAGGTGCCGGCGAGCGGGCGCGCGGCAATGCTCGGCCTGGCGCGGGAGGACCCGGCGCTGCTCGACCTTTTCGACGGTTCGCCGCATGGGCCGGCCGCGCCGTCGCCGGACGAGGAAGCGGCGCCGGCGGGGCTTGCCCCCGCCTGGCTGCTCGACCGCTTCGATCCGCTGATCGGGCCCGAGGCGCTGTCGGCGCTGCTCGAGCGGGCGCCGCTCGACCTCCGGGTCAACCGCCTGAAAGGCAGCCGCGAGACGGCGCTCGCCGAACTGCCCGAAGCCGCCCCGACGCCGCATTCGTCCCTGGGGCTGCGAATGCCCGAAGGCACCCGCGTCGAGACGCTGCCCGCCTGGGAGACCGGCCTGGTCGAGGTCCAGGACGAGGGCAGCCAGCTCATCTGTCTTGCCGCCGGCGCCCGTCCGGGCGGCCTCGTCGTAGACCTGTGCGCCGGCGCCGGCGGCAAGACGCTGGCGCTGGCGGCGGAGATGGGCGGGCAGGGGCGCATCCTGGCCTGCGATGCCGACCGTGGGCGGCTCGGCCGGATGTCGCCGCGCCTCGAGCGCGCGGGGGTGACGATCGTCGAGAGCCGGCTGCTCGATCCGGGACGGGAGCGGGCGGCGCTCGCCGATCTGGCCGGGGCGGCCGACCTCGTTCTCGTCGATGCGCCCTGCTCTGGGACCGGCACCTGGCGGCGTAACCCGGAGACGCGGTGGCGGACGACGCCGCGGCGGCTCGAACAACTGACCGCGCTCCAGGCCCGGCTCCTCGGTATCGGGGCGGAACTGGTCGGGCCGGGCGGCCATTTGGTCTATGCCGTCTGTTCGCTGCTCGCCGAGGAGGGAAGGGAGCAGGCGCAAGGTCTCGAGCGCCGTTCATCGCTCGTTCCGGAGCCGCTCATTATGGCGGCGGGACGTGCGGCGGGATCGGGGTGGCTGCTCAGCCCGGACCATGACGGCACGGACGGCTTTTTCGTCGCGCGGTGGCGCCGCCCGTGATAAGTATCACCGCGAGTGGAATGGAGTATTTGATGCGCCTGACCCCTATTGCGCTTTCGGTCGCGATTGCCGCCGCGACCATGGCGAGCACCGGCTTCGGCCAGCGGCCCGACGACCAGATCAACCCGCAGTCGGTGGCCCTGGTCGAGCAGGCCCGCCAGCAGACGACCGCCGCGCGCTATAACGAGGCGATCGACCTGCTCGAGACCGCGCTCGCCGTCGATCCGCGCAATCGCGACGCCTATATCGCGCTCGCCCGGGTCGCCCAGTCGCAGCGCCTGCCCGGCAAGGCGATCGGCTTCTATGCCGACGCGCTCCGGCTCGAGCCTAACGACGTCAATGCGCTCGGCGGACAGGGCGAGGCCTATGTCCAGCGCGGTGCCGTCGAGCGCGCCCGGGCCAATCTGACTCGGCTCCGCACCCTGTGCAGCCAGCCCTGTCCGCAGGCCCAGCAGCTCGCTGCCGCGATCGAGCGCGGTCCGCCCGCGGAGGCGCTGGCCGCCCAGCGCCCGGAGCAGGTACCCCCCGCTGCGGAGCCGCCGCGGCGGAACTGAGGCAAGCGGGCGACCCGGCCGTCATCCGGTGCGAGCGGCGCTCAACTCCCGCGCTACCGTGACGAACTCCTCGACGCTCAGCGTCTCCGCGCGGCGCGAGGGGTCGATGCCCAGCCGATCGAGCGCCTCGAGCGCCCCCGGCAGCGACTGAAGCGAGCGGCGCAGCATCTTGCGGCGCTGGCCGAAGGCGGCGGCGGTGAGCCGTTCCAGGGTGGCGGAGCGGACGCCCTCGGGCTGCGGCTTGGGGACGATGTGGATCACCGCCGACATCACCTTGGGCGGCGGCACGAAGGCCGATCGGTGCACCTTCATCGCCAGGCGCGGCAGGCTGCGCCATTGGGCGAGCACGGCGAGCCGGCCATAGGCGCCGCTGCCGGGACGAGCGACGATCCGCTCGGCCACCTCGAGCTGGAACATGAGGGTCAGCGACTTCCACCAGGGCGGCCAGGCCTCGCCGCCGAGCCAGCGGACGAGCAAGGCCGTGCCGACATTGTAGGGCAGGTTGGCGACGACATGGGCGGGGCCGGCCTCGATCGCCTCGTCCACGGCGAGCGCATCGCCTTCGATGACGCGCAGCTGCCCCGGAAAGGCGGCGCCGGTCTCGTCCAGGGCGGCGAGGCAGCGGCGATCGCGCTCGACGGCCACCAGTTCGGCACCGGCGCGCAGCAGGGCCCGGGTAAGGCCGCCCGGCCCCGGCCCGACCTCGTAGGCCCGTTCGCCGGCCAGCGGGCCGGGAATTGCGGCGATGCGATCGAGCAATTGCTCGTCGAGGATGAAATTCTGGCCGAGCGCCTTCGACGCGCTGAGGCCGTGGCGGGCGATGATTTCGCGCAGCGGCGGCAGACGGCCGGCGCCGGGATCTGCGCTCACGCCGGCGCCAGGCGCCGCGCGCACTCCCCGGCGGTGCGGATGGCGGCGATCATCGCGCCTGGATCGGCGAGGTTACGGCCGGCAATGTCGAAGGCGGTGCCGTGATCGGGGGAGGTGCGGACGATCGGCAGCCCGAGGGTGACGTTGATCCCTTCGTCGAAATGGAGCGTCTTCAGAGGGATCAGGGCCTGGTCGTGATACATGCACAGGGCAAGATCGTAGTCGCGGCGCCGGCGGGCATGGAACAGGACGTCGGCCGGAAAGGGGCCGCTGACGTCATGGCCCTCGTCGCGGAGGCGCTCGATGGCCGGGATGATGACGTCGATCTCCTCGCGGCCGAGCGCGCCGTCTTCGCCGGCATGGGGATTGAGGCCGGCGACGGCAATGCGCGGCTGCCCGATTCCGAACTGGCGCTGGAGGCCTTTGATCGCCGCTCGGCCCTTGCACACGATCCGGTCGGCACTGAGCAACTCCGGTACCTGGCGCAGGGGAATGTGGGTGGTCACGGGCACGACCCGCAGGGTCGGGCCGGCCAGCATCATCGCGGTGAGATCGCTGGCGACGCCGCATCGTTCTGCGACGAATTCGGTCTGGCCGGGGTGAACGAAGCCGACCTGATAGAGTCGCGACTTCGACACCGGACCGGTGACCAGCCCGGAGGCGGCGCCGGAGCGAGCAAGGCCGACCGCCATCTCGAGTGCGTCGAGGGCGTTACGGGCGCCGATCAGGTCGAGGCCGCCGGGAGGGATCGTCGCGTCGGAGACTCGGATCAGCGGCAGCGCCTCGCCGAACGCGGCGGCGGCTTCGGCCGGCTCCTCAATCACCGCCACCGGCCCTTGCCAGACCGCGCTCAGGGCCCCCTCGTCGCCGACCGCGAAGAAAGGCGGCAGGGCCTCCGCGTCCCGCCTTTCCCAACTTTTGGCGATGACCTCGGCGCCGATCCCGGCCGGATCGCCGAGCGAGACTGCGAGCGGCGCGGGGGCCATGTCAGCGATAGTCGATGATAGCGTCGCGGCGAAGGTCGCGCAGGTAACGCTGCGCCCGGCGATTGGCCCGCTCCTCCCTCAGCCGCTCCTCGATCTGGTCGGCGGAAGGCACGCCCGCGGCCTGCGGATCGTCGCGTCCGCACAGCACCAGCACGCTGATCCGCTCTGACGTGCCGAAGGGCGGAGTCGCCTGGCCGACGTTGAGGTTGAGCAGCATCTGCTGGAGCGCCGGCGGCAGATCGCGCACCTGGACCTGGTCGTTGGAGATCATCTCCGCGCCGAGCGTGCTGGCCACCTGCGCCGCGCCGCCGCAGCCGCCCATGGATTGGGTCGCCTCGGCGAGCTGCTGGCCGCGCGCCTGGGCCTGCGCCTCGCTGAGCGGGTTCGTCGAGACCAGCGAGAGCTGCATCAGGCTGAGCACGGCGTCGCGCGGGTCGGCGACGAGGATCTGCCGGGTGTCGGTAACGGCGAGGATCGAATAGCCGCCGGGGACCTCGATCGGCTCGCTCAGGGATCCCGCCGGCATCTGCGTCACCACCGCCGCCAGCTCCGGCGGAAGCTGCTCGATCCGGACCCAGCCGAGATCGCCGCCGCGCGCGGCGGTCGAGGCTTCGGAGAACTGGCGCGCGAAAGCCGGGAAGGGGGCGCCGCCGCGTATCTGCTGGACGATGCGGCCGGCATTGTTGCGCGCTTCCGCGGTCGTTTCCGGCGTCGAGGAGATGAATATCTCCGACACGCGATATTCGCTGGTGCCGCGTGAGGCGTTGAGGCGGGTGATGATTTCCTGCACCTCTTCGTCGCCGACGGTGACGAAGGGCTCGATCCAGCGGGCGCGCAGCCGCTGCCAGGCCAGCTCCCCGCGTATCTGCCGTTTCATCGAGCGCTCGGAGGAGCCGAGCTGGCGAAGCGAAGCGGACATCTGCTCCGGCGTCTGGTTGTTGCTCTGCGAGAAGCGGGCGTAATATTGGTTCACCTCGGCATCGGTGACGGTGATTTCCTCGCCGGCGGCGGCCTGGATCTGCAGCGTCTCGTCGATCAGGCTGCGCAGCACCTGGGCGCGCGCCATCGGCAGCTCCTCGGCCGGGAGCTGGTCGCGATTGGGGCCCATGAGCAGCGACAGGCGCTGGTCGATGTCGGTCTCGGTGATGACTTCGCCGTTGACGATCGCCGTCGCCTTGCGGACGCCGGGCTCCTGGTTGCCGACGAACCGGATGTCCGACGGGAGGTTGAGGCCGGTGCTTCCCGGACTGGTTTGAGCCGCGGCGATCACCGACAGCAGGGGCGCAGACAGCAATATGGCCGCTCTTGGGAACCTACCGAGCTTCATCATTCCTCCAATAAAGGCAGGCCCCAGTCCTGCATAATCCTTGCTGAACCACAGCTTAGCGGCCCAAATTCCGCAACGCGACACGGAACAGGAAGGTGTTGCCCCGTCGCGCGTCCCCGGTGGTCTCATAGTCGCGCCGCCAGGTAACGCCAAGCTCGATGCAATCGTCGTCGTAGAGGATGCCGAGCCGATGGCGGACCGGCTCGAATCCGTCCGCGGACGAGAAGATGTCCTCCCGCCGGCTGGTCAGATCGACGACCGCCGATCCGAACACCGACCAGTAGCCTGCGAACCGGACGCGCCCCGCGACGCGGACCTCCTCGCGATCGCGCAGGTCCTCTATCGAAGTATTGATGTCGCGGTCGAGGCGCAGATAACCCACTGTCGCATAGGTCTGGCGGCCGCCGACGGTGGCGTCGATCTCGTTGCGGCGGATCGCGAAATTGTCCTTGTCGAGCCGGAAACGGTGGACGAAGCTGACCCGGCGGCCGATCCGGACCGTCGTCCGGCCGACGAAGTCGGAAAAGCGGTCGGACAGGCCCGTGCCGGGGGGCAGGATCGTCTCGCGGGTGCTGAGCCGGTAGCTCTGGCCGATATTGGTGCGCACCGACAGGCCGCGCAGGTCGACCGCCCAGTCGGCACCGTAGGTCATCCTGACGCCGTCCTCCCAGCGATCATAGCCCGGGAAGCGGTTGAGCGCGAACAGGTTGGAATCCTCGAGGTCGACCGAGCGGGCGTCCTCGTTGGGAATGTCGAGATTCTCGGTCGGCGGCGAGGCGACGAACTGTAGGCGCGGCGTCAGCCGCTGCGTTCCGCCCAGGAACTCGCCGACCAATGGCCAGCGCAGGTCGGCGGCGATGGCGCCGATGAACCGTCCGTTCCAGCCTTCCTCGCCGCGATAGATGACCGTCTGGGTCAGCTCGGTATCGTTGGCGTGGTAGACGTCGCCGCGGGCGAAGGCGGTGAGCACCAGCTCCTGGCCGAGCGAGGTGATCCCCCGCCGTTCCCAGCGCGCGCTGGCGAAGGCGCGCTGGCTGTCCTGACCTTCGGGGCGAAGGATGGAGAGGCTGTTGGCCTGGATCTCGATCTGGCCGCCCGCGAGCGGATCGTCGAGCCGCCAACGAGCGTCGATTGCGGGGATGGCGATCGGCTGCTGGCCGGCGACGTCGGTGATCCGCAGTCCCTGGAACGCCCAGCCGGCGACCGAGATATAGCTGTTCGCAGTGATCCGCTCGGCTTCGACGAAGGAGCGCAGCCGGTCGTCGCGGCTGATGTCGTAGCGGCGCAGGAAGGTGCGGTCGGTGACGTAGCGTCCGGCGGCGGTCAGGGTCCAGGTCGGGCTCAGCTGGAAGCGGCCATTGCCTTCGACATAGGCACGGACTCCCTCGTCCCGGTCGGGCGAGGGATCGTCGATCGGCAGGCGCGAGCCGTGCGTGACGTAGCCGCGCAGCTGAAACGCGCCGAGCGAGTTCAGCTCGCGATACTCGCCTTCCAGCATCGGCAGCACGTCGGAATAAACGTGCGGCGTCAGGGTCGCGTCGCGGTTGGGGCTGAAGCGCAGATAATAGGGAACGCTGACCTCGAAGCCGTTGCGGCGGCTGAACCGGATGTCGGGAACGAGGAGCCCGCTGCCGCCGCCTTGGCTTCCGTCGGGGTGCGAAAGGCCGGGCAGGGCGATGATCGGCGTTCCGAACAGGTTGAGGCTGGCGCCTTCGTAGCTGATCCGATGGCGCACCGGATCATGGACGACGCGCACCGCATTGATCTGCCAGGTCGGCTCCTTCGGGCATCCGTCCGGCCCGAGCACGGTACAGGGCGAATAGGCCGCGCGCTCGAGGGTGGTATAGCCATTCTCCCGGCGCGCCTGGACCGCGGCCAGCCGGCCGCCATCTTCGAGCACGAGCAGGAGATTCTGCACCATGCCGTCGCGCAGATTGTCCTCGAGCAGCACGCTGTCGCCATAAGCGACGTCGCCGGCCGGGCTGATGATGCGCACGTCCCCCTCCGCGCGAACCTCGCCGTTCACCCGGTTCCAGGAAACGCTGTCGGCGCTGAGATGATAGCCCTCGCGGTTCATCCGCACCGCGCCGGAAGCGGTGACGATGTCGGCATTCTGGTCGTAGGCGAGCTGATCGGCGCTGAACGCGATCTGGTCGGGAGTCTCGCTCACCGGCGCGGCCGGTTCCTGCGCCGCCGCCGCGAAGGGAATGGCGAGCAGCAGCGGCAGCGCGGTACGGCAGATCAGTCGAAGCGTCGTCACAAATCCCGCTGCTCTGGGTCCGGCCCTG
Source organism: Sphingosinicella terrae (assembly GCF_003347635.1). Lineage (GTDB taxonomy): Bacteria > Pseudomonadota > Alphaproteobacteria > Sphingomonadales > Sphingomonadaceae > Allosphingosinicella > Allosphingosinicella terrae. The sequence goes on from NZ_QDFY01000001.1 coordinate 566,327, forward strand.
AAGAGGCAAGGCGTGCCCGCCCTTGCTCAAGCGAGCGCAGCCTATTGCACCTGAGGCCGCCGCCTGCAATGGCGGCGCAATCTCTGGAGCGGGCGAAGCGTCCGCTTCAGCAATGGGTTGTCGCATCGCTGTCGCGGGAAAAGCGTTCCCCTATCCCGTACGATGCCGTCGCAGCCGCTCCGAGGGAGACAAGCTCAGTGATCAAGGTCAGTTTCGCCGCCAAGCGTCCCGAGGGCGCCTACGCCCTTGCCGTTCCGGTGCGCAGCGAGGACATGCTGCACGAGCGGCTCGCCGACCTAGACGAGGCGGCGCGGACGCTGGCGGCGCGGTCGGCCGAGGCGCAGCGTTTCGAGCGGGAGGTCGGCGCGATCGCCGAGACCTTCATCGACGAAGGCCAAACGGCCCGACGGCTGCTGCTGGTCGGCTATGGCACCAAGCGCAACGAGCCGGCGATCCACGAGCGCGTCGGCGGCGCCTTGACCGCGCGGCTGCTGACCTCGGGCGAGACGCGGTTGGTGGTCGACGCGACCGGACTAGACGGCCGCTCGGCGGCGCGGCTCGCCTTCGGCGCGGCCGCCCGCAGCTGGCGGCATGACGTCTATCGTACCCGGCTCGGTCGCAAGCAGCAGCCGACGCTGACGGAAGTGATCATCGTCGGCGCCGACGCAGGCGCCGAGGCGGAGTGGACGCGAGAGCGGGCGGTGCTGGCGGGGCTCGACCTCACCCGCCGCCTCGTCACAGAGCCGGCCAACATCCTCTATCCCGAGACGTTCGTCGAACGCTGCCGCGAGGCGCTGGAGGGATTGGGAGTCGAGATCGAGGTGCTCGACGAGAAGGCGATGGCCAAGCTCGGTATGGGTGCCTTGCTCGGCGTCGGCCAGGGATCGGTCCGGCCACCGCGGCTGCTGGCGATGCGCTGGAACGGTGCCGACGCCTCGAAGCGCAACGTCGCCTTCGTCGGCAAGGGCATCACCTTCGACACCGGCGGCATCTCGATCAAGCCGGCCCAGGGCATGGAAGCGATGAAGTGGGACATGGGCGGCGCCGGCGCGGTCGCCGGAACGATGCTCGCGCTGGCGACGCGCAAGGCCAGGGCCAATGTCGTCGGCGTGTGCGTGCTCGCCGAGAACATGCCCGACGGCAATGCCCAGCGGCCGGGCGACATCGTCACCTCCATGTCCGGTCAGACGATCGAGGTGATCAATACCGACGCCGAGGGACGGCTCGTCCTTGCCGACGCGATGACCTGGGTCCAGCGCCAGCACAAGCCCGAGGTGATGGTCGATCTCGCCACCTTGACCGGCGCGATGATCATCAGCCTGGGCCATGAATATGCGGGTCTTTTCGCCAATGACGACGGACTCGCCGACCGGCTCGCCCAGGCGGGGCTGCAGAGCGGGGACAAATTGTGGCGGCTGCCGATGGGCGACGCCTATGACAAGATCATGGACTCGCCGATTGCCGACATGAAGAACAGTGCCGGGAGGGAAGGAGGCTCGATCACCGCCGCCTGCTTCCTCGGCCGTTTCGTCGAGGAGGGGGTCAAATGGGCCCATCTCGACGTCGCCGGCACCGTCTGGGCCGACAAGCCGGCGCACCTCTACGACAAGGGCGCGACCGGCTTCGGAGTGGCCTTGCTCGACCGCTACATCGCCGACAATCACGAGGGTTGAGGGCCATTTCCCGCTCTCCGGCGGCGGGGAAGTATCCATTGACCGCAGCGCCGGCGCGCGCGACATTCCTTGCCGTCGATGGGGGAGGGGGTCATGATCCTGGTCGCGCGTCTGGCCTCGTTGCTGGTCCTGCTCGCGCCCGCCCAGGCGGTGGCGCAGGAACTCGCCGAGGCCGAGGTCGTCGTCACCGGCGCGCGCCGCGAGGCTGACGATTTCGAAGAGAGCCGGCCTGCGATCGGTCTACGCCGCACCGCCGACTTTGCGGTGATGGGGGTGACCATCGCCGGCGATACCCGCGACTCCGATCGGCGGCGCGAGGAGATATGGGCGATGGTCCGCAGCGCGATCGAGGTTGCCGGCCGATCGGGCGTCGAGCTGGCGACCGGCAATTTCGTGCTCGAGCCGCTGACCCTCGCCAATCACCGCAACCTGCAATTGCTGAACGACGGTCGCCCGGACACTGACCGGGTCTATTTCCTCGCCAAGGTCCGGCTCGGGGCCGGCGGCGACGCCGCCGCCGCGATCGATCGTATCCAGCGTTTCGTTCGGGCCGTCCCCCCGTATGGCCGCGCCGAAATGCGCGCGTCGGGCGATCTGACTCTCTCCGTCGTCGGCCCGGACCAGTATCGCGGACAGATACTCGACCTCATCGCCGCCGATTCACGGGCGACGGCGGCGCGCTTCGGTCCCGCTTATGCGGTCACCGCAAGTGGGCTCGACCGGCCGGTGGAGTGGATGCGTGCCGGCCTCACCGAGATCTTCCTCTATGTGCCCTACAATATCGTCGTCGTTCCGACGGACCAGAGCGGCTTGCCCTGACCCGCCCCGCTCTCTAGAGACCCGGCCGATTCACGTCCCTCCAGACACGGAGCTTTCTCGGCCATGGCGACCGAACGCACCTTCTCGATCATCAAGCCCGACGCGACCCGCCGCAACCTCACCGGCGCCATCACCAGGATGCTGGAGGAGGTCGGCCTGCGCGTCGTCGCCTCGAAGCGCATCCACATGACGAAGGAGCAGGCGGAGGGCTTCTACGCCGTCCACAAGGAGCGGCCCTTCTTCAACGATCTCGTCACCTTCATGACCTCCGGCCCGGTCGTGGTCCAGGTGCTCGAAGGCGAGAATGCGGTCGCCCGCAACCGCGAGGTGATGGGCGCGACCAATCCGGCCAATGCCGACGAGGGCACGATCCGCAAGACCCACGCCGAATCGATCGAGGCAAACAGCGTCCATGGCTCGGACAGCCTCGAAAATGCGAAGATCGAGATCGACTTCTTCTTCAAGCCCGAAGAAATCGTCGGCTGATCCGGACGCCTCCCCGCACCATCGCGGGGAGCGGCGCTCGGGTCAGTCCTGCGCGGGCCGCCGTGCGTGCCACAGGGCGTCCAGCCGCGCCTGTGCCTGCGCGGGCGCGACGGACTCGACCCGCGACAGGCCGCGCAGTCGCACATCGTCACCATTGAGGAGGCCGCCCTCCTCGATCCGATAGCCGACGTCGTAGATGGCGACGTCCTCATGGACCGATCCGCCGCTGAAGAAGCGGGTGGTGATCGCCACGGGCAGCCGGAGGTCGCCGCGCTGCCGCCCGGCATCGTCGGCGGCGCGGACCAGCGGCCGTCGGAACCACGCGGCCTCGATGCGGGCGTCGCTGACCGTCTCGACCAGCGCGACCTCGAGGGCGGCGGGAAAAGCGATCGTCTGGGTCTGGACGGTCTGCGCCGCGTCGGCCGGGGCGAGGCTGAGCCGGGATCCCGTCCGATCGGGAACTCCGCGGAGCAGCAAGGTCCGCGACGCGGCCCGGCTCTTCTCCCGTGCCTCGACCCGCTCCGTCTCCTCGGCCGTGCGCTGCTGGTAGTTGTTCCACAAGGTGAGGCCCGAGATCACCACCGCGGTGACGCCCAGAATCTCGGCAAGGGTCAGCCAGCGGCGGCGGACCCGCGCTGCCTCGCTCGCCGGAGTGGGAGCGGTCGCGGGATCGGGCAGAGGCGGCTCGTCACTCATCCTGCGCCTCCTCCTCGGCCGCCCGCAGCGCCCTCGCATAGTCCTCCAGCGCCTTCGGATAAAGACGATGCTCGACCTCGAGCACCCGTTCGGCAAGGCTGTCGGCATCGTCGCGCGGCAGGATCCGAACGCGCTCCTGGGCCACCACCGGGCCGGAATCGAGATCCGCGGTGACGACATGGACGGAGCAGCCGCCAAATTCGTCGCCGGCGACGATCGCCCGCCGGTGGGTGTCGAGCCCCTTGTGGAGCGGCAGCAGGGAAGGGTGGATGTTGAGGATCCGCCCCTCCCACCCCTCGACGAATTCCGGCGAGAGCAGGCGCATATAGCCGGCAAGCGCGATCAGCTCGACCTCGTTGGAGCGCAGGGCGGCATCGAGCTGCTCGTCGAAGGCGCGGCGATCGAGGCCCTTGTGGCTCAGCGACCAGGTCTTGATCCCGAGCCGCCTGGCCAGCACCAGCCCGCGGGCCTCCGGAACGTTCGAGGCGACGAGGACGATCTCGTAGGAGCGGTCGTGATCGCGCCTTCTATGCTCGGCGAGCGCGAGCATGTTCGATCCGCGCCCGGAGATGAGGACCGCGACGCGGACCTTGTCAGCCATGGAAGGCGGCGCTCCAGGCCTCGCGGCCGAACCAGGTTCCGGCCCTTCCGGACACGGTGCAGCCGCGCGCGCCGGATTCGACCCGGCCGACCTCGAACACCGTCTCGCCGGCCTGCGCCAGAGCGGCCGTCACCGAGGCGGCATCATCAGGCCTGACGATGGCGACCATGCCGATGCCGCAATTGAACGTCCGCGCCATTTCCGGCGGCTCGATCTTCCCCTCTGCCTGGAGGAAGGCCATCAGCCGCGGCTGCGGCCAGCTCCCGGCATCGATATCGGCATGGAGATGGTCGGGCAGGACGCGCGGCACGTTCTCGAGCAGGCCGCCGCCCGTGATGTGGGCGAGCGCGGCGATCCGTCCGTCGCGTATCGCCGGGAGCAGGGAGCGCACGTAGATCCGCGTCGGCTCCATCAGCGCGTCGACGAGCAGCCTTTCCTGGTCGAACAGGGCCGGCCGGTCCAGCTTCCAGCCCTTGTCGGCGGCGAGCCGCCGGACCAGCGAGAAGCCGTTCGAATGCACGCCCGACGAGGCGAGGCCGAGAATGACGTCGCCGTCGGCGACGCGCTCTCCGGTCAGCGCCTCGCCCCGCTCGACGGCGCCGACGCAAAAGCCGGCCAGATCATAGTCGCCGGCGGCGTACATGCCCGGCATCTCGGCCGTCTCTCCGCCGATCAGCGCGCAGCCGGCGATGCGGCAACCCTCGGCGATCGAGGCGATGACCCGTTCGGCGACCTGCGGCTCCAGCTTGCCCGTCGCGAAATAGTCGAGGAAGAAGAGCGGCTCGGCGCCCTGCACGACGAGGTCGTTGGCGCACATCGCGACGAGATCGATGCCGACGCCGCCATGGCGGTCATGATCGATCGCCAGCTTGAGCTTGGTGCCGACGCCGTCATTGGCGGCGACGAGCAGCGGATCGCGGAAGCCTGCGGCCTTGAGGTCGAAGAAGCCCCCGAAGCCGCCCAGCGAGGCGTCCGCGCCCGGCCGCGCCGTCGCCCGGGCCAGCGGCGCGATCGCTCGGACGAGGGCGTTGCCGGCGGCGATGTCGACGCCTGCTTTGGCGTAGGTGTAGGATTCCGGTTCGCTCATCCGCTGCCGCTTAACGGGGTTCTCGCCGAAACGGAAAGCGCTTTTGCCCCCTTGCGCGCAGGCGGAGAGCCGAGAAGCGGCTTGGCTTCGACCGATCAACCGGCCAAAAGGCGCCCGTGAAGCGTCTTCGCACTATTCCCGCTCTGGCGATTCCGGTCGCCCTCGTTCTTTTGGTCGCCGGAACCGTGATGGTTCAGGCGCAGCTGGAAGGCGCGGATCGCGGGATTCCGCCGATCGACAGCACCAGCAATCTCGAGGTCAACGGCATCGAGGTCGACGTCTCCGCCGAGGATTCCGAGCGAGCGCGGGTCGAGGGTTGGCGCCGCGCTCAGGCCGAGGGCTGGAAGATGTTGTGGTCGCGCACCACCGGCCGTCCGGCCGCGCAGGCGCCGCGCCTGACCGAATCGGTCTTGAATTCCATCGTCTCCGGGATCGTCATCGAGCAGGAGCAGATCGGCCCGACGCGCTACATCGCCCGCCTCGGCGTGCTGTTCGACCGAGCCCGCACCGGGCAGATGCTCGGCGTCCAGGGCCTGGTGCGCCGCTCGGCACCGCTGCTGGTCATCCCGGTGATGACGACCGGCAGCACGCCCTACAGCTTCGAGTTCCGCAACGAATGGCAGCGCGCCTGGGCGCAGTTCAGGACCGCGGGCTCTCCGATCGACTATGTCCGCACCTCCGGCGCCGGCGTCGATCCGTTGCTCCTCAACCGCGCCCAGACCGGTCGGCGCGGCCGCGGCTGGTGGCGGATGGTCCTCGACCGATATGGCGCCGCCGACATCCTCGTTGCCGAGGTCGCCCTGCGACGCCTTTATCCCGGCGGTCCGGCGATCGCCACCTTCACCGCGCGCTTCGGCCCTGACGGCCAGGTGCTCGGGCGGTTCGCGCTTCGCGCCGCCGGCAGCGAGCAACTGCCGCGGATGATGGACGAAGGCGTGCGTCGGATGGACGCGATCTACGCGCGCGCGCTCGGCGCCGGGCTGCTGCTACCCGATCCGAGCCTGGTCATCATCGAGCCGGAGGTGCGCCGGGAAATCGAGGAGTCGGTGATCGACCTCGATCTGCCGGAGCCGACGACGACCCTGCCGTCCGCCCCCGCGGCGACGTTCAACATCCAGGTCGAGACGCCGGATCCGGGATCGGTGCAGAACGCCGAGGTCTCGGTCAGCCGGGTCAACGGCGTGACCTCGGCCATCACCACCAGCCTGGCGCTGGGCGGAACCTCGATCATGCGGGTGACTTATACGGGAGATGCCGCCGCGCTGCAGGCGGCGCTCCAGTCGCAAGGTTGGCAGGTCCAGGCGGTCGGCGGCAATACGCTGCGGATCAGCCGCTGAGGAAAGGGCATCGGTGAACCAGATCGCGCTGCCGCTCGATTGGCCGGTGGCGGACCGGGAGGAGGATTTCCTGCTTTCCGAGAGCAACCGCGCCGCCTTCGAGCATCTGCGGCGCTGGGCGCTCTGGCCCGTGATGGCGACCTTGCTGACGGGGCCGCGCAAGTCTGGGCGGAGCCTTCTTGGCCGGATCTTCGTCCGCAAGACGGGCGGGCGCTTGTTCGACAATGCCGAAAGCCATGACGAGGAGGCGCTCTTCCATGCCTGGAACGAGGCTCAGTCGTGTCGTAAGCCGCTGCTGGTCGTGGCCGACGCGCCGCCGCCGCGCTGGTCCATCGCGTTGCCGGATCTGGCTTCGCGGCTCGCCGCCACGCCGCAGGTCGAGATCGGTCCGCCCGACGACGCGCTGCTCGGCCAGCTCGTCGTCAAGCGGCTCGGCGATCGCGGGATCGCCGCGCCGCCCGATCTGCCGGAATATCTCGTTCCCCGAATCGAACGGACCTACGTGGCAGCGCTGGAGGTCGTGGACGTGCTGGACCAGGTAACGCTTTCCCATCATCGGCGCATGACGGTGCCGCTGGCGAAGCGAGCGCTGGAAGAAGCCGGGCTGATCGGCCGCGCGCGGAACCGCGCCTGAAATGGACCGGCCCGCCCTTCCGCCTGCCGAGGTCGCCACGACGGCGAGCCCTTCCGAGCGCGAGCCCCTCTACTTCAATCGCGAGCTTTCCTGGCTCGCCTTCAACCGCCGGGTGCTGGAGGAGGCGTCGAATCCCGCACATCCCCTGCTCGAGCGACTGCGCTTCCTCTCCATCTCCGGAAACAATCTCGACGAATTCTTCATGGTCCGCGTCGCCGGACTGAAGGCGCAGCAGCTGCTCGAGGTCGAGGAAAGGTCGGCCGACGGGCTCAATCCGGGCCAGCAGCTGGCGGCGATCGCCGCCGAGGCGGACGCGCTGACCGCGGCCCAGCAGGAAGTGTGGTCGGCGCTGCGCGGCCTGTTGCGCGAGGCCGGTGTCGCCGTGGTCGGTTCCGACGAGCTGGAAGGGGAGGAAGGGGAGTGGCTCGAACGCCATTTCGCCCATCACATCTTCCCGGTCCTCACACCACAGGCGATCGATCCCGCGCATCCCTTCCCGTTCATCCCGAATAAGGGCTTTTCGCTGATCTTCGACCTGCGACGGATCGCCGATGGGGAACCGATCCGCGAGTTGCTGATGGTGCCCTCGACGCTGCCGCGCTTCATCAGGCTTCCCGGCAGCGCGGTTCGCTACGTCGCGATCGAGACGGTCATCCGCCGCCAGGTGGAGACGCTCTTTCCCGGCTATGAGCTTCGCGGCGGCGGCGCCTTCCGCATCATCCGCGACAGCGACATCGAGATAGAGGAGGAAGCGGAGGATCTCGTCCGCTACTTCCGCACCGCGATCAAGCGCCGCCGGCGCGGCCGCGTCATCCGCCTGAAGCTCGCCGCCGACATGCCGGAGGAACTCGTCGCCCTGGTCCGCGAAGGGCTGGACGCGAGCGAGGCCCTGGTCTTCGAATCGACGGGCTTCCTCGGCATCGCCGATCTCCAGCTGCTCGTCGAGGAGGATCGGCCGGACCTCAAATTCCCTCCTTTCTCGCCGCGCTTCCCGGAGCGCATCCGCGAATATGGGGGCGACTGCTTCGCGGCGATCCGCGCCAAGGACATCCTCGTCCACCATCCCTATGAGAGCTTTGACGTGGTCCTCGCCTTCCTGCGCCAGGCGGCGGGCGATCCGGACGTGGTCGCGATCAAGCAGACGCTCTACCGCGCCGGGAAGCAATCGGCGGTCGTCCGAGCGCTCATCGACGCCGCCGAGGCAGGCAAGTCGGTCACCGCGGTTATCGAGCTCAAGGCGCGCTTCGACGAGGAGCAGAATCTGATGTGGGCGGCGGCGCTCGAGCGCGCCGGCGTGCAGGTGGTCTACGGTTTCATCGAATGGAAGACCCACGCCAAGATGTCGATGGTCGTGCGGCGCGAGGAAGCCGGCTACCGCACCTACTGCCATCTTGGCACTGGCAACTACCATCCGGTGACGGCGCGCATCTATACCGACCTCAGCTTCTTCACCGCCGATCCGCGCGTCGGCCACGACGTCTCTCACATCTTCAACTACATCACCGGCTATATCGAGCCGCGCGGTCTCGAACTGATCGCCATGTCGCCGGCCAGGCTTCGCGACCGGCTGGCCGAGCTGATCGACCGCGAGGCGGACCATGCCCGGGCCGGGCGCCCGTCGGGCATCTGGGCGAAGATGAATTCGCTCGTCGACCCGCACATCATCGACCGTCTGTACGAGGCGAGCCGGGCGGGGGTGGACATCGACCTCGTCGTGCGCGGGATCTGCTGCCTGCGCCCGGGCGTGGAAGGTCTCTCCGACAATATCCGGGTCAAGTCGATCGTCGGCCGCTTCCTCGAGCACAGCCGGATCTGGTGCTTCGGCAATGGCGGCGAGCTGCCCAATCCGGGCGCCGATGTCTATCTGAGCTCGGCCGACTGGATGCCGCGCAATTTCGACCGGCGGGTGGAGATCGCGGTGCCGATCGAGAATGAGACGGTGAAGGCGCAGATCCTCGACCAGGTGATGGTCGCCAACATGATCGACAACGAGCAGAGCTGGCGTCTCGATGCGGAAGGCTTCTATCATCGGCTGAACCCGGGCGACGATGCCAAGCCGTTCAATCTTCACCACTATTTCATGACGAACCCATCGCTATCCGGCCGCGGTGCGGCCTTGCGGTCGCGCGGCGCCTTTCCCCGGAAGCTGCAGCTTCCGCGCGGCCACTGACGTTCGCCCGTCGCCATGTTCGCCTCCAGTCCCGTCGCCATCGTCGATATCGGCTCCAACTCCGTCCGGCTCGTCGTCTATTCGGGCGCCAAGCGGATTCCCTCGATCATCTTCAACGAGAAGGTGATGGCCGGTCTCGGCCGCGACGTTGCCGAGACCGGGTTGCTCGACGAGGGGGCGCAGGCGCGGGCGCTGGCGGCGCTCGAGCGGTTCAGGCTGCTGACCCGCCAGATGGGCGTGGTGCGGACGCGCGTCGTCGCGACTGCCGCGGTGCGCGAGGCCGCGAACGGCGACGCCTTTCTCGACCGGGTCGGTGCGCTCGGCTTCGAGCCGCGAATCCTGAGCGGGGACGAGGAAGCGCGAATGGCTGGCCTCGGCGTGGTCTCCGCCATCCCGGATGCCGACGGGATCGTCGGCGACCTCGGCGGCGGAAGCCTCGAGCTGGTCGAGCTGCGGGGGCGGCGCATCCGCCGCAGCGCCTCGCTGCCTCTCGGCGTGCTCAAGCTCGACCGGGTCGCCGAAGTCGGCGAGGCGACCTTCGCCAAGAGAATCGCCAAGTCGGTCGCCGCCGCCGGCTTCGATCGGGCGGCGGAAGGGCGTCCTTTCTACCTGGTCGGCGGCAGCTGGCGCGCTCTCGCTACGGTCGAGATGGGCGTGTCGGGCCATCCTTTGCCGATCACACACCAGCATGTGATGGCGCCGGCGCGGCCCGCCGAGCTTCGCGAAGAGATCGCCCGGATGTCGCGCGAGCAGCTGCGGGCGATCCCGGCATTGTCCGCCGGCCGAATCCCGACGCTGGCGCGGGCCAACCAGCTGCTCGAGGCACTCATCCGGATCCTGCGGCCCGACAGACTGATCGTGTCCAGCTTCGGCATCCGTGAGGGGCTGCTCTTCGACGACCTGGAGCCGGCGCAGCAGGGGCTCGATCCGCTGGTCGAAGCCGCGCGGGACGTCGGTGCCGGGCTCGGCCGCTTCGTCCAGCATGGCGAGCGGCTCGATGCCTGGCTGGCGCCCGTCTTCGACGATCCGCCGGAGCGCGCGCGGCTGCGTCTCGCCGCCTGCCTGCTCGCGGACATTGCCTGGGCGGCGCATCCCGACTTCCGCGCCGAGCGCGGAATCGACATGGCGTTGCACGGCAATTGGGTGGCGATCGACGCGCCGGGCCGGGTGATGCTCGCCCAGGCCCTGTTCTCGAGCTTCGGCGGCGGCAGCCGGCTCCCTTATCCCAAGGTCGCCGCCTTGTGCCCGGCGGAGTCGCTCGAGCGGGCGTCGCACTGGGGCTATGCCATCCGGCTCGGCCAGCGGCTCAGCGGCGGCGTCGAGATCGGGCTCGAGCGCTCGCGGCTAAGTCGCGATGGCGACCGGCTGGTCCTGACGATCGCGGCGGGCGAAGCGGCGCTGATCGGCGAGACCGTCGAACGCCGGCTCAAGACGCTGGCTACGGCGATGGGGCTGAAGCCGGAGAAGGTGATCGGGCGCGACGCCGGGCGCACGAGACGGAATTAGGGTCTAGAGGGGCCCGCGGCGCGCGTTCAACCGCAGGCGAGGCGCTCCACCTTGTGCTCGGCATCCAGGTGGATGTTCAGCCGGTCCTCGCGAAAATCCATCGTCACCGCGTCGCCGGGGCGGATCCAGCGCAGCGCCCGCGCGCCGCTCCTCCGCATCGCCTCGGCGCCAAGCTCGCTCGTCGGCGCCCGCCCGACGAGATCGCCCAGTTGGTCGGCCTGGCAGGTCCCGCCGCCGCCGGGGGCGGGGGTCGCCTCGCCTTCCGCCGGCACGGTGGTGCAGGCCATGGTCATCGTCAGGGCGCCGATCGCCAGGATCGCGGCTGCTGCTCGTCTCATGCGATTGTCTCCGCTTCGGTTCGGGTCATGACCAGTTTGCCCCCGCGTATCGCGAAGGCGAGTCGTCCCTCGACGAGGTCGAGCGCGTCGCGGCCGAACTCCTCGTAGCGCCAGCCCTGGAGGATGCCGAGACCCTCGCGACGGCCGGCGGCGAGCTGCTCGAGCTCCTCCGACCGGGCGACCAATCGCGGCGCCACGTTGGATTCGCGCGCGCGGATCTTGAGCAGGAGCTTGAGCAGGTCGGCGACGAGCGCGCCTTCACGGCCCAGTCCGGGCGAGCGCTCCTCGCGCGGCGGCAGCTCCGAAGCCGGCAGCGGATCGGCATTCACGAGCACCTCCATCATCCGCGCGCCGATGTCATTGCCTTTCCAGGCGGCGCTGAGGCCGCGGACCTGGCCGAGCGCCTCCTGCCGGGCCGGCGGATGCATGGCGACGTCGGCGAGCGTCTCGTCCTTCATGATCCGGCCGCGCGGCAGGTTCTTCGAACGCGCCTCGAGCTCGCGCCAGGCGGCGAGCGCCTTCAGCCGGCCGAGCACCTCGGGCTTGCGGCTCTGGATCTTCACCTTCTTCCAGGCCTGGCCCGGGTCGTTCACATAATTGGCCGGGTTCGAGATGCGCTCCATCTCCTGGTCCAGCCATTCGCCCCGGCCGGTGCGCTTGAGGCGCTCGAGCATCTTCGGGAAGAGCTCGGCCAGATGGGTGACGTCGCCGATCGCATAGTCGATCTGGCGGCGGTCGAGCGGCCGGCGGGCCCAGTCCGTGAAGCGGGCGCCCTTGTCGAGGCTGCGGCCGAGCAGCGATTCGCACAGATTGGAATAGCCGACCTGCTCGCCCAGCCCGAGCGCCATTGCCGCGATCTGCGTGTCGAACATCGGATGCGGCGTGCCGCCGGTGAGGTTGAAGATGATCTCGATGTCCTGGCCGCCGGCATGGAAGACCTTGAGCACATGCTCGTTGTTGACCAGCAGGTTGAGCAGGGGCGTGAGGTCGAGCCCCTCGGCCTTCGGATCGATCGCCGCCGCCTCCTCGTGGCTCGCGACCTGGAACAGGCACAAATCGGGCCAATAGGTATTCTCGCGCATGAATTCGGTGTCGACAGTGACGAAGTCGGCACGGGCGAGACGTTCGCAGAGCTTCTCGAGGGTCTCTGTGTCGGTAATCAGGGGATGGATGTGCATTGGCGGCCCTCATAGCGGCGCGTCCCCGTCTGACAAAGCGCCTTGCGCGGTGCGGTTTCCCTCGACCGCATTTTTTCGAGCCTGTGGATGCTCTCGCCGGGCGATCGCCGCCTTGACAAATGAGGGCGCGGAGCTGTTAGCAGCGCCCCTGCGCGGCCGTGGCGGCGCGCATTCTCAGCCACACCGAAGGAAAGACCGGGATCGATGCACGCCTATCGCACTCACAATTGCGGCGAGCTCAGGGAGGGGCATGTCGGTACCCGGGTCAAGCTTTCCGGCTGGGTCCATCGCAAGCGCGACCACGGCAATCTGCTGTTCGTCGACCTGCGCGACCATTACGGCATCACCCAGATCGTCAGCGACGTCGCCGACGAAGCCTTCAAGACGCTTGAGGGACTGCGGGTCGAATCGGTGATCACCGTCGAAGGCGAGGTCGTCCGCCGCGACGCCGAAGCGGCCAATCCCAACCTCGCTACCGGCCAGATCGAGATCCATGCCGACGCGGTCGAGGTGCAATCGGCCGCGCAGGAGCTCCCGCTTCCGGTCTTCGGGGACCAGGAATATCCGGAGGAGATCCGCCTTCGCTACCGCTATCTCGATCTGCGGCGCGAGCGGCTCCACAACAATATCATGCTGCGCAGCCGGGTGATCAGCTCGATCCGAGGACGGATGATCGACCAGGGCTTCACCGAATTCCAGACGCCGATTCTCACCGCGTCGAGCCCCGAGGGCGCGCGCGACTATCTCGTCCCGAGCCGCGTCCATCCGGGCAAGTTCTACGCGCTCCCGCAGGCGCCCCAGATGTTCAAGCAACTGCTCATGGTTGCCGGCTTCGACCGCTATTTCCAGATCGCGCCCTGTTTCCGCGACGAGGACGCCCGCGCCGACCGCTCGCCGGGCGAGTTCTACCAGCTCGACTTCGAGATGAGCTTCGTCACGCAGGAGGACGTGTTCGCCGCGATCGAGCCGGTGCTCGCCGGCGTCTTCGAGGAATTCGCCGACGGCCGCTCGGTGACGCCGGCCGGCCAGTTCCCGCGCATCCCCTATCGCGAGGCGATGCTCAGATATGGCAGCGACAAGCCGGACCTCAGGAATCCGGTCCTGATCTCCGACGTCACCGACCATTTCCGCGGCTCCGGCTTCGGCCTTTTCGCCCGCATCATCGAAGGCGGCGGCATCGTCCGCGCCATCCCCGCTCCGGGCACCGCAGAGAAGAGCCGAAAATTCTTCGACGACATGAACGAATGGGCTCGTTCGGAGGGCCATGCCGGCTTGGGCTACATCACCCAGAAGGGCGGCGAGCTCGGCGGGCCGATCGCCAAGAATCATGGCGAGGAGGCGACCCGGCGGTTGGTCGAGACGCTCGGCATCGGCCCCGACGACGGGATCTTCTTCGCCGCCGGAAAGCCCGATCAGGCGGCCAAGCTCGCCGGCGCGGCACGAACCCGCGTCGCCGAGGAGCTCGGGCTCATCGACAGGAATCGGTTCGACTTCTGCTGGATCGTCGACTTTCCGATGTACGAATATGACGAGGAGCGGAAGCAGGTCGATTTCAGCCACAATCCCTTTTCGATGCCGCAGGGCGGGATCGAGGCGCTGGAGACGAAGGACCCGCTCGATATCCTGGCATTCCAGTACGACATCGTCTGCAACGGCGTCGAACTTTCGTCGGGTGCGATCCGGAACCACCGGCCCGACATCATGTACAAGGCGTTCGAGATCGCCGGCTACAGCCGCGAGGATGTCGACACCAACTTCTCGGGCATGATCAACGCCTTCAAGTTCGGCGCGCCCCCTCACGGCGGGTCGGCGCCGGGAATCGACCGCATCGTCATGCTGCTCGCGGACGAGCCGAACCTGCGCGAGGTCGTCCTTTTCCCGATGAACCAGCGCGCCGAGGATCTGATGATGGGCGCTCCCGGCGAGGTCACGGCCAAGCAGCTGCGCGAGCTCCACATCCGCCTGGTGCCGCCCTCGGGCACCGCCGACAAGGACCCGGCGCGATCGGTGGCGCCGGAATAGGTCACGCTATCTCCCTTCCCTGGTTTCAGGGAGGGGAAACGGTCTTCGACAATCGCCGTCCGAGCCGATATGCCGGCCCGATGCCGATCAATCTCTGGGACTATGAAGCCGGCGACTCTTATGGAGGGGACTACAGGAAGGACCTGAAGGACCTCCAGGAAGAGGTTTCCCGCCTGTTCGTCGCCAACCATGTCCATGGCCGCCGCGCGATCGTCGTGGTCGAAGGCTGGGACGCGAGCGGGAAGGGCGGGGCGATCCAGCGGCTGACGGCGGAATGCGATCCGCGAAGCTATCGGGTGTGGCCGATCACCGCGCCGACCGAGGAGGAGAAGGCCCGCCACTATCTCTGGCGGTTCTGGCAGCGGCTGCCGCGCGCCGGCGAGATCGCGATCTTCGACCGGAGCTGGTACGGACGCGTCCTCGTCGAGCGGGTCGAGGGCTTCGCCACCGATGCGGAGTGGCGCCGCGCCTATGACGAGATCAACGAGTTCGAGGCGCAGCTCGCCGCCGACGGGGCCCTGATCGTCAAGCTCTTCTTCCACGTCACCCAGCAGACCCAGGACGCGCGCTTCCGCGCCCGCCTCGCTCATCCGTGGAAAAGGTGGAAGGTCACCGAAGAGGATCTGCGCAACCGCGGCCGGCGCAAGGCCTATCTCGACGCGCTGCGCGACATGTTCGACCGCACCGACACGCGCTGGGCGCCGTGGAGCCTCGTCGACGGGAATGATAAGAAGGCGGCACGGATGGCCGCGCTGCGTCATGTCGCCGACGCGCTCGGCGCCGCTCTGCCGGCCGAGCCGCCGCCTATCCGTCCCGAAATGGAACAGGTCGCCGCCGAGCTTCTGCAAGGGCGCGATTGAGCCGGCGGAAGGTGGTAGACCCGCCCTGAACGTCAAGAACAGGGAGGCCGGCGATGCGGCTGCGCGCAATGAGGATGATCCTGGTCGGAGCCGCCGCGGCCATGACGGCCGGGTGCGTCAGCGACGGCTATCATGGCGGTGGCGGTCCTTATGGCGGCTATGCCTATGACGGGGGCGATTGGGCGGGCGAGCGGCGCGCTTATGGCGGCGACCTGCGCGGCCCCGGTGTCCCCCTGCTCGATCCCTGGCTGACCGAGACCGAGGAGGGTCGGGCGATCGTCACCGTCGGCTTCTACGATTCGGCGGAGGGCTTCGTCAGCGAGGAGATCGCCCACCGCGCCAATATCTGGTTCCGGCGCTATGCCGACCATGATCGCGACATGCGCATCACCGACCCGGAGATCCGCACCGCTCTGGTCGCCGCCGCCGGCCGCTACGTGCGATAGGGAGGCCGACCCGGCGACCCCGGAGGCTTTCAGCGGGCCGGAAGCGGCCACCAGCTGACCCGGATCGGCTGGAGCGTCCAGCTGCGCGAAGGTTCGGGCCGACGCTCGTCGGCGAGCATGTAGCCCCGGCCGATCACGGTCTTGATGAGGTCGCGGTCGTGGCCGAGCGCCTTGCGCAGCATCGCCATCTGGAAGCGGAGATTGCCCTCGGCAACGAACGTGCCCGGCCACACCGCCTGCATGATCCGGTTCTTGGAGACGACCGACCCGCGGGAGCGGAGCAGCACGATGAGCAGGTCGAAGGCGCGTCCGCCGATCTTGACCGGCCGCTGCCGCCGCAGCAGCAGCCGCGCCGCAGGAATGGCGACGAGATCCCTGAAGCCGATCGGCGCCGGCGGGCCGGTATCCGCCGCCAAGGGCTCAGAAGCAACGATCGGAGGGGCGGGGGCGAAGGGCGTCTGTCGAGGCATGTCCCGTCTCCAGGCGGGTCCGACGGAGCCGGCTCGCACCGCTGGGCCTTCGTCGTCAACATAGCTCGAACGCCGGGACGAGGACAGTCCCGCCGCTGACCGGGCCGCCGACGACGCCCGATGGCGGTCGGGCTCATTCGATCTAACGCCGGCAAATGCCGACTAACTGGGCTCGGCGGCGGGGATGAGCGCATTTCCCGAACCGGCAGGCCCCCGCCTGTCCCTTGCCGACGAGGAGTAGCGCCATGTCCGGTTCCGTCCCCGAAAATACGCTTCCCGCCACTTCCGCCGCACCGGTCCACGACTCCGCGGCTCCGCCGGCCTTCGCGATCGGCGGCGACGTGCGCGACCCGGGCGCTTCGATCCGTCCCTTCCGGGTCGAGACCAATGACGAAGCGCTCGCGGATCTTCGTCGCCGGATCCTCGCGACCAACTTTCCCGATCGGGAGACCGTCGAAGACGCGACGCAGGGCGTTCAGCTCGGCGTCATCGGCAAGCTCGCCGCTTACTGGGCGACCGACTATGACTGGCGTCGGTGCGAGGCCCGGCTCAACGCCCTGCCGCAATATCTCACCGAGATTGACGGACTGGACATCCACTTCATCCACGTCCGCTCGCCGCATCCCGATGCCTTGCCGCTCATCGTCACTCACGGCTGGCCGGGCTCGATCGTCGAGCAGTTGAAGATCATCGGGCCGCTGACCGATCCGCCCGCGCATGGCGGAAGCGCCGCGGATGCCTTCGACATCGTCATCCCGTCCATGCCTGGCTACGGCTATTCGGCCCGGCCGACCGGGACCGGCTGGGATCCGCCGCGTATCGCCCGCGCCTGGACGACGCTGATGCGGCGCCTCGGCTACGACCGTTTCGTCGCGCAGGGTGGCGACTGGGGAGCGCTCGTCACAGAGACGATGGGCGTGCAGCGGCCGCCGGAGCTGGTCGCCATCCACACCAACATGCCGTCGGCCGTGCCGCCCGAGATCTGGCAGGCCTTGCCCAGCCACACGCCGCCGCCCGGCCTGTCGGCCGATGAGCTCTTCGCGTTCGAACGGCTCGACTTCTTCTTCACCCATGGCCTTGCCTACGCGCAGGAAATGGGAAGCCGGCCGCAGACATTGTACGGGATCGCCGACTCGCCGATCGGGCTCGCCGCCTGGTTCCTCGATCACGATCTCAAGAGCTACGAGCTGATCGCCCGCGTCTTCGATGGAGAGAACGAGGGCCTGACCCGCGACGACGTGCTCGACAACATCACCGTCACCTGGTTGACCAACACCGCGATCTCGGCCGCGCGGCTCTATTGGGAAAACAAGACCGTCTTCTTCCAGCCGCTCGGCGTCGAGATCCCGGTCGCGATCAGCGCTTTTCGCGACGAGCTCTATCAATGCCCGCGCAGCTGGGCGGAACGGACCTATTCCCGGCTCCTCCACTATAGCCGGCACGACGTGGGCTGCCATTTCGCCGCCTGGGAACAGCCCGCTCTGCTCAGCGCCGACCTGTGGGCCGCCTTCCGGCCGCTGCGCTGAACCTGCCGCGGACGGCAGATTTCGCCGAGACCGGGGCAAAGGCCGCGAGATCCTTTCCCAGGCGCTTGCTTCCTTAGTCGCGGGTTTCGCCATGGAGCGGCGTTGCCCGCATCGACGGGCGCTCGGTCATGTCGACGAACCAGCGCCACAAGATGGCGTGGTCGCGGAAGCTGGGCAGATCGCGGAACAGCAGCCAGTCGAGCGTCGTCGCCAGGGCGATATGCCCGACATGCAGCCGTTCGCGCACCTCGAGCTCGCGATCGAGCCATCGATAGGCCATGTGCAGCTTGTGCTCGTATCCGGTCCGAAGCGGTGCAAAGCGAAAAGCGGGCGGACGTCGCTCGCTTTCCCATCGGACCGCGATACCGGCGTCCGCCATGCCTTGCGCGACGGCCTGCATCTGCAGGCCCCGCCAGCGCCGCTCGCCTTCGGCCGGGATCAGCTTCTCGCCCTCGTTGAGCGTGTCGAGATAGGCGCAGATGACATCGGAGTCGAAAATGGGCGGCCCGTCGGCTCGCTCCAGGACAGGCACCTTGCCGAGCGGGTTAAGCGCGAACACCGCGTCGTTCGAGCGGGTGGGGCTCGTCTCGTGCGGCTCGACCAGGAGACGATCGGCGAGCCCGGCCTCGTGCGCGAAGACGAGGACCTTGCGCGCGAACGGTGAGTGCGTCTGGTAGAGAAGCTTCAAACCGGTTCTCCCTCGAATGGTCGCAGCTTGAGAGGAAGAGGACCATAAGCCTGGGCGATGCCGTTCTACGGCAAAGACGGAGGCGATTGTGCCGCGATAATCCGCGAAAGCGGTCTATGATGCGGCCGAAATGGTTCTCGACCGCTACGACCGACAGCTGCTCGACCTCGTCCAGGAGGACAGCTCGCAGACCGCCGAGCGCCTCTCGGAGCATGTCGCGCTATCGGTCTCCGCCATCCAGCGCCGACTGCGCCGCCTGCGAGAGGAAGGCGTGATCGTTCGCGATTGCGCCGTCGTCGATCCGCAACAGGTCGGCCGACCGACCTTCTTCATCGTCGCGCTTCAGGTGGAGCGGGAGCGGCCGGAATTGCTTGCGCAGCTGCGCCGTTGGCTCGCGGCCGAGCCGCAGGTACAGCAGGCCTATTACGTCACCGGCGAAGCGGATTTCATGGCGGTGGTGACGGCGCCGGATACGGAGAGCTTCGATGCGCTCATGGGACGCCTCGTGGCCGACAATGCCAATGTCCGACGGTTCACGACGAATGTCGCTTTGGGTATCGTCAAGCGCGGGCTGAGTATCCCGGTGGACCAGAGGTAGAGCGGTGACGCGAAGGCCATGGCTGCGGTCCGCCGAATGCCCTAGCCGGTACTCATGAGCCTGGGGCAAGCCGACCTCGCCGTGCGGATCGGCGCGATCACCATCCTCCTCCTCCTGGCGTCGCTGCTGTTCCGGCAGCGCCGTGCGCTGGGTGCGCCCGCCTGGCTGTTTCCACCGCTCGCTCTCTGCCTCTCCGGTTTCCTCGCCGGCAACACGCCCGAGGCCTCGCTTCGCCCGGACGGCGTCGCTGGAGCGGCCGCCAATCTGGCCAGCGGTTTCGCGGTCGTCTTCCTTTGGTGGTTCTGCCTGGCCTGCTTCGACACGCGGTTCAGGCTCAGGGGCACCGTGCTGGCCGTCGGCCTGCTCTGGGCCTTCATGGCGGCCATGGACCGCGGGCTCTTCGGCAGCGCCGCGGCCGACATCGACTGGTCCTATCTGCTCGTCGTCCTGGGTTTCGCGATCGTCGCCCATCTCGTCTGGAGGCTGGTCTCCGAACGCGGCGGCGACCTGGTTCAGCGGCGGCACGATGCCCGGATCCTGGTTGCGATCCTGCTCGGTGGCCAGCTCCTCGTCGACCTGGCGGCGGATGTTCTGTTCGGCTTCGCGTGGCGACCGATCGCCTTTTCGTCGGCGCAGAACCTCGCCATCCTCGGCTTCGGTGTGTGGCTGGCGGCGCGGCTACTGACGATCCGGACGGAGGCGTTCAGCTTCGGCGGAATCGTGGGTCCTCCGGCGACGACGACCCCGATGATCGGAGCGGACATGTTCCCTGAGGAGGACGCGCTGCGCCCCCGGCTCAGGGCGCTGATCGAGGAGGAGAGAGTCTTCCTCGACTCCGAGCTGACCTTTGCGGGCTTCGTCGAGCGCATGGGCGCGCCGGAACGAATCGTCCGGCGGCTGATCAACCACGAACTGGGCTTCGATCACTTCCGCACCTTCCTCAACCATTACCGGGTGGCGGAAGCCCGCCGCCGCCTGCGCGACCCCCTTCGATCCGGCGACAAGCTGATCGCGGTTGCGCTCGACAGCGGCTTTGCCTCGCTCGCCAGCTTCAACCGCGTCTTCAGGGACATGGAAGGGTGTGCGCCCTCCCGGTTCCGCGAGGCGGCGCGAGTGGAAGGAATCGACGAAGCGGCAGGTGAAAAGGCTCCCGTGCCGGGTTTCGAGCAGCGATCCGCCATGTTTTGAGAAGCCGATCCGGCCGTCGCCCGCTAGTCGGAAGTCCTCTTGGACGACGGGGTGAGGACGGGTGAACGGATTGATCGGACTGGGTGCGACCCTGGGTCTCCTCCTGCTGGCGGGAGGCCTGATCGGCCTGTCCAACCGCGAGGGATTCGCGCCGCGCTGGCTGCTGGTCGCGGCCGTGCTGGTGGCCGTGAACGACATCCTTCTCACCCGCGGATACGGCACGATCCCCGACCTGTTCACTGGGAGCGACTGGAACTGGCAGGGCAAGCTGGCCGCGTTGGCGGCGTCGCTGGCCATCGCGGCATTGCCGGTCTTCGGCTGGCGCAAGGTGGGACTGACCCTGGCCCATGCCCCCGGCAGCCTGAAGCCTTCCATCCCGGTCGTGCTCCTCTATTGCGCCTTCTTCCTCGCGCTCGCGGCGGCCTTTCCCAACGGCGAAGCCGATCGCGAGCTAATCGCCTTCCAGCTCACCATGCCGGGCCTCGAGGAGGAGATCTTCTATCGCGGCATCCTGCTGCTGGCGCTCGATCGAGCCTTCGCCGGCCGGGTCCGGTTCCTGGGGATCGAATGGGGCTGGGGCGCGATCCTCTCCTCTTTGCTGTTCGGGATGACCCACGCCTTCGGCTATGCCGACGGTGCCTTCTCGCTCGACCCGATGGCCCTGGCCCTGACCGCGCTGCCCTCGTTCATCGCAATCTGGCTGCGGGTGCGGACGGGCAGCCTCCTGCTTCCGGTCTTCCTGCACAATTTCGGAAACTCGATCCTGCTTTCCGTGTAGACGATCGGACCTGGGTGGCATGCGGCCTTGTTTCGCCGCCGCCACGACCTTCACCCCATGTTCACGTGCCGGAGCGGCATGTCGTTTTGGCAAAGGAAGGCTGATGACCACCGCCATTCTGCCGATCGCAGTGCCCGCCGTCGCACCCTCGCATCCCGAGACACGGCACTGGCGAGACCCGGTCCGCATCCTGTGGGCGGCGCTGCTGCTGGCGGGCATGCCGGCGACTGCCCGGGGACAGGCGCCCCGGGTTCCGGTGCCGATCATGGCCGGCGACCCGGCCGCGTCGCTCGCCTGCTCGACCGCGTCGATCATGAACCCCGACCGCCACAATGGCCTCGTCCCGGTT
This sequence comes from Sphingosinicella terrae, assembly GCF_003347635.1. Taxonomy (GTDB): domain Bacteria; phylum Pseudomonadota; class Alphaproteobacteria; order Sphingomonadales; family Sphingomonadaceae; genus Allosphingosinicella; species Allosphingosinicella terrae. The sequence goes on from NZ_QDFY01000001.1 coordinate 587,777, forward strand.
CGCGCCGGACCTTCGGTACGCGAGCGGGCGCTTGCCCGCCTTGCCGACGGGGAAGCGGTGTTCGCCTGCATCCGCCGCGGCGACTGGTTCGGAATCGTCTTCGAGGCGCCCGGCGAGCGGACGGGCTGCGGCCTCGGGCCGGCGCCTTCGGTCTCCGAAACCTATTCCGGACCGTGCCGGTCGGGATGGGTGCGTTACCGCCATCTCGGCGGTTACGCGGACTGGATCAGTCCGTGACCTCGCGCCGGAGCGCACCAGCGGCACGGGGTCGATCGATCCTCGTCGCCTTCTCCTGGCTCCTGCTCGTTGGAGCGGCGTCGCCGCCGAGCCCGCCGGACCGCCCCGAGGTCGTGGCTGGCCTGTCGGTGCAGTGGAGGGCGGCGCTTTCCGGCGCCTTCGACCTCTTCGCGCAGGAGCGCAATCGCGATCCCGACTGCTTCTCGGTCCATGCCTCGGTCGAGGGGGAGGCGCTGCTGGTCCATTTTGTCGCCGGCCGGCCGCTTCCGCAGGACGCGCATGTGCGCGGCTGCTGCACGAGCTGCGGCACGAGCATCGCCTTCCTGATGTCGCGCGAGGGCAGGCTGCTGCGCAGGATCGCCGTGCGCTGAGACGTGAGGAAGGTCGGCGGCCGCCTCCACGGCGGCAGCGCGGCCACGGGTTCAGGCGACGACCGGCTCGAGGATCCGGATCGTTCCCGCTTCCGCGTCGATCTCGGCCGGAATACCGACCGGGATGCTGAACTGGTTGGCGACATGGCCGATGAGGGCGCCCTGGAAGGCCGGTACGCCGAGCGGGGCCAGATGCTGCTCCAGCACCTGCGACAGGGTGAAGCCGACCGTCGAAGAGCCTTGCGACGTGCAGCTGGTGCACTGGCCGAACACCACGCCGGCGACCTTGCCGAGGATGCCGGCGAGGGCGAGCTGGGTCAGCATCCTGTCGATCCGATATTCCGCCTCGTCGACATCCTCGATGAAGAGGATCGCGCCGTCGAAGTCGGGCAGGTAAGGCGTGCCCACCAACGCCGCGAGGACGGTGAGATTGCCGCCCAGGAGCGGCCCGGTCGCCCGCCCCGGACGGAAGGTACGGATCCGCCCCGATCGCTGGACGAGGCGATCCTCGGTGCCAGGCGGGGTGCTGTAGGTCGGAGTCTCTCCCTCGAAGACGAGCCCGCGGAAGGATTCCCACGAAAGCTCGCCCCAGGAGCTGGCGGCATTGGGCCCGTGAATGGTGGGGCAGTCGGTCCGGGCCGCCAGAGCGAGATGAAGCGCGGTGATGTCGCTGAAGCCGATCAGCAGCTTCGGGTTGGCCCGGATCACGTCGAAATCGAGGTGCGGCAGGATGCGTGCGCAGCCCCAGCCGCCGCGGACGGCAAAGATCGCCTTTACCGCCGGGTCGCGGTACATCGCCATCAGGTCGCCGCCCCGCTCCTCGTCGCGGCCGGCGAGATAGCCGTAACGGCTGAGCAGATGCGGCGCCGGCCGCGGCACCAGACCCATTGCCCGGACGGTTTCAAGGACCACGGCGAGATCGAAGGAATCGGCGGTAAAGCCGGCGGGCTCGACCAGGCCGACCGTGTCGCCGGGCCGGAGGCGCGGCGGCTTGCGCCGGGCGGGAAGCGTTGCCGCGAAAGCAGGGGCCGGCATCGCCATCGCGGCGCCGAGGAGCTGGATCAGGGTTCGACGATCGATCATCCACGCCGCATATCAAAGCGCTCGCGCGACCGCGACTCTCTCCGGTCGGAGCCGCCGAGCCTAGCCACTCTACGCAGCCGGCGCATGGCGATTCCCATCGGGTCTGGAGAGATTGCGGACAGGAGAGTGATCGATCGCGCATCGACGGTGCGCCACGGGGGCGCTTTCTGCCGGCTGCCTCGGTGCAGACGCCGCCTAGTCTCAGCCCTGCGGATAGTCGATCCCGACCACCTCATATTCCTTCTCGCCACTCGGCAGTACCACACGCCGCAAATCCCCGACCGCCGCGCCGCGGATCGCGCGGGCCATCGGCGAGTACCAGCTGATCGCGCCGGCCGAGGCGTCGGCCTCGTCCTCGCCGACAAGGGTGACGGTGCGGCGGTTGTCATCCTCGTCGGCCAGGGTCACCGTCGCCCCGAACCAGGCGCGGCTCCGGTCCGGCTGGCGGGCAGGCTCGGTCACCTTGGCGGCAGCCATCCGCCGCGACAGGAAGTTGATCCGGCGATCGACCTCGCGCAAACGCCGTCGGCCATATTGATAATCGGCATTCTCGGAACGGTCGCCATTGGCCGCGGCCCAGGCGATCGTCTCGAGCAGCTTCGGCCGCTCGCCGCCGAACAGGGCCTCATATTCCTCGCGCAGCCGGCGATAGCCGGCGGGGGTGATGTAGTTGGGGCGGTCGCTCATCGCGCCTTCCCTAGCCCCGATCCCCCGCGCCGGGAACGCTCAGCCCGGCTGCTGCTCGCCCAGATAGTAGGACAGGCGGTTCTGTGGAGGGCTGCCGGCCCGGTTCGGATTCATGAGGTCGTAGACGACCGCATTCTCCAGAACCCGCTGGACGTAGTTGCGGGTCTCGAAGAACGGGATCTCCTCGATCCAGTCGATCATCGCGATGCTGCCGGTGCGCGGGTCGCCATTCTCGCGGATCCAGCGGCGGACATTGCCGGCGCCGGCATTGTAGCTCGCCACCGCCAGAGGATAATTGCCACCCCACTGGTTCAGCAGCTGGTTGAAGTAGGTCGAACCGAGCAGCACGTTGTATTCCGGGTCGCCGGTGAGACGATCGGGCGCATAGCCGATTCCGAGCCGGCCGGCGACCTCGCGGGCCGTGCCCGGCATCAACTGCATCAGCCCGCGTGCGCCGGCCCGGCTGATCGCCTGGCGGTCGAACAGGCTTTCCTGGCGCGTGATCGCGTGGACGATCGTCCAGTGGCGTTGCTGGGCCGCCGGCACCCGCACCTCGGGGAATCCCCAGCGCTTATATTCGAACGAGCCGTCGGTGCGCGCCTGGCGGGCGACCAGCACGCCGAGATCGACCCGGCCGATCTGCTCGCCGAGCTGGACCGCCATCAGCCGCTCATTGTCGGTGTCGACATGCTGGGCCAGCGCGCGGACGAAGTCGGTCTGGTCGCGCCACTGGCCGATCTGCCCGAGATAGCGGACGGCGGCGACGATCGGCTGGTTGTAGAAGGCCTGGCGCTCCGCCGGGCTCGGCGTCACCGCGACGGGCGGCGTCGGCGCCGGCAGCGGGCGGCCGAGGCGCTCGGCGGCAAGCTGGCCGTAATATTGGTCGTAATGGCCAGCCGCTTCCTCGAGCAGGGTGCGGGACTGGCCGGTCTGGCCGGCGCGGTTCGCCGCTCGGGCGGCCCAATAGAGCCCCTTCGTCTGGGTCTGCGGCGATTGCGCGGCCCGGGCATAACGCTCGAACATGCCGATCGCGTCCGCCGGCCGGTTGAGCTTGAGCAGGGCCGACGTGCCGGCCAACCAGGTCAGATTGGTATATTCGTCGCGCTCGCCGAAGCTCTTCTGACTGACGTCGGTGCCGGTCGGGTAGATGCCGTCCACCTGGCTCGCAATCTGGTAGGCGAGCGTCCATTGCCGGTCGTTGGCCGCGCCGCGCGCGATGGTGACCAGGGCCTCCATATATTTTTCGGGGTTGGCCGGCGCCGTCGTCAGCCGCCGCGGTTGGGCGAGGAGTTCGCGCGCACCCATCGAATTTCCGGTCTCGCGCATCCATTTGGCGCGATCGATGAGCAGGCCGGGATCGCCGGCGCCGGCGGAGCCCAGAGCGGCGACGCGCGAGGCGGCGTCGGGCGCGCGGGCCTGGAGCGCCAGTCGCGCCTCGTAGAGCGGTCGCCGCGCCGGCGAAACCCAGGCGAGCGTCCGCTGCGCGCTTTGGGTGTCGCCATTGTCGAGCAGCGCGTCCATGCGCCGATCATGATCCTGCGGCGTCAGCGCTCCGCCGAATGCGCCGAGCATCCGCTGCTCGACGGCGACAGGGAGCACGCCCGCGGTCCAGGCGGCCCGCGCCGCATTGCGCGCCTCGTCCGGTCGGCCGCCGGAGAGAAGCGCGAAGGCATGGCCGGCATGGCCGGTGGCGGTCAGCGGCGGAAAGGCCTGGAAGAAACGGATCGCCTCGGCCGAGGAAACCCCGGGCTCGGCCGACTGGCGCTCGGCGACTCGGCGCAACGCGCTCTCGCCGGGCCAGCCGCGATGGGCGACCAGGAAGGAAGCGTAAGAGGAGAAGGGAAGATTGTCGTTCCCGCGCAGGCTCCGCCAGCGCTCGATGCTGGACGCGATCGCGCTCGACGGGCCAGGCGCGGCTTGGGCCGCGACGGCCGCCGCCACCGGTAGCAAGGAGGCCTGCCTGACTGCCGGTTCGGGATTGGACACGCGAATCGGCCCGACGGCGCTTCCCGCGACCGCTGCGACCGACACCCCCAGGAGAAGAAGAACACCCGCTCTCTTGTGCATGCTGGACAGAATGACGCCCCCCTCCTTATCAGACCCTGAACATTCCCCGGAATGTCCGCCGGATTCTTCTTTGGCGATGCCGGGTTCCGAGTTGAAGGAGATGACCATGTTCAGGGGCTCGATCCCGGCTCTGGTGACGCCATTTCGCGACGAAGCGTTTGACGAGCAGGCGTTCCGGGCTCACGTCGAGTGGCAGATAGACCAAGGAAGTCATGGCCTTGTCCCCTGCGGGACGACGGGCGAGGCGTCGACGATGAGCTTCGAGGAGCATTGGCGGGTGGTCGAAGTCTGCGTCGACCAGGCTGCCGGGCGGGTCCCGGTGATCGCCGGCTGCGGCTCCAACTGCACTCGCTCGGCGCGCGAGAACATGAAGGCGGCGCAGGATCGGGGCGCCGACGGCGCCTTGTGCGTCGTGCCTTATTACAACCGCCCCAACCAGGAGGGGTTGTACCGCCATTTTGCCGCCTTGGCCGATTCCTCGTCGCTGCCGATCGTCGTCTACAACGTTCCCGGCCGCACCGTCGCCGACATCTCGGTCGAGACGTTGGGTCGTCTCGCCGACCGGTCGACCGTCGTCGGGGTCAAGGACGCCACCGGCAACCTCGGCCGGGTCACCGCCCAACGCCTCGCCTGCGGCGAGGATTTCGCCCAGCTTTCGGGCAATGACGACATGGCTTTGGGCTTCATGGCGATGGGCGGGATCGGCTGCATCTCGGTCACGGCCAATGTCGCGCCGCGGCTGTGCAGCGAATTCCAGGAGGCCTGCCTGGCCGGAGACTGGACGAAAGCGCTTGCGCTCCAGGACCGTCTCTATCCGCTCCACGCTGCCTTGTTCAGCGACGCTTCACCGGGTCCGGTCAAATACGCGCTCAGCCGTGTCCACCCCGATTTCCCCGCCGAGCCTCGACTGCCGATGACGCCTCCCTCCGAGGCGAGCCGCCGTGCCGTCGACGCCGCGCTGGATCATGCAGGACTGGTGGGTTCTTCCTGATGGCACGCCCCCGTCACGCCACTTTCGACAAGAAGAAGATCGTCGCCGAGAATCGGCGGGCGCGCTTCGATTATGCGATCGAGGAGACGTTCGAGGCCGGCATCGCGCTGACCGGCACAGAGGTGAAGTCGCTTCGCGGCGGCGAGGGCTCGATCGCGGAGAGCTACGCCGAGGTGAAGGACGATCAGGCCTGGCTGATCAACTCCAACATCCCGGAGTTCAGCCACGGCAACCGCTTCAACCACGAGCCCAAGCGGCCCCGCAAGCTGTTGCTCCACGGACGCGAGATCGAGAAATTATTCGGCGCGGTGTCGCGCCAGGGGATGACGCTCGTCCCGCTCTCCATATATTTCAATTCTCAGGGACGCGCGAAAGTGGAACTGGCGCTGGCGAAAGGCCGCAAGCACCACGACAAGCGGGAATATGAGAAGGAAAAGGACTGGAAGAGGGAGCAGGGGCGGCTCCTTCGTCAACACGGATAGGCGCGTCGCGAAATCAGATGGTCGAGCGGATCAGCAAATGGGTGGCGCGCAACGCGCCGAACCGCGAGGAGCTCGCCAAGAGCCGCTGGCTCAAGCCCTTCGGCACGCGCGTGCTGCACAGCGAGTTTTGGCGCTTCACCCGCCGCTCGGTTCCGCGCGGGGTCGCCGCCGGCCTGTTCGTCGGCGTGTTCCTGCTCATTCCCGGGATCCAGATCGTCGGATCGGCCCTGCTCGCCATTCCGTTCCGGGCGAACATCCCCGTCGCCGCGGCGATGACCTTCCTCACCAATCCGGCGACGACGCCCTTTCTGATCGCCGCCTCGCTCGAGCTCGGCAGCTTCTTCGGCTTCCGCACCGACATCGCTTCCTTCTACGCACTGATCGAGCGCGGCGCGGGCGTCGGCAGCTGGCTCAAATGGGCGTTTTCCGATGCCGCGCCGGCCTTGATCTCGGGCTTGTTCATCATCGGTCTTGGGGCAGCGCTCATCGGCTATCTGCTCTCGATCCTGGTCTGGCGCTGGTGGACCGGGCGAAAGTGGAAGCGCCGCGCGCTGAGGCGGGCTGCGCCGATTGAATGAGGGTGGCTTCCTGCTAAACGCCGGCGTCATTCACCGCTCCACATTTCCGGGAACATTCATGCGCCACATCCTGATCGTCCTCGCCGCCTCCACGGCCCTCGCCGGCTGCAACACCACGCCCTCCGACCAGCCCGAAACCGTCTCCGCGGCCGCCGCCGGACCGGCCGCCCCCGCGGGCACGGGCGCCCCGCAGATCGGCAGTTTCGGCTTCGATCTCGCCGGCATGGACCGCAGCGTCGATCCCGGAGACAATTTCTACGCCTTCGCCAACGGTGATTGGGAGCGCGCGACCGAGATACCGGCCGACCGTAGCAATTACGGCATGTTCACCCTGCTCGACGATCTGTCGAAGACGCGGACCCGCGCGATCCTCGAGGAAGCGGCGCGCACGCCCGGGTCACGAATCGGCGACTTCTATGCGAGCTTCATGGACGAAGCAGCGATCCAGCGCGCCGGCATCGCTCCGATCCAGCCGTTGATCGCCGAGATCAAGGCGGTGCGCGACCGCAGCCAGTGGGCGACCCAGCTCGGCAACCTGTTCCGCCGTGGCGTCACCGGGCCCTTCGGCGGCTACATCTCGAGTGACGACCGCATTCCGACCGAGATGATCCAGCGGCTGAGCCAGTCCGGCCTCGGCCTGCCGGATCGCGATTATTATCTGCGCGACGATGCGACCTTCACCGAGAAGCGCAACGCCTATCAGGCCTATCTCGCCCAGCTGCTGACGCTGGCCGGCGAGGGCGACGCCGCCGCCCGGGCCGCTGCGGTCCTGCGCTTCGAACGCGGCCTCGCCGAGGTCCACTGGACGCGCGTCGAGAGTCGCGACGATGAGCGCACCTACAACAAATGGGCTCGCACCGAATTCAACGCCAACGCGCCCGGCTTCGACTGGCCGCGATTCCTCGACGCGATCGGCGTCGGTGACCAGCCCAACCTGCTGGTGTCGCAGCCGAGCGCCTTCGCCGGCAGCGCCCGCCTGATCGCGCAGACGCCGCAGGGGGTGCTCAACGACTATCTGCTGCTGCGGCTGGTCGACGATGCGGCACCCTATCTTTCGGACGAGTTCGTCAACACGCATTTCGCCTTCCACGGCACCGTGCTCAACGGCACGCCGCAGATCGAGGACCGGTGGAAGCGCGGCGTCACCCTGGTGACGTCGATGGTGTCGGACGACGTCAGCCGCATCTATGTCGAGCGTCATTTCCCGCCCGAAGCCAAGGCGGCGGCCGACGAGCTGGTGCGCAATGTCATCGCGGCGATGGACCGCCGGCTCGCCGGCCTCAGCTGGATGGCCCCGGAGACGCGCGAGCGGGCACGAGCCAAGCTCGCCGCCTTCACGCCCAAGATCGGCTATCCCGAGAGCTGGCGCGATTATTCCAGCGTCCAGGTCAGCCGCGAAAACCTCCTCCAGAACGTCCTCAACGCGACCGAGTTCGAATATCGGCGCAACCTCGCCAAGCTCGGCCGCCCGGTCGATCGCAGCGAGTGGTTCATGACCCCGATGACGGTCAACGCTTATGCCAATCCGACCTGGAACGAGATCGTCTTCCCGGCGGCAATTCTGCAGCCGCCCTTCTTCGATCCCAACGCCGATCCGGCGATTAATTATGGGGGGATCGGCGCCGTCATCGGTCACGAGATCAGCCATCATTTCGACGATCAGGGCAGCCGCTACGACCAGACCGGCGCTCTGCGCGAATGGTGGACCCCTCAGGATCGCGAGCGCTTCAACGCGCTGACCGGCCAGGTTGTCACCCAGTATGACGCCTATGAGCCGCTGCCCGGCCATCGCATCCAGGGCCGGCTGACGCTGGGCGAGAATATCGCCGATCTCGCCGGGCTCACCGTCGCCTACGACGCCTATCGGATGGCGCTGGGCGGGCGCGAGGCGAGGGAGATCGACGGCTTCACCGGCGATCAGCGTTTCTATCTGGGCTGGGCGCAGGTGTGGCGCCGCAAGTATCGGGAGGAGAATTTGCTGCAGCGGCTGCTGACCGACCCGCATTCGCCTTCCGAGCAGCGGGCTGCGGTCGTCCGCAATCTCGACCCCTGGTATGCGGCCTTCCGGATCAATCCGGACGACACGCTCTATCTGGCGCCCGGGCAGCGGGTCAGCATCTGGTAGACGTGGCAAGCGCGGCAGGCCTGATCCATCCTCCGACCGCCGCGCCGCGCCGGCGCGCGGGCGCTGGCCTCGTCCTGATCGCAGCGGCATTGGCCTCGGCCGCCTTGCTCCTGTGGGCGCTCGGCGATCCCGTCTTCGCCGGCGCCTTCGGAGCGGGGCTGCTGGGCACCGCCGGCCTTCTCCATTTCGCTCGCCGGCCGGAAGCGGCGGGTCCGGCTACGGAAGCCGAGGCGATCGAACGGATCGACCGGGTCGCCCTGCGGGCGGCACTGGACATGGCCGGCAGCGACGCGGCGATGGCGATGACGACCCTCGACGGCAGCCTCGTCTGCGCCAATGCCGCCTGGGGACAATGGTTCGGCGGCGGCGCCTCGCCGCTCGAAGTCTGCGAGGTCGATGCGACCCGCGCCCGCCTTCACGAGGCGTTGCGCGCCGCCCGCCGGGACGGCGCCGCGGCGATCGCGCGATTCGATGCAGGCGGTCGAGCCATTCGCGGCGAGGTCCGCGCTGCCGGCGAGGATCTGTTGTGGCGCTTCACCGGCGTCGAAGGCCCGGCCTTGGCGAGCGAGGCGAAGCGGCTGCTGGCCGGAGAGGCGGGTCGCCGGATCGGTGATGCCGGTCTGATGCTGGTGCTCGCCGACGGCGACGGTCATATCCACGCCGCCAACGGTGCCTTCGCCGCCCGCGCCAGCGGCGAGGAAGGAGCAGCGGTCCAGGGCAAAGACCTGGTCGACTATCTCACCGCCTCCGAGGGCGGTCAGTTCCATCTCGCGGCCGAGGGCAAGGGCGGTCCGCCCTTGCGCATCATCCAGGTGCCGACCGCCGACTCGCCGGACTCCCTCTCCTTCTTCCTGCTGCTCGACGACATTCCGGGGGCGCGGCTGAGCGAGGACGAGAACGGCCACATCCACGCCTTGCTCGACAGCCTTCCGCTCGGTCTCGCGCTCGCCGATACCGACGGGCGCTTCACTTTCCTCAATCAGGCCTTCCGCAAGGCGGCGGGCCTGTCCGCCAACGAGCGGCCGGCGTGGCCGGGCGACCTGGTCGTTGACGAGGACAAGGCGGCGGTCTCGGATGCCGTGCGGCGGTTCGGCCGCGGACGCCCGCTCTCCGGCGACCTCGCCGTTCGCCTGCGCTCCAATGCGGAGGAGCCGGTGGCGATGACCGTCGCCGGCGCGCGCGGGCTCGGCAGCGCCGCCGTTCTCCTCTCGCTCAAGGACAATAGCGAGGAGGCGCGACTCAAGCGCGAGATCGCCCAGGCCACCAAGATGCAGGCGGTCGGCCAGCTTGCCGGCGGCGTCGCCCATGATTTCAACAACATCCTCACCGCGATCCTCGGCACCTGCGATCTCATGCTGATGCGCCACACGCCCGGCGACAGCGACTATGACGACATCCAGCAGATCCGCTCGAACTCGAACCGGGCTGCCAACCTGACCCGGCAGCTGCTCGCCTTCTCGCGCCAGCAGACCCTACGGCCGCAGGTGCTCCAGTTGCCCGACGTCGTCGCCGAAGTGTCGCATCTTCTCACCCGCCTGCTCGGCGAGCGGATCACGCTGCAGGTGAAGCATGGCCGTGGCCTCGGCCCTGTCCGGGCCGATCCCGGCCAGCTCGAGCAGGTGATCGTCAACCTTGCCGTCAATGCCCGCGATGCGATGGTTGCCAAGGACTCGGAGGGCGGCGGCACGCTGACGTTGCAGACCTACAGCGTCACTGCCGAGGACGTCCGCCGGATGGGCACCGACATCCTGCCGATCGCCGACTACACCGCCCTCAAGGTCAGCGACACCGGCACGGGTATCCCGCCGCACATCATCGGCAAGATCTTCGAGCCCTTCTTCACCACCAAGGAGGTGGGGAAGGGGACCGGACTCGGCCTCTCCACCGTCTACGGCATCGTCAAGCAGTCCGGCGGCTTCATCTTCGCCGAGTCGCAGCCCAACAAGGGCACCAGCTTCACCATCTACCTGCCGGTCCACCGGGCCCAGCCGGGCGAGGCGCCGACCGCCGCCAAGGCAAGGGAAAAGCCGGGCGAGTTGTGGGGCAGCGGCACCGTCCTGCTCGTCGAGGACGAGGCGATGGTCCGTACCGTCGCCGAGCGCGCCTTGGTCCGCCACGGCTATACCGTGCTCGTCGCCGAGAATGGCGAGGCCGCGCTCGAGATATTGGAGCGCGAGGGCAAGGTCGACCTGATGATTTCCGACGTGGTGATGCCGACCATGGACGGGCCGACCACCGTCCGCGCCGCGCGCAAGCTCCATCCCGAGCTGCCCATCCTGTTCATCTCCGGATATGCGGAGGAGCAGCTCAGGAAATCGATCGACATTCCAAACGTCTCCTTCCTCGCCAAGCCCTTCTCGGTCCAGAAGCTGGCCGAGACGGTGCGCGACGTGCTGGCTGCCGAAGGCGCAGCGGCAAAATAGTCTTTTCTCTTGCGGAACAGACGCTAAGGCGGAGGCATGCCGGGGAAGTCGATCCTGATCGTCGAGGACGAGCCGCTCATCGCGATGATGCTCGAGGATTTCCTCGATTCGCTGGGCCACGAGGTGGTCGGTACCTGCGAGAGCCTCGAAGAGGCCATTGCGCGGGTGGAGCAGGGCGGCTTCGACGTCGCCATCATCGACGTGCAGTTGAAGGACGGCAAGCAGGTCTGGCCGGTGGCCGACCGGCTGGTCGAGGCGGGCAAGCCCTTTGTCCTTGCTACCGGCGGTCATGTCGAGCCGCCGCCGGCGCAGCATTCCGGCGCGCCGGTCCTGTCCAAACCCTACACGATCGACGCGATCGAGCCGGCGCTGGAGCGGGCGCTGGCTGGCTGAGATGGCGCGCGGCAGGAGACGGCCGCTGATCTTCTCGGTCCTCATCCTGCTGAGCTTGGTCGTGGCCGCCTATGCCGCGGTCGTCGCCTCGATGTGGCACCAGCAGGAACGCCTTCTGTTTCCATCCTACATGGTGGCCCCCGCCGGCCCGCTGCCGCCCGGCGCCGAAAGGCTCGGCCTCGACACCGCCGACGGCGTGCGGCTGGAAGGCCTGCACATCCCGGCGCGGGCCGGCCGGAGCAGCGACACGTTGCTGCTGGTCTTCGCCGGCAACGGATCGAACGCGCAAGGGGTCGCCGAGATCGTTCACCAGCTTCAGCCGGATCACGACGTCGCCGCCTTCTTCTATCGCGGCTATGCGCCGAGCGGGGGCATCGCGGCCGCGCAGGCACTGACCGAGGATGCGCCGCTCGTCCATGACCTGCTCGTCCGCCGCTACCGTCCCGGCCGGATCGTGGCGGTCGGAGTCAGTCTCGGCAGCGGCGTCGCCGCCGCCTTGGCCGCGCGTCGCCCGCTCGCAGGCGCGATCCTGGTGACGCCGTTCGATTCCCTCGCCGCCACCGGCGGCCAGCTCTATCCCTGGCTGCCGGTGTCGCTCCTCTTCCGGCACGACATCAACTCGGCCGAGCTGCTGCGCGGCTCGTCGGTACCCGTCGCCATCATCGCCGCCGGCGACGACCGGCTGGTCCGGCCGGAACGGACCGACGCCTTGCGCGATGCGGTCGGCCGCCTCGTCTTCGACGCGACTTTGCCGGGCGCTCGGCACAACGACATCCTCGTCCATCCGGATTTCGAGTCAGCGATGAAGGAGGCGCTGACGCATATGCGGATTCAACGCGATAACTCTTTAACCTGATTGCGTGCATGAAGTCGTGGCTGCGGGCCGGCGATGGAATCGATTATTTTATTCGGCTTGCTGCTAGCCTTGAAGTGCGCGGCGGGCACTGCCTCCGGAGCGGCATGGGCTCACCATAAGTTCCCCTCTTGTTCCTGTGGAACAGACTGTGTACAAGGTGATCACGCGTTGAACCCATCGCGCGGACGCAATACGGGGAGCAAGCCATGGTGGCGTCACTTAAAGTCGTTTCCGACAGGAATGTTCTCGATATGGATAAGCAGAAAGCTCTGGACGCGGCGCTCGCGCAGATCGACCGCGCCTTCGGCAAAGGGAGCGCGATGCGCCTCGGCTCGCGCGAGGCGATCGAGATCGAGACCATTTCCACCGGATCGCTGGGGCTCGACATCGCGCTCGGAATAGGCGGCCTGCCGCGCGGCCGAGTGGTCGAGATCTATGGTCCCGAAAGCTCGGGCAAGACGACGCTCGCGCTCCATGCCGTCGCCGAAGCGCAGAAAAATGGCGGCGTCGCGGCCTTCGTCGATGCCGAGCACGCGCTCGATCCGATCTACGCCCGAAAGCTGGGCGTGGACATCGACAATCTGATCGTCTCGCAGCCCGATACCGGCGAGCAGGCGCTCGAGATCACCGATACGCTGGTCCGCTCGAACGCGGTCGACATCCTCGTCGTCGATTCGGTCGCCGCCTTGGTGCCGCGGGCGGAGATCGAGGGCGAGATGGGCGATTCCCATGTCGGCCTGCAGGCGCGGCTGATGAGCCAGTCGCTTCGCAAGCTGACCGGATCGATCTCCAAGTCCAAGTGCCTGGTCATCTTCATCAACCAGCTGCGAATGAAGATCGGCGTCATGTACGGCAATCCGGAGACGACCACCGGCGGCAACGCCCTCAAATTCTACGCCTCGGTCCGCCTCGACATCCGCCGCACCGGCCAGATCAAGGATCGCGACGACATCGTCGGCAACGCGACCCGGGTGAAGGTGGTCAAGAACAAGCTGGCGCCGCCGTTCAAGCAGGTCGAGTTCGACATCATGTATGGCGAAGGCGTCTCCAAGCTCGGCGAGATCCTCGATCTCGGCGTCAAGGCGGGCCTGATCGAGAAATCGGGGGCCTGGTTCAGCTACGATTCGATCCGCATCGGCCAGGGCCGCGAGAATGCGAAAACTTTCCTCAAGGAGAATCCGGAGATCGCACTCCGGGTCGAGAAGGCGATCCGCGGCAAGACCGAAGAGGTCGGCGAGGCGCTCATGGCCGGCCCGACCGAAGAGGACGACGTCTGAGCCTCTCTTTCCCGAACTGACGGAAGGGCCGGCCCGCTCATCGGCGGCGCCGGTCCTTTCCTTTTTCGGCGTGTCTCGGCTCGGCTCAGTCGATCCCGAACAGCCGCCCGCGCTCGGTCAGCAGGATGACGACCAGCGCACCCGCGCCGAAGCCGGCGAAGCCGGCGAGAAGCGGCATGGGCGTGCCGTCGAAGGCCTGGCCCAGCGCGGTCCCGATCGCCGCGCCGCCGATCGTCCCGATCGTGCCCTGCACCGACGAGGCGGTGCCGGCGATATGGCCGAGCGGCTGCATCGCCAGCGCTCCGAAATTGGCCGAACCGATCGCGAAGGCCGCCATCGTCAGGCCCTGAAGGAGGATGAAGCCGGCGAACGACTCGCCGAAGCTGGCGACGCCCAGGTGGAGCGCCGCGAAGGCGGTGAACAGGACCAGGCTGAGATGGGCGATCCGCCTGGTGCCGATCCGCTCGACCAGCCGGCTATTGGCATAGGAGCTGGCCGCCATCGGCACGGCGATGCCGGCGAAGGCAAGGGCGATCAATTCGGGCCGCTCGTAGACGTCGAAGACGATCTGCTGGATCGAGACGATATAGCCGACCAGCGCCCCCATCATCAGCGTGAAGGCAAGGGTGTAGCCGAGCGACTGGCGATTGGTGAGCGTCTCGTGCGCCGCCCTCGCTATGTCTCCGGCCGACAGCGAGCGGCGATGCTCGGCGCGCAGCGTCTCGGGCAGCCGCGCCGTCGCCCAGGCCAGCATCAGGCTGCCGAAGATGGCCAGGCCGAGGAAGATCCATCGCCAGGACGCGACCAGCAGGGTCAGCTGGCCGAAGGTCGGGGCGAGGACCGGCATGATCAGGAAGACGAGGTGGACGAGGCTGAGCAGCCGCGCCATGCTTGCCCCCTCGTAGCGGTCGCGGATGATCGAGACGACCAGCACCCGGGTCGCCGCCGCCGAGGCACCCTGGGCGAGCCGTGCCGCGATCAGCAGCGTGAAGCTGGCCGCCGCCGCGCAGGCGAGCGAGAAGCCGATATAGAGGACGAGGCTGAAGACCAGCACCGGCTTGCGGCCGAAGCGGTCGGACAGCGGGCCGTAGATGAGCTGGGTCGTGCCGAACCCGAACATGTAGGCGGCGACGACCAGCTGGCGGTCATTCTCGGCCGCGACCGCCAGCGACTCGCCGATCGCCGGCAGCGCCGGCACCATGGCGTCGATCGCCAGCGCGTTCAGCGACATCAGCCCGGCCATCAGCACGACGAACTCGGCGAAGCCGGGGCGCAGGGCGTCGGATGGGGCGGGGGAAGTGCGACTCATTGCAGGATCCATCAAGGCCGGGGAGCATATGCCGGGGCGGCCCGGCAGTTCCCTATTGGGCCCGGGCGACTTATGAAAGCGCCGGCATGATCATCGTTCACCATCTCGAGAATTCCCGCTCCCAGCGGATCCTGTGGCTGCTCGAGGAGCTGGGGCTCCCCTACGAGGTGCAGCGCTATCAGCGCGACCGCCGGACGATGCTGGCGCCCCCCGAGTTGGCGAGGGTGCACCCGCTGGGCAAGGCGCCGGTCATAGAGGATACCGGCGCCGGGCCCGCGTCGGAGGGGCGGCGGGTGGTCGCCGAGACCGGCGCGATCGTCGAATATCTGGTCGAGAAGGCGGAAGGGCATTTGGGCCCACCGGCCAATCGCGAGGCCGTGCTGCGCTACCGGCATTTCCTCCATTATGCCGAGGGCTCGCTGATGCCGCCCTTGTTCGCCCTCCTCGTGGTCAGTCGCCTCGGGCTTCTCGGCAGGCCGGCGCGGGCACCTTTGTTGGCCATGTATGCGCGCCATCTCGACTGGCTCGAGCGGGAGCTGGCCGACCGCGCCTGGTTCGCCGGCGACGAGTTCAGCGCCGCCGACATCATGATGAGTTTCCCGCTCGAAGTCTCGCGCGACCGCGCCGGGCTCGGCGCCGAGCGCCCCAATCTCATCGACTGGCTCGAACGCATCCATGCCCGCCCCGCTTATGCGGCGGCGCTTCAGAAGGGCGGCCCCTACGTCTATCGGTGAGTCGGGCCACCCGATGCGGGGCGGATCGTTAGTGCCGGCTCAGCGCCAATTGCACCGCCAGCCCCGCCATCGCCGTCGCCGCCACCCAGCGGGCGGTGCGGCCGACCCATTGGAGAGCGCTCAGCCTGCTCGCCGCGCTCGCGGCTGCGAGCGCGACGCCGATGTTGACCAGCGTTCCGACCAGATCGAACCACAAGCCGAGGCAGAGGATCTGCAGCGCCGGGATGGCCGCACCCGGATCGACGAACTGGGGCAGGAAGGCGAGGAAGAAGAGCGCCACCTTGGGATTGAGGATGTTGACCAGCATCGCCGCCCGGAACTGGCGAAGGCCGGAGCTGCGCGGCGCCGTCCCTTCAGCGGACACGCCGCTACGCGACCGGAGCATCGAGACGGCGAGCCACAGCAGATAGGCGGCCCCGATCCATTTGATCAGGTTGAACGCAGCTTGCGAGGAAACGAGGATGGCGGAAAGGCCGAGCACCGCCGCGACGACGTGGACGAGCGCGCCGGCACCGATGCCGAGGGCGGCGACGATCCCGTTCCGCCGCCCGCCGCGGGCGGCGCTGGCAGCGACGAAGGTCATGTCCGCGCCCGGGACGATGTTCAGCGCCAGCCCCGCGAACGCGAAGCCGAGGAAGAGCGGCCAGTCCGGCAGGAGGGCGATTCCGGCTAGCTCGAGCATGGGCGCCGTCTAGCAGCCGCCCGCTTCTCGATCAGCCTCGAAATTCGGCTTGCTCACGGGCTCCCTGGCAGTGCCGACCCTGAAGCCGGGCCACTGGGTACGCGGTGTCCGGCCGACGTCTCGCCCTTGCGCGCCGGGCGCCTTGCACTAGTGATTGCCCCTGCGCGCCGGAATGCCGGGGGCGGGACAAGGGGAGATTGGATGAGGGCCTGGTTTGCAATTCCGCTTTGGCAGCGCGTGATCGCCGCCCTCGTCCTCGGAATAGTCACGGGATGGATCTGGGGGCCGGGAGCCGAGAGCATCAAGTGGATCGGCGATTTCTTCATCCGGGCGATCAGGATGCTGGTGGTGCCGCTGATCTTCTTCTCGCTGGTCGCCGGCATCGCGGCGATCGGCGACATCAGGAAGCTCGGCAAGGTCGGCGGCCGTGCGCTCCTGCTGTTCGTCATCACCGGCTTCGCCTCGGTCGCGCTCGGCCTGGCGCTGGGCACGATCATTGCACCCGGGACCGGCCTGGCCCTGACCCTGCCTGCGGGGACGGTCGTGCCGGAGCCGGCTGCGACGTCCGTCACCGACATGATTCTTGCGATGATACCCGCAAATCCGGTCGACACGATGGCTCGGGGCGATGTGCTCCCGCTGATCGTCTTCGCGCTGCTGTTCGGCATTGGAATACTCATGGCCGGCGAGGAAGGCAGCCTCGTCGCCCGCGGCATGGACGGGGCAGCCATCGTCATGCAGAAGATGACCATCCTGGTGATGGAGCTCACGCCGTTCGGCGTCTTCGCTCTCATGGCCTGGGTGGCAGGCACGTTCGGAATCGAGGCACTGCTCCCGCTCGCCAAGCTGGTCGGGCTCAACTATCTCGGCTGTCTACTGATCATCTTCGGCATCTACTCGGCGATCATCCATTTCATCGCCAAGGTGCGTGTGATCGACTTCTTCCGCGGGATGATCGATGCGATGGCGGTCGCCTATTCGACCGCCTCGTCCAATGCGACGCTGCCGGTCACCCTTCGCTGCGCACAGCGCAACCTCGGGGTCAGCCGCAGCGTGTCGAGCTTCGTCATCTCGCTCGGCGCGACCATCAACATGAACGGCACGGCCATGTACCTGGGGCTCGCCACCTTGTTCGGTGCCCAGATCTTCGGAGTCACGCTCGATGCCGGCGACTATCTGATGATCATGATCACCGCGACGCTCGGCGCGATCGGCGCGGCCGGAATTCCGGGGGCCGGCCTGATCATGATGGGGCTGGTATTCTCGACCGTCGGGGTGCCCTTGGAGACGATCGCCTTCATCGCCGGCGTGGACCGCATCATGGATATGATGCGGACGACCACCAACATCACCGGGGACGCCGCCGTCGCGGTCGCCGTCGCGAGGATGACCGGCGACCTCAACGTCGAAGAGCTCGAATCGGCCGACGACGTCTAGGGCGGCGCCTCTGGCCATGCCCCTCGGGATCGATACCGACCTGATCGGCATTTGAACTTTGGCCGATCCGGCCGGCCTATCGTGGGATGTCGGGAAGGAAGGACGTGATGGACAAGCCGGAGCCGCGCAGGCTGCCACTTCATCTGAAGATGCTTGTCGGCTTCGTCGTCGGCCTTGTGGCTGGTCTGATCGTCTATTCGACCCAGCCGGACGCCCGATGGGTGGGCTTCGCGCGCGAATACGTCACGACGCCGATCGGCGACATTTTCCTGAACCTGCTCTTCATGCTGGTCGTGCCGCTGCTCTTCTCCGCTCTCGTCGTCGGAATTTCGGAGATGGGCGAGGTCCGGTCACTGAGGCGCGTCGGTCTACGGACGCTCGCTTATACGCTTGTGGTCTCGTCGCTCGCCGTCGCCGTGAGCCTTGCGGTGGTGAACCTCCTCCAACCGGGGGCAGGCGTCGAGCGCGAGGTTGCCGAATCGCTGCTGACGCAGTCGGCTGGGCGCGCAAACGAGATCGTGCAGTCCGGTCAGGAGCAGCCGAGCGGCGTGGAAGCGCTCGTCGGTATCGTCCCGAACAACCTCGTCGCCGCGATGAGCAACAACAGCGCCATTTTGTCGGTCATGTTCTTCGCGCTCTTCTTCGGCATCGGCCTCCTGCTGACCGATACGCCTGCCGCGCGCACCCTGAAGTTGGGGTTCGAAGGCCTATTCGACGTGACGATGCGGCTGATCCTCATCGTCATCAAGCTCGCCCCTTATGCGGTGGCCTGCTTCATGTTCAACCTGGCATCGAGTTTCGGTTGGGAGCTGCTCGTGCGCCTCTCCGCTTACGTGGGAGTCGTGCTCCTGGCGCTGGGCATCCAGATGTTCCTGGTCTTCCCAGCGCTGCTCGTGACCCTGGGCCGAAAGAACCCGATCACCTTCTTCCGGCAAACGCAGGAAGCGAGCTTGATGGCCTTCTCCACCGCCTCGTCGAACGCCACTCTGCCAACGGCGCTGCGGGTCGCGGACGAGCAGCTGGGGCTGCCGCCGAGGGTTGCCCGCTTCGTCCTGACCGTGGGCGCCACCGCCAATCAGAACGGTACGGCGATGTTCGAGGGCGTCACCGTCATCTTCCTGGCGCAGTTCTTCGGGGTTCCGCTCAGTCTCGGCGATCAGTTGCTGGTCATGCTGGTCTGCATTCTCGGCGGCATCGGGACGGCAGGCGTGCCGGCGGGCTCACTGCCCGTCGTCGCCCTCATCCTGGCGATGGTCGGGATCGATCCCGCCGCGATCGCCCTCGTCCTCGGCGTCGACCGTTTCCTCGACATGTGCCGGACGACGCTCAACGTCATCGGCGATCTCGTCGCGGCGCAGGTCATTTCCGCCGGCGAACCCGCGGAGGAAGGCCCCGCCGCGTCAGCTATGGACGACGAAGCGGCGGTCGCAGAGGCGCATCCGTCCTGAAGCCCGGAACGCGCCGCGACGGGTGACGCTCAGGCCGGCTCCAGCTCGCGCTGGACGACCTTCTCGGCGAGGGTTCCGTTCAGCTCAGCGAGATGATCGAACTCGGCCGTATAGGTGGCGAGGCCCTGGCTCAGCGACCTGAGCTCGGCATCGAAGCCCTGCATTTCCGCCTCCGGGATCAGCGCCTCGACCTGGTCCCATCGCGACCAGCCCTCGCGCGGGCCCATGCCGAGCATCTGCCCGCGCCGACTGGCGATCGCCGAGGTGACCCGCGACGTCGCGCCGTTCGGGGCGACCACCGTCACCTTCATCACAGGCTCGAGCAGGTGCGGTGCCGCGGCGGCGAGCGCCTCGGACATGCCGATCCGGCCGGCGGTGCGGAAGGCGATCTCGGAGCTGTCGACGCTGTGATAGGAGCCGTCGACCAGGGTCACGGCGACGTCGACGACGGGAAAGCCGAGCGGTCCCTTGGCGAGTGCGTCGCGGACGCCGGCCTCGACCGCCGGGATCCACTGCTTGGGCACGACGCCTCCGCTGATCCGCTCGTCGAACCGGAAGCCCTGGCCGCGCGGCAGCGGCTTCACCTCGATGACGGCGTCGCCGAACTGGCCGTGGCCGCCCGACTGCTTCTTGTGGCGGCCGCGCTGAGTGACCGTCTTGCGGATCGATTCCTTGTAGCCGACCGAGGGCGGGCGCGAGTCGACGGCGACGCCGTAGCGGCGCTTGAGCCGCTCGAGCGTCACCTTGAGATGCTCGTCATTGATGCCCTTGAGGCGGGTCTCGTGAAGCGCCTCGTCCTGCTCCCACTGCAGTGCCCGATCCTCCTCGGTGAGCTTGTGGAGCGCGGTCGACAGCCGGACGTCGTCCTTGCGGTCGCGGGTGGCGATGGCGAGGCTGTAATTGCGGGTCGGCTGCGCGACTTCGGGAACGGACGGCGCCGATCCCGACGACAGCCACTCGCCGGCGCCGACGCCTTCGAGCTTGGCGATGGCGACGATGTCGCCCTCGCGCGCCTCGCCCAGCTTGACCGTCTTGTCGCCCTGGACGGCGAACAGCGTGCCGACCCGAACGGAGTGGCCGTCGGGCCCTTGGAGCTCGGCTCCCTCCTTGAGACCGCCGCCGAAGACGCGGGCATAGGTGAGCCGGCCCATCGTGCCGCTGTTGGACACCTTGAAGACGAAGGCGCAGCCCGCGGCGGTGCCCAGCCGTTCCGCCGCCACCTTCGGATCGGGGGCATCGTGGCGCAGCGTCTTCAGCAGGCGGCGGACGCCGAAATCGTTGAGCGCCGAGCCGAACAGCACCGGCACGATCTGGCCCTGACCGGTCTCCTTGCTGAGATCGGCGAAGACGGTCTGCCGATCCGGCACCTCGTCCATGAGCAATTGCTCGAGCAGGACGTCGTCGTGATCGGCGAGCTGCTCGAGCATGTGCGCCCGCTCCAGCGCTTCGCGATCGGCGAGATCCTCCGGAATCTCCTTCTGCTCGGACGGTTGCCCGGGGCGGTAATAATAAGCCCGCTCGAGAGCGATATCGACGAAGCCGGCGATCTTCTCGCCCTGGCGGATCGGGATCCATCGGGCAACGAGCGGACGCGCGCTCATCGGCTGGAGCGACTCGAGCAGGGTCTGGATCGAGCCACGCGCCTGGTCGATCTTGTTGACGAAGATGATGTGGGGAATGTCGAGCGACTCCAGCTGGCGGAGCGTGGGCTCGGCAAGCAGGGCGCGATCGGGATCCGGGTCGACGACGACGATGGCGAGGTCGGACGCCGCGACGCCGAGCGCGCCATCGGCGGCGAAGCCCACCGATCCCGGCGCATCGATCAGCGCATAGCGGTCGTCGAGATAATCGAAGTGCATCAGGTTGAGCTCGGTCGAGCCGCCGCGGGCCCTGGCTTCCGGGGAGGCGTCGCCGACGCTGCTTCCGTCCGCAACCGATCCCTGGCGGCTGATCGCGCCGGCGGCGAAAAGAAGGGCCTCGGCGAGGCTGGTCTTACCCGCCCCGCCAGGCCCGACGAGGGCGATATTTCTGGTGCCTGCAGCTCTTCCGGGCATGATCGTCTCCTTCGTCCGCTGCGGCGGATCCGCGAAGAAGACGCGGCGCCGCGTCCTTGGGAAGGGCTCAGCCTTCACCCCTTTGCCGGGAAGTGCAAGGGGCAAGGCGCGACGTTTCGCTGAAAAGCGGCGGGAACAGGCGAAGGGGAGGGGCCGGCGACGATTCCCGTCTCGAGCGACTCCGCCGAAGGGCACGGGCGCCTCTTGGCCTTGCCTTCGCCGCCGCTTAGGCTGCCATCATGCGCGACATCCGCATCGATCGCCGCTTTCACGGACCGCCGGACAGCGGCAATGGCGGCTATTCGGCGGGGCTGGTGGCGAAAGCGCTGGGCGGCAGCGACTGCGTCGTCAGCCTGTGGAAGCCGCCGCCGCTGGGCCGGGCGCTGACGCTGGAGACGAGCGGCGACGAGGTCGTCCTGCGCGACGGCGAGGTGGAGATAGCCACCGCTCGCAAGGCGGAAGTCATGGTGGGCGTGCCGCCGCCGCCGGCCGCCGATGCCGCGCGGATGGCGGAAAGGCGCTTTACCGGCCTTTGCGACCATATCTTTCCCGCCTGCTTCGTCTGCGGGCCTGATCGTGCCACCGGCGACGGGCTGCGCATCTTCCCCGGCAGGATCGACCCTGGATCCCCTCCGGTCGCCGCCTTGTGGACGCCGGCCTCGAACCTGGCCGACGAGGAGGGGAGGGTCCGCTCCGAGTTCCTCTGGGCGGCACTAGATTGCCCCGGCTATTTCGCGGTGCAGGCGCAGGCCGGGCTGGCTCTGCTTGGCCGTCTGGCGGCTCGGATCGAGGCGCGGCCGCCGGTCGGCCGTCCGATCATCGTCACCGGCTGGCCGATCGGCAGCGAAGGCCGCCGGCATCGCGCCGGTACCGCCCTGCACGATGAAGGCGGAAGGCTGATCGCCGCGGCCGAGGCGGTCTGGGTCACGCTGAAGCCGACAGCAGCGCACTGAGCATGCGCGCCCGCGTCATGCTCCTCGTCGCCATGGCTTTCTTCTCCGCCTGCGCCACGCCCCCGGCTCCCACCTCGGCCGAGTACAGGACGGTCGCGGACATCCGCTATCGCAACCTGTTCGCCGAGCATCTCGGAGTCGGCGAGGCGGAGATAGACGCGAAGCTGGGGCACTACTGGTCCTCCCTGTTCGAGGGGGACGGGGAAAGCCGCGTCTACTTTCCCGGCGACCCGAACGCGAGCGGTGCGACCGGTTATATCCTCGACGTCGGCAATGACGATGTCCGCAGCGAGGGCATGTCCTACGGCATGATGATCGCCGTGCAGATGGACCGGCGCGACGTCTTCGACGCGCTGTGGAACTGGGCCTACAGCCACATGCGCTATGCCTCGGGGCCCCGCCAGGGCTATTTCCGCTGGCAATGCACGCGCAGCGGCTGTCCCCGCGACGCCGTGCCCGCCTCGGACGGCGAGGAATATTTCGCAACCGCCTTGTTCTTTGCCGCGCATCGCTGGGGGAGCCGCGCCGGCCTCTACGATTATGAGGCGCAGGCCAACGCCATCCTCGATACGATGCTTCACAAGGAAGAGATGAACGGCGGCGTCGTCGACGGCGTCACCAACATGTTCGACCGCGAGACGCACCAGGTTGTGTTCGTGCCGAACGGCCGCTTCGCCCGCTTCACCGACCCTTCCTATCATTTGCCGGCCTTCTACGAACTGTGGGCGCGCTGGGCGGCGGGATGGCAGGGGCGGCGCGACGAGGATCGCGCCTTCTGGCACGAGGCGGCGCGGCGCAGCCGGCTCCTGCTCGAACGCGCCGCCCACCCCGAAACCGGTCTCACTCCCGATTATTCGGAGTTCGACGGCCGGCCGCACGTCCGCGACGGGCATGAGGATTTCCGCTTCGACGCCTTCCGAAGCGCGATGAACTGGTCGGTCGATCATGCCTGGTGGGGACTCGATCCTGCCGCAATCGAGCGCACCGATCGGTTGCAGGCCTTCTTCGAGGCGCAGGGCATGGACCGTTACGCCAACCAGTTCCGGATCGACGGCACGCCGCTCAGCGCCGAGCGATCGTCAGCCTTGATCGCCGCCAACGGCGCGGCCTCGCTCGCCGCCAGCCATTCCCGCGCTCGACGCTTCGTCGAGGCGCAATGGGCGCTGGAGCCGCCGCGCGGCCGCTGGCGCTACTATAACGGCATGATCGAGTTCATCGCCTTGCTCCACGCCTCGGGCCGGTTCCGGGCCTGGTAGCGCGCCTCAGCGCTCCCGAAGCCAGTCGATCAGCGCCTGCCGCTCGCGTTCGTCGGCGATTCCAGCCAGCCCCATTTCGTTGCCGGGCGCCACCGCCTGCGGATCAGCGAGGAATCGGTCGAGCGCCGATGCGGTCCAGTGCGGCTGCCGGGCGGCCAGCCGGCGCAAGGCGGGCGAGTAGTTGAAAGCGGCCCGGCCCGCCACGGCGCGCCCGAAAATGTCGTGGAGGGTCGGGCCAGCCGGCGTGTCGCGGCCCGGCTCGAGCGCGTGGCAGGCGTAGCAATGGCGGCGGTAGAGGGTCGCGCCGTCCGGCGCGCCGGTCGAAGGCGAGGCGCCGCAGGCTGCGCCCGCCAGCAAGGCGGCGCCGGTCAGCGCGGCGGCGAGCCTCACGAGGCGGCGGCCGTCGTCACCACCATGATCCGGTCGAGCCCGGATTCGGGCAGGTAGATCCTACCCGGCGCACCGAGGATCTGGCGGACGTTGGAATTTTCGCCGCTGCCGGGGTAGCGCGTCCAGCGCTCGGTCGCTGGATCGAAGGAGAGGACGGCATTGGCGCCGAAATCGCTGATCCAGACGAGATCGCGCTCGTCGACATAGACGGCATAGACGCGGGGCCGTTCGCCCTCCGGGCGCCAGCTCCTCCATTCGCCGGTGGCAGGGCTGTAGCGGGTGAGCTGACCGCCATTCCATTCCGAGATCCACAGATTGCCCCGGCTATCCGACCACACGCGGCGCGCGCCCTGCTGCGGCGTCGGCGGCTCGATGATCGTCGGCGCGCCGGTCTCGAGATCGACCTTGGCGAGATGGCTGCCGGCCAGGGACACGTAATAGATCTCGCCGGCCGGCGTCGCGGCGATGCCGTAGGGCCCGCGTCCCTCCGGATCGCGCCACACCCGCATCTCGCCGCTGGCCGGATCCAGCCGGCCGTAAATGCCGTTCTGGCCGGTGAACCAGACCCGGCCGCGTCCGTCGAAGGCGGGCGTGTTGAGGTTGCTGTCCGGGAACTCGGCCGGGAGCGGGAAGACGCGGACCTCATCGGTGCCCGGATCATAGCGGACCATGGCGTTGAGGCCGCCGTCGGTGATCCAGGCGGCGCCGTCCGGGCCCTGGACGACGCCATGCGGCGCCGATCCCTCGCCAAGCGGCACCTCGCGGATCTGGCCGGTGGCGGGATCGAGGATCCCGAGCGTGCCGCGCCGCTGGCCGGTATACCAGATCTTCCCGTCCGGCGCCGGCGCGACGTCGTGCGGACGGCTGCCCTCGGGCACCTCGAAGACCCGGACATTGGCGGGCAGCGGCGCACTCGCGGCCGGGGTGGCGGCCGGCTCGGCGGCCGGCGGTTGCGCGGCCTGGCCGCAGGCGGGCGTAGCGGCCAAGGCGGCGGTCATAAGGGCGATGAGGGGCAGGGACCTCATGTCGCGATTCTCCCGATGCTGACTGTTCCGGCCTTGTACCGCCCGGGCAAGGCGACCGGAAGGCACCGCATGCGCGCTTGCTGCACCCGCGAGCGTCGCTTACATCCCCGCCATGACTTCGACCAACGACATCCGGCGCGGCTTCCTCGACTTTTTCGGGCGCGAAGGGCATCGCATCGTGCCTTCGGCGCCGCTCGTCCCGCAGAACGACCCGACCCTGATGTTCGTCAATGCGGGCATGGTCCCGTTCAAGAACGTCTTCACCGGTCAGGAGACGCGGCCTTATTCGACCGCGGTCTCTTCGCAGAAGTGCGTGCGCGCCGGCGGCAAGCATAACGACCTCGACAATGTCGGCTACACCGCGCGCCACCACACGTTTTTCGAGATGCTGGGGAATTTCTCCTTCGGCGACTATTTCAAGGAACGGGCGATCCTGCTCGCCTGGAACCTGATCACCCGGGAATGGGGGATCTCGCCCGATCGGCTGACCGCGACCGTCTACCACACGGACGACGAGGCGTTCGATCTGTGGCGGAAGATTGCCGGCCTCCCCGAGAGCCGGATCATCCGCATTCCGACCAAGGACAATTTCTGGGCGATGGGCGACAACGGTCCGTGCGGCCCCTGCTCGGAGATCTTCTACGATCATGGCGATCACATCCCCGGCGGTCCGCCGGGCTCGCCCGACGAGGATGGCGACCGCTTCACCGAGATCTGGAACCTCGTCTTCATGCAGTACGAGCAGGAGGACAACCAGATCGTCCGCGATCTGCCGCGGCCGTCGATCGACACCGGCATGGGACTGGAGCGGATCGCCGCGGTCATGCAGGGCGTCCACGACAATTACGAGACGGACACGTTCAGGGCGCTGATCGCCGCCTCGGGCGAGTTCACCCGCACCGCCACCGACGGCGAGCGCAAGGCCAGTCACCGCGTGATCGCCGATCATCTGCGCGCCTCCGGCTTCCTCATCGCCGACGGCGTCCTGCCGGCGAATGAGGGCCGGGGCTACGTGCTGCGCCGGATCATGCGTCGGGCGATGCGCCACGCCCACATCCTGGGCGCGGCGGAGCCGCTCATGCACCGGCTGGTGCCGAGCCTCGTCGCCGAGATGGGCGCCGCCTTCCCGGAGCTGGTCCGCGCGCAGCCGCTGATCGAGGAGACGCTGAAGCTGGAGGAAACCCGATTCCGCCAGACCCTCGACAAGGGGCTGAAGCTGCTCGACGAGGCGACGGCCGCGATGAAGCCGGGCGATACGCTGGCCGGCGAGGTCGCGTTCAAGCTCTACGACACCTATGGCTTCCCTTATGACCTCACCGAGGACGCGCTGCGCGCGCAGGATCTTGCCGTCGACCGGACCGGCTTCGATTCCGCCATGGCCGAGCAGAAGAAGGCAGCGCGAGCTGCATGGAAAGGCTCCGGCGCCAAGGCTTCGGAGGAGGTCTGGTTCGACATCGCCGAGGCCGAAGGTTCGACCGACTTCACCGGCTATGCCGGCCATGATGGCGAGGGTGTCGTCGTCGCGCTCGTCAGGGACGGGGCGCGGGTCGAGCGCGCCGGCGCCGGTGAGCTGGTCGCGATCGTCACCAACCAGACGCCCTTTTACGGCGAAAGCGGCGGCCAGATGGGCGACACCGGCACGATCACCGGCGAGAAGGGCTTGGCGGCAGACGTCGAGGACACCTCCAAGCCGCTCGGCCGCCTCCACGCTCATCATGCCGTCATCCGGTCAGGCGAGATCGCCGTCGGCGACGCCGTCCATCTCTCGGTCGATGCCGAGCGGCGCGCGAAGGTCCGCGCCAACCACAGCGCGACCCATCTCCTGCACGCAGCGCTGCGCCACCGGCTCGGAACCCATGTCACCCAGAAAGGCAGCCTCGTCGCGCCGGACTATTTCCGGTTCGACTTCTCCCATCCCAAGGCGTTGACCCGCGAGGACGTCGAGGCGATCGAGGCGGAGGTGAACCGGCACATCCGCGAGAACGATCCGGTCACTACCCGGCTGA
This sequence comes from Sphingosinicella terrae, assembly GCF_003347635.1. Lineage (GTDB taxonomy): Bacteria > Pseudomonadota > Alphaproteobacteria > Sphingomonadales > Sphingomonadaceae > Allosphingosinicella > Allosphingosinicella terrae. Next base: position 614,641 of record NZ_QDFY01000001.1, read on the forward strand.
TGACCCCGGACGAGGCGATCGCGGCGGGCGCCATGGCGCTCTTCGGCGAGAAATATGGCGACGAGGTCCGCGTCCTCTCGATGGGCCGGGGCGAAGAGGCCAGCTACTCGGTCGAGCTTTGCGGCGGCACCCATGTCGGCGCGCTCGGAGACATCCAGCTGTTCAAGATCGTCGGCGAGAGCGCGGTCGCGGCGGGCGTGCGCCGGATCGAGGCGCTGACCGGGGAGGCGGCACGGCGCTGGCTGACCGCGCGCGAGGACAAGCTCAAGGAGGCGGCGGCTGCGCTCAAGTCCGCGCCCGAGGAGGTGCCGGCCCGGGTCGCCGCCCTGGTCGAGGAAAGGCGCCGGCTCGAGCGCGAGCTCGCCGAGGCCAAGAAGGCGCTGGCGCTCGGCGGCGGCGGCAGGGCCGAGGCGGCAGGGCCCGAACAGGTCGGCGGCCACGGCTTCATCGGTCAGGTCCTGGACGGCATGGATCCCAAGGGCCTTCGCGGCCTGGTCGACGAGGCCAAGAAACGGGTCGGCTCGGGCGTCGTGGCGATGGTCGCTGTCAATGAGGGCCGCGCCAGCATCGCCGTCGGCGTCACCGACGACCTGACCGGCACCCGCAACGCCGTCGATCTCGTCCGCAAGGCGGTCGAGGCGGTCGGCGGCCAGGGCGGCGGTGGCCGTCCGGACATGGCCCAGGGCGGCGGCCCCGACGGCGGCAGGGCGGTCGAGGCGCTCGCCGCGATCCGGACGATGCTCGAGATGGAGACAGTGGCAGCCTGATGTCCCTAAGGCGTGCCGCAGACCGCATCGTTGACGCGTCAGACCAGCCGCGTCCGCGACGGTGCGCTGAGGGCGCCTCGAGTTGAGCCGACGGAGCCGGATCGTTGCGGGGTCGATCGGACTTGCCTTCTGGTCCGGCCTCTTTGGCATTGGGCACCTTTCCCGCTGGACCGAGATTAGTCACCACTGCGGGGGCGAGACGGCAGGCGCGTGTTTCCGAGATGGCCTTCCGCTTGAGCTCGTCTTCTGGCCGATCTTGCTCTTGCTGACCTACCCCTTCGCGCGCTTCGCCTTCGCCGCATTCGGCCCCGTTGCGCTGGATCCTGACCGACGAAGCTTCTGGAACGACGATATGTCGCCCGTCCTGGAAGGCCTTGCGCTGTTTGGCTTGGCAATATCGGCTTGGCAGTTGTTCCGCCTGCCCGACTATCTACCGACCTACCACTTCTTCCACTTCTATTGGCTCGGCTTCGCCATGTGGTTTGCGGCCGCGAGTTTTTCGGCACGGCTGCGTCATAGGCGGTTTCAGGAATGGTGTGAGAGGTGAACGGCTTCCTCGGGATTAGCGTGTCCGCCACCTGCGGAGAAGCAAGCCGAGTGGGTTCATCGCTCTAGGCGGCGACCTCGGGTTCGTTCTTGCCGAGGCGGTCGCGCAGGCGCTGGCCGCGCTGCGGGGGCGCCTCCGCCATCTGCCCCATCTCCATGATCTGCTGACGCAGCTCCGCCCGCTTCTCGTGGATCGAGGCGATGACCGGGCCCATCGCGATACCGAGATCGACGAGCACCGCCTCGGACAGCTGCAGCGAGGATTCGAGCGTTTCAGGCACCGCGTCGCTGGCGCCCGCCTTGTAGAGTTCGGCGGCATGCTCTGCGTCGCGGGCACGGGCAACGATGGTGAGCCCCGGGCACCAGCTGCGCACCTTGCGGACCAGCCGGACCACCTGGACGGGATCGTCCATGGTGAGGATCAGGGCGCTCGCGTGACCGAGATTGAGCCGGTCGAGGAAATCGGGGCGCGAGGCGTCGCCGAAGATCATCGGAAAGCCCTCGCGCCGGGCCGCGGTCACGGCATCGATGTTCGAATCGATGGCGACGTAGGGACGGCCATGGACCGAAAGCATCTCGGCGACGAGGCGTCCGACGCGGCCGAAGCCCAGGATGACCGCGCGCGGCTCCTCCCGTGAAGGCGCGAGCGAAATGCCGCCGCCGCCGTCGCCCTCGATCTGGCGCCCGGCGAAACGGCCGAGCTTGGCGAGGAGCGGCGTCAATGTGAGGCCCATCGCGGTGACGATCTGCCAGAAGCCGGCAATGTCACGGCCGATCAGTCCGGCCGCGGCCGCGGCGGCAAGCACGATCAGCGTCGTCTCCGACGGCGAGGCCATGAGCAGGCTGACCTCGGCCGCCACCGCCCGACGTGAACCGCCGAGCCGCATCAGCAGGAAGGCGGTGACGGCGGTCTTGGCGAGCATGACGCCGACGAGGGCGAGCAGGAGCTGCGGCCAGGCGCCGAGGATGAAGCGCAGATCGAGGCTCATGCCGACGCTGATCAGGAACACGCCGAGGCCCAGGCCGCGGAACGGCGCGGTCACGATCTCGACCTCGCCATGATATTCGGTCTCGGCGATGAGGATCCCGGCGATCAGTGCGCCGACGATCGGCGACAGGCCGGCGGCGGCGGTGGCCAGGCTCGCGGTAATGACGACCAGCAGGCTGATCGACAGGAACATTTCGGGGCTCTTGGTGCGCGCGGCCTGGGCGAACAGGCGCGGCAGCAGGATCCGGCCGAGAACGAGCATGGCGACGACCACGGCGCCGCCGACGATCAATGTGGTGACCAGACCCGAGACGGGGTCGCCCTGCTGGCGCGGCGCCAGCGCTCCGAGGCCGAAGATGATCGGCACGATCGCCAGATCCTCGAACAGCAGCATGGCGAAGGCGGATCGCCCGACCGGGCTCGAGGTGCCGACCAGCGGCAGCACGACGGCAGTCGAGGAGAGGGCAAGGGCGAGGCCGAGCGCGATCGATCCGGTCCAGCTGGTACCGAGCAGGTGGATGGAGACGCCGATCAGCGCGGCGCCGAACACCAGTTCGGCGGCGCCGACCCCGAAGACGAGACGGCGCATCCCCCACAGGCGGCGGAAGGACAGTTCGAGCCCGATCGCGAAGAGCAGCATGATGATGCCGAGCTCGGCAAATGGCTCGATCGCCTCCGGGTTGGAGATGGTGAGGAAGCGCAGCCACGGCGTCTCCGCCGCCATCGCGCCGAGGCCGGAAGGACCGACCAGGATCCCGACGAGAATGAAGCCGATGACCGGGCTGATCCGGACCCGGGCGAAGGTCGGGATGACGATTCCGGCCGCCCCCAGCACGACGAGGGCGTCGCTGAGGCCGGAAGCGCTGAATTCGGTCGACATGATACCTTTATGCAGGAAGTCGGCCTGTTGTCAGCCTTTTTGGGCCCGACGAACGGACCCAGTATGGCTAGAACATCGGGTGCGGATTCGCCGACTGCTCCGGGACGGCCTGGATGACGTCCCAATGCTCGACGATCTTCCCGTTCTCTAGCCGGAGGATGTCGACAATGGCGAAGCCGCGGTCCTGCGGATTCTGCCTGGCGCGGACATGGACCGCGGCGAGATCGCCGTCGACGATGATCCGATGCACTTCGCGCACTGCGTCGGGCTGGCTCGCGAAATAGGGCTCGAGCGCGGCGATGGCGGCGGCGCGGCCGTCGGGCGCCAGCGGATTGTGCTGGATATAGTCCTCGTGGACATAGGTCCCGAACGCCTCGCGGACACGTCCCTGGCGGTAGAAGAGATCGATGAATCCTTCGACGATCTGGCGGTTGGTGAGGGCCGACGCCTCGGCCGCCTGTCCCGCTGCCGGCGTTGCCGTCGGGGCCGCCAGCGCGAGCGCCAGGACCACATATGCCAGTCTCAGCTTCATCTTCCCCTCCCTGCGCCGATTGCGCGCAAAGAGTGCAGGGAGTCGGGGAGGAGGGCAAGGGGCACCCCGCTCCCATGCGGGAGAGGGGCAAGGGTGAGGGAAGCGGCAGGCGGGCGGCGTCGGCCGCCGCCGATCGGCTACAACTTCATTCCCTCACCCTGCGGCTTCGCCGCTGTCCCTCTCCCGCGAGTGGAGAAAGAGAGGAGGCTAAGCCCAGTTGCCCATCGCCTTTTCGAGATTGGCTCGGATCGCCTCGAAGAACTGCTCGGTCGTCATCCAGCTTTGGTCGGGGCCGATCAGGATGGCGAGATCCTTCGTCATCTGGCCCTGCTCGACCGTCTCGATGCAGACCCGCTCGAGCGTCTCGGCGAAGCGCACCACATCGGGCGTCTCGTCGAAGCGGCCGCGATATTTGAGGCCGCCGGTCCAGGCGAAGATCGAGGCGATCGGGTTTGTCGAGGTCGCCTTGCCCTGCTGGTGCATGCGATAATGGCGGGTGACCGTGCCGTGAGCGGCCTCGGCCTCGACCGTCTTGCCGTCCGGCGTCATCAGGATCGAGGTCATCAGGCCCAGCGAGCCGAAGCCTTGAGCGACCTGGTCGGACTGGACGTCGCCGTCATAATTCTTGCAGGCCCAGACGAACTTGCCGCTCCACTTGAGCGCGCTCGCCACCATGTCGTCGATCAGCCGATGCTGATATTCGATGCCGGCTTCCTTGAAGCGGTCCTTGAACTCCGCCTCGTAAATCTCTTCGAACAGGTCCTTGAAGCGGCCGTCATAGGCCTTGAGGATGGTATTCTTGGTCGACAGGTAGACCGGCCAGCCGCGAAGCAGCCCGTAATTGAGGCAGGCATGGGCGAAGTCGCGGATCGACTCGTCGAGATTGTACATGCCCATGGCGACGCCGGACCCGGGGAAGTCGAACACTTCGTGCTCGATCTCCTGGCCGTCCTCGCCGGTCCACTTCATGGTCAGCTTGCCGGGGCCCGGCACGAGGAAGTCGGTCGCCTTGTACTGGTCGCCGAAGGCGTGGCGGCCGACCACGATCGGATCGGTCCAGCCGGGGATGAGCCGCGGCACGTTGTCGATGACGATCGGCTCACGGAAGACGACGCCGCCGAGGATGTTGCGGATCGTGCCGTTGGGCGAGCGCCACATCTTCTTGAGGCCGAATTCCTCGACCCGGGCCTCGTCCGGCGTGATCGTGGCGCACTTCACGCCGACGCCATGCTTCTTGATCGCTTCGGCCGATTCGACGGTGATTCGGTCGTCCGTCTCGTCGCGCTTCTCGACGCCGAGATCGAAATAGATGAGATCGACGTCGAGATAGGGCAGGATCAGCCGTTCGCGGATCCACTGCCAGATGATGCGGGTCATCTCGTCGCCGTCGAGCTCGACGACCGGGTTCTTCACCTTGATCTTCGCCATGTGGGAGATGCGCTTTCCTGCCTTGGGTTGTGTGGGGCGCGTGTAGGCGGTGAGGACGGCGGGATCAACCGAGGGCCCCGAGCGTAGTTGTTTGGCTTCGCCCCTCCGCCTAGTGCGCCTGCGCGATCGAAGTCGCGCAGCTCGCTCTAGTCCCCTGTTCTCGCATCGTTGTTGGAGAAAAGGATCGGATCTCGGTGTCCCCGGACATCGCTATGGACCTCGGGCGGGCCATAGCCGATTCATGGTTCCCACTTTTCCGCACGATGTTCTAAAGGTCTCCCATGACATCGCTGGAAAAGCCCGATCTGGTTACTACCAACGTCCGGTATCGGATGCCGAGCGTCCACCCCGAGGGCCGCAAGTTCGTCGTCGTCGCCGCGGCCATCGCCGTCCTGTTCTGGTGGATCATCGACTGGGACGTGGTCGGGTGGCTCGCCGCCGGCCTGACGTTGTGGACCGCCGCCTTCTTCCGCGATCCGATCCGGACGACGCCGACGGGGGAGGGGCTGATCGTCGCACCGGCGGACGGGCTGGTGACGATGATCGCCACGGTGCCGCCGCCGCGCGAGCTGATCGGGGAGGACGGGCTCGCCGACGAACCGATGATCCGCGTGTCGATCTTCATGAGCGTCTTCGACGTCCACATCAACCGATCGCCGATCAGCGGGACGATCACCCGCGTCGTCTATATCGCCGGCAAGTTCCTCAACGCCGATCTCGACAAGGCGAGCGAGGACAATGAGCGCCAGCACATCCTCGTCCAGGGGGAGAAGGGCGACAAGGTGGCCTTCACCCAGATCGCCGGATTGGTGGCCCGTCGAATCGTGCCGTGGATCAAGACCGGCGACCGCGTGGTCGCCGGGCAGCGGGTCGGGCTGATCCGCTTCGGCAGCCGCGTCGACGTCTATCTCCCGTCGGGTACGTCCTCGCAGGTCCTGCTCGGCCAGCGCACCGTCGCCGGGGAGACGATCATCGCCAGGCTCGGCGTTTCCGAGCTGATCGAAGGCGTCGCCCAGTGAGCATGCCACCGCGGGATACGGAACGTCGTGGCATCCCGCTGCGCGCCGTCGCGCCCAACGCCGTCACCGCGCTCGCCTTGTGCTCGGGGCTGACGGCGATCCGCTATGCGATCTCGGCAGACTGGGAGCGCGCGATCCTGTTCGTGGTCGTCGCCGCCGTCCTCGACGGCATGGACGGCCGGATCGCCCGGATGCTCAAGGGGCAGAGCCGCTTCGGCGCCGAGCTCGACTCGCTTTCGGACGTCATCGCCTTCGGTGTCTCGCCGGCGCTCATCCTCCATCTGTGGTCACTCCAGCACTGGCCGCGGTTCGGCTGGGTGTTCGCGCTCGCTTATGCCGTGTGCATGGCCCTACGGCTCGCCCGCTTCAACGCGCGCATCGATGCCGAAGACCAGCCCCACAAATCCGCCGGGTTCCTGACAGGCGTGCCGGCACCGGCCGGGGCGGGCCTGCTGCTGCTTCCGGTCTATCTCTGGCTCGCCAGCGACCGTAGCTGGACGTGGCTCCAGGATTACCGGCTGGTCGCGCCCTGGGCCGCCCTCGTCGCCTTCCTCGTCATCTCGAGCGTCGCCACCTTCTCCTGGACCTCGCTGCGGCTGCGGCGCAACGTCAGGCTCGAGGCGATCGTCGTCATCGCCTTGTTCGGAGGCCTGCTGTTCACCGCGCCGTGGCATGCGCTCAGCGCGGCGGCCTTCCTCTATCTTGCCCTGATCCCCTTCAGCCTCGCCAGCTATGCCCGGGTCAGGCGGCTGCGCGCCGCGGCAGCGAGTTCGTCAGCGGCTTCGCCGTCGCCCGCCGCGCCGCCCGTGGACGCGGCGCCGGTCGCGCCGGACTCCGTGGATAAGCCAGCGCCGCGACGATCGCCCCCCAATGCGCCCTGAGCATCTGCTCGGCGACGAAGCCGAGCGCGACCAGCAGGCCCGAGAAGAACAGGATAGAGGCGAGATGGGCCACCGGAAATCTCCTTCAAAGTCAGCGTGTTGAAACTGCTCAGCAGGCCTTTTGGTCCGCCCGCACCCTGAATTAACAGAATGTTCACCTTTTGTTCGCTTGTCAAGCGGAACGTGAAACCTCGCCTGACACGGGCCGCCGGGGGTGAAGTGGGCCGATGAGAACCACTTCTTAACGGCGCTCGGGCAACCTTTGGCGCGGATGAAGCGCGACAGTCGCGGCCACGTGCGACGCGCCGGGACGTCCGCACCAGGAGGATGAAGGGCACAGATGTCGAAGCTTCGCGCCGACCGAACCTATTACAGGGAGGAAGCGACGGCATTCATCGTCCATGCCCTCGTTCTGGTCCTCTTCGTCGGCGGCATGGTCTGGCTTGCCCTCAACGTGCGGCACAGCGAAAATCTTTGGATCTATTATCTGGTCGGCGGCCTCTGCGCGATCTGCAGTGGCGTTCGCGCAGTCCAGATGCTGAGCCGCGCCGCTCGCTCATCCAGGACGCCCCGGCGGCCCGCTTCGGCGGGCAAGACGCGGGATCGGCTCTCCGCCGACCACCGCGGCTGGAAGGACCGCATGGCCGAATCGCGCAGCGCGTCGCGGAGCACCTCCAAGATCGATCCGGATTCGCCGCTCGCGCGATCATGGGCGAAGGAGGAGCAGCAACGACATCTCGAGGAGGTCAGGCGCAGGGGCCTCTCGCACCGGCACTCGCGCCACTGACGCTTCGGCGCCCGATATCCAGCTCGTCGGATGTTCCCGCGGGGGAGGGCTCTTCCGCCATTCGGCTCAAGTAACCGGCCCGGGCGCGGCCGGGCCGCCGCCGAGCGGCGCGAGGGCCGACCGGATTGCTGAGTAGCTCCCATCACCTTGATTTCCGGAGCCGCTGCCCTTAAGTCCCCGCGCATTCCACATGCGGATGCCATCATACCGGTGGCTGGAGGGTCCTTCGGGACGCCCGGCTTCTCGGCGCCGCAGAGGTAGAACCGGAAGGAGAAACGACATGGCGTCCACCGACGTCAGCATGCAGGCATTGCTCGAGGCCGGAGCGCATTTCGGCCACCAGACCCATCGCTGGAACCCCAAGATGAAGCCGTACATCTTCGGCGAGCGCAACGGGGTGCACATCATCGACCTGTCGCAGACGGTGCCGCTGTTCGCGCGCGCCCTCGACTTCGTCCGCGCCAGCGCGGCCGCCGGCGGCAAGGTGCTGTTCGTCGGCACCAAGCGCCAGGCGCAGGATCCGATCGCCGAGGCGGCGCGTCGCTGCAATCAGCATTTCGTCAACCATCGCTGGCTGGGCGGAATGCTCACCAACTGGAAGACGATCTCGAACTCGATCAAGCGCTTCAAGTCGCTCGAGGAGCAGCTCGCCGGCGACACTGCAGGCCTCACCAAGAAGGAGGTCCTCCAGCTGACCCGCGAGCGCGACAAGCTCGAAATGTCGCTGGGCGGCATCCGCGACATGGGCGGTCTTCCCGACATCATGTTCATCATCGACGCGAACAAGGAAGAGCTGGCGATCAAGGAAGCGAACGTGCTGGGCATCCCGGTCGTCGCCGTCCTCGACACCAATGTCAGCCCGCAGGGCATCGCCTTCCCGGTGCCGGGCAATGACGATGCCAGCCGCGCCATCCGCCTTTATTGCGACGCCATCGCCGACGCCGTCCTCGCCGGCAAGCAGGGCGGTGCCGCCGCCCGCGGCCAGGATATCGGCGCGATGGACGAGCCGCCGGCCGAAGCGGCGCTGGCCAGCGCCTGAGACATGAGGGGAGGGGCTGCGCCTCTCCCCGTTCGGGCTGAGCCTGTCGAAGCCCGCTTTTTCTTCACGAGAGAAGGAGCGCCCTCTGACAGGCTCGGGGCGAACGACGCTATTTGACCTGGAGGATATGAGACATGGCTGAGATCACGGCCGCCACCGTCAAGGAACTGCGCGAGCGCACCGGCGCCGGCATGATGGACTGCAAGAAGGCGCTGGGCGAAACCCAGGGCGACATGGAAGCCGCCATCGACTGGCTGCGCACCAAGGGCCTCGCCGCCGCTGCCAAGAAGGCCGGCCGCGTCGCCGCCGAAGGGCTGGTTGGCGTCGCCGTCGTCGGCACGATCGGCGCGGTCGCCGAGGTCAACAGCGAGACCGACTTCGTCGCCAAGAACGAGCAGTTTCAGGACTTCGTGCGCAATGTCGCCCAGATCGCGCTGGCGACCGGCGGCGACGTCGAGGAACTGGCGCGCGCCCAATATCCGGGCCACGGCACGGTCGCCGAGATGCTGACCCACAATATCGCGACGATCGGCGAGAACCAGTCGATCCGTCGTGCCGCACGGCTCGAGGTGCCCCAGGGCGTGGTCGTCTCCTACGTCCACAACGCGGCGGCGCCGGGCCTCGGCAAGATCGGCGTGCTGGTCGCGCTCGAGAGCGAGGGCGACAAGGCCGCGCTCGAGGCGCTCGGCAAGCAGCTCGCCATGCACATCGCCGCGGCCAACCCGCTGGCGCTGCACGGCGAGGATCTCGATCCGGCACTGGTCGAGCGCGAGCGCTCGATCGCGCAGGAGAAGGCGGCCGAGTCCGGCAAGCCCGAGAACATCGTCGAGAAGATGGTCGAGGGCGCGCTTGCCAAGTTCCGCAAGGAGAATGCGCTGCTGTCGCAGCTGTTCGTCATCGACAACAAGACCAAGATCGAGGACGTCGTCGCCGCCGAGGCGAAGCGGCTCGGCAAGGACGTCAAGCTGGTCGATTTCGTCCGCTTCCAGCTCGGTGAGGGCATCGAGCGCAAGGAAAGCGACTTCGCCGCCGAGGTCGCGGCTGCTTCCGGCGTCGGCCAGAAGGCGGAAGCCGGCGCGGCATGACATTACTCCTCCCCCTTTGGGGGGAGGCGGGAAGGGGGGCGCCCCAAGGGGCCGACGCGCGGCCACGCCGCGCACCTCCACCCCGTCGCGGCGGCAGGTCCGTCCTCCGGGCGGATCAAAGAGCCGCCGCGATCCTCCCCGCAAGGGGGGAGGGGCTGACTTCCGGCTGCGCCATCCGCGTGCCCGTCCGCCCGCGCAAAGCGCTTCCACCCCGCCCGAACTGGCACTAAGGTGCCCGCCATCCTCACCCTCGAGCCCAGAACGACCGGGAAAGACAGCCCCATGCCGCGCCCGCGCTTCAACCGTATCCTGCTGAAGCTTTCGGGCGAGGCGCTGATGGGCGAGGGCCAGTTCGGCATCGATCCCGACACGGTCGCCCGCCTGGCCGACGAGGTGAAGGCGGCGCGCGAAGACGGCCACGAACTGTGCCTGGTCGTCGGCGGCGGCAACATCTTCCGCGGCCTTGCCGGCGCCGCCAAGGGCTTCGACCGCGCGAGCGCCGACTATATGGGCATGCTGGCGACGGTGATGAACGCGCTGGCGCTCCAGAACGCGCTCGAGAAGATCGGCGTCGATACCCGCGTCCAGTCGGCCATCCCCATGGCCACCGTCTCCGAGCCCTATATCCGCCGTCGCGCGGTGCGGCACATGGAGAAGGGGCGCGTGGTTATCTTCGCGGCAGGCACCGGCAACCCCTTCTTCACCACCGACACCGCCGCCGCGCTTCGCGCCGCCGAGATGGGCTGCGATGCCCTGTTCAAGGGCACCAGCGTCGACGGCATCTACGACGCCGATCCGAAGAAGGTCGTCGGCGCGCGCCGCTACGAGAGCGTGACCTTCAACCAGGTCCTCTCCGAGGATCTCAAGGTCATGGACGCGAGCGCGGTTGCGTTGTGCCGCGACAACAATATTCCGATCGTCGTGTTCAACATCCGCGAACGTGGCAACCTTGCCCGCGTCCTCGGCGGGGGCGGCACGGCCACGATCGTCCAGAATGAGGGAGGGAACCATGCCCAGCTATGACAAGGCCGACATCCAGCGCCGGATGCATGGTGCGGTGGAGGCGCTGAAGCACGATCTCGGCGGCCTTCGCACTGGCCGCGCCTCGACCGCCTTGCTCGATCCGATCCAGGTCGAGGTCTACGGCTCCAACATGCCGATCAACCAGGTCGCCACGGTTTCTGCGCCCGAGCCGCGGCTGCTGTCGGTGCAGGTGTGGGACCGCTCCAACGTCGGCGCGGTGGAGAAGGCGATCCGCAACTCGAACCTCGGCATCAATCCGATCATCGACGGCCAGAATATCCGGCTGCCGATCCCCGACATGACCGAGGAACGGCGCAAGGAATTGTCGAAGCTCGCGCACCAATATGGCGAGAAGGCGAAGATCGCCGTGCGCAATGTCCGTCGCGACGGCATCGACCAGCTCAAGCAGGACGAGAAGAAGAACGAGATCAGCGAAGACGAGCGCAAGCGCCGCGAGACCGAGGTGCAGAAGCTCACCGACGAGGCCACCGCCGAGATCGACCAGACGCTAGCCGCCAAGGACAAGGAAATTCTGCAGCGGTGACGCCGACCGCCGGCCCGGACACGCAGCTGCGGCGGGAGGCGACCGGGGCCGGCGCCGCGATCCCGCGCCACGTCGCGATCATCATGGACGGCAATGGGCGCTGGGCGAAGGCGCGCGGCCTGCCGCGCTCGGCCGGCCATCGCGCAGGCGCCGAGGCGGCCCGTAAGGCAGTGCGTGCCGCCGGCGAGGCGGGCGTCGAATGCCTCACCCTCTACGCCTTCTCCTCGGAGAATTGGCGCCGCCCCGCGGCCGAGATCAGCGACCTGACCGGCTTGTTGAGATTCTATGTGCAGAAGGAGCTGGACAGCCTTCACAAGGAAGGGATCCGCCTCAAGATCCTGGGCGATCACAAGGCGTTCGAATCGGACGTGGCCAGGCTCGTCGACGATGCCGTGGCACGGACCGCCGGCAATGACCGGATGACCGTCGCCATCGCCCTCAATTACGGCGCGCGCGGCGAACTGGTGCAGGCGACGCGCCGGCTGGCAGGCGAGGTCGCCCGCGGAACGCTCGAGCCGGACCAGATCGACGAGGAGCGGATCGAGGCGGCGCTCGACACGCATGGCCTGCCGCCGCTCGACCTGCTCATCCGCACCTCGGGCGAGCAGAGGCTGTCGAATTTCCTGCTCTGGCAGGCGGCCTATGCCGAATTGCTGTTCGTGGACACGCTGTGGCCCGATTTCGACGGCGAGGCGATGCGCGCGGCATTGAGCGAATATGCGCGGCGCGAGCGCCGCTACGGCGGCTTGTGAGCCAGGCCGGAACGCCGGTCCCGGGGTCGGACCTGCCGACCCGCTTCGCCGCCGGGATCGCGATGATCGCGGTCGCCGTGGCGGCGACCTGGCTCGGCGGCTGGCCGTTCCGGGCGCTCGCTGCCGCCGCTGCCGCGGTGATGATCGTCGAATGGGCGGACATGCACCGCGTGCCACGCTTATGGGCCTGGCTCGGCGCTGCCTTGCTGGCGGCGATCCTGCTCGTCGGCGCCGAATATCTCTACCCCGCCGGCTCGGCCGACTGGATGTACGATCCGGCGAGCGGGGCGATGGTCGCGTTCGTCGACGATCAGACCTTGAGCCCGAACTGGCTCGCCTTCGGCGCGGTCGCGCTGGCGGCGCTGCTGATCGGCCTGCTCAGCCGCCGCCTCGCGATGATCGGCGGCATGGCCTATGTCGGCATACCGACCTTCGCGATGGTCAGCTTGAGCTGGGTCTGGGAGGTTCTCGTCCTTTGGGTGTTCGTGGTCACCTGGGCGACCGACATCTTCGCTTATTTTGCCGGCCGGTCTATCGGCGGGCCGAAGCTCGCACCGCGGATCAGCCCGAACAAGACCTGGGCGGGGCTGATCGGGGGCGTCGCCGGCGCCGCCTTGCTCGGCTGGCTCACCGCCTGGTATTTCGACCTCGAGCCGCTGTTCCGATGGATCGGCGGGCCGATGGGGGCGATCGCTCAGGCGGGCGATCTCTACGAGAGCTGGGTAAAGCGACGCGCCGGGGTCAAGGACAGCGGGACGCTGCTTCCCGGCCATGGCGGCGTCCTCGACCGGCTGGACGGTCTGCTCGCGGTGGTGCTGGCGACGACGCTCCTGCTGATGGCGGGCCTGTGGACGGCGTGAGCGAGCGGCGGAGCGTGACCATCCTCGGCGCGACCGGATCGGTCGGCCGCTCGACACTCGATCTCATCGCCGGCGAGCGCGACAAGTACGACATCGTCGCGCTGACAGCCGGCCGGGACGTGGCGGCGCTGGCCGAACTCGCCCGCTCATTCAGGCCGCAGCTCGCGGTGATCGGCGAGGAGGCGGCCTATCCGGCGCTGCGCGACGCGCTCGCCGGCACCGGCGTCGAAGCGCAGGCCGGGGAGGCGGCGACGATCGACGCCGCCGGTGCCGGCGCCGATTGGACGATGGCGGCGATCGTCGGCACCGCCGGGCTCAAGCCGGTGATGCGGGCGCTGGAGGACGGCCGAACGCTCGCCCTCGCCAACAAGGAGGCCCTGGTCTCGGCGGGCGCGCTGATGACCCGCGCCGCCGCCGCCAGCGGCGCAACCCTGCTACCGGTCGATTCCGAGCATAATGCCATCTACCAATGCTTCGACCGGGCGCATCCGACGAGCGTGCGGCGGATCATCCTGACCGCGAGCGGCGGCCCATTCCGCTGCCGCAGCCTCGAGGCCATGCGCCGCGCGACGCCGGCCGAAGCCGTCGCCCACCCCAATTGGTCGATGGGCGCCAAGATCTCGGTCGATTCCGCGACCCTGATGAACAAGGGCCTCGAACTGATCGAAGCCTACCATCTTTTCCCGGTGGGGGAGGAGGCGATCGAAATCGTCGTCCATCCCCAGTCGGTGATCCACTCGCTGGTCGAATATGCCGACGGCTCGGTGCTCGCCCAATTGGGGGCGCCGGACATGCGCATCCCGATCGCCTATACGCTCGCCTGGCCGGAGCGGATGGAGACAAAGTGCGAGCGGCTCGACCTCGTCAGGATCGGGACGCTCGGCTTCGAGGCGCCCGACCTGGAGCGCTTCCCGGCGCTCGGCCTCGCCCGCACGGCGTTGCGCGAGGGCGGTGCCAAGCCCGCTATTCTCAATGCCGCCAACGAGATAGTTGTCGCCGCCTTCCTTGAAAGCCGGCTTGGCTTCCTCGATATCGCATCCGTGGTGGGTGAGGTTCTGGCAAGCTACGATCCGGACGCGCCTTCGTCGATCGACGAGGTGCTCGAAATCGATCGGCAGGCCAGGCGGATCGCCGCCGATGCAGCAGGAAAGTTCTCGCTTTGAACAACCCCGGTTTGGTCTTCACGATCGCTTCCTTCCTGCTCGTCATCGGGCCGCTCATCTTCATCCATGAGCTCGGACATTATTTCGCCGGCCGCTGGTTCGGCGTGAAGGCGGAGGCCTTCTCGATCGGCTTCGGACGCGAGATGTTCGGCTGGACCGACCGGCGCGGAACGCGCTGGAAGGTCGGCTGGCTGCCGCTCGGCGGCTATGTCCGCTTCAAGGGAGACATGAACCCGGCAAGCACGCCGTCCGACGAGTGGCTGGCGCTTCCCGCCGCCGAGCGCGCCGAGACCTTCCAGTCGAAGAAGGTGTGGCAGCGCTTCATCATCGTCTTCGCCGGGCCGCTGACCAATTTCCTGTTCGCGGTCGTCGCCTTGATGATCGTCTTCGCCACGATGGGCTATCCATCGAGCGCGGCGATCGTTTCCGACGTCCAGCCGGGCAGTCCCGCTGCCGCTGCCGGATTCACGTCCGGCGACGAGGTGCTCGAGGTGAACGGCAACCGGATCGATACCTTCGCCGACCTCGTCTCCTATGTCAGCTTGCGCCCGGACCAGCCGATGCGCTTCGTGGTCGAGCGGGCAGGGCAGAGGGTCGAGGTGAATGCCGTTTCGCGGGCGGAGGTCAGGCGGGACGAGTTCGGCAACGAGGCCCGGATCGGCGTCATCGGCCTCAGGACCAGTTCGTTCGAATATACGACCTTGCCGCTCCACCAGCTTCCGGGCGCGGCGATCAAGGCCACCGCCGACACGGTCGAGACGATGGTGGTCGCGCTCGGCCAGGTGGTGACCGGGCAGCGTTCGGTGAAAGAACTGGGCGGCCCGCTCAAGATCGCCGAAGTCTCGGGCCAGCAGGCCAGTCTCGGCTGGATCAACTTCTTCTGGCTGATGATCGTCGTGTCGATTAATCTCGGATTCATCAACCTCTTGCCAATCCCGCTGCTGGATGGCGGGCACCTGCTGTTCTACGCGATCGAAGGAGTGAGGCGTAAGCCACTCAATGCCGAAGCCCAGGAATGGGCGTTCAGGACTGGGCTTGCGGTGCTGCTGGCGCTGATGATTTTCGTCACGTTCAACGACCTGGCCTCTTTTGGCCTCTTTACCCGGCTTGGCGGCTTGATCGGCTGAGATTGTTGGGGCAGGGCGAGCGACGACAGGGATCGGGCCGGCGGACCGCCGGTGAGTAATCAAAGGGCGGGGACGCGTGACGGCCAACCAAGCATTTCCCACAGGCAAGAAGTATTGCGCGGCGCTCCTCGTCGGCACCGTTCTCGGCGGCCTCGCCGTGCCTGCGAGCGCCCAGACCGCGCCGCCGGCGGCCACGGCGCAGATCCCCGACGTCGCCGCGCCTTCGCCGGTCGCGGCGGAGCCCGCCCGCACCATCCGCACCCTCATCGTGTCCGGCAATCAGCGCCTGGAGGCGGAGACCGTCCTTTCCTACACCGCGCTGCGGCCGGGCGAGCCCTACAATAACGAGCGTCTCGACCAGGCGTTGCGGGAATTGCTCGCCACAGAATTGTTCGCCGACGTCCAGATCCGTGGCGTCGACACCGGCGACATCGTCGTCGAGGTGCGCGAGAATCCTGTCATCAACCGCATCATCCTCGAGGGCAATCGCCGGCTCAAGGACGACAAGATCGCCCCCGAGATCCGGCTTTCGCCGCGCCAGATCTTCACCCGCTCCCGGGCCCGCGCCGACGTCGCCCGGATCATCGAGCTCTATCGGCGCCAGGGCCGCTACGCCGCCCGGGTCGAGCCGCAGATCGTCGAGCTCGACCAGAACCGCGTCGACGTCGTCTTCGAGATCGACGAGGGGCCGCGCTCGAAGGTCCGCCAGATCAACATCATCGGCAACGAGCGCTTCGGCGACAACCGCCTCGTCCAGGAGATGGCGACGCGCGAGGCGCGCTGGTGGAACATCTTCGGGTCGAACGACACCTACGATCCCGATCGCCTCGCCTTCGACCAGCAGAAGCTGCGGCAATTCTATCTGACCCAGGGCTATGCCGATTTCCGCGTCGTGTCGGCCGTCGCCGAGCTGACGCCCGACCGGCGCGACTTCATCATCACCTATGTCGTCGAGGAAGGCGATCGCTATCGGTTCGGACCGGTGAGCGTGCAGAGCGACATTCGCGACTTCAACGCCGAGCAGCTCCAGCGCACGCTGCCGATGGAGCAGGGCGACTGGTTCAACGCCCAGCAGGTCGAGGACACGGTCACCAGCCTCAACGAGCTCGCCGGTCTGTTCGGATACGCCTTCGCCGACGTGCGGCCGCAATATGACCGCGACCGCGAGGGCCTCACCATGGGGATCACCTTCCGGGTCGCCGAGACGCCGCGCGTCTATGTCGAGCGGATCGACATCAGCGGCAACACCGTCACCCAGGACAAGGTGGTCCGCCGCGAATTCCGCCTTGCCGAGGGCGATCCGTTCAACAGCGTCCGGGTCAGCCGCTCGCGCGACCGCATCCAATCGCTCGGCTTCTTCCAGGAGAATCTGGAAATCACCCAGGAGCAGGGCTCGGCGCCGGACCGCGTCGTGCTCGGCGTCGCCGTCGAGGAGCGCGCCACCGGCGAGCTGCAATTCTCCGCGGGCTTCTCCAGCCTCGAGCGGTTCCTGGTAAACCTGTCGATCCGGCAGCGGAATTTCCGCGGGCTCGGCCAGGAGCTGCGCGCCGCGGTCAATTATTCGAGCTATTCGAAGTCGATCGAGCTCGGCTTCACCGAGCCCTATCTGTTCGATCGCAACATCGCCGTCGGCTTCGACATCTTCCGACGCGACCTGAACAGCTTCAACTTCTTCAACAACAATCGCGAGACCACCTACGAGCAGGTCAGCACCGGCGGCCAGCTCCGCGCCGGCGTGCCGCTCACCGAGAATCTGAGCCTCGCCCTGCGTTATGGCCTCGTCTACGACGAGGTGACGCTGTCCGAGGACGTCTTCTTCACCGATCCCGACGGGTCAGGGCCGCTGCCGCCGGTCTGCGATCCGTTCCGCGCCGGCCGCTATCTGTGCGACGTGATCGGCGATCGCCTGACCTCAAGCGTCGGCTATTCGCTGCTCTACAGCACCCTGAACAACTCGATCCGCCCGACCCGCGGCGAGCGCCTGCTGTTCAGCCAGGATTTCGCCGGCCTGGGCGGCGACACCCGCTATCTGCGCAGCCGCTTCAACGCCGCGAAATACTGGAACGTCTGGAACAACTTCATTTTCTCGGTGTCGGCCGAGGGGGGCTACATCCACAGCTTCGAGGATGGCGGCCCCAATCGCGATCCAGTGCGCCTCACAGACCGGTTCTTCCTCGGCAACCCGCAGATCCGCGGCTTCGACATTCGCGGCGTCGGCCCGCGCATCCAGCGCCTCTTCTATCTGACCAATCCCGACGGAACGCCGATCCTCGACGACGATGGCAACCCGACCTTCAACACCGACCGCAACAGCATCGTCGACGACTCGCTCGGCGGCCGAGCCTATTATCTCGGTCGGGCCGAGCTCGAGATCCCGCTCGGCGCCGGCGCCCGCGACCTCGGACTGCGCCCGTCGATCTTCGTCGACGTCGGCGCGCTCTGGGGCATTCGCCGCCCCGCCACCAACGACATCCCGCCTGGCGATCCGCGGCTGTTCCGCGACGTCCTGACGTCCGAGGGCCTGCGCCAGTGCACCACCGGCGGCGCCAGCCCGACGGTGACCCCGATTCCGACAGGCGCGAGCTGCCCGGCCGGCACCAATCTTCTGCAGACGCAGGTGCTCCAGCCCTTCCGCGAGGTGTTCCTCGGCAACACGCCGAGCCCGCGCGTATCGGTCGGCTTCGGCGTCAACTGGAATTCGCCCTTCGGCCCGTTCAGGATCGATATTGCCAAGGCGCTCATCTCGGAGCCGGGTGACGACACCAAGCTCTTCACTTTCAACGTAGGGACCGCATTCTGATGAACAAACTCACCTTCGGCGCGGCTGTTGCCGCGCTTGCCCTGATCGCCCCCGTGGCCGCCCAGGCGCAGAACATCCCGCCGGCGATCGTCGCCATCGTCGATCGCGACCGGATCGCGCAGAGCTGCACGCAGTGCGTCGCCGCCCAGCAGCAGCTCCAGGCTCAGGTCACTCAGTTCCAGCAGCGCGCCCAACAGCTCAGCACGCCGCTGCAGACCGAGGAGCAGGCGATCGAGACGGCGCTCCGCGCCCTGCCGCAGGGCGGCCAGCCCGACGCGGCGCTCCAGCAGCGCATCCAGACGTTCCGGACCAATCAGCAGGCCGCGGCGACTGAGCTCGGCCCCCGCCAGGAGCAGCTGCGCCGCAATCAGAGCTTCGTCGTCCAGCAGATACTGGAGCGTATGGACCCGCTGGTCGGCCAGGTCGTCCGCCAGCGCGGCGCCAACCTCGCCGTCGACGTCAGCACCACGCTCGCCCACAATCCGGCGCTCGACATCACCGATTCCGTCCTGCAGCTGATGAACGCCAACTCGACGGCGTTCAACGTCAACGCGCCGCCGCCGCAGCAACAGCCTGCGCAGCAGCCGGCCCAACAGCAGCAGCAGCGCCCGCAGGGCCGCTGATGCTGGAACCGACCAGCGCCGCCGTCACGCCGTCCGCGCGAGCTCCGCTCGACGTCAGGCGGGTGATGGCGGCGCTGCCGCATCGGTTTCCGATGCTGCTCGTCGACCGCGTCGAGGAACTGACCGTCGACGAGAAGATCGTCGCCATCAAGGCGGTGACGATCAACGAGCCCTTCTTCACCGGGCATTTTCCCGACCGTCCGATCATGCCGGGCGTTCTCATCGTCGAGGCGCTGGCCCAGGCCGCGGGCGTCCTCGCCGTTGAATCGCTCGGACTCTCGGGAACGGGGAAGCTGGTCTATTTCATGGCGATCGATGGCGCCAAGTTCCGCACACCGGTCGAACCCGGCGTTCTGCTCCGGCTGGAAGTCGAGTTCGTCCAGAAGCGCGCCAGCGTCTGCAAGTTCGCAGGCCGTGCCCTCATCGGCGACAAGCTTGCCGCCGAGGCCAATTTCACCGCGATGATCGCCGATCCGCCGAAGGATTGAGGGCCGAAACCAGGCCCGGCCCAGGGCATCTCGCTCCGCAGCGGCGCGCAGCCTCAGCTCACGCGGCCGGCTGCCAGACGCCGTCTCGCTTCTCGATCCCGAAAATATCCGCGATCCACGGCCCGGCGAAGATCGCCTGAGGAGTCCCGTCCGCCGCGATCTGCCCCTTGTCCATGACGATCAGCCGGTCGCCGAAGCGGGCGGCGGCGTCGAGATCGTGAATGGCGACGAGCGCCGTCTGGTCATGCTCGCGCAGGCTGAGCTTCAGCATGTCCATCAGCCGGATCTGCCAGAGCGGATCGAGATTCGCCGTCGGCTCGTCGAGCAGCAACAGTCTCGGCCGCGGCGCCAGCGCTCGGGCGATCAGGACCCGGCTCCGCTCGCCGGTCGACAGACGGTCCACGCGGCGGTCGGCGACCGCCTCGAGGTCCAGGTCGGACATCGCCGCCAGGGCTTCCCCTTCGTCGGCGCCGCCGAGAAGGACGAGGTCACGCGCCGCCAGCGGCCAGCGAAGCTCTCGGGTCGCGGGAAGGTAGGCGATCAGCCGCGCGCGCCGTGCCGCGATCGCACGGCGGGGGTCAGCGCCGTCGATCCTCACCTCGCCTGCCGGGTGGCCGATGCCGGCAAGCGCGTGGAGGAGGCTGGTCTTGCCGCTGCCATTGGGTCCGATGAGGCAGGTCATCTCGCCGGCGGCGAGCGTCAGCCCGGTCTCGTCGAGACGCCCCGGCAGCGCGAGCCCGGTCGCTTCGAGCCGCATCATGACGCGCCGAGCCGCCAGCGCATATGGGCGACCAGCCACAGGAAGAAGGGGGCTCCGAGCAAAGCGGTGACGACGCCGATCGGCAATGTCCTGCCGAGCGGCGCCAGCCGTGAGACGAGGTCGGCGGCGATGAGCAGCAGCGCCCCGATGGCGGCGGCGGGCAGGATTGCGCGGCCGGGATGACTGTGGCTGAGTCGTCGGGCGAAGATAGGCGCGACCAGGCCGATGAATCCTATCGCGCCGCAAATCGCGACGCAGGCCCCGACCCCGAGGGCCGTCAGGCAGACGATGCGGATACGCAGCCCCAATATGTCGTGCCCGAGCGACTGGGCGACCTCCTCGCCGAGCGCGAGGCTGTCCAGCGGCCGGACCAGCCGCAGCAGCCAGACGATCATGACCAGCGCCGGAACACCGGCAAAGGCGGTCTGGGCGAGGCTGCGATCGGCGAGCGAACCCATCAGCCAGTCATAGGCGTCGTAGAATGCGAAGGGGGAGGGGGCGAGCGCCAGCGCCAGGGTGGTGAGGGCCCCGGCGAGCGCGCTGATCGCCAGCCCCGCGAGGAGCAGGGTCGCGGTCTCGGCGCGCGGGCCGGCGAGCAGCAGGAGCAGCGCCAGGGCGCCGAGCGCTCCGGCGACCGCGCCGACCGACAGCGCGATCGGCGAAGAGAAGCCGATCAGGTAGGCGGTCACCACCGCGCCGAGCGCGGCGCCGCTGGTCGTGCCAGTGAGGTCCGGGGACGCGAGCGGGTTGGCGAACAGCGCCTGGATCGCCGCACCCGATGCGCCGAGCGCGGCGCCGTAGATCAGCGCCAGCGCGGCGCGCGGCAGCCTGAGCTCGGCCAGCACGCCCCAGGCGAGGTCCCGATCCTGCTCGAACAAGGCGGCGAGCGGCGCCCAAGGCAGCAGCAGCGACAGGAGGAATGCCGCGACCAGCAACGAGGAGAGCAAGGAGAGCGTGGCCCTCACCGCGCGAGCTCCCGCCGCAACCGCTCGACCTCGTCGATGAGGAGCGGACCCATGCAGGTCCAGCGCCGTCCGTCCGTGGCGAGGGTGCGTCCGGCGCGGGCGTGGCGGGCGGCAGGATGTTCGAGCCACTTCTGTTCGCCGGAATATTGGCCGACACGATAGTCGCTGCGCAGCAGCACGTCCGGTGGGCTGACGATGAGGGTCTCCAGCCCGACGCGATCGCCGGTCACCGGTCGCTGTGCGAGGCCGGCCAGCGCCATCCACTCGGCGCCCAGGCCGTGGGCGGCGTAGGTGCGCCCGCCTCCGCCAAGCCAGAGCGCGTCGCGGCGCGTCGCCGGGGGACTGGCCTCGAGCCGCGCCAGCCGCTGCAGCAGCGCCTCGCCGGCCGTCGGTCGACCGAGCGCCGCCGCCACGCGCCTGATGCTCCGCTCGACGTCGTCGAGGCTCTGCGAGAAGGGGAGGTCGAGGGTCGCAATGCCGAGCTGCTCGGCAATGCGCAGCCGATCGCGTCCGCCGCCACCCACGGTGACGACGAGGTCGGGGCGGAGCGGAGCGACCGAAAGCAGGGTACCGTCGTTGCGGCGATGGCGGCGCCCGAGCCGCCACAAGGGTGTTTCCGCCTCGCTGCGGGCAAGATGGGTCACCGAGACGATCTGCTCGGGTGCGGCGAGCGCGAGCAGCAGTTCGTCGGTGCACAGATTGAGCGAGGCGACGCGCATCGGCCGGTCCGCGGGCACCGGGGCGGCCGCACGCACGGCCGCGGCCGGCGGCACGGCCGGGTCGCAGGCCGCCGCCGCCAGCGCCAGGCTAATCGCCAAAAGCGACGCGAAGACCCGCATGCACCGTCCGTCCCGCCGTATTATACCCCACCACGTCCTGATAGTCCGAGTCGAAGGCATTCTCGATCCGGCCATACAGCTCCAGCTGCGGCAGCACGCGCCAGCCGACATTCAACGAGGCGAGCGCATAATCACCCAGACTCACCGTCCGAGCCGGGAACAGATCGAAATCGGTGTCACGGCGCGCTCCGACATAGGCGAGCGAAGCTCCCCAGCGCAGGCGGCCGCTCTCGCCATGGGCGACCAGGTTGGCGCTATGGCGCGGGCGGCGCACTTCCCTGACCAGGTCGGTGCCGGAGACGCGCTGCTCGCCGGCATCGATGAACGTGTAGTTTGCGCCGAGGACAAGCCATTCGGCATGGCGCCATTCCGCCTCGAACTCGATCCCGTCCCGGCGGCTGCGGCCGTCGGCGTTGGCGGTGCTGGACAGGAAGGTGTCGGGGTCGAAGACGTCGATGATCTCATCGCGCAGTCGGGCGCTGAAGCCGGTCAGCCCGAGGCTCACGTCCCGCCCTTGCCACCGCAGGCCCACTTCCCAGGCGCGGGAGCGTTCCGGCCTGAGCGCCGGATTGCCGACGAAGGTGGCGGGGAAGAAGCCATAGAGGTCGTAGAAGGTCGGCTGCGCGATCCCCTCGCCATAGGCGCCATGAAGGACCCAGCCCCGGGCGGGGCGGACGAGCAAGGCGGCGCGGAAGGTGGTCGCATCGGCGAAGGCGCTGAAGCTGTCGTGGCGCACGGCGAGATCAGTGGCGACGACGTCGTTCCAGTCGGCCCGCCATTCGCCGACCAGGCCGGTCAGGCTACGCGAGCGCTCCTGGTCGGTCGCGCCGCCGAAGCCGGTGTCACGGGCGCGGAAATCCTCTGCCTGATGGTCGACCGCGGCGGTCATCCGATGGCGGCCGATCTGCCGCGTCACCTGGGCGCCGAGGCTCAGCCGATCGCCGAACGTGGCATTGACCGGCGTGTCGTCGAGACGATTGCGGTTGGCGCTGTCGAGATAGGCGACCTCCGCCTGCGCCGACCAGTCGTCCCACTCCCCGCGCGCCCAGGCGCGAACGGCGCCGATCCGGTTCTCCGTCTCGTCGAGCGTGTCGGCGCGCAGGAAGGTGACGGGATCGCTCCCGTCAAACTCGCTGAGGCCCTCGATCCAGTAACCGACCGCGCCCAGCTCGACGGCGCCGGCATGGTGGACGGCCTTCGCGCTCAGCATGAGCTGATCGAAGCCGTCACGCTCACCGCCGGCGCCGAACGAGTCTATGCCGTCGCTGCTCTGCCAGCCGGCGGCGGCGGTCACGCCGGTGGTCTCGCTGCCAAGGGCGGCGCGGCCAAGCAGGCGGACGCTGTCGAGGCTTCCATATTCGGCAAGGCCGTCGAAGCCGCGGCGGCGCAGGGGATCGGCCGTCTCCGCCGCGATGACCCCGCCGAGCGCCTCCGCGCCCCATAGAGCCGATTGCGGTCCGCGGACGATCTCGAGCCGCGCCAGGAGGTCGGCCGAGAGCAGCTCGAAGCGCGGCTCGTTGCCGGCGGCGGGGTCGTTGAAGCGGATGCCGTCGACGAACAGCAGCGTGTGGCCGGCCTCGGCGCCGCGCAGGCGCAGCTGCGTCTGCGTTCCCCGCGGCCCGGTGGTCGCCACGGACACGCCTGGGGTCAGCCTGAGCAAGTCGGCGGCCGAAGGCAGAGACAGGCGCTCGATCAGGGGTTCGGGCAGGATCGTGCTTGAAGCCGGTGCGGCGTCCGCGGCCGAGGGCTCGCGAGACGCGGTGACGACGATCGCCGGCTCGGCCTGGGCCGCGGCGGCAAGAGCAATGATCGAAATAGGCAGCATGTTCGGTTCCTCCAACGACGTTCACTGTCGTCTCGGAGGAGCCGCACGGCCGTTGCCGTCCGACGCCACGCACCGCAGGCTGATCCCGGCCGGGTGCGGACGACGGCGAAGGCAGGTCTCCTGACTCGCGGGTCCTTGCCTGAGCCGTCTCGGGTGGAAGACCCGAAATGGCTCGCTCCCCACTTGGAGGGGAGGGGCTCTCCGCTTACAGTTGCGGGCACAGCGCCGGATTCTCACCGGCTTCCCATTTTCACCGCCTTTCGAGGGGCGGCACCTTCGCGCGGCGAGCTAGAGCGTTCGTCCGAACCTTGTCAATCTCGGCCGCAGTCGCTAGATCGCCCCTCTGATTGCTCTCGAGGCTGGTCGGAACCAGCCAAAATCACGAAAGAACAACGACATGAAGACCGGAACCCACCCCGATTACCACATGATCAAGGTGCAGATGACCGACGGCACCGTGTTCGAGACCCGCTCGACCTGGGGCAAGGAAGGCGACACGCTTCAGCTCGACATCGATCCCAAAGTGCATCCGGCGTGGACCGGCGGTGGCTCCCGCATGCTCGATCAGGGCGGCCAGGTCGCCCGCTTCAACAAGCGCTTCGGCGGCCTGACTCTCGGCAAGAAATGACGATCGGCGCTTCCGGGCCGATCGTCGGCCCGGAAACGGTCGGGATTCCCCATCGTGCCGCGCCTCGGATCGAGACGGCGCGGCTGGTGCTGCGCGGCTTTCGCGAAGAGGATCTCGAGCCCCAGGCCGCGATGCTCAGCGACCCCCTGGTCATGCGTCACGTCGGCGGCGTGGCGCTTTCGCGCGAGGAGGCCTGGCGGCGCGTCATCGGCGCTGCCGGCCTCTGGACCGTGCTCGGCTACGGCTATTGGGCGGTGGAGCGGCGCGAGGACGGCGCCATGATCGGGCAGGTCGGGTTCGCCGATTTCAAGCGGGCGATGGAGCCGTCCATCGAAGGCTTGCCCGAGATGGGCTGGATCTTCGCCCCGGGAGCGCACGGCCTTGGCTATGCCAGCGAAGCGGTCGCGGCCGGACTCAAGTGGGCCGATGTGGCCCTGGTCGCGCCGCAGGTCGTCGCGATCATCGACGCCGGTAACGGCGCCTCGATCCGTGTCGCCGAGAAAGCCGGCTTCAGCGAGCGCGAGACGGCGACCTATCGCGGCGAGCCGATCGAACTGTTCCGGCGGCGCCGCGCCTGATCAGGCGCGGCGGACCGACCAGACGCACCTCAGTCGTCGAGATGGCTGAGATTGTTCCACTCGGCGCGGGTGCGGCATTCACGGCGCCGGCTCAGCCGGCTTTCGGTCCGCGCGACCATGCGGCAGATCAGACGCTCGCTATCGGCATTGCTCTCGGCATTCGTCGGCCGCTGCGCCTCATTGCGCTGCTGCGATCCGCCCTCACCAGACGTTCCGTTCTGATCCTGCGCCAAGGCAGCCGTCGAAACAAACAGGCCCGCGGCCAGAAAAGCCAGCTTCCTCATAGATGATTCTCCACCCCCGGTGAACGCAGACGGGGGCGGTAGACGAACCAGAAGTCGAACGCAACTTCCTGTTCGCGCTGCATTTCAGTCGTGCGTGCTGCCCTGCGGTCCTGGCGGCAGCGGAGGACTGGGAGCGTCCGCGACCTGACGCCGGCCATCGATCACGATCGGCGACGCGACCCCGGGGATGCCGCCGCGATCGATCCGAAGGCCCCGCGCCAGAACCTGCGGATCGGCGAAGACCTGGGCGACATCGTTGATCGGCCCGGCCGGGATCCCGGCGCCGGCGAGGGCGGCGAGGAGATCATCGCGGCGATAGGTGGCTATAGCCGGCTCGAGCGCGCCGGTCAGCGCCGCGCGATTTCCGACCCGGTCGGAATTGGTGGCGAATCGCGGGTCGGCGCCGAGCTCGGGACGGCCGAGCAGCGCGCACAGCCGGCGGAACTGGCCGTCATTGCCGACGGCGACGATCAGGTGACCGTCGGCCACGGCGAAGGTCTGATAGGGCGCGATGTTGGGATGGGCGTTACCGAGGCGGTGGGGCGCCTCGCCGGACACCAGATAGTTCATCGCCTGATTGGCCAGCACTGCGACCTGGGTGTCGAGGAGGGCCATGTCGATATGGCAGCCGCGCCCGGTCTCTTCGCGCCCACGCAGCGCGGCAAGGATGGCCGTCGCCGAATAGACGCCGGTGAAGATGTCGGCGAAGGCGACCCCGATCTTCTGAGGCGTCCCCTCGGGCTCCCCGGTCAGGTCCATGATCCCGCCCATGCCCTGGATCATGAAGTCGTAGCCGGCGCGGGCGGCATAGGGGCCGTCCTGGCCGAAGCCGGTGATCGAGCAGTAGATCAAGCGAGGATTGACCGTCTCGAGAGTGGCAAAATCGAGGCCGTATTTGGCGAGGCCGCCCGCCTTGAAATTCTCGATCAGGATGTCGGCCTCGCGGACGAGCGCGCGCACCTGGGCCTGCCCCTCCTCGTCCTCGAGATCGATCGCGATCGAGCACTTTCCGCGATTGCAGCTGTGGAAATAGGCGGCGGCGCCGTCGGCGGCGAAGGGCGGCCCCCAGGCCCGGGTATCGTCTCCCGAGCCGGGACGCTCGACCTTGACCACCTCCGCCCCGAGGTCGGCGAGGAGCTGGCCCGCCCACGGACCGGCAAGGATGCGGGCGAGCTCGACGACCTTGAGGCCCTTGAGCGGCTTGTCCATCCGGACCTCGCTTCAGAAAGCGGCGAGGCCGGTGATCGCCCGGCCGAGGATGAGGGCATGGACGTCGTGCGTGCCCTCATAGGTGTTCACCGTCTCGAGATTGGCGGCGTGGCGCATCACCTGGAACTCGGCGCTGATGCCGTTGCCGCCGTGCATGTCGCGGGCGACGCGGGCGATGTCGAGCGCCTTGCCGACATTGTTGCGCTTGATCAGGCTGATCGCCTCGGGAACGAGCTCGCCCTCGTCGATCCGGCGGCCGACCCGAAGCGCCGCCTGCAGGCCGAGCGCAATCTCGGTCGCCATGTTGGCGAGCTTGAGCTGGACGAGCTGGGTGGCGGCGAGCGGACGGCCGAACTGCTTGCGCTCCAGCGTATAGCGGCGGGCGGCCTCGTAGCAGGCTTCCGCCGCCCCCATCGATCCCCACGCGATTCCATAGCGGGCGCGGTTGAGGCATCCGAACGGCCCGGCGAGGCCGCTGACATTGGGAAGAAGATTCTCCTCCGGCACCTCGACCCCGTCCATCACCACCTCACCGGTGATCGAGGCGCGCAGCGACAATTTCTCCCCGATCTTCGGCGCGCTGAGGCCCTTCATCCCTTTCTCGAGGATGAAGCCCTTGATCCGGCCGTCATGCGCGTCCGACTTTGCCCAGACGATGAAGACGTCGGCGATGGGAGAGTTGGTGATCCACATCTTGGCGCCGGACAGGCGGTAGCCGCCGTCGATCTTTCCGGCGCGCGTGCGCATGGATCCGGGGTCGGAGCCGGCATCGGGCTCGGTAAGGCCGAAGCAGCCGACCCACTCGCCGGTGGCCAGCTTCGGAAGATATTTCCGCTTCTGCTCATCGGTGCCGTAGGCGTTGATGGGGTGCATGACGAGCGAGGACTGGACCGACATGGCCGACCGGTAGCCCGAGTCGACGCGCTCGACGGCGCGGGCGATCAGGCCGTAGCTCACATAATTGAGACCGGCGCCGCCATATTCGGGCGCAATCGTCGCTCCGATCAGGCCAAGCTCACCCATCTCGCTCATGATCTCGCGGTCGAACCGCTCGTCGAGATAGGCGCTGGTGACGCGTGGCTGGAGCTTCTCGCGCGAAAAGGCCTCGGCGGTGTCGCGGACCATCCGCTCCTCGTCCGAAAGCTGCGCATCGAGGGCGAAGGGGTCCGCCCAGTCGAAGGTCCTGATCGTCGGTTCCGCCATCTTCTTCCCCGTCTCGAGTTCGAGCGGGCGGTAGCGGTTCGGCGGCGATCAAGGAAGGGGGCGGCTGGACTTCGGGCTGCGGTCGCAGCCGGCCGTCCCGTCGCGAGGCTATTCGCGTGCCGGGATCGGCTTTCGCTCGCGCAGGTCGAAGCGGTCGCCGGTGCCGAGCACGTGGACACGAACGCCGTGCATGGAGAGGACCCGATCGAGATCCGCCTCGGCAACGTTGCTGTGGGTGACGCCCGCACCGTCGACGACATAGACGGCGCCGCTGCCGATCACCTCGAAGCGGTCGCCTTCGACCAACGCCGCCGTATCCTCGTCTATGCCGATGCCGAGGATGCGCGGATTGTGCGCGACGGCGCCGATCAGCCGGCCAAAACGGCCGCGCTCGGCAAAATGCTGATCGATGATGACGTCGCGGATCAGTCCGAGGCCGGGCGCCATGTGGAGATCACCGATCCGATGGGTCTCGGCGCTGGTGCCGCGGACAAGCATGACGTCGCTCATCACCGAAGCCCCGGCGGAGGTGCCGGCGATGACGCCGCCACGGTCGAACAGCGCCCGCACCTTGGCCTCGATTCCGCTGTCGCCGATCTGGCTGGTGATGCGAAGCTGGTCGCCGCCGGAGAAGAAGATGCCGGCGGCATCGTCGAGCACCAGGAGCTTGTCGCGATCCCCGGCCTCGCAGCGATCCTCGACATAGAGCTCGACCAGCTCGCCGATGTCGAGATCGCCGAATGCCGTCTCATACTCGTCGAAATAGCCTTCCGGCTGATGGCTGGCGACGGTGGCGAGGACCAGCTTGCCACCGTGTATTTTTCGAGCGACCTCGCGCAGGATGGTCCGCCGCCCCTTCGGATCGCGGTCCTCGCCTCCACCGATGATGATCAGGCAGCCTTGCCGGCGCGAATCGGTCATGCTTCGTCCTTGTTCAGCCAGACGCGGCCGGCGGGCTGCGCGGCGCTTGCCGTTGCAACGGCGAAATGGGGGCTATTGTGCCACCAGCCGATCGCGCCGTCCTTTCGGATGGCGATGCCGCCGCCGTCGCCGCCGAGATGCGGCAATTTCGACAGCGGGCGCTCCAGCGCCGCTTCCGGCCCGATTTCCGGCATCAGCCGGATGACCTCCGAGGAGATGGCGAGCCGCGCGATCGCCTCGCCCTTGCCGGAGAGCGCCAGCGCGCCGATCGCATTGTCCGCATAATAGCCGCAGCCGGGGAGGGCGCTGTCGGCCATCCGTCCCGGCTTCGCGCCGGGAAGGCCACCGGTGGAGGTCGCCGCAGCCAGGTTGCCTGCCGTATCGAGCGCAACGGCACCGACCGTGTCGTGCTCGGCCAGCTCCCGGCGCTGCTTTTCAACGACCAGTTCCTCGGGGTCGCACAGCTCGGCGCCTTTTTCGGCCGCGAAACGCCGTGCGCCGGGGCCGGCGACGAGGATCTCGTCCTCCGGCATGAGAAGCCTGGCAACGCTGATCGGGTGTCGAACCGCCTTGATCACGCCGACCGCCCCGACCGCCAGATCGACCCCGCTCATGATCGCAGCGCACATCTCGATCTCGCCCTCGCCCGTGAGCGCAGACCCCTTGCCCGCATTGAAGGTCGGATCGGCCTCGAGAATGCGGACCGCGGCCTCGACCGCGTCGATCGCGCTGCCGCCGCGCGTCAGCACCGTCCTCCCGGCGGCGAGGGCCGCCAGGCAACCGCGGCGATTGCCTTCCCGCGCGTCCGGCGCGATCAGCTTGGCCCCGCCGTGGACGGCGAGGGCCCATCTGCCCTGACCCGGCATCATCCTATTCGGCCGCGTAGAGAGGGCGTCTGGCCGCGCTGTCCGTCGCCCCGGCGGGCGCAAAGTCGCAAACCTGCTTCCATGCCGCGGAGACGTCGGTCGGCGTGATCACCATGAGATCGCCGGGCCGGCCGGCACGCAGGGCCGCTTCGGTCGCCTCGGGCTCGCCGGTGACGAGGCGGATACGGTCCGGATCGGCGCCACATTCGAGCGCGCCCTGTTTGAGCAGGTTCATGATCTGCCCGCGTGGGCGACCGCGGGTCCCCGGATCCTCCCGGAAATAAAGCTCCTCGAAGATGCCGGCGGCGAGCCGGCCCATCTCCAATATGTCCTCGTCGCGACGGTCGCCCGGGATGGAGAGGACGCCGATCGTCCGCTGATATCGGTGGCGCAGCCCGTCGATGAGGTCGCCGATCGCGGAAAGGCCGGCGGCATTGTGTGCATAGTCGACGATGATCCGGAAGCCGTGGGCGTCATGGACGTTGAGCCGCCCCGGATTCTGCTCGAAGCTCGATCGGAACCCCGACAAGGCCGACCGGATGGTGAGGAGCGGCACGTCGTGCGCGACGGCGATGGCGCAGGCGGCGAGCGCATTCGCGATGTTGAAGGTGGCGGCGCCATGGATCGTCGCCGGAATGTCGCTTGCCGGCATGATCACCTCGCGCCGGCCGCCGCTGTGGAGGACGAGACAGCCGCCATCTTCGCCCGGCTCCCTCACGACCGCAGTGCGGCCCCGGTCGATGTGGCGGCGCAGGCATTCGGGCATGTCGTCGCCGCCATGGAGTGAGAACCAGATGATGCTGCCGCCGGCACGGCGCGCCATCCGCACCGTCAGCGGATCGTCCGCATTGAGGATGGTCGTGCCGTCTCGCGGTACCGTCTCGGTGATCAGCGACTTCAATCGGGCGAGATCCTCGAGCGTCTCGATGCCCTTGAGCCCAAGATGGTCGGCGGCGACGTTGAGCACGCAGGCGATGTCGGCCTCGGCGAAAGCCAGGCCTTCGCGAAGGATACCGCCACGTGCCGTCTCGAGTACGGCGACTTCGACGCTGGGATCGCGCAACACCATGCTCGCGCTGCGCGGTCCGGTGGCATCGCCCTCTGCGACGAGCAGGTCGTTCACATAGACGCCGCTCGTCGAGGTGAGGCCCACCGTGCGACCCGTATAGCGCAGGATATGATTGACCATCCGTCCGACGGTCGACTTGCCGTTTGTGCCGGTGATGGCGATGATCGGAATCCGGCCGCGGCAGCCGCGCGGGAAGAGCATGTCGATGACCGGGCTGGCGACGTCGCGCGGCGCGCCCTGCGATGGCTCAAGATGCATGCGGAAGCCGGGAGCCGCATTGACCTCGATGATGCCGCCACCTGTTTCGCGGACGGAACGGCTGATGTCGGGGGCGATGAAGTCGATCCCGGCAACGTCGATCCCGATGATCGCGGCGGCGCGCCGGGCGATTTCGATATTCTCGGGATGGATATCGTTGGTACGGTCGATCGCGCTGCCGCCGGAGGAGAGATTGGCGGTGTCGCGAAGCTCGACGACCTCGCCGGCGGCCGGAACGCTGTCGACCGTCAACCCGGCGCGAGCAATATGGTCGACCAGATGCTCGTCGACCCGGATCCTGGTCATCACCTTCTCATGACCTTCGCCCCGGCGCGGATCCTCGTTGAGCATGCCGATCAGCTCGGCGATCGTGCGCGTGCCGTCACCCTTGACCTGCGGCGGGACGCGCTCAGCGACCGCGACGAGCTGGCCGTTGACGACGAGGATGCGATGATCGCGGCCGGGGAAATATTGCTCGAGCACGATCTGGCGGCCGTGGCGTCGGGCAAGGTCGAAGCCGAAGCGCAGCTGCGCCTCGCTTTCGATGCCGGTGGTGACGCCGCGGCCGTGATTGCCGTCCAGCGGCTTGGTGACGAGCGGGAAGCCGAGCCGATTGGCCTGGCGCAACGCTTCCTCGATCGTGCGGACGACCGTCCCGCGCGGGACCGGCAGCCCCGAATCGGCAAGCAGCTTCTTGGTGAGGTCCTTGTTGCCGGCGATCTCGACCGCAACCAGCGAGGTACGTCCGGTGATGCTGGCGCGGATCCGCTGCTGCCTGCAGCCGTAGCCCAGCTGGATCAGGCTGCGCTCGTCGAGACGGATAACGGGAATCCCGCGGCGGCGTGCAGCGTCGATCAGCGACTGCGTGGTCGGGCCGAAGCTGCTGTCCCTGACCATCCGGCGAAGGTCGGCGAGCCGCGTCTCGAGGTCGAACTCGGCTTGCGCGGCATGGATTCGGTCGAGGTCCTCGACCCCGCGAAGGTCGGCCGGAAGGAGCGAATCGACCAGCTCGAGCGCGCAGCGTCCCGCGGCGAGGGCGACGCCCTCGTCGCGATACGCGTACATGACGTTATAGACGCCGGGCCGGCCCTTTACCGAACGGGTCTTTCCGCGCGTGAGGCGGTCCCCCGCCATGGTCTGGAGCTCGAGCGCAACATGCTCGAAGATATGCCCAAGCCAGGTGCCCTCGCGAAGCCGGCGGACGAAGCCGCCGCGCCGGCCGAAGCAGCAGCCATGGGCGTCGAGGCCCGGCAACATCGCCAGCAGGCGATCGGCGAAGCCTTCGATCCTGTCGCTGGGCCAGTCTTCCATGCGGCCGAGGTCGAGCTGGATCCGCACCATCGGGGTGTGGCTGTAATAATGAGGGCCCCGATAGACGCCGGTCTCGAGCACCCGGACCGGCTGGGTGAGCAGGCGCGTGACGGCGTCCGACGAGGCGCCGAAGAAGACGGACTGGTCCGACAAGCAAAGCTCCCTGGATGAAAGGCAAGATCATGGCCGTGGCCAGATCGAATGACTTCATCGCGCACAACGGCCGGACGACCATTGGCGTTCCGGAACAATCGTCTTGATCCAGATCAGAAAACCGCCCTGTCCCAACGGTATAAGGGCCCGACTACCGCGTCGGACGAGCGGTGGTCGGGCCTCTTCGAAAGCAGGCGCGAACGATGTCCGAGCGGGTCTCAGGGGGGCGGCAGCGGAAGGGCGGTTTCGCGGCCCGGCAGCGCGCGCATCCATATTCCGATGCCGCGCATGGACAAACCCTTCCATCTATCGCTGACCGCCCACAGAAGCACCCGCATCGCGGCGCGCAGGAGATCGCCGAGACCGACGGCCCGGCGCGCCAGGCCGGCGGGCCGACGGCGTGCCGGGACATGGCCGGTCGCATGTGTGGCGCCGCGGCGGCGACGCCCGGAAGCGGCGGCGTGAGCGGCGGCGGCACGGCGCGCCGACTGGCGCCAGACGACGCGAAAGCCGCGCGGGACCCCGCGCCAGGAACGACCCGAGCGCACCATGTCACGGCCGCAGCGGCTGCAGGTGCCGAACTCGAAGCCCTGGTTGCGGATGTTGGCGGGGAGAGGCTTGTGATGGCCAATCAGGCAGTCGAGGCGCATTCGGAACTCCTATGCAGCTAACTTGGTGTCGAGATGGAAGGCGGCGAGTTCGCGAAGGTCCGCGTCGCCTTTTTCGAGAGCGATGGCGGCATCCCAGATTTCGAAGGTTCCGCCGGTGCCGAGAATGAGCGCGTTCCCGCCGATCCGCGCGCGGCGGCGCATCAGCGGGGGCAGGGTGACGGCGCCGCTCTCGACATCGGCGGCTTCGACGAAGCCGAAGGCCCGGCGTGCGCGGGCAGGATGAAGGTGCGGCGCGGCCGCCTGCTCGGCAATCCTGCGCCGCTCGATGTCGAGATGGATGATAGTGGCGTAGGCCGGCTCATAGGCGACGAGGCAGGGATCGCTGTCATGCGTGCCGATCAGCAGGGTCCCGCCGGCGCCCCGCCGGTTCATCGTCGCCTGTACGGACGAAGGCAGACGCAGCCGGCCACTGGCGTCGACCGCTGCTACTCCGCTACCGGTGAAAGGATGTTCAACCAAGTCCCCGACCCCATGACCGGGCGCCGTTAACCACGACGCCGCGTACGGGGCAGGTATGACGCCGGAGCTGCCGGGACTATTCGTATAGATACGGGGCCGGGATTCTACGGTTAACCGGAATCCCTCGGTACATCGCCAGTATTCATACGGGGCTATGCCGTTAACCGGCAAACGCAATATGGTTAATCCATCGTAAAAC
This sequence comes from Sphingosinicella terrae, assembly GCF_003347635.1. Taxonomy (GTDB): domain Bacteria; phylum Pseudomonadota; class Alphaproteobacteria; order Sphingomonadales; family Sphingomonadaceae; genus Allosphingosinicella; species Allosphingosinicella terrae. The sequence goes on from NZ_QDFY01000001.1 coordinate 648,171, forward strand.
AGCGTCGGCATGTGGCCGACACCATCTTCGGAGTGGGGCAACATGATTGAAGTAGTTATGGGCATGGAAGAGCTGAGCCCGCGTATCGTTGTCGTCGGAGTCGGGGGCGCCGGCGGCAATGCGGTGGCCAACATGATCCGCAGCAATGTCAGCGGCGTCGAGTTCGTCGTCGCCAATACCGACGCGCAGGCGCTTCGCGCTTCTTCGGCCGATCGTATTCTTCAGCTCGGCCGGCGCACCACCGAAGGTCTCGGCGCCGGATCGCGGGCCGAAGTCGGCGCCGCCGCTGCCGAGGAATCCTTCGCCGAGATCGAGCGGATCCTGGAAGGCGCCAACATGTGCTTCATCGCCGCCGGCCTGGGCGGCGGCACCGGCACCGGCGCTGCTCCGGTGATCGCCCGCGCGGCCAAGGCCATGGGCATTCTCACCGTCGGCGTCGTCACCAAGCCGTTCGGGTTCGAAGGCGAGCGACGCGCGCGCGCCGCCGAGGCGGGGCTGCAGGCGCTCCAGCAGCAGGTCGACAGCCTGATCATCATCCCGAACCAGAACCTGTTCCGCATCGCCAGCCCGAACACGACCTTCAAGCAGGCGTTCGACTTGGCCGACGAGGTGCTCCAGCAGGGCGTTCGCGGGGTCACGGACCTGATGACCATGCCGGGCTTCATCAATCTCGACTTTGCCGACGTGCGCACTGTCATGGCCGAGATGGGCCGCGCGATGATGGGCACCGGCGAGGCCGGTGGCGACGACCGCGCCCTGCGCGCTGCCGAGGCCGCCATCGCCAATCCGTTGCTCGACGAATCACTGAACGGCGCCCGCGGTCTGCTCATCTCGATCAGCGGCGGCCAGGACATGCGCCTGATGGAGGTGGATGAAGCCGCCAACCATATCCGCGGTCTCGTCGATCCCGAGGCTGACATCATCTGGGGCTCATCCTTCAATCCCGAGCTCGAAGGCCGCATTCGCGTGTCCGTGGTCGCCACCGGCATCAACGGCGAAGCGGCGGCCGCCGCGCCCGCGGTCGACGCTGCCTTGCTCAGGAAGATCGTTGAAAAGGCGCCGGCGAGGGCGCTGGTGCGCGACGCCAAGCCGGCGCCCGCTTCGACGAGACCGGCAGTTTCCCCGGCTCCGGTCGCCGTCGCGCGGGTGCGCCCCGCTTCCGAGCCAGTCCCCGCCCCGAAGATCGTGCTGACTCCGCCGGAGATCGAGATTCCGGAGCCTGCCACGAGCGCCTATTTCGACGAGGCGGTGCAGCTGGAGCCGGTGGAGGAGCTGTTGCTCGGCGCCGACCGACTGCTGCGGCCGGTGCCGCCGAGCCCGCCGCAACCGCGGGCGCCGGGCGCGATCGCCGAGGCGATGCGCGGACCGAGCCTGTTCGAGCGGATGGCGATGGCCGCGCGCGGCGCCGTCGTCCAGCGCGGTCGCGAGGTCGATCCGGTCACCGCTCGCCGCGGTCCGGTCTTCCTCGATCGGCGCCACGCCGCCTGATCGGAGGGTCAATCACGGCCCCGGCTCAGTGCCGGGGCCGTAATGGCTCAGACAGACCAGGAACAATGACTGTCCAGGGACAGAATCGATGACCATCGGATGAACGGTACGCGGCAAACACTGTAAGATATTCCACTAGGTTTCCGACAGCGCTGATCTGCATTAACTATATTCCTGCCGTTGTTACAGGGATTCCACCAGGTCATGTCGCAAACCATCCATATCGTGGACGACGATCCGTCAGTCCGCGGCGCAACCAGCTTTCTTCTCTCCAGCCACGGCTACTCGACACGCATCTACGCGAGCGGCAGCGAGTTCCTCGAACAGGCGCAGCTCGACGGTGGGTGCGTTCTTCTGGACCTCAGAATGTCGGACCTTTCCGGCCTCGAGGTCCTCGATCGCCTTTCGGAAGCGGGCGTGACGGTCCCGGTGATCATGCTCACCGGCCATGGCGACGTGACCATCGCCGTGCAGGCGCTTCAGAGCGGCGCCGTCGATTTCCTCCAGAAGCCCTATGAGGAGCGAGCGCTCATCACGGCGCTCGAGCGGGCTCTGGCCGGGGGCGGCCGGGGCAAGAAGCGCGACGAGGCCCGGCGCGCGGCCGCGGGCCGCCTGCAGCCGCTGTCGCAGCGCGAGATGCAAGTCCTTCGCGGCCTCGTCGCCGGCATGACCAACAAGGAGATGGCGCGCAGGCTCGGACTGAGCCCGCGTACCGTGGAAATGCACCGCTCGACGATGATGGTGGATCTCGGCGTCGATTCCGCGGCGGATGCGATCCGGATCGCGCTCGACGCGGAGCTTACGCCGCTCGAGCAGGAAGGAGAGGGGCAGGCACCGACCGCCGCCGCGCTCGCGCCGATGATCGGCCGCCGTGGCAAACCCGTTCAGCCGGCGGCCCCACGCCCTCTCGACGAGCTGCTGCCGCCGGTGCTCGACGCCCTTGAAGGCTCGACCGATTGCGTGCTCCTGCTCGACCGGCAATTCAACGTCACCTTCCTGAACGGCAACGCCCGGCAGGCGCTGTCGGACGGCACCGATCTCCTCGGCCAGAATGTCTGGGATTTGCTTCCAGAACTTCGCCAAACGGTCGCCGGGACCGAGCTCCAGCGTGCCGCCGAGGAACGCTGCGCTGCTTCGTTCGAGTTCTTCTCCCCGGACAGCAGCCGCTGGTTCGCCGTCAATGTGCGGCCGATTCCGAGCGGGCTCCAGATCTTCTTTCGCGACCTCACCGGTGAGCGCACCGCCGATGCCGAGCTGCGCCAGAGCGAGGAGCGGCTGCGGCTCGCGCTCGAGGCGTCGGGCGACGGGACCTGGGACTGGAACCTGCGCACCGGCCAGATCCACTTGTCCCGCCGCTATGCCGAGCGCCTGGATTATGGCGAGATGCCGCTCGAGGCAGGGATTCGCCAGATCCTGCGTCTCATCCACCCCGCCGACCAGGGCCGATTGAAGGATCGAATCCGCGAGCATCTGGCCGGAAGGACGGACAATTTCGTGTGCGAGTATCGCATCCGTGCGCGCGACGGCCAGTGGCAGTGGAATCTCGACCGCGGCCGGGTGGTCGCTCGCGATTCCGTCTCCGGCGCCGCGCTCCGAATGGTCGCGATCAGCACCGACATCGGCACGTTCAAGGCGCTGAAGGCGCGGATCGTCGAGGCCAATGAGCGCATCAAGCTCGCTCAGGACGCAGCCGGCGCCGGCCTGTGGGATTATGATCTCGATACAAGACGCGTGCTGCTGTCGCGCAACAGCCGCACGATGTTCGGCTTTTCGTCGAACGCACCCGATGAAATGGACCTCGCCGAATGGCAGTCGCGGGTTCACCCTGACGATCTCGACGAAGCCCTCGGCGCCATCGAAGAGGCGGCGGCGACCGGCCAGCCATTCTCGATCACTTTCCGGGTCGTCCATCCGAGCGGAGAAGTCCGCACGATCATGGGCATGGGCAAGCTCGCCGTCCACGAGGACGGAAGTCGCCGGATGATCGGGCTCAATATCGATCACAGCGAAGAGGCCCGATCGGCCGAGAAACTCAGCCGGCTCGAGGCCGAACTGCTCAACGCCGCCCAGGTCGGCGCGATAAGTGCCATGGCGGCGTCGCTGGCCGACGAGCTCAACCAGCCGCTCACCGCCATCACCAATTACGTCCAAGGCCTCAAGCTTGCTTTGTCGCGCCGCCCGGCCGGCAGCGATCCGAACGTGACGGCGGCGCTCGACGGCGCCGAGACGAGCGCCAGGCTCGCCGGCGGGATCGTCCGCAGGATCCAGAACAAGACAGCCCTGATCCGCCTCGAACGCCAGCCGGAGCCGCTCTCGCAACTGATCGGCGATGCCGCCCGTGTCGCCCTCGCCGGCCTTCCGCAGAACGCCGTGCAGGTGAAGCTTGCGATCCCGCGCAATGCGAACCGTGTTCTCGTCGATCGCGTCCAGATCCAGCATGTCCTGGTGAATCTGATCCGCAATGCGATCGAGGCCATGAAGGACGAGGCGACCCGGCCCGAGATCGCCATCCAGGCCTCGGTCAATGTCCGAGGCGATGTCGAGATCCGGGTGGATGATCGCGGCCCCGGAATATCCGAAGGCGTGGCGCTCAGGCTGTTCGAGCCCTTCGTCTCGACCAAGGAGAAGGGAGCCGGGATCGGTCTCGCCGTCTGCCGCACGATCGTCGAGGCGCATGGCGGCCGCATGTGGGTGGAGCCGGGGCAGGAGGGCGGCACCTCGATCGGCTTCACGCTGCAAGGAGGCGACCGAGGCGGCCGAGACGACGCGGCTCGGGCACGAGCGGCCTGAGCTGACAAATGCCCCTCGGGAGACCTCGCAATCGCCCGTCTGGGCCAGGGAAAATTCTCGACGTACCGACGCGCTACGGACGTGGGTTGGAGTTCTGGGAACCACCGGCTAATCCCAGGCGCTGGAACGATGAGGCTTCTGGACAATTGGCACAGGCGGAAGGATCGCCGGGAACGCAGGAACGGACATGACCTCAGCGTCGGCATTGAACGTCATCATCGTCGATGACCAGGGACAGATGCGAACCTTGGTTCAGCGCATTCTCGAGGGATTCGGCATTACCGGAATTCGATGCACGGCGAGCCCTGTCGAGGCGCTCGCCCTCGCGCGCTCGGGTCGCTTCCAGTTGGTCATCTCGGATTACACGATGCCGGAGATGGACGGCTTGGAGCTTCTGGCCAGGATCCGGAAAGACCCGGCCACCAACAACCCGCACGTCATCATGCTAACCGGATCGGGCGAGCGCTCGATCGTCGAGAAGGCAGTGTCGCTCGGCGTCAGCGACTATGTCGTGAAACCCTTCCGCGCAGCCGACCTCAGAGCGAAGATTCAGCGCCTGTTCGGCGACCTGAGCTGAACGTGGTGCTTCGTCCTTGAGGCCGCCGAGGCGAGGAACCGGAGCGGCCCAATCGATCTTTGCCTCGGTTCGCAGAGATCAGGCTGCGCAGTCTATGATCTCCCGCACCTTGGCGGCCATTTCCCACTTGCGATACGGCTTGGGAAGAAGACTCACGGTTTCGCCATTCGGCCTCACCGGAAGCTCGAGGCTGTCGGTATAGCCGCTGGCGTGGAGAACCTTCAGCCCGGGCGATCGGTTGGTCGCCTCCTGAGAAAGCTCGAAACCATTCATGCCCCCGGGCATCACGACGTCGGTGAACAGCAGGTCCAGCTTGGGATGCTCGTCCATCGCGGCGAGGGCCTCGGCGCCGCTCGAAGCGATGACGACGCGGTAGCCGAGCTGCTCGAGCTGCCGAGCCGTGACCTTCCGAACGGCATCATCGTCCTCGACGAGCAGGATCGTCTCGCCCTTGCCCCTGCAAAGGGCCTCGGCTTCATCGTCGACGCTCTGGTCGGTGATGCTGTCCCGGCATTGGGGAAGGTAAAGCTGAACCGAGGTGCCGTGCCCGACCTCGCTGCGGATCCTTACCTGGCCGCCCGATTGCCGGACGAATCCATAGACCATGCTGAGGCCGAGTCCGCTTCCCGCGCCGACTCCCTTGGTGGTGTAGAAGGGTTCGAACGCCCGCTCCAAGGTTTCTGGCGACATGCCTTCGCCGGTATCGGTTACGGTTATCACGACATAGGTGCCGGGACTGAGGTCGAGCCCTCGCGAGAGACGCTGCTCGGGTCCGACGGTCTGATTCGCGGTTTCGATGACGATGGCGCCGCCATTGGGCATGGCATCGCGGCCGTTGATCAGCAGGTTGAGAATAGCCGATTCGAGCTGGGCCGGATCAACCTTCGCGGACCAGAGAGCATCGGACAGTTGCAGCTGCACGTCGACCGATCCGCCGAGCGTGCGCGCCGAAAGTTTGCCCGTGGTCGAGACCAGTTCGTTGATATTCACCGACACAGGGGCGAGCGCCTGCCGACGCGAGAATGCCAGAAGCTGCTGGTTGAGATCGCGTCCGCGCAGTGCGGCAGCGATCGCCTCCCTGACCGGCTCGGCGAGCGTCTCGTCGGTGAGATCCTCCTCGACGAGATCGAGATTGCCGATGATGACCGCCAGGAGATTGTTGAAGTCGTGCGCCAGGCCGCCGGTAAGCTGCCCGACCACCTCCATCTTCTGCGCGTGGCGGATGGAATCCTCGAGATCGCGAACTTCGGTGACGTCGCGGGCAATGGCGAGGATCTGGGCGACTTCGCCCTCGTCGGTCTTGATCGGCGTGACCACGAAATCACACCATTTCGGCTGCTTCGTCACGGTCGGGCAGAAGGCCGAGAAGCGGTCGGTGCTGCCCTTCATCGCACGGGCAACCGCCGAACGGAGCGACTGGCGCGTTTCGTCCGGCCACAATTCGTCCCAGTCGCGGCGACCGAGCAAGTCGGCGCGGTCGTAGCCGAGCATGGCGAGAAAGGCGGGATTGGCTTCGTCCACCCTGCCGGTTTCGGGATCGATCAAGGCGATCGCGTCGGTCGCATCCTCGAACAGGCGGCCATAGCGCAGCTCGGAGCTGCGCAGAGCCGTTTCGGCGGCGCGTCTCGCGTCGATCTCTTCGTGCAATTCCCGATTCTGGTCGAGCAGGGTTCTCTGGATCCTCCGCAGCTCGAGATGCATCTTCACCCGAGCCAGCAATTCCTCGATCTGGAAAGGCTTGCCGACATAGTCGACGCCGCCCGCGGCGAAGGCAGCGACCTTGTCGTTGACGTCGGCCAGCGCCGTCATGAAGATGACGGGGATGTCCCGGGTCTCGTCCTTGTCCTTGAGGCGCCTGCAGGTCTCGAACCCGTCGATCCCGGGCATCATGATGTCGAGCAGGATCAGGTCCGGCCGTACGAACTCAGCCCTTCCGATGGCCTCTTCGCCGCCCTGCGCGACGGCTATGTCGAAGCCGTGATCCTCGAGATGTTCGACGACCACGCCGAGATTGACCGGGTTGTCGTCGACGATAAGGATCGTCTGCACGATCTCGTCCGCTGAATCCGCATGGCTCATCGCCGCCCCCTCGTGCTTTTCCGCATCTTTGATCCCAGGAAATCGAATGGCCGCGCCGGGGTGATCAACGACGTTGTTCATGCCCCCGACGCCCGGAGGTCATCGGTCAGCTGGGTCGCGAAACCCACGCGTTCGCCAAGGCTGGCGAGCACGCCGGCCCCCTGTTCGGCTTCGGGCCGCAACATCAGGCGATGAAGCCAGTCGCTCGAGGTGAGCAGACTTGGCAGGTCATGAGCGGGCAGGGCCTCGCTGAACAGGAAGCCCTGGATCTCGCCGCAGAGTTCGTCCTGCAGGTAGCTGAGCTGCTCCGTCGTCTCGACTCCTTCTGCGACGCAGTTGAGCCCGAGATTGCGCGCGAGGTTCAGGATGGACTGCACCACGGTCGCCGTCGTCGAATGGGTGGCGAGATCGCGCATGAACGACCGATCGATCTTGATCCGGTCGAGCGGGAATCGGCGCAGATAGGAAAGCGAGGACCAGCCGGTTCCGAAATCATCGACCGAAAGCGTCACTCCCAGCGCCTTCAACCTGCGCATCGTGCCGACGGTGACGTCGGTTTCGTCCAAGCTGAGACTTTCGGTCAGCTCGAGCTCGAGCCAGTGCGGCTCCAGGCCCGCCGCGCTCAGCGATTCCTGCACGGTCTTCACGATGTCGCCCCGGTAGAATTGCTGGGCCGAGACATTGACCGCGAGGCGCACGGGCGGGATGCCCTGTCGCTGCCACTGCGCGTTCTGCCGGCAGGCCGTCTGAAGCACCCAGGCGCCAACTTCAGCCATCATCCCGAGCTCCTCGAGGATGGGGATGAACTGTGCCGGCGCGATGAGACCCTCGGTCGGGTGGTTCCATCTCAGCAGGGCTTCGAGGCCGGCAACGGTCTTGGTCGCGAGCGAGATCTGCGGCTGGTAGTGAAGCACGAACTCGCCGCGCGACCACGCCCCCCGCACATCGTTCGACAGCAGGTGCCAGCGCTGGGCCGCGGCGTTCAGCTCGGGCGTGAAGAAGCGTTGCGTGTTCCTTCCGCTTTCCTTCGCATGGTACATGGCGATGTCGGCCGCCCGGAGCAGGGCGCCCCCATCTTCGCCGTCGCCCGGATAGACGCTCACGCCGATGCTGCAGCCGATGCGCAAGTCCAGGTTTCCGATAACGAACGGGTCGGCAAGGAGGCCACGGATCTTCTCGGCGACGATCGCGGGGTCTTCCGCGTTTTCGAGGTCGGGCAGAATGACGACGAATTCGTCACCGCCGATGCGAGCGGCCGTGTCGGTCGCTCGCAGCGAAGAGCGAAGACGAGCGGCGACGCCTTCGAGAAGCTTGTCCCCGATATGGTGGCCCAGCGAATCGTTTATATGCTTGAAATGGTCGAGGTCGAGCATCAGCACGGCCGCGCGCTTGTGATTGCGGCGGGCGTTCGCCATTGCCATCTTCAGCCTGTCGGCGAGAAGAAGCCGATTGGGCAGGCCGGTGAGGGCATCGTGATGCGCCATGTAGAGAGCGCGGGCCTCGGCGGCCCTGCGGTCGCTGATGTTGCGGAAGCTGAACTGCACGATGGGACTGCCATCGGCTTCGTAGCAGCTCCCGACCACCTCGACGGCGATCGGCGATCCGTCGCCGGATTGGAGAACCCAGTCGTCATATTTGATCGAACCGAATTCGTGCAGGTCCGAGAGGCATGATTTGGCTGCGCCGACCGCGCGGAAGCTGCCGATCTCGTTCAGCACGCGGCCGACCAGCAAATTGCGCGGCAATCCCACCATGGCGACGAAAGCCGGATTGGCATCGGTTACCTCGCCGGAAAGGCTGTCCAGCAGCAGGATGCCGTCGGTGGCGGTTTCGAAGAGGCGTCGATATTGCAGCTCTGAGGCACGCAGCGCCGACTGGGCCGCGCGCCTTGCTCCCATCTCGTTCTGAAGCTCCAGATTCTGCGCGGCCAGCCGGCGCTGGACGCTGCGAAGCTCGATATGGGTCCGAACCCGCGCCAGCAGTTCCTCGTTCTGAAACGGTTTGCTGACATAGTCGACGCCGCCCGCGGCGAAGGCCGCGACTTTATCGTGGATGTCGATCAGCGCGGTCATGAAGATGACCGGTATCGCGCTCGTCGCCGCACCCGACTTCAATCTCCGGCAGGTTTCGAACCCGTCGAGGCCCGGCATCATGACATCGAGCAGGATCAGGTCAGGCTGCACGAATTCTGCCCGCTTGATCGCTTCCGCTCCGCCCTGCGCGACGATCACTTCGTAGCCATGGTCCTCGAGGTGGTCGACGAGTACCCCGAGGTTGATCGGATTATCGTCGACGATGAGGATAGTTTTCGGCGTCTGCATTGTAGTTGTACCGCTCATGGCTCGACGATCTGCTTCTTCTTCGAATGTTTCTCAATCAAGCTGAGAATCGTTGATGACTGGTATGTCCTTGCGAGTTGCTGGATCTTGTCAGCGAATGGACGGTAGCTTTCGTCGATTTCCTTGAGGTGATCAGCCTGCCTCCGTATGGCTTTCATATTTCCCGAAAGCGCAATCTTCATCAGTGACTCGATCTGGTCTTCGGGAATCTCGACGATCTCTTCGGCATCCGGGCCGGGATCCGCCTTGTCCTCTTCGTCGCCCTTGCTGACCCACTTGATTCGGAGGTGCTGGACCAGGGCCTTGACGAGGTCGTCATATTCGACCGGCTTGGTCAGGAATGCGTTGGCCCCGGCGGCGAGGCTTCGAGTCTGAACGTCCTGGGTCGCGCTGGCCGAGATCACGATGATCGGAACCGATTTCAGGGACTCCAGCTCGCGGATCTTTTGCGTCGCCTCGAAGCCGTCCATCACAGGCATCCTGATGTCCATGAGGATCAGGTCCGGCTGCAGGGCCTGCGCCTGCTCGACTCCATCGAGTCCATTCTCGGCTTCGCTGACCCGGAACCCGAGCTGGCCGAGCGAGTCCGCCAAATAGGCGCGGTTCGCTTGCGTGTCGTCGACCACGAGGATGGTCCGCGGCCGGCCGGAATAGCCCGTGATCCTATCCGGGGCGTTGGCTGGCGTGTCATCGCCGACGGACGACAGGGGAAACTCGACGTCGAACCAGAAGCGGCTGCCCTCACCGAGCCGGCTGGACACCTGGATCTTGCTGTTCATGAGCCCGATGAGCTGACCGCTGATGTTCAGGCCCAAGCCGGTTCCGGCCGATCGCCGTTCGGCGTCGCCTACCTGCTCGAAGCGGCGGAAGATGAACTTCAGCTCCTCCTCGGCGATGCCGACGCCGCTATCGGCGACGGCGAACCGCAGAGTGGCGGTCGCGCTTCCGGTAGCAAGGGATTGGACTTCCAGCCGGACCTGCCCATAGCTGGTGAACTTGATCGCGTTGCCCAGCAGGTTGATCAGGACCTGGCGCAGCCTCTTCTCGTCGGCGGTCACATAGGCGGGGAGATCCTGCGGAAGGCTGCAGTCGAAATCGAGCCCTTTCTCCTCGGTTCGCACTCTCACCATGTCGGCAATGCCCTGGAGGAAGGGACGCAGGCTGATCGGGGCCGGACACAGCTCGAACTTTCCGGCCTCGATCTTCGACAGATCGAGTATGTCCGTGATCAGCGTGAGCAAGTGAGAGCCGCTCTGGTGGATGGTGCGCGCCGCCATCGTTTGCCTCTCGCCGAGCGCCCCGTCCCGTTCGAGCAGCTGCGCGTAGCCGAGAATGGCGTTGAGCGGGGTGCGAAGCTCGTGGCTCATATTGGCGAGAAATTCGGACTTGGCTCGGCTGGCCGTCTCCGCAGCGGTCTTGGCAATCTCCAACTCCCGGCTCTGCTGCTCGACGCGGCCGAGGCGCTGGGCTTCCAATGCCTGGTTCCTGAAGGTTTCGAGAGCCTTCACCACCGCGCCCAACTCGTCGCGGCGCGCGAGACTTGTGATCTCGATTCCGTAATCGGCGTTGGCGAGTCGCGACGTCGCGTCGGCGATCTTTCGGATCGATCGCACCGTTGCCGAACCGACCATGAAGGTGACAGCGCCAATGGCGGGGAGGGCCAGAAGCGCGAGTATGCTGAAGATGGTGACGACCGCCAGCACGTGGGCACGAACGGCTTCGGCGCGACGGGCAGCCTCGTTCGTGCCATGCTGGGCGATCTGGCCGATCCGCGTCGACACAAGCTTCGCATTCTCGCGGAACGGCTCGAGCATCATTGCCGCGCTGGCGAAGTTCACGCCGAGCATCGACGTGACCACGTCCACCGTCGCGGAATATTCGTCGACCTTCGTCCTGACGTCCTTGAGCTGAGTCAGGTTCGCCCGCCCGATATCGCTGTCTTCGAGCCGGGCGAGGTCCGCGCTGATATGCTCCAGATCCGTCCTGATGCGGGCGGCTTGCGCGGCGACATCGCCGGCGCCGGGATTGGCCGCCTCGTTGATGAAGAGCCTGGCAAGCTCCGCGTCGGCCGTCTCGAAACGGGCGGCGATCTCCGACAGCCGAGCGGCCTCCGGCATCGCCACCTGGACGATATAGTCGGTGTGCCCCTGGACGTTCCTCAGCGCAGAAACCTGGACCACGGCCATGACCAACAGCAACAGCACCGCGACCGCCGGCGTGACCCCGAACTTGGCGATGAGCGGCCAATCCGAGAATCGACGCACGCGACGTGCGGCATCGAGCGCAGGCGCCGCTGCGATGAAGGTCGGCATCAGAACGTCGCTCGCACCGTCGCCCAGAAGCGACGCTCGGACGGGACAGGAGACAGATCGACGGAGGCGGCATCGGTCAGATTCTCGCCGCTCAGCTCCAAGCTGAGGCTCCTGCCGACCTGAAGGGCGAGCTTGGCGTCGACCGCGAGGCTTTGCGAAAGCCGCGTGAGCTCCAAGCCCGAGCCCTGCGCGATGACCTGCGACGTGGCGGAATTATAGCGCGCAGCGACCGTGCCCAGCCAAGGGCCCCGCTCATAGCTGAGCTGGACCCTGGCCTTGTGCTCGGGCGTCGCGCGATCGAGCGCCAGCGGCAGCTGTATGCCCTGGAATTGTCGCGCCGGCTCCTGGCTGGACTCGGTCCAGGTATAGTCGAGGAGCCAGGAGAGGCCGTTATCGCCCCGGTGAGCCGCGGATGCCTCGATGCCGAGGGCGCGGAAGCTTCCCACATTGTCGAAGTCGAAGAAGATGAACGGATATTGGGGCGGTGTCGCGCGGGGCGGCATCTGGCCCGCCGGCGTGCTCATGATGTGGGCCGAACGGTTGAAGAAGGCGTTCACGTCGAGCTGGATCTGCGCGGCCTCGATCCTGTGCGACAGCCCGATCTCGCCGCTCCAGACGATTGACGGGCTCAACGACGGGTCGCCCGCGACCACCACCGGCAGGAGCGGGGTGGGGATCACGAAGCGCGAGGCCAAGGCGAACAGGGAAGGGGCCTGCAGTCCACGAGCGACGACCAGGCGCAAGGCCGTCGATTCGTCGACCTGGTAATGAAGAGCGCTATTGAGGCTCCACTCGGTGATCGATCGGCGGAAATCTGTCTTGTCGAAGATCGTCGGCTGGTCGACGATGCCAATCTGCCGAAGCTGCAGATGATCGACTCGTCCCGCCAGGGTGAGAGTCAGCGCTTCGGTCGGAGCGGTCTCCCACATGCCGCTGACCGCCAACAGGTCATAGGCGGTCGCCCCCGGATAGCCCGGCTGCTGCGTCAGGCGGTTGTGCCGATATTCGGTGCCGATCCCGAAGGTGTTGGACGTTCCCGCCGGGACGACGAGCTTCGAGGACAGGACGGTGACTTCATTGTCCAAGTGAAGACCGAACGGAGGGAAGCTGATCGGCCCCCGAATGTCCGACGCGTTCCGGTAGGCCGTCGCCGCGAGAACGCCCCAGCCGAGGTCGTGCGAGATGCGACCGCCGAACGCATGGAACCTCTGGCGCGACGGGTTGAGCTGGAGGACGTGGAGGAAATCGTTGCTCCGGGTTTCGGAATAGTGGCCGCTCAGCACGGCCTGGGTCCCAACGCCGAGCTGGCCGTAAACCTCGCCCGCGACCTGGAGCCGCAACGGGTCTTCGGCGGCATCGCTGGCAGGAGCGAGCGGGGAGCGCGCAAGTGCGTCCAGCTCGTCCCAGCGACTATAGCCGGCGGAGAGCCGGACGCCGAAGTCGCTGCCGAGCGCAAAGGCCGCGGAACCGGAGAGGCGGGCATAGCCTTCGGTGCCGATATCGGCCGAGGCCGTGACGCGCTGCGTCGTCAGCGGGTTGACGGTGACGATGTTGATCACCCCGGAAACCGCGTTGAAGCCGAAAAGGGCGCTGTTCGGCCCCTTGACGACTTCGATCTGCTGGATCTCGTCCAGCTCGACGCCGATCGAGCCCCAGTTGGTCATCCCATAATGGTCGAGATAGACCTGGCGGCCATTGACGAGGACGAGCAGCCGGGGATTGAACGGCTGCACCCCGCCGCGCACGGCGACGTCCGACTGATTGGCCGTCCAGCGGGAGACGTCGATGCCGGCATAGGCGCGCAGAAGATCGACGAGATCGCGCGCGGGCGATCGCCTGATGTCGTCTCGCGTGATGATGAGGAGCGCCGCAGGGGCGTCGGACGCCCGTTGCGGCTGGCCGGTGACGCTCGTCGTCACGGATTCGCCGAAGAGATCCTGGAGCCCTTGGTGATCGAGCTCCTGCGCTCGTGCCGTCCCTGCGACGCTGATCGCGGCCGATGCCAGCAGCGCCGCTCTCCAGTGGCGGGTTCCTCCCAGAGGAAACGTGCGGCGCATCTTCAAACCTCCGTGACGAGCATGAGAAAGCTCGTATTGAATCTAAGATTGGCGGCTCGGGCGGCCGCTCGGCTGACGAGGATCTGGATCCTCCCCCCCGAGCTGATCGACATGACGCATTGGCCCGAGGTCGCGCAGCGACGATCGGAGCTGACGGTGAGGATGGACCGCGGTCCAGCAGCCGCAGAGACCCGGCCATAATTGATGCCGCGCGTGACGAACGCCACGCGGGCGCCGTCGAGCTGGGCCAAGGCGTTCGAGGCCACCATCCGCGGCCGCAGGGTGACTCCACCGGCCCTTATCCCGGAGCGGAGCGCACGCTGCATCGCCTCGGCCTCGGCGACGGAAGCCTGATTGCCCGGCTCGTAGACGATGGCTACCGTGATCGAGCCCGAGAAGGGAGGAACGAGAAAGGAGAGCGCACGGCCTAGAACCTGGATCGTGTTGTCCGAGCGTTGGGCGGCCGCGCTGCTTGTGAGGGTCGGCATGACGAGCACAGCGGACGCGATGAGCAGTCGAAAGTGTATCACGGCCGTCCCGGGCTCCGAGATTGGTGTCTACTGGCAGCCCGATTGCTAACGAAGAAAATCTAAATTTCAGTGCGACTTAGTCTAGGTATATCTACTTACGTGCCGGGCCGCGCCGCGACGGTTCTTCGCGAGGCCAAGGCTCGTGGTCGTGAATGGATCGGCCCGACGGCGCACGAGGCCTTGCATCGACCGGGTGAAGCCGAGACGTGGCCGAAGGCTCCTCCTATCTCCTTGCACACCGGCTCTGATGGGTAGGCCCGGCGCGTTCCCTAAGGTCGTCCGGTCCATGGCGGGTCGACCGAAAAGACCGCCGGCACGGCGGCATCGACTGCGGCGAACGCTCGGCATGGGTGTTTGCCGCGGATTGGCGGAGAGGGTGGGATTCGAACCCACGGTGAGCTTGCACCCACGGCGGTTTTCAAGACCGCTGCCTTAAACCACTCGGCCACCTCTCCGGGCGCGTCGCGATAGCGCCGGGGCGCCAAAAATGTCAAAGAGGGATGGCTTATGCCGTCGAGGCGGCCGGCTGACCTTCCTTCGCGACCATAAGCTCGGGCGCGCACGCCATCTTCGTCCCCAGCGGCAAGGCGCTGCAAAAAATCGCCGGTTCGCGCTGGGATCGCCCGCCTTCACGTCCGGTCAAGCTCCTGCCATATAGGCCGAAGACAGATGAGGATGAGCATGCGTAAGCTTTTGATCGTGGCATCGGCACTGCTGGTGATCGGCGTGCCCGCCGCGCGTTTCGAACCAGGCGGATCCGGCGAGGGCCCGGTCAAGGTGGAGGTCGAGGCGGCCGCGCAGGCGCAGGGGTCGGGCAGCGGCCTCAGCCAGGCCGGCTTTCAGGCCTTCCTTCCGCAATTGCGGGCGGAGGCGCAGCGCGCCGGAGTAAGCCGCGCAACGCTCGACCGCGTCTTCCCGACGCTCACCTTCTCGTCGCGTACGATCGAGCTCGATCGGGCCCAGCCCGGCGGCGCCGCCGGCTCGAGCGCGATCCCCGCATTCGCGCCCTATCTCGCGCGACACGTCACCCCGACCCTGACCAGCCGCGGCCGCTCGCGCTACGCCGAGAATGCGGCGCGGCTCAACGATATCGGCCGGCGCTACGGCGTGCCGCCGTCGGTGCTCGTCGCCATCTGGGGCAAGGAGACGAGCTTCGGCAGCATCACCGGGGACTTCGACCTGCTGAACTCGCTCGCGAGCCTCGCCTACGAGGGCCGGCGGCGGGACCTGTTCACGGGCGAGTTCATCGCCACCTTGAAGATGATGGACCGGGGCTTCCCACGCTCGCAGCTGGTCGGCAGCTGGGCGGGCGCCACCGGCCAGTCCCAGTTCCTGCCGAGCGTCTATATCCGGCTCGGCGTCGACGGCGACGGCGACGGCCGCGCCGATATCTGGCGCAGCCATCTCGACGCACTCGCTTCGATCGCCAACTATCTGCGCAGCGCCGGTTGGCGCCCCGGAATCCCCTGGGGCGTGGCGGTCAGCGTGCCCGCCGGCTTCGACCGCGCCGCCATTGCCACCCGTCTGCAGTCCCCGCGCTGCCCGCGGGTGCACGAGCGCCACAGCCGCTGGCTATCCGCCGCAGAATGGCGCCGGCGTGGCGTCGCCAACAGCCTGCCCGACGGTACGCTGGCGAGCCTGCTCGAGCCCGACGGTCCGGGGCGGACCGCCTATCTTCTCACCACCAATTACCGCACCATCCTCGACTATAATTGCTCGAACTTCTACGCGTTGACCGTCGGCCTGCTCGCCGATTCGGTATCCCGCTGAAGTATCGAGGTTTTGACAGAGAGATGACGCGCAAGCCCCTGACGATCGCTCTTTTTCTTGCAGGGTTGAGCCTCCCGGCCGCGGCCGCGGCGCCGCCGTTCGAAACGCCGGCGCCGATCGCCTACATGCTCGACCTGTCTTCGGGCGCGGTGCTCTACGCCAAGGACGCCGATCGCCGCATCCCGCCGGCGTCGATGGCCAAGATGATGACCACCCATGTCGCCTTCGAGCTGATCGACAGCGGCGAATTGCAGCCGAACCGGATGTGTACCGTCCGGCCGGAGACATGGCAGCGCTGGCACGGGCCCGAGGCCGGATCGACGATGTTCCTGTCGCCGGGCGAGCAAGTGAGCGTCGAGAACCTGCTGCATGGGATCGTCACCCTTTCCGGCAATGACGCGACCGTGGTTCTTGCCGAGTGCATCTCCGGCACCGAGGCCGCCTTCGTCGCCTTGATGAACCGGGAGTCGCGCGAGCTGGGCCTGCGCAACTCGAACTGGGGCAATCCGGTCGGCTGGCCCGACAATGGCGTCACCTTTACCACCGCCCGGGATCTCGTGACGCTTGCCGCCGCGACGATCCGGAATCATCCGCGGCTCTATCGCGCCTATTACGGGGTTCGGGAATTCACCTGGGGCCGCACGATGGGCGGCAATCAGCCGATCACCCAGGCCAACCGCAATCCGCTGCTCGGCCGAGTCGCCGGGGCCGACGGACTCAAGACCGGCCATACCGCAGAAGCGGGCTACGGCTTCACCGGGTCGGCGGAGCAGGACGGACGGCGGATCGTCATGGTCGTCGCCGGGCTCGACAGCTTCAACGGCCGCGCCAACGAATCGGTGCGGTTCATGGACTGGGGCTTCCGCGCCTGGCAGTCGCGCCCCTTGCTCGATGCCGGCGAGCGCATCGGCGAGGCGCGGGTCCAGCAGGGCAGCGAAGCGGCCGTCGGGCTGGTCGCGCCGCGTGCGGTCGCCGTCACGTATCCGGCGGGTCTCGGCCAGGATGTCCGCGCCCGGATCGTCTACCAGGGGCCGGTCAAGGCGCCGATCGCCCAGGGACAGCATATCGCCGACCTCGTCGTCCAGGCAGGCGACATGCCGGCGCAGGTGACTCCGCTCCATGCTGCCGAGGCGATCGGCGAGGCAGGCTTCTTCGGCAGGATCTGGACGGGCTTCAAGCATCTGTTCGGCCTGGCGTGATCGGCCGCTTCGTCACGCTCGAGGGCGGGGAGGGCGTCGGCAAGTCGACCCAGGTCAGGGCGTTGGCGGCGGCTCTGCGCGAGCGCGGCCTCGAACTGGTCGAGACGAGGGAGCCAGGCGGCAGCCCGGGGGCGGAGGCGATACGCCGATTGTTGCTGGACGGCACCGACGATCGCTGGGGCGCCGAAGCGGAAGCCCTGCTTTTCGCGGCTGCCCGCGCCGATCATGTCGACAAGGTCATCCGCCCCTCGCTGCAGAGCGGCTCGTGGGTCCTGAGCGATCGCTTCGTCGACAGCTCGCTGGCCTATCAGGGCGGTGCCGGTCGGCTCGGCCTGGAGGCGGTGCGGTCGATCAACGGCTTCGGGATCGGCGAATGTTTTCCGGATCGTACCCTGGTTCTCGTGCTTCCCGAAGGCATCGAGCGCGCGCTTGCCCGGGACGACCACCGCAGCGACCGGATCGGAGGACGCTCGGCGGACTATCACCGCGCCGTCGACGCCGCCTTCCGGAAGATCGCCGCCGACGAACCCGACCGCGTCCGGCTGATCGACGCGTCCGGGGCCGTGAAGCAGGTGACGGCGCGTCTGCTCGGCGCCCTCGAGGATCTGTTGTGACCCCGCTCTACGGCCATGACGACGCCGTCGCCGCCTTTCGCGCCGCCCTCGATGCCGGGCGGCTGCACCATGCCTGGCTGATCGCCGGCGCCGAAGGCATCGGCAAGGCGCTTTTCGCCGACAAGGCGGCGCTGCGGGTGCTGGCGCAAGGGGCGGGGCCGTTGCACGGCACCGGCTTGGACGTGCCCGACGATCATCCCGCGGCGCGCCTCGCCGCCGCCGGCAGCCATCCCGACCTGATGCGGCTGGAGCGGCTGACCAAGGATGGTGGCACCGAACTCGCGCGCAGCATCAGCGTCGACCAGGTGCGCGGCCTGCAGCGCCTGTTCGCGACGACATCTTCGCTGTCGCCGTGGCGCGTGGTGGTTATCGACTCGATCGACGATCTCGAGCGCAACGCCGCCAACGCCCTGCTCAAGAATCTCGAGGAGCCGCCGCCGAGCACCGTTTTCCTGCTGGTCAGCCACGCACCCGAGCGGCTGCTGCCGACGATCCGCTCGCGCTGCCGGGTATTGCGGCTGGCGCCGCTCGGCCATGACGTCATGGCGTCGGCGCTGCGCGCCGCCTTGCCTGATGCCGACGAGGCCGAGATTGCCGGCCTCGTCGCCGTGGGGGAGGGGGCACCGGGACGGGCGATCGCCTATCGCGGCCTCGACATCGACTCGCTCGACCGGGCGATGCGCGCGCTGGTGGAGGAGGGGGATCCGACAAATGCCAAGCGGGCGGCGCTCGCTTCGGCGCTCAGCGGGAAGGCGGCGCAGCCGCGCTACGAGGCCTTCCTCGCGCGAACGCCGTCGCTGATCGCGGCGATGGCGAAGCAGCGCCGCGGTCCGGCGCTCGCCGAAGCGCTGGCTTTGTGGGAGCGTGCGAGCGGGCTCGCAGGCAGCGCGCGGCGCCTGTCGCTCGACGTCCAGAGCACGGTGTTCGAGCTGGGCGGGATGCTCGCGGCGCTCGCGCACGAGGGGGAACGCCGCGCCGCCTGATCGCCGGTCCCTGGCAAGTGGCTTTGTTGCGCCCCCTTTCGAACCCGGCTAGTCGCCACGGCCATGCCAGATCGCTTCTACGTCACCACCGCCATCAGCTATCCCAACGGGCGGCCGCATATCGGCCATGCTTATGAGGCGATCGCGACCGATGCGATCGCGCGCTTCCAGCGGATGCGCGGCAAGGAAGTGTTCTTCCTGACCGGCACCGACGAGCACGGCCTGAAGATGGCCCAGGCGGCGCGCGAGCGGGACGTCACGCCGGCGGCCTTCGCCGAGGAAATGTCGGCGCAGTTCAAGGCGATGGACGAGAGATTGAACATCTCGTTCGATCGATTCATCCGCACCACCGAGCCGGGTCATCACAAGGCCAGCCAGACGCTGTGGCAGGCGATGGCCGATCGCGGCGACATCTATCTCGGTCGCTACGAGGGCTGGTACTCGGTCCGCGACGAGGCCTATTATGACGAGAAGGAGCTGATCGAGGCGGACAGCGGCGAGAAATTGTCGCCCCAGGGCACCCCGGTCGACTGGACCGTCGAGGAAAGCTGGTTCTTCCGGCTCTCCGCCTATCAGGACCGGCTGCTCCAGCACTATCGCGACCATCCCGACTTCATCCGCCCCGAGAGCCGCCGCAACGAGGTGCTCCGTTTCGTCGAGGGCGGGCTGTCGGATCTGTCCATCTCGAGGACCAGCTTCGACTGGGGCGTGAAGGTGCCGGGCAGCGACGATCACGTCATGTATGTCTGGCTCGACGCGCTCACCAACTACCTGACCGGGATCGGCTATCCGGAGGGCGGAGCGAGCTGGGAACAATTCTGGCCGGCCGATCTCCACGTCATCGGCAAGGACGTGGTGCGCTTCCACGCCGTTTACTGGCCCGCCTTTCTGATGTCGGCGGGCCTGCCGCTGCCCAGGCAGGTGTTCGGCCATGGCTGGCTGTTGTCGCGCGGCGAGAAGATGTCGAAATCGGTCGGCAACGTCGTCGACCCGGACGATCTCGCCAATGCCTTTGGTGTCGATCCGCTCCGCTATTTCCTGCTGCGCGAGGTCACGTTCGGCCAGGACGGCAGCTACAGCCCGGAAGCGATCGTCAACCGGGTCAATGCCGATCTTGCGAACAGCTTCGGCAATCTGGCGCAAAGGACTTTGTCTTTCATCGCAAAGAATTGCGACGGCGTTCTACCGACGGACGGTAGGAGCGATCCCGCCGACGAAGCGCTGCTGGCCCTGGTCGCGGACGTGACGCGCCGCGATCTTCCGGCGCATTTCGAGAGCCTGCAGCTGTCGCAGGGGATCGAAGGCTGGCTGAAGGCGGTGTTCGCCTGCAACCAATATATCGACAGCCAGGCGCCGTGGACGCTGCGCAAGAGCGATCCGGAACGGATGAAGGCCGTGCTCGCCGCTTTGTTCGTCGCCATTCGCGACCTCGCCGTCGCCATCGCCCCGGTCATCCCCGACGCCTCCGCGAAGCTGCTCGATGCGATGGGCGTTCCGGCAGGGGAACGCGACTTCGCCGCGCTGGAGGATGGCGGCAGCTATGAGCGGCTGGCCGCTTCGGGCTTCAGGCTGGCCGCGCCGGCGCCGATATTCCCGCGGCTCGAGGCGCCGGCGGGAAATTGAGCGGGAGCAGGTGAGAAGACATGTTCGTCGATAGCCATTGCCACCTCAACTATAAGGGCCTGGTCGACGACCAGCCCGGCGTGCTCGCCCGCGCCCGCGCCGCCGGGGTTGAGGCGATGCTCAACATCTCGACCCGGGCCAGCGAATGGGACGACGTGATCGGCACCGCCGAGCGCGAGGATGACGTCATGGCGTCGGTCGGCATCCACCCGCACGAGGCCGATCTCCATCCCGATGTCCACGCCGAGACCCTGGTCGCCAAGGCGGCGCATCCCAAGGTGATCGGCATCGGCGAGACCGGGCTCGATTACTATTACGACCATAGCGATCGCGAGCGGCAGCGGCAGAGCTTCCGGGCGCATATCGCCGCGTCGCGCGAGACGCAGCTGCCGCTCATCATCCACAGCCGGGACGCCGAAGAGGACAGCGCCGCGATCCTGGAGGAGGAGATGGGGAAGGGGGCCTTTCCGGCTCTCATCCACTGCTTCACCGGCAGCCGCGCCTTTTCCGAACGCATGCTCGCGCTCGGTCTCTCCATTTCGATCTCGGGCATCGTCACCTTCAAGAATGCCCGCGACCTCCAGGAGACGGCGCGGGACGTGCCCCTGGACCGGCTGCTCATCGAAACCGACTCGCCCTTCCTCGCTCCGGTCCCGCATCGGGGGCGGCCGTGCGAGCCCGCCTTCGTCGCCGATACGGCCCGCTTCCTCGCCGAGCTGCGCGGGGAGCCGATCGAGGCACTCGCCGAGGCGACCAGCGCCAATTTCAGACGCCTCTTCACCAAGGCGGGGATATGAGCGGAGGTCGGCATTAGGCTGCGCATCCTCGGCTGCGGCACGTCCTTCGGCGTGCCCAGGGTCGGCAACGACTGGGGTGCCTGCGATCCGGCCGAGCCGCGCAACCGCCGCCGCCGGGTCTCCATCCTGGTCGAGCATGAGGAAACGAAGGTCCTCGTCGACACCGGTCCCGACCTTCGCGACCAGCTGCTCGATGCAGCGGTGGCGACGGTGGATGCGGTGATCTGGACCCACGACCATGCCGATCATTGCCACGGCATCGACGATCTGCGCGGGATCTACATCAACCGCGGCGGTCCGGTCCCGGGCTATGCGCGCCAGGCGACGCTGGACACGATCTCGAGCCGCTTCGCTTATGCGTTCGAGGGGAAAGGCGGCTATCCGCCGATGGTCGATGGCCGGCTGCTACCCGACAGGCTCGACGTCGGACCGATCGCGATCGACGTCGCCGACCAGCCGCACGGCGCCATCACCAGCGCGGGCCTGCGCTTCGAAGCCGGTGGGAAGTCCATCGGATATTCTACCGATTTCAATCTCTTAACCGACGACATGGCCTCACTGTTCCAAGGCGTCGACGTCTGGGTCATCGATACGCTCCGGCGCCGTCCGCACCCGACCCATCCCCATCTCGCGCAGGCGCTGGGCTGGATCGAACGGCTTCGGCCGGGCCGGGCGATCTTGACTCATATGGACAACAGCATGGACTATCGCAGCCTGCTCGGCGAACTGCCCGCGGGGGTCGAGCCGGGCTACGACAATCAGGAGATCGTCCTGTGAGCGACGGCGATCAAGCCGTTCACGTCCTCTATCTCCTCGGCGTCCTCGTCCTCGTCGGCAGCGCTTTGGTCGTGCGGCGGATCCCGCTGGCCCAGGGCCTGAAGATGCTGGCGGGATGGGTGCTGATCTTCGCAGCCGCCTTCATCATCTTCACGATGAAGGACGAGTTCCTGGCCCTCGGCAACCGACTGCTGCTCGAGACCCGCGGCGGCGTCGAGCAGACCGCCGGCGGCGAGATAAGGATTCGGCAGGCGCCCGACGGGCATTTCTGGGTTACCGCGGAGGTGAATGGCGAGCCCGTGCGCTTCCTGATCGACAGCGGCGCCACCACGACCAGCCTGTCGCGCGAGACCGCTGACCGCGTCGGCATCGCGCCGGGCACGGGCTTCCAGGCGATGGTGCGGACCGCGAACGGCATCGTCATGGTCGATCGAGGACGCGCGGATACGCTCAAGGTCGGAACGATCGAGCGTCGGGACGTCGGCGTCCATATCTCCGATGCCTTCGGCGACATGAACGTGATCGGCATGAATTTCCTGTCGAGCCTGTCGAGCTGGAGCGTCGAAGGGCGCACGCTGGTGATGCGATCGTGACCGGCAAGGGGGCCTTTTCCAGCCCTGCCGATCCATCCGGATTTTACATAATGTATATTATCGGACTTTTGCATGCCTAGCGCACAGAGCCCCTCGGCCTCGACCGCCCTCGCCGAGCTGGCGGCGATCATGGCGCGCCTGCGCGATCCGGTGAACGGCTGCGAATGGGACCGCGAGCAGACCTTCGAGACGATCTCGCCTTACACGATCGAGGAAGCCTATGAGGTGGACGATGCGATCCGGCGCGGCGACATGGCGGCGCTGAAGGACGAGCTCGGCGATCTCCAGCTCCAGGTCGTCTACCACGCCCGGATCGCCGAGGAGCTCGGCGCCTTCGGGCTCGGCGACGTCATCGCCGCCATTGCCGCCAAGATGGTCCGCCGTCATCCGCACATCTTCGGCGACGCGGCCCAAAGTCCCGGCTGGGAGACGCTCAAGGCGGCCGAGCGCGTCGCCGACGAGGATCGCAGCGCGTTGGCCGGCGTGGCGCTCGCCCTCCCCGCGCTCAAGCGCGCCGAGAAGATTCAGCGACGCGCGGCGCGGGTCGGCTTCGACTGGCCGGACCAGGAAGGACCTCGCCTCAAGATCGACGAGGAGCTGGGGGAGATCGAGCGTGCCGAGACCGACGAGGAGCGCGCGGCCGAGGTCGGCGACCTGCTGTTCGCCGTCGTCAACTTCGCTCGCCACCTTGACGTCAATCCCGAAACGGCGCTTCGCGAGGCGACGGCCCGGTTCGAGCGGCGTTTCCGTCAGGTGGAAAAGATAGCTATCAAGTCCTTGAAAGACATGGATATAGAAGAGCTGGAAGCGCTCTGGCAGGAGGCCAAGACAATGGTGTGAGTTCGGCTGAGTGAAGGCGAGCCTTGGAACCGGCCCTCTTAGTCCGGGGCAGCCGTCGCCGCACCCTTCGCGAGCACGCGCCGTGTCGCCAAGATCGGTACTTACCCGGATATCCGCGCAGGCCGGAGAATGATTGGATGCCTTAGGGACACACGGCCTCGGACCCCACGACATCGGCCACGTCCGTCGGGAAAGGATGGCAACGCCGACGGGACCGCCGGAGGTTCTCAACCGGCCGCGGCGGGGCCGACCTGATGCGGGCGCGAGCGCGCTCTCGCGAAACCGTCCAGCAGGAGGAAAATGAGATGAACGGCTCTTCCTTCGCTCCGGGACTTTCAACCGCCGTGGCGGGCGTCAATCGAGGATGGCTGCTCCTGGTGGGGGCGCTGATGATCGTCCTCGGCGTGATCGGCCTCGGCATGACCTACGCCCTTACCAACATCATCCTGTTCTGGATCGGCATTCTCGCTGCGGTTGCCGGCCTCGGCCAGCTCCTCGACGCGTTCCACCACAAGAAATGGTCCGGGCTGATCTGGCACGTCATCGTCGGACTGGTCTATATCGCGTTCGGCGCGATGCTCGCCTTCATGCCGGCCTTTTCGGCTTTCTGGCTGACGCTCGTGATCGCCGTCTCGCTGATGGTCACCGGCCTTGTACGCGTGGTGTCGGCCTTCCGCCTGCGCGGCCATCGCGGATTGCAGATCGTGATCCTCGCGACCGGCCTCGTTTCGATCGGCCTTGGCTTCTACATCTATCAGCTCGTCCTTCCGCCCTCGCCGGAAGTCCTGGCATCGCCCGAAGCCCAGATCGCCTGGAGGCGGTCCTGGCAGTGGGTGATCGGCCTGTTCGTCGCCATCGAGCTGATCATGGAAGGCGTGGCCCTGGTCTCGATCGCGTTGAGCGTCCGGCGCGACCCCGAACCCGATCGCGCCGCATCGCCTCTCCCAGGCTGAACGCCAAGTCCGACGTCCCCCACCCCTCGTCGGAGCGAGACCGCGACGAGGGGGGCGAGGCGTGCGATCGCCGCCCCTCCCCGGCAATGAGCCGCTCTCGCCGCTTCCCTTCGCCGACGCAGAGGATAGGATGCGCTCGACGGCGGCTGCGGGCGCCCACGGAGACGGACATGCGTACGCCCACCGGACGAAACCTGACCTACGACCTCCAGGAGAGTCTGGGCCGCGCCATCGTCGGCGGGGCCTATGACGAGGGCTTTCCGACCGAGGCCGAGCTGGCCAAGACCTACGGGCTCAGCCGCTCTGTGACCCGCGAGGCGGTGAAGATGCTTTCCGCCAAGGGGCTGCTCAGCGCGCGGCCGAGGCTGGGAACGGTGGTCGAACCGCCCGACAAGTGGAACCTGCTCGACCCCGACGTGCTTCGCTGGCAGCTGCAACGGAAATTCTCGCTCGACCTGCTCCGTCATTTCTCGCAGCTTCGGCTGGGCATCGAGCCGACCGCCGCGGCGATTGCCGCCGGGATCGGCGCGGGCGAGGCGATCGCGGGGATCGAGGAGGGCTTCCGCCGGATGGAGGCCGCGGCGGCCGGCGAGGACGACCCGCTCGAGGCCGACGTCCAGTTCCACATCGCCATCCTCCACGCCACCGGCAATCCCTTCTTCCATCAGTTCGAGGAGATGGTCCGGACCGCGCTGCACACGTCGATCCAGTTCACCAATCGCTTCGTCGGCCGCTCGGCCGACATCGCCGAGCACGGCGCCGTGCTCGCCGCGATAAGAGAGGGCGACGGCGAACGCGCCGCCGCCGCCATGCGCAAGCTCATCGCCGACGTGCTGAGCCTGATCGACGAGGCGAGCGCGCAGCCCGAAGCCGCCGCCCCTGAGCCGGAGCCGAGAAAGGCCGTTGCCGGTCGCTGACAGGCCTGCTTGCGGTCACCGCGCGGAGAAACGCCAGACCATGCGGTTGCGATAGGATCCACCGGGTGCGAGCCTGATCGACCCGAAGGCGGGCTGGTTCGGCGTGTCCGGGAACATCTGCGGCTCGAGCGCGACGCCGTCGCCCATCCGATAGAGGCGACCCGCCTTCCCCACCGTCCCGGCGTCGAAGAAGTTGCCGGAATAGAATTGCAGGCCCGGCTGATCGGAAAGGAGCTCCATTACCCGGCCGCTCGCCGGGTCCTCGAGCCGCGCCATCAGACGGGGCTCGGCCGCGATGTCGCGGTCGACCACCCAATTGTGATCGTAGCCGCGACCGAATCGGATCTGCTCGTCGCTGCCGTCGCGGACGCGGGCGCCGATCTCTGTCGGTTCCCGAAAATCGAAGGCGGTGCCCGCCACCGGCCTGATCTCTCCGGTCGGAATCGAGCTGGCGTCGGTGGGCAGATAATGGTCCGACTTCATGGTCAGCCGATGGCCCATTGCGCCGGCAGCGGCGCCGTCGCCGGCAAGATTCCAGTAAGCGTGGCTCGAAAGATTGACGATCGTCGGCCGGTCGGTAGTGGCGGCATAGTCGAGCGAGAGGCGATTCTCCGCCTCGTCGAGCCGATAGGTGGCGGTTACCTTCAATTCCCCGGGAAATCCCTGGTCGCCGTCGAGGCTCACGTGACGCAGGGTCACCATGGCGCCCGGTCCCTCGGCGACGATCGCCCAATTCACCTTGTCGAAGCCGCGGCTTCCGCCATGCAGGCTGTTCGGGCCGTTATTCACCGGCACGCGATACTCGACGCCGTCGAGGACGAAGCGGCCGCCGGCGATGCGGTTGGCCACCCGCCCGACCGTCGGCCCGAAATATTGCGGCTTGTCGAGATAGTCCTGCCACGTGGCAGGAGCGAGCGCGACATCGCCGAGCCTCCCCTCCCGATCCGGCACGTGCACGGCGCGGATCGAGGCGCCGTAGGTCAGCAGGACGACTTGCATGCCGAGGCGGTTCGAGAGCGTGATGAGCTCCACCGGCTCACCGTCGACGGTGCCGAAAACCTCTCTCTTCAGCATCGGCCCGTGCCTTGCGCCGTCCTTCCTTCCATCTTCACCCTCACCCTTTCGATCCTCATTTAATATGATAATAGACTCCTGAAACCAGGGCCAGCGTCCCGACGCCGGGCACCTGCCGATCGGAGTTTATCGTGCGAAAGCTTCTCCTGCTCGCCTTGGCCCTGCTGGCCGGTGCAAATTCAGCCCAAGCCGAGCCGCCCTTCGTCCCCGTCTTCAGCACCGACTTTCCTGACCCCTTCGTCCTGCCGCACGATGGCGCATTCCTGGCCTATGCGACCAACGCGCAGGGCCACCGCGCCAACGTCCAGATGGCACGCTC
Organism: Sphingosinicella terrae; assembly: GCF_003347635.1. GTDB lineage: Bacteria > Pseudomonadota > Alphaproteobacteria > Sphingomonadales > Sphingomonadaceae > Allosphingosinicella > Allosphingosinicella terrae. The sequence continues at coordinate 674,802 of NZ_QDFY01000001.1, forward strand.
CACCAACCTCGTCGACTGGCAGCTGATCGAGCGGGACGGAAGCCTCCACGACGCCATGCCGACGCTCCCGCCCTGGGCGCGCGAGGGGTTCACCTGGGCCCCGGAGGTGATCGCCGTGGAGAACGGCTTCGTCCTCCACTTCACCGCCAAGGACCGGCGGTCCGAATTGCAGTGCCTGGGCGCGGCCTTCAGCGCGGATCCGCTCGGGCCGTTCGTCTCCGAGGCGACCGAGCCGGTTCTCTGCCAGGCCGAGACCGGCGGCACGATCGATTCCCATGCCTTTCGCGATGCCGACGGCCAGCTCTACCTCTATTACAAGAATGACGGGAACAACCCGCGATTCGGACTGCCGACCGACATCTTCGTCCAGCGGCTGTCGCCGGACGGGCTCCAGGTCATCGGCGATCCGGTGGCGCTGCTGCGCAACGACACCGACTGGGAAGCGCATGTGATCGAGGCGCCGACGATGGTCCGCCGAGGCGACAGCTATATCCTCTTCTTCTCGGCCAACCATTTCGGCTGGGAGACCCATCAGCGCCTGTCGCCCTATTCGATCGGCTATGCCCGCTGCTCCGGGCCGGTGGGCCCCTGCACCGACGCCGCCGAGAATCCCATCCTGCACAGCTACAATGACCGCGAGGCCGGCTGTCTGTCGGGGCCCGGCCATCAGAGCGTGTTCGAGTTGGGCGGGCGCCATTTCATCTCATTCCACGCCTGGGCCGCGACGCGGGGCTGCCGGCGCTTCGACAATCGTCGCTACATGTACATCGCGCCGCTCGGCTGGGACGGCGACACGCCGCGGATCGCGCCAAGCCTGCGGCCGGGAGAGAATGGATGATCCGTCTCGCCTGGCTGTGGCTCGCACTCCTGCCCTCCGCCGGCGTGGCGGCACAGACCGACGGATCCCCTCTCTACGAGTACAGGGCGGGAGAGTCTCCGCGTTGGGCAAGCCCGGAAAATCCTGCGGCGACGCCCGGCGCGGGCGGCCAGGAGAATCGCGGCGCCAAGGGGCATGCCTTCGAGACCATCCCGGTCGGTCAGTCGCTCGTCCTCGCGGACATCGAGGGCGCCGGCACGATCGACCGCCTGTGGATGACGATCGAGGATCGCGCCCCCGACGCGCTACGCGGTCTCAAGCTCGAGATCTTCTGGGACGGCGCCCGTAGCCCGGCGGTCTCGGTCCCGCTGGGGGATTTCTTCCTTCATGGCGCCGGCGAGATGGTGCCGATGGAGACGGCGCTGCTCTCGAGCCCCGAAGGTCGATCCTTCGTCTCCTACCTGCCGATGCCCTTCCGCCGGGGCGCACGCATCGTCGTGACCAACGAATTGCCGCGCCAGGTCAACCTGATCTTCTACGACATCAATTTCCGCCGGCTGGAGAGGCAGAGCGAGGATGCTCTCTATTTCCACGCCTGGTGGAGCCGCGACCGCGCGACCACCCTAGGGCGGGACTTTCGGATCCTGCCCCGGATCAGAGGACGCGGCCGCTTCCTCGGCGCAAGCGTCACCGTCCTCACCAACCCTGTCTATCGCGACACCTGGTGGGGCGAAGGCGAAGTGAAGATCTTCCTCGACGAGGATGGCGAGCATGCCTCCCTGGTCGGCACCGGGACCGAGGATTATATCGGCACGGCCTGGGGCCAAGGCGCCTATGTCAATCGCTACCAGGGCGCGCCGGTCGCGACCTGGCAGGGCGGCGGCCGCTGGACCTTCTACCGGTTCCACGTGCCCGATCCGATCTTCTTCGCCGAAGGGATCGAGGTCGCGCTCCAGCAAATGGGCGGCGCCCGCAAGAATATCGTGCTCGACCTGCAGCGCGCCGGTGCTCCGCTCATCCCGGTGACGATCGATCCCGGCTCCAGGAGCAATTTTCAGCAGCTGCTGACGCGGCAGCCGCCCGTGCCGCTGTCGGACCCGTCGCTTCCCGATGGCCATACCAATTACTATCGTAGCGACGACGTCGCCGCCGTCGCCTATTTCTACCTGGATCGGCCCGAGAACGGCCTGCCGCCGATCGCATCGGCGGCGGAGCGGCTCGCGGACCTGCGACCGCCTTCGCCGCCCGCGCAACCCTGAGCGGGGCGGTGTCGCACGGTCAGCTGCGCCGGCGCGTCGCGCGCAGGCGGTCGAGCAGCCGCGGATAATCGGGAAAACGGGCGACCGTCGCCTGCAGCCGCGCGGCCAGCGCCGCGGAATGATCGGCCACCGGTCCCAGCGCCGGTCCGCCGGCGACTGGGTCGATCGCATCCGGCCGCAGTCCCAGGCCGAGCAACGCGGCCGCCCAGGCCTGGTCCCCGAACGTCTCCTCCTCGAAGAAGGGCAACCGACCTCGCCGGGCGAACTGCTCGAGCGTGCGCCCGAGGCCAGGCGGCGGCGCGGCCTCGGCGATCCGGGCCCAGAAGGGCTCGGTGCGGCCGGAGCGTAGATAGAAGAGCGTCTGGAAATCGAGGATCCGCAGCACCTCCTGGTCGGTCCTGCGGTTGAACTCGGCGATCTCGAGCGGATGGCAGTCTCGACCGGGAAGCAGGTCGATGGCGCGCAGGATCATCGCCTGGGCAAGATGAAGCGGCGCGCCGTGGAGCGGATCGAGCGCCACGGCCGCGTCGCCCAGCGCAAGAACGTTGCGGATCCACGGCTCGGGGCGGCGGCCGGGACGGAAGGCCGCCCCTGCCCTCTCGCCGTCCGGCGCGCTGAAATCGTGCATCGACAGGTGCAATGTGCGCGACGGCAACCGATATTCGGCGGTCCAGCCGTCCGATCCGGCGCGAATAAGGTCCACCGGCAAGGGCGCCGCCGACGCCGCTTCGGTGAAAACGATGCGTCCGCCGGGCAGCCACTGGTCCCACGGCTCGAATCTCGCGCCGACCGCTGTCAGCAAACCGGCCTTCGGACCGGTGCAGTCGACGAACAGGTCCGCCTCGACCCGCTGCCCTCCGTCCAGTGCGAGCGCCGCCATGCCGCCGTCGGCACGAGGCTCGACCTGCCAGCCGGTGGCGGCAAAACGCGGCAGACCGGCAGCCGCCTCGGCCAACCGGCGGCGATAGGCCTGCGGATCGAGGGAGAGACCGTAGAGGAAGTGGGAGAATGGCGAGGCCGGGTCTTCGCTGGGATGAACGAACTTGCCGGCTTCGGCGAGGGCGCCGGCGGCCGAATAGAGATGATAAGGCCGTGCCTTTCCGGCCGCCTCAAGCCGCCGCCAAAGTTGATGGAACGGGATGCGGTCCACCGGGAGACCATGGTCTCCGAAGACGTGCGACCAGGCCGGCTTGCCGGGCGGCCAGCCCTCGAAGCGGACCCCCAGCCGATGACGGGCGATCTCGCTGCGGATGAGATCGAGCTCGTCCAAGCCGATCGCCGCGTGGAACAGATGGATGGTCGGGAGCGTCGCCGGCGATCGGTCCGCCAGGGCCGCTGGATCGGCCGGCGACTCGATCAGGGTAACTTCGATCCCGGGCAGCGCCCGCGCGAAGGCAAGTCCAGCGGAAAGGCCGACGATTCCGGTGCCGACGACGCAGATCGAACGGATGGCGCGGTCGCGGCGGATCATGCGGCACCGCCCCACGCGGGACCGCGAAGGAAGCCGGCATGATCGGGCAGCCTGTCCACCGCCTCTGCGATTCGTCCGCGCAATCGGTCGAGGGCAGCGGAGAGCGGCCCCTCGCCCACCGCCTCGGCGCGCTGGTCCCAACTCGCCGGGACGATGCCTTGGCCGAGGAAGACGGCGAGCCAGCTCGGCTCGAGGAAGAGACCGCGCGTGTAGCGGACCAGCCGCCCGGCGACTTGGAACAGCTCGATCTTCTCCTGGAGCGAATCGGGCACCGCCATGGTCCGGACATGGTCCCAGAAGGCCGAATCCGTCCGGCTCGTCGCGTGATAATGGAGGATCAGGAAATCGCGGATGCGGTCATATTCCCAGTCGACGACCTCGTTGAACTCGTCCCGATCGGCGTCGGCGACGCGGCCGCCGATCGGGAACAAGGCGACGAGCTGCTCGATCGCGCCCTGGGCAAGATAGAGGCTGGTGGATTCGAGTGGCTCCAGAAACCCGGACGCGAGGCCGATCGCGACGACGTTGCCGTGCCAGCTGCGGGTGCGGCGGCCGGCACGGAAGCGAAGCAGGCGCGGGTCGGCCAAGGGCTCGCCCTCGACCGCGGCGGTCAGAGCGGCGGCCGCCTCGTCGTCGCCGATGTGGGCGGAGGAATAGACATAGCCATTGCCGACCCGGTGACGGAGCGGAATGCGCCAGCGCCAGCCGGCGCCCATCGCCGTGGCACGGGTCAGGGGCTCGATCCCGCCGGTCGGCGACGCGCAGGGCATGGCGACGGCGCGGTCGCAGGGGAGCCAGCGCGACCAATCCTCCCAGTCTGAATGGAGGCTCTCGCCGATGAGGAGGGCGCGAAAGCCCGAGCAATCGACGAACAGGTCGCCTTCGATCCGCTCGCCACTCTCGAGCGCTAGGGCGGCAACGTCCCCGCTCGCGGCATCGCGCTCGACGGCAACGACCTTGCCTTCGGTGCGGACGGCGCCGCGGGCGAGGGCATAGTCGCGCAGGTACGGCGCGAACAGGGTCGCGTCGAACTGGTAAGCATAAGCGTAGCTGGACAGGATCGAACCGGTATCGACCGAAGGCGGCGCGAAGCGCTTCGTTGCCGCCATGACGTTGGCGATCGAGTAGTCGAAGAAGCTGTCCTGGCGGCCGGCAGCCCGCATCCTCAGCCAATAATGGTGGAAGGGCACGCCGTTGAGCGGCGTCCCGAAGCTGCCGAAGGGATGCAGATAGCGCTCGCCGATGCGGCCGAAGTCGCGAAACTCGATGCCGAGCTTGTAGGTGGCCTGGGTCGTCCGCATGAACTCGGCCTCGTCTATGCCGAGCATCTCGATGAAGGCGCGCAGGTGCGGGAGGGTCGCCTCGCCGACGCCGACGATCCCGATCTCGGTCGACTCGACCAGCCGGACGGTGCAGGCGTGGGGGAGACGACGGACAAGAGCCGCGGCCGTCATCCAGCCGGCGGTGCCGCCGCCGACGATGACGACGCGGGTCCTGTGTTCCGACGCCTGCCCTGTCATCGCGGCAGCGTCGGCGGCAATGCGGCGAAGGACAATGCCCTTCGCCGCATCACGGCCATTTCCCTGCTCAGAAGCGGAAGCGCACGCCGAGCGAGACCGTCGTCTCCTCGTACCGGACGATCCGCGGGAAGGTCGACTCGGTGCCGTCGGGGTCGATGCGGGTCAGATCGTTCTGGAACGGATCGCCCAGGATGTTGGTCCAGTCGGCAAACACGGTGAGATTCTCGAACACGTCATAGCTGCCCGAAAGATCGAGCCGTGAGACCGACCGCGCTTCCTCGATGTAGAGATGGTCACCCCGGCGCTGATATTCGTCGAGATAGCCGCTGCGCCAATTATAGGCGAGCCGCACCGACAGACCGTGACCTTCGTACATGCCGATGAGATTGTAGGTCCAGTCGGACACGTCCAGCAGGCTGCGGTTCACCGTCTCCTCGGTCGGAAGTCCGGGATCGTAGGTGAAATCGGCCTTGGCATCGAGATGAGTGACATTGGCCTGCACGCCGAAATTGCTCATCCAGTCCGGCAGGCCGGCGAAATCGAAGAAGGTCGTGACCTGCGCCTCGAAGCCGGTGATGTTACCGGCGCCCGAGTTGATCGGCCCCGTGAAACGGAACGGCTCCCCGGTCAGCGACACCCCCTCGGTGATCGAATTCTCGACGAAACCGAACAGGTCGCGGTGGAAGAAGGTGAAGGAAGCGAAGCCGGCCCGCGAGAAGAACCAGTCGAGCGAAGCATCATAATTGTCGGATGTCAGTCGCTCGAGGAACGGATTGCCGCCGTTCCCGGTCCTGAAGCAGCCTTCGGGTACCGGCGTTTCACCGAGGCAAGCGGGCGGCTGATCGATCGTCGCGGAGGCGCGAAGATCGGTGAAAAGCGGCAGAGTCCTGGTCTGGGTGTAGGAGAGCCGCGCCTGGATCTGCGGCGTGAAGCGAATACGGGCACTAAAATTGGGCAGCCAATCCTCGAACTCGCGGTCGACGTCGGTCGCGACCAGCTCGCTCGGTGCCGGCAACGGTCCGCCGTCGTCGGGATCGTCTCCGAAGACCAGCCGCGTTCCGCTGAGTCGAAGGTCGGAGCGAGTATAACGCAGGCCGACATTGCCATCGACCTGGACGTCGCCGAGATAGAATTCGTACCGCGCCTGCAGATAGGCGGCATAGCTCTTCTCGCTCGCGTCCCAGGTCGCAAGCGGGTCCTGGGGGGGTGCGTCTTCGCTCGCGACACCGTATTGCGTCGGCCCGAGCGCGATGTTGAAGCGCCGCAGCTCGAGCAGATTGTCGCGGATGCTCCGATAGGTGGGCGAGAGCCAATTGCGATAGCCTCGCTGGACGTTGCTGCCCCGGAAGCCCGGCCTGAACAGCCGGTAGTCGAGCGGCACCGCCGAGAAAGGCAGGCGCTCCCCCTCGAAGTTCCAGTAGCGATTGCCGAACTCGCGATGGGCGTCGCGGTCCGTGAAGCGGACGCCGAAGTCGATCTGGGGCAGGAACGACAGGCCCGTCTCGTAGTCGAAGTCCAGCCGCGCCTGCCAGTCGTCGCCCTGCGATTGCTGCGCCTCCTCGTAGAAGCCGCGATAGACGTAGTTGGCCGGATTGCTCGGATCGAAATTTTCGAAGCTGAACTCCGCCCCACCTACCTCGCTGTCGACGTCGGTGTCGAAGGTGACGGTCTGACGCTCGGCAAAGGCGAAATCGACGCTGGCGGTGGAGCCGGTGAAAGTGCTGTCGGTGCGCGCCAGATCGGCCGCTATGCGCAGCGGCCCGGCGTCGTAGCTGCCGCCGACCGCGAACTGATAGGTATCCGTCTTGTTGTAGGTGCCGCCCTGGAAGCCGTCCGGACGGAATGGATCGACGACGGTGCCGGCCTCGAGCAGATCGGGACGGCCTTCGCGGGTGCGGAAGTCGGAGAAGCCGGAACCGCCCCAGAGCGGCACCGAAGTCTCGCGGTCGGAGATGCGGTTACGGAAGCCCTGCCAAAGCCCTTCGACGTAGAATTCCAGATCGGGAGTCGGCCGGTACTGGATGGCGGCATTCATCGACGGCCTTCGCCGGTCCGCCGTTCCGTAAGTGATGCGCTGGATGTCCGGCCACCGGGTGCCGTTCGGCCCGCCGCCGGCGACAAAGTCGGTGTTTGCCCGGGTCGAATCGAGGAATTCGATATTGGTGTAGGAGAAACCGACGAGCGCGCCGATCTCGCCGCCGTCGCCGACGTCCCAGCGATTGCTGACGAGAATATTGCCGTTCGGGGTGATCGTGTCGGACTGGTGGGAATATAGCCCCCAGACCGAGCCGGCGATCTCGAAGCCGTCGAAATCGAACGGCCGGCGCGACCGGACGTTGACCAGTCCGCCCAGACCGGGCTCGACCAGATCCGCGGTGGAGGTCTTGAACACCTCGACTGCGCCAACAAGACCGGAGGGGAAGTCCTGCAGAGCGACCGATCGCCGCTCCGCGGTGAATATCTCGCGGCCGTTATAGGTGGTCGAATAGAGGGTGTCCCCGAGGCCGCGCACGAGCACGCGCCCTGCCTCGCCGCCGCCGCGTTCGACCTGGACGCCCGGTATGCGCGCCGCCGTATCCGAGACGGTGATGTCGGGCAGCTTGCCGATATCCTCGGCCACCACGGCGTCGATGATCTGATCGGAATTGCGCCGGATGTTCTGCGCCGACTCGAGCGAGCGGCGAAGGCCGGTGACGACGATGCTCTCCTCCGCCGCGGCGGCAGAAGAGGTGGTCGCAGGATCCTGCGCGCCTCCCGGCGTCGGCTGATCCTGCGCCATAACCGGCGTGGCCGAGAAAGCCAGGACGGCGATCGACGTGGTGCTGAGGGCAAGGCTCTTCAGGCGCATGCAGGGACCTCCCATGTTCCCGGTGGCCGCGTTCCTGCGGCTCTTGATGCCGGCGTTATAGGTTCGGGGTCGCAGGGCTGACAAGGTATTTATACGATTTATACAGGGGTGTGGATTCCGGCCCACACCGGGGGTCGCGCCCAAGAAGGAGAAGGCGATGTACGGCACAATCGGGCTCGTCGCCCATGACGACCGCAAGGACGATCTGGTGGAATGGGTGAGCTATTGGGCGGAGGCGCTCGGCGCCACCCGGATCTACGCGACCGGCACGACTGGAGGGCGGATCGCCGCCGCCCTCCCCGCGCTCGACGTCACGTTGCTCAAGAGCGGGCCGCTCGGCGGCGATCAGCAGCTCGGCGCGCTGATCGCCGAGGAGCGGATCGAGGCCTTGGTCTTCTTCGTCGATGCGCTGTCGCCGCACCCGCACGACGTCGACGTCAAGGCCCTGATCCGCATGGCCACGCTCGCCGACATCCCGTTCGCCTGCAATCGGGCTACCGCGGATGCGATCATGAAGACGGCGGCGGCGGGCTGACCGCGCGCCCCGTCACCATTCGGCGAAGCTGCCGTCGGCGTGGCGCCAGACCGGATTGCGCCAGCGATGCCGGGTCCGGTCCGCTTCGCGAACGGCTTCCTCGTCGATTTCCACGCCGAGGCCCGGCCCGGAAGGGATCATGAGATGGCCGTCCACGGGGGTCAGCACGGCCGGATCGACGACGAAGTTCAGGAGATCGTGGCCTTCATTATAATGGATGCCCAGCGACATCTCCTGGATGATCACGTTGGGGCTGGTCGCCGCTAGCTGAAGGCAGGCAGCGAGCGCGAGCGGACCCAGCGGGCAATGCGGTGCGACGGCGACGTCGAAGCACTCCGCCATCGCCGCGATCTTGCGGCATTCGGTGAGGCCGCCGGCATGGCTGAGATCGGGTTGGATGATGTCGACCGCGCCGCTCGCCAGGAACGGCTTGAAGTCCCAGCGCGAATAGAGCCGCTCGCCGACCGCGATCGGCGTGCTGACGAGATTGGCGAGCTGGAGCAGCCCTTCCGGGTTTTCGGAGAGGATCGGCTCCTCGATGAACAGGAGTCCCAGCGGCTCGAGGAGCCGCGCCAGCTGCTTGGCCATCGGTCGATGGACGCGGCCGTGGAAATCGAGGCCGACGTCCATGCCTTCCGCCTGCGCCGCCTTCACCCTTTCCTCGACGTCGTTCAGCTTGGGGGCGACGAGATAATCGATCTCCGCGGTCGCGTTCATCTTCACGGCGGAGAAGCCCTGCTCGCGCCGTGCCTTGGCCGCCGCCGCGATGTCGTCGGGGCGATCTCCGCCGATCCAGGCATAGGCCCGGATGCGGTCGCGCACGCGGCCGCCGAGCATCTGCCAGGCCGGCAGCCCGTAAGTCCTCCCCTTCAAGTCCCACAGGGCCTGGTCCAGACCGGCCAGCGCCGACATGAGCACGGGGCCACCGCGATAGAATCCGCCGCGATAGGCGACCTGCCAGATGTCCTCGATGCGCATCGGATCGGCGCCGATGAACCGGTCGCGGAAGGCCTCGAATGCACCCGCCACGGCCTCGGCATGGCCTTCGAGGCTCGCCTCGCCCCATCCGAACGTCCCGTCATCGGCTTCGACGCGGACGAACAGCCAGCGGGGCGGAACCAGGAAGGTTTCGATTCGTGCGATCTTCGTCAATTCTTGCACTCCGGGAACTGAACGGCCTTTTATCCTACAAATTGGCGCTAGCAAGGCCGGACTGGACCTGTATGGAGGTCGGGCCGACCAAGGCAGGCAGGAGACGAGCATCTTGCGCGGCGATTATATTGCAGTGGACTGGGGAACGACGAACCGGCGCGCCTACGCCGTCGACGATTCCGGCCGAGTGACTGAACGCTTCGCGGACGAAAAGGGTCTGCTGGCGGTGCCGCGCGAAGGCTTTGCCGCGGCTGCCGAGGATATCCGCGAAAGACTGGGCGACCGGCCGATGCTGCTGGCGGGCATGGTCGGATCGAACCGGGGTTGGCGGGAGGCACCCTATGTCCCCTGCCCCGCCGGCCTCGACCAGCTGGCCGAGGCGTTGCTCTGGGTGGAGCCGGAACGGACGGCGATCGTCCCCGGCGTCTGCCAGTCCGGAGCGGCCGGCGCCGACGTGATGCGCGGCGAGGAGGTCCAGATCCTGGGCGCCCATGCCGCCGGCCTGCTCCCCGCCGATATCCTCGTCTGCCATCCCGGCACGCACGCCAAATGGATTCTCCTCCGCGGCGGCCGCCTGGAGGCGTTCAGGACGATGATGACGGGCGAGATGTTCAGCCTGCTCAGCAAGCACAGCATCCTTTCCGAGCAGCTCAAGGGCGAGGTGGCGGCAGACGCCGGCTTCCGCGATGGCGCGCGCCAGGGTCTCGCCGGCGCCGACCTCCTCGCCACCCTGTTCGGCATAAGGGCGCGCTATCTCCTCGGCGAGTCGCAGGGATCCGCCGCCTCCTTCGCGAGCGGCCTGCTCATCGGCAGCGACGTCCGCGCCGGCCTCGCCCTCGCCCGCGGCGGGCCCGTTGCGCTGGTCGGTCGCCCTGACCTCGCGGCGCTCTATGCCGCCGCTTTGGCCGAAGCCGGACTGGACTCGATTCGGGTGGACGGCGCCGAGGCCTTTCTCGCCGGCATCCATGCGCTGAAGGAGCTGATCTGATGTCCGCCCCCGATAAGTTTCGTGCCGCCTTCTTTCAATGCCCGCTGATCGCCATCATCCGCGGAGTCACGCCTCACGAATGCGAGGCGATCGGCGAGGCCCTGGTCGGAGCCGGGGTCCGAATCGTGGAGGTGCCGCTCAACTCGCCCGAACCCCTGGTCAGCATCGAGCGGCTCGCCCGCCGCTTCGGCAAAGAGGCACTGATCGGCGCGGGCACGGTTCTGAAAGCCGAGGACGTAAGCCGTGTCGCGGACGCCGGCGGCGAGATCATCGTCTCGCCGAGCACCGATGTGGACGTGATCCGCACCACGGTCGCCGCCGGACTGGTGTCCTCGCCTGGCTATTTCACCCCGTCCGAAGCCTTCACTGCGCTCAAGGCGGGCGCTCATCTGCTCAAACTGTTCCCGGCGGAAGCGGCGGCGCCTGCGGTGGTGAAGGCGCAGCGGGCAGTGCTGCCGAAGGCGGTGCCGCTGGTCGTGGTTGGCGGCGTCACCCCTGAGAAGATGGCGGACTATTTGGCGGCGGGCGCCGACGGCTTCGGCCTCGGCGGCGCGCTGTACCGCCCCGGCCAGACTGCTGGCCAAGTCGAGAAGCAGGCCGCAGCCTTCGTCGCCGCGCTGCGCGGCGAGGTCTGAGCCATGGCGTACCGGATCGGCGTCGTCGGCTTCGGCAAGATCGCCCGCGACCAGCATTTGCCCTCGATCGCCGCCGACCCCGATTTCGAGCTGGCGGCGGTCGCGACCCGCGCCGGCGATCCCGAGCTCGGAATTCCCTGGTTCGAAAATCCCGCCGAGCTCTTCGCCGCCATGGCCGGCGGCCTCGACGCGGTCGCGATCTGCACGCCGCCGACCGCGCGCCACGCCATCGCCCGCGACGCTCTCAAGGCCGGCCTGCATGTCCTGCTGGAAAAGCCGCCGGCGGCGACGCTGGGAGAAATCGAGCATCTCGAACGGGTGGCGCGGGAATGCGGACGCACGCTTTATGCCGGCTGGCATTCCCAGCATGCGGCGGCAGTTCCGGCAGCGGCCGAGATCCTTTCCGGGCGCAAGGTCTCGAGAATTTCCATCTCCTGGCTGGAAGATGTGCGCAAATGGCACCCGGGTCAGGAATGGATCTGGGAGGCCGGCGGCTTCGGCGTGTTCGATCCCGGCATAAACGCGCTTTCGATCGCGACGCGAATCTTGCCCATGCCGCTCTTCGTCCGTTCGGCTCATCTCCTCGTGCCGGCGAACAAGCAGGCGCCGATCGCTGCCCGGCTCGCGTTCGTCGGCGAGCGGCTCGAGGCGGAGTTGGACTGGCGCTTTGCCGACGGCGAGCAATGGACGATCCGGGTGGAGACTGCACCGGGCCCGATCGTGGAGCTGCGCGACGGCGGCGCGCGGTTGTTCGTCGATGGCGCTGAAAAGCCGGTCGGCTCCAACGGCGAATATCCGTCCATCTATGCCAGCTTCGCCGCACTCATCCGGGCTGGGCGCAGCGAAGTCGACCGCGAGCCCTTGCGAATTGTCGCCGATGCCTTCCTCGTCGCGGAACGCGAGGCCACCGAGGCCTTTCTATAGCCGGACGGCCGAGCCGCCGAACCCAGGAGAGGGACCATCGTCAACTTCATGTTCGCGACCGGGATCGAGAACAGCATCCCGACGATCAACAACGGCCGCACCCGGGTCGATCAGATGGAGGTGTGCGGCCATTATCGCCACTGGCGCCTGGACTTCGACTGCGTCGAGGAGATCGGCATCCAGTTCCTGCGCTACGGCCCACCGCTCCATCGTACCTATCGCGGCCCGGGACGCTACGACTGGGACTTCGCCGACCTGACTCTGGCCGACCTCAAGGCACGCGACATCATCCCGATCGTGGACCTGTGCCATTTCGGAGTTCCGGACTGGATCGGCGACTTCCAGAATCCGGATTTCCCTCAATTGTTCGCGCTCTATGCGGGCGCGTTCGCGGAACGCTATCCGTGGATCCAGCTCTACACGCCGGTGAACGAGATGTTCATCTGCTCGGTCTTCTCCGGAAAATATGGCTGGTGGAACGAGCAGGGCACGACCGACCGCACTTTCGTCACCGCGCTCAAGCACGTGGTGAAGGCCAACGTCATGGCCATGATCGAGATACTGAAGCGCCGGCCGGACGCGATTTTCATCCAGAGCGAATCGTCGGAATATTTCCACGCCGACAGCCCCTCGGCGATCGGACTCGCCGAGCATCTCAACCAGTGGCGCTTCCTCTCGCTCGACCTGAATTATGGTCGCCGCGTGGACAGCGACATGTACGAATACCTGCTCGCCAACGGCATGACCAAGGAGGAGTATAACTGGTTCCTGACGCATCGGCTGAAGCAGCACTGCATCCTCGGCAACGACTATTACTGGACAAACGAGCATCGGGTGTTCGCCGACGGCCACACGACCGCTTCGGGCGAGGTGTTCGGCTATTCCGAGATCACCCGACAATATTATGAGCGCTATCTCCTTCCGGTGATGCATACCGAAACGAACATGCGCGAAGGTCCCACCGGCCAGGAAGCGGTCCAGTGGCTGTGGAAGGAATGGGCGAACGTGCTGCGCGTGCGGAACATCGGCATCCCCACCGTCGGCTTCACCTGGTATTCGCTCACCGATCAGGTCGACTGGGACACCGCGCTTCGCGAGCAGAACGGCAACGTCAACCCGCTCGGTCTTTTCGACCTCGACCGCAACATCCGTGCCGTCGGCAAGGCCTACAAGAAGCTGATCGCAGACTGGCGCAACCTGCTGCCGGCATCGAGCCATTGCCTGATCGTCCCGGTCGTGCCGCCGTCGCGCGCCCAAGGCGAACAGGCCCGCGAGCAAAGGCGCGAAGCGATAGGACGGCTCAAGCTCTTCGTTCGGGACGACACCAACCAGCCGGAAGCGTGACTGGTCCGCCCGACACTGATGCGCTCTAGCCACGTCGAGCCGGAAGGATGGCGCGGCCACCCTCCCGGCAGTGAAGGCCAGAATACAGGAGAAGATCCGCCGATCAGGCGGCCTGGCGCTCTTCCTCGCCGACCCCGGCATAACGCCCCTCGCACGCCGCCTCCTCGGCGGTCAGCGGCCTCATGAAGGCCACGCAGAGGTGACGGCCGAACACGTCGTCGCCGCGCATCCGGATTTCCGCCTCGGCCGAGGCCGGCAGGCTGTCCCTGATGCGGGTAAGCTGCTCGATAACCGAATCAAGCGACGCATGGTCGCCGATCTCGACATAATCCTTGATCAATCTCGTCATCATAACCCCCCCGGGTTACAAAAAGGGCCAATCCAAGCGCCGGCCCCCGCCGGCATTGCTCTCACTATAGATGGATTAGGTTTCTCTCGGCTGAATCTCTCCCAAAACGCGCGTCAGATCATCTGCGCCAGCAGCTCGTTGACCCGCCGCTCCGCATCCGCGAGCGCCTGGTCGACCGGCTTGATGCCGCTCACCGCCGCCTCGAGCTCCTCGCCGATCAGGCCCTGGATGGCCGACTGGCGCTGCACATAATCGGGCAGCTGCTGGCCCGTCCCAGCCATCTCGGCGATCTCCGCGCGGTGGGGCAAGGCCCGGAAATCGGGCCGATCGAGCACCGCCGCGAAGGAGGGAAGATGGCCGGTACGGGTCCAGTCGAAATTGTGATCGGCGAGGAAGCGCAGGAAGCGACCGACGGCCGCCCGCTCGGTCCGACTGCGCTCGCGCCGCGGCATCACCCAGGCATGGCCGTCGACGAACGCGGCCTCGCTGCCCCAGAGGCGGGGAAAGGGCCGTACCGCGTAGCTGCGGTAGAGCGGCTGGCCCGGCGTTCCCGCCTCGGCTTCGTAGGGACCGATCATCCAGGTCCCGGTTGGGAAGATGCCGCCCTGGCCGTTGATGAACGCTGCCGTCGCCCCCGGGAAATCCTGGTTGGTCGTGCTCAGCCGCTCCGCATTGAGGGTCCGGAACAGTTCGACGATGCGCCGCGCTTCGGGCGTGCGCAGACGGATGTGCCGCGCGTCGGGGAAAATGACGGCGCCCTGGGCGAGCAGATAGGTATAGAGATTGCCGACGTGGGTGTCGGGTGCGTTGACCTGCGCCTGGATGAGATAGGGGTTTCCGGTCGCCGCGCGAAAGCGGCGGGCGTGATCGAGCATCTCTTCCGGGGAATTCGGAAGCACCGGCTGTCCGTCTCTCATCAGGCCCGCCTGCGCCATCAGGCCGGTATTGATGTGGAAGAGGCGCCCGATCGTGTCCCACGGCATGCCGTAGACCCGGCCCCCCTTGACGACGCCGCGGCGGCCCGCCTCGGTGAAGGTCTCGGGGCCGATCCCGGCCCCGCGGAGCAGACCGCCCATCGGCTCGAGCAGCCCCCTCCCCTGATAATCGGAAATGACCGACTGGTGCATCGTGACCAGATCGGGCGGATCGCCGGCGGCGATCTGCGCCGAAAGCTGCGGGTAACCCGGCCAGGCGACGACGTTGAGCCTGACGCGGATATCGGGATTCTCGGCCTGGAACCGGTTGATGATCGTCGTAAGGGTCCCGCATTCGCCGTCGGCGGCGGCGACGTCGGTGCTCTGCCCATAGACAGCGCCGCATTCGCCGAAGAAGCGCTGCACGACGATCTCGGTGCGATCGTCTGCGCGGCCGCAGCCGGCGAGCGCGACGACCGCGAGGAGGAGCGAGACGAGCCGGCTCACCGTACCGCCGTTCCCGCCATGGCGCGCACGATCTGCTTCTGAAAGATGATGTAGACGATCAGGATCGGGATCGAGGCGAACACCGCCTGGGCCATCAGGAAACCGAGGCCGCTCGTCTGCGCATAGTTCATCTGCGCCGAGGCAAGGCCGACCGTCAGAGTGAAGCGGTCGCTCGTCGTCGCCGAGATGAGCGGCCACCAATAATCGTTCCAGGAGCCGAGGAAGGTGAACACGCCGAGCGTCGCCTGGGCCGGGATGG
Organism: Sphingosinicella terrae; assembly: GCF_003347635.1. Taxonomy (GTDB): domain Bacteria; phylum Pseudomonadota; class Alphaproteobacteria; order Sphingomonadales; family Sphingomonadaceae; genus Allosphingosinicella; species Allosphingosinicella terrae. Next base: position 690,324 of record NZ_QDFY01000001.1, read on the forward strand.
TGAGCGGCAGCAGGACCTTCCAGAACAGCGTGAAGCGGGACGCGCCGTCGAGCATCGCCGCCTCGTCGAGGTCGCGCGGTATCGCCCGGAAATATTGGGTCATGAAGAAGACACCGAACGGCGCCACCAGCCCGGGCAGGATGAGTCCGGGATAGCTGTTGTGAAGACCGAGCAACGCGAAGAATTGATGGCGCGGCAGGATCACAGCCTGCTCGGGCACGGCGAGACCGAGCAGGACGAAGACGAACAGGGTGCGCCGGAATGGGAAGTCGAGCCGGGCGAAGGCGTAGCCGGCAAGCGAGCACAGGATCAGCACGCCGGCGGTCGTTCCGAGCGACACGATCAGGCTGTTGAGCAGCCAGCGGCTGACCGAGGAGCCGACCAGGATCGACCGGTAATTCTCCAGGGTATAGGGCGCCGAGAAAGCGGTGGCGCTGTCGCGCATCAGCTCCGCATTGCTCTTGAACGACAAGAGCAAAGTCCAGACCAGGGGCGTCACCATGATCGCGGCGCCGAGCAGCAATCCGGCGGTGGCGGCGATGGGAAGGCGATTGCGGGAAACGGCCGCGCTCATCTTTCCGCCTCACGCCGCGTGATCGCCCAATATTGAGCGAGCGTGATGCCGAGGACGAGCAGGAACAGGATCTCGGCGGCGGCCGCGCCGTACCCGAGATCCCAGCGGCCGAAGACGACTTCGTAGATGAACAGCACCATCGTCCGCGACGCGCCGCTCGGCCCCCCCGCCGTGAGCAGCTGGGCCTGGCCGAAGAGCTGCAGCTGCGCCGCGGTCTGAAGCATGATGACGAGGACCAGCGTTCGTCGGAGCGAGGGCAGCGTGATCCGCCAGAAGGTCGACCAGCGGCTGGAACGGTCGAGCGCCGCCGCTTCGTAGATGTCGGGCGGCACCTGCTGCAGGCCGGCGAGGAAGAGCATGATCGGGAAGCCCAGCGACCACCAGATGGTGGTGATCGCGAGCGAGGGAATGGTGAGATCGGGATGGCTGAGGAAGGGCAAGGGCTCGCGTCCCAGCACCTGGCTGATCTCGGCGACGAGACCCGCGTCGGGCGTCAATATGAACCGCCAGATCAAGGTGACGATGGTCACCGACAGGACAGAGGAGGAAAAGAAGATCCCCCGGAAGACGGCTGCCGTGCGAGTTGCGCGATTGAGCGCCAGCGCCAGAAGCAAAGCGATCACGGTCAGCGGCGGGACGATGAGCAGCGCCAGGACGAACGTGTTCAGGACCGACTGGTGGAAGGTGGGATCGGTGAGCAGCCGCGCATAATTGTCGAACCCTACCCAGGTCCGCGCGCCGAACAGGTCGGCGCGCTGGAAGCTCAGCCAGATGCCGAGCAGCAGCGGGTAGACGAGGATCGTCGCGTAGAGGAGGAGGAAGGGTCCGGCGAAGGCGTAACCGGAAAGATGGCCGGCCTTCCCCCGTGACCGGGTCACGCCGCCGCCTCGGCGTGATGGCCGGTGCCGTCGGCGTCGAACAGGTGAGCGGCCTTGCCGTCGACGGCGAGTCCGATTCGATCGCCCATGCGGATGCGGCTATTGCCCTCGTCCTGGGCCGTGACCTCCTCGCCATTCGCAAGCCTCGCATAGACGAGGGTGCGGTCGCCGAGCCGTTCGACCAGGAGTACTTCCGCCTCGGTCGTGCCGGTGCCGGCGGCCGCGGGACGGACACTTTCGGGCCGCAGACCGAGCCGGAGCGGGCCGTCGACGGGAAGGCCGGCCCGAGAGACGCGGGTCTCCACCTGCGCACCGTCGCCGAGACGAACCCGCGCGAACGGCCCCTCCCCCGGCTCCAGCGCCGCCTTGACCAGGGTCATTGCGGGGGAGCCGACGAAGCCGGCGACGAAGGCGTTGGCCGGGCGCGTGTAGATCTCCATCGGCGCGCCGATCTGCTGGATCCGGCGATCGTTCATGATGACGATGCGATCGGCCAGGGTCATCGCCTCCGCCTGGTCGTGCGTGACCATGATGACGCCGGCGTCGACGCGCTGGCGCAGTTGGGCCAGCTCGACGCGCGTGCGGGTGCGCAGGGCGGCATCGAGGTTGGAGAGCGGCTCGTCGAGCAGGAACAGCCTCGGCTGCTTGACGATGGCGCGACCGATGGCAACGCGCTGACGCTGGCCGCCCGACATCTGACCGGGCTTCTTGTCGAGCTGATCTTCGATCTCGAGCACCTTCGCCGCCTGGGCGATGCGCTCGTCGATCTCCCCCTTCGGAACGCGGGCATTGCGAAGCCCGAAGGCCATGTTCTCTCGCACCGTCATGTGCGGGTAGAGAGCGTAATGCTGGAAGACCATCGCGACGTTGCGGTCGCCCGGATGGAGATGGTCGATCCGCTGCCCATCCAGCCGGACCTCGCCGGAATCCGCGGTCTCGAGCCCGGCGATGATGCGCAGCAAGGTCGATTTGCCGCTGCCGGACGGCCCGAGGAAGGCGATGAATTCGCGCGCGTCCATGCCCAGGGACACGTCGTCGAGGACGAGCGTGTCACCATAAGCCTTGCGGATCCGGTCGAGCTCGAGACTGAGCATCCTGCCCTTTTATCTTATTTATTGATCCTTTCGCCGATGGCGCGTTCCGCGTCAATGCCGCCTGCCGGCAGGCTTGGCGATTTGTATTATAAAAGCCTTCACCGAGGTGGGGCGGCCGCGCTAACCAGGCGTGATGACGAATCAGCCCTTCGAGATCGATGCCGCGGCGGAAGGACCCGGCACCCGCCTCACCGTGCGCCTGGGTGTAGCCGAGAAAAGCTACCGCATCCCCGGCGGCGAGCATCAGGATTACACCCTCTTCTTCAGCGAGCTGGCGCGCGATTTCGGCACGCGCACGCCCCATGTCCACAACGGTCCGGCCGCCCTGGAAGGCCCCGAACCCGACTGGCGGCCGCTCATCGTCGAGAATCTGAGCCCCCTCACGACGGCGGGCTATGGCGATCCCGCCGTGCTCAAGACGGATGAGGGTTATATCCTCGTCGCCACGTCGAACGATGCTCCGGACGCCTTTCCGATCCTGCGGTCGCACGACCTCAAGACATGGAACCACGAGGGGTTCGTCTTCCCGGATGGGCATGCCCCCGACTGGACCGCGCACGGGCGCAAGGTCGGCGATTTCTGGGCGCCGGAAATGGCGAAGGTCGGCGACGAATATTGGCTGGTCTATACCGCCCGCCAGCGGTCGAACGCCCTCGCCATCGGGCTTGCGAAGAGCGACAGCCCCCTCGGGCCCTGGCGCGATCGTGGCAGCCCGCTGGTCAGCGGCTACGCCTTCAACACGACCGGCCTGCCCGACGATCCGACCCAGCCGGTGCTGAGCGGCGGCGTCATCGACTCGCACATCTTCATCGACGCCGACGGCGACCGCTATCTGTTCTGGAAGCGCGACACGAACGGCGTGTGGCCGCGCCCGCTCGCCGGCCTGCTGCGCCATCATCCGCAGCTGATCGAGCGCCTGTTCGCACAGGAGGCCGATCGGCGAACCGCGGCCTTCGCCGCCGCCATCCAGCCCTGGGCGAACGGACGGCGGCCGATGGAGCGCTTCTTCCTCATGCAGCCGCTGATCGAGGCGGTGCTCGATTCCTGGCGCCACGTGAAGGCGGTTTTGTCCGAGCTTCCCGAGGCGGCGATGATCGTCGATGCGATGAGCACCCCGATCCACGCGCAGCGCCTGTCGGAGACCGGCGACCTCATCGGCGAGGACAAGGTGGTGCTCGTCAACGACCTCGACTGGGAGGGCCATCTCATCGAGGGACCCTGGGTAACCTTCCAGCAGGGCCGCTACTGGATCTTCTACGCCGGCAACGATTTCGGCACCCCGGCCTACGGCATCGGCGTCGCGGTCGCCGATCATCCGCTCGGCCCCTATGTGAAGCAGCCGGAGCCGCTGCTCCGCTCGACGCCGGCCTGGTGGGCGCCCGGCCACGCCTCGGTCGCGCCCGGGATCGACGGCAGTCCCCAACTCTTCTTCCACGCCTTCTTCCCTGGCACCGGCGGCTATAACGCCTTCCGGGCCCTGCTCACCGCGCCGCTCCGGTTCGGCCCGGAGGGGGCAAGGGTGGAGTGAGCATGATCCATCGCTTCGCCACCCTGCTCCTGATCCTGATGGTCCCCGCATGCGCGACGGCGCCGCCAGGGGAGACGGCGGCGGCCGGAACCTATCGCAACCCCGTCATCGACAGCGATTTTCCCGATCCCGCGGTGCTGCGCGCGAGCGACGGCCATTATTACGTCTACGCCACCCAAGGCAGGCATGACGGGCGGATGCTCAATATCCAGGTGGCGCGTTCCCGGGACCTCGTCGCTTGGGAAAGGCTGGGCGACGCGCTGCCGGCGAAGCCGGACTGGGCGACCCGCACCCAGGATTTCTGGGCGCCGCACGTCGCCGAACATGACGGCACCTTCTATCTCTATTATTCGGCCAAGCCCGACGCGGCGCTCGACGATCCTTCGCGCGGCCTGTGCCTCGCCGTCGCCACCTCGACGCGCCCGGAGGGTCCGTTTACCGACGCCGGCGCGCCGCTCCAATGCGGCGACGGCTTCGTCAACATCGATCCGATGGCCTATGACGATTCGGCGACCGAGAGGCGCCTGCTCTACTGGGGCTCCGGCTTTGGCCCCATCAAGGTCCAGGAGCTGGCGCCCGACCGCATTTCGTTCGCGCCCGGAAGCCGCCCGATCGACCTCCTCAGGGTCGTTCCGACCGAGGATCCCGCCAATTACCAGCGCCTGATCGAGGGGGCCTGGGTGACCCGCCACGGCGACTATCATTATCTCTTCTATTCCGGCGACAATTGCTGCGGACCGAACGCCCATTATGCGCTGATGGTGGCCCGCTCGCGAAGCGCCACCGGACCGTTCGAGACGCTGGAGGCGGCCGACGGAAGGGCCAGCAGCGTCATCCTCGCCGCGCAGGGACGCTGGGTCGCACCCGGCCACAACAGCGTCGCCGAGGACGCCGGCGGAAACCACTGGATCCTCTATCATGCCGTGGACGCCCGTCGCCCCCAGGCAAGCGCGAACGACGAGATCAACACGCGCCGCGTCATGCTGATCGACCGGATCGTCTGGCGGGACGGCTGGCCTCGGATCGAGGACGATGTCCCTTCTGACGGGGAAAGGCCGGCGCCGGCGCGTTGAGCGGCTCAGGCGCGCTCGGCCAATCGCGCGTCGAAACGGGCCCAGTCCGCAGCACCGAGGCGGACCGTGAGATGCGTCTCCATGCCCTCGTCGCGCCGGTCGAGCACCTCGCCATTGGCGTGAAGCCAGGCGAGGCCCTCGCCATCGGACGAGGACAAGGTCACGTCGCGGACCACGGCGCCCTTGCGCAGATGGGCGACAATGCCTTGAAGGAAATCGTCGACGCCCTCGCCGGTCAGCGCCGAGAGCACGACCACGTCCTCGCGCCGCGCGGCTTCGGCGCGGACTGCCGCGGCATCCTCGACGCCGAGGACGTCGATCTTGTTCCACGCCTCGATCATCGCCGACCCGGCCTCGGGCGAGGCGCCGATCTCCTCCAGAACGCGCTCCACATCCTGGCGCTGGGCGTCGCTGTCGGGATGCGAGATGTCACGGACATGGACGATGAGGTCGGCCGAAACCACCTCCTCCAGGGTCGCGCGGAAGGCAGCGACGAGCTGCGTGGGCAACTCGGAAATGAAGCCGACCGTGTCGGAGAGGATCGCCTTGTCGAGCCCGGGCAGCCCGATCTCGCGCATCGTCGGATCGAGCGTGGCGAACAGCAGGTTCTCGGCGAGCACGTCGGCACGGGTCAGCCGGTTGAACAGGGTCGACTTGCCGGCATTGGTATAGCCGACCAGGGCGACGACCGGCCAGGGCGCGCGCTGGCGGCGGGCGCGATGGAGTGAGCGGGTGCGCGACACTTGCTCGAGCTCGCGCCTGAGCTTGGCCATGCGATCGCGGATCAGCCGCCGGTCGGCCTCGATCTGGGTCTCGCCAGGGCCGCCGAGGAAGCCGAAGCCGCCGCGCTGGCGCTCGAGGTGGGTCCAGGATCGGACCAGCCGTCCTGCCTGATAATCGAGATGGGCGAGCTCGACCTGGAGGCGCCCCTCCGCCGTCGCCGCCCGCTCGCCGAAAATCTCGAGGATGAGGCCGGTGCGGTCGATTACCTTTGCCTTGGTCCGGTCCTCGAGATTCTTCTGCTGGATCGGCGTGATCGCCCCGTCGACGATGAGCAATTCCGCCTCGTTCTGGCGAAGTGCGTCGGCGATCCGCTCGACCTGACCCGGCCCGAACAAAGTTGCCGGACGAGCCTGGCGGATGCGGAAGTGGAGCTTGTCGGACACCTCGACGCCGATGGCCTCGGCAAGGCCGGCCGCCTCGTCGAGGCGGGCCTCGACGTCGCGGCGGCCGTCGGAGCCGAGATCGGGCAGCGCGACGACCGCACGGGCGCCGCGGGCATATTCACCGATCGTCTCGGAATCGAACGGGCTCAGTCGCTCGGCTCCTGCGCTTCGGCCAGATTGACCGGCCGCTCTGGCTGCACCGTCGAGATCGCATGCTTGTAGACCAGCTGACACAGGCCGTCCCGCTCGAGCAACATGCAGAACAGATCGAAGGCAGCGATCTCGCCTTGCAGCATGACGCCATTGACCAGGAACATCGTCACTGGCTCCTCGGCACGGCGGACGGCCGAGAGGAAGACCTCCTGGAGCAGGGTCGGCTTCTTCTTCTCCAATTGCTCGGTGAAGGCGTCCTGGATGTCGCTGAGGTCGACCGGCTGGGCCGGCATGATCGTCGAGATGGCGTGCTTGTAGATGAGCTGCGCCTGACCGTCACGGCGGAGCAGCACCGAGAAGTTGTCGAACCAGGTGATGATCCCCTGAAGCTTGACGCCCTTGACGAGGAACATCGTCACCGGCGTCTTCGTGCGCCGCAACGTGTTGAGAAACATGTCCTGGAGGTTGTTGACCTTGTCGGCCATATTCTTGTCTCCTGGATCCGCGCTGATGCGGATCGGCTGATGCAATATCACGCGCCATCGTCCGGCGCCATCGGGCTCTATTCGCCGCCGTCGCCGCGCGTGTCGCCCAGGCCGAGCGCCTTGAGCTTGCGATGCAGGGCCGACCGCTCCATCCCGATGAAATTCGCGGTGCGGGAAATGTTTCCCGAGAACCGGCGGATCTGGACCCGCAGATATTCGCGCTCGAACGTCTCGCGCGCCTCGCGAAGCGGCGTCCCCATGATCGCCTTCACCGCCTCGCTGGGGGTGAGCTGGGCCTGGTCGCTCAATATCTCGGGCGGCAGCATGTCGATGTCGATCGAGCCGATCCGCTCGCCGGGCGCGAGGATGATGGTCCGCTCGATGACGTTGCGCAGCTGGCGGACATTGCCCGGCCAGTCATAGGCCTGCAGCGCCGCCATCGCGTCGGTCGAGACGTCCGGAGTCGAGACCCGCCGGTCGGCGGCGTAGCGGGCAGCGAAATGGACGACCAGCTCGGGTATGTCCTCGCGCCGCTCCGACAAGGCCGGCAGATGCACCGGCACGACGTTGAGCCGGTAATAGAGATCCTCGCGGAAACGCCCGGCGGCGATCTCCTCGGCGAGGTTGCGCGCCGTCGAGGAGACCACGCGCATGTCCACCTTGACCGTCCGCTGGCCGCCAACCCGGGTGAAGCTCTGGTCGGTAAGGACGCGCAGGATCTTCGCCTGGGTCGACATCGGCATGTCGGCAATCTCATCGAGGAACAGGGTGCCGCCATGGGCCTGCTCGAGCAGGCCCGGGCGGGCAAGCTCGCCCCCCTCCTCGACCCCGAACAGCTCTTCCTCGACGCGCTCGGGTGTCATCCGCGCCGCGGTCACGACGGTGAAGGGGCCGCGCGCGCGCGGGCTCCATTCGTGCAGCAGCCGGGCGGCGACCTCCTTGCCGACGCCGGCGGGCCCGGAGATGAGCACCCGGCTCCCGGTTGCCGACACCCGCTTCAGCGTCGCCCGGACGTTGTTGATCGCCGCGCTGGCGCCGGTGAGCTCCATCTCGTTGCCGACCACCTGGCGCAGCTCGGCATTCTCGCGCTTCAGGCGCTCGGTCTCGGTGGCGCGGGTGACGAGATGGACGAGGTAGCCGGCTTCGAACGGCTTCTCGATGAAGTCGACCGCGCCCTGACGGATCGCGGCGACGGCGGTGTCGAGATTGCCGTGACCGGAGATGATCAGCACCGGCAGGGTCGGATCCCGCCGCTTGATCTCCTCGAGCAATTGCAGCCCGTCGAGGCGCGAGCCCTGGAGCCAGACGTCGAGCAAGGCGAGCGACGGCCGGCGTTCCGCGAGCGCCTGGAGCGCCCCGTCGCTGTCCGCGGCGGTGCGGGTGGTGAAGCCCTCATCCTCGAGCACGCCCGAGACGAGATCCCGGATGTCCTGCTCGTCGTCGACAATGAGAATGTCCAAGGCCATGTTTCTCAACCACTCGCTACAATGTCTTCGGGGGCCAACGGCTCGGCCGCTTCGAGCCGCGCCAGCGCCTCACGGTCGAAACGGAAGCGGACGAGGGTGCCGCCGCCATCGCGGTCCTCGAACTCGATGAGGCCGAAATGCTCCTCGACGATCTTCTTGACGATGGCGAGGCCGAGCCCGGTCCCCTTGGTCCGCGTCGTCATATAAGGCTCGGTGATCCGCCCACGCTCGGCCGGGAGGCCGATGCCGGTGTCGGCGACCTCGATCACGATCTTGCCCGCGTCGTCGCGCAAGGTCATCGCGACCGCGTCCCCTCCCTCGCCGGGGCCGGCTTCCTCGCGCTTCTGCTGGATCGCCTCGACGGCATTCTTGACGACGTTGGTGAGCGCCTGGCCGAGCAGTCGGCGATCGCAGACCAGGGTCGGCGCCGGATCGGGCGAGTCGAGCGTAAAGCTGATGTCCGGATGGGCGACCTCGTGCAGGAACAAGGCCTGACGCGCGATCTCGCCCAGGGGCTCGGTGCGGAAGGCCGGCTTGGGCATACGCGCGAAGGAGGAGAATTCGTCGACCATCCGCCTGAGGTCGCCGACCTGCCGGACGATCGTCCCGGTCAGCCGCTCGAAGGTGGAGGGATCGCTCTGCACCTCGGTGCCGTAGCGCCGCTGGAGCCGCTCGGCGGCGAGCTGGATCGGCGTCAGCGGATTCTTGATCTCGTGCGCGATCCGGCGGGCGACGTCCGACCAGGCGGCGCGGCGCTGGTCGAGCAATTGCTCGGTGATGTCGTCGAAGGTGAGGACGTGGCCGCCCTTCACCTTCACCGTCTTCACCGCCAGGGTACGGGCTTCCCCGCGCGAGGCGAACTGGACGATGTCCTCGCGTGCCTCGGCGGTCAGCTGGCGATCGAGTTCGGGCGCGAGGTCGGCGAGCTTCTGGCCGACCGGGCTCTGGCCGCCCGTCTTCAGAAGCGATTCCGCGGAGCTGTTGATCAACTGGACGACATGGTCGTCGTCCACGGAGATGACTCCGGCGGTCACTCCGGCCAGCACCGCTTCGGTGAAGGCGCGCCGGTTCTCGAGCTGGGCGTTGGCGGCGACGAGCGCCCCGGTCTGCTCCTCGAGGCGATGGGTCATCCGGTTGAAGGCGTCGCCGAGCGTGCCGATCTCGTCCTTGACCGCGGACGTCGGCACCCGCGCCGAAAGCTCGCCGGCGGTGACCCGGCGGGCGGCGTCGACCAGCTCGCCCACCGGCCGCACCAGACGGTCGGCCAGCTTGAGCGCGATCCAGATCGCGAGGGCGACGATGAGCAGCGACACCAGCAGCAGGATGGCGTTGAAGCGCAGCTGGAGGTTGCGCGACCGCTCGGTCAGCGCCCGATAGTCGGCGAGCACCGCCGCACCGCGATTGATCTGCTCGATCAGCTGTTCGTCGAACACCCGCGCGGCGTAAAGATAGGTGTCGCTCCCGGCCGGAAAGCGCGTGATCGCGCCGATCCTGTCTTGGTCCTGGAAGGCCATGCTGAGCCGGTCCCCGGTCAGCCGCCGCAGCAATTCGGGCCGGACGGCATCCTCGAGCGAACGGTCGTAGGGGTCGACCAGGGCCAGCGACTGAACGCCATGTTCCGGCGTCACCCGCATCAGGATCGCCTCCGACAGATTGCGATAATAGACCTGGCGAGCGAAGAATTCGGTGAATTCGGGGCTATCCGGGGAATATTCGGCAAGGAAGGCGCCGATGTCGCCGGCCATGGTCAGGGTCTCGCCCTCGACCCGATCGAGCTCCTGCTGATAGCTTTCCTGGGCGATGGTCGACGCGTTCTCGAGCATGCCGCGCGCGCGATCGGAGAACCAGAAAGCGGTGCCGCTCTGGAACAGGAAGGAGGCGAAGATCACCACCAGCAGGGTCGGAACCGTGGCGATTCCGGAGAACAAGGCGACCAGACGGACGTGAAGCCGGCCGCGTCCTCCCATCGCCGAGCGGGTCGCCCGCCGCATAGCCACCCGGCGGGCCATCAGCACCATCAGCGCCATCGCAGGCACGAGGTTGGCGACGAGCAGCCCGGCGACCATCGGCGGCGTCAACAGCGCCTCGGCGTCGCTGTAGCCGGAGAGGATGAGGTAGCTGACCGCTGCCGTGACGACGAGCGCCAGGACCGCGCCGATTTCGATCAGCGGGGTGAGGCCGCGGCGCCTCAGCAAGACCGAAGCGCGCCTGCGCCAGCGCGGACGGGATTCGACGGAGATCGCTGTTTCGGCGTTCACGCTGCGGCTCTAGCACAACAATGTGGCCGAAAGAACACAGTCTTTCGCCTCATCCCGTCCGATTTGAGGCCGCACCGGCCGCGCGGCTAGGCCGCGGCGCGGCTCAGCCAGGGCGCGTAGAAGTCGCGAAGCATCGCCAGGGCCCGCGCCGGATCGGCTTCCTTGTTGAAGGCGTTGCGGAATTCGGCCGAGCCGTGCAGCCCCTTCGTGTACCAGCCGATATGCTTGCGGGCGCAATTGACGCCGACGACCGGACCGTAAAGCTCCAGCATCGCCTCATATTGTTCGATGATCACGGCGAGCTGCTCGTCGAGGCTCGGATCGGCAAGCCGCTGGCCGGTGCGGAGCCAGTGCATCACCTGCCGGAGCAGCCAGGGCCGTCCATAGGCACCGCGGCCGATCATGATTCCATCGGCGCCCGACTGGGCGAGCGCCGCGTCGGCGTCCTCGATGGTCTCGATGTCGCCATTGGCGATGACGGGCACGCGCACGGCGTCCTTCACCTTGCGGATGAAGGCCCAATCCGCATTCCCCTTGTACATCTGGCAGCGCGTGCGGCCGTGAACGGTGATCATCCGGATGCCGAGATCCTCGGCGATGCGGGCGAGCTCGGGGGCGTTGAGACTGGCATGATCCCAGCCCATGCGCATCTTCAGCGTCACCGGCACGTCCACCGCCTTCACCGTCGCGTCGATGATGCGGGCGGCGAGATCGAGATCGCGCATGAGCGCCGAACCGGCCTCGCCATTGACCACCTTCTTGACCGGGCAGCCCATGTTGATGTCGATGATCGCCGCGCCGCGATCCTCGTTGAGCTTCGCTGCCTCGGCCATCTCCACCGGCGAGCAGCCGGCGAGCTGCATCGACACCGGCTCCTCGACCGGATCCCATACCGCCTTCTGCAGCGACTGACGGGTCTCGCGGATCGCCGCCTGGCTGGCGATCATCTCGGTCACGGTGAGCCCGGCACCGTAGCGCCTGACGATCCGCCGGAACGGCATGTCGGTGACGCCGGTCATCGGTGCCAGGATCACGGGCACGTCGATGCGGACCGGGCCGATCTGGATGGGTTCGAGGCGGCTCATGGGACCGCGGAGATAGGCTCTAAGCCGCTGGTCGACAAGGTCGGGCTGGGCTAGGGCGCGCGCGATGGAGGCGCAGGGAAAGACGATCGCTCTGGTGGTGGCGGCAGGCAGCGGCATCCGCGCGGGCGGCGAAGGCGCGGTGCCCAAGCAGTACCGGCGGATCGGCGGCAGGGCGGTCCTCGCCCATGCGATCGCGCATCTGCGGCACCCACGCATCGACGGGATCCGAGTAGTGATCGGCGCGGGCCACGAGACCGCCTATGCCGACGCGGTCGGCGACCTTTCGCTCCGTTCGCCCATCCTCGGTGGCGCGACCCGGCGGGAATCGGTCGGCAACGGCCTTGCCGCGCTGACGGCCGACGGCGACGTCGGCCGAGTGCTGGTCCACGACGCTGCCCGTCCCTTCCTGCCCGCGGCGGTGATCGACCGGCTGATCGCCGCGCTCGACGATCATGACGGCGCGGTGCCGGCGCTGCCGGTCGTCGACACGCTGGCCGTGGCCGATGGTCGGCTAGGCGACACCGTCCCACGCCAGGGGCTGGCGCGCGTGCAGACGCCGCAGGCCTTCCGCTTCGAGGCGATCGTGAGGGCGCACGAGGCCTGGAGCGGCGGCGAAGCGACCGACGACGCCCAGATGGCACGCGCTGCCGGCTTCAGCGTGGCCGTCGTCGAGGGAGACAGGATGCTCGAAAAGCTGACTTACGATGCCGATTTCGAACGGGCCGAGATACTGCCCGGTCCGCGCCTGGTCAGCCGGGCGGGCATGGGCTTCGACGTCCATGCCTTCGGCTCGGGATCGTCGGTCTGGCTCGGCGGGATCGAAATCCCCTATGCGCGCGGCCTGATCGGCCACAGCGACGCCGACGTGCTCCTTCATGCCGTCACCGACGCCCTGCTCGGCGCCGTCGGCGCCGGCGACATCGGCGACCATTTCCCGCCGACTGATCCGCGCTGGCGCGGCGCAGCCTCTTCCCTCTTCCTCGATCATGCCCGGCAACTGGTCGAGCAGGCGGGTGGTCGCATCGACCATGTCGATGCGACCATCGTCTGCGAGGCACCGAAAATCGGGCCGCACCGGGTACGTATCCGTGAGAATCTGGCCGGTTTGTTGCGGCTTCCGGCCCAGTCGGTTAGCGTGAAGGCGACGACGACCGAGCGGCTGGGCTTCACCGGCCGCGGCGAAGGCATAGCCGTCCAGGCCATCGCGACCATTCGCCTTCCGGAGTGACCATGACCGAACATCGCGACTTCCTGCTTCCCGACGCGCTCGACGACCTCGCGCGACGGGTGATCGAGGAGAATCGCGCCGCCGGCCGCAAGGTCGCGGTGGCGGAAAGCTGTACCGGCGGCCTCGTCTCGGCGGCGCTGACCGAGATTTCGGGAAGCTCGGACGTGTTCGAGACCGGCTTCGTCACCTATTCGAACGCAGCGAAGATCTCACTGCTCGGCGTCAGCGCCGAGGTGATCGAGACATTCGGCAGCGTCTCGGTCGCCACCGCCTGGGCCATGGCGCAGGGAGTGATCAACCGCACCGACGCCGATGTCGCGGTGGCGATCACCGGCATTGCCGGACCGACCGGGGGGAGCGAGATGAAGCCGGTGGGCACCGTCGTCTTTGCCCGGGCAGAGCGCGACGGCGATCCCAAGCAGATCATCGCCGACCTCCGGGAATTCGGCGACCTCGGCCGCGCGGGCGTGCGGCTTCAGGCGGCGCGGTGCGCGCTCGAGCTGCTGCTTCCCTCGGCCACCGCACCCTCGCCGTAGAGGACGTGGGCGCGGTCCTCGAAGGCGCCGATCATCCGGCGCAGCGCCCGATCGAACATCTGGCCGGCCAAGGTCTCGAAGATTCGGCTGCGAAAGGCGAAGTCGACGCAGAAATCGACTATCGTGCCGCCCTGGCCGTCGGGCTCGAACTTCCAGTGGTTATGGAGATATTTGAGCGGCCCTTCGATATAATCGATGTCGATCTGATGGGGCCGGCGCTTGTTCACGCGCGACGTGAAGGTTTCCTTGAGAGCGCGGAAGCCGACGACGAGATCGGCGATCATCTCGGTCTCGCTGTCGGAGCGGACCCGCACCGTAGCCACCCAGGGCAGGAACTCCTGGTAGCTTTTCACGTCGGCGACCAGGTCGAAAAGCTGGTCGGGACTGTAGGGCAGATGCCGCTTTTCCGAATGACGGGGCATCGGCTCGCCTAACGCCCTGGCCCTTCGAGACCGCGGACGACGTCGGCATGCCGGCCGGCGGCCGCCATCTTGGCTTCCCGCGCGGCCTTCATCTTCGCGAAATCGTCACCCGCATGATAGCTGGAGCGGGTGAGCGGGCTGGCCGCGACCAGCAGGAACCCCTTGGCGCGGGCGATCGCGGCATAAGCGGAGAAGGCCTGGGGGGTGACGAAGGCCTCGACCTTGGCGTGGCGCGGCGTCGGCTGCAGATACTGGCCCATGGTCAGGAAATCGACGTCGGCGGAGCGCATGTCGTCCATAACTTGATGGACCTCGAGCCGTTCCTCGCCGAGGCCGACCATCAGGCCGGACTTGGTGAAGATGGTGGGATCGTGCCGCTTGACGCTCTCGAGCAGCCGCAGCGACGCATAATAGCGGGCGCCGGGGCGGATGGTCGGATAGAGACGCGGCACCGTCTCGAGATTGTGGTTGTAGACGTCCGGCCGCGCCTCGACGATCCGCTCGACCGCGGCCTCGGATTTGTTGCGGAAGTCCGGCGTGAGGATCTCGATCGTCGTGTCGGGGGCGTTCCGGCGCAGCGCCTCGATGACGCGGACGAACTGCATCGCGCCGCCGTCGGGCAAATCGTCGCGGTCGACCGAGGTAATGACGATGTGGCTGAGACCGAGCTCGGCGGCGGCGACCGCGACATGCTCGGGCTCCATCGGATCGACGGCGCGCGGCATGCCGGTCTTGACGTTGCAGAAGGCGCAGGCGCGAGTGCAGGTGTCGCCGAGGATCATCACCGTCGCGTGCTTCTTGGTCCAGCACTCGCCGATATTCGGACAGGCCGCCTCCTCGCAGACGGTGGCGAGGTTGAGTCGCCGCATGAGCTTGCGCGTTTCGGCGACCCCGGCGCCGGTCGGCGCCTTGACCCGGATCCAGTCGGGCTTGCGGTTCTTGCGCTCGGGCGCCCCCGGCAGGGGCACGGCGATCGGGTCGGCTTCGCTCATGGCGGCGAGATAGCGATGTCGCCGCCGACTTGCCACCCCTGCCCTCGGCTCGCTAGGCGCCGATCGGACAACAGGGAGTTTATGCCTTGCCCGCCGACTTCGAAGCACTGATCGACGGCTATCGTCGCTTCCGCGAGACCGCCTGGGCTGCCCAGCGCGAACGCTGGCGCGAACTGGCCGAGGGCCAGAATCCCAAGGTGATGGTGATCGCCTGCTCCGACAGCCGGGTCGATCCCTCGCAGATCTTCGACGCGCGGCCGGGCGAGATCTTCGTCGTCCGCAACGTCGCCAACCTGGTGCCGCCGTTCGAGCGCGACAGCGCCTATCACGGCGTCTCGGCCGCGCTCGAATTCGCGGTCACCCAGCTCCAGGTCCAGGACGTCGTGGTGATGGGGCACGGCTTCTGCGGCGGCTGCGCGGCAGCGCTGACCGGCCAGTTCGACGATGCCGGCCATGGCGAAGGACAATTCATCGCCCGCTGGATCGGCATGCTCTGCGCTGCGCGCCAGGCTATCCGCGCGCGCCATTCGGAGCTCGACCGCGCCGCCTTCCTCGAGATGGAGCATGAGGGCGTGCGGCTCTCCCTCGCCAATCTCAGAACCTTCCCCTTCGTCGCCGAGCGCGAGGCGGCGGGGCGGCTGAAGCTGCACGGCGCCTGGTTCGCCATCGACGGCGGCACGCTCCACGTGATGGACGCGCAGAGCGGCGTCTTCGCGCCCGCATAAAATATTCGATTCTACTCTACGGCAGGCGCCGAGCCGTCACCATACGGATGCGCGGGTCGAGCATCTGCCCGCGCATGACGCCCTCCCCTTCGGTTGGCGAGGTCGGGGCATCGAGGATGCGGCGGACCACATCCATGCCCTCGACGACGCGGCCGAAGACGGCATAGCCCAAGCCGTCGCCGGCCGAGCCGGGGCCGGCGTCGAGATAGAGCTGGTCGCCGACCATGATGGTGAAGTCGCCCTGGGCCGTTCCCGGCGCAAAGCGCGGCACCGAGACCGCGCCGTCGACATGGGAGAGCCCGGTCTCGCTGGTCGGCTCGTGGGCGATCGGCGGGTACAGCTTGCGCGCATCGCGGACTCCGCCCTGGACCAGACCCCTGCCCTCGCCGGTCTTCATCGCCCGGTAGAATTCCATGCCGTCGAGCCGGCGCGCGTCGACGTAGCGGAGAAAATTGCCGGCGCTGACCGGGGCCCGCGCGAGATCGACCTCGATGACGATCGTGCCGGCGCTGGTCTCGAGCGCCACCCGGGCGGGCGCGGCGGGTCCGGTCTGCCCCATGGCCGGCGCGGTCAGGGCGGCGGCCAGGAACAGGATCAACATGCGCCACATCAGGCGATCCTCCCGGCATGGCTCTTTCGCGCGCCGTAGAAGAAGTAGAGGGCGAAGCCGAAGATGTGGGCGCCCAGGAACCACAATTGGGTGCTCTGCGGCAGGCTGTAGAAGAGATAGAGACAGCCGGCGATGGCGACGCCGCCTACCGGCCAGGCCCAGGGGGTGCGGAAGGCACGCGGCCGATCGGGATCGCGCCGCCGCATGACCAGCATGCAGATCGCGACGAAGACGAAGGCGGTGAGCGTGCCGGCATTGGCGAGAGCGGCGAGCTCCGCGAGCGGAACCACGCCCGCGAGCAGCGCCACGATCACCGCCGTGAACAGGGTGATCCGCACCGGCGATCCGCGGCCCGACACCTTGGCGAGCGCCGGCGGCAGCAGCCCGTCCCGGGCCATGACGAAGAAGATGCGGCTCTGGCCATAGAAGAAAGCCAGGATGACGGTCGGCAGCGCGATCACCGCCGAGGCGGCGAGGTAGGTCGCTGCCCCAGGCCTGCCGATCTCGCGCAGGATCAGGGCGAGCGGCTCCGGGCTGTTGGCGAAGCGGGTATAAACGAGCGCCCCGATCGCGGCACCGGCCACGGCGATATAGATGAGGACGCAAGCAATCATCGATCCGACGATGCCGATCGACAGGTCCCGCTCCGGATTGCGGGTCTCCTCCGCCGCGGTGGCGATCGCGTCGAAGCCGTAGAAGGCGAAGAAGATGATCGCGGCAGCCGCCATGACGCCGACCTCGGCGCCCGGTGGGCCGCTCTTCGGGAAACCGAACGGCATGAAAGGATCGAAATTGGCGGCGTCGAAATAGGGCAAGGCGACGGCGACGAACACGCCGAGGGCGACGATCTTCACGGCGACCAGAAGGGCGTTGACGTTGGCGCTCTCGCGCACCCCGTAGATGAGCAGGCCGGCGACCACGGCGATGATGAACACCGCCGGCAAATTGACGATTCCGCCCAGTTCGGGTCCCTGGGTGAACGCCAGCGGGAATCCCAGCCAGGCGTGCAGGAGCGGCGCCGCATAGCCGGACCAGCCGACGGCGACGGCGCTGACCACCAGCGAATATTCGAGGATGAGGCTCCAGCCGACGAACCAGGCGAGCAGCTCGCCAAGGACGACATAGGTGTAGGTATAGGCGCTGCCGGAGGCCGGGATCATCGTCGCCATCTCGGCATAAGCGAGCGCGGCGGCGGCACAGATCACGCCGGCGATCAGGAAGGACAGGATCACCGCCGGGCCGGCCTTGGCCGCGCCCACGCCGGTCAGCGTGAGGATGCCGGTTCCGACGATCGCGCCCACGCCGAGCGCGATGAGATGCGGCCAGCCGAGCGAGCGATGGAGGCGATGCTCCTCGGGAAGGTCCTCGTGGCTGAGAATTGCCTTGCGCGTGTTCCAGCGAGCCATGCGGCACCCTCCCCGTTTCGTGCGGGGAACCTTGGGGCGGGTTGCGGGGGCGGGACAAGGGGAAAAGGGACGCCGATGCGGCGAAAGGGGCAAACCGATTTCCTGCGCGGGAAGACTTGCCGGCCTAGGGCACCCTCTGCCCCACGACGTTGCCGGCGGGCGCGTAGCGGCAGATCAGGAAGTCCCACTGGGCCGACCTATGGACGGCGCAGCCGAAGCGCACCGTCGCCGGCCAGATCATCTGCGTGTAATGGGCGACGTCACTCCAATGACCGCTGCGGCTCACCTCCGGGAAGGTGCCGGGCTCGAAGAGCCGCCGCTCCGCCGCCCAGCTTCCCACCATCTGATCGACCGGATAGGCACCGCGCGTACCCATCCAGAGATTCTCGCCTTGCCCTGTCCGCCCTTCGACTGGCGAGTGGGCAAGGCGGCCGAGACGCTCGAGAGCCGGTCCGTAAGCGGCCGCGGCGGCGGCGAGCGAGGTGTCCCAGCGCAGCGGCGCGGCCGCGACTGCGGACCGCTCGCGATTGTGGAGCGCGGTCAGACGGCCGGGCAGGTCGCGCAGGTCCTGTGGCGGCGCATCCGCCGGCGCCTCGCTGCGCACCATGGCACCATCGGCCCAAGGCGGCCGCGAGCCGCCGCAGCCGGCGAGCATGAGCGAGGCAAGCAGGAGCAAGTGATACGATCTAGGTGGCATCAGGCTCTCCACCAGGGCAGAAAAGTGTGCGTTGCATCGGAACTTCGGGGTTTGACCTGAGTTAATCCAGCTCACGCGGGGGAATTTTCCGGAAGCTATCGTGTCAGAAGTCCAGCTCCAGCCTGTCGCTACGCCGACGCCGGACGAAATCGTCGAATTCGCCGTCACTTATCTCCAGGCCGGTGACGCCGAACTGCGAGAGCGTCTCGACGCCTTGCCGGCGCCCGTCTATCTCACCGACGCCGAGGGCTGGGTAACCTGGTACAATCAGGCTTGCGTCGATTTTGCCGGTCGCAGGCCGACGCCCGGCGAGGATCGGTGGTGTGTCACATGGCGGCTCTACACCGAATGCGGGACGCCCTTGCCTCACGAGGAATGCCCCATGGCCGTCGCCATCCGCCAGGGAAAGCCGGTGCGCGGCGTCGTCGCCGTCGCGGAGCGCCCGGACGGCAGCCGCGTCCTTTTCACGCCGTTCCCCACGCCGGCCGTCGATGCCGACGGCAGGGTCGTCGGTGCCGTCAATCTTCTCATCGACATCACGGATTCCCGCCAGGCCGAAATGTTGCGCGCGCAGGCGCTCCGCTGCCGCCGGCTCGCCCAGTCGGTCACCGACACGCGCACCGTGTCGACGCTGACGCTGATGGCCCAGGAGTATGAGGAGCAGGCGAGCGCTCTTTCGGCGTGACCGGCGGCGCCCGCGCGCCTTCCCTACCGATACCGCCACGACGACGCCGGACACCATCGGAGGCTTGGCGGCACCGGCCGTTTCGTTACAGTGGCGTCATGACGCCGCAAATCGCTCCCCTTCGACCCGATCAGCAATCCGAGTGGGAGCCGCTCGCGCGCGGCTACAAGGCCTTCTATCGGGAAGATCCTTCCGACGAGGACTATCGCCGCACCTGGTCAAGGCTGATGGCCGCCGAGGTCATTTTCGGGCTGGGCGCCCATCTCGACGGGCGGCTGGTCGGCATTGCCCACTATCTCTTCCATCCGACCGTCTGGCTCGGCGAGGCCTGCTACCTGCAGGACCTGTTCACCGCTCCGGGCGTCCGTGGCCGCGGCGTCGCGCGCGCACTGATCGAGGCGGTGGCCGAGGCAGCCCGGGCGCGCGGAGCGAGCCGGTATTACTGGCTCACCGCCGAGGACAATGAGACGGCCCGGGCGCTGTACGACAAGGTGGCGACGTACAAGGGCTTCATCCGGTACGAGTTTCCGGTCTGACGCCCTTCATTCGCCGATTGCCGAGGCGACGGATACCTCATCCTCTCACCCTGCCGCCCGCAATGGCCCATAATTAACAAGAGCTTGACGCTGTTACTTCTCGCCTGATGCGAGCTACCGCGTCAGCTTCTTGTAGCTCATCCGGTGCGGCCGGTCGGCTTCGGGACCGAGGCGGCGGCGCTTGTCCTCCTCATAGGCCTCGAAATTGCCCTCGAACCATTCGACGTGACTGTCGCCTTCGAAGGCGAGGATGTGAGTCGCCAAGCGGTCGAGGAAGAAGCGGTCGTGGCTGATGATCACCGCGCAGCCGGCGAAATTCTCGAGCGCCTCCTCGAGGGCGCGAAGAGTCTCGACGTCGAGATCGTTGGTCGGCTCGTCGAGAAGCAGCACGTTGCCGCCTTCCTTCAGCATCTTGGCAAGGTGGACGCGGTTGCGCTCGCCGCCGGAGAGCTGGCCGACCTTCTTCTGCTGGTCGGGACCCTTGAAGTTGAAAGCGCCGACATAAGCGCGCGTGCCCAATTCGTGTTTCCCGAAGCGGAAGACGTCGAGACCGTCCGAGATCTCCTCCCAGACATTCTTGTTAGGGCTGAGATGGTCGCGCGACTGGTCCACATAGCCGAGATGGACCGTCGGTCCGACCTTGATCTCGCCCGAATCCGGCTGCTCCTGGCCGGTGATGAGCTTGAACAGGGTGGTCTTGCCGGCGCCGTTCGGCCCGATGACGCCGACGATGCCGCCCGGGGGCAGGCTGAAGGTCAGGTCCTCGAACAGCAATTTATCGCCATAGGCCTTGGAGACGCCGTTGATGTCGATGACGTTGCCGCCGAGGCGCTCGGGCACCTGGATGAGGATCTGGGCCTTGCCGGGCGTGCGATTCTCCTGCGCCTCGACCAGCTCGTCGAACGCGCGGATGCGAGCCTTCGACTTGGCCTGCCGCGCCTTGGGCGAGCGCCGGATCCATTCGAGCTCGTCGTTGATCGCTTTCTGGCGGCCCGCCTCCTCGCGCTCCTCCTGCTCGAGGCGCTTCGCCTTCTTCTCGAGATAGCCCGAATAATTGCTTTCGTAGATGTAGTAGCGGCCGCGATCGAGCTCGAGCACCCAGTTGACGACATTGTCGAGGAAATAGCGGTCGTGGGTGACGAGGATGACGTTGCCCGGATAGTCGATCAGATGCTTCTCGAGCCACTGGACGCTCTCCGCGTCCAGATGGTTGGTCGGCTCGTCGAGCAGCAGGATGTCCGGCTTCTCGAGCAGCAGGCGGGTCAGCGCGACCCGGCGCTTCTCGCCGCCGGAAAGGTTGGTGACGGCGGCGTCACCGGGCGGGCAGCGGAGCGCATCCATCGCTATCTCGAGCTGGTTGTCGAGCGTCCAGCCGTCGACGGCGTCGATCTTCTCCTGGAGCTCGCCCATCTCGGTCATCAGCGCGTCGAAATCGGCATCTTCGGGCGGATCGGCCATCATCGCGCTGATCGCGTTGAACCGATCCATCATGTCCGCGACCGGCCGGACCGCGTCCATGACATTCTCCTTGACCGTCTTGGAGGGATCGAGCTGCGGCTCCTGCTCGAGATAGCCGACGCGGATGCCATCGCCCGGCCACGCCTCGCCGACGAACTCCTTGTCGCGGCCGGCCATGATCTTCATCAAAGTGGATTTGCCGGAGCCGTTGGGTCCGACGATTCCGATCTTGGCATCGAGATAGAATTGCAGGTGGACGTCGTTCAGGATCGGCTTGTTCGCGCCGGGGAAGGTCTTGCTCAGACCCTTCATCACAAAGCTGTATTGGGCGGCCATGAGGCGCTCGTCTCCACAGGTTCACGTTGTACGGATTTCGGGCCGCTACCTAGTAGCGCCGGGCGGGATTGGCAAATGGGGGCTTGCCACTTAAGCCACTCGACATGAACAAGCTGATCCTCGCCGCTGCCCTCGCCCTTCCCGCCGTCCCCGCCTCCGCCCAGCCCTCGCCATCCACGCCGCAGGCGACGGTCGGGCAGCAGGCCGCGCAACTGCGTGACGCCGCCTTGAGCGACAATCTCGCCTGGACGCTGGTCGAGGAGCTCACCACCGAGGTCGGGCCGCGCCAGGCCGGCACCGAAGCCGAGGGGCGCGCCCGCGAATGGGCGGTGCGGCGGCTGACCGAGCTCGGCTTCAGCAATGTCCGGATCGAGCCGTTCGAAATGCCGGTCTGGGTACGCGGCCAGGAACGCGCCGAGATCCTCTCCCCTTTCCCCCAGCCGCTCGTCCTGACCGCGCTCGGCAATAGCGGTGCCACTCCCGCGCGCGGCATCGAGGCCGAGGTGATCGGCTTCGACAGCGTCGCCGCGCTTCAGGCGGCGAGCGACGAGAGCGTCCGCGGCAAGATCGTCTTCATCACCCATGGGATGACCCCGACCCAGGACGGGTCGGGCTATGGTCAGTTCGGGGCGCCGCGCCGGCAGGGACCGTCCATCGCCTCGCGCAAGGGCGCGGCAGGAATCGTGATCCGCTCGATCGGCACGGACTATCACCGCAACCCTCATACCGGGGTGCAGATGTGGGCCGACGGAGCCCGGCCGATCCCGGCCGCCGCGCTCAGCATCCCCGACGCCGAGCAGCTTCAGCGCATCCTCGCGCGGGGCCGTCCGGTGCGGATGCGGCTCGTCCTGACGCCTCGCAACACCGGCCGCCACATGTCCGGCAACGTCGTCGCCGAAGTGCCCGGAACCGATCCCGAGGCCGGAATCATCACGATCGGCGGCCATCTCGACAGCTGGGACCTGGGCACCGGTGCGATCGATAATGCTGCCGGCGTCGCCATCACCACCGCCGCGGCGCATCGGATCATGCAGGCGGGCCGCCCCCGCCGGACGATCCGGGTCGTGTTGTTCGGCGCCGAGGAGGTCGGCGGCGGCGGCGGCGAGACCCATTTCCGCCTGCACCGGGAGCGCGGCAACGTCGTCCTCGTCGGCGAGTCCGATTTCGGCGCCGACCGGATCTGGCGGGTCAATTTCAACCTCGCGCCCGCCAATTCGGCGCTCGCCGACCGGATCACGGCCCTCCTCGCCCCGCTCGGCATCGTGCGCGGCCGCGACCCGGCCAATGCCGGAGCCGATCTCGGCGAATGGCCCCGGGCCGGTTTTGCGGCTATCGACCTCAACCAGGACGGCACCCGTTATTTCGACTATCACCACACGCCGGACGATACGCTCGACAAGGTCGACCCGGGCCAGCTCCGGCAGAATGTCGCCGCCTGGACGGCTTTGCTGGCCGTCGCCGCTGACGCGCCCGAGCGGATCGAGGCTATCCCGGCCCGAAGAGAGTGAAGCCAGGGGACCGCCGCCGCCCGGCCGAGGGGCGAAAGCGGTCGCCCGAACGTCAGGCCGTGGAGCGAGGTCGCCCAAGATCCTCCGCGCCTTGACCTCGCCGCCTCCTCCGAACAGAAGGAAGCGGCGCCGGGGGGCGACCTTTGAAGGACGCGTGACGCCTGTGCGACTGACGGTTCTCCTGACCGGGTGCGGCACCGTCGCGCTGGCGGCTACCGCTGCGAGTGCCGCGGCGCAGGAGTCAACCGAGGTCGCGGTCGCGGCGAGCGCCGCCGTTCAGGACCTGTCCGATTTCTCGATCGAGGAGCTGGCGCAGATCAACGTCCAGTCAGCGACCAAGCAGGACCAGCCGCTGAGCAGCGCCGCCACCGCTCTTTATGTCATTACCGGCGAGGAGATTGCCGCCTCGGCTGCTCTCTCGATCCCCGAGGCGCTGCGGCTCGCGCCCAATCTCCAGGTCCAGCAGGTCGATGCGCGTCAATATGCGATCACCGCCCGAGGCTTCAACAGCGTCGAAACGTCGAACAAACTGCTCGTGCTGATCGACGGGAGGACCGTCTACTCGCCGCTCGCCTCGACCGTGTTCTGGGAATTGCACAACCGCCCGATCGAGGACATCGCTCAGATCGAGGTGATCAGCGGGCCCGGTGGAACGCTGTACGGACCGAATGCCGTCAACGGTGTCGTCAGCATCAACTCCCGCACCGCCCATGACACGATCGGCGGCATGGTCAGGGCCGCCGCCGGGGAGAATGAGCAAAGCGCCGTCGCGCGCTTCGGCACGCCGGTAGGGCCGGACGGCGCGATCCGCGTCTACGGCACCTGGTTTCATCGCGACGGACTCCCCCGCGGTGTCGGCCCCGAGGCCAATGATCGCTTCGAGGGAGTCCAGGGCGGCTTCCGTGCCGATTTTGCCGGTGAGAGCGATCACGTCACCGTCCAGGGCGACGTCTTCGAGACGGATACGGGCGGCGTGCGCGGCGACGGCGATCGCGGGCACAACCTCCTCGGCCGCTGGTCGCACGATTTCTCCCGGACCTCGTCGCTGCGCGTGCAGGGCTATTACGATTATTTTCGGCGCGACTTCCTGCTGGCGCACGATTCGCTGCAGACGTTCGATCTTGAAGCCCAGTATAATGGGCGGGCCGGTGCCCACGACCTCGTGGCCGGCGCCGGCATCCGCACCACCCGCGACGAGTTCATCAACAATCTGAATGCCTTCCAGCTGGTACCTGCGAGTCGGCGGCTGTGGGTCTTCAACGCCTTCGTCCAGGACAGGATCGCCCTTTCGCCGGAGCTGGCGATCATCATCGGCCTCAAGGCCGAGCAATCGAGCTTTTCGGGACTAGAACTCCTGCCCAATGTCCGGCTGGCCTGGCAGCCGAACCCGCATACCCTCTTCTGGGGCGCGGTGTCGCGCGCCGTGCGGACGCCTTCACGGATCGATCGCCAGCTCCAGGCGCCGCCCCTGTTCATCGCCGCCAGCGATTTCGAGACCGAGAAGTTGATCGCGTTCGAGGCGGGCTATCGCGGCCAGCCAACCGACCGGACGAGCCTCTCCGTCTCCGTCTTCTTCAATCGCTACGACGATATCCGCTCGACTGAGGGGACGAATCCGGCCATTTTTCCGATACGGCTGGGGAATGGCTGGCGCGGCCACAGCTATGGCGTCGAAGCCTGGAGCAGCCTCCAGGTCGCCGACTGGTGGCGCCTCACGCTCGGCCTTGCCACCCTCTGGAAGGACTTTGAGCTCAAACCGGGGCACCTGGACCTCGCTTCCGGCGATTCGCTCGGCCATGACCCGGAATACCAGCTGCTCGGCCGCTCGCAGATGACGCTTGCGCCGGGGCTGACTCTCAACGCGGGCCTGCGCTGGGTGGGCGATCTCGAATCGCGTTCCGGGCCGGGAATTGGCGATTATGTCGAGGCCGATGCCCGGCTCGGCTATCGGCTGGACGAGCAGGTCGAGCTGTTCATTGCCGGACGCAACCTCCTTCGCCGTCGCCATGCCGAGAGCGACGACACCGACCGCGCCCAACTTGCCCACCGCAGCGTCATCGCGGGCACGAGGGTCGTCTTTTGACCGCGCGCGTGATCCTCCTGCTGCTGCTGCTGCTCCTCGGCGTCGCCGCCCCGGCGGTGGCCCAGCCGACGGAGGATGCGGTGAAAGCGGCGTTCATTCCCAAATTCGCACGCTATGTGCAGTGGCCGGCTCAAGTACATCCAGGACCACGAGAACCCGTGCAACTGTGCGTCATCGGCGAGGATCAGTTCGGCAACCTGATCGATCGCGCGGCGGCGAGCGAGCAGGTGGATGGGCGCACGGTCGCGGTCCGCCGCCTGGCGGATGCCGCCGGATCCGAGGCTTGTCACCTCGCCTTCGTACGCGGCGGAAATGCGCAGGAGACGCGCCAGATGCTCTTTGCGATGCGCGGCCAACCCGTTCTCACCATCACGGACAGCCGCGCCGGGGCCACGCGGGGCATGATCCATTTCACCGTCGCGGGGGGACGCGTGCGCTTCTTCATCGACCAGGCGGAAGCCCAGGCACATGGCCTTTCGATCAGTTCCCGCCTGCTCGCATTGGCGCTCGGCGTCAGGCAGCGACGCACATGAGACGCCGGCTCACCACGATCCCCGGCGGCTTGAGCAACGCGCCCGGCGCGATCGTCGCGGTCGTGACGCTGCTGCTGCTCTCGGGGATCGGGATCATCATCCAGAACGAGGCCGCCTATCGCGACTTCCAGGTCCAGGAGACCCGGGTCCAGGCCGAGATCCTCGCCGCCAACGTGACGGCTGCGCTCGATTTCGGCGATGCCCAGGCGGCCCAGGAAGCGGTCGACGCCATCCGGGTCAACCGGCAGGTCCGCGCCGTCGGCATCTATGATCTCGGCGGAGCGTTGGTCGCGGGCTACGGCCGCGACGGCACCGATCCCCCGCGCCAGCTGACGCAATTGCAGCCGAGTCGCCAGGCGGTTCTGACTGCCCGGGTGCCGGTCC
Organism: Sphingosinicella terrae; assembly: GCF_003347635.1. Taxonomy (GTDB): domain Bacteria; phylum Pseudomonadota; class Alphaproteobacteria; order Sphingomonadales; family Sphingomonadaceae; genus Allosphingosinicella; species Allosphingosinicella terrae. The sequence continues at coordinate 716,223 of NZ_QDFY01000001.1, forward strand.
AGAGCAGCGGCGAACGGATCGGATCGGTGCTGCTGGTCTCCGATGCCGAGCCGGTCTCTCGGCGGCTCAATCGCTACATGGTCATGGGCCTGCTGGTGGTGATGGCGGCGCTCGTTATCATCGTCCTCGGCATCGGCCAGAACGCCCTGCGGCGCGCCAATCGCAAGCTCGAGGAGCGGGCCAACACGCTGGTCGCCACCAATGCCGAGCTCAAGGTCCAGATCACCGAGCGGACGCGCGCGGAGGACCAGCTTCGCCAGTCGCAGAAGCTCCAGGCACTGGGCCAGCTCACCGGCGGGATCGCCCACGACTTCAACAATCTGCTGACGGTCATCCAGGGGTCGGCCGACATGCTTCGCCGGCCCGGACTCGACGAGGCGAAGAGGATCCGCTTCGCCGATGCAGTCGTCCAGGCCTCGAGCCGCGCCGCTGCCCTCACCGGCCAACTGCTCGCCTTTGCCCGCAGGCAGCCGCTCCAGCCGGAGGTGATCGACGTCAATGCCCTGATCCAAGGCATGACCGACCTGCTCGACCGGACGCTGGGCGAGCGCATCGCGATCGCGACGGACCTGACGGCCGGCCGCTGCGCCGTCGAGGCGGACCGGGCCCAGCTGGAATCCGCCTTGCTCAACATCGCCGTGAATGCGCGTGATGCGATGCCTGACGGGGGCACGCTGACCATCGGTACGGCGCTTCGCGAGGAGGGCGCAGACGGCAATATGGTGGCGATCTTCGTAACGGACAGCGGCTTCGGCATGGACGCCGAAACGCTGGGCCGCGCCATCGAGCCCTTCTTCACGACCAAGAGCATGGGCAAGGGCACCGGGCTCGGGCTCAGCCAGGTCTATGGTTTCGCGACGCAGTCGGGGGGCGATGTGCGCATCTCCAGCACGCCCGGCGTCGGCACCACCGTGACTCTGCTGCTGCCGTTCAGCGGCGACGCCCTCGACCATCGCGACGAAGCCAGGGTCGGCCGCCTGCAGCCGCGCCGCACGGGTCGAATTCTCCTCGCTGAGGACAATGAGGAAGTGGGCGAGTTCGCGCAGACGCTCCTGAGCGAGCTCGGCCATGAGGTGCGCTGGGCACGGACGGGGGAAGAAGCGCTCGAGCTAGCCGCCCGGGAGCCGTTCGACGCCGTCTTCTCCGATGTGGTGATGCCCGGAATGAGCGGCCTGGAGCTCGCCGAAGTCCTGGCCGCCCAGCAGCCGCAGCTGCCGGTGATCCTCACCACCGGCTATAGCGATGAGATTGCCGAGACGGGTACCGGGGGACGCCCGGTGATCCTCAAGCCTTACCGGCTGGAGACGCTTTCCTCCGCGCTCGACCAGGCGCTGCGCGACAGGCAGGAACGGAGCTGAACGACGCGACGCCCTCCCCTGCTCGCGCTCGTCGCGCGCCTTGGACGAAGGTGGGAGCGCGAGCCCGGTGCGTGACGGCCGATCAAGGTGACGCCGACAAGCGACGCGTCGGGCGCGGCAGCCGGAGTCGAGATGCGCAGCTCCCCTCGCCGGCGCGCGTCATGTTATTGACACTATTGTCAGTTATCGCCATTGTCGAATTTTGAAGAGGCCCAGGATGTTCCGTCACCCGATCGGCATCGCCCCAGCCGATATCGATCATATGGGGCATGTGAACAATTCGGTCTATCTGCGCTGGGTGCAGGAGGCCGTCACCCGCTACTGGGAGAAGGTCGCCCCCGCCGAGGCCGTCGCCTCGCACCTCTGGGTCGCGCTCAAGCACGACATCACCTACCGCAAGCCGGCCTTCCTCACCGACGCGGTCGTCGCCGACGTCATGGCCGAGCAGATGCAGGGCGCGAGGGCCTTCTTCAGCACCGTCATCCGTCGCGGCGAGGAAGTCATCGCCGAGGTCAAGAGCAGCTGGTGCTGTCTCGACGCCGGTTCGAAGCGGCCGGCGCGGCTGGCCCGCGAGGTCGTGGCGAGGTTCCTTCCGGAATAGGATTGCGCCCGCCCGCCGCCAACGTCCTCGGCTCCTGGACTGTTCGGGCGACCATAGCTGTGCTATTCGGCTATGTCAGCTGACAGGAGACGCGTCATGCGCCGTGCATTCCTCGCGACCGTCCTTCTCACCTTCGCCGCTGCCCAGGCCAGCGCTCAGGTAACGCCGCGCAACGCGCCGCGCGAGACGAGCTGGGGCAAGCCCGGCGTGAGCCTCGAGCAATATCATTCCGACGGAATCACCTGCGCTCGGATTGCGGTCAATCAGGACATCACCAGCACCGACCAGGTCAGGACCCTCATCCGGGCCTCGCGCGCGCTGGACAATGCGGCGCAGGCAAGCTGGGTCACCGGGCCGTCGGCGACCGACGCTGCCTCCCCCGTCGCGGTCAACACGGATCTCAACCGGACGATGGAGGCTTACCGCGTCGACCGGCAGATCCGGGAACTCTCCGACATGCAATATGACACGCTGGCCGTCTGCCTTCGCGAGCTCGGCTACCGCCAGTTCCGGCTGACCGAGCCTCAGCAGCGGGAGCTGCGGCGGCTGCGACAGGGCAGCTCCGAGCGCCGCGCCTTCCTGCACCGGCTGGGCAGCGACGCCCAGGTGCTGGAGAGCCAGGGGCTCTGACAGTCGTCGGCCCGGATCAGCGGCGCGCGAGCCGTCGCCTGTGGACGGGCCGGTTCACGAAGCGGCAGCGTCGCGGGCGATCTGCTCCAGCCGGGCCTGGATCTCGGCTTCCGGAAGCCACCGGCCGCGCACCATGACGCCGACCCGGCGCTGCACGTTGTCGAGATCCTCGAGCGGGTTGGCCTCGAGCAGGATCAGATCGGCGCGGCGCCCGGGCGCCACCGTCCCGAATGCGTCCGGCGTGCCGAAATAACGCGCGGGATTTCGCGTGCCCGATTCCAGCACGGCATAGGGGCTGAGCCCGGCCGCGGCCATCATCCCCATCTCGTGATGGATGGAGAATCCCGGCACGTTGAAGAATTGCGGGGCGTCGGATCCGAGGGCGATCGGGGCGCCGGCCTCGTGAAGCGCATGAAGGAGACGTCGGCGAAGATCGACCAGCGCACGCGCCGCCTCGGGCTGGAACGTCGCGCTGGCCTGAAATTCGCGTTTCGCCTGCGCCCAGCCGTCGAGCACGCGCCGGGGCATGTAGCGCATCTCAGGCCGCCGGATCATGGCCTCGCCAGGCTCGGATGAGGCGAGATGCTCGACGAGGCTCAAGGTGGGCACATTCCAGGTCCCTGCCGCCACGGTGCGCGCGACGGCATCGGCGATGCGGCCCTCGTCGATCAGGCCGACCCAGCCGCTGCCGAAGAAGCCGGGCTCCTGCCCGGCCGGGATCCGGTCTTGCGGGACCATGAACTCTACATAGCGGTCGAAATGATCGATCGACGCCTGCCGAGCCTCCAGCGCACCGACCAGGCCCACATCCTGCGGGATGTGCCCGCCGAACGGCAGGCCGATCGCATGCGCCTCCTCCGCCATCGCCCCATAGGCGTCCCGCGGCAGGCTGCCGATCTTGATCAGATCGTAGCCGCTTTGGCGGTGCTGGCGGACGATCGCGCGGGCGGCCTCCGGCGTCGCCGCCGCTTCCGCGCTCAGCCAGGGGCTGGCGGCATGGAGCGTCGGCCCGAGCAGATCGCCGCCGGCGATGCGCTCGCGCAGCGCCAGCAGCCCAGGATGGCCTGCCATGCTGCGGACGGTGGTCACGCCGTTGGCGACGTAAAGGAACAGGACATCCTCGGCATAGCCCGGATCTTCGGGGCCCGGCACGTGCCCGTGCATCTCGGCCAGACCGGGCATCAGCCAGCGTCCGGCAGCATCGATCCGCCGCGCGTCCGCCGGCACCTGCGCCGCGGCGGCCGGCTCTACGGAGACGATCCGGCCGTCGCGAACGATCACGACCTGGTTCTCGAGCACTCGCTCGCGGTCCATCGGGATGACGTTCACGCCGACGAAGGCGGTCGTGCCTCCCGGAGCTTCGCCGGGCTGGGCACAGGCCGTCGAGCCCAAGGCGGACAGGCATAGCCCGATCAGGGCGAGGAAGGACCTGAGGCTCTGGCGGACGGAATCGCGGGAACGCTGGCGGGACATAGGTTCGCCTCCTGTCGGTTCCTGGCGATCCTAGGCAGCGCCGGGCCCGCGGGCAAGGAAGTGGAAGAGACGACCGCCGACCGCGGCGGTCAGATCCAGTGGAACAATGCCGGCCAGAGGATCATCGCGATGCCGACGCAGCTGGCGAGGAAGATGAGGGTACGGATCCTCGGGATGCCCGCGGCATAGACGGGGAGATAGAGGATGCGGGCGCCGAGCCAGGTCAGGGCGCCGATCTCCGTCCAGGACGTGCTGAGGCCGGCGATGCTGACGATCAGGATGGCCGCCGCGGCGATCGGAAAGGTCTCGAAATAATTGGCCTGCGCCCGGGCGAGGCGGCCGACGATCGGCTCGGGCGGCGGCAGCGTCTCGTCGCGCGCGCCCATGTTCCATGCGACCCCATATTGCCGCGTCTTCACCCGTACCGCGGCGAAGATGTGGGCGACGCCGAGGACGCAGCCCCAGGCGAGGACGATGAGCTCGATGTTCATGGGGCCGCCTCCCTGTTCGATGAGACTATCGGCGAGGATGAGGAGTGCGTCCAGAGGGAGGTGCGCCATCGGACGGAGCGGCATGTGGTCCGAGCGAAGCCACGATCGGGAGGCGCGGCGCGGCCGGATCGATCGGAAAGACGAGGCCACAAGACTCGTCTTTCCGATCGATGGTCGGGGAGACAGGATTCGAACCTGCGACCCTCTGCTCCCAAAGCAGATGCGCTACCAGGCTGCGCTACTCCCCGACGGCGCCTAGGTAGGGCGTCGGCGACGGCCCGGCAACTCGGATCGTTCGGGTGTTGCGTAGAGCAGCGATGGAGCGGCCTCCTGTACGCCCGCACTGGGGCAAACAGCGCAGGCGCCGTCTACGGTTCTGGTGGGCCCGGCAGGATTCGAACCCGCAACCTAGCCGTTATGAGCGGCCGGCTCTACCATTGAGCTACAGGCCCTTACCCCGAAGCCTCGTGCTCGATAGCGAATGCCGGAGAGGGCCGCCACAAATTCGTTCGACCGAAGGGCCTTTCAGGCACCGCCCTCGCCCTGACCCGCCGCCGGCGGGGCCTCGACCAGCGTCGGCAGGAAGAGCGAGATGCGCTCTTCGCCGATCAGGAGGGCGCCGCCGACCGCCTCGGCGAGATTGCGCACCAGCCGCAGCGCGAAGCCGAGGCCGAGCGCCGGAGCGTCCGGCCAGTCGCCGTCCGGGCTGTATCCCGGATCGAGCAAAGCGCGCTCGTCGAGCCCATCGATCGCCTGCGGACGATCGAGCGAAAGGCACAGCATCGGCCGGCCGCCGCGCGACGCGGTGGCAAAGGCGCAGGCAATCGTCTCGCCGGAGGCGGCCAGGCCGATGGTCGCCGCGAACAGCCGCGAGAACATCCGCTCCGCCGTCGCCGCCTCGACCTCGGCCGGCGGCAGCCCGGCTGCGAGGTCGAGGGTCAGGCGGGTGCCGCGCTGGGCGGCGAGCCGCCCGTAGGATTCGTGGAGGCGGCCGAGCAGGGTGCCGGCGTCGACCGCGCCGGAATCCATTGCGAGCCGGTCGGTCTCTAGGCGCGCCGCCGTGTCGAGATCGTCAACCGCGGACAGGAGCCGCCGCGCCTGGTCCATGATGCCGGCCGCCCGGCCGCGATAAGTGGCTGCCGCAGGACCCATATATTGGCCCTCGATCATCTCGGCGAAGCCGACGATCGCATTCAAGGGCGTCCGCAGCTCATGGACCAGCTGGCGCAGCGCATCGGGCGGGAGGCGGGTGCCGAACAGGCCGGTGGGCGGCGCCTCGGCGGCGGCATGGGCGATCTCGTCGAGGCGAGGCCGGCGCGCGGTGCCGCGATAGCCCAGGAAGCTGCCGCGATGGGGATCGAAGAAAGGCACCCCGGAAATCCGCCAGTCGCCCGAGGCCGGGCCTTCGCCGGCGACGCTGAAGCGGGCGTCGCGAAACGGCGACCTCTTTTCGAAGGCCCCCGCGGCCTGGCCGTCGACGCCGAACTGGCCGAGCGCGGCAATGGTGGCGATGCTCTGTCCGACCAGCGGCTCACGCGGCGCCCCCTCGATCCACCGCATGATGCCGTCGGCGCCGGTCTCCCAGCGAAAGCCGTCGGCAGGAGCCGCCTCTCGCGCCGCGCGATGGGCTTCGCGCTCGCCATCCTGACGCCGGCGATACGCCTCGATCCGATCGACCAGCTCCTGGATCTGGGACTCTTCGGCCTCAGCCCCGGCGGAGGCCGGCGGCGCGGCTTCGCCGGAAGGCGGGGCCGCGGGAGCATGAGCGGCGAGCCCTTCCTTCTTCTCGATCACCAAGTCGCTCGCACCGAAGGCGGCCAGTGCGTGGCGGACCTCCGGCGCGAGGTCGCGGCGGTGCCTCAGCAGCGAACGCGCCGTGGGGCCGAGGCGCGGCAGCAAGGAAAGCCACTCGCCGGGCTCGAGCCGGACTCCGGCGAGCAGCGGCCCCGAGACGAACGGGGTGTCCTCGGCGAAATAGGCGACGAGATCCGGAGCGACGCCGAGACCGACCAGGGCGCAGGCCGCTTCGCGTCTGAGCGCGGGAGCAATCGCGATGCGATGCTCGCGCAGCCAGACGAAGGCGCTGCCGCTTTCGTCCAGGTCGGCGCCGGCACGGCCCTGGGCGAGAAGGTCGACGAGCTGGCGCCACTGCGCCGCAAGCCGCTCCGGACGGTCGGCCGGCTGCGCCAGGACGGTGGCGATGGTGTCGTCGAAGCGCATCCTCGATCCCGGCCGTCAGAGGCTCTCACGCGGTGGAAATCACGAGGTAGACCCGGGGAGCCGGGCGCGGAAGGGGCGAATTGATCCCGTCGCAATTCGGGACGGTCGGGACGGCAGGCCGCTCTTCCGGAATCGAGAAGGGCGCCGGATCGCTCCGGCGCCCTTCCCTATCGGTGCTGCGCGCCGTCAGCCGCGCCGCTGGAGCCAGAGCAGCCAGAGATTGGCAAGCTCCGTGCGCGGGCCCGTGATCGCGCGGAAAGCGGCCTCGGCTTCCGCCCGCTGTCCGGCTTGCGCGAGCGCCGCGCCGAGACGGTTATTGACGAGGTTGGCGTCGACGCCGCCCTTCTGCAGGGCGGCGCGATAGAGCTCGGCCGCCTGCGCGTAATCGCCATAACCGTAGAAGGCGTCGCCGACGCGAAGCGCGCGACGGCCGTCATTGCCGCCCATCGCCGCGGACTTCTCCTGGGCGAGCGAGGCGCGATCTTCCTGGACACGGCCGCTTGCGGCCTGCAGCATCTGCCGGGCATAACCGGTGTTGCCGGCGCTGATCGCGTTGCGGGCCAAGCCTTCTTCGAGGGCCGACTTGACCTCTCCGAAGATGGCCGCGCTGTTGGCGGCCTCCGCATATTCGACATAGTCGCGCTCGCTGGTGAGCGCCTGGGCGGCGCGCATCAGCCGATAGATGTCGAGATGCTGGTCCTCGCCGACATTGTTGAGCTCGCGATAGATGACGATCGTGTCGTGCCAGAGCTGCGGGGTCGGATTGGCGGCGAGCAGCTCACGCGCCTGGCCGAGCGCCTCCGGGCTGCGGGCGCGGAAGGAGAGCGCCAGCACCTGGCGTCGCCACAGCTCCGGCACCTCGCCACCGGCCTGCTGGCGGGCCTGGATCGCCTGCTGGTAGAGCCGCAGGGCCGCGGCGCTGTCGCGCTCGACCCGGCTCTGGGCGACGAGCGCCATCACTTCGGGATCGTTCGGCGCCACCTCGAGCAGGCGGTTGAACGCCTGGTCCATCTTGGCATTGTCATTGGCGGCGGCGGCGAGACGGCCCTGCTCCTCATAGAGCGCGCGAAGCTCGGTCTGCGGGGCACCACCGGAGGCGATCATCGCGTCTATGCCCTGGGCGCGCAACTGGGCATCGTTGAGACCGATGCCGACAACGCGCTGAATCTGACCGACGAGGAAGCGGGCATCGGCGCCTTGGGCCGCTGCCTGCGCCGCCGGGAGCGCCGCCTGTGCGGCAGCCCAGTTCTGGGCGCGCGCCGCCTCGGACAGCGGCACCAGCGCTTCGCGTTCAGCGCGGCTCAGCTGGAATTCGCGGCCGGCCGCATTGGTCGCGGTCGTCTGCTGGTCCTGATCCTGCTGCTGTTGCTGCTGCTGGTTCGGCTGCGAGCGCTGCCGGTTGCGCAGCGATTCGAACGCCTGGGCGTCGGCCGGCGCCGGATAGGCCAGCACGGCTCCACCCGTGATGAGCGCTGCGGTCAGCGCCGCCATCGAAGCTTTCATCGAAAATCGTCTCCTGTCGTGCGGGGGGTCATGTTCATCTGCCGTCAGGCGGGGCGGCGGGCCAGCCAGACCAGCCAGAAGCCGGCGAGGTCGGCGCGTGGCCCGGTGACGGCCCGAAGCGCCGTCTCCGCCTCTGCGCGCTGTCCGGCCAAAGCCAGTGCCGCGCCGAGCCGCGTATTGACGAGATTGGGGTCCTCGCCGCCTTTTTGAAGGGCAGCGCGGTAGAGCTCGGCCGCTTCCGCATATTGGCCGAAGCCGAAATGGGCGTCGCCCGCCTCGCGGGCCGGAGTACCGGTCGCCGCGGCGAGCGCCTGGGTGCGAAGGCGCCCGAGACCTGAGCGCGCGGTCGTCGCCTTGCGGTTGTTGGACGTGTTGAGCTGGCGCACGCGCGGCTCGGTCGAGGAAAGCATGCCGCGCTCGACACCTTCGTCGAGCACTGCCTTGACCTCGTCGGCATAGGTGGTCGCATTGCCCGGCATGGCCCGACCGAGCGCCTCGGCGAACTCGAGATAATCGCGCTCGCCGGCGAGGGCGCCGACGGCCCTGAGCAGGCGCCGGACGTCGAGGTCGAGCGCAGGATCGGCCTGGACCGCGCGCTGATAGACCATCATCGCGTCACGCCAGTTGGCGGGGTTTGGATAAGCGGCCACCATCTCCCGCGCGAGGGCGACGCCCTGCGGGCCGAGATTGTGATCGAAGGCCAAGGCGACGGCCCGCTTGTACCAGCTTTCCGGCACCGGCTGGCCAGCGGCACGCTGAAGCTCGATCGCCCGCTGGAGCAAGGTGACGGATTCAGCGAACTGGGCCTGCGCCTCCGCATTGCGGCCGCCGCGGACGAGCGCCGAGCCGATCTGCGACTTCATCTGGGCATATTCGGCGGTGACTGCGGCGTTCTGCGGATCGAGCTCGACGGCGCGGGCGAGCAGACGCTCGGCCTGATTGTGCTGACCCGCATAGAAGGCCCGCGCCGCCTGGTTGGCGAGCAGCGACGGCATCTCCTCGCGGGTCGCGAGTCCGCTACTGACCAGCGCGTCGACCGCCTGGCCCGTCATCTGGGCGTCCTGCCGGGCACGGCCGATCTCGAGCTGGTAATGGGCGAGAGCATGACGCGCATCGTTGCTCTGCGCCGCCGCCCGCGCCGCCGCCAAGGCCGCGTCCTGGGCGGCGCGATCGGTGCCGCGCGCGGCCGCCTCCAGCGCCTGCAGCGCCTGCCGTTCGTCGCGGGTGAGGGAGACGGTGTGACCGGCGGGCGCCGGCTGGGCCAGGCCGGGAGAAGCGAGGATCGCCGCGCCGCAGACCATCGATGCCGCCGTCAGCGCCAACTTCGAAACCCTCATGAATGGCGTCTCCCTGATCCGCCCGCGACGGTCGCGGGCGGTGGCTTCTACCGTCATTGCCACGGGCTTTCTAGGGGCCGGGCAATGAACGCCCCTTGAACTGCGGCAGGCCGAAAGCCGGCGCGAAAGCAACGACTTGCCGGATGCCCGACGGAGGCGCCCGCGATGCCGTTCCTCGCGCGCGCAGGCGTGCGCGCGGGGTGGCGCCCGCCCGCCCCTTCGGCTAGAGCCGGTCCGCACGCCGCGCCTCGCGGCGCTCGACGCCCATAGAATCAGGAACCCAAATTGGCCAGCGCACCGCCGACCATCGAACCCAGCGACATTTCCCCGATCTCCATCGTCGAGGAAATGAAGACCTCCTATCTCGACTATGCGATGTCGGTGATCGTCGCGCGCGCCCTCCCGGACGTTCGCGACGGCCTGAAGCCGGTCCATCGCCGCATCCTCTTCGGCGCCCAGGAAGCCGGTTTCGTCGCGGGGCGTCCCTATCGCAAGTCGGCCCGCCTGGTCGGCGACGTGATGGGTAAATATCACCCGCACGGCGATTCCTCGATCTACGACGCACTCGCGCGCATGACCCAGGACTGGTCGATGCGGGTTCCGCTGATCGACGGCCAGGGCAATTTCGGATCTATGGATCCGGATCCGCCGGCGGCGATGCGCTACACCGAGGCGCGGCTCGCCCGCGTCGCCAATGCCCTGCTCGACGACATCGACAAGGACACGGTCGACTTCCAGCCCAATTACGACGGGTCCGAGCGCGAGCCACAGGTCCTGCCCGCCCGATTCCCCAACATCCTGGTCAACGGCGCCGGCGGCATCGCGGTCGGCATGGCGACCAATATCCCGCCGCACAATCTGGGCGAGGTCATTGCCGCGTGCAAAGCCTATATGGACGATCCGACCATCAGCATCGAAGGGCTGATGGAGCATATTCCGGGCCCCGACTTCCCGACCGCGCCCCTGATCCTCGGCCTCGCGGGGGCCCGCTCCGCCTATAATACGGGCCGCGGCTCGATCATCATGCGCGCCCGCCACAAGGTCGAGGAAGGCCGCGGCGACCGCCGCTCGATCGTCCTCACCTCCATCCCCTATCAGGTCGGCAAGAACGGCCTGGTCGAGCGGATCGCCGAGGCGGCCAAGGACAAGCGCATCGAGGGCGTTTCGGACATTCGCGACGAATCGAGCCGCGAGGGCGTCCGCATCGTCATCGACCTCAAGCGGGATGCGACGCCCGACGTCGTCCTCAACCAGCTGTGGCGACACACCCCCGCCCAGTCGAGCTTCCCCGCCAACATGCTGGCGATACGGGGCGGCCGGCCCGAGACGCTGAACCTCAAGGACATCATCAGCGCGTTCGTCCAGTTCCGCGAGGAGGTCATCACCCGGCGCACCAAGTTCGAGCTGGCGCGTGCCCGCGAGCGGGCGCACATCTTGCTCGGCCTGGTCATCGCCGTCACCAACCTCGACGAGGTGGTACGCATCATCCGGGCGTCGGCGTCGCCGGCCGAGGCGCGCGCCTCGCTGCTCGCCCGCGAATGGCCGATCGAGGAGATCGCGCCCTACATCGCCCTGGTGGAGGCGGTCGAGGACGAGGTGCAGGACGGCCGCTACCGGCTCTCCGAGACCCAGGTCCGCGCCATCCTCGAGCTGCGCCTGCACCGCCTGACCGCGCTCGGGCGCGAGGAGATTGGCGGCGAGCTGCGCGAGCTGGCGGCGTCGATCGCCGGCCTGCTCGAGATCCTGGCCGACCGGGTCAAGCTCTATGCCGTGATGCGCCAGGAGCTGGACGAGATCGCCACGGCTTATGCGACGCCGCGGCTCACCGAGATCGCCCCGGCCGCCGACGGCATCGACGACGAGGACCTGATCGAGCGCGAAGAGATGGTCGTCACCGTGACGATGGGTGGCTATATCAAGCGCACCCCGCTCGATGCATTCCGCGCCCAGCGTCGCGGCGGCAAGGGCCGCTCCGGCATGGCGACCAAGGACGAGGATGCCGTCGCCGAGCTGTTCGTGACCTCCACGCATACCCCCGTCCTGTTCTTCTCGACCCACGGCAAGGTCTACCGGCTGAAGGTCTGGCGCCTGCCGGAGGGGGCGCCGCAGGCGCGCGGGCGACCGATGGTCAACCTGCTGCCGCTGGCCGAGGGCGAGACCATCTCGACCGTGCTGCCGCTTCCGGAGGACGAGGCGGAGTGGAAGGATCTCCATGTCGTCTTCGCCACCGCCAAAGGCAGCGTCCGCCGCAACAGCATGGACGCCTTCGCCAACGTGCCGACCGCGGGTAAGTATGCGATGCGATTCGACGAGGGCAGCGAGGACAGCCTGGTCGGCGTCGCCTTGCTGACGGAGGAGGACGACGTCCTGCTCGCCACCCGCGGCGGCAAGGCGATCCGCTTCGCCGCCACCGACATCCGCGAGTTCCAGAGCCGGACCTCGACCGGCGTGCGCGGCATGACCCTGGCCGGCGGCGACGAGGTCATCTCGCTGTCGATCCTTCGGCGGGTCGGCACCACCCAGGAGGAGAAAGAGGAATATCTGCGCTTCGCCCCCTGGAAGGGCGAACGCGAGGGCGAATGCCAGCTGTCGCGGGAGCGGATGGCGGAACTCGCCGACAGGGAACAGTTCATCCTCACCGTCACCGCCAACGGTTACGGCAAGCGCAGCTCGGCCTACGAGTATCGCCGCACCAATCGCGGCGGCCAGGGCATCGTCAACATCGACACGTCGGAGCGCAACGGCCCGGTCGTAGCCAGCTTCCCCGCCCGCAACGGCGAGCAGATCATGCTGGTCACCGATCAGGCGAAGATGATCCGCACGATGGTGGGCGACATCAGGATCATGGGCCGCAACACCCAGGGCGTCACCCTGTTCAGCGTCGCCGACGGCGAGCACGTCGTCTCCGCCGCACGCATCGACGAGGACGAGGAGCCGGAGAACGAGGCCGAGGAGAAGATCGCGGAGGAGATGGCCGGCCAGGATGCCGCGCCGGGCGACCGGGTCCAGCTCGACGACGGCACCGGTCCGGAGACGCTGCCGGACAGCCAGGAGGGCGAGGGAGAGGAATAGTGGTTCCTCTCCATCGCCGTGCGATGGGGAGCGATGCCTTGGTGCGCCGTAGCGCGTCGCTTACCCCTCCCCCCTCCCCAGCAGAGCTGGGGAGGAGCTAGACGTACAGGTCCACCACCTCCGCGCCGCGAAGGATAGCCTCGTGCAGCGGCGTGCGGTGGCAGCCGGCGGGATCGCGCTCGAAGCAGAGCAGGGCCGACGGCTTCTCTGCGGCAAGCTCCGCCAGTTGCGCGGCCTGAATTCCGGCCTCGGGCGTCTCGAGCTGCGCCGCGTAGATGCGGCGCATCTCCCCGATCCGTCCCTTGCGGGCGGCCTCGCGGCCGTCGGGCGGCGTGCCGAGCGCCTTCAGGTGGACATAGTCGATGCCCGCCTCCTTCAGGCCGGCGGCAAGGACATTCTTCGAGAAACCGGGCTTTCGCGACAGCGGCACCGCGCGCACGTCGATCAGCCGCTCGACGCCGGCCGACGTGAGCGTCGCGATCAGCTCATCCTGGGTGGCGCCTTCATAGCCGATGGTGAAGATGCGCATGCGGCGGCCTTCCTCCTTGCCCCTGATCCGACTAGAGGGCCCAGCCATGAACGCCCAGCTCCAAGCGAAGTCCCCCCACCAGGTCCACATCGTCGGCGGCGGCCTTGCCGGCTCCGAGGCCGCCTGGCAACTCGCGCAGGCGGGGGTGCGGGTCCGGCTGTCGGAGATGCGCGGCGGCGTCGAGATGACTCCGGCGCACCAGACGGACGCGCTCGCCGAGCTGGTCTGCTCGAACAGCTTCCGCTCGGACGATGCCGAGAACAATGCGGTCGGCCTCCTCCATGCCGAGATGCGCGCGCTCGGATCGCTGATCATGGCGGCGGCCGACGCGCACCGGGTGCCGGCCGGAACGGCGCTCGCCGTCGACCGAGAAGGCTTCGCCGCCGAGGTGACGCGCCGGCTGGCCGCCCACCCGATGATCGAGCTGGTGCGCGAGCGGGTCGACGCGCTTCCGGAGAGCGGCCCTACGATCGTCGCCACCGGCCCGCTGACCGCGGCGCCGCTGGCGGAATCGATCCGCCGCGCGACCGCGTCGGACGCCCTCGCCTTCTTCGACGCGATCGCGCCGATCGTCCACCGCGACACGATCGACATGGACATCGCCTGGATGGCCTCGCGCTGGGACAAGGGCGAGACCAAGGACTATATCAACTGCCCGATGGACAAGGCGCAGTATCTCGCTTTCCATCAAGGTCTGATCGACGGCGAGAAGACCGAGTTCCGCGAATGGGAGAAGAGCACGCCCTATTTCGAGGGCTGCATGCCGATCGAGGTGATGGCCGCGCGCGGGGTCGATACCCTGCGCTACGGGCCGATGAAGCCGGTCGGCCTCGACGATCCGCGCACCGGACGGTGGCCCTATGCGGTGGTCCAGCTCCGGCAGGACAATGCGCTGGGGACGCTGTGGAACATGGTCGGCTTCCAGACCAAGCTTAAGCATGCCGAACAGGTGCGGCTGTTCCGGACGATACCCGGGCTCGAGCAGGCCGAGTTCGCGCGGCTCGGCGGCCTCCATCGCAACACCTTCATCAACTCGCCGCAATTGCTCGATGCCACCCTCCGCCTCAAGGCGGCGCCGCACATCCGCTTCGCCGGCCAGATCACCGGTTGCGAGGGCTATGTCGAGTCGGCCGCCGTGGGCCTGCTTGCCGGCCGCTTCGCCGCGGCGGAGCTGTCGGGACGGGCGATCGGCGCGCCGCCGCCGACCACCGCGCTAGGCGCGCTGCTCGGCCATATCACCGGCGGTGCCGATGCCAAGAGCTACCAGCCGATGAACGTCAATTTTGGCTTGTTCCCGCCGGTCGAGGGCCGGGCCCGCAAGGCCGATCGCAAGAAGCTCTATACCGACCGGGCCCGCCGCGATCTCGGCCAATGGCAGGCGGCGATCGGGAACGAGGCGATGGAACGCGTGTGAGAGGTGGAGGGCGGGCCGTTGAAGGCGGCTCGCCAGTGGTCGGACAGCGCCCGGCAAGTCAGCAGGCGCACCGTCTCGGCGCCCGGCGCGGGGGCGCGGTGGTGGCGAATTCCTCCCGGGTCAGGAAGGTGTCGCGGTTCGCGTTGGCACGGGCAAATTTCTCCGACGTACTCACCGCCCATTCCTCGAACGCCAGGCGGCCGTCGCCATTGGTGTCGAGCCGGGCGAAGGCGGTCCGGCGTGGGTGATAGAGTTCCTCGAGGGTGATCCGTCCGTCATCGTCGCGGTCGGCCCGGTCGAAGCGCCGCTCCTCCTTGGTGCGTTCGTCGGCAGCCGGCGGCACGGGCGGACGCGGCTCGTCGGGCAATGCCGCGACCGCCTCCGGCGCCGGCGGCACCGGAGCCTCCTCGTCCTGGGCCAGCCCCTTCCACAGGAAAAAGCCGGCGGCCACGAGCAGCAAAGCGGATCCCACGCCGGCGACGAATCGCAGCATCGCGTCCTCCCCTGATCCGGCAGAGGCTAAACCAGGCGCAGGCAGCCACCAAGCCCGATCAGCGGCCGGTGAGGCGATGTCCGATCATCCGCAGCATGCGCCGCGGCGAAGCCTGGGGGGCGAGCGGCAGCCCGGCCTCGGCATCGCCGCGTGCGAGCGCGGCGAGCATGCCGAGCGGACGCAGGGCGACCGGCCAGGGCCGACGATCGCCGCGGCGCCGCGCCGCCTCCAGCGACGCCTCGGCCTCTTCCTGCCGGCTGCTGTGCCGGGCAAGGTCGACCAGCGCCCAGGCCTCGCCGCTTCCCGCCGCCGCCGCCGGATCGCCGCCGAGCAGGCGCGCCGAGAGCGCGAACAGGAGCCCGCCCCGACGGACCGCATGAGTCTCCAGCGCGTCGGCGTCGAGGGACTCCGCATCGGCAAGGACGGCCCAGCCTTCTTCCAAGCCGGCCAGGGCGGCGCCGGGCAGGCCGGCGGAAAGGAGGTGGACGGAGACCGCCTCGAGAACCGGCTGGGGCGGCGGCGGCTCCCGATCCAGCTTCTCGAGCGACTCCCGCCACCAGGCCAGTCGGATCCGGCTGATCATCGGATCGCGGCCGGTCGCCAGCACGTCGGCCAAAGCGACGTCGAGGCGCCACAAGGCCTCGACCGCAGCGCGCCGCGCCGCCGGGACGTAAGCGAGCGCCAGCCGGCGCTCAGGATCGAGATCGAGCGTCATCCGCGACGCTCCTAGCGCACGATCAGCGGAACTTCAGCACCCGCGCCACGAGGCTTCGATCGGTGAACTCTCCCTGCGCGTCGACGATGAGCGGCCAGCGGCGCCCCTTCACTCGCACCGAGATCCAGGGGGCGTTCACCGAGACGCCGGCGGGATTGACGAACCGCCCGGCGCGATAGTTGGAGCCGAACACGTCGGTCAGCGGTACGATCAGCGCGCGGCTGCCGACGAAGCGGACGGTACTCGCCCGCAGCGTTCCGCTCGGCTCGTCGAGTGCGAGAACGCTCACATAGATCCGGCCATAGGCGGCCATGCCCAGCGCGAACAGGATGCCGATCGAGGCGACACCGATTCCCACTGCGAGCCGGGTGCCGAGCGGCGCAAGCACGCCGCCGTCGCCCGGCAGCGAGCCGTAGGTGCGAAACAGGTCCCAGCCCCACCAGGCGGTGCCGAGCGCGCAGACGAGGGAGAAGAGCATCAGGCCGCGCACCTTGGTGAGCTGCGCGCCGGCACGGTAGAGCTGGATCATGGGATCGACATCCACCTCCTCCCGGGAACGGGGAGGACGAGCGACTAGCGGTAGCAGACCTTCTTCGCCGCGGCGACGACGTCCTCGGCCTTGACCAGCGCCATCTTCTCGAGATTGGCGGCATAAGGCAGCGGCACGTCGGCATCGGTCACGCGAAGTACCGGCGCGTCGAGATCGTCGAAGCCGTCCTCCATCGCGATCGCCATCAGCTCCGAGGAGATCGAGCAGCCCGGCCAGCCTTCCTCGACGCAGACCATCCGGTTGGTCTTGGCGAGGCTCTTGAGCACGGTCTCCCGGTCGAGCGGACGCAGGGTTCTGAGATCGATCACCTCGGCGTCGATCCCCTCTTCGGCGAGTGTCTCCGCGGCGTCGAGCGCGACGCCGACGCCGATCGAATAGCTGACCAGGGTGACGTCCCTGCCCTCGCGCGCGATCCGCGCCTTGCCGATCGGCAGGACATAGTCGTCGAGCTTCGGCACCTCGAAGCTCTGGCCGTAGAGCAATTCGTTCTCGAGGAAGACCACCGGGTCCTCGGACCTGATCGCCGCCTTGAGCAGGCCCTTGGCGTCGGCCGCGGAATAAGGGGCGATGACGATCAGCCCGGGGACGGCGGCATACCAGGGCCCATAATTCTGGCTGTGCTGGGCGCCGACGCGGGCGGCCGCGCCGTTGGGGCCGCGGAACACCATCGGGCAGCGCATCTGGCCTCCCGACATGTAGTTCGTCTTCGCCGCCGAGTTGATGATGTGGTCGATCGCCTGCATGGCGAAATTGAAGGTCATGAACTCGACGATCGGGCGCAGGCCGCCCATCGCCGCGCCGGTGCCGACGCCGGCAAAGCCATATTCGGTGATCGGCGTATCGATGACCCGGCGCGCGCCGAACTCCTCGAGCAGGCCCTGGGTCACCTTGTAGGCGCCCTGATATTCCGCGACCTCCTCGCCCATGACGAAGACGCGGTCGTCGCGGCGCATCTCCTCGGCCATGGCATCGCGCAGCGCCTCGCGCACGGTCGTGCGGACCATCTCAGTCCCTTCGGGCACCTCGGGCTGCACCTCGGTCTTTTCGGCCGAGGCGACGAGATCGCGCGCGCCCGTCTCCATCTGGACCTGAGTCGCTTGCGCGTCCGCCTCGGGCTCGGTCTTCTGGTCGCTCGGCTGTTCGACCGCGCCCGTGTCGGCCTTGGCTTCCGGGGCCGGAGCAGCGCCGGCTTCGACGTCACTTGCGTTCTCGTCCTCGCCGGCGATGAGCGCGATGACGGTGCCGACCTTCACCTCGTCCGTGCCTTCAGCGACGAGGATCTTCGCGATCGTGCCTTCGTCGACCGCCTCGAACTCCATCGTCGCCTTGTCGGTCTCGATCTCGGCGAGGATGTCGCCGGATGCGACGCTGTCGCCTTCCTTGACCAGCCACTTGGCGAGCGTGCCCTCCTCCATGGTCGGCGACAAGGCCGGCATCTTCAGCTCGATCGGCATCAGTAGCTCCCGACCAGGATGTCGGTGTGAAGCTCGGACCCGTCCGGCTCCGGCGCCTGCTCGGCGAAATCGGCGGCCTCGGCGACGATCGCCTTGGTCTCCTTGTCGATCGCCTTGAGCTCGTCCTCGGTCACCCCGAGCGATTCCAGCTCCCGCTTCGCCGCCTCGATCGGATCCGATTTCTCGCGGACCGCCTGAACTTCCTCGCGCGAGCGGTACTTGGCCGGATCCGACATGGAATGGCCGCGATAGCGGTAGGTCTTGAGCTCGAGCAGCACCGGACCCTTGCCGGACCGTACCCAGTCGATCACCGTCTCGGCGGCGCCGCGGACGGCGAGCACGTCCATGCCGTCGACCTGTATCCCGGGAATTCGGAAGCTCTCGCCGCGACGGTAGAGCTGATCTTCGGCCGACGAGCGGTTGACGCTGGTTCCCATCGCATATTGGTTGTTCTCGATCACGTAGATGATCGGGAGCTTCCACAGCTCGGCCATGTTGAAGCTCTCATAGACCTGGCCCTGATTAGCGGCGCCGTCGCCGAAATAAGCGAGGCAGACGCCGCCATCGTCGGCATATTTGTGCTTGAAGGCGAGGCCGGTGCCGAGGCTGACCTGGGCCCCGACGATGCCGTGGCCGCCATAGAATTTATGCTCGACCGAGAACATGTGCATCGAGCCGCCCTTGCCCTTCGAGATGCCCGCGGCACGGCCGGTCAGTTCGGCCATGATGAGCCTGGGATCGATCCCGTAAGCGAGCATGTGACCATGGTCGCGATAGCCGGTGATCACCGAATCCTTCTTGTCGTCGAGCGCCGACTGGAGGCCGACCGCGACCGCTTCCTGGCCGATATAGAGATGGCAGAAGCCACCGATCAGGCCGAGGCCGTAGAGCTGGCCCGCGCGCTCCTCGAAGCGGCGGATGAGCAGCATCTGCTTGTAGAGTTCGAGCAGCTCCTCGCGGCCCGCCTGGTAGCGCTCGGGCTCCGGCGGTCTCTCGCGATTGGGACGCGGCGGCGCCGCCGGCGCAGCTTTCTTGGCCGATGCGGCACGTGCCGATGCAGATTTTGCCACTCTCCACAACCCTTTCTGTTCTCGAGGCGACTGGCTGGCGGCTCTATGGCCGCAAACCCGGCGGGGCGCAACGCCCGGAAGCGTGCACGGTCAATGCCGAGGCGTGAGGAAGGTTGCGGGACGCCGATTTCCTCGCCCGCGGGAAGGATCAGCGCGCCGGAGCGGGCGCGGGTTCGAGCTCGATGATCACCTCGTCGGGCCTCACGAGGCCGAGCTCGCGGCGGACGAGCTCCTCGGCGAGATCGGGGTCGACGTGGCGGGGATCGAGCAGCTGCGAGCGGTGGGCAAGGCGGGCCCGCTCGGCCTCGAGCTGGGCGAGCTGGACCTGGCGCTCGGCCTTCAGGCGACGATAATCGCCCCAGGAAAGCACACCATTCTCGCCGATGACGGCATAGCCGAGGAAGTTGGCGATGATGAGCACGCCAAGCGCCGGCAGCGCCGCACGCCGCATCAAGGCCAAAGGACTGTTCACCCCCGTCATCGCCTGCCGTAAGAATCAGGAAAGCGGCGGAGAATCAAGCCCTTTGCTGACAATAAAGTCCCAAGTGCCCGGTTTCAGCGACCAAAGGCGTCGCGGCCGGCATATCGGGCGGTCTCGCCGAGCTCCTCCTCGATCCTCAGCAGCTGGTTATATTTGGCGAGCCGGTCGGAGCGGGCCAGGCTGCCGGTCTTGATCTGACCGCAATTGGTGGCGACGGCGAGGTCGGCGATCGTCGTGTCTTCGGTCTCGCCGGACCGGTGCGACATCACCGAGGTGTAGCCGGCGCGGTGGGCGGTCTCGACCGCCTCGAGCGTCTCGGTGAGCGTGCCGATCTGGTTGACCTTGATCAGGATCGAATTGGCGAGGCCCTGCTCGATGCCCATGCGCAGTCGCTTCGGGTTGGTCACGAAGAGGTCGTCGCCGACGAGCTGGACCCGGTCGCCGACGCGTTCGGTCAGCGCCTTCCAGCCCGGGAGATCGTCCTCGGCCATGCCGTCCTCGATCGAGCGGATCGGATAGGCGCCGGCCAGTTCGGCGAGATAGGCGGCCATCTCGTCCGGCGAGAGCGTCCTGCCTTCGCCTTCCATCCGATAGGCGCCGTCCCTGAAGAATTCGGTGGCGGCGCAGTCGAGGGCGAGAACGACATCGTCTCCCGGCGTATAGCCGGCCTGCTCGACCGAGCGCATGATGAAGTCGAGCGCATCGCGGGCCGAGGCGAGATTGGGGGCGAAACCGCCTTCGTCTCCGACGGCGGTCGACAGGCCGGCATCATGCAGGCCCTTCTTCAGCGTGTGGAAGATCTCGGCGCCGCAGCGCAGCGCCTCGCCGAAGGTCGGCGCGCCGACCGGCATCACCATGAACTCCTGGAAATCGATCGGATTGTCGGCATGGGCGCCGCCGTTGAGGATGTTCATCATCGGTACCGGCAGGGTCGCGGCCGAGACGCCGCCGACATAGCGGTAGAGCGGCAGGCCCCGCGCGTCGGCGGCTGCGCGGGCGACGGCGAGGCTGACCCCGAGGATCGCGTTGGCGCCGAGCCGCGACTTGTTCTCGGTGCCGTCGAGCGCGATCAGGGCGGCGTCGATCTCGCCCTGGTCCTCGGCCTCCATGCCGACCACCGCCTGCGCGATCTCGCCGCGGACAGCCTCGACGGCGCCGCCGACGCCCTTGCCGAGCCAGCGGTCCTTGTCGCCGTCCCGCTTCTCGACCGCCTCGTGGGCGCCGGTCGACGCGCCCGAAGGAACCGCGGCCCGGCCGAGGCTGCCATCCTCGAGCAGCGCCTCCACTTCGACGGTGGGATTGCCGCGGCTGTCGAGAATCTGGCGCGCGTGCAGATGGATGATGGCGGTCATTGGTTACGCCCTCGATATGAGTTAAGGGGGATCATCGGCCGATTATCGGCTGCGCGAGCCGCATGCAACTTTCCTTTCCGGGCCGGAACGCATGCCCCGCGGCAGGTGTTCTCGCTCTCGAAAACTGATGTCCGTCAACTGTGGAGATGCTTATGCCCCCCCGCGAGAACGAACTCCCCGAAGGAACCGACAAGATCGTCACCGGCGCGTCCGCCGAGCAGGGCGGCAGCAACGGCGGAGGCTTCGTCGCCACCGGCAATGGCGGCGGCGACAGCGCCGGCGGTTCGCCCGGCTCGTCCGGCGCCACGGACAAGCTGGTCAGCCAGGTCAAGGAGCAGGTGGTCAATCTGCGTGGCCAGGCGACCGACAAGCTGCGCGGCTTCGCCGACGACGGCAAGGGCCGGGCAACGACCTTGCTCGACGACGTCGCTTCCATCATCGAGGACGCGGCCCGCTCGATCGACGAGCGGCTCGGCGGCGAATATGGCGGCTATGCGCATAGCGCGTCGGAAGCGGTCTCGTCCTTTGCCGGCAAGATCCGCGACAAGAGCGTCGACGATCTGGTCGACGACACGCGCGACATCGTCCGCAAGAGTCCGGCCGTGGCGATCGCCGCGGCGGCCGTGGTCGGCTTCGCGCTGATGCGGGTGGTCCGCACCGGCCTCGACGGCGGCAGCGGCTCGGACGATGCCTCCACCGGCTCGCGGCCGGGCGGCGGCCGTACCCGGCGCACCACCAATGCCGACACGACGACGAGCGGCGGAGCCTGATCCTTGGACTCGCCGGCGCACGATCCGCGCGACGAGGGCATAAGCGACCTGGTGTCGCGGCTGCTCGAGGACGGCCGCGCCTATGCGCGCGCCGAGCTCGACCTCGTCAAGCAGATCGCCCGCCATCGCGCCGACCGCGCCCGCAACGGCCTCATCGCGCTCGCCGCGGGCGCGGTGCTGCTGCTCTCCTCGCTGACCGCCCTCATCCTCGGCCTCGTGCTTGGCCTGGCCGTCCTGATCGGGCCGGTCCTGGCCGGGATCGCGATCGCCGCGGCGCTGGCGGGGATCGGCTACCTCCTCGTCCGAATCGGCCTCGGCGGCCTCAGGGCGCTGAGCGGCGACGAGGAGGAAAAGCAGGCGATCGCGCGCGGGGAGACGATGCCGTGAACCTGTCCCAGCTCGAGCAGGCGAAGCGCAACGCGGTGATGGCACGCCGGCGGCTCGACAGCAGCCTAGTCGCCATCCAGCAACGGCTCAGGCCCGGCAATCTCGCCGGCGAGGCGTGGGACGGGGTCAAGGACAAGAGCGCCGATCTCGCCGACGGCGCACTGGAAGCGGTGCGCAAGCGCCCTGCCGCGGTCTCCGTCGCGCTCGGCGCCTTCGCCCTGTTCCTCGCCCGCAAGCCGCTGGCGCGGACGGTGAGCCGCCTCGTCGGCGGCGACGAGGACGAGGATGAGGGCCGCATCGTCACGAGGATCGAAACCCAGGAACCGAAGTTTACCGCGTCGGCGCCCGTGATCACCGACGCGTCCCTGATGGAAGGAGTGAAGTAATGGTTGCGAAGACGGATACCGGCACCAACGAAGGCGCGCAGGGGCGCGGGCGGGCGGCCGATGCTTACCAGACGGCGCGCGAGCGGACCTATTCCGCCTATGAGACGGCGCGCAACCGGGCCGCGGAGGTGACCCGGCAGGCGAGCGAGCAGATCACGGTCTATCCGGTCGCCGCGGTCGTCGGCGGTCTCGCCGTCGGCGCGCTGCTCGGCTTCCTGCTGCCGGCGACGCGGCGCGAGCGCGACCTGCTCGAGCCGACCGGCCGGCGCATCACCGATGCGGCCCGCACCGCCGCGCAGCGCGGTGTCGATGCCGGCAAGGAGCAGATCGAGGAGATCCGCAACCGCGCGACCCAGAAGGTCGGCGAAGCGGTGGTCGAAGCCGTCAGCGGCGGCAAGGACTAAGGCGGAGACGCCGCGGCGCGCACGCCCCCCGACGGGCTTGCACGCCGCGGCGATTCCCGCTTTGGGCTGGCGCTTCACCGACCATCCCAGGATCTCGCCTTTCCCATGAGCAAATTGCATTTCGTCTTCGGCGGCCGGGTCAAGGACCCGCGCGGCCTCGATTTCGACCTCTCGACGATCGAGATGGTCGGCCTCTACCCCAATTATGCCAGCGCCTATGACGCCTGGCGCACGCACGCCCAGCGCACCGTCGACGACGCCGAGATGAAATATGTCGTCGTCCACCTCCACCGGCTTCTCGAGCCGGACATGGAAGCGCCGAAGCCGTAACCGCCTCGCTTCCGCCTGAAGTCTGTCCTGGTCAGGTGGACGCGTCGTCGGCTGATGCGACCGGGAATCGCTTCAGGCCTTCCGGTACCTGAACAGCAGCAGGGGGTTGGCAAGCGCGACGCCGACGAGGAAGCCGCCGATATGGGCGGCGATGGCGATGCCGGCACCGCTCCGAGCGAAGGTGAACCCGACGATCAGCTGCAGCCCGACCCAGGCCGCCATCAGCCAGAGCGCGTTGAGCCAGAGCGCGAGCGTCGCATTGGCCACGCTGACCCGGTTGCGTCCGAACAGGATCGCATAGGCGCCGAGCACGGCGGAAACGGCGCCGCTGGCTCCGATCATCGGCACCGTTGCGGTCGGATCGGCCAGATACTGGGCCGCGGCGGCGGCATAGGCGCCAACCAGATAGAGGATGACGAAGCCCGGCCGGCCGATCACCGCCTCGGTCGGGCGGCCGCAAAACACCAGGATCAGCAGGTTGAAGCCGAGATGGAAGATGTTCGCGTGGAGCAGGGTCGCGGTCAGCGGCGCCAGCCAGAAGGGCATTGCGCCCCCTGCCCCGCCCGTGCCGACGCTTGCCGCGACGAAGCCAGCCCGGTCGACCGCCCAGATCTCCAGACCGAGCAGCCTGAGCAAGGCCCAGATTCCCGCGGTCGCCAGAGCGATCCCGAGCGTGACCCGGGCGGTGGACCAGCTTTCAGGCGGACGCATTGGCTGAGGCGGCCCTCTCGCCCGTCAGCAACGGTCGGACGGACGGAGTCCGTCTCGGCGGCGCTGCATCAGATGAACTCGATCTTGGCGATCTCGTAATATTTGTCGCCCGACGGCGCCGAGAACTCGACCTCGTCGCCCACGGAGCGGCCGATCAGGGCGCGACCCAGCGGCGAATTGTAGCTGATCCGGCCCACCTTGGCGTCGGCCTCGGTCTCGCCGACGATCTGATACTTGATCGGCTTGTCGTTCTCGTCGAGCAGGTGGACCGTGGCGCCGAAGACGACGCGATCGCCCGAAAGGGTGGTGGGATCGATCACCATGGCGCGGCTCAGCCGGTCCTCGAGATCGGCGATCTGCGCCTCGACATGGCCCTGCCGCTCCTTGGCGGCATGATATTCCGCATTTTCGGAAAGGTCGCCATGGCCGCGGGCTTCCTCGATCGCGTCGATGATCGCCGGGCGCTCCACCGTCTTCAGGTGGCGAACCTCGTTCTGGAGCTTCTCATAGCCTTCGGCCAGCATGGGCAGCTTGTCGACCGTCGCCATTCAATCGTGCCTTTCGTCAAAACGCGGGCTTCAGCGACCCTCCAGGGGGACACCGCCTACAACAGTCGCATTGTTCAGGATGATGTTTCGGAATCCGAGTAATAGTCCTGGAGGGACCGCACTTCAAGGTCATGCTCCCGGCGAGCCACGATCGCCCGCACCACCGCCGCGCTCGAAGCGGCGGTGGTGAAGTAGGGAATCTTCTGGCCGAGGGCGGAGCCGCGGATCGAGGCGGAGTCGCGATGGCTCTGCCATCCTTCCGTGGTGTTGAAGACGAGATCGATCTCGCCGTCCTTGATCCGGTCGACGATGTGCGGCCGACCCTGGGCGACCTTGTTGACCCGCTCGACGGCCAGCCCCTGCTCGGCGAGGAAGCTGGCGGTGCCGCCGGTCGCGAAGACCCGGAAGCCGAGGTCGAGCAAGGTGCGGACCGGCTCGACGATCGCCGGCTTGTCGCTGTCCTTGACCGAGACGAACAGCGAGCCGCCGTCGGGGAGCTCGACGCCGCCGCCCTGCTGCGACTTCAGGAAGGCCGTGGCGAAATCCTGGGCAATGCCCATGACTTCGCCGGTCGACTTCATTTCGGGTGAGAGGACCGGATCGACGCCGGGGAAGCGGGCGAAGGGGAAGACCGCCTCCTTGACCGCGATGTGCGGGACGTCGCGCCGGAGCGGCCGGTAGTGCGTCATCGCCTCGCGTAGCGGCTCGCCCGCCATCACCCGGGCGGCGATCTTGGCGATCGGCGTGCCCATCGCCTTGGCGACGAACGGGACGGTCCGGCTGGCGCGCGGATTGACCTCGATCAGATAGACGATGCCGTCCTTGACCGCGAACTGGACGTTCATCAGTCCCTTGACGCCGAGCGCGCGGGCGAGCGCCTCGGCCTGGCGCTCGATCTCGGCGACGATCTCCGCCGAAAGGCTGTAGGGCGGCAGCGAGCAGGCGCTGTCGCCGGAATGGACGCCCGCCTCCTCGATATGCTGCATGACGCCGGCGATGACGACGTCCTTGCCGTCGGCGAGCGCGTCGACATCGACTTCGATCGCGTCCCGCAGATACTGGTCGATGAGCACCGGGCTGTCGCCCGAGACCTGGACCGCCGTCTCGATATAATCCTCGAGCTGGCCGGGGGAGTCGACGATCTCCATGGCACGGCCGCCGAGGACGTAGCTCGGGCGGGTGAGTACCGGGTAGCCGATCCGCTCGGCGACGGCGAGCGCCTCCTCGCGGCTACGGGCGATGCCGTTGGCCGGCTGTCTGAGCCCGAGCCGGTCGACGAGGCGGGCGAAGCGTTCGCGGTCCTCGGCGAGGTCGATCGCGTCGGGCGAGGTGCCGAGGATCGGGATCCCCTCTTTCTCGAGCGCCGCGGCGAGCTTGAGCGGAGTCTGGCCGCCGAACTGGACGATCACCCCGACCAGCTCTCCGCGCGATTTCTCGACATGGAGGATCTCGAGCACGTCCTCGACCGTCAGCGGCTCGAAGTAGAGGCGGTCGGACGTGTCATAGTCGGTGCTCACCGTCTCCGGATTGCAATTGACCATGATCGTCTCGAACCCGGACCCGCCCGCGTCCGACCCGAGCGCGAAGCAGGCATGGCAGCAGCAATAGTCGAACTCGATCCCCTGCCCGATCCGGTTCGGGCCGCCGCCGAGGATGACGATCTTGCGCCGATCGGAAGGCTGGCTCTCGTCCTCGGGGGCCCCGAAGCTGGGCGCTTCGTAGGTCGAATACATGTAGGGGGTCTTCGCCTCGAACTCGGCGGCACAGGTATCGATCCGCTTGAAGACGGGGCGAACGCCGAGCTTGTGACGAAGCGCGCGCACCTCGTCCTCCGTGGTCGCGCCGAGCATCCCCTTGACCGCATCGTGGATCAGGCCGTGCGAGCGCGCCCGGGTCTTCACGCCTTCGCCGCGAATATGGGCGGCCTTGAGCGCGAGCTCGGCGAGCCGGCGGTCGGAGAAGCCCAAAGCCTTCAGCCGGCGCATGCCCTCGGCATCGGCGGGCAGGCCGTCGCGGCAGATCGCCTCTTCGGCCTCGACGATCTCGCGGATCCGCTCGAGGAACCAGGAATCGAACCGGGTGATGGCGTGGATCTCGTCGACGGTAAGGCCCTCGCGAAGCGCCTGGGCGGCGACGAGCAGCCGGTCGGGCGACGGCCGGGCCAGCGCCTCCTCGATCTCGGCCCGCGGCGCGCCGTAGAGGGCCTTGACCCCGTCGAGTCCGATCAGGCCGGTCTCGAGCCCGCGTAGCGCCTTCTGCAGGCTCTCGTGGAACGATCGGCCGATCGCCATCACCTCGCCGACCGACTTCATCGAGGTGCTCAGCAGCGCCTGCGATTCCTTGAACTTCTCGAAGGCGAAGCGCGGGATCTTGGTGACGACATAGTCGATCGTGGGCTCGAAGCTCGCCGGGGTGACGCCGGTGATGTCGTTCTGGATCTCGTCAAGCGTGTAGCCCACCGCCAGTTTGGCGGCGACCTTGGCGATCGGAAAACCGGTCGCCTTGGAGGCAAGCGCCGAGGAGCGGCTGACCCGCGGATTCATCTCGATGACGACGAGGCGGCCGTCCTTCGGATTGACGGCGAACTGGACGTTGGAGCCGCCGGTCTCGACGCCGATCTCGCGCAGCACCGCGATGCTGGCGTTGCGCATGATCTGATATTCCTTGTCGGTCAGCGTGAGCGCCGGCGCGACCGTGATCGAATCGCCGGTGTGGATGCCCATCGGATCGACATTCTCGATCGAGCAGATGATGATGCAATTGTCCGCGCGGTCGCGGACCACCTCCATCTCATATTCCTTCCATCCGAGCACCGACTCCTCGATCAGCACCTCGGTGGTCGGCGAGGCCTCGAGCCCGCCGGTGACGATGTCGATATATTCCTCGCGATTGTAGGCGATGCCGCCGCCCGTGCCGCCGAGCGTGAAGCTGGGCCGGATGATCGCCGGCAGCCCGACCGTCTCCAGCGCCGCCATGGCGTCGTCGAGATCGTGGGCGATCGCCGAGCGCGGCGATTCCAGGCCGATCCGATCCATCGCCTGGCGGAACTTGAGCCGGTCCTCGGCCTTCTCGATCGCCTCCGCATCGGCGCCAATCATCCTGACGCCATATTTGTCGAGCGTGCCGTCCTTGAACAGGGCGAGCGCGGTGTTGAGCGCGGTCTGGCCGCCCATCGTCGGCAGCACCGCATCGGGGCGCTCCTTCTCGATGATCTTGGCGACATAGGCCGGGGTGATCGGCTCGACATAGGTGGCGTCGGCCATCTCCGGATCGGTCATGATCGTCGCCGGATTGGAGTTGACCAGGATGATCCGATAGCCCTCGGCCTTGAGCGCCTTGGCCGCCTGGGTGCCCGAATAATCGAACTCCGCCGCCTGGCCGATGACGATCGGGCCGGCGCCGATGATGAGGATCGAGGAAATGTCGGTACGCTTGGGCATCAGCGCTCTTCAGGCTCGCAAATTGGAGGAATGGTGGAGTAGGAGACTTCGAGACGTCTGCGCTGCACCTCGTAGAGCCGCAAGCCGATCTCACGATACGGCACATCTCCCGAAGCGACGAGCCGGAGGAACCGGATCCCGTTGGCTTGCGCGTCAGCTTCCACGGTCCAGATGGAATTTCTCAGCTGTTCCGTGACGAATGCGCTTACCTGCACCGCATCGCCGCTCACGGTCAGAACGACCTTCACGCGAGAGATTTCCGATGAGGCGTGGCTGACGCACTCCTGCACCGGCGGAAGCGGCACGTCGATCACCCCAACTGTCCCACGAATTTCTCGAACAGATAAAGGCTGTCCTGCGGGCCCGGGCTCGCTTCGGGATGATATTGCACGCTGAACGCCGGCTTGTCGGTCAGCTCGATGCCGCAATTGCTGCCGTCGAACAGGCTGATATGGGTCTCGCGGACATTGTCCGGCAGGCTCTCTTTCTCGACCGCGAAGCCGTGGTTCATGCTGGTGATCTCGACCTGGCCGTCGGCGAGGCGCTTGACCGGATGGTTGGCGCCGCGATGACCCTGATGCATCTTGGTGGTGCGGGCGCCGACGGCGAGGCCGAGCAGCTGGTGGCCGAGGCAGATGCCGAACAGCGGCTTTCCCGTCTCGAGCAGCTGGCGGATCACCGGCACCGCATATTCGCCGGTCGCGGCCGGGTCGCCGGGGCCGTTGGAGAGGAAGATGCCGTCGGGCTTGTGGACCATCACCTCGTCGAAGGTGGCCGTGGCCGGGAGCACCGTCACCCGCGCGCCGGCGTCGGCGAGGTTGCGGAAGATATTGCGCTTGGAGCCGTAGTCGATGGCGACGACGTGCGGGAGCTGCTCGTCGTGCGGGCGCTCGACATAGCCCTCGCCGAGCTGCCAGCGGCCGCCCGACCAGCGATAGAGCTGCCGGCAGGATACGTCCTTCGCCAAGTCCATGCCTTCGAGGCCGGGCCAGGCCCGCGCCTTCGCGAGGAGGGCTTCGAGGTCGAAGGCCCCTTTGGCACTATGGGCGATGACGCCGTTGGGTGCGCCCTGCTCGCGGATCTTGCGGGTCAAGGCGCGGGTATCGACGCCGGAGAGGCCGATGCGGCCATTGGCCCGCATCCACTCGACGAAGCTCTGGGCGGCGCGGAAATTGCTCGGTGCGGTCACATCCTCGCGGACGATGCAGCCGAGCGCCCAGGGATTGTCGGCCTCCAGATCCTCGTAATTGGCGCCGACATTGCCGATATGGGGGAAAGTGAAGGTGACGATCTGGCTCGCATAGGAGGGATCGGTCATGATCTCCTGATAGCCCGTCATGGAGGTGTTGAAGCACACCTCCCCGACGGCTTCGCCTTCGGCCCCGAATCCCCTTCCCCAGATCGTGCTGCCGTCGGCCAGGACCAATACGCCCGTCGCCCCTTTTGGCGCAGGCGTGGCTTTGGTGTCGGCCATCTTGGCGGGCACTCCTCGAAAATGGATCTGACGATGTCGCTAAGGCTCGTCCGCTAGTGCCGCCGGCGGGCAGCGTCAATCTGTTAAACGGCGGTGGGCGCGGCTATGATCGCCGCTTCCTTTTCGATTTCCACTTTTCCGAGAGCCAGCATGATTCGCGACGAGATCAAGACGGCGCTGACCGGCGCCATGAAGGCGGGCGACAAGCCGCGCGTGGGCGCGATCCGGCTGATCCAGGCGGCGCTCAAGAATCGCGACATCGAGCTGCGGGGCGGCAGCGGCGCGCCCGCGGACGACGACGCGACCGTCACCGAGGTGCTCCAGAAGATGATCAAGCAGCGCCGCGAATCGATCGACATGTATCGGAAAGGCGGCCGCGAGGAGCTCGCCGAGGCCGAGGCGGCCGAAGTGGCGGTGATCGAGCAATTCCTGCCGAAGCAGATGACCGACGAGGAGATCGGCTCGACGATCGACGCGATCGTCGCAGAGACGGGCGCTAGCTCGGTCAAGGACATGGGCCGGGTGATGGCGCTGATGAAGGAGCGCCATGCCGGCCAGCTCGACATGAGCAAGGCAAGCCAGATGGTGAAGGCGAAGCTGGCGGGGTGAAGGAGCGCGGCCGCTAGGCGCGTCCAAACCAGGTTGAGGTTCGTGCGGAAGAAACTTCGTTCGTCCCGAGCGAAGTCGAGGGGCGCAGCCACGGTGATGATGCAGTTCTGGGCCTACATCCTGCGCTGCAGCGACGGCTCTTGCTATACGGGACATACGGACGATCTGGAGCTACGGCTGGGCGAGCACCATCAGGGTCTGGCGGCTGATTGGACGCGTCGGAGGCGGCCTGTGGAGCTGGTGTGGCATGACTGGACGAGCTGGCGATACGAAGCGCTTGCGTTCGAGCGCCGGGTGAAGCGTTGGTCCAGGGCCAAGAAGGAAGCACTGATCGCTGGTGATTGGGGGTTGATCGGCCATTTTGCACGGCCGCCTCACGAGCGCCCCTCGACTTCGCTCGAGACGAACGAAACTGAGATAGGCATGGAGGCCCACAGGGCAGCATCCCGCGAATGACCCTCTCCCCCGCCTTCCTCGACGAGCTGCGCGCGCGGACGTCGCTGTCGTCGCTCGTCGGCAAGGCAGTGAAGCTCCAGCGCGCCGGGCGGGAATGGAAGGCCTGCTGCCCGTTCCACAAGGAGAAGACGCCGAGCTTCACCGTCAGCGACGAGAAGGGCTTCTATCACTGCTTTGGCTGCGGCGCGCATGGCGACGCGATTCGCTGGCTGACCGATGCCCGCGGCCTCGCCTTCATGGATGCGGTGAAGGAATTGGCGGACGCCGCCGGCATGGCGGTGCCGGCGCCTGACCCGCGGGCGCAGGCCAGGGCCGAGCGCGCCGCCGGGCTCCATGAGGTCACCGAAGCGGCCCAGCGTTGGTTCGTCGAGCAACTCGACGGGCTGGAGGGCGAGCCGGCACGCGCCTATCTGCGCGGCCGCGGCATCGACGAGGTCGCCCGGCGCCGCTTCGGGTTCGGCTTCGCCCCGGATTCGCGCGGCAAGCTCAAGACGGCGCTCAAGAGCCTCGGCGAGGAACGGCTGGTCGAGGCGGGACTGCTGATCGCGCCCGAGGAGGAGGAGGGTGCGGCCAGGCGCGTGCCCTATGACCGGTTCCGCGGCCGATTGATGCTGCCGATCCGCGATCCGCGCGGGCGGGTCATCGCCTTCGGCGGGCGGATCATCGGCGCCGGCGAACCCAAATATCTGAACTCCCCGGACACGCCGCTGTTCGACAAGGGACGGACCCTGTTCAATCTCGACCGCGCCGGTCCGGCCGCGCGCGAGGCGCGCCGGATCCTCGTCGTCGAGGGCTATATGGACGTGGTCGCGCTCGACCAGGCCGGCTTTCCGGAGGCGGTGGCGCCGCTCGGTACGGCGCTCACCGAGGGCCAGCTCGGCCTCCTCTGGCGCTTCTCGCCGGCGCCGATCCTTTGCTTCGACGGCGATGCCGCCGGCCAGAAGGCCGCAGTGCGGGCGGCGCTCCGGGCGCTGCCGCATGTCGGGCCGGGCCGCTCGCTGGGATTCGTCACCTTGCCGGCCGGCGAGGACCCGGACGATCTCGTGCGCAATCGTGGCGCCGCCGCGTTGGAGGCGCTGCTCGAGAAGCCGGAGCCGTTGGTCGATCGGCTGTGGCGGCACGAGCTCGAGGCGGAGCCGCTGGCGACGCCGGAGCAGCGTGCCGGGCTTCGCCGACGCCTGCTCGACCATGTCTCGGCGATCGGCGACCCCGACGTGCGCGACCAATATCGCCACGAGCTGCTCCAGCGCTTCGCCGTCCTGACGCGGCCGGCGCAGCGGCCCTGGAGCGGCCCGCGGGGCCGGCCCGGTCCCGGCGGCCGCTTCTTCCAGCCGCCACGCCCCGCCTCGGCTGAGGCGAAGGCCGTCGGAAATGATGGGCTCGACCCTCAGCTCGCGCGCGCCGTCCTAGTCGGCATGGCGCGCTATCCCGCGCAGATCGGCGAGCATGCCGATGCCTTGCTGAAGCTGCCGATGCAGGAACGTGATGCCGCTCGGCTGCGCGAACTGATGATAGAAGCGGCGATGACCCACGCCGAGCTTGATCCCGAAGCGCTGCATACCATATTGGCCGCGAAGGGTGCGGCGGCTCTGCTCGAGGCGCTGGGCCTCAAGCGAGGACTTGCATTTTCCTTCACGCGACGTGATGCCGATCCCGAACGAGCCTGCCGGGACCTGGCATTGGTCGTCGAGACGCTGGCGGCACGACCGGGCCTCGACGCGGCGCTGCAGGCGGCGACGGCGCGGTTGAAGGAAGCGGGGGACGAGGCGGCGTTCCAGGAGCAGCAGAGGCTCCGGGCGGCACGGGACGAGGCGGACAGGCAGCTTGCGACATTGATCGAGGGCGACGCGGACTAAGGGCCGGTCAACCGGAACGGGTATAAGGCGTGGGAATGGCGAAGACGAACACGGCTGAGAGCGAAGAGAAGAACGAGACCGGCGACGCGCCGCTCATCGATCTCAACGAAGCCTCCATCAAGAAGCTGATCGCGCGTGCCCGCAAGCGCGGCGTGCTCACCTATGACGAACTCAACGAGGCGCTGCCGCAGGACCAGATGTCCTCCGAGCAGATCGAGGACATCATGTCCGCCCTCAACGACATGGGCGTCAACATCGTCGAGAGCGACGAGGGCGACGAGGAAGAGCCCGAGACCGATAACGGCATCGACGACGCCGCCGAGACCGGCGAGACCTTCGTCATCGAGAAGAAGAAGGAAACGGTCGACCGGACCGACGATCCGGTCCGCATGTATCTGCGCGAGATGGGCGCGGTCGAACTGCTCTCCCGCGAGGGCGAGATCGCCATCGCCAAGCGGATCGAGGCGGGCCGCGACACGATGATCTGGGGCCTGTGCGAGAGCCCGATCACCTTCAATGCGATCATTCATTGGTCGGACGCGCTCAACAACGGCCAGATGCAGTTGCGCGAGATCCTCGATCTCGAGGCGATGCTGTCGAAGGGCCCGACCCCGGAGCAGGTCGAGGGCGCCGAATCCGGCAACGGCGACATCTCCGAATCGACCGCCGGCCCCTCCTTCAAGGAAGAGGAGGACGTCGAGGAAGTCGCCGAGGAGGAGGACGAGGAGGACAGCCTCGTCGAGCGCCGCGCGCCCCGCCCCACCGAGGACGAGGACGAGGACAATACCCTCAGCCTCGCCCAGATGGAGGAGACGCTGAAGCCGGCGGCTCTGGAGAAGTTCGCCCGCATCACCGATCTCTACAAGAAGTTCTCGCGGCTCCAGGGGAACCGCATGGAGGCGATGAGCGCCGGCCAGGATTTCCCGAAGAGCGACGAGAACAAGTACCAGAACCTGCGCGAGCAGCTCACCGCGGAGGTGGAGAGCGTCCAGTTCCACGGCGCGAAGATCGAATTTCTCGTCGACCAGCTCTACAGCTACAACCGCCGGCTGACGACGCTGGGCGGGCAGATGCTGCGCCTGGCCGAGCGCCACAAGGTCCCCCGCCGCGCCTTTCTCGACGCCTATATGGGCCACGAGCTGGACGAGGGCTGGGCCGAGCGGGTCTGCGGTCTCGACAAGAAGTGGGCCGCCTTCTGCGCGGGCGAAGCCGACGCGATCGAGCGCATCCGCGCCGAGATCGCCGAAATCGCGCAGGCGACGGGCATGTCGCTCGGCGAGTTCCGCCGCATCGTCAACATGGTGCAGAAGGGCGAGCGCGAAGCCCGCATCGCCAAGAAGGAGATGGTCGAGGCCAATCTGCGCCTCGTCATCTCGATCGCCAAGAAGTACACGAACCGCGGCCTGCAGTTCCTGGATCTCATCCAGGAAGGCAATATCGGCCTGATGAAGGCCGTCGACAAGTTCGAGTATCGCCGCGGCTACAAATTCTCGACCTACGCCACCTGGTGGATCCGGCAGGCGATCACCAGGTCGATCGCCGACCAGGCGCGGACCATCCGCATCCCGGTCCACATGATCGAGACGATCAACAAGCTGGTCCGCACCAGCCGGCAGATCCTCCACGAGATCGGCCGCGAGCCGACGCCGGAGGAACTGGCCGAGCGGCTGTCCATGCCGCTCGAGAAGGTCCGCAAGGTGATGAAGATCGCCAAGGAGCCGATCAGCCTCGAAACGCCGATCGGCGACGAGGAGGACAGCCATCTGGGCGACTTCATCGAGGACAAGAATGCGGTCATCCCGGTCGACGCCGCGATCCAGGCCAACCTCAAGGAGACGGTGACCCGCGTCCTCGCCTCGCTGACCCCGCGCGAGGAGCGCGTGCTGCGCATGCGCTTCGGCATCGGCATGAACACCGACCACACCCTCGAGGAGGTCGGGCAGCAGTTCAGCGTCACCCGCGAGCGCATCCGCCAGATTGAAGCCAAGGCGCTGAGGAAGCTGAAGCATCCCAGCCGCAGCCGAAAGATGCGCAGCTTCCTCGACCAATAAGGCGTCGCCGCCCCGAACCACCTGTGTCGTCGCCGCGAAAGCGGGGGCCCAGCCAACCTGCACCCGCGACGGAGACACGAAAGCTGAATCCCCGCTGGCGCGGGGGCCGGGGAGATGCGTCTTTCCCCCCGTAAACCTCCTCTTTACGCCGGCTGGTCTACAGCCTCCGGATCGGTTCGGGTGGCGGTGCGAGTCCGGGAGACGGGTGAATGGCTTCAGTTTCGGTCAGGGCAGACGGCGCCGGTACGAGCGACCTGCTGTTCGCCTGCGTCGCCGAGCATGGCAGCGCCGCCCATCCCTATTTCGTCAGCCCCGCCTTGCTGAATGGGCAGGACAGCGCCCGCAACCTTGCCGATGCCATTCATTTCCTGTGCGCGCTTCATGGCCGCCATCCCGGTGTCGTCGATCACGCCGCCGGACGGCCGATGGAAGATGCGGCCCGCGCCTGGCTGATCGCAGCGGGCGAATCGATGGCCGCCGAGCGGCTCTACCTGACCCAGCTCGCCGTTGCCGCCGGACCCGCGCCGAGCACGCCCGGAGGCGGAACCAGCGAGGCGGCGGTCATCGCCCAGCTCAATGCCCTCACCACCCTCGCCTTCTCCGACCGGCGCGGCTGCGCGCTCGGCGCCTCGCTCGCCTTCGCGATCGACTGGGCACCGATCCGGATGGTGCTCGACTCGGCCGCTCAGCGGCTCGGCATCGATCCGCCCCGACGCGGGCTGAGCGACGAAGCCGAGCTTCGCCTCGTCGCCGACCTCGCCGGCCAGACGGCATCGACCGAACGCGCCCTCCTGTTCGGCGCCCAGCAACTCGCCCTCCAGCATCGCGGGCTTTGGGACCTGCTCGAGGCCCGCCACCAGGCCCGGCTGGACGGCTGAAGCCGTCCGTGGAGCCCGGCGCCATTGCCGCCCCTCCCCCGCCTCTCTAAGCAGGCGCCATGGGGGAAGTCGTCGGACGCGTCGTCGAGATCAATCGCTACCCGGTGAAGTCGATGGCGGCCGATCCGGTCACCCAGGCCGACATCGACTGGCAGGGCATCGAGGGCGACCGTCAATATGCCTTCTATCGCAGCGAGGACCGCTCCCGCTTTCCCTGGATGACCGCCCGAGAGCTGCCCGAGATGGTCCGCTTCGCGCCGCGCTATCGCGATCCGGAAGATCCGAAGATGTCTCCCGTGGACGTGCGCGACGCCGAGGGGCGCTGGAGCAGCCTCCACGACGTCGCCTTCCTCGACCGGCTCGCGCTCACCGCCGGCTGCCCGCTCGGGCTGATGCAGCTCGGCCGCGGCACCCACGACGCGATGCCTGTCTCGGTCGTCACCACGACGACCCATGCGGCGGTGGACGCCGCGCACGGCTCGGCCGTCGATCCCCGCCGCTTCCGCTCGAACATCGTCGTCGAGGCGGATGTCCGCGAGGACCGATGGGCGGGTCGCCGGCTCGGCTTCGGCGGCTGGGACGATGCGGCCGAGCTCCTCGTCACCGAGATGATCCCGCGCTGCGCCTTCGTCACCCTCTGCCCCGACAGCGGCGCGCGCGACCCGGCCATCATGCGTACCGTCGCCCAGGCGTTCGACAACAAGATCGGCATCTACGCCACCGCCGCCCGGCAAGGCCGGGTCAGGCTGGGCGACAAGGTGATGCTGCTCGGCTGAGGCGCGTGCGGCTTGCACCCTCCCCGTCCGGTCCCTATTCGCCGGTCTGACTTGACGTTCACGTAAAGGGAAGTCGATGCGCTTCGAAGGCACCAGCAACTATGTCGCGACCGAGGACCTCAAGGTCGCGGTCAACGCCGCGGTCACGCTGCGGCGGCCGCTGCTGGTCAAGGGCGAACCGGGCACCGGCAAGACCGTGCTCGCCCACGAGATCGCCGAGGCGGTCGGCGCCCCGCTGATCGAGTGGCACGTCAAGTCGACGACCAAGGCGCACCAGGGCCTCTATGAATATGACGCGGTCGCCCGGCTGCGCGACGGCCAGCTCGGCGATCCGCGCGTCCACGACATCGCCAACTACATCCGACGCGGCAAATTGTGGGAGGCGTTCACCAGCCCGGAGCTTCCGGTCCTGCTCATCGACGAGATCGACAAGGCCGATATCGAGTTCCCGAACGACCTCCTCCAGGAGCTCGATCGGATGGAGTTCCACGTCTACGAGACGAAGGAAACCATTGCCGCGCGCGAGCGGCCGATCGTCGTCATCACCTCGAACAACGAGAAGGAGCTGCCCGACGCCTTCCTGCGCCGCTGCTTCTTCCACTATATCCGCTTTCCCGACCGCGAGACGATGCAGGCTATCATCGACGTGCATTTCCCGGGCATACAGACGATCCTCGTCCAGAAGGCGCTCGATATCTTCTACAAGGTCCGCGAGGTGCCCGGTCTCAAGAAGAAGCCGTCGACCAGCGAGCTGATCGACTGGCTGAAGCTCCTTCTCCACGAGGATCTGCCGCTCGAGGTGCTCCAGTCGCGCGATCCTGCCAAGGCGATCCCGCCGCTCCACGGCGCTTTGCTCAAGAACGAGCAGGACGTCATGCTGTTCGAGCGGCTGGCCTTCATGTCGCGGCGGCCGGGAAGCTGACCCCTCTCATCCTTCGCCGGCGCCAGCGCGGCCGGACCGGGTACGGCGACCGCCGGCGCTCGGTCCCTCTTCCCGGCGAAACCTATTTCGTCCCGTCGTCCCGGTAAGCAAGCTCGAAATTGCCCCAGCGGCGGCCCCCGAAATAGAGCGGCACGAAGACGTTCTTCACCGGCAAATAGCGGCCGTCGCCCAGCTCCATGCCGTAGGTGGCGAGCATCGCCTCCTTGTCGCTGGCGATCGCCCGGCGGGTGATGTCGTCGATGAAATTGCGCCGGTTGCGGCAATATTCGGCATTCCACTTCGGGTCGTCGCTCTGCGGCTGCGATCGCTCGGTGATGTGGGTGGGCAGATAGCCGTTGATGTCGGTCATCGCGCAGGCGATCAGCCGCGGCTCGTCCGCCATCAGCCGGTCGAGAACGGGCCGGACATGCTGGTCGGCGAAGGCGCAGAAGCGGGTCTCCCACTGGGTCGGGTTGGTCCCGGGCATCGGCACATAATTGAAGTCGAACACCGCTTCGAGGTCGA
This sequence comes from Sphingosinicella terrae, assembly GCF_003347635.1. GTDB lineage: Bacteria > Pseudomonadota > Alphaproteobacteria > Sphingomonadales > Sphingomonadaceae > Allosphingosinicella > Allosphingosinicella terrae. The sequence continues at coordinate 753,489 of NZ_QDFY01000001.1, forward strand.
CCTCGCCGCGCGCGATCCCCTTCTCGACGATGGTCTGGATCTCGCGCATGCCGTTCTTGGCGAAATCGATGAACGGCGTGTCGTCGATCTTCACGCCGCTGCTCGCCAAGGTGTCGAGCATCTCGTTGGAGAGCAATTCGAGCCGGCCGAGCCGCTCGCGGGTCGCCTTGAGCTTGCCGCCATTCTCGCGTGCATCGGCGGCGAAGGAGGACAGGCCGCTCTTCACGCTGTCGACGCTCTGCTCGATCAGGCTGGTCGCCTGGGCGATGCCGTCGGTCTGGCGGTCGACGAGGGCGACAATGTCGGCGACGTCCTGGACCGTCTCGTTGATGCGGGAGAAGCTCGACTGGGCGACCCGGCTTTTCTCGACTCCCACCTTGATCTCGGACGTCACCGCCTCGGCTTCCCGGGTCAGCGACGCGATCGTCCCGGCAATCTCGCTGGTGGCGCTGCGCGTGTCGTGGGCGAGCTTCTTCACCTCGGCGGCGACGACGGCAAAGGAGCGGCCGGCCTCGCCCGCCCGCGCCGCCTCGATGGTCGCGTTGAGGGCCAGCATGTTGGTCTTGTTGGCGATCGTCTCGATCGCCGACGAGACGCTCTTCACCCGCGCCATCGCTTCGGCGAAGCCGGCCATGCGGTCGCCGAGCTGGACGACGAGGTCGGTCAGGCCCGAAAAGACCCGGATCGTGTCCTCGATCGCCCCTCGGCCCTGGTCGAGCTTGTCGCGCGCCTGCTCGGCGAGCACGCGCGCCTCATCGGTCGAATCGGAGACCCGCGCCTGATCGGCGAGCAAGCGGGTGGTGACATCCTCCAGGGCATCGAGCATCTTGAGGTTGGCCGAGATGCGCTCGTTCACGCCTGCGACGAAACCGGCGACGTCGCTGCACTCGATCGCCAGCGAGCCGATGTTGCGGGCCACCGCATTGATCGCCTCACCATTGGTTTTCTCGATCGCCGAGCTCGCCACCTTGCGTCCCTCTTCTGTTCTTGGATACGCATTGGACTAGCCGGAAAGGGTTGAAGGTGGATTAACCAGCCCCTTCGGCGAAGCGAAGATGCCGCCTCGGCGAAGGCCGGATCCGGTCTTTGCGTCTCCGCAGGGCGAGGAGAGACTGACAGCGGGTGATCAATTCACCTGCTCAGGCCGCCTTCTCCGGCTGGAGCCGCTCCATCGGCACCTCGGCGAACATGCGCCTGCACGCCGGACGGTCGTTGATCTGGCGGATCCAGCGCAGCAGGTTGGGCGTGTCGCTCTCGTTGACGAGGTCGGCAAAGCCGAACTGCATTCCGTTGGCGATGGCGAAATTGCAGATGTCCGCCAGCGTGTACATGTCGCCGGCCAGCCATTCGCTCTCCGCAAGGCGCGCCTCCAGCCGGCGCACGGAGACCCCGACCTTGCGCATCTCCTCGTCCAGCACCGCCTTCGGGAAGCCGTTGCGGGCATTGCGCCACTTGGTCTGCTGCTCGGGGATCGGGATGCGCTTCACCTTCTCCTCGAACTCCTCGTCGCTGATCGCGCGCGCCATTCCGCTGATCATCCGCTCCCACCCGATGGTGGAGACGCACCAGCAGAAATATTCGTCGACCCATTTGGTCCATACCCGCATCCGGGCGCGGCCATAGCTGTCGTCCGGCCGCAGCTTCACCTCGGTCGGATATTCGTCCTCGAGATACTCGCCGATCACGGTCGATTCGGTGATCACCTTGTCGCCGTCGACGAGGGCCGGCACCTGGCCGTTCGGATTGATCGCCTTGAACCAGTCCTCGTGATGCTCGAAATTGGCAGGATTGAGGCGCACCCCTTTGAAATCCAGACCTTTCTCGTAGAGGGTAAGCAAAGGCTTGAGCGAATTGGCGCCGGGGCCGAAACTGTACAGCGTCAGCATATCTACCCTCTCCCGATCGGTATGCGTTGCATCTCATCTCGCCGGCGCGGGATCAAGGTGGCGCAGGTGCCGACGCCGAGCTAAACCGGCAGCATGTTCTTCTCCTTCGTCGACGAGCTGCGCGCCGCGGGCATTCCCGCCTCGCTGAAGGAGCATCTGACCCTGCTCGAGGCGCTGGACGCGGACGTGATCGCCGCCCGTCCCGAGGAATTCTACTATCTCGCCCGCGCCACCTTCGTGAAGGACGAAGGCCTCCTCGATCGCTTCGACCGGGTCTTCGGAAAGGTCTTCAAGGGCCTCGAGGGCGATTATCGCGACGAGGCGGTGCCGGTCCCGGAGGAATGGCTGCGCAAGGTCGCCGAGCTCTATCTGACCCCCGAGCAGATGGAGGAGATACGCGCGCTCGGCTCCTGGGAAGAGATCATGGAGACGCTGAGGAAGCGGCTCGAGGAGCAGAAGGAGCGGCACCAGGGCGGCAGCAAGTGGATCGGCACCGCCGGCACCTCTCCGTTCGGCGCCTATGGCTACAATCCCGAGGGCGTGCGGATCGGCCAGGACGGCGGCCGCAACCGCAGCGCGATCAAGGTCTGGGACAAGCGCGAGTTCAGGAACCTCGACAGCTCGGTCGAGCTCGGTACCCGCAACATCAAGGTCGCGCTGCGCCGGCTGCGCCGCTTCGCCCGCGAGGGCGCGGCCGACGAGCTCGATCTCGACGGGACGATCGACGGCACCGCCCGCCAGGGCTGGCTCGACATCCGCATGCGCCCGGAACGACACAATGCGGTCAAGCTGTTGCTCTTCCTCGACGTCGGCGGATCGATGGACCCCCATATCCGGCTGTGCGAGGAACTGTTCTCGGCGGCCACCGCCGAATTCAAGAATCTCGAATTCTTCTACTTCCACAACTGCCCCTACGAGGCGGTGTGGAAGGACAATCGCCGCCGCTTCGAGGAGCGCAGCCCGACCTGGGACCTGCTTCACAAATATGGCCACGACTACAAGCTGATCTTCGTCGGCGACGCCTCGATGAGCCCCTACGAGATCACCCATCCCGGCGGCTCGGTCGAGCACTATAACGAGGAGGCCGGCTCGGTCTGGCTGAAGCGGATGGCCGACACCTATCCGAGCGCGGTCTGGCTCAACCCGGTGCCCGAGCAATATTGGGGCTATACCGGCTCGATCGGGATCGTGCGCGAGCTGATGCAGGACCGCATGTACCCCCTCACCCTTGCCGGCCTCGACGAGGCGATGCGCACGCTGACCCGCAAGAGCTGAGTGACCGCCCCGTCCCCGCTTCCCAATGTCCGGAAGGCGAATAGCGCCCTCGAGGCGCTGTGGCGTTCGGGCCTGTCGCCGCGCCCCCGGCTGACGGCCGAGGCGCTCGAGGCGGCCGCCCTCGCCGGAGCGCCGCGCCGGGCTCTCGGCGACGATTCCGACTGGCGGGAGCCGTTCGAACGACTGGTGCGGTCGCTCCGCGAGGAGGCCGAACTCAGCCCGCTCGGCGAGACGATGGCGCACGGCCAGATCGTGATGACGCTGCGCGCCCGCATGCGGGCGGTCCGGCTGTGGGAAAGGCATCACGACATCCTCGAGCGGCCGGTCCGGGCCCCGGTCGTCGTGCTCGGCCAGATGCGCTCCGGCACCACGAGGGTGCAGCGCCTGCTCGCCTGCGATCCACGCTTCGCCCACAGCCGGACGTTCGAGTCACTGATGCCGGTGCCGCTGCGCCCGAAGCCAGGCCGGCGCGATCCGCGGCGGCTGCGTGCCCGCGTCGGACTGGCGGTGCTGCGGGCGCTCAATCCCGAGATCGGGCGGATCCACCCGACCGCGCCGGACGCCGCCGAGGAAGAATTCGGCTTGCTGAGCTACGGCTTCGGCGCAACCCAATTCGAAGCGCAGTGGCGCGTGCCCGCTTTTTCCCGCTGGTGGGAAGAAGCGGACCGCCGGCCGCTCTACCGCGCCTTCAAGACCCTGCTGCAGACCAACGGCTGGTATCGCGGCGACGATCCCGCCCGGCCCTGGCTGCTCAAGGCGCCGCAATTTCTCCAGGACCTGCCGGCCTTGCTCGACGCCTTCCCCGATGCGCGCCTCATCTGCCTGGACCGGCCGGCCGGGCAGGTCGTCGCCTCCTCATGCTCGCTGGTGTGGAATCAGATGCGAGTGCAGTCGGACGGCGTCGATCCTGGCTGGATCGGGCGGGAATGGCTGGGGAAGACCCGCCTCAGGGAGCGGATCGCGGAGCAGGCGCTGGCGGCCCGGCCGGACGTGCCGCGGATCCGCGTCTCCTACGAGGCGATGAACCGCGACTGGCGCGGTGAAACGGCCCGGATCTATCAGTTCCTCGGCATGGAGCTGACGCCGGACCTGCTGGCGCGGATGCACGCCTATCTCGCCGGGGCCAAGGCCCATCTCGGCCACCGCTACAGCCTCGATGACTTCGGGCTCGGCGCGGCCGATCTTGCCGCCGGTGCGATGCCGAGGAGGGATGACGCGCGGCAGGCGGCACGCTAAGCCGCTCGCCGTCATGACCGAGTTCAAGTCCGATCTCCTGCGCCGGCTCGAAGAGCGCGGCTACATCCACCAGGTGACCGACCCTGAAGCGCTGGACGCTCTCGCGGCGGCCAGCATCGTCCCCGGCTATATCGGGTTCGACGCCACGGCGCCGTCGCTCCACGTCGGCAGCCTGGTGCAGATCATGATGCTCCGCCGCCTCCAGCAGGCCGGACACAAGCCGATCGTGCTGATGGGCGGCGGCACCTCCAAGATTGGCGATCCAAGCTTCAAGGACGAGGCGCGCAAGCTGCTCAGCGCCGAGGCGATCGATGCCAACATCGCCTCAATCAAGCGGGTGTTCGAGCGCTTCCTGAGCTTCGGCAACGGCCCCACCGACGCGGTCATGGTCGACAATGCCGACTGGCTCGACAAGCTCGAATATATCCCTTTCCTGCGCGAGATCGGCCAGCATTTCTCGGTCAACCGGATGCTGAGCTTCGACAGCGTCAAGCTGCGGCTGGACCGCGAGCAGTCGCTGAGCTTCCTCGAGTTCAACTACATGATCCTCCAGGGATACGATTTCCTCGAGCTGTCGCGGCGCGCGGGCTGCCGCCTGCAGCTCGGCGGCTCCGACCAATGGGGCAATATAGTCAACGGCATCGAGCTCGCCCGCCGCGTCGACGGCGCCCAGGTCTATGGCGTCACGACGCCGCTCATCACCACCGCCGACGGCGGCAAGATGGGCAAGACCGCGCAGGGCGCGGTCTGGCTCAACGCGGACCAGCTCGCCCCCTACGATTACTGGCAGTTCTGGCGGAACACCCAGGACGGCGACGTCGGCCGGTTCCTCAGGCTCTTCACCGATCTGCCGCTCGACGAGATCGAGCGGCTCGAGCGGCTCGGCGGCGCCGAGATCAACGATGCCAAGAAGATCCTCGCCGACGAGGCGACGGCCATGGCGCATGGCGAGGAGGCCGCCATGGCGGCGGCGGAGACCGCCAAGGCGACGTTCGAGCAGGGCGGCACGGGTGAGGCGCTGCCGACGCTGCAGGTCGAAGGGAGCACGACCCTCGTCGATGCGATGGTCGGCCTCGGACTCGTCGCCTCGAAGAACGAGGCGCGGCGTTTGATCGCGCAGGGCGGCGCCCGCATCGATGGCCGCCCGATCGGCGAGGACGCGCCGATCGCGGTCACCTGCGACGTGCGGATCTCGGCCGGCAAGAAGAAGCACGGTCTGCTCACGCCCGCGCCGTGAGCCCGCTCGTCCAGCTGATCGGCCTGCCGACCGACGTCCATTCCTCCTATCTCCGGGGACCCGCTTGTGCGCCGGCCCGGATCCGCGCGATGCTGGCGAGCGCCCACTCCAACCCTGCGAGCGAGCGCGGCACCGAGATCGGTGCCGAGATCAGGCTCGTCGACCGCGGCGACCTTCCGCTACGCGAGGCGCCGGAAGACGATGCGATCATCACCGGCGCGGTCGCGCAGGCGCTGCGCGAAGGGGCCGTGCCGATCGCGCTCGGCGGCGATCATTCGGTGACCTTCCCGGTGATGCGCGCGATCGCCGCCGCCCACGGGCCGGTCGACATCCTGCATTTCGACGCCCACCCCGATCTCTACGACGAGTATGAAGGCGATCGTCGCTCCCACGCCTCGCCTTTTGCCCGCATCATGGAGGAAGGCCTGGCCAAGCGGCTCGTCCAGGTCGGCATCCGCACCCTCGGCCGCCATTGCCGCGAGCAGGCCGCGCGGTTCGGCGTCGAGATCATCGAGGCTCGGCATTTCCGCCGCGGCTGCGTCCCCACTTTCGAAGGGCCGCTCTACATCAGCATCGACATGGACGGATTCGATCCCTCCTGCGCCCCCGGCGTCTCCCATATCGAGCCGGGCGGCCTGACGGCGCGCGACGTGACCGACGTGCTGCTCGGACTGGAGACGCCGATCGCCGGTGCCGACGTCGTCGAGCTCAACCCGGACCGCGACGTCAACGACATGACCGCCATGCTCGCGGCGAAGATGGTCAAGGAGCTGGCGGCGCTGGCAACGGCGTTTCCCGCGACCGCCTCTTCCGAAAAGGCTTAGCCTCCGCGCAGCAGGCCGACCGCCGCGTCGCGCTCCATGAGATAGAGGAGGACGCGCGCCGCCTGTCCCCGCTCGCTGTCGAGCCCGCCGTCTCGGTCGATGAGGAGGCGGGCATCGTCCATCGCCGGCTGAGCGAGATCGGTGATCAGCTCCGGCGTCGCGAGCCGGAACTCGGCTTCGCCCGACTGGCGCGTCCCCAATATCTCCCCGGCTCCGCGAAGCCTCAGATCCTCCTCGGCGATTCGGAAGCCGTCATTGGTGTCGCGCATCAGCGCGAGCCGGGCCCGCGCGGTCTCGCTCAAGGCGCCGCTGCGCAGGAGCAGGCAGACGCTGTGCTGGTCGCCGCGGCCAACGCGGCCGCGCAGCTGGTGCAGCTGGGCCAGGCCGAAGCGATCGGCATGCTCGACGATCATCAGCGAGGCGTTCGACACGTCGACGCCGACCTCGATCACCGTCGTCGCCACCAGGACGGCGAGGTCGCCGCGCTGGAACGCCGCCATCACCGCATCCTTTTCCGGACCCTTCATCCGGCCGTGGACGACCCCCACCCGGTCGCCGAAACGGGCGCGCAGCAGCTCGGCGCGATCCTCGGCGGCGGCGAGGTCGCTCTTCTCGCTTTCCTCGACGAGCGGACACACCCAATAAGCCTGCTTGCCCGCCTCGATGTGACGGCCGAGCGCGTCGATCACCTCGCCCAGCCGTTCGTCGCTGATCACCCGAGTCTCGATCGGCTGCCGCCCCGGCGGCATCTCGTCGAGCCGGCTGACGTCCATCTCGCCATAATGGGTCAGCGTGAGGGTGCGTGGGATCGGCGTCGCCGTCATCACCAGCAGGTGCGGCGGCAGTTCGGCCTTGCTCGCCAGCATCATGCGCTGGGCGACCCCGAAGCGGTGCTGCTCGTCGACCACGGCAAGTCCGAGCCGGCGGTAGCTGACGGCTTGCTGGAAGATGGCGTGGGTTCCGACCAGGATGTGGATCGAGCCGTCGGCGAGGCCGATCAGACAGGATTCGCGCACCCGCCCCTTCTCGCGGCCGGTGAGGATCGCGACGTTGACCGGCAGGCCGGCCAGCTGGCGCGAGAGCGTCTCGAAATGCTGGCGGGCGAGGATCTCGGTCGGCGCCAGCAACGCGGCCTGGGCTCCCGCCTCGACCGCGGCGAGCATCGCCATGAGCGCGACCAGGGTCTTGCCCGATCCGACATCGCCCTGGAGCAGGCGCAGCATCGGCTGGTCCTGCTGGAGGTCGCCTTCGATTTCGCGGATTGCCCGCTGCTGCGCTCCCGTCGGGCCGTACGGCAGGCGCAGCCCGTCGCGAAGGACGCCGTCGCCGGCCAATGGCAGGCCTCGGCGGCGGCGCGAGCTCGCCCGCACCAGGCTCAGGGCCAGCTGGTTGGCGAAGAGCTCGTCATAGGCCAGCCGCTCGCGCGCCTTCGATGCGGCCGGATCGCGATGCGCCGTCGCCAGCGCCTCGGCCCAGTCCGGCCAGCCCCGGCTCGCCTTCAGTCTCGGCTCGATCCATTCGGCAAGCACCGGCAGCCGGGCCAGCGCCTGGGATGCGAAATCGGCGAGGCGTCGCGCCGTCAGCCCCTCGGAAAGCGAATAGACGGCCTCGCGCTCGGGTATCTCGGCCGCCTCGCCGGGATCGACGACATGGTCGGGATGGACGATCTGCAGCTCCTGCCCGTAGCGGTCGAGCTTCCCCGAAACGATCTTCGGCTCCCCCAGCGGCAACAGCTTTCGGGCCCAGGCCGGATTGTTGAAATAGATCAGCGAGACCGGCTGGCCGTCGATATCCACCGCCTGCACCCGGAAAGGGCCGCGCGCACCGCTCTGGCGGTAGGCGCCGGCGATCAGCGGCACGGTGACGATCCGGCCGACGTCGGCCGGATCGAGCCGGTCGACGCGCTTGCGGTCGATCCAGCCGCCGGGGAGGTGGAAGAGCACGTCCAGCACGCGGTCGAGGCCGAGCCGGTGCAGCGGCTTGGCGAGCTGTGGGCCGACGCCCTTCAGCACCTCCACTTCGGCAAACAGGGGATTGAGGATTTCGGGGCGCATGCGTTCTCGGCGGGAGCCTTGCTTTCCCCTCTCCCATGGGGAGAGGGCAGGGTGAGGGGGTTCAGCGTCCGAGCGGATTCGCGGACGCCCCACACCCCCTCCCTACCCTCCCCCTCCAGGGGAAGGGAATCAAGATCGCGAGGGTTTCGCGAGCTTATCGGACCCACTACATAGCGCCCTCACCCACCCTCCCCGGCTGGCCGCCCTGCGCCCGCCGGGCCTTCCTGCATGGACGACATGGACAGGCCATCCCGCCTCAAACGCCTCCGCTTCCGTGCCTGGCATCGCGGCACCCGAGAGGCGGACCTGCTGATCGGCGGGTTCTTCGATTTCCATCATGAGAGCTGGACCGACGAAGACGTCGACTGGTTCGAGCGGCTGCTCGAGGAGCAGGACGTCGACATCATGGCGTGGGCGATCGGAACCGCGGCCTCGCCGGCGCGCTTCGACGGGGCGATGATGGCCCGCCTCCAGCGCCTCGACTATATCAAGCATCCGGAATAAGCATTGGACAAGCTGCAGAAAATCCTCTCGGCCGATCGGGCGATGACGCTTTCGGGCGTCCCCTCCGGCTTCCAGCCCTGGCTCGCCGCCGACCTTGCCCGCGCCGCCTTTCACAAAGGCGGCCGCGCCGTCTTCGTCGCGCCGGACGAGGCCGGGATGCGCGCGATCGTGGACTCCGCTCATTATTTCGCGCCGGAGCTCGAGACCCTGGCCTTCCCGGCCTGGGACTGCCTCCCTTACGATCGCAGCTCGCCGTCGCTGCGCTCGACGTCGGAGCGACTGGCGACGCTGCACGCGCTCCAGCGCAAGCTCGACAAGCCGCAGCTCCTCGTCACCACCGTCAATGCGGCGCTCCAGCGCACCTTGACGCCCTTCCGCATCCGCCAGCTCGTCGCCCGCCTGGCTCCGGGCGAGCGCATCGGCCTCGACCGTCTCACCGCCCTTCTTCAGGCCAACGGCTATTCGCGCACCGACACGGTTGCCGATGCGGGCGAATATGCGGTGCGCGGCGGCCTCGTCGACCTCTTCCCTTCGGGCGAGGAGCAGGCGCTCCGGCTCGACTTTTTCGGCGACGAGATCGAGAGCGTACGCCGGTTCGATCCGGCGACCCAGCGCAGCATCGAGCGGATCGAGGGCTTCACCCTCCTTCCCGCGTCCGAAACCCTGCTCGACGAAGACAGCGTCAAGCGCTTCCGCTCGGGCTATCGCGAGCTGTTCGGCGCGACCGCCACCGGAGACCCGCTCTACCAGACGGTGTCCGAAGGCCGCCGGATCGCCGGCATCGATCACTGGCTGCCTTTGTTCGAGGAGCGGCTGGTGCCGTTGTTCGACCATCTCTCCGATGCCGACATCGTCGTGCGCGACCCCGGCGACAGCGGCGCCGCCTCCGCGCGGTTCGAGGCGGTTGCCGATTATTACGAGAACAGGCAACGCGCCGAGACCGGCGCGGCGGGCAGCTACCGGCCGCTCGCGCCCGAGCGGCTCTACCTCGTCAAGGCGGAATGGGAGGAGATCGTCGCCTCCCGTCCGCTCCACTTGGTGACGCCCTTCCATGAGCCCGAAAGCGCGAAGGTTCTCGACTTCGAAGTCGAGCCCGCCCGCGACTTCGCGCCGGAGCGCACCCAGAACGAGAATGTCTACGAATCAGTCGTCGCCCATGTCGCCGAGCTGCGGCGGGGCAAGCGCAAGGTCGTCCTCGCCAGCTATTCGGCCGGCGCGCGCGAGCGCCTCAAGGGGCTGCTCGCCGACCACGGCCTCGCCAAGGTCGCCGTCGCCGACGACTGGCAGGAGGCGCTCGGCGCGCCAGCCAGGGGCCAGGTCGCGCTCGCCGTCATCCAGCTCGACCACGGCTTCACGACGCGCGACGTCGCCTTGCTCACCGAGCAGGACATGCTCGGCGACCGCTTGGTGCGCCGGCGCAAGCGCAAGAAGAGCAACGAGGCCTTTCTCAACGAACTGGCGACGCTCACCCCCGGCGACCTCGTCGTTCATGCCGATCACGGCATCGGCCGCTATGAGGGCCTGACCCAGATTCCGGTGCAGAAGGCGCCGCACGACTGCGTCGCGCTCGAATATGCCGGCGGCGACAAGCTCTACGTACCGGTCGAGAATATCGACATCCTGTCGCGATACGGCAGCGAGAGCGACGGCGTCGCGCTCGACCGGCTGGGCGGCGAGGCCTGGCAGCGACGCAAGTCGCGGATGAAGGAGCGGATCCGCGAGATTGCCGGGGAGCTGATCAAGATCGCGGCGGAGCGGGCGCTTCGCCCGGGCGCAGTGGCCGAGCCCGACACCGGCTATTCCGCCTTCGCCGACCGCTTCCCCTACGAGGAGACCGAGGATCAGGATCGCGCGATCGCCGACGTCATCGGCGATCTCGGCCAAGGGCGGCCGATGGACCGGCTGGTCTGCGGAGACGTCGGCTTCGGCAAGACCGAGGTGGCGCTCCGCGCCGCCTTCGTCGCCGCCATGGGCGGGTTGCAGGTGGCGATGATCGCACCGACCACCCTGCTCGCCCGGCAGCATTACCAGAATTTCAAGGAGCGCTTCCAAGGCTTCCCGATCGAGATCGGCCGCCTCTCCCGCCTGGTCCCCGCCAAGGAGGCGAAGGAGACCAAGGAGGGGCTAAAGGAGGGCAAGATCGACATCGTCATCGGTACCCATGCCGTGATCGCGAAGTCGGTCGAGTTCAGGAAGCTCGGCCTCGTCATCGTCGACGAGGAGCAGCGCTTCGGCGTGACCCACAAGGAACGGCTGAAGACGCTCCGCACCGATGTCCATGTACTCACCTTGACCGCGACTCCGATCCCGCGGACGCTGCAGATGGCGATGTCGGGCCTTCGCGAGCTCAGCGTCATCCAGACCCCGCCGGTCGATCGCCTCGCGGTGCGCACCTACGTGATGCCCTGGGACCCCGTCGTGATCCGCGAGGCGCTGCTGCGCGAGCATTATCGCGGCGGCCAGAGCTTCTTCGTCGTACCCCGGATCGCCGACCTGCCCGACATCGAGCAGTTCCTGCGCGAGGAGGTGCCGGAGGTCCGCTACGTCGTCGCCCACGGCCAGATGGCGGCGACCGAGGTCGAGGAACGGATGAGCGCCTTCTACGATCGGCGCTACGAGGTGCTGCTGTCGACCACGATCATCGAGAGCGGGCTCGACATACCGAGCGCCAACACGCTCATCGTGCACCGCGCCGATCGCTTCGGCCTCGCCCAGCTCTACCAGCTGCGCGGCCGCGTCGGCCGGGCGAAGACTCGCGCCTACGCCTATTTCACCACACCGGAGGATCGGCTGGTCACCGAGACCGCCGACAAGAGGCTGAAGGTGCTCGCGAGCCTGGAGAGCCTCGGCGCCGGCTTCGAGCTGGCCACCCATGACCTCGACATACGCGGCGCCGGGAACCTGCTCGGCGACGAACAGTCCGGCCATATCAAGGAGGTCGGCTTCGAGCTCTACCAGTCGATGCTCGAGGAGGCGATCATGGAGGCGAAATCGGGTGGCCTCGCCGAGGCACGCGAGCATTTCTCGCCGCAGATCACGGTCGACGCGCCGATCCTCATCTCGGAGGACTATGTCCCGGACCTCGACCTGCGCATGGGGCTCTACCGGCGGATGAACGAGCTCGAGAGCAGCGAAGAGATAGAGAGCTTCGCGGCCGAGATGATCGATCGCTTCGGCAAGCTCCCGGAAGAGACCGCGAACCTGCTCAAGGTGATCGAGATCAAGCTCAACTGTCGCAAGGCCCATGTCGCCAAGCTCGATGTCGGCGCCAAGGGGGCGCTCGTCCACTTCTTCAACGATACCTTCCCGGACCTCCCCGGACTGCTCGCTTATGTCGAGCGGCTCAAGGGAACGGCGAAGCTGAGGCCGGACAGCAAGCTCGTCATCACCCGCAGCTGGCCCGATGCGCAGGCGCGGCTCAACGGTGCGCTCCAGCTGTCCAAGGGCCTGGCGAAGGTGGTCGGGTAGGTCCGCCGGCGGGGCCGAGGTACCTCGTCTGTCCTCCGCGCGATCGCGCGGGGAGGATCGTCGTCGCGGCGTCAGCTGGCGACGATCTTTTCCAGCGCGGCGGTATCGACCGGCGGAGCGCAGAGGAATCCCTGGTAGAGGGTGCAGCCTTCCTCGGCGAGCAACGCGAGCTGCTCCTCCGTCTCGACCCCCTCGGCCACGACGTCGAGGCCGAGCGATCGGGCCATGTCGATGACGCTTCGCACGACGATCCGGTCGCGCGTCGATCCCGCTATGTCCTGGCTCAGCCGCTTGTCGATCTTGAGATAGTCGAGCGGCAGCGCCTTCAAATAGGCGAGGCTGGAATAGCCCGTTCCGAAATCGTCGATCGCGACCCGCAGCCCGCCGCCGCGCAATTGGGCGAGCAGCGCACCCGCTCCGCCGAGATCCTCGATGAGGCCGCTTTCGGTGACCTCGACCGTCAGCCGGTCGGCAGCGAAGCCGCTCTCCCCGACCAGCGACAGGAACTGGGCGGCGAAGCCCGGGCGAACGATGTCGGCCGCGGTGATGTTGACCGAGAGGCGCAGCCGGGCGAGCGGCTCCGGCCACGCGGCGGCCTCGGCGATCGCCCGCCGCTGAACATGTTCGGACAGCTGCGCGATATAATCGGATCGCTCGGCGACGCTGAACAGGGTGGAGGCACCGAGCTCGCCGTAGCGCGGATGCATCCAACGGGCGAGCGCTTCGACGCCGACGATCTCGCCGCTGGCGATGGCAACCTGCGGCTGGAACCGGATCTCGATCTCGCCTTGATCGAGCGCGCGCCTGAGGTCGACCTCGAGCCGCTCGCCGCGAGCCGTATCGCTCTCCGCCCCCTCCTCGAGCACCCGCACGGGTGCGCTGTCCGGCGCCTTCGCCTCGGCCAGGGCAACGCTGGCGCGGCGGAGCAACCCCGCGGCATCGTCGCCTGGCTGGGCGATGGCGACCCCGGCGCGGCTGCCGAGGGAGACGACATGGTCGCCCGACATGAACGGCCGTCCGATCGCCTCGACCAGCTCGCCGGCGAGGAAGCGGCCGTCCTCGAGCGTCGCCGGGGGCGCCAGCAGGACGGCGAACTCGGCGCCGGCCATGCGTGCCACCAGGAGTCGGCGACCGTCGGGATCGACCTGACGCTCGATTCGCCGCGCGGCCGCCTGCAGCACGGCGTCGCCGACCGGACGGCCGAAAGCGGCATTGATCGCGTCGTAGCGGCTGACCGAGAGCAGGAGCGCGACCACCTGCGCCTGCCCGCCGCCTTCCTCCCCGCTCAGCCGGGCCTCCAGCCAGGCGCGGGCCGCGCGCGCATCGGCAAGGCCGGTGAGCGGGTCGCGGGCGGACGCCGGCCGCGCTCCTTCCGCGGCGATCGTCTCGGTGCGGCCGACGATGCCGCCCTCCGGTCGCGCCCGGACGTGATGCGCCATCCGCCCCGTGCGGCTTTCCAGGTCGGCATGGGCGAAGGCCGTGGCCTCTCCGGTCGAGACGACCCGTGCAACGGCGCTGCGCGCCGCCCGCCGTCCTTCCGGGTCGAGCTTGCGGAACAGCTCCATCAGGCTGATCCGGCGCCCCTCCGCTTCGCCCAGTCCCGCCTTGCGGGCGAGCGCCGGGCTGAGCTCGATCGTCCTCGAGCCCGGCTGCCAGCGCCACGAGCCCCCATCCCCGCGGTCGTCGAGCGCCCGGCGTTGGCCGTGGCCGCCGACGCGATCGGCGTGACGCATCGCGAACTGGAAGGCGTGGACGAGTTGGGCCTCGGTGAAGGGACTGACGAGGAAATGAGTGGCGCCGAGCTTGAGAAAGTCCTCGAGCGCCGCCGAATCGTTGCGCGACAGCAGCACCAGCAGGGCAGCGGCATTCGCCTCGACGGCTTCCGCGACGGCGCGAACCGCCTCGAGGCCATCGCCGAGCGCGCCGCGGGCATCGACGACGGCGACCGCGGCGCCGGACGCGACGAACCGCGCCTCGGCATTCTCGGTCCGGCGCGCCGCCAGCGGCTGCCAGCCCGCGCTCTCCGCCAGCCGGGTCAGTTCGTCGCGGTGGCGGAAGGAAAGGATGAAGAGCGGCGCCGACATTCCGCCCCGGTGTAGCCCCAAGCCGATGGCCGTCCAATCGACCTTCGCCGAACAATCCCGCCTTGGCACATTGACGACATCGCGCCCGCAGCCTTACGCAGGCTTCATGAGCGATCCGAGCACGAAGAAGATGGCGCTGGTCGCCTCCACCACCGCCAACGGGCAGGAGGCCGAGACGCTGCTGCGCGAACGCTACGACTTCGTGCCTCCCGAGGAAGCGGAGCTGATCGTCGCCCTCGGCGGCGACGGCTTCATGCTCTACACGCTGCACCGGATGCTCAATCGCGGCCGCGTCTGCCCCGTCTTCGGCATGAACCGCGGCACCGTCGGCTTCCTGATGAACGAATGGCGATCGGACGGGCTGATCGAGCGGCTCGAGCGGGCGCGCCCGTTCACCGTGGCTCCGCTCGAGATGACGGCGGAAACCGTCTCCGGCGCCATCGTCAAGCATCACGCGATCAACGAAGTGTCGCTGCTTCGCGAGACCCGGCAGACCGCAAAGATCGAGGTCAAGATCAATGACCGTGTCGTTCTGCCGGAGCTGATCTGCGACGGCGTCCTGGTTTCGACCCCGGCGGGATCGACCGCCTACAATCTCTCGGCGCAGGGGCCGATCTTGCCGCTGAGCTCGAAGCTGATGGCGCTGACGCCGATCAGCCCGTTCCGGCCGAGGCGCTGGAGCGGCGCCCTGATCCAGGATGACCTCAAGATCGGCTTCCGAGTTCTCGATGCGGTGAAGCGACCGGTTTCGGCCGTTGCCGACCAGCACGAGGTGCGCGACGTCGCGACGGTGGAGGTGAGCGTCGACCGCACGGACACGCTGACCCTGCTCTTCGATCCGGAACATGCGCTCGACGACCGGATAGTCCGCGAGCAATTTGCCGCCTGAAGCGTCGCCAAGTCTTGCAAGGTCCGCCGGGCCTGCTATGAGGCCCGCCCGGACAGCATGACTGTCCCGCCTCGCGCGAGAGAGAGGCTGCTCCCCGGTAGCTCAGCGGTAGAGCAACCGGCTGTTAACCGGTTGGTCGATGGTTCGAATCCGTCCCGGGGAGCCACTCTCCTTCAAGCCTGCCCCTCCCTGTCTGCCCTCGTGACCGATGCCCGCTCGCGCGCTCGCCGGCGGGCCTCGAAGAAGGGTTGCTTCCGCCGGCGTCCCGGACAAGGTTGAGCCGATGGCACCGGCTCCCTACTGGCTTCTCCCGCTGGCGCTTGCCGGCTGGATCGCCGGCCAGGGGGCCTTCCCGATGGACAGCGGCGGCTGGCCGGGAGCGGCTCAGCTTCCAGCGCAGGCCGGCGCCCGGGCCGCCACGACGGCGAGCGATGAGTCGGTCCCCCGAACGCATGGCTCGGCCGACTGCCCTTTGGCCGTCGATTTCCTCAGCGAGAGCTCCGGCATCGACGGGCAGGCGCTGCAAGATGTCGAGGCGTTTCTCGCCGATCGTATCGAGGTGACGGCGATGGCGCGGCGTCATTGGGGATGGGAGGGCGAGACCACGCTCTGCGTTCAGGTCGGATCCGAGGCTCAAGCCAGAAGTCTGTTCCGGCGGATCCGGCGAGCCCTGCCCGAGCGACCGCAGGCGCCCATCACCGTACGGACAGCCTCGGGCCGTCATTTCAGCCTGCGCCCGGCGCGTTGAATCGCCCCGTCGGCCGCCGCTGCCGGCAGCTAGCAAACAGCTCTCGACGTAGGATTTGAGAATGCTACCTACAGCCTCCTGAAAGAAGGGGGAGATTCGATATGGACGCCACCACTCGCACTGCCATTCGCGCGATCATCTACGGACTGGAGAAGGCCGGGGTCATCGCCGATCCCGCCGTCGCCCATATCGTCGAGCAGCTGCGTCTCGCCGCCGACACCGAGGCGGATTGCGACCGCCAGGACGAGGCCGACGCGCTTCGCGAGCTGGCCGACGACATCGAGGCGGACGCCCGCCTCGACTGAGGCGGCCCGCAACGCTCGTCTCCACCGAGGCCGTCGGGCGAAGGTCGTGTAGTCGAACCATCCGCCAGCGGCCGGCGGCGCGGCCTATGCTCGTCGAGATCGCGCTGGCCGCAGCGGCCGACCTCAGCCGGCGGTCCCGCTCCTGCGCAAACGGCATCGTGACGATCTTTCGGGTGCCCCTATCGCTGGCGCCGACACCGGGCTTGCCACCGGCAGGGCCGGTTGCGAGAAGGTCCGGACTTTCGCCGCATGAGCAGCGTTGGAGGCGGCAAGACAGATGAGCGCGGCCACCGCCCCCCTTCCCCCTGCCCTGCTGCCGGCGCTGGAGATGTTCGACTATGTCGGCATCGCCGTGTTCGCGCTCACCGGCGCCCTAGTCGCCGCCGAGAAGCGCCAGACCTTCGTCACCTTCGTCTTCTTCGCGGTCGCCACCGGGGTCGGCGGCGGCACCACGCGGGACCTGCTCATCGGCGCACCGGTCTTCTGGATGGACGAGAACTGGATGCTCCTCATCTGCTTCGCGGCCGCCTTGCTGGTCTGGATGACGCCGGCGCGTTTCTGGGGCGGCCGCACCTTGCTCTGGCTCGATGCCGCCGGAGTCGCCGCCTATGCGACGTTCGGCGCCAGCAAGGCCATGCTCTTCGGCGTCGCCCCCGTTCCAGCCTTCATGATGGGCGTCCTCACCGCCTGCCTGGGCGGCATCGTCCGGGACGTCCTCGCCGGCGAGCCTTCGATCCTGATGCGGCCCGAGCTCTACGTGACGGCGGCGGCGCTGTCCGCCGGCCTCGTCGTCGGTCTCGCCTTGGCCGGGGCGCCGGCTCTCGGCGGCGCCCTCGTCGCCGCCCTGGCCGGCTTCACCCTTCGCTGCGCGGCGATCGAGCGCGGATGGTCCCTCCCCAGCTATCGTCGTTGAGGCGATGCCGACAAAGAAGTGCCGCCGCGATGGTGCCGTGACGGGTCCGGCTCAGCCTGCCGCCATCGCCGGTTGACGCGCCTGTTGCCTTTCGGCCGCCGAAGCCGAGGCGGCCGAGGGACGCCCCTTCGGGAAGCCGCTGCGGCCGCTATAGTCGCGTGCCTCGCCCCGGCTCCTGGTGCGCTCCGAGCCGAGCTTAGCCGCAATCAGCGAATCGACCAGCAGGAATCCGGCCAGTGCGGCGAGCCCGACGACGACGTTGCGATGCTGCCGGCTGTCGTCCGTCCGGAGGCCGGTGGCGAGCGTGCCGATGTGGATGACGTCCCCGGCCGCGCGGCTCCACATGGCCGGCGTCACCTCCGTGGAGAGCACGCTTATTCCGGCCATCGCCTCCTGGGCGCCGAAGCTGCGGATGAGATTCTCCTTGCCTTCGAGGCCGAAGGTGCGGGCGATACGGCCCGGCGCCGCGACGAAGGCGACGGCGAGCCCGAAGCTCGCCCATCCCATCAGCCGGGCGGCGCGCAGGCTCCAGGTCATGCTCCGGTCGGCGGGACCGCCGGACAAGGTTGCGGCATTCATCTCTTCCTCCCTGTTCACGGCTTCAGCACCACCTTGACGCAGCTGTCCTGCTTGTTCCGGAAAGTCCGATACATGCCCGGCCCCTGGTCGAGGGTCTCGCTGTGGGTGATGACGAACGAGGGATCGATCTCGCCCTCCTCGATGCGGCGGGTGAGGTCGTCGGTCCAGCGTCGGACATGGGTCTGGCCCATGCGGAAGGTGAGGCCCTTGTTCATCGCCATGCCGAACGGGATCTTGTCGACGAGGCCGCTATAGACGCCGGGAATGGAGAGCGTGCCGCCGCCGCGGCAGACATAGATCATCTCGCGCAGGACATGGGCGCGGTCATTCGCCGTCATCGTCATCTGCTTCATCCGGTCCATCATCGAATCGAGATGGGAGGCGGCATGCGCCTCGAGCCCGACGGCATCGATGCATTTGTCCGGTCCCTTGCCGTCGGTGAGCTCGTTGAGGCGCTCGACGACGCTCTCCTCCTCGAAGTCGATCGTCTCCGATCCCGCCGCCGCGGCCATGTCGAGCCGCTCCTTGAGCCGATCGATGGTGACTACCTTGCGGGCGCCGAGGATGAGCGCGCTTCGCACCGCCATCTGGCCGACCGGGCCCGCGCCCCAGACCGCAACGACGTCGCTGCGCTGGATGTCGCACTGGACCGCGGCCTGCCAGCCGGTCGGGAAGATGTCGCCGAGGAACAGAGCCTGTTCGTCGGTGAGGCTGTCAGGAACCTTGATGTGGGTGCCGTCGGCGAAAGGCACACGCAGATAGTCGGCCTGGCCGCCGGAATATCCTCCGGTGAGATGGGTGTAGCCGAACAGGCCGGCGGTGGTGTGGCCGAACACCTTGTCGGCGAGCGCCTTGTTGCGGTTGGAGCGTTCACAGAGCGAGAAATTGCCGCGGCGGCACTGATCGCACTCGTCGCAGTTGATGGTGAACGGGATCACCACCCGCTCGCCCTTCCTGAGCTTGGTCACCCCGCGGCCGACCTCGACAACCTCGCCCATCATCTCGTGGCCCATGATGTCGCCCGGCTTCATCGCCGGAATGAAGTTGTGGAACAGGTGAAGATCGGAGCCGCATATCGCGCAGCTCGTCACCTTGATGATGGCGTCACGATCATCCTCGATCTCGGGATCTGGGACGGTATCGTATCGAATGTCTTCCTTGCCGTGCCACACGAGCGCTTTCACGAATGAGTCTCCTTGGCTGAATGCGACTTGCCGAGCTGAACCAGTCAGCGAAGCGGAGGGTCCGAAGTTCCCGCGGCCGTCCGGCGCATCGGCGCAACCGCTCGCCGCAAGGCCGTTCGTTGCGGAGCAGAAACAGTCGCTTTTTCAATCGCTTGGGATTTCGGCGAAGCAACCGGCGCCGGAACAATTGCCGGCCCGCGTGGGTTCGGCAGGTAAGCATTCGAGGAGGCAAGAATGGCTACCAGGACAAGATCGAAGAGCAGCCAGAGCGACACCGGCCGCCGCCGGAGCGAGAGCCGCTCGGGCGATGACAATGGCTCCGCGTTCAGCTGGGGCAACAGCCAGACCGGCATGATCGCCGCTGCCGCCGTCGCCGGCGCCGCCGTCGGGATCGCCGCCAA
Organism: Sphingosinicella terrae; assembly: GCF_003347635.1. Classification (GTDB taxonomy): domain Bacteria; phylum Pseudomonadota; class Alphaproteobacteria; order Sphingomonadales; family Sphingomonadaceae; genus Allosphingosinicella; species Allosphingosinicella terrae. Next base: position 773,076 of record NZ_QDFY01000001.1, read on the forward strand.
TTACGGGCGCAAGTTCCTCATCCAGGGCATGGGCGCGGCCGCCGGCGATTGGGCGGACGCGCTTGCCGCCGAGCACAAGGCGACGCTCGCGATCTTCGACAAGATCGAGGCGACCGACGACGAGCAGACCTGGGTGCGTTCGCACCTGCTGATGAAGCTCAAATACGCGCTCGACAAGCATGCGCACCAGGAAGAGAATGTCATCTATCCGGCCCTGCGCGAGGCGAATTCGGCTCACGACGCCGATCACCTCAATTCAGAGCACGGCTATGTGAAGACCTATCTCTACGAGCTCGAGACGATGCCCAATGACAGCCCCGAATGGCTGGCTCGGGTGCGCGACTTCCGCACAATGATCCAGGAGCATATGCGGATGGAGGAGGAGGAGGTCTTCCCCCGCTTCCGCAACACGCTGTCCGACGAGCAGAATTCCAAGCTCAGCGCGATGATGAACAAGGAAGGCCTGAAAATGGCCTGACCCCTTCACGGGTCTCATGCGGGAACGGCGCCGTCCGAAAGGGCGGCGCCGTTTTCGTTTCCACACAGGCAGCGCACCTCCCCAGCTTCATTGCCGGGGAGGGACTAAGTCAGGCCACCGCGCCGTGACAGTGCTTGAACTTGCGGCCGGACCCGCAGGGGCAGGGCGCGTTGCGGCTGGCCGGCGGCGGCACGTCGTCGATCGCGGCGGTCGCCGCCGCCGGCATCTCCCCGGTTAGGATCGGCGGCAGCCGCGACAGGATCGTGCCGGTGCTCGCGTCGATATCGGCCGTGTCGTCCTCGCCGGTGAAGGGGTCGATATGCTGGGTGACGAAGTCCGGCATCACCGGCAATTGCTCCTCCGGCGCCATGAAGCGGGCGCGCGCCAGCGTCCCGGTCACGTCCTCGCGGATCGTGACCAGCATCCGCTCGAACATCACGAACGCTTCCTGCTTGTACTCGTCGATCGGCTTCTTCTGCGCATAGGCGCGGAGGTGGACGACCTGGCGGAGCGCGTCGAGCATCGACAGATGCTCCTTCCAATGATGGTCGAGCGACTGGAGCAGGATGCTCTTCTCGATCTGGATCCAGTCCTCGCTCGAGACCATCTCCAGTTTCTCGGAGATCTGGTCGTCGGCCATCTTCTGGAGCCGGTCGACGAACATCTCCGGATCGACTGCTTCCTCCTTCATCCACTCCTCGAAGGGCGGGTTCAGGCCGAGCACGGCCTGGACGCGCTCCGTCAGCAGCGGAATATCCCACTGCTCCGGATAGGAATTGGGCGGAATCGCCTCGCTGACGAGACCGTTCACCGTTTCCGCCCGCATCTCGTAGACGACGTCGCCGACCGTGTCGGCGTCCATGATGTCGGCGCGCTGCTCGTAGATGACCTTGCGCTGGTCGTTCATCACGTCGTCATATTCGACGACCTGCTTGCGGACATCGTAATTGCGCGCCTCGACCTTCTTCTGGGCGGTCTCGATCGCCTTCGAGATCCAGGGGCTGACGATGGCCTCGCCGTCGGCAAGGTTCTTGTTCATCAGCCGCGCGAACATGGTCTGCGGACCGAAGATGCGCAGCAGGTCGTCGTCGAGGCTGAGATAGAAGCGCGACAGGCCGGGATCGCCCTGACGGCCCGAACGGCCGCGAAGCTGGTTGTCGATGCGCCGGCTCTCATGCCGTTCCGTGCCGAGCACGAACAATCCGCCGGCCTCGATCACCCGCTCCTTCTCCTCGGCCACTTCCCGCTTGATCCGCTCGATGGCGGCATCCTTCTCGGGCCCCTCCGGGATTTCGGCGAGTTCGTCGCCGATGCGGAACTCGACATTGCCGCCGAGCTGGATGTCGGTACCGCGGCCGGCCATGTTGGTCGCAATCGTGACCGCACGCAGCCGGCCCGCCTGCGCCACGATATGAGCCTCATGCTCGTGCTGGCGGGCATTGAGGACGGCGTGGGTGATCTTCTCCTTCTTGAGATATTCGGAGAGGAGTTCGGATTTCTCGATGGAGACGGTGCCGACCAGGACCGGCTGGCCGATCGCCTGCTTCTCCTGGATCGCCTTGGTGATCGCGGCGAACTTGTCGTCCTGATTCTTGTAGAATTCGTCGTCATCGTCCTGGCGACGGACCGGCTTGTGCGTCGGTATGGTGACGACGTTCATCTTGTAGATGTCGTAGAACTCGGCGGCTTCGGTGGCGGCGGTTCCGGTCATTCCCGACAGCTTCGGATACATGCGAAAATAATTCTGGAAGGTGATCGACGCGAGAGTCTGGTTCTCCGGCTCGATCTCCACCCCTTCCTTCGCCTCGACCGCCTGGTGCAGGCCCTCGGACCAGCGCCGGCCGTCCATCATGCGGCCGGTGAAGGGGTCGATGATGACGACCTTGCCGTCCTTGACGATGTAATCGATGTCGCGACGGAAGGCGATGTTGGCGCGGAGCGCCTGGTTGAGGTGGTGGACCACCTGGGTGTTCTCGTAATCGTAGAGATTGGAGCCGACGAGCAGGCCTTCGGATTCGAGGAGGCGCTCCATGCGCTCGGTGCCGTCCTCGGTCAGCAGGACGCGCTTGTCCTTCTCGTCATATTCGTAATCGTCCGGGGAGATCTCCTTCACGATCCGGTCGAGTGCGAGATAGAGCTCGGACTTGTCGTCGGTCGGCCCGGAGATGATCAGCGGCGTTCGCGCCTCGTCGATGAGGATCGAATCGACTTCGTCGACGATCGCGAAATTGAATGGCCGCTGGACCATGTGCGCGCGCTCATATTTCATGTTGTCGCGCAGATAGTCGAAGCCGAATTCGTTGTTGGTGCCGTAGGTGATGTCCGAATGATAGGCCTCGCGCCGCTGCGCGTCGGTGAGGTTGGGAATGATGACGCCGACGGTGAGGCCGAGGAAACGGTAGATCTGCCCCATCCATGCGGCGTCGCGCCGGGCGAGATAGTCGTTCACGGTGACGACGTGGACGCCCTTGCCTTCGATCGCATTGAGATAGGTGGCGAGGGTAGCGACGAGGGTCTTGCCCTCGCCCGTCCGCATCTCCGCGATCTCGCCGCGATGGAGGACGACGCCGCCGATCATCTGGACGTCGTAATGGCGCTGTCCGAGCGTCCGCTGCGCGGCCTCGCGGACGGTGGCGAAGGCCTCGGGCAGGATGTCGTCGAGCGTCGCGCCGTCGGCGAGGCGAGCCCGGAACAATCCGGTCTGCCCGCGCAGTTCGTCGTCGGACATGGCCGAAACGGTGGGCTCGAGAGCGTTTACCTGCTCGACGATCTTGCGAAGCGAGCGGACGTAGCGGTCGTTGGACGACCCGAAAATGGCTTTGGCAAATCCGCCGAACATACTGGAATCCTGATCTTACGGAGGAGCGCCGGCCGAAGCCGGAGCAAGGGAATAGGCCGGGCAAAGGAGCGAGAGCCCCCTTCTCGGTCATTCACTCCAGCAGGCGGTCCGCGTACAGGGGTATGGACGTCGGCACGGACAGGATGGGCGGCGTGGCCGGTCCGGACGAAGGCGCCGCATTGGCCGGGATGACCGCGCTTGCCCGCGCGACTTGCTGGGTGACCACAGCGGCGGCGACCTGCGCGCCGACGGCGGCCTCGGCTTGCTGCATGCCCGGCTCCGTCGCCCGGCCGCCCGAAATGGCGCCGGTAACGGCGCTCAGCAGGGCGGAGAAGATCAGCAGCCATTCCATCGCAACGGCGACATAGTGACTGGCGACCGCAAGGTCCATGGCCTGAGGCGGTTGAATCGATCCTGTCAGGCCTCTACCGCGGGACGATGGACCGGCAAGGCTGCGGCGGCTGCGCATGCGGAACGGTGCGCTATGCGCTCGAGAGCGCGCCCTATGACGCGGGCTGGTGCCACTGCCGCATCTGCCAGCTCAATTCCGGCGCCCCGGCCATGGCTTTCGCATCGGTGCCCGTCGAGGATTTCGCCTTCGTCGCCGGAGCCGACAAGGTGAAGCGTTTCCAGTCGACCGGCTTCGGCCACCGCCTTTTCTGCGGCGAATGCGGTACGCCCCTGCTGATGCGGGTCGACCATCAGCCGGAAACCGTCGATTTCAGCATCGCCACGCTCGACGATCCGGACCGCGTCCCGCCCGAATTCCACATCTTCCGTGCCAGCCGGATCGGCTGGTTCGAGACCGGGGACGACCTGCCCCGCCACGATCGCTTCCGATCCGGCACGCGCGGCCTCGAGGGGACCGAGCCGCCGGAATGACCGAAGGCTGGTGCTCGCAGGGCTCGACCGACGCCGGGCCCGGCCTTCGGCCAATCAGGCCGAGGGAGCCGCGCTGGCCGAAGAAGCCCCGGAGGCGAGCTGGCCCTCGAGCCAGACCTGAATGCGACTCTTCGGCTCGGCGCCGACCTTGGTCGCCGCCGGCTGGCCGTCCTTGAACAGGATCATCGTCGGGATGCCGCGCACGCCATATTTGGACGGCGCATCCGGATTCTCGTCGATATTCAGCTTGACGATGGTCACTCGGTCGCCGAGCTCGTCGCTCAGCTCCTCGAGCGCCGGCGCGATCATCCGGCAAGGGCCGCACCATTCCGCCCAGAAATCGACGAGAACCGGCTTCGAGGCGCCGAGCACCTCCTGACCGAAGGTGGAATCGGTGACGGACTTGGTGGCCATGGGACGCTCCGCTGTTTCGTTCCCTGCCATGTAGGACGCGCCGGGCGGCGTCTCAACCACCCAGGCGGGCGTTCGGCGAGATCGTCGCCGCCTGCGCGTCGAGCAGAGAGTCGGGAAGGCGGTGAAGCACCGGTCCAGCTGTGTAGAGCAAGGCCGCCTCGACCTCGCGCCCGGGAAAGACGACCTGCAGCGCCGCCCGATAGGCGGCCATCTGCCGCAGGTGCGCGGGCGGTATCTCGGCCAGCACCGCCGGCACCTTTCGGCCGGTCTTGAAATCGGCGATCAACACCCGCTTCGTTCCGACGACGAGCCGATCGACGGTGCCGGAGACGACGATACCCCGGCCGATCACCGCCGCCAGCGGCGCCTCGGCAAGGCTGTCGGGTCCGAACAGCTCGGCGAACTGCGGATCCTCGACCACGCGGAGGACGTCGCGGACGATGGCGGTGCGCAGCGACGGATCGGCAACCCCCGCGCTGCGCTCCAGCCAGCGATCGGCCCGTTCGGCGCGACCCGCCGGATCGATGCCGCCGATCCGCTCGAACAGGCGGTGGAGGAGCCGGCCCCTTTCCGCCGCGTGGCGCTGTTCGGGCCCGGGCGGTGGGTAAGGCACGTCGTCCTCGCCGATCGCCGAGGGGGCGAGCGGACGCGGTGGCCGCTCCTCCTCCGGCGCCGGACGATGAAGCCATTCAGGCAGAGGCGCGGCCGGGACAGCAGGTGTCGCCGGGCGCGGCGCCCGGCCCGCACCCTCTCCGGAACCGAAACGCATCTCACGCCCCCAACGCTCATGAGGGCTCCAGTCGCTGCCGAGCGAGACCAGCGCTTCCTCGACGGCCCGAAACCAGCTCGCCTGCGGCGGCCCGTCACGGTCGCGCAGGCCGAGCGTCCCGCCGACATAGAGCCGCTCCTCGGCCCGGGTGAGGCCGACATAGAGCAGGCGCCAATGCTCCTCGCGGTCGACACGATCCTTGGCTTCGAGCTGCGACTTGATCGGCTCGGCCAGCTCTTCCTTGCGCGGCCGGAAGACAGGGATCTCCGGGCCGTCCTCGCCGAGGCGTAGCGTGCCGAAGCGGCCGCCCGGGCCGCTGCGCGATCGATCCGGATCGGCGCAGGCGTCGGCCAGGATCAGGACCGGCGCCTGGAGGCCCTTGGAGCCGTGCACCGTCATGACCCGCACCGCGTCCTGCGGCCCCGACGGATCCCGGACGATCTCGACATCGCCGCGGGCGAACCAGTCGAGGAACGCCTGGAGCGAGGGCGTGCCTCCGCTCTCGAACTCGAGCGCCGACGAGAGCAGCTCCTCGATCGGATCGCGCGCTTCGCTGCCGAGCCGGCCGATCAGCTTGCGCCGCCCATCCAGCGGCCCCGAGAGCATCGTCTCGAAGAAGAGATGGGGCGTCGCATAATCGGCCATGGCGAGTATCGCCTGCAGCCCCGCCAGCGTTTCCGGGTGCGTCGCGCGATGCTCGCGCAGCTGCGGCCATAGCGCGCCCGTCCGGCCGGCGGCGACGGCATGGAGCCGATCCTGCGACCAGCCGAACAGGGGCGATACAAGCAAGCCGGCAAGATTGAGATCGTCCAGCGGCTGGACCGCGAAGCGGGCGGCGGCGAGCAGGTCCTGCACCGCCAGCGGCGCCGACAGCAGCAGGCGGTCAACGCCTGCCACAGGGACGCCTTCGGCATGGAGGCGGGCGACCAGCAACGAGGCGAGATCGCCGCGCCGGCGGACCAGGATGAGTATGTCCTCGGGACGAAGCGGCCGGCCGCGGCTATGGAGCTGGAAGGGATGATCCAGCCAGGAGCGGATCTGGCGCGCCAGGCTGCCCGCGTAGCGCCGGACCGTGTCGTTGATCCAGCCCTCCTCGCCCGGGTCGCCGGAGAATCCCGCCGGGCCGACCTCGGGCTCCCCGGTCTCGTCCGACATGGGCAGCCACAAGGTCACCGAACCGGGGCGGTCGGGATAATGGCTCTCATGCGCATTGGGCGCCTTCGGAAGACCGAGGGCGTCCGGTCCGAGCGACTCCAGGACCCGATCGACCACCGTCAGTATCTGCGGCGAGGAGCGGTAGCTGCGGTCCACCGAGAGATCGAGGAAGCCCGGTGGCAAGGGCCGGTGCCTGTCCCAACGGCCTTCGTCGCGAAGCCGCTCCGCCTCGCCCCTCAGCGCCTGGGCGAAGGCCGAGAAGCGGCTGCGCGCGCGTTCGAACTCGCGCGGATCGGTACCCTGGAAGCTGAAGATGGCCTGCTTGAAGTCGCCGACGGTGAAGATCGTCCGCGGCCGGCTCGACGCGCCCTCGCCGGAGAAGAACTCCTCGGCAAGGGCGGCGACGATGCTCCATTGCCGGGCATTGGTGTCCTGAGCCTCGTCCACGAGGATGTGGTCGGTCTGCTGGTCGAGCTTGTAGCGCACCCAGTCGCCCATGCCGGGTGTCGTCAGCAGCGTCTCGGCCCATCGGATCAGGTCGTCGAAATCGACAAGGCCGGCCGCGCGCTTGGCCTCGTCATAGGCCGCCGCAAAGGCCTGGCCGGCGCGCAGGCCCGCGGCGAGCCCGGCGACCATCGCGGCGCGCGTTCGCAGGGCCAGCAGCCGGCCACAGCATTCGAACGCGGCGGTCGCGAGTTCCGCGTAGCGATCGTCCTGCGGCGCCTGGCCCTTGGCGAAGCTGCGCAGCCCCCCGTCGCCGCGCGCCCATACCGCGTGCAGCTTGTCCAGAAGCTCGCTTCGCTCCGCCGGCGTCGCCGCCAGCCAGCGTTCGCACCAGCCGGCGCGCTCCAGCCCCTTGCTGGTCCCCCATTCCCGGTTGAGCCGCTCGATCCTATGGACCGTGTCCGGATCGATGCCCAGGCCGGGGCTGCCGCCGCAGGCATGGGCGATCAACTCGTCCACGTCGCCGACGGGAAGATCGAAGACGTGCCGAAGGCGCGATTCGATTCCTTCGCGGGGTCCGAGCGGCACCATTGCCTCGGGCGCGCGCGCGCAGGCCAACAGGAAGGATTCCGCTCCGCCCTCGCCCAGCCGGAGGCTGAGCGCCTGGATGTCGCGGACGAGGCCGAGATCGCCCTGGTCCTCGGCGCGGACGAGCAGATCGGCAAGCGCTGCTCGGGCGAGCTGCTGCTCCTCCCGTCCCTCAAGCGGTCGAAAGCCGGGCACGAGGCCCGCTTCCGCCGGGAACGCGGCGAGCAGGCTCTGCGCGAAGGCGTGGATCGTCTGGATCCGCAGGCCTCCGCCGGTCGCTTCGAGCACCCGCGCGAAAAGGGTTCGAGCCCGCTCCCGGGTCTCCAGGCCGGGATCCTCGCCCAGGGCGAGCAATTCCCTTCCCAGCTCGGCGTCCTTCAGCCTCACCCAGTGCGCGAGCCGCGCATGGATCCGCTCCGCCATCTCGGCCGCACCGGCCTTGGTGAAAGTCAGGCAAAGGATGGACGAGGGGCCTACCCCGGCGAGAAGCAGGCGCAGCACCCGCGCGGTGAGGACGTGGGTCTTGCCCGTCCCCGCCGAAGCCGACAAGGCGGCATGATCGACGGGATCGGAAGCGCGGCGCTGGTCGCCCTCGAGGCGCGCGAGCGGACGGAGACGGTGGGTCACGCCCCGACCTAAGAGATGGGGCAGGAAGCGGCAAGCAGCCACGCCTCGGGCAGTCCCGCCGCCGCCGGCCTGCCCGTCATCCCCCGGAAGATGCGGCCGCGAGGCGGCGGACGGCTCTTCAGCGTGATCGCACGCGCCGGTGAGTTCGCTGCTCAGCTCAGAAGACGATCGCTCCGGCAACGAATGCGACGGCGACCATCATCCAGTCGCGCGGCTGCAAGTTCCTGATGAAGTCCATCGGCTGCACCTCCTTGTGTGTTATGTATATAGTACACGCTTGTGGTGTGACAAGGACGTGGCCGGAAGCGTCACGTCCGCGGCAACTGGACAAGGCTGCTCCACACGCCTAAAATTCAATAATATCAAATAAATGCGGCATTAACTTATTAAATGCCTCATTTAAAAAGGGGCGTGACATGGCGGAAGCTCGATCGATCCTCCTGCCGACGGCGGTGCCCGCTCCGCCTCTTCCCGCCATGGAGGCCGAGGGCGAACTGCTTCACCTGATCGACGAAGGCTGCCTGGTGCTGGATGCGCGCTTCCGGGTCCTCGAGGTCAACGCACCCGCGCTCCGGCTCACCGGTCAGCGACGCGTCGACATCGTCGGCCGCGCGGTATGGGATCTGGCCCCGGACCTGCGCCATGGCGTCGCCGGCAAGGCTTGGGTCCAGGCGATGCGGCAACGGGTCCCCGTCAGCACGCGGCATCTCCACAGCTGGCGCGACGGGCGCGAAACCTGGCTCGAGATGCGAGCTCATCCGGCCGGCGACGGCCTGGTGATCTTCTTCCGGGACATCAGCGCCGAAAAGTCCCGGCAGGAGGCACTCGACCGCACGCGCGCGGACCTCGTCCACACGTCGCGCATCGTTTCCGCCGGCGAGATGACCGGAGCGCTCGCCCACGAGCTTGCCCAGCCGCTCACGTCGGCGAGTGTGGCCGTTGCTGCCGGACTCGCCCTGCTCGGGCGCGATCGCGAAGCCGACCTCGAAACGGCGCGCGAGTCGCTTGAGATCGCACGAAGCTCGTTGCAGCGGATGGGCGAGCTTCTGAAGCGGGTTCGTGCCTATGTCGCCAAGAACTCGATCAGAAGCATCCAGAAGCTCGACGTCATCCTGAGCGACGCCGCGATCCTGATCCAGCCGCAGGCTCGGCTAGCCGAGGTCGAGATCGCGTTCGACCTCGACCGGCATGCCATCTGGGTCGACGCCGATTCCGCCCAGATCCAGCAGGTGGTGGTCCAGTTCGTCGCGCATGCCATCGAGGCGATGGCGGAGGGCCCCGACCGTAAGATCCTCGTCTCGGCCCGCCTGACGGACTCGGCGGAAGTGGAGGTCGGCATCGAGGATTCCGGGCCCGGCGCCAAGCACGCGCCCGAGACGCTGTTCGTGCGCGCGGGCGACGGCGTCGAGAGCGGCGTCGGTCTCGCCGTCTGCCGCACCATCGTCCACGCGCACGGCGGACGCATGCGCGCCGGCCGATCGCCAGCGGGCGGCGCCAGCTTTCGATTCACCCTCCCCTGCGCGTCCCGTTCGCGCTGAGCGCCTCGCGTCTGGAGCGAGGGCGCTACTTCAGCGGAGGGGCGAAGAGCGGGAGGCGGTCGACAGAGAAGGCGCCCTCGATCTCGAGCAGCCTGCGCTTGGTTGAAATCCCGCCGGGTGCCGAGAAGCCGCCGAAACGGCCGTCTGCCGCGGTGACGCGGTGACAAGGGACGACGATCGGCCAGGGGTTACGGCCGAGCGCCTGGCCGACGGCGCGCGCGGCGCCGCGGTCGCCGATCCGGGTGGCAAGCTCGCCATAAGTCACGGTGCAGCCCGGCGGGATCGCTTGGGAGGCGCGATAGACGGAGGCTTCGAAGGCGCCGACAGCGGCGAGGTCCAGTGGGATGGCCGACAGGTCGGCGTGAACGCCGCCGAGGAGGCCGCATATGGATTCGATCGCCCCCTCCACCCATTTCGGAGGCCTTCGTTCCTCAACGCCGGGAAAGCGCCGGCTCATCCCGGGGCCGGACCTGTCCCCACCGCTCGCAGGCAGGTGAATTCCGGCGAGCACGTCGCCCTTCCAGGCGATGCCCAGCCGGCCGACCGGCGTCTCGAAGAGGGTGTAGCCGGATTCGGGCATCGCTCGAGCATAGCGTGTCCGGCCGCGGGGCGCACGGCGCACGGCGATGGGGCTCCGATGCAGGCTTGCCGTGCAGGGGCCGCGCCCATAAGCATGAAGTTGGGCGGGGAATTCATAGGCATCAAATGGCTGATTCTCCGATTTTTGAGCGACATGCGACTGACCCTCGCTTCGAGCTGCTGGTCAATGCCGTCACCGATTACGCGATTTACATGCTCGATCGGGCCGGCCATGTCGCCACCTGGAACCCGGGTGCACGTCGCTTCAAGGGCTATGAGCCGGAAGAGATTATCGGCCAGCATTTCTCGCGTTTCTTCACGCCGGAGGACCGGGATAGCGGCGTCCCCGAGCGGGCGCTGCGTACCGCGGTTGCCGAAGGCCGGTTCGAGTCGGAGGGATGGCGGGTTCGCAAGGACGGCACCCGCTTCTGGGCGAATATCGTCATCGATCCCATCCGCGACCCTCAGGGGGAGTTGATCGGCTTCGCCAAGATCACGCGCGACATCAGCGACAGGCGCGCGGCAGAGCGCGCCCTATTCGCCAGCGAGCAGCGCTTCCGCCTCCTGGTTCAGGGCGTCCGCGACTATGCGATCTACATGCTCGATCCGGACGGACGGATCACCAATTGGAATACCGGCGCCGCGGCGATCAAGGGATATAGCGCCGGAGAGATCATCGGCCAGCATTTCTCCCGCTTCTATACACCCGAAGACCGTTCCAATAGCGAGCCTGAGCGGGCATTGGCGACCGCTCGGCGCGAGGGACGGTACGAGCGGGAGGCCTGGCGCGTCCGCAAGGACGGCACCCGTTTCTGGGCGAATGTCGTCATCGATCCGATCCACGACGACGATGGCGAGTTCATCGGGTTCGCCAAGATAACGCGGGACATGACCGAGCGCCGTCGCGCCATGGAGGAGCTGGAGGAGGCGCGGGCCGCCTTGTTCCAGTCGCAGAAGCTGCAGGCCCTCGGCGAGCTTACCGGCGGCATCGCGCACGACTTCAACAATCTGATGACGGTGATACGGGGCTCCGCCGATCTGCTTCGGCGCGGCCGGCTCACCGAGGAGAAGAAGCAGCGCTATCTCGATGCGATCATCGAAACCTCGGATCGTGCCGCGACGCTGACCAGCCATCTCCTCGCCTTCAGCCGGCGCCAGGCGCTCAAGCCGGAAGTGATCGATATCAATGTCCGGCTCGACGCGATCGGCGAGGTGCTCTCCCGAACGCTCGGCAGCGCCGTCCAGATTGAGCTCAAGCTCGACCCGGATCTCTGGAACGCCGAGGTCGATCCGGCGGAGCTCGAGACGGCCCTGCTCAATGCCGCGTTCAACGCCCGCGACGCCATGGGAGACGGGGGCAAGCTCACCATCGGCACGACGAACGTCGCCACGACGGACGGGGAATTCATCTCCATCTTTCTCACCGATACCGGCCAAGGGATGGACGAGGAGGTGCTGAGCCGGGTGTTCGAGCCGTTCTTCACCACCAAGCCGGTGGGCAAGGGAACCGGGCTCGGCCTCTCTCAGATCCACGGCTTCGCCGCCCAGTCGGGCGGAGCGACCGAGATCGACTCCACGCCGGGGGTCGGCACGACCGTCCGGATCCTGTTGCCACGATCAACCAAGCCGCTCGCCGTGCCGCGTGACGGGGAGCTCGCCCCGTCCGTGCCGCCGGGTCTCAGGGTCCTCCTCGTCGAGGACAATCCGCACGTCCTGACGTTCGCGGAGCATCTTCTCAACGAGCTCGGCTGCCATGTCGTCGCCGCCGAGTCGGCCGAGCACGCGCTGCCCCTGTTCGACGAGCATGAAGGCATTGATCTGCTCTTTTCCGACGTGGTCATGCCGGGGATGAACGGGACCGCGCTCGCGGACGAGGCGGAGCGCAGGCTGGGGCGCCTGCCGGTGGTGCTCGCCACCGGCTACAGCGACGAGGTTACCGGCAGCGTCGGCCATAGGCACGAAGTCCTGCGCAAGCCCTATGACAGCCAGACTCTGGCCGCCGCCATCGTCGCCGCGCTCGAGCGCGCTCGCGCCGTCGGCGCTGCTTGACAGAATCGGCCTCCGATCTACTCTGCGGTTTTCCCGGTAAGGCCCGACAGGAATTGGCTGCCTGTGTCGGACGTTCCCGGCAAGGGGAGATCAACCAGCTATGAAGCCCACCCGAAAGATAAGCCGCCGGTCGTTCCTCGGCCGGGTGGCCGGGGGCGCCATCGTCGGCGGTGCCGCGATGACCGTGCTCGGTGAGAGCGCGCAGGCGCTGCAGGTCAGCGACTCGGATCCCAACGATCCGTCCGGGCGCGGCTATACCGGCCGCACCGACAACGACACCGGCTCCAATTCGGACCGCGCCGGCCACGGCCGCAGCGGTCGTGGAGGGCGTAGCGGACTCACCGACAATGATAGCGGCCGCAATGCCGATCAGGCTGGAAACGGCCGCGGCGGACGCCGCGGCGGCGGGGTCACCGATGGAGACACTGGCCGCAATGCGGACCCTGTGGGCCGCGGCCGCGGCGGGAATCGCGGCGGGGTCACCGACAACGACACCGGCCGAAATGCCGACCCGGCCGGTCGCGGCCGTGGCGGCGGGCGCCGGAGCACTGGCCTCAGCGATTCCGACAGCGGCAACTGGGCCGATCCCGGCGGCAACGGCCGCGGCCGTCGACGCACCCGCGCGACCGGGCTCACCGATCGCGATTCGGGCAGCAATGCCGACCGGGCCAATTTCGGGCGCGGACGCGACCACTAGGCGGAGGCGATTGCCGGATGGGAGGGGGGAGCGAAAGCTGCCCCCTTTCTGCATTCGCGTGCGTTGCCCTCCATTCAGCGATGCGGGCATAAACAGCGCCATCACTGGTCAGATCCTGCGGAAAGAGGAACATGGAACGCGAACCTGCCTATCCCGATGACGCCCCGGTCGGAACGCCAGCTCCCGCGAAGGGAAGCCCTGGCGAGGACCCGTCCGCCGCTGAGGACAGCAATCCGACGGAGGAATCCAGCCGCACCCGGAACATCGTCACCGGCGCGGCGATCGGGATCGGGTCGGCGGCCCTGGTCGCCGCCTTGCTTTACGCCAATCGCTCCCGCAAAGGCGACAAGAGCCGCAAGTGAACCGCACCGGCGGGAGCCGATGGCAGGCAATTTCTTGCAGGCCCAGGTTCAGCATGCGGAGGCAAGGCGATGCTCGAATATCTGCCGGCGAACGAGGATGTGATCGCACTGCGCTGCGGCGGCACGTTGCAGCGGGCCGAGCTCGAAGGCTTCATGGATCGGCTTGAGGCGTCGCTCGCCGCGCATGATCGCACCCACTTCTATGCCGAGATTGTCGACTTCAGCGGCGTGGAAACGGACGGCCTCGGCGATCTGATGAAGCGCAGCGCCGTCTATTTCCAGAATCTGAGGCGCATCGGCCGCGTCGGCATCGTCGCCGACCAGAGCTGGATACGCTGGGCGACCAAGCTCGAAGGCGCGCTCCTGCCCCATGTCTCGTACGAGACGTTCGACAGCAGCGAACGCGACCTTGCCCTCGCCTGGGTGCAAGGGGAGCGGGCCCACCCGCATGGAGCCGCCATCCGCATCATCGATACCGATCGTCCCGACGTGCTGGCGTTCGCGATGGACGGCCATGTCGACAGGGCCGAGATGGATGCGGTGACGGCGCACTTCCTGTCTGCGATCGAAGGAAAGACCAAGATCCGCATGCTGGGCCGGATCGGTGACATTGGCGGCTTCGAGATGAGCGGCCTCTTCACCGGAGACTATTTCGCGATGAAGCGCACCTTCCTCGAACGAATGGAGCGTTATGCGATTATCGGCGGGCCGGCATGGCTGCGAACCACGCTCAATGCGCTGGCGCCGCTCTTCAAGGTCGAGATCCGGCACTTCGACACCCAGGAGGAAGACGCGGCCTGGTCCTGGCTCGGCGCTAGGCCGACCGGCGAACGCACGTTGGTCGACTGACGCCGCGCGGCCAGGCAGCGCCTGCGCAGCCGGGTCAGTTCGGAAGCGAACGAGCGGTGGCGAGGATGCGCTCGAGCACCGCAGGATGGAGCGGCTGGGTGAACTCGCAGGTAAATCGATAGCCATCGATCGCGACGATTCGGGCCGGCCAACCCTCGAGTCCCGGCAGCACGATCCACAGCAGCGTGCCGAGCCTCAGCGCGGCAAAGCAGTCGAATTCGACCGTGCGGGCGGTCAGGGTCGACACGTCGATGCTCCAGCGCCGCGTCCCCTCGCGTACCCGTGCCGGCAGATTCAGCTGGACGGCGCCGGGCTCGGCCGTGCCGAGCGCGGAGGATGACGGATCGACGGCCGCAAGGGCGCTCGCCGGCTCGGCCGTCCGCATGCTGCTTCGCATCCGCAGCCACGGCATCAGCATCTGCCATTCGAGCTCGGGCTCGAACTCGATGCCCGCGCTCTGGCCCCGCACCCACCGGACCGTGCCGGCAAGCGGGCCCAGCCCCTCTGGCGTGATCACCACCTTCTCTTCGGGGATGAGGTCGAAGCCGGATTCGATCTTGGCGCCGCCCTGTGCAATATCCCGGATGGTGACCAGCAGGTCCCGGCTGCCGCGCTCGAGCCGCGCCGGACAGGAAACTTCCACCCGCGGCATGCGCCGCCGCTCGCCGGGCTGCGTGACCAGGTTTCGGGCCAGGATCGGTAGAACGTCGATCGGCGAGTCGAAACGCAGGCCGAGTTCCGACCCGTGCCTCCAGACGATGGTACCGTCCAGGTGCTCGCCGGTTTCGAGCTCGAGCTCCAGCCGCCGCCCCTCCTCGACCGGAATGTCGGCATGAAGCACGGCACCGCCGGCACCGATCTTGCGGATCAGGCACACCTCGCGAATGCTGCCAAGCACGACCGAACCCGGTTGCAGGACCGAATCGTCCGCCTCGTCGGCCGGGAGGTCGACAGGCGGAACATCGCCCGACAGGGAATAGACGGTCTCGAACAGGAGCTGGGTCCTCGGCCAACGGCGTCGCGCACGATGCGGCTTGCTCTCCCTATTTTCCGGCAAAAGGGGTTTACGAATTACTAATGCGGGCGCCTCCAACGCCTGTTTTCGTTCCGCCCGTCGAACGTTGGCGGCGCTTCGGCGCTTACCGGAGCGACACTCTGGCCGGCCGCTTATGGTGGACGGGCGTTAACCATGTTAGTTAAGCTGCCGAAGCCCTTGCCGAGAGGACCTGCCATGCCAAAGACGCTCGTCGTCGCCATCGCCGCCCCGATGCTGCTCATCGGCGCCGCCTACCCCAAGGACGACAAGGCGGATCACGCCGACGCGACCGCTTATTCCGCTCCGTCTACCGGCCCCGTCACTTACCGCCCCTGCAGGCCCGGCCGCGGCGACGATCGCTGCATTCAGCTCTACGAACGCGGCGTTCGTACCGCTTATGCGCAGTGGCGGCGCGAGCGGAGTGATACCGGACCGCGGACCCGCTTGGCGATGGGCGGCCCGGACGATGAAGCGGCGGCGGCGCCCCGTCCACGGCAGCGTCAGGCTCGCCGCTGCATCGAGGAGAATGATGCGGCGCACCACGACCGTCACAGCGACCATCCGTCCGCCGCGACGGCCATCGGCGAGCCGGACGAGCCGGCGCGGGACGGCTATGGCGGCGAAACCCGCGGCATGTGATCCGGCAGCGGGTTCGGCGAGACGCCGATCCGCCGCGTTTTCCCGTCGGCTACAGCCCCCTTGGCCGGGCCCTACGAGCCCGCGAACGGCGCCGGCACGGCGCGGGACGATATGGCCCGACCGCGCCGAGCGGCCGGACGCGGCACGAAGAAGCGCGGCTCCGGAGCAGGACCGGAGCCCCGGTCATTCGCGTCCGTACCATTCGTCGAGACGCATCAGCTGATCATAATCGCCGTAGGGCGAATATTCGGGATGGAGCTTGGCGGTAAACGGCTCCGCCCCGGTCAGCCACTTGGCCGCCGCCGCAGCAAAATGGCGCGCGGCCATTGTGGTGAAGTCGGCCGCATCGAGACCGCTCCGCCTGCCGATCGGGCTGGCGACATAGCCGAGACGGCCGGCCTTGCGCGCCAACGACCAATATTCGAAGCAGCCGGCACGGCCGGCCAAACCGTCGAAGCCGCCCTTCTCGGCGATCAGACCGAGCAGGCCGAGCTGGAGCGAAAATCCTTCGGCCACCGCGCGGCTGCTCGGTGGCTGCCCGGTCTTGTAGTCGACGATGGCGAGACTGCCGTCGGCACACCGGTCGATCCGATCCGCGACCCCCTGCAGCCTCATGCCTGCAAATTCGCAGTGGCCGACGGCTTCGGCAAGTAGCGGGATGCGCCCTTCGACGCGATTGCGCTCGACTTCCGCGGCGATGAACTCGATGGCCTCCATCAGTCGGGGCTGCCACAGGGCGCGCATCAGCGGGTGTGCCGAGGCTCCGGCGAGCAGCGCCTCGGCGCGCGGCCGAAGCCGGGCCGGATCGCAGTCATCCTCCTTCATCCAGAGCTCGAGCACCTCGTGGACCGCGCTGCCCCGCCAGGCGGCGGTCGGATCGGCGTCGACCGCGTCGAGGCGGCCGAGCCGGAGCACGCGGCGCGCGTAGAAGGCAAAGGGATCGGCCTTCAGTCGGTCGACCTCCGTCACCGAGATGCTCGTCGGCCGCTCGCGCGGCGCCGGCGCGGGGCGTTCGGCGGGGCGGATCTCGCCCGGGCGGTCGATCGCGCGTGCCCACCGCGCCAGGACCGGATGCCGGGTGACTCCGCCGGTCATTGCTTCGAGCCGCAGCCACAGGCGCGACGCGATGGCAGGCGCCCGTGCATCGCGCCGAGCCCGCGTGACCAGCACCTCCGGCGCGCCCAGGGCGCCAGCAAAGTCGTGCGCGGCGAGACCGATCCGACGCTCGAGCGACGGCAATCCGAGCTCGGCGCGGAGCCGGGGCGCGAGCCAGGGGTCCGGCGCCGGCAAGGCGGGCCACACGCCTTCATTGAGGCCGCCCAGGATCATCAGATCGGCACGCTGGAGCCTGGCCTCGATCAGACCCCAGATGGAGATGCGAGGATGCTGTCCGTAGGGCGGGCGAACCGCGACCGCCGCCATGATCCGCTCGAGCAAGGGCGGCAACTCGGCCGCAGCGACCGGATCGGGGCCCTCCCCCGCCCCCTCCTCCAGGCTGGCGAACAGGTCGGCCGCCGCCTGTCCGGCGGGACCGGCCCAGAGACCGTCCCCGCAAAGCGCTGCGGCTGCCTCGCGCAGGGCGGCGAGACGCTGACCGAAGGGAATGAAGTCTTGCGACGCCCGCTCGAGCGGCCGCAATCGTTCGACCGCCGCCGGCCACCAGGACGCGGCTTGGCCCCGCAGTCGATCGTTTCGATCGCCGCGCGGCGCCAGCGCCTCGGTCACTCCGTCCAGGCCGGAAGGCGGGCGCGGGCCGCGCAGGGCGAGGTCGAGCAAACGCGCGCCGTCGAGCCAGGCGAGCCGAGCCGGCCCGGCGGCAACAAGCGGATGCTTGAGCAAGGCGAGCAGCGGCACCGGCGCGAACCGGTCGGCGGCCGCGGCCGCCAAGGCCAGCAGCAAGGTACCCGGCGGGGTTTGCGACAGCGGGCGGCCGGCGCTGTCATCCGCCTCGATTCCCCATCGGCGCAGATGGGCCGAAACCCGCCTCGCGAGCGCGCGGTCCGGGGTGACCAGCGCCGCCGTCCGGCCGGGTTGCTCGAGCGCCTCGCGCAGCGACACGGCGATCGCCTGCGCTTCATGGGCCGGATCGGCGAGCTCGAGCGCGCGGATGCCGCCGAGGCGCCGCTCATGCGGTCGCAGACCCTGCCACTTCTGGGTGAAGGCGGCCGGCGCCATGGCGTGCGCCACCGCGCGGCTGCGGGCCGCCGGGGCGTCGCGGCCGCCGCCGAAGCGCCAGCGGCGAACCTCGCCGCGGCCGACGCCGATCCGATCGAGCAGCAGCTTGAGGTGGAATTGCGGATGAGTCTCGATCGACGGCTTGCGTCGTTCCGTCTCGGGGTCTGGAACGTGGGGTCCGAGCGCCTGCCATTCCGCTTCAGGCATCTCGAGATCGAGGCCGGGCAGGACGACCAGACCGCCAGGGAGCCGCGACACCCGGCGCAGCAGGCGCGCGACGGCCGGAGCGGCGGTGGTCACGCCGGCGACACAGACGAATCCTGGCGGCGGAGATTCGCGCCAGCGCCGGGTGACGGCGTCGAGCAGACGATTGCGGCGATCCGCGAGATCGATCCGGCCGCGTTCCGCCAGCAGCTTCTGCCATTCCGCCAGGATCAGCCGAAGCTGGTCGAGCGACTTCTGCCAGTGGATCGACAAGTCCGGGAAATCGGCCGCGAACGCCTCGAGCCGCGACGGCGGCACTTCCTCGACCAGCAGCTGGTCGAGCGTGCGTGCCAGATCCTCGGCGAGCCGGAGCGACTCGGCCGCGCCGAAGCCGAGACGATGCTGGACCATCCGGCCGAGCAGGAGCTGCCGGGCGATCGGATCGATCGCCGGCGGCACCGGGTATTCGGCGTCCAGCGGCTCCAGCGCGCCGCCGATACGCTCTCCCAGATCCGGGTCGCCGACCGGGACCAGCCGCGGCAGCAGCAGTCCGCCGCCCGAGCGCCGGACGAACGCATCCTGGATCGCGCGGGCGGCGCGGTTGTTCGGGACCAGCAGGACACCCTGCGCCAGGGCCATCGGATGGCCGCCGCAGCGCACGACCAGGCCGGCGGCGAGCGCGTCCGCAAAGGCGCGGTGAGGCGGAATGGTGAAGACCGAAGGGTGCACGGCCGGGAGAGTAGAGATCGCCCGCGCGAAGTCGAGCCCGCGGCCGCGGCCGCGTGCCTCAGACCTCGCGCAGCATCTCCTCCGTTTTCCGGATATTCTCGGGCTGGCCGATGTCGAACCAGAGGCCCTGGTGCACGGCCCCGAAGCAGCGGCCTTGCTCGATCGCCTTGTCCCACAGGCGGTTGGTCGAGAACGGCCCCTCCGGGTGGTCGCCCGCGAACAGCCGCTTCGAGACGATCTGGATGCCGGTATAGACGAACGGCGCGACCGAGCGCGGGCGGCGCCGGGCAAGCGCTCCGGTCGGAGCCATATGGAAGTCGCCGCGGCCGCCATGGCAGTGGGCACGGGCGAGCGGAACGAGCAGCAGCAGGGCATCCATCCGCGCATCGTCCCAGCTCGACGCGAGCAGCTTCAGCGCGTCGACCGGCCCGTCGATCCACAGATTGTCAGAATTGACGACGAGGAAGGGATCGGCGTCGATCAGCGGCATCGCCTTGATCAGCCCGCCGCCGGTCTCGAGCAATTGGCCGCGCTCGTCCGAAATGACGATCTCGAGGCCGTTGCTGCGGTTGCGCAGATGAGCCTCGACGGCATCGGCGAGATAGTGGACGTTGACCACGGCCTTGCGCACGCCGGCGGCGCGGAGCCGATCGAGCGCATGGTCGATGAGCGGCCGGCCGGCCACCTCGATGAGCGGCTTCGGTCGCGTTGCGGTGAGCGGCCGCATGCGCTTGCCGAGACCGGCGGCCATCACCATCGCGGTCCCGGGGACGGCCGCGCCGGGATTGGGCCGCAGCGCCAGCGGCTTGCGGTATCGACTCATGCGGCGCTCCCCTTGCGCCACGCCTCCCCCCGCTTGTCGGGGGGCACGTTGGCGTCGAACCAGGCGGCGACCGGCGCCAGAGCGGGATGGACGAGGTTGCGCTCGAGATACCCCCACACCCGCGGCAGCAGCGGCAGATAATGAGGCTTGCCGTCGCGCTTCCACAGCCGGGTGAAGATGCCGAGGATCTTGGTGTTCCGCTGCGCGCCGAGTATCTCATATTCGGCGCGGAACCGGACAGGATCGGCAATCCCGGCAGCGGCGACGAAGCGGTCGAACATCGCGGCCTCGAGCTCGGCCGGTACCTCGCGGCGCGCATCCTGGAGCAGCGAGACCAGGTCGTAGGCGCGGTGGCCGGCGAGCGCGTCCTGGAAATCGAGCAGTCCAAGTTCGGCGCGATCGGGAAGCACCATCAGATTGTCGGCATGATAATCGCGCAAGACGAGAACGGGATCGTTCGCGACTTCCTCTATTATGCCGGTCCAGATCCTTCCCCAGTTGGCGAGAAAGCCGCCGGCCTCGGCATCGATGTCCAAAGCGGGGCAATAGAATTCGGTGAACAGGCCGACCTCACGCTCCATCGCCGCCTCGTCATAGGGGCCGAGGTCCGTCGGGGCAGGCTGCATGGCGAGGCGCGCGAGCATGTCCACCGCCGTCTCGTAGATCGCGAGCTCCCGCTCCGGCTTGCGTTGCAGGAGCGGCGTCACGCGGTCGTCCCCGAAATCCTCGAGCAGCAGCAGGCCGATCCCGCGATCGACGGCCAGCGGCCGTGGCGGCGAGAAGCCGCGGTCAAGCAGATGACCGGCGACGCGCAGGAACGGTCCGACATCCTCATGCTCCGGCGGCGCGTCCATCAGCACGGCGGTACGGCCGTCGCCGGCATGGACCCGAAAGTAGCGGCGGAAGCTGGCATCACCGGCGAGCGGCCGGATTTCGGCCCCCGCCCAGCCATGTTCTGCCAGGAAGCCAGGCGCCGCGGCGGGCGGAATCATGGGGGGGGCGGCCATCGGCTCCCCCAAGCGGGCGGCACCTGCGCTGTCAAGGCGCGCGCCCCGCGCGACTCGGCGAAGACCAGCTGCAGCGTGCCGGGCCACAGCGACGGCAGCCGCTCCGGCCATTCGACGAGCAGGACCGCCTCCTCGCGGGCATCCTCCAGCCCGAGCTCCTCCAGCTCGGCAGGATCCTCGATCCGGTAGAGATCGACATGCCAGACTGGGATGCGCGTCTCCGGCGGTTCGTAGGCGATGACGATCGGGAAGGTCGGGCTGGCCACATCGCCCCGATGCCCCAGGCCGTGCAAGATGCCCCGCGCCAGTGTCGTCTTGCCCGCTCCCAGAGGGCCCTGCAGGGCGACGACGTCGCCCGGCCTCAGCTGCGCGGCGAGCTGCCGGCCGAACGCCTCCGTCTCCTCCGGTTCGGCCAGGCGAATCATCGTCGGCCGCTCATTCCGCGACGTCGCGGGCGGGATAGGCGGCCTGCTGTTCCATCGTCCGCGGCAGGGTCACGGTGACCGTCGTCCCCTGCCCCGGCCGCGATTCCAGCGAGATCGATCCGCCATGAGCCTCGACGAACTGCTTGGCGAGCGGAAGACCGAGACCGACGGTCGCGGCATTCTCGGTGCGAGCCTCCATCGTTCGCGAGAAGCGGTCGAAAACCTTTCCCAGGTCGGCCGGAGAGATGCCGTGGCCATTGTCCGAGACGACGATCCGCGCCTCCTCGCGATCGCCGTCCGCCCGAAGCAGCACGCGGCCGCCGCGCTCGGTATAAGCGAGGCTGTTGCCGAGAATGTTGCCGAGCGCCTGGCTCAGCCGGCGGGGATCGCCGATCACCAACCCGACCGAGGCATCGATCTCCGCAACGAGGGCGATCTCCTTTCGACCGGCGCCTTCGCGAATGGCGGCGGCGGCTTCCTGACACAGGGTTGCGAGATCGACCTCGTCCTCGGCCAGCAGGAGCGCGCCCGTGTCGCTTTGGGTGAGGTCGAGGACATTGTCGATGAGGATGCCGAGACGGCCGACGCTGTCCATGATCGCGGCGACATATTCCGCCGCCGTCGGCGGGAGCGCCCCAGCATAGCCGCCGGCGAGCATCTCGGCGAAGCCCGCGATGGAGGTAAGCGGCGTGCGCAGCTCGTAGCTCATGTTCGAGACGAAGGCGGTCTTCAGCCGGTCCGCCTCCTCCAGCGCCTCGTTGCGATCGCGGAGCGCCGATTCGACCTTCCGGCTGTCGGTGATGTCGAGCATCGTGAAGAGGGCGGCGCCGTCTGGGAGCGGCACGGCGGCAAACTCGAATTCGCGGCCGTCGACCATCGCCACTCGCCCTGACCGCTGCTTGCGCTCCTGGGTCGCGCTCCTCACCAGCTCGCGCACCAGGCCGGCATGCTTGGGCTGTTTGAGGCGCGCGGCGAGATGGGGCGTCAGCGCATCGACGCGCGGATGCTGGACGAGCTGCTCCTCGTCGAACCCCCACAATTGCATGAAGCGCTGGTTCCACAGGCTGAGGCGGCCGTCGGACGCGAACACGCCGATCGCCTCGAACAGATTGTCGAGCGTGGCGCTGCGCACGCGCAGCAGGGTGTCGCGGGCCGAGGCGAGCTGGATCTGCTCCGTGCGATCCTCGAAGATGAGCAGCAAGCCGCCGTCCGGGAGCGGCTGGGCGACCACCCGCAGATGCTTGCCGCCGGGCAGCAGCCAATCCTCCTCGTCGGCGGAGAGTCCGCTCGTGAACCAGGCGCGATGCTCGTTCTTCCACTCGGGGAAGTCGCGCACCTCCGGGAGGTGGCCAGCCTCGCGCATCGCATCGATCAGCCGGTCGAATTCGGGCCGGTCGGCGAGGAAGTCGCCGGGCAGCGAGAACAAACGGGCGAAGGGCTGGTTGAAGAAGATCAAGCTGCGGTCGCGGGCGAATTGCGCGACGCCCGCTGAAAGCCGATCCAGCATGTCGCGCTGTGCGCGTGCGAAGCGGGCGAGCTCGGCCCGCGCCTCCTCCTGGTCCTCGACGTCGATGGCGTAGCCCGCGACTCCGCTATTGCCGAGCGGCACCTCGACGATCCGCATCATCCGGCGCTCGCCGGCGATCGTCACCGGCACGGTGCGCTGGACCGGCTCCTGGCGTTCGCGCGCCTCGCCCGCGGCGGCGAGCGCCACCTGGCTGCCGACATCCTCGAGCAGCTCGGTCCCCTCTGCGACGACGGTCGCGGCGTCCGACGCTTCGACGGCCGCGACATAGGCTCCGTTGACCATCGCCAGGGACAGGTCCGGGCCACGATGCCACATCGGAAAGGGCGCCAGCTCGATCAGGCGGGACAGCGCCTCGAGCGCCGCTGAGCGCCGCTCCAGCCGCGCCCGAAGCGTGGTCGCCTGGGCCTCGATTTCGCTGACGTCGAAGAACCAGAGCACCGCCGCCCCGCCGGGAAAAGCCGCCGGAGCCGGCCCGCCCTCGATCCGCAGCGTCCGCGCCGACCCCGGCGGACGCAAGGTCGTGTGGACGGTCCCGCCGACCGCGGCCTCATCGACGCAGCGGGCGAGGCGGTCGGACTCGTCGGGCTGCAGTCCCAGCGCCTCGACCAATTCGGTCCAGCGCTCCGGCAAGACGTCCAGACCGAGCATCGCCGCCAGCCTCGCCTCGCTCTCCAGCCTCCCGTCGCGGCCGATCAGCAGCGGCGTCGCGGGCCCGGCTGCGAGCAGGCCTTCCAGACGGGCGCTCGAGCCGACCACCTCCGCCGCGGCGCCCGCCAAGCGGCGCGCGCGCAGCGTCGCCCACAGGGCGATGGCGAGCCAACCGCCGGCAACGAGGCCGGCGAGCGCTGCCAGGGAGCCGGTCAGCATCATCGGCGGATTGCCTCGTCCCAGGCCCGACAACAGGTGTGGCATTGACGCATCGCGCGCTGTCCTAGCCCGCCCGCCCGGCAAGCGGAAGCGGTGCCCGGCCCAGACCATCTGCCATTCGGCGCGCCCGGCGCAGCGGCAATAAAATATAGGAAAAAATTGGGCGATCGGCACTTTCCGTCACATTCGAACCGAGCCGCATCGCCGCGGCCACGCCACGCTGCCCGGAGCTCCCCGACCATGCACGCTGGGGCAAAAGCCAGCTGTTGCAAATGTGTTACACACCTGAACTTTCGATGAATCGCCGTCATCGTTCGCTTGAGTTGAGGGGGGAAAAAGGCTGTGGACCCATCATTGCCGCTTTGCTGGCGGTATTCTCTTATCCCTGGGGGAGAAGTCAGGATGAAGAAGCTTAACCTGCTCAGCACGAGCGCCATTGGCTCCGCTGCGCTTTTCGGCATGGCCATCGCCTTCGCGAGCCCTGCTCATGCTCAGAACGAGCAGGATTCCACGGCCCAGCTCGATACCGAGCAGGAGATCGAGTCGGGCGAGGCCGCCGATGAAGGCGAGACCCTCGTCATCACCGGTTCGCGTATCCGTCGTCCAAATCTCGAGTCGGTCGTCCCGACGACGTCAGTCGGCGGCGAGGAATTCTTCGAGACCGGCCAGACCTCGGTCGGCGACACGCTGAACGAGCTGCCGGCCCTGCGCAGCACCTTCAGCCAGTCCAACTCGACCCGGTTCCTCGGCACCGCCGGTCTGAACCTGCTCGACCTTCGCGGTCTCAACACCCAGCGCACCCTGGTGCTGGTGAACGGCCGCCGCCACGTCGGCAGCGACATTCTCAGCAACGCCGTCTCGCCGGACGTCAACACCTTCCCGACCGACCTCATCGAGCGTGTCGACCTGGTGACGGGCGGCAACTCGGCCATTTACGGCTCGGACGCCATTGCGGGCGTGGTCAACTTCATCCTGCGTCGTGACTTCGAAGGCATCCAGATGCGCGGCCAGGGCGCCGTCACGACCTATGGCGACGGCGGCTCCTATTATGGCAGCCTCCTTGCCGGTCACAATTTCGGGGACGGCCGCGGCAACGTGGCGATCAACCTCGAATATGCCCACCAGGAGGACGTCTACGCTCCCGGCCGGCCGAACCTGCGGCAGAACGACAACTTCGTCGTCGTCGACACCGATCCGGGCGGCACTCCGAACGGCGCCGACGGCAATCCGGACCGCGTCTTCTTCCGCGACATCCGTTTCGCGACCCTGTCGGTCGGCGGCCAGGTCGGCTTCGCCAGCCCGACCGGCGCCTGCGGCCGCGACGCCCTGGGCAATCCGTTCACCTGCGCGTTCGTGTTCCAGCCGGACGGCACCTTGGTCCCGCAGACCGGCACCCGCGTCGGCCTGGCGCCGAACGGCAACTTTATCGGCGGCAACGGCATCAACAACCGCGAGCGCCGCTCGTTCGGCCTGTTCCCGCAGCTCGACCGGTACAGCGCGAACCTGATCGCCCACTACACCTTCTCGCCGGCGCTCGAAGCGTTCATCGAGGCGAAGTATGTGCGCACCGAATCGCTGGGCAGCACCAGCGGCCCGGCCTTCTTCCAGGGTTCGACGATCGAGCCGCCTGCGGGCATCCCGTTCACCGGTCGTGAGCGTCCGCGCCTCGACAATCCGTTCCTGACCGCCCAGGCGCGCGCGCTGATCACCGAGCAGCTCATCGCGTCGGGCGTCCCCGCAGCGTCGATCACCGACTCGACCCGGTTCCTGCTTCGCAAGAACATCCTCGAGATCGGCGACCGCGAGGAAGAGGCGACCCGCGAGACTTGGCGGATCGTGGCGGGCGTCCGCGGCGACATCGCCGAGAACTGGAATTACGAGCTGTCGGCCAATTATGGTGAGTTCGAAGAGCGCACCGTCGTCGGCGGCAACCTCAACGTCCAGCGCTTCGCGCTCGCCATGGATGCGGTCCGCGATCCGGCGACCGGCAACATCGTCTGCCGATCGCAGATCGACCCGGCGGCGGCGGTTCCCTATCCGTTCGTCGACCCGGCGGTGGCGGAGGCCAATCTGGCCGCCGACGTCGCGGCCTGCGTTCCGCTCAATCCGTTCGGGGTCGGCAACGTCACGCCGGAGATGCGCAATTATCTCGTCACCGACGCGATCTCCGAAGGGCGGATCAGCCAGTTCGTCTTGAACGGCTTCATCTCGGGCGATTCGAGCCGCTGGTTCGAGCTTCCGGGCGGCCCGATCGGCGTCGCTATCGGCGCGGAATATCGCCGCGAGACGGCCTTCTTCCAGACCGACGAGAATGTCGCCAACGGCCTGACCTTCTACAACGCGCTGCCGCTGTTCGATCCGCCGGCCTTCGAGGTGAAGGAGCTGTTCGGCGAGCTTCGCTTCCCGATCCTCGCCAACACGCCCTTCTTCGAGGAGCTGACGGCGTCGGTCGCGGGCCGCGCGTCCGACTATAAGGGCGCGACCGGCACGGTTTACGCGTACAATGCGGGCCTCGAATGGGCGCCGATCCGGGACATCCGTTTCCGCGGCAACTATTCCCGCGCGGTCCGGGCGCCGAACCTGGCGGACCTGTTCTCCGATCAGTCGCAGAACTTCGCTCCGGGCTTCAACGATCCCTGCTCGGCGCGGAACATCGGTGCCGGCTCGGCCACCCGCGCGGCGAACTGCGCGGCGGACGGGCGCCCCGGCGACTATGACTATGTCTATGTCGAGTCGCTCGAGATCCTGAGCGGCGGCAATCCGGATCTGCGGGAAGAAACCTCCGACTCCTGGACGTTCGGTGCGGTCATCCAGCCGCGCTTCATTCCGGGCCTGTCGGTGTCCGTCGACTATTACGACATCACCGTCGACGACGTGATCACGGCTCCGACCGCCCAGCAGATCGTCAACGCCTGCTATGACGCGGCCAGCCTGGACAACCCGTTCTGCGACCTCTTCGAGCGCAACACGGGTCCGGGTGACGGTCCGGCCGGAGAGATTCCGTTCCGGATCCTCGAGGGTACCCTCCAGCAGACCCTGCTCAACTACGCGCAGCTGACGGCTCGGGGCATCGATATCGAGGCCGCCTATCGCCACGATTTCGAGGGTATCGGCCGGCTGAATGCGCGGCTGAACTACACCCACGTCCTCGAGCGCAACCAGTACCTCAACCCGGCCGATCCGGGTCGTGCGGACCGGTTGCTCTCGGAGCTGGGTGATCCCCAGGACTCCTTCAACCTGAATGTCTCCATGGAGAGCGGCCCGGTCACGGTCGGCTATCAGATGCGTTACATCAGCAAGATGGTCGTGAACTTCTACGAGGACTTCTTCAGCGTCCAGGGTCGGGCGCCGGAGAATGCCGACTGGGCCGATCGCATCTGGTATCCGTCGGTGCTCTACCACGACATCCGCGTCGGCTTCGACGTCACCGAAGACTACAACTTCTACGTCGGCATCGACAACTTCACCAATCGCCTTCCCCCGCTGGGTCTCACCGGCGTCGGCGGCGGCAGCGGCATCTACGACAATCGTGGCCGCAACTTCTACGCCGGCTTCCGCGCCCGCTTCTAAGGGCGTCAGCCGCGAAAAACTCCGGGCCGGGGCGCATGCCCCGGCCCTTTTCTTTTGCCCGGGCGGCTGCCACTGGTTCGTCCATGCCCGCTGCCTCGCTTTCGGAGAATGCGTTCGCCCTGGTCGACGCAGGGCGGGCCCGGGAAGCGGTGGCCCAGCTTCAGGGTCTTGCCGGCCAAGGCGATGCCGAGGCGCTCTTCATCCTCGCCACCTGGTTCCTGTCCGGCGACATCCTCCGGCGCGACCTTCCGCGCTCGCGCGATCTGTTCCGAAGGGCCGCCGAAGCCGGCCACGAAGAGGCGCCAGCGGTCTACCGTGCCTTCGTGGCGAACGGGACGGGCGGAACGGCGGAATGGAAGCGCGCGGTGGATCTGCTCGAAGGCGCCGCAGGCGTCGACCCGCAGGCCGCCCGCCAGCTCGCTTTGATCCGCGCCATGGCACTGACCCGGGAGGGCGATCCGGAGCGGGTGCCGCCGGCCCAGCCCCTCTCGTCTGCACCGGACGTCCGGCTCTTTCCCATGCTCCTTTCGCCCGCCGAATGCGACTTCGTCGTCTCCTGTGCCGAGCCGATGATGCAGCCTTCACTGGTCGTCGATCCGCGCACCGGGGGGCAGATCCCCAATCCGATCCGTACGTCCGACGGCGCCAGCTTCCCGCTCGTGCTCGAGAATCCGGCGATCCACGCGCTGAACCGTCGCCTGGCCGCCGCGAGCGGGACGGTAGTGAGCCAGGGCGAGCCGCTCCAGGTCCTGCGCTACCGGCCCGGGCAGCAGTACCGCGCCCATAGCGACGCCATAAGCGGCGCCGACAATCAACGGGTCCTCACCTTCTTGGTCTGGCTCAACGACGATTATGAAGGCGGCGAGACCGCATTCCTCGAGACGGGGCTCGAGGTGAAAGGCCGAAAAGGCGATGGCCTCCTCTTCCGCAACGCGGCTCCGGATGGCCGCGCCGACCCGCTGGCGCGCCATGCCGGCCTGCCGGTGACCCGCGGCTCCAAGCTGCTCGCCTCGCGCTGGATCCGTGCGCGGCCGATCGACCTCAACCGTCCGCTGCGCTGAGGCGCCGGGCGGCCCGGATCAGAAGCGGACGCCTGCCCCGAACCGGAAGTAGCGGCCGCGCACGCCGTCGAAATAGGTGACCACCCCGCCATTGGCCGGCGTCGGGAATGGGTTCTTGGTGTCGAAGACGTTGTCGACGATGAAGCGAACCGTCAGCCGATCGTTCACATTGTAGGAGAGCGAGGAGTTGATGAAGACGACGCTCTCGACCCGCGGAAAGTCGAAGGCGTCGGGCTCCGCGTCCGGATCGTTGAGGGCGGGGCCGAAATATTGCGCCTGGACCTGCCAGGCCAGGCCCTCGTTGCGGTAGGTGGCATTGGCGGTGAACTGGTGCTTCGAATAGCCGATGCTGCCGCGCAGCGTGGTGATGTCCGACAGGCCCGCGCGGGTATCGAGCCGATGGTTATAGATATAGTTCAGGCCGAAATCGATCGAGCTGCTGCCGCCGAGGAAGGGCGTCGGCAGCCGCCAGGCCAGCTCGGCGATCAGCCCCTCGAAATTGAGCTCCGACGCATTTTCGAACCCGGTCTCGATGAAGGTGATCTGTCCGTCGGCATCGCGGGTGAACAGCTCGCAGAAGTTGGTTCCCGAGGAAGAGACGACGTTGGGGAAGCTCTCCGAATCGTAGCAGGCCTCGAGGACCTGGGCCGCGGTGAGACCGGTGACGGCGTCCTCGACCTTGATGTCGACCCAGTCGACGGCGAGCGTCAGGCGCGGCACGAAGCTTGGTCGAAGCACGACGCCGATGGTCCACGAATCGGCCTTCTCGTTGGTCAGCGTCGGATTGCCCGAGAAGGCCCCGGGAACGGTGAAATCGACGATGTCGGATTCGAAGTCGGCCGGGATGCCGTCGGCCGCGCAATTGGCGGCGCGAACCGCGGGATTGGGTCCGCCTTCGATGAAGCGGGCATCGCAGGGGTCGTTGTCGGTGAAGAAGGACTGGCTGCGCGGATTGAAGAATTCGGTGATCGCCGGCGCTCGCACCGAGCGGGTGAAATTGCCGCGGAAGGTGACGTCGCGGATCGGCTGCCAGGTCGCGCCGACGGTCCAGGTCGGGTCGCCCCCCGAGAGCGAATGATCGATGTAGCGGAACGCGCCATTGAGCTCGACCGAGTGGAGGAACGGGATATTCTGGTCCCGTCCCACCAGCGGCACGACCAGCTCGGCGAAGAATTCGTCGGTGTTGAACCCGCCTGAGACCGGATCGATGATGGCGATCTGGCCGAACGGCACCCGGTCATTGTCGGGAATGCCGTCGCCATTGTCGTCGACGGCGGGGTCGGGATCGGGGCCGCCGGCGAAGAACTCGCCCGGATCGAAGTCGGTCGACTCGTCTCGATGCTCGTAACCGAGCGCGAAACGGACCGAGCCGCCCCAGATATCGAAAAGCGAGCCGGAAACCGAGGCCGTGCCGACGATCTGCTCGTTCACGCCGACCGGATCGGTGATGGCCGTGACATAGTCGCGCGCTTCAGGGCTGATCTGGCGGCCGAAGGGATTGATCGGCGCACAGGTCGAGCTCAAGGTCGTCACCGGCGCATTGGTGAATCCGGGCGCGCAGATGATGTTGCCGCTGCCGTCGTCGACGGCGTTGAGGGCATTTTCGAGGTTTTGCTGGACCAGCGCCCGTCCACGCCCCTCGGTGCGGGAATGGCCGTAATTGCCGACCAGCTCGAAGCTGAGCTCGCGACCGAGCATCTCGAACGTCCCGTCGAGCCCCGCGACGAAGCGATAGAGCTCGATCTCGCTCGACGCCTGCCCAGAGATGAGATCCGTGCTCGCCCGCGTGAGATAGAAGCTGTCGGTGCTGTCCGCCGCCGGATTGGCAGCGAGGTTCTGCTGGATGATCGCCCGCGCCTGATCGGACAGGAAGGGATTGTCGATGTCGATGATGAATTGGCCACCGGGCGTTCCGGGGCCGGAGCCGAACAGGAAGCTGGCATATTCCGGCTGGCTCCGAATCTGGGTGCCCCGGCTGTTCGAATACCAGGCTTCGCCGAACAGGCGGACATTGTCGGTGAGCTCGTACTGCGCCAGCGCGGTCACCATGTACCGCCGCAGCGGCGATATCAGGTTCAGCGGCAGCACGAAGCCGCTGCCCCCGTTGAAGTTGAGCGTATTGCCGGTGGCCTCGCCGAAATCGATCGGAACCAGATTGCCCGAATCGTCGAAGGTCAGGGGATTGCCCGCGGCGTCGACGACGGCAGGCTGGAAGCCGAAGGCCGCCGCCTGCTCCGGCGAGAGCGCGATGAAATCGGTCACCATCGGAATGCCGGTCTCCGAGATGCTCGGAATGCGGCGGTCCTCGATATAGGTCTGGGCGAAAGGCGAGTCCGGATCGGCCGGCTCGGTGAAGAAGGAATTCAGCCGCCGGTCGGGCCGCCCGGTATAATCGAGGCCATCGCTTTCATTATATTCGCCGGCGATCGCGATATTACCCCGCCCGCCCGCGAAGCTGGTGCCGGCCGCGGCGCGGATCCGCCAGTCGCGCAGGTCGCCGCGTTCCGAGATGCCGTAGGTGCCGTCGACCTGGATGCCGGTGAAGTTGCGCTTGAGGATGACGTTGACGGTACCGGCAATGGCATCGGAGCCGTAGATCGGCGCGCCGCCGACGGCGATCGTCTCGACCCGGTCAACGAGGAGTGTCGGCAGCACGTTGAAGTCGACCTGCCCGCCCGGGCCACCGGCACTCGGCCCGAAGATGGAGGCGGTGTTGGACGAGACGAAGCGGCGCCCATTGACCAGGGTCAGCGTGCGCTGGTCGCCCAGGCCGAAGAAGTTGATGAAGTTCTGCCCGGACCCGAAGGCGCCCCCCTGCCCGGCCCCGACCGGGCTCGAGCCGGGCACGCCGAAGGCCGGCAGCTCCTCGAGCGCGTCGGCGAGGTTGGTGTAGCCGCGCTGTTCGATCTGCTCGCCGCCGAGCACGACCGCCGGCTGCGGCGTATCGAAATTGGCACGGGGAATCCGCGAGCCGGTGACGACGATCGACTCTTCGCTGTCGGCGGTCTCGGCCGGGGAGGCAGTGGGAAGGTCGGCCGGTGTCTCGTCCTGGGCGAAGGCGGCCGAGGATGAAATTGCGACCGCGAGCGCGATCAGCGAAGCGGCTGGAGGGAATCCGGCGGACGGAAAGCGACGCATCTCATTCCCCTTTCTACTTTTTCGTCACCATGCGCGTCCGACAGGGGGAGAAGACGACGGCTTCGACCAAGCGGGAGCGCTTTTCGACAAAGCCTGACCGGCCTTGCGAATTGAATGTCCGCGCTTGCGAACTTGGCGAACCCGCTTGGGAGAAATGAAAACAGCCGCCGTGGCCCTATGGCCACGGCGGCTGCTCTTGAATCGCTGGCGCGGAGGTCAGTAGCGATAGTGATCCGGCTTGAACGGACCTTCGACCGGAACGCCGATATAGTCGGCCTGGCGCTCGCTCAGCGTGGTGAGCTTGACGCCGAGCTTGTCGAGGTGAAGCGCCGCGACCTTCTCGTCGAGATGCTTGGGGAGGACATAGACGTCATTCTTGTACTGGTCGGACTTCGTCCACAGCTCGATCTGCGCCAGCACCTGGTTGGTGAAGGACGAGCTCATCACGAAGCTGGGATGGCCGGTGGCGCAGCCCAGGTTGACCAGGCGACCCTTGGCCAGGACGATGATCTTCTTGCCGTCGGGGAACTCGACCTCGTCGACCTGCGGCTTGATCTCGGTCCATTTCATGTTGTTCAGCGCGGTGATCTGGATCTCGCTGTCGAAGTGGCCGATGTTGCACACGATCGCCATGTTCTTCATCGACCGCATGTGATCGAGCGTGATGACGTCCATGTTGCCGGTCGCCGTGACGAAGATGTCGGCGCGGGTCGCGGCGTCCTCCATCGTCACCACCTCATAGCCCTCCATCGCCGCCTGCAGCGCGCAGATCGGATCGACTTCGGTGACGATGACGCGCGCGCCGCCCTGCCGCAGCGATGCCGCCGAGCCCTTGCCGACGTCGCCGAAGCCGGCAACGCAGGCGACCTTGCCGGAAAGCATGACGTCGGTGGCGCGGCGGATGGCGTCGACCAGGCTCTCGCGGCAGCCGTAGAGATTGTCGAACTTGGACTTGGTGACGCTGTCGTTGACGTTGATCGCCGGGAAGGGAAGCTTGCCCTTCTTGCTGAGCTCGTAGAGGCGGTGGACTCCCGTCGTGGTCTCCTCGGACACGCCGCGGATCGCCTCGACGCTCCGCGTGAGGAAGCCCGGCGACTGCTCGATGCGCCGGCGAACCACCTTCTGGAAGATCTCCTCTTCCTCGTTGGTCGCCTCGGGGAATGCCTCGCCGGCCTCGATGCGCGCGCCCCACAGCGCGAACATGGTGGCGTCGCCGCCGTCGTCGAGGATCATGTTGGTCGTCTCGCTGTAGCTCCCGTCGGGGCCCCAGGCAAAGATGCGGTCGACATAGTCCCAATATTCCTCGAGCGTCTCGCCCTTGATGGCGAAGACGGGAATGCCGCGGGCGGCGATCGCCGCGGCGGCATGGTCCTGGGTCGAGAAGATGTTGCAGCTGGCCCAGCGCACCTCGGCGCCGAGGTCGACCAGGGTCTCGATCAGCACCGCGGTCTGGATCGTCATGTGGAGCGATCCGGTGATCCGCGCGCCCTTGAGCGGCTTGGAAGCGCCATATTCGTCGCGCAGCGCCATCAGGCCCGGCATTTCCGTCTCGGCGATCTCGATCTCCTTGCGGCCGAACTCGGCCAGGGACAGGTCGCGGACGACATAATCATTGAAGCTGGGCTGGGGCTGCGTCGCCAAGGAAGTTCTCCCGAAAGGTGAAAAACCGCCGGCATCGGCGGGCGGTCATGCGCCTCATCTAGCGACGCGGCACTGCAAATGCAAATATAAAGAACTCTTTATATGTGAGATGCCGAGGGGTCAGGCGGTGCCGGATTCCGCGGTCAGGAGCCGTGGATCGACCCCCGCGCTCCGGAACGCCGCCGTCCAGCGCGCCGCGGTGTCGCAGCCGTAGAGGAGCTCGTCGCCGGCCGGCGTGACGAACCAGCCGTGGCGGGCCATTTCCTGGTCGAGCTGGCCTGGACCCCAGCCCGCATAGCCGAGTGCGGCAACCCAGCGGCTCGGCCCCTTCCCCTCGGCGATCGCCTTGAGGATGTCGAGCGTGGCGGACAGCACCCACTGGTCGCCGACCTGGACGCTCTCGTGACCGCCCCAGTCCGGCGTGTGGAGGATGAAGCCCCGCTGCGGTTCGACCGGGCCGCCCTGGTGGATGGCCACGTCCGGCGCGGAGCCCGGCTCGATGTCCAGCTGCTTGAGCAGCGCGTGGAAGCCGAGCCGGGGAATCACGCGTCCAAGGCCGATGCCGAGCGCACCCTCCTCATCATGGACGCACATCGCGATCACCGCCTTCTCGAACCGCGGATCGCCGATCCCGGGC
Organism: Sphingosinicella terrae; assembly: GCF_003347635.1. Classification (GTDB taxonomy): domain Bacteria; phylum Pseudomonadota; class Alphaproteobacteria; order Sphingomonadales; family Sphingomonadaceae; genus Allosphingosinicella; species Allosphingosinicella terrae. Next base: position 806,826 of record NZ_QDFY01000001.1, read on the forward strand.
ATGGCGAGCAGCAATTGGCCGCTGAGAAACCTCGGAGATTCCATCGCCGCCCTATAGGCCGGCGCGCCGCCCGGCGACAGGCCTTTGCGTCTTTGCGGATGCGGGCCGTGTTGGTAGAGCGACGGCGCACCGGCTGGCCCGGACGAACCCCGGAAGCGGCGCAAGCCCGCGAACGAACGGAGAAAGACATGACGATCAAGGTCGGCGACAAGATTCCCCAGGCTACTTTGCTGAAGGCCGGCGCGGACGGTCCGCAGCAGATCGACACCGATGCCTTCTTCGCCGGCCGCAAGGTCGCCCTCTTCTCGGTGCCGGGCGCCTTCACCCCGACCTGCTCGGCCAAGCACCTGCCGGGCTTCGTCGAGAAGGCCGACGAGCTCAAGGCGAAGGGCGCGGACGAGATCGCCTGCGTCGCCGTGAACGACGCCTTCGTGATGCAGGCCTGGGGTCAGTCGGCCGGCGCGGAAGGCAAGGTGACGATGCTCGCAGACGGCAATGGCGACTTCGCCCGCGCGCTCGGGCTCACCATGGACGCGTCGAAGTTCGGCATGGGCGAGCGCGGCCAGCGCTGGTCGGCGATCGTCGACGATGGCGTCGTCCGCGAGCTCAACGTCGAGGAGCCGGGCGCGTTCAAGGTGTCCGCGGCGGAATATATGATCGGCCAACTCTGACGAGCCGCCCCGGCGGCGAGGCGCCCCGCGCCAATTCATGCAACTTTCACCCCTCGCGACGCATTGATTCCGTCTCCCTTGTTGATGCGAGAAGCGTGCGATGGGTGAAAGCGGCAGCCAGGAGACGGACCCTCGATCGGTCTGGAACGCGCGGGAGATTGCGCGCCGCAACCAGGTCGATCCGGGGCGTCCGCTCAGTCCGGTCATGAAGACGGCGGCGACGGCGTGCGAGCTGGCGCATGGCGGCGGCCACAAATCGGGGCGGTCCGGGCGGTAGCGGCCGAGAGAGACGGGGATCGACCCAAAAAGACATTCGCTAGCGCGACTTGAAGTCAGATCATATCGTCTGAAGACTCGATAATCGCGCCTATCCAATAGCCTGGAGCGGCCGTTCCGATTGAATCGGAGCGGAGCCCGCTAGCGCAGCACCTCGGCGGCGAAGCGCTCCGACTGATTGGCGAAGACCAGCAGGTTCACCGCGAGATTGCCGCGAACGAAACCGAAGTCCGCGGTGAGATAGCGCGTCAGCGCCGGCCGCCCGTCCGCGGTCAGGAAGGCTCGCGCGAAGGCGTAGCGGCGGTTGAAGGCACCGATATTCTCGCTCATCCGCTCGGCGCTGACGTTCGCCGGCCGCGTCCAGACCGCCTGGATGCTGATCGCCTTGCAGGCCGCGCCCTGGCGCTCGCAACTGCCGAACAGGATGGCCGCCCGGCGATTGTTCGGAAGGGTCACGGCCAATGCCGGCCGGTCGGGCGTGCCGCGCCGCTCGCCGCGCGCACCGATCGAGGCCAGCACGGATTCGACCGTGGCGTAGTTGAAGGTCGGCAGGACCTGCCGGTTCTCCGGCGCCGCCGGGTTCCAGCGGGCGGGCGCGGCCTGGGCCCCCGCCGCGCTTGGCGCCGCCACGAAAATGAGCAGGGCGAGTGCGGCTCGCATCGATACCTCCGATCGTTTCGGGGAGTGGCTGTGCCCCTCCCCGCCGGCGCGGGCAATGTCCCGGCTGCCGCCGCCTAGGCCGAGCCGTGGCGAATGCGGGCCGGGCTCGGCGACGACAGCGGCACCGCGGCCCTCACCACCCGCAACGCTGTCCCCGATTCTGCTCGCGCAGCCATCCCAGCAGCGGCCGGAAATATTCGATCATCGGCTGGGCGGACATCTCGCGCGTACCGGTGAACCGCTCCAGAGCTTCCGGCCACGGCCGCGACGCGCCCATTTCAAGCATCTCGTTCAGGCGCCGGCCGACCTCGCGATTGCCGTAGAAGGAGCAGCGGTGGAGCGGCCCCTCCCAGCCGGAAATGTCGCAGGCCGCCTTGTAGAATTGGAACTGGAGGATGCGGGCGAGAAAGTAGCGGGTGTAGGGCACGCTCGCCGGGACGTGATATTTGGCACCGGCGTCGAAATTCCGCTCGGTCCGTTCGGCGGGCGGGACGATCCCCTGATATTGCAGCCGCATCCTGTCCCACGCCGCCTGATACTGGGCCGGCTGAATGTCGCCGGAGAAGATCCCCCAGCGATAGCGGTCGACGAGCAGGCCGAACGGCAGGAAGGCGATCTTGTCCAGCGCCTGGCGCAGCAGCAGCGAACGATCCTGCTCCTCGCTCGGCAGCTGGTTCTGCTGGAGCAGCCCGATCTGCACGAGATATTCGGGAGTTACCGAAAGCGCGATCATGTCGCCGATCGCCTCGTGGAAGCCGTCATTGGCGCTGTCGAGGAAGAGATAGGGCTGCTGGTTGTAGGCGCGCTGGTAGTAATTGTGTCCGAGCTCGTGGTGGACGGTGACGAAATCGTCGGCATTGACCCGGGTGCACATCTTGATGCGCAGGTCCTCGACATTGTCCACGTTCCAGGCGGAAGCGTGGCAGATCACCTCGCGGTCGCGCGGCTGGGTGATCATCGACCGCTCCCAGAAGGTCTCGGGCAGCGGTGCGAAGCCGAGCGAGCTGAAGAAGGATTCCCCCTGGCGGACGATCCGCTCCGGCGTGTAGTTCGCCTGCTCGAGCAGCTGGGTCAGGTCGTACGGCGCCGCACCGGATCCGCCCGGCGCGACGACGTCGTAGATATTGCCCCATTCCTGCGCCCAGAGATTGCCGAGCAGGTCCGCACGGATCGGTCCGGTCGCCGGCTGGACCTCGTCGCCATATTGGCGGTTGAGCCCGGCGCGGGCGAAGCAATGGATTTCCTCGTAGAGCGGCCGAACCTCGTTCCAGAGCCGCTCGGTCAGCGCCGCGAACTCCTCCGGGCTCATGTCGTATTTGGACCGCCACATCGCACCGGTGTCGGCGAAGCCGAGCTCGCGGGCGCCCTCGTTCGAGATCTGGACGAGGCGGGCATAGGGCTCGCGCATCGGCGCGCCGACATTGTCGTGCCAGCTGGTCCACATCTCGCGAAGCTGCTCGGGGTTGCGCACGGTGCCCATCCGCGCCTCGATCTCGTTGCCGGTCAGGGTCTCGCCAGCCATCGTGCCGCGGCCGCGGCCATATTGCGACTGAAGGTCGGTGGAGATGCGGTTGAGCTCGGCCGCGGCGCCTTCGGTGGTCGGCGCCGGGAGGACGAGCCCGCTGCGCAGGATGTTCAGCTTGCGCTGGGTGTCGAAGCTCAGGCCGGGGACATTCTGAAAGCGCGCCGCCTGGCCGGCGAGCCGGACACCCATCTCGGTCCCGATCGTTCCGAAATGGGCGGCGAGCGCGTCGGTGTCCAGCGTGATGTGGGTCGAGTTCACCCACTGGGCGCGGCTGTTCAGGACAGAGAAGCCGGCCAACTCGCGCTCGGCGGCGGCGACGAAGGCATCGGCCTCGGCGACGGTCGGCGTACCCGACTTGGGCCGGGCCGGCGCGGCCTCGGCCGCCGGCGTCTGCCCGCCGGCGACGGCGGCGGTGCAGGCGACCGCGAGACAGGCGCCGATAGCGATGGCCAGCCGCGAAACGCTGCTCTTGATCATGACGTCCTCATCCTTGCTTTCAGGAACTGCGCCGCTCCTGCGCCCGCCGCCGCATGCTGGTCAAGAGGCGAGGAAATCGGCGATGGCGCGGCCGAGATCGGCCTTGGTGACGGCGCTCATATGGTTGCCCGGCACCTCGACATGGCGTCCGTGGGGGAGCAGGGCGGCGAGCGCCTCCGACGAGCCGTTATCGTGATCATCGGTGCCGGAGAGGACGAGGACCGGCATTTCAAAGCCGCGCAGCACGTCTTCGGGCGTGTCGACGAAGCTGTCGAGCAGCGGCAGCAGCGCCTTGGGGTCGCCGCCGGTGGTCTTCAGGAAGGCCTCGGCCATCCATTCCGGCGAGCCGCGCTTATGGGTCCCCAATCCCTCGAGGATCCGCTTGAAATGGTCGGAGCGGGCGCCGGTATCGAGCAAGCCTTCCAGCCCCATGCCGGCGACCACGAGGCGCGCCGGCCTCGCCCCGCGCGCCACCATCCGGACGGCGGTGCGGCCGCCCAGCGAATAGCCGCCGAGATCATAGTCTTCGAGGCCGAGATGACGGATCAGCGCCAGGCCGTCTTCGGCCAGGATGTCGGGGGGATAGGCGGCGGGATCATGCGGGCCATCGCTGTCGCCATGCGCCCGCAGATCCGGCATGATCGCGCGGAGGCCGCGCGCCGCGATCGCGGCGGCATGGCCGAACCTGATCCAGTTCGTCTCGGCGTTGGAGAAGAGCCCATGGAGCAGCAGCACGGCGCGCGCACCCGGCTCGCCCAGTTCGTGCCAGGCCAGGCGGCAACCGTCGGCGGCGACGAAGCTTCGGTCAGTCGGGGAGCTTGCCAAGAGCGGTCATCCATCTGTCGACCACGGGTTTGTGGTCTTCGGTGCGATATTCCGGCAGGCCCTCGGTATTGAGCCAGGCGCGGTGAAGGCTCTCTGCCCCGAAATGGTGCGCCGGCCGGAACCGCGAAGGATCGTCGAACGATCCGATGGTCAGGTCCATATGGTCGCTGTCCGGGAAGGCGAAGCCCAGCGACGTTCCGCAGTCACGGCAATAGGGCCTTCGAGCGATCGGCGAGGAGACATACCAGTCGGGCTCCGCCTGCCAGGAAACGTCGGCCTTGCGCACGCCCTTGAAGGCGACGGACACGCCGCCGGTGGCGCGCTGGCACATCCGGCAATGGCACAGATAGGCATCGTCATTCTCGATCGTCGCGCGGTAGCGGATCCGTCCGCAGGCGCAGCCGCCGGCCATCTCCATGACCATATCGCCTCCCGTATCCGGTCGCGCGGCCGCCGTGGCGAACGGCACGACCCTGAGCCCGTTGCCTTTGCGCAGCGCGGCGGGCCCAGGCAAGTGTCTTTGGGCCAGCCCGCAGTCGTCAGAGCGATCGTTCGAGCCGGCTCAGGAGGCCGCGCGCCGGGCTGGCATGCGGCGCTTCGCCGAATCGGCCCTCGTCGATGCGGCGGATGCGCTCATAGAGCTCTTCGCTGGAACGGATCAGGGCGGCCGCCGGTCCCGGAAGGCGCGGCAGCAAGTCCTCGTCGCTGGTCGGGCCGGTGCCGAGCCGGCGATCGGGCTCACCCGCCTGGTGCGGCGTCAGCTCGCCCGCTGCGACGGCGCGCTGCGTCAGCAGCCAGGCGATGATGTGCATCAGCCGCGTCGTCACCTTAAGCGACTCGCACGAGAAGCCGACGCGATCGGCCGCATCGAGAGCGAGCCGATCGTCGCGGGCGGCGCTGTCGAAATAGCCGCGCGCCTCGTCCGCCAGCAGCATCGCCTCCACGTAGAGCGAGTCCACCAGCTTGGACGTCAGTTGCGCGTGGGGTTCGTCGTCGGCCATGGCGCCCCCATGCCACAGGGCCCTTTCCGCGGAAACGGGAAAAACCAGGGACTTGCGCCTTGCGGCCGACTTGTCCGGTCGAGGGACAGGCGAGACGGCAGAAGCTACCGCCTCAAGTCAGGCGATGATGTCCGGGACGGCCATGTCCTCGATTACCGCAATCTCGTCCTTCAATCTCAGCTTGCGTTTCTTCAGGCGCGCCAGCTGGAGCTGGTCCGGCGCCGCCATGCTGCGCAGCGCGTCGATAGCGGCGTCGAGATCCCTGTGCTCCGTACGCAGGCCGGCGAGTCGCGAAGCCGGATCCAGATAGGCCGAGTCGTACCTTTCCATGAGTTGCCCTCGCTCCTCATCGGGTCAATCGGGCATTGATAATCCCTCAACCGCTTGTCGTACATATCTGTTCGGCCATCGGATCGAGGGAGACAAGGCGCGGTCCGCGGGTTAGACTTGAACAGTCCAAGAAGAAGGAGATGGGTATGCACCAGGCGCACGTTTCGGCTCTTCAGGCCAAGCATGCGGGTCTCGAGGCCCGGATCAGTGAAGAAAGCCAGCGCCCAATGCCCGACGCGGCGACACTCGCCCGACTCAAGAAGGAGAAACTGAGGGTCAAGGAGGAGATTTCGGGCCTCTGACCATCCGCGCCGGCCGGCTCGCAGCCCGGGCCGGCCTCGCCGGACGAAACCCGAGAAAAAACGCCGCCCCGGGCTCCCGAGGCGGCGTTTCTCGTATCAGTCGTCGCGAGAGATCCGCTCGTTGCGCTCGTGGCGCTCCTGGGCTTCGACCGTCATCGTCGCGATCGGCCGCGCCTCGAGCCGCGCCAGCGAGATCGGCTCGCCGCTCACCTCGCAGAAGCCATATTCGCCGGTCTCGATACGGCGCAGCGCGGCATCGATCTTGGCGATGAGCTTGCGCTGGCGATCACGCGTACGCAGGTGGATGCCCCAGTCGGTCTCGCTCGAGGCGCGGTCGGTCAGGTCGGCCTCCTGAAGCGGCCCGCTCGCGAGAGCCGTCATCGTCTCGCGTGATTCCTTGAGAATCTCGTCCTTCCATGTGAGCAGCTTGCTCCTGAAATAGGCCAGCTGCTCCGGGTTCATGAACTCTTCATTGGCGCTTGGCCGATAGCCACCGCCAAATTGCGGATTCAACGCGTCACTGTGAGCCGTTGCCATACCCCTCCACTCCTCGTCTCCCGGCAATGCCGAGCGGGCGATGCCTCGGCGACGCAATTGGCGTGCCGGACAGGGTGCGGGCGCATATGTCCTGAAAATTTTGCCTCCCGCCCCAGTCCGGGCCTATACAGATGGCGAGGGTCAAGCACAAGTCACTCAAACAGCCCGAAAATCCATTTTTCTCCTTGACCTCGCACGGTTCGGACGGGGGATCGCCTTTGCCCGCCGAACCGATTCGCGCCGAAGCGGAGCCGGGGCCGTTAACCAAAGTGCTGATCGCGCGGCGCCCTGAATTCGTTCATTCGCCACGCCGGCCTGTTCTGTAATGGGACGGAAGATCCATGTAGAGGCCGAAACGGCCCGATTCCGGGCATGAAGATGGTTAACGCGCTTGCGCTTAAACCGAACGTTTGCATCTCCTGCCTAGACCATAGCGGTGCTGGATATTGGCGCGATGCCAATGAAGGGGCCGGCAGGAACGGGATGCAGGTTATGTCAGTAAGAATGGCTTTGGCGAAACTCTGCGCCTGCACTTGCGGCGGAGCGATCATCGGCGGCGGTGCCGTCCATGTCGCCGAAAACCCGCCGCAGCGGCCGGCGGTGGTCAGCCACGCAAAGGCGAAGGGGCAGGTCCGGAGCGCTCAGCGCCGCACCGTTCGCCGCACCGTCCGGCGTGTGGCCTGCGCCGCCACGCCCCAGACGGTCACCACGACGCGAACCATCGTTCCGCCGATGTTCGTGCCGCCGCCGCCGCCGCCGCCCGTCGCGGTGGCGAGCAGCGGCAGCAGCGGCGTGCCGATCGTGATCGGCGGCAGCAGCGGTGGCGGATTCGGCGGCGGCTTCTTCAGCGGCGGCTTCTTCGGCGGAAGCTCCAGCGGGGGCCGGACGACCATCAACATCTCGACGTCGAGCGGCATCGTTTCATCGAGCAGCTTCGGGGCGACGAGCACCTCGACCTCGTCGAGCACCGGCGGATCGAGCACGAGTACCAGCTCGAGCACCAGCTCCAGCACGAGCTCGAGCACCAGCTCCAGCACCAGCTCGTCGACCTCCAGCTCGACCTCGAGCGGCGGCCATGGCTCGACCTCGACCGGCGGCCATCCGGTTCCGGCACCGCCGATGCTGCTGCTCTTCGGCGCGGCGGCGGCGGCCTTGGTGGCACGGCGGCGGCTCGCCCGGCGCAACCAGGACTGAACGTTCACGACGGATGAAAAGGGCCCCGCCGGCACGGCCGGCGGGGCCTCTTCGCGTCCGCTTGGAGCCGCTCATTCCGCCTGCAATATCCTCTCGATCTCCTCGACCGGCATGTTGGTGAGATCCTTGGCGATTTCCCCGGACAGTCGCTTCTCCACCTCCTTGTGATAATGCTTGCGAAGCTCGCCCAGGGTCTTCGGCGGAGCGACCACGATCAAGGCGTCGAAGTCGTTCCTCAGCGCCCTCTCCTTCAGCAGCTCCGCGGCCTCCGCGGCGAACCGGTCCTCCTGGAGCTGGTGGAAGTCGGTCTCCGAAAAAGCGCTGCGATTGTTCGCGCCGGCGCTGACCGCACTGCCGGTCCGAGGCGAGCCGGCGCTGACGAACGAGCGGCCGGGCCGATCGGTGCCCTGGACATGATCCGCGGGATTCTCCTCCTCCCGCTTCCGCTCGACTTCCAGATTCGGATACTCGCCGTCTCCTTCGTTGCGGAAGAAGAGCATCTTCCGGCCGTCGGCGACGAGAACGCAACTGTTGTGCGGGACCCGCATTCTTTCCTCCTTGCGATAGCTTGTCCGGATGAACGCGAGAACGCAGCGGATGTTGCGGGCGGCGGCCTTGCCTCGAAACGGGTAATGCCCCTAAGCCGAAGCCGATGCGGATCCTCCTCACCAACGACGACGGCGTCAATGCGCGCGGGCTGGAGGTGCTGGAAGGCATTGCTCGCGAATTCTCGGACGACGTCTGGGTCGTTGCGCCGACCGAGGAACAATCCGGCGCCGGACACTCGCTCACCCTCTCCATGCCGCTGCGCCTACGCAAGCTCGGCAACAAGCGATTCTGCGTCACCGGAACGCCGACCGACGCGGTGATGATGGCGATCGCGTGGATCATGAAGGACGCGCCGCCCGACCTCATCCTCGCGGGCGTCAATCGCGGCGCCAATCTGGGCGAGGACGTGACCTATTCGGGCACGGTCTCGGCGGCGATGGAGGGCGCGCTCGCCGGTATCCCTTCGATCGCGCTGAGCCAGGGTTATCCCCGCGAGGGCATGGGCGATACGGTCCCGTTCGCCGCCGCCGAAGCCTGGGCGGACGAGGTGCTGCGCCCGCTGATCGGCCGGCCGATGGCGCCGCGGACGCTGGTCAACGTCAACTTCCCGGCGCTGCCGCCGAGCGAGGTGCGCGGCATTCGCGTGGTCAGGCAGGGCATTCGCGATTACGGCCGGCTCCATATCGACCGGCGCACCGATCCGCGGGGCTACAATTATTACTGGTTCGGTCTGCGTCCGGTCCTGCACACGCCGGGGCACACCACCGATCTCGAGGCGGTCGCCGATGGCTACGTTGCGGTGACGCCGCTCCATCTCGATCTCACGCATGAAGGCTCGATGGCCGAGCTCGCGGGACGCTACGGCGCATGAGCCTGCGCCCGACCGGGCCCGAGCTGCTGACGTTGCGCCGGAAGTCGCGAACATCCCCCTGGGTCTCGTTCGCCTGGCGGATCGCGCTGGTGGTCGTCATGCTCGTCTTCGTCGTCGCCGTTCACTGGTTCGAGCGTGACGGCCTGCGCGACAATCTCGACGGGCACATCACGTTCAGCGACGTCATCTACTTTACCGCGGTGAGCATCACGACGACCGGCTACGGCGACATCGTCCCCATCTCACCGCACACACGGACCTTCGATGCTTTGGTGGTGACGCCGATCCGCATCTTCTTCATTCTGATCTTCCTCGGCACGGCCTATCAGTTCGTGCTGCGGCGAACCTGGGACCGCTGGATCATGGCGCGCATACAGAAGAAGCTCACCGACCATGTCGTCATCGCCGGCTTCGGCACGAGCGGCTCCGAGGCCGTCGTCGAGTTGATCGCCCGCGGCACGAAATCGGACTGCATCGTGGTCGTCGACCCGGACCCGGCGGCGATCGCTTCGGCCGAGTCGCTCGGCTGCGCCGTGCTCCAGGGTGATGCGACTCGAGACAAGACGCTGGAAGCCGTGCGGGTAGCGCAGTCGAAGGTGCTGATCATCTCCGCCGGCCGCGACGATACCTCGATCCTGATCTGCCTGACGGCCCGGCATCTCGCTCCCGACCTCAAGATCAGCATCGCGGTGAGAGCCGAGGACAATGAGCTTCCCGCCCGCCAGGCCGGTGCCACCACCGTCATCAATCCGGTGAGCTTCGCGGGACTGCTCCTCGCCGGCTCCGCTCATGGTCCCAACATCGCCGACTATATCGCCGACCTGGCTTCGACCCAGGGCCGGGTCCGGCTGGCCGAGCGCGAGGCACGACCCGAGGAATATGGTAAGCCACTGGCCCAGATCACGACGGGACTGGGCCTTCGGGTCTATCGCAGCGGACAGCCGATCGGCTTTTGGGAACGGGATTGCGAGCAGCTCCGAGCCGGCGACCGGATCGTCGAGATTGTCCCCAGCGTCAGCCGCGAGGCCGCGTTCAAGGTGCCGCCCGGCCATGCCAATTATACCACGCCGACGCTGAAATAGAGATCATTCGCCGGGACGGTAGGTGCGCCTCGCATTTGCCGCGACGTCGTCCGGCTCGAAATGGACCGGTCGCAGATCGCCGGCGGCGTAGCGCGCCGCCTGGTCATTGAAATGCGGCGAGCGCGGATCGCCACTCTGGCCGCCCACGCTCACCGCCCGTGCCCGCGGGCGATCGCCGAACTCGACGACGGCGACGAAGCTGTTGCCGCTGGTGCCGTACCAGCGCCGCGTTCCCGGCCATGATCGGGCGCCAAAGGAAGCGAGCGTTCCCCACCGCGCCGACGGGAATCCGACCGGAAGGCTCGGGCCATCGTCCGTGAACGGTTGGACGATGTCGCCCGTGAGCCGCTGGAAGCGATTGATCTCGCCCCAAGGGATTCGCCAGCGGCCAAAGTCGCGCTCCAGCCGGCCGATCGCGTCGTCGAGCGCGTCGAACAGCCGCTCGGGCGGTAGCGCCGCCATCGCCTCGTAGCTGGTCATGCCGGGGCCCCAGCGGCCGTCCGACGCCCGCTCAAGCAGCGCCTCGCCCCAGAAGACCGCGAGCGAGGTCTCGACCGAGTCGGTCGACCAGCTCCGGGACCACTCGCGCAGCAGCCGCACGGGATCGGCGAGGCGGCGCCTTCGCTCGGCCGACGGATCGGCCCGGTCCCAGGCTTCGGCAAGCCTCGGGATCAGCGTCTCGAAAGCCGGCAACCAGCGATCGTAGGCCGCCTGCTGGAGCCGGTCGAGCGTCCACCCTCCGGAGCCTTCGAGCAGGCGCAGCGCATGCACGCCGCGCGGATTCTCGCCAAACATGTCCATGTATCGGGGAAAGTCGGCCGCGCGCGGACTGTGCACTCCGGCGGCCGACCAGGGGGCGTTGTTGGTGTTCTGGATCCAGCCGTTGGACGGGTTGTGCAGCCGGGGAAGCTCGCCGAGTTCGTGCAGGCCCCGCCAGTCGGTCGCGGGATCGCTGCCGTCGACGGGTCGGGTGAAGTCGAAGCGGTCGTCGCGCCGGGGCACGAACTGGGGATGGAGATAGGCGATATTGCCGTCGGCGTCCGCATAGATGGTATTGTTCGAGCTGTTCGCCTTCAGCTCCATGACCCGCGCATAGTCCGCAAAGGTGCGCGCCTTGGTGCGCAGGAAGGACTGGCTCAGCGCCTCGACCGGCCGGTGCATCAGCGCGACGCTGACCCACCGGTCGCCTTCCTGCCGGACGATCGGCCCATGATGGGTGTGATGAACGTCGAACCGGCGCTCCGCCCGCCCGCCTTCGGCGGTCCGGTAGGCGATCGTCACGCTCGACGTCTCGACCGGTCGCTCCTCGCGCCCGTAGCGGTAGAAGAACCGGCCGTCGCGGCGAACGATCGTCTCGAGATACTCGTCGACGACATCGACCCCGCTCGACGTGTGCATCCAGCCGGCGCGGTCGTTGAACCCCTGATAAACGAAGAATTGGCCCCAGGTTGCGGCGCCATAGGCGTTCAGCCCCTCCTCGCTCGTCATCTGCAGCTCGGCGCGGAAGAAGAAGCTGGTATGCGGGTTGATGAGCAGCAGCGGCCGCCCCGCCTCCGTGAGTGCCGGCGCGATGGCGATTCCGTTCGACCCGGTCGGCTCCCGGTCGGCGAGCCGTGCTTCCGGGCCCGGCGGCGCGGCGCGCCGCGCGTAGAAGGCCTCCAGCGCGGGTAAGGATATCCGCTCGATGTCGCCGCCGATGCTTCCTTCGGAGAAGCTCAGCGCCATCCACGGCTCGAAGCGGGTCAGAACGCGCGGGCGCACCTCGGGATGGGAGTGGAGGTAGAAATTGAGCCCGTCCGCCCAGGCGGTCATCAGCTGGCGAAGCCATTCCGGGCTGGCGGCGTAGCGCGCCCGGAGATCGGCAGGATCGATGAACAGCCGCTGCCGAAGATCCTGCCAGACCGCCCCCTCCCCTTCGGCTTCCGCCAGCCGGCCGAGCGCGGTCAGATAGTTGGTCTCGATGCGATTGAAGTCATCCTCGGCCTGCGCATAGATCATGCCGAACACCGCGTCGGCGTCGCTCCGCCCACGGACATGGGCGATCCCCCACTCGTCGCGCGCGATGGTGACCAGGGCGGCGTGGCGCTGCCAGCGAGCGGACTCGCTTCCGGTAGCGGACTGGGACATGCCCGGAACGGCGGCAACGGGCTGATCGGGAAGGAAGGCGAGGAAGAACCCTACCGCAATCCCGCCCATCATGATGAGACGCACCCCGATCCTCCTCTTCGCCGCGTGCCGTTTCACTAGCCGCCGAGGTCGACCGTACCAAGACTGGTCGAGCGGTCAGGTGCGACAATCGAGGCACGCCCGGTGACATTTCCGAGTCGAGACACTATGTCGCGCGCCTCTCATGGAAATAGAGCTTCCCTCCCCGCCCAAAGTAGGCATGGTCTCGCTCGGTTGCCCGAAGGCGCTGGTCGATTCCGAGCGCATCCTGACCAAGCTCAGGAGCGACGGCTACGCGCTCTCGCCGGACTATGCCGGCGCCGACGTCGTGCTGGTCAATACCTGCGGCTTCCTCGATTCCGCCAAGGAGGAGAGCCTCGCCGCGATCGGCGAGGCGATTGCCGAGAACGGACGGGTGATCGTCACCGGCTGCATGGGAAAGGAAGCGGACGTCATTCGCGCGCGCTTCCCGGACGTGCTCGCCGTCACCGGCGCCGCGCAATATGAGGAAGTGGTCGGGGCCGTCCATGTCGCGGCGCCGATGCCGCCCTCGGCCTATCTGAACCTGGTCCCCGATGCCGGCCTGAAGCTGACCCCGCGCCATTATTCCTATCTGAAGATCTCGGAGGGCTGCAATCATCGCTGCGCCTTCTGCATCATCCCCTCGCTTCGGGGGGACCTGGTCAGCCGCCGACCCGACGCGGTCCTGCGCGAGGCCGAGAAGCTGGTCGCGGCGGGCACGAGGGAGCTGCTGGTCATCAGCCAGGACACGTCGGCTTACGGCGTCGACCTCCGCCATGCCGCCTGGCCCTGGCATGGTGGCGAGGTGCGCGCCCACATGACCGACCTCGCCCGCGAGCTCGGCAGGCTCGGCGCCTGGGTGCGCCTCCACTACGTCTATCCCTATCCGCACGTCGACCAGGTCATCCCCCTCATGGCCGAGGGGCTGGTGCTGCCCTATCTCGACATCCCCTTCCAGCATGCCAGCCCGAAGGTGCTGCGCGCGATGAAGCGGCCGGGGAACGAGGCCAAGGTGCTGGAGCGGATCCGGCGCTGGCGCGACATCTGCCCGGACATCGCGATCCGATCGACCTTCATCGTCGGATTCCCCGGCGAGACCGAGGAGGATTTCGCCTACCTGCTCGATTGGCTCGACGAGGCCCAGCTCGACCGGGTCGGCGCCTTCAAGTTCGAGCCGGTCAAGGGCGCCGCGGCGAATGATCTTCCGGGCATCGTCCCCGAAGAGGTGAAGCAGGAGCGTTACGAGCGCTTCATGGCGACGAGTGCCGCCATCTCCGCCGCAAAGCTGCAGGCCAAGGTCGGCCGCAGGATCTCGGCGATCATCGACGCCGTCGGCGAGGAAGGCGGCGCGACCGGCCGCTCCAAGGCGGATGCGCCCGAGATCGACGGCGAGGTCCATCTCCGCGACGCTGGCCATCTCGCTCCGGGCGACATCGTCGAGCTTCTGGTCGAGGATGCCGACGAGCATGATCTTTACGGCGTTCCGCTCTGAGCGTCGCGCCGGCGGCGGCTGCGCCGCATCAGCCAGAAGATCAGCGCGGCGATGGCCGCGACGAGGAAAAGCAGTCCGCCCCAGATCCAGGGTAGCGCCCGGTCGACGGCATCGAGCATCCGCAGCTCGGGCGGCGCGGTCTCGTGGGGAACGACCTGCCACTGGACGATCCGGTCTGGCCCGCCGACCGAATAGGTCTGGAAGCTGGTCACGGTCCATCGCCCCCCGCCATGGGTGACCAGGGTGAATCGCCGCTCGCGCCGGGTCGCTCCGTTGGCGACCGAAGTCGACGTCTGGAAGCTGGTGATCTCGGTCGTGCCGGCGTCCGCCGGGAACAGGGACGGCACCTGCGGTAGCTGCTTCGCGCTTTGCGCCCAGAGCTCCGGATCGAAATGCCGCTGCAGCCAGGCCTGATCGCCGCGCCGCAACCGCTCGACCACCTCCTGCGCAAAGGCGCGATCCTCCGGCGCCGTCATCGTCTCCAGGGCCCCGCGCAGCGAGCACGCGCCGGCGAGAATGGCCAGCAGACACAACAGGATTCGCCGCATTTGAACCCCCCGTCCCGATGGTGATAGGGGACCAGCATGCCAGACCTCGCCGACCTCCTCCAGCCCGACCGCGGGCAGCCGGCCACGCCGCTCCAGCTCGTCGACCGCAAGTGTTTCGACGCTTGGCTCGCGGCCCAGCCCGATCGCGCCCGCCAGGCGGCGCAGGCCCAGGGTTTCAGGGGCGACGGTTTCCAGCTCGCCGTGCTGCCGGGCGAGCGCGACGGCTGGTCGGCCGTGCTCGGAGTCGCCAATGTCGACGAGCTCAGCCCCTGGTGCCTGGCCAAGGCCGCGGAATCCCTGCCGGAAGGGACTTATCGGGTCGAGGGCCGCAGTCCCGGGCCGGCGATGCTGGGCTGGCTGCTCGGCCAGTATCGCTTCGACCGCTACCGCGTGGCGAAGGAACCGAAAGGGCCTCGCGTGCTGCTCACCGACGATCCGGCCCGGGTTGGCGAAGCCGTCGACATTGCCGGCTCGGTCTACCTGGTCCGCGATCTCGTCAACATGCCGGCAGGCGATCTCGGGCCGGCGGAGCTGCAATCGGCCGCCGAGGAGGTCGCCGCCGAATTCGGCGCACGGATCCGCACGACGACCGGCGAGGCGCTCGACTCTGGCTTCCCGATGGTGGCAGCGGTCGGCCGCGCGGCGGCGCCGGAGCGGGGACCCCGGCTGATCGAGCTGGAATGGGGCGACCAGCGCCATCCCCGCATCGCCTTGGTCGGCAAGGGCGTCTGCTTCGATTCGGGAGGCCTCGACATCAAGCCGTCCGCGGGCATGCGGCTGATGAAGAAGGACATGGGCGGGGCGGCGCACGCCCTCGCCTTGGCCCGGCTGGTGATGAAGGCGAACCTGCCGGTGCGGCTGCACCTGGTCGTCCCGGCGGTCGAGAATGCCGTTTCCGGTGCCGCGTTCCGACCGGGCGACGTGCTGCGCAGCCGCAAGGGCCTCAGCGTGGAGATCGGCAATACCGATGCGGAAGGGCGCCTCATCCTCGCCGACGCGCTCACGCTCGCCGCCGAAAGGGAGCCGGAGCTGATCCTCGATTTCGCGACGCTGACCGGGGCGGCGCGGATCGCGCTCGGCCCCGACCTGCCGGCTCTCTTCGCCAACGAGGACAGTCTTGCCGCGACGCTGCTCGAATGCGGCACCGCCGTGTCCGATCCGCTCTGGCGGATGCCGTTGTGGAAGCCCTATGACGACATGCTGTCGTCCGACATCGCCGATCTCGGCAACGTCTCGGAGGCGCCGATGGCCGGCGCGGTCACGGCGGCCCTCTTTCTGCAGAGGTTCGTGCCGGAAGGAACGGCCTGGGCCCATTTCGACACTTTCGCATGGCGATCCGCGGCCAAGCCGGGCCGACCGAAGGGCGGCGACGCTCTCGGTCTTCGCGCCGCCTGGCAAGCGATCCGGAACCGCTATCCGCGCTAGGATCTGGCCTGGAAAAGCGGATCGTGCTTCATTTTTCAGCAGAATTCCGGATTGGTCGGAAACGAAACGGGTACTTGCTGGTTTAATTGCCGAAACGTCCTTTCCTCCAATCATTTCGGAGCAAGCGCCGTGTCGGAGCAAGCGCTCAGAAGCTGGATGCACACCCTGATCAACTATGTCCGGTCTGGTCAGCCGGACCTGACCAACCGGCAGATGGCCCTGATGCTGCTCGTCTACCTCACGCCGGGTCCGCACACGGTCCGTGGCCTCGCCCATATATTGGGCGTGTCGAAGCCGGTGATCACGCGCGCCTTGAACACACTCGGCTCGCTCGGCTATCTGCGCCGCGTTCGCGATGAGACCGACCGCCGCAATGTCTTCGTCGCCAGGACCAGTGTTGGACAGGAATTCCTTGAAAGCTTCGAACGCAATCTCGAGCAGGACGGCTCCAGCAAGAAAGTCGCCCGGGAACGGGGGCTCATCCTCCAGCACGGCTGAGCGTTACGGGCTTTCGGGACCGTCGCTGCCGCTGGATGCGCGCATCAACGCCTATCGCCACGATCTCGCCGACATCGCCTTGGCGGGCCGGGTGATCGCGCCGCATTATGCGCGGCCGGTGATGCGCAGCTGCGGCGCCCATTCGACTTTCGTGCGCATCGAGCCCGATGCGGCCGCCGAAATCGCGTCGGAACTGCTTCCCGGCGAAGGCTTCGCGGTGCTCGAATATGCCGGAGGGTGGGCGTGGGGCTTCTGCGAGAATGACCATGTCGTCGGCTATGTCGAGGCGATCGAACTCGCCGCTCCCAGTCCGCCGACCCATATCGTCTGCGAAAGATGCGCGCCGGTGGCGGCCGACGATTTGGTGACCTCGCCGGTGCTGGCCTCGCTGCCGATGGGATCGAGGCTGCACGGGACCGAACAGGGCGCGTGCCTGGGTACCGAATATGGCTGCGTGTCGCTGAGCCATCTTCGTCGCATCGACGAGCATGACGAGGATCCGGTGGTGGTCGCGGAGCGGCTGATCGGCACGCCCTACCTGGCCGGCGGGCGCAGCTTCAACGGCATCGACGGCGCGGGCCTCGTCCAGCTCTCGCTGGCGCTGTGCGGCCTCGCCGCGCCGCGCTTTGCCGACGAGCAGCGGGGGCTGGGAGAACCGATCGCCGACGGCGTGCCGCTGCGACGGGGCGATCTCATCCTGTTCGACGGCGATTCGGGTCTGATGATCGACGATCTGCTGATGATCCACGCCTGCCCTGCCGCAGGCAAGGTAACGGTGGATCCGGTGGCCGTGCTCGACCGGCCCGGCCTGGAGCGCCGAAGACTCTCCTTCTGAGTCCGCCAAAGGCCTCGAATTCGCGCCTCGCCATGAGAAAGCGGCGCATCGACAAGCAGATGGGTCCCCCACTCAAGTAGAATTGCCGGCACTGCTTCGATGAACGCCCTGGCATCTTGGCCCCACCGGGCCATCCGATGCGCGCTGATTTGCATTTCGCCCGCGAAACGTTAACTTCCGGTTCGGGGGAACAGGGAGGGCGGACATGAGCAACGTCATCGGCGCGAGGCCACCCAGCTGGCTTCGTCTCGTCGGGTTCATCGCCTTGCTTTGGAACCTGGTCGGCGTGGCCTTCTATTTCGGTCATGTCGGCATCCTGGGAGGCGTCTTCGCGCCACCCGCGCCTGGCATCGCCATGCCCTTCTGGGTCTCCGGCGCCTACGCCGTCGGGGTCTTTGCCGGCGCCATCGGCTCGTTCGGACTGGCCCTGGCGCGTGAATGGTCGCGCCTCGTCCTTTGGATCTCGCTCATCGCCCTCGCGATCGACTGGGGATGGGTTTTCCTGGCCAGCGGCGCCGGGCTCCAGCCCCTCGGCATCGGCGTGCTCGCCATCGCCTTCCTCCTCGTCCGGCTCGCCGCCACCGGCGAGAAGAAAGGCTGGCTGGACTAGTCGATTTCTGGTCGGACGAGATTATTCGATCATCGGGAAATCTCGATAGATCTGACGCTGGACCGGATGATCCGATGCTATCAGGATCACGATCCGATCCAAGCGTGTCGGCCCCCTTGCCCGGCCCTCACATCTCGCCGCGCGCGCGCCGGATCGCGTACCAGCGGGCGACATTGGCATTGTGCTCCTGGAGCGTCCTCGCGAAGATGTGGCCGCCGGTGCCGTCGGCGACGAAATAGAGTGCGTCGGTCGTCTCCGGATTGAGCACGGCCGAGATCGACGCGCGGCCGGGATTGGCGATCGGACCGACGGGCAGGCCGGCCCGGACATAGGTGTTGTAGCCATTGTCGGCCCGCAGCTCCGAGCGGAGGATGCGGCGGCCCAGCGGGCGCCCACGCGTCACCGGATAGATGACCGTGGGATCGGCGCCGAGCGGCATGCCCGCCTTCAGCCGGTTGGTATAGACGCCGGCCACCATCCGCCGCTCGGATGGCTTGGCCGTCTCCTTCTCCACGATCGAGGCGAGAATGATCGCCTCCCGTGGCGTCGACACCGCGATATCCGGCCGGCGTTGCGCCCACAGGCGGGACAGCTCGGCGCGCATCGCCGCCTGCATACGCCCGAGCACGGCTGCCCGGCTTTCGCCGCGTTGGAAGCTGTAGCTGTTGGGAAGGACCGACCCCTCCGCGGGAACCGGGATGTCCCCGGTCAGATAGGGATTGCGGGCCAGCCGTTCGTGGACGAGCACCGACGGCATGCCTTCGGGAATGGTCACCAGCCTCTGCACCGGCCGACCATGCTGGAGAAGGTTCAGGATCCCGTCGGCGCTGAGCCGGGCCGGGATCAGGAACTCGCCGGCCTGGACCGGGTCGGACGAGCCGAGCAGCCGCGCGAAGGCGCGGAAGCTGGTGGCATTGCCGCGGATGACGCCGGCCTCCTCGAGCTGATCGGCGACGCGGGCCAGGCTCGATCCTTGGGCGACGATGAGCGTCTTGGGCTCTTCGGTCGGCCCCGGCCCCACCCACAGCAGCCAGAGCGCCGCCCCCGCAGCGACCAAGGCGAGAGCAGGCAGGAAAAGGAGGAGGAAACGCTTCACCGGCGGATCATCGCTGCGCCCGCATGTCCGTTCCCGCTCTTGCGGAGCGGGAGGCGACCAGACAGCCGAGCCTCAAGTCAGACGGCCTTCATCACCAGGCTGGCATTGGTGCCGCCGAAGCCGAAGCTGTTGTTGATGACCGCCCGAACCTGACGCTCCTTGGCATGGTGGGGGACGAGATCGACCCCGGCGGTACCCTCGCTCGGATTGTCGAGGTTGAGCGTCGGCGGCACGATCTGATCGCGAAGCGCGAGCAGGCAGTAAATCGCCTCGACCGCGCCGGCGCCGCCGAGCAGGTGGCCGATGGCGGACTTGGTCGAGCTCATCGAGAGGTTGCCGATGGCGTCGCCGAACAGCCGACGGACCGCGCCGAGCTCGAGTTCGTCGCCGAGCGGCGTCGACGTGCCGTGGGCGTTGATATAGTCGATGTCGCCCGGGTTCATTCCGGCACGCTGCAGCGCCATCTGCATCGCCCGGAAGCCGCCGGCGCCTTCCGGATGCGGCGCCGTCACGTGATAGGCGTCCCCGGACATGCCATAGCCGACCACCTCGCCATAGATCTTCGCGCCGCGCGCCTTCGCCCGCTCATATTCCTCGAGCACGACGACGCCGGCGCCCTCGCCCATCACGAAGCCGTCGCGCGCGACGTCATAGGGCCGGCTGGCCCGCTCGGGCTCGTCGTTGAAGGCTGTCGACAGCGCCCTCGCCTGGGCGAAACCGGCGATTCCGATCGGGCAGATCGCCCCTTCCGAGCCTCCGGCGAGCATGACGTCGGCATCGTCCATCGAGATCATCCGGGCGGCATCGCCAATCGAGTGGGCGCCGGTCGAGCAGGCGGTGACGACGGCGTGGTTGGGTCCCATGAGACCATATTTGATCGAGACCTGGCCCGAGGTGAGGTTGATCAGCCGGCCATGGACGAAATGCGGGCTGACCCGGCGTGGCCCCTTCTCGTGCAGCACCAGCGATTCCGACTCGATGCCGGGAAGCCCGCCGATGCCGGAGCCGATCGACACGCCGGCGCGATAGCGCTCCGCCTCGCTCATGTCGGTGAGGCCGGCATCCTCGAGCGCCTGGCCAGCCGCGTCGATGCCGAAGACGATGAACGGATCGACCTGGCGCTGGACCTTGTGGTCGACGCGCTTGTTCGGGTCGAAGCCATATTCATGATCGGCGGGCTTCACCTCGCAGGCGATCTTGCAGGCATAGTCCGTCGGATCGAACCGGGTGATCCGGCCCGCTCCGCTCTTCGCGGCGAGGATGTTCTTCCAGCTGGTCTCGACGTCGGCACCCAAAGGGGTGACGAGTCCGAGACCGGTGATCACGACACGGCGCATGCGTGCTATCTCCTAACGACGAGCGGCCCCCCGACCTAGGACGGGGAGCCGCTTTTTCAACTTTCGGCTCGGCCACCTCCAGGCGGACCGGCAGGCCTCGCGAGAAGCCTCAGGCCTTGTTCTGCTCGATGTAATCGATCGCGTCCTTGACGGTCGTGATCTTCTCGGCGGCGTCGTCCGGGATCTCGACCCCGAACTCCTCCTCGAAGGCCATGACCAGCTCGACGATATCGAGGCTGTCCGCGCCGAGATCGTCGATGAAGCTCGCTTCCTCGGTCACCTTGTCGCCCTCGACGCCCAGATGCTCGACGACGATCTTCTTCACGCGTTCGGCAGTCTCGCTCATAGTCCACCTTTCCCTAGAGGCTGTCTTGTTGAGCCCGCCCTAGCCGCTCGCTACCGCCGCTGGCAAGGGGCGCGCGCGAAGGCCCCAAGCTCCGGCAAGGTATCGGCGCGGTGGCTTCCCGGTCAATGCAGCGGCAGGCCCCGCTGCGCCCGTCCGATCATGATCCGCGCCCCGACATAGACGCCGGCATCCCGCGACAGTCATGGCAGCGCCGTTAACCATTCCTTGCCTTGGGCGGCGGCATGAGAGCGCCATGTGGAGATCGCTCGCCGACGGAAGCTGGCTGACCGCCGACCGCGTCCGCGCCGTCGCCCGCGTGGCCGGCGCGGCGAGCCTCCTTTTCCTCCTCTTCCTGCTGCTGACCTCGCAGGGCACGCTCGACCGGTGGGGGCGACCTCTCGGCACGGATTTCTCCAATGTCTGGACCGCGGGCCGGATGGCGATCGAGGGGCGCGCCGCCGATGCCTGGGACTGGGGCGCCCATCATCGGGTCCAGCAGGAGGCCCATGCCGATCGGGAGGTTCCCTTCTACGGCTGGCATTATCCGCCGCCTTTCCTGCTGGTCGCCGCCCTGCTCGGCTTCCTCCCCTATCTCGCCGCGCTTGCCGTCTGGCAGGGCGCCTCCCTGGCGGGAGCCCTTGCCGTGGTCCGGCGCATCCTGCCCCACCGCGATGCGCTGCCGCCGGTGCTCGCTGCGCCGGTGGTCCTGGTCTGCCTCGCTCACGGCCATAACGGCTTCCTTACCGCCGCGCTGCTCGGCGGCGGGCTGCTGCTGCTCGAGCGGCGCCCCCTCCTGGCCGGCCTCCTCCTCGGCTGCCTGGTCTACAAGCCGCAATTCGCGCTGATCATCCCGCCCCTGCTGCTCGTGACGCGCAACGGGCGGGCCTTCGCCGGCGCGGCCTTTTCCTCGGGCGCGCTCGTCGCCCTCACCCTGATGCTGTGGGGATGGCCGGTCTGGCAGGCCTTCCTCGATTCGCTGCCGCTGACCCGGCAGATCGTGATCGAGGCGGGTGCCACCGGCTGGGGCAAGATACAGAGCCCGTTCGCGATGATCCGGATGTGGGGCGGCGGCGTCGACCTCGCCTACGCGGTCCAGGGAATGACCTCCGCGGCCGCGATCGGCGCGGCCTTGTGGACCGCGCGGTTCGCGGGCCCCGGCCCGCGCGGTGCCGCCGTCGCCGCTGCCGCCATCCTGTCGACGCCCTACGTGCTCGACTATGATTTCGTCCTGCTCGGCATCGGCTGCGCCTTCCTGGTCGCGGACGGGCGGCAGCGCGGCTTCCTCGGCTTCGAGAAGTCGCTGCTCGCCTTGGTCTGGATCGCGCCCTTGTTCGCGCGGCCGCTCGCCACGCTGACTTTGGTCCCGGCCGGCCAGATCACCGCGCTGATCGTGCTGGCGCTGGCCGTGCGCCGCGCCGTGCTCGTCGACGATGCCGGCGGAGCCGCGCTCAGATCATCGCCATTCCGCCGTTCACGTGCAGGGTCTGGCCGGTGACGTAGCCGGCTTCGCGGCTCGCCAGATAGACGGCGGCCGCGGCGATGTCCTCGCCCTCGCCGAGCTTGCCGATCGGAATACGGCCGAGCAGCGCTTCCTTCTGCGCCTCCGGAAGGCCATCGGTCATCGCCGAGCGGATGAAGCCGGGGGCGATGCAGTTCACGGTGATGCCGCGGCTCGCTACCTCCTGCGCCAGCGCCTTCGACATGCCGACGAGCCCGGCCTTGGAGGCGGCGTAATTGGCCTGGCCGGGATTGCCGGTCGCGCCGACCACCGACGTGACCGAGATGATGCGGCCGTGGCGGGCGCGCATCATCGGCTTCAGAGCCGCGCGGGCCAGCCGGAAGGCGGCCTCGAGGTTGATCCGGATGACGTCGGACCACTCCTCGTCCTTCATGCGCATGGCGAGATTGTCGCGGGTGACGCCGGCATTGTTGACGAGGATGTCGAGCTTGCCGAGCGCCTCTACCGCCTGCGGCACCAGCGCGTCGACCGCGGCGGCGTCGGAGAGGTTGCAGGCGAGCGCAACATGGTCGCCGCCCAGGTCGGCGCGGAAGCTCTCGAGCTTCTCGGCATTGGATCCGGAGACGGCCAGACGCGCGCCCCGGGCAGCCAGGCCTCTGGCGATCGCCGAACCGATCCCGCCCGAAGCGCCGGTCACCAACGCGGTCATTCCTGAAAGGTCGAACATTTCTTCTGCCCTGTTCTGTGGAGTCCTAAATTTCTCTGACGAGCGCGTCGACGTCGTCGGGGGTGACCACGCTGATCACGGTGGCGTCGGGCGCGATGCGCTTGACCATCGGACCGAGCACCTTGCCGCCCAGTTCGACATATTGGGTGACGCCGGCCTCCCATAGGGCGACGACGCTCTCGCGCCAGCGCACCATGCCGGTCACCTGCCTCACGAGAAGCTCGCGTATCTCGTCGGGCTGGCCGGCCGGTGCGGCGGTGACGTTGGCATAGACCGGGACCGCCGGCGAGGCGAGCGCGGCGCCGGCCAGCGCATCCGCCATCGCATCCGCGGCCGGCTGCATCAGGGGACAGTGGAACGGCGCCGACACCGGCAGCAGGACGGCGCGCCTGGCGCCCTTCTCCTTGGCGATGTCCAGGGCCCGCTCGATGGCCGTCCGATGGCCGGAGATGACCACCTGACTGGGATCATTGTCGTTGGCGACGGTGCAGACCTGGCCCTGCGCCGCCGCCTCGGCCACGGCCTGGGCAACTTCGAGGCTGGCGCCGAGCAGGGCCGCCATCGCCCCCTCGCCGACCGGCACCGCCGCCTGCATCGCCTGGCCGCGCAGCCTCAGCAGCCGGGCCGTCGTCGCCAGGTCGAAGGCGCCGGCGGCGCACAGGGCGCTATATTCCCCAAGGCTGTGGCCGGCGACGAAATCGGCCTTCTCCGCCACGTCGAGACCGGAGGCGCGCAGGGTCGCGATCGCATTGGCCATGATCGCCGGCTGGGCATTTTCGGTCAAAGTCAGCGTGTCGAGCGGCCCTTCGGCCATGAGCGCGGACAGCTTCTGCCCGAGCGCCTCGTCCACCTCTTCGAGCACGTCGCGGGCGGCGCGGCTCGCCTCCGCCATCGCCTTGCCCATCCCTACCGTCTGGCTCCCCTGCCCGGGGAAGATGAATGCGCGCATAGCCTGACCCTCATCCTGACCCAAAGCCTCCCCCATGATGGGGGAGGTTGGTGGGGGTGGAGTTTCCGCCGGCACGGTGTCCGCCGCGACCTCCACCCCACCCAAACCCTCCTCATCAAGGGGAGGGCTTTGATTGGGTCGTGAACAACGGCTGCCCGCCTATCCACGCGCCCGCCTGGGCGCAAGGCGGACTTGATTTCCGTCGCTTTCTCCGCCATGTGGCCCGCATCCGGGGCGGAGGCGCGACCTTCAGCCCCGGCTTTCGCTTTGAAGCATCGCGAAGACGACAGCCGGAGGGGCGACCGCATTGGGCGGCGTCAGCGATCGGCCAAGACAAGGACGCATGAGCATGGCTCTCTACGAGCATGTGTTTCTCGCACGTCAGGACCTGGCCCAGGCCCAGGTGGACGCGCTGGCGGAGACCGCCACCAAGATCGTCGAGGACAATGGCGGCAAGGTCGTCAGGACCGAGACCTGGGGCCTCCGCAACCTCGCCTACCGCATCCAGAAGAACCGCAAGGCGCACTATGTCGCCCTCGACTTCGAGGCGCCCGCGCCGGTCGTCGCCGAGCTCGAGCGGCAGACCCAGATCAACGAGGACGTCATCCGCTACA
Source organism: Sphingosinicella terrae (assembly GCF_003347635.1). Lineage (GTDB taxonomy): Bacteria > Pseudomonadota > Alphaproteobacteria > Sphingomonadales > Sphingomonadaceae > Allosphingosinicella > Allosphingosinicella terrae. The sequence goes on from NZ_QDFY01000001.1 coordinate 831,249, forward strand.
TGACCATCAAGGTCGACGAGCACGAGCAGGGCCCGTCGGTGATGATGCGCCGCGGCGAGCGCGACAAGCGTCGCGGCGACCGCGACGACGATCGCGGCCCGCGCGGCGACCGCGGTGATCGTGGCGACCGGGGCGACCGGGGCGACCGCCCCAGCCGCGGCCGTGACGAGTTCGAAGGCTAAGAGAGGGACATAGCGACATGGCACGCCCATTTTTCCGCCGCCGCAAGAGCTGCCCCTTCTCGGGCAAGGATGCTCCCCGGATCGACTATAAGGACGTCCGCCTGCTCCAGGGCTTCGTCTCCGAGCGGGGCAAGATCGTCCCCAGCCGCATCACCGCGGTCAGCACCAAGAAGCAGCGCGAGCTGGCGCGCGCGATCAAGCGCGCCCGCCATATCGGCCTGCTCCCCTATGTCGTGAAGTAAGGAGCCCGGGTCATGGAAGTCATCCTGCTCGAGAGGATCGAGAAGCTCGGCACCATCGGCGACGTCGTCAGAGTGAAGGACGGTTACGCCCGCAACTTCCTGCTGCCGCGCAAGAAGGCGCTTCGCGCCAACGAGGCCAACCGCAAGGTGTTCGAGGCCAATCGCGAGAAGATCGAGGCCCAGAACGCCGAGCGCCGCAGCGATGCCGAGAAGGACGCCAAGAAGGTCGACGGGCTGAAGATCCAGCTCATCCGCCAGGCGTCCAACACCGGCCAGCTCTACGGATCGGTGTCCGCCCGCGATCTCGCCGAGGCGCTGGAGGCCGAAGGCCACAAGGTCGCCAAGAACCAGATCGTGCTCGACCGCCCGATCAAGGCGATCGGCGTCCAGGACGTGAAGATCGCGCTCCATCCGGAGGTGTCGGTCACCATCCACGTCAACATCGCCCGCTCGCCCGAAGAGGCCGAGCTGCAGGAGCAGGGTGTCGACGTGATGGCCGAGATGTTCGAGAAGGACGTCGCCGGCTTCACCGAGGAGCGCGTCGAAGGCCTCGAGCCCGGCGAGATCGCGCCCGAGCCGGCCGAGGAAGGCGAACAGGCCCAGGCCTGACCCTTTCCAGGTGGAACGATCGAGAAGGCCGCCGGGCGACCGGCGGCCTTTTTCGTGCCTGCAATCCGCGCTGCCGGATCGAATAAAATATTCGACTCCATGCGCGCCAGGCGAAGGCGACCCTCAGCGGATGTCGGCGAGCTCGACGCCCTTGGTTTCCCTGGCGAGCAAGGCGGACACGCCGCTGACCGCGCAGCTGGCCGCCAGATAGATCGCCACCGGCAGCGCCGACTGGCTGATCTGGTAGAGCGAGACGGCGACGATCGGGGCGAGCGAGCCGGCGACGATCGAGGTGAGCTGATAGGCGATCGAGACGCCGGAATAGCGGATCCGGGTCGGGAAGAGCTCGGTGATGAACGCCGCCTGGGGCCCGTACATCGCGCCGTGGAGCACCAGGCCGACGACCAAGGCGGTGAAGATGGCGAGATCCTGGCCGCTGCCGAGCAGCGGGAACAAGGCGAAGCTCCATCCGGCGAGCGCGAAACCGCCGAAGGCGTAGACCGGGCGCCGGCCGATCGCGTCCGACAGGCGGGCGAAGGCGGGTATGGCGAAGAACTGGATGACAGCGCCGATCAGCAAGGCGTTCAAGGCGAGGCTGCGGGACTCTTCCGCATTCTCTACCAGGTAGTTGAGAGAGTAAGCTGTGAGGATGTAGTAAGAGATATTCTCGCCCCAGCGCAGGCCCGATCCGACCAGGATCGCCCGCGGGCGCTCCTTGAAGACCTCGAGCGCCGGCAGCTTCGGCGGGGCCTCGGCCTCCTCGACGGCAGCCTCGAACAGCCGGCTCTCCGAAACCCGGTTGCGGATATACCAGCCGACGATGACCAGGGCGAAGGAGAGCAGGAACGGCACCCGCCAGCCCCAGGCGACGAAGTCCGCCTCGTCCTGAAAGCCGGCCATCAGGGCGAGCACGCCGGCGGCGAGCAGGCTGCCGGCGGGAATCCCGGCCTGCGGCCAGCTCGCCCAGAAGCCGCGACGCGCCGCGTCGCCATGCTCGGCCGCCATCAGCACCGCCCCGCCCCATTCGCCGCCGACGGCGAAGCCCTGCACCAGCCGCAGCAGGACGAGCAGGACGGGCGCCCAGATGCCGATCTGAGCATAAGTGGGGAGAAGGCCGATCAGCACCGTCGCCAGCCCCATCAGCACGAGGCTCAGCATGAGCAGCCGCTTGCGCCCGATCCGGTCGCCATAGTGGCCGAAGACGATCCCGCCGATCGGCCGGGCGACGAAGCCGAGCGCGAAGGTGGCGAAGGACAGCAGGGTGCCGATCCACGGATCGTAGGTCGGGAAGAACAGGCGATTGAAGACCAGGGCCGCGGCCGCATTGTAGAGGAAGAAGTCGTACCATTCGATCGTCGTGCCGATCAGGCTCGCCATCACCACCCGCCGGAGCGGGGTCTTTTCACCGGTCGCTGCGGCTGGGGACGCCATCTCTCTTCCTTTGTCGGCCCGGCGCTCAGGCGCCGCAGCTCCATTCCCCGTCCAGCTCGATATCCGCATTCGAGCGGCGGTTGGTGACCGTGATCCGCGCCGGCCAGGCGGTCGACTCCTCGCCGGCCTCGCCGCGTTCGTCGGTGCGGCCGACGCTGACGCTGATCTGGCGGTCCTCGAAGAAGCCGCCGGTCGGCCCCATGACCGACGACTGGACGAGATGGCGAAGACCGCCATTGACCCGGATCAGCGCGTCGCTGCCGGCTGCGGCGAGCAGGATCACGCCGCCACGGGTGAAGGCGCAGCCGGCTCCGATCACGCCCTCCGCCTCGAGCTCGGCATAGGTGACCGGCTCCAGCCGCACCGCGGCCTGGACGTCCCCCTGCGCCGGAGGGGGCGTCGACAGGCGGCGGATCTGGTTGGCATCGGCGCCGCCGCCCTGCGTGCCGGTGGACGGCCCCTCCGAGCCGCAGGCGGCCAGCGCCGCGAGCAGGAGGAAGCCGGTGCGCATCAATAGCCCATCAGCGCCAGCACCTCGCGGCGGCTGCGCTCGTCCGACCGGAAGGTGCCCATCATCCGGCTGGTCGTCATCATCACGCCGGGCGTGTTGACGCCGCGCGCAGTCATGCAGGCATGGGTCGCCTCGATCACCACCGCGACGCCCTTGGGCTGGAGATTCTCCCAGATCGCGTCGGCAACCTGCGCGGTCAGTCTCTCCTGGACCTGGAGGCGCCGGGCGAAGCCGTGCAGCACCCGCGCGAGCTTCGAGATGCCGACCACCCGGTCCTTGGGCAGGTAGGCGATCGCCGCCTTGCCGATGATCGGCGCGAGATGGTGCTCGCAATGCGACTGGAAGGGTATGTCCTTCAGGAGCACGATCTCGTCATAGCCGCCCACTTCCTCGAAGGTGCGGCGGAGATGGTGGCTCGGATCCTCCTCGTAGCCGCGCGCATATTCCTTCCAGGCGCGCGCCACCCGTCGCGGCGTGTCGAGCAGGCCCTCCCGGTCCGGGTCGTCCCCCGCCCAGCGGATCAGGGTCCGCACCGCCTGCTGCACGTCGGCGGGAATCTCGGCGGGGCCCGGCTCGCTGACGAGGTCGCCATCCACCGGATCGGGGCCGTTCGGGTCCATTCGTCACCTCCCTTTGGAAGAGGCGGATACACATATGACCCCGAGAGCGAAACCGCTTCGACGAGTGTCAGATCGGCCGCGGCCTGCAGGAGCGGCCGTCGCCGCCGGGATCGGCCCGGGCGCCGCTGTCGCTGTCGCTGCATCCGCTGCCGCCGTCACCGCCGCCGCGACCGCGGCCGGCGGGATCGGCATTCCGGCCGGTATCGCTGTCGGTGATTCCGCCCCCGCGCCCTCCCCCGCCGCGACCTCGTCCTGCCGGATCGGCGTAGCGGCCGGTGTCGTTGTCGGTGATCCCGCTGCCCCCGCCGCCGCGGCCGCGGCCGACGGGATCGGCGTAGCCGCCGGTATCGTTGTCGGTGATGCCCGTGCCGCCCCCGCCGCCCTGGCCGCCGCCGACCGGGTCCGCATGGCGGCCGGTGTCGTTGTCGGTCTGGCCGCCGCCGCCACAATCCCGGCCACGGCCGACCGGATCGGCATAGCGGCCGGTGTCGTTGTCGGTGCAGCCGCGGCCGCGTGGAGGCCTGCCCCACCCGCGCCCGCCATAGCCGCCTCCTCCGCCGCCGCCGCCGGCCGGATCGTAGGGGTCGGCATCGGAATAAGGCGACATGCACCCGGTCAGGCCGAGGAACGAGCCGGCGCCGACCACGCCTCCGCCGACCCGGCGCAGGAAGGAACGGCGATTGAGCGGGCGATTGGGCTTCATGCGACTCTCCCCTCATGGCGCTGCCGAGGGTCGCCCCAGGGACGGCGCGTAGCGATCCAGGTCGGCACCTGCGAGGGGGAGCCGGTGGAAGACGACACCAAGCCGAAACGAGATGAACCGGGGGTGACCGGGGCGTCGTCGGCGTGAACGAGGCGGTCCGCCCCGGCCATGGCTCGGCCCGGCGGAACAGGCTTCCCCGACGGGCGCGCGCTGGCCAGTGCCTTGCTTGCGGCGGAGCCTCGGAGACGGCCCCGCCTCATCGCCAGCCATCCCAATGGAGGAAAGGTGATGAATCACTTGGTCGGACGGCTGTCGGGTATTTGCGGATTTCTCGCCTTCGGCTGCCGCCAGGGTGCGACGAGCTTCATCGGCCATATCACCGCATGGCTGCGCCGGCGGCTCACCGACGACACCGTCGCAGGAACGATCTTCGATGAGCCTTCAGCGTCCTCGATCTCCCCCGATCCCCGCTGCACGCAAGTCGAGGGATCAGTCGGGCACCGCCGTGGAGCCCCGACTATCGCCAGCGATCCCGTGTGGCGGGCGCGTCAGCCGGAAGGTGCCGTCAGATGATCATGCAGCTGATGGGGATCCTGATGATCGTCATCTGCGTCGGCGTGCCGCTCGCACTGACCTGGCGACTGTGGCGGCTCGACCAGCCGACCCGAAGCGGCTGGCTGATTGTCGTCGGCGAGACATTGGCATTCATCGCCTTCATCTTCATCCTCGGCCGCTGGGATGTCGTGGGTCACTATACCCGCTTCATCCTTCTCGCTCTGCTCGCGGTCGCGCTCGCCCGCTCCTGGCGACGCCATTCTGCTCGTCCATGGAAGACGCCGGAGGGCCCGGGCGTCTGGCGCGGGCAATGGACGAACATCCTGTCCCTGGTCGCGTTCGGCGGAGCGTCGGTCTATCTCGGCGCCGGCCTGTTCGTCAGAGACGATCCGCAGGAATTCGCCTTTCCGCTCAGGGGCGGCACCTTCGTGGTCGGCCAAGGCGGAAGCCGGACCTTGCTCAACCATCATTTTTCGCACCCGAAGCAGCGGCACGCCGCGGACATCCTCGCTCTCAACCCGGCCGGGTTCCGCGCGGCCGGGCTGCATCCGAGCCGGCTCGACCGTTACGCCATCTGGGGAGCGGACGTCGTCAGTCCCTGCGACGGCACGGTCGTCGACCTGCGCGACGGCTTGCCCGACCAGTCGCCGCCGCGAATGGATCCCGAGAATGCCGCGGGAAACCATGTGGTGCTCGACTGCGCAGGTACCCGCGTCGAGCTTGCTCATTTCCGAAGGAGCAGCATCCTGGTGGCCGAAGGCCAACGGATCGCTACCGGCGACGCGATCGGGGAAGTGGGCAATTCCGGCAACAGCAGCGAGCCCCATCTCCACATGCATGCGGTCGATGGCCGTACCGGCGTGCCGGTGCAGATGTCGTTCGATGGCAAGCTTGCCGTCCGCAACAGCGTCTTTCGTCGGTGAGAGACTGCCCCTTCAGGACCTTCGTCACGCCTTCGGCCATGCTATGGCGGTTCGGCGCCGAGCGGCTGAGGTCGAGGCGGAGGCCGGAAATGTCCCGCCTTTGCTCGGGGCTGCATCCGCCGAACGATCGTCGGGAGGAACGCGAATGACAAGAATCGAACCGGCAAGATCCAAGTCCGCCAGGGCGTCGATCAACGGGCTCGACCTCTATTACGAGATCCACGGCAGCGGCGGCGTTCCGACCGTTCTGCTCCATGGCGGCATGACCGTCACCTACGGGCTCGGTCCTACGCTGACCGCGCTGGCGCGGAAGCGGCAGGTGATCGCGCCTCACATGCAGGGGCATGGCTATACCCGCGACATCCCGGAGCGCCCGCTCAGCTACGAGCAGATGGCCGAGGACGTGGTTGCGCTCCTGACGCATCTGGACATCGACCGCGCCGACCTTGCCGGCTATTCGATGGGCGCCGGGATCGCGATGAACGTCGCCTTTCGTCATCCGGAGCGAGTGCACAAGCTCGGGATCGTCTCGACCACGATGGCGCGCGACGGCTGGTATCCGGAGGTGGTCCAGGCCTTCTTGGATATGGCCGCCGATCCGGCGGCGCACGCAGAAGGCATTCGCGAGACTCCGCTGCCAAGCATGTTTCCGGACAGCGATTGGGAAAGCCTCTTCCGCAAGATGGGCGAGACGGAAAGGGAGCCCTTCGACTGGTCGGACCAGGTCTCCGCCATCGCGGCGCCAACCATGCTCATCTTCGCGGACGCGGATGCGATCCGGCCGGAGCATATCGTCGACTTCTACCGCCAGCTGGGCGGGTTCCTGCGCGACGGCGGCATCGACGGATCCGGGCGTCCGCCCGGGCGCCTCGCCATCCTTCCCGGCACCACCCATTACACACTCGACGAGACCGAGGACGCGGGCCGCTGCCTGGCGGACTTTTTCGACGCGGCCTGACGGGCCAGCCCGCCGCCGCCGACCTGTTCCGAGGTAGAGGGTCTTCTAGGCGCCCGCAGGATATGGCCGTCCCGCCGCACGATGGCAGGGATCGCTTTCAACTCGGGCTTCGCCGCCGTCGCCCTGCCGTTCGCCGTCGCCGCGCCGGCGCTGATCGCGATCAGGATCGGCTCGCCCGTCGCCCCAAAGACGCGCGGCGTCGTCTCTGCCAGGCCCGTCTGAGACGTCCTAGCGCGCCGCGGCGGGGAGGGCGGCCAGTTGCTCGCGGGTCATCTTCGCCTGCAGGTCACGATCATCACCGCGCTGAACGACGGTGAGCCCTTCGAGCGGAAGCATGACGAAGCGATCGGGATCGCTGTCCTCGATCTCGACGACCAGAGTCAGGAGCTCGCCATCGGCGCCGAAGACGAGCCGCTCCACGTCACCAAGCTCGCGACCGGAGGCATCGACGATCTCCGCATCCTCGAGCTGGCGGGCAGTAAGGCCGAGAGAGACAACGCGATCGACAAGCGCGTTGCCTGGCGCCGCCGTCACGGCCTGGTTCGGAGCAGCCCCGTCGGCCTGGGCCGCCGGCACACTCGCGTCGGAACAACCGGCGACGAGCATGAGCCCCACGATAGTGATCGACCTCATCGCGATTCTCCTCGAGCTGGACCAGGCTTGAACCTTCCGTGCGCAGGTCCTGGTCCCGGGGGAGGATAGCGCAAAGACCCGCAAGAGGGATCGGGGTCTTCCCCGATGCGCCGTCGCACCGCGCTCTGCCTGAAGGCACAAACCGCCGGTCGGAAAGGTGGTGACCCCGACAGGATTCGAACCTGTGGCCTACTGATTAGGAATCAGTCGCTCTATCCTGCTGAGCTACGGGGCCATTCCACGCGACGCGAGCGGTTTGGCGCAAGCGGCGCACAGGGTCAATTCTCCTCGCCCGGTTCGGCGACCGGAAACAGGAGCGGCGCGACCATGATCCCCTCGTCGATCAGGCTTTCCGCATCGGCGAGGGTGGCGCGGCCGTGGATCGCCCGCGCCTCCGCCTCGCCGAGATGGATCGCGCGGGCCTCGTCGGGAAAGCGGTCGCCGACGAAATCGCTCTTCTCCAGCAGCCGGCGCTGCATCCTGCCCAGCTCGGCGAGCATCGCCTTCACCTGCGCGGCCGACGGCTCGGCGGACGGCTCTGCCGGCGCCGCTGCGGGCGCGACCGCCAGCTGATTGCCCTTGCGGCCGACCCGGGGCGCCATCGGCGCCTTGCCGACCTCGCCCGAGCCGCACATCGGGCAGCTGACCAGCCCGCGCGCCGACTGGTCGTCATAATCGGCAGTCGAACCGAACCAGCCTTCGAAGACATGGCCGTCCGGGGCGCATCTGAGGTCGAAGACGATCAAGAGCGGGGGCCCCCTGCCCGCTCCGGCAGCGGGATCGGCCGGCGGTGACGGATGGCCGGCAGCCGGCCCCGTACTTCCTCGACCGCGCCCGGATCGAGCTCGGCGAAGCCGAGGCCGGGACCATCGGCCCCCATGTCGAGCAATATCTGACCCCACGGGTCGACGACCAGCGAATGGCCGTAGGTGACGCGGCCGTCGGCATGGCGGCCGACCTGGGCGGCGGCGACGACGAAGGCGCCCGCCTCGATCGCGCGGGCGCGCAGCAGGACATGCCAATGAGCCTGCCCCGTCGGCACCGTGAAGGCCGCCGGGACGCTGAACAAGGTCGCGCCGGCATCGCTGAGGCTGGCGAAAAGGCCGGCGAAGCGCAGATCGTAGCAGATGGCGAGGCCCAGCGTGCCGAGCGGCGTATCGACCAGCACCGCCCGCTCGCCGCCGCGATAGGAGGCGGATTCCCGCCAGCTCTCGCCGGTCGGCAGGTCGACGTCGAACAGGTGCAACTTTTCGTAGCGGGCGCGGATCTCGCCCTGCGAATCGATGACGTAGCCCCGGTTGACGAGCTTTTCGGAATTCTCGTCGCGCAGCGCCAACGAGCCGAGATGGACCCAGAGGCCCGAATCGCGTGCGGCCGTGCGGACGGCGGCGAGAACCCGATCCTCGCTTTCGGGACGATAATGCGGAGCCGCCCGCTGACGGTCGCGGTCGAGCAGCCCGCTCATCTCGGGCGTGAACAGCATCGCTGCGCCGCCCGCCGCGGCCTCGCCGATGCGCCCGACCAGCTCGGCCGCATTGGCTTCGGGGTCGATGCCGGTCTGCGCCTGGAACAGGGCGACCTTCATTCGGCCGTCAGCAGCGGATCCAGGCGGCCGTTGCGCTCGAGCTCGAGAAGGTCGTCGCAGCCGCCGACGTGGCGGTCGTTGATGAAGATCTGGGGCACGGTGGTGCGCCCCGGCGCGCGCTGCAGCATCTCGGCCCGCTTTGGCCCGCCCATCGAGATGTCATATTCGTCGTAGGCAAGGCCCTTGGTGTCGAGCAGCCGCTTGGCGCGCACGCAATAACCGCAGAAGATCTTGGTGTAGATTTCGACTTTTGCCATCCGATCGGAAGTGAGGACACGGCCCGGCCTTGTCAACGGTGGAGAGGGCTTCCGGATCGGCGGGGGGAATCTATTCACGGCCGGAGTCGGCCGTCTCCTCCCTCACCACGCGGGCCCAGCATAGCAGGTCGACCCGGGCCGCGCCGGCGCGCTTGAGCACGCGTGCACAGGCGCCGGCGGTGGCGCCGCTGGTGAAGACGTCGTCGACAAGGACGATGTGGCGGCCCCGCACCCGGTCCTGGTGACGCGGCGCGACCCGAAAGGCGCCGCGAACCGCCTCCGCCCGCTCCCGCCGGTTCATTCCCCTCAGCGGCGGTGTCGGCCGCGTCCGATCGAGCAGGTCGAGGCGCGCTTCGATCCCGCGCCGCCGGCCCAGCGCGGCGGCGATCAGGGCCGCCTGATTGTAGCCCCGCTTCCAGATCCTCCAGCGGTGCAGCGGCACCGGGACGAGCACGGACTCGGTCGACGGCTCGACATGTCGCTCGAGGAAGCGGGCGATGGTCTCGGCGACTCCGGGACGGCCGCCATATTTGAGCTTGAGCGCGACCTGGCGCGGCACCTCGCCATAAGCGACGGCGGCACGCATCCGGTCGAAGGCGGGCGGCTCCGCGAGACAGGCGCCGCATCGCGCTTCGCCGCCGCCGGCCTGCTCGTAAGCGAAGGGAAGACCGCAGCAGGTACAGCAGGGCTCGCCGAGGAACAGCAGCCGGTTCCAGCACGCCGGGCAGAAACGGTGCGGCTCGCCGATGATCGCGCCGCAGCCGGGGCAACGCGGCGGCAGCGCGAAATCCAGCACCGGCCGCAGCAGAATTCGGGCGCGGGCCAGCGCCTCACCCATAGAGGCGGCTCAGCACCCAGGCGGTGACGAAGATGGCGAGCAGCGACAGCGGCAGCCCGACCTTCGGATAGTCGCGGAACCGGTAATTGCCCGGCCGCATGACGATCAGATTGTTCTGGTGGCCGATCGGGGTGAGGAAGTCGCACGAGGACCCGATCAGCACGGCGAGCAGGGCGGCATCCGGATCGATGCCGAGCGCCGCCGCAGCGCCGACTCCGACCTGCGCCATCACCAGCGCGGTGGCGATGTTGTTGAGGAAAACGGTCAGCAGCATCGTCACCCCGACGATCACCGCCAGCATCACGAACAACGGGGCGCCCGCCAGCAGCCAGCCCAAGGCGGCGGCGATCGCATCGCTGCCGCCGGCCTCGTCGAACGCCCGCCCCACCGGGATCATGCCCGCCAGCAGCACCAGCACCGGGATGTCGACCGAGCGATAGGCCTCGTCCGCCGGAAGCAGGCGCAGCAGGCAGATGGCCAGCGCCGCGCCGATGAAGGCGGCGGTGGTCTCGATTCCGATCGACGCCAGCAGCACGGCGGCCGCATAGATGGCGACGACGAGCAGCGCCGGCCGCCCCGGCTTGACCGGCGCCGCCTCCTGCTCGACCTCGAGCAGGCGCGCCTGGCGGACGAGCTCGGCGAGGGCCTCGGGCTCGCCCCTCAGGTAGAGCTGGTCGCCCGCCTCGATGAGATTGGTCTGCAGCGGCCGCCGCAGCCGCGCGGCGCGCGGGCCGGCCGCGACGAGCTCGACGGCGCCGCCGGTGCGGGCGCCGATCGCACCATAATCCTGGCCGATCAAGGACGAGCCGTGGATCACCGTCACATGCGAGGAGATGGTGTCCGGACGGTCGCCGGCGACGTCGGCGAACAGATCGGCACCTTCCGCCACCTTCCAGGGATAGTCGCGGCTCATCACCAGCAGCCGGTCGTCATGGAAAAGCAGGGCATCGGGCTCCAGCTTCGCGCGCTGGCCCTCCCGCAACACCGCGAGCATCACCGCCCCCGCCTCGCGCAGCCTTTCGCGCATCTGCCCGACGCGCATCTGCCCCAGGGTCGCGGCAATGGGCAGAGAGAGCTCGAAGACCAGCACCCGATGGGTGGGGCCGGACTCGACCTCGCCCTGCCGGCGAGGTGCGAGTCGCCAGCCGAACAGGGTCAGATAGGCCAGCCCGGCCAAAGCGAGCGCGCCACCGGCCGGAGTCATGTCGAACATGCCGAAGGGCGCGCCGACCGTGTCCTCGCGGACCGACGAAATGATCAGGTTGGCGGGCGTGCCGATCAGCGTGGTCATCCCGCCGAGAATGGTGGCGAAGGCGAGCGGCATCAGCACCGCGCCCGCCGGCAGATCGTGATCGCGGGCGACGTTGAGCGCGATCGGCATGGTGATGGCCAGCGCCGCGATGTTGTTCATGAACGCCGAGAGCAGGGCACCCATGAGCAGGACGCCGCCGATACGGACGCTGGCGAAGCGGGACCTCGGCACGAACAGACGCGTCATCGCCTGGGCGGCGCCGCTATATTCGACCGCGCGGCCGACGACCAGGACGGCGGCGACGATGATGACCGCGGGCGAGCCGAAGCCGGCGAGCGCCTCCTCGAGCGATACCAGGCCGGTGACCCAGGCCAGCAACAGGATGATCAGCGCCACCGCGTCTGGCCGCAGCCGATCGCTGATGAACAGAGCGAGCGCCAGCAGCATGATCGCCGAACTGAGGAAGGCGTCGCTCATCGCGCCAATTAGAGCAGGTACATGGCGGCGATGAAACCCGGTTTTCTAGCGGGGCCGGCGCGGGCGCTCGGCCCGGTCGCGGCCCGCCCGAGGCGAACCAATCGCTCGCCCATCGGTTGAAGCGGAGAGGAGAAGGCGATGACCAAGGACGACAAGTTCGGCACGACCCCCGATAGCCGGATCAACAAAGCCGGGACCAGCGAGGGCAAGCAGGATTTCGAGATAGCCGGGAATGTACGCGAGAAGGGCCAGAAATCCTCGCCGGGCGACCGCGACCGCGGCGAGCGGGCCGATACCGACCGCGCCACCGCTGAGGATCGCGGCTGACCGGACTGCGCTCCGGCCAGAGCGACGATGCCGATGGGAAAGTGGCGCGGGCGGTTGACACCCTCGCCGTTCCCGCCCATTTCCGCGCCTCCGGCCCGATGGCGGAGTGGTTACGCAGAGGACTGCAAATCCTTGCACGCCGGTTCGATTCCGGCTCGGGCCTCCACCTCTTTGCGCGCACGAACGCATGCCCCGGGCGGCATGCGGCGACTTCTGAAGCGTCGGGCTGCGCCGCTACCGGACCTTCCCAGGCGCGGCGCCAAGGCTTGTGAGATAGTCGATCAGCTGCCGGCGGCGGGCGTCGTCGGCCAGCCCGGCAAAGGCCATCCGGTTGCCGGGAACCGTGCCGCGCGGATCGGCAAGGAAGCGGTCGAGCGTCTCGGGCGTCCAGACGATGCCGCTGTCACGCATCGCCGGCGAGTAAGCGAAATCGGGAAGCGACCCGGCCCCGCGCCCGACGACGCCGTGCAGCGTCGGACCGAGCCGGTTCTGGCCGGGCCCGATCGTGTGGCAGGTGGAGCAGATGGCGAAAGCCGATGACGGCGGCGCCTGTCCGCCCGGGCCCGGCGGCGGCGAAGGCTGGTCGGCGCCGCCGCAGCCGGCGAGCGCGAAGGCGATGGCGAGCGGGACCGGCAGCGGCCGACGACGGGACGGCTCCATTCTTCCTCCCTCGGTTGAGCGAATCGTGCATATCATGTTCGTCGACAGATCGGCGCAGCCAGTCAGGCCTGGCCGATCCGATTCCTTGCCTGGGTCAGTCCGTATGGCCGAGAGGCGGAAGTCGAGACGATAGCGGCCGCCGTCCGCGAACGCGTTCATGCCATGACGGGCGCCGGAAAGGTACCAAGCCGCGCCCGATTCCCCGGCGCCCCTTGAAGCCCGGTCGGATATCGTCTCTGCCGGAGCGCGACGATGACGATGAATCAGGCCGGGCCCACCATGAACGACGACTTCAACCTACGTCGCGCCGCGGAGCAGGTTCGCGCGGTCCTTGGCGGCGCGATCCGCCCGCCGCAGGTCAGGGCCTTCTTCCATGAGCCGACCTTCAGCGCGAGCTACGTCGTCCACGATTCCGAGACGAAGGCTGCCGCCATCATCGACAGCGTCCTCGACTTCGACCCGGCGTCCGGCCGGACCAGCGGCGACGCGGCGGATGCGATGATCGCCTACGTGCGGCAGGAAGGCCTCAAGGTGGAATGGCTGCTGGAGACGCACGTCCATGCCGACCATCTGTCTGCCGCGCCCTATCTGCACAAGAGGCTCGGCGGACTGCTGGCGATCGGCGCCGATATCGTCGCCGTCCAGGTCAACTTCGGCAGGATCTTCAACGAAGCCGCCGACTTCGCGCGCGACGGCTCGCAGTTCGACCGGCTGCTGCGCGACGGCGACATGCTGATGATCGGCGGCATTCCGCTGATCGCGCTGCACGTTCCCGGCCATACGCCGGCCGACATGGCCTATGTGATCGGAGACGCCGTCTTCACCGGAGACACGATCTTCATGCCCGATTACGGCTCGGCCCGCGCCGATTTCCCGGGCGGCGACGCCCGCACGCTCTATCGATCAGTGCGGCGCCTGATGAAGCTTCCGGACGAGTGCCGGGTCTTCCTTTGCCACGACTACAAGACGCCCGGCCGCGAAGAATTTGCCTGGGAAACCACCATGCTGGCCGAGCGCCTGGGCAATATCCATCTCCACGAGGACGTTTCCGAGGACGCGTTCGTGGAGATGCGCACCCGGCGCGACGCGACCCTTTCGGTGCCGAAGCTCATCCTGCCCGCGATCCAGGTCAACATGCGTGGCGGCCGTCCGCCCGAGCCCGAGGCGAACGGGGTGAGCTATCTCAAGGTTCCGCTCGACCTTCTTTGATCGGAGGGCCAAGCAGGGGCGCTGAGATGCTCGACACCGCCCAATATCTGCTCGGCGCCGGCTCGGGTCTGCTGGTCGGCTTCGTCCTGGCGCTGGTCGGCGGCGGCGGCTCGATCCTCGCCGTCCCGCTGATGGTGTATCTGGTCGGCGTCCCGAACCCGCACGTGGCAATCGGAACGAGCGCATTGGCCGTCGCCGTCAATGCCGCGACCGGTCTCGCCAGCCATATCCGCCACGGCAACGTGAAATGGCAATGCGCGTTCGTCTTCGCCGCGGCCGGAATGGTCGGCGCGCTGGCGGGATCGACGGCGGGCAAGGCGTTCGACGGCGAGAAGCTGCTCTTCCTGTTCGCGCTCGTCATGCTCCTCGTCGGGGCGATGATGGTCCGCGGGCGCCATCGCGCCGGTGATCCCCTGGTGGTGCTCGGAAGGCATAATGCGGCGAAGCTGGCGGGCTTCGGCGCCGGCACCGGCCTGTTCTCCGGCTTCTTCGGCATCGGCGGCGGATTCCTGATCGTCCCGGGTCTGATCGCCGCGACCGGAATGCCGATGATCAATGCCGTCGCCTCATCGCTCGTCGCCGTCGCGGCGTTCGGGCTCACCACCTCGCTCAATTATGCCGCCTCCGGCCTCGTAGACGGATGGCTGGCTCTGACCTTCATCGGCGGCGGCGTCGTCGGCGGCCTGTTCGGCGCGCAGGCCGCGAGAAGGCTGTCCGCGAGCCGCGGCCGCCTCAGCCTGGCCTTCGCCGGACTCATCTTCGTCGTGGCGATCTACATGCTGTGGAGGAGCTATTCGGCCTGGTAGCGCCGCGCGCCGCCGCCGGGTGAAGGAGAGCCGACTCGACAAACCAAATGCCGCCCGGCGCGACGGCAGCGGGCGGGATGGGCGAACGCCCCACCGCTCCGCCCCATCCGGCTCAAACCCATTGACATCCCGAAGGGAACCGCCTCGACTGGACTTCCACGTGCCGCCGGCGGGGAGCGACGGACGATGCCGCCTGCGGCAAAGCCGGCGGCCCGCTCCGCCTCCCTTTGCGGTTGGCATTCCAGATAGCGCGCCGAGCGTCGCTGATTCGAAGAGAAGAATGTCTATGGTCCCGAGAAGCCTGACGGTCGCCCTTCACGCTCCGCCTGCCCCTACGTCAGAGGCGGCGCGATGATACCGACGATGCTGGCCGCGGCGATGCTCGCCGGATTGTCCGTGCCGCCGACGCCGCCGCCCTCCCCTTCGGGCTCCTGCCCGGCGCTGGAGGCGATGCAAAGCGAGGGCGAGGCCGAGACGCTGGTGCAGGAGGCGGCGCAGGCGATGGCGGTCCGCGATCATGCCCAAGCGGAGGCACTGGCGCGCCGGGCGCTAGCGAGCGAAAGCGGTGACGTGGCGCGGGCGCGGGCCCTGCGCCTGCTGATCGACCTGCAGCTGCCATCCGGCGATCTCGCACCCTACGAGACCATCCTCGACTGCGACAGCCTGCAGGGCGACGCCTGGACCCACGCCCGGGCATGGCTCGCCTATCGACAGGGCCGCTACGCCGATGCGGTCCGGCTGCTGCAGCCATTGGCGCGGCCGCGCCACCACAGCTTGCCGCGCTGGTCGATCGTGCACGAGGACCTCGGCGACGCCTTTGCGCGTCTCGGCCGGATGGCCGATGCCCATGCCCAATGGCGGATCGCGCTGGCCACCGATTACGATCCGGGACCCACCGGCTGGGATCGGGCGGCGCTCGTGCGCAAGCTGGATCAGGCCGCGGCAGCGCCGGAAGGAGCGCCGGCGATGCTCCCGCTTCAATATTATGACGACGCCGCCTCCATCCTCGACGCGACGTCGGTGCGGCGAACCGACGCGGGCGTTCGCTATTCGAAGCTGGTCCTGCTGCAGGCCGACGAAAATGGCGGCTCCTACGGCATCGACAGCTGGGAAGTCCGCTGCGACGCTCCCGAAGCGCGCGTGCTTTCGGTGAGGTCGTTCGGCGCCTCCGGCGACCTCGTGCGGACGGTCGACGAGCCGGCGCCCTGGCGGCGGGACCTGCCCGGCGAGCCATGGCGTCCGACCGAGCGGGCCCTGGTCTGCGCGATGGCGGAGGGATCGCGGCTGGCGCCGCGCCGGCGCAGCGACGCCGAGCTGCTGCGCGCCTATCGGGCCGGAGAGACCTTGTTCGACTGACCCGCCGCGCGTCAGCAGGCTGAGCCGGCTAACTTGATATGTCCGCTGATTTCCGGGCAACGATCTTCCAGCAGGCCGCGACGAACCGGACCTCCGCTCCATCAACATAGCCGTCGAAAGCAGGGAGCACCGCGTCCACGATGCGGGAACGGATCGCTTCGTCGGCCCCCTGCAGGAACAATCCGACCGGGCCGAGCCGCGTGACATAGGAAGCCAGGCCCGATCTCGGGAAGGCGCAGGCGAAGTCGACCGCTTCGATGCCGATGTCGCTCCAGCCCGCCTGCGCGAGAATGAGGCGCACGCGTGCCGGATCGGCGAAAGCGAACTGCCCGGGTCCGTCCTTCTTCCGGGGCGGAAGCTGGGGCAAGAGCGGCGCGGCGGCGCGCTCGGCGGTGGTCATGAAGGCATTCTCCTCCGGGCCGCGCCAGACGAGAAGGGTGAGCGCGCCGCCGCGCTGTGCGGATCGCCTGACATTGGCGAAGGCGGCGACCGGATCGCGGAAGAACATCACGCCGAAGCGCGAGACGATCAGATCGAAGGTATCCGGCGCGAACGCGTAGGTCTCGGCGTCGCCCTCGGCGAAGGCAGCTCGGGCCTGCGCCTGCCCGGCGCGGTCCCGTGCGCGGGCGATCATCGGCGCCGAAATGTCGACGCCCAGGCATTGGCCGGCGGGGGCGAGCCGGCGGGCAATGGCGAGGGTGGTGCTGCCGGTGCCGCAGCCAACGTCGAGCACGCGCCGCGCCTGCGCGCGGGCGGCGACCTCGGCCAGCCAGTGCTCGATCGGCTCGAAAGCCGTATCGAGCAGCGCCTGCTGGTCCACCCAGGCGCGCCCGGCGGCGCCGTTCCACAAAGCCGACTGATCCTGTTCCATCCGTCCGGAGCTCTCCATTCCCGTCACCCTTCGCTTGCCGCTGGATTGCGATTCGTGGAGGATGCCACTTCAAGCCCACTTGAGGTCAAGGCCATGCGCGATCTGGACATAAGCGAAGTAGCGAAGCGATCCGGCGTGCCGGCTTCGGCGCTCCGCTTCTATGAGGAGAAGGGGCTGATCGCCTCGATCGGACGACGGGGCCTGAAGCGGCTGTTCGATCCCGGCGTGCTGGAGCGGCTGGCGCTCATCGCGGTGGGAAGGACGGCCGGCTTCTCGTTGGACGAGATCGCCTCGATGTTTGCGCCGGACGGGCGGCCGAGCCTGGACCGGGAGAGGCTCAGGGCCAAGGCGGACGAGATCGACCGGACGATCCGCAGGCTCGGCGCGATGCGCGACGGGCTGCGCCATGCGGCAGCCTGCCCGGCGCCGCGGCATGTCGAATGTCCCACATTCCAGCGGATCTTGCGGGAGGCGAGCCGGCCAGGCTCGACCCGGCCTGGACGGGGCTCCTTACACCAACCCCCTCGCCGTCATCCTGGCAAGAGCCAGGATCTCCCTTGACCTTGCGAAGGTGAAGAGAGATTCCAGCCTGCGCTGGAATGACGGATGGGATGGCCGCGGCGGCCCCCTTCACTCTCCCGCCCTCTCCTCCAGCGCCGCGATAAGCCTTGCCATATTGGCGATGTAGGTGGCGGTGGAGATGCCGGTGACAGGCCGGTCGGTCGGATGCGGCGAGGTATCGGAGGCATCGCCGACATGGGTGGTGCGATAGTCGCCCGGCGCCACCTCGGCCGGCGCCGGACCGCGATACGGATGACTGGTGGCGCGCAGCGGCGTCGGCCAATAACCCTGGGGGTTGAGCGCGGCGATGATCTCCGCGGGTGAGCCGCCGCCGCCGGCATTGAGGTCGGAGCCGGCCTCGACGCGAGTCACCATGAAGCGCGGCAGCGGCGAGGCGGCGGGCGCGTAGAGGGGGGAGGTCGCGCGAAGGCGCTCGCCCGGCGTGCGCCGCAATTCCTCATATTCCCGGCGCATGGCGGCGACGTCGATCGCGCGGAAGGCCGAATAGTGGCCGATCGTCGCTTCCGGGCTGTAGTCCCAATAATATTCGCCGTTGCGCGCATTGGAGCCGCGGCGGTGGACGTAGATCGGGCGATTGGTGCCGATTTCCACGAAGGTCGGGAAAGCGCGGCCTTCGCGGACCTGCCCTGCCGGAAGACGGACCGTCTCCAGCCAGTCGAGCGCCTCGGGGACGCGGGCGAGGAAACGGCTGTCGCCGGTCAACCGGTAGAAATCCAAGAGCTGGCGGATGTTGGACGCGGTGGTGTGGGTCGAGAGCGCCCGCGGCTCGTAGCTGCGCGCCGCTTCCGGCTGCAGAGTCTCCAGGCTGTGCTGCAGGCCCCAGCCGGGCTGTTCGGGACCGCCCTGGGTGACGATGAAGGCATTCATGCCGCGGGTGATCGCGTCGCGGACCCGCTCGCCGCCGAGCGTCTGCCAGACCAAAAGGAGGAAGCGCAGATTTTCCGCCGCCACTTCGTCGTTGAAGGTGATCAGGCGGGCATAATCGGGCGCGTCCGGATCCGGCGGCCAACGCTGCGGCCAGCCGCCGATCGGATATTGGCTGTCGAGCACGAAGCCGACCGCCCGATCGAGGGCAGGCCGGAATCGCGGATCGTTCTTCTCGAGATAGAGGCGCAGCAGGAAGATCCCGGCCTCGACCGTGCCGGCATCGTCGAATGTGGCGTCGTCGGCCGGATGGTGGAATTCGGACATCCGCCAGGCGTTGCGGCCGATCGTCTCGTACCATCGCCGCGTCGATTCCGGCCCGCCGAAATCGATGAAATAGCCCCAGCCGCCGCTGCGATGCTGGCCGCGGACCAGGGCCTGTCCGACCTGCTCGGCGGCGCGATAATAATATTCGTCGCCGGTCGCGTGGTAGGCGTCGAGGAAGAGCTGGCCCATCGTCGCCGTGCCCGGCGGCTGGATCCAGATCATCGTCGAAAACGCCTCAGCCTCGCCCCAGCGGCGCGACATGTCGGGCAGATAGGCCCAGAGATAGCCGCCTTCGGCCGCCACCTCCTCGACCATGAAGGTGGTCGCCCAGCGCATCGTCCTCTCGATCTCGTCGCGGCTCTGCCCGGACGCCGGCACGGCGGCGAGCAGGCCGACCGAGAAAAGAAGCAGCAGGCGCGCGATCATGACCAGAGATTCCTTGTTCGGCCCCAGGCGAGGAAGAGGTCGGGCCAGTGCTCGACCGAATGGCCGCGGGCGAGACGGATGCCGAAGCCGTGGCCGCCGTCGGGAAAAAGGTGGGTCTCCACCGGCACCCCACGGTCGCGCAGCGCCTCGCGCAGCAGCAGCGTATTGCCGACCGGCACCGACTCGTCGTCCTCGGCGTGAAGCAGGAAGGTGGGCGGGCTGCCCGCCTTCACGTGCCGGTGCGGCGAGTACGCCTGCTCGCGCTGCCTTGGTGGATCGTCGCCGATCAGCCGCGAGCGTGAACCTTCATGCGCGAGCGGCGGCGTCATCGACACGACCGGATAGATGGGCGCCGCCGCGTCTGGCCGCGCCGAGAGCCGGTCGGCCTCGTCGATCGGATCGTAGGAGCGGTCGCCGAAGCGGGCGAGCAGGCTGGCACAGACATGGCCACCCGCCGAGAAGCCCATGACGCAGAGACGTGTCGGGTCGAGGCCGAAGCCGGCCGCGCGCGCGCGGAGCAGCCGCACCGCCCGCTGCGCATCGGCGAGCGGCACGTCCGCTCCCCGAAGCCAGCCCTCGTGCGGCAGACGGTAGAAAAGGACGAAGGCGGTGATGCCGCGGCCGGCGAGCAGCCGGGCCATCTCATAGCCTTCCTTGTCGATCACCACGCGCTGATAGCCGCCGCCCGGGATCAGCAGGACGGTGGCGCCGTTGGGCCGCTCGGGGCGGAAGGCAGCCATCCGCGGACGGGCGATGCCCGTGACGATGCGGTCGTTATATCCGGGATCGGTACTGCGCTCGGTCACGGTCTCGCGCGGCGCGGCGCCGGCGAGGCCCGGCGCCCCGGCCGGCCACAGCTCGATCGTCTCCGTCGGGTCCGGGAAAGACAAGGTGCGGCCGCCCGGGACCAACGGCGGCGGCACCTGCGCCGCGGCGCGGGCGGAAAGGCCGAGTGCGAGCGTGCCGAGCAAGGCGGTACGCCGGTCGAGCTTCATGTCAGCGCCTCGTAACGGAAGTCGCGAAAGCGGGCGCTGCCCTGCCCGGTCGCATAGAAACCGGGGCGCAGGCTGAGGAAGTCATAGGCCACGTTGTGGTGATAGCCGGAAACCTCCATCTGCACGTCGAATTTCCGCCAGCTCGAACCGCCGTCGGCGCTGGTGTGGATGGTGAGGATGTTGCGGTCATTGGTCAGCCGGAGCCGCAGCCGCCGCACCGGTCCGCTTGGGCCGGACTCGCGCTGGCCCGGGATCGCGCCGCGCGGGCGCTGCAGGCCGTAGCGGTGCATGACGAGCCCATCGTCGCCGAAGCCCAGTCCGGCATAGAGCCGGCGATTGTAGAAGAGCAGCAGCCCCGCCTCGCAGCCCGGATCGACCTCGACATCCGCCTCGAAGCGGTACCTTTGATCGCCGACGATGCAGGTGACGGGCGAGCTGTCGCCCGCCGTCCTGCCCTTGCCCCGGAGACGGAGCGCGCCGTCGGCGAGCCGGACGCGATCCATCTCATCGACGGCGGGGTCGTAGAAGGCCCACTGGATGCCGAAGCGGCTGGTGGCGAAATCGTCGCTGAGCGGCAGGCCGTGCGGCTGCGGGCCGAGATCGACCGGTTTCGCGATGGGCCGGGAGAGATCGCCGCCGAGCGGCCGGATCCACCCCTCCTCGGTCCACTCGACCGGCTCGAGCAGGGCCTGGCGGCCGAGCGTCCAATAGCCGTTCTCATAGCCGTGATAGATCATCCACCAGCGACCGCCCGGCCCCTCGAACAGGGTGGCGTGGCCCCTCGACCACCATTTCTCGGTCTCGGACTGCGTCCGCAGCACCGGATTGGCGGGATCATCCTCCCACGGCCCGTCGATCGAGCGCGAGCGCGCCATGATCACCATGTGGCCGGTCGGCGGGCCCGCCGTCCCTCCGACCGCGGTCACCATGTAGAAATAGCCGCCGCGGCGAACGATCTTCGGGCCTTCCGGGGCGAAGGTCTCGACCACCCAGTCTTCGGGATAGCGCCAGGGATCGTAGATATGCTCGACCGGCCCCGCCTTGGCGAGGCCGTCGGCGGTCAGCCGGACACGGTCGCCGCCCGACAGGAAGATGTAGCGCCGGCCGTCCTCGCCGACGGCATGGCCGGGGTCGATATGCTGGGGAAGGTCGAGGTCGATCGGCTCGGACCATGGCCCTTCGATGCGGTCCGCATGGATGACGTAGATCGAGCGTCGATCGGGCGTTCGCGCCGGGATGTAGACGAAGTAGCGGCCGTCATGCTTGACCAGCTCGGGCGCCCAGACCGAGCCGATCGGCGTGCGCAGCGCGGCCGTGACCGGCCGCCAGTTGACCAGGTCGCGGCTGTGCCAGATGACGATGCCGGGATAGGCATCGAAGCTCGAGAAGGTGAGATAATAATCGTCATCGTCTCGCAGGATGGTCGGATCGGGATGGTCGCCGGCGAAGACCGGGTTGAGGAAGGTCCCGTCGCCGAGATCGGCCTTACGCTGGCCCTCGAAGCCGCGCCCCCAGCGCATGTCGCCATGGGGGTCGAGCGAAGAGGAGGCGCGCGAGCCCTGGGCGAGCAGCTTCCCCGTACCGAGCGGGCCGGCACCGACGCCGAGCGACAGCCCGGTCGCAGCGATGGCTTTCAATGTCGTCCGGCGGTCCATCAGCCCCTGTCCCTGAAAAAAACGGCCGGGCGTACGATCCGACGCCCGGCCAAGGGGGGATGCGCGTCGGTCAAAGGCGGTAACGGACCCCGAACAGGAAGGTCCGGCCGAAATGGTTGTTCTCATAGGCCCGGTTCGCGTCGATATCGACGAAACGGTCGCGATACTCGTCGGTCAGATTGATGCCCTCGATCGACACCTCGAAATGGTCGTTGATCTCATAGCGCAGGACGGCGTCGAGATTGATTGTCGAGTTGAAGCCTTCGAAGACGTTTCCGGTGCCGCTGTTCTGATCGACATAGCGGCTGCGATAGCTGATCGAGCCGCGGGCGCTGAACGGGCCGTCCTCATAATAAAGGGTGGCATTGAAGGCGCGCTTCGACAGGCCGAACAATGTGGACGTCCGAGTTTCGCTCACCAGCGGTCCGAAGGCGCAATTCGCACCGACACAAGTGGCGACCGCGGGGCCGCTGACCTGATAATCGGCGTCGGAGTCGACGAGGGTGACGTTCACGATGCCGCCGAAATTGGACAGGAAGCCCGGCAGGAAGGTGAACGGCGCCTGCAACGCCACCTCGATGCCGTTCAGGGTTGCGCCCTCGCCATTGCCCTGGGTCGACAAGGTCCAGATCGGCGCCGCGCGCAGATCCGCGTCGAGCGCGCCGGGCGAGGACGGAACGAGCACCGACACCGGCAGTCCCGTCGCATCGAAGCTCGTCGTCTGGGTGATCGAAATCGGGAAGCTGGCGACCTCCTTGCGGAACAGGGCGACCGAGAAGACCGATTCCGGCGCGAAATACCATTCGATGCCAAGGTCGAAATTGGTCGCTCGGTAAGGCTGGAGGAAGGGATTGCCGTTGGTGATCCGGAAGTTGAAGCCGTCCGCCGAGCCGCCCGGGGTAAGGTTGCCGAGCGAAGGCCGGGTCATGACCTTGGCGACGGCGGCGCGGACGATGAGATCTTCGGTTGGATAGAAAGCGAGATTCACCGCCGGCAGCCAGTCGTCATAGCCACGATCGACGGTGACCTGGACCCCGCTCAGCAGACCGGTCGAGCTTTGATCGGTATGGACGTAGCGGATGCCGGCATTCAAGGCGTAGCGAAGGGTTCCGAGCTCGCCTCGGGCGTTGAACTGGAGATAGCCTCCGGTCACCTCCTCGGTGACGCTGCGGATGTTGCCGGCGTCCGGCCTGGCCTCGCGATCATAGAGGCCCGTGAAGGCGGTGCCCGCTTCCAGGTTCGGGATCAGCCAACTCGTCGTCGTCCCGCTCGGCTGACCGGCATTACCGAGCTCGAACAGCTCGGCGAGATCGCCGGTGACCGGGAAGCCATAGACGGCGGTGGGGCCGAAGACGCTGCTCGGCGTGCAGGTGATCGTGCCGAGAACCAGGTCGGGCCCGCCGCTGCTGCCGCACACGGCGGTATCGCGGGTGAAAGCCTCGGCCTCGAAGTCGTAGCGGCGGTAGACCGCACCGGCGAGGACCTGAAGCCCGTCCGCCACGTCCCATTCGGTGCGCAGCTGCGCCGTGCGGAACTTGTTGGTGACGTTGGACGGGCGATCGCGAATCTCGGCCAGCTGGAAATTGGCCGGATTGGTGACGTCGGTGCCGAAGGTCAGCACCGGGCTGCGCGAATCGGTGTAATCGTAGCTGTAGCCCTGTGCGTCACGGTCGTCGAAGACCAAGGTCGTCTCGACCGGAATGTCGGCGCTCGATCGCGAGAAGCCCCCCATCAGGGTGAAGCGGAAGGTGTCGCCGATATCCTGGTCCCAGCTGCCGCCGATCTGGTAGAATTCGGTCTCCGACCGGCGCAGATAATGCTCGGTGCGAACCCAGGCGTCGTTGACCGTCGCCCGCACCAGATTGTTGGTCTCGGGGTCGATCTCATAGTCGACGATATCGATCGAGCGCTCGTTGCTGCGGAACAGGACCTCGCCCCATTTCTCGCGGCGATCCTCGCGGAAGCGGGAATAAAGGGCGTCCACCGAGAAGCGCGTCGACTCGCTCGGCTCGAACTGGACGCTGCCGGTCAGGCCGAGCCGCTCGCGATCGTGCGAGACTTCACCGTAGCGCGGAATGCGCGGATGGAAAGCGAGCGCCGCCTGGTCGCAGACCGCGCTCGGGAGATAGCGGCCGCCGCTATTCTGTCGCGGCGTGAGGTCTTCCGCCGAATTGGTCCAGCAGGGCGTGCCGGCAACGGAGTCGAAGCGGGCCTGTGCCCATCGGACGGTGTTGTTGCCGAGCTCGAGCGTCTCGGTGTTCTGGTAGGCGGCCGAGACCGAGACGCCGAAGGTGCCGGCATCGTTGCGCCAGCCGAGCAGGCCGGCGAGGCGCGGCCCGACCGTGTCGCTGAGATCATTGTAGGAGGCCTGTGCCGAGGCGACCAGCGACAGCCCCGCCCGACCCCCCAGAGGATTGCCGGTATTGAGATCGACGACGGCGCCGAGCGAACCCTCGTCGAGCGAAGCCTCGGCGGTCTTGTGGACGACCAGCGAGGTGAACAGCTCCGAGGCGAAGACGTTGAAGTCGAAAGCGCGGTCTCGGTTGGCCGAAGCGCCGTCGCTGGACGTGGCGATCGTCTCCATCCCGTTCACACGGACGCGGGTGAATTGCGAGCCGAGGCCACGGACGGTGATCGCCCGGCCCTCGCCGCCGTCGCGCTGAATCGAGATTCCGGGGATGCGCTGCAGCGACTCGGCGAGGTTCTGGTCGGGAAACTGGGCGATGTCCTCGGCGACGATCGCGTCGACCGCCGACACGGATTGGCGCTTGAGCTCGAGTGCCTGGTTCAGCGACTGGCGAAAGCCGGTGACGACGATCTCGTCCTCGGCCGGCGCGCCGCTGTCGACCTGCTGGGTATCCCCCGCGCCGATCTGCGGATCCGCCTGGCCCGTTTCCTGCGCATGGGCCGAAAAGGAGAAGGTCGCGATCGCCAGCGCCGACGCCGCACCCATCATGCGAAGGAGCCTCTGCCCGGCCGGCGCGAATTCCTGAATCGAAGCCATGTCTATCCCCTTCCGTCAGCGCGACCTCGCGCCCCGCTCATGACACCGGTGTCTTGCCGAGGGGCGAAAGAAGGCGGGCCTTGCCGCGTAGACGCAGAAGAGAAGCGTCGAGCAGGGCTCGGGGCCCCAGTCTTCCTCTCCCTGCGCTGCGTTCGGCCGCAGTCCTTTATCGCCGGCGCTCATTGAAGTAACCGGTGTCATCGGGTTTTGAGCCGAGCCGGCGCGACTGTCAAGCGCATGGTTCGCCGGCTCGGGGCGGAGGCTGGGAGCGTGGCTTCCCGGCAACAGGAGCAAGCCGGCGGCTGCGGCCGCGACCGTCGTGCCCGGTCTCCTGTCGCGCCGTCCTTCAGCGTCGAAGAGACCAGAGCCGGCTGCGTTCCGATAGCCTCGGGACGGCCGCTCCAGGTTATTGGTTTGCCGCAATTTTCGAGTAGTCAGACGATAACGTCTGACTGCATTCGATCTGCTCTGTCCGGTAAGTTGACGGTGAAGTTGGGCAGAGATCGTCCGGCAAGGCGATCAGGTTCCCGGCTGGACGTAGGGCACCCGTGCGAACAGCTCCCTCTGCACCCGGCGCGGATCGTTCTCGACCCGAAGGCGGCGGTCGAAGACCATCGTCTGACGCTCGGGAACGCGATGGACCGGCCAGTCGGGCAAATCGGCGTGATTCGGGTCCCCGTTCCGCGCCAGGGCGATGAACGCGTCCATCATCGCCGCGCTCAGCCGACGCGAGTCGGCGCCGGTGCCGGCGATCGAACCCGCTGCGTCGAGCGTGCCGAACACGAGCGGGATGTCGAGCGTGTGCGGCGCCCCGCGCCAAGGTTCGATCGGCGACGGGAAATCGAGCTGGTAGACCCAGGTCGGCGCGCCCGCGCGGGCGCGGGCGTCGGCTTCCTCGACCTGGCCGCGCCAGCTGCGGCCGGCGGTGGTCGCCGCGAAGAAGACCTCTTCCGCCGAAAATCCCGGGAACAGCTTGCGATATTCCGCCACCACCCACTCAGGATGCGCGTCGACGCGCAGCTCCGGCGCCATCCGCTCGGCGAGGTTGCTCCAGTCGAGGCCGACGATGCGGGGATGGTCAGGGCCAAAGAAGCCCCTCGTCTCGTCGCGCGTATTGCCGAGCATCATCGGGATCGGGTTCGACTGCGGTGGGGCGTCGGGCCAGAAGGGATGGCGAGCCAGCCATTTCATGTCGAGCACCGGGCCGAAATAGACGCCGCCGCCGAGGATCGGATCGGTAGCGGAAAGCCCCTCGACCAAAGCCGGCGTCGGCATCGCCAGCAGCTCGTCGGCGCTACGGGCGCCGAGCGCGGCCATGTAGGCGCTGGTCCGGGCGGTGGCGTTGAGCGGCCCCGAGGCGGTGACCTGCTGTCCGCTCATGGTCGCGGCGCGGTGAAAGAGGCCCGCCGCGGCAGGCATGCCCATCAAGGTCGCGATCTTGGCGCCCCCGCCCGACTGGCCGAACACCATCACCCGCCCAGGATCGCCTCCGAAATCCGCGATATTGTCGCGGATCCAGCGCAGGGCGAGCACCAGGTCGAGCTGGCCGGCATTGCCGCTGTCGGGAAAGCGCGGATCGAGCCGCGCGAGATAGAGATAGCCGAAGGCGTTCAGGCGATGATTCACCGTCACCACGACGACGTCGCCGCGCGCAGCGAGATGGCGGCCGTCATTGAGCGGATCGGCGACGCTTCCGGCCGAATAGGCGCCGCCATGGAAATAGACCATGACCGGCCGGCGAGCGCGCGCATCCGCCTCCGGGGACCAGATGTTGAGCGTCAGGCAATCTTCGTCCTGCGGCTGGTAGCGGTCGCCCCGCTGCGGGCAGGCCGGGCCGAAAGCGGCGGCGTCGACGACCTCGCGCGCCGCTGGCTCGGCCGCGGGCGCCTCGAACCGCCGCGCCCGTCCGTAGCGTATGCCCAGGAAGCGGCGGATCCCCTGCTCGCGGATCCCGGCGAAGCGGCCCGCCGGAGACTCGACCGGCACCTCGCGCCGCGCCCGCGCCGCGGCGGGAAAGGCAGCGACCGCCGCGCTCCCGGCCAGCATCGCCCGCCGGCTGATCGACGTCATCCGCGCCGCACGCTCGTCATCACCCTGCACCGCGTCCCTCCCGCCGCCGGCCGCTTAGCGACGCACGTCGAGCTGGCCGGCCATGAAGGCGTCCACCTCCCCGGTTCCGAACAGGCTCGCATCGCCCGGCAGGCTATGCTTGAGGCAGGCGAGTGCCAGTCCGGCGCGCGCCGCCCAGTCGATGCCGCGACCGAGACGCAGGCCGTGGAGCACGCCGGCGGCGAAGGCATCGCCGGCGCCGATCCGGTCGACGATGCCGGGAATTGTGACTTCCTCCGTCTGCACCGCCCCATCGCGCGTATCGATCCTGCCGGAGAGGCGGTGCGTGTCGGCATCGACGAGATGACGGGCGGTCGAGGCGATCAGCTCGAGCTTCGGAAAGGCGGCGAAAGCGGCCTCGGCGGCGGCGCGGCGGCGCGCCTCGCCCTCGCCCTCCAGGCTGCGCCCGAGGAGCAGGGCCACGTCTCGGTGATTGCCGAACAATATGTCCGCTTTCTCGACCAGCCGGCGCAGAATCGAGGGTGGATCGCCGTCCCAGCGCTCCCACAAATTGGCGCGGTAGTTTCCGTCGAAGGAAAGGGGAATAGCGCGCGCCGCCGCCGCCTCGGCGGCGGCCTCGGCCACAGCGGCCGAGCGCGGCCCGAGCGCCGGCGTGATACCGGAAAGGTGCAGCCGGTCGGCGCCTTCCAGCAGCGCGGTCCAGTCGAAATCGTCCGGCCCGGCAAGCGCGAAGCTGCTTCCCTCGCGGTCATAGGTGATGGCCGAGGCGCGCAGACCTGCTCCCGTCGACAGGAAATAGAGGCCCATCCGGCCGGGCGCCGTCGCGACGCGCGATGCGTCGACTCCATGGCGGCGCAGGAAGCCCGCCGCCGCCTCCCCGAGCGGATTGTCCGGCACGCGGCCGATCATCGCCGTTCGGTGGCCGAGCCGCGCCAGGCCGATCGCGACATTGGCCTCGGCGCCGCCGACATGGACGTCGAGGCGTCCGCTCTGCAGCAGCAGCTCGCGCCCCGGCGCGCTCAGGCGGAGCAGCAGCTCGCCGAAGCAGGCGACGTGGCCGGAGGGTGGTGCCCGATGATCGCCCAGATGTTCCTCCCCTGCTCGCGGCAATGCCCGCGCCCTTCAGGTCCGAAGGTGCGTCGCGGCGAGCTTAGCGGCGCTTGCCCGCGCGTCCATCCTCACCGCGCCAGCCAGCCGCCGTCCACCGCGAGGATATGGCCCTGGACGTAGTCCGAAGCCGAGGAAGCGAGGAAGACCGCGGCCCCGCCGAGATCGGCTGGGGCGCCCCAGCGGCCGGCCGGGATCCGCTCCAGGATCTGCCGGTTACGGGTCTCGTCCGCCTGCAGCGCCGCCGTGTTGTTGGTGGCGATGTAGCCCGGGGCGATCGCGTTGACGTTGATCCCCTTGGCCGCCCACTCGTTGGCGAGCAACCGGGTCAGCCCGGCGACGCCGCTCTTCGAGGCGGTATAGCTCGGCACCCTGATGCCGCCCTGAAAGCTCAGCATCGAGGCGATGTTGATGATCTTGCCGCGGCCCTGCTTCGCCATATGCCGGCCGGCGGCCTGGCAGAGGAAGAAGAGCGATTTGAGGTTGGTGTCGATCACCGAATCCCAATCCTCCTCGGTGAAATCGAGCGCATCGGCGCGGCGGATGATGCCGGCATTGTTGACGAGGATGTCGAGGCCGCCGAGCTCGCCGATCGTGCGGTCGACCACCGCCTGCACCGGAGCGGTCGTCGCGAAATCGGCGGGGACGACCAGGGCGCGGCGCCCGAGGCCGCGCACCCGCTCCGCGGTGTCCTCGGCCGGGGTGCGGCCGGCGAGGGCGACGTCGGCGCCGGCTTCGGCGAGGGCGAGCGCGAGCCCCTGGCCGATGCCGGTATTGGCGCCGGTGACGATCGCGACCCGGCCGGACAGATCGAACGGGTTCATGCTCATTGCAGCTGGCAGATGTCGAGGACGTTCATGTCCGTATAGTCCTGGTTCTCGCCGGCCATCGCCCAGATGAAGGCATAGGATTTGGTCCCCGCGCCCATGTGAATCGACCAGACCGGGCTGATCACCGCTTCCTCGTTGGCGACGACGATGTGCCGCATCGCCTCGCCTTCGCCCATGAAGTGCATGACCCGGTCATTGTCGCCGTCGAGCTCGAAATAGAAATAGATCTCCGAGCGCCGCTCGTGGATGTGCGGCGGCATCGTGTTCCAGACGCTGCCGGGCTTGAGCACGGTCAGGCCCATGACGAGCTGCGCGCTGTCGCAGACGCCGGGGATGACGAGCTGGTAGATGGTGCGCTGGTTCGATTCCTCGAGACTGCCGCGCTCGAGCGCATTGGCCTCGGCGATCGACAGCTTGCGGGTCTGGAAGGTCTTATGCGCCGGGCAGGAGGCGAGGTAGAAGCGCGCACCCTGGCCGGCGAAGGTCACGTCCTTCGCCCCCATCGTGACGTAGAGGCAATCCTTGTTGTCCAGCGAGAAGGTCTCGCCGTCGACGGTGACCGTCCCGGATGTCTTGCCGACATTGACGATGGCGAGCTCGCGCCGCTCGAGGAACGGGTGGCCGGCGGCCGAGGCCGGTTCGGTCTGGTCCGGAAGCCGCACGGCACCGGCGCCGACCTGGACGCCGCCTATGACGAAGCGGTCGGCATGGGTGTAGCTGAGCACGACCTCGCCCTCGCGGAACAGGTTCTGGATCAGATAGCGGTCGCGAAGCTCCTCGTTCGAGACGCACTCCATCATGTCGGGATGGGTGGCGTAATAGGTCCTCTCGAACATCGGCATCTCCTCTGGCTTGAAGCGGCGGCGCTCGCGGCGCGCCGGGACTGTCACTCTGGTAACCGGTGTCAACACCGTAGGCAAGCCTGAGGAACGAGCCGGTCTCGGCCGCCTTCCCTCCTACGCCACCTCCGGCTTCGGCGGCGCGACCGACCCACGCTTGACCAGCATCGACGGCAGCATGCTCGGCTGGGAATCGTCGCCGGGCAGGACGACGTCGCCGACCAGCTTGCGCGCCGCGGAGCGCGCCATCGACACGATCGGCCAGCGCACCGTCGTCAGAGGCGGCCAGATATGAGCGGCGATCGGCGTGTCGTCGAAGCCGATCACCGAGAGATCGTCCGGTACCGAGATGCCGCGCTCGCGCGCCGCGAAGACGATCCCGGCCGCCATCTCGTCGTTGCTCGCGAAGATCGCGGTCGGGCGCGGCGACAGGTCGAGCAGGCGGTTGGCGGCGGTGACCCCGGTTTCGAAGGTGTAGTTGCCGCCGGCGATCAGGCTCCTCGCCAGCTTGAGACCGGCCGCCTTGATCGCATCCTCGAATCCCAGCCGGCGCTCCCGTGCCGACCGGAAGCCGTCCGGCCCCTCGATCAGGCCGATCAGCCTGTGCCCGCTCTGGATGAGATAGGCCGTGGCCTCGCGCACCGCCTCGCGGTCGTTCGAGGCGACCATATGCTCGCTCGAATCGAGCTGCGCGGAGCCCATGCGGACATAGCGGCAGCCGACCTCGTCGCAGAGCCGCGCCAGCGCGTCATTCTCGGAGATGGGCGGGAGCAGAACCACCCCGAACAGCCGCTGGCGCTCCAGAAACGCGCGCACGTCGTCGAGCAGCATCGAGCTGTTCCGGTCGACCGGACGCACGACCATCTCGAAATCGGTGCCGGCGAGCGCCTCCAGGATGCCGTGCTGGACGTTCAGGACCATCTGCGCATTGGGATTGTCGTGGATGAGGCCGACGAGAAAGTTGCGACCGAGCGCGAGCGCCCGCGCCTGCGGGTTCGGGACATAGCCGAGCTGGCGGATGACCGCCTCGACCCGCTCGCGGGTCTCGTCGTTGAGCAAAGGCGAGCGATTGATCACCCGGCTCACCGTCTTCTTCGAGACCCCCGCGAGCCGGGCGACGTCGTTGATGGTGGGCTTGGCCGCCCGCGCCGATGCCCCCTGATCCTTGTCCGCCACCGGTGTCTCTCCCACCCCATCGGCTTAGCTCGCTTGCGCAGCGCTCGCCAGCAAAAGCGCGTCGGCGACAATGGCGTGGCGACGAGCATGGATTGACACCGGTTTCCGAATATCACAAGCCCTGCGGCGGAGAGACCGGAATCGCGCGACCGACACGCGGGCCGGACGGATCCGGTTGCTTGCGGGGATTAGGAATGACACCGGTTACTAGATTCGATCCTGTCCTGTCGCGGGAGCGCCGTTCGTGAACGAGACGCACGACGAGACGAGCGTCATCGCGCGGCGGTTCCTCGATGCCCGCCGGCGCGCTTCTCCGCTCACCGGCTATCCCGGCCAGCTGCCCGACTCGCTCGACGGCGCCTATGCGATCCAGGACGCGGCGATCGCCGGCTGGGCGCGTCCGGTGATCGGCTGGAAGGTAGGACGCATCCACCTGCCGGAAGCCGAGCGATTCGGCGCCGACCGCCTCGCCGGACCGATCTTCCGACAAACGGGCGCCGTCGAAGACGATCCGGAGATGCCGGTCTTCGAGGGCGGCTTCGCGGCCGCCGAATCCGAGTTCCTGCTCCGCATCGGCCACGCGCCGAGCGCGGGGAAGACGCGCTTCACCCTGGACGAGGCGGCTGACCATATCGATGCGGTCCATGTCGGGATCGAAATTGCGAGCTCGCCCTTGCCGTCGATCAACGCGCTCGGACCGACTTCGGTGATCTCCGACTTCGGCAACAATAACGGAATCCTCGTCGGCCCGGCGATCGCCCGGTGGCGGGACAGCGGCTTCGAGGATTGGGAGGTCGTCACCCTGATCGACGGCCGCGAGGCCGGCCGTGGCCGCGCCCGCGCCTTTCCCGACGGAGCGATAGGCGCCGCCCGCTTCCTGCTCGAGCTGATGGCGCGTCGCGGGATCGCGCTCCAGCCCGGCCAGTGGATCTCGTCCGGCGCCGTCACCGGCGTCCACGACGCCCGGCCCGGCCAGCGTGTCGAGGCGCACTTCGACGAGGGCTATTCGGTGAGCTGCAAGCTGGCCGCCGCCCGCGGCGAATAGGCCCGCGTCCACGAACGGCCGCTGGCCGCCCCCTTCCCTCCCCGCGCGGACCATCGCCGAAGGTTCCTCGGGGCGGGTTCCCGGGAGCCGGGACGAGATCAGTGCGCCCATTCCTGCGTCAGCAGATCCGCTTCGCGGCCGTTCCAGCGCACCTCCACCTTGCGGCCCTGGGGATCGGCGCCGTCGGGAGCGTAGATCTCATAGATGACGACCCCGTCGGGCTGGACGCTCTCGATCACCCGCGTCGGCTCCAGACCCGGCACATGCGCGCTCGCCGCCTCGCGCACCGGCGACGGCGCAGCGGCGAAGGCGATGTCGCGCTGGGTCTCCACGACGCGCCACGCGGCGCCGTCCTGCATGATGTCGAACTCGATTTCGGACCCGTCCGCGAGGCGGCCCTCGACGTCGTAATAGAGCCGGCCTTCGCGAGTCTCGCGTTCCGCCTCGGCGGGGACGAAGCCGGCCTGCGCCGCCTGCGCCGCGGCGAGGACCTCGGCCGGCACCTCGGCGAGCGGGACGTCGGACTTGCCTGAAGTCTCCACCCGATTGGAGGCCGGCGCGTCGGCCTGATCCTGCGCTTCGGACGCGCAGCCCCCGATCATGGCGGCTATCCCGAGCAACGCAGCAATCGCAGTCTTTTCCACAGCCTTTCTCCCTCCGGTTACGGCGAGGGCGTTGTACATGACACCGGTTTCCCCTACAACCGGCGCAGACATCCGCCAGAGGCGTCGCGGGAGGAACAGAATGGCTTCGAGCAGCAGCGAAGGCGCAAGCGCGACTTCGGGAGGGTGGAGCGTCGGCAGGGTCCGCTGGGGGATCTGCGCGCTGCTCTTCTTCGCCACCACGATCAACTACATCGACCGGCAGATGATCAGCGTCCTCAAGCCGACGCTGCAGGCCGAATATGGGTGGAGCGAGACCACCTACGCCAACATCGTCTTCTCCTTCCAGGCCGCCTACGCGATCGGCTATTTCATTTTCGGCCATTTGATGGACCGGCTCGGCGCGCGCTTCGGCTATTCGCTCGCCGCCGTGATCTGGGGCATCGCCGCGATGGCGCACGCCGGCGCGCGCGGCGCGCTCGACTTCATGATCGCGCGATTCGCGCTCGGCCTCGGCGAATCGGGCAATTTCCCGGCCGGCGTGAAGGCGGTGTCGGAGTGGTTTCCGGCCCGCGAGCGGGCGCTCGCGATCGGAATTTTCAACGCCGGCGCCAATATCGGCGCGATCCTGACGCCGCTGATCGCGCCGATCCTCGTCCTCGCCTTCGGCTGGCGCGCGGCGTTCCTGTTCACCGGTGCCATCGTCTTCGTCTGGGTGGCGATCTGGTGGACCGTCTATCGTCGGCCGCGCGAGAAGAAGAACCTGTCCGTTGCCGAGCTCGCCTGGATCGAGAGCGATCCGGCCGACCCGCCCGGAAAGGTGCCATGGTTGTCGCTGCTGCGCCACCGCCAGACCTGGGCCTATGCGGTCGGCAAGTTCATGATCGATCCGATCTGGTGGTTCTTCCTGTTCTGGTTGCCCAGCTTCTTTCAGACCGAGCACGGCCTCAACCTGATGACCTTCGGGCCGCCGCTGGTCGCCATCTACATCATCTCCGACGTCGGCAGCGTGTTCGGCGGTTGGCTCTCCTCGGCGCTGATGAAGCGCGGCTGGAGCGCCAATGCCGGCCGCAAGACCGCGATGCTGGTCTGCGCGCTGATGGTCCCGCCGGTGATCCTGGCGCCGGGCATCGACAGCCTGTGGGGCGCCGTCCTCCTCATCGGCCTCGCCACCGCCGCTCACCAGGGCTTCTCGGCCAATCTCTACACCCTTCCCTCCGATCTCTTCCCGCGCAAGGCGGTCGGAGCGATCATCGGCATCGGCGGCACGCTGGGCGCCGTCGGCGGCATGTTCATGGCCAAGTTCACCGGGTGGGTGCTCGATTCGACCGGCAGCTACATGCCGATGTTCATCGTCGCCGGATCGACCTATCTGCTGGCTTTGCTCGTCATCCACCTGCTGGTGCCGAAGCTGGAGCCGGCCAAGGTGGTTTGAGGGGGGCGTCACAAGCCCTCTCATCCTCCTGGAACGGGGAACAGCATGGCGCCCCCTCGCCTTTTCGCCATGTGAGCGGTAACATGACTCCCGCATGAGCTGGGCGGCGGCCGCCGACCCGGCCGGGAGGGGGCGCCGATGCGGATCCTGTTCGCTTGCCTGGGCTGGCTCTTCGCGCTCACGGGCGCCGCCGCCGCCGAGCCGATCGTCCTGTTCGAGGACCATCGCGATATCGGCGCCGTGTCCTTGCCCGGCGGCGTCCTCCATGATGCCGTCTCCGGCAGCTACCGGGTCACCGGCGCCGGTGCCAATATCTGGGGCGGCGAGGACGCCTTCCATTTTGTCTGGACCCGGCGATCCGGCGATCTCCACGCCGCCGCGAGCATCGCCTTCGTCGGGCACGGCGGCGATCCGCACCGCAAGGCCGGTCTGATGATCCGCCAGAATCCGACGCCGGGCTCGCCTTATGCCGACGTCATGGTCCATGGCGACGGCCTCGTCGCCCTGCAATATCGCGAGACGCAGGATGGACCGACCCGCCAGATCGTCTCCGACGTCACCGGAGTGCGCGGCGTGCGGCTCGAACGCGAGGGCGATTACGTCTTCTTCTCGGTCGCCGGCGAGGACGGGGTCTTCCGCCATGCCGGCGGGAATTACCGCATCGCCTTGCGCGCCCCCTATCTGGTCGGCCTTGCCGTCTCCGCCCACGACGATCGCCGCACCGAAACCGCGCTCTTCTCCGAAGTCTCGCTGACGGTCCCCCGTCTCGCATATATCCCCGACACCGGGTACCCCGCCGCGGTCGAGAGCAGCCTCGAGGTGATGGAGGTGGACGGCGCGCAGACCCGCCGCGTCGTCCGCCATTTCGACGGAAAGATCGAGGCGCCCAACTGGACTCGCGACGGCCGCTCGCTCATCTACAACAGAGACGGCCTCATCTATCGGATTCCGGTGGCCGGAGGTACGTCCGAGCCGATCGATACCGGGCCGAACCGGCGCAACAACAACGATCATGGGCTTTCGCCGGACGGGACGAGGCTGATCATCTCCGACCAGTCCGAACCCGACAATGTCTCTCGCATCCACATCCTGCCGCTGGCCGGGTCCGACCGGCCCCAGCTGGTGGTCGGCCACCCGACCCATCCCTCCTACTGGCATGCCTGGTCGCCCGACGGCCGCACCATCGCTTATGCCGCGACCCGCCCGGAGACCGACGGGGATTTCGAGATCTACGTCCGCGACCTCGCCGGCGGTCCGGAACGGCGGCTGACGACGTCCCCCGGCGTCGACGACGGCCCCGAATATTCGCCCGACGGCCGCTTCCTCTATTTCAATTCGACCCGGTCCGGCGCGATGCAGATCTGGCGCATGGGCATCGACGGCAGCGGTCCCGTGCAGGTCACCACCGATCCCGATTATCGCGACTGGTTCCCGCATCTGTCGCCGGACGGCCGCTGGATCGTCTTCATCTCCTTCGGCCTCGACATCGAGCTCGGCGACCATCCGCCCAATCGCGATGTCGACCTCAGGATCATGCCGGCCGACGGCAGCGCGGGCCCACGGGTGCTCACCCGGCTGTTCGGCGGCCAGGGCACGATCAATGTGCCGTCATGGTCGCCGGACGGACGTTCGATCGCGTTCGTGAGCTACCGGCTGAAGCGCTGAGCAGCCGCGGCGGCCCGCCCTTCCCCGCCCCTTCGCCCGCGGCTAGAGAAACGGCCATGACCCGCACCTACATGTCCGGCCTCGGCAGCCATTTCGCCACCGAAGCCGCCGAAGGCGCCCTGCCGAAGGGACGCAACTCGCCCCAGAAGCCGCCTTTCGGCCTCTATGCGGAGCAGCTTTCCGGAACGGCCTTCACCGCGCCGCGCGCGGAGAACCGGCGCTCATGGCTGTACCGGCTGCGCCCTTCGGCCGAGCATCCCCCGTATCGCCGTTACGAGGGCGCAAGGCTGTTCGCGCCGGGCACCAGCCCGGATCCGCTGCCGCCGAACCGGCTGCGCTGGAGCCCGCTGCCGATGCCCGAGGCCGCGGCGGATTTCGTCGACTCGCTGGTGACGATGGTCGCCAATCGCGACCCGGCCGATCTCGAGGGTGTCGCCGTCCATCTCTACCGCGCCGAGCGCGACATGGAGGACCGTTATTTCTTCGACGCCGACGGCGAGCTCCTCATCATCCCGCAGGAAGGCCGGCTCGATCTCAGGACGGAGCTCGGCGCGATCGAACTGGAGCCGGGCGAGATCGCCCTCGTTCCCCGCGGCGTCCGGTTTCGCGTTCTGCTGCCCGACGGGGCGGCGCGCGGCTATGTCGCCGAGAATCACGGCGCGCTGTTCCGATTGCCCGAGCTCGGTCCGATCGGCTCGAACGGCCTCGCCAACCCGCGCGATTTCCTGACGCCCGAAGCCGCTTATGAGGACCGCGAAGGCCGCTTCACCCTCGTCCAGAAATCGCTCGGCTCGCTCTGGGTGACCGAGCTCGACCACAGCCCGCTCGACGTGGTCGCCTGGCACGGCAATCTCGCGCCGTTCAAATATGATCTCAGGCTGTTCAACGCGATCGGCTCGGTCAGCTACGACCATCCCGACCCGTCCATCTTCACCGTCCTGACCTCGCCGAGCGATGTGCCGGGACGGGCCAATGCCGATTTCGTCGTCTTCCCGCCGCGCTGGATGGTCGCCGAGGACACCTTCCGTCCGCCCTGGTTCCACCGCAACGTGATGAGCGAGTGCATGGGGCTGATCTACGGCGACTATGACGCCAAGGCGGAAGGCTTCGCCCCCGGCGGCCTCAGCCTCCACAATCTCATGGCCGGACACGGCCCCGACGTCGCGAGCTGGCGCGGCGCCAGCGAGGCGACGCTCGCGCCGCACAAGATCGAAGGCACGATGGCCTTCATGGTCGAGAGCTGCTGGCCCTACCGGCCGACGAATTTCGCGCTCGAGACCGAGGCGCTGCAGCGGGATTATGATCAGGCCTGGGGCGGATTCCCGAAGGCGCAGCTGCCCTGAAACAGGGCGGCGGCCCCTTTGTCGAGGATGCGCCCCGCGACCTCAGTCCTTGCCGCCTCCGTCCGCAGTCGCGACGGCTTCGTCGGCGCCAGGCTTGCCACCGGGGCCGGCGCCGCCTGCCGGATCGCCCTCGGCAGCGGGACTTCCGCCGGCGGCGGCGGCGCCGCCTGCGCCATTCGCGGCCTCTTCGGCGGGATTGCATTCCCAGCGGAAGTCCGTGCTTTGCGGATTCTCGCGCGTGGCGGTGCAATTCACGCTCGCTTCGGCCCCGCTCGCGTCGCGAATGCGGCCGCTTCCCCGCATGCCGTCATCGTCCGCGCGCTCGAGGTCGATCTGGGCCACCTCGATCTGGCGGCCGCGATAGAATTCCCGGATATTGTTCTCGATGCTGGCGATCGCGGCATCATCGACCGTGGGAACGCATTGCCAGTTGATCTCCGTCCCCTCGGTGCGGCGTGCCGTGCAATTGAGCCGGCTCTCGGCGCCGCTGGCGCGGTCCCGCACCACCGCGAAGCCGGCGAAGGTGCCATCCTCCTGCTGCGCGAGATCGACCTGAGTGACTTCACCGCGCGAGGCGAGATTCTCGCGGATCGAGTCCTCGACTTTCGCTTCGTCGTTGAGAAAGTTGCAACCGGCGAGCGCGAGCACCGCGCCGAGTGAAATGACCATGACTTTCATGAATTGCCCCCACTTGAAGCTTAGGGGCCCATTTTTCCGCGTATTTGGCGCCCATGCAAGACAGCGTCGCCCCAATCGACAAACTGAGAATGCGTCGATTAATGATGGCAGATGGCAGAGTTGATCAGGATCGCCTTCCCCGCGCTGCTGCTGGCAGGTGCCCCGGCAGCGTGGGCCGAGAGCGCTCCTGCGGGCGATCGGCCGCCCGTTCGCGCCCGCGCCAGCCTCGGCGACTATATCTCTCCCGATGAATATCCGCCCGAAGCCAGGCGGCGGGGGGCGGAGGGCACGGTCAGGCTGGTCGCCTCGATTTCTCCCGAAGGCCGCGTCGTCGACTGCCGGATCACCGGCTCGAGCGGTGACGCCGGCCTTGACGATGGCACCTGCCAATTGTTTCGCGATCGCGTTCGCTACACCCCGGCGCGCGATGCCGGAGGCCACGCGGTTCCGGACAGCGTGCCGGCGACCATTGCCTGGCGATTGCCGGAGGCGCCCGCCGTCGCCGCCCACGCAAGGGCGAATCTCGCCTCCTATGTGAGGTATAATGACTATCCTCGGACGGCGCTCGCCCGCAACGAACAGGGGCGGGTCAGTTTCGAGCTCGACGTCTCGTCGCGCGGAGAGGTGAGTTACTGCGTCGTCACCCGATCGAGCGGCAGCAGCGCGCTCGACGCACGCACCTGCGAGATCATGCGGGAGCGTGCGCGATTCGAGCCGGCGCGCGACGCCGAAGGCAATCCCGCCCCGGACACGGTCCGGGCCGACTTGACCTGGAGGATCGTGCGCTAGTTCCCTGCCCATCCGGCCGCTTCGGAACTCTGTCCTCCCCGGCTCGTCCGACCCGAGCAGCTGCAACCGACGAAGGCGCGTTCCTCTTGATCCAACTCGGCCGAACGATCCTGCTCTGGCTCGCCAGACACGCGCTCGCGCTCATCCTGATCCTGATCATCCTGATTGCCGGACGCTATGCGTGGGAACCGGTACGCAACTGGGTCCGCGCGCAGAGCACGGCGGCGCAGAGCCTGCCTGCCGCGCGCGCCGCTCATGCCGACGCCCGCGACCGCTTCGAAACCTATGCCGCGGCCAGGGCGCAAGAGATCGAGCTGGAGACGGCGCGGCTCGCAGAAGCGCCCGCAGCGGCCCTGCGCGCGCGGCGCTCGGCCATCGATCCCGCGCTCGCCGAAGTGCGGAAGGAGCGGCTCGGCGGCGGCGCCCTCGCCCTGGCCGCAACGCAGGGCGATTCGGACGCGCTTTTCGCCCATGCCCGCGCCGGCGCCGAAATCGCCCTCCTTGAGCGCGAGCGAAACTATATCGACAGCCTGCTCGCCGCCCGCGCCAGCGACAGCCGCCGATCCAGCCTGGCGGCGCAGCGACAGGATGCCGCCCGCCGCGTCGCCGCCAGCCATCGCCAGTGGCTCGCCGCGCGCGACCGTGCCGCCGCGCTCAACCGGCGCCCGCTCGCCGGCCCGCGCAACTTCGTCTGCCGCAATGCGCGGCCGGGGATCGGTTGCGATCATTATCAGGCGCTGCGCGAGGCGCGGGCGGACATGGCGTCGGCGCTGGCGGCGAATCGCCGCGCCCATGCCGAGATCCGCGCCATCGACCGTAGTCTGGGCGCGATGACCGCAGCCCGTGCGGCCGCCGCGGATGCCGCCGCCCTCTTCGAGGCGGAGCGCGCGGCCACGGCGGCGCGCCTGCAACAAGCCGAGCGCGCCCTTCGTGCGAACTGGCTGATCTGGATCCGACGGCCGATCGTCGAGATGCTGCCGACCGCGCTCGCCATCCTCGCCGCGGCGATGCTGGCGCCGCCCTTGGTCAAGGCCTTCCTCTATTTCGTCATCGCCCCGTTGGCGGCGCGGCGCCGCCCGATCCGGCTATTGCCCGGCGATCG
The DNA here is from genome assembly GCF_003347635.1 of Sphingosinicella terrae. Classification (GTDB taxonomy): domain Bacteria; phylum Pseudomonadota; class Alphaproteobacteria; order Sphingomonadales; family Sphingomonadaceae; genus Allosphingosinicella; species Allosphingosinicella terrae. The sequence goes on from NZ_QDFY01000001.1 coordinate 870,788, forward strand.
CGGCGAAATCGCCGCCGCCAGCGCGGCACCGGCCGTGTCGCAGCCTGTCCCGGTCACGCCGGCCGATGAGCTGCTCGTCGTCCCGGAGGCGGTGCAGAGCACGCCCCATGATGCGGCCAAGGCGACCCAGTGGCTGCTGCGGACGTCGATGCCGCTCACCAGCCTCGCCGCCGGAATGGCCGGGCTGATCCGGATCCGTTCGCGCCGGCCGGAAACCGTCCTGGTCTCGGCGACGGCCGATCCGCTGGCCGAGATCGCCCTTGTCGAGATGGCGGCGGGTTCCGCCCTGGTGCTGCGACCGCGCGCGCTGCGCGGTCTGCTCCAGCCGATCGGACGTCCCGTGCGGATCACCCGACACTGGCGTCTCGCCCACCTCTCCGCCTGGCTGACGCTGCAGTTCCGCTACATCGTCTTCCACGGTCCCTGCACCCTGATCGTCCAAGGCAGGCGCGGAGTCCGGCTCGAGCGCGCGGCACGCGGGCGCGGGATCAACCAGGCGGCGACGATCGGCTTCAGCGCGGGACTTGCCTATTCGGTGCGCCGGAGCGAGGCGTTCGGCGCCTATCTGCTGGGCCGCCAGGACTTGTTCAACGACAGCTTCGAAGACGGTGACGGCTTCTGCCTCTACGAGGAGATGCCGCGCGAGGGCGCCCGCGCCGGCTTGTGGGGCCGCGGACTCGAGGGCCTGGGCGACGCCGCGCTCAAGGTCTTCGGGATCTGAGGCGCCGCCGATCCTGCCTTCAGCCGAATCGGCTCAGCCGTGCCGGTCCCGTCTCGACGGGAGCCAGCTCGCGGACGACGAACCAATAGGCGTCGGTCCATGCCGAAACCATCGCCGGGGAGAGCCGCGGACCGAGCGTCTCGCGTAGGACGCCGCCGAGGGCGAGGCCGAAGCGCGAATAATGGCGTCCATCGATCTCGAGGCGGCGATGTTCGGCCGCTTCCTCGCGCAGATCGCCCACCTCGCGGCCTTCAACGAGATCCCCAGCGGCGCCGAGGAGCAGCCTGACCAGAACGAGCGCGGTGATGTCGCCCTGGCCGAAGGCCTCGTCACTGGTCTCCATCGCCACCAGCCGTTTCTGCATCGAGGCGGTGACGCCATCGCGGTGACGTTCGAGAATGGCGAGAGACTGAGCGAGTGCGAGGCGGGTGTTTTCGGCGATCAGGTTTACGGACATGTCGGCGTTCCGTTGCTCCCCCGGAGGAAGGATGTGGCGACGTGGGCGCGGAAGCTCGCTTCCCGGGGCGGACGATCCGGCGACGCCTGCCATGCCGGCGAGCCCGGCCCGATCTGTGTCCCCCCGGGTGCCTGCGCTAGCCGCGCGAATCCACCCGAGGGCAGCACGTGAACCAGGTACCGGCCTCATGCAGTCGCAAACGCTCGAAGGCGGGGAAATGCCGCATAAACATGAGTCTAACGGTGCCTGCTGGGGATCGCAAGGCATGTCGCGGAACCGGCGCGCCGCGCGCCCGTTGGCCCGACGTCGCTGCGCGAGCGACGCTGCCCGGCCGTTCGTCGAAAAGGGATTCCAAGATGCAAGTTCGCGAGATGCTCTCGACACATCCCAACGTGAAGGGCGACGCCAACGATGCGCTGCTGCGATGCATCGAGGAATGCTATGCCTGCGCCCAGGCCTGCACGGCCTGCGCCGACGCCTGTCTCGCCGAGGAGAGGGTCGCCGACCTGCGCCAATGCATCCGTCTCAATCTCGACTGCGGCGATATCTGCGCGGCCGCCGGCGCTGCCGCCACGCGCCGGACGGGCAGCAACGAGGAATTGCTCGTCCAGCTCCTGACCGCCTGCGCCCTTGCCTGTCGTCTTTGCGGCGACGAATGCGAGCATCATGCGGGGATGATGGAACATTGCCGCGTCTGCGCCGAGGCGTGCCGCCGCTGCGCGGATGCCTGCAACGAGGCGATTCGGTCCATCCGCAGCGTCCGCTGAAAACGAGCGGCGGCGCGACTCCGCCGGTTCGACGTCGGGCGCGGAACCGGAAGCGTTCCGACGCGTCATGCAGCCCGATCGTCGCTTACCGGCGTCGCCCCCTGATCCAGGTTATGGAAGAATGGGGGGTCGGATCGAAAAGGGGGAATATGAACGATATCTCGCGGCTCACGGAAAAGGCCTATTACCTTCTGCGAGCGGAATCCGAGCTGCGGATGGCGCGGCGGGCCCGGCACGAAGCCGCGGCGAGGGCACATTTCATGATCGCCGGACTGTGCCTCGACAAGGCCCATCGGACGATCGGCAGCGATCCCGGCCTGGCCAGTCCCTGACGCGTCGACGCGCGTCTCGCTCCGTCAGCGCGCGGGCGGCGCGAAGCTGATCAGGACGTCACTCGTCTCGGCCGCCGGTTTCGCGCCGGAGCCGAAGAAGAGCAGTCGCCCGTCAGGCTTCAGCACCGCGACGAGCAGGCTGCCCTCCTCCATCGTCGCCTTCTTGTCGCCGAAGGTGAAGCGTTCCGTCAGCTCCGTTCGCCGGAAGCGCCAGCCCGCTTCGTGCCGGGCGACCAGCGATTCGATCGACGCCTGATCCTCGAGCAGCACCCGGCCGCGATGGTGGAGGGGCGGCCGCTCATCGTCGACGCCGATCTGCGCCACCGCATGATAGCCCATTTCGGGACCCAGATCGGTGCAGATCAGGGCGTTGCGCGCCGGGCTTCCCGTCGCCGCGACGAGCTGCTGGAAGCGCGACAGATCGACGAGATCGTCCGTGACCTCGCTCAATATGTCGCCGCGATAGACGGCGAGACCCTCGCGCACGGCGGGTCGCAGCGCCAGCCGGCTGTCGTCCGCCACCGTCACCTCGACTCCGAGTTCCGCCAGGAAGCGGCCGAGGGCGATCGTCCAGGGATTGGCCCCGACCAGCAGCAGACCCCGCCCCTCGCCCTGGTCGATGCCCAGGCGGCGGGCGAACGCATTGGCGGTGAAACCATGCGCGACGATCGTCGCCACGACGACCCCGAACGAGAGCGGGATCAAGGCCTCGGCGCCCGGTACCCCATGCTCCTCCAGCCGCAACGCGAACAGGCCGCTGATCGCGACCGCGACGACGCCGCGCGGCCCGATCCACGCGACGAAGGCGCGCTCGCGCCAGGGCACGCCCGAGAAAAGAAGGCTGGCCATCACGGTCAGCGGCCGGACGACGAACAGGAGGAGGACGAGGAAAAGGAGGAAGCGCAGCTCGAAGGCGCGCAACGTGACCCAGTCCAGGGTCGCGGGCAGCAGGATGAACACGCCGGAGACGAGCAGCACGCCCAGATCTTCCTTGAAGCGGCGCAGGCTCTCGAACTCGTAAAGACGGCTGTTGGCGATGACCACGCCCATCACCGTCACCGTCACCAGCCCGGTCTCATGGTAGATGAGATCGGCTGCGACGAAGCTCGCAATGACCGAGACGAGCAGCACCGGCGCCTTCAGATATTCAGGCACCAGCCCGCGCCGGAACAGCCAGGTCAGCATCATCGCCACCGCCACGCCGAGCGCGGCGGCAATGCCCGTCGCAATGGCCACCTCGGCGGCGATCTCGGCAACGTTCCGCGCGGTACCCTCATAGGTGATCCACGCGAAGATGAAGACGGCCAGAAGGGCGCCGATCGGATCGTTGACGATTCCTTCCCAGCGCAGGATCTGCGCCGGCCGCCGGCCGATATTGAGGTTGCGCAGCAACGGCCCGATCACGGTGGGACCGGTCACGACCATGATGCCGCCGAACAAGGCGGCGACCGCGAGCGGCAGTCCTCCGCCATAATAAGCGGCGGCGGTACCCAAGGCCCAGCCGACGGGGACGCCGACGACGACGAGCCCGAGCACGGCGCGGCCGGCCTTCGACGCGCGCAGGTCTCGGAAGTTGAGGCTGAGGCCGCCGTCGAACAGGATCACGGCCACCGCGAGCTTGATGATCGGCTCGAGCAGTGGCCCGAAGTCCCGCTCCGGAACGATCACGCCCGTGACCGGGCCGGCAACGAGTCCGGCGAGCATCATCAGCGCGATCGCCGGTCGACCGGTCCGCCAGGCGATCCATTGGGCGCCGATTCCCAGCAAACCGATCAGCGCGATCTTCACCATCATCGAGTCGATGAAGTCCACGCCTGCTCAGTCCTTTCTTTTCGGCCGCCGCGCTGATCTCGATGGCATCTTCCGGTGAAGGCGTCCGCGCCCGACGTCAACCTCCGCGGCCTCCGACGGCGATCGGCAGGCCGTCGGCTTCGTCGCGCCGCGCGGCGGCTTCGTCGCGAAGCCGGTTTCCCCGCCAGGCCGAAGCCGTAGGAGGTCGCGGATCAGACCGTGGACTAGCTCGCGCCGTGCGGCTCGGCCCGTCCCATGGCAGGCACGATTGACACGATCGACACCCGGCCGAAACCGAATTGTCGATGAAAGTCAGGCTCTTGTGCCCTATATGCAGGGCCTGGCAACGCGGCAGGACAGGCCGCCGGAGAGGAAAGATGAACGTTCGCAAGACGCTGAAGAACCCGATCATGCTGACCCTGCAGGGCTTCGCCGCGGGTGCCTTGCTGTTCTTCGCGGTTCATCCCTTCGCCGGCCACGACGTGCCGGAGCCGCAGCCCTCGGCAGGATCGGTGCTGGAGTCGATCCAGGCCTGATCGCGCGCGTCTCGGCGGCGCTGCCGAAGCGCGCTCTCGCGCGCAATCTCGCCCTCCTCACCGGCGCGCGCCTGCCCTAGCCCGCGACGCGGCGGCCGGTTCGCGCCATCCGACCTGCACCATGGCCCAATCCGACACCCCCCGGCTCTCGGCCGGCGAAATCGACCAGTTCGTTCATCGCGGGTTCGTCCGGATCGACGGCGCCTTCTCGCGCGATATGGCCGCCACCGCCTGCGACATCCTTTGGCGCGAGGCCGGTTGCGATCCCGACGATCCCGCGACCTGGCCCGGACCGGTCGTGCGCCTCGGCCACCAGGCCGAGCCGGTCTTCCGCGAAGCCGCCAACGCGCCGATCCTTCTGGAAGCGTTCGACCAGCTCGTCGGGGCGGGCAATTGGCAGCGGCAAGGCGGCCTCGGCACCTTCCCGATCCGATTCCCCTCCCCCGACGAACCCGGCGATACCGGCTGGCATGTCGACCCGAGCTTCGGCTTCGAGAATCCCGATTTCCTGTCCTGGCGGCTGAATATCCACTCGCAGGGCCGAACTCTGCTGATGCTGTTCCTGCTCACCGACGTCGGCGAGGCGGATGCACCGACGCGGCTGCGGGTGGGATCCCATCGGGACGTCGCCCGCGACCTGGCGCCTCATGGCGCGGCGGGACGGACTTTGGGGGAACTCGCCGCCGACGACTTCGCCAGCTCGGCCGATCGCGCCGTCGCGCTCGCCGTCGGCGAGGCGGGAACGGTTTATCTCTGCCATCCTTTCCTGGTGCACGCCGCCCAGCCGCATTTCGGAACGCGGCCGCGAATCATCGCTCAGCCGCCGCTCCTTCCCGCCCCGAACCTGGATCCCGAGGAGGCGGTAGCGCAGGACTTCCCGGTCTGGCGCGCGATCCGGCTGGCGCTGGACGGCTGAACCCGAACCCCTAGCCCTGGATCTGGTGCCGCCGCAGCGCGTGCCGCAGCTGATCGTAGGTCAGGCTGAGCGCCGTGGCCGCCTGCCGCTGGTTCCAGCGGCATTTCTCGAGGGCGGCGGCGAGGATCGCCTTCTCATATTCGGCGACCGCCAGGCGGAAGTCGGCGCAACTGCCCGGATCGAAGGCATGGGACGCCGCTTCCATCGCCTTCGCGGCCTGCTCCACCACGGTCGTGGGTTCCTCCGACTCGACGGCGCCGCCGCCCGGCAAGGCGCGATTCTCGTTCGCCACGGGCCGCGGCTCGAGCGGACCCCAGGGCGCTTCGAACGGATCGAACTGGATCTCGCCGATCGGCCCGTCCCGGCCCTCCCAGCGATAGACTGCGCGCTCGATGACGTTCTTCAGCTCGCGGACATTGCCGGGCCAGGCGTAGGCCTGGAGCCGTGCCATCGCGTCCTCGCTGAAGCCGGGCCAGCCTTCCCAGCCGAGCTCGACCGCCATCCGCCGCGCGAAGAATTCGGCGAGGACCGGAATGTCGCTCTGCCGGTGCCGCAGCGGCGGCAAGGTGACGACCTCGAACGACAGGCGATCGAGCAGGTCGGCTCGGAACCGGCCCTGCTCGACCAGCCGTGGCAGATGCTCATTGGTCGCGGCGACGACTCGCACGTCCACCCGCACCGGCCTGCTCGATCCGATCCGAGTCACGTCGCCATATTCGATCGCGCGCAGCAGCCGGTCCTGGGCCGGGCTCGACAGCGTCGCCAGCTCGTCGAGGAACAAGGTGCCGCCATTGGCCTCCTCGAACCGGCCCGGCCGCGCCTTGGTGGCGCCGGTGAAGGCGCCGGCTTCGTGGCCGAACAGCTCGGCTTCGATCAGCGTCTCGGGCAAGGCGGCGCAATTCATGATAATGAGCGGACCATCCCATCGGGAGGAAAGATGGTGGAGTCGCTCCGCGATCAGCTCCTTGCCCGTCCCGCGCTCGCCGATCACCAGCACCGGCCGATCGAGCGGCGCGGCGCGGCTCGCCCGCTCGACGGCGTCGAGGAAGGAGGAGGATTGGCCGATCAGCTGGACGTGACGTTCCATCGCCACTTTTTGGCGTAATTCGCCACCTCTTGGCAAGAGCTTATCGGTTCAGGGGAGGTCGGAAGAAGATTTTTTCGCGCTTTTCCGCCATTTTCCGCACTTGGCACGTACCCTGCTTAAGAAAGGGAGTCACCGCCGATGGTCGGCGGGACGAGACGAAGACCCAGGTTCAGGAGACCGGACATGACCCTTTTCGATCGCCTCTCCCGCGTCGCCCTCGCCACGGTCGGCGCGCTCGTCCTTTCGACCCTTTCGGTGGCCGCCGCGATCGGCCCTGCCCAAACGGGCGCAGTCGACCGGACGGTCATCGCCTCGATCCACGACGGGGTCAGGGCGCATGGCTGAGCCGAAGCCGGTGAGGATCGTGGTTGATCGCGAAGCGCTGGTGCGCATGAATGCGCCGCGTGAATCCGCACGGTCCGGCCCGGCCCGGCCCTATCTTTCTGCCAAGGAGCTTTTCCCCATGGGTATCTTTTCGCGGACGCGCGATATCATTGCCGCCAACGTTACCGACTTGCTCGACAAGGCCGAGGACCCGGCCAAGATGATCCGGATGATCATCCTCGAGATGGAGGAGACCCTGGTCGAAGTCCGCGCCTCCGCGGCCCGGACCATCGCCGACCAGAAGGAGTTGCGGCGCCAGATCACCAAGCTCGAGCGGCTTCAGGAAAGCTGGGTGGAGAAAGCCGAGCTGGCCTTGTCCAAGGGGCGCGAGGATCTCGCCAAGGCCGCCTTGTTCGAGAAGCAGAAGGCCGGCGACATGGCCGTCGAGCTCACCGCCGAGATCGAGGTCCTCGACGACGCGCTTCGCGCTTCCGAGACCGATATCGCCAAGCTCCAGAACAAGCTGCGCGAGGCCCGCGCCCGCCAGACCGCGATCATGACCCGGATGGAGAGCGCCCACAATCGAGCCCGGCTGCGCGAGCTTCATTCCGGCCCCAAGGTCGACGAGGCCTTCTCGCGCTTCGATGTGCTCGAGCGCCGCGCCGACCTCGCCGAGGGACATGCGGACGCGCTCGGCCTCGGCGGGCCGCCCAAGAGCCTGGACGAGGAGATCGCGGAGCTCAGGAGCTCCGACAAGGTCGATGCCGAACTCGAGGCGCTGAAAGCCTCGCTGGCGAAGCGTACGAATGGCGGCGAAGCTCAGAAGAAGGAAGACTGATCGATGGGCGACTTCCTGTTCCCGATCGTCATCTGCGCGATCCTGTTCATCGGCTTCCCGTGGGTGATCTTTCACTACATCACCAAGTGGAAGACGGCGGCGACGCTCACCACCGAGGACGAGAATCTGCTCGACGAGCTGCACGACGTGGCGCGCCGGCTCGACGACCGGATGGCGACCATCGAGCGCATCATCCAGGCCGAGAATCCCAATTGGCGCGCCATCGCCCACGATCCGGCCGGAATGGGTCTGGAGCCGCGGCTGAGCCGCAGCTTCGATCCCGACGCGATCGGCGACGACGGCCGCCTCAGCAACCAGCCCCGCAGGAGGAATTCATGACCGGCCCGCGCACCCGCTTCTACCTCGACAAGCAGAATGCCAAATGGTCGGGCGTCTGCGCCGGGATCGCCGATTATACCGGCATGGACGTCACCCTCGTCCGCATCGGTGCGGTGCTGCTGACCCTGCTCGGCGGCTTTCCCTGGACGCTCATCGCCTACTGGATCGTCGCGGCGATGGCGCCGAGGAAGCCGCTCTCCTTCTACGAGCAGGATCCGGACGAGAAGAAGTTCTGGCAGGGCGTGCGGGCCAATCCGCGCCGCACCGCCCGGGACGTGCGCTCCCGCTTCCGTGAAATCGACCGCCGTCTCGCCGACGTCGAGACCTATGTGACCAGCTCGAACAGCCGCCTGGCGCGGGAGATCGAGCAGCTGCGCTGACCGCGAACACCGGCAGGGGGAAGACACATGAATTTCGGCGGACCCAATTTCGTCATCGCGATCATCCTGATCACGACGCTCGGCTGGGTGCTGACCAGCTGGATCCGGGCGAAGCACGGCTATCCGGTGACCGACGACTGGGGCAACACGGTCCATCCGTCGGCCGGCCCGGAGGCGACGCGCCAGATCGAGCTGCTGACCGACGAGAATCAGAAGCTGCGCGGCCAGGTGGGCCGCCTCGAGGAGCGCATCGCCGTGCTCGAGCGGATCGCCACCGATCCTGCCGAACGCACCGCCCGCGAAATAGACAGGCTGCGCTGAGCGGTTCGGCGTCAGGAGGGGAACGACCATGGACACCAATCTCACGATTTTCCTGGTGCTGGTGGTGGCGATCTCGGCCGCCATGATCGTCACTATCCTGACCACCTGGATCCGGGCGCGTCACGCCATCCCGACCGACGAGGAGCTCGCGCTCAGGACGGTGCGCGGCAACCAGGACGAGGATCGCAAAGTGCCCAAGCTGGTGGAGCAGAACGAGCGGCTGACCGCGGAAGTCACCCGGCTGCACGAGCGGATCGCGGTACTGGAGCGGATCGCCACCGATCCCGCCGAACGGACGGCCCGCGAGATAGACAGCCTGCGCTGAAGACCAAGAGGAGTATTGCGAAATGTCCTGGGGAGGCCCCGAATTCGTCCTCGCGATCATCGCGATCAGCACGCTCGGCTGGCTGGCCAGCAGCTGGATCCGCGCGCGGCACGGCTACCCGCTCGAAAATGAGTGGAGCGGCAAGACCTACAGGAACGAGGTCCCCGCCGAGACGCGGGAGGTGGAAAGATTGTCCGGCGAGAATGGCGAGATGCGCGCGCAGATCGGACGGCTCGAAGAGCGGATCCGGGTGCTGGAGCGGATCGCGACCGATCCGGCCGGACGCACCGCCCGCAGCATAGACAGCCTTCGTTGACAGGGGAATCGCCGATGTCCTCCCACGCCTTCGTCCTCACCATCATCTTCTTCGTCGTCGGCCTGCCGGTCGTGCTCGGCATCGGCTCCGACATCTTCAAGCGCTGGCTCAAGCACAAGGAGAAGCAGCTCGACCATGCCGCCCATCTCGCCGCAGACAAGGCCGCGAGCCAGGCGGTCCAGATCGAGCGGCTCGAGCAGCGGATCCGGGTTCTGGAGCGGATCGTCACCGACCGTTCCAACCACCTCGCCGCGGAGATCGACGCCCTTCCGGAGCCGACGCGCGAACAGCCCAAGCTCGCCAACTAGGAGACACGGACATGCCTTTTTCCTTCGACGCGATGGCCCCCGTCCTCGCCATTGTCGGTCTCGCCGCGGTGCTGGGCTGGGTCTTCACCACCTGGATGCGTGTCAAGCATGGCTACCCGCTCGACGGCGCCTGGGGACAGGCGGTCTATCCGAAGACCAGCGACGAGGCGATGGAGCGGATCAAGCTCCTGTCCAGCGAGAATGCGAAGCTGCGCGCCGAAATGGGCGCGATGAAGGACAGGCTGGTGACGGTCGAGCGGATCGTCACCGACGACAGTCACCGGCTCACCCAGGAGATCGAGGCGCTCCGCGGCCCCGCCAATTGAGGCCGCACACTCAGGAAGGTCCCGGACATGAACGGCGCGGAAGCCATCCTCCCCCACCTCCCATGGATCATCGCCGCCTCGCTCGCCATGGGCACGGTCGGGATCGTCGGCTGGGTTTTCACGACCTGGCTGCGCATCAAGCACGGCTATCCGCTGGAGACGAGCTGGGGAAAACCCCTCGAGCCGAGGACGACCACGGAGACGACCGAGCGGATACGGCTGCTGTCGAGCGAGAATGCGCAGTTGCGCGCCGAGCTCGGCGCGGTGAAGGACAGGCTTGCCAATGTCGAGCGCATCGTCACCGACGACAGCCACCGGATCACCCAGGAGATCGAGGCGCTTCGGGGCCCGAGAAACTGACGCATCGGGCGGCCCGCCGCCCAGTCACGAAAGGTTGAACAGATGAGTGGTGGACAGTTCATGGTGGTGCTGATCGTCGCCATGGTGATGATCGCGAGCATCGTCCGGGCCCGGTACGGTCATTCCCGCGGCCGGCGCGGCGATGGGGCCTTTGCCGGCGAGCAGGAGATGGCCCGCCTTCGGGAGGAGGTGAAGCAGCTGCGCGACCGGGTGCAGGTGCTCGAGCGGATCACCGTCGAAAAGGAGAACAGCCTCGAGCGACAGATCGAGGCGCTGCGCGACCGGCCCGAGCTGGGCCCACGATGAGGTTGCCGGGCTGAAGCGCGGCTGCCGGCGAGACGAGCGAGGAGGAACGAATGAACGAATATGACATGATCGCCTTCAGCGTGCTCGTCATCACTCTGGGCATCGTCCTTTCCGTCTGGATCAACCGCGGCGGCGCCCGCCGGGCGCGCCACGCCCAGAGCGAATCCGATAACCGGCTGCTGCGCGACGACCTGGCCCGAGTGAAGGACCGGCTCGCCGTTCTCGAGCGGATCGCGACCGACAAGGACGCGCGGCTCGAGCAGGAAATCGAACGCCTGAGGAGTGATTGAAATGGCTGCGTCGCTTCCCCTCCTCGCCATGTGCGCACTCGCGACCGCCCTCCTCGCTTATGGTTCGACCGCGGCGCTCCGGCTGTGGACGGACTGGCTGGCGCTCAAGCGGCTGGAGCTCGGCGAAGGCGCGCGGCGTACGCCGGCCCGGCTGGAGCTCGCCGACCTCAGGCAGCGCATCCGACGGCTGGAATCGATCGCCGACGGCGACGACTGATCTCGTCGGTGAAGAGGTGACGCAAGGCCGCCTTTTGCTCTAAGCGCCGCGCATGCCGTTCCAGTCCCTCGACGACGTCTTTGCCGATTACGAGCTTCTAGACGCCGACGACCGCTATCGCCTGCTCATCGATCTCGGCCGCGAGCTCGAGCCGATGCCCGCCGCGCTGAAGACCGATGCCACCCTGGTGCGCGGCTGCTCGGCGGCGGTCTGGGTTTATCCCGTCCCGCGCGAGGACGGCCGCCTCCATTTCCTCGCCGACAGCAATGCGGCGATCACCAAGGGCATCGTCGCGCTCGTCCTGCTGGCTGTCCAGGATCGGGAGCCCGCCGAAATCCTTGCCGCCGATATCGAGGGCGAGCTTGTCCGCTTCGATCTCAGGAACCAGCTCAGCTCGAACCGCACTCAGGGCATTCCAAACATGATCGCGCTGGTGCGAGAGACCGCCGCGAGGCTCGTGCGTTGAGCATCGCCGAAGGCTTCGATCCCGAGCGCTTCATGAAGCTGGTCCGCCGCATCGGACATGGCGGCGCGCTCGGCATCCTTTATCGCAGCCACGGCGAGGATTGGGCCGAGCTCGAGCTTCCCTATGCCGAGCGGCTCGTCGGAATGCCCGCCACCGGCATCATCGCCTCCGGCCCGATCATCAGCCTCATGGACATGGCGACCAGCCTCGCCATCTGGATCAGGCTGGGCCGCTTCCGCCATCAGGCGACGCTCGACCTCAGGGTCGATTATCTGCGCCCTGCCGTGCCCGGCCAGACCTTGGTCGGGCGCGGCGAATGCTATGCCGTCACCAGCAGCGTCGGCTTCGTCCGCGGCACCGCCCATGACGGCGATCCGGCACGGCCGGTGGCGCATGTCGGCGGCACCTTCATGTTCACCGACTGATCCGCTTTCCGGCCGGCAGGCCCTCGCCCCCCCGGGACCGCAAGACAGGCATCACGCCGCGCTGCGCCGCTCCTCGGCCTTGCGCAGCACCTCATAGGCGGCCTGGATCGCCTGGAAGCGCGCCGCCGCCTCGGCATCCCCCGGGCGGGCGTCGGGGTGATTGAGTTTGGCGAGACGGCGATAGGCGGCGCGGATGTCGTCGAACTCCGCGTCGGATTCGAGCTCGAGCGCCTCGAGCGCACGCATCTCGTCCCGGCTGCGGCTGCCGTCGCCGGGGCCTCCCCAGCCATAATGGCCCGCCTGCCGATAGCCGTTGGCGCCGCGCTGCTCGTCCGCCTCGCGCGCCGCCGCCTCCTCGACGGTCAGGCCCTCGAAATAATTCCAGTTGCGATTATATTCCGCGGCGTGGCGCTCGCAGAAATACCAGCGTTCGCGACTGTTCGGAGATTTCGGAGCCGGCCGATCGCCCGGCTCGTCGCAGCCGTGGCGATCGCACAGCCGCACCGGCTCGGCATCACGCGCCGATCCGTAGCCGCGCCAGCGGGGAAAGCCCCAGTCGTTCGATCGCGTCGGTTTTGCCATAGGTCCGGCCAATCTAGTCAGAATGGTGCGCACGTGCACGGGGGTAAGGGGAAAAAGTTCGTGACCGCCGCCGACCGGCAGACGGCGAGGAAATGGCCAGAGGGTCTGTAAGCCGGGTTCTGTCCACCGCCGGAGCGGATGGGCGGCCATTCCTCTAGGAGACGGATCGCTCCGTCCCTCAAGCAACCAACCCGGGCGACGGGGCCGGAACGAAGCCCATATGCCGCCCCTATTCGGTCTTGCTCCCGGTGGGGTTTACCGTGCCGCCTCCGTTGCCGGAGACGCGGTGCGCTCTTACCGCACCCTTTCGCCCTGGCCCGCCTGCGCCTTCGGCTTCGGCGGGCGAGCCCGCCGGAGCTTGAGCGAAGGAGGGTGGTATGCTTTCTGTGGCACTTTCCCTGGGGTCGCCCCCGCCGGGCATTACCCGGCACCGCCGTTCCATGGAGCCCGGACTTTCCTCGCCCTGCTTGCGCAGGCCGCGGCCGCCCGACCCTCTGGTCCAGCCTATCTAGGACCTGCCGCCCGATTCCGAAAGGTCAGAAGACGTGCCCGCGCTCGCGGTCGAGCAGCAGCTGGAGGAGGATGGCCCGGCACTCACCGTCTATCGCGCCGTCGACCATCTCGGGACGAAAGCGGCGCTGGAAGGCGGTGACCGCCGCAACGGCCTCGCGCACGTCATAGCCATAGCGTTCGAGCGCGAGCAGGAAGCCGCCGTCGGTCCAGGCGGGATCGACCAGGCCGCGGCACGGCCGCGCCACCGCCAGGCCGCAACGAGCGAGAAGGCCCCAGTCGAAAAGCTCGCCGGGATCCTGCTTGCGCGCCGGCGCCACGTCGGAATGGCCGACGATGTTCGCACGCGGCACCTGATGGCGCTTCACGATTCCGTCGAGCAAGGGCAGCAGCGCGTCCATCTGCGCCTTCGGGAAAGGCCGGTAGCCGAGCTCGTGGCCCGGGTTGACGATCTCGATGCCGATGCTGACCGCGTTCACGCCGTGGACGCCGCGCCAATAGGAGCTGCCGGCATGCCACGCCCTCTTCTCCTCGGGCACCATGCGCAGCACCCGGCCGTCCTCGGTGACGAGATAGTGGCAGGAGACCTTCGCCTCCGGATCGCGCAGCCGGTCGATCGCCGCGTCGGCATCCGCCATCCCGGTATAATGAAGGACGACCATCGACACGGGCTGGTCGCGCTCGTCGAAATTGGGCGACGGGCAGTCGATGATCTCGTCCATGACCGCTTAGGGATGAAAATCCGCCGAAAGGTCAAGCGCAGACGGCGACGGGGGCCTCGAGGGTGGGTTCAGGCGACGCGGGCCGCGGGCGACGCACCGATGCCGACTCCCGGTGCCGGGACGTAGAGTCCGCGATTTTCCGGATCCGAGACGAATCGATCGGTCAGCCCGATCACCGTCTCGCCGGCGCCGAGCATGAGGCTGCCGTCGGCGGCGATCGCCTGCGAGAGCCGGGTGAAGGCCAGCCGCTTCATCTCCGGCGAGAAATAGAGCAGCACGTTGCGGCACAGGATGATGTCGAACTTGCCCGGATGAGGAGGCGCGTCGCTGATGTTGCGGGCCTCGAAGCGGACGGCGTCGCGCAGGACCGGCGAGATCTTCCATTCGCGGCCGCCGACCTCGTCGAAATGACGGATCATCTGCACCACCGGCAGGCCGCGCTGCACCTCGAACTGGGAATAGATTCCCGCACGCGCCTTCTCGATCGTGCGACGGGACAGGTCGGTGCCGACGATATCGATCTTCCAGCCCTGCCAGCGGGTTTTCTCGTCGGCGAAGCTCATCGCCAGCGAATAGACCTCCTGACCGGTCGAACAGCCGGCGCACCAGATAGACAGCCTTTTCTCGCGCTGCCGCGCCTGCTCCAGGCGCTTCACCGGCCCGCCGAACAGGAGATCGAAGGGAAGCTTGTCCCGAAAGAAATAGGTCTCGTTGTTGAGCAGCGCCTCGATCACCGATTCGGTGAGCGCCGGGTCGCGTCCGGCGACGAGGCGGGCGACGAGCTGGTCGACATTGGCGAAGTCGCGCTCGCGCATGATCGAGGAGAGCGCGCTGTCGATCCGCCAACGCCGATTGAAGGTGATCTGCTGGCCGGTGCGGGCCTCGAGCAGGCTGGCGAGAATGCGTTGGGAGGACTGGCTTATTTCCACGATGCGGCCCCCGCCCTCTCGGCGATCCGCCGCGCCAGCTCGGTGGGCGGAAGCACGGCGGAGGCGAGTCCCGCCTCCGCGACGGCGCGCGGCATACCCCACACCGCGGAGCTCAGCTGGTCCTGGGCGAGCATCGCGCCTCCCCGCTCGACGAGCAGGCGGCTGCCGATCAGGCCGTCGCGGCCCATGCCGCTCAGGATCACGCCGACCGCACAATCGCCGAACAGCTCGGCCACCGAGGAGATCATCGGGTCGACCGAAGGCATGCATCCCGACGGCGCCCGGTGGCGATCGAGCCTGACCCGGGCCTGGCCCGGCGCGCCGGCCACGCACAGATGGGCGTCGCCCGGAGCGACGTGAATGCGATCGGCGATCAGCGTCCGGCCTTCGACCGCGACCGTCGCGGCGCGGCCGGAGGCCGTCTCGAGCTGGCGCGCGAAATAGGGCATGAACACCGCCGGCAGGTGCTGGGTGACCAGGATCGGCGCGCCGATCCGCGGCGGCAGCGCACGCAGCAGCTCCACCAGGGCATGGAGCCCTCCGGTGGACGCGCCGAGAGCGACGCAGCCAAGCGGCCGGTCGGGCATGTCGCGCAGCCGGACCGGCCCAGGGGCCCGCGCGACCTGGCCTTCCTCGCGGCTGGCATGGCCGATCCGACGCAACCGGTCGGCAAGCACCTGGGAAAAACGTCCCGCGAAGAAGCCTGTGCCAGGCTTGGGAAGGGTGTCGGCCGCACCTTCGGCGAGGGCACGGACCGTGACCTCGGCGCCATCCTCGGCCATGGACGACACGATCAGCACCCGGGCGCCGTTACCGGCCGCGATGATCTCGGGAAGCGCCTCGAGGCCGCTCGTCCCGGGCATCTCCACGTCGAGCAGGACGATGTCGACTTCGACCGTACGCAAGGCATCCAGCGCCTCGCGCGCATTGCCGGCCAGCGCCACCACCTCGAAGTCCGGCTCGCTGCCGACCATTCGCGACAGCACCGCCCGCGCGACCGTCGAATCATCGACGATCATCAGGCGAATCGGGGCGGGTCCGCCCCGTTCTGGGCGCCGCCGCAGGGTGGCGCAGGGGGCGTTCACGCCACGCCGACGATCTGCAGCTTGCTCTGAAGGGTCTCGCGATCGAACGGCTTCATCACATATTCGTCCGCGCCGGCGGCGATCGCCGCGCGGATATGGGCGATGTCGTTCTCCGTCGTGCAGAACACCACCTTGGGCTGCTCGGGCCGCTCCGAGCCGCGCAGCGCACGCAGGAACTCCATCCCGCTCATCACCGGCATGTTCCAGTCGAGCAGGATCACGTCCGGCATGCTGCTGTCGCAGCGGTCGAGCGCCTCGCGCCCGTCTTCCGCTTCCTCGACCGAGAAGTTGAGGGTTTCCAGGATGTGACGGGCGACCTTGCGGATCACCTTGCTATCATCGACGACAAGACAGCTTCTCATATCTCTTTGCTCCGTTGGCCGCGCCGGGGACCGTAATGCGAAGAGGTAATCACAAGTTTAAAGCCGAACATTCGGCGTCGATCGACCGACGGCAATCATCACGGGTTTCGGGTGAGGCGTTGAAGCGAAGCGGGCGGAACCGCCGGATGTGCCTAGGCCGCCTGGGCGGTCGGGCCGGCGATGAGCAGATGGGGATCGACGAGCAGGAGCAGGCTGCCTTCCACCTCGACCATGCCGGCAGCGACGCGGTCCCAGCCGGCGCCGACGCGGCCGCGCACGGGCGTTGCCGCGCGATTGATCTCGACCACGTCCTCCACCGCCTCGACGAGCAGCGCATAAGGATGGCCGCCCGAGATGACGACGATCGCCTCGGCTAGTCCGTCGACGGGGGACCGGCCGAATTCGAGCGCGGCGAGCCCGTCGATGACGGTGAGCACGCGGCTGCGCAGTGCGGACAGCCCGGCGACGTGCGCCGCCGCCTTCGGGGTCGGCGTGATCCCGTCCAGCTCGACGACGCCTTCCACCTCGGCGGCGGGAAGCGCGACCCGGCGGCCGGCGAGCCGAACGATGAGCAGGAGATGGTCAGCCATGGGATCGAGCCTTGTTGGCGCCGCGGCTCAGCGCCTCGAGCAGGCCGGCGCGGTCGTACCGGTAGATGCTGTTGTCATTCTCGCCCGAATGCTCCGGCCGGGAGCGGATGCGCAGTACCTCGCCGGCCGAGACGGCCGAGTCGGGAAGGTCGTCCTCGGCGCTGGCGATGAGAATGTCGGCGGCGATGCCCTCGCCCGCCGGGACGACCCGGTAACCCAGGCTCTCGATCAGCGGGCGAAGCATGTTCTCCATCCAGGGATCCCCGGTCGGGAGCGCGCACACCGGCGCCTCGTCGTTGCCGGCGGTGGCGTCCCCGCAAGCGGCGAACAGCCAATAGGGATCGAGCAGCTCGACCTGGCTGCCGTCGATGAGCGCGACGCCGGCAATCTCCCCCGGCGACGGCGATGGCTTGAGTTCGACGGCGACCGAGCGGATGTCGACCACCTCGGCAAACCCGTAGGCGATCTCGGTCTCGCCATCGGTCAGCCGGAGGATACGCAGCTTGCCCTCGCCGGGCGCGGCGGCGCAGCCGGCCAGGGGCAATATGTTGCCGCCCAGCGCGACGCGAAGCTTGCCGGCGCTGTGGCGGATAGCCTGAGTGGGAACGTCCTCGATCCGCTCGACCACAGGCACCGGCACCGCGCGCAGACCGCCGTCCAGCCCCTGGAACAGCAGCAAGGTGGTCTCGTTCGGTCCGTCGTCCGAAATCTCCTCCTCCGCTGCCCGCGCCTCGGGCCCCTGCTCGTCGGAACCGAGGCCGGCCTGATTGGCCATTCCCGAAGGATCGAGAAGAAGGATCGGCCGGCCGTCATCGGCGAGCGTCGTGCCGGCATAGAGGCCGGCCATCATCACCGCCGGCGCCGCCGGCTTGACCACCAGCTCCTCATGGTCGTGAACCGCCTCGACCGCGAGCGCGTAGACGTCGCCGCCGGCGGGCTTGAGCAGGATGATGTTGGCGCTGCGGGAGGCCGAGGCCCGGCCCACCGCGGCCTCGTTGCCCGCCTGCCCGGCCGCCTCGACCCCGAGGAGGTCGCACAAGTCGACGAGTGGCACCCGACGCCCGCGCACCGTCGCCACGGTCGATTCGCCGACCTGGTCCATCTGGGCCCCGGTGCCGGCGCGCAAGATCTCCTCGATCGCCGAGCGCGGGATGGCGAAGACCTGGCCCCCGGCGCTCACCGTCAGCGCCGGGATGATGGTCAGGGTCAGCGGCACCCGGATGCACAGCCGCACGCCTTCGCCGCGCCGCGAATCGATGTCGACCAGACCGCCGATCCGCTCGATATTGGCGCGAACCACGTCCATGCCGACGCCGCGGCCCGAAATGGCGGTGACTTCGCCGGCCGTGGACAGACCCGGCGCGAAGACGAGCGCGAGCTTCTGGCTCGACGAAAGCCGCTCGGCCTGGTCGGGCGCGATGATCCCGGCGGAAAGCGCCTTGCGGACCAAAGCCTCGCGATCGATGCCGCGGCCGTCGTCGATCACCTCGATCAATATCTGGTTGCCGGCCTGGCGCGCGGAAACGCGCAGATAGCCGGTCTTGTCCTTGCCCGCCCTGGCGCGATCCTGGGGCTGTTCGATGCCGTGGTCTATCGCGTTGCGGATGATGTGGGTCAGCGGATCGCGGATCATCTCGATCATCTCGCGATCGAGCTCGACGTCACCGCCGTCTATCTCCAGCCGGAGCTGCTTGCCGAGCTCGGCGGAGAGGTCGCGGACCATTCGCGGCAAAGCGGTGAACAGGCTGTCGATCCGTTGCATGCGGGTGCGGGTGATGGCGTCGCGTATCTCGCCGATGCAGGCGGAGAGCCGCTCGAAAGCCGCCTCGACGGCGAGATCGCGATCGATGTCGCGCAGTCGCCGCGCCAGTTCGTTGCGGGCGAGCACGGCGTCGGAGACGCCGCTCATCATCCGATCGAGCAGGTCGACCGAGAGGCGGATGCTGCGCATGCCCTTGCGCACCTCGGCGGCGGCGCCTGCCGCTATCTCCGGCTCCAGCGCCGGCAGGGCCGTCTCGCCGCTCAGCGCGGCGATCAGCTGCTCGTCGTCCTCGCTGCCCAGCGCCTCGCCCGTCTCCAGCGCCTGGACGAGTTCGCCGATCCGGTCGATGACGGCGAGCACCGCACTGACCAGCCGCGAATCCGCCGAGCGCTTGCCGGAGCGGACTTCGGCGAGCACGTCCTCGGCGGCATGGCTGAGCTGCTGAAGGCGCGGCAGGTCGAAGAAGCCGCAATTGCCTTTGACGGTGTGCACGAAGCGGAAGATTTCGTCGAGCCGTGCGCGGTCGCCCGGCTCGGACTCCCAGGCCACGATCGCCCCCGAAAGGGCCTGCAGCATGTCGCGCGTCTCCGCGAGGAAGTCGTTGATCAGCTCGTCCATGGCTCCGTCCGCAACCGTCGCGGAACCCCTATGGAGCGGCGCTGGTAAAGAAGCCGTTTACCGCCCTGTCCCGGCTGGGCGGGCGCGCCTTCCCGACAAATGTCCGGTTCCGTCGTCGCTTCGAAGCGGCTTAACTCTCGATCCGACGAGAACGACCGGAGGAGGCTCGAATGATGAATGTCTTGGCAGCTGCCGCACTGATCGGCCTGACGCCCGCCGCCATGGTCGTCCGCGGCGGCGTCGAACGGGTCGCGCCGGGACAGGCTTCGCTTCTTCTGGGGCTTCCCGACCGGGAGCCGCCCGTCGTGCGCCTGGCCGACACGCCGCCGCCGCCGCCGCCGCCAATGCCGATCTCGCACCACGACCGACCGGCGACGCCGGCGATCGGAACCTATCATGTCGGCAGGCTCGGCGCAGGGTGCGGCGGCGGGACGTTGGCTGACGGTCGCCCCTTTCGCGACCAGCTGCATCGGTTCGAGGCGGGCGCTCGGAACGGTATCAGCCTGACCTCGCCCGATGCACCGCTCACGCTGCAGGTCTTCCGCGCCGGCGCGCCCGAGCAGCCGCTCGCGACGCTGGAGGCGAGCGGCGACGGACGGCGGGCGACCGGCGCGTTCGCGGCCGCCGAGGGCGGCGATCACGTCCTTCGGATCATCGGCGCGCGGGGTTCGGACAATGCCCGCTGGCGGGTCGAGCTCAGCTTCGACCGGTCGATCGACAGCGTCTATTTCTCCGACTGGTTCGACTGGAACGCCGCCGACCGCGCCTGCGGCTGACCCCCACCCCCGTCCTGCCGCTTGCCGCCGAAGGCGCGAGACTCGACAGGCGCGTCCGGGCCTATTAATGACTGACTGGTCAGTTAGTAAGGATCGGTCATGGCCCCTGTCCCCGAACCCCGTTGGCGCCGCCGAAAGGAGGCGCGTCCGGCCGACATCGTCGCCGCCGCGCTCGAACTGTTCACCGAGAAGGGCTTCGCCGCCGCACGGCTGGACGAGATCGCCCGCCGCGCGGGCGTGTCCAAGGGCACGCTCTATCTCTATTTCGACAGCAAGGAGGCCCTGTTCCGGGCGGTGGTGCGCGACGTGGTGGTTCCAAACGTCGAGGCGCTCCGGGAATCGGTGCTCGGCTCGGCCACCCCCTTCCCGGAGCGGCTCCGCGAACTCCTGCCCCGCTTCGCGGCCATCGTCACCGCGCTTCCGATCGGCGCCGTCGCCAAGATGGTGATAGGCGAATCGCGCAACTTCCCCGAGCTCGCCAAGGTCTGGCACGACGATGTCATCCTGAAGTCGATCGGGCTGCTCGTCGAGCTGCTCGAGGCGGCGCAGGCCCGCGGCGAGGTCCGCGCCGGCAATCCGCGCATCCAGGCCTTTTCGATCATGGGGCCGATGCTGCTCGGCATCCTGTGGAGGGAAACATTCACCCCGATCGGCGGCGCCGAGGTCGATCTCGTGGCCGCCGCGCGGCAGCATGCCGAGACGGTGATCGACGGGCTCAGCCTGAAGGAGAGCGCGCGATGAAGCCCCAGCGCATCGTCGTCGCGATCCTGGCCCTGCTCGCCTTGCTCTTCCTGGCCTGGCTGCTGCTCGCACCCGACGGTCGCGAGGTCGAGACGCTTTCCGGCTATGTCGAGGGCGAGACGCTCTATCTGGCCAGCCCGGTTGCCGGCTCCGTCGCCGAGCTCGGCGTCCGCCGCGGGCAGCGCGTCGCCGCCGGGCAGCGCCTGTTCGTCGTTGCTCCCGGACAGCGCGAGGCGCAGGGCGAGCAGGCGCGCGCCGACGTCGAGGCGGCGCAGGCGCTCGCCGAGGATGCCCGCAAGGGCCAGCGTCCGGTCGAGCTCGGCATCCTCGAGGCCGAGCGCGAGGCTGCCGCGGCCGCAGCGCGGGAGACGCGGATCCAGCTCGACCGGACCGCCGCGCTGGTCCGGCGGGGCATCTTCGCGCGGGTGAGGCTCGACGATGCCCGCGCCGCCCACGAGACCACCGCCGCCCGCCTCACCGCCGCCACCCGAAGGCTCGAGGCGGCCCGGCTCGGCCAGCGCGAGGACGAGATACGCGCCGCCGACGCCCGTGCCGCCCTCGCCCGGGCGCGGCAGAGCGAGACGGCGGAGCGGATCGACGACATGGCGCCGAGGGCCCCGTCGGCGGGCCGGATCGAGGAGGTCTTCTACCAGCGCGGGGAATGGGCGGCGGCCAACCAGCCGATCGTCGCGATGATCCCGGACGGCCGCGTGCGCGTGCGCTTCTTCGTCCCGCAGGCCCAGGTCGCGGCCTATCGGCCCGGCCGCCGCGTCCGCTTCCGCTGCGACGGCTGCCCGGCGGGGCTCGAGGCGGCGATCGCCTTCGTCAGCCCACGGCCCGAATTCACGCCGCCGATCATCTACAGCCGGGAGAGCCGGGACCGGCTTGTCTTCATGGTCGAGGCGCTTCCCGCCGCCGACGCGCAGCTCGTCCCCGGTCTTCCGGTCGACGTCATACCGATCGGAGCGGACCGGTGACCGTCGCAATCCGCGTCGAGGGTCTGAACAAGTCGTTCGGCGGCCGCCGCGTCGTCAAGGACTTCGCGATCGAGGTCGAGCGAGGCCGGATCACCGGCTTCCTCGGCCCGAACGGCTCGGGCAAGACGACCACGCTGCGCATGCTGTGCGGATTGCTGACCCCGGACAGCGGCTCCGGCGAGGCGCTGGGCTACGACATCATCGCCGAGAGCGCCGAGATCAAGCGGCGCACCGGCTACATGACGCAGCGCTTCTCGCTGTACGAGGACCTCACCATCGAGGAGAATCTCCAGTTCAGCGCCCGTATCCGGGATCTCGACCGCGTCCGGCAGCGGGTCGAGGCGGCGCTCGATCAGCTTGGACTCACCGAGCGGCGGCGTCAGCTCGCCGGCACCCTCTCCGGCGGCTGGAAGCAGCGCCTGGCGCTCGCCACGGCGACCCTCCACGAGCCAGAGCTGCTGCTGCTCGACGAACCGACGGCCGGCGTCGACCCGCAGGCGCGGCGGACCTTCTGGGACGAGATCCACCGGCTGGCCGCGGACGGCCTCACCGTTCTCGTCTCGACCCATTATATGGACGAGGCTGAACGCTGCCACGACATCGCCTATATCGCTTATGGCGAGCTGCTCGCCCGCGGCACCGCCGAGGAGGTGATCCGATCGGCCGGGCTCGTCACCTGGCGCGGCGAAGGCCCCGGCGTCGATCGCCTCTCCCCCGAGCTTCTCGGCGACCCGGCGATCGAGCTCGCCGCGCCTTTCGGCCTCGCCCTTCACGTCAGCGGCCGCGACGCCTCCGCCCTCGAGACCGCGCTCGAGCCATACCGCCGGCCGCCCTTCCGCTGGACCCGGACCGAGCCGGGTCTCGAAGACGTGTTCATCCACCTGATGGGCCGGGTCGAGGACAATTTCCGGTGAGCGCCGGCCGGCTCCCTGCCCGCCGCGGCTTCTCCCGGCAGCGGATGACCGCGGTGCTGGTCAAGGAGTTCATCCAGCTCACCCGGGACCGCCTGACCTATGCGATGATCCTGGCCGTTCCGCTCGTCCAGATGATGCTGTTCGGTTATGCGATCAATTCCGACCCGCGCCACCTTCCCACCGCCTTGCTGGTCCAGGAGAATAGCGTCTTCGCCCGCTCGGTGGTGAGCGCGATCGCGAACAGCAGCTATTTCGAAATCGAGCACGAGGTGCGCTCGCCGGAAGAGCTGGACCGGCTGATCCGCACCGGCCAGGTCCAGTTCGCAATCACGATCCCGGGCGATTTCACCCGGCGCGTCGTCCGCGGCGACGGCGCGCAGATTCTCGTCGAGGCCGATGCCACCGATCCCACCGCTGTCGGTAGCGCCGTCGCCGCGCTCGCCAGCCTGCCTTCGGAAGCGCTGCGTCACGACCTGACCGGCGCCGCCGCAGCGTCCGCCCGGTCCGCGCCGCCGTTCGAGTTGGTCGTGCACCGTCGCTACAACCCGGAGAACGTCACCGCCTATAACATCGTCCCCGGCCTGCTCGGCGTCGTGCTCACTCTGACCCTGGTGATGATGACCGCGATCGGCGTCACCCGCGAGCAGGAGCGCGGGACGATGGAGAGCCTGCTCGCCACGCCGGTCCAGCCGCTCGAGGTGATGATCGGCAAGCTCGCGCCCTTCGTCATCGTCGGCCTGCTCCAGACCGCGATCATCCTGCTCGTCGCCCGCTTGCTGTTCGGCGTGCCGATGGCCGGCGGCTGGGCCGGCCTCGCGATCGGCACCAGCCTGTTCATAATCGGCTCGCTGGCGCTGGGCTTCCTGATCTCGACCCTGACCCGTACCCAGCTCCAGGCGATGCAGCTCTCGGTCTTCTATCTGCTGCCCTCCATCCTGCTTTCGGGCTTCATGTTCCCGTTCCGCGGCATGCCGGAATGGGCGCAATGGCTCGGCACGGTGATCCCGGTGACGCATTTCCTGCGAATCGTCCGCGGCGCCCTGCTCAAGGGGCAGGATCTCGCCGAGATGGCGCCAAGCCTGCTCGCGCTCGCGGTCTTCGTCTGCGTGGTGAGCGCCTTGGCGCTGGCGCGGTACCGGACGACTTTGGACTAGGTGCCCGCCCCCACTTTCCCTTCCCTGCGTGCAGGGAGGGGCGGAATCACGCCGGCAGGCTCGCCCCGATCAGCAGCATGCCGTCCTGACCCTCGGCCACCTGGACCTGGCCGCCGCCTTCCTGGACGAGGCAGTGGACCAGCCAGGCCGCTGCCGCACGGGGCGCGACCTCGTCCTCTCCGGTCCCGCCGATGAGCACGCTCTTCAGCTCCGGATCGAGCACGATCCGGCTGCCCTCGGCGCGCACGACGATGTCGAGGCCGTGATCGTGCTTCTCGGCGCCGACATCCAGCCGCCCGCCGCGTACCAGGGAATCGCCGGCGATGAGGACGATGTTGAGCAGCACCTTCAAGGCCGCCTTGCTGATCACCGGCTCGTCGACCATCCAGCCGAGCTGGATGCGGCCGTCGCCGCCGAACAGCCCTTCGATCGCGGCGCGAGCCTCGCGGGAATCGACTTCGTCGGCAAAGCCGCCGGCGGCGCCGAAGGCGAGGCGGAAGAATTTGAGCTTGTTGGCGGAGGCGCGGGCGCTCTCGGCGAGCAGGTCGAGGCAGCGCGCCCGCATCTCGGGATCATGCTCGTCGGCAAGGAGCTCGATGCCATTGTTGAGGGCGCCGACCGGCGACAGCAGGTCGTGGCACAGCCTCGAGCAGAGCAGGCTGGCAAATTCATGGGATTTCATTCGCGCCGGGCCCCTCTCTGGCGGTGGTCGTCCCCTATTGGCCCCTGCGAATCGAGGATTCAAGGGGCAGGGCCGCGCCGGCCGCTTCTCAGCCAGCCATCGCAAACCCGCCGGATTCAGGCATTTGCCGGAAGGATCGGGGCGGCCGCGATCCACCTGCAGGCGGTCTCCGTCCATCTTGAAATCGTTACGCCCCGCACCATATCGGCACAGGATGTCCGGGGGGAAATCGACCATATTCGCGACGATTGCCTCGGATGCCGTCGGGTGGCGCCTGGACCGGGCGCTGGCGGCAGCGCTCCCCACCCTCTCGCGCGAGCGGCTCAAGGCGCTGATCTCCAGCGGAGAGGTGCTTGGCCCCGAAGGCGCGCCCGTCCGCGATCCCGCGGTGAAGGCTTTGCCGGGCGCGGTCTACGAAGTCTCGGTCCCGGAGCCGAAGCCGGCGCATAACGAGGCGCAGGATATCGCGCTCGACATCGTGTTCGAGGACGATCACCTCCTCGTCGTCGACAAGCCAGCGGGCATGGTCGTCCACCCCGCGGCCGGCAATTTCGACGGCACCCTGGTCAACGCCTTGCTCCACCATTGCGCGGGGCGGCTCTCCGGGATCGGCGGCGTCGCCCGGCCGGGCATCGTCCACCGGATCGACAAGGATACTTCGGGCCTGCTCGTCGTTGCCAAGACCGACGTCGCCCATGAAGGGCTCGCGGCGCAGTTCGCCCGGCACAGCATCCACCGGGCCTATCGGGCGATCGTCGCCGGTCGGCCCAACCCGCCTTCGGGCGAGGTGGACGCGGCGCTGGCGCGTTCGTCCGCGAACCGCAAGAAGATGGCGGTGGTCGAGCCCGGCCGCGGCAAGCGCGCGGTGACGCATTACCGCACGCTCCGTCCGCTGAAGGAGGCCGCCCTGGTCGAATGCCGGCTCGAAACCGGCCGCACGCACCAGGTCCGCGTCCACATGGCGTCGATCGGCCACCCCCTGCTCGGCGATCCGGTCTACGGCCGGAGCAGGCCGGCGCATCGGGAAGTGTTGAAAGAATTGGGTTTTCATCGCCAGGCCCTGCATGCGGCGGAGCTCGGCTTCGTTCACCCGGTTTCGAAAGAAAACTTAACCTTCAAAAGTGACGTCCCGTCTGATATTCAGGAACTGTTCGGGATGCTCTCGGTATAGGAAACAGGTGCCGAAGCGGAGAAATGCCGTGGAGCGCCCCAGGGAGTAAGTGAGAAGTCATCATGGCTAGCGGCAGAAACGTACCGGCGACCATTCCGGCCACCGGCGGCGAGGCGGGGCTCAACCGCTATCTCGCCGAGATCAAGAAATTCCCGATCCTCACGCCGGAAGAGGAATATATGCTCGCCAAGAGGTGGACCGAGCATCAGGACACGGAGGCGGCCGCCAAGCTGGTGAACAGCCACCTGCGCCTCGTGGCGAAGATCGCCATGGGCTATCGCGGCTATGGCCTCCCGCTCTCCGAGCTGATCTCCGAGGGCAATATCGGCCTGATGCAGGGCGTGAAGAAGTTCGAGCCCGAAAGGGGCTTTCGCCTCGCCACCTACGCGATGTGGTGGATCCGCGCCTCGATCCAGGAATTCATCCTGCGCAGCTGGAGCCTGGTGAAGATGGGCACCACCGCGGCGCAGAAGAAATTGTTCTTCAACCTCAGGCGGATGAAGAACCGCATCGAGGCGTTCGAGGAGGGCGATCTCAAGCCTGAGGACGTCAGGAAGATCGCCACCGATCTCGGCGTGTCCGAGGAGGATGTGATCTCGATGAACCGTCGCATGGCGATGGGCGGCGACACCTCGCTGAACGTGCCGCTTCGCGACGACAGCGAAGGCAGCTGGCAGGATTTCCTGGTCGACAACGAGCCGCTCCAGGACGAGCGCGTCGCCGACGCCGAGGAGACCAAGGTCCGCCACGAGCTGCTCGTCGAGGCGATGCAGGCGCTCAACGACCGCGAGCGCCACATCCTCACCGAGCGGCGGCTCAGCGACGAGCCCAAGACCCTGGAGGAGCTCTCCCAGGTCTATGACGTCAGCCGCGAGCGCATCCGCCAGATCGAGGTACGCGCCTTCGAGAAGCTCCAGAAGGCGCTGATGAACCTCGCCGGCGAACGCCGCCTGCTGACGGCGGGGTAGGATGCCCCACCATGACTCCCCTCCCTGCCCGCAGGGAGGGGCTGGAGGTGGGTACGTGTCCGGTTCCGCTCGGCCGGTGGGATTTTCCCCTCCCCTGACCCCTCCCTGTACGCAGGGAGGGGAATGAAGTGGCCCGCCCCCGCACCCGCAAGAGGCGCTCCCTGCTCCGCCGCCTGATCGGCTGGCTGGTCTCGCTCGTCCTCATCTTCCTCGTCGGCAGCGTGCTGTGGGTGGTCGCCTATCGCTTCGTGAACCCGCCCGTCACCTTCACCCAGATCGGCGACTGGGCGGCCGGCAACGGCGCCGGGCGCGACTGGATGGCGATCGAGGGGATCGACCGCGACATGGTCCGGGCGGTGATCGCCGGCGAGGACAGCAAGTTCTGCGCCCATGACGGCTTCGACCGCCAGGCGATCGAGGCGGCGATGCGGCGAAACGCCCGCGGCGGATCGGTCATCCGCGGCGGATCGACGATCAGCCAGCAGACCGCGAAGAACGCCTTCCTCTGGCAGGGGGGCGGCTATGTCCGAAAGGGGCTCGAAGCCTGGTTCACCCTGCTGATCGAAAACCTCTGGGACAAGCGGCGGATCATGGAGGTCTATCTTAACGTCGCCGAGACCGGCATCGGCACCTATGGCGTCAATGCCGGCGCCCAGCGTTATTTCGGCCACGACGCCTCGTCCCTGACCGCCACCGAGGCCGCCCGCATCGCCGCCGTCTTCCCGCTGCCCAAGCGCCGCGAGGCCGTCGCGCCGACCGGCTTCACCCGCCGCTACGGCAACATGATCACGGCGCGCATGGCGGTAGTCCGCCGCGACGGACTCGACGCCTGCGTCTATGAAGGCGCGGCGGCGGTGCCTTCCTCGGATCGGTCGGAGCCGCGGAGCGAGCGGCCGAAGGCGCGGACCGAGCCGCGGGTGCCGAGGCCAGACCCGGCGCCGCAGCCGCTTCCGGGCGAAGAGTTCGAAGAGCCGGAGGCGACACTCGAGCCCGTGCCGGTCGAGATCGCCCCGCCCCAGCCCGAGACAGTTGATCCGATTGGAATGTGACGGCTTCCGCCGTCACGAACGCACCAACCTCACTCAAATCGTCACCCCCGGGAAAGCGGGGGTCCAGCTTTCCTCGCAGGAACCGGTGAAGCCCGCCGGAAAGGCAGCTTGGATCCCCGCTTACGAGCATGTGAAGAAATCGGCCCTCGCGGACTTCCAAGCGACTGAGGCTCGGTCTTTTGCCTTTCGCCCCAACCTCGTCATCCCAGCGAAAGCTGGGATCTCAATGCCTTAGGTCCACGGTGAGCAAGGAAATGAGATCCTGGCTTGCGCCAGGATGACGAGCAGGGGGAATTCTTCACATCCTCTTACGCGGGGATGACGAGAATGCAGGAGTGGGCGGCCCTCAGAAGGGCATCTTGAAGCCCGGCGGCAGCTGGAGACCGCCGGTCGCGTTCTGCATCGCCTCCTGGGCGGCGAGCTCAGCCTTGGTGCGGGCGTCGTTGATCGCCGCCGCGACGAGGTCCTCGACCATCTGCTTCTCGCTCGGCTGGAGCAGGCTCTCGTCGATGTCGACGCCGGTGATGCGGCCCTTGGCCGTCGCATGGATCTTGACCATGCCGCCGCCCGAGACGCCCTCGACCGTCACCCGGTCGAGCTCCTCCTGGGCCTGCATCAGCTTCGCCTGGGCCTCCTGGGCCATCTTCATGATGTCGTCGAGATTGGGCATTAGGCACTCCGCTTTTCGTCGATCCTGTAGTCGGCGAGCTCGGCCTCCGGGAAGATCTCGAATGCCGCCTTCACCACCGGCGAGTCGAGCACCTGCTGGCGCAGCCGCTCCGCCGCCGCTTTCTCCTGGTCGAGCAGGGACGGCTCGGCCGGTTCGTCGGCGGCCCTCACCTGCCAGACCGCCCCGGTAGCCGTTTTGAGCGCCGCTGCAAGGTCCCGCACAAAATCGCCGGCCAGCGGCTTCAAAGGCCGGATCACCAGCTCCGGCGGGGCGTAGCGGACCAGTCCGACGAAATCGTGGAGCTGCTGGGCGAGCAGCGACTTGCCGTGTCGGTCGACCAGGTCGATCATCGCCGCAAAGCTCTCCGGGAGCCGGAGCAAGGGCGCCTGCTCCTCGGCCTTCTCAGCGGCCTGAGGCGCGGCCGTCGCGGCGACGGCGCCACTCTCGATACGCTCGGCGAGCGCCCCCGGATCGGGCAGCTCGGAGGCGTGGATCACCCGCAGCAGCGCCATTTCCGCCGCCTCCAGCGGCGACGGCGCGATATGGATTTCCGAGAGGCCCTTCAGCAGCAGCTGCCACAGCCGGTGCACAGCGGCATAGGACAGGCGGCTCGCCCAATCGGCATAGGCGTCACGCTCCTCGGCCGACTGGGCGGGATCCTGCTCGCCGCCGACCTTGGCGCGGGTGATTCCGTGGACCGCCTCGAGCAGCCCGCGGATCAGCGCCGACGGCTCGACGCCGAGATCATATTGGTCCCTGAGCGCCGCCAGCGCGCCGCCGGCGTCGCCGGCGAGAAGGAGGCCGAGCAGGCGGCGGGTCGCACCGCGGTCCGACAGGCCGAGCATCGCGCGCACCTGCTCGGCGGTGACCGCGCCGGCGCCGTGGGCGATCGCCTGGTCGAGGATGGAGAGGCCGTCGCGCGCCGAGCCTTCCGCGGCGCGGGCGACCAGCGCCAGCGCCTCCGCCTCGATCTCGGCGCCTTCCGCCTTCGCGACCTCGCCGAAATGGGCGGCGAGCAGCTCTGCCGGAATCCGCCTCAGGTCGAAGCGCTGGCAGCGCGACAGCACGGTGATGGGGACCTTGTTCACCTCGGTGGTCGCGAACAGGAATTTCACATGCGCCGGCGGTTCCTCGAGCGTCTTGAGGAGCGCGTTGAACGCGTTCTTCGACAGCATGTGGACTTCGTCGATGATGTAGACCTTGTAGCGCGCCGAGACGGCGGAATAGCGCACCGCCTCGATGATCTCGCGCACGTCGTCGACGCCGGTATGGGAGGCGGCGTCCATCTCGACGACATCGATATGCCGCCCCTCGGCGATCGCCCGGCACGGCTCGCAAACGCCGCACGGATCGATGGTCGGGCCGCCCTGCCCGTCCGGTCCGATACAGTTGAGCGCCTTGGCGATCAGCCGAGCTGTCGAGGTCTTGCCGACGCCGCGGACCCCGGTGAGCAGGAAGGCATGGGCGAGCCGGTCGCGACGGATGGCATTGGCGAGGGTGCGCACCATCGCCTCCTGGCCGATCAGCTGGTCGAAGCTCTGCGGCCGGTACTTGCGGGCGAGAACGCGGTAAGGCTGGGGGGATTCGGACATCGCGCGGGAGAGTAGAGCAGCCGTCGGCCGGGCGCCACCCGCACACCCTCCGTCATCCCGGCGAAAGCCGGGATCTCACTTCCTCACGGAAGCTCGTGAAAAGAGAGGAATTCCGCCGCGCCCTGGAATGGCGAGCCGACCGGCGGGCTCGCCCGCGAAGCCAGAAGCGAAGGCGGGTGGGAGCCGGAACGACCCGGAGCTTGAACTCGTTACGGCTGCTTCCTTCCGGACCTGACCGGGTTGGCGAGAGCGCCGTCCGCCCGACTCCCGCGGGGCATATGGAGGCGTCCCCCGGTCGTTGCAAGCATTCAGACGAGGATCGAGGCGGCGAGGCGACCGGCTGCGGCATGGGCGGCATTGCAGGCATCGCCGCTCGCTTGCGCAGCGCTGATGAAGCTTGCGACGAGAAGGGGCGGACGCGCTGGCGGCCAGGCGACGGCGACGTCGTTGTGCGCGCCATTGGCGCCGGTCCCGGTCTTGTCGCCGACGCGCCAGTCCGAGGGCAGGCCCGCCCGCAATCGATCCAGTCCGGTCGTCGACCGCTCCATCCATCCGAGCAGCCGTGTGCGGGACGCCGGCGTCAGAGCGTCTCCCACCAGCAGGCGCTCCATCAGCCGCACCATCGCCGCCGGCGTCGTCGTGTCGCGCGGGTCGTTCGGAAGGTTGCTGTTCAGCGCCCCCTCGTAACGGTCGAGCCGCGTAACGTCGTCACCATTGGCCCGGATGAAGGCGGTGAGCGCCTGCGGACCTCCGATCCGCCTCAGCAGCAGATTGGCGGCACTGTTGTCGCTCACCTCGACAATGGCCGCGCAGAGCCGCTCGACCGGAAGTGCGCCGGCGCCGATATTCTCGCGTACCACCGGCGCATGCCCAAGCAGGTCCGCTTCTCCAAAGGGAATGAGGGCGTCGAGCTGGAGCCGGCCCGCCTCGGCTTCGGCGAGGATCGCCGCCGCCAGCGTCCATTTGAACGTCGAGCACATCGCGTAGCGCGAGTCGGCATCATGGACGACGGATCGGCCGCTGGCCGTATCCACCGCCGCGAAGCCGAAGCGGGCGCTCGCGCCGAGCCCGGTCCGCACCGCGGCCAGTTCCCGCTCCGCGGCCAGGAGCGGATCGGCGCCCAGGTCCGCAAATCCTTCGTCCGATGGTCCGGAGCAGCCGAAGCTGAAACTAACGGAGGCGACCAGAAAGGTACGCCGATCGATCATTCACCGCCCCTGCATGTTGTGGAAGCCGCTCGGTATCTTCACCGTCAGCGTCTCGAGCGCCTCGGTCAGCCAGATCTGGCAGGAGAGTCGCGAGTAGCGGGTGACGTGGGCGGCGAGGTCGAGCATGTCCTCTTCCTCCTCGCTCGCCGGCGGCAGCCTGGCGAAATCCTCCGCCTCGACGATGACGTGGCAGGTCGAGCAGGCCATCTGGCCCTCGCATGTGCCTTCGAGCGGCTGGCCGGCATTCTGGGCGACGTCGAGCAGGCGCTCGCCGGCCGGCGCGTCGACTTCCTGCACATCCCGGCCGTCGGCGGAGACGAAGCGAACCAGGGTCATGCCGCGTGCCTCAGCTGGCGGTCGGCCGCCTCGACGATGAGGCCGAGCGCCGCCTCGAGCTCGGCTTCCCCGGTATAGCGGCCGAAGCCGAGCCTGATGCTCGACCGCGCCTGGCGCTCGCCCAGGCCGAGCGCCGCCAGCACGTGGCTGGGCCGCCCCGAGCCGCTCGCGCAGGCAGAGCCTGCGGAGAAGGCCACCTGTCGCACCTCCGAGATGAGTCGCGCGGCATCGACGCCGTCGCGGCGGATGTTGAGATTGCCTCGATAGCGCGCCGTCTCCGATCCGTTCGGGATCCAGTCCTTCATCAGCCCCCTCGCCATTCGCCAAAGCCCCTCGACATGGTCCCGGTCGGCCCCGCTTCGCTGACCGAGCAGCCGTGCCGCCTCGCCGAAGCCGACGCAGAGCGCGGGCGACAGGGTTCCGGAGCGCACCCCACCCTCCTGGCCGCCGCCATGGAGAAGCGGGTCGATCGCCACGCCTTCGCGGATCCAGAGCGCGCCGACGCCCTTGGGGCCATGGACCTTGTGGGCGGAGACGGCGACCAGGTCGCACGCCTCCAGCGGCAGCGCGACCCGGCCGAGACCCTGGACCGCGTCGCAGAAGAAGAGCGCGCCGCGCTCGCGCGCCAGGCGGCCGATCTCGGCGACCGGCTGGACCACGCCGATCTCGTTGTTGACGAGCATCGCCGCGACCAGCCCGGTGCGGCCGTCGATCCGATCGGCGACGAGGTCGAGCTCGACCAGGCCATCCGCACCCACCGGCAGGATGTCGATCTCGTACCCTTGCGTGCCCAGCCACCTCACCGTGTCGAGGACGCAGGCATGTTCGGTGGCGAGGGTGAGGATGCGGCGCCTCCCCTCGGGCAGCCGCGCCGCCCCGCTTTTCAGGGCCCAGTTCGCCGCCTCGGTGGCTCCCGAGGTGAAATACAATCTTCCCGCCCCGGCGGCGGCGCCGAACGCCTCCGCCACCCGCTCCCGTGCTACCTCGATCGCGGCCGCGGCCTCGCGCCCCAGCCGGTGCGGGCTGTGGGGATTGCCGAACTTATCGTCGATCCACGGCTGCATCGCCGCCGCGACTTCTGGCGCGACCGGCGTCGTCGCCTGATAGTCGAGATAGAGGGGCCCGCTCACGCCACCTGAGCCGGGCGAAGCCGAGGCGCGCGGCGCCGCTCGGCGAGCTTGTTCCACTCGGCGATGAGCGCCTCGACATGGGCCTCGGTGGTCGGCGGGCCGAAGCTCACCCGGATGACCTCGCGCGCAGCCGCCTCGTCCATGCCCATCGCCAGCAGCACGTGGCTGGTCTTGAGACTGCCGGAGGAGCAGGCGCTGCCCGCCGAGACGGCGATGCCGGCAAGGTCAAGCTGCATCATCTGCGCCGCCGCCGGCACGCCGGGCAGGCGATAGGCCGAGATCGTCGCGATCCGCGGCGCGTCGCGCGCGATCACCTCCCCGCCGCCGGCCTCGATCGCCGCATCCAGCCGCGCGCGCAGCCTTTTCGCTTCCTCGTACCAGCCGTGATCGGCCTCGACCGCCGCGGCGAAGCCCAGGATCAGCGGCACCGACGGCGTCCCCGGCCGTTGGCCGCTTTCCTGGCCCCCGACCGCCTCCAGCGTGGCGGGATCGCGCACCAGCAAGGCGCCGGCGCCCGGCGGGCCGCCCAGCTTGTGGGCGGCGACGATGATGAAATCCGCTTCGGGCAAAGGCCGCTTGGCCGCGCTCTGGGCGCAGTCGACGAGAAGCAGGCCACCGGCGGCGCGGACGATCTCGGCGATCCGGTCGATCGGATGGATCACGCCGGTCTCGTTATTCACCGCCTGCACCGCGACCAGCGGCCGCTCGGCGCCGTCGAGGGCAGCCTCGAGGTCGGCGAGGTCCAGCCTGCCGTCGGACGTGACGGCGACGCGGCGGGCGTCGGGGGCGCTGCGCAGCACCGCGGCATGCTCGACCGCCGAGACGATTCGCGGGCCGGCCTTGGCGCGGCGGAGGGCAATGTCGATCGCCTCGGTCGCGCCGGAGGTGAAGACGAGCGTGCCGCTCCAGCCGAGGGCGGCGGCGATCCGCCCCCGCGCCATTTCCATCTCGGCGCGGACGGCCCGTCCTTCGGCATGCGGCGAGGACGGATTCGCCCAGATCACGCAGCCGCGTGCGATCGCCTCGGCCGCCGCCGGCAGCACCGGCGTGGTCGAAGCGTGGTCGAGATAGATGCGGTCGCTCACCCCGCGTCCTTTCAAATTGCAGAAAGGCGGCGCTGCCCTATATAGAGCGCCGCCGCGTGGGGTTCACCCGCGTGTTCCTTTGTCGGCATCCAAGCACAGGTGCAATGCCCGAAGTCATTTTCCCAGGGCCCGAGGGCCGTCTCGAAGGACGATTCAGCCCGGGCCCCCGCCCGCGCGCTCCGGTCGCCTTGATTCTCCATCCGCATCCGCAGGGCGGCGGCACGATGAACAATGCCATCGTGCTCGCGCTCTACAAGACGTTCGTGCGTCGCGGCTTCGCCACCCTGCGCTTCAACTTTCGCGGGGTCGGCAAAAGCCAGGGCGTGTTCGACAACGGCATCGGCGAGCTTTCCGACGCCGCCTCGGCGCTCGACTGGGTCCAGCAGATCCATCCCGAGGCGGAGACGACCTGGATCGCCGGATTCAGCTTCGGCGCCTGGATCGGCATGCAATTGCTGATGCGGCGGCCCGAGGCGCGCGGCTTCATCTCGATCGCGCCGCCGGCCAACATGTACGATTTCTCCTTCCTCGCCCCCTGCCCCGCCTCCGGAATCATCATCCAGGGCGAGGCGGACGAGGTGGTGACTCCGATCGCGACCCAGAAGCTGGTCGACAAGCTGCGCACCCAGCGCCACATCACCATCGAGCACAAGACCGTCCCGAACGCGAACCACTTCTTCGTCAACGAGATGGATCTGCTGATGAAGGCGGTGGACGACTATCTCGACTTCCGCCTCGATCCGAGCTGCCCGATCCGCTGAGGTTCCCGCCCCGCGTCCCTCGATCGAGGCGTGGAGCTCAGCCGGCCTGCCAGCGCAGCGACATGCAGGAAAGACCGGCGTCGATCTTGCGGATCTCCGTCACGGGAAGCAGCACGACGTCATGGCCGAGTTCGGCGATACGCTCCGCCGTGCGCGGAAAGTCGGCTCCCATCAGCACCTTCTTGTTGATGCGGACGAGGTTCGCCGCCTCGTTCTCGCCCTCGGCCACCGCGATCACCCGCAGCCCGCGGAAAAGGTCGGCCCGCGCCAAGGCCGGCATCGCGACGACGACCTCCTCGTCGACCAGGGCACAGCCCGATTTGAGGTGGAGCACGCCTTCGGGCGGGGCGACGATCCTCGCTTTTCGTCCCAGCTCGCCGATCAGCGCGACGAAGCGTTCGGCGCCTTCGCGATCGGTGCGCGCGGAGAGTCCGATCAGGATCTCGTGCGGAAGGATCAGGATGTCGCCGCCGTCGGCGAAGCCGCGGTCGAGCTCGAGCAGCCGGTCGAACCGGCGCCGCAGCACCGGCTCCAGCGCCGCCGGCTCGCCGGCGCGGGTGGGGGCGCAGGAGCGCAGCAGGATCGCGCCCTCCGGGAGGACGAAGGCCGGATCCTCGACGAAGATCGAATCGGGGAATTCCTCCAGTGGCGGCAGCGTCTCGAGGGTGACCCCCGCGCATTCGAGCGCGGCGACATAGGCGCGATGCTCGGCGAGCAGGCGATCGGGATCTGGCTTCGATCCCGCGGCGCTGAGCCCGTCGGCGACGCTTCGCCCCGGCGTCCGCACGATCGCCGAATCGAAATCGAACACCCGGCTCACAGGCTCCACACCAGCACGTTGCCGATCATCACCGCCGCGGCGATCAGCATCAGCGCGCCCTTTCGCTTGTCCTTTCGATGCAGGATGAGGTGAAGCCCGCCGCCCGCCAGCAGAAAGGCGGCGATCATCAGGACCCCAAGCATGGCGGCGCCGAATCCGGTCATCGCGCGCTGATGCCACGGGGGAGCTTCTTCACAAAGGCTTAAGCATCGCCGCCTAGCCGGGGGCGATGGACAATAGCGCATGCCCGCTCGGACAGGCCCTCGGCAGCATCGAAGGCTCGATCCTCCCCGCTTTGTCCGGTCTGCTCGACGGCCTCCTCGACACCGCCGCACTGGCGCAGCCGGGGATCGACGCCGACCAATATGCCACGGCTCTTCGCTTTGCCGCGATCCAGGTCGAGGCGCTGACCGAGCTGGTCGAATCGGTCGGCCACCCGGCTCAACCGTTCGACGCTCCGCTCAGGATCTCGGCATAGACGTCCGGGTCGACATTCCCGCCCGAGACAACCACGACCGTCCCCTCAGGCACCGGGCCGGCTTTCCCGGACAATAATGCCGCAAGCGCCACCGCCCCGCCCGGCTCGGCCACGAGCCGCAGCCGGGCGAAGGCGAATCGCATCGCTTCGGCGACCTCCGCCTCGCTGACGGCGAGCCCGCGCGCGCCTGCCTCGCGCAGGGCGCCGAAGGTCAGCGGCGAAACGCGCTTGGTCTGAAGGGCGTCGCAGCGCGTCGGCGGCGCCGGCTCAGCGACGGGGACGATCTCGCCCCCCTCCAGCGATCGGGTCATGTCGTCCCAACCCTCCGGCTCGACGATCAGGACCTGCGTCCCGGGCAGCGCCAGCGCGATCCCCGAGGCCAGCCCGCCGCCGCCGCAGGGAACGAGCAGCCGCTCAGGCCGGCGGCCGAGCTGCGCCTCGATCTCGACGCCGACGCTCCCTTGCCCCTCGATCACGTCGACATCGTCGAACGACGGGACGAGAACCGCGCCCCGCTCCTCGGCCAAGGCGGCCCCGATCGCCTCCCGGCTCTCGGTCTCCCGGTCGTAGAAGACGATCTCGGCGCCGGCGGCGCGGGTCGCCTCGACCTTCACCCGCGGCGCGTCGGTCGGCATCACGATCGCCGCCTTCACCCCCAGCCGGCGGGCCGCGATCGCGACGCCCTGGGCGTGGTTTCCGGAGGAGAAAGCGACGACTCCGCCGGCACGCTGGGTCTCGTCCAGTTGCGCCAGCCGATTGGCGGCGCCGCGCAGCTTGAAGCTGCCGCCCCGCTGCAGGCACTCGGCCTTGATCCAGTAGCGGCGGCCCTCATGATCGAGCGGCAGCAGGGGCGTGCGAGTCACTTCGGAGGCGATGCGATCCGCCGCAGCTCTGACACCGCTCGGCGTCGGTCTTCTCTCTGTCATTCAAACCCCTGGAAATCTGCGGAAAAATGCAGGTCTTTACATGGGGGTCCAGCACCCATATATCGCGCGCCGCAGCCCCATGGGGACTTCCAACCGCAAGGCTGCTTCGTCGTCAACTACCCGTTGGAGGTCCCTTGAGTTGCACACGCACCATAGCGCGCTGGGGCTAGCTACCGCCCCGTCCGACCCCGTCACCGGGGCCGAGATCGCCAAGCGTCGGCCGGTACAGCCGGTCACGCTGCTTCGTCCGCACGCCGCCCGTCGTGCCGCCCGCTTCTTCGTCGAGAAGTTTCCGGGTCGCTCCCTCTATGCGGTGAAGGCCAATCCCTCGCCGGATCTCCTCGAGATCCTGTGGGAGGCGGGCGTGAGCCATTATGACGTCGCCTCGATCGCCGAGGTGCGGATGGTCGCGAAGACGCTTCCGCAGGCGACCTTGTGCTTCATGCACCCGGTCAAGGCCGAGGAAGCGATCGCCGAGGCCTATTTCGAGCATGGCGTCCGGACCTTCTCCCTCGACACGATGGAGGAGCTGGAGAAGATCGTCTGGGCGACCAAGGGCGCGACCGACCTCAACCTGCTGGTCCGGATCCGGGTCTCCTCGGAGCACGCCAAGCTGAGCCTCGCTTCCAAGTTCGGGGCGGAGCCGGGCGAGATGCGCGCGCTGCTGATCGCCGCCCGCCAGGCCGCGGACGCGCTCGGCATCTGCTTCCATGTCGGCAGCCAGGCGATGACCCCGGCCGCCTATGCCGAGGCGCTGGAGCGCGTGCGCGCGGCGATCGTCGAGGCGGCGGTCACGGTCGACATCGTCGATGTCGGCGGCGGCTTTCCGTCTGTCTATCCGGGAATGGAGCCGCCCCCGCTCGAGGCCTATTTCGACGTCATCCACAAGGCCTATGAAAGCCTGCCTATCTCCTATTCGGCGGAATTGTGGTGCGAGCCCGGCCGGGCTTTGTGCGCGGAATATGCGAGCGTGCTCGTCCGCGTCGAGAAGAGGCGCGGCGATCAGCTCTACATCAACGACGGTGCCTATGGCGCGCTGTTCGATGCCGCCCATATCGGCTGGCGCTTCCCGGTGAAGCTGGTGCGCGAAGGCGGATCGGACGTGCGGCCGATGCCGTTCAGCTTCTACGGGCCGACCTGCGACGATCTCGACCACATGGCCGGGCC
Organism: Sphingosinicella terrae; assembly: GCF_003347635.1. Classification (GTDB taxonomy): domain Bacteria; phylum Pseudomonadota; class Alphaproteobacteria; order Sphingomonadales; family Sphingomonadaceae; genus Allosphingosinicella; species Allosphingosinicella terrae. The sequence goes on from NZ_QDFY01000001.1 coordinate 908,701, forward strand.
GTTCATGCTTCCCGGCGACGTGGGCGCCGGCGACTTCATCGAGATCGGCATGCTCGGCGCCTATGGCTGCGCGATGCGCACCGGCTTCAACGGCTTCGGCTCCGACCTTCGGGTCGTCGTCGACGACGAGCCGATGGAGACGCTGTACGCCGTGGAACAGGAACGGCCGGCGGCTTCGAACGTCGTCACGCTGTAGGACGGCACCTATAACCGTGTGAATCGGGGTGGGGGCGAGGCTCCCACCCCCGCTCTCGCTATTGATGGCACCTTGGCCCTGGCGCCTGCGCATGGGCAAATGGAGACTGGAATGAACGACCTGCCCGTCAACGACACCCGCAAGTCGGAGCTGCTCTCGACGACCGTCGAGCATATCGACATCAAGAGCTTCGACGCCCGTCCGATCGTCGACGCGATGAAGAAGATGAGCTTCACCTCGCGCGACCTCGGCCGCGCCACCGACATCTACAACCAGATGCTGGCTGACCAGGATTGCTCGGTCATCCTCGTGATAGCGGGTTCGACGTCCGCAGGCGGCTGCATGGACCTTTATGCCGACCTGGTGAAGCACAACATGGTGGACGCGATCGTCGCCACCGGCGCCACCATCGTCGACATGGATTTCTTCGAGGCGCTCGGCCACAAGCATTACCAGGCGCTCGAGATCCCCGACGACGACACCCTGCGCTCGCTCTATATCGACCGGATCTACGACACCTATATCGACGAGGAGAAGCTCCAGGAGACCGATCACACGATCGGCGCGATTGCCGACAGCCTGGATCCCCGCCCCTATTCCTCGCGCGCCTTCATCCGCGAGATGGGCAAGTGGCTGATGACCAACGGCAAGAAGGAGAACAGCCTGGTCAAGCTCGCTTACGAGCATGACGTGCCGATCTTCTGCCCGGCCTTCACCGACAGCTCGGCCGGCTTCGGCCTGGTCAAGCACCAGGTCGACCGCATGAAGGAAGGCAAGGCCTATCTGACGATGGACTCGATCGCCGATTTCCGCGAGCTGACCGACCTCAAGATCAAGGCGGGCACCACCGGCCTGCTGATGATCGGCGGCGGCGTGCCGAAGAACTTCACCCAGGACACCGTGGTTTGCGCCGAGATCCTTGGCCACGAGGATGTCGAGGTTCACAAATATGCGGTGCAGATCACCGTCGCGGACGTCCGCGACGGCGCCTGCTCCTCCTCGACCCTCCAGGAGGCGGCGAGCTGGGGCAAGGTCTCGACCGCCCTCGAGCAGATGGTGTTCGCCGAGGCGACCAGCGTGCTGCCGCTGCTGGCCTCCGACGCCTATCATCGCGGCCACTGGAAGAACCGCGCCAAGCGCGCCTTCGGCAAGATGTTCGACTGACGAGGACGGCTACTGCCCCTTCCTCCCTGCGACTTCGCGGGGAGGGGATCGCGTGAAACGCGGTGGAGGGGTTCTTCAACAATGGAGAGCCCCTCCACCGCACTACGTGCGGTCTCCCTCCCCGGCAAAGGCCGGGGAGGAAAAATGCCTCCCCCATCCCCGGCTTGATCCCTCCCCCGGTTTGACCCACCCTGCGCCGAGCCCAGGGGGAGAATTGCAACATGCCCAGCACCCAGATCGTCGCGCCCGTCGTCGCGCTCGTCGCCTGGACGCTCGTCATCATGTTCTGGATGTTCATCACCCGCTTCCCGGCGATGACGCGCAAGCGCATCTTCCTCAAGGGCATGGTCGGCGGGCGTGGCCATCAGCTCGACGGCATCGTCGAGGACCACGTCCAGTGGAAGTCGCACAATTACAATCATCTGATGGAGCAGCCGACGCTCTTCTACGCGATCTGCCTCGCCCTCGCCCTGATCGGCGGCGGCGACGGCCGTCCCGAACTGGTCCTCGCCTGGGCGTACGTCGCCTTCCGAATCCTCCACAGCCTGATCCAGGCCACGGTCAACGTCGTGCTCTGGCGCTTCCTTGCCTTTCTCGCCGGCTCGCTCTGCCTGGTCGGGCTGACCCTGCTTGCCGGCCTGCGGCTGCTCGGCGCCGACGGCTGAGCCCCTCCGCATTCCTGCGGAGGCCCCTGCACATCTATTCTTAAGCAGGCTCGGCCACCATTCGCGAACGGCATGACGGGCGGATCGCTTCCGCTCCGACACGCAAGGCGCAAACGAGCGGGCCCGCGAACGTTCGGCCCGCGCTCCCGGGCGGACCTCCCCGCTTGGCCATGCGGGACAGGGACCGGCGGGAGTCCGGTCGGGCTCCCGCTGCGCCGATGCCGCCGGCGCTGTTGCGGCGATCCGAGTCCTTTTCTCCGGCGGGCCTTGGCACCGAGGCCGCGACCGAGCGTTCTTAATGCAGGTCAGCGTCCACGACACCGTCCCCTTCGGACCGGCGATCGTGGCGCGCAGCAGATGAGGTATGTTCGGTATGCGTCGGTTCACCCGCAAACTCATGGCCGCGGCTTCGGCGGCGGCCCTCTTCACCCTTTGCGCCCCCGCCAGCGCCGGCGAAGCGCCGGCGGCGATCAGCGCCGAGGCGCTCGAGCCGGGCCAATATGTCTGGACTCCCGAGCGGGAGACCGAGGGCGAGATCGAGATCGTCGTCAGCGTGCCGATGCAGCTCGCTTATGTCTATCGCGGCGGCACCCTGATCGGGGTGTCGACCGTCTCGACCGGCCGGCCAGGCTACGACACGCCCACCGGCAGCTTCAACATCCTTCAGAAACGTCGAGAGCATTATTCCAATCTCTACGACAATGCTCCCATGCCCTTCATGCAGCGGCTGACCTGGGACGGCATCGCCCTTCATGGCGGAGCCATTCCGGGGCATCCGGATTCGCATGGCTGCATCCGCTTTCCGCAGGCCTTCGCCCGGCGGCTGTTCGCGGCGACGGAGGTAGGCGGATCGGTCCATGTCATCGATGCCGCGCCGGAAGCGCCGGAGATGGCGCTCGCTCTGGCCCGCAGCGGCGGCGGCTATTTCGGCATGGGCGGGCCCGATCCCGAGCTGGAAGGCGTCGATTGAGCAGGCCGCTCAGCATATAGCCGGACCAAGATCCAAGTCTGCGTCCGGTTCGGTCGAACGATCAAGATTCAACGCAGCCCGGACTGCCGGACGATCGCCTCCATCACCTGCCGCGCCTGGTTGGACGGAACGGCGAGGCCGATTCCGACATTGCCCTGGCCGGGACTCAGGATCGCGGTGTTGATGCCGATCACCTCGCCGCGCATGTTGAGCAGAGGGCCGCCGCTATTGCCGGGATTGATCGCGGCGTCGGTCTGGACGTAGCTCGGGCCGCCGCCGCGCCGGCCGCGGCCGAGCGCGCTGACGATGCCGGAGGTGACCGTTTGGCCGATCTCGAACGGGTTGCCGATCGCGACGACATAGTCGCCGACCGCGAGCTGGTTCGAGTCGCCGAGCGGAAGCTGGGTAAGCCCGCGCGGCGGGATCCGCAGCACCGCGATGTCGCTGGGCGGATGGGTACCGATCAGCTCCGCCGCCATCCGCCGCTCGCCGACCGTGACCTCGATCGCCCGCGCATTGTCGATGACATGATGATTGGTGAGCACGAGCCCGCGAGCGGCGTCGACGACGAATCCGGACCCGGCCGAGATGCGCGGCGCGAGCGCCTGCGCCGGAACGCCCATGAAATCCTGGAACCAGGGATCGCGGAGCAGCGGATTCTGCTCGAGCGGCGAGGGCTGCAGCACCGCGATGTTGACCACGCCGGGCGAGACGCGCTGGACCAAAGGCGAAAGGCTGAGACGGTCGAGCGGAACGGCGCTGACCGGCGTGCCGGCGTCGGGCAGGCTCGTCCCGTCCCGAGCGTCGAACCACCGGAAGGCGGCGCCGCCGAGGAATCCCGCGACGATCAGCATCAGCGCCATCACCAGGGGTCGGACCTGCATCGTCATCGTCATTCCCTCCGAAAGCGGGCGGCGAGCTCGACATGGGTGGACCAACGGAACTGGCCCACCGGCCGCACCCAGTCCATCCGGAAACCCCCTGAGACGAGCATGGCTGCATCGCGGGCGAAGGTCGCCGGGTTGCAGGAGACATAGGCGATCGCCGGCACGGCCGATTCGGCGAGCTGGGCGACCTGCTCGCGCGCGCCGGCGCGCGGCGGATCGAGGACCACCGCCTCGAAGCGCGCCAGCTCCTTTCCGTCGAGCGGCCGGCGGTAGAGGTCGCGATGGTCGACGAAGACGGTCCGCTGGGCCCGTCCCGCCGCCGCCTTGAGCGCGAGCGCCGCGTCGCGCGCGGCCTCGGCGGCAAGCACCCGCCCCTCCAGCGCAAGGGCGAAGGTGCCGAGGCCGGCGAACAGGTCGGCGACGATCCGTGCCTCGCCGACCGCTTCCCTGACCGCCGCGACCAGGGCTGCCTCGCCTTCGCGCGTCGCCTGGAGGAAGGCGCCGTGGGGCAGCGGCACCGGGATCCCGCCGAGCGTCACCGTCGCCGGTTCCGGCTCCCATAGTGTCTGCGCGCCATAGCCGTCGTCGAGGGCCAGCCGGGCGACACCGTGCGCGCGGGCGAAATCCGTGACCGCTTCGGCGGCGTCCAGCCCCTCCACCGCGATGCCGTGGAGGAGGATGTCCACGCCCTGATCCGCCAGCGTCAGCCGCACCTCCCCCTGTCCCCGCTTCGGCAGCAGGCAGGCCAACAGGCCGCGCAGCGGCGCCACCAGCGCGAACAGCTCGGGCCGCAGTATATGGCATTCGCGCATGTCGACGATGCGATGGCTTGCCTCCGCATTGAAGCCGAGCAGCACCTGCCCGCCGCGCCGCTCGGCCCGGAGGGAGGCGCGGCGGCGGGTGTTCGGCGGCGACAGGTGCGCCGGGCGCATGTCGGGCGCCGCCAGCCCCTGCGCCTGCAGCGCGGTGACGATGCGCTCGGCGACGAAGCCGGCATAGGTCTCGTCGTCGACATGCTGGAGTTGGCAGCCGCCGCATTCGGGGAAGTGGCGACAGGGCGGCACTGCACGGTGCGGTCCCGGCGTGACCGCGCCTTCGGCAGAGACGAGATCGCCCGGCGCGGTCATCGGGAAGAAACGACCGCTCGCGGTGACGCCGTCCCCGCGCGCCGCGAGGCGAACGATGGGTTCGGCCTCAGCCATCAACGCCATGCCAACCCCCTTCCCCCTTGTGGGGAGGGCTGGGGTGGGGGTGCGCGGTGAAGCCGCGCGCCGGCCCCAGGGGCCGGCACCCCCCTCCTAACCTCCCCCACAAGGGGGGAGGGATATCGCGCTCGGCGCCTCAATCCACGCACTCGCGCATCGCCTCCGGCAGCCTCGCCACCAGATCGTCCGCGATCAGCCCCGGCCCGGCCAGCGCGGCAGCCCGGCCATGCAGCCAGACGCCCGCGCAGGCCGCCGCGAACGCCTCCATCCCGCCCGCGCGCATCGCTGCGATCAAACCCGTGAGGACGTCGCCGGTGCCGGCGCTCGCCAGCCAGTGCGACGCGCCGGTCGCGATCGCCGCCCGGCCGTCCGGTCCGGCGGCGACGGTATCGGCTCCCTTGAACACGACCACCGCGCCGGCGCGCGCCGCCGCCTCACGTGTCCGCTCGAGCTTGCTGCCTTCACCGTCGCCGAACAGTCGCGCGAATTCGCCGGCATGGGGCGTCAGGATCGCGGCATCGCGCAGCGATCGAAGGCGATCGCGCCCGCTCTCGCCGGCGAGCAGATTGAGCGCATCGGCATCGAGGACGAGCGGCGAGCTTGCCGCCACCGCCGTGTCGAGCCGCGCCCGCGCGGCAGATCCGCCCCCCAGACCCGGCCCGATCGCCAGTGCGCCGATGCGCGGGTCCTCAGACAATTCGGTGCCGGGTGCCTGCACGACGGCGCTCGGGACGCCGGCGACCGGAAGGTCCGCGAACAGCCGCACATAGCCTGCCCCCGCTCGCGCCGCGGCCGCCGCAGTCAGCGCGCTCGCGCCCGGCATCTCGCCGGCCAGGACGGCGACATAGCCGCGCCGATATTTGTGGTCGTCGGGGCCGGGCGCGCGCAGCCGAGGCCGTCCGATCTCGTGCAGCCGGCTCTGCGCCGCGATGCCGATATCGGCCACGACGATCCGCCCCATGTGTCGCGCCGCCGGCTGGAGAAGGTGCGAGGGCTTCAGCGTCTGGAAGGTGATAGTGAGCCCGCAATCGGGGACCGGCGACAGCAGCCGCCCGTCATCGGTCGCCGCCCCGCTCGGAAGATCGATGGCGATGGCGAGCCGCGCCGCAGCGGCGAGATCGCGCAGCCGCCCTGCCAGAGAGGCATCGAGCCCTCGGCCGAGACCGGTGCCGAACAGGGCGTCCACCAGCAGCGGCACCGGCGCCGCCTCGTCGATTCCGACGACCGGGCCGCCCCAGCTCTCCCGTGCCGCCCGTGCCGCCTCGCTCCTGGGATCGGCCAAGGCGGCAACGCGCACCTCGATGCCGCGCTCGCGCAGCTCCCGGGCGACGACATAGCCGTCGCCGCCATTATTGCCGGGCCCGCACAGGACAAGCGCCGGCAGCGGCCCGGCATGGCGCCAGATCGCCTCCGCGGCCGCGATCCCCGCACGCTCCATCAGCGCCTCCACCGGCGTCCCTGCCGCGATTGCAGCCGCCTCTGCGGCGCGCATCTCCTCCGCGGTCAGGATCGGGCGGCCGTTCACGGCGCCTGCACCCGTGCCGGCAGCCGGAAGCTGTCATCGCCGATCGTCACCTCGATCCGGTCGCGGTCGAGGATAGTCACCCGCGCCGGCTCGGCGCCGTCGGCGGCGACGACGCCGCGCCCGTCGCCGGTGACGAGCAGCCGCCGGAAGCCGCCGTCGGGCTTGCGCAAGGTCAGCGTCCGCCCGGACTCGCTCGTCCCCGGCTCGACCGTGCAGAAGCGCTCGAAGGCACGGGCGTTGCCGATCCGGCACTCGATCAGCCCGTCATGCGGATCGAGCGTCGCGGCGGGGGCCGCGTCGTTGGCGGTGGAGGCGGGGGAGCAGGCGGCGAGCCCGGCGACGCAGGCGAGGAGGACGAGTCTCCCTTCCCTGCACGCAGGGAGGGGCTGGGGGTGGGTGCGCTTCCGGAGACGCTCTGCCTGCGAGACCCCATCCCCCCCTGGCCCGTCGCTGTTTCCAGGGAGGGGAAGAATAAGCGCGGCCGCCTTCGTGACCATCACCGCCGCCTGAGCGCGTCGAGGCGGCGGGCGAGCTCTTCGCCGCCGACGAGGTCGTCGAAGCGGCGATCCTGGTCGGCGTCGCTGCGAACGCCGTCCGCGGCCAGGCGGATGCCGCGCTTGAGCGCCGCCAGGCTCTCGTCGGCATTGGCGAGGATGGCGGCGGCGACCCCGTCAATCCCCTCCTCGGGATCGAAGATCTCGACCAGCCCGATCGCTGCCGCTTCGGCGCCGTCGATCGCCCCGGCGGTGAACAGCAGGCGCGCCGCCTGCCCCGGTCCGACGAGCTCGACCAGCCGATGGACGTCCTCCTGCGGATAGGACAGGCCGACCTTGGCCGGAGTCACCGCGAAGCGGGCGGCCCGGCCGGCGACACGCAGGTCGCAGGCAATGGCGAGTGCCACGCCGGCGCCGTAGCAGGCACCGTCGATCCAGGCGACGGTCGGAAAGTCGAGCGACCGGAGTCCGTCGAGCGCGCTCCTGATCGACTGGCGGAAGCGGGTGCGGGAGGCCTCGTCGGCCTGCATCGCGGCGAAATCGCCGAGATCGGCTCCGGCGCAGAAGGCATGGCCGGCGCCGGATAGGACGAGGAGGCGCGGCCGGGCGTGGGCCGCATCGGCGATGCGGCCGGCCAGTTCGGCCCAGCCGGCGGCAGGGATGGCGTTGCGGGCCTCCGGCCGCTCCAGGCTGAGCCGGGCGATGCCGTTGTCGAGCGTCAGGGCGAACATGGCCTATGTCCCTGCCGCGCCGACCGCATTTTGTCTGCAACAAAAAGGCCGGGCCGCTGATACGCCGCGGCCCGGCCACAATTTTGTCCGCGGCGCCCGTCCGGTGGAGCCGGGGGCCGCAGGCGGATGTCGGCGCGCCTACCTGCACGCCTCGACCCGTCGGGCACCCGGCAGCAAGAGGCATGCCAGAACGGAAACCCGCGGCTGACGATGGTTAATGGTGCCGCCGGCCTGTGCCGGAACGGGAAAAGCGGGTCAGCCGGGACGCAGCCGGCTCGCCAGGACCCACCAGTCGGGATGGCCGGCGGCGAGCCGCGCCGCCGCCGCGTCGCGCGTCGCCCGGTCGGCATAGAGCGCGAAGCAGGTCGCCCCCGAACCGGACATGCGCGCCAGCACGGCGTCGTCGGCGAGCGCTGCGAGCACTGCCTCGATCTCCGGCACCAGCCGCGCCGCCGGTGCCTCGAGGTCGTTCCGCCCCCGCCGCCAGTCTTCGAGCGAGCCACGGTCCCTGCCGTCCCAGGCGCGGAACACGGCTGCGGTCGACAGCGCCCGCCGCGGATTGACGAGCAGCACCGGCGTGCCGGCGAGGTCGCCGGCCGCGAGCGGCTCGAGCCGGTCGCCGCGCCCGTCGCCTCGCATCGGCCGGCTGAGCAGGCAGGCGGGAACGTCCGCGCCGAGCGACGCCGCGAGGGTGAGCAAGGCTGCCTCGTCCGCCTCCAGCGACCACCAGCGCGCCAGCAGCCGCATCGCCGCCGCCGCGTCCGCCGATCCGCCGCCGATGCCCGAGGCGACCGGCAGCCTCTTGTCGAGGACGAGCCGGGCGCCGCGGCGGACGCCGAAGCGCCCCCGGAGCGCGTGTGCCGCCCGCAGCACGAGATTGTCGCTTTCATCGGCCAGGTCCGCCGCGAACGGGCCGGTCACGGCGAGCGTCAGCCCCTCCCCCTGTGCGACCTCTAGCCGGTCTCCTTCCTCGAGGAAGGCGAACACCGTCTCGATCCGATGATAGCCGTCCGCCATCCGCTCCCGGACGTGAAGGGCGAGATTGATTTTGGCGAAGGCGGTTTCGTGCATCGGTTGGCGATTGGCCTCAGCGGTAATCCCCTCCCCCTGGAGGGGGAGGGTCAGGGTGGGGGCTACGGCATCGGAGGAACATCCCGAAAGCGGAACACCCTCACCCCGACCCTCTCCCTCAAGGGAGAGGGGGAAAAGACTAACGCGCCGCCAGCCTCGGCGTGAGGCCCTGGGCGATCTTGGCGTCGAGCCGCTCGGCATCCTCCCCTTCGGCATAGACCCGCGCCGCCCGCCAGGCGAAGCGGGCCTCGATGCGGCGGCCGGCCGTGTAATAGGCATCGCCGAGATGCTCGTTGATCTCGACGTCGGCGGGCTCGCCCTCGGCGGCACGCTCGAGCAGCGGGATCGCCTCGCCGAGCTGGCCCTTCAGGAAAAGCGCCCACCCCAGCGAGTCGGTGATCGCGGCATTGTCGGGCGCCAGCCGATGCGCCTCCCGCACCAGCCGCTCCGCCTCGTCCATATTCTCGCGATGGACGAGCTGGGCGTAGCCCAGATAGTTCAGCACCAGCGGCTGGTCCGGCGCCAGCCGGTGGGCTTCCTCCAACGCCGCGCGCGCGGCCGGCCAGTCGCCGGCCTGGTCATGGGCGCCGCCCTTGGACAGCCACAGCGCCCAGACGGCGATCCCATCCTCCTCGTCGCCGCCATGGGCGGCGATCGCGCGCGTGAAGGCTTCCGCCGCCTCGGCCGGCTGGTCCTGGTCCATGAGCACCTCGCCGAGGCGCAGCAGGTCGGCGACCGAGCTCGGCTCGGCCCGCGCCGCCGCCTGCGCCTCCCCAAGGGCGCGCGCCCCGTCGCCGCCGAGGACGAGCAGCCGTACCTTCTGGTCGCGCGCCCCCTCGGCATACGGGTCCTCGGGGGCGACGTTGCCGAGGAGGGCGACCGCCTTGTCGTGGCGGCCCTGGCGGGCGAGCAGCTCGGCCGAGAGCATCCAGGCCTGGCTGTTGTCGGGTGCCAGCCAGGTGGCCAGGCGGGCGAAGCTGCCGGCGACCGGCGCCAGGTCCTGGGCGAACATGTCGAGGGACAGCCGGACCATGAGCTCGGCGACGCCGTCGGCGGCGCTGTCGACCGCGCCCGGCAACGGCCGCCGCCGCTCGATCAGGGTCCGGCCGGCGGCGAGCGCCGGATCGTCTCCCTGGAGCAGGAACAGGGCGTCGTCGCGGTCGCGCCGGGCGGCGAGCCCGCCGGCGGCGGCGAGGCGCAGCCGCTCCGCCCGCGGCCCGGCTTCGTCGATCGTGCCGGCCACCGCCCGCAGCTGCTCGCCGCGGCCCATTGCGGCCAGGAGGAGGATCCTGTGCTCGGCGATATAGGCGGTGGCGGCGGCGGCGCCGGGACCCGACACGGGCCGGTCGAGCTCGGCCAGGGCGTCGCCGCGGCCGCTGCCCAGAGCGAGCCACGCGCGAAGCACCGGCACGGTGAAGCCGAACACGCGCTCGCGCTCGACCGCGTCGATCTGCTCGCGCGCGGCCCGCCAGTTGCGGGCCCGGAAGGCATCGGCGACCAGCAGGAAGCGGGCATCCGGGAGCAGCGCCTGGCCGCGTTCCAGTGCAGCCGCGGCGCGAAGCGCCAGCGGCCAGTCGCCGGCGCCAACCGCATAGCTCATCGCCTCGGAGGCGATCACCCCATTGTCCGGTGCCCCGGCGAGGGCGGCGGCATAGCCGGCGCTCGCCTGGTCGTAGGCGCCATCCGCGGCCGCCGCGCGGGCGCGAACATAGGCGGTGAGCGGGCTGCCCGGCTCGACCCGGGCCTCGGCAGGGCCGGCGGCCGCGACCGAGGCAAGCAAGGCGAAGGACAGGAGCGCCGGCCTCGATCGAGGGCGGCGCCGCGCGGACGGGCGGTCACATATTGGGATAGTTCGGTCCTCCTCCCCCTTCGGGTACGACCCAGTTGATGTTCTGGGTCGGGTCCTTGATGTCGCAGGTCTTGCAGTGGACGCAATTCTGCGCGTTGATCTGCAACCGCGTGCGGCCGCCCTCCTCGACGAACTCATAGACCCCGGCGGGGCAGTAACGCTGCTCGGGGCCGGCATAGAGCTCCAGATTGACGTCCACCGGTATGTCCGGATTCTTGAGCGTCAGATGAACCGGCTGGTCCTCCTCGTGGTTGGTGTTCGAGACGAACACCGACGACAGCCGGTCGAAGCTGATCACCCCATCCGGCTTCGGATAGTCGATCTTCGGCACCATGTCCTTGCGCCACAGCGTCTCGTTGTCCGCATGGTGCCGCATCGTGAACGGCAGGCCGATTCCGATCTGGCGCATCCACATGTCGGCGCCGGCGAGCAGCGTGCCGAACATGCCGCCCCATTTGGCGACGAGCGGCTCGACGTTGCGCACCATCTTGAGCTCGCTCGCGACCCAGCTGTCGTGCAGGCCGCTCTCATAGGCGTCGAGCGTGTCGGCGGTGCGGTCGGCGGCGATCGCGGCGAAAGCGGCCTCGGCGGCGAGCATTCCCGACTTCATGGCCGTATGGCTGCCCTTGATCCGGGGCACGTTCACGAACCCCGCCGAGCAGCCGATCAGCGCCCCGCCGGGGAAAACGAGCTTCGGGATCGCCTGGTAGCCGCCCTCGTTGATCGCCCGGGCGCCGTAGCTGACCCGGCGGCCGCCCTCGAGGAACTGGCGGATCGCCGGATGCTGCTTCCAGCGCTGGAATTCCTCGAACGGCGACAGCCACGGATTGCGGTAGTTGAGCGCCACCACGAAGCCCAGAGCGACCTGGTTGTTGTCCTGATGGTAGAGGAAGCCGCCGCCCCAGGCGTCGTCGAGCGGCCAGCCCTGGGTGTGGATCACGCGGCCGGGCTCGTGCTTCGCCGGGTCGATGTCCCACAATTCCTTGAGGCCGATGCCGTAGACCTGGGGCTGGCTCTCGGCATCGAGCGCGAAGATCCGCTTCAATTCCTTGGTCAGGTGGCCGCGCGCGCCTTCCGCGAAGAAGGTGTAGCGGCCGTGCAGCTCCATGCCCGGCTGGTAATCGGGCCGATGGGTCCCGTCGCGGGCCACGCCCATGTCGCCGGTGGCGACGCCCTTGACCGACCCGTCCTCGTTGAACAGCACCTCCGCCGCGGCGAAGCCGGGGAAGATCTCGACGCCCAGCGCCTCGGCCTGGCCGGCCAGCCAGCGGCAGAGATTGCCGAGGCTCGCCGTGTAGGTGCCCTTGTTGCTCATGAAGGGCGGCATCAGCAGATGCGGGAATCCGTATCTGCCGCCGGCGGTGAGCACCCAATGCTCGTTCTTCGTGACCGGCACGGTCAGCGGACTGTCGAGGTCACGCCAGTCCGGCAGCAGCTCGTCGAGCGCGCGCGGATCGATGACGGCGCCGGACAGGATGTGGGCACCGACCTCGGAGCCCTTTTCGAGAACGCAGACGCTGAGCTCGCGCCCCGCGTCGTTCGCGAGCTGCTTCAGACGGATGGCGGCGGCGAGGCCGGCGGGGCCGGCGCCGACGATCACCACGTCATAGGGCATGGACTCGCGATCAGCCATTCAGGACTCCTGTCGTCGCAAAGCAATAACGTCTGGCAGATAACCAGCGCGCCAGCGATTGACCAGCCCGCCAGACCCTGACTCAAGAGGGCGATATGGGGCTTTTGCGGGGCAGATCGTGGAACTGAATCGGGCCGCGAGCGCGCTGCGATGGTGGGAGGAGGCGGGAGTCGACACACTCGTCGCCGAGACGCCGCGCAATTGGCTCGCGCCGGAGACCGGCGCGGTCGCGACCTCGACGCCGGCCGTCGTCCGCGAGCCGTCCGCGCCGGCGGCGGCGCCGATGCCGGAGACGCTCGAGGCGTTCACGGCCTGGCTCGCCGACGCCGAATCGCTTCCCTATGCGACGCCGTCGGCGCCGCGCATCGCCGCGTCCGGCGATCCCGCCGCCGGCCTCATGGTTCTGGTCGACATGCCGGCGCCCGAGGATATCGCCGCCGGCCACCTGCTCGCCGGCGAGCCTGGCGCCTTGTTCGACCGCATGCTGGCGGCGATCGGCCGCAGCCGCGACTTGCTCTATCTGGCGCCGCTGTCGCCGATCCGCACCGCGACGGGCATGCTCGATGCCGCCGGCGCGACGGCGCTGGCGGAGATCGCCCGCCACCATGTCGGTCTCGTCGCGCCCCGGGCCCTGCTCCTGTTCGGCGACGCCTGCGCCAAGGCGCTGCTCGGCCGCCCGATCAGTGCGACGCGCGGAAAGTGGCAGGAAATCAACACGAAGACCGGTCCCGTTAGGACTTTGTCAACCATAAGACCGGCAAAGTTGCTGGCCGTTCCCGCGCTCAAGAAGCTCGCCTGGGAAGACCTGCAGATGCTGAGGGAGGAACTGAACCCATGAAGAGGCTGCACCGGACCCTGCTGGCGGTCGCGCTTGCCTTCTCGGCCGCGCCGGCGCTCGCGGCGGGCGGCGACGGCGATGCCCGCGTGACCCGCGAGCGCCAGGTCGCCTTGCCCGAAGTGCTGAGCGCGTCCGAGCGCGAGCAGTATCGCGCCGTCTTCGCCGATCTCGAGGCGCAGAACTGGGCGGCGGCCGCCGGCCGACTCGACGGCATGCGCGAGGGGCCGCTCCATCCGCTCGCCCGCGCGCGCCTCTACACCATGCCCGGCTCGCCGCGGGTCGAGATGGATCCTTTGCTCCGCCTGCTCGCCCGCGCCCCCGAGCTTCCCCAGGCCGGCGATCTCGCCCGCCTGGCCCGCCTGCGCGGCGCCACCGAGCTTCCCGACTTGCCGCAGGCGCAGCGCCTTTCCGGGCTTGCGGGCCAGCCGCGCCGCGCGCGTCCCCGTCCCGTCCGCGGCGACCCCGTCGGCGATGCGATCGAGCCGCTCATCCAGCCCTTGCTCGTCGCCGACCAGCCCTACGAGGCGGAGACCCTGTTCAACGCCCGCAGCGCCGAGCTGAGCGACGAGGCCCGCACCGCCTTCCAGCAGCGCATCGCCTGGGTCTTCTTCCTCAACGGCAATGATCGCGATGCGCGCCGCATCGCCGAGCAGGGCGCCCGCGGCATCACCGAATGGGCGATCCATTCCCATTGGGTGGCCGGCCTCGCCGCCTGGCGGATGGAGGATTTCGGCGGTGCCGCCGAGCATTTCCGCACTGTCGCCGCCCGTTCTTCCGACCAGGAACTCTCCGCCGCCGGCCATTATTGGGCGGCGCGCGCCGACACCGCCGGCGGCCACCCGCAGCGCGTCCAGGGCCAGCTTCAGGCCGCCGCCCGGATGGGCGAGACCTTCTACGGCCTGCTCGCCCAGAGCCGGCTCGGCATCCGCCAGAGCCCCGCCGATCTCGACGCCTTTTCCGCCGAGGACTGGCGCGCACTTTCCGGCCTTGCCAACGTCCGCACCGCTTTGGCACTCGCCGAGATCGGCAAGGATGGGCTTGCCGGCGAGCTGCTGCGTCACCAGGCCCGCATCGGCGATCCGCGCCAGCACGAGGCGCTGCTCCACCTCGCCTCGCGGCTCAACCTGACCAGCGCGCAGATGTGGCTGGCCCATAACGGCCCGCGCGGCACCCGCACCGACGCCCACGACCGCTATCCGTCGCCGAGCTGGCGGCCCCAGTCCGGCCGCTGGCGGGTCGATCCGGCGCTCGCCTTCGCCCACGCCCTCCAGGAATCGAACTTCCGGCCCGAGGCGGTCAGCCCGGCCGGCGCCCGCGGCCTGATGCAGGTCCTGCCCGGCACCGCCCAGCAGATGGCCCGCGCCCGCGGCGTCGCCGCCGATCCGACCCGGCTCAACGACCCCTCGGTCAACATCGAATATGGCCAGACCTATCTCGAATGGCTGCGCGACCAGCCCGGCACCGGCGGCCTGCTGCCGCGGGTGATCGCCGCCTACAATGCCGGCCCGCGGCCGATCTCGGAGTGGAACACCCGCTTCGACCAGAGCGACCCGCTGCTCTTCATCGAGTCGATCCCCTATTGGGAGACGCGCGGCTACGTGCCGATCATCCTGCGCAACTACTGGGTCTATGAGGAGCGCCCCGCCTCGGATTCGCCCAGCCGCCGAGCCCTCGCCCAGGGAATGTGGCCGCGTTTCCCAGGCATGTCCGGCCCAACCGCCGTCCGCATCGAGTCGAGGCGCAGCCAGACCGCGATGGGGAGAGACTGAACGCGCGCGACCGTCCCCCCCCTGCGCCCAGGGACGGGCTGGAGCGGTTGGGTGCCACCTGGCGGACGCGGCCGCATCAGATGGAAAGCCGATGCTACGGTCTGCTCCGGTGCCGACGACCCAGGCGAAACCCGGTATATCCCGAGAAAGCCCACACACCGGCGAAAACGAGGCTTATCATGAAGGCCTGATCGGCTCCGAAGTACGTGAGATCGCCTTCCTGGAACCGACGATTTACTTCATCCGCATTTACGACTGCGTAGGCGAGCTGAAAGCCGGCAAACCCCACGAGGGCGATGGCAGGGAGGCTGGTGATCAGCAGCGCCAGCGCACCCGCTGCGAGCGAAAGCGTCCGGCTTGCCCCGTAGTTGACTGCCGTCAGGATCAGCAGCACGAAAGCCCAAAGCAGCAGGTCCATTGCTGGATCATCTCACGCCGCACGAATGCCCGCAATGTGCCTAAATCAGAAGTCGGCCGCGAAGGTAGGCGACCTTCGTGGCGGCAGCGCCTGCGCCTTTCCCTCACCCGAGAGAGATTCGTTCTTTATTTGTTCTCGAGGACTGCTTATACTTCCTCCATGCCCCGCCCCGATGCCCGCCCCGGCCGCGGCGCGCCCGAGAATCGGACGCCGGACCGTTTCAACCTGAAGCAGCGCGAGGCCGATCGCGACTGGCTGGACGAGCGCGAGACGCAGGATGGTGGGCCACCGCCTTTGCGTACCACCGTCACGGTCGAGCATCCGAAGACGATCATCGCCTACAACCGATCGCCCGACATCGGCTTCGACCGCTCGATCAACGCCTATCGCGGCTGCGAGCATGGCTGCATCTATTGCTTTGCCCGGCCCACGCACGCCTTCCACGATCTGTCGCCCGGCCTGGATTTCGAGAGCCGGCTTTTCGCCAAGCCCGATGCAGCGAAAATGCTCCGGGTCGAGCTCGCCAAGCCCGGCTACGTGCCGCGGCCGATCGCGATGGGCACCAACACCGACCCCTATCAGCCGATCGAGGCGAAATGGCGGATCACCCGATCGGTGCTCGAGCTTCTCGCCGAGACCCGCCATCCGGTGACGATCACCACCAAGTCCGACCGGGTGCTGCTCGACATCGACCTGCTCGAGAAGATGGCGCGGCAGCGGCTGATCGGCGTCGCTTTGTCGATCACCTCGCTGACGCCGGAAATCTCGCGCACTCTCGAGCCGCGGGCGCCGGCGGCGCGCAAGCGGCTGGCGGCGGTCAAGCGGCTTTCGGAAGCCGGCATTCCGACGATGGTCGCGATCGCGCCGGTCGTCCCGGCGGTCACCGACCACGAGCTGGAGGCGATCGTCGAGGCGGCCGCGGAGGCTGGCGCGAGCGGCGCCTTCTATCTGCCGGTGCGGCTGCCCTACGAGGTCGCGCCCTTGTTCCGCGCCTGGCTCGACGAGCATTTCCCCGACCGCGCCTCCAAGGTGATGGGCATCATCCGCGAGATGCGTGGCGGCAAGGACAATGATCCGAACTGGTTCACGAGGATGCAGGGCTTCGGCCCCTGGGCGGAGCTGCTCCGGACCCGATTCGACCGGGCGGCGCGCAAGCACGGCCTCGCCGACAAGGAGCGGATGCGCCTGCGCACCGACCTGTTCGAGCCGCCCCAGGGACCCCAGCTGCGGCTGCTCTGACCCGTTGGCCTGCTGCTAGCCCAGCTCCACCTCCGCGACCTTGTCCTTATAGTCCTTCTTGGGATCGCTCCCGAGAAGCATCTTCACGCCGGCGAACAGGCTGTTCTCGTTGAGCCAGATCTGGGCGCTGCCGGGGTCGAAGCGCAGCAATTGCAGCTTCGGATCGTCCTTGCCTTCCTCGTACCAGGCGGCGACGAAGGGGTTCCACAACCGGTCGATCGTGGCGCGGTCATTATCCGGGACCAGCCGGCCCTCGATCGAGGCGAAAAGATCGTGCCCCTTGGCGGCGAAGTGGAGCAGCGCCGGACCGCCGGTGCCGAGCTGGCGGACGAGATCGACGTCCTTGGCGGTGAAGAACCAGATCGGGCCGCCGGCATCGCCCTCGATCTGGGCGGTCATCGGCTGCGCACGCGATTCCGCCCCTTCGGCGAGGCCGAGCATCACCGTCATGTCGGACTTCAGCGATTTCCAGAACTTGGCTTCGAGCTCGGCTTCCTTGGTCACGGGACCTCCTGAATTTGGCGTTTGCGATCGAACGGGCCGCGGCGGCCGCAGGTTCCGGCCTTCTGTCCGTCCCGGTGCAGGACAGGCCGCAAATCGCGGTTGCGCCGCGGCGCTTCGCGGCGGAAGAGGCCGGGACCAGCCTGGAGATGATCCGATGCGCCGCCCCCTGGTTCTTCTCGTTCCGCTCCTCGCTCTTCCCTGCGCGGCCGCGGCGGCGCCGCAGGACAGCGGGGCCGCCGCCGCAGAGACGCCCTCGATCGTCGCCCGCGCCGACGGCGGCTGGACGATCACGCGCGAAATCAGGGAGGAGCCGCTCTCGCTCGCTCTGGCCACCGACGGCCTGCTGATCCTCGACTCCGCGTCCGATCCGAGCGTGGACGAAGGGCAGCGCCGGGTCGACGAGGAGCAAGAGGAGATGATCGATCGCGCCTTCGAGGAGGCGGTCGATTATTCGCGCTAGGCGGAGCGCGAGCAGCCCCAGGACTAACCTGGACCCGCAGGCGCCTCGCACCACGCCGCGGGGCGGCGTCCCCCCTTCACCCGTTCCAGAGCCCGGGACGAAGCTTCCTTCACCCTTCGGCGCGGAGCGCCTCCTCGCTGCCATAAGGGCGGGTGATCGCCTCGAGCAGATGGCCGTCCGGATCCTCGAAATAGACGCCGCGGCCGCCCCAGTGCCGGTTGATCTCGCCCGGCCGCGACCGCGCCGGATCGGCCCAGAAGGTCAGGCCGCGCTCGTTCAGGCGCATCATCACGGCATCGAATTCGGACTCCTCGACGAGAAAGGCATAATGCTGCCTCGCCACCTCGCCCTCCTTTTCCATGAAGTCGAGCGAGACGCCGTTGCCGAGCTCGACGACCCGGAAGTGCAGGAACCGGCGCGGCGGCGGAAGACCGAGCATGTCTGCGGTGAAGGCAGCGGAGGTGTCGCGGTCGCGGCACCAGACGATGGTGTGGTTGAGCAAAGCGGACATGCCGGCCTCCGCGCCGGATCATAGCAGATCGGAGCGGAGATTCCGATCCGGCAGGCTGTCGCACCATGCGCCGGACCCGTTCCGGCGCATGGCGCGATCGTTCAGGCGAAGATGAAATCCGCCTGCTGGAGGGCGACGTTGCTCTGGATCGTGAAGTCAGCGATCCCGTCGCCGTCGACGTCGCCGGCGAGGAGATGGCTGCCGCCGTCGCTATAGGCGCGAAGCTCCCCGGCGGTGCCGCTGAA
Organism: Sphingosinicella terrae; assembly: GCF_003347635.1. Classification (GTDB taxonomy): domain Bacteria; phylum Pseudomonadota; class Alphaproteobacteria; order Sphingomonadales; family Sphingomonadaceae; genus Allosphingosinicella; species Allosphingosinicella terrae. The sequence continues at coordinate 927,075 of NZ_QDFY01000001.1, forward strand.
CGCGCCCGAGCCTATCCAGGCGAACGCGTCGTGGCCGCCGCCCTCCACCGCATCGAGGCCGCTGAGATCGATCTTGTCCTGGCCGCGCCGGAAATCGGCGATGACGTCATGGCCGCCGAGGTCGGTGAAGGCGAAGACGTCATTGTGGTTGCCGCCGATGAGAAGGTCGTCGCCGGCCCCGCCGTTCAGCAGATCGTTATGGTTGCCGCCGCTGAGCACATCATCGCCGTCGCCGCCATGGAGGTGGTCGTAATGATTGCCTCCCTCCAGCCGGTCGTGGCCGGCGCCGCCGAACAGCTGGTCGTCGTGATTGCCGCCCTCGAGCCGATCATGCCCGCCCAGGCCGAATAGCCGGTCGGCGCCATTGCCGCCCGACAGCTCGTCCTCGCCGGCCGTGCCCTGAAGCTCGTCGTCGCGGTTTCCGCCGGACAGGACGATCCCGTCGGCGACACCGGTGACGGTGACCGAGACGGTCGCGCTGCTGGTGAGGCCGTCCTCGTCGGTGACGGTGTAGGTGAAGCTGTCGACATAGGTCGCGCCGGGCGCGAGATCGTCGAAGCTGTCGTCGTCGGCGACATAGACCAGGGTCTCGGCTTCCGGGTCGAAAACCAAGCTGCCGAGCGTGGCGCCGGTATCGACGGCGGCGATGGTGAGGCTGTCGCCGGCATCGGGATCGAAATCGTTGGCGAGCAGCTGAGCCCAGAGATTGGCGGTCGCCGCGTCCTCGGCAACGGCGACGCCGTCGTCGACCGCGGTCGGCGCCTCGTTCGGCGCTTCGATGCGGAAGCGGGCGACGATGGGGTCATGGTCGCTCGATCGGCCGGCCCCCTCCGCCTGCTCGGCATTGATATGGACGACGTCGAACTGGGCGCCGGCGAGCAGGCCGCCGGTGACCACGCCATGGTCGATCGCCTGAAGGTTGCCGTCGAACAGGTAGGTGTAGCGCTCCGCCGCGTCGAGCAGGCGGTGAAGGTCCGTCATCACGCCGCCCGCCTCGAGTGCGGTGACCGATTCCTCGAACCAGAAGCCGTTGAAATCGCCGAACACGCCAAGCTTCAGCGACGGATCGGTGGCGAGCTCGCCATTCACATAGGCTCGGACCGCCTCCGCCTGCTGGGTGCGGGAGGCGTCACCTGCATCCGCAGGCGGCTGGCTCGATCCCCAAAGAGGATCGCTGCCGATCCGCGAAGTGAAGTGGACGTTGATAAGCTTCACCGTCTCGCCGTTGAAGGTGAAGTCGGCGACCAGGGGCCTGCGGCTCCCGTTGAACGCCGGATCCTCGATCAGCCGGGCGCTGCCATCGACATAACCGACCCGGTCGGCATTATAGAGATAGCCGTTGCGGATGTTGCCGCCCGACGCGCCGCCGGTCGAACCCTGGCTCGACGGCGCGACCTCGACATAGACGTAATTGGGACCGCCGGCCGCGGCGATGGCGTCGATGAGCAGCTGGGCGGTAGCCGCGCCGGAGAGCGGGTCGCTGCCATTGAGGCCGTTGCCGTCCTGCACTTCCTGCAGTGCGACAATGTCCGGCGCCGCCAGGCTGTAGACGATGTCCTCGGCGAGCAGGTTGAACTTGGCCGCGCCACTGTCCGGACTGAGATTCTCGACGTTGAAGCTGGCGACGGTGAGATGGTCGCTGTCGCCCTGGAGCTCGGTGGTTTCGCGATCGAGGGTCACGTCGTCGGTGACCGTCACGGCCTGCGTGACCAGCAGTTCGTAACTGCCGAAGCCGTAGGAGAAGATGCCGGTGACATCGCCGAGCAGGTCTCCCTGGCTGTGCTGCGGATCATAGCCGGCGAACAGACCCGGCGTGGCATCGATCTGGATCTTCTCGGGATTATAGTCGCCGTCCGAGAGGGTGATCCCGCCACGGCCGTTGACGCCGCTCGCTCCCTCGCCTCCCGAGGCGACGACATAGGTCTCGCCGAATTCGTTCGTCCGCACCACCACCCGCGGTGCCTCGATGGTGGCGAGCATCCCCTCGAGGGACTCGTAGAAGTCGATGCCGTCGGTTTCGGGATCGTAGCTGGATAGGCCGTCATCGTCGATCGCCGAGGTCGGCGGCAGGCGGCCACCCGCGCCGATCACCACCGCATCCGGAACGGCATTGCCGCTCGACTGAACGACGATGTTGGAGGAGATGAGCTCGGTTATTGTCAGGTTGGTGGCATCGCCCCCGGGAAGGAATTCGGCGACGGTGCCGCTCACCTCGAGCGCATCGCCCACGGCCACGCCGGGTGCGGCGCCGGTGAAGACGAACAAGGCGTCGGACGTGCGTACATTGCCGTCGCCATTGGGATCCTGGAGATAGAAGCCGTTCGCGGCCACCGCGGTGACCACGCCGCTGGTCGTCACCGGCTGCCCCTCATATCCGGAGCGATGCCCCTCGCCCTGTATCTGGTAGACGGCGAGGGTCAGCGGATCGTCATTGACGATCGTGCCGGTGGCCGACCCATCGACGATGGTGATGTTGCCGGTAGGATTGGCAAGAACCAACTCCAGCGTCTCATTGCCTTCGCCAATGACATCGCCGGAGACGCGGATCGCCACCTGCACGCTCGACACGCCCGGGGCGAAATCGACCTCCCCGGAAAGCGGCTGGGCGGCGCCGAGATCCGCGGAGTTCGCGCTGCCGCCGAGGCTCAGCAGCCAGTCGACTCCTGCCGCCTCGCCGAGGCCGCCGGCGCGGGTGACTGTAAAGACCAGCAAGGTCTCCCCGCTGTCCCCCTCGACAACGCTGGCATCGCCGATCCGCACTTGGCCGGTGGCATTGAGGGCGATGAAGTCCTGGCCCTCGTTGACGGAACCGAAGCTGTCCTCGCGCGCGTCGACCCAGGTGAAATCCACCGCGCTCGCGCCGGAACCGGTCAGTTGAAGCGAGAAGCCTTCGGGAGTGGAACTGCCCTCGAAGACGCCGATGTCGGTGCTCGTCATACCGGCAGCCGGTCCGTTGGCGGCGATGAAGCTCCCCTCGTAGGACAGGAACTGGACGACCTGCCCCTGGGGATTGACGAGCGCGAGGCCGTCCTGCGGGCCGTTCTGGATACCGTTGACCGGATAGGCGAAGCTCAGCGTGCCATAGCCATCGTCCTGATCGGGCACGATCCCGGAGAGCCCGAGCGTGTTGTAGACGGTACCCTCGGTCGCGCTGCCGCTGACGCTGTAGAGGACGAGCGTCCAGCCGGCGAGGTTGGTGCCCGCCGGCGCCGCGATCTCGATCGCCTCGCCGGCATCGGTTCCGGCATCGTCATAGTGGATCTCGTTGATGAAGGCGCTGCCGGGACCCGCCGAACCATCATCGTCGACGATGGTGCCGGTCGCTTCGCCGTCGCCGAGCGCCGCGCCGTTGGTCGGGCCCGACAGGGTGACGGTGAAGGTCTCGTCGCCCTCGTCGGACGTGTCGCCATTGACCTGGAGCGTGATCGTCCGGCTGATCTCGTCTGCTCCGAAGACGAGTGTTCCGGAGAGCGTCGGCGCGGCGAAGTCGGAGGCGTCCGCCCCGGCGGGTGCACCCGGCAGCCCGATCGTCCAGTTCACGCTCGCAGCAACATTGCTGTCCGCCCCCCGGCTGACGGTGAAGGTGATGGTGGTCGTGCCGCTATTCCCCTCGGCGACGCTCGCGTCGCCGATCGAGAAGGTCCCGGCCCTGTCCACGGGGGTGCCGCCGAAGTTCTGGCCTGCATTGACGCCGCCCGGCGTGTCGTTTCCGATCAGGCTCCAGGTGAAATCGGAGGCTTCGTCGCCGGTGCCGGTGCGGCCGACGGCGGTACCGCTGGTATTGCCAGGCTCGGAAACGCCGATATCGGTGCTGGTAAGCCCAGCGGCCGGGCCGTTCTGGGCGGTGAAGCTGCCCTCATAGCTCAGGAACTCGACGACGTTCCCGAGCGGGTCGATCAAGGCGATCGCGTCGGGCGCGCCGTTCTGGATCCCGTCGGTGGGATAGCCGAAGCTCAGCGTTCCGAAACCATTCTGCTGGTTGGGCACGATGCCGGAAAGGCTGCGGCTGTTGTAGCTGAGCCCGTTGGCGCCATTGTAGAGGACGATCGTCCAGCCGCTGAGGTCGGTGCCGGCGGCGGCGGCGATCTCGATATATTCGCCGCTGTCGGTGCCGGCATTGTCGTAATGGAATTCGTTGATCCACGCTGCGGCCATGTTGAAGTCTCCCCTGAAACGGCAGGCGGCGGGTGCCGCTGCCCTGATCGGTTTGCCGAGTCGCGTCGGCACGGGGCAACCCTACGAAGCCGATATGACAATCAGAAGAGCTATCGAGATCAGTTAGTTGCGCGCCGTCCACCCGCGCGGTGACGGACCTCTTACCGGCCGCGCCCATTCGCGGGCGCGCCGGTTTCCGCGATGGCCCTCTCGAGCAGGTCGGCCAGCGCGCGGTGGTCGGCGAGGCTCGGATGCCAGTCGCAGCCCGTCCGCTCCAGATCGCCGAACCTGAGCGTCGTCACACGCCCCGACGCGGTCGGATCCAGCGCCCGCGCGACCTGCTCCACCTCGCCGAGGAAATCGTCCGACCCCATCAGAATCAGGCGCGCCTGCGGCTGGCGCGTCATCAACCTGCGTCCGAACTCGACGTAGCGCGCCCGATAATCGGCCCTGAGCGCCGCCTGGTCTGCCCAGCGCTCGCCCAGGCCCAGCGGCGTCGAGAAATCGTTGGTGCCGAGATTGACGACGATGAGCTGCGGCCGCCAGTCCGGATCCGCCGCCTCGACCGGTGTCGCCTCGCCCGGGATCAGCCGCGAATACAAAGCCGGCAGGCTGAGCTCCGGCACGCCGCCGGAATAATTTCGGACGATGCCGAAGCCCGAATAGGCGTTGACCCGATAGTCGGCGCCGAGCCGGGCGGCGAGCAAAGGCCCGAAGGCGCGGGTGGTGTCGGTGAGGTCGTGCACCTGCTCGGCCGTGCATTCGCGGCCCGGCGAGGTGTTGCCGTAGCCGACGCTGTAGGAATCGCCGATATACTCGATCTGCCGGGCACGCGCCGGCGGCGGCAGCGGCTCGGTTCCCTCCCCGGCGAAGAAGCCGATGAAGCGCCCCCCGCCGGTCTGGCTCTCGGTCAGTTTGTCGAGCCTCACCACATGCTCGCCCGGCCCGAGCCCGCTCAATGTCAGCCGCGCCTCGCCCGGACGGACCAGCACCGCCCGCTCCCGGCCGTCGACCGACAGACGCAGATGCTCGGTGCCGCTCTCGACGACGACGGTGACCTCGGGCCCGCGGAAGCGGCTCTCGAAATAGGTACCGGGCCAGCCGAAGCGCATCGCGCCTTCGGCGTCGCCGACAACCCGCCCCCCGACATGAACCGGAAGCGGATCGGCCGGCGCGGCCTCGCCGGGTGGCGTCATCAGAAGGAGCAGCGAGACCGCCGAGTTCATGGATATCTGTCCCCCGCGTTGGGCCGAGTGGCGCCGACCCGTCCCTCAGTCTAGCGCAGCCCTCTCAATGCGAAAACGAAGCATCACGAAAGACGCACCACGCGCCGCAGAGGGGGCCGCCGCATGCGCTCCGACGCGTTCAGCTCTTGTCTTATGAGAGCCCTACGTATCTTCGCCTTGGTCATGACGGCCCTCGCCCTGATCCCCAGCGGCGCGCATCTGTTCGAGCTGCCCGGCAAGATCGGCCTTGCCTCCGACGACTATTTCACGGTCCAGGGCATCTATCGCGGCTGGGCGTACTTCGGAATCCCCATCATGCTCGCTCTTGCCGCCAATTTTCTGCTGTCGCTTCGGCTGCGCAGGTCCGATCGCTTCGCGTCACGATGGGCGATGGTGTCGGCATGGTTCATCGCTGCCACGCTCGTCCACTTCTTCCTTCGGATCTTCCCGACCAATCGCGTCACGAGCAATTGGACCGTCATTCCTGCAGACTGGGAGGCGCTCCGGACCGCGTGGGAGTTTGCACACGCGATCAACGCGGTCGTGCTGTTCCTCGCCTTCGTCGCGACCGCAATGGCCGCGGTGAAGCGTTAGGCCCCTTCAGCCCAGCGCCTTCTTCAGCAGCTCGTTCACGACCTGCGGATTGGCCTTGCCCTGCATCGCCTTCATCGTCTGGCCGACGAAGAAGCCGAACAATTTGTCCTTCCCCGAGCGATATTCGGCGACCTTGTCCTGGTTGGCGGCGAGGATGTCGGCGATCACCTTCTCGATCGCGCCGGTGTCCGACGTCTGCCTGAGCCCACGCGCCTCGACGATCGCGCCGGGATCCTCGCCGGTCTCGAGCATGATCTCGAACACCTGCTTGGCGAGGGTGCCGGAAAGCGTGCCGTCGGCGACGAGCGTCAGCAATTCGGCCGCCTGCTTGGGCGACACCGGGCTGTCGTCGAGGTCGCGCCCGAGCCGGTTGAGGGCGCCGAACAGGTCCGAGATCACCCAGTTGGACGCGCGGACGGCATGGGCGTCGCCGAGTATGTCGAGCAGAGCCTCGAACCAGCGTGCGGTCTCGACCTCGGCGGTCAGCACCGAGGCGTTGTAGGGCGGCAGGCCGAGGACTTCCTCGTAGCGGCGGCGCTTGGCGTCCGGCAGCTCGGGCAGCGAGGCGCGGCACTCGGTGAGGAAATCCTCGCCGAGCTCGACCGGCAGCAGGTCGGGATCGGGGAAGTAGCGATAATCGTGCGCTTCCTCCTTCGACCTCAGGCTGCGCGTCTCCGCCTTGTCCGGATCGAACAGGCGAGTCTCCTGGACGACCGTGCCGCCCGCCTCGATGAGGTCGACCTGGCGGTTCGCCTCATAGTCGATCGCCGCCATGATGAAGCGAACCGAATTGACGTTCTTGGTCTCGGTGCGGGTGCCGAACGGATCGCCGGGCTTGCGGACGCTGACATTGACGTCGGCCCGCATCGATCCCTGCTCCATGTTGCCGTCGCAGCTGCCGACATAGCGAAGGATCGAGCGCAGCTTGCGGACATAGGCGCCCGCTTCCTCGGGGCTGCGCATGTCGGGCTTGGAGACGATCTCCATCAGCGCCACGCCCGATCGGTTGAGGTCGACATAGGAGAAGCTCGGATGCTGGTCGTGCATCAGCTTGCCGGCATCCTGCTCGAGATGGATTCGCTCGATGCCCACCTTCTTGGCGGATCCCTCGTCCTTCTCGTCGAGCAGGATCTCGATCTCCCCCTCGCCGACGATCGGGTGGTAGAGCTGGCTGATCTGATAGCCCTGCGGCAGGTCGGCGTAGAAATAGTTCTTCCGGTCGAAGCGCGACCAGGGGTTGATCTGCGCCTCCAGCGCCATGCCGGTACGCACCGCCTGGCGGATGCACTCCCTGTTCGGCACCGGCAGCATGCCCGGCATCGCCGCGTCGACCAGGCTGACCTGGCTGTTCGGCTCGGCGCCGAACTCGGTCGAGGCGCCGGAGAAGAGCTTGGCGTTCGACGTCACCTGGGCGTGGACCTCGAGGCCGATCACGACCTCCCAGTCCCCGGTGGCGCCACGAATGCGGTAGGAGCTATCGGCCATGAACAAATTCCGTCTGTAGCTTTGGCATCGCCCTCACCACCAGGCCTCCGGCCGATGGGTGAAGCCGGCCCGCTGCTCGATCGCCAGGCCGGCATCGAGCACCGACTGCTCGTCCAGCGCCTTGCCGATAATCTGGAGGCCGAGCGGCAGCCCCTGCTTGTCCAGCCCCGCCGGCACCGACATGGCGGGCAGGCCCGCCAAGCTCGCCGGCACCGCGAACACGTCGTTCAAATACATGGCGATCGGATCGTTCGACTTCTCGCCCAAGGCGAAGGCGGCGCTCGGCGCGGTCGGCGTCAGCAGCAGGTCGACCTCGTCCCAGGCCTTCTCGAAATCGCGGGCGATCAGCGCCCGCACCTTCTGCGCGCGGTTGAAATAGGCGTCGTAGAAGCCGGCGCTCAGCACATAGGTGCCGATCATGATCCGGCGCTTCACCTCGGCGCCGAAGCCGGCGGCGCGCGTCGCCTCGTACATGTCGTTGAGGCCGCCCTGCTCGGGCTGCTGCCGCAGCCCGTATCGCACGCCGTCATAGCGGGCGAGGTTGGATGAAGCCTCGGCCGGGGCGATGATGTAATAGGTCGGCAGCGCATAGCGGGTGTGCGGCAGCGACACCGGCACGATCTCTGCGCCGGCGTCGCGGAGCCAGGCGATGCCCTCGTCCCAGACGCGGCCCACATCTTCCGGAACCCCGTCGATCCGATATTCCTTGGGGATGCCGACGCGCTTGCCCTTGAGGTCCGCGTTCAGCCCCTGCTCCCAGGCCGGAACCGGCAGGTCGAGCGAGGTCGAATCTTTGCCGTCGAAGCCGGCCATCGCCTCGAGCATAATCGCGCAGTCGCGGACGTCGCGCGCCATCGGTCCGGCCTGGTCGAGGCTCGAGGCGAAGGCGACGATGCCCCAGCGCGAGCAGCGGCCATAGGTCGGCTTGATGCCGGAGATGCCGACGAACGCCGCCGGCTGGCGGATCGAGCCGCCGGTGTCGGTGCCGGTGACCCCCGGCGCGATCCGCGCCGCGACCGCGGCGGCCGAGCCGCCCGAGCTTCCACCCGGCGCCAGCGCGGCATTGCCGCCGTCCTTGCGCCGCCATGGCGAGATCACCGCGCCATAGCCGCTGGTCTCGTTCGACGAACCCATCGCGAACTCGTCCATGTTCAATTTGCCCAGCATGCCGGCGCCGGCGGCGAACAGGTTGGCGCTGACCGTCGATTCGTAGACGGGCTTGAAGCCTTCCAGGATGCGGCTGGCGGCGGTGGTCTGGACGCCCTTGGTCGCGAACAGGTCCTTGATGCCGAGCGGCACGCCGGACAGCGGCTTGAGCTCGCGCTTCGCCCGCGCCGCATCGGCGGCGTCGGCGGCGGCGAGCGCATGCTCCGGGGTCTCGACGATGAAGGCGTTGAGCGCGCGCGCTTTCTCGACGGCGGCGACGTGGGCCTCGGCCACCTCGCGCGCGGAGAAGCTGCCGTCGCGAACCCCGTCGCGGAGCGCGGCTATGCCGAGGTCGGTCAACTGGCTCATTCGATCACCTTCGGGACCGCGAAGAAGCCGTGCTCGGCCACCGGCGCATTCTCCAGCACGGCATCGCGGATGCCGCCGTCGGTGACCTCGTCCTCGCGCAGGCGCAGCTTGTTGGGGATGACCGCCGTCATCGGCTCGACGCCCTCGACGTCGACCTCCTGCAATTGCTCGACCCAGCCCAGGATGTTGGAGAGCTCGGGCGCGAGCGCCTCGACCTCGGAATCGCTGACGGCGATGCGGGCGAGCTTCGCGATATGGCGGACGGTGGCGCTGTCGACGGACATTCAGCTTCCTGATGAGCGGGATTTCCCGAACGGGAGGATGCCCCGGCGGCTAGCAAAGCCGCCGCACCGCATCAAGCGCGCCGCCGTCTCGAACGAGAAAAGGCTCTTGCCCTTGCATGCCGGGCCGGCTTCGGCTTCACAGCCGCGGTGGTACGCAAGAAATCCCATCCGGCCGTCCGCTTCCTCTGGATCGTCGCCGGCCTCACCGTCCTCTTCATCGCCGGCGCCATCGCCTACCGGATCTTCGAGGAGGATCTGATGCGCTGGGCCATGGTGCCCAAGGCCGAGTTCCGCGAGGTGGCGATGCCCGAAGGCGCCACCTATGCCGATGCCGATCTGTGGATCGCCCGGCCCGGCCTGCGCGACAATCCCGCCTTGTGGACGCCGCAGGGCTTCGCCGCCTCGCCCCGTCCCGCCGCATCGGTCTTCTTCATTCATCCGACCAGCTTCCTCGAGACCTCGGCCTGGAATGCCGCGCTCGATGACGAGGAGTCGCAGTCGCGGGCGCGCTTGTTCGTCCGCAGCCAGGCGAGCGCGTTCAACGGGGCCGGTGCGGTCTGGGCTCCGAAATACCGCCAGGCCGCCTTCGGCGCCTTCCTCAGCGACGAGGACAATGCCCGCCGCGCGCTCGATTTCGCTTATCGCGACGTGCTTGCCGCCTACGAGCAGTTCCTCAGGGAGGCGCCGGCGGACCGGCCGATCATCCTCGCCGGCCACAGCCAGGGCAGCCTCCATCTGCTTCGCCTGCTCGAGCAGAGGATCAAGGATGCGCCGGAGGCGCCGCGCATCGCCGCCGCCTATGTGGTCGGCTGGCCGGTCTCGGAGACCGCCGACGTCCCGGTGCTGCCGCTGCCGCCCTGCCAGAGCTCCGACCAGGCCCGCTGCCTGCTCTCCTGGCAGAGCTTCGCCGAGCCGGCCGACCCCAAGCTCGTCACCGACGTCTACGACGCCTCGCGCGGTCCGGGCGGCGTGCCGCGCGCCGGATCGGCGATGGTCTGCGTCAATCCGCTCACCGGCACCGCCGGAGGGGAAGCGCCGGCCGGGGCCAATCTGGGCACGCTCATCCCCAATGACGACTTCAGCAATGCCAGCTTCCGCCGCAGCGCCGTCGCCGCACGCTGCGACCTGCGCGGATTCCTGCTGATCGGCGACAACGACGCCGTGCCGGCGATGGGATCCTACGTCCTCCCCGGCAATAACTACCATGTCTACGATTATTCGCTCTTCTGGGCCAATATCCGCGCCGACGCCGAGCGCCGGGTTCGCGCCTTCCTCGGCGAAGGGGGCGAGGATTGAGGGGGACCTGCCATCCCACCTTGCGTGATCCCGGCGAGAGCCGGGATGACGTGATCGAGGCCCCGGTCCCAACCCGCCGATCCGATCACCCCCTCCACCCAGGCGACCGGCGACGATGATCACCACCGTCCCCGCCGTCTATCGCGAGGCGCTTCCCCTGGGCGGCCGACTGCTCGGCCTCGACGTCGGTACGAAGACGATCGGCACCGCCCTGTGCGACGCGCAATGGACGATCGCCACGCCGGCCGAACTCATCCGACGCACCAAGTTCGGCAGGGACATGGAGGCGCTGCGCCGGCTCGCCGAGACCCAGCAGGTGCGCGGGCTGATCCTCGGCCTGCCGCTCAACCTCGACGGCAGCGATTCGCCGCGCACCCAATCGGTCCGCGCTTTCGCCCGCAACCTCGCGCCTCTGGGCCTGCCGATCCTGCTCTGGGACGAGCGCTGGTCGACCCAGGCCGTCACCCGCACCTTGATCGACGCCGACGCCAGCCGCGCCCGCCGCGCCGAGCTCGTCGACAAAGTGGCGGCCGCCTACATCCTCCAGGGCGCGATCGATGCCCTCGCCATGGCGGCATGACCGCGGACCGGTAAAGTCCGGCTAAGGAACTGCCCCGCAGATGCGTGCGGTGACGGAGACGACCCGCAAAGATGGCCCGCACGCAAGCCGCTGGACGACTGCCTGTGACTGCAGTAAACTGCCCTGTTGCGTCTACGGCTCTCGAAAATAAAGGGGACGTTTGTGGACGAAGGGGCGGTAGCTTTAGTGGCCGATCATCTGCCGTTGAATCGAGCGGGACTGTCCAGTCTGCTGATTCAGGACCTTCACGCTTCCGCTGCATTCGAAGCCTCCAGCTTCGACGGCATCGTTGCCGCCCTAGCGCGCAACGACGAAATCGGTGTGATCGCCGCGGCCCTCGAGCTGCCGGGAATGAACGGCACAAGCGGGATCCGGTACATCCGTTCGCGTCACCCCAAGACCAAGCTCGTGATGATGGCGGGCGAACCGTCCCGTGAATCCGTTCTGGAATGCCTGACCGCGGGGACCCATGGCTATATCCCCAAGGCGTTCGGGCGCGATGATATGGTGGCTGCGTTCACCGCCATACTGGCCGGGCAGATCTATGTGCCGTCGATGATCTGCGACATAGCGGAAGCCGGCGTTCCGCCGCTTGTCGACGGAGTGATCCCCGCTTTCGACCTCACGCACCGACAGCGCGAAGTGCTGATCCTCATGGCAGAGGGAAAAGCCAATAAGGAGATCGCGCGGATACTCGGGATTTCCGTCGGCACGGTCAAAGCGCACGTCAACACGTCATTCCGCATTCTCGGCGTTCACAACCGGACGAGCGCCGTGCTCGCGCTTCGTCGGCTGGAAAGCGCGAGGGATCCCGGCCAGCCGTCATTGCCCGGCCTGCTCGATCCCCGCCGTCGGTCCACCGACGAGCTGCCCTGATTGCCGGGGCGGTTGATCCGCCCGGGCCTGCGCCAGCCCAGCCGCAGAGCCGGTCATCCTCTATCGGCACTCACGGCAAGGCAGAATTCCCGCCCCCCTGGTCTATACCTTCTGGCATACAGGGTTTTCCACAGGGTTATACAATTGGCGCCCGATCCATAGCCTTTCTTCCTGACTCGACTCCCTTGTCCGAATCCCCGGATAGTCAACACGCTGTAAAGTAAGTGAGTCGGGTATGTACCGCTTCGTACAGCGCCCATTGCTCCGCCTGCACAGGCAGGCCCGGCTCTTGGGGGGAAATGCGTAACCAAAGCAGATCGAACGCGAGGACTGATTCCTCGTGAGGAAGCGTGCACCCTTCTGTCGAAGGGGCGGTTCAGATGCTTGAGCGGAGGCTGTATCATGGTTACCTATATCAAGTCCGACCTCGTTTTCATTCTTGATCAGATCAAGATTGCGGAAGCCCATGCCGCGGGTCAGCCTCTCTTCGGACCAGGTGGTCTCATCCCTGCCCCGAATATCGCCTGGGGTTTGAGAACCGTCGACGGAACGTACAACAACATCCTCCCCGGCCGCGAACATTGGGGCGCCGCGGACCAGCCATTCCCGCACCTGCTCGACCCGAACTATCGCAATGGCGAGGTCTTCGATCCGGATGGGCCCGGCGGAGCACCGCCGATGCCCACGTCCTACGCGCCGTCCAATAATCCGAACTCGGTCGTCGTCGACTCGAGCCTGCGGATCATATCGAATCTGATCGTCGACCAGACGCTCAACAACCCGGCAGCCATACTCGAGGCCCTTTCCCGGGCTGGAATCGAAGGCGCGGAGGCGCAGACCGCCCTCGCCGACATCACGGCAGCCTTCGACATCGTGACCGCACTCCCTGACGGCGATCCCGGCCTGCCGGCCGCGCAGGCGGTCCTCGACGGGCTGCTCGCGGCTAACGGCATCGAGATGTCGGGCGCGACGATCGTGCTGCCGAACACGGCGCCGGACGAAGGGCTGTCGGCATCCTTCAATTCGTGGTTCACCCTCTTCGGCCAGTTCTTCGATCACGGTCTCGATCTGGTCGCCAAGGGGCAGAGCGGCACGGTGTTCATTCCGCTCCAGCCGGACGACCCGCTCTACGATCCCGCCAGCCCCACCAACTTCATGGTGCTGACCCGGGCGACCGTGAGTCCAGGCGTCGACGGAGTGATGGGCACGGACGACGATGTCGGGCCGATCAATCTGACCACGCCTTTCGTCGATCAGAACCAGACCTATACGTCGCATGCGTCGCACCAGGTCTTCCTGCGCGAATATGAGCTGGTCGGCGGCGTCCCGCAGGCGACCGGAAAGCTGCTCGACGGCGCCAATGGCGGCCTCCCCACCTGGGGCGAGGTCAAGGCGCAGGCGGCGAACGTCCTCGGCATCGAGCTGACCGACTATCATGTCGGAAACCTGCCCCTGCTGGCCACCGATCCCTACGGCAACTTCATTCCCGATCCGGTGAGCGGATTCCCGCAGGTCGTACTGGCCGGACCGCCGCAAAGCCTCGCATCGGGAACGCCAGGTTCCCCGCTCAACATCACGCCCGCAGAAGGGGGCGTGCAGGCCGTCCTGACCGGCCACGCCTTTCTCGACGATATCGCCCATGAGGCGGTGCCGATCGGGAAGATTGCCGATGGAGACCTCGAGATCGGGCTCGGCAATCCAGGGAACGGGGACACCGAATATGACAACGAGCTGCTCGACGCGCACTTCATCACCGGCGACGGGCGGGGCAACGAGAATATCGGCCTGACCGCCGTCCATCACGTCTTCCATGCCGAGCATAATCGTCTGCTGCAGCACACCAAGGACCAAGTGCTCGCCAGCGGCGATCTTGCGTTCATCAACGAATGGCTGGACGTCGAGATCGATGCGCTGCCGGCCAACCAGGCTGAGATCGACGCGCTCGATTGGAACGGCGAGCGCCTCTTCCAGGCCGCGAAATTCGGAACCGAGATGGAGTATCAGCACCTCGTCTTCGAGGAATTCGCGCGCAAGGTCCAACCGCAGATCGACGCCTTCCTCGTGCCCGATGGGTTCGACTACACGATCAATCCCGCGATCGTGGCCGAATTCGCGCATGTCATCTATCGCTTCGGCCACTCGATGCTCACGGAGTCGATCGATCGGTTCGACCCCAACTTCAATCCTGACCACATCTCGCTCATCGAAGGCTTTCTCAATCCGATCGAGTTCGCAACCAGCGGCACGGCGGCAGGGGTGGCCGGCTCGATCGTCCGCGGCATGACCCGCCAGGTGGGCCAGGAGATCGACGAGTTCGTCACGGATGCGTTGCGCAACAATTTGCTTGGACTCCCGCTTGATCTCGCGACGATCAATCTCGCCCGCGGCCGCGACACCGGCGTTCCGTCGCTCAATGCCGCCAGGCGCGAATTCTACGAAGCGACGAACAACGCGGCCGAGCTCAAGCCCTATGAGAGCTGGACCGACTTCGCCGGCAATCTCAAGAACGAGGCCGCGATCATCAACTTCGTCGCCGCCTACGGCCTGCACCCGCTGATCGTGGCCGAGACGACGGTCGACGGAAAGCGTGACGCGGCGATGACGATCATCACCGGCACTTCGTTCGACGGCATGATCGTTCCAGCCGATAGGCTGGACTTCCTCAACAGCACCGGAGCGTGGGAGAGTGGCCCGAACGGGGTTACCATCACGGGCCTCGACGATGTCGACCTGTGGATCGGCGGCCTCGCCGAGCAGACCATGCCGTTCGGCGGAATGCTCGGCTCGACCTTCAATTTCGTGTTCGAGATGCAGATGGAGCAGCTGCAGAGCGGCGACCGCTTCTACTACCTGCAGCGGCTCGACGGCCTGCACCTGTTCGGCGAGATGGAGAACAACTCCTTCGCCGCCATGATCATGCGCAACACCAACGCCACGCACCTGCCCTCGGACGTCTTCTCGACTCCCGGCTTCATCCTCGAGGTGGACCAGGACCAGCAATATACCGGCTTGGGCGTGGATGGCCGCGACGACCCGGTGGGCGGCACCATCCTGACGCCGCTCGTCATCCGCGACAATCCGTCCACGGCCGGGCCCGACGCAAACTATCTTCGCTATACCGGCGGCGACCATGTCGTCCTCGGCGGCACGGAAGGCAATGATACGCTGACCGCCGGAATCGGCGACGACACGCTCTACGGCGACGGCGGCAACGACCGGCTCGAAGGCAATTTCGGCAACGACATCATCAACGGCGGTGCGGGCGACGACATCATCCGCGACTCCGGCGGTGACGACAATATCAAGGCCGGCGACGGCAACGACGTCGTGCATGCCGGTCCCGGGCTGGATCTCGTCATGGGCGGTGCCGGAAAGGACTTCATCGTCACCGGAAGCGACGCCGGCACGGAGATCTTCGCCGGCGAAGGCGACGATTTCATCCTCGGCAACAAGACCGCCGAACGCATCCTCGGCAACGAGGGCAATGACTGGATCGAGACCGGCACCTTCGACGGCGCCCCGGGCGACAATTTCGACGAGGTCTTCGCGCAGGACAAGGTCGACGGGCATGACGTCTTCCTCGGCGACGGCGGCTTCGACGAATATATCGGCGAGGGCGGCGACGACATCATGGTCGGCAGCGCCGGACGCGGCAAGGTGGTCGGCATGTCCGGCTTCGATTGGATCACCTACAAGGACAATCCTTTCGGGGTGAATGCCGACCTCTCCATCCCGATCATCTTCGACGAAGCCCCGACCCTTCCCGAAAACGCCTCGCTCGACGAGTTCGAGAGCACCGAAGGGCTTTCCGGCTCCCAGTTCGACGATATATTGCGCGGAACCAACGATGTGGCCGCCGACCGGCTTCCCCTGGCGCAGGGCGGCACCACCGGCTTCCAGGGAAGCGCCCTCACGGCCGAAGGCATTGCGCGCATCGCCGGCCTCGGGGATCTGGTGAGCGTCGGCGACGCCCCCTTCCTCGAGGGTGACATCATCCTCGGCGGCGGCGGCAGCGACGTGATCAGTGGCCTGGGCGGCAACGACGTCATCGACGGCGATCGGTGGCTCAATGTCCGGATCAGTGTCCGCGAGAATGCGGACGGCACCGGCGCGGAGATCGACACGGCCGACAGCCTTCACGATCTCGTTACCGAGATGTTCGCAGGGACCTACAATCCGGGCCAGCTCGTCATCGTTCGCGAGCTCCTCGACGGCGGCCAGGCAGGGGATGTCGACACGGCGGTCTTCTCCGATCTCCTCGAGAATTACGACGTCCTCTACAATGATGACGGCTCGGTCACCGTGATTCATGCCCGCGGCACGCAGACGGATGGCACGGACACCCTGTTCAACATGGAGCTGATCGAGTTCGCCGACGAGACGATCGACCTCATCCCCCCGACCGGTGCCATCGCCAATAACGACGCCTTCGTCATCGACGAGAACGACACGCTCTCCGGCTATCTCTTCGGTGACAATGGCTCCGGCTTGGACGAGGATCTCGGCGGGCCGGCCCTCGCCATCGCGGCGGTGAACGGGTCTGCCCTTGCCGTCGGCTCGACGATCGAGCTCGACTCCGGCGCGCTCCTGACGGTCAATGCCGACGGCACCTTCGACTATGAGACCGACGGCTCCTTCGACCCGACGCCTCTGCCGTCTACTGGGGCGACCAACACCCCGGCATTCGACACCTTCAGCTACACCCTGCTGAACGGTGGCACGGCAACGGTCACGATCACGATCAACGGACTCGATACAGACGATCTCATCCTGGGATCCAACGGTGACGACGATCTGAGCTCGGATGGCGGGTCGGACGAGATGGACGGCGGCCTTGGCAACGACACCTACCGCGTCAATAGCGCCGCTCCGATTATCATCGAGGTGAGCGGGGCCGGAAACGACCGCGTCATCGCCAGCGCGAGCTATATCCTGAACAGCGCCGCCTACGTCGAGATGATGGAGACGAACAACGCGCTGGCAACGACCGCCATCAACCTGACCGGCAATCAGCTTGCCCAGACGATCATCGGCAATGAAGGCATCAACCAGCTCAACGGCGCCAGCGGGCAGGATCACCTCATCGGCAATGGCGGCAACGACATCCTCGATGGCGGGGCCAGCCATGATGTGCTCGAAGGCGGCGCCGGCGCAGACACGCTCTTCGGCGGCAATACCGGTCACGACATCCTGGACGGCGGTTCGGGCGCCGACACGATGACGGGAGGATCGCAGAACGACACATACATCGTGGACGATACGGGGGACGTCGTGGTGGAGCAGGTCGGCGGCGGGTCCGACACGGTCGAGAGCAGCGTCACCTACGCCCTGACCTCACAGGTCGAGCTTCTCTGGTTGACCGGAGCCGTCGCCATCAACGGCACCGGAAACAACATCAACAACAGACTCTATGGCAACAGCGCCGCTAATATTCTCGTCGGCGGCGGCGGCAATGACCGGCTGGAAGGGCGCGGCGGTGCTGACTGGCTGTACGGAGGGACCGGAAGCGACGTGCTCGTCGGTGGAGGCGGTACCGACCGCTTCTACTTCAACAGCACCCTGGGTGCCTCCAACGTCGACCAGATCCTCGACTTCAACGTGGCGACGGAGAGCGTCTACCTCTCCCGGAACATCTTCACCGCCCTGCCCGGCACCAGCGTCGCTGCCATCAGTGCCGCGGCTTTCCGGCTGGGCACGTCGGCGGGCGACGCCAATGATCGCATCCTTTACGATCAGAGCACCGGCAACATGTACTATGACCGCGACGGCACCGGCGCGGCGGCCCCCGTGCTCTTCGGGTCGGTGGCGGACGGCACGGTGCTCACCAATGCCGACTTCATCGCTTATGGCTGAGCAATGAGCCGGCGAAGCCCGCCTCCCTCGGGCGTGGCTTCGCCGGCCGGTCGCCGGTCATCCGTACGAACCATGATCCGAGTATTTGCCTGGCCGCTTTCTGTGTTCGCGGAGATACGAGCAATGGCGCCCTTCGAACCTGTCGACAGTCAGCGCAGCCTTCCGGAAGGGGCGGAAGCTCAGTCTGGTCGGGCGGCGATCGATCCTTCCTTATTGTGGATCTCGACCGAAGCGTGCCTGCCGATCGGCGAGGTGCTGGTCGTGGCGGGCGGCCATTTTGCCGTCGCCGTCCTGGTGAGGGATGAAAATGATCCGCTTGACGGCGGCGTATTCATGAACTCGAGCTGCGATTTCGTCCCGTGGCCCAGCCACTGGATGCCTCTTGCAGAGCTTGCACGCATTGTGCCTCGACAGGATTGATGCCGGCTCGGCCGCCAGAGAAGCAGAGTTTCGGGGGGAATGCAGTGCCCAGGCAGAAATGTGAGTTGGCCGACCGTCGGTAGACTTCCGCCGTCAGTCGCTGCGCTGCCCGCCTTCACCGCGGTGCCGGATCACCCATTTTTCCCTATTCGCCTCGACACTTGGACCTCGAACGATCGAACCGACCGCGAGTGGGCTGGATCGGCGCGACTTTACTCGCGATGATCGGATCAAGTCGAAGCCCAGGAACCCGCCATGACCCACCCCCTCCCCCAGCTCCACCGCCTGTTCCTGACCGACGGCGGGCTCGAGACCGATCTCATCTACCGGCACGGCGTCGACCTGCCGGGATTCGCCGCCATCACCCTGCTCGCCTCGGACGAGGGCCGGGCGGTGCTCGGCGCCTATTTCCGCTCCTATCTCGATTTCGCCCGCCGCGCGGGTACCGGCTTCGTCCTCGAGAGCGCGAGCTGGCGCGCCAGCCTCGACTGGGCGCCGCAACTCGGCCTCGCTCCGGCCGAGCTCGACCGGCTGAACGCGCGATCGGTCGAGATGCTGAATGCGCTTCGCGACGACTATGCGACGCCGGCGACGCCGGTCGTGGTGAGCGGCTGCATCGGCCCGCGCGGCGACGGCTACGATCCTGGCCGGATCATGAGCGCGTCCGAGGCGGAGGCCTATCATCTGCGCCAGGCGGCGGCACTGGCGGCGGCCGGGCCGGACCTGCTCACCGCCATGACGATCACCAATGTGAGCGAGGCGATCGGAATCGCGCGCGCCGCCGAAAAAGTGGGCCTGCGGTTCGTCCTCTCCTTCACCGTCGAGACGGACGGCCGCCTCCCGACCGGTGACGGCCTCGGCGAGGCGATCCGCGCCGTCGATCACGCCACGTCGGGCTATCCGGCCTATTACATGATCAATTGCGCGCATCCCGACCATTTCGCGGCCGCTCTCGCCAAAGGCGGCGGCTGGACCGCACGGATCGGCGGCATCCGCGCCAACGCCTCGCGCTGCAGCCATGCCGAGCTCGACGTCATGACGGAACTGGACGACGGCGACCCGGTCGGCCTGGCCGAGGCGTATCGGCGCCTGCGCGCGCAGCTTCCGAAGCTCAACGTCCTCGGCGGCTGCTGCGGCACCGACCAGCGCCATATCGAGGCGATCGCCGCCGCCTGCCTCGGCGCTCCGATCGCCTGCGCGGCCTGATCCTCCGTAGCGCAGGCGCTTCTTCGGCCGGGACTTGAGCGGGGTGCCCGCCCCGACTAGAGCGCCGCTTTGATGGCCTCCGATCAAGCGCCCTTTCCGCACCGTCACCTGCTCGGGATAGACGGCCTGTCCGCCGACGATCTCAATCTCATCCTCGATGCGGCCGAGCCATGGGCGGCGTTCAACCGCGGCGCGCGCAAGGCCGACCAGCGGCTGGCGGGCCTCACCCAGATCAACGCCTTCTTCGAGACCTCGACCCGGACGCTCTTCTCCTTCGAGATCGCCGGCAAGCGCCTGGGCGCGCAGGTCTCCAACTTCCATCCCGCCGCGTCGAGCGTGCGCAAGGGCGAAAGCCTGGCCGACACCGCGCTGACCCTCAATGCGATGCGCCCCGACATCCTCGTCATCCGCCACGAGGCGGTCGGCGCCGCCGCCGATGTCGCCGCGGTGATGGATTGCCCGGTAATCAATGCCGGCGACGGCCGCGGCGAGCATCCGACCCAGGCGCTGCTCGACGCCCTCGCCATCCGCCGCCGCTTCGGCCGGATCGAGGGGCTCAAGGTCGCGATCTGCGGCGACATCCGCCACAGTCGGGTCGCCAATTCGAACCTGCGCTCGCTGCCCCTGCTCGGCGCCGAGCTCCGGATCGTCGCCCCGCCCTCGCTGCTGCCCGACGTGGTGCCGCCGGGGATCGCCGCCTTCACCGATCTCGACGACGGCGTGGATGGCGTCAACGTGGTGATGATGCTGCGCATCCAGCGCGAGCGCATGCCCGACGCGCTGTCGGAATCGCTCGGCGACTATCATGCCCGCTTCGGCCTCAGTCGCGCGCGCCTCGATCGCGCGGCGCCTCACGCCGTGGTCATGCACCCCGGCCCGATGAACCGCGGCGTCGAGATCGACGGCGACGTCGCCGACGATCCCGAGCGATCGCTCATCCTGCAGCAGGTCGAGCTCGGCGTCGCGGTGCGGATGGCCTGCCTCGACCTGCTGACGCGGGAAAGGCGGGGGGCGTAAGAGCGCCTTCTAGAGCGATGTGGAGCCAGACGAAGTCGTCTGACGCCTCGAAAATCGCGGCATGTGGGAAGGATTGGCGGCCGGCGCTTGGCCGCCAGCCGCCCTCCGGAAAGAAGAAAGACGCGCTCAGGCCTCGCGGTTGCGGGGCTCGGCGTAGCGGGCGGCCCAGCGGACCGAGGCGTCGCCGGCATTGGTGCGCACGAAGCAGGCGCCGCCCTGGGCGCGGATCGCTCCGCACAGGCGGGCGGCGTCGGCGCGGCTGGCGAAGCCCGACACCGACACACGGTGCAGAGTCCGTCCGGCGATCGAGATGGTCGTCGTCAGCGGCACATGGCTGTCGAGGGCGAAGCGCTGCTGCGCCTGCTGCCATGCCCGCTCGGCATTTCCCTCGTTGCTGAAGGCGCCGATCTGGACGACGAACGGGCTGTCGCCGCGGGCGACCTCGGGCCCGGCCGGCAACGGCGCCTGCCGGCGGAAGACCGGCGCCGGCAGCGGCGCCGAGGCGGTACGGACCACGGCCGGCTCCGGCCGGGTCAGCGTCTGCGCGGCCGCGGCGTAGCGGGCCTCATCCTCGCTGGCGGGCACCGCCGGCGCCGAAGCGGGCAGATAATAAGAAGCGGCTTCCTCCGCCACCGGCAGCGGCGCGGCCGGCTCGGCCTCGGCGAGACCCCAGCTCGAATCGGTACTCGCCGCGGCGGCCTCGGCCGGGAACTCGGCCTCGGCATAGGCTTCGGCCGGCACGACCGGATTGAGGGCGAGCCGGATCGGCTGACCCGGATCGGCGACGGGGGTGACCCCGAGCAGGCTCGCCACCTGGTTCCGGTCGGTGCCCGGGCTGGCCAGCGCCGCCCATTGCTGCAGGCGCGGCCCGACATCGGCCGGGGAGAGATCCTGCGCCGCCACGGCACGGGCGCGGGCCCAGTCGCCGGCGAGGGCATAGGACAGAGCGAGATTCTGGCGAAGGCGCGGGGTGGCGTCGAACGAGCGCGCCGCCGGCTCCAGCATCTCGATCGCACGCTGCGGCATTCCGGCGAGCGCATAAGCCAAAGCGAGGTCGGTGACCGAGGCGCGGCCTTCGAGCAGGTCGAGCTGGCCGAGCGCGGCCTGCGGCCGGCCGAGCGCGATCTCCATCAACGCGAGGCTGAGGGTGGCGCGGCTGTTGGCCGGGTCGAGCTCGGCGACGTCGGCGAAGGTGGCCCGGGCGGCCTCGAAGCGGCCGCTCTTCATGTAGAGATCGGCGAGCAGCAGGCGGTAGCCCGCGTCGCGCGGCGACAGGATGACGGCATTCTCCATCGCCTCGACCGCCTCGCCGACCTGCCCCTGCGACATCGCCTGGCGCGCCTGCTCGTGGAGCTGCGCGGCCTCGGTGCGGGTCCGCGATTCGGTCTGGGCCGTCGAGCCCAGGCGCCGCATCGCCACCGATTGGGCGGTGCAGGCGACCATCGTCATGCTGACGATGATGCTCGAGGCGGCGATCTTGAAGGCCGTCCTGTTCATGCCTTTGACTCCGTCAATTCCGCTTCGCGCCGGCGGCACGGGCCGCAAGCGCATCGATTTCCGGGATGGCGGCCAGCGCCTGGTCGAGCGCGTCCGTCACGATCTGCTGGGCCGAGCGGCCGGTCACCGCGCAGGCGAGCCGCAGCCGAAGATGGCGGTCGGCGTCGAGGCGCAGGGTGAAGGCGGCCTTGCGACCGCGCGGCGCGGCCTTGCGCTTGGGCAGGTTGACCACCGCGGCCTTCTTGGCCTTGGCGGGCACGGCCGGTTCGGGCGTCTCGGCCTCCTCCTCGGCGCCGTCGAAGCGCTCGAGGATCGCGCGCTGCTGGACGACGACGGAGGGCGCCGCCTGCTCGATCGGGGCGGCAGCCACGGTCGGCGCCGGCTCGGCCGCGTCTGCGATCTCGGCCTGGGTCTGGGTCTCGACTTCGGCCTCGGGCGCGAACGCCTCGATCTCCTCGGCCTCCTCGCCGAATTCGGCATAATCCGGGCGGCCGCCCAAGGGCGGCGGCGTCAACGCCGCGATCGAGCTCGGCACATGCTCGGGCGCCTCGGCCGCCGGCGCGTCGCCTTGGCCATAGCCCATGTCGTTCCAGCCGAGATCCTCGAACCCGCCATAGCTTTGCGGGCGCATCGCCGGCTTGGCCGCACCCTTGCGCGCCAGCAGCCCCGAGGAAAGCGAGGCATAAGGTCTTGCTTCGTTCATCGGCCGCGCTCCCTTACTGGCCGATCACCCGGCGGCCGAAGCCGGCGACCGGGCGCGGGGCCATCGAATGGTGCGGGACCTGTCCGCCGGGGGCGGAGAAGATCGT
The DNA here is from genome assembly GCF_003347635.1 of Sphingosinicella terrae. GTDB lineage: Bacteria > Pseudomonadota > Alphaproteobacteria > Sphingomonadales > Sphingomonadaceae > Allosphingosinicella > Allosphingosinicella terrae. The sequence goes on from NZ_QDFY01000001.1 coordinate 949,888, forward strand.
GCGGCGGAAATTCTTCTCGAGCCGGTCGGAGATATAGGCCCAGAGCTCCTCGACCTCCTTGGCCGAGCGGCCGTTGGGATCGACCTCCATCACGGTGCGGCCGTCGATCATCGAGGCGGCGAAATCGGTGCGGTGGTGGAGGGTGACCGGAGCGACGGTGCCGTGCTGCGAAAGCGCGACCGCGGCCTCGTAAGTGATCTTGGCCTTGGGCGTCGCCGCATTGACGACGAAGATGAGCGGCTTGCCGGCACGGTCGCACAGGTCGACCGTGGCGCCGACGGCGCGCAGGTCGTGCGGGCTCGGACGGGTCGGGATGACGACCAGCTCGGCGACCTGGATGACGCTCTGGATCGCCATGGTGATGGCGGGCGGCGTGTCGATCACCGCCAGCCGGAAGCCCTGCTGGCGCAGCACCTCGAGGTCGGCGCCGAGCCGCGCCACCGTGGTCTGGGCGAAGGCCGGCATCTCGTCCGCCCGCTCGTTCCACCAGTCGGCGAGCGACCCCTGCGGATCGATGTCGATGAGACAGACCGGGCCATAGCCCGCCCGCTGCGCCTGCACGGCAAGATGGCCGGACAGGGTCGTTTTTCCCGATCCGCCCTTCTGAGAGGATAGTGCCAGAACGCGCATGAATTTTCCCTCGGCTCTCTCGCTCGAACTCCGGGTTTCGCCGTTTCGGGCTAAAATCCGGTTAACGCTGCGGCAGGGGATCGTCGGCACGGCCGGGGCCGCCAAACCTGTCGAACCTTCTGATTTCTATGCTAACACCGCATTAAGCCATCACGCCTATGCAGGCGGACGGAGCTTACCGGTGGGAGAAAAGTCGAGATGATGAGGATGCGGCGCATGCTGGCGCTGGGCGCGGCGGCAACCGCGCTGGCCGTCGGTGCCCCCGCGGCGGCGCAGGATGTCGAGGCGGGCGTGCGCGCCTGGCAGGCCGAGCGCTATGACGAGGCGGTCCGCAACTGGCGTCCCCTCGCCGACCGCGGCGATGCCGATGCCCAGTTCAATCTCGGCCACGCCTATCGGCTCGGCCGCGGCGTGCCGCGCAACATGAACCTCGCCGAGCAATGGTATGAGCGCGCCGCCCGCGCCGGCCACGTCGAGGCGCAGGCGATGTACGGCCTCATCCTCTTCCAGAACGGCCGTCGGCGCGAGGCCATGCCCTATGTCGAGCGCGCCGCGCTCGCCGGCGATGCGCGCGCGCAATATGTCTACGGCACCGCCTTGTTCAACGGCGACGTCATTGAGCGCGACTGGCCGCGAGCTCATGCCTTCCTCACTCTGGCGGCGGGGCAGGGCCTGCCCTATGCGAGCAGCCAGCTCGAGCAGATGCAGGAGCATTTGAGCGAGGATGATCGGGCGCGCGGCACCGAGCTTGCGGCGCGCATGGTCGGGACCGGACCGGCGCGGAGCGAGCGCAGCCGGGTCGCCGCCGCCGAGCCCCTGCCCACTCCGGCTCCGTCGGTCGCCAACCGCCCGGCGGACACGCGCACCGCCGCCGCGCCGTCCCCGCCGCCTGCCCAGCGCCAGGAGCCGTCGGCGGCCCGCGCCCCTGCCACGACCCCGGTGCGACAGGCCGAGGCGCGACCGACGGTCCCGGAGCCGCCGCGTGCGGCCCCGTCCGGCCGCTGGCGGATCCAGCTCGGCGCATTCAGCAGCGACGCCAATGCCCGCCGCGCCTGGAGCCAGTTTTCCGGCCGCCTCGGCGGTCTCCAGCCTTTCTACGTGCGCGCCGGCAATCTGGTCCGGCTGCAGGCCGGACCGCTCGCCGATCGCGCCGCCGCCGGCCGCGCCTGCTCGGCGCTTCGCGGCCAGGCCTGCTTCCCGGTCGCGCCCTAATCCTCGAGCGATTTGCAGTCGACCTTATCGTCTGACGTCGAAAATCGCGGCAATCCAATAGTCTGGAGCGCCGGCCACTCTGGCAACCTTTCATTAGCCGCGTGCCTTAACCCCGCCTTGGTCGCGGGTCGCTTATTCCGGCAGCCTCGATCGGGGGTTCGGATGGGCGCGCTACGCAGCTTCGAAGGCCGCAATGTCATGGCGACGCGCTGGCGCCGCAGGCGCCTTTGCGTGCTCGTCGCGGACCGCCCGGCCCCGGCGGCGCTGACCGAGGTGTCCGCCGTCGGCGCCCGGCTCGAGACGCCGCTTCGCCCGCCGATCGGCTCGACCGTCGAGCTACGCCATCCCGAGGCCGGCCGGATCTCCGCCCAGGTCCGGTCGCTGGTCCCCGACGGGATCGCGGTCGACTTCCTGTGCAACGAGCATTCGGTCGCTTTCGCCCTCGCCGCCATCGCCGCCGACATGAGCCGCCCGACGGATTGAGCGCCGAGCGGAGGCGAGGTCCGCTCAGTTCACCCACGTGCTCCGCTTATAGCCTTGCAGATAAAGCAGGGCCGTCAGGTCGTTGGCCTCGATCCGGGCGCTCGCCGCCGCGGCGACCGCCGGCTTGGCTCGATATGCGATGCCCAGCCCTGCCGCGCACAGCATCGGGATGTCGTTGGCGCCGTCGCCGACGGCGAGCGTTTCGGCCGGACCGAGGCCGAGCGCGCGGGCGCTGTCGAGCAGTGCCTCGCGCTTGCCCTGGGCGCCGACGATCGGCTTGCGTACCCGGCCGGTCAGCCGTCCGTCCTCGATGACCAGCACGTTGGCGGCGACGCGATCGAACCCGATCGCCTCGGCGACCGGCTCGGCGAAACGGGTGAAGCCGCCGGAAACGAGAAGGCAATAGGCGCCGTGGGCACGCATCGTCTGCACCAGGACGCGTGCGCCGGGCATCAGCGCGACCCGTTCCTCCCGGCATCGGTCGATCGCGGCCTCGTCGAGCCCCTCCAGCAGCGCCACCCGGGCGTCGAGCGCGCCCTCGAAATCGAGCTCGCCGCGCATCGCCTGCTCGGTCACCGCCGCCACCTCGGCCTTGACCCCGGCATAGTCGGCCAGCTCGTCGATGCACTCGACGGTGATCATCGTCGAATCCATGTCGGCGGCGAGCAGCCGCCGGGCCCTGCCCTGGCGAGGCTGGACGACCACGTCGGCACCGGCGACCGCGCCCTCCAGCGCCGTCCGCGCCGCCTCCGCCTCGTCCGCGAAACCTATGTCGCAGGCGCTGCCCGGCTCGATCCAGTCGCGGCCGATCGGCTCGACGCCGGCGCCGCGCAGCGCGTCCTCGGCCGCGGAAATATCGCCGTGCGTCAGCCGATCGGCTGCTATCAGGGTGGCAATGAACAAGACTTCCTCCAGCAAGCCGCCGCTGGCGCTCATTGCAGGCCCGACCGCGAGCGGCAAGTCGGCGCTCGCGCTGCGCCTGGCGGAGACGCGGAACGGCGTCGTCGTCAATGCCGACAGCGCCCAGGTCTATCGCGACCTCAGGATCGTCACCGCCCGACCGACGGCCGAGGACGAGTCGCGGGCGCCGCACCGGCTCTACGGCTATCGGGACGGCGCCGCGCCCTGTTCTGCCGCCGCCTGGGCCGCCGATGCGCGCACGGCGATCGCCGAGGTCCACGGCGAGGGACGGCTTCCGATCCTGGCCGGCGGCACGGGCCTCTATCTGCGCACGCTGCTCGACGGCATCGCCCCCGTGCCCGACATCGATCCGGCCGTGCGGGCGCAGGTCCGCGCGCTGCCGGTGGCCGAGGCTCATGCCGCCTTGGCGTGCGAGGACCCGGCGGCGGCGGCGCGCATTCGTCCTGCCGATTCGGCTCGTACGGCCCGGGCGCTCGAGGTAGTCCGATCGACCGGGCGGCCACTCGCCGACTGGCAGCAGGCCCACACCGGCGGAATCGGCGATCGGGTCGCGCTGGCGCCCCTGATCCTGCTCCCGCCACGCGACTGGCTCCATGCCCGCTGCGACGAGCGCTTCGAAGGAATGATGTCAGAACAGGGGCTTGAAGAGGTTTGCTCGCTCCTGATGCGAGATATTTCGGAAAACTCCCCGGTCCTGCGCGCGATCGGCGTGCCGGAAATCGCGGCTTTTCTTCGCGGCGAGACCGATCGGCAGGCGACTGTGGAGGCCGGCCGGACCGCCACCCGCCGCTACGCCAAGAGGCAATATACCTGGTTCCGCCACCAGCCTCCGTCCGACTGGCCGCGCTTCACCGATCCCCTGGACGCGCTTGGGCTCGACCGGGCACTCGACTCGCTGGCCTCGCGGGTCGGGACGATTGCCGCCGCCCCGCGATTCCCGTAACCCGCCGCCATGCGCGTCTATTCCGATGCCGATGCGGACCTCGCCCTGATCCGCGGCCGCCGCGTCGCGGTGATCGGCTACGGCAATCAGGGACGCGCCCAGGCGCTCAACCTGCGCGACAGCGATGTCGCCGTGACCGTTGCCCTCGCCCCCGATTCGCCGAGCCTCTCGCGCGCCGCCGGCGATGGCTTTGACGTCATGACGCCGGCCGAGGCCGCCGCCGGCGCCGACGTGGCGGTGATGCTCGCCCCCGACGAGGCACAGGCGGCGATCTACGCCGAAGCGGTCGCGCCCCATCTGCGCCGCGGCGGCGCCCTGGTCTTCGCGCATGGTCTCAACATCCGATTTGGGCTGATCGTGCCGCGCCCCGACGTCGACGTCGTGCTGGTGGCGCCGAAGGGCCCGGGCACCGCGCTTCGCCGCGAATATGAGCAAGGCGCCGGCCTCGTCGCCCTGTTCGCCGTCGATCAGGACGCGACCGGAACCGCCCAAGCGCTCGCTTTGTCCTACGCCGCCGCGATCGGCAGCGGCCGGGCGGGAATCCTTCCGACCAGCTTCGCCGAGGAATGCGAGGCCGACCTGTTCAACGAGGCGGCGGTGATATGGGGCGCGATCCCCGAGCTGATCGAAGCCGGCTTCGAGACACTTGTCGAGGCCGGTTTCTCAGAGGAAGTAGCCTATTTCGAATGCCTTACCGAAGTGAAGTTGATAGCCGATCTCATCTATGAGCGCGGTATTGCCGGCATGCGCGAGGCGATCTCCAACACCGCGGAGTTCGGCGCGCTCACCGGCGGCAGCCGCATCGTCACGCCTCAGACTCGGACCGAGATGCGGCGGATCCTCGCGGACGTACGCGAAGGCCGGCTGGTCCAGGCGCTGATCAAGGATGCCGATTCCGGATATCCGCGGCTCGAGGCCTCCCGCCGCCGCGCCCGTGCCCATCCGATCGAGGCGGTGGGCAAGAGGCTGAGGGCGCTCGCGGGTGCCGTGCCGCCCCATACTCCCCTGCCAGGAGAGGAGAAGGAGGCGGAGCCGGGCGGAGGGGTGGCGGCGTCCGCTCACGCGCCTGACGACGCCGACCGACGCCGGCGCTGACACCGGCCAGCGCGGCCCTTGAAGAGGCATCGTCGCCTCAGAAGATCGGACGCCATTTCTCCGGATCGAAGCGGTCGGTCGCCACCACCGGCGCGCCCTCGATCTGCGAAGGCTCTGGCAGCGCGCGTCCTTGCGACACATAGCCGTCGAGCACCGCCTCGAGCACCGGCCGGGCGCTGTCGAGCACCTCCTGTTCGCTGCAGCCGCAGGCGACCGCCTCCGGCACGTCCGGAAAGCGAAGCAGGACGCCGCGCTCGTAGGCGGTGAGGTGCGCCGGATAGGTGCGGATCTTCATTCTCTCGGCCACTGAACGCTCTCAAGCCGCGTTGCGCCGAGACGTTCCAAAGAAAACGCACGCGCAACGGCCGGGGCCGTGCCGGGTCAGGCGGCCTGCCGGCGCCGATCCGCCAGCAGCCGCTCGAGGTCGACGGCCGCGACCGGGCGACCGATATGCCAGCCCTGCGCGGTGTCGCAGCCCATCTCGGCGAGCAGGCCCAGGCATTCGCCGTCCTCGACGCCTTCGGCGACCACCTTCATGCCCAGCTCGTGCGCCAGCGCGACCGTCGAGCGGACCATGATCGCGTTGCGCGGATCGGCGGCCAGCGTCCGCACGAAGCTCATGTCGATCTTGAGCTCGGTCGCCGGCAGCTTCTGGAGGTAGCCGAGCGAGGACTGACCGGTGCCGTAATCGTCGACCGAGATGTTGAGGCCGAGGGCGCGCCAGCTCTCGAGGGCGGCGATCGCCCGTACCGGCTCCTTCATCGCCGCCGATTCGGTGACCTCGATCGTGATGCGCTCCGGCGGCAGGGGCGCGGCCCGCAACCGGTCACGCAGCAGCTCGACAAATTCGAGATCCTGCAGCAGCGTCGCCGACACGTTGACGGCGACGGTGAGGTCGTGGCCCTGCGCGCGCCACCGGACGGCATCGGCGAGTGCCCGATCGAAGACGTGCAGGGTGAGGTCGCGGGCCCGGCCATGCTCCTCGACGAGCGGAATGAATTCGCCCGGCCCGATCGCCCCGCGTTCGCTGTGCGCCCAGCGCACCAGCGCCTCGACGCCGACGATCCGGTTGGTGGCGATGTCGAGCTTGGGCTGATAGGCGTTCCAGACCTGTCCCGCCGCCATCGCCGCATCGAGCTCGCCCAGCAGCGACAGGTGCCAGTTGGTCTCGTCGCTTGCATCCGCAACGAAGCGCTCCCAGCCCTTGCCCTGGCGAGCGGCCCGCGCCGCCGCGAGCGCGGCATTGGCGACCTGCTGCTTGCCTCCCCCTTCGGCCGGCCCGGCGACGCCGAAGTTCAAGGTGACGTCGACCAGGCGGCCGCAGTCGATCGGCGATCGCATCAGCGCGATCAGGCCCTCGAGCCGCTGCCCGAGCGCCTCGTCGTCGCCCGCCGGCTCGATCCAGGCGAGGCCGTTGTCGTCGATGCGATGGATGGCGATCGAGCGGCCGAAGGCGAGACGGTCGGCGACGCGGTGGATGAGGTTGTTGGTCGCCGTCGGTCCCAGACCGGCGGCGAGCGCCGCGAAGCGCTCGATATGCGCCACGACGACGAGCGGCGCCTCGACCCCGCCGGCGACGGCGACGGCGACGAGGGCGGCGCGGTTGGGAAGGCCGCTTTCCGGATCTGTGAGCGCGCGGGCCCGGAACCGGTCGGCGAGCCCGAGGGCAAAGGCGAAGGCCGCGCCCACGGCGAGCGCGGCAAGCGCCGGCGCCAGCGGCGCGGACAGAGCGAACCATTGCTCACCAGCCAGCGGCAAGGTGAGGACGACCAGGCAGCCACCGGCGAAGGCAAAGCTCGCGCCCTTGCGCCGCCGGGGTCGCAGCACGAGGAGGATGAGCGGCAGCGCAAGCAGCAGCGGCCACAGCCCGCTCGCCCGCGCCGGTATCGCTTCGCCGAGCAGGGTCTCGGCCGCCAGGGCCTGGATGACCACGCCGGGCAGTACGCCATGACGGTCGGTCGGATAGCGATCGCCCATCTCCAGCGCGGTGCCGCCGATCAGGAAACGCTTCCCCTGCAGGGTCGAGATCGGAATCCGTCCGCGGATGAGATCGATCGCGCTGTGCCGGGGGATGGTGGACGGATCGATCGCATAGTCGATGGCGAAGGCGTGGCCTGCCTCGGCCTGGCGTTCGGCGACCATGCTCGCCAGCGACGGCCGCGGCATCCCCGCAGCCTCGAGCCCGAGCGGCATCCGCCTGATCGTCCCGTCGCGATCGGGAAGAACGTTCACCGTAGCCAGAAAAGCGTTTTGCGAGAATGCAGTGATGGGGACATTGTCGACGAGGTCCGAGCTTCCGGAGGCGGCTCGCTGGGTCAGGGTCGCCAGGATGACGCTGCCTCCGGCCCGGCGCAGGGCGGCACCGAAGGCGGCATCGTCGGCCGGGCTCGATCGCGCCGAAAAATCGACGTCGAAGCCGATGCTGCGCGCTCCCGCCTCGACGAGCTGGTCGGTGATGGCGGCGTGGTGGCGCCGTGGCCACGGCCAGACGCCGACAGCCTCGAGGCTGCGACGGTCGATCTCGACGATATGGATCTCGCCGCTCGCCGGATGCGAGCGCAGCCCGTCGCGATACGCCCGCAATTGCTGGTCGAGCCCTTTCCCGCCGCCGGCGGCGAGCACCGCCAGGCCCACCAGCAAGGATAAGGTCGCGGCGAGCCCATGTCGGCGATTGAGGATGTGGCCGAGCATGCCGGTTCAGCGAAGCGGTGCGGCGTGCGGACGTTTCATCGGATCCTCAGCGATCGACGCCAGGGTCCCGTCCGCCAGGACCGCCGCCGAGACCGAGTCCGAGGCCGACGCCGGTCTCGCCCCGCTCGATCGGCAGGTCCACGCCGACGCAGATACCGGCGACGCAGGCGCCGATGTCGGCGCCGCCGGCCATCCCCTCCGCCTCGACCTCGCCGGCGCCGGAGCGGCCATTGCCATTGCCATTCCCGTTGCCGTTGCCGCTGCCGTTGCCGCTGCCGTTGCCATTGCCGTTGCCCGGGTTGCCGGGATCGGCGCCGCCCGGATCGTTGCCGTGGCCATTATTGCCGTCGTCGGCGGGGTCGACCGGCGGGACATCAGTGTCGCCATCGCCGTTGCCGTTGCCGTTGCCGTTGCCGTTGCCGTTCCCATTGCCCGGGTTGCCGGGATCGGCGCCGCCGGGATCGTTGCCGTGGCCATTATTGCCGTCGTCGCCGGGGTCGGCAGGCGGGGCCTCGTCACCGCCGCCATTGCCATTCCCGTTGCCGTTGCCGGAGCCGCCATTGCCGTTCCCCGGGGCGCCATCGTCGTTCCCGGAGCCGCCGTTGCCGTTGCCAGGCCCGACATCATCGTCGCCGTCGCCGCCGCCGCCGCTGCCGTTGCCGTTGCCGTTGCCGTTTCCAGGTCCGCCATCGTCGTTGCCGCCGCCGCCGCTATTGCCGTTGCCATTGCCGGAGCCGCCGTTGCCGTTGCCGTTGCCTGGCCCGTCATCGTCGTTGCCGCCGCCGCCGCCGTTGCCGTTCCCGTTGGCGTTGCCGTTGCCGCCGCCGCTATTGCCGGAGCCGCCATTGCCGTTCCCATTGCCTGCCCCGCCATCGCCGTTGCCGCCGCCGTTGCCGTTGCCACCGCCGCTATTGCCGTTGCCGTTGCCGTTGCCGTTTCCGGGCCCATCCCCGTCACTGCCGGAGCCGCCATTGCCGTTGCCGTTGCCGTTGCCGCCGCCGTTGCCGGAGCCGCCATTGCCGTTTCCGGGCCCGCCCCCGTCATTGCCGGACCCGCCATTGCCGTTGCCGTTGCCCGGATCGGCCGGCGGATTGCCGGTGCCGCTGCCCGGATCGACCGGCGGGTTGCCGGTGCCGCTGCCCGGATCGACCGGCGGGTTACCGGTGCCGCTGCCCGGATCGACCGGCGGGTTACCGGCGCCGCTTCCCGGATCGACGGGCGGGTTGCCGTTGCCCGGATCGACTGGCGGATCGCCCGGATCGGCCGGCGGGTTGCCGTTGCCGTTGCCCGGATCCGCGGGAGGCATACCGTCATCCGGGACGGTGGGATTGGCGGGGCCATTGCCCGAATCCGCGGGCGGCACGATGGAATTGCCCGGACGCACCGCATCCGCGACGTCGGCCATGGCGAGGGCGAAATCCGCGCCGCCTTCGACGAGGCCGCCGGTCGCCTCTGCGAGCGATACCGGCGCCTCGGCCACCGGCGCGGCCACCGACGGCGCTTCGTCGCGCGGCCCCTGATAGGGCGCCGGCACCGAGGCCGTTCCTTCCGGCGGAGCCTCGGGCGAACGGATCGTCCGGCTGACTTCGCCCTCGATGTTGAGCTGGTAGAGATCGCCCGCGCCGACCGAGGCGATCATGCCCGGGCGGATCATCTCGGCGGCGCCGCCATCCGGGGTCGACACCTCGACGGCGCCCTCGGTCACCTGGACCGAGGCACCGGCCGGACCGACATTGATCGTGAAAGTGGTGCCCTTGACGACGGCCGCGAGATAGGGGGTCTGCACGCCGAAGTGGGGCGTCTCCTGCCGCTCGATGCGGAACAAGGCGGTGCCCCAGTCGGCGAGCCACTGGATGACGCCGCCGCGCGCCTCCTCCGCGCCCGGAAGACGCAGCTGGCTGCTCGGCGATACGATGACGAACTCGCGGCCGCGCACGACGACAGCCCGGCTTCCGGCCGCGGTGGCAATCGTCGAACCGGACGACAGCAAGGCGTCGCGCGTCGCGGGCCGCGCGCGGCCATTCTCGACGATACGCACCTGGCCGCTGACCTCGCTGATCCGCCATTGCGCCGATTGTCCGAAGGCTGGTCCGCCCCAAGCCAGCAGAAGCGGCGTCAGGCCGAGCACGAGCTTCTTCATGATACTCCCCCCGAAATGGGATTTCCGCATCGTTCCCGCCTAGGTCCAACCTTTTGAACAGCGATGAACAGGGGAGGTTAACCGCCGGCTAAACCTGTTCGTTGCGGTGCCGTAATCGCCTTGGTCTAAAGGGAAAATTTACGCGTTGCCGACTAGGCCGGTGCAATGACCGCCGTCGGCTTTTCGGTATCTACGCGACTTCACAGGGCGATCCTCGTCCTGGGTGCGCTGCTGGCGCCGTGGACGGCGGCGGGCGCGGCCGAGCTGCAGACTCCGGTCGACCGGGCCGACCCGGCCGTGATCGGCGAGGAGATGCGGCAGAGTGCCGACCAGCGGTCCGGGGCGCAGCCGTCGCCGGACCGTTCCGTGATCGGCGTACCTGGGCCGGCAAGCGGCCCGAGCTCGTCCGGCGGTTTCATCGCTGGCGCGATCCGGATCGTCGGCGCGGAGATGCTGTCGCCGACCGATTTCGCGGCGGCGATCGAGCCTTATCTCGGCCGGGAGCTGGATGGCGAGGCGCTGCGCGCCCTCGCCCGCGACGTGGCGGACGTGGCGCGCCGCGCCGGCTACGGCCTCGCTACGGCGGCGGTACCACCGCAGGACGTCCTCAACGGCATCCTGCGCGTGCAGCTCGACGAGGGCCGCATCGATGCGATCGAGGTGAGCGGCCCGGCCGCGGCCATGGTCGAGCGGCGGCTGGCGCCGCTCGCCGACGGCCGGCCGGTGCGAACCGCCGAGCTCGAGCGCCGTCTCCGGATTGCCGGCGATCTCGCCGGAGTCGCGGTCGGCCAGGCCCGGCTGGCCCGGCGCGGCGCCCGCAACATCCTCATCCTCGACACCGGCTTCGACCGGGTCTCCGCTCAAGCCTGGATCGACAATTGGGGGTCGGACACGGTCGGGCCGGTCCGGCTGCGGCTGAGCGCCGACGTGAACCGGCTGCTGGCCGGCGGCGATCGTCTCAGCTTCGGCGGCGTCGTGACGCCGCTCCAGCCAGGCGAGTTCCAGCTGGCCCACGCCCGCTATGCCTTGCCGGTCGGCACTGCCGGGACCGAGCTCGCGGTGCGCGGCTATGTCGGGCATACCGAGGCCGGCGCGGCGCTCAAGAGCCTGGACCTCGATGGGATCAGCTACGAGCTCGCCGTCAGCGCCAGCCATCCGCTGATCCGCAGCCGCGAGGCCAGCCTGTGGGGCACGATCGATTTCTCGATGCGCGACAGCGAACTCAGCCGCCGCGACCTGCGCCTGCGCAACGATCGCGTCGCCGCGGCCAGCTTCAGCCTCTACGGGACCGCTGCCGCGGCCGGCGGCCAGGCCCGCGTCCGCCTGACCCTGGTCCAGGGCCTCGACCTGCTCGGCGCGACCGACCGCGGCGATCCCCTCGCCTCCCGCTTCAATGCCGGCGGCACCTTCACCAAATTCGCCTTCTGGACCGAATATTATCGCAGCCTGGGCGGCCGCTTCAGCCTGCTGCTCCGCGGCGAAGGCCAGATCGCCTCGCGGCCGCTGCTCAGCAGCGAGGAGATGGGCCTCGGCGGCAATCCCTTCCTTCGCGGCTACGATTACCGCGAGCGGGCAGGCGATCGCGGCGCGGCCGCGGTCGGCGAGCTCCGCTTCGACCTGCGCAACCTGCCCTCGCCGCTCCGCCGCGCCCAGCTCTACGTCTACGGAGATGCCGGCCGCGTGGTGAACCAGCGCGGCGGCTTCGGCGACGGCTCGCTTGTCTCGGCGGGCGGCGGCGTTCGCTTCTGGGCCCGCCACGGCATCGAGGGTGCTGCCGAGATCGGCGTGCCGCTTGCCGACGGCTTCAATGGCCGCCGCCCGGGACCGCGCTTCACCTTCATCCTCGGCGCGCGCTTCTGATCGAGCCGCGGCTTCGCGAACTTCAGATCCAGTCTCAACAAATCGCGCACTTGCTTTGGCGCGCGATCACGCGGCCGTACGCAACTGCCGATTGACGGCCAAGACTTCAGACTAAGTCTTAAAGACAGTGTTCAAACTCAATGCTTTTCCGGCGGGCAGGTCAGGCGCCACCCCTTTCTTCCTCTTCCGCCCGCCGCTGCCACATCGCCATCGAGATCGCCTCGTCGCGGCGCAGACCGAGCGCCTGGTAGATGGCGAGCAGGGCGCCATCGGCCGCGCCGAAGCTCCACGGCCTCTTCTCGTCGCCGAGCACCCGCCAGAAATGCTCGAACGGCCGGCGGTCGGCGCCGCTCGTCGTCCACAGATAGGCCAAGGCGAAGCGCAGCGCGAAGCCCCGCCGCGGCCGCCGGTAGCGGCATTCCTGCACGGCCTCTTCGAGCGCGAGCAAGGCCTTGCCGCGCAGCTGCTCCGGTCCGAATCCCATCGCCAGTCCCTGGCGCGAACATAAAGGGGACGCAAGCGCCCTGCCCGGCCTTCCGGGCCTCGGGGTCCCTTCGGAGATCTCGACGCCTCGCCGCCTCTCGCCCGCCGCTGGGAGGGGCTCGCTCTGTCGGAGACGGACTTGCGGCCTGACCAGCCCCGCTCGGCCTTCACATCGGTGGGATCCCGCCTATATAGGGAAGTGCCGGCTTCGGCCGGCTATGGCGATAAAGTGTAACGTACAATAGACGCAGCGGACCCGGGGGCAGTACCCGGCGGCTCCACCACAAGCGGTCCTGCAAAGGGCCGGTTCTGACGGGGCCGAACCAGGATCGACGTGTGTTGAAAAGCGTTGCTTTTGCCCGGGCTGAGTAACCCGTTAAAGGCTCACAACCACAAGTGCCAACGACAACGAGGCGCTCGCAATTGCAGCGTAACGAGGTCCTCACGGACTAAGTTACAATGACAAAAGCGCGGTCCGGGCCCAACCGGGCAACAGAATGGGATTCCAGCGGTACGGGGAGCACCGGGCAACAGAAGCTCCCCACTCCACCCTTTCCTGTCCCTCCCACGTCATCCCAGCGTAATGATCGGCTGCGCGCAGGCACGTCGTGTCCCCCGGACACGACTGCGAAGGTGCGGGGCACCTTCGCACCTGCGCCCGGCCGATCATGGGATCTCACTCCCTGTACGAACCTCACACCATATACCGCTGTAAAGAAAAAGAGATTCCAGCTTTCGCTGGAATAACGAAAGGTGAGCGGCCACCCCCCTTGCCAGATCCCCTCGGCCCGGCTGTAAATCGACAGCCATGAGACTCACCCTCCCCCTGCTCGCTTTCGCCTTCCTCCTCACCGCCTGCGGCCGCGAGGAGGAACCGGTCGCCAACCGCTTCGAGCGCCAGAAGGCCGAGATCGAGAACAAGGCCCGCGCCTACGAGGCGCAGGTAGAGAACGAGGTCAGCGCCATCGAGGCGCGGCTCGAGAACGAGGCCAGCGCCCTCCTGAACTCGATTCCCGCGGATGCCAACGGCGCCGAGACCGAGGCCGAAGCGAATACCCAGCGCTGAGCGGCGTCATGACGCCACCTGCCGGGGGCCGCGGATCAATCCCGGAGCCGCTCCACCCGCAGCGGCTTGCCGTCGGTCCTGAAAAGGCCGACGAAATCGGCGCGATCTCCGATCGGGCCGTGCAACGCAGCTCCGAGCTCGCTGCGGGCCAGTCGTCCTACTCGCAGATCCCCGTGGCCGCCTCGGTCACCGCTTCCTCCCTGGCCGAGGCGCGAGGGTGACCAAAGGCCGCTCGGTCACCTTGGCCGGCCGCTGAAGCCGGCGGCTTGCCGAAGCGCGTCACCGTCCATCACATAGCCGTCGCTGACGACGGTGACGACCCGGCGAAGCGCGCCGAGCTCGCGGGATGGGTCGCCGTCGACCAGCACCATGTCGGCCTCCTTGCCGATGGCGATCGAACCGGTGCGGCCATCCGCCCCGACGATTCGAGCAGGGAGGATGGTGGCACTTTGCAGGGCCTCGGCCGGCGTGAAGCCCGCCTGCTCATAGATTTCCAGTTCGCGGATCAGCTCGAGTCCGAAACCGTCCGTGCCCGCAACGATCGGCACGCCGGCACGATGCAGTCGCCCGACCAGCTCGACCATCTTCGCATAGCTCTGCCGGTAGTCGTCGCGCGTATAGCCCTCGACGAGCGGATAGCCCCCGCTGGTGAACACGGAGCGTTCCAGCACCGGCGAGATGATGCCCATATAGGGGGCATAGGCCGGATGCGGCCTGCCGCCGTCCTGGGTCAGCATAGATTCGAAGATGACGATGGTCGGATCGACGATCGTCCCGCGGCGGGCAAGGTCGGCGATGAATCCGCTCATCAACGGACCGTCGAGATCGACATCCCTGAAGAGGCGCGCCGGTCCCTCCATCCGCTGCCGGGTATTGGCCCGGTCGATGACGTCCGCCGGCATCGATTCCATGACGACGAAGTTGAGGTGGGTGAGCTCGTCATAGCCGGCGGCGACCGCCTCGCTCGGCTTCATCCCTGCGGGGACATGGCCGTGAACGTGGAGGCCGAGCCGGTGCGCTTCCGCCGCCGCCGGTGCGATCCAGCTCGGGTCCATGCTCGTGTAGAATTTGACGCCCCACAGGCCCGCTTCCCTGATCCGGCGAACGACGGCCATTGCCTCGTCGACGCTGGTCACGACCTCGGCGCCCTGGGCCGCCAGCGGGTCCCTCCTGTCGACGATCACCGAGATGAAGGGCTCGCCCATCAGCAGCTCTCCGGCCGCCCTTCGCCGCGTCGCGTCCACGGCGCGGTCGAACGTCGTGCCCGGGCTTCGGAAGCTGGTCATTCCGGTGGCCATGTTCGCCAGCACGTCCCAGTCGCTGCCGATATGCATGTGGCTGTCCCAGATTCCGGGAACCAGCGTCTTGCCGCGGCCGTCGATCACCCGGGCGCCCGCCGGTGCTTGGATCGAGCCCGCCGCGCCGATGGCTGCGATCCGCCCGTCCTGGGCCAGCACCGCGCGATCGGCCAGGAACACGCCCCGGTCGGCATCGAACAGCTGGACATTGTCGAACAGCACCGGCGCCCGCGCGCCCGGGGTCAGGAAACGCTCGGCCACCAACCTCACTTCTGCGGCCGTCGCGGCCTCCTGGGCATCGCGCATCTGCCTCAGCGCACCTTCATAGCCCTCCGGCATTGTCGAGATGTAGCTGACCTCGGCGAAATAGGTTCTGTTCTCGTCGAGCCAGACGGGGACCGGCGATGGGGTCATCCCCCGAACGAAGGCGAGTTGGACGGTCTTCGGTCCGCGTGAGCCCTGAATGGTCAAGGTCGGTCCAAAGGTCATCCGTCCCCTGCCGCCCGGCAGGAAATCGATGCCGGTCTCGCCTGCCCTGGCGAGCGCCTCGACCAGCGGCGCGTTGGCGATCCCGACCCCGCCCGCCGGTATGTACCAGCCGCCGGCCGGAGCCTCGCCGCTGTCGTTCGCCGTCCTCCAGCTCGCCCGGCCGTTTTCCACCCGATAGACTTCGGCGGCGTCTCCCGACATGGTGACCCCGCGCACTTCGAGCGCCTGGATCGTTCCGTCGGGGGCGAAATTGGTCACCTGGTCCATTTCGGTGATCCAGCCGCGCAGCTCCTGCGACCAGCGATAGGCGGTGCGGCCGTCGGGCAATTCCCAGCGCCATTGGTCGCCGTGCTTGCCGGCTTCGGAGACAACCACGTAATGGGCCGCGCCGGCCGGGGGCTGGAGGAGCTGTTCCGTGGGAACCGGCGTAGAGGTTTCGGCCGAGGTGGGTACGTCGTGCGCGAAGATGGCCATCGGCGCGGCGACGGCAAGCAAGCTGGCGATCAGGATCCGGCGCACGTCGATTCTCCTCAAGGATCGACCAGCGGTGACATCACCGAGCGGCAATGGCAATTGCACGCCTCGGGTGTCGAACGCTTCGCCGAAATCGCGAGGCGCGCTCGCGCGAGACCGCGCCTGACGGCGAAGCACCTGGCCTCCCTCTCTGTTCATCGCACGGGAAGAAGATATTTCCCGCACCGGTCGAATGTCCGCTTCCCGCTCCGCAAGAATCGGGCGGTCCGTTTGGGAAGCCGAACGTCTCTCATCCGGGCACGGATCACCTCGCGCCGGGAAACCCGTCCCTCTACTTCCTTCCGAACAGTTTCTCGATGTCGCCATGGGCGAGCTTCACCCAGGTCGGGCGGCCGTGATTGCACTGGCCGCTATGGGGGGTGACCTCCATCTCGCGGAGCAAGGCGTTCATCTCGGCGACCGACAGGATCCGCCCCGCGCGCACCGATCCGTGGCAGGCCATGGTCGCCGCGACATGGTCGATCCTTTCCTTGAGGCTGAGCGCCTCGTCGAAGGCGGCGAGCTCGTCGCCGAGGTCGGTGACCAGCCCCTTGACGTCGCCGGCGCCGAGCAAGGCCGGCGTCGCGCGGACGAGCACCGCGCGCGGGCCGAACCTTTCGACCTCGAGGCCCATCTCGGCCAGCTCCGCGGCGCGCGCCTCAATCCGATCGCAGGCGGGCTCGTCGAGCTCGACCACCTCGGGGAGCAAAAGCGCCTGGCGGGCGACCCCGCCATTGGCCATCGCCCGGCGCATCCGCTCGAGCACCAGCCGCTCGTGCGCGGCATGCTGGTCGACGAGCACGAGGCCGTCCTCGGCCTCGGCGACGATATAGGTGGCGGCGACCTGGCCGCGGGCGACGCCGAGCGGGAAAGCCCGCGCTTTGGGCGGCGGCGCGATCGCGGCCTCGGCCCGTCCCGCGGGGGCGTAAGCGAGAGGGTCTTCCCTGACCGTCTGGCCTGCACCCGTCGGCGGGACATAGGTCGGCCAGGGCGACGCGGACGCCCGGACCTGCGGCCGGAGCGAGAATTGATGCTCCAGGCTCGTCTCCGAAACCGCCTCGCTCACCCAATTGCCCAAAGCCGCGGCCCTCGGGCGCTGGGCGCTGCGGTGGCCGGCGGCGTCGAGCGCGTGGCGCAGGCCGCCGACGATGAGGCCGCGTATGCCGGCGGGGTCTCGGAACCGGACCTCCGTCTTGGCCGGATGGACGTTGACGTCGACCTCGTCGCCGGGAAGGTCGATGAACAAAGCGAGCACCGGGTGGCGGTCGCGCGCGAGCAGGTCCTGATAGGCGGCGCGGACGGCGCCGATCAGCAGCCGGTCCTTCACCGGCCGGCCGTTGACGAACAGATATTGATGGTCGGCGACGCCGCGGTTGAAGGTCGGCAGGCCGGCGACGCCGCCCAGGCGGGCATTGCCGCGGACATAGTCGAGGGCGAGGCTGTTGTCGGCGAGCTCGCGGCTGGTCAGCGCCGCCACCCGTGCCGGGCGATCCTCGCCCGGCGGGACGGCAAGGACGCGCCGGCCGTCATGATCGAGGCTGAAGCCGATATCGGGCCGCGCCATGGCGAGCCGCTTCACGACGTCGAGGCAGGCGGCATATTCCGAGCGTTCCGAGCGGAGGAACTTGCGCCGCGCCGGTACCCGCCCGAATAATTGCTCGACGGTGACCCGCGTCCCCGGCGGCAGCGCCGCCGGCCCTTCCGAGACGAGCGCGCCATTGTCGACGATCCGCGCCCATCCGTCGGCTCCGCGCACCCGGCTCTCCAAGTTAAGGCGCGCCACGCTGGCGATCGAGGGCAAGGCCTCGCCGCGGAAGCCGAGCGTGGCGACCCGCTCGATTGCCTCGTCGGGAAGCTTGGAGGTGGCGTGACGCTCCAGCGCCAGCGCGAGGTCGTCGCGGCCCATGCCGCAGCCGTCGTCGGCGACCTCGATCCGGCCGATGCCGCCGCCCGCCAAGGATACGACGATCCGTGCCGCTCCTGCGTCGATCGCATTCTCGACGAGCTCCTTCAACGCGCTGGCCGGTCTTTCCACCACTTCACCGGCGGCGATGCGGTTGACCAGGCGTTCGGGGAGGCGTCTTATTGACATCGATGAAGCTCTATACGAAGCGGCGTCGGCACGCCGCCGCGCGCCACACTTGCTATGGACCGTTTACGGTGTCTTCCACTAGGAGAATATTAGGGTAATCGGGTCATTAACCCTGCCCTTCGCTCCCTCCAGGCATGAGAGCCCAAGCCGATATGTCATTCCGTGACCTCTTCCGTTTCCCCTCGCATGACATGGCCATCGATCTCGGCACCGCCAATACGGTCGTCTATGTCCGCGGCCGCGGCGTCGTGCTGAACGAGCCCTCGGTCGTCGCGATCGAGACGATCAACGGCGTCAAGCGCGTCAAGGCCGTCGGCGACGACGCCAAGCTGATGATGGGCAAGACCCCCGACCAGATCGAGGCGATCCGGCCGCTGCGCGACGGCGTCATCGCCGACATCGACGTCGCCGAGCAGATGATCAAGCATTTCATCCAGAAGGTCCACGGACGTCGCCGCTTCCCGCGCTGGCCTGAGATCGTCATCTGCGTGCCGTCGGGCTCGACCTCGGTCGAGCGCCGCGCCATCCGCGACGCCGCCTCCAATGCCGGCGCCCGCCAGGTCTATCTCATCGAGGAGCCGATGGCCGCGGCGATCGGCGCCGACATGCCGGTCACCGAGCCGATCGGGTCGATGGTCGTCGACATCGGCGGCGGCACCACCGAGGTCGCCGTTCTGTCTCTGCGCGGCCTCGCCTACACCACGTCGGTCAGGGTCGGCGGCGACAAGATGGACGAGGCGATCTCCTCTTATGTCCGCCGCAACCACAATCTGCTGATCGGCGAGGCCACCGCCGAGCGGATCAAGAAGCAGGTCGGCATCGCCAAGCCGCCGCCCGGCGGCGCCGACGGCGAGACCGTCCACATCAAGGGCCGCGACCTCGTCAACGGCGTGCCCAAGGAGATCACGATCAACCAGCGCCAGATCGCCGAGGCGCTGTCCGAGCCGGTCGGCACGATCGTCGAGGGGGTCCGCATCGCGCTCGAGAATACCGCGCCGGAGCTCGCCGCCGATATCGTCGACCAGGGTATCGTCCTCACCGGCGGCGGCGCCCTGTTGAAGGGCCTCGACGAGGTGCTCCGCGACGAGACCGGCCTTCCCGTCACCGTCGCCGACGATCCGCTCACCTGCGTCGCGCTCGGCACCGGCCGCGCGATGGAGGAGGAAGTCTTCCGCGGCGTGCTGCAGACGGCCTGAGGCCGACGAGGGGACGAAGATTGGGCGACGTCGCCGCGTTCGTTTCTGGCGACCGGAGCAAGCACCTTCCCTTCCCGCGCGTCACGCGAGGGGGGAAGGCTGCTTATACCCGCGCTCTCGGCCTGTCCTAACCCATGCCGCCGCCTCCCCATCGCCGCACCGGCTTCTCGCGCAAGGCGCAGTTCGGCCTGTTCATCGGCTATGTCGTCGCCATCGCCGGCATGGTGGTGGCGGTGCTGCTGCTCGCCATCGCCATCGTCGACCCGCGCGGCTTCGCGGCGATCAAGGGCGCGGCGCTCGATGCGACCGCGCCGGTGAGCGCCGGCGGACGCAGCGTCACCGGCTTCTTCGGCGGCATCGGCTCGGCGATCGGCGACTATTTCCGCGCCGGCTCGCAGAATGCCGAATTGCGCTCCGAGCTCGAGGCGACGCGGCGCGAGCTCATGCAGTCGCGGATCGCGGTCGCGGAGAATGCCCGGCTGCGCGCGCTGCTCGGCCTCGCCCGTGAGGCTCAGGACGAGATCGCGATCGCCCGCGTCGTCGGCTCGAGCTACGACAGTCCGCGCCGGCTGGCGACCTTGTCCGCGGGAAGCGCCGACGGCGTCCGGATCGGCCAGCCGGTGCGCAGCGCCGACGGCCTCATCGGGCGGGTGCTCGAGACCGGCCGCTGGGCCTCGCGCATCCTGCTGGTCAGCGACGGCGCGAGCAGCGTCCCGGTCCGCTCGCTCCGCAACAACGTCCCCGCCCTCGCGGTCGGCCGCGGCGACGGCACGATCGAGCTGCGCACGCTCGAGGTCGGCGAAAATCCCTTCCGGCGCGGCGACATATTGGTGACCTCGGGCGTCGGCGGAATCTTCCCGTCCAACGTGCCCGCGGCCGAGGTCGTCCGCATCGAGGGCGACACCGCCATCGCCCGCCCGGTCGCCGATCCGGCCCAGGCCGAGCTCGCGATCGTCCAGCCCGCCTATCAGCCCGCCGCGACCGGCGAGCTCGAGGACGCGCCGCGCAGCGTGGTGGCGCCGCCGGTCGTGGGGCCGCCTTTGCCCCCGTCCGCCGCGACGCCGCAGCCGCTCCAGCGCAATCCCGACTACCAGCCCGCCCTCCAGGACCCGCAGCCCGGCACCTTCGCCCGTCCGCCCGCCGCCGCGCCGGTGCCGGCCCCGGGGCAGGTGCAGCCGCAGCGTCCGACCCAGGCCGGAACACCGCAATGAACGGGCCGCGCCTCCCAACACCGTTCGGGCTGAGCCTGTCGAAGCGCTCTTGCTTCTTTGTCCGAGGCGGACCGCGGACCGCCCGCAGCGAGCTGGCCGCAGACCAAGAAGAAGGGATGGGCTTCGACGAGCTCAGCCCGAACGGAGTGGGATGCGGGGGATTCCGGAGATGAACCGGATCGCCGGATCCGAGGCCGAGGTCGCCGTCTTCGACCTGAGGCGGCGCTACGTGCCTCTGCTGTCGACACTCGCCGCCATCCTGCTGGCGCTGCTGCCGATCGTCGCCGCGACGCCCTTGCTCCCGGATTTCGGCTTCCTCGTCATTCTGACCTGGCGGCTGCTGCGGCCGGAAATCTGGACGCCGCGCATGGCGCTGGGCCTCGGCCTCGTCGCCGACCTCGTCGGCGGCCAGCCGATCGGCCAGTCGATGCTGCTGTGGACCGCTGCCTTCCTCGTCCTCGATCTCATCGACACCCGGCTGGGCTTTCGGGACTATATGATGGACTGGCTCGTCGCGAGCGGCCTCATCCTCGTCCACACGCTCGGCGGCTGGTATATCGGCCTGCTGATGGGTGCCGACGTCGCCTTCTCCATCCTCTGGCCGCAGATCGTGCTGACGATCCTCGCCTATCCGATCGCGGCACGGATCGTGCTCACGCTCGACCGCTGGCGGCTGATGCGATGAAGCGCACCGACCGACGCATTGCGCTACCGGCGATCGTTCCCATTTTGATCGCGATGCCAAGGGCTTGCCTACCATGAAGTGGCCGAAGATCGCTCCGGTCAACGAATCCGCGCAGGCGGCGATGTTTTCGCGGCGATCGGTCATGGTCGGCGCCGGCTGGGGTGGCGTCGGCGCGCTGCTCGCCGGGCGGATGGGCTATATCGCCATCGCCGAGAATCAGCGCTACCGCGAGGCGGCCGAGGAGAACCGGGTCCAGATGCGGCTGATCCCGCCGCGGCGCGGCTGGATCGTCGACCGCCATGGCCACCCGATGGCGGTCAATCGCAGCGACTTTAGGGTCGACCTCATCCCCGACCGGCTCGAGGATCCCGACCGGGTGATCGCCGAGCTGACCCGCCTGCTCGGTCTCTCCCCCGAGGACGTCCAGCGCATCCGCCAGGGCCTCGAGGCGGCGGCGGGCTTCCAGCCGGTGCCGGTCGCCGAGCATCTCTCCTTCGAGAAGTTCGCGGCGGTGTCGCTGCGGCTGCCCGAGCTTCCCGGGGTGTCGCCGCTGCGCGCCTTCTCGCGTTACTATCCGGAAGGGGCCGCGGTCGGCCACCTGATCGGCTATGTCGGCACGCCCAATCGCGACGAATATGAGGAGGAGGACCGCAATCCGCTGCTGATCGCGCCCGGCTTCAAGATCGGCAAGGAGGGGCTCGAGCAGGTGATGGAGCAGCGGCTGCGCGGGGTGCCCGGCGCCGCCCGGGTCGAGGTCACCGCCCGCGGGCGGCTCGTGCGCGAGCTTCGCACCCTTCCCGATCGCAGCGGTCCGCCGCTCCACACCACGATCGACGCCGGCCTGCAGAGTTTCGCCGCCCGCCGCCTCGGCGACGAATCGGGCAGCTGCGTCGTCATCGAGTGCGCTACCGGCAACATCCTCTGCCTCGCCTCGATGCCGGCTTACGATCCGAACGCCTTCACCGACGGGATCGGCCGCAGCGAATGGGCGATGTTTGCCGAGGACGAGCGCAAGCCCCTGCTCAACAAGGCGCTGAACGCGCTCTATCCGCCCGGCTCCACGATCAAGCCCGCCAACTCGCTCGCTCTGCTCGCGGCCGGCATCGATCCCGAGGAGAGGGTCAATTGCCCGGGCGGCTATCAGCTCGGCAACCGCTTCTTCCAGTGCCTCGGGCGGCACGGCCCGATGACCATGCACACCGCCATCGCGCGCAGCTGCAACACCTATTTCTACGCGATGGGCCGCCGCGTCGGCTTCGACCGGATCGCCCCGGTCTGGCGCGAGCTCGGCCTCGGCGAGCGCTTCGAGCTGCCGGTGGTCAGCCAGAGCTACGGCACCGTGCCCGACAGCGCCTGGAAGCAAAGGCGCTACGACCGCAACCCGAAGGCCTTCTATCGCCGCGACTGGACCGAGTCCGACACGCTCAACGCCTCGATCGGCCAGGGCTATGTCATCCTCAATCCGCTGCAGCTCGCCACCTATGCGGCCTGCATCGCCGCGGGAAAGAGGGTCCGGCCGCGCCTGATCGCCGGCGAAGGCCCGGATCCCGGGCCCCTTCCCTATTCGCCCGATCAGTTCCAGACGGTGCGCCACGGCATGTGGGAGGTGGTCAACGGCGCCGGCACCGCCGGCCGCTCGCGGCTGCCCTTCCCGGACATCGAGATGTGCGGCAAGACCGGCACCGCCCAGGTCCGCAATCTCGGCGCCAGCTCCAGCCGCGGCCAGGGCGGCGAATGGCGCTACCGCGACCACGGCCTGTTCGTCTTTTTCGCCCCCTACGACCGGCCGCTCTACGCCGGCGCCTGCGTCATCGAGCATGGCATGGGCGGCTCCCGCGCCGCGGCGCCGGTGGTCAAGGACGTGCTCACCTATCTGTTCGACAAGGACAAGGCGATGGCCGCCTTGCTCCCGCTCGAGCAGCAATGGGGCGGCAATATCGCCGAGCGCATGCAGCGCCGCGCCGAAGCCTGGGCCGCGCGGGGCAGCGCGCCGGGCGGCGGCGAGGCGGAGGGGGCATGATGGAGATGGGCCCCTCTGCCCCCTCTCCCCTTGAGGGAGAGGGCTGGGGTGAGGGGTGCGCCGCCACCGGCGGCGCGCGGAGCCTTGCTCCGCTTACCCCTTATCCAACTTCGCCTAGGCTCCTTCGTCGCCAAGACTTCGTATCCTTCTCCCACAAGGGGAGAAGGTTTGCCCGCACGCGTCGGGGATTCTGACCATGCGGCGCCTTCACATCCCCTCGCCTTTCGCGGTGCTGCCGTGGAAGCTGCTCATCGTCGTCACCGCGCTAACCGGGTTCGGGCTGCTCATCCTCTATTCCTCGGCGGCCGGAGCTCTGACCTGGGCGCTGCCGCAGGGGATACGCTTCGTCGTCTTCCTCGGCATGGCGATCGTGATGAGCTTCTTCCGGTCGCAATTCTACAAGGAGTGGGCGTTCCTCGCTTATGGCGGCGTGCTCGTCCTCCTGATGCTGGTCGAGGCGATGGGCGCGATGGGCGGCGGCGCCCAGCGCTGGCTCGACCTCGGCCCGATCCGGATCCAGCCCTCGGAGCTGATGAAGCCGGCCGTGGTGATCGCCGTCGCCCGCTTCTACGACATGCTGCCGGCGCGCGAGCTCACCCGCTGGACGGCGGTCTGGCCGGCTCTGGTGCTGATCGGCTTTCCCGCCGCTCTGGTCATGCTCCAGCCCGACCTCGGCACCGCCATCGCCGTCACCACCGGCGGCGCCACCATCATGTTCCTGGCCGGCTTGCCGATGCGCTATTTCGTCGGCGCCGGCGCCGCGGTCGCCGTGACCATCCCGATCGCCTACAATTTCGTGCTCCACGAATATCAACGCCACCGGATCGCCATCTTCCTCGATCCCGAGGCCGATCCGCTCGGCACCGGCTATCACATCACCCAGTCCAAGATCGCAATCGGATCGGGCGGCCTCACCGGCAACGGCTTCCTCCAGGGCACCCAGAGCCATTTCGCCTTCCTTCCCGAGCCCCATACCGACTTCATCTTCGCCACCATGGCCGAGGAATGGGGCATGCTCGGCGGCCTGTTCATCATCTTCTGCTTCGCGATGATCCTGAAATGGGGCCTCGGCGTCGCCCTCGATTCGCGCGGCAAGTTCGAGAAGCTGACCGCCGCCGGCCTCACCATGACCATCTTCTTCTACGTCGCCATCAACATGATGATGGTGATGGGCCTGGCGCCGGTCGTCGGCATCCCGCTGCCGCTCGTCTCCTATGGCGGTTCGGCGATGATGACGGTGATGATCTGCCTGGGCGTGCTGATGTCGATCGACCGCCAGAACCGACTCGATCCGCGCCGAGGGAATGGCGACTGAGCCGGAACAGGGTCCCGGCGCACCCTCCCGACAAACCACCTTCCCCTCTCCCGTCCCTGTGGTAACGCTCACACCCATAGAGAACAGGAGGGGATGGAGCGGATGACCGATCGGGCGGAGACGCTGCCGAAGCATCACCGGGCGGGCCAGAGCGAGAAGCTGGTGATCACCGCCTCCTCGCTCGGCACCGTGTTCGAATGGTACGACTTCTACCTCTACGGCCTGCTCGCCTCGATCATCTCCGCCCAGTTCTTCTCCGGCGTCAACGAGACGACCGGCTTCATCTTCGCCCTCGCCGCCTTCGCCGCCGGCTTCGCGGTGCGGCCGTTCGGTGCGATCCTGTTCGGCCGGATCGGCGATCTCGTCGGCCGCAAGAACACCTTCCTGGTGACGATGGGGCTGATGGGCCTGTCGACCTTCGCCGTCGGCCTGCTGCCGAGCTACGCCTCGATCGGAGTCGCCGCGCCGGTGATGCTGGTGCTGCTGCGCCTGCTCCAGGGGCTCGCGCTCGGCGGCGAATATGGCGGCGCCGCGACCTACGTCGCCGAGCATGCGCCCAACCATCGCCGCGGCCTCTATACCAGCTTCATCCAGACGACGGCGACCTTGGGCCTGTTCGCGGCGCTGCTCGTCGTCATCGGCATCCGCACCCTGATCGGCGAGGAGGCCTTTGCCGCCTGGGGCTGGCGCCTGCCCTTCCTGATCTCCCTGGGGCTGCTCGCCGTCTCGCTGTGGATCCGCCTCCAGCTCGAGGAAAGCCCGGTCTTCAAGCGGATGAAGGCGGAAGGGACCACCTCCAAGGCGCCGCTCACCGAGGCGTTCGGCCGCTGGTCGAACCTCCGATGGGTGCTGATCGCCCTCATGGGCGCCGTCGCCGGCCAGGCGGTGGTCTGGTATGCGGGCCAGTTCTACGCCCTCTTCTTCCTCGAGCGGATGATGAAGGTGGACGGCGCCACCGCCAACATCCTCATCGCGATCGCGCTCGCGATCGGGACGCCCGCCTTCATCCTGTTCGGCTGGCTGTCGGACAAGATCGGGCGAAAGCCGATCATCCTCGCCGGCTGCGCCCTCGCCGCCCTGACCTATTTCCCGCTCTTCCAGGCGCTGGCCAGCGCCGCCAATCCGGCGCTGACCGAGGCGCAGGCGCGCGCCGCGATCACCGTGATCGCCGACCCGGCCGAATGCTCGCTCCAATTCGACCCGATCGGCCGCAACCGCTTCGACCGGACGAGCTGCGACATCGCCAAGTCCTGGCTCGCCCGCGCCGGGCTCTCTTACGCCAACGAGGCGGCGCCGGCCGGCACGACCGCCGCCGTCCGGATCGGCGCCGCGACCCTGGCCGCTCCCGCCCCGGCCGCCCTGGCGCCCGAAGCGCGGCAGGCGGCGATCGCCGAATTCCAGGCGGCCGGCCAGGCCGCGCTCACCGCCGCCGGCTATCCGGCGGCGGCCGATCCGGACGCGATCGACCGGCCGATGGTCGTGCTGATCCTCGTCATCCTCGTCCTCTACGTGACGATGGTCTACGGCCCGATCGCGGCGCTGCTGGTCGAATTGTTCCCGGCGCGGATCCGCTACACCTCGATGTCGCTGCCTTATCATATCGGCAATGGCTGGTTCGGCGGCTTTCTGCCGACCACCGCCTTCGCCATCGTCGCGGCGACAGGCAACATCTATGACGGCCTGTGGTATCCGGTGATCATCGCCGGCGCGACCGTCGTCATTGGCGCCCTGTTCCTGCCCGAGACGAGGACGCGCGACATCGACAGCTGAAGGCACGGCGCGAACAGCGCCTCAGTCGCCCTCGAGCCACCAGCGCTGCAGCCAGCCACCCACATCCGGGACCGGGTCGCCGCGGCCGTCGCGCGCGGGCTCGAAGCGGAAACGCTCGAGGATCAAACGGCACGTCGCCGCATCCAGCGCCTCGTGGCCGCTGGAGCGTGCGATCCGGCAATCGGTGACGCGCCCGTCGGCATCGATCCGGAGCCGCGCGAACACCTCCCCCTGGGCGCGCGCCCGCACCGCGCTTCGGGGATAATCCCGGTTGCGGATCCGCCCGCCGACATGGCGCGCGCGCGCGGACAATCCGCCGGCCCCGCCACCGGTGCCGCCGGCCCCCGCGCCGGTGCCGATGCCCGCGCCGCCGGCGCCCGTGCCCGGGCCTTCGGCCGGCGCGCCGCCCGCCGAAGGCGCCGCTCCCTCACCCGCAACGGGGGCCGCAGGCAAGTGCGGTCGCGGCACGGGCACGACGGGCTCGGGCGCCGCCACCGGAATCGGCTCCGCCTCCAGCGCCGGCGGCGCCGCAGCGCCCGATTCGGCCTCGCTCGGCGCCTCGGCCGGGATCGAGGGCAACTCGGCCGGAGGCGGAGGTTCGGCGACGTCGAACAGCTTGAGATCGGAACCGGACCGCGTCGGCGGCTCGAAGCGAAGGCCCGTGACCAGCAGCCATGCGATCAGTCCATGCAACAGCGCCACCGCGAGCGCGGAATGCACGCGCTTCCGGTTCAGGCGGATCTGGCTCGCGACAGGCATGGCAACAAGGCTCCGCAGCCCAAACGCAACGCGACGTCATCGGGATGCCGCGCAGGTGTTGCATTCCGCCGCGACCCTCCCTAAATGCGCCTCTCGCGAGCGGCCCCGCCCTCGCGCTTGCCGCACGGCAATGGACGCATAGCTCAGTTGGTAGAGCAGCTGACTCTTAATCAGCGGGTCCTAGGTTCGAGCCCTAGTGCGTCCACCACCGCCTCCCCCGGCAGCCTATCCGCACGAACAAGTCTTCGGCCTTCGCCAGGAGGCCACGCGTCAGCCGGCCTCGGCAGGCGCGTGGGGGTGCGGGGGGAGGCGTTCGAACCGAGGCACCTCGTCGGCAATGTCGTAATAATCGCCTTTCTCGGCAGTGTGGACATGGACGGCGAGGCGGGTGCCGGTCGGTCCGTCGAAGGCGCCCATGGCGATGCCGGTCCAGTCGCGGCCGATCGGATCCCAGAAGAGCGAGGCGCCGCAGACACTACAGAAGCCACGGCGCGCCTTGGCCGAGGACCGGTACCAGGTGAGCTTGTCCTCGCCGCGGATCGTCAGCGCCGATCGTGGCACGTCGGCCGACACGAAGTAATGGCCCGAGCTCTTGCGGCAGGCGGTGCAGTGGCAGCCGTCCGGACCGGGCAGGTCGCCCGCGACCTCGAAGGTGATGGCGCCGCACAGGCAGGATCCATTGTGCATCGGGTCGGGCTCCGGCCGGTCGTTCAGGCCCCGGCTAGCGCCGCCGGATTGGCCTGACAATCCGCCAGTCGGCGTCACCCGCGGGCCACACCGGCCCGCAAAATCGCCGGCGAAGGCGCGCGGCGTCTGTCGCAAACCTCTGTTCCGCTGTAGATATTCCGGCGAGGTATCCGCTGATGTCGCTTCCCTGCCTGTTCGGCTTCCACCGCCCTTCCCTGAGCTCGATCGCCCGCCGGCCGCTCGGCCTGGTCGGGCTGTGCGAGGGCTGCGGACGGCCGATGAACAAGCCGGGCGACGGCAAATGGGCGCTCACCGATCCGCTCGACAAGCCGATCCGTTCCTAGCGGCGATTGCGCGCCGCGGCGGCTTCGAGGTTCGCCCGGAAGGCGATATTGAACAAGGCCGCCTGGCGTGAGTTGAGCCCGCCATGCCCCATTATTTCTTCCACGTCCGAAACCGCTTCGGCTACGTCGAGGACGAAGAGGGCAGCGAGCTTCCTGACCTCGAGGCGGCGCGCGCCCGCGCTATCGACGGGGTGCGATCGATGCTCAGCGAGGAAGCCCGGGCCGGCGAGATCGACCTGCGCGGACGCATCGAGGTGCGCGATCCGGCGGGCGCGCTCCTCCTCACCATCCCCTTCGCCGAGGCCGTCACGGTGCATACCGGCCCGCCCGCCGACGGATCGAAACCCGGGATCGCGGCATGATCGAACGCCACCTGATGAAGCTGCGGGCGCGCGACGAAGTGACGCCCGAGGAGGAGCAGGCGATCCGGTCGATCGTCCGCGAGCTTCGTCACGTTCGCGCCGACACGCGGCTCATCAGGGCCGGCGAGGTGCTGAGCGAGAGCACGATGCTGCTCGACGGCATCGCCTGCCGCTACAAGGACCTCCGCAACGGCGAGCGCCAGATCACCGAGCTCCACGTCGCCGGCGACTTCCTCGACCTGCACAGCTTCACCCTGAAGCGCCTCGACCACGACGTGCTGGCGCTGACCCGATGCACGATCGCGGTGGTGGCGCATGACGATCTGCGCCGCATCACCGACGACCATCCTCACCTCACCCGCCTCTACTGGTTCGGCACCAATCTGGACGCCGCCATCCACCGCGAGTGGGAATTGTCGCTGGGCCGACGCACCGCCGCGGCCCGGATCGCCCATCTCCTGTGCGAGCTCTACGTCCGGCTCGGGCTGGTCGGCCTGACCGACGGCTTCAGCTATCGGCTCGGCCTCACCCAGACCGACCTCGCCGAGTGCCTCGGCCTGACCTCGGTCCACGTCAACCGCATGCTCAAGGAGCTGCGCGAGGGGGGCCTGGTCGCGATCCGCGACGGGATGGTCGACATCGAGGATTGGGAGGGCCTGCAGAAGCGCGCCGAGTTCACCCCGGACTATCTCTACCTGGAACGGCGGCCGCGCTGACGCGGCCGCATTTGGCTCTCCTGCTGATCTGGGTTATACTACGATCATCACAGGACAGGCATCGGCGCTCCTGTGGCTGAGAGATGATCCGAGCTCCCGCCGAAAAAGGCGTGGAGCGCCATGACCCATTCGAACCAGAAGCCGCTATCCCTCTTCCTCGGCCGGTTGCTGAGACGATCGGAGCTCGCGCAGGCGGAGCGGCAGGCCGTGCTCGGCCTGAAGAGCCAGGTCGCGCAGGTCCGGGCGCATCGCGACATCGTCCTGCTCGGCGACCAGGTGAATAGTTGCTGCCTGGTCGTGGACGGGCTCGCGGCCCGGTTCGACCAGCTGGCGGACGGCCGCCGGCAGCTGACCGCCCTGCACATTCCGGGCGACATCTGCGATCTCCAGTCGGTGGTCGCGCCGGTGGCGAGCTGGGGCATCGAGGCGCTCACCACGACGACCGTGCTTCACGTCCCGCACGCCGAGCTGAAGCGGGTGGCGAGCGAGCATCCCGGGCTGGCGCTCGCTTTCTGGAGGGACACCATCGCCGACGCCTCGATCCTCGCGAAATGGGTCGTCAATCTCGGCCGCAAGAGTGCGCAGTCGCGGATCGCGCACCTGCTGTGCGAGATGGGGGTGCGGATGGAGCAGGCCGGCCTCGGCCGCCGCGCCGCCTTCGCCTTCGACATCACCCAGAACCAGCTCGCCGACGCGATGGGCCTCACCGCCGTCCACGTGAACCGGACGCTGCAGGCGATGCGCGGGGACGCGCTGGTTCGCTTCGCCGGCCGCACGGTCGAGCTCCACGATTGGGACCGCCTGGCCAGGATCGCCGAGTTCGACCCCGCCTTCCTGCAGGTGATGCGCGGCGAGCGGGAGCTCGTCGACGCCTGATATGTCGCGATTTCCGAGTCGTCGGATGGTCCCCACCCGACGAGACATCGCTCTGGCAGGCTGTGCTCCGACAGCATCGGAACGGCCGCTCCAGGCCGCTGGATTGCCGCGATTTTCGCGTTGCCGGACGATAAAGCCAGACTGCGCGTCGCGCTAGCGCGCCAGGCGCTCCGCCTCGGAGCGCGCCAGGCGCTCCGCCTCGGCATCGAGGGACTGCTTGGCCTGGGCGCGGCCGCGGGCACCGGCCGCTTCCAGCGAGGCGGCGCGGCGGGCGGTGTCGGCCTCCTCCTCGCGGTCGAGCGCGTTCTGGGTGTCGATCACCGAGGCGGTCGCGTCGTCCGAGGATTCGGAGCGGGCGCAGCCGGCGGCGGCGAGCGAAGCGGCGAGAAGGCAGGCGATGACGGGGAAGCGGTCCGTCATTCGGCCGACCCGTGGGTGCGCGCGCGGAACTTCGCCTCGAGCCGGTCGAGCATGTCGGCGCGCGCGGTCCAGGTGGCGGCGCTGTGGCGGAAGCGATCGGTCGCATGGCCGGCATCGGCGGCACCCGCCCGGTCGAGATCGGCGGCGGCGAGCGCCCGGCAGCCCTGCGGCGTGTCCTCGGGGCGCTTGCGCCGCGGCTCGGTGGCGCCGGGGCGCGCCGGCACCCCCGCCGCCGTGGCGGCCGTGTTGAGATCCTGATCGGTCATGAAGCTTCACCTTGCGGGCAAGCGGGAGCGCGAAGTCTCTCCCAGTCACATCCGTGCTTGCGGGGCGGAAGGGTGATGCGCCCTTCCTAGCACGGGCGCGCCCGGATGACCAATTGACGGCCACGAGCGGCCCTGCCCGCGCGGACGGACGCGGCGATCGGGCCGGTTTCTGGCCGTCCGCATTGCATCCGCGGCCTTTCGCGCCCATATCGGTGGGGCTGACGTTGCCTGCAACGGACCGGCGGCCTGTCGTGCCGCCCTCTCCCTTCCAAGCTGCTTGGCCCCGCGCCGCGAGGCCGCCGTGCGGGCATTGCCGTTGACGAGGAGCGCGGATGAAAGAGGAATTGATGACCCTTGAAGGCCGGATCGACGAGATCCTGCCAGACGGACGCTTCGGCGTCATGCTCGATAACGACCATCGGATCATCGCCTATACGGCGGGAAGGATGCGGCGCTACCGCATCCGATCGATCGTCGGCGACCGGGTCCATGTCGAGATGACCCCCTACGATCTCACCAAGGGCCGGATCGTCTATCGCGAGAAGATCGCGAGCGCCTCGCCCGGCGCGCGCCGCCAGTTCAGGCGGCGATGAGAAGGCGCGGCCCGGCCGCGCCTTCGAGACTTGCGAATGAAGAAAGACACTGACATGAGAGACCATCACAGACGGCAGAAATGGCCGCCGAGGCGCCAGGCGCCGGACGGCGCCGCGAGCCGCACCCATCCTTCCCCGCGTCCCGTCGCCGCAAAGGTGGCCGAGATCGTCCCGATCCTCGCAATCCCCGTCCTGGGCCTTGCCGCCCCCGGGACGCTGAGCCGCTTCGAGCTCGCCTCGATCGTCGAGGGAGTGGTCGGTTGAGCGGCGCGCCGGACCGCGACCGCGCCAAGACGCGCCCCTTCCTGATCGCGAAGGACGAGGCGGGCAGCTACCGCCTGACCGTGCGCGAGACGCGCTTCAACAGCCAGAATTTCCCGGTGGTGACCGCGACGATGGTCGACGAGCGATTCGAGACCGCCACCGCCGCGCGCAACTACGCCAAGGAAAAATATGGCGCCGTCGCGGGCGAGTTCGCGAACAAATAGGGGCGGGCAGCCTCGGGCTGCGTCACCCCGTTCGGGCTGAGCTTGTCGAAGCCCTTGTATCCTCCTTGCCGCAGAAGTGCAGGGAGGCCCTTCGACAGGCTCAGGGCGAACGGTAGTCCGGGTTGGGAAGTCCCAGTCCGAGGACGACTACGCCGCGAGGGGCAGCCATCCGAGCCTCCCGATCCCCACCGCAACGAAAAAGGCGGCCGGTTGCCCGGCCGCCTTTTTCTTGTCGACGGGGCGAAAGGCCTTGCGGCCTTGCGCCTGTCGGAGCGGGCTTACGCCTGCTCGAGGTTGACCGCGCTGGTCTTGCCGCGGCGGTCGGTCTCGAGCTCGTAGGACACGCGCTGGTCCTGGTTGAGCGTGCTCATGCCGGCGCGCTCGACGGCGCTGATGTGCACGAAGGCGTCGTTGCCGCCGCCTTCAGGCGCGATGAAACCATAGCCCTTCTGGGCGTTGAAGAATTTGACGGTGCCGATGGGCATATGCGTCTTCCTTTTCTGTGGCGCCGCCGGGATTGGCGGAATGCCGGTGCCGGAGTCGAGAGAAGGAAGAAGGAGCCGCAAAGCGCCGAAGACCGTCTATTTGCGACCGTAGCAGGTCCCAATGTGGGCCTTTTGGCGGCCGGATGCAAGGGCGGCGTCGACGGAAGGGGTGCCGATGGGCCCGGCAGCGAGGCAGGCCGTGTCAGGCGGACGGCAGGGTGAAGCAGAAGTCGGCGCCGCCCTCGGCGCGTGCCTCAGCCCAGATGTCGCCGCCATGGGCATCGACGATCGCGCGGCAGATGACGAGGCCGAGGCCGAGGCCGGAATCGCTGATCCGGATAGGATCGAACAGATCGCCGATCGTCTCCGCGTCCAGCCCCTCCCCGAAATCGGAAACGGCGATGCGGACGCGATCGATGCCGTGACGCCGGGCGGACAGGATCAGCCGCGGCTGGGCCACCCGCTCCATCGCCTGGCAGGCGTTGCGGATGAAATTGCCGAGCACCTGGACGATCTGGATGCGGTCGCCCTTGACCTGCTCGGCACCGGGATCGACCCGGGTCTCGACCGCGATCCCGGCCGAGATGCCGGCGGCTTCGGCGATCGCCAGCGCCTCCTCGAACATCGCGGCGACGGCGACCGCATGGTGATCGTTGCGGCCCTTGATCTGGTCGCTGATCCGCCGGACGATCCCGCCGGCGCGCAGCACCTGCCGGCGGGCCGCCTCGCACGCCTCGACCGCCTTGGCGGTATCGCGCGGGATCAGCAGCGGCGTCGCGGAGAGGAAGTTGGCGGCGGCGGTGAGCGGCTGATTGAGCTCGTGCGCCAGCGTGGCGACGATCGCCGTCATGCCGTCGAGCTGGTTCATCTCCGACAGGCGCGCGCGAAGCGCCGCCTTCTCGCGCAGGAGATCGCGCTGCCGGCGCATGTCCTCGAGCTCGCGCACCCGCTCGCGGGCGCGATGCTTGGCGAGGGCGACGTAGTGGCAGGCGGTGCGGAGGAAGGAGAGTTCGTCCTCCGCGAAGCAGGGCGCGGAGCGCCGGCCGAAGCCCAGCGTGCCGAGCAGCTCGTCATTCACCACCAGCGGCGTGCAGGCATAGCATTCGAGGCCGACCGCCTTGACGAAGGAGAGGCAAGGCTCGTCCGAGGCCTGTATGCCGATGCGGTAGATCGGCTTGCGCTCTTCGGCGACCATGCCGCAGACCGCCTGGCCGAAGGCGAGATCGGCTGCCTCCTCGGCCTGCTCCGGGCTGATGCCGTGATGGGCGACGAGGCGCAGCCGCCCCACGCCCGCCGCCTCGTAGTTGAAGAAGGCGTCGAGATCGAGCTCGTCACGCAGGATGTCGAAGATGCGGCCCGCCATGATCTGGGGGTCCATCGGCGACAGCAGCTCCTCCCCTACTCGGGCAAGGAGCTCGAGCAACCTCGCCCGACGCTCATCCGGCATTGACCACTCCCGGGAAGATGCGGCGATCCTGCACTCGAGAGCCAGGCATCCCGACAGATTGCATCAGCGTGACGGGCGCCTGGCCCGGCCGCGCGGCGCGAAGCCCGCCCCCCCATCATAGGCGGTACGGCGGGCGGCGCCGTCCAATTTTACGGTTTCCCTGGGGGTCGTCAATTTCGTCAATTTCAAAGGCGCGTTTCGCTCGCTCGGAGTGCCCGCCTGGGTGGGACGGGGGAAGGCGGGACGGGGAAAGGTGACGAAGGTGACGGGTGCCATCGGGTTCCGACGCGCCCCTTCGATAGGCCTCATCCCGCCCTTCGAGGCGCCGCGGACCGGCTTCGGCAGGCGCGACGGCGGCTCGGGAGGCGCGGGAGGCGCGGGCGGTGGCATAGGGCAAGGCGCCGATCGTGCCGCGGATGCGCGGCGGGCCCGGCGCCGGAGGGGCAGCCCTTCCGGAAGGGCTGCGCCGCCTGCGCCGGGCGCGTTCGCTACACATCTTCCGTTCGCGCCCTCGCGCCGGCGCGGGGGCAGCGATCGCTTCGCGGCGCTTCCCGCCTGGGCGCGCAAGGCGCTGGCGAAGGGCCGCATGGGGTTTCGACGATGTCAAAGCCTGAGAATTCGCGTCCGCGCGCTCCGCTGCAGCGGTGGGGGCCCGGGAAGAAAGCGTGTAGCAGAGAGCGTGGAACAAGTCAAGAACATCGGCTGCACTTCCCCCCTCTCCCCTTGCGGGAGAGGGAAGCGGCGAAGCCGCAGGGTGAGGGAGCGGCGGGAGTGGCGTGCGCGGGCGGCGGAGGGACTTCTTGCACTTCGTTCCCTCACCCCAACCCCTCTCCCGCAAGGGGAGAGGGGCTTTGACGGGGCGGGTCTTTATGCACTTCGTTCCCTCACCCCAACCCCTCTCCCTCGGGGGGAGAGGGGCTATGCGGCGGCGTCGGGCTTCGAGGGTTGCGCGGGCGGAACGATCGGGCGACAACCCAATTGCGGAGCGGGAGACGGGGATGAGGCTTGCTTTGGGATTCGCCGCGGCGGCGGCGGCGATCGCCGCGGTGGCCGGCTGCGGCGGCGGGCCGAGCGAGGCGGAGGCGATCGAGACTCTCGTGCGCGAGCAGCTGGCGGCGCAGGGCGTGGTCGAGGCGGTGGAGCTGGAGCCGGCCGGCGCCAATTCGATGGTGGGCCATGCGGTGATGCGCGACAATCTCGGCCGCGAGCGGCGGCTGAACTGCACCGCGCGGCGCGACGGCCAGGGCGGCTACGATTATGGCTGCGTGCAGACGATCGACGCGGGCACGATCGCCGAGATGGAGGCGATGATCCGCGAGCGGTTCGAGGCGATCGGCGAGGTCGACCAGGTCGAGCTGGCGCGGGTGGACGAGGACAATATGCGCGGCCAGATCGTCTATCGCGACCCCGCCCGCGGCGAGGTGCGCGCGCCGTGCCGCGCGGTCCGCGACGCGGCCGGCGACAGCCTGTTCAGCTGGCGCTGCGGCGAGGCGGCCGAGGCGTGGGCGGCGGAGCGGATGCGGGCGCGCGGGGCGAGCGACGGGACGCGGTAGCGGCGCTTCCAATCCTCCCCTTCGAGGGGAGGGGAACCGCCCGAAGGGCGGTGGTGGGGTGTCAGCGCCGGTGTCAGGCGACGTGACCGTGGATGGCGGTAACGCTGACACCCCTCCACCTTGATCAGCTGCGCAGCGCCCCGCGCTGCGCAGCTGCTTCCGGGGGAAGCAGCGACCTGATCAACGCTTGATCCCCCTCCCCTCGAAGGGGAGGATCTACGGCGCCTGGTCCACCAACGGAAAAGGCGGCCGGTTGCCCGGCCGCCTTTCCACTGTCCCGGCGGAGGGATCGCGAGCGATCCGTTCCGCGGGAGCCGACCCGCTGGCGCGGTCAGGCCTGCTGGATGTTGACCGCGCTGGTCTTGCCGCGCTGGTCCGTCTGCAGCTCGTAGGTCAGGCGCTGGTCCTGGACGAGGCTGTTCATGCCGGCCTTCTCGACCGCGCTGATATGGACGAAGGCGTCATTGCCGCCCTCTTCGGGCTGAATGAAACCGAAACCCTTCTGGGTATTGAAAAATTTGACTGTGCCGGTGGGCATGTCCGTCTTCCTTCTGCTGGACCCGCCGGAAATGGCGCGCCTTATGCCTGGGGAGCGAGAGAGGGAAGAAGGAGCCGCAAAGCGCCGAAGACCGTCTTTGTGCGACCGTAGCCGGGCTGATATGGGCGCGATGGGGTGGATAAGCAAGGCGAGGGCGGGAATGGGCGCCCGGCGGCACGAGCGAGGGGGAAACATATGCTGACACGGCGGACCCTGCTGGGCGGCCTGGCCGCCGGGGGATATGCGGCGCTGTCTCACCGGACATGGGCCGCGGCGATTCAGGCCGATCCCGGCCCGCCCCCGGCCGCGCCGCGCGCGGAGGCCGAAGCGGCACATGCACGGCGGATCGCCGCCTTGCCCGGGCGCCTGGTGACCGTCCCCGGCGGCGATGCCTGGGGCGAGCATCAGCGGATCGCCGCGGCCGGCGACGGCTGGCCGGTGATGATCGGCGACGATGCGGCGCTGGAGCGGATCGCCGCGCCGTTCGGGCCTGGCGATTCGGCGCCGGTCCCGGAGCCGGCGCGGGCGCGGACACGCACGCCGCGATCGCCGGCGGAGATCCTCGCCGCCGCCGAGCGGCTGCGCGCGCCGGAGCATTATCTCGGCTGGGAAGGCGGCTATCCGCCGGAGGATCTGACCGCGCCCGACGGCGAGTGGCCGAGCGACGCCGAGCTGGGAGAGGTCACCGTGCTCGGCCCCACCGTCCACACCGACCTGTCGACCGGACGCCTTTACGAGCTGGTCCACATCCTGGTGCTGCCGACGCGGTCGAGCTGGGAGGTGCCGGCCTATCTGCGCTGGGGCGGGTGGAATGCCTGCCCGCCCCCCGAATATCATGCCGCGGCGCTGCGTTCCTGGCACGAGCGCTACGGCGCCGAATTGGTCGGCATCAACGGCGACACCATGAACCTGCGCGCAGCGCGCCGGCCGGAGACGCGCGAGGCGGCGATGGCGCTGGCGCGCGAGCTCTACCGTTTCTGCCCCGATATCGTCGACCAGGGCGTCGGCACCCTCGCCCGCCTCGCCGCCGGGCTGATGGCGAGCGAATATTGGTATCTGTGGTGGGATTGAGGGCCCGTCCCCAGCACCCAGTCCCCAGTCCCCAGTCCCTACCCCACCCGCATCAGCTGCGACGGAAAGGGCTGCGCGAGCGAGCAGGCGTCCGCCGCCTCACCGTCCAGCCACCGATCATAATCCTCGGGCGCGAGGATGACCGGCATCGCCTTGGGGTGGAGCGGCGCGACCAGGGGATTGGGTTCGCAGGTCAAAAAGGCGAAACGGCGCAGGCCCTCGCTCACCCGCCAGATGCCGGCGAAGGCGCAGGGCGAGCACGTGGCCGGCGACCCGAACGCGAACATCGCCCTGTGCCTCTGCACGGCGCAGCAGGCTGAGTGCCTGTTCATGACTGACGTCGAGCATGCGCATCCAGTTGGATGTGAGGGCCGCCGCGCCCGCGTAACCGCTGCAGAGGGCGAGGAACACGGCGAAAGCGGCGGTGGCGGCGTCCGCCTGCGCTGTCATTCGCCGACGCGGGCGGCCTTCGGAGAGGTGTCCCATCTGCCCCCAGGAAGAAACGCACCCTTTCCCCCACTGCACGCAGCGTACTGGCGCTGAAGCGGCGGGGATACAGGCTCTCCAAACATTTTGCCATCTCGCGGAAGGAGATCGCTTCGCCTGGCTTTGCGGCAAGGATGACGGCCGCGGAGGCCCGAAGGATCGGATCCCGCGCCACCGCCAAGGCTCCAAGCAGAAGCGACGGGTTCTCCGCCGAATTCCAGAAGGCAAGCGCCGCCCGGGTAATCGGCGGCAGCGTATCCAGCGCATAAATTGCGGCCATGTCCAGCACACTACCCAAGCGAGCTGATTGCGGTCGCTTGCCGAGGATGTTCTCCTCGACGATCTTTTTTTCAGGGTTGCCCGGCTCCACGCTTCGGCCTCAACCCCTACTGCAGCGATCAGGCCGAAGCGTTGGACGCAAGAATGGTCTGCGAGGTGTGGACCGAACCTTCTTCCAGCCTGAATCCGAGCTGGCGGGAGTTGAGTGTGTGGGCAAACCACGCGTCAGGCGCGAGTGCAATTTCGTTGGTCACTATGTCACATTCGTTATGAAGATCGCCCGTCACGAGCGGCCTCACGTCTTACAGTTCTGCGGGGAAAATGCGATGGCAAGACGCCCCGCGCCAGGATGTCCTCCAAGCCTTGAAGGCTGGACATCCGCGTCGGCCAAGCTGAAACGCTCCAAGCGCTGCCCATGCGCACTGTTCACTCTCCAAGGAATAGCTGATGCTAAAATCCACCGCCGAGCTGCTCGAGCTCCATTCCGGCCCATTCCGCGCCCTGCTCGCCGGGGAGTGGGCCGAGTGGCGCCGCAACTATATCGAGCAGGTCCGCGCCGTTGCGGCGGCGGACGATTCGCGGTGGCTGGAGCCGTCCTTTCAGGAACGCCTTTGGGACAGTTCCTCCGTTTCCAGCGTCGGCCCCGGCCAGTCGGTTACTGTGGTCGAGGCATACTCCGACCAACAACTGGCGAGAAGGCTCTTCGAGGCGAGGAACTCGCTGGGCGGTGCCGACCCTGCACAGCGGGGCGCAGCGCTTCAGAAGCTTTATGACGATGTGCTGGCGGTGGTACACCCCCGCTACACGCCTCGTCGGCCGAAGGCGCGCCTGGTGCGGCTGCTTGCCGCCATGTTTCCCGACGACATGACCTGTCTCATGGATTCCGGCCGCACTCTGGGCGTGCAGCGTCTGCTAGGCGCGGCGCGCCAGCCAGGCGATTTCGTCGCGCAGAATCCCGCCATCCGTCAGCGGCTCTGCGACGTCCTCGGCGAGGCCCCCACCATCGAATCCAAAGTTGAACAGTCGATGTTCTCTTGGTTCCTTTGGCAGGAGGTGCTCGATCGCCCTGACGAAGGCGCGGTTCAGATCGCCCTTGCGAGCAGGGAAGCGAACGCGGTGCCTCCGTTCTCGCTACTCCCCGCAAGCGCACAGCGGCGGAGCCTGGCATCCGTGAGCGGCAATATCGACCTGCTTGTGGCGATGTTGCGCGAAGCCGAGCAGGGCATCAGTCGAGAAGATCTCGTGGCCGTAATCCTCTCGGAGGCGACACAGCTGAACGCCAGCTCGGCGGGAAACATCATCTCCCAGGCGATGGGAGGGCTTGGCCTGCTTCGGCTGGAGGGAAACACCTATCGTCCGACGGAACGAGGCATCGAGATGCTCACGGCTGAACACCCGGCGCACGTGCTTCGCGGTCCTCTAATCGGCCGGGTGTTCGGCATGGGGCACCTCCTACTCATGGTGCAGCGCCAGCCTGGCGAGCTCCGCCCGATCGACGTAAGCCAGCGCCTCAAGGACTTAGTCCCGACCTGGACCTCGACACAGCCTGGCTCCTACATCTACGCGTGGGCGAAACTGACGGGGCTTGTGCAGCTCGATCAAGGCGCCAATGGTCGCCTGCGGCTCACGGATGACGGAGAGGACTACGCGGCCGCTCTCCCACAGAATTTCGAAGAGTTGTGGCGCATCGGGCCCATCGAAGAAGACCTTGCGAGCAGCGATGCCATTCTGCCTCAACCCGAATCAGAAATCCCGGCGCCGCTCGACTATGGGGTCGCGGAGATCATGGCAGACGGCTGTTTTCTTGATGCCGGCTTCATAGATGCGGCACTGGACCTTTTGCGCCGCAAGAAGAACCTCATTCTTTAGGGTCCACCGGGCACGGGAAAAACCTGGCTCGCGAAGCGGCTTGGCTTTGCACTCATGGGCGCGCGAGACACTGAGCGGCTGGTCGCAGTGCAGTTCCAACCCTCACTTTCTTACGAAGATTTCGTCCGAGGGTGGCGGCCCGACGGTGCGGGAGGGTTGCGCTTGGCAGACGGCGTGTTCCTCGAAATCGTGGCGGCGGCTCGCGCTGACACTGACCGGCCGTACGTCCTCGTGATCGAGGAGATCAATCGCGGAAATCCGGCACAGGTGTTGGGCGAGATGCTCACTCTGATTGAGGATGGCAAGCGCTGCCCGGACGAGGCGCTGCGCTTGGCATATCCGCGAAGCGTCGGGGAACGCATCTACATTCCAGAAAACCTCCACATCATCGGGACGATGAACCTGGCTGACCGATCACTGGCCCTCGTCGACCTCGCGCTGCGCCGCCGCTTTGCCTTTCTATCGTTGAGGCCGCTCTTGAACGACGTCTGGCGCCGGTGGATCCTGGATCGCGGCTGCCCGCCGGATCTGGTGAACGGAATTGCGAGAGGCCTCGCGACCGTGAACGATGCAATCGCTGCCGATCGGTCGCTTGGCCCGGAGTACTGCGTCGGTCATAGCTTCGTCACGCCACTCGCTGCCCCCGGAACGGACGAAGCGGCTTGGACAAGCTGGCACAGCGAGGTCGTGCGAACGGAGATCGCGCCGCTAATCCGGGAATACTGGTACGATAGACCGGAGGAGGCTGAAGTTCAGATTGCCAAGTTGCATCTCGGAACCAGGGGGTGACGGCCGCAGCCCGCCGCATCGGCGATGGAGCGGCTTGGAGAAGCGAGGCCGGAATCCCGGTCCGCAACCTTTGGTTGCTGCTGGTCTACGCTTCCGACCTTGCCCGCTTTTTGGACAAAGCCGACGTGAAAGCCGAGGACGATGCGGAGATCGCGGACGTTCTGGCGAAGCTGCTGGTAGAGGTAGTCGAGAGGCGCCTCCGCCGGAGCCTGTCGCGGGCCTATATCCCTCGGGAAGCGGTGCTTACGCGCGTTCGTGGGCGTATCGACTGGCTGCGCACTGAAACGGGTCTGTTGCTTCAGCGCGGCAGCGTCGCCTGTCGCTTTGAAGACCATAGTCACGACACACCCCGCAACCGGATGGTTCGAGCGGCACTGGAAGCGATGCACGCGCGTCTGGGAAACCGCGCGCTTGCCCACGAGTGCGCCGGGCTCGCCAGCGTCCTTCGCCAGTCAGGGGTCTCCGCGGGCCGCCCCTCGCGCGCCGAAATGTCGCGGGACCAGATCGCTCGGCATGAGGATGACGACCGGCTGATGGTCAAGGTAGCGGAGCTTGCGTTGGACCTTGTGCTTCCTGGGGAAGGCGCCGGTGAGGACAGGGCGAGCCGCCTTGACCGTGACGAGCGGCTTCTGCGCCGAATTTTCGAAAGGGCTGTTGCAGGGCTCTACAAGCATGAGCTCCACGGTCGTGACGGCTGGCGGATATCGCCGCAGAAGGCTCTTCATTGGCAGGCGGAACTGCCTAGCCGAGGCATCTCCGCGCTTCTTCCTGGTATGGCAGCCGATATCGTTCTGCAGCACAGAAACAAACGCCGTGTGGTGCTCGATACAAAGTTCACGGGGATCCTGACCGCTCGACCTCACGGCGGAGAAGCACTGAAGAGCGCCCACATTTACCAGCTCTATGCATATCTCAGATCACAAGCCGGCCAAGGAGATGCTCTTGCCGACACGGCGGAAGGGATACTCCTACACCCTTCGATTGAGCGCCACGTGGATGAGGCCGTGACCATCCAAGGTCACCGTTTCCGCTTTGTAACCGTCGATCTGTCAGCACCCGCCGAGGACTTACGAGAAGCTATCCTGGCTATCATTCTTCAAAACGACGGGATGACATCGTCCGTCGCCGCCCAAGCGGGCGCAACATTGCCGGGATGGCCCTCAACCCGCTAGCGTCATTCAGGGGGCGAGATGTGAATGCGAAGGACGCGACCGCCGCGTTCCTGAAACTCCTTCGTGCACTAATCGCGGAACACCCAGACAGGATCGCGCAGATAGCTACGGCTGCAAAGGGACGTACACGGAATCATATCGCGAGTGCGGTAAGCGAGGTCTATCCAGACCGACCCGATCTCATTCACACTGTCGTGGAGCTTGTTCCCGGCTGGTACGTGGGCACGAACATCGCGAACCGAGAGAAGCATCGGATCATCAGGGCCTCCTGCCAAGCGACGGGGGGTGACCTTCGGAACAGAAATCGTATTTGAATTGCCGAATACGTGAGGTGGGCGGCTCTCGACGATCATCCGCCATTCGCTCGAAGGATCTCAGCACGGCCGAGATAAGCTCCAATTCAGCGGAACCGGATGCGGATCGGTGTCCCTGACCGATCACAGACCCGCCTCGTCGAACGCAAGGCTTGACTCGATGGCTGAGATGACCCTTCGCAACCATCGGCCAGCTCCCCGATCAAGGGTTCGGGATCGCTGCTGCGGT
Source organism: Sphingosinicella terrae (assembly GCF_003347635.1). Classification (GTDB taxonomy): domain Bacteria; phylum Pseudomonadota; class Alphaproteobacteria; order Sphingomonadales; family Sphingomonadaceae; genus Allosphingosinicella; species Allosphingosinicella terrae. The sequence goes on from NZ_QDFY01000001.1 coordinate 991,744, forward strand.
CGCTCCACATTCTCAATCGTCGATATCCTAGCGCCGGCCGATGCTATGCGGCAGCCCATGAACATCTCCCAACTCATCCACCGCCACCTCCCGGCCAGCCTTCAGCTCGCGGCGATTTTCCTCCTCGCCTGGATCGCGGCGCCCGCGGCCGCGCAGCCTGCGGCCGGTCCGGCAGCACCGTCGGCGACCCTCTTCGTCAACGTCAACATCGTCCCCATGGGACGCGAGACCGTCCTTCGCGGTCAGAGCGTGCTCGTCCGGGACGGGCGGATCACGGCGATCGCGCCGGCGCTGGCGGCGCCGGCGGGGGCGCGGGTGATCGACGGCGGCGGGGGCTATTTGCTGCCGGGGCTGGCGGACATGCACGTCCATGTCCGCGACCGGGAGACGCTGGCGATGCTGCTGGCGAGCGGGATCACGACCGCGCTCGACATGGGCGAGGCGCCCAATGCGATGGTCGGGCGAACGCGGGCGGCGGTGGCGCGCGGCGAGGTGCCTGGGCCGCGGCTGCTCGCCGCTTTGGCCGTCGACGGATCGCCGCGCTTCGGCCACCTCGTCGTGCCTTCGGCGGAGGCGGCGCGATGGGCGGTGCGCCTTGCCAAGGCGAACGGCTACGACTTCATCAAGGTCTATAACGGCCTGTCGAGCGAGGCGTTCGCCGCCTTGGCGGAGGAAGGGCGCGCGGCGGGGCTGCCCATCGTCGGCCACAGCGTCGAGGCGGTCGCGCTGGAGCGGCAGATCGCGGCCGGCCAGGCGATGGTCGCCCATCTGGAGGAGTTCCTCTACGCATTCTTCCGGATGCCGGAAGGCGACGATGGCCAGGCGGCGCCGGACGAAAGCGAGATCGTCCGCGCCGTCGCCTCCATTAGGGCGAGCGGCGTCGCCGTAACCGCTGATCTCGCCACCTACCAGGCGATCGCCGGCCAATGGGGCCGCCCGGAGCAGGTGCAGGCCTATCTGGACATGCCGGAGGCGCGCTTCCTGTCGCCCGCCGACAGGATCGACTGGCGGCGGAGCGGCTATCAGCGGCGGACCGGCAGCCTGGCGGAGCGGGCGGCCTTTCTCGGCCGCTTCGCGCGAGCGCTGGCCGGAGCGGACGCGCTCCTCATCGCCGGGACCGACGCGCCGACCATCCCGGGCTTGGTGGCGGGCGACGCGCTGCACCGCAACCTCGCCGCGCTCGAGGCGGCGGGGCTCAGCCGCCACCAGGCGCTGGCCACGGCGACAAGCGGGCCGGGGCGGTTTGTCGCGCGGGCGATGCCGGGGAGCGGGACGTTCGGGATCATCGCGGAGGGGGCGCGGGCCGACCTTCTGCTCGTCGAGGGCAATCCGCTCGAGGATCTGGCGGTGCTGCGGCGGCCGATCGGGGTGATGGCGGCAGGGCGTTGGCACGATGCGGCAGCGCTGGCGGCGCTGCGCGAGGGGGTGGCGGAGGTTTATTCCGGGGCGGAGTGAGGGGACTGGGCGGAGGGGGGCGAAGGGCGACTGATTCCTCGCGTGGCACGGTCGCTCGCCCTCACCCCGGCCCTCTCCCGGGGGGAGAGGAGGCGTCGCCCTCACCCCGGCCCTCTCCCGGGGGGAGAGGGGGAAGAAGCGGCCGTCCGCCCTTCCCTCCGGCTCACCCGCTTCGCTTCCGCCACAATTGGCTGCTACAGCCCGGCGCATGTTCTTCCATGCCTCCTCGACCGGCCGCCATGCGCGTGCCGACATCGCCATCGATTTCGGGACGGCGCGGACGACCGTGCTGATGGCCAGCGGGGACGTCGCGTTCGACGAGCCCTCGCTCACCTGCTTTCGCGGCTTCGATGCGGTGCCGGCCTTCGTCGCCGCCGGGGCCGAGGCGGAGCGCTATGTCGGGCGGGTGGCGAAGCCGCTGAAGATCGTGGCGCCGCTGCGCGAGGGCGTGATCAGCGACATGGACGCGGCGCGCGAGCTGCTGCGCTATGCGACGCGGGAGGTGCGGCCGCGGCGGCGGTTCGGGCGGACGCGGGCGCTGATCGGGGCGCCGGCCGACGCGACCCCGGCCGAGAAGAGGTCGCTCGCCGCGGCGGCGATGGATGCCGGCATCAGCCATCCCGAGATCGTGCCCGAGCCGCTGCTGGCGGCGGCGGGGGCCGGGATCGAGCTGGAGGCGCCGCGCGGGGCGATGGTGGTCGATTGCGGCGCCGGCGTGGTCGAGGCGGTGGTGGTGTCGCTGGGCGGCGCCTGCGCCTCGGGGAGCGTGCGCGGCGGCGGCGCGGGGCTCACCCGCGCGCTCATCGATCACCTGCGCATCCGCCACCATTTCCGGATCGGCTTCGCCTCGGCCGAGCGGCTGAAGCTCGACGTGTCGCGACGGCTGGCGGCGGACGAGATCGAGGCGCAGGTCTCGGTCAGCGGGCTGGAGAGCGCGCGCGGGCTGCCGCGGACGATCGAGCTGCCGGTGGCCGAGCTCGCCCATGTGTGGGAACGCGATCTCGCCGCGATCACCGAGATGGTCCGCGAGGTGCTCGGCCGCACGCCGCCCGAGCTGTCGCAGGACGTGCTCGAGGAAGGGCTGCTGCTGACCGGCGGGGCGGCCGAGACCGCCCTGCTGGCGCGGCGGATCGAGGAAGGGACCGGCGTGCCGACCCGGGTCGCGGACAATGCGCGCGGCGCCGTGGCCGAAGGGCTGCGGATGCGGATGGGGGAGCGGGTCTAGGGTTCGGGCCCGAGGCGGGGGGCGTTCGGCGGGAGCCCATTTGTCCCGACGGCGGGAGCCCACTTGCCCTGAGCGACGCTCCATAGACCGTTCGTCCCGAGCCCTTCACGCCGCCTGCGGCGTCGCTCAGAACAGGCGAAGTCGAGGGGCGCACCTGAGGCATTCATGCCGGGCGCCCTGCGCGCCCGCTGTGCCAGCGCCCCTCGACTACGCTCGGGACGATCGAGTTACGGGTTTGGCTTTAACTCAGTCTGCGCCCATTCACTTAACCCCTCAGTTCACCCTTTGGCTTCGCTCAGGACAGGCTCAGGACAGGCTAACGCGAGGGGCGCAACTGAGATGTTCATGCCGGGCGCCCTGCGCGCCCGCTGTGCCAGCGCCCCTCGACTACGCTCGGGACGAACGCGTTCTGGGTTTGGCCTGGACTCGGACCGCGCGACTCGAGTTCGCCCTTAGTCTCCCAGGAGTGGGTCGGACGAATGAGCGTGGGCCGGGCTTTGGCTCGGTCAGCGCCTCTCCACTTCGCCCTTCGGCTTCGCTCAGGACGAACGAGATCAGGTCACGGCGGGGCCACAGCCCGTGGCGCTCCGAGGCCATGACAAACCTCCAGCACCGAACACCCTCACCCTGCCCTCTCCCTCCAGGGAGAAGGTGACTGGTGCCTCTCCCTCAAGGGAAAGGTGACTGGGGCCGGCTGGGCTCGTCGCCGCCTCGTATTCGGGGTCCCTGAAATACGCTTCGCAGGGTCCCCTCCTCGCCAAGGGCTGTGGAGGGATCAGGGGAGCTCGTCGGCGGTTTCGACGCGCCACCAGTCGACGTCGATCCAGCCGCTCGGCGGGGCGGCGTAGTCGGCCGACTTGTGGAAGGTGAACAGGGCCGGCCTGGCGCCTTTCCACCAGGAGAAGCGCAAGGCGACGGGGCCGCCCATGCCGGTGAAATTGCGGCCGCCGTCGAGGCTGTAGCTGAAATGGGCCTGCTGGTCGGGAGTCACCTCGACGCGCAGGTCGACCATGGCGGGGCGGCGGGAGGCGGCGGCGCCCAAGCGGGCGGAGTCGAGCCGGATCGCGCCGGCCGGAATGACCGGGCCCAACGTCTCCGCGCCTTCGACGGCGAAGGCGATGCGGGTGGCGCCCTGTTCGCGGACGAGGCCGAGCCAGGAGGGGCGGGTCTGCAGCATCGTGATGCCGGCGCGCTGACCGTCGGCCATCCGGCTCGCGTCGATGCGGGCGGTGGCGCGCATGCGCGGGCCCTGGAGGATCTGGGTCAGCGTGTTGCGGGCGGTGACGAGATGCTCGGCCGGGAGCGCGCGCAGGCGCAGCCAGCCGGGGCGCTCGGTCAGGCTCCAGCCGGCGGCGACCGGATTGTGGTTCCATTCCCATTGGTGGCCGAGCGTCGCGGCGTCGAACTCGTCGCTGTCCTGGATCCTGGCCGAGGGATCGGGCGGGTATCCGGTGTCGGGCATCGGGTGGGTCATGACCGGCTGGCCGGAGACGCGGCCGGGGATCGGATCGCCCATGACCGGCCAGCCGTCCTGCCAGCGCACCGGCTGGAGATAGGTGATCCGGCCGAAGGCGCCGGTCGAGTTGAAATGGACGAACCAGCCCTGGCCCGACGGAGTCTCGACATAGCCGCCCTGGTGCGGCGCCTGGACCGGGGTACTGCCCTGCTCGAGCACCACCCGCCATTCGTAGGGGCCCTGGATGTCGCGGGCGCGGCCGACCGCCTGCGGGCCGGTCTCGACGCCGCCGATCGGGGCGAAGATGTAGTAATAGCCGTCCCTCCTGTGGAGCTTGGGGCCTTCGAGGATCGGCAGGTTGACCGGATCCTCGGCGACCACCCTGCCCTCGTCGAGCACGCGCGTGCCGTCGGGGCTCATCCGGCGCAGGATGAGCGGGCCGGCGCCGACGCGCGAGTGGATCAGCCAGGCGCTGCCGTCCTCGTCCCAGAAAGGCGCGGGATCCTCGAGCCCGGCCTCGGCGACGAGGGTGACGGGCGCGGTCCACGGCCCCTCCGCGCGCTCGGCGCTGGACATGAAGATGCCCTCGGTCGGCGTCGCCCAATAGACGTGGAAACGGCCATTGTGGTGGCGAATGGCCGGCGCCCACACGCCGGCGGCGTAGCGCAGGCCCGGGCCGACCGGGCGCTGGGTGGCGTCGGTCAGGGTGAAGGGCGGCACCATGTCATATTCGGGCGCGAACGGGAGGCGCGGGAGAACGTGGCCGATGATCGTCCAGTGGACGAGATCGCGGGACCTGAGGACCGGGATCCCGGGCGAGAAATGGAAGCTCGAGGCGATCATGAAATAGTCCTCGCCGACGCGGATGACGTCGGGGTCGGAATAATCGGCGTGGATGATCGGGTTGGTATAGGTGGCGGGAGCGGTGGCGCTGGTGGCGGCGCAGGCGGACAAGGCGAGCAGGAGCGAGGCGGCGAGCGCGGGCGCCAGGCGGCGGTGCGGCGGAGCGGGTGGCCGCAGGCGCCGGCGGGGTGGGGAGTCGGCTTGGGCCCGTGCCCCTTCGACGCCGCCTGCGGTGTCGCTCAGGACAGGCCCTTCGACGCCGCCTGCGGCGTCGCTCAGGGCAGGCTTCGCAGGGGCGACGGTGGTGAGGTGTTCGCGCATCTTCCGGATCCTTCGCTTCTTGCCCCTCCCCCTGGAGGGGGAGGGTTGGGGTGGGGGTGTCGGGCGTTGGCGGAAAATCCCGGGCCGCCGAGCACCCTCACCCCAACCCTCTCCCTCAAGGGAGAGGGGGTCTTGTCAGGGCGCTACGTCGCCAGGGGCGGTTAAGGCGGAGCAGTAGCCGCAGGCGCCGGCGGGGTGGGGAGTCGGCTTGGGCCCGTGCCCCTTCGACGCCGCCTGCGGTGTCGCTCAGGACAGGCCCTTCGACGCCGCCTGCGGCGTCGCTCAGGACAGGCCCTTCGACGCCGCCTGCGGCGTCGCTCAGGACAGGCTTCGCAGGGGCGACGGTGGTGAGGTGTTCGCGCATCTTCCGATCCTTCTTCTCCCTCTCCCTCGAGGGAGAGGGTCGGGGTGAGGGTGTTCGGGGCCGGCGGATGAATCTCGAACGCCGAGCACCCCCACCCTTCCCTCCCCTCCAGGGGGAGGGTCTTCGCTTCAGGTGGCGAGGCTGTTGCCGTAGCCGATGACGATGGTGGCCAGGACGAGGAGGCCGACGCCCGACCAGACCGTCGCCTTCACCCGCGGCGCCGCGTCCTTCCATTCGCGGAAGGCGAAGCCCCACAAGGTGCCGAAGATGATGATCGAGGCCATGTGCAGCGTCCAGGAGGAGAAGCCGTAGCGGCCCATCTGGCTCTCCCCCATCGTGTAGAAGAAGAACTGGAAATACCAGGCGCTGCCGGCGATCGCGCAGAGCAGGAAGTTGAGCCCGAGCGGCGGGCGGGCCGGCGCGGCCGGCGCGGCGGAGAGGGCGGCGGCGGGCGGACCGAGCGGCGCGGCGCGGCCGAGCCACTGGCCGAAGCTGCGATTGCGCCCGATCAGGATCGCGCACCAGACCGAATTGGTGACGAGGCCGCCGAACATGACCAGGCACAGGACCGGCAGGCCGGCCCAGAGCGGCCCCGTCCCGGCCGCCGCCGACAGCGCCCCGACCGGCTCGCCGGCGGCGAGGCCGAAGGCGAAGCAGGAGGACATGATGCCGGAGAAGATGGCGACCCAGATGCCCTTGCGGAAATCGAACTCGGCGACCGCCTCGGCCTTCTGGTCGGGGCTGAGGGCGGAATCCTTGGCCGATCCCGCCAAGGCGACGACGACGATGCCGGCCAGGGTGACGAGGATGCCGGCAAGGACGATGTTGCCGCTCGTCGTCGCCAGCAACTTGTCGGCGAAGTCGCCCTGGAAGAGCGGCGGGATCAGGGTGCCGAAGACGGTGCACAATCCCAGCACCACCGCCATGCCGAGCGACAGGCCGAGATAGCGCATGGTGAGCCCGTAGGTGAGCCCGCCAAAGCCCCACAGCATGCCGAAGACCACCGGCCAGACGAGGGCCGGCGCGTCCGCGGCGGCGAGGACGCCGAGAAGGTCCTCGGTGCGCAAGGCGGCGACGATCCAGGGCACGAACAGCCAGGAGAAGAGGCCGGCGGTCAGCCAGTAAATCTCCCAGGACCAATGCCGCACCCAGCGGAACGGCACGTAGAAGCTCGCCGAGGCGAGGCCGCCGAGCCAGTGGAAGAGGAGTCCGAGCAGGGGATTGGGGGTCATGAGCGGGTCCTCTGGCTGTCGGGGCGAGGGGCGTTTCCGGATGCGGCCGCGCGGGCGGCGGCGTGGGGCTGGATTGCACGCGAAGCCGCGAAGACGCGAAGGAGGGCGCGGCTTCTCGGGTCGACCTTTTGCTGGTGGCGGCGGCGCGGGCGGAGAGGCCGTTCGTGGTCCACGCGAAGACGCAAAGGCGCAAAGGGCGCCCTGGAAATCTGCTTTCCGTCATCCCGGCGACGGCCGGGATCTCCCTTTTCTTCCAGAAGGAAATGAGATCCCAGCTTTCGCTGGGATGACGTGGAGGTGGCGCGGGAATTCTTTGCGTCTTTGCGGTTTTGCGTGAAATCGATCGGGCGTTGGCGGCACGCGCCTCCCGCGCGAAGAAGGGCGCGGCGTCTCGTGGGCAAGAGAGGGCGCGGGTGGCGGGCGGCGGCGATGGCCGTCATGCGCCGAGCTCCCTGCCCTCTTGCCTCCCGGGAGGGGGGATTCGAGACCGAGCGGACAAGTCGAGCCGGTAGATCCGGGCGGCATTGCCGCCCCACAAAGCGCGCTGCTCATCGTCCGTGAGGTCTTCCGACGCATCGGCGAGCGCCGCCATCGTCTCGTCATAGGGGGCGAAGAGGCGGTCGGTGGGGAAGTCGCTGGCGAAGAGGCAGCGGTCGGGGCCGAGGAGGTCGATGGCGGCGCGGGCGCGGTCGCGGGCGGCGGCGCCGTCCCAGGGGCGGAAGGCGAAGCCGAGGCCGGAGAGTTTGAGCGCGACGTTGGGCAAAGCGGCGAGCGCGGCCAGGCCGGCGCGCCAGTCGGCTTCGCCCTCGACGCCCATGCCGGCATGGTCGACGATCACCCGGGTGTCGGGATGGCGGGCGATCAGCCGGGCGAGGCCGGGGAACTGGCCCGGATAGGCCTGGAGATCGAAGGAGAGGCCGAAGCGGGCGAGCAGGCCGAATCCCGCCTGCCAGGCCGCGTCGCCGGTGACGTCGCGGGGCGTATAGGTGCGGTCGGGATCGGCGTGCCAGCAGACGATGTGGCGGATGCCGCGGACGTGGGGCCGCGCCGCCTGGGCGGCGAGCCGCGCCTCCACGTCGGGGGCGTCGAGCGGCACGTGGGCGACGGCGACGATCGGCACCGGCGAAGCGGCGGCGACCTCGCCGATCCAGTCGGTCTCGGCGAGCGCCTGGTCCGGCGCGGCGCCGGCCTCGACATGGACCAAGCCGGCGACGTTCCACGCCTTCGCCTCGTCGAGATAGTCGCCAAGCGTGTAGGTGGCGGCGATGGCCGCGACATTGCCGTTGGGGCCGCCGTCGGCGAAGGGCGGGGCCAACCAGGGATAGGAAAGGCGGCCGAGGTCCCACAGATGCATGTGGGCGTCGACGAACGGATATTCGGGCATCTTTTCCCTCTCCCCTTCAGGGGAGAGGGCCAGGGAGAGGGGGTGATAAGGCCGGCGATTCACGCCCGGCGCCGAACACCCGTCTCTGACCTTCCCCTCTCCCCGACCCTCTCCCCTGAAGGGGAGAGGGAGCCATTCAGTAGGTCGTCCTTCCTCCCGAGGTGTCGAAGGTGGCGGCGGTGGTGAAGCTGCATTCCTCCGACGCCATGAAGCAGATCATCGCGGCGGTCTCGCGGGCCTCGCCGAGGCGGCCCATCGGGATGCGCGAGAGCATATAGTCGACCTGGCTCTTCGGCATCTGGGCGAGGATCGGGCTTTCGAAGGTCGCCGGCGTCACTGAATTGGCGAGGATGCCGCTGGTGGCGAGCTCCTTGCCGAGGGACTTGGTGAAGGCGATCACCGCCGCCTTGGACGCCGAGTAAGCCGAGGCGTTGGGATTGCCCTCCTTGCCGGCGACCGAGGCGACGTTGACGATGCGGCCATAGCCGCCGTCGCGCATCAGCGGCACGATGGCGCGGCAGCAATGGAAGACGCCATGGAGGTTGACGTCGACCACCCGCCGCCAGCTGTCGATCGGGAAGGCCTCGACGGGGCTGGTGGCGCCGGTGATCCCGGCCGAGGTGACGAGGATGTCGACCCGGCCGAGCGCCGCGCGGCTCTCGGCCGCGGCGCGCGCGACCGCCTCGCCATCGGCGACGTCGAAGCAGGCCTGGTGGTCGGCGCCGACCTCGGCCACCGCCTCGGCCAGTCCTTCGGGATCGATGTCCCACAAGGCGACGCGGCCGCCCTCGGCGACGATCCGGCGGGCGACCTCGCGCCCCAGCCCGGAGGCGCCGCCGGTGACGATCGCGGCGCGCCCGGCGAAACGGCCGGCAAAGACGCTCATCCGGCGGCGACCTCGAGGGCGAAGGGGATCACCGTCTGGCGCTGCTCGCCGAGGCCGGCGATGCCGAGCCGCATCTCGTCGCCCGCCTCGAGGAAGACGGGATCGGGCTTCCTGCCCTCGCCGACGCCCGGCGGCGTGCCGGTGATGAGGAGGTCGCCCGGCTCGAGCGTGACGAAGCGGCTGACATAGGAAAGGCAGTGCGCGACCGGGAAGATCATCGTCGCGGTGCTGCCGGCCTGCATCCGCTTGCCATTGACGTCGAGCCAGAGGTCCAGCGCCTGGCAGTCCGGCACCTCGTCGGGGGTGACCAGCCAGGGGCCGACGGGGCCGAACGTGTCGCAGCCCTTGCCCTTGTCCCACTGGCCGCCGAGCGCCTTCTGGAAATGGCGCTCGGAGACGTCGTTGGCGAGGACGAAACCGGCGACGTGATCCAGCGCATCGGCTTCGTCGACGTGGCGGCAGCGCCGGCCGATAACGAGGCCGAGCTCGACCTCCCAGTCCATCTTCGTCGCGCCCCTGGGCAGCATCACCGGATCGTTCGGGCCATTGAGGCAGGAGATCGCCTTGGTGAAGAAGATCGGCTCGGGCGGCGGCGCCAGGCCGGCCTCGCGGGCGTGGTCGGCATAATTGAGGCCGATGGCGAGGAACTTGCCGATCCCCGCGACGGGGACGCCGAGGCGCGGCTCGCCCTCGACGATCGGCAGGCGCTGCGGATCGAGGCCGCGAACCATCCCGATACGGTCGACGGTGACGTCGGGGATATTGCCGGACAGGTCGCGGATCCGCCCATCCCGGTCGAGCAAACCGGGCTTCTCCTGGCCTCTGGGTCCGTAACGAAGCAGCTTCATGCCTGGGCTGTTCCTCAGTGCGAATAGGGTCGATGGAGGGGAAGGTCGCGGTTCAGCTCGACGCCGAAGCCGGGCCGGTCGAGCGCGGAGAGGCGCAGGCGCCCCTGTTCAGGCACCGGCTCGCCGAGCAGCTGCGGCGCGAACATCGGCACCACCCGATCGGCGGCCGGCGCCATCATCAGATATTCGGCGAAGGGGCTCGCCTGCCGGGTGACGATGAAATGATAGGAATAGACGGAGGAGCCGTGCGGAACGACCGCCTTGCCATGGCCCTCGGCATGGTCGGCGATGCGGACCAGTTCGCTGAGGCCGCCGCACCAGCCGACGTCGGGCTGGACAATGTCGCAGCAATCCATCTCGACCAGCATCCTGAACCCCCAGCGGGTCGCCTCATGCTCGCCGGTGGTGACGAGCAGGCCTTCGGGAACGCGCCGCTTCAGCTCGGCATAGCCCCAATAGTCGTCGGGGGGCAGCGCCTCCTCGATCCAGTGCAGGCCGAGCGCGTGCGCCCCGGTCGCGAGACGGACGGCATAGTCCAGATCGAGCGCCATCCAGCAATCGAGCATGAGCGGGAAATCGGGGCCGACCCGATCGCGCATCGCGGCCAGATCGGCGAGGTTGCTCGCCAGGCCCTCCTCCCCTTCCGCCGGCCCGTGATGGAGCGGGATCTTGCCGCCGACGAAGCCCATCGCCTTCGCCAGGTCCGGCCGGGAGCCGGTGGCGTAGAAGGCGATCTCGTCGCGTACCGCGCCGCCGAGCATGTGGTGGACCGGTTCGCCGCGGAGGCGCCCGGCCAGGTCCCACAGCGCAAGATCCACCCCGGAAAGCGCGTTCACGACCAGCCCCTTGCGCCCGTAGAAGAGCGAGGCGCGGTACATCTGCTCCCACATCTCCTCGCGGTCGTCGGGCGAGCGGCCCTCGATGAAGCGGGCGAAATGCTTCTCGACGACAAAAGCGGCGGGCTCGCCGCCGGTGGTGACGGCGAAGCCGATCGTGCCGTCCTCCGCCTCCAGCTCGACGATGAGGGTGCCGAGCACGTCGATTCCGAAGCTGCGGCGCGAGCGGCGATATTCGGGCCAGTCGCTCATCGGCGTCGCGATATGATCGTCGATCCAGTGGTCGCCGGACTGGTCGTGATAGTCCGCCCCGCCGCCGCGGACGGTGTAAGCGCGGACGTGAGTGATCTTCGGCAGGGTCATAAGGGCGCGTGTCCGGGAGTGGCGGCGGAGGCGGGAAATCCGGAAGTTATCCCACGCGAAGCCGCGAAGGCGCGAAGGGGTGCCGCGGCCCTCCATCCGTCATCCTGGCGGAAGCCAGGATCTCCCTTTTCTTCTCCAGAAGGCAAATGAGATCCCGGCTTATGCTGGGATGACGCGAGGCTCTTTGCGTCTTTGCGTCTTTGCGTGAACCCATTGTGGCGGCCGGCACCGGCACGACGCCCGCGGACAGGAACGCCCCGCAATCCGCCATAGCCGGGGCGTACCGCTATTTGATACGCCGGTGCGCAGCGATTCATGCTCCCCCTCCGAGCGGCGATTGCCGGCCGCTGAATTCCATATTATGGACATGAGTATTACGAGATGAAACAAACCAGGTCAAATACGGATATGGCGAGCGTCGCGGAAAAAGCGGAAGCGAAAGGTCCCGCCGGGAGCCAGACGCTGATGCGCGGGCTCGACATCATCGATGCGGTGATGGACGGGCCGATCACCCTGGCCGATCTCGCCGCCAAGCTCGGGCTCAACCGGTCGACCACCCACCGGCTCGCCAATGCGCTGATCGAGCGGCGCTACGTCACCTTCATGCCGCGGATCGGCTATCAGTTCGGGCCGAAGCTGCTCGCTCTGGGCTTCCTCGCCCAGCAGCGCACCGACGTCGTCCAGGTGGCGCGGCCGCACCTCGAGGCGCTGGCGGCGCAGACCGAGGACACGGTCCATCTCGGCGTGATCGAAGGCGACCTCGCGCTCTATCTCGACAAGATCCCCGGGCGGCGCCGGGTCGAGATCAGCAGCCGGGTCGGCGAGCGCCAGCCCTTGACCTCGACCGGGCTCGGCAAGGCGCTGCTGCTCGACGAGGCCGAGGCGCGCTGGCGCCAATTGTTCGAGCGCGACCAGGCGAGCGGATCGCCCAAGGCGGATTATGCGGCCTGGCTCGAGCGGATGAAGGGCTATGTCGAGGCGGAGCGCAGCTTCGACCTCGAGGAGAATGAGGATTTGATCCGCTGCGTCGCCGCGCCGGTGCGCGATGCCTCCGGGCGGATCGTCGCGGCGATCAGCGTCTCCAGCGCCGCCCAATATATGGCCGACGATCGCATGCAGGCGCTCACCGGCGACGTGCGCGAGACCGCCGAGGCGATCGGCCGCGACCTCGGCTGGTCCGAGACGGCGCCGACGCCGCGCGCCCGGACCCGCCGATCGTGAGGCTGCTGGAGGGCAAGATCCTGGCGATCACCGGCGGCTCGACCGGGATCGGCCGGGCGACGGCGATCGCCGCTGCCCGGCACGGGGCCGACGTCGCCCTCCTCCATCTCGGCGATTCCGAGCGGGCGGAAAGCTGCGTCGCCGAGATCGAGGCGCTCGGCCGGCGCGCGGCCGTCCTCGAGGGCGACGTCGCCGAGGCGCGAACGGCCCGGGCCTTCATCGGCGCGGCGGTCGAGGGGCTCGGCCGGATCGACGTTTTCGTCAGCAATGCCGGCATCTGCCCTTTCCACGCCTTCCTCGACATGCCCGCCGAGACGCTGGAGCGGACGATGCGGGTCAATCTCCACGGCGCCTATTTCATGGTGCAGGCGGCGGCGCGGCAGATGGTCGAGCAGGGGCAAGGCGGCGCGATCGTTGCCGTCTCGTCCATCTCCGCCTTGGTCGGCGGCGAATATCAGACCCACTACACGCCGACCAAAGCGGGGGTTCATTCGCTGATGCAGTCGGCCGCGATCGCCCTCGGCCGCCATGGCATAAGGTGCAATTCGGTGCTGCCCGGCACGATCGAGACCGACATCAACCGCGACGATCTCGCCGATCCGGCGAAGCGCGCGGTCATGGCCGGCCGGGTGCCGCTGGGGCGGCTGGGAGAGCCCGAGGACGTGGCGGGGCCGATCGTCTTCCTCGCCTCGGATCTGGCACGCTACGTGACCGGCGCGGCCCTTCTCGTCGACGGCGGGGCGTTCGTGAACTTGCAATGAAGTGCGCTCTCCCGGGAACGGGAGGCACGAGAAGGTTCCACATCCTGATTGACAGTTGCACATATCGGTATTGTTGCTAGGCTTGTCTCCACCGGCGAAGATCGGGCGAGGGAGGAAGCTGATGGACGGCGATTCACCGACATTCGGGCGGCGCGCGGTGATGACGGGGCTGGGCGCCGGCGCAGCGGCACTGGCGGCGCCGCGGGTGGCGGCGCAGGCCCGCGCCACGCGGCGCAGGCGATACGCGCTGGTCGGCTGCGGTAGCCGCTCGCGCATGTTCGAGACCGCAATCTGGGGTCCGCACCGGGGTGAGGCGGAGCTGGTCGCGATCTGCGACACCAATCCCGGGCGCCTGGCGCTGGCGCAAAGGCGCGCGGCCGAGGCGGGGGCACCCTCCCCCCGGCCCTATCTCGCCGCCGAGTTCGACACGATGCTGCGCGATCGGCGTCCGGACGCACTCATCGTCTGCCCGCCCGACAATGTGCATGACGATTATGTCGTGCGCGCGCTCGACGCCGGGCTCGACGTCATCACCGAGAAGCCGATGACGACCGAGGCGGGCAAGGCGCAGCGCATCCTCGACGCGGTGCGGCGCTCCGGCCGGCACATCAGGGTCACATTCAACTATCGCTACTCGCCGTTCCGCACCCAGGTGAAGGAATTGCTGATGGCGGGCGAGATCGGCGACGTGCTGTCGGTCGATTTCCAGTGGCTGCTCAACACCGTCCACGGCGCCGACTATTTCCGCCGCTGGCATAGCGACAAGAGCATCTCCGGCGGCCTCATGGTGCACAAGGCGACCCATCATTTCGACCTCGTCAACTGGTGGCTGTCGGACGTGCCGGAAAGCGTCATCGCCACGGGTAAAAAGGAATATTATATTCCTGCGATGGCGCGGCGGATGGGCCTGTCGGGTCCGCACCAGCGCTGCCGCACCTGTCCGGAGAAAGCGGCGTGCAGCTTCTTCTTCGACCTCGAGGAGGATGCGGCGCTGCGCGCGCTCTATCTCGAGAACGAGCGCTATGACGGCTATCATCGCGACCAGTGCGTGTGGCGCGAGTCGATCGACATCGAGGACACGATGAACGTCGTCGTCGGCTATCAAGGCGGTGCCACCCTTTCCTACAGCCTCAATGCCTTCAACGCCTGGGAGGGCTATCGAATCGCGTTCAACGGCACCAAGGGGCGGCTCGAGCATGGCGCGGTCGAGCCGGCCCTGGTCGCCGGGGCGAGCCGCGAGCAGGACCGGGAGATCGTCCACACCCGCATCATCCCGCTGCGCGGTGCGGCGCGCGAGATCGAACCCCGCATGGGCGAGGGCGCCCATGGCGGCGGCGACGCGGTGATGCTCGCCGACCTGTTCGATCCCGATGCGCCGGCCGATCCGCTGCTGCGCGCCGCCGACGAGCGCGCCGGCGCCGCCTCGATCCTGGTCGGGGTGGCGGCGAACCAGTGCTTCCGGACCGGCCAGCCGGTGCGGATCGCCGATCTGGTGACCGGGCTCGAGCGGCCCGATTATCCGGCGATGCCGACGCGGCAGGACCGGATCCCGATGCCGCTGCGGACGGACCAGGTTTGAACTTCCGCGCCTCTCCTTGTCCGTCTTCCCACCCCTACCCCTCCCCTCGATGGGGAGGGGTAGGGGGTGGGGTGGCGCCAATGAAGGGCGCCGCGCGGGCGGAACCGCCACCCCACCCAACCCTCCCCATCAAGGCGAGGGCTTTGCAGTGGCGAGGGTGAGGCGGCCGAGGCTCATCGATGGACGCATGCGTTCGTTGCTCACGACGTTGCTCCTCGGCGCAGCCCTCCTCCCCGCCCCCGCTTTCGCGCAGCCGATCGACCGCCACGCCCTCGTCTCCCGGCACAGCCCGGTCCTCACCGCGATCGATGCGCATGCGCCGCTGATGGTCGGCAATGGCGAGATCGGCTTCACCGCCGACATGACCGGCCTGCAGACCTTCCCGGAGGCCTATTCCCCGCTCGCGCCCCTGCTCACCATGGCGCAGTGGGCGTGGCACAGCTTTCCCAATCCCGGCGGCTTCACGGAAGCGGATGGGCTGGCGATGGTGCCGGTGCCCGGCCGCGGCGAGCAGCCTTATCCGTGGATCCGCGACTGGTCGGAGATCGAGGCGCGGCCGGCCCTCGCCTGGCTGCGCGAGAATCCGCACCGTTTCTCGCTGGCGCGCATCGGGCTTGCGATGACCGACCGCGCCGGCCGGCCGGCGCGGGTCGAGCAGCTCACCCATACCCGCCAGCGGCTCGACCTGTGGACAGGCACGCTGCACAGCGCCTTCCGCTTCGACGGCGTGCCGGTCACGGTGGAGACGCGGGTCCATCCCCAGCAGGACCTGATCCTGGTGCGGATCCGATCGCCGCTCGTGGCGGCGGGGCGGATCGGCGTCGACATCGTCTATCCCGGCGTGTCGCGGACGCTCAATCCGGATCCGTCGGACTGGAGCGTGGACGAGGCCCATCGAACCGAGATCGTCGCCGGCGAGCCCGGACGAATACGGCTGCGGCGGCAACTGGACGCTACGAGCTTCCATTCGACGATCGCGGCGCCCGGCGCGACGATCGCGGCGGCCGGTGCGCACGCCTTCCGGATACGCCCGGCCGGGGGAGACACGCTCGTCCTGATGATCGGATTCGAGCGGAACGGCGCGGCGCCTGCCCCGGCGGTCGCGTTCGAGCCGGCGGCGGCGGCGGCGGCGGACCATTGGCGGTCCTACTGGACGAGCGGCGGCGCGATCGACTTTTCCGGCAGCACCGATGCCCGCGCCGCCGAGCTCGAGCGGCGGGTCGTGCTGTCGCAATATCTCTCGGCGGTGAACGGGTCGGGGAGCCTTCCGCCGCAGGAGGAGGGTCTGTTCTCGAACAGCTGGAACGGCAAGTTCCACCTCGAGGTCCATCCGCTGCACGCCGCCCATTTCGCCGCCTGGGGGCGGCCCGAGCGGCTCGAGCGCAGCCTCGCTTGGTATCTGGAGACGCTCGATCGGGCGCGCGCCGTAGCGCAGCGCCACGGCGTCGAGGGCGCGTGGTGGACCAAGATGTCGGGGCCGGAAGGGCGCAACAGCCCGAGCACGATCAACCCCTTCATCATGTGGCAGCAGCCCCACCCGATCTACATGGCGGAACTGGTCTGGCGGACGCGGCGCGACCGGGCGACGCTCGAGCGCTACGCGGAACTGGTCGAGGCGACCGCGGCGTTGCTGGCGAGCTGGCCCCGACGCGACGGCGTCCGGCTGGTGCTCGGGCCGCCGATCATCCCGGTCCAGGAGAACCACCCGCCGCTGACCACGGTCAATCCCGCTTTCGAGACGGAATATTTCCGCTGGGGGCTGGCGACCGCCCAGGCCTGGCGCGAGCGGCTGGGCCAGCCGCGCCGCGCCGACTGGGACGCGGCGATCGCCGCGCTGGCGCCGCCGGCGCAGCGGGACGGCCTCTACCTGCCGGTCGAGAGCGCGCCGGATTTCTGGCGCGCCGCCGCTTCGCCGGCGTGCAGCCAGAATGCGATCGAGCCGCCTTGCCTCAACCGCGACCATCCCTCCTTCCTGATGGCCTATGGCTGGATCGCCGGCGGACGCATCGATTCCGAGACGATGCGCCGAACCTTGCGCGCGACGGAGGCGCATTGGGACCTCAGGCAGACCTGGGGCTGGGACTTCCCCATCGTCGCGATGACCGCGGCGCGGCTCGGCGAGCCGGAGGGCGCGGTCGATTGGCTCTTCCGCGACCTGCCCAACAATCGCTGGGGAACGAGCGGAATGACGCCGCGAATACATCTCGAGGCCCATGCCGCCGACCTGTTCGCACCGGGCACGCGGCCGGCCGGACCCGACGGGCCCGGCTATAGGCGCGCCGCGGAAACCTATTTCCCGTCCAACGGATCGCTCCTGCTCGCGGTCGGCATGATGGCGGCGGGCTGGGACGGCTCGCAGGGCGAGGCGCCCGGATTCCCGCGCGAAGGCTGGCGGGTGCGGGTCGAGGGCATCCGGCCGCTGCCTTGAAGCGCCTTTCCTTCCGGGAGCGGGAGGAAAAACGGGGAGGCGCCTGGCGACGCCTCCCCGCAGGAATGCCTCAGGGGAGAGGCTATGGCATCCGCCTAGAACCGGACGATGGCGCCGATGAAGAACTCGGTGCCGAGCACGTCGTAGGTGGCCGGATAGGTATTGGACCGGATCTGCGGGCTGCCGACGATCGGCGGATCGTTGTCGAGCAGGTTGTTGGCGCCGCCGAACAGGTTGAGACGGTCCTCGATCAGGTCGAAGCTGAAGGAGAGGTCGAGATAATGCTGCGCCGGCAGCACCGGATAGACCAGCGAGTCGAGGCTCGGCGCATTGGCCGCGTCGGCCCGGCGGGGCAGCAGGAAACGATCGTTGGTGACGCTGTCGATGAAGCGATGGCGCACGCTCAACGACAAGGCGCCCGTGTTCCAGGTGAGCCGGGTGACGCCGCGCCATTCCGGGATCGGCTCGCCGCAGGTCGTGCCGAACGAGCCGATGCAGAAATTCTTGATCTGCGGCAGCGCCGCGACCGGCGTGATCGTGAACTCGTCGGTCCAGGTCCAGTCGGTCGACAAATCGAGCGTGCTGGTCTCGCCGAGGAGGCCGAAGCCGAGGTCGAAGCGGTAGCGAAGCGCGACGTCGACGCCGCTCGTCTTCAGCGAGCCGGTATTGGCGTTCCGGATCTGGGCGACGAAGGGATCGTTGATCGCGCCGGTGATCGGATCGCGGTTGATCGCCTGGCAGAACTCGCTCGCATTGTCCTGGATGACGTTGAAACAGAGGTTGAGCGTGTTGTTGAGGCCGCCGCCCAGCTGCGAGATGGCGCCTTCGAGGGTGATGTCGAAATAGTCGATGCTCATCCTGAGGCGCGGCAGAAAGCGGGGCTGGAAGACCACGCCCACGGTCCAGGTGTCCGACGTCTCCTCGCCGACGTCGGGATTGCCGCCGAAATCGGCCGGGATGATGTTGTTGGGCTGGACGCCGGCAGTGAAGACCAGGCCGGCCGGGACCCCGTTGGCGATGCAGATCTGGCGTACCGCCTCCGTCTGCTGCGCCGCCGGCTGACGGCTCGAGCAGGGATCGGTGGCCGGCTCGACGCTGCGCCTCGAGCCGCCATAGAGCTCGGCGACGTTGGGCGCGCGGATCGCCCGCTGATACTGGCCGCGCAGGGTGAAGTCGGGCGTCGGCTGCCATTCGGCGCCGCCGAGATAGGTCCAGACTCCGCCGACGCCGTCCAGGCTGTAGTCGGAATAGCGGAAGGCGCCGTTGAGGGTGAGGCTGTGGAAGAAGGCAGTGTCGCGCAGCAGCGGCACCCGCACCTCGCCGTAAATCTCCTTGGCGGTGACGCTGCCGGAGGTCGGCAGGCCGGGATTGAAGCCGGCGACGTCGCCCGAGGACAGGAAGGAATCCGGCGTGTAGCGCGCCTCCGACCGACGCCATTCGACGCCGAAGGAGAAGCCGACGGGACCGGCGGGGAGACTGAACAGATTGCCGGCGAGGTTGGCGGCGGCGACCTGGAGCTCGGCCTGGGTCGAGTTGGTCGCGCTGATTCCGATCGCCGAGGCGCAGCTCTCGTCGATATTCTGGCCGAAGATGTTGCAGACCGGCGCCGCGCCACCCTGACGCAGGAGCGAGGCCTGCAGCCGGCTGCGCGAGATGGCGTTGCGCAGGAGCGTCGTCTCCTCGGTCCGGGCATAGCTGTAATAGATGTCGTAGGAGAGGTCGGTGAGGAAGCCGGCGGAGGCGTCGCCGATGTCGCCGCGGAATCCGATCGCGCCGCGATAGACGTTGCGGCGGGCGTCCGCCTCGCGCGGCCCGACCTCCGAATAGCGGCGACCGGCGGTGAGGACGGCACGGCCGTCGGCCGGCGCGTTGGTGTAGGTGGCGGAGCCGGCGCTGACCGTGGTGACCGCGGTCTCGCGCAGGTCGAGCTGGCGAAGCACCTCCTGCAGCGCCGGGTCGAGATAGGGATTGTCGACGTCGAACAGCGTGTTGACGCCGACATTGCTCGGCGCGAGCCGGGCGCTGACGACGTTGTTGCTATAATGGAGCTCGAGATAGCCGGTCAGCCAGTCGGTGAAATCATAATGGCTGAAGCTGTTGATCATCCACCTTTCCTGCGGGACGATCAGATAATTGTCGGGGCCGAGATTGAAGCGGTCGTCGGGATCAATCGCCGGCCGCGCGGTGGTGCCGGCATCGTCGAAGGTGAAGCCGAACGCACCGAACCCGCCGAGGCCGGCCGCGGCATAAGCCGCGTCGAGCGCCGGATTGGACTGGGCCGAGCCGGGGACCGGGATGCCCGAGAAGCGGCCGTTGGGAATGTCGCCGCTGCCGCTGTTGATGAATCCCAGCTCGCCGCCGGCGCCGGTGCAGGTCTGGCCGCCGGGGACCGGGAACGGGGTGCCGGTGCGCGAACGGCCGCCGCTGCCGGGAACGATGCAGCCGTCGGCAAAGGAATCGAACGCCCATTCGCCGCGCTCGCCGCGGGTGATGCCGCCGCGCTTCAGATAGTTGGCGGAGACGACGGTGTTGCCGCGGCCGTCGGCGAAATTGCCGCCGACGGTCACGTCGAAGCTGTAGACCGGAGTCCAGGTCGAGCTGTCGATATTGAGCTGGGCGCGGCCCTCCACACCTTCGAAGTCGCTGCGCATGATGAAGTTGACGACGCCGGTGATCGCGTCCGAGCCGTAGACGGCCGACGAGCCGCCGGTGACGATTTCGGTCCGCTCGATCAGCGCCGCGGGAATGGTGTTGAGATCGGTGACCTGCTCCGGCCCGTAAATGGCGAAGCGGCGGCCATTGACCAGGACGAGATTGCGGTTGGGCCCGAAGCCGCGCAGGTTCACGTCGGCGGTGCCGCCCGGGACGGTGTTGGCGCTGGCCCCGCCATTGGTCGAAGCGACGAATTGCGGGGACTCGCTGAGCAGGTTCTCGACATTGACCGTGCCCGAGAGGGTGATGTCCTCGGAATCGAGCACCGCCACCGGCGTCGACGCGTCAAAGCCCTCGCGGGCAATGCGCGAACCGGTGACGAGGATGTTGGTCTCCTCTTCGGCCACCGCCGCGCTCGCTGCAGGCTCGACTTGAGCCCAGGCCACGCTTCCCCAGCCCAGCGCCAAGCCGGAGGCGACGGCGAGGCGCGTCCCCGCCATGAGCTGCGCACGAAATTCGTCTCGAGCAGGCTTACCCATTATCCGACCCCCCTCCTCTCTTGTGGTTATCCCACAATGTGGTACGTAGTATTATAGAATGAGAGGAATTGCGTCAATGGGAAATCGGTTCGGCGACGAACCGAAGCCGGCGGGGCAACCGTGTCGGGTGGTGCGAAGGCTTACTCGAAGACCCGCTGGAGTCGGTCGGAGCGTCGGCCTTCCTTCGCCGTCCTGAGCTCGACGAACGCCGCGGCGACGAGCGGTGCGCCGACCATCGAGGCGACCGCGGCGGTCACGGCTTCCGTGGCGGCGGTGGCGGCCACGGGCGAGGATGGAAGGACGAGAAGGAGGATTCGGCCGAGCAGCCAGCGGAGGACCTCCGGCCCGAGGAAGAGCAGCAGCGCGAGGAGGAAGAGGGGCCAGCGGGCGCCCCGGCTGAGCTCGCGGCTCCTGCGCAGGCTTGCGCGCATGCCGAGCCGCTCGCCGATCATCGCGGGAAGGGCGAGGAAGAGCATGACATAGGCGATGATGCCCGGGACGATCAGCACGACGAATCCCGCCAGGACGAAGAAGGATGTGACGATCTGAAGGGCGAGCGCGCGGGGCATCCACGCCCAGGCCTCGACGAGACCGTCCCGGAAGCGCGGCCTATCGTCGCCGAGAAGGGCCAGCGAGTCGCGAAGCAACGCGACGAACAGGTAGAAAGCGAGCAGAAGGCCCGCGAGCAGCAGCGCTGCGCCGAGCGGCGAGCCGTTCAGCGTCAGGCCGGCAAGCCGATATTCCTGGGCCGGGACGATCTGGTACGCAGCCACCGGCACCCCGACCAGGAGCGAGGCGGCCAGCCCATAAGCGAAGAACCTGTCCCGAAGCAGATCGGCCGCGCTCCCGAAGACCCGCCCGAGATACAGCCACGTCCATCCCTCGGCCGCGCTCGCCATTGCCCCGCCTCCGCCGGCCGTTCTCGCCAGGAGGCGCCTCCTTGTCCAGATGCCCTCAGCTAAGCGCTTGCGCCGCCGCGGCCTCGCCTCCTAGGATGAGGGCGCCCGGCGGTTGCGGGCTGGGGGAAATTCGGGGCCGATGTTCGAGAAGCCGCCCGTCGTCACGGTTCCAAGGCCGTCCGAGGCGGAACCGACGGCCGATGCGCCGCCGGCGATCGGCGATGCCGAATTCGCCGAGGCGCACCGGCGGCTGCTCGCCGACGAGGCGATCCAGTTCGACCTGCCGATGTTCCGGCCGCCGGAGCCGGTGGAGCCGCCGGGCTGGCTCCAATGGCTGGCGAATTTCCTGTCGACCGACCATCCGGTGCTGCGCGGCCTGCTCTGGATCCTGCTCGGCGCCGCGGCCCTGCTCATCCTCTGGCTGGTGGCGCGGTGGCTGTGGGCCCTTCGATACGGGTCTTCGACGAGCTCGGACCCCGCTCTGGACGAGCGGCTCATCGAGGAAAAGACGGCGCGCGCCCTGCTCTCCGAGGCCGACGCGCTGGCGGCGCGGGGGCTGTTCTCCGAGGCCGCGCACCTCCTCCTGTTCCGCAGCCTCGAGGATGTCGAGGCGCGGCGGCCGGGTCTGCTGAGGCCGGCGCTGACCAGCCGCGACATAGCCGGGCTGCCGGCAATACCGGAGCGGCCGCGCGGCGCCTTCGCGCGGATCGCGATGCTGGTCGAGCGCGGCCTGTTCGCGCGGCGGCCGCTCGCCGAGGGCGACTGGCGCGACTGCCGCGCCGCCTATGAGGAATTCGCCTTCGCGGAAGGCTGGCGCGGGTGAGCCGATGAGCCAGCACCAGCCGTTCAACCCGCGCCTCGTCGTCGGGCTGGTCGTCGCGGGCATCCTGGCCTTCGCGGCGCTGGTGCTGCTGCTCGCCTTCGGCAGCCGGATCGGCACCGGCCAGGACGGCCGCGCCCATGCTTTGTCGGTGTCGGCGGTCGGCTACAAGGGACTGGTCGACCTGGTCGGCACCTTCACCGAGACCCATCTGGTCGAGGACGTGGCCGATCTCGACACCGATCATCTCGCCGTCATCGCGGTCGAGCCGCAGAGCCGGGCGGAAGACGTGCGCACCATCCTCAACCTGCGCGGCGACCGGCCGACCCTGATCATCCTGCCCAAATGGCAGACCGTCCCCGACCGGGCGCATCGCGGCTGGGTACGGGGCGTCATCCCCGGCCTGGGCGGATCGATGGCGGAGGTGATCGGCGCCGACGTCGCGGTGGCGACCTATCGCTCCCAGGAGAGCGACGCGCCGGTCGAGGGCCAGGGTGCGCTCGCCGGCCTGCGTTTCCCGGTGCCGCGCGCGCCGCAGGGCATCGAAGGCCAGGGGATCGAAGTGCTGGTGCCGCTCGGTCCCGCGAACGGCCCGGCCGGCGCGGCCCCGGGCAAGAAGCCGGGCGCAGAGGCGCCAAGCGGCCCGGCGCTCGTCGCCCGGGTCGGCGAGGGCCGGCTCTACGTCGTCGCCGATCCCGACCTCGTCAACAATCACGGCCTGCGCGATCCGGCGACGGCCCGGGCCGCGCTCGCGATGATCGAGCGGCTCAACACCGACGAGCCCGACCTCGTCGATTTCGACCTCACCGTGAACGGGCTCGGCGCCGCCCAGGCGCGATCGATGCTGCGCCTCGCCTTCGAGCCGCCCTTCCTGGCGATGACCCTGGCCCTTCTCTTCGCCGCCTTGCTCGCCGGCCTCCACGGCGCCTTCCGCTTCGGCCCGGTGCGCCGGCCGGAGCGGGCGATCGCCTTCGGCAAGGCGGCGCTGGTCGAGAACAGCGCCGGCCTCATCCGCCTCGCCGGGCGGGAGGCGCGGCTCGGCGGCGCCTATGCCGACGTCGTCCGCCAGGACGTGGCAAGGGCGGTGCACGCGCCGCCGGGACGGGAGGCGGCGGAGACCGACGCCTATCTCGACCGGCTGGGGCCGCGCGACGGGCCGAGCTTTTCCGCGCTCGCCGCGGAGCTGGCGCGGGCGCGCGACCGGCATGCGCTGATGGCGGCGGCGCGGGCAATGATGCGGTGGAAGCGCGAGGTGGTGAAGTGAGGGGCGGGTTGGGGACTGGGGACTGGGGACTGGGAGCGATGCTGACTTCCCAGTCCCCAGCCCCTAGTCCCCAGTCCCGAGCATTTGAACGGGGGATGACGACGTGAACGTATCGGAAGTGAAAAGGCTGGCGGAGGCGATCCGCCACGAGGTGCGGCGGGCGATCGTCGGGCAGGACGAGGCGGTCGAGCTGATGCTCATCGCCCTGTTCAGCTCCGGCCACATCCTGCTCGAGGGGCCGCCGGGGACGGCGAAGACCTTCCTCGCCCAATGCTTCGCGCGCACGCTGGGCCTCGATTTCGGGCGGATCCAGTTCACGCCGGACCTGATGCCTGGCGACATATTGGGTTCCAACCTGTTCAACTTCCAGACCAGCCAGTTCACGCTGACGCGCGGGCCGATCTTCTGCGAACTGCTGCTCGCCGACGAGATCAACCGCACGCCGCCCAAGACCCAGGCGGCGCTGCTCGAGGCGATGCAGGAGCGCAGCGTCACCATCGACGGCGAGACCCACAGGCTGCCGCCGCGATTCATGGTGATCGCGACCCAGAATCCGATCGAGCAGCAGGGCGTCTATCCCCTCCCCGAGGCGCAGCTCGACCGGTTCCTGTTCAAGCACCGCATGGGCTACCCCTCGGCCGAGGAGGAGATGCGGATCGTCGCCGTCCACGGCGCCCGCTTCGGCGCGCCGCGGGCTGAGGAATGGGGGATCACCCGCCAGGTCGAGCCGGGACAGCTCGACGAGGCGGTGACGGCGACGGCGGCGGTGCCGATGGTCGACGAGGTCACCGACTATGTCGTCCGGCTGGTGCGGGCGACCCGCGAGGCGCCGGACCTGGAGGCGGGCGCCTCCCCACGCGCCGCGGCGATGCTCGCCGGCGCGGCGCGGGCACGCGCGGCGCTCGACGGGCGCGACTATGTCATCCCCGACGACGTCAAGGCACTGGCGCCGGCGGTGCTCAGGCACCGGGTGCTGCTGTCGGCGGCGGCGGAGATCGAGGGACGGCCGGTCGAGGCGGTGATCGGGCGGCTCATCGAAGAGGTCGGGGCGCCGCGGTGAGGATGTCAGGGGAGTCATGCTCGCCGCATCTCCCCTCCTTGCGTGCAGGGAGGGGAATAAAGTGATCTATCCGACGCGCCTGGCGATCCTGCTCGCCGCGGCGGTGGCGCCGGTGGCGCTGCTGATCGGCGTGATGGTGCCCGCTTTCTGGACGGCGGGGCTGGCCTTGCTGGTGCTGCTCGTCGCCCTAAGCGTGGTGGATGCGTTCGCCGGGGCGAGCCTGCGGCGCGCCTCGGCGGGGATCGACGGGCCGAAGTCGGTCGGGGTCGGCGAGACCTTCGCCCTGGTCGCCGAGGTGCGCTTCGACGGCGCGGCGCCGCGGGCGCTCGAGGTCGCGATCGGCGTGTCGGGGCCGGTCGCGGCGCCGCTCGGCTATCGCGCCCGCGCCGAATGGCGGCAGCCGGCGATCGCCGCCGCCGCGGTCGCGCTCAAGGCGGAGCGCCGCGGCACGGCCGGGATCGAGGCCTTGTGGCTGCGCTGCAAGGGCCCGCTCGGCCTCGCCTGGAAGCAGCGCCAGATAAGGCTGGACCAGGCGGTGCTGATCACGCCCGACATCCGGCCGGTCCGCGAGAAAGGCGCGCAAATGGTCAATCGCGACGCGATGCACGGCCAGATCGCCCAGCTCCAGATCGGCGAGGGCGCGGAGTTCGAGGCGCTCGCCGACTACAGGCCGGGGATGGACCGGCGCTCGATCGACTGGAAGACCTCGGCGCGGCACACGATGCTGATCGCCAAGGAATTCCGCACCGAGCGCAACAACCATGTCGTCATGGCGGTGGATTGCGGCCGGGCGATGTGCGAGCCGCTGGTCGACGGACTTCCACGCGTCGACCGCGCCGTCTCCGCCGCCCTGCTCACCGCCTTCGTCGCACTTCGCGACGGCGACCGGGTCGGCCTGTTCGCCTTCGATTCGCGGCCGCGCGCGTCGAGCCGCCCGATCTCCGGCCCACGCGCCTTCCCGATGCTGCAACGGGTGGCGGCGGGGATCGACTATTCGGCCCACGAGACCAACTACACCCTCGCCATGGCGACGCTGGCGGAATCTCTGAGCCGCCGGTCGCTCATCATATTCTTCACCGAATTCGCCGACACGATCAGCGCCGAGCTGATGCTCGGCGCGACCGGGGCGCTGCTCAAGCGCCACCTCGTCCTGTTCGTCGTGCTGCGCGACGAGGAGCTGGAAGCGCTGACCGCCGCCGAGCCGGCCGAGCCCGAGGATGTCAGCCGGGCGGTGATGGCGGCAAGCCTGCTTCGCGAGCGCCGGCTGGTGCTGACCCGCCTGCGGCACATGGGGGTGCATGTGATCGAGGCCGCCGCCGACCAGGCCGGCCCTGCCCTGGTCAACGCCTATCTCGAGCTCAAGCGGAGAGGGACGCTGTGAAGTCGCTCGTGCCGATCTCGGCGCCAAGATCCTCCCCTTCGAGGGGAGGGGAACCGCGCGTCGCGCGGTGGAGGGGTGTCAGCGTCTCCGCCCCTCCTTCGTTCGCCGTGCCGGGCACCGGCGCTGACACCCCTCCACCGCCCTGCGGGCGGTCCCCCTCCCCTTGCAGGGGAGGATCAGGTGCGGCCGGATCGGGCCCGAGGGGAGGGAGAGCATGACCCCCACCCTCCCCGCCGATTCCCGCCGGTTCCGGGCCGAGCGCGAGGCGGAGTGGCGGCGGCTCGAGCATATCGTCGCCACCGCCGAGGGCAGATCGGTCAAGGCGCTGTCCGACGAGGATCTGCTGGCGCTGCCGGTCCTCTATCGCGGCGCCCTTTCCTCCCTGTCGGTGGCGCGCGAGACGTCGCTCGACCTCGAGCTCGTCTCCTATCTCGAGGAATTGTGCGCCCGCGCCTATTTCTTCGTCTACGGCGTGCGAACCGGTGCCGGCCAGCGGCTGCGCGCCTTCTTCGCGCGCGACTGGCCGGACGCGGTGCGCGGCCTGTGGAAGGAGACGCTCGCCGCCTTTCTGCTCACCCTGGTCGGGATACTGGCGGGCTACGGACTCGTGACCGCGGATCCGAGCTGGTATGACAGCCTGATGCCCGGCGACATGGCGCAGGGCCGCGACTTCCGCGCCTCCGCCGAGCAATTGCGATCCACCCTCTACGATGGCGGCAGCGAGAGCGGCCTCGACCTCTTCGCCGCCTTCCTGTTCACCCACAACAGCCAGGTGTCGATCCTGTGCTTCGCCTTGGGCTTCGCCTTCGGCGTGCCGACCGCGATGCTGCTCGTCTATAACGGCAACACGCTCGGCGCCTTCATGGCGCTGTTCAGCCATCACGGCCTCGGCCTGGAGATGGGCGGGTGGCTCATCATCCATGGCACCACCGAATTCTTCGCGATCATCCTGTCCGGCGCGGCGGGGATCCGCATCGGCTGGAGCGTCATCTTCCCGGGCGAGGAATCGCGCATCGACGCGGCGGCGCGCGCCGGCCGCGGCGCCGCCATCGTCATGGGCGGGGTGGTGATCATGCTGCTCTGCGCCGGGCTGCTCGAAGGGTTCGGCCGGCAGCTCATCACCAGCGACCTCGCCCGCTACGCGATCGGCCTGACGATGCTCGCCGGATGGTCCGCCTATTTCTACCGGCCGCGGCGGATTCCCAATGGCTGACTACGCCGCCGTCAACCGACGCCATCTGATCGGGCGCCGGCGCACACTGGTGACGCCGGAGGGGGTCGATCTGCAGCTCAGCCTGGCCGACGGCGGCCAGCGGGTGGGCGCCTTCCTGCTCGACCTCGTCATCATGTTCGCGGCGCTGATCGCGCTTAGCTTGAGCGCGCTCGCCATCGTCGGCGCGTTCGGCGCCGAAGGCGCGAATGTCGGCGCGATCATCTGGCTGCTCGGCTTCTTCCTGCTCAGGAACTTCTATTTCACCCTGATGGAGATCGGGCCGCGCGCCGCGACCTGGGGCAAGAGGGCGGTCGGCATCCGGGTGATCGCGCGCAGCGGCGAGCGGCTCACCGCCGACCGGGTGATCGCGCGCAACCTGATGCGCGAGATCGAATTCTACCTGCCGCTCTCCTTCCTCCTCTACAACCTCTCGGCCGGGATAAGCGGCGGCTTCACCGCGCTGGCGGGGCTGGTCTGGACGTTGATCTTCCTGCTCTTCCCCCTGTTCAACAAGGACCGGCTGCGCATCGGCGACCTGCTCGCCGGCACCTGGGTGGTGAAGGCGCCCAAGCGCAAGCTGAGCGTCGACACGCTCACCGGCGAGAGCCGCGCCGAGCATTATCGCTTCACCGAGGCCCAGCTCGACGTCTACGGGATCTACGAGCTGCAGACGCTCGAGCAGGTGCTGCGCGACGACCAGGCCGATTCGATCGCCTCGGTGGCGGCGACCATCCGCCACAAGATCGGCGCCGCCGACGAAGGGTGGGACCGCGACTTCCTCGTCGCTTATTACGATGCGGCGCGCGCGCGGATGGAGCGCGGCCTGCTGTTCGGCAAGAGGCGCGAGGACAAGTTCGATAGGGGGAGCTGAGAACGCTCGCATCCGTTCAACGTCATCCCAGCGAAAGCTGGGATCTCAATGCCTTGTCGGAGCCAGCGAAGAGGAAGTGAGATCCCGGCCGTCGCCGGGATGACGGCTAAGGCCCCGCGACGATCCGCTCGGCCTCTTCGAACAGGGCCGGGTCCACGCTCGTGCCCGAGGCGGCGGCATTCTCGTCGACCTGGGCGGGACGGGATGCGCCGACGATGGCGCTGGCGACATTCGGCTCGCGCAGCACCCAGGCCAAAGCGAACTGGGCGAGGCTGAGGCCGGCCTCGGCGGCGAGCGGCTTCAGCCGCTGGACCCGCTCCAATATCTCGTCGGCGAGGAGCCGGTCCATCCAGCCGCCCATCTCCTCGCTGGTCGCGCGGCTGCCCGAAGGCGGCGGGCTGCCGGGGAGATATTTGCCGGTGAGCACGCCCTGGGCGAGCGGCGACCAGACGATCTGCGAGATGCCGTTGGCGGCGCAGAGCGGAATGACCTCGGCCTCGGGATCGCGCCAGAGCAGCGAATATTGCGGCTGGCTGGAGACGAAGCGGGCGACCCCCGCCATGTCGATCGCGGCGCGGATGCGGTCGGTCGGCCATTCGGAGAAGCCGATATAGCGGACCTTGCCGCTGTCGACGGCGCGGGTGAGCGCCTCCATCGTCTCCTCGAGCGGCGTGTCGAAATCGAAGCGGTGGCATTGGTAGAGATCGACATGGTCGGTGCGCAGGCGGCGCAGCGACGCGTCGAGCTGCTTTTCGACCTGGGCGCGGGAGAGGCCGCGATCGGCGTCGCTCATCGGGAAGAAGAGCTTGGTGGCGAGGACGTAGGACGTGCGGGGGCGGCCCGCCAGCGCCTCGCCGAGGAAGGTCTCGGCGGCGCCGCGGCCGTAGACGTTGGCGGTGTCGATGAAGTTGATGCCGACCTCGAAGGCGCGGTCGAGGCAAGCGCGCGCCTGCTCGGCCTCGACGCCGACGCCGTAGGTGAGCCACGAGCCCAGGGAGATTTCGGAGACCATGAGGTCGCTGGCGCCGAGCTGCCGGTATTTCATGCCTTGCCTTTCCTTCGGAATGTCATGGAACGAGCACGGCCGCGCCTTCGATCCGGCCGGCACGCAGAAGATCGAGCGCCTCGTTGGCGCGCTCCAGCGGAAAGGCCGTCGTCTTGGTCGCCACGCCGAGGCGCGCGGCCAATTCGAGGAACTCGCGCCCGTCCGACCGGGTGAGATTGGCGACGGAGAGGATCGCGCGCTCGCCCCACAGATCGGCATAAGGAAAGGCCGGGATGTCGCTCATATGGATGCCGCCGCAGACGACGCGGCCGCCCTTGCGGACGTGGCGGAGCGCTTCGGGCACGAGGGCGCCGGCGGGCGCGAAGATGATCGCGGCGTCGAGCGGCTCCGGCGGGGCCGTGCCTGAATCGGCGGCCGACGCGCAGCCCAGCCGCCGGGCGAAGGCCTGCGCCTTGTCGTCGCCCGGCCGGGTGAAGGCGTGGGCGCGGCGGCCCTGGGCGACCGCGACCTGGGCGAGGATATGCGCCGCCGCGCCGAAGCCGTAGACGCCGAGGGTCTCGGCCTCCCCGGCCAGCTTGAGGGAACGGTAGCCGATCAGGCCGGCGCAGAGCAGAGGCGCCGCCGCGACGTCGCCATAGCCATCGGGGATGGGAAAGCAGAAGCGGGCATCGGCGACGCAGTGGCTGGCAAAGCCGCCGTCGCGGGTGAAGCCGGTGAAGAGCGGATCGTCGCACAGATTCTCGCGGCCGGAGCGGCAATAGGGGCAATGGCCGCAGGTGCGGCCGAGCCAGGGGACGCCGACCCGGTCGCCGATCGCGACGCCGGCGGCGCCCTCGCCGATCGCGGCGACACGGCCGACGATCTCGTGGCCGGGAACGATCGGGAGCGGCCCTTTCAGGTCGCCGTCGGCGACATGGAGGTCGGTGCGGCAGATGCCGCAGGCGGCGACCTCAATCAGAAGCGCGCCGGGACCGGGTTGCGGAATCGGCCGCTCGACGGGTCGGAGCGGTTCGCCGGGCCGATCGAGCTGCATGGCGCGCATCATCCTTTCCTTATGAGCGCCCAGTTGCAATTCGCAACGGCTCCGTTACGCCTTCGGCATGACCCTCCCCGCCTTGTTCGACCGCCTGCGGCTGCCCGTCATCGGCTCGCCGCTGTTCATCGTCTCCAACCCCGACCTCGTCATCGCCCAGTGCAAGGCGGGGATCGTCGGCTCCTTCCCGGCGCTGAACGCGCGGCCGCAGTCGATGCTCGACGAATGGCTGCACCGGATCACCGAGGAGCTCGCCGCCTGGGATCGCGACCATCCCGAGGCGCCGGCGGCGCCGTACGCGGTCAACCAGATCGTCCATCGCTCCAACGCGCGGCTGCAGGAGGATCTGGCGACCTGCGCGAAGTGGAAGGTGCCGATCGTCATCACCTCGCTGGGCGCGATCCCCGAGCTCAACCAGGCGGTGCAGGGCTGGGGCGGGATCACGCTGCACGACATCATCAACGACCGCTTCGCCCACAAGGCGATCGACAAGGGCGCGAACGGCATCATCGCGGTGGCGGCCGGTGCCGGCGGCCATGCCGGGCGGCTGTCGCCCTTCGCCCTCGTGCAGGAGATACGCGCCTGGTTCGACGGGCCGCTCATCCTTTCGGGCGCGATCGCCAACGGCCACGCGATCCTGGCCGCGCAGGCGATGGGCGCCGATCTCGCCTATATCGGCTCGCCGTTCATCGCCACCGCCGAGGCCCATGCCGCCGACGCCTACAAGCAGGCGATCGTCGAGGGCCATGCCGACGACATCGTCTATTCGAGCCTCTTCACCGGCGTCCACGGCAATTATCTCAAGGCGTCGATCCGCGCTGCCGGCCTCGATCCCGACGCGCTGCCCGAGGGCGATATCAGCACGATGGACTTCGCCACCGGCACCTCCAAGACGAAGGCGTGGAAGGACATATGGGGCTCCGGCCAGGGCATCGGCGCAGTGACAGAGGTGCTGGCGGCGGGCGACTATGTCGCGCGCCTGGCGGCGGAATATGAAAAGGCGAAGGAAGAGCTGAGGGCGAAAGCGGGGCTATAAGGGGCGGACGAGGCGCGCAAGGCCGGTGCCGCGGCAGCGGCCGATGAGCCTCGCGTCGGCGGTCACGAGCTGGACGTCCAGCTCTCGGGCGAGCACCAGGAAGAAGCAGTCACAGACCGGATGGCCAAGTTCCAAGGCCACCTCGAGCGCAGGCTCGGCCAGCGGAGCGGATGGCTGGAGAAGAAGGGTCGTCCTGAGGAGCGAGAGGACCGGCTCGGACTGGGCGGTCTCGATCTCTCCTCTCCGAACCTTCTTCCAGAGCGCATTGGCGATCTCGGCGAGGATCAGGTCCGGCGCATGGAGCTCGCCGCCGATCAGGGCCCCGGCGCGATCGCTCTCGGTTCCTGCACATACCATTTGAGGGCGACGCTGCTGTCGACGACCAGCGTCAAGGCCCGCGATATCCTTCCCGATCCTCGCGAATGAGCTGCTCGCTGGGCGTCTGCGCCACGTCCTTGGGAGTCATGGCCCGCAATCGCCGCGACAGCTCGACAAGCTCGTCGCGGCGGCGCGGCGTCATCGGCTTCGCCCGGCGTAGCGCGTCGCGCAACTCCGCCTCGAGCGAGCGGCCGTTCAGGCGTGCCGACTCGCGATACGCGTCGAGAAGTTCCTCGTCGATATTGCGGATCAGCGCCTGTGCCATGAGTAGAAGCTATCATTTCGCTATCACCCGGTCGACGCATCGAGCGATATCGACGAGGGCGCCATGACGCGCCGATGCCAGGACGAGCAGCCCGCCAGCCTTGGGATGGGAAGAAACCGGCTAAGCCGCCTTCTTGAGGTGCCGCCTTCCGAGCAATTCGGCGATCTGGATCGCGTTCAAGGCCGCGCCCTTGCGGAGATTATCGGAGACGCACCACAGGTTGAGGCCGTTCTCGATGGTCGGGTCCTCGCGGACGCGGCTGACATAGGTGGCATATTCGCCGACGCACTCGACCGGCGTGACGTATCCGCCGTCCTCGCGCTTGTCGACGAGCATGATCCCGGGCGCCTCGCGCAGGATCGACTGCGCCTTCTTCGCCGAAATCTCCTCCTCGAACTCGATATTGATCGATTCCGAGTGGCCGACGAAGACCGGCACGCGCACGCAGGTCGCGGTCACCTTGATCTTCGGATCGAGGATCTTCTTGGTCTCGACGACCATCTTCCATTCCTCCTTGGTCGAGCCGTCGTCGAGGAAGGAATCGATGTGCGGAATGACGTTGAACGCGATCTGCTTGGTGAACTTCACCGGCTGGTTGGAATCGCCGACGAAGATGTTGCGGCTCTGCTCGAACAATTCGTCCATGCCCGCCTTGCCGGCCCCGGAGACCGACTGGTAGGTCGACACGACCACCCGCCGGATCCGGGCGAAATCATGGAGCGGCTTCAGCGCGACGACCATCTGCGCGGTCGAGCAGTTCGGGTTGGCGATGATGTTCTTGCGCCGGTAGAGATCGATCGCATCCGGATTCACCTCGGGCACGATGAGCGGCACGTCCGGGTCCATCCGGTAGAGCGAGCTGTTGTCGATCACCGTGCAGCCCGCGGCGGCCGCCCGCGGCGCATGGATCTTTGTCGGTCCGGAGCCCGCGGCGAACAGGGCCATGTCCCAGCCGGCGAAATCGAAATGCTCGATATTCTTGACGGTGAGCTTGCGGTCGGTCTCGCCGAACTCGATGACGTCGCCGGTCGAGCGGGGCGACGCCACCGCCGCCACCTCGTCGACGGGGAATTCCCGCTCGGCGAGAATGTTCAGCATCTCGCGCCCGACATTGCCGGTCGCGCCGACGACGACCACCCGATAGCCCATGATCCGCCTTTCGAAAGAGAATGAGGCAGCGATCTAATGGGCCGAGGTCCGGAAACCAAGGCACAGGCCGCGGCCGCGGCACAAAAGCCGTCGGCCAGGCCCCGATTTCCGGGTTTATTCTGCCGCCTCGCGCTTCCTTCGCCACATCTGCTATAAGCGAGTCGGCGGCGCCTGGGGGGCGCCTGGGCGCCGGCCTCGATCAAGGAGAGGCCTGATGGCTGCGACTCAGACGATCCCGACCGACATGGCGATGCCGGCCGATCCCGTGCCGGTGCGAACGATCGACTCTTCAGACCTCGGCGCCGTGCTGCGCGAGGGCTATGGCGACTTCCTCGACAAGCGCGGCGACCTGCTCTTCATCGGGCTCATCTATCCGATCATCGGCTTCGCCGCGGCCGTCGTCTCCCTCGGCGGGGCGCTGATCCCGCTCTTCTTCCCGATCTCCGCCGGCATCGGCTTCCTCGGGCCGGTCGCCGCGCTCGGCTTCTACGAACTGGCGCGGCGGCGCGAAGCCGGGCTGGACTCGCGCTGGCGCCATTTCTTCGACGTCACCCGTCGTCCGTCCTGGGAGGCGATCGTCGCCGTCACCGGCATCCTGTTCGTGCTCTTCTTCGCCTGGGTGGCGGCCGCCTGGATCCTCTATGCCGCCTTCATCGGCGCGATGCCCGAGACGATGGGCGACTTCCTGCGCGCCGTCTTCACCACCCGCGAGGGCTGGGGCCTGATCCTCGTCGGCAATCTGGTCGGGCTGGGCTTCGCCGCGCTCGTGCTGACGGTGAGCGTCGTGTCGCTGCCGATGCTGGTCGATTGCGATGTCGACGCGCGCACCGCTTTGTCGACGTCGTGGCGGGCGGTGATGGCCAACAAGGCGGTCATGTTCCGCTGGGGAATCATCGTCGCCGTCCTGCTCGTCCTCGGCTCGATCCCGGCCTTCATCGGCTTGGCCTTCGTGCTGCCGTGGCTCGGCTACGCCACCTGGCACCTCTACACCCGGCTGGTCGACCGCAGCGCGCTCGCGACCTGCGGCGAATAGATCACGCCTCCTTTCGACCGCGCGGAGGGCGCGATTCCTCCGCGTGAACGCCGCCGCGGCCTCTGCTATGCCCCCTGAAAAGGGGGAGTGGGATGGTTCGAGCCGGTCTCATCTTGTCGGCAGCCTTGCTGCTCCTGCTGGCGGCGATGACGGTCAAGGGCGCGCTGATCGCCCTGCCCTCGCCGCCGCACGCGCCCAGCGGCGCCGGCTTCGACGCCCATCGCGCCGCAGACCGCCTGGCACGCGTGCTGGGCGACGAGAGCGCGCACCCGGTCGACAGCGACGCGAATGACGCGGTGCGGGCCCGGCTGATCGCCGAGATGCGCTCGGCCGGGCTGGAGCCGCGGGTGACGGACGGCTTCGCCTGCAACGGCTTCGCCCGCTACCGCGCGGTCGCCTGCGCCCGGGTGCGCAACGTCGTCGCGACCATCGTGCCGGCCGCCGCCGTGGCGCGCGGACGGCCGCATCTGATGCTGTCGGCCCATTATGACGGCACCTTCGCCGGCCCGGGCGCGGCCGATGCCGGCATCGGCATCGCCACCCTGCTCGAGACCGCGGCGCTGATCAGAGGCCGCGAGATAGCGTGCCCGGTCACCTTCCTGTTCAACGAGGGCGAGGAGATGGGACTGATCGGCGCCCGCGACTTCCTCGACCGCGATCCGCTCGCGCCGCGGGTCGGGGCCTTGCTCAACTTCGAGGCGCGCGGCGTCACCGGCCCCGCGACGATGTTCGAGACCAGCCGTCCGAACGCGGCCGCCATCGCCCGCTTCGCCCGCGCCGCCGACCGGCCGCTCGCCAATTCGATGACCACCGATCTCTACCGGCTGATCCCCAATTCCACTGACGTCGCCGTGTTCGAGGAACGCGACTGGACGATCCTCAACTTCGCGATCATCGGCAACGAGACGCGCTATCACAGCCCGGGCGACGAGCTCGCCGCGCTCGACCGCCGCAGCCTACAGCATATGGGCGACCAGGCGGTCGCTCTCACCGTCGATTTCGCGACGCGCGAGGCGCCGGCGGCGCAGGGCGAGCGTCTCTATGCCGACCTGCTCGGACGGCAGCTGGTGACGATGCCGGCGGCGTTCGGGCTGGTCATGCTCGTCATCCTCCTGATCTTCTTCCTGCTCGAAAGCTGGCGGCGGCGGGCGCTGGGCCGGCCGCTGGGCGCGTTCGCCATCGCCATGGCCGGCGCCGGCGCGGTCGCTCTGATCGGGCAGCTCATCCTCGGGCTGATCCGCGCCGGCGACTATATGCGCGGCCATCCCTGGGTGACCGAGCTCGCCGTCTACGGCTCGGCGATGGCGGCGGGCCTGGTGGCGCTGCGGCTGATCGCGCGCGAGGCCGAGATCGGGAAG
Organism: Sphingosinicella terrae; assembly: GCF_003347635.1. Taxonomy (GTDB): domain Bacteria; phylum Pseudomonadota; class Alphaproteobacteria; order Sphingomonadales; family Sphingomonadaceae; genus Allosphingosinicella; species Allosphingosinicella terrae. The sequence goes on from NZ_QDFY01000001.1 coordinate 1,026,903, forward strand.
CTCCGCGCCGCTTACTGGCTGTTCTTCCTGCTGCTCGGCGCCGGCCTCGCCTCGGTGGCGCCCGGCGGCACCGTCTACTTCCTGTTCCCGCCGCTGATCGCCGGGCTCGGAATGTCGATCGAGCGGTGGCGGCCGGGCGCCGAGCGGATCGGCGCGCTCCTCGCCCTCCTCCTCCTCTTCCTCAGCTTCGGTCCGGCTCTGTCGCTGTTCGAGGAATTGATGAGCAATGGCCCGCACTGGATGTTCGCGCCGATCGGCGCGCTTATCCTACTCCCGGCGCTGGTCGAGCTCAGGCCGCTCATGAATCGGGTGCCGCCGAGCCGGCTCGATGCGGCCGCTGCCGCCTTGTTCGTCCTGCCCTGGATCGCGGTGGCGCTGACGCCGGCCTATAGCGAGGATCGGCAGCAGCTCTTCACCCTCGAGCATGTCGCCGACACGGATTCCGGACAAGCTTGGTGGGCGGTCAACAATGACGGTGCGCCGGTGCCTTATGCCGGCCGCTGGGAGAGGATTGAGCTGCCCCACACGTCGCGCCGGCGCTGGGCGCTGGCGGCGCCGGCCTTCGACGCGCCCGCGCCGGAGGTCGAGCGGGTCGGCGAGGTTCGGACGGCGCAAGGCCGCCGGGTCCGGCTGCGGCTGCGGACCCGGGGTGCGGAGGCGGTGAGCCTGGTCGCGCCCGCAGAGGCGCCCCTGCGCGGCGCCGGCGTGCCGGGACGGCTGCGGCCGCTCGGCAGAGGCTCGGGCGAAGACAAGAGGATCGTGCGCTGCATCGGGCGAAGCTGTGACGGCGCCCTGATCGAGCTGGATCTCGCCGGGACCGCACCGGTGGAGCTTACCCTGATCGGCACGCGCACCGGACTACCGCCGCAGGGCGCGGCGCTGGCGGCGCAGCGTCCCCGACTGGCACGGCCGCAATATGCGCCCGATTCCAGCATCGCCGTGCGTCGGGTGCGGTTGTGAGGGGAGATACTGGTGCGCACGTCGGCGATTTGCGCTAATCGGCGCCCGTGGCCGACTTGTTCCAGGACCAGGCGCCGCCGCCGCCCCCGCGCGACGAGGGGCCGGCGGAGGATGCGCCGCTCGCCGACCGGCTGCGGCCGCGACGGCTCGACGAGGTGGTCGGGCAGGAGCATCTGACCGGGCCCGACGGCGCGATTGGGCGGATGGTCGCCGCCGGCAAGCTCGCCTCGATGGTCCTGTGGGGGCCGCCTGGCACCGGCAAGACGACGATCGCCCGGCTGCTCGCCGATGCGGTCGGCATGCGCTTCGTCGCCATCTCGGCGGTCTTCTCGGGAGTCGCCGACCTCAAGAAGGTCTTCGCGGAATCGCGCGAGCACCGGCGGCTCGGCCGGCAGACCTTGCTGTTCGTGGACGAGATCCACCGCTTCAATCGCGCTCAGCAGGACGGCTTCCTCCCCTATGTCGAGGACGGCACGGTGGTGCTGGTCGGCGCGACCACGGAGAATCCGTCCTTCGAGCTCAACGCCGCCTTGCTGTCGCGGGCGCAGGTGCTGATCCTCAATCGGCTCGACGCCGCGGCGCTGTCCCAGCTGCTCGACCGCGCCGAGGCGCTGGTCGAACGGGCGCTTCCGGTGACGCCGGAGGCGCGCGAGGCGCTCGTCGCCACGGCCGACGGCGACGGCCGTTTCCTCCTCAATCAGGCGGAGACCCTGTTCTCGGTCGAGCTCGCGGCACCGCTCGATCCGGCCGGACTGGCCGCCCTGCTGCACCGGCGGGTCGCGGTCTACGACAAGGACCGCGAGGGCCATTACAACCTCATTTCGGCGCTCCACAAGGCGATGCGCGGCTCCGACCCCCAGGCCTCGCTTTACTATCTCGCGCGCATGCTGACCGCCGGCGAGGAACCGCTCTACGTGCTGCGGCGGATCGTCCGCTTCGCTTCCGAGGATATCGGCCTCGCCGACCCCAACGCGCTCGTCCAGTGCCTCGCCGCGAAGGATGCCTACGACTTCCTCGGTTCGCCGGAGGGCGAGCTCGCGATCGTGCAGGCCTGCCTCTATTGCGCCACCGCGCCCAAGTCGAACGCCGCCTACAAGGCGCAGAAGGCGGCCTGGTCGTCGGCCCGTGAGACCGGGTCGCTGATGCCGCCCAAGAACATCCTCAACGCGCCGACGAAGCTCATGAAGCAGATCGGCTATGGCAGGGACTATCGCTACGACCATGACCAGGAAGGCGGATTTTCAGGCGACAATTACTGGCCGGAGGAGATGGAGCCGCGGAGCTTCTACCGACCGACCGACCGCGGCTTCGAGCGCAAGGTGGCCGAGCGGATCGCCTGGTGGGACGAGCAAAGGCGGGAACGCAAGGACTAGGCTGGCGCTGCTGGCGCTGCTGCTCGGGGCGCCGGCGGCGGCCCAGGCGCCGACGGAAAGCGAGCTCTACGACCGGGCGCTGGCGGCCGGATACAAGGCGCAGTTCCTCTGCTCCGGCCTTTGGAACGGCGGCCGCACCCAGACGCAGATCGAGGCGGACGAACTCGCCGGCATATACGAGCGCATCCAGGCGATCGTGCCCACGCTGCCAGCCGAGATCGACCAGGAGCGGCGCCAGGTGCGGGTCGCGTTCGGCGAGGCGATGCCACCTCGAACCGCGCAATGGCGACCGGGGCTGGGCTGCGCGTCGCTGCCGATCGGCGCGTCGCCCGAGGCCGGCGCCCACGTGCCTGCACTTGCACCGGACTTCGATATTGCCGCTTTCGACAGCCGGCCATGGCCCATGGGCGACGGCCGCGGACGCATCGGCGCCACTGCCGGCACTTCGGGGCTGCAGCTGCTCGCATCGAGCGTCATCGCCCAAGACCAATATGGCGGCCGGAGCAGCGCCGTTCTGGTCGTCCACCGGGGGCGGATCGCGGCCGAAGGCTATGGTCGCGGCCATGACCTGCATACCACCCAGCGAACCTGGTCGGTGGCGAAGTCGCTGGCGGGGACGCTGATCGGCCATGCCGTCCAGCGCGGGCTGATCCGGACCGACGCGCCGGCCGACCTTGCCGCATGGCGATCCCCGGGCGATCCGCGCGCCGCGATCAGCGTCGACCAGCTGATGCGGATGGCGAGCGGCCTCACCAGCGATACCGCCGGCAACCGCACCGACGATCTCTATATGGGTGGAACGGCGGTCACGGACCGATCGCCGCGCTGGCCCCTGCTCCACCCGCCGGGAACGCGGTTCCGCTACGCCAATAACGACACTTTGCTGGCGACGATGGCCCTGATGGAGCGGCTGCCGACGGAGGAGCGGCTCGGCTTCCCCATCGCCTTCTTCCGCCGGATCGGCATGACCCGGACGATCGCCGAGACCGACTGGCAGGGGAATTTCATCCTTTCGAGCCAGGTGTGGACCAGCGCGCGCGACCTCGCGCGCCTGGGCCTGCTCTACCTCAACGACGGGATCTGGCAGAGCGAGCGGCTGCTCCCCGAAGGCTGGCGGAATCATGTCACGCGGCCCAGCGGCCCGCAGCCGGAGGGCGAGTTCGGCTATGGCGCGACCTTCTGGCTGATGAGCCGGAGCGAGGGCGTCCCCGCCGATGCCTTCGCCGCCTTCGGCAATCGCGGCCAATATCTGGTGATCGTGCCGTCGCGCGACCTGGTGATCGTCCGGCGCGGCTACGACACCAGCGCGGAACGGTTCGACGTCGCCGCCTTCACCGCCGCGGTGGTGGCGGCGCTCGAGTGAGCAGGATGGCCGAAGCTCCGTCGTTCGAGAGCTGGGCGGACCTCACCGCCTTCGCCCTGTCGCTGCCGGAGACCGAGCTTTCCACCTCCTACGGCCGGCCGGCGGTGAAGGTGCGCGGCAAGGCGTTCGTCTATCCCGGCCGCGAGCCGGGCAGCTTCGCGGTGTCGACGCCGATGGACGAGAAGGCGCTGCTCATGGAGACCGAGCCCGACAGCTTCTGGGAGACGCCCCATTATCGCGGCTGGCCGGCGGTGCTGGTCCGCTACGGCAGCCCGTCGCGCGAACGGATCGAGACCTTGATCGAGCGCGCCTGGTGGGACCGGGCGAGCAAGGCACAAAGGGCGCTTCGCGGCGGCCAAAGGCCGTAAGGCCGGGCCGGCTACCCATGGGATGGCGTTGGCGCGCCGGCTCCCTATTTCGCCCGCCGTGTTGGCGGGACCCGGCTTGCGTCGCGGTGACGATGAGAGGTGGCGCTTCTTGCCTGATTTCCAACGTTTTGCCGCCATCGACTGGTCGGGCGCCAAGGGCCGGCGGCACAAGGGCATCGCCATCGCCGTGTGCGAGGCGGGCGCTACGGCGCCGGTGCTGGTGCGGCCCGGTCATGCCTGGTCCCGCACCGAGGTGCTGGAATGGCTGCTGGACGAGGCCGAGGCGGCGCCGACGCTGTTCGGCTTCGACTTCAGCTTCGTCCCACCGATCGCTGAACGGGGGGACTATCTGCCCGGAGACGAGACTCCCCGGGAAGCCAAGGGCTTCTGGGCCTATGTCGACGCCTGCTCGGACGACGAGGATCTCGGGGCGGCCAGCTTCCTCGAGCGGGTCCATCGCCGCCATTTCTATTTCGGCGCCGCCGACGGGGTGAAGCGTGACTATCTTCATCATCGCGTCTGCGAGCATGCCTTCAACGCCACCGGCGGCGGCAAGGCCTCGACGCTCTATGACGCGATCGGCGCGGCGCAGGTCGCCAAGGCGAGCTTCGCCGGCATGCGGCTGCTGAATCGGCTGGAAGGGCGGGTGCCGGTATGGCCCTTCGACGCGATTCCCGCCAAACCGACCAGCGCGGTGGTCGAGATCTACACGCGGGTGTTCATCCGGCTGGCGGGCCTCAGTGGGCGCAAGGTGAGGACGCTGGATCAGCTCGATGCAGCGCTGACGGCGCTGGGAAGCGAGACCCTGCGGATGACGCGCGAACCGAACGACCACGAAACCGACGTCCTGATCGCGGCCGCCGGGCTGCGGACGATCGCGCCCGAACGCCCCTATTGGTCTCCCCCGGCACTGACCCCTCTCCTCGCGCGAACCGAAGGATGGACGTTCGGCGTTCTCTAGGCGCTTTCCCCCCGGACGGCCTCCGCTATGTTACCGCTCACATAGGGGAGGATGACGATGATGCGCTTCATTGACCGGCTACGGCTGCTCGTCCTGGCTTTCGCCGTCGTCCCGGTGGCGGCGCCGGCGCAGGCACCGCCAAGCGAGCATTGGGTGCGCAGCTGGACGACGACGCTTCAGGTGCCGGAAGACCGCAACGCTTTGCCCTCCGCCGACCTCCAGGACGCGACCTTGCGGCAGGTCGTTCGGCTGACCATCGGCAGCGAGCGGCTGCGCGTGCGGGTATCGAACCTTTTCGGCACGGAGCCGCTGCGCGTGCGATCGGTGCATGTCGCGCGCTCCGCGGATCCGGCGACCTCGCGGATCGATCCGGCGACCGACCGGGCGGTCACCTTCGGCGGGCGCTCCGAGATCCTCGTCCCCGCCGGTGCCGACTTTGTCTCCGATCCGGTCGCGCTGGCGGCGCCGCCGATGAGCCACCTCACCATCTCCATGCACCTGCCGGAGGCGCCGGCGCGGCAGACGAGCCACCCCGGTTCACGGGCGACGTCCTACGTCGTCCATGGGGATCACGCCGCCGCCGAGGCGCTACCGGAGGCGCAGAAGGTGGTCCATTGGTACCAGCTTGCCGCGGTCGACGTGGTCGCGCCGCGGGAGGCGGAGGCGATCGTCCTCTTCGGCGATTCGATCACCGACGGCTTCGGCGTCCAGCCCGACACCGACACGCGCTGGCCCGATTTCCTGGCGCGGCGGCTCCATGCCGACCCGCGCACGCGCCACCTCGCCGTGCTCAATCAAGGACTCAGCGGCAACCGGATCATGCGCGACGGGCTGGGACCGAATGCGATGGCGCGGTTCGACCGCGACGTGCTCGGCCAGCCCGGCGTGCGCTACCTGATCGTGCTGATCGGGGTGAACGATCTCGGCACCCTCACCCGCGATGCGCCGGCGAGCCCGGAGGCGCATCGCCAGCTCGTCGCCGACATGATCGGCGGCTTTGCCCAGATGGTGCAGCGCGCGCGCGAGCGCGGGATCAAGGCGATCGGCGCGACCATCCTGCCTTACGGGCCTTCCGAATATTATCATCCCGACGCCGCCAACGAAGCGGACCGGCAGGCGGTGAACGCCTGGATCCGGACGCCGGGCCATTTCGACGCCGTCATCGATCTCGACGCGGCCTTGCGCGACCCGGCCGATCCGACGCGAATGGCGGCGCGCTGGGATTCGGGTGACGGGCTTCACCCGTCGATCGCCGGTTACGAGGCGATGGCGGCGGCGGTCGACCTGGACCTGTTTTTAGAGCCGTGAGGCCCCTTTTTCCTCCCCGCGATTTCGCGGGGAGGGAGACCGTGCGCAGCATGGTGGAGGGGAATTCTTGCGCTGAAGACGCCACTCCACCGCACTTCGTGCGGTCCCCCTCCCCGGTAAAAGCCTGGGAGGAAATACGGGCTAGCGCGAAAGCGCCCGCCGACTTGCCTGAGGGCCGAGATAGGTGGGGGGGCGGCTCTCGGTTCAGCACGACGCGCCGGAAGGCCAGGCCCGGATCGACCGCCCGGAGCCGGACCGTGCGGCGCCTGGGCGGTCGATGCGGTGGCGGCTGGTTCGGACCCAGCCGAGGACGGCTCGCATGTCCGCCACCGCGCGGGCGACGCCAGGCGCCTGGTCGGCGTCGACGAGGATCGCCGCAGGCGTGCCGGCGTCGATGAGCGCCATCGCGCCGGAGCCGGAATCGGTGGTCAGCGAGCCGGCCGCCCGAGTGCCGGCCGGCTGGATCGCGCCGAGCAGCAGCGCCGGTCCCGAAATGCCGCCGCCAGGGCAGCCATGCGCTTCACGATCGTGCCTGCTCTCCCATCAACTTGGTAACGCTCACATCCATGGCCGCCGAACCGGACTCCATCGGCGGCAGCGACCCGCCGGACGACGGCGGCAGCGGCCTCGGCCGCCGCGGGAAAGTTCTTGTCTGACAATTCGGTAGACAGGGGGGCCAGCCGAGGCGACGGCAGGCTAGGGGTGAGGCGCGGCCGCCACACCCGACGGCAATGACGCGACGTCCGACCACGCCGGATTGACACGGAAGCGCAACAGAGTCACACAAAATGTGAGCGCTACCATTGGAGGCACGAGCCGCACCGACCGACCACAGACCAGATCGCCATCCGGAAGACCGAAAAAAAGCGCCTCGAGACGCAAGGGGAGGAATCCGAAATGAACCAACGCCACAATCGACGCGCGCGCGCCCAGGCTTTCCTGCGCTGCGCCACCATCCTTGCGGGCGGCCTGTTCGCCGCCGCCGGGACCGCGGCTGCCGCCCAGGACGAGACCGTCCAGCAGGATCAGGGCGCGCCGCAGAGCGCCGCCTCCGATGACGGCGAGATCGTCGTCACCGGCATTCGCGCCAGCCTCGCCAACGCCGCCAATGCCAAACGCGAATCGGTCGGCTTCACCGAATCGGTGTTCGCCGAGGATATCGGCGACTTCCCCGACACCAACCTCGCCGAATCCTTCAACCGCGTTCCGGGCATCACGATCAGCCGCGAAATCACCGGCGAGGGCCTCAACATCGCGATCCGCGGACTCGGCACCAACTTCACCCGGGTGCTGCTGAACGGCGCGCCGGTCGCGATCGCCTCCACGGGGCGCACCGACGCCCAGAACACCAATCGCGAGGTCGACCTCGACCTTTTCCCGAGCGAGCTGTTCACCCAGCTCACCATCAACAAGAGCGCCTTGGCGAGCCTGGTGGAAGGCGGCGCCGCCGGCACCGTCAACATGCGCTCGGCTCGGCCGTTCGACCGACCGGGACTCCGCCTGAACTATTCGGCGCAGCTCACCAACAACAGCAATACCGACCGGTGGGGCGGCCGCGGCTCGCTGATCGCCAGCGGCACCTGGGGCGATTTCGGCGCGCTGGTCGGCGTGTCCGCGGTGCGCACCGAGGTGCGGGTGCCGGGCTTCGAGACGATCGGCTGGACCAACCCGAATCTGACGACTCCGCAGTCGCTGGCAACCTCGCGCCGGGGCGCCGGCGCCGTTCCCGATGCGCAGGACATATTCGACGCGCAGTGCCGCAGCGGAGCCTGCAACGCGACCGGCGGCGGCAACTGGACCATCCCCGGCACCGTTCCGAGCAATGCCGGCAACGGACTGACGCCGGGCGCGACCATCAACCAGGACTTCCTGCTCGCCAACAACCCCGGGCTGACGCTCGAGCAGCTCGACAATGCGATCATCCCGCGCCTCGGACGCCCGGCCGAGGAGTTCGGGCGCAAGCAACGGATCAGCGCGATCCTGGCGCTCGAATGGCGGCCGAGCGACACGCTCAACTTCTACATCGACTCGATCTACGCACGCCGGGAGAACGACCTCGAGCGCATCGACATGAACTGGGTCGGCCGCAACGGCGCGATCATCCCGATCAACGTCGAGGTCGACCGCGAGGATTGCAGCACCGGCTGCGTCGTCACCAACGGGACCTACGCCAACGCCCAATGGTTCCTGGAATATCGGCCGTTCATCGAGGACGTCGAACTCTGGGGCGTCAATCCCGGAATGGAATGGCAGATCGGCGACCGCACCCGCATCGACGTCCAGGCGAACTGGACCGAGAGCAACTTCCATCGCGAGTCGCCGACGGTGCTGGTCACCACGCCGGCCAATTCCGGCGTCACCGTCGACTATACCAATGACGGCGACATTCCCGACATCCAGACCAATATCGATCTCAACGATCCCAACAATTTCGTCTGGGCCGGCGGCCGCGTGAACATCCAGGACGAGCGCCGCGAGACCCGCACCCGCGGCATCCGCGGCAACCTGTTCTGGGGCGAGGACGTGTTCAACATCCGTGTCGGCAGCGCCTATGACGACATCCAGCGGCGGATCGAGGCGTTCGACAACAGCCAGGCCTGGCAGAATGCCGTCTGCGGCAACCAGCCGAGCGACTTCCTGCCCAACCCGAACACCCAGCCGCCCTGCCAGGGCCTCAACGCCCCGGGCGCGGCGCCGCCGGGCTACCCGACCTATCCGGGCTACGGCACCGGCTTCACCGCAGGACGTACCCCGCCCGTCACCTATCTCGGCTCCCTGATCCCGCAATCGGCCCTGGCCTCCTATCTTCGCCCCGGGCCCAGCGGCTTCGTCACCGTCGACTGGGACCGGTTCCGCGCCGACTCCAACTATGACGAGTTCCAGGCGAACGCACCGCTCGCCGGATCGGCCAATACCGGGGCGAGCGCCGGCTTCGTCCGCGAGCAGATCCTGGCCGCCTATCTCGAGTTCAACGGCGACACCGAATTGTGGGGCAATCGCTTCCGCTGGAATGTCGGCGTGCGCTGGGTGCAGACCGACCAGACGATCGGCGGCTTCGTGTCGATCTCCGATCCGCGCAACGCCACCCTTCCCGACGGCGCGCGCTTCCCGAACGTCCTCAATTTCGTCGAGACCGAGAATCGGTACGAGAACTGGCTCCCGGCGGGCAATTTCGCCTACAACCTGACCGACAACCTGCTGCTGAGGTTCGCCGCGTCGAAGACGATGACCCGTCCGAACCCGAACGCGATGTTGCCGGGCGTCAACTTCAGCAACCCGTCGGCCGATATCGGATCGCGCGGCAATCCGGCGCTCGAGCCGTTCATCTCCGACAATCTCGACCTCGGCGTCGAATGGTATATGGGCGCCGAGAGCTACATCGCGCTCGCCGGCTTCCAGAAGAAGGTGACCGGCTTCACCGTCAACGGCAACGTCACCCTGCCCTTCCGCGATCTCGCCCAATACGGCATCACCTTCGAGACGCTGTCGCCGACCCAGCAGGCGGCGATCACCTCTCGCGGCGGCCCGGACGTCGCCACCGTCGTCCTCACGCAGCAGGTCAACGCCTCCGGCGAGCTTCGGGTGCGCGGCCTGGAGGCGACCTGGGTCCAGTCGCTCGATCCGCTGATCGGCGGCTGGGGCCTCGACGGCTTCGGCTTCTCGGTCAACGGCACCTATATCGACCAGGACGGCGAAGGTGCGGCGCCGGCGGTGGCGATCGGCGTCGCCCGCTACTCCTACAATGCCAGCTTCTATTACGAGAATCACGGCATCAGCGCGCGCATCGCCACCACCTGGAACGAAGGCTCGCAATCGACGGGGACGAATCAGAACGGCATCCCGAACGCGGCACTGTTCAGCAACGACTACGAACAGTGGGATTTCTCCTCCGCCTTCGACCTCGCCGAGATCTTCGGCACCCCGCGGATGCCGACGCTCACCTTCGACGTGGTCAACATCTTCAAGGCGGAGCAGCGTTCCTACTTCCAGTTCGAGAATGCCGCCTTCACCTCCTATCGTCCGGGTCGCACCATCCTGGTCGGGCTGAGGGGGAGCTTCTAGGGCAGGCAAAGCGGCCGGCCCGCGGACCAGACCAACCGGTCCGGATCGCGGCCCCCGCCGCGCCCGACGGGAGCGCCGCCACCATCCCCGGCGGCGCTCCCGGCTTGCCCGGGGCCGGTGGCGGCCCGGGCATCGGCCGCTCCTTGCCCGCTCGCCGATCCCGGCCGCTCCGCGCCGCGAGGTCCGCCCGAGAGACGGTTCCGGCGCTGCCTGTTCACGCATCGGCTGACCTTTGCCGCGTCAAAGCCGCATTCGCACTCGCCGAGACACAAAGGCGGGCGCCGGGCGTTTATCGGCAAAGCCCCGATCGGGAGAAGGAGCCTTGCCGATGAGCTGGATGCAAGCGGCGCCGATCCTGCTGATCGCCCTCGTCCAATGTGCGCCCGCCGAGGCGCCGCCCGCCGCAGCCAGGGCCGCGGCAGAGGGCGCCGCGGGGAGACCGCGCGACTGCATCAGCCTCGACGCGGCGACGAGCCGGCGCGCCCTCGACGAGCGGACGATCCGGTTCGAGCTGATCGGCGGCGAGCGGCTCGACAACCGCCTCCCGGGCCGCTGTCCCGGCCTCGCCCAGAGCGCGAACGGCTTCGGCGCCCTGGCCTTCGAGGTCCACGGCAACCGGCTGTGCCGCGGCGACCGCGTGCGCGTCGTCGACCCCTCCGGTGCCGGGGTCGGCGCCGCCTACAGGATGGCGATCCCCTGCCCGCTCGGCCGGTTCGTGCCGGTGACGGACGAGGCGAGGCCTCGGCGCTAGGCTCTTCCGGAGCGCGGTGAGCGTGACTTCATCCTTCGGCAACGGCTCGGCGCTATGCCGTGGGCATGGGCGCCCATTCCACCCTGCTCGACCGCAACCGGCTCGTCCGCGCGGCGCGCCTGTGGTGCCTGATCGCGCCACTGCTGGCCGCCGCCTATCTCGCACGCCAGCTGACCGCCGGCTGGACCGACGGCGCCGGCCACCCGTTCGGCGAGGATTTCCTCAATTTCTGGTCGGGCGCCCGGCTGAGCCTCGCCGGCGAATGGACCCGCATCTACGATATGGCGGCGTTCCACCGCTTCGAGACGATGACGGTCGGTGGCCCGATCGACTTCTACCATTACAGCTATCCGCCAGTGACCTGGCTGCTGACGGCGCCGTTCGGCGCCCTTCCCTATCCGGTCGCGTGGGCGGCGTGGCAGGCAAGCGGCCTGATTGCCTTCGCGACCGCCGTCCGCCGGATCGCGCCCGACCATTGGCGGCTGATCGCGCTCGCCTCGCCGGCCTTGCTGATCAATTTCCTGGGCGGACAGAACGGGGCCTGGACGGCCGCCGCTTTGGGCTGGGGCCTGATCCTGCTCGAGAGGAAGCCGCTGCTTGCAGGGGCGATCCTCGCCGCCTTCGTGATCAAGCCGCAGCTCGGCTGGCTGATCCCGCTCGCGCTGCTCGCCGGCCGGCAGTGGCGCGCCCTGGCGGGTTTCTCGGGCACGGCAACGCTGCTGCTCGGCCTATCCTGGCTGATGTTCGGGACGGAAGCCTGGATTGCCTATGCCGAGCAGGGCGCCCGGCTGAAGAGCGTCATCCTCGAGGCGGGCAGCGGCACCTGGCATCGGATGCTTTCGGTCTTCGTCCTCGTCCGCCACGCCGGGGCACCGCTCTGGATCGCTTATGCGGCGCAGGCGGCGGCAAGCCTGGCCGTCGCCGCTCTGGTGGCGCGCCTGTGGCACGCCAGGCCGGGAGAGAGGGAGGCGAAGGCAGCGCTCGTGCTCGGCGCCCTCGCCGGCTCGCTCTATGTCAGCGACTATGATTGCGTGATGCTGACGCTGGCGGCCTGTTGGCTGTGGCCGCAGGCGGACGAGCGCGGGCGCGCCGCGATCGCCGCGGCGATGGTGGTGCCGCTGCTGGCGGCGCCGCTGGCCTTGTCGACCGGGCTGGCGCTGGGCGCCTTCGCCTTGTGGGCACCTCTGGTCTGGCTCGCTCTTCGCTCGGCGGCACCCGAGAGGCGCGGGGAGCGGCCCCAGCCTGCCTGATCGCGCGGAAGCCTCGCACGGGCCTGCCATTCGGCGCCGGGCTTCCTATATAGCTGGAAAGACCGCGCGATCCGGCACTCGGCCGAACCGACGCGGACCATCTGGAGGTCGCGATGAATGACGCCCGCTCGGACACGCCGGTCCCGTGGCCGAAGCTGTCCCCGGTGCAGACCGGCGTGCGCGGACGCTGCCCGCGCTGCGGCGAGGGCCGTCTGTTCGACGGCTTTCTCAAGCTGCGCGACGGCTGCGACCGTTGCGGATTGAGCTACGCCTTCGCCGATCCGGCAGACGGGCCGGCCTTTTTCGTCATCTGCTTCGGCTGCATTCCCGCGGTCGTCTTCGCGCTTCTTCTCGAGCTGTGGGCGGCGCCGCCGGTCTGGGTCCATTTCGTGACGAGCCTGCCCTTCCTGCTCGTCACCTGCGTTTTGCCGCTTCGCCCGCTCAAGGGCTGGCTGGTCTGCAGCCAGTATTTCTACAAGGCGCGCGAGGGACGGATCGTCGGGACATGGCGGCCTTATGGCGATGCGGGGCCGGAAGTCTCGTCGGCGCCGCATCCCTGGTAGAAGCGCATTTCGGACGGCCCGGCGACGGCGGTAACGGCCCATCATGAGCGACCTTGCCGCTTATGGCGGCCTGTTTCTCGCCGCCTTGGCCGCGGCGACGATCCTGCCGGCGCAGTCGGAGGCCGTGCTGGTCGGGCTGCTCCTGCTCGGCGCGCAGCCGGCCTGGCTGCTCGTCGCCGTCGCCAGTGTCGGCAATGTCATGGGATCGACGCTCAACTGGCTGCTCGGCCGCGGCATCGAGCAATTCGCCGGCCGGCGCTGGTTCCCGGTCCGACCCGACCGGCTGGAGCGGGCCGAGCATTGGTACCGGCGCTGGGGCAGATGGTCGCTGCTGCTGAGCTGGGTGCCGATCGTCGGCGACCCGATCACCGTCGCCGCCGGGCTGATGCGCGAACCGCTTCCAATCTTTCTGCTGCTCGTCGCCCTCGCCAAGACCGGCCGATACGTCGTCCTCGCCGCCCTGACCCTGGGCTGGACGTGACGTGCGACGGCGTCTTATCTGGGCGCGTGGGCACCGGTCGGGGCTGGACCTTCGATGGAACCTGCACCATGTCGACGCCGGGCCGGGTTAGCTCAGCTGGTAGAGCAACCGCCTTGTAAGCGGTAGGTCGTCGGTTCGAGTCCGACACCCGGCACCAATCGACCATTTTGGCGCTTCCAATTTCCCTCGGAAAGTCGCGCTTTTTCTGCTATTTAGGGACTGTCGTTGTCCCTGGATGTCCACACCAATCCAGCCAAATCCGGGCTGTTTTGGGGGCCTTTTTGGGGCCACGGCAAAACCCTCTTGTAGCCGGGGCCCCCAAATGCGGCTTACAGATCTGAAAATACGTAACAATCCTCTACAAGAATCGCCCTACAAGATGGCCGATGGACAGGGTTTGTTCCTGCTTGTTCAGCCATCCGGCGCGCGCTTGTGGCGCCTGAAATACCGCTTTCGCGGACTCGAAAAGAAGCTTTCCCTCGGCCAATATCCCGAAGTTAGCCTCAAGGAGGCACGGATCCGCTGCGAGGAAGCCCGTCGCCAGATCCGGGACGGGATCGATCCCCTCGCGGAAAAGCAGAGGGCCAGGATCGAAGCGGCGCTCTCGCGCCAGACCACCTTCCGGGGCGTTGCGGACGAATATATCGAGAAGATGCTGGTGGAGGATCGCGCCCCCGCCACCATCAAGAAGGCGCGATGGTTTCTCAAGCTGCTGGAGCGGGATGTCGCCCACCGTCCGATAGCCGAGATCACCCCGCACGAACTGCTGGCCTTCCTCAGGAAGGTGGAAGCGAGGGGCCATCGCGAGACGGCGCATCGCCTGCGCGCCTTCATGAGCCGCGTCTTCCGCTATGCCGTCGTCACCATGAGGGCAAAGGCCAATCCGGCCGACCTTCTGATCGGCGCCCTCGCGACGCCGAAGGTCCGTCATCATGCCGCCCTTCTCGAGCCGCATGAGGTCGGCGGGCTGCTTCGCGCCATCCACGCCTTCGACGGCCATGAGGAGACCCGGATCGCGCTCGAGATGGCGGCCCATGTCTTCGTTCGACCGGGCGAGCTTCGTACGGCGCAATGGGACGAGTTCGACCTGCAGGCTCGAGTCTGGAAGATCCCCGCCGAGAAGACGAAGATGCGCCAGCTCCATGCGGTCCCGCTTTCGCGGCAGGTCCTCGCGCTGATCGAGCGAGTTCGCGCGCTCGACAATCCGAGCCCTTACCTGTTCCCTTCGATCCGGACGCCTAGGCGGCCGATGTCCGACGGCACGCTCAATGCCGCTCTGAGACGCCTCGGCTATAGCGGCGACGAGATGACCTCCCACGGCTTCCGGGCGATGGCGAGCACGCTGCTCAACGAATCCGGGCAGTGGCACCCAGACGCCATCGAGCGGGCCTTGGCCCACCGGGACGGCAATCGCGTGAGGGCCGCCTATCATCGCGGAGCGCATTGGCAGGAGAGGGTCAGGATGATGCAATGGTGGTCCGACGAGCTCGACCGCTATCGCGGCCTTGGCGAGGTCGTTCCCATCGGCCGCACCGCCGAACGTGCCTAACAACCGATGACTGATCCGTCCCCGACCGGCCTCAGCGACTGGGAACTATGGGCTTGCGCGAACGAGATGGTGCGTCGCCATGGCGATGATGCACCGGTCCAAGCAGCCCTCCGCTCGGATGCCCTGCTCGAAGCGGGCGACCTCGAAGGCGCGAAAGTGTGGCGCCTGATCGCCAGCAACGCGGTGGAGCTGCTGTCGCCCTCTCCAACCAGGCACTGAGCGGTTCACAGCGCTTGGTTCAGCGATGCCGGTCACGACATCGATCGGACTTGCATGTGAAAATGTCGCGGCGGCTGACATCCCGCTCACCGCAGGTCCACATGCCCATCGACCACGTGCCGTTCCGACTTCCGGCCCTGACATGGCGATGCCGTGCAGCCGAGCTCCTCCGCGCCAGTCCGAGTCCCGAGATGCTCGGATTTCTGAGATTGGCGCCCACAGTTTCGTTCGCTACATGTTCTGATATGGGCGAGTCGCGCACTTCACTTTCGACCGAGGAACTGGCGAAGACGCTGGTGATCTGGCTGAAGGTGCTCGGGCAGCGCCGATCCGCGGTGCTGCGGGACTTGTGGACCCGCCGCGACGAGCGGCCTGACCAGACGAAGCGCGAGCATGCCCAGCTAGAGCTCGCCCGCTATCTGGCCGAGCAAATGCGTCTCTCCGGTTATGAAGTGACGCGCAAGGCCACGCAGCTCGATGCCTATCGCGAAGCCACCACTGACGCAGCCGACTGAACCGTTCGGTCCCGCCCCTTGCAGCTGTGCCGGTTCGGCATCGCCTGGTAACGCCCACATCTCCTGACGGGCGCAATCCCAACTGGCAGATCCCTATCTTCTTCCCGACGAGTCGGCGTCCGAACAGCGGAACGTCTCTCCATGATATCCAGGCTACCGCGTCGATGAAGGACGCCGTTCCCGCCCAAGCCCACCCTATTGCCCGGCCAGGCGGCGAGCAGCAGGACCAAAACGAGGGCTCGGGGGCAGGCGCCGGGGCCGAACTTTCAGGCCACGCGCATCAACTGCGAAGGAAAGGGCTGCGCCAACGCACACGCATCCCCCGCCTCCCCGTCCAGCCAGCGATCATAATCCTCCGGCGCGAGGATGACCGGCATCGCCTTGGGGTGGAGCGGCGCGACCAGGGGATTGGGTTCGCAAGTCAAAAAGGCGAAGCGCGGCCGGCCCTCGCTCATCCGCCAGATGCCGGCGAAGGCGCAGCATTCGGCGCCCTCGACATGGAACCACCAATTGGCCGGCCGGCCGGTCGCGGGGTCCTTGCCGGGCCGCGGCTCGGCGAAGGAGGTGAACGGGACGAGGCAGCGCTGGGCCGGATTGGCGATCGTGGAGCGCCAGAACGGGCTTTCGAGGTTGCGCACGTTGGTGACCGCCTTGGCGATCGGCTTGCCGCTCTTGCCCGGCATGGTGCGGACGATGCCCCAGGCCATGACGTCGATCACCCGCCGCCCCTCCGCCTTGCGGATCACCGCCGCGTCGTACTTGGGATAGATGTCGGCGCGCAGCTCCGGCAGATCGAGCAAGGGCGAGGCCTCGAAGATGCGGGAGAGATTCTCGGTGGCGCGCTGGCGATAGAGATTGCACATGGCGGGAGGTTAGCCGGCGCACGGCACCGCTTCCAAGCCCCGCCGATGCACCTTATATGTTTCGGCATCGCCGCCGCCTGACTCACCGGCATCTTTTCGAACTGCCCGCGAGTCCGATCTATCGCAGGACGGCGAAGTCCGTTCGAACGCTAGCTTTCGCTCAGGCGGGCTCCGATTGAAGCTTCATCGGCGCCGGCCGACGATATAGGCCCGAAGACTCTCCACCAGAATCAAGGTCGAAGCGCCCACCTTCACGAATTCGATCTCCCCGGACTTCATCAACTCGTAAATGCGGGACCGACTGAGCCCGGTCAGCCGGACGGCTTGGGGAACCCGAACGCTGATGGGCTCAAGCGCGCCATCTGTGGAAGGGCCAGTTTCGAAGTTCATAGGCCTTCCTTTCCTCGACGACCCCAGACGAAAAGTGATAGATCGCGGCCAGCTGGGAGAAGTTGAACCTCACACCGCCAGCGTCCGTTCGGGCCTCAACTCAGTAGTTAGCGTGTACTCCCCCGCCCGCCTCGCGCCGGCCACAGATCAAACGCATCGGTCATCTACCCATTCGGGAATAGGACGCGCCCGCCGCGGCAACATACTCTTCAACGAATCTCGCGCAGAGCGCGTCGCTGGATGGTTCGAAAATGGACGGCACTGAGCCCCAACCAGGTCATTGATACGACATCCGCCGTGTCGGGCGATCGATCAAGAACGACGGCCATGGCCGCATTGTCGAAGGGCGGGGCAGCAGCGTCCGAATATACTCAGCCGTGCTGGTCGTACCTGTGAAACTAGCCCCTATCCAATATTTGAGCGTTTCGGTGGCCGCGAGCGCTTCGGCTCGAGCGACGCGAGCAGCCCGTCGCGACAGGAGAGAGGCACCAGTACCAAAAGCCGCGGCTAGCCATCCGAAGACCATAGAAATCTGCGGCTGATGAAGCGTTTAGCCGACCCAAACGGCTGCGCAACCGAAATCAGGACACAAATCGGTACACGGTGCGGAGCACCACGACGCTGGTGGACCCGCGTTCGCGCCAGTATCGACGTCTCTCAATCGACCCCACCCGCCTTTCGTCCAAACCCTCCTCGGCCATCGGTGTTCGCAACATCTCCAATCGTCCGAATGCGCAACTGCGGCTGAACGAGACCGACCCGAGAAAAGCCGTTTCGACAGAGGCTGATCATTTTGGGAGCTTGTGATACGAACTGGCCCCGGCACTATGCGGGTCCCTCAGGTCGGGTTGCCGCCGTGGGTATCTTGGACGTTGAACATAACGTCGTTTGGATAGACCGGCTCGCGGCATTCTGAGCAGACGACAACCGCTTCCAGTCGATTGTTGCAATCGCGGTGGCTGAGGTGCAGAGGTGGACCTTCGGGAGCTGCGTAGTAACGATCGCCCCACTGCATGAGCATGAGCAAGGCGGGATAATATTCTATCCCCTTGCGACGTAGGCGATATTCGAGGCGCGGTGGATTGTCCGCGTATTGAACTTGACGGATAACCCCGAACTGGACCAGCCAATTCAGGCGCTCGGTCAGCACATTGGTCGCAATCGCGGTATCCCGCCTGATATCATCGAAGCGATTGATGCCGGTGAAGATCGATCGCATGATGAGACTGGCCCAGCGGTCGCCCATCAGTTGCGCGGCGGATTCGAACAGTGCGGTGCCCTCGCTGCTGTCGCGCTGCTGTCGGCGGCGGCTGTAGATCGGCGCCATCCAACCCACACCCGGCCCCTCGCGCCAGTCGACTGCCGACGCATTGACCGTGCCCTTGCAGGCGGCGCAGGCCGGCTCTGGAATGAAACGTTTGCCGCAGTTCCGGTGGGTGAGCTCGACTACCATTTTGCCCTCGCGGTCCCCCCATTCCTGCTCCCACCGGAGCAGCATGAGCGCGGTCCAGTAGAGCGCGCGCCCCTTTTCGAGCAGAACATAATCGTCGCGCGGTGGATGGGTGCTGTACTGGCGCTTCTCGAGAACATGTGCGTTGACAAGCCGCTTCAGGCGGTCGCTCAGTAGCGCCTTCAAAAGCCCGGTTCGGCGGCGGAACTGGTCAAAGCGACGGTCGCCCAGCAAGCTGGCCTCGAGGATGAGCAACGTGGGCGTGTCGCCGACCACCTCGAGCGCGCGCCAAATAGAGCAGGTCCGTATCAGATGCTGGCTCGACGGTGGCGTGATGTCACCCATCAGCGTGTGCCCACCCGGCGTTCAATGGGCGCTCTCATAGTGCGGCTTGGGCGCGACCCCCATCTCACCAAGCAATTGAGCGCGATCATAATATTCACGCCACGCCTTCACTTTGTTGTCCTCGATCTCAAGGACGCCGACCACCGGCACCTTGCCGGCGTGGCCGTTATAGACGAACTCGTCGACTCGCTCGATGACCACGACGTCACCGACCACCCCAATGTTGACGATGTGCAATGTGATTGAGTCGATCCCGGCCCCAAGCCCCTCGATGCGCGTCGCGATCGCTTCGCGCCCGCGCACGGGTTCGATCATCATCGAATGGAGCACGCCGTCGTGGGCGAAAAGGTCACCGACCAATTGCCAGTCCCGCCGGTTCCAGGCGTCGATCATCTTCCTGACCACTGCGATTTTCTGATCCGCGTTCACTACAAACTCCTCCGACTTCCCGGAAGTGGCGAGCCCTTCCGGCGACCAGGCATGCGTGCCGCGGCCCTCGCTTTCGAAAGCCGATAGCACTAACTTGCACAAACAAACCCACATTGCTACCCACGCAATGCAGGTATCAGGGGAATGAAAAGTGAAGGTCGAACACTATCCGGCTGTCCGTTCATCGCTGATGCCCAGCAACCACCCCTATCTCTCGGGTGCGTGGACGCCGCAGCTCGAGGAGGTTGACGCGTTCGAGCTTGAAGTCATCGAGGGACGAATTCCCCACGACATCGATGGCGTCTATTTGCGAAACACCGAGAATCAGGTGCATCAGCCGCTCGGCCGCTATCACCCGTTTGACGGCGACGGAATGATCCACCAGATCGACTTTTGCGACGGCGTCGCCAGCTATCGCAACCGCTTCGTGCGGACCCGCTGCTTCGAGGCGGAGCAGCGCGCGGGCAAGTCGCTGTGGGGCGGTCTGATGGACGGCCCGGGTGTCTCCACCCGCCCCGGTTTCGGCGCACACGGCCGGCTCAAGGATTCTTCCAGCACCGACATCGTCGTCCACGCCGGCAAGGCGATCTCCACCTTCTATCAGTGTGGCGAGGGCTATCTGCTCGATCCCGAGACGCTCGAGCAGAACGGTATTGCGCCGTGGGTGCCGCTCGATGGCATCTCCGCTCATCCCAAGGTGGATGAGCGGACCGGCGAGCTTCTCTTCTTCAATTACTCGAAATACCCGCCCTTCATGCATTACGGCGTGGTCGACCGAAACGGGCGCCTCGTCACCTATGTCCCAATCCCGCTGCCGGGACCGCGCCTGCCGCACGACATGTGCTTCTCGGAGAATTGGTCGATTTTGAACGATCTGCCGGTCTTCTGGGATCAGGACCTGCTGAAGCGCGACGTGCATGCGGTGCGCCTCCATGAAGGAATCCCCTCTCGCTTCGCCTTGATCCCCCGCCACGGGCGGACCGAGGACGTGCGATGGTTCGAGGCTGAGCCGACCTACATCCTCCATTTCCTCAACGCCTATGAGGAAGGAGAGGAGGTCGTCATGGACGGCTATTTCCAGGAGAATCCGATCCCAGAGCCGCTCGACGGCATGGGCGAGCACGGCCATCTGATGGGCTATCTCGACGAGCAGAGCTTCCGGCCCAAGCTGCACCGTTGGCGGTTCAACCTCAGGACGGGCGCAACGCACGAGCAACATCTGGACGAGCGGAACCTCGAGTTCGGGATGTTCAACCAAGCCTATGCCGGCCGCTTCTACCGCTATGCGTACAGCACGACGACTCGGCCCGGCTGGTTCCTGTTTACCGGCTTCGTCAAGCACGACCTGGTGACTGGTGAGAGCTGGTCAGTGGCGCTGGACGAGGGACGCTATGCGAGCGAGGCTCCGTTCGTGCCGCGGCTCGGCGCTACGGACGAGGATGACGGCTACCTCGTGAGCTTCATCATCGACGAAAATCGCGGCACGTCGGAATGCATCCTGATCGACTGCCGGCGCTTCGAGGATGGGCCCGTTTGCCGGATCGCTCTGCCGCACAAGATCTGCAGCGGAACCCATTCGCACTGGGTAAACCGGAGCTCACTCGACCCGTTCCGGAGCCGCTAGGGCGAGCACGCCTAAGAGGTTGGAGCCAAAGCCTGATGCACAATCTGGCGCAGTTCCGACCGCACCACTTTGTTCATGGCGTTGCGCGGAAGTGACTCGGCGATCACCAGCCGTTCCGGCCATTTGAACTTCGCAACGCCGCGCGCGTCGAGCCAACGGGCGATGTCCGCGAGCGAGGGTGCGCGGCCGTCCGGCACAACGACCACTGCGAGCCGTTCGCCCAGGTCCGGATCGGGGAGTCCGACGGTTGCCGCCTCCCGGACGGACGGAAGTCCCGCCAAAAGGTCGTCGAGCTCTGCCGGCGAGATGTTGACGCCGCCGCGCACGACGATTTCCTTTGAACGTCCGACGAAACGATAGAAGCGCCTGAGGTCGCCCTCGCCGGCGATCTCGAAAAGATCGCCGGTGCGGAAAAACCCCTGCGCGTCGAAGGCCTCGCGGGTGCGGTCTGCATCGCCCCAGTAGCCGTTGAACAGGAAGGCGCCGCCCACGCGCAACTCACCGAGCCGGCCCGGCTCGACCACTTCCTCCTCAGTTGCCGGATCGATGAGGCGCGAGCGGATAACGCGGTGCATAAGGCAAGGCCAGTCAAGGCCGTTGCCGCCGAAGCGGGGAAAGTAGCGCGCCCGGTCGGCCGGATCAGGCACGTCGACATGGTTCGAGAAGAGCGATGTACCCTCGTTCGACCCGAACATGTTACAGACTTCTACCCCATGCTGATCTCGCCAGCTCTGGATCAGCCAGGGCGAAAGCGGCGCTGAGCCAGATCCGATCGCGCGCAGCGACGACAAGTCGGTGCCGGCGAGCATCGCGGGCTGCTTGAGCAGCGCTGTCAGAAGGGCGGGCGGGGCGATTGTGTAATTGACCCGCTCGCCGGCGATCTGGGCGATGAAGACGGCCAAGTCGAACGGATGGTGCAGCACGAGCGTGCCGCCGATCGCGAGCCATGGCATGACGAGGCCGCCGATCGAGCCGATATTGACGAGCGGGAAGGGGTTCAGCAGCGTTTCGCCCTGGCGCATGTCGCCCGCCTCGATGACGAGCCGGGCGTTCAGCACCCAATGATTATGATCGCGCGGCACGCCCTTTGGTCGCGCTTCGGTTCCTGACGTCCAACAGAGCGTCAGCACTTCGCCGGCGGAGACTGGATGCGCCTCGGCATATGCGATGGCGCGGAGCGGATCGGCCGTTGATGCGAGCTCCGCAAGATCGGTGGCGCCGTCCGATGGCCCCAGCACCAGCACCACCGTATCGGTCGAGGCAAGCCGAAGTGCCATCGCCGCATGATCGTGGCCGGCGAAGACCGGCACGGTGACGATGGCACGCGGCGGGGCCAAGCCCAGCAGATATTCCAGTTCGTGGTCGCGATACTGCATCACCACCGGACTGATCACGAGCCCAAGCCGGGCCGCGGCCAGGAACAAGATGACCGCGTCGACGATGTTCGGCAGCTGCACGCAGATGACGTCGTCCTTGCGCAGGCCTGCCTCCAGCAGGGCACCGGACATCCGGCCGACCCGCTCCTCCAACGCGATCCAGTCCAGCCGCTCGGGCGGGCGTCCATCCAGCGCCGCCCGATTTGGCGGATCGACGACGGCTGTTCGCGCCCCGCCCTCGGCTGCAGCGCGGCGGAAGAGTGTGTCGACGCTGATCCCCTCCCACCAGCCCCGAGCCTCATATTCGGCGATGCGTTCGCGTGGGGTCAGAAACATGGTCTGCTCCTCGTGTCGGCCATGTGACTTGCATAAACAGACTGACAACGTCCGGCAATCGTTCTATGCAGGGTCCAAGGGGGACAGAAATGATCCGCGTCGTACAATGGGCCACCGGGGCAATGGGCCGAACGGCGTTGCGGCGAATCATCGACGAGCCGTCGCTGCAGCTGGTCGGCATGCACGTCTATAGTCCCGCAAAGCAGGGCCTTGACGCCGGCGAGATCGCCAAGCGGCCGGAGACGGGCGTGAAGGCGACGAGCGACATTCAGTCGATCCTCGAAACCGAGGCCGACGTGGTTCTCCACACGCCCCGTCTCACACTGCCCTACGAAGCGATGGCGGAAGAAGTAATCCAGCTGCTCCAATCCGGAAAGAACGTCGTTTCCACGGCCGGCTTCCATTGGCCGCAGGCGCATGGTTCCGATTATTCGGAGCGGCTTCAAGCCGCCGCGATCAAGGGTGGCGTGACGCTGGCCGGCGTCGGCGTCAGCCCCGGTCTGGTCGTGGAGCGCCTGACCTTGTCCGCAACCGTACTTTGCGCGCAGATCGACCGTATCGACGTCCAGGAGACGGTCGACGCCTCTGCCATGACGTCGCCTGATTTCGTTTTCGGGCTGATGGGGATGGGATCGGATCCGGCCGATCGCGACATCCGGCGGGGGCCGCTCGCCGATCTCTATGCCACCCTCTTCAGCGAAGTGTTCCACTTCGTCGCAAACGAAATGGAAACCGAGGTCGGGACGATCGAGCCCGATCATGAGCTCACGCTGGCGCCGCACGAGATCAGGTTGCCGGCCGGAATGATCGCGCCGGGTCAGGTGGCGGCGACGCTCTGGCGCTGGACCACGAGGCTCCGCAACGGAGTCGAGTTCGCCCTTGCCATCCGGTGGACCGCCGATCCGCGTCTGCACGGCAACGACTCCACCGGACACTGGACCATGAGCATAACAGGCCGGCCGAACGTCCGGCTCACGCTGGACATTAGCGAAGGCGACCCAACCGCGCCACCGTCGCGCGCCCTTACCGACGCCACCGTTGCCGTGGCAGTGCGAGCGATTCCGGATGTCATCGCTGCGCCGCCGGGGCTATTTGCATTTCGGCCGACCTCCGCCTGGCAGAGGCGGATCGGATGAAAGCGCTCATCTATGAATCGGTCCGAACGGTCCGCGGTAAGGCGCGTCCTGACGGTGGGCTGGCGAACCAGACTCCGACGTCGCTCGTCGGCGCACTGATCGACGCGATCGAGGCGCGCGGACGCGAACCGCGTCGCGACGCCGACTTTCTCGGCCTCGGCTGCGTAGGCCAGGTCGGCGCTCAGGGCGGTCACGTCGCGATGGTGACCAAACTCGCCACCGGACTTCCCGTCGGGACCATCGTGCACAGCGTCAACAATTTCTGCGCCGCCGGCCTGTCCGCGATCGGACAGGCGGCCGCGATGGTCGACGCCGGGATATTGTCGAACGCGCTAGCAGGTGGCGTCGAAATGATGTCGCGAGTCCCCTTCATGGCGGACAAGGCCGAATATTATAGCGCGACCGATCTGCCGCTGCGTCTGCGCTATATTCCCGTCGCGCTCGCCGCAGACCTGCTTGCGGTGAAGGAGGGCATCACCCGAGCGGAGCTGGATGCCGTGGCCCTCACCTCCCAGCAACGCGCGGCGAACGCGGAATCGCGACCCGATCTCCTCGTCTCGCGCATCTCCGTCGGCGGCCTGGCGCGAGAGGAAGCGCCGAGGTCCCTGTCCGCCGAAACCATCGCCGCCTTGCCACCGGCCTTCGCCACGCTCGCGGACAGTTACCGGGCGGCCCTAGGCGAGGAGTCGGTCGATCATCGCCACACCGTTGCGCATGCCCCGCCGATGGCGGACGGCGCAGGTCTCGCGTTGATCGGCTCCCCCGGCCGCGAACACCCGCGCGCCCGGATCCTCGGCTATGCCGAGGCCGGCGGCGACCCGCGCGATTCGCTGCTCGCGGGATTCGCGGCGATGGACCGGGCGCTGGACTTGGCGGGGTTGGCACTCGGCGACATGGACCGGATCGAATTCATGGAAGCCTTTGCCGTGACGATGGCCAAGTTCCTGCGGGACCGATCGCCAGATCCGGAGCGTGTAAATGTCGGCGGCGGCCATGTCGCCAAAGGACACCCGATGGGTGCGACCGGAGCGATCCTGCTGTCCACCCTGCTCGACGCGCTTGACGCCGCGGACGGGACCTACGGTATGGCGGTGGCGACCGGCGCGCAGGGCATCGGCGCGGCGATGGTGGTGGAACGGCTGGGATAGTGCCGAGTGCCAAATGCGCATCGATCGGGACACTTCGCGGATTTCGAAATCAGGCGGACAAGGCAGCCAGGACGGTCGCGTCATTAGTGTCGTATGGACCAGGCATAGGTCACGGGATCACCCGGATGTCCCGACCCGGTGCCGCGGCATAGAGCCGGTCGACCTCATCGCGCCGATTGTCGAGCACGGCTCTGCGGTTGATCGTGCCTTTGTCGGAAACTTCGCTCGCCCTGGGATCGGGTGGGTTCGAGAAAAGGCCGAAGCGGCGAACCCGCGCGCTCTCGCCGTGCTGACCGGCGTTGAACACCGCCAGCCTGGCGGCGGCCCAGTCCAGCAGTTCCGCCGGCACCGACGGTTTGGGCCAGGCGAGCACGCCCAGCACGTCGCGATTGTCGTCGCACAGGACAAGTTCGGCTATGTGCGGAGAGAGTGCGTCTAGCAGCGCATCGCGCATCGGCCCGCCATAGACCCAGGTGCCGCCGGCCAACTTGAATTCCTCGGCAATGCGGCCGGCGAAGGCCAGGCCTTCCTCGGGGCGATCCGGCTCGTGGAAGCAGGCAAGATCGCCGGTCCGATAATAGCCTTCTCCATCGAATGCCGCCGCCGTAATCTCCGGCTCGCCGAGATAGGAGCGCATGATGTTTGGGCCGCGCAGCCTCACCTCGTATCGCTCCCCATAGGGAACGAGCTTGACCTCGAGCCCGGGCGCGGGAAGCCCGATCCCGACGCGCTCGGTCCGGAAATGGGTGGTCATGCAGGCCGACACGCTTTCGGTCATACCGTAGCCGGTGCTCATGTGGATGCGATGTCCCGTCTGCTCGACCGCGAGCGCCTGGAGTGCGTCGTAGACCGGCTGGGCAAGCCCAGCGCCGCCGTAGAGCATCAGGCGCATCTTCGAGAAGAAGGTGGACCGAAGCACCGGATCCCGGGTCAGCGCATCCAGCAGCATGGCATAGCCGGCGGGGACGTTGCTGAACCAAGCGGAGGAGATCTCACGCAGGTTGCGCACGGTCTCGTCGAACAACCCAGGCGCCGGCTTGCCCGCATCGATGTGGAGGGTGCCGCCGTTGAGCAGGGTGTTGCGCAGCAGTCCCGCGCCGGCGGCGTGATGCCAGGGCAGCCAGTCGATCATGACGTCGTCCCAGCCCGCGGCGCGGCCGATCGACATGTAACCCTGCGCGCTGTTGGCCGCGAGATTGGAGAGCGACAGGGCCACGAGCTTGGGCAGGCCCGTCGAGCCCGATGTCAGCATGCAGGTAGAGACGTCGTGGGGGTCCAGCGCGTCGATCGCGACGTGAAGGCCTTGGTCCGGAGCCGTCCCGACCAATTCGCCGAAGGGCACGGCGGGCCGGGAATAGAGACCGGGATCACTGGCCACGATCATCACATTCGTCCCGGCCACGGCTTCGATGGCGGCCGCGAGCGCGGGGTCCGGATCGGCATAGACGATGGCGGGATTTGCCTTGGCAAAGACGTGGCGGAGCCGTGTCAGATTACCGCCGACTTGGCCGTAAGCGGGTCCGACGGGACAAAGTACGACTCCCGCGGCCCAGGCCGCGACGGTGAGGACCGCGACCTTCGGCCCGTTCCCTGCCATGACCAGGAAGGTGCGGCCACGCGGAACGTGATCAATCAGCCACTGCGCGGCCGCCTCGATGTCGCGCCTGAGATGGTCATAGCGCAGATATTGCCATTGGCCGTCCGGACCCCGCCAGGCAATGGCCGGTTTCGATCCTTGAGCCGACGCGCGGCGAAGGATCGCTCGGGGCAGGTTCGGATCGTCGACCTCGAGCGCGATGTTCGAGCGAAGATCGATCGTGCCGTCGGGTCGCCGCCTGATCGCCAGGTCGACCGGCAGGAACTGGGCCTCGCGAAACGGAATGTCGGCCGCGCTCAAGCGGAACCCCGCGTCACCACCAGGCTGACAGTCGTCGTCGTCGATCCGCCGATATTGAGCGTCTGAACCGTGCGCGCGCCCTCGATCTGACAGTCGCCGGCGGTCCCGCTCACCTGCCGGGAGGCATCGAGCGCCATCCTGACGCCGGTGGCGCCGACCGGATGACCGAGGCCGATCAGGCCGCCGGACGGGTTGATCGGCAGGCGGCCGCCTGTTTCGATCCAGCCCTGCTCGACCGCTTTCCAGCTCTCTCCCGGCGCGGTCAGTCCAAGATGGTCGATCGCCATATATTCGGAGATCGTGAAGCAGTCGTGCGTCTCAACCGCGTCGATCTCGTCGACGCTGCTTATGCCGGCGCGCGCGCGCGCCTCCTCGATGGCACGACGGACCTGCGGGAACATGTAGGTATGGCCGGTGCTCGCCTCCAGCTTCTGGCGGAAGGAGATCGAAGCCGATCGAATGCCCCAGCCGGAGATCCTCGGGAGGCTGTCCAATGCAATGCCGCGCTTGGCCGCATAGGCGGCCGCGCGCTCCGGCGAGGCGAGGAACAGGACGGCGGTCCCGTCCGTGACCTGGCCGCAATCCAGCTTGCGCAGACGCCCTTCGACGACCGGATTGAGCTCGTCGTTCGCCGTGAAGCTGTCGGGTTCGAAGGACCAGCCTCGCGTCTGAGCGAACGGATTCTTGCGCGCGTTGCCGAAATTGATCTCGCCGATGCGCCTCAGGTGCTCGTCGCGCAGTCCGTAACGCCGGTCATATTCGTCGGCGACGTCGGAAAAGGCTGCCGGCCAGACGAACTGGGCGTCCTGCCATTCGTGTCCGGCCCAGGCGGCTGCGCCGAGATGCTCCGCTGCGGCTCTACCCGGCACGTTGCGCATCTGCTCGATGCCGACCACGCAGGCCAGCCCGTAGCGACCGGCCTCGAGCTCCGCCATGGCAGCGAGCAGCGCGACGCTGCCGGATGCGCACGCGGCTTCGTGGCGAGCCGTGGGCATCCCATCGAAGGCCGGATCGACAAGCCCGAAGAAGCCGCCGAGCAGGCCCTGGCCTGCAAACAGGTCGCCGACAAAATTGCCGACATGGCCGCACTCCACCTCAGCCGGATCGAGGGCCGTGGCTTCGAGTCCGCCATGGACCGCCTCGCCGAAGGCATCGGCGAGCTCGCGTCCCTCCCGCGCCCAGTTCTGGGAGAAATCGCTCTGCCAGCCACCGAGGATGTAGACCATCGCGCATCCTTTCCGAAGGGCTCAGACGAGCCGGAAATCCATGTTGCATATCCGCCTGGAACCTCCCGCGGCGGTGCGATCGATGGCGCTGAAGTCGAGTCCGACCAGACCCGCACGCCCGGATGCCGGAACGAAACATATGCGCTTGCCCGGGAAGAGTACGTCGGTTCCCTCGACCCGGGACTGGAAGAGCCTGCCGACCTGTGCCGCGATCTCGGACGGCGGCGCCTCGACGGCGACCTTCGCGCCGACGATCTCCTCAGCCACCTCGCTTCGCGCATAATTGCGGCCCACTGGGTCCCCCCACCAGCCGTTGGGCAGCGAGTATCGATAGGTCTCGAGATGCGTGCCGAAGCGCCGCGGGTCGAACTGGATCATGTCCTGGCCACGGAACAACATGTCCCTAGTCAGCCGGAGCCGTTCGGCGGCCGCGCGGGCGCGAAAGGCGTCGGCGTCGAACGTCTGGAATACGATCATGTAGCCACCTTCGCCGCCATGTTCTCGGAACCAACGGTTCAGGCGATGATCGGGCGTGGTCGGCTGCACCAGCTCGAACATGGTGCTGCCGATCATCATCATCTCGTTGCGGAAGCCCAGCACGGCCGACATGTCGTGCCGAAAGCCCTGTGGTACGCCGAGGAATCGCTGCACCTCTTCGGATACGCGATCGATTTCGGGGGTGGCGAGTACGAAGTGCCGGACGACGTGTGGGCGTGGGTCGGTCATCGCTCTCTCCTCAGACGAAGCGGAAGGTGATGCCGCCTATACGTGCCCAGTCGCCTCCCCTGGTCTGGTCGCGGGCGCGAAGATCGAGCGCGACCAAGCCGCGCCAATTTCCCCGAGAGGGGACGAAATTGAGGGCGCGATCCTCAAAGTTCAGTCGCGTGCCGTCTCTATCGCCCGCGCCGAACAGCCGGGCGGCCTGGGCCGCGATCGCCTGTGGATCCTCGACCGCGACCTCGGCGCCGACGATCTCGGTGGCGACACGCGCCAGAGGGTAAGGGCGTCCATTGGGGTCTCCCCACCAGTCTTCCGGCGGGGAATATTGATAGAACTCGAAATGCGTGCCGAAATGCCGGTAATCGAACTGCAGCATATGCTGGCCGCGAAAGATCAAGTCGCGCGTTAGAGTCAGCCCCTCGGCCGCAGCGCGGGCCTTCAGCGCTTCCGAATTGAAGGTCTGCATCACCACCATGTAGCCGCCATCGCCGCCACGCTCGTCGAGCCACTGATTGAGATGATGATCGGGTCGCATCGGCTCGACGACCTCGAGCATCGTCGTGCCGATCTTCATCATCGTGCTGTAGAAGCCATACGTCTCGGTCGGGCTCGGCCCCTCGCGCTGCAGCGGAGCGAGACCCAGCACCTCGTATATCTGGTCGCACACGAAGTTCATCTCGCGTGTCGCAAGGACATAGTGGCGAATGCGTGTAGGACGCTCGCCGGTGGTGGCAAGCGCAGGCCGTACCACAAGGCCGGCGGCGAGGCCGCCGAGAACCGTCCGACGGTTCATGGCAAAAGCCCGACTTGTCGACATGAACTCCTCCGCGTGGATGTCAGAATCGGGCTCTCAGCTCGGCGCCCCAGGTGCGCGCCGGGCCGAAAAAGGCCGAGTAGGAGCCGGTGAAGCCCGGCGAGTCATAGATACGCAGCGCGTAGCTTTCGTCGAATGCATTCTCGACGAAGCCGACAATCTCATAAGCCCCGTCGGCGAAGGTCAGACCCGCACGGAAATTGGCAATTCCGAAAGCCGGCTGCCGCGTCGAGGCATTGAGATCGCCACCGTAGATGACGTCGTCGCGCCAGTTATACTCTGCGCGCAAATAGGCTGTCGTGCCGCTCGCAATTTCGAAATCCTGTTGGCCGCGAAGGGTGAACTGCCAACGCGGATTGTTGTTGAGCCGCTCACCGGACAGGTCTTGGCCGCCGACCGGGCAGGTCCCCGTGGCGTTCTGCACGACGGTGCAGGGGGCGCCGACATATTCGTCAAACACAGCATCGATGAAGGCCGCGCCGCCGGTGATCGTGGCGCCGCGCCAAGGCCGTGCCGCAAGGTCCACCTCTATGCCCTGGCTTCGCAACTTACCGGCATTGCGCAGGATCTGCGAGGAGGTGACGTTGTCGAAGGAAGAGGCCTGATAATTGCTGAAATCGCTGTAGAACAAGGTCGCATTGAAGGTCAGGCGATTACGGAACCAGCTGGTACGCGCTCCGAGCTCGAACGAGAGGACGGTCTCGGGATCGAGCACCGCCCTTTCCGGGAACAGGAAGAAGACGTTGCCGGTGTTGGTGTCGATCGCCTTGCCCTTGTAGCCGCGTGATGCCGACAGATAGACGCTCTGCCGCGGTGACGGGGTGAAGCGGATGCCGGCCCGGCCGACCCAGTCGGTGTCGTCCGTCGAGATCGACCCTTGGAAGGTCCCGGGCGTGAAGGCGAAATAGTTGCCGCTGCGAAAGCTGCTGACCGCGAGATCCTCGTAGAGCAGGCGCAGGCCGGCAAAGGCCTGCCACTGGTCGGAAAAATCGTAGGTGCCGTCCGCGAACAGCGCATAGTTGTTCGTCTTCGTGGTCCCGCGGCCCTGGGTCGAGGTCTGGCCCAGGATCGTGCCGGCGCCGCCAGCGGTGATCGTGTTGGTGTTCAAGGTGTGGTGGTAGTAATAGGCGCCGAGCACCCAGCTGAGGGCACTGCTGTCCGGCGAGAGCAGCTGGAATTCCTGGGTGAAGAGGCTGAGGTCGCGCTGCTGGCGGGCATCGTTGCCGATGTTTACGTCGACGCCGTCGACGTCGATTGTGTCCAGCTCTTGCCAGCTGCGGTAGCCGGTTATCGAGCGGAAGGTGATGCCGCTGCGCAGCTCATGGTTCACGATGCCGGTCAGCTGAAGCGTGTCGGTGGTTTCGCGCAGTGGGCCGTCGGCGATCGACAGTCGATTGTCGGGCCCTGGGACGACGCCGTTCGCGGCCTGCCGCGGCAGCAGATAGAGTCGCGTCAGCGCGCCAAATGCGATCGGCTCAAGTCCGTAGAAGCTGGTGCGGCAACATTCATTGTCCTGCCGTTCATATTGGGCAATGAACTGCAGCAGGGTACCGCCATGTTCAAAATCCCCGCGCAGGCGAAGGGCCCAGCGGTCGCGCTTGTTTTCGTCGGTGCCCCGCACCGGATTGTAGACCTGACCCTCGCCCTGGGTCAGAATATAGCCGGCGACACGCGCATTGACGCCGGTCCCGATGGGGCCGCTCAACGCGCCCTCGAGGCGGAGTTCGTCGAGCTGCTCGCCGTAGCGCGCATTCGTAAAAGCTGAGAAATGGTCGGTCGGAGCGCGGCTGACGATGTTGACCGCGCCGGCGGAAGCGTTCTTGCCGAAGAGCGTGCCCTGCGGACCGCGGAGCACTTCAACGCGCTCGACGTCGAAGAAGTCGACGAGGCTGGACCCACCCGGCCCCGCCACGATGCCATCGACGATGGTGGACACGCTCGGCTCAGTCGCCGAGCCGAAGGCGGCGCTGCCGACTCCGCGGATGCGCAGGCCTGCCCCGGAGGAGGACTGGGCAGGAGAAAAGGAGAAGGATGGCACGATCGAATAAAGGTCCTCGACCCGGCTAATGCCGATCCGCTCGAGCTCCTGCCCACTCACGACGCTGATCGAGATCGGCACGTCGGCTAGGCCTTGCTCACGCCGCTGAGCCGTAACGACGATATCAGGAATCGCCCCGTCCGCGCTGGTGTCGGTCTCGACCGCCTGCGCCCAACCTGCCGTCGGCATTGCCAACATCAAGACGGACAGTGGCACCCCGCTGTACAGCCGAACCCGCATCCCCTCTCCCCTTTTTTGGTTGTCGGTTCGGTTATACAAGTTACTAGGGTCAATGCAATGCTACAAATGCCGCCAGCGGCTCTAGGCAGAGATCAGGGAATGGGCACAGGCGCCGTTCCTCTCATTCAGTTGCACAATTGAACCCTCGCGGGGTTCACCGTCGCCCGAAGAATTCACGGGCGCAAGGATGGAGATCCCATTGATGCAAATGACTGAATTCAGACGCGTAACCGGCCCACAGCCATCAGTCCTGGTGTTTCTGTGACCTTCAGGGTGCCTGGGTGCTTCACCCCGGCCGGTGTCGAACTCGGCCGATGCAATGCATGAATGCAGGGGCGCAGAGCTGATCAGCCGAATGCGGCTGGAATTGAATCAACAGGCACATGACGTGCGGGCGAAGCTCGATGATCACCTTGACCGAGAGAAGCTGCGAGCCGCGCGGTGTTGTCGAATATCGTGAACGATGGGTGAGGAGACGATCGGTGCTCGGCGCTGCCTCCAGCACCTGAGGCGGGGTGGGCCGTCGCTGCCCTCGATCCGGCCCGAATCAGTCCACGAACTGGTCGACGAAGCGTGCCTGGGCGGCAAGACGGACCGGCTGATTGACGGCGCCGTAGCCGGAATAATCGCGTCTCTGGACGAGCTCAAAGAAGAACCTCTTCTCGAACGCGCGGGTGTAGAGCTGAAAATAGTCGCCGGAGGCGTCGCGGTCATAGAGCAGGTCGAGCGCCCGCAGCCGCTCGACAAACGCCTCGTCCAGCGCGAGTCTTGCAGCGAGATCGTCATAATAGTTGGATGGGATGGCGAGCACCGGAAGCCCTGCCTCCCGGATGGCCGACGCTGCCTCGAAGATGTCTTCCGTCCCAAGTGCCACCGACTGGACGCCCGATCCGTAATGATGGTCGAGGAAGCGACGAGCGAGCGTCTGCGGCGCGGCAGAGGTATTGAGGACCAGCCGCACTTTCCCATCGGCGGATTCCAGTGCCTGGCTCTCGACCAGCCCCGAAGGGTCGGTGAATTCGCTGGGCATCGTCCTGTCCACCTCAAACAGGCTCGCATAGAATAGTACCCAAGTGAGCATCTCGTCGTAGAACATCACTTGAGCGACATGATCGACGCGATTGAGGCCCACCTGCGTCGGCTCCGCGGGCAGCGGCTCGAACTCGGCGTCCCAGACAGATTCGGCAAGCGACGCGTCTACCATGTAGATCAGGGAACCGCCGACTCCACGCACCGCGGGGAACGAATGCCGGATTTCGGCCGCATTCGCCTCGAATACCGGGATCGCGAGCGCTCGCGCCCGTTCGAGTGCCGCGCCGGCATCGGCGACCCGAAGGCCGATCGCGCAGACGGACGCCCCATGGACCAGGTCGTAGCTGTGGGCGAAGCCGACCGGCTCCGCATTGATGACCAGGCGCATTTCGCCCTGTTGCCAGACGCTCACGGCCTTCACCTGGTGCCGACCGACGCAGGCGAAGCCGAGGGCGGCGAAGAGCCCGCCGAGCTGCTCGGCCTCCTCGACATTGGCCGCGAACTCGATGAACTCGACACCCTCGACGCGCACCCGGTCTGGCAGGGAGGGAGCTCCTCGGCGTCGGCCCACCCGATCTCCCAGAACCAGGAGCGAGCGGCGGCCGTCGAGCGCGATCTCCCGCGCCGAGCCGGCGCGGAAACGATCGTTGAAGATCTCAAGGCTGAGCGGCCCCTGATATCCGATCGCCTCCAGCGCCGCGACATAGTCGATCACCGGGAGATCGCCCTGCCCCGGCATGTTGCGGAAATGCCGGCTCCAAGCGAGTTCGTCCATCCGCAGGAGCGGCGCGTCGGCCACCTGCACAAGGAAGATCTTGGCGGGATCGATGGTGGCGATAGAGGCGCTGGGGATCCGACGCGCCAGGCTGTGGAAGCTGTCGAGCACCAGCCCCACCGCCTTGTGATCAGCGAGCCTGACCATCGCCCAGGCATCCCGATGATCGTTGACATGCCGTCCCCAGGCCAGTGCTTCATAGCCTATCCTGAACCCCCGCCGCGCCGCCCGTTCACCCGCTTCGTGCAGGTCGGCAGCGATCCGATCGGCATCGCCCAGTGAATGTGGCGAGACGTTCGAGCAGACGAGGAGGAAGTCGGCGCCGAGCTCCTCCATCAGGTCGAACTTGCGCTCGAGGCGGTCGAATACATGCTGCCTCGTCGCCTCGGGCATCCCCTCCAGATCACGGAATGGCTGGAACGCCGTGCAGACGAGGCCGAGAGCGTCGATCATCTTCCTGATCTCCGCAGGTCGAGCGGGATGCACGACGAGGTCGTTCTCGAAGATCTCGACACCGTCGAACCCAGCGGCGGCAATCGCCTCGAGCTTCCGATCGAGCGGCCCGCTCAGCGACACGGTGGCAATCGACGCGAGCAAGGAGCTGGTTCCCCGTGAAAGTTCTGACGTGTACGAACCAGTACGTTCTCAGTCAATGCGCCGATCATCCGCAAACTGCTTCGTCACCCGCCGAGCGGCCTTGTCCGTGCGCCCTCCAACCGGCAAAGTGAGGGAGAGGGCGGCGCCAGCCGGCCGACTTCATTACGCGAGGCATGGTGTCAACGAAGGCCGGAACCAGGCGCCGATCCCCGAAGGACGCCGGCGCGAACGCTTCCCAGAGGGCGACGCGGCGGGATCCCGACGCGACCCGGGCGAACATCATCGAAGTGGCGACGCGCGAGTTCGCGGAGAACGGCCTCGATGGCGCCAGGGTCGACGAGATTGCGGAGAAGACCCGCACGTCCAAGCGGATGATCTACTATTATTTCGAGAGCAAGGAAGGGCTCTACAAGGCCGTCCTCGAGAACGTCTATCGCGAGATCCGCACCCGGGAGGCAGACCTCGGCCTGGAGAGGCTGCCGCCGGAAAGGGCGCTTCGCAAGCTGGTCGAGAGCACTGTCGAATATGACGATTCCCGCCCGCATCTGTTCCGGCTGGTCGCGATCGAGAACATCAATTACGGCCGACACGTCCAAGGCTCGTCGAGCATCCAGACCAACAACGCCAGCGCGACCGAGATCCTGAGCGACATCCTGCGGCGAGGTGCCGAGGCGGGCGTGTTCCGCAAGGACATCAACCCGACCGACCTGCACATGGTGATCAGCGCGCTCAGCCTCTTCCGCGTCTCCAACCGCTATACATTCGGCACCATCTTCGGGACCGACTTCAGCGATCCGGCCGTGCGGCGACGCCACCGCAAGATGATCGGTGATATCGTGATGCGCTACGTCGCACCGCAATGATCTTCGGTGGACGTCAGCCTATCCGAATTCGGCAAAGGATCGGAGCATCCGGTCCCGGTCGGCCTCGCAACCCGTGAAGGCGTCGAACGCTGCAGCGGCCTGGAAGACCACCATCCCGCTGCCGTCCAGGGTGCGGCAACCGATTGCCCGCGCCGTGCGGAGGAGCGCCGTTGCGAGCGGGAAATAGACGATGTCCGCCACCCAAAGACCCGCATGAATCGCCTCGGCCGGAACCGGAGCGCCGGGATGTCCCTCCATGCCGATCGGCGTCGCGTTGACCAGGCCGTCGGCCAGACCGATCTCGAAAGCTGCGTCTTCGCCGATTCTGATCGCTCGGCCGGGATAGGAAAGCCGCAGATTGTCGGCGAGCGCCCTGGCGCGCTCGGGATCGACTTCGACCAGTACGAGCTCCTGCGTCCCCGCCGCCAGCAATGCGTCTGCCGTCGCCGCGCCGGCGCCTCCGGCGCCGATCTGCACGACGCGGGACAAAGTCACGCCTGGAAGCCCACGTCCCAGACTTTCGGCGAATCCCAGGCTGTCGGTATTCTCGCCGATCATGCGTCCGCCGGCGAAGATCACCGTATTCACCGCGCCTACGCGCGCGGCATTGTCGGTCAATTCATCGAGGAGCGCGACGACGGACTGTTTGAACGGATAGGTGATGTTGAGCCCCGCAAAGCCCATGTCCGCGGCGGATCTCAGCATCGGCCCGAGGTCGGCAGGTCCAAGGCCCAGGGCCGCAAAATCGTAAAGGCGGTACACGAGCCGCAGGCCCTGGGCGTCAGCCTCGCGCTGATGCAGAAAGGGCGAGCGCGAGCCGGAAATGTCGTTGCCGAACAGCCCGGCCAGAATTCCGGTCGAACGCGCGCGCGCGATCTGCTCGTCGACCTTGGTCGCGGCCCAGTGGCCGTCCGGCTCGCCCTCTGGCTGGGCACGGCTAGCGGGCACTGGCCAGCTCCAGCCTTCTCACATCCCCCACGATGAAGATGTAGGCCACGGCTCCAACGAGGGCGAGTGCGCCGATATAGGCAAGCGCCCAGTGGAAGCTGCCGGTGCTCGCGACCACGAAGCCCACTACGACCGGGGTCAGGATGCCGGCCACATTCGCGCAGAAATTGAAGATCCCTCCGGTGAGGCCGATGTGGGTCTTAGGCGCGACGTCGGTGATCAGCGTCCAACCCAGATTGACCATGCCCTGGCCGAAGAAGGCGACCGACATCACCGCGATCACGAGGGTGTTGCTGTCCACATAATTCGCCGCGACGATCGTGGAAGCGAGCAGGAGGCCGCTGACGATCGGCAGCTTTCGTCCCAGATTTGCGGAGCCAGTGCGGCGGATCAGCCAGTCGGAGAGAAAGCCGCCGACCAGCACGCCGACCGAGGCGGCGATGTAGGGCAGGACCGCGAAGAACCCCGATCTTATCCAATCCAGCCCGCGCTCGGTGGCCAGGTAGGTCGGAAACCAGGTGATGAAGAAGACCAGGGTCGAGTTACCGGCGAACTGACCGATGGAGGCGCCGAGGATCTGCCGCTTCGACATTAGTTCGCGGACGGCGGTCCAGGAAAAGACCACCGTCTCGCCCTGGTCCAGCCCCCCGCCGGCGCGGATGTGCTCGAGTTCGGCGGCGGCGACACGCCGGCTCTGCGAAGGATCACGATACGCGGCGTAGAAGAACAGGCCGTACAGGATGCCGAGAGATCCGACGATGACGAACATCCAGCGCCATCCGAACGATGCGACGACCCAGAAGAGCGCCGGGCTGAGAAAGGCGAGCCCGAAATATTGGCCAACCGCATAGACGCTGGTGGCGCGAGCCCGCTCCGCCTGCGGAAACCAGCTGGCGAGGATGCGGCTGTTGCTGGGGTAGCAGGGTGCCTCGGCCAATCCGAGACCAAGGCGATAAGCGAGCAGGGAGCCGACATTGTGGGCGAGTCCCTGCAGGAGTGTCATGAAGGACCACAGAACCAGCGAGGCCGAATAGACGAGCCGTGTTCCGAAGCGATCGAGGACAATCCCGCCGGGAACCTGCGCCAAGGCATAGGTCCAGGAGAAGGCGGAGAAGATCAGGCCCATCACAGCCGGAGAGATGTCGAGCTCGTCGGTCAGGGCCGGCGCCGCCACGCCGAGCACGGCGCGATCGAGATAGTTGAGCATGGTCGCGCCCGTGATGAGCGCAAGCACCCACAGGCGCGCCCTCGTGCGCGGCGTCGCCCCGGTGGCGTCCAGCGGAGCACTCCTCATTGAATGCCCTGCGCCAGCAGCGCGATGTACCTCACGGCGAGGGCGTATCCCTGCACGCCGAGGCCGGCGACATTGCCGGTGACGACCTGCGTCATGATCGATCGTGAGCGCCAGTCCGCCTCACGGCGATGGATGTTGCTGATATGAACCTCGATGCTGGGACAGTCGCACATCCTGAGCGCATCGAGGACGGGATAGGCCGCGTAGCTGAAGCCTGCGGGATTGATGACGATCCCGGCGGCGCCGGTGCGGGCCTCGTGCAGCCAGGCGATCATTTCATGTTCGGCATTGGTCTGGTGGAACCGAAGACGCAGGCCGAAGGCCTCGGCCTCGCTGCGGCATAGGGCCTCGACATCGCTCAACGTCGCATGGCCGTAGATGCCGGGCTCGCGCAGGCCGAGAAGGTCGAGGTTCGGTCCATTGAGAACAAAGACGATTCCAGGCGCGTCCAACTCACCCTCCCCCATTTTCCGAAGGCCCCAGGCTCCGGCTTCTTCTTGGCCGATCCTTAGATGAATCTGCGCCGGCGCACCAGCCACTTTGTACCGTCGGGTTCACATTAATGGCCCCCGGCGCAGCACCGAGAGCCGGTGCCGTCGTTCATTGGGTAGAGGCCGCTTTCGCGCTGCAAGCGAGAACGGGAGGTGAACTTTCTCTCTCATTCCTTCTCTGGACACAGGACGGAAGCGATGGCCTCGGCTACCCGGCCGAGGCATGGGCGCCGGGACAAGTGCACTCCCATCGAAACATCGCTATGTACAAAACGGTTCGTATATGACAGACACGAATCGACGAGACGCGGCGGGACAGTCGCGCAGGAGAGGAGGCTCCGAAAGTGCCGAACAGACCGGCGCAGGGCCGTCGCTTGCGCAAGTCCCCATGCGGACCGTTACCAAGGGCAATGGACAATGGGGGAGTTCGGCGATGCGGCGTTTCGATCGGCTTTCAACCTTTTCCCTGGTGGCGTCGCTGCTGAGCAGCGCCGCCTATGCCCAGGAGGACCCCGCCGCGGCGCCCGACCCGGCGCCACAGATCGAGGAGGAAGCAGGAGAACAGCTGTTCGTCACCGGGTCCCGCATCGCGCGACAGGATTATGTCTCGACGAGCCCCCTCGTCACACTGGGGCAGGAAACGCTCGAGAGTACCCCGTCGGTCGGCGTCGAGTCCGTTCTCAACCAGCTTCCCCAATTCGTGCAAGGCCAGAACCAGAGCGCCATCGGCGCCGTCGCCGGCGGCGGACGCGCAACGTTGAACTTGCGCGGCCTGGGCGAGACCAGGAACCTCGTCCTGCTGAACGGACGCAGGTTGCCGCTGTCCAACGCCTTCGCCGTCGTCGACGTCAACATCATCCCGCCGAACATCATCGAGAACGTCGAGACGATCACCGGCGGCGCGTCGGCGGTCTACGGCTCGGATGCGATTTCGGGCGTCGTCAATTTCCGGACGCGCCGGGCATTCGAGGGCGTCGAGCTGGACGCGCGGATCGGCTCGAGCTTCCACGGGGATGCGGGCACCCGAAGCTTCGGCGTCCTCGTCGGCACCGGCACACGCGACGACCGCGCGCGGGCCGTCCTTTCGCTCAGCTACAACGATCGCGAGGTCCTGTGGGGCAGCGACCGCGAGGAATTCTTCGCGCTCGGCGTCCTCTCCTCGTTCATCGCCCAGGGGACCTACGTTCCCTCGGCGACCAATCTCCCCGACCAATCCGTCGTGAATGCGGTCTTCGCGCAATATGGCATCGCGCCCGGCGCGGTGCCCAATTCGCGCAGCCTCGGCTTCAACGACAACGGCACGCTGTTTTCGCAGATCGGCGCGAGCAACTATCGGGGTCCGACGACGGGGCTGTTCTCCACCTTCGGCGGCATCGTGCGGCAGCCGGTGACGATGCAGGAATATATCGTCCAGCCCCTGCATCGGCTGAACCTGTACGGGTCAGCCGAATATGACCTCACCGACAGCATCACCGCCTACGTGCAGGCGCTCCACACCGATTATCAGGTCACCGGTCAGGTCGGCTGGACGCCGACCCTGTTCGTCGCCCCGATCACCATTCCGGTCACCAATCCGTTCATCCCGGCGGATCTGAGGACAATCCTCGCCTCGCGACCCGACCCGACGGCCCCCTTCACGCTGAACCAGCGCTTCGTTGGCTTCGAGGATCGCAAGTTCATCTCCGACGTGAACGTCACCCAATATGTCTTCGGTATTCGCGGCGAGCTCGGAGTGTCCGACTGGACCTGGGACATTTACGGCCTCCATGACTCGATGGATCTGGTCGAGACGCAGGACGCGGCGCTGCTGCTGTCGCGCCTCCAGCCTCTGCTCAATGCTCCCGACGGCGGGGCGTCGCTTTGCGCCGGCGGCTACAATCCATTCGGTCTTGCCGCGTCGACGAGCGTCTCGCCGGCGTGCCGCGACTATGTCGAGACCGAGACGCACGATTTCACCGAGACGAGTCAGGACGTCCTCGAGGCCAACCTGACCGGCGGGTTGTTCGCCTTGCCCGGAGGCGACGTCCGCTTCGCCGTCACGGGCACCTACCGGCGCAACCGGTACGAATATGATCCCGACCCGATCCGCGAGAATGGCGACCTGATC
The DNA here is from genome assembly GCF_003347635.1 of Sphingosinicella terrae. Lineage (GTDB taxonomy): Bacteria > Pseudomonadota > Alphaproteobacteria > Sphingomonadales > Sphingomonadaceae > Allosphingosinicella > Allosphingosinicella terrae. The sequence continues at coordinate 1,066,765 of NZ_QDFY01000001.1, forward strand.
GGCACTCTCGCGTCCGTCCCGACCCAGGGCCGGATCAACGTTAAGGAACTCGGCGTCGAGCTGCTGCTCCCTATCCTTCGCGACATGCCCTTTGCGCACACGCTGGAGGTCAATCTCGGCTACCGAATTTCCGACTACAACATCACCGGAACGGTGAACACGTATCGCGCAGAGGGATTATGGCGCCCGATCCGCGCACTGCTCATCCGTGGCGGCTACGAGCGCGCGACGCGTGCGCCCAATATCGGCGAACTGTTCAGCACCAGCCAGACCGGGCAGGTCCAGTTCGGCTCGCCGCCGAGCGGCGGCGATCCTTGCGACGTCCGGTCGGCGGCTCGGACAGGCGCCAATGCCGGACAGGTGAGAACCCTGTGCCTGGCCACCGGCGTGCCGGCACCGATCATCGACCTGTTCCAATATACGACGGTCGCCATTGCGTCTGCCACCAGCGGCAGCACGGCTCTCGAGCCGGAGACCGCCGACACCATCACCGCCGGGCTGGTGCTCTCCGCGCCTACGGGCAATCCATGGCTTTCCGGGCTGTCGCTGTCGGCGGACTTCTACGACATCAGGATCCGCGACGTCATCTCACAGGTCTCGGCCGTGACAACCCTCAACAAATGCTACAACCTCGATGGAACCAATCCAAGTTACGACCCGGACAATGCATTCTGCCAGTTGATCAGCCGCGACGCGACAGGCGGCATCTCGGTCGTGTCGACGCCCTATCTGAACCTTGGAGGCCTGCGCACGCGCGGCGTCGACATCCAGGCCGACTGGCGTCTCAACCTGGAGGAGACCATCGGCGTGCCCGGCCGGCTTCACCTCAACGCGGTCGTGAACTTTCTCGACAGCTATCGCGTGCAGATCCTCCCGGGCGCCGCCTTCGTCGAATATGCAGGGACGATCGACGGGACCCAGGCCGCGACCACTCCGCCCGTGGGGCTGCCGCTTCCCAAGTCGAAGATCTTCGCCAATATCTCTTATGGCATCGGGCCCGGGACGATCGGGCTGCGCTGGCGCCACCTCCCGTCGATGCGGGATGTGACGTCGGTCACCCGGCCCGCCAATCCCGCCCCGGGAGTCCCCTCCTATGACATCTTCGATCTCAACGCGGCGTGGGAAGTCAACGAGCAGTTCGGATTCAACCTTGGCGTCACCAACCTCTTCGACGCCGACCCGCCTGTGGTAGGAGGGACGCTCGGGCAGACCCAGCCCGGCACCTATGACATCATCGGCAGGTCCTTCTATGCGGGAGCCACGATCCGTTTCTAGGCAGACCTCCCCGGGCTTGCGCTTCGCTAACGCAGCCCAAGCTCCTGGACTGGCGGCGAGGCCCCACGGGAACGACCCTCGCCGCCAGTCCCTTCTCCGCGATTCCCGAGCGTGTGCCGTGTCGAGGCGAGTCTCTTGTCTCGCTGCAGCGGTCGCGCTGACCGCCGCCACCGCGATGCCGGCCGCGTCGCAGAATATCGCAGCTGAGGTCGTGATCGCCGATGCGCCAATACTCGATGACCGGTATCCCAGAGTGACGGTCGAGTTCGGCCGGGGCGTGACCGGCTTGCCGGACCTCACATATTCGGTCGTCCCGGGATTCCGGCCGTTGACCCTCGACCTCTATCTGCCTCCCGCCTCCAGTCGCAGCGCGCCCTCGGGCCGGCCCTTGATACTCTACCTGCACGGGGGCGCCTGGATGGGCGGACATGCCCGACATGCGGGCGCAGTGGCCGACTTTCCCGGCTTTCTCTCCGCTGTCGCGGCGAAGGGCTACGTCGTCGCCTCCGTCAATTACCGGCTAAGTGGCGAGGCGCCCTTCCCGGCCGCGCTCCATGACGTGAAGACCGCGTTGCGATGGCTCCGCAGGAACGCACGGCGATACCGCATCGATCGAGACCGCGTGGCTTTATGGGGTGGATCGGCCGGCGCCCAATTGGCCGCGCTCGCTGCCACCAGTTGCGGCGTCGCCGCGCTCACCCCGCCCGGATTGCCCCCCGAGCTCGCAGCCGAGTCGGATTGCGTCCGCGGGGTGGTGAGCTGGTACGGAATCTTCGACTTCACGACGTTGCGGCCGCAAGCGGCCGCTCGTCCGAGCCCGCCTACGCCCGAAGCCGTCTACCTGGACTGTGGGGCGTCGCCGTGCGAACCGTCGGTCATGTCGGCGGCGAGCCCGATCCACCATGTCGATCCCACGGATCCGCCGATGCTGCTGATCCACGGCATGCAGGATCGGCTGGTCCGGTACCAGCAGTCGGTGCGGATGGCGGAAGCCCTGAGACTCGCGGGGATACCCGAGCGGCTCCTCCTCATCCCCAATGTCGACCACAGCTTCATCGGGGACAGCGCGGCGATGACGGCCGAGTCGACGCGACGGGCCCTGGGGGAGACGATCGCTTTCATCGACGCCTTGCTGCAGCCCTCGACGCGATGACCATCATCGGGATAGACCATATCAACATCCGCACGTCAGCACTCGCGGAGACCATCACCTTTTACGAGCAGGTACTGGGGCTCAAGGCCGCACCGCCGCCGCACATGGACCCGCTGCGCAACGCGTGGCTCTACGACGAGAAGGGTCGGCCGCTGGTCCACATCAACATGCCGGCGCCGGGGGAAGCCGAACCCCCGCTGGAGGGACTGAGCCGCCTCAATCATGTCGCCTTCCAATGCTCCGGCTTCGCTGCGATGCTGGAGACCCTCAACAGGGCAGACATTCCTCATCGGCTCTCGGGCGGGGACGGCCGCATGCGGCAGATCTTTCTGCATGATCCCAACGGCATCCGGCTGGAGCTCAACTTTCCCGAGTGACACCCGGCGGTCATCACAGGGAGATGAGCCAGGATCATGCCCGTGAGGCCGACAGTCCACCGCCCGCCGGCAGCCGGCTTTGTGCGCGCGCCTGCGACTTGGACCGTTACGAAGTAAACGCCCTGCTCTGAAGCCCTCGCCGTCCGGTAATCCTCGTGCGCGCGCTCAGCATCGCACATGCGCCGGATTGGTCATCAGCCCGCGCTTCGGCGGCAGTAGGCTCTTCAGTCCACGTCCTCCCGCCTCCCATCGCATCATCACACGGATAAGCTGGCGGTAATCTCGGCGGCCTTCGCTCTCAATAGCCCTTGGTCGGACGAAAAGACGAACCACGATATCCCCTGCGACCTGAAGAAGCGATACTCCTCGAGCGAGGATACGAAAGCGCCGACCGGCTTGCTGTGAAGCCTTCCCGCCTCCAGAATGTCTTCGATGGCTTGACTCAAAAGTAGGTCATCCTGGCCGAGACCGCCAAGCGACAGCGCAAGATCGGCACGCCCAATAAACAATCCATCGATAGCCGTCGCCGCAATCTCGCTGACATTCGCGAGGGCGGCCGCACTCTCGATTTGGACGATGACCGGCCTCGCGTCTCCGGCGGCAACGGCTTCGTTCGCAGGGAGCGTCCCGTAGCACGACGAGCGCGGAGAACCTGAATAGCCACGCGTCCCGCCGTTGAAGCGGGCAGCAGAAAGGACTGAGACAGCCTCAACCGCCGTGTTGACGTGCGGCACGAGCAGCCCGGCGGCGCCGGAGTCGAGACTGCTGGCAATGGTCGAGGGCTGCTTATCCCGGACGCGAACGAAAAGGGGCAATCCGGCGGCACGACCGGCGATCATCGCGAGATCGATGTCCCCCCGTTCCAGCGGCGCGTGCTCCTCGTCGAGAACCGCGAAGTCGAAACCGGCGAGAGCCAGGATTTCGACGATCTGCGGTGCCGGCGTCTTTATGAACGTGCCCGTATGTACTCCGGCGGTCGGCAATCGGTAGGACATGAATGAAGAGCCTCCAACGGGATCGAGCGAGCGCGCCTTTGCGCGCCGGGGATGCGGATCACATGGAGTCAATCCGCTCCGTGAAATGACACGCCGCGAGCGCTCCTCCTGCGCCAGCCAACAATTGCGGCTCGACCTCGGCGCAGAGCGGCTGGGCGAGCGGGCAGCGGGTTCGAAAGCGGCAGCCGGAGGGCGGATCAATCGGCGACGGCGGAACCCCAGGAAGGCGGATATGCCGGTGCACCGCGTCCGGATCAGGCGCGAGCACTGCCGAGAAGAGCGCCTTGCTGTACGGATGGCTCGGCCGGTCGCGGACGATCTTGGTTGGCCCCGTCTCCACGATGCGCCCGAGATACATCACGGCGATGCGCCGGCACATGTGTGCCACTACGTCGAAATCGTGCGAAATGAGCAGGTAGCTCAGGCCGAGGCGCTGCTGGAGATCCCGGAGGAGGTTGAGCACCTGGGCGCGGATCGACACGTCGAGCGCAGAAACCGGCTCGTCCAGGATGAGCAGGCGCGGCCGTTGCGAAAGGCTGCGCGCGATGGCGATGCGTTGCCGTTGCCCGCCCGAAAATTCGTGCGGGAACCGCGTCGCCGCCTCCTTCGGCAGCCCGACAACTTCCAGGAGCTCGGCCACGCGATCCCGTCGGTCGGCAGCACTTAGCCGTCCATCGGTGATCAGCGGCTCGGCGATGATCTCCTCGACACGCATCCGGGGGCTGAGCGAACTATAGGGATCCTGAAAAACCGTCTGGATCTGAGCGCGATATTGTCGAAGCGTCGCGGCGTCGGCATTCTGGACCTCCTCGCCTTGAAAAAGGATCCGTCCCGCGGTGGAGGGCTCAAGTCCTAGAAGCATCTTCACGGTCGTCGTCTTGCCGCATCCGGATTCACCGATGAGCCCGAACGTCTCTCCTTCGGCGATCGAAAAGCTGATGCCGTCCACGGCGCGCACGACCGAGCGCTCTCCCCTGTGGAACCACGGCGATCCGACGGGATAATGTTTGGCGAGGCCGCTGACCTCGAGAACCGGAAGCGTCATGGCGCCACCGCGCGCCAGCAACGCGCCCGATGCCGATCTCCCACCACCCGTTCGATCTGCGCCTCCCGCGAGCAACGTTCCTGCGCTGCACTGCAGCGTGGCGCGAAGCTGCAGCCCGGCGGCAGACGCGAAAGATCCGGCGGCTGACCGGCGATGGTGGGGAGCCATTCGCGCTCAACTTCGCCATTCGGGATCGAAGTGAGCAGGGCCCTGGTGTAGGGATGCTTCGGTGCGTTGAAGATCTGCCGAACCGGCCCCTTCTCGACCGCCTGGCCCGCATACATGACCAGAACGTCGTCGCAGACGCGGGCGACCACGCCCATGTCGTGAGTCACCATCACCAGCGCCAGGCCGTAGGTCTCGCCGAACATCTTCAGCAGATCGAGATAAGAGGCCTGGGCCCTTGGATCGAGCGCGGTGGTTGGCTCGTCGGCAATCAGGACGTCCGGATTGCAAGACATGGCGATCGCGCCGACGATACGCTGCAGCATCCCGCCGCTCATCTGGTGCGGATATTGTGTAAGGCGCGTCTCCGGGGTCGAGATGCCGACAGCCGCCAGCAGCTCGACCTGGCGCGCGCGCAAAGCGTCGCCCTCCAACCCGCAATGGATCCGCAACGGCTCCGCGAGCTGATCTCCGATCGTGAACAGCGGATCGAGAGCGACCATCGGATCCTGGAAAATCATCGAGATGTACCGGCCGCGAATTGCGCGAAGCCGCTCCTCGCTCGCCGCAAGAAGATCCTCGCCGCGAAACCGTATCTGGCCGGCGATCCGGGCGGTCCTGGGCAGAAGACGAAGCAAAGACATCGCGGTTGTCGATTTGCCGCAACCCGATTCGCCGACGATGCCCAGGGTGCGCCCTCGGTACAGCGTGAAGCTGACGCCGTTGACGGCCGGGATGTCCGCACCATCGCGCGACCGGCGCAGCGTGACGCTCAGATTGATCGCCTCCAGCGCCACCGCGGTCTCGTCAAACGTCACCGGCCTCATTGATATTTTATCCTAGGATCGATCACACCGTATGACATGTCGATGGCGAGATTGACGAGCACGGTACTCAGCGTGATGAGCAACACCCCGGCTTGGATAACGGGAAAGTCGTGGTTCACCAGCGCCTCGATCATCAGGCGGCCGACGCCCGGCCAGTTGAACACCACTTCAATGATCACGGCACCGCCCACGAGGTTGCTGAGCTGCAGGCCGAGGATCGCGACGATCGGAACCAGCGCGTTGCGCAGGGCGTGCTTCCAGATGATCAACCGTTCCGGCAGGCCCTTGCTGCGCAGGAACTTGATATATTCCGCGCTGGACGTCTCGAGCATCGCGGATCGCGTCAGCCGCACGATAGATGCCATCGAATGCAGCGCCAGGGTCATGGCGGGCAGCAGCAACGACAAAGGGTGGGCGCGCCCGCTGGTCGGCAGCCACTGGAGCATGACTCCGAACAGCAGGATCGCAAGGATGCCGACCCAAAAGCTCGGCGCGGAAAGGCCCAGCGCGGCGAAGGCGCGAATCGCCATGTCCGGCCATCTCCCTTGCCTCAAAGCAGCCAATATGCCGAGGAGGATGCCGAATACCGTGGACAGGATGAAGGCCGCGAGGGCAAGCTGCAGCGTGGCGGGGAGGCGTTGCACGACCAGGTCGAACGCCGGTTGCTTATAGCGCAGCGAGGTGCCGAAATCGCCGGAGATGACATCTCCCACATAGATCGCATATTGGACGAAATATGGGCGATCGAGGCCGAGTTCGGCGCGCACCTCGGCGATCTCGGCCTCCGTGGCGTCCTCGGCTACCAGGCTGAAGGTCGGGTCGCCCGTTGCACGCACGGCGACAAAGACGATCAGCGACACCGCGACGATCGTTATCGCGGCCCGTCCCAGGCGCCGTAGGAAATAGGACAGCATCAGCGCGCTCCGCTCACAACGCGCTCGCACGCGTATCGAGCCGGTCCCGGAGCCAGTCGCCGAACAGGCTCGTGCCGAGCACGGTGATCGTGATGGCGAGACCGGAGAAGGTCGGCAACCACCAGGCCGTGCTGAGATAGGAACGGCCCTCGAACACCATCATGCCCCACGCGGTCGCCGGCGGCTGGACGCCCAGCCCGATGAAGCTGATTCCGGCTTCGATGAGGATGGCGCGGCCGACCTGGAGCGTGACGAGGACAATGCATGTCCCGAAGAGGTTGGGCAGGATATGACGCCGGAGTATCCGCCCATGGCCCGCATTCGCGACCTTCGCCAGAAGGACGTAGCCTCTTTCCCTCAGCGACAGCGCCTCCGCCCGGATGATGCGCGCATAGTCGGCCCAGAACAGGAAGATCACGGACACCACGATCGTAACGAGCCCGCCGCCGATCACCGCACCGAGCAGGATGATCAGCAAGGTCGCCGGGATCGACATCTTGATGTCCACTATCTGGCTGATGATGGTATCCACGAACCCGCCGAAATAGCCCGCCGCCATACCGGCGGTGATCCCGATCATCGCGGCGAGCAGCACGCCCACGGCCGCGATGGTCAGCGACACGCGCGCGCCTTCCATGAGCCGGCTTAGCAGGTCTCGACCGAGCTGGTCGGTACCGAGCGGGTAAGCCCACTCGCCGCCAGCCAGCCAGACGGGAGGCTTCTGCGGCGTCATCAGGTTGATAGCGGTTGGATCGTGCAGAAACAGCAGGGGACCGAAAATCCCGAAGACGAGCACGGGCGCCAGCAGGGCGAGGGCGAACCATGGCAGGCGCGGCCTCGATCCGGATACGCGGATCGCCTCGGGGGATGGTGGCGTCGGGTAGGTCGATGACATGGGACCGGGGGGTTCTCTTCCGTTCAAGCGCGCGTCACATCGCGCAGCCGCAGCAGCGGCACGTCGCGATTCGTTGGCCTGAAGTGCACGCCCTCGCGCATCATGTAGACAACCACGTTGTTCCAGAGCGGAATGATGGCGACGTCCTCGTGGATCTGGCGGACGCACGCGCGCACCGCTTCCGCGCGTTCCGCCTCTGTGGGCGCGCGTATCGCGCGATCGACGAGGCGGTCGAAGACTGGGCTGCGATACCAGCTATTGGGGGGGCGCGAACCGTAGCTGAAGCGCATCGACTCGACTGAATCCGAATAGTTGGCGAACACCGCCGTTGCGATATTCACCATCATGCTATGTGGATTTCGCGCATGTTCTCGATTGAAAGCAGGCGTCCCGGCCGAATCCACGCCCTCCGGCTCAACGTCGATGCCGATGCGTCGCAGGAACAGCGTCACCACCTCCGCGGTCTCGCGACCGCCCTGATAGTTACCGACGAAATAAATGAGCGGCATACGAAAGCCGTTGGGATAGCCGGCCTCCGCCAGAAGCCGACGCGCGAGGGCCGGGTCATAGGCGCGGCGGCGGAGCTCCGGATCGTATCCGACTTCGTCCGGGAAAAGGCCGGGTAGCGTCCTCGGAATCCCTCCGAAGACCCCGTTGACCATCGCCTCCTGATCGATCGCATGGGCCATGGCCAGCCGGACACGGCGATCATACCAGGGTGCCTCCGGATTGAGCATGTGGAATCGGAGCGCGAAGGTCGGATGCACGTTCGCGTCCGCCCGCGCGAAGCCCTGGCGCTGCAGTTCCGGGACCATCGGAAATGGCACCGCCATCACGATATCCGCCTCGCCCGATTGCAGCATCGCCACCCGGGTCATGTCCTCAGGCGCGAAAATGATCCGAGCCTTGTGGATCTGAGGCCGCTCGCGCCAGTAGGCGGGGAAGGCATCGAGATCGGCAAACTCGCTCTCAACGAAGCGAACGAACTGATAGGGGCCCGTCCCGACGGGATGCGTCGCGAAACGCTCCTCGCCGACGTCGCGCAGATAGGACCGCGAAAATACGTAGGTCCCGCGCGTCCGCAAGTAGGTGCCGCCGGATGTGCGGAAATGGAAGCGGATCGTCCGCTCGTCCACCACTTCCAGGCGCTCGAGGTCGTAGCAGCGGCTGCGATAGGTGGGCTGCCCGTCCATGCATCGTTCGTGGCTGAAGGCGATGTCCTCGGCGGTGACAGGCATGCCGTTGTGGAACCGGATACCTGGCCGCACGCGATATTCGACCACCCGCTGATCGTCGGAGATCGTCGCTTCGCACAGGCCGGGTCCCACGCTTCCATCTGGCCCGTTGTCGAGCAACGTCTCGAAAATGTTGTCGGTGACCGGCTTGAGCAGGTTGAGCGAGCCGCCCGACTTGCTGAGATCCAGCATCGGCGGCGACTGATTGGTGACCGCGGTGAAGCGACCCTCGCCGCCCCTGCTCCGCGGCGAGAGCAATGCTCCGACACCGGCGACGGCTGTCGCCGCCCCGGTACCGGCCATGACCTGCCGCCGCGTCCAGCGTGCCATTCTACGACTTTCTCACCGGCTGGTCACTTCGACGTCGACACGCTGTCAGGCTGCCTGCGAGTTGGCATAAGCTTCCTCGCGAAGGCGCGTCTTCAGATGCTCAGCCGAGTTTGCCGGGATGCGCAGCGGCCGGTCCGGCTCCACCCAGAGGCGCAATAGCAGGCGCTGTCGCATGGCCGAGTTTTCGAACTTGCGCCGGCCATGGATGTGGTTGCGATTGTTCCAAAGCAGGATCTCGCCGGGCTCCAGCAGGAACTCTGTCTCGTTGCGACTCGCGCTTTCGTTGAAGAAGTCCATGGCTTCGCGCAGCTTATCGGGGAGCGCCTCACCCCGCTTTTTCGCGGCCAGCAACATCGAGCGCCAATGAACGTAGATCGAAAGACCGTCGGGAAAGGCGAAGACCGGCGCCTTCTCTACCGTCAAGACCTCCTGTTCACCGATTGCATGATAATAGCCCTCCTCGAGCGCCTCGAGGAGGTCCGGGCGAGTTCGAACGAAGTCGTTGTAGATCGCCGCACCGCTGGCGAGAATGCTCTCACCACCTCGCTCGGCGCGCTCGACGCACATGAGCCCGACGATCTCGTTGGTGTCGGTATGGTAGCCGGCGGCTTCTGAGTTCCGGTAGCCTCGTCCCTTGGTCTTGGTGTCGTAGGGGTTGTCCTTGTCCGGCTCGTCCTGGACATAGGATATGCGGTCACCGAGATGGTTCTGGATCACCGGCGCGCCGAGATTGACGCCAAGGCCCCAGTAGATCCGTTCGAACGCCTCCGGGTCGAAGCGGTCCGGGGACAGGCCGGCGAGGATGATGGCGCCCTTTCCGGTCCGTAGCTCGGTCATGATCCGGCTGACGAGCATCGTGACCTCCGGCGCGGCGAACTCCGCGCGCGTGACCTCCCGGACCCCGCGATGACCGGTTTTGGAGACCAGCGTCGCGAGCGCCTCGATCTCCGCCGACCCGAATTCATGGACGAACTCCGCCTTGGGAAGAGCGCTCCATGCGCTTGGGTCCTGGATCAGTTTGCGTGGTACATCCGTCATCTGGCGTCTCCTTGAGCTGAAGCGATCCTTGCTCAATCGAATGGCGCGAAATCGTCGGCCCGATATTCGAGCCCGAGGCCCGGCGCGTCCGACACGCGGATCTTGCCGTTCACCGGCAGCGCCATGCCCGGCACCCGCGAGAGCTCCTCGAGGGGAATGCCGGCCGGGGTGCGCAAATTGAACTCTGCCTGGGGGATGCCGGGCATGGCGAGGGAGAAGTGCTGCCCTTCGGGCCGTCCGGCGCCGACGTGGAGGACCATGGCAAGCCCAGCCGCCTCCGCCAGCCCATAGATCTTGGCGGTTTCTGTCATGCCGCCGGTCCAACTGATGTCCGGCTGGACGATGTCGACACCGCGCCGCTCGATAAGCGATCGGAAGGCATGGCGTCCTCGATGGGTCTCACCGGTGGCTAGCGGGAGGCCCGGCACGGCCGCCTTGATCCGGACGTGGCCGTCATCGTCCCAAGGCATCAGCGGTTCCTCGAACCATGACAGCCGATAAGGAAGCAGCCGCTCTGCGACCCGAATCGCAAATTCCACGTCGTAGCTCATCACCGCGTTGAGCATCAGCTCCGCGTCGGGGCCGATCTTCTCCCTCGTCTCGGCGACATACTCCTCAAGGCGGTTTATGCCCTCGAGCCCATCACCCGGCTGGATGAAGTTGTGAATCTTGAAGCGCCTGAAGCCGAGCTCCATGGCCCAATCGACATTGCCGGTCGTCACGTAGACGTCGAGTTCGTCGCGGGCCGGTCCGCCAAGCAGCGAATAGACCGGAACCCCGAGCAGCTTGCCCTTGAGATCCCAGAGCGCGATGTCGACCGCAGCTTGTGCCATGGCCGTCAGACCCGCATGTCCCATGCGCTGGAACGAGCGCCACATCAGGTCATTGAGTAATTCGGTCGCCATGCAGTCGCGCCCTGCAAGCAAGGGCGCGATGTGCCGCTCCACGATCGGCTTGATATATTCGCCCCAATGCGTGCTGCCGATCCCCCAGCTCCCGTCCTCGGCGGTAACGCGGACATAGGCCGTCTGGGTGAAAAACGCCTCTCCGGGGCTGTGCAGGCCATTGAGATTGGCCTGGTAGCGATGGATCGGCTGCGGATTGTTCCGCGCCCGGCCCGGCTTGCCCATGGCGGAGAGCAACGGACCACGCGGCGGGGTTCGCGGCTCCGGAAAGCGGCGAACCAGCTTGAGGAACTCGATCGATTTGATCTTCATCACTTGGTCCCGGCTTTGCGGCAGGGACGCGGCCGCAGGGCGGATCCCCTGGCCGCGTCCTCACATTCCCAACCGGATTCGAAGGACTGCATCGGCTCAGAAACGCAGCCTGGCGCCAAATCGGAAATAGCGTCCGATCATGTCGTAGAGCGCGCCGTTGGTCTGCATCGCAGACGAAAAGTTGGGCAGGATGGGCGGGTCCCGATCGAACACATTGTCGATATTCCAGAAAAGTTCGGCCCTGTCGCTGCTGCCAAGCCTGATCCGCGAGCCGATATTGAACACGACATAATCTCCGACGCGATTGGCCTGTGAACTGACCTCGGGCGGCTCTGTCGCCGTCGGGAACTCGCGCAGATTGTCGTTGCGCCCGGGCCCCACATAACGGGCCTGGATGTTGATAGTGAAAGGACCTTGCTCGTAGCTGGCGGTCAGCGAACCCTTCCAGTGGGGGACCGCGAATTGGAACAGCGTGCCGTTGATCCCAGCATAATCCTCGATGACGGGAGGCGTGTCGGGCGTGGTTATGGTGAACCTGTCGGTGTAGGTGGCGGAGCCGCGCAGTCGAAGCTCTCCGTTGAACAGTGGACGCGCGTAGGACAGGACAAAGTCCAGTCCGCTCGTCTCGTAGGATGAAAGGTTCAGGAAGGAATCGTTCACCCCGCGCAAGGCGCCGTTCTCCAAGATCAAGAGATCGCAGAACGCCTGGATGCCCGCCGCGCAATTGCGCGCAATCGGAATGGCCCCCAGGGTGGTGATGACGTCGTTCAGCTCAATACTGAAATAATCCACGGAGAATTGGAGGCTGGGCACGAATCGCGGTGCGAAGCTGGCGCCGACGGTGAAGGTGTTCGCCCGTTCAGGCACCAAATTGATGTTGCCGGCTTGGCTCACGCGCACCGCATTGTACTGGACGCCGTTGAACACGATGTTTTGGTTCGTCGCCGTCGCCGGCACCTTGAGCTCGTAGAGGCTGGGCGCGCGGATATCGAGCGAGCGCGTGGCCCGAAGCCGCAGCCCTGGAACGACTTCCCAAGTCGCGCCGACCTTCCAGGTCGTTTCACCGCCGGTGGCGCTCGCGTCGCCCGAATAATTGGCGTGACGGACGGCGCCGTTCACCGAGAGGGAATGGGCGAAGGGTATATCCCTCAACAGTGGCACGGTGGCTTCGGCATAACCTTCGATGACCGTGAACTCACCCTGATAAATGGACCCGACCGGGCTGTCGGGTACGCCGCTCTCCGAGCGGGCATCGACGGTCGAATCAGCGGATTCCTGACGCCATTCCGCGCCGACCGCCAAAGCGACCTCGCCCGCCCAGGTCGAGAAGGGATTGCCCTGCAGATTTATCTGTGCCGCGTCCTGGACATAGGTGACCTGTCCGCGCTGCGTGAACAGGACATAGTCCAGGGCCTCGGCCGAGGGCGTTCCCTGCCCGAACAGGTTCAAGGGGACACAGCCATTGCCGGGATCGGTCAACGTGGAACGACAGACGATCTGTCCGTCCGCATCGCGAACGGCGTCGACCGCCTGCGCATAGCGGTCCCGGTCGCGGCTGTTGTAGCGAAAGCGGATATAGTCGTTCCGGCCGTGGATGAACGAGGCGTCCCACTGCCAGCTGCCGCCCAAACCGCCTTCGGCGCCAATGGTCACGGTATAGGCGCGGTCGGTCAGCTGCGTTCCCGATTGCGGAAAATCATAGTTTCCGCGTGACATCACGAACGACTGGCCGGCGGGCGCGGTCGTCGACGGCGGCCCCGCGGGCGCGGGAATGAACGGGCGCAGCGCGTCCGGGATGAACGGATTGTCGGCATAGATGCGCACCTGGGAACCGCGGCCCGTCGTCGGACTGTACACGCCGCTCTGATCGCGGAGCGCCCTGCTGTCCTGCGTTCCGGTGGATTCGCCATAGGATGCCTGAGCAAAGAGCGTGAGGGCGTCGCTCACCTCGAATTCGGCATGTCCGTAGAGAACGAGGCGCTCCAGACCGACAAAGAGACTGTTGCGATCCTGTTCCGGGTTCTGGCCGCCCGCCTGGATGCCGGAGAAGGTCTGAGTGGTCGTCGTTGCGGTCACGGTCTGGCTGAGGGGATTGTAAAGACCGCGCACGAACGGAGAAACGGCTGTGGCGCTGTCGAACTGTAGTCCGACCAGGCCGGCCCGCTGATCCACCGTGCCGCCCGTGGCGCTTACGATCAGGCCGCCTCCCGTGAAATTGCCAGGTTGAGCATCGCAGGCGAGCACCTGGCTGGGCCGTCCGTTCGCAACGTTCGAGGTCGCGTCGGTGAAGAAGTAGCAATTGTCGTCTGCCCAGTCGCGCGATCCATCCCTCATGCCGCCGTTGCGCACGTAATCGGCTGAAAAGACGACGTGGCCGCGGCCGGCGGCGAAAGACGATCCGGCGAGGATGCCGATACGTTGCTCGTCATAGTCGCCGCGCTGGGAAATGCCGGCTTGTGCCTCAAAATGGATTCCGTCGAAGCGACGCCGCAGGATGATGTTGGCCACCCCAGCGATCGCGTCCGATCCCCATTGCGCCGACGCGCCCCCGGTTACGATCTCGATCCTCTCGACCATCAGCGAAGGTATCAAGTTGACATCGACCTGGTACGGATTGCCGACGCTGTTGCCCGGCACGGTCGGCACGAAGCGCCTGCCGTTCACCAAGGTGAGCGTCCGCGGCGTACCGAGACCTCGAAGATCGATGAAATTCTGGCCGGGTGTCTGCGTCCGCACCCCGTTCGCGGCAGTGTTGGCTCGCGTGCCGCTGGTCGCCGGATTCTCCTGCAGCAGCGTCACCACGCTTGTCGCTCCGCGGGCCTCGATCTCGCTTGCGTCGATGACCTGCAGTGGGCTGGGCGCCTGGAACGGGGAGCGCGTCCGGGTCGCGGTCACGACGATGTCGGATGATTCGGCGGGACCAGAGGCTTCGGCCGGCTGTAACGCCGGAGACTCCACGACATCCTCGTCATCGGCCGGCGCCGACGGCTGGGCGATGGCGGTGCCGCAGTAGAGCAGCGCCGTCGCCACGGACGAAAGACAGGCTGCGCAGCGCAGACGCCTGGCCGAGCATCCGATGTGCACATTCAGCATGAAACCTCTCCCCTTGGTCTTATTGTGTCATTCGTAGTCGCTTGAGTTCTGGACCCAGCCGCGGGCGATGAAGTCGCCGCGCGGCGGCGAGAAAATGTCGATCAACAGATGCATTTCGTCGCCCACGCCTTCGGTCGTGTGGATCAGATCGATCGGGATGACGGCCAGTGACGGACTGAGCGCCTCGATCCGTTCATCCGCACGCCAGAGGTTCGCATTCCTGCCCCAGGGCACGCGGAAATGGTGGTGAAAGGTGCCGCGCATCGCCAGGCTGCCCTGCTCGAACTCGGCGTGACTGTGCGGTGACAGCTGGGTGCGGTCGCGCGGACCTTCATACTCGCACCAGTTGATGCTCATCGTTGCGGAACGGAGCATCTTCAGCCTCGGATTGTCGGCCGGGGCAGCAAAGCTGTCGATCCCGATGACCTGGACGCTATGACCGTCCTTGCGGGCATCGACCTCCGCCACGGGAAGAACGCGACTGTCGCGCTCGACAAAGAGGTGGCCATTGACGATCGCCTCGTCCGACAGGTCAGGCCGGTCGGAGGCAAGCAGGACCGCCGGGCAGTCGCCATTGAACCGCAGCGCATGACGCCCGGCGGGCAACAAGGCGACGCTGCGCGACGGAACGAAGGTCGACACGTCATCGCTGTCGACCTGCGCCTCGCAATCGAGGAGCAGGAGCATCATCTCGTGCCCGCTCTCGACGGCCTGCGCATCTGCTTTCCGCGGATCGAACAGTTCGACGAAGAAATTGTGCGCCCGTGCGGCCCGGCGCCCCGGTCCGCGAAAATCAATCAGGTGCGCGCGCTGCACCTGGCTGCCCCTATCCGACACTCGACTCTCCTCACGTTTCGCGAACCTTGGTGAACGGCCATGCGAGTCAGCTACGGCAAAATTAGAACTTTCCGCTGTGCGGAACGGCAGCCAGCGCTGCTTTCCGGGGGCTTCGTGCTAGATCAAGCGATATGGACGCCCCCCGCCCCATCGAATCCGTGCTGCGCGCATTCGCCGTGGTGAAGGCGATGAACCTGCGGCCGATCTCGTCGCTCGCGGATCTTCATCGCGAAACCGGATTGCCGAAGGCGACCCTCATCCGCCTGTTGCAAACGCTCGAACATGCGGGACTCGCCGGCAAGGGGCCGCGCTATGGAACCTATGAGCTGCGCAGCGGACTGGTCTCCCTCGTCTCCGGCTACCACAGCTCGCCGATGATCGTCGAAGCCGCCGCGCAGGTCGCGGAGAAGATCACGCGGGAGATCAAGTGGCCGGTGGCGGTGGCGGTGCCGGACGGCGGCGCAATGGTGGTCCGCTACAGCACGATTCCGCGCTCCTCGCTGTCTCTGCTCCATTCCTCGATCGGCATGCGACTGAGCCTCGTCACCCGCGCTCTGGGCCGGGCCTATCTGGCCTATTGCAGCGACGAGGAGCGCCAGGCGCTGCTCGACCTCGTAGCCAGCGGCGGCGGCGAAGGTGCCGACCATGCGCGAGATGCGAAGATGATTGACAAGATCGTGAGCGAGACACGTGCTCGTGGTTACGCCATCCGCGATCCTCTGGTCCGGCCGGTATCCTCCACGCTCGCCGTGCCCATATTCATGGACAGCACCGTCACCGCCTCGATCGGCTTCACCTGGTTTCGGTCGACCTACGACATAGAGAAGGCGGTCGAACGTTATCTGACGACAATGAGGGAAGCCGCGAAGGACATATCGCGAAGACTGTCCGAGCTTGCGGCGGCGCGTGCGGAAATCGGCTGAGGCCGCATGGCCCCTAGGGATACAGGGTGACCGGATTGCGGAGGGCCAGGCCAGCCCGAAACAGCTCGAGATTCGCCTCGACGCTGTCGGCCATTCGCTCCACGGAAGCGCGACCACCGCCGCCCGCGGTGTGCGGCGAGATGATCAGATTGGGCGCGCGCCATAGTCGGTCATCGGGCGGCAGCGGCTCGGGAACGGTGACGTCGATTGCGGCGCCGCGAATCGTTCCCTGCTCCAGCGCATCGGCAAGCGCCTCCGAGTCAACGATTGCGCCCCGACCGACGTTCACCAGATAACCCGAATCTCCCAGCGCGCGCAGCTGGGCCGCGCCGATCAGGCCCCTGGTTTCCGAACTCAGCGGCGCTGCTATTGCGAGGATCTCGGACATGGCCAACGCATGGTCCAGCCGCGTCACCGGCAGCGTCGCGTCAGCGAGTTCGTCGGGTCTTCCGGAACGGGTGACGGCGGTGACGTAGAGTCCGAGCGCACGCAGATGGCGGGCGATTGTCTGTCCGATCGGGCCAAATCCAAGCACGGTCGCATTCTTGCCGCTAAGCACGCTGAAGCGTGGCTTGAAGCTCCGGTCCCAGCGCGCCTGTGCCTTGTTCGCCACAAAGTCGGGAAGGCAATGCGCGATGCCGAGCAGCAGTGCCAGCGCGTGCTCCGCGACATTCGCCGCCGAATGCCCGCCTCCGCCGGTGAGCTGGACATGCTCGGGTAGGCCGTGCCTGGCGATGCCGTCATTGCCGGCCGATGTCGTATGAACCCACCGGAGCTTCGGGGCGCAGCTGCGGAGAATGTTCGCCGTCTGCGCGCTGAAGCGGGAGCCGGCTCCGCTGGCAATCAGCACCTGAGCCTGATCGAGCGCCCCCGCAAGTTCGGCTTCGTCATCGACAATCCGGAGTTCCACATCGGTCGCCTTGCCGATCCGCGCGACGATCGCGTCGCGATAAATGTCCCTGGTGAAAAGGACGATGGGAATACGCTCCCGGCTCATAGCAGCTTCTCCTCCGGGCGATCCGTGGCGGGGTGGGCGCGAGCCGCCTCCTCGTCGACTTCGGCGCCCCAGCCGGGGCCGTCGTCGATCACGAACTCGCCGGATTCGATGAGGTTCGGCGGCTCCAGCAGTCCGGCTGCCCAGGGCACCGCATCCACCTCATGCTCCATGATCCGGAAGTTCGGGATCGCCGCGCAGAAATGCGCGCTCATGCGTGCGCCGAGCGGGCCGGCGGAATTGTGAGCTGCGACATTGATCTCATAGGCATCGAGCATGTGCGCCATCTTCACGCTCTCCCAGACACCCGTCCATTGCGCATCGATGATGGCGACATCCACCGCCTCCCGTTCGAGATAGGGCCGCAGGGTGTGGCGCCGCATTATCTTTTCCAGCGAGGCAATCGGCGTAGTCGTCGACGCCCGCAATGACGCCAGCGCCCGAGCATCCAGCATGTCGATCTCCAGCCACATCAGGTCGAACGGCTCAGCGGCGCGCGCCAATTTCCGGTAACCCTCGGGTCTGAAGTTGCAGTTCAAGTCGAACGCGATCTCTACGTCCGGCCCGGCCCCGTCACGCAGCGCCTCGATCTGGTCCGTGAATGCCCTCAGGATGGCGGGATCGATGTTGAGTTCGGGATGGCCGACCAAAGTCGAGCGGCCGATGCCGGGGCTGTACGTCGCGGCCGTGCCGGAATCGAAGCGGATCAGATTGGTCTTGAGTGCGCGGAACCCGGCATCGGCAACTTCGCGTCCCGCCGCCTTGAGATCGTCGAGCGTGCGAATCGGAGGCTTGCCGATAATCGTCTCGAACAAGTCGGCGAACCGGACTCGAAAGAGGCCACAATGGGACCAGTATAGGGGTATCCGCCGTCGCACCGCGCCGCCCAGCAAGGCGTGGACCGGCAGGCCGGCGGCTTTCGACTTGATGTCCAGGCACGCATTCATCACCGCGCCGATCGCTCGGCCGACCGAACCCGCGGGGTGGTGCCGCTGGTAGGTGAACAGCACCGCATCGAGCGCCGCGAGATCGCACGGGTCGGCGCCGGCGATCCGGCGCTTCATCTCGCGAAGATGGCCGGGGATCGTTTCATGGCCGCTGAATTCAGCCCAGCCTGTGAGACCGGCGTCCGTCGTGACCTTGAGATAGGAGAAGACCGAGAAGCCTCCGTCGACATGCAATATGTCGAGACCTGTAATCCGCATCCGCAACCGCTCCGATCCGCGGATCGTCGTGATCCGGCGGCGTGATGATAGGCGGCTTCAGCGGCGAGTTGTATTTCCAATTCCGAAAAAGTATTTCACGAACAGACTTGTCGCCCGCGGAGCCTGCCCATGGATCTCGTCACCGCGCTCAAGGTATTCGCGGAGGTCGCCCGGCGGCGCAGCTTCTCCCGGGCGGCGGAGCATCTGCGCATGGCCAATGGCAATGTGACCAAGCATGTCGCCTGGCTGGAGCGCCGTCTCGGGGCTCAGCTGCTGATGCGCACCACCAAGAGCGTGAGCGTCACCCAAGCCGGAATGACCGCTCTCGAGCTCGGCACGGACATCGTCGCGCGCATCGACGCGCTCGACGAGACGGTCCGCGGCGCGGTCGGTGAGGCGCGGGGCGTGCTGCGCATCGGCGTGCGGGCATCGTTCGGGCTGTTCCATCACACGCCGGTCCTGCAGGAATTCCTGGAGGCGCATCCCGACGTTCAGGTCGCGCTTCATGTGGACGACGGCCGTGCCAACATCGTCGCCGAAGGGTGGGATGTCTCGCTTCGGATCACCCGTCAGCTCGAGGATATGAGTCTGGTGGCGACACGGCTCGCGACCGTGCCGCGATCGGTCGTGGCTGCCGATGACTATCTAGAGCGGCGCGGCTGGCCGGCGTCCGTGCAGGAACTCGGGCGTCACAATTGCCTCGTGACCAGCTCCGACACATGGCGGTTCGAGGGACCGGATGGGGAGACGGCGGTCGCCGTGAGCGGCTCGCTGCGGACCAACATGCTCGAGGTGCTGCGGTCGGCAGCGCTGTCCGGTCAAGGCATCGCCATGTTCCCGCGCTTCATGATCGAAGAGGATGTGCGTTCGGGCAGGCTGCGCACGCTCCTGGCAGACCGGCCACCGGTTTCGCTGAACCTCTATGCGATCTTCCCCGCCTCCCGACACATGCCGATGAGGGTACGCGCCTTCGTCGATTTCCTGAAGGCGCGGTTGGCCTTGTTAGCTGCCTAGCGCGGCGATCATTTCCGCATTCGAAATAGTGAATTTCCCCCTGGCCGCTTTCTGCGCCGGCCGCATCGTCTAGGATCCCGACAAGGACGATGGGAGGACGATATGGCGCAACTCGACGTGATTCCGGTGAGCGACTATATTGGCGCGGAGATCCGCGGCATCGACCTTTCCGCGGCCATCGAGCCGGGGACGGCAGACCATCTGCGCCGTGCGCTGGCCGACCATGGCGTCATATTCTTCCGGGATCAGGAGATCACTCCGGATCAGCATCTCGCGCTGGCCCGACTCTTCGGGAAACCGATCCTCGTGTCCAAGCACGCGACCAGCGTCCCCGGCTACCCCGAAATGAGCGAGGTCAGTAAGGCCGAGGATCAGTATGACAATATCGGCGGCGGATGGCATGCCGATCTGACTTTTCATGAGCGCCCACCGGCGCTGGCCATTCTGGTGGCGCGCGAATTGCCGGAGCGCGGCGGCGACACCCTGTTCGCCGGCATGGCCGCGGCATTTGAAGGGCTTTCGCCCGGTCTGCGGGACATGTTGCGCAGCCTGCGCGCCATCCATGGCAATGAGCGTGTGCTCCGATCGAGCCGACGCAAGAAGTTCACCGACGAGTTCAGCCCGGAAGTCAGTCACCCGGTCGTCATCCGCCACCCTCTCACCGGTAGGGAATCGCTCTTCATCAACGCGGCCTATACCTTGCGATTCGATGGCTGGACGGAGCGCGAGAGCGCGCCGCTGCTCGAGTTTCTGAAGGTGCACGGACAAAAGCCGGAATATCAATGCCGCTTCCAGTGGCGCCCCGGCTCGATTGCCATCTGGGACAATATCCAGGTCTGGCATTATGCGGCGAACGACTATCAGGGGCGCCGCCGCTTCATGCATCGAGTCGCCGTCGAGGGCGGCAGCCTGATCCCGGCCGGCGCGTGAGGAGCAAAGTCTACGCCGACCCCCGCGCGGCGCTGGCGGGCCTGCTGTTCGACGGCATGACTATCATGTCGGGTGGCTTCGGCCTCGCGGGAAACCCGGAGAGCCTGATCCCTGAGATCCGTGCCGCCGGCGTGAAGGGCCTCACGGTGATCTCGAACAATGCCGGCGCGGACGGATTCGGCTTATGGATGCTGCTCCAATCTGGGCAGATCGCGAAGATGGTCTCCTCCTATGTCGGAGACAACCAGCTGTTCGAGGAACAGTATCTGTCCGGGCGACTCGAACTGGAACTCACGCCTCAGGGCACTCTTGCGGAGCGCATTCGCGCCGGCGGGGCAGGCATCCCTGCCTTCTACACGCGTACCGGCGTCGGCACGATCGTCGCCGAGGGCAAGCCGACCGAGACGTTCGACGGCGAAACTTATGTGAGGGAGACTTGGCTCCGCGCCGACCTCGCCATCGTCAAGGCATGGCGCGCCGATTTGGAAGGTAACCTGATGTACCGCAAGACCGCGCGCAACTTCAATCCGGTGATGGCCACCGCGGGGCGCGTAACCGTGGTCGAGGCGGAGGAGATCGTTCCGGTCGGCACATTCGACCCGGATCACGTCCATACGCCGGGCATTTACGTGGATCGCATCGTGCAGAGCACCATAAACGAGAAGCGGATCGAAAAGCGTACCGTTCGACCGCGGAATTGAGGATGGCATTCCTACCAGAGCGCCCGCGAATCCAGCCATCTCTGCACGTCCGCTAGTCTAAACCTCGGACAGCGCCTGTATTTGCTGCCGCCGCTACCCAGCTCATACTCCCGTGGGAAACCCTCCGGCCGCCGTCGGCGAAGCCGGTCGATCTGCCGCCGCGACAGCCGCGCCAGGCGCGCAAATTCCTCCACCGTGATCATGCCCAAACCGGCGTCGCCAGGGATAGCGCGAGCTGAGCCGCCCATCGGATCAGCTCCGCCTGTCCCGCCGCCGGCGTGCGAACTGCCGGTCAGCCTCGAGAAAAGCCGCCAACATCGCCGGGATCAGCTCCTGCATCGGCTCGGCCTGACCGTAGGTCTCCCGATAGAGCTCGGCATATTCGGCCAGGGCCTCGCCCAGCTCGGGCGGCAGGCTCACCGTCACCTTCACCGGGGTCCGGTCCGGCAGCTTCTTCAGTCGCAGCTCGGCCATCGCCTCATCCCCGCCACGGCCGAAGAACGAGATCCTTGTGGACCACCGCCCGCAGCGGCCATCCCGGCCGCACCGTCAAAGTCGGCTGCACGTCCAGGTTGCGCGACGTGATCCGGTCGCCCGCGCGGGCGGCATTCTGCTGGGTCGATTCCCGCACCGCGCGCACGAGATCGCTCTCGGCGCTGCCCAAGCTCAATTCGGTGCCGATCCCGAGCAAGGTCGAGAGCACGACCCCCTTCAGCAGCCGCCAGGTGTGGAAATCCACGCCGTCCTCGATGCCGGCATAACCCGACAGGTCGGTCGCCGGCACGTTGTCGAGCCGCACTGAGGATCCGTCCGGGAGAACGATACGCTGCCAGACGAGCAGGGCCCGGCGCTGCCCGAACGCGACCAGGCTGTCATAGCTGCCGATCAGCCGCGCGCCCTGCGGCACCAGCACCGTCCGCCCCGTGGCGCTGTCGCGCACATTCTCGGTCACCTGCGCGATCACCGTCCCGGGCAGGTCGGAGTTGAGCCCGGTGACGAGGCTCGCGGGAATGATCGTGCCGGCGCTGAGCGTCGAGGGCGACGGCGCCGGCCGCAGCGCATGCGGGTTCACGTCCCCGCTCTCCGAGCGCGCGAACTCCAGCCGCCGCGCGCCGCCGGCCTCGGCCGCGCCGGCAGCCTGCGGCGCTGCGGCCGTCACCTCAGTCACGTCGGCGCCGACGGTCGCGGCCGGCCTCGCCTGCCCCTCCGCCCCGCCACGGCCGGCGAGCTGCACCAAGAGGGCGGACGCACGCGCCGCCTCCTCGGCCGCTGCCCGGCGCTGGCGCTCCGCCTCGGCCGCCGCGCGCGCCCGCTCGGCCTCGCTTGCGCCGTCCGGCGGAGGAGCGCCCTCCACACCCAGACTGCGCCGGTGCTCGAGGATCGGCCGGCCGAGGTCTCCCGGCAAAGGCGGCCCCAGAACCGGCACCTCGCCATAGCTGGCCGGAGCGCCGGCCAGCGCCTCGGGTGCGGCTGTGGCGGCCGGCTCGCCGGCCTGTCCGTCGCCGGCCGCCATCCGGAAGCTCGGCGGCTCCAGCGCCACCCAGGCCAGGGCCGCGAGGGTCGCCGCCACCGCGCCGGTGATGCCGATGATCAAGCCCCGGCGGAACCGGACCACCGGCCGCGGCGCGCCGCGCAGCACCAGCGTCTCCGGATCCTCCTTCGGCGGCGGCGCCAGCTCCCGAGGCGCGTCGGTCATGACGGCCTCCCGCGCCGCCGCCGCGGGCCGCCCTCGTCGTCCCGTACGATCCGAACCACCTGCTGGCGCCGCTCGCCGAGCCGCAGCTCGGCGGCGGCGAACAGGCGGTCGACCACATAATAGCGGCCGCGCACGCGATAGTTGACGAGCTCGGCGCGGCCGCTTTGCCCGAGCACGAACAAGGGCGGCGCCTCGCCCTGCGCCAGGCTCGACGGAAACTCGATGAACACCTGGCTGCCGTCGTCGAATGCGCGCAGCGGCCGCCACGGCGGGTCGTCGCCCTGGATCCTGTAGCCGAATTGGAGCGCCTCGACCGCCACGCCGGCGGCGACCGCCGGCTCGGCATCGGCGGCACCGCCGTTGCGCAGCGCCAGCAGCTCGCCTTCCGGATAGGTCCAGGAGATGCTCGCCATCGCCGTCCGCGGCGTGCTCTCGAGCTGGACGTGATAGACGCGCCGGTCGGTGCTGATGACGAGATTGGTGCGTAGGCCCACGGCCGAGGGCTTGACCAGGATATGCGTCCGCCGCTGCGCGCCGGCGCCGCTCGTCGTGTCGCCGATCACCCAGCGGGCGGTGTCTCCGGCCGCGACCGAGACGAGGGCCTCGCCCGGCTGCAGCGCGATGTCGCTCACCCGCTCGGGCGCGGTGTAGAGCCGGTAGAGCGCGCCTTCGGTCCATGCATAGACCTGCACCGCATTGACATAATGATCGCGGCTCGGCTCGCGCGTCGCGGCGCGATTGGCGGCTTCGACCCGCGAGACCGGCGGCCCGGCCGCGCGCCTGCGGGCGGGGTCCGGCGCCGGCAGGAGCTGCTCCACCGGCACCGGCGCGGTCGCTGCAGGCGAGTCTGGCTCGGGCTGCGCGTCGGGAACGAGAATGGCCCGCGCATAGGCGGCGGTCGCGGGCTCGGGGCGAGCCGCTTCCACGGCCGTGCTCCCCACGCAGGCGCCGAGGCCGAGGACGGAGGTCATCGCAAGAAGGAGGTTTGGGGTCATCGGCTGGTCCTCTCGGAAGGCAAGGGTTCGGGAACGGACGGACCGGCAAGGTCCGGGTCGAGCGGCGAGCCGAGCGGCAGCGAAGGCGCAGCCCGCGGCGGCCAGCCTGGCGCGGCCGGTGCCGGCGCGGGCGCGGGCGCCGGGACGTCGAGCTCCTGGCTCCAGTCGATCGCGTCGACGTAGAGGCCGAGCGGATTCTTCCGCAGCGTCTCGGCCGAGCGCGGCGGCCGCACGACAACCGTCAGGATGGCCGTCCAGCGCGCGCTGCCGGCGAGGCTGCCGCGCTCATATTCGGTCTCGGTCCATTTGACCTGGAACGAGCGGTCCGAAGCGCGGACGACGCTGGTCACCTGAACCGACACGGTCCGCTCGCCGATCTGGCCGAATGGATCGGCCGCGCGCGCATATTCGCCGAGGAACCGGCCGGCGCGCTCCGTCGCGAAATCATAAGCCGAAAGCCAGTTCTCGCGCATCAGCACCGGGTCGAGCGAGACCGAGCGGACGTTGCGGATGAACCGGCCGAGATGCCAGGCGATCTGCGGGTCGGTCGGCCGGTAGTCCGAGACCGCCGGCGCGACCGCCCTCGCCTCGCCGAGCCGGTCGACCTCGACCACATAGGGCACCACCCGGCTCTGCATCGACTGCCAGAGCAGCCCCGCCGAAAGCCCGGCGGACAGAAGCAGCCCGCCGAACGCCATCAGCCGCCAGTTGCGCGCCTGTACCCGCGCCGAGCCGATCCGTTCGTCCCACACCTGCCCGGCCCGCTGATAGGGTGTCTCCGGCTCGGGCGTTCGCCCGTAACGCTGCACCGCGCGCCTGAACCTCATCGCTCAATCCTCCCTTTCCCTGATGTCGGGGGCGGCGCCCGCGCCGCCGCGGTCGCCCTCGCGGACCGCCTGCAGGGCGACGTGCCGGTGGTGACGGGCGGTCTGCTCCGACCGCAGGCGGCGCGCCCATGAAGGCGCAGCGTCGGCGGCCGCGTCGCCGCCGGAAACTGCCGCAGTCGAAGAAACGGTGGGGGAGCCGGCGTGCATCGCCGACCGCCGGCCCTGGGCCGCGGCGGCCCCCAAGCCGGCCGCATCGCCGAGCTTCGCCTTCAACGCCGCGCCTCCCGCACGGCCCACGCCCACCAAGCCGGCGCCGATGCTCCTGGAGCCGGAGGTCTCCTGGCCGAGCCGGTAGGATGTCGCGGCGGCCGATCCCATCGACGTGCCGGCGCGAAGCGCGCCCATCGTTCCGCCCGCCGCGGCGCGCGCGCCGCCGACGGCTGCACCGCCGGCAACCGCCAATGTTCCGACCGCGGCGGCGGTGGTCCCCACCGCGACGCCTGCGCCGAGCTGGGGCGCGCCGGCGACCAGGCCGGAGGCGATGGCCGGACCGAAGATGCCGAGCCCGAACAGAGCGAGGCTCGCCAGCACCAGGCTCATCGCCTCGGCTATGTCGGTCTCCTCGCCGGCAGCGGCGGCGAACTCGTCGAAGAAGCCCGAGCCGATGCCGACGATCACCGCCAGCACCATCACCTTGACGCCCGAGGCGACGACATTGCCGAGCACCCGCTCTGCGAGGAAGCTGGTCCGGTTCCACAGCGCGAAGGGCACCAGCACGAAGCCGGCCAAGGCGGTCAGCTTGAACTCGATGATCGTGATGAACAGCTGGATCGACAGCACGAAGAAGGCGATGATCACGAACAGCCAGGCGATGAGCAGGACCGCGATCGCCAGGAAGTTCTCGAAGAAGCCGACGAAGCCGGTCATCTCGCCGACCTGCTCGAGCAGCGGCCAGGCCGCCTCGAAGCCGGTGCCGGCGACATAGCCGGGGCGGAGCAGGTCCTCGGCCGTCATCGTGCCGCCGCCGGCGGTGATCCCGAGCCCGGCAAAGGAGCGGAAGATGATGTCGGCGAGCATCGGGAAGGAGCCGAGGATCAGCGCGAACGCGCCGACATAGAGGATCTTCTTCAGGAACCGGCCGATGACGTCGTCCTCGCCGCCCATCGCCCAGAACAGGCCGGCCAGAGTGATGTCGATTCCGACTAGAACGGTGGTCAGGAAGGCGACGTCGCCGCCGAGCAGCCCGAAGCCGCTGTCGATGTAGCGGATGAACGCTTCCATGAAGCGGTCGATGACGTTGAGGTCGTCCATGCCGGCTCCAGCGCAGGCTCGAGGATCGGGGGCCGCGGGGCACCCAGGGGGCACGAGGCGCCCCGCGGCCGGCGCGGCGGCCAGAGGCCGCGCGCCAAGAGGGGTCAGTCGGCGTCGCGCCGATAGGCGCGGCCCGTCCCGAGGAACCGGCGGGTGGCGGCGCGCCCCTCCGCCTCGGCCTGGGTCCGCGCCGCCCGCTCGATCGCCTGGCTGCGATGCTCGGCCGCCATCAGGCTCTGGAGCTGGAGCTGCTGCTTGACGCCGAGCGCCAGCAGCTGGGCCACCGCCTGCTGCGCCTGGAGGCTGCCCGCGGCGTCGCGGCTGCGGCCGGCCAGCTCGGCGAGCAGGCCGGCATCCTCGCGGACATTCTCGACCACCTGCGCCTGCACGCCCATCGCCTGGCGGTACCCGCCGACCGCCGCCTCGAGCCGCGCGCGCGCCTCGGCGATCCGCGCGTCGCCGGAGAGCAGCCGCCCGGCCTCGCCCGGAAAGAGCTGCCGGATGCGCTCGTCGAGCCGGTCGACCCGGAAGTCGATCCCTTCCGCCTCCCCCATCAGCTGGTCGATGCGCTGCATCGCGCCATTGATCCGCTCGAGCTGCGGGAAATCGAGACGCTCGAGGTTGCGGGCCATGTTCTGGAGCATCGCCGCCTCGTTCTGCAGCGACTGGATCTGGTGGTTGATCTGCTCGAGCGCCCGCGCCGCCTGAAGCAAATTCTGGGCATAATTGGTGGCGTCGAAGACGGGGATCGCCGCCGCCTCCTTTGCCGGCAGCGCGATCGCCAGCGGCGCGGCGGCGGCCAGCGCCAGAACAGCAAATCTGGTCTTCATGCGAGTTCTCCTTCCGGTCTGTCGGGGGCGGGAAAGTCGTCGAGCGCGGCCGCGGCCCAGTCGAGGCCGCAGGCCTCGAGCCAGTGGCGGGCGAAGTCGGCGGCGCCATGCTCGGCGAGGATCCGGTCGATCCGCCGCTGGGCGGCCGGATCGGAGGCGCCGCAGAAAGCGAGCGCGATGCGCCCCAGGCCGAGGTCGAACAGGCGGTTGCCGCGCTGCGACTGGAGATAATAATCGCGCTTCGGCGTCGCCCGGGCGATCAGCTCGATTTGGCGGTCGTTGAGCCCGAAGCGCGCATAAGCGGCGCGCTGCTGCGGCTCGACCGCCCGGTCGTTGGGCAGGAAGATGCGCTGCGGGCAGCTCTCGATGATCGCCGGCGCGATGCTGCTGTCGGCGATGTCGGCCAGGCTCTGGGTCGCGAAGACCACCGCGACATTCTTCTTGCGAAGAACCTTCAGCCATTCGCGGATGCGGGCGGCGAACAAAGGATGGTCGAGGAACAGCCAGGCCTCGTCGAGGACGAGCAGGGTCGGCCGCCCGTCAAACCCTTCCTCAAGCCGGTGGAACAGATAGGTCAGCACCGGCATCACCGCGCCCGGACGGCCCATCAGCGTCTCGGTCTCGAAGCAGACCAGGTCGGCCAGATGGAGCCGGTCCTCGGCGGCGTCGAGCAGGGCGCCGAACGGCCCTTCCAGGGTGAAGGGGAGCAGCGCCGACTTGAGCGCGTTCGACTGGAGGAGCAGCGACAGGCCGGTCAGCGTGCGCTCCCCGGCCGGCGCGGACGCGAGGCTGCCGAGCGCCGACCACAGGCTTTCCTTGACCTCCGGCGTGACCGCCACCGTCTCATGCGCGAGCAGGGCGCCCAGCCATTCGGCGGCCCAGCTTCGCTCGGCCGGCGCGTCGATCCGCCGCAGCGGCTGGAAGGCGAGCGCTTCGCCCTCCCCACCCCCGCCGAGCGCATGATGAGCACCGCCGCAGGCGAGCACCGCGGCGCGCGCCGACCAGCCCTTGTCGAACAGGCAGAGGCGCGCGCGCGGGTAACGGCGGAACTGCATCGCCATCAGCGCGACAAGCACCGACTTTCCGGCGCCGGTCGGGCCGACGACGAGCATGTGGCCGACATCGCCGATGTGGGTCGACAGCCGGAACGGCGTCGAGCCGCTGGTCTGCGCATGGAGCAAGGGCGGCCCGCCCAGATGGGCGTTGCGCGAGGGCCCGGCCCAGACCGACGATAGGGGCATCAGATGGGCGAGGTTCAAAGTGTGGATGAGCGGCTGGCGGACATTGGCATAGACATGGCCGGGAAGGCTCGACAGCCAGGCCTCGACCGCATTCATCCGCTCGCGCATGCAGGTGAAGCCGAGCCCGTTCACGACCCGCTCCACCGCCCTCACCTTCTCATCCGCCGCCGCCGGATCCTCGTCGGCGACGGTGACGGTCGCGGTCAGATAACCGAAGGAGACATGATCCGCCCCGAGCGCCTGCAAGGCAAGCTCGGCATCGAGGACCTTGTTGTCGGCGTCGCTGTCGAGCAGCTGCGCCGGCTGGTTGTACATCACCTCGCGCAGCAAAGCGGCGACGGACTTCCGCTTGTTGAACCATTGCCGCCGCAGCCGGGTCAGCGCGCGCGTCGCCTCGGCCTTGTCGAGGGCGATGAAGCGGGTCACCCAGCGATAGCCGAAATCCTGGTGGTTGAGCGCGTCGAGGATCCCCGGGCGGCTCATCGCCGGGAAGCCGAGCAAGGTCACCGTGCGCAGATGCGTCTGGCCGAGCATCGGCTCGAGCCCGCCGACCAAAGGCGTGTCGGCTAGCAGCGCGTCGAGATAGACCGGCGTCTCCGGCACGGCCACCGGGTGGCGCCGCGTCGACACGCAGCCATGGAGGAAGGTCAGCAGCTCCGCGTCGTCCAGCGTGCGCACCTCGGGCATGAAGCCGGACAAGAGGTCGAGCGCGCGGTCGGTCTCGGCGGCGAACGAGGCCAGCGCCTCGCGCCAGTCGCGTCCCCTCTCGCGCGCCGGCCGCTCGACCAAGGCGCGCTCGGCGCTGGCCTGGCCGTCGGGCGGCGGCATCCAGACGAAGCTCAGATGATAGCGGCTCTCATAATGGGCGCGGCCGCCCTCGAAGTCCGCTTGCCTTTCCTTGTCGACCAGCCAGGAGGCCGCATCCGGGAATGGGCTCTCGGGATAGCCCGGCGCCTCGATGCGCTCGGCGTCGAAGAACAAGGCCCAGCCCGATCCGAACCGGCGCAGCACATTGTTGGCCCGCGCCGAGGCGGAGACCAGCTCGGCCTCGGTCGCGCTCTCGAGGTCGGGCCCGCGGAAGCGCAGCACCCGCAGGAAGCTTCCATCCTTGTTGAGCACCACGCCCGGCGCCACCAAGGCCGCCCAGGGCAGATGGTCGGCGAGCCGGTCGGCGCGGCTTCGATATTCGCCGATCCTCAGCATGCGAGATGCCCCGACAGGCGCAGGTGGCGGGCAAGCACCGCCGCGAAATTCGGATCGCGCCGGGCGGCGAACACCGCCAGCGTATGGCCGAGCGCCCAGACGACGAGGCCGGCGATCCACTGCTGGAGCCCGAGCCCCAACGCCGCCGCCACCGTGCCGTTGACGATGGCGATCGAGCGCGGCGCACCGCCCAGCAGGATCGGCTCGACCAATGAGCGGTGGATGGGCGCCTCGAACCCCTCGATATGACCGCCGGCACCGATCATGCCACCAGCGCCCCGCCGCCGAAGCTGAAGAAGGAGAGGAAGAAGGAGGAAGCGGCGAAGGCGATCGACAGCCCGAAGACGATCTGGATCAGGCGCCTGAACCCGCCGGCCGTCTCGCCGAAGGCCAAAGTCAGCCCGGTCGTGATGATGATGATCACCGCGACGATCTTGGCGACCGGCCCCTGCACCGATTCCAGCACCTGCTGCAGCGGCTCCTCCCAGGGCATACCCGAGCCCGCCGCCACCGCCGGCCCGGCGGCCACGAGGACACAAGCTGCCAACGCCAGGGTCCGACCCTGAGCGCGCGCGAAGCGGGCTTCGATCTCCATCAATCCTCTCCTTCGGGAAAAGCCGGCGCCTCGAGCGCGAGCGGCGCGACCGCATAGTCGCCGTCGCCGTCGAGCCCGGCGACCGCGACGATCGTCTCCACCCGCCGCGCGGGGCCGCGGCCGGCGATGAACACGACGAGGTCGATCGCCTCGGCGATCAACCGTCGCGGGACGGTCACCACCGCCTCCTGGATCAGCTGCTCGAGGCGATGGAGCGCGGCGACGGCACTGTTGGCGTGGACGGTGGCGATGCCGCCCGGATGTCCGGTATTCCAGGCCTTGAGCATGTCGAGCGCCTCCCCGCCGCGCACCTCGCCGACGATGATGCGATCAGGCCGAAGCCGAAGCGTCGAGCGGACCAAGTCGGCCATGGTCGCCACTCCCGGGCGCGTGCGCAGCGCCACCCTGTCGGGCGCGGCACACTGGAGCTCGCGCGTGTCCTCGATCAGGATCACCCGCTCGTCGAAGGCCGCGATCTCGGCCAGAAGCGCGTTGGCAAGCGTGGTCTTGCCCGAGCTGGTGCCACCCGCCACCAGGATGTTGCGCCGCTCGACCGCGGCGCCTGCCAGGGCCCGCGCCGCCTCGGCGCTCATGGTCCCGTCGGTCACATAATCGAGCAGCGTGTAGAGCCGCGAGGCAGGCTTGCGGATCGAGAAGCAGGGCGCGGTCGCCACCGGCGGCAGCACGCCCTCGAACCGCTCGCCGGCGAGGCCGTCGCCATGGGCCGGCAGCTCGGCGCTGACGATCGGGGCGGCGGCATGGGCCTCGCCGCGGGCATGGCTGGCGACCAGCCGGATCACCCGCTCGACCTGCGCGGAGTCGAGCCGCCGGCCGGTGTCGACCCGCCCCTCGCCGAGCCGGTCGAGCCGGAGCGCGCCGTCGGGATTGACCATCACCTCGACGACCAGCGGATCGGCCAAAGCCGCGGCGATGTCCGGACCCATCGCGGTACGCAGCATCGCGCGCTTGCGCTCGGCGGACTCGACCGCGCTCATCGGGCGCTGCCGGAACCGAAGCGCCGGACCCGCGCCCGATGATCAGGGTCCCTGACGAGCAAGTGAGTCATTGGCGGCTCCAGGGCCGGCACAGCGCCGGCGACGCCGCCTAGATCGGCCATCGCCCGTCTCGGCGTTAGCGTCCCTCCGCCGCACGGCGTGTCCGCTCGGCGAATCCGGCGCCGCTCCAGGCCCCGTGCGGCATCGGGCCCCGGACCAGGGCCGGCCGGTCTCCAGCGCATCGCCAGTCGTGACTGTCCATCAAGGAGGACATGCGCATGGCCAGGAACAGGATGCGGCGGCAGCACCCGGGTCATCATAGCGATCCCGGTCACGGGGGCCCGCCTGCTCCAGAGCCGCCGTCGCGGCGTCCTTGCCTCCGCTCCGCGCACCGAACGGGAGGTGGCTGGCAATGGCCCAGCATGCTCCCATCCCCAAAGAAGGAGTTCCCGTCCGAATCCGCCAGTCCGGTCCAAGCTCAGAATCCAGCAACCCACCCGGTTCTGCTTCGATAGCCAGTTGACTATAAGGTACCGAACCGATCTACTCCGCTCATGGGCAAGCTCGGTCTTGAAGGAAAGGTAGCCGTCGTCACTGGATCGGCGCGCGGATGGGGCCGGGGCATAGCGGTCGAATTCGGAGCACGCGGCGCGCGCGTGATCGTGAACGGACGTCAACCGGAAACCGTTGCCCTGGCGTGCGGGGCTGTCCGGGCAGCGGGCGGCGAAGCCTCACCCTGCGTCGCCGATGTCGGCACGATCGAAGGCGCGCAGGCGGTCGTGGACGCAGCAATCTCCGCGTTCGGCGACATTGACATTCTCGTGAACAATGCCGGATTTCTCGCCTCGGCCCCTCTGGTCGAGATGACGGACGATCAGTGGGACAGCGTCCTGGCGACCCAGCTTTCGGCCCAGTTCCGCACCTCCCGGGCGGCAGCCAGGCACATGATCTCCGCCGGCCACGGCGGCCGCATCATCAACATGGTGGGCGGCGGCGGCTTCACCGGACAATTCAACAATGCCAATCATGCTGCCTCCAAGGGCGGCGGCATGGGCGCCGTGCTCACCTGGGCGCAGGAGCTCGCCCCCCACGGCATCACCGTCAACGGGGTCGTCGGGATCGTGGAGACCGATCTGACCCGGCCGCTCCACGACAAGGTGCGTGCCGCCCTGAAAGCCGCCGGCAAGCCGCACGACATCAGCGCGCGCGACCTCGGCAGCTATCCCCCCGATGAGGCGGCTTCGATCGTCGTCTGGCTTGCTTCCGAACCGGCCGGAACGGTGTCGGGCCAGTTCTTCGAAATCCAGGGACCGGAAATTCAGCTGTGGAGAATGGCAACGATCGAGCGGTCCTTCCACCAGCATCCGAGATGGACGCCGGAGCTGATCGAGGAAGCCGGCATGGCCCGGGTCGCGACCGGCCCGCCGCGCATCGAGCCGAGCGTCGCGGCGCGCGTTGCCCGGATGCAGACGATGCACAAATGACTTCCGCACGAGCGGAAGCGGCACGGAGAGGATGAGAAAGGACCGATCATGGCCACGCAGCCGTTAGTCGACCCCGAGCTCCTGGCAGCCAAGAAGAGCTGGAAGGAATATTTCGCCGCAAAGCTGGGCTTCCGCAACCACTGGTACGTCGCCTGCTTCTCACGGGAGATCGCGGAGGGCGAGGTGCTTGCCCGCAAGATCATGGGAGAGGGCATCCTGCTGCGGCGCATCAACGGCAAGGTGCATGCGATACGCGACCGATGCATCCACCGCGGGGTGAAGCTTTCCGACAAGGTCGAGTGCCACAACGCCGAGACCATCACCTGCTGGTATCACGGCTTCACCTTCCGCTGGGAAGACGGGCTGGTCACCGCCATCGTCGGCGCTCCGGAGAGCTCCGCGGTCGGCACCAAGCGGATCAAGACCTATCCCGTGGAGGAGGCCAAGGGCCTCGTCTTCGTCTTCGTCGGCGATGCCGATTTCGCAGCACCGCCCCTGCGCCACGAATGCCCACCGTCTTTCCTGGACGATGCCGTGGTGGTCGAGGGCGACTGCCGGGTCGTCAAGTCGAACTGGCGGCTTGGGCCCGAGGGCGGCATTGACGAGATCCACCGCTATCTCCATCGCGAGGCGCCCCTCCTGCTCAACACCAAGTCCTCGCTGCCGCTTGGCCACAAGGCCGTACGGGGCCAGTTCGAGATGGTGGAGGACGAGGACGGTCCGAAGGGCCTGATCGATCATTTCAAGGCGGAGAAGATGTATTTCGACGCCCAGCTGGACGAGAAGACGGTCGTGAGGGGCGTGAACTTCGGCGCCGAGGGGCGCCGAGCCGTCTATGCGTCGGTCTGGCTGCCGGCCTGCCTCAAGGTCGAGGGATTTCCCGGCCCCGGCCTCACCCTGTTCGAATGGTATGTGCCGATCGACGAGACCAGCCACCGCTGCTTCATGACCATCGGCAGCGCCTGTGCGACCGACGAGGAGGCGGACCTCTTCAGGCAGGCCTACAAGGCGCGATGGAAGCCGCTCGCGGTGGATGGCTTCCTCCAGCAGGACATCATGGCCCGGGAATCCGCTCAGGGTTTCTACGGCAACGACCGCGCCTGGCTCGAGGAATGCCTCGTCGAGGACGATTTCATGCTCATTGAATGGCGCAAGCTGCGCGCTCGGCACTGTCACGGCATCCAGACGCTCGATCACCTTCTCTGACGGCTCCGGGCTATGCTCCTCCAAGGCAAGACGGCCCTGATCACCGGCGGTGCCTCGGGAATAGGCCGTGCCGCCGCGCTCCTCTTTGCCAGGGAGGGCGCAAAGGTGACCATCGCCGACAGGGATGTCGATGGAGGGCAGGAAGCCGCCAGCGCGATCACGTCCGCCGGCGGCAAGGCGATCTTCGTCGAGGCCGACGTCACGTCCGAGACCGCAGTGGCGGCCATGGTAGCCGCCACCGTGGAGGCGTTCGGCGGGCTCGACGTCGCCTTCAACAATGCCGGCGGCCCCGGCCGCTACGCAAACGAGACCGAGCTCGACGTTCTGGCCTACCGCCGCATTGTCGATCTCAACATGACCTCGACCTGGCTGTGCATGAAGTACGAAATTCCCGCCATGCTGGCCCGGGGCGGCGGCGCGATCGTCAACAATGCATCGCGCAACGCCCAGGCCGCGGCGCCGAACCTGTTCGCCTACAATTCGACCAAGGCCGCGATTGTCGGAATGACCCGATCTGCGGCGGTCGATCATGCCGCGGACAATATCCGGGTGAATGCATTGCTGCCCGGATTCACTCTGACCCCGATGGTCGAGCAGGCGCTGAAGGGCAAAGGGCTCATCGCCGCGGGCAATATCGAGGCGCGAATTCCGATGCGGCGGATGGGGACGTCCGAGGAACAGGCCGAGGCGGCCCTCTGGCTCTGCTCGGATCGCGCCTCCTTCGTCACCGGGACGACGCTCGTCGTCGACGGAGGTCATTCGGCCGCGCTCTGAGCTGGCCGCCCGACCGAGCCGGCGCTATCGGATCGGCGCCGGCAGGTGCTGCACGGAGCGGATGAAGCACAGGGCGGCGACGGCGCAGATCGCAAGGCCGCCGCTCAGCGCGTAGCGCAGGCTTTCCTCTCCCAAGCTCGGCACGAGCAGATCGCTCGCGACACCGATCATGAAGGTGAGGACGGCGCCGCCGATGATGGAGTTGGCAAGGTTCGACACGCCCGCCGTGATCCCGCGGACGCGCGGATCGCAGACGGTCTGCATCGCGGCCGTGTAGCTCGGAGAGTAGAGGACGCTGAGTGCGGTCGCAACAAACGTGGTGCCGAGCGCCACGGGCATGGAAGGGACGGTCAGCACGGTCAGATAGAGCGGAATGACCAGGATCAGGATCAGTGCGCTGAACCGGATCAGGTCAGACAGGTTGCGTTGCGCCACGCGGTTGCCGATCCACCCTCCGAGCAGCATGCCGGCGGCCATGCCGCCGGCCATGGCCGGCCCGAAATAGAGGCCGACTTCGGCAAGGCTGAGCCCATGACTGCGGATGAAGAAGAGGGGCAGCCACTGCATCATGCCCATATTGCCGAACGTAGCGAGGGCGCCGCCCAGGAGCAGCCATATCAGGGGACGGTTGCCGGTGATGAGCGACCAGGAGCCGGCCGCGCGCGCCTCCCCCGGGGCCGGCTCCGGCGGCGGCTCCCTCTCGGGCTCTCGCGCAAAGACGAGGACGAGCAAGGCGAGCAATATCCCCGGAGGGCCGGCCACATAGAAGGCCATCCGCCAGCCATAGGTGGCGCCGATCCAGCTTCCGGCGACGAAGCTGATGAAGAGGCCGACCATGCCCCCCGAATAGAAGATGGCCATGGCCATAGGACGGCGGGCCTTCGGCGTCGCGTCGCTTATCGTGGACAAAGCGAGCGGCACGATCGCCGACTCGCCGACGCCGACGCCCGCCCTGGCGAGCGCGAGCTGGACGAAGGACGTCGCGAAGCCGCAGAGGACCGTGGTCGCGCTCCACAAGACCAGCGAGGCGGCGAGCAGATGCTTGCGGCTGTAGCGGTCGATCAGCCAGCCGGAGAGCACGCCGCCGACACCGTAGATCGCGACGAAGGAGCCGCCGTTGATCAGCGACACGGCCTTGTCGGAGAGCGCGAATTCGCTCTTGATCGTCTCCGACAGGACGACCGTGATCAGCCGATCATAGTAGGCCAGGAGATAGGCGAGGAAGAGGAAGAAGACGAGAAGACCGGCACCGCGGCGCGGCTCTGGCGTGGCCGCGCCGTTCACGGACGGCTCGCCGCCGACCCCCGGATCATCCCTCGCCACGGGCGATCAGCTCCTGGAGCTTGCGGCCCACCCGGAGCATCGACTGGCGAAGATAGAGCGCTCCGGCAAGTCCGAAGCGGATATCGTCGAACTTGCCCTGGCGAAAGCCGGTCTCGACCTGGAAGCCCATGACGGCCAGACGAAGCTGTCCCCAGAGAATGTAGAATTCCAGCGTCTCGCGCGACGGCACCTGCCCGCCCGCCACGGCATAAGCCGAAAGGAAGTGATCGAAGCTGCTCGTCGCCTCGGCGGAATAATAGAAATAGGAGAGGTCGGCCGCTGGTGTGCCGACATGGACGAACTCCCAGTCGACGATCGCCCGGACGCGATCCCCTTCGACCAGCATGTTGTTGAAATTATAGTCATTGTGGACGAAGCTCACCGGGCCGAGACCGAGCGAGCGATGCACCTTCACCCAGTCGAAGGCCCGTTCGATCAGCGGCGAGCGAACGCCCAGGGCCGACCAGTCGGCGAAGACCCGATCAATCTCCTCGTCGAGATGCGGCTTACCGTCGCGACGAGCGAATTCTCCCACCGGCACCGCATGAAGCCCGGCCAGGCAGGCGGCGATATCGGCGATCAGCGTCGGATTGCGCGGAGGGCTGTCGAAATTCGATCCGACCAGCCCGCCGGCGACGCGCGGAAAGACGATGAAGGGTTGGCCGAGGACCGCGCCGCTCGGCTCGAGCACGAGCGGCTCGGGCAAGCGGACCCCGTTCGACCAGAGATGGCGAATGACCGGATATTCGTCGACGACGGTGGTGCCGAGATAGTTGAACGGCTGATCGATCCTGAGCGCCAGCTCGCCGGGCAGCCGCCGGGCGCCTTCGAGCCGGAGCAGCATCGTCTTCTTGGAGAACCCTCGCGCCGCGACGCTGGCGGAAACGACGGAGATCGCCTCCTCGTCCGGAAAGCTGCGCCGCAGGAAATCGGCGACCGCCTCCTGATCGAAGGTCTCCGCCGAATCGGCCGCGGCCGGCTCGGCACGCCGGCCCAGCTCTGCACGCATCTCGGCGTCGAAATCCTCCCACCAGGCGAGGTCCGCCGCGACGGGATCGTCGTCGTCGACCCCCGGCTCGCCGGTGCGCTCCTCCACGATCAGGCGGGTCAGGAGGATGGCGGCCCGGTCGAGGGCAATCGCGCGCTCGTCGTCGAGCGTGCCGCGGACGTCCTCGCACACGCGGCGGAGAAGCTGCAGCGCCGGAAGCGGATGCGTCACGCCGCGGCCCTTTCATGGGCGGAACTCCGGCCCATCTCCACCAGCGCGACCCCCTCCTCACCGGTTTCACGAACGCGGATCGGGCAGAAATTCTCGACGATGCGATAGCTGGCGCCGCCCCCCGGCGCCTCGGCCACCAGCGGCACGTGAGCGTGGCGAGCGGCAAGGTCCGCCTCGATGGTGAGGCGTCGGCCGAAGACGTCCTCGACCTCGTGCACCAGCCGGGCCGGAAGGCCGTCCGGTCCCTCGCCCTCGCGCCGGGTGACGATCCGGCGCAGTGCGCGCACGCCGTCGCGATCCGCAACATAGCCTTCGCGCGCCCAAAGGCCCGGTCGGTGGAGGGTGGTGATCGTCTTCGCGCCAAGGGCGAGCGACGGTAGGTTGAACGCGCACCAGCTGTGCTCGGAGACGATATTGTCGGTGCGCATGCACCAGCTGTGATCGCGATAGCCATAGCCCGCTATGTCGAACGCCTTGGCGTCGGCGAGCCGCCTGACCGATCCGCGGACCGACAGCGACTGCTGTTGGTGATTGTAGGGCAGGTTGGTGCCGAGCGTCATCACTTCCTGAAAGGACGGCGTCTCCGGCGCGGCGGTCTTGCTCGCCGCGTAATCGTAAGTCGGGAAGCGCGCCTCGAACACCGCATCGAGCGCGACCTCGTCCGTGCGGACGGCGAGGTCGAAGCGGCCGTGCGGCTGCACGAAGGTGAGCGAGATCCTGCCGTCGCCGAGGCTGCGCGACATCTCGAAATCGGCGGGAAAGTCCGTCGTGTTCGAATATTGAACGACCTGCCCCTCGATCGACAGGTTGCAGGTGAAGCGGGCGCGAGCGAAGCCCGGTTCGAAATTAAGATGGACGAGGCCGAAGATGCCGCTGTCCGGCGACAGGATGATGAAGAAGTAATTCTCCTTCCACCTCAGGAAGGCCAGTGGGGGTACCGGATGAGGAAGATCGTCATGGTTCGTCACGCTCTCGAGATCCGCCTTTCCGTTCAAAAAAAACGGTGCCGGCGGATGCCGGCACCGGAGGGAGGAGTCGATCAGAAATGGACGCCGAGCGTGATTCCGTAGGTGCGGGGCGCTGCGGGAGAATATTTCGTACCCGAAGTACCGCTATGCTGGATGTAGGCGTAATATTCTTCTTCGAAAATATTGTTCACCCAAAGGCGTAGATCATAGTTTTCACTGGGTGCCGTCCAGCGGATCGAGGCATTGACCAGGTCATATTTGGGCTGGCGGGCGAAGGAGAGATTGTCCGGCTCCGTATAATAGCCGCCGCCGTGGTTCCAGGAGAGCACGAAGTCGAACTCCCCGGCATTGATCGTCGGCAGGTTGTAGAGCAGGCTCACCGTGCTCGAGAAGGGCGCGGTGTTGACCGTGTTGTTCCCGGAGAGGTCGCAGACCCGCTGGGCCATGGGGACGCCGGGGCCGCCGGTCGGATAGGCGGTGAAGCCGCAGCCGGCCGGGATCGCGATCGGCGCGTTGGGCGGCAGCGGGAAAAAGGTCGGCCCGTCCGGGAATTCGTCATACTCGCCGTCGATGATCGAGGCGCTGGCGCTGATCGTCAGACGATCGGTCGGAGCGAACGAGAGGTCGATGTCGACGCCCTTGATGGTCGCGGCGCCGGCGTTCGACAGGATGGTGCCGACATTGGGCGGCGGCACGTTGTTCTGAAACTGGATGTTCGTGAAGTCGTAGTAGAAGCCCTCGACGTTCAGGCGGATGCGGCGATTCCAGAACTCGCTCTTGAAGCCGATCGAATAGGCATCGAGCTCCTCGGGCTCGACCGGCGGCAACGGTGCTCCCGTGGCGACGCTGTAGCCGGGCAGGTTGTAGACGCCGCTCTTGAAGCCTCTGTTGAACGCCGCATAGACCATGAAGTCGTCGGTGACCTGATAGTCGATTGCGAAACGGCCGGTGAGGTTGGAGAAGGTGACGTCGCTCGAGAAGGGGCCGGCGACGACCAGCGGCGCACCGGTCGCGCTCACGATCGCGGCGCCACCGTCCGTCTCCTCGCGATGGTCGGACGTGTAGCGCAGGCCGATGGTGAGGTTGGTCCGCGGCAGGATCTCGTAGGTCGCCTGGGCGAAGCCGGAAATGGACCAGCTGTCCTGCTGGGCCTGCTCGAGCTGGCGCGCGCCTGGGCCGAAGGCCGCGGGAATGCCGAGGCCGAAAGCCTCCAGGCTGAACCGCGACGTGTCCTTCATGAAATAGCCGCCAATGATCCATCTGACATCGGAATCGGACGACGACAGGAGCTGGATCTCCTGGGTGAAGGTGTGAGCCCAGTTGGTGACGTCGGCGCTGAGGATGTTGGCCGGCGCCGCATCGAGGTCGATCTCGAAATAGGTATCGGTTTCGCTGTAGCTGGTGATGCTGACCAGGGTGGCGTTGTCGAATTCGTGGCTGACGCGCCCGGTCAGGCTCCAGAATTCGGTGTCGTAGAATTGGCCGCCGCGTTCCGCGCTATAGGCGCCGTCGTAGAAATCGGCGCCGAGCGCCTCCGGGCTGTAGCCGGCGAAGCCGAAGAAGCCGGGGGCGACGCGCGAAGCCATGCCCTGGTCGGAGCGGCGGGTGGTGTAGCCGCCGCTGATCAGCACCTCGGTGCGGTCGCTCGGCTCCCAAAGCAGCCGGCTGCGAATGCCCCAGGATTCGTTCCAGTAGACGTCGCGACCGTCGGTGACGTTGCGTCCCCAGCCGTCATTCTGGTCCACGTAGAAGCCGGAGATGTTGATCGCGACATTGTCGCTGAGCCCGGTCGAAGCATAAAGCTGCGCGGTCAGCGTGTCGTAATTGCCGTAGCCGATCGTCGCATCGACCGTGGTCTCGTAGGATGGCCGACGAGTGCGGATATGGATGACGCCGCCGGTGGCGTTGCGCCCGAACAGGGTGCCTTGCGGCCCCTTCAGCACCTCGACCTGTTCGATGTTGTTGAACTCGAACACCGCCGCATTGCCGGTGGGGATGTACATGTCGTCCATGAAGATGGCGACCGACGGCTCGTTGCCGATAAAGGTCGAGGTCGAACCGACGCCCCGAATGAACGGCGCGAAGCCGCTCGCCTGCCGCTGCATGGTGACCGACGGGACGAGCACCGAGACGTTCTCGGGGCTGGTCACGCCCACCTGCTGGGCCACGTCCGCGGTCACGGTCGCGACCGAGAGCGGGATGTCCTGGAGATTCTCCGCACGGCGCTGGGCGGTGACGACGATCTCCTCGAGACCGCCTTGCGTCCCAGTCTCGCTGGCCACGGCCTCCTGGTCGGCCGTCGCCGCCGCCTCGGCCGTCGCTTCCTCGGCTTGAGGCGAAGCCGTCTGCGCAAAAGCGGCGCCGCTCACCACAAGCGACGTCGAGGCGAGCAGCTTCCCTATGTTCCTTGCCAACCGCATCCCATTCTCCCTCGGCAGCATTATCTAGTTGTTCGCTAGCGTAACATAATCATCCGCATTGGCAAGGGGGCGTATAATAAGGCCATGAACCGATGTTTCCGACGCGGCGACAGAGGGCTCAGCCCTGGCCGGTCCTGACGACGAGCCGCCCGCGCGCCTCGCGCCGTGCCAGTCGCTGCAGCGCCTCGGCAGCCGAGTCGAAGTCGAACGATTCGGTGACCTGCGGCCGCAACCGACCCTCTTCGAACCATCGAAACAGACGGGCCATGGCGTCGGCGTTGCGGCCGGGCAGCCGTACCGCGTCGTCAGAGAGCTGGACGCCCATGATGTCCGCATTCTTGAACAAGGCTGGACCGAGCGCGACCTTGGGCATGCCCGCCGCGAAGCCGACGCTGAGATAGCGGCCCTGCCACGCCAGCGCGCGCAACGCGGGCTCGGCATAGCTGCCGCCGACACCGTCGAACACCACGGAGAATCCCGCGCCCGAACGAAGGCTGCTGATCCGCTCCAGCTCGACCATGCCCCCCGACGGCAGCGGATCCGCTCTGGCGAGAAAGGCGGCGGTCAGCGCCTTCTGGGCTTCAAGATCGAGCGAACCGGCCGGATAAAGGATAGCCGCGTCGGCGCCTCTCGCGACGGCGAGCGCGAGCTTTTCTTCGGACGAGGCTCCAGCGATGACCCGGACACCCTGAGCCTTGCCGATTTCCACGGCGGCAAGGCCGGCCCCGCCCCCGGCGCCAAGAACGAGAAGGCTCTCTCCTGCCTTGAGGCGCGCCCGATCGACGAGCGCGTAATGGGCCGTCATCGCGGCGATGAAGAAGACCGCGGCCGTGTCCCAATCCATCGAATCGGGGATGACGGCGAGCGCGTCCTGAGGGAACAGCGCCTCTTCGGCGAAGGCGCCGTCGACGACTGTCCCCAGCACGCGCATGCCCATGCCGAGGCGGGTCACGCCCGGGCCCACGGCGACGACCGTGCCGGCCGCCTCGACGCCCGGCACGAAAGGCAGATGACGGCGGAGCTGCGAGCGGCCGGCGACCGCCAGCACGTCGGTGAAATTGACGCCGACTGCTGCGACCCGGACAAGCACCTCACCGGGGCCGGGTACGGGGCTCGGCCATTCCTCGATGGCCAGCCGCTCCGGTCCGCCCCATTCCCGACAAGCCAGAACGCGCATCGACCTTCCTTTCGGTCGCTGGCACATCATTATTTAGCGAACTAATCAAGCCGGACGGGCCGACGCTTGCAAAACCCGTCCGGTTCGATATTGTAAGCATACGTACTTATGCAGGGATTGGAACTTTCATGACGACCGGAGACGCAGGACAGACGTTGGTCAAGATCTGCGGCGCGGATGAGATCGAGGAAGAGGAAATCCGTCAGTCCGAGGTGGATGGCATCGGCAAGATCGCTTTGTACCGCGTCGGCGACGAGATCTTTGCCACGGCCGACGTCTGCACTCATGGCCAGGCCTCGCTGTCCGAGGACGGCTACCACGAAGGCTTCATCGTCACCTGCTCATGGCATGACGGGCAATTCGATATCCGCACCGGCGAGCCCTGTGCGCTCCCCTGCAACATCCCGCTCAAGACCTACAAGGTCGTCATCAGCGACGGCGACGTCCATATCGAGATCTGACGGCCGGCGTGTCCGCCGACGAAACGGTGCCCCCGCGGCGCATCAGGCCGCGACCCGATATCTCGCCCGGAGGCGTTCCACCGTGCCCGGGGCGAGCTGCAGCGCTCCGACATAGCGCTCCAGGCTGCCGTGACGCGCGTCGATGGCCGTCCAGGTCTCCTCCAGATAGGCCGGATCGACGCTGGTGAGGATCTCGGCGACCGGCCGCGGCAACGACTGGCCGAGCTGCGACGCGGCCGCGACCGCGCGATCGGTCAGATAGTCGACAAGGTCCCGGTTCCGGGCGGTCACCAGATAGTCGTGCATGATCGCGCCCCGGTCCACACCGAGCAGTTCCAGCACGAGCGCGGCGAGAATCCCGGTGCGGTCCTTCCCGGCCGCGCAGTGGATGAGGACGGGCCCGTCGGAGGCCGCCATGGCTTCGATCCCGCGACGGAACAGGTCGAGATGCCGCGGATCGAAAGCCGCGCTCCGGTAAAATTCGAGCACGCGCGAGCGCAACGTCTCCACTGTCAGCGAAGGGCCGGCCAGATAGCGTTCGTGGGGAGCCGCCACCTCGTCTTCGTCGGCCGTCTCGACGACCATCCCGGAGAAATCCTGCGGCCGGCGCGACGGCGCCAGCCGGCGCTCGCTCCTCCGCCGGAGATCGACCACGACGGCCAATCCGAGCGCCCCCAGCCGGGCGAGGTCGGACGGGGTCAGCCGGTCATGGGCCGCGGACCGGAAAAGCCGGTCGCGGCGCACGCGGCCCGACCCGCACGCCTGACCGCCGAAATCCCTAAAGTTGAGCAGCAATTCGAAGACGGCGGAGTCAGCGTTCATGCGACTGTTATAGCAGTAAGCTTGCTTACCATCCAGCTTCGTCGCTTGGTCGCCGGTCAGGTTGGCGGGATTGGGACGTCCTCGGCACGATCAGCCCCGCACCCGTTCAGGAAGAGCTGGACGACGGCCGCGAGCCTCGAACGGAGTGCAGCGTCGAGCCGCGTCGGCCCGACGCCATGGACGGCGGGACGCAGGAACTGGAAGGCGGCGAGCTGGAGGAACTGCTCGGCGAGAAGGCTCGGGTCGCCCGGCTTGAGCTCGCCGTTCGCCATGGCATCGGCGAAGAAGGCGGTCATTCGCCGGACGACCTCGAGAGTGCCCTTTTCATGCACGCTGCGGGCCATGTTCGGGAATCGGGCCCCTTCCGATGTGACCACCCGCTCGAGCGCGATGACTTCGGGGCGGAACACGATCTCGAGCAGATTCTCGGCCAGTCGCTCGAGCCGGGTGGCGATCGGCCCCTCGCCCCTTTCGGGCACGAAGCGCGGGGGAATGAACAGCCGCGCGATCTCGATCATCGCCGCCTCGAACACGGCGGCCTTCGATTCGAAGCGGGTGTAGAAGGTGCCCTTGGAGATGCGCGCGCGCTCGGCGATCAGGTCGATGCTGGTTCCGCCATAGCCGTGCTTGAGGAAGAGGCTCGTCGCGACGCCGACGATCAGGGCGGCGAGCTTCTCTCCCTCTTCCCGCGTCGGTCGTCCCGCGCCGCGCCGTCGGCGCAAGGCTCGCCTCGCCTGTTCTATACCGGCCTCCATCGCGGACCGGCGATAGCGGCAACCCGGGCCGGGCCCAAGTCCCGCCGCCGGGGCAGCTTCAGCCAGCCGGGCGCTTTTTCAGTCGGACCTGCATGCGATCGAGTCCCCGAAAGCTGATGGTCGGCCCGAAGAGGAGCGATTTGTCGACCAGCTCGGCGTCGAACCGGCGCAGATATTCCGGGAAGAACTCGCCGAGGACCATCTTCGCCAGAAGATGGCCGATGCAATGGTGAAGGCCGGGCGCAAAGACCAGATTCTGAGTCTGTCTGCGGTCCAGGTCGATCCGGTCCGGCTCCGGGAAGATCGCGGGGTCGCGATTGGCGGCACCCTGGGCCAGGAGGACGAAGTCGCCCGCGCGAAGCTGGTGCCCCGCCCATTCGAAATCCTCGGCGACGACTCGCGACATCAGGGTCGACATCATCACCTTGCGCTGCAGCTCCATCACCGCATTGGCGACCATGTCCGGGCGCGCCCTGATCTCGTCCGCCGCGCCGGGCTCACGCGCGAGGGCGGCGACACCGAGCGCGATCGTATTGGCCGTGGTGTCATGGCCGGCGATGAGGGTGATGACGCAGATGCCGAACATCTCGTC
Source organism: Sphingosinicella terrae (assembly GCF_003347635.1). Lineage (GTDB taxonomy): Bacteria > Pseudomonadota > Alphaproteobacteria > Sphingomonadales > Sphingomonadaceae > Allosphingosinicella > Allosphingosinicella terrae. The sequence goes on from NZ_QDFY01000001.1 coordinate 1,110,822, forward strand.
ATTGGAGAGCTGGTCGCCATCCTCCGTGGCCGTGACGAGCGCGGAGAGGAAGTCGCCGCAAGGCGCCTGCCGGCGCTTCTCATATTCCGGCTCGAACAATTGACGCATCTCGACGAGCGCCCCGTCGATCTCCTCCAGCCGCTCGAGCGGGACGTTGATGTTGCCGACCGAGTTCAACAGGATCGACCAATGGTGGAGGCGCCCGATAAGCTCGTCCCCGAGCCCGAGAACCTTGAGGATCATCCGCCCCGGGATGAGCCGGGCCACCTCGGCGACGAAGTCGAATGCTCCGTCGATGCCGGCTGCTCGGTCGAGCGCTTCCTCGACATAGCGCCTGACGTCGGGGCGGAGGGATTCGACGACGGGCCTGCTGAACGCCTTCTGGACGAGGCGCCTGATCCGCTGGTGCTCCGGATCGTCCATGTTGAGCAGCCAGGCCTTCGGCGCCTCCATCAGATTGGGGAATCGCTCGTAGCGCAGCGGCTCGGGGATATGACCGACGGCGAGGTGCGGAAGGCGGTTCGCCGACAGCGGGAGCTTGCCGTAGAAGCCGGCGAGGACCTCCTCATGCCCGGTCACGATCCAGGCCCGGTTCTGCTCGCTCCAGAAGATCGGCCCCGCAGCCCGCAAGGCGTCGAGCTTCTCGAAGAGGCCGTCGCCCAAAGCCTGCGGATCCAGGGCGAAGTCCAGCGCGGCGGCGGCTTGGTCGGTCTGGCTCATCGGCCCACGCCCCGCCTCAAAACCGCACCGAGGCGGTGACGCCGTACATCCGCGGCTCGCCATCCTGGACCACGATCGCGGTCGGAACGACGAGCAGCGAGTTCGAATAATAGGAGTTGGTGAGGTTACGGACGAAGGCAGTCACGGTGAAGCGATCGCCGGGGAAGGTATAGCCGAGAGTCGCATTAACCAAGTGGTAGGAGGACTGCCGAAAGCGATTGGTGGGCTCCCAGAAATAGCCGTCATTATAATACCAGTTGGCGGTCGCATTGATGCTGCCGCCATTGGCCAGCGGATATCGGAAATCGGCACCGGCGGAGAAGGTCCATTCGGGCGTCCGCTGGAGGCGATTGCCGCTGACGTCCACCGAAGCCGGAGTGTTTGCCGGGAATGTGGGGCTGGCCGGATTCGGCGGCAGGAAGGTCGCGGCGTCCGGGAAGCTCACATATTCCCCATGTTCCCAGGCGGCCGAGGCGTTCAGGGTCAGATGGCGGCTGACCCGCGCCGTCAGCGTGGCGTCGATGCCATAGGCCTCGACTTCCGCCGCATTCTGCAGCGTCGTCGCACCGCCCGCGGCGAGATCGATCCGCTGAACCTGGATGTCCTTGAAGCTGTAGAAATAGGCGGCGAGGTTGAGCCGGATGCGTCCGCCGGCAAATTCGTTCTTGGCGCCGATCTCGAAGGCATCCAGGGTCTCGGGATCAACGGGGCCCGGCGTCGCCGGCGAGGCGACGTTGTAGGCGCCCGACTTGAAGCCGGAGCTGTATGTTCCGTAGAGCAGGGTCTCGCCGATCCGGTAATCGAGCGTGATCTTCGGCGTGAACCGGCTCCAGCCGATCGTGTCCCGCGGATAGGTCGTTCGGGTGCCCGGCAGTTCCACCAGATCGGCGCCGGTCAGATAGCTGAAAGCGTCGAACCGTTTCTCGTCCCGGGTGAAGCGGCCGCCGAGCGTGAGCCGGAAATCGTCGCTGAGGAAGCCCAGCGGCATCGTTGCCTGTCCGAACGCCGCGTAGGAGCTCAGATGGACGACGCTGTTGTTGAACGCGGCGACGATCGGGGGCGGCAGGAAGATGCTACCCGGCGAGATGGTAGCCTGGGGTTCGAAGGCGGAGCGCTCATTGTAGTAATAGAGACCGAGAATCCAGCTGATCCGGCTCCCGCTCGGCGAGAGCAGCTGGAGCTCCTGGCTGAAGGCGCGGCTCGAAATCGGATTCGCGTAGGAATTGAGGACCGGCGCCGACGTGCCGTCGAGGTCGTTGATGCTGAGTCCGCCGTCGAGGTCGCGATATCCGCTGAGGCTGACGAACTGGGCCCAGCCGAAGTCGACATCGGCACGGAGCATGGCCGAGATCTGCTGCGGCTCGAAGATCTGAGGATAATCCGAGTCGATCGTCCGGCGTCGGATGATGACCGGCGCGCCGAGTAGATAAGCCAGCGCGTCAGGCTGGATATTGCGGAACGCCGCCTCCTCGAAGCCGCGCGAACGCTGATATTCGAAGCTGCCGGTGAGCGTGAAGTTCGAGGCGGGGTTCCAGACGCCGCGGACGCGAACGCCGTAAGAGGTCTGATGATCCGGCTCGCCGACGATGTTTGGGTTGATCTTGGTCAGGTAGGTGTCGCGGCGGCTGAAGGCACCGTAGATGCCGAGCGCGAGCGTGTCGGTGACGCCACCCGACACGAAACCCGAAATCTGGGTGAGATCGTAATTGCCGTAGGTGGCGGTGAGCCGTCCCTCGAGCTCCTGACGCGGCGTCAGCGTGTAGACGTTGACCGCGCCGCCGACCGCATTGCGCCCGTAGAGCGTGCCCTGGGGCCCCTGCAGCACCTCGATCCGGTCGACGCCGAGCAGGCCCTGAAGCACCGCCGTCGTGTTGGCGACGAAGACGCCGTCGACATAGGTCGCGACGCTCGGATCCGCGTTCGGGGCGGTGATGTCGGAGCCGATCCCACGCAGGAATGGCTGAGCGAAGGAAGAGGCCTGGTTGTAGACGAGGGTAGGAACGGCGAACTGGATGTCGCGGGTGGTCTCGATGCCATTGGCCTCGAGCGCACCGCCGCCGACGGAAGCGACCGAGATCGGCACGTCCTGCAGATTCTCCGCCCGGCGCTGTGCCGTAACGACGATGTCGGCGAGGCCCTGATCGTCCTGGGAGACCGCTCCGCTTTCTGCTTCCACCGCGCCGGACTCGACCGCCGAATCGATCGTCTGCGCCGGCGCAGCGACGCTCCACAAGCAAGCCGCCGTGGCGATCGCCAGACCGGACGCACTCCGCAGGTCACTGATCTTCATCGATTCCTCTCCCCGTCAACCGCTTGGCCCGCCCGAAATTTCAGTGCGGAAGCGAAAAGTTCAGCGTCCTGATCGTATGCTGACGTAACAGTTGCGTATCCGACGAAATAATCGTACGCAACAGTTTAATTAACGACCGGCGAACGCCGACGTCCGGGAGAGGCGAGACGATGAGCGAACAAGCAGGCATGAGCGGAAGGGCGGAGCGACAGCCGACTGAAGAGACGGACATTCCGGTCTACGATCCGGCCACCGGCGAGCGGATCGCACAGGTCCGCTCGGGCGGCGAAGCCGAGATCGATGAGGCCGTCGGCGCGGCCCGGGGGAGCTTCAACTCGGCGGTCTGGCGCGGGCTCCCGGCTTCCGTCCGCGCGCGGACCCTGTGGCGCGCGGCGGATCTCATCGAGGACAAGGCCGAGGCGCTGATCGCGCTCGAATCGCGCAACAACGGCATGCCGCGGACCCTGGCCGAGTTCACCATCCGCAACGGGGCCGAGACCTTTCGCTACCATGCCGGCTGGGTGACGAAGATCCACGGCCAGACCAGCGGGATCGTCACTGAAGGGGCAATCGGCGGCGGCCGGGCGGAATATCATGCGTATACGCGGCGGGAGCCGATCGGCGTCGCCGGATTGATCACGCCGTGGAACGTGCCGATCGCCATGGCCTGCGCGAAACTTGCGCCCGCTCTCGCCGCCGGGTGCAGCGCCGTCATCAAGCCAGCCGAGGAAACGCCCCTGACCACGATGGAGCTTGGGACGATCCTGGTGGAAGCGGGCATTCCCGAAGGGGTGGTCAACGTCGTCACCGGTCGCGGCGAGCGCGCCGGCGCGGCGCTGGCCGCACATCCCAACGTCGACAAGATCGGTTTCACCGGATCGACCGAGGTCGGCAAGCAGATCGTCAAGGCAGCCGCCGGGAATCTCAAGAAAGTGACGCTCGAGCTCGGCGGCAAATCGCCGGTGATCGTGTTCGACGACGCCGATCTGGCCGCCGCGGTCCCCGGCGCGGCAATTGGGATCTTCGCCAATTCGGGCCAGGCCTGCATCGCCGGTTCGAGACTGTTCGTCCACCGGAAAGTCTTTGAGCCAGTCGTGGAAGGGCTCGCCGCGATCGCGAAGTCGCTGCGCCTCGGCAGCGGGCTCGACTCCGGCACGGATCTCGGACCACTGATCAGCCCGCGCCAGACCGAGCGGGTGATCGGCTTCATCGAGGAGGGACGCAGCGCGGGCGTGGAAGTGGTGACCGGTGGCCGGCGCCTCGACCGACCGGGCAATTTCGTCGAGCCGACTGTGCTCACCGGCGTCACCACCGACATGCGCCTCTACCGGGAGGAAATATTCGGGCCCGTCCTCGCCGTCATCCCCTTCGACGAGGAAGAGGAAGCGCTCGCCGCCGCCAATGACAGCAGCTACGGGCTGGCGGCCGCCGTCTGGACCCGGGACATCGGCCGCGCCCATCGCCTCGCGGCCGAGCTGCAGGCGGGAACAGTCTGGCTGAACTGCCAGCTGGCCAACGATCTCGGCATGCCGTTCGGCGGCTACAAGCAGTCGGGATGGGGGCGCGAGAATGGCTGGGACGGCATCGAGGCCTATCTCCAGACCAAGTCCGTCTTCGCGCAGATCTGAAGAAGGGAAGAGCCATGAAGATCAACGCCGCCATTGCGCGGGAGCCCCACGGCGCGTTCGTCATCGAGCCTGCCGAGCTGGACACGCCGCGCGAGGACGAAATCGTGGTGCGCCTGGTCGCCACCGGCATTTGCCACACCGATCTCGCGATCGTCGATCAGCTCCTGCCGCTGCCGCTGCCGATGGTGCTGGGGCATGAAGGCGCCGGCATCGTCGAACAGGTCGGCGATGCGGTGACTGCGCTGGTCCCGGGCGACCCGGTCGTCCTCACGTTCATGAGCTGCGCCCATTGCGGCAGCTGCCTGGACCATCATCCGGCCTATTGCACAGACTATCCGGCGCTCAACTTCGCCGGCACCCGCCTCGATGGCACCCCACTTGTCACCGACGCATCCGGTGCGCCGGTTGGCGCCGCGTTCTTCGGCCAGTCCTCCTTCGCCAGCCACGCCATCGCCAAGGCCCGCAACGCGGTGAAGCTGGACTCCGCGGGGTCGCTGGAGCTGTACGGCCCGCTCGGCTGCGGCCTGTCGACCGGCGCCGGCACGATCTTCAACGTGCTGAAACCAGCGCCGCACACTGTGCTCGCCATCTTCGGGGCCGGGGCGCTCGGCATGGCCGCCATCCTCGCCGCCCGAAGCCTCGGCGTGGAGCGGATCGTCGCCGTCGACCGGGTCGCGGCGCGGCTCGAGCTGGCGCGCGAGCTCGGCGCTTCCGACGTCATCGACACCGGCCGGGAGGATCTCGCCGAGGGAATGGCCGCGATCGGCGGTATCGACCAGGCGGTCGATACCTCGGGCGCCGCGACCCTGATCGAGGCTGCCGTCGCCGCGCTCAGGCCGGGAGGCACCTGTGCCCTGCTCGGAGCGGGATCGGACAGAGAAATCCGCGTCGACATCCTGCCCTTCATCAACGGCAAGGTGCTGCGCGGAGTTGTCCATGGCGACTGCGACCCTGCGATCCTGATCCCGCGGCTGGTCGAGATGCACCGGCGAGGCGCGTTCCCAATCGAGAAGCTGGTCGCCTTCTATCCGCTGGAGCGGATCAACGAAGCGGTGGCCGACAGCCTCTCCGGAAAGACGGTGAAACCCATCATCCGCTTCTGACCCATCGTTGCCGCCGCCCCGGAGACGCCGGCGATCGGTCTTGGCGCCCAGTCGAATCGGATCAGGCTGGCGGATCCCGAGCGACTCGGGCCAAGTCCGCGGCGAGGTCGCGCAGCTGCTTGGGGAACGTATTGTAGCCGATGCTGGCGATGCGGAGATCCTGATCGCCGCCGCTTTCGAACAGCTTGCGCGCACCGCCGGTGAGGATCGACAGGTGCAGCGTGCGCCACACCGTGAAGAAATTCATCCGCGCGTCCGGAATCGGTCTTCCGCCAGCCGCGACATACGCCTCCATGAACTCGGTCCAGGGAAGGATCCGCTCGACCAGATATTTGCAGTAGGTCAGATCCTCGGCCGGATCGCCGGCGTGGGCGAATTCCCAGTCGAGCAAGGCGGTCAGGCGATCGCCTTCGCCGAGCGTGTTGTGGAGACCCGCATCGCCGTGCACGAGCGCCCGCTCATCGCCAATGGCATCGAGCTGTCCTCGCAGCCAGGCGAAGGCGCTGTCCATGAGCGGAGTCGGGACAACGTTCCTGCGATAGCGGTCATAGAAGGAGTCGAGCATCGCCCGGACCGGATGCGCCTCCCGGCCCCAAGTCAGCGTGTCGGCGAGGCCGGCGGCCTCGATGTCCAGCGCATGAAGCCGCCCCAGAGCGGCGGCGAAGGCCCGGACGAATGCCGGCGACGCGTCGCTCTCGAACAAGGTGCCCATGGCCCGGCCGGGCACGCGGGCGAAGGCGATGAAGCTGCCGCCGACCGGGCCAGTGTCGGTTTCCAGCCATAGTGGCTCGGGGACGGGCAGCCCGGCGTCGAAAGCCGCCCGCACCACCGGGTATTCGTAGGTGACCGAAGTGCCGGTGACGCTCGCTTCGAAGTCCTTGCGCACGACGATCTCGCGCGCGCCTTTGGCCGAGGCGATGTCGATCAGGATCGTGCCCTTGGATCGCCCGCCGGGAACCGGGACGATGCGGCCTGCGGCTATCTCCGGATCGTCGGGAAAGCGGCCGCGCAAATAAGCGGTGAAAGCTTGCGGGTCGACGCTCAGCTCGCCCGCCGATCGCTTCTGCGAGGCCGGCGCCTTGGCGGCCGCGACGATGGCCGATTCCAGTGCCCCCCGACGCTCCTGCTCGGCCGCCGAAACCGCCGCAATGACACCGTCCGACCATTCGCCACCGGCCTCGCCCAGCCGCGCGGCCAGCTCCTCCGGCGTGAGCGCCTCGCCGATCACGGGCTCGAGGGAAGCGAGGAGGCTGTCCTCGTCAAACCCCGTTTCCGCCTCGACCGCAAGCCGCGCGAGCAGCATGTCCATCAGCTCGGCGCGGAAGCGTGCCTGAGGCGACTGCAGGTCGAGCTTGAGATCATCGCGCAGCGCCGCCAGCAGCGCGCGGAGCTTGGCGGCGAGAAGGGGTGCGGGCGCGGCCATCAGACCGGCCGCCCGACATAGACCGGGAAGAAATAGGCGCGCTCGCGCTCAAGGTGGCGGTCGAGATAGGCGCGAAGACGGGCGTGCAGATCATCGGCCTGCGCCGCCCCTTTGCGGGCGTGGCAGGCGACGAGCAGCTCGTCGACGAGCGTACGGCCGACAAGATTGAGGTCGAGGAGCTGGTCCACCGCAGGATATCCGATCGAGAGGTCGCTCTGTCGGGTCCTGAAGTCGTCGATCCTGGAGGCGATCCCGTCGGCGGCCAATCCGGAAGCGCTGGCCGCGGCGAGCGTTTCGGCCAGGTCCGCATTGTCCTCGAACAGCATCGGTCCTTCGCCGGCAACCCGCGCGAGGAGGTGAGAGAGGATGACGTCCACGCTGCGCAGCGCGCTCGCCGCCCACTGGTCGGTGACGGTCGGCGCGACATAGTCGCGCAGCGCCTGCTGGGACGCGTCGATCATCTGCTGCACGGTCGGCTTCATCCAATCCTCGCTCAGCTGGCCGCGTTTTCAGGGCGGTACGGACTCTTGCGCCACTGGGTGACGATGGCGGCCGCCTCGTCGATGGGCTTGCCGATCATCATGCCGAGCAGCTGCTCGAACAGCTTGACCCGGCCGAAGCCGAGGTTGAGCCGGGACACCCTCCTATCCTCTCCGGACAGGAAGGCGCGCAGGCCGTTGTTCAACGTCGGCACGGCCTTCCACACCTCCCACACCCGGTAGAAGTCGAGATTCTCCATCGGCAGCCGGAAGCCGGCGACGTCCTCATAATGGGCGATGGTGACCTCGGGATCGCCGAGCGTGAGCATGCCCTGCGACAGCGCCCAGTCCTGGGTGGGATCGCCGGCGAAGGCGAGCTCCCAGTCGCTCATCGCGACGATCCGATCGTCCTTCCATATTTCCTCGCCCATGCCGTTATTTCCCTTGCACACGGAGACGCGGGGCGCGTTGCGGGGGAGATGCTCCTCCAGCCAGTAGGCCGCCTCGGTGACGAGCGGCATTGGGTCGGTGCGGATCGTCTGCCAGCGACCGATCCAGAGATCGAAATCGTGACGCGCTGCCTCCTCCGGCGAGGCAGGCACATCCATGAACCGGGTGAAGCCGCCGGCTTCCAGGTCGAGCGTATGCAACGTCGCCAGCTTCTCGGCGTGATCGAGCGCCACGCGCTGCCGCCGGGCCGCCGCCTCGGCGCCTTCGTCATAGAGGCCGGGCAGATCGTTCGATCCGTCGACCAGGCGCCTGACCATCACCGGCCGACCGTTCGCCACCTCTGCCGCCGCGTCGAACCAGAGCGGCTCCGCCACCGGGACTGCGGTCGGATAGAGGTGCTGCATCACCTTCCATTCGAACTCGAGCGGAACCGGGCAGATGGGCCCCCCGACGGAGTCGGTGCGGAAGATGTAGCCGCCCTCGGCAGCGCCTTCCTGGGTCCACACCAGATAGGTTTCGCGGGAAATCCCCGGAAAGGTGCGCTTGATCCGCGTCACGCGCGCGCCGCTTCCCAAGCGTGCCTCGAAATAGGCGCCGATGCTGGCTTCGTCGATCATCCTTCAAATCCGAACCGGGGGTGGTCGCCGATCACGAACAGCGGCGTGTAGGCGGAGCCGGGGACGCCGTTGATCTCGCAGACCGAAAGCTGCTCGCGATGCTTCGTCTTGCCCGTGCTGCCGTCCGGAAATCCAACCAGCTCGGGATGGGTGAGATCGTAGCTGTCGACCTCGGTCAGCAGCTCGGCGCTGCGGAAGACGCCCTGGCCCTGGCCGTCGACGAAGCCGCCGTCATAGCCGGCGCCGCGATAGACCCAGGGTCGCCCGACCGCCCTCGCCTCCAGCGTCCACGTGTCGCCGTTCGCGAGGTCGAGCTCGAGCCGGGCGGTGTCATAGACCCGAGTGCCGGGCACGAAGCTGATGTCGTGCCGGATCTTCACGACTTCGACCGGCTCGCCGTCGCCGTCCCGGACCTCGCCGTCGGTATAGATGTGGTTGCCCTCGCCATCCTCGATCACCTGGACGGCGCCGCCCTGCCGGCCGTTCCAGAAGCCGGCATGAAGCAGGAAGAGACCCTTGCCGCCGGTCCGCGAAGCGGAGGCGACGCCGCCGCCCGAGCGGGTGCCGGTGAACGGCTCGAAGCCGCCGACGCCGGGGCGCACGCCCCAGCTGTGATCCCGCCAGCCGAACCAGTCCGAGGCCTCGAAACGCTCGCCGTCGATCTCGACGCTGCCGCTGATCGTGCCGAGCTGATTGTAGCGCAGATAATCCGTGTGGAGCCGGCCGTCGGTCCGGTGGACATGAGGATGCTCGAGCCGCGGCGGCAGCACGTTGCGAAAGGCGATGTCGAGCGCGATCGGATAGTCGCCCGGCTCGAGGACGAAGCGCAGCTCCCGGAACGGCTCGACGATCTCAAGGCGCAGCGGCCCGATCCGGGCATCGGCGCTGGTCACCGGCCTCAGCGCGCGGGTGAAGCGGACATTGTGCTGCCGGCGCGAATGGGACTGAACGATCACGAATCCTTCGATCACGTTCATGTTCTTGAATACGGAAATGCCGGCCAGGAACGCGGCTTCCCCGTCGCGGCTGAACCCGCCCATCAGCTGCCGGTCGTAGAAGCGGTGATCGGTCGAGAGCACGTGATCGAAGGTGAGCGGCCCCTGGTGGTGGAGCGTCTCATCCATCGCCGTCAGCATCGATCCGTCTCCTTCCCGTCGACCCTAGGAGCCGCGGACCCGGGGGTCAATATCGTATGCATGCATATTGTGCGGTAGCATTACGTTCTGCTTGCCGTCAGAACATGCGCTCGAGCAGCTCCGGCGACGGCACTTCCTCCATGACGTCCCAATGCTCGACCGCCCTTCCCTCCCCATCGAGGCGGAAGACGTCGAACGTGTTGATCCTGTTGATCAGGGGATGCGGCGGGTCGGTGTCGTAGAGCCGGTGACTGACCAGCATGTTCCCGTCCGCGAGGCTGCGGATCGGCCGCATCGTCATCCAGGTCCCATTGGCCTTCAATGCGGTGAGGATCTCGACGAGGCCGTCGCGGCCATCGCCCCCTTTGGGGCTGTGCTGGCGATATTCCGGCGTGCGGCTGACAAGAAAGGCGTCGAGCTGCTGGTCGTTGAAGCCGGCAAGGTCGAGCGCCTCGAATCGCGCGCCGAAGCGGCGAGCATGGTCGAGCCGGCGGTCGACCCGCGCACCGTCGAACGTGCCGTTGTCGTTCTTGCGGTTCTTCTCGTCGAGCACGTGCGAGCCCCAATGCTCGGCGACCCGGCCGCCCTCCAGGCGGAAAAGCTCGGCGCGCGCAAAATCGACACCGCCGCCGAGGCGCTCCTCGACGAACAGGAAGACGAAGGGGCCGTCGCTCAGGATATGATGAAGGAGGAGCGCATGGTCCGGGTGATCCCGCAGGCGCTGGTCGACATAGGCCGCCAGTCCGTCGCGGCTGAACCCGGCCGTATATTGATGTTCGACATAGTCGTCGGCGAGGCATCGCTCCATCGCCGCCTCACGGCCCGCGGAATATAGTTGGACATAATAATCGGCGACCCAGTGCCGCTGCGCTTCCGCATCGGCCGGGTTCATCGACCCTGCCATGACGGTGCCCTCTTCTCCATGAAGGCGGTCATGCCTTCGGTGAAGTCGGCGCTGGCCATCAGATCGGCCCGGAGCGTCGCCTCGATCCGGTCGATCTCGTCCGACGGCTTTCCCTCGAGGGCGGCGCGGGCGATCGCCCGCGTCGCGCGGATGGCCAGCGGTGCTCCGGCCAGGATGCGCGTCGCCAAGGCGCGGGCGGTCTCCAGCACCTTCCCGGCCGGCGACAGCTCACTGACGAGACCGAAGCGGTGCGCCTCGACCGCGGACAGCCTGTCGCCGGTCAGGATCAGGCTCATCGCCACCGAGAAGGGAAGCTTGCGGCAGAGCTGGACCAGCCCGCCGCCGAGCGCGGCGGCGCCGACCCGGGGCTCGGGAAGCGCGAAGGCGGCGTCCTCGGCGGCGACGATGAGGTCGCAGGCCAGCGCCACCTCGCAGCCGCCGCCCATGGCGAGGCCATTCACGGCGGCGATGATCGGCTTGGACAGGCGGCGATTGTGGGTGATGCCGGCGCCGCCTTCCGGGGGAAGCGGCCGCGACGTGCCGTCGACATAGCAGGAAATGTCCGATCCGGCGCAGAAGGCGCGGCCCGCGCCGGTCAGGATGGCGACGCGCAGCGCGTCATCGTCCTCGAAGGCGTTGAAGATCGCCGCCATCTGCTCGTGCGCGTCGGCCTGGAAGGCGTTGAGCTTCTCGGGCCGGTTCATCGTCACGACGAGCAGGCCGCCGTCGCGCTCGACGGTGCAGAAATCCGCCACCGCCGCGGCTCAGGCCGCGAGCCGCGACGCCGGCGCGTCGAGTTCGGCGAGCAGCCGCGCCTTCTCCTTCTCATACTGCGCGACGTTGCGTTCCTTGATTGGACCATAGCCGCGGACCATGTCGGCCAGCGCCGCAATCTTCTCGATGCCTTCCTGGCTGCCGGCATCGAGGCGCGGCAGCAGGTCCGCGACCAGCGTGCGATATTCGTCGATCAGGCGCCGCTCCATCTTCCGCTCGCGATTATAGCCGAAGACGTCGAGGACCCCGCCACGCAGTCCGCGCATCTTCGCCAGCAGCTTGAGCATGTTGAACATCCAGCCGCCGATGGCGATCTTGCGCGGCTCGCCGCCCGGCCTGTCCGTCTTCATCAGGATGGGCGGCGACATATGGAATTGCAGCTTGAAGTCGCCTTCGAACTGCTGGTTCAGGCGCCGCAGGAACTCGCCATTGGTGTAGAGGCGGGCCACCTCATATTCGTCCTTATAGGCCATGAGCCGCGCGAGCTGGCGGGCCACTGTTTCGGTGACCTTGAGCGCGCCGCCCGGGACCGCGGCGGTCTCGGCCGCCCGGACTTCGTTCACGAAGGCGAGATAGCGGTCGGCCCAGGCGCGGTTCTGATAGTCGGTGAGCAGCTTCACCCGTCGGTCGACGAGCTCGTCGAGGCTGGCGGAGAAGCCCTCACCTTCGTCGCGGGCGCCGAGACGGTCCAGATATTGCTGGAGTCGCGCCGGGTCGTGCGCCGCGAGCCGGCCCCAGTTGAAGACCTGGAGCGTCGCCGCGACCTGCGTTCCGTTCAGCCGGATCGCCTCCTCGATCGACTCGATCGACAGCGGCACCAGGCCCTTCTGCACCGCAAAGCCCAGCATGAACATGTTGGTGGTGATGCTGTCTCCCATCAGGCGCGCCGCCATCGAGGTCGCATTGAAGCCGTCGAGATGATCGGCGCCGACGACGTCCCGCAGCTGCTGCAGCTGCACGTCCGGGTCCAGACGGATCGCATTGTTCGACTGGAACTGGGCCGTCGGCACGATGTCGGTATTGACGACGATGCGCGTGCCCGGCGAGACCATGTCCAGAGTCTGCGGGCTCGCCGTCACGACGAGGTCGCAGCCGAGGACGAGGTCGGCCGATCCGGACCACAACCTCGGCGCATGCAGGGCGTCCGGCGTCGCGGCGATGCGGATGTGGCTGAGAACGGCACCACCCTTCTGGGCCATGCCGGTCATGTCCATCACGCTGACGCCCTTGTCGTCGATATGCCCGGCCATGCCGGCGATCGCCGCCACGGTCAGGACCCCGGTCCCGCCGATGCCGGTGAGGACGATATTGTAGACGTCCGCCGTCGACACCGGGGCGGGCCGTGGCAGTTCCGCGAACAGGTGCGCCAGCTCCTCGTCACGGAATGCCGCGCCGAACTTGCGGACGCTGCCGCCGAGCACGCTGACGAAGGACGGGCAGAAGCCCTCCTGGCAGGAGAAATCCTTGTTGCAGCTGGACTGGTCGATCCGGCGCTTGCGGCCGAACTCGGTCTCGAGCGGCTGGACGCTGACGCAGTTCGACTTCTTCGAGCAGTCGCCGCAGCCTTCGCAGACGTCCTGGTTGATGAACACCCGGCGCGGCGGATCCGGGAAGGTCTTGCGCTTGCGCCGGCGCCTCTTCTCGGCGGCGCAGGTCTGGTCGTAGATGATCGCCGAGACTCCGGGCAGCTTCTGCATCTCGCGCTGGACCTGCTCGAGATCGCGGCGATGGCGGACGGTGGTGCCTTCGGGCCAGCGAATGCCGGCTGGATATTTTTCGGGCTCGTCGGTGACGATGACGACCGGCTTCACGCCTTCCCAATAGACCTGGTTGGCCATCGCCTCGACGGTCAGCGTGCCGTCGACCGGCTGCCCCCCGGTCATCGCGACCGCATCGTTGTAGAGCAATTTGTAGGTCATGCTGGCGCCCGACGCGACGGCGGCGCGGATGGCCAGGATGGCGGAGTGGAAATAGGTGCCGTCGCCGAGATTCTGGAAAGCGTGCGGAACGTCGACGAACCGATGGAGCCCGGCCCACAACATGCCTTCGCCGCCCATCTGCACCGCCCATTCGGTCGGGCGATCGGGCATGAACATGCTGGCGAGGCCATGGCAGCCGACGCCGGCGAAGCTGAGGCTACCGTCCACGGTCCGGGTCGAGGTGTTGTGCGGGCACCCTGAGCAGAAATAGGCGGTCCGGACGAGACCGGTCGGCTTGATCGGGCGGACATTGTCCCGGCGCTCGCGCAGATGCGCGATCCGCGCCCTTAGCCGATCGTCGGCCAGGCCCAAGGCCTCGATGCGCGCCGCCAGCACGTCGATCATCAGCTGGACGCTGGTCTCGCCGAAATCGGGGACGAGTCGGCGGCCCTGCTCGTCTTTCTTGCCGACCACGCGGGGGCGACGCGACGCGTCCGCGTGATAGAGGAGCGAGACGAGCTGCTCCTCCACGAAGGCGCTCTTCTCCTCGACGACGAGGATCTCCTTATGGTCGAGCGCGAACGCTTCCATCCCCGCCGGCTCGATCGGATAGATCATGCCGAGCTTGTAAAGGCGGATGCCGAGCGCGCGGGCCCGGGCCTCGTCCAGTTCCAGCTCGCTGAGCGCTTCGCGGACGTCCAGGTAGGGCTTGCCAGCGGTGACGATCCCGAGCTCGCGGCGCTCGCCGTCGAAGACGACGCGGTCGAGCCGGTTCGCGCGAGCGAAGGCGATGGCGGCCGGCAGCTTGAACTCGACCAGCCGCCGCTCGATCGGCAGCGGCATGATGTCGCCCCGGATCTTGTTGAGCCCGCCCGGCGGCATCTCGAAATCGGTGGGCAGGATGATGCGCGAGCGTTCGGGATCGACGTCGACGGTGGCGGTGAGCTCGATCGTGTCGGTGACCACCTTGAACCCGGTCCAGACGCCGGCGAAGCGCGACAGTCCGAACCCGTACAGGCCGTAATCGAGATATTCCTGGGTGTTCGACGGGTAGAGGATCGGCATCAGCGCCGCCTTCCACACCGGGTCGGAGGAGGTCGCGGTTACCGTCGACTTGCCGCCGACATCGTCCGCGCCGACAACGAGGACGCCGCCCTTGGCCGCCGAGCCCTCGAGATTGCCCTGGCGCAGGACCTCGAAGGCGCGATCGACGCCGAGATTCTTCGCGTACCAGATCGAGAAGACGCCGTCGTAGCGCGCCTCCTTGTAGTAATGGAGCCACTGGGTGCCGCGGATCGAGGCCGCGGCGAGTTCCTCGTTCACGCCCGGCTGGAAATGGATGTGGTTGTCGCGCAAGTGGCCGGCCGCCGACCAAAGGGCCGTATCGTAGACGCCGATCGGCGAGCCGCGATAGCCGCTGATGTAGCCGGCGGTGTTGAGACCCGCGGCGGCGTCGCGCTGGCGCTGCATGATCGGCAGCCGGACGAGCGCCTGATTGGACGAGATGTAGATCCGTCCATGATCCTGCGTGAACTTGTCGTCGAGCTTGACTGCGGTTTTCATCACATTCCCTTGGTCAACCGCCCGCACCGCGCGGGCGCCGTTCAATCAGGCAGCCAGCGCCGCGCCGGACGTGGCCGAGGCGATCAGCGCCTCCGCATTCTTCCCGCAGATCGCCGCGCGCGCCTCGCCCTCGACACCGGCCGAGGCGACGAAGCCGAGCAGGTCCTTCTGGCCGATCTCGGTGGGCCCGTCCGTGCCGGCGAGAAGCCGGTCCGCGCCGAGGCGCTCGACCAGATAGCGCAGATAGGGAGCCCCGAAGACGGCCGTATCGTACCAGAACCGCCGGGCATATTCGGTGGGCGGAGTCGGGATCCCTTCGCGCAGCGCCGGGAACTTGCTCCACACCAGGTCCATCCGGTCGAGCACCGATCCCAGGCCACCGCCGCCGTGGCTGAAGACGAGCTTGAGGCCGGGAAAGCGGCCGAGCACGTCGCGGGCCATGAAGGAGGCGACGGCGAGCATATTCTCCTGGGGAATGCCGATCACCGCGCCCATCAGCGGCGGTCCTTCCAACCGCTCCAGCGAGCCGGGCCGGATGCCGTGGACGAACACGACCAGGCCGAGCCGTTCGGCCGCCGCGAAAACGGGATCGAAGCGTTCGGAGGCGATCGACACGCCGTTGACGTTGCTGCCGACGAAGAGGCCGGCGAGCCCGCCCGTCCGGCCGACTTCCTCGATCTCCCGGAGGGCGGCTTCGATGTCCTGCAGCGGCAGCACAGCCAGTCCCTTCAGCCGGTCCGGCGCCTGGCGAACCATGGCCGCGCATTGGCGGTTGACCTCGGAGCAGAGCAGTGCCCCGGCCGTCGGATCGAGCCAGTAAGACAGGATTTCGGGCAATGGCGAGATGAGCTGGAGGTCGACGCCGTCCGAGTCCATCGCGGCGATGCGACGATCGACGTTCCAGTAGATGTCCTCGAAGGCGCGGAAGGGGCGTTCGCCGACGAGCAGGGTGGCGCCGCCCCCCTGGTCGTGGCGCATCGTCGGCCAGGCCGGCTCGGTCACCCCCGCGGGCAGGACCGGGAAGCGCTCGGGCAGGAAATGGTTGTGGAAATCGACGATCATGTCAGAGCATCCACTGCCCGCCATTGACGCTGTACACCTGCCCGTTGATCGCGCCGGCATCATCCGTGGCGAGGAAGGCGACGAGCGCCGCCACCTCGTGCATCTCGGCGAAGCGGCGGGTGGGGATTGTCTCCAGCACGACGCGGGGATGGACCTTGAGCGCGTACTTCTTCTCGGTCTCGGGATCCGCCTCCATGAGCTTGCGCAGATCGGGCGTCATCACGCCGCCTGGCGAGACGGCGTTGACGGTGATGCCATGTTTGCCGAATTCGAAGGCGAGGCCGGTCGTCAGGCCGTTCACGCCGCCCTTGGCCGCATTGTAGCCGGCGTGGGAGAAGGTCCCGGTGTGGACCGAGTCCGCGCTGATGTTGATGATCCGCCCCCTCTTGCGCTCCAGCATCGGCGGCAGGAAGGCGCGGCAGCACCAGAGTGTCGTCCACAAATTGCGGTCGATCGTCGCGCGAAGCGTCTCGGGCGTATGGTCGAGGAACGGGCGGATGATGCCGCCGCCGGCATTGTTGACGAGGATGTCGACCTTGCCGAAGCGACCCAGCGTCGCCTCGAGAAGCGCCGATGCGCCTTCCTCGCGGCTGAGATCGCCGGTCACTCCGATCGCGTCCGGCGCGCCCTTCCCCTTCAGCTGGCCGCAGAGCGCGTCCAGCCCCTCGCCATTGACGTCGGAGAGGACGATCGACGCGCCCTCCGCGGCGAGCCGCTCGGCGATGGCGAGGCCGATTCCGCCCGCACTGCCGGTGACGACGGCGACCCGCTCCTCGAGATTGGCCATGCCTGCCTCAGGCCGCCTGGAGGATGGGCGGAAAGAGATGGGCATGCTCCCGGTCCGGAACGGCGTCCCAAAGGTCGAAATTCTCCGGCGCGGCGGACATGCGGCGCGGCTCGCGGGCACCCACTTCCGGGAACTGCTCCATGCCGAGCGTATATTCCCAGACGAAGTAATCGGGATCGTAGATGTAGAGGTGGATGCTGCCGGACGTCGGGTGGCGGCCGATGCCGAACTGGACCTTCACGTCGTAGCGCTTGATCCGGTTGAAGAGCTTGCCGATGTCGTCAATCTCCTCGACCATGAAGGCGAGATGATGGAAGCCCGGCTTCGCGCCCGGAAGCTGGAGCGGCGCGAAGCTGTGGTGATTGCTGGTCGGATAGGCCCGGAGCAGCGAGGCGAACCAGCCTTCCAGATAGTCGGAAACCAGGAAGCCCATATTCTCGACCATATAGTCGGTCACCTTCTTGCAGTCGGTGACGGTGAGGCCGTAATGCTTGCCGCCCTGGAACTTGGTCAGCCTATTCGTGCGCGGGACCGAGGTGTAGGACATGCGCGAATAATATTCCCACGTCGTGCGCAGCACCGGCTCGACGATGCGGAAGGCGCGCTCGAGGCGCAGGTTCGCGCATTCATTGTCGCCGACCCACTGCGGCGAAAGGCCGATACGCTCATAATGGGCAAAGGCCTTGTCGAGATCGGCCTCGGTCTCGAGCTCCCAGGCGCTGCGGGCGAAAGCCGGCGAGTCCGCCTGCTGGAGGATCAAGTCGTGATGCGCAGGCCCGGCGCGGAAGAAGCGGGCGCCGTCGCCCGCCTCGCCGGCCAGGTCCAGGCCGAAGACGTCGGTGGCGAAGTGCGTCGAGCGCTCGAGATCGCTGACGTTGAGGACCAGATAACCGAGCTTCCTGTACCTGAAATCGACGGACATTGACCGCTCCTGTGAGAAGAATCGACGCTAGAGGATGATCGTCAGCCGACCCTGATTGTAGAGGCTGTTGAGATCGAGGATCGCCCGCTTGCGGCGAATGCGGAGCTCGCCTGCCTCGCGTACCAGGATGTGATAGACCTCGCCCATGAACACCGAGGTCGTGTCCTCCTTGGTCCGGAAGACGGCGAAGTTGGAGCGGATTCGAGTGCCCCCTTCCGCGCCGCCGATGACGCGCACGTTGGTGACGAGATGGCGAGTCTTCGACCGCGGATATTCCGCATGGGCGGACTTCTTCATCAGCCGGTTTGCCCGGCCGCGGATGCGGTCGATACGATCAGAGATGAGGAAGAGGGTGCGGTCCGGATCGGCATTCACCGGATCCGCCGTCGTCGGCGACGTCACCTCGTAGGTCGCGTCCTCGGTGTAGAGCTCCGCCCATTCCGGCAACCGCCACTCGTCGAGAAGCTCCGCCTCACGATAGAGGAAATCCTCGGCCTCGGTGCGCGACAGAAGCTCAGCCATGACGGGCTCCTCGTTTCTCGCCAGATCAGCCTGCGAAGCCATCATTCCCTCTCCAGCTTCTCGATGCCGCGAATGACCCGGTCCCACTGCGTCCAATAGGCCTGCATCTGCAGCTCGTTGTCCGGCGCGCTGGACAGCGTGCGTGGGTCGTCCGTCCAATCCATCCCCTTGGACAGCTCCGACCATTCGACGGGCGTATGCTGCGCCGCGTCCTGGCAGATTTCGAGCATCTCGATGTCGTCGGGAGAGCCGAAGCCGGCCGGCCCGAGGAACGAGACGAACTGGTCGAGCCGCATGGCGCGCAGCTCCTCCGACTCCTCGGCCGGCCCCATCGCCCAGGCGGTGACCTTGATGAAGTCGGGCGCCTCAGGCTCGATATAGCGCACGGTGATCGACATGATGTCGTTGATCACCAGGTTGGGGAAGATAACCAGGTTCTTCTGGGTATCGGCGATATAGTCGGCCCGCTCCTCGCCGTAGCGCGCGATGAGCTGGGCCCGACGCGCCTCGATCGGCGCCTTGAGGTGCGCGCCCATCGACGGCAGCCACTGCGCCACCGGCCGCCCTGTCGGCACGTAGGAATCGAGCACCGCATGGCCCATGCCGAGGCCGCGCGCCGCGCCGCGGGTATTGTAGCTCGCGATCGTGTCGTCGATCATGCTCGCCGCCGGCGTGCCGGCGAACTGGTCGCGCAGGTGATCGAAATAGGAGGCGTGGACGGACACCAGATGGTAGCCGTCATAGCTGTTCTCGACGAGCAGCTTGTAATTGGCACGGATCGAATAGCTGTGCTCGCCCGACAGAATCACCTGCTCCGTCTCGGCCTGGTCGCACACCGCGTCGATCGCGTCGCGTGCGCCGGCGAGATAGTCGTGAAGGCTGATCGCGTTCGGATTGTAATTGATGAAGTAGAAGTTGCGATAATTCTCCAGGCGCGGCACCCGCCTGAGATCGAGATGCCCGTCGGCATTCAGGTCTTCGCCATAGCCGCCATTGGCGTTGGTGGTGACCAACTTCCCTTCCGAGCTGAACACCCAGCCATGATAGGGGCAGCTGAAATTGCGGGCATTGCCGTTGCGCTCACGGCACACCTTGGCACCGCGATGGGTGCAGGTGTTGAAGAAGGCGCCGATCTCGCCGCTCTTGTCGCGGATGAAGATGATGTCACGCCCGCCGACGCGCCGCGTGACGAAGTCGCCCTTCTTGTTCAGCTCGCTGCCGTGGCCCAGATAGAGCCAGCATTTGCCAAAGATCAGCGCCTTTTCGCGTTCGAAGATTTCCTGGCTCTTATAAGCGCTCCGGTGAACCCGGAAGCTGCGCTTCTCCGGGTCCGCCTGGACCAGGGCCCATTGGGGATCTTCCAGTGCCATCATCCTATCCTTCTTGCGTGCTGCCGACGCGATACGCTCTCTTATCGTAAGCTACCGAACTTTTCAAGGTCCAGCTAAGCCCCTGCCGTCAGGACGATCTTTCCGCGGACATGTCCGCTCTGGCTGAGCCGATGCGCGTCAGCAACCTGTTCGAGCGGCATCATCGCGGAGACGACCGGCCGCAGCTTTCCGGCCTCCACGAGCGCGGCGATCTCCCGCAATTGCTCGCCGTTTGGGCGCACCCGTGCCTTGATGATTTTCAGCCCGCCCTCCTCCGCGAGGGCCGCGGCGTCGGCGCCGCCGGCGATCCTGACCACCGTTCCCCCTCTACGGACCAAAGACCAGAGCCGGAGGGCGTCCTGATCGCCGACCAGGTCGAGCAGCAGGTCGATGTCCTGAGGATAGCCGGAGACGGGGCTCTGCCTGAAATCCACCACCTCGTCGGCACCCAGCCCACGGACGAAATCCGCATTCTTCTGCGACGCCGTCGCGACCACCTGGGCGCCCTTGGCCTTGGCGATCTGGACGGCCACCGTGCCCACGCCGCCGGCCGCATTGTGAACGAGGATACGGGCATCGGCTAGATCGCGCCCGTCACCGAGAAGCCCCTGCCACGCGGTGAGCGCCACCAGTGGCAGGGAGGCCGCTTCGGCGAAGCTCAGACCGGCGGGCTTGGGCGCGGCGATCTCCGCGCTGGCCACGATCCGTTCGGCATAGGCGCCCACCAGGCCGAGCAACGCAAAGACCTCGTCGCCCACGCCGAATTCGGACACGCCTTCGCCGACGGCCGCGATCGTGCCGGCAACGTCGCCGCCCAGCACGAGCGGCATCGGATATTGGACGATGGCCTTGGCGGCCCCGCTGCGGATCTTCCAGTCGACCGGATTGACGCTCGTCGCCGCCACGTCGATCAGCACTTCGCCCGGTCCGGGACTGGGGTCGGCGACATCCTCGACGCGGAGCATTTCCGGGCCGCCATAATCATGAATGCGTACTGCCTTCATCGCGCTTTCTCCCGCCGCCGGCTCAGGGCATCTGCCAGGTGTCGCGCTCGATGCCCTGGTTGTAGCGGGTCGCCGCCAGAACATGGCGCAGCCGTTCGCCGAGCTCGCCGGGGTCCCGGCTGGCCTCGGCCTTCGGTCCGTGCCTCCATCCTTCCGCAAGCGAGTAGCCGAAGCCCCAGACCTCGCCGAAGACACGGCCGGTGACGTCCTTGGCCTCCGCGCTGGACAGCCAGGTGACGAGGGCAGCGATCCATTCCGGATCGCGGCGAAGGAGCATCTCCCCTTCCACCTCGCGCAGCCCCTCCGTCATCCGCGTCTGCGCCCGCGGCGCGATGGCATTGACGGTCACGCCAATCCGCTGAAGCTCGCGAGCGACGATGACGGTGAAGGAAGCGACGCCGGCCTTCGCCGCGCCGTAATTGGCCTGGCCGATATTGCCGAACAGCCCCGAGCCCGACGACGTATTGATGATGCGGGCATCGCGCTGCCGGCCGGCCTTGCTCTCGCGGCGCCAGTAATTCGCCGCATGGTGGGTCGGCGCGAAGGTACCCTTGAGGTGGACCTTGATGACCGAGTCCCAATCCTCCTCGGTCATGTTGACCATCATCCGGTCGCGCAGGATGCCGGCATTGTTGACCAGCACGTCGAGATGGCCGAAGCGCTCGATCGAGGTCTCCACCATCGCCTGCGCTTGGGCCCAGTCGGAGACGTCGGATCCATCCGCATACGCCTCGCCGCCCGCAGCGACGATCTCCTCGACCACCTGCTGAGCGGGCGAGAGGTCCGCTCCTTCCCCGCTCGTCGTCGAGCCGAGATCGTTGACCACCACCTTGGCGCCATGAGCCGCCAGCATGACCGCGTAAGCGCGGCCGACGCCGCGGCCCGCACCCGTCACGATGGCTACACGTCCTTCGCACAGCTTCGTCATATTCTTCCCCAGTCACTGCCGGCCTGACCCGGCTCCAAAAATAGAAAGCATGCTTACTGTCATATTGCAAACCACTTTTGCAACCGGTTATGTAGACGGAGCGGAGGGGTGCGGACCGCCGCGACGATCATCGGAAGCGGGAGATGAGGCGATGACCGAACAGGATTTCGAGCGGATGCCGCTGACGCCGTATGACGAGTATCCCGTCCACGCCACGCCCTATCCGATGAGCTACGTGCCCAACACGGACTATGCCTGGGACGATGGCTACTTCTTCATGATCTACGACCTCGATGCCGGCATCCAGATGTGGAACGGCATGAGGATCGCCCCGAACAGCAACATCATCGGCGGGCATAGCGCGTTCAATGTCCGGGGCGTCCAGCGCACGCTCAGGCTCAGCCGGATCTGGCGGGACGATTTCAGCGTGGCGATCGGCCCGCTCCGCTACGAGTTCATCGAGCCGCTGCGCGCCACCCGGATGGTGCTCGAGCCGAACGAATCCGGGATGAGCTACGACCTCGTCTGGCGCGGGCTCGCGCCGCCCCACCTGTCGGCGCACCACCGGGCGGTTCGCAACGGCCGCTTCACCACGGATCAGAGCCGCTACAACCAGGTCGGGACCGCCACCGGCTGGCTGGAGATCGACGGCGAACGGACGATCATCGACGAGGCCCGGCCCTGGGGCGGCTCACGCGACCGGTCATGGGGCGTCTACGAAAGCCGCCCGCCCCTGCTCGGGCCCGGCAAGTGGCTGCCCCCCGCGCCGCCGCCGCCGATCGCTCGCGCGCTGCGCTTCTCCTGCTTTCTCGAGAGCGAGGGCTTCTCGTCCTATTTCCATTTCCATGAAGGACCGGAGGGCGAGAACGTCCCGCTCAACGACGCGTTCGGCACGCCGTTCGAGGGATGGATCAATCATGGCTGGGACGGCCCGGAGCTGAAGCTCGTCGGCCACCGCCACGCCCTCGCCTGGCGGCCGGGGACGCGCTCGATGACCTCGGGCACCGTGGTCATCACCGACGAGAAGGGCGGCGACTGGACGCTGGAGATGGAGGTGAAGCTCCCGCCACATGTGCTCGGGACGATCGGCTATCATGTCGGCGCCTGGCGCGACGGCGGCACCATCCACACTTATCATGGCGCCAGCCCGGCCCTCGAATGGGACGAGTTCGATTTCTCCAGCCAGCCTTGCGACCATGTCTTCCCGGGCACTGGGGAAACCCGAAAGCTGTTCGGCGTGGAGCATCTGGCGGCCGTCCGCGTGACCGCGCCGGACGGGTCCGTCACCGTTGGACGCGCTCAGATCGAGATTTTCCTGAACGGCCGCTACGCGCCCTATGGCTTCGAGGGGCAATCCGACCAGGGCGGCCTGACCGGCCGCGGCATCGCCTGAATCCCGACCAATGGAAACTGAAATGAACCATATCGACGCCGAGGCGGTGGCCCGCGGCTTCTTCGATGCCTGGGCCAGTCATGATCTCGAGAAGGTGATGGCGTTCGTCGCACCCGACTGCGTCTTCGTGAACGGCGCGGTGAACGTGCTTCGGGGCGCGGACGAGATCCGTGCCATGTATGCCCCCTATTTCGAGGCCTGCCGCGCGATCGCCTTCAAGGTGACGGCGATCGCGACAGCAAGGGACGGACGCACGGTGCTCAGCGAACGGGTCGACGTGCTCGACTATGGGGACCGACAGCTCGACATTCCCGTCGCCGGGGCAGTCGTCGTCGAGGATGGCCTCATCACGCAGATCCGCGACTATTTCGATTTCGGATCGCTCCAGGCGCAGCGAGCCGACGAGCCCACGGCCCCAGGCAGTTGACATTGTACGCACGTGTATTATTCGTCAGCTGTCAGTAAACGACGCATACCAAAGGAGTCGCAGGGGCGATGATCCCGAGATCCATCTTTACCGAGGAGCATGAGCTCTACCGGGATTCCGTGCGTCGGTTCATCGCCACCGAGATCACCCCGCACCACCGGCAGTGGGAAAAGGAAGGGAAGGTTTCGAGAGAGGTCTGGCTGAAGGCCGGCGCCGCCGGCTTCCTCTGTTCCAACGCCCCGGCCGAATTCGGCGGTGCCGGAGCCGACTTCAAATATAATGCGATCTTCACGGAGGAACTGGGGCGGGCGGGCGCCACCGGTCCCGGTTTTGCCGTCCATTCCGACATGGCGGCGAGCTACATCCTCAATTTCGGCAGCCCCGAACAGAAAGCCGAATGGCTGCCGAAGATGATCTCCGGCGAGGCCATAGCAGCGATCGCGCTGACCGAGCCCGGCGCGGGCAGCGACCTCAAGGCGATCAAGACGACGGCCGTTCGCGAAGGCGACGATTATGTGATCAACGGCCAGAAGGTCTATATCTCGAACGGGCAGCTGTGCGACCTCGTCATCCTGGCGTGCAAGACCGACAGCCAGGCGGGCGCCCGCGGGATGACCTTCATCATCGTCGAGACCGATCGGCCCGGCTTCGAGCGGGGCCGCAATCTCGAAAAACTCGGCCTCAAGGCCCAGGACACGTCGGAACTGTTCTTCACCGACGTCCGGGTGCCGGTCGCCAACCGGATCGGCGAGGAAGGCCAGGGCTTCGCCATCGCCATGCACAACCTGGCCGAAGAGCGGCTCAGCATAGCCGTCTCCGCAATCGGCGCCTGCGAGGGTATCCTCGATTACACCATCGCCTATACCAAGGAGCGGAAGGTCTTCGGCCAGAGCGTCGCCGAGTTCCAGAATACCCGCTTCAAGATCGCCGAACTCATGGCCCAGACGCAGGCGCTGCGCGTCTTCGTCGACCGGTGCGTCGAGCTGGCGGTGGACAAGTCGCTCGATCCGACCACGGCGGCGATGGCGAAGATGCTGGCCGGCGAGCTCCAGTGCCGCGTCGCCGACGAATGCCTGCAATTCTATGGCGGGTACGGCTACATGATGGAGTATCAGATCGCCCACGCCTATCTCGATGCCCGCATCCGGCGCATCGCCGGCGGGTCTTCGGAGGTGATGCGCGAGATCATCAGCCGCAAGGTCTTCGGGCGATGAGCGCCGCCGACCAGCTGGACGACGAGCACAATCAGGCGATCGTCGATGGCGTGAAGGCGGTCTGCGACCGGTTCGACGACGAGTATTGGACCCGCTGCGAGGACGAGAAGAGCTTCCCCTTCGAGTTCCACAAAGCGATGGCCGAGGGCGGATGGCTGGGCATTACCATGCCCGAGGAAGCGGGCGGCTCGGCACTTGGGGTCACCCAGGCCGCCTTGATGATGCATACGGTGACGTCGAGCGCCGGCGGCTATTCCGCGGCAAGCGCCATCCACCTCAACCTGTTCGGGCCGCACGCGATCGTCGTCTTCGGGACTCCGGAGCAGAAGGAACGGATGCTGAAGCCGCTGGTCGCCGGCACCGAGCGCGCCTGCTTCGGGGTGACCGAGCCCGATGCCGGCCTCGACACCACCAGCATCAAGACTTTCGCCACCAAGGTCCCGGGCGGCTATCGGGTCTCCGGCCGCAAGATCTGGACGTCGTCGGGTCAGGTGGCGGACAAGATCGTCCTGCTGACGCGGACCACCCCGAAGGAGCAGTGCAAGCGCCCGACGGATGGAATGACGCTCTTCTATACCGACCTCGACCGGTCGGAAGTCGAGGTCCGCCGCATCCCGAAGATGGGGCGAAACGCGGTCGACTCGAACGCCACCTTCCTCGACGACTATTTCGTGCCCGACGAGGACCGGATCGGCGAGGAGGGCAAGGGCTTCCACTACATCCTGCACAGCCTCAACCCCGAGCGCATCCTGGTCGGGATCGAGGCGGTGGGCCTCGGCCGCGGCGCGCTCGAGCGGGCCGCCGGCTATGCTCGTGAGCGAAAGGTCTTCGGCCGGCTGATCGGCGAGAATCAGGGGATCCAGCACCCGCTCGCGGAAAACTGGGCCTATCTGGAGTCCGCTTACTGGATGATCATGCGCGCCGCGCAGCTCTACGACGCCGGCAAGCCCTGTGGCGCGGAGGCGAATGCCGGCAAGTTCCTGGGCGCGCGGGCGGCCTTCGACGCCTGCACGCGCGCGGTCATGACCCATGGCGGAATGGGCTATGCGAAGGAGTATCAGGTCGAGCGCCTGTTCCGCGAATCGATCCTTCTGCGGATCGCGCCGATCACCGAGCAGCTGATCCTCTCCTTCATCGCCGAGAAGGTGCTCGACCTTCCCAAATCCTACTGACGACGACGGGAAAACCATGGAACGCGGCATCACCGCCTTTGGCGCCTACATCCCCCGAATCCGGCTCGAACGCGCAGCGATCGCCGCCGCCCACAGCTGGTCCTTTCCCGCCCTGCGCGGGCTCGGCAAGGGCAGCAGGGCGCTCGCAAGCTGGGACGAAGACGCCGTCACCATGGCGGTCGAGGCGACACGCGGTGTGGACGCGGCCGACGCGGGCTCGATCCTGTTCGCCTCGACCAACCCGCCCTTTGCTGACCTTCAGAATGCGACGCTCGTCGCCGCCGCGGTCGGCCTCGCAGGCGACGTGGCCACGGCCGACCTTGCCGGCTCCCTTCGCGCCGGCACGTCGGCGCTGCTCAACGCATTGCGCAGCCGCGACGAGACGCCGACGCTCGTCGTTGCCGGCGACGCTCGTCCCGCCAAGCCCGGCAGCGCGCAGGAAATGCATTATGGCGCCGGCGCGGCGGCATTCCGGATCGGCGGCGGCGACGTCATCGCGCGGTTGATCGGCCATGCCAGCCGGGCCGAGCCGTTCGTCGATCATTTCCGCGCCACCGGCGAGAAGTTCGATTATTACTGGGAAGAGCGCTGGGTCCGTGACGAAGGCTATCTCAAGATCGTGCCCGCCGCGATCAAGACGGCGCTGGACCAGGCCGGCCTCGCCGCAACCGACATCGCCCATTTCTGCATGCCGGGGCTGTTGCCGGGCATCGCTGTAGCGGTAGGTCGCAAGGCCGGGATCGCCGCGGAGGCGGTCGCCGACGGACTTGCCGGCCAATGCGGCGACACCGGCGCCGCTCATCCGCTGCTGATGCTCGCCTCGGTGCTGGAGCGGGCGAAGCCGGGCGAGCGCATCCTCGTGGCCAGCTTCGGCGCCGGCTGCGACGTCCTCCTGTTCGAGGCGACCGAGGCGATCGCCGATTATCAGCCGAGGCGGAGCGTCGCCGATGCTCTCGCCTCCGGCCGCAGCGAGAGCCATTATACCAAGCTCCTCTCCTTCCACGGCGAGCTCGGGCTCGACTGGGGCATGCGCTCCGAGGGCGGGGAGAAGATCGCCCTCACCCAGCAATATCGAGCGCGCGAGCAGCTCGCCACCTTCGTCGCCGGCGAATGCGGCCGGTGCGGCGCCGTCCAGTTCCCGCAACTGGCGAGCTGCGTCAATTGCGGGGCCTTCGATCCGCTGCGGCCGCTCTCGCTGCGCGACGAGCCGGCGCGGATCGCGACCTACACTGCCGACTGGCTGCAATATTACCCGGCTCCGCCGCTCTATTTCGGCCTCGTCCAATTCGACAATGGCGCCCGGGTGATGATGGAGATCGTCGACGTCGACGCCGGCGGGATCGACGTGGGGACACCGCTGCGAATGGTCTACCGGGTCAAAAGCAAGGATCCGGAACGCCACTTCCACCGCTATTTCTGGAAGGCGACGCCGGTCGCCCGCCAAGGAGACTGACATGGCCACGGGCATCAGGGACAAGGTCGCGATCGTCGGAATGGGGTGCACCCGGTTCGGCGAGCGATGGGATGCGGGCACCGAGCATCTGCTGGTCGAGGCCTTCCGCGAAGCGCTGGACGATGCCGGCATCGACCGAAGCCAGATCGAGGCCGCCTGGTACGGCAGCTGCATGGACAATGTGAATGTCGGCAACTCGGCGATCCCGGCGGCGATGGCCCTGCGGCTGGAAGGCATTCCGGTGACCCGGCTCGAGAATATGTGCGCCACCGGCACCGAGGCGCTTCGCGGCGCCGCTTATGCGGTCGCGTCCGGCGCGGTCGACATCGCGCTCGCGATCGGCGCCGAGAAGCTCAAGGATACCGGCTATGGCGGCCTGCCCGTGCCGTTCAAGGGCACGCTCAACAGCGCCTGGATGCCGCTGGGTTCGGCGCCCGCGGGCTTCGCCCAGCTCGCTTCGGCCTACCGCTCCAAATACGGAATCTCGAAGGAAGACCTGAAGACGGCGATGGGCCGTGTCTCCTGGAAGAGCCACCGCAACGGGGTCAAGAATCCCAAGGCGCACATCCGCAAGGAGATCGAGCTCGACCAGATATTGCGCGCACCCATGATCGCCGAGCCCCTTGGGCTGTTCGATTGCTGCGGGGTGTCGGACGGCGCGGCGGCGGCGATCGTCACCACGCCCGAGATCGCGCGCTCGCTCGGCAAGGCCGATCCGGTGACGATCAAGTCGATCCAGCTGTCGATCAGCGCCGGACGGGAATCAGGAACCGGCCAATGGGACGGCAGCTATGTGCCCAATACCCGGAATGCGGCGCGCAAGGCCTATCAGGAGGCAGGCATCGACGATCCGCGCGAGGATCTCAGCCTGATCGAGGTGCATGACTGCTTCTCGATCACCGAGCTGGTGACGATGGAGGATCTCGGAATTTCCGGCGACGGCGGGGCGGTGAGGGACATCCTCGACGGCTTCTACGACGCCGACGGCAAGATACCCTGCCAGATCGACGGCGGGCTCAAATGCTTCGGCCATCCGATCGGCGCCTCCGGACTGCGCATGGTCTACGAGAACTATCTCCAGCTCCAGGACCGGGCCGGCGACCGCCAGCTCGGCGACGTCCGCTACGGGCTCAGCCACAATCTCGGCGGCGTGCCTTTCAACGGTGTCGCCGCCATCACCATCGTCGGCCGCCACGGCGACTGACGGCATCAGGACCGAAGGGAATCAATCAGGTGGCGGGGCTCTATTTCGAGGAATTCCATGTCGGGCAGATCTTCCATCATGCCATTCGCCGAACGCTGACGGAGGCCGACAACGTCTTTTTCACCGCCCTCACCCACAATCCGGCGGCGCTGCATCTCGACGAGGAATATTGCCGCGAGCACACCGAGTTCGGAACGCGCATCGTCAACAGCGCCTTCACCCTCGGGCTCATGGTCGGCATTTCGGTCGGCGACACGACGCTGGGCACCACCGTCGCCAATCTCGGCTGGGACGAGGTCCGCTTCCCGCATCCGCTCTTCCACGGCGACACCATCCGGGTCGAGAGCGAGGTGATCGAACTGCGCGAGAGCAAGTCGCGGCCGGACAACGGCATCACGATCTTCGAACATCGCGCCTTCAACCAGAAGGACCAGCTCGTCGCGCGGTGCAAGCGCTCGGCGCTCATGCTGCGCAAGCCGAAGGGCTGAACCCTTGTACCGATCGATGCTCTTCGTTCCGGGCGACAGCGAGAAGAAGATCGCGAAGTCGCAGCAGGTCGTCCCCGACGCGATCATCCTCGACCTCGAAGATGCGGTCGCTCCGGCGAACAAGCCGGCCGCCCGGGCGCTGGTCCGCGACTATCTGGTCGCCGGACGGGGCAAGCGCCGGGTCCCGCTCTTCGTCCGGATCAATCCGCTGACCACGCCGGAAGCGCTCGACGACCTCGCCGCCGTCATGGTGGGCGCGCCCAACGGCATCGTCCAGCCGAAGGCGGGGTCGCCGGAGGAGGTGCGCCGCCTCGGCCACTATCTCGATGCGTTCGAGGCGCAGCACGGCCTTGCCCGCGGCGCGACGCGCATCGTGCCGGTCGCGACCGAGGTGCCGGAAGCGATGTTCGCGCTCGCCGGCTATGCCGGCGTCGCCGATCGCCTGGCGGCGATCACCTGGGGCGCCGAAGATCTCAGCGCCGCGATCGGTGCGATGACCAACAAGGACGAAAGCGGCGGCTGGACCCAGCCTTATGCGGTGGCGCGCTCACTCTGCCTGTTCGCGGCGTCGGCCGCCCGGGTCGCGGCCATAGAGACCCTGTTTGCCGACTTCCGCGACGAGGCGGGCCTCGCGCAGGCCGCGGCACGCGCGCGGCGGGACGGCTTTGCCGGCATGATCGCGATCCATCCGGGCCAGGTCGAGACGATCAATGGCGCCTTCACGCCGAGCGCCGACGAGCTCGCCCATGCCCGCCGCGTGATCGCCCTGTTCGAAGCCAATCCCGGCGCCGGCGCGCTCAGCCTGGAGGGCCGGATGCTCGACATGCCCCATCTCGTGCAGGCGCGGAAGATCGTCGCGCTCGCCGCCAGCCCCTCCTCCTGAGGAACGAAGCATGCATCTCGACAAGGTGGTCAATCGCGTCTTCCCCGAAAACCGCCACCGCTACGACGACCGCGACACCATCCTCTATGCTCTCGGCGTCGGCTTCGGCGCCGAGCCGCTCGATCCCAAGCATTTGCGCTTCGTTTATGAGGACGGCCTCGTCGCCGCGCCGACCTACGCCAATGTGCTCGGCCATCCCGGCTTTTGGGCCCGTGATCCGGAATATGGCATCGACTGGCGCAAGCTCCTCCACGCCGAGCAGCGCCTCACCTTGCATCGGCCGCTGCCGCCGACCGGTGACGTCATCGGCCGGCACGACATCATGGGCGTGCGCGACAAGGGCGAAGGATCGGGCGCGTTCCTCTACCAGCGCAAGCAGGTGGTCGACGCCGCCAGCGGCGATCCGATCGCGTCCGTGATAACCAGCCTCCTGCTTCGCGGCGACGGCGGGTGCGGCGATCATGGCGAGGCACCGCCCGAGCTGGAAAGGCTCCCCGACTCCGAGCCCGATCAGGTGGTCGACGTCCCGACGCTGGAGATCGCGCCGCTCATCTACCGCCTCAGCGGCGACCGCAATCCGCTGCACGTCGATCCGGAGGTGGCGCGCCATGCCGGCTTCGAGCGCCCGATCCTCCATGGCCTCGCCACCAAGGGCCTGGCCGGATACGCGCTCCTCAAGACCTATTGCGATTTCGATCCGGCACGCCTCAAGGCGATGGCCCTTCGCTTCAGCCGACCGGTGCTGCCCGGCGACCGGATCAGGTTCGAATTCTGGAACCCTGCACCCGGCATCGTCCGCTTCCGGGCGCGCGTGCCGGAGCGCGACCTGGTCGTGCTCGACCGCGGCACGGCCGAAATCGCGGGATGAGCTTCTGGGCGAGAGCGGCGGTTGCGGCGCCGGGCCCCGCCGGCGGCGCTGCCGTCGGGACGGGGGCGATGGCCGCCTGCCTGATCCTCGCGCTCGTCAATCTGCTCAATTATTATGACCGGATGCTCGTGGTGGTGGTGTCGCAGCCGCTCCGCGAGGCCTTCTCGCTGACCGACACGCAATATGGGCTGCTGACCGGCCCGGCCTTCGTCATCGTCTACGCCGTCTCCAGCCTCGTCTTCGGCTGGCTCGCCGACCGCCGCAGCCGCAAGACCGTCATCGCCGTCGCGCTCGCCGCCTGGAGCATCATGACCGCGCTCTGCGGTCTCGCCCGCGACTTCCCGATGCTGGCGCTTGCCCGAGCCGGCGTGGGCGTCGGCGAAGGCGGCTCCAATCCGGCCGGGATGTCCCTGCTCAGCGATCATTTCCCGCCCGCCAAGCGGCCGATGGCGCTGGGACTCTTCGCCGCCGGCGGCATGGTCGGCCTGTTCCTTTCCTTCGTCGTCGGCAGCTGGATCGGCGCCAATTTCGGCTGGCGCGCGGTCTTCCTCGTGGCCGGCATTCCCGGGATCCTGCTCAGCCTCGCCGTCATTCTCTGGGTGAAGGAGCCGGCGCGCGGCCGGTTCGAAAGCGCGCCGCCCCGCCGCCTCTCTTATGCCTCCTCGCTGAAGCTCCTGGCCGGCAACCGGGCCTATATCTGGCTCTGCATCGCCGCCTCGCTCGGCGTCTTCTCCAGCCTCGGCATGATGATCTGGCTGCCGCAATTCTTCATCCGCACCCACGGCCTCGGCCTCCAGCAGGTCGGGCTCTTCTTCGGCCCCGCGGCGGCCTTGGGGCTGCTGGCGGGAATGATCGCCGGATCATGGGCGGGCAACCGGCTGTCGGCGCGGTCGCTGCACCGGCCGATCGTCCTGTGCGTGGTCGCCAATCTGCTCCTGCCGCCGCTCTACCTGATGGTGCTGTGGACATCCTCGCTGCCGCTCGCGCTCGCCGGCACCTTCGTGGCGATGGCGCTCAGCGTCCTCTACGCGCCCGCCTTCCAGGCTTCGATGCAGAATGTCTGCGATCCCGATGTCCGGGCAACCGGAGCCGCGGTCTCGAACGTGCTCAACGGCGTGGTCGGCCAAGGCCTGCTGCCGCTCTTCGTCGGGATGATGAGCGATGCGCTGATCGCGCCAGCCGGCAGTGAAGCCCTGCGCTGGGCCCTGTCCATCGCGACCGTGTTCATCCTTGCCTCCGGGCTCCTGTTCATCAAGGCGCTGGGCGAGACCCGCCGCCATTTCTCGTCGGAGGGGTGAGATGTCGAACATCCTGGTGATCGGCGCCACCGGCGACGTCGGCCGCGGCATCGTCGAGATCCTGCTCGAGCATGGTCACCGCGTGGTCGGGGCGGCCCGAAAGGCCGGCCGCCTGGAAGCGCTGGCCAACGCGCTCGGCCACCCGCCGCGCTTCGCGACCGTCGCCGGCTCGCTCGCATCGGACGCCGAGGCCGAGGCGCTCCGAGAGGCGGCGCAGCGCCTCATCGCGCCGCTGGACGCGGTCGTCGTCTCGGTCAATGCCCCGCGCCAATCGATGGGACCGATCCTGGACAAGACGACCGAGGAGGTGGCGAGTCTGGTCCGCCAGGACCTGATCAGCCATTTCACGGCGGCCCGCGCCTTCCTGCCCGCCCTGACGAGCGGCGGCACCTATGTCGGCATTGGCGGCGGCACCGCCGATTTCCTGCTGCCGGACGGAGTCTATATGTCGCTGGGCCAGGCGGCGCTTCGGATGATGTATCGCGGCATCGCCCGCGAGACGAGCGACCGTCCGATCCATCTGAGGGAACTCATCGTCGCGTCGGTCGTGAACGGCGCCAGCACGCGCGACGCCGCCGATCCGCTCTGGGTCACCGATCGGGAGATCGGGGAGCAGGTCGCCGCGATCGTCGCCGACCCGGGCGCCTTCCCCGAGACGATCCAGCGCATCTCGCGCCGCGACGCCAGCGGCAAGCCCCTGCTCTCCGCCGGCAACTAGTCGGCAATGGAGCGTCCCCGCCCGGGGCCGCCCCGGGCGGGAAGCCGCGTCAGATCGATCGGGCGACGATGACCCGCATGATCTCGGCCGTTCCGGCGAAGATGCGATGAAGCCGGGCAGCGGTATAGAGGCGCGAAACGGTATATTCGTCCATGTAGCCGGCGCCGCCGTGAAGCTGGACGCACTGGTCGATCACCCGCCCTTCCATCTCCGGAAGCCACATCTTGGCCATCGCGCATTTGAGAGGATCGAGCTTTCCGGTGGCGATGAAGTCGCGGATCACCTCGTCCAGGAAGGCGCGGCCGACGGCCAGCTCGGTCTTGATCTCGGCGAGCTTGAACTGGGTGTTCTGGAAATCCCAGATCGCCTGCCCGAACGCCTTGCGGTTCTTCACGAAATCGACCGTCTCGTGATAGGCGCGGGTGGCGGCGGCATGGGCGATGAGTGGCCAGGTGATGCGGTCCATGTTGATGCCGCTCATCATGATCTTGAAGCCGCCGCCTTCGTCGCCCATCCGGTTGGTGACCGGCACCCGCACCTCGTCGAAGAAGATCTCGCCCGTGTCGGCGGCATTGCTGCCCATCTTGCGTAGGCTGCGTCCCCGCCGGAAGCCGGGACGGTCGGTCTCGACGATGATCACGGAGATGCCGCGGCTGCCGGCTTCCGGATCGGTCTTGACCGCCAGCATCACCGCGTCAGCATGGACGAAGTTGGAGATGTAGGTCTTGGCGGCGTTGATGACATAGTCATCGCCGTCCCGAACCGCGGTGGAGCGCATGCTCCCGGGATCGCTGCCGCTGTCGGGCTCGGTCAGGGCGAAGGCGAAGCGCGCCTGGCCCTTGACCATCAGCGGAAGCCAATGGCGCTTCTGCTCCTCGGTGCCGTTGCGACGCAGGATCTCGGCCGTGCCGTCGCCGATGAAAGCGGGGGCGATGCTCGCCCCGGCCCGGCTGTAACCGAGCTCCTCCGCGATGACGAGGCGGTGGAGGAAGTCGCCGCCCGGGCCGCCATAGTCTTCGGGAATGTCCACGCCGAGCATGCCGGCCTCGCCTGCCCTGCGCCAGAATTCGCGCGGGATCAGGTGGTTCTCGGTCCATTCGTCGACATGGGGTTCCATCTCTTCCGCGATGAAGCGACGAAAGGTCTCGCGGAAGATCTCGTGCTCAGGGCCGTACAGATCCGGGTTGTAGGGATAGGACATTCTCTCCGATCTCCGTTTGTTATTCGCCGAAGCCCATCTGGCGCCCGGCCATGTCGAGGAGGATCTCCTCCGAGCCGCCGCCGATCGCGACGACCCGGACTTCGCGGTAGATGCGTTCGACGACTGAGCCGCGGATATAGGAGGCGCCGCCAAGGATCTGCGCCGCCTCGCGCGCGACCTTCTCGAACATCAGGGTCGCCTGGACCTTGAGCAGGGACAGGTCCGCGGCGCTCGCCTTGCCCTGCTGGAATTGCCAGGCGGCGAGGTCGATCCAGGCCTGGGTGGCGCCGATCCGCCGGGCCATGTCGGCAAGCTTGATCCTGATCGACTGGTGCTGACCGAGCTTCTTGCCGAATGTGGCCCGCTCGCCCGCCCAGGCGATCGCCTCCTCAAGGCAGATCCGGGCGAAGGAGGTGCATTGCTGCGCCGCCTGAAGTCGCTCTGCGTTGAAATTCTTGAGCAGGTTGCGGAAGCCCCGATGCTCCTCACCGATCCGGTTGGAGACGGGCACGCGAACATCGTCGAAATGGAGGGTCGCGGTATCGGAAGCATGCCAGCCCATCTTCTTGAGCGAGGTGCGGCTGAAGCCGGCGCGGTCGGCCTCGATCAGCAGCATCGAGATGCCGCCGGTCTCGGCATCGCCGGTACGCACGGCGACCAGATAATAGTCCGCGCGCATGCCATTGGTGATGAAGGTCTTGGAGCCGTTGACGACATAGTCGCCGCCGTCCCGCACGGCCCGCGTTCTGAGCGCGGCAACGTCGGAGCCGCCGGACGGCTCGGTGACGGCGATGGCCAGGATCTTCTCGCCCGACAGCACCTCGGGCGCGATCCGGTCGACGAGGGTCGGGTCGCCATGCTCGATGAGCAGCGGCAGCGAGACATAGTGGGTGAACAAGCCCGCCTGGACTCCGCCGGCGCCGGAGCGCGCGGTCTCCTCGACCAGGACGAGCTTGTGGAAGATGTCGATCCCCTCGGACGTGCCGCCTTGAGCCTCCGGAAATCCGAGGCCGAGCAGGCCGGCCCCGCCCGCCTTGCGATGAAAGTCGCGGGGGACGATGCCGGCTTCCTCCCAGCCCTCGACATGAGGAACGGCCTCGCGTTCGATGAAACGGCGGACGCTGTCGGCAAGCGCCTGGTGGCTCTCGTCATAAAAGGGCGAGGCGTTGCGCCAGGTTTCGAACAGGGTCGGCATGGAAGCTCCTCTCAGGCCAGGAATGCCGCGCGCAGCTTTTCCTCGTCGATGGCCTGGACCCGGTGCCAGGCCGGGCGCGAGGTGCAGCGGGCGAGCCAGTCCCGGATCGCCGGGAAGGGAGCCATGTCGATGCGCTGGGACAGGCCGATGATCGGAAAGGCGGTGTTGACGTCGCCAATGGTGAACGCGTCTCCCGCCACCCATGCCGTACCGCCGGCGAGATGCGCCTCGAGCGTGGCCAGCGTCCCCGAGACGGCCGAGAGCGCATCGCCGACCAGCTTCGCGTCAGGGGCCTCTTCGGCCGCCGCGGCTCGGCGAAGCTCGCGCACGACCAGCGTGAAGTGGAACTCGACCTCGGTGACGGACCAGCTCGACCATTGCAGTATGAGCGCCTGGACGCGAAGCTGATCCGGCCAGAGCGGGTTCGGGGCGAGCCCGACGAGATAATGGTTGATCGCCACCGACTCGCGAAGGACGAAATCCTCGTCCACGAGCGTCGGCACCTTGCCGGCCGGGTTGAGCGCCAGATAGCCCTCGCGGCGGCTCTCGCCATTGTTCGTGTCGATCGGCACCTGGCGATAGGGAAGGCCGAGTTCCTCGAGCGCCCACAGGCAGCGCGCGGCACGGCTCAGCTTTCGGCCGTAGAGCGTCAGCATCGGGCGGTCCTCAAAGATGCATGCCGCCGTCGATCGCCAGCGTCGCGCCGGTGATGAAGCTGGCGCGGGCCGAGGATACGAACACGGCGCCTTCGGCCACCTCGGTCGGGGAGCCCAGGCGCCGTAGCGGGATCTGGGCGACGATCGACTTCATCGCGGCATCGTCCAGCTGGCCTTCCATGCTGTCGGCGATCTGGCCGGCAAGGACCCAGCCAGACTGGATGATGTTGGCGCGGATTCCGAACCGGGCATTCTCCTTGGCCACCGCCATGTACAGCGCCTCGATCGCGGCCTTGGGAGAGGCGGAGAGGATGCCCCGGGCTTCGGGGCGGAAACGCTGCGAAGAGGTGATGGCGGTGATCGATCCCGCCTGCCGCTCCGAGAGGGGATTGGCCTTCAGATAGGCGATGGCGGCCTTGGTGAAGGAGAAGCAGGCGATCGTGTCGTGCTCGAAGGTGAAGCGCCAGTCATCGACATCGAGGTCGCTGACGAAACCGACCTTCACCCGCGGCCCGGAGGCATAGACGAAGCTGTGGATCTTCCGGTTCGCGCTCGCGAATTCGCCGAGCAGCGCCGCCATCGATGCGGGATCCTCGAGCCTGACCTCTCGCGCCTCCACGCTGACGCCATGAGCCGCCGCGCGCTTGCGAACCTCCTCCGCGCGGCCGGCGCCGCTGCGATAGGTGAAGACGACATCCGAACCGGCCCGGGCGAATGCCTCCACGATCGCACCGCCAATCCCGCCGCTGCCACCGGCGACGAACGCCGTTCCGACTGGAAAATCCTCACTCGCCATGCGCGCGCTTCTCCTTCTGCGACGAGGCCGGGTCTGTGGCCCCGCTTGGCAAACGGACTAGCATGCATGCATAAAGTCCGCTAGCGTAATGTTCGTGTACGGACAGTTTGGACCGAAGACTATAATTGCGTATGTCAGGAGCAGGAATGGGTAAGGTGGAGCGTTCGGGGCCGCTCGCGGGCTTCAGGGTGATCGAGGTAGCAGGAGTCGGGCCGGGACCCTTTTGCGCCATGCTCCTCGCCGACATGGGAGCCGACGTGCTCAGGATCGAGCGGGCGGGTGCCGAGCCGTTGGTGCCTCCGATCGACCCGGTGAAGAACAGCCTCCATCGCGGGCGCCGCTCCGTCACGCTCAACCTCAAGGACGCCCGCCAGCGCGACGTCCTTCTCGATCTTGTCGAGAAGGCCGACGTCCTGCTCGAAGGCTATCGCCCCCGGGTCATGGAACGCCTCGGGGTCGGCCCGGAAATCTGCCTCGAGCGAAACCCAAGCCTCGTCTACGCGCGGATGACGGGATGGGGCCAGACCGGGCCGCTCGCCGACAAGGCCGGTCACGACATCAACTATTTCGCGCTGTCGGGAAGCCTCGGCCTGTGCGGCCGACCCGGAGAGGCCCCGCTGCCGAACCTCAACCTCGTCGCCGACATGGGCGGGGGCGGCATGATGCTCGCCTTCGGGATAGCCTGCGCCCTGCTCGAGGCAGGGCGGTCCGGCCAGGGCCAGGTGATCGACGCCGCGATGACGGAGGGGGCGGCCTTGCTCGCGACCATGATCCATTCCTATCGCGCGATGGGCCGCTGGTCCGACCGACGAGGCGAGAATTTCATGGATGGCGGCGCGCCCTTTTACGAGGTCTACAGGACGGCGGACGACGGCTGGATGGCGGTCGGCGCCATCGAATCGAAATTCTACGCCGACCTGCTGCGCGGCCTCGGCATCGATCCTGCCGATTTCCCCCACCAGCACGACCGCGCCAGCTGGCCTGCGATGAAGGCGCGGTTCGCCAAGATCTTCGCCGAACGCACCCGTGCGGAATGGGAAGAGATCTTCGGCGCGCTCGATGCCTGCGCAACGCCGGTCCTGAGCCCCGACGAGGCGGCGGCGCACCCCCACAACCGGGCGCGCGAGGTATTCGGCATGTATTCGGGAGTCCAGCAGCCGCTGCCGGCGCCGCGCTTCAGCCGCACGCCGGGACGGATCGCCGCGCCGCCGCCCGCCGACGACAGCGGCGGCCTCGCCGCCCTGCGCGAATGGGGCCTCACCGGAATCGAGTGGCTGGAGGATCGCGAGGCCGCCTGACGGGTTCATCTGGCATCGATCGCCGGTCCGGCGCGGAGCATCGAGGGAGAAGAGGATGAACAGGGAATTGGCCCTGCGCCTTCTGGATCGGTCGCACGACCTCGTCTCGACGGCGCGGATCGATGGCGCGGCCGTCCACGACCTCGAGGGCCAAAGACTGGGGTCGGTGCATTCCCTGATGATCGACAAGAGAAGCGGGCGCGTCCGCTACGCGGTCATGCTTCTCGATGGCGGCGACGAGACGCTGCGCGTCCATCCGCTTCCCTGGGGAATGCTCGATTACGATCCCGCTTTGCCCGGCTACCGGGTGGCGCTGACGCCCGACCTGCTCGCGCGTGCGCCGCGCCTCACGCTCGACGAGGATGAGCGGCCCCGCGAGATCGGCGACAACGAACTCGCCCGCTATTACGGGCTCTCTTCGGAAGAGGCGGCCTTGCCGCTCCCGATCGAGGAGAATGATTTCAACTCGCAGACGGTCTGAGGAGGACTACCTTGAGCCACCGCGCCGTTGCCTTCCTCGAGGAATGGGTCCGGGACAATCATTTCGAAATCGGGCCGAAAGGTATCGAGGATTGCCGTGAAGCCCTGCTTCGTGACGCGCATTCGCTCGGAATCGGGCTTGCCGAGATCGAGGAAGAAGCGGGCAGTCTGGATGCCTATCTGGAACGGGCGATCCTTGATCGCTCCGCCGAGCAACTTCGCCGAATGGGGGAGAGCGGCACGAGCGACACCTGATCGCGTCGTCCGCGGGCTCAGTCGTCGATCGTTCCGCCAGCCGCGCGGATGATGGCCACCACCTGCTCGCGTCCGACACGCGCCTGATCGAGCCGCACGGTCAGGCACACGCGCGCGACCTCTCCCTTCTCTCCGCCCTCGCCACCGCGCAGGCCAGAGAAGGAGGCGGCGCTATCGGGAACCCCGACCTCGTCCGCCCGCGAATCCGTATCCCTATCGGGAAGGATCAGGTCCATTTCCTCGTCCTGGATACCCGCGGCGCCGAGCTGCGACATGGCGCGGGCCGCTTCGGTCTCGTTGACGAACAGACAGCGCATGATCTCGGTCACCTCGGGTCTCCTTCAGGCAATGACGACCACGCCGCGGCGATCGAGATCCTCGATCCGGTTCTCGTCATAGGAGAGATCCGCCAGGATCTCGCGCGTCGACCCTCCGGGGATCGGGGCGGGTATGTCATTGCCATAGGCCGACCGCGAAAAGGTCACGAGCGAGCCGATCTCGCGAACGACCCCGAAAGTCGGATGAGGCACCGTCCGCACCGTGCCGCGGGCGACGAGCGCTTCGTCGGTGAGGATTCTGCGCTCCATGTCGGTGCGCGCCGGCTCGACCCAGATACCCGCCGATCCCAGCGATCGGACAATCTCGTCGCTGCTTTGCGCGCGAAGGGCCGCGGCGATCGCATCTTCCTCCGCTTCCTCCCATGTCTCCGGACGGTCGGAAAGGCTGCCCGCCAGGCCGAGGCGGTCGCGCAGCGCAAGCGCTGCCTTGCGTCCCCGCGCCGCAACCGCCACCCAGCCGTCGCTCGCCTCGTACAGCGCCTCGGCCGGATGATAGCCGCGCAAGCCGGAGCTCAGCTGCCGCGCGCCGTCGAAACGGCCGTCCGGATGCTGAAAGAGCTCGGAGTGGCCGAAGATGCCGGCATTGACGAGGGGAAGCTCGAGCGCGGCGCCGTCGCCGGTGCGGGCGCGATGATAGAGTGCCGCCAGCACCGCGACCGTGCCGATCATTCCGCCCGTCGAATCGACGAGGTTCGAGCGATTCCAGCGCGGCGGATTGCCTCGGCCGGCGGCTTTGGCCTCATGGCCGCACCAGGCCTGCATGACCATGTCGAAGCCGGCCTTGAGCGCCAGCGGCCCTTCCGTGCCATAAGCCGGCGCTTCCGCCACGATGAGGTCGGGCTTGCGCCCGTGCAGCGTCGCGGGATCCACGCCCAACCGGGCCGATACGCCCGGCCGGAAGTTGCTCATGACGACGTCGGCGCTCGCGCACAGGGCATCCAGGATCGCCCGCCCGTCGGGGTCCTTGAGGTCGACGCCGATCGCCTTCTTGCCCCGGTTGGCGAGCGTGAACGCCTTGAACAAGGATCGATTCGGATCGCCGGCCTTGGCTTCGACCTTGATCACCTCGGCACCAAGGTCGGCCAGGAAGACGCCGGCGAGCGGTCCGGCGACGAAGGCCCCGCAGTCTATGACCCGAATCCCTTCGAGCGGCCGCCGCGGCGCCGCCGGAGGGCGCATCGGTCCGTTGGCCGGGGACAGGCTCACCAGGAACGGCAGGCCGACGCGGCGGGTGCCGTCGGAATCGCGCACGATGATCCCGTTGCGGGCGATCTGAGGCTCGTCCCAGCAGGCGCCGGGCTCCAGTACAGGTTCAGCCGGCAGCCCGCGGGACCAGATCGCCTCGAGCAGCTCGTCCTTGTCCTTCTTCGCGACATGGACGGCGAGGAGATCGTAGTCGCCGTAGAAGTTTCGCGGGCTTGCACCGGGCTTGGGCATCCCGCTGTCGGTGGGGAGCACCGTCGGATCGTCGATCTCGAGCGCCTGGTACATGCCGTATTTGGAGCCGGCCCCGCCGATGACGAGGTGAATATAGGCGCCGTCTCGAGTCTGGAAGACGAGCGGCGACACGCCTCTGGGCACGACATAGTCGGCCGCCGGCGTCGGCTTCTCGAGAATGGCCCAGTTGAAGCCGGTCCAGGCCAGAGCTCCCTCGAACAGGGATGTCGCGACATATTGGCCCAGCCCGCTGCCTTCCCGCTCGTACAGCGCGGCCAGCAATCCGATCAGCCCCTGCAGGGCCGCTCCGTAATTGCCAGGCTCGAAGGCATTCACGATCGGCCGGTCGGGAAGCTGCTCCCAAGCCAGGCCGGAGCGCGCTTGCGCGAGCAGGTCGGTCTGCGGCTTGCCGGCATAAGCGGTCCCGGCCGGCCCATCGGTGAAGTCGAGCAGCACGAGCCTCGGATGGCGCGCGGCGATCGCACGACCGTCGCAGCGCCGCTCGATGTCCGGATGATCCTCGCCCCCGATCAAACAGATGTCGGCTTGACCGAGCAAGTCTTCGAGCCGCTCGGCCGATGCCCCCGCCTCGAACGTCGCGCCGCGGCGCCACACGCCATAAGCCGCATAATAAGAGTCGAACGGATCGCCTGGCTCCGGCGGGATGCGCGTGACCCGGGCCCCCGAATCCGCGAGAAACCTCGCGACCAGGGCAGGCGCCATGCCCACGCCCAGATCGACGACGTTGAGACCTTCCAACAACCTTGCTTCCGACACCTGCGCCCACTCCTGTTCACTGGCAGCTCTTTCCGGCTTCGACCGCGAGCCTGATTGGCCGTCGTCGGCCGATCTAGAGGTAGCGACGGCCCAGCAGGCTCTTCATCAGCTCGGTAGCGCCCGCGAAAATGCGCTGGACACGGGCGGCGGTGAACATGCGCGAGATCGGATTCTCGTCCATCCAGCCATTGCCACCCCATAGCTGGACGCAGCTGTCCAGCGTGCGAAACTCGAGCTCGCACAGCCAGATCTTGGCCATCGAGGAATCGGCGTCGGTCAGCGTCCCGGCCCACATCTTGCGGATGAGATTGTCGAGATAGGCGCGGCCGACCGAGATCTCGGTCTCCATCTGCGCGAGCATGAACTGCGTGTTCTGGAAGTCGACGAGACGTTGACCGAAGATCTTGCGGTTGCGGCAATGCTCCACCGTCAGCTCGAAGGCAGCCTGCGCCGCGCCGACCGAGCGGGCGACGATCTGCATCCGGTCGAGTCCGATGGTCGGGATGAACATGGCCATGGCCTTGTTCTCCTCGCCGAGGAGGTTGGAGACCGGCACGCGGACATTGTCGAAGAAGATCTCCCCGGTGTCCCCGCCCTTATAGCCTTGGGTAATCATGCGGCGTCGGGTGACGCCGGGCGTGTCGCCCGGTACCAGGATCACGCTCATCCCCCTGCCCTTCGCGGCCGGATCGGTCTTGACGATGGCGTAGATGAGATCGGCCTTGGAGCCGTTCGAGATGAAGCACTTGCTGCCGTTGATGACATAGTCGTCGCCGTCGCGAACGGCCGTCGTGCGGATCGAGGTGGCGTCGCTGCCCGATTCGGGCTCGGTGAGCGCCATCGCCTGGATGACGTCGCCCGTCAGGATGCCCGGAAACCAAGCCTTCTTCTGCTCTTCGGTGCCGTGGTCGACGAGGAAATTGGTGCAGATGTCGGTGCCGATGAAGGACCCCATCGTGGCGCCCGAAGGGGCGTAACCGAGTTCTTCCGCCGCGACCATGATCGCCATCCGGTGGGCGCCGGCGCCGCCATATTCCTCGGGAATCGTCGCGCCGAGGATCCCATATTCGCCGGCCTTTCGCCATATCGCGCGGTCCGATCCATGCTCCTCGAATTCGCGAACGCGCGGCTCCACCTCGCGCCGAAAGAAGGCGCGGACGGTCTCGCGATACATTTCCAGCTCTTCGCCATAGGGCGACTCGACGTCGCCAGCGGGCAAGGACGCAGTCTGCAGCATTTCGTCTCTCCTCGCCGACCGCTCAGCGGCGGACCGGTCGCTTCCATATCGTTCGCATGCTCACCGTAAGCGCTGGCCAAGCGTCGGGCAACCCCTTCGGGCCGGACGGAGCACCGGTCAGGCCAAGGCCTCCAGACCCTTTGCGATGGCGACTTTCTGAAGCTCGGACGTGCCCGCATAGACGCGCTGGATGCGCGCGGCGGTGTACATGCGCGAGATCGGATTCTCGTCCATCAGCCCGGCACCGCCGAAGAGCTGGACGCATTTGTCGAGCACGCGTCCTTCCATCTCGGTCGCCCACAGCTTGAGCATCGCGCCCTCGTCGAAGCTCAGCGCCTTGTCGCGGAACTTGACGACGCAGCTGTCGAGGAAGCTTTCGGTGACGGCAATGTCGGTCCTGCACTCGGCCAGCACGAACTGCGTGTTCTGGAAATCGAAGACGCGCTGGCCGGAGACCATCCGGCTCTTCACATAGGCCAAGGTGAGATCGAGGGCGGCGCTGGCGGCGCCGAGGCAGCGGCCGGCAATCTGAAGCCGATCCTCGAGAAACGTGTCCATGAGGATCTTCATCGCCATGCCTTCACGGCCGATCAGGTTCGAAACGGGGACGCGGACATCGTCGAACGAGAGCGCGCCGGTATCGCCATGGGCCCAGCCCATCATCGGGATCTTGTGTCGCGCGACGCCGGGCGTGTCGGCATCGACGATGATGACGCTCATGCCCCGGCCCCGCTGACTGGGATCGGTCTTGGCGACGACATAGAGGACGTCGGCGCCGGCCCCGTTCGAGATGAAATATTTCTCGCCGCTGATGACATAATCGTCGCCGTCCCGGATCGCGGTCGTCTTGATGGCGGTCGCGTCGCTTCCGGCGTCCGGCTCGGTCAGCGGCATCGCCTGGCTGATCTCCCCCGCAAGGATGCCCGGAAGATAGCGCTGCTTCTGCGC
Source organism: Sphingosinicella terrae (assembly GCF_003347635.1). Lineage (GTDB taxonomy): Bacteria > Pseudomonadota > Alphaproteobacteria > Sphingomonadales > Sphingomonadaceae > Allosphingosinicella > Allosphingosinicella terrae. The sequence goes on from NZ_QDFY01000001.1 coordinate 1,154,159, forward strand.
GTCATCGCCGTGGAGGACGAGAATGTAGGTAGCGATATCCGCCATCAGCGAAGAACCGGTCGTGGCCGATCCCGGCGTGCGGCCCAGCTCTTCCGCCAGGATGACATTGAAGGTGAAATCGCCCCCCGCGCCGCCATATTCCTCGGGGATGCACGCTCCGAGCAGACCGGCCTGTCCCGCGCGCCGCCAGAAATCCTTGTCGATTCCCCCCGCCGCCTCGAACTTCTTCAGCTGCGGCTCATGCTCGCGGTCGAAGAACGCGCGGGCCGTGCGACGAAACTGCTCATGTTCGTCAGAATAGCCGATCCGCGCCATCTTTCCCTCCTGGTGATTGTCCGTTTGCGAATTATAAGGAAGCGGACTAATCGGCCGATGTCAAATGGGATGGATGCCGCGGCATGATCGACGCGCCGGCACGCCGGTTCGTTACCGTGCAAGATGGAGCTCAGCGATGACCGGACGCAATCGCCAGATCAGGCTCGCTTCGCGCCCCGATGGAATTCCGCAGGCCGACAATTTCGCGATGATTGAGGACGACGTCCCTGAGGCGGCCGACGGAGAGTTGCTGGTCCGCAATCTCTATCTCTCCGTCGAACCCGCCATGCGCGGCTGGATCGTGGACAAGGGCAATTATTCGGCACCGGTCGCGATCGGCGAGGTCATGCGTTCCCTCGCCGTCGGCTGCGTCGAGCAGACGAATGTCGACGGCTTCGAGAAGGGAGCGCTGCTGCTCGGCTGGTTCGGCTGGCAAGAATGGGCGGCGGCAACGCCGGACAAGGTGATCCGGCGCATCAGGGAAACCGACCTGTCGCCTTCCCTTGCCCTCGGCGTGCTCGGACTGAACGGAGTGACCGCCTCGCTCGGGCTCGACCGGATCGGCCGCCCCCGTCCCGGCGAGACCGTGCTCGTCTCCACCGCCGCGGGCGCCGTCGGCTCGGCGGTCGGCCAGCTGGCGCGCCTGCAAGGATGCCGCACCATCGGCATTGCCGGCGGCCCGGACAAGGTGGCGGCCTGCCTGTCCGATTTCGGCTACGATGCCGCCATCGACTACAGGTCGGAGGATGTTGACGCCGCGCTGGCGCATCTCGCCCCGCGGGGGGTCGATGTCTATTTCGACAATACGGCCGGATCGATCAGCGACGCCGCGCTCAAGCATCTCGCCATTGGCGCTCGCGTCGTCGTCTGCGGCACGGCGGCGATCGCGCGCTGGGATCCGCCGCCGACGGGCCCTCGCGTCGAGCGTCACATCCTGACGAAACGGGCCCGAATGGAAGGATTCGTCATCTTCGATCATATGGACGCCTTCGATCCGACGGCGGCAAGGCTCGCCGAATTGGTCCGCGACGGCCGTCTCCGATTCCGGGAAGAAATGGAGGAAGGAATCGAAAGCTGCCCGGGGGCGATCGCCAAGCTCTATTTGGGTGCCAACAAGGGCAAGCTGATCATTCGACTGGGGCAATGACCCGTCCCGCCCCGATCGGTCTGGCGCGTTTCGTCGCTCATGGATCAAGTTCTCGCATGGGCCTCCCGGACCGCCCGCAGCTGGACATGGACGAGCCGACGGGCAAGAGGCGCGTCTCCCGCTGCAAGTGCGCCTGCGATGGCATCGCACCGCTGAAAGACCGTGCTGTCGATGTCCGCCGACGGCCGTCCCGGAACCACCCTCTGGGTGAGGGCCGCAATGACCTCCAGCACCCTGTCTCCGGAAGCCGCCACGACCGTACGAGAAATTTCGGCCAGGGCCTCGAGCGTCTCTTCGGGGCGTCGTTCGGCACGCTCGCGGGCCGAAGCGATGACCGATCGGATCGCATCGATCGACGGTCCGTCCCGACGTTGGGCGGCAAGGCCGGCCGCCTCGACCTCCAGGCAGGTCCGGACCTCGAAGGCATGCCTGTCCGCGCCGTCCAGTGACCGAAGAAAGGGCACCACGGCCTGAAAGGTGGACTCGGGGTCGGGAATGGCGACGCGAAGGCCTCCGCCCTTGCCTCTCTTCATGGCCACCACCGAATAGGCTTCCAGCATCCGGATGGCCTCTCGGAGGACCGATCGGCCCACGCCGAACTGCGCCATCAGTTCCGCTTCGGATCCGAGCGGCTCGCCCGGCGCGAGCGCATGATCGGCGATGCGACGGCTGATCTTGAGCGCGATCCACCTCGGCAGCTTCATGCCGTGCCGCGCGGCATCGGCGTTGATCCGGCTCATCGTGCCGATACCTGAAGCCTTGATCGACCGCAGCTGGTTGCCATAGTCGCTGCGGATCGCGGTTTGCGCGCGATGGGGATCGCAGGCGAGAACCGCGCTCAGCAGCTCCGCCTTCACCGCCTTCGATATGCGAAGATGTCGCTCGAATTCTGTCGCTTCGTAGACCCGCGCCATGGAGAGGCCGGCGAGCGCAATCTGGAAGCCGGCGACGATCATGGCGAGCACGGGATTGCGCGAGGCCGTCGCCAAGGCATTGCGATGGGCGCGAAAGGTCGCCGTCTCCGCATCCACGTCGCGCGGGGGTTCGATCATCTCCGCGGCGAAACCTTCGAGGAGGGCCGCCGAATCCTCGTCGATCCGGTCGATGGCGAGGTCCACGGCGAGCGACTCCAGGCGCTGCATCACCGAGATCATGTCCTCGAGACGGGCATCGCTGACCTCGAGGAACGTGGCCAGCGCCATCACCGCGGCGTCCCACGCCGGCGCCGAGACGACGAGGCCGCCGCCCTTGCCGGATTTCATCGCCGCGATCCCGCGCAATTCCACCAGACCGAGCGCTTCGCGGATGACCGCGCGGCTCACCCCGAACCGTTCCTTGAGCTCGCTTTCCGTGGCGATCATCGCGCCGACCGGCCAGCCGGCATCCGCGATGAGTTCGACCATGCGATCGGCAGTGACGGCGCTCAGTTTTGACATCAGGGCCCTGTCGAGCGTGCGGGTTGTCCCGTCAAGCGCCGGCAGCGCGAATCGCCCCTCTACACCCATAAAGAGTGTCATCTTTCACGAACCTGTTCGGTCGGGCACGGCGTCCGTCCGCATACGAGACATCCCGAAAAAGTCGGAATTTTCAAAATCCTTCCTGGCCGGATGCCGCTCTTCTCTACCGTGTTGCCCTAGTTCGTACGTCTGTGTATCATCATCAGGCTGACGACAATCACAAGCGACACCCGGACCATGTTCGTCCTGTCCGGGCCAAGTTGCGACGATCAGGGGAGAGAAAGAGTGACAGGTTTAATCCTCGTCCGGACCACGGCCAGCTTTGGCCTGGCCGCCCTCGCCGTGACCTCGACGGCCGTTCGTGCCCAGGATGTCGCCTCGTCCCCCGATCCGGCGGAGACGCCGGCCGGCGAAGCCGGGGAGGCGGACACCGGAGGCGACATCGTCGTCACCGCCAACCGCCGCGAGCAGCGGCTTCAGGACGTGCCGGTTTCCGTCACCGCCGTTTCGAGCGAGATGGTGACGTCGCGCGGCCTCAGCGATCTCAAGGGCCTGACCGAAGCGGTCCCCAGTCTCGTGCTGGTGCGAAGCGCCACCTCGAACACGCCGTTCATGCGCGGGATCGGCGCCGCGGCGGCATCGCCGTCGAACGAGCCGTCGGTCGCCACTTATGTCGACAATATCTACATCCCGTCGAACGTCGCGACGGTGTTCGACTTCAACAATATCGAACGGATCGAGGTGCTGCGAGGTCCGCAGGGTACGCTGTTCGGCCGCAATGCCGTCGGCGGCGTCCTCCACGTCATCACCCGCGACCCCGGCTACGATCTTGCGCTCGATGCCGATCTCGGCATCGCCAATTACGAAACGATCACCGGCAATCTCTATGCGAGCGGCGCTCTCGCACCCAACCTGGCCGCCAATCTCGCGATCCATTTCGGCGACCGCGGCGAAGGCTGGGGACGCAACGCCGTGACCGGTCGCGACACCTACACCTATTCGTCGCTTGCCGGCCGAGCGAAGCTGCTGTTCGAGCCCGGCCCTGACACGCGCATCCTGCTGGCCGGCGACTATGATCATTTTGAGGGCGCGCAGGGCGTGCTGCGCACAGCCGTTCCCGGCACCGTCACCGCGGGTGCGACGCCCAATGCCGGGTTCTACAACGTGGCCAACAATGTCGACGCGACCAACGAAGTCGACACCTATGGCGGCAGTCTGCGCGTGGACCATGATTTTGGTGGCTTCGGCGTCACGAGCATCACAGCCTATCGTGAAGTGCGCCAGGACGTCGTCTACGATCTCGACACGTCACGGCTCGACATCACGCGGGTGACGCTCGACACGCGGGCGGACACGTTCACCCAGGAGCTTCAGCTGCGCTCGCTGCCGGGCTCGCGGCTGGAGTGGATTCTCGGCGCCTACTTCTTCGACAATAGTACCCGCTTCGCGCCCCAAGGAGTGCTGATTCAATCGACCAATCAGCAGTTCGTCTTCTCCGCTCAGAAGTCCCGGTCGCTCGCAGCTTATGGCCAGGCCACCTACGAGATCCTCCCCCGTACCAATCTGACCGCCGGTCTGCGCTACACGCATGACGAGCGCTCGATCGCGGGCATCACGACGTTCAACGGCACCCAGATCGCCTCCGCCGAGCAGGAAGCCGAGTTCGGCCGCCTTACCTGGCGCCTGTCGGTCGATCACCGGATCAATGACGATCTGCTTGCCTATGCGTCCTACAATCGCGGCTTCAAGAGCGGCGTCTTCGACATCACCAGCTATGCGGCGCCGGCGGTCGATCCCGAGATTCTCGACTCCTATGAGATCGGCTTCAAGAGCGACTGGTTCGACCGGCGCCTCCGCGTCAACGTCTCGGCCTTCCACTACGACTATTCCGACATCCAGGTGACCCAGATCTTGGGAACCACGGCGGTGACCGTGAACGCGGCGCGCGCCAAGCTGGACGGCGCGGAAATCGAGGTCACGGCGCGGCCGCTGCGGGGCCTGGAATTGACCGCATCGGCGTCCCTGCTCGACGCCAAATATACCAGCTTCCCGAACGGCCCCCATTTCTCGCCCAACGGAGCGCCGCCGACCTGCGCGATCATTCCCTACCCTGCCGGCGCGCCCGGCGGCCAGACCCAGGTTCCCGGGGGCTGCGACCTCTCCGGCAACCGGATGATCTTCGCGCCCAAATACACGTTGAATCTCGGCGCGTCCTACAGCTTCGACACCCGCATCGGAAATCTCACCCTTGCCGCGAGCTACTTCCATACCGGGGCCTACGCCTTCGAGCCCGACCAGTCGGTCGTGCAGGACGGCTACGGCCTTCTCAACGCATCGGTGGCGTGGCGATCGCCGAGCGAGCGATGGGGGCTGAGGTTGTGGGGACGCAACCTCAACGATGCGCACTTCTTCTCGGCGGCCAACAGCACCTCGGCCGGAAGGATCTATTCGGCCGGCGAGCCCCTCACCTACGGCCTCACCCTGAGCGCCCATTACTGATGCAGGGAATTCCCCCGCTCCCCGGCGCTCCCCTCCCCTCGCCTTTCCGAAGCAAGGAAATCCCATGACGTTGGCCCGACAGGAACGCCCGGTCTTCTCGAGCGAGCATGACCAGTTTCGCGAGACCGTGCGCCGCTTCTTTCGCGACGAGGTCGACCCCCATTACAAGGCCTGGGAGAAGGTCGGGATCTACGATCCGGCAATCTTCCGCAAGGCCGGGGAATACGGAATCCTGCAGGCGGGGATCCCCGCCGAATATGGCGGCATGGGCGGCGACTTCCTCCACCACGCCATCCTCCACGAGGAGGCCGGCTACTCCCTGGGCGGGATCAGCATGGGCGGCGGACTCAGCACCGACAGCTCGAGCTATCTCATCTTCGCCGGCGGCACCGAGGGACAGAAGCGGGAATGGCTGCCGCGCTACGCGAGCGGCGAGGTCATCGCCGAAGCCTGCTTCACCGAGCCGCATGCCGGCAGCGATCTGCGCGCCATCCGGACGATAGCCCGCCGCTCGGGAAGCGACTATGTCATCAACGGCGCCAAGATGTGGTGCACCAATGGCGTCCACCTCAATCTTCTGCTGACCTATGCGCTGGTCGAGAAGGAAGACGGCTCCGTCGGCGCCGGAATCTTCCTCGTCGACGGCGACATGCCGGGCGTGACCAAGAGTCGGCCGATCGAGACCATCCACCGCGGATGCGGCGCCGAGACCGAGATCTTCTACGAGGACGTTCGCGTTCCGGCGGACCGGTTGCTCGGCGAGAGCCAGGGCAACGCCATGGCGAGCGTCCTCAAGATCATCACCGACATGCGGGTCGCCCAGGCCTGCCGCTTCCTCGCCGGCGCGGAGACGGCCTTCGATCTCACCGTCGACTATGTCCGCAGCCGCAAAGCATTCGGCCAGACCGTCTACGACTTCCAGGCCACCCAGCATGCGCTCGCCGAGATGAAGACCGCCATTGCGACCTTGCGGCCGTTCGTCGACCAGTGTCTCGACAAGATCCGACACGGGACGCTCACCCCGGCTGAATCCGCCATGGCGAAGCTCGCCGCGTCCGAAACCGAATTCAGCGTCGCCGATCGCTGCCTTCAGCTACACGGCGGCATGGGTATCGCGCTGGAAACGCCGATCTCCGGAATCTGGGCCACAGCGCGAATCCATCGCATCTTCCTCGGCACGTCCGAAATCCAGAAGAACGCAATCGCCCATTCCATCTGAGGAGCCAAGCGACATGAGGACGAGCTCCGAGAATGAGGCCGCCCAGCTGCTGTCGGGCCTTCGCGTGGCCGATCTCGGCCAGGGCATGGCGGCGGCGATCGTCGCCCGCTTTCTGGCCGATGCCGGCGCGGACGTGATGCGGGCGGAGCCGGCGACCGATTCCCCCTTCAATGCGCTCTATCCAGCCTATCGGGCCTGGCATTCCGGTTCACGGGTCGCCGGTTCGTCCGAAGAGCTTCGTGCATTTCTCGCCGAGGCCGACCTCTGCATCCTTGGCGGAGAGGATCATCCGGAGGCCCGACGAAGCCACGATCATCTCGTCGATGCCAGCCGCTATCCGCGGCTGGTGATCGTCCGGATCGATGGCAATCCGGCCGACCTTGCCGGCGAGGGACGCCCAAGCACGGAGCTGCTTGCCCAGGCGCTCTCAGGTCTGGTCTGGGAGCAATTTCCCGACCGGCCGGTGGCGATGTGCTTCGCGCCGGCGAGCATCGGCGCGGCCTTCCAGGCTCTGCTCGGTGGCCTTGCCGCCCTCTTCGAAAGAGAGGGCAGCGGCCTCGGCCAGACGGTTCGCACATCGCTCCTCGAAGGCGCGATGTCGTGGCTGCCCATGTTCTGGGCGGATTTCGAGACGCCGACGCCGGCTGCCGCCTTCATCACCCCGAAGGATGCGGTGCCGCTCGTCTTTCGCTGCCGCGACGGGCAGTTCCTGCATTTCGTCATCGGCGCCGCGGGCTCCAAGTACAAGCTCTACCAGGTGCTCGGGATCGACGATCCCACGGTCCAGCCTGGCGACAGCGGCATGCCCCGGCCCGGAGGTGACCCGCGCAACTTCTATGGAGACATCGACCTGCTCGCCGAGCGCTGCGCCCAGCGCGATCGCGACGAGCTGCTCGAGGCGCTCTGGGCCGCCGGGCTTCCGGCGGAGCCGGTGCTGCCGCCCGGCGGCGCCTGGGACGACCCGCAGATCGCGCGCAACGGGGTCATTGTCCTCGAGCCGGACGGGAGCCGCCGCGTCGGGCTGCCGTTCCGCGCCAGCCTTCGCTCGCCCGCCAAGCCGCGACCGCTGCCGGGCGGCGACCGGCCGCTCGAGGGCGTGCGCGTGGTTGATTTCGGCGCTTTCGTCGCCGGACCGCTCGCCTCGCAGCTGCTCACCGGCCTCGGTGCCGAGGTCGTCAAGGTCGAGCCGCCCGCCGGCGAGCCGAGCCGCGGCCTGGTCCGCGGCTATCTCGCCGCCAATCGCGGCAAGAAGGGCGTCACACTCGACCTCAAGACCGACGCAGGGCAGGAACTCGCGCGCAGGCTCGCGACCCGGGCGCATGTCGTGACGAGCAACTTTCGCGCTGGCGTATCGAGGCGGCTCGGCATCGATCCCGAAACGCTGGGCCGGTTGCAGCCGGATCTCATCGTCCTGGAGAGCCCGGCTTATGGCTGCGAGGGGCCGAGCGCGGAACGGGCCGGCTTCGACATGGTCATTCAGGCGGTATCCGGGCTCGAGCATCGCGCCGGGGCGGCCTCCGGCCTGCCGATGTGGAACCGCCTTTCGATGGTCGATTTCGCCGGCGGCACGATAGGCGCGATCGCCCTATTGTGCGCCCTCGTCGCCCGTCGCCGCCAGGGCGTCGGGGTCAGCCTGGAAGCGCCACTGGTCAATGCCGGCCTGTTCCTGCTGTCGGAATTGGTCCAGCGCAGCGACGGGCGATTCGTCGGCGCCCCTGAAGTCAATGAAGCGGGGACGGGCTTCGATTCGCTGGACTCGCTCTACCGTACCGCCGACGGCTGGATCGCCTTGGTCGGTCGCGGCAAGGGCGCGGCCAACCGCATCGGAGCCGCTCTCGGGGTGACGGAAGCGGGCCGGGACGCCCTTGCGGCCGCCCTGGCCAGCCTGGCAACCGAAATCGCGCTGGCCCGGCTCCGCGAAGCCGGCATCTGGGCAGAACCTTGCCGGACGGGCGTTGCGCAGCGGCTTCTGGACAGTCCGGCGCTCGCCGAACGTGGCCTCGTCCGGATCACGCGCCATGCGATTTACGGCAGGACGCGCGATCTCGGGCTCTTCTTCACACTCTCCCGCTCGCCGGTCGGCAACGATGTGCCGCTGCACGAGGTTGGCGAGCATGACCAGGAGATACTCGACCCCTTGCGCGCCTGACCCGGCGCGCACGCGGCCTGTGCGCGGCTTTAGGCGGTCCAGACCTTCATGTTTTCGACCGCGTCGGCGAAGTCTTCCATGAATTCCTGGACGACGGTGCGGCAGGATTTCTCGCTGGAGATCATGCCGATGCCTTGGCCGACGCCCTCGGTGACGAGCGGCATGGCCCCCTCGTTTCCACCCGCGACCGATTTCTCGATCTGCTGAAAGGCGCGATCGGTGAGCAGATGCTGGAAAGGCATCGGCAACGGACCGGGGCTGTCGGCGCCTTCCCAGGCCTCGTTCCAGGCCGAGCGGAGCTGGCGCGCCGTCTTTCCTGTCATGGCCCGCGACCGCAGGGTATCCCGCGACCGGGCGGCGAGCAGACGGCGCTTCACCGCCTCCGAGACGCCCGATTCCACCGTGGGCAGCCACACCGATCCGGTCCAGGCTCCGGCAGCGCCCATGGTCATCGCCGCCGCCATCTGACGGCCGGTGACGATCCCACCCGCCGCCAGCACCGGAACATCTGACCCCGCATCGCGCACGGCTGCGACCACCTCGGGGACGAGCACCATCGTCGATACCTCGCCGCAATGGGCGGCCGCCTCGGTTCCCTGCGCGACCAGGACATCCACGCCCAAAGCGAGCTGGCGGAGCGCATGCTCCTTCGAACCGACCAGGGCGCCGACCGGCACGCCGGCGGCGTGCGACTTGTCGATCATGAACTGCGGCGGGACGCCAAGGGCGTTGACGAACAGGCGAATGGGATGGCGCAGCGCTTCGTCGACCATCGCCTCGGCGGTATCGAGGAAGTGGGAGATGTCGTGATCCTCGTCCGCGGGGACCGGCGTCTTCGGATTGACGCCGTGGCGGGTGAGCAGGCCATCGACGAAGTCTTTGTGCGCTTGCGGGATCTTGTCGTACAGCTGACGGCTGCTCTGCTGCGACTGATCGCGATCGGCCATATTCTCGGGAATGGCGAGATCCACACCGTAGGGCTTGCCGTCGACATGCGCATCGATCCAGTCCAGCTCGATCTTGAGTTGATCGGGTCCGATCATGGCGCCACCAAAGACGCCGAATCCGCCGGCCTTGCTGACGGCAGCGACCACGTCGCGGCAGTGGCTGAAGGCGAAAAGCGGGAATTCGATGCGCAGCATCTCGCAGATCTTGTTGCTCATTGTCTTCTCTCCTGAATGCCGTCGCCCACGCCGCGCGCACCGAAACGCGGCGGCCGCCTGTCCCGCAAGGCGGTCAGGGCCTCGGTGAAATCCTCGCTGGCCGCGCAGCGGCGGACCGCGGCCAGCTCCGCCTCATATTGCGCCGACAGGCTGTCCGACTCCGCCTGGAGCAGCGCCTTGGTCTCCCTTATCGCGAGGCGGGGACCGTCGGCCAGTTGCCGTGCCGCCGCCAGCGCCGATGAATCGAGCGAGGCGTCGGGAACCATCCGGCTGGCCAGGCCCCATCGTTCCGCCTGTGCGGCGTCCAACGTCTCACCCAGCAACAGGACCTGCGCCGCCCTCGCCCAGCCCACCTTGCGCGGCAGGAACCAGCTCTCGCCGTGGTCGGGAACGTGGCCGAGGGCAATCTGCGGCGCCCTGAAGCGCGCCGTCTCGGAAACGAACAAGAGGTCCGCTCCGAGCGCGAACTGGAAACCGGCGCCGACCGCCCATCCGCGAACGGCGGCGACCACCGGAATGGGGAGCGCCGCGAGCGCGGCGAAGATCCCATGGGTCAGCTCGACGACCGAGCCGGCCACGGCCTCGGCGCGCGCGTCCGGGGAGCCTTCGAGGAGCGAGCCGAGATCACCGAGATCGGCCCCAGCGCAGAAATCGCCACCGGCACCGTCGATCAGGACGGCTCCGATCGAATCGTCGGCGGCGATTGCGGCGATGATCCCGACGAGCGAGCGGCACATCACGAAGGTCAGGGCGTTCTTCGCCTTCGGCCGGTCGAACCGGATGCGGGCGACGCCCTGGTCTACCGTCAGGGTAATTCGCCCGTCCTGCCCGCTCCCGCCCATGATCCGCCCGAAATATCGCTACCACAAAGTAAGCTAGGGTACTTTCTTCGGTTGCGCAACCGGGGTCGGGAAGTTAGGAAGCGTACGATATAGGATGGAGATGATGATGGCGGAAGAACGGCTGCTTCGCGAGGTCGAGCAGTTCATGCTCGAACGGGTCATCCCGGCAGAGCCGATCCACCACTCGCAGCTGGCGCAGGCTGCCGACCGTTGGACCTATACGCCGATCATGCGCGAGCTGCGCGCCGAGGCGAAGGCGCGCGGCCTGTGGCTGTTCCCGCTGCCCGAGCGACTCGGTGGGCGAGGCCTGAGCCTCACCGAATTCGGGCCGATCGCCGAGTGCATGAACTGGTGCAACTTCGGGCCCGAAATCTTCAACTGCTATTCCGGCACCATCTCGAACGCGACCGTGCTCGACGCCAATGCGTCCGACGAGCTCAAGGCCCGCTATCTGTCCCGGCTGCTGTCGGGCGAGGCGCGCTCCTGCATCAGCATCACCGAGCGCGGAATCCCCTCCTCCGACCCCACGGAGCTGAAGTTCGAGGCACGACGCGACGGCGACGACTATGTGCTGAATGGGGTCAAGAGCTGGGCGACGGGCGCGGCGATGCGCGAATGCGAGTTCATCCTCGTCCTCGCGGCAACCGCGCCGGACGCTCCCCGACATCAACGCCATTCGCTGGTCCTGGTGCCGAAGGATACGCCCGGCCTCACCCTCGGCCGCATCGAGACCGTGATGGGGTTCGACGACGCGCCCTTCGGCCATTGCGATCTCGTTTTCGACGACGTCCGTGTCCCGGCCGGAAACCGGCTCGGCGAGGAAGGTCAGGGCTTCACCCTTATCCAGGCAACCTTGGGCGTCGGCCGGATCCAACTCGGCATGGGCGCGGTCGGAGCGGCCGAGCGAGCGATGATGGAGATGTGCCAATGGGTCGAGGAACGGGTGATCGGCGGCCGCCCGCTCTCGGATCGCGGCGTGGTCACGGACGCCATCGCCCGCTCCCGGATCGATATCGACCAGGCCCGCGCCTTCATCGCGCAGACGGCCAGGGACATGGAAGCCCACGGCCTCAAGGCGGTGCGCGGAGCGGTGGCTCAGCTGAAGGTGCTCGCGCCCAATATCGCGCTCGACGTCATCGACCGGGCGATGCAGTTCCACGGCGGCGCCGGCCTCAGCTGGGACACGCCCCTGGCTGAATTGTGGGCGCATCAGCGCGCCGTCCGCATCGGCGAAGGCGCCGATGAAGTCCATCGCGAAACCGTGGCCAAGCTGGAGCTGCGGCGGCAGGCCGAGCGTCGGGCCGCGGCATCGGCCGCCGCCTCCGCAGCGGCCGCCTGAACCATGTTCTGCATCGTCGGCGCGAGCCTCGCGGGCGACACGGCGGCCGCGACCTTGCGGGCGGAAGGGTATGACGGCCGCATCCTGCTGATCGGCGACGAGGCCCTGCCGCCTTATGATCGGCCGCCCTTGTCCAAGGAGATGCTGTTCGAGGACATGGCGCCCGACCGGCTCTTCCTGCGCGCGGAGAGCTGGTACGATGAGCAGGGGATCGAGTTGCGCCTTGGCAACGGCGCTTCGGGGATCGACGTCGCCGCGCATCGCTTGACGCTCCGGGACGGCGAGTCAATTCGCTACGAGAAGCTGCTGCTGACCACGGGGGCACGGGCGCGCACCCTGCCCGTCGACGCCGCGACGGGCGAAGTGCACGTCGTTCGCACGCTCGCCGATTCCCAGCGCCTTCGGGCGAGCCTGAAGCCCGGCACCCGGGTGGGCATCGTCGGCGCCGGAGTGATCGGCCTCGAGGTGGCGGCGAGCGCGGTCAGGCTGGGATGCAGCGTGGACGTGGTGGATCTCGCCGATCGGGTCATGAGCCGCGTCGTTCCGCCCTATTTCTCGGAGTATATCGCCGGCCAGCACCGTGATCGCGGCGTCCGGCTGCACCTGTCGGCCGGCGAGGTCCGAATCGAGGGAAGTGCCATTGCGACCGGCCGCCTCGGCCGGATCGAGGCGGACCTCATCGTGGTCGGCATCGGCGTCGTCCCCAATAGCGAGCTTGCGCAAGCGGCCGGCATCGCCTGCGACAACGGCATCATCGTCGACGAGCTCGCCCGGACCGGTGCGCCGGACATCTTCGCCGCGGGCGACGTCGCCCGCTATCCCTGCTCCTACGAAGGGAGGCTGATCCGTTGCGAGAATTGGCGCCACGCCCAGGATCATGCCGCGACGGCGGCGCGCAACATGCTCGGCCACGGGCTCATCTATCGTGCCGCGCCGAGCATGTGGTCCGACCAATATGACATCAAGCTGCAGACCTGCGGCCGGATCGGTCACGGCGATCCGATCGTGCGCGGCGATGCCGCCGGCGGGCGGTTCATGTTCCTCTATCGCGATGCCTCCGGCGGCCTCGCCGGAGCGGTCGGCATCAACCAGGCCAAGGACATGCGCTTTGCCCAGCGGCTCATCGAGCAGGGCCGGGCCATCGACCCGGGCTTGCTCGCCGATCCGAAGCAGGATCTGAGAAAGCTCGCCGCCTGATGGAACAGCCGCTCAATTTCAGCTTTGTGGACGGCGTCGCGCTGATCGAGCTCGACAACCCTCCGGTAAACGCGCTCTTCGACGAGATGCGCGACGGGATCGCAGCGGCTCTGCCACGGCTCGATGCGGATCCGAAGGTCGAGGTGGTGCTGATCGTCAGTGCCGGCTCGGCCTTTTGCGCCGGAGTCGACCTCAAGAAGACGGCGCCGCGCAGCGAGCCCTTCCTGCTTCACCCTGCGCTCGACGCGATGGACCGGTTATCCAAGCCGCTCGCCGCGGCGATCAACGGCGCCGCGCTGGGAGGCGGGCTCGAGCTCGCGCTTGCCTGCCACTACCGCCTCGCCGGTCCCCGCGCGACCCTCGGCCTCCCCGAAGTCGACGTCGGGATCATACCGGGCGCCTGCGGCACGCAGCGGCTGCCGCGCCTCGTCCCGCTCGAAGCGGCGCTTGCGATGGCCGCCCTCGGCGACCGGGTCGATGCGCAGACCGCGCTGCGCCTGGGACTGCTGGACGGTATCCGGCCCGGTCCCGACTTTCGCGGCCGCGCCGTCGCTTGGGCGCGCAGCCTCCGGGGCAAGCGCATCAGGCGCACGCGCGATCTGCCGGTACAACGCCCGGCCGATCCGGAACGCGTCATCGTGGGAGCGCTCGCCAGGGCGGCCGTCGAGCGCCCCGGCGAGACCGCACCGCTCAAGGCGATCGAAGCGGTACGGGCCGCCCTGACGCTGCCTTTCGACGACGGGGTAGAGCTCGAGCGATCGCTGGTGACGGAGCGCAAGGGCTCCGACGAAGCCCACGCGATGCGGCAAGCCTTCTTCGCCCGGCGCGCGGCGCGCACCTAGATCACCCCGCCCGCGCGCAATTCCTCGATCTCGGCCGCGCTGAATCCGGCCTCGGCCAGGACCGCCTCATTATCCTCGCCGGGACGGGGCGGTCCCTTGCGGATGGCGCCCGGCGTCCGGCTGAAGCTAGCAGGAGGCTTGATGAACGGCACCGGCTGCGACAGGCCTTCCACCGCAAGCGGTTCGACGAAACATTGGCGGACGTGCGGATCGTCCAGCGCCTGCTGGGGGGTCAGCAAGGGACCGGCCGGGATATTGTTCCTCGCCAGGATCTCGAGCACCTCGGCATTGGTGTAGTCCTTGGCCCATTGGCTCGCCACCGCGCTCAGCGCCTCGCCGTGCTCGGCCCGACTCTCGTCGTCGGCGAAGCGCGGGTCGGCGAGAAGCTCCTCCTCGCGGCCGACCATCCGGGCGAACCGCCGGAACATCGGATTGCCCAGCGCCACCATGTACACCCATCCGTCCCGGGTGCGGATGAGGTCAGCCGGCCCGCCCGATTGCGCCCGATTGCCGGTCCCGCCCCGGTCCGTCTTGTTGAACGCCTGGTCGATCAGGAAATAATTGCCGACGGTGAGGGCGGTCTGGAGGAGGTTGGCCTCCACCTTCTGGCCCTCACCGGTGCGGTCGCGATGCCGCAGCGCCGCCATCGCGCCGAAGGCGGCGATGAACCCGGTGGACATGTCGACCCAGGCCGAGTTGTTCTTCATCGGCCTACCCGGTTCGCCGGAAATGTGGGTAAGGCCGCTCATCACCTGAGCGATCGCGTCGAATCCCAGGCGATCGGCATAGGGGCCTTCGCTGCCGAAGGTCGTCATGTGGACGAAGATGATGTCCGGCTTGAGAGCGGCGAGGCGCTCGTAATCGAGTCCAAGCGACCGCACCGATTTGGGCGGAAGGTTGGCGACGACGATATCCGCCGTGGCGAGCAGCCGGTCGAACACCGCCCGCCCCTTCTCCGAGGCCAGATCGAGCGTGAGCCCGCGCTTGTTGCGTCCCGCCTGGGTGAAGCCGACGCCGCCGTGAAACCCCTCAGCGAATGGCAGGGGCGTGCGGTCCTCGCCGCCGCCGGGGGGCTCGATCCGGATGACGTCCGCCCCCAAGTCCGACAGCAGGGCCGTAGCGACCGGCCCGGCGACATAGCGGGTCACGTCGAGCACCCGCACGTCCTCGAGGATCCCGCCCATCCTAGCGCCCCAGGAAGGCGGGCTTGCGCTTGCCGGTGAAGGCGCGGACGCCCTCGGCAAAATCCTCGCTCGCCGCGCAGGCGCCAAACGCTTCGCATTCCAGCTCCATCTGCCTGGCCAGGGTGTTGGCAGATGACTGGTTCAACAGGAGCTTCGCCCGGCCGATCGCATAGCTGGGGCCCGAAGCGAGCCGACGGGCAAGCGTCTCCGTTTCCTCGTCGAGCTCGGCGTCCGCTACGAGCCGGTTGGCCAAACCGAACTCGACCGCCTCAGCGGCCGAGAGCCGATCGCCGAGCAACGCCATTTCCTTGGCCTTTCGCAGCCCGATAGCGCGCGGCAGGTGCCAGGTGACCGCACCGTCGGGACTGGTGCCGAGGGCGATATGGGCGACGACGAACAAGGCGGTGTCGGAGACGAGGACGAAGTCGCTTGCCGCGACCCATCCCACGCTCGCCCCCGCTACCGCGCCGCGGACCTTGGCGATGATCGGCTTCGGCAAGCGCTCCATCACTGCGAAGAGCGGCATGGCGGCGACGGCACGCTGCTCGAAATCGCGGCGTCTCTCTTCGGGGCCGGCGTCGATCGCCGCGGCAAAGCCGCCGACGTCGCCGCCCGCCATGAAATGGTCGCCGGCGCCGGTCATGACCACGCAGCGCACTTCGGGATCGTGCTCGATCGTCTTCAGGAACTCGCGCATAGAGACGACCATATTGTTGGTCAGCGCGTTGCGGACGTGGGGACGGTTGAAGGTGATCCGGGCGATCGGCCCGTCGATTTCGGTGATCAGTTCCTGGTCGCTCATGCGGGGATCCTCTGATTGGGCTCGCCGCGGGCGGGCCAGTAGCGCGCCTTGATCAGGCGCTTGAGAAGCTTGCCGGTCGGCTCGCGCGGGAGCTCGGCCTCGAAGTCGATGGAACGCGGGCATTTGTTGGACGCGAGACGGGATCGGCAATGCTCGATCAGCTCGGCCTCCAGCTCGGGGCCGGCCGAGTCGGGATCCGCCGGCTGCACCACGGCCTTCACCTCCTCGCCATATTCGGTATGGGGAATGCCGAACACGGCGACGTCGGCCACGGCCGGGTGGGACGCCAGAACGTTCTCGGCCTCCTGCGGATAGATGTTGACCCCGCCCGAATTGATCACGTGATCGCGACGGTCGGTGAGGAAAAGATAGCCGTCCTCGTCGACATAGCCGATGTCGCCGAACGTGCCCCAGCCCTCGCGCGTAACCGAGCGGGCGGTCTTCGCCTCGTCTTTGTGATACTCGAAACGACTTCCGCCCTCGAAATAGACGAGGCCGATCCTCTTCGGCGGAAGCTCGCCGCCCTCCTCGTCCAGGATGTGGATCCGTCCTCTGGAAGCGCGCCCGACCGAACCAGGCTTTCGACGCCACTCTTCCGGCGTGATCGCGCACATCCCGACGCTCTCCGATCCCCCATAATATTCGTGGATGATCGGGCCCCACCAGTCGAGCATCCGCGTCTTGATGTCGACCGGGCAGGGCGCGGCGGAATGGATGGCCAGTCGGTGGGTCGACAGGTCGAAGGCCGAGCGCGCGGCCTTGGGAAGTGCGAGCAGGCGAACGAACATGGTCGGCACCCATTGCGAATGGGTGACTCGATAGCGCTCGATCGCGGCGAGCGCCGCCCGCGCCTCGAATCTCTCCATGATCACGACGGTGCCACCCGCCTGCTGCACCGACATCGAGAATTTGAGCGGGGCGGTGTGGTAAAGGGGCGCCGTCGACAGATAGACCGTGTCTGGGTCGAAACCGTAGAGCCGGACAACCGTCGCCGTGACGGTCGGCGGGACGTCGATGCCGACCGGCTCCAGCACCGGCGTGATCCCCTTTGGCCGCCCGGTCGTGCCGGAGGAATAGACCATCGCGGCGCCGCGTTCTTCATCGGGCAGTGGCATCGCCGGCTGCTCGGCGAGCGCCGCCTCGAAAGTCGATGGACCGCCGGCGACGAGCATGTCGCAGGCCGTGCCGAGCGCCTCCGCCAGGTCTCGGTGATCCAGCGCGGCCGAGGCGATGACCAGCTTCGCATCGCAGTCGCGAACGATGTAGGCCGCCTCCTCGATCGTCAGCCTTGCGCTCACCGGCACGTAGAGGAGGCCCGCATTGTGCGCGCCCCAGCAGACGTCGAAGAAGGCCGGGATATTGTCCATCCAGATCGCCACTCGGTCGCCTGGGACAAGGCCGCGCGCACGCAGCAGATGGCCGCATCGATTGGCGCGCGCATCAAGCTCAGCGAAGGAAATGCGTTCGCCGGACGCGGCCATGATCAATGCCGGGCGATCGGGATCCTTGGCCAGCTGGTCGCGTGGATGCATGGTCAGCACGAGGTCTCGGAACGGTTCTTCATTCGCCTGCCTAAAAGTTCACCCGGTCGCCGCCCTTCAGCTGCATCATCGCGCGCGCTTCGGCCGGAGTGGCGACTTCGAGCGACAACTCTTCCATGATGCGGCGGATCTTGGCGACCTGCTCGGCATTGCTCTTCGCCTTGACGCCCTTGCCGAGGCTGAGGCTGTCCTCGAGCCCGACGCGCACATTGCCGCCGAGCAATGCGCTCATCGCCACGAAGCGCATCTGGTGGCGGCCGGCGCCGAGTACCGACAGGTAATAATCGTCGCCGAAGAGGCGATCGGCGGTCGCCTTCATGTGCATCAGATTCTCCGGATCGGGACCGATGCCACCGAGGATCCCGAAGATGCACTGGACGAAGAAAGGCGGCTTGATGAGGCCCTTCTCGACGAAATAGGCGAGATTGTAGAGGTGCCCGACATCGTAGCACTCGAACTCGAAGCGAGTGCCATATTCCTCGCCGAGTTCGCGCACCACGCGCTCGATGTCGTGAAAGGTGTTCTTGAGCACGAAGTCCCGGGTGTTCTCGAGATAGGGCCGCTCCCAGTCATATTTGAATTGGTCGACCGCGTTCACCGCCTCGAAGATTCCGAAATTGATCGAGCCCATGTTGAGCGACGCCACTTCGGGCTGTACCTGGCGGGCGGCCGCGATGCGATCATCCAGGCTCATGCCCAGGCCGCCGCCGGTGGTGATGTTGACGATGGCATCGGTACGCTGGCGGATTTGCGGCAGGAATTGCATGAAGAGCGCCGGATCCGCCGACGGCTGGCCCGTCTCGGGATCGCGGGCATGGAGATGCAGCATCGCCGCCCCGGCCTCGGCCGCCGCCACCGCTTCGTCCTGGATCTGCTGCGGCGTGATCGGGAGATGCTCGGACATGGACGGGGTGTGGATCGACCCCGTGACCGCGCAGGTGATGATGACCTTGTCCGCCTTCCTCATGTCTCGTCCTCTCTCGGCTACTCGGTTCGATCCGCGTCTCAGCGGTTGCGGTAGACGGGCTTGCGCTTCTCCTTGAAGGCGGCGATCGCCTCCTTCAGGTCCTCGCTCACCATTCCATATTGCTCGAGGGCCAGGGAGAATTCGAAGACCTCCACCGCCTGGCGATGCATCGCGTGATTGAGCGAGCGCTTGGTGAACTGGACGGCGATCGGCGGCAGCTCTGCGATCTTGGCGGCCAGCTTCTCGGCCAGCGGCAGGACGTCGTCTGGGGAATCGACGAGGTCGGTCACGCCGCCGAGGCGGTGCGCCTCTTCCGCGCCGATCGGATCGCCGGTGAGCAGGTGGCGCTTGGCCCGCACCATGCCGAATGCCGCCGGCCAGACCAGGCAACCGCCGTCGCCCGCGGCGAGGCCGACCTTGACGTGCGGATCCCCGATCTTGACGTTGCGGCTGGCGATGATGATGTCCGCCGAAAGCACCATCGACGTGCCCAGGCCGTAGACGTCGCCCTGCAGGGCGGCCACCACTGGGACCGGGATCTCGGACATTCCGTAGATGAGGCGGCGGCCCATGTCCCAGGCGTCGAGCCGCCGTTCATAATCCTCGACGAGGCGAAGCACCTCGGCCAGGTCGCCGCCCGCCGAAAAAGCCGTTCCGGTGGAAGCTATTATGAGAACGCGCACGTCACCGGGCCGCCGCAGCCGCTCGATGATCTCGACCAGCTCCTCCGTGGTGACGTCATCCATCCGATTGAGCAGCTCCGGCCGGTTCAGGGTGAGCCGGGCAATGCCGCCTTCCTCGACATAAGTGAGCGTCTGATAGGCCTTGCTCATTCACCTCTCCAACATTGGCGCGCCTTTCTCTCGCCGAGGCTTGAAAGGCCGCAGGCTTATGATAATGATGCGTACGGATTGCACAACCAAAAAAGCCCGGAAAAGGCAGCCATGGCGGAAATGAGAGCACCCCGATTCGAGGGCAAGGTCGCGCTGGTCACCGGCGGCAATGGCGGTATCGGCCTGGCCGCGGCCCGCGCCTTCGCCCGCGAGGGCGCCCGGGTGATGATCGCGGCGCGCCGCCGAAGCCAGGGCGACGAAGCGGTCGAATCCATCCGCGCCGCGGGTGGCGAGGCCGCCTTCGTGGAAACCGATGTCTCCGATCGCGATTCGGTCCGGGAGATGGTCCGTTCCTGTCTCGGCACGTTCGGGCGCCTCGACGTCGCCTACAACAATGCCGGCATCACTGGCCACGTCACCACCGAGATCGCCGATGCCGACGAAGCGATGTTCGACCAGGTCATGGCGATCAACGTCCGCGGCGTGTGGCTTTCGATGAAATACGAGATCCCGGCGATCCTGGAAGCCGGCGGCGGCGCGATCGTCAACTGCAGCTCCTATGCGGGGCTGCGCGGCGGTCCGCGGTCCAGCGCTTATTATGCGAGCAAGCATGCGGTGCTGGGCATGACCAAGTCCGTAGCGCTCGAATATGCGGCGCGGGGAATCCGGGTGAACGCCGTCTGCCCAGGGCTGGTCATGACCGATCTGATCGCGAACAATTTCGCCGGGGCGGAGGAGAAGCTCGCGATGCTGACCGCGCGGATCCCGATGCAGCGCACCGGCGAGCCCGACGAGGTGGCGGACGCCGTGCTCTGGCTCGCTTCGGACGAGAGCCGCCTTGTTACCGGCATCGCCATGCCGATCGACGGCGGCACCCAGGTCTGAGACGAAGGAGGCCCTCGTGGACAAGATTTTCGGGATCGCGCGCTTCAACATCAAGGCGGGTCAGACGGACGCGTTCGTCACCCGCGCGCACGAGACGATGGCCGCCGCGCTCACCGATCTCGACGGCACCCATGCCTATGAATGGTTCCTGTCGCCCGCTGGCGACGCCTGCATCGTCGTCGAAATCTACGACGGCGCACCGGCCGTGACCCATCACGGCCGCTGCGTCGGTCACACGATCCCGCCGCTGCTCGAGCATGTCGAGGAGAAGCAGCTCGCCTTGCTCGGCGACGTCCCGGCCGAGATGCTTGAGCGGATGAGCGGACGCTTCGGCGCGGTCGAGAATGGCGGGAAACGACTCCTCGGTCGACTTTCCTCGCCTGCTCCGGGCCGGGTGGGCGGGACCGGCGCGGAGATGATCCTCGCCGTCGCCCACTTCAGTGTCCGTCCGGGCAACGAGGCGGCGTTCCGCGATCTGGCGAGCCAATGTCATGCCGCCATCGAGGCCCGGGAACCGGGGACCATCGGATACGAGTGGTTCATGGACGAAAGCGGCACACGCTGCACCACCATCGACATCTATCGGGATATCGGCGCGCTCAAGGACCATATGGCCAATGCGGGCCCCCTCATGGCCCGCATTCTCGAGCTGGTGGACAGCGAGGTGGAGCTGTTCGGCGCAGTGCCGGCTGCCATGACCGACCGGTTCAGGGAGGGTCTGGGTACATGCTTCTTCGGGCCGAGGTTCCAGGGAATCTTGTGAGGCCCACCTCCCCCAGCACTTCGCGATCGCGCCCGGCGACCAGCGTCAGCGATGCCCTCGCGACGCGTCGGTCGGTTCGCGCCTTCCTCGATCGCCCGGTCGATGCGAAACTCATCCGCGATATCGTCCAGAAGGCAGCGCGAGCCCCCTCGGGCGGGAATCTTCAGCCGTGGCGGATATGGATCGTCGCCGGAGAGCCGCTGGAACGGCTCCGTCGACTCATGGACGAGAAGCTGGCTTCCAGCCCGCGTGGCGAGGGCAGCGAATATCACGTCTATCCGCCCGATCTCGCTTCCCCATATGCCGATCGGCGCTTTGCAGTCGGCGAGGCCCTGTATCGCAGCCTCGGCATCCCTCGTGAGGATCGCGACGCGCGCCGCCGCTGGTTCGCTCGCAACTGGCGCTTCTTCGACGCGCCGGTCGGGCTGTTCTGCTTCGTCGACCGATCGATGGGTCCGCCGCAATGGGCCGATCTCGGCATGTATCTGCAGTCGGTGATGCTGCTCCTGCGCGAGGCAGGGCTGGATTCGTGCCCGCAGGAAGCATGGGCCCTGTTTCCCCGCACCATCGCCGATTTCCTGTCGGCGCCGGACGGGCTGATGCTGTTCTGCGGAATGGCCATCGGCGAAGCCGATCCGGAAGCCCCGGTCAATTCATTCCCGACCGCACGAGCGCCGCTCGAAGAATTCGCGACGTTCATCGGCCTCGAACAAGCAGAAACCACCATCCCATTTGGAGGAAAGTTGTGAAGATACTCGCCGCTGTGAAGCGTGTGATCGACTATAATGTGAAGCCGCGGGTGAAGGCGGACGGCACGGGGATCGACCTCGCCAACGTGAAGATGAGCATGAACC
>NZ_QDFY01000010.1 GCF_003347635.1 Sphingosinicella terrae
ATCCAGCACCTCGCCGGCATGAAGGATTCCAAGACCATCGTCGCCATCAACAAGGACGAGGACGCGCCCATCTTCCAGGTCGCCGACATCGGCCTCGTCGGTGACCTGTTCAAGATCGTCCCGGAGCTGACCGAAAAGCTCTGAGCCGGCGCCTGGACGAACCTGTTCGAGGACCGGCCGGCCGTATGGCCTGAGGCCGCTCCGCAAGCAAGGCGGTCCTGGATCCACGGCATTTCAGATCCGCCGGCTGCGCCTATTGCCTTTGGCCGTGCTGCAGCCTTTGCCGTTCGCGTTGCTGGGTTTCGAACTCGACCCGCTGCGCATCCTGCTCAGCCTGTGCAGGGACGCCGAGCGCCTGTCGCAGGGCGTCTGGGACGAGCGAACGGTCATAAGGCTCCTGCGTGGTCATGGCACCCGGAGGCGACCTGAACTGCGTGCCGAAGATCTGCGGTCTCTCTATCGCCTGGAGATAGCGGTCGAGGGCCGCCGCAGCGATCCACGTCGCGTCGGGGCGACCGCGCGCGACTGCGACCACCGCCAGGCTGTGGGCGAGCAGATAGTCGTCCGGTGACGCGCCATGCTGAAAGATGAAGGCGGCCTGACGAAAATCTTCTCCGCTGGCGAGCTCTCCGGCATCCAGCAGTTCGCGGACTCGGGCACGCCGACGTCGGTCCTCCACAGAGACGACTGCCCAGTCGATCAGCACGGGATCGCGCCGGGCAGCTTGGTCGGCCGCATACAATTCGGCAATCTCGGCGTTGCTCGTCCATCGCTGGTCCACCGCGTGGGCGCCTCTTGGCCACTCGAAGGCAACAATCTCCTCCGGACCCGCCCGGTACAGAGGGTATGGCGGGAGCGGCGCCCCGATGATCGAGAGCGTAATGGCGTCCGGTGCGATGAGACGCAGGATGAACTCATCCGCACTCTCCCCGGAATCCTGCGGAACCGTGAGCTGCAACGTGTCGCCCGCTTCGACGGCGATGATCTGTTCCTCGATCACCGGCCCCGAGGGGTCGGACAGCAACAGCCCGGATGACCCGCCCGACAGGCTAAAATGCTTGAGCCGCAGCCACCGCCCCGACCAAGCGCGGCCCTCTCGTACGAGCTCGATGATAAGGAACGTTCGCCCTCCTGCCCGCATGGCCCAACGTCCTTCAAGCTCTGTGGAGGGGGCGGCCAGGAGGGGCGAGTGCGGCATTGCCGCCGCTAGCAGGATCAACAGGACTCGGATGATGGTCGCGATCATCGCCATTCCCTCCGTCAGGGAACTCTCAGGGTGGTGGAATCGCCAAATCTGTCAACGCACCCCGGTTTCCTTGCTTCTTGGGCGCCGCTAGACCCATCGACGGAGGATCCCATGCCCGCCATTCTGAAGCTTATCGCTGCCGCCTTGCTCCTGGCAGGCTGCGCCACCGCCTCGGCCCAGCCCGATACCCTCGACGCCGCCGCCCGCGACTATGTCCGGCTGGTGCTGGAGGTCGGCGAGCGCGACGAGGGATTCATCGACGCCTATTACGGTCCGGCCGAGCTGCGAGACGCAGCGCGGGCGAGCCCTCGAACGCTCGACCGGCTGGCTGGCGACGCCGAGGCTCTGCAACGTCGGATCGCGGCCTTCGCGCCGACAGACCCGCTCGAGCTGCGCCGGCGCGATTTCCTGCTCGCGCAGCTCACCGCCGCGCGCACCCGGCTGCGGATGCTGAGCGGGGAGCGGCTCGGTTTCGTCGAGGAGGCGCAGGGCCTTTACGGCGTCACCCCCGAGCTGCGGCCGCTCGAAAGCTACGATCCGGTAATCGCCCGCATCGACGCTTTGGTCCCGGGCGAGGGTGCGCTCGCGGATCGGGTCGAGGCCTTTCAGGCGCGTTTCGTCATTCCGGCCGATCGCCTCGATGCCGTCATGCGTGCGGCGATCGACGAATGCCGGCGGCGGACCGTGCGCCACATCGCCCTTCCGGAAAGCCAGAATTTCACGCTCGAGTTCGTGACCGGGCGCAGCTGGTCGGGCTACAATTGGTATCAGGGCGACTATCGCAGCCTCATCCAGGTCAATACCGATCTGCCCGTCCGCCTGAGCCGCGCCGTCGATCTCGGCTGTCACGAGGGCTATCCGGGGCATCATGCCTACAACGCCCTGCTCGAGGAGAAGCTGACCCGCGGGCGGGGCTGGATCGAGTTCAGCGTCTATCCGCTCTATTCGCCGCAATCCTTCATCGCCGAGGGATCGGCCAATTACGGCATCGCGCTCGCCTTCCCCGGCGACGAGCGGCTCCGATTCGAGACATCCACTCTCTTTCCCCTCGCCGGCCTGTCGACGGAGGGCGCGGCCGAATATCTCGCGCTGCAGGAGGCGCTGGACGAACTTTCCGGCGCGCGCTTCACCATCGCGCGAGACTATCTGGAAGGCCGAATCGATCGTGCCGGCGCGATCTCGCTGCTCCAGCGCTACCAGCTCGTTTCGGCGGCTCGGGCGGGGCAGTCGCTCGACTTCATCGACCAGTATCGCGCCTACGTGATCAATTACGGGCTCGGACGGGATATGGTGGCGGCCCATGTCGAAGCGGCAGGGGCGGATCCTGCCGCGCGCTGGCAGGCGATGGAACGGCTCCTGTCGGAGCCGACCCTGCCTTCCGCTCTGCTGGGCGGTACCCATTGATGCGCTGCTTCTTCGACCCGCGGCAGCTCGAGCATGCGCCTGCGCAGGAGCTGCATAACGGCGCCTGGGTTCCCTATGGCGAGCATCCGGGGCGCCCGCGCTCGATGCTGGCCGCGATCGGGCACGTGGAGCCGGCGCACGACCATGGCCGGGCGCCTTTGCTGAGCGTGCATCCGCAGCCTTATCTCGAATTCCTCGAAAGCGCCTACCGGGAATGGCAGGCGGCGGGCCGCACCGGTGATGCCAGTCCCTATGCGTGGCCGGTCGTACGTCGTCGGCCACTGATCCACGATCGGATCGACGCCAAGCTCGGCCTGTATAGCTTCGATGCGACGAGCCCCATCGCCGCCGGCACCTGGGACAGCGTCTATTGGAGCGCGCAGACGGCACTTTCGGGGCTCGACGCCGTGCTGGCCGGGGAGAATGCCGCCTTCGCCCTGTGCCGCCCGCCGGGGCATCATTGCGGAGCCGATTATCTGGGCGGCTATTGCTATCTCAACAATGCCGCCATCGCCGCGGAGACCGCGGTCCGCGCCGGCCGTCGGGTCGCGATCCTGGACGTCGACTATCACCATGGCAACGGCACCCAGGACATATTCTATGCGCGCGGCGACGTGCTGTTCGTTTCCATCCACGCCGATCCCCGGACCGATTATCCTTATTATTGGGGGCATTCGGACGAGACCGGCGAGGCCGAAGGCGAGGGCGCCAATCTCAATCTGCCGCTGCCGCGCGGCGCCGCAGCGGCGGATTATCTGCCCGCGCTCGAAGAGGCGCTCGGCCGGGTCTCCGTCTTCGGTCCCGATCTTCTCGTCCTGAGCTTCGGCGCCGATACCTTTTCGGGGGACCCGATCTCGCATTTCCGCCTCGAGCGCGGCGATTATCCTGGCCTGGCCCGCCGGATCGCCTCGCTTGGCGTCCCGACCCTGGTGGTGATGGAGGGCGGCTATGCGGTGGATGCGCTGGGCGATAACGTCGCCGCCTTCCTCTCGGGTTTTTGAAGACGCTGAAGCGAAGCGCGCCGGAACCCGCGGCGGCAGCCGATCGTAGCGCCTGGCAGCGCCCGGCCGCGCTTCCGCCCTCTCCGTTTAGCCGCTAGGGTCTTCGCCCGATGGATATCTACCTGCCGATCGCCGGGCTCTCCGTGAATGCGCTGGTGATCATCGGCCTCGGCGGCCTGGTCGGGTTGCTGACCGGCATGGTCGGCGTCGGCGGCGGCTTCCTCACCACCCCTATCCTGATCTTCTACGGAATACCGCCGGCGGTCGCCGTTGCCTCGGCGACCACCCAGATCACCGGCACCAGCATCTCCGGTGTGCTCGCCCATCGCCGCCGGCGCGGCGTCGACATGCGGATGGGCGCCGTGATCATCGTCGGCGGCGTCATCGGATCGATCACGGGCGGCCTGCTCTTCCGTCTCCTCCAGGATTCGGGCCAGATCGATACCGTCATCTCCTTGCTGTACGTGCTCCTGCTCGGAAGCATTGGATTCATGATGGCCAAGGAATCGGCGACCGCGCTCGACATCCTCAAGCCGTCAAGGCGGAATGCCGACCGGCCCGCGCGCCGCCACAATCCGCTCATTGCGGCCTTGCCGATGCGGTGGCGCTTCTACCGTTCCGGACTGTACATCTCGCCTCTGGCCCCTCTCGGGCTCGGCTTCGTCTCGGGGCTGCTCACCGTGCTGCTCGGCATCGGCGGCGGCTTCATCATGGTGCCCGCGATGATCTATCTGCTCGGCATGTCGGCCCAGGTCGTGGTCGGCACTTCGCTGCTGCAGATCCTGTTCGTCACCGCAGTCACCACCTTGGTCCACGCGACAACGACCCGTTCCGTCGACATCGTCCTGGCCGGCCTGCTGCTCATCGGCTCGGTGATCGGAGCCCAATATGGCGCCCGTTTCGCCCAGACGATGAAGCCGGAGCTCCTGAGGATGATTCTGGCTATCGTCGTACTCGGCGTCGCCTTCCGCATGGCGCTGCAGCTTGGCTGGCGTCCGGAAGAGATCTACACGGTGCAGATGCTGTGAGGGCTTCGCTGCGCGCGCTTGGTCTCGCGGTAGCGGCGCCGCTCCTCCTCGCACAGGCCGAGCCGCGCCTCGTGCCGGATGTCTCCGACCGCAATATCGAGATACGCTACAGCTTCGCGGGCGCGGAGCTGCTCCTGTTCGGCGCCATCATCTATCCCGGCGGGCGGCCGCCGGAGCCGGGGAGCACCGACATCGCGGTGGTGCTCAAGGGGCCGCTCGAGCCGATCGTCGTGCGCGAGAAGCAGAAGGTCGCGGGCATCTGGATGAACGTCGGGCGGGTGCGGTTCCGCTCGGCACCGTCCTTTTACGCGGTCGCGTCCTCGCGCCCGCTCCCGCAGCTGATCGACGAGCGTACCGCCGCCATCTACGAGCTCGGCCTCGACAATCTTCAGCTCTCGCCCGGTGGGGGCACCTCCGCCGGCACGTTGCGCCGGTTCGAGCAGGGGCTCCTCGATCTGAGGGCGCGCCATCAGCTTTATGCCGAATATCCCCGCGGCGTCGAAATCAGCGAAGGCGTGCTCTATCGTGCCCGGATCAGTATCCCGGCCCGGGTCCCCGTCGGTACCTATACGGCGGAGACCTTCCTGATCCGCGACGGCCGCGTGATTGCCGGCGCCGCCCGCGAAATCCGGATCGAGAAGCTCGGTTTCGAGCGGTTCGTCGCCGAAGCAGCCGAACGATGGTCGGTCGCCTACGGCGTCAGCGCGGTGGCGCTGTCGCTCCTCCTCGGCTGGGGTGCCAGCAGCCTCTTCCAGCGACGTTACGGTTGAATCTGCTTGTCCTCGGCGCTGGCCGCGCCGCCGAGTCACGAGTCTCGTCTAAGTCACTTGCAAATCACTTGTTTACCCGATCGGGCTAAGGCGCTCTTCTGAAAAGTATCAGGGGTGATGCCGATGGCCGACGCGATGAACATCCACAGCTTTCCGATGTCGGGACAGGATCAGGACCTCGGGCAGCGCTCCGCGCCGCCGCGCAAGCTTGTCGCGAAGCATGAAACGATCGGTCAGGTCGTCGAGATTTCAGGCAGCGGCGCCAGCGTCGAGATCGCCGGCCGCCGCCTGACCGAGCTGGCTGGCGACGCGGACCCCAGCGTCGCCATGTCGGGGCAGGTCGGCAGCCAGATCAAGATCGATTCGGGGCGGCGCTGGTTGCTCGCCAACGTCCGCAAGCTCAAGGTTGCCGACGCCGAGGCCGGCGTCGTCGTGGCGGAGATCGACTTCCTGGGCGAGGGCGACGAGGATTCGGCCACCGGCAAGCTGATCAACTTCAAGCGCGGCATCACCGCCTATCCCATTCCGGGCAGCAAGGTCTTCCCGGTGACGGCTTCCGATCTCAAGCAGATGTTCGCCGCGGACGAGCGCGCCCACGTCGAGATCGGCACCGTCTATCCGACCAAGGACGTCCGCGCGGCGCTCTATGTCGATGCGTTCCTCGGCAAGCATTTTGCCCTGCTCGGCTCGACCGGCACCGGCAAGTCGACCGCCAC
This sequence comes from Sphingosinicella terrae, assembly GCF_003347635.1. Lineage (GTDB taxonomy): Bacteria > Pseudomonadota > Alphaproteobacteria > Sphingomonadales > Sphingomonadaceae > Allosphingosinicella > Allosphingosinicella terrae. Next base: position 6,166 of record NZ_QDFY01000010.1, read on the forward strand.
CGCCTTGATCATGCACCGTATCTGCGATCAGTCGCCTGAGGGGCATATCGTCATGATCGATCCGCACGGCGAATATTCCGCCGCGTTCAAGGGGCATGGCGAGCTGTTCAACGTCGACAATCTCGCCATGCCCTACTGGCTGATGAACTTCGAAGAGCATTGCGAGGTATTCGTCACCTCCTCCGGCGCCGATCGTCAGCGTGACATGGACATCCTCGCCAAGTGCTTGCTCCAGGCCCGGGGCAAGAATCGCGCCGCCGAGGGATTGAGCAAGCTCACCGTCGATTCGCCGATTCCCTACACGCTTTCGGATCTTACCAACGCGATCACCCACGAAATGGGCCTGCTCAACAAGGCGACCGACACCGCACCGTTCATGCGGCTCAAGGGCAAGATCGACGAACTGAAGTCGGATCCGCGCTACCAGTTCATGTTCTCGGGCATGCTCGTCGCCGATTCGATGGGTGCATTCATCAGCCGGATCTTCCGACTTCCCGCGAAGGGAAAGCCGATCTCCATCATCGATGTATCGGGCGTGCCGTCCGATATCGTGTCGGTCGTCGTGGCGGTGCTGTCACGCCTGGTCTTCGACTATGCCATTTGGTCGCGTAGCGAGGTTCAGCGCCCCGTCCTTCTGGTCTGCGAAGAGGCGCACCGCTATGTTCCCGCCGACAAGACCGGCGGCGGCCAGGCCGTCCGCAAGGTTCTGGAGCGGATCGCCAAGGAGGGCCGCAAATACGGCGTCTCCCTCGGCCTGATCACTCAGCGTCCTTCCGACCTCGCGGAAGGCGTGCTTTCCCAGTGCGGCACGATCATCGCGATGCGTCTCAACAACGATCGCGACCAGGCATTCGTCAAGAGCGCCATGCCGGAGGGCGCGCGTGGCTTCCTCGACGTCATCCCGGCGCTTCGCAACCGCGAGTGCATCGTCTGCGGCGAAGGCGTGTCGATCCCGATCCGGGTCGCCTTCGACGACCTCGAGCGCGACCGCCGTCCTGCCTCTTCCGACCCGCTCTTCTCGGAGCTGTGGCGCCACAGCGGCGACGAGGATGCGATGGTCACCCGCGTCGTCAAGCGGTGGCGGGCGCAGGGGCGCTAAAGGAACGGGCTAGGGGTCCCGCTACAGCATCACCCATATGAATTTCTCCCGGCGCGAGCCGGGAGAAGCCTTGCTTCAGGACGTGGTCTGCTCGCCGGCGGAAGGGGCCGCGGCGGCCGCCTGCTGTTCCTGGGCCCTCGCCGCGCCCACCGGCGTCGACAGCAGGCCGCGCATCCGGCTTCGGAAGCTGGCGAGTTCGCTGCCCGACAGCTCGGCGCGGGCGCTGAACCGGACCGAGCGCGGGTTCACGTGCCGGCCGTTGCGGTACATCTCGTAGTGGAGATGCGGTCCCGTCGACAGGCCGGTCGAGCCGACATAGCCGATCACCTGACCGCGGCGGACCCGGCTGCCTGAGCTGACCGCGATACGGCTCATGTGGGAATAGGAGGTCGCGATGCCGCCAGCATGATCGAGTCGGACCTGACGGCCATAGCCGCCGGCCCAGCCGGCGCGGGTCACTCGGCCGTCCGCCGCGGCAAGGATCGGCGTGCCCGAGGCGGCGCGGAAGTCGATGCCGCGATGCATGCGCGAATAGCGCAGGATCGGGTGCATCCGCAGCCCGTAATTGGAGGTGATCCGGCCCGGTACCGGCTGCTGGAAGCTGCCGCTTTCCCGGCCCACGCCGGACGCTTCGAACCATTGCGAGCGGCCGCCGCTCGTCCACTGCATCAGCCGCAGGTCGCGCCCGCTGGCCCGGTCCAGCCCGGCATAGAGCAATTGACCGCTCTCGGTCTCGCCGGTGGCGGCCCGGCGATGCTCGACGATGATGTCGAAGCGGTCATCGGAATTGAGGCCGGAGGGGACGCTGACCTGGGTGGTGAGCGCGCGGATATAGCTTTCGACGATGCGCGCCGGAACGCCGGCCGCGCGGGCGGACCGGTAAAGGCTGGCGCCGACGCGGCCTTGGATGCGTAGCGGCGTCTCGTCGACGGCGATCGGAATGCGGGTGAGCACGAGGCTGCCGTCGACCCGATTGACCTCGACCCGAAGATCGAAGCGGGCTCGGAAGGCCAGTCTGTCGAGCGGCCGGGCGACGCGCCGGTTCGGCCGCCGGCCGAGAGTGAGATCCATCACTGTGCCGGGACGGATATCCTCGATTGGCAGGGCCTCCCCGATCAGGGTGGCGACGCGGTCGGCCTCGGTGCTGCCGACGCCGGCCCGCTCCAGCATCCGGGCGAGGCCATCGCCGCGGCCAAGCGTCGCCCGCAGATCGAGGATCGGACGCTCCGGCGTGTCCGTGAGCGGCTGCACGAGTTCGGTCGGCGCCATCCGGCGGCCGGTGTCGGCGCCGAAGGCAAGCGGCGCGATCGAAAGCGCGCGGGTTTCCTCGAACTGCGCTTCCGGCATCGGCGGCGGCGCTTCGCCGACGAGTGGCGTCAAGTTGGGCGCCAGCGACCAGGCTGCGTAGCAGAGGCCGGCACAGGTGGCGAGGCCGCGAAACCAGTCGCGCGAGCCGATGCGCTGGCCGAGGTCGACGACGAGGTCCAGCTCGTCGAGACGAGCAGCCAATCCCTTGGTCTTGCTGCCGAATGTCGGACGCGCCGTCGCCGCACGAAGGTTGCGGCCGTCGATTGCGAGCGCGGCCGTGCCGCTGCCCGGCCCGTTGCCGAAATCGTTAAACTGATACAAGGCCGGTATGTCCCCGCGCGCCCGTTGAACCCCCACCGCGCACCCCGCTCGGCAGGTCCCAGAGGTGTGAAGAAAAGAGGTTAAAGTCAAATTACCTCGGGCGCTGACGGCGGACCGTTGCGACGAAGCGAAGTAGCCGGCCGACGAGCGGAGCAGCGATGGGCAAACGGCGGAAATGGTTGCGAATTGCCGGCGGTGCGCCGATCTAGGGGGAGCTGTCATGAACGCCTTTGCCCCCGCGCCGCTCAAGGCCATCCTCGGGCCGACCAACACCGGCAAGACCCATCTCGCGGTCGAGCGGATGTGCGGACATTCTTCCGGCATGATCGGCTTTCCCCTCCGCCTGCTCGCGCGCGAGGTCTACGACCGGGTGGTGAAGCTGAAGGGCGAGAGTCAGGTGGCGCTGCTGACCGGCGAGGAAAAGATACTGCCCGAAAAGGCGCGCTGGTTCTTGTGCACCGCGGAGTCCATGCCCGTGATGAGCAGCGGCGGGGGGCCGGCCGAGCGCGACTTCGCCTTCGTTGCCATCGACGAGGCTCAGCTCGGCGCCGATCCGGAGCGCGGCCACGTCTTCACCGATCGCATCCTGCGCGCTCGCGGCCGCGAGGAGACGATGATCCTGGGCTCGGAAAGCCTCGCGCCCATGGTCCGCCGGCTGCTGCCGAAAGCGGAGATCGTCGGCCGCCCGCGTTTCTCCACTCTCAGCTATGCCGGACCGGCCAAGCTGTCCCGGCTACCGCCGCGTTGCGCCATCGTCGCCTTCTCCGCCGAGCAGGTCTATGCCGTGGCGGAAATGCTTCGCCGGATGCGCGGCGGCGCTGCCGTCGTCATGGGGGCGCTCTCGCCGCGAACCCGCAATGCCCAGGTCGAGATGTACCAGGCGGGGGAGGTCGACTATCTCGTCGCCACCGATGCGATCGGCATGGGCCTCAACATGGATGTGAGCCATGTCGCCTTCGCCGGTCTCTCCAAGTTCGACGGGCATCGCCGCCGACGGCTCACCATCGCCGAGATGGCGCAGATTGCCGGTCGGGCCGGGCGCCATCAGCGGGATGGGACGTTCGGCTCCCTGACGCTGGAGGGCGACGCCCTCGCCGAGTTCCGGCCCGAGGAGATAGGGGCGATCGAGGAGCATCGGTTCGCGCCGCTCGATTTCCTCTATTGGCGTGAGAGCGAGCTCGATTTCGGAAGCGTCGAGGCGCTGATCCGGTCGCTCGAGCGGAGGCCGGATCGTCCGGGGCTGCGCGCCGCGCCCGAAGCCGTCGACCTGGCCGTGCTGCGCCTCCTCGCCGCAGACCCGCTCGTGCTCGCTCGGACCGCGGGCGGCCATGTCCGCCGGCTCTGGGCCGCCTGCGGGCTTCCCGACTTCCGCAAGACCGGCCCCGAACATCATTCGCGGCTGGTTGCGCGCATCTTCAGCCATCTCAGCGAAGGCGACGGCCACATCCCGCAGCATTGGTATGCCGCCGAAGTGGCCAGGCTCGACAATGTCCAGGGCGACATCGACACCCTCGCCGACCGACTCGCCGGGGTGCGCACCTGGGCCTATATCGCCCACCGCGCCGACTGGGTCGCCGATCCCGCGGCCATGGCCGACCGGGCGATGGCGGTGGAGGAGAAGCTGTCCGACGCGCTCCATGATCGGCTGACCCAGCGCTTCGTCGACCGCCGGACCTCGGTTCTGATGCGGGACCTTGGCCGCAAGGGAGCCGGGGAGTTTCCGGTCGTGATCGACGAGCAGGGCGAGGTGAGTGTCGGTGCCTATCCGATCGGCCGCCTCAATGGCTTCGTCTTCGAGGTCGATCCGGCCGCGCGGCACGCCGATCGGAAGATGCTGCTGGCAACCGCCGAGCGGCGTCTTGCCGGCGAGTATGAGAAACGGGCGGCGGCACTGGTCGCCGACACCGACGGGCATTTCTCGCTGCGGACGGATCCGGATGCGCCGGTGGCGATCCTCTGGCGCGGGCACGAGGTGGCGCGGCTCGGCCCGGGCAAGAATCTGCTGTCGCCGCGCGTCCAGCTCGATCGCCGGATCGACTCCGTATCGGCCCGCGGTCGCGATGCGGTGATCGAGCGTCTCGCAGGCTGGATTCGCCGGCAGGTCGAGCGGCACCTCGCGCCGCTGCGCGCGGCGGGGGCGGCCGCGCGCGAGCCGGCTGCGCCGGCGGCCGTGCGATCGATCCTCGCCTTGCTCGTCGACGAAGGCGGCATCGTCGCGCGCGACAAGGTGGCGGAACCGCTGCGCGGCCTCGCGCGCGAGCAGCGCCGCGGGATCACCGGACTCGGCATCCGCATCGGCGCGCTCGACCTGTTCATGCCCGCGGTGCTGAAGCCGGAAGCGATGCGGTGGCGCTCGGCACTTCGCGCCGCCGCGGCCGGCGGCGTCATGCCGGAGCTGCCGCCGCCATCGAGCGTGGTCCTGCCCTCGCCGCCGGCGGCGGCCCGGGCGCTGCTCGAGCGGCTCGGCTTCCGCGCTGCCGGACCGCAGATGATCCGTGTCGACATGGCCGAGCGGCTGGCCCGGCACGCGCACGAGGTGAAGGGCGGCAAGGAAGGAGAACCCGTCGACGCCGCCTTGGTCACCTCCCTGGGTCTCCATTCCGAGGCCGTCGCGAAGCTGATGCGCGACATCGGCTTCAGGGACGGCGACGGCACCGGATGGGTGTGGCGCGGCCGCGATCCGCGCCGACGACGGCGGACGGAGCGGTCGTCCCATGCGTTCGCCGCTCTCGAAGCCTTGCGGGCCGGCGGCGGGGAGCCCAAGGGTGGCTGACAGCCTCCGGCTCGACAAGTTCCTATGGTTCGCACGGATCGTGAAGACGCGCAGCGACGCCCAGGCGCTCGCCGAGGACGGGCGGATCCGGATCGGCGGCCGCATTATCGATCGCGCGCACGCGCCGGTCCGGATCGGGGACGTGCTCAGCTTCGCCCATCGCGGGCAGGTCCGCGTCCTCAGGGTGGAGAAGCTGCCCGCACGCCGTGGCCCTCCGACGGAGGCGCGTCTCTTTTATTGTGAATTGACGAGCGAAGCCGGCCCCGCTTAGGGGAGGCCGTTCCGGGAGAAGCCGCAAATGACCTACGTCGTCACCGATGCCTGCATTCGCTGCAAATATATGGATTGCGTCGAAGTGTGTCCGGTCGACTGCTTCTACGAAGGCGAGAACATGCTCGTCATCAATCCCAGCGAGTGCATCGATTGCGGCGTCTGCGAGCCCGAATGCCCGGCCGAGGCGATCCTGCCCGACACGGAGAGCGGTCTCGAGAAATGGCTCGAGCTCAACGCAAGCTACTCCTCGGAATGGCCGAACATCACCCGCAAGAAAGATTCCCCCGCCGACGCCGACGACCATAAAGGCGAGGAGGGCAAGTTCGAGAAATACTTCTCTGCGGATCCCGGCGAGGGCGACTGACCGCTCGCGGCCGGAACCTGAGGCCGAACGGGACGTTGGGGCAGATCGGCTGGCCGGTTGCCGCCGGTGCGTGGGCTGAAGGGTGGATTTCCGGCGCATTTGCTGCTATAGGCGACGCTATCGAAGCGGGCGCACCCGCGTCCGCGGACGGTGATCAACAGCGAATTGCCGCACAACCTGAACCAGCGTTTGCGTCTTTCGGGACGGATGCAAGGCTAGTCGGGTACGATTGCGGCCATTTCCATGGGAAGGTCCATATTGATGGCAACGAAAGCGTTGAGCTTCGACGTTGGCGATTATGTCGTATACCCCAAGCACGGCGTCGGCCGTGTCATCGACCTGCAGAGCACGGACATCGCCGGCATGCAGCTCGAACTCTACGTTCTGCGCTTCGAAAAGGAAAAGATGACGCTCCGCGTCCCGACCAACAAGGCGGAAAGCGTCGGCATGCGCAAGCTCTCCTCGGACAAGACAATGCAGGAGGCGCTCGCCACCCTGAAGGGCAAGCCCAAGGTGAAGCGCACCATGTGGTCGCGCCGCGCTCAGGAATATGAGGCGAAGATCAACTCGGGCGACCTCGTGTCGATCGCAGAGGTCGTGCGCGACCTGTTCCGCCCGGACGATGCGCCGGAGCAGAGCTATTCCGAGCGTCAGATCTTCGAAGCGGCCTCCACACGCCTGGCGCGCGAGCTCGCCGCCATGGAGGAAGTCGACGAGAAGAGGGCGCTCGAGAAGATCCTCGACATCCTGAACCGGGCTGCGGTCATTCATCAGAAGGTGAAGGACGAGGCCTGAGCCCCCGCATTTGCGGTCAAGAAAGGGCGGCCTGGAAACGGGCCGCCTTTTTCGTTTGCGCCCTTCAGCAGTTGGCGTATTATAGAGATAACACAGTAGGCAGGAGGAGGATGCGATGCGCTCTGTGCTTTTCGCGGCGGCCCTGGTGCTCGGTGCGTGTACGTCGGCCAATGGCGAAGGCGGAGACGGCGGCCCGGCCGGTGGCGAGGCGCGTGCCCCGGGCGCGCGCAGCTTCGAGGTCGGCGCGTTCCAGTCGATTTCGCTGGAGGGCGCGCACGATGTCGTCGTGACCGTGGGCGGAACGACGTCGGTGCGTGCCGAGGGCGATGCCGAGGCACTCGATCATCTCGAAATTGGAGTCGAGAATGGCACGCTTCGCGTTGCCACCCGGCGCGATGGCTGGTTCGGCCGCAATCAAGGCAGGGCGACCGTCTACGTGACGGCGCCGAGCCTGGCGGGCGCATCTATCGGCGGATCGGGCGACATGCGCATCGATCGGGTCCAGGCGGAGGCATTCGACGCTTCGGTGGCGGGCTCGGGCGACATCGAGATCGGCACGCTTCAGGCGCGACGCGCCGAATTCTCGATCGCGGGGTCCGGCAATATCCGTGCCGCCGGGACGGCAGAGGAGACCGATATCACGATTGCGGGTTCCGGCGATGCCGATCTCGAAGGCCTTCAGGTCCGCCGTGCCTCCGTCTCCATCGCCGGGTCCGGCGATGCGAGCCTTCAGGCGAGCGAGGCCGTCGGCGGCTCCATCATCGGCTCGGGAAACGTCAACGTTCGCGGCACGGCGCGTTGCTCGCTGTCGAAGCTGGGCTCGGGCGATCTCAACTGCGGTGCCTAGAGTCGTGGATCGTGGCCGGGATTGAGCATTAACCAATTTCGGGCATGCTGGCGCGCATGAACCGCCTCGCCATCATGCTCGCCCTCCTCGCAGCGGCCTCGAGTCCGGCGGCAGCCGCCGAGCGCCGCTTCTCGGTCAACGACTTCGACAGAATTGTCGTCGAGGGTCCCTATATCGTGCGCCTGATCGCGGGACGCAGCGCGTCCGCGCGGGCTTCTGGCGGGCAGGCCGGCCTGGACCGCCTCAGCCTCGACACTTCCGGCCAGACCCTCAGGATCCGCCGGAACAGGCATCGTTGGGGCGGCAATCCGGAGGCGCAGGAAGGGCCGCTGACGATCGTGCTGGTCACCCGTTCGCTCCGCTCGGCGCGGCTGATCGGTCCCGGCCGGCTCGAGATCGATCGGCTCGAGGGTCTGAGGACCGATCTCTCCGTCGAGGGCAGCGGTCGCATCAGCGTCGCCGCGGTTGACGCCGACAATCTGTCACTCGGAGTGGCCGGCGCCGGCGCGATCGAGCTGTCGGGCCGGGTGGAGGCGCTGACCGCCGACATTCAGGGAACGGGCAGCCTCGACGCCGCTGGCCTGATCGCCGACCATGCCCGCATCACCAGTGCCAGCAGCGGCGCGGTCGCGGTCTCCGTCGAACGCGAGGCCACGATCACCGCGCTCGGTCTCGGCACCATCGACATAGGCGGCCGCCCGTCCTGCACCCTCCGCGGCTCGAGCGCCCAGCTCGTCCGCTGCGGCAACGCGCGAGCTCGATGAATAAGAGCGATTTCTAGTCGCATGGGATCATCCGATGCAATCGGATCACGATCCGGTCTAGATCAGCGCCAGTTCGAGCAGCTCCTGCGCCACATGAGGCGGTAGCGCCTCCAGGATGTCGGTCTGGCCGTCGAGGTCGGGCGGCGCATCGATCTGATCCAGATAGCGCCAGCCCTGGTGCGCCCGCTTCGGCAGCGCCTGCACCGGCACCAACTCGGGTGCGAGGCGGATGATGGTGCGCTGGTCCGCCGCGCTCGGCTCGAAGCCGAAAATGGTCTGGCGAACGGTGAATCGGTGCTTGATGATCCAGTAGAGCGAGCCGCCGATCAGCGCGTCGGCCCGCTTGGGAAGGAAGCGAGTGAGGATCGGGACATAGCCGTCCCGCAGCCGCGACCGCTGACGCTCGCGCAGCGCATCGACGTGGCCGCAGCCGACCGCGACCTTGGTGATATGGAGGCTGGGCATGGCTAGTCCATGCCGGGAGAAGCCTTTCCGATCAAGCGCTTGGCAAACCAGTGGCGCCTTCAGACCAGACCGGTGGCGACCGCCAGGCCCAGGAAGACGAAAAAGCCCATCGAATCGGTGATCATCGTCACGAAGACCGACGACGCGACGGCCGGATCCTGGTCGAAACGATCCAGGACGACGGGCACGACCACTCCGGACAGGCCGGCGACAAGGATGTTGATCATCATCGCCGCCGCGATCACGGCGCCTAGCTGCGGGGCGGAGAAGACCAGCGCGGCGCCCGCGCCGAGCAGAATGGCGATGGTGACCCCGTTGAGCAAGGCGACCAGTATCTCGCGCCAGATCGTCCGCCAGGTATTCGATCGGGTCAGCTGATTGAGCGCGAGCGCGCGCACCGAGACCGCCATGGTCTGGGTTCCGGCATTGCCGCCGATCGAAGCGACGATCGGTCCCAAGGCCGCGAGGGCGACCATCTCGGCGATCGCGCCACCGAACTGGAGGATTATGGTGGCGCTGACGAGCGCGGTCAGCAGGTTGGTGATCAGCCAGCGGACGCGCGCCTTATAGCTGTCGCGAACCGGCTCGTTGATGTCGCCCTCGACGCCCGCCCCGGACATGAGCAGCGCGTCCTCGCTCGCCTCCTCCTGAATGATGTGGACGATGTCGTCGACCGTGATCATCCCGACCAGGCGTCCGGACTGATCGACCACGGCGGCGGACACGAGCGCATATTTCTGGAAGCGAAGCGCCACCTCCTCCTGGTCCATGTCGACGGGGATGAGCGTCTGCTCGCGCTGCATGACGTCCGCGACATTGATCCGGCGCGGTGTTCTCAGGATCCACGAGAGGAGGCACGTTCCCACCGGCCGATGCGAGGGATCCACCACGAAAATCTCGAAGAAATCGTTGGCAAGGTCCTCGCCCGATCGAAGGAAGTCGATCACTTGCCCGATGGTCCAATGTTCCGGCACGGCGACGGCGTCTCGGCGCATGAGCCGCCCGGCGGATTCCTCCGGGAAGGAAAGCGCCTCTTCGATCGCGGCGCGATCGTCCGGATCGAGCGCGCGCAGCACGGCGCGCTGATCCTCCTCTTCCATGTCCTCGATCAGGGCGACCGCGTCGTCGGTCTCGAGCTCGCCGGCAATCTCGGCGACCTGGTGCGGCTCGAGCGCTTCCATCAGCTCTTCGCGCACCCAGTCGTTCATCTCGGCCAGGACGTCGCCGTCGAGAATCTCGGCCAGGGCCGAGGCGAGCGCGCGGCGCTCCTCGCGGTCGACCAGTTCGAGCAGGTCGGCAATGTCGGCCGGGTGGAGGGGCTCGACGAGAGCCCGGGCGCCGTCCGGATCGCCCGCCTCTATTCGATCGAGAACCTCGCGGACGAATTCCGGTTTCAGCCGGTCATCCTGATCGTGCCGGCTCTCGACCGGCGGCTCCGCAACGGGCATGTCTTCGGGCGGGACTTCGAGTTCGCTGTCGCTCATCTCGCTCCTCCCGACACCGGCACCCTCGACCGGGTGGCTTCCTAGGCGCGTCGACCACGGCTGTCGAGGCGGGGTGGCGCTTGCCGTCCGTCGCGATTAAGGGGCCCCCAACCCGACATGCGAGGAGTCGATCATGGCCGACGAACTGAACACTCTGGTCTTCAATCTGGACAGCGGCGGCGATGTCGTCATTCGCCTGCGTCCCGATCTGGCCCCGGGCCATGTCGAGCGGATCCGGGAGCTTGCTCAGGAAGGCTTCTATGACGGCGTCGTCTTCCATCGCGTCATTGACGGCTTCATGGCCCAGGGCGGCGATCCAACCGGCACCGGCACGGGCGGCTCGCCCAGGCCCGACCTCAAGGCCGAGTTCAGCCGCGAGCCGCACGTGCGCGGCACCGCCTCGATGGCCCGAACCAACGATCCGAACAGTGCCAACAGCCAGTTCTTCATCTGCTTCGACGACTGCCGTTTCCTCGATGGGCAATATACGGTCTGGGGCCAGGTGGTTGAGGGGATGGAGCACGTCGACGCCCTTCCCAAGGGCGAGCCGCCGCGCGCCCCCGGCAAGATCGTCAAGGCTAGCCTCCGGCCCTGAGCCCCGGGTCGGAAGGCCCGACGAGCTTCAGCCGAGCTCCTCGATCAGCCAGTCGTGGAAGATGCGCACCGGCCGGCGGGTGAGAGCCGAGCGCCGGCACGCGAACCAATAGGCGTAGGGGCTCTCGACGCTGACGTCGAAGAGCCTCACCAGCCGCGGATCGTGCGCGCCTTCGAGATGCATCTCGAACATGAAGGCAATGCCGAGCCCCTCGGCGGCAGCGTTGAGGATGAGCTGGCCGGAATCGAAATGGTCGACCGCGGCCGGCTTGAGATCGGGCAGGCCGACGGCCTCGCGCCAATGATCGAAGGCGTCCGGCAAATCCTGGTGGAGGAGCACGGTTGCATCGGCGAGCTGCGCCGGCGTCCTCAGCGCCCCCGGTCCCTCGCCCAAGTGACGGGCGCCGATCGCCACGACCCGGTTGGCCCCCAGCCGACGGGAATAATAAGGCGGTTCGACCTCTCGCGTGAGAACGATCGCAACGTCGAGACCCTCGTCCAGGCGCGCCAGCGCGTGTGGCCTGGTCTCGATGTCGATATGCAGGTCCGGCTCGATGGCGCGCAGGCGCGGCAGGCGCGGCATCAGCTGGAAGGAGGCGAAGAGCGGAAGCGCCGACAGCCTCAGGCGCATCAACTCGCCTTGTCCGCCGGCCCGATCGATGGCCAGGGCGAGCGCGTCGAGCGCCGGCCCGACCTCGGCAATCAGCCGCTCCCCGGCCTCGTTGAGATGGATGGACTGATGGCGGCGATCGAACAGCGGATGTCCGATTCGCCGTTCCAGCGATTGAATGCGCCGTGTCAGCGCCGGCGATGACAGAGCCAGCGCTTCGGCGGCCGCCTTGACCGAGCCGGTGCGCGCGGCGTGAACAAACGCCTCGAGGGCGGACAAGGGGGGCAGGCGCTTCATTCTTTCCTCTCCAGACAAGGCAAGATTGCTGCATTGCACAAAGCGATGACCGCTTTGTGCAAGGGGAAATAATCACCTCTATCAGCGTCAGGCGGGCGCCGGCCGGTTGCATATTTTGCAATCATAGTGAATTTCTTCGCACTTGCACAATAGATGTGCAACTGCGAAAGAGGTCTCGCCTTTCAGGCATCCTCTCCTAAAAACTTTCCAGGCCGGCCTTCGGGTCGGCCTTTTTTTATCTTCCGCAGGCTGGCCGCCGCCCCTTTTTTGAACCGCCGCTTTGACCACCCGTTGTGGGTTCCTATGTGGGGCGCAAGAGGAGGCGAGAGCTGATGGCGGACGAAGAACGCAGGCCGCGGCGCCTGCAGGTCGCGACGATGCGGCCGGACGATAGTGGCCGGGGCATCGCTCGGCTCCCGCGCGCGATGATGAACGAGCTCGGTCTCGCCGAGGGCGACGTCATCGAGCTGATCGGCAAGCGCTCGACGCCGGCTCGTGCCGTGGGCCCCTATCCGGAGGATGAAGGCTTGGCGATCATCCGCCTGGACGGCCTCCAGCGCGCGAATGCGGAGATCGGCTCGGGCGATTTCGTCGAGGTGGCGAAGGCCGAAGCGAAGCCGGCCCAGCGGGTCGTCTTCGCGCCGGCGGTCAAGAATTTGCGTCTTCATGGCTCGGCCCATGCGCTCAAGCGCAGCTTCGGGATGAAGCCGCTCACGGCGGGTGACGTCGTCGCCACCACCGGACAGCAGCAGATCATGCGCGGTGACATCCCGCCCGAGCTGCGCCAGATGCTGACCGCGCCGGCCTACTCGCTGCAGGAGATCCGACTGGTAGTGGTGTCCACGGTCCCCAAGGGGATCGTCCTCATCGACGCCAATACCGAGGTGGAGCTTCGGCCCGAATATACCGAGGCCAAGGAGGCGCGCCGCGCCGACGTCACCTATGACGATATCGGCGGCATCGGCAGCACCATCGACCAGCTTCGCGAGATGGTCGAGCTGCCGCTGCGCTATCCCGAGATATTCGAGCGGCTGGGCGTCGATCCGCCCAAGGGCGTGCTGCTGCACGGCCCGCCGGGCACCGGCAAGACCCGGCTCGCCCGCGCCGTCGCCAATGAAAGCGATGCCAGCTTCTTCCACATCGCCGGTCCCGAGATCATGGGGTCTGCCTATGGCGAGAGCGAGAAGAAGCTGCGCGAGCTGTTCGAGGAGGCCGGCAACGCCGCTCCCTCGATCATCTTCATCGACGAGATCGATTCGATCGCGCCGAAGCGCGGGCAGGTCACCGGCGAGACCGAGAAAAGGCTCGTCGCTCAATTGCTGTCGCTGATGGACGGGCTTGAGCCCCGCCAGAACCTGGTTGTCATCGCTGCGACCAATCGGCCCGAGGCGATCGACGAGGCGCTGCGCCGGCCGGGCCGCTTCGACCGCGAGATCATCGTCGGCGTCCCCGACGAGAGCGGCCGCCGCGAGATCCTCGCCATCCACACGCGCGGCATGCCGCTCGGTGAGGGCGTCGATCTGCCCGAGCTCGCCCGCAAGACCTACGGATTCGTCGGTGCCGACCTCGCTGCGCTCACCCGGGAAGCGGCAATCGAGGCCGTCCGCGGGATCATGCCGGGTCTCAACCTCGAGGACGGCACCATTCCCCCGGAAGTGCTCGACAACCTTTCCGTCACCCGCAAGGACTTCGAGGAGGCGCTGAAGCGCGTCCAGCCCTCGGCGATGCGCGAGGTGATGGTACAGATGCCGACGACGCGCTGGGACGATGTCGGCGGCGTCGACGAGGTGCGCGAGCGACTTCGGGAAGGGGTCGAGCTTCCGCTCCGTCATCCGGACGCCTTCCGCCGGCTCGGCATCCGTCCGGCCAAGGGCTTCCTCCTTTATGGCCCGCCGGGCACAGGCAAGACGCTGCTCGCCAAGGCGACCGCCCGGGAAGCGGAGGCGAACTTCATCGCGACGAAATCGTCGGATCTCCTGTCCAAATGGTATGGCGAGAGCGAGCAGCAGATTGCCCGGCTGTTCGCCCGCGCCCGCCAGGTGGCGCCGACGGTCATCTTCATCGACGAGCTCGACAGCCTGGTCCCGGCCCGTGGCGGCGGCCTCGGCGAGCCCCAGGTGACCGAGCGCGTGGTCAACACGATCCTCGCCGAGATGGACGGGCTCGAGGAGCTGCAGTCGGTCGTGGTGATCGGGGCCACCAACCGACCCAATTTGATCGATCCCGCCTTGCTCCGGCCGGGCCGCTTCGATGAGCTGATCTACGTTCCCGTTCCCGACCGGGCCGGCCGTCGGCATATTTTGGGGATTCACACCAAGGGCATGCCGCTCGCCGCGGACGTCGATCTCGACGACCTCGCCGAACGCGCCCAGCGCTTCACCGGGGCCGACCTCGAGGATCTGGTCCGCCGCGCCGGTCTGTTCGCGCTTCGCGGCTCTATCGAGGCGCGGGACGTGACAATGGCCGAGTTCGAGCGTGCGCTGAAGGAGACCCGTGCCTCGGTCACGCCCGAGATGGAGCGTGACTACGAGCAGATCCAGGCCCATCTCAAGCAGGATGCGCGAAGCGCGAATGCCGGCGGCATCGGCTTCATCCAGCCTGGCATGCTCACTCCGAGGGGCGTGAAGGACTGAACCCGAAGGCGGTCCAGGTCGCGAGCGCTGCCATCAGCACGGCGCTCGCGACGAACGGCACGGGGATTGCGAAGCCGTAGAGCAGCACGCCGAGCGCCGGCGCAGCGACGAACGCGACTCCGTTCACCGACGTGACCATCCCGGCGACGGCATTCTGCTCGTGCGGCGCCACCGCAAGCGACGCGCCGCTGGTGAAGCCCGGCCGGAACAGCCCGAAGCCGAGCGAGGCCAGAGCGAAGCCCATGACGATGCCATAGACGCCGCGCGAGAAACCGGTGACGACCAGCCCCGCCGCCGCCACCAGCGAACCCCAGATGACGAGCTGGCGCGGATCCAGGCCGAGCTGGGGGATCAGCCACCATTGCGCCAGCAGCGAGGCCGCCGCTCCCGCGATCAGCACGATCGCGATCCATTGCTGGGCGTGGTCGAGCGGCAAGGCCAGCCGATCGATCACGAGGAAGCCGATCACGCCAAGCAGCGCGGCATGGCCGTGGCCGCCGGCGGTACCGATGATATGCCACGGCAGCACACGCGGGTCCCGCCACGCCAATCGCGGCGGTGCCGCTTGCTTGCGCCGCGGCCGTGCGGCTGCCGCGCTCGCGGCGGGAGCGGCGGGGCCTCCTCCCACGCCGCCGATGGAGGGATAAGAGACGATCTCGCCCTTGGCCTCGGTCTTTGGCGTGTCGTCGGGAAGCCGAAGCGCCAGCGCCGTCAACACCAGCGCGCCGATCGCGGCGAACACGACCAGCGGGGCCGACAGGCCGAGCGGCTCGAAGATGAAGAGCGGCGCGATCGCCGGACCGATCACGGTGCCGAGGCCGAAGGAGGAGGCGATGGCGGCCAGCGCGCTCGTTCTCTGCTGGCCGTCCGTCCGCGCCGCGATATAGGCCTGCACCGCCGGCGGCGAGGCCGAGCCGAAGGCGCCGTAGATAGTCCGGCCGAGCATGAACACGACGAACACGGTCATTGGCGCTAGCCAGCCTGCCAGTCCGGCGGCCAACGCACCGCCGCAGACCAGCATGGACAGAATGAATCCCCACAGGCCGAGCCGCATCAGGGCTCGCCGGCCGCGCCGGTCGGCCCGATGCGCCCAGTGCGGCGCCGTCACCACCCAGATCAGGGCGGATAGGCTGAACGCCACCGCCACCCAGATGTCGGCGACGCCGAGCTCGCGGCCGATCGCGGGCAACAGCGACTGCATCGCGGTATTGCCCGCCGCCGCGACGAGCATGACCGAAAAGAGCAAGGCGAACCGCTCGCCAGATAGTCCGAACCCGGTCATTAGCCTCGATTTTTTCGGAGGGAAGCTACGCCCGCATGGAGCCTTGGCGGCGCTCGGCGGTTTGACGCCGGACGAGGATGGGGCGCTTGCAGCTTGCCAATCGACCGGCATTTTGCCAACGCACGATCTTTCCGCATTTTCTTGGAAGGCAGCATGTCGGCATCCTGGGACGAAGCACGCAGAGACGGCCGGCTCGCACGAGAGGTGACCGGCGGCCCCCTGTGGCATTTCCTGCGCGGCTTCATCAAGCACCCCGTCATGGTGGGATCGGTGATCCCGTCGTCCAAGGCGGTGATCGACAGGATGCTCGAGCCGGTGGATTGGGCGAATTGCAAGCTGTTCGTCGAATATGGCCCGGGCGTCGGCACCTTCACCGAGCATTTGCTCCAACGAATGGCGCCGGATGCGACCCTCGTCGCGATCGACACGAACCCGGATTTCACCCGCTACCTGCGCCGCAAGTTCGCCGACAGCCGCCTCTTCTCAGTCACTGGCTCGGCGGCCGACGTCCGGCAGATCATCGCCGATTGCGGCTTCGAGCATGCCGATTATATCCTCTCGGGCCTGCCCTTCTCGACCCTCCCGGCCGGTGTCGGACCGCAGATCGCCGAGCAGACCGCGGCGGCCCTGCGTCCCGGCGGCGCCTTCCTGGTCTATCAATTCTCCCCGAAGGTGCGCGAATTCCTGGCACCCCATTTCGACCGCATCGACCGCGGCTTCGAATGGGTTAACATCCCCCCCTGCCATCTCTTCTGGGCCTGGAAGGACTGAGCGGTCCGCGCCGGGTCAGCTCGGCATCGGCTCGCCGCTGAAGTTCAGCTGGTGGGAAATGCGGTAGTCGGCGATCGCGACCAGGAAATAGGCGAAGCCCCATCGCAGCCGATTGAACAAGGTGCGCTGCCCGCGGTGCGCCTCCATCGTGATCTCGATCGACTGCGCGATTTCGCCGTCGACGAAACGGCGCATGGCCTCGGCGAAGGCGGCATCCTCGACCCGCAGCATCATCTCGAGATTCAGATAGAGACTTCGCATGTCGAAATTGGCCGATCCGATGTGAACGACCTCGTCGAGCACGAACAATTTGATGTGCAGCTTGGTCGGCTGATACTCGAAGATCCGCACCCCGCGTTTCAGCAGAAGCCAGTAGCTGTGGCGGGCGGCGCCGATGGTGGCGCTGTTGTCCGACCTCGCGGCGGTGACCAGTCGAACTTTACCGCGCCGGGCCACGTTGCCGCTCCTCCGGAGCAGCGCCGGGCCGGGCGCGAAATAGGCGGCGACGAGATCGAGCCGTTTCGCCGACCTGAGGTCGCGGCGGAAGGCGCGGGCCCATGGGCTCAACCTCCGGGTGGGCCCTCCGAACAGCCAGTGGAGCTTGCCTTCGGTCACGCTGCGGCGGCCGAGGATGCGTCGAAGGTCACGAATCCGCGCGTCGCTTTTCGCCGCCCATCTGAAGAGATCGTCGAAATAGGGCGCGAGGCAGGCGACGCCCGGCCCCTCGACGAGCAGGCCGAGATCTCGCCATGCGCCGCTCTCGATCGTGCCGAAATATTCGTCGGCGATGTTGAACCCGCCGATGATGACCCGGCTGCCGTCGGCGAGAGCGAGCTTCTGATGGTTGCGCAGGAGGTAGCGGCGGCCGAAGCGCGGAACGAAGCGGCAGAAGCGGCAGCCGGCCTCGACCAGTGGCTGGAAGAAGGCTTCGGTGGCGTTGGCTGCGCCGAATCCGTCGACGAGCAGCGACACCGTGACGCCGCGGCGGCATGCCTGCGTCAGGGCGTCGCGCACCCGCCGTCCGGTCGCGTCATTCTCCCAGATGTAATAGAGGATCCGCAGCGTCTCCTGGGCGTCGTCGATGAGCCGGATCAGCGCCTCGAGACGCTGGGCGCCGTCGGGCAGCAGGGTGAGGCGGTTTCCGTCGACCGCGAGCTTCTCTATCGTCGGTTGCTCCTCCATCGTCGTTCCCGCCTACCCCTTTGTCCCTTGAATGGGGAAGAGGCCGCGACGCGGTTGAAGGTGCGCGGCGATCCCTTACAGGCGCAACCGTGTTCGTTTCCCGCCTCAGCCTGACCGATTTCCGCTCCTATCGGGACGCCCTCGCCGCGCCGGGACCCGGTTTCGTCATCCTCACGGGCGAGAATGGGGCCGGCAAGACGAACCTGCTCGAGGCGGTCTCGCTCCTCTCTCCCGGTCGCGGGCTGCGCGGTGCCGCGCTCGCTGACATGGCCCGACGCGGGGGCGGTGGAGGCTTCGCCGTCGCGGCCCGGCTTTCGACGGGAGACGAGGCGATCGATCTCGGCACCGGGACGACGGCGGCCGCGCCAGATAGGCGACAGGTGCGGATCAACGGCGCCGCCGCCGCCGCCAACTCCCTTTCGGAATGGCTGTCGGTGCTGTGGCTGACGCCGCCCATGGACCGGCTGTTCACCGAAAGCGCCTCCGCGCGTCGCCGTTTCCTCGACCGCCTCGTGCTCGCCCTTCGACCCGGTCACGGGCAGCAGGCGAATCGCTACGAGGCGGCGATGCGCGCCCGCAACAAATTGCTGGCGGAGCCGGGTGCGCGCGACACCGCCTGGCTCGGCGCGCTCGAAGCCCGAATGGCCGAACATGGCGCCGCTCTGGCGGAGGCGCGGCGCGAGACCGTCGAGGCGCTCGGGGACCGGCTGGCGGCCGCACCGGAGGGGCCGTTCGCCCGAGCCGGACTGGCGCTCGAAGGGGGTGAGGAGGAGAATCTCGCCGCACGCCTGGCGGCGGGGCGCGAGCGGGACGCCGCGGCCGGCCGCGCGCTGTCGGGGCCGCACCGCACCGACCTCGCCGTCACCCATCTTGGCAAGGGCCAGCCCGCGTCGCTCTGCTCCACCGGCGAGCAGAAGGCGCTGCTCGTCGGCATCATCCTGGCCCATGCGGCGCTCGTCGCCGAGCGCTCCGGTCGCCGGCCGATCCTGCTGCTCGACGAGATCGCCGCCCACCTCGATCCCTCCCGCAGGGCTGCTCTGTTCGAGCGATTGGCCGGGGAGGACGGCCAGGTGTGGATGACGGGCACCGAGCGGAGCCTGTTCGCCGAGGTGCGTGAAGGATCGTGGTACGAGGTCGCCGAGGGAGCGGTGCGAGCCGTCTGACGCGGGCTCCCGCCGGCGCCGCCCGGTCTCGCCGCG
The DNA here is from genome assembly GCF_003347635.1 of Sphingosinicella terrae. Taxonomy (GTDB): domain Bacteria; phylum Pseudomonadota; class Alphaproteobacteria; order Sphingomonadales; family Sphingomonadaceae; genus Allosphingosinicella; species Allosphingosinicella terrae. The sequence continues at coordinate 25,227 of NZ_QDFY01000010.1, forward strand.
AGCCGCGTTTTTCCTTGGGTTTCGGCCCTTTCGACCCTATATCCTGGCTATGGCATCCTCCCCCAATTCAAGCAGCTACGGCGCCGAATCCATCAAGGTGCTGAAAGGGCTCGACGCAGTCCGCAAGCGGCCCGGAATGTATATCGGCGACACCGACGATGGATCGGGCCTCCACCACATGGTGTTCGAGGTTTCCGACAATGCGATCGACGAGGCGCTGGCCGGTCATTGCGACCTCATCCGCATCATTCTCAACCCCGACGGCTCCTGCTCCGTCGAGGATAATGGGCGCGGCATCCCGACCGATATCCACCCCGAGGAGGGAGTCTCGGCGGCCGAGGTGATCATGACCCAGCTCCATGCCGGCGGGAAGTTCGAGAATACGTCGGACGCCAACGCCTATAAGGTATCGGGCGGCCTGCACGGCGTCGGCGTCTCGGTCGTCAACGCGCTCTCCGATATTCTCGATCTCACCGTTTGGCGCGACGGCAAGGAGCATTTCATGCGGTTCCGCGGCGGCGAGCCGGAGGCGCCGCTCAAGGTGGTCGGAGACGCGCCGACAGGCAAGAAGGGCACCAAGGTCACTTTCCTGCCCTCGCCCGCGACGTTCAAGATCACCGAGTTCGACTTCGATACGCTGGAGCATCGCTTCCGCGAGCTCGCCTTCCTGAACAGCGGCGTGCGGCTTGTCCTGACCGACGCCCGGCACGAGGAAGAGAAGAATGTCGAATTGTTCTACGAAGGCGGCATCGCGGCCTTCGTGCGCTATCTCGATCGCGCCAAGACGCCGCTCATCCCGGAGCCCATTTCGGTCACCGGCCAGCGCGACGAGGTAGGCATCGAGGTCGCACTCGAGTGGAATGACAGCTATTACGAGCAGGTCCTCTGCTTCACCAACAACATCCCTCAGCGCGACGGCGGCACCCACCTGGCCGCCTTCCGGGCCGCCCTCACCCGCACGCTCAACAATTATGCCGACAAATCGGGCATGATGAAGCGCGAGAAGGTCAGCCTGACCGGCGACGACATGCGCGAGGGGCTGACGGCGATCGTCTCGGTCAAGCTTCCCGATCCCAAGTTCGGCAGCCAGACCAAGGACAAGCTCGTTTCCTCCGAGGTGCGGCAGCCGCTCGAGAGCCTGATGGCCGACAAGCTCGCCGAATGGCTCGAGGAGAATCCGGCGCACGCCCGCACCATCATCCAGAAGATCATCGACGCCGCAGCCGCGCGCGAGGCGGCGCGCAAGGCGCGCGAAGCGAGCCGCAAGAGCGTGCTCGGCGTCGCTTCGCTGCCGGGCAAGCTCGCCGATTGCCAGGAGCGCGATCCGGCCAAGTCGGAGCTGTTCCTCGTCGAGGGCGACAGCGCCGGCGGCTCGGCCAAGCAGGGTCGCGACCGCCACTATCAGGCGATCCTGCCCCTGCGCGGCAAGATCCTCAACGTCGAACGCGCCCGCTTCGATCGGATGCTGTCCTCGCGCGAGGTGGGCACCCTCATCCAGGCGATGGGCACCGGCATCGGCCGTGACGATTTCGACGTCGAGAAACTGCGCTATCACAAGATCGTGATCATGACCGACGCCGACGTCGACGGCGCCCATATCCGCACTCTGCTGCTGACCTTTTTCTACCGCCAGATGCCGCAGATCATCGAGCGCGGGCATCTCTTCATCGCCCAGCCGCCGCTCTACAAGGTCGCCAAGGGACGTTCCGAGGTCTATCTCAAGGACGATGCCGCGCTCGACGAGTATCTCGTCCAGGCGGGCATTGGCGGGATGGTGCTGGAGACGGCGGAGGGCGCGCGCTCGGGCGACGATCTGCGCGGCCTCGCCGACCATGCCCGGCGTATGCGCAGCCTGATGCGCTACGTGCCGCGCCGCTATGATCCCGCGATCATCGAGGCGGTGGCGCTGGCGGGCGCACTCGATCCGCTGCTGGATGGCACCGGTCGTGCCGGTGCGCTGGCGCGAGCGGCCGAATGGCTGAACCTCGGAGAAAGCGGGTCGGGCGAAGGCGGGAGATGGACCGCCGAGGTTGGCGCGGACGGAGATTTTCTGATCCGCCGCCTGTGGCGCGGGGTCACCGACCACCATGTCGTCGACCACAAGTTCCTGGTCTCGGCCGAGGCTCGCAAGCTGCATGGCCTCGCCGCCGAGCAGGCGGAGGCCTATGCCAAGCCGTCGCGTTTGGTCTCGGTCAAGCTGGCCCAGGCCGCTGCCGCCGAATCCGACGAGGCCGGGACGGAATCGACCGACGACGAGGCCGACGATCAGCCCGCCATCCCGACCAAGGGCGCGCGGGTGACGCGGCCAAGCGAGCTGCTCGAGGCGATCCTCGCCGCCGGCCGCAAGGGGCTCTCCGTCCAGCGCTACAAGGGTCTCGGTGAGATGAATGCGGAGCAGCTCTGGGAGACCACGCTTGACCCGGCCAACCGCTCGCTGCTGCGCGTCGAGATCGCCCAGGCCGACTTGGCCGACGAGATCTTCACCCGCCTGATGGGCGACGTGGTCGAACCGAGGCGCGACTTCATCCAGGAGAATGCGCTCAACGTCGCGAACCTCGACGTTTAGGGCGAACTACTCCGGCCGTCCCCGATACTTCCTTGCGAAGCTGTCGAATACAGCGACAGGTCTTGCCATTTTCATGGCTGTCGCCAACAATCGCGCAATGGCAGCCGCTCGCTCTCGTGCGCGCGACCGGGCCGGGTCGCTCCTCGGCGCCGTCCTCGTCCAGGGGACGATCGCGGCGATCCTGCTTTGGGGGCTGAACGTCTCGCTGGCGGTTTCCGACCAGTCGCAGCTGGAGCCCGTTCGTCTGATCGATCCTCCTTCGGCTGAGCCCGCCGAGGACACTCCTTCCACAATCTTGCGCGACGAACCCGTCGAGAGGGCGAGGCCAAGGAAGGCAGAGGATGGCGGCCCTTCCCATGTGGATCGGCCTGTTCCACCGACATTGGAGCCAGCACCGCGTTCAGCCGAGGCCCCGGTGACGCAAATGACCTCGATCCCTGAAGTCCGGGCGGAAAATCCGTCGACGGCGACGGCAAGCGGAACCGGTGGCACTATGGATTCAGGGGCGGGCGGGAGCGGCGGCGGCGAACGCCTAGGGGGTGATGGCGGCGCTGCCGCCGAGGACCGGCTCAGCCAATATCGGGGACGCGACCGAAGCCGCCCTGCCCGGCATATAGGGGGAACCATCACTGACGCGGATTATCCCGCTATTCCCGCCATGGCCGGGATCGGCGGCACCGTACGTGTCGTGATCACGATCACCGCTCATGGTCGCGCCCGGGACTGCCGCGTGGCGCGGTCAAGCGGCAATGCTTTCCTCGATACCGCGACCTGCGAGTTGATCGAACGTCGCTACAGGTTCGCGCCCGCCCGAGGGCGGGATGGGCGGCCTGTCGTGTCCCGGGTCACCCAATATCATTATTGGATCACCCGCCGCTGAGGCCTCGCGCGCGCCTTTTGTCGAACCGGATAATGTCTTGGTCGAAGCGGCCGGGCCTCGACCACCGGTCGGTGCGACCCCGAAACGGGAGGAAAAGGCGATGCGCAGGTGGTTCATCACTATGATGCTTGCCGGAATCCTGGCGGGTTGCGGAAGTGGCGGCGGCGAGCAAGCGAAGGCTGGTAACGACCAGAGCGCGAATGCCGTCGCGCCCACCCTGCCGGACTCCCCCGTCATTCCAGAATATGTGACGGCCGCGCTCGCCGATCCCGAGCGGGCCGCGCACCGAAATGCCGACGAGCGCCGCAGGCCCGGCGAACTGATCGCCTTGTCCGGCCTGAAGGCGGGTGACCGCGTCCTCGATCTCATCCCCGGCGACGGCTATTGGACGCGGATCTTCAGCCGGATTGTCGGTCCCGAGGGACGCGTCCATGCCGTCTGGCCGCAAAACTACGCCCGCTACTCGGAAGGAAATGTCGCGACGCTGCGCCAACTCGCCGCCAGCCCTCATTATGCCAATGTCCGCGTCGAGGTGCAGTCGAACCCGATCCTGACCGCGAGCGAGCCGCTCGACATGGTGTGGACCTCCCAGAATTATCACGATTATCCCGACGAGTTCATGGGCCGCATCGATCCGGCACAGCTGAACCGCGCCGTCTTCGCCATGCTCAAGCCCGGCGGCACCTTCTTCATCATCGATCACGCTGCCGAGTCGGGGTCGGGCATGCGCGATACCGAGCAGCTCCATCGGATCGACCCGGAGACGGTCCGCCAGCAGGTCGAGGCGGCCGGCTTCGAATATCTCGGCTCGAGCAACATCCTGCGCAATCCGGCCGACGATCATCGCAGTCCCGTGTTCGAACCCGCGATACGCGGCCGCACCGACCAGTTCGTGATGAAGTTCAGGCGCCCGGCCTGACCGACCGACCTCATTTTTGGCCGCTGGCGAATGGCTGCCGCTCGGCCAGTTCCGTCAGCCGCACGAACTCGCGGCGCCAGAAATCGTCGCTCCGCGCGCGCAGGGCCAGCGCGCGGGCATCGGCGAAGCTGAAGCGCCCCAGGTTCGTGTCTCCGCGGAGCAACTGACCGTAGGCCGCGACGGCGGCGGCGAATGCGCTGTCGCCGGTCGGCGCCTGCGCCGTTTGCACCAGCCCGGCTCGCACCGGCTGCTCGATCAGACGCGAGTCGGTCTCGCCAGGCAGCTTGTAGCGCAGGCGCAGATAGGCGAGCTCGTCGGACGGCGCACCTTCTGCCGTGCGGCGATTGGCAGGGTAGCGCCGTTCGGGCAGCCAGCCGCGGCCACCCGCCGGGACGATCTCGTACAGCGCGGTGACCTGGTGGCCGGCGCCGATATCTCCGGCATCGACGCGGTCATTGTCGAAATCCTCCTCCGCCAGCGTCCGGTTCTCATAGCCGATCAGGCGATATTCGCTGACATGAGCGGGATTGAACTCGACCTGGATCTTCACGTCCTGGGCGATGGTGAACAGGGTGGAGGCGAGCTCCTCGTCGAGCACCTTCTGCGCCTCCCGCGCCGAATCGATATAGGCGTAATTGCCGTTCCCGTGATCGGCGATCTGCTCCATCATCGCTTCGTTGTAATTGCCGGTGCCGAAGCCGAGGGTGGTCAGAGTGATGCCGCCCTCGCGCTCGCGCTCCACCATGTCGACCAATGTTTCGTTGCTGGTGACGCCGACGTTGAAGTCGCCGTCGGTGGCGAGCACGACCCGGTTGATTCCGCCTCGGATCATGTTCGATCGGGCGGTCTGGTAGGCGAGCTGGATGCCGGCCGCGCCCGCGGTCGATCCGCCTGCGCGCAAACGGCCGAGCGCTTCCATCACCTGGGTGCGGCTCGAGGTCGGCTCAAGCACGAGTCCGGCCGCGCCGGCATAGACGACGATTGCCACCCGATCCTGCCGCTCGAGCCGGCTCGCCAGCAAGGCGAGCGAGCATTGCACGAGCGGCAGCTTGTCGGGCGTCGCCATCGATCCCGACACGTCGATCAGGAAGACGAGGTTAGCCGGCGGTCGGCCCTCGCCGCCCAGATCGTAGCCGCGCAGGCCGATGCGCAGCAGCCGGGTCTCCCCGTTCCAGGGCGTCGTCGTCATGTCGGTGCTGATGCTGAACGGCCGCGTCCGATCCTCCGGCTTGGGATAATCGTAGCGGAAGTAGTTCAGCATCTCCTCCGTGCGCACCGCAGCCTGAGGCGGCAGCCTGCCGGCGTTCAGCATCCGCCGGACATTGGCATAGCTGCCGGTGTCGACGTCGACGCCGAAGGTCGAGACCGGGGCGTCCGCAACGGCCTCGATCTGCGCGACTTCCTCGCCGGCATAGCGTTCGCGATCTTCGCTCGGCAGCCGACGGACCGGGCTCATCGGCATCGGCGCGACAGAGACCCGACCGAGAGCCCGCTCCTGCGTCACCACCGGCGACGGAGCGGAGGGCGGCGGGGGCGGAGCCGATCGCAACGCGCCGGAGAATCCGCGGCCGCGGCCGCCGACATAGCCGCCGTCGCCATCCCGCCAATCGCGGATGAAGGGCGCGCAGATCTCGTCGGGATCGATATTCGCCGGAGCGCGCGCCGAAGGCTGGGCGGCGGCGTCGGGCAGCGGGGTCGGCGGAAGGCCGCTGATCAGCAAGGCCGAGATCGAAGCCAGGACGAGCGCGCGCATGATCCATCTCCCGCGATTTATGTGATACTATCTCATCCGCAGGCCTGAATGGCGGCTGAATTGTCCATGGCGCCTGCCAGGCGTCGAGCGGCTAGCGCCCGGCGCGGTGCAGCCGCACCACCTCCTCCACCGGCAGTGCCTCGATCCGGCCGCGATGACCGTCCGTCGTCTCCGCCGCGAACATCGAGTTCAGCACCGCCTCTTCCGTCGCTTCGACGACCGCCTGGAACAGCGGTGTCACCGCCTCGTTCGGCAGCTCCTCGAAAGTTGCCGCCGCCGCTCGTCGAGCGGCCGTCCGCCGCCCCCCTTCATGCGTCGAGAAGGCGATCGCATAGTCGCCGGAGCCGTTGGTCATCGGTGAGCCGGTTCGGCCGATGCCGAGGAACGCCCGGCGGGCCAGCCGCTCGAGATTGCGGTCGGAGAGCGGCGCATCGGTGGCGATGACGACGATCACCGATCCGTCGCCGGACTGCGTCTCGAGCGCCTGGCGCATCATGTAGCGGCCGAGCGCCTCGCCGACGCGGATTCCGTCGACACTGAGCACGCCGCCATAATTGGTCTGGACGAGCACACCGACGGTCCAGCCGCCCAGCACGGCTGGCAGCCGGCGCGAGCTGGTGCCGATGCCGCCCTTCCAGTCGAAGGCGATGGTTCCCGTCCCCGCTCCGACCGCGCCTTCGGCCACCGGCCCGCCTCGGGCCGCCGCAATGGCGGCGACGCCATCTGCCGGCGTGACCCGCCGCGCCCGGATGTCGTTGAGATAGCCGTCATTGGTCTCGCCGACGACGGCGTTCACCGACCGAACCTCCTCGTTGCCAGGCTGGCGCAGCGTCCAGTCGACGATCGCCGACGCCGCCTCCGGCACGTTCAGCGTGTTGGTGAGCAGGACCGGCGTCTCGATCTCCCCCAGTTCGGCGATCTGGGTGGAGCCCATAAACTTGCCGTAGCCATTGCCGACGGCGAAGCCGGCCGGGACCTTGTCCTGATAGAGATTGCCGCCATGCGGCAGGATCGCGGTCACTCCGGTCCGGATGTTCTGCCCCTCGACGAGCGTGACATGGCCGACCCGAACGCCGGCGACGTCGGTGATCGCGTTCAACGGCCCTGGCGGGAGGATGCCGATCTCGATCCCCGCCTCCCGGGCGCGCGGGCGGGCGTCGATCATGGCCGGAACAAGAAGCAGGGTGGCGGCGAGGAGTAAGCGGGCAAGCACGGTCCCTCCGAAAGCTGGTGGCGATTGCCCCTCTCTATCCCCCCGTCCATTTCGAGGGGAGGGGGACCAGCTGAAATCCGGTGGAGGGGACGAGCCCCCTCAACCGCGTTTCGTGCGGTCCCCCTCTCCTGCAAATGCAGGGGAGGAAAGGCAGAGGGACAAACTCCTCCTGATCCGGCTATAATGGCGCAGTGCACGAGAACGGCACCTTCTGGCCCACGGTCTTCTTGATCGGCACCACTCTCACCTCGGCTACCTTGGCAGCCGGTCTTCACCACCTGCGCTTTTCTCCGCTTCTCTCCGGCGTCCTCGGCGGCGTAACTCCGGCGGCCATCATCCTGGCCGTGGCAACCATGCTCGAGAGCCAGGCTTCGGTCGGGGGATTTGCCTTGCTGGTGGGTACCCTCTTCGCGGCTGCGATCTTGACGTTTGGGATCCCCGCCGCGGCTCTTGCCACTATTCTGTCAGTGCAGCTGAGCCGCGATCCGGATGAACTCTCCTGAGGATCTTTGCGCGTCGGGTAATCACCGCGTTCTGCAATCGGGATTGTAGACATATCCGACGGCACGCACCGTCTTGATGCAATCCGGCTTGGCCGGATCGATCTCGATCTTTCGCCTTATCCGGGTGACCCGGGTGTCTATCGACCGGTCGAACGGCTCCATCTCCTTGCTGTGGGCAAGGTCGAGCAACTGGTCCCGGCTGAGCACCCGTCGCGGATTCTCGGCGAAAGTGCGCAGCAGATCGAACTCCATCGACGTCAACGGGACCTCGGTTCCGTCGGCCTCGAACAGGAGGCGGGTGTCGAGATTGAGGCGGCAGCGGCCCATCTGGACCTCGCGGCCCATGGTAGCGGCATCGCCGCCGCCGCTGCCTCGCGCGCGCCTGAGCACGGCCTTCACCCGAGCGAGCAGCTCGCGCGGATTGAAGGGCTTGGTGACATAATCGTCGGCGCCCACCTCCAAGCCGACGATCTTGTCGAGATCGTCGCTGTTGGCCGTCAGCATGATGATCCCCGCCGGGCCGGCTCCCCTGATCTCCCGCGCCAACGTAAGACCGTCCTCACCGGGCATGTTGACGTCGAGAAGGGCGAGATCGATCGGTCGTGCCGCCATCACTTCCCGCAGGCCGGCGCCGCCCTCGGCTTCGGTGACGGCGAAGCCGTTGCGGCGGAGATATTCCGCCACCGTCTCGCGCACGTCGGGATCGTCGTCGACCACGACGATATGGGCCGCTTCGCTCATCCGCCCGTCCTCCCGCCTTCAGCGCCCCGCCGGGACGAGTGCCGCCAACACCGCCCTGATGCCGGCTTTGGTGAAGGGCTTCTCGAGCACCGGGCGCCCGCATCCGCGCAGGAACTCGCCCATGCTGTCTCCCATCGTGTCACCGGTGACGAAGGCCATTCGCTTCACAAGCTGCGGCCGGATCTCGCACAGCCGGTCGAACAGCTCGGGGCCGCTGAGCAGCGGCATCCGCAGGTCGGAGAAGAGCAGGTCGAACTCGCCATGGTCGAGGGCGAAGAAGGCTTCGGTGCCGTTACCGGCGAGCGTCACCTCATAGCCTTCGCGCTCGATGAGCTCCTTGAGCGTCTCGGCGACATCCGGCTCGTCCTCGACCACCAGGCAGCGCCTTCGCGACGGGACGATCTCCGGAAGCACCGCCTCGCGCTGCGGCACGATGGTGATCGGATCGCCCGGCGCCGCGGGCAGCTCGATCCGGAAATGGGCGCCCCGTCGGCTGGGCTCGACGACGATGGTGCCGCCATGGGCCGCGACGATGCCTTGAGAGAAAGACAGGCCGATGCCGGTGCCGATGCTGCCACCGCCGCTGCCATGCTTCTTCGTGGTGAAGAACGGCTCGAAGATCCGATGTCGCATCGTCTCCGGCACGCCCGGTCCGGTATCCGTCACGTCGAGCAGCACCCGTCCGGCCTGGTTGACCGAGGTGCGGATCGTGAGGATCTTCTCGAAGGCTTCGCCTTTCTCCATCGCCTGCTGGGCGTTGACGATCAGGTTCACCAGCACCTGGTGCAGCTGATCGCGGTCTCCGGCAACCGTAGGGAGGCCGGTGCCGAAATTGACCCGAACCGCGATCCCGGATGTGCGAAGCCCATAATCGGTGAGCTCGAGCGCCGAGGCGATGACATCGTTTAGGCTGACCAGCTCGACCTTGCGCTCGCGCTGTCGTGCCATGGCGAGGAAGGTCTGGACGATGCGCGCGCAGCGTTCCGCGGCGCTGCCGATCCGGATGGCGCGCTGCTCCAGCGGCGTGCCCGCAGCATCTTCCGCCAGCATCTCGGCCTGACCGACGATCGCGGCCAGCGGGTTGTTGAGCTCGTGGCTGACCCCGGCGAGCAATGCGCCGAGCGACGCAAGCTTTTCCGATTGGACGAGCGCGTCGCGCGACCGCGCCAGCTCTTCCTCCGCCCGCTTGCGCTCGGTGACGTCGAGATGGATGCCGTGAACCGACCGCGCGACTCCGCTTTCGTCGCGCTCTGCCGTGCCGAGCGCATAGACCCACCGCACCTCGCCGTCGGGACGGACGACGCGATACTCGATCCCGAGCGATTCGTGGGGAAATCCCTGATAGTAAGGCGCCGACAGCCGTTCCCAGTCTTCCGCGTGGATCCGTTCCTTCAGCGTAAGGACGTCGATCGGCTGATGCGCGGGGATTCCGTAAATCCGGCGCGATCGCTCCGAATACCAGATGGTGCCGCTCGTCGGACTGAACGTCCAGGCGCCGAGATTGGCGCCTTCGATGGCGAGCTCGAGCTGCCGACGGGTATTCTCCAGCTCCTCGTCCCGGGCGGCGTCCGCCGATCGGTCGCGGATGTTGGCCGTGAAGACCCGGCGTCCGTCGATCGCGATTTCGAGGATGGTGAGCTCCACCGGGATGAGCCGACCGTCCTTGTGCATCCCCTCTATCTCGATGCGCTTGCCGACCACCCGCGGCGCTCGCCCGGCGAGATAGGCGGAGAAGCCTTGGCGATGGGCCTCGCGCAGATGTTCCGGCACAATGAGCTCGGCGATCGATCGGCCGATCGCTTCCTCGGCGGAATAGCCGAAAAGGCCTTCGGCGGCAGGATTGAGCCCGAGCACGACCCCACGATCATCGGCCACCAGCACCGCGTCGAGCGAGGAGCTGACGACCGCAGCCTTGATCGGATCGAGATCGGCTGGCCTGAGCATTTCATCCCCCGAGGTGAAACCCCGCATGCCTTCGCATATAGCATCTTCGCGGGCGCCGCAGGAACCCCGCGGCGCAAGCCGGCACGCTGTAACAGTTGAAACACTTTTCCTCTTGCCGCGGCATTCGTGGGCAACGGGGCACGGTCAGAACGTCTCTTGCCGCCCGGTTGGCGGATTGAGGGAGTAAGACGATGACGACGAGTAACGAGAAAAGAAAGAGCCGCCTGCGCATGGTCCTGTTGGCCGCCGCGGCGCTCGGCAGCAGCTCCACGATGATGAGCGGCATGCTTGCCAGCTTCGCCGCCCAGCATTCGGTCGACGCCCAGATGGCGCAGCGCGCGTGAGCTGCCGGACCGGGAGAGACAGGGCCATGGGCCATGAATTCAGCTTCCGCGACGTTCTGACCGTATCGGCGCGGATCGGCTGGACGATCGAGGACGTGCTGCCCGACGGCGCCGTCCTCGATTTCGGCCGGCCCTTCCTGCCGGAGACGCTGGCCCGGACCGGCGGGATCGGCTTTCTCGACCCGGCCGAGAAGAGGCTGCTCAACCAGATCAGGGGACATGAATATCTCGCCATGTTCGGCTTGGTCGAGGAGTTCATCCTCCCCTTCGTGCTCGATCATGCCCGGCCGCAGCTGGGAGGGATTTCGAGCCGGCCCGGAGCGGCTGGCGCCTCGGAAATACCGGCTGATATATCGAGCGGCCCGCGGTCCCCCGGCATCGCCGATCGCGACCAGGACGATCACAAGGTCCGTGCTCTGCTCCAGTTCGCCAGCGAGGAAGCCAAGCACATCCACCTTTTCAAGCGCTTCCAGGCGCTGTTCACCGACAGCTTCGCCACGCGGTGCGAGATGATCGGGCCGCCGCAGGCGATCGCTGCCGAAGTGCTTCGCCACGATCCGCTCGCCGTCGCCCTGGTCATCCTCCAGGTCGAGTGGATGACCCAGGCCCATTATCTGGGCAGCGTGCGCGACGACGGCGACATGGATCCCCTGTTCAAGAGCCTATTGCGGCACCATTGGATGGAGGAGGCGCAGCACGCCAAGCTCGATACCCTGATGGTCGAGGCTCTGGCGCAGGACCGCGACGGCGCCGGCATCGCCCGTGCGATCGACGAATATTTCGAGATTGCCGCCTTTCTCGACGCCGGCCTCGCCGCCCAGGCCCGGATGAACCTCGATGCCTTCGAGCGCGCCTCGGGACGTCGGCTCACCGCAGCCGAGCGGGAAGCGCTCGAGCCCGGCCAGCATCAGGCCCTGCGCTGGACCTATCTCGGCTCGGGCATGACCCACCCCCGCTTCACCGCGACCCTCGCCCACCTCTCGAACGACGCGCGCGACCGGATCGCCGCCGCCGCACCCGCCTTCAGCTGAAATCATCACCAAGGAGAAAGCCCGTGATCGATACCCCTCCCCGCACCACCATCAACGGAATCGACCTGGAAGCGATCGAGAAGATGGCCGCGACCATCCAGACCAATGCCGCGTGCGGGTCAGCCGCCTTTCGCGTCCGCACCGAATGGAAGGGACAGACTCGGTCCGAATCGACAGTCGAATCCTTCACCTGCGCGGGCGAGGCGATCCGGCGCAGCTTCACCATCGTCTCCGACGAGCCGCGCGAGCTGCTCGGCACCGATTCCGCCCCGAACCCTCAGGAACTGCTCCTGTCGGCGCTCAACGCCTGCATGATGGTCGGCTATGTCGCCCAGGCTTCGGTCCGCGGGATCACGCTCGAGGATTGCCGGATCGAGACGGACGGCGAGCTCGACCTGCGCGGTTTCCTCGGCCTCGACGAGGATGTCCCCCCCGGCTATCGCCGGATCAACTATACCGTCTATCTCGAGGGCGATGGCACCCCCGAGCAATATGAGGAGATCCACCAGGCGGTGATGGCCACCTCACCGAACTATTTCAACCTGGCCCAGCCCGTGCAGATGTGCGGAAGGCTCGCCTGAAGACCACAGGCTGCGTTCCGATGGCATCGGAACGGCCGCTCCAGGTTATGGGATGGCCGCGATTTTCGAGTCGTCGGACGATAATTTCTGACTGCAGATCGCTCTCGTCGAAGCTCCCTCGGCGCCAGCCCTATTCCGTCCGCACGGTCGTCCCGGGGACGGGCCCGGCTACCGGCTCGGCCAGGAACTCGCGCAAGTGCCGGAGCAGCATCGGCCAGGCGGGCTCGCTTTCGAGCACGAGGTGATTGCCGCTGTCGAGGCCGACGAAGCGCGCCCCGGGGATCATGGCCGCCATGGCGCGGCCGGCCGAGAATGGCACCACTGAATCTCGGCGGCTGTGCATGACCAGGGTCGGCACCGCCACCTTCGGCACCAGGTCGCGGACGTCGATCTCTCCGAGCACCCGTTGCAGCCTTTGCGCGCCCTCCGGCGAGGCGGAGACGCGCTGCAGCTCGTTGAACCAATCCGCCTGCTCGACGGTCGCTCCGGGAAAGTAGAGGGTGGTGAACATCTGCCGGAAGGCAGGATTGTCCTGCCCCCAGCCGGTCCGGGTAAGGGTGATCATCGCTTCGCGCCGCGCAATCTCCTCGGGATCGCCGCGCACCGACCAGCCCATCGTGTAGCCGCCGACCAGCACCATCCGCTTGACCCGCTCGGGATGACGGACCGCATAGGCGATCGATACGGCGCAGCCTTGCGATATGCCGAGCAGGTCGAATCGATCGAGCCCCGCGGCGTCGACCACCGATTCGAGATCGCTGACGAACGCCTCGAAGGACAAATCCTTCACCTTCCAGTCGGACAGACCGTTTCCCCGCTCGTCGTAGCGCAGCAGGCTGTGCTCGCGGGTGAGCTCGCGCAGCCAATGGCGCCAGATCGGGCTTTCCCATTCATATTCGATATGATTGAGCCAGTTGGCCGTCTTCACCAGCGGCGGGCCGTCGCCGATGCAGGCGTAAGCGATGCCGGTGCCGTCGGGTGCCGTGCAGAAGCGGATGTGCTGGACGAGAGGTGGCGGTTCGGGACCCGCGCCTCGCTGCGCAACCGGGCGGAGCAATCCGGCCGGTACCGGGACCGCGGCGGCTTCGAGCGCCGCGACGGCGATCTGGCGCTGCTCTTCGGACTCGCCGCGTCGGCCCGACTCGGCGAGGGCGTCGATCAGCCCGAGCCGAGCCATCTCGTCGAATGGATCCAGCTCGACGAGCCGACGCAGCGTCGCGGCGCGCGCCGCTGCGTCGCCGCCATCCGCCAGACGACGGAGAAGGGTGATCTGAAGCTGCCGGACATTTTCGCGCTCGGCCGCGCACCACCGCTCGAACCCTTCGCAACGCGGCAGGTCGAGCCCGTCGCAGAAGATTTCGCCGCAGCGCTCTTCCAGCAGCCGCACTGAGCCTTCATCTTCATGCTCGGCGTGGGTCCGAAGCCTCGCCAGGTCGAGCTCGACATCTTCGAGATCGATCGCGACATGTTCGTGGTCGGCGACGAGCCGCTTGCGCTCGTCATCGTCCAGCAGCTGACGCAGCTTGCTGAGGCTCCATCGCAGCGCGCCTTTCGGATCGTCCGGCACGTCCCAGAAAAGGCCGCAAAGATGCTCTCTCCGATGCGGCCTTGCGGTGGCGGCGAGATAGGCGAGCAGCGCCCGCGTCTTTCGCGACGGCGGCAGCGGGCACGGACTGCCGTCCCGCAGCAAGGTGACTTCGCCGATCAGGCGCAGCTCGAGCGACCCGGCCTTCATCCATCGTCCCGATGCGTGTGAATCGGCCCGCCTGCCGATCCCACGGCAATTCAACGCCTGTTTCCACGCCGGGTCAAATGCCGCGGCGCCATGGGCCTTCCATCGAAGCTGCGCCGGTCCCAGCCCCGGCGGGCGGCGCAATGACCAGGGGGAGAGGCTCGGTGCATCACAATTTCAATTTCCGCGACGTTCTGACCGTATCGGCGCGGATCGGCTGGACGATCGAGGACGTGTTGCCCGAGGGCGCCGTCCTCGATTTCGGCCGGCCCTTCCTGCCGGAGACGCTGGCCCGGACCGGCGGGATCGGCTTTCTCGACCCGGCCGAGAAGAGGCTGCTCAACCAGATCAGGGGACATGAATATCTCGCCATGTTCGGCCTGGTCGAGGAGTTCATCCTCCCCTTCGTGCTCGATCATGCCCGGCCGCAGCTGGGAGGGATTTCGAGCCGGCCCGGAGCGGCTGGCGCCTCGGAAATACCGGCTGATATATCGAGCGGCCCGCGGTCCCCCGGCATCGCCGATCGCGACCAGGACGATCACAAGGTCCGTGCTCTGCTCCAGTTCGCCAGCGAGGAAGCCAAGCACATCCACCTTTTCAAGCGCTTCCAGGCGCTGTTCACCGACAGCTTCGCCACGCGGTGCGAGATGATCGGGCCGCCGCAGGCGATCGCTGCCGAAGTGCTTCGCCACGATCCGCTCGCCGTCGCCCTGGTCATCCTCCAGGTCGAGTGGATGACCCAGGCCCATTATCTGGGCAGCGTGCGCGACGACGGCGACATGGATCCCCTGTTCAAGAGCCTATTGCGGCACCATTGGATGGAGGAGGCGCAGCACGCCAAGCTCGATACCCTGATGGTCGAGGCTCTGGCGCAGGATCGCGACGGCGCCGGCATCGCCCGTGCGATCGACGAATATTTCGAGATTGCCGCCTTTCTCGACGCCGGCCTCGCCGCCCAGGCCCGGATGAACCTCGATGCCTTCGAGCGCGCCTCGGGACGTCGGCTCACCGCGGCCGAGCGGGAAGCGCTCGAGCCCGGCCAGCATCAGGCCCTGCGCTGGACCTATCTCGGCTCGGGCATGACCCACCCCCGCTTCACCGCGACCCTCGCCCACCTCTCGAACGACGCGCGCGACCGGATCGCCGCCGCCGCACCCGCCTTCAGCTGAAACCTCCGGGAGCCCGATATGCTCGACGTCACCAGAAGACCGCCCATCAACGGCATCGATCTCGCCGCGCTCGACGACCAGGTCGAAACGATCGGCAACGATCCGACGCAGGCGGTGGTCCGGTTCCGGGTCAGCACCCGCTGGACCGGGCAGACGCGATCGGAGTCGACCGTCGAAGGCTATGCGATAGGCGGCCGCGACGTGGCCCGTCGCTTCAAGATCGTCGCCGACGAACCCTATGAGTTGCTCGGCACCGATTCGGGCCCCAACCCGCAGGAGCTGCTGATGGCGGCGCTCAACGCCTGCATGACGGTCGGCTATGTCGCCCAGGCCGCGTTACGCGGGATCACGCTCGAGGATTGTCGCATCGAGACCGACGGCGAGCTCGACCTGCGCGGCTTCCTCGGCCTCGAGGAGGATGTCCCGCCGGGCTATCGCCGCATCGACTATGTCGTCCATCTCGAAGGCGACGGCACGCGCGAGCAATATGAGGAGATCCACCGCGCCGTGCTGGCAACGTCGCCCAACCATTTCAACCTGTCACGGCCGATCGAGCTTGCCGGCCGATTGGCCTGATTCGCCCCTTCTCCCTCGCCCCCTTTCCCCCGTGCGAGCGGAGTCTCCTGCGGCTTCGGCGCTGACGCGCCGGAGCCGCTTTCGTCCGTGCCGAAGCCTCAACGTCGGATGACCTGCTGCACCTTACGCCGGTCGAGCAATCCCAGCCGCTCGGTCTGCAGGCGCAGGATCGTCGCCGCGTCGAGCCGCCACAGGCGTTGCGCCAGCTCGCGTCGATCGCCTGATGGCGATCGGGCGATACTTGCGTTGATCTGCCGCGCGAGTTCCCGCTTCTTCCACATCGCGCGAGCCTCCGATTCGAAATTATCGTGCAGGGCCTCGCCTGAAAAGTCGCGCTGGCGGGCGAGCAGGAGCGCATTGCGGACCGCATCCGGCAATGTCCTTCCGGTGGCGGGCTGGACGAAGCCGCCGCGTAGGCCGAGCTTGGCGACCCGGGCTCCCCCGATGCGCCAGAAGGCGCCGAAATCGCCGCCGGTCGGAAGCGGACGGGCCGTCGCGACCTCCGAATCCGCTTCGGCGGGCTTCCATCGGCGCAGGCTCAGATAATTGGCAAGCCGCGCCTGGGCGCGCTGGTCGGGCTGCGCCTGTTCCGAAATCAGCACCTGCGCCAGGCGCAGCCGGTCGTCGCCGATCGGAAAGGCCTGGACGAAGTTGAAGCCGGGGCCCTGGTCCACCGTTCCGTCGATCAGCAATGGGCGGTCGAGCCCGTGCGGCGACGTCAGTCGGACCGAGCGCTCGATCCGCGTTTCCCAAAGCAGGTCAAGCATCGACAGGTTGGCGGCGCCGCGCGCGTCGATCGCGCCCTCGGCCCGGATCGTCTCCCCGCCCTCGAGTTCGAGCGCATCGCCGCGCACGGCGACGATCCGGGTGCCGAGCCGATACTGGTCCGGCTGCAGGGCCTCGACCATCGCCCGGTGCAGGCTCCTCGCCTCGATTCCGAGAAGAGGGCTTTTCAGGTTCCGGCTGAGCTCGGGAAAGGCGATGTAGAATCCGGGCCAGCTTTGGGATGCGATCGGCTGGACCAACCCCAGCTCCGCCGGCTCGAGCTCCGCCTCGAACAGCAGATGGAAGCCGTCACCGCCGAATTGCGGCCGCTCCTCGACGATCATCAGCGGAATCTCGGGCCGAAGCCGGACCATCGCGAGAGCCGCCAGGCAGCCAGCGACGCCGCCGCCGGCTATCAGCACCCCCTCACGTCTCCCCCGCGCCATGAATCGGGACATAGCTCAATGCCGCCGCCGCCGCCACGGCGTGACGCGTGTACAGGCCCGATCCGGGACTCGAGCCGTGTCAGGACCGGTCATTGATACGTCGCGAATATCCTTCGGGCCGACGAAGGGCCGGCGCCAGGAAGGCACGGTACGGGGTGTCCCGCGTTCACCGCTGACCAACCCTCCGGGAGGAAGTAAGCTTATGTTCCGCAAGTCAGTAGCCGCGTTAGCCGCCGTCGCCTTCGTTGCAAGCCCGGTCCTGGCGCAGGCGTCTTCTGCGCCGGTCGCCGCCGTGCAACGCGCCGGTCCCGCGACCGGGGATTCGAGCCAGCTGGCTGGTGGTCCCATCCTTCCGCCCATCCTCGCGGCCACGATCATCATCCTCGGCATTTTGATGGCGACCGGCGTCGTCTTCGATAACGACGATTCCGATCCGGTCAGCCCCTGATCGGCTGGTTCGAAGTTCAGCCGGCGGGTCCTTCGAGATCGGACTCCGCCGGCGGCGTCTCTCTCATGGCCGCCACTCGTACCGGCATAGGTCATCATCCTGGGCCGTCGCTCTTCCGGCGCTGGTTGGGAGAGGCGCTCCCGGGACAGCCGCGGGCTACCGAGATTCGGATCGGTCTTCGACGCAGGATGCAGCCGATGTAACGGCGATTCGG
This sequence comes from Sphingosinicella terrae, assembly GCF_003347635.1. Taxonomy (GTDB): domain Bacteria; phylum Pseudomonadota; class Alphaproteobacteria; order Sphingomonadales; family Sphingomonadaceae; genus Allosphingosinicella; species Allosphingosinicella terrae. The sequence goes on from NZ_QDFY01000010.1 coordinate 43,052, forward strand.
GCTATTCCCCGCCACATCGTGGAACTATTGCACAAAGGGTGAACGAGGCCCCGCTCCGCAAGATCATCCATGTCGACATGGATGCCTTTTTCGCCAGCGTCGAGCAGCGCGACAATCCCGATCTGCGCGGCAGGCCGGTGGCGGTCGGCGGGCCTACCGCGCGCGGGGTCGTCGCTGCGGCCAGCTACGAAGCGCGGCGCTTCGGGGTCCGGTCGGCCATGCCGTCCGTGACGGCGAGGCGGCGTTGCCCGGATCTCATATTCGTGAAAGCGCGCTTCGATGCCTATCGGGAAGTCTCGCGGCAGATCCGGGCGATCTTCGCCGAATACGCCCCGCTGGTGGAGCCGCTGTCCCTGGACGAGGCCTATCTCGACGTTACCCACGACCTCCAGGGCATCGGCATCGCCACCAGGATAGCCGAGGAGATCCGCGCCCGAATCCGGGCCGACACCGGTCTCACCGCCAGCGCCGGCGTTTCCTACAACAAGTTCCTCGCCAAGCTGGCCAGCGACCAGAACAAGCCGGACGGTCTGTGCGTCATCACGCCGGCACGCGGCGCCGCCTTCGTCGCCTCGCTCCCGGTCAAGCGCTTCCACGGCGTCGGCCCGAAGACCGCGGCAAAGATGGCGGGGCTCGGCATCGAGACGGGCGCGGACCTTCGCGATCGCAGCCTCGACTATCTTCTGCAGCATTTCGGCAGCGCCGGCCGCCACTATCACGACCTCGCCCGCGGCATCTGCCACCGCGAGGTGAAGCCGGACCGGCCGTACAAGTCGATCGGCGCCGAGGACACCTTCTTTGACGATCTGACCGGGGAAGCCGCATTGGTGGCGGAGCTCGACCGGATCAGCGCCACCGTGTGGCGCCGGATCGAGGAGAAGGGAATCGTCGGCCGAACCGTCACCCTGAAGGTCAAATATCAGGACTTCCGTATCGTTACCCGCGCCCGCAGCCTCGATCGCCCGGTGGCCGGCCGCGCGGAGTTCCTCGACATCGGCTGCGCGCTGTTGCGCACGCTCCTGCCCTCGCCAAAGGGCATCCGCCTGCTCGGCCTCACGCTCTCCAACCTTGGTGAAGCGGCGGCACAGGCCGGCGGCCCGATCGAGCTGGAGCTTCCATTGCCGCCGGCGGTCTGAATGCCATCCTTTGCTATTCCCGGAAGCGTGTTAGCCTTCTGGTCGCGTATCATCGTCGAGTTCGTCAGCTTCTTCGGCAGTCAGGAAATCGCGGGCTACTTCGTCTCACGACTCTGGACTACGCCATGACGGCGCTGCTTAGCGGCATGCCCGTCGGTGACCTGTTGGCCGGCGTGGACATTGCCCTTCCATGCGGTCGCCTTCGCCGGAACCTGAATCGCCTATCTGCGGTCAACGCCTCGCCAACTTATCTCGGGCCGATGACCTGGACGAGGCAGCGAAGGTACTCAGCTGATCCGAACTACAGCGTCTCCACCTCGTGCGAGCGCATGACGATCTGCTCCTGTTCGAAGCGTTGTTCCAGCTCGGCGCGATAGTCTCCCCACCAGTGCCGGTCTAGCACATCGGTCATCACCTCGACGAGCACGATCTCGTCGCGGCTTCGCCCTTCGTCCGCCTGCCAGATTCCTTCGGCGGGCGCGCGCGTGAAGGCGGTGACTCCGCCGTACCGCTCGACCATCTCCTCGCGCACTTGCGCGAACAGCTCGCGCCCGAAGGTGCGCCCTTCATTATCGCGCAGCGGAAGCAATATCTCGACAAGATGCACGAATGGACAACGCGCCGGGCTTCCTTCCGGCTCCGCCCCAGCCTATGGAGGGCCATTCCCCGGGGGGCCGCTGGACCGCGGCTGAGAGTCGGCAAGGACGCCGAGACCCGTCGAACCTGATCCGGTTAGCGCCGGCGTAGGGAGGGTTGAGTCCAAGCCAGGCCTCCGCCCTCCCGTTCAAGGAGAGTGAAATGGCCGACATCGAAGCCCCCAAGCTCAAGGTAACCACCGGCGCCATCCGCGGCAGCCGCAAGATCCACGTCGAGGGGCCGGGCGGGATCCGCGTCGCGATGCGGGAGATCGCTCTCGAGCCGTCCTCGGGCGAGCCGCCCCTGCGCGTCTACGACACGTCGGGGCCCTATTCGGACCCTCAGGCCCGTATCGATATCCTGGCCGGTCTGCCCGAGCTGCGGCGCGACTGGATTCGCGGCCGCGGCGACGTCGTCGAGGTCGATCAGCGCGAGGTCAGGCCCGAGGATAATGGCCAGCTCGGTCCGGATCGTTCCGGCGGCGTCGAGCCCTTCCCGAGCGTTCGCCGCCGGGTCCTTCGCGCCCGCCCCGGCGCCAACGTCACCCAGATGCACTATGCCCGCCGCGGCATCGTCACCCCCGAGATGGAATATGTCGCCGTCCGCGAGAATCTCGGCCGCGAGCTGGTCGCGGCACAAGCGCGCGACGGCCAGGATTTCGGCGCCGCGATTCCCAACTTCGTCACGCCGGAATTCGTCCGCGACGAGGTCGCGCGCGGCCGGGCGATCATCCCGTCCAACATCAACCATCCCGAAAGCGAGCCGATGGCGATCGGACGCAACTTCCTGGTCAAGATCAACGCCAATATCGGCAACAGCGCGGTCGCGTCGGACGTCGCGCAGGAGGTCGACAAGATGGTGTGGGCGATCCGCTGGGGCGCCGACACGGTCATGGACCTCTCCACGGGGCGCAACATCCACGACACCCGCGAATGGATCCTGCGCAACTCGCCGGTGCCGATCGGCACCGTTCCGATCTACCAGGCGCTCGAGAAGGTCGGCGGCATCGCCGAGGACCTCAATTGGGAAATCTATCGCGACACGCTGATCGAACAGGCCGAGCAGGGCGTGGACTATTTCACCATCCATGCCGGCGTGCGTCTGCCGTATATTCCGATGACCGCCAGGCGCGTCACCGGAATCGTCTCCCGGGGCGGATCGATCATGGCCAAATGGTGCCTCGCCCACCACAAGGAGAGCTTCCTCTACACGCGTTTCGACGAGATCTGCGAGATCATGAAGGCCTATGACATCGCCTTCAGCCTGGGCGATGGCCTGCGGCCCGGCAGCATTGCCGACGCCAATGACGAGGCCCAGTTCGCCGAGCTCGCGACGCTGGGCGAGCTGACGCAGATCGCCTGGAAGCACGACGTTCAGGTGATGATCGAGGGCCCCGGCCACGTGCCGATGCACAAGATCAAGGCCAATATGGATAAGCAGCTCGAAGCCTGCGGCGAGGCGCCCTTCTACACTTTGGGGCCGCTCACCACCGACATCGCGCCGGGCTACGACCACATCACCAGCGCGATCGGGGCGGCGATGATCGGGTGGTTCGGAACGGCGATGCTCTGTTACGTGACGCCGAAGGAGCATCTCGGGCTGCCCGATCGCGACGACGTCAAGGTCGGCGTGGTCACCTACAAGCTCGCCGCCCACGCCGCCGATCTCGCCAAGGGTCACCCGGCCGCCAAGCTGCGGGACGATGCCCTCAGCCGGGCCCGTTTCGAGTTTCGTTGGCGCGACCAGTTCCACCTGTCCCTGGATCCGGACACGGCCGAGCGCTATCACGACCAGACGCTGCCCGCGGAAGGCGCCAAGACCGCCCACTTCTGCTCGATGTGCGGCCCCAAATTCTGCTCGATGAAGATCACACAGGAAGTGAGGGACTTCGCGGCGAGGCAGAACGCCGGTGCCGAGACATTCCTTGCTGCCGACACGTCCGCCGAACCTTCGGCGCCGGCGGGCCAGTCCGCCGAAGCCTTGGCGAAGGCGGAAGCCGGCATGGCCGAGATGAGCGAGCGATTTCGGGAGAAGGGCGGCGAGATCTATCTCCCCGCCGCCGAGTAGCTCGAAGGAAGTCGCTCGACATGCGCATAGCTGCTCTGCCCATCGCACTGCTCGTCGCCGGGTGCGGCACGCCCGCGGCGCCCGACAACGGCGGCCAGTCGGCCAACTCGACCGTTTCGGAGCCGTCCAATGCGCAGGCGGCCGCAACGGCACCGGCGCCGGCGCCTGCGCCCGCGCCCGCCGTCCCGGTTCTCACCGCCGGGGGCTATGACACGATCCGCATCGGCGCGCGTCCAGCCGAGGCGGAGGGCTACGAGCTCGCCGACGACGGCAGCTACGAGGAGAGCTGCCGCATCTACACCAGCCCGCGTCTCCCCAGCTCCTATGCGATCGTCGAGGACGGCCGGACCATGCGCCTCACCGGATTCCAGGAGCGCGAATCCGGTCCGTCCCCGCTTCGCACCGATCGCGGCATCGGCGTCGGCTCGACCGAGGCCGAGGTGCGCGCCGCCTACACGCCGCTGCAGGAGCAACCCCATCACTATGTGGAAGCGCCCGCCAAGGACCTCTTCTTCGGTGGCACCGAGCGGGAGCCCGGCCTTCGCTTCGAGATCGGCGCCGACGGCAGGGTGACCAACGTCCATGCCGGCCTGATGCCGGTGCTCGGCTATGTGGAGGCCTGCTCCTGACGTTTCGGGAAAGGCCGTTTCAGGCGCGAGCCGCGTCCATCATTCGGCCGAGCACGGAAGCGGAGAGGAAGAGCATCTCTCTCTGCTCGGGGCCGATCATCTCACCGAGCAGCCTGTCGAATCGGCATCGGTCCTGCCGGGCGGCGAGTCGCATCATCTCGGTCAGGGTCGCCTCGTCATGGCTGAGATGTCGGCAGCAGAGCGGGCTCACGGTGAACCGGTCGGGCCAGGCCGCGCCGATCTCCTCCAGCATGAGCTGCAGGTGTGCCGCGGCCTGCAGGGAACCGAGATGAGCCGCCACCGCATGATGGGGGCACCTCTTCTCGCGGATCAGCACGGCCCAGACCCGGAGCGCGAGGACGACGTCGCGCGCCGGTTTCGGCAGGGCGACCAGCTCGCCGCAGGGAGTGAAGAGGTCAATCACCGGATGAACATTATTGCGACCGCGTCGCAATAGCAATCCCTTGTGATTGCCTCTGGTGACAGTGTCGTTCGACCTCAGTCAGCCGAGCCTTCGCCGAAGACCCCCGCCGCCATGTCGACGAGCCGTTCCGCGAGGAGGCCGAGGAGCGCACCCGCAATGACGTCGGTGGGGAAATGCGCCTGCCGCGGCACTTGAAGCGCGCCGACCAGCCCAGCCGCGCCATAGAGGGCCCAGCGATGGCGGGGATATTCGCGTGCTGCCGCAAGCGCCACGGCAACTGCGCCGGCTGTGTGTCCGGACGGGAAGGAGCGGAGCCCCGGATCGTCCGAGCCGCCTTTTTCCATCCGGTATTCGTCCTCCTCGATCAAGGCGTCGGGGCGGGACCGGTCGACATGGTCCTTGCCTTGCGTCTTCATCGCGGTGGCGAGCCAATGGGCCGCGATCATCCGGACACCGGCGCGGAGCATCCGCCGATCCCGCCGAAGCGCTCCCATCGCCGCCACGCCGCCCGACAAAGCGAGCAGCGGAGGCTGGTCTCCGACATTGCCGATCAGACCGGCGGCGCGAGCCGCGGGGTGCTCGAGCCACGGCACCGCCGCGCGGATCGCTTCGATCTCGGCCCGTTCGATGAACGTGCGCTTGGAATGCTTCTTCTTGTTTCGCTTCTTCTTGCCCATGAGCTGGAAAATCGGGACGGCCGTCCGGGTTCCTCCGGCACCTGGAGCCCTGTTCGGCCAGGGCCGCGCTCCCAACGGCTCGCTCTCAATCATCCATTCGTCGCGCTCGCACGATCGTCACCGGCTCGACCAGCATCTGCCCCCGCATCGCGCCCCGTCCGGCGTCGGCCGCCGTCTCCGCCGCGAGGATCCGCCGGACGACGTCCATCCCCTCGGTCACGCGACCGAAGGCGGCGAAGCCTTCCTTGTCGCCCTCGCGGTCTGGGTCGGCGTCCATCGAGGGCATCTCGCTCGCGGTGATGAAGAACTCGCCCATCGCCGTCCCGGGCGCCGTCCGCGCCATCGAGATCGTGCCCGCCTCGTGCCGAAGCCCGGTGCGGCTGGTCGGCTCATGGGCGATCGGCGGAAGCATCAGCCGGTAGTTGCGCCGGATCCCTCCCTGGATGAAGCCGCGCTCGGGCGCGCCGCGGGTGCGAGAGGCACGATAGAAGCTCGTCCCGTCGAACCGGCCCTGATCGACATAGGCAAGGAAGTTGCCGGTCGTGACCGGCGCTCGCCTCCCGTCCAGTTCGACGACGATCGGCCCCACTTCGGTCTCGAGCCGCACCCTGGCCACATCGGGCACCGGATCGGGCGCGTCGGCACCCTTCGCCGCCGCGTCGGTCGGGGCCTGGTTCGCCTCGGGTCCTGCCGGAGCGACGTTTCCGCCGCAGCCGACCAGCAGGACGGCCATAGCGATGGGCAGCGCGTGCGATCGAATCATCGTGAACGTCTAGGCGCGGATCGCCGGCGGCGAAACGGCAACGGCCTCACAAACCTTTAAGCCTGAGCCAAATCGGACGGCCTCGTCGGGGCTGGACTCCCGCCGCGCTTCTGGCGAAATCCAGCAGTCGAACCGGGAGATCGAGATGACCCGCTCCGCCGAAGCTCCGATCTGCCTCTTTTCCTACGGGACCCTGCAGCAGCCCGAGGTCCAGCGGGCCACGTTTGGTCGTCTGCTCGATGGCCGCCCCGATGCGCTCGCCGGCTATCGCCTCGCGCCATTGGTCATCAGCGACCCTGGCGTGATCGCCGCCAGCGGTCTCGAGGTCCACACCATCGCCTGTCCGACCGGCGATCCCGTCCACCGCATCGATGGCATCGTCTTCTCGATCAGCCCTGCCGAACTCGCTGCCGCCGACCGGTATGAGACCGACGCCTATGACAGGGTCGAGGTCATTCTCGCCTCGGGCGCCAGCGCCTTCGTCTATATTGGCCCCGAGATCACGGAATAAGCCGTGACGGATCCCGAGGCGACGCAGGAAGGCCGGGTCGATCGAGCCTCCCTCATCGTCCACGCGACTGCGGACGTGGTCTATCGCGCCTTCGAGGATCCGGACGCCTTCATCTTATGGCTTCCGCCGCAGGGAATGACGGGGCGGCTCCTCCGATACGAATTCCGCGAAGGCGGGAACTACGAGATCGAGCTGACCTATCGGACGGACACACCAGCCGGCACCGCCAAGACCACCGAGAATAGCGACCTCAGCCGCGGCACTTTCCTCGAAATCGTGCCCGCGCACAGGATTGTCATGTCGGTCGAGTTCGATTCCGGCGACCCGGCATTTGCCGGGACGATGATCATGACCTGGACCTTCGAATCGCATGGACCGTCGACGTGGGTCACCGTCGCCGCCGCCCAGGTTCCGCCGGGGATCGCCGCGCCCGATCATGAAACCGGACTTGCCGCTTCCCTCGAAAATCTCGCGCGCTATCTCGGCTGAGCGCCCGGAGACCAGCCCGGCGCAGCAAGCTCGAATCCGGCAAATTCGAAGGCCGGCGAGACGATGCAGGAGACGAGAGCCCAGCCGCGGTCCGCCTCCGCCGCCTGCCAATCGCCCGGCGCGACCTTCGCCTGCGGCCGTTCGCCGGCAAGCACGCCGGCTCCAAGCCGGATTTCTTCGACCGGCCCCTCCTCGTCGGCGGCGGTGAGCAGCCGGAGGGGAGAGCCCGCGTGAAACAGCCACAATTCGGTGGCATCGACCCGGTGCCAGTGCGAGCGCTGGCCCGCCTCGAGCAGGAACAGGATCGCCGTCGCCGAGGCCCGCTCGCCGGGCGCGCTCTCGGCCCGCCACGTCTCTCGATACCAGCCGCCTTCGGGATGAGGCTCGAGATGGAGGGCATCGATCAAGGCGCGGGCATCGGTCATGGCATCCTGTTCCCTCGCCGGACCCGTCGACGCAAGTGCCGGCAAAGCCGCGACGCCGCTGGATTGGCGCGCGCTGGGCACTAGATTGTGCCCGGTTTCAACCCTCGAAAGGCCATCCATGTCCACTTCGCCCTGGGGCTCGCCGCGCTCCCATCACCGTCAGGCCGGTCTGAACGACGATATCGATTATGAGATCAAGGGACAGGAGTTGCAGTTCGTCGAGATCGAGCTCGATCCCGGCGAAAGCGCTGTGGCCGAGGCTGGCGCGATGGTATGGAAAGACGCGACGATCGACATGACGACGGTGTTCGGCGACGGTGCCGGACAGGAAGGCGGCTTCATGGGCAAGCTGCTCTCGGCCGGAAAGCATCTGGTCACCGGCGAAAGCCTGTTCACCACCGTCTTTACCCACAAGGGCTCCGGCAAGGCCCGCGTCGCTTTCGGCGCCCCGGTGCCGGGCGCGATCCTGCCGATCCGCCTCGCCGACGTCGGCGGCACCCTGGTCTGCCAGAAGGACGCCTTCCTCGCCGCCGCCAAGGGCGTCACCATCGGCGTCCATTTCCAGCGCAAGGTGCTCACCGGCCTGTTCGGCGGCGAGGGCTTCATCATGCAGAAGCTCGAGGGCGACGGCTGGGTGTTCGTCCAGATGGGCGGCACGGTGATCGAGCGGGAGCTGCGCCCCGGCGAGGAGCTCCATGTCGATACCGGCTGCATCGCCGCCTTCGTGCCGAGCGTCGGCTTCGACCTGGTCACGGTCGGCGGGGTCAAGAGCGCGCTGTTCGGCGGCGAGGGGTTGTTCTTCGCCCGCCTCACCGGCCCGGGCAAGGTGTGGATCCAGTCGCTGCCCTTTGCCCGACTCGCCGGACGCATGCTCCAGGCGGCGATGCCGGGCGGCGGCGGCAATCGCGGCGAGGGATCGGCACTCGGGCCGCTCGGCGACCTGATCTCCGGCAACTGACCGACGACGATGCGCCAGGCGCTTGCCCACGTCGCTCTGCTCGTGCGTGACTATGACGAGGCGATCGCCTGGTTCACGGGCAAGCTCGGCTTCGTCCTTGTCGAGGACGAAGCGCAGCCCGAGCAGGCGAAGCGCTGGGTGGTCGTGGCGCCCCCGGGCGGTGGCGGCGCTTCGCTGCTTCTGGCGCGGGCGGCGACGCCCGATCAGGCCGATTTCATCGGCAATCAGTCCGGAGGCCGGGTCTTCCTCTTCCTCCATACCGACGACTTCGGCCGGGACTTCGACCGCTTCCGTGCGGCAGGAGTCCGATTCGTGCGGGAGCCGGCCGCGGCGCCCTACGGCATGGTGGCCGTGTTCGAGGACCTTTACGGCAATCTGTGGGACCTGATCGGCCCCTCTGGGGGTTGAGCCTGCTCGTCCGGAGGAAAAGATGCTCGAGAACGTCCCCCACTGGCTCGGCCACGCGCTGCACGGACTGCGCGCCGGCGCCGACAAATTGTGCATCGCGCAGGCGGAGATCGGCACCGGCTTCGAGGCGATCGGCCTGTCCAGCCCGGCTTTCGGCGACGGAGCCCGCCTTCCGCCGCGATTCACGGCCGACGGCGAGGGGGTTTCGCCGCCCTTGCTGTGGGGCGACGTTCCTGACGGGACGGAATCGCTCGCCCTGATCGTCCAGGATCCGGACGCGCCGTCGCCCCAGCCGCTCGTCCACGCCATCGTCTGGAACATCCCGCCCGATGAGCGACGCTTGGCCGAAGGCGCGATCCGCGCCGATGGCGACGGCCAGCGGGACGGCCGCGATGTCGGCCGCAACTCCTATTTCGGCGAGGGCTGGCTGCCCCCCGACCCGCCGACGGGCCATGGCGAGCATCGCTACGCCTTCCAGCTTTTCGCGCTCGCCGCTGCGCCGGACCCGGGCGACACGCCGGGGCGCGGCGCCTTGGCGCGGGCGATGGCGGGGCGCGTGCTCGGCGCCGGGTTCCTGGTCGGCACCTATTCGCGCGGCGAGCCGGGCATGGTCGGCCCCGCCGGCGCGGTCCGCCCTGCGTACTGAACTCCGATCGGGGTTGCGCATCCCGCAACGCTGAAGTGCCGTCTCCCGCTCTTCCGGGCGGGAAGGCGGCCGGCCAGATGAGGGTGACGGCCGGCTCAAGCCGGTTCTCGCCTTTTCAACGGAGACTTCCATGCGCAGTTTCATCCTCGCCGCCAGCGCCGCCGCCATAGTCGCCACCGGCGCTTACGCTCTCGATACGACCGCCGCGGCCCCGCAGCCGGCCGCCGTCGCCGCTCCTGCTCAGGTGGCGGACGTGCGATCGGGCGACTATCGGCTCGACAAGGCCCATGCCAAGATCGTCTGGTCGACCAGCCATTTCGGCTTCTCGACCTATTATGGGGAATTCACCGATTTCGATGCGCGGCTCCGGCTCGATGGCGACAATCCGGAAGCGAGCCGGCTCACCGTCAACGTGGCGACGGCATCGGTCGACACCCACGACGAAGCCCTCGACGCCCACCTCAACGGGGCCGACTTCTTCGACGCCGCCAACTTTCCGAGCGCGACGTTCGTCTCGACCGCGGTCCGCCTTACCGGGCCGAACCAGGCCGAGGTGACCGGCAATTTCACGCTGCGCGGGCAGACACGGCCGCTGACCCTGGCAGTCACGTTCAACAAGGCCGGGGACAATATGGCCGGAACCTACACGGCCGGCTTCTCGGCGACCGGCACCATCAGGCGCAGCGACTTCGGCGTGAGCTACGGCCTTCCGCTGGTCGGAGACGAGGTCCAGTTGACGATCAGCGGCGAGTTCAACCTCGTGTGACCTGCCGATTGGCGGGGAGGCGGCGCCCCTGCGCGGACCCCGCCTCCCCGCGGGCCTACTCGTCTCGGCTATAGATCCGGACGATCGTGTGCGTATCGGCGTCGATCTCGTAGATGCGATTGCCGTCCGACCGGAAATAAGCGCGGTTGTTGTCACGGAACTGCGTCCGATACTCACCGGGCACCGCATAGAGGTTGCCGGTGACCTGCTGGCCGACCTGCATCCCGCCCCGGCCGAGGAAATTGTCGAACAGGCCGGCGAAGCCGCTTCGGCTGCCGCCGCTGTCGTCGACCACCCAGCCGTCACCTTCGAGTGGCCCGCCCTGGCCGGTATATTGGTCGTCGTCCCAGCGATCGTAGCCGTTGCCGCGGCCGTCCGCGAGGCGAACGTCCTGGCGCAGCATGCGCAGCCGCTGCTGCAGATCGCGCCGCTCCTCGGCCGTCAGGCCGTCCCGCAAATAGTGCTGCTCCATCCGCTGGAGCTGGCCAAGCTGATAGCGCAGGGCGCGCGCCTCGCGCCGGTCGATCTCTCCGGTCCGAACGCCGGCATTGATCCGCGTTTCCATCTGCGCGATGCGGTTGGAGATGCCGATCCCGGCATTGGCGTTCAGGTTGGCCTGCGCCATCGCCGGCGCGGCTATTGTCAGCGCGGCAGTACCGGCCAGGGTAAGAAACATGGTCCTCATCTTCGAAGCTCCTTCAAGTCCCGCGAATGGCTCCTCAACGCCCGGAATCCCGGCGAGGTTGCCGCGACCGCCGCGGCGGCGGGGGAACCGGTGCCGCGACGCGGGCTTGAGGGCAGGATGATGCGCACGATCACGACGGCCGCGTGCGCCGCCACCATGCTGCGCGTGCTGGCCGGGTGCGGCACTCCCGCGGAAAATTCCACCGCCGGTGCGGCGGAGGCGCCGTCGACGGCGCCCGCCGACTCCGCCGATCCGGCCGCGCCCGATGCCCGATCGACGGCCGTGCCGCAGCGCTTTCTGGGTATCTGGGACGTCAGCCCTGCCGCGTGCGCGGGGGCACCCGGGGAGATGCGCCTCGTCGTCGGGGCGGACCAACTGCGCTTTCACGAGAGCGTCGCCGCGGTCCGCGCAGTCCGGTCGGCCGAGCGCGGCGCCGTGGCGATGGAGCTCGAGCTCGAGGGCGAGGGTGAGAGATGGCGCGAGACCCGCCGGCTGCGTCTGCTGCCCCATGGCCGGCTCGAGGTTGAGGTCGGTGGCACCGGCGCCGTGCGCGTTCGCTGTTCCGAGGGCGCGAATACGGTGTCGGCGCCGGCCTGGGAGGCGGCTGCCGGCAGCGATGGCGCGACGCTCTATCTCCCCGCTCCGGACGGCGGCCGTGCCGTCACCTTCTTCTGCCCGCGCGGATCGGGCGATCTGCTGGTCAATGTGACCGAATTTCATCCGGTGGAGAGCGAGGAACGAATGAGCGTCGGTTCGGGCGGCACCGTGGTCGTCCTGGTTGCCGATACCGCAGGGGATGGGGAGCGTGGTGGCGTCTCCGGGCGCTCTGTGGTTCCTGCCGAGCTCGAGGCGATTCTGGGCGGGGGCGAAGGTATCGCGATCAACTATGGGGCGCAGAATAGCGGTCCGCACCCCCGCCCGCCGGCGGCGCTCGGGCGGCGCTTCGCCGCCGGCTGCCGCGCTTGAACCTGGCTAAGGGCGATCGGCAGCGGCGACCCGCTCCAGCGTCAGTCCGTCGCGCTCACCGTCGAAGAAGGCTTCAAGCACCTCGGCGAAGGGAGCCGGATGCTCGGCCACCCGTTCGAACAGAGTCATCGACGAACGCAGCTTCATCGCGTCGAGCGGTCCGAAGATTGCATCCGCCGAACGGCCGCGTTGGGAGAGCAGCGCCTCGACGCAGGTGAGGAGCCGAGGCCCGAGGATGGAATGCCCGAGATAGGCTCTGGCCTCGTCGATGTCGCGCAATCCGAAATGCCAGGCATTGGCGCTGCGGCCGAGGCCGGCGATCTGGGGAAAGACGAACCACATCCAATGGCCGCTCTTGCGGCCGCGGCGGAGCTCGCCGAGCGCCTGCTCGTAGATTCCTGCCTGGGCGGTGACGAACCGCTCCAGGTCGAGATCCGCCATGGCGACATCCTCCTCCCGCAGTCAGTGGGCGCTGCCCGTGCCGGTGGCACAATCTCCATCTTCGGCGGTGGTGAGCTCGATCTGCAAGGTCACGTGGGCAATGCCGAATCGGTCGTGCATCATCCGCCTCGCTGCTCCGAGAAAGTCGTTGCCGGGATGGCCGCCGATCATCACCAGATGCGCCGTCATTACCGTATCGGACGTGCCCATCGGCCAGATGTGAAGGTCGTGGACCGCCGAGACGCTGGGAAGCTCGGCGAGGGCGGCTTCGACCTCTTCGGGCTCGATACCCTCGGGTACTGCGCCCAGCGACATGAACACCGACTGCTTGAGCAGTCCCCAGGTGTTCCAGAAGATGATGGCGGCGATGACCAGGGTGATGGCGGGATCGATCCAACCCGCGCCTGTCACGAGGATCAGGATGCCGGCAAGGACGACGCCGAGCGAGACGCCGGCATCGGCGGCCATATGCAGATAGGCGCCGTGGATGTTGAAGTCGCGCTTGCCGCGTTGGACGAACAGCAGCGCGGTGGCAAAGTTGATGACGACGCCGATGGCGGCGACGACGATCATCGTCCGGCCCGGCGCCGGCGGCGGATCGGAGAAGCGGGTTGCCGCTTCCAGCACGATGGCGCCGAGCGCGACCAGCAGGAGCAGCGCATTGATCAGCGAGGCGAGGATCGATGCGCCGCGATAGCCCCAGGTGAACCGCCGCGTCGGCGGTCGCTTCGAAAGGCCGGCGCCCACCCACGCGACGGCGAGGCCGAGGACGTCCGAGAAATTGTGTCCCGCGTCGGCGAGCAGGGCCATCGAGCCATAAGCCAGCCCCGCCGCCGCTTCGGCGGAGGCGAACAGGATGTTGAGGGCGATGCCGATCGCAAACGCGCGGCCGAAATCGGCCGGGGCATGGCTGTGGCCATGACCTTGATGGTGATGATGCCCGTGATGCGCGCCCAAGTCCCACTGTCTCCCGCCGCCCCGCCGGACCTAAACCAGGACGCGCAGGTGATGCTAGGACATGGCGGGAGCGGGCGTGCATTCCTCACCCGGCGCTTGATCGTCCGTATCTTCCGGCGGTAGGTGCGCGGGATGGCCGAGCCCGTCGCCGTCTCTGCGATCGCGCACCAGATACAGCTGGCGGTCACTCCGGTCTTCCTGCTGGCCGGCATCGGCGCCTTGCTCGGCGTCCTCACCAGCCGTCTCGCCCGGATATTCGAGCGCAGCCGAAGCCTCGAGCAGGATTATGACGGGCTGGACGAGCAGATGCGTTCCGTGGCGCGGGCCGAACTGCTGCTGCTCGACCAGCGGATGGGCGTCATCAACGTCGCCATCACCTGCTGCACCGCGGCCGCACTGTTCGTCTGCGTCCTCGTCGCGATGATGTTCCTGGCCAACCTGCTCGACGTCGGCTTCGGCCGGGCCATCGCCTGGCTGTTCATCCTCGCCATGTTGCTGCTGATCGTCGGCCTGCTGACCTTCCTCTGGGAGATCCGGCTCGCGATAAAGGGGCTGCGCGTCCGTCGCGACCGAATGCCGCACCGCCGCGCCTGATCCGCTCAGGCGGGGACGTCGCTGCGCCCCTCTATCTGCAGCGCATCGCTTTCCGTCTCGGTCAGCACGCCGCCGGCACCGCGGAAGGCGGCGGCGAGCTGTGCCGGCTCGACGGCTCTCTCCCAGCGGGCGACGACGATCGTCGCCACCGCATTGCCGACGAAGTTTGTGAGGGCGCGGCACTCGCTCATGAAGCGGTCGACACCGAGGATCAGCGCCATGCCGGCGACGGGGACCGACGGCACCACCGACAGGGTGGCGGCGAGGACGATGAACCCCGATCCGGTCACGCCGGCCGCTCCCTTGGACGAGATGATCGCCACGCCCATCAGCAGCAGCTGGTCGGCCAGCGTCAGCTCGATGTTGGTCGCCTGGGCGATGAACAAGGCGGCCAGGCACATATAGATGTTGGTGCCGTCGAGGTTGAACGAGTAGCCCGTCGGCACGACCAGGCCGACGATCGATTTCGGACAGCCGGCGCGCTCGAGCTTCTCCATTAGCAGCGGCATCGCGCTTTCGGAGCTCGACGTGCCGAGTACGAGCAGCAGCTCGTCCTTGATGTAGGCGATCAGCCCGAGCAGCGAGAAACCCGCGCCCCGCGCCACCAGGCCGAGCACGGCGATGATGAACAGCAGCGAGGTGGCGTAGAAGGTCACCACCAAGGCGGCGAGATTGACGATCGTGCCGATTCCATATTCGCCGATCGTGTAAGCCATCGCCGCCGCCGCCCCGACCGGCGCCGCGTACATGAGAATGTGGACCATCCTGAAGACCACGGCAGTGAGGACCCGCAGGCTGTCGAGCAGCCGCTCCCCCTTCGCGCCGATCAGGGCGAGCGCGATTCCGAACAGGATGGCGACGAACAGGACCTGCAGGATCTGGCCCGAGGTGAAGGCGCTGATGGCGGTGTCGGGGATGATCTGGAGGACGAAATCGGCGAAGTTCTGTCGCTCCGCCTGGGTGACGTAGCTGTCGACGGCCGCCCGATCGAGGGTTGCCGGATCGATGTTCAGGCCGGCTCCCGGGCGGACGACATTGCCGACGACGAGACCGACGGCGAGCGCCAGCGTCGAGAAGGTCAGGAAGTAGCCCATCGCCTTGAGGCCGACGCGGCCGAACGCCTTCAGACTGGCCATGCCGGCTATGCCGGTCACGACTGTCAGGAAGATGACGGGCGTGATGATCATCTTCACCAACTTGATGAACCCGTCGGCGATCGGCTTCAGCGACGCGCCGGCATCCGGCCATCGCCAGCCGACGGCCGCGCCGAGGACGATTCCCACCAGCACCCAGAAATAGAGCGTGCGCCAGAATGGCGGTCGCGCCTGCTGCATGCCTCCCCCTCCCGCCGATCGCGCGGGGCCAGGATAGGATCCTTTCGGCCGGCTGTCAGTCGTCGTCGCGCGGCCGGTTGCGAATCCCGGGTCGGAAGTTCATGGGGACATCATGCTTTCTCAACGGACGCGGTACACAATCAGGGCGCTGCTGCACCTCGCGGACCGCTACGGCGAAGGTCCGGTGCAGCTCGCCGAGATTGCCGAGGCGCAGAATCTGCCGCCAAAGTTCCTCACCGTGATCCTGTCGCAGATGCGACGTGCCGGCCTGGTCGCGACGCTTCGCGGCCGGGAGGGCGGCTATTGGCTTGCCCGCCCGCCCGCGGAGATCAGCTATGGCGAGATAGTCCGGCTGACCCGCGGCTCGCTGGGCCTGCTGCCCTGTGCCAGCCGGCTCGCCCACGAGCCGTGCCGCAACTGCATCAGCGAGGACAAGTGCCGCCTGCACCGGGCCATGCTGCTCGTTCGGGACGAGACTGCCCGCATACTCGACGGCCTGACCCTGGCCGATCCGGTGGACCAGGTGGCGCCGATCGGAAGCCTGCTCGAGCCGGCGGGTGTTGCGCCCGCCGAGGCCTGAACGTTTCGCGGTTCGTGCCGACGCTCGAAGCCTCAGATCACGATCCGGAATAGGGCGCCGCCCTCCTTGCCCTCCGCAACGTTGATCGAGCCGCGATGGGCGAGGACCACCTGGCGGGCGAGGCTGAGGCCGACCCCGGTGCCCTTCGCCTTGGTGGTGAAGAAGGGTAGGAAGATGTCCTGCCGCAGATTGTCGGGTACGCCCGGGCCATTATCCTCGACTTCGATCTGGGTGCGGCCCGATCGCGTGTGGCTGAAGGCGAGCCTGACGCGCGGCGCCTCGGCATGGCCGCGCGCGGCCTCCGCGGCATTGCGCAGCAGGTTGATGAGCACTTGGCTCATCAGGTCGGGATCGGCCTCGAGCGCGGGCAAGGCGCGGTCGGCCTCGAGGCTGAAGGCGATGCCCTCGGTGCGGTCGCTGGCCCGGAACAGCGCTTCGAGTTCGGCGCTCCAGGCGGCGATGTCGATCGGCCGAGGCCGCACCTGGGGGGCACGGCTGATCTGCCGGTAGCTCTCGACGAAATGCATCACCCCATCGGCGCGGCGGGCGAGCGTCTCGACCGCGGCGCGGGCATCGGCAATGTCCGCGTCGGCGCCGCCGTCGATCCGCCGCATCAGTTCGACCGCGCTGTGGGCCAGCGAAGTGACCGGCGTCATCGAATTCATGATCTCATGGGTGAGGACGCGGATGAGATCGCTCTGTGCAGCGATTTCGATCGCGTTCAACTCGCCCTGGATGGGCTGCACCGCCACGACACGGACGAGACCGCCGAGACGATGTACGACGGCGGCGCTGACCAGCATCGTCTGCGGCACGCTGTCGATGAGCAAAGGCACCAGCCGCGGCCGATTGACAGCACCGCCTTCCAGAGCCTGGGAGAAGGCTTCGCCATATTCGCGGAAATCCTCCACGCGGACCCCGCGATGGCGCATCAGCAGTCGCCGCGCCGCCTTGTTGGTGAGCTCGACCTTGCCGTTCCCCTCGACCGTGAGCAGGGCGGTCGGCGCGTCGTCGAGTACCGCCTCGTAGAAGCGGTTGGCATCGATCAGCTTGTGCTTCTCGTCGCGCATCCGCTTGAGCGCATCGTCGAGGACGGCGCCGAGCTCGGCAAAGCCGCTGCCGTCGAAGCGATGGATGAAGCCTTGGCTGAAATCGCCGAAGCGAACCGCGTCGATGAAACGCGCAAGCTCCATGTTGGTGCGCTGGACATGCTTCCACAGCAAGGCGGCGGCGCCGATCACGAGCATGGCGGCGACGATCCGGGCGGCGCCCAGGCCGGGCGTGTGGAGCGACTGGACGAAGGCCAGGGTCAAGGCGAGCAGCAGCGCCAGCCGCCAGATCAGGCCGATGAGGAAGTGGCTGCGCAAGCGCATCAGAGCGGTCCAGGGTCCGAATCAGAGCCCATGCTTCTCCATCCGGCGATAGAGGGAGGCGCGGGTGAGGCCGAGCTCGGCGGCGGCCAGCGAGATGTTGTAGCTGTGCTTCTTCAGCGCCTGCTCGACCATCTGCTTCTCGGCGCGATCGAGATTGAGATCGTCGCGCACCGTCGGCGCCGGGGCGGGCGCCGCCGGACGGGGCGGCTGGCTCGCGCGGGACAGGGAGAAATCCTCGGCAGTGAAATCGTCCCCGTCGGCAAGGATGACTGCCCGCTCCGCCGCGTGGCGCAGCGCCCGGACGTTGCCCGGCCATTCATAGGCCTCGAGCGCTGCGGCGACGTCCGAGGGAATCCGGCGCGCCGGCTTGCCATATTTGCGGGCGTAGAGGCCGAGGAAATGATCGACGAGGAGCATGATGTCCTCCCGCCGCTCGCGTAAGGGGGGCAGCTCGATCTCGACCGTATTCAGCCGGAACAGCAGGTCCTGGCGGAATCGGGCCTCGTCGGCGAGCTGCTCGGGCGGGCAATTGGTGGCGGCGATCACGCGTATGTCGATCGGCACCGGCTTGTTGGCGCCGACCGGGACGATCTGCCTCTGCTCGAGCGCGGTCAGCAGCTTGGGCTGTAGGTGCAGAGGCAGGTTGCCGATCTCGTCGAGGAAAAGCGACCCGCCATTGGCCGCCTGCATCCGCCCGATCCGGTCGCTGCGGGCATCGGTGAAGGCGCCCTTGACGTGGCCGAACAGCTCGGATTCGAACAGATTCTCGGCGATCGCGCCAAGATCGACCGAAACGAGGACCTGGTCGGCGCGCCGCGAGCGCCGATGCAGCTCGCGGGCGACCAGCTCCTTGCCGGTGCCGTTCTCGCCCAGGATGAGCACGTTCGCCTCGGTCGGAGCGGCTCGCTCGACCAGGGAATAGACCCGCGCCATGCCCGGTGAGCGGCCGAGCAGCGGAATCTCGCCGCCGGCGACCGGCGTGGTCACCGCCGCCGCCCGCCGCCGCTCGGTGACCGCCTCCTCGCGGGAGGTTCGCAGCGCCGCCGCGGTGCGGACGGTCGCGAGCAGCCTCTCGTTGGACCAGGGTTTCGACACGAAGTCGGTGGCCCCCCGCTTCATCGCCTCGACGGCGATCTGGACGCCGGCATGGGCGGTGATCATCACCACCACCGCCTGCGGGTCGCGCTTCAATATCTCCGCAAGCCAGCTGAAGCCCTCCGACGCGTCGGTGGCGCCGCGGCCGAAATTGGCGTCGAGGAGGATGACGTCGGGCTGTTCCTGCTCCATCGCCGCGATCGCCTGGTCGGGCGCCTGAAAGACGGCAACGTCGCGGAACAGGTTGCGCAGCAGCAGCCGCGCCGACAGCAGGATGTCTTCGTCATCGTCGACGACGATGCAACGGCCGAATCTGGTCCCGTGGTCCACCATGAGCTGAGCCTTTCCCCTCGCCGTTGTCCGGTAACGGACAATCAACATCCGTGCCAGCCGGAGCCGCGGCGTCCGGACGCGGACAAAGCTGTTCGAAAGCGGACGATCCAGGAACCGCCCTTCTTTCCCGTCAGGCGGGCGGAATTCGCAAAAATCCGCCTTTTTCGGCGGTTGGCACGCCTCGTGCTGGAAGGAATTGGACAGGGGCAGTCCCGCACGAGGAGCAAGGTCATGGCACGGTTCGAAACTCTGAGCTTCACCATCGGTCTCGTAATGACGGCTCTCGTCACCTTCGTCGCGCTGCCGCTGGCGTAAGCGGTGCGAGTGTACGGCGGCGGACATGTTTCGTCCGGAATCGGACAGTCCGTCGCCATTCATTGCCGGGGAGCGGGCGTGAATGAGCGTGGTTAGAATTCCCAAACCGGATCGTCCGGAGAGCGGCGGCGGCATGGACAAGGTCGTCGAGCGCCGGGGTCTGTCCAATCGGATCAAGATCGCGCTCGGCGCCGTCGTCGTCGTCCTGCTCCTCGCCTTCTTCTATTACTTTGCGCCCAGTGCGAACAGCCAGACGGTCGAGGCTTCTCGCCTTACCATCTCTACGGTCGAGCGCGGCCGCTTCGACGACTTCCTGCCACTGCGGGCGCGGGTCGAGCCGCTTGTGACCGTGTATCTCGACGCGGTCGAGGGCGGCCGGGTCGAGCAGGTCATGGTCGAGGACGGCGCGATGGTCCAGGCTGGCCAGCTGCTCGCCGTCCTGTCCAATTCGGACCTTCAGCTGAACGTCCTCGCCCGCCAGACCGAGGTCACCCAACAGATCAACTCGATGCGCAGCCAGGAGCTGGCCCTCTCCCAGAATCGCCTCGCCAACGAACGGGCGGTGATCGAGGCAGAGCTCGCCGTGCAGACCGCGCGGCGCCAATATGAGACGCAGCGGCCGCTCGCCGAGCGCGGCTTCGTCCCCGCCCGCCAATTCGCCGACAGCCGCGACGCCTATGAAGCGGCGCGTGATCGCCTGGCCGTGCTCCGGCGTACCCAGACGACCGACGAGCGGCTGCAGTCGAGCCAGCTGGCGCAGCTGCGGGCCTCGACCACGGGGCTGAACCAGAGTCTCGACCTCGCCAGGGCCAGCCTCGACGCGCTCAACCTGCGGGCGCCGGTCGCGGGTCAGCTCACCGCCTTCTCGATTCAAGTCGGCCAGTCGTTCAATCGCGGCGAGCGCCTCGGCCAGATCGACAGCGCCGGCCGCAACAAGCTGCGCGCTCAGGTCGACGAATTCTATCTCGGCCGCGTCACCGAGGGGCAGATCGCCTCCGCCGAGGTGGCCGGCCGCCCGTATCGGATGCGGGTCAGCAAGATCTATCCGCAGGTCCGCAACGGGGCTTTCGAGATCGACCTGCAGTTCATCGGCCAGGAGCCGGCGGACCTCCAGCGAGGCCAGACGGTGCAGATCCGCCTGACCTTGGGCGATCCGGCGCCGGCTCTGCTGATCCCGAACGGCGCTTTCTACAACGAAACGGGCGGCAACTGGGTCTTCGTGGTCGCGCCGGACGGCGGCGCCGCCGTGAAGCGCCAGGTTCGTCTCGGCCGCCGCAATGCCGATCATATCGAGGTGCTCGAGGGGCTCGACCCGGGCGAGCGCGTCATCACCTCGCCTTATACGGGCTTTGCCGAGCGCGATCGGCTGAGCCTCAGCGGACAGTGAAGGAAGTGGATTCGATCGTGGGCAACGAAGGGAACAGACTTATGCTGAGCATGCGCGAACTGTCGCGGGTCTACCGCACCGATACGGTCGAGACGACCGCCCTCGACGGCATCTTCCTCGATGTCGCCGACGGCGAGTTCGTCGCGATCATGGGACCGTCGGGTTGCGGCAAGTCGACCTTGCTCAACGTCATCGGCATGCTCGACAGCCCATCCAGCGGCTCCTACGTCTTCAACGGGACCGAGGTGGCCGGCCTGACGGAATCCAAGCTCGCCGACTTTCGCAAGCGGAACATCGGCTTCATCTTCCAGAGCTTCAATCTCGTCGACGAGCTGACCGTCCGCGAGAATATCGAGCTTGCGCTGCTCTACCACAATGTCCCCGCGGCAGAGCGGCGCGCCCGGGTCGACGAGGTGATGGACAAGGTGGGCATCGCCCATCGTGCCAAGCACCGGCCGAGCCAGCTGTCCGGCGGACAGCAGCAACGCGTCGCCGTCGCCCGGGCACTTGTCGCCAGCCCCAAGCTGATCCTCGCCGACGAGCCGACCGGCAATCTCGACACCGCCCATGGCGAGGAGGTGATGAAGATGCTGCAGGCGCTCAACGCGGAAGGGTCGACCATCGTCATGGTCACCCACTCGCCGAGCCACGCCGATTATGCCGGCCGCGTCGTCAACATGCTCGACGGCCGCATCCTCGTCGAGCACCGGCGCGCCGCCTGATGCCGGTGCGGCTTCGCCTCGAAGCAGCGGCCCTCCCGATGCAAAGGAGGGCCGTCGGGCTCGCGCTCCTCGGTGCTCTCCTCCTCACGCCCGGCGCCGCCGCCGGCCAGGCGCGCCGGCAAGCGACCGTGCTCATGTCGGAGAATGAGGGCGCGCGGCGCGGACAGGAGGAATGGGGCTATTCCGACGCGGTCGTCGCCGGCGATAGCATCTACCTTTCCGGGATCGTCGTCGGCCTGCGCGAGGGGGAGACCGATCTCGCCGCCGCTTATGACCGCGCCTACCGCCATATCGGCGAGATACTGCGCCGCGCGGGCGCGAGTTGGGACGATGTTGTCGACATCACCAGCTACCACACCGACGTGACGACGCAGATGGAGGCCATCGTCTCGGTCCATCGTCGCTACGTCACCGCACCCTTCCCGGCCTGGACCGCGATCGACGTCGATCGCCTGATCCCCGACCGCGGAATCACCGAGATCAAGATCGTCGCTCGCCGGCCGGCGCCCGCGACCACAGCGAACTGACCAGGAGAGAGGCCGATGTGGCGCAACTACATGACCGTCGGATTGAGGGCGCTGGCGAAGAACCGCACCTACGCCTTCATCAACATCGTCGGCCTCGCCATCGGCCTCGCCGCCTGTCTGCTGCTGCTGCTCTACGTCCGCTACGAGACCAGTTATGACGAGTGGCTGCCGAACAGCGAGAATACCTACCAGTTCCAGAGCCACTACAGGAATCCGAACACCGGCGAGGAGAATCTCCTCCAGATGACGTCCTACATCGCCGGTCAGCGGGTCCGTCAGGACTTTCCGCAGATCGAGCGTTCGGTCTACGCCCTCAGCAGCGATCCCGTCATCATGCGCGACGGCGAGGCGCTCGAGACCGAGGACGCCCTCCTGGTCGACAATCTCTTCTTCGACGTGCTGCAATTCCCGCTGGTGCAGGGGGATCCGGGCACCGCGCTGTCCCAGGCCGGCACGGTCGTCCTTACCGAGAGCGAGGCGCGCCGGATCTTCGGCGACGAGAGCGCGATGGGCAAGACGGTGACCATGGTCGCCGGCAGCACGACGATCGACTATCGCGTCACCGGCATCGCCCGTGATGTGCCCCGCAACAGCCACGTCCGCTTCAAGCTCGTCGCCCGCTTCGATCCGGCGACCTATTTTGCCGAGCAGCCGGACTTCCTTACAAACTGGGGCTGGCAATCCGGCTGGTACTATTTCTCCCTCCGTCCCGGGACCGATCCGGAGGCGATCGAAGCCGCGCTTCCGGCCTGGGAGCGGCGCAACATCGCGGACGAGCAATACGGGACCCAGACGTTCAACGCCGGTGAGGACCAGGACTGGAACGTCGCCAACATCCGCGACGTCCATCTCGGGCCTGCTCAGGCGGCGACGATGACGGCGGGGAACGACCAGCGCACGATCGTCACCTTCACGATCATCGCCTTCCTGATCCTGGGCATGGCCTGCGTGAACTTCACCAACCTCGCCACCGCCCGCGCGAGCCAGCGCGCACGCGAGGTTGCGCTGAGGAAGGTGCTCGGCGCCAACCGCCGTCAGCTGGTGACCCAGTTCCTCACCGAATCGGTGCTCATCGCCGGCATCTCGATGATCCTGGCGCTTGCCCTCGTCGAGCTGCTGCTGCCGATGCTCTCCAACTTCCTCGATGCCGAGCTTGCCATGGGCTATTTCGGCGTCGACGGCATGCTGCTGCCGATCCTGCTGCTGACCCTGCTCGTCGGCGCTGCAGGCGGCGTCTATCCGGCGCTCTATCTCAGCCGCTTTCAGCCGGCGCAGGTGCTCAAGGCCAACAAGTCGACGGCCGAGGCGGCCGGCTCGGGACGCCTGCGCAACGCCCTCGTCGTCGCCCAGTTCGCGGTGTCGATCGGCCTCATCATCTGCACCGCCGTGGTCTACGCCCAGACCGTCTATGCGCGGACCGCCGATCCGGGTTTTCGCCGCGAAGGCCTGATCCAGATCACCAATCTCGGCCGCCGCCAGCTGCTCGATCGCGCCGACACCATCGTCGAGGAGATGCGCCGGATTCCGGGCGTGGTCTCGGTCGGGCGTTCGAACATCGGCATCGCGACCGGCAGCACGAGCACGACCGGCGTGCAGGTGCCCGGCCAGCAGGAGCGGGTCAGCATCGGCACCTATGCGGTCGACTTGCACTTCTTCGAGACGATGGGGATCGAGCGCGTCGCCGGACGCCTGTTCGAGGAGAGCCGCCCGGCCGACGATTCGACCCTGCCTTATCCGTCGACCGACGAACAGGAGCGGCCGCTGATTGCCCGGGGCGTCAACGTCGTCATCAACGAGCTCGCCGCGCGGCGTATGGGTTGGCAGAATCCAGCGGACGCGGTCGGCAAGACCTTCGGGGTCAGCTTCTTCGATCCCGAGGACGGCCTGGTCCCGACCCGCGTCATCGGTGTCGTCCGCGACTCGCGCTTCCGCTCGATCCGCACGCCGCTCGAGCCGATCATGTTCCGCTACGATCGCGCTTTCGCCGACTATCTGCTGATCCGTTACGACACCTCGGATCCGCAGGGCGTTCGTGATCGCGTCGAGCAGGCCTGGAAGCGGCTGGCGCCGGACGTGCCCTTCAATGGCGTGTTCAGCGAGGAACGGATCGCCGACCTCTACAAGGCGGAGCAGGCGCGCGCGCAGGTCTTCGCGGGCTTCGCCCTCCTCGCCGTGGTCGTCGCCTGCCTGGGCCTGTTCGGCCTGGCCGCCTTCACCGCCGAGCGCCGGACCAAGGAGATCGGAATCCGCAAGGTGCTCGGCGCCCGCACGCGGGATATCGTCCGCCTGCTCGCCTGGCAGTTCTCGAAGCCGGTGATCGCCGCCAATCTGATCGCCTGGCCGGCGGCCTGGTTCGCGATGCGGGGCTGGCTGAACACGTTCGACGCGCGCATCCCGCTCGGGCCGACGCCGTTCGTTCTCGCCGGGCTGCTCGCCCTGGTGATCGCGATCGGCACCATCGCCGGCCACGCCTTCAGGGTCGCCCGGGCCAATCCGATCCATGCGCTGAGATACGAGTGACGAGCCCGGGAGGCGATCGACGAAGAAGGGATGACGGGGATGTGGCGAAACTATCTCCTGGTCGGCTTCAGGTCACTGACCCGCAGTCGCACCTACGCCTTCATCAACATCTTCGGCCTCGCGGTCGGCCTCGCCGCCTGCATCATGCTCATTCTCTACGTCCGCTACGAGACGAGCTACGACAGCTGGCTGCCTGACGGCGATCGCCTCTACCAGGTGCAGGCGACCTGGCAGGAGCCGGGTCAGCCGGTCACGGCGAGCCAAGGGAGCCCGCTGCCGCTGCGGGAGGCGCTGGCCGGCGGCTTTCCGCAGATCGAGGCGCTCAGCATCGCCGATCCGGGCCGGGCCATCGTCCTTCGCGACGGCGCGCCCCTCTATGTCGACGCGCTCTGGGTCGATCCGGCCTTCCTCGAGATCTTCCGCCTGCCCTTCGTGCGCGGATCGGCCGAGACCGCCCTTCGCGACACCGGCTCGGTCGTGCTCACCCAGAGCGAGGCGATCCGCCAGTTCGGCACGATCGACGCGATCGGCCGGCGCATCACCACGAGCGACGGCGAGCAGCGGCGCGACTTCCAGGTCACCGGCATCCTCCGCGACCTGCCGAACAACAGCCAGCTCGATTTCCAGGCGCTGATCCGGTTCGATCCCAACGTCTATGCCGAAAATCCCGAGCGGCTGCGCCAATGGGGGGCGATGGGCCAATATCATTATGTGAAGCTTCGGCCCGGCGCCGACGCCGCGGCGATCAATGCCGCCTTGCCGGCATGGGAGCGTCGCACGATCCCGCCCCAATTGATCGACGGGAGAAGCTCGAGCCAGGCCGACATCATGGACCTGAGCCTGGTCGCTGTCCGCGACGTCCATCTCGGCGAGGCGCAGGACTTCGCGATGACGCCGGGCAACGACCGTCGCACCGTCGCCACTTTCTCCATCGTCGCCTTGCTGATCCTGGTGATGGCCTGCATCAACTTCATCAACCTCTCGACCGCCCGGGCCGGGCAGAGGGCCCGCGAAGTCGCCTTGAGAAAGGTGCTCGGCGCACGGCGGGGGCAGCTCGTCGGTCAGTTCCTCGGCGAATCGATTTTGCTCGCCGCTCTGGCGATGCTGATTGCGCTCGCTCTGGTGGAGCTGACCGCGCCGATGCTCGGGGCCTGGCTCGATGCCGATCTCGGAATCTCCTATCTGGGGACCGACGGCATGCTCAGCATGGCGTTCGCCCTCATCCTTCTCGTCGGGTTGCTCGGCGGGCTCTATCCGGCCTTCTATTTGGCGCGCTTCGAACCTGCGCAGGTGCTGCGGGCGAACAAATCTGCGGCGGAGCCCTATGGCAGCGGCCGGCTGCGCAACGTCCTGGTCGTCGTCCAGTTCGCGGTCTCGATCGGCCTCATCGTCTGCACGGTCGTCATCTGGGCTCAGACGCGTTTCGTGCAGACCGTCGATCCAGGCTACGAGCGCGAGGGCCTCATCCAGGTCGCCGGCGCCTGGCGTCTCGGCGGCAATTACGACGCCGCCAAGCGGCTGATCGAAGCCGTACCCGGCGTCGTCTCGGTCGGTCGGACCAGTCTCGGAATCGCCGCGACCAACAAGTCGATCCAGGCGGTCAACGTTCCGGGTGGGATCGAAGGGCTCAACGTCGGCGTCTACGGCGCCGACGCGGACTTCTTCACTTCGATGGGCATGCAGCGCCTGGCCGGCAGGCTGCTCGGCGAGCGTTATGCCAACGACCGGATCGAGCGCAGCGAGCCCTTCGGCGACGCGCTCGCCGATCTCCCCAGCCGGGGACTCAATATCGTCGTCAACCGTCGGGCGGCCGAGCTGTTCGGCTTCCGGGATCCGGCCGAGGCGGTGGGCCGCCAGATCCGCACCAGCGTCGAGGGGGATGCGATGATCCCCTGCACGATCGTCGGCGTCGTCGAGAATACCCGCATCCGCACCGCTCGCGACACCATCGAGCCGCTGGTCTTCACCTACGATCCGCTGCGCACGACCCAGCTCATCGTCCGCTATCGCTCGGCGGATCCGGCCGCGGTCATGACCGGGCTCGAGAATGTCTGGCGGCGCTTCCTTTCCGACATCCCCTTCGAAGGGGCCTATTCCGAGGATCTGGTGGCGGAGCTCTACGCGCAGGAGCGCGCGCGCGGCGCGATCTTCGCCGGCTTCGCCGTCCTCGCCATCATCATCTCCTGCCTCGGCCTGTTCGGTCTCGCCGCCTTCACCGCGGCGCGGCGGACGAAGGAGATCGGCATCCGCAAGGTGCTGGGCGCGCGGGTGCGCGACATCGTCCGCCTCCTCGTCTGGCAGTTCACCAAGCCGGTGGTCCTCGCCAACCTCGTCGCCTGGCCGGTCGCCTGGTGGGCGATGAGGGACTGGCTCAACACCTTCGACGTGCGGGTCGCGCTGACGCCGACGCCGTTCGCCCTGGCCGGGCTGATCGCGTTCGGCATCGCGATCGGCACCATTGCGGGCCATGCGATCCGCGTCGCCCGGACCAATCCGATTCACGCGCTGCGATACGAATGAGGCCGAAGGGGCAGCGAGAAGGGGAGAGCAGGCATGTGGCGCAATTACGTGACGGTCGGGATCCGCGCGCTGGCGAAGAGCCGCACCTATGCCTTCATCAACATCTTCGGCCTCGCCATGGGCATGACCGCTTGCCTGATGATCCTGCTCTACGTCCGCTATGAGCTGAGCTACGACCGCTGGATTCCGGGCTCGGACCGGATCCACCAGGTCCAGAGCTGGTACAAGTCGCAGGAGACCGGCCAGGAAGCGCAGCTCCAGATGACTCCCTACATCTCGGGTAAGTCGATCCGGGACAGCTTCCCGCAGATCGAATCCGAGGTCTACGTCTCCAACAACAATCCGGTCTTCTCGAGGGACGGCCAAGCCACCTCGACCGAAGACTATCTCTGGGTCGACGGCAATTTCCTCGACGTCGTGCCGCTGCCCATGGTCCGCGGCGACGCCTCCGCCCTCGGCCAGGTCAATTCGGCGGTGCTCACCCAGTCCGAGGCGCGGCGGCGGTTCGGCACCGACGACGTGATCGGTCAGACGATGACCCTGATCACCCGCGGCGTCGCCCGGGACTTTCGGATCACCGGGATCCTCCAGGATCTGCCCCGCAACTCGCATTTCCGGATCAACAGCCTGATCCGCATCGATTATCCGGCCTATCTGGGCGACACGCCGGATGTCCTCACCTGCTGGGGCTGCCAGAATGGCTGGGTCTATGTGAAGCTGCGGCCCGGCGCCGACGCCGGAGCGATCGAGGCCGGCCTGCCGGCGTGGGAAGATCGCGCGATCCCCGACGAGACCGCCGGCGAAGCGCGCTTCAACGCCGGCGACGATCAGGACTGGCACATCGTCAACCTCGAGGACGTGCATCTCGGCCGTGCCCAGGGCGGCGCCATGTCGCCGGGCAACGACCGCACCACAATCATCACTTTCGCCATCGTCGCTTTGCTCATCCTCGGCATGGCCGTCGTCAATTTCACCAACCTCGCCACGGCCCGAGCCAGCCAGCGCGCGCGCGAGGTCGCACTCCGCAAGGCTCTCGGCGCGACCCGGCGGCAGCTGGTCATGCAGTTCGTCGGGGAGTCGATCATCGTCGCGGTGGTCGCCATGCTGATCGCGCTCGCTTTGCTCGAACTGCTCGTGCCGCCCTTCGCGTCCTTTCTCGAGGCGGATCTCCAGGTCGCCTATCTCGGTGCGGACGGCATCGGATTGCCCGTGCTCGGCCTCGTGCTTGTGGTCGGGATCTTGGGCGGCCTCTATCCCGCCTTCTTCCTCTCTCGCTTCGAGCCCGCGTCGGTGCTCAAGGCGAACAAATCCTCGTCTGAAACGCCCGGCACCGGCCGTCTGCGCAGCGCCCTCGTCGTGGCCCAGTTCGCGGTGTCGATAGGGCTCATCATCTGCACCGCCATCATCTATGGCCAGACCGTCTATGCCCGCACCGTCGATCCGGGCTTCCGCCGCGATCACATCCTGCAGGTGGACGAACTCTCCCGCTACCAGCTCCTCGACAAGGGCGAGATGCTGGCCGAGCGGATGCGCCGCGTGCCGGGCGTCGAAGCGGCCGGACTGACCACCATCGGCGTCGCCACCGACAATCAGAACAATACCGGCGTCATGGTGCCGGGTCGGCCGGACCCGGTGACGATCGGCATCTACCAGGTGGATGAGGGTTTCCTGGGAGCGATGGGGATGGAGTTGGTCGCCGGCCGCTGGTTCGACGCCGCGCGTCCGATGGACGACATGACCTTGCCCTACCCGCCGGAACCGGCGTCGCAGCGCGCGCTGGCCGCCCGTGGCGGCAACATCGTGATCAACGAGCTCGCCGCCCGCCGCCTCGGCTTCGAGGATCCGGCGCGCGCGGTGGGGCGCACCTTCCGCGCCGGATTGATCCAGAACGAGCTCGGCCTGGTGCCGGTCACCGTCATCGGCGTCGTCCGTGACGCCCGCTTCCGCTCGGTGCGCCAGCCGATGGACCCGATCATGTTCCAGAATACGAACACCGGTCACAGCAACATCATCGTCCGCTTCAACGGCGATCCCGCTCAGGTGAGGGCAGGGATCGAACGCGTCTGGAAGGGCGTCACCACCGAGGTGCCGTTCGAGGCGGAGTTCAGCGACGGCATCATGGCCGAGCTCTACGAGGCGGAGGATGCCCGCGCGCAGACCTTCGCCGCCTTCGCCATGCTGGCGATCGTCGTCGCCTGTCTGGGCCTGTTCGGCTTGGCTGCCTTCACCGCCGAGCGACGGACCAAGGAGATCGGCATCCGCAAGGTGCTCGGCGCGCGCACCCGCGACATCGTCCGGCTGCTCGCCTGGCAATTCTCGAAACCGATCATTGTCGCCAACCTCATTGCCTGGCCAGTGGCCTGGTGGATGATGCGCGAC
The DNA here is from genome assembly GCF_003347635.1 of Sphingosinicella terrae. Lineage (GTDB taxonomy): Bacteria > Pseudomonadota > Alphaproteobacteria > Sphingomonadales > Sphingomonadaceae > Allosphingosinicella > Allosphingosinicella terrae. The sequence continues at coordinate 72,315 of NZ_QDFY01000010.1, forward strand.
TGGCTTAACAATTTCGACGCGCGGATCGATCTCGGCCCGGCACCTTTCGTGCTCGCCGGGCTGATCGCCTTGGCGATCGCGATCGGCACCATCGCCACCCACGCCATCCGGGTCGCGCGGGCCAATCCGATCCACGCTTTGCGCTACGAGTGAGGGGCCGGCCATGTGGCGCAACTATCTGATCGTCGGATTCCGGGCGCTGACCCGCAACCGCACCTACGCCTTCATCAACATCTTCGGCCTCTCGCTCGGGCTCGCCGCGTGCCTGATGCTGCTCATCTATGTCCGCTACGAGACGAGCTATGATCGCTGGCTGCCGGATGCCGAGCGAATTTATCAGGTTCAGTCGATCAGCACCTCGGAAGACAATGCCGAGCCGGTGGCGCAGCAGGGGACGCACGGCGTCATCACCGAGAGCCTGGCCGCCGATTTCCCGCAGATCGAGGCGATCGCCCGGGCGGAGGGCTTCAACACGGTGTTCCTGCGCGATGGCCAGCCGAGCTTCGTCGAGATGCACCTGACCGAGGACAGTTTCTTCCGGATCCTCGCTCTTCCGTTCCTGCGCGGGGATCCGGCGACCGCGCTCGCCGGCATGGACAGTCTGGTGCTGAGCCGCACCGAGGCGATGAACCGCTTCGGCAGCCTCGACATCGTCGGCCGGACGGTGACGGCGATCCGCGGCGGCCAGCAATATAGCCTGCGCGTGACCGGCATCTTCGAGGACATTCCCCGCAACAGCCATATGGGATTCCGCGCGATCGGTCGGATCAGCGAGGCGGAGAAGGCCGATTGCGGGTGGAGCTGCATCAACGGCTACGTCTATCTCAAGCTTCGGCCCGGCGCGGATGCCGAGGCGATCAACGGCCACCTCCACGCCTGGGAGCGGCGCAATATCCCGCCGGTCGATGTCGGCGGCCGCCAGGTGAGCGAGGGCGACCTGTTCGACTGGCGACTGGTCAATGTCCGCGACGTCCATCTCAGCGGGGCCGAGGGGGAGCTGGAGCGGCCTGGAAACGACCGGCGGACGATCCTCACCTTCAGCGTAGTGGCCCTGCTCATCCTGGCCATGGCCTCGATCAACTTCGTCAATCTCGCCACCGCGCGCGCCAGCCAACGCGCCCGCGAGGTCGCGCTGCGCAAGGTCCTCGGCGCTCGGCGCAAGCAGCTCGTCGCCCAGTTCCTCGGCGAATCGCTCTTGATCACCGGCTTGGCCACCCTGATCGCGCTCGCTCTGGTCGAGGTCGGCCTGCCCTGGCTCGGCGTCTTCCTGGATGCCGACCTCGAACTGGTCTATCTCGGCCCGGACGGGGTCCTGCTGCCGGTGATCGCCATGTTCCTCCTCGTCGGCCTCGCCGGCGGACTCTACCCGGCCTTCTATCTGTCCCGTTACCAGCCGGCTTTGATCTTGAAGGCGAACAAATCGACGGCGGAGCCGCTCGGCAGCGGCCGGTTGCGCAGCCTGCTTGTGGTGGGTCAGTTCGCGGTGTCGATCGGGCTCATCATCTGCACCATCGTCGTCTATTCGCAGACCCGGTTCGCCCAGACCACCGACCTCGGCTTCGAGCGGGCCGGCCTCATCCAGATCGCCAACATGAACCGGACCGAGGTCATTCCGCAGACCGAGACGCTCCTGCGCCGCATCGCCGCCATCGACGGGGTCGAGAGCGCTGCCGGCGCCAGCATCACCGTCGCCACCGGCAACACCACCAACACCAATGCCCTGGTGCCCGGGCGGTCCGATCCGCTGTTGCTCGGCAACTACAGCGTCCATCCCGACTTCTTCCGGACCATGGGTGTGCCGTTGCTCGCAGGCCGGACGCTGTCGCCGGCGCAGGCGCGCGACCGGCTCGACCTTCCCTGGGGGCCTGACGCCGATCCGGAGCCGGCGATGCGCCTGCTGGTCGATCGCGGGCTCAATATCGTCGTCAACCGGCTCGCGGCCGAACAGATGGGCTTTGCCGATCCGCAGGCGGCGATCGGCCGCCAACTCCGGCTCGACGTCTTTCCCGACGAGATCGGATTGCTTCCGGCGACGATCGTCGGCGTCGTCGAGAATAGCCGCTTCCGGTCGGTGAGGGAGTCGGTCGAGCCCAGCCTGTTCTACGATCGCGGCATCTATCGTGGAATGGTCGTTCGCTATCGTTCGTCGAACCCTGAGGCCGTCCGGCAGAGCATCGCGCGCCTGTGGCGCAGCACGGTGCCAGACGTGCCCTTCGAGGGGGAATATGCCGATGACCAGCTGGCCGAGCTCTACGCGACGGATGCCGCCCGCGGCCAGGCCTTTGCCGGCTTCGCGGCGCTCGCCGTGGTGATCGCCTGCCTCGGCCTGTTCGGCCTCGCCGCCTTCACCGCCGAGCGGCGCACTCGCGAGATCGGGATCCGGAAGGTGTTCGGCGCCCGTTCGGCGGACATCGTCCGCCTGCTCGCCTGGCAATTCTCGAAGCCGGTGATCGTCGCGAACCTGATCGCGTGGCCGGTCGCCTGGTGGGTCATGCGCGACTGGCTCAACGGCTTCGACGCGCGCATCGACCTGGGCGTCGGCCCGTTCCTCTTCGCCGGCCTCCTCGCCCTCGCCATCGCCGTAGGCACGGTCGCCAGCCACGCTTTGCGCATTTCCCGGACCAACCCGATCAAGGCTCTCAGGTACGAATAGGATATCCGATGTTCGAACAGCTTCTCCCCTCCCTCACCACCCTCGGCGTCACCGCCATGGTCTGCGGCGCCGGCCTTCACGCCTGGCATGGCTGGCTCGGCCTTCGCCGTCTTGAGCTGGGCCAGGAGCCGAGGCGGCAGCCCGCCGAAGAGGATGTCGGCATGCGGATCGAAATGGCCGCGATGCGCGAACGCGTGAAGAAGCTCGAGGCGATCGCCAGCGGGGTGGAGTTGTAGGGTTTGGGCCCTGGCAAAGGCGCTCTTGCCTCGCCGCGACGGAAGTGGGACGCACGGGCTTCCACCGGTAATTCCCATCCCCGGCTGAGGAGACAGGATGCGCGTTCTGCTGATCGGCGCAACCGGCCTGATCGGATCGGCCGTCGCGGCGCGGCTCCGTGCCGACGGTCACGCGGTGACCGGAATCGCCCGGCGGCTCGACAGCCTTGCCCGGCGGGTTCCGGTCGATCGCTGGCTCCTGCTCGACCTGCGCGATCTGCTCCGGGCGGAAGACTGGCTTCCCCACCTCGCCGGGGTCGAAGCGGTGGTGAATTGCGCGGGCGTCCTGCAGGACAGCGGACGCGATTCGACGGGTCGGGTCCATGACCAGGCGCCCTCCGCCTTGTGGGCGGCTTGCGCCCGGGCGGGAGTGAGGCGCGTCATCCATTTCTCGGCGATAGGCGTCGACCGCGGCGGCCTCAGCGCCTTTTCCGATAGCAAGGCCCGGGGCGATGCCGCTCTGCAGGCGAGCGGGCTCGACTGGGTAATCCTCCGGCCGTCGGTCGTGGTCGGCCCCGCCGCTTATGGCGGCAGCGCGCTGTTCCGCGGCCTTGCCTCGCTCCCCATCCTCCCCCGCATCCCCGAAGCCGGGCCGATCGACGTGGTCCAGCTCGACGACGTGGCGGAGACGGTGAGCCGGCTGCTCGAACCGGCGGCGGCGTCGCGTGTGGCACTCGAGCTCGCCGGGCCGGAACGGCTGACCTTCGGCGAAGTGGTCGCCGCCTATCGGCACTGGCTTGGCTGGCCGCCCGCCCGCGAAATCTCGGTCCCGCGATTCGTCCTGGGACTGGGATGGCGGCTCGGCGACCTCGCCGGCCGGCTGGGGTGGCGCCCGCCGGTCCGGAGCACCGGCCGCCGCGAGATCGTGCGCGGCGCGACCGGCGATCCGCGCGCGTGGATCGAGGCGACGGGGATTCGGCCGCAGGCCCTCGGCGCCGCCTTGGCCGCCGCTCCGGCCTCGGTCCAGGAGCGCTGGTTCGCGCGGCTCTATCTGCTGAAGCCGGTGGCGATCGGCACCTTCGCCTTGTTCTGGCTGATGACCGGCCTCGTCTCGCTCGGTCCCGGCTGGGCCCATGCCGTCAGCGTGATGGAGATGACGGTGGCCGCGCCCTTCGCCGAGCTCACCGTCGTCGCCGGCGCGCTGATCGATCTCGTCGTCGGTGCCGCCATGCTCTATCGCCGCACCACGAAGCCGGCGCTGATCGCCGCGCTCGGCGTGTCGCTGCTCTATTTGCTGCTCGGCAGCTGGCTGCTGCCGCCCTTGTGGGCGGACTCGCTCGGGCCGATGATGAAGGTCTGGCCGATTCTCGCCCTCAACCTGGTCTGCCTGGCGATACTGGACGAGAGATGATCGAATATCTGATCCTCAAATGGCTGCACGTCATCGGCTCGACCATTCTGCTGGGCACCGGTGCCGGGATCGCCTTCTTCATGTTGATGGCCCACCGCACCGGCGATCCTGCCGCGGTGGCCGCCACGGCGCGCATCGTCGTCATCGCCGATTTCGTCTTCACCGCCACGGCGGTGGTCGCGCAGCCGGTCACCGGTATCCTGCTCGTGCGCAGCGTCGGCTATTCGTTCGCCGAGGGCTGGATTCTGGCCTCGATCGCGCTCTACCTGTTCACCGGGGCTTTCTGGTTGCCGGTGGTTTGGATGCAGGTTCGAATGCGCGATCTGGCGACGGCGGCGGTGGCGGCGGGAGCGCCGTTGCCGGCCGCCTATCATCGCCTCTACCGGCTCTGGTTCGCCTTCGGCTTTCCCGCCTTCTTCGCGGTCCTCGCCATTTTCTGGCTGATGATCGCCCGTCCGGAGATCAACTGGTGAGGCTGTCCTCGCGTCTCGTCGTCGGCGCGGTCGCCGGCTTCGTCGGCACCATGGCGATGACCGGCGCGATGCGGAAGCTTCACGCCCGTCTCCCGGGCAAGGAGCGCTACCCGCTCACCCCGCGCGAGATCATCGATTCCGCCGGGGTGGGCGAGGACGAGGCTGCACGGGACCTCACCCTCGTCGCGCATTTCCTCTACGGCGCCGCCTGCGGCGCGTTGCTGGCGGCGGCGAGCGAGCGGCCCGGAAAGGCGAGCGGCGCCGCCGCCGGCGCGGCGATCTGGGTCGCGAGCTATATGGGCTGGATCCCGGCGGTGAGCCTGCTCAAGCCCGCCACCGATCATCCGGCGCGGCGGAACGCGCTGATGATCGGCGCGCATCTGGTCTGGGGCAGCGCCACCGCCACGGCGATCTGCGAGCTTGTCGATGCGCGCGAGACGATCTTCGCCGCCGGGCCCGATCGCGATGCACCGCTGTCGCGGCGGGCCTCGGTGGCGCCCGTCGTCAATCCACCTTCGGGCTGACTGCGGGCGGATCGCTCGCGGGGAAGCTCTCGTCGACCGATTCGTCGATCTTGTCCCAATCCTTCGGCGGGTCTCGCATGGCGTCCGCGCCGGCCGAACGGGCGCTTCCGGAATGACCGACCGGGCCCGGCGCCGTCTTGCCGCGGGCATGGGCGGCCGCTGGCCGCTCGTCTTCCTCGCGCCCCCACCAGCGCCGCGCGAATAGCGCGCCGGCCAGTCCGGCGACGGCGGCGCCGGCGGCCGCGAAATAGGTCCGGTTTCGATTCCAGGGCATGGTCACACCTCTTCGTGCTTCAGCGTCGCCGGCTCGGCCGGGCCGAGCCCGCCGCTTTCGGCCTGCGCCATCAGTTCCGCCTTGCGCGCGGCGAGCTGCTCGCCGAGCGCCTCCAAGTCGATATCCGCGGCGCGGGTCTGCTGGAAGAGGTTGTCGCGCTGCTTTTCCTCTTCCTTGACGTGATGCTCGATCAGCTCCTTCAGCACCTTCACCTTGGCGTCGTAATAGCTCTCGTCCGGCTCCGCCGCCTCGAGCTCGTTGACCAGCAGCTTGGCGCTGTCATGCTCGACATAGGCCTCGTCGAGATCCCCGTCCTCCACCTTGCCGCGCACCGCCGGGTAATAGATCTCCTCCTCGATCATCGTATGCACCTTCAATTCGGTGCAGATCTGGCGGACGATCCTCTCCTTCGCGCCGTCGCCGCTCGCTTTCTCGAACTGCTCGAACAGATCTTCCACCTTCCGGTGATCGGCTGCCAGTAATTGCAGCCCGTCCAGCTTGTCTGCGCTCGCCACTCTTCATCTCCTGATTGCGGGGGTGGAACAATCGGAGCAAGGCGCCGGTTCCGCGGTTAGGCGCAGACGAGGATCAAGAATTGAACGATACCGAGACTCTCTCGCCGGTGCTCCCGGACGCGATCGAGGAAGCGACGCGACGTCTGCTGTCGAAGGCGTGCGAGCGCGACATCGCCTTCGCGACGGCAGAGAGCTGCACCGGCGGCATGCTCGCCTCCATGCTGACCGACGTGCAGGGGGTCGCCCATTCGTTCGACCGCGGCTTCGTCACCTATAGCGAGGCGGCCAAGACCGACCTGCTTGGCGTTCCTGCGGCGCTCATTGCCGAGAAGGGCGCGGTGTCGCGCGAGGTCGCCCTTGCCATGGCCGAAGGCGCCCTTGCACGCTCCGATGCCAATATTGCCCTGGCGATCACCGGCTTCGCCGACAGCGGCGACGAGCCGGGCCTCGTCCACTTTGCCTGCGCCCGCGCCGGTCGTAAGACGGCGCACCGGGAGGAGCATTTCGGGCCCATCGGGCGTGGCGCCACCCGGATCGAATGCATGCGGGTGGCGGTCGAGATGATGACGGAGATGCTGTGATGGCGGAGGGCCAGGATGTTCCAGGCACGCGCAAGGCGCCGTTCGGCGCCATCCACCGCCACGGCTTCGTCCGGGTCGCCGCGGCGACGCCTGTCGCCTCGGCGGGCGACGTCGCCCTCAACGTCGATCAGACGATGGCCCTCGCCCGCCAGGCAGACGAGCGCGGCATCGACATCCTCGTCTTCCCGGAGCTCAACATCAGCTCCTATTCCGTCGACGATCTCTTCCTCCAGGACGCCTTCCTCGACGAGGTCGAGCGCGGAATCGCCCGCATCGCCGCGGAAACGGCTTCGCTCGCGCCGGTCCTGGTCGTCGGCGCCCCGCTCAGGCGCAACGGCCGCCTCTACAATTGCGGCCTCGCTCTCTCGCGCGGCCGAATCCTCGGCGTGGTGCCGAAAAGCTTCCTTCCCAATTACCGCGAATATTACGAGAAGCGCTGGTTCGCGCAGGGGATCGGCCTCGAGGGACTGAAGATGGAGGTGGCCGGGCAGGGGGTGCCGTTCGGCCCCGACCTGATCTTCGCCGCCGACGATCTTCCCGACTTCGTCTTCCACATCGAGATATGCGAGGATTATTGGGCGCCGCAGCCGCCCTCGACGGTCGGCGCGCTCGCCGGCGCGACCATCCTCTGCAATCTCTCAGCGTCCAACATCACGATCGGCAAGGCGGACGAGCGCAAGTTGCTCTGCGCCAGCCAGGCGAGCCGCTGCCTCGCCGCCTACATCTTCTCCGCCGCCGGGCCGGGCGAGAGCACCACCGACCTCGCCTGGGACGGCCAGGGTTCGATCTACGAGCTGGGCGATTTGCTGTGCGAATCGTCGCGCTTCTCGTGCGAGCCGGAATTGTGCGTCGCCGATGTCGACGTCCAGCGGCTGCGGCTCGAGCGGATGCGCAACGCCACCTTCAACGACAATGCGCTCGCCGCCGGCCATCCCGAGAAAAGGGTGCGCGTGGTCCGCTTCGAGCATCAGCCGAGCTTCGCCGACATCGGCTTCGCGCGCCGGCTGCGCCGCTTTCCCTACGTGCCCAATCGCCGCGAGCAGCTCGATTTGGATTGCTACGAGGCGTTCAACATCCAGGTGCAGGGGCTCGCCCGCCGCTTCCAGGCGACCAGCGGCACCCATCTCGTCATCGGCGTCTCCGGCGGCCTCGATTCGACCCACGCTTTGATCGTCGCCGCCAAGACCTGCGACTATCTCGGCCTGCCGCGCTCGACCATCCTCGGCTTCACCATGCCCGGCTTCGCCACCGGCGAGGAGACCAAGGGCAATGCCTGGAAGCTGATGGACGCCTTGGGCATCGTCGGCGAGGAGATCGACATCCGTCCCGCCGCCCGCCAGATGCTCGGCGATATGGGCCACCCCTTCGCCAAGGGCGAGGCGGTCTACGACGTCACCTTCGAGAATGTGCAGGCGGGCCTGCGCACCGACTACCTCTTCCGCCTCGCCAACCAGCGCGGCGGCTTCGTCGTCGGCACCGGCGATCTGTCGGAGATCGCCTTGGGGTGGTCGACCTACGGCGTCGGCGACCAGATGAGCCATTATGGCGTCAATGCCGGCGTGCCCAAGACGCTGATCCAGTATCTGATCCGCTGGGCGATCGCCTCGAACCAGTTCGATGAGACGACCGACACGGTGCTCCAGGCGATCCTTGAAACCAAGATCTCGCCCGAATTGGTGCCGGCGGACGACAAGAGCGGCATGCAGAGCACCGAGGAGCGGATCGGCCCCTACGAGCTGCACGATTTCTTCCTGTTCCACACCCTTCGCAGCGGCCAGCCGCCGTCGAAGGTCGCCTTCATGGCCTGGCAGGCGTGGAAGGACGCCAAGGCGGGCCTGTGGCCGATCGACTATCCCGAAGGGCTCAAGCGCGAATACGACCTCGCCACCATCCGCAAATGGCTCGAGGTCTTCCTCTTCCGCTTCTTCCAGATCAGCCAGTTCAAGCGCTCGGCGATTCCCAACTCGCCCAAGGTCTCGGCCGGCGGCGCGCTGAGCCCCCGCGGCGACTGGCGCGCGCCGAGCGACGGCACGGCAGGCCCATGGCTCGAGGAACTGAAGCGCGCGTTCGAGGAGTGACGCGTTCTGCGCTTCGCGAGGACCCGGCCTTCATCCTCGACGCGTTCGAGAAGGAGCAGATTATCCAGGCGAAGCCGTTCATCGGTCGCTGACGCGTCGGCCGGCGGAGCTTGCGCGCGACGTCGATCGATGGTCGCCGGGCCTCCGCTGAAAGGGCCAGGGCCGCTGCCTCTTCGCGGAATGCCGCCACACTTGTTACTCCTCCGGCCCGCGCGTTCGCGCCTATCCCGCTCACCACCGCCTCGACCGACGGCCTTCGGGCGTGAGCGGCAAGATGAGGAGGATTCGACATCATGACCAGATCGGCAGCAAACGGAGGGCCCGGTGGAGGCCCCGCCATGCAAACACCCGCCATCGTCCCTCCCTCGGAATGGGAAGCGGCGCGCGCGCAGTTGCTCGTCAAGGAGAAGGCGCTGACCCGCGCCCGCGACGCTCTCGCCGCCGAGCGCCGACGGATGCCGTGGATGGAGGTGCGCACGGATTATGTCTTCGCCGGCCCGGCAGGCAAGGCGAGCCTGCTCGATCTTTTCGACGGCCGGCGCCAGCTGATCGTGTACCGCGCCTTCTTCGAGCCGGGCGTGTTCGGCTGGCCCGAACATGGCTGCCGCGGTTGTTCGATGGTCGCGGACCAGGTGGCGCATCCGGCACATCTGAACGCGCGCGATACCAGCCTCGTCTTCGTCTCTCGCGCGCCGCAGGCGGACATCGCGCGGCTGAAGGCGCGGATGGCCTGGACGATGCCCTGGTTCACCCTCACCGACCGCTTCGACGCCGATTTCGGCGTGGACGAGTGGCACGGCACCAACGTCTTCTTCCGCGACGGCGACCGCGTGTTCCGGACCTACTTCGTCGACAAGCGCGGCGACGAGCAGATGGGAGGTACCTGGAACTATCTCGACATCACCCCGCTGGGCCGCCAGGAAACCTGGGAAGACTCGCCCGCCGGCTATCCGCAGACCCCGCCTTACAAATGGTGGAACTGGCACGATTCCTATGTCGCCGATGCCGTGCCCGACGAGAAATGGGTCGAGGTTTCGGATGCCGGCGAAAAGGCGATGCGTGAGGGCGCTGCGGAAATCGGCCGGTGAGCCAGGGCGCCTTGGGGACAATTCTGCACGTCCGAGCCGGAACGCCGAACCAGACTGCCACCCCCTGGATGTGGTGACCCCAACGGGACTCGAACCCGTGTTTTCGCCGTGAAAGGGCGACGTCCTAGACCGCTAGACGATGGGGCCGTGAAGCGAGGCCGCGACTTAAGCGCTGCCTCCGATGCGGTCAAGGCGCGGGGATTGCGCTAGAACCCCAGCCCCTTCGTCCGCGTCGGCATCCGCGCCAGCATGTTGTGCGAGGCGAGATAGAGCGTCGATCCGTCGCCGCCGCCGAAGGTGCAATTGGCGACCGCGGTGCCGGTGCGGATCAGGCCCAGCCGGCGCCCGTCGGGCGAGAAGACGATGACCCCCCCAGGCCCGGTTGCGAACAGATTCCCCTCGACGTCGATCGCCATGCCGTCGGGAAGGCCGGGATTGGCCTCGCCGACTTGTGCCGTGGCGTCGGCGAAGAGGCGGCGGCTGGCGACGTTGCCGCTTTCGTCCAGCGCGTAGGCGACCCAGATCGCGCGTTCGGGATCGGAATTGGCGACGTAGAGCGTGCGCTCGTCCGGCGACAGCAGGATGCCGTTGGGCCGGCTGAGCTCGGCGTCGATCAGCGTCACGCTGCCGTCGGGGGCCAGCCGGTAGACGCCGTTATGCGGCTGCTCCTTGAGCGGCGACTCGTCGAGTCCCGCCAGGCCGTAAGGCGGATCGGTGAAGTAGATCGCTCCATTGCGCGCGCGGACGAGGTCGTTGGGCGAGCTGAACCGCCGGTCCTGATACTGCGTTGCCAGCAGCCTCTTCTCCCTCGTCGTCAGATCGAGGCTGGCGATGGCGCGATTGCCGTGATCGGCGAGGAGGATCGTCCCCTCGTTTCCCCGGATAAGGCCGTTCGCGCCGGGTTCGCGGAAGGCCGAGAGGTCGCCGCCCGCAAGTCCCGAGGGCTCGAGGAAGACCGAGGCGCCGTCCGCCTCCGACCAGCGATGCATGCGGTTGCCGGGGACGTCGGTGAACAACAGATAGCCGTCGTCGCCGCCGATCCAGACCGGTCCCTCCGCCCAGGCAAAGCCCTCGGCGAGCTTCTCGATTTCGGCACCCGGCGCGATCAGCGCGTCGAGCGCCGGTGCCTCGCGCACGACCTCGCCGATCTTCGCCCGCGGGGTCGAGGCGGCGGCGGTGCAGGCGCCCAGGATCAAGGCGGTCGCCATCAGCAAGGTCTTCATCCGATCACCTCCTCCTCGATCCGTGTCTCGATCGCCGCCGCCGGCCGGTCGCTCGTCCCATGGCCTTCGATCCGGAAGGCCCCGCGGCGGCGTATGTCGGCCGACGAGGCGCCGACCATCAACTGGATTTCGCCCGCTTCGATCCGCCAGCCCGCTTCGTGCCAGACGGCGAACTGGGCCGGATCGAGCGTGAAGCGGATCCGCCTCGCCTCGCCCGGCCGGAGCGAGACCCGTCGAAAGCCGCGCAATTCCTGGATGGGGCGCGAGACGCTGGCGACCGGGTCGCGGGCATAAAGCTGGACGACCTCGTCGGCCGGCCGGGTCCCGGCATTGCGGACGGTGACGCTGACCGTGACCTGCTCGCTTGGCCCTACGCGTTCGCGGTCGATCGCCAGCTCGCCATAGTCGAACCGCGAATAGCTGAGGCCGTGACCGAACGGGAAGAGCGGCGTGATCGGGAGGTCGCCGTAGCGGACGGTGTCCCGTGTGGGGTCCGGATCGGCAGGGCGGCCGCTCGGCAGGCGGTTGTAAGTGAAGGGAACGGCGCCGCTGCGGCGCGGAAAGCTGACCGGCAGACGCCCGCCGGGGGAGGACCGGCCGATCAGGACGTCCGCGATCGCCGGTCCGGCCTCGACGCCCAGGAACCAGGTTTCGAGGATGGCAGGGGCCCGCTCGGCCAGCCGGTCGATGGCGAGGGGCCGCCCGTTCATCAGCAGGACGACCACCGGCTTGCCGGTATCGAGCAAGGCGTCGGCGAGCGCCTGTTGCGCGCCCGGAAGGCCGAGATCGGACCGGCTGCGCGCCTCGCCGCTATGGTCGAAATCCTCGCCGACGACGAGGAGGACGAGGTCGGCGTCCCGGGCGGCCTCGACGGCGGCGCCGATTCCGGAGGTGTCGTCGCTGCGCGGGGAGGCGCCGGCCCGGTAGGTCAGCTCGGTGCTCGCGGGCAGGGCTGCCCGCAGCGCCGGCAGCAGCGGCCGGACGTCCTCGGCGCGGCCGAGCGCCCGCCACGAGCCGAGCTGGCTGTTGGCATCGTCCGCCAGCGCGCCGGCGACGAGGATCCGGCGCGCATTTCCGGCCAGGGGCAGCAGCTCGCCTTCGTTCTTGAGCAGGACGATCGATCGCCGGGCCGCCTCGGCCGCGGCTTCGCGATGCGCCGGCGACAGCAGGGTGGCGGTCTCCCGCGCCGGATCGGCGCCGCGATAGGGATCGTCGAACAGGCCGAGCCGCTCCTTGGCCGCGAGCACCCGCCGCACCGCCTCGTCCAGGCGCGCCATCAGCGCCGGATCGCGCGCCGCCGCCGCGGCGAGCTCCCCGGAATAAAGCTGGCTCGCCATGTCGATGTCGATTCCAGCGGACAGCGCCCGCACCGCCGCCTCGGCGCCGTCCGCGGCGACGCCGTGCGGAACCAGCTCGGCGACACCCATCCAGTCGCTGACGACCGGGCCGTGCCAGCCCCAAAGATCGCGCAAGGTGCCGCGAAGCAGCGCTTCATGGGCATGCATCGGCACGCCGCCGACGGTGTTGAACGCGGCCATGAACGTGCCTGCCCCGGCGCGGGCGGCGGCGTGGAAAGGGGGGAGATAGACCTCCTCGAGGCTGCGCCGGCTGATGTCGGCCGAATCATAATCCCGCCCGCCGATCGCGGCGCCGTAGGCGGCGAAATGCTTGGCCGTCGCCATGATCGTCCCGGGCGCGGAGAGGCTTTCGCCCTGATAGCCGCGCACCTGGGCGACGGCCATGACCGAGCCGAGATAGGGATCTTCGCCGGCGCCCTCGACGATCCGGCCCCAGCGCGGGTCAGGTGCGATGTCGACCATCGGCGAGAAGGTCCAGTGGACGCCGGCGGCGTGGCTCTCCGCCGCCGCGACCTCGGCTGCCCGCTGCGGAACGGCGGGATCGAAGCTCCCCGCCATGGCGAGCGGCACCGGGAAGATGGTGCGATAGCCGTGGATGACGTCGAGGCCGTAGAGGAGCGGAATCCCGAGCCGCGATTCCTCGACGGCGATGCGCTGGAGGTTTCGCGTCGCCTCGGCCCCGGCGACGTTCAGCAGCGATCCGATCTCGCCGCGGCGGACCCGTTCGCGCAGGGCGTCGTCGATCCGGCTGTTCACCGCTTTCTGGCGCCCGCCGGCGATCTGGTTGAGCTGGCCGACCTTTTCGGCGGCCGTCATCCGCGACATCAGCCGCTCGATCCTCGGCGAGGTCTGCGCCGTCTCGGCCTGCCCTGCGACGGCGAGGCACAAAGCCGCCGACAGCGCTGTCATCCACTTGCCGATCACGTCGCGCCTCCCCTAGTCTTCGCGAATTGCCGGATGAGCGGGCCGGCTTTGCCGTTGCTCCCGCGTCACGATCTTTAGAAACGAAGAATCGCTCCGCCGCAAGTGACGCGTACGTCAGCCGTTCGGGGCCGTCATTGTCTGTGTCAGGGCGGGCTGTGGCCTGCTGCGATTTTCAATCGGCCCAGGCGGCGTCCTCGAGATGGAGCTCGGCCGCGACATTGCCGCCATATTCGTCGCGGCGCACCCGGCCGGCCAGCCACAGCTTGCGGTGGGGCGGCGCGGCGAGGATCGCCTCGCCGAGCGGAGTGTCCGCCATTCTGAAGGCGATCGCCTTGATCCGGCGGCCGTCGTCTCCGGCAGCGATCAGCCGAAGATGGCCGTTGCCGACGATGTCCGCCTTGACGATTCCCACCGGGCCGGCGGCGATCCGCGGCGCTGGCCAGCCGGCGCCATAGGGGCCGCCGGAATCCAGGGCGTCGCACAGGTCGGGGCAGACTCCCCGCGGCGCCACCAGGGCGTCGAGAGTGAGGGCGCGGTCGTCACGACTGCGGGCGACGTCCTCCGCCAGTCGCGCGTCGAGGAATTCCGCGAGCGCCTCGATCCGGCCCGGCGCTACGGTCAGCCCGGCCGCCATGGCGTGGCCGCCGCCGGCGACGAGCAGGCCGCTATCCTTGGCCGCGAGCACGGCGGCGCCGAGGTCGACTCCGGAGATGGATCGGCCGGAGCCCTTGCCGACGCCGTCCTCGTCGAGGGCAATGACGATGGCGGGCTTGTGCAGCCGCTCCTTCAGCCGGCCGGCAACGATCCCGATCACCCCGGGATGCCAGCCCAATGCGGCGACGGTGACGACGGCACGGTTCCCCTGCGCGGCGCACAGCCCCTCGGCGGCTTCGCACACCAGCGCCTCGATCGCGCGGCGTTCCTCGTTGAGCCGGTCCAGCTCGGCGGCGATCGCCTCCGCCTCGGCGGGATCCTCGGTGACGAGCAGCCGTACGCCCAGATCCGATTTGCCGACGCGGCCGCCGGCATTGATCCGGGGCCCGAGCGCGAAGCCGAGATCGGTGCAGGTCGGCGCCCGGGTCAGCCGGGCGGCATCGGCGAGAGCGGCGAGGCCGATATTCCGGCGTTGCGCCATCACCTTGAGCCCCTGGGTGACGAAGGCGCGGTTGAGCCCCTTGAGCTGGGCGACGTCGGCGACCGTGCCGAGCGCGACGAGATCCAGAAGCTCGATCAGCTTCGGCTCGTCGCGCCGCGCGAAGAAGCCGCGGCCGCGCAGGGTTCGCAGCAGCGCAGCGCCGAGGAGGAAGGCGACGCCGACGGCGGCGAGGTGCCCGTGCGCAGCCGCTCCGGCTTCCTCGTCGAGACGGTTCGGATTGACGATGGCGAGGCCGGCCGGAAGGCGGCTGGCGCATTTGTGATGGTCGATCACGATGACGTCGACACCGGCCGCCTTCGCCATGTCCAGCGCCTCGAACGCCTGGGCGCCGCAATCGACGGTGACGATGAGGCGAGCGCCGCCCTGTGCGATCCGGACCAGCGCCTCGCCGGACGGGCCATAGCCCTCCATCAGCCGATCAGGGATGTAGGTGCCCGGGTCGGATCCGACCTGGCGCAGCAGCCGCACGAGCAGCGCCGCGGAGGTGGCGCCGTCGACGTCATAGTCGCCGAAGATGGTGACCGGCTCGCGCGCCTCGACGGCGTCGGCGAGCCGTTCGGCGGCCTTGTCCATGTCGCGGAAGCCCGACGGATCGGGCATGAAGGCGCGCAGCGTCGGCCGCCGGTGCCGCTCGAGATCGTCGCGCGGCACGCCGCGGCCGAGCAAGAGCTGATCGACGAGCGCGTCCGGCTGGAATCCCGCATCTCCATCGCCGGCCCCGCGCCAGCGCCACGGCTGGCCTAGGATCGATCGCGATACGCCGCAGACGAAGGACGGGCTCATGAGCATGTCGCTACTCTAGGCGATCGACCGCCCCGCGTGAATCCCCCGCCCGCGCATTAACCGTGCTTCTTACTTATGCCTTTACCGCCGCGGGTGGATGGTGGCCTGGGGAATTGGTTGTGGAGCCCTCCCATGCGCAGCTTCGTCCTTCCGATCTGCCTGATCGTCGCCTTCGCTGACATGGCGG
The DNA here is from genome assembly GCF_003347635.1 of Sphingosinicella terrae. Lineage (GTDB taxonomy): Bacteria > Pseudomonadota > Alphaproteobacteria > Sphingomonadales > Sphingomonadaceae > Allosphingosinicella > Allosphingosinicella terrae. The sequence goes on from NZ_QDFY01000010.1 coordinate 87,758, forward strand.
CGGCGGTCCAGCCGGCATTGGTGCCCGATCCGGGCCGAACCGTATCGCTGGAGCTGCGGGAGGACGATCAGCTCGTCGCCGCGGAACGGCTGACGGTCCGGGCCGGTCGGCCGGCGGCGCTCAGCGCCGGCGCCTTTGCGCTCCGGCTTCGCATGGATCCGATCGCCCCCGGCACGGGCCAAAGCGGAGCCTATATGGTCCGCTCCACCCTCTACCGGGCCGGCAGCGGCGCCTTGCTCGGCTCGCCCGCGCTTCGGGTGGAGACGGGCGAGCCGGCGCATCTGCGCTTCCGCGGCAGCGACGGCAGCGATCTCGAGCTGGCGGTGACGGTGCAGTAAGCGCAGCGGGAGCCGCGCGAGGGAAGCCCTTAGTCCTGACCGCCCGGCTCGCGCCGGTGCTCGCCGCGCACCCAGCGGACGGTTCCGGTGCTGGCCCGCATTACGACGCTTTCGGTCGTGATCGCATTCTTCCGCCGCTTCACGCCTTCCAGCAGCGTTCCGTCGGTGACGCCGGTGGCGGCGAAGATGACGTCGCCTTGGGCGAGCTCCTCGAGGCTGTAGATCCGGTTGAGGTCGGTGACGCCCCATTTCGCGGCGCGGGCACGCTCGTCGTCGTTGCGGAAGACGAGCCGGCCCTGGAACTGCCCGCCGACGCAGCGCAGGGCCGCCGCCGCCAGCACGCCTTCGGGCGCGCCGCCCTGGCCCATATAGACGTCGATGGTGGTGTCGGGATCGGTGACCGCGATGACGCCGGCGACGTCGCCGTCGGGAATAAGGTTGATGCCGCAGCCGAGGCCGCGCAGCTCGGCGATCAGCGCCGCATGGCGGGGACGGTCGAGGACGCAGACGATGATCTCCGACGGATCCACGCCCTTCGCCTTGGCGATCGACCGGATATTCTCGGAAGCGGAGCGCGACAGGTCGATCGTTCCCTCGGGATAGCCCGGCCCGATGGCGAGCTTCTCCATATAGACGTCGGGCGCGTTGAGCAGGCCGCCTTCCTCGGCGATGGCAAGCACGGCGAGCGCGTTGGCGCCGGCCTTGGCGGTGATCGTGGTCCCCTCGAGCGGATCGAGCGCGATATCGATGCGCGGCGCGTTTGGATCGTCGCGGCGGGCGCCGACCTTCTCGCCGATATAGAGCATCGGTGCCTCGTCGCGCTCGCCCTCGCCAATGACGATCGTGCCGTCGAGATCGAGCTCGTTGAGCGCGTTGCGCATCGCCTCCACCGCCGCATGGTCGGCGGCGCGCTCGTCGCCGCGGCCGACCAGGTTCGAGGCCGCCACGGCCGCCGCCTCGGTGACGCGAACCATCTCCAGCACCAGCAGTCGGTCGAGAACGTGGCTTCCCTTCATCATGATTCCTGTCATCCTTCCTGGCGGGGAGTGTGTGGGCCGAGCGGATAGGCGAGCGTCATGACAAAGTCGAGAATGGCGATCCCCGCTTTGATCGCGGTCTGGGCCGTGCCGGCCCCCGCCCAGTCGAGCCTCGTCGAGCAGAGGATCGAGGCGCAGCGCTCCGCCATGCGCGAGGCGCTGCGTCTCGACTGTCCGCCGGCGAGCGAGGCCGGCGACGAGGAGGAGATCGTCGTCTGCGGCCGCCGCGACGACACTCGCCGCTATCGGGTCGAGCCCATCGTCTCGGCCTCGCCGCAGGGAGCCGATCGCGCCGGCGGCGAGCAGCGTGCCGCGCTGGCGGTCGATTCGAGCCGCTGCACTCCGGTCGGCCGCGACCAGCAATGCACGTCGGGCCTCAACGTGATCGGCATCGGCGTCGCCCTGGCGCGCGCGGTCGGGCAGGCGCTGGCCAATCGCGACTAGGCGTCCGCCGCCGGCACGACCGCTTTCGCGGGCAGGTTGAACAGCCCGGCGAAGCGGGCGGCGAAGCCGCGGTCGCCTGTCACCGCCAGTCCCGCTTCGGCTTCGAGCGCCGCGAGCGGGACGCCGCCATAGACGAAGGCGGCGACGGCGGGCGCGGGCCCGGTGAAGACGACGTCCGCCTGCGCGGTATCGCCCCGGCCCGCTTCCAGCCGGCCGTCCGCCACCCGCGCCACCAGAGTCTCGTTGCCGATCCGGAAGCCCGCGGTTCCGTTCATCGCCTGCGCGCGCGCCGCATCGAACATCGTCCGGAAGGAAAGCATCAGCGAGGTGCCGCTGAGCTGGAGCGATGGATCGTGGGCCGGGGATCGCGCCGCCCACCGGCCCAGCTCCTGGATGATCGGCTCGGCCTCGTAGCCCCAATCGGTCAGCTCGTAGACCTGGGTCGAGGCCGGCGGCGGCAGCCGGCGGCGCACCACGATTCCGGACGCTTCGAGTCCCTCCAGCCGCTGGGTCAGAACGTTGGCGCTGATCCCCGGCAGGTCGGCGCGGATGTCACTGAACCGTTTCGGCCCGAGCATAAGCTCGCGAATCACGAGCAAGGCCCAACGCTCGCCGACTAGGTCGAGCGCGTGGGCGGTGCCGCAGGCGTCGTCATAGCGCCGACGGGAGGCTGTGGACGAATCAGTTATTTTATCTAACTCCATAGTTGCTTTTCATAACTCAAAGGCGCATCAGCGTCAAACCCGATTCGCAAGGAGAGACGAGATGACCAAGCTGATCTTCGTGAACCTGCCCGTTGCCGACCTGCCCCGCGCCAAGGCCTTCTACGAGGCCATCGGCGCGGCCAATAATCCGCAGTTCACCGACGAGACCGCGGCCTGCATGGTCTTCTCGGACACCATCCACGTGATGCTGCTCACCCACGAAAAGTTCGCTCAGTTCACGCCGAAGCGGATCGCCGATGCCCACCAGACGAGCGAGGTGCTGATCGCCATCTCGGCCGACAGTCGCGAGGGGGTGGACGACATCACCGATCGCGCGCTCGCCGCCGGGGGCCGCGAGTCGCGCGACCGCCAGGACTACGGCTTCATGTACAGCCGCAGCTTCGAGGATCCGGACGGACATATCTGGGAGCCGATGTGGATGGACCTCGCCGCCGCCACCGCCGCGATGGAAATGCAGCCGGAGCCGAGTGCGGCTTGAGCCCGTCCGTGCCGTCATTGGCATGGGCGGCCACCTGAAGGAGTGGAGCCATGACCCTTGCACTGCAAACGCCCGCGCCTGACGCCGCGCTGCCGCGTTCCCGCAACACCGCCTTCCGCGCGGGCTGGGCGATGTCCGGCCTCGTCATCGCCTTTTTGGCCATGGACGGGGCGATGAAGCTGTCGCAGCTGCCGATCGTCAGCGAGACCAGCGGCCAGCTCGGCTGGCCGAACGATCCCGCGACGATCAACCTGCTCGGCATCCTGCTCCTGGGCTCGACCCTGCTCTATGCGGTGCCGCGCACAGCCATGCTCGGCGCGATCCTGCTCACCGGATATCTCGGCGGAGCGGTCGCTACGCACGTTCGGATCGCCAGCCCCCTCTTCAGCCATGTCCTGTTCGGGGTGTATATCGGCCTCCTCGCATGGGGCGGCCTCTGGCTGCGGGATCCGCGGGTGCGTGCGCTGCTGCCGCTCCGCCGATGATCGACCACGACAACCATCAATGAGGAGAGAGACTATGCGTTACATCGAAGGATTCGTCGCAGCCGTTCCCGCCGCGAACAAGGAAGCCTATCGCAAGCATGCCGCGGCCGCGGCGCCGCTCTTCGGCGAGTTCGGGGCCACCCGGCTGGTCGAATGCTGGGGCGACGACATCCCCGAGGGGAAGGTCAACGACTTCAGGGGTTCGGTGAAGGCGAAGGAGGACGAGGTCGTCGTCTTCTCCTGGCTCGAATATCCGTCGAAGGAGGCGCGCGACGCCGCCAACGAGCGGATCCGGAGCGACCCGCGCATGCAGGCGCTCGGCGACATGCCGTTCGACGGCCAGCGGATGATCTTCGCCGGCTTCGAGCCGATGGTCCAGGAAGGCGGCACCGGCGCGGCCGGCTATGTCGACGGCTTCCTCGTCCCCGTGCCCGAGCAGAATCGCGAGGCTTACCGGGACATGGCGCAGAAGGCGTCGGAGGTCTTCATCGATCATGGCGCGGTGCGCGTCGTCGAGGCCTGGGGTGATGACGTTCCGGACGGGAAGGTCACCGATTTCCGCGGCGCCGTCATCGGCGAGGATGGCGAGAAGGTCGTCTTTTCGTGGATCGAATGGCCATCCAAGGAGGCCCGCGATGCCGCCTGGGAGAAGGTGATGGCGGACGAGCGGATGAAGCACGACCCCGCCAACACGCCCTTCGACGGCAAGCGGATGATCTACGGCGGATTCGCGCCGGTCCTCGACGTGGCCGGCAACCTCGCCGAACAGTCCGCGCAGCCGATGCCGGCTTGAACCCCTGGCGCCTGGGCGGCGAAGGCGCCGCCCCGGCGCGTCGAAAGGACTTGACCCATGTCCGACGCAATTCAGATGACTGGCCCGGCCCCATCCCAGCGCCAGCCCCGGTCCCCCAGCCCGTGGGACGGCCAGTTCTTCTGGTACGAGCTGATGACCACGGATCCGGCGGCCGCGGCCGATTTTTACACCCATGTCGTCGGCTGGGCCGCTGCCGATTTTGGTGGACCGAATAGCGGTTACACCGTCTTCTCGGCCGGCGAGCGCGGCGTGGCCGGGACGATGGCCCTCCCGGAGCATGTCTGCCAGGCCGGCGGCGCGCCATTCTGGGTCGGCTACATCCACGTTGCCGACTGCGATTCCGTGGTCGATCGGATCATCGCCGCCGGCGGCACCGTCCATCGCCCGCCCGCCGACATTCCCGAGGTCGGCCGCTTTGCGGTCGTCGCCGACCCGGGCGGCGCGGTCTTCCAGGTGATGGCGCCTTTCCCGGACGACATGCCTCCGCCGGACGATCCGGATGCGGACGGGTTGGTCAGCTGGCGCGAGCTCTATGCCGGAAACGGGCAGGAGCTGGCCTTCGCTTTCTATTCCCGCCTTTTCGGCTGGGAGACGCTCGTCGAGATGCCGATGGGCGAGATGGGCACCTACCGCATCTTCGGCCGCGGCGGTGTCCAGATGGGCGGCCTGATGGACAAGCCCCCGAACATCCCCGTGCCGGCCTGGGCCTATTACTTCAACGTCGAGGCCATCGATGCCGCCGCCGCGCGAGTCACCGAGCGCGGCGGACAGATCCTGATGGGTCCGCACGAGGTGCCGGGCGGGAGCTGGATCGTCCAGTGCGTCGATCCGCAGGGTGCCCATTTCGCGCTTGTCGCCACCAGGCGCTGAGCAAGCTCGAGAGGAGAGGAATGATGACCGAGATCAAACAGTGCCTTTGGTACGACCACAATGCCGAAGAGGCGGCACGCTTCTACGTCACGCTGCTGCCGGACAGCCGCATCGACAATATCGTCCTGGCGCCGGCCGACACGCCGTCCGGCCCCGAAGGCTCGGTGCTCGTCGTCGAGTTCACCCTCGCCGGCAACAAATATGTGGGCCTCAACGGCGGACCGATCTTCCCCCACACCGAGGCATTCTCGATCCAGGTGGTGACCGAGGATCAGGCGGAAACCGATCGGCTTTGGCAGGCGCTGACCGCCGGCGGCGGCCAGGAGAGCGTGTGCGGCTGGCTCAAGGATCGCTGGGGCCTGTCCTGGCAGATCACGCCGCGCCGGCTGTTCGAGCTGATGAGCGACAAGGACCCCGATCGGGCGCGTCGGGCGACCCAGGCGATGCTGCAGATGGTCAAGATCGACGTCGCGGCGCTGGAGCGCGCGGCAGATGGCGAGGTCCCGGCGCAGCCGGCGCCCGAGCCGGCCGGCGCCGCCTGAGGGCGCGGCGGCTCGCCCGCTTCCCGCGGGCGGAGCCGCCTGGCCGCTGGCGTCATGACGCCATCCCGATCCCGTCTCGCCCGCGGCTGCTGCTCGGCGGCGGTTCCTCTTCAGGTCGGTCTGCGTGCGAAGCGGGGCAGGAGCAACCCCGCCACCACGAAGAGCAGGCCAAGCACCGGGAAGAGCAGCATCCAGACGGGCGGACCGTCGACGATGAGAGCGGCTTCCCCGGGCTCCTCCGGATCGTAGCGGACCGTGACCTCGCGACCCGGTGGATAGTCGGCGAGGAAAGCCCGCGCCGGGCGGGAATCCGGCCACTCCCGGTCGTCGGTCAGCCAGACGCGCTCGCCGCGATAGGATTGGCCCTCGACGCGGTAGTCGTAGATGATGACAGGGGTGTAGCGGTAGCGGCGGGCGGAGGCCGAGCTGGCGGTATTGCGATGGCGGCTTCGCCGCTGATCGACCCGCGTCTCGACGACGGTGCCGGAGACCTGCGGCCAGGCTGCGGCAGCGCCCGCCGCGCGGCTTTCGGCAAGATACCAGGCGCCGGTTCCGGCCGCGACGAGCAGCCCGATGCCGACGAACACCCACCTGAACCAGAAGATCGCGCGGACCTGCGCCATTCCCTTCCCCCCCGCTTCCAACCCGCGCCGCCTCGCAAAGCTGGCGCGCCGCATCAATCGGGCTCCCGACGAAGATGTCCGAGGGCGCGACGAAACCTTCCCGGCCGATGGGAGGTTGTTCCGTCATCGCAGGAGCTGGCCGATGACGATGCCGACGCCAACCGAACCGGGCGACGAAGCCGAGCCTGGCACGCCCGGGACGGGCGAGAATCTCTGCCGCCACTGCAACGGCACCGGCGAGCATGACGGCGAGCCCTGCCCGGTCTGTGGCGGCACCGGCAAGGTGACCGAAGGTCTGGCCGGCGGCTGACCCGCCTCGGCTGCCTATCCGTCCGCCTGCCACTGCGCGATCGCGTCGATCGGCGCCACCAGCATCAGCACGTTGAGGGTCAGGTTGTCGCGGATGATGGCGAGGGTGAGCAGCTCGAAGGCCAGCGCGATCGCGATCGTGGCCCAGACAGGCAGCCGTCGCGCCAGCGCGAAGCCGACGATCATCCAGGCGATGTCGGCGACCGAGTTGACGACGCTGTCGCCGTTATAGCCGAGCGCCATCGTCGCCTCGCGATAGCGGTCGATCACCCAGTTGGTGTTCTCCAATATTTCCCACGACGCCTCGATTGCCACGGCCGCGATGAGCCGGTCGCCGGCGGGATTGCGGCGCAGGAACAGCCAGCCGAGGGCGTAGAAGAGGAAGCCGTGGATGATGTGGCTGGGCGTGTACCAGTCGGCGAGATGCTGGCTGTTGTCGGGACCGTGCACCTCGCCGACCCACGGCTTCACCTCGCCGCAGGTGCAGATGAGCGGCCGCCCCATCCACAGCAGGATCAGCGCCGTCGCCGCGACCATGGCCAGGGCGATCCACCAGTAGCGGCGCTCGATCACCGGTACCCGGGAGGCGGCGGGGCTCGGGATCGTTCCCGCGGTCACAGCATCTCCCGAAGCTTCACGGCCGTCCGATAGTTGCGCGTCGTCGCGACGAAGGGCCGGCCTTCATATTTGCTCGGCCAGCTGAGCTTCGATCGGCCTATCCCTTCCGGATAGTGGATCCACAAGAGGCCGCCGGCGCTGCGCACGCGCTCCCCGGCCTGGCCGGTGGCTTCCATTGCCGGGGCGATCCCCTCCGGCGGCGCCGTCTTGCCGACCATGAGCAGCAGCCAGTTGGGCGTGTCGCGCGCGACCTCGGGAAAGGGATTGGCCTCGATGCAGGCGCGCCATTCCGCCTCCCCACGGACGATGGTCGGGACCTCCATCCCGAACCGGTCGGCGATGGTCCGCTCGAGCGCTGTCTCGAGAGCCGCCGGCTCGCCATCGGCCGAGAAGACGACGTTGCCGCTCTGGATGTAGGTCGCGACGTCCTGCCAGCCGAGCTTGGCGCAGAGCGTGCGAAGCTCCGCCATCGGCAGCGACCGCCCCCCGACATTGATCCCGCGCAGCAGCGCGATCATCCGCCCCATAAGTCGATCCTACCATGTGTGGCGCGCGCGTCTTCCCCGAATCGGCTTCCGGTTTCGCGACGATTCATGACGTTTGTCCGCCCGAGGCCCGCCCGAATACCTTGACGCCCGGCTTTGCGCTCCGCCACTAGCGCGCATGGAAATCGCAAGCGCCTTTAAACGCCGAGGGCTGCTCTTCGTCCTCTCCAGCCCGAGCGGTGCCGGCAAATCCACCATCGCGCGCATGCTCCTCGTCACCGACGAAGGGATCGCCATGTCGGTGTCGGCCACGACGCGGCCGATCCGGCCGGGCGAGGTGGACGGCCGCGATTATCACTTCGTCAGCGATTCCGAGTTCGATTCGATGGTCGCCGAGGGCGAGTTCCTCGAATGGGCCCATGTCTTCGGCCATCGCTACGGCACCCTCAAGCGCGAGGTCCTGAAGACGATCGAGTCGGGCCGCGACGTGCTGCTCGACATCGACTGGCAGGGAACGCAGCAGCTCAAGCAGGTCGATCCAGACATCGTCCGCGTCTTCATCCTGCCGCCGTCCATGGCGGAGCTGGAGCGCCGCCTGCGCTCGCGCGGCACCGATGCGGAAGAAGTGATCCGCCGCCGGATGGAGCGGGCCTCGGCGGAGATCAGCCATTGGGCCGAATATGATTATGTGCTGATCAACAACAATGCCGAGAAGTGCCGCGAGCTCGTCCACAACATCCTCAAGGCCGAGCGGCTGAAGGCGACCCGGCGGGTCTTCCTGCACGATTTCGTCCGCGAGCTGATCGGCTGATGCGCCGGATTTGAAGTTCGCACTGGGCGTGCCATCGGCTCTGGCGAATTTCCGAATCGTCACACTTGGCCGGACTCAATTCCCCGCGCCGCCGATCTGGTTTACGCTCCCGGCGAAAGCAGGGAGGATCGTCCATGATACGCGTCATCATCGGGTCGGTGGCCGCATCGGTCGCGATGTTCGTCATCGGCTTCATCTTCTTCGGGCCCGTCGGCCTGAGCGGGCTCGCCAGCGGCAGCCTCGACGATAGCCAGGCCGCCGCGGTCCAGCAGACGATGGCGGCCAACCTCCCCGGCACCGGCACCTATTTCGTGCCCTCGCCGGAGCGCTCCGCGGCGCAGACGGTGATGTACGGGCAGGGCCCGATCGCGACGATCCACTACAATACCGGCGGATTCGCCGCGACCGATCCCGGCGCCCTGCTCGGTGGCCTGGTGTTCAACTTCCTGGTGGCGCTGATGATCGGCGCGGCCCTGATCGGAATCGACCGGCGCGTGCCCGATTTCGGCTCGCGGGCGAGAGTGGCGGTGATCATCGCGGTGGCCGCGGCGGCCTTCACCCACCTCGGGTCGCCCATCTACTTCCACCATGGCTGGGGCCATTTCATCTACCTGTTCATCGCCGATTCGCTCGCGCTGGCCGCCGCCGGAATCGTCGTCGCCTGGTTCCTGCCGGTATCCCGGTCGGCGCCGCCCGCCGACGCCCCCACGGACGTCTGACGGGGCAAGGCCCGCTACGGCTTTTCGGCGAGCAGGGTCAGGAATCGATATCCGGCCTCGAAGTCCCGGCGGCGGGCTTCGAGCGCCTTCGCGGCCTCGGCATCCTCGCCCCATTGCTCCGCCTGCCATTCCTCGTCGAGCGAGGCGGCGGCCCAGGCCGTGCCGGGATCGAACTCGCCCTCCGCCAGCGCCAGCGCGATGACGAGCGAGCCGGAAACGGTCACCAGCGGGGACAGGCCGGCCAGCTCGAACGGGCCGCGTGCCCGCACCGCGGCGGCGAGGCGCTCCACCGTCACCGGCGACTGCGCCCGGTGCAGGATTCCGGGGACGATCTCGAAGTCGATGTCGTAGCGGCGGCGCGCCCAGGCGAGGAGCGGGTCCCAGCGCTGCGCTTGCCGTTCGACCAGCAGAGGCGGCGCTTCGGCGCGATAGCAGAGAAGGTCGCTCTCGCCATAGACGGCGAGGCCGCCGGCGAACGCCTCGGCCGATGGCGCCACCCGGTCGATCGCCGCATTGGCGAGCCCGGTCAACGGCATCGATCGCGGGTCGATCGTCTCGCCCTGCGCGTTCCATTCCTCGGATATGGCTTCGGCCAGCGCAGCGGTCGGCACGGCGAGCGGCTGCCGGCCTGGCGTGCGGATCGGCCGCCCATCGAGCTCGATCGTGCTGCCGGCCGCGACGCGGGCCGCCTCGTAGAAGCGCTTCAAGCCTCGGGTTCTCGCCAGCGACGAGCCAGCCATTTCGGGCCGTAGAAGCTGATGACGAGGAAGATCAGAGCGAGCGGGAAGCCGATGATCGAGCCGCCGGCGACGAACAGGTCGCTTTGCCACAGAGCGAGCGAGAGCAGGACCGCGATGGTCGCGCCGATGCGCAGCAGGTTCATCAGGATGAAGCGGTTCCGCCACATCCGTTCCTGGTCGGGGGAGGTCATGCGAGCACCTTCGTCAGTTCGAGGATGTCGAGCGGGTGTTCCGCGAGATGGTGCGCCCCCGCCTGCAGCAGCCGATCCGTCTCATGATAGCCCCAAGTGGCGCCGATCGCCGTCGCACCGGCGGAGCATGCCATCGCCATGTCGTAGCTGGTGTCGCCGATCACCAGCGTGGTCTCCGGCGCCGCGCCCGCGTCGGCGATCGCCTGCAGCACCATCGAGGGATGCGGCTTGGACGGATGGCGGTCGGCGGTCTGCAAGGTGACGAATCGGCTGGAAAGGCCGTGATGCTCGAGGCACAAGGCGAGGCCGCGGTCCGACTTGCCGGTGGCGACGCCGAGCAGCCAGCCTGCGCCATCGAGCCGGGCGAGCAGGTCGCTTATGCCCTCGTAGAGCGGCTCGTCGGCAAGCCCCTGCCGCCGCATCGCCAGGAAGGTCGCCTTGTAGGATTCCGCCAGCGCCGCGTGGAAGTCCGGCTCCGCCTCGGGAAGCATCTCGCGCATCGCCTCGACCAGGCTGAGGCCGACGATGGAGCGGGTGCGCTCCCGCGCCGGCGGCTCGAGCCCCGCCGAGACGAAGCAGTCTTCCATCGCCGCACAGATATTGTGCTGGCTGTCGACGAGGGTGCCGTCGCAGTCGAAGATGACGAGGCGATTCACCGCTCCGGCTTCGCCGCCGGCACGGGGCGCATCATTTCGGCCATGGCCGGGTGGTGCGGCGCCAGGCCGTCGGCGGCCCCCTCTCGCTCGGCGACTTTCTTGTTCTGGCCGAGCTTTCGCGTCCCCTCAGCGCGTCGATGCGCAGCTCGAATCCGACGATGGCTTTGAGCATGGCCTCGAAACGTCCGGGCGTCATCTTGCCGCGCGTCCAGGCCGGCTTCGGCGCCAGCCGCGACTCGTGCTCCTCGCTGAGCCGATCGAGCATGTCCGCCAGCTCCGCTTCCTCCACCTGGCGCACCGGGCCTTCTGCCTCGACCGCGACATAGTTCCAGGTCGGCACCTGGTCGTCGGTGCCGTACCAGTCCGGGCTGATATAGGAATCGGCGCCCAGGCAGGAGACGATCGCCCGGGATCCGTCGAGCAGCCGAGCGCAGCTATTGGCCCGTGACAGGTGAAAGAGCAGCCGCTCCTGGCCGAGGACGACGACCGGAGCATGGGCGATTGCGGGGCCCTCGGCGCAGATCGTGCAGAAGGAGATCCGCCGGACGAAATCCAGCATCTCGCCGCGTTCCTCCCAGGTGAAGGCGCGATTGGGATGCATTAGCCGCGCCTCCGGCTGCGGCGCTCGCCTCGCCTCTCCTTGCGTCTCGCCTTCGCCGCCGCCGACACGGCCTTGCGCTTGCCTTCGGGCGTCTCGGAAAAGCGGACCTCGTCGAGGGGCAGGTCGCCGAGCGCGGGATCGAAGCCCAGGGAGGCCAGGCTCTCGCGAAAATGCTCGGGCGGCTCGGCCGTCACCTCGATCCGGCCGCCGTCCGGATGATCGATCCTGAGGCGGCGCGCGTGGAGATGGAGCTTGCGGCTGATCGATCCGGTCAGGAACGCCTCCTGACCCGCATATTTGCCGTCGCCGACGATCGGATGGCCGATCGCCGCCATATGGACGCGCAATTGATGGGTCCGGCCGGTATAAGGCTGGAGCTCGACCCAGGCCGCCCGGTTGCCGGCCCGCTCGAGGACGCGGTAGCGGGTCCGGGCCGGCTGCCCGTTCTCCTCGTCGACATGCATCTTCTCGCCCCCCGTGCCCGGCTGCTTGGAGATGGGAAGCTCGATCATCCCGTCCTCGATCGACGGCACGCCGACCACCAGCGCCCAATAGACCTTGCGGGCCGTGCGGCCTGAAAAGGCCTTTGAGAAGAAGGCTGCCGCACGGGCGGTGCGGGCGACCAGCAGCACGCCCGAAGTGTCTTTGTCCAGGCGGTGGACGAGCTTGGGCCGGGGCGCCTCCTCATCCTCGACGAGGCCGTCGAGCAGCCGGTCGAGATGGACGTTGGTGCGCGTCCCGCCCTGCGTCGCGAGCCCCGGCGGCTTGTCGACGACGATCGCCGCCGCATCGCGGTGGATGACGAGGGAGCGGACGAACTCGATCTCGTCCGGGCTGAGCGACTCCCGCTTCGGCCCTGCCGGCGCCCGCGGCTTCTCGCTTTCCTCGATCGGCGGGACTCGGATCGTCTGCCCCGCCTCGATCCGGTCGCCCGGGGCCGCGCGCTTGCCGTCGAGCCTGATCTGCCCGGTCCGCGCCCAGCGCGACACCATGCCGAAGCTCGCCTCCGGAAGGTTGCGCTTGAACCAGCGGTCGAGGCGGATGCCGTCATCCTCCTCGTTCACGCGGAAGGTGCGGACCTGGTCGGACGCGCCCATGTCAGTGCCCCGCCCTGCGCGAGGCGGGCGCGCCTTCTGGTGGGACGGAAAGGTGAGCGGGCATCGCCGCGCATGTAGCGATGCCCCGGCGGCCGCGCCAGTGCGGCGGCCCCGCCGGAGGCCTCAGGCGCCGCGATTGACGATCAGCGCGACGTCCGATCCCCGCGCGAGCGGGGTGACGATCAGGTAGAAGGCGCCGTCGGTCGACGGATTGACCCCGCCGAGGACATGGTCGCCGCCGCGGACCTGGTGCTCGGCCGAGAAGCCGGCCCGGCTGGCGAGGGCGCGATAATGATCGAGCACGCGCGCATAGGCATCGGCGGTGCGGAAGGTGACCACCCGCATCCGGCAGTCGCCCGAATCGCTGCCGGCGGCCTCGGTCAGCCGTCCGCCCGGATAGAGCGGGAATTCCCGCGGCAGCCGCTGCGCCCATTGCGCGCCATAGTCGAACGGCACGCCGCAGCCGTTCGCCGACAGCGAGGCCGGGGCGACGCTCGCGCCCCCGCCGGCGCGGCCGGCCTGGCCGGCGCCCTCGGCGGCGGATCCGGCCGGATATTGCGCCTGCATTGGTGCCTCCGGCGGGCGCACCGTGTTCGGATGGGCCTGCTGGACGAGATTGGGGTCGACCAGGATCTGGTCCTCCAGCGCGCTGGTCAGCGCGGGATCGGCGCCGTTGGCGAGCAAGGCATTGTCGATCTCGGCGAGATTGTTCTCGCTTCCGCCGCTGCAGGCGCCGAGCGCGAGCAGGGCGGCGAAGGCGGCCGGGAGGGCCAGTCTGGCAAGGCGGTCGGGCATGGTGGTCGCTCCTCTTGGCCGCCTCATAACCCAGGCCGGGCCGCCAAGGCGTGTCCAACCATGGTTAATCCGTGCCGCCCGCCCCGTCCGTCCCGGAACGGGACCGCCACCAGGCAAAGGTTTCCGCCTGGACGCCGGCGATGAACCGCGCCGCTTCCGGACCCTTCCACGGCCCCTCGTAGAAGCGGCCGCGGGCGCCGCCGCCCACCCACCAGCCCTGGCCCGGGAGGCCGTCGCTCTGCCGCACGACGAGGACCGCGAGCTCGGGCTCGCCGCGCGCCGCCGCGGCCCGGTCGATCTCGCCGAGCATCGCGCACAATTGCCGCATCTTCGGACGGGAGAAGGCGTAGCCGAGCCGCTCGAGCAGCTCCGAATAGGTCAGGGCGATCCCCGCCTTCGCGGCGGCGACGAGATGGGCGCGGACTTCGTCGGGATCGGCGAGCGGCGACATGGCGTCCAGCCTGCCGCCGCCGCCGCTCCTGTCAATTGCGGTCGGACAGGAGCAACCGGCCCTCCGTCCCGCCGCCGTCGCGCGGCGCCAGGCGCAAGGTGAACCGGCCGCCGTCGCGGCCGGCGGTTCCGGAGAGCCTCAGGCCGCTCCCCTCCGGCGCCTGCGCCTCGACGCTGATGTCCTCGCGGCGGGCGGGATCCCGATACCAGGCGGCGACCCTGTCGACCGCGTCGCCGGAGCTGAAGCGAAGCTCGACCTCGCCGTCGCCCTCGCCGCCGCTTTGGTCCGGACGGCCCTGGACGTGGATGCCGGCCATGGTCGAGCCCGGATAGATGAGCCCGTCCTGCTGGTCGACGTCTGACCTGACGCCCTCGGGAATGGCGATCGACAGGTTGAAGCCGGGGGCCTCGACGGTGAGGCGGCCTTCCTCGGCACGGCCCTCGGCCGAGGCATTCTCGGCGACGGGCGGCGCATCGTTGCCGATCCGGGCCTCGCAGCCGCCGAGCGCGGCGGCCGCGGCCGCGGTGAGCAGGGTGAGACGTAGGGCCATGGCGTACCTCCTCGCGTCAGACTAGCTGTGTTACATGCATAATACAATCGCCGGCTTGCCGGCCCTTGGCGCGAGGCTTAGGGCCCAAGCTCGATTAGGAGACGGTCGTGACGGGTTCGATTTTGTTGTCCGGCAAGGAGCAAGGAGGGAGCGATGCTTGTGCATCGTGACCGACGCAGCGACGCCGTCCGGGCGGCAAAGTGCAGCAGGTCGCCATGTCCCCCGGACATGGCTGCGGATTGCCGGGGGCAATCCGCACCTGTGCACAGCCCGCCGCTTCGCGGTCGGCCGGAGGCGGCGGCTGGCGTCGTCGATCGGCTCGGCCGGGTCCCCAGCCCGGCCTGCGCCGCTCTCCTATCCAGCCGCCGCCTCCGGCCGATCCCGATCCGCCTCCTAATCGAGCTTGGACCCTAGGGCGCGCGCCATGCCATCCGATGCCGGAAGCCAGCGCACCGGGCTCCTGCTCGGCTTCACCGCCTATCTCCTCTGGGGCGTGCTCCCGCTCTATTTCAAGGCGCTCGCCCATGTGTCGGCACTCGAGATCGTCGCCCATCGGATCGTCTGGTCGATCGCCTTCCTGGCCTTGCTGATCACCTTCTGGCGGCGCTGGTCGGCGATCCGTGCGGCGCTGGGCAGCGGCCGCGTCGTCGTCACCCTGATCGTCACTTCGCTGCTCATCGCGATCAACTGGCTGACCTACATCTATGCGGTGGTCAGCGGCCATGTGCTCGAAGGAAGCCTCGGCTATTATCTCAACCCGCTGATCAACGTCCTGCTCGGCGTCGTCCTGCTCGGGGAGCGTCTCACCCGGCCGCAGGTCTTCGCCACCGTGCTGGCCGGGGCCGGCGTGGCGGTGCTCGCGGTCGGCGCAGGTTCGGGGCTGTGGATCAGCCTCACCCTCGCCGCGAGCTTCGGTCTCTACGGCTTTGTCCGCAAGGTCGCGCCGGTCGATTCGGCCGAGGGCCTGTCGATCGAGACGGCGATGCTCGCGCCGGTCGCGCTCGCCTGGCTGCTGTGGATGCGCGCTTCCGGGGAGCTCGCCTTCGGCCATGTCGGACTCGGCACCGATATCCTGCTCGCGCTCGGCGGCATGATCACCGCCATTCCCCTGCTTCTCTTCACCGCCGCCGCGCGCCGGCTGCCTTATTCGACCCTCGGATTTCTCCAATATGTCGCGCCGTCGCTCCAGTTCCTGCTCGCGGTGCTGGCGTTCGGCGAGCCGCTGACCGTCCCGCACCTGGTCTGCTTCGGCGCGATCTGGACTGCCCTCGCCATCTTCACGGTCGAAGGCGTGCGGGCGGCCCGCTCCCGGACCGCCAAGATTCCTTCCTGACGTCTTTGTCGGCGCCGCGAATCGCCTTATCCTCAGGCGACCGGCAGGAGGCGGCGACATGCAGACCGATCCCAGGGTGGACGCCTATATCGCGCGGCAGGCGGATTTCGCCCGGCCGATCCTCGAGCATCTGCGCGCGCTGGTTCACGCGGCCTGTCCCGACGGCGTCGAGACGCTGAAATGGGGCATGCCCTATTTCACCTATCGCGGCATCCTGCTCGCCGGCATGTCGGCGTTCAGGACGCACGCCGCCTTCGGCTTCTGGCGGGGCAGCCAGATCGTCGGCGAAGGCGGCGCGCAGGGCGAGGGGATGGGACAGTTCGGCCGCCTGCGCAGTGTCGAGGATCTGCCGCCGCAGGCCGAGCTCGAAGCGATGGTCCGCAAGGCGATGGAGCTCGCCGAATCGGGCGTGAGGCCGCCTCGCGCGACGAAGCCCAAGGCGCCTCTCGCCGTGCCGCAGGACATGCGCGCCGCCCTCGATGCCAATGCCGCCGCGGCCGCGACCTTCGACGGCTTCCCGCCGGGGGCGCAGCGCGACTATGTCGACTGGATCGGCGGCGCCAAGCGCGACGAGACGCGGACGAAGCGGCTCGCTTTGGCCGTCGAGTGGCTGGCCGAGGGCAAGCGCCGCCACTGGAAATACGAGAATTGCTGAGGCGCGTGCGGCTCAGCCCTCGCGCGACGCCGCCGCCGGCGGACCGTCGAGCGGCCGGCATTCCGGCAGGCCGAGCTGGCGCATCTCGGTGCACTGCCGGACCTGGGTGTCGCCATTGGGGGCGATGAACACGGCCCACCGGCGCTCGTCGTTGCACAGCGCCACCCACAGCGCCATCTGGCGGTAATCCTCCTGGTAGCCGGCCGCCTCGACCCGCTGGCAGCGGCGGCCATTGTCGCGGATCGCCCGCATCAGCCCGAGCCGCTGCATGTCGGGAGTCAGCGCGGTCAGCTGGTCGTGATGGGGATTGGTGATCTTGATCGGGGGCCGCGGCTCGGCCGCCGGCGGCGAATCGCAGCCGGCGGCGGCCAGGACCGCCATTCCGATGAGCCCCTGCCTCGCCGCCCGCCTCATGTCCTCGGCCCTCGCCGCATTCTTCACCATGCTCTCCGTTGAATGGGGCGTGCGCCCCGGCCTTCCCGGCTCATGCGGCCTCGGCCGCCAGCTTGTGATAGCGCTCCCTCAGCTCGACCTTGTCGATCTTGCCGGTGCCGAGCTTGGGCAGCGGCTCGCCGTCCATCCAGACATAAGCCGGCAGCTTGAACTGGGCGATATGCTCCGAGAGGAAGGCGAGCAGTCCGTCCGGATCGACCCCGCCGGTCTCGCTGTAGACGACCGCTCCGGGCACCTCGCCGAGCCTTTCGTCCGGAACCCCGAACACCGCCGCTTCGGATACCGCCGGATGCGCGTAGATCGCCGCCTCCACCTCCTGGGCGCTGATATTCTCGCCGCCGCGGATGATGATGTCCTTCTTGCGGTCGACGATGAAGAGGTAGCCGTCCTCGTCGAGATAGCCGATGTCGCCGGTGCGCACATAGCCGTCCTCGGTCAAAGCGGCGCGCGTCGCCGTTTCGTCGCGCCAGTATCCGCGGATGTTCGCGGCGGATCGGATCGCGATCTCGCCCCGCTCCCCGGCCGGCAGATGGAGGTCGCCGTCGCCGAGGATCGCGATCTCCACCAGCGGCTGCTGCGCCCGGCCGGTCGAGGCCGGCTTTTCATGATAGTTCGACCAGAAATTGCTGCACCCGACCGCATTGGTCTCGGTCAGGCCGTAGCCCAGAGCGGGCTGCGCCGCCGTGAAGCTCTCCTCCAGCCGGGTCACGTGCGAGACCGGCCGGGGCGCGCCCCCGGCGGCGATGTCGGTGAGGCTGGACAGGTCGTATTTCTCCCGGTCCGGATGCTGCATCAGCTCCAGGCTCATCGTCGGGACGCCGACGAAATAGGTGATCTTCTCGCGCTCGATCAGGCGCAGCGCCTCGCCCGCATCCCATCGCGGCATCAGCACCATGGTCCGGCCGATGACGAAGCTGTTGAGCAGCACCGGCACCTCGCCGGTGACGTGGAACAGCGGGACGTTGACCAGCGTCCTCGGCGGCGACACCGGCGGCTGGCCTTCGCTTTCCTTGATGCC
This sequence comes from Sphingosinicella terrae, assembly GCF_003347635.1. Taxonomy (GTDB): domain Bacteria; phylum Pseudomonadota; class Alphaproteobacteria; order Sphingomonadales; family Sphingomonadaceae; genus Allosphingosinicella; species Allosphingosinicella terrae. The sequence continues at coordinate 105,596 of NZ_QDFY01000010.1, forward strand.
GAGCAGGGTCATCAGGCCGATCGCATAGGCGTAGACGCCGGTGGTGACGGCGCGGTGGGTGGAGACCGCGCCCTTGGCCAGCCCGGTCGAGCCCGAGGTGAACAGGATGGTGGCGTCGTCCTCGGGCGCGATCTCCGGCAGGTCCGCCTCGGCCTCGCCGACCAAAGGTGCGATCGCCTCGCCGACCGGCCGGTCGATGTCGAGCGTCACCACCGGCATGCCGAGTCCGGTCGCCTCGATCCGCTTCGCGCGCGGCGCGTCGGCGACGACCAGCTTCGGCTCGGTCAGGGCGAGGGCGTGGCGCATCTCGTCGGCCTGCCACCAGCCGTTGATCAAGGTCGCGATCCCGCCGGCCTTGAGGACGGCCATCCAGCAGACGATCCAGGCCGGACAATTGCGCATCGCGATGGCGATCCGGTCGCCCTTGGCGATTCCGGACCCGGCGAGCGCCCGCGCCAGGCGGGTGGCATGCTGGTTGAGCTCGGCGAAGGTCAGCCGTTCGTCGCCGGCGACGACGCCCTCGGCGGCGCCGTTGAGCGCGCAGAAGATATCGAACAGGGCCGGCAGGGCGGGCGGGAAATTGGCGACGATCGCGCGGCCGTCGGGATCGCGCCCGATCTGGACTCGGCCGCCCTCGCCGATCACCTTGGCCAGGACCGCGTCATACTTGCGGTCGAGCATGCTCGGCATTTCCGCGCCTCTCCTTCGCTTTGCCTTTCTTTCTCCCCCCTCTATGAAGGCGCGAGCCTTGAGGGGGAAGCCTTGATCGACGTCCTACTGACAACGCTGACAATAAGTACGGGCGCGATCCGGTTCGAAGAGCTCGGTCTCAGCCCGATCGCGCTCGACCTCGGCTTCTTCCAGCTGCGCTGGTACAGCCTCGCCTACCTGGCGGGCATCGTCCTCGGCTGGTGGTACCTGATGAAGCTGCTCGGCCAGCCCGGGGCGCCCATGGCCCGGCGTCACGCCGACGACATGGTCTTCTACGCCACGCTCGGGATCATCCTCGGCGGCCGCCTCGGCTACGTGCTCTTCTACCGGCCGCTTTACTATCTCCAGAACCCGATCGAGATCCCGCAGCTGTGGGACGGCGGCATGTCCTTCCACGGCGGCGTCATCGGCGTCACGCTCGGCATCCTGTGGATGGCCCGCCAGCACAAGCTCGACTGGCTGCGGATCCACGACTACGTCGCCTGCTGCGTCCCGTTCGGGCTGTTTCTTGGCCGCGTCGCCAATTTCGTGAACGGCGAATTGTGGGGGCGCACCACCGACGTGCCCTGGGCGATCGTCTTTCCCGATGGCGGCCCCTTTCCCCGTCATCCCAGCCAGCTCTACGAGGCGTTGCTCGAGGGCATCGTCCTCTTCCTCATCCTCTGGTACATGTTCTGGCGGACGCGGGCGCGCTACCAGCCCGGCCGGCTCGTCGGCGCGTTCCTGCTCGTCTACGGCCTCAGCCGCTTCTTCGTCGAATTCTTCCGCGAAGCCGATGCCCAGCTGATGGAGTTCGCCCGGATGACCCACCTCCACATGGGCCAGTGGCTGTCCCTGCCGATGATCCTCGGCGGCCTTTATCTTGTGCTGACCGCCGGGCGGCGCGCGGCCAATGTCCGGCCGGTGCCCGAAAATGCCTGAGTCGGCTCGCCCGGCCGCGGCTGGGGGGGACGTCGCCGAACGCCTCGCCGGCCGGATCGCGCGCGAGGGCCCGATCAGCGTCGCCGACTATATGGCGGAGGCGAACGCGCATTATTACGCGACCCGCGATCCGTTCGGGCGCGCGGGCGATTTCGTCACCGCGCCGGAGATCAGCCAGATGTTCGGAGAGCTGATCGGCATCTGGCTTGCCGACCTCTGGATCCGCGCCGGCCGGCCTTCGGGCCTGCGCTATGTCGAGCTCGGCCCGGGGCGGGGTACCCTCGCGCAGGATGCGCTGAGGGCGATGCGCGGCGCCGGGCTCGAGCCGCCGCTCGAGCTGGTCGAGACCAGCCCCGTGCTGCGCCGGGCCCAGTCGGAGCGGCTGCCGCCCGCCCGCTGGCACGACGATCTTTCCACCGTCCCCGACCGGGGGCCGCTCCTGATCGTCGCCAACGAATTCTTCGATGCGCTGCCGGTGCATCAATATGGCGACGGTCGCGAGCTCCGGGTCCATCTCGAAGGCGGGCGGTTCGTCCGCGAGAACGGCTCCCCGGTCACCGAGGCCTCGCCCGCGTCGGTCGCGATCGTGCGGGATCTTTCGCGCCGCCTCGTCGCCCAAAGCGGGGCCGCCCTCATCGTCGATTACGGTCACGACCGGACCGGGGTCGGCGATACGCTGCAGGCGGTCGCCGGCCATGCCTTTGCCGATCCATGGGAGGCGCCGGGGAGCCGCGATCTCACCGCTCATGTCGATTTCGCCGCGCTGGCGGCGGCCGCGCGATCGGAAGGTGTCCGGATCTGCGGTCCGACGACGCAGGGCGATTGGCTGGAGGCGATGGGGATCCAGATCCGCGCCGCTTCGCTCGCCAAGGCCGCGCCGGAGCGGACCGCGGAGATCGCCGCCGCGCGCCACCGTCTGATCGCGCCGTCGCAAATGGGCCGGCTGTTCAAGGCGATGGCGCTGGTCGCGCCGTCCTGGCCGGAACCGGTGGGGTTCTGATGGCGGCGATCAGCTGGCGGATGGCGGGCCCCGACGATGCTCCGATCCTGGCGGATCTCGGCCGCGATACCTTCATCGAGACGTTCGGCCACCTCTACACGCCGGAGAATCTCGCCGCCTTTCTCGCCAATCATTCCGAGGAGAAATGGCGCCGGGAGCTGGCCGATCCGGGCTTCGCCGTCCGTCTCGGCGAATCGGAGGGCAGGCCGGCGGCCTATGCCAAGCTCGCGCCGCCGTCGCTCCCGGTCGAGGCCGGTCCCGCCAGCATCGAGCTTCGCCAATTCTACGTGCTGCGGCCCTGGCACGGCGCCGGGGTCGCCGCGGAACTAATGGATTGGGTGCTCGACGAGGCCCGCACCCGCGGCGCCGGCGACGTCTATCTGTCCGTCTTCATCGACAACCAGCGTGCGCGGCGCTTCTACGAACGCTACGGCTTCGACTATGTCGGCACCTATGCCTTCATGGTCGGCACCCATGCGGACGAGGATCTGATCATGCGAAAGAGGCTGGCCTCGTGACGGTCGAAGTCATCACGTCCGGATTGCTGGCGGTGCCGCACGGCTTCCTCGGCCGGCGCGGCGGTGTCTCCCGGGGCATCTGCTCGGGCTTGAATGTCGGCCTCGGCTCCGACGACGACCGCACCGCGATCGTCGAGAACCGCCGCCGCGCGGTCGCAGCGGTGGCGCCGGGCGCGCAGCTGGTCACCGTCCATCAGGTCCATTCCGCGCAGACCGAGGTCGCCGTCGGGCCCTGGCCGGACGACGCGCGGCCCCGCGCCGACGCGGTCGTCACCGATCGGCCGGGCCTCGTCCTCGGCATTCTCACCGCGGATTGCGCGCCCGTCCTGCTGGCCGATGCGCAGGCGGGGGTGGTCGGCGCCGCCCATGCCGGATGGAAGGGGGCGTTCGGCGGAGTCGTCGAATCGGTGCTGGCGGCGATGGAGGGGCTCGGCGCCGATCGCGGCCGCATCGCCGCGGCGATCGGCCCGTGCATCGCGCGCCGGAGCTACGAGGTCGACGATGGCTTCGCGCGGCGCTTCGCCGAGGCCGATCCGGACAATGACCGCTTCTTCTCGTCGGGACGCGAAGGGCATCACCAGTTCGACCTGGAAGGCTATGTCGCCGCCCGGCTCGGCGCGGCCGGGCTGCGGCGGGTCGAGGCTCTCGGCCTGGACACCTATGGCGACGCCGACCGATTCTTCAGCTTCAGGCGCGCCACCCATCGCAGCGAGGCCGATTACGGCCGCCAGATCTCGCTCGTCTCGCTCCCCGCCTGAGGCCGGAGATCCGCCGCCGGCGGCTTTCGCCGGGGCTAGATAGCCGCGCCCTGCTTCGGCTAGGGCACCGCCATCAAAACCTCGAGAGGCCCCGATGCCGGCGCGCTTGCGAGCCGATGCGCGCGGCGAGGGCCGGAGACCATGATGGTAGACGAAGCCAAGCTGACCGGCGCGACCCCTCGCCGCCGTCCGAAGCCCGACGTCCTCGAGATCGGCGGCCGCCGGCTCAAGCCGTCCACCCTGATGATGGGCCACGGCTATGATCCGGCGCTCTCCGAAGGCGCGTTGAAGCCGCCCATCTTCCTCACCTCGACCTTCGTCTTCGAGAGTGCCGAAGCCGGCAAGCGCCACTTCGAAGGCGTCACCGGCAAGCGGCCGGGCGGCTCCGAGGGTCTCGTCTATTCGCGCTTCAACGGTCCGAATCAGGAGATCCTCGAGGACCGGCTCAGCGTCTGGGAGGATGCCGAGGATTCGCTGAGCTTCTCGTCGGGCATGTCCGCCATCGCCACCCTCCTGCTGACCTTCGTCCAGCCGGGCGACGTCGTCGTCCATTCGGGTCCGCTCTATGCGGCGACGGAGACCTTGATCGGCCGCATCCTCGGCCGCTTCGACATCAAGTGGCTCGATTTCGCCGCCGGCGCGACCGAGCAGGAGATCGCCGACGTGCTCGATCGGGCGAAGGCGATGGGGCGGGTGCCGCTCATCTATCTCGAAAGCCCGGCCAACCCGACCAACCAGCTGGTCGACGTCGAGGCGGTGCGCAAGGTGCGCGACGCGGCCTTTCCGGACAATCCGCCGCCCATCGCCATCGACAATACCTTCCTCGGCCCGCTCTGGCACCACCCGCTTCGCCACGGCGCCGACCTTTCCGTCTACTCGCTCACCAAATATGCGGGCGGGCACAGCGATCTCGTCGCCGGCGGCGTGGTCGGATCGGAGGCGCTGATCACCCCGATCCGGATGATGCGCAACACGATCGGCACGATCACCGATCCCAACACCGCCTGGATGCTGCTGCGCAGCCTCGAGACGCTGGAGCTGCGCATGACGCGCGCCGGCGAGAATGCGGCGAAGGTCTGCGCCTTCCTGCGCGACCATGCCAAGGTCGACAGCGTCGGCTATCTCGGCTTCCTCACCGAGGGACGGCAGGCCGACATCTATCGCCGACACTGCACCGGCGCCGGATCGACCTTCTCGCTCTATCTCAAGGGCGGGGAGAAGGAGGCCTTCGCCTTCCTCGACAGTCTCAGGATCGCCAAGCTCGCGGTCAGCCTCGGAGGCACCGAGACGCTTGCCAGCGCGCCGGCGGCGATGACCCACCTCTCGGTCCCCGACGCGCGCAAGCAGGCGCTCGGCATCACCGACAATCTCGTCCGCATCTCGATCGGCGTCGAGGATGCCGACGACCTGATCGCCGATTTCGACCAGGCGCTCGGCGCCGTCTGAGCCCTCCGCTTCCAGCCCCGCAAAGGTCCGCCGGCGCCTGCCGGCGGATCCTCGTCATCAGTGAGTTCACCGTGCTGCGTCTGTCCGCCCTGATCGTGCTTCTGTTCCTGCCGAGCCCGGCGCTCGCCTGGTGGGATTACGGGCACGAGACCGTCGCCCGGATCGCCGAGGCCGAGATCCGGCCGGCGACGCGGGCGCGCATCCGCGCTCTCCTCGCCCGCTCGGCCTTGCTCGACACCCCGACCTGCGCCGCCGCGACGATGGCGGAGGCGAGCACCTGGCCCGATTGCGTGAAGGAGCTCGGCGACCGGTTCAGCTATGCCGCCTCCTGGCATTATCAGAATGTCGACGTCTGCCGTCCGTTCGACCAGGAGGCGGCCTGCCGGGACGGCCATTGCGTCTCCGCCCAGATCGAGCGCAACGCGCGGCTGCTCGCCGACGAGGCGGTGCCGGTCCGCGAGCGGGTGATGGCCCTGGCCTTTCTCATCCACCTCGTCGGCGATCTCCACCAGCCGCTCCACTCCGGCGACCGCGGCGATCTCGGCGGCAACCGGCTGCGCGTCGCCTACGGGCTGATCGAGGGGCGCACCAACCTGCATCTCGCCTGGGACGGCTATCTCGGCGAGCGCGCGATTTCGACGCCGGCCGCCGGCGCGGCGGGGATCCTGTCGGAGCTTTCGCCTTTGCAGAAGTCGGCGATGCGGACCGGTTCGCTCGAGGATTGGGCGCGGGAAAGCTGGCGGGCCAGCCGGGATTTCGCCTACGCCTCCGTCCTCGGCGACCCCTGCGGCGAGGTCCCCGAGGAACGGCCCGTCATCGACGAGGCGATGACCCGCCGGCTGATCCCGATCGTCCGCCTCCAGGCCGCCCGCGGCGGCCTGCGCCTGGCAAGGATGCTCGACGAAGCTCTCGCCTGAGCAGCCCTCTCCCCTTCAGGGGAAAGGCCGGGAGAGGGGGAGTCGAGGCGTTTCGAACAGCCCCGACCCTCCCCTTGGAGGCATGGACCTCCTTATTCCGGCACCACCGTCACGGCGCGGCGATTCTGCGCCCAGGCCGATTCGTTGGAGCCTTCGACCGCGGGACGCTCCTTGCCCCAGCTGATCGTCTGCATCCGGTTCGCCGCGATGCCGCGCGACTGGAGATAGTCGCGCGCGGCGTTGGCACGGCGGTCGCCCAGGGCGAGGTTGTACTCGCGGGTGCCGCGCTCGTCGGCATGGCCCTCGATCGTCACCCGCACGTTCGGATTGCGGTTCAGCCATTGCGCCTGGGCGTCGAGGATCGCCCGCGCTTCGGCATCGATCGAATAGCTGTCGAAGCCGAACAGGACGCGGTCCGAGGGAACGCTCTGGAGGAAGTCGGCGCGCGAGCCCGGAACGGCGGTGCCGCCGATCGTGCTGTCCTGGTTGCCCAGGTCGCCGGGGGTCGAGGAGCTCGGCGGCTCGGGCGGAAGCTCCCGGGTGCGCGGGGCGCAGCCCGCCACCAGCGACAGCGACGCAGCGGCGGCCACCAGGCTGATCATGCTTTTCTTCATTCTGTCCTCCATCGTGGTCGACTCGTAAATGGGTTCAGTCGCGAAGCGGCGACCAGGCGGGATCGGAGCCGCCGAGCGGCGTCGGCACGCGGCGCGTGGTGCCGCTGGCGACGTCGACATACCAGAGCTGGCCGGAGCTGGCGCCGCGGGTGAACATGACCGCCCGGCCGTTCGGCGCCCAGGTCGGGCCTTCGGCGAAGCCGCCGCGGGTGAGGATTCGCTCGCCCGATCCGCCGGGGCTCATCACCCCGATCTGGAAGCTGCCGGTGCGGGTGAAGGCGATGAGGTCGCCGCGCGGGCTCCACACCGGGGTGGCGTAGCCGCCGCCGCCGAAGCTGATCCGCCGCTGGTCCGATCCGTCGGCATTCATCACGTAGAGCTGCTGCGATCCGCTGCGGTCGCTCTCGAACACGATCCGGCTGCCGTCCGGCGAATAGGAGCCGCCGGTATCGACGCCGGGCGAGTTGGTGAGCCGCTGCGGCGAGCCGCCGCTCACCGGGATCCGGTAGATGTCGGTATTCCCGTTCACCGCCATCGAGAAGATGATGTAGCGGCTGTCCGGCGAGTAGCGCGGCGCGAAGGTCATATGGGGCTGCTGGACCAGCGGCCGGGTGCGTCCGGAATCGAGTTCGTAGACCATCACCCGGGGGCGCTCGTCCTGGTAGGTCATGAAGGTGATTGTCTGCTGGTTCGGCGCGAAACGCGGCGTCAGCACCGTCCACTGCCCGTTGGTCAGGAAGCGGTGGTTGGCGCCGTCATAGTCCATGATCGCCAGCCGCTTGATCCGCCGCCGCGCCGGCCCGGTCTCGGACACGTAGACGATGCGGGTATCGAAATAGCCGCCCTCGCCGGTCAGCCGCGAATAGATGGTGTCGGCGCAGCGATGCGCGGCGCGGCGCCATTCCGGCGGCTGGACGACATAGCCCTGGCGGGTCAGCTCCGATCGCAGGGTGACGTCGTAGAGATAGCAGCCGACGGTCAGCGTCCCGTCCGGATTGGCCTGGACGAAGCCCTGGACGAGATTGTTGGCGCCGGTCGGCGAGAAGGCCCCGAAATCGGGCGCAGTGACCTGCGGGAAGGAAACGGCCGGGAGCCCCGGGGGGCCGATCGGCGTGAACAGCCCCGAATTCCTGAGGTCGGTGGCCACGATCTCCGCCACCTGGCGGCCCAGATTCTGGGTGTTGCCCGCCGCCGTGTCCGCCGGGCGCGGCGTCGGCATGTACGGAATGGCGATCGGGATGGCGGTGGTGACGCCCTCGCCGACGCGGATCGGCTCGTCCTCTTCGACCGGCCGGTCGGCCGCCTGCTGCTGCGCCGCGGCGGGGGCGACGACGAGCAGCAGGGCGACGCCGGCGAGCAGGGGCTTCAATGAGCTGAGCATCTTCATCAGGACTGCCTCGGATCGAATTGGTAGGTGAACTGCCGCCAGCCGCGGGGAGCGTCGTAATATTCGGCCGGCAAGCCCCGGATGGGCGTGCAGCCGCGCACGATCGACAGTGCAAGATCGCGCATCCGCCGCTCATAGTTCCGCAGGCCCGGATCGTCGTTGATCACCCGGGTGACGGTCGCGTCGGCAAGGCTGCCGTCGCGGTTGAGCTGGACGCGGACATTCACCTTGATCGCCCCGGCCTCGGGCGCCGGCAGCGGCTGTCGTTCGCAGGGAATGAGCGCGCGGCGGATAGCGGCATTGATGCTCGCCCGCGCCGCGCCCGGCACCTCGGCCGGCGGCGCGTTGCTCCGCGACTGGCGATCGTCGCCGATGCCCTTGAGGATGTCGTCGCCGATCAGCGGGCGCCGGCTGCGCTCGCCGGTTCCGCTCTCGCTCGGCCGGGTCTGCTTCGGCTCGCTGCGGGTCTGGCGCGTGATCGGGCGGGTCGGCTGCTGGCGCGGCGGCTCGGGCCGCGTGCGCGGCTGGCGCGTCAGCGCCGGCTGCTCGGGCACCGGCCGCGGATCCGGCACGGGCGGCGCCGCCTCGGCGGGGGCCGGGGCCGCCGCCGAATCATCGACCGGGCCCGCTTCCGGGGCGGTCGCCGCGGCGGCGGGCTGCTGGGTCGGCATCGGCGCCGCGGAAGTGAGGCCGACCTCGTCGACGAACGACACTTCGAAGGCCTTGGTCTGCGGCGCTTCCGAATTCGGGCGGCCGAGCCAGATCAGGGCGGCGAGGATGGCCGCGTGCCCGACGAAGGCGACGCCGAAGCCGGTCCTCTCCGCCCGATCCATCAGCGGGCCCCGTCGCCGGGCTCGCCGAGGCTGACCAGTGACACCCGGCGCATGCCGGCACGGTTCATCTCGCCCATCACCTGCATGACCCGGCCGTAATGCAGGCCGCGATCGGCCCTCAGGAAGATGCGCGGACCGCCTTCTTCGCCGGAAACGGACACGATCTGGGCCAGCCGTCCGGCGAGCATCTCGTCCGGCACCGGCGTGTCGTCGATGAACACGCCGCCGGTGGCGTCGATCGAGACCGCCAGCGGCTCGCGGTCCTGGTCGAGCGGCGCCGCCTTGGATTCGGGCAGGTCGACCTGGACGCCGGTGGCGAGCAGGGGCGCCGTCACCATGAAGATGATGAGCAGCACCAGCATGACGTCGACCATCGGCGTGACGTTGATCTCCGCCATCGGCGATCGGCGGGTGCGCTGCCCGGGGCCGAGAATGGGTCCCATCGCCATGTCAGCTCTTCTCGTCCGCGCTCATGCTTCCGCCTCGAGCTCGCGGCTGAGCGTGCCGTGGAAGCCGTCGGCGAAGCGCTGCAGGCGGGCTTCGAGGCGATTGATGCCGTAACTGAAGCGATTATAGGCGATCACCGCCGGGATGGCGGCGAACAGGCCGAGCGCGGTGGCGAACAGGGCCTCGGCAATACCGGGTGCGACCACGGCCAGGCTGGTATTCTGCTGGCCGGCAATGTCGGTGAAGCTGCGCATGATGCCCCACACCGTGCCGAACAGGCCGACGAAGGGGGCCACCGCCCCGACCGTCGCCAGGATGTTGAGCCGCGACGCGACCCGGTCGGTCTCCGCGGCGACCGCCGAATGAAGGGCGACGGCCAGGCGCTGGCGGGTCCCGTCCCGATCGACGGTCTTGCCCGCGGTCGAGCGGCGCCATTCGGCGATTCCGGCGGCAAGGATCTTGGCCGAGGGAAGGTCGCTCCGGCCCCGGGTCTCGTAGAAGCTGTCTATGTCCTCGCTTTTCCAGAATTCGCGCTCGAGCCGCTCATTGTCGCGGTTGATACGGCGCATGCGCACCCAGTGGCCGACGATGATCGCCCAGGTCCACACGCTGGCAAGCAGCAGGCCGATCATCACCGCTTTCACGACGATGTCCGCCTGCAGGAACAAGGCGATCGGCGACATCATATCGGTCGGCATATTGTTGCTCACTCCACCCCTTCCTTCTTCAGTCGCTCGAATTTCGCCACCCAATCGCGCGGCTGGCGCCTGGGCCTCCCGTCCGCCGACATGAAGGCGGCCCTGATCTGCGCATCGGCGAGCAGTTGATGCCCGCGCCTGACTCGCTGATGAATGAGGCAGCTTGCGGCGCGCACCTCCTCGACCTCGCTCAGCACCAGCAGCACGTCGTCGAGCTTCGCCGGGCGGAGATATTTGATGCGCGCCTCGGCGACGACATAGACGCCGTCGCCCGCCTCCAGGACGGCGCGCTGGTCTATGCCGGCGGCCCTCAGCATGTCCGATCGCGCGCGCTCCAGGAATCTCAGATAGTTGGCGTAGTAAACGACGCCGGCAACGTCGGTGTCCTCGAAATAGACCCTGAGCGCGAAATGATGCGTGCGCCCGATCCAGGCGCCTTCATAGGGCTTGTCGATGTCCAGGTTCACGGAACGGCCCTGTATCGGCCTTGCCGCCGCGACGAACCCCTTGGCCCGCCGCCTGGGACGAGCCGAGCCGTTTGTGCGTTGTTCCGCCTCAGCGGCGCCGCCGATAGGCGTCCCGCTGGGCTTCGACGGCGCGCAGCAGGTCGCCCATGGCGAGGTTCATGTCGGTGATGTGGAGGCCCCAGTCGGGCAGGATCCTGCCGCCGACGCGGACATCGCCGGGGATGTCGTCGGTACGCGCGTCGGCCGGATCGGCATTCACCAGCACCGACAGATAGCCGGTCGCGCCGCGATTGATGCAGGCGGCGGAGACCAGCCCTTCGGTGCGAAGGAACGGCACCGGCGGCGTGCCCTCGCTCGACCAGGCGATGTCCGACGCGCCGAAGCCGCCCTCCGCCGCGAACCAGTAGGAATCGAGCGGTGCAGTGCCGCCGCCGAGCGCCGCGGGGTTGGTGCAGGCGGCGGTCATGCCCGGGCGCGCCGCCCGGCCGAACATACCGCCGGGCGGCGGCGGATTGGTGGCGCGGAACGACATGTAGGTGATGACGCAGCCGGTCTGGCCGAGGCGGGTGCACAGCGGCGTCCGCTGGAAGCTGCCGCCGACGACCTCGCCCTCCGGCACCTCGACGGCGAAGCCGATCAGCAGCGCCGAGAGCAGGCGCCCCGCGGCAGGCTCATTCTCGATCTCCTCGGCGAGCAGCCGGGTGAGATGGATGGTGCCCTGGCTGTGACCGATGAGGACGAAGGGACGGCCCTGATTGTGGTGTTCGAGATAATGGCGCCAGGCGGCGAGGACGTCGCCATAGGCCCGGTCGAAGATCGGCGTCACGTCCTCGCCCGCCGCCACGCGCGGGATCGCCGCCAGCGTCGCCTGGCGATAGAGCGGGGCGAACGTGCGGCACAGGGTCGCGAAGCGTGCCAGCTGGAGAGTGGCGACGCCCTGCTCCTCCGGGCCGGCAGCGAGGTCGCTGATCAGGCCGGAATCGCGCGACACGGTCGGGTAGACGTAGAAGCAGTCGATCGGCGGATCCTGCGCGGGCTTGACCTCGCCGATCGAGCCGTAGCCGTTCGGATTGAGCGCCGCGGTCGGCAACGGCCGGCTGCAGGGATCGTCGCGGTCCGGCAGGCAAAGCCAGCGGGTCTCGTCCGCATAGTCGACCGGATCACTCTCCGGCGCCTGCGCCGCGAGCGGCGAGGCGAGGGCGAGGCCGAGGGCGGCGATCCAGGCTTTCATGCGCGATTTTCCCTATTTGGCGTCGAACAGGCCGGCCTGGCCGCTCGGCTGCGGCAGGCCGAGATGGGTCCATCCCGGTCCGTTGAGGCAGCGGCCGCGGGCCGTGCGGGCGATGAGGCCGAGCTGGATCAGATAGGGCTCGATCACTTCCTCGATCGTGTCCCTCGGCTCGCTGAGGCCGGCGGCGAGCGTCTCGACGCCGACCGGGCCGCCTCGATAGATGTCGGCGATCATGTGGAGGTAACGGCGGTCCATCGCGTCCAGGCCGAGCTGGTCGACCTCCATCCGGGTCAAGGCGGAATCGGCCGCACGCGCGTCCACCTCGGCCTGGCCGGCCGCCTGGGCGAAGTCCCGGACCCGGCGGAGCAACCGTCCGGCGATGCGCGGCGTGCCGCGCGAGCGTCGCGCCACCTCGCGCGCGCCGTCGTCGGTGATGGCGAGGCCGAGCAGCCCGGCCGCGCGGCGCACCACCTTCTCCAGCTCGTCGACCGAATAGAAAGCGAGCCGCACCGGAATGCCGAACCGGTCGCGCAGTGGCGTCGTGATCAGCCCTTGCCGGGTGGTCGCGCCGACCAGGGTGAATTTGGGCAGGTCGATGCGGACCGAGCGGGCCGACGGGCCTTCGCCGATCATCAGGTCGAGGACCCGGTCCTCCATCGCCGGATAGAGTATCTCCTCGACGGCGGGACTGAGCCGGTGGATCTCGTCGATAAACAGGACGTCGCCATCCTCGAGATTGGTGAGCAGGGCGGCGAGATCGCCCGACTTGGCGATGACCGGGCCGGACGTGGCCCGGAAGCCGACGCCGAGCTCGCGGGCGATGATCTGCGCGAGCGTGGTCTTGCCGAGCCCCGGGGGTCCGAAGAACAGGACATGGTCGAGCGCATCGCCGCGCCCCTTGGCGGCGTCGATGAACACCCGCAGATTCTCGCGCGCCGCTTTTTGGCCGACGAACTCGGCGAGCGTCTTCGGCCGCAGCGCGGCGTCGAGGTCCTCGGGGCGACGCTCGGCGGACATGACGCGGTCCTGATCCATGGCCTCAGCCATAGCGCAAGCGAGTCGGGTGTCGAGCGGCTTTGCCGCGCTTGAGCGGCGACCGCTTCTTTCCTAACCTCGATGGATCGGAGGGCCCGGCCATGCATCGTCGCGAGTTCATCCTGAGCGCCGGCGCGGCCGGGGCGGCATCGTTGCTCCCCTTCTCGCTGCGTGCGCAGCCCGCGCCGCGTGCGGCGGCCGACAGGTCGATCTATGTCGACGCTCAGGGCGGCATCGATGGCCTCGATCGCGGGGCCGACGGGCGATACGTCGCCTCGCCCCGGCTGGTCGAGGCGATACGGGCCCGCCGCATCGATCTCGTCAGCTGCACGATCGGGCCGGTCGGCAATGTCCCGGACGCGTTTCGCGGCGCCGTCGAGGATCTCGCCGGCTGGAACCGCTTCCTCGCCGACCACCCGGCCCTCTTCTCCCGGGTCGAGCGCGCCGCCGATATCGAGGCCGCGCGCGCCGCCGGGCGTGTCGGCCTGATCTACAACTTCCAGGACACCGTCGCGCTGGAGGCCGTACCCGACCGGGTCGACACGTTCGCCAGTCTCGGCGTGCGCGTGATCCAGCTCACCTACAACAAGCGCAACCTCGCCGGCGACGGCTGTCTCGAGCGCGCCGATGCCGGTCTCTCCGATTTCGGCCGGGAGGTGATCGGGCGGATCAACCGCGCCCGCTTGCTGCTCGATCTCAGCCATGCCGGTCCCCGCACAATCGCGGAGGGGATCGCCGCCAGCACTGCGCCGCCGGCCATAACCCATAGCGGCTGCCGGGCCCTCGCCGATCTGCCGCGCAACACCCATGACGCGCAGATGCGTGCGCTGGCGGAGAAGGGCGGGGTCTTCGGCCTCTATCTGATGCCCTTCCTGCGCACCGCCGGCCAGCCGGGGCGGGAAGACCTGCTTCGCCACCTCGATCACGCCATCGACGTCTGCGGCGAGGATCATGTCGGTATCGGCACCGACAACCCCTTCCTCGGCTATACGGTCAATGACGAGACCCGCGCGGAGCAGCGACGCTTCTTCGAGGAACGGTCGCGCCGCGGCATCGCCGCTCCCGGAGAGGCCGCGGACGTGCTCAACCTCGTCGAGGGCTATAACGATGCGGCGCGCTACGACCGGATGGCGGCGGACCTGCGCCGCCGAGGCTGGAGCTCGGCCCGGATCGACAAGGTGCTCGGCGGAAATTTCGTGCGGTTGTTCGGCGAGGTCTGGGGCGGCTGAGGCGAAGGCCGGCGCGCCTTCGTCACCGCGCCGCCATCTTGAGCGAGGTCCGCACCAGCTGGTCGAGACTGGCCTCCGGCCCGAGCTCGGTCTCGGCCTTGCCGACCGCCGCTGCCGCCTCGGCGGGACGGAAGCCGAGATTGAGCAGAGCCGACACCGCATCCTGGGCATGGCTGCCGGCCGGGATCGGCGCGGTGCCGCCGGCGGCGCCGGGCCCGAGCGCGACGCCGCCCATCTTGTCCTTCAATTCGAGCACGATCCGCTGCGCGAGCTTCGGGCCCACGCCCTGGGCGCGGGTGATCATCCGGCTGTCGCCGGCGGCGATGGCATTGTGCAGCTCGTCGGCGTTCAGGGCCGAGAGGATGGCGAGCGCCACGCGGGCGCCGACGCCCTGGACAGAGACCAGGAGACGGAACCAGTCCCGCTCGGCTGCGGTCGAGAAGCCGATGAGGCGGATCGAATCCTCGGCGACCAGCATCTCGGTGTGGAGCACGACCTCGTCGCCGATCGCGCCGAGCTGCGCCAGCGTCCGCGTCGAGGCGAAGACGAGATAGCCGACGCCGCCGACGTCGATCACCGCGAAATCGGTCCCGAAGCCGTCGAGCAGGCCCCGCAACTTGGCGATCATGCCGCGTGACCCTTGTTGCGGATCGCCCGATTCTCGCCCGTCAACGCACCGTCTCGCGGCGCAGCGCTCCCGGACGACCGGGGTTCCAGCGCGCGCCGGCTGGCGAGGTGATGGGCGTGGGTAATGGCGACGGCGAGGGCGTCGGCGGCATCGGCGCCGGCGACCTTGGTCCCCGGCAGCAGCCGCTGGACCATGGCATGGACCTGCGCCTTCTCGGCGCCGCCGACTCCGACCACCGCCTTCTTGACCAGCCGGGCGGCATATTCGCCGACGTCGAGCCCGCGCCGGGCGACCGACAGGATGACGACGCCGCGGGCATGGCCGAGCTTGAGCGTCGACTGGGGGTTCTCGTTGAGGAAGACCTCTTCGACCGCCGCGCCGCCGGGCCGGTGCAGGTCGAGCACTCCGCCCAGGGCCGCATCGAGCCGCGCCAGACGCTCGGGAAGGCCCTGTTTCGAGTCGGTGCGGATCTGTCCGTTGGCGACATGGCTCAGCCGGTTGCCCTCGGCCGCGATGACGCCCCAGCCGGTGCAGCCGAGGCCGGGATCCAGGCCGATGATCAGCATGCCCCCTCGCTCTTTATGCTAGCTTCTCCAACGTCTCTTCCGACATCTCGTAATTGCCCCAGACGGTCTGGATATCATCATCGTCCTCGAGCGTCTCGACCAGCTTGATCAGCTTCTCGGCATCCTCGCCGGCGACGTCGACCGAGGTCTGCGGCCGCCAGGCGAGATTGACGCTCTCCGGCGCGCCGAGCTTCTCCTCGAGCGCCCGGGCGACTTCGTGGAGGCTGTCCTGCGCGGTCCAGATCTCGTGAACCTCCTCCCCGGATTCCACGTCCTCGGCACCGGCCTCGATCGCGGCCTCGAACAGGGCGTCCGCGGAGCCGGCGGTGACGGGATAGGTGACCAGGCCGAGCCGATCGAAGCCGTGGGTCACCGATCCCGAGGCGCCGAGATTGCCGCCATTCTTGGAGAAGATGGTGCGCACGTTGGTGGCGGTGCGGTTGCGATTGTCGGTCAGCGCCTCGACGACGAGCGACACTCCGCCCGGGCCGAAGCCCTCGTAGCGGATCTCCTCATAATCCTCGGCGTCGCCGCCGCTCGCTTTGTCGATTGCCCGCTGGATATTGTCCTTGGGCATCGACTGGGCGCGCGCGGCATTCACCGCCGCGCGCAGGCGCGGGTTCATGTCGGGATCGGGGGCGCCCATCTTCGCCGCCACGGTGATCTCGCGCGACAGCTTTGAGAACATCGCCGAGCGCTTCTTGTCCTGCGCCCCCTTGCGATGCATGATGTTCTTGAACTTGCTGTGGCCGGCCATCGCCGCCTGCTCCCTTCCTTGCTGCGTTCAGCGCTTCAGGCCAGGCCCAGCGCGGCCTTGTAGGTCTCGAGCAGGGCCTCCGCCTCGTCGCGCGCGTCCTTGTCCATCTTGCGCAGGCGGACGATGGTGCGCATCGTCTTCGGGTCATAACCGCGTGCCTTCGCTTCGGCGTAGACGTCCTTCACGTCGTCGCCGATCGCCTTCTTCTCTTCCTCGAGCCGCTCGATACGCTCGATCAGCAGCCTCAGCTCGTCGGCCGCGACATTCCCTTCCGCCAATTCACGCTCCATGATTTCGGGTTGAGGCGCTGCTCTAGAGCATCGCGCGGAAAAGAGGGAACCGGTTTTTCGCCGGGTCGGGGAGTTCCGGTGCCTCGATGCTGCCGGCTCAACCGGGTTGCACTGTGGGGCCGACCGGTTATGGGCGCAATCGACTTCCAGCAAGGGGCCGCCGCCGATGTCGAGAAAAGAGACGACGCCCAGCCGGTTCGTCCCGCGCAGCCGCAAGGTGCGGATCCTCGCGACCCTCGGCCCGGCCAGCGACGATCCGCAGATGATCCGCCAGCTCGCCGAGGCCGGGGCCGACGCCTTCCGGATCAACATGAGCCACGGCGATCATGCCGACCATGCGCGGCGCATCGCCGCGATCCGCGGGCTGGAGGCGGAGCTCGAGCGTCCGACCACGATCATGGCCGACCTGCAGGGGCCGAAGCTGCGCGTCGGCCGCTTCAAGGCCGATCGCGCCGAGCTTCGCAACGGCCAGCGCTTCGTCTTCGATCGCGATCCCGCCGAAGGCGATTCGGACCGGGTGACTTTGCCGCATCGCGAGATCTTCGAGGCGGTGAGGCCCGACGCCCGCTTGCTCGTCGACGACGGCAAGCTGGTCTTCCGGGTCGTCGAAGCGGACGATGCGCGGATCGAGACGGTGGTCGAGGTGGGCGGCACCATCTCGAACAACAAGGGCCTGAACCTGCCCGACGTGCTGCTGCCGCTGGCGGCGCTGACCGAGAAGGACCGGTCCGACCTCGTCTTCGCCCTCGAGCAGGGCGTCGATTGGATCGCGCTGTCGTTCGTGCAGCGGCCCGAGGACGTCGCCGAGGCGCGCCGGCTGATCGGCGGCAAGGCCGCCCTCCTCGCCAAGATCGAGAAGCCGGCGGCGGTCGACCGGCTGGAAGGCATATTGGAGCTGGCCGATGCCGTCATGGTCGCTCGCGGCGATCTCGGCGTCGAGCTTCCGCCGGAGGACGTGCCGCCGCTCCAGAAGAGGATCGTCGAGGCCGCGCGCCGCCTCGGTCGTCCGGTGGTGGTCGCGACGCAGATGCTCGAATCGATGATCCAGTCGCCCTCGCCGACCCGCGCGGAGGTGTCGGACGTGGCCACCGCCGTCTATGACGGCGCCGATGCGATCATGCTTTCGGCCGAGAGCGCCTCGGGCAAATACCCGCTCGAGGCGGTGGCGATGATGAACCGGATCGCCACCAGCGCCGAATCGGATCCGACCCATCATGCCCGGGTCCATTTCACCGAGACGCTGCCCGATGCGACGACCAACGACGCCATCGCCCGCGCCGCCGCCCAGATCGTGCGGACCGTCGACGCCTCGGCGATCGTCTGCTTCACGAGCTCGGGCTCGACCGCCTGGCGCATGGCGCGCGAGCGCCCGACGGTGCCGCTGCTCGTGCTCACCCCTTCGCTCAAGACCGCTCGCCGCCTCGGCCTGCTCTGGGGCGCCCATGCCGTGCGCACCCGCGATGTCGGCAGCTTCGAGGAGATGGTCGGCAAGTCGAAGCGCATGGCGCTTCGCCACAGCGTCGCCCGGTCCGGCGACCGGATCATCGTCACCGCCGGCGTCCCGTTCGGCACGCCGGGATCGACCAACGTCGTCCATGTCGCGCGCCTGATCGGCGACGAGCTGGCCCGCTATCGACCGAGCTGAAGCGGGCGGGGCGGCCGCGGAAATCGCTGGCTTGCACGGCTTTTTTGAGACGAAGCGTATTGCCTATGCGGCGCGGCGCATTAGTGTCCGCGGCCATAGCATTCAGGGGAACACCATGCGTAAGCTATTGACGGCTCTTGCCATTGCCGCGGGCGTCTCGCTGGCAGGCTGCGCGGCGACGACGGCGAACGAGGCGGCGCCCGCCGCCGCGGCGACGGCGCCCGGCGGCGCGCCGATGGATCCGGCGCTTGGCCAGCTCCTCGCCGGCGTGGATATTCCCTATGAGACCTTCACCCTCGACAACGGGCTGCGCGTCGTCGTCCACGAGGATCGCAAGGCGCCCGTGGTCGCGGTGTCCGTCTGGTACAATGTAGGCTCGAAGGACGAGCCGGCCGGCCGCACCGGCTTCGCCCATCTGTTCGAGCATATGATGTTCTACGGCTCGGAGAATGCGCCGGGCAATTTCTTCCCGCGGCTCGAGGCGGTCGGCGCCACCGATTGGAACGGCACGACCTGGTTCGATCGCACCAACTATTTCGAGACGGTGCCGACGCCGGCGCTGGAGACGGCTTTGTTCCTCGAGAGCGATCGGATGGGCCATCTGCTCGGAGCGGTGACCGAGGAGAAACTGCGCAACCAGATCGGGGTCGTGCAGAACGAGAAGAGGCAGGGCGACAACCAGCCTTACGGTCTCGTCGAATATGCCCAGCTCGAGGCGCTCTTCCCCGAAGGCCATCCCTATCGGCACTCGACGATCGGCTCGATGGCGGACCTCGACGCGGCGACGCTCGAGACGGTCCATCAGTGGTTCCGCGACAATTACGGCCCGAACAACGCCGTGCTCGTTCTGGCCGGCGACATCGATACCGCGACGGCGCGCCAGCTCGTCCAGCGATATTTCGGCGACATTCCGCGCGGCCCCGAGAACGTGCCGGCGCAGGCCGACGTGCCGACGCTGGCGGCGCGCGTCGATCAGGTGATGCAGGACCGTGTCGCCACCACCCGCCTCTACCGGAACTGGGCGGTGCCGGGCATCGGCCATACCGATCTGGTTCCGCTGGATATCGCCGCCAGCGTGCTCGGCGGCCTTGCCAGCTCGCGCCTCGACAACGCCCTCGTTCGCGGCGAGCAGACCGCGGTCGGCGTCACCGCCAGCGTGCAGGATTTCCAGCGCGTCAGCCTCTTCGAGGTGACCGTCGACGTGAAGCCTGGCGTGGACGCCGATCAGGTGTCCCGCCGTCTCGACGAGATCATCGCCGACTTCGTCCAGAACGGCCCGACCGAGGACGAGGTGCGCCGCGTCGTCATGCAGACGCTCGCCGGGCGCATCCGCGGCCTCGAGCAGGTCGGCGGCTTCGGCGGCAAGGCGGTCGCCCTGGCCGAAGGCACGCTCTACATGAGCGACCCCAGCCACTATCGGCGCGAGCTCGCCGAATATGCGGCGGCGACGCCGGCGGAGGTCCGTCAGGCGCTGCAGACCTGGCTGACCCGGCCGGTCTACGCCCTGCACGTCGTCCCCGGCGAGCGCGAGGCGTATGAGGAAGCGGCCGGTGGCCGCAACGGCGGCGGCGCCACCCAGGCTCCCCGCTATTTCCGGACGCCGGAGCCCGGCGAGCAGCCGCTCGCGCCGATGCCGCGCACCGCCGGCACCGACGCGGCGCACGGTCCCCGCACCTTCATGCAGGTCGATCGTTCGAGAATCCCCGAAGTGGGGCCGATCCGCGACCTCGAATTCCCGGACGTCCAGCGTTCGACCCTGTCGAACGGCGTCCGGATCGCCTTCGCCCGCCGCACCACGGTGCCGGTCGTCCGCGTCTCGCTCCAGTTCGACGCCGGCTATGCGGCGGATCCGGAAGGGCGCGAGGGCCTGCAGAGCCTGATGGCGGGTCTGCTGGACGAGGGTACGACCACCCGCAGCTCGGTCCAGATCGCCGAGGAGGAAGAGAGGCTCGGCGCCGTCATCGGCAGCGGCGCCTCGATCGATCGGACGTCGGTCAGCCTCGCCGCCCTGCGCACCAATCTCGCTCCGTCGCTCGACCTGCTCGCCGACATCGTCAAGAATCCGGCCTTTGCGCCGAGCGAGATCGAGCGTCTGCGGGCCCAGCGGCTGGCGACGATCTCCAGCGAGCAGACCCAGCCGGTCGGCATCGCGCTCAGGACGCTGCCGCCTTTGCTCTACGGGCCGCAGCATCCCTATGGCGTGCCGTTCACCGGTTCGGGCACCGCCGCGTCGGCGCAGGCGATCACGCGTGACGACATCGTCGGCGCCCATCAGGGCTGGCTGCGGCCGGACAATCTCGAGATCTTCGTCGTCGGCGATACCACGCTCGAGGAGATCACCGCCTTGCTCAACGAGCGGTTCGGATCCTGGCAGGCCCCGGCGACGCCGCGCGGCACCAAGAATTTCGCCGCTTCGGTGCCGCCGGCCCGCTCGCGGATCATTCTGGTCGATCGCCCGCAATCGCCCCAGTCGATGATCCTCGCCGGCACCGTCATGCCGCTCCGGGGCACGGACGACATGCTGCCGCTGCTCGCCGCCAACGACGCGATCGGCGGACAGGCGTCGGCGCGCCTGAACATGGACATCCGCGAGACCAAGGGATGGGGCTATGGCGCCTTCTCCTTCGTCAATCGGGTCCAGCAGCGCAGCCCGTTCATGGTCTTCGCACCGGTGCAGACGAACCGGACCGGCGAGTCTATCGCCGCGCTTCGGCAGCAGCTCACCGCCTTCATCGGCGACCGCGGCGTCACCGCCGAGGAACTGGAGCGGATCGTCAACGGCAGCGTCCGGGGCCTTCCCGGCAGCTACGAGACTTCCGGCGCCGTGCTCGACGCGATCATCGAGAACGACCTCTACGATCGTCCCGACGGCTATCAGGAGACGCTGCCGGGCCGCTATCGGGCGCTCACCGCTGCCGCCCTCGACCGCGCCGCGCGCCAGGCGGTCGATCCCTCCAGCCTGGTCTGGGTGGTCGTCGGCGACGCTTCCCAGGTGCGGCCGCAGCTGGAGCGGCTCGGCCTGCCGGTCGAGGTGATGGAGCTGCAATAAGCTCGACCCGCACGGTCAAGTGCGGCGGCCGGCATCCCCTCTTGGCCCTCTCCCCGGCGGGGAGGGTAGGGAGAGGGGTTCGGCGCGGGAAGGGGCTGCGCCGGGGCATGAAAGGTCCCGATCCCTTGCTCCGCAGCCGGGGGAGGCTCAGCTGTCGCCGAGGCCGATCAAGCGGGTGACATGGCCCATCTTCCGCCCGGGCCGGGCTTCGCCCTTGCCGTAGAGGTGCAGGTGCGCGGCCGGGTCGGCGAGGGCCTCCGCCCAGCCATGGACGTCGTCGCCGATCAGGTTGCGCATCTCGACCCCCGGCGCGGCCCGCGTCGTCGCGCCGAGCGGAAGGCCGCAGATCGCGCGGACATGGTTCTCGAACTGCGAGGTGAGCGCGCCCTCGATCGTCCAGTGGCCGCTATTGTGGACCCGCGGCGCCATCTCGTTGAACAGCGCCGCGTCGCCCAGCGCGAAGAACTCCATGGCCAGGACGCCGACATAATCGAGCGCCCCCGCCACCCGGACGGCCAGCGCCGTCGCCGCCTCGACGGCGGGGGCGAGCGCGGCATCGGTCGGCACCGACGAGCGGTCGAGGATCCCGCGGCGATGCACGTTGTGCGGCGCATCCCACGTGACCGTTTCGCCCCGGCTCGATCGGCACAGCAGGATCGAGAATTCGGTGTCGAAGGGGACGAAGGCCTCGAGCACGCAGGGCGCGCCCTTCACCGCTGCCCAGGCCGCTTCCGCCTCGTCCGGCGCGTCGATGCGGACCTGCCCCTTGCCGTCATAGCCGAAGCGGCGCGTCTTCAGGATAGCCGGCGTGCCCAGCTCGGCCAGGGCCGTGTCGAGCTCGCTTCGGCTGCCGACGCCGCGATAGCCGGCCGGACGGCCGCCTTGCGCCTCGATGAAGGCCTTTTCCGTCAGCCGGTCCTGCCCGATCTCGAGTGCGCGCCGCGGCGGAAAGAGCGGTGCTTCGTCGACGATGGCCGCCAACGGTCCCGCGGCGATATTCTCGAATTCATAGGTCACGACGTCGACCTCGCGGCCGAACTGACGCAAGGCCGCCTCGTCCTCGTAGCGGCCGCGGGTGAAGAAGGCGGCGACCTCCGCCGCGGGCGGTGCCTCGTCCGGGGCGTAGACATGGCAGCGATAGCCGAGCTGCGCCGCCGCCATGGCGAGCATTCGGCCGAGCTGGCCGCCGCCGACGATCCCGATCGTGGAGCCGGGCGGGATGCTCATTCGGGCGAAAGCGCGACCGCTTGCGTCTGCGTCTCCCGCCAGGCGTCGAGGCGCGCCGCCAGCGCGTCGTCGGTGGTGGCGAGGATGGCGGCGGCGAGCAGGCCGGCATTGGCGGCGCCGGCCTTGCCGATGGCGAGCGTTCCTACCGGCACGCCCGACGGCATCTGGACGATGGACAGCAGGCTGTCGAGCCCGGACAAGGCCGCCGATCCCACCGGGACGCCCAGCACCGGAAGGCGGGTCATCGATGCCGTCATCCCCGGCAAGTGCGCGGCCCCGCCGGCGCCGGCGATGATCACCTTGAGGCCTCGCCCGACGGCGCCGGTGGCATAATCGTAGAGGCGCTGCGGCGTGCGATGGGCGGAGACGACGCGCGTCTCGTGCGGCACGCCGAGGGCGGCGAGCATGTCGGCGGCATGCCGCATCGTTTCCCAATCCGAGCGGCTGCCCATGATGATGCCGACCAGAGGCGCTTCGTCTTCCATGTCCTGCCTTGCGTGGAGCGCGAAGCGCCATTCCTTAACCAGCGCTCCGCGCTTCGGCAATCGCGGGCGCGCGGCTTCGCGGCTTGTTAACCTCGCCGGGCTATCTTCGCCGCGGAGATACGAGCAGATGATTCCAGTCGACGATCCGGATCACGGCGTTCCGGCCGACCAGCTGACCCCCGAGGTGCGCGGCGCGATCGAGCGGCTGCAGGAAGAGAATGCGCTGCTCCGCGCGGCGCTCGCCGACACTCGCGCCCGCATCGGCGATCTCGAGCAGGCCGCCGACACCGATCCGGTGACCGGTCTTCCCGGCGAACGGTCACTGGCCCGGCAGCTCGAGCGCGCGGTAAGCCAGGCGGGCCGCCATGGCACCCCCTCGGCGCTCATCATGATTGACCTGCGCGGTCTCGCCTCGATCAACGATCGGCATGGCCGGATCGCCGGCGACGCCGCTCTGTCCCATGTCGCGCGCCTGCTCGGCCAGCTCATCCGCGCGAGCGACAGCGCCGCCCGGTCCGGCGCCGGCTTCGCCCTGCTGCTCGACCATCTCGATCCGGATTCCGCGGTGGATACCGGCGAACGCATCGCCCAGTTCATCGCCGCCCATCCGCTCGACCTCGGCCGTGCCCAGGTCGCGCTGGAGGCGATCGTCGGAGTCGCCACCATCCTCCCCGGCGACGAGGCCGGAGACGTGCTGGCCCGCGCCCAACGCAATCTGGAGCGGGTGAAGGAATTCTGACGCCGGCCGCTGCGGGCAAGATGTTCTTGACTTGTTCCGCATTCTCGGCTATGCCTGACGCTCCCGTGCCCCCACCGCTGCGGCGGAGCGCACGGAGGCGAATCCCCACGCTTTGACATTGTCAGACGAAAAGAGCGGCTCCTGCCGGCAGCGCCTCGCGCGCCCAGGCGAGGCGCCGCGCACCACGCCCCCGCGCCGCGCGGGGGCGAGAGACGTCCTGCACGTCCGCGGCCGCGCAAGCGGGCCCGATGGCACCCGTCACCTTCGTCACTTTACCCCTGTCTCATTCCAGGGGTGCATTCCACAAACGCGGCGCGCGCGTTCGAAATTGACGAAATTGACGACCCCCAGGGAGTCGTCAATTTGGTCGCGGCGCGCATTCTCCGAAGCCGGCTAGCGATCCTTCAGGTAATAACGCTCGATCTCGCGCAGCCCGTCGTCGAGCTCGTAGACGATCGGCTGGCCGGTGGGGATTTCGAGACCGGTGATCGCCTCGTCGGCGATTCCAGAGAGATGCTTGACCAGCGCGCGCAGCGAATTGCCGTGGGCCGAGATCAGCACCCGCTCGCTGGCCCGCAGCGCGGGGGCGATGCGGCCTTCCCAATAAGGCAGCACCCGGGCGATCGTGTCCTTGAGGCTCTCCGTCGCCGGCACCTCGATCCCGGCATAGCGGCGGTCGTTGGTCAGGTCGAAATCGCTCCCGGATTCCATCGCCGGGGGCGGAATGTCGAAGGAGCGGCGCCAGATATGGACCTGCTCGTCGCCATGCTTGGCCGCGGTCTCCGCCTTGTCGAGCCCGGTGAGGCCACCATAATGGCGCTCGTTCAGCCGCCAGTCCTTCTCCTCGGGCAGCCAGAGCCGGCCCATCGCCTCGAGGGCGATGTGGAGCGTCTTGATCGCCCGGGTCTGGAGGCTGGTGAAGCACAGGTCGAAATCCATGCCGCGGGCGCCGAGCAGCTCGCCCGCCGCCTTCGCTTCCTTCCTTCCCTGGTCGGTGAGATCGACGTCCCACCAGCCGGTGAAGCGGTTCTCGAGATTCCAGGCCGACTGGCCGTGCCGGATGAGGACGAGACGCGGCATGGTCTATCGGCCCCTGTAGGCGCCAACCCGGTCGATGATCGCGTAAAGCGCGTCGAGGCAGGAGCGGGCGAGCAGCCGGCACCGCTCCGGCGACCAGCCGTAGGTCGGGTCGGGAAGGTCGTCATTGTCCTTGAACGGCATTTCGAGCGTCATCGAGACGGCGCCGAACCGCTCGGCGAGCTGCGCGGTCGACATCGAGAGATTGGCTTCGCCGGGCCGGGGTATCTCATAGCCCTTGGCCGTCTGGAAGTCGGGCGAGGCCGCGACCAGCGCGTCGGCGAACGCGTCGAACAGGTCCTGCTGGGCCTTCTTCCATCCCGGAATACCCTCGAAGCCGGCGAGGAAGTTGGCGGCGATCGCTTCGTCGCCATGCACGTCCATCGCGAAGTCGACCCCGGTCTCCTTCATCGCCTCCAGCACGTGATAGACTTCCGGGCTGCGCTCGAGGCTCGGTGCATGCCATTCCCGGTTGAGGTTCACGCCGGCCGCGTTGGTGCGCAGGTGGCCGCGGCGGGATCCGTCCGGGTTCATGTTCGGAACGACGTGGAAGGTCGCCTTCTCGCGCAGGCGGCGGCTGACCGGATCGGCATCGTCGAGAAGCCGTTCGAGCGCGCCTTCCATCCACCATTCGGCCATGGTCTCGCCGGGATGCTGGCGGGCGTAGAGCCAGACCTGGAGCGGGCCTTCGCCAAATCGGAAATAGTCCAGCTCCTGCCCGTCCAGGGTCTGGCCGAGCGAGCGATAGTGGATCCCCGGCTCGGCCGCGACGGAGGCGACCAGATCGTGGTGCCGCTCCATGGTATAGGGCGCGAAATAGGCGAACCAGACGCTGTCCGATGCCGGCGTCACCCGGATGGTGACGACCCCGTCCTCGTAATCGGTGTCGACCCGCTCCCATTCCTCGCGATCGTAGGACATGCAGGCCCGGTAACCCGACCAGCCATGGGCGTAGGCGGCGCCCCCGGCGTTGGTCAGGCGCAGCTCGAGCGGCCGGCCGCCGGCGCCGGTGAGCCGGAAGTAGAACCACTGGTAGAAATCGGACTGGTGGTCGCGAAGGATTTCGAGATCGATGCGATCGCTTTCGGCGGCCAGCAGGCGGATGTTTCCGCCGTCGAAGGCGGACGATACGTTAAGGGTCATCGGACGCGCATAGTCTGGCCGGACTCGCCGGGGAAGTCCCGAAACAGGGCTTCGGCCAACCGATCGACCGCGGCCGCGGGGCTCGCGAGCGGCGAATCCGCTCGCGACTCGAGGTCGGCGCGCCCCTCCCAGGCGACGGTCGCATCCGATCGGCGCTGTATCCGCACCTCGAGCTGCGTGGTGACGATGTCGCTCGGCCGGCCGCCGACCGGAATGGTCGCGCCGACCCCGACTCCGACGCCGCCGCCCCGCCAGCCGCCCGAGCCGCCGCCGATCCCGATACTGAGACCCGATCCGGACCGGCCGGCGGGGCGGCTGCTCTGGTCGACGCGGACCACCGCCACCTGTTCGGACGTCGCATTCTCGCGAGCCACGGTCCAGCCGAGGCGGGCGAGCTCGCGCTCGACCGCACTGGCCTGCTGCGAGAATTGAAGGCTGCCCGCCTGGGCGGCGTCGGCGGGCTCGACCCTGATCTCGCCGCGCGCGATCGGCTGGCCGAGATGGAAGCGGGCGACATTGGCGCCCTGTCTCACGCCCGATCCCTGGTCGGTGGTCTGACAGCCGGCGATCAGCAGGGCCGCTGCCAGCGCCGTCGCGGCCGGTATGAACTTCCTCATTGCCAACTCCTTCACCGCGATCCTGCCGGGGCGCGCAACCATATGGGAGGTGTAACGACTCTCCGGCGCTTTTGCTGCATCGTCCTCGGCGCGCAGGATCGAAAGGCGCTCAGGCCTGGAGCTGGCGCTGGATCGGATAGGCGGTGGTGCTCTTCACCCGCTCCATGGCGAAGCGGGAAGTGACGTTCTTGAGCGGCACCTCGGCGATCAGCCGGCGGTAGAAATCATCATATTCCCCCATGCTGCCGACCGCGACCCGGAGCAGATAGTCGACGTCGCCGGCCATCCGGTAGACCTCCATGACCTCGGGCATCGCCGCCACCGTGCGGGCGAAGCGGTCCAGCCATTCCGGCGAATGATCGGCCGCTTCGATCTCGATGAAGACCGAAAGGTCGAAGCCGACCGATTCGGGATCGAGGATCGCCACCCGGCGCTGGATGACGCCCTGCGCCTCGAGCCGCTGGATCCGCCGCCAGCAGGGCGTCTGCGACAGGTTCACGCGCGAGGCGACCTCCGCCACCGGCAGCGAGCAATCCTCTTGCAGGATGGCGAGAATCTTTAGATCGGTCCGGTCCATCATCGTTCCTGGCAATAAAATTGCGTCACTGGCATGTTCGGGTAGCGCTCTTAGAATAAAATTGCAGGATCGGGGCAATAGAAATTGTGGCACGAGGGTCGCCGCGGCGCGCAGGAGGCCCTCACCGCGAGCTTGACTTGGGACGCGGCTCTTCCTAGGTGAGCGCCTCGCTTTTTCCGGCAACAAGATCACGAAGAACAGGCAGGGCGTCCCAGGCCATGAAGATCCGCAACTCGTTGAAGTCCCTCAAGTCGCGCCACCGCGACTGCCGCGTGATCCGCCGCCGGGGCCGCACCTACGTCATCAACAAGACGAACCGCCGCTTCAAGGCCCGCCAGGGCTGACGCCCGCTTTGACGTCGTCCGTCTCGCCTCTTCCCGTCCGCGGGGAGGGCCCGAATCGCATGCCTGAAGCGATTCCCGTTCCGGACGGCGCACCGTGCGCCGTCATCTTCGACGTCGGCAACGTTCTCTACGGCTGGGATCCGGACAGCTTCCTGGTCCGCCAGCTCGGAGACGACGAGGCACGCATGCGCTTCGTCGACGATGTCGGCCTCTGGCAGTGGCACGAGACGCTGGACGGAGGCCGCGCCTATGCGGATGCCGCCGCCGAGCTGACCGAGAAGTTCCCGCAATATGCCCATCTGATCGCCGCCTGGGGCGAAAGGTTCGGGGAGACGATCACCGACCCCGTCCCCGGCGTGCACGCGATCGTCGACGACCTGCACGAGCGCGGCGTGCCGCTTTATGCGATCACCAACTTCTCCGCCGATTTCTGGCCGCCCTTCCATGCCAAGGAGCGCGGCTTCTTCGGCCGGTTCCGCGACATCGTCGTCTCGGGCGAGGAGAAGCTGCTGAAGCCGGATCCGGCCATCTACTTCCTCGCGCTCGACCGGTTCCGGCTGAGGCCGCAGGACGCCCTCTTCGTCGACGACCGCCTGATCAACGTCGAGGGCGCCGAGGCGGTCGGCATGCGCGCGCACCTGTTCACGTCCGCCGCGGATCTGCGCGATCGCCTCGAGGCCGAAGGGCTGCTCTGAACTTTCCCGCGCGTGGCGCTTTGTTTCGCCCGTGCGACAAAGATGGCCCTCGCGACTCTGGCTGATCCGGCACGGGCAGAGCGCCGGCAACGTCGCCCGCGCCGCAGCCGTGGCGGCGGGCGAGCCGATGATCGCGCTCGACGTGCGCGACGTCGACGTGCCGCTCAGCGCACTGGGCCATCGCCAGGCCGAGGCGGTCGGCCACTGGTTCGCCGCTTTGCCCGAGGAAGAGCGGCCGGAGGTCGTGATCTCCTCGCCTTACATCCGGGCCCGCGAGACCGCGGCGGCGATCTGCCGGGCGGGCGGGGTCGCCTGCGGCGCGCGTGGCCCGATCATCGACGAGCGGCTGCGCGAGCGTGAGTTCGGCATCCTCGACCGGATGACCACCGAGGGCATTCGTGCCCTGCATCCCGACCAGGCCGAGCACCGCCGGCTGCTCGGCAAGTTCTACCACCGCCCGCCGGGCGGCGAGAGCTGGGCCGACGTCATCCTGAGACTGAGAAGCGCGCTCGACACGGTCAGCCTCCATCATGCCGACCGCCGGGTCCTCGTCGTCTGCCATCAGGTGGTGGTGCTCTGCCTTCGCTACATCCTCGAGGAGCTTGACGAGGCCGGCGTGCTGGCGATCGACAAGGAGGGGGCCGTGCTCAATTGCGGGATCTGCGAATATGCGTTCGAGCCGGACGACGAGCGCCAGTGCATGCCCCAGCTGGTGCGCTACAACTTCACCGCGCCGCTCGAGGTCGACCATGCGCCGGTGACGGCCGAGCCCGAGACGATCACGGGCGCGCGATGAGCGGGATCGAGACGGTCGACTCGGCGCTGCTCGCCCGCTTCCCGCTGCCGCACGTGCCGGAGGATTCGGGCAAGGAGGATCGCGGCCGGCTGCTCGTCATCGCCGGCAGCCGGGAGCTGGCCGGCGCCGCCTTGCTCGCCGGCATCTCGGCGCTGCGCGCCGGGGCGGGCAAGCTCCAGATCGGCACCGCCGCCAGCATCGCCTCGCCGATGGCGGTCGCGGTGCCGGAAGCCCGGGTGATCGGCTATCCCGAGACGGAGGAGGGCTGCATCGCCGAGGCGGGCATCGCGCCGCTGGTCGGCTGGGCCAAGGCGGCGCAGGCGGTCGCGATCGGCTGCGGCATGCAGTCGGGGCCGCCTTTGACCCGCCTCCTGGCCGAGCTGCTCGGCTGCGGCGCCTGCTGCCCGCTCGTCCTCGATGCGGCGGTGCTCGATTGCCTCCCCGAGCTCGCCGGCGAGGTCGGCCTTTGGTCCGGCGGCACCATCCTGCTTCCCCATGGCGGCGAGATGGCGCGCCTGCTCGGGCTTGAGCGCGAGGAGGTCGAGGCGGATCCGGTTGCCGCCGTCCGCGAGGCGGCGCGGCGCTTTCGGGCCATCGCTTTGGTCAAGGGCGGCTGCAGCTACGTCGCCGATCCCGACGGACGGACCTTCAGGCTCGAAGGCGGCGGCGTCGGCCTCGCCACGTCCGGCAGCGGCGACGTCCTGTCCGGCATCGTCGGCGGCCTGTGCGCCCGCGGCGCGCCGACGCTGACCGCCTTGCTGTGGGGCATCTGGCTCCACGCCGAGGCGGGGCGGGCGCTGACCGGCCGGGTCGGCCGCCTCGGCTTCCTCGCCCGCGAGCTGCCCGGCGAGATACCCGGCTTGCTGCCGGATAACCGGGCCTGACCGCTCCGTCGCCCTGCGTTCGCTGAGCTGACCTTCAGGTGTGGATGCGGTCGAGCAGGCCCATCAGGGTCTGCACCTCGCGCTTGGTGAAGCGGCTCTTGAGCCAATTCTCATGCTCCCAGATCGCCGCCTTCGCGCGCTTCAGCACCTCCTCGCCCGCGGGCGTGAGGTAGAGCGTCTTGCGACGACGATCCTGGGGCGAGGGGCCTCGGCGCAGAAGGCCGCGGCCCTCGAGTCGGTTGATGATTCCCATCGTCGTCGCCCGATCCATGTGCAGGCGCTGGGCGAGGTCGGTCTGGGCGACGCCGGGATTGTCGCTCACCAGCCACAGGACGGAGACCTGCTTCTGGGTCAGGTCGAGGTCGGAGAAGGTCTCCATGAAATGTCGGTAGACGGTGACGTAGGCGAGCCGGATGTGGAAGCCCAATATGTCCCGAATCTCGCCGACATCGCTGAGGTCGACCGGCGGAACGACGTTGCTCGCAGCGGATTCTACCACTTCTTTCCGCACCTCCCCCTGACTCCGCCTCTTGGCCCTATTGTGAGCGTAGCGTACAATTGGCCAAAAGGAGAGATGCCTTGGCCAATTTTCCTGAGACTCCCGCATTCACCGGCTTCAACAAGCCCGGAAGGTTCGAAGCCGACATTCTCGACCTCGAGGTGGAAGGGGAGGTCCCGCCACATCTCGACGGTGCCTTCTACAGGGTGCAGCCCGATCCGCAATTCCCGCCCCGCCTCGACGACGACATCGCCTTCAACGGCGACGGCCAGGTGACCATGTTCCGCTTCAAGGACGGCAAGGTCTCGATGAAGCACCGCTGGGTCCATACCGACAAGTGGAAGCTGGAACGGGAGGCGGGCAAGGCCCTGTTTGGCGCCTATCGCAACCCGCTGACCGATGACGAGAGCGTCAAGGGCCGGATTCGCGGGACCGCCAACACCAACGTCATCATGCATGCCGGCCGGCTGCTCGCGCTGAAGGAGGACAGCCCCGCCGTCGTCATGGACCCGAACACGCTCGAGACGGTCGGCTACACGAAGTTCGGCGGCAGGATGACCGGCGAGACCTTCACCGCTCATCCGAAGATCGATCCCGAGACGGGCGACATGATCGCCTTCGGCTATGCGGCCAAGGGCATCTGCACGCGCGACATCGTCTATTACGAGATCAGCCCGGAGGGTGAGCTCAAGCGCGAGCTTTGGTTCGAGCTGCCTTATTATTGCATGATGCACGATTTCGGCATGACCCGGGATTATGCCGTCTTCCACGTCGTGCCGAGCATCGGCAGCCTGGAGCGGCTCGAAAAGGGGCTTCCCCATTTCGGCTTCGACACCACCTTGCCCGTCTATCTGGGTGTCGTCCCGCGCCGCGAGGGCGCGACGGCCGAGGATATTCGCTGGTTCAAGGCGCCCAACCTGTTCGCCAGCCATGTCATGAACGCCTATAATGAAGGGACCAGGATCCACTTCGACACGCCGGAGGCCGAGGGGAACATGTTCCCCTTCTTCCCGGACGTCCACGGCGCCCCCTTCGATCCGATGAAGGCCCAGTCGCATCTCACCCGCTGGACCGTCGACCTCGCCTCCAATTCCGACGAGTTCGAGAGCCGGGAGCGGCTGTCCGAGATGGTCGGCGAGTTTCCGCGGATCGACGACCGCTATGCCGGCCGCAAATATCGGCACGGCTGGATGCTCGTCGTCGACATGTCGAAGCCCGTCGACCTGAAGGGCGGCAGCAGCACCGGCCTGCTCATGAACACGCTCGGCCATGTCGACCTGGAGGCCGGGGAGGACAAGAGCTGGTGGGTCGGCCCGACCTCGTCGCTGCAGGAGCCCTGCTTCATCCCTCGCAGCGCCGATTCGCCGGAGGGGGACGGCTATATCGTCGCCCTCGCCAACCGGCTCGACGTCGCCCTCACCGACCTGCTGCTGTTCGATGCGCTCGCCATCGAGAAGGGTCCGATCGCGACGATCAAGCTGCCGCTACGCCTGCGCTTCGGCCTCCACGGCAATTGGGCGCCGGGCGAATGGCTGGAGGCGGCGGCGAATCGCTCCGAGCCGATCGCCGCATGATCCGGCCGGACGTCGAGTTCGCCTACGAGGCGGAGGCGCGGCTCGGGCCGGCGGTGGCTCAGGGAGCGGCGCCCGACGGCGAGCGCCGCTACATCCCGATCCTCGGCGGGCGGTTCAAGGGACCGAGACTCGAGGGCGAGATCCTGCCCGGCGGGGCCGACTGGCAGGTGACTCGGCCGGACGGCGTCCTGCTCCTCGACGCCATCTACGCGATGCGCACGGGCGACGGCGCCGTCATCCAGGTCCGCAACCGCGGCATGCGCTCGGGGCCGCCCGAGGTGATGGCGGCGCTGGCGCGGGGCGAGCGCATCGATCCGACGTCCATCTACTTCCGCACCTCGCCCCAGCTGACGGCCCCGGCGGGACCCCATGACTGGCTCAACCGCTCGCTCTTCCTGTGCACCGGCGAAAGATGGGCGGACGGCATCAGGCTGTGGGTGTGGCAGGTCGTCTGAGCGACGGTCACGTCCCCTTGTTGCGGGCGACGCTCTCCTCCATCCGCGCCAGCTGCTCGGGCGTGGCCGGCGGCTGGTTCGCCTTCCACTCCGAATAAGGCACGCCGTAGACCAGCTGCCGCGCCGCCTCCCGGTCGATCGGCCGGCCGCGCTCGGCGGCGGCCTCGGCGACCCAGTCGGCGAGGCAGTTTCGGCAGAATCCGGCCAGGCCCATCAGGTCGACATTCTGGGCGTCGCTGCGGTGGCGCAGGTGGCTCAGCAGCCGCCGGAAGGCGGCGGCGGCGACATCATCGTCGAGCTCGGCATCGTTGGTCATCAGACAGGCTCCCCGGCGGCGCGGGCCCGCTCGAGCAGGCGCGCTTCATCGATCGGCAGGCGGCGGATCAGGGCGATCAGCAGCACGATCAGGATCGGCCCCAGCCAATAGAGGTTGAGGATCGCCGAGGCCAGGTCGCCGCCGTTGAGATCGCTCATTAGCCCGACCGCATAGGGGCCGAGGCCGAGCCCGACGATGGTCATGCTGAGGATGTAGAAGCTGATGACGATACCGCGCATCCGCGGCAGCACCAGGTCGAGGATGGTCGCATAGATGGACGGCAGCCACATGGTGAGCGCGATCGAATAGGCGCAGAACCACAGATAGAAGCCGGTGAGCGTGTCCGCCGTATAGGTGAGAAAGCCGAAGAAGGGCGAGATCCCCAGCGAGGCGAGGGTGACATAGACCCGGCCGCCGCCGATGCGCGCATGCGCCCAGTCGGCGAGCGGCCCCGCGACCATCGGCCCGACGATGCCGATCGCGGCCGACAGCGTTCCGAAGAGCAGGGCGACCTCGGTGGCGCTCTGGTCGAAATGCTGGATCAGATAGGCGGGCGTCCAGCCCATCACCCCGTAATTGATCACCGTCTGCAGGGCGGCGATGGTCAGGGTCAGCACCGTCGCGGGCGACGCGGCGATGAGGGCGAAAGCGGGCCGGTCGCCGAGCCGAAGGGACTGCAGCCAGTTGAGCATGACATAGGCGCCGAAGCCCACAATCAGCCATTGCAGGGCGTTTCCGCCGATCGAGAAGGCGCCCAGCGCGAGCGGCGGCGCATTCGGGCGGAGCGAGTTGGTCCAGGCGGTGAGGCCGTACATGGCGGCGGCGATGACAATGAGGCCGACCAGGTTGACCGCCCATTCCCCCGCCCGGGCACGGCGGCGGGCGAAGGTGATCCAGTTGGTGACCGGCAGGATCGCGTGCAGCGTCCCCCAGCTCGCCCGGAACGGGTGCGGGTCGGCATGCGGGGCGAGGCCGTCGGCCGCGCCCCGCCGCGGCTCGGGCAGCCGCCACAGCAGCCAGCCGATGACGAGGCCGGGCAGCGCCGCGATCAGGAAGGCGGCCTGCCAGCCCTTGAGGCCGAGCGGGGCGCCGTCGCCGCCGGGCCAGGCCGAATCCCACTGGTCGGCGGTGACGCCGCCGAGCAGCAGCGCCCCGCCCAGGCCGAGTGCGACCGCCGCCGCCATCCAGGCGGCGACCATGCCGCGCTTCTCCTTGGGGAAGCTGTCGGCGAGGAGCGACATGCCGGCCGGCTGGACGCTCGCCTCGCCGATGCCGACGCCGAGCCTCGACAAGGCGAGCAAGGCGAAGCTGTTGGCGAAGCCGGCGAGGCCGGTCGCCGCCGACCAGCCGATGATCGACAGGCTGAGCAACCGGGTGCGGATCCAGCCGTCGGCGAGGCGGCCGAGCGGCAGCGAGAACATCGCGTAGAAGAGCGCGAAGACGGTGCCGTAGAGCAGGCCCATCTCGGCATCGGCGATGCCCAGGTCGGCCTTGATCCGAGGGACCAGGATGGCGAGGATCTGGCGGTCGACCATGCTCATCGCCTGGGTGAGGGCGACGAGCACGAGCGCTATCCAGGCGACGCGGCCGCCGAGCTTGTGGGGATCGGCGGACGGCGTCGCGGCGGCCATCAGAGCTTGAACGCCCGCTCGGCGTTGGTCTGCATCAGCTTCCTCTTGTCCTCGTCCGATATGTCGAGGAGGTCGTGGGTGCGCACCTCGTCCGGCTCATATTCGTAGGGATAGTCCATCGCGTAAAGGACGCGGTCGACGCCGAGCACCTCCTGGCTGAACTTGATCGCCGGAGCCCAGGCCATGCCGCTGGTGGTGATCAGCACGTTCTCGCGCATATAGTCGAAGATGGTCTTCTTCAGCGGCTTCATGAACGGATAGCGCTTCGAGCGCACCGTCGCCTGGTGCATGTAGTCGAGGCGGTAGAGCCAGAAGGGCAGCGCTTCGCCCATATGGCCGACGGCGATCTGCAGGCTCGGATAGCGGTCGAAGACGCCGCTGGTGATGATCCGCAAGAGGTGCATGCCGACCTCGACGCCGAAGCCGAAGATCGCGCCGTCGAGCCCGGCCTCGATGATCGGGTCGATCATCCGGTCCGGCGGCGACTGGGGGTGGATGTAGATGAGCTGGTCGACCTCGACCGCTGCGCGGAAGATCGGGTCGAACTTCGGGTTGTCGAGATACTCGCCATGGGTGTGGCTGTTGATCATCACGCCCTTGAAGCCGAGCTCCTTGCCGCGGGCGATCTCGTGGGCCGACCAGGCGGGATCCTGCGGCGCGATCGAGGTCATGCCGACGAACCGGTCGGGGTGGCGCGACACCGCCTCGGCGAGATGGTCGTTGGCCCTCGTCACCATCGCCTTGGCCTCCTCCGCCTCGAAGGCCTGGACGCCGGGGGCGGTGAGCGACAGGATGGCGACGTCGATCCCGGTCGCGTCCATGTCGGCGATCCGCCGCGCGTCGAGATCGAGCAGCCGATCGAGGATCTGGACGGCCCGCTCGGACGGGCTCGAGGCGTAGAAGCCCCAGAGCGACTTCACGCCCTTGTCCGCCTTGCCCTCGCGGATCAGCCGCAAATAGCCGTCAATCTGCTCGCGGGTGGCGAAGGCCTCTTCGGTGGCGATCCGCAAATAGCCCCGGTCGCCGCGAGTCTTCAGTTCGTGGGTCATTCTCTCTCCCAATCACAAGCACGTTAGCCCTCCCCTTGATGGGGAGGGGGGAAGTTCTCACCCCTCGTGGACCGCCTTGACGACGAGGCAGGCCATCAGCCCCTCGGGGCCGTCCTCGCTGCCGTGGCCCGACCATTTGACGCCGCCGAACGGCGAGTCGGCGCCGCCGATCATCACCGAATTGATCCCGACCATGCCCGATTCGATCTCGCGGGCGACGGTCTTCTGGCGGCGGCTGTCCCGGGTCCAGGCGTAGGCGGCGAGGCCGTAGGGGAGGCGGTTGGCCTCGGCGATCATCGCCTCCTCGTCCTTGAAGGGGTTGAGGATGGCGACCGGCCCGAACGGCTCCTCGTTGAGGATGTCGGCCTCGAGCGGCACTTCGGAAAGGACCGAGGGCGCGTAGAAATAGCCCTGATTGCCGATCCGCTCGCCCCCGGCCTGGAGCTTGCCGCCCTTCGCCTTGGCGTCGCCGATCAGCCGCTCCATCGCGTCGGGCCGGCGCGGATTGGCCATCGGCCCCATCTGGGTGCCCTCGGCGAGCCCGTCGCCCACCTTCACCTTCTTCGCCCGCTCGGCGAAGCCGGTGACGAAGCGGTCGAAAATGTCCTCCTGGACGATGAAACGGGTCGGCGAGACGCAGACCTGGCCGGCATTTCGATATTTGGCGGCGACCATGACGTCGAGCACGCGCTCGACGTCGACATCGTCGAACACCAGCACCGGGCCGTGCCCGCCCAGCTCCATCGTCGTGCGCTTCATGTCCTCGGCGGCGAGCTTCATCAGATGCTTGCCGACGACGGTCGAGCCGGTGAAGCTGAGCTTACGGATGATGGGCGATCCGAGCAGGTGGCGCGACACCTCGTCGGGAACGCCGAACACCGCCTGCGCGACCTCCTTGGGCAGCCCGGCATCGAGCAGGGCCTGGAGCACGCCCAGGGCCGAGGCCGGGGTCTCCTCGGCCGCCTTGAGGATGACCGAGCAGCCGGCGGCGATCGGGGCGCCGAGCTTTCGGCCCGGATTGCCGAGCGGGAAGTTCCACGGCGCGAAGGCGGCGACCGGCCCGACCGGCTCGTGGGTGACGGTCGAGCGCTGCCCGGCCGGCCGGACGAGCTGGCGGCCGTAGAGGCGCTGGCATTCGCCGGCATAGAAGTTGAACAGGCCGACATTCATCATCACCTCGATCCGCGCCTCGGCGAAGGGCTTGCCCTCCTCCATGGTCGCGATCCGGGCGAGGTCGTCGGCGCGCTCGGCCATCAGCCGCGCCGCGCCCTGCAGGACCGCGGCGCGCTGCTGCGGCGTCGAATCGCGCCAGATCCGGAAGCCGCGCGCGGCGGTGTCGAGCGCCCGGTCGAGATCGGCGGCATCGGCGAGCGGCAGCTCGCCCAGCGCCTCTCCGGTCGCCGGATTGCGGACGGTGAAGGTGCGCCGGTCTCCGGCCGCGACCCTCTCGCCGTCGATGATCATGCAAAGTTCGGGGTAAGCAGTCATGCGCGTTCCTCTTGGGTGTTGGCGATCCGGGCGCGGTCGATATCACCTTGCCAGCGCTCCGGCACGATCGGCTGCCCCGTCACCGGATGGACGTTGTGGAAGGGGACCACCTTGCGGGTCGGCCACAGCCAGACGTCGCTGACCAGCGCGTCAGGGCCCGTAGGGTCCTCCGGGAAGGTGGTGCTGAAGAAGGGGACATATTGCGGGCGGGTATGGGCCCAGCCGGTCTCAAAATCGGCGTGCCATTGCGGATTGTAGTTGAGGATGTGGATGCGCCAGACGCCGTCCACCTTGCGATAGACATTCTCGTAGATGCCGCCCTCCCACCATTGCCGCGGCTCGCCATGATCCCGGTGGCGGCCGGCCTGCATCGTGCAGCGGAAGCGCGCATAAGCGGTGACGCCGTCGGGCAGGATGTCGACGATGTCCTGGTGCTGCGGATGGTCGAGCAGGAAGCCGTCGATCGGGCCATTATTGCCGTGCGTGAAATTGGCCTGGAAGCGGTCGATATAGAGCCGCTTCGCCCCCGCTTTGCCCTTGAAGGAGCCGCCGAAGAAGCGGACCTCGCAATCCTCGGTGAACAGGTCGACCGTCTCGCGGTAGAGGCACTGGTCGATGAGATAGCCGTAGAGGTGGTGGAGCTTGCGGACCGCCTGCTCGTCCTCCTGCACCTGCAGCCGGCGGCTCAATTCGGCGACCTGCGCCTCGAGCGCCGCGATTCGATCCGGTTCGGACATCCCATTCTCCTCTCGCGCTGCCGGCCGCTCGACACGGCTCTTGCGTTACTGTGCCGCTGATTTGTATTCTACGCATACAAATAACGCCAGCGGCTCGGCAACGGCTTCTGTCGCCTTCGGGCGCGAGCCCGCGCAAGCCGACTGCGACGAGGAGAGGTGGACATGCAGAATCTCGCGGGAAAGACGGCCTTCGTCACCGGCGGCGCCTCCGGCATCGGCCTCGGCATCGCCAAGGCGCTGAGGCGCGCCGGGATGAACGTCGCCATCGCGGACATCCGCCAGGACCATATCGACGAGGCGGTCGGGGAGCTGGGCGAGGAAAGCGTCCTCGCGCTCGAACTCGACGTCACCGACCGCGCCGCCTTCGCCGCGGCCGCCGACGCCACCGAAGCGCGCTTCGGCAAGGTCCATCTGCTCGTCAACAATGCCGGCATCGCGGTGATGGGCCCGGTCGAGCTCGCCACTTATGCCGACTGGGACTGGACGATGAGCGTCAATGTTGGCGGAGTCATCAACGGGATCGTCACCTTCCTGCCCCGGATCCTCGCCCATGGCGAAGGCGGCCACATCGTCAACACCGCCTCCATGTCCGGCATCATGCCCAATGCCGGCACGACGCTCTACACGGCGAGCAAGACCGCGGTCGTCGGCCTCTCGGAAGCGATGCGCGGCGAGCTCGAGCCGAAAGGCGTCATCGTCTCCGCTTTCTGCCCGGGCGCGGTCCAGTCCAACATCGCCGAATCGGGCAAGACCCGGCCCGCCCATCTCGCCGACACCGGCTATGCCGAGACCGACCGGCGGCGGCAGCAGAGCGGCGACCTCAGCCACCTGTTCATGACCAAGGAGGAAGTGGGCGAGCGGGTGCGCGAGGGCATCGAGAATGACGAGCTGTTCATCCTCACCCACCACGAATTCCACGAAGGCGTGAAGGACCGGGCCGAGGCGATGATCGCCTCCGTCCCCGATCGCGAGGAGGATCCCGAGTACAAGGCGATGTTCCCCTTCCTCTTCAAGAATGCGATCCACGCCGCCGAGCGCGACCGCCAGAACGCGAAGAGGACGAAATGAAGGACCTGGCGGGCCGCACCGCCTTCGTCACCGGCGGCGCCAACGGCATCGGCCTCGGCCTCGCCCGAGTCCTGCTCGACCAGGGCTGCAAGGTCGTCATCGCCGACATACGCGAGGAGTCGATCGAGC
The DNA here is from genome assembly GCF_003347635.1 of Sphingosinicella terrae. Taxonomy (GTDB): domain Bacteria; phylum Pseudomonadota; class Alphaproteobacteria; order Sphingomonadales; family Sphingomonadaceae; genus Allosphingosinicella; species Allosphingosinicella terrae. The sequence goes on from NZ_QDFY01000010.1 coordinate 144,273, forward strand.
AGGCGCTGGCGACGCTCGACAATCGCGAGGTCACCGGGATCAGGCTCGACGTCGCCTCGCGCGAGACCTTCGCCGCCGCTGCCGACGAGGCCGAGGCGCGGATGGGGCCGGTCAGCCTCCTGTTCAACAATGCCGGCATCAACCTGTTCAGGCCGATCGACGAATCCTCCTACGAGGATTGGGACTGGGTGCTCGGCGTGAACCTGTTCGGCGTCATCAACGGCGTCCAGACCTTCGTGCCGCGGATGAAGGCGCGGGGAGAGGGCGGCCACGTCGTCAACACCGCGTCGATGGCGAGCTTCCTCGCCTCCGGCGTTCCCGGCATCTACAATTGCTCGAAATATGCGGTGCGCGGCCTGTCGGAATCGCTGCGCCACAGCCTGCACCCGCACGGCATCGGCGTGTCCGTCCTCTGCCCCGGCCTCGTCCGCAGCGAGATCTATCGCTCGGACGAGATCCGGCCGGCGGCCCATGCGGAGGGCGGCAATTCCACCGACCCGGGCTTCGTCGAGATGCTCGGCCAGGTCCACCAGATCGGCATGGACCCGGTCGAGGTGGCGGAGAAGACGATCGCCGCGGTGAAGGCGAACCGCTTCTACATCTTCCCCCATCCCGAGTTCAAAGAGGAGCTCGAGGAGGTGTTCGACCAGATCCTCGCCAAATTCCCGGACGAAACGCCGGACCCGCAGCGCATCGCCTTCGAGCAGGGACGGCGGGATCGCTACGCGCAGGAGAGGGCGCTGCTGAAGGGGGAGTGACCCCCACTCGTCATGCCGGCGAAGGCCGGCATCCAAGCAGAATGCGAGACAGGCAATTCAGCTTGGGCCCCTGCCTTCGCAGGGGCGACGAGGCGCTAGCGCGCGTGGCCGCTCCAGGTGCGCAGGCCGGGCTCGGTATGGTCGGGCATGTCGAGCGCTTCCTGGACCGCCGGCCGCGCCGTCACCCGGTCGCGCCACTCGACGAGCCGCGGGCAGCGCGTCGCGATCTCCATTTCGGGGAACATCCGCTCGACCATCATCCCGCAATGGCTGTAGAAGTTGATGTCGGCGAGGGTGAACAGGTCGCCGGCCAGCCACTCGCTTTCGCCGAGCTGGGCCTCGACCTTGTCGACCGCGACCTCGATCTTGCGGGTGGCGTTGGCGAGGTCGGCCTCGCTGAAGCCGGAGCGGGCGGTCCGCCATTTCTCGCGCTGCTCGTGCAGCGGGATCCGCTCGAGCATCTTCTCGAACTCGCCGCTCTCGATCTTGCGCGCGATGATGCCGACCAGCCGGTGCCAGCCGTGCATCGAGACGAAGTTCATCACATGCTCGTCGACATACTTGTTCCAGTAGCGCATCCGGGCATTGCCGATCGGCGTGTTCGGCCGCAGCGGCGGCCGCTCCGGAAAGGCGTCCTCGAGATATTCGTTGATGACGGTCGTGTGGGTGACGATCGCCCCGTCATGGTCGAGCACCGGCACCTGGCCCTCGGGATTGATCGCGAGGAACCAGGGTTCGTGCTGCTCGAACTTGTGCAGGTTGACGTAGACGCTCTCGAATTCGAGCCCCTTCTCGAACAGGGGGATCATCGACTTCAGCGAATTGGCGAGCGGCTCGGCATGATAATATCGGATTCCCATCGGCCTCAGCCCCTCCAATAAGCGTAAGCGCGGATCTCGGCCGACGCGCGCGGCAAGGCATCCTCGGGCGCGCTCGGATCGGCGAAGGCGACGTGCGGCACCCCGACCAGGTCGGGATCGGCGGTGTCGAACTGCTTGAAGATCAGGGCCTCGTCGGGGCTCATGTCGCGATAATAGAACCAGCGATGGCGCGGGCTCGCGCGGAACAGGGAGGAGCCGAAGCGGAACTCGTCGATGCCGACCCCGTCGACCCGCGCCTCGCCGGTCACCCGGTCCGCCTCGGTCACCGAGGACGCGGCGCAGACGGCGAGCGGCAGGTCCTGCGGCGGCGGCGTCAGCACCCGCCAGACGTTGAAGCCGACATAGCGGCCGGCGAGCAGCGCCTCGCGGTCGGGATGGTCGCCGAGCTGCATCGCGGCGAAGGCGGCGAAGCTCTCGCGCGACGTGTCGACATGGACGAAGCCGGCGGGGAGCGAATTGACGAAGCGGTCGCGCTGGTCCTGCTCGACGAAGCGCAGCACGGTGCCGCGCGCGACGACATGATCCGCGCCGGTGACCCGCTTCAGCAGCGCCTCGATCTCCCCCGGATAGACGGCATCCACCGCCGCGCTGTCCGTGAAATCCGTGATCGCGCTCCGATGGGGGACGAGCGTGAAGCCCTCTCGGTCGAGACAAGGCGGCGGCTCGGCCTGGCGCGCGTCGGCGATCTCGACCCGGTGCGGCTCGAGCAAGAGATGATCGCGGTCATGATCCTTGGCGTAGAAATAGGGCATCGTGTCCATCGGCCCGAGATAGTTGATCTCGGCCTGGACGGTCCGCGGGCGCGCGGCGAGCGTCGCCATGAGCCTCTCCATCTCCTCGCGCTTTGTATGCAGCGCTTACAAGTTGAGGGTAACAGAAAGGCGGGCGGGGGCAAGGGGCGGTTGCGCCCCGTCGAAGGTGACAGCGGGGTTGGCGCGGGTCCGGCCTTCATCCCTGTTCCACCGCGTGCAGGGCGGGGCCGGCCGTAGCCCTCTCCCAGGGGGAGAGGGTTGGGTGAGGGGGTTCGGCAGCCGGAGGTTCGCGTCTTCGCTCCAGGCGACTGAATCCCGGCCCCAACAATAGAGGCTCGTGGGCTCGCGTCCCCCCGGCGAGCGCCGAACCCCCTCACCCCGACCCTCTCCCGACGGGAGAGGGAGAGAGGCCGGGCATGTTGCGAATTCCTGCGCGTATCGGTCTGCGATAAGAGCCGATCTCAATCCACCCGCAGCGTCCCCAGCACGCCGCCGTCGATCGCCCAGCTCTGGCCGGTGACATGCCCGGCGGCGTCGGAGAGGAGGAAGGCGGCGACCTCGCCGATCTCGCCGGCAGCGCGGCGAAGCCTGTCCTCGTTCCGCGCAACCGGGGGCAGCCGGCCGCCCCGCGCGGCGATCAGCCGTGCGGTGGCGAATCCGATTCGGTCGAGCCGCCGGTGACGAGGACGTGGCGGCCGTGGACGGCAGTCACGCCAGCTTCAGGAGCTTGGCGGCATTGTCCTTGAGGATGCCGGGCATGACCTCGTCGCGGAAACCCGCCTCGGCGGCGTCGGCCATCCACTTGTCGGGCGTGATCAGAGGATAGTCCGATCCGAACAGCATCTTCTTCCTGAGCTGGGTGTTCGCATAGTGGATCACCTGCTTCGGAAAATAGCGGGGCGACCAGCCCGACAGGTCGATGAACACATTCTCCTTGTGGAGCGCCATCGACAGGCTTTCGTCGGTCCACGGCCAGCTCGGATGGGCGAGGATGATCTTCATGTCCGGGAAGTCGACGGCGACGTCGTCGACGAGGATCGGCTGGCCATATTTGAGGCGGATGCCGCCGCCGCCCTTCATGCCCGTGCCCATGCCGCTATGGCCGGTGTGGAAGATGGCCGGCAGGCCAAATTCGGCGATCACCTCGTAAAGCGGCCAGGCCATCCGGTCATAGGGATGGAAGTTCTGCATCGGCGGGTGGAACTTGAATCCCTTGACGCCATGCTCCTCGATCAGCCGCCGCGCCTCGATCGCGCCGGCCTTGCCCTTGTGCGGGTCGATCGAGGCGAAGGCGATCATGATGTCGCCATTGTCGCGCGCCGCCTGCGCGATCTCCTCGTTCGAGATGCGCTTGATGCCGGTGCCGGCCTCCATGTCGACGGTGAACATGACGAAGCCGATCTGGCGCTCGCGGTAGAGGGCGATCGTCTCCGGGATGGTCGGCCGCCGCCGGTCCGCCTTGAAGTATTGGCTCGCCGCGTCGAGATACTTGCCCATGATCGGGTCTTCGGGGTGATGGCAGGAGACCTCGGCGTGGACGTGCACGTCGATGGCCTTGAGCTTGCTGATGTCCATGGGATCTCCGTTAGAGCCCTCTCCCCTTCAGGGGAGAGGAGGAGCCGCGAAGCGGCGGAGGAGAGGGGGTAGTAGGGCGTCCTTCGAACGCCTCGACTCCCCCTCTCCCAGCCTCTCCCCTGAAGGGGAGAGGGGCCGTTACAGCGCGATGATGACCGTCTTGAGCTCGGTATAGGCCTCGACGCCCTGCCGTGCCTGCTCGCGGCCGAGGCCGGACTGCTTGAAGCCGCCGAAGGGCAGAGCCGGGTCGATCATCATGTGGCAATTGCCCCAGACCGTGCCCGCCTTGAGCTTCGCGCACATCTTGTGCATCGCCGACAGGTCGCGGGTCCAGACGCTGGCGGCGAGGCCGTAGGGCGTGTCGTTCGCCTGGCGCGCCACCTCGTCGAGATCGTCGAAGCGCTGGGCGACGACGACCGGGCCGAAAATCTCCTCGCGGACGACGCTCATGTCCGGATTCACGTCGACCATGATCGTCGGATTGACGAAATAACCCTGGTCGTAGGGGACGTCGCCGCCGGTGACGATCGAGGCGCCCGCTTTCTTGCCCTGGTCGATATAGTCGAGGACGCGGCGATGCTGCTCGTCCGAGACGAGCGGACCCATGCGGGTGGCGGGGCTCAGCGACGGCCCGACCGTCCAGCCCTTCGCCGCCTCGGCGACGCCCTCGATCAATTTGTCGAAGATGTCGCGATGGGCGTAGAGGCGCGACCCCGCGACGCAGACCTGGCCGGCATTGAAGAAGATCGACGCGGCGGCGCCGCCGGCGGTGGCCTGGACGTCGACGTCGGGCAGGACGACGACAGGAGACTTGCCGCCGAGCTCGAGCGTCACCCGCTTCAGCGTGTCGGTGGCATTCTTGTTGATCAGCTTGCCGATCTCGGTCGAGCCGGTGAAGGCGATCTTGTCGACGTCGGGATGGCGGACGAGCCGGTCGCCGGCGGTATGGCCGTTGCCGGTGATGATGTTGACGACGCCGGCCGGGAAGCCCGCCTCGTTGATCAGGTCGGCGAGCCTGAGCGCCGTCACCGACGTCTGCTCGGCCGGCTTGAGCACGACCGTGCATCCGGCCGCCAGCGCCGGGGAGATTTTCAGCACCGCCATCAGCAGCGGGAAGTTCCACGGCACGATCTGGGCGGCGACGCCGGCCGGCTCGCGCCGGACATAGGCATGGAAGGCGCCGTTGGGCGCCGCCATCGGCGGCATCGTCTCGCCGCCGATCTTGGTCGTCCATCCGGCCATGTAGCGCAGCATGCCGATCGAGCCCGGGATGTCGGCCGCCGCCGCGATCGAGCGTGGCTTGCCATTGTCGATCGCCTCCAGCTCGGCGAACTCGTCGGCATGGGCCTCGAGCAGGTCGGCCAGCTTGTGGATCATCCGTTCCCGGACGATCGGCGGCAGCCCCGTCCAGCGGCCGTCATCGAAGGCCAGGCGCGCCGCCGCCACCGCGCGGTCGACATCGGCGTCGGACGCATCGACGAAGCGCCCGACCTCCTGGCCGGTCGACGGATCGATGACGGGCAAGGTGACGCCGTGGGTCGATTCGACCCATTCGCCGCCGATGAACAGCCTCGGCTCGCGCGCGAGCGCCTTGCGCGCCGCGTCGGAATAATCCTGCTGCGCGTTGATTCGGGCCATCTCGTTCATTTGCATCTCTCCCGGGGTCGTAGGATCTTGCCGTTTTCCGTGTAGCACGGGCTATGCCCGATACGAAGTGTTGCGTACAAATTTCGGGGGGCGAATCGACAGCAGGATAGGCTCGGGAGAGAGGATGATCGAGGCACGAATCGATCCGGTCGCGACTCATGCGCGCACCCATCCGGGCGCGGCCGCCTGCGCAGACCTGGAGACGGGCCGATCCTGGACCTATCGCGGCCTCGATTGTGACGTCGACCGGGTGGCGGCGTGGTTGGCGGGAAGGCTCGGGCCGGGGCGCGGAGAGCGCGTCGCCACCATTGCCCGCAACAGCGCCGAGCAGCTGATCCTGCAGCTCGCCTGCATCCGCGCCGGCGCCGTCTTCGTGCCCTTGAACTGGCGCTTGTCGGCAGCCGAGCTGTCAGTCCTCGCCGAAGATTCCGGGCCCGCCTTGCTGTTCCACGATCCGCAATATGCAAGCCTTGCCGGCGGCGCGGCGCAGGGCGCGCACCTGCATCCGATCGAGGCGCTTCTCCCGCTCGCCGCCGATGCGCCCGCGGCGCCGCCCGCCGACGCCCGCCGCGCCTGGGAGGAGCCGGTCACCTTGCTCTATACGTCGGGGACGAGCGGCCGGCCCAAGGGCGTGATCGTCACCGCGGCCAACGCCTTTTTCGGCTGCACCAACTTCGTGCTCGGCAACGACGTCGGCCGGAGCAGCGTCTTCCTGTGCGACATGCCGATGTTCCACGTCGCCGGCCTGCTCGCCGCGACGATGACGCCGCTTCTCGCCGGCGGCAGCGTGCTGATCTCCAGGGGATTCGACGCCCCGGTCACGCTCGGCCGGATCGCCGACCCGGCCTTGCGGATCAGCCATTATTTCTGCGTGCCCCAGATGGCGCAGCGCCTCTGGCAGGAGCCCGGCTTCGAGCCGGCGATGCTCGCCGGCCTGGCCTATCTCACCACCGGCGGCGCGCCCAATCCGGCGGCCCAGGTCGAACGCTTCATCCGTGCCGGCATCCCGATGTCGAACGGCTTCGGCATGTCGGAGACCGGCTCCAATTTCGGCATGCCGGTGGCGGACGAACGGCTCGCCATCGAGAAGGCCGGCTCGTGCGGCCTGCCCTATGTCTCGGTCGAGACGAGGATCGTCGACGAGGACGGCAAGCCGCTGCCCCCCGGCGAGACCGGGGAATTGTGGATCGGCGGCCCGAGCGTCACGCCCGGCTATTGGAAGCGGCCCGAGGAGAATGCGCGGGCCTTCGTCGACGGCTGGTTCCGCACCGGGGACGCCGCCTATGTGGATGCCGACGGCTATCTGTGGCTGGTCGACCGCCAGAAGGACATGTTCATCTCGGGCGGGGAGAATGTCTATCCGGCCGAAGTCGAGGCCGCCCTCGCGGAGCTGGAAGCGGTCGCCGAGGCGGCGGTCGTTGGCGTGCCCGACGATCGCTGGGGCGAGGTCGGCCGCGCTTATGTCATCCCCCGGCCGGGCCGCGACCTCGATCCGGTCGAGGTGCGAGCGCACTGCCTCGCCCGGCTCGCCAAATACAAGGTGCCGGCGACGATCGTGGTCACCGAGGCGATCCCGCGGACCGCCTCCGGCAAGGTCCAGAAGCATATCCTGCGCCGGCGCGCGCTCCAAGAGATGGAGATCATGGATGCGTAGCCATATCCTGCGCGCAGGCAGCAGCTCGCTGGACGACCTCGCGATGATCGAGACCGACGAGCCACGGCCGGGACCGGGGGAGGTCCTCGTCCGCGTCCGCGCCTGCTCGCTGAACTATCGCGACCAGGCGATCGTCACCGGCCATTATTTCGGCGGCAAGGTGCCGCACGACCAGGTGCCGCTGTCGGACGGCGCGGGCGAGGTGGTCGAGACCGGCGACGGGGCGACCCGCTTCAAGGCCGGCGATCGGGTCATGTCCTCCTTCTTCCTCAATTGGCAGGAGGGCCCGCCGCGTCCCGATGCCGGCCCCGCCCTCGGTGCGCCGGGCGCGCCCGGCATGCTCGCCGAATATGTCGTCCTTCCGGAGCGGGCGCTGGTGCCGATGGCGGCCAATCTGAGCTTCGAGGAGGCCGCCACCCTGCCCTGCGCCGGCGTCACCGCCTGGAACGGGCTGACCCTCGGCGCCGCGCCATTGCGTCCGGGGCAGGACGTGCTGCTGCTCGGGACCGGCGGCGTGTCGATCCTGGCGCTGCAGATCGCGGCGGCCGGCGGCGCCAACATCCTCATCACCTCCTCGTCGGACGACAAGCTCGCCCGCGCCCAGGCGCTAGGCGCCCACTCGCTGATCAACTATCGCGAGGTCGAACAATGGGGCCAGGAGGCGGCCGCGCGCACCGGCCGCGGCGGCGTCGACAAGGTGATCGAGGTCGGTGGCTTCGGGACGCTGCCGCTGTCGATGCAGGCGGTCGGCTGGGGCGGCGAGATCGCGATGATCGGCGTCCTCACCCGCGGCGGCGACAACGCGCCGCATCCGCTGATGATCAAGGGCGCCAGCCTGCGCGGGATCATGGTGGGAAGCCGCGCCATGGCGATCGACCTCAACCGCGCCATCGAGGCCGCGGACATCCACCCCGTGATCGACAAGGTCTTCCCGTTCGAGGAAGCAGCCGAGGCCTATCGCTACCAGGCCTCTCCGGAGCTGTTCGGCAAGGTCGTGATCGCGGTGTAAGGGGGTAGGGCCGCGGCTCGGCTGGGGAGTAAGAAGTTGGAGTGTGTGCTTAGCGATCGAGCGGCAGCGTCATGCTTTTGGATGGTGCTCTACGGCAGCTTTGCGCCGATAGCGTTGAAAAAGCGTCCGCTACTGACAGAAGCGGACGTCGCGCAGACTGAGCATGAGCGCGGCTGGGCGGTTTTACCCCGCCGTCGCCGGC
>NZ_QDFY01000011.1 GCF_003347635.1 Sphingosinicella terrae
CGCCGGCGCGGACCGGATGTCGGGCGGGTTCGGCAACGACACCTATGTGGTCGACCATGTCGACGACCAGGTGACCGAGCTCGCCAACGAAGGCGCCGACCGGGTCAAGAGCTCGATCAGCTACTCGCTCGGAGCCCATGTCGAGAATCTCTACCTCACCGGACGCAAGGCGATCAACGGCACCGGCAACGATCTCGCCAACAAGATCGTCGGCAACAAGGGCTCGAACACCCTTCGGGGTGAGGAGGGCAAGGACTTCCTGGTGGGCGGTGACCGGTTCGACCGGCTGTACGGCGGCGAGGGCAGTGACCGACTCGAAGGCGGCGCCGATGCCGACCGCTTCTACTTCGACACCGCGCTCGCAGCGACCGATGTTGACACCATCCTCGACTTCGCCGGAGGCGAGGACAAGATCCTTTTGGACGATGCGATCTTCCGGGCCTTGCCGGCCGGAGCGCTGGCCGAAGACGCCCTCGCGATCGGCAGTACGGCCACCACGGCGGCTCATCGCCTGGCCTACGATCCCACCAGCGGGACCTTGTTCTACGACGCCGATGGAGTCGGCGGAGCGGCGGCCGTCCAGTTCGCCGTGCTGGACAATCTCCCGCCCTCGATCGCCGCAACCGACTTCATCATAATCTGACGATGGCATCCGGCTGATGTCAGGATCTCAGCCGCAGCATGACGAACTCAGGAACGCGAATACAGCCGTCCTCCGCCGAACTTGCCGGCTATACCGCCACCGCCTCGACGATGCTGAGCGAGGTCGGTGTCGGCGTGATCTTGTCCAGAGCGAAGCCGGTCTGCTCGAGCAGGTTCCTGAAATCCGAGGCCCTGCGCTCGCGGCCGCCGGTCATCACCAACATGTTGAGATCCATCAGATAGCCGGGATGCGGCTGAACCCGCTTGGGGAGTACGGTCTCGAAGATTGCCAGCCGGCCACCCGGGAGGATCGCCCGGCGGATGCTGGCGAGGATCTCGGCGGCCTGGTCGTCGGCCCAGGCGTGGAGCACGAGCTTGAGCAGATAGAGGTCGCCACCCACCGGGACGCTCTCGAAGAAATTGCCCGCCACCGCTTCCATCCGGGTGCCGGCGAGCGACGGCCTCACCGGCGCGACGATCTCCTCGAGGTCGAACAGGATTCCGCGCGCGGCCGGCTGCTGCTGGAGCAGGCCGGAAAGCAGGCTGCCGCGACCGCCGCCGACGTCGATCGCCCGCTCGAACGGCGGCAGCCGGTGCGCGCCGAGCAAGGCGGCCTCCATGCTCCGCGTCGTCGCGCCCATCGCCTCGTCGAGCCGCCGGCCGCTCTCGGGATGGACCTGCAGATAGTCGAGCAGCGGCATTCCGTACTGGCCGTCGAAAGCCGGGGTGCCGTTGCGCAGGCTTGTCTCGATCGCCCCCCAGGCGGCGTAGGGCTCGGCGCCGAACATGATCTCGACATAAGCGCGCGGGGAAGAAGGGTGGTCGCTGCGCAGGAGCCGCGAAAGCGCGGTGTGCGAATAGAGGCGGTCGGCGTTGCAGGCGACGATCCCGGCCGCGGCCAGGGCGTCGAGCAGCCGCCGAAGGCTGTCTGGATCGGTGCCGGTGCGGGCGCCGATCACCTCGGCGGGAAGCGGCTCTTCCTCGAGCGCGTCGGCAAGGCGAAGGCGGGCCGCTGCCCATAAGGCGCGCGACAGCCACAGCCCGGTGGCGATCTGCACGATCGCTTCCCAAGGATCGGAAGGGCTGGGTTCGACGTCGGTCCGTGCAGGCTCGCTCATGACGATCGCGCACCTGGACGCCGCGCGGACGGCGCCGGAGCCTGATGCGACCGCCGCGGCGCCCGGTGCGACGCGCCGGGTTGCCCGGCGACGGAGATGACGGGCGCCGCGACGAAGCGGCGGCTCAGTCCCGCTTGGCCTCGGCGATCGGATGCTCGCTCATCAGGCCGAGGAGATTGCCTTCGCTGTCCCGGCAGATGGCGAGCCAGATGTTGAGCTGGCCCACCTGGGCGATGCAGTGGGCCGGTTGCTCGAAGACGATCCCGGTGGCGGCGAGCGTCTCTTGGGCGGCGGCGGCATCGTCGACCGCATAATAGAGGATCGAAGCCGAGGCGGTCTCCGGCCCCTCGGGGCGGCTCAGCATCAGCCGGGTCTCGCCGCACTGAAAGAAGGACAGGCCAGGCGGGGCATCGAAGAGATGGGTGAGGCCGAGCTGCTCGCCGTAGAAAATCTTGGCCCGATCGAGGTCTCTGACGGGGATCGCCACCTGGGCGAGATGGGAGGCCTGGATTAACGGCATCGTTCCTGCCCTCCGGCTATCTGTTGCACTGCGAAACAATTAGCATAGCTAATTGGCTTGTGCAACAGAGAGGCACACAGGATGGCTGCGCGCGCTCCTGATGCACGGCAGCGCCTGCTACGCCGGAAGAGCCAGCAATTAGTGTGTCTAACTATTTGGACGAGCTAAAGAGCGGGATCCCTACCTTCGCCTCACTTGTCTAGGGCTCCCAATTCGACCCGGCCGGACGCCTTGCGGTGTGATTGGGACCGCGCGTCGCGTCTCGCCAAGACGTATCCCCTCTGCTAACGCTTGCGGGCAGAAATAGTTAGTATGACTAAATGTTAATATGACCAGCGACCGATCCGAAACCCGAGATGTGGCGACGCGTCTTCACTCCGCCTCGATCAGGCTTCTGCGAAGCTTGCGCCGCGAGGATGACGGCAGCGGGCTTTCCGCGCCAAGGTTGAGCGCCCTGTCGGTGGTCGTTTTCGGTGGGCCAATGTCGCTGAACGCCTTGGCCTCGGCAGAACAGGTGCGGCCGCCGACCATGTCCCGCATTGTCGATGCCCTCGTCGAGGGCGGCCTCGTCACCCGAGAGGCCGAGCCTGGCGACCGCCGCAGCGTCCGCATCACCGCCACCGCCAAGGGCGTCAAGCTGATCGAGGCCGGTCGCGATCGCCGGGTGCAGGCGCTCGAGAAGCGCCTCGCCGCCCTTTCCGAGAGCGAGCGGCGCATGCTCGGATGGGCCGCCGAGCGGCTGGAGCGGCTGTTCCGCTAGGCAGCACGAAGCCGGTCTATGGCGTGGCGCGTCGGGATGACCTGATCCGCCGGGACGGCGATGGCGGGCGCGACGACGTCCGCCCAGGTATCGACGACGTAAGTGTCGTCGCCCTTGCCGCGGCATGACATTGTGCGAAGCAGCGCCAATTTCGTCCTGCCCGACCATGTCGAGGATCTGGTGCTGACCGGCGCCGGCAACATCAAGGCCACCGGCAACGGCCTGGACAACGCGGTCACCGGCAATGCCGGCAACAACATCCTCGACGGCCGCGGCGGCGCCGATGTGATGAAGGGCGGCAAGGGTCATGACCGCTACGTCGTCGACAATGTCGGCGACCAGGTGATCGAGGAGGGGAGCAGCGGCAAGGACGTGGTCGAAAGCTCGGTCAGCTACCGGTTGCCGACCCATTTCGAGGAATTGTACCTCACCGGGACCTGGAGCAAGGACGGCACCGGCAACTCTGCCGACAACAAGCTGGTCGGCAATATCGGCCACGATAAGCTGAATGGCCTGCGCGGCGAGGACCGGATCGACGGCGGCGCCGGCAACGACATGCTCTATGGCAGCGAAGGCGACGACGTCCTGATCGGCGGGGCGGGCAAGGACAAGTTCCTGTTCAACAAGACCCCCGGCACCGGCGAGCTGAACGCGGGCGTCGACGACATTCTCGATTTCTCGGTCACCGACGACCTGATCTACCTCGCCAACTACGCTTTCGCCGGCATCGGTCCACGGGGCACCTTGGCCGCCTCCGCCTTTCACAAGGGCAGCACGGCCGCCGACGCTTCCGACCGCATCATCTACGACCAGGCCAGCGGCAACCTCTTCTACGACCGCGACGGCATCGGCGCCGCGGCGCAGATCTTGTTCGCCACCATCGACCCGGGAACCCTGCTCACCAACGCGGATCTCGTCGTCTACGGATAGATAGAGCCGCAGTGCCGCTCCGGCCGCTACATCGCCTGCGGATTCGGGGGTGCTTGCTAGCAACCAGTTCCGTATGTTAGCGCTAACGCTGACCGGCGCCGCCTATGAGCCCGGCGGGGGAGGGTGCCGACATGCACGATCCGGCGAGACTGGAGCTGGTCGACGGCCTGCGCGGCTTCGCGCTTATGGGGCTATTCCTTGTCCACGCCGTCGAGCTGTTCGAGCTCTATTGGCTCGATCCGCAGCCGGATCCCGCCTTCGCCTGGACGATGGCCGCGTTCGCCGGAAAGTCCTTCGCTTTGTTCGCGCTGTGCTTCGGCCTCAGCTTCTTCATCATCATGGACCGAGCCCGCGCACGCGGCGTCGACTTCACCGGCCGCTTTGCCTGGCGGCTCGCCATCCTGCTCGGCTTCGGCCTCCTGCACGGCCTCGTCTATCGCGGCGAGATCCTCCAGGTGCTGGCGCCCCTGGGCCTGCTGCTGCTCGTCTTCGATCGCATCCGCGACAACCGCATCCTGCTGGTGCTCGCGGCGATCGTGCTCGCCCAGCCGATCCTGGCGCTGCGCATCGTCGCAGCCCTGGACGGCGCCGCCTGGGCGCTGCAGCCGCCCTTCTTCACCGTCGAGCCGACCCTCGTCATCGCCGCGACCGGCAGCTTCGCCGACATGCTGGCGGTCAATGCCGTCTCCGGGCAGCTCGGCAAATGGTCCTTCTACCTGGAGACGGGCCGCATCGCCGAGATCGTCGGCCTGTTCCTCGTCGGCCTCGTGCTCGGACGGATCGGCTTCTTCGCCCGTCCGGATGAATTCACCCGGCCGCGCCGCATCGTCCTCGCCTTCGCCCTGGTCCTTTCCTTCCTCCTCGCCTGGAGCAAGCCCGCCTTGCTCGAGCTGCTCCCGCCCGATCCCGCCGCCGCGCGCCAGAATCTGGACTGGATGGTGACGAGCTGGCTGGCACTGGCGGTGATGACGGTGCAGGTCCTTGTCTTCGTCGAGCTCTATCTCTCCGTCGGCCGCCCGGTCCTGCGCCGGCTGGCGCCGATCGGCCGGATGACGCTCACCCTCTATGTCGGCCAGTCGCTCATCTTCGTCCCGGTCTTCTACGGCTTCGGCCTCGGCCTCTACCGGACGATCACCGAGCCGCAGGCGCTCGCTCTCGGCATCGCCGCCTTCCTCGCGCAGATCGCCTTCGCCCATTGGTGGTTCGCCCGCTTCCATTACGGGCCGCTCGAATGGCTGTGGCGCGTGCTCACCTATCTTCGCGCCGGCGTTCCGTTCGTGAAGCGAGCCGCCGCGCAGGAGGCCGCGGCATGAGCACCCTGCGCCGGCTCCTTGCCGCTTGCCTGGTGGTGCTGGCCCTTGCCGGGGCCACGATGGCTCGTGCCCAGACCCCGGTCGAGCGGCACGGCCAGCTGCGCGTCGAGGGCAATCGCATCCTCGGCGCCGACGGCCGCCCGGCGGTGCTGCGCGGCATGTCGCTTTTCTGGAGCCAGTGGAAGGGCGGCTTCTACAACGCGGATGCGGTGCGCTGGCTCGCCGAGGACTGGCGGGTAGACGTGATCCGGGTCGCGGTGGCGGTCGAACCGGGCGGCTATCTCGCGCATCCGGAACGCGAATGGCGCAAGGCCGAGCGCGCGATCGAGGCGGCGATCGGTGCCGGGCTCTACGTCATCGTCGACTGGCATGCCCACAACCCGCATCCCGAGGCCGCCGCCGCCTTCTTCGAGCGCGTCGCGCAGCGCTGGGGCGACCGGCCCAATCTCATGTACGAGACCTGGAACGAGCCGCTGCCCGACCATGGCTGGGCCGAGGTGGTGAAGCCCTATCACGAGGCCGTCATCCCGCGAATCCGCCGGCACGATCCCGACAATCTCGTCGTCGCCGGCGTGCCCTCATGGACCCAGGACGTCGACGTCGCCGCGCGCGATCCGCTCGCCTTCGCCAATGTCGCTTATGCCCTCCATTTCTATGCGGGCACCCACCGCCAGGAATTGAGGGACAAGGCGCAGGCCGCGCTCGACGCCGGTGCCGCCTTGTTCGTCAGCGAATGGGGCACCACCAACGCCGACGGCGACGGCCCGGTCGACGTCGAGGAGAGCCGCCGCTGGTGGGACTTCATGGCCGCCAACCAGCTCAGCGACCTCAACTGGTCGATCAACGACAAAGATGAGAGCTCGGCCGCCCTGCGCCCTGGCGCCTCCCGCCGCGGCGGCTGGCGCGAGGGCGACCTCACCGAATCCGGTAGGCTGGTGCGGGCGCGCCTGCGCACGCTGGCGCGGTAAAGCGCTCCCCACGGCCATTCCGGCGCAAGCCGGAACGACGCGATCCAGTCTATGTTCTTGACTTGTTCCGGCTTTCATGGCATGGGCATTTACGGCCCTCACCGCGTCGCGGAGCGCTTGTTCATTGACATTGTTGGGCTGAAAACCAGTCGGGCGGCGCGGCGGCGCTGTGCGCTTATGACCGCCACACCGAGCCGTCCTGTATTTCACTGTCTCGTTCAAGGGGTGCACTCCAAGCGAGCGCGGCCCGCGTTTAAAATTGACGAAGTTGACGACCCCCAGGGAGTCGACAAGCTGGTCGCCACGACGCCTCCGCGCCCCCGCCTCCTCACACGAATGGCCGTTCCGCTTCTTCGCCCCTTGTTGCAGCGCAGCATCGCCGCTATATGCCGCGAACTTTTTCCCGATCCCGAGAGTTGAACCCAGATGAGCCTGCGCAACGTGGCGATCATCGCCCACGTCGATCACGGCAAGACGACCCTTGTCGACCAGCTGTTCCGCCAGTCCGGCACCTTCCGCGACAATCAGCGCGTGGAGGAGCGGGCGATGGACTCGAACGACCTCGAGAAGGAACGCGGGATCACCATCCTCGCCAAGTGCACCAGCGTCGACTGGACGCCCGAAGGCCGCGAGCCGGTGCACATCAACATCGTCGACACACCGGGCCACGCCGATTTCGGCGCCGAGGTCGAGCGCATCCTGTCGATGGTGGACGGCGTCATCCTGCTCGTCGACGCCGCCGAAGGGCCGATGCCGCAAACCAAGTTCGTCACCGGCAAGGCGCTGGCGCTGGGCCTGCGGCCGATCGTCGTCGTCAACAAGATCGACCGGCCCGACGCTCGGCCCGCCGAGGTGCTCGACGAGGTGTTCGAGCTGTTCCTCAGCCTCGACGCCAATGACGAGCAGCTCGATTTCCCGACCCTCTATGCGAGCGGCCGCGCCGGCTATGCCGGCCGCAGCGACGACGTCCGCTCCGGCGACCTGACCCCCTTGTTCGAGACGATCGTGGACCATGTCCCGCCGCCGCGGCTCGACGCCGAGGGTCCGTTCAAGATGCTGGCCACCCTGCTCGACCGCGATCCGTTCCTCGGCCGCATCCTCACCGGCCGGATTGAGAGCGGCACGCTCGACCTCAACATGCCGATCCGGGCGATCGACGTCGACGGCCAGTCGGTGGAAGAGGGTCGGGCGACCAAGGTGTTCGCCTTTCGCGGCCTCGAGCGAGTGCCGGTCGACAAGGCGCAGGCGGGCGACATTGTCGCCATTGCCGGCCTTGCCAAGGCGACGGTGTCCAACACCATCGCCGATCCCGGCCTGACCCAGCCGATCCGCGCCCGGCCGATCGATCCGCCGACGCTCGCCATGACCTTCGCGGTCAATGACAGCCCCTATGCCGGGCGCGACGGCGACAAGGTGCAGAGCCGGGTCATCCGCGAGCGCCTGCAGCGCGAGGCCGAAGGCAATGTCGCCATCCGGGTCACCGAGACCGCCGAGCGCGACGCCTTCGAGGTGGCGGGCCGCGGCGAGCTCCAGCTTGGCGTGCTCATCGAGACGATGCGCCGCGAGGGTTTCGAGCTGTCGATCAGCCGCCCGCGCGTCCTCTTCCGCGACGGCCCGAACGGCCGCGAGGAGCCCTATGAGACGGTTGTCATCGACGTCGACGACGAGCATTCGGGCACGGTCGTCGAGAAGATGGCGCAGCGCAAGGCCGAGATGACCGACATGCGTCCCTCCGGCGGCGGCAAGACCCGCTTGACCTTCTCGGCGCCCTCGCGCGGCCTGATCGGCTATCATGGCGAGTTCCTGTCCGATACCCGCGGCACCGGCATCATGAACCGCCTATTCGACCGCTACGGCCCCTATAAGGGCCCGATCCAGGGCCGGCAGAATGGCGTCCTCATCTCCATGGAGAAGGGCGAGGCGGTCGCCTACGCGCTGAACGCGCTCGAGGAGCGCGGCATTTTGTTCATCTCGCCGGGCGAGGCGCTCTACGAGGGCATGGTGATCGGCGAGAATGCCAAGCCGCAGGACCTCGAGGTCAATCCGCTGAAGTCGAAGCAGCTCACCAACTTCCGCGCCTCCGGCAAGGACGAGGGCATCCGCCTGACGCCGCCGCGGCGGATGACGCTCGAACAGGCGATCGCCTACATCCAGGACGACGAGCTGGTCGAGGTCACGCCCAAGGTGATCCGCATCCGCAAGCGCTATCTCGACCCCCACGAGCGCAAGCGCCAGTCGCGCAAGCCCGAGGCGGCCTAAGCTTCCTCTTTCCCGCCCGTCCTCTCGACGTCATCCCAGCGCAAGCTGGGATCTCAATGCCTTGCGGGCGCGGCGAACATGGGAAATGAGATCCCGGCATTTGCCAGGATGACGAGAAGGGGAGGGTGACGGTCCGGTCTCCTGGAGCGGACTCCCCCCTCAATCCCACCAGAAGTACCACCAGTCCGAGATCATCAGGATGGCGGCGAGGGTCGACAGGTCGCCGGCGCCCTGGAGGACGACGTCGGGACAATAGACGAAGAATTCGCGCGCCAGAGCGAGCGCCTCGTCGCGGGTCGTTGGTCTGCGCGCCACGCGCAGCTCGATCGTGTCGCCGTTCATCGCGACGAGCTCGGCGCCGAACCTTGCCCGCCAGCTTTTCAGCGCCGCGACATGATATTCGCTCGGCAGGCACTCGTTCCAGCCGCCCCAGTGGAACAGCGCCGGGATCTCGGCGCCGTCGCGCGCCGGCAGGCGCAGGAAATTGGCTCGGGGCAGCGGCTCGCGATCCGTCGCGCGCCAGGCGAGGCAGGGCCCGTCATTGGGCGCGACGTCCTCCGGCTCCGGCCATTGCCCGAGCGGCGCCTCCAGCTCTTCCTCCAGGTCGGGAACGGGATCGCCGAGGACCGCGCACAGGCGCTCCAGCTCGTACCGCCGCCGCTCGGAGAAACAGCGCGGAACCTCCAGCCCGGCGGCCGTCTCCAGCATTTCCGCGACCGTGCGCTCGTCCTGGCTCCATTGCTCGGCCAGCCTGATCAGGCCCTCGTCGTCGCCGACCAGGAGCGGGTAGCCGCCGCCGTCCGTGCGAAGCCGGCTCCAGGTCGACATTGCGTCCTCGCCTCTTACCTGAAGGCGCTCGAACGGCAGCGCCTCGACGAGCATCCGGTCCCCCTCCGACAGGGGATCGCCGGGCATGCGATCGCGCCACGATTCGCCCTCGATGCCGCTGCCGAACTGCGACAGCAGCCGCTGGAGCCAGTCCGCCTTGGCGTCGCTCACGCTGCCGGGCGCTCCGGCGCCGCCGCGATGCCGCCGCGGCTACGCACCCGCCATCTCCAGCAGCTTGCGCCATTCCTCGTCGCGCACCGGTGCCACCGACAGGCGCGACTGGCGGATCAGCTCCATCTGCGCGAGCGCCGGCTCGGCCTTGATCTCCTTCAGCGTCACCGGCCGGGCGAGCGGCCGCACCGGCTCGACCCGGACCGAGACCCAGTCATTGTCCTTGGGATCGGGCTGGCCCTCGCGGACGATCCGCATGATCCCGACCACCGCCTTGTCGGCCATGCTGTGATAGAAGAAGGCCTCGTCGCCCGCCTTCATCGCGCGCAGGTGAAGCCGCGCGGCATTGTTGCGCACGCCGTCCCATTCGGTGCCGCCGTCGCGGACGAGGTCCTGCCAGCTGTAGGAGGTCGGTTCCGATTTCATCAGCCAATAGGCCATGTTGCTTGCCTGCTCCGTTCCTATCGCCTTTGCCGGACTATCCCGTTAGAGGATCGGCCATGAGGGCTCAATCATGGTCGATGGCCGGATGGCCGCTGCTGCTGCTCGCTGCCTGCGGCGAGCCGGCGGTGGTGAACGAGACCGGCCAGGGCTCGACCACGCCGCCTTATGTGCGCGCCGAGACCAGCCCTTCCTTGCTCGCCGATCTCGTCCAGCCCGTCCGCGTCGGCGAGCTCGGGCCGAGCTTCGCCGCCTGCAACGCCCGCGGCGCCACCCGCGACCGCGTCACCGGCGGACCGGTGCCGGTGCGGGCGGCGCCGTTCGAGCAGAGCGACGTCATCGCGCAGCTGGCCGGCGGATCCGAATTCTTCATCTGCTCGCGCACCAACGATCAGAGATGGTTCGGCATCGTCTATGACGAAGGCGGTCGGGCGACGGACCGCTGCGGCGTCTCCAATCCGATCCCGTCGCGGCGCAACTATCAGGGCCCGTGCGCCGCCGGCTGGATTCCGAGCGCCTCGGTGCGGCTGATCTCGGGCGTGCCGCATCAGCTTCCAGTTGACGAGTCCGCCAACTGATTGAATTCGGCGACGAACCGAAAAGGTTCCGCAGCTCATCGCTTCATCCGCCCCGCCCACCGACTCCGGCCGCCGCCGGGGTTGAGCCGAAGCGATCGATCGGCCATCTGCCCAATCACTGAGAGCGAGCGGGAGCCGCCACAGCCCGAACGGGTGTCGCGCCGACAGGGCGCGACGTGGATCGCGGGGAGCGATCCGCACCGGCGGGCGGCGGCCAAGCCAGACGGGGAAGCCTTGAGCCGGAATGCATCCGCATCCGCCGGACCAGCCAACCGCATTTGAAACGGAACTAGATGATCCGCAAGGTTCGGGTCGCGGGCATTGCCGCGGCTGCCATGATCTTTGCCGCGGCAGCGGCTTGGGGTGATCCGCTGCAAGCCGGCGCGGGCGACGCGCCGACGGCGAGCGTCCACTTTCTCGACCATGCCGGCGCCGACGTCGAGGTCAGCGATCTCGGCCTCAACGACGTCGGCGGCTCCGCCACGACGTCGGATCGCGAGCTGAGTGCCGATGTCCGCATGGCCGTCGACCATCTGTTCGGCCTCGCCGATGCCGGGCTGCCGCAGCCCCGCAGCCTCGGCGAGCTCGTCCAGTCCTTCGCCGACGTCGAGACCGCGGGGCGCGAGCAGGATTGCCTCGCCAGCGCCGTCTATTTCGAGGCGCGCGGCGAGCCGATCGAAGGCCAGCTCGCGGTCGCGGAGGTCGTGCTGAACCGGACCCGCTCCGGCCGCTACCCGGGCACGATCTGCGAGGTTGTCACCCAGCCCTGGCAATTCTCCTTCGTACGCCGCGGCATCATTCCCGCCGCCAACCGCCAGTCCGAGGCCTGGCGCCGCGCCGTCGCCATCGCCCGCATCGCCGAGATCCGCGCCAGCCGGCTGCTTCCCGAGAACGTGCTTTGGTATCATGCCGACTATGTGAGCCCGAGCTGGGGCCGCCGTCTCGCCCGCAATACCAAGATCGGGCTCCACATCTTCTACAGCTGATCGGGCGGCGCATGCCGTTCCCGGAGGGCCGCCGTCTCGCGACGGCGGCCCTTCTCATGCGGGCGTCCGCATCGTCCTCAGCGTGATCGAGTAGCGCAAGGCGGCGACCGGCGGGATGCTGTGCTCCCACTCGCTCCGCGCGGGCCCGCGCAGCAGATAGGCCGAGCGCGGCGCCGTCGTCTGCGTGAACCTCTCCCATTTGTCGCCGCGCCGGCGCCGGAAGCGCAGCGGCGCGGGCGCGCCCAGCGAGATGCCGATGACGTCGTCGAACACCGGCCGGTCGCGGTGCCAGCCGAGCGCGGCGCCGACATCATATTCGATCAGCAGCGCATGCTCGAACGCCTCGGGCTCCACGCCGGCGAAGACGGCGGCGCGGGCGCGCACCGGCAGCAGCCATTCCGGCATCGGCTCGGCCTGCGCCAGGCCGCTGCCGTCGAACCGGTAGGCCCAGCCGAACGACACCGTCCGCCGCTTGCCGATGAAACCCTGGAACTCGAACGGCTTGAACGGCAGCGCCTCGAGATGGCGGATCAGCATGCTCTCCTCGTCGCCGGAGAGGAAATCCGGCTGGTAGCGCAGGCCTTCCGGCACGGCCGGGTCGGCACCGAACAGATCCGCCTGCAAGAGGTTCATGCTTCCCCAACGCGCGGCCGCGCCAACCGGCTGCGCCTTTTGCCACCGTGCGCGCGATCGGCTAATCCCGTTGCCATGTCCACCTACACGATCGACACCGCCACCAGCCGGGCGACGCCGACGCCCGCGCCGATGAAGCGCCTGACGGCTCCGGCCATCCTCGCCCGCAAGGGCGGCGAGCCGATCGTCGCGCTGACCGCCTACACGATGCGGATGGCGCAGCTGCTCGATCCGCATTGCGACCTGCTGCTCGTCGGCGACAGCCTCGGCCAGGTCATTTACGGTCTCCCCTCGACCATTCCGGTGAGCCTCGAGATGATGAGCGCCCATGCCGCGGCGGTGGTGCGCGGATCCTGGCATGCCCTCGTCGCCGTCGACATGCCCTTCGGCTCCTACGAGGAGAGTCCGATGCTGGCCTTCCGCAATGCCGCCCGGCTGCTCAAGGAAACCGGCGCCGCCGCGGTCAAGCTCGAGGGCGGCGAGGCGATGGCCGAGACCATCGCCTTCCTCGTCGCGCGCGGCATTCCGGTGGTCGGCCATGTCGGCCTCACCCCGCAGGCGGTGAACGCCCTGGGCGGCTACCGGGCGCGCGGCCGCGACGATGCCGAGGCCGACAAGATCCTCGCCGACGCCCGCGCCGTCGCCGAGGCCGGCTGCTTCGCCCTCGTCCTCGAAGGGGTGATGGAGGAGATTGCGGTGGAGGCAACCCGGGCCGTGCCCTGCCCGACCATCGGCATCGGCGCCTCGGCCCGCTGCGACGGCCAGATCCTGGTCACCGAGGACATGATGGGGCTGTTCGAGCGCACGCCGCGCTTCGTCAAGAAATATGGCGACCTCGCTTCGGAGATCGGCGCCGCGGCGAGCGCTTATGCCGAGGAGGTCAGGCGCCGCGCCTTCCCGACCGAGGACCAGACCTACCGCGCCCGGCCGGACTCCCCCGCCGGGACGTGAGGCCTTTTCCTTCGCCCGAGCCGCCGGTAAGGAGCGCAGGGAGCGCGTCCTCACCGCCGGTAAGGAGCGCAGGGAGCGCGTCCTCGGGCGGGCGGGCGAAAGGCTCCCCTTTGAATTTGGAGAATGGGTTTGGCGATCAAGCCGAATGAGTCCGACACGTTCCTGAGGGAAGTGGACGAGGAGCTGCGCAAGGAGCGGCTCAACCATTTCGTCGCCCGCTACGGCTGGTGGATCCTCGCAGCGATCGTCCTCGTCCTCGCCGCGATCGGCGGCTATTTGTGGTGGCAGCATCGCCAGCAGGTCGAGGCGGGCCGACAGGGCGCCGCCCTGCTCGATGCGCTCGACAGCCTCGAGAGCGGCAACCGCGCCGCCGCCGCGCCGAAGGTGGCCGAGCTCGCCCAGAGCAATGTCGAGGGCTACCGCGCCGCCGGCCTGTTCGCCCGCGGCACCGCCGAAGCCGAGGCCGGCAATGCCGCCGCCGCGGCGGCGACGTTCAAGTCGATCGCCGACAATGGGGACTTCGCGGAGCCCTACCGGCAGGCCGCCCTCGTCCGCCAGACCATGCTCGAGTTCGACCGTCTCCAGCCGCAGGCGGTGATCCAGCGGCTCGGGCCGCTCGCCCGCCCCGGCCAGGCCTGGTTCGGCACCGCCGGCGAGATGGTCGCGGTCGCGCATCTGAAGATGGGCCGCGCCGACCGCGCCGGGCCGCTCTTCGCCCAGATCGGCCGCGACGAGAGCGTTCCGTCCTCGATACGTACAAGGGCCATTCAGATGGCCGGGTCTCTAGGAGTCAATGCGATGCCGGAAATCCCGGCCCCCGGTGCAGCGGCGCAGGCGCCGGCCGCTCCGGCCGAAACGAGGGAAAAAGCCGAATGAAGCGTGCCATCATTGCGCTGACCATCGCCAGCCTGCTGTCCGGATGCGGACTCTTCGGCGGCCGGCGGGGGCCGACCACGCCAACGGTGGGCGAGCGCAAGGCCGTCCTGGCGCGCGAAGGCGCGGTCGAGGCCGATCCGGCTTTGGCCGACATCCCGGTGACCGTGCCCGGCCCGTTCGTGAACCCGGACTGGCCGCAGCCCGGCGGCAATCCGTCCAAGTCGATCGGCCATATCGCGCTCGGCGACAGTCTCAGCCAGGCCTGGAGCGTCAGCATCGGCGAAGGCAGCAGCGCCCAGGCGCGGCTCGCCGCCGAGCCGGTCGTCGCCGACGGCCGCATCTACACGATCGACACGCGGGCCACGGTCCGCGCCTTCGACGCCAATACCGGCGCCGTCTTGTGGTCGACGCAGGTCCGCGGCGAGAATTCGCCGAGGGAGACCCTGTTCGGCGGCGGCGTCAGCTTCGACGGCGGCCGGATCTACGCGACCAACGGCGCCGGCGATGCGGCCGCGCTCGACGCGGCTACCGGCGCCATCCAGTGGATCGTCAAGCCCGGCGGCCCGCTCCGCGGCGCCCCGACGATCGGCAACGAAAACGTCTATGCGGTGAGCCAGGACAACCAGCTCTACGCGCTCAACGCCGCCGACGGCGAGACCCGCTGGACCGGCTCGGGCTCGTTCGAGCTCGCCGGTGTCTTCGGCGCGGCCTCGCCCGCCTTCGCGCAGAGCACCGTCGTCGCCGGCTTCTCCTCGGGCGAGCTCACCGCCTATCGCTACGAGAACGGCCAGGTCGTCTGGCAGGACGCGCTCGCGCGGACCGGCGTGAGCACGATCGTCGGCAACATCTCCGACATCGACGCCGATCCCGTCATCGACCAGGGCCGCGTCTTCTCGGTCGGCCAGGGCGGCCGCATGGTCGCGGTCGAGCTGATCACCGGCCAGCGCGCCTGGGAGATCAACATCGCCGGCATCTCGACGCCCTGGGTGGTCGGCGACTGGGTCTACGTCGTCACCGATCAGGCGCAGCTGCTGGCCGTCGCCCGCGCATCGGGCCGGATCCGCTGGATCTCGCAACTGCCGCGCTATCGCGATCCCGAGGATCGCGAGGGGCCGATCTTCTGGCGCGGACCGGTCCTCGCCGGCAACCGCCTGATCCTGACCAGCTCGCGCGGCCAGATCGCCTATGTCTCGCCCAGCGACGGCACCATCCAGTCGACCACAGAGGCGCGGACACCCTTTTCGCTGCCGCCGGTCGTCGCCAACAACACGCTCTACGTGCTCGACGACGGCGGCCGCCTGACCGCCTGGCGTTAGCGGGAGGCAGGGCAGTCCGCCCCCCTCGGTTGACCGCCCCCGCGCGAGCGGGCAGGGGGCCGGCATGTCCAAGAAGCCGACCGTCGCGATCGTGGGCCGGCCCAATGTCGGCAAGTCGACCCTGTTCAACAGGCTGGTCGGCAGGAAGCTGGCCCTGGTCGACGACCGGCCGGGGGTGACCCGGGACCGGCGCGAGGGCGACGCCGTGCTGCTCGGCCTCGAATTCCGGGTGATCGACACCGCCGGCTACGAGGACGAGGATCCGCAGACGCTTCCGGGCCGGATGCGCGCCCAGACGATCGCCGCGGTGCGCGAGGCCGACGTCGCCTTGTTCCTGACCGACGCGCGCGCCGGCACGACTCCCCTCGACGAGGAGATCGGCCGCTGGCTGCGCTCGGAGACCACCCCGGTCATTCTCGCCGCCAACAAGGCGGAAGGACGCGCCGGCGAGGCCGGAATCCTCGAGGCCTATGGCCTCGGCTTCGGCGATCCGATCCCGCTCAGCGCCGAGCATGGCGAGGGCGTCGTCGACCTGTTCGAGCATCTGCGGCCCCATGTCGAGCGCGAGGAAGACGAAGAGGAAGTCGCGGAGGAGGACGAGGCCGAAGGGCCGCTCAAGCTGGCCATCGTCGGTCGGCCCAATGCGGGCAAGTCGACCCTGATCAACCGCATCCTCGACCAGGAGCGGCTCATCACCGGCCCGGAGGCGGGCATCACCCGCGATTCGATCGCCATCGACTGGGAATGGGAGGGGCGGCCGGTGCGGCTGATCGACACGGCCGGGATGCGCAAGAAGGCGAAGGTCGAGGACAAGCTCGAGCGTCTCTCGGTCGCCGACGCGCGCCGCGCCGTCGATTTCGCCGAAGTCGTGGTGCTGCTGCTCGACGGCACGCGCGGCCTTGAGGCGCAGGATCTCAGGATCGCCTCGGACGTGCTCGACGAAGGCCGCGCCCTCATCGTCGCGATCAACAAATGGGACGTGGCCCAGGAGCCGAGCAGCCTCTTCAACGGCATCAAGGCGGCGCTCGACGAGGGACTCTCCCAGGCTCGCGGCGTGCCCTTGCTCACCGTCTCCGGGATGACCGGCAAGGGCATCGACTCGCTGCTCGCCGCCGCATTCGAGATCAGGCAGGCCTGGTCGCGGCGGGTCTCGACCGGAATCCTCAACCGCTGGTTCAGCGACGCCGTGGCCCAGAACCCGCCGCCGGCGCCGGGGGGAAAGCGGATCAAGCTTCGCTACGTCACCCAGGTCGGCACCCGGCCGCCCAGCTTCGTCATCTTCGGCAACCGCACCGACCTCCTGCCGGAAAGCTATCGTCGCTATCTGGTCAACGGCCTGCGCCGCGAGCTCGACTTCGGCGCAGTGCCGGTGCGGCTGACGATGCGCAATAGCCGCAACCCTTTCGAAAAGTGACGGCTTCGCGGATGTAAACGCGCTGTTTACCAGTGAAGGTTACGTTCCGGAATGCGCGGCGCGGCAAGGAACGTACCATGGAGAACGCTCCTCGAACTTTGATAGATTGGGCCGAATT
The DNA here is from genome assembly GCF_003347635.1 of Sphingosinicella terrae. Taxonomy (GTDB): domain Bacteria; phylum Pseudomonadota; class Alphaproteobacteria; order Sphingomonadales; family Sphingomonadaceae; genus Allosphingosinicella; species Allosphingosinicella terrae. The sequence goes on from NZ_QDFY01000011.1 coordinate 16,823, forward strand.
CGCCCGCATGCGCTCGATGCTCGGCGCCGACTTCATCCGCATCCTCGGTTATTTCCGGGAGGACGGTGAGAAATCGGTCGTGCGCATCGAGGATGCGATGCACCGGCGCGACGCCGCCGCCTTGGTCATCCCCGCCCACACGATGAAGACGGAGGCGCGTCAGTTCGGCGCGCGCCCGCTCGGCGATCTTGCCGAGGAGATCGAGCATGCCGGCCGCCGCGCCGTCGAGTCGCGGCATTTCCCGGACGACATCCTGCCGCAGGTGGTGGCGCTGCGTCAGCTCTATCGCGACACGATGGCCTTGTTCGAGCAGGAGACCAACCCGCTCGTCGCCCGCCGCCCGACCTTCGGCCGCGCCGCGCCGAGCAACCAGGAATTCGGCCGGCTCTGATCCGGCGCGCCGGGTGCCGCTCAGCCGGTCGCGGCCGGTGCCGGCGCGGAGTCCCAGGACAGACTCTACCGCATCGGTTCCAGCCGCCAGCGGGCGAGCGAGCGCCACAGCCATTCGAACGGGCCGTAGCGGAAGCGGTCCAGCCACGGCTTCGACCAGAGCAGCATCAGCGCCCAAAGGGCGACGACCGGGATCCACAACTGGATCCGGCTCATCGTCCCATAGAGGCCGAAGCCGTAGCCGTAGAAGATCGTGGTCATGATCAGGCTGGTGCCGAGATAGTTGGTGAAGGCGGCGCGGCCGGCCGCCGCGATGCGTTCGACCAGCGCGCCGCCGCGCCGGGACAGGAGGATGATGAGCGCGGCATAGGCGACCACCATGACCGGACGGAACGGCGTCGTCGCCGCCATCTCGATCAGGAAGATGCTGGGGATGTCGAAGCCGCTGCGGACCGCCAGCCAGGCGAGCAGGGCGTAGGCCGGCACGCCGAAAGCGAGCCCGCCGAGGGCGACCCGGCGATAGGCAGCCAGGCTCCATTCGCCCTTGAAAAAGCCGCTCTTCAACGCGGCCATGCCGAGAAGCATGTAGCCGAGCGTCTCCCAGCCGAACATCAGGACCCCGGTGAACGGCTCGATCCCGCGCTCGCCGATCCGGTTGGCGACCAGCCCCGACCAGCTGCCTTGATGGAGGGCGAGGTTCTGCGAGATCGCCGGCGCGCTGCCGCCGAAATCTCGTTCCAGCGCCTGCCACTGGCGAACCATCTCCGGATCCGGAACCGGCGCGGCCGCGGCCTGTGCCAGCATGGAGATGCTGCCGGCGAGGAGCAGGAAGACCAAGGTCTGGATGGCCACGAGGCCGAGGCCCAAGGCGACGAGGCCTCGTACGGATTGGTCCCGGAACAGATAGAGGACGAGGCCGACCAGCGCGTAGCCCGCCAATATGTCGCCGAACCAGATGAAATAGAAATGGGCCAGGCCGAACAGGAGCAGCCACAGCATCCGCCGGTAATGCGCCGCCGCCGGCGAAACGCCGGCCGCTTCCGCCCGCTCGATCACCAGCAACGTGCTCGCCCCGAACAGGAAGGAGAAGAGCCCGCGCATGCGTCCGTCGACGAACACGAAGCTGAACACCCACGACCAGAAATCGGCCGCGCCTTCCAGGCCGTAGGCGGTCGGGTCCATATAGGCCTGGAAAGGCATGGCGAAGGCGACGATGTTCATCGCCAGGATACCCATCACCGCCACGCCGCGGACGATGTCCAGGCTGGCGATCCGGGGCGCGGGCTCGGTAGCGGCGGTCATTCCGTTCCCTTGCGGAATGCGAGGGCGGAAAGTCTATCCCAATCGCCGCGTCCGCGACAGGGGCCGGGAGGCGGTCAGGGCCGCAGGCGGGCGACGCTCCCCGCGGCCGGTACGTGCCGGCCGGGGCTCATGAACCAGGGATCGGGAATGGCGGCGGCGCCTTCGCCCAGAAGCCGCGACCATCGGGCCGAAAGCGCATCGAAATAGGCATCATCCTCGCCGATCCGCTCCTCGATGACCGCCTCGTCCGCGGCGGCGGGAACGACGACCAGGTCGAGCGGCCGCGCGACCGAGAGGTTCGATCGCATCGCCGAATCGAACGAGAGCAGGCCGATCTTGACCAGAGCGGGCAAGGCCATGTCGCGGCGGACGACCCGGTCGAGGATCGGCCGGCCATATTTGGTCTCGCCGATCTGGAGGAAGGGCGCGTCCGGCTTGCACTCGATGAAATTGCCTTCCTCGTAGATCAGGAACAGGCGCGGCGGCGCGTCGCCGATGCGACCGCCGAGCAGCAGGCACGATCCCGCCTTGCGCGCCGGCGCCAGCGCCTCGCTCACCCAGCCGTTCGCGCGCCGCAGCGCCTCGCCGGCAATGCGCGCGGCCTGGAACATCGAGCGCGCCTCGGCGAGGGGCCTGGCAAGCCGCTCGCCCGCCTCCTCCTCCTCCTCCTTCTCGACGAGCAGGGCGATCGCCGCCTGGGTGGCGGACAGATTGCCGCAGCTTGCCGCGAAGATGTCCCGCTCGCCATCACCGACGAGACGATGGAGCTTGCGATAGGAGGAGACGTTGTCGACGCCGCCGTTGGTGCGGGTGTCGGCGATCATCACCAGCCCGGCATCGGCAAGAAGGCCGAGCCCGTAGGTCATTGTCCGGCCCCTCCGGGCCGCGGCGCCGGCGATGCGCCGCCATGAAGCTTCTCGAGATAGAGCTCGGTCATGGCATAATGGAACTGGACGGCGACCGGATCGGTCGAACGCTGGGCCAGCTCCACCTCCTGCTCGGCACGCTTCTGGTAATAGTCGCCATCCTGGCTGGACATGATCGGGACCTCCGTGCGTCGAAGGCCTTTCCATCCTCTCCCGGCCGCGCGCGCGGCGCTGTCCGCCCCTGCGCGTCGACCGTCACGCCGCGACCCTGGGCCGGGCCCGGCATTTCTCGCGGACCAGCCGCAGGGCGTCGCCGAAGCGGGCACAGCCGAGCGCCTCGTCCTCCGTCACGGCGACGTCATAGGCTTCCTCTATGCTCATGGTGAGCTCGACGAGGTCGAGCGAATCGGCGCCGAGATCGTCGCGGAACGAGGCCCATTCCGTCACCGCGTCGGCGGGTATGGCGAGCTCCCGTGCCACAAGCTGACGAAGCTGTTCGACGTCCATCATGGCCGGCCCTGACGTTACGCTGCTCTGCAGCATAAGCTGACCCAATCACGGCAGGGGTCAAGGCATTTGAACGGCCACGTGAATTCTTCACGGAGGAAAGGACGGGCTTCGCACCTGCAGGAAGGAGTCCGCCCGGCCCTGGGGTAGGCCGGCCCCGTGCGCGGCGGCTATTCGCTCGGCTCGAAGCGGATCTGGTCCCGGCCCGCTTTCTTCGCCTCGTAGAGCAGCTCGTCGGCCCGATTGAGCGCCCGCGTCGTTCCCTCGGGGCTGGCCGCAATGCCGGCCGAGAAGGTGATCTGGCCGATGCGCTCGCCGGTCGTGCGCAGGACGAAGTCGCTGCGGTTCATGGCGCGGCGGGCATCGTCGACCAGCTCGGCCGCCTGGGCCGGGCTCATCTTCTCGAACAGGATGACGAATTCCTCACCGCCGAGGCGGGCGACCATGTGGCCGCCGCAGAATTTCTCCAGCCGCCGCGCCATCATCTTGAGCACGCGGTCGCCGACGGCATGGCCGTGGGCGTCGTTGATCAGCTTGAAATGGTCGAGGTCGCAGATGGCGAGCGAGACCGGCGCGCCGGCGGCGTCCAGCTCCCGGCAGCGATCCTCGAAGGCGCGCCTGTTGGCAAGCTTGGTCAGCGGATCGCGCCGGGCCTCCTCCTCGACCTCGCTGAGCTGTTTGCGAAGCGTTCGGGTCTCGCTCTCCGCCTGCACCAGCCTCTGCTCGGCCGCGCGAGTCCGCTCGATGATCACGCCGGTCAGGCGGAGCAGGCTGTCGAGACCGTTCTCCTTCCCGGTCTCCTTGAGCGCTGCCGCCCCCTGCTCCAGGTCGCGGCCGTAGCTCTCCGTCTCCGCGCGCGCCTGCTCGACGGTCGAGGCGAACTGCTCGATCAGCATCCGCGCTGCCGCGAGCGCCGACTCGTCGACCGGCTCTGCAAGGCCGCTGCGGCTGGCGACGATCCCGTAATCCTCGCGCAGCCGGTCGGCCTCGGGCTGACTGAGCCGGATCCCGTCGCTGACCAGCTTGCGCACCTCGCGCGACATCGCGGAATCGCTGTCGACGATCAGCTGGTAGACGAGGCTGTAATTCTCCGGGCTGGGGACCAGTCCGTGCTTCAGCAGGAACTTGCCGATCCGCTCGTAGAGGCGCTGGTGCGTGAGCTCGCGCGTGGCGGGTTGGACGATCTTCAGCATCAGCTCCGATCGGTTCGCGGCGGTTCGACCTGAGGCGCCGCTTCGCCGCGCCGCCAGGCGAGGGTGATGGAAATCCGGCGGTTGCGTGGGTCGTAACGGTCCTGCGGGACGTAGGGGTCCCGCTCGGCGACCCCCTCGATCCTTGCGAAACGCGACACCGGGATGCTCGCGCCGTGCAGCGTGGCTCGGGTCGCCTCCGCCCGCGCCGTCGACAGCATCCAGTTGTTCATCGTCCGGCCCGCGGCATAAGGAAGAGCGTCCGTATGGCCCCGTATCACGATCTCGTTGGGCAATCCCGCGATCACCTGCGCGACCTCCTGCACCAGTCGCCGCGCCTCTGGAAGCAATTGTTCGGTGCCGACCCTGAACATCGAGAAATCGGCTTCGTCCATCAAGTCGATGCGAAGGCCCTCATCGTCCTCCGAAAAGCGGATATGGCTCGCCAGGCGGCGGAGTTCGGGCGTGGCCTGGATGCGACGCATGAGTTCCTGGCGCAGTTGCTCGAAGCGCTCGCGGTCTTCGGACCGGGGCGCCTCGCCTTCCCTGAGTCCGCCGGTCGAGTCGCGCGGAATGACGATCGCCCGCGAACCGGTCTGGGCGGCGCGATGCGGGTAATTCTCGGCGGCGACGATCGAGTCGCCGCCCATGATCCCGTCGGAGCCGGCGCTGTTCTGGCGGTATTCGATCAGGGTCGGTGTGAAATAGTCGGCAAGGCCCTTGCGCTGGTCCTCGTCGGTCGAGCCGAGCAGCCACAGCAGCAGGAAGAAGGCCATCATCGCCGTGACGAAGTCCGCATAGGCGATCTTCCATGCGCCGCCATGATGGGCGTCGTGATTGTCCGCCACGATCTTCTTGACGATGATCGGCCGCGGCTCGGGCTCGTTGCGGCCGCGCCGCGCGCTCGTCGCCATGGCCCTACCGGCCCCGCATGCCGTCGAACACGTCGGCGAAGGCCGGCTGGTTCGTATGGGCGATCCCCGACCGGGCGGCCTCGATCACCAGCGGCAGCGGATGGCCGTGGAGCGAAGCGATGACGATCTGCTTGACCACGTGATAGATGGCCGCATCCGCCTCGATCACCTGGCGGGCGCGGTTGGCGAACGGACCGACGAAGCCGTAGGCGAGCAGCACGCCGAGAAAGGTGCCGACCAGCGCCGACCCGATCATCTCGCCCAATATGGCGGGCGGCTGGTCGATCGAGCTCATCGTCTTCACCACGCCCAGCACGGCCGCGACGATGCCGAGCGCGGGGAGCGCGTCGGCCAGGGTCTGCAGCGTGTTGGCCGGGCGGATCGCCTCGTGGTGGTGGGTCTTGATCGCATTGTCCATCACCTCCTCGACCGCGTGGGGATCGAGCGTTCCCGACGACACGACGACGAGCCTGAGAGTGTCGCAGATCAGGTGGACCAGGGTATCGTCCTTGAGCAGCCGCGGATATTCGGCGAAGATCGGACTGGCCTTGGGGTCCTCGATATGCGGCTCGACCGCGACCGGGCCATCGGTGCGCAGCATCTTCATCAGCCGCGACACCAGGAAGATCGTATCGAGGAAATCCTGCTTGGTGTAGCGCGCGCCCTTGAAGACCTTGGCGAAGCCGCCGCCCAGCGCCTTCAGCTCCCGCATCGAGTTTCCGGCGATCGTCGCGCCGAGCGCGGCGCCGCCGATGATCAGCATCTCGAGGGGCAGAGCGTGGAGGACGACACCGATGCTGCCCCCGCCCACGATGAACCCGCCGAACACCATGATGATGACGACGATGATACCGACGGCTGGAAACATCCGCTCAATCCCCGAACTGGCCAGTGGGCAAAGAAAGCCTGCCTCGAAAGTATTAACGGCAGGGGCGCGAGGAATTTAGCGTTGGCGGAGAATATGACGGAGCTTCGTGCCCCGGGACTTCACGCGGAGGAAAGCCTGCGAAACAGGGTCGAGGGGCCCCTGCGCTGAAGAGCCCCTCGACCGCGTTTCACGCGCTCCGCTTCCCCGGCACAGGCGGGGGAGGAAAAAGATCCGGCCTTACCGCAGGATGTCGAACAGGGTGCTCGCATTGATCCGGGCGAAGGCGGCCTGGGCGGCCTGCAGGGTGAGCTGGCGCGCCTGGAGCTTGGCGATCACCTCGGTGACGTCGGCGCTCTCGATCCCTTTGCGCTCCTCCTCGGCCCCGAGATTGGAGGCGGCCAGGGCGTCGAGGAGATTGTCGATCCGCTTGCCCCGCGTGCCCTGCTCGCCCTGCGCGGCGGAAATCCCCACCACGGAGGTCTCGAGCTCGTCGAGGGAGGCATCGCCGGCCGTCTTGCGGGCGACGGGATCGGTGAGCTCGATCGCGTCGGCGGCATCGGTGATGATGGCCACGAGATCCTTGGGCCCGCCGGCCGTATCCATGTCGAACACGGAGGAGCGCGTCCCGCTGGCCCGGACGCGCAGCCCCTCGCCGACCGGGATCTCGAGCGCATCGGCCACGGGGAAGAGCGGCTCGCCCCGGGAGTCGCGGCTGCCCTGCAGCGTTGCGATCTCCTCTGCGATCGAGCGAAGCTCCAGCGCGATGGTCGCGCGGTTGGCGTCGGACAGGGTACCGGTGGTGGCGGAGATCATCAGCTCCTTGGCCCGGGTGACGGCCGTGGCGGTCGCCTCCAGCGCGTCGTCCGCACGCTGAGAGATGGCCGCCGCTGTCTGCAGATTGCTCTTCCAGGTGACGATGTTGGACTGAAGCCGGGCGATGTCCGAGACGCGGGCGGCGCCGACCGGATCGTCGGACGGAGTCTGGATGCGCTTGCCCGTCGATATCTCGACCATGCCGCGGTCGATCAGGCCGGCGAGCTTCTGCTGCCGGTGGATTTCCTGGCTGAGGCGGTAACGGGTGCCGGTGATCATGGTTCAGTTCCTCAGAGAGCGTCCAAGATGGCGTTGAAGGTGTCGCGGCCGACCTGGAGGATCCGGGTCGCGGCGCTGTAGGCCTGCTGGTAGCGGAGCAGCTCGGCCGCCTCGCGGTCGAGGTCGACGCCGGTGATCTCGTCGAGCGCGGCATAGGCATTGTCGCGCCAGGCCGAGGCCGCGGCCGCTTCCGACCGGGTGGAGGCGAGCGACTGGGCCGTGTCTGCGACGATCGCGTCCCAGCGCGACTCGACGCCGCCCGCGCCGCGCAGCCCGTCAAGCGCGAGCAGGTTGCCGTTCGCCCGCCCGTCGGTGGAAGCGGCGGCGATGAGCGCGGGGTCGTCGATCAGCACCGCGAAGCCGGCGGCGCCGCCGCTTCCGTCGAGCAGGTCCGCGCCGGGATCGCCATTGGCGTCGATTCCGCCCGCCGACCAGGCATTGATCGCGCCGGCAAAGTCGGCGGCGAGCGCATCGAGCGCGGCACGGCGATCGGCGGTGACGGAGGCGACCTGGACAAGCCCGGCCAGTCGTCCGGCCGTCGCCGGCAGCGGCACGGTGGTCCCTTCCTTGCTGATCCGCAGCGCGATCCGTCCGTCGCTCGCCGCGTCGACCCCGATCACGGCGTAGCCGACTCCGTTGAGCAGCGAGACCGAGGCGGCGCCGTCGAGGGCGAGGCTGGCGGTACCGTCGCCGGCGACGGAGACCTGGACGTCGAGGCGCTGGGCGATATCGTCGATGAGCCGCTCGCGCTGATCTTCGAGCGCGGCATAGGAGGCGCTGCCGCGCGCGGTCGCGCGGATCGTGCCGTTGATCTCGTGAAGCGCGCGAAGGGCGCTGTTGACGGTCTCCGCGTCCAGCCGCGCGGCGTCCTCTATCCCGCCCGACACCCGCTCGAGCGCGTTGGCGCTGGTGTTGAAGGCGCCGGCCGTGTCCCGCAGCGTCAGCAGCACCGCCGATCGCGCGACCGGGTCGGCAGGATTGGAGGCGAGCGCGCCGGCGGCGTTGAAGAAGGCGGTGAGCGACGATCCGACGGTCATGCCGCCATTGCCGAGCGCGTTCTCGACCGTGGTCAGCCATTGCGAACGCGTCTCGGCATTGCCGGCCGCCGCCGCCGAAAGCCGGGCCTCGGTAGCCCGGAACGAATCCCAGGCGCGGGCGACGCCGGCAATGTCGACCCCGCTGAACAGGATCTGCTCGCGGTAGACCGGGTCGGGATTGACCCCCGGAGTCGGTGCCTGGCGGAGGATGGCCGTTCGGCGCGAATAGCCCGGCGTCTCGGCATTGGCGACATTTTCGCCGACGGCGCCGAGCGCGCCCTTATAGGCCTTCACGGCCGACGCGCCGATGCTGATAAGGTCGCTCATCTCGGGCTCCGCCTCTGGAACTGGTTGAGAAGCATCTCGGCGATGCCGAAGCCGCCGCGCTCGGCCATGGTGTCCGCGAGCCGGGCGTCGGCCATGTCCCGGAACTGATCGGCGGCGGCGCTGCCGAGCAGATCCTCGCCGAGCTTGGCCTGGCGCATCGATCCGATCATCTGGCGCAGGAACACCGCCTCGAAGGCCTGGGCCGCCTCGCGCAGGCGCGGATCCGGCTCGCCGGTGCCCGCGGCGGCGGGCGCGCTGCCGCCGGCCTGGGAAAGAGGGCCGATCACAGGACGACGAGCTCGGCGCGCAGGGCGCCGGCCTGCTTGAGGGCCTCGAGGATCGCGACCAGGTCCGAGGGCGCGGCGCCGATCGCGTTGACGGCGCGGACGATGTCCGAGAGTTCGGCGCCGGGCGCCATCTCGAACATGCGGACTCGCTCCTCCGCCACCTCGATATTGCTGTTCTGCTCCTCGGCGGTCTGGCCGCGGGAGAAGGGGGCCGGCTGGACGATGGTTGGATTCTCCTCGACCGCGACGGTCAGCCGTCCGTGGCTGACGGCGGCGGGGCTGATCCGGACCGCGCCGTTGATGACGACGGTGCCGGTCCGCGCATTGACGATCACCCGCGCCGGCGCGTCGGCCGGAGTGACCAGGATATTCTCGATCCGGCTCATCATCGCGGTGCGCGGCTCGGCTCCCAAGGGTGCCTCGATCGCGATCGACACGGCGTCGACCGCGCGGGCGAGCGGCTGGCCGAGATCGCCGTTGATCGCGTCGGCGACTCGCCGGGCGGTGGTGAAGTCGGCATCGGCGAGATTGAAGGTGAGCTGCGGCGCCGAGGCGAAGCCGGCATCGACCGCCCGCTCGACGGTCGCGCCGTTCGGGATGCGGCCCGCCGAGGGCACGTTGACCGAGACCTGGGAGCCGTCCTGGGCGGAGACGCCGAGGCCGCCGACGGCGAGATTGCCCTGCGCCATCGCGTAGATCTGGTCGTCGGCGCCGCGCAGCGGCGTCATTACCAGGGTGCCGCCGCGCAGCGATCGGGCCCGGCCGAGCGCGGAGACGGTGACGTCGAGCCGCTGGCCCGGACGCGCGAAGGCGGGAAGCTCGGCGGTGATCATCACCGCCGCGGCATTCTTGAGGGCCGGATTGACGCCCGGGGGCAAAGTGAGGCCGAAGCGCGAGGCGATCCCGCTCATGCCCCGGGTGGCGTATTCGAGATTGTCGTCGCCGGTGCCGGCGAGACCGACGACGATGCCGTAGCCGACCAGCTGGTTCGGACGCACGCCCTGGAAGGCCCCGAGATCCTTGATCCGCGTGGCATGGGCCGGCGCCGCGAAGGCGGCGAGGGCGGCGAGGAGGAGAAGGAGGCGGCTGAGCATGGGAAACCTCAGAACGGGCTGATGATGGTGAAGAAGCGCTGCAGCCACCCCTGGCGGCTGGCGCGCGCGATCTCGCCGCGGCCGGAATAAGCGATCTGCGCGTCGGCGACCCGGGTGGAGGGGACGCGATTGTCGTGGCCGATATCCTGCGGCCGCACGATTCCGGCGACGCGGATATATTCGTCGCCGCGGTTGATCCGGACGCTCTTCTCGCCGCGGACGACGAGATTGCCGTTGGGCAGGACCTGGGCGACGGTGACGCTGATCTCGCCGAACAGCGAATTGGCCTGGGTCGAGCGGCCGGCGCCGGTGAATTCGTTGTTGCCGCCCATCGCGACGTCGCTCGGCTGGAAGAAGGAGAGCGGGCCGGTGGTCGGCGGAGTCAGGCCGAGGCTGCCGTCGCGGTTGGTGTCGGCGCCGTTGGTGGTCGTGCCCTGCATCCGCTCGACCAGGACGATGGTCAGCACGTCGCCGATCGCGGCGGCGCGGTTGCCGCTGGTGAGCGGGGCATAGCCGTTCGACGCCTGGAAGATGGCGCCATTGGCCGGCGCCGGCGGCGGCGCCTCCGGAAAGCTCGGCTCGTAGCTCGGCCGCGGCTCGCGGCCGGCGCAGAGCAGGGTCGCCGCCATGGCGAGGAAGAAGGCGCGCTTCACGATCACAGCTGCTGGTTGGCGTTGCGGAGCATCTCGTCGGTCGCCGAGACCATCTTCGCGTTCACCTCGTAGGCGCGCTGGGTCTCGATCATGTCGACCAGTTCCTGGACGACATTGACGTTGGAGCCTTCGAGTGCGCCCTGGCGCAGGGCGCCGCGGCCCTCCTCGCCCGGGCTGCCGACCTGCGGCTGGCCGCTGGCGGCGGTCTCCATGTAGAGATTGCCGCCGACCGCCTGGAGCCCGGCTTCGTTGACGAAGCGGGCGATCTCGATCCGGCCGATCTCGGTCGCCTCGGTCTGGCCCTGCTGGGTCGCCGAGACGGTGCCGTCGGCGCCGATCGTCACCGACTGGGCGCCCTCGGGGACCTGGATCTCGGGCTGGAGCGGCATCCCGTCCGAGGTGACGATCTTGCCTTCCGAGGAGAGGTGGAAATTGCCGGCCCGGCTGTAGGCGGTGCTGCCGTCGGGGCGCAGGATGCGGAAATAGCCGTCGCCCTCGATGGCGAGGTCGAACGGATTGCCGGTGGTGCTCAGCGTCCCCTGGGTGTTGACCCGGGCGGTACCGGTCATGTGGACGCCGGTGCCGAGATTGAGGCCCACCGCATATTGGTTGTCGCCGGAGGCGGCGGCGCCGGGCGCGGTCATCATCTGGTAGGCGAGCGTCTCGAATTCCGCGCGGTCGCGACGGAATCCGGTCGTGTTCACATTGGCCAGGTTGTTGGCGATGACGCGCATCCGCGCGGCCTGGGCGTCTAGGCCCGTGCGGGCGACGTGAAGGGCGGCGTTGGACATTGGACTGCTCCTTGGATTTCGTTCAGCCCGGCAGCCGCATCAGGTCGGCGGCCGACGTGTCGATGTCGCGGGCGGTGGTGATGAGCCGCAGCTGGGTCTCCCAGGCGCGGCTCGCCTCGATCATGTCCATCAGGCCCTGGGTGACTTCGACGTTCGAGCCTTCGAGGCTCCGCGGCGTCAGCCGGGCCTGCGGGTCGGACGGCAGCACCCCGCCGTCGGGGACCCGGAACAGGCCGTCGAGGCCCTTGCGGATCTCCGATCCGGCCGGGGAGGCGAGCTTCAGCCGGTCGACCTGGACCGGCTGGTTCGGGTCGCCGCCGGTGGGGACGATCCAGATCGTGCCGTCCTGGTCGATCCGGACCGAGTCGGCGGGCGGGATCGTCACCGGGCCCTGCTCGCCGAGGACGACATGGCCGTCACCGGTGGTGAGGACGCCCGAGGGGCTCGTCATCAGGTCGCCGCGGCGGGTATAGGCCTCGCCGCCAGCGGCGGGCTGGACGGCGAGCAGGGCGTCGCCCTGCATCGCGACGTCGAGATCGCGGCCGGTCTGGTTGACCGTGCCGGCGCTCATGTCGGCAGCGAGCACCTCCTGCGAGGACTGGGCACGGGCGTCGAAGCCTTCGCCGCGGATCCACAGCGCCCGCGCCGACGTGATCTCCCGCCGGAAGCCGGTGGTGTTCGCGTTGGCGAGGTTGTGCGCGACCGCGGTCTGGCGGTGCATCGCACCGCGCAGCGCCGAGAGCGACGTGTGGATCAGACGGTCCATGATTCAGTCTCCGGTCCCGTTCAGCCTCAGCTGCGCAGGTTCATGATCGACTGGGTCATCGCGTTGGCGGTCTCGATCGCCTTGGCGTTGGCCTGGAAGTTGCGCTGGGCCGAGATGAGCGAGACCAATTCGTCGGTGATGTCGACATTGGCGCGCTCGAGCGTGCCCGACTGGATGCGGCCGAAGCCCTCGCCGCCGGCTGCGCCGACCTGGGCCTGCCCGCTCTCGCCGGTGACCGTCCAGCGGCCGTCGCCCTGCTGGCGAAGGCCGGACGGGTTGGCGAAATTGGCGAGCAGCAACTGGCCGAGCACCTGGGTCGAACCGTCCGAGAAGGTGGCGGTGATGCTGCCGTCGTCGCCGATCGAGATATCGTTCAACCGGGCCGAGGCGATGCCGTCCTGCTCGAAGGCGCCGACGCTGAAGGAAGCGGTCTCCTGCGTGGTGGCGGTTCCGAAATCGAGCGAGATGGCGAGCGGGGCCGAGGCGCCGGTCGGGAAGACGTCGCCGAAGGCGGTCGCGCCGGACGGGCTGGTGAGCGCGCCGCTGGCATCGAAGGTGAGCTCGATCGGGGTGGCCGGGGTCGAGCCGGTGACGGTCGAGGCTTCCTCGTTGCCGACGAACAGATGGGCTTCCCAGGTGTCGGCGGCGTCGCCGTCGGCGACCGATCCGGTGCGGACGAAGTAGAGCATGGCCGGGATGGCGCTGCCCTCGCTGTCATAGACCGTGGTCTGCTGCGAATAATTGTAGCTGTTCGGGTCGAGCCGGTCGAAGGCATAGGGGTTGCTGGCGCTGTAGACCGGCCGGTCGGCCGGCTTGTCGGCCGTGCTCGGCAAGGTCGCCGAGACGTTCATCAGGCTGGTCGCGCGCGGCGTGCCGGAGGTCAGCGGCAGCTGCAGCGCGCTGGCCGAGCCCAGGCTGGCGCTGGCGATATTGCCGTTCGCGTCGGCCGGCATCACCTGCACATAGGCACCGTTGGAGTCGGTCAGATAGCGATCGGCGTCGATCGAGAGCGAGCCGTTGCGGGTGAAATAGGTGGGGCCGCCCTCCAGGCTGTTGCGGGTGACGAAGAAGCCCGATCCCGAAATGGCCAGATCGAGCTCGCGGGCGGACGCTTCGAACCCGCCCTGGGTGAATTGCTGCTGGATGCCCTTGAGCCGCACGCCCTGGCCGGCGGTCTTGGAGGAAGCCGGCATGATGTCGCCGAACTCGGTGCGGCTCCGCTTGAAGCCGTAGGAGCCGACATTGGCGATATTGTTCGAGATGGTGGACAAATCGGTCTGCGCGCCGCGAAGGCCGGAGAGCGAGGTGTAGAAGGACATCGGAAAGGCTCCTTTTGGGGGAATTCAGGAAATGCGGATGGCGGCGTCGGGGGCGAGCAGCCCCAGGCCGGTGACCAGGCGGGCCTCGCCGCCATTGGCGGGCGACTGGATTCCGCCGATCGTGGTCCAGGTGGCGGTGGCGGTCTCGACCGGCGATCCGCCGGCGCGGGCGTTGACGACGACGCGAAGCGGCCCTGCATTGACCGGCTCGCCGTCCTCGCCGAGGCCGTCCCAGCTGAAGTGGACGGGGCCGGCCTCCTGGGCGCCGAGCGTGATGTTGCGGACGACCGACCCGTTCTCGTCGACGAGACTGACGGTGACCTGGTCGGCGGCGGCGCCGAGCTCGAGCTCGCCGGCATAGCTGCCGTCGCGGAGCGGCGTGGCGACGTCGGCCTCGACCAGCATCGCCCGGCCGATCCAGCTCGCGGCGTCGCCGATGCGATTGCCGGTGAGCGCCCCGGCGATCGCCTCCAGCTTCTGGTTCATCTCGGCGATGCCGGCGACCTGGCTGAACTGCGCCATCTGGGCGACCATCTGGGTATTGTCGACCGGGTTGAACGGATCCTGGGTGGTGAGCTGAGTGGTCAGCAGCCTCAGGAAGGCGTTCTGGTCGAGCCCGTTGGCCGGGCCGGCGCCGGTGGTCGAGCCGGGCGCATTGGAGGAGATGGGATCGATCATTGGCCGAGCCTCAAGGTGTCGAGGGTGAGCGTCTTGGCGGTCTGCAGGACCTGGACGTTGTTCTGATATTGGCGCGCGGTCTCGACCATTTCGATCAGCTCGGCGGCATGGTCGACGCCGGCTTCCCAGACATAGCCGTCGGCATCGGCCAGCGGATGATCGGGGGCGTGGCGGCGGGTCGGCTCGATGCCGCCGGCGACGACGCGATCGACGCCGACGGTGGCGACGCCCGGCCCCGCCTCGACGGTACGGAAGACCGGGCGGATGGCCCGATAGGCGCCTTCGCGGGTGCCGGAGACGGTGCCGGCATTGGCGAGGTTGGAGGCGTTGGCGTTCAGTCGGACGAGCTGCGCCGACATGGCGCGGCCGGCAATGTCGAAGACGGAGAGCGGGCGGTCCATGCTCATTCTCCCTTGAGCGCGCGCTTGAGCGTGTTGATGCGGCCCTCGAGGAAGGAGAGGGTGGTGCGGTACTGGACCGCATTCTCCGCGAAGAGGGTCTGCTCGGTGGAAAGCTCGACCGTGTTGCCGTCGAGCGAAGGCGTCACCGGCACGCGATAGGCGACCGATTCCTCGGCGGCGCGCTGGCTGTCATAGCCGCGGCCGGCCATCTGCAGGGCGCGGTTGAAGTCGATGTCGCGGGCCCGGTAGCCCGGGGTCGCGGCATTGGCGATGTTCGAGGCGAGCAGCGACAGGCGCTGCGAGCGCAGCGCAAGCGCGGTGCCGTGGATTCCGAACAGCGAGTTTTCCTGTGCCATCGCGTCGTTCCTAAAGTTCGCCCGCCGCCTGCCGTTATCCGATAGGCGAGGGCTTGCGGGCTGGTGGATGCAATGGCCGTGCCAGTTTGGCGCGTACCGGGGTTCCTGCCGGTAAATCGGCGTTGCGGGGGCGAGACCGGCAAATCCTTGCCGCCAGCCGGCAGGATCTTGCCGGTCCGTTTGCGTGGGGAGAGGGAGGGACGATGATCGACAGCGCGGCGCGATTGTTCGATCCATTGTCCCTCCTCCTCGTCGGCGGCGGCACCCTCGCCGCGACCTTGGTCTCCTCCACTTTTGCGGACGTCCGCCGCGCCGCCGCGGCCCTCCGCCCGTTGCTGCACGCCCGGCCCGAGCGCGACGCCGAGGCGGCCGACCATGCCGTCCGCCAGATCGGCCAGATCCTCGATATCCGCGCGATCGCCTGCGCCGACCGGGTGCGGACCCCGGTCGAGTTCGTCCGCGAGGCTGCCCGCCGCCTGGCTGATGCCGAAGACAGCGATGCCTTCCGCGAATGGGCCAAGGCCGACATGGAGGCCCGGCGCGTGCGCCACGAGGGCGCCGTCGCGGTCTGGCGCACCGCCGGCGAAGCCGCGCCGGCCATGGGGATGATCGGCACCGTCATCGGCCTCGTCTCGATGTTCGCGCGCATGAGCGAGCCCTCGACCATGGGCGCGGCGATGGCGGTGGCGATGCTGACGACCCTCTACGGCCTCGTCATCGCCGCCTGCCTCGCCGGGCCGGTCGCGACGCGGCTCGAGCGCCTGTCCCACCTCGAGCGGCGCTGGCAGGAGAGGGCGCTCGACCGCCTCGAGGCGCTCGCGCGCGCGGAGGAGGAAGCGCGGCAAAGCTGGACGCCCCCCCGCGCCCGCGCTGTCCGATGAGGCTCGCCGCCGCCCCGCGCTGGGCGATCAGCTTCGCCGATCTGGCGCTGCTGCTGCTCGGCTGCTTCGTCATGCTCCACGCGATGCGTCCGCCGACGAGCGCGCCGACCGCCGCGGCGACAATCGACGCCGCGCTCGTCGCCGACCTCCAGGCCGACCTGCTCTTCGAGCCCGGCGAGGCCCGTCTCACCGCGGCCGGCGCCGCGCGCCTGCGAGCCCTGGCCGAAGGTCAAAGCGGCCGCCCCTTGCAGCTGGCCAGCCGCGGGGGCACCCAGTCCGGCGCCCGCCTCGATGCCTTCGAGCTCGCCGCGGCGCGGGCGGCGGCAGTGGCGCGGGTGCTTGGCATCGACGGTCGGTACGTCACGGTCCAGCCAAGGCCCGACGCTGAAGCTGGTCAGTCGATCAGCCTCTTCCATATCCCTGCCGGGACACCGGCGGCTTAAGCCGCGATCGATCGTTTCCTTGCCGATCCGGATCGCGGCGATAGGCTGCGGTCGATGGCCGACGCATCGCCTTGCCCTCCTTCCGCTGTCGTCCTGCGACTATGAGGGACCCGCCCATCGAGACCGAGCAGTTGCGAATTCGGCCTTTCACGACCGCGGACGTAGCGAAGCTCGTCGCGCTCTTCCGCGATCGCGCCGTCGCACAATATGTCGGCGACGGAAGCGCCCTCAGCGAGGCCGATGCTTCACTTTGGGTCCGGCGGTCGAGGGCGAATATCGATCGATACGGCTATGGCACCGGCGCCGTGGTCGAGAGAGCGTCGGGGGAAATGGTGGGCTGGGCCGGCTTCGCCCGCCCCGAAGACGCGCCGGAGGAGATCATCTACGGGTTCGATCGGGAGCGGTGGGGGCGGGGCTATGGCCACGAGGTCGTCGCAGCCATGCTCGCTCTGGCCGACGGCTTCCTCCGAATGGAGGAGGTGAGGGCCACGGTGGATTCGGCCAATGCCGTCTCGATCCGCCTGCTGACCAAGCATGGATTCGTGCTGACGCAGCGTGGCTATCGCGGCGAGCCGGGCACCGACCTCTATGTTCGACGCTCGTCGGCGCGGAGATAAAGGCGCAGCCTCGCGCGATCGTCGGCCCACGGACCTTCGCTCATCTGGCACGACCATTGCTTGTAGAGGCACGAAAGTCTCTGGAGCCACAGCCATGCCGACGAAATTCCGACACCTGATCCTTGCCGCCGGCCTCGTCGCCGGGCCGGCCCTGGCGCAGGCCTTCGAGGATCTCGACCAGCTCGAGACGCAGGTGACCGCCTCCCTGGGCGCCGCCATCGGCGAGCCCGGTGGACCGGCGCGGCCGATCGACCGGCGTCTCAGGCTGCGGCCATGCCCGGAACCGGCGACCGTCGAGGCACCGGCCATGGGCGCGGTCGCGGTTCGCTGCGAGAGCGTCGGCTGGCGCATCCGGGTGCCGCTCACCGCCGGCAGCCGAACCGCCGTCGCCGCCTCCGGCGCTGCGGCCGCGGCCTCGGCGCCGGCCGAGCCGGTCGTGCGCCGCGGCGATCAGGTCCAGCTCGTCGCCATGAGCCGCAGCTTCACCGTCAGCACGACTGGCATCGCCGAAGAGGACGGCGCCCCCGGCGAGCGCATTCGCGTCCGCCGCGAGGTGGCCGCCGCCAACGGCCGCGGCAGCCGGACGACCAGCCGCGTCATCGGCGAAGTGCTGCGCGATGGACGAGTCGCCCTTCCCGGATTTAACTGATCGTCAACCCGGCCGTTACTGATGCAAGCGCGAGCGAGCGCGAGAAAGGAATGACATGATCGACGGAGTCGGAAAGAGCGGTCCCGCCCGCATCGGCCTTGGTCTGGGCAAGCCCGGCGCGAGCGCGCCGGCGCAGGCGGCCGGCCAGGCCGGCAGCTCGGCGGCGAGGCCCGCCGCGGGCGGCGCGGTCGCCGATATCGTCGCGGCCGGCGCGCCGGTCGACAGCGACAAGGTCGCCGCGATCCGTGCGGCGATCCAGGCCGGCAATTATCCGGTCGATCCGACGCGGATCGCCGAGCGCATGCTCGAGCTCGATCTGCCGCTCCGGTGACCTCTCCGGATCCTCTCGACGCGATGCGCGGCGCCCAGGAGGCGCTGATCGCCGCGCTCGATTCCAACGACATCGCCGCCGTCGAGACGGCGGTGGAATGCTGTCGTGCCTGCGTCGAGACGCTGCGCGACGATGGCGCCGTCTCCGCGACCCCCGACGTTCCTGCGCGCGCGACCGAGCTGCTGCGCCTGTCCGACGAGGCGCAGATGCGCGTCAATTTTCTGACGGACGCGATGCAGCGCCGGCTCGATCGCCTGGCCCAAGCCGGGGGCCGCGGCCGCGTCGCCCTCTACGCCAGAGAGGGAAGATAGCCTTCCCCGTCTGCCGACGCCGCCGGTAAGGCGGGTTGGCACGCTCCTTGCTCCGATGCTCCCGAACCAGAAGGGGGCATCATGTCTCAAGCGACGATCACAGGCAGCCAGGGGACCGGTCTTGCGGGCCGCGTCGGCTCCGCGATCCAGCTCGCCGCCGCCCGCACCGGCGTCGACTTCGACTATCTGTTCAACCAGGCGCGGATCGAAAGCGGCCTCGATCCGAACGCGCGCGCACGCACCTCGAGCGCGACCGGCCTGTTCCAGTTCATCGACCAGACCTGGCTCGCCACCGTCCACCGCCACGGCGCAGAGCACGGGCTGGGCTGGGCCGCCGGCGCGATCTCGCGCGGAGCCAATGGCCGCTATCACGTCGCCGATCCGGCAATGCGCCGCGCGGTCCTCGATCTTCGTCGCCAGCCCGAGGCCGCCTCGGCGATGGCCGCGGAATTCGCGGCCGACAATCGCACCTATCTCGAGAGCCGCCTCGGCCGCGAGGCGGAGCCGGTCGATCTCTATCTGGCTCATTTCCTCGGCGCCGGCGGCGCCCGCCGCTTCCTCGAGGCGCATGACGCCAATCCGAATGCCGCCGCCGCTTCGGTGATGCCTTCGGCAGCCCGCGCCAATCGCTGGGTCTTCTACGATCGCGACGGCAGCCCCCGGACCCTCGCCGAAGTGCGCGAGCGCTTCGCCGAGAAGATCGGCGACTCTTCGCCGGGCGCGCCCCGGCCGGCGCCGCGCATCGCCCCGCCGGACGAGGCGACGACGATCCGGCTCGCCTCGCTCGGCGCGCCGCCGCAGGGGGAGGGCGCCCGCGGCGGCGTCGCCCCCCATCATGCGCGGCTCGCCTATCTGATGCTCGCCGAGCTTGGAGCCTGAGCCGATGAGCCAGATCGCCCTCAACCGCACCGTCTGGATCAGCTCGGCCAAGGGCGCCGTGCTGCCCATCGCCACCTTGCTGCTCGTCATGCTGATGGTGGTGCCGGTGCCGGCGCTGCTGCTCGACATCGGCTTCATCACCAACATCATGATCAGCCTGGCGGTGCTGATGGTGGCGCTGAACGTCGCGCGCCCGCTCGATTTCTCGTCCTTCCCGACGGTGCTCCTGTTCGCCACCTTGCTGAGGCTCGCGCTCAACGTCGCCTCGACCCGCGTCGTGCTGGTCAGCGGCCATGAGGGCTCGGACGCCGCCGGCCACGTCATCGAGGCGTTCGGAAGCTTCCTGATCGGCGGCGACTATGCCGTCGGCCTGTTCGTGTTCGCGATCCTGATGATCATCAACCTGATCGTCATCACCAAGGGCGCCGGCCGCGTCTCCGAAGTCTCGGCGCGCTTCACCCTCGATGCGATGCCCGGCAAGCAGATGGCGATCGACGCCGACCTCAATGCCGGCCTGCTCACGCCGGAGGAAGCCAAGCTGCGCCGCCAGGAAGTCGCCACCGAGGCCGACTTCTACGGCTCGATGGACGGCGCCTCCAAGTTCGTGAAGGGCGACGCCATCGCCGGCGTGCTGATCCTTGTCGTCAACATCCTTGGCGGCCTCATCCTCGGCACCTTGAGCCACGGCATGGGCATCGGCGAGGCCGCCTCCGCCTATGTCCTGCTCGCCATCGGCGACGCGCTGGTCGCCCAGGTGCCCGCCCTTCTGCTCTCGATCGCTGCGGCGGCGATCGTCACCCGGGTCAATTCGCCCACCGACCTGTCCGGGCAGATCACCAGCCAGATCGGCTCGGCCCGCGCCTGGACCCCGGTCGCCGGGATCCTGCTCGTGCTCGGCCTGCTGCCCGGCATGCCGCACATGATCATCCTGCCCGCGGCGGCCCTGGCCGGCTTCGCGGCCTGGAAGATGCGCAAGTCGGAAAAGTCGAGTGCCGCCGAGGCGGCCGAGCCCGAGCCGGAGCCGTCGCCGAGCGCCATCGGCTGGGACGAGGTCAGCGACGACGCCGCTCTCGGGCTCGAGCTGGGCTACGGCCTGATCGGCCTCGTCGACGAGCGCAAGGGCGCGCCGCTCATGGCCCGGATCACCGGCATCCGCCGCCAGCTCTCGCGCGAGCTCGGCTTCGTCATTCCCCTGGTCCGGGTGCGCGACGACATGTCGCTGGCGCCGAACAGCTACCGGATCAGCGTCGGCGGCGTCGTCGTCGGCGAGGACGAGGTCTGGCCCGAGGACCTGCTCGCGCTCGATTCCGGCGATCTCGTCGACCGGATCGACGGACGCCAGGTCAAGGACCCGACCTTCGGTCTCGACGCGGTCTGGATCGCGCCGGCGAAGCGGGCCGAAGCGGTCGTCGCCGGCTATACCGTCGTCGATCCGGCGACCGTGGTCGCCACCCATCTCAACCAGATCGTCCAGACCGCCGCGGCCGAGCTGTTCGGCATGGACGAGACCC
The DNA here is from genome assembly GCF_003347635.1 of Sphingosinicella terrae. Classification (GTDB taxonomy): domain Bacteria; phylum Pseudomonadota; class Alphaproteobacteria; order Sphingomonadales; family Sphingomonadaceae; genus Allosphingosinicella; species Allosphingosinicella terrae. Next base: position 37,283 of record NZ_QDFY01000011.1, read on the forward strand.
AGAAGCTGCTCGACGCGCTCAAGGAGAATGCGCCGCAGCTGGTCGCCAACCTGACGCCGCAGCCGCTGGCGCTGGCCTCGATCGCAGCCCTGTGCCGGGCGCTGCTCGCCGAAGGCGTGCCGCTCAAGGACTTCCGCCGCATCGCCGAGGCGATGGCCGACGCCGCGCGCGACGAGAACGACCCGGTGCAGCTCATCGAGGCGGTGCGCCAGCGGATCGGCGCCCTCATCGTCCAGACCCTGGTGCCGGTGAAGATGCCGCTTTCGGTTGTGACGCTCGATGCCGGGCTCGAAAGCCTGCTCAACCAGGCGGTGCGCACCGGCCGCGAGGCGGTGCACCCGATCGAGCCCGGGCTTGCCCAGCGCATCGTCCAGGCGGTCGGCGAGATTGCCGGGCCGCTGCTCAACCAGGGCCGCCGCTTCGCGGTGGTGACCTCGCCGGTCGCCCGGCGGGCGCTGGCGCGGCTGCTGGCGCCGCACATGCCCGACGTGCCGGTCCTGTCCTTCCTCGAGATTCCCGACGGCAAGGCCGTCGAGGTCGTCGCCGTCGTCGGCGGCGAGACCCATCAGCCCATGCTTGCCTCGGAGGTTGCCGCGTGAATTCCAGACCAGTTCGAAATGCCCGGGTGATCGCGGTGGCCAGCGGCAAGGGCGGCGTCGGCAAGAGCAATGTCAGCGTCAATCTCGCCGTCGCCCTTGCGGGCGTGGGCCGGCAGGCGATGCTGGTCGACTGCGACATGGGGCTCGCCAACGCCAATATCCTGCTCGGCATCAACGGCAACTGGACGCTGGGCGACGTGCTCGGCCGCCACTGCGCGCTGGAGGACATCCTTCAGCGCGGCCCCGGCGGCATCCTGCTCGCCCCCGGGCATAGCGGCACCGGCATCGGATCGACCCTCGGCGAGCGCGACCGGCAATGGCTGGCCGGAGCCTTCCGACCCTATGCCGACAGCCTCGACTATGTCGTCGTCGACACCGGCAGCGGCATCTCGCTCGAGACGCTCGGCATCGTCGCCGCGTCCGACCGGATCCTGCTCGTCCTGTCGGGCGAGCCGACCGCCTTCATGGACGCCTATGCGCTGGTGAAGGCCCTGACCGTGAAGCATGGCTGCGCCGAGGTCAGCGTCGTCGCCAACATGGTGACGGACGACGAATCCGGCCGCGCCTTGTACGAGCGCTTCGCCGCTGTCATCGGCAAGTTCCTCGCCGTCGAGCTCGATTATCTCGGCGCGATCCCGGAGGACCGGCACCTGCGCGACGCGGTGCTGCGCAAGCGCTGCTGCGTCGAGGCCTATCCCAGCGCCCGCGCCAGCCGTGCCTTCCGCCGCCTTGCCGAGCGCATCGTGCAGACCGAGCTTGCCCCGATCGCGGGCGGCCACCGCTTCTTCGGCATGGAGGCGCTGCATGGCGCTCATTGACCCCGGCGCAGGCCTCACCACCTATTCGCGCCAGCCCAGGCCCGGGCCGGAGGCGCTGATCAGTGCGCATCTTCCGCTGGTCCGCAAGATCGCCTGGCACGTGCACGGCCGGGTCGCCTCGGCAATCGAGATCGAGGACCTCGTCCAGACCGGCATGGTCGCGCTGATCGAGGCCGCCAACGGCTTCGAGGATCGCGGCCACGCTTTCTCGACCTATGCGACCTTGCGGATCCGCGGCGCGATGATCGATCATCTGAGGCGCCATGCGGCGATCTGCCGGTCTGCCATGGCCCGGCGGCGCGAGCTCGCCGGCGTGCGCCACCGTCTCGAGGGCCAGCTCGGCCGCGAGCCGAGCGAGGCCGAGATGGCCGAGCAGATGGGCCTCGACGCGGCCGAGTATCGCAAGCTCGTCGACGACAGCCAGGCGATCCACCACGAATCGATCGACGAGGTCTATTCCGAACATTCGATGTGGTTCGCCGACGTCGAGGAGCGGGCCGACGAGGCGCTCGAGCGCGAGGGGCTCAAGGCGGCGATCGTGCAGGCGATCGGCGGGCTTCCCGAACGCGAGGCGATGGTGCTGCAGCTCTACTTCGTCGAGGAGATGAACCTCGACGAGATCGGCCAGACGCTCGGCGTCGGTGCGGCCCGCGTCTGCCAGATCAAGAAGGCGGCCCTGGAAAAGGTCCGCAAGTCCCTGGAGGAATGGACATGACCAAATTGCGTCAGACGAAGCCGTCCAAGACGCGCGCCGAGGCGCTCAGGCTGTCGGTCGCCGCGGCGGACCTTCCGTCGCTGCTCGACCATGCTCCGCCGGGCATACGCTATCTCTCCCTGGATTGCTTCGACACCCTGCTGTGGCGCAACACGGTGGCCCCGCGCGACGTGTTCGCGGATCTGGGCATAAGGGGCGGCGGCATCTGGCCGCGCGCCAAGGCCGAGGCGCGGGCGCGCCAGCGCGCCTTCTTCGCGAAGGGCAAAGGCGAGATCGGCATCGACGCCATCTATCGAAGCCTGATGCCGGAGGCGGGCGAAGACGAGATCGCCGCGGCGGTCGCCGCCGAGATCGCGGCCGAGGCGCGTCATTGCTACGGCTTCACGCCGACCGTGGCCTTGATCGAGGCGGCGAAGGCGCGCGGCCTCGAGGTGATCATCGTCTCCGACACCTATCTCTCGGAAGGGCAGCTGCGCGACCTGATCGCCGCGGCGGCCGGCGAGGCGGTGGCGGCGCTGATCGACCGCATCTTCGTTTCCTGCGAGCACGGCATCGGCAAGAGCGAAGGCCTGTTCAGGCCCGTGCTCAAGGCGCTGAAGGCGGCGCCGGAGCTGGTCTTCCACATCGGCGACAATCCGGTCGCGGACCAGGCGGCGCCGACGCAGCTCGGCATCGCCACCGCCCATCTGCGGCAGTTCGACGAGGACTGCGCCCGCCGGCTGCGCTTCGAGGCCTCGGCCGCGGCGATGATCGACCCGAGCATCCGTAACCGCGCACCCGCTTACGCGCCCCACCGCGCCGTGCTGTCGCTGCACGGCGAAGCGGATCCGGTCCGTGCGCTGGGTCATGACGTGCTCGGCCCGGTCATGCACGCCTTCGCCGCCTGGGTGGAAGCGGAGCGGCGAGAGATGGCGGCGAAGCTCGGCCGGCCGGTCAAGCTGCTCTTCCTGATGCGCGACGGCCATCTGCCGCTGGAGGTCCATCGGGCGCTGTTCGGCGACGACAATGCCGAGCCGATCGAGCTCAGCCGGTTCACCGCCCGGCGGGCGAGCTTCACCGACGCCGACGCCGTCCGCCGCTATCTCGCCGACGAAGGCCGCCACGGCCGCACCGACGTCCTCACCAAGCAGCTCGGCCTCAATGCGACCGAGGGGATGCGGCTGTGCCGCGGCCAGGTCGGCTTCGAGGCGCAGGAGCGGTTCAATCGGGCGGTGCTCGAGCCGAAGATGCTGGGCATGATCGTCCAGCGCTCGGCGGCGTTCGCCGACAAGGTGATGAGCCATCTGCGCCGGGCGGGGGTCGAGGAGGGCGACGCCGTCATGTTCGTCGACCTCGGCTATGCCGGCACCGTCCAAAATCTGATCGAGCCGGTGCTGCGCGAGCGCTTCGGCCTCACCGTCGCGGGCCGCTACCTGCTGCTGCGCGACCCCGAGCAATGGGGCTTCGACAAGAAAGGCCTGATCGACGACCGCCATTACGATCTCGCGGCGGTCCATGCCTTGTGCATGCCGATCGCCGTCGTCGAGCAATTGTGCACCGCGGCCATGGCTTCGGTCGTCGATTATTCGCCGGACGGATCGGCCCTGCGCAAGGAAGCCGGCCAGAAGGGCCTCCAGAATGCGGTGCGCGACCGGGTCCAGCGGGCCTGCATCGAATTCGCCGGTCATGCCGGCGATGCCGTCGTCCGGCCGGCCGCATCGGACGATCCGGACTGCCGGCGGACGATGGCGGCGGCGGTCCTCGCCCGCTTCCTGTTCATGCCGACGGCCGGCGAGGTCGAGGTGCTGAAGGCCTTCGACCATGACGTCAATCTCGGTTCCGACGACCTGGTCAAGCTGGTCGATCCCGATCTGGCCGCCACCGGCCTTCGCCGCCGCGGCCTGTTCTACGTCAACCAGTCGAACCGGATGTATCTGCCCGGAGAGCTCCAGGCGCACGGCCTGCCGCATCTGATCGCCATGTTCGCGGCGTCGCGCTACCAGCTCGATCTCCGCCCGACCGATTTCCATGCCGACGAGATCCGGCTGGAAGCATTCATCGCCGATGCCACGAGCCAGACGATGCTGCCGATCGAGGCGCATTCGACCCATGACGGCTATTTCCAGGCGACGGTGCCGGTCGGCGCCGGCCGTTTCGCCGTGGGTGTCCTGATCGGCGCCGTCGCGGAATGGCTGCAGCTGGAGGAGGCCGCCTTTCACGGCGTCAACGCGCTGCACGACCCGATCGAGGCGGCGCTGACACCCCCGATCGAGGCGCAGATCGTCTGCGAGGGAATGGAGGAGCTGTCGCCCGGTTTCTACCGCTGCCGCGAGGATGCGCTCCTGCTCGTCCCGCCGCCCGCCGGGCTGATCCGCGAGCCGATGCTGCTCAGCCTGGTCTTCCGGCCGGTGGTCCGACGGGAGGCACGGCCGGCGCTCCGGCAGGCGGCCTGATCAGGAGGCGCACGGGGTGGTCGCGAAGAGCTTTGTTAACCATTCCCGCCGAATAGGGTTAACCACGCCGCAACTTTCGACGTCGGGCCACCCAGGTCGCCCGCGAGGAGAATGATGAGAATCTTGTTCTATCTGCCCGTGGTCACTCCCTGGTGGTTCGACCATATCGTGGCGCGCCTGATCGAGCGGGTGGCGCGCGAGGCGGAGGTGCACGTCATGGTGCCGCCGCTCTGGCAGGGCACCGGCATCGGGCCGGACCAGCTGCTCGGCGTGGACGGCAGCGACCGCATCGCCTGGCATATCCTCGACGGCGAAGGCCATGAGCGGCTGCGCACCTGCGCCGCCGGCTTCGACGCCTTGTTCGATCTGGTCGCCGAGATCGACGCCGACATCACCTTCTGCCGCAGCGCCGACGTCGAGAGCCCGCGCCGATTTCCGGGCACCGTGCGCTACCTGATGGAAGGCGCCTTCCCGCCCTTCCCATCGCGCGACGAATGGATCGTCCTGCGCGAGCAGCCCTTCGACCATGGCGCGATGCCGCCGATCGGCGCCGAAGCCGAAACGGCGCTGGTTCGTGCGATCGAGCCGGCATGGCACCGCACCCGCCAGCTGTTCGGACAGGAAGACCGGGCAAGCCGGTTGCATCGCCTCGGCCTGCCCGCCGATCGTCTCGTCCTCGCCCTGCCGCTCGAATATGAGCATGAGGAGAATTTCTTCGGCATTCACCGCAGCCACGCCGACAATGCGGCCCTGGTCGCCGAGCTCGCGGACTCGCTCGACGCGAATGCCGTGCTGGCCGTGACCGACCACCCTCTCAACCGCCTCTATTGCGACCGTTCCGCCCTTCACGAGACGATCGCCCGCCGCGGCGGGGCCGTGCGCCTGATCGAGGGGGAGGGGGAGCCCAAGCAGGCGACGCTCGACCTGGTTGCCGCGTGCGACGGCCTCGTCGTCGGCAATTCGAAGGCGATCACCATCGGCGGCTTCCTCGGCAAGCCGATCCTTCGCCTGTCCGATCACGCCTCCGGCGCCTGGCTCAACGCCGGCACCGACCTGGCCGCCTTCACCGTCGGGCTGCGGTCCGGATCGGCACCGACGCCATCCGCGAGCGGGGCGCAAGCCTGGTTCGCCTTCCACGCCGCCAACAGCGTGATCGATCCGGCGGACGCGGACCTGGACGCCGGGTCGCTCTTCGAGCGGGTCGAAAAGCCGGTCGATCCCCGCCGGTGGCACGCTTCTCTCCTAAGATATGCTCAGACCTATCCGGAGCTTTTCCAGTGACCCGCGCCGCTTCCCTCGCCCTCGCCGATCCGGGACCGATGCCCGAACTGCCTGCCGGCGCGCTCGCCGGCTGGTTCAGGGAGGTGCTCGAATCCGAGCGCGCGGCGATCGGCCGCTTCCTTGCCGGCGAGGTCTCCGGGATCGACTCCCTCGTTGCCGAGATTGCCGGGCAGGACCGGCCGCTCGTCTGCCTCGGCATCGGCAAGTCCGGACTGGTCGCCGCGAAGGTGGCGGCGACGTTCTCCAGCCTCGGCACCCCGGCCTTCTTTCTGAACGCGGCTGAGGCGGCCCATGGCGATCTCGGCGCCGTCCAGACCGGCAATCTCGTCATCATCTTCTCGAACAGCGGCACGACCGAGGAGATCGTACGGATCCTGCCGGTGCTGAAGTCCAGGCAATGCCGGCTCATCGGGATCGTCGGGCGGCCCGATTCGCCGATCGCCGCCGCGGTCGACCATCTCGTGCCGAGCGAGATCGAGCGCGAGGCCGACCATATCGGCATGGCACCGACCGCCAGCACCATCCTGCAGATGGCGATCGGCGACGGCCTTGCCGTCGCCGCCAGCCGCGCCCGCGGCTTCGCCCGCGAGGACTTCCTCCGCCAGCATCCGGCCGGTCTCCTCGGCCGGCAGATGATCCGGATCAGGCACCTGATGCGCAAGGGCGACGATCTTCCCACGGTGCTGCCCCATGCCTCGGTCGCCGACGTGACCGGCGTGATCTCCGCCCGCCGCGTCGGCGCCGCCTGCGTGATCGACTGGGAAGGGAAGCTCCTCGGCCTCATCGTCGACGGCGACATACGGCGCCTGGCGCAGCGCAAGGGCGACTTCTACGCGACCACGGCCGGCGAGATCATGCAGGCCAATCCGCGCGTCGTCGGTCCCGATCTCACCGTCGCCGATACCCTTCTGCTCCTCAAGGAGGCGGACCGGCGCTTCGACGTCCTGCCCGTCGTCGACGGGAACGGCATCCTGCTCGGGCTGCTGAGCAGCTGGGACGTCGTGCAATGAGCTCCGGAGCGGGTAAATCGCGGGTGGTGGCGTTCGTGCCGGCCAAGGGCAGCAGCGAGCGCGTTCCCGACAAAAACCTGCAGATCCTGGACGGCGAGCATCTGTTCAAGCGCAAGCTGCGCCAGCTGCTCGACTGCCCCCTGATCGACGAGGTCGTGCTCGATACCGATTCCGACGCGATCGCGGCGCTGGCGGCCGACCTGCCGGTGACGCGGCTGCGCCGGCCGGACGCGCTGGCGAGCAATGCGACCGACGGCCACGAGCTCTTCGCCTATGAGTGCGGCGCCGTGCCGCCGGCCGACATCTATCTCCAATGCCTGTGCACCGCCCCCTTCGTCACCGCGGACACGGTCGGCCGCGCCATCGGCCGGCTGCTCGACGACCCGGAGCCGGACAGCCTGGTCGCCGTCAGCCGTGCCAAGCAATATCTCTGGGACGGGAAGGTACCGGCCTATGGCGGCGGCCGCATCCCGAACAGCGTCGATCTTCCGGCGCAGGTGATCGAGGCGATGAGCCTCTATGCGGTTCGCGGCGGGGCAGGCGCGCCGGCCCCGGCCCGACGCTTCGGCGAGCGTCCGATCCTGTTCGATCTCGATCCGGTGGAGCAGATCGACGTCAACACGCCGACCGATCTCGTTCTCGCCGAGGCGGTCTGCGCGGGCCACCGCGCCGAGGCCAATCTGCGGCTGCGCGCGCTTCAAGCGCATCTCTCCTCGCCGGTCCTTTCCGACATCTCGGCCGACCTCGGCCTCGAGACGGTGCTGCCGCCGATCTTCCGTCCGACGAGCCCCGGCAAGTTCCTGGGGCGGGCGAAGACGCTCCAGCTGAGGGCGGTGGATCGGGACGGGCCGGACGCGGAGGCGTGGAAGGGCATCTACCGGGCGCTCGATTCCTACGCCTTCGTGCGCCCCGGCGACGTGATCATGGTCGCCACCGACGTTCCCGGCCGCGCCTATTTCGGGGACCTCAACGGCAATCTCGCGCTTCGAGCGGGCGCCCACGGCGTGGTCGTCGACGGCTTCACCCGCGATACCGGCGACGTGCGGGCGCTCGGCCTGCCGGTCTACGCCCATGGCGGCTGGTGCCGGGACATCAAATATGAAGGGACCCTCGCGGCGATGAACATGCCCGTGGACATGGGCGGCATCGCCGTCGCCAACGGCGACATGGTGTTCGCCGACGATGACGGCGTCGTCGTCATTCCGCGCCGACTCTGGCCGGCGGTGGAGGAACGGGCCTGGGCGGTGCTGGCGAACGAGGGCCGCATCCGGATGCTCGCCGCCCGCGGCACGCCGGTGCAGGCCATCCTCGCCGAATGCGGAGCTTTCTGATGAGCCGATCCAGGACCATCACGATCGGCGGGCTCGAGGTCGGCAACGACCGGCCCTTCGTCCTCATTGCCGGACCCTGCGCGATGGAGAGCCGCGATCATGCGCTCGAGACGGCGGAGGCGCTCGACGCGATGTGCCGCCCGCTCGGCATCGGGCTCATCTACAAGAGCTCGTTCGACAAGGCCAATCGCACGTCGGCCGAGGCGCCGCGCGGGATCGGCCTGGATCAGGCGCTGCCGGTCTTCGCCGAGATACGCGACCGCTTCGGCTGCCCGGTCATCACCGACGTCCACGACGCGGCGCAATGCGCGCCGGTGGCGGAGGCGGTCGACGTGCTCCAGATCCCGGCCTTCCTGTGCCGCCAGACCGACCTGCTCGTCGCCGCCGCCCGGACGGGCCGCGCGGTCAACGTCAAGAAGGGCCAGTTCCTGGCGCCCTGGGACATGCGCAACGTCGCCGCCAAGCTGGCCTCCGCGGGCTGCGAGAGGGTGATGCTCTGCGAGCGCGGGACCAGCTTCGGCTACAACACCCTCGTCAACGACATGCGGGCCTTGCCCATCCTCGCCGAGGCGGGCTGGCCGGTCATCTTCGACGCCACCCATTCGGTGCAGCAGCCCGGCGGGCAGGGCGACCGGTCCGGAGGACAGCGCGAATATGTGCCCGTGCTCGCCCGCGCCGCTTTGGCGATCGGCGTCGCCGGCCTCTTCATCGAGACCCACGAGGATCCCGACCGGGCGCCGAGCGACGGCCCGAACATGGTCAGGCTGGGCGACATGCCGGCGCTGCTCGAGCGGCTGCAGGCCTTCGACCGGCTCGCCAAGACGAGCGCGGTCGCCGCCGCCGCCTAGCGAGAGTGTGTGTCCTGGCCACCTGAGCAGGACAGGCTCTAGATGTCGCCAATGAGCGCCCGCGCCGCGTCCCAGATCGCGGGGGTGCGGGCGACCAGGATGCCGTTCGCATCGCTTGTCGGAACGAAGGCGGATCCGTCCAGCCGAGCGGCGCGCCCGCCGGCCTCGTTCAGGAACAGGGCCCCGGCGGCATGGTCCCAGGCGAGCGTCCGCCAATAGAAGGCGAAGTCGCGTTCGCCGGCGCCGATCGCCGGATATTCCACGCCCGCGGACATCAGCCCCGGCAGCAGCGTGGCGCCGGCCGTCAGCCGCGCGCTCACCGCCAGCCGGAGCGAATCCGGCATGAACCGGCCCATCGAGCCGCGCAGCCTCTCCGGGAGTGCCTCGGTTCCTTCGATGCGCCGCCCGTCGAGCCAGGCCCCTGAGCCGAGCTCGGCGCGCGCCAGGCGCCCGGTCACCGGCTGGAACATCCACCCCGCCTCGACGGTGCCGTCGCGGAGCAGCGCGACCATGACCGCGAATGCGGATTCTCCGGCCGCGAAATTGGCGGTGCCGTCGAGCGGATCGATCAGCCAGACCGTGCCATGCGCGAGCGAATCGAGGAGGCTCGGATCGGCGGCGCAGGCTTCCTCGCCGATGGCGCGCGACCCGGGCAGAAGGCGTTCCAGCCGCTCGGCGATGATCGCCTCCGCCTCGCGGTCGGCGACCGTCACCAGCTCGCCGGGAGACTTTTCCTCGATCTCGTGGCGCGCGAGCTGGCGGAAGCGCGGCAGGATCGCGCGCTCGGCCGCTTCGTGGAGCAGCGGGGCGACCTGGTCGAGGAGAGCGCCTTTCATCGTGCCGCTTCCTAGCGGGCTGCCATCGCCGAGCCGAGCCCATTTCGACGCCGCTTCGTCGAACGACGGGTGGTCCGGCCCCGCACGTCTTCAGGAGACGGCACGAAAAATCCCGGCGCGGATCGCTCCGCGCCGGGATCGTTCAACCTGCGTACCGGGCTTAGCGGAGCAGGCTGAGCACGCCTTGAGCGCTCTGATTGGCCTGGGCGAGCATCGCCGTCGAGGCCTGGCTCAGGATCTGGGCCTTGGCGAGATTGGTCGTCTCGGCCGAGAAGTCCGTGTCCTCGATCCGCGAACGGGCGTCGGACAGGTTGGTGACGTTGTTCGACAGGTTGTTGACCGTCGATTCGAGCCGGCTCTGCGCGGCGCCGAGCTTGGCGCGGGTCGTCGCGACGTTGGTCAGCGCGGTGTCGACGTTGCCGATCGCCGTGCTGGCGTTGGTCGACGAGTCGACCGCGGTGCCGGAGGCGAGGTCGGACAGAGCCGAGAAGCTCACCGAGACGGTGTCGCCCGAATTGACGCCGGTCTGGATCGCGACGGCGCCGGAAGCCGCCGTGTAGGTGGCGCCCGAGGCGTTCGAGTTGAAGATGCGGCTGCCGTTGAACTCGGTGGTGGCGAGGATGTTGGTGATCTGCGCCTTGAGCTCGGTGACTTCCGCATTGAGGTTGGTACGGTCGGCGTCCGAATAGGTGCCCGACGAGCTCTGCACGGCCAGCTCGCGGATGCGCTGCAGCATGTTGGTGACCTCGCCGAGCGCGCCTTCCGCGGTCTGGGCGTAGGAGATGCCGTCGTTCGAGTTGCGGATCGCCTGGTTCATGCCGCGGATCTGCGACGTCATCTTGCTCGCGATGGCGAGGCCGGCGGCGTCGTCCTTGGCGGTGTTGATGCGCTTGCCGGTGGACAGGCGCTCCATGGCCGTCTGCAGGCTCTGGTTGGCGAGCCGGCTGCCATTCTGCGCGCGCAGCGCAGCGGTATTGGTGTTGATAACAGTCATCTTGGGTTCCTTTCCCGCTCAATCCGGGCCGCCGGGAAGTCCCAGCCCTGCCACGATTGCAGTAACGGCCGGCCGGCGAAGGCCTTTAATCCTCTTTCCGCAGCGTCGGTTTTTTGACGCGCCGAAGCCGATTTCTCCGTCAGCGCCTCTACGCGCGCGCGTAGAGAGGGCGCGGCCCCAGGCAAAACGAAGCGTCGAATGAATCTGGCATGGCGCTTGCTTAATCCCTGCCGGGGTTCCCGCGGGCCCCTTCGACCATGTTCCTGGGGGAGGCTTGATGATCGGCTTGAGCAGAAAGGCAGCAGCGGCAAATCCGGCTCTGGCAGGATGGCTGAACGGCGCCGGGCTGCGGTGCAGGATCTTCGACGCCGGCGGCGCCCGTCCGGCCGGGCGCGCCGTCTACGCCGCGGCCGAGGCCGATCATGCCGCGCCCGGCGACGTCGTCGTCGATTATGGCGCGGTCACGCCCAGCCTGGTCGCGCCCATGGACCACGCTCCCGCCCGCATCGGCTTCGGCTTCGAGGACATGGCATTCGGCCACGCCTTGATCGCCGCGCTCGTCCGCCCCGAGACCCGCCCCGCCTGCGGCGAGCCGGAGAGCGCGGCGGTGCTCGATTTCGCCGCCCGCATCGCCGCCAGCGATGCCAGCATACTCGTGCTCGGCGACACCGGCACCGGCAAGGAAGGGATGGCGCGCTACATCCACGCCTGCTCGCCGCGTGCCGCCGGACCCTATGTCGCGGTCAATTGCGCGGCCCTTCCCGATACCATGCTCGAGGCGATCCTGTTCGGCCATCGCAAGGGCAGCTTCACCGGCGCCGCCCAGGAAGGCGAGGGGCTTTTTCGCGCCGCCGACGGCGGCACGCTGCTGCTCGACGAGATTTCCGAGATTCCCCTGCCGCTCCAGGCCAAGCTGCTGCGCGCGCTCCAGGAGAAGGAAGTGCTCCCGGTCGGCGCAGTCAGGCCGGAGGCGGTCGACGTGCGCGTCGTCGCCTGCGCCAATCGCGACCTCGCCGCCGAGGTCGCGGCCGGACGCTTCCGGGCCGACCTCTATTGGCGCCTCAACGTCGTGCCGGTGCAGCTGCAGCCGCTCGGCGCCCGCCGCCAGGATATCCGCGCCATCGCCGCCGCCTTCCTGCTGCGCCACGTGCCCGCCGGCGCGCCGGTGCCGTTCCCGACCGCCGCGGCCCTCCAGCGGCTGATGGACCATGTCTGGCCCGGCAATTGCCGCGAGCTCGACAATGTCATCCAGCGCGCGCTGCTGCTGCGCGCCGGCGACCGCATCGAGGCCGACGAGATCGTCATCGACCCGCTGCCCGCCGCCGCGGGGCCGGCCTTCGCGCCGCGCTCGCTCGGCGAGGCTTCCCGGATCGCCGAAGCCCACCTCATTCGTGACGCGCTCGCCGCCGCCGGCGGCCACCGCGTCCGCGCCGCCGAGCGCCTCGGCATCAGCGAGCGCACCCTGCGCTACCGGCTCGCCGAGATGCGCGCCGCGGCCGCCTAGGAGCAACCACCATGTCGATCGATGCAAGCCGGCTGATGGCGATGAGGAGCGCCATCCTCGAGCAGAACAGCGCGCTCCAGCGCGCCGCCGGGATCGGGGGAGGCGCCGCCGCCGGCGGCACCGAGCGCGGTGGCGCGACCGACGGCTTCGGCGACGCACTGCGCAGCGCCGTCGCCCAGGTCAACGAGATGCAGTCCCAGTCCTCCGCCGCGACCGAAGCCTATGAGCGCGGCGAGACGACGGACATCGCCGCGGTGATGCTGGCCCGCCAGCAGGCGTCGATCGGGTTCGAGGCGACGCTGCAGGTCAGGAACAAGCTCCTGTCCGCCTATCGCGACATCATGAACATGCCGGTGTAAAATGAGCGAACTCGCAGCCACCACAGATCTCGCCCCCGCCACGATGCGCCCCGCGGTCCGCCGCGCGGAGCCGACCGGCGCCGTCGGCCGGCTCGTCCAGCAGGCCCGCAGCTTCGCGGCCCAGCCGGCGGTCGCCAAGAGCCTCCCGGCGATCGGGCTCATCGCCCTGCTCGGCCTTGCCGTCATCCTGTGGATGACGTTCAGCGCGCCGCCCAGCCGCACGCTCTTCTCCGGCCTGCCGGACGAGGAGAAGGCGGCCGTGGTCGATGCGCTTCGCACCGCCGGGATGGCGCACGAGCTCGACCGCACCACCGGCGCGATCACCGTGTCGGAAGACGATTACCACCAGGCGCGGATGCTGCTCGCCTCGCGCGGCCTGCCCCGCAGCGGCCCGGACGGCGCCGAGGTCATCCAGAACCTGCCGCTCGGATCGAGCCGGGCGGTCGAGGGCGAGCGGATCCGCAGCGCCCGCGAGATGGACCTCGCCCGCACCATCGAGGCGCTGGAGAGCGTCGAGTCGGCGCGGATCCACCTCGCCGTCGAGCAGCCGAGCGTCTTCATCCGCGAGCGGTCCAGCCCGGCCGCCTCGGTCATGCTCACCCTGACGCCCGGCCGGACGCTCGGCGAATCGCAGGTCCAGGCGATCGTCCATCTCGTCGCCTCGTCGGTGCCGGGCCTGGCCCCGGACGGCGTTTCGGTGGTCGACCAGGCCGGACGCCTGCTGTCGCGCGAAGGCGCCACCGGCGCCACCGCCGCCTCCGAGCGGCAGATCGCCGTCCAGACCGCGATCGAGGACAGCTATCGCCGATCGATCTCGGCGCTGCTGACGCCGGTGCTGGGCGAGGGCAATTTCACCGCCGAGGTCCATGCCGACGTCGATTTCTCCGAAGTCCAGTCGACCCGCGAGGAATTTCCCGAGGGCGCCCGCGCCCTCCAGCGCGAGGAAGGCGAGCTGGTCACCGACGGCAGCGTAGATCCGCCGGCCGGCGGCATTCCCGGGGCGCTTTCCAACCAGGCGCCGCCGGCGGCCGAGGTCGCCGCCGAGCCGGACCAGGCGCTGACGCCTCCGGTGCCGGGCGCGCCCGCCACCGAGGCGCAGTCGGCGGGCCGCCGCAACGAGAGCTACAATCGCAGCTTCGCGCTGGGCCGCGAGGTCTCGGTCACCCGGCGGCAGCCCGGCACCGTCCGCCGCCTCACCGTCGCCGTCGCGCTGCGCAACGTCGACGGCAGCGCCCGCTCCGCCCAGGAGATCCAGGCGCTGGAGCGGCTGGTCAAGGGCGCCGTCGGCTTCGACCAGGACCGCGGCGATGTCGTCGCCCTGACCGCCCGCGAGTTCGCCGCGGTCGCTGATCCGGCTGCGGAGGCGAGCTGGTGGGAGGCGAGCTGGGTCGCCCTGGTGGCCCGCAACCTCACCGCGCTCGCGCTTGCCGCTCTCCTGATCTTCGGGATCGGCCGGCCGCTGCTGCGAAAGGGATCGGCGGCGCTGGCCGAGCGCGCCCGCTCCGCCAAGGCGGCCCGCGCCAATATGGGCGGCGAGATCGCCGCGGTCATCGCCGAGGAGGCGAAGGACGATCCGGTCGCCCGGGTCACGCTCGACATGATCGAGGCGGCGTCCGACTACGAGGCCCGCGCCACCCTCATCCGCAACTTCGTCCGGCAGGATCCTGCCCGCGCCGCCCTCGTCGTGCGCGACCTGATCCGCGCAGACACCGAGAATGGAGCCGCCCGTCATGGATGATCTCGAACCGACAGCGGCCGTGGCGGAACCGGTCGAGACGCCCCGGCTGGGCGGCAGCGAGACCGCCGCCATCCTGCTGATGATGCTCGGCGACGAGGAGGCGGCCGAGATACTGAGTCATCTCGACCCGCACGAGGTCCAGCATCTCGGCAGCGCGATGTTCAACGTCGCCGACGTCACCGAGAGCGAGGTGCGCGAGGTGTTCGACGCCTTCATGACCCGGGCGCGGGCGCGCACGACCATCGGCTTCGGCGCGACCCCGCGCATCCGTGCGGTGATGGAGCATGCGCTGGGCGCCGACCGGGCGGAGGCGATGCTCGCCCGGATCACGCCGCCGACGCGCAGCCGCGCGCTCGACGCGCTGCGCTGGATGGACGCCAAGACGATCGCCGCGCTCGTCGGCAGCGAGCATCCGCAGATCGCCGCTCTGGTCCTCGCCCATCTCGACGCCCCGATCGCCGCCGACGTGCTGCAAATGCTGCCGACGGAGATGCAACCCGACGTCATCTACCGCGTCGCCAGGCTGGAGACGGTGACCGCCGAGGCGCTGCAGGAGCTGGAGCGCATCCTCGTCGGCGAGGTGTCGCGCGTCGCCGTATCGCCGGGCTCGCCCCCGCGCGGCGGCGCCAGCGAGGCCGCGAAGATCATGACCAACACCAAGCCGGGCATCGACCAGCGGATCATCCGCTCGCTCGGCAAGATCGACCGCCAGCTCGCCCAGCAGATCGAGGACGAGATGTTCGTCTTCGACGATCTCAACGCCCTCGACGAGAAGAATTTGGGCATCCTGCTGCGCAACATCGAGAACGACGTCATGGTGGTGGCGCTCAAGGGCGCCGACGAGAAGCTGCGCGACAAGATGCTCGGTTGCATGTCGTCCCGCGCCGCCGACACCATTCGCGACGAGATGGAGGAGCGCGGCCCGATGCGCCTCGTCGAAGTCCAGGACGCACAGAAGGAGGTGCTCGCGATCGCGCGGCGCCTCGCCGATGCCGGCACGATCATCCTGGGCGGGAGCCGCGAAGACTATGTCTAACGTGCTCCGCGAGGAACGGGCCCGGCTCGCCGCCAGCCTCGGCAGCTTCGTCGTCCGGCGGACGGACCCCATCTTCCATCCGTTCGCTTCGGCCGAGCCCGACAATGACGGGGGGCCGCAGCCGCTCAGCGTGGAGCAGGAGCGGCTGCGTGCGGAAGCGGAGGCCTATGCCCGCGGCTATGAGGAGGCCCGGCAGTCGGCGGAAGCCGAGATGGCGAACGAGCGCCAGGCGCTGGCGCGGCTGGCCGAGTCGCTCGAGGTGCTGAGGCCGGAGCCGACCAACGCCCTGGCGCTGCTGCTCGCCGAGACGGTGGACCGGCTGGTGCGGGAGATCGTCGGCGAAGTCGAGATCGACGGCGCCCGCCTGCTCGCCCGGGCGCGGGCGGCCGCGGAGCTGATCGGCGAGCATGTCGAACCTTCCAAGCTGATCGTCCACCCCGACGACATGGCGCTGCTGGCCCCGGCCGGGCTTCCGGTCGAGCTCGCCGGCGATCCCGACCTGCCCCGCGGCACCCTGATCCTGGAGACCGGCCACGGCTGGATCGAGGACGGCCCCGTGGTCCGCCTCGAGCGGCTCCGCGCCGAGCTCGACAAGATGGCGGCGCAGAGATGAGCCTGATGATCGACCAGGCCCGCAACCTGCTGGCGCCGGTCCATGCCGGCGACGCCCGGCCGCGCAAGGTCGGCAGGCTGGTCGCCTATGACGGCCTGATGCTCGAGGCGGTCGGCTTCGACCGGCCGATCGGCTCCGGCGCGCGCGTGATCGCCGCCGACGGTCACGTCTCGCGTGCCGAGGTGGTCGGATTCCGCGGCACTCGCAGCCTGCTCATGGCCCTGGACGGCCAGGCGGCGCACGAAAGCGGCGCCCGGGTGGTGCCCGATTCCGGCGGCGGCGTGGCCGCGGTCGGGCCGGGGCTGCTCGGTCGCGTCATCGACGGCCTCGGCCAGCCGCTCGACGGCCTCGGGCCGGTGCCGGCGGTCGACAAATGGCCGCTGGCCGGCCGCCACGGCAATCCGCTCGACACGGCCCGGGTCACCCGCCCCTTCGACATCGGCGTGCGCGCCGTCAATTCGCTGCTCACCGCCGGCATCGGCCAGCGCATCGCCATCATCGCCGGATCGGGCGTCGGCAAATCGGTGCTGATGGGCCAGGTGATCGCCGGCGCCGAGGCCGACGTCATCGTCGTCGGCCTGATCGGCGAGCGCAGCCGCGAGGTCAGCGACTTTCTCGCCACCAAGCTCCCGCCCGCGGTACGGCAGAAATCGGTCGTCGTCGCGGTGCCGGCCGATCATGCGCCGTTGCTCCGCCTTCGCGCCGCGATGCGGGCGACGGCGATCGCCGAGGATTTCCGGGCGCGCGGGCTCAACGTCCTGCTGCTCGTCGACAGCCTCACCCGGGTCGCCCACGCCCAGCGCGAGATCGGCCTGTCGCTCGGCGAGCCGCCGACGGTGAAGGGCTATCCGCCCTCCGCGCTAGGCCTGATCCCGCGGCTGGTGGAACGGGCTGGCGCCGATGCGCGCACCGGCGGATCGATCACTGCCCTCTACACCGTTCTCGCCGACGGCGACGACACCTCCGATCCCATCGTCGACGCCGCGCGCGCGATCGTCGACGGCCATATCGTCCTTTCAAGGACCCTCGCGGAGCAGGGCGTCTATCCGGCGATCGACGTCGGCAAGTCGCTGAGCCGGGTCATGGCCGACATCGTCACGCCCGAACATGGCGCCGCCGCCGCCGCGCTGCGGCGGCTCTGGTCCGCCTTCGAGGAGAATCGCGATCTCATCCTTATGGGCGCCTATGCGCCCGGCAGCGATCCGCTGATCGACGAGGCGATCGTCCGGCGGCCGGAGCTGCTCGACTTCCTGCGCCAGGCGCCGGGCGAGCGGATCGGCTTCGAGGAATCGGTGGCGACCCTGATCGGGACGATGGCGCCATGAGCCGCCTCCTCCAGCAGCGGACGCGGATCCTCAGGGTGAGGCGGCTCCAGCACGACATGGCCGCCGGCGCGGCCGCCGAGGCCGCCGGCAAGGTCCAGCAGCTCGAGACGAGCCGGCGGCGGCTGACCCAGATGCGCGACGAGCTCCGGCCGGCGCCGGGGGCCACCGACGGTTCCGGACTCGCCCGCATCGGCGAGCTGGCCATGCGTCTCGAGGCCGCTCGCCAGGGTCTCGGCCAGACCATCGATCATGCCCGCGCCGCAGCCGCTCAGAAGGAGCGGGTGAGGATCGGCAAGCGGCGCGACCAGGAAAGCGCCGAGAAACTCCAACAGGCGGCCGCAGCGGCCGCGGAGGCCCTGGCCGAGCGCCAGCTGGCCCGAGCGCCGCTGCGCAAGCCCCGATTCACCCACGAGGGAGGTGACCAGTGATGGCAAGCGTTCCCAATATGCGCCTGATCCCGATCATGAGCCCCGGTCCCGGGGACGGGTCCGGGGAGGCAGGTGCGGCCGCCGGCTTCGCCCGTCTGCTGTCGACCCTGCCCTCCGAGGCGGGCGAAGCGACGATCCTTCCCGTCCAGGGCGACGCGGCCGAGCCGGAACGCGGCGCGGACGAGGCGGAGAGCCTGTCGCCGGCCGACGCGATCCTGAGCCTGGTCGGCCTTGCCGTTCCGGCCCCGCCGGCATCTCCGTCAACGGTGGCTCCACCCGCCGCCGGCGGCGCCTCAACCTCCGCCCCCGCCTCGGCGGGGCCGATCGGCGAGACGCCCGGCAGCGACGTCGCCGAGCTTCACCCCCAGGACCTTGCCGGCATCGTCAAGGCGACAGCGCCAGCGGCTGCCCCGGCCGCGCCGGCGGCGGCGCCCGATGGCACCGCGCCCAGCGCCGAGGAGGCCCCTGGCACGATGCCGGTGCCTGCCGCGCCGCCGACCGAGACGGCGCGCGCGGGCCCCGGCGACAGGCCGATCCTCGCCGCCCAGGGCACTGGTTCGGCCCTATCCCGCATCGGCATCGACCCGCAGGCGGTACCGCTTCGTCCTGGCCATGCCGGCTCGCCGGTCACGGACACCCGGGGCGAAACCCCCGCCGATTTCCAGCCTAGGCCGGACGTCGTCGTCGGTGTCCTTCGGCCGGAACTCGCGTCCGGCCCGGCGGGCAGGCTTGCCGGCCGCCGAGCCGCCGAAGCCTCGGACGCGCCGCCGCCGAGCACGGCGGTGGACGCGAAAACGCCCGCCGGTCCCGCTATCGCCGATCCGGTCGAGACGCCCGGTCCCGGCCGGATCCACGCGACGACCTCGTCCGTCTTCATCCCGGCGACGGTCGCGGAGCCGGCATCCCCGCTCTCGCCGACGGCTCCGGCCCCGGCGGCGGACCTGCCCGCTCCGGGCGAGGCGGCGATCGAGCGCCAGCTCGACGTCGCGGCCGACGGCGAGTGGCTCGACCAGCTGGCACGCGACATTGCCGGATCGGGCAGCGATGGGAAGCTGCGCTTCCGGCTCAATCCCGAGACGCTGGGCAGGCTCCAAGTCGAGCTCACCCAGACCGAGCAGGGGGCCAGCATCCGCCTGACCACCGAGAGCGAAGCCGCCCGCGCCCTGATCGCCGACGCGCAGCCCCGGCTGATGGCGGAGGCGCGCGCCCATGGGGTGCGGATCGCCGAGACCCATGTCGACCTCAGCGGCGGCCAGACCGGCGACCCCCGTCGCCACGACCCTGAGCGGCGCGATCCGGCGATCCGGACCGCCGGCCGAGACTCCCATCCTGCCGAGACGGCAGATCCCCGGAAGCCGTCCGGGGACCGCTACGCCTGAAGGGAATGAACGATGAGCGATACCGCGCCACCGAAAAAGTCCAAGTCGAGGCTGAAGAAGATCCTCATCCTGTCGCTTGCCCTGATCGTCCTCGCCGGCGGTGCCGGCGGCGGCATCCTCTATGCGACCGGCGGGATGATGCGCCATTCCGGCCCGGCCGCCGATCCCAACGTCCCGCAGCTGGTGCCGCGCGACGGCGTGAGCAGCTATGCGGTCGATGCCGCGCGCGTCGAGGCGGCGCGCGGACGGATCGATCCGCGCCTGTTCCAGGCGACCTATCTGCCGCTCGAGAACGTGTTCACCTCGAACCTGCAGGCCGGAGACGCCTTCGTCCAGATCGGGATCGGCGTGTCGACCTATTACGACCAGCGCGTGATCGACAATGTCCAGCGCCATGAAATGGCGATCCGGTCGGCGATCCTGATGACGCTGGCGGAGCAGGATCCGGCCCAGATCACCACCCTGCGCGGCAAGCAGGCGCTGAAGATCGCGTTACGAAACGCGATAAATAACGTGTTAACCAATCGGGAAGGGTTCGGGGGTATCGACGAGGTCTACTTTACGAGCTTCGTCACGCAATGATCGAACAGCCGACCCTATCAGGAGACGAGATCGCGGCGCTCATGAGCGAGCTCCACGATCATCCTGCCAAGGATGAAGGGACGCCGGCGACGCCGCGTCCCTTCACGTTCGGCAGCGACGCCGCCCGCCCGATGAACGCGCTGCCGGCGCTCGACCGTCTGAACGAGCGGATGTCGCGCCGGCTGCGCGACGTGCTCGAGCCGTTCGCGCGCGGCAAGCCGGTCCTGTCGGCCGAGCCCTCGACCATTCGCCTCTACGGCGACTGGAAGGCCGAGCAGCCCGAATTCGTCAGCCTCAGCCTCTACGCCTTCAAGCCGATGAAGGGCACGATCCTGCTGGCGGTGCGGCCCGAATTCGTCAGCCGGCTCGTCGACATCTTCTACGGCGGCAGCGGCGCCCTTCCGACCGCGGTCTCGCATGAATTCACCGGAACCGAGGAGAGCCTGGTCGCTCGCCTCGCGGACGCCGTGGTCGGCGCGCTCGCATCGGTCTGGGCGGAGGTGATCGCGGTGCGGCCGCAGCTGCGCTCGCGCGAGACCAGCGTCGGTTTCGCCAATCTCGTCCGTGGCGACGAAAGCGTCGCGGTGACCCGCTTTGCCGTCCGCATCGGCGAGGGCGCACCCTCCGAGATCCAGATCGTTTATCCGGTGTCGGCGCTTCGCTCGATCGAGCACGAATTGATGGCGACGTCGCCCGAAGACGTCAGCGCACGCGGCGAGGAATGGCGCGAGAGGCTCGCCGCCGCCCTCGGCCAGGTGCGCGTGCGCGCCCGGACGGTGCTGGCGCGGCCGGAACTGTCCCTGGCCGAGCTGATGCAGCTTCGCCCCGGAGACGTCATCCCGATCAGCCTGCCGGCCCAGGTGCCGCTGCTGGTGGAAGGCCGCCCGTTCGCGCTCGGCACGATCGGCGAGCATGACGGCCGCGCAGCGCTCAAGATCGAGAAGATCGAGAAGATCGAGAAAAGGAGAATGGTCCAGTGAAGGAGGCCCAGGAGATATTGGAGGGCGAGGCGATCGAGGACGAGGGCTTCAGCCGCCGCAACTATGCCCTGCTCGCGGACATCCCGGTGCGGATGTCGGTCGAGGTCGGCAGCACGGCCCTGCGCCTGTCCGAGCTCATGGACCTTGCCGAAGGCAGCGTCGTCGAGCTCGACCGGCAGAGCCACGAGCTGCTCGACATCATGGCCAACGGCACTCTGGTCGCCAAGGGCGAGGTGGTCACCGTCAATGGCCGCTTCGGCATCCGCGTCGTCGAGGTGGTCGCGGCCGGCAACGGCCTCGGCGGGATCGAGCGCCGCAAATGATGACCGCCTACATCCTGCGCCTGCTGGTCCTGGTGCCGCTGGTCGCCGGAATGGCCTGGCTGGCGCTGTGGCTGTGGCGCAAGGTCCAGCCCGGAATGGCGCTCGGCCAGCGCGAGCGGCTGGTGTCGCTCGTCGACGCGGTGCCGCTCGGCGCGACCGGCCGGCTCGCCGTCGTCGAATTCGAAGGGAAGAGACTGTTGCTCGCCGTCTCGCGCGGCCAGATCCAGCTGCTCACCGAAGCCGCGATCGGCTCGAAGGCGGCTACCGATGCTTGAATCGCGCAAGGCCTGGCTGATCGCGGGTCTCGGCGCTGCCGCCGCGGCGCTGCTGGTCGCCAGCCCCGCTCTGGCCCAGGCCGTCCAGACGCCGCCGTCCGCGGGCGGACAACCCGGGGCGCTCGACCGCGCGGTGAACACCATCGCCGGGGACGGACGGCCGCTGTCGCTTTCGCTGCAGATCCTCATCCTGATGAGCCTGCTGACGGTGCTGCCGTCGATCCTGCTGATGATGACCAGCTTCACCCGGATCATCATCGTCCTGTCGATCCTGCGCCAGGCGATCGGCCTTCAGAACACGCCGCCGAACCAGGTTCTGGTCGGGCTCGCCCTGTTCCTGTCGCTGTTCGTGATGCGGCCGGTGGTCGATCAGATCAACGAGGTCGCCTACACGCCCTATGGCGACGGCACGATCTCGATCGAGGAAGCGGTGAGCCGCTCGGGGACCGTGCTCCACGGCTTCATGATCCGCCAGACGCGCCAGACCGACCTCAGGCTGTTCGCCGAACTCGCCGGCGCCGGAAATTTCGCGTCGCCGCGCGACGTCCCGTTCTCGATCCTGCTGCCGGCCTTCGTCACCAGCGAGCTGAAGACGGCCTTTCAGATCGGCTTCCTGATCTTCCTGCCCTTTCTCATCATCGACCTGGTGGTATCGTCGACCTTGATGGCGCTCGGCATGATGATGCTGTCGCCGACCATCGTGTCGATGCCCTTCAAGCTGCTGCTCTTCGTGCTGGTCGACGGGTGGGCGCTGACCATGGGGTCGCTCGCCGCCTCCTTCGCCGGCGGCGGCTAGGGAGCGGGCGATGGAAAGCGCCGATTACTTCATCGGGGTGGCCCAGCAGGCCTTGTGGATCCTCGCGCTGGCGAGCGCGCCGATCCTGATCCCCGCCTTGTTGGTGGGCCTCCTGCTCGGCATGGTCCAGGCGGCGACCTCGATCAACGAGGCGACCCTGACCTTCGTCCCCAAGCTGATCGTCGTCGGCATCTGCCTTGCCCTGTTCGGCACCGCGATCCTGATGTTGCTCGTCGACTTCACCCAGGACGTGTTCGCGCGGATCCCAGAGCTGGTGCGATGATCCCGACCGGGTTTGCCGGGGTCGAGGCGCAGCTCTGGCTGTGGCTGGTCGCGATGATCCGGCCCGGCGCGATGTTCGTCGCCGCGCCGATCTTCGGCGCCGCCTTCGTTCCCCTCCAGGTCCGCTTCATCCTTGCCCTGGCGCTCGGTATTCCCGCGCTCAGCGCGACCAGTTTCGTGCTTCCCGCCGAAGGGCTCGTCTCGTTCGAAGGCGTGGCCCTCGTCGCCGGCGAGGTGATGGTCGGCCTCGCCATCGGCTTCGCGGTCCAGATCGGCTTTTCCGCCGCTTTGGTCGCCGGCGAGCTGATCGGCAATGCGATGGGCCTCGGCTTCGCCGCGATGGTGGATCCGGCGACCGGACAGCAGAATCCGGCGCTTTCGCAGTTCCTCTCCATCATGGGGACCTTCCTGTTCCTCTCGATCGGCGGCCACCTCGCGCTCGCGGCGACCGTCGTCGAAAGCTACCAGGCACTGCCGCCGGGCCAGGCGTGGATCTCCGCCGAGAGTCTCGGCGGACTCGTCCGCTTCGGCGGCGTCCTGTTCGCCGCCGGGCTGTCGATCGCGCTGCCGGTCGCCTTCGCCATCGTCCTCGTCCAGCTGGTCATGGGCATGCTCTCCCGCACGGCGCCGCAGCTCAACCTGTTCGCGGTCGGCTTCCCGGCCGCCCTGCTCGCCGGCATGGTGCTGCTCGCGATCGCCGCGCCGATGATCGGCGAGGGCATCATCGGCGCGCTCCAGCTGGGGCTCGAGGAAGCGCGGCGGATCGCGACGGCGAGCTGACATGGCCGACACCCCCGACAACGACCAGAAAACCGAAGCGCCGACTCCGAAGCGCCGCCAGGACGCGGCGCGAAAGGGCGATGTCCTCCAGTCGCGCGAGCTCGGCACCGCCCTGGTCGTCCTCGGCGGCGCCGCGTGGCTCGCTTTGGCGGGGCCGATGTTCATCGACGCGCTCGAGACGATGGTGATCGACGGGCTCAGCTTCGATTCCGCCGATCTGCGCGAATTCGATCCGGGCAGCGTGATCCTGCGCCTGATCGGAATCGTCGCGCTCCCGCTCGCATCCCTGTTCGCGATCACGCTCGTTGCGGCGATCGGGACGCCGGCAATGCTGGGATCGCTCGGCTTCCGAAGCGAGGCGCTCGGCTTCAAGGGCAGCAAGCTCAACCCGTTGAGCGGCCTCAAGCGCATGTTCGGCACACAGGGCCTCATCGAGCTGGTCAAGTCGATCGCCAAGGTTCTGCTGCTCGGATCGATCGGCGTCTGGCTGCTGCTCGACCAGTCCCGTCTGCTGCTCGGCCTGTCGGCGCAGGATATCGGCGCGGCCCTCGGCAATGTCGGATCGACCTTCGTGCTCGCCTGCCTGATCATGGCGATGGCGCTCGTCCTCATCGCGATGATCGACGTGCCGGCGCAGATCGTCCAGCGCGTCCAGCGCCTGCGGATGACCAAGCAGGAGGTGAAGGACGAGCACAAGCAGACCGAAGGCTCGCCCGAGCTCAAGAGCGCGATCCGCCGTCGGCAGCACGAGGTCCTGCGCAATTCGGCCCGAAGCGCCGTCGCCGAGGCGACGGTCGTCCTCACCAATCCCACTCATTTCGCGGTCGCGCTCCGCTATCAGCCCGGCCGAGATTCGGTGCCCGTCGTCGTCGCCCGCGGCCGCGGCGCCACCGCCGATGCGATCCGCTCGATCGCGGCCGAGCAGCAGGTGCCGATGCTGAGCTATCCTCAGCTCACCCGCGCCCTCTATTTCACCACCCGCACCGGCCAGGTGATCCGCGAGGATCTCTACATGGCGGTCGCGACGATCCTCGCCTTCGTCTTCAACCTCGAGACGGCGCTCGCCACCGGCGCGGCGCAGCCGGCGGTCGATGTGCCTGCGCAGGCGCGTTTCGACGCGCGGGGCATGCCGGAAGGCTGAAGCCCGCTTTCCGCCGCAACGACGTCGAGTCTGCTAAATCTCTTCGTTTCGCCGCCGTTAATCCGTGGTCAGGAGGAATTCGTCGGTGACCAGGGAGCGGCAACAAACCGTCGTGCGCGTCGCGCTGCACGAGATCGAGCGCCTCTTGACCCGCGCCGATGCCAGCGGCGCCCCGGTCGAGGACTGGCTCGAGCAGATGGCCGCCGAGCTGCGAACGGCGATGCCCGAGCTCGACCCGGAAGCGGCCCGCCGCATCGCTCGCTTGATGCTCAGCGAACCGCGACGATCGATCGCCGCGCAGGGCCGCGTCGGCAACGCATCGCTGGCGGCGCTGAAAAGGTGAGAAACAGCCTGCTTTCCCTATAAATCCGCGCCGGCTTCTGCCGTTCTTAGGAAGGACGGAAGGAAGCCGCGATGACCACTTCGATCGGATATGCGCTGGGCATCGGCTCGGGCCTCGACATCAAGGCCCTCGTCGAGGATCTCGCCGGAGCCGCCAAGGCGCCCAAGGAAGCGCTGATCGCGAAGCGCGAGCAGACCAACCAGGCGCGCATATCGGCGCTCGGCGAGATGAGCGGCGCGATCGACTCCTTCGCCGCCGCTTTGTCCAGCCTGATCTCCGGCGGCAGCCTGTTCACGCAGCCGAGCGTCTCCGATTCGTCGATCGTCTCGGCCTCGAGCGTCGCCGGCACGCGGCTCGGCGTCCTCTCCGCCGAAATGGAGGTCGTCCAGCTCGCCAAGGCGCAGACGCTGGAATCGGCCGCGCTGGCCGCGCGCACCGATGCCGTCGGCCAGGGCGATCTCACGCTCGTCACCGCGTCCGGCAGCTTCACCATCACGATCGGAGCCGGCAATGACAGCCTCGACGGGCTCGCCGAGGCGATCAACGCCGCCGGCGCCGGCGTCCAGGCCAATGTCGTCGTCGACACCACCGGCGCCCGGCTGGTGCTCAAGGGCGCCACCGGTGAAGCCAACGGGTTCACGCTCGGCGCCCCCGGCGGGACCACGAGCGGCCTCGAACGCTTTGCCTTCGGGCCTTCGGTGACCGGCGGAATGACCCAGGCCCAGGCGGCCCAGGACGCCATCCTCAATCTCGACGGGGTCGTCGTGAAGCGGCGGACGAACAGCTTCAGCGACCTTGTCCCGGGCGTGCAGATCGACCTCAAGAAGGCAGCGCCGGGGACGATCGTCTCGCTCGGCATCACCCGTCCGACGGGCGCGATCAGCCAGGCGGTGGGCGATTTCGTCGCCGCGTTCAACGAGCTGATGGGCATGATCGCGGAGACCACGGCCGCGGGCGTCAACGGCGCCGGCGGGCCGCTGCGCGGCGATCTCGGCGTGCGCGAGATGCAGCGCCAGCTTCGCGAGCTCACCGCGAAGGAGCTCGTCCACAGCGGCACCGGGCCGCGCACGCTCGCGGAAATCGGCGTGAAGACCAACCGCGACGGCACCCTGAGCCTCGACACGGCAAGGCTCGAGACGATGCTCGCCGACGATCCGGAAGGGGTCGAGGCGCTGTTCAACCCGACGCAGTATAGCAGCAATCCCAACGTCGTGATCTCGAGCGCCGTCGGCCGCGCCAAGCCGGGGATCTTCACGCTCACCAACCTGGTCGCCGGACCGCCGGCCTCGGGCCTGCTCGACGGCCAGGCGATGATCGCCAGCGACAATTTCCTGATCGCGCCGCCCGGATCCAAGGCGGCCGGGCTGCTCGTGCGCATCGATGCCGACACCGCCAGCGCGACCATTACGGTCGAGCCGGGCCTGGGCGGAGCGCTGCAGGCGATCCGCGATAGCCTGAGGGCGTCCAGCGGCCCGTTCGCCACCACGCGGGACCGGCTCGAGGAGGAGGCTGAGGACATTGCCGATGATCGCACCGTCATGGAGACGCGCGCGGATAAATATTACAACCAGCTGCTCAACACCTTCACCGCGATGGAGCGGCAGGTGTCCGCGTTCAAGGCGACGCAGAGCTATCTCGAGCAGCAGGTGAAGATTTGGACGAACGACCGGAGCTGATCGGTCGGGGGAAATGCGGGTCAGGAGTGTGGAATGTTCGTACAGCGGGGACAGTTCAGGGTGGCGCACGCCCATTACCAGAATGTCGATCTGGAAAGCCGGATCGAAGGTGCGTCGCCGCACCAGCTGGTAGCCGTCATGTTCGAGGAGCTGCTCAAGGCGCTCGACGCGATGGTCGTCGCGATCGAGCGACGCGAACATTCGCAGCGGATCAAGCGCCAGTCGCGGGCGATGACCATCCTGCACGGGCTCGAATCCAGCCTCGACTTCGCGAAAGGCGGCGAGATCGCCGAAGGGCTGGCCGCCATCTATCGCGAGGCCCGGCGACTGACCATGCTCGGCTCGCGCGAGAGCGATGCGGAGCAGGTGCGCCGCGCGCGGGAGATGCTCGCCGAGATTGCCGGTGCGTGGTCGCAGATCGGCACGCCGGCCGCGCGGGGCTGAGCCGGGTCGGACACTGGAGGCGGAGGATCGCTTGATGCTTCAGAGGCTGCTCATGTGGACGCTGGACGATGAGGCGACGCCGGAGAGCCTGGGCGGCGAGGAGCGGCGGACCGAGGGACGCCACGACGTCCGCCGGACGATCTTGCCGATCAGGGATCGGCGGGTCCAGTCGGTCTTCCAGATCAAGGACATGTCCTGCCGAGGCGCCTCCGGGATCAGCGACATGCCGCTCGCGATCGGCTCGATCATCTTCCTTCAGCTGCGCAAGGGCCGGTACTGGGCGGCCGAAGTGCGCTGGGTGCGCAACGCATTGACCGGGCTGCGCTTCTTCAAGCCGCTGGACAGCGAGACACTGCACCGGCTGCTGCGCGGTCCGTCGGCCGCCACCGGCGGCGCCGCGCCGAGGAAGCGCCGCCGATAGACTTTACCTCGTCTTAACCATTACGCCCGAAAAACGACCTCACAGAAAAGATGTCCGGGGGGCGTGGGTGTTGGTCTTCTATCGCGCAGAATGCGCGTCCAGATGATGGCGACGACTGAGGCTTCGGCCGGTCTCGAGCGCGTCCTGATCGGCCGGAGCCCGGCCATCCGGGAACTGCGGCGTCTGATCGGTCAGGTCGCACCCAGCGGCGTGTCCGTGTTCGTCAACGGACCGTCGGGGAGCGGCAAGGAAGTCGTCGCCCGCGCGATCCACGAGCTCAGCGGCCGCAAAGGCGGCTCGTACGTCCCGGTCAATTGCGGGGCGATACCCCGCGAACTGCTCGAATCCGAGCTGTTCGGTCACGAGAAGGGCAGCTTCACCGGCGCCCACGCGCAGCGGCAGGGACGCTTCGAGGAAGCCGATGGCGGCAGCCTTTTCCTCGATGAGATCGGCGACATGCCGCACGACATGCAGGTAAAGCTGCTGCGCGTGCTCGAGGAGAAGGCGGTCCAGCGGGTTGGCGGTCGCGGTCAAATCGGGGTCGATGTCCGGATCATCTCGGCGACCCATCGCGACATAGACAAGGCGATCGAGGAGGACCGGTTCCGGGAGGACCTGTTCTACCGGCTCGCCGTCTTCCCGATCGAGATTCCCTCGCTCGCCGAACGCGCCGAGGACGTGCCCCTCCTTGTCGACCATTTCCTCGGCAAGGCCGGCGACCGCCCGCGCGCCCGCTTTTCGAATGACGCGCTCGACCGGCTGGTCGCTTACGGCTGGCCCGGCAATGTCCGCGAGCTGCGCAACGTCGTCGAGCGGGCCGACATCCTGTTTCCTGACCAGATGCTCGGCGGCGAGCAGGCCGAATTGCTGCTCGTTCGCCGCGGCCGGCTCAGCGCCGCCGAACGGGCGGCGCTGTGGCAGGCGAGCGAGCCGGCCGCGGAGGCGATCCCGGCCGCGGCTCGGATCGACGCGGAAGCCGCACCGTCGCCGCTGCTGCTCGATCCCGCGCGTGGCGTCGACCTCAGAACGGTGCTCGGCGAGATCGAGCGCCGCTATATCGAGCAGGCGCTCGACAGCTCCAGCGGCGTCGTCGCGGATGCCGCACGGCTGCTGTCCCTGCAGCGGACCACATTGATCGAGAAGATGCGGAAATACGACGTGCGCGCCGCCTGAGCGGCGCCGGCCTCGTCGCCCGCCCGCAAGGCGGCGCGGCCGCCCTCATCAACGTCGAGGGGTGCAACATTTGCCTCGAATGCGGCTATTCGCGCTGCGGATAAGGGGGAGCGGCCCGAGAAGGCGCGTGCGGGCCGGGCCCTCCTTCATCATCCCACCGAAATACCCGCCACTCGTCATCCCAGCGCAATGATCGGCGGCGCGCGGGCGCGTCGTGTCCCCCGGACACGACTGCGAAGATGCGGGGCACCTTCGCACCTGCGCGCGGCCCATCATGGGATCCCAGTGCCTTACGGCCGATGTCGAAAGGAAATGAGATCCTGGCTTTCGCCAGGATGACGGAGAGGGCCGAAAGGCCGTCTCTCAGTCCTCGGCCGGCTTCGAATTGAGCTGGATGTAGTTCTGAAGGCCCATCCGCTCGATCATGTCGAACTGCTTCTCGAGCATGTCGATATGCTCTTCCTCATTCTCGAGGATGTCGCTGAACAGATCGCGGCTGACATAGTCCCGAACGCTCTCGCAATGGGCGATCGCGTCCTTGAGCTGGCCGACCGCCTCGCGTTCCAGCTCGAGGTCGGCGCGCAGGATCTCCTCGACATTCTCGCCGATGCGCAGCCGGCCGAGCAGCTGGAAATTGGGCAGGCCCTCGAGGAACAGGATCCGCTCGGACAGCCGGTCCGCATGCTTCATCTCGTCGATCGATTCATGCCGCTCGAACTCGGCGAGGCGGCGGACGCCCCAATTGTCGAGCATCCGGTAGTGCAGCCAATATTGGTTGACGGCCGTCAGCTCGTTCTTGAGCGACTCGTTGAGATACTCGATGACCTTGTCGTCGCCCTTCATCCCGGGTCTCCTTTTCGCCTGCACGCCCCGATTAAACGCGTGCGCGGCAAAAAGGAACCTCAGAAAATGGCGGAAATCTGCGAAAAACTCGCGCTTCTGCTAGGCAGTCGCACGTTCCGAGGCGATCAATTCGCGTGCGAATGAGAAGCATTGGCCGCAGCGGGGCTTCCGCCCGCACGCCCGGTAGGCGCTGGTGGGGCAGGACGCACCCTCGCGCGCCGCCTGGCGCACCTGGGTCTCGCGAATCGCGTTACAGACACAAACGATCATGGCGATCGGAATTACCGATAATGCGACTAACTCGCAATAGGGATTCTTCCTGACGCGATCATCCTATCGCCGCTCGCGGCGGATCATCAGCTTGAGGCCCGACCACATGGCATCGACGGCGCAGACCTTGACGTCGACGAGGTCAGTGCCCGGCAGGATCACTTCGCGGATGCCGCCCTCGGTGATGTCGGTGGGCACCTTCGACGCCTTTTTCGGCCAGCTCACCCAGATGAAGCCGGAAGAGGCGAGCAGAGGGCGAAGCGTCGTCAGCTTCGCCTCCATGTCGGCGCGCGCGGTGACGAAGATGTGCGCGGCGTCGAGCGGCGCTGCCGGCGACGCCAGCTCGACGAGGCCGAGCGAGCCGAGCTCGTCGCGCACCGACCCCGGCATTCCGTCGAACCAGGCACGCAGCCCCGGCTTCAGCGACAGCTTCTTCGCCAGTGGCGTTCCCGAATATCCGGAGCTCGACATGTCCACTCCCGTCGTCCAGACGAAAATGTCTGTGGCAGACCAGAAAATCGGTCAAGGCGGCCGCTCAGCAGCCGCGGACTATCTTCCAGCTTTCATCGTCATCCCAGCGAAAGCTGGGATCTCAGTGCCTTGTGATCAGAAGGACAGGTGATCCTGGCTTTCGCCAGGATGACGGAGATGGGTTCGCCACACGCTCTTTTACGGAGATGAAGGAATATTCTACGCCACCGCCGGCTCGTTGCGCATCAAGGCAGGAAAGAAGCCCTGGTGCGCGCGGCGCAGGTCGTCGAGCAGCACCGCGGTGCGCGCTTCATGCTCGACGACGATCGCGTCGCCGCCGGTGCGGCCGATCACCGCCGCGAACAAGCCGTCGGCTCCCGCCTTCGCCATCACCGCGTCGGCATCGCGCGTCGTCACCGCGTACCGGCCCTGATCCTCGCCGAACAGGACAGGCGCGAGCGGGGCCGATGCCGGGACGCTGACCGTCGCGCCGACGCCGCCGGCGAGCGCCATCTCGGCCAGGGCGATGATGGCGCCGCCGTCCGCGCAATCGTGCACGGCGGTCACCTCGCCGCTGGCGATCAGCGCCCGGACCAGCTCGCCCGCCTTGCGTTCGACCGCCAGATCGACCGACGGCGGCGGACCTTCCTCGCGCCCGTGGCACTCGCGAAGCCAGAGCGACTGACCGATATGGCCGTTGGTGTGACCGATCAGGACGATCGTCTCTCCCTGGGCCTTGAACGCGATCGTCGCCGCCTTCGTCCAGTCGTCGATCAGGCCGACGCCGCCAATGGCGGGGGTGGGGAGGATGGCGCTGCCGGTGCCGTCCTCGTTCTTGGTCTCGTTGTAGAGCGAGACGTTGCCCGAGACGATCGGGAAGTCGAGCGCGGCGCAGGCCTCTGCCATGCCCTCGATGCAGCCGACGAACTGGCCCATGATCTCGGGCCGCTGCGGATTGCCGAAATTCATGCAGTCGGTGGCGGCGAGCGGCCGGGCGCCGACCGCGCACAGATTGCGCCAGGCTTCGGCGATCGCCTGCTTGCCGCCCTCGTAGGGATCGGCCCTGCAGTAGCGCGGGGTGCAGTCGGTGGTGATCGCCAGCGCCTTGTCGGCGCCGTGGACGCGGACGACCGCGGCATCGCCGCCCGGCGGCTGCACGGTGTCGGCGCCGACCTTATAGTCATATTGCTCCCAGATCCATCGCCGGCTGGCGAGGTCGGGCGAGGCCATCAGCTTGAGCAGGTCGGCGGCGATGTCGGTTGATTGCGGGACGTCGGCGAACGGCGCCGGCGGCTCGGTCTTCACGTATGGCCGCTCGTAGCAGGGCGCGTCGTCGCCGAGCGGCCCCAGCGGGATGTCGGCGGCGGTCTCGCCCTGCCATTTGAGCACCAGCCGCCCGGTGTCGGTGACCCGGCCGATCACGGCGAAATCGAGCTCCCATTTGCGGAAGATCGCCTCGGCCTCGGCCTCGCGGCCGGGCTTCAGCACCATCAGCATCCGCTCCTGGCTCTCGGAGAGCATCATCTCGTAGGGCGTCATCCCCTCCTCACGGCAGGGAACGGCATCCATGTCGAGCTCGAGGCCGACGCCGCCCTTGGACGCCATCTCGACCGAGGAGGAGGTGAGCCCGGCGGCGCCCATGTCCTGGATGGCGACGATCGCGTCCGAGGCCATGAGTTCCAGACAAGCCTCGATCAGCAATTTCTCGGTGAAGGGGTCGCCGACCTGCACCGTCGGCCGCTTCTCCTCCGAATCCTCGGAGAAGTCGGCCGAGGCCATGGTCGCGCCGTGAATGCCGTCGCGGCCGGTCTTGGAGCCTACATAGACGACCGGATTGCCGATGCCGGCGGCCGCCGAATAGAAGATCTTGTCGGTCTGGGCGATGCCCACGGTCATCGCGTTGACCAGGATGTTGCCGTCATAAGCGGGGTGGAAGTTCACCTCGCCGCCGACCGTCGGCACGCCGACGCAATTGCCGTAGCCGCCGATCCCGGAAACCACGCCGGCGATGAGGTGGCGCATCTTCGGATGGTCGGGCCGGCCGAAGCGCAGCGCATTGAGGTTCGCCACGGGCCGCGCGCCCATGGTGAAGACGTCGCGCAGGATGCCGCCGACGCCGGTCGCGGCGCCCTGATAGGGCTCGATGTAGGAAGGATGGTTGTGGCTCTCCATCTTGAAGATGACGGCCTCGCCATCGCCGATGTCGACGACGCCGGCATTCTCGCCGGGACCCTGGATCACCCAGGGCGCCTGGGTCGGCAGCTTCTTCAGGTGGACCCGCGAGCTCTTGTACGAGCAATGCTCCGACCACATGACGGAGAAGATGCCGAGCTCGGTCAGGTTCGGCTCGCGCCCCATGGCATGGAGCACGCGCTGATATTCCTCGTCGGTGAAGCCGTGCTCGGCGACGATCTCGGGACTGATCTGGGATTCGGCCATGGCGGGCGCATAGCGGCGCGCCCTTCGCTCGCCTAGCCCACCGCCTTCCTTGGTTCCGAGGACCGCCGGTGGAGGCAGGCCCGGCG
Source organism: Sphingosinicella terrae (assembly GCF_003347635.1). Taxonomy (GTDB): domain Bacteria; phylum Pseudomonadota; class Alphaproteobacteria; order Sphingomonadales; family Sphingomonadaceae; genus Allosphingosinicella; species Allosphingosinicella terrae. The sequence continues at coordinate 69,854 of NZ_QDFY01000011.1, forward strand.
GTGGATGATGTGAGCGATCGTGAGCAGGTCGGGCATTCCGTCGTTCCGGACCTCCATTGGCAAATCGATCGACTCGCCGCTGTGGAGGGTCACAGTTAGCGGTTCGCTCGTGCCAGACGGCCTTGCGGCTTTTGCTCGCCTGATATTCTGCAGATTGTAGTAGCCGCCATCCGAGATCTGCTCATAAGGGATGAAGCGCTCGCTTCCTCCCGGCTCCAGCAGGATTCCGTCGCGACAAAGCGCGAACGGAGTCTCCCCCGAACGCAGACGGTAGGTGGCCAGCACTTCGTGAGCTGCTGAAGCACCGCCAGCTTCGAGGCCGGTCTCATACCGAAGCATCCATCTCACGACAGGATCCGGATCGTCCTTGGTCACGTTGCTACCGTTAGCACAACCACGTCATGTCCCGACTGGTTAGGTTCGCAATGTGCGCCGACATGAAAAGGGCCGGCCCCGTCGGAGCCGGCCCTGGTGAGGGTGGATCAGGAAAAGCTCAGGTATGGCAGGTCTGCGTGCCCTTGTCCGGCGCGGTGAACTGGATCTCGTCCGCGTTCGCGCTGACCGAGTAGCCTTCGGCGGTGAAGGGCGGATTGCCGCCCTCGGCGGTGAGGGTGGCGACCGGCGGCTGGCCGCGCTCGGTGCGGACGGCGGCCGTGTTGTTGGTGTAGAAGTCGATGAAGACCAGGCTGTTGTCGCGACACCGGAAGGTGCGGCTGTCCTGAATCATCGGCGGCGGCTCGACCGGCCCGGCGTTCTTCAACGCTTCGGCCATCGGGTCGTACTTGTTGATGGTGACGACCTCGGGCTCGCTGTTGCAGGCCGCGAGTGCGAAAACCGCCGCGACGGTGGCGGCGGCAAGGACATGGGTCTTTTGCATGGCGCTCCCCCTTCGCGAGCGCAGCAACGCTCGTCAAGCGCAACTTTGTGGCAAATTGTCGCCTGTCCCGCCAGCCTTTCGATCGGCAGCGGGCCGGGTTCGACAAAGTCCGCCGGCATGGTAGACTCGCGCGTCCGCCATGGGAAGGGAATGTCGCCGGGAATGCAGAGGGTACGGATCGGACTGACCGGACTCGCCTTCGTCTTCCTGGCCGTCATGCTGGCGATGGTGTTCACCCGCCAGCCGTCGGTCGAGGAACCGATCACGGCGAACCTGCTCGAGCAGCAGCGGACGGGTCAGCCCAGCGTCGGGTCGCCGGCGGAACCGGAGACGAGCCCTGCCGAGCCGCTCGCCGAACTCGGCGTCGCGCCGGGCAAGGCGGAGACGAACACGGCCGCGCCCGACGCTCAGCCTGTTGTCGAGCCGCCTCAGGACTGAGCCGTCGCACCTGCGCGGCGATCCGGCGGCGCTGGTCGCGGCGGCTTGTGCCTTTGCGGCGGCGGAGCTTGGCGCGGGCCTCCTGCTCGGAGGATTCTTCGCCCAGGGACGGGCGGAGGCGCTCCTCTTCCTCGCCTTTAGACCATGGCTGCTCCTGGCCGCCGCTGCTTTCGCCTCGCGCCTGCCCTGGCGCCGGAGCCTGGGCTTCTACCTTCTCGCTCTGGCCGTGGCCGGGACGGCCGAGGCCCTGCTCCTGCTCGCGCTCGGCGGAGTTCCGCTGGCGGAGAGCGTCCGCGGATGGGGCGCAGGCCTCGCCTTCGTCCTGATCTTCGATCTGCTGCTGCGTCTCGCGCGCAGGATCGCCGGGCGGTGGGCGGCGGCGGCGATGGCCATCGGCCTGGTCGTATTGCTGCTGATCGTCCCGGGCAGCCTGCGTCCCTACGAAAGGCTGGTGATCGGGGATACAGCGCCCGTCGCCGCCGCCGATCGGCCGCGGCTGCTGCTCATGACGGGCCTGCCGCTGATCTGGGGCGAGGCCGGTCCATTCGCTCCCGACAGCCGGCCGGCGGCCGCCTATGTCCAGCTCCAGCAGGAATTTGCGATAAGGCCGATCGACCATGTCGACGAGGCCGCGCTCGCCGGCGAGCGGCTGATGCTGCTGGCCCAGCCGCGAGGGCCCGAGCCCCGCGAGCTCGTGGCGCTGGACCGCTGGGTCGCCGAGGGCGGCCGCGTGCTGGTCCTCGCCGATACCGAACTCGCCTGGCCGAGCCGGCTTCCTCCTGGGGACAGCCGCCGACCGCCGTCCGCCACGGGGCTGGCGCCGCTGCTGCGCCATTGGGGGCTTCGACTCGACCGCTCCGCGCCGCGCTCGATCCGGTCGGAGCGCGTCGCCGATGGCGACAGGACGAGGCGGCTCGTCCTGCATTCGCCCGGGCGGTTCACCGCCTTGGACGAAGCTTGCCGCGTGGGACCGGAGGACTGGCTCGCCCGCTGCGGGATCGGCAAAGGCGAGGCGTGGATCGTCGCCGACGCCGACCTGCTTCGGGACGATCTTTGGGTCGGGCCAGGCCCGCGTGGCCCGGAGCGCCACGGCCGGAGCGCCGACAATCCGATCCTGGTCGCCGCATGGCTGGACTCGCTGGCCGGCCTCGAGCGCGAGCGGACCGCCTTGCCGGTCCACTGGCAGGACCCTGAGGCAAGTCCCGGGCTCGCCCTCCTGCTCGCGTCGTTCCCGGTAGCGGCGGGACTCGGACTGGCCGGGATTCTCCGTCGCCGCCGCCGGCTCTGAACTCACCGACTTATCCACAAGCTGGGCTGTCCGAACAAGGCTGGAACATGTCCGTGAACAAACCACGAATATCCAGGGCTATCCCATGTGATCCCCATAAAAACCCATAAGACGGCATGAAATCCCCTTCCAATCCCACGCCTTTTCGGTTATCCACCGCGGCTGATTAGGGGCATTTCCTGTTCAGCCGCGGATGAGACGTGGGCGCGCCGAGACGCGCGTCCGTGAACGGGGAAGGCCTGTGTGCGTTAGGGCAGGGCCTTCGGGTGGAACTTGAGCATCTCTTCAATGGAAGCGCGCTCAACGCGGTCGACGCCAAGGGGCGTTTGTCCGTGCCTGCCTTCATTCGCTCGGTGATCGAGCGCCGCTCGGACGCGAAGGCGATCATCCTCGGCGCCCACGAGGTCGACCCCTGCCTCACCGCCTATGATCGCAACTATGCGCGTAATCTCTATGCCGAGAACGAGCGCCGCCGCCTCAACGAGGAGGCGGCGGATCCGCAGGCGCATTTCGCCCGCGCCCGCCGCACCTTCGGCATCACCGAAGAGGTTCCCTACGACAGCAGCGGCCGCATCATCCTGCCCCCGATGATGCGCCGCAAAGGCCAGATCGAGGACCTTGCCTTGTTCGTCGGAGTCGGCGGAACGTTCGAGATCTGGAATCCCCGCCTGGCGCTCGAGAGCGGCGACTCGGACCTGCGCGAGCTCGCTGCCTATCGGCTCGAGGAGAGGGGTGTCGCGCCATGACCGCCTCGGCCTCGCCCCATCATGTCCCCGTCCTCCTGAACGAGGTCGTCGAGGCGCTCGCCATTGCCCCTGGCGAGACCCATGTCGACGGCACGTTCGGCGCGGGCGGCTACAGCCGAGCCATACTCGAAAAGGGGGCGGCGCGCGTCTTCGCCTTTGATCGCGATCCCGAGGCGATCCAGTGGGGCGAAGCGCTCGTCGCTTCGAGCGGGGAGCGCCTGACGCTTGTTCCGGAGCGTTTTTCCCGGATGCGTCAGGCGCTTGCCGACCGCGGCGTCGACGCGGTCGACGGCGTCACGCTCGACATCGGCGTCTCCTCGATGCAGCTCGACCGGGCCGAGCGCGGCTTCTCCTTCCAGGTGGACGCGCCGCTCGACATGCGCATGTCCGGCGAGGGCGAGAGCGCTGCCGAATTCCTGAACCAGGCCGACGAGGCCGAGATAGCCGACATCCTCTTCCATTATGGCGAGGAGCTTAAGGCGCGCCGCATCGCCCGCGCGATCGTCGCCGCCCGCCCGATCGAGCGGACCGGACAGCTGGCCGAGATCGTGCGTAAGGCGGTCGGCCACCGTCCGGGCGCGAAGAAGGACCCGGCGACCCGCACGTTCCAGGCGATACGCATCTATATTAACCAAGAACTCGACGAGCTCGAGGGCGGGCTGGCGGCCGCCGAACAGGTGCTTGCACCCGGCGGCCGCCTAGCCGTGGTCACTTTCCACAGTCTCGAGGATCGGATCGTCAAACGTTTCCTGAAAGCCCGCAGTGGCGCCCTGCCGGCAGGCTCGCGCCATCTGCCCGAGGCGAGGGCGTCCGGCCCGGCGGCCACGTTCGAAGCGGTCGCAAAGCCGGTCCGGCCCGGGGAGGCGGAAGTCGCCGCCAATCCGAGGGCCCGTTCCGCCACCCTGCGCGCCGCGCATCGCACGGTCGCTCCCGCCTGGTTCAGTTCGAAGGAAGGATCGCCGAAGTGATCGTCAGCGGATTCAAGCCCGTCGGTTGGGTGGCCGGCATCGGAGCGGCCGCCTTGTGCTGTTACATGCTGTCGCTCCAGGTCGCCTCCGAGCGGAGCGAGCTCGCCTCGCTCGAACGGCAGATCGTCCACACCCGCCAGGAAATAAGATCGCTGCAGACCGAGCTCGGCACGCGCGGCCGGCTCCAGCAGCTCGAGCAATGGAATGCCGAGGTGTTGGCCCTTTCGGCGCCGGTGGCCGACCAGTTCCTGGAAAGCAATGTCAGCCTTGCCCGCTTCGACGTGCAGCAGCCGTCGCTCGATGATCGGGCGCGGCTGCGTATGGCCGCCGCCGACACCGCCCAGCCTCCGGCGGCGCCTGCTGCGCCGGCAGCCGCGCCGACAGCGCAGCCGGCCTTGAGGCTCGCCTCGGCTCCCGTCGCCGTCCAGAACGGGACCGCCTCTCCGACGCGTCCGCTCGTCCGCCGCGCCAGCCTCGTCGTCGATCCCGCGCCCGCGCCCGCGCCGCCGCCGGCTCCCACGCCGGCCCGTTCGGCCTCGCGCCCCGCCGCTCCGGCCGACAGCGGCGCTTCGCCCCTGCTCGACGACTCGACCCTGCGCGACCTCGGCGCCCAGTCGCGCTCCGAACGCGGCGGAGGCGCCCGCAACTGATGGCCACGCTTGCCGCCCATGCCGCCGGGCCTCTTCCTTATCGTGACGAGGACAGCGACGGGCTTTCCCTGACCTATCACCGGCTGATGCTGGTGCTGCTGCTGTTCGCCGGCGTCACCGCGCTCGTCGTGCTGCGGCTCGCTTATCTGCAGGTCTCCACCGATCGCTCCGGCGTCGCCGCGATCGGCAATCCGCTGATCCCGCCGCGGGCGGACATCGTCGATCGCAACGGCGTGCCCCTGGCCCGCACCATCGATGCCTGGTCCATCGGTGTGCATCCGCGCCGCGTCATCGGCGACAAGGCCGCGCTCGCGGCGCGCCTCGCCGAGCTGATGCCGGAGCGGAGCACCGCCCACTATCTCGCCTTGCTCAACGCCGACAGCAATTACCGCTATCTGGCCCGCCGCGCCGTGCCGGAGCTGGTCGCCGCGGTGAACGCGATCGGCGAGCCGGCGATCGTCTTCAACCGGGAGCCCGAGCGGCTCTATCCGCAGACCGCCTTGGCCGGCCACATCCTCGGCTGGACCGACTTTGACGGGCGCGGCGTTGCCGGCATGGAGCGGGTGCTCGACGGGCGGCTGACGGACCAGGCCCTGCGCGGGCAGCCGGTGGCGCTGTCCATCGACAGCAGGGTCCAGTCGACGATGGAAAGCGAGCTGGCTGCCGCGGTTGCGGCGCAGAGCGCCGAGGGCGGCACGGGCATCGTCCTCGACGTCCAGACCGGCGAGATCGTGGCCATGGCTTCGGCGCCGACCTTCAACCCCAATGCCGCCGGGCGCTCCGATCCGAGCGCGCTCTACAATCGCGCGACGATGGGCGTCTACGAGCTCGGTTCCGTGTTCAAGCCGATCACCGTCGCGGCCGCGCTCGAAGCAGGCGTCGTCACCTCCATGGCCCAGCGCTGGGACGCCGGCTCGCCCGTCGCCATCGGCCGGTTCCGGATCAGCGACGATCATCCGCTCGGCCGTGCCATCACCGTCCCCGAACTGCTGATCCACTCCTCGAACATCGCGACGGCGCGGATCGCCGACCAGATGGGGCCGGAGCGGATGCAGGCGGCCTTCCGGGGGTTGGGCTTCGACCAGGCCCCCCCGATCGAGCTCAACGAGCGCGCGCGCCCGCTCTGGCCGCGCGATTGGGGCCGGGCGACGGTGCTCACCAGCGGCTTCGGCCACGGCATCGCGGTGACGCCGCTCCATCTCGCCAGCGCCTATGCGGCTCTGGTCAATGGCGGCATCTGGCGCCCCGCGACCCTGATGCGGCTGGAGCCCGCCGCCGTCCCCGACGGCCGGCGCGTCTTTTCGGAGGCGACCAGCCACCGGATGCGCCAGCTGCTCCGGATGATCGTCACCCACGGCACCGGCCGTCGTGCCGACGCGCCGGGTTTCCGCATCGGCGGGAAGACCGGCACCGCCGAGAAAGTGTCGTCGACCGGGGGATATTCCCGCCGCCTGAACGTTTCCACCTTTGCCGCGGCCTTTCCGATGGATCGGCCGCGATATGTGGTGGTGGTGATGATGGACGCGCCCAGGGGCAATGCAGAGACTTTCGGCCTGACCACCGCGGCCTGGACGGCGGCACCGGTCGTGAAGAGCGTCATCGCCCGCACCGGGCCGCTGCTCGGCATCATCCCCGACGACAATCGGGACATCGACACTTCGGAGCTGCTGCCGCTCGTCGGCGGTTCGGGGCACTGATGCGACTGGGTGCGCTGACCGGCAGCGACGACAACATTCCCGTCACCGGCTTCGCGATCGACCACCGCAAAGTGGCGCCCGGCACCGTGTTCGGCGCCTTTCGCGGCACCCGGTTCAACGGCGAGGACTTCATCCCGGCGGCGGTCGCCGCGGGGGCGGTCGCCGTGGTGGCGCGTCCCGAGGCGCCGGTCTCAGGCGCGGCCCACATTGCCGCGGAGGAGCCGCGACGCACCTTTGCCGAACTCGCCGCGCGCTTCTTCAAGCCCTTCCCGCAGGTCGTCGTCGCGGTCACCGGCACCAATGGGAAGACCTCCAACGTCGAGCTCTGCCGGCAATTGTGGCGGATGGCCGGACATCCCTCCGCGAGCATCGGCACGCTCGGGGTCACCACGGCCGACGACCAGGTGACCACCGGCCTCACCACGCCGGACATCGTCACCTTCCTGTCGAACATGGCGGGGCTCGAGCGTATGGGGATCAGCCATGCCGCCTTCGAGGCGTCGAGCCACGGCCTTGCCCAGTATCGGACCGAGGGGCTGCCGGTCCACGCCGCCGGCTTCACCAATTTCAGCCGCGATCATCTCGACTACCACCTCACCATGGACGCCTATTTCGAGGCGAAGATGCGGCTGTTCGGCGAGGTCGTCGAGCCGGACGGCATCGCCGTCGTCTGGGCCGACGACGCCAAGTCGGACGAGGTGGTGCGGCGCTGCCGGGAGCGCGGGCTCGAGGTGATGACCGTCGGCCGCGCCGGCGAGACCCTGAGGCTGGTCTCGCGCGAGACCAGCGAGCTCGGACAGAAGCTGGTCCTCGAGATGGAAGGCCGGACCCACAAGGTGACGCTGGCGCTGATCGGCGCCTATCAGGCCGCCAACGCCCTGACCGCCGCGGGACTGGTGATCGCCACCGGCGGCGATGTCGAGCGGACCCTCGCCAATCTCGGGCGGGTCCATCCGGTCCGCGGCCGGCTCGAGCGCGCGGTGATCACGCGCGCCGGCGCCCCCGTCTATGTCGACTATGCCCACACGCCCGACGCGATCGAGTCCGCGATCGAGGCGCTGCGGCCGCACGCCCGGTCGCGGCTGATCACGGTCTTCGGCGCCGGCGGCGACCGCGACGTCGGCAAGCGCGCCGAGATGGGCGCGGTCGCGACGCGGCTCTCGGACCTCGTCATCGTCACCGACGACAATCCCCGCAGCGAGGATCCCGCCGCCATCCGCCGCGATATCCTGGAAGGTGCGCCCGCGGCCGTCGAGGTAGCGGGGCGGCGGGAAGCGATCGAGGCGGCGATGGCCGAGGCCGGGCCCGGCGACATCATCCTGCTCGCCGGCAAGGGCCACGAGCAGGGTCAGATCGTCGGCGACATGGTCCTTCCCTTCGACGATGTCGTGGTGGCGCGGGAATGCGCGGCATGACCCCGCTCTGGACCTCCGAGGAGATCGCCCGGGCGGTCGGCGGCACCGCCCAGGGCGGCTTCGAGGCTGGCGGCGTGACCTTCGATTCGCGCGAGGTCGAACCCGGCGACCTGTTCATCGCGCTGCGCGGCGAGGCGACCGACGGCCACCGCTTCGTCAGTCAGGCCTTCGCGCGGGGCGCGGCCGGCGCGCTCGTTTCCGAGCCGGTCGAAGGCGCGCATGTCCGCGTCGCCGACACCGTGCAGGCGCTGGACGCGCTCGGCCGCGCAGCGCGCGAGCGCTCGTCCCAGGCACGGATCGTCGGCGTCACCGGCTCGGTCGGAAAGACCAGCACCAAGGAAGCCCTGTTCGCGGCGCTCGATCGCGGCTCGCCGGACCGGGTCCACCGGTCGCTTAAGAGCTACAACAATCATACCGGCGTGCCGCTCAGCCTCTCCCGGATGCCGCGCGAAACGCGCTACGGCCTCTTCGAGATGGGGATGAACCATGCCGGCGAGCTGTCGGCGCTGACCCGCCTGGTCCGGCCGCACGTCGCCTTGGTGACCACCGTCGCTTCCGCCCATCGCGAATTCTTCGCCAGCGAGGAGGCGATCGCCGATGCCAAGGGCGAGATCTTCTCGGGCCTGGAGCCGGACGGCGTCGCGATCATCCCGTTCGACAATCCCCACCGGGACCGTCTGATCGCGGCGGCCCGGCCGCATGCCGCGCGGATCGTCACCTTCGGCCTCGGCGAAGGCGCCGACGTGCGCGCCGGCTATGTCGTCCGCGGGCCCAAGGGAGGCACGATGGCGACCGCTCTCCTGCCCGAGGCCCAGCTCAGCTTCACCGTCGCCCAGCCGGGCGAGCATTGGGTGATGAACGCCTTGGCGGTGCTCGCGGTCGTCGAGGCCGTCGGCGGCGATCTCGCCGCGGCCGGGCTCGCCTTGGCCGATCTCGGCGGCCTCAAGGGTCGCGGCGAGCGCCTGCGGGTGCCGCTTGCCGATGGCGAGGCGTTGCTCATCGACGAAAGCTACAATGCCAATCCGGCCTCGATGACGGCGACGCTCAAGGTGCTCGGGGACGAGCCGGTGACGGGGCGGCGGATCGCGATTCTGGGTGCGATGCGCGAGCTCGGTGCCGAGACCGACGATTTCCATGCCGCCCTCGCCGGCCCCGTCGAGGCGGCGAAGGTCGACTTCGCCATTCTGGTCGGGCCCGAGATGGGGGCGCTTGCGAAAGCGCTTGGCCCCGGCACCGATTTGGCGCATGTGCCCGACACGGCGGCGGCCATCGAGCGCGCGCGCGAGGCGATCGGCCCCGGCGACGCGGTGCTCGTCAAGGGATCGAACTCCATCGGACTTGCCGCCCTCGTCGAGGCGCTGGCAGGCGGGGAGAGATAATGTTCCTGTGGATCGCAGAGCAGCTGGGCTTCCCGGGTCCGCTCAACATTTTCCGTTACATCACCTTCCGCGCCGGCGCCGCGACCGCGACCGCGCTGCTGCTCGGCCTGATCATCGGCCCGAAGTTCATCGGCTGGCTGAGGGTCCGTCAGGGCAAGGGCCAGCCGATCCGCGCCGACGGGCCGCAGACCCACCTTTCCAAGCGCGGCACGCCGACCATGGGCGGGCTGATGATCCTGACGTCGCTGACGGTGGCGATGCTGCTGTGGATGGACTTCGCCAATTCCTATTTGTGGGCCTGCCTGTTCATCACCGTCGGCTTCGGCGTGATCGGCTTCCTCGACGACTATGACAAGGTGAAGAAGAGCCACCACCAGGGCGTGTCGGGCCGCACCCGCCTGCTCGCCGAGTTCGTCGTCGCCGGCATCGGCTGCTCGATCATCACCTGGGGGGCGGGGACGGAGCTCTACATCCCCTTCTACAACGGGCCGGTGCTCGATCTCGGGCCGTTCTACATCCTGTTCGCCGCCTTCGTCGTCGTCGCGTTCGGCAATGCGGTCAACCTCACCGACGGCCTGGACGGGCTCGCGACCATGCCGGTGATCATCGCCGCGATGGCGTTCCTGCTCATCTGCTACCTGGTCGGCCGCGCCGATTATGCCGCCTATCTCGGCATCCCGCACGTGCCCGGCGCCGGCGACCTCACGGTCCTGTGCTCCGCGATGGTCGGGGCCGGCCTCGCCTTCCTATGGTTCAACGCGCCGCCGGCCGCCGTCTTCATGGGCGATACCGGCAGCCTCGCCCTCGGCGGCGCGCTCGGCGCGATCGCGGTGTCGACCCAGCACGAGATCGTGCTCGGGATCATCGGCGGCCTGTTCGTCGTCGAGGCGATGTCGGTGATCATCCAGGTCTTCGTCTACAAGCGCACCGGCCGACGGGTCTTCCGGATGGCGCCGATCCACCATCATTTCGAACAGCTCGGCTGGTCGGAGCCGACCGTGGTGATCCGCTTCTGGATCATCAGCTTCGTGCTCGCCATGGCGGGCCTGTCGACGCTGAAGCTGAGATGATCTCCAGCCCCGCCTTCTCCGGAAAGCGCTACGCCGTGCTCGGCCTTGCCCGATCGGGGCTGGCGACGGTGCGCTCGCTGCTTGCCAGCGGCGCCGCGGTGACCGCCTGGGACCAGAAGGAAGAGGCGCGGGCGCAAGTGCCGGCGGCGGGCGCCGGGGAGGATCTGGTCCTCGCCGATCCGCTCGCCATCGACCTCTCCGGCTATGACGGCATCGTCGTCTCGCCCGGAATTCCGCTCAACCGCCACCCGATCGCCGAGAAGGCGCGGCAGGCCGGCGTTCCGGTCATCGGCGACATCGAGCTGTTCGCCCTGGCGCGGCCTTCGCTGCCGCCGCACAAGGTTGTCGGAATCACCGGCACCAACGGCAAGTCGACGACGACGGCGCTCCTCCATCACATCCTGAAATCGGCCGGGGTCCCCAGCCTGATGGGCGGCAATATCGGCCTTCCGATCCTCGCCCAGGAGCCGTTGCCGGAGGGCGGCGTCTACGTCCTCGAGCTCAGCTCCTATCAGATCGACATCACCTTCAGCCTCGATTGCGAGGTGGCGGTGCTGCTCAACGTCACGCCCGACCATCTCGACCGCTACGACAGCTTCGAAGCCTATCGGGATTCCAAGAGCCGGCTGTTCGAGATGCAATCGGCCGGGCATGCTGCGCTCATCGGCGAGGATGACCCGGTCGCGGCCGAAGTCGCCGACGACCTCGTGAGAAGCGAGCGGCGCGCAGGCGTTCGCCGGTTCCGCCGGAATGCGATTCCCGATCTGTCGGGCTCGCCTGCGCTCCAGGGCCCGCACAATGCCCAGAATGCCGCGGCTGCGGCCATGGCCGCCGAGGCGCTCGGAATCCCGGCCGAGGCCATCGCCGAGGGCCTGCGCACCTATCCCGGCCTTCCGCACCGGATGGAGCTGGTCGGCGAGAGGAACGGCATCCGCTTCGTCAACGACAGCAAGGCGACCAATCCGGATTCCGCCGCGCCGGCGCTGGCCGCCTATCCGGCCATCCACTGGATCCTCGGCGGCCTGCCCAAGTCGGACGATCTCGGACCGTGCACGGCCCATCTCGATCATGTCCGCGCCGCCTACACGATCGGCGAGGCAGGCCCCACGTTCGCGCGCCTGCTGAAAAGCAGGATTCCGGTTATCGAATGCGAGCGATTGACCGAGGCGGTGCGGCGCGCGGCGGGGGCCGCGGCTCCGGGGGAAGTGGTCCTGCTGTCCCCGGCCTGCGCCTCCTTCGATCAGTTTCGCGATTATGAGGCGCGCGGCGAGGCCTTCCGCGCGGCGGTGGAGGCGCTGGCATGAGCATCGGGGGGGCGAGCCTCGGCACGGCTTCGAGCGGCGCCCGATCGGCGCGGCTGGGCCGTTCCGACATGAGCGCGGTCGGGCGCTGGTTCTGGGAAATCGACAAGCCCCTGCTGATCCTGGTGGCGGTGCTGATCTCGATCGGCCTCATCGCCGTCGCCGCCGCCTCGCCGGCGGCAGCGACCCGCTATTCGGGCGGCGACGTCAGCTTCGCGCCGCTCCATTATTTCTATCGCCAGCTGATCTGGACGATGCTCGCCGTCCCGGTGCTCATCGTCGTGTCGATGCTGCCCAAGCCGACGGCGCGGCGGCTTTCCTTGGTCGGCGCGGTCGTCTTCACCGGCCTGCTCTTCCTGGTGCCGGCTTTCGGTCAGGAAGTGAACGGAGCCCGCCGCTGGCTCGGCGTCGGCTTCACCCAGTTCCAGCCCTCCGAGTTCCTGAAGCCGCTCTACATCGTCGCCATCGCCTGGCTGCTCTCGCTCAAGGACAAGGATGCGTCGCTGCCGATGGTGCCGCTGACCGGCATCATCACCGCGCTGATCGCGCTCCTGCTCATGCAGCAGCCCAATTTCGGCGAGACGATCATCTTCGTGGCGATATGGGTGCTGCTGCTGGCGCTCTCCGGAGCCTCGCTTCGCTTCCTCGGCTTCCTCGGCGGCGCCGGGCTGGGCGCGGTGGTGCTCGCTTATTTCTTCTATCCGGTGGCGACCGCGCGCATCGACGGCTTCCTGTTCGCCGAAGGCGACAATTACCAGGTCGAGGCGGCCCTGCGGACCCTGACGGCCGGAGGCCTGTTCGGGGCGGGGCCGGGCGCCGGCACGCGCAAATTCTCCCTGCCCGAGCCGCATACCGACTATATCTTCTCGGTGATCGGCGAGGAGTTCGGCATCATCGCCTGCCTCGCCATCGCCATCCTCTATCTCACCATCGTCGCCCGCGTATTGATCCGGCTGCTGCACGAGGAGGACCGCTTCCTCGTCCTCGCCACCGGCGGCCTCGTCGCCCAGTTCGGGCTCCAGGCGCTGATCAACATGGCGGTGAACGTCAATCTCGCCCCGTCCAAGGGAATGACGCTGCCGTTCATCTCCTATGGCGGATCCTCGATGATCGCCTTGTCGATCGGCTTCGGACTGCTGCTCGCCTTCAGCCGGCGCAATCCCTATCTGCACCGCTCCCCCTATGTGGTGAAATGGAGCGGCCTCAAATGAGCCTGTCCCGGCACTATGTCCTCGCCGCCGGCGGCACCGGCGGCCATATGATGCCGGCCCATGCCTTGGCCGAGGAGCTGATGCGGCGCGGCCACCGCGTCGCCCTGGTCACCGACGATCGCGGCGCGCGCATCCCCGGCCTGTTCGACAAGGTGCAGGTGCACGTGCTGCCGGCGGGGCGCCTCAGCGGCGGGCCGCTCGGCTGGTGGCGCTCGGCGCGGGCCATCCTGACCGGACGGACGATGGCGCTTAGGCTCTACGAGACCTTCCGGCCGTCGGCGGTGATCGGCTTCGGCGGCTATCCCGCTTTTCCGGCCCTGCTCGCCGCCCGCCGCGATCGCATCCCGACCCTGATTCACGAGCAGAATGCCGTGCTCGGCCGGGTCAACCGCCTCGTCGCCGCGCGCGTGGACTCCATCGCCACCTCTTACGAGAAGGTCGACCGGGTCCCGTCATCGTCCCGCGACAAGGTCGACCATGTCGGCAATCCGGTTCGCGAGGAAGTGCTCGCGCTTCGCGACCAGCCCTTCCCGCCGCTCGGACCGGACGGCATCTTCCGCTTGCTGGTGATCGGCGGCAGCCAGGGTGCGTCGATCCTTTCCGAGGTCGTTCCGGAGGGGCTCGCCCTGCTGCCGGAGCATTTCCGGCGCCGCCTCCAGGTCACCCAGCAGTGCCGGGCGGAGGATATCGAGCGGGTCCGCGCCCGCTATGCCGCGCTCGCCATTCCGGCCGATCTCGCCACCTACATGCCCGATCTGCCCGAGCGCCTGTCCTGGTCCCATCTGGTGATCGCCCGCGCCGGCGCCTCGACCATCGCCGAGCTGACCGCTGCCGGCCGGCCGGCCATCCTCGTCCCTCTGCCGAGCGCGACCGACGATCACCAGACCGCCAATGCGCGGGAGATGGCCCGTTCGGGCGGCGCCCGCATGGTCCCGCAGTCGCGCTTCACGCCGATCGAGCTCGCCAAGCAGATGCAGAAGCTCGCGCTCGATCCCGACGCGCTCGCCAATGCCGCGGCCCGGGCGCGATCGGCGGGGAAGCCCGATGCGGCGCGGGCGCTGGCGGACCTGGTCGAAAGGATCGGGCGCCATCCCGGCGCGGATCCGCAATTCGTCCGCGACAACATTCTCCAGCCGCTTCCCGGCGGGGTGCCCGCGTGAAGGGTGTCGCGACCGACATCGGCACGATCCACTTCGTCGGCATCGGCGGGATCGGCATGTCCGGCATCGCCGAAGTCATGCACATATTGGGCTATCGCGTGCAGGGATCGGACGTCGCCGACTCCTATGTCGTCGAAGCCTTGCGCGAGCGCGGCATCCCGGTGGCGATCGGGCATGAGGCCGGCAATCTCGGCGAGGCCGCGGTCGTGGTCGTCTCGACCGCGGTGAAGAAGGACAATCCCGAGGTCCAGGCGGCCTATGAGCGGCGCATTCCGGTGGTGCGCCGCGCCGAGATGCTCGCCGAGCTGATGCGGCTCAAATCGACGGTCGCGGTCGCGGGCACCCACGGCAAGACCACCACCACCTCGATGATCGCCGCCCTGCTCGACGCCGGCGGCATCGATCCGACCGTCATCAACGGCGGCATCATCAACGCCTACGGCTCCAATGCGCGGCTCGGCAGCTCCGACTGGATGGTGGTCGAGGCCGACGAGAGCGACGGCAGCTTCCTCCGCCTCGACGGAACCGTGGCGGTCGTCACCAACATCGATCCCGAGCATCTCGACCATTATGGCTCGTTCGACGCGGTCAAGGACGCCTATGTCGAGTTCGTCGAGAACGTGCCCTTCTACGGCGCCGCCTTGCTCTGCGTCGATCATCCCGAGGTCCAGTCGATCATCCCGCGGCTGAGGGATCGCCGCGTCGTCACCTACGGCTTCGCCGCGCAAGCCGACATTCGCGGCGAGAACGTCACCCCGGTCGCCGGCGGCAACCGCTTCGACGTGTCGGTCCGCGACCGCGCCGGCCAGGTCCGCACCATCTCCGGGATCGAGCTGCCCATGCCGGGCCGGCACAACGTCCAGAACGCGCTCGCGGCGATCGGCGTCGCCGCCGAGCTCGGCATCTCCGACGACCGCATCGCCCAGGGCTTCGGCCGCTTCCACGGCGTCAAGCGGCGCTTCACCAAGGTCGGCGAGGTGGACGGGGTCACCGTCATCGACGATTACGGCCATCACCCCGTCGAGATCAGGGCGGTCCTGTCGGCGGCGCGCGAGGCCGCCTCGGGCCGGGTCATCGCCGTCGTCCAGCCGCACCGCTACACCCGCCTCGCCAATCTGATGGAGGACTTCCAGAGCGCGTTCAACGATGCCGATTTCGTGCTCGTCGCGCCGGTCTATGCGGCCGGCGAGGCGCCGATCGAGGGGGTCGACCACGAGGCGCTCGTCGAGGGTCTGAAGGAACGCGGCCATCTCGGCGCGCAGGCCGTCGCCGATGCCGACGCGGTCTGCCGGCTGCTGCGCGATCTCGCCGCGCCGGGCGACATGGTCATCTGCCTGGGCGCCGGCGACATCACCAAATGGGCGGCGGGGCTGGCCGACGGCATCGCCAAAGCAAGGGCCAGCCGGTGAGCGCGCTGATCGACATGCCCCGGGTCAAGGGCCGGCTCCAGACCGGCGGCGCGCTCGCGCCCCTGGTCTGGTTCAAGGCCGGCGGTCCGGCCGAGTGGCTGTTCGAGCCCAAGGACGAGGACGATCTCCAGGATTTCATCGCCGCCCTCGATCCGGCAGTCCCGGTGATGGCGCTCGGCCTCGGCTCCAACCTGATCGTCCGCGACGGCGGCGTTCGCGGCGTGGTCGTCCGGCTCGGCAAGGCCTTCGCCAAGGTGGACCGGCTCGACCCCGTCACCCTGCGCTGCGGCGGCGGCGCGTCGGGCATCCTCGTCTCCTCGACCGCGCGCGATCTCGGCATCGCCGGCATCGAGTTCCTGCGCTCGATACCGGGCACGGTCGGCGGCTTCGTGCGGATGAACGGCGGCGCCTACGGCCGCGAGGTCAAGGACATATTGGTCGAGTGCGAAGTCGTGCTCCGCTCCGGCGAGCGGCGGGTGCTCCCCGCCGAGGCGCTCGGCTACAGCTATCGCCACAGCGCGCTGCCGGAGCAGGCGATCGTCGTCTCCGCCACCTTCCGCGGCGAGCCCGGCGATCCGGCCGCGATCCAGGCCGAGATGGACCGGATCGCGCGCTCCCGCGAGGAATCGCAGCCGCTGCGCAGCCGCACCGGCGGCTCCACCTTCAAGAACCCGCCCGGCACCAGGGCCTGGCAGCTGATCGATGCCGCTGGATGCCGCGGCCTGCGGGTCGGCGACGCCCAGGTCTCGGAGAAGCACTGCAATTTCCTGCTGAATCTGGGCCAAGCCAGCGCCGCCGATATCGAGGGACTGGGCGAGGAGGTGCGGCGCCGGGTCCGCGAGCATTCGGGTGTCACCCTCGAATGGGAAATACAGCGCGTGGGTGTCGATCATGGATAAGCTCCACATCGCGGTGCTGATGGGCGGCTGGTCCGCCGAGCGCGAGGTCTCGCTGTCCAGCGGCGCCGGCATCGCCGACGCGCTCGAGAGCCGCGGCCATCGGGTCTCCCGCATCGACATGGGGCGCGACGTCGCCCAGCGCCTGGCCGAGCTTCGACCCGACATCGTCTTCAACGCCCTTCACGGCACGCCGGGAGAGGACGGCACCGTCCAGGGCATGCTCGACCTGATGGGGATCCGCTATACCCATAGCGGCCTCGCCACCTCCGTGATCGCCATCGACAAGGAGCTGACCAAGATGGTCCTCGTTCCTGCCGGCATCCGCATGCCGGAAGGGAAAATGGTGGAGAGCGAGAGCCTCTATTCGGCCGATCCGCTGCCGCGGCCCTTCGTCCTGAAGCCGGTGAACGAGGGCTCGTCGGTCGGCGTCGCCATCGTCCGCGAGGGCGGCAATTACGGCGCCCCCATCTCCCGCGACAGCGCCGGGCCCTGGCAGGAATTCGACCGCCTGCTCGCGGAGCCCTTCATCCGCGGGCGCGAGCTCACCTCGGCGGTGCTGGGCGGCGAGGCGCTGGCGGTGACCGAGTTGCGGCCGCGCTCCGGCTTCTACGATTACGACGCCAAATATACGGAAGGGATGACCGAACATGTCTGTCCGGCCGAGATCCCGGACGAGATACGCGACGCCGCCATGGCGATGGCGCTCGAGGCGCATCGCCTGCTCGGCTGCCGCGGCGCCTCGCGCTCCGACTTCCGCTGGGACGACGAGAAGGGCTTGGACGGCCTCTATCTGCTCGAGGTCAATACCCAGCCGGGCATGACGCCGCTCAGCCTGGTGCCGGAACAGGCGCGGGCGCGGGGCATCGATTATGCCGAGCTAGTCGAGCGGATCGTCGCCGAGGCCATGGCCGAAGGTCCGAAGGCATGAGCGCGCGCATCGCCCGCGGCAATGGCGGCGGCGGCGGCGGCCGCGGAGGCGCGCGTTCGGGCGCGCGGCCGCGCCAGACCGGCCGCTCGGTCAATACGCGGCGGCCGAAGAACCAGAGCCTGCTCGATTCCTTCGGCCTGCCGGCCGGCGCCGGCCGGCGGATCGGCGGCTGGGCCTTCGCCCTCATCGGCCTGGTCCTGGTCGTCACCCTGGTGCTCGCCTTCCGGCTGCCGCAGCTTGCCGGCGCCGCTCTGGCGGAGAGCATCGGCGGGGCCGGATTCACCATGCAGCGGGTCGAGATCAAGGGCGCCGAGCGCGTGTCGCGGCTCGACATCTACAATGTCGCCTTCGACCAGCCGTCGATGGCGATGCCGCTGGTCGATCTCCAGGGCACAAGGGAGCGGCTGCTCCAGTTCGGCTGGATCAAGGAGGCCCGGGTCCATCGCCGCCTCCCCGATACTTTGGTCGTCGACATCGTCGAGCGGCGGCCGGCCGCCATCTGGCAGAACAATCGCAGGCTCAGCCTGATCGATGCCGAGGGCGTCGTGCTCGAGCCGGTGCGGATCGATGCCATGCCGGAGCTGCCGCTGGTGATCGGGCCCGGTGCCAATCGCCACCTCAACCTGCTCGACGCGCTCCTCGCCTCGACGCCGCATCTGCGGCCGCAGGTCGCCGGCGCCGCCTGGATCGGCGGACGCCGCTGGGACATACGGTTCCAGACCGGCGAGGTGCTGTCGCTGCCCGAGGGCGACCGGCCGTCGCGCCGCGCCATCCTCCATTTCGCGCGGATGGACCAGCAGACCCAATTGCTCGGCCGCGGCTTCGTCCGCTTCGACATGCGCATTCCGGGCCGCTTCATCGTCCGTGTCTCGCGCCAGCCCGGCACCAGTGTGCCGGAGCTGGTCCCCCCCGATCCCGGCCCGACCCCGCCGGACCTGGCGAGGACCATCTAGTTGCGCAGAGCTCCGCCGCCCCCCACCCGCAATCTCGTCGCCGCCCTCGACGTCGGCTCCTCGAAAATCTCGGCGATGATCGCCGAGCCGCAGGAGAATGGCGGCCTGCGCATCCTCGGCACCGGCCAGCGCGAGAGCCGCGGCGTCAAGCGCGGCTACATCGCCGACATGGAGAAGAGCGAGATCGCGATCCGTGAGGCGGTCGAGCAGGCGGAGCGGATCGCCGGCACCAATATCGACCAGGTCTTCGTCGGCTTCTCCGCCGGCGGGCTGGTCAGCAACGTCGCCCGGGTCGAGGTGTCGATCGGCGGACGTCGGATCTCGCGCGAGGACATCGATGCCCTGCTCTCGGCGGGCAAGGAGTCGATCGATCCGGAGGGCCGGATGGTCCTGCACGCGATGCCGGCGCTCTACACGATCGACGGCATGACCGGGGTCAAGCAGCCGCGCGGCCTGCACGCCGACAAGCTCGCCGTCGACATCCATGTCGTCGCTGCCGATCCCTCCCCGGTCAAGAATCTCGACCTGTGCGTCCGCTCCGCCCATCTCGGGGTCGAAGCGATCGTCGCCTCGCCGGTCGCCGCCGGCAAGGCCTGCCTGGGCGAGGAGGAGCGCGAGCTCGGCGTCGCCTTGGTCGAGCTCGGCGCCGGCGTGACCAACGTCTCGGTCTTCGCCGGCGGCATGCTGGTCGGCCTCAAGTCGCTCCCCTTCGGCGGCAGCGACATCACCGACGACATCGCCGCCGCCTTCGGCACGCGCCGGACCGAGGCGGAGCGGATCAAGTGCTTCTACGGCTCGGCGATGACGAGCCCGCGCGACAATCACGACATGATCGAGCTCGCGCCGATCGCGGGCGGGCAGGAGGGGATCGAGTCCGCGCGCATCACCCGCGCGCAGCTCGTCTCGGTAATCCGGCAGCGGCTCGAGCATCTCACGGCGGAGATCGAGGATGCGCTGAAGGCGCTCGGCTTCGCCGGGCCGTTCGGGCGGCAGGTGGTGCTCACCGGCGGCGGCGCCGAATTGAAGGGCATCGCCGATTACGCGCAGGGCGTTCTCGGCCGCGCCGTCCGCGTCGGCCGGCCGTCCATGGCCGGCCTTCCGGAGGCGCATAGCGGCCCGGCTTTCTCGACCCTCGCCGGCCTTGCCCAGTTCGCCGCCTCGGACGAGCTCGACCTTCGCGTCGGCTTCGCCGCGCCCGGCGGGTCGGAGCGCCCCGCGGGGAACATGTTGCAGCGGCTGATCGCTTTGTTTCGGACCCAGTATTGAGGAAAAATGTGTGTATCGCGTTAACTTTTTACTCGCACCGCAGAATCGCATCGTGCAAAAGGGCTTAGAGGGCATCGTGCGGCCGCCGGTTCACCGGATTTCCGCTTCGGCGATGCCCATCGGACAGACCAGGAGCCGCACGGCTCCAAAGGGTGCGCGGAGTATGGCGCAAGGGCAGAGGGGAGACATTGCATGAGCATCGATTTCATCCGTCCGGAGGTCGAGGAGCTTCGCCCCCGCATCAGCGTCATCGGGGTCGGCGGCGCCGGCGGCAACGCCATCGCCAACATGATCCAGTCGGAGGTGCAGGGCGTCGACTTCATCGTCGCCAACACCGACGCGCAGGCGCTCAACCATTCCCTCGCCGACCGCAAGATCCAGCTCGGGCTCAAGATCACCCAGGGCCTCGGCGCCGGCTCGCGTCCGGAAATCGGCAAGGCCGCCGCGGAAGAGGCGATCGATGAGATCGAGCAGGCGCTGGATGGCGCCCATATGTGCTTCATCGCGGCCGGCATGGGCGGCGGCACCGGCACCGGCGCGGCGCCGGTCATCGCCAAGGCGGCGCGCGACCGCGGCATCCTCACCGTCGGCGTCGTGACCAAGCCGTTCAGCTTCGAGGGCGCCCGGCGCGCCCGATCGGCGGAATCCGGCATCGACGAGCTGCAGCAGCATGTCGACACGCTGATCGTCATCCCGAACCAGAACCTGTTCCGCATCGCCAATCCGAACACGACCTTCAAGGAAGCGTTCATGATGGCGGACGAGGTGCTGCAGCAGGGCGTTCGCGGGATCACCGACCTCATGGTCATGCCCGGCCTCATCAACCTCGATTTCGCCGACGTCCGATCGGTGATGAGCGAGATGGGCAAGGCGATGATGGGCACCGGCGAGGCCTCGGGCGACAATCGCGCGATCGAGGCGGCCGAGCAGGCGATCGCCAATCCGCTGCTCGACGGGGTCAGCATGAAGGGCGCCAAGGGCGTGATCATCTCGATCACCGGCGGCGAGGACATGCGCCTGATGGAGGTCGACGAGGCCGCGAACCACATCAAGGACCTGGTCGATCCGGACGCGAACATCATCTGGGGATCGGCGTTCAACAACGATCTCGAAGGGAAGATCCGCGTGTCGGTCGTGGCGACCGGCATCGACGTCGAGGAGGCGACCCAGGCGCCGCCGCTCCAGGCGAAGGTCTTCGCCTTTCCGGGCGGCAGGAACGGCGAGGTCGGCCGGGGCGAGCCGTCGGCCGCCGCTGTCCCGGAGCGGATCAGCCTGACCCCGCCGGCGGCGAGCGCCGATCCGGTCGAGGCGGAAGAGCCGGTCAGTTTCATCGATGAGCCGACCGAGGCGCCCTCGGAGCTCGCCCTCGATCCGCCCGCCGGGGAGGATGAAGGCGACGAGCTGCTGCTCGATCACGTCGATCAGCCGACGCCGCCGGACGAGATCGAGACATCCTCCGCGGGCCGCCGCTCCTGGCTCACCCAGGACGAGCCGCAGTCGGCGCCGGCGGCGTCGAAGCCGGCGCGCGAAGGCGGTACGCTGTTCGAGCGCATGTCGAACATCGCCCGCGGTGCCGCCAAGGCGCAGGTCGACGAGGAGACCGGGCCCCGGATGCGCACCAGCCGGGATTCGCTGGACATCCCGCGTTTTCTGAACCGGCAGAACAACCAGTAGGCGACCGCACCTCCCCCGGGCCAGCTGCGCTGCCCCGGGGGAGGGACGGCATTTCATCGCCCGGACCTACCGCCTGAGCGCACGCGCCCGGCAGGGTCATTGCGGGTACAGCTTCGGCCCTGTCTATCCGCGGCATGACTTCATCGATGATGCGGGGCGTCCGCCGCAGCCTCGCGTTGCTGGCGGCCGGGACCGCATTTCCAGGCGGGGCCGCAGCCCAGTCCCCGCAGGCCCAGCTGCCCCCGGGCGCTATCGTCCAGCCGCTGTCGCCGGACGGCGGCGCGGAGCTGCGCGGCCATCTCGTCACGCTGGCCCAGAATCCGCGGAGCGTCGACGCGCTGGTCGGCGCGGGCCGCGCCGCCCTGCGGAGCGGCGATGCGCAGGCGGCGCTCACCTTCTTCGGCCGCGCCAATGAGATCAGCCGCAGCGATGCTCGCGTCCGCGCCGGCATAGCCTCGGCCCTCGTCCACTTGGGAGAGGCCGACACGGCCCTGACCCTATTTGCCGAGGCGGTCGGCCTCGGGGCGCCGGAAGTGGAGATCGCGTCGGAGCGGGGGCTCGCTCACGAACTGGTCGGCGACGTCCGGCGCGCGCAGCAGGATTATATGCTCGTCCTGCGCCGCGGGGACGATGCCGAGGTGAGGCGCCGCCTGGCCTTGTCGCTGGCGATCAGCGGACGTCGCGATGCCGCGCTCCGGCTGATCGACGCGCAGCTTCGGGCCAATGAGCGGGCGGCGTGGCGGACTCAGGCCTTCATCCTCGCTTTGACCGGCGACGCGGCCGGCGCGACCCGGACCATGCAAGGCTTCATGCCGCCGGCCGACGCCCAGGCGATGGCGCCCTTCCTCCAGCGGCTGGCCGCCCTCAATCCCGCTCACAAGGCCGGAGCGGTCCATCTCGGTTATTTCCCGAGCGCCGGCCAGGCGGGCGGCGCGTCGGCCCAGGCCGAGATCGCCGCCGATCCCGGTGCCCTCGCCTTCGCCATGGGCGGTGCTCCGGCCGCCGCGCCGCGGACGCAGACCGCCCAAGCCCCGACCGCCGACACAGGCGGCCGTCGCCGGCCCAACGCGGAGAACGACCCCGCCGACCGCTTCGGCCTGCGCAGCCGCGCGCGTGCCGAGCGCCGCCGCAATCGCGCGGCCGAGGGCACAACGTCGCGGAGCACCGCCGCGGCGGCGACATCCCGGCCGGCGCCCCCTGCGGCGACGACGCGCCCTCCAGCCGCGACGCCGGCGCCGGCGCGGGCCCAGTCTCAGACGCAGCGAACCGTCACGGCAGGCAGCGCCGTCCCGAGCCCCTCGTCCCAGCCGATCCAACCCCCGGGGCAACGGTCCCAGCCTCCCGCCGGCGGCGTTCCGGCCTCCCGCCAGGTCGAGATCGCCGAGGTCAGCACGCGCTGGGCCGGCGCCCCTTACCCGGGCGCGCAAGGAACCGGCGCGCCGGCGCCGCCCACCCGGACACTGCCCCCGCCCGCCCAGCCGGCCTCCACGCCGCCGCCCTCTCAGGGGCAGACTTCGCGCCCGGATCCCGCCTCCAGTCCCCGCACAGGTCGGCCTTCGGTCAGTACGACCGAGATCCCGGCGTCGACGATCGTGCCCACTCCCGGATTCAGCCTCCAGCCGAGCGCGTCGGCGCCCGCTTCGGCTTCGACGCCGCCGCCGGCCACACTTGCCGATATCGCCGCGCTCGTCGAGGCGTTGCCGGTCGAGACGCCTGCGCCGGCCCCGCCAGCACCGCCGCCTCCGCCGCCGCCGGCACGGGCGGCCGCGGCGCGCAGCGAATCCGCCCAGCCCGAGCGGCGCGCGGCGCGGAGCCGCCGCGCCGAGCCGGCCCATCCGGCCCGTCACTGGGTCCAGATTGCCGGCGGCGCGAACAAGGCCGGCCTGCCGCGCGAGTTCGCGCGGCTGCGTGGCCTGGCGCCGGAACAGCTCAACGGCCGCACCGCCTATACGACTCCGCTGCGGGCCACGAACCGCTTGCTGGTCGGACCCTTCGCCAGCCCGCGCGAGGCACAGGAGTTCGTCAACCAGCTGGCACGGCACGACGTCACCGCCTTCGCCTGGACAAGCGAAGCGGGCCAGGAGATAGAGCGCCTGCCGACCGGCCGGTGAGCCGGCCATGCTGAAGCGGATCCGATGAACCTCGCTCCCTATGCGTCCGATCCGGCCCGTTCGCGTGGTCGCCTGCATGCGGAGGAAGCGCGGGTCACCCGCGGGCCGCGGGACGTCTTCCAGCGCGACCGCGATCGCATCATCCATTCGGTCCCCTTTCGCCGCCTCCGTCACAAGACCCAGGTCTTCGTCGCGCCGGACGGCGATCATTTCCGGGTCCGTCTCACCCACAGCCTCGAGGTCGCCCAGATCGGCCGCACCATCGCCCGCGTCCTCGGCCTCAACGAGGATCTCACCGAGGCGCTCTGCCTGGCTCACGACATCGGCCACCCGCCGTTCGGCCATGCCGGCGAGGACGCGCTCCAGGCGGCGATGGTCGAGGCCGGCGGCTTCGATCACAACGCGAACACGATCCGCCTGCTGACCCGGCTCGAATGTCCCTATCCCGATTTTTCCGGCCTCAACCTCAGCTGGGAGACCCTCGAGGGGCTCGCCAAGCATAATGGTCCCGTCGCGGCGCCGACCTGGGCGCTCGCCGATGCCGATCGCGCGTTTCCGCTCGACCTCGAGACCTGGCCGAGCCTGGAGGCGCAGGTCGCCGCCTTGTCGGACGATATCGCCTACGACAATCACGACGTCGACGACGGCCTCCGCGCCGGACTTTTCACCTTGCGCGATCTGCTCGAGGTCCCGCTGGTCGCCCGGGGCTGGGAGGCGGTTCGCGCCCGGCACCCCGATTGCGACGAGAAGAGGCTGCTGCCCGAGCTGGTGCGCGAGCAGATCGGAATCATGGTCAACGACCTGATCGGGGAGACGCGTCGCCGCATCGGCGGGATCGCCAGCGTCGAGGCCGTGCGCGCCGCCGGGCGGCCGCTCGTCGCCTTCTCGGAATCGCTCCGCGCGGAGGAACGCCAGCTCAAGCGCTTCCTCTATGCCCGTATGTACGATGCACCCGAGGTGAGGGCGGTGAAGGAGCGGGCGCAGCGCGTGCTCGCCGGCCTGTTCGCGGCCTATCGCGCCGATCCCCGGCGACTGCCCGCCGAATGGCGGCCGGCGTCGGATGATCGGCCGGCGATCCTGCGCGCGATCGGCGATTTCGTCGCCGGCATGACCGACCGATACGCGATCCGCCGCTACGAGGAACTGGTCGGACCCGCCGAGCTGCCGGAAGGCTTCTGACGTGCGCGTGGCGCTGATCGGCGGGACCGGTCTGATCGGCGCCTCGCTCGCCCGGCGTCTGGCGGCCCTGGGTCACGACCTCCATCGGCTGCAGCGGCGTCCCAGTGTCGGACCGGGCGCGCTGCACGTCGCCGAAGCCGATGCCTGGCCTGACATCGTCGCCGCCCTTGCGCCGGAGGCCGCCATCTCCACCCTCGGCACGACGATGCGCGAGGCCGGCTCGAGGCAGGCCTTCCGCGCCGTCGATCGGGACATGGTGCTCGCCTTCGCCGGCGCGGCCCGGACGGCGGGGGCACGCCGGATCGCGGCGGTCTCGTCGGTCGGCGCCGATCCCGGCTCCCGGATCTTCTACCTGCGCGTCAAGGGGGAGACGGAGCAGGGCCTCCGGGCGCTGGGCGCCCCGCGGCTGGACATCTTCCGTCCGGGCCTGCTGCTCGGCGCGCGCAGCGGCGACCGGCGGCCCGCGGAAAAACTCGCCGTCGCCCTCAGCCCGATCGCGAGCCGGCTCCTGCGCGGCCGGCTCGATCGCTTCGCCGCCATCGACGCGGACCGGGTGGTCGAAGCGCTCGCCGCCACCCTTGCCCTGCCCGAGGACGGGACCCATCTTCACCACAATCGCGAGTTACGCGCGCTGGCGGGTCGCTGACCTTCAAATCGGCGGGCCCATCCGCTACAGCCGCGCCTCCTCATCGACGGAAATCAACGTGACCCTCTACGCCCGCTTCGCCGCGCATATCGACAATTTGCTCGACACGCTCGAGGCCGAAGGCCGCCTCGCCGCCGGCATCGATCGCGCCGCCGTCGCGGTCGAGCCGCCGCGCGATGCGACGCATGGCGATCTCGCCACCAACGCCGCAATGGTGCTCGCCAAGCGCGCCGGCACCAACCCGCGGGCGCTGGCGGAACTGATCGCGCCCCGGCTGCGCGAGATCGGCGAGGTCGAGAGCACCGAAGTGGCTGGACCAGGCTTCATCAACCTCCGGCTGAGCCGGGCCGTGTGGGAGGAGGAGCTCCGCGCGATCCTCGCCGGCGGCGCCGATTACGGCCGGTCCGACATGGGCCGCGGACAGCGGGTCAATGTCGAATATGTCTCGGCCAACCCGACCGGCCCGATGCATATGGGCCATTGCCGCGGCGCGGTCGTCGGCGACGCGCTCGCCAGCCTGCTCGAATATTCGGGCCACCAGGTGACCCGCGAATATTATGTCAACGATGCCGGCGCCCAGGTCGATGTGCTCGCTCGCTCGGCGCACATGCGCTACCGCGAGGCGCTCGGCGAGGCGATCGGCGAGATCCCCGAGGGCTTCTACCCCGGCGATTATCTGATGCCGGTGGGCCAGGCGCTCGCCGCCGAGCATGGCGATCTTTTCGTCGATGCGCCGGAGAGCGAATGGCTGGTGCCGTTCCGCAAGCGTGCCGTGGCGATGATGATGGACCAGATCCGCGGCGATCTCGCCTTGCTCGGCATCCATCACGACGTCTTCGCCTCGGAGGCCGAGGTCCATGAGAAGGGCCTGGCCGACGCGGCGCTGGAGACGCTGCGGAGCCGTGGCCTGATCTACGAGGGCGCGCTCGAGCGGCCGAAGAGCCTGGACCCGCACGACGAATGGGAACCGGTCGAGCTCACCTTGTTCAAGGCGAGCGAATATGGCGACGATCAGGACCGGCCGGTCCGGAAGTCGGACGGCAGCTGGACCTATTTCGGCGGCGACCTCGCTTACCATTTCCAGAAGGCGCAGGCGTGCGATCAGCTGATCGACATCTGGGGCGCCGATCATGCCGGAACGGTGAAGCGCATCCAGGCAGCGGTCGCCGCGCTCACCGAGGGCAAGGTGCCGCTCGACGTCAAGCTGGTCCAGATGGTCCGGCTGCTGCGCGCCGGCGAGCCGGTGAAGATGTCGAAGCGCGCCGGCAATTTCGTCACCCTCGCCGAGGTGGTGGGCGAGGTCGGCAAGGACGTCGTTCGCTTCACCATGCTCACCCGCAAGGCCGACGCGCAGATGGACTTCGACTTCGCCAAGGTGGTCGAGGCGTCGAAGGACAATCCCGTCTTCTACGTCCAATATGCCCATGCGCGGATCTCGTCGTTGAACCGCAAGGCGCCGGAGGCCGGCGTCGACATGGCCGACGAGGCCGATCTGTCGCGGCTCGACGAGGACGAGCTGGCGCTGGTCAAGCTGGCTGCCCAATTCCCCCGAATCGTCGAGGGCGCGGCCACCGCGCACGAGCCGCACCGGATAGCTTTCTACCTCGGCGATCTCGCCGCGGCGTTCCATGCGCAGTGGAACAAGGGCAATGATGATCCCGAAAAGCGTTTCCTCCTGGCACACAATCCCGAAATGACACGGGCGCGTCTGGAACTGGCGAACGGGATCGGGCAGATTGTCCGCAACGGCCTCGCGCTGATGGGCGTGAAGGCGGCCGAGGAAATGCTGTGAGCCGCTGACGCGGCGCAGCCGGAAGTCCGGCGCTGCGGCGGCGGTGGGAGATACGGAAATGAGCGACGACGCGCGCGCGGAAGGAATGGGCGAGGAGGACCGTCTGCCCTGGCTGGAGGCCGTCGAGGAGGATGAGGGGCCGAGCGCTCCCTCCGCGGCGAAGCTGGTCGGCGCGATCGTCATCGGCCTCATCGCCATCGGCGTGATCGTCGGCGGCCTGTTCTGGTTGGGAAATCGCAGCGGCGGCGGCGGCGAGGGCGAGATCATCGCTGCGCCCGAGGGCGATTATAAGGTTCCGGCCCGCGATCCGGGCATGAACGTGGCCGGCGAAGGCGACACCGCTTATGCGGCCAGCGAGGGCGCCGAGCCCAAGGGACGGCTCAATACCGACGCGGTGCCCGAGGCGCCCGTCACCCGGGCGCCTCCGCCGGCCCAGCCGCGTCCGCAGGCTCCGGCTGCGACCCCGGCGCCCGCCCCGGCGCCGCGGCCCGCCCCGGCGGCGGCCGGCGCCACGATTCAGCTCGGTGCCTTCTCGAGCCAGGCGCTCGCCAATCGCGCCTGGACCGGCCTGTCCGGCCGCTTCCGCTATCTGGCGCCGCTCAGCCATTCGATCGTCCCGGTGCAATCGGGCGGTCGCACACTCTACCGGCTGCGCGCGAGTGGCGCCGACGCGGCGGGCATCTGCCGGCGGCTGCAGATCGCCGGCGAGGATTGCGCGCTCGTCGGCTGAAGGATCCCGGTCCCAGGCGCCAGTCGAGCCTGGCCGGATCGACGAGGGCCGGCCGATCCGGCTTCGACGTGTCGGCCGCGCGCCGTGGAAAGCGCCTGAAGCCGTTCCTCATCGAGCGGGATCGAGATCGGGATGCGCGCGAGCCCGATCGGCTGCGTAGCGACGCGATCCGGCATTGCCGTGGGCGGCGCGGCGCCGGCGGCTTACCCTCGGCGATCTCCGGCCTTTCGGCGTTTCTATCCGGGCGCTAGTGGCCGGCCATGCTGCCTGTGATCTTCGGCCTCGAAAGTGAGACGCTGGGCGCGGAAGAACGCGCCTTCTTCGCCGATGCCGACCCGGCCGGCTATATCCTGTTCGGCCGCAACATCAGGGACCGCGGCCAGCTGCGCCGCCTCACCGACGACCTGCGCTCGCTCGCCGGGCGCACCGACCTGCCGATCCTGGTCGACCAGGAGGGCGGCCGCGTGGCGCGTCTCGGCCCGCCCGAATGGCCGGTCTTTCCGGCCCCCGATCGCTTCTGCCTGCTCTACCGGAAGGCGCCGATCAGCGCGATCGAGGCGGCGCGGCTGAATGCGCTCGCCATGGCCGTCCTCCTCGCCGAGGTCGGCATCAACGTCGATTGCACGCCCGTCCTCGACCTGCGCCACGAGCTTGCGCACACGGTGATCTCCGATCGATCGCTCGGCAGCGATCCGCTTCAGGTCGCCGCGCTGGGGCGGGCCGTGCTCGACGGCCTCGAGGAAGGCGGGGTGTGCGGCATCGTCAAGCACATGCCGGGTCATGGCCGCGCGAAGGCGGACAGCCACGAGGCGTTGCCCCGGATCGACGCCGACGAACAGGCGCTCGCGGTCGATCTCGCCCCCTTCCGGGCGCTCAGCGATGCGCCGATGGCGATGACGGCGCATCTGCTGTTCACGGCGTGGGACGAGGGGAACTGCGCCACGCTGTCGCCGACCATCATCAATGAGGTGATCCGCACCCGGATCGGCTTCGACGGGCTGCTGATCAGCGACGATCTCAGCATGGGAGCGCTTGCCGGACCGCCGGAAGCGCGGGCGCGCGCGGCGATCGCCGCGGGATGCGATGTCGTGCTGCACGGACCCGGTGCCATGGCCGAGAATGAGCGAATAGCCGCGGCGCTGGCGCCGATCGGCAGCGCCGCGCGTGATCGGCTCGATCGCGCGCTCGCTCGGATCGCGGGCAGGTCGGCTTCTCAAGATTATGACGCGCTCGCCGCCAGGCGCGACGCGCTGCTCGCTTATGCCTGAAGCGCGGATTCGGCTCTGCGCGCGCGGATCAGGCCGCGCACGCTGTTGCCGATCAGGAATCCGCCGGCGAGGTCGGCTTCGGTGAGGTCATGCTCCTCGGCGCGGCCTTCCTCGATCAGCCGCTCGCGCAGGATTCCGGGAAGCAGGCCGCGCGTGGCAGGCGGCGTGAGCAGCGTGCCGCCCCGCTCGACGAACAGGCTGGTGAAGCTGCCTTCGGTGAGGAAGCCGTCCGCGTCGCGGAACAGGATCTCGAACGTCCCGGCAGCGGTGCGGGCCTCGTCGTAAAAGGCGCGATCGCTGGTCTTGTGGCGAAGACGGAAGTCCTCGGCGTCGACCGGAAGCGGCAGGATCGCCACCGGCGCCGGCTGGGGCGGATGCGCCGGCAGCGGACGTAGCTCGATCGCCATCGCGCCGCTGCGCGACAGACGAAGCCTGATCCGGCTTGGCCCGGCACGGAAGGTCGCCGCCTGCAGCTCGTTGCGGGCGACGTGGCGATCATAGGCGAAGCCGAGCAGGTCGGCGCTCGCCTTCAGCCGGCGAAGGTGGCGCTCGAGCTCGGTTATTCCTTCCTGTGGGTCGAAGGCCATCGTCTCGATCAGGTCGAATCGACGCTGGGTTTCCACGAACGCCCCTTTCGTCAGACATTCGCGCCACTCGTCCCCGGCGCGGCTGTCCGCCACGATTCCCGATCCGAGCCCCAGCCGCGCGACCTTTTCCCCAGCCTTCAGCGTCAGCGTTCGGATCGCCACATTGAACGACGCTCCGCCGTCGGGCGCAACCCGTCCTATGGCTCCGCAATAGACCCCGCGAGGCTCGGGCTCCAGCGCATCGATGATCTCCATCGCCCTGATCTTCGGCGCGCCGGTGATCGATCCGCAGGGGAAGATGGTCTCGAGCAGATCGATGGCGTCGCGGCCAGCCTCGAGCTCGGCGGTGACGGTGGACGTCATCTGGAGGAGCGTCGGGTAGGTCTCGACGGCGAACAGGTCGGGCACCTTCACGCTGCCGGGTCGGGCGAGCCGCGAAAGATCGTTGCGCAGCAGGTCGACGATCATGAGATTCTCGGCGCGTTGCTTGGGGTCGTCGCGCAGCACCGAAGGTTCGGCCCCGCGCGGCGCCGTCCCCTTCATCGGCCGGGTCGTCACCTTTCCGCCTTCGACGGTGAAGAACAGCTCGGGCGAGAGGCTCAGGATCCAGTGCCGGCCGGTGAAAAGCAGCGCGCCGTGACCCGCCATGGAACGCGCCCGCAGCGCTGCGTAGAGGGCGGCCGGGGCACCGGCGAATTCGACATCGGCCTGGAAGGTATAGTTGGCCTGGTAGATATCGCCGGCGACGATATGGTCCAGGATCCGCTCGATCGCCTGGGTATATTCCGCCTCGTCGATCCTGGGGCGAGGCCGGCCGGCCCAGGCGCCGGCCGCGTCGGGAAGAAAGGCGCGGGCGTCGACCTCGCGCACCGAATCGAACAGGCCGAACCAGAGCAGGGGAGGGTCCTCCGCCTCCGGCATCCCGGCCAGAGGCTGCAGCTTCGGCTCGAGCGCATGGCCGCTCTCATAAGACAGGAATCCGGCGGCGTCGCGGCCCCGGAGCCGCTGCAGGCAGGTGGGCATCATCGCCGGATCGCGCGTCTCGACGATCTCCGCGGGCGCTTCGTAAAGACGGGCACGGCCGTCCGGACGCGAATCGTCGAGGAGGACGAAGGGGCGCATTTCGCTTGTCATCCTCCGGCCCCGCTCCCAAGTCGGCACGGTCCGCCCCCCGTCCGGAGAAAGTCCTTGGTCTGCAGCACTTTCGATCTGTTCAAGATCGGCGTCGGTCCATCCAGTTCACACACGATGGGTCCGATGACGGCGGCGTGCCGCTTTGTCGAGGGGCTGCGCGGCGGCGCCGGGCTCGACAGGGTGGAGCGGATCGAGGTCGATCTCTATGGATCGCTCGCCTTGACCGGAAAAGGGCACGCGACCGATCGGGCCATTCTCCTCGGTCTTTCCGGCGAACGGCCTGACCGGATCGATCCCGACGCCGCCGAGAGGACGGTCGCGCACATAAGGGAAACCGGTATGCTCCGGCTCGGCGGCGATGCGGAGATTGCCTTCGACGAGCCGCGCGACCTGCGCTTCCATCAGCGCGAGCGGCTGGCGCATCATTCGAACGGCCTGCGCTTCACCGCCGCCTTGATCGGCGGCGGAAGCGAGAGCGCCGTCTATTACTCGGTCGGCGGCGGCGCCGTGGTGGGTGAAGCCGAGGTGGCGCGCAACGCTCCGCCCGAGGGCGGCTGGGACGTACCGTTTCGCTACTCGTCGGGCGATGAGCTCCTCAGGATCGCGGCGCGCGAGGAGATGAGCATCGCCGACATCGCCCGCGCGAACGAGCGCGTGGCTCTGGACGACGCGGAGATCGATCGCCGGCTCGACGCGATCGTCGAGGTCATGTCCGCCTGCATCGACCGCGGCATGGCGGTTGACGGGATCCTGCCCGGGGGCCTCAACGTGAAGCGGCGCGCGCCGGCTCTCTACCGGCTGCTGACCGAACGGGCCGAGCGCGCGCTTTCCGACCCGCTGACCGTCATCGACTGGGTCAATCTGTGGGCGCTCGCGGTCAACGAGGAGAATGCCGCGGGCGGGCGCGTCGTCACGGCCCCAACCAACGGTGCCGCCGGCATCGTCCCCGCGGTGCTGCGTTACTATCAGCGCTTCACGCCGCGGGCGACCGACGAGGGCGTGCGGACCTTCCTGCTGACGGCCGCGG
Organism: Sphingosinicella terrae; assembly: GCF_003347635.1. Taxonomy (GTDB): domain Bacteria; phylum Pseudomonadota; class Alphaproteobacteria; order Sphingomonadales; family Sphingomonadaceae; genus Allosphingosinicella; species Allosphingosinicella terrae. The sequence continues at coordinate 101,657 of NZ_QDFY01000011.1, forward strand.
CGATCGGCTCCCTGTTCAAGGAAAATGCGTCCATCTCCGGGGCCGAGGTCGGTTGCCAGGGCGAGGTCGGGGTCGCCTGCTCGATGGCCGCCGGCGGGCTCACCGCCGCGATGGGCGGCACGCCGGCGCAGGTCGAGAATGCGGCCGAGATCGGCATGGAGCATAATCTCGGCCTCACCTGCGATCCGGTCGGCGGGCTCGTCCAGGTGCCTTGCATCGAGCGCAATGCGGTCGGCGCGATCAAGGCGATCGAGGCCTCGCGCCTCGCGCTCGTCGGCGACGGATCGCATCGGGTCAGCCTCGACCAGGTGATCGAGACGATGCGGCGCACCGGCCTCGACATGAACGAGCGCTACAAGGAGACCAGCCTCGGCGGCCTCGCCGTCAATGTCGTCGAGTGCTGAGCCGACCTTACGCAAATTCGTACGAATTCGTAGATAGGGCTCGTGGCGCAGCTGAATATCTCGTTGCCGGACAAGCTCAAGGCGTGGGCCGATGCCCGCGTCGCCGAAGGCCGGTACAGCAGCGCGAGCGATTATGTTCGCGACCTCATGCGGCGCGACCAGGATGCCGCGGAGGCGAAGGCTCGTCTTCAGGCGGCCATCGATGCCGGGGCGGGCCTCGCCGTCGAGTGAACAGACGATCGAGGGCATCATCGCTGCCCGGCGTGGCTGAGGTTCGACTTCGCACGGCCGCTGCGGCGGATCTATCGGAAATCCTCGAATATAGCGTCGCCAGATTCGGCCGGACGGTGGGCGAGGATTATCTCCGGAGCTTCGAGAAGTCCTTTGCCTTGCTGGGCCGGCATCCCAGGGCCGGCGTCCGCATCGACGTGACTCCCGCCATAAATTGCCTCCCGCACCGCAGCCACCGCATCCTCTACGACCTCGATGACGAGACGGTCCGGATCGTGCGGGACCTCCATCATTCGATGGACGCGGAGCATTGGCTTTCCGAGTGACTGGGAACCCCGGCCCTCAGAACAGCCGCGTTATCCAATAGAAGGCGGCGGCGATCAGGCCGGCCGCCGGCATCGTGACCACCCAGGCGAGGACGATATTGCCGGCGACGCCCCAGCGGACGGCCGAGAAGCGACGGGCGGCGCCGACGCCCATGATCGCCCCGGTGATGGTGTGGGTGGTCGACACCGGGACCCCGAGCGAGGTCGCCGAGAACAGCATGATGGCGCCGCCCGTCTCCGCGCAGAAGCCCTGGTGCGGGCTCAGCCGGGTGATCTTGGATCCCATCGTGTGGACGATCCGCCATCCGCCCATCAGCGTCCCGAGCGCCATCGCGGCCTGGGCGGAGATCACCACCCAGAAGGGCACGTGGAAGCTGTTGCCGAGCATCCCCTGGCTGAACAGCAGGACGGCGATGATCCCCATCGTCTTCTGGGCGTCGTTGGCGCCGTGGCCGAGCGAATAAGCGGCGGCCGAGATCAGCTGGAGGCGGCGGAAGATCCGGTCCGAATAGGAGGCGTTGACCGGCTTGAACAGCCAGGAGCTGAGCACGACCAGGATCAGGGCGACGAGCATGCCCAGCATCGGCGACAGGAAGATGGCGACGCTGGTCTTGAGCACGCCGGAAGATTCGACGACGGCGAGGCCGCCTTTCGAGATGCCGGCGCCGAGCAGGCCGCCGATCAGCGCATGGCTGCTGCTCGACGGGATTCCGAGCAGCCAGGTGATCACGTTCCAGGCGATCGCCCCCATCAGGGCGCCGAACACCACCGCCGGATCGATGATCAGGGGGTCGACGATGCCACGGCCGATCGTCTCGGCGACGTGCAGCCCGAAGAACAGGAAGGCGATGAAGTTGAAGAAGGCGGCCCACAGCACCGCGATCTGGGGCGTCAGCACCCGCGTCGATACCACGGTGGCGATCGAATTGGCGGCGTCGTGGAGCCCGTTGAGGAAATCGAACAGCAAAGCGACGCCGATCAGCGCGACCAGCAGCGGGAAGGCCAGGGTTGGTTCCATCAGGGTTCAAACTCGATCAGGAGGTGACCGCGAAGCGGCGGGCCGTGCGCAGGTGCGGATTGCCCCCGGCAATCCGCAGCCATGTCCGGGGGACATGGCGACCTGCTGCACCTTGCCCCCCGGGCAGCGTCGCTGCGTCGGTCACGATGCATCGGCATCGCTCCCTCCTTCCTCCTTGCCGGAGAGCAAGATCCGATCCGTCACGGCCACCTCCTGGTCGAGTTTGGACCCTTAAGCGTGGTCGATCACGATGCCTTGGATCTCGTCGGCGACGTCCTCGAGCCGGTCGAGGACGCGCTCGACGTGACTGTATATCTCGCGCCCGACGAAGAAGGCCATCGGCCGATCGGTGACATGGGCCTGGTAGAGCGCCTTCAGCCCCTTCTCGTGCAGGCCGTCCGCCTTGCCTTCGAGGTGGACGATCTTCTCGGTGATCTCGTGGAGCCGGGCCGCGTTGCGGCCGACCTTGCGCAGCAGCGGCACCGCTTCGCGCACGAGCCGGGCAGCCTCGGCGGCGTGCCGGCTCATCTCCAGCATCTCGGGCTCGAAGCTGGTCACCTCGTAGAGCGTGATCGCTTTCGCCGTCTGCCACATCTCGTCGAGTGCATCGTCCATCGAGGAGGCGAGGGCGGTAATGGCGCTGCGGTCGAACGGCGTGATGAAGGAGCGCCGCACGGCGACGAGGACGTCCCGCGTGACGTCGTCCGCCGCATTCTCATGCTCCTCGATACGGCGACAGGATTCGGGAATGCCCTGCTCGCCCGCGAACATCGCCGCCATCGCGTCCGCGCCCTCGACCAGGATCTCGGCATGCCGCTGGAACATGTCGAAGAACCGGTCTTCCTTGGGCATGATCGCCCGGATGAAGTTCACCATTCCTGACCCCCTGGCGACTCGATGGCCGCCCATATCAACCGCCGCCCCATCCGCAAACTTCTGCGGATTCTCGCCGAGCGCCAGGATCAGCTCCCGCAGGCCCGGCTCGTCGACCGCCATCGCCGCCTTGCGGGGCTCCAGCCAGCGCAGGGTGCGCTGGTGGCGCTCCGGCCAGGCGTGGTGCTGACGGGTGACGAGCATCGGATAGACGGTGACGAAGGCCGTGGCGTCCGGCCCGGACCGCCGGCGCTTCTCATATTCGTAATGGCCGATCGGCACGGCGCTGACATGGCCGTCGATCCCGGCTTCCTCATGCGCCTCGCGCGCGGCCGTCTCATGCCCCTTGAGACGCGGCATCGGATTGCCCTTCGGAATCACCCAGCGGCCGGTGTCGCGGGAGGTGATGACCAGGACCTGGACGCCCTTATCCGGATCGACACGCCAGGGCAGCGCCGCGAACTGGACGATCAAGCCGGCCTCGTTTCTCTACCGGCGCGTTGCGCGGGCGATGCGGCGCGCCGGGCCGAACGGGAGATCTTTGCTTCGATCATGATCGTCCACTTTCCGCCGGTCACGGTCGCCTGGCAAGGCGGATGTCCTCCATCGAAACGAATGCGCTGCCGGAAGGTCCCGGCGCTCGGCGAAGGTCGCATCAGGGCAGGCGTGCCGCGCGCCAGTCCTGCGGCCCCTCCGCCTGCGGATCGGGAACGATCGCGGCGTCCTCGACGAGCGCCAGGAAGGTCCGGGTGCCTTCGGGGAGATCGATGGTGAAGCGCAGATGGCGTCCGCTCAGCGTGGCGTCGCGCAGCGGCCGACCATCGAGCGATCCGCCGACATCCTGGAAGCGCTGCTCGAGCTCGAGCAGCGTCTCTCGCCCATCCGCCATCTGCAGGCGCCATCGACCCTCGGCCGGGGCGGGAACGACCCACAGGAACAGCCGGGAATTGCCGACCTCGCGCCGAGCGTCGGGGCGCCAGTCGCCCATGTCGAAATTGTGGCTGACGACGCGCGTCCCGGGCCGCAGCTCGGTGAGCAGCCGCGGGCGCAGCCGCAGGTTCAGCTCGGGCATCAAATAGAGGGCGACGATCGTCGCATCCCGTAGCGGCGTGACGAACAGGTCCTGACGCCGGAAGAGAACGCGGTTCTCGACCTGGGCCAGCCGCGCGGCGGCGCCGGCCTCGGCGACGCGGGCGGGATCGATATCGACTCCGAGCGCCCGGGCGCCGCGCTGCGCGGCCATGATCGGGATGCGCCCGTCCCCCGATCCGAGATCGATCAGATAATCGGACGGGTCGATCGCCGCCATGTCGAGCATCGCCTCCACGGCCGGGCGCGGCGTCGGCACATAGGGGACCTCGAGCTCGTCCTCGGATGGCGCGGCGGGCGCGGGGGTGAACGGAGCGATCCCGCTTCCCCCGAAGGTGCAGCCGGAAAGAAGGAGAAGGGCGGCGAGGAGGGACGAGGCGCGCATCGGCATAGCCCAGGGTCCAAACTCGCTTAGGAGGCGGATCGGGATCGGCCGGAGGAGGCGGCTGGATAGGAGAGCGGCGCAGGCCGGGCTGGACGCCCGGCCAAACCGATCGACGAAGCCAGCCGCCGCCTCCGGCCGACCGCGAAGCGGCGGGCTCGCTTTTGCCGCCCGGACGGCGTCGCGGCGTCGGTCACGATGCACAAGCATCGCTCCCTCCTTGCTCCTTGCCGGACAACAAAATCGAACCCGTCACGACCGCCTCCTAATCGAGTTCGGACCCTAGCAGCCGTCTTCGCGCTTGTATCGCGCCGCGGCGCGCGCCATCTCGCCGGCATGACCAATCCTCCGATGAAGGTGGCGATCATCCCGGTCACGCCGCTCCAGCAGAATTGCTGCCTGATCTGGTGCACGGCGACGATGAAGGGCGCGTTCACCGATCCGGGCGGCGACCTCGACCGCCTCAAGGCGGCGGCGCGCCAGCATGGCGTGACGGTCGAGAAGCTGCTGCTCACCCACGGCCATATCGATCATTGCGGCTCGGCCAAGCTGCTCGCCGAGGAACTGGGCGTGCCGATCGAGGGACCGCACGAGGCCGATCGCTTCTGGATCTCGCGGCTGGAGGATGACGGCCGCAATTACGGCATCACCGGCAAGACCTTCGAATCCGATCGCTGGCTCGTCGATGGCGACCGAGTGACGGTCGGCGACCTCGTCTTCGACGTCTATCATTGCCCCGGCCACACGCCCGGCCACGTGGTCTTCCACCACCCCTCGTCGAAGCTCGCCATCGTCGGCGACGTGCTGTTCCAGGGGTCGATCGGCCGCACGGATTTCCCGATGGGCAATCACCGGGACCTGATCGAGGCGATCACCGGCAAGCTCTGGCCGCTCGGTGAAGACACCGCCTTCGTCCCCGGCCACGGTCCGATGAGCACCTTCGGCCAGGAGCGCCGCACCAACCCGTTCGTCGGCGATCGCGCGTTGGCGCGGACCTGACCGGCGGCGGCGGGATCAGATCTGCGCGGCGGCGCGCTGCCTGGGCGAGATCTCGATGCCGCCCCTCAGGCCGGGACTCTGATAGGCGATCAGGATCGCGAAGAGGCCGAGCCCAAGCAGCACCAGCCAGCTCAGGGTGATGCCGCCCACGCGGAGCGGATTGGCGCCGGGCCGGTCCATGCCGAAGGCGTGGGCGATGCGGGCCAGGATGAAGAGGATCGCGGCGCCCCACAGCCACAGGCTGCCGCCGGTCGCCAGCTCGAGCGCGAACAGCAGGATGAGGAAGATCGGCACGTTCTCGGCGAAATTGCCATGGGCGCGCATCCGGCGCGCGATCATCTCGTTGCCGGCATCGCCGACGCCGATCTGGAGCCGACGCCTCAGGCTGCTGACCCGAACGCTCAGCCAGATGTGCAGGATCGCCGCGGCCCCGGCGATGGTGAGGGTGATCGGCAGGATCATCTTTTACCCCTTCCTCGTCTCGCCTGCCGTTCGCACGTGGTGGCCGCGCTTGCAACTCTGGCCGGAATCGCTATAGGCCGCTGCCTTCACGCGAGAAGCTCACGGCCGCGAGGCCAGCGGCCGGTAGGGCCGTTGATCTCGGGGCTTGCGCTCGCCACATCATGCAACCGAACCTTCAAGAGCAGGTGCCACATGGCCGTTCCCAAAAGAAAGACCTCGCCGTCGCGGCGCAACATGCGTCGCAGCCACGATGCGCTCAAAGTCACGCAGTTTCAGGAATGCCCGAATTGCGGCGAGCTCCGCCAGCCGCACAATGTGTGCCAGGCGTGCGGCCATTATAAGGGTCGCGAGATCCTGAAGACCGAGGCGTGACACGCATCTTTCCTTAAGAGGGGAGGCGGCAGCTTTGGCCAGCGGGCCCCGGATCGCGATCGATGCCATGGGGGGCGATTCCGGTCCCCCGGCCATGGTCGCCGGCGCCGCTAGCGCCTTCGAGCGTCGGAGCGACCTCACATTCCTGCTGTTCGGCGACCAGTCGGCGATCCGCGCCGAGCTGGACGGCCACGCGGCGCTCGCCGCGGCCTGTCAGATCGTCCATTGCGACGACGTCATCGCCGGCACCGAGAAGCCGAGCCAGGCGATCCGGCGCGCCAAGACCAGCTCGATGGGCCGCGCTATCGCGGCCGTGAAGGCCGGTGAGGCGCAGGCGGCGGTCTCGGGCGGCAATACCGGGGCGCTGATGGCGATGGCGAAGCTGGCACTTCGCACCATGCCGGGCATCGACCGCCCCGCTCTGGCGGCGCTGCTGCCGACGCTGGGCGAGAACGACCTCGTCATGCTCGATCTCGGCGCCAATACCGAGTGCGACGTCCAGAATCTGGTCCAGTTCGCGGTCATGGGCGCGGCCTATGCCCGGGTCGTGCTCGACCTCGATCGGCCGCGGGTCCAGCTGCTCAACATCGGCACCGAAGAGCTCAAGGGGACGGACGAGCTCAAGGAGGCGGCGGCGATCCTGCGACGCTCCACCGACGTGGGCATGAGCTTCGACGGGTTCATCGAGGCGGACAAGATTTCGCGTGGCGGGGCCGACGTGGTCGTCACCGACGGCTTCTCCGGCAATATCGCGCTCAAGTCGGTGGAGGGCACGGCGCGATTCGTCACCGATCTCCTGCGGCGCGCCTTCACCAGCTCGGTGCGGTCGAAGATCGGCTTTCTCATTTCGCGCCCGGCCACCGAACTGCTGCGTCACCATCTCGATCCGAACAATCATAATGGCGCCGTCTTCCTCGGTCTCAACGGGCTGGTCGTGAAGAGCCACGGCAGCGCCAACGACAAGGGCGTCGCCAACGCGATCCGGGTCGCGGCGCGGATGGTGCGCGAGGACCTCACCCGGAAGATCAGCGAGGATCTCGCCAGCGTGTCCCTGCCCAACAGCCAGGCGGCGCAATGACCCGCCGCGCCGTCATCGTCGGCACGGGAGCGGCGTTGCCGCCGCGCCGCGTCACCAACCAGGAACTGGCCGAGCGGGTCGAGACGACCCATGAGTGGATCGTCGAGCGGACCGGCATCGAGGCGCGTCACATCGCCGCCGACGGCGAGACCACGGCCACGCTCGCGACCGAGGCGGCGCGAAAGGCGCTCGACGCCGCCGGCATCGCCGCCGACCGGATCGGCCTCATCGTCCTCGCCACGGCCACGCCCGACCAGACCTTTCCCTCCAGCGCCACCCGGGTCCAGACCGCGCTCGGGATCGACGACTGCATCGCCTTCGACGTGCAGGCGGTCTGCACCGGCTTCCTCTACGCCCTGTCGATCGCCGACAACATGGTGAAGGGGGGGATGGCCGATCATGCCCTGGTGATCGGCTCGGAGACCTTCAGCCGGATCCTCGACTGGGAGGATCGCGCGACCTGCGTCCTGTTCGGCGACGGCGCCGGCGCGGTCGTGCTCGAGGCGCGCGATGTCGAGGACGAGGGCATTCTCGCCACCCGCCTCCACGCCGACGGCCGGCACAACGACCTGCTCTACGTCGACGGCGGCGTCTCCACCACCGGCACGGTCGGCAAGCTCAGGATGAAGGGCAAGGAGGTGTTCCGCCACGCCGTCGTCAACCTCGCCGAGGTGCTCGGCGAGGTGCTGGCCGCCGCCGGTCATCGCACCGAGGAAGTTGACTGGGTCGTTCCCCACCAGGCGAACAAGCGCATTCTCGACGCGACCGCGAAGAAGCTCGGGCTCGACCCGGCGCGGGTGATCGTAACCGTCGACCAGCATGCCAACACGTCGGCCGCATCGGTGCCGCTCGCGCTCGACGTCGCCGTTCGCGATGGGCGCATCCGCAAGGGGGATCTCGTCGTCCTCGAGGCGATGGGCGGCGGCTTCACCTGGGGGGCCGCCGTCCTGCGCTACTGACAGGGAAAGCCGGTCCACTCGCGCCAGAATAGGCGATGGCCGTGCGGCGCGGCTTTCCCGATCCGGTACGACTTGGCCCCTGCCGGACTGGCCTCGCCGGCCTGCCGACTCTATGAAGGGCGCCGCGCGCTGCCCGGGGGAGCGGCGCGAACGGCAGGTCGGCCCCGATTCTCACCGTGAATCCGGGGCGGTCCGGCATGTTGTTGTGACAGGTTCACGTTGCGCTCGACGTGAACCTGGATTAGTGTCGCTTGACCGAGCGGGAGGTACACCTTCAATGGCAGACGCAGGGACGATCAGGAAGCCGTCCGTGGGCACGCTGACGCGCGCCGACCTCGCCGATATCGTGCATCGGGAGATCGGCCTTTCCCGCGCCGATTCCGCCAACATCGTCGAGGGCATTCTCGGCCATATGTGCGGTGCCCTGGGCGACGGGGAGAACGTCAAGATCTCCGGCTTCGGCAGTTTCATCCTGCGCGACAAGGGCGAGCGGGTGGGACGCAATCCCAAGACCGGGGTCGAGGTCCCGATCGCGCCGCGCCGCGTTCTTACCTTCCGCGCCAGTCAGATCATGCGCGAGCGGATCGCCCGCGGCGGCTGATCGCCGGATGGCCCCGCCGACCCAGAAGAGCGAACACGCCTTCCGGACGATCGGCGAGCTTGCCGCCGAGCTCGGGCTGCCGCAGCACATATTGAGATATTGGGAAACGCGCTTCCCGCAGCTGCGGCCGCTGCAGCGCGCGGGCAACCGGCGCTATTACCGGCCCGCCGACGTCGCTCTCGCGAGACGGATCAACAAGCTCCTCAACGAAGACGGCTACACCATAAAGGGGGTTCAGCAGCTGCTCGCGCGCGGCGATGCCGACGATCCGGCCGCAACTTCGATCTCGCCTGCTGCCGGGTCTCCCCCACCGCCGGAGACTCCATCATCCCCTTTTCCGGTGGAGGCACTGCGGGAGATCCGCCGCAGCCTCGCCGACGCCCTCGCTGAAGCCGAGGTCTGAGCCGGTTCGCGACAGCGCGAACCTGACGCCTGTCGGCCAGGCCGGGAACGTTCGTTCAAGATTCTAAGCGATTGCAGTCGGACGTTATCGTCTGGCGACTCGAAAATCGCGGCCTTCCCATAGCCTGGCGCGGCCGTTCCGATGCTATCGGAACGCAGCCTGTCCTAGGCGTCCTCCGGACCGAGCTCCGGATCGACGTCGCGCGGCCGGATGAATCGGCTCAGCCGGCCGGCACCGGCCTCGACGTCGTGCCAGTGGTCGATGGGCAAGGCGATCTCGGCAAGGGTGGCGGTCGGGTATTTTTCGGCGAGGACGCGGCGAAGCCCGTCGCCTTCCTCTTCCCGCGTCAGCAGCAGCGCCAGCGATTCGAGCCCCGGATTGTGGCCGACCAGAAGCAGCCGGTCGGCGCCGTCATCGGCCTGCCGGACGAGCTCGAGCAGCGCCGCCGCCGTCGCCAGGTAGGCACGCTCGTCATAGTCCGCGTGGATCGGCCGGCCATAGCCGTCGGCGAGATCGGCGAGCGTCTCGACCACCCGGGCGGCGGGGGAGGCGATGACCGCGTCGAAATCGATCCCGCGGCTGCGCATCTCGCGGCCGATCGTGCGCGCCGCTCTCCGCCCGCGCTTGTTCAGCGGTCGGTCGAAATCGCGTAGCGCCGGATCGTCCCATCCGGATTTGGCGTGCCTCAGCAGCGTCAGGATCTTCATGCGTCTTCCCGGCAGGCGACCGCTGATTCGGCGCCGGCGAGTCGCTCACCTACATGCTCGATGGCTTCGGCGAGATGAACCCGCCGCACCGGCACTCCGGGGGGAAAGGCGCCGAGCAGGCGGGTGGGCGTCGCCGCGGAGAGAAGGACGAAGATGCCCCGATCGCCGCTCCGCCGGATGAGCCGTCCGAAGGCCTGGGCGAGCCGTGCCCGTACCACCCGGTCGTCATAGGCGGATCCGCCGCCGGCGGCCCGGCGCGCGGCATGGAGCACCGTCGGTCGCGGCCACGGCACGCCCTCCATCACGACGAGCCGGAGCGAATCGCCGGGGACGTCGACGCCGTCGCGAAGCGCGTCGGTGCCGAGCAGCGACGCGCGCGGATCGTCCCGGAAGATGTCGACCAAGGTGCCGGTATCGATCGGGTCGACATGCTGGGCGTAGAGCGGCAGCCCGGCGCGGGCGAGGCGGTCGGCGATCCGCGCGTGCACCGCCCGCAGCCGCTGGATGGCGGTGAACAGGCCGAGCGTTCCGCCCTGCGCCGCCTCGATCAGCCGCCCATAGGCGCCGGCCAGCGCGGCGATGTCGCCCTTCCGGACGTCGGTGACGATCAGCACCTCGCTCGAAGCGGCATAGTCGAACGGGCTGGCTGCCTCGAACCGGCCGGCGGGGCTGGGGACGTGGCAGGCGCCGGTGCGCGCCTCGGCATGGCTCCAATCCTCGCCGCCGCCGCGCAGGGTCGCCGACGTGACCAGGATGCCGTGGGCGGGCTTGATCACGACCTCGGCGAGCGGACGGGTCGGGTCGAGCCAGTGACGATGGAGACCGATGTCGAACTCCCGCCCCTCGACCCGGTCCACCGCCAGCCAGTCGACGAAGTCCGCGTCGGCGGGGCCGCCGATCCGGGCCGCCAGCGCGATCCAGCCGGACAGCGTCTGGCAGCGCCAGGTCAGCCCGCCGATCGCGCCTTCGACCCGTGCCCGCGCCTGCGCGTCGAGCCAGTCCGGCGAATCCTCGATCACCGCCTCCAGCCGCTTTGACAGCGCGACCAGCGGCCGCAGCAATCGCTCGAGCGCCTCGACCGCCGGCGCCGCCGCGTCGACGAGCGCTGAATCGGGCTCGGCGAGCTCGGTCTCGAGGCCGTAGCCGGCGTCCTGCGCCGTGGCGCGCGCGAAGACGGTGCCGCGGACGGCGGCGAGCAGCTTCTCGATCGGTCCCAGCGCGATGCCTTCGGCGAGCCGCTGCAGCCAGCCGTCGCCGGGAAGCTCCCCGGCGGCCTGCACTGCGGCCTCGAGCGCTTCCGCGCCGGCTTCGTCATAGGAGGCGACGTCGGACAGGCGCGCCGCGAGGCCCCGCCGCCGCCCGCGCGACTTGCCTTCCGGTCCGACGATCCAGCGCCTCAGCTCGATCGCTTCCTGCCCGGTCAGGGCGGCGGCGAAGGTCGAATCGGCGGCGTCGAAGAGGTGGTGGCCCTCGTCGAACACGATCCGGGTCGGGATCTGTCCGCTCTCGCGGCCGCGCGCGGCATTGACCATCAAGAGGGCATGGTTGGCGATGACCAGATCCGCATCCTGGCTCGCGCGCGCCGCCCGTTCGATGAAGCAGCGGCGATAATGGGGGCAGCCGGCATAGACGCATTCGCCGCGCCGGTCGGTCAGCGCCGTCGCGCCCGCCCGCCGGAACAGGCTGGTGAGCCAGCCGGGCAGGTCGCCGCCGACCATGTCGCCGTCCTTGCTATAGGCGGCCCAGCGCGCGACCAGCTGCGCCAGCACCGCCGCGCGGCCGGCAAAGCCGCCCTGCAGCGCGTCCTCGAGGTTGAGCAGGCACAGATAGTTTTCGCGTCCCTTGCGCACGACGATCCGGCGGCGGCGCTCGGCCTCGTCGGGAAACAGCCTGACGCCCTCCCGGTCGAGCTGGCGCTGGAGCGCCTTGGTATAGGTCGATATCCAGACGGCGCCGTCCGCCGCTTCTGCCCAGACGGAGGCGGGCGCGAGATAGCCGAGCGTCTTGCCGATGCCGGTGCCGGCCTCGGCGAGGAGCAGGTTCGGCTGTCCCTCGGCGCGGCGCGGCGCGAAGACGGCGGTGGCGCGCGCGGCATAGGCGCGCTGCCCCTCGCGCGGCTCCGAACCACGCCCGGTCAGCCGCGCCAGACGCTCCACCGCCGCCTCGGCATCGATGCTGACCGGCCGCGGCTGCGCCCGGCCGCCTTTTTCCTCCCATTCGGGGAGCCGGCTGAACAGCCAGCGCTCGTCCCGGTCGGGTCGCCGCAGCCGCTGGCCGACCAGCCCCGCCCAAGGCCAGCGCAGCCGGTGAAGCGCCTGCGCGGACGCCCAGGCGCCCTCGCGCTCCGGCCAGTCTTCGCCGAGCCTGTCGAGCAGGGCGGCGGCGGCGTCGCGCAGGAATCGGGCCGCTTCGCTCGCGCTCTCCGGGGCGTCTAGCCCGAGCGCCTGCGCCAGCCCTTTCGGCGTCGGCACCGCGAAGCGCGCCGGATGGACGAACGCGTACAGCTCGAGCAGGTCCAGGCCGGACAAATCGGGATAGCCGAGCCGGTTGCCGACCAGGGGCGCGTTGAGCATGATCATCGGCGTCTCGGCCGCGCGCGCGATCGCCTCGCCGCGGCCGACGGCCGCGATCTCGCCGTCCGGCTGGGCGATCCAGATGCCGGCATGGGTTGCGTGGAGCGCCGGATAGGGCAAAGAGGCGGCCATTCGCCCGGCATGGACTGCGCGGAACGAAAGGACAACAGTGTCGGTGCCATCGGAGCTTCGCGAGGCGGCGAATGTCAGCAAGGCCTGGCCCTATGAGGAGGCGCGCAAGCTCCTGAAGCGCTATCCGGACGGGCCCGGCGAGCGCCCCATATTGTTCGAGACCGGCTATGGCCCCTCCGGCCTGCCCCATCTCGGCACCTTCCAGGAGGTGGCGCGCACCCTGATGGTGCGCCACGCTCTTTCGGAGATGGTCGACTGGCCGAGCCGGCTCATCGCCTTCTCCGACGACATGGACGGCATGCGCAAGGTGCCGCCGGGCGTTCCCCACCAGGACATGATGCACGAGCATCTCGACCAGCCGCTGTCGAAGGTGCCGGATCCGTTCGGCTGCGGCCACAAGAGCTATGCCGACCATAATAACGGCCTGCTGCGCCAGTTCCTCGACCGGTTCGGCTTCGACTACGAGTTCCTCTCTTCCACCGACTGCTATGGCTCGGGGAGGTTCGACGAGGTTCTGCGCCAGGTGCTTCGCACGTTCGACGACATCATGGCCGTCATGCTGCCGACGCTGCGCGAGGAGCGGCGCAAGACCTACTCGCCGGTGCTCCCGGTCAGCCGGGTCAACGGCAAGGTGCTCCAGGTTCCCGTCCAGGTCGTCGACCCGGAAGCGGGACTGATCCGCTATGTCGAGCCCGAGACAGGCGAGACGGTGGACCAGTCCATTCTCTCCGGCGGCGCCAAGCTGCAGTGGAAGGTCGACTGGGCGGCGCGGTGGGTCGCACTCTACGTCGATTACGAAATGTCCGGCAAGGACCATATCGATGGCGTCATCCAGAGCGGCAAGATCGCCCGTATCCTGGGCGGACGACCGCCGGAAGGCTTCAATTACGAGCTGTTCCTCGACGAGAATGGCGAGAAGATCTCGAAGACCAAGGGCAATGGCGTCACCATCGACGAGTGGCTGACCTATGCGCCCGAGGAGAGCCTCGCTTTCTACATCTACCGCGATCCCCGCAAGGCCAAGCAGCTCTCCTTCTCGGTGATCCCGAAGGCGGTCGACGAATATCACCAGTTCCTCGCCGCCTATCCCGATCAGGAGATCGACAAGAAGCTCGGCAATCCGGTCCATCACGTCCATGCCAGCCAGGTGCCGGCGGCGCAGATGCCGATCAGTTTCGCCCTGCTGCTGAACCTCGTCGCCGTCGCCTCGACCGACGACAAGGACCTGCTCTGGGGCTTCGTCCGGCGCTATTGCCCGGAAGCGTCGCCCGACAGCCATCCCAAGCTCGACGCCCTGCTCGACTACGCCCTCGCTTATTTCCGCGACTTCATCGCCGGCTCGCTGCGCCGGCGGCCGCCGACCGACATCGAGGCCGCGGCGCTCCGCGATCTCGACGCGCGCCTCGGCCGCCTCGCCGAGGACAGCGATTCCGAGACGATCCAGAACGAGGTGTACGAGGTCGGGAAGACGCACCCGTTCGAGTCGCTGCGCGACTGGTTCAAGGCGCTGTACGAGATCCTGCTCGGCACCAGCCAGGGACCGCGCATGGGCAGCTTCGTCGCCCTCTACGGCATCGCCAACAGCCGCCGCCTGATCGCCGAGGCGCTGGAGGCGGTGCCGGCGGCCTGAGCCGCCGCGATTGCCCATTGACCTGACGCCCCGGGGCGAGGAAGGAGCCGCGCGCGCCCTTGCGGCGATCCGGCGGCCGGCGCCGCCTCGTCATCATCATCAGGACCCCGTTTCATGAACATCGATCTCATTCCCGTGGGCGACAATCCTCCCGAGAGCCTCAACGTCATCATCGAGGTGCCGGTCGGCGGCGAGCCCGTCAAATATGAGTTCGACAAGAAATCGGGCGCCTTGTTCGTCGATCGCATCCTGCACACGCCGATGCGCTATCCCGCCAATTACGGCTTCATCCCGCACACCTTGTCGCCGGACGGCGATCCGCTGGACGCCCTCGTCGTCGCGCGCTCTCCTTTCATCCCCGGCTCGGTGGTCCGCGCCCGTCCGATCGCCGTCCTCTCCCTCGAGGACGAGGCCGGCGGCGACGAGAAGCTGCTGACCGTGCCGGTCGACACGACCTTCCCTTATTATTCGAATGTCGGCGAGCGCGACGATTTGCCCCAGATCGTGATGCAGCAGATCGAGCATTTCTTCACCCACTACAAGGATCTCGAATCCGAGAAGTGGGTGCGCGTCGGCCATTGGGAGGGCGCCGAAGTGGCGCGGCGCATCGTCACCGAGGCGATCGAGCGGGCGAAACAGAAGGCCTGACGCGGCGCATGCACGGCTGATCTGGAATGCCTGCGGGGGTTCGGATGGGCGCCGCCGCCGGGCCCGGAGAGCCTAGCCCCGCCGCGCCGCGATCCAGTCGTCGATCTTGCGCTCGAGCACCGGCAGCGGCAGCGCGCCGGTCATCAGCACCTGGGCGTGGAAGTCCTTGAGGTCGAAGCGGTCGCCGAGCGCCTGCTCGGCCCGCGCGCGAAGCTCGAGGATCTTGAGCTGCCCGGTCTTGTAGGCGAGCGCCTGGCCCGGAATGGCGATGTAGCGCTCGACCTCGGCGACCACCTCGGTCTCGCTGAGGCCGCTATTGTCGAGCATGTAGCGGATGCCCTGCTCGCGGGTCCAACCCTTGGAATGGATGCCGGTGTCGACGACCAGCCGCATCGCCCGCAGCATCTCGTCGTTGAGGCCGCCGAAGCGCTGATACGGATCGGTCTCCATGCCGAGCTCGTCCCACAAAGTCTCGGCATAGAGCGCCCAGCCCTCGACGAAGGCGGTGTTGCCGCCGAAGCGCATGAAGGCGGGGAGCGCTTCATTCTCGTTCGCGAGGCTGATCTGGAAATGGTGCCCGGGCGCGCCCTCGTGGAGATAGAGCGTCTCCATGCCGTAGGTCCGGCGCGACGGCAGGTCGTAGGCATTGTAGTAGAAGATGCCCGGCCGCGATCCGTCGGGGGTGCCGTCCTGATAGGAGCCGCCGGCCTCGTTCTGCTCGCGGAAAGCCTCGACCTCCCTGATCTCGAGCCGGGTGCGGGGGATGGTGGAGAAGATCTCGCCGATGCGGGCGTCGACCTGGCGGCCGATCTCGTAATAGCGATTGCGCATCCAGTCGCGGCTCTCCGGCGCGAATTGCGGGCTGGTCCGCAGATGCTCGAAGAACTGGGCGAGCGTTCCCTCGAAGCCGACCCGCTGCCGGATCGCATCCATCTCGCCGCGGATGCGCGCCACCTCGCGCAATCCCGTCTCGTGGACCTCCTCGGCGGTGAGCGGCAGCGTCGTATTCTCCTGGATCAGGCGGCGGTAGAGCCGCTCGCCGCCCGGCATGTGCATCAGGCCGGCGCCGTCGCGCGCGCGCGGCAGATATTCGTTCTGGAGGAAATCGCGCAGCCGGCGATAGGCCGGGAAGATGCCGTCGCGGATGGCGGCGAGATGGGCCTCGCGAAGCCGGGCCCGATCGGCCTCTGGAACGCCGTCGGGGAACTCGCGCACCGGGCCGAAATAGGGCGACGCCTCGGGGGCATCGGCAAGCTGGGTGTCGAGCTGGCCGATGACGTTGCGGATCGTCAGCTTGGTCTCGACGACGCCGCTCGCCATGCCCTCGCGGAAGCGGCCGATGGCGCGGTCGATGAGGGCGACGAATTCGCGGTGCCGCTTGAGGTTGTTCTCATAATCCTCGACGTTGCGGAACGGCGCCGTGTTGTTGCCCGAGGCGAGCACCGGATAGAAGGTGTGGAAGCCGAAGAAATGGTTGAGCGGCCGCACCGCGGTCAGCGCCAGCATGTCGGGCTGCAGGTCGGCGAGGTCGTCCTCGCGCTGGAAGCGGAACACGTCGTAGGCGAGCTGGTCGGTGGGATTGAGCGCGGCGCGGTCGATCGCGGCGAGCGCGGCCAGCTCCTGCTCGGCCGCCGTCCGCTCCGCGGCGTAATAGGCATCGGTGATATAGTCGCCGAGCTGGTCGGCATAGCGATAGTCGCCGCGGAACAGCGCCGAGATCGGATTGCGGCGGAGATTGGCCTCGTCGCTGTCGCGGAACAGCCGGTGCAGCCGCTCGCTCGCATTCTCCTGCGTCGCGGCAGCGGGGGCGGCGGCGGGCTGCGACGCGGCGAGGGCGGCCGGCGAGGCGGCGGAGGCGAGAAGGCAGGCGGCGAGCAGCAGGGCGCGGCTTTTCATCGGGAACGGGATCCTCATCTGGTGTAGGAGTTGGATAATACAGCCGGGTGGCGAGGGCAACCGCCCTGGGTCAGGCTGACGCCGTCGCCGCCGCCGCGTCAGTAGGTGCGGTATTCGGCATAGCCCCAGGGACGCTCGCGATACCATTTGGTGATCACATATTTGGTCCCGGCGGTGACCGGCGATCCCTGGTGGAGGGTGAACGGATTGGGCTGGCCGTTCGCGTCGAGATTGTTCCAGGCGAGGAGGTTGCCGGCGCGCGGCGCGATCTTGAGCCCCGCCTCCGGAAAGCCGGTCTGGCCGCCGCCTTCGGGCGTGTTGAGGAACACCATCGCCGTCCAGGTCCGCTGGCCGCCGCTCTTCTGCATCGCCGGCCAATAAGGCTCGGCGGTATGGAAGAAATCGTGGTGCGGCTTGAACTGCTGGCCGACCGCATAACGCTGGCCCTGGAAGGTCTCGCCATGCTCGGGCTGGATCCCCAGCAGGTCGGTGATCTTCTCCTCGATCTGCTTCACCAGCGGATCGGCGGGATCCATGTTGCAGCTCTCGCTGGTCCGGAATTCCGGATCGGCGGTGGGCGAGAGCAGCTGCGACGGCACCCGGTGGTTGTCGATCAGCCGCATCAGGCCGGCGCATTCGCCCTGGGTGAGGAAGCTGCGCGCGACGTAGATGTCGACCTGGTTGGACGGGATCTTCGACACGGTCGGGTTGCGCGCCAGCCGGTCGCCGACCCAGCGGCCGATGGCGATCTTGTAGTCGATGACGTTGGAACTCATCCGCTCGCTCTCACTCCTGCCTGGTCACTCGACGGCGCGCCCGCGCACCATCACATAATCCACCCGCTCGAGCACGCGGACATCGGCGAGCGGGTCGCCCGACACGGCGATGAGGTCGGCCGAAAAGCCGGGGGCGATCCGCCCGATCTCCGTCTCGAGCCCGAGCAAACGGGCCGCATCGGTGGTCGCCGAGGCGATCGCCTCGGCCGGGCTCATCCCGACCCGCTCGACCAGCAGGGCGAATTCCTCCGCGTTGCGGCCATGCTCGTAGACGCCGGCATCGGTGCCGAACACCACCGGCACGCCCGCCGCCCGGGCGGCGCGCGCGGCGCGGCCGACCAGCGCCAGCGTCTCGCGCACCTTGGCCGCGACCGGCGGCGTGTAGCGATCCTGCTCCAGCCCTTCGCTGATGCCGGTATAGGCCATCAGGGTCGGCACGAAGGCGCCGCCGCCCCGGCGCAGCGCCTGGATCGCGGCCTCGTCGGCGAACGTGCCGTGCTCGATCGAATCGACGCCGGCCCGCGCGGCACCCTCTATCCCGCGCGCGCCGTGGGCGTGGGCGGCGACCTTTAGTCCGAGCGAATGGGCGGTGGTGACGATCGCGCGCATCTCCTCGTCGGTGAAATGGGCTTCGAGCCCGCGCGCCTGCTGGGAGAGGACGCCGCCGGTCGCGGTGAACTTGATGACGTCGGCGCCGGCGCGCGAGGCCTCGCGCACGCGCTGCGCGCATTCCTCGGGGCCGGTGCAGGTATTGCGCGCCGAAAGGGCATGGATCACCTCGGTGCGGAAGCCGCTGACGTCGCCATGGCCGCCGATGATCGAGATGGACGGGCCGGCGGAGACGATCCGCGGGCCGACGATCCTGCCTTCGGCGGTGCCGCGGCGGAGCATGTGGCCGACCTGCGGCGGCGAGCCGAGATCGCGGACCGTGGTGAAGCCGGCGCGGACGGTGGTGGCGGCATTCTCGATGCCGAGCACCATGTTCCATTCGTCGGGATCGACCGCCTCGCGCCAGAATTCGCCGCCCGGATTTCCGGCAAGGTGGACATGGGCGTCGATCAGTCCGGGCAGGACGGTCCGGTCTTTATGGTCGATCAGCCGCGCTCCCGCCGGCGGCGGCTGCAGCCCGTCGGTGACGCTCTGGATGCGGTCGCCGACGACGACGATCGTGGACGGGCCGCGCGCCGGCCGGCCGGGCTCGGCGATCAGGCGGCCGGCATGGATGACGGTGACGTCGGCGGCTGCTTCCTGGGCGGCGGCCGGACTCAAGCCGGCGAGGACGAGCAGGAAGAAAGCGAGCAGACGTGCGGCCATCGGCATATCCCCGGTTGCGAAGCTTCGCGCCTGCCATGCGACAGCCGGTGGCGGCGTGACAAGAGCCGTTGCCGCGAATAGGCGAAGGGCCCCGCCGGCTCGCGCCGGCGGGGCCCTGCAGGCTTCAGGTCGGCGCGGGGCCTACCAGAAGAAGTCGTAGATCACGTCGACCACCTCGCCGCTATAGACGTCGACCAGCAGGACGTCGTTATAGTAGCGGACCCACTGGGTGCCGGCCGGCGCGTGCGGCAGCCGATACTGGTAGGGATCGTTCAGCCAGTAGCGGTTGCTGTAGAAGAGCGGCTCCAGCAAGAAGCCGATCGAGAATCGCGAATAGCGATGGTTGCGATAGGGCGAGTAATAAGCCGGCATGCGATAGATGTGCCGGTTGCGGTAGCGCCAGCTGTTCCAGTCGTAGCGCCGGTCGTTGCGCCAGCCTCGGTTCCAGTCGTTGCGCCAGTCGCGCCGGTCGGCACGGCGATCCTGCCGCCAGTCGCGGCGGTCGTCGCGGCGGTCCCGCCGCCAGTCGCGCCGATCCTCGCGCCGGTCCTGCCGCGATTCGCGCCGATCCTCTCGGCGATCCTGGCGGATGTCGCGGCGCTGTTCGCGGGTGCCGTAGCGATACTGGTTCTGGCGCTCGAGCCGCTCGTAGCGCTGGCGGGCGGGATCGTTGGGATTACCCTGCCACGCCTGCGGATAGATGCTCCCGCGCCGGCCGCTGTCGCCGCGGTTGCGATCGCCTCGATTGCCGCGCTCGCGCTGGGCGACCGCGACCGGCTGCGCCGCCGGCGCCTGCTGGCGGGCCGACTGGCGTTCGGCGCGGCTGGACTGGCGCTCCGCGCGGACGGCCTGTCGCTGGACGCGCGCCTCGCTGCGCTGCGACTGGCGCTCGGCGCGCGACTCGCTGCGGCTTTCGGCCCGCTGCGAACGTGCCTCGCCGCGGTCCCGCATCTGGGCTTCGGCCGCGATCGGGGTCATCACCGTCGCTGCCATGATCAAACTCATCAATGCCTTGCGCATCGAACACTCCTTCTGCCGGCGAGCTACCCGCCTGATGATGGACGAGTTGTGCCCGAGAACCGATGAGCGGTTCCTGAACCGCTCCGTCAACGGAATGACAGGTTATCAGCGGCTTGGCGCGATCCGGGTCGGCGCCTCACGGACGGCGGCGCCCCGTCGGCGGCGGCGGGCGCAGCGCCGGCACCGCGCGGGCGGCGTCCTCCGGAGCGATTCCCGGCGGCGGGGCGGCGGCGACCCGTTCGCGGCCGCTCTTGATGCGGAGCGCCCGGCGGATCGACTCGCGAAGCCTGGGATAGATGCCGCAGCGGCAGATATTGGTGATGGCGGCGTCGATCTCGGCGTCGGTCGGGCTTTCGTTGCGGTCGATCAGGGCCGCCGCCGCCATGATCATGCCCGGTATGCAATAGCCGCATTGCGGCACCATGTCGGCGGCGAAGGCCTGCTGGATCGGGTGCGAGCGGTCGCGCGACAGGCCCTCGATGGTGGTGACGAAGCTGCCCTCGATATCGGCGATGCGGACCCGGCAGCTGCGCACGGCATTGCCGTCGACATGGACGGTGCAGGCGCCGCAATGCCCGGTCCCGCAGCCGAACTTGGTGCCGGTGAGGTTGGAGGCGTCGCGCAGCGCCCACAATAAGGGCGTCTCCGGATCCATCCGGTAATGGATGGGCTGGCCGTTTACCGTGAAGCGCGTCATGGCCCGCTCATAAAGCGGGCGGCGCCGATCGAGAAGCCCGCGGGCGGCGCGCCTCAGGCTTGCGCGGCGACCCGCAGCGCGTCCTCGCCGTAGCGCTCCGCCTGGGGATCGAACAGCGGCTCCGGCGCGAACGGCACCGCGGTCAGCGCCAGCGCCTTCAAGCCGGTCAGCTTGAACGTGCCGAGCTTGAGCTCGCGCGGCGCCTGGCCGTCGCGCTCGAGGACGACGCCGTCGACATGCCACTCGTCATGCTTGGTGTAGAGCGCATGCGGCGCCAGCCGGATCTGGTTGCGGTTGTAGGTGGCGCTGAGGCACAGCCTGCGCTTGACGGCGAGGGTGACGAGCTCGGTCGGCGAAGCGGCCGCCCGCGCGCGCAGGATCGGTCTGGTACTCAACGGGGACGTCCTTCAGATCTGGGTTCGGGCGCTCTTCCTGGCCGCGAACGAGTGGGGATCCCAGCCGCAGCGGGGGCAGGCGGGGCGGGTCAGCTGCTGGTGAACGCCCCACGGGCGCTCGGGCGAGCACAGGCCGGCGGCAAGGAAGGCGGCCGGGCCGGGGGCGCGCGAGCGCCGCCAGGGCGCCGTTCCGGCACCGGCCGCGTCGTTTCGTCCCAGCTTCAAGCCGGAAAGGTCCATCCTCTTCAGCACCCGATACTCTGCTGCACTGCACAAATTCTGGGCATTCCGGCCCGCCACGTCAATGGCCGGCGAATAGTTCACCATCGGTAACCGTCCACCTCCGGGCTTTCCCCGGGCGCGCGGGCAGGCGATAGGAGGGGCCGAAGGAGCCGGACATGGACGAACGGGTGAAGGTCACGATCGAGGCGGGCGTCGCCCATGTCGAGCTCGCCCGGCCGGACAAAGCGAACGCGATGGATCGCGACATGTTCGCCGCGATCGGCGACACCTTCCGCCGCCTGGGGTCGGATCCGGCCGTCCGCGCGATCCTGCTGAGCGGCCAGGGCCGCCATTTCACCGCCGGGCTCGACCTCGATTACGCCTCGCGCCAATTCCCGCCGACCGAGGATCCCGGCCGCGCCGCCGAGGCCCGGCTGCGTCACATCCTCTGGCTGCAGGAGACGTTCAGCGCCGTCGAGCAGGCGCGGCCGCCGGTGGTGGCGGCGATCCATGGCGGCTGCATCGGCGCCGGAGTCGATCTCGCCAGCGCCTGCGACCTTCGCGTCGCCGCGGCCGACGGCTTCCTCCAGGTCGCCGAGGTCGACGTCGCCATCACCGCCGATCTCGGGACGCTGCAGCGCCTGGGCTATCTGCTCCCTCATGGCCTGGTCCGCGAGCTCGCCTTCACCGGGCGCCGCATGCCGGCCGAGGAGGCGGCGCGCCACGGCCTCGTCAACCGGATCGCCGAGAGCCGCGACGCGGCGATCGCCGCCGGTCTCGAGCTCGCCCGCACCATCGCCGCCAAGTCGCCGCTCGCCGTCGCCGGCGCCAAGCGCAGCCTCAACATGAGCCGCGGCCGCCCAGTCGAGGAGGGGCTGCGCGACGTCGCCTTGTGGAATGCCGCCACCCTGGTCAGCGCCGATCTCGGCGAGGCGATCCGCGCCCGGCTCGGCCGGGCCGAGCCGCGTTTCGGGCCGCTGGCGGACTGAGCGCGCGGGCAGGAGGATAGATGACCGCGCGCATCCTCGCCGACGGCGATCTCAGGATCGTCGACTATCGCTGCGCCGCGGGACCGGACCATGTCCATTTTCCGGAGGTGACCGATCGCCACGCTCTGTCCTACGTGCGGCAGGGGAGCTTCGGCTGCCGGGTCGGAGCCCGCCACGACCAGCTCGTCGCCGGCGGCTTCATGATCGGCCGGCCCGAGCGCGAATATGTCTGTACCCACGATCATCACGACCGGGGCGATCTGTGCCTCTCGCTCCAGCCGTCGCCGGCTCTGCTCGACACGCTGCCGGGGCGGGCGCGGCCCTGGGAGGCGACCGCGCTCCCGCCCGGGCCGGCCTTGGCCGGGCTGGGCGAGCTCGCCGCGGCCTGCGCCGAAGGGCGGGCCGCGCTCGGCGCCGAGGAGGCGGGCCTGATCCTGCTGCGCCGCTTCGTCGCCGGCGAGGACGAGCCTGCTTCCTCACCTCCCGCGGATCGCCGGCTGCGGGCGCGGATCGCCCACGCCGCCGACTGGATAGACGCGCATGCGTCGGCGCCGGTCGGCCTGTTCGACGCGGCCCGCGAGGCCGGGCTCAGCCCCTGGCACTTCCTGCGCAGCTTCCGGGCCTTGATCGGGACGACGCCGCACCAGCATCTGGTCGCCTGCCGGCTGCGCAACGCGGCCCGTCGCCTCGCCGAGGAGCCGGAGGTCTCGGTCACCGACATCGCCTTCGACGTCGGCTTCGGCGACCTCTCCAATTTCGTCCGCAGCTTCGGCCGTGCGGCCGGCCTGTCGCCGGGCCGGTTTCGCCGTTTCGCCGCCGGCGACCGCAAGATTCTCCAAGCCCGGCTGGCGCAGCCGCGTCCAGGAAGGTGACCGGCGCGGCCGGTCCGCGCGGTCGCGAGGAGGCAGGGATGGCGAGCATCGTCGGCGAGATCGAGATCTGCGTGCCGGTGGACGAGGCGTGGCGCGCGCTTCGCGATTTCGGCGCCGCCGGCCAGCTGTTCGCCGGCGTTCTTGTCGATTGCCGCGAGGCCGAGGGCGAGCGGCGGGTCACCTTCGCCAACGGCCTGGTTGTGCACGAGCGGCTGATCGCGCGCGACGACGATCGCCGCCGTCTCGCCTACACCGTGCTCGACGGGCCGTTCAGTCACCACCATGGATCGATGCAGGTCGAGCCGGCGGGCGCCGGCACCCTCTTCCGCTGGATCAGCGATTTCCTCCCCGACTCGGCCGCGGACCAGGCCGGACCGCTGGTCGAGGCCGGCTGCCAAGCGATCAAGCGCAACCTCGAGGCGCCGCCGTCCCGCCACGCTGAGCGGTCAACGGCCCGATAGCCTTCTGTCCGCCCTGCCGCGGGCGTCAGAACGCTTCGGGATCGATGCCCCAACGTTCGAGCTCGTCGGGAAGAACGATCCGCAGCTTTTGCGCTTCCGGCTCGGCCGGCGCGATCTCGATGACCAGCTCCTCGCCGCCGCTGACGGCATGGACGATCTCGATCGCGCGGCCGTCGTCGCTGCGGATGAACAGCCCTTCGCCGTCGACGTGGAAGGATTCGACGACGGCGCCGCACAGGGTGAGGATCATCGCCCGCTCGCTCATCCTCAGCGTGGCGCCGGCATCGTAATTCGCCTCGACCAGCCAGCGCCGGTCGCCTGAGCGGTGGGAGAAGGTGAAGCGGGCGCTGCCGCGGACGGCGAGGCGCCAGCGCAGCTCGCCCTCCTCGTCGCGGCCGACCACGGCGAGCGCGCCGTCGGTGTCGAACCCGATCTCGGAAACCAGGGTCCCGCACAGCGCGTCCAGCGCCGCGCCGAGGGCGGCCGCGCGCGCCTCGGCTTCGGTTTCCGTCCGCACGAAAGCCGGCAGTTCATTCTGGTCGCGATACATCTTTGTCCCATGAGGCCGGCGCGGCGGGAAGGGGCGGCGCCTGTCTCCATCATAGAGCGATTTGCCGTCCGACGCGGCTTTTCCGGGGACTCGGAAGCGCGTCGCGGCCGCCCTATCGGGGACGATTTGCGATGGGCTGAAGCGGGTCCGGCCCTTTCGGCGGACCGCGTCGACGCGCCGTGCGCGTCGACCGAACGTAATTGGTCGGGGAGAGAGGATTCGAACCTCCGGCCCCTGCCTCCCGAAGACAGTGCTCTACCAGGCTGAGCTACTCCCCGACCGATACGCGCGGCCCCCGAACATAAGCTCCCGGGCCGGCGGGGCTGGGGGTCTATAGGAGCGTGATCGGGGGAGTTCAAGCGGCCTGCGCGGCGCCGTTCGCGCCGGGCGCGAAAAATATCGCCACCTGGGCCGCCCGCCCCGACGCGCCCTCAATAGTCGGCCGGATACTCCTCCGGCGGCAGCTCGCTCTCGTCGACCGGCGGCTTCTCGCCGGTGAAATCGCCGCTCTGGCCATCATCGAATCCGCCGCCGCCCCGATTGTCCGACGTCGAGGTGTCGAGGGTGCCGCCGTCATTGCCGATCTGGGCCTGCTGCGCGGCGCCGATCAGCGCGATCAGGGTGAGCAGGAGGACGATCCCGAGCAGGATGCCGACGGCCACCGCCGAGGTCCCGCCGCGCGCGCGCAGCGCCTCGACCTGGGCGCCGCGCGGCAGCGCGCCGGTGCGCGCGATCAGTTTCTGGGTCTGGCGGCGATAGAGATGGTTGCCGAAGCCGCCGGTGACGAAGCTGATGGCGATGGTGAACAGGAGGTTGAGCTGCGCCGATCCGGCGGCGCCGGCGACCAGTCCGAGCAGGAACGAGGCCCCGATCACGGCGGCCATCGGCACCCACATCTTGCGATAGGCGAACCAGAAGGCGCTCACCAGCGCCGCCGGCCAGTTCCAGTTGATCGCCGTCTTCTTCGCCTCCATCGCCCGCCAGCGGCGCATGTAGAAATCGGCATTGGGCCCGATCGCGGCTCGCCACGCTTCCTCGTCCTCGCCTTCCGGCGGCACCGGCGGCTCCGCCGAACCGGCCGCTTGTCCGCCCTGCGCGGGCCCCGGCGGCGGGGGCGGGGGCGCTGGCGCGGCGGTGAAGGCGGCGGCGCCCTGGATCGGCGGCGGCGTCGCGGCGGCCGGCGCGGTTACCCCGGCCGCCGTCTGGAGCTCGCGCACCAGCCGGTCGAGATTGTCGGCGCGCAGATTGCCGAAGGCGTCGGTCCAGTGGCGGATCTTCAGGAAGAAGGCGAGGCCCGGCGCCGGCTGGATGTTGCTCGTCCGCACCGGGAAGATCGGCTTGTGCGTGCTGAACGCCATCTCCGTCTCGGCGCGGACATAAGGCGACTTGTTGGCCATGTCGGTGACCAGCACGACGAAGGCGGCGCATTCCTCGATCGCGCGCTGCAGCTCCTCCGAATAGTCCATGCCGGGCCGGACGTCGCGCGGCGCGATCCAGATGCGGATCCCCCTCCGCTCCAGGAACGCGGCAAGCTCGTTGGCCAGCTCCCGATTGTCGGAGCTGTGACTGACGAAGACGTGGGCCCCCTTGGCGCTCATTTCACCCCGCAAATCAGGAGCGACCGACCTATCCCCATCGCTCCGCCCTTGGCAATGCCGCTGGTGGCCCGGGCGGAAAGCGTCTTCGGACGAGGTCCCTCCCGCCGAAAAAAGCCCTCTCTCGCCGGAAGGGGGAGGAGATGCGTGCGCCGCGCCGCCTTCACTCCCCCCTTGCCCGCAGCATCTCCTCGATCGCGACGAACTTCTCGCGCGGGCTGCCGTCGCGGGCGCGGGCGGTCTCCGCCGCCTCGATCCGCTGCCAGTCGCGGAAGGTGACGATGTCGGCCGATCGCGCCTTCAGCAGCGGCTCCAGCCCCGCCCAGCCGGGCTTGCCGGCGCCGGCGCCGACATCCGCCGCGATCTTGTCGGCCACCTCGTAGCCGTCCGGCCGGTTGGTGCCGATCGTCCCGCTCGGGCCGCGCCGCGCCCAGCCGACGCAATAGAGCCCGTCGCCGATCCGTCCCTCCTCATTGGCGAAGCGGCCGCGATCGGTCTCGTAGGGAACGCCCTCGATCCGCGGCGTCTGGTAGCCGATGCAGCTCACCACCAGTCCGCAGGGCACGGCATAGGTCTCGCCGGTGCCGACCGCCCGCAGGCCCTCGTCCAACCGGGTGCGCTCGACGATCAGCCGCTCGGCGCGGCCTTCGCCCTCGATCCTGAGCGGCTTGGCGAAGAAGTCGAAGATCAGCCGCTTGCGCTTCTCGCCCTGGTCGAGCGCGGTGAAGGCGCGCAGGTGCGCGACCGACTTGCGCACGCCCGGCTCCAGCGCCGCATCCTCCGCCTCGGCCGGGAAGTCGGCGGCCTCGGCATGCGGCACCGCATCCTCGAGATGGCCGAGCTCGCCCAGCTCCTTGGGCGTCATCGCGATCTGGTGCGGTCCGCGCCGCCCGAGGATGTGGATGGTTCGGATCGCCGACCGCTCGAGCGCCTCGAGCGCATGGCCGACTATGTCCGATCCGGCGAACTCGCTCCGGCTCTTGGCCAGGATGCGGGCGACGTCGAGCGCGACATTGCCGTTGCCGATCACCGCCGCCGCCGGGGCGTCGAGCGGCGGTTCGAGCGCCGCGAAATCGGGATGGCCGTTATACCAGCCGACGAACGCCGCCGATCCGACCACGCCGGGAAGATCGCTGCCGGGCAGGTCCAGCGGCCGGTCCTGCGGCGCGCCGGTGGCGAGGATCACCGCGTCGTAGAGGCCGGCGAGCTCGGCCACCGAGACGTCGCCGCCGACGGTGAGGTTGCCGACGAAGCGGACATTGCCCGACAGGGCGACTTTCTCGTAGCGGCGATAGACCGCCTTGATCGACTGGTGGTCGGGGGCGACGCCGAAGCGGATCAGTCCGTAGGGCACCGGCATCCGGTCGATCATGTCGATGCGGATCTCGTCGCCGAACAGCTTCTGGAGCGCCTCGGCGCTGTAATAGCCCGCCGGGCCCGAACCAATGATCGCGACCTGCCGCATCCCGCCTCCTTCTCCTTCCCGGCCGCTCTCCGGCGCGCGGGCGTTGTTTCTATTCCGATCCTCCCCTGCGAGGGGAGGGGAACCGCCCGCAGGGCGGTGGAGGGGTGTCAGCGCGATTGCCGGGCACGGCGCGCGCCGCGTAGGCGGATCCGCTGACACCCCTCCACCAGGCGTTGCCTGGTCCCCCTCCCCTTGCAGGGGAGGATCGCTCACGCCCGTGCGTGCTCATGTTCAAGGATCGGCTCGCCCTTTCGTCCGGGCCGCCGCTCACCCCCGCGCACCGCCGCTCCGGTCCTCGAGCAGGTCGGTGCCCTTGCGCCTCAGCGCGGCCTCGATCGCCTTGCCGAAGAAGGCGAGGGCCGGCGGCAGCAGCAGCTCGACCCGGACGACCGTCTCGCGCACGTCGATCTGGGCGTTCACCTCCTGGCCCATCGCGCTCACCTGGAGGCCGAGCCGGTCGCCGGTCCAGGCCGATCGGACCTCGGCCGCGCCGGGGATGAACTCCTCGAGCCGGCCGGTGCCGGCCTCGATCCGCCGCTTCGCTTCCGCGGCGCCGAGATTGTGGGGAAGGTCGACGTGGATCGGCGCCGTCATGGCGCGAGCCTAGCGGTTGGAGCGGGTCGGGCACAAGCCGGTCCGGCACGATCGGGCAGGACGAACGGAGTCCCTGCGGTGGCCATCGCCTCTTTGATGACCCTTGCCCAGTGTCGCCCTGCCCGGCTTCGCGTGCCCAGGGTTAACCCGGCCATTAAGGATAACCCCTTGTTAGCTATGCTCTCTTACTCGCCCTCAACGATGATCGGCCTAGTGCACCGGCCGTGAACGCCTCGGGTTGAGGGAGCAGGCATGTCCGTCTTTCGCGTACTCAGATGCGTATTCCAGGGAGCCCCGGCGCGCCGGGCGGGCGCGGCGCGACGCCCGTTCCTGACCCGTCTCGCCCGCAACGAGGCGGGCAACATGATGGCGATCATGGCCATCTCCCTGTTCCCGCTGGCCGGCCTCGTCGGCGGAGCACTCGACATGAGCCGCCTCTATCTCGTCAAGACCCGCCTTCAGCAGGCCTGCGACGCCGGCGCCCTCGCCGGCCGCCGGATCATGGCCGCCGGTCAGTGGAGCGCCAACAACAACGCCGCCAATACGGCCGCCCTGCAATTCTTCGACGGCAATTTCGAGAATGAAAGCTACGGCACGAGCAACCGGACCCGCGCCTTCGCCGAGGCGAGCGGTCGGGTTACCGGCACGGCCAGCGTCCAGGTGCCGATGACGCTGATGCGGATCTTCGGCCAATCGACCCGGACGATTTCCGTCTCCTGCGACGCCGAGATGCGCCTCCCCAACACCGACGTCATGTTCGTGCTCGACACGACCGGCTCGATGAATGACACCATTCCCGGAGACTCCAGCCGCAAGATGGACACGCTCCAGTTCGCGGTGAAGTGCTTCTACGAGACTGTCGCCAAGTACAATATCGACGACGTGGATTGCACGCCGGGATCGCCGGGGCCGTCCGGCGGCACGGGCAATCAGGTCCAGATCCGCTTCGGCTTCGTTCCTTATGCCACCAACGTCCGTGTCGGCCACCTTCTGCCGCCGGAATATATGGCGGACGAATGGACCTATCAGTCGCGCGTCGCGAACTACACGACGCCGGTCGACGTCGAGACCGTCACCTCCAACACGACTCAATGGGAAGTGTATCCGGAGTCGATCGATCGCGACGATTGCGGGCGTTGGGGTCGCAATGAGCGGTTCACCAACGAGAGCACCGATAACGTCTTCCAGCCGAACCCGGCGCAGAACCCGGTGGTGACGGGCTCGAACCCCTATACCCGCATCACCTACAGCAACGACAACCGCGAGAACCAGGACTGGAGCTATTGGGGCGCCCCCGACCGCGACCACACCTATCGCAGCTGCCGGCGCCAGGTCCGGACCGAGCAATATACGACCGAACGGCGCTACGGCTTCACCAACTGGACCTACCGGGCCGAGCCGATGAGCGTTCGGGATGTGGTTCGCGGCACGGCCGAATATGCCACGGGCACTTCCGGCACCGTTCCGGCGCCGGGCACCTATGACTTGCGGGAGCTGGCGACTCTGCCCGGCGCGAGAGGTATCGCGAAGAGCAATTGGACCTGGGACGGCTGCATCGAGGAGCGGGCGACGGTCCGTGAGGCGAGCTATTGGCCGATCCCGGCCGGCGCGCTCGACCTCGACATCGATCAGGTCCCCTCGAGCGGTACCGCCGGGTCCCACTGGGGTCCGATGCTTCGCCGAGCCGTGTTCCAGCGCGAGAACGGCTCCGGCAATCGCACCACTAGCGAAGTCACCACGACGCAAAATTTCGACAACCCGAGCTATTCCTGTCCGGTCGCGGCCACGAAGCTCGGAATCTGGTCGGATCCGGCGGTATTCCGGAACTATGTGAACAGCCTCAACACGTCCGCCAACACCTATCACGATATCGGCATGATCTGGGGCGCTCGCCTGATGTCCCCGACCGGGATATTTGCCGACGAGAACGATTTCACTCCGCAGGGGGGGGAGATCGAGCGTCACATGATCTTCATGACTGACGGCCAGACCTGCACCGGCAACCTCAACTATGTCGCTTACGGCCTGCCTTGGTACGATCGCCGCCAGACCAACACCGGCTCCGCTCCCACCGACGGCTGCGACGATGCCAGTTCGGACGGTGGCCAGCTCAGCCAGCAGGTCAATGCGCGCTTCTCCGCCATCTGCAACTGGGTGAGGAACCAGAACATCACGCTCTGGGTCGTCTATTTCGGCACGACCGACCAGGACACGGTCGACCGGATGACCGCCTGCGCGACTCCCGGTCGCTACTTCACGGCGGCGAACTCGGCGACTTTGATCAGCACCTTCCGGACGATCGCCGACCAGATATCCCAGCTGAGGCTGACACGATGAGGCGCCGGCCAGTCTTCCGCCCCTCCGCGTCGGTCGGTCTCTGGGCCGACGACCGCGGAGCGGCGCTGACCGAGTTCGGCCTGCTTCTCCCGGTGATCGCCATGCTGCTGCTTGGCGCCATGGACGCCGGTCACACGCTCTATGTGCGCTCGGTGCTCGAAGGAGAGATCCAGAAGGCGGCGCGCGATTCCGGCCTTGAATCGGGAACGGCCGAGGCCACGCGCGCCCTGATCGACGGCCACGTCCGGGACCAGCTCCGCAAGCTGGGCATCGAGGAAGCCGAGGTCACCGTCAGCCGTCGATTCTTCCGCACCTTCACCGAGGCTGAAGTCGCCGAGGGCGAGCCGTTCACCGACAGCAACGGCAATGGCGAGTGCGATCAGGGCGAGCCCTATGAGGACCATAATGGCAACAGCGCCCACGATGCCGATGGCGGCGATGCGGGGCAGGGCGGCGCTCGCGACACGGTCGTCTACACCGTCTCGGTGGATTATGACCGGATGTTCCCGATGAATGGGCTGATCGGTCTTCCCTCCCGGGTCGAGATGGAGGGCGCGACCGTGATGAACAATCAGCCTTATGGCGAGCAGGGCACGTACGGGCCAACGGTCGTCCGCAACTGCCCGGCGGCGCCCTGAGATGGCGGCGATGCGGCCTTCCGGACCTCGCAAGTCGATTCTTCGGGATTCCTCCGCGGTCTCCCTGGTCGAATTCGCGCTGTCGCTGCCGGTCTTTCTGACGATGGCGGTCGGCGGGGCCGAGCTCGCCAACTACATCACCACGCACATGCGGGTGAGCCAGGTCGCGCTGCATATCGCCGATCACGGAGCGCGGATGGGCAATGGTACCCTGCTGGCGGCGCGGACGATCAGCGAGGCGCACATCAACGACGTCTTCACCGGTGCCGGGTTGCAGGCCGGCAATCTCGGCCTCTACGCCAATGGCCGGGTCATCCTGAGCAATCTCGAGCCGATGGCGATCCCCAACACCAGCAATCGCTACCGGATCACCTGGCAGCGCTGCCGCGGCTCGCTGGGCCGTAACTCGAGCTATGGCAGCGCCGGGGACACGAACCTCACCGGCATCGGCCCGGCCGGCCGTCAGGTGGTCGCTCCCGACAGCG
The DNA here is from genome assembly GCF_003347635.1 of Sphingosinicella terrae. Classification (GTDB taxonomy): domain Bacteria; phylum Pseudomonadota; class Alphaproteobacteria; order Sphingomonadales; family Sphingomonadaceae; genus Allosphingosinicella; species Allosphingosinicella terrae. The sequence goes on from NZ_QDFY01000011.1 coordinate 132,850, forward strand.
GCGCGACGATGTTCGTCGAAGTCGTTTACCGCTACCAGCCCCTCATCAGCGACGAATGGTTTCCTGATCTCGATATCCGCCAGGTCGCATCGATGATGGTCCGCGACCGCCGCGACCTGACTCAGATCTTCAACGTCGAAGGCGTGCCCGTCTCCTCCTGCGCCTGAACCGCGCCCGCTGCTTTCGCTGCGCCTCCGCGGCGGTCTCGGCCCGCCCCTAAGGCGCGATCGCCAGCCCGTCGCCAGCCTCGCCGGCCGGCAGCCGCCGCAGCACCCGGCCGGTCTCGAAATCGACCTCGGCGACGGTGTTTCGCCCCGTCTCCGCCGCATAGATGCGCCGCCCGTCCGCCGAGAACAGGATCGTCACCTGCCCGGCCTCGCGCTGGCCGCTCACCACGATGTCGCGCACCGGTGCCCGGGTCGCCGCGTCGATCACGCTGAGCGAGCCGTCGCCCAGATTGGAGGTGACGATCCAGCGCCCGTCCGGGCTCGCCGCCACCCGGATCGGCACCGCGCCCGTGCGCACCTCGGCGAGCCGATCGAAGCTTGTGGTATCGAACGCCTGCACCCGCGCGCCCTCGAGGTCGCCGACCCACAAGGTCCGCCCGTCCGGAGTCAGCGCGATCCCTTCCGGCCGGCCGCCGACGGCGAGGTCGCGCAATTTCTCCCCGCGCGCGAGGTCGATCACGCTCACCGTTCCCGATCCGATATTGGCGGTGAAGGCGCGGCTGCGGTCGGGCGTCACCGCGACCATGTGCGTCCCTTCCTGGCCGGTGGCGACCGCGTGCACCGCGTCGCCGGCGCTTGTGTCGACGATGGCGATCGATCGGCTGCGCTCGGTGGTGGCGAGGATCCGGCCGTCCTCCAGCCAGGCGATTCCGTGCGGTCCCTCGTTGGGCGCGAGGTCGATCGTCCGCACGCGCGTCCGGCCGACCAGGTCGAAGATGTCGATGCTGCGCCCGCCATAGGCGACCACCGCCGCCTGCCGGCCGTCGGGCGAGATCGCGATCTCGTGCGGCATCCGCCCCGTCCGTGCCCGCCCGAGCTCGCGCCCGCTGGCGAGGTCGACGAAGCTCAGTGTGTCCTCGCCCTTGTTGCCGACCAGCAGGGTGCCCGGCACCGGCGCCGCCGCACCGGCTGGCCGCTCGTCCTGCGCGCTTTGGGCCGGCCCGCCCGCCAGCATCGCCAACACCGCCGCCACCAACGCCATCCGCATCGTTCCGTCTCCCTGGTGCGTGCCGGAGCCTAGCCGCAACGCCCGCCCCGGCAAATGCGCGATCTTGCCGGGTGCGCCCGTGCGGATCCTCGAGGAAGAGCGGAGAGCCGCCGCCACGGGAAACTCTCCCCCTGGAGGGGGAGGGCAGGGTGGGGGTGTCGGGCGCCGGTAGTGATTCACTGGCCTCGCAACGGCGCAGGGTGCCGGGTCGCCGGACCGTACCCGCCCCCGAACGCCGAACGCCCCCTCCCGACCCTCCCCCTCCATGGGGAGGGGATTCCAGGCTGCCGCCGGACTCCGCACGGTTCGCGGCTCGCCGTCTGCCGACCGTGTCATGCTTCCTTCGCGCCTTCGCGTCTTCGCGTGGTCCCAGGACGGCAGCCCCGCCTCCTCAGCGCATAAGGGCCCGCTCCCCGGCCTCGCCCCACACGCCCTTCCCACGCCGCCGCCGCCGCCTTTATAACCCCGGACATGATCCGCCCCCTGCTCGCTTTCCTCCTCGCCTTCCTCGCCATCCCCGCCGCCGCCCAGGAGCTCCCCGAAGGGCAGGGCCAGGCCGAATATGAGGCCTGGCTGGCCCAGGGGCCGGCCATTGTCGGCCAGGTCCTCTCCTTCGAGGCGTGGCAGGATGCCGCCGGCGTGCGCGGGGTGCTGCCGACCTGGCAGATGCTGCGCACCGCGAGCATGTGGCGCGAATGCGGCGGCCAGCCCTTCGAGGTGCCGCCGCACACTCACTGGCCCGACATGGTGAGGACGCTCAAGTTCATCCGCGACCACGTCAAGGGCGCGGTCGGCGAGGTCGAGGCGGTTTCCGGCTATCGCAATCCGGTGCTCAACCGCTGCGCCCGCGGCTCCGCGCGCAGCGCCCATCTCGATTTCTTCGCGCTCGATCTCGTGCCCGTCGTCCCGCTCGACCGCGCCGAGCTGTTCCGCCGCCTGTGCACCGTCCACGCCCGCGCCGGCCGCGCCGCCGAGGCCGGCCTGGGCTTCTACAGCTTCCAGCGCTTCCACGTCGATTCGCGCGGCTTCCGCCGCTGGGGCTCGGCCGGCCCGCGCGGCAACGAGAGCCCCTGCGCAATCCTCGAGCGCGGCGGCGACCCCCTCGCGCCGCCATTCCCGCCGCCCACGCCCCCGATCGCGGCGACGCCGCCCCGGCCGGCCCCGGCACCGTTGACGGCGCCGCCCTCGACGCCGCCGCCGGCACCTCCGGAAGCCGCCCCCCGACAGAATTGACGTCCGTTTCCCGCGGGCTTCCCACCGCCGCAAGGCTCGAACAGGCGTTGGCCAACCCACTCCCCCGTCGCCCCTGCGAAGGCAGGGGCCCAAGCCGAGATGGGGGCTGGGCGCGTCGGTGCGCAATTGGCGCCGCTTGGGCCCCTGCCGGCGAGCGTGTGAAGTAATTGTCCCTCCTCGTCATCCTGGCGAAAGCCAGAATCTCTTCCTTGTGGCGGCAACCGTAAGGCATTGAGATCCCAGCTTTCGCTGGGATGACGGCATTGATTCGGAGAAGTTGGCGCCCGGCTGGAACCCGGCGAAACGCCGCCGCGGACAGTTTCTTCACATGCTCCTGCGCAGGGGCGACGAAGGGGGAAGCTGGCGCCGCGCCGATCGTTGCGAAGCCGCAGGATCGATCCCGACGGCCATGCTGGACTCGCCCTCTTTGCGTCTTCGCGTCTTCGCGTAGTACAATTCGGGCGCGCCCACCTGGCATCCCGGCCGGGAGTAGCCCATCGATTCAGCCGCCTCCGCTCAGGCGGCCGGGCGCAACACACGACTCACCGACAAGTTCCGCCCATCGGTTGAAAAGTCGCGAATATTCCCTATCTTATTGAAATGCTGAAAATAATTCGCACGGCCGCGCTTGCGGCGTCGCTCGCGCTCATTCCCGGCGCGGCCCTCGTCCAGCACTCGGCCGGTGTCGCCAGCGCTTCCTCGGTCTCCGCCAGGGCCCAGAACGGGGTCCATCTCGACCGGACCGGGCTGCAGGACAGCCGCGCCGTTTCCCGCCCGGCGACGACGCCGGCGCCCGACGCCCGCGAGGCGCTGCACGAATCCACCCACACCCGCGATCCCAGCCTCGCGCCCGGCCAGACCTGGCGCGACTATCAGGCCTGGCTGTCGCGTTCGCCCGCTCATCGCGGCGAGGTCGCCGCCTTCCGCGCCCGCCTGGCCGCCGAGGGCGTCGAGCATGTCGTCCCGGTCTGGCAGCTGATCCGCACCTCCTCCTCCTGGCGCCAGTGCGCGTCGGAGCCGTTCGAGGTCGCCCCCGCCGACAAGTGGGACCATATCGTCCGCACCCTGAAGTTCGTCCGCGACGAGGTGGTGCCGGCGATCGGCCCGGTCGAGGCGCTCTCCGCCTATCGCAACGAGCAGCTCAACCGCTGCTCCGCCGGCGCCCCGCGCAGCGCCCACCGCCACTTCCACGCGCTCGATCTCACCCCAGTCCGCGCTGAGGTCACCCGCGCGACCATGATCCGCACCGTCTGCAGCGCCCACGGCCAGCGCGGCCGCGACTACGACACCGGCCTCGGCTTCTACAGCGGCCTTCGCTTCCACGTCGATTCGAGCGGCTACCGCCGCTGGGGCCCCAACGGCCGCGGCGCCACCAGCCCCTGCATCGCCTGACCTTCCGAATTCGTCCTCACGGACCTGTATCTGTAAGCTTCGAGTACCGAACGGCGCCGGAAACGGCGCCGTTCTGCATTCCGGACCAGTCCGGCCGCGTCGCCGGACCCGGCATCGGCGACGCCTGAGGATCCGCGCGAAGGCGCGGGGGCGCGGAGATGCCCTGGGCGGGAAAAGCGGCCACATCCCGCGGGCGCGCTTGCCCTCCACGCCCTCCCGATTCATCCCATGCGAAGCCGCGAAGCCGGGCTCACAACCTCTTCGTCATCCTGGCGAAAAGCCAGGATCTCTCTTCCTTTTCATCGCGGCCTTCAGGCATTGAGATCCCAGCGTCCGCCGCGACGACGAGGAGGGCGGCCGCCGCCACCGACCTCGCACCCTCTGCGTCTTTGCGTCTTTGCGTGCGCCCAAACGGCGCCCCCGCCACACCCTTGTCCGATCGCTCTCGAATGTCGCCCCGCCGCGCACCCTTCGCGCCTTCGCGGCTTCGCGTGCCCAAAAACCCACGTCCCCGCTTGGCGCCTAGCCGGCCGCCACCGCCACCCCTCTCCGCGCCTCCTCGCGATCCAACTTCCTTTCCGATCCATGCCCCACGCCCGCAGCAGCGGGTCCTTCCGTCCCCACCGCCGCAATGCTAGGGCGCGCGCGCCATGACCGACCTCGCCAAGATCCGCAATTTCAGCATCATCGCCCATATCGATCATGGCAAGTCGACGCTCGCCGACCGCCTGATCCAGCTCACCGGCGGCCTCACCGAACGGGAGATGTCGGCGCAGGTGCTCGACAATATGGACATCGAGCGCGAGCGCGGCATCACCATCAAGGCCCAGACGGTCCGCCTCGACTACAAGGCGCAGGACGGCGAGAGCTACGTCCTCAACCTGATGGACACGCCCGGCCATGTCGACTTCGCCTATGAGGTGAGCCGCAGCCTCGCCGCCTGCGAGGGCGCCCTGCTCGTCGTCGACGCCGCCCAGGGCGTCGAGGCGCAGACCCTCGCCAACGTCTACCAGTCGATCGAGCACGACCATGAGATCGTGCCGGTGATCAACAAGATCGATCTTCCCGCCGCCGACGTCGACAAGGTGAAGAAGGAGATAGAGGACATTGTCGGCCTTCCCGCCGACGATGCCGTCCTCACCAGCGCCAAGACCGGCATCGGCATCGCCGAGGTGCTGGAGGCGATCGTCACCCGCATCCCGCCGCCCAAGGGCGACCGCGAGGCGCCGCTGAAGGCGATGCTCGTCGATTCCTGGTACGATCCCTATCTCGGCGTGGTCATCCTGGTGCGCGTCATCGACGGCGCGATCCGCAAGGGCCAGAACGTCAAGTTCATGGCCGGCGGCACCACCCACCTGGTCGACCGCGTCGGCGCCTTCCGCCCGAAGATCGAGCAGCTCGCCGAGCTGACGACCGGCGAGATCGGCTTCATCACCGCCCAGATCAAGGACATCAGCGAGACCCGCGTCGGCGACACCATCACCGACGTGCGCCGTCCCGCCGCCGAGGCGCTGCCCGGCTTCAAGCTCGTCCAGCCGGTCGTCTTCTGCGGCCTCTTCCCGGTCGACGCCGCCGATTTCGAGAAGCTGCGCGAATCGATCTCCAAGCTGCGCCTCAACGACGCCAGCTTCAGCTTCGAGATGGAGACCAGCGCGGCCTTGGGCTTCGGCTTCCGCTGCGGCTTCCTCGGCCTCCTCCACCTCGAGATCATCCAGGAGCGGCTCACCCGCGAATATGATCTCGACCTCATCACCACCGCGCCGAGCGTCGTCTACAAGATCCACCTCACCAAGGCGGCCGGCGAGGCGGCGGCGCGCACGATCGAGCTCCACAATCCCGCCGACATGCCCGATCCCAACCGGATCGAGAGCATCGAGGAGCCGTGGATCGAGGCGACCATCTACGTCCCCGACGAATATCTCGGGCCGATCCTCAAGCTCTGCCAGGACCGCCGCGGCATCCAGAAGAACCTCACCTACGTCGCCGGCCGCGCGCAGCTCACCTACGAGCTGCCGCTGAACGAGGTCGTGTTCGACTTCTACGATCGGCTGAAGTCGATCAGCCGCGGCTATGCCAGCTTCGACTATCACCAGATCGGCCACCGCGAGGGCGACCTCGTCAAGATGAGCATCCTCGTCAACAACGAGCCGGTCGACGCACTCAGCATGATCGTCCACCGCGCCGCCGCCGAGGCGAGGGGCCGCCACATGTGCGAGCGCCTCAAGGACCTCATCCCCCGCCACCTCTTCAAGATCCCCATCCAGGCCGCGATCGGCGGCAAGGTCATCGCCAGAGAGACGATCGCCGCGCTGAGGAAGGACGTCACGGCGAAGTGCTATGGCGGCGACATCAGCCGGAAGCGCAAGCTTCTGGAAAAGCAAAAGGAAGGCAAGAAGCGCATGCGCGAGTACGGATCGGTCTCGATTCCTCAAGAAGCCTTCATCGCCGCGCTCCGAATGGGAGAGGAATGAGGCTTGCCTCATTCCTCATGCCTTCCTTTTTCAATCTGCTGGAGAAGCACGAAGTGACGAGTGCTTGATGCGGGGCATCAAGCAGAACGAAGTCACGAGCGGCCCTCGATCCGGGGGATCGAGGAAGCCGCTCTCATGGGAAGAAAAGGATGCGGGAATATGGGAGCGTGAGCATCCCGCAGGAGGCGTTCATTGCGGCGCTGCGGATGGGGGGGAGGAGTAGCGCGGGCTCGAGGGCGTGAGCAAGGATATCGACGATTGGCTGGAAGCGTCCTAAGCGAAGCGCATGTGACAGCCCCGCGGTGCAATGCGTCTCGTTCGGCTCATCTCGCGCCCCGGTTGCCTCACGCAGCCGGCGCCGCGCGCTTGACCTGTTCGGCCGGAATCAGGCCCTGCAATCTCCGGTGGGCTTCCGACCCTTATCCCGAGAAAACGCGAAGTTGTGCACAGCTTACCCCCACCATTCTGACGATTGTCCACAGGGCGGCATCGCCAGTCGGAGTTAAGTCGCGCATCACTCTGGATGAACATGGGGCGCACATCGGATGAGCGTGTACAAGCAGATCACTAAGGTTGGCCTCGCGGCGGTCGAGCGGGGGCGGCTGCTGGTCGTGCGCAAGCGCGGGGCCCCCTCATTCATCCTTCCAGGTGGCAAGCCGGAGGTGGGCGAGGATCACCTTGCCGCGTTGACCCGCGAGTTGGCAGAGGAATTGGGATGCAGGGTACTTCATCCCGCGTTTGAGGGCCGCTTTGCGGATCGGGCGGCAGATCTGGCAAATACCGAAGTGGTCGTTCTCCTCTACTCAGGAGCGCTCGAGGGGACACCGGTTCCCCAGGCCGAGATCGATGAAATGGCGTGGATTGACGTCGCCTTTCCCGGCGATCTCATACTTGCACCGAGTATCACAAATCAAATTCTCCCGTATTTGCGCGGACAACATGGCCGCGACGCTGGCTCATTCCACCAGATGAGCCTTAGCTAGGCGGGCAAGGCTTGTTTCTAGATCAGCAATGTCGCCATCATTGACGATCGTGAAGTCGGCGGCATTGAGGACCTTATCCATGCGCAGCGTCTCAGTCTCATAGGCATCCCGCCTGATGAGATCGTGGACCGAGAGGGGCCGCTCGGGACGCACCGCCAGGCGTGTTGCGCGGAGCTCGAACTTGGTCTGAAGAGCGAGAATCACGAGCGTCCCGCCGAAGCGCGCGCGATAGTATTCGGCTTCCTCAATATTGCAGATCGCGTCGATCAGCACCCTGGGCGCGACTTGCAGTCTTGCGCGCAGATCGGGCTCCGCGATCTTTGCGAGCGCGGCCATCCCATCCTTCTCCCGCAGGTCATCGCGGGCGCGCCGTTCATTCTGCGGGCCCGCCTCAAGCCCAAGCCGTGCGACCTCCCGCGTGACGATCCCGCCAGCGTAATGATAATCGCCTACCCCGATCGAGGCGAGATGGCGCAAGGCCGTGGACTTGCCGGCGCCTGCAAAGCCGGCCGCGGCGATCAGCACGCTCAGGCGTCAGGCACGAGCATGATCGAGAGGATGCAGAAATCGCCATGCAGTGCCTGATCCGACAGTGCGCACGGCTCCTTGGCCGAGGTAATATAGCTGATCTCGACCGTCTGGCTTCTGCCGGTGTACTCCTCGGATTGCGGACAGAACTCGCGCAGCACCATCCGGTCGCCGATCCGGAAGTCGCGATCGCCGGCCCGCCTCAAGTCATGGCGCTTGCGACCTTCGATGATCGGTCCGAAGAACTTCGGCCAGCATTTGAGCTCGTGGACGATCGGCCCCCGCTCATGGGTCTTCCGAGCGGGATGCTCGCGATGTGCAGCAAGGTTGGTCATGATACGTTCCAAGATAGAGCCAGAGTGGTCAATTGGCCAGCGGCGTGAGGTCAGAGTGGTCGAAGTTGAGGACAAACGGCCGGTCCAGCGCCGGGGGCGTCGCCTCGACAAGCGCCAGCTTGCCCGAGACCCCAGGATCGAGTGGCTCGGCCGGATCCGTGGCGGAGCGTATCCCAAGAAGAGCCGTGTTCTCGATCCGATGCAGCACCGCCTTGCTCGCAGACCTGGCTGCATCGACTGCCCGGCGCAGGACCTCACCCAGCTTGGCGAGCTGCTGCTCGCTGAGGTTGAAGCCGTCATCGCGGCTGTCGAAATAGAGGATCGCGCAAACGGGGCTTGGCGCATAGTAGCAGTCCTCGGGCTGCAGGATCGGCATGGCCGCGACGAACTGCACATCCTTCGCCATCTCCCGTGAGGCGTCGTCGAGCTTAAGCCTTTTCATCGCTCGATCGAGATCACGCCGCGCAACTTTTGGCGCGCTGCGGACGGTTCGCCGCGTTCGATAGGCTTGGCCGATCGTAGCATTGTCGGCCGGGAAGGTGCGCGCGATCGTCGGCTCCTTGTCGAGTGGGCCGACGCCGACGTAGTTGCACGCCTGTTGCAGCAATACCTCCCCATGTATGTCGATGACGCGGTGGATGGTCAGCCGAAGATGCGATGTTCTGGGCTTCAAGGCCAGTAGATGGCCGGCGATCGCTCCGGCGACCGATGCAGCGAGCAGTGCGGTCGGTCCGGGCAGATATTCCTTGCGCGCGACCGCCCGCGCCGCGTTGCCCAGCTTCCGATATTCGCTAACGCGCCCTGGATAGCCAAAATAGCCGCCGGGGAACGCGGCCTCCGAAGGCTGTCGCCACGCCATGCAGCGATCAGCCTCCCAGGCTTGTTCGATCGGCCCGAACAGGCGATCGGGCAGCAGCCGCTGCAGCTGGCTCAGCCGATCGGTCCCGTGGCGCCGGACGATGAAGGGCTCAGTGATGTTGAAGCGCTTCGCCACCTCCTCGGTCTTGCCGCACGCTGGGGTGAAGCCGCCGCATCGATAGAGCAAATAAACCAGCAGTGCGTTCTGGAAGGAGGTCTTAAGGATGTCGGGCCCGAGCAGCTCGCCGATGCTGCGCACGTGCAATGTCTGGAGCACGACATGCGTGTCCCGACGAAGGCGCTGAACCAGCGCGTCTCTTGCCGCCGACATCTGCCGGCCGGCCGGCGTACCCGATCCGATCAGCTCGTCGAAAGCTTCATAGAGCGAGAAGTCGCTGTCCTCGAGGAAACGCTTGCGCAAGGTTCGAAGTTCATCGACAAGCTCGGGGCGGCCGCCGAAGAGCTCGCTCAATATCCGGTCTTGGCGAAACTGTGAGATCTTGAGGCGCAAAAGATCGATCATCGCGCCGTCGCCCTGGCCCGACACAAGATAGGTCGAGGCATGCTGCTCCAGCCCCGGCTGCGCCAAGACCTCATTGCGCCAATATGAGCGAGCGCTATTCTCCGTGCCAAAGCCGACCGCGACCACGATGATGTCGAATAGCGCCGATTGCCCTTGCGCCTCAGGAGCTCTCGGGTTTGCGCGGCCAGATTGCGGATAGCGCCGCTCGCCGACCCACTCGATCAGCGCGACATCCTTGTCCTGATCTCTCAGCTGAAGGTGGCGCGTGTTGCACCATAGCTGGATCGGCACCTTTTGCGGCGGGTCCCGAACCACGTCGTGCCACGCCGCCAGTACCTGGACCACCACGTCGGACGCCCTGGCGGCGGTCCAGTTGAGGATGGGCAGCGCCGCCGACCCGGCCTCGCTTCCTTCCGCGGGCCAGTCGTAGATATGGGGGTGAAGCCAGCGGGTATCGCTACCTTGCTGCAGTGGAAGCAAGGTATCGCGCTCCTCGAAGATCTTGATGCTGCATTGGCAGCCCTTCTTAATCAGGGCGGCTGCGAAGGTTAGGCCTGCAAATCCACCGCCTAGCACAGCAATTCGGGAACGCTTCTGCGCCGCCTCCATTGGCAGCCGGCCGCTTTCGATCAGCGCCCAAGCGAGATTGAGCGCCCGGCGTTGTTGGGTCAGAACGGTAACGCGATCGTCAAAGTTTCCGATCGAAAAGATCTGCGGTCGATCTGCGAGTTGATGCTGCTTGAGTAGACTCTCGGCACGCGCCCGATCATCGCTGACTGACGCATCCGCTGAACTTCCCGCAGCACGCACGGTCAAATTCCCCCCTCCCCACCAGCTGAGTGCAATTTGCCCGACTTTCTGAGACGATCAAGCGCCTCTATCGCCACATTCGGCCAGGTCAGGCGGTCGATGAAGAGCCTTGATCGACCTGGTCCTTCCTGCGAATCCTCGCGTTCCGGCCGCGGCGAAAGCCGCTTTCGGAACCCGCGATTGTACCCAATGGGTGTGGCCAGGATTAATCCGCCCGGAAAAGTCGTTCGTGTCATCAATGTCTTAGAAAGCTAACTGTAGCCATATCGCTTCCTGCCGCCCCAGCCAGTCTCTTGTAAGCCCACCGCTAATTTGAATTGCAGGAATCTCCTGCTCCACTCCCCATGCGTTCCACATCTAATGCTGATCAAGAGCTCGCGTTAATCCGCAGGTCGCGGTAGAAGGCGCGCGGGGGACAAGCATGCAAGATCAAGCACCAGCGCCAATAGATGCCGCGCTCTTGCAAGCGCTCGCCATCTCTACCAGCCACGGCCTCCCCATCACCGCCCGCAGCCTAACCCGCCGCGAATATATCGGCGCCGAGCGCAAGGCCTGGGACTTCGTCCTCGGCGTCCCCGCCTTCCTCCTCTTCCTCTGGCCCTTCTATTCGGCCTTCGAGCTCGACTTCGACTTTGCCTTCCGCTTCGGCCCGTGGATGATCGGGGCCGCCTTGATCCTCTGGGCCATCCTCTTCTTCGCCCGGCGCCGCGCCGGGCGGGGCTATGTCGATCCGCGCACCAAGGTCGAGGTGGCGGAGATCGGGATCACCTTCACCGAGCCGGGCCGGCGCGAGCTCGTCTCCTGGCCGGCGGCGTCGCTGATGATGGCCGAGACCCTCCACCGCGGCGACTATTTCCACGGCCTGCGGCTCGACAGCCCGCTCGGCCCGATCCGGCTCGACAATAGCCACTTCAAATGGGGCCGCACCGCCGCCGCCTTGCTCTACGGCCAATGCGTCGCCGCCGGCGCCTGTCCGGCACCGCCGAGGGCGGAGGCGGTGAACGCGGGTGCGGGTGAGGGTGCCTTGATCGGCGCCCAGGCCGCGGAGTAGCTGAGACATGATCGCCCTCTTCCTCGCCTGGCTCCTCCAGACCGTGCCGTTCCAGCCGTCGCCGCCGCAGCCGCCCGAGCTGGTGGCCGCGCAGCGCGACGTGAACGACACTGGCGAGGCTTATGGGCGCTGCATCATGGCGTCCGCGCTCGACCGGTCCGGCAGCATCGCGGATGAGGACGGCTTGTTCGAGGCCGCTCTTTCGTCGTGCACGAACGAGGAGGTGGCGGCGGTCGGCGCTTATGGCGATTATCTGAGGCTCATCGGGGGAGAAGCGAGCCCGGAGCAGGTGCGAGAGATCTTCGTGGCGATGCGGCCGGGCCTGCGCCAGCGCGTCCTCGGCTGCGTGGCGATGGTCAGGACCGCGCGCTCGGAGGGGCGCGAGCCGGGGACCTGCTGATTGTTGTACGGCGGTCACCGGATCTTCTCCCGGCCGGCCGGAAGTTCTTGCTATGTTCCACATTCTGTGCCAAGGAAGGATCGAGCCCTCACCGCATTCGCGGAGCGCCCATGTCCTTGACATCGTGCAGACAGACGAGCTTCCGGGCCGCCGCCAGGCGCGCCGCCGGTCGACGGCGAACGCCCCCTCTTTCTCCCCTGCGGGAGAGGAAAGCGACGAGAGGGACGGCTCCGGGCGACGGGAGATACCCCTCCCTCTCCCCTTGCGGGAGAGGGAAAGCGGCGAAGCCGCAGGGTGAGGGGACCTTGTGCGGGTCGCATCCGCGGCCGCCATCTCCCTCGGGCCGCTTGCCCTCACCCCGCTGCCACGCGCCACTTCTCCCCCGCCAGGCGAGAGCGGGAGGGTGCAATGGCAGCCGTCACCTTCGTCACTTTTATCCGCTCGGGGCGCTGCGACAGCCGGTCGGGCAACCGTACATGTCGCTCGTCACCACGAAGCCGAAGGGGAGGGCTGCATGGATACAGAAGTAACCGAGGACATCGTCGTGGCCGCCCCCAATGCGGTCCAGATTGCGTGCGAGCACCGGCTCCCGATCGTCGCCCGCAGCCTCGGCCAGGCGGCGCACTGGCGCCGGCGGCGCGGATGGGTGAAGCCGGCACTCCTTCCCGTGGGGCTGCTCCTCCTCCTCTACGCGCTCGTCACCTATGCGACCGGCCATTGGCATCCCGAATGGGGCGAGATCGCCGCGCTGGCGGGTCTGCTCGCGCTGGGGCTGGGCGCCATGACCTGGTGGGACGACTGGTCCGAAGACGATTATGCGGAGTCCGAGGTCACCATCGAGATGACCCGCGACGGCGTCACTTTTTCAGCGCCCGATGCCCGCGAGACCTTCGCCTGGACCGAGGCGCGCGCCCTCGCCGCGGCGACCCTGCACGAAGGCTGGGTCTTCCACGGCCTCGAGCTGGAGAGCCCGTTCGGCCCGCTCGTCGTCCACGACGAGACGTTCGACAACGGCCGCATCGCCGCGGCCCACTATGTCGACCGCTGCCTCGCCGCCGCCCACCCGCCGCAGCCGCGCCGGTCTGCCGGGGCGGCGACCTGAGCCGGTCCAGGCGAGGGGCCGGCGGCGGCCGAGGCGAACCAATGGCAAGCGTCACCTTCGTCACTTTTATCCCGCCGCCCGCCTCCGGCCGGTAGCCATGCCCCCTCCCTCTCCCCTTGCGGGAGAGGGACAGCGGCGAAGCCGCAGGGTGAGGGGATGATGTGCGGGCGTCGCTTCGGCCGCACTCATCTGCCCGATCCGCTTGCCCTCACCCCGCCGCTGCGCGGCACCCCTCTCCCGCAAGGGGAGAGGGGAGGGAGGCGATGGCAAGCATCACCTTCGTAACCTTTATCCCCGCCGCGCTGCCCCGCCGGCCGTTGGCGCTCACCCTCTCCCCTCGTGGGAGCGGGACAGCGGCGAAGCCGCAGGGTGAGGGAACGTCGTGCGGGCCTCGGCTTCAAAATTGATGGGGTGGACGCCCCCCGATGGCATCTATGTGCCAAGATGGTGGTGTCGAACGACCATCGAAGGGAGGCGTCCATGGGCGAGGTTAC
>NZ_QDFY01000012.1 GCF_003347635.1 Sphingosinicella terrae
CATCCACCTTCCTACGCCTGACCGCGATCATGAGGCACAGATCAACTCGGGCTCCACAGCCGATCCGTGACCTCGAAGACAACCATAGCCGTCGGCCAAAACGCAGGAGAGGGAGAATCAATTAGACAACGCAATACGAATTAGAGCCGGCGAAATTAGTATTGCGTCCCCGAATTAGGAGGGAGGGCGGTTCAGGCGCTCGGCGCGCCGGCGGAGCAGCTCGGCGGTGCCGAGCAGCAGCGACGAGGCGATGACGAGGAGGGTGGCGGCGGCGGTGATCGCCGGACTGATCTGCTCGCGCACCCCTTCGAACATCTGAAGCGGAATGGTGCGCTGCTCGGGGCCGGCGATGAACAGGGCCACCACGGTCTCGTCGAACGAGGTCATGAAGGCGAAAACGGCGCCGGCGGCGATGCCGGGGCCGATCAGCGGCGCGAGCACGCGCAAGAGCACGGTGGACGGCCGCGCGCCGAGACTCGACGCGGCGCGGAGCAGCCCGAAGTCGAAACCCTGCAGGGACGCGTGAACGACGATGACGACGAACGGCGTCGCCAGCACCGTATGGGCGATGACCAGGCCGGCAAAGCCGTTCACCAGCCCGAGCGGCGCGAACAGGAAATAGAAGGCGATCGCCACGACCACGACCGGCACCACCAGAGGCGCGGCGAACAGGCCGGCGATCACGGGCTTGGCGCGCGAGCGCATCCGGGCAAGGCCGATCGCCGCCAGCGTGCCGAGCGGCGTCGCGATCAGGGTCGTCGCGACGGCGACGGCGAGGCTGTTGCGAAGCGCGCGCATCCAGTCCGGCGAGGCGAACAAAACCCGGTACCAGCGCAGCGAAACGCCGTCGTCGGGAAAGACCAGGAAGGAGGAGGGATTGAGCGACAGCGGGATGATCGCGAGCGTCGGCAGCACGAGAAAGGCGAAGACCAAGGCGACGAAGCCGATCAGGCCGGTCCGGGCGAGGCGCTGCCCGCGCGAGCGATAGGGAGTGACGAGGGTCATGCCGGGACGGTGCGGGCGAGATAGCGCCCCGCGAACAGCATCAGCCCGAGCGGCAGCAGGAGGAGCAGGCTGAGCGCCGCCGCCATCCCCCAGTTCAGCGTCTGGTTGGTGTAGAAGGCGATCGAGCCGCTGACCATCTGGTCGGCGCCGCCGCCGACGAGGGCAGGCGTGATGTAATAGCCGAGCGCCAGGGTGAAGACGATGATCATCCCCGCGGCGAGGCCCGGCAGGGTCTGCGGCAGATAAATTTTGAGGAAGGCCGCGACCGGACCGGCGCCAAGCGAGCTCGCGGCCCGCATCTCGACCGGCGAGATGCCCTTCATGACCCCGTAGAGCGGCAGCACCAGGAAGGGCAGCAGCACGTGGGTCATCGCGATATAGACGCCGAGCCGGTTGTATATGAGCGGCAAGGGCGCCTCGATCAGCCCCGCTCCGATGAGGAAGCCGTTGAGCACGCCTTCGCTTTGCAGCAGCACCACCCAGGCGGTGGTGCGGACAAGGGCCGACGTCCAGAAGGGCAAAAGCACCAGGATGAGCAAGGGATTGGCCAAGCGGGGCGGCAAGGTCGCCAGCAGATAGGCGACCGGATAGCCGAGCAGGGCGCAGAGCAGGGCGACCACCGCGCTGATCTTGAAGGTCCGGAGCAGGATGTCGACGAACACCGCCTGCTCGGCCTCGACCCGCTCGACCGCCCCTTGGGGAGAGAGGCGGCGATCGAGCGAGGCGAGCAGATAGAAACTGGTCAGCGGCCCGGCGGCCTGTCGCATCGACGCCCACTGCCCAGCCTCGCTCCAGCGCGGATCGATGCGGGCGAGATCGGCGAAGCTGCGCGCCGGGGCGCCGCCCTCCAAGGCGTCGGCCGTTCGATAGACGAGGCTGCGCGACCCGACGCGATCATAATTGAGGCGGTTGGCGACGAGGTTGAGATGGCCGGCCTTGCGCGCGCCGACGATCTCGGCCGCAAGGATCGGAACGACGGTCTCGTCCGGCAGGCCGGCACCGTCCCAGCCGCGAAGCGCCTGCGCGGTCTCGGGCCAGGCGGAAGCGAGCTCATGATCGGTGACGCCGCGCGACAGCATCATCAGCACCGGGATCAGGAATCCCGCGGCGAGGAAGAGAATCAGCGGCGCGACCAGCGCGAAGGGCCACCAGTCGCGCCGCGCCGCGCCGGCGCGCTCAGTGGGAGACCCAGGCATTGAACCTCTGGGTCAGCTGATCGCCATATTCGACCCAGAAACTGGCATCGAGCTCGAGCGCGTTGGTCATGTTGCGGGGGTCGGACGGCGTGTCGAGCCGCAGACGCGGGTCGATCAGCTCGCCGGCGCGGCGGCTGGTCAGGCCGGTCGGGATGAATCGCGGAAGCCGCATCTGGTTCTCGGGCGCGGTCATGTGCCGGAGCAGCTGCGCCGCCTCCGCCTTGCGCGGGCTGTTGCTGAGGACGACCCAATAATCGACGGCATAGATGTTGCCGTCCCAGCTTACCCTGAAGTTGCGCCCCTCGCTCCGGTTGGCGACGATCAGCCGGCCGGGGCTGGTGACCGACATGGCGACTTCCCCGGAGCCGAGCAGGTCCGGGACCTGGGAGATGGACGACCACCAGACGATGTTCGGCTTCAGCTCCTCGAGCTTGCGGAAGGCGCGGTCGACACCGGCCGGCGTCCTGAGCACTTCGTAGACCTCGGCCGGCGGAACGCCGTCGGCCATCAGCGCGAATTCGAGCGTGTATTTCGGGGTCCGGCGCATGCCCCGCCGGCCCGGAAAGCGCCGGACGTCCCAGAAGTCGGCCCAGCTCCGCGGACCCGGCCCGGCAATGCGGTCGCCGTCCCAGCCGATCAGATAGGACCAGAGCATCGCGCCGACCCCGCAATCGTGGACCGCAGCGGGGATGAAGGCGTCGCGGCCACTCAGAGCCGCCCATTCGATCGGCTCGAACAGACCCTCCTCGCAGCCGAGGATGAGGTCCTCGGTCTCGACCTGGACGACGTCCCAGCTGGTGTCGCCGCCGAGCACCTTGGTTCGGATGACGCCGACCCCGCCATGCCAGCTATCCTCCTGGAGGCGGACGCCGGTGCGCCGGGTGAAGGAATCCCAGTAAGCGCGGCGATGCGCCTCCTGCGACGAGCCGCCCCATCCGACCACGGTCAGCGGCCGCGGCTCGCGCTCGCCGGTGCAGCCCGTTGCCGCGAGCAAGGCGACGCCGAGCGTCGCCAGGCGGAAGGCTGCGGCCAGCCGCCTCATGGCCGCGGCTCCGCGCCGTCGGCGAAAGCGAGACAGGCCTCGGCGCACCAGCCGATCGTCAGCGGCTCCGATGCGCCGAGCTCGATCCTTTCTTCGGAGCGCAGGGTGACCGCCGCACCCCCGGGGAGGAGGGCGCGAACCCGGCTGTGATCGCCATGATAGGCGACGTCGTCGACGCGCGCCGAGAAGAGGTTGCAGGGCGCGGCGAGGTCGGGGCCCAATCGGACATGCTCGGGACGGATGGTGGCGGTGACCGCGTCGCCGGGGGCGAGCGGCCCCACCGGCGTCGCCTGCAGGACGAGATCGCCGGCGATTCGGATCTCGCAGCTCGAGCCGTTGCGGCGCGTGACGATGCCGCGAAGCCCGTTATTCTCGCCGACAAAGCCGGCGACGAAGGCATTGCGCGGATGCTCGTAGATCGCCTTGGGGCTGCCGACCTGCTGGAGACGTCCGCCGGCAAAGACGGCGATGCGGTCCGACAGGGTCAGCGCCTCGGCCTGGTCGTGGGTGACGTAGAGGATGGTGAGGCCGAGCCGGCGCTGGATGCGCTTGATCTCGACCTGGAGCCGTTCGCGCAGCTGGCGGTCCAGCGCGCCGAGCGGCTCGTCCATCAGGACGATGTCGGGCTCGAAGACCAGGGCGCGGGCCAAGGCGACGCGCTGCCGCTGGCCGCCCGAAAGCTGATCGGGGCGCCGCGCGCCGAGACCGTCGAGGTCGACGAGCGCGAGCGCCTCCTCCACCTTCGCCTTGGCCTGCGCCCCCCGGATGCCGCGCACGCCGAGCGGGAAGGCGACGTTGCGCTCGACGTTCATGTGCGGGAACAGCGCGTAATTCTGGAAGACCACGCCCATATTGCGACGATGCGGCGGCTTGCCGGCGAGCGAGCGGCCCTGCAGCCGGATGTCGCCGGCGCTCGGCGCCTCGAAGCCGGCGAGCATCATCAAGGTGGTGGTCTTGCCCGACCCGGACGGGCCGAGCAGGGTGACGAACTCCCCCTCGGCGATTTCGAGATCGAGCCCCGCCACCGCCGGCGCGCCGCCATCATAGACCTTCTCGACGCCGGCGAACTCGACGAACGCGGTCCCGGTCTGCGGGGGCAGGGACATCAGGCGGCAACGGGCTCGTAGACCGCGGCGAGCCGGCGCACGCCCTCATCGATCTGCTCGGGCGTGGCATAGCTGTAGGACAGCCTGACATGATGGCGAGGCGCCAGGTCATTGCGAGGATGCGCCGCCGCCGAAGCGAAGAACTTGCTGCCCGGGATGATATTGACCCCGGCGGCCGCGGCGCGGGCGGCGAAGGCGTCGCCATCGACATGCGACGGCAGCGTCAGCCAGACATAATAGCCGCCCTCGGGGACGCTGAGCCTTGCCTCCGGCAGGCAGAGACGGACCGCCTCGATCATCCGGTCGCGGCGCTCGCGATAGACTTCCTGCACGCGCGCAACATGGGCGGCGAAGGCGGGCGAGCGGCCGAATTCGTAGATGATCCGCTGCATCAGCGGCGACGAGCCGCCATCGGACTTGAGCTGGATCAGCCGGGCGATGAGCTCGGCCTCGGCGGCGACCCAGCCGATGCGAAGGCCCGGCGCGATGAGCTTCGAGAAGGTGCCGACGTGGAAGACGATGCCGCTCTCGTCGAGCGACTTCAAGGACGGCACGTCGCCGCCCTCGAAGCGGACGCGGCGATACGGCGTGTCCTCGACGACGAAGATCTCCTCACGCTGCGCCAGGGCGACGAGGGCGCGGCGCCGCGCCTCCGACATGGTGGCCCCGGTCGGATTGTGGAAATCCGCGACATTGTAGATGAGCTTGGGTGCCGGCTTGCCGGCCGTGCGCCGCGCTTCGAGCGCTCGCGCCAGCGCCTCGACCTCGAGTCCCTCCCCGTCCTGGGCGACCTCGATGAACTCCACGCCGAAGCTGCGGAAGATCGGAATGGCGGTGAAATAGGTCGGCGCGGTGACGACGATCGAATCGCCTTCGTCGAGCAGAAGCCGGCAGATCAGCTCGAGCCCGTGCTTGGCTCCGTTGACGATCAGGACATTCTCGGGACCGATCGCGCAGCCGTCGCCGTTCATCAGATCCGCAAGCCAGCTTCGCAGCTCCGGCTGACCCTGGGTCGCCGAATATTGCAGCGTCTCCTCGCGATGAACGGTCAGCGCCGCCTCGGCGAAGCCGGTGAGATCGGGAAGGAGCTGGGGCGCGGCGAAGCCGGAATCGAAGGGAATGACGTCCGCGCCGAGCTCCGAGGGAAAATGAGGAGCGGGAAAAGCCGTCGAGAGCGCAGCGGCGCGACGGGCGAAACGGTTCTCGATCACTTGGCACAACCCCGCTTCGACGGCCCGTGGAAGGAAAGGCCGCCCTGCCAGCGACGATGGTCCGGCGCGGGCTATCCGCCATCCGGAGGGGCGAAAAGTTCAGTGGCGGATTCTCGCGCGCCGCGCGTCGTCCAAGGCAGGAGCCGGCGTGCGCGCGGCGCGGGGGACGGGGAGCGACCAGCGGACGTGAAGCGGATCGGAAAGCTCGCCGGCCTCACTCTTGCTCTCGCGCTTGCCGTGGGCGCCGCGGCGCAGCCGGCCGACGCGCCCTTCGCCAGCACCTATCAGCGCCGGGAAGCGCCGCCGCTGGCCATCGTCGGCGCCCGCATCCTCACCGGCACCGGCGCGGACCTTGCCGACGGCACCATCCTCGTCCGCGACGGGCGGGTCGAGGCGGTGGGTCAGGGGATCGCGGTGCCGGACGGCTACGAGCGGATCGACGGGCGCGGACGCTGGGTCACGCCCGGTCTGATCGACGCCCATTCCCATCTCGGCGTCTCCTCCTCTCCGCAGACGCCGCTGAGCGGCGACCATAATGAGGGCACCGCCCCGAACACCGCGGAAGTTTGGGCCGAGCATTCGGTCTGGCCGCAGGACCCCCAATTCCGCCTCGCCCGCGCGGGCGGGGTGACGACCTTGCTGGTGCTACCCGGCTCCTCGAACCTGTTCGGCGGCCGATCGGTCACCTTGCGCAACGTGCCGGCGGTCACCGTCCAGGAGATGAAGTTCCCCGACGCGCCTTACGGCGTCAAGATGGCCTGCGGCGAGAATCCGAAGCGCACCTTCGGCGCGCGCGGCCGATCCCCGGCGACACGGATGGGCAATGTCGCCCTGTTCCGCCGGGCGTGGATCGAGGCCGCGGATTATGCGCGGCGGATCGAGCGGGCGCGGTCGAGCGGTGGCGAACCGCCGCGGCGCGACCTCCAGCTCGAGACCCTGGCCGGCGTGCTGGACGGCGACATCCTCGTCCACAACCATTGCTACCGCGCCGACGAGATGGCGGTGATGATCGACATGGGCCGGGAGTTCGGCTTCCGCATCGGCACCTTCCACCACGCCACCGAGGCCTACAAGATCGCCCCGGTGCTGGCGCGGGAGGGGATCTGCGTCGCCACCTGGGCGAGCAGCTGGGGCTCGAAGATGGAGGCGCTGGACGCGATCGAGGAAAATGCGCCCATGATCCACGCCGCCGGCGGGTGCGCGATCATCCATTCCGACGATGCCACCTTGGGTCAGCGGCTTAATCAGGAAGCGGGGATCGCACTCGCCGCCGGCCGCGGCGCCGGCCTCGCGATCGGCGAGGGCGAGGCGATCAAATGGATCACCGCCAATCCGGCGCGGGCGCTCGGCCTCGCCGACCGGGTCGGCACGCTCGAGCCGGGACGGATGGCCGATCTCGTGCTGTGGAGTGCCAATCCGTTCAGCGTCCATGCCATGGCGGAGCGGGTCTGGATCGACGGTGCCGCGGTCTGGGACCGCGCCGATTCCCGCTACCAGGCGCCATCCGACTTCCTGCTCGGCCAGCCCGGTCAGGGCGCGCCGCGATGATCGCGCGCCTCGCTTTGATGCTGTTGCTCTCGCTCGCCGCCATGGCCGCGGGCCCGGCACGGGCCGAGACCTTCCTGATCGCCAATGCGCGGATCGCGACGATGGGCCGGGCCGGGACGATCGAGCGGGGCAGCATCCTCGTCCGCGACGGCCGGATCGCCGCAGTCGGCGCCGATGTCGCCGCACCCGATGCCCGGCGCATCGATGCCGGCGGGCGCATCGTCACGCCCGGACTGATCGCATCGGGCACCGGGCTCGGCCTCATCGAGGTGCGATCGGTCGACGCGGCGAACGACCGCGCCACCCGCCTGCCGGGGATCAGCGCCGCTTTCGACGCCGGCTACGGCCTCAACCCGGACTCGCTGCTGGTCCCGGTTGCCCGGCTGAGCGGGATCACGCGCGCGATCGCGACGCCGACCTATGCCGAAGGGACCGGCGCCGAGCGGCTCTTCGCCGGCCAGGCGGCGGCGGTGACTCTCGGCGGACAGCCGATGCTGATGCGCCGCGGCGTGGCCATGGTGCTGGCACTGGGGGAGGACGGCGCCGAACGCGCCGGCGGCGCCCGCGGGGCGGCGCTGACGAGCCTGCGCGCGATCCTCGCCGACGTCCGCGACTTCGCCCGCCGGCGAGCGGCCTATGATCGCGGCGAGACACGCGACTATCTGCTCTCCCGCGCCGACCTCGAAGCGCTGGTGCCGGTCGTCGAACGCCGGATGAAGCTGCTGGTCAGCGTCAACCGCGCCTCCGACATCCGCGATGCGCTCGCCTTCGCCCGCGAGGAGCGAGTGGGAATCATCCTCGAGGGGGTCGCCGAAGGCTGGCGCGTCGCCGCCGAGATCGCCGCAGCGGGCGTGCCGGTCCTGCTGACTCCGGTCGACAATCTGCCGGCCTCGTTCGAGGCGCTCGGCGCGACGCTCGACAATGCCCGGCTTCTGCAGCGGGCCGGCGTGCTCGTCGGCTTCCAGGGCAACGGCAATCACCGCGAGCGCGAGCTTCGCTACAATGCCGGCAATGCCGTCGCCGCGGGCCTCGCCTGGGAGCAGGGACTCGCGGCGGTGACGATCAATCCGGCGAGGATCTTCGGCCTCGACGACCGGGTCGGCTCGATCGAGCCGGGCAAGGAAGCCGACCTCGTCATCTGGAACGGCGATCCGCTCGACACGCTCGGCCGGCCGTCGGCGATCTTCATCCGCGGCGAGGCGCAGCCGATGCGATCGCGCCAGACCGAGCTTCGCGACCGCTATTTGCCGGCGGTGCTGCCATCCCCTTCACAAGGAGCCGAGCCATGAATTCGAACAAGCTGCTGGTCCTCTATTCGGCGGTGCTGACCGTTGCCTGCGCTGTCTCGATCGCCAGCGGCGCCGTCGCCAGCGACGGCCCCGAGCGGACGAGCTTCACCGAGATCGACGTTGAGCGGATCAACCTGCGCGAGGCCGACGGGACGCTGCGGATGGTCATCTCGAACACCGACCGGACCCCCGGAATCTACATCAAGGGCGTCGAGCGCCCGCATCCGAGCGGCCGCCGCACCGCCGGCATGATCTTCCTGAACGACGAAGGGACCGAGAATGGCGGCCTCACCTTCGGCGGCCGGACTCTTCCGGACGGGACCGTCGTCGGCAGCGGCCATCTCAGCTTCGACCAATATGAGCAGGACCAGGTCATCCAGCTGACCCAGAACGAGCAGGGCGGGCGGCGCTGGGCCGGGATGGTGGTGACCGACCGCCCCGACACGCCGCTCGATTTCGACCTCGCCCAGCGCATCACGAGCATGCCGCCCGGCGCGGAGCGCGACGCGGCGATCCAGCGGGTGATGGCCGAGGGGACGTTCGGCCGCCAGCGAGTCTGGGTCGGAAAGACCCGCGACCGCGAATCGGCGGTCCTGCTCAGCGACGCGATGGGCCGGCCGCGCATCCGGATGCGGGTCGCGCCGGACGGCGCCTCGGCGATCGACTTCCTCGGCGAGGACGGGGCGGTGATGCGCTCGATCACGCCGCAGGGCTGATGCGCCACACCGTCCTGCTGCCCCTGATCGCGGCGCTTGCCGCCTGCGCCGGTGCGCCGCCTCCGGCCGCGCCCTCGGCGCCGGCGGCGCTGCGCGCCGGCCTGGATCCGGTGGTGGAGGCCTATCCCTCCACCTACCGGGCGGCCCCGGCGGAGCGGGTGGCTATCGTCGGCGCGACGATCCTCACCGGCACCGGCGCGGAGATCGCCGACGGCACCCTGCTCGTCGCCGACGGCCGGATCGAGGCCGTGGGCGCGGGATTGGCGGTTCCCGAAGGCTATGGCCGGATCGACGCGCGCGGGCGGTGGGTCACACCCGGAATCATCGACGCCCATTCCCATCTCGGCGTCTGGTCGCAGCCCGACAATGTCGAGGCGCAGAACGACGTCAACGAACTGACCGAGCCCAATACCGCGCAGGTCTGGGCGGAGCATTCGCTGTGGCCGCAGGATCCCGGCTTCGACCTCGCCCGCGAGGCGGGGGTGACTACGCTGATGATCCTGCCCGGATCGGGCAACCTGTTCGGCGGCCGCACGGTCACCGTCCGCAATGTGCCAGCCATGAGCGTGCAGGCGATGCGCTTCCCCGGCGCGCCCTACGGGCTCAAGGTCGCGTGCGGGGAGAATCCGATGCGCACCTATGGCGGACGCGGCCGGTCTCCCGCGAGCCGGATGGGCAATGTCGCCGGTTATCGCCGCGCCTGGATCGAGGCGGCCGACTATGCCCGGCGCTGGGATGCCTGGCGGCGCACCGGCACCGGCGATCCGCCTCGGCGCGATCTCCAGCTCGACACGCTGGCCGGGGTGCTCGAGGGCGAGATCCTGGTTCACAACCATTGCTACCGGGCGGACGAGATGGCGGTCATGCTCGACGTCGCGCGCGAATTCGGGTTCCGGATCAGCACCTTCCACCATGCCAGCGAGGCCTACAAGATCGCGCCCCTGCTCGTCCGCGCCGATGTCTGCGCCGCGACCTGGACCAATTGGTGGGGCTACAAGATGGAAGTGTTCGACGCGATCGAGGAGAATGCCGCGATCGTCGACCGGGCCGGCGGCTGCGCCATCATCCATTCCGACGACGCCGTCCTCGTCCAGCGGCTGAACCAGGAGGCGGCGGCGGCGCTGTCGGCGGGACGGCGCGCGGGCCTCACGATCAGCGAAGGGGAGGCGATACGCTGGATCACCGCCAATCCGG
Organism: Sphingosinicella terrae; assembly: GCF_003347635.1. GTDB lineage: Bacteria > Pseudomonadota > Alphaproteobacteria > Sphingomonadales > Sphingomonadaceae > Allosphingosinicella > Allosphingosinicella terrae. Next base: position 10,308 of record NZ_QDFY01000012.1, read on the forward strand.
CGCGGGCACTGGGCATTTCCGGCGAGACCGGCACGATCGAGCCCGGCAAGCGGGCGGACCTCGTCCTGTGGAATGCGAGCCCGTTCAGCATCTATGCGCTCGCCGACCGGGTTTGGATCGACGGCGCCCTCGTCCACGACCGCAGCCGGCCGGAGCCGCGGCATTCGGACTTCCTGCTCGGCCAGCCCGGCCAGGAGCCGGCCCGATGATCGCCCGGCTGCTCGCCTTGCTGGCGATCGCCGCCTGGCCCGGCGCGGCGGCGGCGGAGACGGTCGCGATCGTCGGCGCGCGCATCCTCACCGGCGGCCCGGCCGGAGAGATATCGGCGGGAACGGTGATCGTCCGCGACGGCCGCATCGCCGCGGTCGGTGCCGAGCTGGCGGTGCCGGCCGGCGCGCGCATCGTCGACGCTGCCGGCGGGGTGGTCACGCCGGGATTCGTCGTCGCCGACAGCACGCTCGGCGCGGTCGAGGTCAGCCAGGTGCCGGCGAGCGCCGACCGTGCCAGCCGCAGCGCGGACATCAGCGCCGCCTTCGACTTGTCGCTCGGGCTCAATCCGGATTCGATCCTGCTTCCTGTAGCGCGGCTGGCGGGGATCACGCGTGCGGTGGTGACGCCGCGCTACGAGGGCGGCGGCGATCGGTTGCGCCTGTTCGCCGGCCAGGCCGCCGTGATCGACCTCGGCCAGCGCCCCGACATGGTCACCCGCCCGCGCGTGGCGATGGTGCTTCAGATGGGCGAAGGCGGGGCGGAACGCGCCGGCGGCGCCCGCGGGGCCGCCTTCGCGGCGTTGCGCACGATCCTCGAGGACGTCCGCCATTTCGCCCGCCACCGCGGCGATTACGATCGCGGGGGCGGGCGGCCGCAGACCCTGTCCCGCGCCGATCTCGAGGCGCTGGTGCCGGTGGCCGAGGGCAGGATGCCGCTCATCGTGCAGGCGGAGCGCGCCTCCGACATCGTCGAGATCCTCGCCTTCGCCCGCGATCAGGGGCTGCGCGTCATCCTCGACGGTGCATCGGAAGGGTGGCGGGTGGCGCCGGCGATCGCGCGCGCGCAGGTGCCGGTGATCGTCGACCCTTTCGCCAACCTGCCGCACGGATTCGCCGAGCTCGGCGCGCGGCTCGACAATGCGGCCCGGCTCCACGCCGCCGGCGTCGACATCGTCCTCAAGGCGGGAAGCGGAGCGGCGCACCGGGCCCGCGAGCTGCGCTACGGCGCCGGCAATGCGGTCGCGCACGGCCTGCCTTATGCGGCGGCACTGGCGGCGGTGACGATCAACCCGGCCCGCGCCTTCGGGGTCGCCGATCGCATCGGCTCGATCGAGCAGGGAAAGGAGGCCGATCTCGTCCTCTGGTCGGGCGACCCTTTCGAGCCGCTGTCGCAGCCACGGGCCGTGTTCGTCCGCGGCGTGGAGCAGCCGCTCACGGCGAGGCCGCTGGAGCTGAGGGACCGTTACATGGCGCGGTGAATGTCATCCCCTCGAAGGGGAGGATCCTGTCCGTGCAGGCCTCGGCGAAAGAAGCGGAGGCCCGGCTTGCGATCCTTGGGAGGGGAGGCAGCCGGGCCCCCGCAGCGCGGAAGCGGCGAACCGAGGTTGCGGTCCGGCCTCACCGCGCCAGCGCGACGACGATGGGTTCGGGGCGGTCGATTCCGGCGAGCACCTGATTGCGCCGCTCGGAGACGGCGTTGCGGAGCGACGTGCGGCAGGCGCGGACCGCGCGCTTGCCGGCGGGATCGGCCGAGGAGATCGGACCGCAGGCATTCTCGATGGCGGTGCGCAGCCGGCGATCGAGCTCGCGTACGCCGTCCGGCCGGGCGAGATCGAGATCGGCATAGCGTACCGACTCCGTGTGGGTGGAGCTGCTCTGCGCCGTCGCCGGAGCGAGCAAGGCCGTCGTCGCCGCGAGGGCGACCAAGGTGGTCAGCATCTTCATGACTGTCTCCGTCGGTTCGGGTTGGGTCGGCGCCGACGCAGGCTCCCTCTACCCCCGAATATCCGTTCCCGCCTAACAACGATGTTGCGCGACCATTCTGCGAAAGTGCAGAATGGCGGGCGGCCGTCGCCAAGGAGTAGGCTGGTCCCGCCATGTTCGACTGGAACGACCTGCGCCATTTCCTGGCGGTCGCCGAGACCGGCAGCACCTTGGCGGCCGGACGGCGGCTGCGGGTCAGCCAGACGACGGTCGCCCGCCGGGTCTCCGCGCTCGAGGAGGCGCTCGGCCTCGCCCTCTTCGAGCGGCGGCAGGCCGGCTATGCGCTGACGCCGGCGGGGGAGGCCCTGCTCGGCCATGCCGGGGCGGTCGAGGCGGCGACCGCCGCGCTCGCCGACGCCGCGGCCTCGCAGACCCGGGAAGCCTCCGGCCTCGTCCGCCTGACCGTCGGCGAATCACTCGCGGTGACGATATTGCCGACGATCCTGCGCGACCTTTACGAGGCCCATCCGGGCATCCGGATCGAGCTCGATTCCAGCGACCAGAGGCGCGATCTCGCCGCCGGCGCCGCCGACGTCGCGGTCAGGACGACGGTCCAGCCGACCGAAAACGGGCTGGTCGGCCGGCGCGTCGCGCATGACGACTGGGCGGCCTATTGCAGCCGCAGCTATGCCGAGGCACATGGCCGGCCGACCTCGATCCGGGAGCTTCGCCGCCATCCATTGGTCGGCGGCGGCGGCGACGGCATCTGGGATCATTACCGGGCGTGGCTTCGCCAATATGGGCTCGAGGAGGCGGTCGCGATCCACCATGACAGCGTCAACGGCCTGCTCGCCGCGGTGAAAGCAGGCTTCGGCATCGCTGCCTTGCCGTGCTTCGTCGCCGAGAACGATGCCGAGCTGCTGCGCTGCCTGCCGCCGCGGCACAAGGAGGAACGCGGCATCTGGCTGCTGACCCACGAGCGGCTGCGGCACACGCCGAGGGTTCGCGCGGTGATGGATTTCCTCGGCGACCGGCTGACCCGGCTCGCCCGCAATGCCGAGCATCGGTTGGCGACGGAGGAGCCGAGGCCGAAGCCGCCGCTGGCGGCGGAATAGGATCATTCGACCCGAAAATCGGTGACGATCAGGCGGGCGCGGCCGGTGGCGAAGACGCCGTGGCCGTAACCGTCGCCGCCGCCGAGGACGAAGCCGACCTGGTCGGCATTCTCCAGCGCGTCGCGGAAGGCGGCGGGCGCGGTGCGGGCGCTGGAGCTCTCCACCGCCGTCCAAGGCCCGTCGAGCGGCGCCACCATCTCATGTTCCCCAGGGGCGATCGGTGAGTGGGAGGCGAAGGTCGCGTACCAGCGATAGGCCTCGAACCGTCCGCGGGCGGACCAATTGTCGCCGCCTCGCTGGAAATAGAGGGTGATGATCGACGGCCCGCCCGGAGCCGTGATCGGCTCGATGCGCACGCCCGGATCCGCCTCGACGCGGTAGCGAAGGACGATACGGCTTTTGCCGGCGAGCGAGCCATGGCGGAAGGTGACGTAGTGGACGCTGCCCGGTGCCCGTGGCAGGTCGATCTGCCAGGCGCCGCGGCGCGCCGGCGAGGGCTGCAGCGGCACGCCTCGCGAATAGTTCCGGCCGCGGATGATCGGCCCGATCGTCCAGGCGCGCGGATCGCGGGGATCGGCGCCGCTGGGCGGATCGGCCTGGGCATCCGTGCCGCAGGCGGCCACGGTGGCCAGGGCGGCGGCGATCGCGAGTCGCGCGAAAGGTGCGGCAATCTTCATGGGCGCCTCCCTGCCGGAGCGGCGGCTTCTCCGGCCTGAACCGGAAATTCAGCGGCGGTGCAGCCGTTCCCTTCGAGCCGGGCGGCTGCGCCGGAACTGGCGCCGAAGGGACAAGCCAGGAAAGGTGGGCCTCGACAGGCTCAGCCCGAACGGTCCTTGCGGGTATCGTCGAGACCGGATGGCTGAGGCGCGTCGTCGCTCGAACATGGAGCCTGTCTCGCGCCATGGACCGTGGGCAGGCGGAAGACGTGCTCGGCGTTGGTCTGCATCAGCATCAGCTTGTCGGAGTCGGGCATGTCCATATGATCGTAGGCGGCGACCTCGTCGGCATCGACCTGGTAGGGATAGTCCATCGCGTAGAGCACCCGGTCGGGGCCCAGCACCTGCTGGCAGAACTTCACCGCCGGCTCCCAGGGGACGCCGCTGGTCGTGATCCAGATGTTGGTCCGGAAATAATGCGAGATCCTGTGGCGCAGCTTCACCACCGGCTGGCCGCCGCGCAGGCCGGGGCGGCCGTCCGCGTTGCTCTGCATCCAGTCGAGCCGGTAGAGGATGAGCGGCAGCGCCTCACCCATATGGCCGATGACCAGCCTCAGGCCGGGATGACGATCGAAGGCGCCCGACAGGATCAGGCCCATCGTGTGGACCCAGACCTCGTGGGGGAAGCCGCCGAGCGCGCCGCCCATTCCGCGATATTCGTAAGGCTGGACCATCTGGCGCGGCGGCATGGTGGGATGGATGTAGAGCGCCGCGTCGTTCGCCTCGAGGGCCGCGAGGATCGGCTCGAACTTCGGCTCGTCGAGGTAGTGGCCCCGGGTGTGGGAGTTGAGCACCGCGCCGTTCAGACCGAGGCGCCGCATGCCGCGCTCGATCTCGGCGACGGCGCCGTCGACGTCCTGGGGCGCGAAGGCGAGCAGGCCGGAGAATCGGTCCGGATATTTTCGGCAAGCCTCGGCCAGCCGGTCGTTGGCGAGCGCGGCCAGCTCGGTTCCCGTCCGCGGATCGAGCACTTGCACCCCCGGCGCGGTGAGCAGGAGGAGCTGGCGGTCGATGCCGAGCGAATCCATCCGTGCGATCCGCTCCGGCCCGATCTCGCAAAGCTCGTGCTGGAGCTGGTCGAGGCCGGCGAACATCCCGCCCATGCGCAGGGAAGGATCGTCGGGCGGGCAGGGCGAATCCAGCAGGGCGCGCTGAGCAGCCGGGATTTCCGGGATGCTCCACGCTTCCTCGGTGGCGATCCGGCGATAGGGCGTGTCCTTGGCGATCGGCCGCGACGGCAATCTGAGCGGCGACGGCGTCCGTCCGCTGCCGTCATCGTCCATGCCGCCGACGCTGGCGAAGAATCGAGTCACGGACGCCCCTCCTTCGTTTTCGCCCGTCACTGAACCACCCTCTGCCGGGCTCGCGCAAGCGGCGGCTTCAGTCGGGACGAACCGGGCGGCGGCGTCTCTCCCGTCCCTCGCCGGGACGCCGGAAGAGGCACCTTCCAGCGGCAGGGCGGGTGTACAGCGGCGGCCCCGGATGGTATCTGCTTTGAAAGGGAGTCGACAAGGAACTCCCGCAGCTGGCAAGCAACCTAACGACCCCGGAACCCTTTCCCGGGGTCATTTCTTTTCGCGCTGCGGACGCCGCCGCGGAGTCGCTGAAAATCCAATCGAATTCGGCCGGGAGCGCCCCGAATCGCCCGGGATGGCTTTTTTCGCTTGACATTGTTCTCGATATGTTCTAGCTACCGAAATAGTAAAGGTGAGAATTGCGCCCGGACAGGCGAATCGCTCGCCCGACTTCTTCCCTTTCTTCGAAGCCATCGAGTCTCCGCCGGCGACAGACCGGCGGCACCGGCTTCCGCGCGGCCCCCTCTCGCGCGGCTCCGCCCGGCCCGCATCCCGAACGCAACGCATGACGGCCGCGGGCCGCAGGCGGTCGGCTCTGCGCGCGCCGGGCGGAGGAACATTCGGCGACAGCGCCACCAGGAGCAAAGATGACCGACGCGGATGCCGAACCTTCCTTCGATCCGGGCGACGCGGGCACGGCCCTGCTTGGCTATGCGGCACGGCCGCAATTCGCCGCGCTCCACGGTCGCGAGCAGCGCTGGGCGGTGGTCGTGGCGCACCGCCGCGCCGGCAAGACCGTGGCCTGCGTCAACGATCTGATCCGGCGGGCACTCGAATGCGACCGGCCCAATCCGCGCTTCGCCTATATCGCCCCCCAGCTCAACCAGGCGAAGGACATCGCCTGGCAATATCTGCTCGAATTCTCCGCGGCGGTCGCGCCGGATCGCAAGACGCATGCCAGCGAATTATGGGTCGAGCTGCCGGACAATGGCGCCCGGATCCGCATCTACGGCGCCGACAATCCCGATCGCCTGCGCGGCCTCTATCTCGATGGCGCCGTGCTCGACGAGTTCGGCGACATGGACCCGACCACCTGGTCGCGCGTCGTCCGTCCCGCGCTCAGCGACCGCAAGGGCTGGGCGATCTTCATCGGCACGCCCAAGGGCCGCAATGCCTTTCACCGCTTGTGGGCGGCGGCTTTGGCCGATGACGGCTGGTTCGCCCGCAGCCTCAAGGCGTCCGAGACCCGGCTGCTCGACGCCCGGGAGCTGGCCGACGCCCGCAAGGCGATGTCGGAGGACGAATATGCCCAGGAATATGAATGCAGCTTCGAGGCGGCAGTCCGCGGCGCCTATTACGGCCGGGAGATGAACCAGGCCGAGGCGGCCGGACGGATCACCGCGGTCCCGTTCGATCCGCGGCTGCCGGTCCACACCGCCTGGGATCTCGGCGTGGCCGATTCGACGGTGATCTGGTTCGTGCAGCAGCATGCGGGCGAGACCAGGATCATCGACGTGCTCAAGGGCGAGGGCGTCGGCCTCGACTGGTATGCGCGCCGGCTGCAGGAACGGCCCGGCCTGCATGGTTGCACCGACGGCTGGGTCTGGGGCGAGAATTATCTCCCGCACGACGCGCAGGTCCGAGAGCTCGGGACCGGCAAGAGCCGGGTCGAGACCCTGGCCGAGCTTGGCGTGCGCGCCACGATCTGCCCGAGCCTTCCGGTGGAGGACGGGATCCAGGCGGTGCGGCTGCTGCTGCCGACCTGCTGGTTCGACGCGGCGCGCTGCAAGGCCGGAATCGAGGCGCTCGCCATGTACCGGCGCGAATATGACGAGAAGACGCAGGAATTCCACGCCCGGCCGCTGCATGACTGGACCAGCCATTTCGCCGACGCCTTCCGCTATTTCGCGGTCGGCCACCGGCCGCGGCCGGTCGAGCGGCGGCGGCGGCCGCGGACGGGCTGGGTGGCGTGAGAGGTGGCTTGTCCCTGGCCTGCTCGGAGGGGTACCGGAGTCGCGGTGGGGGCGAGGATGCGACCCCACCCAAGTCTTCCCCATCGAGGAAAGGCTTCAGACAGGGGAGGACGATGCCCTTATCCGATGAGGCGGCCGCGCTCGTCGAGCTGCTCGGGCTGCTGAGCGAGGCGGGTTATCGCTTCGTCACGGTGACGCCGGCGACGCATGAGCGGGTGCTGGCCAAGCGCCGGGAAGGCGAGGCCGCCGGCCTACGCGACATCTTCGGCTGGAACCTGCCGTTCCGGCCGGAGCGCCTGCCGGCGGCGATGCTGGATGCGCTGCGGCGCGCCGGCGGGACCGAGCCCGTGGGCGACCGGCTCAAGAGCCGATTGCGGGTCTCGAGCCTGGAGGGCCACCTGTTCGTCCATTCGGCTTATCCGACCGATGCGGCGGATTCGGTCTTCTTCGGACCCGACACCTATCGTTTCGTCCGTTTCATCGCGGCCGAGCTGGCCGGAGCGGCACCGGTGCGGCGGCTGGTCGAGATCGGCGCCGGCAGCGGCGCGGCGGCCCTGGTCGCCGCCGGCCTGCTGCCCGGAGCCACAGTGACGCTGACCGACCTCAATCCCCGCGCTCTCGAGACGGCGTCGGCCAATGCGGCGCATGCCGGGGTCGCCGCCGAGCTGGTGGAGGGATCGGGGCTGGACGGAGTCGAAGGCGACGTGGACCTCATCCTCGCCAACCCGCCCTACATGATGGATGAAGGCGACCGCACCTACCGCCAGGGCGGCGGGCTACATGGCGCGGGGCTCTCGCTCGACTGGGCGCTGGCCGGCGCACGTCGGCTCGAACCCGGCGGGCGCATGCTGCTTTATACCGGCGTCGCGATCGTCGACGGGCACGATGCCCTGCGCGCGGCGCTGCTGGACGCCCTGCCAGCGACCGGCTGCAGGCTGCGTTATGCGGAGATCGATCCCGACATTTTCGGCGAGGAGCTGGAGGGCCCGCTCTATCGCGACGTCGAGCGGATCGCGGCCGTCGGCGCCGTCATCGAGCGCGACTGAGATCCTCGGAACGCCTTCCGGGCGCGGGCGGCCTCGTTTCGGACTCGTTCCGTCGCGTCGAAGGCTCGGCTCGTCCGCCCGCCCTTCCGGTACCGTAACTTCACTAGGTGTCCTTGGGGAAAAGCCGGGCTAGACCAGCCGCAGGTCACCCCCAGATGCCCCCCCAAAACTTCTCGGGGTGACCTGGGCCGGGCGGCGTATTTCGCCCGGCCCACCCTTTGCTCCCGCCACGCACGACAGGACCGGCCGGCCGGCACCCGATGGGTTGCCGCAGCGCATCCTTGCGCGCTGCGCCGGCGTGACGTTCCCGCTCATTTTCCCGGAGGTCCCATGGACGACAGCGAGCTGGCGGCGCTGCTCGCCGCGCACGAGGCGCGCGCGATCGGCTATTACAATAGCGAGATCGCCGACGAGCAGGCCAAGGCCATCGACTATTATTACGGCCGCATGGACGATCTTGAGGTGCTGGAGGGCTGCTCCGCGGTCGTCGACCACAAGGTCGCGGTCACCGTCGACAATGCCCTCGCCGCAATTCTCAAGCCCTTCGTCTCGGCCGAGCGGCTGGTCTCGTTCGATCCGCGCGGGCCCGAGGACGTCGCCCAGGCCGAGCAGGCGACCGAATATGTGAACTACGTCATCAACTGCGACAATCCCGGTTTCCTGATCCTGCACAACTGGTTCAAGGACGCGCTGCTGACCAAGATCGGGATCGTGAAGGCCTGGTGGGAGGATAGCAGCCGGGTCGTCGAGCGGGTGGTGGCGATGGATGCCGCCCAGCTCGAGGCGGCGCGGGCCAGCCCGGATTATCTCGGCGAGGAGGAGAAGGCGGACGGCGCCTACGCGGTGCGGATGCAGGAACTGGTCCCGGACGGGCGCGTGCGCATCGAGAGCGTGCCGCCGGAGGAGTTCCTGATAACGCCCGCCGCCCGATCGGTCGAGGAAGCCGATTATGTCGCGCATCGCCCGACGAGCTACAGGCGATCGGACCTGATCGCGCTCGGCTTCGAAGCCGAGATCGTCGAAGGCCTGCCGGCCCATGCCGGCGGCCGGGCCGAGGAATCGCGGGCGCAGGCGCGCTACCGCGACGAGACCTGGCAGGCGACGGGCGGGCTCGGCGCGTCCGCCGACCGCAGCCGCGACGTCATCGGGATCATCGATGAATTTGTCCGGGTCGATTATGACGGCGACGGCTTGTCCGAGCTGCGGCGCATCATCCGCGTCGGCGAGACGATCCTGTTCAACGAGCCGGCCGAGGAAGTGCCCTTCGCCCTGCTCTGTCCCTGCCCGATGCCGCACAAGGTCTATGGCCGGGCGCTCGCCGACCAGGCGATGGAGGGGCAGAAGGTCTCGACCGTCCTCCTTCGCCAGACGCTGGACAATCTCTACAAGACCAACAATCCGCGGCCGATCGTCGGCGACGCCGCGATGACCGACACCACTCTGGACGATCTCGGCGCCAGCGCTCCGGGCGCGATCATCCGTGTGCGCCATCCCGGCCAGATCGACTGGGCGGTGGTCCCGTTCACCGCCCAGCACAGCTTCCCGATGCTCGACTATATCGGCCAGCAGGTGGAGGAGCGGACCGGGATCCAGCGCAAGGGCCAGGGGTTCAATGCCGAGGCCCTGAAGAAGAACAGCCCCGATACCGCCACGCAGGCGGCGATCGACGAGAATAGCCGCAACGAGCGGGCCGAGATGATCGCCCGCATCTTCGCCGAGACCGGCGTCAAGCGGCTGTTCAAGCTGGTGCTCGGGCTGCTCGTCCGTCACCAGCCGCGCGAGCGGCTGGTCCGGCTGCGCGGGACCTGGGTGCCGATGGATCCGGGCGGCTGGGACGCGGAGATGGACGTGACCATCTCTGTCGGTCTCGGCATCGGCAACAAGGCCGAGCAGATCGGCCAGGCGCAGACGGTGCTGCAGACGATGGAGCGGTTGGCGGGCACGCCTTATGCCTGGCTGCTCCAGCCCGCCCATGTCCGCGCCGGCGTCGCCCGGCTCCTGAACGCCGCCGGGATCCGTAACGTCGACGACTATGTCGGCGACCCTGCCGAGCTGCCGCCGCCGGAACCGGCGGAGGATCCGGACCGGGCCCGCGCCCAGGCCGAGACGCAATGGCGCCTGGCCGAGCTGGAGGCGCGCCGCCAGCGCGAGGCGATGGAGCTGGAGCTCGCCCGCGCGGAAAGCGAGGCGCGGATCGCGCTGATGCGCGACGAGGCGCGCGCCAAGCTCGACGCCGCGCGCGAAAAGGCGGCGCTGGAAATGCAGCTCGCCCGCGAGAAGATGCAGATGGAGCTGGCGATCGCGCGCGAGCGGATGTCGGCCGGGGCGATGGAGGGGGGAGCGAGCGATAGGCTCGCCGCGATCCACCCCGGCGGGGACCTCCACCGATGAACGGGCGGACGCCGGCGGAACGCGCCCGCCGCGCGGCGACGATCCGGGCCCTGCTCGACCATCCGCAGGTCAGGGAAGGCTTCGAGGCGGTCGAGGAGGAACTCACCGCCGAATGGAAGCGGGCGCAAAGCGTGGAAGAGCGCGAGACCTTGTGGCGAGCGCTCAACCTGGTTGAGCGGGTCCGGACCTGGCTGCGTTCGGCGGCCAGCCACGATCTGACGGCGTTGCGACGAGGAAGATGAGAGCTGGAAAAAACAGAAGCTGGCGGACGGCTTCGCGCCCGCCAGCTTCTGTCCCTTGAGCCGGCCGACCGGGGGGGGGGAGGGCCGGTCCGGCTGCTGGCAAACAGTCCAGGCGCAACCATGGCCCGCGTTCGAACCATCGGTCGCACGGCGCTCAACACGCGGCATCGCACGGAGTTCCGTGGCGTTCGAAAAAGGTGGGATGACCGTTGGCGCGACAATGTGGGCCGCCGCGCCAGGCGGGGCGCCGCTCCGCGCAAGCGCGAACCGCGCAAGCGCGAACATTTCATTCCCGCGCGCGTGGGGTTAAGCTGACGCCAGGATTTTCACGTCCTTCGGGCGCAGGGAGATGGCCATGCGGATTGCGGTGATCGTTGCCGGAGCGATGATGTTCTCGACGGCCGGGCTGGCGCAGACCGGCGGAAGCGCCGGCGCCGAGGAGCCCCAGGCGAATGGCGAACGGACGGTCTGCAAGGTCTTCCGCGAGACCGGGTCGCGCCTCAACCGCCGCCGGGTCTGCATGAGCCAGAATGAATGGGACCAGCGCGACAGCCAGTTCCAGGTCGCGCGCTACCAGCAGCAGCTGATCGCGCCGACCGAGATGCGGCCAGGCGAAGCCGGTGCGGCCTTGCGCGCCTGCCCGACCTGCTGAGATTTCGACGCCGGCAGCGGGGCCGGCCATCTGCCCCGGCGCTCGCGGTAAATCGAAGCGCCGCATGAGGTGCGTCGGCTAGAGCAGGCTGCGTCCCGACAGCATCGGAACGGCCGCTCCAGGTTATTGGATTGCCGCGATTTTTGAGCCGTCGGACCATAACGTCTGATAGCAATTCGCTATACACTTCAGTCCGGCACGATGCACCGGGTCGCCCCCGATATCCTGACCTTCCACGATCGTCGCCGATGCGCGTGCGCGGCTGGCCCGCCGGCAAGCGGGCCTAGGCGTTCGCCGGGGCTGACGGATCCTCGCGCGGCAGGACCGCGCGCAAGCGCCCGAAGCGGGTGCGGATATTCCCTTCAAAGCAGAGCGAAAGGTTCGACATGGACGATAGCGACCAGAGCGGCAGTCCGGCGGAAGCCGGGCCGGGCCGGCGGGATTCGACGCGCGAGGGCCTGGACGAGGCCGCGGCCGCCTTCAAGGCGGCGCTCGCGCCGCGTCGCGCCGGTCCGCCCGGTACGGCGGACGGCGGCGCGGACGATGCCGGGGCCGACGATGGCCACGACCGTCTCCCGCCGCCCGCCACCCAGGGCGAGCCGCCGGAAACGGAAGACATGCAGGATGGCGAAGACGAGGCAGCCGAAGAGGCCCAGCCGGCCGCCGTCGCCATGCCTGCCTCCTGGAGCCGGGAGGACGAACGATTGTGGTCGACGCTGTCACCCGAAGCGCAGGCGCGTATCGCCGAGCGCGAGGGACAGCGCGACGCCGCGATCAACTCCAAGTTCCGGGAAGCTGCCGAATTGAGACGGGCCCACGAGGCCGAGATCGAGGAGGCGAACCTCAACCGCCGGCTCTATGCGGAAGCGGCCGACCAGGTGCTGAGCCTGGTCGTGCCGCAGCCGCCGCCGATCACGATGCTCGACGTCGCCTCGAGCGACTACGACCCGGATACCTATCATTACCGCAAGGCGCTCCACGAGGAGACCGTCGCGCTCTTGAACAGCCACGCGGCCCAGCGGCAGCAGATCGCCGCCCAGGAGCAGGCACGGCAGTTCGAGGCGATCAACGGCGCCACCCGCGACGCCTTCATCCGCTCCGTCCCCGACGTCGCCGACCAGGCCAAGGCCCCGGCGGTGTTCCAGGAGCTGATCGACTATGCCCTGTCGGCAGGGGCCCCCGCCGACCTTTTCGCGTCCCCGACCACCGCGCTGGAATGGCACGTGCTGTGGAAGGCGCGCGAATATGACCGGCTGCAGTCGGCGCGGGCCAGGGTCAGAGAGACGCCGCCGCCGGAGCCGAGAAAGGCCCAGCCGGCGGTCCGTCCGGGCGTGGCCACCCCACGCGGCGCCGCCGAGCGCCAGCGCCGGCAAGGCGCCATCGACCGGTTGAGGAAGGAAGGCAGCGTCGAAGCCGGCGCCGCCGCATTGAAGCTCCTGATGAAAGGACAAATCTCCTGATGGCGAAAGTCACCAATGCGCTCGCGTCCTACGACGTGAGCACCAACCGCGAGGACCTCGCGGACGCAATCTACAATATCTCGCCGGTCGACACGCCCTTCATCTCGGCGGTTCCGAGGGCGAAGGCATCGGCCGTCCTGCACGAATGGTCGACGGACTCGATCGACGCCACCAACACGTCGAACGCCAGGCTGGAGGGCGACGCGCTCGGCCGCGCCGCCTCGACCTCGCCGAGCCGCAAGCAGAATTACTGCCAGATCTCGAGCCGCGACGCGACCGTCACCGGCACCGAGCGGGCGGTCAATCCGGCCGGCATCGACGACATGATGGCCTATCAGATGTCCAAGAAGAGCCTCGCGCTCAGGAAGGACATGGAGGCGATCCTGCTCGGCAACCAGGGCCAGGTCGCCGGCGACACGACGACCGCACGCAAGCTCAGGTCGTTCAACGCCTGGATCGCCGGCAACGGGTCGCGCGGCGCCAGCGGCGTCGATGCCACCGCCGCGACGGCGGCGGCGACCGACGCCACCGCCGGCGATGTGCGCGCCCTCACCGAGGACATGCTGAAGGACGCGGTCAAGGACGCGTTCGACGATGGCGGCGAGCCGACGCTCGTCCTGGTGGGATCGTTCAACAAGCAGAAGATCTCGGCCTTTCCGGGCCGGGCGTCGCAGCAGACGGTCGTCGCCAACAAGACGATCCTCGGCGCGGCGAGCCTCTATGCCTCCGACTTCGGCGACCTCAAGGTCGTCCCGAACCGGACGCAGCGCGGCCGCGACTGCTTCGTCGTCGATCCCGACAAGGTGGCGGTGGCGTTCCTGCGCGCCTTCGAGCCGCAGGAGCTCGGCCGGGTCGGCGACGCCGTCACCCGCGACATCGTCAGCGAATATACGCTAGAGATGCGCCACCCCGACGCCCACGCGATCATCGCCGACCTGACGACGGCGTGAGGCGGGAGCCGCCGCTCCTCCGGGGGCGGCGGCTTCACCTTCGGTACAATGGCAGGCGCCGCTCTTTCGTGCGGCGCCGCGGACAGGCAAAGGTTCAGAGAGATTCTGGCTCGCGCCAGGATGACCGACAGGGACTGTCCGGTTCCGGTTCACCCGCGCTGCGCCGGCCCTCCGCCTCCGCATCCGCCTCGCAGCTCTCGGCCCAGCGCCGGAAGCGCTCGGCAGCTGCGGCGTCACGGGAGGCGGCGGCGAGGCGGCGGAACAGGCCGGCCTGCTTGCGCAGCGCCTCGGCCGGGACGGGCTGGAAGGCCTGGATCATGGTCACGGTCTGACACGCCGGACGGCCCCGGTAAGTAAGTGGTTATCCATAGGGTTTCAGCGGGAGGTGCCGGATGAGCAAGGCCGCCTTGATCGACATCGTGCCGGGCGCGCGGCGCAAGACGATCCTCCACGAGGAGGACGGACGCCGCTGGATAGAGACACGCCAGGACGTGGCGCCGATCGTCGAGGCGGCTCGGCTGCTCGCCGACCACCCGCCGGGGCGCGACTTCCGCCACGCCGCCTTCGTTCCGGAGAGCGAGCTCAATCGCGCCTTCACCGAGGGCTGGTTCCACGATCCGGTGGCGTGGAAGCGCTGGGCGAACGACCCGGCCAATGCCTGTTACCGGACATGGAACGGGCGGCTGTAGGCGGCCCCCCCTTCCTCACCTTTCGAACGGCCTGGCGGGCGTCTGCGCCGGCCTTTCCCTACGCCTGAATGGAGACACGCATGGGCCTCTTTTCCAATCTCTTCGCCAACAGCCTTCAAGGGGCGATCGGACGCGCCCTGCTCGATGGCCGGTTCCCGGCCGCCGCCGCGGGCCCGGCCGGCGGCGGGCCTTCCCCCGCTCCGGACGTCAGGCCGAGGGCCCGTGCCGGCCTGCTCGACCCTCTCGAAGCGGCGTTCGACCCCCGGCGGATGGCGCTGATCCAGGCGACCCTCGCCGGGGACCATGGTGCGATCTCCCGGATGACGGAGCCGCTGCGGCGGCAGCGGCTGGCGCGGCGCGCGGCGCAGCGAGACGAACTCGCTGACCAGCATGGAATTGACGCGGCGACCTGGTTTCCCGCCGGTCCGCCGGCGGGTCAGGCCGACGATTGGGAGATCGGGCAGCCTCTTTCCCCCCTTGCTCCGAGCCTTGGCGACCATGAAGCGATCGATGTGGCGGCCGGCCCCGTCAGGTTCCAGCCATTCGGGCGAGGTCACCAGGCTTTGGCGGCAGCCATGGCCGATCCCGCTTCGCAACCGATGGCGGCAGCCTTTCAGCCGGCGAGCCTCGCCCAATTCGGGAGCCAGGATCGTCCCGGCCGCGTCACCGGACGGGCTCGAGCCGGCGCGGACGTTTCCGTCTCCAGCGGTCCGCGCGCGGCACCCGCGCCGCAATCCCCTCCGCCAAGCGGGGGTCGTTTCCCGTGGATTCCGATCCTCGAAAAGCCGCTGCCTTCGCCGAGCCAGCCGCTTCCCTATGGCGGGCCCAGCGGATGGCTGGCGGATCATCGCGAGACGTCCGGCCGCGGCGCGCGGACGATATCGAGCGGCGTGGACGATCCGGGCGGGGTGTCGGTTGGGCGCTACCAGATCGAACGGCGCATGTGGCCGAGATTCCTCCAGTCCGATCTGGGCGCCCCTTGGCGACGTGAGTTCCAAGGTCTCAATCAGGACGAGCCGGAATTCCGCCAAGCCTGGAACAGGGTCATCGATCGCGAGGGCGACCGGTTCGACAAGGCGCAATACCGCTATCTTCACCGCGTAAACTATCTTCCGTATGGAGCGGCCGCGGCGAGACGAGCAAATTTCGATCTAGCGGCCGCTCACCCGATCCTGCAGGAAGTCGTCTGGTCCGGCGCCAACAATATGGGTGGTGGCGGTGTCAACCCCGCAAGGCTCGCGACGGCCGTTCAGCGCGCGGATCAGCGGTTCCGGAGGGACGACCCGCGGCACCAGGAGGCGGTGATCGACGCCTTCTACGACGAATGGGCCGATCGTTGGCGAGCCATAGAAACCGATCAAAGGGATGAGGGTCGCTACGGTGAAGCCGGGACTTCCCGCAACATCTGGTCGCGGCAGCTTCCTGAGGAGCGCGCTCGCGCGATCGGCGCCTATCGAAAGGCCGTCGGCCAGCATTGAGCGGCGGGATTCCCATTGAGGCGGGCGGCGGAACATTGTAGGAACGAGCGTCAGCGTGGAAGGCTTGCCATGACGCGATTCGCCGCCGATACCTTCGCCCGTCTTCTGCTCGCCGCGACGGGCGCTCTCTCCCTCCTCAGCTGCGGTCCTGCGCCCGCTGCGCAGGCCGCGGCCGAAGTTGGAGCTGGCCAGAATCACGCATCCGATGCCCATCCCGCAATGTTCCCGGACGAGACTGGGCGTTTCGACATCGTGTGCGAGACGCGCGGGCGAATGCTGGGCATGCCGTTCGATCAATCGCTGCGACAGCCGCCCCCAGCGGGCGCCGTCCCTTCCGATCACCATTTCCGCCTGAGCGTCGATCTGGACGCCATGGAGAATTGCGGACGATGGTGCGAGACCCAGCCTCCCGACCGGATCGAAGCAGTGGGTCGTCACGAGATTGTCTTCGACGGCGAACACGCTTACCGGCGGGCGCTGCGACGCAGCGACGGCAGGTTCGTCTACCGCGTCCTGCACGGGAAGGTCGTCGAGGAGGAGATCGGCCGGTGCACGCGTGCCCCCTTCACGGCTTTCCCGTCAAGGAGCCTGGCTCCCGCGTCGCCTCCTCCTTCGGGCACACTGGCCGCCCTGCGCCGCAGGGTGACGGCCTTGGAAGAGCATGCGGAGGCGTTCTTCGGTCGAGGCAGTCCGCGCGAGAACGGAACGATGCCCGATCCTGAACCTTCCGCTCCGATCCTCGCCGCGGCGCGAGCGGAGTGGGATCGGCGGTACGCGGCATGTCGCGACGATGGTTGCCGCCGAGCTATTCTGGCCGATCGTCTGTCACGGCTGGCCTTCGCCTTCGGTCATGGCCCGCGCCGATTTCCCGGCCTCGACCTCCCCGGAGGAAATCTCCATTTGGAGACGTCCGACTTCTTCTTCGGCGAGATTACCGGCTCCACCATAATCTACCCGATCATAGACGACCGTATCCTGGCCTCTGTCATGACCCATAATTACCCATCGATGCGAAGCGTTTGCCAGGCCATTTCCGAGGGGCTGCCCACGCCAGAGGGCGGCCTGCGTATGCGAGCCTTCTCCGGTGATGACGACCCTCGTCCACGAGACTGGGAGTTGAGGATGCAGCCGGGAGAGCGCGTGGAGATGAGCTCCGCCCACGCATGGGTGGGCTATTGTCCGCAGTCGGTCGGCCTTGATGGCACCTTCGATATTCTGTCCGTGAACGACCCCAGTCCCGAGGGCGCGAGCTCATGACGGCTGGATCGCCAGCGACGGCTGCAGATCCGAAGCCTTTTCGAGCACCCCTGGCCTGAGGTCGGGCTGAGGGCGAAATCAGCCCTGCGTCTCGCCGCCGAACTGCCGATCTTGCGACAGGAACGATTGCCGTCGGCGGAGGGCTACCGAGACGGCACCTAGCGCACGGCCGGCCATCGTTACGTTCAGCCGCCCGCCGGCACCCCTTCCCACGACCAGGAGACCTGCACCATGCCGACCCTCAAGGTCGCGATCTGCATTCCCGTCTATGGGATGACCCATGCCCGGTTCACCCAGAGCCTCGCCAATCTCATCGTCCATTCGCTCGGCGCGACCGTCGTCCGCGGCGAGGCGGCCGAGCCGGTGCAGCTCCAGCTCGAGACGTTCATGGTCTCCTCCTCGATGCTGACCGAGAGCCGGCACCGGCTGGTCGCCGAGGCGCTGGCGTGGGAGGCGGACTACATGCTCTGCCTCGATGCGGACCATGTCTTTCCCCCCGACGCCATGCTGCGGCTGCTGGGGCACGGCCTGCCGGTGGTGGGCTGCAACTATCCGCGCCGGTTCACGCCGACCGCGCCGACCGCCGCAGTGGAGAGCGGCGCGACCGGCCCGGCGGGCGGGGAGGGGGAGTCGGACCGGCTGCTCCTCTACACCACGCGCGAGAAGGCCGAGGCCGGCGAGATCGAGGCCTGCGCCCATCTCGGTTTCGGGCTGCTGCTGATCGACATGCGCGTGTTCGACGCGCTCCAGGCGAAGGCGGAGGAGGATGGCGACGGACCCGAATCGGCGGCCGCGACAGGCAACTTCCTGCCCCTGTTCAAGTTCGAGCCGACCGCGAACAAGGTCGGCATGATCGGCGAGGACGTCTTCTTCTTCCGCAAGCTCGCCGAAGCCGGCATCCGCCCGTTCGTCGACCATCGCCTTTCCTGGGAGATCGGGCATCTGTTCGAGATCGTCCTCACCAACGGCCATGCCTTCGCCCAACGCGACCGGTGGGCCGAGCACCGGCGCAACCGCGCGGCCAGGTTCGCGCGCAAGGCCGAAGAGATCGAGCAAAGAGCGGAGGGAGAGCTGGCATGAGCGCGCCGACGACCTATGCGGAGCTCAAGAGCGCGATCGCCGACTGGGGCGACCGCGACGACAGCAACATCGACGCGACCGCCGCCGAATGCATCGCCCTTGCCGAGCACCGGCTTCAGCGGGAATTGTCCTCGCCCGAGCGAGAGGCGACGATCACCCTTCCCACCATGGCCGAGACGATCGACCTTCCCCAGGACCTGTGGGCGATCCGGGCGGCCTTCCTGGACGGTGACCCGAAGACCTTGCTCGAGCCGATGACGCTGGCGGACCTGCGGCGCACGCATGCCGCCGCCGCAACGGGCAGGCCCCGGCACCATGCGGTGAGCGGGGAGCAGCTGGTGCTCGGGCCCGCTCCGGACAGCGTGTACGATCTGGTGCTGACGTATATCCGGTCGATCCCGGCCCTCTCCGGCGACAATGACACCAACTGGCTGCTGACCGACCATCCCGATCTGTATCTCAACGGGGCGCTGGTCGAGCTGTTCGCCAAATATCGAGACAGCGAGGGGATCAGCCTGCACGAGGCGCGGCTGCAGGCGGCGATAGACAGCGTCAACCGGTCCGGGCGGCGCCGCTCGCAGGGCGCGCCGCCGATCCGGATCCGGGCGTCGCAGGTGGTGTGATGCGGATCATCATCCCGCGGGACGCGCCGACCTGGGCGTCCTCGCTCGTCCGGGAGATCGAGCAGCAGATGCGCCGGCCGGCCGACGCGCCGGTGCGCCTGCCGTCCTTTACCCTGGCCGACCTGCCCGCCGCGGCCGACTGGCCGCAGGGCCTGATCCACGTCCCCGACGAAGCCGGCGGCCCGGTGGTCGCCTTCTCGGACGGCACGAACTGGCGGCGCGTCACAGATCGCGCGGTGGTCAGCTAGAAGGCCGCGAAAACAGAAAGTCGACTGTGTCCATCGTTCGCTCAAAACCGACGCTGGCGACTGGCTCAAGTCCCGCTAACCGCCCGTTTTGTTTTCTGACGATCGAGATTTGATAGCCCATGCCGAACAGCAGGGTTTCCAGCCGCTCCTGCCGGTCTCGGCGTTCGGGCTGGTTCCTCGTAGGCAAGATCTCCACGACGATCTCAGGTAGGCGACTGGCGATTGTTGACTGAAGGCCCTCGATCACTCCAAGCTCACCGCCCTCAACGTCAATCTTAAGGACTGCGATCGTCTCAGGGAGGTCCAATTCGGCATCGCTCATGACGGGAACCGGAACGGTTTCGGCAGTCCGGCGCCGAAATGCAGGGATTATGCTCGCCGATGAGTCAGCGGCACCGTCATAGAGGTTGAGGCCGGCGACGTAAGCCCGCGGCGCAATCCCTACGGGGATAATGGTGCAGTTCTGGAGTCCATTGCGAGCAATAAGCTGGCGCAAATAACCGACGCACACCGGATTAGGCTCAAACCCTACGTAGGACCTTTTTTTGTCGATTGAGCAGACCTTGAGCATGGTCTGACCGAGATTTGCCCCGACATCGACGAAGGCGCCGGGCCGCTTCGAAAGCAGCTTCTCAAGTAGATCCGTCATCCAGTCCTCGGACTTGCGGACACGAAGGCCTCCCAAGACCGGTACAGAATATCGTCGTCCGTTGATTGTAGTCGCGGTCGACCAGTTGGCGAAGTGCGACAACCGGTCGACCGTCCTCCGCAACCTACCTTTGACCCTCCGCAGCAACCCCGCCTCCGTCACATATCGACGCGAGCGGTCAGCCTGCGCCTGAAAGGATCCGCTGATGCCCTCAACCGCCACGCCCCGCAACCGGCTCGAAAAGCAAGAGCCGGGTGAGAACAGCAATACCTGGGGTAGCCGCCTTAACAGCAACATGATCGACCTTGTCGATGTCGCGCTCGATGGCGTCGAGCTGCTGACGGTCTCCGGCTCGGTCGAGCTCACCGTCAACGACTTTGCCGCCGACCAGGCGCGCAAGCGGGTGCTCAATTGCACCGGTGCCGGCGGAACGATCGTGATACCGAACGTCGAGAAGAGCTATCTTGTGCGGAACGGCACATCCGGAGCCTTGACCGTGCGGACGGGTACGCCTGCCGCTTCTGCCGTCCTGGCGAGTGGATCGAGCGGATGGCTGTTCTGCGACGGCAGCGAGAGCGTCTACCTCGCCGAGCCCGTCCACCTGAGCTCATTATCAGTGGCGGGCGCGCTGACGGTGGGCGGCGGCCTCAGCGCATCAGGCTCCTTCAGTTCCTCCGCCGGTTTCGCTGGGAACGGCACTTCACTTCGAGTGCGCGAAGCAACTGAGCGGTGCACAGATCCATCGTTCAATTCTCCGGTAAGTTGGACTGGAGCGGCATCGGGTTACTTGGTCACCGGCGGAAACCTAATCATGACGGGAGTCGCTAACCCCGGTAGTATCAACATCCCGGTAGGGACGATCATCAACAATCAGCGCTATCTCGCGACTGTGACAGTAGCGTCGTACACAGAGGGCAGTCTAAGAATAAGGCTGAAAACTGGTGCCATTCAGGATTTTAACATAACTGGAGCTGGCACGTACTCCGTCGAGCTGAATGCTGGTTCCGGTTCGGCCGATTTGCTCTTCGGGAGCGGCGTCTCGTCGACCCTGACCGTCTCGGACATAGCCATTCGGCGCTACGACACGCTCCAGGAAGTCGTCGCCCGCATCCAGGCGCTGGGCGGCTGATGCGTATCCCGATTTCTCCGCCCCCCGGCATCTCGAGCGACGATACCGGGTTCGCCGCGCCCGGCACCTGGGAGGACGGCTCCAACATGCGGTTCAGGCTCGGCCGGCCCGAGACGATCGGTGGCTGGACCGAGGCGCTGAACGGCGCCGCGCTGAGCGGCGTGTGTCGGAACATCCTGACGCAGAGCCACGGCAATGGCCCGGTGCGGGTCGTCTTCGGGACGAACCAGAAGCTGCAGGTGTGGGACAATAGCGAGTTGCACGACATCACGCCGGCGGGCCTGATCGTCGGGAGCGCCGACAGCACCGGCGAAACCGCCGGCTACGGATCCGGCCCCTATGGCCTGGGTGCCTATGGCGACCCGGCCTCGACCTATTTCGCGCGCACCTGGTCGCTGTCGACCTATGGCGACTGGATCATCGCCAATCCGCGCGGCGGGACGATCTACAAATGGGAGGGCGACAGCGCCTCCGCCGCAATGGCCGTGGCGAATGCCCCGTCGATCGTCGCCTTCGCGCTGACAACGCCGGAGCGGCAGGTGCTGGCATTCGGCTGCAACGAGGAGGTGTCGGGCGACTTCAACCCGCTGTGCATCCGCGGATCGGACATCGAGGACATCACCGACTGGACGACCGCGAGCGACAACAACGCCTTCGAGCATGTGCTGGAGGGCGGCGGCCGGATCGTCGCGGCGCGCATCGTCGGACCGGCGATCGCCGCGTGGACGGACAATGGCCTGCACATGGGCCAGTTCCTGGGCGATCCTGGGCAGGCCTATCGCTTCGACCTGGTCTCCGGCCATTGCGGGCTGATCGGGCCGAACGCCGTCGCCGTCGTCGATCAGACCGCCTTCTGGGTGGGAAGCGACGGCCAGTTCTACCACTGGGCCTTGGGCGGAGTGCCGCAGATACTGCCCTGCCCGATCCATCGTGACTTCTTCGACAATCTCGACCTCATCCAGCGGGCGAAGATCGTGGCCACCACCATCGGGAAGTTCGGCGAGGTCTGGTTCTTCTATCCGGACGTGAGGGACGGCGCCGAGAACAGCCGGTACGTTGCCTATTCGCTCTCGGAATCCCGGATGGCGCAGCGCCCGATCTGGTTTCGCGGGCTTCTCGCCCGGACCGCGTCGGCGGCGGCGGGCGCCCTCACGAAGCCCGTCATGACCGATGCCGGAGGGGGCGTCTGGCATCACGAAGATGCGGCCGGGGAGGCGCCGCCCTGGCACATCAAGCTGTCCGATCAATATGCCGACGAGGGCGGCCGGCGAATGATGCTCCGAAGCTTCGTTCCCGATTTCGAGGCGCAGGGGAGCGACGTGACGCTCACGGTCCATGCCCGGGCCTATCCGGCGGATGATCCGGTGGAGAAGGCCGTGGCCGTGCCGCGAGGAGCGGCGAAGAGAGACTTCCGCGCCTCGGGCCGGATAATCGCCGCCACGCTCACGGGCACGGGCTACACCCGGATCGGCAAGCTCCTGTTCGACGCCGTCGAGATGGGCCGGCGGTGACTGCTTACCAGAGCTGGCGCGAAGCCTTCGCGTCGGCCCTCGATCCACGGCTCCATCCGATCGAGTATCTGGACGGCCTCGTCCTCTCCGGACGAGCGCAGATGTGGTATTCGGATGGCGCCGCCATGGCGACGGAGATCCGCCGCTATCCGAGCGGAGCACTCGTGATCCACGGTCTCGTCGCCGCCGGATCGATCGAGGAGATACGCGACCTCCTCATCCCCCGGGCCGAGGCGTGGGCCAGGCAGGCGGGCTGCATCCTGGCGCTCATCGAATCCCGCTCCGGATGGGCGAAGGCGCTGAGGACGAGCGGATACGAGCCGCATCAACTGACGATCAGGAAGGAATTGTAGATGGGCCTTTCCAGCTCGAAGTCGAAGACGACCACCAACCAGACCCAGACCAGCAATCAAGCGACGAGCGGCACCCAGATGCCGGTGACGCCGCCCTATCTGGAAGAAGTGGCCCGCGACTATGTGAGTCGCATCCGCGAATTCGGCAATCTGGACCCGCGGAGCTTCGTCGCCGCCCCTTCCGCCCTCCAGCAGCAGGCGTGGAACAGTGCCGGATCGATGCTCGTCCCCCAAGGCGGAGGCCGGCAGGCGCTCGACATGGCGCAGCAGGCTGGGCAAAGCGGGGCGAACCTCGCCGGCTCTGCCGCCACGGTCGCGGGCACAGGCTTCGACCCGGCGGACTATGGGCAGGCACAGGGTTATGGCGCCGCCCGGACCGGCTCCGTCCCGCAGCAAGTGCAGGCGTTCGGCTACGATCCGACGCTGGCGGCGGGGGTGAACGTCGCCCCCACCGCCCAGGTGGACGCTCAGAACCTGCTCACGGACCTCGACCGCTACATGAGCCCGTACACCGACCGGGTGGTGAGATCGGCGCTTGAGGGCTTCGACGAGAATGCGGGCCAGACCCGCGCGCAGCAGGCGGCGCAGGCGGCCCGCAACGGTGCCTTCGGCGGCTCCCGCTATGCCATCCAGGAGGCCCAGACCGAGACCGGGCTGGCGCGCGAGCGGGCGGCGACCGAAGCCGGGCTGCGGGATCGGGCGTTCAGCGTCGGCGCCGGGCTTTCCGCGGACGACGCCAACCGCCGCCAGCAGGCGGGCGCGTTCAACGCCAGTGCGGAAAACACGCGCAGCCTCAGCCAGGCCGGCCTCAACCTCCAGCGCAACCTCGCCAATGCCGGCTATAGCAACGAGGCCGCGGCGCAGTTCATGCAGCAATTGTTCGGGGCCTCGAGCGCCAATGCCGACCTCGCGTCGCGCCACGCGCTGGACTTCGCCGGCCGCACCGATGCGGCCAGCCAGTTCGGCCTCGCCCAGCAGCAGCAGCGCGAACTTGCCGCAGCCGAAGCCGGGACGGCCGCCAATCGCTACGGCGCCGAAAATGCGTTCCAGGCGGCGCTCGCCAACCAGCAGGCCGGCGTCCGAAACCAGGAATTCAATGCCGGCCAGCGGGACACGGCCGCGGCCAGAGCGCTCCAGGCCGCGCAGCTCATCGGGGCGATCACCAGCGACCGGTCGGCGGAAGGCCGCGCCAACCTACAGGCCCTCGCGGGCCTCGGGGACCAGCAGCGCCAGATCGCCCAAGCCCGCGCGATGGCGCCACTGGCCCAGCTCCAGGCAATGGGCCAGCTGTCGGGGATGACCCCGTACGACATACTGGTTGGGCGATCGACGACGGGGACGACCACCGGCACCGGCACGACGCAGGGGACGAGCGTGACTCGGGAGACGCCCAGCCTGTTCAGCCAGATGCTGGAGCTCGGCAATTTCGCGAAGAGCTTCATTCAAAAGTGAGGAGCAACTGTCGGCTGCGCCGCCGGCTTCGTGACTGGCCGACAGCTGAAGCATTACCGGTCGGCCGCCTCTGCGATTTACGTGCGCGGCCGACCCGTCGTCGGACCTCATCGGCACGCTCACGAAGGCCCGCATCCTGACGACGAGATCGTCGATCCCCGCGTCCTCCATGGGGATGTGATCCTCGGCGAACAGCGCGTCGGCGAAAGCCGGGTCGAGCGCTCGCTCGCGCCCCAGCCCGCATCTTCACAGTCGGTCGAAGGTACCTTCAATGTCCGAATCCCCCCTCCCGCTCGCCCAAAGCGGCGAGCTCTCCCACCATGTCGGCGACGCCATCTCGCTCGGGGTCGTCCTCGCCACGATCGCGGAATGGCTACCCGCAGTGGCGGCGCTGCTCACCGTCGTCTGGACCGCGATCCGCATTTACGAGACGCGAACCGTGCAGCGGCTTTTTCGATCTCGGGGCCAAGGTAGCAGACGGCGGTAGCCGCCAAAGGCCAGCCCTCTTCCAGCCCCGCCTCGCCGAGCCCGGCGTGCTCGTCCCGAGGACGAGCCGAGAGGGCTGGCGCGCATCTATTCCCTTTCATCCAATCCAAGGAGATCCTGATGGCATTTTTTTCCGGTCTTCGGCGGGTTCTCGACCCGTCTGAGTGGATCCTGCCTCAAGCGATGATCGAGGGAAGTCGACGTGCCTTGCCGTCGCCCGGCAACCGTCGAATGCCGCAGGGCGTTACCGGGCCGCCTGCGCCGCTACTTGTCGCCGATGCGTTGGGGCTGCACCCGATTCTAGGGCCGCATGGACAAGCGCGTGTCGATGCGGCGCTTGAGGCACTGATGCTCGAGCGCGATATTGTTGGATCCTCCGACCTAGACTTTTTGCGCGGCTTCGACTCCTTCGCTGCCACGGGAGGCGATCAGTTCGGACGAGCCAGTGCCGAAACGAGCTCCATGCATCGCATTGTGCCGGCTCCCCCGACACGGGGGCATGATAGGATTCCGGTGCAGACAGCCGATCCGATGTTCGTGCAGGATGACCAAGGCAGCCGTGAAACGATGACTCGACTTGACCAGCGTGCGATCGCGCCTGGAACCGCGGGCGAGCTGGCTCTGAATTCCGACGTGAATGTCTCGGTCAATCCGCAGACTCAGGGCCTCAACGCCGGCGTGGAACGCTTGGTGCGCGGCAATGCCTCAGCTGGAGAAGTGGCGCGTTACCTGCGGAGCTTTGGCCTAGATTCCGACTTCATAAAGGACACTATCGCCCAATATCGAACGCTCCAGCAATGGCGACGCCAGTATCCTGACTATGCTGGGCCATTCAGCATCGACCTTGAGCGCCTTTCGCGACCGCTCACCCCGGGCGAGTCCGCTATAGCAACTGTCGCGCGGGGTCCGATAGGCGCATACAGTATTGCCGCTGGGAATGCTGCAACTGGCAATCACCTCGACAATTTGGTGGAACTGACGGGAGGCGATGGCGACCTTGCCAATCGTGGAATGGCGATGGTCCGAGAACAGAATCCGGTGTCGTCTTTCCTAGGCGACGTCGCGGGCTCCGCCTCGATCCAAAGTATCGGTCGTCAAGCTGCCGGTCGGCTGATCGGTCGCGGAGTCCAGGGCGCCTTTTCTTTGCCCGGGATTGGCGCCGATGTCGTGACAGGTGCCTACATCGATTCGGGTGCCAATGGTACTGACTTGTTTTCGCTCGAAGACTCGGCAGTCGGCGCATTGTTCAGTGCCGGAACCGGGGGTCTGGGCCGCGGCGTGAGCGGCGCTGGCAGATTTGCCCCATCGCCGGCCGGACGGATAGCTCGTTCGACTGACATGCCCCTCCCCTCGGGGCGTGCTGGAACGACGGGGGCTTCAAGGTCAGGAAGAGTTGGTTCGCGTCAAGGCACCGCGACTCAGGGGCGACCGTCTTCGCCCAAACGCAGAAGTTCCCTGACCGGGCGGTCCTCGGCACCCTTCGAGATAGACCCTCGCGAGGTCGAACGGTACATGCAACAAGGGTATTCTCATGGCGCCGCGAAGTATCTCGCGGAGCCCTACTTTGGAATGGGCGAGCACTTCATCGCCCGTAAGCACAACTTGCCGAAATGGTTCACCGACAGTCGGTTCAACGTCTTGATCCCGCCCAACATAACCCGGGGCCAAATGTATGAGTTGCACTATCGGGTAGACCCTCGATTTCATGGTGCTAATCTCCCGAAGCGTTTCGGTGATCGCAGCTGGTCCGGCGGTCGCGCGGGGCTGCAGAAATACGGCCCCGCGGGGCGACTTTGGTTTGGCAGTCCAAGGCCGCTCAAGATCGCGGTCGGCGGAACTGGGGGCGCGGTCGGTGGCGGTGCGTATCTCGTCGGAGACGAGGAGGATGACTGATGGCACTTCACGCCGGCTTCGAATGCGTCGCTGATTTCCCTGACGACATGATCGAGGAGGATGACGAGATCGTCGTCCTCGGCGGCCGTCTCATCGCCGAGGCGCTGGCTGACATGCTTCGCGAAAAGGACCTGGAGGTCGAGGACCCTCAGCTCCATGCCCTGAACGGCTGGGAAGTGTACGTCACCCTCGGCAAGCGCGAGCATATGGTGCTCGTCACCGATCTCGGCGACTTCACGACTATCCAGATCGTCGACGTGACGCCGTTCTGGCGCCGATTTGGCGGGAGCAAGTCCGATTTCTGGGATTTCGTCAGGACGGTGCACGAACTGGTCGCTTCCGATCCTCGCTTCTCCAATATCGAGTGGATGAGGGGACTGGAGCCCGCCTGGGCCGCCGCCTGATCGGACGAGGTCGGGCGAACCGGCCTCGTTCCGTGCCCGCATCCGAGCGGTAGTGTCTCAGCTTGAATTTTGGGTCGGCAGCGGGTGCGGACTCGAACCGCACATCCTCTGGGTCTTAGCCTCAGCGCACTCACCGTATCGTGCCACCGCTACCCAAAGCTCGGTATAGTCACACGACCCGCTTTTTGTAAGGCCCGCGCGCCATCATGCCGGTCCATTCCTCCAAAGCCTTCCGGACCACCGGCCGCCGGTTCAGCCCGCGGTAGCGCCGCGCGTCGCGTCTCCGCGCGGATTAGTTGAGGCGTCGGCCGAAACCGCTCCGATCCTTTCTCCCTTCCGGTCCCCCGTGGCGACGCGCCGCCTCAACCCGCAGCCCCATGAAAGCCATTCCCGACTGGCGCCGC
Organism: Sphingosinicella terrae; assembly: GCF_003347635.1. Taxonomy (GTDB): domain Bacteria; phylum Pseudomonadota; class Alphaproteobacteria; order Sphingomonadales; family Sphingomonadaceae; genus Allosphingosinicella; species Allosphingosinicella terrae. Next base: position 37,717 of record NZ_QDFY01000012.1, read on the forward strand.
GCCTGGCGCTTCTGGTCCGTGCGCCTGAACTTCCTCGGCCTCGTCATCCTCGCCGCCGAGCAGGCGCTGCCCCTGTGGGCCGTCGTCCCGGCCGAGGCGCGCGCCTTGCTGCCGCGCTGGATCGCGGCCGGGGTGCCCCTGCTCTGCTTCGCCCTCGCCATCGTGGCGCGGGTCGTCCGCCAGGAGAAACTCGATGCCCAGCGGCAGCTTCCCCGTCCCTGAGCCGGGCGCCGCCGGCGCGCCGCGGCCCGATCCGCGCGGCCGCCTCGCCGCCTTGATCGGCCTTCCCGCCGCCGGCGCGCTGCTCGCCACCATCGCCGCCTGGGAAGGCTATGAGCCCGAGCCCTATGTCGACCTCGCCGGCGTGCCGACGATCTGCTGGGGCGACACGCAGGACGTGCGCATGGGCCGCGCCGCCTCCCGCGCCGAATGCGAGGCCCGGCTCGAGCGGCAGGCGCTCGCCCATCTCGGCCCGGTGCTGGCCTGCGTCCCGCAGCTGCGCGGGCGCGAGGGGCCGCTCATCGCCGCCGGAAGTCTGGCCTACAATATCGGCACGCGCGCCTTCTGCCGATCGACCGCGGCGCGGCATTTCCGCGCCGGCGACTGGCGCGGCGGCTGCGACGCCCTCACCGCCTGGAACAAAGCGCGGGTGAACGGCCGGCTGGTGCCGGTGCGCGGCCTCACCCGCCGCCGCCGGCACGAGCGGGAAATCTGCCTGCGCGGCCTCGACACCTCCCCGCCTCGACAAGGAGACAGCTCATGAAGCTTCACGCCTTTTCCGGCGCCCTGCTGGCGCTCGCCGCCGCAGCGCCGGGCGCGGCGCCAGCGCCGTCGCCCGCGCCGCGAACCACCCGCGTCCCCTGCGAGGTGATGCACCTCTATTACGAGCAGGTGGAGCGGGTCGGCGAGCGGCCGCGGCCGCCGCAGACGCCGGCCGAATGGAATCGCGTGCTGAGGCGCTTCACATGAGCGCGCTCGCTATCGCGCTGCGGCGGGGGCCGGCGGTCGCCGCCTTGCTGGTCGTGCTGCTGCTGGCGGCCCTGCTCCACGTTCGCACCGGTCAGCGCGACGCCGCCCGCGCCTCGCTCGAGAATGTGCGAGCGGAGAATGCGCTTTTCGCCGAGCGGGTGCGCGCCGAATCCGAGCGCGCCGCCCGCCGCTTCGCCGACCAGGCCCGCCGCACCGAGCGGGCTCAGCAGACCGCCAGCCAGGAGGTGAGCCGTGACTATCAGCAGAGGATTTCCGATCTCCGTCGCCGCCTTGCTGCTCTGCAGCTGCGGCCAGCCCCGGATCGAGCGCATCCCGGTGGCGCCGGCGGCGGCGGCGATCTGCCCGGGCTTCCCGGCGCCGCCGGAGGATCTGATGCAGCCGCCGGAGCGTGTCGACTTCCTTTCCCCGACGCCGCCCTCGCCACCGAGCAGGCGATAAGGCTGGAGGAGCTGCAGCGCTGGGTGCGCCGGCAGCAAGCGGTAGGGGAGGGGGTCCGGGCGTCCGGGGAATGACGCCGGCCCAGGCATCTCGGCAAATGCTCGCATCCCGGCGAAGGCCAGTATCTCCCTGACCTTTCCCAAAGAAGAGTGAGATCCCAGCTCGCGCTGGGATGACGAGTCGGGTGGACGGGGCTTCTTCGCGTCTTCGCGTCTTCACGTGCGAAATCGGCAGCCTACCCGCCCGCACCATTTCTGCCGGCTACACAAGCGGGTCCTTGCCTGCGCTGGACCCCAAAGCGCCCCACCGCTAGCCTCTGCGCAACGACGATACTTCGAAAGCCGCCGATGCTCGAATGGGGCGATCACGCGCCGTGGTTCAGAATTCCCGCTTTGTCGGGGTCGCCCTCTTATGCCTTCGACACCGTCGCCGGGCGGCACGTGCTCCTGCTCTTCCACGGATCGGCCGCCAATCCGGAATCGGCGGCGGCGCTGGCGGTGGCCGCCCGGCATCGGGCGCTGTTCGACGATTTCGCCGCCTGCTTCTTCGGCGTCACCACCGATCCCGAGGACGCGGCGGCCGGACGGATCGCGCAAAGCCTGCCGGGCATACGGCATTTCCTCGATTACGAGCAGGCGGTGAGCCGCGCCTACGGGGCGGTGGACGCCGACGGCGAGCGTCGTCCCCATTGGCTGCTGCTCGATCCGTCGCTCCGCGTCATCGGCCGCTTCGCCCTGGGCGAGGGCGAGCAGGCGGTGCAGGCGCTGCGCGAGCTCCTGGCGGCCGAGGCGCCGGACGTGCCGTGGGCGCCCGTCCTCACCGTGTCGAACGTGCTCGAGCCGGAGCTGTGCCGCCATCTGATCGGCCTCTACGAGACGAGTGGGGGCGAGGAATCGGGCTTCATGCGCGACGTCGGCGGCAAGACGGTCCTCATGGTGGATCCGCAGCACAAGCAGCGGCGCGACCACATCATCGAGGACGAGAGCCTGCGCCGGGCGGTCGTCCTGCGCATGAACCGTCGTCTCAACCCGGCTCTCGAACGCGCCTTCCAGTTCAGACCGACCCGGATCGAGCGCTACCTCGTCGCCTGCTACGAGGCTGGGCGCGGCCATTTCCGTCCGCACCGCGACAATACCACCAAGGGCACCGCCCATCGCCGCTTCGCGGTGACGATCAACCTCAATGCCGGCGACTATGAGGGCGGCGACCTGCGCTTTCCCGAATACGGCCCGCGCACCTACCGCGCGCCGACCGGCGGCGCGGTCGTCTTCTCCTGCTCGCTGCTCCACGAGGCGACGCCGGTGACCCGCGGCCGCCGCTACGCCTTCCTGCCGTTCCTCTACGACGAGGCGGCGGCGCGGGTCCGCGAGGCGAACAACCCGCATCTCGGCGATGGCCTCGGCGCCTACCGGATGGGAAGCTGAGGCCATCGGCCTTGTCCGGCACGAAAAGACAGGCGGAGCCGACTTAACGCGGCCGTAACCGGGGCTGCGCCATGGGACGGAACGCCGCCCTTTCCTTCCATCGGCCGCCAGGAAGGTTTTCGTGCCCCCACGCAAGTCCCGCCGCAAAGAGCCTCGGGCCGAATCGGCTCCGCCAGCCGGGATCGTGCTGGCGGAACTGGTCGACCAGCTGCCGGGCCTCGTCTATCGTTGCGAGCCGAAGGCGCCGTGGCGGATGCGCTACATGAGTGCGCAGGTCGAGCCGCTCACCGGATATGCGGCCGTCGAATTTCTCGAGCATCGGCTGACCTGGGCCGACATGGTCCATCCCAGCGATCTGGCGATGGTGGTGCAGAAGATCGAGACGGATCTCGCCATCGGCCACCGCTTCTCGCTCGACTACCGGATCATCGACCGGTTCGGCCAGGTGCGCTGGGTAATGGAGCAGGGCCTCATCACCGAGGGCACGGACGGACCGATGCTCGATGGCTTCATCCAGGACGTCACCGAGAGCCGCCGAAATGCGATCGCGCTTCGCGCCGGGCAGGCACAGCTCGACACGGTCTTCGACCAGTCGCTGGTGGGCATCCTCCACCGCGACCTTTCCGATCGGCTGCTCCACGTCAATCGCGCCTTCTGCGACCTGGTCGGGCGTTCGCCCGAGCAGCTCGACGGGATGCCCATCTCGGAATTGTGGCACCCGGACGACGCGGAGTCGATCGCCGCCCAGGTCAGGCGCGACAGCGCGGACGGCCGATCCTACCGGGCCGAGCGCCGCTATCTGAGGCCCGACGGAAGCGCCTGCTGGGTCGACATCCAGGTTTCCTTCATCCGCGGCGACGATGGCGAGATCGACTCCGTCCTGTCGGTGGTGGTCGACGCGACCGAGCGGCGGCGCGTCGAGGCCCAGAGGCTTCGCGCCAACGACATGCTGCGCATGGCGCTGGACGGCGCCGATGCGGGCACGTTCGAGCTCAATCTCGAGGATTTCGCGCTGCGGCTGTCGCCGGAGGCGGTGCGGATCTACGGCCTTCCCCGAGACCATGACGGTCGGTTGAGCCACGAGGAATGGCTCGCCCTCGTCGACCCCCGTGATTCCGCGCACCCGCCGCCGGTCCGCGCTGCCGGCGACGGACACGCTCTGCCGCGCGCCTTCGAGTTCCGCCTGCGCGAACGCGACGGCGAGGTCCGCTGGCTGCGCGCGCTGAGCCATCCGATCCCGGCCGAAGCCGGCGGCGGCGAGCGCCTGTTCGGACTGATCTTCGACGATACCGAGCGCAAGCTCGCCGAGCAGAAGCTGCAGTCCAGCGAGGCGCATCTGCGCCTGGTGCAGGAGGTGGCACGGATCGGCAGCTACCGTAGCGGGCCCGACTTCGTGGCGATCTGCTCGCCTCAATTCTATCGAAATCTCGGCCTGGCCGAGGATACGCCGAGCCTGTCGGACGCCGCCTATATCGCGCTCATCCACCCCGAAGACAGGCAGCGCACCTTCGACCATTGGCGGGCGGTGCTGGAGTCCGGCGCCGAAAGCATCGAGAACGAGTTCCGGATCATCCGCGCCGACAATGGCGAGGCGCGCTGGCTGTTCAACCGCACCCGCATCCTGCGCGACGGCGAAGGCCGTTACCTCGGCGCGATCGGCTCCCACATGGACGTCACCGATCGCAAGCAGGCAGAGGAGGCGGCGCGGGCCGGCGAGGCGCTCAATCTCGGGATCATCCAGGCGAGCGCCGATGCCATCGCCCTGCTCGATCCCGACGGCCGATTGACGTTCATGAACGGGCATGCGCTCGCCGCCGCCGGCGCGGGCTCGTTCGAGCCGATCGCCGGCCGGCCCTGGTGCGAATGCTGGCCCGACGAGGTCCGTGCCGCGCTCGACGGAGCGATCGCCGTCGCGCGGAGCGGCGGCGTCGGACGCTTCGCCGGCGCCACCCGCGTCGCGGGCGAGGAGAAATGGTGGGACGTCGCGGTGACGTCGGTGGGCGGCGAGATCGGCCGGGCGTCGGCCCTGCTGGCGATCGCGCGCGACGTCACCGATCAGCGCCGCAGCGTCGAGCGGGTCCGCTGGGCGGCGAGCCACGACGCGTTGACCACGCTTCCCAACCGGGCCGTCTTCCAGGACCGGCTCAGCGAAGCGCTCGCGCTGGCCGGTGCCTGCGGACGGCGGGTCGGCCTGCTCATGCTCGACATCGATCACTTCAAGGAGGTCAATGACGAGCGCGGCCACGATGCCGGCGACGCGCTGCTGCGCGCCTTCGCCGAGCGGCTTCGCGGCGCCGTGCGGCGAAGCGATTTCGTCGCCAGGCTCGGCGGCGACGAGTTCGCCGTCATCCTGGCCGACATTGCCGGGCCGGAAGAGATCGAGGCCCGGCTGCCGCCTATCCTCGAGCGGCTGCAGGTGCCGGTCGCTCATCTCGGCCGATCACTCGACTGCCGGGCCAGCGTCGGCGGTGCCTTCTATCCGGATCAGGGCGAGACCCCGGACGAGCTGATGAAGAATGCCGATTTGGCCCTCTACGCCGCCAAGCTGACCCGGCGCGGCGGTGTCACCTTGTTCACGCCGACGATGCGCAGCGAGATGCAGGACCGGATCTCCATGCTGAACCTGGCCCGGGACGCCATCCGCAAGGGTCTCATACTGCCTTACTACCAGCCGCAGATCGACCTGCGCAGCGGCGACCTGGTCGGTTTCGAAGCGCTGCTGCGCTGGCGCCACCCGGAGCTCGGCATCCAGCCGCCCGCCACGATCGCCGAGGCCTTCGGCGATGCCGCTCTGGCCCGGCAATTGGGCGAGCAGATGCAGGCGCTCGTCTTCGAGGACATGCGCCTCTGGCTCGACGCGGGACTGCCGTTCGGCCGCGTCGCGATCAACACCTCGGCGGCCGAGTTCCGCAACGACGACTTTGCCGAATCGCTCCTGGACCGCCTCGGCGCGGCCGGCGTACCCAACGGGCTGGTCGAGGTCGAGATCACCGAGCGGACCGTCTTCCAGGGCAAGAACAGCGAATATGTGGCAAGGGCGCTGGGCGTGCTGCGCGACAACAAGGTCCGGGTGGCGCTCGACGATTTCGGCACCGGCTTCTCGTCGCTGTCGCACCTGAAGCAGTTCGCTGTCGACGCGCTGAAGATCGACCAGTCCTTCATCCACGACCTCGGCTCGGGCGCGTCTTCCGACGATGGAGCGATTGTGCTCGCCGTCCTCAATCTCGGCCGGAGCCTCGACATCGAGGTGGTCGGGGAGGGGATAGAGACGCAGGCGCAGGCGGACTTCCTGCGCAGTCATGGCTGCGATACCGGCCAGGGCTATCTGTTCGGCCGGGCCGTCTCCGGCGAGCAGGTGATGGCGCGGCTCGCCGGTGCGCGGCGACGCGCGGCCGGCTGAGGGCGCTCAACCACGCCCGAGCCGCTCCGCGTGCCAACGCAGATGGTCGGCCATGAAGGTCGAGATGAAAAAATAGCTATGGTCGTAGCCGGGCTGGATCCGCAGGGTGAGCGGGATGCCGGCCTCGGCGCAGGCACGCTCGAGCAGATCGGGGCGGAGCTGCTCGGCGAGGAAGGCGTCGTCGCCGCCCTGGTCGACGAGGATCTCCGGGAGCCGGGCGCCGTCCTCGATCAGGGCGACCGCGTCGTGGCGCCGCCAGCTTTGCCTATCCTCGCCGAGATAGCGGGACAGGGCCTTCTCGCCCCACGGCACCTGCGACGGCGCGACGATCGGCGCGAAGGCGGAGACGCTGCGGAAGCGATCGGGGCGGGCCAGCGCGACGGTGAGCGCGCCGTGGCCGCCCATCGAATGGCCGGTGATCGCCTGCCGCTCGAGATCGGCGGGAAAACGGGTCGCGATCAACGCCGGCAGCTCGTCGGCGACGTAGCTCATCATCCGGAAGTGGGCGGCGTACGGCGCCTGCGTCGCATCGACGTAGAAGCCGGCGCCCTGGCCGAAATCATAGGCCTCGTCGTCGGGCACCTGGGGCCCGCGCGGCGACGTGTCGGGTGCTACGAAGATCAGCCCGAGCTCGGCGCAGGCGCGGCGATATTCGCCTTTCTCGGTGACGTTTGCATGGGTGCAGGTGAGGCCGGACAGGTACCAGACGACCGGAAGCCTTTGCCCGCTCTCGGCCTGCGGCGGCACGAATAGCGAGAAGACCATGTCGGTGCCGGTCTCGCGGCTGGCATGGCGGTAGACGCCCTGGGTGCCGCCATGGCTCTTCCAGGCGGAGAGGGTCTCGAGGCTCATCAATAGACCACGACGCTGCGAATGCTCTCTCCGGCATGCATCAGGTCGAACGCCTTGTTGATGTCGTCGAGCTTCATGGTGTGGGTGATGAGCGGATCGATCTCGATCTTGCCGTCCATATACCAGTCGACGATGCGCGGCACGTCGGTGCGGCCGCGGGCGCCGCCGAAGGCCGAGCCCTTCCAGACCCGGCCGGTGACGAGCTGGAACGGCCGGGTCGAGATCTCGCGTCCGGCTTCGGCGACGCCGATGATGGTCGAGACGCCCCAGCCGCGGTGGCAGCATTCGAGCGCGGCGCGCATGACGTCGGTATTGCCGGTGCAATCGAAGCTGTAGTCGGCGCCGCCGTCGGTGACGTCGAGTATCGCCTGGACCAGTCTGTCCTGGCCGACGTCGTTGGGGTTGAGGAAATGGGTCATGCCGAACTGCTCGGCCATGGCCCGCTTGCCCGGATTGACGTCGATGCCGACGATCCTGTCGGCGCCGACCAGCTTCGCGCCCTGGATGACGTTGAGACCGATCCCGCCGAGGCCGAACACGACGACATTGCTGCCGGGCTCGACGCCGGCCGTCCAGATCACCGCACCGACGCCGGTGGTGACGCCGCAGCCGATATAGCAGATCTTGTCGAAAGGCGCGTCGGCGCGGACCTTGGCGACGGCGATCTCGGGCATCACCGTGAAGTTGGAGAAGGTCGAGCAGCCCATATAATGGTAGATGGTCTCGCCGCCGAGGCGGAAGCGGCTGGTGCCGTCGGGCATCACGCCCTTGCCCTGGGTGCCGCGGATCGCGGTGCACAGATTGGTCTTGCGCGAAAGGCAGCTTTTGCACTGCCGGCATTCCGGCGTGTAGAGCGGGATGACATGGTCGCCGACCGCGACGGAGGTGACGCCGGGGCCGACCTCGCGGACGATGCCGGCGCCCTCGTGGCCGAGGATCGAGGGGAAGATGCCCTCGCTGTCCTTGCCCTCGAGCGTGTAGGCGTCGGTGTGGCAGATGCCCGTCGCCATGATCTCGACCAGGACTTCGCCCGCCTTCGGCCCGTCGAGGTCGACCTCGTGTATCTCCAGCGGCTGGTTGGGGGCGACGGCGATCGCGGCTCGGGTTTTCATGGTATCTCCTCCGTTCCGGTCCGACTAGGTCCGCGCCTGCGGCGAGGCAAGGGTTCAGCGGGCAAGGAAGCGCCCGATCCATTCGCCGACTCGCGCATTGTCGTTCGGCCGGTCGAGCGAGGCGATCGCCCGGTCCGCGTCGGCGATCCGGTCGCGGCGGCCGTCGATCAGCGCCCGGGCATAATCGGGCGAGAATTCCGGGTGGAATTGGAAGGAGATGGCCGGACGGTCGATCCAGGCCAGGCCCGCATAAGGCGTGAACAAGGATGAGGCGACGACATGCGTCTTCGGCGGCTGGATCACCACCTGGTCCTGGTGCGAGGCCGGGACCGCGACCGCAGGCGCGTCGTCCATCCACGGTTCGCGGCGGACGACGGGATAGGTGTGGAGGCCGACGCCCCAGCCCTTCTCCGATTTCTCGACATGGCCGCCGAAGGCCTCCGCCATGATCTGGTGGCCGAAGCAGATGCCGACCAGCTTCACATGCCGGTCCGCGGCGCGCAGAAAGGCCGCGAGCTCGCCGATCCAGGGCAGGCCGTCATAGACGCCGGCCGGCGATCCGGTGATCAGATAGGCGTCGTGACCGCGCGGCACCGGCGGCAGCTCGCCGGCGGGCACGTCGTAGCTCTCATAGTCGAAGCCGTCCCCGAGCAGCCGGCGGAACATGGCCGGGTAGCGGCCGAAGCGGGCGACGAGCGGCACTGGCGGGGCCCCAGTCTCGAGGATGGCGAGCTTCATGGCCACGGCTTAGGCCGATCGGGTTCGCTGACTCAATCTCGCATTGATTTGGACCAATGGAGGTCCATATTTCCAGGCATGAAGGTATCCATTTCTGACGCGAAAGGTCGCCTGACGGATCTTGTGAGGAGGGCCGAGGCGGGCGACGAGGTGGTGTTGACGCGGCATGGGCAGCCTGCGGCCAAGCTGGTGGCCGTTCGGCCCGTTCCACGTAGCCCGCACGAACGTCGCGCGGTGATCGACGCCATCGTCCGGCGCGCGCGAGAGAAAGTCGCTCCTGGACCGGATGCAGCGCGAAGCCAGGATTTCCTCTATGACGAGGAGACGGGGCTGCCCGGTTGATCGTCGTCGACACTTCCGCGCTGATCGCGATCTTGATGGACGAACCTGTCGGGCGGCGCTGTCGACGGGTGCTTGAGGACAGTCCCGACGTCAGAATATCGGCTGGCACGCTGGCCGAAGCCCTTATCGTCTCCGGCTGTCGCGGCTTCGGGGAGGAGATGGCGGGTCTGATCGAGGATCTCGGTATCGTCGTGGAGCCAGTCGGACCGGCCGAGGCTCGGCAGGCAGCTCATGCCTATCTCAGATGGGGGAAGGGCTTTCACCCTGCCCATCTCAATGTCGGGGACTGCTTTGCCTATGTTTTGGCTCGGGCGCTGGACTGCCCGCTTCTGTTTGTCGGGTCGGATTTCTCGCACACCGATTTAGCCTCGGCGCTGGGCTGACGAAGCCGGGTCAGGCGAGACGGCCCGGGAGGCGGAATGCAGACGCCGCAGCACCGCCAGCGCTTCCTGCCGATCTTCCCACGGCACGAACAGATGGTCGTGATGGTAGCCGGCGACCAAGTTCGCGGCGATCCCCCTTTCGGCCAGCGCGGCCGCGACTCGGGCAGTGAGCCCCACCGCTTCGAGGCTCGAATTGACGCCGAGCGTGATCCGCGCCCAGCCGATGCCCGGCCGTATCACGGTCAGGCCCTCTTCCTCGCGGATCAGCGCGAAGACTTTCCCGACCGGCGGCGGCTCCGCCGCCGTCTCGAACCCGTACTCGACCGGGTCGAGCCTCGGCTCGAGCCCGGCGAGCAGTCGGCCGAGATCGGTCTCGCCGCTCAGCCCTGCGCCCTTCGCGCCCGCGTCGCCGCGATCCGCAGCCTGAGTGCGTTCAGGCGGATGAAGCCGGCGGCGTCGCGCTGGTCGTAGCTGCCGCTGCCCTCCTCGAACGTGACCAGGTCCTGGTCGTAGAGCGCGAACGGGCTGTCGCGGCCGATCACCGTGGCATTGCCCTTGTAGAGCTTTACCCGCACCGTCCCGGTGACGAATTCCTGGCTCCTGTCGATCAGCGCCTGCAGCATCTCGCGCTCCGGAGAGAACCAGAAGCCGTTATAGATGAGCTTGGCGTAGCGCGGCATGATCTCGTCCTTGAGATGCATCGCGCCGCCGTCGAGCGTGATCGATTCGATGCCGCGATGGGCGGCGAGCAGGATGGTCCCGCCCGGCGTCTCGTAGACGCCGCGGGATTTCATGCCGACGAAGCGGTTCTCGACGAGGTCGAGCCGGCCGATGCCGTTGTCGTGGCCGAGCTGGTTCAGGCGGGCGAGCAGGTCCGCCGGCGACAGGCGCTCGCCGTCGATTGCGACCGGGTCGCCCTGCTCGAAGGCGATCTCGATCACCGTCGGCCGATCGGGCGCCTCCTCGGGAGAGATGGTCCGCTGATGGACATATTCCGGGGCCTCGACCGAAGGATCCTCCAGCACCTTTCCTTCCGACGAGGAGTGGAGGAGGTTGGCGTCGATCGAGAAGGGGGCCTCGCCCTTCTTGTCCTTGGCGATCGGGATCTGGTGCTTCTCGGCGAAGTCGATCAGCTGCTCGCGGCTGGCGAAGGTCCATTCGCGCCATGGCGCGATCACCCTGATGTCGGGCTCGAGCGCATAATAGCCGAGCTCGAAGCGGACCTGGTCGTTGCCCTTGCCGGTCGCGCCGTGACAGACGGCATCGGCGCCGACGGCGCGGGCAATCTCGATCTGCCGCTTGGCGATGAGCGGCCGCGCGATCGACGTGCCGAGCAGATACTGTCCCTCATAGACGGTGTTCGCCCGGAACATCGGGAAGACATAGTCGCGGACGAATTCCTCGCGCAGGTCCTCGATGAAGATGTTGGCGGGCTTGATGCCGAGCAGCTCGGCCTTGCGCCGCGCCGGCTCGACCTCCTCGCCCTGGCCCAGATCGGCCGTGAAGGTGACGACCTCCGCGCCATATTCGGTCTGAAGCCATTTGAGGATGATCGACGTGTCGAGGCCGCCGGAATAAGCGAGCACCACCTTCTTCGGGCCGTCGGCCCGGCGCTTGTCACTCATGCGTACATTACTTTCGCTTGGCCCATCAGCCGCTCGAAGCGGCGGAGGAGGGTGGGAATGGCGACGCCGTCGCGGATGGCGAGGAAGAGGGTGTCGTCGCCCGAGACGGTGCCGGCAATCTCCGGCAGCTGGGCATGGTCGATCGCCGAGGCGACCAAATGGGCGGAGCCGGGCGGCGTCTTGACGATGAGGAGCTGGCCGGCCGCCTCGATCGACAGCACCCATTCGCCGAGGATCCGCTCGAGCCGGCCGGCTGTCCAGTCGGTCTCGGCGATCTGGTCGGGCAGCGCATAGGTGAGCACGCCGCCGCGCTTCACCTTGATCGCGCCGAGCTGCTCGAGATCGCGGGAGACCGTCGCCTGGGTGACGGCGAAGCCGAGCGCGCGCAGCCGCTCGGTCGCCTCCTCCTGGCTGGCGAGCGAGTCGCTCCGGAGCAGGTCGGCAAGCGTCCGCAATCGTCGGGCGCGGGTGTCGGTCACGGTGCCCTCATCGCGACAGCATCCAGGCGAGCGCGCCCCGCGCGGTATGCATCCGGTTCTCGGCCTGGCGCCACACCGCCGAGCGCGGACCGTCGATCACCTGGGCGGCGACTTCCTCGCCGCGGCGGGCGGGGAGGCAGTGGAGGAACCACGCCTCGGGGCAGGCCGCCATCAGCGCCGCGTCGACGCGATAGCCGGAAAAGGCGCTCATCCGCGCCTCGGTCTCGGCGTCCTGGCCCATCGAGACCCAGACATCGGTATAGACGATGTCGGCGCCGCGCACCGCCTCGGCGGGGTCGGCGACCTGTCGGACGCCGTCCGGCAGCGCGTCCATCACCGTCTCGAGGCCGTAGCCTTGCGGGCTGGCGACGACGAGCTCGGCGCCGGCCAAGGCGGACGCCTCTGCCAGCGAGCGGCAGACATTGTTGGCGTCGCCGACATAGGCGATGCGAACCCCGTCGATGCGGCCGACCAGCTGCTTCACGGTGAGCAGGTCGGCGAGCGCCTGGAGCGGGTGATCGGTGTCCGACAGCATGTTGAGCACAGGCGTCTCGGTCGCCGCCGCCATGAGGTCGAGATCGCGATGGTCGGTGACCCGCGCCGCGATGATCGAATGGTAGCAGGCGAGGGTACGGGCGACATCCTCGGCGGTCTCGCGCGTGCCCAACCCGACCTCGTCCTTCTGGATATAGATGGGGTGGCCGCCGAGCTGGACGACCGCCATCTCCATCGAGTTGCGGGTCCGCGCCGAGGGTTTCTGGAAGACCAGGGCGACGCCCCGGCCTTCGAGCGGCCGGGCGAGATCGCCGCGCTCCGACAGGATCAGGATCTCGGCCAGGTCCTCGGCCGTCAGGTCCGCTATCTTGAGTAGATCCCTCACCAGTCCGCCTCCCGCTTGACCATCGTCCCGATCCCCTCGTCGGTGAGCAGCTCGATCAGCAAGGCATGCGGCACCCGACCGTCGATGATGTGCGCCGTGCGCACGCCGCCGTCGACCGAGTCGGCGCAGGCCCTGAGCTTCGGGATCATGCCCCGGCTCACGCTCTCATGCTGGATCCGCTCGCGAAGCTCGTTGGAGGTGATGCGGCGCACGAGGCTGGACTCGTCCTCGACATTCTCGAGCAGGCCCGGCGCGGCGGTGAGATAGACGATCTTCTCCGCTCCCATCGCCACCGCGATCGCCCGGGCCGCCTCGTCGGCATTGACGTTATAGGGCTGGCCGCCTTCGTCCGCGCCGATCGTCGACACGACCGGCGTCAGGCCCTCGTTGAGCAGCCGGTGCAGCACGGACGTGCGGACATGGCTGACGTCGCCGACGAACCCCAACGCCGATTCCCGGGGCGCCACCACCAGCATCCCGGCATCCTCGCCCGAGACTCCGACCGCGACCGGCTCCTCGATCGCCTCGCGGTTGATCGTGCCGACAAGGTCGCGATTGATCTTGCCGACCAGCACCATACGGACCAGTTCGAGCGTCTCGGCGTCGGTGACGCGAAGGCCGCCGCGGAATTCCGGCTCCTTGCCGACGCGGCGCATCATCGCATCGACCTGCGGCCCGCCGCCATGGACGAGGACGCAGCGCACGCCGACGCTGCGCAGCAGCAGCACGTCCTGGGCGAGCGCCCGGTCGAGCTCCGCATCGATCGCGGCGCCGCCGAGCTTCACCACCACGACCTTGCCGGCGAAGCGGTAGACATAGGGCAGCGCCTGCACGAGCACGCGCGCGGTTTCTCCGGCAGTCATCATGACGTCTTCACATTTTCCTTGATGTAGCCGGGGCCGAGATCGATCCCGATCACCTTCGCCTCGCCGCGGCCGGCACCGAGATCGACCTCGATCTCGATCTCATCGCTCTTCATGTGCCGCGCGACCGCCTCCTCGTCATGGTCGATCGGCGCGCCCGCTTTGGCGACGACGACTCCACCGTAAGCGACCGCGCATCGATCGACCTCGAAGGCGACTCCGGCCGATCCCGCCGCGGCCAGCAGACGGCCCCAATAGGGGTCGCCGCCATGCCAGCTGCACTTGACCAGGTTGTTCTCGGCGATGTTCTTCGCCGCGGCGCGCGCCTCGGAATCGCTGGCGGCGCCGGTGACGCGAAGGCTGACCATCTTGGTCATGCCTTCCGCGTCGCGGGCCATCTGCAGCGTCAGCTCCTCGCAGACCTTGTGAACGGCATCGCCGAATTCCCGAAGATCGGGCGGGCCGCGGCGGCCGCTGGCGAGAAGGACCGCCGTGTCGTTGGTCGAGGTGGCGCCGTCGACGTTCAGCGTGTTGAAGGTCCGATCCGCCGCCTCGCGGAGGATGCGCTGCAGGTCGTCACGGGCGACGTCGGCGTCCGTGGTCAGGAAGGCGAGCATCGTCGCCATGTTCGGCGCGATCATGCCGCAGCCCTTGGCCATGCCGCCCACCGTGAAGGTCGAGCCGCGCACGACCGATTCCTTGGGCACGTTATCGGTGGTGAGGATCCCCTTGGCCGCATCCTCCGCGCCGTCGGCCGAAAGCCTTTTCGCCAGCTTCGGCGTTGCGGCGAGGATGACCGCCATCGGCAGGGGCGCGCCGATGATTCCGGTCGAGCAGACGAGCACGTCGGAGCCGTCGATGCCGAGCGCGTCGGCGGCCGCCTGCGCCATCGCCCGGGCGTCGGCCAAGCCCTGCTCTCCGGTGCCGGCATTGGCGTTGCCGCTGTTGACGATGATCGCGGCGGCGCGGCCGCCATTCTCCGCCAGCCGTGCGCGCGAGACCGTCACCGGCGGCGCGACGAACTTGTTCTGCGTGAAGACCGCGACCGCCGTCACCGGCTTGCGGTCGTCGGTAGCGATCATGGCCATGTCCGCCCGGCGCCGCTTGATCCCGGCATGGCAGCCGGCGGCAACGAATCCTTCCGCCGCGGTCACGCTCATGGCCGGGCTCCGTCTGCGGGCAGCCGGAAGCAGGGCATGGACTCCGGTCGCCGCATGATCGAGCCGCAATCCCGCTTAGTGTCCTCGCTGATCATGCTCATGGCCACATCCCCGCTTTGGGGAGCCCGGCCGACTCGTCGATACCGAGCATGATATTCGCGCACTGGATCATCTGGCCGGCGGCTCCTTTCACGAGATTGTCGAGCGCGGCGATGGCGAGGACCCGGCCGGTCCTTTCGTCATAGCGCGCGGTGAGATGGATGGCGTTCGACCCCTGCGTCCATTTCGTCGACGGCGGACGCGCCGAGACATGGACGAAGGGTTCGTCGGCATAAGCCTGCTGGAGGCGGCGAAGTGGCTCGTCCGCATCCATCGGCCGACGCGCAGTGCCGTAACAGGTGGCCAGAATGCCCCGGTTCATCGGCGCGAGGTGCGGCGTGAACAGGACCTTGGCGCCGAGCGCCATCTCCATCTCCGCGGTGTGGCGATGGGTGAGGAGACCATAAGCGGTGAAATTCTCGTCCACCGTGTCGAAATGGGTTTCGTCCTTGAGGCCCTTGCCGGCGCCGGACACGCCCGAGGCGGCATCCACGACGATGGAATCCGGGTCGATCAGCTCGAGCAGCGGGTTGAGCGCGAGGATCGCCGACGTCGGATAGCAGCCGGCCGCCGCGACCGTCCTTGCGCCCGCGATTCGCGCCCGGTTCAGCTCCGGGATGCCATAGACGAACCGTCGGAGGAGGTCGGGCCGCCGGTGCGGCTCCTTGTACCAGCGGTGATATTCGTCGGCGTCGTCGAGCCGGAAGTCGGCGCCGAGGTCGACCAGGGGAATGCCGCGCTCGACGATCTCCGGCGCGACATCCTGCGAATGGCCGTGCGGCAAAGCCGCGAAGACGAGGTCGATCCCATCCAGGATGCCGACCGAATATTTCTCGATCTCCAGTCCGGGAAAGGCGAGCGCCAGGTGCGGATGTACGGCCTCCAGCGCCAGCCCAGCCTGGCTGTCGCCGACCAGCCGCGCCGGACGAAGCTGAGGATGCTGGGCGCAGAGCCGGAGCAGCTCGGCACCGACGAAGCCCGAGGCTCCGAGGATCGCGACATTCGTCATCGCGGTTATATGCAGACTATCGCATACTTATGCAATAGGCCTTTCTGACTTCGGCTTCAATTCCTGCCGCAACCGCCCGCAATCTCGTAGGTTGTGCCGTACCAGGCTTTCATCGCAGCCCGCGCACGGTTCGTCCTGCGAAGCGGCGGCGGAACGGCGTCTGTGGTTTCAGCTTCGGAACGATGCAAGGAAATTCCCGTTTCCCGATCGCTCTGCGGGCTGCCGCTCCTGGCAGCGGCCAGTCCCTCAGGCCCGCAGCAGGGAGGAAACTCATGAAACGATCCGTCATCGCCATCTTCGCCGCCGCCACGCTGTCGCTTGGCGCGTGCACTACTGCCGATGGAAGCCGCGACACGCTGGCAAGCGCCGGAACCGGCGCGGGCGTCGGCGCCGCGGCCGGCGCGGGTCTCGGCGCCGTCGTGGGCGGCTTGTCGCCGATCGAAGGCGCGCTGATCGGTGCGGCAGTCGGCGGCATCGCCGGAGCGATCTGGGCCGATCAGGACAATGACGGCTATGCCGATGGCTACGTCCAGAACGGCGTCTATTATCCGGGCAGGCCGCCCGAAGGTCAGCGTTACCAGCAGCCCGCTCCGGCGCCCGTTGCTTCAGGCGAGCGCGGCTGATCCTGCCACAGCGATTGGGGCGCACCAGCCGCGCGTGCGGTCGGTGCGCCCCTGCTCCGACTGACCTGTTTTCCGGATGACCGCCGCCCGATGATGTTTCGATTTCCGATGACCGGCGAGTGGCCGCGGAGGGCCATGGCCGGCACGATCGCGGCTGCCCTTCTCGCCTGCGCCGCTCCCGCGTCCGCCCAGTCGGCGCCGCAGGGCCAATATTCCACGATCCTGCGCCAGTCGGTGCCGGGCGATTCGGATCTCGCCGATTTCTATCGCGGGCGCGGCTATCGGCCTTTGTGGATCCGGGGAGGCGATCTCGTCGGCGAGGCGCAACGCCTGGCCCGGGCGCTCGAAGGCGAGAATGGGTCGGCGGCGTCGGGCGGCGCCGGGCTGGCCGCCGCCGTCGCCCGCGCCGGAGGCGGAAGCCCGGCCGATCTGGTCGGTGCGGAACTGAGACTGACCCGGGCCGCCCTCGCGCTCGCGGCGGCGCCGACCTCCATCGACGTCGGCATGACTTATGTCGACGAGGCGCTCGAGCCTCGGCGATCGCGTCGAGCCTCGGGCGTGACCATCGAGTCAGCCGGCGACGTGCGCGAACTGATCGAGGATCTGGAGGAGATCAACCCCGTCGAGCGGCAGCTGCGCGAGGCCTTCGTCGCCTACCGGCTGCGCTGGGGAGGCCTGCCACAGACCCGAATCCCGGCCGGCGCGGCGCTGCGTTCGGGCGCGCGCGGCGCGCGCGTGCGAGCCCTTCGACAGCGGCTGGGGCTCGCCGAGCGCGGGACGTTCGATGGCGCCCTGGCCGCGGCCGTACGGGAGTATAAGAGGGCGCACGGGCTGGGCGACAGCGCCGTCGCCGATGCGGCCACATTCACCTCGCTGAATCGCGGCGCGTCCCATTACGAGCGGCTGATCCGCGCCAACATAGCGCGCGCGGCGGCGCTACCGGAAGATCCCGGCCGCCAATTCATCCTCGTCGACGCCGCTGCCGCTCGATTGTGGATGTACGAGGACGGCCGTCCGGTCGATTCGATGCGCGTGATCGTCGGCAAGCCTACCGAGCAGACGCCGATGATGGCCGCCTTGCTGCGCTACGCGGCGCTCAATCCCTATTGGAACGTCCCGCCGGATCTCGCGCGGGTCCGCGCCGCGAACGTCCTTCGCCACGGACCGGACTGGCTCGGTCGCAACGGCTTCGAAGCGCTGAGCGACTGGAGCGACGAGGCGCAAGTTGTCCATCCGAGCCGGATCGACTGGGAGGCGGTCGCCGCCGGCCGCCAGAATCTCCGGATCCGTCAGCTGCCCGGCCCGCGCAACATGATGGGAAGAATGAAGCTGATGATGCCCAACCGCCTCGGCATCTATCTGCACGATACGCCCGACCGGCAGTTGTTCGATGCCGCCGATCGGCGCTTGAGCTCCGGCTGTGTCCGCGTGGAGGATATCGGGCGGCTCTCCCGCTGGCTGTTCGGCCGCGACCTTGCGCCCAGCACCGGCGAGCCGGAGGAGCGCATCAACCTGAGGCGCCGCGTCCCCGTCTTCATTTCCTATCTGACCGCGGCTCCCGATGATGCGGGGGGCATCGTCTTCCGCAACGATGTCTATGGCCGCGATTCCGCGCTGCTGGCGCAGCTCGGCGGTGCCACCCGGATGGCGGCGCAATAAAAAAGCCCCGCCGCGATACGGCGAGGCTCTTTCGTCCGGCGCGCCGAAGGCCGCCGGCGGAAATGGTGCTCCGGTCGGCCAGCCGCCCGGAACACCCGATCCGGTTAGGGGCTGACCGGCTCTTCGTCGTCGTCGGTAAGCTCGATGATGCCCCAGATGGCAAGCGCGAGCACGACGGCGCCGATGATCAGGATCGTGCTGCCGCCGAAGAGTTCGTTGGCCTCGTCGGACTGGGCACCAGCGCGATCGACGACCGGCGCCGCCGGAGCGACGCTTTGTGCCGTGGCAGCGCTGCTGCCGACGACGAGTGAGATTGCGGCCAGGGCCGCGAGGGGTTTGAAGCGCAATTGGACCTCCCTTTACTCTAGCGCAGTCTGCCGACGCTTACGCGGGACATTGCGCAATCGCAACATATTCCGTCGCACATTTCACTCCGCTCGAAGTCCAAATGGACGCTGCGTCAGCCAAGCCGTTCGCGAACCCAGTCCTCGACCACCGTCGCCAGGACCTCGAGCGGCATGTCGCCGCCGAGAAGCACGATGTCGTGGAACGCTTTCAGATCGAAGCGGTCGCCAAGTCGCATCCGCGCGTCCTCGCGCAGTCGAATGATTTCATTATGGCCGATCTTGTAGCTGCAGGCCTGGCCGGGCCACACGATGTAGCGCTCGACCTCGCTGGTCGCCGAAATCGGATCGAGCCCGACCTGCTCGGTGAAATAAGCGATCGCCCGCTCGCGGCTCCAGCCGCGCATGTGCAGCCCGGTGTCGAGGACGATCCGCGCCGCCCGGTAGAGAAAGCTCTGCAGCATCCCGATCCGGCCCTGCGGGAAATCCGCATAGGTCCCGATCTCGTCGGCCAGCTGTTCGGCATAGAGGCCCCAGCCCTCGCCGAACGCGGGCACGCCGATATTGCGATGAAGCAGGGGTATGCCGCCATTGCCGAGCACGGTGGCGCCCTGCCATAAATGGCCGGGCACGCTCTCATGATGGTTGAGCGTCGGCAGCGCCCATCTCGGCCAAATTCGAGTGTCGACTAGGTTGATGTAGAAGGTGCCCGGGCGCGAGCCGTCGAGGCTGCCGCCTTGGGCATAGCCCCGCGGCGCCCCGGCTTCGATCGCCGGAGGCACGCGCCGGATCACCATCCCGCCGGTCGGGATCGTGTTGAAGAATTCGGGCATGCGCGCCCTGATCGCCTCCATGTGCCGATTGAGGTCGGCGATCAGTTGTTGCCGTCCCGGATCCGTGTTGGGGTAGAGCCAGCGCTCCTGGCGGCCCAGTTCGGTCAGCCGCGCGCCGACGCTGCCTTGCGTCAGGCCCTCGCGCCGGAGCAGCGGGTCGGCCTCGGCCTGGAGCTCGGCGACCTGGCGCAGTCCGATCTCGTGCGCCTCGTCCGGCGTAAGCCCGGTGCTGGTATGGTAGCGCAGGCACATCGCGTAGAATCGCTCACCGTCCGGAAGCCGCGATGCCGCCGGATCCGCGCCGGCGCCGCGCCGAAGCTCCGTGAGCAAGGCGATCTGGCGATCGAGCGCTCCGGCGAGGCGGCCGTCGACGATCGCCTCGGCCTGCCTGCTCCAATCCCCGGCGATGTTGTGCTCGGCGGTCCGCCGCGCCAGCGAGCGCACCAGGCCGGACTCGGCGCCGCGCTCGCCGCGGAGATTGCGCGTTTGGGTGAGCGCCTTGTCGAGAATGTAGGTCGGCGGGACGACGCCGCGGCCGGCATCGGCGCGCGCCCGCTCGACATCGAAATGCACGTTGCGGGCGAAATCCTCGAGCCGCGCGATATAGGCTTCGGCATCTTCGCGGGTCTCGATGCCGTGCTGGCTGTCGAGAAAGTCGGGAACGCTCTGATAGGCGCCGGTCAGCTGCGACAGCACGTAGGGGACGGGATAGGAATAGCCGCCGATGCCGCCATAACCGAAGGTGGCGGCCTCGCTCATCCGTTCGCCCAGCCACAGGACGGTATCGAGCCATGCACGCTCGCGCCCCTGCAGCCGATTGCGGTCGATCTGTCGCAGGCTCGGGAGGTGATCGAGCACCGGCTGGTAGACGCCCATCTTGCCGGCCGGCGAAGCATCGCTCAGCCGGCGCTTCAGATAGGCACGCTCCCCCGTGTCGAGGCCGAGGCTCGTCGCCGTCTCCGGCGACGTGCGCAACATGCCTTCGAAGATGCTGTCGTAGAGCGACCGTGCCGCCGCCGTTTCGGATCGGGGCTCGAGACCCGCGCATCCGGGGATCGCCAGGGCGCCGGCGGTGGCGGCGGAGCCGAGCAGGAACTGGCGACGGTCTAAAGGCATCGTCATGCGAGGAAGTCTCCCTGGCGGAAATATCATGGCGGTCCGTACCGGGGGCAGACCGGCGTCTTCAAGGCTCCATCCGATGAACCCGCCCGCGCGCCATGACGAAGCTCATGTCCCGCAGGACGCCGACATCCGCCAGCGGATCTCCGCGAACGGCGACGATGTCCGCCGTCTTGCCCGCCTCGATCGTCCCGATCTCCGCCGCAAGGCCGAGCAGGTCGGCGGCGTTGACCGTGGCCGCGGCAATAGCCGACATCGGATCCATTCCATGCTGGACCATCAGCAGGAATTCGTCGGCATTGCGCCCGTGCATCGAGACGCCGGCATCGGTGCCGAAGGCGATCCGAACCCCGGCCGGAACGGCGCGGCGCAGCGCCTGGCCGGTGATCCCGATCCGCCATTCGATCTTCGCGCGCACTTCGGGCGAATAGGCGCCGGGATTGTTGCGCAGCCGCTCGACATACCCATTCACTGTCGACAGCGTCGGCACGTAATAGGCGCGGCTCTGGCGCCAAAGCCGCAAGCTCTCGTCGTCGAGGAGGGTGCCGTGCTCGATCGAATCGGCGCCGACCCGCAGGGCGAGATTGATCCCGTCGGCACCGTGGGCGTGGACGGCGACCTTGCGGCCGTAGAGATGGGCGGTCTCGACGATGGCCCGGGCCTCGTCCTCGAACATCTGGGCGCCGAGGCCGAGGCCGATCCGGCTGTTGACGCCGCCGGTGGTGGCGATCTTGATCAGGTCGGCGCCGAGCGCGATCTGCCGGCGCACCGCCCGGCGGCAGTCGTCGGGACCGTCGCACGTGCTTCCCGATTGGCGCAGTGCCTCGTGAAATTCCTCGCGCATTCCCAATGTCGGGTCCATGTGGCCGGTCGTCGCCGAGAGCGCGGTCCCGGAATCGAGAATCCTCGGGCCGATGGCCCAGCCGCGGGCGATCGCGTCGCGGAGCCCGATCGTGATCCCATTCTCGCTGCCGAGGTTGCGAACGGTGGTGAAGCCCGCATCGAGTGTCTTGCGCGCGTTCCAGCCGGCTTCGTAGGCGCGCAGCGAGATGCTGTCGGTGACGTCGGCGAGCTGACCCTCGACGCCGGCGCGGTCCGAGATCAGATGGACATGGGAGTCGATGAGGCCGGGAAGCACGAAGCGATCGGAGAGATCGACCAGGCGGGCACCGGCCGGCGGCGGCGCCAGGCCATCCTGCACCGCTTCGATCCGGCCGCCCCGCACCAGGATGGTGGCGTTTCGCCGCGGCGGCCGTCCCGGTCGATCGAGCAAGGTGCCGGCGTGAATGACCGTCAGCGGTTCCGGCGGGTCTGCCGGAGCCTGCGCGGCCGACGGCGCGGCGGCGAGAGCGAGCAGAATGGACAGCAGGCGAGGCAGGCGCATCGATATTCCCCTTGTTTCGCCGCGCCACGATAGCCCATCGTCGCGGGCCGCCAATGGGGAATGGAAGGTTTCAGGCCGCGGAAGCCGCCGGCGGCATCGGCGCGGCCGAAGCTTGGGCCGTCTCGAGTTGGATCGTCATGAAGACGCTGTTCCGGTCGAGCCGATAATCCCCGAATGGGCCGCATTCGACGAAGCCGAAGCGCCGGTACAGGCGACGCGCCGGCCGGAAATAGTCCCAGGAGCCCGTCTCCAGGCTGAGGCGCGTGAGTCCGGCTTGCCGCGCCGCTGCGACGATGTGATCGAGAAGGGAGCTGCCGGTGCCGCGGCCGCGAGCCGAGTCCGCGACGTGCATCGACTTGACCTCGCCGTGAGTCGCGGAGAGCCGCTTGAGCGCAGCGAGGCCGACTACCTCCTCCCCGCGCCACGCCGCCCAGAAGGTCACGTCCGCTGCGCGCAGCCCGGACATGTCCAGCGCATGCGAGCTCCCAGGCTCGGTCTCGGCGCGAGCCCGCTCGACGTGGGTGAGGAGCAGGGCGACGACGCGCGGATCGTCGAGATCGCCAGGACGGATGCTCAGATCGGCGTGGACAGGCATGCCCGACCGGCTAGCACGAGGCCGGGCCGCGGTTGAGGTCGAGATTTCACCTCGTCGCCTTCGGGCGCGCGACGGCCCTTTGCGGTTTCAGGCCGAAGCCGCGGCCGCGGTCACGGGACTGGCCCGGCGTGCTTCCACCGCGGCGGCGAGCGCGTCGAGCAGCTCGATCGTTTCCTCCCAGCCGATGCAGCCGTCGGTGATGCTCTGGCCGTAGGTCAGCGGCCGTCCCGGCTCCAGCGTCTGGCTGCCGCCGACGAGATGGCTCTCGATCATCACGCCGAATATCCGCCTCTCGCCGTCGGCAAGCTGCGAGGCGATGTCGTCGACCACCTCGCGCTGATTCTCCGGCTGCTTGCGGCTGTTGCCGTGGCTGGCGTCGATCATCAGCCGGCAGGGCAGGCCGGCGGCCGCGGCGGCTCGGGCGGCGAACTCGATGCTGGCGCGATCATGGTTCGGCTGCTGGCCGCCGCGCAGGATGACGTGGCAATCCTCGTTGCCGCTCGTGGCGACGATCGCCGAATGGCCCCCCTTGGTGACCGAGAGGAAGTGATGCGGCTGCGAGGCGGCCTTCACCGCGTCGAGCGCTATCCTGAGATTGCCGTCGGTGCCGTTCTTGAATCCGACCGGACAGGACAGGCCGGAGGCGAGCTCGCGATGGACCTGCGACTCCGTGGTCCTGGCGCCGATCGCCCCCCAGGCGACGAGGTCGGCGAGATATTGGGGCGTGATCATGTCGAGATATTCGGTGCCGGCGGGCAGGCCGATCTCATTGATGTCGAGCAGGAGCTCGCGGGCGGTTCGCAGGCCCTGGTTGATCTTGAAGCTGCCGTCGAGGTCGGGGTCGTTGATGAGGCCCTTCCAGCCGACGGTGGTGCGCGGCTTCTCGAAATAGACGCGCATGACGATCTCGAGCCGGTCGGCCAGTCGGCGCCGCTGCTCGGTCAGCCGGGCGGCATAATCGCGGGCCGCCTGCGGATCGTGGATGGAGCAGGGACCGACGACGACGAGCAGCCGGTCGTCCTCGTCATGCAGGATGCGGTGGATCGCGGCGCGGGCGTCGAACACGACGTCGCTCGCTCTGTCCCCGATCGGGAACTCCCGCAGCAGATGCGCGGGCGGCGTGAGCTCCTTGATCTCCTTGATCCTGGTATCGTCGACCTGATGGGTCATGCGGGGCCTTCCAGCTGCAGAATCTCTCGTCGGATGCGATCCTAGCCCGAATGGCGGCCGAAGTCAGGCTTGGCGACGTCCTGGCCCTGCTCGACGATGTCGCGGCGGATCGCGCGGGTCCGGGTGAACAGGTCGAACAGGGTGTCGCCGTCGTCGGCGCGAATCGCCCGCTGGAGCAGGGTCAGATCCTCGCTGAAGCGCTGCAGCATGTCGAGCACCGCTTCCTTGTTGGCAAGGAAGATGTCGCGCCACATGGTCGGGTTCGAGGCGGCGATGCGGGTGAAGTCGCGAAAACCGCCGGCCGAATATTTGATCACCTCGCTTTCGGTGACCCGCTCGAGGTCCGACGCGGTGTGAACGATCGTATAGGCGATGAGGTGGGGCAGGTGGCTGGTGACGGCGAGGACGAGATCGTGGTGCTTCGGCTCCATGATCTCGACTCTCGAGCCGAGCGCGGCCCAGAAGACGGCGAGCCGGTCGACGTCTTCGGCGCAGGCATCCTCGCCGGGGGTGAGGATGCACCAGCGGCCGCGGAACAGCTCGGCAAAGCCGGCGTCGGGGCCGCTATTCTCCGTGCCGGCGACCGGATGAGCCGGAACGATGCGCGCTCCCGGCAGCGCCGCGCGAAGCGCTGCCGCGACCGAGTTCTTGGAGGAACCGACGTCGCTGATGACGGCTTCGGGCGGCAGGTGGGGCGCGATCGCGGCCGCGGCCGCAGCCATGGCGCCCACGGGCACGCACAAGATGACGAGATCGGCCCCGCCGACCGCCTCGCCCGGACGATCGGCCATCTCGTCGATCAGGCCCAGCTCGACGGCCCGCGCCCGAACCCCGGGATCCTCGTCATAGCCGGCGAGGATCACGTCCGGCAGGTGCGCGCGCACCGCCCGTGCGATGGAGGAGCCTATCAGGCCGAGGCCGATCAGCGCGACGCGCGCGAAGGGCGCCGTCATGGTCGGTCGGCTCCAAGTCGGTGGATATCGCGCATGCCAGGCCCCCATTGCTCCCGTGGGCAGGTAGATGCGCGGCAGAGCGCGCGCAACCGCCGTCGGGCGCCGGCTCCGGCGGCTGCGTCATGAGCGTGGACGATGGGCTTGATTGTGATGGCAGCGCTGTCATGCTGCGACTCCAGGATGCTTCCCCCCGCCGCCGATCGAAGGACTCCCTATCCCATGCCTTCACCCCAGCCCCATGTCGCCGATCCGGACCGCTATGACGGGCGGATGCCCTATCGCCGCTGCGGCCGCTCCGGCCTCGATCTTCCCGCGGTTTCGCTGGGTCTCTGGCAGAATTTCGGCGGGACGGACGTCTTCGAGACGGGACGAGCGATTCTTCGCCGTGCCTTCGACCGCGGCGTCACCCATTTCGACCTCGCCAACAATTACGGGCCGCCCTACGGCTCCGCCGAGGAGAATTTCGGCCGCGTCCTCGCCGCCGATTTCCGCGGCCACCGCGACGAGCTGGTCATCTCGACCAAGGCGGGCTGGGACATGTGGCCGGGGCCCTATGGCGATGTCGGGGGCAGCCGGAAATATCTGATCGCGAGCTGCGATCAGAGCCTCAGGCGGATGGGGCTCGACTATGTCGACATCTTCTATTCGCACCGGGTCGATCCGAAGACGCCGCTCGAGGAGACGATGGGCGCGCTCGCTCATCTCCACCGTCAGGGCAAGGCGCTCTATGTCGGCATCTCCTCCTACTCGCCCGAGCTCACCCGCAGGGCTCACGCGATCCTCGCCGAGGAGAGGGTGCCGCTGCTCATCCATCAGCCGAGCTATTCGATGCTCAACCGTTGGGTCGAGGATCAACTGCTGGACACGCTGGCGGAGCTCGGCGTCGGCTGCATCGCCTTCTCGCCGCTGGCACAGGGGATGCTCACCTCCAAATATCTCGCCGGCGTCCCAGAGGGCGCCCGCGTCACCCGCGGCGGCTCGCTATCGAGCCACCTGCTGACGCCCGAAAATGTCGAACGCATCCGTGTGCTCGACGCGGTCGCGAAGCGCCGCGGCCAGACACTCGCCCAGATGGCGATCGCCTGGGTGCTGCGCGACTCGCGGGTCACTTCGGCGCTGGTCGGCGCGCGCACCGTCGAGCAGCTCGACGACAGCCTGGAAGCGGTGAACAGCCTCCACTTCGGCGAAGAGGAGCTGTCCGAGATCGACCACCACGCCACCGATGGCGGCGTTGACTTGTGGCGCGTCTCGTCGAGGCTGAGCGAGGCCGACCTCGCCTGACCGCGACCGGATGTTCCGGTCGGACTAGGGCAGGAGAGCTCTTCAGGATTCGTTCTACGGATGTGGTCTCACGCAGGCCGCTCGTTCTGATGGGCCGGGGCGATCGTGACGCTTTGGGGACAATGTTCTTGTCACTTCCCGCTACGCTTGGCCAAGCGCGTTCGTGGGAGAGCGGAAGGGCACCCGCAGCCGGGGAACAGCGGATAAATCCAGCATATCAAGGGGTCCAGATGGAAGACGCTAAGACCATATTCGAGCGCTCCGGGGGAATTTCCGCGCGAGCTCTTTCTTTGTCGCTTATCTCCCTTACAATGTCGGGAACGGCCTGGGCACAGGAGGCGCCGCGAGAGGCGCCGCCGGAGGAGGGCGTCAGCGAGATTGTGGTGACCGCTTCGAAGCGGGGCACTGTCAACATCCAGGACATACCCTACAATATCTCGGCGATCAGCACCGAGCAGCTCGAGCGGACCGGCGCGACGACGCTGGAGGACATTGCGCGTCTTGTGCCGGGCGTTACGACCACCGGCGGCCAAAGCAATCGGACCGTCATCATCCGGGGCTTGGCCGCCTCCGCCGGCGCACCCCAGGTGGCCATCTATCTCGACGAAACGCCGCTCAGCGGCGTCGGCGGCACCAATGTCCGCCAAACGGATCTCGGCCTCTACGATATCGAGCGGGTCGAGATCCTTCGCGGGCCGCAGGGAACACTCTATGGTGCGAGCTCGCAGGGCGGCACGATAAGATATATCACGCGCAAGCCGGATTCGAATGACTTCGAGGGCGCGATCGGGGCCCGTGCCGGCATTCGCGCCCGCGACGGCGGCTGGCGTACCGAAGCCAACGGGATGCTCAACCTGCCGATCGTCGAGGACCTGCTCGCCATTCGCGCAGTGGGATATTGGCGTCGGGTGGACGGACTGGTCGATCTGCCGGCGCTCGATCGGAACCAGTCCGATGACGAGAACAGCCATGGCGGGCGCATCCAGGTCGCGCTCACCCCTGGCTCGGACACCCTGATCCTGGCGTCGGCCATCTACCAGAAGACCGAGCTGGACGATACCAGCCGGGTCCTGTCGACCGATGACTCCCGTCCCAATCCCGTCCTGGAACCCTATGAGGACGAGCTGCGCCTGCTCAACCTCACCGTCGAGCAGGGGCTGGGCTTCGGCACGCTGACCGGTACGATCTCCACCTATCAGCGCGACGCTTTCTTCGTTTTCGACCAAAGCCAGTTCGTCGTGCCGAGATACGGCTCGATCAACCAGACTTCCCGGACGGAAGCGACTACGGGCGAGTTGCGGTTCGCCTCCACCTTCGATGCGCCGATCCAAATCGTGACGGGCGTCTTCTTCGAGAATCGCGATCTCGAAGCGGTAAGCGCCGGGCTCTATGTCGATCCGGAGACCGGCCTGCCGGATGCGCCGCCCGAGCCCTTCTTCATCCAGCCCAGCAGTCAGGTCGTCCGCAATAGGGCGGCCTTCCTCAACGCGACCTACGACATCACCGACCGTCTCTCCGCGGAAGCCGGCATTCGCTTCTACGAGATGAGGCGCCGCAACGAGTCGAGCCTCGAGCTCGACGTGTTCGGCCGTCCTCTTGGCCCGCAGCCGACGCAGAGGGCCTCGTCCGACGGAAATGTGAAGCGGTTTCAGCTTTCCTACGACGTCACCGAGGACGTTCTCGTCTACGGCATATATTCCGAAGGCTTCCGCGAGGGAGGCCCGAACGCGCCGGGCCTGCTCGGCAACTATTCGCTGACCTTCGGGCCGGATCTGGTCCAGAATTACGAGTTGGGCTGGAAGTCCACCTTGTTCGGGCGTCAGCTCCTGCTGAACGGCGCCGTCTATTACATGACCTGGGACGACATCCAGGTTTCGCAGCGGGATCCGACCGGAGCATTCACCTTCACGTCGAACGCCGGCAAAGCCGATCTCAAGGGCGCGGAGCTGGAGGGGCGGTTTGACCCGGCCGCGCTGCCGGGCTTTTCGACCAATTTCGCGCTGCGTTATTCGGATCAGAAGCTGACCGAGGACAATCCGCTCGTGGCCGGGCCGCCGCCCGATCCGAATGCCGGCAGGAGGGGAGAGCGGATACCTTATACGAGCCGCTTCTCTGCCAATGCGGGCGTCGAGCAAAGGTTCGATGTCGCCGGCCTGCGCGCCTTCGCGCGCGCAGACCTCGCTTATGTTGGCTCGGCCTACACGACGTTCAGCCGGACCGATCCGTTGAGGCGGAAGGTCGGCGATTATGCCCTGGTGGATCTGAGGTTAGGGATCGAGGAGCGGGGCTGGGACGCCTCGATCTATGTGCGCAACCTGTTCAACGAGCGCGCCTTCACGAACTGGACCATCGAGAGCCGGCCCGGCATTCCGGACCGCGTCCTGACGAACGAGCCGCGCGAAGCCGGGATTCAGGTCGCCTACCGATTCTGACCTTTCCCGCTCGATGAGTCGCAATTCCGTCCGATAGGGGAACGATGAGTCCCGAGTTCGTCGCTTTCGTGAACGCCGTCTTCGTGCCCGTGGGGCTCATGCTGATCATGTTCAGCATGGGCCTCACGCTGGCGCTGCGGGATTTCGGGCTGGTGCTCACCCATCCGCGAATGGTGATCGTCGGGCTTGGCGGTCAGCTGATCATGCTGCCGATACTCGGCTTGCTGATCGGCGCCCTGTTCGGATTGTCACCGGAGCTGGCACTGGGGCTGTTCATCATCTCGATCTGCCCGGCCGGAACGACATCGAATGCGATCACGTTCGTCGGCCGCGGGAACATTGCCCTCGCCGTGGTCCTTACGGCTTTGTCCAGCATGGTCACTGTGTTCAGCATCCCGCTGCTGCTGAGCTGGGCGATTCCCTTTTTCCTGGCGGGCGGCGGCGCCGAGGTGCCGGCGCTCTCCGTTCCCGGCACGATGCTGCAACTCCTGCAGATCACTGTCGCCCCGATCGCCGTCGGCATGCTGGTGCGGCGTTTCGCGCCGAACGTGGCGGACCGGATGGCCAGGTGGCTCCGGCCGACCTCGCTTGTCGTGCTGATCGGAGTCATCGCCCTCTCCGTGGCGGTGAGCCTCGAGATGGTACTCCTCAACCTGGCCGCCGCCGGGCCTGCCATCTGGACCCTCAACGCGGCCGCCATCGTCGCGGGCGTCATGCTGGCGCGAGCCCTTGGCGCCGACAGCCGGGATTCCATGACCATCGGAATAGAGGTCGGCGTGCAGAATGCCACGATGGCGATCTTCCTCACGCTTACCGTGCTCGGCAGCCTCCCGCTGGCGGTTACCCAGAATATCTACGGGGTCGTGATGATCCTCAACGCCTTCCTTCTCATCCGCTGGTTTCGCCGCCGGCTCGACCGGCACGAGGCCGTCGGCCACCCGTGAGCCTGTTCGTGTTTTCGGCCGCCGAGGTCGCGGCCCTGCTGCCCTACGAAACCTGCATTCCGCTGATGCGGCAGGCGATGATGGCCTTGTCCGCGGGCGGGACGAAGCAATTGCCCAGGGGCATCATCGACCTCGCGCAAGGTCGTGCCTTCGGCGTCATGCCGGGCGCGATTGCGGATGACGGACCGTTCGGCGCAAAGGTGGTCAGCGTCTTCGAGGAGAATTTCGCCAGAGGGCTGCCGTCCCACCAGGGCGTCATGCTGCTTTTCGACCAGCAGGGCGGCGCGCCGGTGGCGATCCTCGATGCCGGCGAAATCACGGCCATCCGGACCGCGGCGGCGTCGGCGGCCGCGACGGACTGCCTTGCGCGCGAGGAAGCGCGCCGGCTCGCCCTCTTGGGCTATGGCGAGCAGGCTTGGCGACACGTGGAGGCGATCCGCCGGATTCGTCCGGTCGATCGGGTCGCGGTCTGGGGGCGCTCGCCGGAGCGCGCCTCGCAATTTGCGGAGCGCGTGCGCGCCGTGGGCCTCGAGGCGCGCGTGGCCTCCGATCCCGCGGACGCCGTCGCCGACGCCGAAATCATCTGCACCACGACGGCCGCGGACGATCCGATCCTGTCCCGCTCAATGGTGCCGGCGGGCGCGCACATCAATGCGGTCGGCTCGAGCCGGGTGGGGCCGGCGGAGATTGCGGAGGACCTCGTGGCCGCCGTGCGCTTCTTCGCCGATCACCGCGCGAGCCTTTTGGCCCAGGGCGGCGAGTTCATTCGCGCGAAGCGATCGGGCCTGATCGACGACGACCATCTTGCCGGCGAGATCGGCGAGGTGATGGCAGGCTCGGTTCCGGGCCGCATCGGCCCGCGCGAAATCACGCTCTACAAGTCGCTGGGGAATATCGTCCAGGACCTGGCGGCGGCCAGTCATGTCTACGGCGAGGGGCGCCTCGTCGGGTCCGGAACGCGCATATCGTTCTGAGCAGGCGCTGCCCTGCGCTCAGGCGCCCCAGACGTTCCTCGCATGCCGGAAGAAGTTCGTCCCCAGGATCTTCTCGATGCGCGTCCTCGAATGGCCGCGCTCGCGCAGCAGCTCCGCGAGGCGATGGAATTGCGTCGGTCCTCGCAGGTCCAGCGCGAAGGGGAGGGTGTTCGGCCCTTCGCCCGCCGCGCCGATCCCGGACTGACGGCGATAGGCGACCTCTTCGGCGAGGCGCTCGCGATAGGCCTCCAGATCGTCGATCTGGGTCACGGGACCATCCGTGCCGATCCCCACATGGTCCTCGCCGCAAACGTTCACCGCATGCTCGATATGGCGCACGACGTCGGCCGCCATCACGCTCCCGTCCGGGTCGAGGAACGGCATGAAATAGATGCCGACGAAGCCCCCTTTCTCCGCGACCAGCCGCAATTCCTCGTCGGTTTTGTTGCGCGGCAGGTCGGTGAGCGCCCGGCATCCGGTATGGCTGATCGATATCGGTTGCTGCGACAGGCGCGCCGCCTCCAGGCACGTATTCTGGCCGCTATGCGACAGGTCCACCATGATCCGGTTCTGGTTGAGCCGTTCCAGGACCTGGCGCCCGAATTCGGTGAGCGCGCGATTCTGCGGCGCCATCGATCCGTCGCCGATCTGGTTGGCGGGATTGTAGGTCAGCTGGATGATGCGGACGCCGAGGTCGGCGAATATGTCGACGCGGGCCAGGTCGTCGCCGATCGGTGCGCCGTTCTGGAAACCGTAGATGATGCCGACTTTCCGGTCCCTTTTGGCGTTCAGGATGTCGGCCGCGGTCAATATCTTGGTCAGGTCCCCCGACTGGGCGCGGATCATCTGGTCGTAATTGGCGATGTCGGAGACGGAGACTTCGAACGGGTCGCCTTCGCCCGCGACATAGCCCAGGGTGCAGTTGACCGCGGTCAGGCCGGAAGCATGCGCATCCGCCAGCGTCCGCTGGTCGAGCTGCCTTCGCCGCCGGGTTCCGCGCTGGATCGCGCTGTCGCCGTTGTCCCTGACGACATTGGGATTGCTGAGGCCACCCAGCGCATTGATGATGACCAGGTCGCTCCATGCGGCCGCGCCGGCAGTCTGCGCGGATGCCGCGCCGGGGCCGAGCGCGGCGGTAGCGACCCCCGCGCCCGTCATCATCAGGAAGTCTCGCCGGCTGGTATCCGCTGCAATCATGAAATGCTCCTCCGTCAATTTCCGCTCGCTTGCGCGCGCTCGGCCTGCACGCCGAATTCCTCGGCCGTCACGGGCGCATAGTCGCTGCGGGCATAGGCGATGCCGCGTTTCACCGTGAACGCGACCGATCGAAGGTTGGAGATGTCCGCCGACGGATCGTCCGTGACGAACACCAGGTTCGCGAGCTTGCCCGGCGCGATCGTGCCCATTTCGCTCTCCCTTCCGATCGTCCGTGCCGCGATCTGCGTGGCCGATCGGATCACCTGCAGGGTGGGCATGCCGACCCGTTCGGCCAGAATCTCCAGCTCCTCGTGCAAAGCGGGATAAGGCTCGCTCCATGGGGTGATGCCGTCGGTGCCGGCGGATATCTGGACGCCTTCGCCGAAGGCCTGCCGGGTCAGCCGGACGGCCAGCTCGGAAGGGCAGCGCGGCGGATCGCCGGCGCGGGTCACCTGAAGCCGCTTTTCCTCCTCGACATAGATGCGGTTGGTCGCATCCAGGATGATGTCCCGCGCCCTCATCCGCTGGAAGAGCGCCGCCATGGCGGGATTGTCGCCGTTCGCGAACGGCCTGGGATCGACCGGCACGCGATCCTGATAGCTCGACGGGCGTGTTTCCGACAGCTGATAGGCGAGATAGCAGACGTGCGAGACCACATCGACTTCGGCGTCGAGGACCTCCGCCGGCGAGGCCGGGAAGACCATGGCGTGCGCCCACACGGGCACGTTCTGGCGATGCGCCTCTCGCGTGATACGGTCGACGAGCGCGGCCGGGAGATTCGCATAGATCTTGATGCCGGTGGCATTGGTGCCACGCGCCATCGCGACCGCCAGCGGCAGGTCCGTCTCGTCCGTGATGGCCTGCATCCAGGGCACTTCCCCCGGCGTTGCGCCCTGGGCCACCGCGATGGTGCGCGGATCGCTGAAGAAGCTGGGGCCCGCCATCAGCGCGGCATAGTAGATGTCGGGCGCCGCCAGCTCCCTGAGCCGTGCGCCGCGCGCCAGGTCGCCGATCGCCCGCAGATCGTCCGCCATGTCGCGGACCGCCGTGATCCCGCTATAGACCTGTCGGCGCAATATCGCCTCTGCGCGCCGGCGATTGGGCGGCGTGGCGAGGTGGACGTGGGAATCGATCAGGCCCGGCAGGACATAGAGGCCCGTCGCGTTCACGACCCGCGCGCCCGCCGGAATGCCTTCCTCGCTCCCGGCCGGTAGGATGGCGGCGATCGTCGGCCCTTCGACCAGGATCGATACGTTGGGCCGTGGCGGCGCGCCGGTCCCGTCGATGAGCGTTGCTCCGCGATAGACGGTGATGGCGACCGCTGCGGATGCCGGTGCGCCTGCGACAGCCGGCGGACTCGCCGGTGCCGGATTCTGCGACATGCCGGCGGAAGGGGAGGAAAGGCAGAAAGGCAGGATCGCCGCGGTCAGGGCAAGTGCAAGGCGAATTCGCATTCATTCCCTCCAGTTCGATGCCGGTTCACGGGGCACGGGCGCCGCCGTCCTGCGGACATGTGCGGCATGAAGTCACCCGAAGCGTTCACGTCACCCTGGCCCGCGTGCTTCGGGACTCCGAGCGCCAAGTCTCCTTGTCGAAAACGTCGCGCAGGATTTCCACGGCTTTCCACAGATCCTCGAAGCCGAGATAGAAAGGCGTCAGCCCGAATCGCGCAATGTCAGGAGCACGGAAGTCGCCGATGACGTTGCGCCGGATCAGCGCCTGCACGATCGAATAGGCCTCGGGGTGCCCGAACGACACGTGACTGCCCCTGGCCGACGATGCACGCGGACTGGCCAGTGTCAGTCCGAAGCCGCCGCACTCCTGCTCGACGGCGGCAATGAAGAAGTCGCCCATTGCTTGCGACTTGCGTTCCACGATGCCCATGTCGGCATCGGACAGCACGTCCAGCCCCGCCTCGAGCCCGAGCATACTCAGCAGGGGCGGCGTTCCGCACAGGAAACGGTCGACGCCGGCGGCGGGTACATATTCGTCCACGAAGGCGAAGGGATCGCGATGACCCATCCAGCCGCCGACAGGGCATCGCATATGCGGCTGGTGCCGCTCCGCGACGAACAGGAAGCTGGGCGCACCCGGCCCGCCATTGAGATATTTGTAGCCGCAACCGACCGCCAGATCGACTTCGTCGGCGTTGAGATCCAGCGCCACCGCGCCGGCGCTATGGCTGAGGTCCCAGAGGATCAGCGCCCCCTTGGCGTGCGCCGCCCGGGTGATCCGCCGCATGTCCAGCCTGGCGGCGGTCTTGTAGTGGATATGGGTGAGCACGACTAAAGCGACGTCCTCGGAAATGGCGTCGATCACATGCTGTGCGCAGGTCGTCCGCAATTCCGCCCCGGTCAGTTCGGCCGCACTCCGGGCGACGTAGAGGTCCGTGGGGAAGTTGCCCGTCTCCGTGACGATCGCGCTCCGGCCGGGGCGCGCCCGCAAGGCGGCGACGATCAGCTTGAAGAGGTTCGCGGAGGTGGAATCGGCGACAACGACTTCATCGGCCTTCGCCCCGATCAGGCGCGCGATCTTGGCGCCGACGCGGGCCGGAGCGGCGATCCAATCATGGTCGTTCCAGCTGCGGATGAGACCCCGGCCCCATTCCTCCTCGACCGCACGCGTGATGCGCGCCGAGGTCGTGGCCGGAAGGGCGCCGAGGGAATTGCCGTCGAGATAGATGCAGCCGGGCGGCAGGCGGAATCGGTCGCGGAAGGGCCTCAGGGGATCGGCCGCATCGAGCCGGACGGCGGCTGTCCGGTCGATCATTGGACGAGTGTCCGCACCGACAGCAGTTCCGGAAAGAAGCGCTGCTTCAGTACGCTCTCCAGATAGGCGGCGCCCGAAGTCCCGCCGGTCCCCTTCTTGAAGCCGATGATCCGCTCCACGGTCTTCAGGTGAGCGAATCGCCATCGCTGCAGGTCGTTCTCGATGTCGACCAGCTTTTCCGCCAGCTCGTAGAGCGGCCAGTTCGCTTCCGGTTCCTCGTAGATTCTCAGCCAGCAGGATTCCACTTCGGGCGCGGGCCGGTAGTCGGCTGCATGGTCGCGCTCCAGGCTATCGCGGGGAATGTCGAAGCCGCGACGGCAGAGGAGCCGGAGGACTTCGTCGTAGAGGCTCGGCCGGGCGAGCTCCTGCTCCAGGCGGCGCGCAAGCGCCGCGTTCGGCTGGGCATCGATCATTCGGCGGCTTCGTGCGCCGAGCATGAATTCCAGCAGCCGGTACTGGCCGGACTGGAAGCCGGAACTCGATCCCAGGAACGGGCGGAAGCGATGATAATCGGACGGAGTCATTGTCGCCAGAGCGTCCCAGGACTGGATCATCTGCGCCTGCGCGCGGGTCACGCGTGCGAGCATCTTGAGGGCCGGATCCAGCGCGTCGTCCCGGAGCAGCTCCCGGGCGCCAGAAAGCTCGTGGAGGGAGAGCTTGAGCCACAGCTCCGTCGCCTGATGGATGATGATGAACAGCATCTCGTCATGCTCGTCGGACAGGGGATGCTGGCAGGCCGTCAGCTCCGCGACGCGCAGGTAGCTGTCATATGTGACCGATCGCCCCGCTTGGGCGACATGTTCGCGAACTCCCGGCATGGGGCCATCATAGGATCCCTGCCGCAAACATTGTCCTCTCTCGGACTGGCATCCGGCGAATCTGAAGAACAACGTCCCGCAGATGAACGGACCGCCGGAATTCCATTCTTCCGTCCCCTTGCCGCGCCGCTATAGGGGCGACGGCGCCTGCCGCGCCGACATGCCGGGGAAGGGACTTGCCGATGGACGCCGTGGACCGCTCGATTCTCGCCTCCCTCGAGCGCGATGCGCGGCAGTCCTTCAGCACGCTGGCCGAGAATGTCGGCCTGTCGAAGACGCCTTGCTGGACGCGGGTCCAGTCGTTGGAGAGATCGGGCGCTCTGGCCGGCTATTATGCGGAGGTCGACCCGAGGGCGCTGGGGCTGGGCGTCTATGCGTTCGTCCAGATCAGCATCGATTTCGCGCGCCGCCCGGAATTCGAAACGGCGGTGCGGGACTGTCCGGCCGTGATCGAATGCTACACGATCGCCGGCGATGCCGATTATCTCGCCAAGGTGATCTGCCGGGACGTGGACGATCTCGATAACCTGCTGAGGTTCAGCATCTCGGCGCTGCCCGGCGTTCAGCGCTCGGCGACCATGGTCTGCCTCAAGACGGTCAAGACCCGCGGATCGGTGCTCGCCGCCGCGGAAAGGAAGCGAAGGTTCGGCTAGTGCCGAGTGCATTGGCGGATCGCCCTTCGGTTTACGCGCCGTCGGTCCGCCGCGGCGGCGATGCCGTCGACCGCCTCTTCGATCCAGCCGCCGTCGTCGCGCAACATGTCGAAGTTGGAACAGGTCCAGGCGCAGCTCTGCACGCGCTACCGAAGCGAAATTGGCGCTGGCGGTCGCTCCGCGCCCGGACGCTAAACAAGCCTCTTGCTATCTGACAGCGCTGTCAAATATGCTCGCGTCGAAGCGGCGGTCCCGTCAGAGGATTCCCGCGAACCAGGGAGAGGGTGAGCTGATGCTGAATCGTGCCGTGCTGCTGGTCGGGCTGCTGTCGACCGTGTCCTTCGCCGCCACGGCGCAGACGACGACCAATGCCGCCCCCGCAGCTCCGGCCGCCGCAACCGCGCCGGAAGCGGCCTGGCCCCGGGTCACCAGCCGCGTGGCGGCCGATCCGGCCGTCGAGCGGCGGATCGACGACATGCTCCAGCGCATGACGCTCGAGCAGAAGGTCGCCCAGATCGTCCAGCCCGACATCGCCAGCATCACGCCAGAGGAATATCGGCAATATCGTTTCGGCTCGATCCTCGCCGGAGGCAACAGCTCGCCGGGCGGCGTCGAGACGGCGCCCGCGGCGGAATGGCTGGCGCTTGCCGATGCCTTCTGGGACGCTTCGATGGACGGGCCGGAGGACGGCCTGCGCATTCCCGTCATGTGGGGAATCGACGCCGTCCACGGACATGCCAACGTCGTCGGCGCGACCATCTTTCCGCAGAATATCGGCCTCGGCGCCACCCGCAATCCGGAGCTGATCCGCCGCATCGGCGAGGTCACCGCGATCGAGATGGCGGTGACCGGCATCGACTGGGACTTTTCGCCGACCCTGGCCGTCGTCCGCGACGATCGCTGGGGCCGCACCTATGAAGGCTTTTCCGAGGACCCCGAGATCGTGCGCTCGTTCGCCGGCGCGATCGTCGAGGGTCTGCAGGGCCGCCCCGGCACGCCCGAATTCCTCGGCCCGGGCAGGGTCATCGCCACCGCCAAGCATTTCGTCGGCGACGGCGGCACCGAAAACGGCCGTGACCAGGGCGACAATCCCTCCGCGCCGGAGGCGCTTCGCGACATCCATGGCGCCGGCTACCCGCCGGCGATCGAGGCCGGGGTCCAGGCGCTGATGGCGTCCTTCTCGAGCGTCCGCGGCGAGAAGGTCCATGGCAGCCGCGACCTGCTTACCGGGGCGATCCGGGACCAGATGGGCTTCGACGGCCTCGTTGTCGGCGACTGGAACGCGCACGGCCAGGTCGAGGGCTGCACCAACACCTCCTGCCCGCAAAGCTTCAACGCCGGGCTGGACATGTTCATGGCGCCGGACAGCTGGCGCGACCTCTACCGCAACACGCTCGCCCAGGTCCGGGACGGCACGATTCCGATGGCCCGGCTCGACGAGGCGGTCCGCCGTATCCTCCGGGTTAAGATCCGCGCCGGGCTGTTCGAGGAGGTTCGGCCGTCGCAGCGGCCTTATGCCGGCCGCTTCGAGCTGCTCGGCTCCGCCGATCACCGCGCCGTCGCCCGCCAGGCCGTGCGTGAATCGCTGGTCCTCCTCAAGAACCAGGGTCATTTGCTGCCGCTGCGCCCCGGCGCGAACGTGCTGGTGACCGGGGACGGGGCCGACAACATCGCCCGCCAATCGGGCGGGTGGACGATCACCTGGCAGGGCACGGGCGTCACCAACGAGCATTTCCCGAACGCCCAGTCGATCTTCGCGGGCATAAGCGAGACGGTCTCCGCGGCCGGCGGCACGGCCACCTTGAGCGTGGACGGGCGCTATAGCGGTCGCCCCGATGTCGCGATCGTCGTCTTCGGCGAGGACCCCTATGCCGAGTTCGTCGGCGACCGCCAGACGCTCGAATTCAGCCCGGCCGACAAGAACCATCTCGACACGATGCGGCGGCTGCGCGCCGACGGCATTCCCGTCGTAGCCGTCTTCCTCTCGGGCCGGCCGATGTGGGTTAATCCCGAGATCAACGCTGCCGACGCCTTCGTCGCCGCCTTCCTCCCGGGCAGCGAAGGCGGGGGAATCGCCGACGTCCTGTTCGCCAATGCCGACGGCTCGGTGCGGAACGATTTCCGGGGCCGGCTGTCCTTCTCCTGGCCGCGCCGGGCCGACCAGACGCCGCTCAACCGCGGCGATGCCGATTACGACCCGCTCTTCGCCTACGGCCACGGATTATCCTATGCCGACAATGGCGACGTCGCTCCTCTGTCGGAAGAGCGGCCGCAGGGCCTGGCGACCGAAGCCGGCGCACTGTTCGTGCGCGGGCGCATCGCGCCTGGCCTCGCGTTCGCCGCCGACGATCGGGTGCAGATGCGCGGCGTCGATCGGCGCGCGCAGGAGGATGCCCGCAGCTTCCGCTGGACCGGCGCCGGCACGGCGTCGCTCCAGTCGGCGACCCCGCTCGATCTGTCGCGCGAGGCCATAGGCGAGCTCAGCCTGATCTTCGACTACCGTGTCGATGCTGCTCCCGCGGGCGAGGTGCTTCTCGGCATGGCCTGCGGCGAGAGTTGCGGCGCGACGGTGCCGATCGCCGGCGCGCTTCGCGCCGCTCCCGTCGGTGAATGGCGCACCCTGGTCGTGCCGCTGCGCTGCTTCGCGCGCGGTGGCACCGAGATGAACCGGCTCGCCGCGCCATGGACCCTGACGTCGCGCGGCGCGCTCGGCCTGTCGGTCTCCGACATCCGGGTTGCCAGCGCCGCCGTGAACCAGGATCAATGCGGCCAGCCATGAGCCGGTCGGGGGAGGGGAAGCGGAGATGACCGACGCACGGATCAGCCGGAACACCGCCGGCGCCTTCGCGTCGGTGACGACGCTCTTCTTCGCCTGGGGGTTCATTACCTCGCTGATCGATCCGCTGGTCGCGGCGGTGAAGGGCATCTTCAGCCTTACCGATTTCCAGGCCCAGCTGAGCGCTTCGGCCTTCTTCATCGCTTATGGAGTGATGAGCTTTCCGGCAGCCGTGCTGCTGGCGCGGCGGCAGGCGGTGACCACGATCCTGGTCGCGCTGGCCATGATGGTGGCGGGCTGCCTCACCATGCTTCTCGCGGCCAATGTCGCGATCTACGGTCTCGTCCTGCTCGGGTTGTTCGTGCTGGCCAGCGGCATCACGGTGCTCCAGGTTGCCGCCAATCCGCTGGCGGCGGTGCTCGGCCCGCCGGAACGAAGCCATTTCCGTCTCACCTTCAGCCAGGCGTTCAACAGCTTCGGGACCTTCATCGGCCCCTATCTCGGCGCGGTCCTGTTCCTGAAGGGCGTCGAGGTGAAGGAGGGCACGGTGCTCACCGACGAGGTGCGCAACGCCGCGCTCGGCGGGATCGACGCCGCCTTCTTCTGGATCGCCGGTCTCATCATCCTCCTCGCCTTCTTCATCTGGTCGGCGCGCGGCCTGATCACCGCCGCCGCGCCGGCGCCGCCGATGCGCATCGCTCGCCGGGGCATGATCGCCACGATCGCCGAGGCCGCGTCGTCGCGCTGGGCCCTGCTCGGCGGCGCCGCCATATTCCTCTATGTCGGGGCCGAGGTCGCGATCGGCACCCAGATGGCGCTGTTCCTCAACAGCGACGATGTGCTCGGCGTCACGCTCGAAGATGCCGGCAAGATGGTCAGCCTCTATTGGGGTGGCGCCATGGTCGGACGGCTGATCGGATCGGTCCTGCTCACCCGGGTTCCGGCCGCGACCCTGCTCGCCGTCTTCACCGCGGCGGCCTGCGGACTGTGCCTTTACGTCTTCTCCGTGGGCGGGATCAGCGCCGGCTATGCAGCGCTGTCGATCGGCCTGTTCAATTCGATCATGTTCCCCGTCATCTTCACCCTCACGCTAGAGCGGAGCAGCGCCAGCGAGGAAGCCACCTCCGGCTTCCTCTGCTTCTCGATCGTCGGAGGTGCCGCCATTCCGCCGCTTGTCGGTCTGGTTTCCGGCCAGACCAGCTACGGCTTCGCCTTCATCGTCCCGGCGGTCTGCTACGCGTTGCTCCTTGCCTTCGCGGTCGCCGCCGGGCAGGCGAGGGTGAACCGGCCCGCTGCCGACGAGCCGCTTGCGGCCGTCCATTGAGGCGGCGGCAGGAGGGGGGATGACGCGCAAGACCATCGACGATGTCGCCGCCCTTGCCGGCGTCTCGATCAAGACCGTCTCGCGCGTGCTCAACGACGAGCCGAGCGTCCGGGCGGATACACGTCGTCGCGTCGAGGAGGCGATGGCGGCGCTGAATTATCAGCCGAGCCTCCATGCCCGCAGCCTCGCCGGGCGGCGCTCGAGCCTGGTCGGCCTGGTCTATGACAATCCAAGCGCGAACTATGTCTTCGCGGTCCAAAGCGGCGCCATCGCCCGTTGCCGGGAGAGCAAGCTGCGCTTGTTCATCCAGTCCTGCGACGGTCTCGACGACCGCCTGATCGGCGAGGTCCTGGCGATGGTCGACCAGACCCATGTCGACGGCCTGGTCGTGACTCCGCCGCTTTCCTCCAATGCCGAGCTCCTCGAGGCGCTGCGCCGCCGCCGCCTGCCCTTCGTCCTCATCGCGCCCGATGTTCCCGTCGCCGGCGCGCCTTCGGTCGTGATGGACGATCGCGCCGCGGCGCGCGAGATGACCGAATATCTCCTCGGCCTCGGCCATCGCCACATCGGAGTCATAGCGGGTCATCCCGATCACGGCTCGAGCCGCCTTCGCGAGGCGGGCTGGCGAGACGCCCTCCTTGCTCATGGCGAGCAAGCCGGGCCCGACCTCGTGGCACAGGGCTACAACACCGCCGCCTCTGGCAGGGAGGCCGCGCACGCTTTGCTGGCGGCCGCCGAGCGTCCGACCGCGCTCTTCGCCTGCAATGACGATATGGCTGCGGGAGCGATCCTCGCCGCGCACGAGCTGGGGCTGGTGCTGCCCGACCAGCTTTCCATCGCCGGCTTCGACGATACCGAGCTGGCCGGGCTGATCTGGCCGCCGCTCACCACGATCCACCAGCCGGTCTACGACATGGCCTATCGGGCCACCGAGCTGCTGGTCCAGCTGGTGCGCGGCGAGGAGGCACCCGCGACGACTCGCCTCGATCATCGGCTGGTCGTGCGCGCCTCGACCGGTCCGCCACGTTCCCGTCTCGAGTGATCCGGCACCGCTGGCGGGCGAGCAGGCACCCGCCGACATTTCCGCTCGCTGCCCGTTGACAGCGCTGTCTTTTGCCGATGTACCAGAGGGCGACGCCAGGGCCCGCGAGGAATGGACCTAATGCAGCTATGACGGGTTCCAGCATTGTCCGATTTCCTTCAGGAAAGGCTCCTGTGCCCACGGCCATCGCTTCGATCGACAAGGCGGTCGGCGAGCTCATGCTGGTCGCCGATATCGGCGGCACCAATGCCCGCTTCGCCCTTGCGCCGTTGCACGAAGGCGGGACGCCGATCGAGACGCGCAATTGGCTGGTGGCCGACTTCCCGACCCTGGCCGACGCCGTTTCAGCCTATCTCGACGAGGCCGCGCGCGGCGAGCCCGTTCGCGCCGGCATGATCGCCGTCGCCGGCCCGGCCAATCGCGACGACGTCAAGATCACCAATTGCAGCTGGACCTTCTCGATCGAAGGTACTCGCCGTGCGCTCGGCTTCGAGCGTCTGTTCGTCATCAACGACTTCGCGGCGAACAGCTGGGGCATGCTCGACCTCGGCCCGGACCAGCTGACCTCGCTGGGCGGTCCGGCGCCGGCGGATGCGCTCGCGGGGGTCTTCGCGGTCGTCGGGCCTGGAACCGGTCTCGGGGTGAGCGCGATCCATGCCGCCGCCGAGGACGTTACCGTCTTTTCCAGCGAGGGCGGTCACGCGGATTTTGCGCCGGTGAGCGACGAGGAGGTCGAGATCCTCGCCTGGCTCAGGCAGCGCCACCATCGCGTCTCCTACGAGCGGCTGATCTGCGGTCCCGGCCTTCGCAACATCTATCACGCGATCGGCGGCGACGAGAGCGTGACCAGTCCGGAAGAGGTCACGGCGCGCAAGGATTCGGACTTGCTGGCGCAGCGCGCGATCCGGATCTTCTGCGAGGTTCTCGGCAGCTTCGCCGGCAACGCCGCCTTGATGTTCGGGTCCTGGCAGGGACTGTTCCTCGCCGGCGGCATGCTCCGCCCGCTTCGCCAGGAGCTGATGTCCGGCGGCTTCCGCCGCCGCTTCGAGGACAAGGGCCGGTTCGGCGCCGAGCTGGAGCAGGTGCCGACCCTGCTCGTCGAGGAACCCGCGCTCGGGCTGCTCGGCGCTGCGACGGCGCTGCGCCACCGCCTCGGTTCGGCCTGACGGAAGGGGAGGGGGCATGAAGGACGAATGCCCTGCCTTGCCCCGCGCGGCGGCGCGCGCATGACCATCGGCGTCGGCCTGATCGGCTACGGCCTCGGCGGCGCCGTCTTCCACGCGCCCCTGATCCAGGCCTGTTCGGGACTCTCGCTGGAGGCGGTGGCGACCAGCCGCCCCGGCCCCGCCGGGGTTGCGACCGTGCGCGATCCGCAGGCGCTGATCGACGATCCCGCTCTGTCGCTGATCGTCGTGGTGACCCCGAACGAGACCCACCTGGCGCTCGCACGCGCGGCCCTCGAGAAGGGGAAGCATGTCGTCATCGATAAGCCGTTCGTGCCGACGGTCGCCGAGGCGGATGCGCTGATCGCGCTGGCCGAGAGGCAGGACCGGGTGCTCAGCGTCTTCCACAACCGGCGCTGGGACGGTGACTTCCTGACCGTGCGCGAGCTCGTCGCCTCCGGGCGTCTGGGCGAGATCATGCTGGCGGAAATGCACTGGGACCGCTTCCGCCTCGGGCTGCGTGCCGGCTGGAAGGATCGCGCGGCCGCCGGAACCGGCTTGCTCTACGATCTCGGCTCCCACTTGATCGACCAGGCGCTGCAGCTGTTCGGACCGCCCGACGCCGTTTCGGCCGATAGCGCGGCGCATCGCGAAGGCGCGGGCATCGACGACTATTTCGATCTCACGCTCGCTTACGGGGAGCGCCGGGTCCGGCTCTGCGCCGCCACGATCGTCACCGCACCGCGCCCGCGCTTCGCCCTGCACGGCACCGGTGGCAGCTACGTCAAATACGGCCTCGATCCGCAGGAGCCGCAACTGCAGGCGGAGCTCCGTCCCGGTGACGAGGGTTTCGCGGTGGAGGATCCGGCGTGGCACGGCATTTTCACCGATCCGGACGGCCGCAACGAGCGCATCGCCACTCGGCCCGGTCGCTATCTCGATTATTATGCCGGCATCGCTGCGGCGATACGCGGCGAGGCGTCGGTGCCGGTCGATCCGGCCGATGCCCGTTCGGGCCTCGCGCTCATCGAGGCGGCGCGGCGAAGCGCCGCCGAAGGCCGCACGATCAGGCTTTGAAGGCCCGGCTCGATCCGTCG
This sequence comes from Sphingosinicella terrae, assembly GCF_003347635.1. Classification (GTDB taxonomy): domain Bacteria; phylum Pseudomonadota; class Alphaproteobacteria; order Sphingomonadales; family Sphingomonadaceae; genus Allosphingosinicella; species Allosphingosinicella terrae. Next base: position 80,661 of record NZ_QDFY01000012.1, read on the forward strand.
CCGCCATCGCGCCGCCGCGTGGCGGCGCTGCCGGCGATCCGCAGATGCGGCCAGGCGAGCCAGGTGCCCACCGCATAGGTCAGGCCGTAGACCAGCACGACGAGCGTGCTCCAGACCGTGAACGGCGTCGCCATCTGCGGAATGAAGAACATGGCCGGCCATGGCGCCATGCCGCGGAAGAGATAGATGGCGCTGATCAGGACGAGCGCGGTCCGGATCAGCGGAAGCCGCCGGACGAGCCCGGCCGCGGAGAAGGCGTAGAGCGACCAGACGAGCAAGACGGCCGCGATGGCGAGGGTAATGGCGGCGGGCATGAGGGAACCGCGCTCCGCCGCTTGGGCCATCTCTTCACCCGCACCGAAGAAGCGGTACCAGGAGGGGCCACCCAATATCACGCCGACGTGAACCAGCCCCGCGATCGCGCTGAGGATGCCGCCGGCGATCAGCCATCTGTTCGAGCGCATCTGCGTTTCCCTCAACCTCTCTCGATTTTCCGCGGTGGGAGCCTGCACCAGCGCGGCCGGGACGCCAATCGAAACCGGCAGCGCAGCGTTGTCGCGACCGGGCGAGCGGTCAGCGTCCGCCGGCCGCCGCCAGCGCTTCGCGCACTCGCGCGAGCGCCGCCTCCTGGGGACGGTCTTCGCCGAGCAAGGCGAAGGTGCCGGTGAGGGCGAAGACGCAATGGCCGTGGACTGTCGCCACCAGCGATCTGGCGAGCGCCGCCGCCTTGTTACGGGCTTCCTCTGGCAGCACCTTCGCAATCTCCGCCTCGACCATGCCGGTGAGCTCGCCGCGCTGCTTGCGATACCGCTCCGGCAGGTCGCTGCCCTCGGGCGTGCGATGCTCGTAGATCGCCATCCACAGATTGGAGTTCTCCGAGGCGAAGCGGAAATAGCCGTCGACGAGGACGGCGATCCGGTCCTCCGGATCCTCGGCGAGCCGCTCGGCCATCGCCGCCGCCCACATCAGGAAGGTGCGGCTGTTGATCGCGAGGATCAGCCGATGGTTGCTGTCGAACAGATTGTAGAGCGTGCCTACCGAATAGCCGACCCTCTTGGCCACCTCGCGCGCGGAGAAGCGGGGATAGCCGACCTCCGCCATCAGGCGATGCCCTTCGGCGAGGATCAGTTCCTCCAGCTCTTCCCGGCTGTGGTCGGAACGGCGTCCCATCGAGCCGCGCTAGGCATTTAATTGAGCAGCGTCCAATTATTTTATTGAGCGCCGCTCAATACCGTGTCATCTGCATCTCGGCCGACGATTCGCTCGGCCGAGTGGGAGTGACCGAAAATGCCCGCCCGTCTTGGTCCCCAGGCTGCCGTCGAGGCGGCTTCCGTCGCCTCCTGAGGGAAGGAACCCATCCCATGTCCGCCCCCGACCTCACCTTGCTCGGCAAGCGCCGTTTCGCGCCTTTGTTCGTGGTCCAGTTCCTGGGCGCCCTCAACGACAATCTCCTCAAGTTCGCGATGCTGTTCTTCGCGAGCTTCACCCTGTTCGCGGCGCAGCCGGAAAAGTCCGAACTGCTCGCCACCGTCGCCACGGGCATCTTCATCCTCCCCTTCTTCCTCTTCTCGGCGCTGGCCGGGGAGCTGGCCGACGCCTGGGACAAGGCTAAGCTCATCCGGCTGGTGAAGGCGGCCGAGATCGGCTTCCTCGCCGTCGGCCTCGCCGGCTTCTGGGTCGGATCGGTGCCGCTGCTGCTCGCCGCCTTGTTCCTGATGGGCTGCCATTCGACCCTGTTCGGCCCGATCAAATATTCGATCCTGCCCCAGCATCTGCGGGAGGGCGAGATCATGGGCGGCACCGGGCTCATCGAGGCCGGCACCTTCCTCGCCATCCTCGCCGGGCAGCTGCTCGCCGGCCTGGTCGAGCCGTGGCAGGCGGGGGCGATCGCCGTCGGCCTCGCGGTCGTCGGATTCCTCGCCAGCCTCGCCGTGCCCCCGGCGCCTCCCGCAGCCGATCGCGTGCCGATCCGGCTCAATCCGCTTCGCGGCACCTGGGAGGTGCTGAACCTGGCGCGCGGCGGCCGCGGGATCTGGCTGTGCATCCTCGGCATCAGCTGGTTCTTCGCCGTGGGCGCCGTCCTTCTCTCCGCCTTTGCGCCGCTCGTCTCCGGCGAGCTCGGCGGCCGCCAGGCGCTGGTGACGGCCTTCCTGATCGTCTTCTCGGTCTCGGTCGCCCTGGGATCCCTTACCGTCAACCGCCTGCTGAAGGGCGAGGTGTCGGCGCGCTATGTCCCGGTCTCCGCACTCGCGCTCGCCGGCTTCATGATCGATCTGTGGCTGGCGACGCGCGGATTCGTCGTGCGCACGCCCGATGCCGGCTTCGCCGCCTTCTGGGCGAGCCCGGGCAGCCTGCGCATCCTCGTCGATCTCGCCGGCATCGCCTTCGCCGGCGGCATGTTCATCGTTCCCCTTTACGCGATCCTGCAGACCGCGAGCCCGCCGGAGGAACGCTCGCGGATCATCGCCGCCAACAATGTCGTCAATGCCGGCGTGACGGTCCTGCTCGTCCTTGCGGCCACGCTGCTCGTCGCCGCCGGCACCTCGATGCCGGGCCTGGTCGGGGCGCTCGGCTTCGCCACCCTCGCCGTCGCCTTGATCTCCTGCTGGCTGCTGCCGGAGACGGTGATCAAGTCGCTCGTCCGCGGCCTGCTCAGGCTCCTCTACCGCGTCGAGGTGCACGGTGCCGAGAACATGCCTCAGCCGGGCGAGCGCGCGGTCGTCGTCGTCAACCACGTCTCCTGGCTGGACGGGCTGCTGCTCGCCGCCTTCCTCCCCGGCAAACCGGTCTTCGCAATCAACAGCCATGTCGCGCGGCGCTGGTGGATCCGGCCGGCCTTCAAGCTGTTCCGCGCCTTCCCGGTCGATCCCACCAACCCGATGTCGACCAAGGCGATGGTCCGCGCGGTCCGGGAGGGGAACACCCTCGTCATCTTCCCGGAGGGGCGGATCACCGTCACCGGCGCGCTCATGAAGATATTCGACGGACCCGGCATGGTCGCGGACAAGGCCGATGCGCCGATCGTGCCGGTGCGGATCGCCGGCGCCCAATATACGCCTTTCTCGCGCCTCAGGGGCAAGGTGCGGCTGCGTCCCTTCCCGAAGATCGACCTCAATGTCCTACCGCCGCGCCGCTTCACGATCGAGGGCGAGATGACGGCGCGCGAGCGCCGCGCCGCCGCCGGCCGCCGCCTTTACGACGAGATGAGCGGGATGATCTTCGCCACCTCCGACATCGATCGCAGCCTCTTCCGGGCGCTGCTCGACGCCCGCTCGCTCCACGGCGGCAAGGCGCTGGTCGTCGAGGATATCCGCCGCGAACCGCTGAGCTACGCCCGCCTTGTCGCCGGAAGCCTGGCTCTTGGCCGGGCGCTCGAGCGGCGCACCGCGCCCGGCGAGGCGACCGGGCTGCTCCTGCCCAACATCGCCGGCACCGTGGCCGGCTTCTTCGCCCTTCAGGCGATCGGCCGGGTGCCGGCGATGCTCAACTATACGGCCGGCCTCGCCAATATCGAGGCGGCCTGCACCGTGGCGCAGGTCCGCACGATCGTCACCGCCCGAGCCTTCGTCGATCAGGCCAAGCTGCAGCCGATCGTCGATGCCCTCGCCGGGCGCGGGCTCTCGATCCTCTATCTCGAGGATCTCGCCGCCGGCATCGGCCGCTGGGGCAAGTTCCGAGCGCTGCTCGCTTCCCGCTTCGCCGGCCGCCTCCATCGTCGCCGCGGCGTCTCGCCGGACGATCCCGCGGTCATCCTGTTCACCAGCGGCTCGGAAGGCCTGCCCAAGGGCGTGGTGCTCACCCATCGCAACCTGCTCGCCAACTGCCACCAATTGTCGGCGCGGATCGACTTCAGCTCGGCCGATCTGGTGCTGAACGCGCTTCCTGTCTTCCACAGCTTCGGCCTGACCGGCGGCACGCTGCTTCCGATCCTCAGCGGCATTCGCAGCCTGCTCTATCCGAACCCGCTCCATTACCGGATCGTCCCGGCTCTGGCCTATGACAGCGGCGCCACCATCCTGTTCGGCACCGACACCTTCCTCGCCGGCTATGCCCGCTTGGCGCACAATTACGACTTCTATTCGCTGCGCTACGTCTTCGCCGGCGCGGAGCGGGTCCGCGACGAGACCCGCCGCACCTGGAGCGAGAAGTTCGGCCTGCGCATCCTCGAAGGCTATGGCGCGACCGAGGCCGGGCCGGTCATCGCCGTCAACACGCCGATGCACTTCCGCGCCGGGAGCGTCGGGCGGCTGCTGCCCGGCATCGAGGGTCGGCTCGAGGACGTGCCGGGCATCGACGAGGGCGGCCGGCTGTTCGTCCGCGGCCCCAACATCATGGCGGGCTATCTCAAGGTCGAGGCGCCGGGCCAGCTCCAGCCGCCGGAGGAGGGCTGGCACGACACCGGCGACATCGTCACGCTCGACGATTCAGGCTTCGTCGCCATAAGCGGCCGCGCCAAGCGCTTCGCCAAGATCGGCGGCGAGATGGTCTCGCTGCCCGCGGTCGAGGGTTATGCGGGATCGGTCTGGCCGGAGGCGGCGCATGCCGTCGTCACCCGCGCCGATCCGCGCAAGGGCGAGCAGCTCGTCCTCTTCACCACCCGCGCCGGTGCCGCCGCGGCCGAGCTCCAGGCCTGGGCGCGTGCCCATGGCGTCGCCGAGCTCGCCGTCCCGCGCGACATCAGGGTCGTCGAGGCGCTGCCCGTCCTTGGCACCGGCAAGACCGACTATGTCGCGCTCACCGCGCTCGCCGCCGGAGGAGGCCAGGCACGCGCGGCCTGAAGACACTCCCCCGGGGAGGGGGAGGGGCGGGTGAGGGAGTTTGGTGGCCGAGGCTTCTTCTCGGCGGTCGGCCTCAGATGAACGGCTTCCCGCCTGTCACCGCCACCGTCGAACCGGACACGTAGCTCGCCTCGTCGGAAGCCAGCATGACATAGACCGGCGCCAGTTCCGCGGGCTGGCCCGGCCGGCCGAGCGGCGTGTCGCCGCCGAACTCGCGCACCTTCTCGTCCGGCATGGTCGAGGGGATGAGTGGGGTCCAGATCGGTCCGGGCGCCACGCAATTGGCACGGATGCCCTTCTCCGCGAGCAGCTGCGCAAGGCCGCCGGTATAATTCTGGATCGCGCCCTTGGTCGTCGCGTAGGCGAGCAGCTGCGGGCGCGGCATGTCGGCGTTGATCGAGGTCGTGTTGATGATCGATCCGCCATTTTCCATGTGCTTCACCGCCGCCTTGGTGAGGTAGAACATGGCGTGGATGTTGATCCGGAACGTCATGTCCCATTCCTCGTCGGGTATCTCGTCGACCTCCTCGAACGTCGCCTGGTGCGCGGCATTGTTGACGAGCACGTCGATCCGGCCGAATTCCTCGACGGCCTTCGCGACGAGGGCGCGGCAATGGGCGGGATCGCCGATGTCGCCGGGGAAGAGCAAAGCCTTGCGCCCGGCCTCCTCGATCCAGCGCCGGCATTCCTGCGCGTCTTCCTCCTCCTCGGCCAGATAGCTGATGAGCACGTCCGCGCCCTCCCGGGCGAAGGCGATCGCCACGGCCCGGCCGATGCCGCTGTCGCCGCCGGTGATGATCGCCTTCTTGCCCTCCAGGCGCCCGGAGCCGCGATAGCTTTCCTCGCCATGATCGGGCGTGGTGCGCATCGCGCCGGTCATTCCGGGCATCGGCTGATGGGGCTCGTCGAACGGGGGCTTGGGCTTGCGCATCGGACCTTCCTCGGCTGGCTGAGCAAGGGCAACCGCCGCAGCGCCGGACGGTTCCGGTGGAACGGCGGCAGCTTCAGATCCCGATCAGCCCGCGCAGCACCAGACCCGCCGCCGCACAGCCGCCGAGCAGCACCGGCAGGCCCGCCTTGAAGCGCAGGGCGAGCAGCAGCGCCGCCGCCGAAAGCGCGGCCGCCGTCGGATCCAGGCTGGTCCAGTCGGGCAGGTCGATCCGAAGCGGGCCGATCGCGCCCCGCTCCACGCGCGCGAACAGGAAGTGGAGCGCGAACCACATGGCGAGATTGAGGATCACGCCGACCACCGCCGCGGTGATTGCGGCGAGTGCGGCGGCGAGCGCGGCATGGCTGCGCAATTTCTCGATGAACGGTGCGCCGACCAGGATCCACAGGAAGCAGGGGGTGAAGGTGACCCAGGTGGTGAGCAGGCCGCCCAGCGTGCCGGCGAGGAGCGGCGGCAGCCCGTCCGGATGGCGATAGGCGCCGAGGAAGCCGACGAACTGGGTCACCATGATCAGCGGCCCGGGTGTCGTCTCGGCGAGGCCGAGGCCGTCGAGCATCTCGGTGGCGGTGAGCCAGCCATAATCCTCCACCGCCGCCTGGGCGACATAGGCGAGGACGGCATAGGCGCCGCCGAAGGTGACCACGGCCATTTGCGAGAAGAAGGTGCCGATCTGGCCGAAGGCGCTGTCCGGTCCCGCGGCGAGCAGGATCGCGGCGACCGGCGCCAGCCAGAGCAGGAGGAAGGCGCCGCCGGTGACGAGCGCGCGCCGGAGGTTCGGCCTGGCATGGTCGGGCACGCCTTCACCGAGCGCGCTTTCGGCATCGGTGAGCACCGGGGCCTTGCCGCCGCCATGGCCGAGGGCGGCAAAGGCGCGGCTCCCCCGGCGTCCGGCGACATAGCCGAGGATGGCGGCGCCGAGCACGATCAGCGGGAAAGGAACCTGGAAGAGGAAGAGGCCGACGAAGGCCGCGGCGGCGACGGCGAGGCGCGCCCGATTGCCGAGGGCGCGGGCGCCGATCCGGAACACGGCCTGGAAGACGATCGCCAGCACCGCCGCCTTCAATCCGAAGAATAGGGCGGCGACCGGGCCGGCATCGCCCCACAGGACGTAAAGCCAGCTCAGCGCCATGATCGCGGCGAGGCCGGGAAGGATGAACAGCCCGCCGGCGACCAGTGCCCCCTTCGTCCGGTGGAGCAGCCAGCCGACATAGGTGGCGAGCTGCTGCGCCTCCGGCCCGGGCAGCAGCATGCAGAAATTGAGCGCGTGCAGGAATCGCGCCTCGCCGATCCACTTCTTCTCCTCGACGAGGATGCGGTGCATCACCGCGATCTGGCCGGCCGGTCCGCCGAAGCTCAGCAGGGCGATCCGCGCCCAGACCCGCGCCGCCTCGGCGAAGGCGATGCCGTGGTCGCTGGGCCCCGGCGCCTGGGATTCGGGGAAAAAATCATCCATGCCGGTCGCCCTGCTCTCGCCATCCATCGCAGGGGCGCAGCGCGAGGTCCATCGTCCGCGGCGTCCGAGCTGTCAGAAACGCAGCCGGAGCGAAGCGACCAATCGGGCGCGATAATAATCGTCGAGCCCGCTTCGCGAGCTGTCATGGAAGCGCAGCTCGGCCGAGAGCGGCCCGGTCAGCGACCGGCTCACCCCGAAGCTATAGGCCGTGTAATCCGGTCCGCCGTCGCGCTCGCGCCGCGCCAGCATCGTGCCGATCGTGGTCCTTCGATCGACCGAATAGCTGGCGCTGCTCTCAACGTAGAAGGATCGTCCGGTGCCGCCGATATCGTCGGGGCTCCACACCAGGTTCACTCGAAGCGTCACTCGCCCGAAGCGGCGCGAGGCGGATCCGGTCAGCTCGATGGCGTCCCGATCGCTTCCCGCGGCGGCATCGATCGCGTGCTTCCAGGCGGCCGACGCGGAGAGTTCGAATCCGGCCACGCGTGCGCTCGCGCCAAAGTTCAGGCCGGCTTCGCCGTCCGATGTCGCGGACGTGACGTTCTTCGCATAGGCGCCGATCCGGAACGCGCCGATCCCGATTTCCGGTCTCACCAGGATCTGCGGCCCATCCGTCTGGGCGATGCCCTTGGAGATGCCGCGGCTCGCGACGACGATCTCGAGTCCGGGATCGGGTGGTGGCGGATCGATCATGTCGCCATCCTTTGCAAGAGGGGAGGAGGACGGCTTCAGGCCAGGGCGCGATAGACCCCGTACAGGCTCGTCAGGCTCAGCACGCAGCCCACCAGGATCAGCATCGGCTTTGCCGGCACCTTCTTGGCGGCGTAGGCGCCGATCGGGGCGGCGGCGACGCCGCCGATCAGCAGGCCGACGGTTGCGACGGTGAAGGCCGCGAAGCCGATCGTGGCGATGAACGTGGCGGAGATCGTCACCGTCAGGAAGAATTCGACGGTGTTGACGGTTCCGATCACCCGCCGCGGCTGCGCGCCCTGCAGCAGCAGGTTGCTGGTCACGACCGGCCCCCAGCCGCCGCCGCCCGCCGCATCGAGGAAGCCGCCGGCCAAGCCGAGGGGCGCCACCACCCTGGGGTCCTTCTCCTGCGGGGGATAGTGATAGCCCCGCCAGACCAGGTAGAGTCCGATCGCCGAGAGATAGGCGAGGACGATCGGCCGCGCGATATCGGCATCTATCTCGGTCAGGACATAGGCGCCGAGGACGCCGCCGATCAGGCCGGGAATCAGCAGCTTGAAGAACAGCCGCCAATCGACGTTGCGATGGATGACGTGGCTGGCCCCTGAGACGCCGGTGGTGAAGCATTCGACCGTGTGGACTCCGGCCGACGCGGCCGCCGGAGGCACGCCGAGGCTGATGAGGAGGGTCGAGGAAATGACGCCGAAGGCCATTCCGAGCGCGCCGTCGACGATCTGGGCGGCGAAGCCGACGGCGATGAAAGGAAGCAGGTCGGCAAGGCCGAACGAGCCGAAATCGGGCATGGATGTACGCTCCTGCGAAGGAAGAGCGCCTCCGGTGGTCCGGTCGGCGCGGGGGCGGGTCCGGGAGTGCGTGACCTCCCCCGGACTCCTGGACGGCGGCTACCTCGCCAGCCGCCGTTTCTCGGTGATGTCGAGCTGGACGACCCGGCCTTCGTGGACGGTGATCGCGATGGTGCCGAAGCGAAGGCGCTCGAGCGTCGCGCGAATCGCGGCCAGTGCCTCGTTCGCGCCGTCGGATGCCGGGGCTGAGCCGGAATTGGGGGGCATTCCTGTCTCCCTTGTTGGGCGGTGGCAAGCGACTCGAACCACTGGTGCGAGATGATACTCTACCAACGTGGTTGACAATCGTGCAGCGCCGAAACGACGTGCATATGCGCCGGGCCGATTCAGGCGGCGGTTCCTGTTGGAGCGCGATCGCGCTGGGCAGTTGCCGGGCGCGCGGCTAGAGACGGTGCCCCGTGAGCCTCGTCCGTTCCGCCTCCTCGATCGGCCTGCTCACGCTGGTGAGCCGGATCCTCGGCTTTGCCCGCGACGTGCTCATGGCCCGCTTCCTCGGCGCGGGCTTCGCGTCGGACGCCTTCCTCGTCGCTTTCCGGCTGCCCAACCTGTTTCGCGCCCTGTTCGCGGAAGGTGCCTTCTCGGCCGGCTTCGTTCCGATGTTCAGCCGCATGCTCGCCGCACACGAGGGTCGCGAAGGCGCACGCAGCTTCGCCGAGGGCGTGCTCGCGATGCTCCTCGTCTTCCTCCTGCTCTTCACCGCCTTGATCATGATCGCCGCCTGGCCCGTCGTCTGGCTGCTGACGTTCGGCTTCGGCGGCGACGATCCCGGCAAGCTCGCCTTCACGGTCGAGCTCAGTCGGATCACCTTTCCCTATCTGGCCCTGATCTCGCTGGCCTCTTTGTTCGGCGGCATCCTGAACAGCCTTGGGCGTTTCTGGGTGGCCGCCGCGGCGCCGATCCTGCTCAACCTCTCACTGATCGCCGCGCTGATCTTCTTTCGCGGCGAGACCGATTTGTCGACCGCGCGCGCGCAGGCCGCGGCGGTGACCGTCTCCGGCATTCTGCAGCTCGCCTGGCTGGTCTTCGCGGCCCGCCGGGCCGGTATGAAGCTTCGGCTGCGCCGGCCTAGGCTATCGCCCGAGGTCAGGAGGCTGCTCGCGCTCATTCTGCCGGCCGCCGTCGGCGCCGGGGCCGTCCAGATCAACCTGGTCGTCAGCACCCTGCTCGCGGCCAGCTTCCTGTCGGAAGGCGCCATCTCCTATCTCTATTATGCCGATCGGCTCGGCCAGCTGCCGCTCGGCCTGGTCGGCATCGGCGTCGGCACCGCGCTGCTCCCGCTCATCTCGCGCCAGCTCGAGGCCGGGAAGCTCGAGACGGCGATGTACAGCCAGAACCGCGCGATTCAGCTGGTGCTGCTGTTGAGCATGCCGGCGGCGGCGGCACTGGTCGTCAGCGCCGGGCCGATCGTCGATGGCCTGCTTCGCCAGGGTGAGTTCACCGCGGGCGACGCGCGCGAGACCGCGGCGACCCTGATGGCCATCTCGCTCGGCATTCCGGCTTTCGTGCTGATCAAGGTGCTGACGCCCGGTTTCTATGCCCGCTCCGACACCCGCACGCCGGTGCGCATCGCGATGGCGTCGATGCTGGTCAACCTCGCCCTGAACTTCGCGCTCATCTGGCATCTCGCCCAGGTCGGGCTCGCGCTGGCGACGGCGATCTCCGCCTGGGTCAATGCTGCCGCGCTCTACATCCTTCTCAGGCGCCGCGGCTATTTCCGAACCGATGGCAAGCTCGAACGGGCATGGCCCCGCATCCTCGCCGCGGCCTTGGTCATGGCCGCCCTGCTGATCGCCCTCAATCCTTATGTCAGCGCTCTCGTTGGCCGCAGCTTCGAAGGGAGGATTGCCGGGCTGGCCCTGCTCGTCGTCTCCGGCGGCCTCGTCTATTTCGCCGCCATATTCCTGTTGCGGGCAGTGACGCTCTCGGAGCTCAAGGAGCAGTTGCTCCGGCGCGGACGCTGACGCCAAAGGGACGGGCAGCCGATCGTCCCCGGTCCTTGATCCTGGTTAAGGAGAATTTCGGGAACGGTATGACCTGTTCGCGCGATTAAGCTGGTGAAATATCTACTTAATCGGAGCCTCCACGGTCGTGCCCATCCGGTTCGAAATGCCGCCGCTTCCGCCCTCCGTGGCCATTCTTCCCTTGCTCTTCCAGGCGCCGCGCAGCGACGACGAGGACTGGAACGTGACCGTCTCCCTCGCTGCCGCCTGCGCGGCCGAGCGCGCCTGCCTCGAGCCGCGCAACAGCCGGGCGCGGCTGGCCTACCTGCTCTGCGAATTCGCCTTTCAGTTCGGCCGCCGCACCGGCGCCGACAACAACCTCCCGCTCGATCGAAGCGAGATCGCGCAGGCTCTCGGCATCAGCCTCGTGCGGGTGAAGCGGATCCTCGGCTGGCTCGAACTCTCGCGGGTGGTGGCGAGCGACGCGTCCTCTATTCGCATTATCGACTGGCACCGGCTGTGCCAGATCGGCCGCTATGAAGGTCTGCGCATCGGCGCGCCGGTCGACCCCGATCAGGAAGTGCCGGATGGTTCCGCGGGGCAGGCGGCGGCCGCGATGGTGACTCGGGCCGGCGAGCCTGCCTGTTTCGTCTGATCGGCGGCGCCTTCCGGCCGTGGCCTTGCTTCAGTCGGTCGGGCTCGGATCGTCGCTGCTGTGCGGCGCCGGCTCGGTCGGCTGCTCGGTGAAGCCTTCGAGCCCGGCCAGTTCCTCCGCGTCGCGGCCGATCTCGACCGGGCTCGCCGCATAAGCGACGACCAGCTCCGCGATCGACTTCAGCGAATGGATGTGGATGCGCTCATAGCTGTGGCTGGCATCGATGCCGAAGGTGATCAGGGCGGTGCGGACATCGGCGCCGCCTTCGAGGGCCGATGCGCTGTCGGAGCGGTAATAGCGGAAGACGTCGCGCTGATGGGCGATGTCGTGTTCCTCGCACAATCGGATCAGCTTGCGGGTGAGGTGGTAGTCGAACGGGCCGACCTGGTCGGCCATGCCGATCGTCACGCCGAACTCGCGGCTATTCTGTCCGGGCGCCGTCGTGCCGTTGTCGATCGAGACCATCGCGACGACATTCTCGAGCAGGACCGCGGAGGCGCCCGATCCGACTTCCTCGGTGATGGTGAAGATGAAGTGGATGTCGACCGGCACCGCCACATGGCCGTCGACCATCGCCTTGATAGCCGCCAGCATCGCGGCGCAGCCCGCTTTGTCGTCGAGATGCCGCGAGACGATGTAGCCGTTGTCGAGGAATTCTGCGCCGGGATCGATCGCGACGAAATCGCCGATATGGATGCCCAGTGCCTCCACGCTCGCCCGGTCGTAGCAGTCCGCGTCGATCCTGAGCTCGACATGCGGCCAGCCGACCGGCTGGGTGTCGACCTCCAGGTTGAATGTGTGGCCCGATGCCTTCAGCGGCAGGATCGTGCCGCGATAGGAGCCTTCCTCTGTGAAGAGGGTGCAGCGCGTCGTCTCGGCCGACCGTGCCGACCAGGTGCCGATCGGCACCAGCTCGAGCCGCCCATTGTCCTTGATCATCTTCACCGTCGCCCCGAGCGTGTCGAGATGCGAGACGATGGCGCGGGCGCCCTCCGTCTCGCGGCCGCGATAGAGCGCCAGGATCGCGCCGCGCCGGGTGACCGAAAAGGGAATGCCGAGCCGCTCGAGCTCCTCGGAGACGTGGCGGGTGATCGTGTCGGTATAGCCGGTCGGGCTGGGGATGGAGAGCAGGCGCTCGAGCTGCGCGCGCAGATAGTCGCTATCGATCGTGGACGGCATCGGTCCTCCTCGCGCTGCGTGCCGATGCCGGCATGCTCAGGGGGAACAGTAGATCGATGAAACGCTCGGCGGTCGGCTGCGGCTCGTGATTGGCGAGGCCCGGTCGCTCGTTCGCCTCGATGAACACATAGTCGGGCTCATTCGGTTTGGCGACGATGAAGTCCACGCCGACCACGGGAATGTCGATCGCGCGCGCGACCTGGATCGCCGCCTCGACCAGACGCGGATGGACCAGGCTGGTGACGTCGTGGATCGTGCCGCCGGTATGCAGATTGGCCGCCTTGCGGACGAAGAAGGCGCGGCCCGGCTCGGCGACGTCGTCGAAGCCGTAGCCGGCCGTGGCGACGCAGCGCTCGGTTTCGGCATCGAGGGGGATCCTTGATTCGCCGCCGGTGGCGGCGGCGCGCCGCCGCGACTGGCGCTCGATCAGCTGGCGGACCGTGTCGCGGCCATTGCCGACCACCTCGGCCGGACGTCGTATCGCCGCGGCCACCAGCTTGAAGCCGATGATCACCAGCCGGAGGTCCTCGCCGCGATGGAAGCTCTCGACGAGCACGCGGTCGCAATGCTGCCGCGCACCGGCGATCGCGCGCTCGACGCTCTCCATCGTGTCGAGATCGACCGCGACCCCGCGGCCCTGCTCGCCGCGCGCCGGCTTGACGACCAGCGAGCCATGTTTCTCGAGCATGGCCCGGACCGCATCGAGGTCGTCCGCCTCGACTTCCTCCGGCACCGAGACCCCGGCTGCCTGGACGATCCGCCGGGTCACCGCTTTGTCGTCGCAGATCGACAGCGCGACGGCCGAAGTGAGGTCGCAGAGCGATTCCCTGCAGCGGACGGTACGGCCGCCCGAGCGGAGTTCGAACAGCCCGCCCTCGGCATCGATCACCTCGACGCCGATGCTGCGCCGTCGCGCCTCGTTGATGATGATCCGGGCATAGGGATTCATCGCCTTCGCCGGATCGTGCCCGGCGAACAGCCGTTCGTTGATGACGTTGCGGCGCTTGACGGCGAACAGCGGCAGCCGCTGGAACCCCAGCTTCTCGTAAAGGGCGATCGCGCCTCGATTGTCGTGCAGCACGGACAGGTCCATGTAGCCGGCACCGCGCGCGATATAATGCTCGGCCAGCCACCGGATCAGCGCCTCGCCGACCCCAGGATGCGGCGTTTGCGGATCGACCGCCAGCGTCCACAGGGAGGAGCCGCGCTCCGGATCGTCGAACGCGACGGCATGATCGATTCCGGTGACGGTGCCGATGACGGCGCCGCTTTCCTCGTCCTCGGCGACGAAATAGGTGAGCTGCCGAGCGTCGGCGGCGTGCCGTTCGAAGAATTCGGGCCGCACCTCGACCATCCGGTGAAGGGAATAGAGCCGGTTGACCGCATCGGCGTCGGTATCCGGGACCATTCGGCGAACGAGGAAGCCGGAGGGCCGGTGCTGGGCGCCGCGATAGGTGGCGAGATTGAGTCGGTAGGTGTGCGAAGGGTCGAGGAAAAGCTCGGTCGGCGCGGCGGCGAGCAGCACGTGCGGATCGCTGACGTACATCGCGATGTCGCGCTGTTCGGGGCCTTCGGCGCGCAGGTCCGACACCAGCCGGCCGACGTCTCGATAGGTCTGGCTGAACAGGATCCGCCCCCAGCCGCAATCGACCAGAGAATCGGGCCGCGGGTCGGGCGTCGAAGGATCGTGCCTGTTGTGGACCGGCGAGCGGCGGCTCTTCAACAGCCGCCGCAGCGGGTTGGCGCGGCCCATCAGCCTACCCCGTGCTGCTGGAGCCACAGCTCGAGCAGGCCCGCCTGCCATATTTCGGAGCCGCGAAGCGGGGTGATATGCCCCGACGGATCGTCGAACAGACGCTCCAGATAGGCGCCGTCGAACAGGCCGCGCGAACGCGCCGGCCCGCTCGACAGCGCGTCGCGCACCAGTTCCAGATACGGCCCCTGCACATATTTGAGCGCCGGGACCGGGAAATAGCCCTTGGGCCGGTCGATCACCTCGGATGGGATGATCCGTCGCCCGATCGCCTTGAGAATGCCCTTGCCGCCCGAAGCGAGCTTGAGCCCGGGCGGGACCCGGCCGGCGATCTCGGCCAGTTCGTGGTCGAGGAACGGCGTGCGCGCCTCCAGGCCCCAGGCCATGGTCATGTTGTCGACCCGCTTCACCGGATCGTCGACCAGCATGACGGTAGCGTCGAGCCGGAGCGCCTTGTCGACCGGATCGGCGGCGCCCGCGCGGGCGAAATGCTCGCGCACATAGTCGAGCGGCAGCATGCCGCCGTTGCGCCAATCGGGGCCGAGATGGGCGTTGAGCGTCTCGGCTTCGCGGTCGAAGAAGGCGCGGGCATAGGCGGCGACCGGGTCGTTGGCGCCTGCCATCGGCGGATACCAGTGATAGCCGCCGAACACCTCGTCGGCGCCCTGGCCGGACTGCACCACCTTGATGTGCCGCGCCACCTCCCGGCTGAGCAGATAGAAGCCGATATTGTCGTAGCTGACCATCGGCTCGGCCATCGCTTCGATCGCGCCGGGCAGCGTCTCCAGAAGCTCGGCCGAGGGGACGAAGAGCTTGTGGTGATCGGTGCCGTAATGCTGCGCGATCAGGTCGGAATAGACGAACTCGTCGCCTTTCTCGCCATTCGCCTCCTCGAAACCGATCGAGAAGGTCGCGAGGCCGTGCTGCCCCTTCTCGGCAAGCAGGCCGACGATCAGGCTCGAATCGAGACCGCCGGAAAGCAGCACCCCGACCGGGACGTCGGCGACCATCCGCCGCTCGATCGCTGCTTCCAGCGCGGCGAGCACCAGCGCCTCCCAATCCGCTTCCCCGCGGCGCTCGTCGCCTTGCTGCGGTCCGAAGGGGAGGGACCAATAGACGAGGTCGGCGAAGGACCCGTCCGGCTCGTAGGTGCGGACCGTTGCCGGCGGCAGCTTCCGGACGCCCTTGAGGATGGTCCAGGGCGGCGGGACGACGGCGTGCCAGCTCATGTAGAATTGCAGCGCCTCCGGATCGACCCCTGTGTCGAGGTCGCCGGCGGCGACGATCGCCGGCAGGGTCGAGGCGAAGCGGAGCCGCTCCGGCGTCTGCGACAGATAGAGCGGCTTGATACCGAAGCGGTCGCGGGCGAGCACGACCCGGTCGCTGTCCCGCTCGTGGATGGCGAAGGCGAACATGCCCTTGAACCGTTCGACGCATCGCGGTCCCCAGGCATGATAGGCCTTGAGGATCACTTCGGTGTCGCCGCCGGAAAAGAAGCGGTAGCCGAGCGCCTGCAGCTCGCTGCGCAGCGAGCCGTAATTGTAGATGCAGCCGTTGAAGACGATCGACAGGCCGAGCTCCGCGTCGACCATCGGCTGCTCGGAACGGCTCGATAGATCGATGATCCTGAGGCGCTGGTGGCCGAGCCCGACGCGGCCGCGCATCAGCTGGCCGCAGGCATCCGGTCCTCGCCGCGCCTGGCTGCGCATCATCGTCGCCACGGTGCCGGCGTCGGCGGTGCCGGCGCGGAACAGCACCTCTCCGGCTATGCCGCACATCGATGGGTCCTCCTGCCGGGAGCGGCCGGGTCAATCCGGCGGGGTGTGAGGGAGGATGCAGACGGCCTGGGATGAAGGAAGGTCACTGGGCGTTCGGCCCCGCATTGTTCGGGCGCCGCCGCGGGACGCGCGTCGACGTGGCGCTGGTCGCGCCGCTGCATGCATGGAGGGACATGACCGACTAACGCCGCGCGGCCGTTCGCGTTTCATTTCGGCGCAGAAAGTTCCGTGGAGGCGTCGATTGGTCTTGCCGCGCGGCGTCCGGGGGGAGGGGAGCGGAATTGCGCGAGGCGCGCCGGGATGCCAAAGCCGCGCGCCGGATGTGGGCCACGACTTCCCTGATCGCGCTGGCGCTCGCGCTCGCCGCCGATGCGTTCGCGGTCGCGCTCTGCCAGGGCGCGGCACCGGGCGCCGGCATGTCGCGGGCGCTTCGCGTCGGCACCGCCTTCGGCGCCGCGCAGGCGACGATGCCGATGATCGGCTGGATCGCGGGCCTGGGCTTCCTCGCGATCATGCGGAGCTTGGATCACTGGATCGTGCTCTTCCTCCTCGGCTTCCTCGGCCTGCGGATGATCCGGGAAGCGGCGGGATGCGATCCGGAGACTCCGCGCGGCGCGCTGGCCGGCTGGGCCCTGGCCGGCGCCGCGGTGGCGACCAGCCTAGACGCCCTGGCCGCCGGTGTGACGCTGCCGACGCTCGAGCTTCCCGTCCTGCTCGCCTGCGCGGTGATCGGCGCGGCGACCTTCCTGCTCTGCACCGGCGGCGTGCTGGCCGGCCGCATCGCGAGCCGCCACGTCGGCAAATATGCCGAGCTCGCCGGCGGGCTCGTGCTGATCGGCCTCGGTCTCAAGATTTTCGTCGAGCACCAGTTCCTCGGCGCCTGAACCTTTGCCGTCGCCCCTGCTGAAGCCTTATCGTCGCCCCTGCGAAGGCAGGGGCCCAAGCAGGGTAGGGCGCTACGCCGCAAGTTCGTGACAGCGATAAGCTCCTCTTGGGCCCCTGCTTTCGCAGGGGCGACGGACTGGGATGCGTCTCAGCGAGATTTCGGCTTTTTGCCGCCCCCTCACCGTCGCCGTTCCGCCGATCGCTCGCGAACGGCCCTGAACTCCGACGCCTCCCGCCATCCCGGCCAGACGTCGGTGAAGGCCAGCTCGCGCCCGATCCGATAGGCCAATGAGCCGTCCTGCGCGGCGCCGCGCAGGTCCCAGTCGGCGCTCCAGTCGTCGCAGGGCTGGTGATAGCAGTCGGCGGTGAACCGGGTCACCCAGGCGTCGCCGGCCTCTCGACCGCCCTGGACGAGGTCGGCGCCGCCGCCCAGCGCCATCAGCAGCAGCACCGGCACGCCGCGCTTGGCCAGGGAGAAATGGTCGGCACGGTAGAAGAGACCGCGTTCCGGATGGGAATCGGGCGTGACGCGCCGGCCCTGGCTCGCCGCCATTCGCGCGAGCCAGTCTTCCATCTCGCTCTGGCCCTCGCCGATCAGGATGACGTCGCGCGCTGGCCCCGCGCTCTGCAGCGTGTCGAGCGTGATGTTCGCGACTGTGGTCTCGAGCGGGTAGAGCGGATTGCGCGCATAATATTCGGAGCCGAGGAGGCCGCGCTCTTCCGCGGTCCACGCCGCGAAGACGATGCTCCGCTCCGGCGGCGGGCCCTCGCGAAACGCCCGCGCCACCTCGAGCATCGCTGCCGTGCCGAGCGCGTCGTCATGCGCGCCGTTGCGGATGCGATCGCCGCGCGCGTCGGCGGGGCCGATGCCGTAGGCGTCCCAATGGACGCCGTAGACGATCGTCTCGTCCGGGCGGCTGGCGCCTGGCAGCCTCGCAATGACGTTATGGCTCTCGACCGCCTCCACAGTCACCGGCAGGTCCGCGCTCAGAGTGGCGCCGAGATCGATCGGCCGGAAGGCGGCGGTGCGCGCCTGGCGCTTCACCGCCGCGAGATCCTGGCCGGCGCGGCGGAGCAGGTCGGCGGCCGCGTCCCACTGTATCCAGCCCTGGAGCAGGACCGGCTGGCGCGCGTCCGGCGGCAGCACGACATTGTAATTCTCGCCCGCCGGCGCCTCGACCGTGTTCCAGCCATAGCCGGCGGCCTCGGTCTCGTGGACGACCAGGGCCGCGATCGCACCGCGCCTCGCGGCCTCTTCGAACTTGTAGGCCCAGCGGCCATAATAGGTCATCGCCTGGCCACCGAACCGGCCCGCGACCGGATCTCCCGGCTGCGCCTCGAAATCGGGGTCGTTGACCAGGAACACGGCCACCTTGCCGGTGAGGTCGGCGTCCTTGAAATCGTCCCATTGCCGCTCCGGCGCCGACACGCCGTAGCCGACGAAGACCATCGGCGCCGCCTCGATCCGCGCCCGTTCCGCCGCGCGGACGGTGCTGACATAGATGTCGGACGGCGATTGCAGGGTCAGCGTCTCGCCGTGGCTGCGCACGGAGAAGGAGGCGGGGCTCTGCACCTGGGTGCGGATGAGCGGCACGCGCTGGGTCCAGCCGCCATTCTCGCCCCCCGGCTCGAGCCCGAGCGCCGCAAATTGCCCGCTCAGCCATTCGATCGTCCGTCGCTCGCCCTCGGTGCCGGGCGCCCGGCCCTGCAGCTCGTCGGCGGCGAAGGCGCGGGTCAGCTGCGACAGTCGCTCGGGATCGATCGGCGCGTAGGAAGCGGCCGAGGCGGGATCGGAGGTCGAGGGTGGGGCTCTCGACGACAACTCTCCGGTTGCTTGGGTGGCGCAGGCGCTCACGGCGAGGCCCAGCAATGCAAGCCCGGCGGCTGTCGTCATTCGCTTCATCAAATACTCCTTCGTCTCGGCCGCGGACCGGCGTCGGCATCCGATCGATTCCGTCCGTCGCCGGCGGCGGCGGAGAGTGGGGGAAGGGGTGTGTCCGGACATCGTCTTTATCGATCGACCGCCGGAACCTCCCAGCCTGAAGACAAACTCCCCTGATTCGTTTTCGTTCGTTTCGAGGTTCGTTGTCCGAACGGTCGTTCATTTGACAGCCCGAAGCCGGGTGCTAGACCTGCGGCACTCCCGGATCATCAGGAAAGTCCTTGCCACGATGCGCAAATCCTCGCTTTTCGCCCTTTCCCTTGCCGCCTTCGCCGCCGGCGTTTCCTCGCTCGCGGCTGCCGCGGCGAGCCCGTCGGCGCCGGCCGCTGCCTCGCCGGCCCTCGCTTACCCCGAAACCACCCGGGGCGACGTCGCCGAGGACCTGTTCGGCGAGCGCGTCGCCGACCCGTATCGCTGGCTCGAGAACGACGTCCGCGAGGATCCGCGCGTGCGCGAATGGGTGACCGCGCAGAACCGGGTCACCGACGCCTTCCTCGCCAATCTGCCGGCGCGGGCGGCTTTCCGCGCGCGCATGACCCAGATGTACGATTACGAGCGGTTCGGCCTTCCGGAGAAGGCCGGCAACTTCTATTTCTACACGCGCAACGACGGCCTCCAGAACCAGTCCGTCCTCCATGTGCGCCAAGGTCTTGCCGGCGCGCCGCGCGTGCTCATCGATCCCAATGGCTGGTCCCAGGACGGCGCCACGGCGCTGGCGGAGTGGACCCCGTCGGAGGACGGCCGCCACCTCGTCTATGGCATCCAGGACGGCGGCACCGACTGGCGCACCCTTCGCGTCCTCGACGTGGCGAGCGGCCGCGTCCTCGAAGACGAGGTCCGCTGGGTCAAATTCTCCAACATCGACTGGGCGAAGGACGGTTCCGGCTTCTTCTATTCGCGCTTCCCCGAGCCGAGCCAGGGCGCGCAGTTCCAGTCGCTGAACGAGAATCAGGCGGTCTATTTCCACCGGCTCGGCACGCCGCAGTCGCAGGACCGCCAGGTCTTCGCGACCCCCGATCACCCCCGGCGCAATCATGCCGCTGAGGTGTCCGAGGACGGGCGCTGGCTGATCGTCAGCTCGTCGGAAGGAACCGACGCCCGCTACGAGATCAGCCTCATCGACCTCACCCAGCCCAATGCCGAGCCGCGCCGCCTGGTGACCGGGCTCGAGCATGACTGGACCTATATCGGCAATCGCGGCTCGACCTTCTACTGGCGGACCAACAATGGAGCGCCGCGCCAGCGCATCGTCGCCACCGATTTCTCCCGCCCCGGGCTCGAAATCGCCGAGATCGTCGCCGAGGATGCGGCCACCCTCGAAGGCGCCTCGATCGTCGGCAACCAGCTCATCGCCGAATATCTGGTCGACGCGAAGAGCGAGGTGCGCACCTTCGGCCTCGACGGCCGCCGCGCCGGCACGATCGCGCTGCCGGGCATCGGCACCGTCGCCGGCTTCCAGGGGGATTCGAGCGGCACGGAAACCTTCTACAGCTTCGCCAGCTACAACCGGCCGCCGACGGTCTACCGCTACGACAGCGCGACCGGCGAAAGCGAGGTCTTCGCCCAGCCCGAACTCGCCTTCGATCCGGAGCGCTACGAGGTCCGCCAGGTCTTCTTCAATTCGAAGGACGGCACCCGCGTGCCGATGTTCCTCGTCCATCGCCGCGACCTTGCCGAAGGCCAGCCGCATCCAACCTTGCTCTACGGCTATGGCGGCTTCAACGCCTCGTCGACGCCGGCATTCCAGCCGCGCTGGATGACCTGGATCGACATGGGCGGCGTCCTCGCCGTCGCCAACCTGCGCGGCGGCGGCGAATATGGTCAGGCGTGGCACGATGCCGGCCGGCGCGCCAACAAGCAGAACGTGTTCGACGACTTCATCGCCGCGGCCGAGCATCTGATCGCGCAGGGGATCACCACCAATCGCCACCTCGCCATCGAGGGCCGCTCCAATGGCGGGCTCCTCGTCGGCGCCGTCGTCAACCAGCGGCCCGACCTGTTCGCGGCCGCCCTTCCCGGCGTCGGCGTGATGGACATGCTGCGCTTCGACCGTTTCACCGCAGGGCGCTATTGGGTGGACGATTATGGCTATCCGGATCGGGAGGAAGATTTCCGGATCCTGCGAGCCTACTCGCCCTACCACAATATCCGGACGGGCGTCGCTTACCCGCCGGTGCTGGTGACTACTGCCGACACCGACGACCGCGTCGTCCCCGGCCACAGCTTCAAGTATATCTCGGCGTTGCAGCAAGCCGATCCGAACGGCGCGCCGCACCTCATCCGCATCGAGACCCGCGCCGGCCACGGCTCGGGCAAGCCGACGGACAAGCAGATCGAGGAATATAGCGACATGTACGCCTTCATCGCCCATTTCACGCAGATGCAGGTGCCTTCCGGGACCGCGTCGCGATAGCGCCTGCCTGACCACAGCGATCGCGGTCTTGGCCGGCATCGTTTCATGAATCCGCCGGCCCGGTATATGCTCCCGGGCCGGCGCCATGATCATCATCGGCCACTGGACCTTCGATCCCGGGACGCGCCGCTTGCTGGCCGGCGGCGAGGAGCGCCGACTCTCGCCCAAGGCCGCTGAGGTCTTGCAGGCGCTCTCCGAAACCGCGCCGCAGCCTTGGTCGCGCGACGCCCTGCTCGAGCGGGTCTGGCCGGGCGTCTTCGTCGGCGAGGAGGTGCTGACCCACGCCGTCGCCGAGCTCCGCCGTCAGCTCGGGGACGAATTTCGCGATCCGGTCCATATCGAGACGATTCACAAGCGCGGCTATCGGCTGAAATGTCCGGTGGAGCATCCCGAGATTCCGGCACACGGCGATCGCGACTCGGCCACGGAGCTCGAGCTGGATCTCTATGCCAGCTATTTGGAAGCCTGCGAGCTGTTCGACCGCGGCGGGACCCGCAACACCAGCGAGGCGGCGGCGCTATTCGCTTCCGTTTCGGAAGCCGCGCCGGATTTCGTGGCGGCCCGCGTCGGCCTGGCCAAGGCGACCGCCTTCCTCGCCATCTATTACAGCCCGGGAAGCGCGGATCTCGCCGCGGCGCTCGTCCAGTGCGAGCTGGCCCGCCGCGGCAATCCGAAGTCGGCCGAGGCTCATGCGGCGCAAGGCTTCGTCTATGCGATCGGCCATCAATATCAGCGGGCGCTTGCCGATTTCCGCAAGGCGGTAGCGCTCGATCCTCAGTCCAGCGACGTCCATTACATGCTCGGGCGCGCCTGCTTCGCCGAGCTGGATACCGGCCTAGCCGCGCCGATGCTCGAGCGAGCGGCCGCGCTTCGCGAGGACGATTATCATTCGCTGATGCTGGCCGGAAAGGCTCGCCAGATGAGCGGCGACGATCGCCGCGCGCGCTCGAACTTCGCGCTGGCGGCGGCGCGGATCCGTCCTAGGCTGGAAGCCTTTCCCGACGATTTTCGCGCGGTTTGCGGGTTGTCGCGCTGCCTTGTCCATCTCGGTGATCTCGATTCGGCGGCGGCCTTGCTCGACCGTGCCCGCGATCACTCGGATCCGATGAACTATCATCTCGCCTGTACCTACGCCCGAGCCGGAGAGTCGGAGCGCGCGCTCGACACGCTGGAGGAGGTGATCGCTCATGGTTGGAATCACGGGGCGTGGCTCGATCGTGATCCCGACTTCGACCGGATCAGGGACGATGCGCGCTTTCGACGCATAGCCCGGACGATCCAGACCCACTGAGCCTGTTCGTCGGCATCAGCTCGACAGGCACGATGAGGCGGCCCTGAAGGCGGTGCTGGCGACGACCACGGAACGTCCGCGCGCCATGCCGCCGCCTTCCTTGCCCCGATGGTACGAAAACAGTCTGAAACCTTCAGGTTTGCGGCTTCGCTCGCGGCTATTCGCCGTGGGGAGCGCAGGATCATGGATGGAGAGGGCGGAAATGAAGCGACTGATGATCGTCGAGACGCGGGATCCGATCGCCACGCCCGACGCGGCCTGGGGGACCGGGCTGCTGATCGAGGCCCGGCAGGCGGGCACCGCCTGCACTCTGATGCTGGCGGAGAACGGCACGCTCGGGGCCAGGGCGGGCGCCAGCCCGTCCTGGCTGGTCGCGGCCGCCGACGCCGGCATCGAGATACTCGCCGATGCGTTCGCTCTCGCCGAGCGCGGCATTCCAGCCGAGCAGATCGCCACGGGAATTCGATCGGCACCGCTCGCCCTCATCGTCGACCGGCTGGCGGCGGGCGATCCGGTCCTCTGGCGCTAGGAGGCCGCGATGACCCGCACCCGGCTCACCTTCCTGCTGATGGATGCCCCGTTCGAATCGTCACGCACGGCAACGGCGATGCGCCTCATCGATGCCGCCCTCGATCGCGGGATAGACGTCAACATCTTCGCTTATGAAGGCGCGGTCGGTCTGCCGCTCGCCGCCCAGACGGCGCATGCGAATGCGGTGCACGGCCGCGACGCGACCGAGGAAGACCATCCGCTGCCACGCGAGTGGGTCGCCGCCTTGCGCGACAAGGCGGTCGAGCGCGGCCTGGCCTTCGATTGGGTCAATTGCGGCCTGTGCGTCGAGGAGCGCGGCGCGGCGGGATCGATCGAGGGCACGCGCCGCGGCACGCCCGCGGATTTCTGGGCGATGGCCGCGGCCTCGACCAACACGCTCGTTGTCGCGACCGCTTGAGGGGGACGATCCATGAAGGTGCTGAATATCCTCTCCACCGGCTACCGCGCCACGCTCGAGGAGCAGGACGATACCGTGCTGTGGATCAGCCAGGCGATGAAGCGCGCCGGCGCCGAGCTGGACCTCCTGCTGCGCGCCTCCACCGTCAATTACGTGGTCGAAGGGCAGCGCGTCGTCCCGCTCTCGATCGGGGCTCGCAGCCAGCGCAACGCGCCGGACGTCCACGCCCAGCTTCGCGATCTTGCCGGAGGCGGGGCGACGATCTTCCTGCTGCGCGAGGATTTGGAGCTTTACGGTCTCCTCGACCGGCCCAGGCTCGGTGAGGTCCGCCTGATCGGCGCCGGGGGTCTGCCTGGCCTCCTCTCAGCCTACGACCAGGTCTGGCACTGGTGAAGGGGGCGGCGAGGGGCCGCGCGTCGTCGCCCGCGGGTCTCGATCGGAAATCACAGCAAGGCGATCGGACATGACCCGTCATTTCGTCGCCGCGGCGACTTCGCTCGCGCTCTGCGCAGCGGCAACCGATCGCTGCTCGCGGAACGGATCGTGACCCGGGACGGGCTTTCCGCAGATTTGCGCTGATCGGCTGACGATGCTGACGGCAGGATTCAATCTCACCGGCCGATGCTCTACGGTCGCCCCGATCAGGGAGGCGCGACATGGAAATCCGTAATGATGTCACCGAGGCGATCGGCAACACGCCGCTGGTCCGGCTGCGCCGCGCGTCGGAGGAGACCGGCTGCGAGATCCTGGCCAAGGCCGAGTTCATGAACCCGGGCCAGTCGGTCAAGGACCGCGCCGCCTTGTTCATCATCCGCGACGCCATGGAGCGGGGTGCGTTGCGCCCCGGCGGGATCGTCGTCGACGGCACTGCCGGCAATACCGGCATCGGCCTCACCATCGTCGCCAACGCACTCGGGATTCGCACCGTCATCGTCATTCCTGAGACGCAGAGCCGCGAGAAGAAGGACATGCTCCGCCTGCTCGGCGCGGAGCTGGTCGAGGTGCCCGCCGTCCCCTACGCCAACCCGAACAATTACGTGAAGGTCTCCGGCCGGATGGCGGCGCGCCTCGCCGAGACCGAGCCGAACGGCACCGTCTGGGCCAATCAGTTCGACAACGTCGCCAACCGCGAGGCGCATATCCGCACCACGGGCCCCGAAATCTGGGCGCAGACCGACGGCAAGGTGGACGGTTTCATCTGCGCGGTCGGCACGGGCGGCACTCTCGCCGGCGTCGCCGCGGCGCTACGCGAGCGCCGGCCGGACGTCGCCATCGGCCTTGCCGATCCCTTTGGCGCCGCCCTCTACAGCTACTATACGAGCGGCGAGCTCAAGAGCGAGGGCGGCTCCGTCTCCGAGGGGATCGGTCAGGGACGGATCACCGCCAATCTCGAGGGTCTCGCGGTCGATCACGCCTTCCGCATCCCGGACGAGGAGGGGGTCCGGACCGTGTTCGACCTGCTCGAGCAGGAGGGGCTCTGCGTCGGCCTCTCCAGCGGGATCAATGTCGCCGGCGCCGTTCGCCTCGCCCGCCGGCTCGGCCCCGGCCACACGATCGTCACCATCCTCGCCGACTATGGCACCCGCTATCAGTCGCGCCTGTTCAACCCGGATTTCCTACGCGAGAAGGGCCTGCCGGTGCCGGCATGGCTGGAGCGCGGGAAGAGCCTGAGCGCCGATTTCGTCTGAGGGCCAGGGCCATCGTCCTTGACCGATCAGGTGTGAGCGCGGCATGCTTTGCCGTGCAAATGAAACCAGAGGCTTGGCCTTGAACGACGTCGAGCGCGCGCTGTCGCAGATCGCCGACATTCACGCCCGCATGGCCGCGAGCACGCGCTTTCGCGGGCTGGCGCCGGAGGCGGTCGCGGTGACGGCGCTGCTGGCCTTGTTCGGTAGCTTGGCCCAGCTGGCGTGGCCGGAGATGCTGACCGGAGACCCGTTGCGCTATATCGCGCTCTGGGTCGGCGTCGCCTGCGCCGCCGCCCTCGTCGTCGCCATCGAATCGCTCGCCCGGTCGCGCCGGCTTCATGGCCGCCTCGCCGATCGCCTGATCGAGAGCGCCCTGCGGCATTTCGTGCCCTTCGGCGCGGCCGGCGCCCTGATCACCTTCGTCATCGTGACGACGGCCCCGGCGAGCGCCTGGCTGCTCCCGGGCCTCTGGCAGATCATCGTCGCCTTGGCGGGCTTCACGGCCGGCGCCACGCTTCCCCGTGCGATCGTGTGGCCGGCGGCCTGGTACCTGCTGTGCGGAACGTTGGTCCTCGCCTCGGCCGGTAACGCCGGGCACCTCTCGCCCTGGATGATGGGCGTCCCGTTCATTCTCGGCCAGGCTGCCGTCGCCTTCATCCTCCATCGTGCCGCGCAGGAAGATCATGGACGCAGCTAAGGGAGAGGCGCCCTACGCCTATCAGGGGCTCGACCGCGTGTTTCACGAGCGTGCCCGGCTCGGAATCGTCACTTCTCTCGCCGGCCATTCCGAAGGCCTCTCCTTCGGCGAGCTCAAGGCCTTGTGCGATCTCACCGACGGCAATCTCAACCGGCATCTCCAAGTGCTCGAGGAGGCGGGCTTCATCCGCATCGACAAGGGCTATGAGGGGCGCCGGCCGCATACACGGTGCACCTTGACCGAGCAGGGGAGGGCGCGCTTCGCGGACTATCTGCGTGTCCTCGAGGAAGTCGTGCGGACCGCCTCGACCGCGACGCGGAGTGCCGGGTCGCCGGACGGCGCGGCGACCGCCTGATCCGGAAAAGCTTTCGTGTCAGCGGCTTGGGAAGCGCCGGTCGCTTCCGTTCATGCTCGGCTCAGCATGGCGGGCGCAGCTTGGCTCCAATCATTCGAGGAGCGAGATCCATGATCAGGAAACTGATGCTCGGCGTCGCGGCCTCCGTCTCCGCTCTGGTGGTCATGCCGGCCGCCGCCGAGGCGCAAGGCTATTATCGCGACGGCTATTACGATCGCGGCTATTACAACCGCGGCTATTATCGTGACGCGCCCCGCCGCTATCGACCCGGCGACTACTATGGCCGCCGCGGCTATTATGACCGTCGCGGCTATCATGACCGGGGCTATTACAGCCGCCGTCATTATCGTGGCCGTCGCTGCGGCAGCGGCACCACCGGCGCCATCGTCGGCGGCGCGGCTGGCGCCCTGCTCGGCCGCGAGGTCGCTCGCGACGGGCGCCGCTACGGCCGCTACGGCCGCTACCGGCGCGGCGGCGACGGCACGGTTGGGGCCATCGTCGGCGGCGCCCTCGGCGCCCTCGTCGGCCGCGAGATCGACCGCAGCTGCTGAGCCCTTGGGCGTTCCGGATCCTCCCCTCGAGGGGAGCGAGCAGCCGAAACGGCCGGGTCGCCTTGTCCCCGGGATACGGGTGGGCAGCGCCGGGCGCTGCCCACTTGGCCTTGGTGGAGAGGTGTCAGCCTTTCCACCGTCTCGGCGCCAGCCGTGTCATGCGCCGGGCTGATCCCCTTCAAGGAACGATCAGCTCCCCAAACTCCTCTCCAGGGCCTCGAGGATGCTGGCCCACCCCTGGCGGGTGCGCGCTTCATAGTCCGCCCACTGCGCGTCCATCTCGTGGACGAGCCGAATCCGCGATCCGTCGCCGTCAGCCTCGATCGTCACCGTAACCAGCGACGGCGCCTCCTCCCGATCGGCGGCGAAGGTGAAGACGAGCCTGCGCGGCCGGTCGATCTCGAGATACTCGCCGAAATGCTCCGCGAGCTCGCCGTCGCGACGCTCCGCGATAAGGAATCGTCCGCCCACCCGCGGATCGACTTCGACCCGCTCCATTCGTCCGTCAGGGGTGGCGAACAGCCAGCGACCGAGCGCCTGCGGATCGAGCCAGGCATCGAACACCCGATCCGGCGGCGCTGCGATCCGCCGCTCCACCTCGACGCTTATCGTCCGGTTGGCCTCGCTCACACCGTCTCTCCCAGCGCCCGGGCGACCTCGCCCAATTGACCGGTGACCGTGCCCCAGCCCTCCTCGAAGCCGAGCTCGGCATGGCGGTCGCGGTCGGCGCGGCTGCCGTGCATGGCCACCGCCCGGTACAAGGTGCGCCCGCCGCCCGCATCTTCCATGGTGACGATGGCGGTGAACGGCAGGCCGCCGCAATTGTCCGGCTGGCTCGGCCGGAAACCGGGCCCGAGCGCGCTCGTCCAGACGATCCGCTCGCCCGGCACGATCTCGAGGAAGCAGCCTGTGCCCGGCTCGTCGAAATCGTCCGGCCCCTTCATCCGAGTATGGAATCGGCCCCCGGGCCGCAGGTCCATCTCGCATTCGACTGTCTCGTACGGCCGCGGCGCCCACCAGCGCTTAAGATGCTCGGGATCGGTCCACGCCTTCCAGACGAGGTCGCGGGGGGCGTCGAGCGTTCGCTCGATCACCAGGTCTTGATGGTCATTCGCCATTGTCCGTCTCCTTAGCTTTCATGTCTTCGAGATAGGCTTCGAGCCGGTCGATCCGGCCTTCCCACAATGCCCGCTGCTCGGCGATCCAGTCCTCCGCGGATCGAAGCGCCTCCGGCTCGATCCGGCAGGTCCGCACCCGCCCCTTTTTCTCCGACCGGACGAGGCCGCTCGCCTCCAGCATCCGCAGGTGCTGGAGTACGGCCGGCAGGCTGATCGGCAGTGGTCCGGCCAGCTCGCTGACCGAGGCCGGCCCGCGGCTGAGCTGTGCCACCATTCGTCGCCGCGTCGGATCCGCGAGCGCCTGATAGGCCAGATCGAGCAACGCCGAATCGTTAAGCATGCACTTAACTATTCAAGGCTGAAGGCATTCGCAAGAGAAAGTTCGGCACCTGCTTAACTATCTCTTTTGTTCATCTTGTCTCCTCCGAACCTGAACGTCGTCCTACCATCGGGTTCAGTCCGAAGTCAGGGCAATTCGCCTAGAATGCTCCTCAAGATTCGGAAATCCCTGGATCTTTTCGAGGGACAGGAGAGACTCATGAAGGCATTCTCGAAAATTCTGACCGGGGGCGTCGCCGCGGCGGCGCTCGCCGTCACCGCCGCTTCGCCGGCCCAGGCGCAAAGCTGGGATCGCTATCGCGACCGCGACCGCGGCATCGATGCGGGCGACATCATCACCGGCGTCGCCGTCGTCGGCGGCATCGCCGCGCTCATCGCGGCGCTCGACAACGGCAATGACCGCTACCGCTACGATCGCGGCTACGGCTATGGCAACGGCTATGACCGCTACGGCTATGGCAGCCCGCAGGCGGCGGTGAACGCCTGCGGCCGGCAGGCTCAGCGCTACGGGCGCAACATCCGCATCACCGATCTCGACCGCACCGACGGCTATTATCGGGTGCGCGGCCGGATCGACACGGTCGATTATGATTATGGCCGCTGGAACCGTGGCTACGACGTCGATCGCGAAAGGTTCACCTGCTACGCGCGCGGCAATCGCGTGTACGACTTCCGGGTCTGACGTCTCCCCTTCGTCGACCGGACCGGGGGCGCGGGCTGTGGCTCGCGCCCCTTCGAATGCCCAGTCAGATTCGATTATTTTATTCGGCCGGACCGGCGGCTCAGGCTGGGCTTCGGACCAGCTTCGCCGGCAGCTTGCGATAGCCGTGGACGAAGCAGGCATTGACTCGCTCCGGCTCGCCGGTCTGGACTGGCATCAGGCCGCGGTCGAGCAGCACGTCGAACAGGGTGGCGAGCTGAAGCTCGGCCAGGCGGGCGCCGACGCAACGATGGATGCCGAAGCCGAAGGCGAGGTGGCGGCGGGCATTGGCCCGGTCGGCGATGTAGCGGTCGCCCTCGGGAAAGACCTCCTCGTCGCGATTGCCCGACATGTACCACAAGACGACCTTGTCGCCCTTGGCGATCGCCTTGCCGCCGAGCTCATGATCCTCGAGCGCGGTGCGGCGCATATGGGCGAGCGGGGTCTGCCAGCGGATCAGCTCCTGGACGCCATTTTCCACCAGGCTGCGGTCGGCGGCGATCTTCGCATATTCCTCCGGCCACAAGCGGTTGACGATCGGCAGAGCGCTCATCGAGTTGCGGGTCGTATCGTTGCCGCCGACGATGAGCAGG
This sequence comes from Sphingosinicella terrae, assembly GCF_003347635.1. Classification (GTDB taxonomy): domain Bacteria; phylum Pseudomonadota; class Alphaproteobacteria; order Sphingomonadales; family Sphingomonadaceae; genus Allosphingosinicella; species Allosphingosinicella terrae. Next base: position 110,220 of record NZ_QDFY01000012.1, read on the forward strand.
ATCAGATTGCCCAGATATTCCTGCGGCGTCATCGACTTGGTGGCCTCGCTGTGGATCATGCGCGAGATCAGGTCGGGCCGCGGCTCATGCGCCTGTCTCTCCTGCCACAGCCGGGTGAAATAGGCGGCGCATTCCCACAATATCTTCATCCGCTTCGGCCCCAGCTCGGGGTCGCGCGCGGACTCGATGTCGCCGGCCCAGTCGGACCAGTAAGTGAGCAGCCGCCGGTCCTCCCACGGAAAGTCGAACAGGATGGCGAGCATCTGGGTGGTGAGCTCGATCGACACCCGATCGACCCAGTCGAACTCCTCGCCGACCGGCAGGGTGTCGACGAGCGCCTCGGTGCGCGCGCGCAGCGACGGACCCAGGCGTCCCATCTCGGATGGAGTGAAGGCGGGCGCGACGGTCCGGCGCTGGCCGGTATGTTCAGGCCGGTCCATGGCGATGAACATCGGCAGCAGGTCGTCGCCCCATAAAGGCTCGCCCTCGCCCAGGATGGTGATCCCGCCGAGCGTGTAGGAGGAGGAGAAGATGTGGGCGAGCGCCTCGGCCTGCATGATGTCGGCATGGCGGGTGACGGACCAATAGGGGCCGAACTCGCTCGCCGGGCAGAAATGGACGGGCTCCTCGGCGCGCAGCCGCGCGAGCAAGGCAGCGAACCGGTCCTCCCGCCACAGCTCGGCGCGGCTGACGTCGATCTCCTCGAGCGGGCAAGGCGTGGGGGACGGAGACACCAAGCTAGCCATTCGGATTGCTCCCGCGGCCTACTGACTCGGGTGAAGATATCCCGTTCGGTGGCGCTTTGAAACCCGAGCCTCGGCTTTACAGCCGGCAAGACGCTCTTTATCGGCCGGCCATGACGATCCAGCCAGTCGAATCCGTCCTTATCGTCGACTTCGGAAGCCAGGTGACCCAGCTGATCGCGCGGCGGGTACGCGAGGCCGGAGTCTATAGCGAGATCGTTCCCTTCAGCCGCGCCGCCGAGGCGCTGGAGCGGATGCGACCGGCCGGGATCATCCTCTCGGGCGGACCGTCGTCGGTCACCTTCGAGGACAGCCCGCGCGCCGACCATGCCCTGTTCGAGGCCGGCGTGCCGGTCCTGGGTATATGCTACGGTCAGCAGCTCATGGCCGAGCAGCTCGGCGGCAAGGTCGTCTCCGGCGACCATGCCGAGTTCGGCCGCGCCTTCATCGAGATCAAGGAGAGCTGCCGGCTGTTCGACGGCCTCTGGGCGCCGGGCGAGCGCCACCAGGTCTGGATGAGCCACGGCGACAAGGTCGAGCGCATACCGGAAGGCTTCCGAATCGTCGCCCAGTCCGAGGGCGCGCCCTTCGCCGCCACCGCCGACGAGGAACGCCGCTTCTACGGCGTCCAGTTCCACCCCGAGGTCGTGCACACGCCCGACGGCGCCAGGCTGATCGCGAACTTCGTCAGGCACGTCTGCGGCCTCGCCGGCGAATGGACGATGGCCGAGTTTCGCGCCACCAAGATCGACGAGATCCGCGCCCAGGTCGGCGACGGCCGCGTCATTTGCGGCCTGTCCGGCGGCGTCGACTCAGCCGTGGCCGCGGTGCTGATCCACGAGGCGATCGGCGAGCAGCTGACCTGCGTCTTCGTCGACCACGGCCTGATGCGGCAGGGCGAGGCGGAGCAGGTCGTCAGCCTGTTCAGGAACAGCTACAATATCCCGCTCGTCCACGTCGATGCCGAGGCCCTGTTCCTCGACGGGCTGCACGGGGTCACCGACCCCGAAGCCAAGCGCAAGTTCATCGGCAAGACCTTCATCGACATCTTCGAGGAGGAGGCGCGCAAGATCGGCGGCGCCGATTTCCTCGCCCAGGGAACGCTCTATCCGGACGTGATCGAGAGCGTCAGCTTCACCGGCGGCCCTTCGGTGACGATCAAGAGCCACCACAATGTCGGCGGCCTGCCGGAGCGGATGAACATGGCTCTGGTCGAGCCGCTCCGCGAGCTGTTCAAGGACGAGGTGCGCGCGCTCGGGCGCGAGCTCGGCCTCCCCCAGGCCTTTGTCGGCCGCCATCCCTTTCCGGGGCCCGGCCTTGCTATCCGCATACCGGGCGAGGTCACCCGCGAGAAATGCGCGATCCTGCGCAAGGCCGACGCCATCTATCTCGAGGAGATCCGCAATGCCGGTCTCTACGACGCCATCTGGCAGGCCTTTGCCGTGCTGCTGCCGGTCCGGACCGTCGGCGTCATGGGCGATGCCCGGACCTACGATTCGGTCTGCGCGCTTCGCGCCGTCACCTCGACCGACGGCATGACCGCCGATGCCTATGCCTTCGATCCCGCTTTCCTCGGCCGGGTCGCCACCCGGATCGTCAACGAGGTCAAGGGGATCAACCGCGTCGTCTACGACTTCACCTCGAAGCCGCCCGGCACGATCGAATGGGAGTGAAACGGGCAGGCCGGCTCGACGGGCGCGGCCGGGCCGCTAGGGTGCCGGCATGACGCGCGCGACTCTCTATGGCATCCGCAACTGCGACACGGTGAAGAAGGCCCGCGCCTGGCTCGACGGCCATGGCGTCGCTTATGATTTCCATGACTATAAGAGCGCCGGCATCGACGAGGGCCGGCTGCGCGCCTGGGCCACGGAATTCGGGTGGGAGAGGGTGCTCAACCGGTCGGGCACGACCTTCCGCAAGCTGCCCGAGGAGCGTCGGACGGATCTCGACGAGGACAAGGCCGTCGCGCTCATGCTCGACCAGCCCTCGATGATCCGCCGGCCGGTGCTCGATCTCGGCGACCGCCGGCTCGTCGGCTTCGACGCGGCCGCTTATGCCGAGGCGGTCGCCCGCTGATCCGGGTGGCCCGTCCCGGCCGTTAAGTGCCCGGTAAGGCAGCCGCCACCAAGTTGGGTCCTCGAGGGGGAGTTCGGCATGGCGAAGCTCATTGACCTGGTGCGGGCCGAATGCGGCGCCACCGCGATCGAATATGGGCTGATCCTCGCCTTGCTTGCCCTTGCCATGCTGGCTGCGCTCGACAGCCTCGGCTTCACGCTTGCAGGCGTGTTCGACGCCGTTTCGGCGGCGATGCGCGGCTAGAGCGATTTCCAGTCCGGCGGTATCGCCCGGCGTCTCGCAGATCGCGGTGGGTCGAGTCTCTATTCGGCCAGCGAGGCAGCGGCCGCCGCCGTAGCCAGGCCGGCGATGAGGAGTTGCTCGCGGCGGGAGAGAAGCCGCCGCGCATCCGGGTCGATCTCGCCTCCGCCGCCGCACCAGCGCCCGCGCAGCACCGCCGCCAGCGGCCGGCTGCGGACGAAGAGGAGATCGACGATCTCGGAGCCCGGGACCGCGCCGAACTCGCGCTTGTAGCCGCTGTCGCCGGATCCCCAGTCGATCCGTTCGATCCCACGCGCCTCGCTCTCCTCGATGTGCCGCCAGGTGACGAGCCGGCCGGGACTCCACCGTGCGAAGCGGGAATCGTAGCTGCCGGCGATGCCATATTGCAGGGGTCCGACATTGAGGTCGAACGAGAAGGCCACGGGCTCGTCCCCGACATGAAGAATGGCGGCGGACAGCATCTCGGCCAATTCCGGATCGGCGAGGACGGCTTCCCAATAACCCCTCTGCGCGCGGCTCAGGAACTTGGCGCCGCTGCCGTCGGTCCTTTGTCCGATCCAGCTTGCGGCCTCGATCGCCGCCAGCGCGTCGAGCGCGCGATCGTCCCAATCCTCTCCGCGGACGAAGCGAAGGCGAAGACGCCCCTGCTCCATCAGCTGCCGCTCCAGCCGCGCCATCTTGCGCGCTGCCGAACGGGTCGGCCATCCGCCGGACGCGCGCAGCTTCGGTATGTCCATGACGAAGGTGGTTCCGAGCGGTCGCGCCAGCCGGGTCCAGCCTTCGGCGCAGGCGGCGGCGGCGAGCCGGCGCACCCCCTCGTCCTCGGCATAGACGGGTCCGATCCGCCAGGCCTGCCCGAGCGCGGAGCGGCTCTGCGGATCGCCGATCAGGGTCCGCAGCTCTCCCTCCTCGGCATGGGCGGCGATTACCGGGGAACGGAACGGCCAATAGCTGCCGGGAACCATGTTCATGCCGAGCATCGGCGGGCCCATGGCGACCAGCGGCAAGGCGGCGAAAGGGGAGCCGTCGGGCCGGTGCCCGACGATGGTTCTGGCCCGCACGCCCCCGCCGGCCTGGTACCAGCTCCGGCGCAGGAAATGGTGCGTTCCGCCGGCCATGCGCGCCGTCTCGTCGATGACGCGGCCATGGCCTTCGGTCACGGCGATCCTCGGATCGCCGCCGGCCTGGTCCTCTCGTCGCACAGCCGCCCTCATGCCGGCACCTCCTCCCCCGGAAGGCACTAGCAGTCAAAGGTGATCAGACGGTAAGCGCGCGCCGCAGGGCGATCAGCGGGTGAACTTCTCTCCCGCCTCGGCCTTGCGGACGAGAAACTCCGACAGGCTGAAATCGCTGCCGAGCCGGTCCTGCTGCCGTTTCAGGCCCTCGAGGATCTTGGCGAGGCCTTCGGTATCGGCCCAGAACATCGGGCCGCCGCGATAGACCGGCCAGCCATAGCCATAGACCCAGACGACGTCGATGTCGGAGGCGCGCTGGGCCATCCCTTCCTCGAGGATCTTCGCCCCTTCGTTGACCATCGTGTAGAGCGTGCGCTCGACGATCTCCTGGTCGCTGATCTCGCGCTTCTCCACGCCTTCCCTGGCGCGGAATTCCTCGATCACCTCGGTCACCACCGGCGAGGGGGAGGGGCGGCGCTTCTCGTCATAATCGTAGAAGCCGGCGCCCTTCTTCTGCCCCCAGCGGCCGAGCGCGCAGAGCTTGTCGCGGATATTCTCGATCCGCTCGGGATCGCGGTGCCAGCCGATATCGACTCCGGCGAGGTCGGCCATCTGGAACGGGCCCATCGGCATGCCGAACTCGACATGGACACGGTCGATCTGCTCCGGAGTCGCGCCTTCGAGCAGCAGCCGGTTCGCCTCGATCTGGCGCGGCATCAGCATCCGGTTGCCGATGAAGCCGTGGCAGACGCCGGCGACCACCGCCACCTTCCGGATCCGTTTGGCGAGCTGCATCGCGGTGACGAGCGCGTCCGGCGCCGTCTTCGCGCCGCGCACCACCTCGAGCAGCTTCATGACATTGGCCGGCGAGAAGAAATGCAGGCCGACCACGTCCTGCGGCCGCGAGGTCGAGGCGGCGATCTCGTCGATGTTGAGATAGGAGGTGTTCGAGGCGAGGATGGCGCCCGGCTTGGCGATCCGGTCGAGCTTGCCGAACACCTCCTTCTTGACGTCCATATTCTCGAACACCGCCTCGATGATGAGGTCGCAATCGGCCAGCGCCTCGAGGTCGAGGGTCCGGGTCAGCAGGCCCATCGCCGCTTCAACCTGGTCGGCGGTCATGCGTCCCTTGGCGGCGGTCGCCTCGTAATTCTTGCGCATGATCCCGGTGCCGCGGTCGAGCGCCTCCTGCGCCGTCTCGACGATCGTCACCGGCACCCCGGCCGACAGGAAATTCATCGAGATGCCGCCGCCCATCGTCCCGGCGCCGATGATCCCGACCTTGCGGATGTCGCGCGGCCGCGTGTCCTCCGGCAGCCCCTCGATCTTGGCGGCCTTGCGCTCGGCGAAGAAGAAATATTGCTGCGCCCGCGCCTGGGTGCCGCTCATCAGCTCCATGAACAGCCGGCGTTCGTCCTGGACGCCCTCGGCATAGGGTTTCGCGACCGCCGCCTCGATCGCGCGCACATTATATTCGGGCGCGTCGAAGCCGCGGAACTTGCGGGCATTCGCCTTCCGGAATTCGTCGAAGATCGCCGGATTGGCGCGCGCCTCGCCGATTTTGTCGTCGCGCTCGCTCGACTTCGGGATCGGCCGGACGTCCCGCACCTCCTCGGCGAAGGCGACGGCATGCTGCTCGAGATCGCCTTCGATCAGCCTGTCGACGAGGCCGATGTCCCGCGCCTCCTTGGCGCCGATCGGATTTCCCGTCGCCGCCATTTCAAGCGCTTTTGCGACGCCCGCGACCCGCGGCAGCCGCTGCGTGCCGCCGGCGCCGGGCAGCAGGCCGAGCTTCACCTCGGGCACGCCCAGTTTCGCGCTCGGCACCGCGACGCGGTAGTGGCTCGCCAGCGCCACCTCCAGGCCGCCGCCGAAGGCGGTGCCGTGGATCGCCGCCACCACCGGCTTGGTGCAATTCTCGATGATGTCGACGACGTTGGGCAGCATCGGCGCCTGGAAGGATTTCGGTGTGCCGAACTCGCTGATGTCCGCGCCGGCGAAGAAGGTCTGCCCCTGGCAGATGATCACCACCGCCCTCACCTTGTCGTCGGAATCCGCCTGCTCGATCGCCTTCACCAGTCCTTCACGAACGGCATGGCCGAGCGCGTTGACCGGCGGATTGTTCGAGGTGACGATCAGCACGTCGCCGTGCAGCTTGGTGGAAATGGGGCTCATTCTTCTCTCCGGTGGTCAAAAGGCCGTGCGGCCATATTCCTGGCGATAAAAAGGGTGCGAGGCCGACAGCCCGCCGTCGACGGCGAGGGCGTGGCCATTGACGTAGCTCGCCTCGTCCGAGGCGAGGAACAGCGCCGCGCGGGCGATCTCGTCGGGCTGGCCGCCGCGCTTGAGCGGGTTGAGATGACCGATCATCGCCTCCTTGCCCGCCGCGCGCGCCTGATCGTAGATCGGTCGGGTCATGCCGGTCTCGATCAGCCCGGGGCAGATCGCGTTGACCCGGATATCGGCGCCGCACAATTGGGTCGCTGCCACCTCGACGAGACGGATGACGCCCGCCTTGGACGCGGAATAGGCCGCTCCGCCCGCTCCGGCGCGAATGCCAGCGACCGAGGCCGTGCAGATGATCGATCCGCCGCCGCGCGCCTTCAGCGCCGGTGCCGCATGCTTGATGGCGAGGAACGGCCCGACCAGGTTGACGCGCAAAATCTCCTGCCAGTCCTCGACGCTCTGTTCGAAGATCGAGGCGGTGCCGCCGGAGATGCCGGCATTGGCGAAGAAGATGTCGAGACCGCCGTGATCGGCGACGGCGCGGTCGATGAGCCCCCGCACGTCCGCCTCGTTTCCGGCATCCGCCGCGATCACGCCGTCGTCCTCGGCGACGTCGGCGGCGAGGACGGCGGCGCCTTCGGCCCGGAACAGGGCGGCGGTCGCCCTGCCGATGCCCGATGCGGCACCGGTGACGATGGCGACCTTGCCGGCAAGTCTCATGGGTACCCTCCCGTAAGAGCCCTCACAGCCCCACCCCGATCGTGCTGCCGCCGTCGACGACGATCGCCTGCCCGGTCACGTAGGTGGAGGCGGGGGAGGCGAGGAAGACGGCGGCGCCGGCAATCTCGTCCGGCTCGCCGATCCGCCGCATCGGCGTGAGGCTGGTGACGGTCTCCAGGGTCTTCGGATTCTCCCACAAGGCGCGGGCGAAATCGGTGCGGATCAGGCCCGGCGCGATGCAGTTCACGCGCACCTGGTGCGGCCCGAATTCGGCGGCGAGGTTGCGGGCGAGCTGGAAGTCGGCGGCCTTGGAGATGTTGTAGGCGCCGATCACCGGTGACGCCTTGAGGCCGCCGATCGAGCTGACGATGATGATCGAGCCGTCCCGGCGTTCGATCATTTCAGGCGCCACCATCTGGATCAGCCAATGGTTGGACAGGATGTTGTTGTCGAGGATCTTGCGGAACTGCTCGTCGCTGATCCCGCCCATCGGCCCGTAATAGGGATTGGAGGCGGCATTGCAGACGAGGATGTCGATCCGGCCCCATGCGGCGCGGGTCTCGTCCGCGAGGTGCTGCAGCTCTTCCTTGGACGAGATGTTCGCCGGAACGACGATCGCGCGCTCGTCGCCGTGACGGGCGTTGATGGCGTCCGCCGCTTCCCGGCACGCCTCGGCCTTGCGGCTCGAGATCACCACCCGGGCCCCCTGGTCCGCCATCGCGTCGGCGATCGCACGACCTATGCCGCGCGACGATCCGGTGACGATGGCGACCTTCCCGGTCAGGTCGAACAGGCCCATTCCTTCTCCTCTCGTCATTCGAAGATGACCACCGACCGCGCCGCCTCCCCGGTCCGCAGCTTCCCCACCGCTCCGTTGATCTCGCTGAGCGGGATCCGTTCGGCGATCAGGCTGTCGAGGTCGAGCCGCCCGGCCAGGTAGAAATCGACCAGCCGCGGTATGTCGACCGGGAAGCGGTTCGATCCCATCAGGCAGCCCTGCAGCTTCTTCTCGGCGAGCAGGTCGAGCGCCCGCATCGGCAGTTTCTCGTGCATCGGCATCATGCCGACGATCGTCGCCGTGCCGCCGCGTCGCAGCAGCGACAGCGCCAGCTCGCCGGCGGCGATCCGTCCGACCGCTTCGATCGCGTGGTGGACGCCGCCTTTGGTCAGCTCGACCACCTGCTCGCGCAGCCGGTCCGCCGAGGGGTCGAAGCTGTCGGTGGCGCCCATCGTCTCGGCCAAGGCGCGCTTGGCCGGCACCGGGTCGACGGCGATGATCCGCGCGGCCCCGGCAATGCGGGCGGCGTTGACCGCGGCGAGGCCGATGCCGCCGCAGCCGATGACGGCGACATGCTCGCCCGCCTTGACTCCGGCGGTGTTGAGGACCGAGCCGGCGCCGGTGACGACGGCGCAGCCCATCAGGGCGGCGCGATCGAACGGCATGTCCGGGTCGATGGCGACCGCGCCATTCTCGTGGACCAGCAGCTGCTCGGCATAGCCTGCGACGTTGAGGAGCTGGTGCACCGGCCGGTCGCCCAGCGCGATCCGCGGCTGCTCGTTCGGCTTGCGCTTGGTCGAGGCGTCGACGCAGAGGGAAAGGCGGCCCGTCGCGCAATATTCGCAGCGCCCGCAGAAGGTCGAGAAGCAGGTGACGACATGGTCGCCGGGCTTGAGCGCCGTGACGTCGTCGCCGACCGCCTCGACCACGCCCGCCGCCTCGTGGCCGGGCACCAGCGGCAGCGGCGCGGGATAGAGGCCGTCGATGAAGTGGAGGTCGGAATGGCAGACGCCGCAGGCGCGCGTGGCGATCAGCACCTCGCGGGGCCCGGGCTTCGACACCGCGATGTCCTCGATGACGAGGTCCGTCAGCGCCTGGTGCAGGACGGCGGCTTTCACTTGGATCTTCCTCCCCTCATCGGTCCCGTTTCGTCGTCACCCGAGCGGGTGCTTCGCATATTCCATCCTGGCGATCGCCCGCGCATGGACCTCGTCGGGTCCGTCGGCGAGACGCAGCGTCCGGATTCCGGCATAGGCCTTGGCGAGCTCGAAATCCTGGCTCACGCCGGCGCCGCCATGGGCCTGGATGGCGTCGTCGATGACGCGCAGCGCCATGTTGGGCGCATGGACCTTGATCATCGCGATCTCGGCCTGCGCCGCCTTGTTGCCGGCCTTGTCCATCATGTCGGCCGCCTTGAGGCACAGGAGGCGTGAGCATTCGATGTCGATCCGGGCCGCGGCGATCCTCTGCTCCCAGACGCTGTGGGCGGAGAGCGGCTTGCCGAAGGCGATGCGGCTCTGCAGCCGGATCACCATCGCCTTCAGCGCCTCCTCGGCTGCGCCGATGATGCGCATGCAATGGTGGATCCGGCCCGGGCCGAGCCGGCCCTGCGCGATCTCGAAGCCGCGGCCCTCGCCGAGCAGCATGTTGTCGGCGGGAATGCGGACATTGTCGAGCACCACCTCCATGTGGCCGTGCGGCGCGTCGTCATAGCCGAACACGGTCAGCGCCCGCTCGACGCGCACGCCCGGGGCGTCCAGCGGCACCAGCACCATCGACTGCTGCTGGTGCTTGGGATTGTCGGGGTTGGTCTTGCCCATGACGATCGCGACCTTGCAGCGCGGATCGCCGGCACCCGACGACCACCATTTGCGGCCGTTGATCACATAGGAGTCGTCGCCTGCCCCGGACCTCGATCCGGGCTCCCTGCGTATCTCGCACTGGATGTTGGTCGCGTCGGAGGAGGCGACCGCCGGCTCCGTCATCAGGAAGGCGGAGCGTATCTCTCCGTTCATCAGCGGACGGAGCCATTCCTCCTTCTGCTCGCGGGTGCCGTAGCGGTGGAAGACCTCCATGTTGCCGGTGTCGGGCGCGGAGCAGTTGAACACTTCCGAGGCCCAGCCGATCCGGCCCATCTCCTCGGCGCACAGCGCATATTCGAGATTGGTGAGCTGCGTGCCTTCGAACTGGAAGCTGTCGTCGACATGGGCCAGCGCCCAGCCCGGCGGCATGAACAAATTCCACAGCCCCTCCGCCTTCGCCTGCGGCTTGAGCTCCTCGATCACCTCGATCGGCTGCCAGCGATCGCCGGCGGCGAGCTGCGCTTTGTAGTCGGCATTGCGGGGGCGAATCCGAGTCTCGATGAAGTCGCGGACGCGGTCGCGGTAGTAAGCTTCGCGTTCCGTAAGGGAAAAATCCATGCGCTCGACCCCGTCTGCTTTACGTTCGCGTAAACTCCGAGTCGTGGGCTAGAGCAGAGCGGCATTTGGGTCCAGTCCGGGCGGGACGTTCGGCGCCGACCCGGGGCCGTGCGGCGGCGGCCGCGTCGCGCTTGACGAGCGGCGCGGAGAGGAGGACCATTCGCTTCGTGAAGCGGCGTTCCCCACGAAGTGGAGGGCTTGTTCATGACTGCACGCATCGACGAGATAGAAGACCGCGTCTTCCGGCTTTCCGTCCATGTACCCGACATCGGGCCGCCGCTCGGTTTCACCTTCAACAGCTTCCTCGTCGACGACGATGAGCCTCTGCTCTTCCACGCCGGCCAGCGGGCGATGTTCCCGGATTTCTCGGCGGCGGTCCGGTCGATCATGCCGATCGAGCGGCTCCGCTGGATCGGGTTCGGCCATGTCGAGGCGGACGAATGCGGGGCGATGAACCTCTGGCTCGCGGCTGCGCCCCAGGCGCAGGTCGTTCATGGCGAGACCGCCTGCGCCATCTCGCTGAACGACCTGGCCGACCGGCCGCCGCGGGCGGTGGCGGATGGCGAGGCCATCACCAGCGGGCGCCGGCGCATCCGCTTCATCGCCACGCCCCACGTTCCGCACGGCTGGGAATCGGGCGTCGTCTTCGAGGAGACGGCCGCGATCCTGTTCTGCGGCGATCTGTTCACCCAGCTCGGGACCGATCCGACGACGGAGGGCGATCTCGTCGCCGCGGCCGCGGAGGCGGAGGACTTGTTCCATGCTACCAGCCTGGGCCCCGCCACGGCGCCGACCATCCGCCAGCTCGCCGATCTCGAGCCGCGCCTCCTGGCGCTGATGCACGGTCCCTCCTTCCGCGGCGACGGCGGCGCGGCGCTTCGCCGCCTTGCCGACCATTATGCCGGCCGGCTCGCGGCGGCGCAGGAAGCGGCGCCCGATCTGGTCGCCCGCATCCCGATCTAGCGTCCCGGGCGAGTCTCCGACCCGTTGACTTGCGCTTCCCGGCGCGGCACTTGACGTTTACGTAAACGGAGAGGAGCCTGCATGAGCGAGAGCTTTCGCCAGGAGACGCGCGCGTGGCTCGAGGCCAATTGCCCACCCGAAATGCGTCAGCCGGTGCGCGACGAGACCGACTATTGCTGGGGCGGCCGCAACGCCGTCTTCAAGAACGAGGCGCAGCGTCAATGGCTCGATCGGATGGCCGGGCGGGGCTGGACCGTGCCCGACTGGCCGTCCGAAGATGGCGGCGGCGGGCTCTCGCCCGAGGAGACCAAGATCCTCAAGCAGGAGCTGGCACGGATCGGCGCCCGCAACCCGCTCTACAGTTTCGGCATCTCGATGCTCGGCCCGGCTTTGCTCAAATATGGCAATGAGGCGCAGAAGAAGCGCTTCCTGCCCGAGATCGCCCGCGGCGAGATACGCTGGTGCCAGGGCTATTCCGAGCCCAATGCCGGCTCCGATCTCGCGTCGCTCCAGACGAAGTGCGAGGACAAGGGCGATCACTGGCTGGTCAACGGCCAGAAGGTGTGGACCAGCTATGCCGACAAGGCGGACTGGATCTTCTGCCTCGTGCGCACCGATCCCGCCGCGCCCAAGCATCGGGGGATCAGCTTTCTCCTGTTCGACATGGCGAGCCCCGGCGTGTCCACCAAGCCGATCCTGCTCATCTCCGGCTATTCGCCATTCTGCGAGACCTTCTTCGACGACGTGAAGGTGCCGAAGGACCAGCTCGTCGGCGAGGTCGACAAGGGCTGGGACGTCGCCAAATATCTGCTCGGCCACGAGCGCGAGATGATCAGCGGCATGGGCCTGGGCGGCCAGTCCGGCGCGCTCGGCGAGGCGCTGCGCGAGGCCGTGACGGCCGACCCGGCCCTTCGCGCCGATGTCGCCCGCTTCGATGTCGACGCGATGGCGTTCCGGGCGATGTCCGAGCGGTTCATCGATGAGCTCAAGGCCGGGCGCGCGCATCCGGCCCAGCCTTCGATGATGAAATATGCCGGCACCGAGCTGAACAAGCGCCGGCACGAGCTGGTCATGGCCGCCGGCGGCTCGGACGCGCTCGAATGGGAGAGCGAGCGCTCGCGCAAGGGCAAGTCGGCGCGCGAATGGCTTCGCACCAAGGCCAACTCGATCGAGGGCGGCACCAGCGAGATCCAGCTCGGCATCATCGCCAAGCGGATCCTCGATCTGCCGGGCGCCTAAGGAGAAGACATGCCCCTCTATCTAACCGACGACCAGGCGATGCTCCAGGACACGGCCCGCGGCTTCATGGCCGGGGAGGGGGCGATCGCCAAGGAGCTCCGCCACTGGCGCGACAAGGCCTGCAAGGACGGCTTCGGCCACGCTTTGTGGAAGCAGTTCGCCGAAATGGGCTTCACTGGCATCCTTATCGACGAGGCGCAGGGCGGCCTCGGTCTCGGCCATGTCGAGGCGGGGATCGTGCTCGAGGAGATCGGCCGCAATCTCACCCCTTCGCCGTTCCTGATCACCGCAATCGCCTTCGTCGAGGCGGTGCGCGGCACGCCCCATGCCGATCGCTGGTATCCCGGAATTCTCTCGGGTGACGCCGTCGCGGCGGTGGCGGTCGACGAGGGCGCCAAGCATCGGCCCGAGGCGATCGCGTTGCGGGCGGAGCGTTCCGGCAACGGCTTCCGCCTCTCCGGCAGGAAGCAGTTCGTCGTCCAGGGCGCCTCGGCCGATGTCATCCTGGTCGCGGCGCAGGCCGACGAAGGGCTGACCCTGTTCGCCGTCGAGAAGGGGGCAGCCGGGCTCGACGTGGAGGGCGTGCGCCTCGCCGACAGCAGCATCGGCGCGCGTCTCACCTTCGACGGCGTCGAGGTCGATGCCGACGCGGTGGTAGGCGAGGTCGGCGCCGGCGACGGCGCGCTCTCCCGTCTTCTCGACGCCGGCCGGACTGGCGCGGCGGCCGAGCTGGTTGGCGTCGGCTCGGCGGCGATGGACATGACCGTGGGCTATCTGAAGCAGCGCAAGCAGTTCGGCCGGCTGATCGGCGAGTTCCAGGCGCTGCAGCACCGTGCCGCCCATCTCTATTCCGAGATCGAGATCGCCCGCGCCGCTACCCTGAAGGCGCAGCAATTGCTCGACGAGGGTAGCCCGGACGTCGAGGCGATGGTCGCGGTCGCCAAGGCCAAGGCCGGTCGCGCCTCGCAGCTCGCCGTGCAGGAGGGGGTGCAGATGCATGGCGGAATCGGCATGACCGACGAATATGATATCGGCCTCTACATGAAGCGCGACCGGGTGCTGAACGAGCTGTTCGGCGATCCCGGCTTCCAGGCTGACCGCCTCGCGCGGATGAAGGGATATTGATCGCCCATCCTCTCCCCTTCAGGGGAGAGGGAAGAGCCGCGCAGCGGCGAAGGGAGAGGGGGAGTCCCTCAATATACACAATGGTCGGGGCGTCCCCCTCTCCCCGACCCTCTCCCCTGAACGGGAGAGGGAGTAGCGCATGCCCCTCGATCCCGAGACTTTCGACGCGCTGATCGACACCGTCCGCCGGCTCGTCTCGGAGCGGCTGCGCCCGCTCGAGGCGCAAGTCGCGGAGGAGGACGAGGTGCCGGAGGCGATCGTCGCCGAGATGCGGGAGATGGGCCTGTTCGGCCTCTCCATCCCGGAGGACTATGGCGGCCTCGGCCTCACCATGTCCGAGGAGGTGCGGGTCGCGCTAGAATTCGGCCGGACGACGCCCGTCTTCCGCTCGGTCTTCGGCACCAATGTCGGTATCGGCAGCCAGGGCCTGGTCATGGCCGGGAGCGAGGCGCAGAAGCGGCAATGGCTGCCCCGCATCGCCAGCGGCGAGATCGTCACCAGTTTCGCTTTGACCGAGCCGGGCGCCGGCTCCGACAGCGCTTCAGTCCAGACCCGCGCGGTCAGGGATGGAGGGATTTACCGCCTCAGCGGCACCAAGCGCTTCATCACCAATGCCGACAAGGCGTCGCTCTTCACCGTCATGGCCCGGACCGGCGAGGCGGGGGCGCGGGGCGTCTCCGCCTTCCTGGTCCCCGCCAACCTCCCCGGCGTCACCGTCGGCAAGCCCGAGCGGAAGATGGGCCAGCAGGGCGCCCATGTCTGCGACGTCAATTTCGACGAGGCGCCGGTGCCGGCGGAGAACCGGTTGGGCGAGGAGGGGGAGGGCTTCCGCATCGCGATGCGGGTGCTCGACCGCGGCCGGCTGCACATCTCCGCCGTCTGCGTCGGCATCGCCGAGCGGCTGGTCGCCGACGCCGTCGCTTATGCGACCGATCGCCGCCAGTTCGGCCAGCCGCTGGCCGATTTCCAGCTCGTCCAGGCGATGATCGCCGATTCCAAGACCGAGGCGATGGCCGCCCGCGCCCTCGTGCTGGAGACGGCCGCGCTCAAGGATAGCGGCAAGCCGATCACGCTGGAGGCGGCGGCCGCCAAATATTTCGCCAGCGAGATGGTCGGTCGCGTCGCCGACCGGGCCGTCCAGATCTTCGGCGGCGCCGGCTACATCGCCGATTACGGCATCGAGCGGCTTTATCGTGACGTGCGCCTGTTCCGCATCTACGAAGGCACCAGCCAGATCCAGCAGCTCGTCATCGCGCGCGAGACGATCCGCAACGGCGGTTGATCGAATCGTCCGGAGCGTCGCCTTTGCCGGGTTTCGAGCCGATGGAGAGCAGCCGGAATGGTATTCGATCTCATCGGCGAGTTTCTGGCGCAGCTCATTCCTGCACGAGCGCAGGGCTGGCTCCTTGCTTTGTCGGCGCTGCTTGCGCTCGCCCTGATCCTGTGGTGGCTATTGGAGCCGGCAGCCAGCTAGCCGGCCCAAAAGGGGGTTTGATGAAAAGGTTGATCATTTTGGCGGCGATGGCCGCGTGCTCGGCGCCGGCCTTCGCTCAGCAGGCGCCGCTCCGCGACGCGGTGGCGCGCGACTATCGCGAAAATCTCGGCGCGCTGTTCGACCATTTCCACCGCAATCCCGAGCTCTCCGGCCTGGAGACGCAGACGGCGGCGCGGATGGCGCAGGAGCTGCGCGCCTTGGGTTATGAGGTGACGACCGGCGTCGGCGGCACCGGCGTCGTCGCCCTGCTCCGCAACGGCGAGGGACCGACCGTGCTGCTTCGCGCCGACATGGACGGGCTGCCGCTCGAGGAGCGCTCCGGCGTGTCCAATCCGTCGCGTGCCCGCCAGACCGACCGGACCGGCACCGAGCAGCCGGTCATGCATGCCTGCGGCCATGACGTCCACATCACCGCTCTAGTCGGGACCGCGCGCCAGCTGGCCGCCCGCCGTGCCAATTGGTCCGGCACGCTCGTCCTCATCGCCCAGCCCGCCGAGGAGACGATCTCCGGCGCGCGCGCGATGATCGAGGACGGCCTCTACACCCGCTTTCCCAAGCCCGATTACGCGCTCGCCTTCCATGTCGCCGCGGATGTCCCCGCCGGCCGGATCGAGGTGCCGCCGACCCTGGTCGCCTCCAGCGCGGACTCGGTCTCGATCGAGGTGCGCGGCGTCGGCACCCATGGCGCCTATCCGCATCTCGGCGTCGATCCGGTGCTCGTCGCCTCGCAGATCGTCGTGTCGCTCCAGTCGATGGTCGGCCGCGACATCAACCCGCTCGAAGGCGCCGTCATCAGCGTCGGCATGATCCATGGCGGCGTGAAGAGCAACATCATCCCGGAGCGGGTCGAGCTGCAGATGACGGTGCGCGCCAACACGCCCGAGATCCGCACGCGCCTGCTCGACGGCATCGATCGGGTCGCGCGCGGCACCGCGCTCGCGCTCGGGGTACCGGAGGATCGGCTGCCGGTCGTCACCCGTTCGCCGACCGAGACGACGCCGCCGACGATCAACGATCCCGAGACCGCCGCCGTCGTCCGCGACGCCATCGCCGGCGCGATGGGTGCGGACCGGCTCATCGAGACTCCGCCCTCGGGCATGGGGGCGGAGGATTTCGCCTATTTCGTGACGCCAGAGAGCGGCGTCAAAGGCGTCTATTTCAGCGTCGGCGGAACGCCGCCGGAGCGGCTCGCCAACGCTCCAGGCCACCACTCGCCCTTGTTCCGCATCGAGCCCGAGCCGTCGGTGACGGCCGGCGTCGAGGCGATGGTCGTCGGTGCGGAGGCTCTGCTCGCGCGGCGTTAGAGCCGGATCCTGCCAGGAAAGACTCTGATCAGGTCCCGAACCGCTTCAGCGCTTCAGCAGGACGTTCATCTGGGCCGACGCGATCGGCTTGGTGCGGTCCTGTTGCCAGGCATGGGCTTCGACATTGGCGACCCGTTTGCCGAGCCGGGTGATCGTCGCCGCGGCGAAGGTGTCGTGGTCGACGCCGCCGCGCATGAAGCTGACGGTGACGTTGATCGGCTTGACGACGATCCCGTCCTCTGCGCCGATCGCCTCGAAGATCGCGCCCATCGCGGCGAACTCGAGCAGGCCGGAAATGGCGCCGCCATGGAGAAAGCCGGGCCGCCCGAGCACGACGTCGCCGAACGGCATCACGAACAGGGTCTCGCCGGTCTCGCTCGAATGGCGGCTGATGCCGAGGAAACGGGCGTAAGGCGGCAGCTCTCGCATGCGCCGGGATTAGGGGAGGTCGGCGGGCACGTCTATGTCGTGCAGGGTCTCGCCGACTTGCACGGACCAGCCGAGCGCGGCGGCGCGTGCCAGTGTCGTCTCTGCCACCATGGGGCCGCTCCACGCGATGCCGGCGAAGAGCGACGGGTGGAAGCGCGACAGGCCGAGCAGGACATAGCCGCCGTCGCGGGCCGGATGGATGACGCAATCGCGACCGCGCAGCGACGCTGCCGCGGCGCCCAGCCTTTCGCGGGTGAGCTCGGGGCAGTCGGTTCCGACCAGCAGAACCCGTTCGCCCGCCTCGGTCGCACGGCGGGCGGCGCGGGCGAGCCGCTCGCCGAGATCGCCCACGCCTTGGCCGGACAGCGCCACGTCGGTCGGCAGGTGACCCTGCCAGTCCGGATGATCGGGCGCCGGATCGATGCACAGCTCGACGGCGTCGACCGCGGCGCCCCGCGCCTGCGCCAGCGTGTCGGCCAGCATGCGCGCGGCGAGCGCTGCCGCGCCGGCCGCGCTGAGCTTCGGAATGAGCCGGGTCTTGGCCTTTCCCGCCACCGGGGCCTTGGCGAATATGACGAGCCTGACGGGCCTCACCGGCCTCACCGCCGCCGCCAGCGATGGAAGAGCTCGACCCAGCCGAGCAGCCGCTCCGGCTGATGGGCGCGCCGCCAGTCGCCGGCCGCCGCCTTTATCGCCTCCGCCATGGTCGGATAGGCATGCACCGTGCCGAGCAGCTTGTTGAGGCCGATATTGTGCTTCATCGCCAGCGCGATCTCGGCGATGAGCTCGCCGGCATTCTCGCCGACGATCGCGGCGCCGAGAATGCGGCCGCGCCGGCCGACGAGGAGCTTGACGAAGCCCACGCGGGCATCCTCGGTCACGGCGCGGTCGAGCCGGTCGAGCGGATGCCGGATCGTCTCGAAGGCGAGTCCGGCGGCGCGCGCGCTCTGTTCGCTATGACCGACCTGGGCCGCTTCCGGATCGGTGAAGGTCACGTGCGGCAGGACCCGATAGTCGACCCGGAACTTCCTGATCCCGCCGAACAAGGCGTTGACCGCCGCATGCCAGGCCTGGTGCGACGCCGCGTGGGTGAACTGGTAGGGCCCGGCAACATCCCCAACCGCATAGATGTTGGGGAAGGGCGTCCGCAGCCACGGATCGAGCTCGAGCGGCGCCTCGGTGTCGATGCCGAGCGTCTCCAGGCCATAGCCCTTCAAGCGGGGACGGCGGCCGACCGCCACCAGCAGAGCGTCGAACCTCAGGCTTCGCTCGCCCATCTCGTCGCGGACGACGAGCGCGCCCGGGTCGCAACGGACCGCCCGCCAGCCGGTGAGCAGGGTGACGCCGTCCGCGCGCAGGGCGGTCGCGACGACGTCGGCGACGTCCTCATCTTCCCGCGGCAGGATGCGCCGTCCCGCCTGGACCAGGGTCACCGCCGATCCGAGACGGGCGAAGGCCTGCGCCATCTCGACTCCGATCGGCCCGCCGCCGAGGATAACCAGCCGCTCCGGCGCATCGGACCGCGCCGCCATCGCCTCCCAGATCGTGTCGCTGGTCAGGTAGCCGGCTTGCTCCAGCCCCGGTATCGGCGGGATGGCGGGCTCGCCGCCGGCGGCGATGACGATCGCGCGGGTGGTGAGCCGCTCGCCATCGACCTCGACCGTCCAGGGATCGACGATCCGGGCGTGGCCGATCCTGACGTCGACGCCCAGCTTGCTATAGCGCTCGACGCTGTCGGCGGGCGCGATCGTTTCGATCGCCGCCTGGATCCGGCGCATCACCGCCGGGAAATCGATCCGGGGCGGCTCGGCGACGATGCCGTATCGCGCCGCCTCGCGGACCTGGTGCGCGGCGCGGGCGCTTCGGATGAGCGCCTTCGACGGCACGCACCCGGTGTTGAGGCAGTCCCCGCCCATCCGATGCGCCTCGATCAGCGTCACCTTGGCCCGCACCGCGGCGGCGATATAGGCGGTGACGAGACCCCCGGAGCCGGCGCCGATGACGACGAGATTGCGATCGAAGCGGCGCGGGCGGCGCCAGCCGCGATAGACCCGGCGGCGACGGAGCACGTCCGCCGCCGCCTTGCCGATCAGCGGGAACAGGCTGAGCAGCAGCAGCGATCCGAGCAATTGAGGCGAGGCGATGTCGCCGAGCGAGCGTATCCGGGCGATCTCGGTCCCCGCGATCACATAAACCATCGTTCCCGGGAGCATGCCGATCTGGCTGACCAGCGCGAACTTGAGCGCGGGCATGCGGGTCAGCCCCATGGCCAGATTGACGAGGAAGAAGGGGAAAACCGGATTGAGCCGTACCGACAGGAGGTAGAAGATGCCGTCGCGAGCGATGCCGCGCTCGATCGCCTCCAGCCGCGCGCCGAACCGGCGCTCGACCGGGCCGCGCAGCAGATAGCGCGAGGACAGGAAGGCGAGGGTCGCGCCGGTGGTCGAGGCGAAGGAGGCGAGGGCCAGGCCGGCCCAGAAGCCGAACACGGCTCCCGCCGCCAGGGTCATCACCGCGGCGCCCGGCAGCGACAGGGCCGTCACGGCGACGTAGAGCAGGAAGAACAGGCCGGCGGCGGCGAGCGGATTGGCCTCGACGAGGCCGGCCAGCGACGTCTGCCGCGCCTTGAGCGAATCGAGGTCGATCTCCTCGCCCAGGCCGAGCAGGAAGAAGGCGGCGATCGCCGTGCCGATCAGCAAGGCGAGCAGGAGGCGGCCGGCGGCGGAGCGTGTCATGAGCGCCTCATGCGGGACGGAGCGCCACGCGGTGCAGCAAGGCAGCGGCGCCGGCCAGTCCCAGCATCGCCAGCCAGTGGAAGCCGAGATCGACGATTCCGGGGGGGAAGGGGTGGAAGAAGGTCAGCAGAAAGGCGGCGCCGGCCGAAGCGGCCAGGGCGCCGAGCAGGGCGACCGGTATGGGATCGATCGGACGGGCGCGGGACAGAAGCCAGAATAGAGGCACCCCGATCAGGGTTCCGCCGGCGAGCAGGAGATAGAAGCATTGCGGATGCCCGCTCCACGCCCAGCCCGACGGTCCCTCGGTCAGCTCCGCCAGGCAGCCGGCGCCGCTAATGGCGAGCCACAGCAGGAGCGCGGCGAGTGGTGCGGCCAGCCACCGCCGCGACGCGCCGGGAACCGACAGCGAGAAGGCGGCGAGGAGGGCGAGGATGAAGGTCGCCAGCGCGGCCGCGGCCTCCGGAAGGCGGGCGGCATCGATCCCGCCGCCCAGCCCGGTGATCGCAAGAGCGCTGACCAGCGCGAAACCGGCCAGCGGGCCGAAGGCTCGACGGGCCGGCGACGGAAGCGGCCGCACCGGCGCCGCCTCGCGTGCGAGCTGCGCCACGACGGTTTCGGTCGAGCGCCCCCTCACTGCCCGCTTTCTTCGACGAAAAGGCGGCGGAGCCGCTTGATCCCGCGATGGACGTTGACCTTGAGGAGGGCGATCGACTGGCCCGACGCGGCCGACGCCTCCACCAGCGACATCTCCTTCAGCTTGACCAGCTCGATCGCCTCCCTCTGGCCCGGTGTCAGCTCGGTCATCATCCGCCCGACCATGTCATGCGCCTCCACCGTCACGTCAGGTTTCGCCCCGGCGTCGGCGAAAGTTTCAGCTGCGGTCTCGTCGGCGATCTCGACCCGGCGGGTGCGGGTCCGGCGGCGGAGCGCGTCGACCGCGCGGCGATCGACGATGGCGGCCAGCCAGGGACGGACCGGCAGCTCCGGGCGGTAGGTGTGACGGACGCGGTGCAGGGTGAGCAGGGCGTCCTGGACCGCATCCTCGACCGCCTCGGGCGTATCGAGGCGCCGCCGCGCGATCGCCCGCGCGAACGGCAGGATGGCAGCGAGAAACTGGGCATATGCGGCCCGATCGCCCTGCTGCGCCGCCGCGAGCAGGCCTTCCCAATCGTCCGTGCGCCTGTCGCCTCGCTCGCCCAGTTCCGCCTCCGCGCCCCAGAGCGACCCCGGATTCGCTCCCTCCCCCTTGCGGGGAGGGCCGGGGCGGGGTGCCGGTCTTCGGCCGGCACGCGACGACGTCGCGCATCCCCTGTCTGGCTCTCCCCCACGAGGCGGGAGAGGATTATGCTGTAACCTGAAAGCCGAGCCGACCGAAGCAGGAACGGAGGCCTTATGGAACGACCGATATTCACACGCCGCGCCTGGCTCGGCGGCGCCGGCGCGACGGCGGTGGCCGCCGCGCTCGTCCTCGCCGGCGGCCGCGGTTCGCCTGCCGCCGCCCAGCGCTTCGAGATCGCGCTGACGCCGGAACAATGGCGTCGCCGGCTCACGCCGGAGCAATATCGGGTGCTGCGCGAACGCGGTACCGAGCGCGCGGGCACCAGTCCCCTCGACCGCGAGCATCGCCGCGGCAGCTTCGCCTGCGCCGGCTGCGGCCTTCCCGTCTTCCGCTCGCAGGACAAGTTCGACAGCGGCACCGGCTGGCCGAGCTTCACCCGCCCCATCGCCGGCACGGTCGGGACGAGCCCGGACCGCAGCCTGGTCATCCTCCGGACCGAGGCGCATTGCCGCCGCTGCGGCGGCCATCTCGGCCATGTCTTCGACGACGGCCCGCCGCCGACCGGGCAGCGCTGGTGCATCAACGGCGTCTCGCTCCGTTTCGTGCCGGTCTGAGCGGGATCGATGCGCCGTCTCTGGCTCTTCCTGCTTCTCCTCGTGGCCGGCGCGGCCGCCGCGGCGATGGTCGCCCGCGGCGGGAATGGCGGTCCGGCTCCGTCCGTGCCTTCCCCGCGCGGCGCGGCCAGCGCCGTCTTTGCCGGCGGCTGCTTCTGGTCGGTCGAGAAGGCGTTCGAGGAGATGCCCGGCGTGGTCTCGGCGACGTCCGGCTTCAGCGGCGGTCGAGGCGCAAACCCGAGCTACGACCAGGTCGTCGGCGGCGGCACCGGCCACCTCGAGGCCGTGCGCGTGGTCTACGATCCCGCCCGCATCGGTTACGCCGCCTTGGTCGCGCGTTTCCTTCGCACCATCGATCCGACCGACCCCGCCGGCCAGTTCTGCGACCGCGGCGACCAGTATCGCACCGCGATCTTCACCGGCAGCTCGGCCGAGCGCCGGGCGGCGGAGGCGGCGCTCGCCGAGGCGGGGCGCCAGCTCGGGGCGCGCATCACCACCCAGGTGAGGGCGGCGTCGGCTTTCTATCCGGCCGAGGCCTATCATCAGGACTTCGCACGGCGAAACAGCGTCCGCTACGCGCTCTACGCCCGCGGCTGCGGCCGCGAGGCCCGGCTGCGGCAAGTGTGGGGACGCAGGGGGTGACGACCCAATTTTCTCCCCTCCCTGCACGTAGGGAGGGGCCGGGGGTGGGTACGTTTCCGGAGATTTTGCGGCTGGTGACGACCCACCCGCCCCTGACCCTTCCCGGCATTCAGGGAGGGGGAATCTGCTTGGCGTCTCCGAGCGTTCATGATCTACATGTCCCGCTCGTGGACTATCGATAGCGACCATGGCCTCGCCCGCCTCGCCTGTTTCCCCGTTCGCCGTTCGTGACGCCGCGCCGATGGATTCGCGCAAGTTCGTCGATCCGGAGCGGACCGCGAAAGGGGAGAAACGCGCCCGCGTCGCGATGGACCGGCTCGACACTTTGTGGATCAACACCGGCACCCTGTGCAATCTCGCCTGCGCGAGCTGCTACATCGAAAGCTCGCCGACCAACGACGCCTTGATCTATCTGAGCCTTGCCGAAGCCGAGGCCTATTTCGACGAGGCGGCCCGGCTCGGCACGCGCACGATCGGCTTCACCGGCGGCGAGCCCTTCATGAATCGCGACATGATCGGGATGATGGAGGCGGCGCTCGGCCGCGGCTTCGAACTGCTCGTGCTCACCAATGCGATGCGGCCGATGCGGCGGTTCGAGACGGCGCTCGCTCGGATCGGCGCCGAGCATGGCCGCCGGATCGTCATGCGCGTCAGCCTCGACCATCATGAAGGGCCGCTCCACGATTCCGAGCGCGGCGAGGGCAGCTGGGAGAAGGCGCTGGACGGCCTCGCCTGGCTCGCCGGCGCCGGCTTCCGGGTGGCGGTGGCGGGGCGGCGCCTCGCCGGCGATGCCGAGGCGGAAGCGGGCTATGATCGGCTGCTCGGCGGCCTCGGCATCGCCGCCGATCATGTCGTCCTGTTTCCGACCATGGATCCCGACGCGGACGTGCCCGAGATCAGCGAGGGCTGCTGGGACATCCTCCACGTCTCGCCGTCGGCGATGATGTGCGCCACGAGCCGGATGGTGGTGAAGCCGAAGGGGGCGGAACGGCCCCATGTCGTCGCCTGCACCTTGCTCCCCTACGACTCGCGCTTCGCCATGGGCGAGAGTCTCGCCGGCGCGCTCGGTCCGGTCGCGCTCAACCATCCCCATTGCGCCCGCTTCTGTGCCCTCGGCGGCGCCAGCTGCTCCGGATAGATGCTGTCGGTCGTCGTCCCGACCCTCGATGCGGAACGGGACCTCGGTCCCTGCCTCGAGAGGATGGCGGATGCCGACGAGATCATCGTCGTTGACGGCGGCTCGCGAGACCGAAGCGCGGCGGTCGCGGAAGCCGCCGGGGCTCGGCTGGTCGTCGCGCCGCGCGGCCGCGGCCACCAGCTCGCAGCCGGAGCCGAGGCGGCGCGCGGCGACTGGCTGCTCTTCCTCCACGCCGACACGCTGCCGGATCCGGCTTGGCGCGACGCTGTCGAGGCGCACCGCGCTGAGGCGCCCGGCAAGGCCGCCTGCTTTCGTCTGCGCATCGCCGACCCCGCTTGGCAGGCGAGGGTGGTCGAGCGCGCGGTGGCGATGCGCGTCCGCTGGCTTGGCCTGCCTTATGGCGACCAGGGGCTGCTCATTCCGCGCTCGCTCTACGACCGGCTCGGCGGCTTCCGGCCGCTGCCGCTGATGGAGGATGTCGATCTCGTACGGCGGATCGGCCGCAGACGCATCGCGCTGCTCGGCGCCGAGGCGTGGACCAGCGCCGCCCGCTGGCGCCGCGACGGCTGGGCGCGGCGCTCGGCGCGCAACCTCTTCTGCCTGGGCCTGTACGCGGCCGGAATGCCGCCCGAGCGGATCGCGCGCATCTATAGCGCATGACCTTCCCTCTCCCCCTCGCGGGAGAGGGGCAGCGGCGAAGCCGCGGGGTGAGGGAATGGCGGGAGAGGCATACGCTGGCGGGACACCCGGGTCGGGGACGCCGCTCCCTCACCCCAACCCCGCTCCCGCAAGGGGAAGGGGGCTATTTCCTCAGCGCCCGCCGTCCCACGGCATCGAGCTTCGCCACCATCGCCGGATCGCGTGCCTCGGGCGCGGTGATGATCGCGGTGTCGAGATTGGTGTCGATCGGCGACGGCGGCCGCTCCGCCGGAAGCGAGCGCGCGAGTTCCACCACCAGCCGGCGCGCCGTTCCGGCATTGGCCTGGAGCTGGGCCAATATGTCGCCCACGTCGACCGGATCCTCGCTCTCGCGCCAGCAATCGTAATCGGTCACCATGCCGACCAGGGCGTAGGGAAGCTCGGCCTCGCGGGCGAGCTTCGCTTCCGGCATCGCGGTCATGCCGATGAGGTCGCAGCCCCATTGTCGATAGGCCCGGCTTTCAGCGCGCGTCGAGAATTGCGGCCCTTCCATCGCCAGGTAGCAGCCGCCGCGCGTCACGATCGCGCCCGCCGCCTCCGCCGCGTCGGCGGCCAGCTCGGAAAGGCGCGGGCAGACCGGATCCGCCATCGAGACATGGGCGACGAGGCCGGGGCCGAAGAAGCTGCTTTCCCGGGCGAAGGTGCGGTCGATGAACTGGTCGGCGACGACGAAGCGGCCGGGCGCCAGCTCCTCGCGGAGGGAGCCGACCGCCGACAGAGCGAGGATGTCGGTGCATCCGGCCCGCTTCAGCGCGTCGATATTGGCGCGGGCGTTCACCTTGCCCGGCGGGATCCGGTGGCCGCGGCCATGGCGCGGCAGGAAGACGAAACGGACGCCTTCGATCCGGCCGAGGAGCAGCTCGTCCGACGGCGGGCCCCAGGGCGTGTCCACCTGGATCCACTGCGCCTCCTCCAGCGCGTCCATCGCATAGAGGCCGGAGCCTCCCAGGATCCCGATCGTCCACCCGCTCATACCCGCGGATTAGGCGGTGGCAGGGCGGCGTGTCGAGGCGGGACTTGTCCGGCGCCCGTCGCGGCGGCACATTCCCTCGGTGACGAGGCAGTGGCCCCGATGGCTGAAGATTGTGCTCAGGAGCCTGCTCCTGATCGCGGCGCTGCCGGTCGCCTGGATCGCGGCCGCCCTGCTGCTCGGCATCGTTCCGGCCAATCTCGGCTGGAGCCCGCCCGAGCGCGGGGTCACCGTCTTCGTCCGAACCAACGGCGTCCATACCTGGATCGTCATGCCCAAGCTGCACGGGACGGTGGATTGGCGTCCGTTCGCGCCGGGCGAGCATCTGCGCGACCCTCGCTACGGGCGAAGCGACCATGTCGCGATCGGTTACGGCAACCGCAATTTCTATCTCGAGACGCCGACCTGGGCCGATCTCACCGTCGCCAACGCGTTCCACGCCGCGTTCGGCAACGGATCGACCCTGCTCCATGTCGAGCACATCCATGAGCCACGGCCGGAGGAATGGCAGCGGCCCCTGACCCTGACGGAGGAGGAATATCGCCGGCTCGCGGCCTATGTCGCCGCGCGCTTCCAGCGGGATGCGCGCGGGCGACCAATTCCGGTTCTCGGCCGGGGCTATGGCGACTGGGACATGTTCTACGAGGCGAAGGGCGGCTACAGCTTCGTCCTCACCTGCAACGAGTGGACCGGCCGGGCGCTGCGCCAGGCGGGGGTGCGCACCGGGCTCTGGACCCCCCTCTCGCAGAGCATCATGTGGCGGCTCGATTGAGCGGCTGAAATCGATTAGACGAACGAGACGGTTTACAGGGGGAAAGTCTGATGGCGAAGATACTCGGCAATTTCCATCTTGCCTTGCTGATCGGGCTCGTCCTGCTCGTCGCGGCGATGCTCGGCCTCCACCAGGAGGCGATCGGCGACCGGCTCTATTGGGCTCAGTTCCTTCGCTTCGTCCACGTCTTCGCCGGCTTGCTGTGGATCGGCCTGCTTTACTATTTCAACTTCGTCCAGATCCCGACCATGCCGAAGGTGCCGGCCGAGCTGAAGCCGGCCGTCTCCCGCTACATCGCCCCGGCCGCCTTGTTCTGGTTCCGCTGGGCGGCGCTGGCGACGGTGATCCTCGGCCTGCTCGTCGCCGAGATGACCCAGCCCGGCTACTCCGCCGACGCCCTCCTCCTGCGCGAGGGCTTCCGCACCATCGGCATCGGCATGTGGCTCGGCCTGATCATGGCGGCGAACGTCTGGTTCGTGATCTGGCCGAACCAGAAGCGCGCGCTCGGCCTCGTCGAGGCGGACGATGCGACCAAGGCCCGCTCCGCGGCCACCGCGATGATGGCGTCGCGCACGAACCTCATCCTGTCGCTGCCGATGCTCTACTGCATGATCGGGCAGACGCATATCGGGGGGTGAAGGGGGGCTGCATCCGACGGTTCACCTCTAGTCCATCATTCCACCGAAAGCCGGAATTCCACTTTCGCGGCGTCGACATAAATACGATCACGAACGGTGGCAGCAGGCCACCGTAGCGTGTCGGAATCTTACCGCCCCAGCTTGTGACGCATTTTGTCTGAATTGCCTGCCGCGGTCCCGTAGAGAATTATCTGCGATACGTCTGTCGGCGCTCCTTGCCGGGAGTAAAGACGGAGAGGCATTGCGCGCATACTTCGCCGATTGCTGAGATGATTCGGCGGTCGCCGGACGAAATTGGTGATCAGTCAAGAAGTCTATCTTTGATCATGAAACTTTTTTCGCCTGCGTGGAGCGACATAAACCGGTGAAAACGGGGACTACAGGCAGAAGATGCGTGAAGAAGGGGGCTTTGGACGTATGGCGTGCGAAGGTGGGAGCCTGACCCGCGAGGCTTCTCCATCCCCGCGTGACTCAGCCACAGTCGCAGCAAGCGCTCCGCGGGAGGCCGAATGCGCGGATCGCCGCCTGTCGTTGAAGGGGCTGCGGCGCCTAGCTAGTCTGTCCGGCTTCAAAAGTGACAGGCAGGCGGATAACATGCAAGACAAACCCGTATTCCTCACCGTGATTGGTGCTCGATCGCCATTGAAGGTCGACGCGGACGCTCTGGCGGCGATCCTCGAGACGAAGGACCCGACCCGGAGCTACGAAGTGATCGCCGTTCCGACGTCGCAGAATCCGGGCGACGTTGGTCTCATCGTGAATGTTGAGGGGGTCCAGTTCACGGTCCTACCTCGAGTGGCGAAAGTCGACGCGAAGTCCTTTTCCTCGGCGATCGGCGCAGCGGCCCTGACATGGAAGCGTGCGGGCGAGGCGGTTGGCAAGTCCGAAGCTCAGATAATCGCGGCTTCCAACCAACCCGCGGGCGATCATGCCGCTGCGGTCAAGATCGCCTACCTACTCACCGCTCTTACCGCAGCGATCGCTTCGCTGGGCAAGCCACTATTCGTCTATTGGGGCACAGGCGATCTTCTCGTCGAGCCAAGCGCCTTCTCGTTAGCTGCCGAGGCTATGTTGAGAGAGAACCAGCCTCCGGTGCTTCAGTGGGTCCGGTTTGACTTGTTGCGTGGCCCTGAAGGGCCAGGCGGTGCGACGGGGGGAATGCTATCCGTCGGACTTGATCCCTTTATCCAGTACGAGATTCAGTTGGAGCCGGTGGCGATAACACCGGTTGAGATTGCTCGTCGTGCAGTCGGATACGCAGAGTATCTAATCCGGGAGGGGGCGCCGGGGGAGGCTACTGAAATTGCCGGGCCGGCCCCGGGCGAACGAATTATGATTACTCCCATCACTAGCCCAACAGGCACGAGAATATTACGCATGACGTCCAGGAGAATAAATAGTGGCTTGGCTTCTTAAACAGGGAGTTACCACTGGAGCGGCTGTGCATTTTGACGTAGACCCGCCTTGTGCAGAGCTTGTGCCAAGTGAAGACTATTACAGAAAAAACGGCATCCCTTACGGTGCGCTCACGACGTCTGCAGTCCCGATCGAGGACCGCTTTTGGCCGAAGCGCGCGCAACTAAAGACAGATCGCAAGAATTTACCTCATCTGGTCAGTTTCTGCTCATTCTGGGGGTTGAGCGATGCATTCAGAAGCTGCGTTTGCGAACTTGAGCCCGGTGTGCACGAATTCCGGAAAGTCGAGGTGCTTGATAAGCAAGGAGCTCACTTTCCCATCCGATACTTCGCAGTAAACATAATGAACACCGTGAAGGGCGCAATATTGTGGGACGAGACGTCTGCACAGTCCAAGCTATTTGGAGGCGATAGAAAGCTTTTGTCACTTCGTGATACCGACTCTGGAAAAGTCGCGATAGACCGAGGTATTATCGAGAATTTTCACCTCTGGGTATCTCATGATATTATTCTGGGTCAAATGATGGTATCTAATGAGTTGTACTCGGTGCTCCATAGAAAGAACATACTTTCTCATGTGAGGAAATTTGAGATAGTCGAGTACTGACTCTTCTTCAAGAGAGACACATATGACGAGCTTCTCTTCGGTCGACACCCAACCGGGGTGGCAAAAGCAGCACATAATTCCTACTCAGCTCCTGACAATTAACCTAGAGCTTCAGGAGTTTTTCATCAAGTTATCTCAGTATGGAGGGTATAATCAGGACGCATTTGAATTTAATGGTATATTGCTTCCCAGCCAAGAGGATGTCGCGCTAGAACGTGGATTCTCGATGCATCGAGGGTCTCATCCAAGATACACAGAGTTTGTCCAAAGAATACTTGAAAATGTGCGAGAAGAAACTCTCTTAGCGGTGTCGGCTTTGGGGGAGGCTGCCGCTTATGTAGAGGCGTTGAAGACGATCCGCGGTGTCCAGGCTTACCTAATGGATGCCCACGTTGTTTCTATCGAGCTCAATCTCCTAACTGGGGAACCAAGTGGTCGGGCATTATTCATGCTTAATCGCAAGGACCCGTGGCTCCCGGGAGATTCCGATCATGCTTTAGACAACTCTCTTTACGCTATATATGATACTATATCTCTTGATTCCATTCGAGGGAGTATATCGGATCCCGATCCGACCAAGCCTTTTTGGCAAGGCTATCACCACGGTGGTGGTTCTAACCTAATCTTCGCTGGGTTCAGTAATAGGGAAGGTACAATCTTCGATCCATACTTTGAGTATTCGGGTGGCCATTATGCAAGTGCCGTTGAGAGACTGCGAGCGCGAGAGGAAGGTGTCCCTCTAGGCGCGATTTATCAATATCTTCCAATTGGAATCGAACCGGCGCTGTCTGATAAAGGTGACAACTATCGTCCTGAGGCGCTGATCCGAGACGGAGTAGTATATTTTCAACGCGAGGCGGACCCCAGCAAGACAATATCTCAGCTGACTGCGAGAATCGGACCGGCTCTCGATGTCGCGGGATCTGACCAAAAAGACACAATCATAATGATCGGTCACTTTGGACCGATAGAGGCCAGTTTCGCCTATGGTCCGTCTGGCAATGGCTTGGTTGTCGCGTCGCCTACCGAGAGATCTCTCGCCACTTTCGTCGACCTTAGCGATGAGTTGCGGGAAATGCTGCCGGATTGGGCCTTCCCCCCGATCATCGAGCAAGGCATCGACGAACTCACCGACGGCGCCTCCTACATCGTGGCGCGCCTAGCTGAAAGGATGTTCTCGAACATCGAGGTGCCGCAGTTCACCGTCGCGGAGAACGGCATAGCCGGTAAGGGCCACGAGGGCGTCGACCTTATGCTGGGCTTCGGCACGGCCGAGCTCAGCGGCCAGGCTGGCAATGACTGGATCATGCATTTTGGCTCCGGCGAGGTGCAGGGCGGCGACGGTAACGACAAGATCTTCGGCGTCGGCTCCGAATACGGCGGGCCGAGCGATCGGCTCGACCTTTACGGGGGCAACGGCAACGACTTGATCGCCATCGTCTGGGCTGAAGGCGGATACGCTTATGGCGGCGCTGGCAACGACATCATGCATGGCGGCGGCAAGGAGGCGCACCTATGGGGTGGCAGCGGGGCCGACACCTTCTCGATCAGCAGCGGCACCCATATCCGTGACGCCGCGATCGAAGACTCCACGACCTTCTTCGGCATCCCCCTTTATGGCGGCGCCAAGCAATGGTGGATGGAGGGGAATACCGCCTACTGGGCACCGTTCAGCACCGTGATGTGGGGTTTCCCGGTCATCGGGAGTTCGATCCTCACGGCAGCCTCCTTCTTCATCGACGCCGTTACGATGAAATTCGCCAGCTATCAGGTCGATGCCAACGGAGATCTCCAGATCCAGATCGGCTGGGGCCTGGGCGGTCGCGGCGTCGTGAACGATTACCGGCTGGACTTCGACAGCGGCGTCGGCACGGGCGGAATCACGGTATTTCAGGCCGACCGAGGCGGATCGGAGGACGCCTCCCTCGGGCGCGTTCAGCAGTTCGTCAATCTCGCCCTCTATGCGGGCTTCGGCGGTGGACTGCCCGGCTTCGACCCGCTCGTCCTCGACCTTGACGGCGACGGCCTGGAGCTCACCACCGAGAATAACAGCCGCGCCTATTTCGAGTTCGACTCCGACGGCTTCGCCGAGCGGACCGGCTGGGTCCGCCCGGACGACGGGCTGCTGGCGATCGACCTCAACGGCAACGGCACGATCGACAATGTCGGCGAGCTTTTCGGCAACCGAACCACGTCAGGCTTCGCCATCCTCTCCGGCTACGATCTCAACGCCGACGGCGTCATCGACGCGTCCGACGCGGTGTACGCGAATCTGCGGATCTGGCAGGATGTCGACCAGGACGGCGTCAGCGACGCCGGCGAGCTGAAGACGCTCGCCGAGCTGGGCATCGTGTCGATCTCGCTGTCCCACGCGGCGCCCGGCGAGCCGACCGAGGTCGGCGGCAACACCATCGTTCATACCGGCAGCTTCACCCGCGCCGACGGCACCACCGGCGCCGCCGCCGACGTCGCCTCCATGATCAACGAGACCGCGACCCGCTGGCGCGGCGACTCCACCGTCAGCGCCTCGGCCGCGGCGCTGCCGCAGCTGCGCGGCTTCGGCGAGGTTCGGGACCTGCGCGTTGCCATGACGGGCGATCCCGCGCTCGAGACGATGGTCGCCGCCTTTGCCGCCGAGACCAGCAACGACCTCGCCGTGCTGAAGGCCCAGGCCGAGACGATCCTCTACAAATGGGCCGGGGTCGACGGCGTCGCTGCCGATGCGATCGGCGTCGACGGCTTCGATGCGCGCAAACTCGCCTTCCTCGAAGTCTATACCGGCCACCTGCTGATGCCGCGCGACACGAACGGCACCGTGGTCGCCGACAATCTCGACGAGATGGAGGCGCTCTGGGCGGACCAACTCACCCGGCTGACCTTGCGGCTGGTGGTGCAGGGGCCGCTCGCGGACGTCTTCGACGGGATCGACTACAGGACCGATCTTGACCTGCTTGTCGCTGAGACGCCGACCTCTATGGCGGCCTCCTCGCCGACTTGCCGTCTGATCCCGCCGCCGCGCTGGCTCAGTGGCAAAGCTGGGCGCCTTTGCTCGGCGCGATGGCGGACGGCATGCGCCGGCCGGACGCCAACCTGGTCCGCTCCGACTATATCGCGCAGCAGCTCCTGCACGCGGACGGCGTCGCGCAGCCGCTCGACTTCGCCACCTTCGCCGGTGCGCTCGGCGTCGACAATCTGCGCATCGGCAGCGCAGCCGGCGAGGTGAGGGACTCAATCGCGGTACGCTCAAGCCGCCGCTGCCCACGGACGCCGAGAAGCTGTCGTCTCAGGCGAAGGGGATGCTGGACCAGGTCCTTTCCCGCTCGGCGAGCGCTAACCCAGGGGACGGCCAAGGCGGGAATAGAGGAGTTCGTCGTGTCGTGAACCCGCGAGTCGGAGAGTTCCCGTCGGCGCTGTCATGGTGAGGGGTAATTCCATGATCATTATACGTTCTGTTGCTACATGCGTGATGTTATTAGCATTATGGGCCTGTAAATACCCAGAGTCCACAGTGGCGTGCGAGCGTGTGTTTGATCCTGACGAGTTCCAAACCGATGAGCAAGCCCAAGAATACTTAAGAGCGGCCATTCCGACGGGATCACCAATTCGATGCGCCAGCGATGTCATGTCATCGCCAAAGATGTCTCGTGATCCACATACAGAAGACGAATTGATTATATACAGGGAAAAAGAACCAGGACAGTCGGCCTTTTCCATTGGGCTAAATACTAGGGTTGTGATAATACGTCATAGCGATGGAACCATTACAGAAGTCAGGGTTAATTAATGGCTGAGATACGCATAGAGGGCAAGATAATCCCGGGCGATCCGTCGGATCAGTTCTGTCACGCCTATCTCGTCTTCGTCGACGACAATGCAGGATGCGGGGACATGGCGTAATTGAGATAGGCCCATCCTCCTGCTGATACGAAGTCGGCACGAAGCCGCTTCAAGGAGGAGGATGGACCCATGGCTATGT
>NZ_QDFY01000013.1 GCF_003347635.1 Sphingosinicella terrae
CCGGACAGATGGCAGCATCCGACAACGTGCCACGCCCGAAAAACCGCTTGCGCTGTAGGGGGCGTCCACAGATGATGAAATTGACGACCCCCAGGCGTTTTCAATTTGGACGCGCGGCCCCGCCCGAGCCGCCGCTCCGCTATCCCTTCAGCGCCCGCACATGCACCCGCCCCGCCGGCACCCGCTGCCCGCCGCTCAGCACCACTTCCGCCCGCCCCAGCCGCGGCCGCCGTACCTCGACGATCTCGCTGCGGCGGACCAGCCATTTGCGGTGGACCCGGACGAACGCGCCCGGATCGAGCCGCGCCTCGAGCTGGCGGATCGATCCGCGCATCAGCCAGGAGCCGGCCGGCGTGTAGAGCCGGACATATTCGTCCTCGCTGCCGACATGGGTGATCGCCTCGGCCGCCACCCGCACGGTGCCGCTGCCGTGGCGCAGCCAGAACTCGCTCTCCTGCGCCGGCCGGCGCTCCGCCGCCTCGGTCCCGGCGCGGAGCGCGGCGACCACCGACTGGAGCTCGGCGATCCGCGCCTGCGCGTCCTGGGCGGCGCGGCGGGCGCGGGCCTTGTCCAGCGCCTGCGCCAGCCGCTCGCGCTCGACCGGCTTCAGCAAATAATCGGCCGCGATCGTCTCGAAGGCGCGCAGCGCGAACCGGTCGAAGGCGGTGACGAAGACGATCGCCGGCGGCTCCGGCGCCCGGCTGAGCGCCTCGGCGACCGCGAAGCCGTCGCCATCGCGCATCCTGATGTCGAGCAGGACCACGTCCGGGACGAGCGCGCCGGCTTTCTCGATCGCCTCCGCGCAGCCGCCCGCCTCGCCGACCGCCTGCGCCTCGGGCAAAGCGTCGAGCAGCCGCTTCAGCCGCCGCCGGGCCAGCGGCTCGTCGTCGACGGTGAGCACCCGAAGCGCTGCCGGAGCGTTCACCGCCCCACCTCCGCCGGCAGCACCAGCCGCACCCGCCAGACGTCGCCGGCCGCGGGCCCGGCCTCGATCGACTGGGCCGCGCCATGGAGCAAGGCGAGGCGCTGGCGGACATTGGCGAGGCCGATCCCGGCGCCGGGCAGGCGGCCCGCCGCCGGCCGCTTCGTGCCGGGGCGGGCGCGGTTGGTCACCGCGATCGCCAGCCGCCCGTCCGGCGTCCGCTCGGCCTCGATCTCGATCCGCGTCGGCGGCGGCGATCCGGCGACGCCGTGCTTCACCGCATTTTCGACGATCGGCTGCAGGATCAGCGCCGGCACCGGCGCCGTCTCCAGCCCCGGCTCGACGCGGACGTCGATCTCCAGGTCCGGATAGCGATATTGCTCGATCTCCAGATAGGCGCGCTGGAGGGCGATCTCCTCGGCGAGCGGGATCGTCGCCATCGGATCGGCCGCGAGGCCCGCGCGAAGGAAGCGGGCGAGGCCGGTCACCATCGCCTCCGCCCGCTCGGCCTCGCCCTCGAGGATCAGCGCCGACACCGAATTGAGGCTGTTGAACAGGAAATGCGGGTTGATCTGCCCCTGCAGCGCCCGCAGCTGCGCCGCATGCGCCTCGGCCTGGAGCGCCGCCGATCGCGCCTTCTCCGCCTGCACGTCGAAGCTGTAGGACAGGGCCAGATAGAGGCCGGCCCAGGCGAGGAAGAACCAGGTCCAGTAGGCGATCGTCCGCACCGCCCCCGCCCAGGTGAAGCCGCCGAGGCCGATCGCCGGATCGGCCGCCATCTCGGCGAAGAAGGCGAGCCAGGCGAACAGCTCCGCGCAGACCGGCGCGACGATCGCCAGCGCGATCACCCGCCGCTGCCAGCTCGACAGCCTCGGCCAGGCCAGCAACCGGTGGATCAGCCAGCACAGGCCCAGCCCGAGCAGCATGACGAGCGCGCGCATGCCGGCAATTCCGGCCAGATGCGGGTTGCCGGACAAGGCGGTGCCCAGCGTCAGCAGCGCGAAGTTGGACAGCCAGAAAGCGAGGGTCAGCCAGACGATCGCCCGGCTGCGCGCCGACAGCCGGGGCAGGAGCCCCGCTCGCGGCAGCACGCCGCCTTGCGCCCCCGCGCGATCGAGGCTCCGGCTCGCCATGCGCGCGAGGATGCGCCGGGACGGCCGCGGAGTCGACGCCGTTCGTCCACGCCGTTTCGACGTCCACCGACAGCCGCGCACGTTCGGCGGCAGGATCGGCGCGCCCGCCGGCAACCCCGCCGCGCCCCGCCGCCCGCAGGCGTAGAAGCAAGCCGTTCGGCTCCCGCGCTTTTTCCCGGCCACGCCGCCCCTCGCGCGCCGGGAACAAGCACGGGGCCGGACGCCGCAATTTGCCCCCTCTCCCTGGAGGGAGAGGGCAAGACTCCCTCTCCCATTGGGAGAGGGTTGAGGTGAGGGTGCTCGGCGGCCGAGGATGATCCTCCAACGCCGAACACCCCCACCCTACCCTCCCCCTCCAGGGGGAGGGGCCTTCGAGGGGCACACTAAGGCTCCCTCCTCCTGGAGGGGGAGGGTTCAGTCGAGGGGAACAGCTAAGCTCCCTCTCCCATGGGGAGAGGGTTGGGGTGAGGGGGTTCGGTATCGGAGGACAGACCTCGGACTCCGAACACCCCCACCCTACCAGTTCAGCGGCAGCCCTGTCCCCCGGACAGGGCCGAGAGCCGCTGAACTCCCTCCAGGGGGAGGGAAGATCATGGGGGAGAGCGAAGTCCATGTCCGAAGCCGCCACCGCCTCCGCCGCCATTGCCGCCCCACCCGGCCCGCTTGCCGCGATCCTCGCCGGCGGCTTCGTCGCCGGGGCGATCGACATCGCCTACGCCATCCTCGCCAACCTGCCCAAGGGGGTGGCGCCGGCGCGCGTGCTCCAGTCGGTGGCGAGCGGCCTGCTCGGCCGCGACGCCTATCAGGGCGGCGCCGCCACCGCCGCTTTCGGCCTGTTCCTTCATTTCGCGATGACCGTGGCGATGGCCGCCTTGTTCGTCGCCGCCGCCCGATCGATGCCGGCGCTGCGCCAGCAGCTGCTCGTCGCCGGCCTGGTCTATGGCGGCCTGATCTATTTCGCGATGCGCTGGGTGGTGGTGCCGCTGTCCCGCTTCCCGGGCGACCTGCGCAGCTTCTCCGCCCTCGAATTCGCGGTCCACGTCGTCGGCGTCGGCCTCGTCATCGCTATCGCCGCCCGCCGTCTGGCGGCGCTCTGAGCCACCAGCCGGGGCCCTCATGCCCACCAGGCCCCGGCGAGGGGGTGGAAGTCATTCCCTTCCACCCCCTTCACCCTCAACCCCACTTCCGTTCGGGCTGAGCCCGTCGAAGCCCCTTCCTTTCCGGAAACAAGAATGGGGACTTCGACAAGCTCGGCCGGAACGGGGAGAGGGGATCAGAGCCGAGACGAGATTTCCGCCAGGAACGCGTCCCGCTCCGCCGGCGGCAGCGCCAGCGCGGCCTCGATGATCGCTATCCGCGCTCCGCACCGCAGCTCCGCCGATCCGCGACCGCGGGCCGCTCGGTCGAAGCGCCGGCGGTCGAGCGCCAGGCGCTGCCGCGCCGTCTCGGCGAGGCCCGGCGGAATGTCGAAAGCGTCAAGCGTTCCGGCGGCCGGCCGCGGCGTCGCCGGCGCGGACATCACCGCTTGCTCGACCAGCGCCCGCCCCCGCGCCTCGAGCGCCGGCGGAAGCTCGACCGGACGCCGCTCGCCGTCGAGCCACGCCCGGCAGGCTTC
This sequence comes from Sphingosinicella terrae, assembly GCF_003347635.1. Classification (GTDB taxonomy): domain Bacteria; phylum Pseudomonadota; class Alphaproteobacteria; order Sphingomonadales; family Sphingomonadaceae; genus Allosphingosinicella; species Allosphingosinicella terrae. The sequence continues at coordinate 3,671 of NZ_QDFY01000013.1, forward strand.
CGCGCCGTCGGCGCCGCCCCGCAGCCATTGCAGTCGATCGGCATGGAAGCGCCAATAGTCGCGCTGGAGTGCCGCGTCCCCGGCGGCGATGCCGTCGCGAAAGGCCTGTTCGATCATCTGCCCGATCGCCGCCGCGAAGGCCTGCTTGTCCTCGTCCGCCGCCCGCGCCTGCTCCCAGCGCGCCAGCAGCCGGTCGAACAGCGGCTTGTTGCGGATGTTCAGCCCGAAATAGCTGCCCTCGCTGCCTAGCGCCGCGTCGAGCACCGGTTCGAGATCGTCGAGCGCGCTCGCATAGGACGGGGTGGAGACGGCGATCGGCGGCGGTCCTGCGGCACCGGGCTCCGGCGGCGGGGGCGTCCAGGCGAGGAAGAGGAAGACCATCACCGAGAGCCAGGCGAAGCCGGCGAAGCGCAGCGCCGGAGGATAGCCGCGCTTCAGCAGGACCCAGGCGAACAGAAAGGGGGCGACCAGCAGCCCGATCCAGAGCCAGCCGCCCGGCCACAACCGCGGCGCCGGCTCGACCGACCAGATGCCGGTCCGGCCGCGCGCCATGCGCCGAAGCGAATCCCATTCGCGCTGCCACGCCGGCTGCGCCTCGAAATAGCCGTTCCACCAGTCGAGCATGGCCCGGCTGCATGCCTCGACCGAGCTGGGATGATGCAGCCGCGCATAATCGGCGAAATCGTGCACGTCGGGCGCGATCCGGCGGACCTGCTCGGCCGGCGGCGGCACCGCGTCGGAGCGCAGCAAAGCGAGCACCTCGGCGAAGCGCGGCCTCGCCGCGACCAGCCGGCGCTCGAAGGCGAGGTCGTTCAGCCGGCGCGCCGCCCAGCGGATGAAATGGGGCGCCTTCCAGTCGTCCTGCCGCGCCGCCCAGCCGAAATGCGCGCCTGCCGCCTCGAGCGCCGGATCGGAGCGCGGGTGGAAGTCCTCGATGAACTCCGCCAGCCAGTCCTCGACCGAGGCGGCGACGCGGATCCGGTCCAGCGAGGGGTGGGCGAGCAAAGCCTCGGTCGCGGCCCGCAGCCGTTCCGCTTCGTTCGGCCGCGGCCCGCCGGCGAGCAGCGCCTCGATCCGGGCGAACAGGGCCGCCTCGGGATAGTCGGCCGCGGCCGGCTCCGCCGCCGGCGGCGCTTCCGGCGCCGGCCGGACGATCACCTCCGGCGGAGGGTCGGAAGGGAGGGGGGCGGCCGGTGCCGGCGGCAGCACGGTGACGACCACTTCCGGCGCGGGATCGGTGGCGGCGGCGGGCTCCGCAGGCGCGCCGGGCGGCAGGTCCGTGATCGTCACCGTGGCGGGCGCGGCGGCGGCGGGTGCCTCCTCGGGCTCGGCGGCCCGGACGGCGACGTCGGCCGGCGATGGCGCGGCCGCCGCCTCGACCGGACCGGTCTCGGCGGGAGCGGGTGCGGGATCGGTTGTGTCCTGAGGGATTTGCTCGGCATAGGCCTGCGCCCCCGCCGCCTCGGCGGCCAGTCTCTGCGCCGCCTCCCATGCCTCGCGCAGGGCGATGAAGGCCTGCGGGTCGGCATCGGTGTCGATCGCCTTCAGTCTCGCGGCATAGGCTTTGCGGATCTCGCGCCGGTCCGCGGTCGGCGCAAGGCCGAGCCGGTTCCAGACCCAGCGATGCTTGGGCAGGTGGATCGTCAAGGCGCGTCCGGACCTACAGCGCCTGGGACATCTCGCGCAGGAAGCGCGCGCGCTCGCGTCCCTCCAGCGCCAGCGCCGCCTCGACCAGGGCGATGTCGGCGCGGCAGCGATCCTCCGGCGTGCCGCGCGCCTGCAGCGCCCCTCGGAATCGCGTCTCGGCCAGGCCCGAGCGCCGCCGGGCGTCGGCGAAGACCGCCCGGCGGATCGAGAAGCGGCGGTCCTCGCTGCGCGGGGCCGGCGCCGGCGGCGGCTCCAGCAGCGCCCGCCCGAGCACGCTGCGCTGGCGGCGCCTGAGTTCCGGCGGCAGATAGAGCCTCGCCACGCCTTCGGGATAGCGGGCGCAGCCCCCGGTACCGCCGTCGGTGCCGTCGCGAAGCCAGACCAGGCGGTCGCGGTGGAGCTGCCAGTAAGCGAGCTGAAGCCCGTCCGATCCGCCGCGCAGCCCCTGGGCCACCGCCCGGTCGACCAGCGCGCGAAGGTCGGCGTCGAGCTGGAAAGCGCCTTCGTGGCGGTCGCGTGCCTCGCGCCAGCGCGCCTCGAGCGTCGCGTGGAGCGCCGGGTTCGCCGCCCGCAGCCGGGCGGGCGCGTCGCCGTCGAGGAAGTCGTCGAGCACCGGCGCCAGCGCCGCGCCGGGCTCGGCGGCGATCCGGGGCGCGGCGGGGATGGGCGGCGGCCCGGCCGGCGGTGTCGCCGCATCGGGCATGGCGACGGACAGCAGCTGGGTTACCGCGAACACCACCCAGCCGGCCAGGATCATCCCGGCGATCGGCCTCGGCACCCTGGGCAGATCGTGGCCGTCCTGCTCCCACAAGGCGACCCGTGCTGGATTGAGCCACTCCATCGCCGCCGGACATTGCCCGCGTATCCGGCCCAGAAGCTGGCGAACGTCGCGGCCGAGGGTGAAGCGGCGAAGGCCGGGCCGCCTCGCGTCGGCGCGGGTCAGCTCGGCCCAGGCCTTGTGGAGCCGGTGCCCGGGCTGCGACACCGCCTCGGCGAGAGCGAGGGCGCGGGCGCGGTCGACGAGCAGGTCGACGTCCCACGGCTGGTCCCATTGGCCGGCGCGCTCCTCCCAGCCGAAATGGGCGACCACCATCGGCAGCAGCGGGTCCGACCGCGGCACGGCTTCCGCCAGCGCCTGGGCCAGCCAACCCTCGACGGCGCGGCCATGGTCGACATGCGCCATCTCGGAATGCTCGAGGATGGCCCGTACCGCCACGGTCAGCGCCGCCTCGTCCGGGCGGCGCTCCGGATCGGCGAAGAGCAGATGCTCGAGCCAGCCGAAGCGGTCGGACGTTCCGTCGGCCCGGGCGGCGGCGAGCGCCGCCTCGGCCTCCGCCTCCGAGACGTCGAACTGCGCCAGCGGCGGATAGGGATCGTCGGCCGCAGCGGCGCCGGCCGGCTCGGTCCAGGCGCGGCTCGCCCAGGCGAGCGCCTCCTCGAGCGCCTCGCGAAGCCGCATGAAAGCCTGCGGCTCGGCCTCGACGTTCATCGCCTTGAGGCGCCGCGCATAGGCCCGCCGGATCGCGCGGACGTCGCCGGTCCGCTCGATCCCGAGGACCGGCCACGGCTGGGTCACAGGTAGCGCTCGCCCTCGATCGCGTTCAGCCGCTCCTCGACGTCGCGGCGGACCGACTCGATCTCGCGCGGGTCCTGGCGCTCGAGCACCGCCTCGAAGGCCATGATGATCTGGCTGATCGCCTCGCGCCGCTCGCCGAGAAAGCCCTCGTAGCAGCGCGCCGCCCGCGCCAGCACCGCGGCATTGGCGGCATCGTCGCGGGGATGGACCTTGAGCGCCGCCAGCGCCTGGCGCCGCGCCTCGATCTCGGCCTCGCTCGGCGCATCCTCCTCGTCGAGGATGAGGAGCTGGCGGGCGGTTCCGGTCAGCGGCACCGTCGCATCCACCTCCAGCAGGCCGCTCGCATCGTAGCTGAAGCGGACGTCGACGCTGACCTGGCCGGCGGGCCGCGGCGGCACCGGCACGGAGAGCCGGCCGAGCAGGACGTTGGCCGAGACGTCGCGCGCCTCGCCCTGATAGACCTGCAGCTCGACCCGCGACTGGTTGTCCTGCATCGTCGAATAGCTGTGCACCCGGCTGGCCGGGATGACGGTGTTGCGCTCGATGATCGGCGAGAAGATGCCGTCATGGATGCGTCCGTGGCGGTCGCGCTCCGCCACCGCGATGCCGAGCGTGAACGGGCAGACGTCGGTGAGGCGGACCTCGTCCAGCGCCGCGTCGCGCGCGCGCAGCCCGGCCTGGACGGCGGCGCCGAGCGCCACCGCCCGGTCGGGATCGACCGAGGTGTCGGGAAAGCGCCCGAACATCCGGGTGACGGCGCGGCGGACGATCGGCATCCGGGTCGATCCGCCGACGAGGATGACCTCGCTCAGCGAATCGGCGAGGATGCCGCTGTCGCGCAGCGAGCGCAGGACGGGGTCGCGCAGCCGCGCCAGCAGCGGCTCGGCCGCCTCCTCGAACTCGGCGGCGCGGATCGACGTCGCGAAATGCCGGTCCTTCCAGACGAACTCGAACGGCGCCTCGTCGGCGCCGCTGAGGGCGCGCCGGGTGCGCTCGGCGGCGGCGCGCATCACTTCCTTGAGGAGGCTGTCATGGGCCGCCTCGGCCAGCTCCGGCAGCCGGCTGCGGACCAGGGCGACGACCGCCTCGTTGAAGTCCTCGCCGCCCAGCCGGTTGTCCCCGGCCGAGGCGCGGACCTCGACGATCCCCTCGAAGATCTCGACGATCGACACGTCGAACGTTCCGCCGCCGAGGTCGAAGACCAGGAACGGCTCCTTGTCCTCGCGCTCGTGGATGCCGTGGGCGAGCGCGGCCGCGGTCGGCTCGTTGAGCAGCCGCTCGACCTTGAGCCCGGCCAGCTCGCCCGCCCGTCGCGTCGCCTTGCGCTGGCGGTCGTTGAAATAAGCGGGGACGGTGATCACCGCCGCCTCGACCGGCTCGCCCAGCAGGGCCTCCGCGTCGGCCTTGAGGCTGCGCAGCACCAGCGCCGAGAGCTCCTCGGGCGCGTAGAGCTTCTTGCCGAGCGGCACCTTCTGGCTCGATCCCATCAGCCGCTTGAAGGCGGTCGCGGTCAGCTTCGGGTGGGTCGACTGGCGCTCGCGCGCGGCCATGCCGACGAGCAGCGCGCCGTCGTCCCCGAGGCTCACTGCCGACGGCGTCAGCAGATCGCCCAGGCTGTTGGGGATCAGCTCCGCTTTGCCTTCCCGCCAGATTCCGACCGCGCTGTTCGTCGTGCCGAGATCGATCCCGACGATCATTCCATTCCCTCGATCATGGCCGATGCTTGCAGAAGTCATTGCGCGAGAAAAGAGGGAATGGCCGACGCATTCGGGACGGGCCGGCGAATAAGGTTGCCCTTCGCCCGGAAAGCGCCCACGCCCGACGGGCGGCTCCGGGCATGTCGCCAGGCAATCCGCCGCTCCATCGGGAGGCGCCGGGTCCGGAGCGGAAAGGAACCTGCGTGACCACAACCTCCGAACATTACCAGGCCAAGGCCGACGAAGCCCTGACCCAGCTCGCCGAAGCGACCAGCGACGCCGAAAGGACCCGGCTGAAGCGGGCGCGCGGCGCCTATCTCAAGCTGGCCGCTCACGGCGCGCAGGCGGCCGAGCGCGCGGCTGCCGGGCCTGGTCCGCGGATCGTCCCGGAAAAGCCCACCGCCGCGGCGACGCCGCGCGCGTCCACCTGGACGCTTCGCTGACGTTCGGGACCTGCCTTGCCTCCCCCCGCAACCGCGGACGCGGCGGCAGGGGGAGGCGCTGGCAAGCGTCAAGTCAGCGCAGGCGCCAGGGCATTCCCGGCAGCTTGATCATCGGCTTCTGGCACAGGACGCAGCGGCTGACGAAATAGCCGCCGTCCCAATGGCTGGTCTTGAGATCGGCGACGTGCCGGCCGAGCCACGAATGCAGGCTCATCCATCCAGTCTTTCGGCGCGGGCGCGGCGCGTGACTTGCGCGAGCGCATCGGCGAGATTGCCGTAGCGATAGCCGTCGACATGATATTGGAAGGCGGCGACGCGGATGATGCCGTTGCGCTCCATCACCGCGGATTCGGGATCCGGCCGCGATGGGAGGCGCGCGTCGGGCGCGGTCGGTAAGGGCGTCGGCATCATCGTGCATCTCCTTCGGCGCGGCGCCGGGCTTCGATCGCGATCGCCGCCTCGACCACTCTCAGGCCGGCGCTGCTTGCCGCCGCCAGTTCGACCGGCGGCCCGTTGAGCCCGCGATGGTGACCGTTGAGGAAGGCGCGCCCGTCCTGCGCCCCGAAGGCCGCCACCGCGGCGGCGAGCGCCCGCTTGCAGCGGTCGGCCGAAGGGGCGGGGCTTCCCGATGGGCGCTTGCTCTTCTTCGCCGGCACCTTGCGCAATCGGAGCGTCCCGCCGAACAGGCCCGCCAGCTCGGACCGGATCAGACGGGCTTCAGCGGCGGTGGCGGAGCGCGCCATCCCGATCGCCGGCGGTCTGCCGATCCTGTCGTTTCGTCCCTGCATCGGAGATCACCTTGAACGGCAAGCGGGAGCACGAAGTGTCTCTCAGTCACGAGGGCTTGCGGACGGAATGCCGGTGATGACCTTCCATAGCAGAGCCGGCCAGGGCTGGCGAATCCCTCCGCCGTCGCCGCAGCCGAACGGTGCGTCTCGCGCGGGCGAGGGTTAACCCTTGATTCGGCACGATTAGCCGGAACAACGAACGTCCAGCTGCGCTATCGAGACGGGTCTTCGGACGGATGCGGAATCGACAGTGGGTGGCGACGACAAGGCGGAACTGCGCCGCAGCAGGCGGCTGAAGGTGTTCCAGCCGGCCGCCCTCGCGGGACCGGCCGGGACGATCCGGATCCATCTCCTCGACGTCTCCGCCACCGGCGCGCTCGCTTATGCCGCCACCGCCCCTCCGGCGGTCGGCGACGCCTTGCAGCTGGAATGTGCCGGCATCGTCGCCGCGGCCACAGTGCGCTGGTGCAAGGGGAACCGCTTCGGCCTCCATTTCGACGCGCCGCTCGACGCGGAGGCCCTCCGGCGCATCGCCTCGCCGTCGCATGCCGCCAAGGGCCGGGCCTAGGAGAGTTCGGCAGGTCGCCGAGGCTAGCGGGCAGCCGCCCGCTTCAGCCTCCGGACGAGGTCGGGATTGCTCAGCCGTCGATGCCGCGCCTCGACCAGGCTGAACAGGCCGAACAGGAAGAGGCCCAAGGCGATCGCCCAGCGCAGCGTCGGCGGCATCGCATCCATCGCCTGGCCCATCCCGCCGGCCTCGCCGGCATCGGCCTCGGCGCCGGCCCGCCACAGCAGGAGGGCCATCGCCAGGAAGACGATTCCGCGGGCGAGATAGCCGGCGCGGCCGAGCCAGGCGACCCAGGCGCGGTGGGCCGCGGTCGGCTCGAGGTGGCGCAGGAAGCCGAGCCGGACCGCCTTGACGAGCTGATAGCCGCCGGTGACGAGCAGCACGAAGGCGCCGGCGGTGAGCAGCCACTCGCCGCCGGGCCATTCCAGCACCGCCGCCGCCCCGCGCTCGAGCGAATCGCCGCCGCCGCCGGCATCGTCGGTGAGCCCGAGCTTCAGCGACAGCCAGGCGAGCCCGAGATGGATGAAGCCCGAGACGGCGCCGCCGAGACGCACCGCTCGGCCCTTGGCGTCGTCGCCATGGCCCTCGCTGTCGAGCACCGCTTCCGCGAGCCGCCAGAGGCCGTAGCCGATGAAGCCGACGGCCAGCAGCACGAGCAGGATCCGGCCCATCGGGCTGGAGAGATAGGCGAGCGATCCGGCGCCGTCCTCGGTCCGCCCGAGCCGCAACGCGAGATAGCCGATCAGCCCGTACATCACGCCGCGCGCGGCAAAGCCGAGACGGGTCACGGCCTCGAACGCCCCTACTGACAACATCGCTCACTCCCTTGCGCAGGCGCAACGAAGCTGTCGGGCCGCCGTTCCGATGACTCCGTCGGGCGGCCGGGTCGATCGGCTTCAGCGTGTCCGGGCACGATTGTGCTCGCGTCGGGGCGCGTTGCGGTTAGGAAATGAGACCGGGCGACGCTTTATCTCCCCGACGCCCGGGAGGCGACATGGAACGCGAACCCAAGAAGATCGACTCGCTCGAGCTACGGCTCGCGCCCGAGACGAAGCGCGCCTTCATGGCGGCCTGCCGCGCCAACGGCGAGTCGGCCAGCCAGGTTCTGCGGTCCTTCATCCATCGCTATCTCCGTTCCGCCTCCCGGGCATCGACCGAATGGACAAGGGAGAGAGAGATGCCGTTCATGACGAGACACCGCCGCGCCGGCCTGGCCTTGGGTCTGGCCGCAGGGGCTGCCGCTGCCGCCTCGCTGACGCTGAGCGGGCCGGCGCGGGCGACCGGACATCCCGGGATCGAGGCCGTGTTCGACCTGATGGACCGCGACCGCGACGGCCGCGTCAGCCTCGCCGAGTTCCGCGCTCCGCCGGTGCCGGCCGACGATTCCGGCGCGGTCAGGCTGGAAGTGACCGGCAAGGCGCCGCCGCAGCTGCAGGACACGCCGGAGAGCCTGTTCGCCGGTCTCGATGCGAATGGGGACCGCGCGCTCGTGCTCGACGAGCTCGTCGCCGGCACGCTCGCCCGCACCATCGCCACACGCGGCCTCGCCCCCGCCGATCGCGACGGCGACCTTTTCCTGACCGAAGGCGAGATCGCCGCCTTTCTCGGCGCCGAGCGCGTGCGCGGCGGCGTCGCCGACCCCGCCGCCGGAATCGCCCTCCTCGCCCGCGGCGTCGTCGCCGACCATGACCGCGACGGCGACGGAAAGGTGGCGCTGAGCGACCTCACGGGGTGAGGGTATTCCAAAATCAGTGTCATCCCGACGAAGGTCGGGACCCATGAACACCGCGTCCGACGAATTCCCTCGTCGGTCTGCGTTCATGGGTTCCGGCTTTCGCCGGAATGACGGATTTGGCCCTCCCCTAGGCCGCTCCCGCCCGCTCCGCCGCGATCCAGGCGTCGATCTCGCTCTCGAGGACGTCGAGCGGGACCGATCCGTTGCGCAGCACCGCGTCGTGGAAGCGGCGGACGTCGAAGCTCTCGCCGAGCGCCTGCTCGGCCCGCGCGCGAAGCTCGAGGATCTTGAGGCGGCCGATCATGTAGCCGAGCGCCTGGCCGGGCCAGCTGATGTAGCGGTTGACCTCCGCCTCGATATTGGCGTCGGTGAGGGCGGTATTCTCGCGCATGAAGGCGATCGCTCGCGCCTTGTCCCAGCCGAAGGCATGGATGCCGGTATCGACCACCAGCCGGCTCGCCCGCCACATCTGGTAGGAGAGCTCGCCCATCCGCCGCTCCGGCGTGTCGTAGAGGCCCATGCCGCCGCCGAGGCTCTCGGCATAGAGGCCCCAGCCTTCGGTGAAGGCGGTGAAGCTGGTGAAGTTCCGCCGGAACGGGGCGATGTCCATCTCCTGCTGGAGCGCGATCTGGAGATGGTGGCCGGGCACCGATTCATGCAGGCTGAGCGCCGGCACCTCCCAGAGCGGCCTCTGGTCGAGCTTCGAGGTGTTGACGTAATAGGTGCCGGCGATGCCGCTCTCCGGGGAGCCCGGCCCGTAGAAGGCGGTGGTCGTGCCCTCCGCGATCTCGGCGGGTATCTCCCTGATGCCGTAGGGGAGGCGGGGCAGGGTGCCGAACAGGCCCGGCAGCTGCCCGTCGATATGCTTGGTGACGCGGGCGACCTCGCGCATCAGCTGCTCGGGCTCGGTGACATAATGAAGCGGGTTGGTGCGCAGCGCCTGGATGAAGGCCTCGCGGCTGGGATGCCCGGCCTCGCGCGCGACCCGGTCCATCTCGGCGCGGATGCGCGTCACCTCGGCGACGCCGATATCGTGGATCTGCTGCGGGCTGAGGTCGGTGGTCGTGTACGCGCGCACCTGGAAGGCATAATAATCGGCGCCGCCCGGCTGGGTGGAGACGCTGTCGCTCGCCGCGCAATGCGGCTTGTACTCTTCGAGGTAGAAATCGAGGTGGCGCCGATAGGCCGGGTCGACCGTCCCGGTGATGATCCGGCGCGCGCGATCCTGCAGCGCCGCCCATTCCGCCTCCGGGATCGCCGCCGGCCGCTGCCCGGCGAACGGCTCGTAGAAGCGCGACTGCGCCGGATCCTCGGCGATGACGCCGGCGATCGTGCGCTCATAGCCGTCCAGCACCGAGCAGGGCAGGACGTAGCCGCCGCGCACCGCATTGGCGGTCAGCGCCAGCGCCTGGTCGTTGAGGCGGGGATAGAGGGCGAGGCGGGTGAGGTAGCTCTCATAATCGGCGCGTGTGCGGAAAGGGAGGTTCCGCGCCAGGCCGGCAAAGCCCTGGTGCCAGCCATAATAAGTGGTGAACAGCATGTCGCGCTGGCCGAAGCGGTTCTCCTCGACCGTCTCGGCCAGCGTCCGCCGCAGGATCGCCCGGTTGACCCGGTCGGCGGGGTCCAGCGCCTCGGCCGGAATGGCGTCGAGCCGGACGAGGAAGCCCTGCGCTTCGCGCACCCGCCGCTCGCGCGCCTCCGGCGAAAGGTCGCGGAGGCGATCGTCATGGTCGCGCACGCCGAGTGCGGTCGCCTCGGTCGGATTCTCGCGCAGCAGCCACTGATAATGCTCGTCGAGCAGCCGCCGGAAATCGTCGGCCGGCGCGGCGGCGGCGGCGGGCGAGGCGAAGGCGAGAGCGGCGGCGGCGGCGAGAAAGGCAAGGCGCATGAGCAGGTCTCCGGCTGACCTCCCCCGGATTTCCGGGGGAGGGGGACCGCGCGTGGCGCGGTGGAGGGGGCTCTTCGGCCGCAGGGCCCCTCCACCGTCCTTCGGACGGTCCCCCTCCCCTGCGAAAGCAGGGGAGGAAACAGGTCCGACCCTATTGCGGGAACGCCTGCGCGCAAGCCTTGTTGACCCGGTCGAGGAGGCCTTCGCATGTCCGACCATGTCTACAAGATCGTCGAGATCGTCGGCAGCTCGCCCGACAGCATCGAGGATGCCGTGCAGCGCGCCGTCGCCCGCGCCTCGCAGACCCTGCGCGAGATACGCTGGTTCGAAGTCACCGATACGCGCGGCCATGTCGAGGACGGCAGGGTGGCTCACTATCAGGTGACGCTGAGGATCGGCTTCACGCTCGAGGATTAGGCGTCCGTCCAGGCGGAGGACGTTGAAAAGGCGTGGCCAGGCGGGCGGTTCGCGCTACCAAGGGGCATCCTCAGCGAAAGGCCCGCATGACCAGCGCCGAAGCCACGCCGCCGCTCGACATCGCCGACCGCGCCGACCGCGCCTTCCTCGGCCATCCCAAGGGTCTCGGCTATCTCGCCTTCACCGAGGCGTGGGAGCGCTTCTCCTATTACGGCATGCAGGCCTTGCTCGTCCTCTACATGGTCAACGAGCTGCTCCTGCCCGGCCATGTCGAGAATATCGCTTTGTTCGAGCCCTTCCGGCGGCTCTACGGGCTCGAGGGCCAGCCGCTCGCCTCCGCCATCTTCGGCACCTATGCGGCGCTCGTCTATCTGACTCCGATCCTCGGCGGCTTCCTCGCCGACCGCGTGCTCGGCAAGCGGCGCACGGTGCTGCTCGGCGCGGTCACGATGGCGGTCGGCCACTTCCTGATGGCGTTCGAGCTCACCTTCCTGTTCGCCTTGCTCTGCCTGATCCTCGGCAATGGCATGTTCAAGGGCAATATCGCGAGCCAGGTCGGCTCGCTCTACAAGCCCGACGACCTCCGCCGTGCCGACGCCTTCCAGATCTTCTATCTCGGCATCAATGCCGGCGTGATCGCCTCGCCTTTGGTCGTCGGCACGCTCGGCGAGACGGTCGGCTGGCATTGGGGCTTCGGCGCGGCCGGAATCGGCATGCTGATCGGCCTCGCCATCTATCTCGCCGGCCAGAAATATCTGCCGAAGGAGCATTTCGAACCGCAGGCGCGCGCGGCCCGGGCGGATCGGCCCCGGCTCAGCCGGAGCGACTGGCTCGCCACCGCCGCCCTCGTCCTGCTGATCCCGGTGATGGCGATCGCGGTCGTCCCCAACCAGCAGATCTTCAACGCCTATCTGGTCTGGGGCGACCAGCGCTTCGACCTCGTCTTCATGGGGACGCGGCTGCCGACCACCTGGCTGGTCACCCTCGACGCGATCGTCAGCGTCTCCGCGCTCGTCGCCGTGACCGTCTTCTACCGCTGGTACGGCAAGCATTGGCGCGAGCCGGACGAGCTCGGCAAGCTCATCATCGGCTCGCTCTTCTCGGTCGGCGGGATGCTCTGCCTGTTCATGGCCGCCGCCTCGGCCGGGCCTGAGGAGAAGATCGGCCTGTTCTGGCCGGTCCTGTTCCACGTCGTGAACAGCATCGGTTTCGCCCACATGCTGCCGGTCAGCCTCGCTCTGTTCGCGAAGCTCGCGCCCAAGGCGATCAACGCCACCGTCATCGGCCTCTATTATCTCGCCTTCTTCGGCGGCAACTCGCTCGTCGGCTGGGTCGGCGGCCTCTACGAGACCTGGCCGACGACCAGCTTCTGGCTGCTCCATGCCGGCTTCGCCGCGGTCGGCCTCGTCGTCTTCATCCTGTTCAGGCTGCTTCTCGCGCCGCGGCTGATGGCAAGCGAGCCGGCGCCGCTGCCGGCCTGAACGCTGGACGGTGACGGCCCAGCTGCTAGACTGAAAAGATGCGCTATCTTCTCGTCGCCATGGCCGCCACTGCGGCCCTCGCTCTCCCCGCCGCCGCCGAGGCGCGGCCGGCACGCTGCGTCCTCACCGCGGCCGGATCGCCGCAGTTCAGCGGTCCCTGCGATTTCCAGGCGGAGCGAGGCGGCAGCTTCACGGTGACGCCGGCCGAACGCCGCCGCTTCCCGAACGGGCTCGGCGCCGTCAGCCTGTCCGTCGTCGAACCCGGGATCGGCGAGGTTCGCGGCCTCACCCGCGACGGCATCAACTCGCGATGGGGTGAAGCGCGGCGCTCGCCTCGCGACCCCGCCTGCTGGGTCGGTGCGGACTTCAGCCTCTGCGTCTACTGATCCTCTGAGGAGGCGGGGGCGGCACTTTCGCGCTGCGCCGCCTGTTCGCGGCGTCTCAGGTTCTCGGCGATCCGCGCCTGGACATCGGGGCGGCCGCACAGGGTGCGATCGTACGCCGACTGTGGGCGGTCCTCGTCCATGCAGAGCCAGGGCAGGCGGACCTCGTCAGCCAGGTCCAGCGGCTCGACCGCACCGTCCTGCCGCTCCACCGCCGGAAGCAACTGCTCGGCGAAGCGGCTCCATCCGCTCTGGTCTCCCGCCGAGGACCAGCCGACGATTTGCCGCAGCATCGCCGCCGCCTCGTCGAACCGGCCGAGCTCGCGCTGCGCGTTGGCGGCGCGCGCATGGAGGCCGACATATTCGGCGTCCTGCGGATCGGCCGGAAGCGCCATGACGCGGCGAACGAACTCCTCCTGATAGCGCCGCGCCCGCTCCGGCGACGGAAGGGGCTGACCGGTTGGCCCGTCTTCCGGCTTGACCTGCCACGTCGCCGCCAGCAGCAGGCCGAGCGCCTCCTTCTCGGGAAGGCCGAGGCGGGTCGCCAGCCACTGCGCCCGGTAATAGGTGCTGTCGTCGGCCACCATCGCCCGATAGGCGTCCGAAGCGATCAGCGACTCCAGCGTCCCGACCTCCTCCGGGCTGAAGTCGCGGAAGACGACGAGGCCGTTGGAGGGGCATTCGGGAATCGGAAGCGGCATGTACCAATAGCTGTGCGGCCGCCCGTCCGGTCGTCTTCCGGTGGTGCTGTAATGGCTGGACTGGAGCGCTTCGAAGGATTCGCCGCCGACGGGGCAGGTCATCGTCGCGGGGCCGCCATGGAGGGGCGGCGGTGGCGGTGGCCCGGCTTGCGCCAGCAGCAAGAGGGCGAATCCGATCATGCCACTACCCTAGGCCGGCGTCGCTCCGGCTGGAAAGGGGCGACCTCACCGCCCCAGCATGTTCTCCGGCTTCACCACCCGGTCGAAGGTCGCTTCGTCGACGAGGCCGAGGGCGAGGCCCGATTCCTTCAGGGTGAGGCCCTTCTCGTGGGCGTTCTTGGCGATCTTCGCGGCATGGTCGTAGCCGATCTCCGGCGCGAGCGCGGTCACCAGCATCAGCGACCGGTTCATCAGGTCGGCGATGCGCTGCTCGTCCGGCGCCATCTCGTCGAGGCAGCGTGCGGTGAAGCTCTCCATCCCGGTGGCGAGCAATTCGATCGACCGGAGCACGTTGGCGCCGATCAGCGGCTTGAACACGTTCAGCTCCATATGGCCCTGGAGGCCGCCGACGGTGACCGCGACATGATTGCCCATCACCTGGGCGCAGACCATGGTCAGGCTCTCCGCCTGGGTCGGATTGACCTTGCCCGGCATGATCGAGCTGCCCGGCTCGTTCTCGGGGAGCCTGAGCTCGCCGAGGCCGCAGCGCGGCCCCGAGCCGAGCAGGCGGATGTCGTTGGCGATCTTGGTCAGCGACACCGCGATGACGTTGAGCACGCCGGAAAGCTCGACCAGGCTGTCATGGCTGGCGAGCGCCTCGAACTTGTTGGGCGAGGTCTCGAACGGGAGCCGGGTGAGGTGGGCGATGTCGGCGGCGAACTTCTCGCCAAAGCCCTTGGGCGCGTTGAGGCCGGTGCCGACGGCGGTGCCGCCCTGGGCGAGCTGGTAGACGCGCGGCAGCGCCGCCTCGACGCGGGCGATGCCCTGCGAGATCTGGAAGGCGTAGCCGGAGAATTCCTGGCCGAGTGTCAGCGGGGTCGCGTCCTGGAGATGTGTGCGGCCGATCTTGACGATCCGGTCCCAGCTCTGCGCCTGCTCGGAGAGGCGGCGATGGATCGTCCGCATCGCCGGCAGCAGCCGATCGTTCACCGCGCGCGCCGCGGCGACGTGCATCGCCGTCGGGAAGCTGTCGTTCGACGACTGGCCGCGATTGACATGGTCGTTGGGATGAACCGGGCTCTTGCCGCCGCGATTGCCGGTCAGGATCTCGTTGGCGCGGCCGGCGATCACCTCGTTGGCGTTCATGTTCGACTGGGTGCCGGAGCCGGTCTGCCAGATGACGAGCGGGAACTGGTCGTCATGCTCGCCGCGCGCGACCTCGGCCGCCGCCTGCTGGATCGCCTCGGCGAGGCCGGCATCGAGGCCGCCCTCGCGCGCATTCACCCGCGCCGCCGCCTGCTTCACGAAGCCGAGGGCGTGAACGATCTCGGCCGGCATCTGCTCGCGCGGACCGAAGGGGAAATTCTCGATCGAGCGCTGCGTCTGGGCGCCCCAATAAGCGTCGGCGGGAACCTCGATCGGCCCGAAGCTGTCGGTCTCGGTGCGGCTTGTGTCGGTCATCTCTGGCGCTTCCTTTCGCCGCGCTTCCTAGATCGGGAGCGGCGCCGGGTGAAGGGGGGCGACTCCGAGGAGGTCAAGTCGCCGCGTCAGCGGACGATATGCCCCCGGCCGTCCTGGTCGACGCGCACGCGGATGGGCTCTCCGGCATAGAAGCGCTCGCGCGGAGCGACTTCGCCCGTCGCCTCGAGATGGATCGGCTCGAAGAAATAGCCGGTGGGGAGGTCGTCGAAGTGGATCTGATAGCCTTCTATCACGCCATGATCCGCCTCGACGCCGAGCATCCAGCCGAACCCGCCGCGGAGCTCCTTGTGCGGAGCGGAGTCGCGGATGCGGACCTTTTCGTAGAAGGCGACAAATGGACCGCCGTCGGCGGTCGGCAGGCCGCTGTGCCAGTCGCTCACTTCTTCCGCTTGAAGTCGACCGAGACGACGTTGGAGCCGTCCTCGATCGGCTCGGCCGCCGGCGCGTCATTCTCCGCCTCGTCATGCTCCTCGACCTGCGCTTCCTCGGCGCGGGCGTGGAACTGGAGGGCGAAGTCGACGGCGGGGTCGTGGAAGCCGGTGATCGCGGAGAAGGGGATGAACAGCCGCGCCGGCGCCTGATTGAAGGAGAGGCCGACCTCGAAGCCGTCCTCGCGCACCTTGAGGTCCCAGAAGCGGTTCTGGATGACGATCGTCATCTCGTCGGGAAAGCGCTCGGCGAGGTGGCGCGGAATGTCGACTGCGGCCGCCGCGGTCTTGAAGGTGATGTAGAAATGATGCTCGCCGGGCAGCCGTCCGGTCGCCTCGACCTCGCCGAGCACGCGGCCGACCACGGCGCGAAGCGCCTCCTGGACGATCTCGTCATAGGGAATCAGGCTGTCGGGCGGCGAGCCGGTCATCCCGCACTCGTAGCGCGGCGGGGATGGCGGTCAAGCTGTTGCTTTCCGTGGGCCGCAACCCGGTTGCGCGGCGCCCGTCGGCGGCGGTATCGCCCGCTTCGCCTCCTCAGGCCCCCATCAGGAGCAGGACCATGCCGATCGACGCGACCAGGCCTTATGACGAGAGCAACATCTTCGCCCGCATCCTGCGCGGCGAGCTGCCCTGCAGCAAGGTCTATGAGGACGAGCATGTTCTCGCCTTCAACGACATCAGGCCGCTCGCGCCCACCCACGTCCTGGTCATCCCGAAGGGTGCCTATGTCTCGTGGGACGATTTCTCCGCGCGGGGCTCGGACGAGGAGATAGCCGCCTTCGTCCGCGCCGTCGGCCGGATCGCGCGCGAGCAGGGGCTGGTGGCGCCAGGCTACCGCCTGCTCGCCAATATCGGCGAGGCCGCGGGGCAGGAGGTGCCGCACCTCCACGTCCACATCTTCGCCGGCCGCGGCCTCGGGCCGATGCTGGCCGGGTGACGCCAGCGAATGGCGGAATGGGCTCTTGCCCGCGTCGAATAAGAGGCTAGGCTCCGCGCCGAGCCGACCGATGCCAGATCTGGCGGCAAGGGGACAGGATCTATGATATTTGGGCGAGTAAAGCCTCTCGACGCCATTCTCGCGACAGCCGAGAAGAAGTCGCTGCACCGCTCGCTTGGCGCGGTACAGCTGACCTTGTTCGGGATCGGCTGCATCATCGGCACCGGCATCTTCGTGCTGACCGCCGCCGGCGCGCAGAAGGCCGGTCCGGGGCTGATGCTCGCCTTCGTCATCGCCGGGCTGGTCTGCGTCGTCGCCGCTCTCTGCTATGCCGAGATCGCGGCGATGGTCCCGGTCGCCGGATCGGCCTACACCTACACCTATTCGGTGATGGGCGAGTTCCTCGCCTGGACGGTCGGCTGGGCGCTCGTGCTCGAATATGCGATCGCCGCCAGCGCCGTCTCGGTCGGCTGGTCGGGCTATTTCACCGGCACCATCCTCAACGAGACGTTCGGCATCGCGCTGCCGGCCTGGCTCAGTGCCGGCCCGCTCGCCCTGGGTGGGGCACCGGGCGGATTCATCAATCTCCCGGCGATGATCATTGCCTTGCTGATCACCTGGCTGCTGATGGTCGGAACGACCGAATCGGCGCGCGTCAATGCCGTGCTCGTGACAATCAAGGTGGCGGCACTGACCGTCTTCATCGCCCTCACGCTGCCGCGCATCGACGGCGGAAATTTCAGCCCCTTCCTTCCCGCCGGCACGTTCGGCGGCTTCGGCACCGGCGTCGGCGCGGTTGGCGCCGCGGCGACGATCTTCTTCGCCTATGTCGGCTTCGACGCCGTCTCGACCGCGGCCGAGGAAACCAAGAACCCGCAGCGCAATGTGCCGATCGGTCTGATCGGAAGCTTGGGCTTCTGCACCATCTTCTACGTCCTCGTCGCCGCCGGCGCGATCGGCACGATCGGCGGCCAGCCGATCATGGGCCCGAATGGCATACCGTTCCCGGCCGGCTCCGAGGAGCTCGCCCGCCAGTGTGCGATGCCGCAATATGCCGAGGCGCTGGTCTGCTCCAACGAGGCCCTCGCGCACGTGTTGCGGACCATCGGCTTCGGCCCGATCGGCGATGCCGTCGGCTATGCGGCGATCCTGGCGCTGCCGTCGGTCATCCTCATCCTCCTGTTCGGCCAGACCCGGATCTTCTTCGTTATGTCCCGCGATGGCCTCCTCCCGGAAAAGCTGTCGACGGTCCACCCGAAGTGGCGGACGCCCTACGTCGTGACGGCGATCACCGGCGGCGTCGTCGCCGTCGCCGCCGCCTTCTTCCCGGTGGGTCAGCTCGCCGACATCGCCAATGCCGGCACCCTCTACGCCTTCTTCATGGTGGCGATTGCGGTGATGTTGCTCCGGCGCCGCGATCCGGCACGGGAACGGCGGTTCAGGGTTCCGCTCCTGTGGCTGGTCGGGCCGCTCACCATCGGCGGGACCTTGTTCCTGTTCCTCAACTTGCCGACCGAGGCGATGCTGGTGCTACCGATCTGGTCGGTGGTCGGCTTCCTGATCTATTTCGGCTACTCCTACCGTAACAGCCATCTCGGCCGCGGCCTCATCGAGGTGCATGAGCCCGAGATTCACGACGTCGATCCGGACATTCCCGGCCTCGACACGCGAGATCCGCTCGATCCTCCGCGCCGGCCGCCGGGTGTCTGACCGGAACGGTCCCGGGGAAGGGAGGCTTCGGCCTCCCTTCTCTTTTCGAGCCGACGCCGTCCGACTCAGAGCCGGCCTGCCGGGGCTTTGCAGCGCCCGGGCGTTCCTCTAGGCCGTTCGCGGACAAGAGCAAAAGGGGCGGGAATGACGGCAGCGCAGCAGGATGCGATCGCGGACGAGCCGGCGGTGGCCGGACTGATCGACCACGTCACCAACGTCTCCGACTTCATCTGGGGCGGCAGCTGGAACGGCGCCGAGGTGATCCCGCTCCCGCCGATGGTGCTGATCCTGCTCGGTATCGGCCTCTACATGATGGTCGGCTTGCGCTTCTATCCGATCCGCATGCTCGGGACCTCCTTCGCCGGCCTGTTCCGCCGGTCGGGCGACGGCGCGGCGGGCGAGATCTCGCCCTTCGCGGCCTTGTCCACCGCCCTCTCCGGACAGGTCGGCACCGGCAATCTTGCCGGCGTCGCCACGGCTATCGCGCTGGGCGGTCCGGGCGCGATCTTCTGGATGTGGATCACGGCGCTGATCGGCATGGCGCTCGCCTTCGCCGAAGGCGCGCTCGCCATTCGCTACCGCGAAATCCTTCCCGGCGGCCACCGACGCGGCGGACCGATGAGCTACATCGCGATCGGGCTGGGGCCGAAATGGAAATGGCTGGCGGTCGTCTTCTCCATCGGGACGGTCTTCTCCGCCTTCGTCACCGGCAACATGATCCAGGCCAATTCGGCCGGCGCCTCGATCCAGCAGCTCACCGGCTGGGAGGCCTGGGTCGGCGGACTGCTCGTCGCCGGGCTCACCTTCGTCGTCATCATCGGCGGCATCAAGTCGATCGGCGCGGTCGCCGAGCGCGTCGTGCCGACCATGGCCGTGGCCTATATCGTCATGGCGCTGATCGCGATCGCCATCAACATCGAGGACATTCCCGCGACCTTCGGCCTGATCTTCCACGGCGCCTTCAACCCGCAGGCGGCGAGCGGCGGCTTCATCGGCGCCGCGATGATCGTGGCGATCCGCGCCGGCGTCGCCCGCGGCCTTTTCTCGAACGAGGCGGGGCAGGGCTCGACCCCGATGGCCCATGCGGTCGCGCAGACCAACGATCCCGCGCTGCAGGGCCGCTTCGCGATGATGGGCACCTTCATCGACACGATCGTCATCTGCACGATGACCGCGCTCGTTTTGCTGACCGTGCAGGGCAGCTTCGCGTCGACCGATCCGGTGACCGGAGCGGTGACCTTGCAGGAGCACGCCTGGAACTCGGACCTGCGCGGCTTCGACATGACCGCCGGAGCCTTCGGCGCAGCCTTTCCCTTTGCCCTCGGCGGGATTCCGGTGGGCGTGCTGGTGGCGTCGATCGCGCTTCTCCTGTTCGTCTTCACCACCCTGCTCACCTGGTCCTATTATGGCGAGCGGGCGATTTCCTTCCTCGTCGGCGATTGGGCGATCATCCCCTTCCGCGTGCTCTGGTGCGTGATGATCTGGGTGGGCTCGTTCCAGGAGCTCGAACTGGTCTGGCGCCTCGGCGACATCGCCAATGCGACGATGGCGCTGCCTAATCTGATCGCCTTGCTCTTCCTGGCGCCGGTCGTCTTCGCCCTCGCCCGCGGCCGCCGCGACGCCGGCAAGGATCATGGCCGCGAGACGCCGCCGGAGCTGTGCGATCCGCCGCTTCCCGGACCCGCCGATTGAGAGGGCCGGCAAGAGGCCGCGATCGGATCCAACAGCCGTCCTGAATCGGTCTAGCCGGTCAACCGAGGCCCTCGGCTTCGGCCCGCCCGTGACCGGTGCCGCAACTCGCATCGTCGCCCGGCGTTGGTGCGGCGAAGGAGATTCGCATGGCGACCGATCCGCCGACCCCGTCCGTCCCGCCCGAACAGCCGCCCCGGCAGGAACCGCCTGACCAGCCTTCCCGGCCGCCCGAAATCCGGCCGCCCGGCCCCGACATCGACAATCCTGAACCACCGTCGACGCCGCCGGAAACACCGCCTCCGGGGCCCGGCGGGCCGGAGATCAGTCCGCCCGGTCCCGATATCGACGTGCCGCAGCCGGCGCCGGACATGCCGTCGACGCCGCAGCCGGGAGCGCCGATAGCCTGATCGCGGACGCGCGGCTAAGCGCGCCCTCAGCCCAGCCGTTCGGCGACGAGCGCCTTGAGGTCGGCCTGGGGCCGCGCGCCGTAATGGGAGATCACTTCGGCGGCTGCGATCGCGCCGATGCGCAGCGATTCCTCGAGACTGCGGCCGCGAGCCTCGCCGAACAGGAAGCCGGCCGCGAACAGGTCGCCGGCGCCGGTGGTGTCGACCACCGCCTCGACCGGCTCGGCCGCGACTTCGGCGCGCTCGCCGCCGCGCAGGGCGACCGCGCCCTTTTCGCTGCGCGTCACCACCAGCGTCCGGACCTGGCCCGCGATCGCCCGGATCGCGGCCTCGAAGTCGCTCTCGCCGGTCAGCTCGCTTATCTCGACCTCGTTGGCGAAGAGAATGTCGATGAAGCCGCCCTGGATCAGCTTGAGGAAGCCGTCCCGGTGACGCTGGATGCAGAAGCTGTCGGAGAGGGTGAAGGCGACCTTGCGCTTCGCGGCGCGGGCGATCTCGATCGCCTGCTGCATCGCCATTCGCGGCGCCTCCGGGTCCCAGAGATAGCCTTCAAGATAGAGAATCGCGGACTGCTCGATCTGGACCGGATCGAGCGCCTCGGGCGGCAGATGCTGCGCAGCGCCCAGGAAGGTGCTCATCGTCCGCTGGGCGTCGGGCGTGACGAGGATCAGGCAGCGCGCGGTCGGCGTCCCGAAATCCTGCGGCGGGGTCTCGAATTCGACCCCGATCGAGCGGATGTCGTGACTGAACACCTCGCCGAGCTGGTCGTCGGCGATCTGGCCGATGAAGCCGGCGCGGCCGCCCAAGGCGGCGACGCCGGCGGCGGTGTTGCCGGCGGAGCCGCCGCTCGCCTCGCGCGCCGGGCCCATATGCTCGTAGAGCCGGGTCGCTTCGTGCGCGTCGACCAGCCGCATCGAACCCTTGGCCAGACCCTCCGCTTCGAGAAAGGCGTCGTCGGCATCGGCGAGCACGTCGACGATGGCATTGCCGATGGCGAGGACGTCGAGGCGGGGTTCGGTCATTGGGGGCTCCGCAGCGGGGAAAGCGCCGGCCGTAGCCAAGGCGAGGGGGCAGGGCAATCGCCGAGCCTCCTTCCGCCCGAGCGTCAGGGGGCCCGCACCAGCTCCAGCGCCTCGACGATGCGCGCCGCGGCCTCGGCCGGCGCCAGCGCGCCGGTGTCGAGGGTGAGCGCCGGAGCCGGCATCGCGGCGTCGCAGGCCTCGAAGCCCTCCGCCAGCGCGCGCAGCAGCCCGACGTCGCGAAGCTTGCCATGCTCGGCACGCGACGCCTCGACGAGGCGCTGCTCCTGCTCGTCTCGTGCCACGGTCAGGCGGACGAAGGCGACTTCGCCGCCTTGCGCCGTTACGGCCTCCTTCAGCCGTTCGGGAAAATCGGGCGCCACCGTCGGCTCTGGGGCGAAGGTGAAGACAAGCGAGCGGCCGGCGCATGCCGCTTCCGTCATTGCCTCGATCCAGAACAGCTCCCGCAGCCTGACGAAGGCGGGCGAGCCGAACGGGAAGAGCGAAGCGACGGCATCGACGACGAGATGATTGTGAAAGAGCGCGAGGCCGCTCGTTTTGGCGATCTCGCGCCCGACGGTGAGCTTGCCGCTCGCCGGCGGACCATACAGGAAGACGAGCTTCATCGCGCCGGGATAGCCGACGCGCGGGCCCGCGCAAGGCCGCCTTCGTTCGGCCGCCATTGACGACGGGTCGCGCGGGTCCACATAGGCCTGCCGATGAAGCTTCTCGCCCTCGCCTTTGCCGCCGGCCTGGCCAGCGCCCTCGGCTTCCAGCCGATCGGGGCGTGGCCGGTGACCATCCTCGCCTTCGCCATGCTGCTCTGGCTGGTCGAGCGGGCGCCGTCGCGGCGGTCGGCGCTGGCGCGGGGATGGTGGTTCGGGCTCGGCCAGTTCGTGCTCGGGCTGAACTGGATCGCGACGGCGTTCACCTATCAGGCGGCGATGCCGGCCTGGCTCGGCTGGGTGGCCGTCGTCCTGCTGTCGCTCTATCTCGCCGTCTATCCGGCGGTCGCTGCCGGCCTCGCCTGGACCTGGGGCAAAGGCCGGCCCCTGGCCTTCGTCCTGTTCTTCGCTGCCGCCTGGATCGTCACGGAATGGCTGCGCGCGACCCTGTTCACCGGCTTCGCCTGGAACCCCGCGGGCGTGACGCTGGTCGGGCGCTCGATCGCCCCGATGGCGACGATCGTCGGCACTTACGGCCTGTCGGCCTTCGTCATCCTGTTCGCCGGCCTGGTCTGGATCGCGGCGGCGGGACCCGATCGGAGGCCGGCCCTGGTGCTCGCCGCCGTGGCGATCGCCGGCCAGATCGCCGCCGCGCTGGTCGTGCCGCGCGCGCCGGACGGCGCCGGTCCGCCGGCGCGGATCGTCCAGCCCAATATCGGCCAGGAGCTCAAATGGAGCCCGGCCTTCGCCGACCGGAACATGGCGCAGCTGACCCGCCTGTCGAACGGCCATGACGGCGAGCCGCGGCTGCTCATCTGGCCGGAGGCGGCGGTGACGGAGCCGCTCCAGGACGAGAGGCGCGGCTATCTGCCCGACGTCCTCGACGTGCGCCGCCGCGTCGTTGCGGCGATCGGACCGGGCGATCTGTTGCTGACCGGCGGCGTCACCGCGCAGTCGGAGGATGGCGTAAGCGCCAGCAGCGCCACCAACAGCATCTTCGCGGTCGGTCCGGGCGGCCGCATCCTCGCCCGCTACGACAAGGCGCACCTGGTCCCTTACGGGGAATATCTGCCGATGCGGCCCCTCTTGTCGGCGATCGGCCTGTCGCGCCTGGCGCCGGGCGACCTCGATTTCGAGCCCGGGCCAGGCCCGGTGACCTTGCCCGTTCCCGGCGCGGGGCTGGTCGGCTTCCAGCTCTGCTACGAGATCATCTTCTCCGGAGAAGTGGTCGACCGCGCGCAGCGGCCGGCCTTCATCTTCAATCCCTCGAACGACGCCTGGTTCGGCGCCTGGGGGCCGCCGCAGCACCTCGCCCAGGCGCGGCTGCGCGCGCTCGAGGAGGGATTGCCGGTGATCCGGTCGACCCCGACCGGCATCTCGGCCATCATCGATTCGGCCGGCAATCTCCTCCATTCGATACCGATGGGCGAGGCCGGCGTGATCGACGCCCGGCTGCCGCTGCCGGCGCCGCCGACCCTGTTCGCGCGCCACGGCAATATCCTGCCTTTCCTGTTCGCCATTCTGCTCGCCGCATCGGGCTGGCTGGTCCGCCGCAGGGCCATTGCGGAGGCACCGAATTCTCGCTAGGGCGGACATAAGGATATCTTTATATCCGCAATTCCTATTCTGACCGCCATCCAGGAAAGCAAAGGCTCCATGCGCAGCAATTATCTCTTCACGTCCGAGTCGGTCTCTGAGGGCCATCCCGACAAGGTCGCCGACCAGATTTCCGACGCCGTGGTCGACCTGTTCATGGGCCGCGATCCCGAGGCGCGCGTCGCCTGCGAGACGCTGGTGACCACCAATCGTATCGTCCTGGCGGGCGAGGTGCGCTGCCGCGAGGACGTCACCCCGACCCTGGCCGAGATCGAGGCCGCGGCGCGCGAGACGGTGAAGCGGATCGGCTACGAGCAGCACGGCTTCCACTGGCAATATGCCGACTTCGCCTGCCATCTACACGGCCAGTCCGCCGACATCGCCCAGGGCGTCGACGAGGCGGGCAACAAGGACGAGGGCGCCGGCGACCAGGGCATCATGTTCGGCTTCGCCTGCGACGAGACTCCGGACCTGATGCCGGCGACGATCCATTATTCGCACCGCGTGCTCGAGAAGCTCGCCGAGCACCGCCACAATCGCGAGGTCGATTTCCTCGAGCCGGACAGCAAGAGCCAGATCACGCTGGCCTATGAGAATGGCAAGCCGGTCCGCGCGGTCAAGCTGGTCGTCTCGACCCAGCATGCCAAGGGCTGCGACCAGGCCAAGCTGCGCGATTATGTGAAGGGCGTCTTCGCCGACGTCCTCCCGTCCGGCTGGATGCCGAACGACGACGACGCCATCTTCGTCAACCCGACCGGCCTGTTCGAGATCGGCGGACCCGATGGCGATGCCGGCCTGACCGGCCGCAAGATCATCGTCGATACCTATGGCGGCGCCGCGCCGCATGGCGGCGGCGCGTTCAGCGGCAAGGACCCGACCAAGGTCGACCGTTCGGCCGCCTATGTAAGCCGCTATCTCGCCAAGAACATCGTCGCCGCCGGCCTCGCCCGCCGCTGCACGATCCAGCTCTCCTACGCGATCGGCGTCGCCGAGCCGCTGTCGCTCTATGTCGACCTGCACGGCACCGGCAGGGGCGATGTCAGCGAAGCGCGTCTCGAGGAGGTGCTTCCGCAGCTGGTCCGCCTGACGCCTAAGGGCATCCGCACCCATCTCGGCCTCAACCGGGCAATCTACCAGCCGACCGCCGCCTACGGGCATTTCGGCCGCAAGGCCGAGGGCGAGCTGTTCAGCTGGGAAAAGACCGATCTCGTCGACCAGCTCAAGCAGGCGGTCGCCTGATCGAACGAGGCGGCGCCGTGCTTCTCGGAGGCCGGCGCCGTCGCCTCATGCCGATCTCCAGACCGGTGGCCGCACCGGAGCTCCGGCTTACTCGACCTCGCACCGCACCGGATGCGTGACGCCGTTGCGCACCAGCGTTCCCGCGCCCCGGCCGCGACCGCCGATTCTTGTGCGCA
Organism: Sphingosinicella terrae; assembly: GCF_003347635.1. Lineage (GTDB taxonomy): Bacteria > Pseudomonadota > Alphaproteobacteria > Sphingomonadales > Sphingomonadaceae > Allosphingosinicella > Allosphingosinicella terrae. The sequence goes on from NZ_QDFY01000013.1 coordinate 28,508, forward strand.
ACTGCGCCTCGAACCGCATCGCGTCGGCATCGACGAGGTCGACGCGCAGCTCCCGTTCGTCGATCCAGCTGCGCCCGATCCGTATTTCCGGATCCGCATCGGTGGTCGCGAGGGTGCGGTCGCCCAGCCGCAGATGGGCCGCCACCAGCGGCGAGGTGATCACCCGACCGATCGTCCCGGACAGCATGATCCCGCTTCCGTCCGTCGCCCGGCAGTCGAAGCCGCCGGTGGCAAGCGCCGGAGAAGCCACGAGCAGGAGCGGCAGGGCGAGAAAGAGGCACGATTTCATGGCCCATGGCGTAGAGCAGCCGGCCTGAACCGGCGCTTGCCCGATCGAGCCAGGCTCGCGCCTCTCATTTCGGCGGCAGCGATCCCGCGAATCGCTCCGCCAGGAGGATCCACGATTCGAGCCCTGCCTGGTGACAGCTTTCCGCCGCCACCCAGACGATTCCGCCCATCGCTCGGCCGGCGAAGCTGACGATCTCGGCGCCGGGGCGGGAGAGGGCCTCGCGCTCCTGTGCCTTGCCGACCCGAAACATGTAGCGCCCGACTTCGACTCCGCAGAGCATGTTGCCGTCGAGCAGCCAGCAGATGCCGCCGAACATCGCCTTTTCGGATATGCCCGAGCGGCCGGCGAGCGCCTCCCGGAGGCGCCCCGCGAGGACTGGGTCATAGGGGCATTGCCTAGTCCCGTTCTTCGTTTCTGCCGGTCCCGCCGGCGCCCGTGCGGCGTTCGGCGAGGTCGAACAGGTCGGGCAGGACCCGAAGCGCGGCGTCGGGTCCTTCGACCACGGCCGATCCGTCGGCAATGGCGGTTGCGACCGGAACGGCGCCGGAGAGGATCTGCAGCAAGGTCTCGAAGCCGGTCTCGATCGCGGCGTCGAAGGCCCCTTCGCCGGCGGCGGCGACGGACGTCCCTGACGGGCCGCCCTCCACCCGGAATGTCGCCGCCTTGCCGCCGTGCACGAGATGCAGGCGGAAAGTAACGGGCGGCGTCGGCGTACGTCGGGCGATCGCGTCCAGGGCGAGCAGGGCCCAGGCCGGCTCGAACACCTCGCCGGGGCGCGTCGGGAACAGGAATTGACCGCCCCAACGGATCAGCTCGCGGATCGCCGGTCGCAGTCCCTCGCCGGCCGCCGTCAGCTCGTAGACCGGCGTCGCGACCGGCGGGGGCAGCGTGACCTTCCGGATCAAACCGCGCTCGGTCAGCGCGCTCAGCCGCGCGCTCAGCACGGTCGGGCTGACGCCCTGGAGATGGCTCGCCAGATCGGCGAACCGCTTCGGCCCGAGCAGCAGCTCGCGGACGATGAGCAGGGTCCAGCGCTCGCCGAGCAGCTCGGCAGCGCGGGCGAGGGCGCAGAACTGGTCATAGCGGGCTCCACTCATCGGCCGCGCGTGTCAGAATCGCCCCCGCACCGTCAATCGCGGTGTGCCAGCGCGATCAGGGGTCCGACGATCGCGAACTGGACCAGGGTGAAGCCGGTCTCCAAGGCGAGATAGGTCGGCACCGAGGTCATGACGTTCTTGGCGGCGACCGCCAGGGTCGTGAACGACCAGGAGAGCAAGCCGATCGCCAGCCCGTAAGCGAGGCCGTTGCGGAGCACCGTCCGGCGGGAGGCGAACAGGCGTGGATAGGCCCAGGAGAAGGCCGCTCCCTGGATCAGCATCGAGACGAGGCCGAACGGGATGACGACGTCGTCGCGATAGATGCCGAGCGCGCCATATGCGGGCGCGAAGACGATCAGGTGCCAGACGAAGGCGATCGGGAAGGTCGGCACGACATAGGCGGCGAGCCCCAGCCAGAAGCGGCGGCCCGGGGCGGGCGGGATCAGGACCTGCGTCGACATGGGAGCGCTCCTTCAGCTTTGCGGCGGCAACTCCGGGAAGGCCGGAATGCCCGGCGGGACCGCATCCCACGCCGGCGCGCGGGATGCGAAGACGATCATCTGGGGGTCGAACAGATCGGGCTCGTCAAGCGACGACGCGCGCAGGAAGAGGAAATGCGGCATCACCGCGTTGCGCCCGTAGATTCCGGCGCCGCAGGTCGGACAGAAGGCGCGCGTCACCTCCCGGCCGCTGTCGCCGCAATTCCGATATTCGCGGATTTCGCCGCCGAGAGCGACGGCTTCTGCCGGAAGGCCCATCAGCCCCGCATGGACTGCGGCGCTCGTCCGGCGGCAGTCGGTGCAATAGCATTTGAGCTGGAAAATCGGCGCGGCGTCCACCTGATAGCTGACCGCGCCGCAAAGGCATTTGCCAGACACGCACATCAGACCCTCCTCTTCAGGCGCCGGACGCCCGCTGCATCTGCTTGATCTCGGCGACCTCGATCGTGCCCATCTCCAGGAACGGACAGCTTCCCGCCATTGCGAGCGCGGAATCCAGATCGTCGGCCCGGACGATCGAGAAGCCCGTCAGACAATCGAGCTCGCTCTCCACGGCAACGCCGTCCGGCCTCACCATCCGCGAAGGACCGAGCGGGGTGCCCGGATCGACCATCGAACCCGAATGCCTGCCGATCCAGGCCTGCCATCGCGCCATCGCCTCCGGCCCGTCTCCGGCCCCCGGGCCTTCCGCGCCGCGGCGATAGGCGAAGAGATAATTCGGCATGGCGCACCGGTCTCCTTCGGCTGGACTAACGTATCTACTACGAAAAACGTAGTATCAACTCCCAAACACGTAGTCAACGGGACTTCGTTCGTCCCGGGACGCTTGGCGTGACCCGCTCACCGGATTAAGCCGCCGCGCATGTCGCCTTTGTCTCTTTCCGTCTTGCGGCGCCCGGACCGATGACCGCGGATCCGACGACGATCCGCCGCCTCTACGGCCGCTCCAAGGGGCGGCCGCTACGGGCCGGGCAGGCGAGCCTCGTCGAGGAATTGCTGCCCACCTTGTCCGTGCCCGAAGAGGGGCCGCTCGACTCGCGCCGCCTGTTCGGCGACGACCGGCCGCTTCATTTCGAGATCGGCTTCGGCGGCGGCGAGCATCTCGCTTTCCGGGCGGATCTCCTTCCCGACCATGGCTTCATCGGCGCCGAGCCCTTCCTCAACGGCGTTGCCGCCGCGCTCGGCCATGTCCGCGACCAGCATCTGGCGAATGTCCGCCTCCACATGGGTGATGCGCTCGAGGTGCTCGAGCGGCTGCCGGATGCGTCGCTGCGCTTCGTCTACCTGCTCCACCCCGATCCCTGGCCGAAGGCGCGCCACGCCAAGCGGCGGATGGTCAATCACGGCCCGCTCGACCTCATTGCCGCCAAGCTCCAGCCGGGCGGCGAGTTCCGGCTCGGAACAGACGACCCGACCTATTGCCGCTGGGCGATGATGATCATGAGCCAGCGCCGCGACTTCGACTGGCTCGCCGAGAGCGCCCGCGACTTCCTGGTCCGGCCCGGGGGATGGCCGGAGACGCGTTACGAGGCCAAGGCGCGCCGCCAAGGCCGCGAGGTGTGGTATTTCCGATATCGGCGGGGGTGAGGCCGAATGGATAGCCACCGGCGCTCGTGGCTAGCTAATTCCTTCCCCATCGACTATATAGCGGGGCCACGGAGTCTCGCGATGTCCCGCCAGGATCATGTCCAGTTCAATGTTCGATCGGCCTATGCGCGGACTCGCGCTCACGAACTGGCTCGACAGACGGGTATGACGGCCACGCAGATCGTCGAGGATGCGTTGCGCGCCTATGTGCCGCCCGGCGCAACCCAGACGGCTGGCCGCCTCGTCAGGCGCGGTCCGATCCTCGTCAAGCCCGCCGGCGGCCGGTGCGTGAGCCTTGCCGAGGCCGAGACGATTCTGAAGGCGATCCGCGAGCGTGAGCTTGAGGATTGAGGCGCTTCTCGACAGCAATGTCCTGATCGCGGTTCTGGCCGAAGCCCACGAGCATCACGAACCCTCATTCGCGCTCATCGCGGAGGAGAATGGCGGTCGCTTCGCGATATCCGCGCACAGCTATGCGGAAGCCTACAGCACCCTCACTCGTCGAGGCGAAAGCGGTCTATTTCGATTCACGCCGGCCGAGGCGATATCGGCGCTCGAGAGCCTCCGCGGCGTGACGACCCTGGTCGGGCTGACGCCGGCCCAGACGTTCGACACGATCAGGGATCATGCCTCTACCGGCGGTATCGGCGCCCGCCTTTGTGACCGGCTCATCGGGCAGGCCGCGGCGGCAAACGGAATCGTCACAATCGTGACCTGGAAGGTCACGCACATGCGCAGCCTGTTCCCGGACCTGGAGGTCCTTTCACCGCTCGAATTCCAGAAAAGCGGCAACAAGGCGACTTAGACGCCGGCGACTCCGGCCCGTGCCCAGTCCGGTTCAGGGATCGTCGGCGAAATCGAGGCGAGGGAGGCGGTCGCCGAACAAGTTCCGCCCGCCACGAGCCGGAGGCCGGCAAGGTCGGGTGTTGCGCAACGAGGCGCCTTGCGCTCTAATCCGCGCCGCCGGTCAGGGCACCGGATCGGCACAATCGGCTTATCGACGCGGCGGGCGCTGCCACTCTCTTCGAGGAGGCGGCATGCCCATCGATCTGAACAGGCGCCACCTGCTGGCCGGCGCCGCCCTGCTCCCCGCGACCTTTTCGGCGGGCACGCCAAACACCGGCCCATGCGAAGCCGACTTGGGATTCGACCGGCTGTTGCGGCCGACGGTCCGCACGGCCGATTCCGGCCGCTGGACGCTCGCCGAGCGGATGGCCCACCATCATGTCCCCGCCGTCGCCGTCGCAATACTTCGGGACGGCCGCCTGCACCACGTTCGCGGCCTTGGCCGCCTGGCCGCCGGAGCCTCGGCAGCGGCTGGACCGTCGACCTTGTTCTCGGTCGGGTCGGTCAGCAAGGTCGCGACCGCGGCGCTCTGCCTGCGGCTGGTCTCGCTCGGCCATCTCGACCTCGACCGCGACGTCGGGCGGTGGCTGAGGCGATGGCGGCTCCCGCCCGGACCGGCGGGCGACGACGCACCCGTCACGATTCGAATGCTGCTCTCCCACACCGCCGGGCTGAACGTGCACGGCTTCGCCGACTTTCCTCCCGGCGCCGAACTGCCGACGCTGGGCCAGATCCTGGCCGGCGCCGCGCCCGCCCGCAACCGGCCCATCGCCCGCATCGGCCGGGCCGGCGAACGCGCTCGCTATTCGGGCGGCGGCTACATGGTCGTCCAGGCGGTGCTGGAGGACGCGATGGGCCTGGCCTTCGAGCGCCTCGCCGCCGATCATCTGTTCGCGCCGCTCGGCATGGCGCGAAGCTTCTTCTCGGCGGCGCTCTCGGCGGACCAGGGCGACATCGCCCGCGCCCACGACCGCGAGGGCAATCCGGCGGCGCTCCCCCGCGGGTGGCAGAGCTTTCCGGAGCTCGCCGCCTCGGGTCTGTGGACCTGCGCACTCGATCTTGCACGCCTGATCGCTGCCCTGACCGGCAGCCATCGCGGCTTCGCGAATGCCTTCCTGCCGCGCAGCCTGGCGATGGAGATGATGATTCCGGTCTCGCCGGGAACGTTCGGGCTCGGGCCGCGCCTGGCCGGCCATGGCGAATCCGCGATCTTCCACCATGGCGGCGCCAATGACAGCTACAAGGGCTGGATCGAGGGCCATCTCGCCAGCGGCGACGGTCTCGCCATCCTGACCAACGGCGCCAATGGCGACGTGCTCGGCGACGAGATCCGCAACGCGGTGTCCGACGCCATGGGCTGGCCGGGCGATTGGTCGGTCATCGCCCAGGCCGCGAACGGAAATGACTTCCTCCCCGCTTATGCCGGGCGCTATGCCCGACGCCCCGACCAGCCGCTCGAACTGGCCGGCGCGCTGGACGCCGCCTTCGATCATGCCTCGATCGGCATCGAGACTCGGGAAGGCGGGCTCGTTCTCGTCGCCGGCGAGCGCCGCCTCGGGCTGGCGCCCCTGACCGGCAGCCGCTTCGTCATGCCCGATTTCTACATCCCCGCCGACACGCTGCAGCTCGAATTCAAGCGCGCCGCCGACAGGTCGGTCGACGGGCTGCTCGTGCTCGGCGGAGGCGGCATTTTGCTCTTCGACCGCGCACGCGATAGCTGAAACGTTTGCCGCCGCGCTTGCGGCGCGGGCCCTTCCGTGTAGCGTGGGGCCGTGCCGCGAGGGAGGGGGAATGGCCCAGCACAGCACCTGTCTTTCGCCCTTCTGCGGCTATTGGGCGGACCGCTATCTCGCCACCTGCCCGCGCTGCGGGCGGATGATGCGTCCCGACGACGAGATCGTCGGTCGCGGCGGCCATGTCGTCTGGTGCGGCCTGATTCTCGTCGCGGCGATGGGCGGCGTCGCCTGGGCGCTGGGACCGAAGGTGCTGCAAGCGCTCACGGATCCGCTCGCGCCGGCGGCGCCACGGCCGACGGTGCTGCAGGCGCAGCTGGCGATCGGCCTGATCCTCCTCATGTTCGCCGGCGGCGTCGCCTTCCTGCTCAACGGCATCGTCATGGTGGCTCGGGCCCGGCCGATGCGCTGGCTCACCCTGGCCGGAATTTCCTGCATCGTCCTGGCCGCCCTCGCCGCGCTCGGCTTCGCTGCCACCACGCTTGCGTAGGCCGCCGCGCGGCGGCCTACCGGAAGCGGTGACCTAGCCCGCCGGCGTCAAGTGCAGCAGCCTTCCGCCGCGGCCCTCGCGGCTGTCTTCGAGCAGATAGAGCGATCCGTCGGGCGCCTGCTCGACCTCGCGGATGCGCGCGCCCATCGGCCAGCGCCCGGCCTCGCGCGCAGCGTCGCCATCGAGGTCGACGTGGATCAGGGCCTCGCTGGACAGCCCGGGCACCAAGGCGTCGCCGCGCCATTGCGGGAACAGGTCGCCGGTATAGACGATCATGTTGCCGGGGGAGATGACCGGCGTCCAGGTGACCTTCGGCGCGGCGAATTCGGGCCGGGTGCTGTGGTCCGGGATCGGCCGCCCGTCATAATGATCGCCGTCGGACACGATCGGGTAGCCGTAATTGGCGCCCCGCTGGACGAGATTGAGCTCGTCGCCCCCCTCCGGGCCCATCTCGATTTCCCAGAAACGCCCGTCCGGCGCGAAGGCGAAGCCGAGCGGGTTGCGGAGTCCGAGCACCCAGATCTGCGCGGCGACACCGCCGCGATCGGCGAAGGGATTGTCGGCGGGGACGCTTCCGTCCGGATTGAGCCGGAGGATCTTGCCGAGATTGGCATTCATGTCCTGCGCCGGATCGAACTTCTGGCGGTCACCGGAGCTGATGAACAGATGCCGGCCGTCGGGGGAGAAGAGCAGGCGGTGGGCGTAATGGCCGCGACCGGTCACCTTGGGCTGCTGGCGCCAGATCACCTGAAGGCCTTCCAGCCGCGCGGCATTGCCGTCGACGACGAGGCGGCCGCGTCCGACGGCGGCGCCGCGCGTATCGCCTTCACCCGCCTCGGCCCAGCTCAAATAGATGATGTTGTTCGTGGCGAATTCAGGGTGCAGAATGACGTCGCCCAACCCGCCCTGGCCGCCATGGTCGACTTGCGGCACGCCGGAGACGTCGATCGCCGCGCCTCCGACCGTCCACAGCTTCAGCGCCCCATGCTTCTCTGTGATCAGCGCCTGACGGCCGCCCGGCAGGAAGGCCATCGCCCAGGGCTCGCTGAACTGGCCGACCGGCTGCACCCGGAAGGGCTGAGCGCCCGTATCCTGCGGCTCCGACTGCGCGGCGGCATTGCCGTCGGCGACGCCGCCATTGGCGGTGCAGCCGATGAGGGCGAGGGCGGGGAGGGCGAAGGTCCGGAACGCGCGCATGTCTGGTCTCCCTGATCGGTGGCTTCCGGTCCCGTTCCAGAAGGGGCGGAGCACGTCAACGGTTCCATTCGCGCTCCGGCGACGGCGGGCGAAGCTTCGTCGAAGCGCCGCCGGAGACCGGCCGGGGCTTTCGCTCTTGCTTGCCCGCATTCGCTCGGGCTTGCGCCCGCCGGCGCGGGCTGCCGCGAAAGCCCGTCCGTCCGGCGCGGAGCCGCCCGTGCAAAGGTGCATCCGGCAGGCCGGGCCGTTCCGCCGACGGCTGCAACGCCCTAATTCGCTTGCCGGATATTTCCCCCGCCCCTATATAGCCGATGCCTTTCTCGACATCGGTGACGTTGTTGAGGCTGGTCCCGGGGGTCGGGGCCGGCGCGGGTGAACTTTACTTACGAGGACGAGTTGGCGGATCTCGCACGCCTGACCGAGTTGATCGAGCCCGAGGCGGAAGCCGAGGGCCTCGCCCTCGTGCGCGTGATGATGATCGGCGGCAAGGACGATCCGACGCTCCAGGTCATGGCCGAGCGGCCCGACACGCGCCAGCTCACGCTGGCCGATTGCGAGCGGCTTTCGCGCCGCCTCTCCGAGCGGCTCGACGCGCTCGAGGCCGAGGGCGCCGATCCGATCGAGGGCGCCTATCGGCTCGAGGTGAGCTCGCCGGGCATCGACCGGCCGCTCACCCGCCGCCAGGATTTCGAGGACTGGAAGGGGCACGAGGCCCGGATCAGCCTCGCCGAGAAGAGGGACGGCCGCCGCGAGTTTCGAGGCGAGCTGGTCGGCCTCGACGGCGACTCTGTCGTCATCGAAGTGCCCAAGCTGGGCGAGACCAGGCTCGAGCTGGCCGCCATCCACTCGGCCAAGCTCATGCTCACCGACAAGCTCATCGAGGCGACCGCTCCGCTGTCCGCGGAGGGCGCCGACCAGATCATTCAGATGGAAGGACAGGACTGACATCATGGCCACCGCCGCCTCTGCCGTTTCCGCCAACAAGGCCGAGCTGATCGCGATCGCCGATGCCGTCGCGCGCGAGAAGCTGATCGACCGGATGATCGTCATCGAGGCGATGGAGGACGCGATCCAGCGCGCCGCCCGCGCACGCTACGGTGCCGAGAACGACATCCGCGCCAAGCTCGACCCGACGTCTGGCGACCTGCGCCTGTGGCGCGTCGTCGAGGTGGTCGAGGAGGTCGAGGACTATTTCAAGCAGGTCAGCCTCGAGGACGCCCAGAAGCTCCAGCCCGGCGCCAATCTCGGCGACTTCATCGTCGATCCGCTGCCGCCGATCGAGTTCGGCCGCATCGCCGCCCAGGCCGCCAAGCAGGTCATCTTCCAGAAGGTCCGCGACGCCGAGCGCGAGCGCCAATATGAGGAGTTCAAGGACCGGGTCGGCGAGATCATCACCGGCGTCGTCAAACGGGTCGAGTTCGGCCACGTCGTCGTCGACCTCGGCCGGGCCGAGGGCGTCATCCGTCGCGACCAGCAGATCCCGCGCGAGGTGCTTCGCGTCGGCGACCGCACCCGCAGCATCATCTCCAACGTCCGCCGCGAGAATCGCGGACCGCAGATATTCCTGTCCCGCGCCCATCCGGACTTCATGAAGAAGCTGTTCGCGCAGGAGGTGCCGGAAATCTATGACGGCATCATCGAGATCAAGGCGGCCGCCCGCGATCCCGGCAGCCGCGCCAAGATCGGCGTGCTCAGCCACGACAGCTCGATCGATCCGGTCGGCGCCTGCGTCGGCATGAAGGGAAGCCGTGTCCAGGCGGTCGTCCAGGAGCTGCAGGGCGAGAAGATCGACATCATCCCCTGGTCGCCCGACCTCGCCACCTTCGTCGTCAATGCGCTCCAGCCGGCGACGGTCAGCCGCGTCGTCATCGACGAGGAGGAGAGCCGGATCGAGGTGGTCGTCCCCGACGACCAGCTCAGCCTCGCCATCGGCCGCCGCGGCCAGAACGTCCGGCTGGCGAGCCAGCTGACCGCCTCGGCGATCGACATCATGACCGAGGCCGATGCCAGCGAGAAGCGCCAGCGCGAGTTCGTCGAGCGCTCCGAGATGTTCATGAACGAGCTCGACGTCGACGAGACCCTGGCGCAGCTGCTCGTCGCCGAGGGTTTCGGCGCGCTCGAGGAAGTCGCCTATGTCGAGGCCGAGGAGCTGTCCTCGATCGAGGGCTTCGACGAGGAGCTCGCGGCCGAGCTGCAGAACCGCGCCGCCGAGGCGCTCGAGCGCCGCGAGGCGGCCGCGCGCGAGGAGCGCCGCGGTCTCGGCGTCGAGGACGCTCTCGCCGAGATCCCCTATCTCACCGAGCAGATGCTGGTCACTTTGGGCAAGGCCGGGATCAAGACCCTCGACGACCTCGCCGATCTCGCCACCGACGAGCTCATCGCGCGCCGCCGGGTCGAGCCGCGCCGTCGCCAGGAGAGCAGCCGGTCCGAGGACAAAGGCGGCATCCTCGCCGAATATGGCCTGAACGAAGAGCAGGGCAACGAGATCATCATGGCCGCCCGCGCCCACTGGTTCGAGGAAGAAGGGGAGGACGCGGTTGCGGAAACTCCCCAATGAGACCCTAGCGGCCCAGGCTAGCGACGGTCGCCTCGTCCCCTCCCCGTTTCCGGGGAGGGGCCTATGCTGAGGACCGAGAAGAGCGTCCCCGAGCGGACCTGCATCCTCACCCGCCGCACCGCGGGCCGGAGCGAGCTGATCCGGCTCGCGCTCGGCCCCGAGGGGCAGGTGGCGCCTGACGTGCGCGCCCGCGCGCCTGGGCGCGGCGCCTGGATCGGCGTCGATCGCCCCACGCTCGAGGCGGCCCAGGCGAAGGGCAGGTTGAAGGCGGCGCTGGCGCGGGCCTTCAAGACCGGCGACCTCCGGATCCCCGACGATCTCGGCGAGCGCGTCGAGGCGGCGCTGCGTCAGGCGGCACTCGACCGGCTCGGGCTCGAGGCCAAGGCCAGCAATTTGATCAGCGGCAGCGACAAGATCGAGGTCGCGGCGCGGCGCGGGCAGGTGCGCCTGCTCATCCACGCCGCCGATGCCGCCGAGGAAGGGCGGCGCCGGCTCGACCAGGCCTGGCGAGTCGGCTCGGAGGATGAAGGAAGCGGGCGCCAGGGGGTGGTTTTTCCGGCGGGACGAACCATATTGTCGTTGGCGCTCGGCCGCGAGAATGTGGTACATGTCGCCATCGTGGATGGGGCCGCGGCAGCGCGCATCGGCCAGGCGATCGACCGCTGGCGCGCTTTTCTCGGACGTGAGGCTGGGCTAGGAGCCGCTCCGGCGGAGGCGTCCGGCGCGCCCGAAATGGAATTTGGTGAAGGATCAGAATGAGCGAGACGACTGACAAGCCGAAACTCGGAGCGCGCGCGCCGCTGGGCCTCAAGCGCACGGTCGAGACCGGCAAGGTGAAGCAGAGCTTCAGCCACGGCCGATCGAATACCGTCGTGGTCGAGGTCAAGAAGCGGCGCATCCTGGGCCGCCCGGGCGAGGCCGAGACGGCGAAGCCAGAGCCGACGCCGGCACCGGCGCCGGCACCGGAAGCGCGCGCGCCCGAGCCGGCGCCCCAGCCCAAGCCCCCCGTCCGCCCGGCCGCCGCCGATACGCTGACGCGCCGCGAGCTGCAGGAGAAGCTGCTCCGCGAAGCCGAGGAAGCCCGTCTTTCCGCGCTCGAGGAAGCGCGCCGCCGCGAGGACCGCCAGGCCAAGGAAGCGAGCGACGAGGAACGGCGCCGGGCCGAGGACAATCGCAAGGCCGAGGACGAGGCCCGTCGCCAGGCCGAGGAAGATGCCAAGCGCCAGGCGGAGGAAGAGGCCAGGGCCGCCGCCGCGCCCGATCCCGCCGCCGCGCCCGCGGGGCAGGCCCCTTCGGAGGAAGAAGATCGCCGGCCCGCCCATGCGCGTCCCAAGGGCGCCCATGTTCCGGTCAAGCGGCCGGAGCCGGCTCGTCCGAGCCGCGGCCGCGAGGAGCATCGCCGCGAGCGCGGCAAGCTCACCGTCACCCGTGCCCTGGAGGGCGAGGGCGATGCCCGTGCCCGTTCGCTGGCCGCGCTCAAGCGCGCCCGCGAGAAGGAGCGGCGCGCCCATCAGCAGTCGGGCCCGCAGGCCAAGCAGGTCCGCGACGTCGTCGTCCCCGAGGCGATCACCGTCCAGGAGCTCGCCAATCGCATGGCCGAGCGCGGCGCAGACCTGGTCAAGGCCCTGTTCAAGATGGGCACGCCGGTCACCGTCACCGAGACGATCGACCAGGATACGGCGGAGCTGCTGATCGAGGAATTCGGCCATCGCATGGTCCGGGTCAGCGACGCCGACGTCGACATCCAGACCGAGACGGACGTCGATCCGGCCGAGACGCTGCAGCCGCGGCCCCCGGTGGTCACGATCATGGGCCATGTCGATCACGGCAAGACCTCGCTGCTCGATGCGATCCGCGGCGCCAACGTCGTGTCCGGCGAGTCCGGCGGCATCACCCAGCATATCGGTGCCTATCAGGTCGCGCTTCCCGACAAGTCGAAGGTCACCTTCCTCGACACGCCGGGCCACGAGGCGTTCACCGAAATGCGCGCCCGCGGCGCCAACGTCACCGATATCGTGATCCTGGTCGTCGCGGCCGATGACGGCCTCAAGCCGCAGACGGTGGAGGCGATCAACCACACCAAGGCGGCCGGCGTGCCGATGATCGTCGCGATCAACAAGATCGACAAGGAAGGGGCGCGTGCGCAGCGGGTCCGCGAGGAGCTGCTCCAGCACGAGATCGTGGTCGAGGACCTGGGCGGCGACGTCCAGGACGTCGAGGTCTCCGCGCTGAAGAAGACCAATCTCGACAAGCTGCTCGAGGCGATCCAGCTCCAGGCCGAACTGCTCGAGCTCAAGGCCAATCCCGACCGGGCGGCGGAAGGCGCCGTGGTCGAGGCCAAGCTCGACAAGGGCCGGGGCCCGCTCGCGACCGTACTCGTCCAGCGCGGCACGCTGCGCGTCGGCGACGTGTTCGTCGCCGGGGCGATCTCCGGCAAGGTCCGGGCGATGATCGACGACAAGGGCCGCCAGGTGAAGGAAGCCGGACCGAGCGTGCCGGTCGAGGTGCTCGGCCTGTCCGGCGTCCCGTCCGCCGGCGACGTGCTCACCGTCGTCGAGAACGACGCCCGCGCCCGCGAGGTCGCCGCCTATCGGCAGAGCGTGCTCGACCGCAAGCGCACCACCTCCGCCCCGGCCAGCTTCGACACGATGTTCTCCGCCTTGAAGGAGAAGCAGGCGATCGAGTTCCCGCTGGTCATCAAGGGCGACGTCCAGGGCTCGGTCGAGGCGATCGTCAGCGCGGTCAACAAGATCTCCAACGAGGACATCCGCGCCCGCGTGCTCCATGCCGGCGTCGGCGGGATCACCGAGAGCGACGTCACCCTGGCCAGGGCCTCGGGCGCCCCGATCATCGGGTTCAACGTCCGCGCCAACGCCAAGGCCCGCGAGATCGCCGAACGCGATGGCGTCGCCATGCAATATTACGACGTCATCTACGACCTCACTGACGCGGTGAAATCGGCCATGGCCGGCGAGCTGGGTCCGTTGATCGTCGAGAATGTCGTCGGTCGCGCCGAGGTCCGCGAGGTCTTCTCGGCCGGCAAGCACGGCAAGGCGGCGGGCCTGCTCGTCACCGAAGGCTATATCCGCAAGGCGCTCAAGGCCCGGATCATGCGCGACGACGTCATCATCTACACTGGTGCCATCGCCTCGCTGCGGCGCTTCAAGGACGACGTCGCCGAAGTGCGCGCCGGCCTCGAATGCGGCGTCACGTTCGAGAACACGACCGACCTCAAGGCGGGCGACTTCATCGAGACCTACGAAGTCGAGGAGCGCGAGCGGACCTTGTAATCTCCGACCCTCTCCCCTGCAGGGGAGAGGGAAGAGCCGCGGCAGCGGTGAAGGGAGAGGGGCCGTGGGCGAAGGGGATTTTTCGGACTCCCCCTCTCCCCAACCTCTCCCCTGAAGAGGAGAGGAGAAGATGCCGTTGGATAAAGCGCCGCCATCCGTGTTCGACAAGCTGCCGCTGCCCTCCGCCAGCCGTTTGCTCGGCTGGACGCTGCGCGCGGTCGATCCGGGCGCCGGCACGATCGAGATCGGCTTCACCGCCGACGATCGCTTCCTCAACCCGGCCGGGACGGTGCAGGGTGGCTTCCTCGCGGCGATGCTCGACGACACCCAAGGGCCGGCGCTGTTCGCCCGGACCGGCGGTGCGATCTACGCTCCGACGATCGACTTCAGCATCGCCTTCATCAAGCCGGCGCGCCCGGGACGCTTCGTCGCCAAGGGACGGGTGGTCAATCTCGGCAAGACGATCGCCTTCACCGAGGCCGAGCTCTTCGACGAGGCGGGAGACCTGGTCGCGCGCGGCACGTTCAGCAATCGGGTGATGCGCACCGAGCGCGTGGTGGGAGAGGGCTGATGCGCCGCAACGAGACTCCGGAGGGCCGCTCGGTGCGGCTGCTGCGCGTCGGCGAGCAGGTTCGCCATGCCTTGTCGGAGGTGCTGATGCGCGGCGACGTCCATGACGAGACGCTCGCCAGCCACAGCGTCTCGATCACCGAAGTCAGGATGTCGCCGGACCTTCGGCACGCGACCGTCTTCGTGAAGCCCCTGCTCGGCGCCGACGAGGAAGCGGTGCTGAAGGCGCTGAAGAAGAACGTGCGCTACCTCAAGGGCGAAGTCGCGCACCGGGTGAACACCAAATATGCCGCCGACCTCAAATTCCTGCCCGACGAGAGCTTCGACGAGGGCGGCCGCATCGACCGGCTGCTGCGGTCACCGAAAGTGGCGCAGGACCTCGAGGAGGAAGAAGACGACGGCGAATAAGGGAGGGGAGGATGCGTTCCTGGCGGCGGCTTTCCGGCTTGGTCACGCTGGGCCTGGCGGGAGGCGCCGCGGCCGAACCGTTCGCGATTCGCGAAGTCGCCTATCCCTCGCTCCCGCAAGCGGCGGCAGACGCCGCCGGCTTCGCGCCGCCGGGCTGGCAGGTGGAGCGGCGGGCGGAAGGCGATCTCGACGGCGACGGACGCATCGATCTGGCCTTCGTCATCCGCAGCCGCGATCCCGCCAACATCCTTGCCAATGAGGGGCTCGGCGAGCCGGTCTTCGACACCAATCCCCGCATCCTGGCGATCGCCCTGCGCGGGGCGGACGGGCCCTACCGGCTGGTGGTGCAGGACCACGCGCTCATCCCTCGCCGCAGGTATCCCACCCAGCAGGATCCGTTCGACGAGACCGACTCCGCGCTGACGATCGAAAACCGGACGCTCAAGCTGGTCATGCCGCGCTTCTGGAGCGCGGGCAGCTGGAGCATGGGACCGGTCGGCTTCACCTTCCGATGGCAGGATGGCGCGATGCGGCTGATCGGTTACGACTATGACAACATTCAGCGCAACAGCGGCGAATCGACCTCGATCAGCGTCAATTTCCTGACCGGGCGGGCAAGGATCGATCTGGGCAACATGGAAAGCGACGATGAAGACGTGCGCTGGATCCGGATCGAGCGCCGGCCGCTCCTCGCGCTCGAAGAGGTGGGCGACGGCCTCGCCTTCGACCCGCAGGGCCTTGTCGCCGGCCTGCCCTGACCTCCCGGCCACGCCATGGCCATCTTTCTGCCGCAGCGAGGCGTGACTCAAGGCCGGCATCCAGTCCCAGGAGACGCTTCATGACCGTTCCGCCAGCCCTGGCCGAGCCGATGGAGGCGGACGGCATCCGCCTCGAGCCGGCGGCGCCGTCGCATCGCGAAGGCCTCCGGGCGGCCTGCACCGAGGACATGGACATCTGGCCGATCTATGCGGTCAATTGGGGGCCCGAGCAGTTCGACGACAATTTCGACAAGCTCCGGCAACGGCCGCGCACGCAGGGCTTCGCGATCCTCGGCGAAGGCGGGATCGTGGGCATGAGCGCCTATCTCGGCATCGAGCCGGAACGGGGCGTGCTCGAGATCGGCAACACCTATTACGTCCCCGCGCTGCGCGGGACCGGCTTCAACCGGCGGGTCAAGGATCTGATGATCCGCCGCGCCTTCGCCTGCGGCTTTCGCCGCATCGAATTCCGCGTCGACAGCCGCAACGCCCGCAGCCAGGCGGCGATGGCGAAGCTCGGCGCGGTGCGCGAGGGCGTGATCCGCGCCGAGCGGATCACCTGGACCGGCCATGTCCGCGACACCGTCCTCTTCTCGATCCTGGCCGGGGAATGGCCCACGGTTGAAGGGGCGTCGGCGAGGGTCTAGGTATTGGCGGTGAACGCGAAGACCAAGCTCGAATCGGCCGGCAAGGTGCAGTTGCCGAAAGACGTGCTGGAGCAGCTCGGCTTCGAACCGGGCCAGGTGCTCGAAGTCGTGCCCAGCGCCAGGGGGATCCTGCTTCGGCGGCCCTTCGCCAAGTCGGGCCGGCGGACCGAGGACGTCCTGGCCGAGATCCGGAAGATCGTGAAGTATGAGGGCCCGGCGGTCCCAGTGGAGGAACTCAGCTTCCCGTCCCCCGAGCATTGGCGCCGGGAACCTTGATCACCGAAGGGTTGAAGGCGGCCGACACGAACGTCATCGTTCGCATCATCGTGCGCGACGATCCCGACCAGATTACCATCATCGATGCGCTGCTCGAACAGTCGTTGTTCGTGCCGATCACCGTTCTCCTGGAGACGGTCTGGGTGCTCAGCTCACGATATAGGATGCAGCGGCGCGATATTGCCGATGCCATGGAAAACCTTCTCGACCTGCCCGCTATCGTCGTCGACGAGCCCGACCTGATTCTCTGGGCGCTGGGCCGCTTCCGCAACGGTGCCGATTTCGCCGACATGCTCCACTTGATCGTCAGCCGCGAGACAGAAGGGCTGGTGACGTTCGACAAAGGCATGCCCAAGGCGGCGGCGGAGCAGGCACCGGTGCCGATCATCACCCTTCGGGCCTGAGCCATGGCCAAGCTCTATTTCTATTATTCGTCGATGAACGCCGGCAAGTCGACGACCCTGCTCCAGGCGGACTTCAACTATCGCGAGCGGGGGATGGCGACGATGCTCTACACCGCCGCCGTCGACGATCGCGCCGGCCAAGGCCTGATCGATTCCCGGATCGGGCTTCGGGCGGAGGCGAATAGCTATGCGCCCGGCAAGAGCCTGCGCGTCGAGGTCGAGGAGGAGATGAAGCGGCGCCGGGTGGATTGCATCCTCCTAGACGAGGCCCAGTTCCTGACCCGAGCCCAGGTGCTGGAGCTGGCGTCGATCTGCGACGAGCTCGACATTCCGGTGCTCGCTTACGGTCTCAGGACCGACTTCCAGGGCGAGCTGTTCGAGGGCAGCGGCGCGCTCCTCGCGCTGGCGGACGCGCTGGTCGAGCTCAAGGCGATCTGCGAGTGCGGCCGCAAGGCGACGATGAACCTGCGCGTCGACGAAGAGGGGCGGGCGGTACGCGCCGGCGCCCAGACCGAGATCGGCGGCAACGACCGCTACGTCGCCTTGTGCCGCCGCCACTTCTTCGAGCGCATGCGCGAGGCGGAGGAAAGGCAGCTGAGGCTCGTTCTCACCTGCGAGGCCGGCGCCGCCGCCTGATCGTTGCGGCGCGGTATTGATCCGATCGCGCCGCATCCCACATCCGGATCGAGGAGATCCGAAGAAGATGGCCAGCGTCCTGTTCACCGCCCTTGCCTTGATCGCCGCCGGCCAGGCGGGCCCGGTCCCAGCCGTGTCGAGCAGCGCGCCGACGCGCTGCACCGCATGCGGAGCCGCCTCGGCCCCGGCGGCCGAGACCCGTGCGGCCGTTGCCCAAGCGGGGCTGCGCCGCCAAGGCTGACACCACGGCGCCCAGGCGTTAAGCGCCGGGCGTGCATGGCTGGCTGATCATCGACAAACCGGTCGGGCCGGGCTCGACTCCGATCGTCGGTGCCGTGAAGAGGGCGCTGCGCGAGGGCGGCTATCCCAAAGTGAAGGTCGGCCATGGCGGGACGCTCGATCCGCTGGCGAGCGGCGTGCTGCCGGTGGCGCTCGGCGAGGCGACCAAGCTTTCCGGGCGGATGCTCGACGCCGACAAGGGCTACGATTTCACCATCGCCTTCGGCGCCGAGACCGACACGCTCGACGCCGAGGGCAAGGTGGTGGCGCATTCGGAGCGGCGGCCGACGATCGAGCAGGTCGAGGCGGTGCTGCCGCTTTTCACCGGCGCGATCGTTCAGGTGCCGCCGGCCTATTCGGCGCTGAAGGTGGAGGGGAAGCGGGCCTACGATCTGGCACGCGCCGGCGCCGAGGTGAAGCTGGCTTCGCGGCAGGTGACGGTTCACCGGCTTGCTTTGCGTCATCCTGGCGAAAGCCAGGATCTCACGGCCTCGACAGAGTCGACGAAGGAGAAGGGAGATCCCAGCTTGCGCTGGGATGACGGCAAGGGCCTGGAGCGGGTCACGCTCTCCGCCCTCGTCTCCAAGGGCACCTACATCCGCTCGCTCGCCCGCGACATCGCCCGGGCCCTTGATGGCGTCGGCCACGTCACCATGTTGCGGAGGACCAAGGCCGGGCCCTTCACCCTCGAAGGGGCGATTTCGCTGGACAAATTGGACGAACTCGCTAAGGCCCGCGACCTTGAACAGGCACTCTTGCCGCTGACGGCAGGGCTGGACGACATCCCGGCTCTTCCCGTCACCCCCGATCAGGCAGGAGCGCTCCGACAGGGGCGGATCTTGATCGGGATTGCCGCAAAGCCGGGGCTTCACCTTGCGACCGACCAGTCTGTTCCGGTCGCTTTGGTCGAAGCCGAAGCCGGAAATCTCCGGGTGGTGCGCGGCTTCAACCTCTAGTTCGAAAGGAATGAACGATGTCGGTCACCGCCGAGCGCAAGCAGGAACTGATCAACGACAATGCCCGCACTTCGGGCGATACCGGTTCGCCGGAGGTGCAGGTCGCGATCCTCACCGAGCGGATCAGCAATCTCACCGAGCATTTCAAGACCCACGCCAAGGACAATCACAGCCGGCGCGGCCTGCTGATGCTCGTCAACAAGCGCCGCTCGCTGCTCGATTATCTCAAGGGCAAGGACGAAGCGCGCTACACCGCCCTCATCGCGAAGCTCGGGCTTCGCAAGTAACCGGAAACGGCCTCCTCGCGAGGCCGTTTTTCGTATCGGGCCCGCGCAATCCGGCGCGGACTCGATGGGACCGATCGGGTCCGACCAGGCGGGCGAGAGCGCCCGCACAGAGGCCCCGGCCGCATAGGGCGGCCGGACGCAAGGAAAACATACATGTTCGACATCAAGAAAGTAGAGATCGAGCTGGGCGGCAAGACGCTGTCCCTCGAAACCGGCCGCGTCGCCCGACAGGCCGATGGCGCCGTGATAGCCCGGCTCGGCGACACCGTCGTGCTGTGCGCCGCGACGGCCGCCAAATCGGTGAAGGAGGGGCAGGATTTCTTCCCGCTCACCGTTCATTACCAGGAGAAGTTCTCCGCCGCCGGCCGCATCCCGGGCGGCTTCTTCAAGCGCGAGCGCGGCGCCACCGAGAAGGAGACGCTGACCTCGCGTCTCATCGACCGCCCGATCCGCCCGCTTTTCCCCGAGGGCTTCTACAACGAGGTCCTCGTCATCGCCCAGGTCCTTTCCTATGACGGCGAGAACGAGCCCGACATCCTGGCGATGATCGCGGCCTCGGCCGCGCTGACGCTCTCCGGCGTTCCGTTCATGGGCCCGATCGGCGGCGCCCGCGTCGGCTACCAGGATGGCGAATATATCCTCAACCCGACGCTGGAGCAGGTCGCCGAGGGCGAGCTCGACCTCGTCGTTGCCGGCACCCGCGACGCCGTGCTGATGGTGGAATCGGAGGCCAAGGAGCTGTCCGAGGACGTCATGCTCGGCGCGGTGATGTTCGCGCATGCCGAGTCGAAGAAGGTCGTCGACGCGATCATCCGGCTCGCCGAGCAGGCGGCGAAGGAGCCGTGGGAGCTCGCCTCCAACGACGGCCAGAACGAGATCCTCGCCAAGCTGCGCGAGCTCGCCGGCAGCGGCCTCGAGCAGGCCTACAAGCTGGTCGGCAAGGCGGAGCGCGTCGCCGCGATCGCCGCCGCCAAGACCCCGCTCAAGGCCGCCTATGAGGATGCCGATCCGCAGACCAAGCTGAAGGCGTCGAAGCTCGGCAAGAAGCTCGAGGCCGAGATCGTCCGCACCGCCATCCTGAAGGAAGGCCGGCGCATCGACGGCCGCGACACCAAGACGGTCCGCCCGATCGAGGCGATGGTCGGCTTCCTGCCGCGCACCCACGGTTCGGCTTTGTTCACCCGGGGCGAGACCCAGGCGATCGTCAGCACGACGCTGGGAACCAAGGACAGCGAGCAGATGATCGACGGCCTGACCGGCCTGTCCTACGAGCGCTTCATGCTCCACTACAACTTCCCGCCTTACTCGGTCGGCGAAGTGGGGCGGTTCGGCGCTCCGGGGCGGCGCGAGGTCGGCCACGGCAAGCTCGCCTGGCGGGCGATCCACCCGATGCTGCCGAGCCACGAGGAATTCCCGTACACGGTCCGCGTCCTTTCGGACATCACCGAGTCGAACGGCTCGTCGTCGATGGCGACGGTGTGCGGCGCCTCGCTGTCGCTGATGGATGCCGGCGTTCCGCTGAAGCGGCCGGTGGCAGGCATCGCGATGGGCCTCATCCTCGAAGGCAGCGACTTCGCCGTCATCTCCGACATCCTCGGTGACGAGGATCATCTCGGCGACATGGACTTCAAGGTCGCCGGCACATCCGAGGGCATCACCGCCCTGCAGATGGACATCAAGATCGCCGGCATCACCGAGGAGATCATGCGCGTCGCCCTGGCCCAGGCGAAGGAAGGCCGCGCCCACATCCTCGGCGAGATGGCCAAGGCGCTCGACCATACGCGGTCCGAGCTGTCGGCCCACGCGCCGCGGATCGAGACGATGCAGATCCCGAAGGACAAAATCCGCGACGTCATCGGCACCGGCGGCAAGATCATCCGCGAGATCGTCGCCACCACCGGCGCCAAGGTCGACATCGACGACGAGGGCGTGATCAAGATCAGCTCCTCCGACCTCACCCAGATCGAGGCGGCCCGCAAGTGGATCGCCGGAATCGTCGAGGAGGCCGAAGTCGGCAAGATCTACGACGGCAAGGTGGTCAACATCGTCGACTTCGGCGCCTTCGTGAACTTCATGGGCGGCAAGGACGGGCTCGTCCACGTCTCGGAGATCAAGGCGGAGCGGGTCGAGAATGTCCGCGACGTCCTCTCCGAGGGCCAGGAAGTGAAGGTCAAGGTCCTCGAGATCGATCCGCGCGGCAAGGTCCGCCTGTCGATGCGCGTCGTCGACCAGGAGACCGGCGAGGAGCTGGAGGACACCCGACCGGCGCGCGAGCCGCGGGGCGAGCGTGGCGACCGCGGCGACCGTGGTGACCGTGGCCCCCGCCGCGAAGGCGGCGGCGAAGGTCGTGGCGACCGGCGCCGGGGCCGCGGCGGCGGCGGTGGTGGCGGCGGCGGCGGCCGCAGCGGTGGCGAGCGTGGCGATCGTCCGCGCGGCGACCGCGAGGGCGGCGCCCGGCCGGAGCGCGAGGAGGGCGAGCCCGAATTCGCGCCCGCCTTCCTGACCCGCGACGACGACTGATCCGCAGCGACCGCTCGGACGGTTCAAGAAGAAGGGGCCCCGGCGACGGGGCCCCTTTTGTATTGGGAGAGCGGGCTTGCCCGATGACCGAAGCGCCGGATCCGTCGATCCTGCCGAAAGGGTCTAGGCAGCAACCTTCGGCGCTGACGAGGCGGCTTCCTGCGCGACCTCCGCCGTGTCGAAGCGGCGGACCAGCCGTCCCCCGCACCACAGCTCGACCGGTTGGTCGACGGCGCGACGCTGGGCGATGCCGATCGCCACTTCGTCGTTGACCGCGTCGAAGGATTCCTCCCGCTCGAAATAGCCCATGGTCGGGCTGACGAAATGGAGGCTGTAATAGGACATCGATGATCCCTCGTGATGGGCCGTCCGCAGGGAACCGGCCGGGACAGCCGGGCGATCGGGCCCAAGGAGGAAATGCTCGACTCCTCAGAGCGGTTCCGGAACTGGCTGTTAATCTGCGGTTTAATATTGCGCAGTGCGGCAGGACGGTGCCGGGACGCGCCGGGCGCCGTCGCTTCGAAGCCGATGAGAGCCCCTCGCCTTCGGCCCACGGCGCCTTTAGCCTGGTGCAGGCCCAGCCAAAAGGCGGTGAAAACTTAACCCTGGCTTGCCGGAATGCTGCGGCGCAGCATAGCAACGCGCGGTGCGCATCGCGATCATCGACGAGAAAGCGGGCCGGGCGAGCATCATCCAGGAGGGTCTCGTCGAGGCCGGTCTCACCGACAGCGTCGTCGTCACCGAACGCACCGGCCTGCTCGCCCGGCTCGAGGCGATCGGCCCCGAGGTGGTGCTGATCGACCTCGAAAATCCCGGCCGCGACGTGCTCGAGGAATATTTCGCCGTCTCCCGGGCGCTGGCGCGACCGATCGCCATGTTCGTCGACCAGAGCGACGAGGAATCGACGGCAGCCGCGATCGATGCCGGCGTCTCGGCCTATATCGTCGACGGCCTCGCCAAGAGCCGGATCAAGCCGATCCTCGATCTCGCGGTGCGGCGCTTCCAGGCCTTCTCCAAGCTCCAGCGCGAGCTTCACGAGGCACGGAGCGCGCTCGCCGAGCGCGCGGTGATCGATCGGGCCAAGGCGATCCTGATGGCGCGGCGGCGGATCGACGAGCCGGCCGCCTATGCCCTGCTGCGCAGCCACGCGATGCGCTCCAATCGCCGCATCGCCGAGGTGGCCGAGGCGATCGTCACCGCCGAGACTCTGATGGGAGGGGAGGGATGACGCTCGACCGGATCCGGATCGGCTTCCTGCCGCTGGTCGATGCCGGCGTGCCGATCCTGGCGCACGAGCTCGGCCTGGCCGAGGAGGAGGGCCTGTCGATCGAGCTGGTTCGCGACATGACCTGGGCGACGGTGCGCGACCGCCTGCTCTACGGCCATAGCGACGCCGCCCACTTAGTCGCGCCGCTGGCGATCGCGACCAGCCTTGGCCGGGGGCGCCCGCCGGCATCGCTGTCGGTGCCGTTCGTGCTCGGCCTCAACGGCAATGCCGTCACGCTGGCGCCCGATCTCGCCGACGCGGTAGTGCCGGGGCGCGGACTCGGCGATCCGCGCGCCGCGGGGATACGGCTCGCGCAGGCGGCGCGCGCGCGGCGCGAACGCGGAGCGCGCGTCCGCATCGGCGTCGTCCATCGCTATTCGAGCCACAATTACATGCTGCGCTACTGGCTGGCCGAATGCGGGCTGCGGCCGGACGAGGACATCGAGATCGTCACGATCAGCCCGCCCTTCGCCGCCGATGCGCTGGCGGCGGGCGAGGTGGACGGGATCTGCGTCGGCGAGCCCTGGAACAGCGTCGCCGTCGAACGCGGCGCCGGCCGGATCGTGCTGGTGACGGCGCAGATCTGGCGCCGCGGCGTCGAAAAGGTGCTGGCCTTGCGCACGCGCCGGATGGAGGAGGCCCCCGATCTGGTCGACCGCCTGATCCGCGCACTGCACCGCGCCGCCGCGCGCTTCGCCGATCCGGCGCTGGCCGACATCCATGCCTCGATCCTGGCGCGACCGGCCTATCTCGACGGCTCGGCCGACATGATCCGGCGCGCCATCTCGGACCGGATCCTGCTCGGCCGGGGCACCGAGCCGGTCCACATCCCCGATTTCATGTTCCAATATCGCCAAGGGGCGAATTTTCCGTGGGTGAGCCAGGCCGCGTGGCTCTACTCCCAGATGGTGCGATGGGACAAAAGCGCCTTCTCGGAGGCGGATGCCGAGCGAGCGCGGCGGGTGTTCCGGCCCGACGTCTATCGGCGCGCGCTGGCCGGCACCGGCGCGCCGCTGCCCGGCGCCAGCTCGAAGCTCGAGGGCGCGATCGACGGCGAGCTCGGCGCCGGATCGGTCCAGGGCCGGC
The DNA here is from genome assembly GCF_003347635.1 of Sphingosinicella terrae. Classification (GTDB taxonomy): domain Bacteria; phylum Pseudomonadota; class Alphaproteobacteria; order Sphingomonadales; family Sphingomonadaceae; genus Allosphingosinicella; species Allosphingosinicella terrae. Next base: position 52,188 of record NZ_QDFY01000013.1, read on the forward strand.
TGCTGCTCGGCACCGACCTGTTCTTCGACGGCCGCGCCTTCGATCCCGACCATATCGCCGATTATCTGCGCGCCCTCCCGGGCTGAGACGCGTGCGCGGGGCGCAAGAGCGCGGCTGCAATTGCTGCATGCGCGAAATTTGTTGCAGTGCAGCGGCGAACGACTATCCTTCTTCGAGTCGGGCAAAGACGTCCGACCTCACAGAACCATTCCGGCCGTCCAGCGCGGGGCGACGGGAATAAGGCGGCCGATGACCGGCCGCTACAGGCAATGGTGCCGCCCGACAGGCCGAGACCCGGCATGTCGAGGCGGCTTTTTTCGTTTCGGCGAGGTATTGCATGACCGCGACCCCAAATCCCTTCCCGAGCCACCTGCCGCGCCGGCCGGCGCGGCCGGGCTTCTGGTCCACCGGCCACCGCCCGACCTTGTTCGCCGCCTTCCTCTATTTCGACCTCGCCTTCATGGTCTGGGTCCTGCTCGGTCCGCTCGCGCCGGACATAGCGCGAGAGCTCGGGCTCGATCCCGCTCGAACGGGGCTGATGGTGGCGCTGCCGACGCTGGCCGGAGCAATGCTTCGGATCCTGCTCGGCCTGCTGGTCGACCGGATCGGGCCGAAGCTGACCGGGACGATCGCCCAGATCGTCGTCATCCTCGGTCTCGGCGCCGCCTGGGCGATCGGGGTTCGATCGTTCGGGGGCACGATCGCCCTCGGCCTCGTCCTCGGCGTGGCGGGAGCGAGCTTCGCCGTCGCTCTGCCTTTGGCCAGCCGCTGGTACCCGCCCGAACATCAGGGCAAGGCGATGGGCATTGCCGGCATGGGAAATAGCGGCACCGTGCTCGCCGCCTTGTTCGCGCCGATGCTCGCCGCCGCCTTCGGCTGGAACGCCGTGCTCGGCCTCGTCACCCTTCCCCTGACGCTCGTCCTCCTCCTCTATCTCTTCCTTGCGCGGGATCCGCCGGGGCGACCGCCGGCGCGATCGCCCGCCGGCTATCTCGCCCCCTTGCGGACCCGCGACGCCTGGTGGTTCATGTTCCTCTACGGCGTAACCTTCGGCGGCTTCTCCGGCCTGGCGGCATCGCTCTCGCTCTACTTCACCGACCGGTTCGCGCTCTCGACCGTCGCCGCCGGCTATTGCACCGCCGCCTGCGTCTTCGCCGGATCCCTGGTCCGCCCGATCGGCGGCGCGCTCGCCGACCGCTTCGGCGGCGCCGGCACGCTCAGTCTCGTCTATCTGGTCGCGGCGATCGCCCTGATCGGGATCAGCTTCGGCCCGGCCACGGTGCCGGCCGCGCTCGCTTTGTTCGTCCTCGCCATGCTCGCCCTCGGCGCGGGAAACGGCGCCGTCTTCCAGCTCGTCCCGCAGCGCTTTCCGGGCGAGATCGGGGTGATGACCGGGCTGGTCGGCATGGCCGGCGGGGTCGGCGGCTTCTACCTCGCTTCGAGCCTCGGCTTCGCGCGCCAGGCGGTGGGAAGCTACCAGCCCGGCTTCCTGATCTTCGCGGCGCTGGCGGTGATCGCCCTGGCCGGGGTCAACCGGGTCAAGCGGCGCTGGCGATCGAGCTGGGGGCTCGACGCCAAGGGAGTGCGGATCTGATGAGCCGGCACTGGACCCCGCCCGCGGACCCGGCGGACGCGCGGCCGCGCCTCGTCGTCATCGGCAACGGCATGGCCGGCTGCCGCGCCGTCGAGGAGCTGCTCGCCCGCGATCCGGACCGCTACCGGATCACGATCATCGGCGCCGAGCCGCACGTCAATTACAACCGGATCATGCTCTCGCCCTTGCTCGCCGGCGAGAAGAGCTTCGACGAGATCGTCATCAACGACGCCGGCTGGTACGAGGAGAACAAGATCGCCCTCGTGTCGGGGGACCCGGCCGTGGCGGTCGACCGGAGGGCGAAACGAGTGACGACGCGCAGCGGCGCCGCCATCCCCTACGACAAGCTGCTGCTCGCCACCGGCTCGGATCCCGTCATCATCCCGGTGCCCGGCCACGACCTGCCCGGCGTGGTGGCCTTCAGGGAACTGGCCGACGTCGACGCGATGCTCGCGGCGGCCGAGGACGGCGGCGAGGCGGTGGTGATCGGCGGCGGCCTGCTCGGCCTCGAGGCGGCGCACGGCCTCTCGCGCCGCGGCATGCGGGTGACCGTCGTCCATCTCATGCCGACCTTGATGGAGCGCCAGCTCGACGAGGCAGCCGGCTGGCTGCTCAAGTCCAGCCTCGAGGCGCGAGGGCAGACCATCCTGACCTCCGCCTCGACCCGCGAGATTTACGGGGGCGGACGCGTCGAGGGTGTCCGGCTCGAGGATGGCCGCGAGGTGCCGGCGCGGCTGGTGGTGATGGCGGTCGGGATCCGCCCCAATGCCGCGCTGGCGCGCGAGGCGGGCCTCGAGGTCGGCCGTGGCGTCGTCGTCGACGATCATATGGTGACGAGCGACCCGGACGTGCTCGCGGTCGGGGAATGCGCCGAGCATCGCGGCCAATGCTACGGGCTGGTGGCGCCGATCTGGGACATGTGCCGCGCCGTCGCCGACGGGCTCACCACGGGCCCGCGCCCCTATGCCGGCTCGGCCGTGTCGACCAAGCTCAAGGTCTCCGGAATCGACGTCTTCTCGGCGGGCGACCTGGCCGGCGGCGCGGGCTGCGAGGACATCGTCCTGCGGGACGCGGCGCGCGGCGTCTACAAAAGGCTGATCGTCCAGGGCGAGCGGCTGGTCGGCGCGGTGCTCTACGGCGACACCGAGGACGGCAATTGGTATTTCCAGCTGCTCCGCGAGGGCGCCGACATCGCGCCGCTGCGCGACAACATCATCTTCGGCCGCGCCTTCGCGGAGGGCGGCGCCGCGGACCCTAAGGACGCCGTTGCGGCACTGCCCGACGAGGCGGAGATCTGCGGCTGCAACGGCGTGTGCAAGGGCAGGATCATAGCCGCCATCGCCGAGCAGGGCGCGGCGACGCTGGACGACGTGCGCGCTCTCACCAAGGCCTCGGCGTCGTGCGGATCGTGCACGGGACCGGTCGAGGCGCTGCTCGCCTCGACGCTCGGCGAGTCCTATGCCGGCGAGCGCGCCGTCCGGACGATGTGCAAATGCACCAGCTTCGGCCATGGCGACGTGCGGCGCGAGATCGTCGCTCAGGGGATGAAGTCGATTCCCGAGGTGATGCACAAGCTGCACTGGGCGACGCCGGACGGCTGCGCCTCCTGCCGGCCGGCGCTCAATTACTATCTGCTCTGCGCCTGGCCGGGCGATTATGCGGACGACGAGCAGAGCCGCTTCGTCAACGAGCGGCTCCACGCCAACATCCAGAAGGACGGCACCTATTCGGTGGTGCCGCGCATGTGGGGCGGGATCACCAGCCCGAAGGAATTGCGGGCGATCGCCGACGTCGTCGAGAAATATGACGCGAAGATGGTCAAGGTCACCGGCGGCCAGCGGCTCGACATCTTCGGCATTCGCAAGGAGGACCTGCCGGCGGTCTGGGCAGACCTCAACGCGGCCGGCATGGTCTCGGGCCACGCCTACGGCAAGGCGCTGCGGACGGTGAAGACCTGCGTCGGCTCCGAATGGTGCCGGTTCGGCACCCAGGATTCGACCGGACTCGGCGTCCGGCTGGAGCAGATGAGCTGGGGCAGCTGGATGCCCCACAAGTTCAAGATGGCGGTGTCGGGCTGCCCCCGCAATTGCGCCGAGGCGACGATCAAGGATTTCGGCGTGATCTGCGTCGACAGCGGCTACGAACTGCATGTCGGCGGCAATGGCGGCATCAGGCTGAGGGGCACCGACCTCCTGTGCAAGGTGGAGACCGAGGCGGAGGCGATCGAATATTGCGCCGCCTTCGTGCAGCTCTACCGCGAGGAAGCGCATTATCTCGAGCGGACGGCGCCGTGGATCGAGCGGGTCGGGATCGAGCCGATCCGGGCCCGTATCCTCGATCCGGCGAGCCGCGGCGCGCTCGCCGAGAGGTTCCGCCAGTCGCAGCGGCACAGCCAGCACGATCCGTGGGCGCAGCGCGCGCGCGGTCGCGACCGCCACCTCCACCACCATCTGGCCGAGGTCCGGCCGAAGGAGAATGCCTGATGGATCGCAGCCTGTTCGGCGAGTGGCTGGACCTCGGCCCGATCGAGGACATCCCGCTGCGCGGCGCCCGCAGCGTCCCCGTCCAGGGCGGCGAGGAGATCGCCGTCTTCCGCACCGGGGAGGGCCGCGTCTACGCCCTGGTCAACAAATGCCCGCATCGCGCCGGACCGCTCAGCCAGGGCATCGTCCATGGCGACAAGGTCGCCTGTCCGCTGCACAATTGGGTCATCTCGCTCGCCACCGGCCAGGCCGAGGGCGCCGACATCGGCTGCACGCCGACAATCGAGGTGCGGGTCGTCTCCGGCCGGGTGCAGCTCAAGCGCGCGGCGGTGGTGGGCCGCGCCGCCTGAGATGGAGTCGGTCCGGACCACCTGTCCCTATTGCGGCGTCGGCTGCGGCATCCTCGCCCGCGCGGCCGAGGGCCAGGCGGAGATCAAGGGCGATCCGGAACACCCGGCCAATCGCGGCCGCTTGTGCTCCAAGGGCGCCAACCTGGCCGAGACGCTTACCCCCGAGGGGCGGCTGCTTCACCCGATCGTCCACGGCCGGCGCGCCAGCTGGGACCGGGCGCTCGGCCTGGTCGCGCGGCGGATGGCGGCCTGCGTGCGCGACCACGGTCCGGACAGCGTCGGCTTCTATCTGTCGGGCCAGCTCCTCACCGAGGATTATTACGTCGCCAACAAGCTGATGAAGGGCTTCATCGGATCGGCCAATGTCGACACCAATTCGCGCCTGTGCATGTCGAGCGCCGTCGCCGCCCATGTCCGAGCGTTCGGCGAGGACATCGTCCCGGCCGGCTATGACGATCTCGACCAGGCCGACCTCGTCGTCCTGATCGGCTCCAACGCCGCCTGGTGCCATCCCGTTCTCCACCAGCGCATCCTCGCCGCCCGCGAGGCGCGCGGGACCCGCATCGTCGTCGTCGACCCGCGCCGGACCGAGACGGCCGAGGAGGCCGACCTGCACCTCGCCTTGCGACCCGGCACCGACATCGCCCTGATCAACGGTCTGCTCGCGCATTGCCGCCGCAGCGGCCTGGTCGACGACGCCTACATCGCCCGTAGCGTCCACGTCCCGGACGGCTTCTGGTCATCGATCGAGCAAGCGGGCGATCCCTGGTCGGTGGCGCGCGCCTGCGACCTGGCGCCGGCCGACGTCCAAGCCTTTTTCCGGCTGTTCGCCGAGCGTCCGCGCACGGTCACCCTGTTCAGCCAGGGGATCAACCAGTCGGTGCGCGGCACCGACCAGGCCAATGCGATCCTCAATCTCCATTTGGCGACCGGGCGGATCGGCAGGCCCGGCGCCGCTCCTTTCTCCATAACCGGCCAGCCCAATGCGATGGGCGGGCGCGAGGTCGGCGGCCTCGCCACCAGCCTCGCCGCCCATATGGATTTCGGCCCCGACAATGTGGAGCGCCTGCGCCGCTTCTGGGCCGCGCCGAACGTCGCGTCGAAGCCGGGGCTGAAGGCCGTGGACCTGTTCCGCGCCGTGCGCGACGGCCGCGTCAGGATGCTTTGGATCATGGCCACCAATCCGGCGGTGAGCCTGCCCGATGCGGGGGAGGTGCGCTCGGCGCTGGCGCGCTGCCCTTTCCTCGTCGTCTCCGACTGCATCGCCGAGACCGACACCAGCCGCTTCGCCCATGTGAAGCTGCCGGCGGCCGCCTGGGGCGAGAAGGACGGCACCGTCACCAATTCGGAGCGCAGGATCAGCCGGCAGCGACCCTTCCTGTCTCCGCCCGGCGAGGCGCGGCCGGACTGGTGGATCGTCGCCGAGGTGGCGCGGCGGATGGGCTGGGGCGACGCCTTCGCCTATCGCGGCCCGGCCGACATCTATCGCGAGCATGTCCGGCTGTGCGCGTATCAGAATGACGGTCAACGGCGGCTCGACCTCGGCCGTCACGCCGGCCTGTCCGACGCCGGCTATGCGGCGATGGAACCCTGGCAGTGGGGCGGGCGGCCATTCGCCGACGGCCGCTTTCCCACCGCCGACGGCAAGGCGCGGCTGGTCGCGATGCGGCCGGCGCGGCCGGAAGCGCCGCTGGCGCGCTGGCCGCTCCTGCTCAACAGCGGGCGCTATCGGGATCAATGGCACAGCATGACCCGCACCGGCCTGTCGCCGCGGCTGGCGCGCCATCGGCCCGAGCCCTTCGTCGAGATCGCTCCAGCCGATGCCGAGGCCGCAGGCATCGCCGAGGGCGACCTGGTGCGCGTCGCGACCCCGCAGGCCGCGAGCCTGTTCCGTGCCCGGCTCACAGACCGACACCGTCCCGGCGAGCTGTTCGTGCCGATCCACTGGACCGACCGGCAGGCGACCGGCGGCCGGACCGGGCTGCTGACGCGGCCGCTCGTCGACCCGCATTCGGGCCAGCCCGGCTTCAAGGCGACGCCGGCGGCGATCGCCAAGGCGGCGGTCGACTGGCACGGCTTCCTTGTCGCGCGGACGCTGCCCGCGGCGATCGGCACCCTCTACGCGGTCCGGATCCGGCTCGCCGGCGGCTGGCTGGTCGAGCTGGCCGGCAGCGGCGATCCGGCCCCGCAGGCGGAGCGCCTGCTTCCCGCCGGTCACCGTGTCGAAGCCAATGACGCGGCGCGCCGGCAGCTGCGCATCGTCGTCGAACGGGAGGGGAAGCTCGAGGGGGCTTTGCTGATAGGGCGGCCCGGCTCGCTGCCGCCGCGCGAGTGGCTGATCGGGCAGCTGGCAGGCGACGACGAGGCAGCCTCGGCTGCGGAATGGCTCGCCGGCCGTCCGCTCGGCGCGCGGCCGGCCGCCGGCCCGATGTTGTGCGCCTGCTTCGAGGTCACGGCTGACCGGGTCGCGCAGGCCATCGCCGAGCATGATCTGGGCAGCGTCGAGCAAGTCGGGTCATTGCTGCGGGCGGGGTCGAATTGCGGCGCCTGCCGGCCCGAGATACGCGCGCTGCTTCGCCGCAACTTCGCTTAGGGGAGGGGCCCGGGAGGACATCCTCCCGGGCCCGAGGATCAGCCGAAGCAGGCCCAGGCCAAAGCGATCAGCGGCCCGAGGACGAGGGCGGTGAAGCCGAGCATCTGGTGGGGCTTCAGCCGGAAGTCGCGGGCGTGGTCCTTGCGGAACTGCATCATCCGCGCGGCGACGCCCTCGCGCGCGCTGGCCAGGCCGATGTCGAGCTGGCGGCCATTCTTGAGGAAATCCAGCAGCCCGGCCTTCTCCGCCTCGGCGATGTGAGGATAAAGGCGGAAGAGATCGGCGATGCGGTCGATACGCCGATCCTCGTCCGGCTCGGACATAAGCGGCTGGGAGGCGGCGAGCGGGCCCTTGTCCCGCACGTGGACGACATTGGCAGTCTTCATATCGGTGACTCGCGATGCTCCGCACCGGCCGCAGAAAGGCCGCGGCCGGTGGATAAGGATGAAGGAAGATGACGGCGCGATGCGCCGGGAGCGTCAGGCGAGGGGCGGAGCGCGCGGGCTGTAGTGACAGCCGGCCGAAAGGGCCGCGCCGCCGGTGGCGGTCGCACGCGGATGCGCGAGGCGGACCCGAGAAGCGGGGGCAAGATCCGTTCCGCCGGCAGAGAGGCCGGCGGGATGATCGCCACCGCTGCCGCCACTGCCGTCGTCCGGCAAGCGGGCCAGCCCGTCGACGACCGAGAGCGGCCGCGGCACCAGGGCCTTGGGCAGGTCGGATGCGGCGGTGAAGAAGGGACCCTGACCGCGGCCGGCCGCGGACGCAGGCTCGAGCGGCACCGCGAGCAGCGCCGTCACCAGCAGCGTCAGCAAGGCGACCAGGCGGCCTATTCTCGCGGCGATGAAGTCATGGCCGGACGGCAATTCGGATCCTTCGGAGAGCGAGTGTCTCATCTGGGACCCCGGCCCGGGTCTTTCAATCGTGCAGATCGGCCGCTCCGAGACTCACCGCTTCTCGTCCGGAGTGCGGCAGGCCTGACGATCGCCGTTCAGACAGGCCTCGACCCGGGCGCGATACTCCGCCTGCTCGCGTGCGACGCGGCGGGCATGCTCTTCCATCACCGCCCGATGCTCGGCTTCGACCCGGCGCGCTTCCTCCTCGGCCTCGATCAGGCTGCGCTCGTAGGCGGCGCGCTCCTCCTCGATCCGGCGGGTCTCGGCTGCCGCGCGGGCCGCGACCTCGGCGTTGAGGCGATCGATGATCGGCGATTCGACGGCATTGATGTCCCGCCGCCTTTGCTCCTGCATCTCGGTCCAGCGCGCATCGGCCTCCGCCGCCGCGTCCGCGTCGGTCTTTGCAGCGCCTTGGTCGGCCATGTCCGTGGCCGGCGGCGCCGCCACCTCGACGGGAACCGCCTCGGCTTCGGCCGGAGCCGGGAGGGCTTCCTCCGGTATCGAGGAGGGGGGAAGGTCGACCGGGACGACCGATCCCGGTCGCACCGGAGGCGTCGGCGCCGGCATCGGTGCCGGTTCGGGCTTGGCGGGGGATTCCGGCGACAGCGCCGGGGTCGGCCTGTCCTCGGGCAGCGGGATCACCTCGAGCAACTCGCCGAGCGGCTCGTCCGGTGTCTGTGCCCACGCATATCCGCTGAACAGGGCGGCGGCCGCGAGCAGGAGGGACGTCCGGCGAAATCGATTCATGCGGGCCTGATCCGCCTGTGAAGCTGAGCGTCCCGTGAATGGCCCCTTCCCGGGACCGGCGTCAACCGCCGGCGAACACCATCGCCAGGGCGGCGCCGGTCGCCGCCGCCCCGCGGGCGCCGCCGGCGCGCCGCCTTCGATGGGATGAGCTTCTTCCGGTTCGCCGGCAGCGCGGCGCCGGCGTCCGGTCTCCGCGCCGCGGCGAGATCAGACGATCAGGACCGTCGCGACCGACAGGAAGACGCCCATGCTGACGACGTCGCTGGCGGTGGTCAGGAAGATGCTCGACGCGGTGGCCGGATCGGCGCCGAGCCGCTTCAGCACCATCGGGATGAGCGCTCCGGCAAGGCCCGCGCTGACGCAGCTGACCACCATCGCGAACATGACGACGCCGGCGAGGAGGGCCGGCTGTGCCTCGCCCTGCATCGTCGCATAAGCGAACATGCCCAAGCCCGCGGTAACGCCGACGAGCAGACCGTTGAAAAGGCCGAGCATGCCCTCCTTGACGACGAGGGTGCGTTCCGAGCCAGGCTTGAGGTCGCCAAGGGTCATGCCGCGCAAGGTCACCGCCAGCGCCTGACAGCCGGTATTGCCGGACTGGCCGGCGAGCACCGGCAGGAAGACCGCGAGGATGACGAGGCGGTCGAGCGTGCCCTCGAAGATGCCGACCACGCCGGCTGCGATGAAGGCGGTGAGGAGGTTGAGCTGGAGCCACGGGTGGCGCATGAACAGGCTCTTGCGCATCGGCGTCGAAAGGCGCTCCTCCTTCTCGACACCGACCATCTTACCGGCCTGGGCGCTGATCTCGATCGCCTGCTCGGCGAACAGCTCGTCGCCGCGGATCAGCCCGCGCAGCGTGCCGTCGGCCTCGCAGATCGGATAGACCGGAAAATGCTTCGACACCGCCACCTTCAGCGCCTCGTCGAGCGGCATTTCGACGCGCAGCCAGAAGGGGTTGCGCAGCATGATGTCCTCGAGCTTCGTCTCGGGCGTCGCGAGCAGCATGTCGCGCATCACCACCACGCCCTCGAGCTTGCCGCTGTCGTCGGTGATGTAGCAATAGGTGATGAAAGCGGCCCGGGTCAGCTCGCGCAGCAGTTCGACCGTCTCGGCGACGGTCATGTCGCGGCGGAAGACGCCGATCGGCGGCGACATCAGCTCGCCGACGGTAGCGGGGGAATTGGTCGCAGGGGACAGGGCCTCGACGGGTTCGGCGGTCATGGATGCTCCAGCCAGGTCCAGGAGAAACAGAGGGCCTTACATGTCATTCTTTTCCGATGCGGTCCATCCCGCCAAATGCCCGTTTCGTCGCACAATAGAACAGGTTGGTAGCGTTGCCTCCGACTCCGTCCCTTCCCGGCGCCGCCTCGGTTCGCTGCGTGGCTCCGCTCCCCCGGAATTCGGGGCTGGCCGGATCTTCACCATGCGCCACCCGCTTGTGGTGGTGCCGCATCAGCCGTTCCGCGGGCTCAGCCATGACCGGCCTCGCATCTCCCTGCCGACGGCGATCGTCGACGGCGCGAGCGATCGCGCTCTGCGGGTCGTCGGCGAGCCAGGTCCGCCATTCCTCGCTGTCGAGGCGGGGCTGGGCCGCGCGATAGAGCCGCGACAGGCGCCGCACGCGGCGGCCGACGAACCGAGGCTCGACCTCCTCGAACCGGTAGACGAACAACCGGCGCCGCGGGGGCGAGGTCGCGCAGGAAGCGAGCAGCCTTGCCGCCTCCGCCGATGAAGTCCACGAGTCCACCCGGCATCCCGCCTCCCTCCCCTCGGGCAGGCGATATATACAATAATCATGTAAAAGTCAAGGGCCTCTTGTAGGGCTCAGCCGCTCTCGGGCGGCCGCGGCCGCGCGAACCAGGTCAGCCGGCCGACAATCTCCCCGGTCGCCGACTGGATATAATAGGTTTCGTCCGCCGTAGCCTCCCCTTCCGGCCGCGCCTTGCCGAGCGCGTCGGCGATCACGCCCGAATCGAACGCGGCGCGGACATAGCGGAACCAGGGGCGCAGAGAGCGGGGCCCCTTGTCCTCGGTGGCATTCTCGATGTCCGAGATCTGCTGCTGGTGGATCTTGACGGGATCGCCCTGTCGATTGGCGATCAGGGTCGCCATGCGCGCGACCAGCATGGAAGAGGCGCCGATCTCCGACCTCTTCTCCGCGAGCCACCGCCCCGCCTCGAGAACATCCGCTTTGCCATTGGCCATCATTCCCTCCATCGCAGCCTGTTTACCTACAAGATAATTGTTGAACAAGGTACAATCTTCTTGTAGATTGTGAATCGAAGGAAGGGACGACAATCATGGCCAGGCGCAACGCGGGACGGAAGAAGAAGAGCGGGGACCGTTACCCCTCGGGCAAGCTGAAGCCGCTGCGCGACGAAGGCAATGCGCGGGTGCGGTCGCATCGCACCTTCTACCTGCGCCACGGCCAAGTCCGGGCCGGAGACGATCTCGACTGCGCCCTCGGCCAGGCCCATGCGCTCGGCCTGCTCGAAGGGACGCGGGTCGACGGCCGGGTGCTGCTGGAGCATGGCAAGGAATGGTGCCGTCTCTACCGAGCCACGTTCGGCGGCGGCGTCCAGACGCACAATCTCGAGCGGATCGGCCAGTCGATGCCGAGCAGTGCGATCACCGCCACCGACCTGCGCTACCGGGCCTGGGCAGCCATCGTCGCCACGCTCGGCGCGCGGGAGCGAGAATGCCTCAACCTGGTCTGCGTCGAATATGGCGAGGGATGGAGCTTGCCGCCATTCCTGGAGCGGCTGATCAATGCCTGGAAGGCGCGGCAGCGGCCGCCGCTCTATGCGGGCGACTATCTGCCGATCCGCGGTGACCAGGAAAGGCTGGACGCGCTGAAATCCGCCTTGCTTGCCATCGTCGAGGGGAGCCGGCGGCGCCGCTCGTGAGGCCTATCCCGGCTTGCGACCGACATTAGCCAGCTTTTTACCATCGTGCGTGTAGGTCGGCCTGGTTTGGGGAGAACGAGATGCTGAACAGGGAGGGGGGCGCGTTGCCTGCCGCGGGCGGGGTGCCGGAGCATCAGCAGCGCGTGGACGAGCTTCAGGCCCAGGTCAGGCGGGAAGGGCGCGCGAAGCGTCCGACCCTCTTCAAGCCGGCCGCGCCCAAGCCCGATCCCTCCCAGGATCCGCTCGATCACCGGATCGCCGAGGAGCTCGAATGCATCCGCCGGCATCTGGACCTGATCGGCGGCGTCCTGGTCAGCGAACCCATCCTCCTGCACCGCTATGCCACCCAGCTGCAGGCGATCGACCGGATCAATCAGCAGCTCGGCCATCTTGCCCGCATCGTCGGGTCCGAGCAGAAGGAGATGGCGGTCGACCAGGTGACGATGCAGGACCTGCGCGGGCGCCTGCAGCGCAGGCCGCTGAGCCTGCTCACATCGCCCCACCGCTGACCGGCGAGCGCTGCGGATCCTATCCGCTACCGCGCATCGACGTCGCGAACCGGTGAAAGACGACGCCCCGCCGAACGAGCATCCGTAAGCTTCGAAAGTGAGGTCGGCCTCGGCCCCGGGATCAGACTCGCGGCCGAATGACGGACGCGCCCGCGTCAGGCCGGCTCAGTCGGCGGCGCGGCGGGCGCGGTTGCGGAGCAGCCAGGCCGTGCCGGCGGCGAGCGCGGCACCGGCGCCGGCCGCGACGGCGGCGCCGCGGTGGCGATTGAGAACCATCTGCAGGCTCGACGGCGATGCCTGGGCGTCGAAGCGGCCATGGGCGCCCGGATCGCCGGGGACCGGCTCGAACAGATTGTCGCGGCGGCCGCGCTCGAGCGGCTCGCCGGTCGCCTGGCCGTCGACGCCGGTGGCGCCGAGATAGCGGTCGAGCCAGGGGGAAGCGAGGGCGTCGCCGACGATCGCCTCGATCGTGGTCCGTCCGACCCACACCTCCTTGCGGCGCGAATAAGCGGCAAAGCGGATCGCGCGCGCCGCCACCTCGGGCTGGTAGATCTTGCCCGCGGGCCGCGGCTTGCTGTCGATATGGACGCGGCCCCAGTCGAATTGCGGCGTGTTGAGCGCCGGGAGCTGGACCATGCACAGCCTCACCGGGCTGTCGGCGTGGATCAGCTCGCAGCGTACCGCGTCGAGGAAACCCTGGACCGCATGCTTCGCGCCGCAATAGGCCGACTGGAGCGGAATGCCGCGATAGGCCAAGGCGGAGCCGACGAGGACGATCGAGCCGCGGCGACGCGGAAGCATCCGGCGCAGGGCGGCGCGCGTGCCGTGTACCTGGCCGTAATAGGTGACGTCGGTCACCCGCCGATATTCCTCGGAGGTCATCTCCATGAAGGTCGAGAAGATGCCGGCGAAGGCATTGTTGACCCATATGTCGATCGGACCGAGCTCATCCTCGATCCGCGCGGCGGCGGCCTCGACGGCGTCTTCATCGGCGACGTCGGCCTGGATGGCCAAGGCACGGGCGCCCAGCGCCTCGATCTCGCCGCGCGTGGCTTCCAGCCCCTCGCGGCCGCGCGCGATCACGGCGACGTCGGCACCTTTCCCGGCAAAGAGGCGTGCGGTGGCTCGACCCACGCCGGCCGTGCCGCCGGTGATGACGACGACGTCCCTTCTCGCGTTCGGCCGTCTCGCGTTCGGCATCTTCTTCCCTCTTGGCGGCGTCTCATCCGGCAACGGGCCGCGGCGGGCCGGGTTCCGCGGGCGAGGGGCCGGCAGGGGGCCCGTCCGCCGCTTGAGCCGGTTCCTCGATCCCGGACATGTTCACGCTCGCCAGGCAGGCCTGCAGCTGGGCTCTGCGGAAAGGCTTGGCGAGACAGAGCAGGCCCGGCGGCAGTCCGTCGGGCTCGGGCCCGCCGGAAACGAGAATCACCGGCAAGCCGGGATGGGCGCTCCGCGCGATGCGGGCCAGATCCGTGCCGCTCATCCCCGGCATGATCTGGTCGGTGACGAGCAGGCCGACCTCGTGGCGCCCGTCCAATATCCGCGCTGCCGCCTCGCCGGAAGCGGCCCCGATCACCCGATAGCCGAGCGCTTCGACCATCTCTGCCATGCTGGCGCGGACAAGGTCGTGATCGTCGACGACGAGGGCGATGACGGGCGGCGCCGGCGTCCGGCGCGCCTCGGCCGGCGGTACTTGGTCGGGTCGCAGGGTGCGCATCGGGCCCTCGCGGTCATGGTCCCCCCGCCTGGCCCCGGATCACGCTGATCCACATTCATTAACGAATCGTAAAGATCGAGTCGCGGGCCGCTTCAGGATGCCAGCCAGCGGCCGAGCTCGGCCGGCGCGATGGCATGGTTGAAGCCGATCCCGCAGCAGCTGCCCCGGCGCCAGCGCACCACGCCTTCGATCGGCCGGAAACCCTCGAAGGTCAGGGTAACGGCGGCCCCTTGCTCCAGCGGGTGCTCGCAGGCGAGCCGGGCTCCGTTCGGAGAAATGTCGCGGGCGGAAGCGAAGGCGATGTCGGCACCCGCGCGGACCATCGTCAGCCGGTCGAGCGGAAGGCGGAGCGGGCGGGCGCGTCCGCCGGACGGCGGCGCCAGCGCCTCGGTCAACGCGATCGGCCGCTCGAACGCGATGCCGGTCTCATAGCCCTGCGTCCAGACGATGCGGGCCGGCAGCGGCTCGCCGTCGGTCAGCTCCACCGCCACCGCCTCCCCGGGCTCGAGACGCGAGAAGGTGCGCGCCATCAGCCCTCCCGCCGCGAGGTTGCGGACGAGGCAGAGTTGACGCGCCTCTCCCCTGATCAGCACCGCGACCCGCAGCAGCAAGGCCAGGTTGCGCGCGTCGCCGCGCCGGTCGCCGATATCCTCCGCGCCACGCCGTGAGGCGCCTTGTCCCCTCGATTTCCGGTGATCGCGCGACATCGCCACTCCATCTGGATCTCTGCCGCTTATCCCGGCCTTCGCCTAGAAAGCGTTCCCGGCAAGGCTGAACCGGCCGATAACCAAGCTGCCTCTCCCGGCGATCCGCTTATTCGTTCGAACATCTTCCAAAGGGTAGGCGGCCATGTGGCGGCCGGCGCCGTCCCACGCCAGCGGCCCGCGCGAAGGCGCTGCGCTCAGCCTCCCGATCGACGAAGAAGGCGGCGAGGCCAGGCCTTCGATGATGTGCAACGCATACAATCGCCAAGATAGTCCCGGCTGCTACTTTGCAAGTGTTAGCGCTACCACAAGTCGAGTCACAGTCGCGGCGCAGACAAGCTCTGTTGCTTCCCCGCAACAATCGCGCACTCAATTGCAGTCTTGCTTCGCCGCTCCTTGTTGGTTGGCGGCATAAAGGAGTAATTCTCTCTCCATAACACAAGGGGAGAGAGTGCCATGTTGCATCGACGCGCGTTTGCGCGAAAGATCTTTCTCGTCAGCTCGGTGGCCTGCATGGCCTCGCTCGGCGCCATCCCGGCCGCCGCGCAGGACCAGACGGCGACCAATGCCGCCACGGACGACCAGACGATCATCGTCACCGCGACCAAGCGCGAGACCTCCCTGTTCGAGGTGCCCTTCTCCATCAACGCCCAGACCGAGGCCGCCATCCAGCGCTCCGGCGCGACGACGATCGAGGATCTGTCGCGCAACGTCGCCGGGCTCACCATCCAGAATCTCGGCCCCGGCCAGAGCCAGGTGTCGGTCCGCGGCGTCTCCGCCGGCCAGATCGTCCGCGACCAGCCGGGCGTGAAGGAGCAGGTCGGCGTCTATCTCGACGAATCCGTCATCTCGCTGTCGCTTTTCACCCCCGACCTGGACCTTTTCGACCTCAATCGGGTCGAGACGCTGCGGGGGCCGCAGGGGACCCTGTTCGGCTCCGGGTCGGTCGGCGGCACGATCCGCTACATCACCAATCAGCCGGATCCGGACCGGATCGAGGGGCTCGTCGAAGGCAATCTCAACCTCGTCCATGAGGACGATATCGGCGGCCACCTCAAAGGCATGATCAACTTGCCCGTGGGCGAGGGCGTCGCGATTCGCGCCGTCGGCTACTATACCCGCTATGGCGGCTTCACCGACGCGCTTCGCGAAGGCGGCGGCGTCGACGAGAATGTGAACGACGGCGAACGCATCGGCGGCCGCCTTGCCGTCACCTTCCAGCCGACGCCGGACATCCGGTTCACGCCGCGCATCGTCTATCAGGAGATCCGCGCCGACGGCTTCAACCGCCAGGAATCCTATAACGTCCTGGCCAATCCCTTCACGACGACGCGCCCGGCCGTCACGTTCGACGAGCGCGAGCATTTCCTGCTGCTCGACGAGTCCTTCGAGGATCAGACGCTGCTGGCCGACTTCACCGCCAGCTTCGAATTCGGCGGCGTCGAGCTGACATCGGTGACCAGCTACATCAACCGTGAGATCCTGGTCAGCCGCGACGCGAGCGCGCTCAGCGGCAGCGTCTCGGTGGACCTAGGCTTTCCGGACGCGGCCGTGCTGCTGCCGTCCAATCTGGTCGACCGGACCGACCTCGAGACCTTCACCCAGGAGCTCCGGCTGAGCTCGACCGGCGACGGGCCGTTCCAGTGGGTCGTCGGCGGATTCTATTCCGACATCGACCGCTTCTACCGGCAGCGCCTGCCGACCCCCGGCTACGACGCCTTCACCGACGCGACCCTCGGTGCCGGCACGTCGGCCGCGGTCGCCAACGGCTTCCCGGCGGACTCGCCCTACAATTCGGACCTGCCCTACGATATCCGGCAGACGGCGGTGTTCGGCGAGGCCAGCTACGATCTCACCGACCGCTTCACCCTGACCGCGGGCGGCCGCTATTACGACTTCTCCGAGGAGCGCCGGTTCGTCTCGGGCGGCCTGTTCGCCAATGGCGACGACCAGACCGACCGGACGGAGTCGAGCGGCTTCAGCCCGCGTTTCATCGCTTCCTACGAGGCTTCGGACAATCTGCGGCTCAACGCCCAGGTGTCGAAGGGCTTCCGGCTCGGCGGTGTCAACGATCCGCTGAACCTGCCGCTCTGCACGCCCGAAGACGAGGCGATCTTCGGCGGCTTCCAGGATTATGACGACGAAAGCCTGTGGAATTACGAAGTCGGCGTCCGCGGCCAGGGCCGCGGCCTCAGCTTCAACGCCGCGGCCTTCTATACCGACATCAGCAACCTCCAGGTGACGCTGGACGCCGGCTCCTGCTCGTCGCGCATCGTCTTCAATGCCGAGAAGGCGCATACGATGGGCATCGAGGCCGAGCTGACGGCCGAGCCGGTCGATGGCCTCGCTCTATCGCTGTCCGGAAGCTGGGTGGAGGCCGAGTTCGATTCGACCGTCCGCGACGGCAGCGGCAACGTGATCGGCGGGATCCGCGAGGGCAACAGGCTTCCGTCGGTGCCCAATTTCCAGCTGTCGGCCAGCGCGAGCTACAGCTTCCCGGTCGCCGCCGGCGCGGAAGCGTTCGTCGGTACCTCCTTCCAGCATGTCGGCAGCCGTTACACCCAGCCGAGCGACCAGGAGAACAATCCGCGCGCCTTCGTCTCCGGGCTGCCGTTCGGCGGCGCCACCGGCGCCGAGGTGACTTTGCTCGACCTGCGCCTGCCTTCCTACAATTATGTCAATCTCAGCGCCGGCATCGACTGGGACAACGGCCTTGGGGTGATGCTCTACGTCACCAACCTGTTCGACGAAAATGCGCTCCTGTCGTTCGACCGCGAGCGCGGCGGACGGGCCCGGCTCGGCTACAATATCGGGCAGCCGCGGGTGATCGGCATCACCGTCCGCAAGCGCTTCGGCGGCTGAGGGCGGTGCCGCCGGTCACGCGGCGCGCGGTGCTGATCGGCGGCGCCGCGGCCACGCTGTCGGCCGCGGCCACAGGGACGCCGGCGGCCGCGGCGCGAAGCTGGGACGTCATCGTCGTCGGCGCCGGCGTGTTCGGCGCCTGGACCGCGCATCACCTGCTGGCCGCGGGCCGGCGCGTCCTGCTGGTCGACGGCGAAGGGCCGGCCCATGCCCGCGCCTCGTCCGGCGGCGAAAGCCGGCTCACCCGCGGCGCCTATGGCAGCGACCTCGTCTACACCCGCCTGGCGATGGACTCGCTGCCGCAATGGCAGAGTCTCTCCGACGCGGCCGGGCTGCCGGTCTTCCATCCGGCGGGAATCCTGTTCTTCTTCCCGCAACGAGAAGCCTTCCTCGAGGAGACGATGCGGGTCCATCGCGCGCTGCGGCTGCCGACCGAGCTGCTCGATCGTCCTGCGCTCGTCCGGCGGTTTCCGCAGCTGGATTTCGGCGACGTCGAAGCGGGTCTGCTCGAGCCCGGCTTCGGCATCCTGATGGCGCGCCGGGCGGTGCAGACCCTGGTCGACCGCTTCGTCCGCGCCGGCGGCACCTATCGCCGCGCCGCGGTGGCGCCGCCGCGCCGCAGCGAGGCCAATATGGTCGAGACCCTCGACGGCGAGCGCCTGGCCGCAGACCGGATCGTCTTCGCCTGCGGGCCGTGGCTCGGCCGGCTTTTTCCCGAGCTGCTCGGCCCGCGCATCTTCCCCACCCGCCAGGAGGTGTTCTTCTTCGCGCCGCCGCCCGGCGACGATCGATTCCAGCCCGCGCGGCTGCCGGGCTGGGCCGACTATAATGGCGGCGACATCTATTACGGCATGCCCGACGTCGAGAACCGCGGATTCAAGATCGCCCATGATCGCCACGGGCCGCCGATCGATCCGGACGAGGGCGACCGCACGCCAAGCCCCCAAGCGCTCGCCGACGCGCGCGCCTATATGGAGCGGCGCTTCCCCGCGATGCGCGGCCGGCCGCTCAACGAGGCACGGGTCTGCCAGTATGAGAACAGCTCCAACGGCGACCTGCTGATCGACTTCCATCCGGAAAAGCCGGGTCTGCTCCTGGTCGGCGCCGGCTCGGGCCACGGCTTCAAGCACGGACCGGCCGTCGGCCGCTACGCGGCGGACCTGCTGCTCGGCCGCCCGGCCAGGCCCGAGCCGCGCTTCTCGCTGGCGACCAAGGACGTCCATCAGGCGCGGGCGGTGCACTGAGGCGTCCGCCCCCTTGCGTCGAAAGGCGCTGACAAAGCAGGGCTGCTCCGGCTATTTGCCCGACGAATCCGCACCACGGAGGCCGGCCATGTATTTCGAGATTTACGAGCGCGAGCGCAGCGTCGTCGCCTCGCTTCGCGGCAGCCGGCTGATGGGCGGCGGCGACTGGCGATGGCGGCTCAAGGACGCGCAAGGCAAGGTGATCGCGTCGGAGGAGGGGCATCCCACCCGCTCCGAATGCGAGCGCGCCATCATGGAATTCAAGCAGGAGATCGCCGCGGCGCCGCTGCGCGACGGGTGAGAAGAGGGGGGGCGGCCGCGCAAGGCTATCTATTCCGTCCCCGGCGACCACACCCTCACATAATCCACCTCCATGCGCTGCGGGAGCGCGGCATCGTCTATGCCCTGGGCGCCGCCCCAGCCGCCGCCGACGGCGATGTTGAGGATGAGGTGGAAGGGCGTCGCGAACGGCCAGGCGCCGGCGCCGCCGGGCTGGTCGTTGGCGACGCGCATGTAGCCGCGGCCGTCGACGCCGATGGTGATCGATCCGGGCCGCCAGTCGAGCTGGTAGCGATGGAAGCCGGTGCAGGCGGTGGGCAGGCGGATCGAGGCACCGCGATGGGTGTTGCGTGTGTGATTGAACAAGGCGGTGTGGACGTTGGCATGGATGATGCCGGGATCGTGGCCGACATGCTCCAGGATGTCGATCTCGCCGCCGTCCGGCCAGCCGCCGCTCCGCGGCAGCATCCATATCGCCGGCCAGGTGCCGCGGCCGCAGGGCAGCTTCGCCCTGATCTCGTAGAAGCCGTGAGTCCACTCGCCGGTGCTGAGCATCCGTGCCGACGTATAGTCCTGGCCGCCCCAGTCGGGATGGCGCGACGCATCGATCCGCTCGCGACGCGCCTCGATGATCAGCCGCCCGTCCTCGACCCGCGCATTTTCCGTCCGGCCGTCGGAATAATATTGCGCCTCGTCATTGTACCAGCCGTCGCGGTTGCGATGCGTGTCGAAACGCCATTTGGAGCGATCGACGGCGGCGCCGTCGAATTCGTCGGCCCAGTCCGGGGCTCGCTGCGGTGCCGCGATCGGAACGTCCACAAGGTAGCGGCTCGTCGCCGCGGCGGCCGGATCGGGCATCTGTGCGGCGGCGGGTAGGACGGGGATCGCCGCGATCGACGCCGCCAGGGCCAGGATCGGTCTCGCCTTCTTCATGTCAATGTCACCCTCTCCCATTTCATTCGCCGATAGCCTGCTCGCGCAGCCGCGGCAGTGCCGGGGCGATCCGCTCGATCCGATTGGTCATCAGGCCGCCGCGCCACCCGCCAGGCAGCCCGTTCAGGCTCTCGACGCTGTCGAATGTGCCGTAGCGCCGACTTCGGAGATCGGCGGATTCGAGAAGGGTCACGCGGGTGTTCGCCGCCTGCATGCGATCGAGGAAAAGGTCGGGCCAGCCCCAAAGCAGCCAGCCATGGCTGGCCGGCACCATGATCGACGTGTTCCGACACGGCGGAGGCACATGGCCGCGCCAGCCGTGCACCATATAGGCTTTCAGGCACGCAATCGTCTGCTCCTTCGAGACCGACCGTAGCGATGGCCGAAGTGCCCGAAGGCGCCGTACCGGCCGCTCCCCTCCGATCACCTCCAGGCGCGCCTCTTCCACCCTGTGTCGGCCAAGATAGGCGTGGAGGCGCTCGGCTTCGGCAGGGTCGTTGGACTTGATGTTGATCTGGAACCGGGACTGCGGAAAGGCGGCGAGCATTTCGGCGAGCGTGGGCATCATACCGGTGGCGCGGCCGCGGAAGGGGAAGGTGCGCCCACCGTCGGCGGTATAGCCGTAGCCGATGTCGAGCGTGCGCAAATGGGCCATGCTCTGCTCGCGCGTGATGCCGCGCCCGTCGGTGCGGCAGTCGATCGTCCAATCGTGAAAGACGGCGAACTCTCCATCGGTCGTGGGGTGAATGTCGATCTCGACCATGTCGGCGCCCATCCGGAAGGCTTCGCGGACCGAGGGAACGGTATTTTCCAGGAAGGGATGCGCCGGCGGAATGATGCGTGTGGCTGTGCAATCCTGGGGGCCGAGATCCTCGTGCGAATAGGTTTGGTGCACGCCGCGATGCGAGAGAACCGTGAAGGCGTTGGCTGGCGATCCCCGCCAAGAGGCGTTGCCGAGATAGAGGAGGAGCAGGAGCACGGCCACGATGGCGGCGGCGAGGCAGAGCCGCCGGCCGCGGCGACTGCGCGGAGCCGTGCCTTCACTCTCCTGTGCTGCCATCGACCGCCTCTTCCCGCGCCGGAACCAAGTTTGCGGCAGAGGAGGCGCTTGATCAAGCGGGAGCGTGGCGCCCAAAAAAGGAGGAGGCGCCGAGCCCCCCGCCCGGCGCCTCCAGTAGGGCCGATCCGCCGGATCGGCTGGGGATCAGAAATTCACTTTCGCGCCGAGACTGAAGATGCGGCCGCGGCGGTAGCTGTTGATGTCGATGCGGTTGCCGTCGATCGCCTGGAACTCGCGATAATCCTCGCCGAGCAGGTTACGCGCCTCGAAGCTGAACTCGATGCGGGTGTCGAAGAGGCGGGCTTCCTGGCGGGCGACGAAGTCGAGCTGGATTCCCGGACGCTCGCGTATGTCGGGCTGACGCTCCTCGCCCTGGATCGGGCCGCGATTGGTGACCCGCTCGCTGGCATAGGTGACGAGGACGGTCATCTGCGACAGCCGATCGGTATCTTCGATTCCGATCTGCAGATTGGCGAGATGGTCGGACTGGCCGGTGAGCGGTGCGCCGTCGCGGAACAGAAGATTGGCCGCGACCGGCTGGAGGTCCGGCCCGACGATCAGGCTGTCGTCGGCGCTGATGCTGGACTGGGTCCAGGTATAATTGCCGATGAGGACGAGCCGCCGCGTGGCGAAGAAGGCGCCGCCGAGGCCGTCCAGCGGCAGGAACGCCTGCACCTCCGCCTCGATGCCGTACAATTCGGCCTCGGGCGCGTTGGCGAAGCCGGTGCGAAGCTGGCCGCCGCCGGCGAAGAAGGCGGCCGCCTCGATCGGATTGTCGATCTTCTTGTAGAAGCCGGCGAGCGTCACCCGCTGCTGGGGCAGGAAGTAATATTCGATCCGGGCCTCGGCATTGGTGAGCTCGCTGTCGACGAGGAAGGGATTACCGGTGAACTCGCGGTCGGATTCGAAATCCTGGTAGATCTGCGGCGCAAGCTCACGGAACTGGGGCCGCGCGATCGTCCGCGATCCGTGCAGGCGCAACTGGACATCCGGAACCACGTTCCAGGTGAGGGTCGCCGCCGGCAGCCAGTAATCGTTGGCGAGCGAGGTCGGCTCGAGCGCCCCGCCGATCGGCTGCACCCTCTGGTCGGCATCCTCGTAGCGCACGCCGGTCTGCAGCCTGACCCCGTCGATCGGCTCGATTTCGGCCTGGACGTAGCCGGCATGAATTTCGAGATCGGCCTCGTAGGCGGCGGTGCCCTCGGCGCCCGACACGTCGCGAAGCTCGATGCCGTAATTGAAGATGTTGAAGTCGGAGAGCAGATAATCGGGCCGTTGCTGGGCGAGCTCGATCCGGAGCGCGCCCTCGGGCCGGAAATACTGGAACTGGTAGCGCGAGGCGCTGCGTTCGGTCCGGCTGTAATAATAGCCGGCGGAGAGCGTCACCGGCATCGCCGTCGGCAGGCGCCAGGAGAGGTCGCCCTGGCCGGCATAGAGATCCTCGGTGAGGTCGCTGAAGGCGATATTGGCGAACTGGCCGGCGGAGGAGAGGTTGTTGATATAGTCGTCGACGTCGCTCGCGCTCTTCGTCGTCGGATCGCCGTCGCCCAAATAGAAATAGCCGATCGACCGCTCATAGGGGGATTCGCGCTGGGTGTTGGCGTAGGTACCGCGCAGGTCGACGCTGACATTGCCGAAGCGGAATTCCCCGACGAGCTGGGTGTCGATCAGCTGCCGTTCGAACCAATAGGTGTTCTGCTCGAGGAGCGAGGGGGGCAGATCGGGATCCTGGTCGGCGACGTTGCGGTTCGAGCCGGCCGACAGGCGCGCCTGCTTCAGCGTGTCGCGGATATAGAGGTTGGTCCAGCGCAGCTGGTGCTCGCCGAAGCTGAGGCCCAGGCCGAGCAAGCCGTTGACCAGGATCCGGTTATCGGTGGTGACCGAGCGGAAGTCGGTCTGCGGGGTGCCGGCGAGCTGCGGGTCGAGCGACGTCTGCTGGAGCGCGTCGCGGGTGCGCCAGTTATTGCTGTAGCCGAAGGCGGCGATGACTCCGAGGCGGGTGGCGCCGATGTCGAACGACGATCCGGCGCTGAGCTCGCCGGAGAAATTGGCCGGCGTGTCGCTCATCCGCTGCAGCAGAGTGGTCGGCGCATTGGACAGGCTGGCGGCGAAGGCCTGGCGTTCGGCCGAACTGGTTTCGCCGAAGGTGCCGCCCTCGACCGCCGCGCGCAGGTCCGCCGGGAAATCCCGGGTGCCGTCGTCGAAGCCGAACGGGTCGAGATCGCTGCCATAATAAGCATAGCCGAGCTGGAAGCTGCTCTCGGTGTCGAACGAAACGCTGCCACCGAGCTGAAGAAACGGGTCGCGAGGTGCGGAAGGCGTGGTCAGGTTGATGACGCCGCCGCCGAACTCGCCGGGATAAGCGACCGAATAGCTCTTCTGGACGAGCGAGCTGGCGATCACGCTGGTCGGGAAGATGTCGAGCGGGACGACCCGCCGGAGCGGCTCCGGGCTCGGCAGCGGCGAGCCGTTGAGCAAGGCGAGCGAATAGCGGTCGCCGAGACCGCGAACGAAGACGAAGCCGTTGCCGACCACCGAGAGGCCGGTGACGCGCTGCAATGCGCCGGCGATGTCGCCGTCGCCGGCGCGGGCGATGTCTTCGCTCGACAGCACCGAAATCACCTCCGGCGCACGCTGGACGATGTTGCGCGAGCGCGTTCCGGTGACGACGATGTCCGGACCGGAGGACAGGTCGGCACCCGGCACCGAGATCTCGATATCTTCCTGCTGCCCCTCGGGTGCGGCAACCGCTTCCGCGGCCGGCGCGGAAGCTGCCGGTGCTTCGGCGTCCTGCGCGAAAGCCGGCTGGACGGCCAAAGCGGTGGAGGCGAGGAGACCGCCGAGGATGAGTGACTTTTTCATGTGATTGCCCCGTATCTTCGATGCGCGTGGGGCGGCGGCGCTTAAAGCGGCCGCCGCCCCGATGGCCGACGATGATCGATCAGGTCGTCGGTACGGCGGTGCACAGCCCGCTGGTGCCGAAGCTCGCGTAGAAGGAGTTGCAGGCCCAGCCGGAATACCAGCTGTCGGCGGCGTCGCGGACGGCGCCGATATAGGTGACAGCGGTGAGGCGGTTCGGCGCCGACGCGTTCGCCGTCTGGAACGGATCGTCGTTGAAAGGCCTCGGGTCCGTCGCGGTCACGCCGTTCTCGTTTGCGCCATTGATGAAGACGCTGGCGAGCGTGGGTGTGAACGCGTCGTTATTGTTGTTGGTGCCGGTGCCGAAGATCGCGGCCACTTCCGCGGCGGTGACGTTACCGTCGTCGCGGAAGGCGGTGTTGCAGGCCAGCACCACCGACCGGAAGGCGGGCGGTCCGCCATCCTGCAGTGCGTTGTCGCGCGCCCGCGTCGTGCTCCCGCCGGTGGCATCGATGTCGAGGCAGTTCTGCGGGCCGACGATGATGCTGTTGAGGATCGCATAATCGGTGCCGCCGCGCAGAAGCACCGCATTACCGCCCTGGGTGGTCCCGCGCTGGATGAAGGTGGCGTTGGAGATGCGGGTATATTGGCGCGGAAGCGCGTCCTCGTTGCCGTTCGAGTCGGCCTCGATCATCGAATCGCCGTTGCTCGAATCCCGGTGGACCGCGATCAGGAACTGGATCGTGCCGCGATAGCCGAGATCGGTGTCGATCGAATCATCGTCGGCGCCGGTCACGATGACGTTCTTGAGATTCGGGCGGCCGCCGAAGATCTCGATGCCGTCGTCGGAGCTGTTGTGGACGTGGATGTGATCGAGCGTCGTCGCGCTGCCGACGCCGCCGAGGGTGAGGCCCTGCAGCTCGTTGCCCGGCGCGATGGCGAAGCCGGAATAGCGGATCTGCACATATTGCAGGGTGCCGCTGGTGTCGTTGGCGGTGGCGCCCCCGTAGAAGGAGCCGGTGGTGCCCTCGATCACCTGCTGGCAGGAAGCCGAGCCGCCGGGGACCGCGGTGTTGCAGTCGCTGATCGGCGCGCGGCCGAGCAGGATGACGCCGCCCCACAGCCCCTGACTGCTGTCGGTGGCGGTGCCTTCGACATTGGCCCGGGCGGTGAAGATGATCGGCGCGCTCGCGCTGCCGACGGCCTGGATGCGCGAGCCGCGATTGACGACGAGATAGTCGTTGCCGGACGAGCCGAACAGCAGGGCGCCCGCCTGGATGGTGAGGGTGACCGACTGGCCGCCGGCCGCGCTGCCGTCGCCGCCGACGTCGGTGCCGACATTGACGGGGCCAGCGATCGAGTAAGCGACGCCCGCCAGGTTCTGGAGCGTCGTGTCCTGGGTGA
This sequence comes from Sphingosinicella terrae, assembly GCF_003347635.1. GTDB lineage: Bacteria > Pseudomonadota > Alphaproteobacteria > Sphingomonadales > Sphingomonadaceae > Allosphingosinicella > Allosphingosinicella terrae. The sequence continues at coordinate 77,325 of NZ_QDFY01000013.1, forward strand.
AGCGGCTCGGAAGCTCGCAGGCGCGCTTCTGGCCGATGACGCCGCGGTCGACGGTCCCCGTCGGGCAGCTCGCTGCCGGCTGGCCCGGCGAAGGCGGCGGCGGCGGCGGCGGCGGCGGCGGTGCGGGCGGAATGACGATGACATTGCCTTCGCCCGGCGAGGCGACATCGTCGGCGCCGCATCCGGCCAACGCGATCGCGGTGCCGAGGAGCAGCAGAGCACGGTGCTTCATCATGTTCGGGAACCCCCTTGCTGAAAAACGGAGGGCGATTCGGCTTTGTGCCGGTCGCCTCGGGGGCTGAGCTAGGAGGGTTTTGTGATCCTAATGTTACAGTTATCGAACTCGCGACTTGTCATAGCAAGAATTTATACTTGAAATATCGCTGTAGTACCTATGTAATATGCTTGTCATCTTGACGCTTAATTCGCTTATTCGAGCTGGATTCGTCGTCCGCCCCGCTCGATCTCGAACCGGGTGCGGTCTGAGTGCGCCATCTGCCAGGCGAGCTCGAGCATTCGCTCCTCGTCGAAGGCGCTGCCGTTGACGCCGAGGATGACGTCGCCGGGCCGGAGGCCGGCGCGCTCGAGCGCGGGCATCGGCACGCTGGGCCTCACGACATAGCCGGCCGTCCGATCGCCGGCGCGGCGGGGCGCCAGCCCGATTCGATAGGCGATCGTGTCCTCGCGCAGCGCGGCGTCGGAATCGTTCGATGGGGAAACGGCGCTGGCGGCCGGCGCTACGATCGGCTGCGCAGCACCGTCGAAGCCTAGTCTCAGCTCGGCCCCGGCCGCGGCGAGGACGACATGGCTCTGCTCGATCCGGGCGACGCGAAGACCCGGCCGAATCTCGCGGCCGATCGCGAAGAAGGACTGGCGGCCACGGGAATCGCCGATGATCGCACCGCGCCCCAGCAGGCCGTGCAGCCTGAGGCCGTCGGCGGTCGGCGCCGGCGCCGGCGTCGCCGCCGGCAACGGAGCCGGGGGAAGCGGCTGGGGCGGTGGTGGTGGTGCGACCGGCGGCCCTTCGATGCCCGCTTCATTCCAGCGGATCAGCGCCAGCGCCGCGGCCCCGGCGAGGAGAAGGCCGCCGGCGGCGGCGCGCGCCGGGAGGCGGTCAAGCGACTTCATCGTCGAGGGCGTAGCCGGCCTGGCGGACGGTGCGGATCAGCTCCGGCCGGCCATTCGCACCGAGGGCCTGGCGCAGACGGCGGACGTGGACATCGACGGTGCGGACCTCGATCTCCTTGTCGCGACCCCAGACGAGATCGAGCAGCCGCTCGCGCGAGAAGACGCGGCGGGGATTTTCCATGAGCTGGCGCAGCAGCCGGAATTCGGTCGGTCCGAGCGGCACGTTGCGGCCGCTGCGGCGGACGCGGTGGCGCGCCAAGTCCATCTCGAGATCGGCGAAGCGTAGCTCTTCGGCCGCCGGCGCGCCGCGCGAGCGGCGCATCACCGCCCCGATCCGGGCAATCAGCTCGCGCGGGCTGAACGGCTTGGTGACATAATCGTCGGCGCCGGTCTCGAGCCCGCAGATCCGATCGCCTTCCTCGTCGCGACCGGTGATCATGATGATCGGCACGCCGGCCGTGCCCGGCGTGCGCCGCAGCCGGCGGCAGACCTCGATCCCGGAAATGCCTTCGATCATCCAGTCGAGCAGGATCACGTCGGGAGGCGATTCCTTGGCGAGCATGAGCGCCTCTTCTCCGTCCGGCGTCTGGGCGACTTCGAAAGCCTCGCGCTCGAGATGCCAGCGCAGCAGCTCGATGAGGCCGGGATCGTCTTCGACGAGCAGCAATCGGGGCTTCATGCCACCTCCCACTCCTGTTCGCGGCCCGTGCAGGGCCCGCTTTGTCAGCGTTCCCGGTAGCGCCGGGATGGAGAAGGATCGGTGACGGGCCGGTGACACTTTGATGACCATGCTGTGCCGCACCATTTCGACATTTCCGGAATAGTCGTTGACAAGTGATCCGACTTCTAATATTTCCAGAATCATGGAAACGTCGGATATGATGAGCAGCGATGGGGCGGTGTCGGCGTTGGCGGCGCTTGCCCAGGGACATCGGCTCGCGGTGTACCGGCTGCTCGTCCAGGCCGGACCGGCGGGCCTGCCGGCGGGCGCGATCGCGGAGGCGCTCGGTCTGCCGAACAGCTCCCTGTCCTTCCACCTGGGGCAGCTCAATCAGGCCGGCCTGGTCCACCAGGAGCGGCAGGGCCGGTCGCTCGTCTACTCCGCCGACTATGGCGCGATGAACGCCCTTGTCGGCTATCTGATGGAGAATTGCTGCCGCGGGAGCGAATCCTGCGCACCTGCCGGCGGCTGCGCATCCGAACCCGCCTCTGCCTGAAAGGAACGTCCATGAAGCGCCTGCACGTCCATGTCGGGGTGAACGACCTCGAGGAATCGATCCGTTTCTACTCCGTCCTCTTCGCTGCCGAGCCTGCCGTGGTGAAGCCCGATTACGCCAAGTGGATGCTCGAGGATCCGCGGGTCAATTTCGCCATCTCGGCCGGCAATCATGCAGCGACAGGCATCGAGCATCTCGGCATCCAGGTCGAAGAGCCGGCGGAGCTCGCCGAAGTCTATGGGCGGCTCGAGAGCGCTGGACGTCCGGTGCTCGAGGAAGGCGCGACGACCTGCTGCTATGCCAAGTCCGAGAAGAGCTGGATCGCCGATCCCCAGGGCGTGGTCTGGGAGACCTTCCTGACCACTGGGGAGGCGACCGTCTATGGCGACAGTCCGGAGCTGACCGCGATCTCCGCCCAGGCCGGCACGACCGCCTGCTGCGCACCGGATCTGCCGGCGGCGCCGGCGAAGACCGCCTGCTGCGGCTGATCCGATGACCGATCGGATCTACAACGTCCTCTTCCTGTGCACGGGCAACTCGGCGCGGTCGATCCTGGCCGAGGCGCTGCTGAACCGAATGGGCGAAGGTCGCTTCCGCGCCTGGTCGGCCGGCTCCTTTCCCAAGGGAGAGGTTCATCCGGAGGCGCTGCGGCTGCTCTCGCGCCTCGGCTTCGACACGACGGATCTGGCTTCGAAGAGCTGGGACGCGTTCGCCGAGCCGGACGCACCCGAGTTCCACTTCATCTTCACCGTCTGCGACGACGCGGCGGGCGAAACCTGTCCGATCTGGCCAGGCCATCCGATGGCCGCCCATTGGGGCATCGAGGATCCCGCTCGCGCCGTTCCCGGCGACCAGCCCGAGGCATTCCAGCTGGCTTTCAACTATCTGCGGCGTCGCATCTCCCTGTTTCTGGCATTGCCGATCGAAAGCCTGGACCGGATGACGATGCGTCGCCGTCTCGTCGACATCGGCGCGCGATCGGAAGGCGGGTCGGCAGTCGCCGCCGCGGCGACCGACGAATTCTGAGAGGGGCGCGTCACCGCCATGGCCGCCCGATCCGATACCGTTGATACGCGTCCCGGCCTGTCGGGCTTCGAGCGCTTCCTTTCGGTCTGGGTGGCGCTCTGCATCGCCGCCGGGATCGCGCTCGGCCACGCCTTTCCCGGCCTGTTCGCCTCCATCGCCTCGGCGGAGCTGGCCCGCGTGAACCTGCCTGTCGCCTTGCTCGTCTGGCTGATGATCATCCCGATGCTGCTCAAGATCGACTTTGCCGCCCTCGGTTCGGTGAGGCAGCATTGGAAAGGGGTCGGCGTGACCCTGTTCATCAACTGGGCGGTCAAGCCCTTCTCGATGGCCGCGCTAGCCACCGTCTTCGTCGCCTGGCTGTTCGCGCCGCTGCTGCCGACCGACGAGATCCCCTCCTACATTGCCGGGCTCATCCTGCTCGCGGCCGCGCCCTGCACGGCAATGGTCTTCGTCTGGTCCAATCTTTGCGAAGGCGAGCCCAATTACACGCTCAGCCAGGTGGCGCTCAACGACGTGATCATGATCTTCGCCTTCGCCCCGATCGTCGGGCTCCTGCTCGGCGTGGCGTCGATCACGGTTCCCTGGGACACGCTTCTTCTCTCGGTCGTCCTCTACATCGTCATCCCGGTGATCTTCGCCCAGATCCTGCGCCGATCGAGCCTGGCCCGCGGCGGACAGCCCGCGCTCGACCGGCTGATGCAGCGGCTCGGCCCGGTGTCGCTGATCTCGCTCCTCACCACCCTGGTGCTGCTCTTCGGTTTCCAGGGAGAGGCGATCCTCGCGCAGCCGCTCGTCATCCTGCTCCTGGCGGTGCCGATCCTCTTCCAGGTCTATCTCAATGCCGGGCTGGCCTATTGGCTCAGCCGCCGGTTCGGCGTCGCCTGGTGCGTGGCCGCCCCCGCCGCGCTGATCGGGGCATCCAACTTCTTCGAGCTCGCCGTGGCGGCGGCGATCTCCCTGTTCGGGATCCAGTCGGGTGCGGCGCTGGCGACCGTGGTCGGCGTCCTCGTCGAGGTGCCGGTGATGCTCTCCGTGGTCGCCATCGCGAAGCGCACGCGCGGCTGGTACGAAAAGGCCGCCTGACGCCCGCGCGGTCCGAATAATCGGACCCTGTCATCGTTCTGTCTCCGAAACCTAACCGCCGATTTACCAACGCCGGCTAGCTGGCGCCCCGGGAGGCGACCGTGCTCAGACATTTTCTCGAAGACGAGCCGGTGACCGGGGCGGGAGACGTCGGCAAGGCCGGGCTCGACCGACTCGTCACCGACCGGACATGGATTTCCGCCGACGCGGCGCTCACCCGCGCCATCGAGATATTCCAGGCCCATCCGGGCTTGCGGCTGCTGCCGGCGATCGACAACGCCGGTCGGCCAACGGGTGCGATCTACGAGCAGGACATCCAGCGGATCCTCTTCAATCCGTTCGGCTACGCCCTGCTCAAGAATCCGAGCTTCGGCGGCGACCTTGCCCGACATGTCCGGCCCTGTCCGGCGGCGGAAGCCGACGAGTCCGTCGGTGCCCTGCTGGCGCTTCGCGCGGCGCATGCAGGCGATTTCGAGGGGGTCATCGTGACCCGCGGCGGGCGCTTCGTCGGCGTGATCAGCAGCCAGGTCCTGCTCCGCCTCGCCGCGGAACGGGACGCCGAGGTCGCCCGGCTGCGGGCCGAAAGCTACGAGCGGGTCGCCGCGGCGAGCGCCGACTTCAGCGGCGAAGCATCGCGCATGGCCGGCGACCTGCGTCAGCTATCCGACGAGCTGGCCGCGACGTCGGCGAGCGTGGCGGCACGAGCCTCGGAGAACGCGCAGCATTCGGCGATGGTGGCCAACGCGGCCGCGCAGGCCGCCGCGAACATGGTGGAGATCGGACAGAATGCCAACGCCGTGGCCGGCACCTTCCAGCGGATCGAGGCGAAGACCCGCGAAGTCAGGCTATCGGCGAGCGCAGCGGTCGCGCTGATCGCGCAAGGGACCGCGCATATGGAGGCGCTCACCGTCTCGGCCGACGAGATCGGCCAGGTGAGCGAGCTGATCGATGGAATCGCGCGCCGGACGGCGATGCTGGCCATGAACGCCACGATCGAGGCGGCGCGGGCCGGGGAGGTCGGCCGCGGCTTCGCGGTGGTCGCGGCGGAGGTGAAGAATCTCGCTGCCCAGACGCGGACCGCCGCTTCGGGCATCTCCGGTCGCGTGGCGAGCATCACCCATGCCGTGCGGCACGTGTCGACGGGGCGGGCCGGCATCGAGGGAGCCGCGCGATCGGTGGAGGAGATGACCGTAGCCGTGTTCGAGGAGATAAGCGGGCAGCGATACGGGATCGAACTGATCGCGACCAATGTCGGGGAGGCCGGTGCGGCCGCTGCCCATATCGGCGAGCGGGCGGTGGACATCCAGCGATCGGCCGCTTGCGCCGTCGAGACGACCGAGTTCATGGATCAACTCGCGTCTGCTGTCGCGGGCCAGGGCGAGGCGATGCAGCGGCGGGTGCTCGATTTCATCGAGACGGTGCGGGAAGCCTAAGGGTTTTCCCCGCGCGCGAGGAGCGCCTTTTCCCACCCGCGATTCGAACTGTCACAATTTCCGGCGACAAGGCGTCCCTGACCGATGGCGGGAGGGCAGCCGATGGATCAGAACCAATCCAAGCCGGACAGTATCGGCGCGTTCGGCATGCGCCAGTCGAAAGCGGGCCCTGGTCTCAGCCCGTCCGGAAGCCCGAGGCGGCGCTACCGCACGATCTGGATCTCCGATGTCCATCTCGGCACGCGCGGCTGCAACGCCCGGCTGCTGATCGACTTCCTCGACCATGTCGATTCCGACACGCTCTACCTGGTCGGCGACATCATCGACGGCTGGCGGATGAAGAAGCGCTTCTATTGGCCCGAGCCGCACAATGCGATCCTGCGACGGGTCATGAAGCGGGCCAAGCGCGGCACGCGCGTCGTCTACGTGCCGGGCAATCATGACGAGATGTTCCGCCAGTTCACGGGGATGAGCTTCGGCGGGGTGGAGATAAGGCGCCGGGCTATCCACGTCGCCGCCGACGGGCGCCGGCTGCTCGTCCTGCACGGCGACGAGTTCGACGCGGTCATGCTCGCGCATCGCTGGCTCGCCTTCCTCGGCGACACCGCCTACACCCTGCTGCTCAAGCTCAACGTCATCGTCAACGGCGTCCGGCGAAAGCTCGGCCTGCCCTATTGGTCGCTGTCCAAGCACGCCAAGCACAAGGTCAAGAACGCGGTCGAGTTCATCTCGCGCTTCGAGGAGACCGTCGCCCGCGAAGCCGCCCGTCTCGGAGTCGACGGCGTCGTCTGCGGTCATATCCACACCGCCGAGACGCGCCGCTTCGGCGATGTCCTCTATTACAATGACGGAGACTGGGTCGAAGGCTGCACGGCCCTGGTCGAGCATCGCGACGGCAGGATGGAGATCCTCCATTGGGCGGAGGAGGTCGCCGCCCGCGAGCACGCGAGCGCGGCGGCGCGGGCGGCCGCGTGATGCGGGTGCTCATCGTCACCGACGCCTGGGCGCCGCAGGTGAACGGCGTCGTCCGCACGCTCCTGGCGACGCGGCGCGAGCTGGAGCGGCGCGGGCACGAGGTCGCCATCATCTCGCCCGATCTGTTCCGATCGGTCGCCTGCCCGACCTATCCCGAGATCAGGCTGGCGCTGGTCGGACATCGGAGCATCGCGGGCAGGATCGCAGCATTCGCGCCGGATTCGATCCACATCGCGACGGAAGGCCCGCTCGGCCTGGCGGCGCGCCGGGCCTGCCTCGACCGGGGCTGGCGCTTCACCACCGCCTATCACACGCAGTTCCCTGATTATGTCGCGCGGCGGACCGGCCTGCCGGCCGGCTGGTTCTGGCGCTACATGAAATGGTTCCACCGGCCGTCGCAGGCGATCCTGGTGGCGACGCCGACAGTCGCCGGGCAATTGGCGAGCCATGGGCTAAGGCAGACCCGGCCCTGGGGACGCGGCGTCGACCTTGGCGGCTTCAACCCCGAGGCGGCGCCGCACCCCGCCTTCCAATCGCTGCCGAGGCCGATCCAGCTCTATGTCGGGCGGATCGCCGTGGAGAAGAATATCGGGGCCTTTCTCGCCACGCGCCGTCCCGGATCGAAGGTCGTCGTCGGCGGAGGACCCGCACTCGAGAGGCTTCGCCGCGATCATCCGGAAACGTGCTTCCTCGGGCCGCTCTCGGGCTCCGAGCTCGCCTCTGCCTACGCTTCGGCGGACGTTTTCGTCTTTCCCAGCCGGACCGACACGTTCGGCCTGGTGATGATCGAGGCGATGGCGTGCGGCACGCCGGTGGCCGCCTTTCCGGTCCCTGGTCCGCTCGACGTGCTCGATGCCGGGAGCGGGGCGATGGACGAGACTCTGGATCGGGCGATCGACGGTGCGCTCAAGCTCGATCGCGCGCGTTGCGCGGCGCGGGCCCGGGCGTTCAGCTGGGCGGAGAGCGCGCGCCAGTTCGAAGCGGCGCTGGTGCCGCTGCAGGGCGCCGCCGCTGCTGGGCCGGTTCTCGAGCGCCTTCAGCTGCGCGAGAGCGGGATCGCGCCACTCGGCTGAGGCACGTTGCCGGCGATCCGCTCGAGCAGAAGATCCCGCAGTGCGAACAGCAGACATGCCAGGATCGCGGCGAGCAGGATCGCCAGGCTCAGCGTGCCAAGGATGAATTCGCGCGCCATCGTTTCTCCCTCCGGCACGGGGCCGAGAGAAGGGATAGCGGCCTTCTGTGTCGTTTTCGCTTCAGCCCGGCGCGTGGGGCCGGAGCCCCCGGCCGGAACTCAGCGGGCCGCGCTGGCCAGCGCCTGCTCGTAATGAGCGATCGCCTCGCGCGCGAGCCGATCGGTGGTCGTCACCCGGCCGCCGGCGGTGACGATCTCCTCCGGATGACGATCGGCCATCGCGTCGCGCCAGACGGCGAGAGCCTGGCCGGTGCGGCCGGTCGCCATATAGACCCGTCCGAGATTAACGAGCCGCGCCGGATTGTCGCGGGCGAGACCGCGATCCTCCTCGAGCAGTCGCTCGGCGGTAGCCCAGTCGCCGCGCTCGATCGCGGCCACGGCAAGCGACCCGGCCGGAAATCCTTCTTCCATCGTCTGGGCATAGGCGCTCGTCCCCATAGCAAGGGCGGCGGCGCCGAAAGCGATCAGGGCAATCCTCTTCATGTCTCGTCTCCCGCAAGTTCCATTGCGGTGATTTTTCACCTCCATGACAGTCGCGCAATAGAAGTATGACATTTGTGTTACAAACGCCTGCGAAAATCCGGAACGAGAGGGCTACGGGCCGCGGCGGGCCGTGCGGACGCCACCGCGCCGACCCAATAGTGTAACATTTCCGCATCAAAGGGGATGAAGGCCGCCGGAGCGCTTCGATGCCCCACGAAGTGGAACTGAAGTTCGATCTCGATGCCGACGGCCCGGCCCTCGTCGGCGCCGCCGGTGCGCTCGCGACCACGCCCACCGACGTCCGCGAACATGAAACGGTCTACTTCGACACGCCCGACCGGCGGCTGCACAAGGCCGGCTATTCGCTCCGCGTCCGGCGATCCGGGGAGCGCTGCATCCAGACGATCAAGCGCCGGAACGGCGGCTCGGTCGGGCTGTTCGTCCGGGACGAGTGGGAGAGCGAGGTCTCCGGTTTCGATATCGCCCGCGCCGATCTTGCCGCCGGTGCGCTGAAGGATGTGCTGTCGCGCGCCGAAACCGCGAGCCTCGTGCCGCTGGTCACGACCCGATTCCGGCGCACCCGATGGCTCATCGAGCGGGGATCCGGCCGAATCGAGGTCGCCCTGGACGAGGGCGAAGTCGGCTGCGCAGCGGACCGGGCGCCGATCCGCGAGCTCGAGCTGGAGTTGCTCGAGGGCAAGCCGGGAACCCTGTTCAGGCTGGCCGAGGAGATCGGCACCGCCGTGCCGCTCCGGCTCGGCGTGTTGAGCAAGGGCGAGCGCGGCTACGCGCTTGCCGACGGACGGCTCGGCATCGCGGCGAAATCCGAACCCGTGCGCCTGGCCGACGGCATGGAATTGGGCGAAGCCTTCCGGCTCGTCGCCTCGTCCTGCCTGCGGCACTTCCGTCTCAACGAGATCGCCTTGATGGGCGGCGGCGACGGCGAGGCCGTGCACCAGGCGCGGGTCGCCATGCGCCGGCTGAGGACCGCGCTTTCGCTGTTCCGCCCGATGCTGGTCGGGAACGACTTCCAGCATCTGCGCCGCGAGCTGCGCTGGGCGACCCGCCAGCTGGGGGAGGCGCGCGATCTCGACGTGCTCGTCGGGCGGCAGGGCGCGTCGACGGCGCAGGAGCTGCTGGATGCGCGCGACGAGGCGCACGATCAACTCCGGGCCGTGCTTCGAGGCGCGCGCGCCCGCGCTTTGATGCTCCGCCTCGCCTTGTGGATCGAAGGCGGTGCCTGGCGCTACCGCAAGCGCTCCGGCGGCGCGCTCGCGCCGTTCGCGACGGCGCAGCTCGACCGGCTGTGGAACAAGGTTCAGCGCCGCGGCGCGCGGCTCGCGGAGATTGGCGACGAGGCTCGCCATCGGCTGCGGATCGACGTCAAGAAGCTGCGTTACTCGGCGGAGTTCCTGTCGGGGCTCCACGGCAGCAAGCCGGCCGGGCGTCGGCGCGACTCCTTCCTCGCGGCGCTGCGCGACCTGCAGGAAAGTCTCGGCGATCTGAACGATCTGCGTGTTTTCGGCGCCGTCGAGACGGAAGCGGAGGCGACAGCCGCGGCGCTGACGGATTCGGCCAAGGCCTTCGATCGGGCCGCACGCTCCGCCGGCTACTGGCACGGCGCCTAGGGAAGGACGCGCGCCTTAACTTCCGATGGAACCCGGTCCGTCCAGCACCTATGATTCGCCGATGGAGCCTGCGGCCGATCCGGCCGCGCCCGCAGCGCACGGAGCGGGGATGGAGGGAAGATCGACCTCGCGCCGGGCGTCGGCGCTGTTGCTCGGCGGCATCGGGCTGGCGGCCGCCTTGCTGGCGGGAGCGCCGCTTCTGGCCGCGCTGCTCGCCTTGCTGGCCGGTGCGGCGGCGGTCCTGCTCCTGCGGCCCGCGCCGCCGGCGGTGCCGGCGATCGTCGCCGCGCAGCGCGAATCGGACAATGATGCCGCCATCTTGAGGGTCGAGGAGCTGCTGGGTTCGCTCGACGAGCCTGCCTTGCTCGTGCGCGATCGACGGGTCCGCGGCGCCAACGAGGCGGCGCGCCTATTGCTCGGCGCTCACATCGAAGGGACCGACGTCAGGCTGGCGCTCCGGCACCCGGCCGCCGCGGAGCGCCTGACCGGCGAGGGCCCGGGCGAAGGCCGGACCGAGCTGATCGGCTTGGGTGGGGCCGAGCGCCAGTGGCTGATGCGGGTGAAGCGCCTGTCCGACGGCAGCCGGCTCGTGCGGCTCACGGACCTCAGCCAGATCCGCGCGGCCGAGCAGATGCGTGCCGACTTCATCGCCAATGCCAGCCATGAGCTGCGAACGCCGCTCGCCACCCTGCTTGGATTTCTCGAGACCCTGCAGGACGACGAGACGGCGAGCGACGCCCAGACCCGCCGGCGCTTCATCGAGATCATGACCGGCGAGGCCTCGCGGATGCGCGCCATCATCGACGACCTGATCTCGCTGTCGCGGATCGAGTCGGAGCGTTTCGACGCGCCGGCAGAACCGGTCGACCTCGTTCCCCTGATCCAGTCGGTGAAGGAGAGCGTGTCGGTGCTGAGCGACAGGAGAGGCTCGCCGGTGGAGATCGAGGTGGAGGCACCGGCGCCGATCGTGGCCGGCGACCGTGCCCAGCTCGCGCAGCTGCTGCGCAACCTCGTCACCAACGCCCTCAATTACGGCCGGTCCGGCGCGCCGGTCCGCATCCGTATCGAGGAAGGCGGCGGCGGCATGCTGCGGATCCGGGTCATCGACCAGGGCGAGGGCATTCCGGCCGACCAGATTCCGCGGCTGACCGAGCGCTTCTACCGGGTCGATGCCGGCCGCAGCCGCGCCGTCGGCGGCACCGGGCTCGGCCTCGCCATCGCCAAGCATATCGCGCTTCGCCATCGGGGACGGCTGGAGATCGTCAGCAAGCTGGGAGAGGGCACTTCGGTCCGGGTCCATCTACCCCGCGCCTGACTTCATTGTCACAAAAGTGAAATGGATCTGACGCGTCCATGTCACTTCGCCGTCATAGGGACAGTCCCGGACCGGGCGGGCGAGGCCGCCCTTCAGGAGTGACGCAGATGAAGCTGCCGGTCTGGCTGATGGCTGCCACGATGCTCGCGGGCGCCGCGCCCGCATCGGCCCAGCCGTCGAGCGACGTGGCGGCGGAGATCGCCGCGCTGCGGGCGCAGGTCGACGCCCTGCAGGCGCGGATGGCCGAGCTCGAGGCCCGCGCCGCCGCCCCGCAATCGGCCCCGGCCGCCGCGGCCGGGCAGAGCGCGCCGGCGGCGGTCCGGACCGCCGCGGCGGAGGAGGCGCCGAACGTCCGCTTCCGTGGCGCGCCCGAGATCACCGCTCCGGGGGGCTGGTCCTTCAAGCCGCGCGGCCGGCTGCAATATGACGTGGCGTACGTGTCGCGCCCGGACGGTATCGACGATCCCGGCCTCGGCTTCTCGAACGAACTGCGCCGCGCCCGGCTGGGGGTCGAAGGCGACATTCCCGGCGGCTTCGGCTACGTGTTCGAGCTCGACTTCGCCGGCGAGGATGTCGAGATCATCGACGCGCTGCTGAGCTACGAAGCCTCCGATGCGCTGAGGCTGACCTTGGGCCAGCACAACAATTTCCAGTCGCTCGAAGAGCTGACCAGCTCGCGCTTCACCTCCTTCATCGAGCGGGCGGCCTTCACCGATGCCTTCAACTTCGAGCGCCGGGTCGGGCTGTCCGCGACGCTGAGCCATGGCGACCTCTTCGCCCAGGCCGGAATCTTCACCGACAATATCGCCGATCTCAGTGACGATGCGAATGACGGCGGCGGCGTCGACGGCCGCATCGTCTATGCGCCCAGGCTCGGCGAGACCCAGCTCCATCTCGGCGGTTCGGCCCACTGGCGAGACAATGGCGAACTCGCGGCGACCGCCGCGACCCGCTACCGGCAGCGGCCGCTGGCGCACAGCACCGACGTGCGCTTCATCGGCACGCCGGCGCTGCCGATCGAGCAGGAGACCAGCTACGGCGTCGAGGCGGCGATCATCCACGGCCCCTTCCATGCGGTCGGCGAGGCCCATTGGCTCGAGGCCGATCCGCTCGGCCCCGGCGCCGGGCAGACCTTTTTCGGCGCCTATGCCGAGATCGGCTGGTTCATCACCGGCGAGAGCCGCGGCTACAAGGACGGCCGCTTCGACCGCACCCGGGTCTCGCGACCCGTCGAGGAGGGCGGCGTCGGCGCCTTTCAGCTGAACCTGCGCTACGACCGGCTCGATCTCGATTCGGGAACGATTCTCGGCGGCACTCAGGACGGCATGCAGGCCTCGCTCATCTGGATACCGACGGACCATGTCCGCTTCCTGATCAATTACGCGCGGCTGGACTATGACAATGCCAGCCTTCCCGCTGCCGACGGCGACCGCGACTACAGCGTCGACGTCGTCGCCGCGCGCGCGCAGATCGACTTCTGAGGGCGGGGGCATGGCTCGTCATCACACTGTCATCAATCCCTCACAAGGAAATCCGCGGGGGCCGAAATTCGCGTCCGCCGCGGCCGAAAACGCCAGCCCAAGGAGGCGCAATTGAAGAAATCCCTCATGACGTTGGTCGCGGCGACCCTCGCGCTCGCCGCCTGCGGCCCCGGTCCCACCGGTGGCGGCGGTGGTGAAGCGGCCTCGCGCCAACAGATCCGGATCGTCGGCTCGTCGACCGTCTATCCGTTCTCGCGGGCCGTGGCGGAGCGCTTCGCCCAGGCCAATCCCGGCTTCGCCGCGCCGATCGTCGAATCGACCGGCACCGGCGGCGGCATGAACCTTTTCTGCGGCGGCGTCGGCGCCCAGTATCCCGACGTCAGCAACGCGTCGCGCCGGATCAAGGCAAGCGAGATCGAGCTGTGCAACCGCAACGGCGTCAACCAGGTGATCGAGCTTCCCGTCGGGATCGACGGACTCGCCCTGATCGAATCCGCGACCCGATCGACCGGCTTCCAGCTGACCGAGCGCGACGTCTATGCCGCCCTCGCCGCCAATCCGTTCGGCCGCGCGCAGACGGCGCGGACCTGGCGGGACGTCAACCCCGCGCTTCCGGCGGTCGCGATCCGCGTCTACGGTCCGCCGCCCACGTCGGGCACGCGCGACAGCTTCGCCGAGCTGATCCTGGACAGGGGATGCAATTCCGATCCGGCGATGCAGGCGCTGAAGGAGAGCGACGAGGACCGGCACAAGCATGTCTGCACCCAGATCCGCGAGGACGGGGCCTATATCGAGGCCGGCGAGAACGACAATCTGCTCGTCCAGCGCGTCTCGGAGAATGAGGGGGCGGTCGGCGTGCTCGGCTATTCCTTCCTCGAAGAGAATGCATCCCGGGTCCGCGGCATCCCGATCGGCGGAGTCACGCCGACGGCGGAGACGATCTCCAACTTCACCTATCCGGGTGCGCGCAAGCTCTACATCTACGTGAAGGGCGAGCATCTGAACGTCATTCCCGGACTGCGGGAGTTCCTCCGGGCATGGGCCCAGGGCTGGGCGCCAGGCGGATATCTGAGCCAGCACGGCCTCATTCCCCTGCCCGATGCCGAGCGGCAGGCCGCCGAGGCGACGGTGCAGAATCCGACGCCGATTACGGCTGCGAACCTCCAGTAGATAGGTTATCGGGCGCCGGTGCCCCGACGGGTCCGGCGCCCGTGCTTGCGGAGACTGAACAGTGTCGCTCGGCGCCATAACGCTGCTGATCCTCGGCCTGGGCGTCGTCGCCTGGCTGGCGGCGCGCGCCCGGGCCGCGGCCTTCGCCGCGCCGGACCGACCGAGGCCGCACTCGCTGCCGGGCCAGCATGGCTGGTACGTGGCGCTGTGGACGGCGGTGCCGGCCCTGATCTTCCTCGCCATCTGGCGGCAGGTTTCGGGAAATCTCATCTACGCCAGCGTCATGGCGAGCCCGGAGGCCGCTGCGCTCCCGGCCTTCGACATGCAGCGTCAGGCGATCCTGAGCGAGGCCTATGCGCTGGCCACCGGCCGGGCCGAGACCGCGTTCAATCCGCAGGCCGGAATCCTCGCGCCGGTCTACGAGAGCGCGATCGGCTTCTACAACTGGATCGGGCTGGCGGTGGCGCTCCTCGTCGCCTTCGCCGGCGGCGCCTGGGCCTATAGCCGGGTCTCCCCGCAATTCCGGGCGCGCACGCGGGTCGAGCGCATCATCATGATGGGCCTGCTGGTCGCCTCGCTGATCGCGATCCTGACCACCCTCGGCATCGTCCTGTCCCTGCTCTTCGAGTCGCTGCGCTTCTTCTCGATGGTCTCGCCCGTCGAGTTCCTGTTCGGGCTGAACTGGAGCCCGCAAATGGCGATCCGCGCCGACCAGGCCGGCTCGTCCGGCGCCTTCGGCGCGATCCCGCTCTTCTGGGGCACGATCTTCATCGGCGCGATCATCGCGATGATCGTCGCGATCCCGCTCGGCCTGATGAGCGCCATCTATCTCACCCAATATGCAAGCTCGCGCCTGCGTGCCTGGATGAAGCCGCTGCTCGAAATCCTCGCCGGCGTGCCGACGGTGGTCTACGGCTATTTTGCCGCGCTGACGGTGGCGCCGGCGGTGCGCGACCTCGGCCTTTCTATCGGCATCCCCGCCTCCACCGAGTCGGCGCTCGCCGCCGGCCTGGTGATGGGGATCATGATCATCCCGTTCGTGTCTTCCATGGCCGACGATTCGATCGCCGCCGTGCCGCAGGCGATGCGCGACGGCTCGCTGGCGATGGGCGCGACCACGTCCGAGACGATCCGCAAGGTGCTGGTGCCTGCGGCCCTTCCCGGAGTCGTCGGCGGCGTCCTGCTCGCGGTCAGCCGCGCGATCGGCGAGACGATGATCGTCGTCATGGCGGCAGGCCTCGCCGCCAACCTCACGGCCAACCCGTTCGACAGCGTCACCACGGTGACGACCCAGATCGTCCAGCTGCTGACCGGGGACCAGGAATTCGACAGCCCGAAGACGCTCGCCGCCTTCGCGCTGGGCCTCGTCCTGTTCATGGTGACGCTGGCGCTCAACATCGTCGCCCTTCGGGTCGTCAAGAAGTACCGCGAAGCCTATGACTGACATGGCCGCCTCGATCGACCCGAGCCCGACCGACTGGAACGGCGAGGCGATGCGCCGGCGCATTCGCCGGCGCTACGCCGCCGAGCGCCGCTTCAAGCTGCTCGGCCTGGCCGCGATCCTCGTCTCGGCGGGCTTCCTCGCCTTCCTGCTGGTGACCATGTTCAGCAACGGGATCAGTGGCTTCGCGCGAAGCGAGGTCCGGCTGGACGTGGATTTCCCGCGCAGCAGCCTGTTCCTGGACCCTGCGGCACTCGAGGGTTTCGGCGCCGACCAGGCGCTCGCCGGGGCCGACTTCCCGGAGGCGCTGAACGAGGCGGCGCAGGCGCAATATGGAGATTCCGGCCGCAGCCTGTTCTCGGAAGGCGCCTGGATCGGCCTGCGCGACGCGGTGCGGGACGATCCCTCCCTGCTCGGCCGCCGCGCGACCTTATGGCTGCCGGCTTCCACCGCGATCGACATCGCCGCCAAAGGCGAAGGCGAGGCGGAGGCCGAACGGCTCAAGGCTCGGCTCGCCGAGGCGGGGAGGGTCCGCACCGGCATCAACTGGACCTTCCTTCGCGGATCGGATTCGACCGATCCCTCCGCGGTCGGCATCTGGGGCGCGTTCAAGGGCTCGCTGCTGACGATGATCGTCACGCTCCTGATCGCCTTCCCGATCGGCGTCCTGTCGGCCGTCTATCTGGAGGAATATGCGCCGAGGAACCGCTGGACCGACATGATCGAGGTCTCGATCAACAATCTGGCCGCGGTGCCATCGATCATCTTCGGGCTGCTCGGCCTCGCGATCTTCCTCAACGTGATGCACCTGCCGCGCTCCGCGCCTCTGGTCGGCGGCCTCACCTTGGCGTTGATGACGATGCCGGTCATCGTCATCGCCGGCCGCAACGCGATCAAGTCGGTGCCGCCGTCGATCCGCGACGCGGCGCTCGGCATCGGCGCCAGCCGGATCCAGGTCGTCTTCCACCACGTGCTGCCGCTGGCCCTGCCGGGCATCCTCACCGGCACGATCATCGGCATGGCCCGCGCGCTCGGCGAGACGGCGCCCCTGCTGATGATCGGCATGCGCGCCTTCGTCGCCGCGCCGCCGGGCGGCTTTGCCGATCCGGCGAGCGTGCTGCCGGTCCAGATCTTCCTCTGGTCCGACGAGGTCAGTCGCGGCTTCGTCGAGAAGACCTCCGCCGCGATCATCGTGCTGCTGGTCTTCCTGCTCGCGATGAACGGCCTCGCCATCTATCTCCGCAACAAGTTCGAGCGCCGCTGGTGACCCATGGCTGATATGATCCAATCCCCCATCCAGGCGGCCGATGCCGCCGCCTCGTCGCCGAAGATGACCGCGCGCGGCGTCAGCGTCTTCTACGGCGAGAAGAAGGCGGTCGACGACGTGTCGATCGACATCCACCGCGAGCATGTGACCGCGTTCATCGGCCCTTCCGGCTGCGGCAAGTCGACCTTCCTGCGGACGCTCAACCGGATGAACGACACGATCGGCAGCGCCCGGGTCGAAGGCCGCATCGAGCTGGACAGCGAGGACATCTATGCCTCGTCGATGGACGTGGTTCAGCTGCGCGCGCGGGTCGGAATGGTCTTCCAGAAGCCCAACCCGTTTCCGAAGTCGATCTTCGAGAATGTCGCCTACGGACCGCGGATCCACGGGCTCGCCGCCGGCAAGGCCGAGCTCGACGTCATCGTCGAGCGCTCCTTGCGCCGCGCCGGCCTGTGGGACGAGGTCAAGGACCGGCTGGCCGAGAGCGGGACGGCGCTGTCGGGCGGGCAGCAGCAGCGCCTGTGCATCGCCCGCGCCATCGCCGTCGATCCGGAGGTCATCCTGATGGACGAGCCGGCCTCGGCGCTCGATCCGATCGCCACCGCGCGCATCGAGGAGCTGATCCACGAGCTCAGGGGTAATTACGCGATCGTCATCGTCACCCACAACATGCAGCAGGCGGCGCGGGTGTCGCAGCGGACCGCCTTCTTCCATCTCGGCGTGCTCGTCGAATATGGCGAGACCTCGGCGATCTTCACCAATCCGCGCGAGACCCGCACCAAGGATTACATCACCGGCCGATACGGCTGAAGTTTTCGATGCCGCGATTTCCGAGTCGTCGCACAATCTGTCCGACTAGAAATCGCTAATGTCATACGCGCGTCACAGGACGCGGCGAGGAGCGAGATCATGGCGACCACCGGCCACACCGTCAAAGCCTTCGACGAGGAGCTCGACCAGCTCCGCGCCACCATCTGCGAGATGGGGGGGCTCGCCGAGGCGGCGATCAGGGATTCGATGCAGGCGCTGGCGCGCCGCGATGCCGAGCTGGCCCGCGCGGTCGTCGAGCGGGACCGCCGCATCGACGCGCTCGAGGCCGAGGTCGAGCGCAACGCCGTCCAGATCATCGCGCTGAGGGCGCCGATGGCGGACGACCTGCGCGACGTGGTTGCGGCGCTCAAGATCGCCGGCGTGGTCGAGCGGATCGGCGACTATGCCAAGAATATCGCCAAGCGGGTCCACAGCATCGAGGACAGCAAGATCAGGCCGATCTCGCTGCTCCCGGAGATGGCGAGGATCGCCGGCGAGATGGTGCAGAACGTGCTCGACGCCTTTGCGGCGCGCGACGCGCAGAAGGCCGCGCAGGTGTGCGAGCGCGACGCGGCGGTCGACGATTTCTACAATGCCATCTTCCGCGCGCTGCTCACCCACATGATGGAAAATCCGCACAACATCACCCCAGCGACGCACCTGCTGTTCGTCGCCAAGAACCTCGAGCGGATCGGCGACCATGCCACCAACGTCGCCGAGATGGTCTATTTCGCCGCCACCGGCGAGCATCTCTCCGACCGGCCCAAGGGCGCGGACGCGACCGATATCGCCGCCGGGGACATCGAGCCCCAGGGAAGCTGATGCCCAACAAAGCCCGAATCCTGCTCGTCGAGGACGACCGTGCCCTCGTCGAGCTCCTCGTCTTTCACCTGTCGCGCGAGGAATATGACATCGCCACCACGGCGGACGGCGAGGAGGCGCTGCTGCTGGCGCGCGAGACGGTTCCCGACGTCGTCATCCTCGACTGGATGATCGAGGGCGTGTCCGGAATCGAGGTCTGCCGCCGGCTGCGGCGCAACCCCGACACGGCGCAGGTGCCGATCATCATGCTGACCGCGCGTGGCGAGGAGGCCGACCGCATCCGCGGCCTCGAGACCGGTGCCGACGACTATGTCACCAAGCCGTTCAGCCCGCGCGAGCTCGTCGCCCGGGTCGGCGCCCAGCTCCGCCGTTCCCGGCCGGCTCTGGCCGGGGAGCAATTGCGCTATGCCGATCTCGAGATGGATCTCGTCGCGCACAGGGTGAAGCGGAGCGGCGAGACCCTGTCGCTCGGCCCCACCGAGTTCCGACTGCTCCGCCATTTCCTCGAGCGCCCCGGCCGGGTCTTCTCGCGCGAGCGGCTGCTCGATGCGGTTTGGGGCCATGACAGCGACATCGAGCTGCGCACGGTCGACGTCCATATCCGCCGGCTGCGAAAGGCGATCAATGTCGGCGGCCGGCCCGACATCATCCGCACCGTCCGCTCGGCCGGCTACGCCCTGGACTCGGAAGGCGCCCTCTAAATCGGGGACATGGCGTAATTGAGATAGGCCCATCCTCCTGCTGATACGAAGTCGGCACGAAGCCGCTTCAAGGAGGAGGATGGACCCATGGCTATGT
>NZ_QDFY01000014.1 GCF_003347635.1 Sphingosinicella terrae
GGTTCATGCTCATCTTCACGTTGGCGAGGTCGATCCCCGTGCCGTCCGCCTTCACCCGCGGCTTCACATTATAGTCGATCACACGCTTCACAGCGACCAGAAGCTTCATGTCAAATCTCCAACCGTCACGCCGCAGAAGACCGGCACCCCAGCAGGTTCATCGCGGCTCGGCGCCGCCGACCGGCCCCCGCAAGCGGCGCGACACAGAGGCAGCTACTCTGCCCTTTACGTAAACGTCAACCAGGCTGCTTCACCTGCGCGACGATCTTGCGCGCGGCGTCGCCGAGATCGTCCGCCGGGACGATGGCGAGCCCGCTATCGGCCAGGATGGCCTTGCCCTCTTCGACGTTCGTCCCCTCCAGCCTGACCACCAGCGGGACGTTGAGCTCGACCTCGCGCGCAGCGGCGACGATGCCCTCGGCGATGATGTCGCAGCGCATGATGCCGCCGAAGATGTTGACGAGAATTCCCTTCACTGCCGGATCGGAAAGGATGATCTTGAACGCGGACGTCACCTTCTCCTTCGACGCGCCGCCGCCGACGTCCAGGAAGTTGGCCGGGAAGGCGCCGTTCAGCTTGATGATGTCCATCGTCGCCATGGCAAGGCCGGCGCCGTTGACCATGCAGCCGATATTGCCGTCCAGCTTGATGTAGGCGAGGTCGTGCCTCGACGCTTCGAGCTCCATCGGATCTTCCTCGCTCTCGTCGCGCAGCGATTCGAGATCGGGGTGACGGAATTCGGCGTTCGAATCGAAGCCGACCTTGGCATCGAGCACGAGCAGCCGCCCGTCGTCGGTGACGGCGAGCGGATTGACCTCGATCTGCGACGCATCGGTTCCGACAAAGGCCTCGTAGAGACGGGCAGCGATCTTCTGCGCCTGCTTGGCCAGATCGCCCTCCAGGCGAAGCGCCGAGGCGACTGCGCGGCCGTGATGCGGCATGAAGCCGGTCGCCGGATCGACGGTGAAGGTGCGGATCTTCTCGGGCGTCTCGTGGGCGACGTCCTCGATGTTCATGCCGCCCTCGGTCGAGGCGACGAAGGCGATGCGGCCGGTCTTCCGGTCGACAAGCAAGGCGAGATAGAATTCGCGGGCGATGTCGACACCGTCGGTAACGTAAAGGCGGTTGACCTGCTTGCCCTGCGGCCCGGTCTGGATGGTGACCAGGGTATTGCCCAGCATCTCGGCGGCATGGGCCCGGACTTCCTCCGGGCTGTTGGCGAGGCGGACGCCGCCTTTCGCTTCGGCGCCCAATTCCTTGAAACGGCCCTTGCCGCGGCCGCCGGCGTGAATCTGAGCCTTGACGACGTAAAGCGGGCCGGGGAGCTGACCGGCGGCGGCGACCGCTTCTTCGACGGACATGGCGGCATGGCCCGCCGGCACCGGCACGCCGAACCGGGCGAGCAGTTCCTTGGCCTGATATTCGTGGATGTTCATCGCTGAAAGGAGGTCCCTTGGAGAGAGTCGCGGCGGGCTAAAGCACAGACGCCGGGCGATGAAAAGCATCGCGCGCGGCGGAGCCGGCCGCCGGTGGGGGGCCGACGAAGATCATTGCTCCAGGGATTCGAACATCGAACGCGCCTCTCCCTCGCTGACCGGCACGCGCACCAGCGGCTCGAATCCGGCGCGGGCGCCGCAGCTCGCATAGTCGGCCGCCCGGGGATCGATGCCATCCTGGTCGGCCATCGCCCGGCCCTGCTCATAAACTTCGGCCCTATCGTCGGACAGAAGCAGGACAGGCACCGGCCGGCCCCGCCATGGCGCTGGCTCGTCCGCCGCCGCGTCCCGCGCAGCCGAATACCAGCCGGTGTCAGGGTCAATCCGCAGCCTCTCGGCGCCGAGCGAGCACAGATGCGCGTTGGCGCCCACCGCACTGCCGCGCGCATCGAGGCTCCCATCGGCATTCACGCGGATGGCGACATGAGCCGAGGCGGAACCGATGATCACCGGCAGCAGGCGCCGGTAGAGCGGATCGCTTTGGAAGCCCTCGTCGAAGCCCAGATCCGGAACGACGAACAGGACATGACCGGCGCTGCCCAACCAGTCTGGCCGGAGACGTCCGGCGAGAAAGGCTCGACGAGCGCGGTAGGCTCGGTCGAGGCAGCTGAGCAAGGCATCGCCGGTGCATCGGTCGCGATCGGCCAGCCAAGCGCGCTGGCCGGAGGCGAGCGACGGATCGGCGAGGAGCGCTCGTCTGTAGAGCGAGGCCATATCCTGATCGAGCGCGCGCAGGAAGCCTCCGTCATCGCCGCAGATCGTCCGCTCGACCTCGGTGCCGGCGCGAGCGCAGTCGAACGCGGGCCGTGCAGGCCGCTCCACGTCCCGGGCGTGGGCGAGGAGCGTGCGCAGCTCCTGCGGACGGATCTCCACCGCAGCGTCGCCGCCGCGAACGGTGAGCGGGCCGGCAATATCGGCGGCGGCCAGGGCCTGGAGCTGATGCAAGCCGACCTGCGTCCCGTCGATGCGGGATCCAGTCCAGTCGGCGATCAGCCAATAGCTGTCGATTCGCGCTTCGGTGAGATTGGCGCGGCGAAGACTGATGCGCCGCTCCAGCGGGCAGCCGTCGCCGAGCGTGATGCCGCAGTCGAACCGGAAACGGCTGAGATCGGCGTCGTCCAGGCCGAGATTGTCGAGACTGCCTGCCCAGCCGCCGTCGAGGCGGCCGCCGGAGAGATCGGCCCCGGCGGCGTCGACATCGGTAAGCGTCGCTTCCCGGAGGAGGACCTGCCCGAGGTCGGCACCGGCGAGCCTGGCGCCGCTGAGATCGGCCCGGACAAAGCCGATCCCGGTGGCGTCGGCCCCACGCCAGTCGCTCCGCCCAAGGTCGGTGTCGAGAAAGCAGATATTGTGCAGCGATGCTCCGCGAAAGTCGGCTCCGGCAAAGTGGCCGCCTTTGACGACGATGAGCGCATCGCCGCGATCGGCGCGCAAGCGGAGGAGCGCGTCGGCCGAATTCAGAGTTGCGCCATCCACTTGTCCGGGGAGGTCCGCTTCGTCAGTCCCCTCGTAGAGCGAGCCGAGCGCCGACTGGCAGGTTTGGTCGCCTGCCGCCACGCTGGGTGGCGCCTGAGCCGCGGTCAGCGCGAAAGCGAGGACGAAGCCAAACATGATCCGGTTTCCTGCAGCCGATCCGGGCGGCAGCTTTGCCCGAAAGGACCGGGCATGCCAGCGGAAAGCCCCCTTGGTCGACCGTGCGATGTCAGCCGGCGAGGCCGACGGCGCACAGGGCAGCGGCGCGCGAGGTCACGCTCCAGATCTCCGGATCGCGAAGCGACCGCACCCGGTGAAGGAAGTCCTCGGTAGTCGGCGCGCGCCCGGCCGCCTCGAGATCGGCGAGACGGCGCAGCTGGATCAGCGACAGCCGGTCCACCATCCGCTCGGCCATGCAGCCGGCGAGCGGCTCAGGCAGACCTGCCTCGATGAGGCCGCCACGCAGCCGCGATTCCGGCGTCGCGCAGCCAGCGAGCAGGATGAAAGGCAGGAGCCATGTCGAAGCGCGCGGCATCACCGTCCGTTAATGCGTCGCCCAGCCCCGCGCAATCCGGGGAGTTTCACCTTCTCCGCACATAGTTGCGCTACCGCTAAGAGGTTCCGATTCAGGCTTTTCTCGCAGCATGCCGAGATACCGGGCAAGTGACCCGGCCGTGCGTTGAATAGCGGCAGCGTTGCGGCCGCAGCCTGTTCTTGTGCGTCCTGCGATTCGGAGTCATGTTCGACCCAGGGAGGGGATGATGAGTCGCAATCCCGTCGCACTGGCCGCTGCCGCTTGTCTGCTCTCGGGCTGCGTCACTCACCAGATCATCGTCGCCAACCCCAACCCGACCGACGATCAGCCGGCCGTGGTGGACAGCAATGGCTTCGGCTTCGGCGCCGTTCAGCGCCGCAACGTCGCCGAGTGCGACACCAACCTCCTCGACGAAGTACGGGTGCGGCAGACACTGGCACAGGCGCTGGCGACCGTCCTTACCCTCGGCCTGTGGATGCCGACGCAGATCGAGTATCGCTGCGCCAAGATCCCGTCGACGACCGGCACGATCGGGGCCGGCGAAACCGGCGGAAGCGACGATGCCGGCCGATGAATTCCTGAAGTTCGTCGAAGGTGGCAGCTGGACGAACTTCCACGCCACCGTGACGGTGCCGATCAAGGGCCTGTGGAGGATCCGGAATCCTTCGCCGGCCGCCTCGCTCGACAATATGCGCACAACCGCCCAGCGCCTGCAGCGATTGATCCGTCATGCCATCGATCGGCAGGTTCGACTTCGAGCGGTAGGGTCGCGCTGGTCTTTCTCCGACATCGCCGCGGCCGAGGATGGATGGGCGCTGCAGACCAGCCAGCTCAACCATGATTTCATCGTCGGCCCGGCCCTATGCGACGCCGCCTTCGACGGCGATCCCGCCTCACTCGTCCTCGCCCAGGCGGGCGCATCGGTCGCCGAGATCAACCTCAAGATCGAGAAGCCAAGCCGCCGGCGTTCGTTCAGGACCAGCGGCGCCAGCAACGGCCAGACGATCGGCGGCATGATCGGCACGGGCGTGCACGGGTCGGCTGTCGACATGGGTGCCTTCGAGAGCGAGGTGGTCGGCCTTCAGCTTCTCACCGGCTCCCGAAACCTCTGGCTCGAGAATCCCGATCGGCCGATCATGAGCGCGCAGTTCGCGGCGAAGCTCGACGCCGAGCTGGTGCGCGACCGCTTGCTCTTCAGGGCGGCTCTGGTCGGCCTTGGCGCGCTCGGCATTGTCCATTCGGTCATGCTGCGGACCGTGCCCACTTACCTGCTGCGATCGTACCGGCGGAAGATGGAGTTCGCCGAGGTCGAATTCGCGATGAACAGCCTCAGCTTCGACGGCGTGCCGTTGCCGCGACCAGCGGAGCGCCCCTATTTCTTCCAGGTGGTCGTGCATCCCGACCCGAAGGAAAGAATCGCTTATGTCACCACCCGCTACCGCGAGGAATGCCCGCCCGGCCACCGCATCGATCCGAGCCTGAAATCCGGATACGATATCGGCAACGATCTCCCGGCCCTGTTCAGCAAGCTGGTCGATGCCCTTCCGGCGGTCACCCCGGCCCTGGTGAAGCTCGCCATGGCACAGCAGCTCGCTCCCTTCGAGGACCGCCTGAACAGCCCGGGCGAGGCCTATACCTATACCACGTCCAAGCCGGGCTCCGCCGGGGCCGCGCTCGCCGTGCCCGCCAATCGCCTCTCCGAGGCGCTCGCTTTGGCCCGCCAAGCCTACCAGACGGTACCGGGGACGCCGGCGACCTTCGCCTGCCGCTTCGCAACCGCGTCGCCGGGGCTGCTTTCCTTCGTCCAATATGCGCGGACCTGCATCATCGACATAGACGGAGTGGAGAACAGCAAGACGCGCCGGGTCATGGAAGCCGTCCGCAGCGCCTTCGATGCCAACGATTTTCCCTATTCGCAGCATTGGGGGAAATTGAACGCACTCACCGCCGAGCGCGTGCGCGCAAGCTACGGCGACAAGGTGGATGCCTGGAACCTGGCGCGGGCGACGCTGCTGCCATCGCCGGCCGAGCGCTTCGTCTTCTCCACGCAAACGCTGGAGAAGGCCGGGCTCTGCCAGTGAGAATGGCGGCTACGCCGCTCGCCCGATCGCCTTCTGGCGACGCCGCTGGACCGAGGAGCCGATCCCGATGGCTTCGCGATACTTGGCGACGGTGCGCCGGGCGAGATCGAACCCTTCCGCCCTGAGCAGGTCGACGAGCTGGTCATCCGAGAGGATCTTGCCCGAATCCTCGGCGGAAATCAGCGCTTTGATCCGGCTCTTGACCGCCTCGGCGGAGACGGAATCGCCGCCGCCTTCGGCGCCCGACGCGCGGATGCCGCTGGTGAAGAAATATTTGAGCTCGAACAGGCCGCGCTCGCAGGACATATATTTGTTCGAGGTGACGCGGCTCACCGTCGACTCGTGCATGCCGATGGATTCGGCGACCGAGCGCAAGGTCAGGGGCTTCAGGTGCGAGACTCCGTGGCGGAAGAAGCCCTCCTGCTGGGTCACGATCTCGCTCGCCACCTTGACGATCGTGCGGGCGCGCTGGTCGAGCGCCTTCATCAGCCAATTGGCGCTCTGCAGGCACTCCGAGAGCCAGGCTTTCGACTGGCGATCCTGCGCCCCGCCCGACAACTCGGTATAATAAGTGCGGTTGACGAGCAGCCTGGGGAGCGTCGCGCTGTTGAGCTCGACCGCCCAGCCGACGCCGCGCCGGGCGACGAAGAGGTCCGGGACGATCGCATCCACCCGGTCCGAGGAGGCGAAGCGGCAGCCCGGCTTGGGATCATAGGCGCGAAGCTCGCGGATCATGTCCGCAAGATCCTCGTCGTCGACACCGCAGATCCGCCGAAGCGCGGCGAGATTGCCCTTCGCCAGATAGTCGAGATTGTCGATCAGCCGCGCCATGGCGGGATCGTAGCGGTTCGCGTCCTTCGCCTGCAGCGCAAGGCACTCGGCGAGACTGCGTGCGCCGACACCGGCGGGATCGAAGCCGTGGACGATTTCGATCACCCGCTCGGCGTGCGAGAGAGGAATTCCGAGCCGATCGGCAATGTCGCGCAGCGGAACGAGAAGCCAGCCGGTCTCGTCGATCTGGTCGATAATGGCTTCGGCAATCGCAAGATCCACGCTGCCGAGGCATTCGCCGGCCTGGCGCCGAAGATGATCGTGGAGCGACAGCGCCTCACTGGCGAAGGCATCGAAGTCCGGCGCCTCGTCGAAGCCGCCGCCGCTGCCCGTTCCGCCAAGACCCAGCCCGCCGTCGAGGCCGACGCCGGAATCGACGGCGCTGTCCTGATGGAAGTCCTCGCTGTTCAGGTCGACGTCGAGCGGCGCGTCGGCGATGCCATCGCCGTTCAGGACGAGATCGTCGACGGTGGCCGACTCGTCCCGGTCGGGCGCGGCCGACGCCGTGTCGGCGGGTGGTTCGCCCCCATCCTCGCCCGGCTCGGCGCCGCCTGCCGTTTCGAGCAGAGGGTTCTTCTCGATCTCCTCGGCGATGAAGCTCTCGACCTCGAGATTGGACAGCGCGAGCAGGCGGATGGCCTGCTGCAGCTGCGGCGTCATCACCAGCGATTGCGATTGGCGAATGTCGAGGCGAGGCGCGAGCGACACGGCTGACCTATAGCTCGAAGCTCTCGCCGAGATAGAGACGGCGGACGTTGGGATCGCGAACCAGTTCCTCCGGCGCGCCGGCGAACAGGACCTGTCCACCATAGATGATGCAAGCGCGGTCGACGATGTCGAGCGTCTCCCGGACATTGTGATCGGTGATGAGAACGCCGATGTCCCGCTTCTTCAGCTCGCCGATCAGGTCGCGAATGTCCTGGATCGAGATGGGGTCGATCCCGGCGAAGGGCTCGTCCAGCAGCATGATCGATGGATTGGCGGCGAGCGCGCGGGCGATCTCGCAGCGGCGGCGCTCGCCGCCGGAGAGCGCCATGGCCGGAGCGTCGCGAAGGTCTCCGATGTGGAATTCCGCCAGAAGCTGCTCGAGGCGATCCGCACGGGCCCGGCGATCCGGTTCGGCGACCTCGAGCACCGCCATGATGTTCTGGGACACCGTGAGACCGCGGAAGATCGATGTCTCCTGCGGAAGATAGCCGAGCCCGAGAATCGCCCGACGATACATGGGGAGGCCGGTAATGTCCTGCCCGTCGAGCAGGATACGGCCGCTGTCGGGCTTCACCAGGCCCATGATCGAATAGAAGCAGGTGGTCTTGCCGGCGCCGTTGGGACCAAGGAGGCCGACCACCTCGCCGCGGTCCACCCCGAGCGACACGTCCGTCAAAACCGCCTTTTTATCATAGGATTTCGCGATCGAGATGACGGAGAGGCCGCGCGAAAGCTCACCCACCGCCGCCTGGACGTCGGGTCGGTCGATGGCGAGAGTCTCGTTCATGCATGCTCCGCCGGAGCAACCCGTTCGAGGCGGGCCGTCCCGATTGTCAATCGCATTGCGAGCCGAATTCGGACCACCCCTCTCCGGCGCAATGCCTATCCCCTTGCGCTAGTTAGGCGATCGCGTGCGCCGTCTCAACCGGCAAGACTCTTGCATGGCCGAAGTGGCGGAAGCCGCTTGCGAAACGCGCCAATCAGTTGTCGCGGCGGGGCACGGTGAAGCGGCCCGTCACCCGCCCGCCGGTCTGCTGGGTGCCGGGAGCGCCGGCCGTACCCCCGTCCATCACGGCACGGCCGCTGTCGAGATCGAGGACGAGCCGACCACCGCGCACCTGCGATTCGCCGCGATCGAGGCTGACGCCACCGATCATCGTCACGATCCGCCGATTGAGATCATAGATGGCGAACTGGCTCCGCGCCGTCTCGGACGGGCTGCGCAGAACGACACCGCCGCTCGCTTCGAGCCGCTGGATCTCGATGCCGTCCGCATTGGCATAGGCGACGGTCAGGCGCGCCGTGCTGAGCTGCAGATTGCCTTGGCGGACCTCGACACTACCGCTGAATATGGCGCGGTCGGCGCGATCCTGGACCTCGATGCGATCCGCCGCGACGTCGACCGGCGCGTCGGTGTCGTGCCCCTTGAGCGCCGACCCGCCTTCCTGCCCTATGGCGGCGGATGCGGTGGCAATGGCGATCGCCAGAGCGGCACCGGCGGCGAGCTTGATCCGTCTCATCCGACCGCACCTTGCACGATGTGGACCCGGGCGCGGCCGCTCAGCACAGCGCGGCGTTCCGGAAGGTCGACCTGGAGGCGCTGCGCGGAAAAACGGCCCAGCGGCATCTGACCGTCGACCGGCCCCTGGCTGGCGAGGGTACGCGCGCGAAGGTCGACGACCACATCGCGCGTGCGCATCCGATAGCCGTCGGAGGCGGCGAAGAGGATCGGGCCGTCGACCGCGACCTTGCTGGTGTCCATATTGTAGCGCGCCCGCTCCGCGACGAGGCGCGCGGGCCCGTCGTCGAGCAGAATCTGAGCGCTCATGTCGCGGATATGGACGATCGGCACCGAAGAACTCTGCTGAAGGGCGGCGCGGGCATTCAATACGAACGGCCGGCCCCGGCTGTCCTGGCCGCGATACTGGGCGGACTGAATCCGCATCCGTTCTTCGGCGTGCTCGACCTTGTCCTTGTCGAGGATGAAGCTCACCTCCTGCTTCTCCTCGAGCGGGGCGAAGGCAAGAAAGGCAAGAACGACGCCGATCGCCGCGGGCAGGGCGACCTTCAGCAGCCGGATCATGCGGTCGTGGGCTCCCCCGGGCGCCGCCCATCCCCGCTTGAAGATCCTGTCCCGCTCGGCGAGATCAGACATGGGCGAAGATATCCTGTTCGGCCCAGCCCGCAAGGTCGAGGATCGCCCGATGCGGCAGGAATTCGAAACAGGCCTGCGCGAGCGCCGTCCGCCGCTCGCGCTCGAGCCGCTCATCGAGCTTCGCCTTCAGAGCGTGGAGATAGCGCACGTCGGAGGCGGCATAATCCTTCTGAGCATCGGAGAGTTCCGGCCCACCCCAGTCGGTCTGCTGCTGCTGCTTGGAGATCTCTTGCCCGAGCAACTCCTTGACGAGGTCCTTGAGCCCGTGCCGGTCGGTATAGGTGCGCACCAGGCGCGAGGCCGTCTTGGTACAATATACCGGCGCCGCGACGATGCCGAGATAGGCGCGGATAGAGGCGAGGTCGAAGCGAGCGAAATGGTAGAGCTTCACACGCTCGGGATCCCCGAGCACCGCCTTGAGATTGGGCGCGTCGTAGCGACTGCCGGGCCCGAAACGAACGAGATGCTCGTCGCCGCGGCCGTCGGCGATCTGGACGACGCACAGCCGGTCGCGCCCTAGCTGCAGGCCCATCGTCTCGGTGTCGACGGCGACTGGACCGGGACCGAGCACGTCGGCCGGCAGGTCCTCTTCGTGAAAATGTACGGTCATCTGCTAGCCCGCATAAGGCGAAGCGCCTGAACGCTCAATGCACATCGGGCATCGGCGGCCAGATCGCCGCGGCAGGAGCATCGGCAAGAGGGTGGCGCCGCACCTTTGTTCCAGCCGGGGTTGATTGCGAGATTGAACCCGGTCCACAGAAAACGCCCGACCAGCCAGGAAAGCCCCCCCTCATGCCCGGAGGCCTCGCCGCTCTTCTCGACGACGTTACCGCGATCGCCAAGCTGACGGCCGCGTCAGTTGACGATATCGGCCTCGCCGCCAGCCGCGCCGGCATGAAGGCCGCCGGGGTCGTGGTAGACGACACGGCCGTCACGCCGCGTTACGTCACCGGCTTCACGCCGGATCGCGAGCTGCCCATCATCTGGCGCATCGCCAAGGGCTCGCTGCGCAACAAGTTGCTCATCATCCTGCCCATCGCCCTGCTGCTGAGCGCCCTGCTTCCCTGGGCGATCACGCCGCTGCTGATGCTCGGCGGCGCCTATCTTTGCTACGAAGGGGCGGAAAAGGTCTGGCATGCCTTCACCCATGAGAAGAGCAGCCTCGCCGAGGTGGCCACCGAGCTCAACAGCGAGGAGCATGAACGCTCGATGGTGTCGGGCGCGATCCGCACCGACTTCATCCTGTCCGCCGAGATCATGGCGATCGCACTGGCCGAGGTCGCAACGGAGCCGTTTGCGATGCGCGCCGGCATCCTCGCTCTGGTCGCCGTCGCGATCACCATCGGCGTCTATGGCGTGGTCGGGCTGATCGTGAAGATGGACGATATCGGCCTTCATCTCGCCGAGCGGCCCGACCCCGGATCGCGCGCACTGGGGCGCCTGCTCGTTCGAGCCATGCCGAAGGTGATGGCGGCGCTTTCCGTGATCGGAATCGCGGCGATGATCTGGGTCGGCGGCGGCATCGTCGTCCATGGGCTCGCCGCATTCGGTGTCGGCGCCGTGGAGCATGCGATCCATGACGCCGCCGTGGCGGTGGGTCACGCGCTGCCGGCGGCCCACGCCGTGGTCGAATGGATCGTCACCGCCGCCGGAGCCGGGCTGGTCGGGCTGGCGCTCGGCGCGCTGATCGTGGCGGTCCATCACGCCGTCGCCGCTGCGCGCGGCAAGGACGCCGCCCACTAGGCACAGGCGTTCCCGGCTCGATCTGTGCGCCGGAACGAGCACCGCCGAGCACGCCGGCCACGCAACCCTTCCGGCGGCAACTCGATCACCCCCCGGAGGCGTCCGAGCGATCCCCGGCCATGTCGACATCCCTCGCCGCGGCCTCGCGGCGGAGGCGTCGGTTGCGCGCTACCATGTTCAGGCCCTCGACGAGCGCCGAGAAGGCCATGGCCGCATAGATATAGCCCTTCGGCACGTGGACGCCGAAGCCGTCCGCGATCAGCACCGCTCCGATCATCAGAAGGAAGCCCAGGGCGAGCATCACTACCGTCGGATTGCGGTTGATGAACTCGGCGAGTGGATTGGCCGCGAGCAGCATCACCACGACGGCGAACACGACGGCGATGACCATGATGGGCAGGTGCTCGGTCATGCCGACGGCGGTCAGGATCGAATCGATCGAGAAGACGATGTCGAGAAGGAGGATCTGGAAAATCGCGGCGCCGAACCCGATCGCCGCGCGAGACGTGTCGAACACGTCCGCGGTCGGCGCCGGATCGACATTGTGGTGGATTTCCTTCGTTGCCTTCCAGACCAGGAACAGGCCGCCCGCGATCAGGATCAGGTCGCGCCAGGAAAAGCTGGTCTCGAAGCTCGGCCGGCCATGGGCGTCGAGCGGCCCCTGAAGTCCGAAATCGACGACCGACGCAGTGAGGCCGACCAGCCAGGCGATCGCCGACAGCAGTGCCAGGCGCATGATCAGCGCCAGGCTGATGCCGATCCGTCGCGCCTTCGCGCGTTGCGCTTCGGGCAGTTTGTTCGACAGAATGGAGATGAAGATGAGATTGTCGATGCCGAGCACCACCTCCATCACGATCAAGGTGACGAGCGCAGCCCACGCTTCGGGCTGGCCGAGAATGGCGAGAGAGTCGATCATGATTTCCCCGAACCGCTGGACTTGCCGCGCCATGCATGAAGTGTGGCTTCCGAGCAATGGATCGTGCTCTTACGGTCGCGTCTGTTGACGCCGAGGGAAAAGCACTCGCAGAGCCCGTCTTTTTCGGGTATAGGATTCGCTCGCGCGCCGGCTG
Source organism: Sphingosinicella terrae (assembly GCF_003347635.1). GTDB lineage: Bacteria > Pseudomonadota > Alphaproteobacteria > Sphingomonadales > Sphingomonadaceae > Allosphingosinicella > Allosphingosinicella terrae. The sequence continues at coordinate 12,093 of NZ_QDFY01000014.1, forward strand.
TCCGGCGTGAAGGCCTTTGCGCGTTCTGCCCAGCGCGGTGGTTCTGACAGGGGATTGGGCGCTGGAAAGTAACTGAAGCAGATGGGTTTCGACAGAGGGCGCCGCGGCGAGCGCGGTGGGCGCGGCAGAGACAAGCGCGATTTCATCGGTGAGGAAGGTCCGGGTCAGGACCGGTTCGGCGGCGGCGGCGACCGATTCGGTGGTGGCGGCGGCTATGGCGGCGGCGGCGACCGTTTCGGCGGTGGCGGCGGTGGCTATGGCGGGCCTCGCGGCGGCGGTGGCGGCGGCTATGGTGGGCCACGCGGCGGCGGTGGTGGCGGCGGCGGCTTCGGCGGCCCGCGCGGCGGCGGCGGAATGCCCCCGCAGGTCGTCGGCGAAGGCCGTGGCATCGTCAAATTCTTCAACGCGCAGAAGGGCTTCGGCTTCATCGTGCGCGATGACGGCGGCGAGGACGTCTTCGTGCACATTTCCGCGGTCGAGCAGGCCGGCCTGACAGGCCTGGCCGAAGGGCAGCCGCTCGAGTTCACGCTCGTGGATCGCGGCGGCCGCGTCTCGGCGACCGATCTCAAGATCGAGGGCGAGCCGCTCCCGGTCGAGGATAGCGGGCCGCGCGAGCGCGGGCCGCAGCGTCAGCTGACCGGCGAGAAGGCCACCGGCACGGTGAAGTTCTTCAACGCCACCAAGGGCTTCGGCTTCATTACGCGCGACGATGGCCAGCCCGACGCGTTCGTGCACATTTCCGCCGTGGAGCGGGCTGGAATGATCTCGCTGAACGAAGGCGATCGCATCGAGTTCGAACTCGAGGTCGATCGGCGCGGCAAGACCGCGGCGGTGAACCTGGTTCCGATCCAGTAACGCTGCTTCGGCAGCGGACGAAGTTGAAGGCCGGCAGCGATGCCGGCCTTTTTCGTCGTGCGTCCGGTTCGGTTCGCACTTTCCTGGTCCCGCCCGTCGACACAGGCATGCTTTTCGTCGCGTAAACCATTTCCTCTGAACCATCCTCCATATTTGCCGTTCTACATGGCAGACATGGAAAGCCTTCTCATCGCCCTGTTCGTCGCGACGGCGCCGGCGGCCGTCCCGGCCGAAGACGGCGATCCGGCCGCGCTCGACCTGCGCTGCTTCCGGCTGATGGCTGCGCTTTCGGACGAGGAGGATCCACGGCTGAGGTCGATGGGCCGGGTGGCGGCGCAATATTTCCTCGGACGGATCGACGCGGCGGCACCGGGCTTCGATGTCGCCAATGCCGGTGCCGATGCCGGCGGAGACCGCGCCCGCCTTCTGCGCCGATGCGGCGAAGTGATGAGCCGCGGTGGACGGGACTTCCGAGCCATTGGCGAGGCCCTCGCGCCGACCGGCGGGCCTGCCATCTAGCCTCGTCTCGCGAGTCCGGGGTTCCAACCGTCCCACGGGCCTCGCAGCCAGACGTCTCAGGTTACCATCCGCCGCAAGGTCTCGATCGTGTCGGCTTCCTCGGCCGGCTTGTCCCGGCGGATCCGCGACACCCGGGGAAAGCGCATCGCCAATCCCGATTTGTGGCGTTTGCTGAGATGAACCGAATCGAAGGCGACCTCGAGCACGAGCTTCTTCTCCACCTCGCGCACCGGTCCGAACCGTTGCACCGTGTGGTTGCGGACGAAGCGATCCAGCCACATCAGTTCCTCGTCGGTAAAGCCGAAATAGGCCTTGCCGACCGGCAGCAGCTCGCCCGTCTCGCTCCAGCAGCCGAACGTGTAATCGGAATAATATGAGGAGCGCTTTCCGCTGCCGCGGGCGGCATACATCAGGACGCAGTCGACATTGAGCGGATCGCGCTTCCATTTGTACCAGAGCCCCACGCGTCGTCCGGGCACATATTGGCTATCCCGACGCTTGAGCATCACTCCTTCGATCGCCGCGTCGCGCGTCCCGCCCCGGATCTCCTCCAGCGCCTCGAAGCTTTCCGCCTCGATCAACGACGAAAGATCGAACCGCTCTGGGTCGAGCTGGGCGACCAATGATTCGAGGCGGGTCCGACGCTCGCTCCACGGGGACATTCGGACGTCTTCCCGTCCGTCGATCAGCACGTCGTAAAGGCGAACGAACGCCGGATAATCCGCAAGCATCCGGGCCGATACCGTCTTGCGGCCGAGACGCTGCTGGAGGGCGTTGAAGCTGCCCGCCTCGCCCCCCTGAAACTCGCCCCTGACGAGGAGTTCACCATCGAGGACGCCCTCTCGATCGAACGCGGCGGCGACGTCGGGGAAGCTGCGGGTGATATCGTCGCCGGCTCGGCTGTAGAGCCTTGTCTCGCCGCCGGCGTGAACCAGTTGGACCCGGATCCCGTCCCACTTCCACTCGGCGGCATATTCGTCCATCGACACCCGCACATCCTCGAGCGGGTGGGCGAGCATGAACGGCCGGAACACCGGGACATCCTCCGCCGTCGGCTGCGGCCCGCGCCCCTCCGCCCAATCGAAAAGCGCCTGGTAGGGCGGGCCGATCCCGTGCCACACCTCCTCGACCGCATCGACGTCGAGGCCGAAAGCCTGAGCCAGCGCGACCTTGGCGAGACGGGCCGAGATGCCGATCCTGAGCTCTCCGGTGGCCAGCTTGAGCAAGGCGAACCGACCACTCGCATCGAGATGGTCGAGCATCCCGGCCAGCGCTCCCGGCGCCTCCGACCGGCCGAGGGCCGAGAGTCGCTCGACGACGCGGCCGATCCCGAGTGTGCCATCGTCGAGATCCGCGCCGCGATCGACCGGCTTCGGCCACAGCAGGGCGGCGGTCTCGGCGAGATCGCCCACATAATCCCAGCTCATGTGGAACAGGGTCGGATCAATCCTTTCCTCGACGATGGCGCGGACCGCCGCCCCCTTTACCGCCGGAAGACTGAGCTCTCCGGTGAGTGCGGCGAGCGCATAGCCGCGATCCGGGTCCGGGGTGCGGCGCAGATAGTCGCCGATCAGCTTCAGCTTGGTGCTGCGCGAGCGCGTGTAGACGAGCGCATCGAGAAGCTGCGAAAAGGCTCGCATCAGCGGCCCCGTGCCATGGGAGCAGGCGGCGCCAGCGGCTCGGTCCGTAAGTCACCGAGCGTGCGCGGGGACAGGGCGCGGACCTGCTCGCGATAGTGATCGGTCCATCCCGTCCCGACCGCGGCATGGCCGAAGCCGGGTAGGAGCCACAGCGCCTTGGTTCCCGCCGCCGCTGCGTGAAGCGCACGTGTCTCGGCAGCCGGAGTGCTGTGACCGCCGGTTCCGCCGACGACGAGCACGGGCGCAGGGAAATGCGAGATCGCACGAGCCGGTGCGAGCCGGGCGGGACCGACTCCAGGTCTCATCCAGGATTGATGGCTCAGCATGGGTTCGCCGAGATAAGCGAGCAGATGGCCGATCCGTTGCGCCAGCCGGTTGAAGATCGCCGAGCGTAAGTTCCTCACCGGACGGAAGCCTAGCGTCTCGCGCGCTCGGCGGAAGCCGCGTTGGCGCCGAGGCATGGAGCGGCGGTTCACGGTTTCCACTTTGCCGCGCGATGCTCTAGCTGAGCCGCCGTGCCCCTGTTCACGATCCGCCGCCTCCTCCTGTTGCTGCTGGTAGCCGTCCTCGCCTTCGTCGCCTGGTGCTATCGCAACGCCACCGCCCGCCCCGTCATCCGCGAGGCGTCGGTCATGCTGCCCCGGTGGCCGGCGGGTCAGCCGCCGATCCGCCTGCTACTGCTGTCCGACGTCCATGTCGCCGCCCCAGACATGACTCCATCGCGCCTCGCCGAGATCGTGTGGCAGATCGAGGCCGCCAGCCCCGACATCGTGCTCATCGCCGGAGATCTGGTGAGCGACCGGCGGATCGCGACCGGCCATTACTCCCTGAGGCAGGCGGTGGCGCCCTTCGAACGGTTGCGGCCCCGCCTCGGGGTCTTCGCCGTCCTCGGGAACCACGATCATTGGCGCGACTCACGCGAGGCCACCGAAGCGCTGGAGGCCGTCGGCGTGCGGCTGCTCGACAACGAGGCGGTTCGCGCCGGGCCCCTGGCGATCGGCGGCCTGGACGATGCCTTCACCGGTCATGACGATCTCCAGGCGACGCTGGAAGCGATGAGCCGCGCCGGCGGCGCCCGGGTCCTGCTCAGCCACAGCCCCGATCCATTCGCCGAATTGCCGAGCGGCACCGGGCTGATGCTGGCCGGCCATACCCATTGCGGGCAGATCCGGCTGCCGCTGTACGGCGCGATCAGCACCATGTCCGACCATGGCGAGCGCTATGCCTGCGGCCGCGTCGACGAGAGGGACAACAGCCTCATCGTCACCTCGGGAGTAGGTACCAGCATCATGCCGCTCCGGCTCGGCGCTCCGCCGGACATGTGGCTGATCACCGTCGGGCCGGAGGCCCGCTGACCGATCAGGCCAGGCGAAGCGCGTGCACCGCGACGATGAAGCCGGCGACAAGGAAAAGGATGGCGCCGGCGATCCGGATCGCGCGAAGCGGCACCGCAGCCCTCAGCTTGTCGCCGAGAAAGGCCGCGGGGACGGCCGCGGCGAAGATGGCCGCCGTCGCACCGCAGGCCGCCAGGGCCGGCGAGTCGAACCGGCCGGCCACAGCGAATGTGATGAACTGGGTCCGGTCTCCCATTTCCGCGGCGAGGCAGAGCAGGAGCGCGGCAAGCAGGACGGGGGTCCGCGCCGATCCGATCGAAGGGGTTCCGCGCCTGAAGAGACCCGCCACCCCGGCGAAGAGCAGCGCCAGCGCGACCATCAGGCTCATCGCGCGGATGGTGATGGTGGCACCGACGAGAGCACCGGCGAAGGCCGCCACCGCCGCGCTCACCGTCGCGGCCACAAGGAGGCCGGCAAGGACGAGACCCGGCCTGCCCGAGCGGGCGGCGAGCAGGGCGACGATGAGCTGGGTCTTGTCGCCCCATTCGGCGATGAAGGCGGCGACGAAGGCGGTGACGAGCGCGTCCATGCAGGGGATGCCGGAGGCGCCTTGGCGCCGGTCCGATCAGCCGGCGAGGCGCACGGAGACCGAGGCGAGCAGCGCCTCGCCGGCGGCATCGTCGAGGCGCTCGCAGCCGATCGCGTCCCGCAGCCGTTCGAAATAGAGGCCGGCAGGGCAGCCTCGCGGCTGTGAGAGGATAGCCCGCTCGAAGGCGTCGGCGAGCGCGACGACCGGGACGAGGCCATAGGCCGAAGCGAGGATACGGATCGTCCCGAGACGCTGGGCGAAATCGCGGACGGTGAGGCCCTGGGCGCTGCTCTGCAGCCGCTCGAGCCGATCGGCGAGGTCCGCCCGTACCACCAGCATCCCGTCATGGTCCCAGCGCATGGCTTGCTCCTTCAGCGCCCGTCCGCGAAGGATGCCCCATTCCGGTTACAGTCGCGTTAACCGGCGCCGAATGGGGGTGCCGCCGGATGAAGGGCGGGACCGCTGCCCTTGACAGAATCGCGGGGTCAGGGCAGAGGCGGCGCGCACGAGGGCGGCGCCAGCGCCGCTTTATTTTTTTGCACATCCAATTCGAAAGAGGCTGTCATGGCCAAGCCGACCACGGTGAAGATCAAGCTCGTCAGCACCGCCGACACGGGCTTCTATTACGTCACCAAGAAGAATCCTCGGAACATCACCGAGAAGATGAGCTTCCGCAAATACGATCCGGTCGCGCGCAAGCACGTCGAGTTCAAGGAAGCCAAGATCAAGTGATCCGGCCGGCCGGGTCACCGGCCGCCCGTCAACCCGGACGCTCCATCTTGTCCGTTTCATCTTCCTGAGCCTCGCCGGCCGCCGCGCCGTCGGGGCTTTCTCCATTTTCGCTGACCGACGGCAGCGCCTCGGGAGAGGGGAGAGCTTCGGGCTCCGCTTCGACGGCCCCGGCTTCGGACTGCACTTCGACCGCACCGTCGGCGTCAGGCGCCGATTCGGCAATGACCGAATCGTCTGGTCGGTCGGGCGCTGGCGCCGCGGCTTTCCGCTCGGCCAGCGCAAGCAGGCCCGCCACCGCCTCGACGAAGCGAACCACCGAGATCGGCTTGGAGACATAGCCCTCGGCACCGGCGTCACGAATCCGCTCCTCGTCTCCCTTCGCAGCGTAAGCCGTCACGGCCATGATCGGCGTCGCGAGCAGATCCGCATCGGCCTTCATCTGCTCGATCAGCTCGAGGCCGCTGACATAGGGCATCTGGATGTCCATGATGACGAGGTCGGGCGCGAACGCGCGCGCGCGCGCCACCGCCTCGCGGCCGTCGCGGACCGGCTCTGCCTCATAGCCGTGCGCGCGCAGCAGCTCGCAGAACAGCTTCAGATTGAGCTCGTTGTCCTCGACAACCAGGATTTTTTGTCCCACCGGCGCGCCTTAAGCGATGCGGGATGAACAAACAAACGATCCGGAGGCGGCGGCGCTGCAGGCACTCGGCTGGACGCTGAGCGATGACGGGCGCGCGGACCGGTTCCTGGCGCTGACCGGCCTCACCCCGGAGCAGTTGCGCGGCCGAATCGGCGAACGATCGCTGCTGGCCGCCCTGATTCGGTTCCTCGAGGCGCATGAACCCGATCTGGTCGCCTGTGCCGCCTTCATCGGCATCACCCCATTGCAGTTGGTCGACGTCCGCCGCAGGCTCGAAACATGAGCCAGTTGCACGGCCGACCGCTGCTTATCAGCGATTGCGACGAGGTGATCCTCCACTTCGTCACCCATTTCGCGCAGTGGGTGGAAGAGGCGGCCGACCTCGTCTTCGCGCTCGACACCCCGGGTTTCGCTGGCGCATTGCGCAGCCGAGACGGCCAATTGGTGCCGGAAGAGCGGGTATGGCCGCTGCTCGAGATGTTCTTCGATGGCGAGATGCATCGACAGAATATCGTGCCAGGCGCTGCCGAGGCTCTCGCCGAGATCGCGCGCCACGCCGATATCGTCATCCTCACCAATATCGGCGATGCCTATGAGGCCAACCGCGTCGCCCAGCTGGAGGCATTCGACATCAAGCATCGCGTGCTGTGCAACCGCGGCGGCAAGGGCAGGCCGGTGAGCGAACTCATCGAGTCGATGCGGCCGAGCGCCACGGTCTTCATCGACGACCTATCGGTCCATCACGAATCGGTGGCGAACCATGCGCCCGACGTATGGCGTCTCCAAATGATCGCGGAGCCGCGCCTCGCCGCATCGACCCCGCCGGCCGAGCACGCCCACGCCCGTATCGACGATTGGAAAGAAGCTCTGCCATGGATCCTGGCGCGGCTGACCGGGCAGGAGCCGGGCGGGGACGAGGATCGCCGTCCTTGACCAGGCGACCCTCCTCATCCTAGCGCAGCGGACATGACCGACAGCATCGACTCCCGCCTCGCCGAGCTCGGCATCGAGCTCCCCACCCCGGCGGCGCCGGTTGCGGCCTACGTGCCTACCGTCACCGTGAACGGGCTCATGCATATTTCGGGTCAGATCCCGTTCCGGCCCGACGGCAGCTTGATCACGGGTCGGCTCGGCGAGAACCAGGACTTGGAGCAGGGCCGCGCGGCGGCCGAGCGCTGCGCCATCATGCTCGTCGCCCAGATGAAGGCGGCGCTGGGCTCGCTCGACCGCGTCGAACGGATCGTCAAGCTCGGCGTATTCGTCAACTGCAGCCCGGACTTTACCGATCAGCCCAAGGTCGCCAACGGCGCCTCCGAGCTGATGGAGCGGGTGTTCGGCACTGCCGGCCAGCATGCCCGCAGCGCCGTCGGCGTGCCGGCGCTGCCGCTCGGCGTCTCGGTCGAGGTCGATGCCGTCGTCGCCGTCAGGCCGGACTGACCTTTCGGATCCGAACGGCGGCCGGCTCGACCGGCTGATCGCGCATCCGTTCGCCCACCGCGGGCTCCACGGCAGCGGGATCGTCGAGAACAGCCGCGCCGCCTTCGAGGCGGCGATCGCCGGCGGATGGGGCATCGAGCTCGATGTCCAGGCCAGTCGCGATGGGCGCGCCTTCGTCTTCCATGATTACGAGCTGGACCGGCTGACGCCGGCGCGTGGCCGACTGGCCGAGACTAACGCTACCCAACTGAAGGATGTTCGGCTGCGCGGGACGGACGAGGCGATCCCCTCTCTCGAGGAAGCGCTCGCCCTCATCGGCGGCCGGGCCGCCTTGCTCATCGAGGTCAAGTCGCCGGGACGGCAAGTGGCTCCGCTGAGCCGGGCCGTCGCCGACGCGATCCGGTCCTATGAGGGGCCAGTGGCGGTGATGTCGTTCAATCCGGAGATCGGCCGGTGGTTCGCCCGCCACAGTCCGGCAACGCTGCGCGGACTCGTCGTCACCGAAGGCGGGCGGCGCTGGCGCGGCTCGATCGCCCGCTACGCAGCGCTGTGGCGATCACGTCCCCATTTCCTTGCCTATGACATTCGCGATCTCCCTTCGCGCTTTGCCGACCGCCAGCGCGCGCGGGGCCTGAAGCTGCTCACCTGGACGTGCCGCAGCGACGATCATCGGGCGACGGCGGCGCTGCACGCCGACCAGATCATCTTCGAGCGGCAGGCATGAGCGGCGAACCCATCGTCGCGCGATTGGCCGCCGGCGTCTCCGCCTTCGATCCGGCGGCGTGGGATCGCTGCGCGGGGAACTCGGATCCGTTCATCGGCCACGCCTTTCTGTCGGCGCTCGAGCAATCGGGCAGCGCCACCGCGCGTGCCGGCTGGCAGCCGGTCCCGGTCGCGATCGACGGCGCGGATGGACATCCGGACGCGGTGATGCCGGCTTATGTGAAAAGCCACAGCCAGGGCGAATATGTGTTCGATCACGGCTGGGCCGACGCCTATGAACGGGCCGGCGGCGACTATTATCCGAAGCTCCAGATCGCCGTCCCATTCACGCCCGTGCCCGGACGGCGGCTGCTGACGCGCCAGCCTGCGCTGGCGCCGGTGCTGATCGCCGCGGCCGAGCGGGTGGTCGCGGCCCATGGCCTCTCTTCCGCCCATGCCACCTTCATCGCGCCGCAAGAGGTGGCCCTGTTCCGGGAGGCGGGATGGCTGATCCGCACCGACAGCCAGTTCCACTGGCTGAACGAAGGCTTTGCGAGCTTCGAGGACTTTCTCGCGTCCTTGTCGTCAAGGAAGAGGAAGATGATCCGGCGCGAGCGGGCGCTCGCGCACGAAGGCATCACGGTCGAGCATCTCACCGGGGCGGCCATCGAAGAGAGTCACTGGGACGCCTTCTGGCAATTCTATCAGGACACGGGCTCTCGCAAATGGGGCCGTCCCTATCTCACGCGCGCCTTCTTCTCCCTGCTCGGCGAGCGGCTTGCCGACCGGGTCCTGCTGATCCTGGCGCTGCGCGAGGGCCGGCCGATCGCCGGCGCGCTCAATCTCATCGGCGCCGAAGCCCTCTACGGGCGCTACTGGGGGGCGATCGAGGAAGTGCCCCACCTCCATTTCGAGATCTGCTACTATCAGGCGATCGAGGCGGCTATCGCCCGCGGCATGGCACGGGTCGAGGCGGGGGCACAGGGCGCGCACAAGCTCGCCCGCGGCTATCGCCCAGTGCCCACCTACTCAGCGCATCATATTCCCGATCCCGGGTTCCGCGACGCCGTCGCCGCCTATCTCGCCGCAGAGCGACAGGCGGTCGAGCGCGAGATCGCCGCGCTCGAAGAATTCACGCCGTTCCGCAAGGGCTGACCCTTTCCTCAAGGTCCATCGCCCGCTTATCATCCGCACGTCTGCCGCCTCCGAGGAGAGAATGATGAACGTCCGCGCCTTCCTCTGGCCGCTGCTCCTCCTCGTCTCGGCGCCGGCGGCGGCCCAGCCGGCGTCCGGCCCGGAGCGGAGCTTTACCGCGCGCGACCTGTTCGATCTCGAGGTCGCGAGCGATCCCCAGATCAGCCCGAACGGACGCTTCATCGCCTATGTCCGGCGCTCGGGCGACGTGATGAGCGACCGCCTGCGCCCTTCCATCTGGCTGATCGACACGCGAGGCGGCGAGCAGATGCCGCTGGTCGCCGGCGCGGGCCTGCACAGCCAGCCACGCTGGTCTCCCGACGGGTCTCGCCTCGCCTACGTCTCGGCCGCCGATGGTCGGCCGCCCCAGCTCCATGTGCGCTGGATGGAGAGCGGCGAATCGGTTCGGATCACGGGCCTTCCCAATTCGCCCGGGAGCCTGGCCTGGTCGCCCGACGGGGAGCACATCGCTTATTCGATGTTCGTACCCGACGAAGGCACGAAGCTGGGGACGGCGCCGGCACGGCCGGAGGGCGCGCAATGGGCCGAGCCGCTCGAAGTCATCACGGCGGTCACCTATCGCTTCGACGGCGCCGGCTATCTGCGCCCTGGCTACGACCAGATCTTCGTGGTGCCGGCCGAGGGCGGTGCCCCCCGCCAGCTCAGCTTCGGTCCCTACAATCATTCCGGCCCGCTCTCCTGGTCGCCTGACGCTCGGACCCTCTATTTCAGCGGCAACCGGAGCGAGGATTGGGAGCGCGAGCCGGTCGACACCGAAATCTACGCGCTCGACGTCTCCAGCCACGCGATTCGCGCGCTCACCGATCGGGACGGTCCGGACGCTTCACCCGCAGTATCGCCCGACGGCCGGCTGATCGCCTTCACAGGCTATGACGATCGCCGGCGCGGCTACGAGAATTCGGTCCTCTACGTGATGGACGCCCAGGGCGGCAACCGCCGGCCCCTCACCCAGTCATTGGACAGAAGCGTGGAAGCGCCGGTCTGGTCGGCGGACGGCCGCGCGATCTACGTCTCCTATGATGATCGCGGCCGCACGCGGGTCGCGCGGGTCAGCCTCGACGGATCGATTCGCATGGTGGCCGAGGGGTTGAGCGGCGCCGAGCTGGACAGGCCCTATACCGGCGGCAGCTTCTCCGTCGCCGGCGACGGGACGCTCGCCTTCACCGGCGGAAGCGCGACCCGGCCCGCCGATATCGTCGTCACGCGCTCCGGCACGAGGCGCCAGCTCACCCGGCTGAACGGCGAACTGCTGGACGGCAAGCGGATGGGCGAGGTGCGGGAGCTCGAGCTCGCCTCATCGTTCGACAATCGGCCGATCCAGGCCTGGCTGACGCTTCCGCCCGGTCATCGCGACGGGGAGCGCCACCCGCTGATCCTCGAGATCCATGGCGGCCCCTTCGCGGCTTACGGCCCGCATTTCTCGACCGACAACCAGCTCTACGCCGCCGCCGGCTATGCGGTCCTGTCGGTCAATCCGCGCGGATCGACCTCCTATGGCGCCGAGTTCGCGAACCTGATCCATCATGCCTATCCCGGCAACGACTATGACGACCTGATCAGCGCCGTCGATGCCGCCATCGCCGAAGGCTATGCCGATCCGGAACGACTCTTCGTCACCGGCGGCTCCGGCGGCGGCGTGCTCAGCGCCTGGATCATCGGCCGGACCGACCGTTTCCGCGCGGCCGCGGTTCAGAAGCCGGTGATCGACTGGTCGAGCTTCGCGCTGACCGCTGATTCGCCCGCATATTTCTCGCGCTACTGGTTCGGCGCTCTGCCCTGGGAGGATCCGGAGAGCTATTGGCGGCGATCGCCCCTATCGCTGGTCGGCAATGTCCGCACCCCGACGCTCGTCGTCGTCGGCAGCGAGGATTATCGGACGCCGGTGAGCGAGGCGGAGCAATATTATACGGCGCTGCAGCTGCGCCGCGTACCGACCGCGCTGGTGAAGGTGCCCGGCGCCGGCCATGGCAGCCTCGCGGCACGACCGTCCCAGAGCGGCGCCAAGGCTGCGGCGATCCTGGCCTGGTTCGAACGCTACCGGAACGGTGCGCCCGTCGACACCGTCACGCCATCGAGCGCGACGGCCGGCTCTCAGCCGTAGGAAGAGATCAGGCGACGCGCCGATAGTGGCCGATTTCGGAGAGCCAGGCGCGCGCCTGACGCTGGGCCTCGGCGATCTCGCGAGCGCTCATCTCGTCGGCGATCTCGGCACGGCATTCCTGCGCCGGACCGCTGCCGTTGAGCGCGGCGAGATTGAACCACTTATGCGCCTCGACGAGATCGACGGCGATGCCGCCGCTGCCGGTCGAGTAGGCGACGCCGAGTTCGAACAGCGCCTGGACGTCGCCGCCGGCGGCGTCGGCGATGCGGGATTCTATCAGGAATGCTGCCGATTTGAGACTGTGAGCCATTTGAGATGCCCCCTTTTTCGCGCATCAGGAGACCATCTGGCCCTCTCGTCACCAACAAATGGTTAACGTGCCGATCAGGATCTGTGCGTAGCCGGCTCCGGCACGATCGGCACATTATCGATGAGCCGCGTCCGGCCCATCCAGGCCGCCGCCAGCAGGCGCCCGGGCCGATCGAGAGTCCCGAGCGGCGTCAGCGTCTCGGCGTCGCGCAGCTCGACATAGTCGACCTTGGCAAAGCCGGCCTCGACGAGGCGCTCGCGCGCCTCGGCGAGCGCAGGCGCGACGGTCGCACCGCCGGCGATCGCGGCGGCCAATGCGCGGAGCATCTCGGGCAGCACCCTCGACGCCGCACGCTCGCCGGGCGACAGATAGGCGTTGCGCGAAGACAGAGCGAGGCCGTCCGGCTCGCGGATCGTCGGCACGCCAACGATCTCGAGATCGAGGTCGAGATCGGCGGCCATTCGGCGAATGACGGCGAGCTGCTGATAATCCTTCTCGCCGAACAGGGCGACGTCGGGACGAACCTGATTGAACAATTTGCACACGACGGTGGCGACGCCGTCGAAATGGCCCGGGCGCGCCGCACCGCAGAGCCCTTCGCTGACCCCTGAGACGCTGACGGTGGTGGCATAGCCCTGCGGATACATCTCCCCGGCGTCGGGGGCCCACAGGATCGCGCAGCCCGCCGCCTCGAGCATCCGCGCATCCTCGGCTTCGCGCCGAGGATAAGTGGCGAGATCCTCGTTCGCGCCGAATTGCCGGGGATTGACGAAGATGGAGGCGACCACATGCCCGGCGCGCGCCCTTGCCTCCTCGACCAGCGCCATGTGCCCTGCGTGGAGCGCCCCCATGGTCGGGACGAGGGCGATGCGTCCGCCCTGCGCGCGCAAGGCAGCGACGGCGCGACGAAGCGACTCCTTTTCACGGATGAATTGCACGGCCAGTGGGGCTCCGATAGAGGAGGACGCGGCTCTTTGCGGGCCGAAGCGTTCGAGATCAAGCCGTTCGGGATCCAAGTACATGGCCGCCGCAGCGCCGCATTTCCTCGTCTTCGCCAACGAAAAGGGCGGCACCGGCAAGTCGACGACGGCCGTGCACACGGCCGTCGCGCTCGCCGCCCAGGGACGGCGGGTCGCCGCGCTCGATCTCGACACGCGCCAGCGCACCCTCGGCCGCTACCTCGACAACCGGAAGGGGACGATCGACCGGCTCGGGGTGGAGCTGCCCATGCCCGACTATGCGACTTTCGATCCGTCGGCCGGAGACAGCCTCGAGACAGCGATCGAGCGGCTCGGCGAGGGCGCGGAGATCATGGTCATCGACACGCCGGGGCGCGACGATCCGCACGCCCGCACCGCCCTGACCCGCGCCGACACCCTGGTCACGCCGATCAACGACAGCTTCGTCGATCTCGACCTCATCGGCGAGGTCGATCCCGAAAGCTATCGCGTCCGGCGGCCGAGCTTCTATGCCGAGCTGGTCTGGAACAGCCGTACCCAGCGCGCCAAGTCCCAGGGCATGAGCGTCGACTGGGTGCTGCTTCGCAACCGGATGCAGCATATCGAGGCGCGCAACATGCGCCGTGTCGGCGAGGCGCTCACCGAATTGTCAAGGCGGGTCGGCTTTCGGATCATCCCAGGCCTGCACGAACGGGTGATCTACCGCGAATTGTTTCCCAAGGGCCTCACTTTGCTCGACCTCCAGCAGATCGGCGAGGTCGGCATTGCCCATGTCGCGGCGCGACAGGAGCTTCGCGAGATGATCGCCGGCTTCGCACTACCGGAACGCGGCGCCGAGGCGCTACCGCGACAGGCCGCCGCCGGCTGATGACCAAGTTGGTCCTCCTGCTCGCGGTCGCCGCCGGCATCTGGCTGTGGTGGCGGCGGCAGAGCCGGTTGAGACCGAGAATGCCCGCCGCGGAGGCGCGCGCGCTCCTCGGCATCGGCGAACAGGCGAGCCTGCAGGAGGTGCGCGACGCGCATCGGCGGCTCATCGCCCGCGTCCATCCCGACGCAGGAGGATCCGCCGAGCTGGCGACCAAGGTCAACGCGGCCCGAGATGCGCTCGTTGCGGAGTTGAACCGAAAGCGCGCTTGACCATTTTGCTGGTGCGGCGCCAGGCGCCGCCGAATTCCTTCATCGTCCGGACGCGGCGTGCGCACCCGGACCCAGTCCATGGAGCCTTTCATGTCGCATCGCTTCGATCCCACGTCTCTGCGCGAATATGACATTCGCGGCATTGTCGGGAAGACGTTGAGCGAAGCGGACGCCTATGCGCTCGGCCGCAGTTTCGGCACGCTCGCGCGCCGCGGGGGCGACCCGCGCGTCGCCGTCGGGCGCGACGGCCGCGAGAGTTCCCCTATACTCGAGCAGGCACTGGTGCGCGGCCTCAACGAGAGCGGCGTCGACGTGGTCAAGGTCGGCGTCGGCCCGACGCCGATGCTCTATTATGCGGAGGCGGAGCTGCCGGTCGGCGGCGGCATCCAGATCACCGGGAGCCACAACCCGCCGGAATATAACGGCTTCAAGATGGTGCTCGGCCACAACGCCTTCTTCGGCGAGAACATCCAGAAGGTCGGCCGCATGGCCGAGGCCGGCGACTGGGAGAGTGGGGACGGCACGGTGAGCGAGCGCGAGGTGCTCGATTCCTATGTCGAGCGGCTGCTCCAGGGCTTTGACGGCGACGCCTTCCGGATCGGTTGGGACGCCGGCAACGGCGCCGCCGGGCCGGCCGTGGAGAAGCTCACCGCGCGGCTGCCGGGCGAGCATCACCTGCTCTTCACCGACATCGACAGCCGCTTTCCCAACCATCATCCCGACCCGACCGACGAAGCCAATCTCGAGGATCTGAAGCGCCTCGTTCGCGAGAAGGGGCTCGATTTCGGCGTCGCCTTCGATGGGGACGGGGACCGGATCGGCGCTGTCGACGGCGAGGGCCGAGTCATCTGGGGCGATCAACTGCTGTCGATCCTCGCCGAGCCGGTGCTGGAGGCGGTACCGGGCGCGACGATCATCGCCGACGTCAAAGCGAGCCAGGCGCTGTTCGACCGGGTCGCCGAGCTCGGCGGGACCCCCTGCATGTGGAAGACAGGCCACAGCCTGATCAAGTCCAAGATGAAGGAAACCGGCGCGCCGCTCGCCGGCGAGATGAGCGGCCACATTTTCTTCGCTCACGATTATTACGGCTTCGACGACGCGCTCTACGCAGCGGTTCGGCTGATCCGGGCCGTCACCGGGCTGGGCGGTTCGCTCAGCAACCTGCACTCGGCAATGCCGAAGGTGATCAACACGCCCGAGATGCGCTTCCAGGTCGAGGAGAGCCGCAAGTTCGCGATCGTCGACGAAGTGCTCGACCGGCTCGCCGCCGACGGCGCCCGCGTCGATCGGACGGACGGTGCCCGGGTGACCACGAATGACGGCTGGTGGCTGCTGCGCGCCTCGAACACCCAGGACGTACTCGTTGCACGTGCAGAGGCGAAGGACCAGCCCGGCCTCGAGCGGCTGGTCGGCCAGATCGACGGCCAGCTCGCGCTGTCGGGGGTGAAGCGGGGGCCACAGGCTTCGCATTGATGCCGCGACTGCATATCGAAGCTTTGCTCTTCTGCCTGGCCTGGGCGGCGCTCGCCGTGTGCGGCGGTCTGCTCGCCGGCTGGCGGACGGGTGCCCTGCTCTCCGTCGGGCTTCTCGTGGTGATCATGCCGATCAGCAGCGTCATCGTCACCCGCGTCGAGAGCGAGAATGTGGAGCGGGCCGTCCGCTGGGGCTTGCTGGCGGCCGCCGGGATCGGCCTGCTCGCCTATCTCAACGCCTGAAGGCCTCTCCTCTCAGTCGTCCTCGTCCTCGTAGCCGACGAGGTTGAGTTCGCGCGCCTTGATCTGTCGGGTCATGCACCAATGCTTGAGCGCCTCCTCCCGGCCGTGGGTGATCCAGACCTCGCGCGGCGCCAGTTCGGCGATCGTCTCGGTCAGCTCGTCCCAGTCGGCATGATCGGAGACGATCAGCGGCAGCTCCACCATGCGCTGGCGGGCGCGCTGGCGCACCCGCATCCAGCCCGAGGCCATGGCGGTGATCGGATCGGGCAGCCGACGTGACCAGCGATCGTTGAGGCAGCCGGGCGGGGCGATGACGATCTGGCCCTTGAGCTCGCCCTTCGACGCACCGGTCGCGGGCTTCAGCTCGCCGAGGGGCACGCCGAAGCCGGCATAGAGATCGCACAGGCGCTGGAGCGCACCATGGATGTAGATCGGCTCGTGATAGCCACGGCAGCGAAGCTCGACGATCAGCCGCTGGGCCTTGCCGAGAGCGTAGGCGCCGACGAGGATACATCGATCGGGATTGTCGTGGAGGCGGGCCAGCAGCCGATCGACTTCCTCGGCGGTGGCCGGATGCCGGAAGACCGGGAGTCCAAACGTCGCCTCGGTGATGAAGATGTCGCAGGGTACCGGCTCGAACGGCGCGCAGGTCGGATCCGGCCTGCGCTTATAGTCCCCGGACACCACCACCCGCTCGCCGCCATGTTCGAGAACGATCTGCGCGGACCCGAGCACATGTCCTGCCGGAACGAAGCTGACGTCGACCTCGCCGAGGCGGACGACCTCGCCATAAGCCGCGGCGCGGCCCGTCTGGGGCCCGTAGCGCGCCTCCATGATCGCCAGCGTTTCCGGCGTCGCCCAGACAGCGCCGTGCCCGCCGCGGGCGTGGTCGGCATGGCCGTGCGTAACGAGGGCGATGGACTTGGGCTGTGAAGGATCGATCCAGGCGTCCGCGGGACGCACATAGATGCCCTCGGAAAATGGCTCTATCCAGGAACCGAGGCGGGCCATGAGGAGATATATGGGAAGGACGGAGCGGCTCGCCAAGCGGGGCCGACACCATGAAAGGAGTCGAAGCGATGGACCTGGGCGGATTCAACTGGTCGCTACTGACCATCGTCGGCGCGATCGTGCTCGCGGTCGTGATCGCCTGGGCGGCGCTTCGCAACCGCAGCTCGCGCGCCAAGATCGAGCGAAGCGAGGAGGCGACGCGCCGCGTCTACGAGGCGGAGGAGCGCGCCCACGGACACGAGTCCGACAAGGGTCCGTAAAACCCGCTGGCGGCGATCGGACCAATGGCTGACGCCGCCCTTCCGCCACCGATCGCTGCGTGGTTCGAAGCGAAAGGATGGCAGGTCCGTCGCCACCAGCGCGAGATGCTCGAGGCGGCGCGGGCCGGCCGCTCCGCGTTGCTGGTCGCGCCGACCGGCGCCGGCAAGACGCTTGCCGGCTTCCTGCCGAGTCTTGCCGCTCTGGCCGAGCGGCCGGCGGAGGGCCTGCACACGCTCTATGTCTCGCCGCTGAAGGCGCTTGCCGTCGACGTCCAGCGCAACCTGCTGATCCCGGTCGAAGAGATGGGACTTCCGATCCGGATCGAGACCCGCACCGGCGACACGCCGGCCGACCGCAAAGCTCGCCAGCGCACGCGGCCACCTCAGATGCTGCTCACGACGCCGGAGTCGCTGAGCCTGCTGCTCAGCCACGAGGACAGCTTCCGGCTGTTCGCCGATCTCGCGACCATCGTCGTGGACGAGGTTCATGCCTTTGCGACGTCCAAGCGCGGCGACCTTCTCGCGCTGGCGATGGCGCGACTGCAGCGGATCGCCCCCGGGTTGCGACGGGTCGGACTCTCGGCGACGATCGCCGATCCGGATGCCTACCGGCAATGGCTGGCGCCGAATGCCGATGTCGAAGCTGTGACTTATGTCGAGGGCGATCCGGGCATCGAGCCCCAGATCCGGATCATGTTGCCCGAGGACGAGCGCGTGCCCTGGTCCGGCCACAGCGGACGCTGGGCTTCGCACCAGGTTATGCGGGAGATCGAACGCCACCGCACCACCTTGGTCTTCTGCAACACGCGCGGCCTGGCCGAGCTCATCTTCCAGGACCTGTGGGCGGTGAACGAGCAGACCCTGCCGATCGGCATCCACCATGGCAGCCTCGCCGTCGAGGCGCGCCGCAAGGTCGAGGCGGCGGTGGCCGACGGACGATTGCGGGCACTGGTCTGCACCGCGAGCCTCGATCTCGGCGTCGACTGGGGCGACATCGACCTCGTCATCCAGATGGGGGCGCCCAAGGGCTCGTCGCGCCTGCTGCAGCGGATCGGCCGCGCCAACCACCGCCTCGACGAGCCCAGCCAGGGGCTGCTCGTCCCCGGCAACCGGTTCGAGTATCTCGAGGCGCGCGCCGCGCTCGACGCGGTCGACGAACGCGAGCTCGACCAGGACCTGTTCCGCGACGGCGCCCTCGATGTGCTCGCCCAGCATGTGATGGCGGCCGCCTGCGCGGCACCCTTCGCCGAAGCGGAGATGCTGGCAGAGGTCCGGAGCTGCGCGCCCTATGCCGGGCTGGAGGCGGAGACGCTCGACCGGATCCTCGGCTTCATCGAGAGCGGCGGCTATTCGCTGCGTGCCTATGACCGGTTCAAGCGCATCACCCGCGGCAGCGACGGCCGCTGGCGGGTCTCGCATCCACGCTTCGTGCAGCAGCACCGGATGAATGCAGGCATCATCGTCGACGCGCCGGTGCTCGACGTTCGTTTCCGCAACGGGCGTCGGCTGGGCACTGTGGAGGAGGCCTTCGCGGCACCGCTGTCCGTTGGCGACACCTTCTTCTTCGCCGGACTGACGCTCGAGGTCGAGCGCATGACGGCGGCCGAGATCATCGTGCATGCGTCGTCGAAGGCGGCGCGGATCCCCGCCTATATGGGCACCCGGCTGGCCATGACGACGCATCTGGCCGACCGCGTGCGCGGGTTCCTGGCCGACCCAGAGAGCTGGCGACGCTTTCCGGACGATGTCCGCGAATGGCTCGAGGTCCAGGCCTACCGATCGGTCCTGCCTCGGCCCGAGCAACTGCTGGTCGAGACGTTCCCGCACGAGCAGCGCCATTATATCGTCGCGTACAGCTTCGAGGGCTGGAACGCGCACCAGTCGCTGGGCATGCTGATCATGCGACGGATGGAGGCTTCCCGACTCAAGCCTCTAGGCTTCGTCGCCAACGATTACGCGCTGGCCTGCTACGGCCTCGAACCGATCCGTGATCCGGCCGCCTTGTTCAGCCCGGACCTGCTCGAGGACGAATTCGTCGAGTGGGTGCAGGGATCGAACCTGCTCAAGCGCGCCTTCCGGGAGGTAGCGGTGATTGGCGGCCTGGTGGAGCGGCAGCATCCCGGTCGACGCAAGACCGGCCGCCAGGTGACCTTTTCGACCGACCTCATCTACGACGTGCTTCGCCGGTACGAGCCCGACCATCTGCTTCTCCGCGCTGCCTGGGAAGACGCCAAGACCCGCCTCACCGACGTCCGCCGGCTCGGCGCCTTGCTCGACCGCGCGGCGCGAACGATGCTCCACGTCGACCTCGACCGGATCACGCCGCTGGCGGTCCCCGTCCTCATCATGATCGGTCGGGAGATGGCGCCGGCGGGGACGGCCGAGGACGAATTGCTGGTCGAGGCGGAGGCGCTCGCGGCCGAGGCGATGCGCAGGGAGTGAATGGGCAGACGACGCTTGACCTCAACCAAGGTTCAGGTCGTAGGACCGATTCGGAAGGGGCAGGATCGCCCCTGCAGGAGGAAGAGATGACTGCCCGAATCGAGCATGTGAACGTGACCGTCCGCGACCCCGAACGCGCCGCGCGGCTGATGGAGCAGGTGTTCGGCTGGCGGATACGCTGGCATGGACCGGCACGCGACGGCGGGCGTACCATCCATGTCGGAGCGGAACGCGATTACGTCGCCTTGTATACGGGGGCGGGAGCCGATTATGCAGACGCCGACTTCGCGAAGGGCCGCCCGCTCAACCATATTGGCGTCGAGGTCGAATCGATCGACGTCACAGAGGAGCGGGTGATCGCGGCCGGGCTGCGGCCGTTCAGCCATGGCGACTACGAACCCGGGCGCCGCTTCTACTTCCTCGATCCGGACGGGATCGAATATGAGGTGGTGAGCTATGCCGCCCCTGGCGGTCCGAGCTCGTCCAGATAGAGGCGGATCTGCGCGGCTTCGGCGGCGGTGCCCGCGAGACCGATCGCGCGGTTGAAGGCTTCGAGCGCCTCCGCTCTGTCGCCGAGCCGCTGGAGCAGATGCCCTTTGAGCCCGTGAAAATAGAAATAGGAGGAAAGCGCCGGCTCGAGCGGGCGAATCAGCGCGAGCGCCGCCTCCGGCCCCTCCGCCCTGGACAAGGCGGCAGCACGATTGAGTGTCACCACGGGTGAGGGGGCATGGAGCTCGAGGGCCTCGTAAAGTCGAGCGATCTGCGGCCAATCGGTGTCGTCGAAGCGTGGCGCCCGGTCGTGCAAGGCAGCGATCGCGGCCTCGATCTGATAGCGTCCGGGGCGATGCCGGCGGAACGCCCTTGCGACGAACACCAGCCCCTCCTTGATGGTGGCGCGGTCCCACAAGCGCCGGTCCTGACGTTCCAGCAACACGATCTCGCCAGAAGCGTCGAAGCGGGCGGCTCTGCGGGCATGCTGGAGCAGCAGCAAGGCGGTCAGCCCCATCAGCTCAGGCTCGTCGGGAAACATGCTCATGAGCAGTCGCGAAAGGCGGATCGCCTCCTCGCACAGCGGCACCTTCGCGTCGGCATGCTCCGTCGCGGTATAGCCTTCGTTGAACAGGAGATAGATCATGGCCGCGACCGTCGACAGGCGTTCGGTCCGGGCGACCGGCGACGGCGTCTCGAAGGCGGCGCCGGCGCGGGCGACAACCCTCTTCGCCCGGGTGATCCTCTGCTCCATGGCAGCATCGCTGACCAGGAAGGCACGCGCGATCTGCGCCACGGAGAGGCCCGAGACGATTCGCAAGGCGAGCGCGATCTGCTGGGTCGGCGGCAGATCCCGGTGACAGCAGATGAACAGGAGCCGCAGCAGATCGTCGGGAAATTCGGAACGGTCGAGCGAGTCGGCCAGCGACTCCTCGACATCCTCAACCGGGTCGGGGGCGATCTCATCGGGCAGTCCGACTTCCCGCGCTTGTCTTCGCGTCCCGTCGATCCCGGCATTGCGGCCAACGAGAATGAGCCAGGCTACCGGATCGCGGGGCGGTCCCTTTTCCGGCCAGGCCCTCAGCGCCCTGAGGCAGGCGCTCTGATACGCTTCCTCGGCCAGATCGAGATCGCGAAAGTATCGCAAGAGCGCACTCATCGCCTGGGGACGGGCCGCCGTCAGGGCCGCTTCCAGCCATTGCCGATCGATGCTCATGATTCGGCTCCTGCCCGTGCACGAAGACGATGTCCCCGCGCACGGGCTCAGGGGGGCGAACGGCTCAGGTGCCCTTCTGCTCGATCTGCTGGCGAAGCCTCTCCTCCTGCGCCTGCAGCTCCGGCGTGAACGCTTCGCCGAAATCCTCGGCGGCGAAGATCGGCCGGATCTCGAGATCGGAATCGCCCGGCATCGGGTTGGGACAGCGCTTCGCCCACTCGATCGCCTCGTCCATCGAGGCCACTTCCCAGATCCAGTAACCGGCAACGAGCTCCTTGGTCTCGGCGAAAGGCCCGTCGATCACTGTCCGGTCGCTACCGGAAAAATGGATGCGGACTCCTTTCGACGATGGGTGGAGGCCGTCGCCACCGACCATGATGCCGGCCTTCACCAGCTCCTCATTGTAGTTCATCATCGCGGCGATCAGCTCTTCCGACGGCATTTCGCCGGCTTCGCTCTGATCCGTCGCCTTCACGAAAACCATGACACGCATTCTGCTTCTCCTCCTTCGTGGACGCCACAAGGACGGCCCACCGACCTCGAAACCGACACCGCGCGCGAAAAAAAGTCATGCGCCCCGCGCCGTCGGCGCGGCGGCTGCCGCTTCATCCGGCCTGGGTGCGAGCGGCCCCACCCTTGCCGCGCGCCGGCGCGGGCTCGGCAGGCGCCACCGGAAGCTTTAGGCGGGCGAGAAGGCCACCCAGATCCTCGCTTTCCTCCAGCGCGACGTCGCCCCCATAGATCTGGGCAACGTCGCGGACGATGGCGAGGCCGAGGCCCGTGCCGGGCTTGCCGGTATCGAGGCGGGCGCCGCGATCGAAGATGGAGGCACGCTCGATCTCGGGGATGCCCGTGCCGTCATCCTCGACCTCGACCTCGATGAATTCGGCGGTCGCCTTGACCGTCACGAACACACGGCCATTGCCGTATTTGGCGGCATTCTCGACCAGGTTGCCGAGCATCTCGTCGAGGTCCTGGCGCTCGACGCGCACCGCAGCCTTCTTGTCGCCTGCCAGGTCGACTGTGACATTTTCATACAGCCGCGAGACCGCGCGCTCGACCGCCTGCAGGGCGGGCCAGATCTCGGCGCGAGCCTGGGCACTGGAGCGGCGGCCGATCGCCCGAGCCCTGGCGAGGTGATGATCGACCTGGCGGCGCATCGTCGTCGCTTCCCGGCAGACCGTGTCGGCGAGGTCGGGGCTCTGCGCCGTCGCCGCATTGGTGATGACGGTGAGCGGGGTCTTGAGCGCGTGGGCGAGGTTTCCGGCGTGCCGGCGCGCCTCCTCGGCCTGCTTCTCATTATGCTCGAGAAGGGCGTTCAGCTCGTCGACCAGCGGCTCGATCTCGCGCGGCAGCTTCTCGTCGATTCGCGCCTTATGTCCTGAACGGATCGCGGCCAGCCCGCGCCGCACCCGGCGGAGCGGCCACAATCCGTAGATCGCCTGGAGGGCGGCGAGGGCGATGAGTCCGAGCCCGAGAATGCCGAACGACCGGACGAGGGTGCGGCGCAACACGCCGATCTGGGCATCGAGCTCGTCGCGATTCTGCGCGACCTGGAAGCGCCAGCGCACCGCCGATCCCGGAAGGCGGACGTCGCGCTCCGCGATGCGCAGCCGCTCCATCGGAAACTCGCTGCTGTCGAAATAGTGGACGTCGGTGTCGGCATGGCTGGGCCCGACCGAGAGGCGCCGATCCCAGAGCGAGCGCGACGGGAAGGGATCGAAGCCGTCCCCGGATATCTGGTAGTAGACGCCGGAATAAGGCTCGAGAAAGCGCTGGTCCGCGGGCGGGCGGTTGAACAGGACCTCGCCTTCGGGACCGATCTCGGACGAGGCGATCATCGCCGTCAGCACATAATCGAGCTGGGCGTCGAAATTCCGGGTGATGGCGGACGTCAGCACCCGATCCAGCGCGAATCCGCCGACGCCGAGCAGAAGGGCGATCCAGATCGTCGCGGCGGCGATCATCCGCCTGGTCAGCGAGCCGGTCCGCCTGCGGGCGGGCCGACGCAGGGAAAGGCGGGGGAGCTTCATCGCGCGCAGCGGAGCCGAGACGGGCTTAGCCGGCCCTGAACCGCCGGGCTAGGGTTCAAACCCAATTGGGAGGCGGATCGGGATCGGCCGGAGGAGGCGGCTGGAAAGGAGAGCGGCGCAGGCCGGGCTGGGAGCCCGGCCGAACCGATCGACGAAGCCAGCCGGCTCCTCCGGCCGACCGCGAAGCGGCGGGCTCGCTCTTGTCGCCCGGACGGCGTCGCTGCGTCGGTCACGATGCACAAGCATCGCTCCCTCCTTCCTCCTTGCCGGACAACAAGATCGAACCCGTCACGACCGCCTCCTAATTGAGTTTGGACCTAGGCTCGCGGCTCCTCGAGCGAATAGCCCAGCCCGCGGATCGTGGTGATGACGTCGGGCCCGAGCTTCTTGCGAATGCGCGTCACGAACACCTCGATCGTGTTCGAATCCCGATCGAAATCCTGGTCGTAGATATGCTCGATGAGCTCCGTGCGGGAGACGACCTTGCCCTTGTGATGCATCAGGTAGGAGAGGAGCTTATATTCCTGCGCGGTCAGCTTGACCGGCTCCCCGTCGAGGGTGACCTTGCCCGAGCGCGTGTCGAGCCGCACCGGGCCCGCCGTGAGTTCAGAACTGGCATTGCCGGACGCGCGGCGGATGAGTGCCCGCAGCCGCGCGATCAGCTCCTCCGTCTGAAAGGGCTTGGCCAGATAGTCGTCGGCGCCGGCGTCGAGACCCGCGACCTTGTCGGACCAGCTGTCCCGCGCGGTGAGCACCAGCACCGGCACCTTGATGCCTTCCTTGCGCCAGCGATCGAGCACGGTGAGGCCGTCAATTTCGGGAAGACCGAGATCGAGGATGATGGCGTCGTAGGTCTCGGTCGAGCCGAGATAGTGGCCGTCCTCGCCATTGGCCGCATGATCGACGGCGTAGCCGGCGCCCTCGAGCGTCGCCCGCAACTGCCGGCTCAGATTGGGTTCGTCCTCGACGATCAGGACCCGCATCGTCTCTCCCCTGGCTTGGTGGGCGGCCCATCCAATAGGCATGACCGCCAAATGTTCCAGCGCCTATATGGGATAGCAGCGCCGTTACGCCAGCGCCACGTTCCGGCGCGGGGGAGGGGCGACCGGCGGAGAACCCTATTGCCGGCCGATGACCCGGCCGGTGCGCGCCTCGACGTCGATCCAGATGACCTCGGCGCCGCGCAGGAATTTGAGCCGATAGACCCGTCCGTCGAACTCGGCGCCGATGAACTGGGCACCGGGCACGCGAATGCGAGCGCGGATTTCGGGAAGCGGCAGAATCTGGCCTTGCTGGGTCGCGCGATACGCGCGGTCCTGCTCGCGCATGTTCTGCAGGCCCTGCGCCTCGGCCGGAAGGGCGGAGGCGACCATTGCGGCCAAAACGAGCAGAAGGGGGGAACGCATCAAACTTTTCTCGGCTTGGCCATGGAAATCGCCGCCGAAATAGCAGATCGCATTGAATAGGCCATGAATAGGCTTGTAGCTTTTGCTTAACATTTTGAAACTGCGGGAGGATCGCGAATGAGTCGAGCAAGGGGGTGCCTGGCTGCCGCAGCGGCGCTGGCGGCCATGGCGGCACCGATCGCGCTGACCGCACAGCCGTCTGCGAAGGCCATGGCGAGGGTCGCGGACCGCCAGCCAGGCGAGGGTGAGGGCCCCTTCCGGCGGCTCGTCATCCGCGGTGCGATGATGGTCGACGGGAGCGGCGCCCCACCGCGCGGGCCGGTCGACATCGTCATTGCCGGCAACCGCATCGAGGCGATCGTCGCCGCTGGCACGCCGGGCCTGCCGCTCCCAGCCGACCGCCCCCCGCGCAATGCCGACCGGGAGATCGACGCTTCCGGCATGTACGTGCTCCCGGGTTTCGTCGACGTCCACGGCCACAATGGCGATCCCGACAAGGCTCCCGACGCCGGTTACGGCTATCGCCTGTGGCTTGCCCATGGCGTCACGACTGTGCGCGGCGTCCCCCTTTATTCGGGACGGGACAATCCCTCGCTCGACGACCGCCGGCGCAGCCAGGAGAACAGCATCGTCGCCCCGCGGCTGTTCGCCTATATGGCGCTTGGCGACGGCTGGAGTGGCGGCGACATCGCGACTCCGGAGGCCGCCCGCGCCTGGGTCCGCTGGGCCGCGGCCCAAGGCTATGACGGCGTCAAGCTGTTCAACGATGTCCCGGCAGCGGTTGCCGCGGCGGCGATCGAGGAGTCAGGACGGCTTCGCCTGGGAACGATCGCCCATCTCGGGCAGGGTGGCGTTGCCGAGGTCAACGGAGACCGCGCCGGGGCGATGGGCCTGGGCGGCATCACCCACTTCTACGGCCATTTCGAGGCCCTGCTCCGCGGCCGTGCGCTGCCTTCCTATCCCGACGACTATAACATGCATGACGAGCAGTGGCGTTTCGGCCAGGTCGCCCGCCTGGCCGACCAGATCGTCGAACCGGGAGGCGCAGAGTGGCGGGCCTATCTCGAGCGGCAGCACGAGCGGGGAGTATCATTCTCGCCCACCTTCAACATCTACTCGGCGTCGCGTGACGTCATGAGGGCACGCAATGCGGACTGGCACGCGCGCTACACATTGCCCTCGCTCCAGGCTTTCTTCGCTCCGAGCCGCACGCACCACGGGTCTTATTTCTGGGACTGGACCACGGCCGACGAGATCGCCTGGCGGCGATTCTACGTCCCCTACATGCGGCTGATGAACGACTACAAGAATATGGGCGGACGCGTGACCGTCGGATCGGACCCGGGCTTCATCTACCAGAGCTGGGGCTTCTCCTATGTCGCGGAGCTGGAGATGCTCCAGGAAGCCGGCTTCTCGCCCTTGGAGACGATCCAGGCGGCGACGATAAACGGTGCGCGCGAGATCTATGCGCCGCGCGGCGAGGACGCGCCCTTCGGCCTCGTCCGCGAAGGGATGCTCGCGGATCTCGTCATCGTCCCGGAGAACCCGCTCGCCAACTTCAAGCTGCTCTATGGCACCGGGCACATGCGCCTGAACCCGCGCACGCAGCAGGCCGAGCGGGTCGGCGGCGTCCGTTGGACGATCAAGGACGGGATCGTCTACGACGCACCGGCCCTTCTCGCCAGCGTCGAGCGGATGGTCGAGTCACAAAGGGCTGCGCTCGAAGCGGCGCCGTGAGCCGGAGATCAGTCCGACGGAGCAGGGTGCTGTCCGTCCTCGCCGAGGGCGGCGCCGATCAAGACTTCGATCGCCCAGCGCCTGGCATCGCCGGCCTCGGCGTCGCTGAGCTGGAGCACGTCCTTGAACACGATCGTCGATTCGGTACCGACGATGAGCGCCAGGGTTCGCGTCAAGCGGTCGAAAGGCGGCCCCTCAAGTCGGGATCGAATGGGGGCCAGCGCTGCCTCGATCAGCGGCGTCCGTCGGTTCTGGCGAACAGGCTCGGCGCCTTCGTCGCCGAGGCTGCGCTGGAGGGCATGGATCAGCATTCGGCGCAGCGCCGTCTCGTTCGACCTCACCATATCCTGGACGGCGGCATCGGCTCGAAGCACGCGATCGGCCGGATCGGTGCCAGGATCGCCGGCGAACAGCTCGGGTCCCGGCATGGCGACGTCGAGCGCCGCCTCGATGAGCAGCGGCTCGACACCGGGAAAGTAGCGATAGGCGGTGGCGCGTGAGACCAGCGCCGTCTCCGCCACTTCTTCGAGCGTGGGATCGCGTCCCTCGCGCATCAGCCGCGATGCCGCCTCGAGCAAGGCTTTTCGCGTTCGACGCTTCTGGTTGGTGCGTCCCTCTTTCCCCACATCGGCCATCGGTCAATCCTGGGGGAGCTGAGCGATGATCGCGGCCAGGTCGATCCAGACATTCTCCCGACTGATCTCCCCGCCGTCGGCAAACTCGAGAACGTGCAGCAGCCGGAATTCGAGAGGGCGACCGCGACCTTCCAAGCCGAACGGCGTTCCGGTGGCCGTCCCTCGCCACAGGGAATCGTCCACCAGGAAATTGTCGCCATAGAGTCGGTGCCGCGTCTCGATTCGTCCGTTTGCGAGATCGCCGAACAACGTCTCATAGAACGGCCTGACCGCGTCCTGCCCCCGAACCGGGCCGGTGGGCCAACCGACGATATCGTGCTCGACGTCGTGGCTAAGCGTCGCGAGGACACCTTCCACATCGTCGGCGGCTTCGAACGCGAAATGCTCGTCCAGCTTGCGGTCCATCTGCTCGGGGCTCAGCGACATGTCGATCTCCTTTAGCGGCGCCACTCAACTAATGAGACTATAGTCTCATGTCAAGATAGTCATCTCACTCTTGGAGGTGTGGGTGACGAGAGAAGCTTCACCACCTATGTCCCCGCCATGTCCGCGCCCGTGCTCGCCTTCGAGAATCTCGGCCTGATCCAGGGATCGGGCTGGCTGTTTCGCAACCTCGACCTGTTCATCGGTCCGCGCGACCGGCTCGCGCTGATCGGTCGCAACGGTGCCGGCAAGACGACCCTGCTCAAATGTCTTGCCGGTCTGATCGACTCCGACGAGGGACGCCGAACGATCAAGCCAGGCGCCAAGGTCGTGCTGCTCGAGCAGGATCCGCCCGTGTCTCGGTTCGCGACCTTGCGCGAGTTTGCGCTGAGCGGTCCGGACGCGCCGGCCGTCCACGAGGTGGAGGCCATCGCCACTCAGATCGGGCTCGACCTCGATCGGCCGGCGGACACGGCAAGCGGAGGCGAACGGAGGCGCGCCGCGATAGCCCGGGCGCTTGCCCAGGATCCGCAGGTACTGCTGCTGGACGAACCGACCAATCATCTCGATCTCGCCGCGATCGAGTGGCTCGAGGCGTGGCTGTCGCGCTTTTCCGGCGCCTTCATCGCCATCAGCCATGACCGGACCTTCCTCACCCGCCTCACGCGCTCATCGCTCTGGCTCGATCGTGGCGCCCTCCGCCGGGCCGAGATCGGCTTCGGCGGTTTCGACGCCTGGACCGAGAAGGTCTACGAGGAGGAAGCGCGGGCGGCCGAGAAGCTCGATGCCAAGCTGAAGCTCGAATTGCACTGGCTCCAGCGGGGCGTCACCGCGCGGCGCCGCCGCAATCAAGGCAGGCTCGCCAAGCTCAACGAGATGCGCGCCGCGCGGGCGGCGATGCTCGGGCCGGCAGGCGCAGCACGGCTCGCCCTCGAGAATGACGACGTCAAGACGAAGATGGTGATCGAGGCCGAAGGCGTCACCAAGCGTTATTCCTCGACCTCCGTCGCGGAGGGCGGCGAGCGCACTATCATCCGAGACTTCTCGCTTCGGATCCAACGCGGCGACCGGATCGGCGTGGTCGGGGCCAATGGGGCCGGCAAGACCACCTTGCTGAGGCTGCTCACCGGCGAGATGGAGCCGGACGAGGGCAAGGTCGTCCGTGCGAAGACGCTCACCGGCATCATGATCGACCAGCAGCGTCGGCTGCTCGATCCCGACAAAAGGGTCCGTGATATCCTCGCCGACGGCGGCGACTGGATCGAAGTGCGCGGCAGCAAGAAGCATGTGCAGGGCTATCTCAAGGACTTCCTTTTCGATCCGGAACTGGTCGATGCGCGAATCGGGACGCTCTCCGGCGGCGAACGGTCACGATTGCTGCTCGCGCGCGAGTTCGCGCGCCAGTCGAACCTGCTGGTGCTCGACGAGCCGACCAACGATCTGGACATGGAGACGCTCGACCTCCTCCAGGAGGTGATCGCCGACTATGACGGCACCGTCCTCATCGTCAGCCATGACCGCGACTTCCTGGACCGGACGGTAACGATCACCCTCGGCCTCGACGGATCGGGCAAGGTCGATATCGTCGCCGGAGGCTATGAGGATTGGGCACGCCGCCGGCGTCAGCCACCGGAAGCGCGGTCGACGGCACGGGCCACCCCGACGCCTCCGTCGCCGCCGCGGCCGCGCACCAAATTGACCTACAAGGACCAGCGCGATCTCGACCTGCTGCCCCAGCGGATCGAGGCGTTGGAAGCGCAGATCGCGCGAGACGAGCAGGCCCTGTCCGATCCGGATCTCTACAGGAGCGACCCCGCCCGCTTCGCCGCGATCACCTCGGCGATCGACAAGGCCCGAGCCGAGCGCGATGCCGCCGAGGCGCGATGGCTCGAGCTGGCCGAGCAGGCGGAAGCGCTGGCGGGCTAACCCCGCCGCGCACGCTCGAGCCGCTGCCGGATCTCGGCGTCGCTCGGCGCTCCGCGCGCGGCTCGCTCCAGCAGCGCGAGGCCGCCGGCGCGATCGGCGCCGCTCTTGAACAGGATCCATCCAAGCGTATCGGCGGTGGCCGGATTGTTGCGGTTGAGCGCCCAGGCCCGCCGCGCGAGGGGAAGCGCCGCGTCGAAATCGCCGCTCTCCGAATAGGCCCAGGCGAGATTATTGAGGATGGTGGCGTCGTTCTCGCCGAGCCGGCTGCGCAGGCTTTCATAAGTGGTGATGGCCCCTGCCCAGTCCTGGCGCTGCATCATCCGGGAGGCCAGCAGCACCTGCCCGGGTACGTTGCGCGGATTCTGCAATGCGAACAGCTCGAGCACCTGATCCGCGGCCTCGACCTGGCCGGAGCGCTGCAGGGCCTCGATCAGCCGCAAAGCCACGGCCTCGCTGAAGGCGAGATTGGCGGCGCGGCGATATTGATCCGCAGCGCCCGCAAAGTCGCCGCCGATGCCGAGCGCATCGCCGACGAGCATATGGGCCTCGGGCGCTCCAGGATTGGCCGCCTGGATCGCCCGCGCGCGCGCCAGGGCCTCTTCGCCAAGCCCGCGGGCGAGGAGCGCAGAGACGAGGCGCACCTGAAGGGGGCCATCACCCGGATGGGCCACCGCGGCCTCGCGCAGGGCGGCGAATTCGCCTTCCGGAAGCGCTTCCAGCGCGGTGAGCGCGTCCGGCTGCGGCTGGGCCGCGCGGGCGAGATAGCGGGACGCGGCGGCGGCATCCCCCTGGGCCGCGAGGATCCGGCCCATCAAAGTGAGGCTGTAGCTGTCGGCGTCGGGACGCTCCACCACCGCCCGCAAGGTTAGGGCCGCCGCGGTCGAATCACCCATACGCCATTGAGCGGCGGCCAGGAGACGGCGCGCCTTGCGATTGCCTGGCTGGCGCGCCACCAGCCCGGCTAGCCGCCCGGCCGCCTGCTCGACATTGCCGGTCTCGAAATCGATCGCGCTGAGCAGCAGCATGCCGGCGGGCGTCGAATCGAACGCGCCGCCGGTTCGATTGTAGAGCGACCGCGCCAGCGCAAAATTGCGGGCGCGGGCAGCGAGGACGGACTGAAGATAGTAAGCGGTCGCATGCCCGCCGGTGATGCGGTGGACCTCGCGGGCGTCGGCCAGCATCTCGGTCATCCGGCCGAGATCGCCGTAAGTGATGGCCCGTTCGAGCCGGGCCGTGACATGCTCCGCATCGACTCCGAGCGCGCGGTCGAACCAGGGCAGGGCAGCGATCAGGCCATATTGGCTCCGCGTGAGCTCGCCGCGGAGCACCAGTGCCTCGACGTTTCGGGGACGCGCGGCAACCGCGCGATCGGCGGCCTGCAGCGCGCCGCCGACATCGCCGCCGGCGCGGCGGAACCGAGCGACATCGGTCCAGACGTCGCTGTCGCCCGGACCGAGCGCGATCGCCCGATCGAATTCGGCGGCCGCCGCTTCATTGTTGCCGAGCGCCATCAGCGCCCGACCCCGTATCCGCGCGGCGTAGGCCAGGTGAGGAGGGACGGCGCCTGCCGACTGCGCCAGAGCCCCTTCCGGATCGCGCTGAAGCAGCCGGGCATGGGCGAGGAGGTGACGAATGCGCTCCGCCGCAATCCCCGTTTGGCGCGCACGCGCCAGCTCCGATTCCGCGGCGATGCCGTCGCCGAGCGCCAGCAGGATCTGGGCGTGAATGAGACGAGCCTCGGAGTCTGCCGGCTGCGCCTGAAGCGCGTTCATCAGCTCGACCCGCGCCGTGCGCAGATCGCCGGCGGCAAAGGCGGCGCGCCCGCGCTCGAGGGCGGTGCCGTCGCTGCCGCAGGCGGCGAGCGCGAACAGGAGGACGAAGCCCAAGGAAAGGGCGCCTCTCACGGCTGCAGCCCATGTTGCTTGATGAGGTCGTACAGGGTGGGCCGGCTTATCCCGAGCAGCTTGGCGGCGCCGGAGATATTGTTGTCCGTCTGTGCCAGCGCCTTGCGGATAACCGCGCGGTCGGCCGCCTCGCGGGCGGCCTTGAGATTGACCGGGAGGCCCGGGTCGTCAGCCGGCGCGAGGTCGAGATCCTCGGCCGACACCAATCGCGATTCGGCCATGATGACGGCCCGCTTCACCCGATTCTCAAGCTCCCGGACATTTCCGGGCCAAGGCCACGTTTCGATCGCCGCGATCGCGCCGGGGGCGAAGCCCTTCACCTGCGGGTTCATCTCGCGGGCGAAGCGGGCGAGGAAATGCTTGGCGAGCAAGGCGGCGTCGCCCGACCTTTCCGCCAAAGACGGGATCCGCACCACGATCTCGGCGAGTCGGTAATAGAGATCCTCGCGGAACGTGCCGGCGGCGATCATCGCCTCCAGATCCTGATGGGTGGCGCACACCACCCTCGTGTCGACCGGGATCGGCTTGCGGCCGCCAATGCGCTCGATCACCCGCTCCTGGAGGAATCTCAGCAGCTTCACCTGCAACGGCAAGGGGATATCGCCCACTTCGTCGAGGAAGAGCGTGCCGCCCTGAGCCAGCTCGATCTTCCCCTCGGTAGCCTTGATCGCACCGGTAAAGGCGCCCTTCTCATAACCGAAAAGCTCCGCCTCGAGCAGGTTTTCGGGAATCGCGGCGCAGTTGATCGCGACGAAGCCGCCGGCACGGCGGCGACTCTGCTGATGGACCCCGCGGGCGAGCAGCTCCTTGCCGGTTCCGCTGGCGCCGAGCAGCATCACGCTGACATCGGCATTGGCGACGCGCTCGATGGTGCGCGCGACCTTGATCATCTCCGGCGCGGCCGCGATCATGGTTCCGAGGACGGTCCGGTTCTCGCTGACCTGACCCTCGAGCCGCTTATTCTCCGATTCGATCTCGTGGAGCTGAAAGGCGCGGCGGACGATCAGGCCGAGCTGATCGATGTCGACAGGCTTCTGATAGAAATCGTAGGCGCCGCCGGCGATCGCGCGAAGCGCACTTTCGCGCGCGCCATGGCCGGACGCGACGATGACTTTGGTGGCGGGCTTCAGCGTGAGGATGTGCTCCAGCGTGGCGAACCCTTCGCTGACCCCGTCCGGATCCGGCGGTAAGCCAAGGTCGAGCGTGACCACCGGCGGTTCCGCCGCGCGCATGATGTTGACGGCGGCATCGCGGTCGGAGGCGACGAGGACCTCGTAATCGTCATAAGCCCACCGCAGCTGCCGTTGCAGCCCTTCGTCATCTTCGACGATCAGGAGCCTGGGTTTCACGGGTAGGTTCATGCGCGGATCCGTTCATAGGGGAGGCTCGCCGGCGCGGGCGTTCCGGGAAGAATGAGGGTGAAGCGGGTGCCATGGCCGACGGCGCTCTCGACCTCGAGCCGACCGCCCATCGCCTCGATGAGCGAACGCGCCTCATAGGCGCCGATGCCGAATCCGGATTCCTTGGTCGAGGCGAAGGGCTGGAAAAGGCGCGTCCGGACGAACTCGTCGGTCATGCCGCCGCCGCGATCGATCACCTCGATGACGGCGTCGCCGCCGCTCTCGAAGCAGCGGACCTCCACGGGCTCCCCCCGAGGGCTTGCGTCGATCGCGTTCTGGACGAGGTGCGCCAACGCCTGCTCCAGGCTGCCGCGGACCGCGCGCGCGATCAAAGGCAGCTCACCGACCGACTGGATCGGATGGGCACGCCGCTTCGCGCCCACCACAGCCTCGACCACCGGCTGCACATCCGTCGGACGCGGCGGTTCAGGATCGCGCGCGGCACCGGCCGAAAGCCGCGCGAGCAGATCGTTGAGCTTCTTCACCGACGCCTGCAGCGTCGCGATCATATCGGCGCGGAAGTCGGGATTGTCGGCGTGGCGCTCCGCATTGCGGGCGACCAGGGTGAGCTGGCTCACCAGGTTCTTGATGTCGTGGAGGATGAAGGCGAAGCGCCGATTGAACTCGTCGAAGCGGCGCGAATCCGCCAGCGCCTGCTGGCTGCGCGCTTCGGCGATGTAGCTCGCGGCCTGGATCCCTGCGGCGCGGAAGAGATCGAAATCTTCCCAGTCGAGCGCCCGCCGGAAGGGCGGGTGCTCGAGGATCACAAGGCCGACCAGGCGCCCGGCATGGATGAGCGGGACGCCGGCCCACGCTCGGTCGAGGCCGACGAGCCATTCCGGAACGTTCAGCCGGACGTCCCCGGCGACGAGACAGGAACCACGCATTGCTCCGAAGTCGACGATGAAATCCCGACTCTCGATAAAGCGCGCCAGCGTCTCGGCGCCGTCTCCGGTCGGCGGAAGCTCGAGCCGTGAATGCCAGCGGGCCGTCACCGTGAAACGGTAATGAGCGTCCGCGGTCAGCAGGACGCCGGCAGGAGACCCACCGATGTCGGCCAGCGCCTTGATCACCCGCTCCTCGAGCGAAACACCCTCCTGGCCCCGGCGCCCCATCGTGTCCGTGAAGCGCAGCCATTCCTCGCGATAATCGTAGCGATGCTCGAAGACGTGCTTGGCGACGAAGACGCGAAGCCGTGCGCGGAGACGCGCCGACGGCACCAGCGCGAGCGCGGCGACGCTCATCACGACCACGACACCCAGCTGCGCTGCCGGCCCCCACTGGCCGCCGACGATCTCCAGTGTGCGGGAGGCCGACATCATCACGAGCAGATAGGCGAGGATGGCGACGACGGAGAGCGACTGGAAGGCCGCCGCCCGTGACAGCTGGATCTTCCATTCGGAAGCGCCCCGCGGGGAGAGCGCGAACAAGGCGGCCAGGGCGACGAGGACGACGCCGCGAAAGGCCTGCAGCCCCACCGCACCGCCGCGCGTGAAATAGTCGACCGTGTAGAGATGGAGATCGTAGGCCCACATCACCGCCAGGGCGAGCATCGGCAGCCGCAGAGCGCTTCGCGATCCAGGCGCGGCCTGGCCGTAGAGATTGTGGACCAGGACGAGTGAGCCGGCGGCGATCGTGATTCCGAGGATTTGGCTGGTCGAAACCAGCGCGTCGAAGATCAGCGGGATGTCGCGATATTCGGCGACGATTCCGCCGACGACGATCTGGAGGCCGACAACCGCGGCGACCGCGGCATAGACGGCCTTCACCGCCCGTTGAGAGGCGCGCGCGCCGCCGGTCTGCATGATACCGTACAGCAAGGTGAGGAAGGCGAGGTTGCGCGCGCTCTCCGCCAGCCTGGTCAATATGTCCTGGACGTCGAGAAGTGCGAGAAAGATCGCCCAGGCGGACACCACCGCGAAGACGATAGCGAGCAGGCGGTGCAGGGGATCGCCGCGCCAGTGGCGGAGACGACCGACCGAAAGACCCCCATAAAGGAGCGCGGCGAGCCCATGGCTCCAGAGCGAAAGCGCCGCAAGCATCAGCGCGCGCCCTCCGGCCAGAGGATCACGCGCGCGGTCTGGAGGAGGATGAGCAGGTCGAGGAAGGGCGTGTAATTCTTTGCGTAATAGAGATCGAATTCCAGCTTCTCGCGCGCGTCCTCGACCGAGGCCCCATAAGGATAGTTGATCTGGGCCCAGCCGGTGATGCCCGGCTTCACCACGTGCCGCTCGGCATAGTAAGGCAGTCGGGCCTCGAGATCGGCGACGAATTGAGGCCGCTCGGGCCGCGGGCCAACGAAGCTCATCTCGCCGCGCAGCACGCTCCAGGCCTGGGGAAGCTCGTCGATGCGAAGCTTTCGGATCCAGCGCCCGATCCGTGTCACACGGGGGTCGTCGCGCTGCGCCCAGACGGCCTTGCCGCCGACCTCGGCATCGACCCGCATCGAACGGATCTTCACGACGTCGAAAGTCTGACCGTAGAGCCCGACCCGGCGCTGGCGGTAGAAGGCCGGCCCGGGACTCTCCAGGCGTACGGCGATGGCGGTGACGAATATGAGGGGCGCCGCCAGCACCAGAAGGACGAAGCTGACGACGAGGTCGAACAGCCTCTTGCCCGCGCTCGACAAACGGCGGCCGGCCGAAAAGCCGTCCGAGAAAATCAGCCAGGAGGGATTGAGGCTGTCGAGATCGACCCGCCCGGTCTCGCGCTCCAGGAAGCTCGAGAAATCGTGCACCGGAACGCCTGTCGTCTTGATCCGGAGCAGGTCGGCCAGCGGCAGGGCGTTACGGCGCTCTTCAAGCGCCAGCACAACCTCGCTGGCCGCCAGCGCCAACAGATGGTCGGGAAGGTGGGCGATATCGACGCGATTCACTGATGCGGAGACGGCGACGGGACCGTCGTTCATGCCGACATATCCGACGACGGCGAAGCCTGAACCCGGACGATCCGCCAAGGCCGCGATCCGCTTCGCCCGAAGTCCGGCGCCGAGGACGAGGACGCGGCGCCGGAAGCGCTCGCCGCCGATCAGGTCCCGAAGCAGCATCCGCGCGCCGGCGAGGGCGCCGACAGCAATCACGGTGGCGTAGAGCAGACTGGAGCGCCAGGAACTGACCGGGGGAAGAAGGAAGAAGAGCAGCGACAGCAGCAGGATGCCGAGCGACACGGCGACCAGCAGTCGGGCAACGGCGAAGCGGACGGACTGGAGGGCGTGGACACCGTAGAGGCCGACGGCGACCATCGCCGACTGCATCGTCACCGCGAAGACGAGCATGTTCGGCCATCGCGTCGTGTGGAGGTCGAGATCGCCCTCGATTTGCCACAGACGCAGCGTCCAGCCGGCTTGGGCGGCGAGCATCAAGAGCACGAAATCCACCGCGCCCAGCAGCAGCACCGCATAGGGGACATAGTGCTTGAAGACGCGGATCACCGTTCCGCGCCCCTCTCGCCGGGCCAGAATGTAAGATTGTCCGACACAGAGGGAGTGTCGGCGAAATTGACAAATAAAGCGTGAAAGCGGCTGGAGGAGGTCGCTACCCTCTGTCGACGGTCAACTACGACCGAGGTGACGCCAGTCTGCTGCCGGGATCAGCCGCGCGCGAAAAGCCGGTTCCCTGCCCGAGCCTCGCTGCTACAGTTGGGCCATGGAGACGCCCGCAGCGCCGATCACGCCGGTTATACTGTGCGGAGGGGCCGGCACGCGACTCTGGCCGTTGTCGCGGTTGGACCGGCCCAAGCCCTTCGTCTCGATCGAAGGCGACGAAAGCCTGCTTCAGGCGACTCTGTCGCGGGTTGCCGACCCTGTCCGGTTCGCAGCGCCCA
Source organism: Sphingosinicella terrae (assembly GCF_003347635.1). Lineage (GTDB taxonomy): Bacteria > Pseudomonadota > Alphaproteobacteria > Sphingomonadales > Sphingomonadaceae > Allosphingosinicella > Allosphingosinicella terrae. Next base: position 48,682 of record NZ_QDFY01000014.1, read on the forward strand.
TCGTCATCGCAGCAGACGAATATGGACCGGCGGTCGAAGCGCAGCTTGCCGGCCGAGCGCCCGCCGGAACGCGCCTCGTGCTCGAGCCTGTGGCGCGCGGCACCGCCGCAGCGATCACCCTCGCCGCCTTGCTCGGCGATCCCGATGCCTTGCTGCTCGTCCTTCCCAGCGACCACGTGGTGAAGGCGCCGACCGAGCTCCTGCGTGCCGTTGCGGTCGGGACCGAAGCCGCAAGGGAGGGATGGCTGGTGACGTTCGGCGCCAGGCCGGACCGGGCCGAGACAGGCTATGGCTATCTACGCCAGGGCGAAGCCGCTCCTGGCGGCACCCGCCGCGTCGAACGCTTCGTCGAGAAGCCGGATGCCGAGGCCGCCGCCGGCTTCGTCGCCGACGGGGCCTATCTCTGGAATTGCGGGATCTTCTTGTTCACCGCCGGCGCACTGATCGAGGAGATGCGCAAGCACGCGCCCTATATATTGGCGCCATGCGAGGAGGCGGTGGCGGGGATCGTTACGGGGCCGGACGGGATCCGCCCTTCGCCCGGCCCTTTCGCGCGGGCCCCCGCCCAGTCGATCGATCATGCGGTGATGGAGCGAAGCGACCGGGTCGCAACCGTGCCGGTGGACATGGGCTGGTCCGACGCCGGCAGCTGGGAAGCGCTGCACGCTGCCGCCGCAAAGGATTCTCGGGGCAATGCCCTGGACGGTGACGTGGTGGCTATCGACAGCGACAATTCCCTGATCCGCTCCGAAGGTCCGCTCGTCGTCGGCGTCGGCATCCGCGACATGGTCGTGGTGGCGACGGAGAGGTCCGTGCTGATAGTCCCGCGGGGCGAGAGCCAGCGAGTCAAGGAAGCGGTGGAGGCGTTGATCCGGCGCGGGCACGCCCCGCCGCCGGAACTGAAGGAAGGCGAGGAATAGAAGATGGAGCATCGCAAGCTCGGCGACAGCGGCCTCGAGACGCCGCGGCTGGTCCTCGGCGGCAACGTCTTCGGCTACACGGCCCACGGCGAAGAGGCGTTCGCGATCCTGGACCGGTTCATCGAGGCCGGCGGCACGATGATCGATACCGCAGACGTCTACTCCAACTGGGTGCCGGGCCATGTCGGCGGCGAATCGGAGACGCTGCTGGGCGCGTGGCTGAAACGCCGCGGGCGCCGTGACGACGTGCTGATCGCGACCAAGGTCGGCTACGACAAGGGCTTATCGGCCGCTCATGTCGCCGCGGCGGCGGAAGCGTCGTTGCGCCGCCTCGGGACCGACCGGATCGATCTCTATTATGCCCATAAGGACGATCCGAACACGCCTCTGGAGGAGACGCTGGCGGCATTCGACCGCCTCGTCCGCGACGGAAAGGTGCGCGCGGTCGGCGCGTCAAACTATTCGGCCGACCGTCTAGCCCAGGCGCTGGATGTTTCGGCTCAGGCCGGGCTCGCTCGCTTCACCGTTCTGCAGCCCGAATATAATCTGATCGCGCGCGCGAGCTTCGAAGGGCCGCTCCAGCAGCTTTCGATCGATCGCCAACTCGGCGTGCTTCCCTATTTCGGCCTCGCCTCCGGATTCCTCACCGGCAAATATCGATCCGAGGCGGATTTCGGAAAGAGCGTTCGCGGCGGCGGCATGCGTCGTTATCTCGACCACCGCGGCCTGCGGGTACTGGCGGCGCTGGATTCGGTGGCGGCGGAGACCGGATCAACGCCGGCCCAGGTGGCGCTGGCCTGGCTTGCCGCCCAGCCGGGCGTCACCGCCCCGATCGCCAGCGCGACGGGCGTCTCCCAGCTCGAGGAACTGCTCGGGGTGCTCACGCTCGATCTCGGGCGGGACCAGCTGGAAAGACTGAGCGCGGCCGCGCGCTGAATCGTGGTGGGGTCAGGCGGCTTCCCAACCGAGGACGAAGTCGCGCAAGGCGCGCGCATCGTGCAGCGCGTTGTGGGGCACCGCACTGTTCGCCGCCGTGCTGAACCCGGGCGTGCGCAGCAGCTCGAAGCGCAGCGCTCCCACCGGGGCCATCTCTCCCGGACCCGTCATCAGCAGCGCGCAGAAGTGGCAGATATCGTCTGGCCAGTCGGCGACGATCACGGGATCGGCGTCCCCGGCTAGATAGTGGGCCAGGAGCGCCGCGGCCTCGGCGCGGGACAGCTGCTGGTCGGTGCCTTGGGGGACCTTCCGCAGATAGGGAACGACGTTGCGCTCGACCCATGGATGGACGACGTCCGGCAAAGGCAAGGTGACATAATATTCCTGGTCGCCATGCTCCGGCGCCAGCGCCAGGCTGATCAGGGCTCCGCCGAAGCCGTTGAACTCGGTATCCAGAAAATAGCGCATCGCCCTCGCGCAATCCCTTCTCAATCTCGTCGATGCCGGAACACGAAGATGCGCCGAGGCGCGCCGGCAAGACATTCGGACGCCGCCGAAATCGCGGCGATCCTGCCGCCCTGCGCAGACCATCGGCGCCGGGGCTCGCCGGGGCAGATCGGCCCCGCACGACGCTTCTCTGGAAGATCGGCGTTCGCAGAGCAAGCCGACCGCTGCAATGCGCGCGAGCCTAGTGTCGGAAATGCCGCATGCCGGTGAAGACCATCGCCAGGCCCGCCGCATCGGCGGCCGCAATCACTTCCTCGTCACGAATGGAGCCGCCCGGCTGGATCACCGCCGTCGCGCCCGCTTCGACGGCGGCGAGCAGGCCGTCGGCAAAGGGGAAGAAGGCATCCGAAGCGACCGCCGAGCCGATCGTGCGCGGCTGCGCCCAGCCTGCCTTCCCGGCAGCGTCCCGGGCCTTCCACGCGGCAATCCGAGCCGATTCGAGCCGATTCATCTGGCCGGCGCCGATCCCGGCGGTCGCTCCCTCCCGCGCGTAGACGATGGCGTTGGACTTTACGTGCTTGGCGACCGTCCAGGCGAAAAGACAGTCTTCCAGTTCCTGCTGGGTCGGAGCGCGCTTCGTCACCACCTCGAGAGCGTCCCGGGAGACTCGGCCATTGTCTCGCGTCTGGACGAGCCATCCACCCGCGATCGACTTTACGGCGAGACCAGGACGGGTCGGATCGGGAAGCTCGCCGGTCAGCAGAAGGCGCAGATTCTTCTTCGCGGCGAAGATCTCGCGCGCCGCCTCGTCGGCGTCGGGCGCGATGACCACCTCGGTGAAGATCCGGCTCATCGCTTCGGCGGAAGCACGGTCGAGCGGGCGATTCACCGCGATGATCCCACCGAAAGCCGAGACGCTGTCGCAGGCGAAGGCCGCTTCATAGGCCATGGCGAGAGTGGAGCCGACGGCTACTCCGCAGGGGTTGGCGTGCTTGACGATGACGCAGGCCGGATCCGCCTCGCGGAACTCCGCGACCAGTTCGAGCGCGGCATCGGCGTCATTGTAATTGTTGTAGCTCAGCGCCTTGCCCTGAACCTGCTCGGCCTGGGCGATGCCACGCGCGTGCGGACCGTCGGCCAGATAGAGGGCGGCCTGCTGATGCGGGTTCTCGCCGTAACGAAGGCGGTCGCGCGATTGCATGGCAAAGGCGAGTGTCGGCGGAAGAAGCTCCCCCTGATCGGCGAAGGCGAACCATTGTGAGATCGCCGAATCGTAGGCGGCAGTCGCGGCGAAAGCCTTGGCGGCAAAGCGGCGGCGCAGGTCGAACGACGTCATGCCGCCACTCTGTTCTAGGGAAGCGATCAGCTCTCCATAGTCGCCCGGATCGGTGACGATGGTGACATATCGGTGGTTCTTCGCGGCCGAACGAACCATGGAAGGTCCGCCGATGTCGATATTATCTATCACTTCGTCGCGGGCCGCGCCGCGGGCGACGGTCGCGGCGAAGGGATAGAGGTTGACGACGACCAGATCGATCGCGCCGATCGCATGCTCGGACATGGCGGCCGCATGGGCGGGGTCGTCCCGTACCGCCAAGAGCCCGCCATGGACCATCGGGTGGAGCGTTTTCACCCGGCCATCCATCATCTCGGGGAAACCGGTGAGATCGGACACGTCCCGCACCTCCAAGCCCGCGTCGCGCAGCGTGCGGGCGGTGCCGCCGGTGGAGATCAGCTCGACGCCGTAGCGGACGAGGGCGGCGCCGAGTTCGGCCAGGCCCGCCTTGTCGGATACCGAGAGCAGCGCGCGGGTTATCTTCACGTCGGACATGGTCGGCCTTTCAAGTGGGAGCTTCCCGCCCTGAGCGCGAGCCACGCAAATTATCAAGCGGCAACCGCCTTCCCCCGCGCGACGCCAAGGCGCCGGACGAACCGTATCGGACATGGCGGATGAAGGGCGGCTGGCGATTTTCACTGCCCTTGGCGGCGCTCCTCGTCGGGCTGATCGGCACCCTCGTGGCGACGCTGCAAGTATCACAAGCCGCTGTAGGGCGGATGCAGGCGCGCTTCGAAGCGCTCGCCGCGGGCGCCGTCGCCGATATAGAGGGCCGCGTTCAGGGCCAGGTGACGCTCCTGCGCGCGACTGCGGGTTTCTTCAATGCATCGGATCGGGTGACGCGGGACGAGTTCCGCGTCTTCGTCGAGCGGCTTCGCCTGGAAAGGAACTATCCGGGGGTACTGGGCATCGGCTACGCGGCCTACGAGCCGACGCGCGAACGCCTCGCCGACACCGTAGCCACAGCCCAAGTCGAAGGTAGCCCGGAATTTCGGGTGTGGCCGGCCGTGGAGAGGCGAGGTGGCCATTCTGCGATTCTGATGCTGGAGCCGCTCGATCGGCGTAACGCGGCCGCGCTCGGGTACGACATGCTCAGCGAAGCGACCCGGCAGGCCGCGATGCGGGCGGCGGCCGCAACGGATTCCGCCACGATGAGTGGACGGGTCCGGCTCGTTCAGGAGATCGATCCGGTCAAGCAGCCTGGCTTTCTCATCTATGTACCTCTCTATCGCCGCGCAACGGACGACCGGCCCGAGCTGCGCGGGTGGGTATACAGCCCGTTGCGGGCCTATGATCTTTTTCGCACGGTCTTCGCCCAGGATGAGCTCACGAATATCGTCGTCGAAATCCACGACCAGGCGGTCGCACCCGAACGGCTGCTCTTCCAAAGCGGTCCGCCGGCTCAACGGCCGAAGCATGTTCAGATTAGACCGGTCGAGATCGCCGGCCGACAATGGGTGGTTCGGGTGAGCTCGACTGCCGCGTTCGAGGACGAACTGCCGGTCAGGACAGCTTCCGTCATCGCCTTGGCCGGTGTCGCCATCTCGGTCCTGCTCGCCCTGCTGATGCTGCAGCAGACGCAGTCGGCCTGGCGCACCCAGCGGGAAGTGGACCGGAGAACGGCGGAGCTACGCGAGGCGAACGCGCGGCTGGTGGCCGAGGCCGAGGCGCGCGAGGTGGCCGAGGCTCAGTTGCGTCAGATGCAGAAGATGGACGCTATCGGCCAGCTGACCGGCGGCATCGCTCACGACTTCAACAACATGCTCGCGATCATCATCGGCAATCTCGATATGGCGCAGCGGCGGGCGGACGACCCGCCCCGCCTCCGTCGCGCGCTGGCCCACGCCGCCGAGGGCGCACACAAGGCCGCCGACCTGACGCGCCGCCTGCTGGCATTCGGGCGGCGGCAGCCGCTCGATCCGCGCGCCGTCGACGCCAATGCCCTGCTCTTGGGCATGTCCGATCTCTTGCGTCGCTCGATCGGGGAGAAGGTCCGGCTCGACCTGACCTTGGCGCCGGATCTGTGGGCAGTCCACGTCGATCCGGTCCAGCTGGAAAACGCCATCCTCAACCTCGCCATCAATGGCCGCGACGCGATGCCGGATGGCGGCACCTTGACAATCGCCACCGGGAACCGCGCCGAGAGCGGCGGCCCTGGGCCGGCCGGCTCGGCTGACGACCTTGTTCTCATTTCCGTTCGCGACACGGGCGTCGGGATGGACGAGGAAGTGGCGGCGCGGGCGCTCGAACCCTTTTTCACGACCAAGGCAGTCGGCCGCGGAACTGGACTGGGTCTCAGCCAGGTCTTCGGGTTCGTGCAGCAGTCGGGCGGGACGCTCAGCATCGATTCGTCACCGGGAGCCGGAACTCGCATTGACGTTCGGCTGCCGCGGCACAACGGGACAGTGCAAGCCGCCGCAGTGCCCGATGAAGCGATTCCCGCGGCGCGCGGCGGTGAGTGCGTGCTCGTAGTCGAGGACCAGGACCAGGTCCGCCGCGTCGCGGTGGAGGCGCTGCGCGAGCTGGGCTATTCGGTCGTCGAGGCCTCCGGGGGCGCGGAGGCGCTCGGTCAGTTGGAGAGAAATCCCGACATCCGGCTCCTGTTCAGCGATGTGGTGATGCCGGAAATGGACGGCCGCCAGCTCGCCGAGGAGGCGCGACGGCGGCGGCCCGATCTGAAGATCGTCCTGACCACCGGCTATGCCCCCGCCGAAATTTTCGCCGACAACGATTGGGCCGGCTGGCTGCCGCTGCTTCGGAAGCCGTTTACGATGCCCCGCCTGGCGCGCCTGATCCGCGAGGTGCTCGATCGCAATTCCGCGGATTAAGGCGGATTTGCATGCCGCGCGTCCGTTATTTGGCCCGCGCCAGCTCCCACGAAATGGTCATGCCTTCGGATGGCGTCTCTCCGGCGATGACCAGCTGGAGCGTCGGATGCGGCCTGGCATGGCCATCGATCCACAAGCTGTCCTCGGTCGAAAGCATTCCGCCGCGGCAGCGAAACTGCCAGACACCGCCGCCGCGGACGCGCAGCAAGGCCCCTTGACCATCCGCCGTGGTCGTCGCCTCGAGTCCCGGAGCAAGGTGGAAGCGGACGGCGAAGGGAGTGGGCTCCCCGCGCCGCCGCCGTTTGGCCGCGGCGTAGAGCCGATCTTCGCCGCTGAGCTGGCGCCCGTCCGACGATAGAACCAGCCTGCGCTCGTGGACGAGCCCGAAGCGCCTGACATAACCGTCATGGGTGGCCTCCACCCGCATCACTCCGCCGGTCTCGTCCCTCGACGTCTCGACCTCGGCAACGCCCTTGCCGAGCGAACCGTCCTCGTGAATCGCGGTCGAATTGCGATCACCAAGCGTGAGCGTCGAATGCGCGGCAGTGGTGCGCAAGGCGTGGACGAGCTCGGCTGGAAGGGTCCCTTTGGCATCGCCGACGCCGCCGCAATTGATGACCAGCCGTCGACCGCTTTCCGAGAATTCGAAAGCGAGTGTAGAGGCGCAGCCGCCGATGAGCGCGCGCGGGGGCGGGGGCGGGGCCGCGTCGAACACCAGCACGCTCGCCTTCGCCTGGAGGCGCTGATAGCCCCATCCGCGGGCTCGCCGCAGCGGCCGGACGTCGGTTCCGGACCCTTCGACGGCGGCGAGCACGCGCCGGCGGTTCGCCATGTTGCCGCCCTGCCAGCTCGACAATGCCTCATCGCCCAACGTCGCCGCCAGCAAGGCGGAGGCGGCGGCGGCGAGCGCATCCGACAACCATTCGGGAACGTCCCGGCGCCCGGCAATGTAGACCGCGCGCAGCTGCGCGAGAGTTTCGACCAATGCCAGCTGCTCGCCCGGAGAACGGCTGGTCAGGCCGCCATCGTCATGCAACGAGACGGCAAGCGCCCGCATGAGACCGGCCTCGCCGGAGCGCAGCCTGGCCGGGCCGCCCTGAACAACCACAGCGGCAGCGATGACGCCGCTCCAGGCGAGGATGCGCGGGAGGCCCGGAAGAACCTTGTCGGCAGAGCGATCCAGGTGGCGGGCACCGCGCGCAAGCGCGTGAAGCAGGCGCGAGCGGTGGACGAGATCGGGGCTCGACAGGAGATAGGGAGCGTAAGCCGTCCAGAACAGGATCCGTCGCCCCCACATGTCGGCGCGCCAGGCGGGCTCCGTCACCTCGTCGCCGAATGCGTCGAGCCATTTGCGGGCGAGCGCTTCCGCCAGCTTGGCGCCGCGCTCGCGAGTCGTGGCAGCGGCAAGGTCGCGCAGCCAGGCAAAGCTCTGCAGCCAGCCGGTGAAGTCCGCCGGAAGACCGACCGTCCGGAAGTCCATCCCCTCGGCCGGAACTTCGGTCCCGCCATGGACGAAGCGCCCCTGAAGCAGGGCTTCCCCGGCGGCACGATCCCCCGCGATCGGGTCCTTGGGCACCGCCAGCAGCCGCAGGGGCACGCGGCCGCGAAGGCGCAGCTTGTGGAGCGGCGTCTGCCAGGCCAGCCGATTGAGACGATAGTTGAGCCGTTCGATCAGGGAGAGGCCCCGATCATCGCCGACCCTGATCAGCTTCCTTCCCTGCTCGCCTTCCTGCTCGCCGACCTCAGGGTCGATCCGCTCGAATAGGCTCATCCCCGCAGTGCCTTGATGTTGGCGGCATAAGCCTGCGGACCGCCGCGAAAGGTCGCGGTGCCGGCCACGAGCGCATCCGCGCCGGCATCGATTATTCGGCGGCAATTGCCTTGATCGACCCCACCATCGACCTCCAGATCGATCGGTTTGCCGAGCTTGTCGATACTCTTGCGGATCGCCTCGATCTTGCGAAGCTGGCTTTCGATGAAGCTCTGGCCGCCGAAACCGGGATTGACGCTCATGACGAGCACCAGGTCGATTTCCTCAAGGACATAATCGAGCATCTTCGCCGGCGTGGCGGGATTGAGCGACACGCCTGCCTTCTTGCCGAGGGACTTGATGTGCTGGAGGGTGCGATGAAGATGAGGGCCCGCCTCCGGATGGACGGTGATGATGTCGGCGCCCGCATCGGCGAAGGCCTGCAGGTAGGAGTCGACCGGCGAGATCATCAGGTGGACGTCGAACGGCTTGGCAGTGTGGGAGCGCAGCGCCTTCACCACGCCGGGTCCGATCGTGATGTTCGGGACGAAGTGGCCGTCCATGACGTCGACATGGATCCAGTCCGCGCCGGCCGCATCGATCGCGCGCACCTCCTCGCCAAGGCGGGCGAAATCGGCCGACAGAATGGACGGTGAGATGCGGACGGGCTGCTGCACGCGCGAATCCTATCACCGGCGCGAGTCGGCGGGCAAGGAAGGGGAAGCACTTATCCCCGCTTTATTGCCGCTCCGGGCGGGATGACCGGCCGCGGAACCCGCGTCTCAGCCTTCCCGTGCAAAAAGCGCCATGTAGAAGCTGTCGGCGCCTCCGCATTCGCCCCAAAGGCCGGGCAGGAGCCGTTTCTCCTCGATCAGGCGGAAGTCGGCCGGCGCGCCCGCGAAATCCTGGACGACCTGCTCCCCTTCCTCTGGTTCGATCGAGCAGACGGAATAGACGAGCCTCCCGCCGGGCTTCAGCCAGTACGCCGCCCGATTCAGCATCGCCTTTTGCGACTCGGCCAAAGCGGCGATCGCGGAGGGCCGTACTCGATGGAGCACGTCGGGATGACGCCTGAAGATGCCCGTCGCCGAGCAAGGCGCATCGAGCAGGATCGCGTCGACGGGCTGCGTCGGCGCCCAGCGCATCAGATCGGCCACGACGACTTCGGCCTCGAGGCCCGTGCGGATGAGATTGGCGGTTAGTCGTGCAAGACGACTTTCGGAGATGTCGACCGCAGTGACCTTCCATCCCGCCGCGGCAAGCTGCATCGTCTTGCCCCCCGGTGCGGCGCACAGGTCGAGGACGGTGCGGCCATGACCGGGTCCAAGCAGGCGCGCCGGCATCGATGCGGCGATGTCCTGCACCCACCAGTCCCCTTCGCCATAGCCGGTCAGCCCGGCGACGGCGGCACCGCGCTCGAGCCGCAAATGCCCCAGCAGCAAGCTGATTCCTTCAAGGCCCGAAGGGAGCTTGTCCTCTGGAAAGCCGATGTCGAGCGGCGGCGGCGAGGCGATCTGGAGCGCCGCCGCCTCAACCACGGCATCGCCCCAAGCCCGGCGCCAGCGTTCGGCAACGTCGGCGGGCAGCATCGGTGTTTCCGGCAAGGTCCAACCCTGGCGCATCACGGTGCCGAACACGCCGTGGACCAGCCGGCGCGGCCCGCCCTCGACGAGGGGCAAGGCGGTGGCGATGGCGGCGTGAGGCGGTGTTCCCAGCACCAACGCCTGGACGAGGGCGATTCTCAGCGCCAAACGCGCCTTCGAGTCGTCGGGAAGACGTTGGCGGGTAGCCCGATCGATCAGCGCATCCAGATCGGGCAAACGGCGAAGCGCCTCCGCCGCGATGGCGTGCGCCAGCGCGCCGTCCTCTGTCTTGGCCAATCCGCGCGTGGCCGCTCCCAGCGCGGACTCGATCGGCAGCCCCTTGCGCAGCACGGCATCGAGGAGGCGCATCGCCGCCCGCCGGGCGGGCACGCCGATGGCCTCGGCGCCGCCCGTCGAGCGGCCGCGACGATCCGTCTCGACCACGCGCGTCAGTTCCGGCGAAGCGGATTCAGCGCGCTGGTCGGACGGCGGCTGGGGGGAACTGCGGCGCGGCGCGGCGCGGGCTCGGCCAAAGGCGGCGTCCCATGGAGGCCAAGCTCCCCCGCCATGCGCTCGAGTTCCGCGATCCGGTTCTCGGTGGCAGGATGGGTCGAGAACAGGCTGTCGCCGCGACCGAGGCCGGGGACGATATAGAGCGCGGCAGCCGCCGGATTGCGCGCAGCGACCGGGTTGGGGATGCGCGACGCACCCTCGGCGAGCTTGCGCAAAGCCGACGCCAGATGGCGCGGATCGCCATGGATCTCGGCGGCGCCTCGATCGGCGCCATATTCGCGGGTTCGGCTGATCGCGAGCTGCACGATCATCGCCGCGAACGGCGCGACGATCACGGCGAGCAGCATGGCGACGAGATTGCCGCGGCTGTCATTGCCGCGGAAGAACAGGCCGAAATTGGCCAGCATGGAAATCGCGCCGGCGATCGTCGCTGTCATCGTCATAATGAGGGTGTCGCGGTTGCGGACGTGGGCGAGCTCGTGCGCCATCACCGCGGCGACCTCCTCGCGGCTCAGGATGGCGAGCAGACCCGTCGTTGCGGCGACGGCCGCGTTTTCCGGGTTGCGGCCGGTGGCAAATGCGTTCGGATGCGGGGAATCGATCAGATAGACGCGAGGCACCGGGAGCCCCGCTCGGCGGGCAAGCCCCGCGACCAGACCATGGAGCTGCGGCGCCGACGCGGCATCAACCTCCTTCGCGTTGTGCATGCGAAGGACGATCTTGTCCGCATTCCAGTAGGTGAAAAGGTTCATGCCGGCAGCGACCAGGAACGCGATGAGAGCACCACCGGTCCCGCCGAGCGTATAGCCCAGCGCCATGAACAAAGCGGTCAGCGCCGCCAGCAGCATCATGGTCTTGAATCCGTTCATCTTGCCTTCTGCGCCTCCGCCCCCGAAATGTGGGTTCGCCACCCCTCGAATTCAAACGGAAACCGCCATGCCCGGACAGCGTCCGTCCCATCTCGACCCCCCCGCCTATCTGTCGAAAAGTCCGCCGGTGCCGCGCCCGGGGCCTGAGCGGCAGACGAACGAGACCGGAGGTCCCAAGGGAGAGGAGCCGACCCGCTACGGCGACTGGGAGAATAAGGGTATCTGCTGGGACTTCTGATCCGCGAACGGTTAGGACCGATTAGAAGCCCTCGCTCCTGAGCGGCCGGGCGAGCAAGTGATCGACCACCTCGCTCACCGACGATTCCTCGGCGAGAAGAGCGCAGACGGCCGCTACGATCGGCATGTCGACGCCGAGCGCGTCGGCCGCGCGCATGAGCACTGGCGCTGTGAAAGCGCCTTCCGCGACGGTGCGGCGGTCGGCGAGAAGGTCTGCCGCTTTGGCCCCCTCCCCGATCCCCTTGCCCAGGCTGAAGTTGCGCGAGCTGGTCGACGAGCAGGTGAGGACGAGATCCCCGAGGCCCGCCAGTCCCGCCAGCGTTTCCGGTCGGGCTCCCTTGGCCAGACCGAAGCGGGTCATCTCGGCAAAGCCGCGCGAGATGAGCGCCGAGCGTGCATTGAGCCCGAGGCCCCGGCCGTCGACAACGCCGCAGGCGATGGCGAGCACGTTCTTGACCGCGCCGCCCACTTCCGCACCCGCCACGTCGTCCGAATAATAGGGACGGAAAGCGGGGCGGGCGATGCGGGCAATCAGCCGCTCGCCGAGCCCGGCATCCGCGGCGGCAAGAGTCACCGCGGTCGGCAGGCCGGCCGCCACTTCATGGGCGAAGGTGGGACCGGACAGCACCGCGATCGGAGAGGCGGGCTGCGCCTCGGTGGCCACTTCGTGCATGAGCAGCCCGCTGCCCTCCTCGATCCCCTTCGCGCAGAGCACGAGCGGGCGACCCTCGGCCGGAACGGCGCCAAGAATTGCGCGAAGATGCTGGGCCGGGGCGACGACGAGAAAGACATCGCACGGCTCCATCTTCGCCAGATCGCCGACGGCGCGGATCGCGGGGCTGAGCCGTGCCCCCTTCAGAAAGAGCGGATTCTCATGGCGATCGTTGATGGCTTCGACCACTTCCGGCTCGCGCGCCCAGATGATCACGTCCTGGTCATCCGCCGCCGCGACCTGGGCCAAGGCGGTTCCCCAGGCGCCGGCGCCGACGACGCCGATCCTCACGCCTTCACCCCCGCACCGCGAGCCGGTTCGGCCGCGGGGTCAAGCGGCCATCGCGCCCGCGCCGGCGCCTCTAGGCCGTCGATCAAGCCTGCCTCGAAGCGGAGCGCGCCGGCCCAGGCGATCATCGCCGCATTGTCCGTACACAACCAGAGCGGCGGCGCCACGAATGGCAGGTCCGCGGCCGTTGCCAGGCCGGTCAGCGCCGACCGGATCGGCGTGTTGGCGGCGACGCCCCCGGCGACGACGAGCGCGTTGACGCCGGGCGAGCGGTCGAGAGCGCGCGCGGTGCGATCGACGAGGCAATCGACCACCGCCTGCTGGAACGAGGCTGCGAGATCCTCGCCGCGATACAGCCCGGATTCGCGCGCGCGCAGCACCGCGCTCTTGAGGCCGGCGAAGGAGAAATGCGGCTCATCCGAGCCCACGAGCGGACGGGGCAGCGGCACCGCCCGGGGATCGCCCGCTTCCGCGGCCGCCTCGACGGCCGGGCCGCCCGGATAGCCGAGGCCGAGGAGCTTCGCGGTCTTGTCGAAGGCTTCCCCGGCCGCATCGTCGATCGTCGTCGCCAGCCGCCGGTAGCGTCCGAGCCCCTCTACCCGCAGCAGCTGACAATGGCCGCCCGAGACGAGAAGCAGCAGGTACGGAAAATCGAGATCGGGATCGCTCAGCATCGGTGAGAGCGCGTGCGCCTCGAGATGATTGAGGGCGATGAGCGGCTTGCCCGTCGCCAAGGCAAGGCCCTTCGCCGTGACCAGCCCGACCATCACCCCGCCGATCAGGCCCGGTCCGGCGGTGGCGGCAATGGCGTCGACCGAGTCCAATGCAATGTCCGCTTCCGCCAGCACCTCCTCGACGAGACGCGGCAGAATCTCGACATGCGCCCGGGCGGCGATTTCCGGTACGACGCCGCCGAAGGGCCGGTGCGCCGCCTCCTGTCCTGCCAGCCGGTGGGCAAGCACCCGGCGGTCGCTCGTGACCAGGGCCGCCGCCGTCTCGTCGCAGCTCGATTCGATGCCGAGGATCAGGCTCATCGCGCCCTCCCTGCCATTCGCGACGTCGAACCGCTAGTCGTTCACCGCGCCAAGTAGCTTCCACGCCCGCCCATCCGCGGCTAGCAGGTCGCCGATGGACCGCCCTCTCCGCATCGGCACCCGCGGCTCGCCGCTCGCGCTCGCCCAGGCTCGAATGGTCGCGACGGCCCTTCGGGATGCGCACGGCTGGGCCGAGGCGATGGTCGATATCGTCCCGATCACCACCACCGGCGACAGGATACAGGACCGGCCGCTGGCCGAGGTGGGCGGCAAGGCGCTCTGGACGAAAGAGCTCGATCGTTGCCTGGTCGAGGGGCGAACCGATCTTTCCGTTCATTCGATGAAGGACGTCGAGACGATCCGCCCCGCCGCCCTGGTCATAGCGGCCATGCTTCCCCGCGCGGATCCGCGAGATCGGCTGATCGGCGCGGAGTCGCTCGCGTCTCTGCCCGCCTCTGCCTGCGTCGGCACGTCGTCGCCGCGCCGCCGTGCCCAGTTGCTGGCGCGCCGGCCCGACCTGCGCATTGTGACCCTGCGCGGCAATGTCCAGACCAGGCTGGCCAAGCTCGGTGCCGGCGAAGTGGATGCGACATTGCTCGCCGCCGCGGGGCTCGACCGGATCGGGCTTCACGAGGTCGGCAGGCTGATCGAGGATATGGTCCCGGCCCCATCGCAGGGAGCGATCGGGATCGAGGTGCTGGCGGATGACGCGCGTGTCCGCTCTCTGGTCGCGGCCATCGATCACCAGGCGACGCACGCCTGCGTCGGTGCCGAGCGCGCCTTTCTCGCCGCGATCGGCGGCGACTGCCGCTCTGCGGTCGCCGCCCATGCCCGGCTGGACGGTGATCGGCTTCGGCTGACGGCGGAGATACTCGCCCCGGACGGCAGCGAGGTGCAGGCCGGCGAAGGAGAGACGCCGGCGGAGCTGGCGCGGCGTCTCCTGACCCAGGCCAGCCCGGCGCTGCGCGCAATGTTCGGGCATTGACGGGCAAGGTCCTGGTGCTGCGCCCGCAGCCGGCCGCCGAGGTCACCGCGGAACGGGCTCGCAAATTGGGGCTCGCGCCGATTGTCGCGCCCTTGTTCCAAATCGAGCCGCTCCCTTGGGATCCTCCGCCCCCTTCGCTCTACGACGCCGTGATGGTGACCAGTGCGAGCGCGATACGCTGTGCCGGTGACGGCTTGACGTCATTCCTGCCCTTGCCCTGCTATGCCGTGGGCGAGGCTAGCGCCGCGGCAGCGCAACGGGCGGGATTCGCGGACGTCCGGACCGGGACCTTGGACGGCGCCGCTTTGGTGGCGATGATGGCGGCCGACGGCGTCGGTCGGGCCTTCCACCCCGCCGGGGAGGATCGCAGCCGGCTCCCGGATACAGGGGTGCGCATCGATCCCGTCGTCGTCTACGCCGCCCGGGCAGAAAGGTGCCTGCCGGTCGAAGCCGCGCGCGCGATCGAGGAAGGCGCGCTGGTCCTGCTCCACTCGCCGCGAGCGGCTGTCCACTTCGCCGGCCTTGTCGGGCTGGAGCGTGGTCGCATCGGCTTGGCGGCCATCAGCGCCGCGGCAGCTAAGGCCGCCGGGTCCGGCTGGCGATCGATCGACATTGCCCCGCGTCCACGCGACGAAGCGTTGCTGGAGCTTGCCGCAAAGCTGTGCCAGACTGACCGCGATGATCGGTGAAGAAGAGCGTCTCGAAGCGCGGCCCGCAATCGCCAGGCGGCGGCCGCTGCTCGTCTATCTCCTCCTTGCCGCCCTCTTCTTCCTGATCGGTTTGGCCGCGGCGGCTTGGATTTTGTCGCGCTGGGAGAGTGGCGCGCGCATGTTGGGCATCGCGCCGGAGCCACCGGCGATCGTTCAGACGGATGATCCGCCGGTACCCGAACCCGATGCCGCGGCCATCGTCCAGGCCCCTGCCGAACCTGGCACTTCGCCGGAGCGGATCGTCATCGATCCCGAAATCACCCGCCGCGTCGCCGAGATCGAGCGTCGGATCACGGCGATCGATACCCAATCACGGGTAGCGGTGGGCAATGCCGACCGCGCCGAAGGCCTGCTGGTCGCCTTCGCCGCCCGGCGCGCGCTCGACCGCGGCGTCTCCCTTGGCTTCCTGGAAGCACTGTTGCGGCAGCGTTTCGGGGATACGCAGCCTCAGGCCGTCGGCACGATCATCACCTCGGCCCGTGAACCGGTCACCCTGCAGGAGCTGCAGGACGGCCTCCAGGAAGTCGGTCCGCGACTGGCGGGCGGCGGTCCGGAACAAGGCTGGTGGCAGGCCTTCAAATCGGAGATGGCCAGCCTCGTCAGCATCAGGCGCGAAGGCACGCCTTCGACCGAGCCGGCCGAGAGGCTGCGCCGGGCGACACGGCGGCTCGAGGCCGGTCAGGTCGACGTCGCCCTGGCGGAGGTGCTGAGGCTGCCGGCGCATCAGCATGCCGCCGACTGGATCGCCAAGGCGCGCCGCTACGTGATCGCCCGGCGCGCGCTCGACACGATCGAAACCGCCGCCTTGCTCGAACCCCGCCGCGCCGCGCCGGCTGCCGTCGCGCCGCTGCCGGCAGCGTCGCCGACGCAGGCCCAGCAACCCCCAAGCTCGGCGACTCAGCCCACGTCGCAGGGACAGCGTCCGCCAGAGCCGTGATTCCTCCCGAGCCTCAGACCTCGATCAGCGCATAAGGCCGGGAAAGCGTCGCCTGCGCGACCATGGTCGCGCAATTGTAGACCGGCGTCCCGCGCGGCGTCCGTCCCTCGAAGCGGCCGCGATGGGCGTGGCCGTGAACCACCGCCGATATGTTGTCGAACCGGTCGATCGCGTCGGCGAGCCGGGAGCATCCCAGGAACGGGTAGATTTCCGGCGGCTCGCCTTCGACGGTATCCACCACGGGAGAATAATGGAGGACGGCGACGCTGCGCTCGGTCTTGAGGGTGCGAAGCGCATTTTCGAGCTTGCGGGCCTCGTCCAGCGCCGCATCGACGAATTCCTTGATCGCCGGCTCGCCGAAGGCCCCGAGTTCGCCGCGGCCGAAGCCGCCGAGAAAGCCCTTTACACCCGCAAAGCCGACCCCTTCGACGATCACGGCCTGCTCGCCCAGGATAGTCACGCCGGCGCCATGAAGGATCTTCGCCACCTCCTCCGGCTGACCGCACTCATAGTCGTGATTGCCCAGAACGGCGACGGTGGGGATCGTACAGGCGCGGAGATCCTCGGCCAGGATTTCCGCCTCGCGCGTCTTGCCGAAGTTGGTGAGATCTCCGCACAAGGCCAGCACGTCGGCACTTTCCGAGATCTCGGCGAACATGTCGCGATATCGGTGCTCGCTGGCCTCCGTCACGTGCAGATCACCAATGGCGGCGAGCGTGATCGTGCCCCCGTCGCCTGCGGCGGCTTCATTTATGTCGTTCATGCTTCTCTTCGATTCCCTTGCCGACCACGTCGGCAAATCCCCATTCGGCAATGTCCACGACATAGTCGCGGGGCGACAGCAGGCGCCCACGGCAGATCTTCATTTGCGCCGGCGGCATCTGCGCCTGCGCCTGCAGCCGCTCCATCAGCTCGTCGATCAGCCAGTGGGGAATGCACTCGCGCTCGGTCGGGTAGATGAAGCGGAAATTGAGGACATGGATGAGTAGCACCTCCCAATAGAGCTCCATCGCGTTCAGCAGCCGGTGCCAGTCGATCTCGTCGTGCTTCTTGAGGATGACGTGGGCGACGTCGGCGCCGTCATAGCGGTAGCGATCCTGGAGGAAGAGCTTCGAGAGGATGAACTCGGTCGGTGGGGTGATCCGCACCGTGGTTCCGTAGACCTCGACCTCGTAGACCTCGCGGAACCACTCGTCTGTGATCGGGATGCTGGCGGTCGATATATTGTAGATGACGTCGAAGAAGTTGTCGCCCTTCCAGACCTTCCCGATCCAGCGCTCGTCCTCGATCTCGATATGGTAGCCAAGGCCCTTGAAGAAGCTCAGGATCTTCGGCGCGTCGCTCGGCTTGCAAAAGATGTCGAGGTCCTTCGTCGGCCGCGTGATGCCGGTATAGCAGGACAAGGCGTAGGTGCCCGACAGCAGGAACGGGAAGCCGCTCTGGTTGAGCAGGCGAAGCGACTCGACGTAGAAGTCGATCGCCTCGGGCGGAGGCTCGAACACCGAGGCATCGAGAGTTTCGAGTTGGACGCTCATGGAAAGGTCAGAACGGTGCGGGCGTGGAAAGCGTTCCGCACGCGTGACGAGCCGCCGGCATGTGCGGCGACCGGATGTTGCGGCTCGGTCGCGGGCCGCGGCCTTGGCGGCGGCCCTGAGGAACGGCGGCTCGGTTACCTTGACGGTGCTGGACCCCGGCCGGTCGATCAAAGATCGGATCGCCGTCAGGCGAACCGGTAGGGCACTGACGAGGCACCTGGCATGAGGTTCGAGGTTGCGCGATCCGAAATCACGCGCGACCGCCTCGAGGCGATCCTGGCTGAATATGGGCGGGAGCCCGGGGAGATCGCATCACCGATCTTGCCGAGCACGGCAGTCAGGGCTGGGCGGGTGGGCCTACCGCGACGAGCGTGATGGTGAAGTCGAGCTCGGCATTGGGCGGGATGACGCCGCCGGCCCCGCGTTCGCCATAAGCGAGCGCCGGCGGGATCCAGAAGCGGTAGCGGCTTCCCGTCGGCATCAGCTGGAGCGCCTCGGTGAAGCCCGGAATCAGGCCCGAGACCGCCAGGCCAACGGGCTCCGGAGTGGATTCGAAGAGCGTCCCATCGGGGAGACGGCCTTCATAGGTGACCTGCACCGCATCCTCAGGTCCAGGACGGCGGCCGCTGCCGGGCTCCAGCACCTGATAGCGCAGCCCCGAGGCGGTCGTGACGATGGCATTGCCCTCCCTTTGCTGCGGAGAGAGGGGGGCGGCGGGCGCGGCGGCGGCCTGCGCGGCAGCGGCGAGAAGCAAGGCGATCATGGTCGCGCTTATTGGACGCTGCACGTGAACTTGTCACCGGCCGGCGGGCCGCGGCAATCATGATCCCTGCTGAAGGTCTTGGTAGAACATCAGCGCATTCCCGTCGGGATCGTAAAAGGTGAGGAGCCTGACCATGTCGGGAACTTCCTGGACCCCTCCGTCCTGGCGGACGCCGTGCCGGTCCAGCTCGGCCTTGGCCGCCTCGATATCGGAAACGCCGAAGGTCAGCGTCGCGCCGCCGGGTCCGCCGGGTTGCTCGACCTCGGAGAGACCGACATTCACGCGGGCGACGCCGGTGCCGAATTCGCACCAGGCGATGTCGTCGCGGCGATAGAGAAGCTCGAAGCCCAGCACGTCACGATACCAGGGGATGCTCGCATCGAGGCTCCGCACGCTCAAGGCGCAGGTCAGTCCGCCGTCATAGTCGATCGCCACGCTTCGCCTCCCGAATCATCAGGTCCTGTTTTTATATCGCATATACTTTCTGTTCCTGTTAGCAAGCCCGGATGATCGACGAGCACGAGCTCAGGCGGCTGACCGCCGGTCGTTGGCTGGTTCCTCTCCTCGCGCACCTCGATGCGGGAGGCGGAGGCTCCCGGTTCGCCGCGATGCTTTCGCAGGTCGGCCTCTCGCGAAGCGCGCTTGCCGCGAGCCTGGGGCAGCTCCAGGAGGCGGGGTGGCTGGTGCGCAATAGCGGGCACGGACATCCGCTCCGGCCGGAATATGTGCTGACCGCCTCCGGAGCGACGGTCGCTGCCTTCTGCGGCAAATTGATGGAGCAGCGCCGTCGGCTCGGCCTGGAGCCGGTCCAGCTGCCGCGATGGTCGCTGCCCGTGGTCGCCCGCCTGGACGAGGCGACGGCCCGATTTACCGACTTGCGACAGATTCTGGCCCCGGTGACACCGAGAGCGCTTTCGCTGACCTTGAAGCAGTTGCTTTCGGTGACGCTGATCGAGCGCGCACTGGAGGATAGATTCCCTCCGATCGCGATTTACGGGCTGACGCCCAAGGGACGCGCGCTTGCGGAAGTCATGCGATGAGGCACAGAGGCTGTACGACGCATCAAAGTCCGTCCGCGCAGAGCAAGCGGTCGGTCTCGGGATTCGCATTCCAGGTGCCGAGCGACTAAGATGCTGGTCCACCTGGTTAAGCGGAACCCGAAACAGAGTGCGTTACGTCATCTATTGCGATGAGTCCGACGACAAGGGCCGCTACTATTCGAATTTCTACGGTGGCGCCCTCCTCCGGGCGTCAGACCGTCAGGCGATCGAAGCCGAGCTTAATGCAGTTAAGGCAGAGAATAACCTCAGGGGCGAGGCGAAGTGGACCAAAATCAGCGAGTACAATGAGGCGGCTTATAGGGCGTTTGCAGACAAGATTTTCGAGTTTGCCGCGGCCGGCCTGCTCAAAATCCGCATCATGTGCACGCAGAACATCAACCAGACACGCCACCTCGAATATGAAGGCAGTGGCTTCTTCAAGCTCTACTACCAGTTCATTAAGCACGCATTCGGCCTCGGCCATTGCAACCCAGAACGAGCCACCGAGGTGTCAGTCACCGTGCTTCTAGATGACGCGCCCGACACGGCCGAAAAGCTTGAGAACTTCAAATCCTTCCTCAGCGGGCTGTCGAATGTAGCCGCGTTCCGCGATGCGCGCGTCGTGATCCCCAAACCCGACATTGCAGAAATTGATTCAAGTCAGCACGTTATCCTGCAGGCGGTGGACGTTGTATTGGGAGCGATGCAGTTCCGGCTTAACGATTTGCACAAGGAAAAGCCGGCCAACTCAAACCGGCGAGGCAAACGAACGAGAGCGAAGGAGCGCGTATATAAGCACATCCTGAAACGGATCTGCGAAATCTACCCCAACTTCAACATCGGCGCGTCCACCGGTCATGGCAATGGCCTCGCCTCTCGCTGGCTTCACCCATATCGGCATTGGGTTTTTGTGCCCGAAGGAAGTATCGAAGATACGAGCCGCGGGAAGCGCTCAAACTAGCGAAGCCCCACGGCCGCCTACATCAATACCCCCAGCGAAACTGAAGGCTTCGGCGACCGCAGGGCCGGGTTTGCTCATAGCAAACTCGCGCGAATCCCGCAAGACTCTCAGGCACTTAGCTAGCTCTAAAGAATTCCTTTGTTTCGAGTCGCTTAGGAGTTCACGCGCCTGGCGCGCCGGAAGGAGCAACGGTCAAGCTGGCCCATGGCGAGGTTGTTTCTCGCGAGGGAGGGCTGTCGATAGGATGGCCGCCTCTCTCATGCGATATACATCGACTCCCCGATCAAGCGGCGCGCATGCTGCGGACGCATCTGCATGCACCGCAAGAAGATCAACATCTCAACCGTGCTCGCCGGACAGCGCCTCGGCATCAAGGAGGTCGATGACGGCATATGGCTCGTCACCTTCATGCACTACGACCTGGGATATATCGATCTGGAACAACGAACCCTGCAAACCCTCGACAACCCGTTCGGGCCGAGGTTGTCACCTATGTCTTAGGTACGTTGTGTCACCCATGTGTCCAGACTGGACAGGCTGAATACTGGAGCGGGCGAAGGGATTCGAACCCTCGACCCCAACCTTGGCAAGGTTGTGCTCTACCCCTGAGCTACGCCCGCTCTGGCGAGGACCGCGGGAGCGGTCCGGGTGAGGCGGCGGCTGCTAGCATGGGCTCTTCACCCCCGCAAGTACCGATCCGCCGAGAATCGTCGGGCTTGGCAGACCCGGTCGCCATCCCACATAGGAGCCGAGATAGGAAGCGTCCGGAGGCATGGGAAGTGGCGACATTGGGCTTGAGCGCGGACGAGCGCGAAGCGGTGGAGAATTTCAGGCGGGACGTGCTCGAGCCGAGCATGACCTCGCTCGTCATCCTCGATTTCTGGGCTGAATGGTGCGGGCCGTGCAAGCAGCTGACCCCGATTCTCGAGAAGGTCGCGGCGGATTATGCCGATCGCGGCGTCAAGCTGGTCAAGGTCAATGTCGACGAAGAGAAGTTCATCGCGGCCCAGTTCCGGATCCAGTCCATTCCGACCGTCTACGCGCTCTTCCAGGGCCAGCCGGTCGCCGACCTGACGTCGGCCCGGACCGAAGGCCAGCTGTCGCGGACGCTGGACCAGATCCTGGCCCAGCTGCCCATCCAAGGCGAGGTCCAGCAGCGCGAGGCCGAGGTCGAGCCGCTGATCGAGATGGGCGAGGAGGTGCTCGCCGGCGGCGACGCGCCCCGCGCCGTCGGCATCTTCCGTCAGATCGTCGACATGGCGCCGGAACATCCCGACGCCCTCTCCGGGCTCGCCCGCGCCTTGATCGCGGCCGGCGAGACCGACGAGGCGAGAGCGCTGCTCGCCGAAGTGCCCGAAAAGGCTGACAAGGATCCGGCGATTGCCCGGGCGCGGTCCGCGCTGGCGCTGACCGACGTCGCACCGGCCGGCGAATCGGCCGAATTCGAGCGGCGCGTCGCCGCCGATCCCGACGATCTGGAGGCGCGATTCGAGCTCGCCGGGGCGCTTATGGCGCGCGGGGACCGGGACGCCGCCGCGGACCAATTGCTCGAGATCGTCCGTCGCGATCGCGAATGGAACGAAGGTGCGGCCCGTAGCCGCCTGTTGCAGCTGCTCGAGGCCGTCGGGCTCGAGGATCCCTGGGCCGCCGCGCAACGCAGGCGACTCTCGGCCATCCTGTTCGGCTGATGGACAAGGCGCTACTGCGGGTCCCGATCTTTCCGCTCGCCGGAGCGCTCCTCTTTCCGCGAAGCCAGCTGCCGCTCCACATCTTCGAGCCGCGCTACCGCGCGATGGTGCGCGACGCGCTGGCGAGCGATCGCCTCATCGGGATGATCCAGCCGCGGGACACTCCCTCGAAAGAATCCTCCGATTTGTTCGACGTCGGCTGCCTCGGCAGGATCTCCGCCTGCGACGAGCTGGACGACGGGCGCTTCAACCTGGTCCTGGAAGGGCTCAGCCGCTTCAGGATCGCGCGGGAAGCGCAGGTCGACACGCCCTATCGTCAGGTCGACGCCGACCGAGGTGGCTTCGACGAGGAGGAGGACGCGGTGCTCGGCATCGCCCAGCGGGCCGAGGTGGAGCGCGAGGCGCGGTCCTATGCCGATTCGCTCGGCTACATGGTCGACTGGGATTCGGTGGCACGGCTCGACGACGAGATGCTCGTCAACGGCATCTGTCAGATCGCACCGCTCGACGTCGGCTCCAAGCAGGCGCTGCTGGAGGCACGGGATCTGGCTGCTCGCGCCGACCTGCTCGTCCAGTTCATGCAGTTCCAGCGCATGGCGCCCGGCGGCGCGGACGGGCCGGAGACGATGCAGTGACGCTCGATCATGCCCTGCTCGAACGGCTGGTCTGTCCGGTGACCCGGAGCAATCTGCTCTGGGACGAGGCGAGGCAGGAACTCGTGTCGGAGGCAGCCGGCCTCGCTTTCCCGGTCCTCGGCGGTATCCCGGTCATGCTCGTCGAGGCGGCGCGGAGACTGGAGTGACTCCGGGGGATATGGCCGACCTCAGCGGCGCCTGGCGCGGCATCTTCAACTATCCGCGCCTGTTGCCTCCCGGCCAGTTCGAGGCTGAGCTGCGCGACCATGTCGGGATGATCAGCGACCTTACCCGAGAGCCGCATTATGACGGCAGCGGCACCCTGCTCCACGCCACGATCGAAGGCAGGCGCGAAGGCGCGTCGGTGAACTTTCGCAAGACCTATGACGACTTCGACGACGACTATCGGACGGTGCGCTACGAAGGCCAGGTCGATTTGGCCGGGGACGAGATCATTGGACAATGGACGGTGCCCGGTGCCTGGTCCGGAACCTTCCTGATGATCCGAACGCGCGCTGCCGCCGAGCCGGCCCGCCAGAAGGACGAAGCCAGGCTCTAGCCAAGGGTCCGACGCTAGATCGGAAGGCCTCGCAGGAGCAGCGGGAGGTCTCCACTCTCGCCGCGGGCCTCGGCCATGAACCGTTCCTTGAGTGGCCCGATCCGCTCGACGAGGCCCATGCCGAAGCGGCGGACGGTCGAAGCGGCCCGGCCCGGCACGCCATAAAGGCGAGTGAGGCTGTCCGTGGCGAGCGCGACCATGAACGTGTCGAGGCTGCGCCATGCCTGGTAACGCGCGAGCAATTGAGCATCGCCCAGATCCAGCCCCAGACGCGCGCCCTCGACGAGCACCTCGGTCAGCGCCGCCGCATCGCGGAAGCCGAGATTGAGCCCCTGGCCGGCGATGGGATGAATGCCGTGAGCGGCGTCGCCGACGAGCGCCAGCCGCTCATCGGTGATCTGCGCCGCATGATGGAAGCCGAGGCGGTAGCTCCAGCGCGGCCCCGCAAGGGCGACACCACCGAGGAATCCGCCCATCCTCTTCTCGATCTCGTGGGCGAGCGCGCGTTCCGGCAAGCCCAGCATCGCCTCCGAATCGGCCGCCTTGACCGACCAGACGATCGCCGAGCGCGGCCTGCCATCTTCGCCTTCGAGCATCGGCAAGATGGCGAACGGGCCGTCGGGGTAGAAGATCTCGTAGGCGACGTTTTCGTGCCAACGCTCGTGCGAGACGGTCGCGACGATCGCGACATGGTCGTAACTCCAGCGGGCCATCGAAATGCCGGCCGCCTCGCGGATCGGCGATCCCCGGCCCTCGGCGCCGACCAGCAGCGGAGCCTGGACAAGGCGGCCGTCCTCGAGCGCGACTCGGGTGCCGGAAGCGTCCCGGACCACCTCCCCCGGCCGCGCCGGCATGAGCAGCGCGACGCGCTCGGAGTCACCGGCGCAGGCCCGAAGCGCTGCCCGCAGCAGTCGGTTCTCGAACATCATGCCGAGCGGATCGTCATCGGGCGATGGTTCGAAGAGAATGGCGCCGGGCTTGAGCGCCTCGTTGACCCGGATGCTCTCGATCGGGCAGCCTTGGCCCTCGAGACGCACGCCCACTCCGATCGTCTGCAGCATCCGCCAGGACGAGCTCGAGACGGCGGTGACGCGCCCGTCGTAGCGCGTCGCCAAATGGGCCTCCGGCTCGGCCGGGTCGACTACGATGCTGGTAAGTCCGTGGCGATCGAGGGCGATGGCGAGAGTCAGGCCGACCAGTCCGCCGCCGAGAATGATGACATCCGCGCGCTCCATGAGCGTCCCCTAGACCGTTTCGCGTCGCCTGGAAACGCGCGAGGTGCGAGCTCGGAGCCGTCCTGCGCATGGTCGAAATGCGTCCGGCCGTTGCCTCCTTGCAACGCCGCGCGCTTGACCCGGGACTCCGCCGGAGCGCATGAAGGGCCTCGGGAACATTTGGGGCACGACGATGGCGGCAACGACGGCGCGAAACGGTCGCGACGGGCGCCTCGCGCGGTGGCGCGAGAGCATCAATCGCGGCGCGAAGCGGTCGAGCACCTTGCTCGGCGGCGTTGTGCTGAGCGTCGGCGCCGTGTTCGCGCTCGCCTCGCTGGTCAGTTATCGGCCGAGCGACCCGGCGCTCAACACGAGCGCCGCCGGGCCGGTCCACAACTGGATGGGCAGCGCCGGGGCCTGGACATCGGATCTGTTGCTCATGCTGTTCGGGCCGCCGGTCGGGATGCTGCTGCCCTTGATCCTGGTCGTCGGGCTGAGGCTGGCGCGCGGCGTCGAGCCCGGCCGATGGCTGAGATCGCTCGTCCTTACCCTGGTCGGCATCGCCCTCATCGGCACCGCAGCCGGCCTGCTCGTCGGCGGCGCCGTCAATGGCCTGCCGGCAGGCTGGGGCGGCGCGATCGGGCTGGGCCTTGCCGGTCTCGTCACCCTGGGCCTGGATGCGTTGGGCGACCCGGGCATTGCCGAGCCCTTCCGGCTGGCGATCATCGCGCTGACCGCTGCGGCCGGCTTGGGCGTATGGCTGGCGGGTCTCGGGCTCACTGTCGAGGAGCGGCGCTGGCTCGCCAGCCGTCGGCTTCGATCACCGCGCACGGTCGAGGAGGACGCGCTTCCTCAACCCAAGGAGCGCCCCGCCCGCGCGCCGGTGATCGCCGAGCCCGAACCGCGCAGTCCAGTCATTGCCGAGCGCCGCGCTCCGACCGAGCCGGTGCGGCGGCCCCTGCGCGAGCGCCAGCCGTCGCTTGCCCTCGGCGACAGCTATCAGCTTCCGTCGATCGATCTGCTCAACCCGCCGCCGCCGGCGGCGAACTTCGCCCTCGACAAGGCCGCGCTCGAGCGCAACGCGCGCCTGCTCGAATCGGTGCTCGAGGATTTCTCGGTCAAAGGGGAGATCGTCGAGGTCCGCCCCGGTCCAGTCGTCACCATGTACGAGCTCGAGCCGGCGAGTGGCATCAAGGCGAGCCGAGTCATCCAACTGGCCGACGACATTGCCCGCAACATGTCGGCGCTCTCCGCGCGCGTCGCGACCATTCCCGGCCGCAGCGTGATCGGGATCGAGCTGCCCAATGCCAAACGCGAGATGGTGATGCTCTCCGAGCTCGTCGCCAGCCCCGCGTTCGAGGACCAGGTGGCGCAGCTGCCGATCATCCTCGGCAAGAACATCGCCGGCGATCCCGTCGTCGCCGACCTGGCGCCGATGCCGCATCTGCTCGTCGCCGGCACCACCGGCTCGGGCAAGTCGGTCGGCCTCAACTGCATGATCCTGTCACTGCTCTACCGCCTCACGCCCGAGCAGTGCCGGATGATCATGATCGACCCGAAGATGCTCGAGCTCTCCTCCTACGACGACATTCCGCATCTTCTGGCGCCCGTGGTCACCGAACCGGCCAAGGCGATCCGAGCGCTCAAATGGACGGTCGAGCAGATGGAGGAGCGCTATCGGATGATGGCGTCGATCGGGGTGCGCCAGTTGTCCAGCTTCAACGCCAAGGTGCGCGAGGCCAAGATGAAGGGCCAGCCCCTCGGCCGGCGCGTCCAGACCGGCTACGACCCCGAGACGGGCCAGCCGCAATATGAGATGGAGGAGCTCGAATATGAGCTTCTGCCGCAGATCGTCGTCATCGTCGACGAGCTCGCCGATCTGATGATGACCGCGGGCAAGGAGGTCGAGTTTCTGATCCAGCGGCTCGCGCAGAAGGCGCGCGCCGCCGGCATCCACTTGATCATGGCCACCCAGCGCCCGTCGGTCGACGTCATCACCGGCGTCATCAAGGCCAATCTGCCGACCCGTATCTCCTTCGCCGTCACGTCGAAGATAGACAGCCGGACCATCCTCGGCGAGCAGGGCGCGGAGCAGCTGCTTGGCAAGGGCGACATGCTCTACATGCCCGGAGGCAAGCAGATCGCCCGCGTCCATGGGCCGTTCGTCTCCGACGAGGAGGTGCGGGCGGTCGCCGAACATTGGCGGGGCCAAGGCAGCCCCGAATATGTCATGGCAGTGACCGAGGAGCCTGAGGACGGCGGCTACCTGTTCGAGGGTCAGCCAGTCGGCGAGGACGATGCCGAGACCCAGCTCTTCCGCAAGGCCGTCCAGGTCGTGGCGGAAAGCCAGAAGGCGTCGACTTCCTACCTTCAGCGCCAGCTGCGCGTCGGCTACAACAATGCGGCCCGCCTGATCGAGCGGATGGAGAAGGAAGGGTTCGTCAGCGCCCCGGATCATGTCGGGCGGCGCGAGGTGCTGGTCGACACGGACGGACGCCCGCTCGCCTGAGCAACGCCGCCTCGACGGCCAGAACTGCGCCTGCCTGCCAGGCTTCGATGCCTGAACCCGAGGGAACCGGCCAGTTCACGAGGCATTCAACGGCGGGTCGCCAATACGGCGCCAAATCCGATATGGAGGTTTTCATGCTGCGTTTACGCGCACTCGTTCTTGCGGTCGCGCCGGTGACGGCGCTGGTGGCGCTGTCTCCCGCACCGGTCGTCGCGCAGGCGTCCGATGGGCTGACGCAGGTCCAATCCCACCTGCGCTCGGTCGACACGATGACCGCCCGCTTCACCCAGACCGATCGGGGCGGCCGATCGATGAGCGGCACGCTGAGCCTGAAGCGGCCCGGCAAGATCCGGTTCGACTATGGCCGCGACGCCAACATGCTGATCGTCGGCGACGGCCGGGCCCTCAACTTCATCGATTACGACGTGGGCCAGCGGCAGCGCTGGCCGATCAACGATTCGCCGCTCTCGGTCTTGTTGAATCCCGGGCAGGATCTGTCTCGATTCGCCCGGGTGACGCGCAATGACGACCAGGTGCTGATGATCGAAGCACGCGATCCCCGCCGCCGCGAGTTCGGCACCATCCAGATTGCCTTCGCGAAGGTCTCCAATGCTCCGGCCGGGCTGATGTTGCAGGGCTGGAACGTCGTCGACGCGCAGAACAACCTGACCTCTGTGCGATTGTCGGGCCAGCGGTTCAACGTGCCGGTTGCCGACAGCCTGTTCACTTTCCGCGATCCGACGAGGCGCGGCCCGCGCGGCTAGCTCGTGCCGGGGATGATCGTTCATCCGGGCGACAGGTGCTTCGCGATAGAAATGAGACTGCAATTGCGGGAGTGCATTCGGGTTTTCCCCCTGTTGCCCGAACCAGCCGACGCAATTGACCTCGCGTGAGAACGCTTGGTAGGCCTCCGCTCCACGCCCCCGGAGCGGGGGCCTTTCCATATCTCCGCCACATCGACAGCGAACGGCCCGCCCGCTAAGCCGCCCCCATGTCCACGACCTTGAAAATCGCTTCCTGGAACATCAACAGCATCCGTGCGCGCACCGAGATCGTCGAGAAATTCCTGACCGAACAATCGCCTGACATCCTGTGCCTGCAGGAGACCAAGGTTTGCGACGGCGACTTTCCGGAGACGCTGTTTCGCCGGCTCGGCTATGATCGGATCATCATCTGCGGCCAGCGCATGCACCATGGCGTCGCCATCATCAGCCGCGTGCCGATGCGCGAGGACGAGCGTTTCGATTGGCAGGCCAATGGCGAGGCGCGCCATGTCGGTGTCCGCCTGGACTGCGGGATCCGTCTCGAGAACGTCTACGTCCCCGCCGGCGGGGATATTCCCGACCGTGCGCAGAATCCGAAATTCGGGCAGAAACTCGACTTCATCGAGCGAATGACGCGCTGGTCCGAGCAATGCGGCGCGCCCACCGTTCTGGTGGGCGACTTCAACGTCGCGCCGCTGGAATGCGACGTCTGGAGCCACAAGCAGCTTCTCAACGTCGTCAGCCACACGCCGGTCGAGGTCGAGGCGCTTGCACGTCTGCAGCAGAGCAATGGCTGGATCGACCTCGGCCGCCATTTCGTGCCGGCGCCCGAGCGGCTGTTCACCTGGTGGAGCTATCGCTCGCCCGACTGGACGCGCAACGACCGCGGAAGGCGGCTCGACCATATGTGGGCCACGCCCGATGTCGCGGCTCTGGCGACGGCCCACGACGTGTTCAAGCCGTGCCGCAGTTGGACCCGCCCCTCCGATCACGTCCCCTTGATGACGGAATTCTCGATTTGACCGGCGCGCGGGATGTCGCCCGCGCCATCGACGCGCTTCGCCGGGGCTGGCCGGTTGCGGTCGACGAGACCCTCCTGCTCGCCGTCGAGACTGCCGACGCGAAGACGCTCGCCGCCTTCGACGGCGCCACGCCGTCCGATCTTCTGATCGCCGGCAATCGTGCCGCGACGCTGAAGCTCACCAACCAGCGCGAAGCCCTGCCCAATGCCCCCGTCAGGATCGAGCGCAGCCCGTGGATCGACCTCGCCACCGCGACAGCGATCGCCGATCCGGCGCTGGATCTCGCGACGCCGCTCAAGGGCCCGTTCCGGACCCTGCCGGTGGACGCCCCCGATGTGGCGAAGGCGGCGCTGCGCCTGGCCCGCCTCGCCGGCCTCTTGCCCGCCCTCTTCGTCGGCGGCAGCGGCGAAGCCGAGGCGCGGGTGAGCCTCGCCGACGTGGCGGCTTTCGGCGGCGGCGGCGATCTCAGGATGGTCTCGCGCGCCCGGCTCCCGATGCGCTTCGCCGAAAAGGCCGAGATCGTCGCCTTTCGCGCCGACGGCGACACGACGGAGCCGGTTGCGCTCCTGGTTGGCAATCCCCACGGCATGCCACCGCTGGTCCGATTGCACAGCGAGTGCCTGACCGGCGACGTTCTCGGCTCGCTCAAATGCGATTGCGGACCGCAGCTGGCGCATGCGCTGGAGGCGATCGCAGCCTCGGGCTGGGGCATACTCCTCTATCTGCGCCAGGAAGGCCGGGGCATCGGTCTCGTCAACAAGCTGCGCGCCTACGCGCTTCAGGATCAGGGATTCGACACGGTCGACGCCAATGTCAGGCTGGGCTTCGCGGACGATGAGCGCAGCTTCGCGATCGCGGCGACGATGCTGAAGGCGCTGTCACAGGATCGCGTCCGGCTGCTCACCAACAACCCGCGCAAGGTCGCCGGCCTGGAGGCGGAGGGGATAGAGGTGTCCGAGCGGATCCCGCTGCAGATGCCGGCCGGCCAGCACAACCGCCGTTATCTCGAGACCAAGCGCGATCGCAGCGGCCATCAGCTCTGATCAGGAGCGCAGGAGGAAGTCCCGCACCTCGTCGAAATCGTGGGCGATCCGGTGAACTCCGATCGTCCGCAGCCGCTCGGCGTGGCCGGGCAGGCAATGGCTCCCCGCGCACAGGCCGATCACTTGTGCGCCGGAGGCGACGGCGCCGGTGGCGCCGACCGGCGAATCCTCGATGATGACGCTTCGGGCGATGTCGACGCCCAGAGCCTGGGCGGCATGAAGATAGATGTCGGGCGCCGGCTTGCCCCGCGCGACATGCTGGTGACCGCTGAAGATCATGTCGCCGAAATGCTCCCGCACGCCGAGATGCTCCAGATGCCGCTCGATCCAGCTCACCCGGCTCGACGAGGCGATGGCGCGTGGAAGACCCGGTGGGAGGCCCAGGATGAAGCCGACTGCGCCGGCGACCTCTTCCAGGCCCTCTTCAAGCGCGCGGGCGTCGAGGGCGGCATGCGCTTCATGGAAGTCGGTGGGCAAGGGCTGCGCGATCCACTGCTCGAGCGCCTGAATGAATGCCGCGCCCGACAAGCCCATGAAATTCTCGACCGCCTCCTGGACGGTGGTGGGGTGGCCCAGATGGGTCAGATAGTCGGCGAGATGGACATTGTGGACATGCTCGCTCTCGATCAGGACCCCGTCGAAATCGAAGATGATGGCGTCGAACCGCACGACCGATCAGCCGCGCCCGCCGAACAAGGCCGTCCCGACCCGGACGTGGGTGGCACCGATGGCCACGGCCGTCTCGTAATCGCCCGACATCCCCATCGAGAGGCCGTCGACGCCATGACGCCGAGCGAGCTTCGCCAGCAAGGCGAAATAGGGGGCAGGCTCCACCGCGTCGGGTGGAATGCACATCAGTCCGACGACCGCGAGCGACGCCGCCCGCGCTCGATCGAGCAGGGCCGGCAGCTCCGCTGGCAAGCAGCCGCCCTTCTGCGGCTCGTCGCCGATATTGACCTGGAGGAAGCAGTCCGGCCGGCGCGCCGACTTCCCCGCGGCGGCGGCCAGCGCGTCGACGAGCGACGGCCGGTCCACCGAGTGCAGGACGTCGAACATGGCCACGGCCTCCTCCGCCTTGTTGGACTGGAGCCGCCCGATGAAGTGCAGGCGCACCTCCGGATGGCGTTCGCGCAGCTCAGGCCATTTCGCCTGTGCCTCCTGGACCCTGCTCTCGCCGAAATCGCGATGGCCTGCCGCGATCATCGGCTCGATCGACGCCGCAGGATGCATCTTCGACACCGCGATCAAAGTGACGTCACCCGCCTCCCGCCCGGACACGGCGGCCGCCCGGGCGATCCCCGCCCGCACTGCCGCGAGCCTTTCCGATGCCTCGTTCATCGCGGCTGCTATAGGTAGGCCGATGCGGCCCCGCCACCCTCTCCCGCGACTCTGGCTGATGACCGATGAGCGCCTTGGCGAGCACCTGATGGAGGCCATCGCCCGGCTGCCGCGCGGGTCCGGCATCGTCTTTCGCCATTACCGACTGGAGGCCGCGGCAAGGCGGGCGCTCTTCGACAGGGTGAGGAAGGCGGCGCGGCGGCAACGCCTGCTGCTGCTGCTCGCCGGAACGGGGCGCAAGGCCCGCGCATGGCACGCCGACGGCAGCCACGGCCGAGGAGGCGGCGTACGCGGGCTTCGATCAGCGCCTGCCCACGATCTGCGTGAGATAAGGGCGGCCGAGCGTTCCGGGGCCGATCTCGTCTTCCTGTCGCCGGTCCATGCCACGAGGAGCCATCCGGGCGCGCGGGCGCTCGGACGAATCGGCTTCGCCCGCCTTGCTCGCCAGAGCCGGCTCCCGGTCGTGGCGCTCGGCGGCATGGACGCGCGGCGCGGCCGTGCGCTCGCGGCAGCGGGGGCTTATGGCTGGGCGGGGATAGATGCCTGGATGGGCCAGAATCAGAAGCGGAAGGCGGTTCCGACGTAGACGGCCTGGCTGTCGCGGCGCTCGTCTCGCGACATCGGCTCGAGCCGGTCGCGTGCGATACGGTAGCGGGCGCCGGCGGTGACATCGACATTGCGCGTGATCGAGAAGGCGCCGCCGACGTCCAGCGAATAGGCCTCGTCGTCCGCGACCAGCTGCTGGGCGCCGTCGGCACGCTCGGCGGCGACCGCGACACGGCCGGTCAGGCGACGATTGGCGCGGTAGCTCATCCCGACCTGCGCGGCCTCGCGGCGACCAGGAACCACTCCCCCTTCCGCCTGGGCGACGTCGCCGGAAACCGCGAAGCGACGCCAGCCGAGCGAGACGCCGAGATTGTAGGAGCTCGGCGTGATCGCGGTGACCGGGCTCGCCGAAGTCGTCTGCAGAACGGTGCGGGCCGCCTCCGCCGGCGTACTGGCGCGGGCCCGGATCGCCACACGGACCGAGCGGTTCCGCTCACTGGCATTGCTTGCCGGGGTGAATCGGAAATCGGTATTGAGGCGGGTTCCGCGGCGGGCAAGGGCAGCGGCGAGCCGGGGATCGGAGACGGCCGGCGTGAAGGCGCCGATCGGGCGCGCGGTGGCCGCGACGCCTGGGCGCGAAGCCTTGGTGCGGGAGGCGGACTGGGCGAAGGCAGGGGCGAGCATCAGCGCCATCGCGATCAGCGATGCGCTCCCAGCCGCAGCCATGGCCCGAACCTTCAGCAAGCCTCCAGACTCCTATCTGTCTCACATTTAGTACGGCTGGGCGCGCTTTCCCAGCAGCGGGATCGAAGCGCTCCTGAATCGTTGCGGTCTGTTGCAGGATTCACACAACGAACCTTGCCCGAACATGAAGCGGCCCCCGATCGGGCGCCGACGAGAGAGCTTGCCGCGAGGGCGGCGTCATCTATAAACGGCGGTCGCAAGAGAGTGTTTCCGAGGAACCCCATCATGGCTCGCGTTTTGACCATTGGCCTGGCCGCGGCCTGCGCCCTATCCCTAGGCGGCTGCCAGTTCATCCGCGACGACATCAATCGGACGTTTGGCGGCTCGTCCCAGGACGAGGTGCGTCAGGCCGATCTCGCCGCGAGCCAGACCACGACCATAGGGGTCAATGCCTATCTCTGGAGGGCGGCACTGGACACGCTGTCCTTCGCGCCGCTGGCGCAGAGCGATTCCAGCGGGGGGGTCATCGTCACGGAATGGTATGCCAATCCTGAGAATCCTTCGGAGCGGGTGAAGGTGACGGCGGCCATCCTTGATGCCGACCTGCGGGCCGACGCCCTGCGGGTGACGGCCGCGCGCGAGGTGATGCAGAACGGACAGTGGGTCGCCGCGCCGGTCGCGGCCGCGACGGTGCAGCGGCTCGAGGAGATCATCCTCACCCGCGCCCGCGACATCCGCCGCGCCACCATCGTCTCCGGCTGACGTCCTGCGGGCCGCGAAAGCGGCTTTGCGGCGGCGCCCGCCTGCCATATGAGGACGGGCCGCTCTCCGGGGTGCCGGGGGGCGGCCGATCCGTATTTTCAGCAGCTTGAGGAAGAGATTCGCGATGGCATCGCGCTTCAATCCGGCCAAGGCCGATGCCCGGTGGCAGAAGATCTGGGATGAGACGGGCACGTTCCGCGCCGCCGACGAGAGCCCGCGCCCCAAGGCCTACATCCTCGAGATGTTCCCTTACCCGTCGGGCCGGATCCACATGGGCCATGTCCGCAACTATACGATGGGCGACGTCCTCGCGCGCTACCGCCGGATGAAGGGGTTCGAGGTGCTCCACCCGATGGGCTGGGACGCCTTCGGAATGCCGGCGGAGAATGCGGCCATGGAGCGAGGAGTCCATCCGGGCGAATGGACCTGGGCCAACATCGCGACCATGCGCGCCCAGCTCAAGCGGCTCGGTTTCGGCCTCGACTGGAGCCGTGAGCTGGCGACCTGCGACCCCGCATATTACGGCCATGAGCAGGCGCTGTTTCTCGACCTGTTCGAAGGCGGCCTCGTCTATCGGCGCCAAAGCGAGGTGAATTGGGACCCGGTCGACATGACCGTGCTCGCCAACGAGCAGGTCATCGACGGCCGTGGCTGGCGCTCCGGCGCGCTGGTCGAGCGGCGCAAGCTCGACCAGTGGTTCCTGCGCATCACCGACTTCGCCGACGAGCTGCTGACCGGTCTCGACGCGCTCGACGACTGGCCGGAAAAGGTACGGCTGATGCAGCAAAACTGGATCGGCAAGAGCCGCGGGATGCGCTTCCGTTTCCGATTCGCCGTGCCTCCCCATTCGGGCGAGGCAGGCTTTGAGGTGTTCACCACCCGGCCCGACACCATCTTCGGCGCGAGCTTCGCCGCTTTGTCACCCGATCACCCAATTGCGCAGGCGCTAGCGCAGCGCGATCCGGCCGTCGCCGCCTTCATCGCCGAATGCAAGAAGGGTGGAACCACCGCAGCCGAGCTCGAGACGGCCGAGAAGAAGGGCTATGACACCGGCCTGGAAGTGGTCCATCCGCTCGACGCGGACTGGCGGCTCCCAGTCTACATCGCCAATTTCGTGCTGATGGATTATGGGACCGGCGCGATTTTCGGCGTGCCCGCGCACGATCAGCGCGATTTCGAGTTCGCGACCAAATATGGCCTGCCGATCCGTCGCGTCGTCGCGGCCTCGGCCGAGGAGGCGGACAAGCCGGTCGAAGGCGAGGCTGAGAACGGCGATGGCGTCATCGTCAACTCGCGCTTCCTCGACGGATTGGATGTGGAGGCGGCCAAGGCGGAGGTGGTGCTTCGCGCCGAGGCAGATGGCTGGGGCGAGGGAACGACCGTCTGGCGCCTTCGGGACTGGGGCGTCTCGCGGCAGCGTTACTGGGGCACGCCGATCCCGATCATCCACTGCGAGACGTGCGGAACGGTGCCGGTGCCGCGCGATCAGCTGCCGGTGAAACTGCCGGACGACGTCGCCTTCGATATCCCCGGCAATCCGCTCGAGCGGCATCCGACGTGGAAGCACGTCGCTTGTCCGAAGTGCGGCGGGCAGGCGCGGCGCGAGACCGACACGCTCGACACGTTCGTCGATTCTTCCTGGTATTTCATTCGCTTCGCCAGTCAGCCGGGCGATCGCCCCTACGATCAGGGGGTCGCGCAATCCTGGCTGCCCGTCGACCAGTATATCGGCGGCGTCGAGCATGCGATCTTGCACCTGCTGTACGCTCGGTTCTGGACTCGGGCGCTCAAGAGGATCGGTCGGCTCGAGGTGGACGAGCCCTTCCGCGGCTTGTTCACCCAGGGCATGGTTACTCACGAGACCTATCGCGCCGCTGACGGGCGCTGGCTCAATCCCGATGAGGTCGAAACGCAGGATGGCCGCCTCGTCGAGGTGGCGAGCGGCGGGCCGGTCGAGACGGGCCGGGTCGAGAAGATGTCCAAGTCGAAACGCAATACCGTCGATCCGGAACCGATCGTCGATCAGTATGGTGCCGACGCCGTACGTTGGTTCATGCTGTCCGACAGCC
The DNA here is from genome assembly GCF_003347635.1 of Sphingosinicella terrae. GTDB lineage: Bacteria > Pseudomonadota > Alphaproteobacteria > Sphingomonadales > Sphingomonadaceae > Allosphingosinicella > Allosphingosinicella terrae. The sequence goes on from NZ_QDFY01000014.1 coordinate 83,899, forward strand.
CACCCGAGCGCGATCTCGAATGGAGCGAAGCGGCCATTCAGGGCGCCTGGCGTTTCGTCCAGCGCCTGTGGCGGTTGACCGCGGAAGGTCTCGGCGCGGCCGAAGCAGGAGGGATCGAAAATGCGCCGCTTCGCCGAAAGCTGCATCAGACCATCGCGGCCGTCGGCGCCAATATCGAGGCGCTCGCATTCAACAAGGCTGTTGCCAACCTCTACGAGCTGGCCAATGCGATCGAGAAGGCGCCGCCCTCCGAAACCCGCCGCGAGGCGATCGAGGTGATGATTCGGCTGGTCGCTCCGATGGTGCCTCACATTGCGGAAGAGGCCTGGGCCGCTTCGGGGGGCGACGGCCTGGTCGCCGACGCCCCCTGGCCCGAGGCGGACCCGGCTTTGCTGGTGGATGACAAGGTCACCATCGCCGTCCAGATCAACGGCAAGCTGCGCGACACGCTGACCGCGCCCAAGGGCTCGCCGCGGGAGGCGCTGGAGCAGATGGCGCTGGCATCGGAGAAGGTCGCACGGGCCCTGGAAGGCAAGCCGCCGCGCAAGGTGATCGTCGTCCCCGACCGGCTGGTCAATCTCGTCGCATGAAACGCGTCGTGGCCTTGGCACTGGTGCTCACGCTGCTCCCGGCCTGCGGTCTTCGGCCGCTTTATGCCGGCGGCAGCTCGGGCGAGGTGGCGCAGACCCTCGGATCGGTCGCGATTGCGCCGATCCCCGGGCGCTCCGGCTGGCTGGTACGCACGGCGCTCGAGGACCGGCTCGGCAATGGCGGCGCCCAGAATCCCCTCTACCGGCTGGAGGTCGAGCTCGACGACGACATCACCGGCTTCGGCATTCGCCCGGACAACAGCGTGACCCGTGAACGGCGGACCTTGCGGGCGCGCTATCGCCTGGTCGACGCGCAGCGAGGAACAGTCCTGCTCGACGCGACGGCCGGCTCCGACGCGGGAATTGACGTCGTCTCGTCCGAATATGCGACGGTCGCCGCCGAGCAGACCGCGCTCGAGCGCCTGTCGGCCGAGGTTGCCGATCAGATCGTCACACGCCTGGCCCTCTACGCTTCACGGCGCGGCGAGGCCCGGTGAAAGCCAACCGGCCGCAAATCGAACGGGCGCTCGCCAACCCTGGCCAGATCCGCTTCTTCCTGCTCCATGGGCCCGACGAGGCGGGTAGCCGCGGCCTCGTCAAGAAGCTCGCCGCTTCGATGGGGGGAGACGCGGAGCGCATCGATCTCACCGGCACCGAGTTGAAGGGTGATCCAGCGCGGCTCGCCGACGAGGCAGCCGCGATCTCTATGTTCGGCGGCGCCCGCTGGATCCTGGTCGAACCGGCCGGCGACGAGGTCACGGCCGCGGTCGAGGCTCTGATCGAGGCGCCGGCGGCGGGCAATCCGGTCGCTATCGTTTCGGGAGCGCTGAAGCCGGCATCGCGACTGCTCAAGCTCGCACTGGCCTCGCCGGCGGCACTCGCGTTCGCGAGCTATTTGCCGGATGGGCGAGACGCCGACCGCCTCGTCCTGGAGCTCGCGCGCGAGCATGGGCTGACCGTCAGGCCGGACGTTGCCCGCCGGATCGCCGATGCCTGCGGCGGCAACCGGGCCATCATTGCGCAGGAGTTGGTAAAGTTCGCGCTCTACGTCGATGCCTCGGCCGAGGCATCGAAGCCGGTCGATCACGACGTCGTCGACGCCGTCGGCGCGGATGCGGACGAAGGCGACCTGTCCCGTCTGGTGGATGCCGTGCTGGGGGGGCAGCCCAACATTGTCGAGGCCGAGCTGGCGCGGCTGCGCGCCGAGGGCGAGGAAGGCATCACGCTGATCCGCGCGCTGATGCGCAGAATGATGCTGCTGGCGCGCCTGCGCGGCGAGGTCGAGCAGGGCAACAGCGTCGGCAGCGTGATGGAATCGGCCGGAAAGGCGGTTTTCTGGAAGGAGCGCGACATCGTCGCCGGGCAGCTCGCCCGGTGGCGTGCGCCGCTGATCGCCAAGGCGGTGAGCCGCCTCACTGCCGCCCAGCGCGACGTTATGCGGCCCGACGGCCCAGGCCTTGTCGCCGCCGACGCCGAATTGTTCGCCATTTGTCGGCAGGCAGCACGGCTGCGCTGATCCCAGCGACCTTTTGGGTCACTTTCGCCGCCCCTGCTGCTTTCGGCGCGGGTGCGGCGTCAGAATTTATCGCCGCTGAGGCGCTGGCAGATCATGTCGAGCTGGTCGAGACTGCCATAAGCGAGCGTGACCGATCCCCCCTTGGGCGTGTGCTTGATCGCGACCTTGAGCCCGATCATGTCGCCGAGCTGGCGCTCCAGCGCGGCGATATCCGCGCTGGCGCCCTTGTAGCCGATCGGCAGGGGTCGCTGTCGGGTCGGCTTGCCTTCACGAGCCAGTTTCTCGGTTTCTCGCACCGAAAGGCCGCGGCGGACCACCTCGTCGGCAAGCGCCTCAGGATCCTGCGCGCTGACCAGCGCCCGCGCGTGCCCCATGGTCAACTCGCCCGAATCGACCATTGCCTGCACGGCCGGCGGAAGGTCTAGCAGTCTCAATAGGTTAGCGACATGGCTGCGCGATTTATGGACAATCTGGCCGAGCGCTTCCTGGGTATGGCCGAAATCCTCCATCAGCCGCTTGTAGGCTTGCGCCTCCTCGATCGCGTTCAGATCCTGGCGCTGAAGGTTCTCGAGCAAGGCGATTTCGAGCGTCTCGGCCTCGCTGAACTCACGGACGATAGCCGGAATTTCGTGCAGCCGCGCCTTCTGGGCCGCACGCCAGCGACGTTCCCCGGCGACGATCTGGAAACGATGGCCGTGTGGCCGGACGACGATCGGCTGGATGACCCCGCGCGACTGGATGGACTGCGCGAGCTCAGCCAACGCCTCCTCGCGAAAGACGCGGCGCGGCTGGTCCGGGTGAGGCTCGATGCTGGCGACAGGTAGCTGACGCACGTCCCCGCGCTTGGGCCCGCCGCTCACGGGTCCCTCGTGAACGGCATCGCCGAGCAGGGAGGACAGGCCGCGACCCAGGCCGGACGGCCGACGCTTGGGCGCGTCCTCGCTCATGCCGCTTCTGCCTTGCGCGGCAACCGCGCGATCAGCTCGCGGGCCAAGGCAATATAGGCTTCCGAGCCTGGGCAGCGATGGTCATAGATCAGCGCCGGAATGCCATGGCTCGGTGCTTCGGAAAGGCGAACGTTGCGTGGTATCACGGTGTCGAACACGACGTTGCCGAGACACGCGCGGACGTCGTCCGAAACCTGGGCTGAAAGGTTGTTGCGCCGGTCGTACATGGTCAGCGCGACCCCGAGGATCGACAGCTCCGGATTGAACCGCGAGCGAATCCGCTCGACGGTCTGGAGGAGCTGACTCAATCCCTCGAGCGCGAAAAATTCCGCCTGGAGCGGCACCAGGATCGCGTTGGCGGCCACGAGCGCATTGACGGTCAGCAAGCCGAGCGAAGGCGGACAATCGATGAGGCAGACGTCCCAACGCGCCTCGGCCGTACCTTCGAGCGCCTTGTCCAGGCGATGGGTGCGGCTCTCAATGTCGATGAGCTCGATCTCGGCTCCGGACAGGTCGACCGTGGCAGGAACGATGTCGAGACGGGGAACGCGCGTCGCGATCACGGCTTCGTCCAGGCTGCTCTGGCCCGTGAGCAGCTCGTAACTGGAACGGTCGCGCAGGGCGTGCGAGATTCCGAGGCCGGTGGAAGCATTGCCCTGGGGGTCCAGATCGATGAGCAGGACTCGCCAGCCGGTCGCGGCCAACGCCGTCGCAAGATTGATCGCCGTCGTGGTCTTGCCGACCCCGCCTTTCTGGTTAGCCACCGCGATCCGGATCATCCTGTTTTCCTCTTGATCCCCTGGCGAACCCCCGTCGCCACGATAATCCGCGCTTCCTGGTCGGTGACACTCGCCTCGAGACGGAAGTCACCCTGCCACGAAGTACCGAGCGCTTCCAGTTCCGCCTGCGCATTTCGTCCCTTCGGCAGCAGCCAGACGGTCTTTCCTGTGGAAAAGCGAAGGCCGAGATCGAGCAGCCGCGGCAATGGGGCGAAGGCGCGGGCGCTGATCACGCCGAAGGGGCGCGCCGCGACCCGCTCCACCTTGCCGCCGATCACTTCGACGTCGAGCGACATGAGGCGGGCTGCCTCGCGGAGGAACTCGACTCTCAGGCGCCTCTCCTCGATCAAGGTGACGGGGCCGCCATGCAGCGCGGCGACGATCAGGCCCGGAAAGCCTGCGCCGGCTCCCAGATCCAGCCAGCCAGCGTCATGGGAAGGCGCAAGGCTAAGCAACTGCGCGGAATCGACGATGTGCCGCCGCCAAAGTTGCAGCAGGCTCGCTGAAGACACGAGGTTCTGGCGCTCGTTCGATTCTCTCAGGAACGATGCGAACCGATCCAATGCCGCCATTGTTTCACGTGGAACATCGAAGTGCGCCTCGATCCAGGCGCGGGCCTCATCCTCGCTCATGTTCCACGTGGAACATCAGGCGGCACGACGACGGGCGTGTACGAGGATCGCAGCGAGCGCAGCGGGCGTGACACCCCGGATTCGCGAGGCCGCACCGAGGGTAGCAGGCCGGGCTGCCGAAAGTCGTTCCACCATCTCCACGGACAGGCCCGGAATGGCCGCGAAGTCGAGGTCACCGGTGATCGGAACAGCATCATCGGAACGCAGGCGATCCACCTCGGCCTGCTGGCGACTCACATAGGGCGCGTAACGATGGTCTTGGACCGCTTCGTGAAGCGTCGCGGCGTCGAACGCGCCAAGCTCCGGATCCAACCGGATCAGGCTGCTCTCGTCGAGTTCCGGAAAGCGCAACCATTCCCCAAGGGCTCTCACAACGCCGTCGTCGCGCACGTCTATTCCGGCTCGGCGCATCGCCGCACCGCTGAACCGGGCCGAGAGCCTGCCTTCGATGGTCGCCCGTTCCGCCTGCCGCTGCTTGAAATGCCGTTCCCGCTCGTCCGAGACACAGCCCGCTTCGATCGCCTTCGCTGTCAGCCTCGCCGCCGCATTATCAGCGCGAAGGCGAAGCCGATATTCTGCGCGCGCGGTGAGCATCCGGTACGGCTCGGTCACGCCCTGCAGCACCAGGTCATCGACCATGACGCCGATATAGGATTCGGTTCGGTCGAAAAGGATCGGATCTCGGCCGAGCACAGATGCCGCGGCATTGAGACCTGCAACCAGCCCCTGCGCGGCAGCTTCCTCATAACCCGTGGTGCCGTTGATCTGCCCCGCGAGATAGACACCCTCCATGTCGCGAACCGCCAGAGTGGTCGCGAGGATGCGCGGATCGACATGGTCATATTCGACTGCATATCCAGGCTGGAGAATCTCGACCCGCTCGAGCCCCGGCATCGACCTGACCATCTCGAGCTGAACGTCTTCGGGAAGAGAGGTCGAGATCCCGTTCGGATAGATGGCGGGATCGTCGATGCCCTCCGGCTCCAGAAACACCTGGTGGCCGTCGCGGTCGCCGAAGCGGTGGACCTTGTCTTCGATCGATGGGCAGTAGCGAGGGCCTATTCCAGTGATCTCGCCAGCGAACAGGGGTGATCTATGGAGGTTCGCACGAATGATGGCGTGCGTGCGCGCGTTGGTTCGGGTGATGGCACAGAAGAGCTGGGGCATCGGCCGGCCGGCACTGAGGCTCGACATGGTCCAGTCCCCGTCGTCGGACAGCTGTCGCTCGAGCACGCTCCAATCGATCGTCCGGCCGTCGAGGCGCGGCGGAGTGCCGGTCTTCAGCCGTGCCAGCGGGAGCCCCAGCCGGCGCAGTTGCACACCGAGCGCCATAGCCGCGCGCTCGCCGACACGGCCACCCTCCAGCTGGGACAAGCCGAAGTGCAGCTTGCCGCCCAGGAAGGTCCCGGTGGCGAGGATGACCGCCTTGGCGGCGAGGCGGCGGCCGTCGGCCAGGGCCAAGCCCGTCAGCCGCCGCCCGTCCAGCTCCAGGGCGACCGCTTCGCCCTCGACGATCTCAAGCCGCTGCTGGCGTTCGAGCAGCCGGTGAATACTATCCTTGTAACGCCGGCGATCGGCCTGGACTCTGGGTCCTCTTACCGCCGCTCCCTTGCTCGCGTTGAGCATGCGATAGTGAATGGCAGCCTCATCCGAAGCGCGGGCGATGAGGCCGTCAAAGGCATCCACCTCACGGATCAGGTGGCCTTTGCCGAGCCCGCCCATTGCCGGGTTGCAAGACATGGCGCCGATCTGTTCACGATCGAAGCTGAGCAAGGCGACGGAGGCGCCCATCCGTGCGGCCGCCGCCGCCGCTTCGGTGCCAGCATGCCCGCCGCCGATGACAATGATGTCGAATGAAGCGCTCACGAGGGCGATCTAGGCGCTTGTTCCACGTGGAACAACGCCCGCAATCGAAATCTATTTGCCGACGCAGAATCGACCGAAGAGAGCATCGAGCATCTGCTCGACGCCGGCGCGGCCGGTCAGCTTGTCGATCGCCCTTCGCGCCAGTCGGAGGGCCTCGGCTAGGATGAGAAGGTCCGTCGCCCCCAACGCGTCGCGTACATGGGCCAGTGCCTCGGTCAGGACCGCGCGGTGGCGAGCGTTGATGGCGATCTCGCCCTCACCTGGAAGTAGCGCGCGCGAGCGCTCGAGGAGCAGACCCGTCAACCGGTCAAGTCCTTCGCCCGTGACACTGGAGACGGCGATGTCCGCCTCGCCTGACGATGGCAAGAGATCGAGCTTGGAATGGACCATGATCGCGCGTTCCCGGTCGGGGCATTCCTCCGCGTCACCGAGCCACAGGATGATGTCGGCGGCTTCGAGCGTACGCCTCGCCCGATCGACTCCCATTGATTCGATCAAATCGGGGCTTTCCCTGAGCCCAGCGGTATCGACGAGCAGGAAAGGCGTGCCCGCAATAGCCGTGGGCGCCTCGACGACGTCACGGGTCGTCCCCGCGACTTCGGAGGTGATGGCCACGTCTCTTCCAGCCAGGGCGTTGAGGAGACTAGACTTTCCGGCGTTCGGAGGGCCTGCGATGACGACGCGCACGCCTTCGCGCAGCCTCTCCGCGGGCGGCCGCGCCAGCCAGGATCGCCACTCCTCGGCGACCGCCGCCAGGTCCGCGAGGTCCGGCCACGCCTCCCCGACATCTCCCTCGTCGGAGAAATCAAGCAAGGCTTCGACCTGTGCCGATATTGCGAGGATCCGCGCCTGCCATGTCTCCACCTGACGGACCAACCCGCCGCTTGCCAGCGCCAGCGCCGAGCGGCGCTGATTCTGAGTCTCGCTGAACAGCAGGTCGGCGAGCCCTTCCGCGCCGCTGAGGTCGATCCGGCCGTTCTCGAACGCGCGGCGTGTAAACTCACCCGGTTCCGCCGGGCGAAGCCCCGGCATCGTCCCGAGCGCCGCCAGCACAGCGGCGACGACCGCGCGACCACCGTGAAGCTGAAGCTCCGCCACATCCTCCCCGGTCTCGCTGGCGGGTCCCCGGAAATAGAGGATGAGTGCCTGGTCGAGCAGTTCGCCGTCGTGACGGAGGGAGGCGAGCCTTGCCCGCCGCGGCTCCGGGAGACGCCCCGCCAGCGCGGCGAGCGCCTCTCCCGCTTTCGGGCCGCTGATCCTGACGACGGCGATCGCCGCCGGCGGCGCGCCCGACGATAGGGCGTAGACGGTGTCGCTCAGCTTTGCGTCTTCCCACTCAACTGGTCGAACATCTGCCGCCACATACCCAGACCGGCCTCGCTCATCGGCCCCCACGCCTTCATCATGTCCGACAGCATTTCCGGATTTGGACCGTCACTCACCGCTGCCTTCATCTTTTCGACATAGGCCTCGTGAACCGGCGAAAGATCCGGAAGGCCAAGGAAGCGGCGAGCCTCCTCGGGCGTGCAGTCGACATCCACGGTGACTTTCATCGCCAGCTCCCTTCCGGAACAATTGCCTCGCAGCGTCTAGGGGGATAGTCGACGGCTTCGCAAGTGGAGGAGGATGTGATGGCGATGAACGAGGTCCCGACGCTCGCGGATGACGGTCACTTTTCCGCCTATGTCGCCGAGCCCGAGGGCGCAGCCCGGGGCGCCGTCATTGTCATCCAGGAGATATTCGGCGTCAACGAAGGCATACGCCGGAAATGCGATCGCTTGGCGAGCCTCGGCTACCTCGCCCTCGCCCCCGACCTTTTCTGGCGGCTCCAACCGGGCGTCGAGCTCGATCCCGACATTCCGGAACAGTTCCAGCAGGCCCTCGAGCTGATGCAGCGCTTCGATCAGGACCAGGGCATAGGCGACATCGAAGCAACGATCCGCGAGGCGCGCAGACGCCTGCCCGAAGGTCGAAAGGTCGGGTGCGTCGGCTACTGCCTCGGCGGAAGGCTGGCCTATATGACCGCTGCCCGGACAGACGTCGATGCAAGCGTCGGCTATTACCCCGTCGGGCTGATCAATCTCCTCCACGAGAAGCACGCCATCGCCCATCCGCTGCTGCTCCACGTCGCGGCGGCCGACCATTTCGTGCCGGAAGAGCAGCAACGGACGGTGCACGGGGCGCTCGACAATCATCCGCGCGTGACGCTCCACGACTATTTGGAAGAAGATCACGGCTTCGCCGCGGAGATGGGCAACCGGCGCAGCGAAGAATCGGCGCGGCTTGCGGACCGCCGCACCGAAGCCTTCTTCGCGGAGCATCTGGGATAGAATCAGCCGGCGAACTCCGCGCCGACCGCTTCGTACCAGGTGCAGAAGCATCCGGCCGAGCCGCCAAGCCTCGCCGTGAAACTCTTCCTGAAGCGACACGGCGACGCATCGCTGTCGGTGAGCCGGTGAACCAACCTTCCGCGCGGCTCTAGAGCATGATCATCTTAGACTGAAGCATATCCGCTGTTTGCGAGGTAGTTCGCGCATTCGGCAGGTTGGAAGTGGTCGAGGAGGGTTCCGATC
>NZ_QDFY01000015.1 GCF_003347635.1 Sphingosinicella terrae
CCGGAGACGCCCGCCGACCGCGACTATGATGGCGGCTTCGCCGCCGCCCTGATGCTCAAGGACCTCAAGCTCGCCATGGAAGCCGCCTCGTCCGCAGACGCCTATACGCCGATGGGCTCGCATGCCGAGGAGCTCTACGCCCGGTTCGAGCGGCTCGGCGGCGGCCGCAAGGATTTCTCGGCGATCATCAAGATGATCGACGACAGCTGGCAGGCCCCGGACGGAACGCAGGCGCCGGCCCCGCCGGTGACCACGTCGCGGGGCTGAGCGCCTCTCCCCGCCGGCCGGCGTTGGGAACAGGAGGGCTCAGCGTCCTTTGCTTTCGGCTTCCAGCACCGCTTCGACGGCGATCCGCCAACCAGACAGCCGCTGCGCTCTCGCCGCGCCGCCCATAGCAGGATCGAAGCGCTCGACCTGCCCTCGCATCGCCGCGGCCTCTTCGAGCGACCCGAACAGTCCGCAGCCCAGGCCGGCCAGCATCGCCGCGCCGAGCGCTGTCGTCTCGACGAAGGCGGGGCGCTCGACCGGGATGTCGAGCACGTCCGCCAGATCCTGGGCGAGCCAGTCGTTCGCCGCCATGCCGCCGTCGATCTTCAGGCATTCCCAGGCCGCCCCGTCGCGGGCGAAGGCGGTCATCAGATCGTGCGTCTGGTGCGCCATCGCCTCGAGCGAGGCACGGACGACATGGTCCCGTCCGGTCGCGAAGCTGAGGCCCGAGATGATCGCCCGCGCCTCCGGACGCCAGTGCGGCGCGCCGAGGCCGCAATGCGCCGGCACGACATAGACGCCGCCGCTCCCCTCGATGGCGCCGGCGATCGCCGCCGTCTCGGCCGAGGTCGCGATCAGGCGAAGCTCGTCGCGGAGCCACTTGATCAGGCTGCCGGCGACGAAGACCGAGCCTTCGAGCGCGTAAGCGGTTTGCCCGCCGAGCCGCCAGGCGATCGTCGCCAGCAGGCGGTGGTCGGAAACCGGCTGGCTGCGCCCGACATGGGTGAGGACGAAGGCGCCGGTCCCATAGGTCGCCTTGGTCTCGCCGGGGGACAGACAGGCCTGGCCGATCGCGGCGGCCTGCTGGTCCCCGGCCATCCCGCAGATCGGGATCGATGCGCCGAGCAGCGCCGGATCGCTGCGGCCATATTCGCCCGCGCAGTCGACGATCTCGGGAAGCGCGTGCGGCGGCGCGTCGAACAGGTCGCACAATCCGGAGTCCCAGCCGCCGAGACCGATGTCCATCAAGGCAGTCCTCGAGGCATTGGTGGCGTCGCTGACATGGAGGCCGCCGGTCAGCTTCCAGACCAGCCAGCTCTCGACGGTGCCGATGGCGAGATCGTCGCCGGCCTCGCGCAGCTGCGGCCAGTTCGCCATGGCCCAGGCGATCTTGCTGCCGCTGAAATAGGGATCGAGCAGCAGGCCGGTCTTCGCCTGGAGGGACCGCTCATGGCCCCGCGCGGCGAGATCGGCGCATAATTCCGCCGTCCGCCGGTCCTGCCAGACGATCGCCGGCCCCAGCGGCCGGCCGGTCCGCCGGCTCCAGAACAGGATGGTCTCGCGCTGGTTGGTGATTCCGATCGCGGCCACCCGGTCGGCACCACCGGCGCGCGACACGGCCGCGCGTGCGCAGGCGAGGCTCTTGTCCCAGATTTCCTGCGCGTCATGCTCCACCCAGCCGGCGCGCGGATAATGCTGGTCGAGATCGGATTGCTCCACCTCCGCACAAGCGCCGTCGGGCGCGAACAGCATGGCGCGCGTGCTGGTCGTGCCTTCGTCGATGACGAGCAGATGGTCTCCGGCCATGGCCCTTGGTGACACGAGACCGGCGCGGATTCCAGCGCCGCCGGAAATGCCGTAACAGCAGGCTGATGGACAGGGTCGACCTCCTCGTCATCGGCGGCGGAATCAATGGCACCGCGATCGCCCGCGACGCGGCGGGCCGCGGCCTCAAGGTGCTGCTCGTCGAGAAGGACGATCTCGCCGCCCATACCAGCTCGGCTTCGTCGAAGCTCATCCATGGCGGCCTGCGCTATCTCGAGCAGTATGAATTCGGCCTGGTGCGCGAATCGCTGCACGAGCGCGAGGTGCTGCTGAGGACGGCGCCCCACCTCGTCCGCCCTTTGGAGTTCGTCCTCCCGGATCCGCCCGGCGGCCGCCCCTGGTGGATGATCCGCCTCGGCCTGTGGATCTACGACCTGCTCGCCGGCCGCGGCAGCCTGCCGCGATCGCGCGGGCTCGGCGCCGCCGACGCGGCGCTCGGCCGGCCGCTCAAGGGAACCTTCCGCCTCGGCGCCTATTGGGATGCGTGGGTGGACGATGCCCGGCTGGTGGTGCTGAACGCGGTCGACGCCGCCGACAAAGGCGCGGAGATCGCCACCCGAACCCCCTTGGTCTCGGCCCGCCGCGACATGGACGCCTGGGAAGCGGAGCTCGGCGGCGGTCGCCGCGTCCGCGCCTCCATGGTCGTCAACGCGGCCGGTCCGTGGGTCGCCGAACTGCTGCGCGGGCCGCTCGGCGTCGACGGCGCCAGCGGCGTGCGACTGGTCAAGGGGAGCCACATCGTCGTGCCGCGCCTGTGGGAAGGCGAGCAGGCCTATATCCTGCAGCAGCCCGACGGACGTGTCGTCTTCGCTTTGCCCTATGACGCCTTCAGCCTCGTCGGCACCACCGACATTCCGGTGGGTCGTCCGGAGGATGCTGCGATCACGCCCGAGGAGACCCGTTATCTCTGCGCCGCGGTGAACGCCTATTTCACCCGCCAGACGGCGCCGACCGACGTCGTCTGGGCCTATTCGGGGGTGCGGTCCCTCTTCGACGATGGCTCGGTCGAGGCGAAGGACGTCACCCGCGACTACCGCCTCGAACTCGCCGAACGAGACGGCGCGAAGTTGCTCTCGGTCTTCGGCGGCAAGATCACCACCGCCCGGGCCTTGGCGGAAGAGGCGCTGAAGCGACTCGGTGTCGACGCGGCCCCGTTCACCGCCACCTCGCCGCTGCCCGGCGGCGACTTCGGGTCCGCCTTCGACGAGCGGCTGGCCGAGCTAGCCGGCTGGCTGCCGGCCCCCTTGCTCCGCCGCTTCTGTCGCGCCTACGGCACGCGTCTGGACGGCCTGCTCGACGGCGCCGGTGCGCTGGCCGATCTCGGCCGCCATTTCGGTGCCGGCCTCTACGAAGCCGAGGTCCGCTATTTGGTCGAGCGGGAGTTTGCCCGGACTGCGGAAGACATTCTCTGGCGGCGGACCAAGCTCGGCTTGGTCATGAGCGCGGACGGTCGCAAGCGGCTGGAAGATTTCCTCGGCGGCTGAGGGCGAAAGCGCAGTGGGTCAATCCGCGCGCGCGGCTTACGGCCCCTCGTGAAGCGGGTCGGTGCCCGGCGGCGGCACCGAGTCCAAATCCTTGCGGCTCTTGCGCGCTTCGCCTTCGATTTCGTCGAGATGCTCGCGGTCCCGGTGCGGCAGGTCGTCCGTCTTGCGGTCCTGGTCCATTTCCTCCTCCTTCACCGCCACCAACGTCTGCTGGCCGGGAACGGGTCCGGGGCCGCACGGGTTGAAACGGCATGACATCGACCGCGCAAGAGGCCGTCGCCAACGCTGGCGACGGCGATACCGTCATCGGCTGGAGGCTGGACGAGGAACAGCGCAGGGAGCTCCTGCAGCAATTCCCGCCCCGTTTCCGCCAGGCTGTGGCCGATCACGTCACGCTGAAGACGAATGCCGGCCGGCGCGCGCCCCTGCCGGAGGCGGTGACCGGTGAGATCGTCGGATGCGCGGATGATGGCGAGGGCGTGGAGGCGATGGTCGTCGCCATCGACGGCAGCACGGATCGTCCCGGCGGCGGCACCTATCATATCACCTGGTCGCTGGAGCCGGGCCGCGAGGCCAAGGAGAGCAACGACGTCATTGCCCGGCGCGGCTGGCGCGAGTTCGACCTGCCCATGCCGGTCCGCCTCGTCCCGGTCCGCTTCGACTGAGTGATTGCCGTGAAGCGCCAGCTCTACCTCGACTGCGACGGCGTGCTCGCCGATTTCGACAAGGGCGCCACCGCCGTCCTCGGCCTTGGCCCGCAGGCCTATGAGCGGCGCCACGGCATCGGACGATTCTGGCAGAAGCTTGCGTCCGCGCCCGATTTCTATTTTGGGCTGCCGCTGACGCCCGACGCGATGGAGCTGTTCGAAGCGGTCCGCCATCTCCATCCGGTGATCCTCACCGGCCTTCCCCGCGGCAATTGGGCGGCGGACCAGAAGGTGAGATGGGCCGCCCACTATTTTCCCGGAACGAAGATCATCACGACGATGGCCCGGAACAAGCGCAACCACGCCAAGCACGGCGACGTGCTCGTCGACGATCAGCTGAAACATCGCCACCTGTGGGAGGAGATGGGCGGCGTCTTCGTCCACCACCGCAGCGCGCGCGACACGATCGACGCACTGGCGGAATATTTTCCGGTGAAAGTCGACGCGTAGAGGAAGGAAGGCGGCGCGTTCCTAGGCCCCTTCCCTGACCCTGCCGCGCCGCAGCAGCAGGGCGCCGAGGCCGACGGCGGCAGCGGCGATGGCCATGGTGGCCCCGGGATTGCGGGCTGCGCGGCTGTACAGGCTGGGGCGGATCAAGCTGCCCTGGTGATCGCCATGGACCCGCGCCTCGGAGCGGCCCTCATAGAGATTGTCGGTCGGCGTGGCCGGCCTTTTCCCTCGTTCCTGCGGAAGCAGGAAGGTGCGGCTGATCCAGTCGGTCGTTCCGGGGGCATGGCTGCCGAGGGTGCTGATCAGCCGGGCGCTGCCGCCGACGAAGGCGTCGCGGACCGGCCGCTCGCAAGCGCGCAGGATCGTCGCGGCGACTTCCTCGGGCGCGTAGACCGGCGGCGGGAAGCGCGGCTCGCGGCCGGTAAAGTCGCGGCCATGCTGAGGCATCGGCGTTCCTATCGATGCGGGTTTTACCAGGGTGACGGAGACCGGCGCGCCGTCTGCGGCAAGCTCCATGCGCAGGGCGTCGGTGAAGCCCTTCACCGCATGCTTGCTCGCCGAATAAGCGGCCTGGAGCGGGAAGGCGCGATCGGATTCCACCGATCCGACATTGATGAGGGCGCCGCCTCTCTCGCGCAGATAGGCGATGGCGACCTCGCTGCCGTGGACCATGCCCCAGAAATTGGTCTCGAACAGCTGGCGCATGTCCTCCTCCGGCACCTCGCCGACCTTGCCCCAGACCATCACGCCGGCATCGTTCACCCAGCTGTCGAATCCGCCGAAACGCTTCACGGCCTCTTCGGCGATCCGGTCGACATCGGTTCGCCTGGCGACGTCGGCGACGACAAAGGCCGCCTGGCCGCCAGCCTGGGCGACCATGTCGGCCGCCTTGGCGAGGGCGGGCCGGGTGCGCGCGGCGAGCACCAGCCGTGCCCCCATCCGCGCCGCCCGCTTCGCGGTCGCCAGCCCGATCCCGGACGAGCCGCCGGTGATGACGATGACCTGCTCCGCAACCGGCTTGAGCTTCATGACCGCATCTCCTCGTTCGGCTCAACCCATCGGCAGGCGGAGCCGTTCCGGCGGTCGGGCCGCCGGACTCTTGCCGGAGAGCCGGACCTTTGGCCGCGCCGCTTCGTTGAATCCGCATCCCCCAGCCAAGGAGCACAATATGGGCAACGACCATGACATCACCGTCCTCAATACCCTGATCACTACTACCATCGACAGCGCCAACGGCTTCGAGCGCTCGATGGAGGATGCCGACGCCGCCCGGTTCAAGCAGATGTTCGGCGAATTCGCGCAGGAACGGCGCCAGGCCGTCGGCCAGTTGCAGGAGCGGGTCCGCACCCTCGGCGGAACGCCCAATGACGATGGCTCGCTCAAGGCGGATCTCCATCGCCGATGGGTCGACTTGCGCGACGCGATCAGTGGCGGCGGCGACAAGGAAGTGATCGCGGAGGTCGAGCGCGGCGAGGACTATATCAAGGGCAAGTACGAGACGGCGTTGCAGGACAACCAGCTGTCGCCGGAGACGCTCGCCGTCATCCGCGACGCCTATCAGTCGGTCCGCGCGGGACACGACCGCGCCAGCGCCCTGAAGCACGGCATGGCCGCCGCTTAGGCGTCACCCGGAATCCCCATCCCCTGAAGCGGGGATGGGGATCCACTCCTGCGGATCGGCCAGCCCGCCGCGGCCCACGATTCATCTCACCAGCGTTCCGCGCCCGGAACCATTTCGCCGTCCGCGGCTTCCGCCGCTCATGACCAGCCGACTCCTCACCTTCGCCGCCTTCGCTTTGCTCGCAGGCTGCGCGACCGGCCGCGGCGCCGCCCCGGAAGGCGACTTAGCCGGCCGCACCCTTCGCATGGCCGCCGCCAATGGCCAGGTCACGACCCTCCGCTTCCGCGGCGACGGCAGCGTTCGCGCCGCCTTCGGCCGCCGCCATCTCGACGGACGCTGGCGGGTCGCCGGCCGCCGTCTCTGCTTCGACTGGCCGAACGCGCGCCGCGAATGCTGGCCTTATGCCGAACCGTTCGTCCGCGGCCGTACACGCACCGTTACGAGCGATCGCGGTAACGTGGTGCGGGTGACGATGCTCTGACAGGTCAGGACGCCGACGGCGTCGGCACCGCCACCGGCGCCCTGTCCGGTCCGAGCTCGAGCCGCATGGCGCGGAAGTCGATCGCATAACTTTCGAAAGTGCGCAGCGCGTTCGACCCCAAGGTGCCGTTGAACCGCGGTTCCGGCTCCTCGGCGGCAAGCGTCACCGGGAGCTCCGCCAGCGCCAATGTCCGGCCGCCGAGGCGGAGCGGCGGATTACGCCAGGTCGCGCGCTGCGCCTGGCGCGTGCCGCCCGCGCTCGCCAGCCGTGCCTCCTCGATTGCGAGGCCGGCGACGACGCCCGGATGCGCCGCTGCAAAGCGGGCGCTGAGGCCGGTCAGGTTGGCGCCGGTGTCGAGATGGAGCGGCAGGATCCGTCCATCGATCTCGACATCGACGAACAGGTCGTTGCCGCTCGCCCGCAGTGGTGAGCCCGCGGCGGCCGGATCGCCCCCGGGGCCGACCGCGAAGGAGCCGTCATTGTCGATCTCGATCCGTCCGAGCGCGCGCAGCACCGGCAGGCCGACGATCGCGCGGATGTCGTAGCCGCCCGGCAATGGGAAGGTGAGTTGCTCGTCGTCGATGACCAGGATGGCGACGTTGCGCAGCGTCGTGCCCGCAATCTCGAAACGGTCGGCGATGCCGAGGCGGACCGGCACGGTGCCGTCGACCCCGTTGCCGACCCGTGTCTCCGAGTCGCGGAAGGCGATCCCCATCCGCCGCGCCGTCTCGCCCGACAGGACGGTGAGGTTGGCGCCGGTGTCGACCACCGCTTCCTGGCGCTGACCGTTGACGACGACCTCGACGCGGGGGAGGCCGACCCGGTCGTAATGGAGCGGAATGGCGCGGACGGCGACGCTCCCCTCGACCCTTTGCGGCGGACTGCCGGAGAGCAGGGCGGCGACGCCGTGCAGACGTGCCGCCTGCTCGGCCCGTTCCGTCTCCCCGGCCGCCCGCAACGCCTGCTCGAGCGAATCCCCGAAGCGCGCGGCCGCCGCATAATCGCCTTTGAGGAAGGTGACCGAGGACAGAACTTCGAGCGCTGCACGACGCATCTCCGGCACGCGATCATCGCCCGCCAGCCGTGCGAGCGCCGGATCGCTGGCCGCCTCTGGATCGAGCCGCGCTGCAGCGAGCGCCGCGTCAAGGAGCGCGCGCGCCTCCGGCGTGGTCGCGGCGGCGGCCTGTCGCTCCATCGGCGCCAGATCCCCGCGTCCGGCCGCCTCGAAAATGGCGTCGAATTCGTTGCCGGCGACGGGCGCTGCCGCTGCCAGCGCGAAACCCCCGGCGAGCGCAAGCAGGGACATCCTCATTCGGTTCATCATTGTGCCTCCATGGGGGCTTGCTGCACACGCAGGGACAGGTTAGCCTCGTAATACAACCATATCTTTTCGTATAACGATGATTTTTGGATGTCAATCGATGATTGGACTGCAGCCTTCCACTCGCCGGGCCGCCCGCCGGCTGCGCCTGGCGACGCTCGGCGCAACTCTCCTGCTGGTCCTGGTGACCGCTGCGGCCGCGACCCTCCTCTTTACCGATCGCGTCGGCGCGGCCGGCGGCGCCATCGAGATAGACAGGTTCGGTCTTCCCCCTGTCCCGGCGGCGCTGGTCCAGCTGGCGAGCGGCGCGCTGCTTGCCGTGGCACTGCTCCAGCTGGCCCGCATGCTTGGGGAAGTCGAGGCTGGCCGGCCCTTCGCGACCGCCCGCCCCCTGCGCGGATTCGCGCGCTTCCTCTTCCTGTCGGTTCTGGCCTCGATCCTGCTGCCACCGTTCATCCAGCTTGCCCTGGCGGCGGCCGCCGGCAGCGGCCGGGCCGTCTTCGCGCTTGCCGGCGCAGACGTGCTGATGTTGTTCGTGACCGGACTGCTTTTCCTCGTGGCGCGCCTGCTGGACGAAGCCCAGCGCATCGCCGACGATGCCAGCCAGATCGTCTGAGCCGCCATGGCGATCATCGTCCGACTCGACGTGATGCTGGCATTGCGCAAGGCCAAGTCGAAGGACCTCGCCGCCTATGTCGGGATCACCGAGACCAACCTGTCGCTGCTGAAATCCGGCCGGGTGAAGGGAATCAGGTTCGAGACGCTCGACCGGATCTGCCGCTTCCTCGATTGCCAGCCCGGCGACCTGCTGGTCTACGCCGAGGACGAGGTCGAGGTCGAGCCGGGCTCGGCGGACTGAACCCGGTCGGCGCGAAAACGGGCGGCGCGTGAGGGGCGCCGCCCGCTTACTGGATCGCGTACGCATCCCGGCCTTGCCGGGAACCGCGGTCACTGGATGACGACGTTATCTCCGAAGCCGCCGTCGAGGACGTCGAGGCCGAGCCCGCCGATCAGGACGTCGTCGCCGAGCCCGCCGAACAGGAAGTCGTTCCCGGCGCCGCCGATCAGCACGTCATTGCCGTCGCCGCCATCGGCCTGGAAGGCGGCGCTCACGTCGGCGCCGGAGCCCTCGACGACATCGTCCCCGCCAAGGGTGTTGATGATGAGGCGATCGATCCCCGCCTCGAAGCCGGCGATGTTGACCGTCGCCGCGAGACCCAGCACCGAGAGCCCGCCATCGCCGCCGACCACCAGCACCACATCGTCCCCGTCGGTGGCGTTGATGATGATCGTGTCGACGGCGCCGTCGCCCGTTCCGCCCGGCCCGGCGAGATTGATGTTGACCTCGGTGACGTCGGTGCCGCTGAGATCGCCTACATTGATCGTATCGGCACCGCCCAAAGCGTTGAAATCGATCGATTCCATGTCGTTGAGGTCCATGACGACATTGGCGATGTTGCGATCGAACAGCACCCGCCCGCCATTGGCCGAGATGGTGATGATCTCACCGGCGTTGGAACCGTTGAACGTCATCGTGTCGAAGCCCGACTGCCCCTCGAGCACGTCATTGTCGTCGCCCGGGTTCCAGGCGAAATCGTCGTCGCCGTCACCCATGAAGGCGACATCGTCGCCGTCCCCGCCGTTAAAGAGATCGTCCCCTTCGGAACCGAGCAGGACGTCGTTGCCGAGCCCGCCGTTCATCGTCAGCTGGATCCCGTCGGCCTCGAGGCTGGTAGCATCGATGAGGTCGTTGCCGCCCAGGCCGTTGATGGTCAGCCGGTCATTGGCCTGCTCCTGGTGGAATATCCCCACCTGGGCGCTCAGGCCGAAGACGGTGATCCCGCCCGCGTCACCTGTAACCTCGACGATGTCCGCGCCTTGGGTCCCATTGCTGGTGATCGTGTCCGCAGCACCATCGCCGCCACCGTTGGGACCGCGTAGATCGATGCCGATGTTGGTGACGTCGGTGCCGGAAAGATCGCCGATGACGATGTTGTCCGCACCGCCGAGCGCGCGATACTCCAACTTCTCCACGTCGTTGAGGTCCATGGTAACATTGGCGACGTCGCGCAGGAACAGGGTGCGTCCGCCGTTGGCGACGATGTTGATGTTCTCCGCCCCATTCGAGCCGAAGAAGAGCAGCGTGTCGGTGCCCTCCTGGCCCTCGACGGTATCGTTGCCGTCGCCCGGATCCCATTGGAAGATGTCGTCGCCGGCGCCGAGGAAGGCGACGTCATTGCCGTTGTCGCCGAAGACGAAGTCGTTGCCGGAGCCTCCGAGGAGGGTATCCGCGCCCTGACTGCCGAGCAGGGTGTCGTCGCCGGCGCCGCCGTCCAGCGTCAGCTTGATCACGCCGGCGGGCATGGTGGTGGCGGTGATCCCGTCATTGCCGCCGAGGCCGTTGATGACGAGCGAATCGTTGGCCCCTTCGGATCCACTGATGTCGATCCGGGTCGCCAGACCGAGCACCGAGACGTTCGTCCCCGATCCGAAGACGTCGATGATGTCGCCGCCATTGGTGGCATTGGCGATCACCGTGTCGGCCGCGGCGTCGCCGGCGCTGCCGCCGAGGGTTCCGGACAGCCGCACCTCAACCTTGGTCACGTCGGTTCCGGACATGTCGTTGACGGTGACGGTGTCGGCAGCGCCGAGGGCGTTGACCTCGACCGTCTCCAGATCGTCCAGGTCCATGACGATGTTGCCGAGATTGCGGGTGAAGAGCGCCCGGCCGCCATTGGCGGAGAGCGCGAACTGCTCGGCTCCGGCGCTGCCATTGAACCGCAACCGGTCGTCGCCGGCTTGGCCTTCCACGGTGTCGCTGCCGTCGCCCGGGTCCCATTGGAAGACGTCGTCGCCGGCACCGAGGAGCGCGACGTCATTGCCTTGCTGGCCATCGATGAAGTCGTTGCCTTCCCCGCCGATAAGGAGGTCCTGCCCGTTGCTGCCGAGGATGGTGTCGTCGCCGGCGCCGCCGTCGACGGTCACGCCGATCAAAGCGGCGAGATTCCCGGTCGCCGAGAATCGGTCATTGCCGCCGTTCATGTTGACGACGATCTTTTCCATCGTGCCCATGTCGAGCGCGAAAGGCGCCGGATCGAGCCGATCGAAGCGCGTGCGGCTGCCATTGGCGGTCAGGGTGAAGACCTCGGCACCGCCGCCACCATTGACCACGGTCGTGTCGGTGCCGGCGCCGCCCTCGTACAGGTCGGTATCGTCGCCGGGATTCCAGATGAAGCGGTCGTTTCCGCTTTCGCCGAAGACCTGATCGTCGGCATCGCCCCCGGTCAGCTCGTCGTCTCCGGCCCCGCCGAACAGCTGATCGTTCCCGCCTTTGCCGAGGAGCTTGTCGTTACCTGCCTGGCCGAACAGCTGGTCGTTGCCCGATCCGCTGGTCAACGTGTCGTTGCCGGTGCCGCCGAACAGCACGGCCCGCATCAGAGCGCCATTGGTCTCATCGAGCGTGATCACATCGTCGCCGCCTTGGCCGAAGGCCTGGATGAAGGCGGTGTTCGCGACGGTCGGCGTGCCGCCCAGGATGTTGACGGCGCCGCCATTGACGCGGAGCTTGCCTGCGGCGTCGCGGCTGAAGGTGATGTTATTGCCAAGATTGTCCCCGAACGTGCTCAATATGCCTGCACTCGGGAGAAAGGTTGCGGTAACAGCCATTGAAACGTCTCCTCGCGCTCGTGGCGGCCTGAAGCCGGCCCCGGCGCCTCCTTGTTGGTCCCCCGTATTCGAAGACGGGGCCGCCGCCGGCTGACGCGGCGGCTGATCCCGGGCCGACGCGCTGGGCGGCGACGGCCCCGATCTCTGCGCAGGAGGTGACGCGGCGATGCCGCGGCAGGGAGAATGATGTTTCAATTGTGTCGGCCGAGGATGCGGCGGCGGCGGACGAAAAAAGGGCCGCCCCGGCGGGACGGCCCTTTCTAAACGTCCGGGGGAGGCGCCGTCAGGCGGCGGCTTCCATCTCCTCGTCGCCCATAACGGGCCCGCTGTCCTGGCCCTTGGCGTCGGGATCGCGGTCGACCAGCTCGATGATGCCCATCGGAGCGGCATCGCTGGCACGGATGCCGGCCTTGATCACCCGGGTATATCCACCGTTACGATCGGCGTAGCGCGGCGCCAGCACGTCGAACAGCTTGGTGAGCTGCGCGTCGTCGAGCAACCGGGAATGGGCAAGGCGCCGGTTCGAGAGGCCGCCCTTCTTGGCCAAGGTGATCAGCTTCTCGACATAGGGCCGAAGCTCCTTAGCCTTGGGAAGCGTGGTCGTGATCTGCTCGTGCTTGATCAGCGCGGCGGCCATGTTCCGGAACATGGCAAGGCGATGGCTGGAGGTGCGGCCGAGCTTACGGCCGCCGACGCGGTGACGCATGTCTTCTTCCTTCGTTCGTCCCGGAGCCGAATGAGGTACCCCGGGCCAGGCCGTCATATGGGGGACGGCCCCGACCCCATGAGAAAAGGCGGACCAGCGGCCCGCCCGTGCGCGATCCCAAAGCGCAAGAGCGGCGAAAAGTCAACCTGAACCTTCACCGCAACCGCGTCGCGCCGCAGCCGAAGTCACCGATTGTAAAGGCGGATTGCGCAATGTGAAGAAGTTGTTAACCATCCTTCGCTATCGAGACTCGTCCGGGGGGGCGGCTCTCTGCAAGCCGGGAATGATGCTGCGGCCCTTCAACGGGCGCGGCGATCCGCGGGTTCAGGCACCCGCTTCGTCCCGCTCGCTGCGCACGCTCCCGGACGGCATCGAGGGAGCTCGGGGTGGGAATTCGTCTGCTGATTTCATGTCTTTCGCTGCTGATCGGCGGCGTGCCGGCAATGGCGGCG
Source organism: Sphingosinicella terrae (assembly GCF_003347635.1). Classification (GTDB taxonomy): domain Bacteria; phylum Pseudomonadota; class Alphaproteobacteria; order Sphingomonadales; family Sphingomonadaceae; genus Allosphingosinicella; species Allosphingosinicella terrae. Next base: position 12,701 of record NZ_QDFY01000015.1, read on the forward strand.
CCTTCCGATCTGCCCCTCGTCGCAGTGATCGACAGCGGCATCGGCCGGACGAGCGAGCTCGCACCCCTCCTCGTCGGCGAATATGACATGGCCTCGTCCCGGGCTCGGCCCGCTTTCCATCCGCGCTACGACCATGGCACCATGGTGGCGACCATCCTCGCGCGATCGCTGATGCGCCAGGTTCGGATCGTCTCGCTCAGGATCGACGATCCGGCCGGTTGCCCAGAGCAGATCAGCCCACCTTGTCAGCAGGATCCAGTCCGGGTGGCGCGCGCCATCCGGCAGGCGGCACGGCTGCGAGTCGATGCGATCAACATCTCCCTCACCTTGTCCGACGATCCGCGCATCGTGAACGCGATCAGGGATGCGGCGCAGGCCGGCATCACCGTCACCCTCGCCGCCGGCAATGACGGCCTCGACCATCCCAGCAATCTGACCCTGGCGCGCGAAGCCTTTCCCTATGCCGTTCTGGTCGGCGCGCTCGACGCGACCGGGACTCCATGGGCGGGCACGAACCGCCCCGAAGCGGGCATGACCGGCTATCATTATGCTTGGCAGCTGGGCGTCGATGTGCCGACCGCCATGGCCGACGGCGCCCCGGCGGTCGCCACCGGAACCTCCTTCGCCACGCCGATCGAGACGGCGCGCCTGGTCCGGCAACGGCAGGATAGAGGCTCCTGACGCGCTCCTCGGCCGGTGCACCGTCGCGCGCACCGCCCTGACCTCAGCCTCCGCGTCTTCGCGCGAGGTTCAGAAGCGCCGCTGCCCAGGAATAGCGCTGGACGCGCACGCGGAGCCCGGGGCGGCTATTCCCTCAGCTGAAAAAAAAGGGCCGCCCGGAGGCGGCCCCTTCATACGTTTCGCTTTGAGGCGGCTCAGCCCAGCAGTTCCTGCTCGAGCTTCTTCGCCATCTCCTCGATATTCTCCGGCGGCCAGCCGGGGATATCCATGCCGAGTCGCAGGCCCATCGAGGCGAGAACTTCCTTGATCTCGTTCAGCGACTTGCGGCCGAAGTTCGGAGTGCGAAGCATCTCCGCCTCGGTCTTCTGGACGAGGTCGCCGATATAGATGATGTTGTCGTTCTTGAGGCAGTTGGCGCTGCGCACCGACAGCTCGAGCTCGTCCACCTTCTTGAGCAGGTAGCGGTTGAGCTGATTGGCATCCGCCTCGGTCTCGACCGCGGCGACGGCGACGCCCGTGGGCATGCTCGTCATCGGGCCCATGCCCTCGTCGAAATGGACGAAGAGCTGGAGCTGGTCCTGGAGGATGCGCGCGGCATAAGCGAGCGCGTCGTCCGGCGACACCGTGCCGTCCGTCTCGACGGTCAGCGTGAGCTTGTCATAGTCGAGCTCCTGGCCGACGCGGGTATTCTCGACCTTGTAGCTGACCTGGCGGACCGGCGAGTAGAGCGCGTCGACCGGAATGAGGCCGATGGGCGCGTCGATCGGCCGATTGGCGGCGGCGGCGACATAGCCCTTCCCGGTCTCGGCGGTCAGCTCCATGTTGAGCGTCGCACCCTCGTCGAGATGGCAGATGACCAGATCGGGGTTCATCACCTCGATGTCGCCGGTCGTGGCGATCTGGCCGGCGGTCACTTCGCCGGGCCCGGTCGCGGAAAGCTGGAGCCGCTTCGGCCCCTCGCCTTCCATCTTCAGCGCGATTTGCTTCACGTTGAGGACGATGTCGGTGACGTCCTCGCGGACGCCGGCGAGGCTCGAGAATTCGTGGAGCACGCCTTCGATCTTGATCGAAGTGACGGCGGCACCCTGGAGCGAGGAGAGAAGCACGCGGCGCAGCGAGTTGCCGAGCGTGAGGCCGAAGCCACGCTCTAGCGGCTCGGCCACGAAGGTCGCCTTGCGCCGGCTGTCGCCGGTCGGCTTCTTCTCGAGCGCGTTGGGCTTCTTCATTTCCTGCCAGTTCTTTGCGTTGACGGCCATGGTCTTCCCTTGGACTTGGGCGGGAATTCCGCCTTTGAAACTCGGGCGAGGGGCCGCCGGACGGCCCCCCGCGAAATCAGACGCGGCGGCGCTTGGAAGGACGCACGCCGTTGTGCGGGATCGGCGTCACGTCGCGGATGGAGGTGATGGTGAAGCCCACCGCCTGCAGCGCCCGCAGCGCGCTCTCGCGGCCCGATCCGGGGCCCTTCACCTCGACCTCGAGGGTGCGGACGCCATGCTCCGCCGCCTTGCGGCCGGCATCCTCGGCGGCCACCTGGGCGGCATAAGGCGTCGACTTGCGCGAGCCCTTGAAGCCCATCATGCCGGCGCTCGACCAGGCGATCGCATTGCCCTGGGCATCGGTGATGGTGATCATCGTGTTGTTGAAGCTGGCGTTCACGTGAGCGACGCCGGCGGTGATGTTCTTGCGCTCGCGCCGCCTGAGGCGCTGAGGTTCGCGTGCCATATCGAGACTACCTTGATCCAGAAATCTGCAAAAGAGATCGCGCGGAAGCGATCCGGCCTCTGAGGGGCCGGATTACTTCTTCTTGCCGGCGATCGGCTTGGCCTTGCCCTTGCGGGTGCGCGCATTGGTATGCGTGCGCTGTCCGCGGACGGGCAGGCCCTTGCGATGGCGCAGGCCGCGATAGCAGGCCAGATCCATCAGCCGCTTGATGTTCATCGCCGTCTGGCGGCGGAGGTCGCCCTCCACCGTGTGCTCGGCGTCGATCGTCTCGCGCAGATGAAGGACCTCCTGGTCGGTGAGGTCCTGGACCCGGCGCTCGGGCGGAATGTTGAGCTTGGCGGCGATCTCTTTCGCCTTGGTGCGGCCGATGCCGTGGATGTAGGTAAGCGCGATTTCGACGCGCTTGTTCGTCGGGATGTTGACGCCCGCAATACGTGCCATAGGGTTTGATTCTCCTGCTCCACAGGACGGCTGGCAACCGCCCTATCTCAGCGCTTTGATCGCCCGCCAAACAGGCAAAGCCGACGCGCGCGCGAAGGCGCCGCCGGACGACCGGTTAGCGGGATAGGGGTCAGATAGGATTTCGGGCGAGCGCTGTCAACCGCTGCGCACGGCGACGAGGTGGCAGCCATCGTCCCTCTCCGAGAAGGCGATGCCGACGCCGAGGAAGCGCTCGATCACCGCCGCCGCCGTGCGGCAATGAAGCGAAGGCTTTACCGTGGTGAAGGACCCGCCCCCGGCGAGCGCCAGCGGCAGCAACAGCTGGTCGGCAAGATAGGGGCCGACCGCCGCCTTCGACTCCAGGAACCCGCGCATCCGCTTCGCCGCCTGCTCGGCGACCCGTTCGGCCGACACGCCGATGCGGCCGAAGCCGGCAACGACCTCGGTGACTTGGTCGAACGCCGCCTCGAGCAGCAGCACGTTGCCGGGACCGACGCGCTCCGGAAGCTGGTCGATCCGCCGCGCCTCCTCAGGCCATCCGAGCACCTCGCTTACCGTCGCGAGCTCGCGGGCGGCGATCTCCCCCGGCAGCGCGGCGATCAGCACGCGCGCCTCCGTCCGGCGCAGCAGCCCGCGGTCGAGCAGCTCGAGCCCGTCCAACTGCGCCGCCCCAGGGCGGACCTCCACCGCCATGCATCCGCCGCCGGCCGGGTAGAAGCCCGGCCGCTCGAGGCGCGCCTCGACGTCCGCCCCCATCCGCCGCAGCAGCGGCAGGAATACTCGTTCGAGGAACTCGAACGGCGGCGCGCTGGGATTGTGGGTGCCGCCGGACAGGACCAGCCGCGACGGCCGATCAGCCAGCAGCAGGGCCGGGAGCACCGTCTGCAGGACGAGAGTGGCGCTGCCGGCCGTGCCGACGGCGAATTCATGCTCGCCCGGCGCGATCTTGCCCGGGGTGAAGTGGAGCTCCGCCGCGCCCACGGCAAGCTCTCCGCATTCGGCGCCGCCGATCGCGCAGGCGGCCTCGATTGCGGTCACGTGCTGACGCATCAGTCCCGGCCGCTGCCGGCCGGCGCGGATCTTCTCGATCCGGAACGGCTGCCCCGTCACGATGGAGAGCGCCAGCGCGGTGCGCAGCACCTGCCCCCCGCCCTCCCCTTCGGAGCCGTCGATGATGATCATTGATGCTTCTCCGATGGCGGCGAGAAGGGGCTCACCCCTTCACGCACACCACCTGCTTCAAGGTATGGACGATCTCGACCAGGTCGGCCTGGGCGGCCATGACCTTGTCGATCGGCTTGTAGGCCGCCGGCGTCTCGTCGATCACCTCCGCGTCCTTGCGGCACTCCACCCCCTCCGTCGCGACGATATGGTCGTCGAGGGTGAAGCGCTTCTTCGCCTCGGTGCGCGACATCAGCCGTCCCGCGCCATGGCTGCAGCTCTCGAACGCTTCCTTGTTGCCGCGGCCACGCACGATGAAGGACTTGGCGCCCATCGATCCGGGGATGATCCCCATCACGCCCTCGGCCGCCCGAACCGCCCCCTTGCGGGTGACGAGCACGTCCTCGCCGAAATGCCGCTCTCTCTGGACGTAGTTGTGGTGGCAGTTGATCGCCTCCAGCTCCGCCTCGAACGGCTTGGCGATGACCGTGCGAATGGCGCGGATCACGTTCGTCATCATCATCCGGCGATTCAACGCCGCGAAATCCTGCGCCCAGCCGACCGCCTCGACATAATCGTCGAAATGATCGGTCCCTTCCGGAAAGTAAGCCAGGTTCTCGTCGGGCAGGTTGATGAACCATTTGCGCATGTCGCGCTTCGCCAGCTCGATGAAGAAGCTGCCGATCGCGTTGCCGACGCCGCGCGAGCCCGAATGGAGCATCACCCACACCCGGTCCGTCTCGTCGAGACAGAGCTCGATGAAGTGATTTCCGGTCCCGAGCGTGCCGAGATGGACGAGATGGTTCGTCTTCTCGAGCTTCGGATATTTGTCGGTGATCCGCTTGAACCGCTCGGCGAGCGTCGCCCAGGCGGCGACGATCTCGGGCGGCGGGTCGCCCCAGCTGCCCTTGTCGCGCTTGCCCCGGCCGACGTCGCGGCCGTGCGGAACCGCCTGCTCGATCGCGCCTCGGATCGCTTCCAGACTGTCGGGCAGGTCGGCGGCATGGAGCGAGGTCCTCGCCGCCATCATTCCGCAGCCGATATCGACCCCGACCGCGGCCGGAATGACCGCGCCCTTGGTCGGGATGACCGAGCCTACGGTGGCGCCGATGCCGACATGGACGTCGGGCATGACCGCGACATGCTTGAACAGGAACGGCATCTTCGCCGCCCGCGAAAGCTGCTCGCGCGCCATCGGCTCCACCGGGACCCCGCGGGTCCACATCTTCACCGGCGCGCCGCCTTCGACGGCCATATATTCGAATGTCTGCTCGGCCATCGGGCCCTCCTTGATCATGTGTCTAAAGCCATTCGGCGCGGCGACAACAGGGCCAGGACATCTCCCGGCAAGGCCGGGGGGAGGGTTCGAACCTCCTTTGCTACCCATGTAGTCCCGGCGGCATTCGCCGCGCCGGGTGCCGGCGACGAGGCATGACCGGACATTTCTTGCTGAGCTATCCGGTCGCCCGGAGGCGGGTTCGAACCGCCGTCCTCCTCCCTCGCGGGAGGCGCTCTCCCATGTAGTCCAATTGGCATTCGCCGGCTGCTGCCGGTTCGGCGGGACGAGAAGGTGACCGGGACGCTCGGTCTTGGCAAAGATGTAGTCCCGGTCGGCATTCCCGCCGTTTCGGCAATGTCGAAGGGTCGTGGCGACGAGAATGGCGAGACGCGGTCCTTAAGCTACTTCCCAAAGGCGAGATTCGAACTCGCATCTCCCGGTCGCCCGGGCGCTTTACTCGTCGGACCTGGGTGGTGGGATGTAGTCCCGCCGGCATTCGCCACGACCCTTCTTCTTCTTCTTCACACCTCCGTTTCGTTCACTTCGGCGACCCAGTCCCTGTCGGCCTTGCCCGAGGCGAAGCGCGCCAGCGTCTCGAACACCGCGTCGGAAAATCCCCCGACATTGAGAATGTCGGGGCGGCTCTTCGCCTGCGTCGTGCCGTAGGGCTGCAGGTCGATGCAGACGAGCTTCGCCGTCGGCACCCGCCGCCGCAGCCTTTCCCACTCGGTCAGGGTCGCCGTTGCGGCCCCTCCCCGCCCGGCATCGACCCAGGACTGGTTGTCCGAGACGATGACGACGAGGTCGACCTCGGCCCGCTCCCGGTTGAGCAGGGCAAGCGGCGCCGAGACATTGGTTCCGCCTCCGCCGATCGCCGCCAGCCGCGCCGCATTGACGGCGATGCGGGCGACCGGATCGAGCGCCATCGGCACGACGTCGCATTCGAACGGCAGCACCCGCGCCGCGGAATTGCGCCGCAGCACCGCCGCCGCCACCAAGGCCGCGACATCGATGCAGCGCACCTTGGACGAGGCGCCTTTGCGGTAGCCGGTCACCGGCGAGCTCATCGAGCCCGACACGTCGGGGCAGACCACGACCCGGCCCGGCACCGCCGGGACCGAGGCGAGCGAGGATTCGAGCGCCTGCTCGAGCGCCGCCTGCACCGCCAGGGGAACGCCGTCCCCGACCGTGTCGAGGGCGACCATCAGCTGGTAGGGCAGCACCCGCGCCCGTGCCAACGCCTCCGGATCGGCCAGCCGCGTGGCCACCGCCTCGGCGACCCCTTCGACCGCGAACGCGCCGCTGCGCGCCACCGTGTTGAGGTTCATCCTGAGCGCCTGCCACCCCATCCGGACGGCGAGCACCGCCCACTGCTCCGCTCGAAGCGGAAAGGCCGTGAGCCACTCGAAAGGCACGTCCGGGAGCGGAAGCGAGCTGTCCCGCTTCCACGCCTCGAAGGCGGCGATCTCCGCTGGCAGCGCGGCCACGTCATAAGGGCGACCGATCAGCCAGGCGTAGAAGGCGCGACGGCTCTCGTCCGCTGGCTTGGGATGGACCATGCGGACGATGTCGGCCAGCGACGGATCGTTTCCCGTCGCCGCCTGCATCAGCGACCGCATCGACGCTTGCTCCAGCCAGAGCTGGACGAGGCGTTTCGGTCGCGTCCCCAGCGACGTCCGCCCGACCGCGCCGGAGCGCATGATCTGGACGAAACTGCGGAGCATCCTCCCATTGTCGATCACCCGATCGAATACCCGGACCGCCAGGTCCGGCTCCACCACGGTGAGGAAGGCCGCCAGCAAGGCCGGCATGTCCTTCATCGAACCGCGCGAGCGGGCATAGACCGCAGCCTTTGCCGCGAAGAGCGGTTCGACGGCGCGCGCCGCGTCGAGCAACTCGGAGAGCTGCGTCTGCGCCGTCGCGTAGAAGACGTCCTGCAGCGTCCCGGTGGCCGCCAGCTGGGCGAGGCGATGCTCCGGCCCATAGGCATAAGCCGGCGCCCCCTCGCGGTTGCGCGCGTCGGGGAGGAGCTTCGCCATCGCGGAAGCAAAGAGGCTCTTGTTGGCCATGACATCTTCCTTCTCTCATCGGTGGCACCGGTGGCTGGAGTCGAACCAGCTGGTCCTGGCTTTGGAGGCCAAACCGCGCCCGCGCGCTCACCGATAATCCACTCCGAACCGCTCAGATCGGCGGCTCTCGGGGCGGCCGGCCCATTCCGGCCGCCCCTTCCGCCGCTTGCCCGGATCCAGCCAGCGCTCGTCATCCGGACGCCACCTGCAGTGCAGGGGCCGTGCCAAGATCGCCGACGCCGTCGCACGTGAATCGTAAGCCATTGCAACTTAACTGCAATCGATCGATGGCTGGTATAGCGGGCTAGCCGGGGCGAAAGCCAAGGCCTATCGATTTCGTATCGACAGATATCGCTTCTTAGATCATGGTATATGAATGCGGCCTACGATCGTCCTCGGCTTCCTCGGCTCGACTCTCGACGCCAGCAAGAGGGGCCCCACCCGCTGGAGCAAGTGGCGCCCGACCGTCGGCATGTGCATGCAGGAGGATCTGCGCATCGACCGGCTCGAGCTGATCCATGGGGGGCAGCATGAGGGTCTCGCTCGCTATGTCAGCCGCGATATCGCCGACGTCTCGCCCGAGACCGAGGTCCGCCTGCACCGAATGGACTTCGCGAACGCCTGGGACTTCGAAGAAGTCTATGGCCGGCTGCTCGACTTCGCCCGCCTCTATCCGTTCGATCCGGACAATGAGGACTATCTCGTCCACATCACCACCGGCACCCATGTCGCCCAGATCTGCCTCTTCCTGCTGACCGAGGCGCGCTTCCTTCCCGGGCGGCTGCTCCAAACCAATCCGTCGCGCGGCGAGGTCTCGGCTGCCGGCATGTGGAGCGTCATCGATCTTGACCTTTCGCGTTACGACAGCATCGCCACCCGCTTCGCGGCAGCCGCGGCGGAAGGAAGCTCGTTCCTCAAGTCCGGGATCGAGACGCGCAACGCCGCCTTCAACCGAATGATCGACGAGATCGAGCAGGTTGCGATCCGGTCGCGCGCGCCGCTGCTGCTGATGGGGCCGACAGGCGCCGGCAAGTCGCAGCTCGCCAGGCGCATCTTCGAGCTGAAGCGCGCCAAGCACCAGGTTTCCGGCGGATTCGTCGAGGTGAACTGCGCGACCCTGAAGGGGGACAGCGCGATGTCGGCGCTGTTCGGCCATCGCAGGGGTGCGTTCACCGGCGCTGCGGCCGACCGGCCGGGCCTGCTCCGTTCGGCGGACAAGGGCGTGCTGTTCCTGGATGAGATAGGCGAGCTCGGTCTCGACGAGCAGGCGATGATCCTGAGGGCGATCGAGGAGAAGAAGTTCTTCCCGGTCGGTGCCGATCGCGAGGTCTCGTCCGAGTTCCAGCTGATCGCCGGCACCAACCGCGATCTCGGCCTCGCCGTGGCCGCGGGTACGTTTCGCGACGACCTCCTCGCCCGGCTCAACCTGTGGACCTTCGTGCTGCCGGCGCTGCGCGACCGGACGGAGGATATCGAGCCCAATCTCGACTACGAGCTCGACCGTTTCGCGGAGCGCGAGGGAGTTCGCGTCGGCTTCAACCGCGAGGCCCGCAAGGCCTATGTCGGTTTCGCCGTCTCGCCCGAAGCGGCATGGAGCGGCAATTTCCGCGATCTTGCCGCCAGCGTCACCCGGATGGCGACTTTCGCGCCTTCCGGCCGGATCGACGTCGCCAATGTCGAGACCGAAATCCAGCGGCTGACGCGGCTGTGGTCGGGAAGCCGGCCGTCGGCGCCGGCAGAGGCCCTGCTCGAGGCGCTGTGCGGCGACAGGCTGGCCGAGATCGATCCGTTCGACCGCGTCCAGCTCTCCGAGGCGATCCGTGTCTGCCGTCGCAGCCGCTCGCTGTCCGAGGCCGGGCGCGTCCTGTTCAGCGTGTCGCGGACCCGCCGCGCCTCCTCGAACGACGCTGACCGGCTGCGCAAATATCTGCTTCGCTTCGGGCTCGATTGGGACCGGGTGCGCGCCGAGGTCTGACCGCGAAGGCGCGCCTGGTCTCTGGCTCGGTCAGGTGGCTTCTACAGTCGGCTGCGCCGCGGCGGGGCGTCCGACTGGCGGCGGATCAGCTCGAAATCGAGCAGGCGGTGGGGCACTTCGGGCACCGGACCTTCACGCGAGCGGCGGATGAGGTCGGCGAGCATCGTCACCGCCTCGTCCGCCATCGCCGCGACCGGCTGGCGGATCGTCGTCAGTTCCGGCCAGATGGTGGTGGCAAGCGGCGTATCGTCGAAGCCGCAGACCGACAGGTCGGCCGGCACGTCGAGCCCGAAGCGGTGGGCGGCGGCGATGGTGGCGGCGGCCATGTCGTCGTTGCTGGCGAAGATCGCGGTCGGCACCGGATCGAGCGAGAGCAGGTGATCGGCTGCCTCGAGGCCGGAGCGATAGGTGAAGTTGCCGGTCGCGACCAGGCTCTCGTCCATGGCGATGCCGGCTTCCTCGAGGGCGGCGCAAAAGCCCTGCTCCCGAAGACCGCTGGAGGCATGGTTGGGGCGTCCGGTGATGAAGCCGATGCGGCGATGGCCGAGCTTGATCAGGTGGCGCGTCATCTCGAGCGCGGCGCCGCGGTCGTCGATGCCGACCGAGGCGAGCAGGGGTGCGGGCCGGGTGGAGCCGGTCGCGACCACCGCGATCCCCGCCTCGCGCAGCCGGTCGACCAGGAGATGGGCATCGCCCAGCGGTGGCGGCAGGATCACGCCGTCCAGCCGGGCGCCGATGAGCGCGTCGGCCGCCGCCGCCTCGCCGGCGCTGATCTGGTGGCGCTGGACGATGAGCTGGACGTTGATCAGGCTGCAGCTCTCGAGCGCGCCGAGCAGGAACTCGGTCAAATAGGCCGGGTTCGGGATCCTGTAGAGAAGGCCGATGCGGAGCGCCGCGGCGCCGGCCAGCGTGCGCGCCGCCGCATTGGGCGCGTAGCCCAGCGCCTCGACGGCCGCCTCCACCGCCCGCCGGGTCGCCGGCCGGACGCCCTTCTCGCCGTTGATGACGCGCGACACCGTCATCCGCGACACGCCCGCGTGGCGGGCGACGTCGTGGATGGTCGGCGCCCGGCCTTCGCGCCGGCGCGTCGCAGGCGCTGGACCTGCCGTCCCGTTCACGTCCGAAGGCTCCGGCACCTGCCCTTGCGACGGGCGGCGGGCAGCATTCGTCCGCCTCCGATCGGCAGGGGCGTCCTCCTCCGCGCCGGCCCTTGCCGTATCACACCACCCCGAAGGCGAGCATCGCGTCGGCGACCTTCTTGAAGCCGGCGATGTTGGCGCCCTTCACATAGTCGATATGGCCGCCGCTCTCCTCGCCATATTCCAGGCAGCGCTGGTGGATGCCGTCCATGATGTCGCGCAGCAGCTGCTGGAGCTGATCTTCCTTCCAGCTGATCCGGGCGCTGTTCTGGCTCATCTCCAGGCCCGAGACGGCGACGCCGCCGGCATTGGAGGCCTTGCCGGGGGCATAGAGGATGCGGGCGTCCCGGAAGACGTGGACGCCTTCCAGGTCGGTCGGCATGTTCGCCCCTTCGGAGATGCCGATGCAGCCATTGGCGACGAGCGTACGGGCATCCTCGCCGAGCAGCTCGTTCTGGGTCGCGCACGGCAGGGCGACGTCGCAGGGGACGCCCCAGGGCCGCTTGCCGGCGTGGAAGGTCGCGCTCCTATATTCCTCGGCATATTGGCTGATCCGGCCGCGCCGCCGGGTCTTGTGGGTCTTCACCCACTCGATCTTCTCCTGGGTGATGCCCTCGGGATCGTGGACGAAGCCCTCGCTGTCCGACAAGGTCAGCACCTTGCCGCCGAGCTGGTTGATCTTCTCGGCCGCGTGGGTGGCGACATTGCCCGATCCGGAGATGACGGCCGTCTTGCCGGCGAGGTCCAGCCCCTTGGTCCTGAGCATGTTCTCGAGGAAGTAGACGGCGCCATAGCCGGTCGCCTCGGTGCGGATCAGCGATCCGCCATATTCCATGCCCTTGCCGGTCAGGACGCCCTCGAAGCTGTTGGTGATGCGCTTGTACTGGCCGAACATGTAGCCGATCTCGCGGGAACCGACTCCGATGTCGCCCGCCGGCACGTCCACGTCCGCGCCGATATGGCGATAGAGCTCCGTCATGAAGCTCTGGCAGAAGCGCATGATCTCGCCGTCGCTCTTGCCCTTGGGATTGAAATTGGCGCCGCCCTTGCCGCCGCCCATCGGCAGACCCGTCAGCGCGTTCTTGAAGGTCTGCTCGAAGGCGAGGAACTTCAGGATCGATTCGTTGACGCTGGGGTGGAAGCGGATGCCGCCCTTATAAGGACCGATCGCATTGTTGTTCTGAACCCGGTAGCCGCGCTGGACGCGGATATTGTGATTATCGTCCTCCCAGCAGACCCGGAAGGAGACGACGCGGTCGGGTTCGGCGATCCGGCGCAGGATCTGCCAGCGATGATATTGCTCCTTGTCGGCGATGAACTCGAAAATGTCCTCGGCGACTTCCTGGACCGCCTGCACGAATTCGGGCTGGCCCGGATTGCGGCGCTTCACCCCCTCCATGAATCCGTTCAGGTCGACATGCTCGGAATTGCGCGGCTCTGCGATCAAAACGGCATCCACGGTCGGACCGTCACCACCCCTGTTCATTCCCCAATCTCCCTCGATCGGTCCGGCCACCCGCCGGACTCGTCAATGGAGCGAGCATAGCATTTTTTACGCGCGGAGAAGCCCCACGGGACGAAGATGGCTGCCGGCGCGACGAGAAGGAGATCGGGGCGCGAGGCGGCGGCCGGCCGAACGGGCTCGCCGTCAGGCGGCCCCGTCGAGGATCGCGTCGATCTGGGCGCCTACCTCGGCGATCGGGGCCATGCCGTCGACCCGGCGGACAAGGCCTCTCGTCTCGTAGAAGGGGAGGATTGGCGCTGTCTTGGCGCGATATTCGGCCATGCGCGTGCGGACCGTCTCGGCATTGTCGTCCGGACGACGCTTGAACTCATGGCTGCCGCAGACGTCGCACGTATCCTGGACCTTCGGCAGCTTGTAGCGGTCGTGATAGCCCTCGCCGCAGGTGGCGCAGGTGAATCGGCCGGTGATGCGGTCGACCAGCGCCTCCTCGTCGACGGTCAGCTCGACGACGTAGTCGAGCTTCTCGCCGCGCTCGTCGAGCAGCAGGTCGAGCGCCTCGGCCTGGGCCTGGGTGCGCGGATAGCCGTCGAAGATGGCGCCGCCATGTGCCCCGGCGGAATCGAGCCGCTCACCGATGAGCGCAGAGACGATCGCATCGGAGACGAGTTCCCCCGCCTCCATCACCGCCTTGGCCTGCAGCCCGACCGGCGTGCCGGCCTTGACCGCCGCGCGGAGCATGTCGCCGGTGGAGAGCTGGACCATGCCCCGCTCCTCGACCAGGCGCGACGCCTGCGTCCCCTTTCCCGCCCCCGGCGGGCCCAGCAGGATGATGTTCATCGGATCGGACTCCCGGTCGGGGCGACGCTGCGGTCAGCGTCCTCTCAGGCCGCCGCCTTTCAGCTTCGCCTTCTTGATCAGGTCGCCATATTGGTGGGCGATCAGGTGGCTCTGGATCTGCGAGACGGTATCCATCGTCACGTTGACGACGATGATCAGGCTGGTGCCGCCGAGATAGAAGGGGATGCCTGCCCGCGCGATCAGCCATTCGGGGATGAGGCAGGTCAGGGTGAGGTAGGCGGCGCCCACCACGGTGACACGGGTGAGGACGTAATCGAGATACTCCTCGGTGCGCTTGCCCGGGCGGATGCCGGGGATGAAACCGCCATATTTCTTGAGATTCTCCGCCGTCTCCTCGGGATTGAACACGACCGAGGTGTAGAAGAAGCAGAAGAAGACGATGCCGGCGCCGTAGAGGAACATGTAGAGCGGCGCGCCGTGCTGCAGCGCGGTCGTCACCGTGATGACGAACTCGCTCCACCAGGTGTCGCCGGTCTGATCCTGGCCGGCGAATTGCGCGATGGTCAGCGGCATCAGCAGCAGCGACGAGGCGAAGATCGGCGGGATGACGTTGGCGGTATTGACCTTGAGCGGCAGGTGCGAGCGCTCCTGCTGGATCTGGCCGCGCGCGGTCTGGCGCTTGGGATATTGGATCAGCACCCGGCGCTGGGCGCGCTCCATGAAGCAGATGAACAGGATCAGGACCACCGCCAGGGCGACGATGACCAGGATGACGAACGGATCGAGGCTGCCGGTGCGGCCGCCCTCGAACATCTGCGCAAGCGCGGTCGGCAGCTGGGCGACGATGCCCGCCATGATGATCAGCGAGATGCCGTTGCCTACGCCGCGGCTGGTGATCTGCTCGCCGAGCCACATCAGGAACATGGTGCCGCCGACGAGGCTGATGACGACGGTGATGCGGAACATCATGCCGGGATCGATCACGGCCGATCCGCCGCCCCAAGTCTCCAGCGCCACCGCCATGAAATAGCCCTGGATGGCGCAGAGCAGGACGGTGCCGTAGCGCGTATACTGGTTGATCTTCTTGCGGCCGCTCTCGCCCTCCTTCTTGAGGGCGGCAAGGGTCGGCGACATGCTGCTGGCGAGCTGCATGACGATCGAGGCGGTGATGTAGGGCATCACCCCCAAGGCAATCAGGCTCATGCGCTCGAGGCTTCCGCCCGAGAACATGTTGAAGAAGTCGAGGACACCGCCGCGGGTCGTCTCGAACAGGGTGCCGAGCGCGCGCGGGTCGATGCCGGGCAGCGGCACGAAGGAGAGCATCCGGAAAACGATGAGGGCGCCGAGCGTGAACCAGAGCCTTTTCTTGAGGTCGGTCGCCTTGGCGAAGTTCGCCAGGCTGAGGCTGGCTGCCATCTGTTCGGCTGCGGATGCCATAGAATATCAGTCCTGAAAATCGTGCGGCGGCGGATGACCGAATGGCCCCCCGCCGCCCCATATAGTCACCGTATCGGTCTTGTCAGCCTTTGCGGCCGCGAAAGCTCAGGCTTCGGCCTTGGTCCGGCGCTGGCCCTTGCCCTTCTTGGCGGCGGCCTTCTCGGCGGGATCGGCGCGCTCGATCAGCTCGACCGAGCCGCCGGCACCTTCGATCGCCTGGCGCGCACCGGCCGAGATTCCGGCAACGCGGACCGCCAGCTTCGCCTTCAGTTCGCCCTTGCCGAGGATGCGGACGCCGTCCTTGCCGCCGCGGGCGAGGCCGGCGGCCTTGAGCGCATCATGGTCGAGCGTGCCCTTGGCGTCGAGCTTGCCGGCGTCGATCGCCTTCTGGATCGCGCCTACGTTCACCTCAGCATAATCCCTGGCGAAGATGTTGTTGAAGCCGCGCTTCGGCAGCCGCATGTGGAGCGGCATCTGGCCGCCCTCGAAGCCCCAGATCGAGACGCCGGAGCGGCTCTTCTGGCCCTTCTGGCCGCGGCCGGCAGTCTTGCCCAGGCCGGAGCCGATGCCGCGGCCGACGCGCACCCGGCTCTTGCGGGCGCCCTTGTTGTCGCGAAGATCGTTCAGTTTCATATCTTGCACTCGCTTTCGCTATGTTCGCGCAAGGCCCGGATGTCCGGACCCGATTTCGACACCCCAGCGGGAAGCTGGGATCTCGTTGGCTTCTCGCCGCTGCCGCATGGGCAGGGAGATCCCGGACCAGGTCCGGGATGACGGAGCAGCCGCGCTACTCCGCCACATTCACCATATGCTGCACCTTGCGGATCATGCCGCGCACCTCGGGGGTGTCGTCGAGCTCGACCGTCCGATGCATCTTGTTGAGGCCAAGTCCGATCAGCGTCTTGCGCTGGTCGGGGGTGCGGCGGATCGGCGATCCGGTCTGCGTGATCTTCAGCTTCGCCACGTCGATTACTCCGTCACCGCCTCGGCCTGGGCCTCGGCCTCGGCTCCGGACAGGCCCTCGCGGCGCGCCATCAGGTCGGCAATCTTCTTGCCGCGACGCTGCGCCACCGACTTCGGGCTGGTCTGGTCGCCGAGCGCCTCGAAGGTCGCGCGGATCATGTTGTAGGGATTGGAGGTGCCGACCGACTTGGTGACCACGTCGGCGACGCCCAGGCTCTCGAAGACGGCACGCATCGGACCGCCGGCGATGATGCCGGTGCCCTGCGGGGCCGAGCGGACATAGACGCGGCCGGCGCCGAAATGGCCCATCCCGTCATGGTGCAGGGTGCGGCCCTCGCGCAGCGGCACGCGGACCATCGCCTTCTTGGCCGCCGCGGTCGCCTTGGAGATCGCCTCGGGCACTTCGCGCGCCTTGCCGTGGCCGAAGCCTGCGCGGCCCTTGCCGTCGCCGACCACGACCAGAGCCGCGAAGCCGAAGCGCTTGCCGCCCTTCACGGTCTTGGAGACGCGGTTGATGTGGACCAGCTTCTCGATCAGCTCCTCGCCGCCATCGTCGTCGCGGCCCGGACCGCCACGGCGGTCGTCGCGCCGGCCGCGGCCGCCGCGGCCGCCGTCGCGTCCGCCGCCCCGGCCGCCACGCCCACCGCGCTCGCGGCGCGGCTCGGCCGTCGCCTGGACGGTCTCCGCGGCCCCGGTCGGCGGGCTGGACTGCTCCGCAGCGCCGGGGGTCTGGTTGTTCTCGTCAGCCATTTCTTAAAACTCCAATCCGCCCTCGCGCGCCGCGTCGGCAAGAGCCTTCACGCGCCCGTGGAACAGGAAACCGCCGCGGTCGAAGACCACGCGGGTGACGCCGGCGGCCTTCGCCCGCTCGGCGATGCGGCGGCCGACTTCCTGCGCGGAGGCGATGGTCGCGCCGGTCGTCGCCCGGGCTTCCTTCTCCAGCGTCGAAGCGGCAGCGACGGTACGGCCCTCCGCGTCCAGGATGACCTGGGCGTAGATATGCCGACCGGAACGGTGGATCGACAGGCGCGGCCGATCGCCGGCGCGCTGGCGAAGCGAGGTGCGGACGCGCTGGCGCCTCTTCTCGAAGGGGTTGAATCTCGCCATGGCTATTTCTTCTTGCCTTCTTTGCGGAAGATAAACTCGCCGCGATACTTGATGCCCTTGCCCTTGTAGGGCTCGGGCTTGCGCCAGCGCCGGATCTCGGCGGCGAGCTGTCCGACCTTCTGGCGGTCATTGCCCGAGATCTCGACCGTCGTCTGGTCCGGCGTCTTCACCTCGAGGCCTTCCGGCACCGCGATGTTGACGTCGTGGCTGTAGCCGAGCTGCAGGCGAAGATTCTTGCCCTGCGCCGCGGCGCGGTAGCCGACGCCGGTAATCTCGAGGACCTTGGTGAAGCCCTCGGTGACGCCGGTGACCAGGTTCTGCACCAGAGTGCGGTGCATGCCCCAGAAGGAACGGGCGCGCTTGCTCTCATTGGCCGGGCGGACGACGATGCGGCCGTCCTCGATGCCGTAGCTGATATCCTCGAGCATCGGCATGGTGAGGGTACCGCGCGGACCCTTGACGGTCAGCACGGAGCCCTCGGCCGACGCCGAGACGTTCGCCGGCAGCGCCACCGGCACCTTTCCGATGCGGCTCATCAGAACACCTCCGCAAGCACTTCGCCGCCGACATTCTGCTGACGCGCCTCGGCGTCGGACAGAACGCCCTTTGGCGTCGAGACGATGGTGATGCCCAGCCCGTTGCGCACCCGCGGCAGCTCCTGGGCGCCGGAATAGACCCGGCGGCCCGGCTTGGAGACGCGCGACAGATGCTGGATCGCGGGCTGGCCCTCGAAATATTTCAGCTCGATCCGCAGGCCGCGATGCTGCCCGAGGGCTTCCTCGCGATAGCCGCGGATATAGCCTTCGCGCTGGAGGACATCGAGGACGCGGGCGCGCAGCTTGGACGCGGGGCTGACCACGCTGTCCTTGCGCGCCTGCTGGCCATTGCGGATGCGGGTGAGCATATCACCCAAAGGATCGGTCATCGGCATGATCTAACCCTTACCAGCTCGACTTGGTGAGGCCCGGGATCAGGCCCTTGTTGCCAAGCTCGCGCAGCATGACGCGCGACAGCTTGAACTTGCGATAATAAGCCCGTGAACGCCCGGTGAGCTCGCAGCGGTTGCGGACCCGGGTCGGGTTCGCGTTGCGCGGCAGCTCGGCCATCTTGAGGCGCGCGATCAGGCGCTCGGTGTCGTCGCGGGACTCGTCGTCCGCGATCGCCTTGAGCTTCGCATACTGGCCGGCATATTTCTTCACCAGCTTCTTGCGACGCTCGTTCTTGTTGATCGAACTCAGTTTCGCCATGACTTAAGTTCTCTTCCTTCTCTCTCGAGCAGGGTCGGCCTCAGGCCGCCTGCTTCTGCTCCTGCTCGGCCGGGAACGGGAAGTTGAAGAGGCGCAGCAGCTCGCGCGCCTCGTCGTCCGTCTTCGCGGTCGTGGTGACGATGATGTCCATCCCGCGCACCTTGTCGATGCGGTCGTAGTTGATCTCCGGGAAGACGATCTGCTCGCGAAGGCCCATGGCATAGTTGCCCCGGCCGTCGAACGAGCGCGGATTGAGTCCGCGGAAGTCGCGAACGCGCGGCAGCGCGATCGTGACCAGCCGGTCCAGGAACTCGTACATGCGCTCCCGGCGCAGCGTGACCTTGACGCCGATCGGCATGCCTTCGCGCAGCTTGAACTGGGCGATCGACTTCTTCGCCTTGGTGATTACCGGCTTCTGGCCTGCGATCAGCTCCATCTCGGCGGCGGCGGTCTCGACGCGCTTCTTGTCCTGGGTCGCCTCGCCGACGCCCATGTTGAGGACGATCTTGTCGATCCGCGGGACCTCGAGCCGGTTCTTGTAACCGAACTTTTCGATCATCGCCTGGACGATGCGCTCGTCATAATCGCGCCTCAGGCGCGGCAGGTACTTGGCATCAGCCATTGATCAGCTCCCCGGACCGCACTGCGACGCGGACCTTCTTTCCCTCGCGCTCCTCGAAGCGGACGCGCGTCGGCTTGCCCGTCTTCGGATCCTCGAGCGCCACCTTGGACACGTGCAGCGGCGCCTCGCGGCGCTCGATGCCGCCCTGCGGATCGGCCTGGGTGGGCTTGCGGTGACGGGCGGCGACATTGACGCCGGACACCACCACCTTGCCCTCCTTGGGCATCGACTTCACGACTTCGCCATGCTTGCCCTTGTCCTTGCCGGACAGGACCACGACGCGGTCGCCCTTCTTGATCTTCGCGGCCATTACAAAACCTCCGGCGCGAGACTGATGATCTTCATGTGCTTCTTCGCGCGCAGCTCGCGCACGACCGGGCCGAAGATGCGAGTGCCGATCGGCTCCTGGTTGTTGTTGACCAGGACCGCGGCGTTCGAATCGAAACGGATCGTCGAGCCGTCCGGACGATGGATGTCCTTGGCGGTGCGGACGATGACCGCCTTGTGGACGTCGCCCTTCTTGACGCGGCCGCGCGGGGCGGCCTCCTTGACGGAGACGACGATGATATCGCCGACACCGGCGAAGCGGCGCTTCGAGCCGCCCAGCACCTTGATGCACTGGACGCGCTTGGCGCCGCTATTGTCAGCGACGTCGAGGTTGGACTGCATCTGGATCATCGATCCATTCCTTCTTCACTTCAACCGGAACGCGTCCGGCGATCAGCTTCAACATGCCGCCCCGGCGGACCGGAGCGTCTTACCCTCAGGCCTCGGCGCCTTCGGCCTCGACCTTCTCGGCGCGGGCCTTGTCGGCGGCCTTGGAACCGGCCTGCGAAGCGGCGGCGCCGGAATCGGCCGTGCCGATCACGCGCCAGGTCTTCAGCTTCGAGATCGGCCGGGTCTCCTCGATCCGGACGATCTGGCCTTCCTTGAACTCGTTGCCCTCGTCATGGGCGTGGTACTTCTTCGACCGCTTGATGATCTTGCCGTAGAGCGGGTGCTTCACCCGCCGCTCGACACGCACCACCACCGTCTTGTCGGTCTTGTCGGACACGATCGTGCCGGTCAGGACGCGCTTGGGCATCTCGTCTTCTCCTTACGCCTTGGCCTGAGCGGCGCGGGCGCGTTCGTTCTGGAGCGTGCGGATGCGGGCGATGGTGCGGCGCACCTCGCGCACCCGCGACGGCTTCTCGATCTGGTTCGTCGCCGCCTGAAAGCGCAGGTTGAACTGCTCACGCTTCAGCTGCGCCAGCTCCTCCCCGAGCTGATCGTCGCTGCGGCTGCGAAGGTCTTCAGTGTTGGCCATGATCAGGCGTCCTCAAGCAGCGATTCGCCAAGGCGGGCGACCACCTTGGTCTTGATGGGCAGCTTCTCCGCGGCGCGCTCGAACGCGGCCTTGGCGAGCGGACCGGGGATTCCGTCCAGCTCGAACAGGATCCGACCCGGCTTCACCCGCGCTGCCCAATATTCAGGGCTGCCCTTGCCCGAGCCCATGCGGACCTCGGCCGGCTTCGACGAGATCGGCAGATCCGGGAAGATGCGGATCCACAAACGCCCCTGGCGCTTGATGTGGCGGGTGATCGCGCGGCGAGCCGCCTCGATCTGGCGCGCCGTGATCCGCTCCGGCTCCATCGCCTTGAGGCCGTAGGCGCCGAAGTTCAGCGCCGTGCCGCCCTTGGCATCGCCATGGATACGGCCCTTGTGGGCCTTGCGGAACTTGGTGCGTTTGGGTTGCAGCATTGTTCTCTATCCCAATGAGCTCAGCGGGCCGGACGGACGCCGGAGGTTTGAGCCTCCATCATCAGCCGGTCCTGGGCGAGCGGATCGTGGCCCAGGATCTCGCCCTTGAAGATCCAGACCTTGACGCCGCAGACGCCATAGGCGGTGTGTGCGGTAGCCTCGGCATAGTCGACGTTGGCGCGCAGCGTATGCAGCGGAACGCGGCCTTCGCGATACCATTCGGTCCGGGCGATCTCGGCGCCGCCGAGCCGTCCCGAACATGTAATGCGGATTCCTTCCGCGCCAAGGCGCAGCGCCGACTGGACGGCGCGCTTCATGGCCCGGCGGAACGCGACGCGGCGCTCGAGTTGGTCGGCGACACCCTGCGCGACCAGCCGCGAGTCGATCTCCGGCTTGCGGATCTCGACGATGTTGAGGCTGACGTCGGACGAGGTCATCGCGCCGAGCTGCTTGCGGAGCTTCTCGATGTCGGCGCCCTTCTTGCCGATGATCACGCCGGGGCGCGCCGCATAGATGGAGACGCGGCACAGCTTGGCCGGACGCTCGATCACCACCTTGGAGATGGCCGCCTGCGGCAGCGCCTCCATGATGAAGCGGCGGATCTTGAGATCCTCGAGCAGCAGCCGGCCGTAATCGTCGCCTTCGGCGAACCAGCGGCTGTCCCAGGTCCGGTTGATCTGCAGCCTGAGGCCGATCGGAGAGGATTTCTGACCCATGCTTACGCTTCCTGCTGCTCGCGGACGACGATGCGCACGCGGCTGAACGGTTTGACGATCCGGGCCGAGCGGCCGCGGGCCCGCGGGTTCCAGCGCTTCATCGACAGGCTCTTGCCGACGCTGGCCTCCGCGACGACGAGGCTGTCGACGTCGAGATTGTGGTTGTTCTCGGCATTGGCGATCGCCGAGGCGAGCACCTTCCTGACGTCGCGCGCCATCGCCTTGGGCGAGAAGGTGAGGATGCTGAGCGCCTCCTCGGCCTTCTTGCCGCGGATCAGGCCGGCGACGAGGTTGAGCTTCTGCGCCGAGCCGCGGATCTGCGTGCCGACGGCGAGCGCCTCGTTCTCGGCGACCCGGCGGGGAGCCTTTTCCTTGCCCATGGCTTACCTCTTGCCCTTGCGGTCGGCGGCGTGGCCCGGGAAGAAGCGGGTCGGTGCAAACTCGCCGAGCTTCATTCCGACCATGTCCTCGTTCACCGAAACGGGAACGAACTTGCGGCCGTTATAGACATTGAACGTGAGCCCGACGAACTGCGGAAGGATGGTGGAGCGACGCGACCAGGTCTTGATCGGGGCGCGGCCACCGGCTTCCTGCGCCGTCTCTGCCTTCTTCAGCAGCGACAGCTCGACGAACGGACCTTTCCAGACGGAGCGGGCCATCTCTTACCTCTTCTTCTTCGCGTGACGCGAACGGATGATCATCTTGTCCGTCGCCTTGTTCTTGCGGGTCCGGGCGCCCTTGGTCGGCTTGCCCCACGGCGTGACCGGATGGCGGCCGCCCGATGTGCGGCCTTCGCCGCCGCCGTGCGGGTGGTCGACCGGGTTCTTGGCGACGCCACGGGTGAGCGGACGCTTGCCCATCCAGCGGCTGCGGCCGGCCTTGGCGAAGTTCTGGTTCTGGTTGTCCGGGTTCGACACCGCGCCGACCGTCGCCATGCAGTCGGAGCGGATGTAGCGCTGCTCGCCCGAGTTCAGCCGGACGATGACCATGCCGCGGTCGCGACCGACGACCTGGACATAGGTGCCGGCGGAGCGGGCGATCTGGCCGCCCTTGCCCGGCTTCATCTCGACATTGTGGACGATGGTGCCGACCGGCATCTGGCCCAGCTCCATCGCATTGCCCGGCTTCACGTCGACCTTGCGGCCGGCGACGATGCTGTCGCCCGGCCCGAGCCGCTGCGGCGCCAGGATGTAGGCGAGCTCGCCATCCTCATACTTGACCAGCGCGATGAAGGCGGTGCGGTTCGGATCATATTCGAGCCGCTCGACGGTGGCCGGCATGTCCCACTTGCGACGCTTGAAGTCGATATAGCGGTACTTCTGCTTGTGGCCGCCGGCGATGCCGCGCGACGTCACATGGCCCTTGTTGTTGCGGCCGCCGGTCTTGCGCTTGCCCTCGGTCAGCGCCTTCACCGGCTTGCCCTTCCAGAGCGCCGACTTGTCGACCAGGATCAGGCCGCGCTGCGACGAGGTGGTCGGGTTGTACTGCTTGAGTGCCATTGCTCTCGCCTCAGATACCGGTGGTGACGTCGATCGACTGGCCCTCGGCCAGCGTCACGATCGCCTTCTTGACGTCCGAGCGCACATAGGGCCGGCCCTTCCAGCGCTTGGTCTTGCCCTTGGTCGTGATCGTATTGATCCCGACCACGCTGACGCCGAACAGCGCCTCGACGGCCGCCTTGATCTGCGGCTTGGTGGAGCGCGGGGCGACCTTGAAGACGACCGCATTATGCTCGGAGAGCAGGGTCGACTTCTCGGTGATGTGCGGGCTCAGCACGACATCGTAATGGCTGATGTCGACCGCGCCCTGCGCCTGCTTCTTCGCCTTAGCCATTGAACCGGGCCTCCAGCTTCTCGACCGCGGCGCGGGTCAGCACCAGAGTCTCGTGATTGAGAATGTCGTAGACGTTCGCCCCGACCGCCGGCAGCAGGTTGATCTCGCGCAGGTTCGCCGAAGCGTTGGCGAAGCCGACATTGAGCGCGTCGCCGTCGATCACCAGCGCGTTCTTGCCGAGCCCGAGCTTGCCGAGCTGCGCCTTCAGCGCCGCCGTCTTGGCTTCCTGAAGATCGAGATTGTCGAGCACGATCAGATTGCCGTCCTTCGCCTTGGCCGACAGCGCCATGCGCAGGCCGAGGGCGCGGATCTTCTTGTTCAGCGACGGGTTGAAATCGCGGACACGCGGACCGTGCGCCTTGCCGCCGCCGACGAAGATCGGAGCGCGGCGGTCGCCGTGACGGGCGGTGCCGCCGCCCTTCTGGCGGCCGAACTTCTTGCCGGTCCGGGCGACGTCGCTGCGCTCGCGGGCGGCGCGGGCAGTGCCGCGGCGCTTCTCGAGCTGCCAGGTGACGACGCGGTGGAGGATGTCGCCGCGCGGCTCGACGCCGAATACGGCGTCGTTCAATTCGATGTCGCCGCCCTTGCCGCCGGCATCGAGGGTCTGAACCTTGACCTTCATGACTTAGCCTTCCTGGCCTTCGGTGGCCTCGGCCGCGACTTCGGTCTCGGCCGGAGTCTCGGCGGGCGCCTCGTTATTGGCGTTGGCGGCCTGCTTCAGGCCGGCGGGGTAAGGCAGGTTCTCCGGCCGCGCCACCTTGACGGCGTCGCGGACGAGGAGCCAGCTGCCCTTGTGGCCCGGCACCGAGCCACGGACGAAGATGAGGCCGCGCTCGTTGTCGGTGCGGACGACCTCGAGATTCTGCTGGGTGCGATTGCGCGCGCCCATATGGCCGGCCATCTTCTTGTTCTTGAAGACGCGGCCCGGATCCTGGCGGTTGCCGGTGGAGCCGTGCGAGCGGTGCGAAACCGAAACGCCGTGGGTGGCGCGAAGGCCGCTGAAACCCCAGCGCTTCATCGCGCCGGCAAAGCCCTTGCCCTGGGTGACGCCCGAGACGTCGACCAGCTGGCCGGCGACGAAATGGTCGGCGGAGAGCTCGGCGCCGACGTCGAGGAGCGCATCCTCGGCGACGCGGAACTCCACCAGCCGGGCCTTGGGCTCGACCTCGGCCTTGCCGAAATGGCCGCGCTCGGGCTTGCTCAGATTCTTCGCCTTGGCCGTGCCGGCACCGAGCTGGACGGCGGTGTAGCCGTCACGCTCCGTCTCGCGGCGGCCGACGACCTGGACACCGTCGAGCGCGAGAACGGTCACCGGCACGTGCCGGCCGTCCTCCTGAAACAAGCGGGTCATCCCCACCTTCTTGGCGATCACGCCAGTGCGCATGATCCAAACTCCTATGACAGAGGCCCCGCGGGACCATCCCGGGGGGCGTGTTCAAGCCCATCAAAACGATGCGTGCCCCGCCTGGGCTCATGCTCCGCATCAGCGAAGCGGCGGGGACGCAGCCGGGAGCGAGGCTCCCGCGGTATCCCTGCTTGGGTCCGAAAACCCTTCCGTCATTCCGGCGAAAGCCGGAAGCTCCCTTCCTTCAGCAGGAAGAAGAGAGATCCTGGCTTCCGCCAGGATGACGATGAAGAACGGCCGCAGCCCCTCTCCACCAGACCCCGACCTTCGCCGGGGGTTAAGCCCGCTTAAGCGAGCTTGATCTCCACGTCGACGCCGGCGGCGAGGTCGAGCTTCATCAGCGCGTCGACCGTCTGCGGCGTCGGCTGCACGATGTCGAGCAGCCTCTTGTAGGTGCGCACCTCGAACTGCTCGCGCGACTTCTTGTCGATGTGCGGCGAGCGGTTGACGGTGAACTTCTCGATCCGCGTCGGCAGCGGAATGGGGCCGCGAATGAGCGCGCCGGTACGGCGGGCCGTATCGGCGATGTCGCCGGTCGCCTGATCGAGCACACGATGATCGAACGCCTTCAGGCGAATGCGGATATTCTGCGTTTCCATTCCAACTTACCGATGCGAAAGAGCCGGCCTTCGCTGAAGCTTCGGCCGGCATGCCGGCCCGAGCCTCGACGAGGCTTAAACATTACCAAATTCTGGCGCTTGTCCGCTGCAGCCAGAGGCGAAAGCGGAAGCCGCCCGAATCTCTTCAGACCCGGGCGGCTTGCGCCCTATATTACTTCGTGATCTCGGCGACAACCCCTGCGCCGACGGTCCGGCCGCCTTCGCGGATGGCGAAGCGCAGGCCCTGGTCCATGGCGATCGGGGCGATCAGCTTGACGCCCAGGTTCACGTTGTCGCCGGGCATGACCATCTCGGTGCCCTCCGGCAGCTCCACCTCGCCCGTCACGTCGGTCGTGCGGAAGTAGAACTGGGGACGGTAGTTGGCGAAGAACGGCGTGTGACGGCCACCCTCCTCCTTCGAGAGGACATAGACCTCGGCCTTGAAGTCGGTGTGCGGGGTGATCGAGCCCGGCTTGGCCAGGACCTGGCCGCGCTCGACCTCGTCACGGCCAACGCCGCGGAGCAGCGCACCGATATTGTCGCCCGCCTGGCCCTGGTCGAGCAGCTTGCGGAACATTTCGACGCCGGTGACGACCGTCTTCTGGGTGTCGCGGATGCCGACGATCTCGACTTCCTCGCCGACCTTGACGATGCCGGTCTCGACGCGGCCGGTGACGACGGTGCCGCGGCCCGAGATCGAGAACACGTCCTCGATCGGCATCAGGAACGGACGGTCGAGCGGACGCTCCGGCTGCGGAATGTAATCGTCGACCGCCTTCATCAGCTCCAGGATGGCGTCGTGGCCCATCTTGGCGTCCTTGTCCTCGAGCGCGGCGAGCGCCGAGCCCTTGACGATCGGAATGTCGTCGCCCGGGAAGTCGTAGGACGAGAGCAGCTCGCGGATCTCGAGCTCGACGAGCTCGAGCAGCTCCTCGTCGTCGACCTGGTCGACCTTGTTCATGAACACGACCAGCGCCGGCACGCCGACCTGGCGGGCGAGCAGGATGTGCTCGCGGGTCTGCGGCATCGGGCCGTCGGCGGCCGACACGACCAGGATCGCACCGTCCATCTGGGCGGCGCCGGTGATCATGTTCTTCACATAGTCGGCGTGGCCGGGGCAATCGACGTGGGCGTAGTGGCGCGCCTCGGTCTCATACTCGACGTGAGCGGTCGAGATGGTGATGCCGCGCTCGCGCTCTTCCGGCGCCTTGTCGATATTGTCGTAGCTGGTGAAGGTCGCGCCGCCGGTCTCGGCGAGCACCTTGGTGATCGCCGCGGTCAGCGAGGTCTTGCCATGGTCGACGTGACCGATGGTGCCGATGTTGCAGTGCGGCTTCGTCCGCTCAAACTTAGCTTTCGCCATTTTCCCTAACCTCGTTTCTGGTGTTCACTTCATTCCGGCAGCCGCTCAGGCGAGCTTCGCCTTGACCTCTTCGGCGACGTTCGCCGGCACCTCGTCATAGTGCGAGAACTGCATCGTGTACTGAGCACGGCCCTGGGTGAAGGACCGGAGCTCATTAACGTAGCCGAACATATTGGCAAGCGGGACCATCGCCTCGACGACCTGCGCATTGCCGCGGCTGTCCGTGCCCTGGATCTGGCCGCGCCGGCTGTTGAGATCGCCGATGACGTCGCCGAGATAGTCCTCCGGGGTCACGACCTCAACCTTCATGATCGGCTCGAGCAGCTTGATGCCCGACTTCTGGGCGCCTTCGCGCATCGCGCCGCGGCCGGTGATCTCGAAGGCGAGGGCCGACGAATCGACGTCGTGATACTTGCCGTCGAGCAGCCGGATCTCGAAATCGATGATCGGGAAGCCGATCAGCGATCCGGTCTCGGCGGTCTCGCGCATGCCCTTCTCGACCGACGGGATGTATTCACGCGGGATGTTGCCGCCCTTGACCTCGTCGATGAAGGTGATGCCCGATCCGCGCTCGCCCGGCTTCAGGGCGACCTTGACCTCGCCGAACTGGCCGGAGCCGCCCGACTGCTTCTTGTGGGTATAGACCAGCTCGACCGGGCGAGACAGCGACTCACGATAGGCGACCTGCGGCGCGCCGACATTGGCGTCGACCTTGAACTCGCGCTTCATGCGGTCGACGAGGATCTCGAGGTGGAGCTCGCCCATCCCCTTGATGATCGTCTGGCCGCTCTCCGCATCGGAGGAGACGCGGAAGCTCGGATCCTCGGCGGCCAGGCGCGACAGGGCGATGCCCATCTTCTCCTGGTCGGCTTTCGTCTTCGGCTCGACGGCGACCTCGATGACCGGGTCCGGAAACTCCATCCGCTCGAGGATGATCGGCGCGTTCGGCGCGCATAGGGTGTCGCCGGTGGTCGTGTCCTTGAGGCCGACCAGGGCGACGATGTCGCCGGCATTCGCCTCCTTGATGTCCTCGCGGTCGTTCGCGTGCATCAGCAGCATGCGGCCGACCTTCTCCTTCTTGTCCTTGACCGAGTTCATCACCACCGAGGCGCTCTCGAGCTTGCCCGAATAGATGCGGGCGAAGGTCAGGGTGCCGACGAAGGGATCGGTCATGATCTTGAAGGCGAGCGCGGCGAACGGCGCATTGTCGTCGGCCGGGCGGGTGTCCTCGGTCTCGCCGTCCATCTTGACGCCCTTGATCGCGGGGACGTCGAGCGGGCTCGGCAGATAGTCGATGACCGCGTCCAGCATCGGCTGCACGCCCTTGTTCTTGAACGCCGAGCCGGTCAGCACGGGCACGAACGAGAAGTTGAGCGTGCCCTTGCGGATCAGCTTCTTCAGGGTCGCGACGTCGGGCTCGTTGCCCTCGAGATAGGCCACCATGACCTCCTCGTCCTGCTCGACCGCCATCTCGACCAGCTCCATGCGGGCCGCCTCGGCGGCGTCCTTCATGTCATCGGGGATGTCGCGGATCTCGAACTTGGCGCCGAGGCTCTCCTCGAGCCAGACGATCGCGTTGTTGTTGACCAGGTCGATGACGCCGACGAAGTCGCTCTCGAGGCCGATCGGCAGCTGCAGGACGAGCGGACGGGCGCCGAGCCGATCCTTGATCATGCCGACGCAGCGGTCGAAGCTCGCGCCCATGCGGTCGAGCTTGTTGACGAAGCACATCCGCGGAACCTTGTACTTGTCCGCCTGCCGCCAGACCGTCTCCGACTGCGGCTCGACGCCGGCGACGCCGTCGAACACGGCGATGGCGCCGTCGAGGACGCGCAGCGACCGCTCCACCTCGATGGTGAAGTCGACGTGGCCCGGCGTGTCGATGATGTTGACCCGGTGGTCGTTCCAGAAGCAGGTCGTCGCGGCCGACGTGATCGTGATCCCGCGCTCCTGCTCCTGCTCCATCCAGTCCATGGTGGCGGTGCCCTCATGGACCTCGCCGATCTTGTAGGACTTGCCGGTGTAATAGAGGATGCGCTCGGTCGTCGTCGTCTTGCCGGCATCGATGTGGGCCATGATGCCGATATTGCGGTAGCGCTCGAGCGGGTGGCTGCGGGCCATGTCTTGTCTCCAGGGCCGGGGTCCGGCCCGGCGTTAGAATTGTCTTACCAGCGGTAATGCGAGAAGGCGCGATTGGCTTCGGCCATGCGGTGCGTGTCCTCGCGCTTCTTGACCGCGTTGCCGCGATTGTTCGAAGCGTCGAGCAGCTCGCCCGACAGGCGGCCGGCCATGGTCTTCTCCGAGCGGGCGCGCGCCGCCGAGATCAGCCAGCGGATGGCGAGCGCCTGTGCGCGCTCCGGGCGAACCTCGACCGGCACCTGGTAGGTCGCGCCGCCGACGCGGCGGGAGCGGACCTCGATGCCCGGCTTCACGTTGTTGAGCGCGTCGTGGAACACGCCGATCGGCTCCTTCTTGGCGCGGGCCTCGACATTGTCGAGGGCGCCGTAGACGATGCCTTCGGCGACCGACTTCTTGCCGTCGAGCATGACGCTGTTCATGAACTTCGACAGGACGATGTCCCCGAACTTCGGATCGGGAAGGATTTCGCGCTTCTCTGGGCGGCGGCGACGGGACATGGGGTAGCTTTCCTTTCTCTTCAGCCTGGTCCGGAACCCGTCCGGGGCTTACTCGCGCGGTTATTTCGGGCGCTTGGCGCCGTACTTGGAACGGGACTGGCGGCGGTCCTTCACACCCTGGGTGTCGAGGACGCCGCGAAGGACGTGGTAGCGCACGCCGGGCAGATCGCGCACGCGGCCGCCGCGGATGAGGACGACGCTATGCTCCTGAAGGTTGTGCCCTTCGCCGGGAATGTAGCTGATCACCTCGCGCTGGTTGGTCAGGCGGACCTTGGCGACCTTGCGAAGCGCCGAGTTCGGCTTCTTCGGAGTGGTGGTGTAGACGCGCGTGCAGACGCCCCTCTTCTGGGGATTCTGCTCCATCGCGGGAACCTTGGATTTCGCCTTCTGCGGCTCCCGACCCTTGCGGATCAGCTGGTTGATCGTCGGCATGAAGCCCTTCACTTCCTTCAGTTACTCTACCGCGACGCCAGAATGCGCAAAGGACCCGGCGGCCCTGTCGGCCCCCCAGGCCTTTGCATACGCGCAGCAGTGTTCAGCTCTAAATGCGCCCGTCACGAGACAGCGTCTGGCTTGTCAGCCACCACCAGCCCCGGGCGCGGCGGCCTATAACCGCCGAGCCGATATGGGTCAACGGGGGAAGTTTGCAAGGGGGCCGAAGCGGCGGTGCGCGCGGCATCGGCCGACCTTCTTCATCGCCTGCCAAAGGCTCCCGGGCAAGGCCTATTCCGGAAAGGATGCGCGCAGCCAGGCTTCGCTGTCCGCCAGACGCGGCTCGTCCCTGAACGCCTCGAGGAAGGCGTCCAGGTTGCGGTAGCTGGCGAGCACCAGGATCCGCCGGCCGGGATGCGCGGCCACGGCCTCGCGTGTCCGCGCGATCATATAGTCGTCCCATTCGGCCTGTCCCCGCGCGAACTCCGGTCCGCCGAGTGCGGCCTGGGCGAGGCCATGAGCGCGCAGCAGGTCGCGCGTGACCCGGTCCTGGCTGTCCGCGGGATGCGTCCAATGTGCCTCCAGGACGCGGGAGAGCGAGCGGTTCAGGCTGGCGAGATAGGCGGCCGACTCCGGCCGGTCGCGCTCCAGCGCCTCGAAACGGGCCGAAGCCGCCTCGACCATGGCGGCGAAGGTCGGGCCGCCGGGCTCCATCGCCGCCGCGGCGACGTTTCGGTGCGCCAGCCACGGCCACACCACAGCCGGATATTCCGGACGCCCCGGCGTGTCCGTCCGCCGGGCGAGCTCGTCGGGCCGCACCTCGAGCACCACGAGATCGGGGTCGAGTCGGTCCAGGATGTCGCGCAGTCGGCCGTAGGTGAAGGACGGCTCACGCTCGTGCAGGCGCTGGAGGGCGCCAACGATATAGACGCCGTCGGCGCGCGGATCGACGGATTGTGCCCCTGACGGGGCGGCGGCCGCCAGTGCGGCGGCGATGGCCGCGAGGAGGAGGGAAGGTCTGATCATGGTTGCCGCCTATCAGGGCCGGGCGCCCGTCCCAGGCCAAAAGGTGCAGGCGGGACCGCCCGTCGGACGAGCGGGTCAGCGCCCGCTCAGCCAGGCTGAGATGGCCGTCCGGTAGCGTCGGCTGAGCCTCAGCCTGTGGCCGCTGCGGAGACGGATCTCGGCGTCGCCTCGCCCCAGGCTGCGCAGCTCGGCGATCCGGTCGAGGCGGACGATGGCGCCGCGATGCACCCGGGCGAAGGCGTTTGCCGGCAGCATCTGCTCCAGCCTCGCGAGCGGATCGTCGAGGAGGATGGCCCCCGAAGCGGTGTGCGCCTCCGCATGGTTTCCGGCGGCGCCGATCCACTCCACTTCGTCGAGCGCAACCAGCCGCACGCCGCCGCGCCGGCGCGCCCGCAAGTGGCCGACGGCGGCGGGCGCCGGCTGCTCCCGGCGATGGGACCACCTGCTCGCCAGCACGACGACCGCGTAGAGGATCGCATTGGTACCGAGGTTGCGGACGAACATGATCTCGCCCATCGCCCAGCGCGACGCGATCCGCCCGCCGTCATTGTAGAGCGGCCAGTAGAGGGCTGCGAACAGCCCGACATGGGCGGCAGCCACGACGGCCAGACCGGCCGCGTACAGCAGGGCGCGCAGGGCTGCGCCCAGGGCGCGCGCCTCGATCCAGCGGACCGCCAGCAGCATGGGCCAGGTCAGGGCAGCCCAGATCGAGAAGATGGCCAGGCTGTAGCCGAAGGACGGCCACCAATCCTGAGGCCGGCCGGCGCTCCTCGCCGTCAGATAGCCTTGCAACGCCAAGGCGAAGGCGATGAGCGCCCAGATCAGCAGCACGGCGAGGGCCAGGCGGAGCCGTCGGGCGCCGGCATCGACAGCGGCACGCTGGCCGCCGAAGGCGGCGCGCTCAGCCACGATGCTCGCGACGACGACTGATCATTGCCGCCCCTCGCCGGTCCCGACGATCTCCGATTCGATCGCGCGTCGGATCTCGGCGCGGACGGCCTGGCTGTAGAAGTTGTGCGGGCTGCTATAGAGTCCGCGCAGGAAGGCGAGGTCCCAGCGGGTCAGGGTGATCGGTATCACGCTTCCTTCCGGAGCCTCCAGCACGGTGAGGATGGTTGGCGCGCGGAGCGCACCAAGCCCCGAGGGGTCGAGGCGGGCATAGGCCCGCATCGCCGCATAATCGGCCAGCTGCGTGGTCGAGAGGCCGCTGAGGGCGCCCGACTCCACCACCACCATCGCCGCCGCGAACTGCGGGCGAGCGGCCGCGGTGATTCGGGAACCCGGCGTGATCGTCCGGTTGACGACGAGGTCGCTGCCGCCATCCGATTGCAGCTCGACCCCGCTGGCATTGCGGGGCGGCCCCTGCACATGCCAGGCGGCAGCCGGGCCCGGCCCGCGCGTCAGCCGGCGGATCGCCGGCGAGGAGAGCCCGCTGAAATAGTAGGAATGGCGTTGCCTCAGCCCCTCGAGGAAGGCCCTTTTGTTCGGGGTCACGGCCACCACGACGTTGGGCGTGCAATCGGCGTCGCCCACCGCGAGTCCCGCCCCTTCCGCGACCTGGCGCATCCGCCGCGCCACCGCGCTGCGCTGGCTCTCGGAGAGGCCGACGGCGACGGGGCAGACGCCGATCTCGAAACGGCCGATCTGGGTCCGCGGCGGCGCCGCGGTCAGCGCCGCGACGAAGTCCCGGATCTGGGCTTCGACCTCCGGGTTGCCGGTAACGAGGATGTCCGGACTGCCTGGGGGCGGCGGATCCTGCGCCGCCGCCGGCGCGGCGAGAGCTATCGCGACCGCGTTCAGGCAGGAAGGAAAGACTTTCGGCATCGGTTCGGCCTCACCTCGAGTCACTGTGCCTGGAAATGCGAGCGAAGTCTTGCGCAGGCAAGTTCGCCGAGCCGAATCGACTACGGCCCTGATCGAAAACGGGACGTGCCGACCCTCGATTCCATTGACCCTGTTCCTGCTTTGTGCCACCTTGGCAGATGGCTCGACTCCCCGTCAAGCTACGCGATCTGCGTTGGTCCGAAATCAACTTGGTTCGCGTGCGAAACGGTGGGGTCCCGACCAGATCGGGGGTATGATGAAGCTCCGCTCCGTTCTTCTCCTTCTGCTGCTCGGCACGTCGTCCGCAGCTTCCGCCGTCGACTGGCATTGGCTGGGGACCTGGGGCGAAGGCCGAGAGAGCTTCAATGCCTACATCGAGAACGAATCGGCCGACAATGACGGCAAGACGGTGATCTGGGGCTGGGTCTTCACCCACAGGATCGCGCCCGACGCGGACGGCGAGGTCGCCTCAAGGGCCTTCTTCGCCTGGGACTGTCGGGCGCGGCGCTACGCCGTCGGCGAGCGCACGCGTTTCGACGCGGAGGCCCGCGAGATCGGGGTCACCGATCATAGCGCCGACGGCGTCCAGGTCCCGCAGACCATGAGCCTGGGCCAGGCCATGCTGGAGGTCGTCTGCGGCGAGACGGCAGCGCGCGAAAGCGGCATTACCGATCCCCTCGCCCATTCGCTGGCCGCGTTCGAGGCCGGAGGCGCCCACGCGGCGGCCGAAGGATCGGGCCTTTCCTCCGGCACCGGCTTCTTCATCGGCGCCGCCGGGCACGTTCTCACCAGCTATCATGTCGTCGAGGGCGCCCGCCGCATCGGCTGCCGCACCGTGGACGGGCAGGTGCACGATGCGCGCGTCGTCCGGTCGAGCGCGGCGACCGACCTGGCCCTGCTCCAGGTCGACCGGCGCCCCACGCACTATCTCGGCTTCGCGCCTGCCGGCTCGGCGCGCGAGGGCGACCGGGTCTTCACCATCGGCTTTCCGGCGGTGCAGATGCTGGGCAGCGAGCCCCGCTTCACCGACGGCACGATCAGCGCGCTCTCGGTGGCCGGCGAGAATTCCTTCCTTCAGACGTCGATCCCAATCCAGCCCGGCAACTCGGGCGGTCCGGTGGTCACCGAATCGGGCCAGGTGGTGGGGATCATCTCCGCAACCGCCGCGATCGAGCCCTTCTACAGCAACACCGGGGCCTTGCCTCAGAACGTCAACTGGGCCGTCAAGGCCGAATATGCGGCGCCTTTGCTCGCCCCTGCGCCGCCGGCGACGCCGCGCACGCGCGAGCAGGCGATTGCGCTGGTGCGAAGCTCGGTCTGCCTGATCGTGGCGGAGCAATGACCGGGGCGGCGCTCCGCCGATGCGTTCGTTCGCATGGCGCGTACGCACCCCGTCATCAGGTTTGATCAGGCCCGAGCCCGGCGCCTCGCGCGCGGCGGCGCCTCTGTGGCGGAATGACCGGCACCGCATCTTCCGGCATAAGGGTGCCGTGGACGGGGACGAGCGGCTTTGGCTGGATGCGCGCGGCTGGGCAAAGGTCGCGGCCTTGTGGGCGGGCATTTCGATCGCGTGGACGCCCGCAACCTTGCTCATCGGCCCCGGGGCCGTCTTCGAGGTAGCGGCGCTGGGTTCGGCGCTGCTGCTGAATCTGATCCATTTCGCGCCATGGGCGCTCTCGGTGCCCTGGTTTCTCGCCCTCGCACGCCGTTTTCCGATCGGCGTCGGCCCCAGCGGGCGCCGCCATGTCGCGCTGTTCGCCTTGCTCTCGCTGGCCGTCGTGCCGCTGTTCACCGCGGCGGGCACGGCCGTCTCGCGCCTCCTGCTGGGCGCAGCGGGGGGCTTGGGTCCGGGCGAAGCACTCGCCGGCTTCTGGCAAGCCGTCCTGATCACCGGCCTTTTCGCCTTTCCCACCTATCTGGCCCTGGTCGCGATCGGACAGACGATGGCGTTCGTGGAGCGCGATCGGCGCCGCGAGCGTCTCTTGTCGAAGGCCCGCGCCGACGCCTTGCGGGTCCAGGTCGCTCCGCACTTCCTGTTCAATGCGCTGAACGCGATCTCGGCGCTCGGCTATTCCGATCCGGCCCAGGCGGATCGCGCCATGGTCAGGCTCGCAGCGCTGCTTCGCGCGACGCTGGAACGTCCGGAGCGAACATCGCTTCGTGACGAGCTGATGCTGATCTGCGATCAGGTCGAGCTTCACCGCTTGCTGCTCGGCGACCGGCTGACCTTCGATCTCGAAGTCGAGGCCGATGCCTGGAAAGGAGAGGTGCCGGCACTGCTGCTCCAGCCGCTGGTCGAGAACGCCCTCGTCCACGGCCTTTCCCGGCTTCCCGAGGGAGGGCGCCTCACCATTGTCGCTACGCGCGATTGCGATGATTTGATCATCGAGATCGCGAACGACGCGCCGGCACGCGCCGGAGAGTCGCCGAGGCCCCGGATCGGCATCGCCAACGTCGAAGCCCGGCTCGCTGTGGCCCATCCCGGCCGGTCGACGCTCGACTTCGGGCTCGCCGGCGGCAGGGCACGGACGGTCCTGCGCCTGCCTTTCGTCGCCGAATCCTCATGATCCGCGCGGCGATGATCGAGGATGTGGCGCTCGCCCGCGATCGGCTGCGTCACATGCTCCAGGTCCACGGCGATCTGCGGCTGGTCGGCGAGGCCGGCGACATGAAGCGCGGCGCCGCCCTCATCCGCTCGGCCGAGCCCGACCTGCTCTTCCTCGACGTCACTCTGCCCGACGGCGAAGGGCCGGACCTGATCCGCGGCCTGCCCCGCGAGCAGCGCCCGCTGGTCATCTTCCTCACCGCGCGCGCCGACCACGCCCTCCCCGCCTTCGAGGTCGAAGCGATCGATTATCTGCTGAAGCCGGTCGGCGAGGAGGCGCTGGCGAGGGCGCTCGATCGTGCGCGACGCCGCTTGGCCGCCGGAACCGAGGCGCACGCCCCATCGAGGCATATCGCCGTTCGCGATGGGAGCCGAACCGATCTGGTGCCGATCGACGCGATCGATCTTGTCGAGGCGGCGGGCCATTATCTTTGCATCCACGCCGACGGACGGGTGCATCTGCTTCGCGAGGCGCTGGCGGTCCTCGCCGATCGGCTCGGCCCGGCCGGTTTCGTTCGCGTCCACCGGTCCGCGCTCGTCCGCGCCGGAGCCGTCGAGACGATAACCGAAAGGCGCAATGGCGACGCCGACCTGCGGCTGCGCAGCGGCGCCACGGTGCCGCTGAGCCGAACCCATCGTCCGGCGCTGGAGCGGGCGCTCGGGCGCAAGAGCGGTTTCTAGTCGGATGGGACCAGTCAATCGCGGCAAACCAAGACGCTGACCGGATGATCTGAGGCAATCAGATCATCCCGCCTGGTCGCGTCGTGCGGGAGACGCTGGTCCCGGCTCGTGCCTTGCGGCGCACGGCTGGCGCCCGGACTGGTCCGCCGCCCTTGTCTCTGAGGTACGAGCAGCCGCACGGGGCGGCGGATGTTCGACCGGAGGCCGCCATGCTCCCCTTCCGACTGCTTGCCGCTCTGCTTCTCGCCGCCACGCCCGCCTTCGCCTTGCAGCGTCCCGCTGCCGAAGCACCGGCGCCGGCGCTCGAGCTGCGCGGAGGGCTGTGGTTCGACGGCGAGCGCTTCTCGCCCGGCTCCTGGTATTCGATCGACGGCAGACTGACGGCGAGCCGGCCGGAAAGGATCGACGCCGTCCTCGACCTCACTGGCCGCTTCATCCTCCCGTCGCTCATCGAGGCGCACAATCACGACGCCCAAAGCGGTCGATTTGGCGCGATTTCCAATGCCAAGAACATGCATGCGGGCATATTCCATTCGATCCAGCTCTGCTCGCGACCGTCCGCGCGGGAGGACTATGGCGGATTCTTCGGCCAACCGGGGATGATGACGGTGCGCTATGCGGAGGCCTGCCTCTCCGCCGCGGACGGCCACCCCCTCGGCATCGCCTTGGCGTCCTCCCGGCAGTTCGGAATCGAGATGGAGCCGGCGGAGGCGCGGCGCTTCTACGATCCCGTCGACACGCTTGCGGATCTGGACCGCCTGTGGCCGGAATTGCTGGAGCGTAGGCCGCGCCTCATCAAGATCATCCTCATCAACAGCGAGCGGCGTGCCCAGGAGCTCGCCGACCCGTCCACCTTCGGCTTTCGCGGAATCGATCCGGCCCTGGTCGTTCCGATCGTCGAACGCGCCCACCGGGCCGGCATTCGCGTCGTCGCCCACGCCGACACTGCGGCGGACTTCGCTATCGCCGTCCGGGCCGGAGCCGACATCATCGCCCATTTGCCGGGCTACCGGATCGCCCCTGGGATGAACGCGGCCAATTACCGTCTTTCCGACGCCATCGTCGCCGAAGCCGCCCGGCGCGGAACCATCGTCATCACCACCGCCGGCGTCGCCCGGCACGACATGGCGCGCAGGCCGGAAAACGCCGCGACCCTGCAGGCGCTCCAGCGCGAAAATCTCCGCCTCCTTCGTGATGCGGGCGTCACGCTCGCGCTCGGCAGCGACGATGTGATGGGCACGGTGGTGGACGAGCTCGTCTATCTCGACGGGCTCGGCATCTTTCCCCGGGGAGAGCTGCTCCGCCGCGCCACCGCCGATACCGCCCGCGCCATGTTCCCGGAGGCAGCGATCGGCCGCTTCGCCGAGGGCGCCGAGGCGAACCTGCTCGCCTTCGATGGCGATCCGACGGTGGATATCGAGATCCTGCGCCGTCCGGTGCTGCGGGTGCAGCGGGGAATGGTGCTCGGCCGGTGACAGAATCTTCGTTTCATGCGCGAGAAGGCGAGGCGTGAGCCTGGTGATCCGAGCGCTCGCGGCCGATTTCCAGGGCGGAGATCGACCCCGTCGCCGGCCGTGCAGGCGGGCGCCCGGCCGGCGCCGCCGGGACTCGCGACCGGTCCGGTGTCGCTCCATCGCGCTTGGTGCTGGCCGCCGCCAGGTGCCTTCCCGGCTCTATCGCAGCTTCGCGATCCGAATGCCGTCGGTCCTGGCGCGGTCCTCGACCGATTCCTCGCTGCGGGTCAGGGCCTTGGCGATTGCCTTGAGCCCCATGCCCTTGCCGGCCAGCACGCGCAGCTTCGCGATTTCCTCGCTCGTCCAGGGCTGGCGATGACGGACGAACGGACGCGCCATCAGGTCCTTGCCACCACGCCCTTGGTCGAGGGATTGGCGGCGATCTTCTTCGCCACCTCCTTCTTCGGCTTGCGGGCCTCCTTGTTGCTCTTCTTCTGCCCCTTGGCCATGACTGCTCTCCTCGCCGGAAGGTCCGGCGACGCGTTCCTAGCCCAGCCCGGCCCATAGGACTAGCGCCGCATGGTGGCGCCGGCCGTCTAGGCGGCGGCCTCCCCCTCGAGCCATTCGCGAAAGACGCGCATCGCCGCTGTCTCGCGCCGTGAATTCAGCCGGGTCAGCCAATAGCGGCCGGCCGGGAGCGCGATCGCGAACGGCTGTACGAGCCGTTCGGCCGACAACTCGTTCGCGAACATCACCGGCGGCGCGAGCGCGATGCCATGGCCGGACAAAGCCGCGGCGATCATCAGGGCCGAACTGTCGAAGACCGGCCCGCGCAGCGGCGGACTGGCGGCGCCGGCCAGCGCGAACCAACGCGGCCATTCGTCGGCGCGGTAGGAGCGCAGCAGCGTCTCACGCTGCAGGTCGGCGGGCGCCTTGAGACGCGCCGCCACCGGCGGCGCGGCGAGCGGCGCGAGAGGCGCGTCCAGAATCGGCACGGCCTGGGTGCCGTGCCAGGCGCCGTCGCCATAGCGGATCGCGCAGTCGAGGCCCTCGCCGGCGAGGTCGACGCGGTTGTTGTTGGTCATCAGCCGCAGGTCGATGCCGGGATGATCGCGCGCGAAGCGGTGGAGACGGGGAAGGAGCCAACCCACCGCGAAGGTGCCGATCACGCCGACATTGAGCACCTCGCGGAAGCGGCCGCCGACGAACAGGTCGAGCGTGGCTCCGACCCGATCGAAGCTCTCGGCGAGCACCGGGACGAGCGCGGCGCCCTCGTCGGTCAGGGCGAGACCGCGGGGCAACCGGCGGAACAGCCGCGCGCCGAGACGCTGCTCGAGCAGGGCGACCTGATGGCTGACCGCGCCCTGGCTGACGCATAGTTCGATGGCGGCGCGGGTGAAGTTGAGATGGCGGGCGGCGGCCTCGAAGGCGCGGAGCTGGTTGAGCGGGAGCTGGGCGCGTTCCATGGCCGATCCATGAATGCTTCTCATGGCTTCGTCGAGAGAAGATGCTTTGTGCCCTCGGACGGTAGCGGGCATCGATCGGCGACCGGCAAGGGAGGCCAGGATGAAGACAAGGATGCAGTTCATGGCAGGATTGATGGCGGCCGCGCTGGCCGTGGCGGCGCAGGCGCAGCCGGCCGACGACCCGCTGACCCGGCCGATCGCCCCGGAATATTCGGCTCGATGGCTCGGCGCGCAGGCGCCGGCTCGGATACATGGGCGGACCCATGCCGTCGGTTTCGAGGGGTTGAACGTCGTGCTCGTCGATACCGGCGACGGCCTGCTCCTGTTCGACGGCGCGGTTCCCCAGGCGGTGGACGAGGTCGAGGCGAACATTCGCCGGCTCGGATTCTCGATCGACGACGTCCGCTACATCTTCAGCACGGAGCCGCATTACGATCATGCTGGCGGCATCGCCGCTCTGGCGCGCGACAGCGGCGCCACCGTGGTGGCGAGCGCAGCCGCGGCCGAGGTGTTGCGCAGCGGCCGCGTCGGTCCCGAAGATCCGCAGGCGGCGCACCTGCCGCCCTTCCCTGCGGTCGAGACCGTCCGCGTCGTGGCCGACGGAGAGACGCTGCGGCTCGGCGATACCGAGGTGGTTGCCGTGGCGACGCCGGGACATACCGTCGGGAGCATGAGCTGGCGCTGGCGCTCCTGCGAGCAAGCCGGCTGCGCGAATATCGTCTTCGCGGCGAGCCTCAACCCGGTTTCGGCCGACGGCTACCGGTTCAGCGCACATCCCGAGGTGGTGGCGACGTTCAGGACCAGCCACGCCGTCTTCCGGGCTATGCCCTGCGATATTCTGCTGACCTCGCACCCCGACCAGCAACAGGCTTCGCGGATCTCCCGCCTGGCCGCTGGGCGCGTGCCCAATCCCTTCATCGACCCGGCAGCGTGTCGCGCTTATGCCGACACTAGCGAGCAGAGGCTGGCGGCGCGGCTGGCCGACGAGGCACGCTGAAAGACGCTTGCCTCCCCGCCCCTACGCGCCAACGGACCGGACGAGGGAAACCGAATCGCCATCGGCATGGGCCAATTCCACCTGCCCACGGCGACCCGGCTGGAGCGGCACATCCTCGTTGCCGAAAAGGGTGACGGATACGATATCGCCGACGGTCTGCCCCAGGAGCCCTGGCGCCGGCTGGCCACCCGCGCCCTGCTCGTCTATTCCGTCGCCGGGTGAGACGAGAGGCGAAGATGGTCCGGACCATGATCTCCATGTTGCGAGGTCGGCACCTCCTCGCGGCGACATTGCTGGCTGCGCCGGCAGCGGCGGCGGTTCCTGATTATGCGGCCTTCATCATCCCGGACGGCGCGTCCGATCGGGTGATCAGCGTCGAGCATTTCGCCTGCATGGCCGATCGCGGCTACATCGAGGCCGGATCGCACGAATGCGTCGAAGCCGAGCTGGCGCGGCTGCAGCCGCGCCTCGATGCCGCCGCGGCGGCGGCCGGGCGCGGGCTCGCGGAAGCGCAGGCGGAATGGGTCGCCACGCGCTGGGTGCGCTGCGACGCCGAGGCGGCGCTTGAAAGCGAAACGATGGCGCCGCTGGTTCGCGATGGCTGCC
The DNA here is from genome assembly GCF_003347635.1 of Sphingosinicella terrae. Taxonomy (GTDB): domain Bacteria; phylum Pseudomonadota; class Alphaproteobacteria; order Sphingomonadales; family Sphingomonadaceae; genus Allosphingosinicella; species Allosphingosinicella terrae. Next base: position 52,190 of record NZ_QDFY01000015.1, read on the forward strand.
GCCTCGACGAGACCGTCCGCCGCCTGCTGTGGCTGGAGAGCCTCGCCCCGGCCAGGTCCTGAAACCCGCGGCTCGGAGCCTTTCCGGGACATCGATTGTTGAAATTTCCCGTTGCTCTCTCGGCCGCGACCGGGGACAACCGAGGCAGAGAGGATCGCATCGACCGCTCGACGGGGCGCTGGCCCCGGGGGCTTCGAACGGGAGATTGAGGATGAGCCTTCCCTTGCTTGCCTCCTTGCTGCTCGTCGCGGCGCAGGACCGTCTGACCACCCAATCGGAGGAACCGGTCGCGCCGGGCGACCGGCCGCCGGCGACCGGCACCCCCGCGCCCGCCGCTCCGCCGGAGGCCGAGGCGCAGGAACCGGAAGCAGGCCGTTCGGAAGAGGTCTGCCGGCGCGTGGCCGTCTATGACGATTTCGGCCGCCAGCGCAGCCGCCGGGTCTGCCGCCCCCGCTGAGGCGCCGGCCGCGACGCGGGCTCGCATCGGCGCATCCGGGCTTGGGTTTCGCGCGGTGATGGCGCGCGCATTCACCGGCCGGGTCCGGCTTTCAGCTTGATTGCCGCCTTTCGCCCGGCGAAAGCGTGATCCGGACGGGAGCGAGGCGAATGAAGGCGGAGAGCCGGATCGTGCTGGCGCTGGCGGCGAGCCAGGCGCTGCATCAGACGAGCGCGGTGCTGATCGTCACGATCGGCGGGCTCGCCGGAATGCTGCTCGCGCCCGAACCGGCGATGGCGACCCTGCCGCTGGCGACGATCGCGCTCGGCACGGCGCTCACGATCGTCCCGGCCTCGCTGCTGATGGCGCGGATCGGCCGCAAGGCAGGCTTTCTTATCGGCGCGCTCGCCGGCGCCGGCGCCGGGGCAGTCGGCGCGTGGGGCCTTCTCAGCGGCAGCTTCGTCCTGCTTTGTGCAGGCACGGGGCTGGCGGGAGTGTATCAGGGGTTCGCGCAATATTACCGCTTCGCCGCCGCCGAAGCTGCGGAGGAGGCGAATCGCGGCCGGGCCATTTCCTGGGTGCTGGCCGGCGGCGTGATCGCCGCCCTTGCCGGGCCTGCTTTGGGGACGTCGACGCGGGGCCTGCTCGCGGCCGATTATGCGGGTTCGTTCCTGGCCGTGCTCCTGCTCGGCCTCGCCGCCGCGGTCCTGCTCGCCTTCACGCGGCTGCCGCAAGCGGAGGCGTCATCGCCGGGCGAGGCGCCTGCGCGGTCGCTGCGCGAGATTGCGCGCCAGCCCCTGTTCCGCGTTGCGGTCATCGGCGCCGCCGCCGCCTTCGGGGTGATGGTGACGGTGATGACCGCGACGCCGATCTCGATGGTCGCGCACGCCCACGATGTCGGCAGCGCCGCCATGGTCATCCAGTGGCACGTGCTCGGCATGTTCCTGCCCTCCTTCTTCTCCGGGCCGCTGATCCGGCGGGTCGGCGCTCTCCCGCTCATGCTCGGCGGGACGGCGCTGCTGGCGGGCCATGTCGCTATCGCCCTCTCAGGGACGGCGCTGCTCAACTTCCTGAGCGGACTGGTGCTGGTCGGAGTGGGCTGGAACTTCCTCTATGTCGGGGGCAGCACCCTGCTCCTCGACACCTATCGGCCGAGCGAACGCGCCAAGGTGCAGGCGCTCAACGATTTCCTCATCGTCGGGGTGGCCGCCGCCGGCTCCTTCTCCGCCGGAGCCCTGGCCGACGCCTTCGGCTGGCGCGGCGTCAATCTCGCCGCCTTGCCGGTACTCCTCCTTGCCGCCCTTGCCATCGCCGCGGCGCTTCGACTGGAGCGGCGCAGGGTTTCAGCGATGAGCTGACCGGCATGATCGGTTCTACGCCCCTCATCGTCTTGGCGCGGGCGGCGCGTAGCCTATCGCTCCTGTCGACTCCAGGCGAGGCTGGGGCTTGATCCCGTCCAGCGCTTGAATGCGCGGGAGAAGGCGGCCGGATCGGAAAATCCGAGCCGGTAGGCGACCTCCTTCACGGAAGCGTCCTTCTCGCGCAGCAGGCGCAGGGCCAATCGCCGCCGTAGCCGCTCCACGACCTGCTCGAACGTCGTGTTCTCGGCCTTCAGCCGGCGATACAGCGTCTGGCGGCTGCAGCCCAATTCCCGCGCGACGGCCTCGATGCGGACGCCGCCCGCTTCGAGCAGCGGCTCGACGCTGGCTTCCACCCTGCGGGTGAATGGGCCGATGCCGATCCCGGCCTGGGCTTCGATCGCCTTGGCGAGGTCGCCGAGGCGGGAAAGCAGGCCACGCGCGCGATTCGTCGGCTTCGGACGCTCCGCGATCATCGCGCCCGCCCTGTGGCCGAGGCCCCGCCACTGGTGGAGGATACAGGAGTCGCGCCGGCCGCAATCGCCGCAGGCGCCCTCCAACATCTGGTCGATGCAACCGGCGATCATGACTTTGGCCCCCCGGATCATGTTCCTGGGTGTGTTGCTTCAATAATACTCCTGTTCCGGGGAGGCGCAAGCCCGCGCCTTCGTAAGGGAGGAAAGCATGAGAAGGGCTATCGGACTGCTCGCCGCCACGGTGGCGCTGATTGCTGCTCGGCCGGCTGCCGCTGACAGCGTGACGGACTGGATGGAAGTTGCGAACCGCTACTACCTCGCCGGCCAGGCCGCCCGCGGGCCGCGGTCTCCCGAGACCGAGCGGGCGAGCAGCCGGGTCGCGCTCGCCATGTTCGAGGCGGTGAATGCGATCGACCGCCGCTACCAATCCTATCTGGGTCTCGCCCCGGCCGACGCAGGCGCGTCGCAGGATGCGGCCGCCGTCACCGCCGCTTACCGGGTGCTGCTCCACCATTATCCGGCGCAGCGGACGGCGATCGAGGAAAGCCATGCCCTCGCCATGGCCGCCATTCCGGACGACCCCGCTCGGACGGGGGGAATCGCGGTCGGCGAAGTCGCGGCCGCTGCCGCCCTCCAGGCCGGCGGGGTCGATCCGGCGATTGCGCAGCGCCCCTACCGGCCGCGGACGCGCCCGGGCGAATGGGTCGCGACGGCGCTGCCGTCGCTCGAGCCCTATTGGGCCACCCTTCGGCCATGGGTGGCGTCGAGCACGGACTCGCTGCAGCCTCCGCCGCCGCCGCCGCTCGCCAGCGAGCGGTGGGCGCGCGACTATGAGGAGGTCAGGCGACTCGGCGGACGCGACAGCCGCGAGCGCAGCGCGCACCAGACCTTGGTCGCGCGCTACCGGCAAGCCGGCGACGTGATGCCGGCGCTTCGCCAGGTGAGCGACATGCCGGGGCGGACCAGGGTACGGAATGCGCGCATGTTCGCCCTCTACCAGATGGCCTTCGACGATGCGGTCCAGGCCATGGTGGTCGCCAAGCTTCATCACGATTTCTGGCGCCCGATCACGGCCATCCGCAACGGCGCGGAAGACGGCAACGACGCCACGCCGGCCGACGCGGAATGGCTGCCGCTGCTGGCGACGCCTAACTTCCCCGAATATCCGTGCGGCCATTGCACCGTCGCCGGCACCGTCGCCGAACTGATGACGGCGGAGACCGGCGTCAGCCCGCCCGGCGGCGTCCGGATAGCCTCTCAGTTGAGTCCCGACGCCGCGGTCCAGACTTTCCCGAGCTGGAATGCCTGGGCGCAGGAAGTGTCCGATTCTCGCATCTACGGGGGCGTCCATTACCGCTTCTCCAACGAGGCTGGCGAGCAGATCGGGCGCCGGGCGGCGCGGATGGCGCTGGAGCGGGCGCTTCGCCCGCTGCCGCCGGCACGCTGAACCGGCGCCGGGCTCCGGCAGCCCGTGATCCAGCGGTCGAGTCGGGCGGACAGCGTTCCGAAGAGGCTTCAGTCGAGCGCAGGCACCGGATTGGGGAGACTCGGCGCTGCCGGCGCCGGCTCGCCGCGGGCGAAGGGGCTGAGCCCGAGCCAGTCCTGCATGGTCCCGGCGAGGCCGGCATCGCCGATCAGCATCACCCGCCCCTGCGAAACCGCCTCGCGCACCGTCTCGACGCCCATCCAGACCGCCGTCATCGTCCTGAGGTCGGTGACGACATAGAGATCGACGTCGAACCCGGGATCGATCAGGCAAAGGTCGGGCGGACCGTCCTCGTCGACGATGAGCCACCAGAGCCGCTCCTCGTCCGGCTGCTCGGGATATTGGAACTGGATCACTTGCCGCTGACCCGTGAGCGGCGAGAGCATCAGGTTGCGGCGCATGTCCCACATCAAAAGGGTGCCGTCGAGCCGCTGCAGCGACAGCTCCGATCTCACCCAGCGCTGGCCCCAGCGCCCGAACGCCTCGACCAGCGGCCCCAGTTCGGCGCCGGCATCGGTGAGCGCATATTCGTGGATCCCAGGATCGGTGCGGGAGGCGACACGGCAGACGATGCCGGCACTCTCCAGCTCCTTGAGTCGCTGCGAAAGCAAAGCCGGCGACATGCGAGGTACCCCGCGGCGAAGCTCGTTGAACCGGGTCGAACCGGCGAGCAGCTCGCGCAGGATCAGGATCGTCCAGCGGGTGCAAAGCAGCTCGGCCGCCATCGCGACCGGACAGAATTGACTGTAGCTGCGCTCGCCCATGACACGCCTCACTGGACCTCCAGTCTACGCCCGCCCGGACCCGGTGACCAGTTCAGTTTCCATACCGGCGGAGTTCAGTTGCTGAACTAGCCGTGGGCCGGAGCGGCGACCATGATCTGCGGCACGGGGGCTTGAGAGTCGACATGCGCCGAGGCGCGCGCGACAAGAAGGAGCCGATTGATGTCGATTACAAACGGTCTGGCGCTGCCGGCGCTGGAATGCGGACTTGCCGAAGCCGCGGAAGGAGGCGCCGTGGACTGGATGGCGGCAGCAGAGCGGGTCGCCGCCGAGGCCGAAATCGAGGCAGCGGCGCATGACGAAACGGACCGCTTCGTCGCCGAGGGCTATTCGCGGCTGAAGGCCGCAGGCCTGTTCAAGGCGCTGGTGCCGGTCGAGCTGGGCGGCGGCGGTGCCGACTATCGCGATATTGCCGGCTGCATCCGGCGAATCGGCGTCGCCTGCGGGTCCACTGCGCTCGCTTTCTCGATGCACTGCCACCTCGTCGCCGTCGCGGCCTGGCGGTGGCGTCACCAGGGGGCACCGACGGACGGCCTGCTGAAACGGGTCGCGAACGAGGATCTGGTGCTGGTCTCGAGCGGCGGCTCGGACTGGCTGCCGAGCGGCGGCACCGCGGTGAAGGTCGGAGGCGGCTATCGCATCACCGCACGCAAGCCCTTCTCCAGCGGCAGCCCGTTCGGCGACCTCTTGGTGACCAGCGCTGTCGATGAGACGGCAGAGGATGGACCGACGGTTCTCCATTTCGCCGTTCCGATCGAGGCGCCAGGCGTGCGGCGGATCGACACCTGGCGGACGCTGGGCATGCGCGGCACCGGCTCGCACGACATCCTGCTCGAAGGCGTGTTCGTGCCCGACGCCGCCATTTCGGGACGGCGCCCGCAGGGGAAATGGCATCCCTTGTTCCACGCCATTGCCATGCTCGCCTTTCCGCTCATCTACTCGACCTATGTCGGCGTCGCCGAAGGCGCGCGGCGGCAGGCGATCGCCGCGGCACGCGGTCGCACCGGCGATCCCCACCTGCCCTACCTCGTCGGCGAGATGGAGAATGCCTTCGCTCTGGCCGAAATGGCCCTCGATCGGATGATCGCCGATGCCGCGACGGCAGTCCCGGGCCCCGAGACGACCAGCCGTGCCATGATCGGGCGCACGCTCGTCGCCCAGGGCGCGATCGCCGCGGTCGAAAAGGCGATGGAGGTGGCCGGCGGCCCCGGTTTCTATCGCGCCTTCGGCCTCGAGCGCGCCTGGCGCGATGTCCAGGGCGCGCGCTACCACCCGCTCCAGGAGAAACCGCAGGCGGCCCTTTCCGGCCGGGTGGCGCTCGGTTGGGACATCGACGGATAAACAGGGAAAGAGGGATCCTCAGCCTCGCCGGCGCCACTGCTCCCGCGTCTGGCCCCAGACGTCGACTCGAAAGCTCTCATAGGGCGCCGGCAGGCTGCCGGCGCCCCGATTGGCGGAGCCGAGCCGCCGCGCGACGGCGATCGATCCGGCATTCTCCGGATCGATCGTGTGGATGACATCGGTCCAGCCGAGATGGTCGAAGGCCCAGTCCATCGCTCGGGCGGCGCCCTCGGTGGCATAGCCCCTGCCCCAGGCGTCGCGGCGGAGGCCCCAGCCGACCTCGGTGCCGGGCCAGCCTTCCGGCTGCCAGGGGCCGAGACGGCCGATCCAGCGGCCGCTCGCCTTCTCGATCACCGAGAACATGCCGAAGCCCTTGAGCGACCAGGAACCGGTCATCGCCGCCATCGCCCGCCAGGCTGCCGCACGCGGCATTGTTCCGCCGATGAACCGGGCGGCCTCCTCGTCGCCGAACAGAGCCGACCAGCCGTCGAGATCCTCCTCGATCGGCGGGCGCAGGATCAGCCGCTCGGTCTCCAGGGTTGGACCGAGCATGTCGCTCAATCCGTAGCGGCCGCGGAAGCGCGATCGTCGTAGCGCTCCAGCTCGTACGCGATCGACGCTTCGATAAGCCGCTCGTACAGCTCCGCCGCGACCTCCGCCGGCACGCCGTTCGCGGCGGCATGGCCGGCCACGTTGCCGAGGACTTCCGCTTTTCGGCCGTCGTCGCGGATCTTGTCGCGGCCCGGTTTGATCCGGGCGGCCGCCTCCATGAATCGGAAGCGTTCGCCGATCAGGGTCAGGATCTCGCGGTCGATCTGATCGATGCCGGCACGCACGTCGAGCATGGTGCGACAGAGATTGGGCGGCTTTCTGTGATCGAGCATGGTGCTCTCTACCGCCGTCGCGCACGCTGTCCAGCGGTCGCGACGGCGCCGGCACCGTCGTCCCGTGTCAGGACGGTTAGCCGCGTCCGGAAAGATAGCGCTCAAGATCGTCGCTGCCGCCGATGCGCGCGTCGTCGATGAAGATGAGCGGGGTCGTATCGATTCCGTGCTCGACCTTGAACGCCTCGACCTCGTCCCGGCTCGAGAGAATCCGGTCTTCGACGGCGAAGCCGTTCTGCTCGAGCAGCTGGCGGGCGCGCACGCCGAAAGGACAGGTGTGGTCGGCGAGGACCATGCGATAGAGCGTGGCGCGGGGGTTGTCGGCCATGAAAAGTCCTTTCTTTGCGGTGAGTTGCACGCGGGTGAGGTAAACGGCGGCGGGCGCCGCGGCGTTCCGGGGGCTGTTCCGAAAAAATGCGGGCCTCGCCCTGGTCCGGTCCGGACGACGCCAGGACCCTTGCGTCGGCGCGACCGGCATCCGAAGAACGCCCGTCATCACCAGCCGGAGCGCGACATGAGCTTTCCCATCGATCAGGTGCGCGCGGAATTCCCCGCCCTCGCCGTCCAGGAAGCGGGCGGGGCGCGCATCTACTTCGACGCGCCCGGCGGCACCCAGGCCTGTCGCCGGGCGATCGACGCCATGGCAGGCCATCTCGCTTTGGGCACCGCCAATGCCGGCGGCGCCTTTGCCGTCTCCGTCGAGACCGACGCGATGAGCGAGCGGGCGCATGCGGCCGCGGCTGATCTGCTCGGCGGCGAGGCCGGGGAGATCGCCTTCGGTCCGAACATGACCTCGCTGACCCTGTCGGTATCGCGGTCGCTGGCGCGGGACTGGCGGGCGGGGGACGAGATCGTCCTGAGCCGCCTCGATCATGATGCCAATGTCTGGCCTTGGGTCATGGCGGCGGAGGACCGCGACGTGACGGTCCGATGGCTCGACCTCGATCCAGCGGACGGGACGTTGCGGCTCGACCAGCTGCCGGGGCTGGTGGGCCCGCGCACCCGCCTCGTCGCCTTCGGCGGGGCAAGCAACGCGCTCGGCACCCTCAACGACATCGCCGAGATCGTTCGCCTCGTGAAGGCCGGATCGGAGGCGATCGTCTTCGTGGATGCGGTCCAGTCGGTGCCGCACGTTCCGACCGACGTGCGTGCGCTCGGCTGCGACCTCCTCGCCTGCTCGCCCTATAAGTTCTTCGGGCCGCATCAGGGCATACTCTGGGGTCGTGCGGAGCTGATGAAGACGCTCGAGGCCTACAAGGTTCGTCCGGCCTCGACCGAGCCGCCGGCGGTCCGCTTCGAGACCGGGACCCCGAGTTTCGAGGCTCAGGCCGGATTGCTCGGTACGATCGACTATCTGGAGTGGCTCGGCCGGGCGCTGGCGCCGACGCCTCCGGCCAGCCGCCGCGACGCGCTGCTCGCCGCCATGCAGGGCTGCGTCTCCTACGAGCGGATCCTTGGCGAGCATCTTCTCGACGGGCTACGGCAAATCGAGAGCGCGACCCTCTACGGACCGCCGACGATGGACGGCCGGGTCCCCACCTTCGCCTTCACGCTCGACGGCGTTCATCCGCGCGATGTCGCCGAGCGGCTGGCGCGCCATCGCATCCATGCCTGGTCAGGGCATTTCTATGCGATCGAGCCCGTGCGGCGGCTCGGCCTCTGGGAGAGCGGCGGCCTGGTTCGCGTCGGCCTCTGCCACTATTCCACCCTCGCCGAGGTCGAGCGCCTGCTCGATTGCCTCGCAGGCATCGCGGCCGGCGGCGACTGAGGGTTCCCCGCCCGTCCGAATGACGGATTCGTCGCGCAGGCCGCGGATTCGTCGACCCCTCCAGCAGCTTCGTCGCAGCGCCGATTCCCGACGGAATCGGCGTGGCTAGGGGCCCCGGCACCGCGGCGATCCCGCCGCACGCTTCATCCGAAGCAGGTCCGAAGCCCAGAGAGCATAAGGGGTAGAAATGAAACTGATTCATGTGCTTGCCGCCGCCGCGACGACCTTTGTCGCGACGCCCTCGATCGCCGCGCCGGTTGCCGGCGGCCGTGTCGAGGCGATCATCGGCTGGGACAATAGCCAATTCGACGTCGACGAGTTCGGCTTCGGCGACGTCGATCGCGACGGCTTCCTCTACGGCATCCGCGCCGGCTACGATTTCGGTGTCAGCGACACCGTGTCCATCGGCGTCGATGCCGAGCTCACCGATTCGACCGCCGATGTCGACCTGGTCGACGGCAACGACTTCGCGGAAGTCAGCGTCGGTCGCGACATCTATCTCGGCGCACGCGTGACCGGCGCCGTGGCCGAGAATTTCAACCTCTACGGTATGCTCGGCTACACCAACACCCGCATCCGCGCCGACGCCCGCGTCGGGACCACGACGTTCAGCGATGCGGCCAATGCCGATGGCATCCGCGCCGGACTGGGCGGCCAATATTATGTGGCGAGCAACGTCTTCGTCGGTCTCGAATATCGTTATTCGAACTACGAAGCGGACTTTTCCCGCCATCAGGTCGCGGCCACGCTGGGCTTCCGCTTCTGAGCGGACCGCCCGCAGCCTCGGCCTCGCGCCGGCAGGACAGGGGAGGCGCCGGCGACGGCGTCTCCCTTTTTCATGCGCGGCCGCGCCGTCCTATTTCAGCAGCCCGGCGCTTCGGAGCGCCTCCTCGATCGTCTTCTGGACTCCTGAAGCCGCCGACAAGCCGGCGCCTGCGCCGCCGACGGGTGCCGCCGGCGCCTTGACCGTCGCCGGTCGGGCCGGACTGGCCTGTGGCTCGGGCGCGATCCCGAAGAAGGCGGCGATGGTGTCGGTCGAGCTGAGTCCGACGTCCAGCATGTGTGCGCCTACTTCACCCGATTGTCCCTCTGCGGTTCCCGGATCGAGCGGGACGCCGTGCGCCATCCCCTCCAGCTCGTAATGCTCGACGAGGACCTTCCCGTCGGCACCCGTCCAGGCGCGGCGCGGATGCCCGGCGACGATGTCGTTGCGGCTCGGCTGCGGCGGCAGGCCGTGAACGTCCGTCCATTGCAGGACGATCGCATCGGCATTGCTCGCGACGACGGTGCGGTCGGCATTGCCCTGCCAGACCTGGATGCGTGGCCAGGTTCCCCGGTGCGGGGATGCCCGCCGGATGCGGTCGCCCAGTTCCCGCGCGCCGCCGCGGGTGCGCCCGTTCATGCACTCGAAGGCTTCCGCCACACCGCTGGCGCAGCCATAAGCGACCCCGGCGATGATCGCGCCGGCCGCGAACGTCTCGGGATAGGTGGCGAGCATGACCGAAGCCATCGCGCCGCCGGCGGAGAGGCCGGTGACGAAGATGCGGTCCGGGTCGATATCGTGCGTTCTGCGCATCGCGTCGATCATCGCGCGAATCGAGGCCGCCTCGCCCATGCCGCGCTGGCTGTGATTGGCCGAGAACCAGTTGAAGCAGAGCATCGGATTGTTGTCGCGGCTCTGCTCCGGGAAGAGCAAGGCGAAGCCGTGCCGGTCGGCAAGGGCGGACCAGCCCGATCCCTGATCATATACCGCTGCATTTTGCGTGCACCCGTGAAGGACGACGACCAGAGGCATCGACCCCTTGGCCGTCTCGGGCACGTGATAGCGGCCGGTGAGATGGCCGGGATTGTTGGCGAAGGGCCCCAGGTCCGTCAGGCGATCCACCGAGGGCGCCCGTGGGGCGAAGGCGCTGTAGCCTTTCCGGCTCGGCCGGAGCCGCAGTCCTGGTCTGATCGAAGGCATATTCTGCTCCCGCGGGCTGGAATCGACCCGCAAGGCCATAAAACCCTGGAGCGACTGATTTTGTTGCAGTGCAGCATAATTCGGATGGGCCGCACCGTCCAGCCTCGCCAGCAGGTCTAGGGCTGCGCACAAGGCGCAGCGCCGACGCGATGCGCGGCGAGCCGCTCGTAATAAGGGCGGCAACGCTCGGCCAGACGGCGAGCCGCTCCGGGAAGCGCGGCGCCGTCGCTCTCGGGTGCGCCGAATCCGGTGCTTGCCTCCACCTTCTGGTACCAGTGCGGCGCCCACGGGCCGTCGGTGGCGCGGCGGCCGGCCGGCCAGGCGAGCATCGCCGCGTCGAAGGCGATGCCGAGCGCGGCGCACAAGGCGGCGAGCGTGGCTGCCGGGTCGGCCAGGATATCGCCGGCATCGACGACCGGCGGAGCGCGGCCGAGCCGGTCGGCCTCGCGGGCGAAGAAATCGGCCTGCCGGTCGAGCCCGAAATCCTCGAATGCAGCCACCTCGCGCTTGCGCAGATAGGAGGCGATCATCCGCTCCGGCGCGCGGATCAGGAAGGCGTGGGTGAAGCCGGCGAAATCGCCATGGCCGATCGGACCGACCATATGGTGCCACATATGCTTCTGGTACCAGATCGCCGACCCATCCGGGACCGGGCCGGCGAGCGTGCGCGCGACCGACGTCCAGTCGCAGTCCATCGCGGCGATGACTTGGTCCCGCATCGGGTGGTCCGCCCCGCTCGTCCGCAGGAAGGCGCCGTAATAGGGCTCGTCGGTGACGAAGGTGTCCGCCCGGTTGCCGAAGCTGCGCATGAGCGCGGTCGAGAGATTGCGCGGCCCCGACCACATGGCGATGCGCATCGGCGCTGTCACGGCCGCTGCCGCGTCGCCACGTCGGCTTCGATCAGGTCGCGATAGAGGTTCTGGAGGCGTTCCACGGTCGGCCCGCGCCCGTCGGTGAGGTGGCGACCGTCCACCTCGCGGACGGGAACCACGCCGGCGAAGGTTCCGGTGACGAAGGCCTCGTCGGCCCCATAGACGTCGGTCAGCGAGAAGTTCTTCTCGAACACCGGGATTCCGGCCTCCCGGCAGATCCGGATGACGTTGCCGCGCGTGATCCCGCCGAGGCAATAGTCGCCGGAGGAGGTCCACACCTCCCCCTTGCGGACGATGAAGAAATGGGTGGAGTTGCAGGTGGCGACGAAGCCGTGGGGATCGAGCATCAGCGCCTCGTCGGCGCCCGCCTGCGCGGCCTGGATGCACGCGGTGATGCAGTTGAGCTTGGAATGGGAATTGAGCTTTGGGTCCTGGACCGCGGGATCGCCGCGCCGGACATGGACGGTGAAGAGGCGGATGCCCTTCTCGACCGTCTCGGGCAGCGGCGTCTTGTGCTCGGGGATGATCACGATCGTCGCGGGCGAGACGACGACGCGCGGATCCTGATAGGGCGTCGAGCGGATCCCCCGCGTCACCATCAGGCGGACGTGGACGCCCTCTTCCATCCCATTGGCGTCGATCGTTTCGTAAAGACGCTTCACGAGCGCCTGTCGGTCCAGCCCGATATCCATCGCGATCGCCTTGGCGCCTTCGAACAGGCGGTCGAGATGCGCGTCGAGAAAGGCGAACCGGCCCTTGTGGAGGCGGAGCCCCTCCCAGATTCCGTCACCGAGGACGAAGCCGGAGTCGAAGACCGAGACGGTCGCCTCGGCGCGCGGCTTCAGCGCGCCGTTGACGCTGATCAATATGTCCGCGTTGCGCGGGTCCGGGAGCGTGTCGTGGGTGCCCTTGGCCATGACGCGACGGTGGAACGCGCCGGAGAGGTTGGCAAGCGGCTCAGCTCCAAGCGAGCTCGACCGCGAAGCCGATCCACATCGCCGACAGGATCGCGCAGGAGGCGAGATAGACGAAGAAGCGCAGCGGGACCCGCCGCACGACGATGTGGATCCAGCTGTGCGCCGCCCGCAGCGCGACGAAGGTCCAGGCGAGGGCGACCTGGACCGTGCCGGCTTCCCCGGTGATCAGCAGCAGCGGCACCAGCGCGAAAAAGAGAAGCGGCATCTCGAGCAGGTTGCGCAGATTGTTGGCCGGCATCTCGACCGGCTCGAAGTAGCGCATGGCCGCCGCGCCGGTGGCGAAGTCCTCCGCCTTCGGCGGGTTGCGCCGGATGAGGCCGAGCCGCTGGACGAACAGGGTGAACCAGACCGCGAAGATCAGCGCGACCAGCGCCAGCGTCGGCCAGAGGATGGCCGTCCCCGTCATCCGCGTCCTCCCGCATTAATTTCGCATTGTTTATTGCGGAGGCAGCGCAAGGGGACAAGCCTCGCCTCCGCCGGCAGCACCGGCTGCCGGTTACGCGCCGTCTCTGCGAGTTGGCGACCGCCTATTCCGTGGTCTCGCCGTTCCACTCGTCATTGTCGTGGTCGCGCTCGGCCTGCTCCTTGGTCTTGTGGACGACGCCGTCGCGATGCTCGGGCGGCGCGTAGAGCGTGTAGAGCCGAAGCGGCTCCGAGCCCGTATTGACGACGTTGTGGCGCGCCCCCGCGGGCACGATCACCGCGAAATCGTCTTCGACACGGTTGGCGACGCCGTCGATCCGGATCTCCCCCTCGCCTTCCTCGATCCGGAAGAACTGGTCGCGATCCTCGTGCACCTCCTCGCCGATGTCGCAGCCCGGCGGCAGGGTCATCAGCACCAATTGCATGTTGCGGCCGGTATAGAGGACGCGGCGGAAATCCTCGTTCTCGACCGTCGCCCGCTCGATATTGTCGACATATCCCTTCATCCTAGCGCTCCTTCGGTCGATCAACGGGCCGTCCGCGGCTCCGTTCCGGTCCCCCGGAGGGTCGGAATCGTCTCGGGGCCGCACCCCGCCTCTCCCCCAATGCGGGCCGCTGCGCAAGCCCGCAAGACCTCACCCGCCGAGCAGGCGCCGGGCCTGGTCGTAGACGGTGATAGCGCTGAGAATGCCGAACAGCCCGGTGGCCCATATCAGAGCGGCGATCCGGTAGGGCGCCGGCCGCAGCGGCGGCGCCAGCAGGCGGCGGTTCAGCCGGATGAGAAGCGCCGAATAGAGCACCATCATGAAGGCGGCGACGCAGCCGGCGATGACGAGCAGGACCAGCGGCTGAGTAAGCCCGCTGGCGATGATCGTGATGCCGATCAGCACCAGCCCCCAGACCAAAGCCGCATAGAGCACGCTCTCGCTGCGCCCCTGCAAATAGGAGGTGCGCAGCACGTCGGCGGCGAGCCGGCTGGAATAATCGACGATGCCGAGCGCCGCCGCGAACAGGGAGAAGGCCCCGACCGCCCAGAACAAACGGCCGAACCAGGGGCCGACCCGCTCCGACAGCGCCTCGCCCTCGACCGCCAGGAAGGAGATGTCGCGCGGCAGATCGTCGCGGCCCGACAGGGTCGCATAAGCGAGCAGCGAGGTAAACAAGATGGTGACGAAGCTGATCGCGACGAAGGTGGCGAGCTGCTCGGCATTGGCGAAGCGCCACCAACGTCGCCAGTGCTCCATCGCCTCCGGCGTCGGCTCGAAGCGCCAGCCGGTGCCCGGCGCGGCCACCGGCTCGCCGGTGAAGGGGCTGACGATGCGCGGCGCGTGCGCGCCCATGCCGAACCCTTTGTCGCGGATCCAGTTCGACTGGCAGAGATTCTGCCCGCCGCCCGCGCCGGCATAAGCGAGCGCGCCGAGCAGCAGCGCCCAGCCGAGCTCCGCCGTCGGCAGCCGCACGTCGGCGATGCGGGCCGGCGCCTCTGCCCAGACCGGCCCCGGTATCGCGGCGACCGCGGCGATCAGCACTAGTGCGCCGACCGCCAGCACCTTGAGGAACTGGGTCCGCTCGAGCGATCGGTAGACGACCGGGGACAGAGTGAGGATGAGACCGATCGCGACGAGCATGCCGATCGCGATCCAGCTGACGCTGCCACCGAGCAGGAAGGTGACGAGGGTCGCTGCGCTCGTCGCCCATCCCGGCCACAGATTGGAGGCGAAGGCGAGCAGGACGAAGACCAGCCCCCAGTGGCGGCCGAGCCGGCTGAAGCCGGTGAGCACCGTCTCGCCGGTGGCGAGCGTGTAGCGCTCGATCTCCATGTTGATGAAATATTGGGTGGCGAGGCCGAGGGCGGCCGCCCAGACGAAGACCAGGCCGACCTGGCTGGCGATGTAGGGGTAGAGGATGAACTCGCCCGAGGCGAGGCCGACCCCGGCGGCGACCACGCCCGGGCCGATGATCCGGCCGACATGGCGCGGCGGCGGCGGCAGCTCGGCCACGCCATATTCGCCCAGGCGCCCGCCCGCTGCCTCCTCGCCCATATGCTCCTCCCCGCCTCCGCGCTCGGTACGGCGCTTTCCCGCCTTGATGCGGGGCGGGGCGCGGATCGGCAAGACCTAATGTTAGCGCTCACACAGGCTGCGTCGGCCTCAGCCGTTCAGCGGATCGTGGCCCCAGTTCATCAGCGACCAGCGCCAGCGCGAGGTGACGATGTTGGCCGGCTCCTGGCTGCGATGGCGCCGGATGAAGCCGACCACCTTGCGCATGTGGCGCCGATCCTCGTCGTCGCGGCCGCTTGCCGGCTTGCGCAGGATGGCGACGATCCGCCGGCCGGAGGCATGACCGACAGACTCCCCGCCCTCCGACTTCGATCCGACCTTCCGGCTTTCCGGTGTCTCCAGCCAGGCTTCGAGCTCGTCCGGATCCATGTTGACGAGCTCGGCGAAGAGCCGGGCGATCGCCGAATCGTCGAGTCTCCGGCTGCGGGACAATTCAGCGGCCGCGGCGGTCGCTGACGACTCTCCCGTTCTGGATGACGACGTCGACGCTCTCGAGCTGCCGGACGTCGGCCAGGGGATCGCCGTCGACGGCGACGATGTCCCCGAACCGGCCCGGCGCGATCGCGCCGACATCGCCCTCCCGGCCGAGCGCCTGAGCGGCGTTGCGGGTCGCCGCCTGGATCGCCTCCAGAGGGGTCATTCCATATTCGACCATGTAGCGGAACTGGCCGGCGGCGCTACCGTGCGGCATCACGCCGGCATCGGATCCGAAGGCCATGCGCACGCCGGCGCGGTGGGCGGCGCGGAAATTGTCGCGCTGGGCCTGGGCGATCTCGCGGTCCTTGCGAAGATTGTCCTCGAGGATCCCGTTCGCCCGGCCCTGGGACTGGGTATATTCGGTGTTGAAGATGTCCATCACCAGCCAGGTGCCGCGCTCGCGGGCGAGGCGGATGCCCTCGGCGTCGATCAGGCTGGCATGCTCGATCGTGTCGATGCCGGCGCGGATCGCGGCCCTGATGCCGGCGGCCCCGTGGGCATGTGCGGCGACTCTCAGGCCCCATTGATGCGCCTCCTCGGCGATCGCGCGCAGTTCGTCCTCCGACAGCTGCTGCTGGCCCGGCTCGGTGTTGCGGGAGAAGACGCCGCCGGTGGCGCAGACCTTGATCACCTCGGCGCCGTTGCGGCGCATCTCCCGCACCCGGTTGCGCAGCGCCTGCGGCCCGTCGGCGACGCCCGGCGCCGGCTGGTGCAGGCTGGGCGGCAGGAAGGTCTCGTCGCAATGGCCGCCGGTGGCGCTCAGCGCATGGGCGGCCGGGACGATGCGCGGTCCCGGGATCCGTCCCTCGTCGATCGCCTGCTTGTAGGCGACGTCGGCATAGAGGTCCGAGCCGACGTTGCGGACCGTGGTGAACCCGGCCTCGAGCATGTCGCGCGCGAAAGTGGGTCCCTGCACCGCGTCGAACAGGTCGGTGAACTGCAGCGATTCGTACGGGCCGTAATAAGGGCTCGAATCGAGGTGGACGTGCAGGTCGATGAGCCCGGGCAGGATGGTGTGGCCCGGCAGGTCGATCCGCGTCGCCCCTTCCGGGATGATCGGCCGCGCCCCGCCGCGCCCGACTACCGAGGCGATGCGGCCGTCGGTGATGACGATCACCGGCTCCTCGACGACCCGGCCGGCGAGCACGTCGACCATCCGGTCGGCGGTGACGACGACCGATTCGGCCGAAGCGGGCGCCGCCAGGGCAGCGGCAGAAGCGGCGAAGGCGAGAAAGAAGCGGCGCATGGAGGTCCCCCTGATGTCTGTGCGCCTGCTTAGGCGGCCATGGGGGCGAAGCGCCAGAGGCTCCGCGCCGGGACGCCGTGCGGGGGCACGACGGCGCGCCGACCGCTGCTGCGGCACCTGCGGCCGTGACCGGAGGCCGATCGGGTCAGTAATGGATCGCCCGGCCGTAGGCGTCGAGCACGCTCTCGTGCATCATCTCGGAGAGCGTCGGGTGCGGGAAGACCGTGTGCATGAGTTCGGCCTCGGTCGTCTCGAGCTGGCGCGCGATCGCATAGCCCTGGATCAGCTCCGTCACCTCGGCGCCGACCATGTGGGCGCCGAGCAGCTCCCCGCTCTTCGCGTCGAACACGGTCTTGATGAAGCCCTCCGCCTCGCCGAGCGCGATCGCCTTGCCGTTGCCGATGAAGGGGAATTTGCCGACCTTGACCTCGTGCCCCGCTTCTTTCGCCTTGGCTTCGGTGAGCCCGACCGAGGCGACCTGCGGGCGCGAATAGGTGCAGCCCGGAATGTTCCAGGTCTCGAACGGATGCGGCTTCTTGCCGGCGATCGCCTCGACGCAGACCACGCCCTCGTGGCTCGCTTTGTGCGCGAGCCAGGGCGGGCCGGTGACGTCGCCGATCGCGTAGATTCCCTCCACATTGGTGCGGCCATAGCCATCGGTGGCGATATGCCCGCGGTCGGTTTTCACGCCGAGCGCCTCGAGGCCGATATTCTCGGTGTTGGCGACGATGCCGATGGCGACGATGGCGTGGCTGAACTCCTGGGTCTCGGACTTGCCGTCCTTGCCCTTGATGCTCGCTTTGACGCCCGCCTTGCCGGCCTCGAGCTTCTCGACGCCGGCGCCGACATGGATCTTCATGCCCTGCTTCGTCAGCGCCTTGTGGACGAAGGCGGAGACGTCCTCGTCCTCGACCGGGAGGATGCGGTCGAGCATCTCGACGATCGTCACTTCCGCACCCATGTCCGAATAGAAGCTGGCAAACTCGACGCCGATCGCGCCGGAGCCGATGACGAGCAGCTTGGTCGGCATCTCCTTGGGCACCATGGCGTGGCGGTAGGTCCAGATCCGCTCCCCGTCCGCCTTGGCGAAGGGCAGATCGCGGGCGCGGGCGCCGGTGGCGACGATGATGTGCTTGGCCTGGAGCTCGGTCTTGTTCCCGGCTGCCCCGGACCCCGATCCGGCGCCCTTGGTGACGGTTAGCCTCCCCTTGCCGGCGAGCACGCCCTCCCCTTCGACGACAATGATCTTGTTCTTCTTCATCAGCCCCTTGACCCCGGCATTCAATTGGCCGGCGACCTTGCGGCTGCGGTCGACGATCTGGGCGAGGTCGAAACCCACTTTCTCCGCCGACAGGCCGTAGGCGGAGGCATGGGTCAGATAATGGTTGATCTCGGACGTCCGCAGCAGCGCCTTGGTCGGGATGCACCCCCAGTTGAGGCAGATGCCGCCCAATTTCTCTCGCTCGACGATCGCCGTCTTCAGGCCGAGCTGCGCGGCTCGGATCGCGGCGACGTAGCCGCCCGGGCCGGAACCGAGGACGATGAGGTCGTACGTGTCTGCCATGAAGCCTCCGGGAGCGAGCGCGGGTCGGGAATCGGGGCCGAATAACCCTTCCGGACGCGATGTCCAAGCGGCCGATCAGGCGGGGTCCGGCGGCGGCGGCAGGAAGGCCCACCAGATCAGCGCGGCCGCGGCGCTCGACAAGGCCGGAAGCATCAGTCCGGCCCGGAGCACGGCCTCTCCCTGCGCCAGCCAGAAGGGCGCGGCGGTGAACAAGGCGCCGAGCAGCGCGAAGACGGCGACCGCGCCGGCGAGCCAGGCCCGGCTGCGGACCGGCACGAACCAGCCGAGCACCAGCTCGAGCGGAAACAGGATCAGCAAGGCCGCGAACAGCATGACTACGAGGGTCGGAAAGAAGTTGGCGGCGAGCTGCTCGCTGCCGCCCTGCCGCAGATAGAGCCAGGCCGAATACTGGAAGTGCTGGACGAGCGCGAAGGCCAAAGCGGCGTAGAAGATCCTGCCCAGCCGCGTCGCGTGCGGCGGATCGGCGAGGTGGCGCCTGCGGGCGAACCACGCCGCGATGCCGATCCCGACCAGGCTGCCAAGAAGGCCAATGAGATCGCCAGCGCCCATCTAAAGCCCCTCTCCCCTTGCGGGAGAGGGAGGGGCCCAAGCCGGAGGCTTGGGAGGGTGAGGGGTCAGCAACGCCGCAAATATAGTCTCGGCAACCGCATCGCTCTCGCTCAGCACCTCGTTGTTCCAGAATCGCAGGACTCGAAATCCCTGCCGCCGAAGAAAGGAATCGCGGCGCGCATCGTCCTTGTTGTCCGCACGCTGAGACCCGTCCGCCTCGATGATCAACCGCTCGGCGAAACAGACGAAATCGACGATATAGGGGTCGATGATCTGCTGGCGGCGGAACTTGAAGGCCTGCAGCCGGCGGTCCCGGAGCATGGTCCACAGACGCCGTTCCGCCTCGGTCGGATGGGCGCGCATCCATTTGGCTCGGGCGAGAAGCTCCTTCCTCGAAGGCCAGATCCCCTCACCCTCCCGCTCGCTATGCGAGCGGGCCCCTCCCTCTCCCGCAAGGGGAGAGGCATGCGGAGTCGCGCGAAGGCTCAGTTCGCTCATACTGCCCCCTCATGGTCGAGTTTATCGACGAGGGAGCGCCCAATCCAGCCCCTCTCCCATTTCGGGAGAGGGAGGGGCCCGCCGCAAAGCGGTGGGAGGGTGAGGGAATGACTGGCGAAGCTAGGCAAGCATCGCGATCGGATTCGCCACCAGCCAGTTGAACGCCTGCATCATCCGGTCGCCGTCGATGGCACGTTGGTCGAAGCTTCCGATCGTCACAGGGCCTCGGCCGCCGCCGCCAACAGCGGGCGGGGGGACAGCCGGCGTATGGCGGCGACCCACAACAGGCTCGTCAGCAACCCGTAAGCGAGCCCGACCGGCCAGGCCGGCCGGAACGTCGCGCCGAGACTGCTGACGAACCAGATCGCGGCGCCGGTGGCGAGGGCGACGAGAAGGGCATCGCGGGCCAAGCCGGGCATGCCGAAGCGATCGAGCAGCATCGTCAGCGGCAGAGCGGCAACAAGCAGCGCCGCGAAGATGATGACGAACGAGACGATAGCGGCGATGACGAACGTGGCGACGATCGTGTCGGAGCTGTAGCCGGGGCCGGCGCCCGCCCGCGACAATTCCGAGGCGACGGCGAAAAGCGACCCGCCGCAGCTCGACACCGGAGAAACCAGCACCACCGCGACGAGGAGCCGGCCAAGGCTCACGGACAGAGGCCCGTGAAATCGGCACTCTCGTCAATGCAGGATGATCTGTGGCCTGTCCCCGGCGCCCAGTGCATCGAGCCCAGGACAAAGCCAGTCGTCGCCGCGCTTCCCCCCAGCAAGCCCGACGGCAGCTTATCGGAGTTGGTCCTATTCGCGCCGCGCATTTCAGGCATGTCCCCGCACCTCGCGCTGCCGGTGAGGACGAGGATTGCCGATTCAGGCCAGCATCGCCAGCGGATTCTCCACCAGCCGCTTGAACGCCTGCATCATTCGCGCGCCGTCGGCACCGTCGATGGCGCTGTGGTCGAAGCTGCCGGTCGCGCTCATCACCGTCGCGACCTTGAGCATGCTGTTGCCGGAGAGGACGCCCTCCCTCCCACGTCCGTCACTTTGTTCTTGTTCACCAGGTCTCTGACGCCGGCTTTAAGCTGGCCGGCGACCTTGCGGGTGCGGTCGCCGATCTTCGTCAGCCCGAAGCCCAGCTTCTCGGCGGAAAGGCCGTAGGCGGAGTCGTGAGTAAGATAATGGTTGATCTCTGAAGTGCGCAGCAGCGCCTTAGTGGGGATGCAGCCCCAGTGAGACAGATTCCGCCCAGCTTCGCGCGCTCGTCGATGGCCGTCCTGAGCCAAGCTGCTCGACGCCGATGGCGGCGATACAGCCGCCGGGGCCGGTGCCGAGGACGACGAGATCGTAAGTATCAGGATCTAGTCTTCCCATCATTCAAATATGCCGCTTAGTTGCTGCTCCCTGGCAGCGAGAAATCTTGTCCAGACGAAGCCGGCCGCGATCCCGGGTATCACTACTCCAAGGAGTATGCCGACCCACTCGAGCGCGACGCTCAGATCGAAATCGCCGGTGAGTGCGAAGTTGAGGACGATCGACCAAGTCATCGCCGCCACGACAGCCGCCAAAAAACCAGCCGGGCGTGCGCCGCGCCTGTGCAAGGATTGCCAGCCGATCTGCAACGCCAAACCCCGCCACATGAATGGGGATGGTCAACACCTCTCCCCAGATCATTTGCCAAAGCGTTGCGGCGTATGACTCGGAGGGCGTGAGTGCGTTGCGATTCCCGCCGAGAACACTATCGCAAGGACGAAAGCGGCGGACGCAGCCAATACCCGCACCGTTCGTCGTCGTCGCGCGCTCGGATCGCCGGGGCGCAGAATTGCGACGGCCAAGGCCACCGCAATGATCAGGGTCAGCGGCGAAATTATCAGATCGCGGTCCCTTTGCGGCAGCAAATCAGTCAGGCTTCACAGTCTCCACGCCGATGGATGCGTTGACCGGATCGTCAATCACCTCGCAGCCTGCTGCCCTCATGCGCTGGCATAGCGCGGCATTTAGGGCGCTGTCGTCGATATGCAGGAGCGTGCTATTCGCGACATCGAATATGCAATACCCCCCCTCCAATTCAGGCGCTGTGAGAAGTGCCCATCCGGTCTGGGAACCATCCCAAAGGTATACGTAATTTTCCACGCTTTCGGTCATCTCAGTTACCTCTAAAATAGAAGGGGTTACCCACTTCAGGAACAATCTGCGATTGCCGTTGCGGCGACCCAACACGTTGTAGAATGCGTAGCACATTTTGATCGGCTGGGCTTGAGCGAAGTGGGACAAGCGCACGGTCCAAGAATTCTGGATGGGAGTGGTTGATCAGCCGGACATTGGGGCCGATCGGAATTGGGACGCCCCTGTCGGTGCCCTGGATGAGGTAGTAGGTTCCCCCGCCGCCATTGCGGCCTGCGCCTGTAAGGTAGGCCTGGGCGAATTCCGTTCCATGTTGACTTTGAAGAGCTGCCAGCTCGGTCGTAGTTATACGCTTCGTGCCAATTTCAGTTGCCTGGATGCCACGAATGCGAACCGATGCTCCTGGTGCACCGAGAATCCCCCTCTCTGCGGCTCCGGCGCGCTGACCGCGGCGATAAGCCCGCAGTCACTCAGCGCTCGTCTTCCATACTCGCTGGGCGAGCAGCTATCCCTCCCTCCCGCAAGGGGAGAGGGTGTGTCACGCCAGCATCGCCAGCGGATTCTCCACCAGCCGCTTGAACGCCTGCATCATCCGGGCGCCGTCGGCACCGTCTATGGCGCGGTGGTCGAAGCTGCCGGTGGCGCTCATCACGGTCGCGATCTGGAGCGAGTCGTTGACCACGTAGGGCCGCTTCTCGCCCGCGCCGATCGCCATGATCATGCCCTGGGGCGGGTTGATGACCGCGTCGAACTGCTTGATCCCGAACATGCCCATGTTCGAAAGGCTCGCCGTGCCGCCCTGATATTCGTGCGGCTGGAGCTTGCCTTCCTTGGCCCGTCCGGCGAGCTCGCCCATCTCCTTCGAGATGGCGGACAGCGCCTTGCTGTCGGCGCCGACGATGATCGGCGTGATCAGCCCGCCCGGGATCGAGACGGCGACGGAGATGTCGGCGCGGCGATATTTGAGCAACTGGTCGCCCGAGATGGAGACGTTGCATTCCGGCACTTCCATCAGCGACGCGGCGAGCGCCTTGATGAGCATGTCGTTGACGCTGAGCTTCACGCCGCGGCTCTCGAGGCCCTTGTTGAGCTCGCCGCGCAACTTGAGCAGCGCGTCGAGCTGGATATCGACGGTGAGGTAGATGTGCGGGATCGTCTGCTTGGCCTCGGTGAGGCGGCGGGCGATCGTCTTGCGCATGTTCGAGAGCTTGACCGCCTCGTGCGGAATGTCGGTGTCGAACGCCGCGGGCGCCGCGGGCGCCGCGCGCTCGGCGGCAGGGGCCGCGGCCGGGGCGGCCTTGGCCGGCGCCTTGCCCGCCGCGGCCTCGATGTCGGCCTTGACGATGCGGCCGCCCGGACCGGAGCCGGACAGGCCGGAAAGATCGATGCCCTGCGCCTCGGCGAGACGGCGGGCGAGCGGGCTCGCCTTGACGCGGTCGCCGCCGTCGGATGCAGCGGGAGCGGGTGCAGGCGCGGGCGGCGGCGGCGGTGCGGATGCAGCCTCCTTCGCCGGCTGGCCGGCGCCGGTCTCGCCCCCCTGCTTCGCCACCGGCTCCTTCGCGGCGGCCGGCGCGGCCGCTGCCGCGGCCGCGGCATCCTCGCCTTCCTCCGCGATGAGCGCGATGACGGTGCCGACCTTCACCTCGTCCGTGCCTTCGGCGACGAGGATCTTCGCGATCGTGCCTTCGTCGACCGCCTCGAACTCCATCGTCGCCTTGTCGGTCTCGATCTCGGCGAGGATGTCGCCGGATGCGACGCTGTCGCCTTCCTTGACCAGCCACTTGGCGAGCGTGCCCTCCTCCATGGTCGGCGACAGTGCGGGCATCTTGAGTTCGATCGGCATGAAAAGCGCTTTCCCTTTTCGCGAACGGCGCGAGCGTCCAAACAGCATCAGCCGGGCCATGGTCAAGCCCGGGCGGCCGAAACAGCCGGACTTGCGCCATTTCGCCTTATCGCGCACCGTCGCCGGATTGTCGGCGTGTTTACTCGTCCCGTGCGGCAACGGTTCCGTCGCCGGCGGGTTCAAAGGTCATTCGGAGGCGCCGATGCGCTCATATCTGGTGGTGATGGACGATACCGAGGAAGCGCAGGCGGCCTTGCGCTTCGCGGCCCGCCGGGCGGCGCGGACCGGCGGCGGCGTCGAGATCCTGGCGCTGATTCCGCAGCAGGAATTCGTCCAGTGGAGCGGCGTCCAGCATGCGATGGAGGAGGAGGCACGGCTGCGGGCCGAGGCGATGCTCGTCCAGGCTTCCGGCGCGATCATCGAGGAAGCCGGGATCAAGCCCTCGATCACCGTCAAGCAGGGCTCGCCGGTCAAGGCGGTGAGCGAGCTGCTCAAGGAACGCGACGACATCGCCGCTCTGGTCCTGGCGGCGGCACGCGAAGGCGGCCCGGGGCCGCTCATCACGCATTTTGCCGGCGTGGTCGCCGGCAGCCTGCCCTGCCCGCTCATCATCGTGCCCTCGGGCCTCGAGGACGATGCTCTCAGCCGGCTGAGCTGAGGGCGCAGGCGTCGCGCGGAAGCCTCAGCCCCGCTCGCCGGCGGGCGGGCGCGGACGCTGGCGCGGCGGCGGCCGGTGGGCGCGCCGCGGACGCTGCGCCCGGCGGACCTCGACCACTTCCTCGGTCACTTCCTCGACATAGGAGGTTCCGCCGGAGACCACCGTCGTCTCGACGATGATCGCCGGATAGGCGACGCCCCAGCCATAATATCCATAGCCGTAGCCCGCACCGTAGCCGCCGCAGGGCTGAGGCGGTGCCGGATGGCACGCCGCCGCGGGCGGCGGATAGGCCGAGCCGTAGGCGTAGCCGCCGCCGCCGCCGCTCCGCTCGTCATAGCCTTCCTCGGCATAGCCCCTGTCGGCATAGCCCCTGTCGGCATAGCCCCGGTCGTCGTAGCGCTCGTCATAGCCCTCGGCGTAGCCGTCATGACCGGCGCCGGCGGCATAGCCGCGCTCCTGGCTCTCCACCCAGGCATAGTCCCGCTCGTCCGGGCGATATTCGCCGCGTCCGTAATAAGAGGGGATGCCGGCTTCCGAATCCCAGCGCTCGCCATATTCGTCCCAGTCGAGGCCGTAGCGCGTATCCTGCACCCGACCTTGGCGGTCGATCAGATAGGCATCGTCATAATGGCGGACCCAGCGCTGATCCCGCGGCGGCTCGGCGAATCCGTAGAGCTGCCAGTTCTGCACGTGGAATTGCGGCCCGAACCAGTAGGGATGGACGAAGCCGCCGCGCTGGATGCGGTGATGGCGGAAGTTCGGGCCGGGATGGCGGAAATGGCGGCCGCCACCGTGGCGGACGCTGACGTTCGAGCCGCCATGGCGGACGACGACGTTGGAGCCGCCATGGCGCACGATCTGGCGCGAATGCCCGCTCGCCACGGCGTTCGAATGGCTGCGCGCTACGGCATTCGAATGGCTGCGCGAGACGGCGGTCGAATGGCTGCGCGCGGCGGAGTTCGACATGCTGTGATGGCGGACGCCCGCATTGCCGCCTGCGCGGCCGAAGCTGTGACCGCTGGCTCCGCGCGGGCCGGCATGCTGCGCCGAGGCCAGCGTCGGAACGGTGAGCGCGCTCGCCGCAAGCGCGAAAAGGGCAAGCTTTCTCATGCCGCGTCCCCTGTGCAGACCTGCCCCGGCACGGAGGCGCGCCAGGGATCTTGGTTAGGAACGTCTTAACGCCTTCAGGCCGCTATCGCCACGTCGCCCAGCCGTGCCGAGAGCCGCTGTGCCAATTCGACACAGCCGGCCAGATCCTCGTCGTCGAAGCGGCCCAGGCTGGGACTGTCGAGGTCGAGCACCGCCATCAGCCGGCCCTCGGCGACAATCGGGACGACCAGCTCGGACCGCGAGGCTGAATCGCAGGCAATGTGGCCGGGAAAGGCGTCGACGTCGGCCACGCATTGCGGCTCGAGGGTCGCCGCCGCCGCGCCGCATACGCCCTTGCCGAAGGGAATGCGGATGCAGGCCGGCCGGCCCTGGAACGGGCCGAGCACCAGCTCGCCGTCGACATTGCGGTAGAAGCCCGCCCAATTGAGGTCCGGCAGTGCCTCCCACAGCAGGGCAGCGACATTGGCCATGTTGGCGATCGGGTCGGGCTCGCCGGCGGTGAGCGCGTCCGCGGCCTCGATCAGCTCGCGGTAGAGGGCGGGCTTGTCCGCGGCGCTGATCCTGAAGTCATACATTGCTGGCGTCTTCCTTCTTCCGTCCGGGTCAGTCCAGCCGCACCCTGCCGCGGCCCTGCTTGACCGAGCCGCGCTGCTTCTTGACGTCGACCCGCTTCGCCTTGGCGGAGCGGCTGGGCCGGGTCTTGATCCTCTTGGCGTCCCTGACATGGGCACGCGCGATCAGATCCGCCAGCCTCGCGCGTGCTTCCTCGCGATTGGCTTCCTGGGTGCGATGCTTGCGCGCCGTGATGATGATCTCGCCCGCCGAATTCATCCGGCTCCCGGCCAGTTCCTTGAGCTTCTGATAGACCCACGGCGCCAAGCCGAGTCGGAAGACGTCGCAGCGCAGCTGGCAGGCGGTCGCGACCTTGTTGACATTCTGCCCGCCCGGGCCCGACGAGGCCAGAAACGTTTCGCTCAGCGCTTCCTCGGGAATGTCAAAGTCCGGCATCGTCGAACCCCGCCTCGACAAAGATGCGAGGCAGCGGCGCCCTTGCCTCGATCGCCGGCTTCGGGTCGCGCGGGACGCGCAGCGCCAGGGCATGGAGCAGCATGCCACCGCCACCGCGCCCGTAGACCGGGTCGCCGGATATGGCATGACCCAGCCCCTCGGCGGCATGGACTCGGATCTGGTGGGTCCGTCCGGTGCGCGGTGTGAACAGCACGAGCGTGCGTCCGTCCCTCCGCGCGATCGTCCGCCACTCCGTCACCGCCGCCTTGCCGGACGGATCGGCGACCATCCGCCACCCTGCCTCGCGGCTCGATACCTTGACCAGAGGCAAGGCGATCCGACCCGAATCGTCCCCCGGGACGCCCTCCAGCACCGCCAGATAGCTTTTCTCGGCCCTCCCTTCCTCGAAGGCCTGGGCGAATCGCTTGTGCGCCTTGGGATTGCGGGCCAGCAGCAGGCAGCCCGAAGTGTCGCGGTCGAGGCGATGGACGGCGCTCGGCGGACGGCGGAAGCCGAAGCGAAGGTCGGAAAGAAGATCCTCCAGGCTTTCGCGGGTCGACGGGCCGGCATGGACGGCGAGGCCCGCCGGCTTGTCGATGACCAGCGCCTCGGCGTCTATGAAGAGGACTCGATCCTGCAGCTTTTCGGTTCGTTCCATCATTGGGTAAACGCCGCTTAACCTCGCCCGGGATCAGCCGTTAACGGCTCAGGCGAGCCCTGTCATGATCGGATCGCCACCGCAACGAGTGCGGTTTTTCAAGGATTACATGGGATTAAGAGGAAATTAACCTTTTGCGTTCACTTGTGGAAAGGTTAATACACGTCGGAGGGGCGCTCGACGGCCGTCGGCCGGCGTCCGCGACAGGAGGGCAGATTAGATGCGCGTGCTGCTGATCGAAGACGAGCCGACCACGGCGAAGGCCATCGAGCTTATGCTCACCACCGAGGGATTCAACGTCTATACGACGGACCTCGGCGAGGAAGGCTTGGATCTGGGCAAGCTGTACGATTACGATATCATCTGCCTGGATCTCAACCTGCCCGACATGCACGGCTATGACGTGCTCAAGAAGCTGCGCACCGCCAAGGTCGGCACGCCCGTGCTGATCCTCTCCGGCGTCAGCGAGATGGATTCGAAGGTGCGGGCGCTCGGCTTCGGCGCCGACGACTATGTCACCAAGCCCTTCCATCGTGACGAGCTGGTCGCGCGCATCCACGCCATCGTCCGCCGCTCCAAGGGGCATTCGCAGTCGGTCATTCGCACGGGCAAGCTGTCGGTCAATCTCGACGCCAAGACGGTCGAGGTCGACGGCGCCCGCGTCCATCTGACCGGCAAGGAATATGCGATGCTGGAGCTGCTCTCGCTTCGCAAGGGCACGACCCTCACCAAGGAGATGTTCCTCAACCATCTTTATGGCGGCATGGACGAGCCGGAGCTGAAGATCATCGACGTCTTCATCTGCAAGCTGCGCAAGAAACTGAGCCTCGCCTGCGGCGGCGAGAATTACATCGAGACCGTCTGGGGCCGCGGCTACGTGCTGCGCGAGCCCGACGAGGCGGAGGCCGCCCAGGTCGCCTGATTCGCGTTTCCACTCCAATGTCCACCGGCCGGCGCCCGCTTCTCGCGAAGCGGGCGCCGGTTGCATTTTCGCCTGTCGCGACGGCGCGGAACATTGCATGATGGCGCTTGCAGGGGCCGCCGGCCCCGAGTGAGCGAGGGTCGATGGTCGCAGCCGGGGCGTTCGACGAATTGTGGGGGGCGAGCCGCAATCGCGCGCCGCGGGCCGGCTTCGAAGCGCTCGCCGCCTGGCTGCGCGATCTGCCGCCGGCCGAGCTCGACCGCCGTCAGCAGGCGGCGGAGGCGGCCTTCCGCAGCCTGGGCATCACCTTCGCCGTCTATGGAGACGAGCAGGCGGCGGAGCGGATCATCCCGTTCGACATCATCCCGCGCATCTTCACGTCCGGCGAATGGGCGGCGCTCGCCGCCGGCCTCGAGCAGCGGGTCCGGGCGATCAACGCCTTCCTCGACGATGTCTATGGCGAGCGCCGGATTCTTGCCGACGGCGCCATCCCCGCCGACATCGTCCTCGGCAATGCGCAATATTGCGCCCCCTGCGCCGGGATGCGGCCGCCGCACGGCATCCATGCCCATATCTGCGGCATCGACATGGTGCGCACCGGGCCCGATGATTTCTGGGTGCTGGAGGACAATGCCCGCACCCCGTCCGGCGTCTCCTACATGCTCGAGAATCGCGAGGCGATGCTTCGGCTCTGCCCCGAGCTGTTCGAGCTTCTCGACGTCGAGCCGGTCGATTCCTATCCGGAGCTGCTGCGGGACACGCTGCATTCGGTCGCGCCGGCGCGGGCGAAGGGCGCGGTCTGCGTTCTGCTGACGCCCGGCCACCACAACAGCGCCTATTACGAGCACAGCTTCCTGGCCGACAATATGGGCATCGAGCTGGTCGAGGGCAGCGATCTCGAGGTCGACGACGACATCGTCTGGATGCGCACCATCGACGGTCCGGTCCGCGTCGACGTCATCTATCGCCGGATCGACGACGCCTTCCTCGACCCGCTCTTCTTCCGCCCCGATTCGCTGCTCGGCGTGCCCGGGCTTCTCGCCGCCTATCTGGCCGGCAACGTCACCCTGGTGAACGCGCCCGGGACCGGCATTGCCGACGACAAGGCGATCTACAGCTACATGCCCGAGATCGTCCGCTACTATACCGGCGAGGAGCCGAAGCTGCGCAACGTCGAGACCTGGCGCTGCCGCGAGCGCGACGCGCTCAGATACACGCTCGATCATCTCGAGGAGCTGGTGGTGAAGCCGGTCGACGGATCGGGCGGCTACGGCATGCTGGTCGGCCCGACCGCGCCCCGCGCCGATCTCGAGCGCTTTCGCGCCATGCTGAAGGCCGAGCCGCACCGCTACATCGCCCAGCCGACGCTCGCGCTGTCGACCGTCCCGACCTTCACCGAGCGCGGCGTGGCGCCGCGCCACGTCGATTTCCGGCCCTTCGTTCTCACCGGCGCGGACGGCTTCCGGATCGTCCCGGGCGGCCTCACCCGCGTCGCGCTGCGCGAGGGCTCGCTCGTCGTCAACTCAAGCCAGGGCGGCGGCACCAAGGACAGCTTCATCCTCTCCCCGACGCCGCAGGGCGGCTGAGATGCTGTCGCGCACCGCCGCCAATCTCTACTGGATCGGCCGCTACATGGAGCGCGCGGAATTCGCCTGCCGGCTGATCGAGGCGACCATAAGGCTCTCCGCGCTCGGCCATCCCGGCGATGCCGAGCCAGCCTGGCGCAGCGCGCTGAGCGTCGTCGGCGCCGAGGACAGCTTCGCCGCGGCCGGCGAGGGCCTGACGCCGTTCAACGCCACCCGCTATCTGATGCTGACCGAGGAGAATGGCGGCTCGATCCGTTCCTGCATCGCCGCCGCCCGCGACAATGCCAGGGCGGCGCGGACCGCGCTCACGGTCGAGGTGTGGCAAGCGATCAACCGGGCATGGCAGGTGGTTCGCGGCCGGTCGAGCCCCGGCGGCGTGCAGAACGCGCTCAATCTTGTCGAGGAGCTGAAGGCGGAGATGCGCGGCTTCGAAGGTGCGGTCGGCCGGATGCTGCGCACCGAGGGCTTCTGGTTCCTGCGGCTGGGCTCGGTGATCGAGCGCAGCGACAACACGGCGCGCCTCATCGACGTCAAATATTATCTGCTGCTTCCGCCCGGCCAGGTGGTCGGCGGCACCCTCGACCGCGACCAGTGGACGACCATTCTGCAGACGGTCGCGGCGCGCACCGCCTATCGCCACCTCTACCAGGGCCCGCTCCAGCCCTGGCTGGTGGCCGAGTTGCTGCTCCTTCGGCGCGAGATGCCGCGCTCCCTCGCCGCCTCGGCCGATACGACCGTGAACCTGCTCTCGGCCCTGGCCGGGCGGACCGGCCGCCAGGGCCCGGCCGACCGCCTCGCCCGGAAGCGCTCCGCGCGCCTCGAGGACACGCAGATCGGCGCCGTCCTCCAGTCGGGCCTTCACGAATGGCTGCACGACCAGATCCGTGACAATGCCGCGCTCGACGAGGCGATCGCGCGGCAATTCAGGTTCGGATGACGCCCTCATGCATCTGTCGATCCACTACACCACCGCATATCATTACGAGGATCCGCCGCGCCGCATCGTCCAGCTGCTGCGCGTCACGCCGGCCAGCTTCGCGGGCCAGTCTGTTCTCGACTGGCGGATCGACGTCGATTGCGACGCGAAGCTTCGCGAGCATCAGGATGGTTACGGCAATATCGTCCAAATGCTCTACATCGATCGGCCGATGTCGAGCCTTGCCGTTTCCGTCGCCGGACGCGTGCTGACCGAGGATCGCGCCGGGATCATCCAGGGACTTCCGCACGATCTTCCGCCCGGCGTGTTCATCCGCCCGACGCCGCTCACCGCGCCCGGGCCGGCCATCGATCGCCTCGCCCGATGGACCACGCGCCGCGCCGGCCCGGTTCTCGACAAGCTCCATGCCCTCGCCACGCGGCTCCATTCGGAGTTCCAGTTCGACACGCAGGCGACCGCCGTCGACACCACCGCCGAGCAGGCCTGCGACGCCGGCCACGGCGTGTGCCAGGACTTCGCCCATGTCATGATCGCGACGGTCCGGCGGATCGGCCTTCCCGCCCGCTATGTTTCGGGTCACCTCTTCCGGCGCGACGGTGCGCTGGTCCAGGAGGCCGGCCACGCCTGGGCGGAAGCCTGGATCGAGGATCTCGGCTGGACCGCTTTCGATCCGGTCAACGGCATCTGCACCGACGATGCCTATGTCCGAGTCGCCAGCGGCCTCGATTACCGCGACGCCGCGCCGGTGGCCGGCGCGCGGGCGGGTGGCGGCGCCGAGGAACTGAAGGTAGAGGTACGGGTCGACCGGGCGATGCGGCAGGCGCAGGCCCAGTCACAGAATTGAGGGGGAGGACGCCCGCGCCATGACCTATTGCCTCGGCCTGCTGCTCGACGCCGGGCTGATCATGATGGCCGATACCCGGACCAATGCCGGGGTCGACGACATCTCCTCCTATCGCAAGCTCCATTGCCTGATCGATCGGCCCGACCGCAGCCTCTACGTCGCCACCGCCGGCAACCTCTCCACCAGCCAGACCGTCATCAGCTTGCTGCGCGAAGGCCTTCCCGCGGACGAGGAGGGGCAGCTCACCCGGACGATCGAGGGTGCGAGCACGATGTTCCGGGCGGCACAGCTGGTCGGCGAGGCGATGCAGGTCGCCAATCGCACGGTCGGGCAGGCGCTCGCCTCGATCAAGATCAGCGGCGCCTCGACCATGCTGGTGGGCGGCCGGATCGGCCAGGCGCCGCCGGCCCTCTATCTGGTCTATTCCGCAGGCAATTTCATCGAATGCAAGCCGGACGTGCCCTTCTTCCAGATCGGCGAGCACAAATATGGGCGGCCGATCCTCGACCGGGTCATCGATCCCGCGACCTCGTTGGCGGAAGCGGTGAAGATCGGCTTCCTCTCCTTCGACGCCTCGATCCGTTCCAACCTCGCCATCGCGCGGCCGCTCGACCTGGTGGTGATTCCCTCGGACCGGCGGCCGCCGCTCACCCGGCGAATCGAAGCCGACGATTCCTATTTCGACGATCTTTCGGCGCGCTGGGGCGACCTGCTCGCCCATGCGGCGGCCGCGATCCCGGATCCGCCTTTCATGGCCGAACTGGAATAGCCGCCAATGCCGGCCGAGGCGGACCTTGCTGCGCTCAGGGCGCACGGCCTCGCCTTTCCCGAGGCCGTCGAGGATTTCCCCTGGGGGCATACCGCGCTCAAGGTGAGAGGGAAGACCTTCACCTGGCTCGATTGCAGCGACGGCAGGCTCAGCCTCACGGTCAAGCTTCCCGTCAGCCGAGACTTCGCCCTCGTCTTCGATTTCGCCGAGCCGGCCGGCTACGGTCTCGGCCGCTCGGGCTGGATCAGCTGCCGCTTTCCCCCGGGCGAGACGCCCGACCTCGAGCTGCTCGAGCGCTGGATCGCCGAAAGCTATCGCGCCGTGGCGCCGAAGAAGCTGGCGGCACTGGCGGCGGAAGACTGAGTCGTCAGATCACGACGAAGTCGTTGGCAACGAGCATCGGTGGCAGATCGTTGATATTGGCGAACTGGACCGCGACCGCTCCGCCGGCGCCATCGGCGTCGTAGGACAAAGCCCCGCTGGTGGGATCGTAGACGATGCGATGGGCTGCCGTGGTGGCCGCGCTGCCGATCCCCAGAGCATCTTCGGCCAGCGCTCCGGACGGCAACGCCCGGAAGACGGCGTCGTCGAGCAGTATCTTGTCCTCGCCTCCGGCGAAGTCGAGGATGACATCGACATTGTCCGATCCGAGAGCGGAGTCGAAGCAGAAGCGGTCGGCATTGGCGCCGCCCTCCAGCCTGTCATTGCCTTCGCCGCCGTAGAGCCGGTCGAAGCGATCGCCGCCTATCAGCAGGTCGTCGCCGCCTTCGCCCCGAAGCGTGTTCGAGCCGCTGTTGCCGACGATCTTGTTGGCGAGATCGTTGCCGGTGCCGTTGATCGCCTCGCGTCCGGTGAGGTAGAGATTCTCGACATGGGCTCCGAGCGAG
>NZ_QDFY01000016.1 GCF_003347635.1 Sphingosinicella terrae
CAGTCGACCCAGCAGAATGCGGCGATGGTCGAGGAGACCTCGGCGGCCGCCCGCAACCTGTCGGGCGAGGTCGAGGCGCTGGCCGAGCAGGCCGGCCAGTTCGAGATCGGCGACGAGGGCCAAAGCCGCCGCGCTCCGGCGAAGGCGCGCAAGGCGGCCCCGGCCGCGTCGGCCGCGCCGAAGAAGGGCGGCTACGTCTCCCCGGTCAAGCCGCTCGCCGGCGCCAAGGCCAACGGCAACGGCGTCCTCGCCCATGTCGCCGATGCCGACGACTGGAAGGACTTCTGAGCTCGGCCCTCGCCGGGCATGGTCGAACGAAGCAGGGGCGCGGTGGCTTCGGCCGCCGCGCCCTTCTTACGTTCCCGAACCGGCCCAAGAACAGCTCGCCGCCGGGCAGAGGCTGCGGCCGAATCCCGGAGTGAGATGATCGCCACGGAGGACCGCTG
This sequence comes from Sphingosinicella terrae, assembly GCF_003347635.1. Taxonomy (GTDB): domain Bacteria; phylum Pseudomonadota; class Alphaproteobacteria; order Sphingomonadales; family Sphingomonadaceae; genus Allosphingosinicella; species Allosphingosinicella terrae. The sequence continues at coordinate 447 of NZ_QDFY01000016.1, forward strand.
AGCTGAGCTGCAGTCGCATCGTCTTGACGGCCTAATGGTTCGTTGTGTATACACAACATCTCGTTGCTGAGAGATGATGGTGTCGTGGGGATTCTCTATAACCGCATTGCCGTCTTCCGCGCCGAGCGCGGCGTCACCCGCCGCGAGCTTGCGGAAGCGGTGGGCGTGAACAATCAGACGATCGGCTATCTCGAGCGGGGCGACTACAAGCCCAGCCTCGAGCTGGCGATGAAGATCGCCGCCTTCTTCGGCGTTCCGATCGAGCTGCTCTTTTCCTTCCGTCCCTTCGAATCCGTCGCCGACACCATGCGCCGCGCCGCCGCGGCGGGAGAGCGAAATCCATGAGCCTGCTCGAGAGAATGGACCGCCTCGTCTACGCGACGCGGATCGACCGCCTGATCTTCATGAAATCGGAGCCGCGCAGCTACCGCTGGACGCCGCTGCTGGTGATCGCGGCTCTGGTCGCGGGCTATGGGATCATGGCGAACGCCGGACGCGCGATCCCCGATTATTTCGTCGGGTGGTTCTTCTTCTACGGCGCTTTCCTCGCCGCGGGCTTTCTACGCGCCCTGGGGCCGCGCTTCACCGCGACCGCGACCGGGCCGCTCGACGAGCGGGAACTGATGGTGAAGTCGCAGGCGCACGCCATCGCCGGAATCGTGCTCGGCGTCGTGATGATGCTCGGCTGCTTCTACATGGCCGCCGCCGGCGCACCCTTTCTTTGGCATCCGCAGGGGCCGCTCGACTGGATCAATCTCGGCTTCGGGGTTCAGGCCGTCAGCCTGCTCCTGCCCACCTGGATCGCCAGCTGGATCGAGTCGCCGCGGGAAGCGGATGCCGAGGATTGACCGCGACGGCGGGGAGGGGCGGGCGTCACGTCCCCTCTTGCAAAATGTACCGGCCGGATTAGGTCATGCCCTCGGCGCGGGCGGGTATAGCTCAATGGTAGAGCACTAGCCTTCCAAGCTTGTGATGCGGGTTCGATTCCCGCTACCCGCTCCAGCCGGTCAGCCCGCAACCGCCGATTTCGCCTCCGCCCGCCGCAGACGTGCCTTCGCGGCGCGGAGCGTATTCTCCATAAGGCAGGCGATGGTCATCGGCCCGACGCCGCCCGGCACCGGCGTGATCGCCCCGGCCACTTCGCGCGCCTCCTCGAAGTCGACGTCGCCGGCGACCCGGTAGCCGCCCCCGGGCTTGGCGATGCGGGTGGTTCCGACGTCGACGACGATCGCCCGCGGCTTGATCCAGTTGCCGCGGACGAGGCCAGGTTTGCCGACCGCGCTCACCAGGATGTCGGCGCCCCGGCAGATGAAGGGCGTGTCGCGGGTATGGACGTGCGCGACCGTCACCGTCGCGCGCGCCTCGAGCAGCAAGGCCGCCATCGGCTTGCCGACGATGTTGGAGCTGCCGATGACGACCGCGTGCATGCCGGTGAGGTCGGGCACCACCGACCGGATGATCTTGAGGCAGCCCAAAGGCGTGCAGGGGATGAGCCCTTCGGCGCCCTGCGAGAGCAGGCCGGCATTGAGCGCATGGAGGCCGTCCACATCCTTGGCCGGATCCACCGCCGCCATCACGCGCAGCGTGTTGATCTGCTTGGGCAGCGGCAGCTGGACGAGGATGCCGTCGATCGTGTCGTCCTGGTTGAAGCGGGCGATCTCGGCCAGCACCTGCGCCTCGGTGGCGTCCCCCGGCAGCAGCGTGACATCGGCGGCGAAGCCGAGGTCGCGGGCCAGCTTGATCTTGCCGCGGACATAGAGGTGGCTGGCGGGATCGTCGCCGACGAGGAGCACGGTGAGGCCGGGCGGCCGCGGCAACCCAGCCATCTCCCGCCTGACGTCCTCGACGACGCGGGCGGCCAGAGCGCGCCCGTCGATGATTTCCGCTGTCACGCTGCTGCCTCCGTCCGCGAACGCTATGCTCCATCGCAAATCGGACGGCGAAGCGCAATCGGCGGGAGGATCAGCTTCCGCGCTTCAGCCAGGCGATGAGCTGATCGAACGGGACGGCCTGATTGAACGAGACGCCGCAGAAGCGGTCCTTCTGCCAGCGCACCGTCCCGGCCACCGGCCCGAAATGTTCGGGGGTGATGACGATCTCGGCGCCGATCTCGAGCGGCTGCTCGAATTCCAGCTTCACCCCGCCCTGCGAGATGTCGCGGATATGGACCCAGTGGGTCACGGCCCCGTCGCGCAGGGTGGCCAGCCGGTCGACCTCGACGCGGGGCATGCGCGGCCGCCAGCCATTGGGCAGCACCGGTGGATTGGCGAGCAAAGCGGTGATGTCGACCGGGACGTCGAAGGCGATCCCGGCATTCTCGTCCTTCACCCAGGCGATCCGGCCCTCGATCTGCTGGTTCGACTTCAGCTCGACGAGCACCTTCTGCTCCGGCTCGACCGGGCTGTAGACGTGGGCGAGCAGTCCGCCTGCAGAGATGTTGCGGATCAGGCACAGCTCGCGGCGGCCGTCGATGATCAAGGTTCCGACCCTGAGGATGGTGACGACCCGGTCCTGCTGCCGCCGTTCGGGCGGATCGGGGACCCGATCGGAGAAGGAGAAGCGGGTCTCCTCGATGCGGTTTTCAGTCAGCATCTTTCGTCCTCGCAGCAAGCGCCCAGTCTCGTCTTTTCCCCTTCTGCCGGAAAACTGCTTTAAGAAGTGCTTACCGGCGGGATCGTTCTTTCGCCGTACCGAACCGGCACCGGACGCCGCTTTCACCGCTTGCTTACCTCTGGCCCTTATGGAGGGCCGCCATGACCGTCGAAGCGAAGCCGGGCGACGCGCCCCACACCGATCCGCGTCCGGCGTCGGCGGTCAGCGCCGCGACCGGCCTGGTCGGGCTCGGCGGTCTCGTTTTGTGGACCTTGGTGGCCCGCCATTTCGGCATGATCGGGCCACTCGCCGCGCTGACCGCCTTGGTCGCGTGCGCCGTGCCGATGCTGCTCTGGTCGATCCTGGTCGACAAGGTCCACCGCCGGCCGACCACCGGGATCGACTGGGATGCCGCGCCGCGACCCCTGCGCGAGACGATCGATATCAGCCTGGTCAAGCTTGCCGGGCTGTGGGGCATCTGGGGCGTGATCGGCGCGCTCTATTGCATCGCCCGCTGGTATTGGGACGGCGCCTATCTGTTCGCCATGCAGGTGATCGGCGTCGCCGCGATCCCGATGGTCCTGCTGTCCTTCCCCTATCTCCTGTGGCTCGACCGCCGGCTGGCCGAGCCGCGCGACGGCGCCTGGCATTTCGGGCAGTGGCTGATCGGCCGTCCCGAGGCCGCCGACCGCGAGATCCTATACGATTTCCTGCGCGCCTGGGCCGTGAAGGGGTTCTTCCTCGCCTTCATGATCTCGATCGTGCCCGGCAATTGGGCGGAGACGATCCGGCTGGAATGGGCCTGGATCGCCGACAATCCCGCCAATCTGGCGCGCTGGCTGATCGCGGTCATGTTCATGATCGACGTCGTGTTCGCGACCGTCGGCTACGCCCTCACCCTGAAGCCGCTCGACGCGCATATCCGATCCGCCAACCCCTATACGGCCGGATGGGTCGCCGCCCTGATCTGCTATCCGCCCTTCATCCTGATGAATCCCGGCGGGCCGCTCGATTATCATATCGGCGCCGAAGACTGGACCTGGTGGCTGGCCGATCATCCGTGGCTGATGACCTTGAACGCGGTCTGGCTGGTCTTCCTGACCGGCGTCTATGCCTGGGCGACGGTGGCGTTCGGCATCCGCTTCTCCAACCTCACCCATCGCGGCATCCTGACCAACGGGCCCTATGCCTGGAGCAAGCATCCGGCCTATCTGTCGAAGAACCTGTTCTGGTGGTTCGCGGCGCTGCCCTTCCTTGCGAGCACCGGAAACCCGGTCGACATGGTCCGCAACACGGTGGTGCTCGCCCTGATCGGCGGCGTCTATTACTGGCGCGCGCGTACCGAGGAGCGGCACCTGATGGCCGACCCCGCCTATCGCGAATATGCCGAGTGGATGGAGCGCAACGGCCCCATCCCCCGCCTGATCAATGCCCTGAGTGGTCGTCCATCCCGAGATCGGCCGGGCCCGCCTCGGCCGGCAGCGGCGGAGTGACCGGCTCGCTGATCCGCAGGCGGTAGGCGCCCGCGGCGCCGGCGCTGAACGAGCTCACCCGCACGACATAATCACCGTCCTCGCTGGCCTGGAAGGCGAGCAAGGAATTGACGCCCGGTCCGGAATCGTCGTCCATGTAGAGCGGCTGGCCGTTGCGCCCGCTCATCGGCAGCACCGCCACGGTCGTGTCGAAGCCGTCGGCATCGGCGATCACCAGCCTGGTCTCGCCGGCGCGCATCCGCACCAGATAGTCGTCGAAAAACTGCCCTTCATTGTCGGGATCGCTGCTCGACAGCTCGCCCTGCCAGATGTGCCAGACCGTCTGCGCGCGCTCACCGGCCGGCGCGGCGTTCGGCGCCGGCAGCGGCGGCAGCAATTCGGCACCCACCCGATAGGCGCCGCCATTGCCGCCGACCGAGCGCACCCGCAGCGAGTAGATGCCGCTCTCCTCCGAGGCGAAGCTCACCCGCGAATTGAGGCCCTCGCCATAATCGTCATTCTCGGCCGCGACACTCTCGTCGGATTCGCGAACCAGCTGGATCTGGGTGTCGAAATCCTCGGAAGTGGCGGAGAAGCGATAGCGGCGCCCCGCCTCGAGCTGGAGCCGGTGCTCGGCATAAGGCGGCTCGACATAGGCCTGGTCCGCGCCTTCCGGCTGCGTCGGCGCGGACTCCAGCCGGCCCTGGCCCTCGAAGCCGCGGCCCTGCGGAACCTGCGCGGCCGGCGGCAGCGGCGGCAGGATCCCCGCCTCGGCCCGATAGGCGCCCCGGCCGTCGCCCGAATAAGCAAGGACCCGGAGGCGATATTCGCCCGCGGCCTCCGGCGTGAAGACCAGCCGCGAGTTGAAGCTGCCGCCATAATCGTCGTTGGTCGCCACCGGTTCGTCGGCGCCCGCCCGGTAGAGCCGGATCACGGTGTCGAAATCGTCGGAGCTGGCCGAAATCTGGTAGCGGCGCCCGGCCTCCAGGGTCAGCCGGTGATCGTCGTAGCGCCGGTCGCCGTCCTGGCTGTCGCTGTCCTCGAGGCGGCCGTCGGCCGACCAGCTCGGCGTCGCGGCGGGCTGGGCGAGGGCGGGCAGCGCGACGAGCGACGCGCCCAGCAGGAAGGCCGCGGCTTTGAGACGATGATTCATGATTCCCCCCGAATGGATGCCGGCCGGCGAATCGCCGAGCCGGCCGATGGTAGCGGCGCGGCCCGTGGGCCGGTATCGAATTCAGCGCGCGGCGAAGGCGTCGCTGGCGCGGACGAGGCCGTCGAGGATTCCGGGCTCGTTGAACAGATGGCCGCCGTCGGGAACGATCTCGAGCTTCGCTTCCGGCCACGCCTTGTGCAGGTCCCAGGCCGTCACCGGCGGCGTGCAGCAATCGTAGCGCCCCTGGACGATCACCGCCGGAATGTCCTTCAGCCGGGCGGCGTTCCGGATCAGGCTCCCCTCCTCGATCCAGCCCTTGTTGACCATGTAGTGATTCTCGATCCGGGCGATGGCGATCGCGAAATCGTCCTCGGTATGCTCCTCGATGACGTGGGGATTGGGGAGCAGGGTCACCGTCTCCGCTTCCCATTGGCTCCAGGCCTTGGCGGCGGCGAGCTGCGCCGCCGGATCGCGACCGGTCAGGCGGCGATGATAAGCGGCGACGAGATCGTCGCGCTCGGCCTCCGGGATCGGGGCCAGGAACGCCTCCCACTTGTCGGGAAAGATCTCCGACGCGCCATGGCGGTAGAGCCAGTCCAGCTCCGACTGGCGAAAGGTGAAGATGCCGCGAAGCACCAGCTCGGTGACCCGTCCGGGATGCGCCTGCGCGTAGGCGAGGGCCAGCGTCGAGCCCCAAGACCCGCCGAACACCATCCATTTGTCATGGCCGATCAGCGCACGCAGCCGCTCGATGTCATCGACGAGATGCCAGGTCGTGTTCGCCTCGAGGCTGGCATGCGGGGTCGAGCGTCCGCATCCCCGCTGGTCGAACAGCAATATGTCGTAGCGCGCGGGATCGAACTGGCGCCGATGATCGGGGCTGCACCCGGCGCCCGGTCCGCCATGGAGGAAGACGACCGGCTTCGCGCCCTTGGTGCCGCACCTTTCCCAATAGAGGCTGTGACCGTCGCCGACGTCCAGCCGGCCGGTCGCGAACGGCTCGATCGGAGGATAGAGCGTGCGTCGCTCTGCGGCTCGCGCGTCGGTCATCAGAAGCTCTCTTCCTCGTAGATGCGGGACAAGTCGCCCGCCCATTCGCCATGATAGCTTTCGAGCAGCCGCTCGGCCGGGGTCTTGCCCGACGCCAGCACCTCGCGCAGCGGATCGAGGAAGCCGGATTCGTTGTCGCCCGAGGCGTTCAGCTTGCCGCGCGCGTTGAGCCCCGCTTCGGCGATCGCGAGGACGCGGCGGCCGAGCTCGAGCAGGGTCTCGCCGGTCGCGGTCGGGGCGCGCAGGCCAAGCTTCGGGACGGCGTCCCTGAGCGCCTGGTGCGCTTCGATCGGCCAGTTCTTCACCTCGTCCCAGGCGGCGGCGAGGGCGTCCGGCTGGTAGAGCAGCCCGACCCAGAAAGCGGGAAGGGCGCAGATCCGGTTCCACGGGCCTCCGTCCGCGCCCCGCATCTCGAGGAAGCTCTTCAGGCGCACTTCCGGGAAGATGGTGGAGAGGTGATCGGTGAAGTCGGAGACGAGCGGCCGCTCGCCGGGAAGCGCCGGCAGCCGACCGTCGAGGAAATCGCGGAAGGACTGGCCGGAGGTGTCGATATAGCGTCCGTCCCGGAAGACGAAGTACATCGGCACGTCGAGCGCGAAATCGAGATAGCGCTCGTAGCCGAAGCCGTCCTCGAAGACGAAAGGCAGCATGCCGGTCCGGTCCGCGTCGGTGTCCGACCAGATGTGGCTGCGATAGGAAAGGAAGCCGTTCGGTCTGCCCTCGGTGAAAGGCGAGTTGGCGAACAGGGCGGTGGCGAGCGGCTGAAGCGCCAGGCCGACCCGGAACTTCATCGCCATGTCCGCCTCGGACTCATAGTCGAGGTTGGTCTGGATGGTGCAGGTGCGAAGCATCATGTCGAGGCCGAGGCTGCCGACCTTGGGCATGTAGGAGAGCATGATCGCGTAGCGGCCCTTGGGCATCACCGGCAGGTCAGCCCGGCTCTTGTCCGGCCACATGCCGAGGCCGAGGAAGCCGATTCCGAGCTCGTCGCCCACCGCCTTGACCTGGGCGAGGTGCCGCCCGGCCTCGCAGCAGGTCTCGTGGAGATGCTCGCGGGGCGCGCCGGAAAGCTCGAGCTGGCCGGCGGGCTCCAGGCTCACCGCCCCGTCCGGGCCAGTCAGCGCGATGATGTTGCCATTCTCCTCGACAGGGGTCCAGCCGAAGGAGACCATCTCCGTGAGCAGGTCGCGAATGCCGCCCGGCGCGTCATAAGCGGGAGCGCTATGATCGCTGCGCCGATAGACGAATTTCTCATGCTCGGTGCCGATCCGCCAAGCTTCGCGCGGCTTCTCGCCGCCGGCGAAGACGGCGAGCAGATCCTCGCGGCCTTCGATGGGATGGTCGCCCTTGAGCGGGCCGGTGCGGGTCGTCATCGCCGCCGCTCTAGCGGGGCCGCGGGCGCCCCGCCAGCGGGTTTCAACGGGCTACCCATCAGCCTGCCTTATTGCTCGGGCGGCGCGGAGCGCGGCGGCCGGCTCCAGTCGCCGGCGGCGCTCATCCACAAGGCGATCGCGGCCACGGCGGCGGTCTCGGCGCGCAGGATCCGCGGCCCCAGCGAGACCGGCCGCGCCGCCTCCAGCGAGCGGATCGCGTCGCGCTCGGCCGCGGTGAACCCGCCTTCCGGCCCGATCAGGATCGCCGCCGGGGCCGGACCGGCGGCCTCGGCCAAAGGAACGCCGCCTTCCTCGTCGGCGAACAGCAAGGATCGCCCCGCAGACCAGCTGCGCAGCAGCGCGTCGAGCCGCACCGGCTCGGCCAGCTCGGGGAGCGCGGTCCGGTCGCATTGCTCCGCCGCCTCGACCGCATGGGCGCGCAGCCGATCCAGGTTGAGCCGGTCGACGATGGTGCGCTGGGTCAGCACCGGAAGCAGCCGCGCCGCGCCGAGCTCGGTGGCCTTCTCCACCAGCCAGTCGATCCTGCCCCGCTTGATCGGCGCGAAGAGCAGCCACAGGTCCGGCGCGGGCTCGCGCTCCCGAAGCCGTCGCCGGATTTCGAGCGAAACCCGCTTGCGGCCCGCCGCCTTGATCTGTGCCAGCCATTCGCCGGTGCGGTCGTCGAACAGCTTCACCTCGGCCCCCGGCTGCAGCCGAAGGACGTTGCCGAGATAATTGGCCGCCGGCCCGTCCAGGGTCAGAAGCGTATCCGCGGCCAGCGCCTGGTCGATGTACAGTCGCGGCAGGCTCGACGGCGGCCAGGCGGGAGTCGCGGGCATGAGATCGGAGGCTCCTTGGTCAGTTCGACTCCCGCTGCGATGTTGCCGCTGCCGAGCGATCGGGCAAGCTTCGAAATGCGGTGCGCAGGCGCTATGGCGGCGCGATGAACATCGCCGCCGAAGACGTGGTTCCCGACAGCGAGAGGCGTGGCCTCATCGGTGCGCTTCCCCGCGCCGCCCGGCCCTATGCCTCGCTGATCCGGCTGGATCGGCCGATCGGCGCCTGGCTGCTCTTCTGGCCGGGCGCCTGGGCGGCCGCCCTGGCCGGCCTGTGGAAGGAAGGCGGCGGCGTCGACGGTTGGGCGCTCGTCGCCTGGCTTGCGCTCGGCGCCTGGGCGATGCGAAGCGCCGGCTGCGTCTATAACGACATCGTCGACCGCGATCTCGATCGCCGGGTCGAGCGCACTCGCCTGAGGCCCCTGGCGAGCGGCCGGGCCTCGCTTCGCGGCGCCTGGGCGGTGCTGACGGCGATGAGCCTGGTCGGCCTCGTCGTCCTGCTCCAGCTCGACCGGCCGGCGCAGATCGTGGCGCTCGCCAGCCTGGCGCCGGTCGCCCTCTATCCGTTCATGAAGCGGATCACCTGGTGGCCGCAGGCCTGGCTCGGCCTCGTCTTTTCGTGGGCGGCCCTGGTCGGGTGGATGCAGATCGCCGGCTCGCTGACGGCACCGGGCCTGCTCCTCTATGCCGGCTCGATCTTCTGGGTGATCGGCTACGACACCATCTATGCGCTGCAGGATCGCGAGGACGACGCGCTGGTCGGCGTGCGCTCGTCGGCGCGGGCGCTGGGCCGTCATGCGCGGCTGGGAGTCGCCTTCTGCTACGCCGCCGCGCTCGTCCTCTGGGCGCTCGCCATTTCCGGGCTGCGCCAGGAAGGCTACGCCTTGCTCGCCTTGCTGCCGGTGGCGCTCCACTTCCTGTGGCAGGTGGCGACGCTGAAGACGGAGGAAGGCGACGATGCCCTCGCCAAGTTCCGCTCCAATCGCTTCGCCGGCCTGCTCATGTTCCTCGCCTGCCTGGTCGTCGGCACGGCCTGATCCATCGCTCCTGACGGGAGCGCGCCCGGGCCGGGACCCGCGATCACGACCATTGCCGATCACGCGTCCGGACCCTAACTGCCCCCCATGCTTGACGTCCAGGAAGCCGAAGGGCGCGCCGCCGCCCTCATCCACGCCGCCCGCAAAGCGGGCGCCGATGCCGCCGATGTCCTCTATGTCGGCGAGGCTTCGACCGGCGTCCAGGTCCGCCTCGGCGCGCTGGAGGATGTCGGCCGGTCGGAAGGCGAGGAGATCGGCCTGCGATTCTTCGTCGGGCGCCGTTCGGCGAGCGTCTCCTCGTCCGATCTCTCGCCCGACGCGCTCGCCGCCTTGGTCGACCGTGCCGCCGCGATGGCGCGCGAGGCGCCCGAGGATCCCTATTCCGGCCTGGCGCCGGAAGGCCGCCTCTATCGCGGCGAGCCGGTCGACATCGACGGCGACGACGAGGCCGATCCTTCGCCGGGCGAGCTCAAGGCGCGGGCGCTCGAGATGGAGGAGGCCGCCCGCTCCGTCCCCGGCATCACCAACAGCGAAGGGGCCGGGATCAGTGCGGGGCGAAGCGTCGTCGCGCTCGCCACCAGCCACGGCTTCGTCCGCGGCTATACGTCCAGCGGCTACAGCGCGGGCGTCAGCGTCATCGCCGGCACCGGCGCCGGAATGCAGCGCGATTCGGCGAGCCACCAGGTTCGCCATTATGCCGATCTGGAGGGACCCGCTCCGCTCGGCAGCCTCGCCGCCACCCGCGCGCTGGGGCGCCTCGATCCGGGCAAGCTGCCGAGCGGCACCATGCCGGTATTGTTCGACCCTCGGGTCGGCGGCAGCCTCGTCGGCCATCTTCTCGGTGCGATGAGCGGCGCCGCCATCGCCCGCAAGACCAGCTTCCTGCTTGGCCGGGAGGAGGAGGCCATCTTCCCGGACGCAATCAAAGTGGTCGACGATCCGCATCGGCGGCGCGGGCTCCGCTCCAAACCTTTCGACGGCGAGGGCGTGGCGACGCGGCCCTCCCGGCTGATCGACGGCGGGCGCGTCACCGGCTGGCTGCTCAACAGCGCCGCCGCGCGGCAGCTCGGTCTCGAGACCAGCGGTCATGCCAGTCGCGGCACGGGCGGCGCGCCCGGCGTCGGCGCCACCAACGTCCATATCGAGCCGGGGGCGCAGTCGCCCGAAGCGCTTCGCGCCGACATCGCTCGCGGTCTCTACGTGACCGAGCTGATCGGGCAGGGCGTCAACACGGTCACCGGCGACTATAGCCGCGGCGCTTCCGGCTTCGTCATCGAGAATGGCGAGCTGACCACCGCCGTCGCCGAGATCACCATCGCCGGCAATCTGATCGAGATGTTCCGCACGCTGAGCGCCGCCGACGATCTCGACCATCGCCGCGCGATCAACGTGCCGACGCTGCGGGTCGAAGGCCTGACCGTCGCGGGAGCCTGAGTCCTTGGGTGCGGACCTCGACGTCGTCGCGCGGATCGCCGCCGAGGCCGGCCGCATCGCCGCCGCCGCCTGCGGCAGCGATTTCGGGCGCTGGGAAAAGAGTCCCGGAAATCCCGTCTGCGACATCGACCTCGAGGTCGACGCCTTTCTCCACGAGCAGCTGAGGGCGCTCGACCCCGAAGCGGGCTGGCTGTCCGAGGAGAGCCTGGACCTGTCCGACCGGATCGAACGGCGCCGTCTGTGGGTGGTCGATCCGATCGACGGCACCCGCGACTATCTGCGGCAACGGCCGGGCTGGTGCGTGTCGGTGGCGCTGGTCGAGGACCGCGTGCCGGTGCTCGGCGTGCTGTCGGCGCCGATGCGGGGCGAATTGTGGACGTCGGCGCGCGGGCAGGGCAGCTGGCGCAACGGTGAGCCGCTCCAGGCCAGCAAGCGACTGGAACTCGGCGGCGCGCGGGTCCCGGCGGAGCATCTTCCCGATGCGGACGGCGATCTGGTCGCCGTGTCGCGGCCCAACTCGATCGCGCTGCGCATCGCCATGGTCGCGGCCGGCGAGGCCGATCTCGTCGCGACCTTGCGCTGGGGCTATGAATGGGACATCGCCGCCGCCGCTCTGATCGCGGACGAGGCGGGCGCCACCGTCACCGGCGCGCTCGGCCAGCCCCTCGCCTTCAACACCGCGTCCGGCGAGGCGTTCGGCGTGCTCGTCGCCGCGGCCGGCATCCACGGCGCCGCCGTCGAGCGGCTTCGCGAGCGGGCAATGGCGGTAGTGTAATTCACGCGGGTTGGGGCTACACTGTCCTCGGTGGGCGGGAGAACAGTGATGCAATCTACCCTCAAGGCTCTTGCCCTCGCGCTGCTGACGACGGCGGCGCCGCTGCCCGCCCAGCAGCAGCCCCAACCGGTCGATCTGGCTCCGCCCAATCCGACCACCGCCTCCCCCGAAACGGCTTTCGCCGAGACGCTCGGCTTCGAGGAGGACCGGACCCAGCGCATGACCGTGCCGGTCACCATCGACGGTCAGGGCCCCTACAGCTTCATCGTCGACACCGGTGCCGAGCGGACCGCGATCTCGCGCGAGCTCGCCAACCGGCTCGAACTCAACCCCGGCCGCACGGCCGTCGTGCACAGCATGACCGAGGTCAGCCGGATCGACACCTTCGTCATCCCCGAGCTCGAGATCGGCCGGCGGACGGTCAGCGATATCCATGCGCCCGCTCTCGCCCGTCACCATCTCGGCGCCGAAGGGCTGCTCGGCATCGACAGCCTGCAATCGCAGCGCGTCGAGCTCGATTTCATCAACCAGGTGATGACGGTGACGCCGTCGCGGCGTCGTGAGCAACGGTGGCCGAGCGACACGATCGTGGTCAGCGCGCGCAACCGCTACGGCCATCTGCTCCTCGTCGACGCAACGTTCGACGGCCAGCGCATCTACGTCATCGTCGATACCGGATCGCAGGTGACGGTCGCCAACAGCGCCCTTCGCCGTCGACTCGAGGCACGGCGCCGGCTGAGCGCCCTCCATCCGATCCGGATGATGAGCGTCACTGGCGGAATCCTCGAGGCCGAATATGGTATTGCCCGCGAAATCAGGATCGGCGGCGCCGGCATCCGCAACCTGCCCGTCGCCTTCGCCGACGTGCAGCCCTTCCGGAAGCTGCAACTGACCGAGCAGCCGGCGATCCTGCTCGGCATGGACGCGCTGCAGCTGTTCGAGCGGGTGTCGTTCGACTTCGCCAATCGGCGCGTCCGGTTCCTCGCCCCCGATACGTCGATGCGAACGACCGACGTGCGGATGGCGAGCACCAACGCCATGGGCATGAGGTGGGGCAGCTAGAGCTGTCGTCGGCCGGCGGCAGGCTTGCCGCGGCTCGGACCCGGCGGAGACCCGGATAACGAAAGCGGCCGACCCGATATCATCGGATCGACCGCTCCCGAATTCCCGCCCCGCGAGGGGAGAGGCCTGGGTTGCTCAGAAGGTCGAGTGCAGGGTCAGGCGCGCCGAGATGGCGGCCTCGCCGAACTGCTCCTCGGCGCCGACCTCGCCGCCGACGCGAAGATGGCGGCTGCCGCCGAGCAGCCGCAGCCGACCGGTCCAGCCGCTCTCCCGCTCGTCCGGCACCAGGGTGAATTCCTCGCCGTCGGCGAAGCGCGCGGTCGTGCTGCCGAGCGATCCTCCGACGATCTGACGGCGGCCGCCTTCGATCTCGACGCGGAAGAAGGTCTCTTCCGGGTCGAGGCTGGCGAGATCGTAGCCCAAGGTGAGGGTTCCGCTCGCCGCCAGCTCGTCGCTGTCACGCCCGCCGACGACGAGGTTGAATCCGTCGCCCCCGCCGGTCTCGGTATAGCCGCTCTCGTCCAGCGTATAATATTCGAGGGTCGCTGCCGGGCGGATGCTGAGCCGTCCGGTCCGCACCTCGTAGGAGAGGCCGGCCCCGGCCGACAGCAATGTGCCGTTCCAGTCGCCGCGTGCCTCGCGGGTCACCGTCTCGCCGTCGACCGTGCCGATGAAGGTGCGCAGCGAGTCGAAGCCGACCCGGGCCGCGGAGGCTCGGGCGAAGGCGCTCAGATTGCCCCAGCTCCCGCGCCAGTAGCCGGTGAGCTCGAACTGCTCGGTGCTCACCTCGTTGTCGGTGCTGCGGTCGACGTCGTCGCCGAGCAGGTAGGACAAGGCGACACCGAAGGCGCCCATGTTCCCGGCCCTGATCTCGGCGCCGCCGGATGCGCCCCAGCCGCTCACCTCATAGGCGGCGGTGTCGGTGAGATCGGTGCTCGATCCCCAGGCGACCTGCTGGAGAAAGAAGCCCCAGCCGCCCATGTCGAGGACGGGCGCACGCGGATCCGCCAGGAAGCGGGTGGTGGCGCGCGAACCTTGCGTCACCGTCTCGAACGCGCCGCCGGCATGATCGGGCAGCATCTGGCGCAGCGTGGCGCGGAACTGGTTGCCGTCGGCGACGCCGAGGAAGACGCCCTCGATATCGTCATCCTCGCCGAGTGCCGCATAGACGGCGTCGAACGCGCTCGTCTCGGACCGGTTGAGGCCGAGCTCGGTGGCGTTCTTGCGCCGGATCGACAGCGACACCTCGCCCGAATTCTGGTTGGCGCTGACCGAGCCCGCATAGAGGAAGGGAAGGACCGCCTCGCCGAGCGAGAGGTTCGATCCGCCGGTCAGCGTGCCGGCCCGGACGACGACATAATTGCCGACGCTCGCCGCCGTGTTGGTGATATTCACGACCAGCTTCGATCCGGTGGCGAAGCTCGCCTCCCCGGCGACCTGGTACAAGGTGCCGTTGCCGCCGGCCGGGTTGATGTTGACGCGGATCGATCCGCCGCCCGAGACGGCCAGCGAGTTCAGCGACACGGTGCCGGTATTGGTGAGGTCGAGCGCGCCGCCATTGACCGTGACCGCCAGGCTGCCGCTATTGGCCAGCGTGCCGGTCAGGCGGGAGGTGCCGGCCAGCGCAAGCGTGTTGGCGCCGGCGCCGAAATCGACCTGGCCGATATAGGCGGCGTTGCCGCTCAGGCTGAGCCGGTCGGCGCCCGCGCCGAAGCGGGTGGTGCCCTCGACGGTGCCGCTGCCCACCTCGAACAGGTCGTCGCCGGATCCGAAAAGGACGTTGCCGACGATCTCGCTGGCCGGCGCGTTCTGCGCGGCCGCGGTCTGCCGGACGATGGCGCCGCCATTGTTGGCGCGAAGATCGATGGCGATGGCGCTGTCGGGGCCGGCGCCGGCGACCGCCCCGATCGTGCCGCTATTCTCGACCAGCCCGACCGTGCCGGCGAGATCGATGATCGCGCCGGCCGATCCGTTCGCGCCCCCCGCCGAGGCGGTGATGCTGCCGCTGTTGCGGATGGTCGACAGGCTGGCGCCCGATTCGATCACCAGCGCCCGCGTGGATGTCGCGGCGGTGCCGCCGCCGCCGCTGGCCGAGATCGCGCCGCTGTTGACAAGATTGGGGACGCTGGTGCCGCTGCCGAGGCGCAACGCGGTCGCGCCGGCATTGTTGGCATTGGCCGCGACCGTGCCGGCGACGGTGATGCCGCCGGCGATCGTGACATTGCGGCCGAGCCCGCCGATCACCAGGCCGTTGCCGGCGACTCCGCTATAGACGCCGCTGCCGCCGATGATGCCCTTGATGACGATGCCGTGGCCGGAGGCCTGGCCGGCGACGGCGCCGATCGCGACATCCTGCGTGGCCGATCCGATCTGCACCGCGGGCGCCGCACCGTAGGAGCGGATGACGGCATTGCCCTCCTCGCTGTCCTTGATCCCGTCATCGTCCTCATCGTCGTCGGTGGTGCTGTTGTTGGGCGGCGCCACGTCGAACAGGATGCCGCCGGCGACGTTGCCGGCGATGCGCAGCGCCGGCCCGCCCTGGAGCAGGTCGTCGGCGTCGAGCTTGGAGGGATCGGCGGGGGCGGTGGTCGAGCGGTAGCCGGTCGCGTTGATGTTGCCCTGGACGGTCAGCCGACCGCCTATATTGCCGTCGAGGGCGGCGCCCACGGAATTGGCGCCGCGTGCCTGCACCGTACCGTTCAGCGTGACGTTGCCGTCGACCGCGCCGGCGCGCACGCCGTAGGAATCGTTGCCGAGCACGTCGATGGTGCCGCCGTTCGAGAGCGACCCCGCCAGTCGGCTGCCGAGCCGGATCCCTGCCGACTGGTTGCCTTCGATGGTGATCGTGCCGCTGTTGCTGATGGGGCCGGTGAAGGTGCCGCCGGCACCGACGAGGATGCCGTTGCGGCCGCTGCCCTGCGCGAAGGGACCGTCATTGTCGCCGTCCTTGTCGCCGTCGGCCGGGGTATAATCCTCGTCGAGGATGATCTTGCCGCTGTTGGTGATCGTTCCGGCCCGGCCCGGATTGGCGAGGATTCCGGTGGAATTGTTCGCGCCGGTGATCTGGATCGTGCCCTGGTTGATCACATTGTCGTTGCTGTCGATGGTGATGGCGGTCCCGGAAGTCGGCTTGACCGAGCCGTTGGTGCCGATGCGGATGTCGTCGGCGCCGCCATTGGCGACGGTGGAGGTGCGCAGCGGCGCGGTGCGGGCGTCGTTGATCACCGTCTCGGCATGGAGCGGCGCGGCGAGGCCGAGGACGGCCGGAGTCAGGCAGGTGGCGGCAAGCAGTTGGCGCATGTACGAGACCTCTTGTTCGGCGCGGCACCCGGCGCCGGCCGTGATTTCGAATTCCTGGTGGCGAACGAACGACCGTCTCCTCGTCCGCGCGAGCGAGGCAACGGCCGGTTCGGCATCCCCGAAGGTCATGACGGCGCCGCCCGCGCGAACCCGCAGGGCCGATCGATCTTTTGGAAATCAGCACGCGGAAGCGGACTGCGATCAGCCTCGACGGAGCCCGAGCAAAAGCGCGGGCGGCGGGCTCATGCGCACGGCGCCGAGGCGATTATCAGGGGGCAAGCCGGAAAATTGGGTCGCTGGCTCAGCCTGCCGGCGCCACCGGCGGCACCCGCAGGCGCGGAATGTCGATCTTGGGGCAACGGTCCATCACCACCTTCAGCCCGGCCGCCTCGGCGCGAGCCGCCGCTTCCTCGTTGATCACGCCGATCTGCATCCACACCGATTTCGCGCCGGCGGCGATCGCCTCGTCCACCGCCTCGCCGGCCGCCTGGGGCCGGCGGAAGATGTCGACCATGTCGATCGGCTCGCCGATCTGCGAAAGGTCGCGCCAGACATATTCGCCGTGGACGTGCTCGCCGGTGATCTGCGGATTGACCGGCAGCACGCGATAGCCGCGGCTCTGGAGATAGGCCATGACCCCGTAGCTCGGCCGGTCGGGGCGGTCGGACGCGCCGATCATCGCGATCGTCCGGGTGGAGGCCAGCAGCTCGTATATCTCTTCGTCGCGGGTCAGCGGCATGATCGGCTCCTTTCGCTGCGGCAACTCCCGGGCGGGCGGCAGGGTCCCGAAGACGGCGCCGACCCTTTATCCTGGTTTAGCATGATTGCACGAAACCCTCGCGCCTCTCCGGACTTATGTTGCTAAGGTCGGGGCGAATCCCTCGGGAGCCGACAGGAGCGCGGACATGGACGACACGACATCCCCCTCTTCACCCGGCGACGAGGGCGCGCCCGTTCGCCACGTCCTCCTGGTCGAGGACGAGGAGCTGGTCGCGATGGCGCTGGGCGACGAGCTCGAGCGGCTGGGCTGGTCGGTCGTCGGCCCGGCGACCACGCTCGAGGAAGCGCAGCGGCTGGTGTCGAGCGGCGTCCAGCTCGACGCGGCGATACTCGACGTCAATCTGCAGGGCCGCTGGGCCCATGGGCTCGCCGAAGAACTGACGCGTCGCGGCGTCCCGTTCGTCGCCTGCACCGGCTATGAGATGGTCGACCCCGACGGCCGCTTCGCCGGCGTGCCGGTGATCACCAAGCCGATCACCGCCGATCGCCTGAGCGCGACCCTGACCGACCTGATGGAGCGCGCCGAGCCCCACAACCCGATCACCCCCAGCGCCGGCTGATCCCGATCCGGGGCGGAGGGGTCACCGGCTGGTCAGCCGGCGACGGTGAAGGACGGTGTCCCCTTGGCCAGCCGCTCGAGCAGCCGGCGCGCCAGATCCCGGAACAGGGTCGCTTCCTCTCCCTCGCCGGCCGCCGGCGGGGTGCCGGCGTCGGACGCCTTGCGGATCGACAGCCGCAGCGGGATCCGCCCCAGAAACGGGATGCCCATGACCTTGGCGGCCGCTTCGGCGCCGCCGCTGCCGAACGGGTCGCTCAGCTCTCCGCAATGGGGGCATTGGTAGCCCGCCATATTCTCGATCAGCCCGGTCACCTCGACGTCCATCTTGCGGAACATGTCGATCGCCCGGGTGGCGTCGATCAGCGCGAGGTCCTGCGGCGTCGAGACGATCACCGCGCCGGCCGGCTTCCACTTCTGGATGAGGGTCATCTGGACGTCGCCGGTGCCGGGCGGAAGATCGATCACCAGCAACTCGCAATCGCCCCAGTCGCCTTCCATCAGGTTCGACATCGCGCTCGCCGTCATCGGTCCGCGCCAGGCGACCGCCATCCCCGGCTCGATGAGCTGGCCGATCGACAGCATCCGCACGCCATGCGCGGGCAGCGGCACGATCTGGTCGTCGACCATGTCCGGCCGGTTCGGCTGCCCCATGATCCGCGGCTGCGACGGGCCGTAAATGTCGGCGTCGACCAGCCCGATCTTCTTGCCCAGCCGCGCCAGCGCGACGGCGAGATTGGCGGCGACCGTCGACTTGCCGACGCCGCCCTTGCCACTGGCGACCGCGACGATGGTGCGCTCGCGTTTCTCTGTCGTCATCGCGATCCGGGTATCGATGATCTCGGGCATGGCGATCGTCGCCGCCCTCAACTGCCGCTCGAGATGGGCCCGCTCGTCCGCCGAAAGGCCGGTCGCGTCGACGACGACGGTGGCGATTCCGTCCTTGAGCCGGCTCATCACGAGCCGCGCGCCGAGGCCGTTCACGGCGGCGAGCGCCGCCTTCAGGGGGTCATTGGGATCGCTCATTCGACCGCCGATAAGGAAAGCGGCACGGCTTGGCACTGTTTTTCCGCCGAGGCGCTTTATATAGAGACCGGCATGAAACGATTTTTCTGGTGGGTAAGACGCCCCGGCGCGGTCTTGAGCGACAATCGGGGCGGGCCCTGGGGCGCGGGCGGCGGCGACGGCGGTGGCGGAGGCTCGGGCGGCGACGGGCCGCGCAATCCCTGGGGACAGCCGCCGCGGCGGCGCAAGCCCGGGCGAACCGCCGACATCACCTCGCTCGACGAGTTCCTGAAGAAGAGCCGAGCCCGCTTCGGCGGCCGCTTTCCGTCCTCCCAGGACGGGCGGCCTTACTGGCTCTACGGCCTGATCGCCTTCATCCTCCTGTGGATCCTGCTGACCAGCGTCCACCGCATCAGCCCGCAGGAGCGCGGGGTCGTCACCTTTTTCGGCGAATATACCCGCACCATGCAGCCGGGCATCGGCTTCTCGTGGCCGGCGCCGATCGGACGGGTCGAGAAGCTCGACGTGGAGAATATCCGCACGCTGACCATTCCGGGCAGCGCGGGCACGGAGAATCTCATCCTGACCGGCGATCAGAATGTGATCGATCTTGCTTATTCCGTGCGCTGGAACATCAAGGATCCGCAGCGCTTCCTGTTCCAGATCGCCGAGCCCGAGCAGACCATCCAGGAAGTCGCCGAAAGCGCGATGCGCGCGGTCGTCGCGCGGGTGTCGCTCGACGACGCGATCGGCGCCGGCCGCTCCGACGTCGAGCAGAGCGTGGAGCAGAACATGCAGCAGCTGCTCGACGATTATGGCGCCGGCGTGCGAATCCAGGGCGTGGCGATCAACCAGTCGGTGCCGCCTGCGGCGGTCAACGAGGCCTTCCTCCAGGTCTCGGCCGCGCAGCAGCAGGCGCAGAGCTACATGAACGACGCGCGCGCCTACGCGCTCCAGATCACCGCAAAGGCCCAGGGCGACGCCGCCGCGTTCGAGAAGGTCTATGCGGAATATCGCGCCGCACCCGAAGTGACGCGGCGACGCATGTATTATGAAACGATGGAGCGGATCCTGTCACGCGTCGACACGACGATCATCGAGGCGCCGGGGGTGACCCCCTATCTGCCGCTGCCGGAGATCCAGAGGCGCCAGGCCCAGCCGCAGCCGCAGCAGGGAGCCCCGGCCCAATGAGCAGCGTCCTTCGCAACCCGATCGCCCTGATCATCGTGGCGATCCTGCTGCTCTTCCTGGTCGGCAGCACCTTCACCACCGTGCCCGAGACCAAGCAGGCGGTGATCACCCGGTTCGGCGAGCCGGAGCGGATCCTCAACCGCTACCGGGCCGGCGAGACGTTCGGTCAGAGCGGTGCCGGGCTTGCGGCCCGTTTTCCGTTCGTCGATGAAATCGTCTGGATCGACAAGCGCATCCAGTCGATCGACATGGAGAACCAGCAGGTCCTGTCGACCGACCAGCTCCGCCTGCAGGTCGACGCTTATGCGCGCTACCGGATCGTCGATCCGCTGCGCATGTACATCGCCGCGCGCTCCGAGCAGAATGTCAGCGATCAGCTCCGGCCGATCCTCGGCTCGGCGCTCCGCAACGAACTCGGCCGCCGTCCGTTTGCTGCGCTGTTGAGTCCGGAGCGCGGGCAGATGATGGACAATATCCAGAACGCCCTCAATCGCGTCGCCATCCAATATGGCGCGCAGATCGTCGACGTCCGCATCAAGCGTGCCGATCTCCCCGACGGCACGCCGCTCGAATCCGCCTATGAACGGATGCGTACCGCCCGCCAGCAGGAGGCCCGCTCGATTCAGGCGCAGGGCCTCAAGCAGGCCCAGATCATTCGCGCCGAGGCGGATGCCGAGGCGGCGGCGACCTACGCCCAGGCCTTCAACCAGGATCCATCCTTCTACGATTTCTACCGGGCGATGCAGTCCTACGAGGCGAGCTTCATCAGCCAGGCCAATGGCGACGGGCAGCGCGGACGGACCAACGTCATCCTGTCGCCGGACAATGAATATCTGCGTCAGTTCACGGAGCCGCGCTAGCTGATGGGGCGCGCAACGCCATTCAATCGCCGTTCAGCCGCCCCATCTACTTGACGAGCCATATCGGCGGAAAGGTCGGCGCCGCGGGCTCCGGCGCGGCCTTCCGGACCGGAAGAGGAGGATCGGACACGTGCGTTACGTTTATGGAGTCACTGCTGCCCTGCTGCTCGGCGGCGCCGCCGCCACGCTGACCCTGCAGCCGGTCGGCGCGCAGACCGCGCAGAACGAACCCGGCGCCATCACCGTCCCGCGGACCGGCGCGCCGCCGAGCTTCGCGGACCTGGTCGAGCGGCTCCAGCCGGCGGTGGTCAATATCTCCACCCGCCAGAGCGTTCAGATGCGCCAGCGCGCGCTGCCGCCCGGCTTCGAGGAATTCTTCCGCCGCTTCGGCGCCCCGGTTCCCGAGGGGGACGGCGGCGACACCGTCACCCAGCGCGGCGGCTCGTTGGGCTCCGGCTTCATCATCTCCGCCGACGGCTACATCGTCACCAACAACCACGTCGTCGCTCCGGCGCGGCCGGATGCGGTGATCGAGCAGATCACCGTCACCTTGTCCGACCGCACCGAATATGAGGCGGAGGTGGTCGGCCGCGACCAGCTCGCCGACATCGCCGTGCTCAAGGTGACGCCGAACCGCGCCCTGCCGTTCGTCCGCTTCGGCGATTCGAGCCAGGTCCGCGTCGGCGAATGGGTGGTCGCGATCGGCAATCCGTTCGGGCTCGGCGGTACCGTCACCGCCGGTATCATCTCGGCCGTCCACCGCAACATCAATGCCGGCCTCTACGACCGCTACATCCAGACCGACGCCTCGATCAATTCGGGCAATTCGGGCGGCCCGATGTTCGACCTCCAGGGCAATGTCATCGGCATCAACACCGCCTTGATCTCGCCCACCGGCGGCAATGTCGGCATCGGGTTCGCCATCCCGGCCGAGCAGGTGCGCCCCGTCGTCGACGCGCTGCGTCGCGGCGAGCGGGTCCGCCGCGGCTATGTCGGCGTCGGCCTCCAGGACATCGACGAAGGCGTCGCCGCCGCGCTCGGCATCGACCGCAACCGCGGCGAGCTGATCCGCACCGTGACCCCCGGCGGTCCCGCCGACCGGGCCGGGATCCGCCAGGGCGACGTCGTGGTCAGCGTCGCCGGCCAGCCGGTCACCCCGGACCAGACGCTCGCTTACCTCGTCTCGCGCCAGGAGATCGGCGCGCGCGTGCCGTTCGAGATACTCCGCAACGGCCGCCGCAGCACGGTCACGGTGACCATCGCCGAGCGCCCCACCGAGGAGGAGTTGGCGCGGCTCAACAATATCGAGCCCGACGAGGCGACCGTGCCCGAGCCGAGCAAGGCGGACGAGCAGTCGGCCGGCCAGCGCTCGACCCAGGGGAGCCTCGGCCTCAGCGTCCAGACGCTGACGCCGGATATCGCCCGGCGCCTGCGCATCACCGATGCCAATGTCCGCGGGGTCGTCGTCGCGGCGGTCGAGCCGAACAGCGATGCGGGGCAGAAGGGCGTCCGCGCCGGCGACGTGATTCTCTCGATCAACCAGACCTCGACGCCCAATCCGGAGGCGGCGGCGTCGGCGATCGCCGAGGCGCGCCGCGCCGGCCGGGATTCGGTGCTGCTGCTCATTCGCCGCGGCTCCCAGCCGCCGGTCTATGTCGGCGTCGCGCTCAGCGGCGACTGAACAGCGCTTGCCGCCGGGCCGCGGGCGGGGCTAGTCCTCCTCCGATGCGGCCCGGCACTCGCGCCGGACGCGGCGGGGAGCGGCCGTGGCCCGATCGATCGAAGGGGACGTGACAGCGCGTCCAATGCGTGAGCTGACGCTGCGGGCGGTCGTCCTCGGCGGTCTCATCACCCTCGTCTTCACCGCGGCCAATGTCTATCTCGGCCTTCGGGTCGGGCTCACCTTCGCGACCTCGATCCCGGCCGCCGTCATCTCGATGGCGGTGCTGCGCTGGTTCGCCTCCTCGAACATTCTCGAGAACAATATCGTCCAGACGATCGCGTCGGCCGCCGGCACGCTGGCCGCGATCATCTTCGTCCTGCCCGGCCTCGTCATCGTCGGCTGGTGGAGCGGCTTTCCCTATTGGACGACCGCCGCCGCGACCGCCGTCGGCGGCATCTTGGGGGTCATGTTCTCGGTACCCCTGCGGCGCGCGCTCGTCGTCGACACGCCGCTGCCTTATCCCGAAGGCGTCGCCGCCGCCGAGGTGCTCAAGGTCGGTGCCGGGTCCCGCGAAGGCGATATCGAGAACGAGAAGGGACTCAGGGTCATCGTCGTCGGCGCGCTGACCGCCGCCGCCTACAGCCTGATCGCCAAGACGCGACTGCTCGTCGAGGAAGCGGCCCATTATTTCCATGTCGGCCCGGCGGCGACCGGAATCTCCGCCGGCCTCTCCTACGCGCTCGTCGGCGCCGGGCATCTCGTCGGCCTTTCGGTCGGCATGGCGCTGCTCGTCGGCCTGATCCTCGGCTGGTGGGTCCTGCTGCCGATCCTGACCAGCGGCTTGCCCGGACCGGCCGAGGAAGTCGCCGGCGCGGTCTTCGCGTCGGAAGTGCGTTTCTTCGGCGCCGGCGTGATCGGCGTCGCCGCGATCTGGACCCTGCTCAGGATCATCGGGCCCATATTGAAAGGCATTGCGGGTGCGATGGCGGCCTCGCGGCTGCGCGCGTCCGGTGCCGCCGAGGCGCTGCCGCTGGTCGAGCGCGACATGCCGATCCGGGTCGTTGGCGCCGTCATTCTCGGATCGATGGTGCCGATCGCCGTCCTGCTCTGGCTGTTCATCGCCGGCGGTCCGCTCGAAGGGGCGGCGGTGCCACTCATCCTCGGCACGCTTCTCTTCATCCTCGTCGCCGGCCTGATCATTGCCTCGGTCTGTGGCTACATGGCCGGGCTCATGGGCGCATCGAACAGCCCGATATCCGGCATCGGCATCCTGGCGATCCTGGCGGCCGCCCTGCTGCTCGCCGCCGGCTTCGACGGCGCCGCCGAGGGCGAGATCCGCGCGCTGATCGCCTATGCCCTGTTCGCGACCGCGATCGTGTTCGGCATCGCCACCATCTCGAACGACAATCTCCAGGACCTCAAGACCGGCCAGCTGGTCGGCGCGACGCCGTGGCGCCAGCAGCTCGCTCTGGTCTACGGCGTCATCTTCGGCTCGATCGTCATCCCGCCGGTGCTCGAGATGCTCAACGCTGCCTATGGCTTCGCCGGGGCGCCCGGCGCCGGCGACGATGCGCTGGCGGCGCCGCAGGCCGGATTGATCTCGGCACTGGCGACCGGAGTCCTCGGCGGCGACCTCAACTGGCGGATGATCGGTTTCGGCGTGCTGGCCGGCATCGGCGCGGTCATCCTCGACGCGGCGCTGGGCCGGGCCGGCAAGCTCCGCCTGCCTCCGCTCGGCATCGGCATCGGCGTCTACCTGCCGATGTCGGTGACCTTGCCGGTGGTGATCGGCGCCGTGCTGGGCAAGCTCTACGACCGGCGTGCCGAGCGCTCCGCCAACCCGGAATTCGCCAAGCGGATGGGGGTGCTGCTCGCCACCGGCCTCATCGTCGGCGACAGCCTGCTCAACGTCGCCTTTGCCGGCATCGTCTATTATGCGGATGAAGGCGCACCTTTGGCGCTGGTCGGTCCCGAATTCGCGCCGATCGCGCTGGTCGCGGGCACCCTGGTCTTCGTGACGTTGCTGGCCCTGCTCTACCGTTCCACCGCCCGCGTCAGGCTCTGAGGGGAAGGGTCAATAGCCGAAGCCTGGAAGGGCTCGGCCCTCCAGGACATGATCGCGCAGCTCGCGCGGCCCCCAGTGCCGCTCGACGCCGGCCTCGGCCTGGCGGATGAGCTCGACGATCCGCTCGTTGACCGGGGCGCGGCGGCCGAGCGAGCGAGCCAGCTTCACCACTTCGCCGTTGAGATAGTCGATCTCCGTCGGCCGGCCGGCGGCGAGGTCGTCGGCCATGGAAGAACGCGCATCGGCGTCGATCTTCTGCACCTTGAGCACCGTCCGCCGGAACAGGAAATCCGGGGCGGCGACGATGTGGGGGACGAGCTTGGGCGGGAAGGGGCCGATCTGGGCCGGCCGGATTCCGGACTTGTCGAGCAGCTCGAGCGCCTCGACCTGGGAAGCGGCGACGACGCGGCGATAGTCGCGCTCGCCCAGCTGGTCGAGCAGGGTCCTCCCGGACAGCGCGTTGACGGCATTGTTGAGGTTGATGAGCAGCTTGCCCCAGGCGACTCCTGCCATGTCGTCCGACAGGCGCAGCGCGCCCGGACCCTTGCCGAGCCGCGCCGCCAGCGCGCGGGTGACCTCATGGTCTTCCACCCACAGCGTTCCCGCCACGCCCTTGTGCCAGCGCCCGTTGGGCAGGCGGGCGACGTTGAACGGCACCATGCCGCGAAGGACCGTGAACCCGGGCAGCGCCTCGTTCAGCGTGTCGACATTGCCGACGCCGTTCTGGAAGCTGATGATCGTCGCGTCCTTGCGGGCATGGCGCCCGATCTGCGCCGCCGCTTCGGGCGTGTCCTGGCTCTTGACGCACAAGGCGACGATATCGGCCTGCGCCATCGCCTTGGGAAAGGTGGAGAATCGCACTTCGTCCGGCCGCGCCTCGATCCGGCGGCCTTCGCTGTCCGTGACCGTGAGGCCGTTCGCCTGGATCTCGTCGCGCACCGTCGAGCGGCCGATGAAGGTGACGTGGAGGCCGGCGATCGCCCACACCGCGCCGATGTAGCAGCCGACCGAGCCGGCGCCGAAGATCGCGATCCTGGGATCCTGGAGCGGCGCGGCCAAGCCGGATCAGCCCCGTCCGCGATAGGCGGCGACCCCCTGGTCGGGGACCCAGAGGCCGGCCGGCGGATCGCCCGACTGCCAGAAGACGTCGATCGGCATGCCGCCGCGCGGATACCAGTAGCCGCCGATGCGCAGCCATAGCGGTTTCATCTCGTCGACCAGCCGCTCGGCAATGCCCACCGTCACCGCCTCGTGGAACCCGCAATGGTTGCGGAAGGCGCCGAGGAACAGCTTCAGCGACTTGGATTCGACGATGAGCTCTCCCGGCGCATAGTCGATCACGAGGTGCGCGAAATCGGGCTGGCCGGTGACCGGACAGAGCGAGGTGAATTCCGGCACGGCGAAGCGGACGAGATAAGGACGGCCGGGCCGCGGGTTCGGCACATAATCGAGCTTCGCCTCCTCGGGCGAGGCGGGCAGGCTGCTGGTCCGGCCGAGATGGGTGAGGTCCATGGCGGCTCCTTAAGGGAAAGGGGGGCTGGGGACTAGGGTTTGGGGGCTAGGGGCTGGGGACTGGGGACTGGGATGTGGAAGGTTGGTGCGGCTCCGAGAGTTCGGTCGCCTCTGCCAGTCCAATCCAGTCCCCAGTCCCCAGTCCCCAGTCCCGCGTCCCCATCCAACCCGATTGGCGGCCCACGCGACCTCGTCTAGATATCCGCATCATGGACCAGCCGCCGATCTTCACCCGCCGGGGCGCCGTCTTTTCCTCCTGGCTCGGCCTGGCCCTGGCGGCCGGTGCGGCGGTCGTCCTGCTCTGGTTCATGCAGAAGGTCGTCACCGCGATCCTGATGCTCTTCTTCGCGGTGGTCGTGGCGATCGCGCTGTCCGCGCCGGTGGGCTGGTTCCGACGCCGCGGCCTGTCCCGCCGGCTGGCGGCCCTGGTCACGTTGCTGCTCTTCTTCGCCGTCATCGGCCTGCTCGGCGCGCTCGTCGTGCCGCGCGTGGCCTCGCAGCTCGTGGAGCTGCTGCGCGAGCTGCCCGAGGTCGTCAGCCGCCTCCAGGCGCAGATCAACGCCCTGCTGACCCGCTATCCCGATCTTCAGGCCTTTGCCGGCGGCAATGGCCAGGCGGCCGAGAGCGTCCCCGGCACGCTCGAGATATTCAGGGGGCTGAGCGGGGCGTCGCTGTCGCTGCTCGGCTTTCTCGCCTTGACGCTGATCTTCTTCACCATAGTCGTCTATGTCGTCATCGATCCTCGGCCGATCATCCGGGCTTATTATGGCAGCCTGCCGGTGGCGCATCGACGGGCCGGCATGCGCGCCTATCGCCGCGCCAGCGCCGCCGTCATCGGCTGGACGGAGGCGAGCTTCGTCGTCGGCGCGATCCAGGCGGTCGCCGTATTCGTCTTCCTGTCGCTCATGCACGTGCCCGGCGCGCTGGTCTGGGCGGCGCTCGCCTTCTTCGCCGATTTCATCCCGCGCATCGGCGGCTATGTGATGGCCTTCCCGCCGGTGGTGCTCTCTCTCACCATCGATCCGATGACCGCCTTGTGGGTCGGCCTCTTCTACCTGATCAGCAACGAGATACTGGGCAGCGTCGTCGCGCCGAAGATCCGCGGCGCGAGGATGCGGCTCCATCCGGTGCTGCTCATCTTCTTCACCCTCGCCTTCGCTCTGGCCTTCGGCGTGCTCGGCGCGATCGTGGCGACGCCGGCCGCCGCCTTCGCCGCGGCTTATTATGGCGAATTCTATCTGAAGCGGCCGGTCCGCCGCGTGCCACGCCTGCGCAGCTGATCGCTTGGCGGGGGCAAGCCGGTCGTGCCATAGCCTCCGCACCAGTCAGGGAGGGTGAAGTTGATCAAGCGACGTCTCGCCACCATCGCCGCAGCGGCCGCCGTGGCGCTGGCCGGGGCGGCGGCCGGGGTCCAGGCGCAGGACCGGCCGGGCGCCGAGAAGGCGAAGGGACCGCCGGCCGATCGCGCGCCGCAGGTTTCGGTGACCCGCCACAGCGGCAGCTTCGGCGGCGAGCGGGTCGCCTACACCGCCACCGCCGGCGAGACCTTCCTGCGCGCCGAGGACGGCACCGCCCGCGCGTCGATCTTCTCGGTATCCTATGTGCGGGAGCCGCGCGATCCGGACCGGCCCGTCACCTTCCTGTTCAATGGCGGTCCCGGGTCGGGGTCGGTCTGGCTGCACATGGGCGCCTTCGGCCCCCGCCGCGTCGCCATCCCCTCCGACGGCAGCGACGACGGCGCGCCGCCCTTCCCGATCGTCGACAATCCCGACAGCCTGCTCGACGTCACCGACCTGGTCTTCATCGACCCGGTCAGCACCGGCTTCAGCCATGCCCTCGGCGACACCGACCCGTCCGATTATTACGGGGTCACCAAGGACGCCCAGTCGGTCGCCCAGTTCATCCGCCTGTGGCTCAATGAGAATGGACGTTGGAACTCGCCCAAATATCTGGGCGGCGAAAGCTACGGCACGACCCGCACCGCTGCTGTCCTCAACCAGCTCGAAGGCGGCTATAACGACGTCTCGCTGAACGGGATCATCCTCATCTCGACCATTCTCGATTTCGGCGCCGGCGCCGACACGCCGGGCAACGAGATGAGCTACATCCTCAACCTGCCCTCGATGGCGGCGACCGCGCTCTATCACGGCAAGGCGCAGGCGGCTTCGGTCGAGTCCTTCGTCGAGGAGGCACGCCGCTTCGCGATCGGGCCTTATGCCCACGCCTTGTTCCAGGGCAGCGCGCTCCCGGCCGAGGAGCGCGCCTCGGTGCGCCGCGAGCTCGCCCGCTTCACCGGCCTGTCCGAGGCCTATCTCGATCAGGCCGATCTGAGGGTGCTCCCGAACCGCTTCTACAAGGAACTGCTGCGCGACCGCGGGCTCACCATCGGCCGCCTCGACGCGCGCTATACCGGACGCGACTATGACAATGCCGGCGAGACCCCCGACAACGATCCCAGCTTCTACGGCATCGACGGCGGCTACAGCGCGGCGATCAACCAGCATGTCCGCGAGACGCTGGGCTTCCGCACCGACCGCAGCTACGTCACCATCGGCCGGGTCGGTCCGTGGGACTGGCGGCTCGGCGGCGGGCGCGACGAAGACGTCTACCTCAATGTCGCGCCTTATGTCGGCCGGGCGCTGCGCGAGAATAGCGGCCTTCGCGTCTTCGTCGGCCAGGGCTATTACGATTTCGCGACCCCGTTCTTCGCGGCGGAATATTCGCTGAGCCGCACCGGCATCCCGCAGGAGCGGATCCATTACGAATATTACGGGTCCGGGCACATGATGTACGTGCGCGACGAGGACCGGTCCAAGCTCAGCCGCGACGTGCGCGCCTTCATTCGCGGGAGATAGCATGGATCTCGGACTGTCCGGGCGCAACGCCATCGTCTGCGCTTCCAGCCGCGGCCTCGGCCGCGCCTGCGCCGAGGCGCTCGCCCGCGCCGGCGCCCGCGTCGTCATCAACGGGCGCGAGGCGGATCGGCTCGCCCGCGTCCGCGACGACATCGCCGCGGGCAGCGGGGCCGACATCATCGCCGTGGCCGCGGACGTGTCGACGGCCGAAGGCCGCGCCGCCCTGGTCGAGGCGCTTCCCCAGGTCGACATCCTCGTCAACAACAATGGCGGCCCGCCGCCCCGCGACTTCCGCGCGGTCGATCGCGATGCGATGATCGCCGGGCTCGAGGCGAACATGATCGCGCCGATCGCGATGATCCAGGCGGTCGTCGACGGCATGGTCGAGCGCCGCTTCGGCCGCATCGTCAACATCACCTCCGGTTCGGTGAAGATGCCCCTGGCGGGTCTCGATCTCTCCAGTGGCGCGCGCGCCGGCCTCACCGGCTTTCTCGGCGGCGTCGCCCGCGCGCTGGCCGCGTCGAACGTGACCATCAACCACCTGCTGCCCGGCGCCTTCGATACCGATCGCATCCACGCCCTGATCGAGCGCCAGTCGAAGGATTCGGGTCGTCCGCCAGAGGAGCTTCGCCGCCAGCGCGAGCAGTCGATCCCGGCCCGGCGCTTCGGCGACCCGGCGGAATTCGGCGCCGCCTGCGCCTTCCTCTGCTCGGCGCAGGCCGGCTACATCACCGGCCAGAGCCTGCTGATCGACGGCGGCGCCTTTCCGGGAATATTGTGACGCGGTTCCGGTTTCCGCCGCGCCGGACATCGAAGGAGAGATGATGGAGTCCCTGGTTTCGACGGAATGGCTGGAGAAGGCGCTCGGCGCCGAGGACCTGCGCATCCTCGATTGCACCGCCTTCCTGCCCGGCACCGGTCGCGACGCCCGCGCCGAATTCGAGGCCGCCCACATTCCGGGCGCCGTCTTCGTCGACCTGGAAGAGATAAGCGACGGCGACAGCCCCCTGCCGCACATGATGCCGCCGCCCCACAAGTTCTCGAGCCGCATGCAGTCGCTCGGCGTGCGCGACGGTGCCCGTCTCATCGTCTACGACAATAGTCCGCTGCACAGCGGCGCGCGTCTGTGGTGGATGCTGCGCACCTTTGGTGCCCATTATGTCGCCCTCCTCGACGGGGGCTTCCAGAAATGGAGCGAGGAAGGACGCCCGGTCGAGCAGGGACGCAAGTCCCACCGCCACGGCCATTTCACCGCCATGCCCGATCCGGCCGCGGCGATCGACAAGCAGGGCCTGATGCCGCTGGTGGGCGCCGGCACGCACGAGATCGTCGACGCGCGCGGCGCCAGCCGTTTCGCGGGCGAGGATCCCGAGCCCCGTCCCGGCCTGGAATCCGGTCACATCCCCGGCGCGAGGAGCCTGCCGCAGGGGAATCTGTTCAACCCGGACAATAGCTGGAAGCGAGGCGACGCGCTGCGGGCCGCCTACGACGGGGCCGGGATCGACCTCGCCAAGCCGATGATCACGACCTGCGGCTCGGGAGTGACCGCGGCGGTCCTGCTGTTCGGGGCCCACCTGCTCGGCAAGGAGGATGTCCGCCTCTATGACGGCAGCTGGTCGGAATGGGGTGCGGATCCCGACACGCCGAAAGCGAAGGGGATGGCATGAGCGCCGACAAGCCCGACACACGGCTGGTCGAGCTGGGCCGACGCAAGGAATGGACGAGCGGGGTGGTCAACCCGCCCCTCTATCGCGCCTCGACTATCCTCTTCGACAGCATCGCCGACATGGAAGCGGCGGAGCCGCCGACCGACGGCCGCCTTCAATATGGCCGCAACGGCACGCCCACGACCTGGGCCCTGTGCGAGGCGCTGACCGGGCTCGAGCCCGGTGCCGCCATGACCCGGCTTTACCCCTCCGGGGCGGCGGCGGTCGCGGGGGCGCTGCTCGCTTTGCTTTCGGCCGGTGACGAGCTGCTGATGGTCGACAGCGCCTACGGGCCGACCCGCGCGCTGTGCAACACCTTGCTCAAGCGGATGGGCATCGCCACGCGCTACTACGATCCGATGGTCGGCGCCGGCATCGCCGACCTGATCGGCGAGCGCACGCGCGCCATCTTCCTCGAAAGCCCGGGCACCCACACGTTCGAGGTGCAGGACGTGCCGGCCATCTGCGCCGTCGCGCGGGATCGCGGGATCGCGACGCTGATCGACAATACTTGGGCGACGCCCTGGCTGTTTCCGGCGATCGCGGCGGGCGTCGACATGTCGATCCTCGCCTGCACCAAATATATCGGCGGGCATGCCGACGTGATGCTGGGAACGGTCACCGCCACCGCCGAATTCGCGCCGCGTCTCGATCAGGCCCGCCGCATGCTCGGCCAGACGGCGGGCGCGGACGATGCCTGGCTGGCTTTGCGCGGCTTGCGCACGCTCGGCATCCGTTTGCAGCGTCACGAGGAGAATGCGCTGCGCGTCGCGCGCTGGCTGGACGAGCAGCCTCAGGTTGCGCGCGTGCTCTATCCCGCGCTCGAATCCTGCCCGGGCCACGAATATTGGGTTCGCGACTTCAAGGGCGCCAGCGGCCTCTTCGCCATCGTCATGAAAGGCGGCGACAAGGCCGATCGCGCACGGATGATCGACGGCCTTCGTCACTTCGGGATCGGCTACAGCTGGGGAGGCTTTGAAAGCCTCGCCGTTCCGGCCGACCCGACCCGCACTGCGACCACCACCGATTGGGAGGGGCCATTGGTTCGGCTCCACATCGGCCTCGAGGATCCCGACGATCTGATCGCCGATCTGGCCGCCGGGCTCGACCGGTACCGGGCCGGCGAATGAGGCGGGCGGCGGCCGATCTCGGGCTGCAGCTGCCGGCGTCGCCGGATTTCCCCGCGGTCGCCGCCGCGATCGTCATCATCGGCCTGACGGCGCTGGCGGCATGGGCCATCGGCCGCTTCGCCGGCCCGCGCCTGGCCGAATTCTGGCAGCGCAAGGCGGCGCTACAGGCGGGCGCGCTGGCACCGCGCCTGTGCGCGATCCTGCGCTACTTCATCCTGTGGCTCGTGCTGGCGGTCGTGCTCCGCGCCGGCGCGTGGCCGCCGCTCGCCGACCTTCTGCTCGGGCTCGGATCCGCCGTCGGCGCCGGGCTGACGGTACTCCATATCGTTCGCGGGCTCGGCCTGATGCGGTGGGGCGCCTGGCCGCTCGCCGGATTCGTGTTCCTCGCCGTCCTGACCGACTCCGTCGGCGGCCTCACCCCGATCACCGAGGCGCTGGACCGCGTCGCCTTCACCATCGGTACCCGTCGGCTTTCGCTGCTCATCCTCGTCCAGATCGGCGTGGCGCTGCTGGCGCTCTATGCCGTCGTCAAGGTCGCCATCCACGTCGTCGCCAATCTGATCCGGCACACGAGCGGCTTCGATCCCACCCAGCAATTGCTCGCCCAGAAGCTGGCGGCGATCGCCATCATCGCGATCGGCTTCTTCGTCGGCATCGATCTTGCCGGTATCGACCTCACCGCGCTGGCGGTCTTCTCGGGCGCGCTCGGCCTCGCGGTGGGCTTCGGGCTGCAGAAGACCTTCGGAAACCTGATCGCCGGAATCATCCTGCTCATGGACCGGTCGATCAAGCCGGGCGACGTCATCTCGGTCGGCGAGAGCTTCGGCTCGGTGAGCAAGATCGGCGTGCGGGCCGTCTCGATCGTCACCCGCGACGGCAAGGAATATCTGATCCCGAACGAGATCCTGATGACCCAGGAGGTGGTCAACTGGTCCTATTCGACTCGTGACGTGCGCGTCAGCATTCCGGTCGGCATCGGCTATGATTGCGACGTTAAGCTCGCCCAGCAGCTGATGATCGAGGCGGCGCGCGCGTCGCCGCGCGTGCTCGACACGCCGCAGCCGGTCGTCTGGATGACCGCGTTCGGCGACAATGCGCTTGGGCACGAGATCCGGGTCTGGATCCGCGATCCCGAAGCCGGGCTCGGCAGCGTGCGCTCCCAGATACTGGGGCGGCTCTGGGAATTGTTCCGCGAGAACGGCATCCAGGTGCCGTTCCCGCAGCGAGACGTACGCGTCAAGGAATGGCCGGATCGGTCCACGGACGAAGGAGGCTCATCAGCTCGCTGAGCGCCCGCTCGAGCTGGGCGGCGAGCCGGGCCGCCGCGGCCCGCGGCTCCGCCGTCTCGGCGGCGGCGAGCAGCGCCTCCACCCCGGCGGCGGCCCAGGCGGCCGTCTCGCCGGCCAGCGCGTCGAACCGGCGCTGGACGATGGGAAGCGCGCGATCATAAGCGTCGCCGATGCGCGCCGCTTCGTCGAGCAAGGAATCCTCCGGCGGCGCAGGCGGCCGGCCGGCGATCCGCTCGACCAGGCGCAGCGCCTCGCGCAGCTGGGCAATCTGCCGGCCCGGATCCGCGCCGGAAGCGGCGGGCGAGAGGGGCGCCTGGTGGCTCATGCCGGCAAGCTAGCGAGCGGACTCTAAGGAAGCGCTAACACGGCGCCGTGCGCCTAGTCGGCTGCAGGGTTGCACCCGCCCGGTGCGTGGCGCAGGGGGCGGCGATGAGGATGGTTCGATTCGCTGTCGCCGCAGCCATGTCCTTGGCCGCAGGTTCCGCTCACGCGCAGGACGATCCGGAAATCGCCGCGGAGTTCCAGGAGCCCCCCCTCGGCGCCGGTTCCGCCGGCATCGACGTCAGCGCCGGGATCGAGCTGATGAGCGACTATCGCTTTCGCGGGGTCTCGCGCTCGGACGAGGATCCGGCGGTGCAGGCGACCGTCAACCTGTTCCACGACAGCGGGCTCTATGCCGGCGCGCGGGCGACGACGCTGAAGGGACGCGATTCCTTCCGGCTCCGCGACCCCGGCCTGGGCGATCTCGGAGACGTCCAGCTCGATCTCTATGCCGGCTACAATGCCCGTCTCGGCGGCGGCTTCGAGGCCGATGCCGGTCTCCTCTATTATGCGTTCGTGGATGGCGAGGGGGCCACCGACTATGTCGAGCCCTATGCGTCGCTTTCCTATCTGATCGGTCCGGTCATGGCGACCGCGGGCGCCAAATATGCGCCGTCGCAGCAGGCGATCGGCGACGAGGACAGCCTCTATCTGTTCGGCCAGGTCGACGTCAGCATCCCCTTCCGCCCCTGGAGCTTCTCAGCCACCCTCGGCCATCAGGATTGGGGCCGCTTCGGCGATTATTGGACCTGGTCGATCGGCGTCGAGCATCAGCTCCAGGTCGCGGGCCTCCCGGGCACGAGGATCGGGCTCAGCTACGTCGACACCGATCTGCGGTCCCGCCCCGGCCAGGATGCCGGGATCGTCGCCACGCTCGGATTGAGCTTCTGACGCTCGCCGGCGGCGAGCAACGCGTCAGTTGGGGATCTGGACCGAGGCTTCCTGGCCGTCGCCCTCGGGAAGCTGCACGATCGTCTGGACGAGCGCGCCGCGATTGACCACCGTCGTCCCCGGGTCGCCGGCCACCGAGCGGGCACCCATCACGGCGCGGTCGACGCCGGCCTGCTGGAGCATGTCGCGCTCGACGGCGCTGCGCGGCTGGGGGCCGCCGAACAGGGCCTGCAGGGCCTGCGCGCGCGGATCCGGGCCGGCATCGGCCTCGCCCGGACGGGGCGGGATCAGAGCGAAATCGGGCGGAACCACCAGGGGGGCATTGCGGCCGACCGCAAACTCGTCGGGACGATCGCGGCCGAACGGACCGCCGCCCCCGCAACCGGCGAGGAGCAGGGCCGCGGAGCCGGCCAGGACGAGATGGGACAGACGCATTCTCAGACTTCCTTCTTCTTTGCCTTGCCATCGCGCATCAGCAGCGCCCGGACAAGCAAAAGCAGCACGCCGATGGTAATGGCAGCATCGGCGACATTGAAGACCAAAAAGGGCCGCCATTCGCCGATATGGAGGTCGGCGAAGTCGACCACATAGCCGTAGCGCACGCGATCGACGATGTTGCCGATCGCGCCGCCGAGGATGAGCGCGAGCGCCGTCGAATCGTCCCGGCTCTTCTCGCGCCAGAGCCAGAAGGCGACCAGCGAGGCGATGAGCGCCGTCATGCCGACGAGCAGCCAGCGGCCCATCTCGCTGCCGGCGCTGAGCAGGCCGAGCGAGACCCCGCGATTCTCGACCCAGCGCAGATCGAAGAAGGAGGTGATCTTGATCGCCCGGTCCGGCTGCGCCATCAGGCTGAGCGGATAGGTCACCACCCACTTCGTCGCCTGGTCGAAGACGAAGATCAGGAAGGCGATGACGAAGGCGACCGATCGGTTGCGCCTGAGGCGCAGGTCGGTCGCGGCCGAACTCGGTCCCTCAGCCATTCAGTACCTCATCGCAGCGGCCGCAAAGGCCGCCATCCTCTGGGACCTCGGGCAGGGGTCGCCAACACCGACCGCACTTTGCATGTTGAGTTCGCCGAACTTCGATATGCGCTTTCGTGAGGGGGTCGGCCTCGAACGTCGGCGTAGGTGGCTGGTTCGAAGTGATGGTGACCTCGGATACGATCGCTACTTCGGCGAAATCGACGGACCGAAGCAGTTCCTCCTGATCGGCCCCATCGACGTCCAGCCATATGAATGCTTCGAGGCTGGATCCCAACTTCTTCTCGCGCCGAAGGGGCTCTATCGCATTTGTGACCACTCGCCGATAATCGAGAATGCGCTCCCATTTGCGCCCCAGTGCATCGTCGCGCCAGCTGGCATCGACGGTCGGCCATTCGAGCAGGTGGACCGATCCGCCCTCGGGGTAGCGCGTCGACCAGACTTCCTCGGCGGTGAAGCAGAGCACCGGGCTCGCCCAGCGCACCAGCGCCTGGAAGACATGATCGAGCACCGTGCGATAGGCGCGCCGCTTGAGGCTGCCGAGCGGCAGCTTCGGCCCGATCTCGCAATAGAGCGCGTCCTTGCGGATGTCGAAGAAGAAGGCCGACAGATCGTCATTGGCGAAGGCCATGATCGCGCGGATGTAGGGGTTGAACTCGAAGCCGTGGATCGCCTCGCGCAGCTCGGCGTCGAGCATCGCCAGCCGATGCAGCACCCACCGCTCGAGCTCGGGCATCTGGTCCGGCGCCACCGCCTCGTCGGCGCCATAGCCTTCGAGCGCGCCCAGCAGGTAGCGGAAGGTATTCCTGAGCTTGCGATAGGCGTCGGTGGTGGTGGCGAGCACCTCCTTGCCGATCCGCACGTCCTCGAAATAGTCGGTCGAGGCGACCCACAGCCGGAGGATATCGGCGCCGTTGTCGCGCATGATGGCGAGCGGGTCGATGACGTTGCCGACGCTCTTCGACATCTTGCGGCCCTGCTGGTCGAGGGCGAAGCCGTGGGTCAGCACGCCCTCATAAGGCGCGCGCCCGCGGGTGCCGCAGCTCTCGAGCAGCGACGACTGGAACCAGCCGCGATGCTGGTCCGATCCCTCGACATAGAGGTCGGCGCGGACGCCCTCGCCGTAGCGTGCCTCGACGACGTAGGCGTGGGTCGAGCCGCTGTCGAACCAGACGTCGAGAATGTCCATGACCGGCTCATACTCGTCGAGCTTGTAGCCGTTTCCGAGCAGGGCCTGGTGGTCGGCCTGGAACCAGGCGTCGGCGCCGCCTTCGTGGAAGGCGCGGATGATCCGGCTGTTGACCGCCGGATCCTTGAGATAGTCGCCGGTCGCGCGGTGGACGTAGAGCGCGATCGGCACGCCCCAGGCGCGCTGGCGGCTGATCACCCAGTCGGGACGGTCCTCGACCATGGCGCGGATGCGGTTCTTCGACTTCTCCGGCACCCAGCGCGTGTCGTCGATGGCGTTCAGCGCCCGCTGGCGCAGCGTAAGCCCTCTCTCCTTCAGGGGAGAGGGTTGGGAGAGGGGGAGTTCGGAAGCCTCCGCAGCCTCCCCCTCTCCCTCGCCGCTGCGCGGCTCTCCCTCTCCCCTGAAGGAGAGAGGGTTCCGGTCCATCGGGATGAACCATTGCGGCGTGCAGCGGAAGATGATCTTGGCCTTCGAGCGCCAGCTGTGCGGGTAGCTATGACGGAAGTCGCCGCTCGCCGCGAGCAGGGCGCCGGCTTCGCGCAGGTCGCTGTTGATCGGGCCGTCCGGCGCGTTGAACTTGGCGTTGATGACGCTGCCCTGGCCGCCGAGCCAGAGCCAGTCCTCGCGATAGCGGCCGTCGTCGGTGACGGCGAAGACCGGATCGATGCCGTGCGCCTTGCACAGGATGAAATCATCCTCGCCATGGTCGGGCGCCATGTGGACGAGGCCGGTGCCCGCGTCGGTGGTGACGAAGTCGCCGGGCAGGAACGGCCGCGGCTTCGCGAAGAAGCCGCCGAGGTGGTGCATCGGGTGGCGGGCGACGGTGCCGGCCAGCGCCGATCCGAGGAATAGCGTCGATTGACGACCTTCGGGTGGCCCCTGAAAAGGCGATTCGTTGAATGGCTCCAGACGAGCCAGTGTGGCCTTATAGAGGTCATAGGCAACCAACAGCTTCATGCCGTTGAAGTTCACGATCGTGTAGGTGATCTCCGGCCCATACGCGATCGCCTGGTTCACCGGGATCGTCCACGGCGTCGTCGTCCACACCACCGCATGGGCGCCGACCAGCTCGGGGATCGGGCTCTCGATTATCTCGAACCCGACGTCGATCTGGGTCGAGACGATCTCCTCATATTCGACCTCGGCCTCGGCGAGCGCCGTCTTCTCGACCGGGCTCCACATGACCGGCTTGGCGCCGCGGTAGAGCTGGCCGCTCTCGGCGAACTTCAGCAGCTCCTCGACGATCTTCGCCTCGGCCTCGTACTTCATGGTGAGATAGGGATCGTCCCACTCGCCCATCACGCCGAGCCGCTGGAACTGCTCCGACTGCACCTTCACCCACTGGTCGGCATAGGCCCGGCATTCGGCGCGGAACTGGGGCTTGGGCACGTCGTCCTTATCGAGCTTCTTCTTGCGATATTGCTCCTCGACCTTCCATTCGATCGGCAGGCCATGACAGTCCCAGCCGGGGACGTAGGGCGCGTCCTTGCCGAGCAGGGACTGGGAGCGGACGACGAGATCCTTGAGGATCTTGTTCATCGCGTGGCCCATGTGGATGTCGCCATTGGCGTAAGGCGGGCCGTCGTGGAGGATGAAGCGCTCGCGGCCGGCGCGAAGCCGGCGCAGCTGCTCGTAGAGCCCGGTTTCGGCCCATCGCTCGAGGATCGCCGGCTCCTTTTGGGCGAGGCCGGCCTTCATGGGAAAGTCGGTCTTCGGCAGGAAGACCGTGTCCCTATAGTCTTGCTTGTCGGACATCGGCGGCGGACTTAGCCGGGAAGGGGGTGCAAGGAAACACCCGAGTCAGTCGAGCGCGCGGCCGACATTCCACATGTCCTCGACCAGCAGCAGCCCGCGATAGTCGCGCGGCACCTCGCCGAGCTGCTCCGGCCGGTCGAGCCCGACCAGGGCCCGACGGCTGTCGCCGGCGATGAGCAGCCGCGCGTCGACGCCGGCCATCCGATCGAGGAAGCGATAGGGCCAGCCCCACAAGGTGAGGCCGCCGCGGCGCGGCAGCAGCAGCGTCGCGCCCCGGCAGCTTTCCGGCACCAGGCTGGTCCAGCCGGAGCGGCGATAGTCGGACAGGCATGCCTGGCTGGCGGCGCGGTCGAGCACCCATCCCCCGGGCGTGAGCTGGCGCAGCCGCTCGAGGGCGGCCGGATGGCCGGCAAATCCGTGCTGCGCACCGATGGCGACGCCCGCGGCTCGGAACGCCGCCACGATCGAGGCGGCATCCGCGGGCTCGCCGAGAGTGAAGATGAGCGTTTCGCGGGGAAATGCGCGGATCAGCTCGGCCGCGGCCGGCATCGCGCCGACGCCGCGGCCGCGGAGCGGGAAGGTGCGGCCGTCGCTGCTGTAGCCGAAGCCGACGTCCAGCGTCTTCAGATAAGGGAGGATCCGGTCGCGGACACGGCCGACGCCGTCGGTGCGGCATTCGAGCGTCTCATCGCGGAAGATGACGGCATGACCGTCGGCGCTGGTCCGGACATCGAGCAGGAAGCCGCGCGCGCCATGGGCGATCGCGCCCTGCATCGAGAAGAGCGTGTTCTCGATATAATTGTGCCCGAAATCGGCGACGCGGCGCGCGGAGCATCCCGGCGCGTGCGGCCGCTCGAGCGGCTGGGCGATGCCGCGATGGGCGACGAGGGTGAGCCGTCCTTCCGGCGCCGGTGCGATCCAGGACGCGTTGACCAGCGACAGGCCGACGGCCGCGGCCGCCACCAGCGCCAGCGCGACCGACCGGACCCTCACCCGGCCAGCCGCCGCCGCGCCTCCTGGCTGTCCAGGTCCATCTGGGCGACCAGGGCCTCCGTCCCGTCGAAGACGCGCTCGTCGCGGATGAAGGAGATCAGCTCCACCGCGATCTCCTGGCCATAGAGATCGCCGTCAAAGTCGAAGAAATGCGGCTCGAGCAGCTCGCGCGGCGGATCGAACATCGGTCGCACGCCGAGATTGGCGACCCCGTCCAGCACCTTCCCGGACCCGATCAGCCGGCCGCGCACCGCATAGATGCCGAATCGCGGCCGCAGGTAATTGCCGAGCGACAGGTTCGCGGTCGGATAGCCGAGCGCGCGGCCTCGCCGGTCGCCGGGCTCGACGACGCCCTCGATGGTGAAGGGGCGGGTGAGCAGCCGCGTCGCCGTCTCGCAGTCGCCGTCGCGAAGCGCGTCTCGTATCCGGGTCGAGGAGATGGGCTCCTCCTCGTCGAGCACCGGCGCCACCGCCTCGACCGACAGGCGATGTCCCTGGCCGAGCATCTTGAGCAAGGTGACGTCGCCGCCCCGCGCCCGGCCGAAGGTGAAGTCCTCGCCGGTGACGACCCCGGAGGCGCCGAGCCGGCGCGCCAGCCATTCGGTGACGAAATCCGGCGCCGTCACCTGGGCGAAATCGGCGTCGAACTGGAAAACGAGCATCGCGTCGACGCCGGCGGCGAGCAGCAGCCGCTCGCGCTGCTCGAGCGTCGTCAGCCGGAACCACGGGCTGTCCGGCCGGAAGAATCGCATCGGATGAGGATCGAAGGTGGCGACGAGAGCGGGTTTGCCCTCGAGCCGGGCGCGGCTGACGGCGCGGCCCACCACCGCTTGATGGCCGCGATGGAATCCGTCGAAATTGCCGAGCGCGACGATGCCGCCGCGATACGGGGCCGGAACCGCCGAGCCCCCGTTCAGGCGCTCCATGGCCACCGGCTATAGGAAAGGACGGTCCGGCCGACAATGGACGCCCGGGGCGGCGGCTCGCGAGATTGAGCGGAAGGGCGCTTTGGACTATGTCCAGAGGAGCATCACCGGAGGACGCGCCATGAATCCTCGTCTCGCAGTGGTCGGCTTTGCTCTATTTTCCCTCGTCGCGAACCCGGCACTTGCCGCCGGCAAGCGCAGCGACGAAAGCTGGGGACGCGAAGGGGTATCCTTCGATCAATATCGCGCCGATGCGCTGGAGTGCGGCAACCGCGCTTATGGCGTCGAAGTGGCGATGCGGCCTTATGGGCCGGCGGCCGCAAGCGTCGGCGCCGGCGTCGCGGTGATTCCGGCCGCCGTCTGGACCAGCCTGACCCCGGGCCGCGTCCCGATCTATTCGACCACCTATGTGGAAGGGTACCGCCACGCCGCGCGCGTCGATGTCGTCGAGCAGCTGCAGGAAGTGGTCGATTCCTGCCTATCCGCGAGGGGCTATCAGCGTTT
Organism: Sphingosinicella terrae; assembly: GCF_003347635.1. GTDB lineage: Bacteria > Pseudomonadota > Alphaproteobacteria > Sphingomonadales > Sphingomonadaceae > Allosphingosinicella > Allosphingosinicella terrae. The sequence goes on from NZ_QDFY01000016.1 coordinate 40,702, forward strand.
CCGGCTGACGCGGGCGCAGATGCGCGTCCTGCGCGGGTTCGCGCCGGGGACCGCCGAGCGTCAGGCCTATCTGCACCGGCTTGGCTCGGACGGGCGCGTGCTCCAATCCCAGGCTATCGCGGAGCGTCGCTCCGGGGGTCTCGCCGCACCAGCCGGACAAAGCTGAAGGCCGGGCGCCCGTCCTCGGCGGGATGGTCCTCCCGCCAGCTTTCCCGCCATCCTTTCGGGTCGAAAGCCGGCATGAATGTGTCGCCTTCGGCGTCGAGATGAACCTCGGTCAGCTCGATGCGGTCGGCTTCGTCGAGGAAGAGGCGGAATATCTCGGTTCCGCCGACGATCGCGATTTCCGGGACGTCTCCCGCCAGAGCGATGGCGGCATCCCTGTCATGGACCGTTTCGGCGCCCTCGGCCCGCCAGTCCGGCGATCGCGTCAGCACGATATGGCGGCGGCCGGGCAGGGGGCCGCCGAAGCTCTCGAAGGTGCGGCGGCCCATCACCATCGGCTTGCCCATCGTCAACGTCTTGTACCGCTTGAGGTCCGCGGACAGGTGCCAGGGAAGCCGGCCGTCCTTGCCGATGACGCCATTGGTCGCGCGGGCGAGATAGAAGACGATTTCCGGGGACCGGCTCATGCCGGCGCCATCGGCGCTCGCGCGGGTCGACGCAAGCCCGTCATCTAACGAAGCGCTCCCGATAGTCGGCGGGGGCGATCCCCAGCTCGCGCAGGAAGGCCCGCCGCATCGTCTGCTCCGTCCCGAATCCGCTCGATCTGGCCACCTCCTTGAGATTGCCGCCGCCATCTTCGATCCGACGGCGGGCATGGTCGAGGCGGAGCCGGGCCAGGTAGTCGGCCGGCGTCCGGCCCATGCGGTCGCTGAAGCACCGGGCGAAGTGGCGCGGGCTCATGCCGGCTTGGCGCGCGAGGTCCTCGACCCTCAGGGTCGCGGCGAGATTCTCCATCATCCACAAGTGAAGGCGGCCGAAGCGATCGTCCCTTTGCTGCGCCTCGAGCTGGCGGCTGAACTGGGTCTGGCCGCCTGGGCGGCGGACATACATGACCAGCGCCTGGGCGACCATCAGCGCGAGCGCCGGCCCGAGATCCTCCTCGACGAGGGCCAAAGCGAGATCCATGCCGGCAGTGACCCCGGCCGAGGAATAGAGGGCGCCGTCGCGGACGAAGATGGCATCGGCCGCGACCTCGCATCGCGGCTCGGCCCGCGCCAGCCGGTCGCAATAGGCCCAGTGCGTCGTCACCTTGCGATTTTCGAGGAGTCCGGCGGCGGCGAGCAGGAAGCTGCCCGTGCAGACGGCGGCAGTGCGGCGCGCAATCTTCGCCTGCCGCGCCACCCACGGGACCAGCTCGCCATCGGCCATCGCTTCGGCGAACCCGATCCCACCGGCGATCAGCAGGGTGTCGACGCGGTCGATCTCGTCAATGGCGCGGGCGGCGACCATCTCGAGCCCGCTGGACATCGCCACCGGCCCGGCCTGCTTGGCGACGATCTCCACACGGTAGGGAGGCGTGCCGCCGCCGCGCTCGTGGACGAATCGCGACGCGCGCGAGAAGATCTCGAGCGGTCCGGCGACGTCGAGCATCTGCGCGTCGCGATAGACGAGCATCGCCACGTGCCGCGGGGAACCGGGACGGTCGCTCTGCGCTTCGGGCCTCACGCCGGGATAGTGGCGCGCCTTTCGCGACGGTCAAGGAGGATGGCAGAATCTGCCTCCACCTTGTCATTCCGGACATTCCAACTCCGCCGTAGCTTCGCTCGGAAGGAGAGGGATCATGAACCGACGGGATCTGATCAAGGGCAGTCTGGGCGGTGCCGCGCTGGCGCTGGCCGGTTCGCGCGCTCTGGCACTGGTGCAGGACCGGTTCGCGTTGCCGGCGCGGGAGACGGTGCGGGTCGCCTTCCTGCTCGGCGAGGGCACCAACATGATCGACACGGCCGGGCCCTGGGAGGTGTTCCAGGACAGTCATGCCGGCTCGGGTTCGGAGATGCGGATGCCGTTCGAGCTGTTCACCGTGGCGCCGGACCTGGAGGAGCGGCGGATGACGGGCGGATTCCATACCCGGGCGCATTTCAGCTTCGCCGCGGCGCCGCAGCCCCATGTCATCGTCGTTCCCGCGCATCGCGGATCGGAGGCCTCGCTCGCCTGGCTTCGGGAGGCGAGCCGTGGCGCCGACATCACCTTGTCGGTCTGCACCGGTGCCTTCCAGCTCGCCAGGGCAGGACTGCTCGAGGGCTATCCCGTCACCACGCACCACGATTTCTGGGACAGCTTTGCGCGGGAGTTTCCCGGTCTCGACCTGCGCCGGGGACCGCGCTTCATCGACAGCGGCCGTATCGCCACCGCAGGCGGGCTGACCTCCGGCATCGACCTCGCGCTTCATGTGGTGAGCCGCTATTTCGGGGTCGCCGCGGCGGCGGCGACGGCGACTTATATGGAATATTCGAGCGAGGCCTGGCGCGCTTCGTGACGCGGTCTCCCGTCGGTTGACGCCGCTGTCGCGTCAGACGGCGACTTGCGCCTTGATATGGGGATGGGGCTCGTAGCCGCCGATCTCGAAATCCTCCGGCTCGTACTGGTCGATCGCGCCGGGTCGGCGAAGGAGGGTGAGCTTCGGCAGCGGCCGCGGATCGCGGGTCAGTTGCTCGCGCGCCTGGTCGAGATGGTTGAGATAGAGGTGGCAGTCGCCCCCGGTCCAGACGAAGATGCCGGGCTCGAGCCCGCATTGCTGCGCCAGCATGTGGGTGAGCAGGGCATAGCTCGCGATGTTGAACGGCACGCCCAGGAAGACGTCGGCGCTGCGCTGGTAGAGCTGGAGGTTGAGCCGCCCGCCGGCGACCTGGGTCTGGAACAGGCAGTGGCAGGGGGCGAGTGCCATCTGGCCGATCTCGGCCGGGTTCCAGGCGGTGACGATCTGGCGGCGCGATCCCGGATCCCGCTTGATCAGGTCGACCAGCTCGGCGATCTGGTCGATCTCCCGCCCGTCGGCCGCCTGCCAGCGGCGCCACTGCTTGCCGTAGACGGGGCCGAGATCGCCATTCTCGTCGGCCCATTCGTCCCAGATGCTCACCTTGCGGTCCCGCAGCCAGCGCACATTGGTGTCGCCGCGCAGGAACCAGAGCAATTCGACGATGATCGAGCGGATATGCAGCTTCTTGGTGGTGAGCAGCGGGAAGCCCTTCGCCAGGTCGAATCGCAGCTGATGGCCGAAGACGCTGAGCGTGCCGACACCGGTCCTGTCCTGCTGGCGGACGCCGTCGTCGAGGATCAGCCGGAGGAGGTCGAGATAGGCGCGCATGAGGCGAGCTTATGGCCCGGCGGCGCAGGCCGTTCCACCCTTATCGGGCTCAGGCGCCGCATTGGGGAATCGTCTCGGGCTCGGGCTTGGGCCCGATCGGCTTGAACGAGGCGAAATAGGATTCGGAATCGGGCAGCCGCTCGAAACGCTCGAGCTCGTAGCCGACGGCGTTGAACTCGCAAACCAGCAGGCGCGGCGGCGTGCCATGGCGGTCGGTCGGGCGGTCGGCATCGACGACGACGATCGATCCGCCGGGCTTGAGGTCGTCGTGGAGGTGCCAGAGGAACTCGCTCGGCCGCGCGATCTCGTGATACATGTGGATGAGCAGCACCCGGTCGAACGAGGCATCGGGCAGTTGCGGATCGTTGGGCAAGCCGAGCTTCAGCGCGACATTGTCGAGCCGCTCGTTCTGGACTCGCCGCGCCAGCTCCTGGATCGTCTCGGGGACGATGTCCTCGGCCAGCACGCGGCCGTCCTCGCCCACCATCGGCGACAGCCGGACGGTGTAATAGCCTTCGCCCGCACCGATGTCGGCGACCGACATTCCGGGGCGGATGTCGGCAAGACGGACCACCGTCTCGAACTCGCCGACGCTGTCGCGCGCATCCTCGTTGAGATAGCGCGAGGAGACGATCGGCGCGACCGGCCGGCGCGGATCCGGAAAGGTCGTCTGCGCCTCCGGCTGCTCCCGGCAGGCGCCGAGCAGGAGCACCGGCACCAGGCAGGGGAGGAGGAAGCGGCGCAGGGGCGCGTAAGCCTTCCGGCGGGAAAGCGTCCTCACCGGCGAAGGTGCTTCGGGCTCAGTCGACATCTTCCACGTCGACCTTCTCGCCGGTCACGCGCTGCGACAAGGCGGCGGCCATGAAGCGGTCGAGATCGCCGTCGAGCACGTCCGCCGGTGCCGTCGAGGTGATTCCGGTGCGGAGGTCCTTCACCAACTGATAGGGCTGCAGCACGTAGGAGCGGATCTGGTGGCCCCAGCCGATGTCGCTCTTGGCGGCATGCTGAGCGCTCGCCTCGGCCTCGCGCCGCTGCAACTCGGCCTCGTAGAGCCGCGCCTTCAGCATCTTCATCGCCTCGGCCCGGTTCTTGTGCTGCGAGCGCTGGTTCTGGCAGGCGACGATGATCCCCGACGGCAGGTGGGTGATGCGGACGGCGCTGTCGGTCGTGTTGACATGCTGTCCGCCGGCGCCGGACGAGCGGTAGGTGTCGATCTTGAGGTCGGTCTCGTTGACCTCGATGTCGATATCGTCGTCGATCACCGGATAGACCCAGACGCTCGAGAAGCTGGTGTGGCGGCGGGCGTTGGAATCGTAGGGGCTGATCCGCACCAGCCGATGGACGCCGCTCTCGGTCTTGGCATAGCCATAGGCATTCTCGCCCTTGACCAGCAGCGTGGCGGACTTGATGCCGGCCTGCTCGCCGGCATGATAGTCGACCAGCTCGACCTTCATGCCGTGCCGCTCCGCCCAGCGCGTGTACATGCGCTGGAGCATCTCGGCCCAATCCTGGCTCTCGGTGCCCCCGGCGCCGGCATTGACCTCGATATAGGTGTCGTTGGCGTCGGCCTCGCCGGCGAGCAGGGCCGCGACCTTGTCGCGCTCGGCGCGCTCGGCGAGCGCCGCCAGCGCCGCCACGGCGTCGTCGACCAGGGACTCGTCGCCCTCGGCCTCGGCCATCTCCATGAGCTCGACCGTGTCGCCTAGCTCCTTCTCGATCGCGCGGGTGTTGCCGATGGCCTCGTCCAGCCGGCGGCGCTCGCGCATCACTTCCTGCGCGGCCTTGGGATCGTCCCACAGGGTCGGATCCTCGACCCGGGCGTTGAGCTCGTCGAGACGGCGCAGCGCGCGGTCCCAGTCGAGGAACCGGCGCAGCAGGTCGAGGGCCGACCTGATCTGGTCGATCGAGGATTGCGCTTCGGCGCGCATAAAATGGGTCTCCAAGAGCCTGCACCCCGGCGACGGCCGGGGCCCAGGGATTGTCTGTCGAGCTGGATCCCGGCTTTCGCCGGGACACGCCGTGCCTGCGGCAAAGCTAGTAAATCCCGCCCTCTCTTTGCAAGAATTCGCTGTCGCGCGCCTGCTCCGTCCGGCGCGCGGCCGGCCGCGCCCGGGCCTGGGCGGCATAGTCGATCTCGTCGCGGGTGACCGTCCGCCGCGGCTCGCTCTCGGGCTTGAACGCCTCCCAGATCACCGCGGCGCGCGGGTCGGTGCCCGGCCATTCGCCATAGACGCGCCGGCCGGAGCGGCGGTCGATGCGGACCATCCGGATCCCCTGCGGCGCGCGGAACGGAATGACCGGCATGCCTTCGAAGGCGATTCGGGCGAACTGGCGGAAGATCGGCGCGGCGAGCGTGCCCCCTTGCGCATAGCCGCCCATCGGACGCGGCTGGTCGAAGCCCATATAGACGCCGGCGACGATCTGCTGGGATCCGCCGACGAACCAGACGTCGGTCGGGCCGCTGGTCGTTCCGGTCTTGCCGAACAGCGGCCGCTCGAGCTCCCTCAGGCTCGTCGCCGTGCCGCGCTGGACGACGCCCTCGAGCATGTGGACGACCTGATAGGCGGTGAGCGGATCGACGACCTGCCGGGTGCGCAGCGGCGGGCGAGGCATCGGCCGTCCGTTCCAGTCCGGCGCGTTGCAGCCGTCGCAGGGGCGGGTGTCCGCGCGCCAGATCACCCGGCCCCGCCGGTCCTGCACATAATCGATCAGCGTCGGAGTCAGCGCCCGGCCCTGATTGGCGAAGGTGGCGAAGGCGTTGGTCATCGCCATCACGGTGGTCTCGCCGGCGCCGAGCGAGACCGGCAGATAGGGGATTCGGGAATAGTCGCCGACGCCGAGCGCCCGCGCCTGGCGCACGACCTGGTCCATGCCGATCTGGTTGGCGGTGCGGACGGTCATCAGGTTGCGCGACTGCTCGAGACCCCAGCGCATCGTCTGCGGCCCGGCATAGCCGCCCGAGAAGTTGCGGAAGCACTTCGCGGTCGGCGTGCCCTGGTTGGTGCAGAAGGGCGCATCCGGGATCAGGGTTGCCGGGGTCATGCCGTTGTCGAGCGCGGCGGCGTAGACGATCGGCTTGAAGGTCGATCCCGGCTGGCGCTGCGCCTGGGTCGCGCGGTTGAAGTCGGACAGGCGAAGGTCGAAGCCGCCCTGCATCGCCCGTATCCGGCCGGAGGCCACTTCCTCGACGACGATGCCGCCGGACACTTCCGGGATCGACCGCAGCGCCCAGTCGCTGCCCTCCCGCTCGACGGCGATGATCGCGCCCGGCCGCAGCGCGCTGAACGCGGGCTCGCCGGTGCCGCGCCGCGGCATCGAGGCGAGCGAGGCCGGAAGGGTGCCGGTGCTGCCGTCGGCGAAGCCGATCGTCGCCTGGCTCCCTTCCTTGGAGATGACCACGGCTTCGCGCCAATCGTCGTAGCCGGCGCCGAACTGGGCGATCGCCAGCTGCGAGCGCCAGTCGCGCGACATGTCGATCGAAATACCGGGATCGCGCCAGCCGCGGCCGCGCTCGTACCGGGTGAGGCCGTCGCGCAGCGCCGTCTCCGCCGCCTGCTGCATGACGGGGTCGTAGGAGGTGCGCACCCACAGTCCGCCGGCATAGATGCTGTTGGGGCCGTCGTCGGCGGTGTCTCCGTAGCGCTCGATCAGGTTGCGGCGCACCTCTTCCATGAAATAGCCGCCGACATTGCTGACGGTGTCTGCGCTGCCGCCGCGGACGGTGACGAGCGGCTGGCGGACCGCCTCCTCATATTGGGGCCGCTCGACGAAATTGTTGCGGAGCATCTCGCCCAGGACCCAGTTGCGCCGCTCGAGCGCGCGATCGTGCCGACGGACCGGATCGTAGTTGGACGGAGCCTTGGGAAGCACGGCGAGATAGGCGGCTTCCGCCAAAGTAAGGTCGCGGACATCCTTGCCGAAATAGGCGCGGGCCGCCGCCTGCACGCCATAGGCGTTCCGGCCGAGGAAGATCTGGTTGAGATAGAGCTCGAGGATCTGCTCCTTCGACAGAACCGATTCGATCCGCCGGGCGAGGAAGGCCTCGCGGATCTTGCGCGTGACCGAATATTCGTCGCCGGTGAAGAAGATCTTCGCGACCTGCTGGGTGATCGTCGATCCGCCGCGGGCGCGCTCGCCGCTGCCCGACTTGGCGACATAGTCGATCACCGCGCCGGCGACGCCGGGATAGTCGATACCCTCATGTTCGAAGAACGTCCGGTCCTCGGCGGCCAGGAAGGCGTTGATCAGCAGCGTCGGAAATTCCTCATAGGCGAGCTGGACGCGCCGCTCGCGCGCGAAGCTCTGCACCGGCGCGCCTTCGATGTCGCGGACGTAGGTCGGCAGCACCGGCTCGTAGGTGAGCAGCGATTCGGCCGAGGGCAGGTCGCGCGCGAAGATCAGCCAGAGGATGAGATAAGCGAGGATCGGCAGCGCCAGCAGCACCGCCAGCACCTTTACCCAGCGCCGCCGCCAGGCGCGTCGCGCGAAGTCGCGGAACGACGAGAGCGCGCCGCCGAAGCCGCCGGCGTCGCGCCTCAGGGTGATACGCTCCGAACCTTGTTCCGCAGTCATCTGGCGGGGCTCTAGCGGAACGGGCGCCACGCGTGAAGCGCCGTGCGGCGGATCGTGGCGCGGGGCGTGGCTGCCGGCGTCAGCGCCCCGGCAGGAAGCGCCGGGCGAAATGCGCCTCGATCGCACGGCGCATGCCCTCGGCGATCTGCTCCCGGCCCGTCTCGGAGCGCACATATTCGGCGTCGACGGCGTTGGTGAGATAGCCCGATTCGAACAGGATCGACGGGATGTCCGGCGCCTTGAGGACGATGAAGGCGGCGAAGCGGTGCCAGTCGGGCCGGAACGGAAAGACCGGCGATGCCTCGCGATGGAGCAGCCGTGCGAACTCCGCCGACACGTCCATGCTCTCGCGCTGGGCCAGGTCGATGAGGATGAGATTGACGTCCGGATCGGGACTGAGGCGGGCGCCGCCGATCAGGTCCGCCTCGTTCTCGCGGGCGGCGAGCGCCGCCGCCTCGCGGTCCGAAGCGACCTCGGACAGCGTGTAGATGGTGGCGCCGCGGGCCTGGTCGTTGGCCGGCGCGGCGTCGGCATGGACCGAGATGAACAGGTCGGCGCCGAGCCGGCGCGCAACCGCGTAGCGATCGGGGAGCCCGAGATAGACGTCCTCGTCGCGGGTGAGCGCCACCCGCACCCGGCCCGAACGGGCGAGCGCGTCGCGCATCGCCCGGGCCAGCGCGAGGGTGACGTCCTTCTCGCGGATATCGGCGACGGGCGACGAAGCTCCGGGGTCGCGCCCGCCATGGCCGGGGTCGATCACGACCAGCGGCGGATCGGCGCCGCGCGCGGGCGTGACCGACGGCAGCGGCCCGTCCTCGGCGCCGCCCGCGGAAGGAGAGAGCGGGATGACGATGCCGCCGCCGGGACCGGCCTCGCCGGCCGGCCCGCCGTCCGCGATGACGGGCAGCGGCAGGCGCAGCAGCGATGCGAGGATGACGAGCAGCCAGGTCATGCGCCTTCCTGCCGTGGCGGCGCGCGCCGGGTCCAGCAAAATGCGCCCTTTTCCGCGGCGCGGCGGTTGCCGCCTGACACGCTCGGTGCTAGCAGCACTCTATCGCGCCGGAATCCTGTCTGCCGCGATGCGAATTCGCCGGCTACCGACCCGGCCAATTAGGTTGACGCTGCATGTGGTATCCCTCCGTCACGACGACGCGCCACCATCCTGGTGGAAGCGCGTTCGACGTGCGGCCGGCACAGCGAGCGACGCAGGCGACCGGCCTGCCGCAGGCAGCAGAGGCGACGCTTTATCTTTCAACCCGGACACATGGCGCGCGGCCGGATTTCGCCGCGCGGCCGTCCATTTTCGAACGCGCGGGTCGCCGCAGGCCAAGGCGAGCGGCCGGCGCGTGGAGTGACATTGATGACCATGCGCATGTTGATCGACGCGCGCCACCCGGAAGAGACCAGGGTGGCCGTGCTGAAGGGAAGCCGGATCGAGGAGTTTGACTTCGAATCCGCCGAGCACAAGCAGCTCAAGGGGAATATCTATCTAGCCAAGGTGACGCGGGTCGAGCCGTCTTTGCAGGCGGCCTTCGTCGACTATGGCGGCAATCGCCACGGCTTCCTGGCCTTCTCCGAAATCCATCCCGATTATTATCAGATCCCGAAGGAGGATCGCGAGGCGCTGCTGCGCGAGGAAGCGGAGCATGCGGCCGAGGAAGCGCGCCTGCGCGCGGCCGAATATGATCGCGACGAGGAGGGCGAAGGCGGCGTCGTCGAGGTCGACGACGAGCCGATGTCCGCCGAGGAGGATGAGGAGGATTCGGATACGCCGCGCGCCTCTGCGGAAGAGGCCGAGACCGGCTCCGAGGAAAGCGCTGCCGAGACGCTGCGCCGCAAGCGCCAGGCGCTGCGCCGCCGCTACAAGATCCAGGACGTCATCCGCCGCCGCCAGGTGCTGCTCGTCCAGGTCGTCAAGGAGGAGCGCGGCAACAAGGGCGCGGCGCTGACCACCTATCTCAGCCTGGCCGGCCGCTATTGCGTGCTGATGCCGAACACCAGCCATGGCGGCGGCATCAGCCGGAAGATCTCGAACGGATCGGATCGCAAGCGGCTGAAGCAGATCATGGCCGATCTCAAGCTCCCGTCGACGATGGGGCTGATCGTGCGCACTGCCGGGCTTTCGCGGACCAAGCCCGAGATCAAGCGCGACTTCGACTATCTCGCCCGCCTCTGGGACGAGATCCGGGAGAAGACGCTCGGATCGTCGGCGCCGGCGCTCATCTACCAGGATAGCGACCTCATCAAGCGCGCCATCCGCGATCTCTACAATCGCGACATCGACGAGGTCATCGTCGAGGGCGACGAGGGCTATCGCCACGCCCGCTCCTTCATGAAGCTGCTCATGCCCAGCCACGTCCGGCGGGTGAAGCAATATGTCGATCCGGTGCCTTTGTTCCAGCGCTACGGCGCCGAGGACCAGCTCTCGGCCATGTACCAGCCGGTCGTCCAGCTGAAGTCCGGCGGCTACGTCGTCATCAACCCGACCGAGGCGCTCGTCTCGATCGACATCAATTCCGGCCGCTCGACGCGCGAGCACAATATCGAGCAGACCGCCTTCCAGACCAATCTCGAGGCGGCGCACGAGATCGCCCGTCAGCTGCGCTTGCGCGACATGGCCGGGCTCGTCGTCATCGACTTCATCGACATGGAATCGAGCGGCCACATCCGCAAGGTCGAGAAAGCGATGAAGGAGGCGCTGAAGAACGATCGCGCCCGCATCCAGGTCGGCCGCATCTCCTCCTTCGGCCTGCTCGAGATGAGCCGGCAGCGGCTGCGCACCGGCGTGCTCGAGGCGTCGACCCGGCCGTGCGTCCATTGCGAGGGCACCGGCCTCATGCGCACCGCCTCCTCGGCGGGCCTGTCGGCGCTGCGCATGCTCGAGGACGAGGCCGCCCGCGGCCGCGGCTCCCGCATCGTCCTGCGCGCCGGCCGGGAGGCCGCCATCTACCTGCTCAACCGCAAGCGCGACGAGATCATCGACGTCGAGCACCGTTATGGCGTCGCCATCGAGGTGCTGATCGAGGAGAGCTTCGAAGGCGCCCGCATGGCCGTCGAATCGCTCGGCCCGCCGCCGGCCGAGCGGCCGCGTCCGGCGCCGGTCGCAGCCCTCGCCGAAGAGGATGAGGAAGAGGATCTCCCCGAGGAAGAAGAGATCGAGGAGGAAGAGGAAGCGGAGGAGGACGAGGCCGAGCCCCGCGCCCGCGGCCCCGAAAGCCGCGAAAGCCGCGAGGCCCGCGAGGAGCGTGAAGGGCGCCGCCGCCGCCGCCGCCGCGGCCGCCGGGGCGGCCGCCGCCGCGAGCGGGAAGGCGAGCCCGAGGGCGAAGCCGAGCGCGAGAGCGAAGGCGAGGACGTCCAGGTCGAGACCGCCGAGCCCGAGGCGCAGCCGGAGACCGAGGCCGAGGCCGAGCCGCCCGCTAGCGGCGAGGATGCCGAGCCGGCGCGCAAGGGCCGCCGCCGTCCCCGCGCGCGCAAGCGCGGCGAGCCGGCGGTCGACGCCGCCGAGGCCGTGACCGAGCCTGCCGAGACGGTGGCCGCGCCCGCCGAGGCCGAGCCGATGCCCGCCGAAGCGGCGGCGAGCGAGCCCGTTGCGGACGCGCCGGCCAAGCCGAAGCGCAGCCGCCGCCGCAAGGCCGAGCCTGAGCCCGAGGCGGCGGAACCCGCGCCGGCCGAGCCGGCCGCACCCGCTCCGGCCGAGCCCGAAGCCGCTGCCGACGAGCCGGCGCGCGCGCCGGAGGCGGCCAACGATGCCGCGCCGCCGGCGCGGCGCACGCGTCGTCCGCGCAAGACGGCAGCCGCGGCTGCCGCCGAGCCCGAAGCGCCTCCGGCCGCGCCGGAGCCCGCCGCCGAGCCTGAATCGGCGGATCAGGTGCCGGCCGAAGGCGAGTCCGAGGGCGATGCCGGTCCGCCGCGCCGCGGCTGGTGGCAGCGGACCTTTGGGGCCTGAACGGGCGGCCGCCCGGGCCCGGCCACTTCAGGTCGGGTTCAGGCGGCGGGAAGGATAGCGCCGGACATGGCTGAAGCTTTCAGGAATCCGCGCCGGCCACTCTGGCTCGTGGCGCGGCTGCTGATGCTGCTGGCGCTGTCCTTCACCGCCGCCGTCCGGCCCGCGCTCGCCCAGTCGATCCTGCGCGATGCCGAGACGGAGACTTTGCTGAACGACATGTCGCGGCCGCTGATCGAAGCGGCGGGGCTCGAGCCCGGCAACGTCCGCATCGTCCTGATCCACGACCAGGAGATCAACGCCTTCGTCGCCGGCGGCCAGATCGTCTACATCCATTCCGGCCTGTTCACCTCGGCCGACAATGCCAACGAGGTGCAGGGCGTCATCGCCCACGAGCTCGGCCACGTCACCGGCGGCCATATCATCCGGCTGCAGGAGGGGGTGCAGCAGGCGACCGGGATCATGATCCTGTCGCTGATCCTCGGCGCCGCCGCAATGGCCGCCGGCGCCGGCGAGGCGGGCATGGGCGTGCTCGCCGCCGGCCAGCAGGCGGCGATGGGCCGCTTCCTCGCCTTCAGCCGTACCCAGGAATCCTCCGCCGACGCCGCCGGCGCCAGCTACCTAAGCCGCGCCGGGATCAGCGGACGCGGCAGCCTCGCTTTCTTCGAGCGGCTGCAGAATCTCGAATTCCGCATGAACATCCCGCAGGACAATGGCTATGCGCGCACCCACCCGCTGAACCGCGAGCGCATCGCCGTCCTGTCGAACGTCTATCAGAACGACCCGGCCTGGGAGCGGCCGACGCCGCCGTCGCTCGAGGAGCGCTTCCAGCGGGTGAAGGCGAAGCTGCTCGGCTATGTCGAGGATCCGCGCCGGGTGATGACGCTCTATCCGGAAAGCGACCGCTCGGTGCCGGCCCGCTATGCCCGGGCTTATGCCTGGCACCGGTCCGCCCATCCCGACCGCGCCCTGGCCGAGGCGGATTCGCTGCTCCAGGCGCACCCGCAAGACCCCTATTTCCTCGAATTGAAGGGCCAGATCCTGCTCGAATCGGGCCATCCCGAGGAGGCGCTGCAATCGCTCCGCGAGGCGGCGACCCGGGTCCCGGACCAGCCCCTGATCTCCGCCTTGTTCGGCCATGCCTTGATCTCGACCGAGGATCCGGAGAATTTCGAGGAGGCGAAGCGGGTGCTCCGGGTCGCCGTCCAGCGCGACAACGACAATCCCTTCGCCTGGTACCAGCTCGGCATCGTCTACGATCGCGAGGGCGACCATGCCCGCGCCGCGCTCGCCACCGCCGAGCGCTACAACCTCACCGGCCAGCCCCAGCTCGCGCTCACCAGCGCGGAGCAGGCTCTGATGGGCCTGCCGGTCCATAGTCCCGACTGGATCCGCGCCCAGGACATCGCGATGGTTTCGCGCAGCCAGGTCCAGGAGCAGAGGCGTCGGAACCGCTGATGGCCAATGACCAGGCACCGCCCCGGGGCGGGTGGAAGCTCGCGCTCGTCGGCGCCCTCGTCGGGATCCTGATCGGCGCCGGCGCGATGCTGCTCGCCAACGGCTATTTCGTGCGCAGCTACCTGCTCGAGAATCCGGAGATCCTGCCGGAGGCGATGGAGCGGTTGCGGGCGCGCGAGGCCGCAGAGGCGGTGGGCCGCAACCGTGCCCTGATCGAGCGGCCCTATCACGGCGCCTGGGCCGGCGCGGCCGATGGCGACGTCGTCCTCGTCGAGTTCTTCGATTATGCCTGCGGCTTCTGCCGCGCCTCCAATGCGGACGTCGAGCGGCTGCTGCGCGAGGATCCGCGGCTCAAGGTGGTCTGGCGGGAATATCCGGTGCTCGGGCCGGCCAGCGAGCAGGCGGCCATTGCCAGCCTCGCCGCCGCCCGCGCCGGGCGGTTCAAGCCCTTCCACGACCGACTCTTCGCCGCCGGCCGCCCGACCGAGCCGGCGATCGCCGCCGCCATCCAGGCCGTGGGCGTGGCCGGCGCCGAGCTCACCGACGAGGCGCGGGCCGAGCTCCAGCGCAATTTCGAGATCGGCCGGGCCATCGGTGCCAGCGGCACGCCCACCTTCGTCATCGGCGATCGGGTGCTGCAGGGAGCGGTCGGCTACGAGGCGCTCAAGGAAGCGGTGGAGGCCGCGCGGGAGAGCTAGGGACTGGGGACTGGGGACTGGGGACTGGGGACTGGGGACTGGGGACTGGGGACTGGGATAGGTTCCTGTTCTACCAGTCCCCAGCCCCCAGCCCCCAGTCCCCAATCACCCCTTGAATCCCTGCGCCACCACATACCATTCCGACGATCCCTTGCGGCTCGCCGGCGGCTTGGCATGCTTCACCGTGGCGAAGCGGCGCTTCAATTCGGCCACCAGGGTCGAATCCGCGCCGCCGGCGAGCACCTTGGCGACGAAGGCGCCGCCCGGCCGGAGCACCTCGCCGGCGAATTCGAGCGCGGCCTCGACCAGGCCCATCGTCCGCAGATGATCGGTCTGCGGATGGCCGACGGTGTTGGCGGCCATGTCCGAGAGGACGAGGTCGACCGGCCCGCCGAGCGCGGCCTTGAGCCGCTCGGGCGCGGCCTCGTCCATGAAGTCCAACTGCATGATCTCGGCGCCGTCGATCGGATCGGTCGGCAGCAGGTCGATGCCCACCACCGACGCCTGCGGCGCCTGGTGGCGCACCACCTGGGTCCAGCCGCCGGGCGCGATGCCGAGGTCGACCACCTTCCTCACCCCCTTGAGGAAGCCGAATCTCTCGTCCAGCTCGATCAGCTTGTAGGCGGCGCGCGATCGATAGCCCTCCGCCTTGGCCCGGCGCACATAGGGGTCGTTGAGCTGCCGCTCGAGCCAGCGCGTCGAGCTCAGCCGCCGTCCCTTCGCCGTGCGCACCCGAGTCCGCGGCCCTGATCCCGATCGAGTCATCGCTTCAGATCGGATGGCCGTCGCGCGCCATGAGCGAGCGCAATATCCCCTCGCGAATGCCGCGGTCGGCGACGCCGAGCATCTCCGCCGGCCAGATGTCCATTATCGCCTCGAGGATGGCGCAGCCGGCGACGACCAGGTCGGCGCGCTCGTGACCGATGCAGGGAAAGCGCGAGCGCTCCTCGTGGCTCATGCCCGAGAGCATCTCGCTGATCTCGCGCATGGCGGCGGCGGGCATTCTCAGGCCGTCGACGGCGCGCCGGTCGTAGCTGGGCAGAGCGAGATAGACGCTGGCAAGCGTGGTGACGGTGCCGCTCGTCCCCATCAGCCTGATGTCCTCCTTGCTCGCCGGGAGCAGCTCGGAAAAGCGGCGGAAGGCGTGGCGGACGCGCTCGCGCATGCGCACATAGGCGGCGAGCCGCTCCTCGCGGTTGGGAAAGTCGCGGCCCTCGCTCTCGGTCAGCGAATAGACTCCCCAGGGCGCGCTCCACCAGCATTTGATCCTGGGCTCGCCGCCGTCCGTGTCGATCAGCACCAGCTCGGTCGATCCGCCGCCAATGTCGAAGATCAGAGCGGGCCCGTCGCCCGGCTCGAGCAGCCGATGGCAGCCGAGCATGGCCAGCCTGGCCTCCTCCTCGGGCGAGATGATGTCGAGGCAGATGCCGGTCTCGCGCCGGACGCGCTCGACGAACTGGCGGCCGTTGACCGCGCGTCGGCAGGCCTCGGTCGCGACCGATCGGGCGAGGCTGACCCGGCGCCGCTTCAGCTTCTCGGCGCAGACGGAGAGCGCCGCCACCGCGCGGTCCTGAGCCGCTTCGCTGATCTTGCCGCTGGTCGCCATGCCCTCGCCGAGCCGGACGACTCGCGAAAAGGCGTCGATGACGGTGAACCCGCTCTCGCAGGGGCGCGCCACCAGAAGCCGGCAATTGTTGGTGCCGAGATCGATGGCGCCATAGGTGTGACGCTGGGCGCGGGGGCGGGGCGGGGGGAATTCCGCCGACACCGGATCCTGAGCCGGCGCTTGCGGAGCCATTGCGGCTTGCTGCGGCATGACCGGACTTCTCTTATTCTTTTCGTTTCAGGCAGCCGGAGCCGCCCATTGACTTGAGACCTTTCTATACGAAGGCGCAAAATGCGGCAAGCGCAGCCCGGGACGGGGGAAATTGCGGAAGCGGCAGCGCGGCGAGACCGGCGTTGACAGCGTCCGCCGGCCTTCCTATCTCGCGGCCCTCGCTGCCCCGTCGTCTAATGGTAAGACTACGGACTCTGACTCCGTCAATCGTGGTTCGAATCCACGCGGGGCATCCATCATTCCGGGGTCTGGCCCGCGCCTGCTGCTGGGCTTCGTGCCGCCGTTGGATGCCGCGCCGCGCCGCTTCGGAAATGCCCCGGTCCGATCAGACCGCCGGTAGATCGGCGTCGCCGGTATGGCCCCGTTCAGCCCGTCCCGTCGAGCACCTGGCGTATCTTGGCCGCCAGCCCATGGTAGGTGAAGGGCTTGTTGATGAGCGCCACGCCGGGGTCGAGGCGACCGTTGTGGACGATGGCGTTGCGCGTATAGCCGGTCGTGTAGAGGAGCTTCAGGTCCGGCGCGATCCTGCGGGCGGCGTCGGCCAGCTCCCGGCCGTTCATTCCGCCGGGAAGCACGACGTCGGTGAACAGGAGGTCGATATCCGGCCGGTCGCGGAGCCGGTCCAGCGCCGACGGCCCGTCATGCGCTTCCAGCACATCATAGCCGAGCTCGACGAGGATGCCGCGCGAAAGCTCGCGTAGCTCGTCATGGTCCTCGACGACGAGAATCGTCTCATCTCCGCCGGCGACGCGCGTGGGACGGGGTGCCGTCGCGGCCTCGACGGCCGCCGCCTCCATGTGACGGGGCAGATAGAGCTTCACCGTCGTTCCGAGCCCCGGCTCGCTGTAGATGCGGACATGTCCGCCGGACTGGCGGACGAAGCCGTAGACCTGGCTGAGCCCGAGCCCGGTTCCCTTGCCGGCTTCCTTGGTCGTGAAGAACGGCTCGAAGACGTGCTGGAGCGTCTCGGCATCCATGCCACATCCGCTGTCCGAAACGGCGATCATCGCATATTGGCCGGAAGGAACGGGTTCCGCCGGGCCGTCGACACAGGTGTCGTCGAACCGGACGTTGCCGGTCTCGATCGTGAGCTTGCCGCCTTCCGGCATGGCGTCGCGCGCATTCACCGCCAGATTGACGATCGCGCGCTCGAGCTCGTTCGGATCGGCGTGGGCGTTCCACAGATCTGCCGCGGCGGCGGTTTCGAGCGCGATCGTCTCGCCCAGCGTCCTCCGCAGCATGTCTGAAAGGCCGGCGATGAGCTTGTTCGCGTCGACCGGCTTCGGATCGAGCGGCTGCCGGCGCGCGAACGCGAGCAGGCGCGAGGTCAGTGTCGCGGCGCGCTCCGCGCCCTGGAAGGCGGCATCCCTGAAGCGTCGGATGCGCGCGATCTCGGGTGTTTCGGGCATCTTCTGGAGGAGGCGGTTCATGCCGTCGAGACTGCCGATGATGACCGTCAGCAGGTTGTTGAAGTCGTGGGCGACTCCGCCCGTCAGTTGGCCGATCGCCTCCATTTTCTGGGCTTGTCGCAGCGCTGCCTCGGCGCGAAGGCGTTCATCGACTTCCCCGGCAACGCGCTCCGCAAGCTCGCGATTCAATTGCTGCAGGGCTTCGGCGGCCTCCCTGGCGGCTTCGCGCGCGGCGAGCAGCTCCTTTTCGTAGCGGCGGCGGTCGCTGGCGTTGAAGACGGTGACAAGGTTGAAGGCCGGCCTCCCGTCGGGATTCCGCCTTTGAGTGATGTTCACCAGGGACGGCAGCCGCTCGCCGCCGGCCACGACGATGTCGAAGGCGATCTCCTTCACCTCGCCCTGCATCTGCAGCAGCGGCGCGAAGTGCGTGTCGTGGTAAATCTGTCCCGGCAAGGTGAGGAGAGACCGAAAGCGCCGTCCCACCAGCTCCTCGTCGGAATAGCCGGTCCATCTCCGGAAGGTCCGGTTCACCCGGGCGATCTCGCCGTCCGGCAAGGTCGTCAGGTATCCGCACGGCGCTTCCTCGTAGAGCTCTGTCGTGTCCGGAAGCATCGGGTGGGAAGGGCCCGGCCTCATGTCGCCGGTCAGAGCCATTGCCGGATTGCGGCGATGGTCTCCTCCGGCGCGCTGAGATTGGGACAATGGCCGGTCGCCTTCATGAGCACGAGCTCGCTGCCCGGCAGCCGGCTCTGGACATAGCGTCCGACCGGCTCCGGAGCGATCACGTCATCCGAGCATTGAAGGATGAGACAAGGTGTGCGCACGTCCTCGAGATCGTCGCGATTGTCCGACAGGAAGGTCACCCTGGCGAAGTGCTTGGCGATTTCGGGGTCGGTACGGCAGAAGCTGTTCGTCAGTTCCTCTGCCAGCTCCGGCCGATCGACATTCCGCATGATCTGGGGCGCGAGCATGCTCGACCAGCCGAGATAGTTGCTGTCCATGAACTGGAGGAGCTCCTCGATGTCGCCGCGGGCGAAGCCGCCGACATAATCGCCGTCGTCGATGTAGCAGGGGGACGGGCCGACCAGCACGAGGCGAGAGAGGGCGCCGGGATCGCGCTTGGCGGCGATCAGGCCGATCATGGCGCTTACCGAATGGCCGACGAACACCGCGTCCCGGATTTCCAGCGCGCGGCAGATCTCGAGCACGTCCTGCGCATAGCCCTCGAGCGATCCGTATTTGTCCGCGTCCCAGGCTCCAAGATGGGATCCGCCATTGCCGACATGGTCGAACAGCACCACCCGATGGGTCGGCTCGAAGGCTGGCGCGACATAGCGCCACATATGCTGGTCGCAGCCGAATCCGTGGGCGAATATGATGGCCTGCTGCCCTCCGCCGGCGACTTTGACATTGTTTCGTACCAAGGGATCCATGCGCTTCTCCGTCAGAGGCGGCCCGAAGCAGTAGACGTCCTGTCCTTTCTTGTCATGAGTCGCGGGACGAGGCGTTGGACGCAGGCCCCATCGACGCCGAAGGTCGGGCATCTTATGGGTGCGTAGGCGTGCGGGGGTGAGCGATGGAAGAGGTTC
This sequence comes from Sphingosinicella terrae, assembly GCF_003347635.1. Lineage (GTDB taxonomy): Bacteria > Pseudomonadota > Alphaproteobacteria > Sphingomonadales > Sphingomonadaceae > Allosphingosinicella > Allosphingosinicella terrae. Next base: position 59,518 of record NZ_QDFY01000016.1, read on the forward strand.
TGGCGGAGGTGGCGGCGGCCGTGGAGCCGCATCGCGGGGCCGGGAAGATCGCGGACTATATCCCGGCGCTGGCCCGCATCGATCCGCGGCACTTCGCCATCGCCGTCGCCGATCGCGAAGGGCGTGTCCACGGCGCCGGCGATTGCGACCTGCCATTCTCGATCCAGTCCATCTCCAAGGTCTTCACCCTGGCCCTCGCGCTCGAGCGGGTCGGCAGCGGCCTGTGGGACAGGGTCGGGCGCGAGCCCTCGGGCAGCGCCTTCAACTCGATCGTCCAGCTCGAGCACGAGCAGGGCAAGCCGCGCAATCCGCTCATCAATCCGGGCGCCATGGTCGTCACCGACCAGCTGATCGGCGAGGGCGGCGCCGATGCCGCGATCGCGCGACTGCTCGACTTCCTGCGCGCGCAGGCGGGGGACCCGGGCATCGAGGTGGATGCCGAGGTGGCGGAATCGGAATCGCGCACCGGCGCCCGCAACCGCAGCCTCGCCTGGTTCATGAAGAGCTTCGGCATCCTCGGCAACGACGTCGAGACGGTGCTCTCCGCCTATTTCCGCCACTGTGCGCTGGCGATGAGCTGCCGTCAGCTCGCGCGAGCGGGCCTCTTCCTCGCCTTCGATGGCCGCGATCCGGTGTCGGGGCGCGAGGTGATGCCCTGGCACCGGGCACGGCGGATCAACAGCGTCATGATGCTGTGCGGCCATTACGACAATAGTGGCGAGTTCGCGTTCCGCGTCGGCCTTCCCGGCAAGAGCGGCGTCGGCGGCGGCATCCTCGCCATCGCGCCCGGCCACGGATCGGTCGCCGTCTGGTCGCCCGGCCTCAATGAGGCCGGCACCAGCGCGGTCGGCGCGCTGGCGCTGGAAGCCCTCGTCGATCGAACCGGCTGGTCGGTGTTCGTCTAGATCCCGGCGAATCCGTTTGGACCCTGGAGACTTGTCGGGCGCGCAGGGGGATGGTCTAGTGTCGGCCGAACTTGGGGGAGCGGGGACTTGCGACGCTTGATGGCTCGGTCGGCTTATGGCTTCCAGTTCTTCCTGCTAGCGGCCTCGATCGGCACCGAGGCGTGGGCACAGCCGTTGCCGCCGGCCTCGGCGGAGGCGGCAAGGTTCGCCGCCGAACATGGCCAGGCCTGGGGGCTGCTCGCCACGCTTCCCGGGAGCGCGTGGCAGCTCATGAACAGCCAGATCGTCTCTTACCGTTGGGACGAGCCGGGGCGTACGATGATCGAAGTGGACGAGGCCACCGGCGAGGTCTTCCGGTGGACGCTGCAGCCGGACGGGACGATCGAGCGCCTGCTTCCCGACGGCAGGCGCACTGCGAACGTCGTTAATCCCGACGGCACCATCACCCAATATAGCGCCGACCGTTCCCAGCGGCAGACGGTCCGCGCGCTCGGACCCGTCTTCATGAACGTCTTCGAATATCTCGAGGATGGCCGATGGACCCGGCATCCGCCCTATGACTGGTTCAAGTGGCGGATGACGGACGCCGAGATCCGTGTGGCGCGGGAGTCGCTCGCCGCAGCCTCGGACAGGGGGGCGGTCCTTGACGAGCTACTCGGGCGCTTCCGCGGCAGCACGGTCGTGCAGATGGCCGAGGCGAGGCTGGCTGCCCATTCCGAGGCGATCAGGCGCCAGCAGGCGGGTGCTTCGGAGGCCGTCGCCGACAGCGGCTCGCCGCCTCGAGTCCAGTCCGATGGGCCCCGCGTCGCGCTGGTCGTGGGCATCGGCGCCTATGGAGCGATGGGCGATCTGCCGAACCCGGTCAACGATGCCCGGGCTATGGCGGCGAAGCTGCGCCAGATCGGCTTCGATGTCGTCCTGATGACCGATTCCGACCAGCGCTCGCTCTACGATGCGATCCAGGATTTCGGCGGCCGCCTGGGGCAGGCTGGCAGGACGGGCACAGGCCTGTTCTATTTCGCTGGTCACGGCATGCAGTCGCGCGGCGAAAACTATCTGATCCCCATCGGCGCCGCGATCTCTCGCGAAGCCGATCTGGTCGGCCAGGCCGTCTCCGCTAACGCGGTGCTCGCCCAGATGGAGGAGGCCGGGTCGGCGACGAACATCATCATCCTCGATGCGTGCCGCAACTTGCCGATGGCGCGCAGCTTCCGCAGCGGTGGCGCCGGCCTGTCCCAGATGGATGCCCCGAACGGCAGTTTCATCGCCTACTCGACGGCGCCCGGGTCCGTCGCCGCCGACGGTGCCGGAGCGCATAGTCCGTTTGCGGCCGCATTGATCGAGGAGATCGCGCGGCCGGGCCAGCCGATCGAAGGCGTCTTCCGGAACGTGCGCCGAGCCGTTCTCGAGACGACCGACGGTGCCCAGACGCCTTGGGATAGCTCGTCCCTCGTCAACGTCTTCCAGTTCGTGCCTTCCTGAGCGCCGCATCCCGATCCGGGCGAGGCCGTCGCCCGAGTCCCGACCCGGCCGCAGGTGCCGGGATTGACTGGCGGACAGCGTCGGCCAGTGTGCGTGTCCATGTCCACGCCGGCGCCTCCCTTCACCCGCTTTGCTCTCTGCGAAGACCTCGTCCGCCTCGGCATCGGCCGCGGGGACCTCGTCATGGTCCATGCCGCCTGCCGCCAGGTCGGCCCGGTGCTCGGCGGCCCTGACGCCATCGTCGATGCCTTGTACGATGCGGTCGGCCCCGACGGCACGATCATGGCCTATCTCGACTGGGACGCGCCGTGGGAGGATCTCGTCGATGCCGACGGACGCGTCCGTCCCGAATGGCGCCCACACGTCCTTCCCTTCGATCCGGCGCGGACCCGCGCCGCGCGGGAGAACGGGACGCTGCCAGAATTCATCCGGACAACCCCCGGTGCGCTTCGAAGCGGAAATCCCGGCGCCTCGATGGCGGCGATCGGGCGGCTGGCCGAATGGCTCACCGCCGATCATCCGCTCGATTACGGCTACGGCCCCGGTACCCCGCTGGCGCGGCTGGTGGAAGCCGGCGGCAAGGTGCTCATGCTCGGCGCCCCGCTCGACACGATGACTTTGATGCACCACGCCGAGCACCTCGCCCAGCTGCCGGGCAAGCGCGTGCGCCGTACCGAGGTGCCGTTCGCGGCCGCGAGCGGCGTCGAATGGCGGGTGATCGAGGAATATGACACCTGCGATCCGGTCGTCGATGTGCTGCCCGAGAATTTCATCGAGCGGATCGTCGAGGCCTATCTCGCCACCGGCGCCGGGAGGCGGGGCGAGGTCGGCGAGGCGCCATCCGTGCTGGTCGAGGCGGCGGATATCCTGCCCTTCGGCGTCGCCTGGCTCGAGCGGATTGGCGCCACCGGCTGCTGAAGGATAACTTCAAAGGCCTTGACTCCGCGCATCCGATAAGCGATTAACTCATTAGTTAAATAGGACAGCGATGGATAAAGTCTTCGAAGCCCTCGCCTCGACCCCCCGGCGCAAGATCCTCGCTTATCTGGCGGAGGTCGACCTCACCGCGGGCGAGATCGCCGCGCGCTTCGACATGAGCAAGCCGGCCATCTCGAAGCATCTCCAGATCCTGGAGAATGCCGGGTTGGTGGCGAGCGAGAAGCGCGGCCAGTTCGTTCACTATTCACTTGTCCGGGAGAATCTTCTGAACACCCTTAATGGGTTCGTTCAGCGGGTCTGCCCGGTGTCGACACCGCTCAAGCGCGAGAGCGCGGCGCTGCGGGAAACCCGCAGATCGGATCCCGAGGAATAGGAGAGAGAGGTCATGCAGCTTGTACCGGGCTCAGAGCGGATCGTCGTCGACGGAGCTTCGGACCCGGTGCGAGGCGCCGTCCGCTGGGCGCCGGTCAAATCGATCTGGATCGGGTCGATGACGGCTACGGCCCTGGTTGCCGGCCCGATCTACTTCACCTGGAGCGCTTTCCTTCTCTTCCTCGCGACCAGCGCCGTCACGCTCTGCGCCGGTCACTCGGTCGGCATGCACCGGCGCCTGATCCACAACAGCTTCCAATGCCCGCTGTGGCTGGAGCATGTCTGCGTCTATCTCGGCGTGCTCGTCGGTATGGCCGGCCCGATCGGGATGATGCGCATTCACGACCTGCGCGATTGGGCCCAGCGGCAGCCGGTCTGCCACGATTATTTCGGCCACAGGGCTTCCTTCTGGAAAGACGCCTGGCATCAGCTCCACTGCGAGCTGGCCCTGGAGCGGTCCCCAAGATTCGAGCTCGAAGCGCGAGTGTCGCAGGACCGCTTCTTTCACATCCTCGAGCGAAGCTGGATGGTTCAGCAGCTTCCCTGGGCCCTGCTCTTCCTCGCCATTGGCGGCTTGCCATGGGTGGTCTGGGGCATCTGCGTCCGCGTCAGCGTCTGCGTCACCGGGCACTGGCTGGTGGGCCATTATGCTCATCGCGAGGGGAGCCAGACTTGGCTGGTCGATGGTGCGAGCGTGCAGGGCCACGACGTCCGGATCGCCGGTCTGATCAGCATGGGCGAGAGCTGGCACAATAATCATCATGCCTTTCCGGGGTCGGCGCGGATCGGTCTGGAGCCCGGTCAGGCGGACCTCGGCTGGCTGCTCATCCGAGCCTTCGAGACCTGCGGGTTGGCCTGGGCGATCGTTCTTCCTGAGCACCTCCCCCGGCGGCCCGCGCTGCGACGAGTGGCGGCGCGAGGCGTCGGCTGCCGTATCGCGCAGCGCCTTTTCGCCAGGGGATAAGCGATGGCACCGCCCGGATCGGCGAGCGCGAGACCGATTGGTCCCCTGGTCTATTGTATGGTCGCCCCCGGGTTGGTCCTGCTTCAGCATGCGGCGGTCGCCCTCGGCCATCGCGCGGCGGGCGAACAGATCGATGCCGATGCAGGATTTTGGCTGCTTCCCGTCCGTCGGCTGCTCGACGTCTATCACGTCTCGCCTCTCGGGGCGGCCTTGGCATTCGCATTCGCGCTGGCTGTGGCGTGGCCGCTCGCTTATGTATCGCTGCGCCGCGCCTCCTGGTCACGTATGGGCTTCTGGATTGCTGCCTGGACAGTCATCCCGGGCATTCAGATCCTGGCGGTCGCCGCGCTTGCGCTGATGCCGGCACGAAAAGAGTCGGTGTTAGATGACAGCCGCCGCCTTCGCGCCAAGCATAGGCTCGAAGGGTTGCTCGCCGGCATCGCCATCATTGTCCTGGGCGTCTTCGTTTCTGCGCTGGCGTTCGGCGCCTATGGGTGGGGCCTCTTCGTGCTGGCGCCGTTCACGGTCGGGCTGACCACCGCCTATCTGGCCAACAGGTCGGAGCCGATTGATTTTCCGACAACCACCGGGCTCGTGATGGCCGCGGCGGCGCTGGGCAGCCTCGCGCTCATCCTCCACGCTTTGGAGGGATTGGCCTGCCTGATCCTCGCCGCGCCGCTCGCGTCGCTTATGGCGTTCATCGGCGGCGGGCTCGGCTGGTCGATGGCGCAAGCGACCCGGAGGCGTCGCAAGCCGTTGCTGGCCGTTGCCTTCCTTCCCGCGGTCTTCGCGCTCGAAGCGGCGGTGCCGCCCGCCGCGGCGATCGCGACCGACCGGAGCATCGAAATCGACGCGCCACCCGCGGCCGTTTGGCGTGCGCTCACGAGCGAGGAGCCGGTCCGACCGCCGCCCGGCCTGCCAGCGCAGGCGGGCTTCGCCTATCCGCTCAGTGGCCGCATCATCTCGGGGCGGGCAGGCGGGGAGCGGGTCGGCCTGTTCTCGACGGGACCGGCAAGAGAACGCATCACGCTGTGGGAGCCAGGTCACCGCCTCGCCTTCATCGTTGTCGAGCAGCCCGCAGCGATGGAGGAGATGAGCCCCTATCGCCGTGTCCATGCGCCGCACGTCGAAGGCTATTTCGAGAATGTCGAAACCAGTTTCGAGCTTGAGGCCTTGCCCGGCGGGAGATCCCGGTTGACGGCGCGCGCGTCGACTGTCCTGAGGATCGACCCCATCCCCTATTGGGAGCCGATCGCGCATTGGGCCATTCGCAGCAACCTGGCACGCGTCCTGGAAGACTATCGGCTGAAGGCCGAGGGGGCGGTTCGGCGGAGTTGAGGTCGTCCGGGACGGCCGCTTCATCGAACTTCGTCGCCCGCGCCGCTGCTTTCGTCGTCCCGATGCGCTCTCGTCGGAACGGCAACGGCCATCGTCGCAAGGCTGCGGCGCGACGAACCTGCCGGCCCTATTGGCCCGTCCAGCGGCGCCAATCCCGGCGTCGCCCAAAAGGAGAAGGCACATGACCGCCGAGCTGTTTCGGACTGCCAGCACCTGCTTCGCCGCCCTGTTCGTGGGCGCGATGCTGGTTGCCGCCGCCACCTCGCCGATGATCGGCTGAGCCCGGGTGCGCGGCAGAGGAGCATCGTGCGGAAAAGTGGCTTCCGGTTTTCCGCTGCCACGATGCGACCGAAAGGATTGGCCGGAGGCGTAAGGCCGGACCCGTGAGAGGGCCGGGCCGAATGCCCCGGTCTTTCCAGTTTCCCAGATTTCGAGGCGGCCGCGGGCCGTCTTTTTTGTGCCCGGCTTCCGGATCAGTCCTGATCGAGGCCCAACGCGGCCTTGACCGCGTCGGCATAGCTCGGGCCGACCTGGACCTCGGCGCCGTCGCTCAGCACCAGCGCCATCGACCGGTTCGCCTTCTTGAGCTCGACCACCCGGTCCGGCCGGACGAACGCCGAGCGGTGCACGCGGAGCAGCGCCGAGCCGGCCAGCCGCTCCTCGAGCGCCGCCATCGTGATCCTCAGCAGGTGGCTGCGGGTCGGCGTGTGAAGCAGCACATAGTCGCGCGCCGCCTCGATCCAGTCGATCGAATCGATCGGCACCCGGCGCTGGCCGTTGCGCTCCGGGATCCAGAAGCCGTCATCCTCCAGCGCCGGACGCGATTCGCGCAGCGCCGCCACCTCGGCCTCGAGCTGCGCCGCGCGTTCGATCGAGCCGCGCATCTTGCGCCGCAGCTGCGCCCGCATCACCGCCTGGCGCAGCCGGTCGAACCGCACCGGCTTCAGCAGATAGTCCGCGGCATCCACCTCGAAGGCGTCAGGGGCATAATGCTCGTGCGCGGTGACGAAGACGAGCTCGGGCCTCGGCTCGATGTCGATCTCGGCGGCGGCGCGAAGGCCGTTGCGCCCGGGCATCTGGATGTCGAGGATGACCAGGTCCGGCTTCAGCCGCTTGATCTCCTCGACCGCCATGAAGCCGTCGGACGCCTCGCCCACGACCTCGACGCCTTCGATATCGTCGAAGAAAGTCTTGAGACGGTCGAGCGCCAGGCGCTCGTCGTCCACCAGCAACACGCGCATCGATCTTCCCGAAAACAGCCTTGCGACGTTTTCCCTTTCCGACGCGGCGGGCGGCAAGTCAATTCGCGCGCTTGACCTCGGGGATGCGGATGGTGGCGAGGAACCGGTTGCCGTCTCGGCCCGCCTCGAGCGTCGCGCGGTTGCCGAACACCGCCTCGAGCCGTCGATGGACGTTGGCGAGGCCGACGCCGGCGCCCCCCGTTCCGTGCAGCACCTCGTGCCGCTCGGCGTCGGGCGCGAGGCCGTTGGCGACGGTGATGCTGAGGCAGCCTCGCTCGATTTCGGCCTTGATCTCGATCTCGACCGGCTCGCGTGATCGGGCGACGCCGTGCTTCACCGCATTCTCGACCAGCGGCTGGACGAGGAAGCTCGGCACCAGTGCCGAGCAGGCGTCGGGGGTGCAGTCGATCTCGATGTCGAGTCGATCGCCGAAGCGGACGCCTTCGATATCGAGATATTCCTCGGTCAGGGCCAGTTCCTCCTCGAGCGGGATGAGCGACGTCGGGTCGGCGTTCAGCGAGCTGCGCAGGAAGCGCGACAATTTGTCGGTCATCGCTTCCGCATCCTGGTTGCGGCGGGTGACGATCAGCGCCGAGATCGAGTTCAAGGCATTGAACAGGAAATGCGGGTTGAGCTGATAGCGCAAGGCCGCCAGCTGCGCCGCCTGCGCGGCACTGTTGGCCTGGGCCAGCTGCCTTTCCTGGGCGATGGTGGCGTGGCGCGTATAATTGACGTGGAACAGGATCATGTTCGCGCCGAAGACCAGGATGTAATTGACCATCGATCGATAGGCGCGGGGGAAATCGGCGGGCAGGGTCTCCCAGGCGGCGACGACATTGTTGGCGACCCAGCCCTGGAAGATCAGGTCGAAGACGGTGTTGAGCCCGGCGATCGCGATCACCGCGGTCGCCCGGATCGGCAGCCTCACCACCGGCCCGAGCGGGATGGTGGCGCGCGACACCAGGAACATCAGCATCGCCAGGCCCATCGAGACGATGATCGTCGAGCTGTCGAGCATCACGCCCGTCCAGGGTTCGCCGCTGTGGCGCTGGATGATCAGCGGCAGGAAGACCAGCAGCACGAACAGCCAAAGGGCGATCGTGGAGCGAATCGCTTCCGACCAACGGGCATGGCTTTTCAGTGAAGGCATGAAGCAGGCGGCCTTACCCACATAGGTTCGGCGATCCTGCCGCAACCGCCGCAGGGTGTCACGGCCGATCGTGAAGGAGAGGCGCCATCGCGGGGTTCTCTTGCGTTTCGTCTCCGGCGACTTCAGCTGCGGGAGGAAATCTTCGGCGGCAATCGTCAAGGCTGGCTCCAGTGCATGCTGGAGGCGTGCCCGCCGATCCGCGATCCTCCAACCTCGTCGTGACGAATTCGACCTATCCGGCGACGAACTGCGCCGCTCAGCGGCCGAAACCTGCGGTTTCCCGCAGGTTCTGCGCGATCGGGCAGGATGCAGCCGATGCAATCAGGCGGGCGCGATCCGCATTCCACGCGGTTCGACAGTCACGGATGGCCGGGCTATAGGCGGCGGCCAGGGAGTTCTGGTCGTGACCGACGCCGAAACCGCATTGTTTCTTGCCCGGATCCAGTTTGCCTTCACCGTCAGCTTCCACTTCATTTTTCCAGCCTTCTCGATCGGGCTGGCTTCCTACCTCGCCGTCCTCGAGGGCCTGTGGCTGAAGACCGGCCGCGACACCTATCTGAACCTCTTCCGATACTGGGTGAAGATCTTCGCGATCACCTTCGCGATGGGCGTCGTCTCCGGCATCGTCATGTCCTATCAGTTCGGCACCAACTGGTCGGTCTTCTCCGATCGGGCCGGCCCGATCATCGGACCGCTCATGGCCTATGAGGTGCTGACCGCCTTCTTCCTCGAGGCGGGCTTCCTCGGCGTCATGCTGTTCGGCATGAACAAGGTCGGCAAGGGCCTGCATTTCACCGCGACGCTGATGGTCGCGGTCGGCACCGCTATCTCCGCTTTCTGGATCCTCAGCGTCAACAGCTGGATGCACACGCCCGTCGGCTGGGCGCTGAACGGGGCCGGACAGTTCGTTCCGGCGGCGGGCTGGCTCGAGATCGTCTTCAACCCGAGTTTCCCCTACCGCCTCGTCCACACCGTCATCGCCGCCTACCTCACCACCGCGCTCGTCGTCGGCGGCGTCGGCGCCTGGCATCTGCTCGGGCGGCGGGATACGCCCGAGGTGCGCAAGATGTTCTCGATGGCGATGTGGATGCTGGCGCTGGTCGCGCCGGTCCAGATCGTCGTCGGCGATTTTCACGGCCTCAACACGCTGGAGCACCAGCCCGCCAAGATCGCTGCGATGGAGGGGCATTTCCGCGACTATCCGGACGGCGCGCCGCTGATCCTGTTCGGCATACCCGATTCGGAACGCGAGACCGTCCATGCCAGCCTCGAAATCCCGAATCTGTCCTCGCTGATCCTTCATCACGACTGGAACGCGCCGGTCGCCGGCCTTTCGGCCTACCCGCCCGACCAGCGCCCGCCGGTCGGGATCGTCTTCTGGTCGTTCCGGATCATGGTCGGACTCGGCCTGCTGATGTTCACGCTCGGCCTGTTCAGCCTGTGGGCGCGCCTGCGCCGGCGACTCTACGACTGGCCGTTGCTCCACCGTTTCGCCTTGGTCATGGGGCCGGCCGGCTTCGTTGCGGTGATCGCCGGCTGGGTGACGACCGAGGTCGGCCGCCAGCCCTGGGTGATATACGGCCTGCTGCGCACCGCCGACGCGGTCTCGCCGATCGGCGCGCCTGCCGTCAGCGCCTCGCTCACCGCCTTCGTCATCGTCTATTTCGGCGTCTTCAGCTTCGGCACCCTCTACATCCTTCGGCTGATGTCGAAGGCGCCGGCCGCCGCCGAGCCGCAGCCGTCCGACGCGCCGATCCGCACCGCCGGCATCACCCCCGCGCCCGCGGTGGAAGCCGGCGACCGCCGCCGCGGCGAAGAGGAGACGCCGTGATGGACCTCACCGTCGTCTGGGCCTTCATCATCGCCTTCGCGGTCGCCGCCTATGTCGTCATGGACGGCTTCGACCTCGGCATCGGCATCCTGTTCCCGCGCTTCCCGGTCGGCCGGGAACGGGACCAGGCGATGAACGCGATCGCGCCCGTCTGGGACGGCAACGAGACCTGGCTGGTACTTGGCGGCGGCGGCCTGCTCGCCGCCTTCCCGCTCGCCTACGCGATCGTTCTTCCCGCGCTCTACGCGCCGCTGATCGCGATGCTGCTCGGCCTCGTCTTCCGCGGCGTCGCCTTCGAGGCGCGCTGGCGCGATTCCGGCCACCGCCGCTGGTGGGATCTCGGCTTCTTCGCCGGCTCGCTGGTCGCCACCTTCGCTCAGGGGGTCACGCTCGGCGCGCTTCTCCAGGGCATCACCGTCGAAGGCCGCGCCTATGCCGGCGGCTGGTGGGAATGGCTGTCGCCGTTCAGCCTGCTGACCGGCCTCAGTCTCGTCGTCGGCTATGCCTTGCTCGGCGCCTGCTGGCTGATCTGGAAGACGCACGGGCCACTCCAGGACCAGGCGCGGCGCTGGGCGAGGCGGTTGCTGCCGGGGCTGCTCCTGGCGCTCGCCGCGGTCAGCCTGGCGACGCCGTTCGTCGAGAGCCAGTATTTCTCTCGCTGGTTCGAATGGCCGGGAATGCTCGTCGCCATCCCGATGCCGCTGCTCGTCGTTCTCGCCGCGGCGCTCGGCTGGAGGAGCCTGTCGGGTCGGCGCGACGGGGCACCCTTCCTGTGGGCGCTGTCCCTGTTCCTCCTGTCGATGATCGGCCTCGCCATCTCGATCTGGCCGGACGTCATCCCCGGCCGCGTCACCATCTGGGAGGCGGCCGCGCCCTATGAGAGCCAGATCTTCATGCTGGTCGGCGCCCTCGTGCTCGTCCCGATCATCGTCGCTTACACCGGCTGGGCCTATTGGGTCTTCCGCGGCAAGGTCGGCGAGGAAGGCTATCACTGATCCTCGTCCGCCGCGGCCGCTCTGGCAGCGGCTCGCCTGGTTCGCCGGCCTGTGGGCGGCGGGCGTCGCCGCGGTCGGGACGGTCGCGTGGCTGCTGCGATGGTGGCTGAACCCGTAGCGATTTGTCGGAACGGTTCATCGGCGACTCCGTAAGGGTGCGGCACGCGGAGGCGTGGGGAGGGGAAGCATGATCGTTGCCATCGTCGCGATACTGGGCTTGGCCGGGGCTGCGCCCGCCGACTCCCGCGAATACGGGCTCGCCGATCTTGACGCGGTACAGGCGCTCGCCGCCGGCTGCGACGATCCGGTTCTCGATCTTCCCGCCTATCGCGGTGTCGACTGGAATCGGGACACGCGCCGCTTGCTCTCGGCGATGCTGCGCACGGATCCGGGCCGCTGCCCCGGCGTCGCCGAGGCGGCGGCGGCGCGGATCACGCGGGACGTGGGCGATCCGGAACGCAGCGACGTCTATCTCGAGCTCCTCGAGCTCGCCTGGCAGGTCGCGGAGACCGGTCGCGGCTTGCCGCGCGATACCGACATGGCCGACCGCTACGGGCGGATGCTGTGGCTGTTCGCCGACGAGCCGCCGGCGCTGCCGCGCTGGGCTGACGGCGCGCGCGAGGCGTGGCTGGTCCGTCCCGCGACGATCGCCCTGCTCGAAGGGCGCAACGCCGTGCCTGCGCTGCGGACGCGGCGATCGCTGCAGCTCCTCGCCGGCCTCCGGCTGCGCCGCGACCTCGCCGGCTACGATCCGGCCGAGGCCGCGAACCTGCTGGAGGACGGGCGGCTGATGTTCAACCTCGAGAACCGCATGCGCTTCAGCCGGCTTCTCACCGCCGGCGAGCATCTCCCGCCCGATCATGTCCGGGCCGCGCGACCCTATCTGTTCGCGGTCGGACTCTGGCCCGACCGCGAGGACCCCTATCTCGCCGAGCTGCTTCGCATCGCCCGCCTCGCCCTTTCCGCGGCGCGCACGCCGGTGGAGCGGGCGCAGGCGCTGCGCCTGCTCGCGGCGACGTCGCTGGACGAAAGCGGCGGCGAGCTCGACGCCGGGCTTCGACGCCTCGGGCGGCTGCGGTCGGTGCCGCTGGCGGCGGGCGACGCCGAGCGCGTCGGCCGCGCGCTGGACTGGAAGATCGCCTGGGCGACGCCTTATGGCTGCGACGACGAGGCGCGGGGCCTTGGACCGGTCACGCTCGACGCGCTGATCGGCCCCGATGGCCGCGTCGTCACCACGCGCATCGCGCTGTCGAGCGGCGCCGCCGAATGCGACCGCGGCGTCCGCATCGCCTGGGCCCAGGAGGGCGAACGCGCCGATCTGTCCGCCACCGCCCGCAGCCGCTTCGTCTGGACCCGGCTGCCGCCCGTCGATCCGGGCATGAGCACGTCCGACGCCTATGAGCGCTGGGGCTCCCCCTCCTGAGCTCGGAGCGGCCAATGTCGACACGATCCTCGATTTCACACCTGGTGAGGACAAGATCCTTCTCGACGATGCGATCTTCCTCGGACTGACCATTGCCGAGTTGCCCTCCGATGCCTTTGCTCTGGGGAATGCTGCCACGAGCGCCGTGCATCGGATCATCTACAATCAGACGACCGGTGTCCTGCTCTTCGATGTAGACGGCGTGGGCGGAGGGGCCGCAACGCACTTCACGTCGTTCGACGAGGAACCGACATTGAGCGCCCCGGACTTCATAATCTCCTGACGGCGAAAGCCGCTTTTGCTGAAGAGGAGGCGGATCATGTCAGTCCGACAGTGGGTGGCGGTCGAGCTGCATCGCTGTCGACAACTTGCTCCTCCCCGGCAATCGCGACAGGGTCGAATGAACAATAGTTCCGAGCGGGATTTTGCCGCCGCCGGGCTCAGAAGCCTTTTTGAATTCGAGATCATGTTGGGTGCGGACGAGGGGCCGGACCAAGTGCATCTGGAAATTAGATCGGAAATTGGAGGCCCGGTTCGGCGGGACAGAGGCTGGAGCGGCTGTTCGTGCCGCACGGGTAGGCGACGATCGGTATCGGGACCCGGCAAAGGAGCATTCCGGGTCGGCGCTGCCGCTTCAGTCCTGGCCAGCGAGCAGGCGATCTCGTCGATTTGCAGATGGAACGGAGGCGCAGGGCGTCATCTGACATCTAGGCTACCGACCCGCGGTGTTGGTGGCGCGGCGTCGTTGATCAGGGAAACGGGGGCATCGGGGCCGAACGAGTCAGTCTCGATCATTTCCGTCTTAATGTGTCAGCTTGTGACACGACAAGTTGTCACTGCCCTGACTTTACAGCAGAAAAACTTGCAATTCCCGTGAGCGTTCGCCAGCTTGGTGGCCGTTCAGGGGGAATCACAAAGCCATTGTTGCGCTGGCCCGTGCGGTGCCCTCCACCAGTGTCCTGTTTTTGGATCAGGCAATGTCCCGTGCGACTTGCCGCTGAGGGTTTCTTCGATGTCGGATCGTCACGACTATTCTCGTCTTCTCGACCAGCGAATTTCCTCCGGCCGGTCGCCGGAATGGTCCTCTTCAGCCGTCGAATCGGGATTGGGCATTTCTATCGCCCCGCTTGGACAGTGGCGACTGGTCGGAAGCGAGTTTCAAATTGGCGATGTGAATGCCGAAGGGGCTGCAACGGACGTGATTCAATTGCCCGGCGGTGGCTTCCTGTCGACTTGGCAATATCATGACGGAGTCCAGCTCCAGGCCTTTGCACGCCGCTACGACGCAAGCGGTGCGCCCTTGGGTGCCAGCATCTCCATTCCTCCGGGGATCATCACATCTTTGGCGGATGGGCGCTTCTTGCGCGTGTTTGGAGCGGACGACGCCGACGATCTTGGGGTGTTTGCACAAATCTATGACGAGAACTTGGCTGAGGTGGTTGCCGAATTCCAGGTCAATACCGTCACGGGGGGCGATCAGACCGCTTATATGGCGACCGGCCTTTCTGGTGGAGGGTTCGTTGTCACCTGGGCCTCGCCGGATGGTGATCGCAGCGGGATCTTTGCCAGAGTCTACAATCAGGAAGATGAAGCTATCGGAGATCAGTTTCGACTCAATGTCGGGACGACCTACAGTCAGAACTTCCCGACGATCGAGGCGCTCTCCGGCGGAGGTTTCGTCGCAGTCTGGGTCAACATTCTTCCCTCTTCAAGCGGCGGCGGTGAGCTGGTCGCTCGCATATATGATTCCAATGGCGTCCCGGTCACGGGCGAACTGGCCGTGAACTCCTATTCTCCCGGAACTCAGTGGCAACAGACGATAACCGCGCTCAGCGGCGGGGGCTTCGTTGTGGTCTGGGAGGGGGAAGGGACGAGCGGCAGAGGAATATACGGCCAGATGTTCGATGACGACGGTGCCCGCATAGGTGGCGAGTTCCGAATTGACCCCGTGGACGGTGCATATTCCCAGAATCCCGACGTGGAGGCTCTGGCAAACGGAGGATTTGTCGTTTGTTGGGACACGCAAGGCCAACCCGCGACGGACAATATCTTTGCACGCACGTTCGACGCCCAGGGAAATGTCGTAGGTCCGATTTTCGAGATGAACGGGCCCGAAGCGGGCGGAGGCAATTCGACCGCGGCGCTCGACGATGGCGGATTCGTTGTCATCTGGAGTGTCGACCACGGAAGCACCGAGTCCGTTTGGGGGCAGCGTTTCGGGCCGGGCGCGTCGGCCGTCGAGCAGGTCACCTATGATCTGGCGCAGGCAATCACGATCCAGGGGCAGGGCGATTCGGGAGGGGTGCTGACGCTCGTCCTGGATGTCGGCTACGGACGGCTCTTCGTTGCGCCCGGCAGCAGTGGTGCGGAAGTCGCGGGTAGCGGGACCGGGACAGTAGCCGCGACGGGTTCGCTATCGCAGCTCCAGGCGCTGCTGGAGGGCCGGGACGGGGCCACGGTAGAATACATGGCCGACGGCGACGATCCGCCGTCCTCCGTCGATCTCACCGGCCTTGTCTATCCGGCGGGCGAAGATCCTTCGTCGGGAGCGACGGCATCGGTGGGCATTCACATCGTGGCGGTGAACGACGCTCCGTCGCTCGCCTTCACGGGCGGGACCGTCGACGAGCATAGCGAAGTTGGAACGATCGTCGGTGTCGCTTCTGCGAGCGATAGCGATGCGCCGGTCTCCGATCTGGTTTTCAGCCTCGACACCAGCTGGGGCGGAATGTTCGCCATAGATGCCGCCAGCGGAGTGATTACCGTCGTCGACAGCGCTGGCCTCGATTTCGAGCGCGGTGTTACGCGTGAGATCACTATCCGGGTAACCGACCCCGGCGGCGCCTTTGCAACATCGATCCAGACGATTACCGTCAACAACGTTGATCCGGAGCCTCCGCGCGCTCCTAGCCGCGATCTTTGGATCAACGAAATATTCCAGATAGGTCAGGTGCAATATGTCGAGATCGCCGGACTGGCGGCTATCGATCCGTCGGGCTGGACGATCTCGATTTATGGAGCCGGCGGATACTCGTCTTCGCCGGCTGGGTGGGCTGGCGAATTCTTTCCTGACCAGATGAATGGATTCGGCACGCTGACGTTGAGCCTATCCAACTTCTTTTCGGACACCGTGCCGAGAGCCTTCGCCCTCGTGAGGCCCGATGGGAGCGTTGCGGAGTTCATCAGCTACGGGGGAACGGTTGCCGCCTTGGCCGGACCGGCGGTGGGGCTGACCAGTACCGATGTCGGCGTGATGCCTTATCCTCAGTCCTTCGCGATCGGGCGCGTCGGTTCGGGCGACGAGGTGTCGGACTTCGGATGGGCGCGCGTCAATTCGTCTCTCGGCCGGCCGAACGATTGTCAGACATTCGAATATTATCCGGGCGAAGCGCCAACGGCTGTCGATGACGAAGTGACGGCCGAGCAGGATACCGAGATCAGAATTTCGGCCGCGGATCTGCTGGCCAACGATACTGATCCGGACAGCTCAAGCCTGTTCATCACGTCCGTCGGCGCAATAGTGAACGGAACGGCCGAACTCGACTCCGAGGGCAACATAGTGTTTCAGCCGGCTCCGGGTTTCACCGGCGAAGCGGCGTTCGACTATGTCGTCAGCGACGGGACCTCGAGCGATACTGCCCATGTCGTCGTGCATGTCGGCCCGGCCGTCAACGAGGCGCCCATTCTGACGGTCGACTTCCCCCCGGGACTTATGGTCAACGAGGAAAATAGTCTCAGTCTGAAGGGCCTTGTGTCGGTGGCCGACTCGGACTCCGGAAGCTCCTCTCTGACGATGACATTCTCGGTGGACTACGGAAGAGTTCATATTGATCCAGGCAGCAGCGGCGCAATCGTTACGGATAGCGACACTTCTGACGTCACCGTCTCGGGCACCCTGGCGCAGTTGAACGACCTGCTGAACACCGCGCTCGACAGCCTGGTGCTCGTCATTCCGGATTCCGACTTCCCGCCGCCGGAATCGACCCTGACTGTCACCGTGAACGATAATGGGAATACGGGTTCGGGCGGGCCGCTGTCGGATTCCGCAAGCTCGACGATATTGATCGCGTCTTACAACGACGCGCCGGTTCTTGATGGCATCCAGGGCGACAATGTTACATTCGTGGAAGGAGGACAGCCGGCCAGACTCGATGCGGGTAGTGACGCGATCGCGAGTGACCCCGAGGGCGAGAGCGCGGGCTGGTACGGAGGCGGCAGTATCAACATTTCCATTACCGGCAACAAGGTTGCTGGTGAGGACGAGTTGCTCTTGATCGACACCGAGTCACTGACAGTCGTCGACGATCTCGTCTACGTCGATACGGTCTATGTTGGATGGATCGTCGACTGGGCGAGCGGCGGACCGGGCGCAGGTGACCTGCAGATCAGTTTCGAAAGCTCCTTTATTACGCAGGATGCGATTTCCGCGATCATCGGATCCGTCGCCTACAGAAATTCGAGCGATTCGGCCCCCTCGACGGATGATCGAGAAATCACCTTCAGTCTGAGGGACGGCGGAGATGGGGGCTTGAACCCTGCGAAGACCGTCTCCTCGGTCATGACAGTCTCGGTCCTGGGCGTGAACGATGCGCCGGTTCATGGAATTCCCGCCATCCAGCTTATGCCGGAAGACGAAACGCTCATCTTTTCGGCGGAACGTGGCAATGCCATTTTCGTCACGGATCCGGATGGGCTTCAATCCGACGTCACCGTCACCGTCTCGGTCGGGGACGGCTCTTTGACGCTGGCAGGAAGTGATGGCGTCGATGTCAGCGGAGAGGGTTCGACCACTCTGACCCTCACGGGCACGGTCTTCGATGTGAATCAGGCTCTCGATGGTTTGGGCTTCGCTCCCGTCGAGAATTTCGCTGGCGAGGTGATTCTATCCGTCACTACTACCGATGGCGGTGACGTTCCGCTTTCGGATAGCGACACGATCACGATTACCGTCGAGCCTGTCAACGATCGGCCCACGCTGGTGTTGAGCGGTGCGTCCGTCCTCGAGCACGCTTCGATCGGGACCCTGGTCGGCACCGCCCACGCCACCGATCTCGAATCCTCGGTGTTCGAGTTCAGCCTCGACAATGCCGACGGGCTATTCGAGATCGGCGCGGCCACCGGTGAGATCAGGGTTGCGAACAGCGCTGGGCTGGATTTCGAAAGCGGCGCGGCGCGTGAAATCACGATCCGGGTTTCGGACCCAGACGGCGGCGTCACCACATTGGTACGGACGATCACGTTAACTGATATCGACGAGGAAGTGGCGGGAGGCTCAGGCAATGACGGTCTTTCGGCGCTAAGCAACGACGACTGGGTGCTGAGTGGCGGTGGCGGTGCCGACATCCTCGCCGGCCGCGGCGGCAACGACCGGCTCGATGGTGGCAGCGGCGCCGACGACATGCGCGGCGCCGGCGGCAACGATACCTACATCGTCGACCATGCCGGCGATCGGGTGACCGAGCTGTCCGGCCAGGGCGTGGACACGGTGAGGAGCTCGGTCTCGCACACGCTCGCCAACCATATCGAGAATCTGGCGCTG
>NZ_QDFY01000017.1 GCF_003347635.1 Sphingosinicella terrae
CGGCCGTGTGCATCTGCGCCCGCCATGCCAAGGGCGTGCTGTCGGCGCGCGTGAACAAGAGCGATCCGCACGATGCGGAAGGCCTGGCGCAGCTGTCGCGCACTGGCTGGTTCAAGGGCGGTGCACATTAGTTTCGGGGACACAATACTCAATTGGATCCTCCCGCCCGCGGATTGGCTATATTCGTCAAGCTGTTAGCGGCAAACTCCAGCCTACCTGGTGAATTGAGGCCGTTTTCCTGCCTCGGCCCGATCATGGCGCTCGGTGCTCCCGATTCGCGAGAACTTGCTCCCACACCCTGGCCGATGGTCGATTTGGAAGACGCTGATGCCGACGTCGTGCACGGATGCCCTAGCCACCGCGGCCGCGATCGATCAGCGCGCCGGCGAATTCGTGCCGGTCACGGTGCAGCTTGCATTTGCAGATCAGCCGCCACGCGGTTGAAGCACAGGCCGGTCATTCCGGCTCCCCGCTGCGGCATTAGTCGAAAGGCTCTGACGCGCCATCCACTGGCAACCGGCTCCTCTCCATGGCCATTGCTCGTGACCCCGGATCGGCGGAAACGCCGCCGCCACGCATCGCAGTCAGGAATGTTCTGGTAACAATACCGGAGTGACTATCGCCGCCCCGCCGCCGACACATTTTGCGACACATTCCTTTCTCGTCGGACATAATATGGCGACACCGCACCCCCAACTGGATCATCCATGAGGTCTGCCTTTCCCCTTGCCCTCGCCGCGCTGGCGACCAGTGCCTGCACGACGCTGGGGCCGGACTATCGCGCGCCGGAAGCCTCGGCCCTCTCGGTGCCCTGGACCTATCGCGGCGACGTCGGAGCGGGCACTGCCGCGGCGCAGGATCCGGCCGAGCTTGCCCGTTGGTGGGAGCGGTTCGACGATCCCCTGCTGACCCGCCTGATCGACGAGGCGAGCGCCGGCAATCTCGACCTCGCCGTCGCCGCGGCGCGGCTGACCCAGGCCCGCGAGGCGCTGGTCCAGGCGCGGGCCGGGCTGGTGCCGACCGTCGGCGCCTCCGGCGGCGCGGGGCGCAGTGTCGGCAGCGGCAACGACCGGTCGAGCTTCGACGTCGGCGCCGACGCCGCCTGGGAGATCGACCTGTTCGGCCGGATCGCGCGGGGCATCGAGGCGGCCGGAGCGGATGCCGAGGCGGCTTTGTTCGACCGCGAGGCGCTGCGGGTGGCGATCGCCGGCGAGGTCGCCAGCAACTATGTCCAGGCGCGCCTTGCCCAGGAGCGGCTTGCCCTGGCCCGCGACACGCTCGCCATCGCCGACGACAATCTTCAGATCGCCGGCTGGCGGGTGCAGGCGGGACTGGTCTCCTCGATCGATTCCGAGCAGGCGCGCGCCGCCCGGGCGCAGACCGCCGCCTCGATCCCCAATCTCGAAAATGCCTTCACCAGCGCGACCTACCGGCTCGCCGTCCTCACCGGCCGCGCGCCCGGCACGCTCACCGACCTGCTCTCGGCGGCGCAGCCGATCCCGGAGGGGCCGGACGATGTCGCGGTCGGCATTCCCGCCGACACGCTGCGGCAGCGCCCCGACGTTCGCGCCGCCGAGCGCAGCCTCGCCGCGGCGACGGCGCGGATCGGCGTCGCCGAAGCCCAGCTCTATCCGGGGCTCCGGCTCAGCGGCAATATCGGCACCTCGGCCTTCTCCCTCGGCGGGCTGTTCAACGCCATCACCGGCGCGATCTTCGCCGGCATCGACCAGACCCTGTTCGACGGCGGCCGGCTGCGCTCGCAGCTTCGCTCGCAGCAGGCGGCGACGGAGGGCGCGCTCGCCGGCTATCGCCAGTCGGTCCTGACCGCGCTGGAGGACGTCGAGAATGCCCTGATCTCGGTCCGCGCCGCACGCGAGCGCCAGACTCAGTTCGCCGTCGCGCTCGAGGCGGCGGGCAATACCGCCTTGCTCGCCCGCACCCAGTATCGCTCCGGCCTGACCGATTTCCAGACCCTGCTGGAGGCCGAGCGTTCGCTGCTCTCCGCCCGCGACGGCCTTGCCGGCGCGCGCGGCGACGAGACGCTCGCGCTCGTCCAGCTCTATCGCGCGCTCGGCGGCGGGTGGGACCCGCTCGCCGCGCCGGACACCGGGACCAATATATGAACGATAGCAGCACGACCGTCACCAACGCGGCCGCGCCGGCGGCCGGCGCCGGGAACCTCGACGACTTCCTCGGTGCGCCGCCGGCGCGGCCCTGGTGGCGCCGGCCGAAATGGATCCTCGCCGCGCTCGGCCTCGTCGCTTTGCTGTTCCTGCTGTCGCGCTGCTTCGCCGGCGAGGCCGGCGGCGGCTATGCGACCGAGACCGCGCGGCGGGGCAATCTGACGGTGACCGTGTCGGCGACCGGCAATCTCCAGCCGACCAACCAGGTCGAGGTCGGCTCGGAGCAGTCCGGGCTGGTGACCCAGGTGTTCGTCGACAATAACGACCGGGTGACGGTGGGCCAGCCGCTGGCGCGGCTGGACACCTCGCGCCTCCAGGACACGATCGTCCAGGCCCAGGCCGGGCTCGCCGCCGCCCAGGCGCAGGTCGCCACCGCCGAAGCCTCGGCCGCGCAGGCACGCGCCAATCTCGCCCGCCAGGAGGAGGTGTTCCGGCTGTCCGGCGGCCGCGTCCCGTCCGAGACCGAGCTCGACTCCGCCCGCGCCGAGAACCGGCGCGCGATCGCCGGCGTGCGCGCGGCCCAGGCGCAGGTCGCCCAGGCCCGGGCGCAATTGAGCTCGGCCCAGACCAACCTGTCCAAGGCGACCATCTATTCGCCGGTGACCGGCGTCGTGCTCTCGCGCCAGATCGATCCGGGCCAGACCGTCGCCGCGTCCTTCCAGGCGCCGGTGCTGTTCACCATCGCCGAGGATCTTGCGGCGATGGAGCTGGAGGTCCGCGTCGACGAAGCCGATGTCGGCCAGGTCAGCGAGGGCCAGCGCGCGACCTTCACCGTCGACGCCTATCCCGGCCGCACTTTCGAGGCGCAGGTGAACCGCGTCGATGTCGGCGCCAATGCCTCGGGCACGGCGAGCGGCAGCACTGCCAGCGCCACCACCGGCAGCGTCGTCGCCTATACCGCTGCGCTTTCCGTCCAGAATCCCGAATTGCTGCTGCGGCCCGGAATGACCGCGACCGCGGAAATCGTCACCACCGAGCGGCGCAATGTCCTGCTCGTGCCCAATGCGGCACTCCGCTTCTCGCCGGAGCAGGGGACGGGCCAGCAGAAGAGCGGAGTCACCAGCGTGCTCGTGCCGCGGGGGCCGCGCGGGATGCGCGGCCGGCCGGAGCGGCAGGTGTCGATCGGGCGCGGCAGCCGTCAGACCATCTATGTCGTAAGCGCCGACGGCAATCCGCAGCCGGTCCAGGTCGTGGTCGGCGAGAGCGACGGTTCGCAGACCGAGATCGTCGGCGGCGATCTTCGCCCCGGCATGGAGGTGATCACCGCCCGGCTCGCCGCCGGCCAGACCCAGGATCGCGGCAGCCGGCGCGGCGGCGAGGGCAGTGGCGGCGGCAATGGCGAGCGCAATGGCGGCGGTCGCGGCGGCGACGCGCCGGCGGCGGCACCGGCAGGACAGGCGCCGGCGCGGCAAGGCGGGCAGGGCGCAGCCCAGGAGGGCGGCGCGAGCGGTGGCCGCTGATCCGATCATCCAGCTGCGCGGCGTCACCAAGACCTACGGTGCCGGCGCGACCGCCTTCCAGGCGCTGAAGGGCATCGACCTCCACGTCGAGGCCGGGGATTTCGTCGCCGTGATGGGCCCGTCGGGCTCCGGCAAGTCGACGGCGATGAACATCCTCGGCTGCCTCGACGTGCCCACCGGCGGCAGCTTCCGCTTCAAGGGCGTGTCGGTCGAGCGGCTCGACCGCGACCAGAGGGCGCTGCTGCGGCGGCGCTATCTCGGCTTCGTCTTCCAGGGCTTCAACCTGCTCGCCCGCACCAGCGCGCTCGAAAATGTCGAGCTGCCTCTGCTCTATCGCGGCGAGGACAAGGCCAAGCGCCGCGAGCTGGCGATGGCGGCGCTCGACAAGGTCGGACTCACCCAATGGTGGGACCACACGCCGGCCGAGCTTTCCGGCGGTCAGCAGCAGCGGGTCGCCATCGCCCGCGCCATCGTCACCAGCCCCGACGTCTTGCTCGCCGACGAGCCGACCGGCAATCTCGATACCCGGACCTCGGTCGAGATCATGGAGCTGCTGACCGGGCTCAACCGGGATGCCGGCATCACCGTGCTGATGGTGACCCACGAGCCCGAAATGGCCGAATATGCCCGGACGATCGTCCATTTCCGCGACGGACTGGTGGAGAAGGTCGAGCAGGTCGGCGCCGGAGTGCCGGCGTGAGGAGTTCCCCCGCTCGCACCCCTTCTCCCTTGACGGGAGAAGGATACGAAGCCTTGGCGACGAAGGAGCCTAGGCGCAGTTGGATGAGGGTGACAGCGCCCGGCCCTCACCCTCCCACCGCTTCGCGGCGGGCCCCTCCCTCTCCCGAAATGGGAGAGGGGAGAAATCCGGAGTAGGGTGACATGTTCTTCACCACCGTCATCCTCGCCATCCGGGAGATCAGGCGCCATTTGCTGCGCTCCTTCCTCACCGTGCTCGGCATCGTCATCGGCGTTGCCGCCGTCGTGACGATGGTGACTCTGGGGCAGGGCGCGACCGCGGCGGTGACCGAGCAGATCTCCAGCCTGGGCGCCAACATCCTCCAGATCCGGCCTGGCCAGGGCTTCGGCCGCGGCGGCGGCGGCGCGCAGGCGCCGGATTTCGACATGGGGGATGTCGACGCGATCCAGCAGCAGATTGCCGGCGTTCGCGCCGTCGCGCCGCAGGCGCAGAGCTCGGCCCTGGCGGTGCGCAACGCCGCCAACTGGCAGACGACCGTCGCCGGCACGACCAGCCAGTTCTTCGTCGCCCAGCAATGGGAGCTCACCGACGGGCGGATCTGGACACCGGCCGAGGAGCAGGCCGGCAAGGCGGTCTGCATCATCGGCAACACGGTTCGCCAGAACCTGTTCCCTCGCACCGACCCGGTCGGCCAGCGCTTCCGCGTCCGCGACGTCGCCTGCGAGGTGATCGGCACGCTCGCCTCCCGCGGCCAGGGCGGCTTCCAGGACCAGGACGATACCGTCATCATGCCGATCAAGGCGGTGCAGCGCCGCTTCACCGGCAATCGCGACATCCGCTTCATCATGGTGGCCGTCGACGAGGCTTACGAGACCAGCTCCGTCCAGGCCTCGATCGAGCAGCTGCTCCGTCAGCGCCGCAATATCGGCCCGGGCGAGCAGGACAATTTCAACATCTTCGACACCCGGCAGATCTCCGAGACGCTGCAAGGGACCACCCGGATCCTCACCGCCGTCATGGGCGCGGTCGCGGCGGTCAGCCTGATCGTCGGCGGCATCGGCATCATGAACATCATGCTGGTGTCGGTGACCGAGCGGACGCGGGAGATCGGCATCCGCCTCGCCATCGGCGCCGTCGCAGGCGAGGTGCTCATGCAGTTCCTGGTCGAGGCGGTGGTGCTGGCCTGCTTGGGAGGCCTGATCGGCCTCGTCCTCGCCTTGGTGGCGACGTTGATCATGGCACCCCTCATCCAGGTGCCGTTCCTGTTCGACCCGCAGATCAACCTGGTGGCGTTCAGCGTCTCGGCGCTGATCGGCATCGTCTTCGGCTATTTCCCGGCGCGCCGGGCGGCCTCGCTCAACCCGATCGACGCCCTGCGGCACGAATGATCGAGTCTCCCCTCCCTGCCCGCAGGGAGGGGATCGTCCCTCAATCGAGGCCGCCGCCGCCTTCCTCTTCCTCGAGCAGCACCGCGGCATCGCCATTGGCCGACAGACGCACCGTGTCGCCCTCGATGGCGGCGATCAGGCCCGCCGAAAGATAATGGTGATGATCGCTGTGCGATCCGCTGTCCGCCTTGATCAGCTTGATGCGATGGCCTTCCACTTTGTCGACGGTGCCGACACGGACGCCGTCGGCACCGATCACCTCCATATGCTCGCGGATCTGGCTGAGATCGGTCATGGTCGCTCCTCCTGGTGAACGCCCGCCCAACGTGCGGCTGGACGATAGGATGCATGGCCGGCCTCAGCCGGGATCGAAGCCGGCGCACCGGACGACAATTCGGCTCTCGCCGTCAAGCGAGAGCAGGAGGCGGTCGCCCCCCGGAGGCCGAGCCGGATCTCGGAGCGGCCGGACTCGCCTTCCTCATCGGTCTCGGCGACGAAGCGGAAAGCTCCCTCCTCGCCGCCGGACGCCACTCGCGCGGCGAGGCGGCGAAGGCGATGCCGTCGCCTGTCACCCGCAGCAGCGCGTGCTCGCCGGCGCCGCCGCATCGCCGGCTCCGGGGCAGGGCGTCTTCGGCGGACCCCAGGCCGCGATGGACATCGGGGATGACCCGCGCGCGATCCGGTCAGCGCCGGAATCGAGGGCGGCCGCATGCGATCGCTGGACGTCCCGTGCCCGCATCCCCATCTCGCCGGCATGACAAATCTATCCATTCTCGATCTCGCGCCCATCGTCGAAGGCGGCGATGCCGGCACCGCCTTCCGCCACGCCCTCGATCTCGCCCGTCTGGGCGAGCGGCTCGGCTACAAGCGCTTCTGGATGGCGGAACATCATTCGATGCCGGGCATCGCCAGCGCGGCGACCGCGGTCGCGCTCGCTTATGTCGGTGCCGGCACCGAGAGGATCAGGATCGGTGCCGGCGGGATCATGCTGCCCAATCATGCGCCGCTCGTCATCGCCGAGCAGTTCGGCACGCTTGAATCGCTCTTCCCCGGCCGGATCGATCTCGGCCTCGGCCGGGCGCCCGGCACCGATCAGGCCGCCGCTCATGCGCTGCGCCGCAATCTCGCCTCCGACGAGAACCAGTTCCCGCGCGACGTCGTCGAGCTGATGGACTATCTCAAGGGCGGCGAGGGCAAGCGCGTCCGCGCGATACCGGGCGAAGGTCTCTCCATCCCGATCTGGATCCTCGGCTCGAGCCTGTTCGGCGCCCAACTCGCGGCGATGCTCGGCCTGCCCTATGCCTTCGCCTCCCACTTCGCGCCGGCGGCGATGATGGACGCGATCCGGGTCTATCGCGAGCGATTCCAGCCGTCGGCGCAGCTCGACCGGCCTCATGTCATGCTCGGCTTCAACGCCTTCGTCGCCGACACCGATGAGGAGGCGCAGCTTCTGGCGACCTCGGTCCAGCAGGCGTTCGTCGCGCTGCGCACCGGCCAGCCGATCCGGCTGCCGCCGCCCTCGCCGGGCTATGCCGACACGCTGGCGCCGTCCGCGCGGGCGATCCTCGACCAGGTCCTTTCCTGCTCGGCGATCGGCTCTCCGGCCACCGCGCGCGCCGCCGTCCGGGATTTCGTCGGCCGTACCGGCGCCGACGAGCTGATGATCACCTCGCAGATCTACGATCCGGAGGCGCGGCTGCGCTCCTACGAGCTGCTCATGGCGGCCGTCGCCGACTGAAAATCCGCCTCCATCCGCCGCCGCGGCCCGCCACTTTCTATAAGGGAATCAGAAGGCAAAGGTGGAAACGGTATGCTGGCGCACTATATCGGTGCGCATGAGCGGCCCGCGTGGCGGCTGAAGCCCCTTCGACTTCTGCCGTTACCTGTTGCGGGGTTGAGGGAGCTGAAGCGATGAGCGAGGCGGTGCGGGGTGCGTCCGGTCAGGCCTTTCTGACCGAGATGACGGAATTCGGAAGCTTCTCCAAAGGCGAGCAGCGCTACATCCGGCGATCGCTCGACGTCGGGCTCGATCGCCGCGACGCGGTGCGGCGCTGGGCGCGCAATCCGGGCGAAGCCGCCGAGATACGCGACCAGGCGCGTCTCTATGCGCGGCTCGAGGGCCTGCGCGGCTGCATTCCCGAGGATGTCGTGATCGAGGAGATGGAGCCTCTG
Source organism: Sphingosinicella terrae (assembly GCF_003347635.1). Classification (GTDB taxonomy): domain Bacteria; phylum Pseudomonadota; class Alphaproteobacteria; order Sphingomonadales; family Sphingomonadaceae; genus Allosphingosinicella; species Allosphingosinicella terrae. Next base: position 7,904 of record NZ_QDFY01000017.1, read on the forward strand.
ATGGCGACCCTCGTCACGCTCACCGCCTTCGATCTGGCCGCCGGCCGGCTGGCCGCTTTCGGCTCCTACCGTTTCCTCTACGAGCGTCTGCTCGGCGCCGCGGCGCGGCCCTGGCTGCCTGGAGCCTTCTGCGCCGCCGCGGCCCTGCCGCACTTGCACCCTCAGCGCCGCCGTCTGCTGCTCCAGTCGATCAGCGAGGCCGCGGCGACCGCGCCGGGCTGGTCGGGGCGCGAGCCCGTCTTCTTCCCGGAGTGGGTCGAGAAGGTCGAGATCGCGGTCGCCTGACGGGATCGTAAGACCACCGCCTGAGGTCATCCCGGCGCACGATCAAGGCGTTCGAGCATGTGAGGACGAGCAGGGGCTTTCCTTCACGAACGCATTCGACGGCGACGACGCCTGGGTGCGCTTCGCGACGGCCGCTGTAGCCCTGCGCCCGTTCATCCTCTATGCCCGCCGCCGTCATGGATCATTTCGAGCTCAGGGACGGGCGCCTCCATTGCGAGGACGTGCCGCTGGACGAGATCGCGGAAGCGGTCGGCACGCCGGTCTACGTCTATTCGGCGGCGACGATGGAGCGCCATGCCCGCGTCTTCCGCGACGCGCTGGCCGGTCTCGAAGATCCGCTCATCGCTTATGCGGTGAAGGCCAATCCGAATGCCGCCGTGCTGGCGACTCTCGCCCGTGCCGGGCTCGGCGCCGACATCGTCTCGATCGGCGAATATCGCCGCGCCCGCGCCGCCGGCATGCCCGCCGACGGGATCGTCTTTTCCGGCGTCGGCAAGACCGCCGACGAGATGGCCTATGCGCTCCGCCACGGCTTGTGCCAGTTCAACCTCGAATCGGTCGAGGAGGCGGAGATGGTCTCGGCGGTCGCCGCCGGCCTCGGTCTCGACGCGCCCGTCGCCTTCCGGGTCAATCCCGATGTCGCCGCCGGCACCCACGCGAAGATCACCACCGGATCGGCCCGCAACAAGTTCGGCGTGCCCTATGGCGATGCGATGGCGGCCTATGCCCGCGCGGCCGCTCTGCCCAATCTGCGCATCCAGGGCGTCGCCGTCCATATCGGCAGCCAGCTCACCGATCTGACGCCGCTCGCCGATGCCTTCGCCAAGGTCGGCACCCTGATCGCGCGGCTTCGGGAGGCGGGCCATGCCATCGGCCATGCCGATCTCGGCGGCGGCCTCGGCGTTCCCTACGATCCGTCGCTGCCGCCGCCGCCCAGCCCGGAGCTTTACGGCGACATGGTCCGCCAGGCGACGCGCGGCTGGGACGTGCGGCTGATCTTCGAGCCGGGCCGGCTGATCGTCGGAAATGCCGGCGTGCTGCTCTCGCGGGTCGTCCGGGTGAAGCCCGGTGTCGCCGATCCCTTCGTCATCGTCGACGCCGCGATGAACGACCTGATGCGCCCGGCCTTGTACGACGCCTGGCACGAGATCGAGGCGGTCGCGCCGCGCGGCGGTCGCATGCGCGCGAACGTGGTCGGTCCGGTGTGCGAGTCCGGAGACACCTTCGCCAGCGAGCGCGACATGGACGCCGTCTCGGCCGATGACCTCGTCGTCTTCCGCACCGCCGGGGCCTATGCCGCGACGATGGCTAGCACCTATAACAGCCGCCCGCTCACGCCCGAGGTGCTGGTGTCGGGCCGCGACTGGGCGGTGGTGCGCGAGCGGCTCGACGTCGAATCGCTGATCCGCGCCGACCGCATTCCGCCTTGGCTGGAGCGACCGCCGCTGCGCGACGCTGTCTGATTACGTTTGACGACTCGAAAATTGCGGCCATCCATAACCTGGAGCGGCCGTTCCGATGCTATCGGGACGCAGCCTGCTCCAGCCCCTCGACGATCCGCTCGACGATCCGGTCGTGGGCGCAGCGGTCGCTTTCGACCCTGAGGTGGGCCATCGCGTAGAAGGGATTTCGGCGCTCGGCCAGCTCGCCGAGCAGCAGGCGCGGGTCCTTGCCGCGGACCAGCGGGCGGTGGTCCGATCGGCCGACCCGCTCGGCCAGGGTGGCGAGGTCGCAGTCGAGCCAGACGACGGTGCAGCGATCGAGCAGCAGCGCCCGCGTGTCGGGATCGATGAAAGCGCCTCCGCCGGTGGCGATCACCCGCGGCGGGCAGCCGGCGAGCCGCGCGATCACCCGTCGCTCGCCCTCGCGGAAGTGCGGCTCGCCATAGCGCTCGAAGATTTCGGAGATGGCGAGGCCGGCGGCCCGCTCGATCTCCTCGTCGGAGTCGACGAACGGCAGACGCAGCCGCTTGGCGAGCCGCCGTCCAACCGTCGACTTGCCGGCGCCCATCAGCCCGACCAGGGCGATCGAACGGACGGGGCGGAGTGGCGACGATCCCATCATCGTCTTATGTGACAGGGCTTCCCAGGCGACAAGGCGGCCGCTCGGGCCGCCTTGGCTGATGCGGACGTCGCGCGGGCCGGCCGGGGAAGTGAGGCCGGCCCGCGCCACGGAAAGCGGCCTACATGTTGTAGGCGCGCTCCCCATGCTCGTTGAGGTCGAGGCCCTCGCGCTCCGCATCCTCGGCGACGCGCAGCCCGATGGTGAACTTGACGATCGCATAGGCGATCGCCGAGCCGATCGCCGACCACAGGATGGCGACAACGACCGCCTGTACCTGGATCAGCGTCTGTGCCCCCATCGCGTAATCCTCGGCGCCGAACCCGCCCAGCGCGGGCGCGGTGACGATGCCGGTGCCGATCGAGCCGACGATCCCGCCGATGCCATGGATGCCGAACACGTCGAGGCTGTCGTCGAGCTTGAAGCGGTGCTTCAGGAAGCCGACGAAGCCGTAGCAGGCGAGGCCGGCGAGGGCCCCCAGGAAGAGGGCGCCGATCACGCCCGAGCTCCCCGCCGCCGGGGTGATGGCGACGAGGCCCGCCACCGCGCCCGACGCGCCGCCGAGCAGTGACGGCTTGCCCGAGACCAGCCGCTCGGCGATCATCCAGGCCAGCACGCCGGCCGCCGGAGCGACGAAGGTGTTGATCATCGCCACGGCTGCGCCGCCGGTCGCCTCCAGGTTGGAGCCGGCGTTGAAGCCGAACCAGCCGACCCAGAGCAGGCTGGCGCCGATCAGCGTCATCACCATCGAGTGCGGCGGCATCGCCTCCTTGAGGAAGCCGATCCGGCGCCCGGCGAAGAACACGCCGACCAGCCCGGCAATGCCCGAATTGATGTGGACGACGGTGCCGCCGGCGAAATCGAGCGCGCCCCAGCCGAAGATCAGGCCGTCGCTCGCCCATACCATGTGCGCGATCGGCGCATAGACGATGGTCAGCCAGATGATCGTGAAGATCATGATCGCCGAGAATTTCACGCGCTCGGCGAGCGAGCCGACGATGAGCGAGGCGGTGATCGCCGCGAACGTCATCTGGAAGGCGACGAAGACCAGCTCCGGTATGCCGACGCCGTCGCTGAACGTCGCCGCGGCGGTGTCGCCGGTGATCCCCGACAAGAACAGCTTCGACGTGCCGCCGATGAAGCTGCCGCCGGCGTCGAAGGCGAGGCTGTAGCCCCAGCAGACCCAGACCAGGATGGCGACGGCGGTGATTCCGAGCACCTGCGACAGCACCGAGAGCATGTTCTTCGCCCTGACGAGGCCGCCGTAGAAGAGGGCGAGGCCCGGCAGGATCATCGCCATGACGAGCACCGTCGACGTCAGCATCCAGGCGGTGTCGCCCTTGTCCACCGCCAGCGCCGGCGCGGCGGCGGTGGCCTGAGCGGTGGCGGGAAGGGCAAGGAGGGCCAGCAGGCCTCCCGTCCGCGCCAGCGCCGCTCCGATCTTGTTCTTTCTCATCTCTTCGTCCCCCTAGATTGCCGCCTCGTCGAGCTCGCCGGTCCGGATGCGGACCGCCTGCTCGACGTCGATCACGAACAGCTTGCCGTCGCCGATCGTGCCGGTGGACGCGGCCTGCTGGATGGTCTCGGTGACCCGCGGCGCCAGATCGTCCGAAACGACGATTTCCACCTTCACCTTCGGGATCAGGTTGGTCGTATATTCCGCGCCGCGGTAGATCTCGGTCTGGCCCTTCTGCCGGCCGAAGCCTTTGACTTCGGTCACCGTCATGCCTTGGACCCCGATGCCGGAAAGGGCGTCGCGCACCTCCTCCAGCTTGAAGGGCTTGATGATCGCCAGGATCAGTTTCATGCCGCGCTCCCGTTCAGAATGAGACGCCGACCGACGCCACCACGCCGGCCTTGCTGGCGTTGCGTCCGCTCGGCGTGATGAAGGTGCCGTCGGTGTCGACATAGGCGATGCCGAAGCTGAGGTTGCGCCACGCGAAGGTCGCGCCGAGGCTCCAGTCGGTATATTCGTCGCCGATGGTGAGGTAGCTCGGCCCGAAGCTGTGGCCGAGATGGGCATTGATCGTCACCGGCGTCTCGGGGATGCCGACCGACAGGTCGCCGGCCAGATAGAGATTGTCCTCGTCGCCGGCGCCGACGGTGAGCGCCGACTGGCTCGGTGCGTAGTTGGCGGTGATCTTCGCCGTCGCCGGGCCGAAGGTATGGGCGACCGAGATATAGGGCTCGACGAAGTCGGTATTGCCCGGGCCGGCGCCGGGATAGTAATAATAGAGCACGCCGGCGTCGATCGTCGTGCCGCCGAAGGTGTGGCGATAGCCGGCGATCAGGTCGATCTCGGCATCGGCGCCGGCGGCGACATAATCGTCGATCGATGAGCCCCAGGTGCCGATGTAGAAGCCGGATTCGTGACTGAGCGAGATTCCCGCCTGGACGGCGAAGCGCTTGTCTGACTGTGAGATACCGCGAAAGCGATAGTCGGATACGACCGTCGCGCTGCCGCTGACGCTGAACCCGCCGCCGAGATCTTCGGCGGCCGCGGGCGCGGCGTGGAACGCGCCGTAAAGTCCCAGGATTAGAACCGTCATCTTCTTGCGCATGTGAGGGGCTCCCCCGGAATTGGCTGTTATGATCCTCTCCTCCGCTGGCCCCGCCCGGGCCGTGGCTGGCAGCCTTGTCCGGACGCCGGCGAACTGCGCCGGCACCTGCCCGTCTGCTGCTCCCGCCAAGACCGGCTTGCCGGAACCGATGACAGTCTTGTTGCAATTGTTGCACTGCACAATGTGAAAAGTTCACGTCGCCGAAAGGGTCTGCCGCTGCTTTTTATTGCAGTGCAGTAAGATTCTCGTCGCGATGGCGCATCCATCCCCAATTCGAGGCGGAATTAGAAGAATATTGCCGATCAAGGGAGAGCGGCGGCAACATTGAAGCTTTCTCGCCGGGTCGCTTGTGATCGCCCGATGGCAGAGTATCTAGCGTGTTTCCGGCGCAGTTGCGCGTCCGCCGCCGGCAGGATCGTTCCTGCGCCGAGAACCATCGGATTGGAATAATCTTCCAATCCGTGACGAGGAAGGATCGAGACCATGGCAGGAAAGCGACCCGCCCTCCCGCTGGTGCTCTCGGCGAGCGACCTGCTCGACGGGGATGTCGTCTTTCACACCGGCGCCGGCTGGGACCGCTCGCTGTCGGCCGCTTTGGTCGCCACCGACGAGGCGGGCGCGCAGCGGCTCGAGGCGGCGCTGGCCGAGGTCGAGAGCGGCGGTCCCGTCGCCGAGCCCTTCCTGTTCACGGTGACGCTCGATCCCTCCGGCGCCGCCGTTCCGAATCATTATCGCGAGCGCATCCGGGTATGCGGACCGACCGTCCGCCACGATTTCGGCCCGCAGGCGCGCGAGGAGCTGTCTCATGTATCGCTATGACGAGTTCGACGAGCGCCTGGTGCGCGAGCGCATCGCGCAGTTCCGCGAGATGGTGCGCCGCCGCATCGACGGGTCGCTGACCGAGGAGGAGTTCACCCTGCTGCGGCAGATGAACGGCCTCTATCTCCAGCTTCACGCCTACATGCTGCGGGTCGCCATTCCCTACGGAACGCTGAGCGGCCGGCAGATGCGCCAGCTCGCCTTGATCGCCGACCGCTACGACCGCGGCTATGGCCATTTCACCACGCGCCAGAACATCCAGTATAACTGGCCGCGGCTGCGCGACGTGCCCGACATGCTCGAGCTGCTCGCCGACGTCGAGATGCAGTGCATCCAGACGTCCGGCAATTGCATCCGCAACGTCACCGCCGATCATTTCGCCGGCGTCGCCGCCGACGAGATCGAGGATCCGCGCCCGACCGCGGAGCTGATCCGGCAATGGTCGACCCTGCATCCGGAATTCAGCTTCCTGCCGCGCAAGTTCAAGATCGCGGTGACCGGATCTGCGGTCGATCGGGCGGCGGTGGCGGTGCACGACATCGGCCTGCGCATCGTCGCCGATGCGAAAGGCAGGATCGGCTATCGCGTCACCGTCGGCGGCGGGCTCGGCCGCACGCCGATGATCGGCAAGCCGGTCCGCGAGTTCCTCCCCCGGGAGGAGCTGCTCCCCTATCTCGAGGCGATCCTCAGGGTCTACAATCTCGAAGGGCGGCGCGACAACAAGTACAAGGCGCGCGTCAAGATCCTGGTCCACGAGCTCGGCACCGAGGCGTTCGTCGCCCGCGTCGAGGAGGAATATGCCCGGATCGACCGGGGGGCGGTCGAGGTCGACGCAGCTGAGGTGGCGCGGATCGCCGCTTATTTCGCTCCGCCCGCCTTCGAGGCGCTTCCGGCGCGCTCGGAGGCTTTCGAGAAGGCGGCTCGCGACCCCGATTTCGCCCGCTTCGCCCGGACCAACCTCTTCCCGCACAAGGCGCCGGGCTACACCGCATTGACCGTCTCGCTGAAGCCGATCGGCGCGCCGCCGGGCGACGCCACCTCGGATCAGATGCGGGTTCTCGCCGACCTTGCCGAGCGCTTCTCGGCCGACGAGCTTCGCGTGACCCATGTCCAGAACATCGTCCTGCCGCACGTGCGGCTGGACGACGTGCCGGAGGTCTGGGCGGCTTTGGTCGAGGCCGGGCTGGCGACGGCCAATAGCGGCCTCGTCACCGACATCATCTCCTGCCCGGGCATGGACTATTGCAAGCTCGCCACCGCCCGGTCGATCCCGATCGCGCAGGAGATTTCGCGCCGCTTCGCCGATCCAGAGCGGGAGCGGGCGATCGGTCCGCTCGGCATCAAGATCTCCGGTTGCATCAACGCCTGCGGCCACCACCATGTCGGCGCCATCGGCATTCTCGGGCTCGATAAGGCCGGGGTGGAGAATTACCAGATCACCCTCGGCGGCGAGCCGGGCGACCTCGCCTCGCTGGGCGAGCGGCTCGGGCCGGGGATCGATGCGGACGAGGTGCCGGCGGCGATCGAGCGGATCGTCGACGTCTATCTCGCCTTGCGCACCGACGAGGCCGAGACCTTCATCGACACCGTGCGCCGGGTCGGCCTCGATCCGTTCAAGCCCGCCCTCCAGCCCCAGGAGCCAGTCCGTGCCGCTGCTTGACCGCGAAGGCCTGCAGGCCGATCCGTTCGACCGCGCCGATCCCTCCGCCGAGGGGGTGATCGTTCCGTTCGACGGCCTCGAGGAGGCGCTCGAATCCGGATCGAACCGGCCGGTCGGCGTCGACCTGCCCAACCATGTCCATCCCTCGCGGCTGGCGTCGCATCTCGACCGGCTGGCGCTGGTCGCGATCGACTTCCCCAAGTTCAGCGACGGGCGCGGCTTCAGCCTCGCCCGGATGCTGCGCGAGCAGGGTTATCGCGGCCGGCTGCGCGCCACCGGGCGGATCCTTCCGGACCAGTTCGCCTTCGCCCTTCACAGCGGCTTCGACGAGGTCGAGATCAGCGACGAGCAGGCGGCGCGCCTGCCTGTCGGCCAATGGCAGCTGGCGCCGCACCAGTTCAGCGACAATTACGTCGACACCCGCGACGGCCGCGTCTCGGTCTTCAAGCGGCGCCGCGCCGCGCGGGAGGCGGCATGAGTACGGCCGCGCTCCCCCGGATCGCCGGCGCCACGCCGGCGGAGCGGCTGATCGCCCTTCGCGAGGCGGTGGCGGGCCGGATCGTGTTCACCACCAGCTTCGGCATCGAGGATCAGGCGATCACCCATGTCGCCGCGGGCTTGGGCCTGGACATCGACATCGTCACCCTCGACACCGGCCGGCTGTTCCCCTCGACCTACGATCTGTGGAAGGAGACGGAGGCGCGCTACGGCCTCTCGATCCGCGGCTTCGCGCCCGATCCGGCGGCGGTCGAGGCCTATGTCCAGCGCAACGGCCGCGACGGCTTCTACGAATCCAAGGATGCGCGGATCGCCTGCTGCAACATCCGCAAGGTCGAGCCGCTCGGCCGCGCCCTGGCCGCCGCCGCCGCCTGGGTGACCGGCCTGCGCGCCGACCAGTCGACGGCGCGGGAAGCCGTGCCCGTGGCGAGCTGGGACCTGGATCACGAATTGCTCAAGGTCGCGCCCTTGTTCGACTGGAGCCGGGACCGGGTCGCCGAGTTCGTCGAGGCCGAGGGCGTGCCGGTCAACCCGCTCCATGCCCGCGGCTATCCGTCGATCGGCTGCGAGCCCTGCACCCGCGCCACCCGCCCGGGCGAGGCCGAGCGCGCCGGCCGCTGGTGGTGGGAGAATGACAATCAGCGCGAATGCGGCCTCCACGTCGATTCGAGCGGCCGGCTGGTGAGGGCGGCATGACCAAGGTGACCGGGATCCCGACGGCGGCGCCGCGAACGCCTGCGCCGGTGCGGCCGGCGCGGATCGCGCCGCTGCCCAATTTGCCGCTCTTCCACAAGGTCGAGGGCCGCAAGGTGGTGCTCGCCGGCAGCGGCCCGGCCTCGCTCTGGAAGGCCGAATTGCTGCTCGCCGCCGGAGCCGACCTCCGGGTCGTCGCCGGCGACGAGGCCAAGGCCGCCCTCTTCGCCGAGCTGGCCTCTGCACCGCCCGCCGGCCGCATCACCGTCGAGCCGCGCGCGTGGAACGGGGCCGATCTCGACGGCGCCATCTTCGCTTTCGGCGATCTCGGCGACGGCGAGGCGGCGCGGCTTTTCGTCGCCGCCGCGCGCGCGCGCGGAGTGCCGGTCAACATGATCGACCAGACCGACCTGTGCGATTTCCAGGTCGGCACGATCGTCAATCGCGCGCCGGTGGTGCTGGCCATCTCGACCGACGGCGCTGCCCCGATGCTCGGCCAGTCGATCCGCGCCCGCATCGAGAGCGTGCTCCCGCTCGGCCTTTCCGGCTGGGCCCGCGCCGCGGCGCGCTGGCGGCCCCTGGTCAAGGCGCGCTTCGGCAGCTTCCGCGACCGGCGGCGCTTCTGGGAGCGTTTCACCCGCCTGGCCTGGGATCAGGTCGACCGCACGCCGCAGGAAGGCGACCGCGAGGCGCTGTTCCTCGGCCTCGACCAGGACCGCCCGCAGGGCCGGGTGACCCTGGTCGGCGCCGGCCCGGGCGATCCCGAGCTGCTGACCCTGAAGGCGGTGCGCGCGCTCCAGTCGGCGACCGTGATCCTGTTCGACGATCTCGTCGGTCCCGATATCCTCGAGCTGGCCCGGCGCGAGGCGACCCGCATCGCCGTCGGCAAGGCGGGGCACGGCCCCTCCTGCAAGCAGTCGGAGATTTGCGAGCGGATCGTGGCGCTCGCCCGCGCCGGCGAGAATGTCGTGCGACTCAAGGGCGGCGACCCGCTCCTCTTCGGTCGCGCCACCGAGGAGCTCGACGCCTGCCGCGCTGCCGGGATCGAGACGGTGATCGTGCCGGGGATCTCCGCCGCGCAGGGCGCCGCCGCCGCTTTGGGCTTCTCGCTGACCGAGCGGCTGGCCGCGCGGCGGATCCAGTTCGTCACCGGCCACGGCGCCGACGGCCGCCTGCCGACGGACATCGACTGGACCGCGATCGCCGATCCCGCCGCGACCACCGCCATCTACATGCCGCGCAAGACTCTGGCGCAGTTCGTCGCCGAGGCGCTCGCCGCCGGCCTGTCGCCGGCCACTCCGGCCGTCGCGGTCGCGTCGGCGACCTTGCCGGTCCAGCGCCACGTCGCCGGGTCCATCGCCGATCTTCCGCGCCTGCTCGGCGCGCTGCCCGAAGGCGTGCCGGTGATCGTCATCCTCGGCGAGGTGACCCGCCGCGTCTCCGCCGAGGCTTTGGTCGCCGACATCGTGGCGAGCGCGGCGTGATGACGGCCCAGCTTCCCATCACGCGGTCCGGGACCGACCTCACCCATCTCCAGCAACTGGAGGCGGAGAGCATCCACATCTTCCGCGAGGTCGTCGCCGAGACCGACAATCCGGTCATGCTCTATTCGGTCGGCAAGGACAGCGCGGTGATGCTCCACCTCGCCCGCAAGGCCTTCTATCCGGCGCCGCCGCCTTTCCCTTTGCTCCATGTCGACACGACCTGGAAGTTCCGGGACATGTATGCGCTGCGCGACCAGGTGGCGCGCGAGAGCGGGATGGAGCTCATCGTCCACCGCAATCCGGAGGCGCTGCGCCAGGGCATCAATCCCTTCGACCATGGCAGCCTCCATACCGACATGTGGAAGACGGAAGGGTTGAAGCAGGCGCTCGACCGTCACGGCTTCGACGCGGCCTTCGGCGGGGCGCGCCGCGACGAGGAGAAAAGCCGCGCCAAGGAAAGGGTGTTCAGCTTCCGCTCCGCCTCGCACCGCTGGGATCCGAAGAACCAGCGTCCGGAGCTGTGGGATCTCTACAATGCCCGCAAGTCGCGCAGCGAGACGATCCGGGTCTTCCCTTTGTCCAACTGGACCGAGCTCGACATCTGGCAATATATCTACACGGAGAATATCCCGATCGTGCCGCTCTATCTCGCCGCGCCGCGGCCGACGGTGGTGCGAAATGGGCTCGTCCTCATGGTCGACGACGATCGCTTCCGGCTGGAGCCGGGGGAGGCGCCGGTCGAGCGCTGGATCCGATTCCGCACGTTGGGCTGCTACCCGCTCACCGGAGCGGTGGAGAGCGAGGCCGAGACGCTTCCCGAGGTGATCGCCGAGATGCTCGTCGCCGTCACCTCGGAGCGCCAGGGCCGCGCCATCGACCACGATCAGTCGGCGAGCATGGAGAAGAAGAAGCAGGAGGGTTATTTCTGATGCGGAGCGTCATGCGGAGCGTGACGCCCGCGTCAGCCCCGGACATGATCCGGGGCTCAACCGACGTCCCCAAAATCGGGGACGCAATACTTATTTCCCGCCTGCTCCCGGCCGTCTCCCGCCGACGGACCGGAAATAGGTATTGCGTCCCCGATTTTCGGGAGTCCCGCTGATGGCCACCGCCCTCCGCGAGGCCCGGCCGGAGCGGGAGACCGCCCGCGCCGAGGTCGAGGCCTATCTGCTCGCCAACCAGGCCAAGTCGCTGCTGCGCTTCCTCACCTGCGGCTCGGTCGACGACGGCAAGTCGACGCTGATCGGCCGGCTGCTCTACGATTCGAAGATGCTGTTCGAGGATCAGCTCGCCGCGCTCGAGGCGGAGAGCAAGCGGATCGGCACCCAGCCGAGCGGCCTCGATTTCGCCCTGCTCGTCGACGGCCTCGCCGCCGAGCGCGAGCAGGGGATCACCATCGACGTCGCCTATCGTTTCTTCGCGACCGACAAGCGCAAGTTCATCGTCGCCGACGCGCCGGGCCACGAGCAATATACGCGCAACATGGTCACCGGCGCCTCGACCGCCGACCTCGCCATCATCCTCATCGACGCGCGCAAGGGCGTGCTGCCGCAGACCCGGCGGCACAGCGTGCTCGCCGACCTGCTCGGCATCAGCGAGCTCGTCGTCGCGGTCAACAAGATGGACCTGGTCGACTATTCGCAGACGCGGTTCGAAGAGATCGCTTCCGAATATCGCGCCTTCGCCGCCGAGGCGGGGATCGATCGCTTCACCTTCATCCCGCTCTCCGGCCTCGAGGGCGACAACGTCACCCGCCGCGGCGAGTCGATGCCCTGGTACGGCGGGCCGACCTTGCTCGAGCATCTCGAGCAGGTGCCGGCGGGGCAGAAGGAAGCGCGCTCCGCCGGGCTCCTCATGCCCGTCCAGTGGGTCAACCGGCCCGACCAGAGCTTCCGCGGCTATGCCGGAACGCTCGCCCGCGGCCGTGCGCGGCCGGGAGACGAGGTCGTCATCCTTCCGTCGGGCCGGCGCACGCGGATCGAGCGCATCGTCACCTTCGACGGCGATCTCGATCTCGCCCTGCCCGGCCAGTCGGTGACCTTCACCTTCGCCGACGAGGTCGACTGCTCGCGCGGCGACGTCGTCGCCGCGGTCGATTCCCCGCCGCCGGCCGCCGATCGGATCGAGGCGTCCCTGGTGTGGATGGCCGGCGAGCCGCTCGTCCCCGGCCGCTCCTACTGGCTCAAGATCGGCACCCAGACCGTGCCGGCGAGCGTCGCCCGGATCGACGAGACCCGCGATCCGGTGACGCTGGAGCCGGGCGAGGGCCGCCCGCTCGAGCTCAACGATATCGGCCGCTGCGAGATCTTGCTCGACCGGGCGGTGGCGGCGACCCTCTATGCCGACAATCGCGGGCTCGGCCGCTTCATCCTCATCGACCGGGCGAGCAACGCCACGGTCGCCGCCGGCATGGTCGAGCGCCTGCTCGACCGCGCCGACCGGCCGCAGGAAGGCGAGCATGGCCGGATCCTGTGGCTGACCGGCGCCTCGGCGAGCGGCCGCTCCGACTTCGCGCGCAAGGCGCAGCAGCGCCTGCAGGCGCGCGGCCGCCCGAGCTTCGTCCTCGACGCCGCGGCGCTTCGCGACGGCCTCAGCAGCGATCTCGGCACCGCTCCCGAGGACGAGGCCGAGAATCGCCGCCGCGTCCGCGAGGTCGCCCGGCTGATGAGCCGCGCCGGCGTCACCGTGCTCGTCGCCCTCGAAATGCCCGAGGGCGAGGAGAAGCCCGGCACCGAGCTCGACGTCCGCAGCGCCGATTATGAAGGCGACTGGGTGATCTGACAATTTCGTCATCCCAGCGGAAGCTGGGATCTCGCTGTCTTGACGGCGGTCCTTGGAGTGCGCCGGCGAAGAACGGAGGTCCTGGCTTTCGCCAGGACGACGGAAGGAGGATATGCGCATGCGCGCGCAAGCCAGGTCGCGTCGGCCGCGTCACGCCTGACGATAGCTCACCACCTCATATTCGATCCCGTCCGGGTCGAGGAAGTAGAAGCGCCGGCCCGGCTCGTAATCGGCGTGGTTGATCGGCACGAGGCCCTCCGCCACCACCCGCGCCTCCGCCGCGTCGAGATCCTCGACCTCGATGCCGATATGGTTGAGCGGCCGCCCCTTGGCGAAATCCTCAGGGCCGTAGCTTGCCTTGTCGCCCGTATAGAGCGCCAGATAATGATCGCCGGCGCCGACATGGACGCTACGCCCGCTGTCGCGCGCGGGGCCGCACCAGCGCACGCTCCAGCCGAACAGCCGCGTCATCAGCGCCGCCGTCGCTTCGGGATCGCGGACGGTGACGTTCACATGCTCGATCCGCAGGGTCATGATCAGGCCTTTCCGGGTTGGGCGGGGCTGGACGGGCGGCGCAGCGGGACCAGGGCGCGAAGCGCGGGATCGAGCAGCCAGGCGCCGCCCCATAGGATTGCGCCGAGATAGATCCCGAACAGCGTATGGCTGAACAGCGGCGATCCCACCCGCAGATGCGAGGCGATCGCACCGCCGAGGAGGGCGGTGGTCAGCAGGGCGCCGAGGATCCGCGTCCGCGGTACCAGATAGAGTATGAGGCAGCCGAGCTCGATCAGGCCCAGGGTCAGCAGATGCTCTTCGCTCCAGCCGAGCGGGACCATCGCCGCCTTGGCGACCTGTGCCTGCGCCAGCTTCGGCGCCACCGACGCGACGAGGATGAAGGCGGCGAACAAAGTCACCAGCGTCCGCCCCGTCCATAGGCTCATTCTGCTATCCACGATCGGCCTCCTTCACTTATCTCGATATCAAGATAAACGGATATATCTCGATGTCAAGACAAGTGCGGCCGGGCTGCGAAAGTCCCGCGGATGGACCGCGCGCCGGCTCTGCTTGGGCGCGGTGCTGCTTCTCGGATGTTCGTCGGCGCGCGCCGCGCTCGCGCACTTTCAGGCGGCGATTGAATTCCGCTTACGCTCCGGCATCGGCCGGCGGCGGCGTCAACGGGGGAAGGGGCTCGCCGCGCACGCGCCGGCAGGCGATGTCGATCGCATCCCGCGCGATCGGGTTGCGGCAGGGCGCCGCCGCGACTCCGCGCGCGCGCAACGCCGCCTCGATCTCATCGACGCCGCGATAGTCGCCGGTGCGCGCGAGCGCGTGCGCCAGGTCGAACCACGGCCGGTCGTCGCCGCCCTGGCCCGCGTCCGGGACCGGCCCCGCTCCGTTCGCCTGGGTCGCCGTCTCCGTGAACATGGCCGCCTCAGCCTCCCTGCCCGGCCGCGGCGAAACCCCGCTCGAGATCGGCGGCGAGATCCTCCGCTTCCTCGAGCCCGACCGAAAGCCGCAGCAGGTCGCCATGGATCCCGGCCTCGGCCTGGGCCTCGGGCGGCATGCCGCGATGGGTCATGGTCGAGGGCTTGCAGATCAGGGTCGCGTAGCCGCCGAGCGAAGAGGCGAGGGTGATCGTCTCGAGCGCGGCGAGGAAGCCGTGGGTCGCCGCCTCGCCGCCTTTGACCCGGAAGCTGATCATGAAGCCGGGCCCCTGTTGCTGGCGCTCGGCGAGCTTTTTGCCCGGGAAGGTGTCGAGCCCGGGATAATGGAGCTCGAGCACGCCTTCCTGCTCCTCGAGCCACCCCGCCAGCCGCTTCGCCGTCGCCTCCTGGCGGTCGATCCTCAGCGGCAGCGTCCTCAGGCCGCGCAGGGTCTGCGCCGCATCCTGCGCCGACGCGCTGAGGCCGGCGGCATTGGCCCACCAGTGGATCCTCTCGACCAGCTCGGGGTCGGCGGCGAGCAGCGCCCCGCCGAACAGGTCGGAATGGCCGTTCAGCGCCTTGGTGGTCGAATGCATGACGAGGTCGCAGCCCAGGTCGAGCGGCCGCTGCCGGCACGGCGTCAGCAGGGTATTGTCGGCGACGACGAGAGCGCCCGCCGCCTTGGCCGCGGCGGCGCAGGCGGCGATGTCGACGATGCGCAGCAGCGGGTTGCTGGGCGTCTCGATCCAGACGAGCGCCGGTCCCCGGTCGAGCGCCTCGGCGAGCGCGCGCTCGTCATTCTGGTCGACGAACAGGGCGCGCAGCTTGCCCTGCGCCTCGAGGCCCTTGATCAGCCGGAAGGTGCCGCCGTAGCAATCGTGCGGCGCGACGACGAGCGCGCCGGCGGGCAGGAGCAGCAGCGCCAGCAGGGCGGCTGACTGGCCGGAGCCGGTGACCGCGCCGCCGGCGGCGCCCTCCAGCTCGGCCAGGGCCTCGGACAAGAGGTCGCGATTGGGATTGACCGTGCGCGAATAATCGTAGGTCGGCTTGGTGTCGGAATCGGGCCAGCGATACGTGTCGGAGGTCCAGACCGGGGGCGACACGCTGCCATAGCCGGGATCGCCTCGGGTCCCGGCACTGGCGACGATGGTAGCCGGACGGCGCGCCTTGCTCACAGCGCCTCGCCGAGGAAAGGCGCGACCAGGTTGGCGACCCGGTCGGCATCCTTGAGGAACATGTCGTGGCCGTAGAGCGACGGCAGGAGATGGAGCCGCGCCGGCCCCCTCAGGCTCGCCGCCAGCATCTCCATCTGCGATGCCGGAACCAGCTGGTCGCTGTCGGCGCCGATGAGCAGGGCCGGCAGCGCGATCGCGCCGGGATCGACGCGGTGGCGGTCGATCGACGCGGACAGGCTGAGGAAACGCTGCGGAGTCATCCTCGTCCGGAACGCGCTGCCCCGGGCGCGCAGATAGTCGCCGGGCTGGGAACGGCCGAGCGTCGCCTCGCCGGAGATGCCGCCGTCGAACCGCTCCGCGAATTCCTCCCGGGTGCGATAGGTCATCATCGCGAGGCCGCGCGCGATCGACAGCGCCTCGTCGGCATTCCCGTTTTCCAGCCCGAGCGCGACGATGCGGCGCTGCAGGTCGCGCATCGCGGTCGAGGCCGGATGCGGCGCCGCATCGGCGGAGACGACGACCAGCCGTTCCGCACGCTCCGGGAAATGCTGGCCGAGCGCGAGCGCGATCATGCCGCCATAGGAAGCGCCGATCACGGCATGCGCGCGCGCCGCGCCGATCTGATCGAGCGCGGCGCCGACGATCTCCGCCTGCTCCCGCGTCTCCGGGGCGTTCCGTCCGGCCGGGTCGGCGGCGAAGTCGAGGCCGAGGATCCGGAAGGCGGCCGGATCGACCGCCCGGCCCTCGCCGGCCAGGCCGCACCACCAGCCGGCGGCGCCGTCGGAACGCAGGCAGGGGAAGCGATCGGCCGAGATCCCGCCGAGCAGCACGACGATCGGCGCCTCTTCCGGGCCGTGCAGGGTGAATCGGGTGGAGAGGCCATAGCGTTTCAGCGCCCCCATCAGGGGCAGCGCGATGTCCGCCGGCCCGGCTGGGGCGGCCGCGGTACTGACCGGGCGATTGAGTTCGAGCAGCGTCAATTCCTTCTCCACACTCGAAGGACGTTGCTGCTCGAGACCCGCTTGGTTGCCGGATCGGCCGCATCGTCCCTTTACCAGGACCGCCACCTTGCCCGGGGAGGCAGGTTGGCGTGGGCCCGAAGGCCCACTCTGAATGCTTCGGCACCGCCCGAGGGCAGCACCGGTTCCGTACCTATGTAAGGCCGATTCGGTTGGCAAATGGTTTTTGCGCGGCGGCAGCGGGATTGATCGCATTCCTGCCCTGATCCATGGACGCCGTGGAAGGATCGACCCCAACCTCATGCAAGCCTTTATCGACCTCGCCGCCGACATGGCCGACGCCGCCCGGCGCGTCACCCTCCCGGTCGCGGAGACCATCCTCGCCTGCGACAACAAGGCCGAGGGCGCTGCCTTCGACCCGGTCACCGAGGCCGATCGCGAGGCGGAGCGGGCGATGCGCGCTCTGGTCGAGGCCCGCTTTCCCGATCATGGCATAGCCGGCGAGGAGATGGACCTGCGCCCGCCACGCGGGCCATATGGCTGGAGCCTCGATCCGATCGACGGCACCCGCGCCTTCATCTGCGGCCTGCCCGGCTGGACGACGCTGATCGCCCTGCTTGAGCAGGACGAGCCGGTGCTGGGCATCATCGACGCGCCGCGTCTCGACGAGCGCTATTTCGGGGCCGGCGGCCGCGCCTGGCTGGTCGCCGGCGGGATCGAGAGGGTGCTGGCGACGAGCGGCTGCAATGTCCTTGCCGAGGCCAAGCTCGCCACCACCGATCCCTTCCTGTTCGGCGGCGGCGAAGCCGAGGCCTTCGATCGCCTGCGCCGCGCGGCCCGGCTGACCCGCTACGGTTTCGACGCTTATGCTTATGCCCGCCTGGCCGCGGGGCGGATCGACCTCGTCGCCGAATCCGGCCTCAAGCCGCACGATCTCAACGCGCTCGTCCCCGTCGTCCTCGGCGCCGGCGGCGTGGTCGGCAACTGGCGCGGCGGGGCGGATCTGGGCCAAGGCCAGCTGCTCGCGGCGGCCTCGCAGGATCTCTTCGACGCGGCGGTGGAAACGCTCGGCCTTTGATGGCGTCGATCCTCCCCTTCGAGGGGAGGGGGACCAGGCGAAGCCTGGTGGTGGGGTGTCATCGTTTCCGTGCGAGCTCCGCCGGCCGAGCTTGCCACCCACGCTGAACTGATCGGGTGCGTAGCGCCCCGCGCTGCGCAGCGCTGTCCGGGGACAGGGCGGCCCAATCGTTGGGCGGTCCTCCTCCCCTGCCAGGGGGACTCTATTGGCCGCCCGCGTGCCGCTCCCGCAGCACCGCCACGACGTCCTGCCATCCGAATCCCCGCGCCGCCATCAGCACGCTGAGGTGATAGATCAGGTCCGCCGTCTCGGACGCGCATTCCGCCGCATCGCCGGCGGCGCCGGCCAAGGCGAGCTCGACGCCTTCCTCGCCGACCTTCTGCGCGATCCGCTTCGGGCCGGCCGCCAGCAGCCGCGCCGTATAGCTCTCCTGCGGATCCGCCGCGCCGCGCTCGGCGACGATCCGCGCCAGCTGCTCCAGCCAGCCGATTCCGGGCGCGGTGTCGGTGCCGAAGCAGCTCGCGGTTCCGAGATGGCAGGTGGGGCCGGCCGGCTCGGCGAGCACGAGCAGGGCATCATCGTCGCAATCGGCCAGGACGGCCCGCACGGCGAGCCGGTTTCCCGAGCTCTCGCCCTTCTGCCACAGCCGCCCCTTCGAACGGCTGAAGAAGGTGACGAAGCCGCACTCCAGCGTCGCTTCCAGCGCCTCGCGGTTCATGTAGCCGAGCATCAGCGCCTGCCGCGTCGCTTCGTCCTGGACGATGCAGGGCAGCAGCCCGTCCATTTTCTGCCAGGCGAGCGACCCGGCGTCGCCCGGGGTCAGCGGCGAATTTCGATCCCGCATCGGGCCAGATACTCCTTGAGCTCGGGGATGGCGATCAGCCGGTCGTGGAAGACGGTGGCGGCGAGCGCGCCGCTGGCGCCGGCTTGCGTGAAGGCGTCGCGGAAATGCTCCGGTGCGCCGGCGCCGCCGGAGGCGATCACCGGCACCTCGACCGCACCGACGACCGCGCCGACATGGGCGAGGTCGTAGCCGCTGCGGACGCCGTCGCGGCGCATGCAGTTGAGCACGATTTCGCCGGCGCCACGCTCGGTCGCCTCCTTGACCCAGTCCAGTGTCTTTAGGCCGGTGTCGCGGCTCCGGTCGACGCGGCCGGTATATTGGTGGACGTAATAGTCGCCCTCCTTCTCGAAACTGTCGACGCCGAGGACGACGCACTGGCTGCCGAAGTCGCGCGCCAATTCTTCGATCAGCCCCGGCCGCTCGAGCGCCGGCGAATTGACCGAAACCTTGTCGGCGCCCGCCTCCAGACAGGCGGCCGCCTGGTCGCGGCTTCGGATTCCGCCGGCGACGGCGAAGGGAATGTCGATCTCCCGGCCGATCCGCCGGATCCATTCGGTGTCGAGGCTGCGATCCTCGGCGCTGGCGCTGATGTCGTAGAAGACGAGCTCGTCCGCGCCCTCGTCGCGATAGCGAAGCGCATGATCGATGATGTCGCCGACGTCGCGATGGTCGCGAAACTGCACGCCCTTGACGACGCGGCCGTCGCGCACGTCGAGACAGGGGATGATCCTAGCCGCCGGCACGGATCGCCTCCTCCAGGCTGAAGCGCTGCTCCCAGATCGCCTTGCCGACGATCGCGCCGGCGGCGCCGGTCGTCTTGAGGGTCTGCAGATCGTCGAGCGTCGCCACGCCGCCGGACGCCTGCAAGGCGAGGCTGGGCAGACGCTGCACGATCTCGGCCATGAGCTCGACATTGGGCCCGGTCATCATCCCGTCGCGGCTGATGTCGGTCACCAGGATGTGCCGGGCCTCGGGATAGAGCGCGGCGACGTCCCACAGGCTTCGGCCCGACGATTCCGTCCAGCCGGCGGTGGCGATCTCGGGAACGCCGTCGACGATCCTGACGTCGAAGGCGAGGGTGATGCGATCGCCGCCGAATTCCTCGATGAAGGCGGCGGTGCGCTCGGGCTCGTTGGCGGCCAGGCTGCCGATCACGACCCGGCCGACCCCCGCATCGAACATCCGCGCCAGCTGGTCGCGGTCGCGAAAGCCGCCGGCGACCTGCAGCTTCTGCGTCGCGCCGCCCGCTAGGGCCTCGATCAGGTCGTGCTGGCGCGGGCTGCGCTCGCGCGCGCCGTCGAGATCGACGATATGGGTCCATTCGGCGCCGGCCTCGGCGAAGGCGTCCAGCGCCTCGGCGGGATCGTCGGAATAGGTCTTGGCATCGTCGAAGCGGCCCTGGGCGAGGCGGACGCAGCGGCCGCCCATCAGGTCGATGGCGGGATAGATCAGCACGACAGGAAGGCCTTCAGGAAGCGGGCGCCGGCATCGCTGCTGCGCTCGGGGTGGAATTGTGCGCCGAGGACGGTGCCTCGGCGCACGGCCGCGGGGATGTTGCGGCCATAACGGGTCGTGGCGACGCTGGCAGGGCCGTCGTCGCAGGCATAGCTGTGGGCGAAATAGACATAGTCGCCGGTGCGCAGGCCAAGGTCCGCGTCGGACACGTCGAGCCGGCTCCAGCCCATATGCGGGACGGGGCGGCCGGGGACGGCCTCGAGCCGGCGGACCTGGCCGGGGATGAGGCCGAGGCAGCCGACATCGTCCTCCTCGCTCGCCTCGAACAGCAATTGCATGCCGAGGCAGATGCCGAGCAGCGGCCGGTCGAGGCCGGTCAGGGTGGCGCGAAGGCCGAGCGCCTCGATCCGCGCCATCGCATATCCGGCCGCGCCCACTCCGGGGAGGACGACGCGTTCGGCGGTAGCGATCTCGGCCGGATCGGCGGTCAGCCGCGTTTCCGCCCCCAGCCGCTGGAAGCCGACGGCGATCGAGCCGACATTGCCATAGCCCAGGTCGACGATGGCGAGGGTCACAAGATTTCCCCTCCCAGCACGCAGGGAGGGGAGGCGGTAGCCCAGCCCCCAGTCGTCATCCCGGCGAAAGCTGGGATCTCCCTTTTCTTAAGCAGCGTGCGCGCCCCCGCGATGCGGCAAAGGAAGAGAGATCCCAGCTTTCGCTGGGATGACGGGAACGGAGCGCGTGAGGCAATGCCCCTCACAACACCCCCTTCGTGCTCGGCACGGCGCTGCCGTCCCCCTCGCGCGCGATCGCCTGCCTCAGCGCCCGGCCGAACGCCTTGAAGCAGGCCTCGGTCTTGTGATGGTCGTTGGCCCCACGCACCTGGACGTGGATCGCCGCGCCCAGCGTGTCGGCGAGCGACCGGAAGACGTGGGCGGTCATCTCGGTCGGATAGGCGCCGATATGGCTGGCACCGAACTCGCCCTCGAACAGGCTGTAGGGGCGGCCGCTGAGATCGATCAGCACCTGCGCCTCGGCCTCGTCCATCGGCAGCGCGAAGCCGAAGCGGCCGATGCCGCGGCGGTCGGCCAGCGCCCTGGCGAGCGCCTGCCCGAAGGCGATGGCGCAGTCCTCGACGCTGTGATGGGCGTCGATCTCGAGATCGCCGTCGCAGCGCAGCACGAGGGAGAAGCCGCCATGGGCGGCGACCTGGTCGAGCATATGGTCGTAGAAGGGAAGGCCGGTCTCGATCCGCCGCGGCGAGGCCGAATCGAGGTCGAGCGAGACGGCGATCCGCGTCTCCTTCGTCTCGCGGACGATCTCGGCGCGCCGGCTGCCGGGCTGGGGCCGGCCGATGCCGAAGGCGGCGAGCAACGCCGCATTCTCCTCGTCATTGCCGACGCTCACCCTGACGCCGCCGGGCGCCGCATTCGGCCGGAAGCGAAGCCGGATGCCGAGCTGGCGCAGCCGCGCCGCCAGCGCCTCCGGCTCGTCCACCTCGAGGAACAGGAAGTTGCCGCCGCCCCGGCGGACGGAGCGGACGCTGCCGCTCGTTTCCAGGAGATCGGCGAGCCGCTCGCGCTCCGCCTTGATCCGGGCGATCCGCTCGGCGTGGAGCGGCCGGCGGGCCGGCGAGAGCGCGGCGACGGCGGCGGCGATCGACAGGGTCGGCAGCGGATAAGGAGGCAGCGCCCGCGCCGTCATGGCGATCGTGTCCGGATGGCCGATGAGGGCGCCGACGCGAGCGCCGGCGAGGCCATAGGCCTTGGAAAGGGTACGCAGCACGACCAGGTTCGCCCGGCGCATCGCCTCCGCGGCCAGGCTCTCCAGCTCGGAGAACTCGATATAGGCCTCGTCGACGACGAGGATCGTGTCGGGCAGCGCCTCGGCGACGCGCAGGATCGTCGCCGGCTCCACCGGATTGCCGGTCGGGTTGTTGGGCGAGCAGAGGAAGGCGAGCTTGAGGTCCGGGTCGGAGCCCGCCATGGCCAGGAATCCATCGGCGTCGAAGTCGAAATTCCGGTCGAGCGGCGCCTCGATCAGCCGCGCCCCCTGCAGCCGGGCGAAATGGCCATAGGCCGCGAAGGTGGGCGGGCAGATCGACACCGCATCGACGCCGGGGCGGCAGAAGGTCCGGACCAGCAGGTCGATGCCGTCATCGCCTCCGCGGGTGACGATCAGCGAGTCGGGGGCGACGCCGTAGAGCGCCGCCATCGCCGCCTTGAGCTGCGCCGGCTGCGGCTCGGGATAGCGATTGATCCCCTCGGCGAGGGCGCCCCCGTCCAGCGGCGGATAGGGATTCTCGTTGGCGTCGAGCTTGACCGCGTCGGGCGCGAACAGTCCGTTGGCCTGCGCCGAGATGTCGAACGGCGGCAGGCTCAATATCTCGGGACGCGCCAGGCGCTCGGCGAGCGATCTCATTCGAGATCCTCCCCTGCAAGGGGAGGGGGACCAGGCGGAGCCTGGTGGAGGGGTGTCAGCCTCTCCGCCCGCTCTTCGCTCGCCGCAACCGGCACCGGCGCTGACACCCCTCCACCGCCGTGGGGGCGGTTCCCCTCCCCTCGCAGGGGAGGATCTTGGACGTCGCGCTCCATGAGCCTCGCTTCGGCTGCGCGGGCATGCGCCTCCAGCCCCTCCAGCCGCGCCAGCGCGGCGGCCGGGCGCGCGATCGCCCGCGCCGCCTCCGCCGTCAGCGACTGGACCGTGATCGCCTTGAGGAAGGTTTGGACGGAGACGCCGCTCCAGGCGCGGGCGGCGCCGTCGGTGGGCAGGACGTGGCTCGAACCGGCAACATAGTCGCCGAACGTCTCGGCCGCGGCGCCGCCGGCGAAGATCGCGCCGGCATTGCGCACCTTTTCCACCAGTGGCTCCGGGTCGACGACCGCGAGCGAGAGATGCTCGGGCGCGTAGAGATTGGCGATGTCGATCGCCTGGTCGACCGATTCGGCCAGGATGATTCGCGCATGGGCCAGGGACGCTTCCGTCACGTCGCGGCGCGGCAGGAGCGGCACGGCTTCCATGAGACGCGCGCGCACCGCCTCGGCGAGGTCGGGCGAGGGCGTGACCAGCAGGACCTGGGCGGAGGCGTCATGCTCGGCCTGGCTCAGAAGGTCGGCCGCGACCAGCCCCGGATCGGCGTCCGCGTCGGCGATCACGAGCAGCTCGCTCGGCCCGGCCGGCATGTCGACCGCCGGCCCGCCGGACAGCGACGCGGCATAGGTCTTGGCCTCCGCCACCCAGGCATTGCCGGGTCCGCAGATCTTCGGGACGGCCGGGATGTCGCCGGCGCCCCAGGCGAGGGCCGCGATCGCCTGCGCCCCGCCGATCGTCCAGACCGAAGTGATGCCGCAGATATCGGCGGCCAGGGCGACGACCGGATCGAGGCCCCCTTCCGGCCGCGGCGGCGTGACGACCACGATCTCGCCGACGCCCGCGGCGCGGGCGGGCAGCGCGAGCATGAGCAGGGTCGAGAAGAGCGGCGTGCGTCCCCCGGGCACGTAGAGGCCGACGCGGTCGAGCGGCCGCCAGACCTTGCGGACCCTGAGCCCCTTCATGGTCTCGACTTCATGCTCGGCGGGAAGGCTGTTCTTGTGGAAGGCTGTTATGTTGCGGCGGGCGAGGTCGATGGCGCGAAGATCGGCGGTGCCGAGCGTGCGCCGCGCCTCCTCTGCTATTTCCGCGACCGCGATCCGCTTCGGCGCCTCGCCGTCTATCCGTTCGGCATGCTCGGCCGCCGCGTCCCAGCCGCGGGCCTGCACGTCGTCGACGATCGCCCGCACGCGCGCCTGCAGCGCTGCGTCGCTGCGCTGCGCCGGCCGCGCGAGCACCTCCGCTTGCTCGGCGGCGCCGAGCTCGTTCCAGACTATCCGTCTCACATCATCATCTTTTCAATGGGGACGACCAGGATCGCCGACGCGCCGGCTCCCTTGAGCTTCTGGAGCGTCTCCCAGAAGACCGACTCCTTGCACACGGCATGGACCGCATAATGGCCGGGGCGGCCGGCGAGCGGCAGGATGGTCGGCGCCTCGGCGCCCGGGAGCATCGCGGCGATCGTCTCGAGCGCCTCCTCCGGCGCGTTCAGCATGATATATTTGGATTCCTGGGTGGCGAGCACCCCCTCGATCCGGCTCATCATCCGCCCGGCCAGCTCGGCCTTTTCCGGGGACAGCGTCTTGCCGGTCCGGATGAGCAGGGCCTCGCTCTCGAGCACGGTGTCGACCGGGCGAAGGCCGTTCGCCTCCAGCGTCGCGCCCGTCGAGACGAGGTCGCAGATGAAGCCGGCGATCTGCAGTCGCGGCGCGAGCTCGACCGCGCCGCTCATCTTCACGATCGTGGCCTCGATCCCGTTCGTGTCGAGGAAGCGCTGGAGCAGGCGCGGATAGGAGGTGGCGATGCGGGCGCCGCCGAGCGAGCGGGGGCCGTCATAAAGGGTGCTTTCCGGCGCGGCGATGCGCAGCGCGCAGCGGCCGAAGCCGAGCGGCGCCACCACCTCGACCGGCGGCGCGCTCTCCTCGAGAGAGGCTTCCTCGAGCACGTTGCGGCCGACCACCCCGAACTCGCAGACGCCGTCGGCGACGAAGGTCGGGATGTCGTCGTCGCGGACCAGCATCAGGTCGAGCGGGAAATTCTCGATCCGGGCGGCGAGCGAGTTCTTGCCTTCCTGGATCCGGAAGCCGGCGCCGCGGAGCAGGTCGCGCGTGTCCTGCGACAGGCGTCCCGATTTCTGAACGGCGAGGTGGAGGCGGGCATTATCGAGCGTCATTCTCTTCTTCCTTGTCCGCGCCGGACAGGCGGCGGATGGCGAGCTGGTAGGCCTGGTGCGGCTCCTGCCGGAGGAAGCGGGCGACGCGGACGATCGTCGTCGTGCTCACCCCGGTGGCCTCGTGGATGTCGCGATAGGTGAGGTCGGTCTCGGCGAGCAGCCGGGCGACGTGCCAGCGCTCGGCGAGCGTCCGTACCTCCGCCGGCGTGCACAGGTCCGCCAGCAGCCGCGCCATTTCCGCCTGATCGTGCGGCGTCAGCAGCGCGCGGCAGAGATCCTGCGCAAGGTCTGCGGGGTCGCGGCTGGGCTGCAGCCGGCGGCTGTCGTCAATCTCCGAATCGGCCATGTTTGTTTCATTGTGTTATCACGATGTAACAAGCGCCCTAAACCGCGACCCGGTCGCGCGCAACTTCTTTTTGGGTGGCCGCCTTCATCGTGCGGACGAAATCCCGCACCGCCTCGATCGGCTCCCGGGCCTCGGCGACGCGCCGGACGATCGCCGAGCCCGAGATCACTCCGGCCGCGCCCGCCTCGAGCCCGGCGCGGACGTGACCGGGCTGCGAGATGCCGAAGCCGAGTACCGCCGGCGGGGCGCCCGCCTCGGCGAGGGTCGAGAAGAGTCCGCCATGGTCCAGCTCCATCTGGCGGTCGGTCCCGGTGACGCCCGCGCGCGAGACGCAATAGACGTAGCCGCGCGACAAAGCGGCGACGCGGCGAAGCGTCTCCGGAGGCGTATTGGTCGCAGCGATGAGCACCGGATCCACGCCATGGTCGATCGCCGAGCCGGCAAAAGGCTCGGCCTCGCGCGCCGGCACGTCGGCGACGAGCACGCTGTCGATCCCGGCGGCGGCGCAGCGGCGGTAGAAGGATTCGCGGCCCCGGGCGAGGACGAGATTGGCGTAGGTGAGCAGGCCGACCGGGATTCGCGGATGGCGGGCCCGGAAGCTGGCGAGGATCTCGAAGCAGACTTCGGGTGTGACCCCCATGTCGAGCGCCCGCACCGCCGCCGCCTGGATGACCGGCCCGTCGGCGATCGGATCGGAGAAGGGAATGCCGACCTCGATCATGTCCGCCCCGCCCGCGACCGCCGCGTCGAGAAGCGCGAGGCTGGTCGACGGATCGGGATCGCCGAGCATCAGGAAAGCCCCGAACGCGCCTTCGCCACAGGTCGAGAGGCGGTCGAACATCTGGGTGTATCGGTTCATGCGAGGACCTTCCGGATAGATCCTCCCCTGTAAGGGGAGGGGGACCGCCCGCAGGGCGGTGGAGGGGTGTCAGCGTTGGAGTGAATCACGGCCAGTTCAGCAACGGTGGAGACGCTGACACCTCTCCACCAGGCTTCGCCTGGTCCCCCTCCCCTCAAAGGGGAGGATGTTGGCTGATCAGCCCTCACGCCCCGAACTCCAGCAATCTTTGCGCCTGCTCCATATCCTTGTCGCCGCGGCCGGAAATGTTGACCACCAGCACGGTCCCCTCCGCCGCCGCCTTCGCCAGCTTCAGCGCGTGTGCCAGCGCATGGGCGGATTCGAAGGCGCAGACGATGCCCTCGCTGCGCGCGAGCAGGGCGAAGGCGTCCAGCGCCTCCTGGTCCGTTGCGCCGACATATTCGGCGCGGCCGCTATCCTTGAGGAAGGCATGTTCCGGCCCGACGGCGGGATAATCGAGGCCGGCCGAGACCGACCAGCTGTCCGATATCTGTCCGTCCTCGTCCTGGAGCACATAGGTCTCGGCGCCGTGCAGGACGCCGGGCCGGCCGCGCAGGATGGTCGCGCCATGCTCGCTGCCGTCCAGCCCCTTGCCGGCGGCCTCGACGCCGATCAGCCGAACGCCTTCGTCCTCGATGAAGTCGGCGAAGATCCCCATCGCGTTCGATCCCCCGCCGACGCAGGCGATGACCGCGTCGGGCAGGCGCCCTTCCTCCTCGATCACCTGCGCCCGCGCCTCCTTGCCGATCACCCGCTGGAACTCGCGGACCATGATCGGGAAAGGATGGGGGCCGGCGACGGTGCCGAGAAGATAATGGGTGTCGGTGAAGCTCGCCGTCCAGTCGCGCAGCGCCTCGTTCACCGCATCCTTGAGGGTCTTGCCGCCGCTCTCGACGGGGATGACCTCGGCCCCCATCAGGCGCATCCGGAAGACGTTGAGCTTTTGCCGCTCGACGTCGTGGGCGCCCATATAGACCTTGGTCTGCAGGCCGAACAGGGCGCCGGCGAGCGCGGTGGCGACGCCGTGCTGGCCGGCGCCGGTCTCGGCGATCAGCCGGGTCTTTCCCATCCGCTTGGCGAGCAGCGCCTGGGCGAGCACCTGGTTGGTCTTGTGGGCGCCGCCGTGGAGCAGGTCCTCGCGCTTCAGATAGAGGCGGACGCCGGCCGGGCCGAGATTGCGGCACCGGGTCAGCGGAGTCGGTCGGCCGGCATATTTGGCGAGAAGCGCGGCGAGCTCGGCCTGGAAGCTCTCGTCCTTCTGCGCCTCGACGAAGGCCGCTTCCAGCTCGGTCAAAGCCGGCATCAATATTTCCGGCACGTAGGTGCCGCCATAGGCGCCGAAGCGGCCGCTCATCAGCATGACATCGTCTCCATCCGCGCCTGCGGCCGCACCGCCTCGAAGAAACGCTCCAATCTGTCCGGGTCCTTACGCCCCGGTTCGGCCTCGACCCCGGAGCCGACGTCGAGCGCCCAGGCGCCGACCCGCGACGCGGCGCGGACGTTTTCGGGACGAAGGCCGCCGGCGAGCAGCGAGCGGCCGAGCTCGCCGCGCCCGTCGAGGCGCGACCAGTCGAAGGTCCGGCCGGTGCCGCCGGAGCGGCCGTCCGCCTTCGTGTCGTAGACGGTGCGGTCGGCGCCGAGCCGCGGCATCGGCACCGCTTCGGCGACGAGGCCGGCGGTCCAGATCTCGGTGCTCTGCGCCAGCAGGGCCCGAAGCCCTCTTATGTAGCCGGCATCCTCCTCGCCATGGAGCTGAACGGCGTCGAGCTCGAGCGCGGCGGCGGCATAGGCGACCGCCATGACCTTCTCGTTGCGGAAGACGCCGACCGTCGCCGCGCCGGCGTCGCGCGCCGCCTCGGCGACCGGCCGCGCCTCGGCCAGCGTCACCGCCCGCGGCGTCCCCGGCACCATCACCATTCCGGCGAAGCTGGCGCCATGTCCGACGGCGAGGGCGGCATCCGCGCCGCTTCGCAGGCCGCAGACCTTGACGCGTCCGAAGGCGAGCGCCCGCGCCGCCTGCGCCGGCCTGTCCGCCTTCATCAGCGACGAACCGACCAGGAAGGCATCGGCGATCGGCGCCAGCCGTTCGACGTCGCCGCGGTCGGCGATGCCGGATTCGGAGACGAGCAGCCGGTCCGCCGGCACCAGCCGCGCCAGCCGCTCGGTCGTCGCCAGGCTGACCTCGAGCGTTCTCAGGTCGCGATTGTTGATGCCGACGATCGGAGCGCCGAGCGCGACCGCTCGCCGCACCTCGATCTCGTCATGCGCCTCGACCAGCACGTCCATGCCGAGCAGGTCCGCTTCGGCAACGATCGCCTTTGCTTCCTCGTCGTCGAGGACCGACAGCATCACCAGCACGGCGTCCGCGCCGGCGAGCCGGGCCTCCGCCACCTGGCGCGCATCGACGACGAAGTCCTTGGCGAGGATCGGCCCGTCATAGGCTCGGCGCACCGCGGCGAGGTCGTCGAGCGAGCCGCCGAAATAGGGCGTGTCGGTGAGCACGCTGATCGCGTCGGCCGCGCCGCGATAGGCGCAGGCCTGCGCGGCAGGATCCACGTCGGCGCGAAGCGCTCCGGCGGAGGGCGAGGCGCGCTTCACCTCCATGATGAACCGGGCGCCCGGACGCGCCAGCGCGGCGCGGAGACGCCGCCGCGTCGGCTCGGCCCGGTTGCGCAGGTCGACGAGGCTCGTGCTGCCCAGGCGCGTGGCGACGTCCGCGCGTTTCCGGCGGACGATCTCGCCCAGAATTCCGTCGGGCTCACGCATGCGTCGCCTCCGCCAGCGCCTCGACGCGGCGAAACGGCTCGCCGGAGGCGATCGTATCGAGCGCGATCGTCACCGCTTCGCCGAGGCTGGCCGCCAGGCCGGCGGTAAGCAGGAGCGCGCCGGCATTGATCGCCACCGCCTCGGTCTCGGCCGCCGCGCCGCGGCCGCGGAGCAAGACGGCCAGGCGCTGCGCATTCTCCTGCGGGTCGCCTCCCTTGACCGCATTGAACGGAGAGCGCGACAAGCCCGCTTCCTCGGGGGTGAGCGTCAGCCGCTCGATCCGGCCATCGCGGATGCGGGCGGCGTCGGTCGGCCCGTGCAGCGCGACCTCGTCGAGACCGGAGCCGTGCACGACCAGCGCATGGCGCGTGCCGAGCGCCAGCAGGGTGCTTGCCACCGGCTCGATCAGGGCCGGGTCGGCGACGCCGAGCAGCTGGACCGGCGGCTCGGCGGGGTTCACGCAAGGCCCGAGCACGTTCATGATCGTCCTCACCTTGAGCGCGCGGCGGGCCGGCCCGGCATGGCGCAGCCCGGGATGGTAGAGCGGCGCGAACAGGAAGCAGATGCCGGTCTCGTCGAGCGCGCGGCGCGAGACCGAAGCCGGGACGTCGACCTTGATCCCGAGCTGCTCGAGCACGTCGGCCGAGCCGCAGCGCGAGGTGAAGGAGCGGTTGCCGTGCTTGGCGACCGGCAGCCCGGCCGCCGCCGCGACGAAGGCGACGGCGGTCGAGATGTTGATCGATCCCGACCCGTCGCCGCCGGTCCCGCAGCTGTCGGCGAAGAGATAGTCCGGCCGCTCGAAATCGCTGTCGGCGGCGCGCAGCGCGCGCGCGGCGCCGATCAGCTCGTCGACGGTCTCGCCCTTGAGCCGGAGCGCGACCAGCATGGCGGCGATGGCGGGCTCGGCCATCCGGCCCTCGACCAGCTCGGTGAACAGGCGGGTGGCCGATCGTTCGCTGAGGTCGGCGCCGTCGAACAGGCCGGCAAGCGCCTCCTCGCCATTGTCCTCGAGGGCGGGAGCGGGAAGCGGTTCGGCAAGATTGTTCATGTACATCTCTGGAATTCCTTCAAAAGGCGAAAAAAAAGCCCGCCGGGAGCGGCGGGCCGTCTTGCGTTGGAACGGGACCTAGGGAGCCCGGGTCACCAGAGACGCATGCTTGCCGCCGCGGAGGGAATGTCCCGCCGCCAAAGCCAAGCCTGCGTGATGTGCGCCGCGACGCCGGAAGGGCGTGCGTCCGGGAAGACCATCCGGATCGAGGGCGCGAACATGGGCCCGTTTGTCCCGGCTTTCGCCGGAACCGTCAATTGCTTTCTGCCGGCGCGAATGAGCATTTTCTTCTCTCAGGCGGCCGAGGAGCGAAGGGCCGGCGCCGCTTCGCCGGCCAGCCGGATGCCGGGCGCCGAGGCGGCCTCGAGCACGTTGCGCAGGATCGTGTCGCCGTGGAGCGTCAGGATCGATTCCGGGTGGAATTGCAGGCCAGTCTGCAGGGCTTCTGGATCGCTGATAGCCATCGCCATCCCGTTTATCTCGCCATGGATCCGGAAGCGCGGCGGCAGGTCGCGCGTGCACAGCGAATGATAGCGGCCGACGGTGAGCGGGCTCTCCAGCCCGCGCAGCGGACCGGCGCCGTCATGGGCGAGGCGGGACGACTTGCCGTGCACCGGCTCCGGCGCGCGGTCGACGCGGCCGCCGGCTTCCTCAACGATCGCCTGGTGGCCGAGGCAGATGCCGAGCAGCGGCACCCGGCCGCGGGCGAGGGCGATCAGCTCGAGGCAGCAGCCGGCGTCCCGTGGGGTGCCGGGGCCCGGCGAGAGCACGATCAGGGTCGGCGCCGCGGTCGCGAGCGCGAAGGCGGCGCTCGCCGGCACGGTGTTGCGCAGCACGCGGACGTCGCAGCCGAGCCGCTCGAACGATTCCACCAGGTTGAAGGTGAAGGAATCGAAATTGTCGATGAACAGCAATTGCGGGATCATGCGGCGGCTCCGGCGGAGGCGAGGACGGAGAGCAGGGCCGACGCCTTGCGGCGGGTCTCGTCCGCCTCCTTGATGGGGTCGCTGTCGTGGACGATCCCGGCGCCGGCGCGGACGAAGGCGGTACCGTCCTTGACCACGGCAGAGCGGATGACGACGGCGGTGTCCATCATTCCGTCGCCGTTGATCCAGCCGATCGCGCCGCCATAGGGCCCGCGCTTGGTGATCTCGGTCTGGCGGAGCAATTCGGTCGCGCGGATCTTCGGCGCGCCGGTGAGGGTGCCGACATTGAGGCCGGACTGGAGCGCGTCCAGCGCGTCCATGCCCGGCCTCAACGTGCCGGTGACCGACGAGACCAGGTGCATGACCCGGGCATAGCGCTCGACCGTGAGCAGCTTGGCGACCCGGCGGGTTCCCGGCCGGCTCACCCGGGCGACGTCGTTGCGGGCGAGATCGACCAGCATCATGTGCTCGGCCGCCTCCTTCGCGTCGAGCCGCATCTCGGCCTCGAGCCGGTCGTCCTCGTCGCCGCAGCCGCCGCGGGGCCGGGTGCCGGCGATCGGCTTGACCTCGACCTTGCGCTCGCCGGCCTCGGCGAAGACTCGGACCGAGGTCTCGGGGGAGGCACCGAACAGGACATGCTCGGGTGCGGCGACGAAGAAGTGATAGGGGCTGGGATCGAGCGCGCGCAGTGCCGCATAAGCGGGCAGCGGATCGGCGCAGGGTGCGCTGAAGGTGCGCGACGGGACGATCTGATAGACTTCGCCCTGCCGGATATGCTCCTTCATCCGTGCCACCACGTCCGCATAATCGGTGTCGCTGAGGTCCGAGCGCGCCGTGGTCGGGCCGGGCCTGACCTTGGCCGGGGCGGGCAGGCGCTGGACCTGACCGCAGCGCCTGACGAGCTCGGCAAGCCGCTGCGACGCGCCGAAATAGGCGCGGGCAGACTGATCGGCATCGGCCGCGCCGAAGGCGGTGCACAGGGCCCGCGGCGCCGCGCCCGGCTCGAACACGATCAGCGATTCCGCCAGCCAGAACATGAAGTCCGGGAAGCCGAGCGGATCCTCGGGCGATGGCGGCAGGCTTTCGAGCAGGTCGACATGGTCAAAGGCGACGACGCCGACGCAGGCGAGCGCGAACGGCTCTTCGGCGGAGGCATTGCGAATCCCGGCGGTCAGGTAGCGCAACACCGCGAACGGCGAAGGCGCCAGCAGCCGCTCCGACGGATCGTGGCTGGCGACGCGCGGAAAGCGAAGCTCGAGCGAGTCGTCGCCGTGCGCGACGATGCGCTGCGCGAACTCTTCGGCCACCGCCCCGATGACGTTGCGTCCGCCGGCGGTGAGCGCCTGCAGTGAAGCGGCCTCGCCCCGGCATTCCACCCGCAGCGCCGCCTCGTCGATGAGCAGGCTTGGCCCGGTCGAGCGCTCGAGCAGCAGGGTGTCGCGGCGCACGCCGCCGCCGGTCAGCGCCGCATAGAGGTCGAGCGGATCGGCCTCCTGCGGCAGCTGCCGGCAAAGCGCCACCGCTTCGCCCGGACCGGGATGGGCTGCGGTCACGCCAGCACCTCCGCCGGCGCGGCGGCCGCGCGCGGCGCCGGCGCAGCGGCCATCTGCCGGCCGACCGCCTGCACCACCGGCGTCAGCGCCGCCATCAGGTTGCGGAAACCCTGGGGATAGAGCGACTGCGCCCCGTCCGACAGCGCCACCGCCGGATTCTCGTGCACCTCGACCAGCAGGCCGTCGGCGCCGCAGGCCGCGGCGGCGAGCGACATCGGGATGACGAGGTCGCGTATGCCGGTGCCGTGCGAGGGATCGACCAGCACCGGCAGGTGGGTCTTCTGCTTGATATAGGGGATGGCGTTGAGGTCGAGCGTGTTGCGTGTCGCCGTCTCGAAGGTGCGGATGCCGCGCTCGCACAGGATCACCTGCTCGTTGCCGGCGGCGAGCAGATATTCCGCCGCCAGCAGCAGCTCCTCGATCTTGGCGGAGAGGCCGCGCTTCAGCAGCACCGGCTTGCCGGCCTGGCCGACCGCGCGCAGCAGGGCGAAATTCTGCATGTTGCGGGCGCCGATCTGAATCGCGTCGGCCTGCGCGGCGACCGCGTCGACGTCGGCCGTGTCCATGACCTCGGTTACCACCGGCAGGCCGGTCTCGTCGCCGACCTCGCGAAGGATCCTCAGGCCCTCCCGCCCATGGCCCTGGAAGCCGTAGGGGCTGGTACGCGGCTTGAACGCGCCGGCGCGAAGCCCGACCGCGCCGGCCGCCTTGACCTCGCGCGCGGTGTTGCGGGTCTGGTCGCGGCTCTCGACGGCGCAAGGGCCGGCGATGACGGCGAAGCCGCGGCCGCCGATCGCAAGGTCGCCGACTTTAACGACCGTGTCATGGGCGTGCATCTCCCGCGAGACGAGCTTGTACGGGGCAAGGATCGGCTTCACCGATTCCACCATCGGGTGGCTCTCGAGGTTGAGCTCGGCGAGGACGCGCTCGTCGCCGAGCGCGCCGAGCACGACGCGCTCGACCCCCGGCATGTGGAGCGGCTTGAGGCCGCGCTCGGCGATCTCGGCGAGCAGCTTTTCGGCGATCTGGGGCGTGGCTTCGGGCTTGAGGACGATGATCATGACACTGGCTTTCGATGAAAGGCAAAAAAAAGACCCGCCGGGGGCGGGCCTTGCGGGTGATCTTCCGAGAGTCTCTGTTTTCTAGAGGCTGTTCGGCCATCGCCAGCGGGGCTCGCCCAGGTCGGAGCGATGCCAGCGCCACCAGCCGGCGGCCGCGACGGCAAAGGTCGACGCACCGGAAATCCGGGGCGCGCGAGCCAGAGCCGAGGTGCCGTGGTGGTTCATCCCCTTAAGCTTATGGGGTTCGGGGCGATCCCGTCAAGCGGGGTTGATCAGGCGCAGTCCGGCACCCGGCCGCGGCGAGAAAAGAGGCGGTTGCACGGTGGCATTCGAGTGATTATCTTACGTTTGTCTTACTTATGATGGAGAACGGCCGTGGCGCGGGGTGAGAGGCTGACGACGACGGTGTCGACCAAGGGACAGGTCATCCTTCCCAAGGCGATTCGTCGCCTGCGCAGATGGGATGCGGGCACTCGCCTCGTCGTCGAGGATCGGGAGGACGGCGTGCTTCTGAAGCCTGCGCCGCTCTTTGCCCCGACGCAGATCGATGACGTGTTCGGTTGCCTCGCGTACAGCGGGAAGGCGAAGACGATCGAGGAGATGGATGCGGCGGTCGCCGACGAGGCAAGGCGCCGTGCGCGCGATTGACACCAATGTGGTCGTGCGGTTCCTGACCGGCGACGACGCGGCCCAGGCGGCCAAGGCTCGAAAGCTGATCCGCGAGGGCGAAATCCTCGTCTCCGCATCGGTCTTGCTTGAAACTGAATGGGTGCTGCGCAGCGCCTACGGCTATTCGGTCGATCGCATCGTGCAGGCCCTGCGCGGTTTCTGCGGCCTTCCGGGCGTGCGGATTGACGATGACCGCACCGTCGATCGAGCACTTGGGTGGGCCGAGCAAGGGCTGGACTTTGCCGATGCGCTCCATCTTGCCCGAGCCGAGGGGTGCACAGCCTTCCTGAGCTTCGACCGGAGACTCGCGAGGAAGGCGGCGCGGCTCTCCGACGTCGAGGTAGTGGTGCCCTGAAGAGCGCCGCCCCTCAACCTTCGTCCTGCTCCTATGCCGGCGGGAGGGAAGGATCCACGTCCGGGCGCTTGGCCGCCTCGGCGCAGAGCGCGAGCAGATCCCCATTCTCCAGCAGCCGCGGCAGCCCGTCCAGGCCGTCGATGACGAAGTAGCTCTCCTGAAACGAGTCGGTCCGGTAGGTCGTGCGCAGCACCCGCTCGAGATCGAAGGCGGGCCGATTCGGTTCCGGGCTTTCGAGCGCGAACCGGCTCTCGCCGAAGCTGGAGACGATGCCGGCGCCGTAGATCCTGAGATCGCCGGCTTCGCGAGCGAGGCCGAACTCGACCGTGTACCAGTAGAGGCGGGCGAGGCGATGGAGCGCGCCCGCCCCCATCGCCCGGAGGCCGAGTTCGCCGAGCGCCTGCATGAAGTCCGCCATCTCCGGATGGGCGAGCAGCGGCACGTGGCCGAACACGTCGTGGAAGACGTCCGGCTCCTCGAGATAGTCGAGCTGGGAGCGCTTGCGGATGAAGTTGCCGGCCGGGAACCGGCGCGCGCGCAGATGCTCGAAGAAGACGTCGTCGGGCACCAGGCCGGGCACCGCCACCACCGTCCAGCCGGTTCGGGCGAACAGCCGCTCGTTGAGCTCGTCGAAGTCGGGGATGCCCGGCCGCGAAAGCCGCAGGAGGTCGAGCCCCTGCTCGAAGGCACCGACGGCGCGGCCGGCGAGCGCCTGCTGCTGGCGCGCGAACAAGAGGTCCCAGACCGCATGCTCCTCTTGCGTCAGCGCCTGCCAGTCCTGCGGCACCGTCCAGTCGGCCGCGGCGCCGGGCGGCGGCGCGGTCGGGTCCTTGGCGGCGCCGTGGCGCTCGGCCATCGGCTCCGCGGCAGCAGCGATCGGGTCGGTCGGGTCCTTGTACATTTTCGAGGTCCTTCCAAAACGAAAAACCCCGCCGGGGTGACCAGGCGGGGTGGCAAATCCAGTGACGTGTTAAGCGCGCGCTAGATCGGTCCCGCCCGGGTGCTGCCGTAATAATAATAGACCGAGGCGGCGGCGGGAGCCGCAATGCCGTTGGGACGGAGCGAGGCGCGAAGCGTCTGCATCGGGCGGAATTGTGAGGGATGAGCAGGGGAAAGTCAAATCGGCCGAAGTCAGCGGATCTCTGTGAAGACCGCGGTGCCCCAATCCTCCCCTGGGAGGGGAGGGGGACCAGGCGCAGCCTGGTGGAGGGGTGTCAGCGTGCCCGGATTTGGTGAGCTTGCCGTGCCCGGCCTGAACGCTGACACCCCTCCACCGCCCTACGGGCGGTCCCCCTCCCCCTGTGGGGGAGGATCGGGGGGCTCAGCCGTCCAGCTGGGCTCGCAATTCCTCGTCCTGGTCCTGCGGCGGGACGGCGCCGAAGAACAGCTCGAACGCCTTTCTCGCCTGGCCGATCAACATATTGAGGCCATCGACCGGCACGAGGCCCGCGGCCTCGGCCGCCTCAAGAAACGGCGTGTTCAGCGGCTGATAGACCATGTCGAGCGCCACGGCGCCGGGCGCAGCCTCCCCGAGCGCTGCCAGCGCAGGCGCTGGCAAAGGCTCGGCATGGGCCATGCCGGCGGGCGTCGCCTGGATGATCGCGGTGGCGTCGCTCAGGGCCTCCGAGACTCGGTCGAGTGTCAGGATCCGCACTTGCTCCGCCTCGTCGCCGAGGGACAGAAGATCGGTCGCCCGCTCCGGCCGGCGCGCCAGCACGACGATCTCTGCGGCGCTGCGCCCGGCGAGATAGCGGATCGCCGCGCGGGCGCCGCCGCCGGCGCCGATCACCGCCGCCTTGCCACCTTCGACCGCTGCCGCGTCCAGCGCTTCGGCGATGCCGTCGACATCGGTGTTGAGCCCGATCAGCCGGCCGCCGGCCCTGTGGATGCAGTTGACGGCGCCGATCCGTGTTGCGTCGGCGGAGATCTCGTCGAGGAACGGCATCACCGCCTGCTTGTGCGGGGCGGTAACGTTGCAGCCGCGCCATTCGTCGTCGCCCGCCCGCGCGGCGAAGAAGGCCTGGAGTTCGTCCGTCGTGACGCGGGTCGCACGATAATCATGATCGAGGCCGAGCGCGCCGAGCCAGAAGCCGTGGATCGCCGGCGACTTGGAATGGGCGATCGGGTCGCCGATCACCTCGGCATAAGGCGCCATCGCTCAGGCCGGCTCGCGAGCGAGCTCGCCGTCGAGGAAGGCCTCGACCTCCGCGAGCGCGACCTCGTCGTCGACGAAGGCGCGGCCGATGCCGCGGGCGAGGATGAAGGGGACCCGGCCGCCGCTCGCTTTCTTGTCGTGCTTCATATGCGCGACGAGCCGCTCCGGGGGCGCGTCGATGCCGACATCGCCCAGCCGCGTCGGCAGGCCGGCCGCGGCGAGATGCGCCGTCACCCGGCGGGCATCGGCGTCGCCGCACAGGCCCCGTCCGGCGGAGAAGCGGAAGGCCAATGCCATGCCGAGCGCGACCGCCTCGCCGTGGAGCAGGCGATCGGAGAAGCCGGTCTCCGCCTCCAAAGCGTGGCCGAAGGTGTGGCCGAGATTGAGCAGGGCCCGCCGCCCGGTCGTCTCGCGTTCGTCCTCGGCGACGATCGCCGCCTTGGCCGCGACGCTGGTGCCGATCGCGTGCTGGCGCGCGCCGGGATTGCCGGCGATCAGCGTCTCGCCCTCGCGCTCGCACCAGGCGAAGAAGTCGGCGTCGCCGATGAGGCCGTATTTCACCACCTCGGCATAGCCGGCGCGGACCTGGCGGATAGGCAAGGTGTCGAGGCAGGCGGTGTCGATCAGCACCGCCGAGGGTTGATGGAAGGCGCCGACCAGATTCTTGCCGGCGGCGACGTTGATCCCGGTCTTGCCCCCGACCGAGCTGTCGACCTGGGCGAGCAGGGTGGTCGGCACCTGCACGAACCGGCAGCCGCGCTTGAGGATCGCCGCGGCGAAGCCGGCCAGGTCGCCGATGACTCCGCCGCCGAAGGCTACGAGATGGTCCTTGCGCTCGATCCCGAGCGCCAGCAGCCGGTCGAGCAAGGCCTCAAGCGCGGCCCAGCTCTTGCTGCCCTCGCCCGGCGGCAGCAGGATCGGCAGCGCCTCGACCCCGCCGGCGGCCATACCGGCGACCAGCCGCTCCCCCTGCAGCGCCCAGACCGTCTCGTCGCTCACCACGACCAGCCGCCCGCCGCGGGCATAAGGCGCGAGCGCCTCGCCGGCGCGGTCGAGCAGTCCGGCTTCGATCAGGACCGGATAGCTGCGCTCGCCGAGGCCGACCCGAAGGGGAGGGGGTGCCATCAAAGTTCTCCGCATTGGGCGCGATGGAGCATCTTCTGGTCGGCGAGGACCAGCGCCATCATCGCTTCCGCCACCGGCACGCCCCGAATCCCGACGCAGGGGTCGTGGCGTCCCTTGGTGCTGATCTCCGTCTCCCGGCCCTCCGCGTCGATCGTGCGCATCGGCTTCAGGATGGACGAGGTCGGCTTGAAGGCGATCCGGACCACCACCGGCTGCCCGGTCGAGATGCCGCCGATGATGCCGCCGGCATGGTTGGCGAGGAAGAAGGGCCGGCCGTCATTGCCGGCGCGCATCTCGTCGGCATTGTCCTCGCCACGCAGCCGCGCCGCCGCGAAGCCGTCGCCGATCTCGACGCCCTTGACCGCGTTGATCGACATCATCGCCGCGGCCAGCTCGCCGTCGAGCTTGGCGTAGACGGGCGCGCCCCAGCCGGCGGGGATTCCGGTGGCGACGCATTCGACGACCGCGCCGAGAGAGCTGCCGTCCTTGCGCGCGTCGTCGACGAGCTTCGCCCATCGTTCGGCCGCATCGGCGTCGGGGCAGAAGAAGGGGTTGGCGCCGATCGCCGCCTCGTCGAAGCGATCGCGGTCGATCGGATCGCCGCCCAGTTCGACGACATAGGCGCGGATCGAGGCCTCAGGCACGATCTTGCGCGCCACCGCGCCCGCGGCGACGCGGGACGCGGTCTCCCGGGCCGAGCTGCGGCCGCCGCCGCGCCAGTCGCGCAGGC
Source organism: Sphingosinicella terrae (assembly GCF_003347635.1). Classification (GTDB taxonomy): domain Bacteria; phylum Pseudomonadota; class Alphaproteobacteria; order Sphingomonadales; family Sphingomonadaceae; genus Allosphingosinicella; species Allosphingosinicella terrae. Next base: position 46,036 of record NZ_QDFY01000017.1, read on the forward strand.
CATATTTGGCGTCGTAGCTATAGTCGGCATGGCCGGGCCGATAGGCGCCGGCGATGCTGGAATAGTCCTTCGACCTCTGGTCGACATTCTCGATCATCAGGCTGATCGGGGTTCCGGTCGTCCGGCCCTCGAACACGCCTGACAGGATCCGCACCGAGTCCGGCTCGCGGCGCTGGGTAGTGAATCGCGAGCTCCCCGGCCGCCTCTTGTCCAGCCAGGGTTGGATGTCGGCCTCGGTGAGCGCGATCCCCGGCGGGCAGCCGTCGACGACGGCGCCGATCGCCGGTCCGTGGCTCTCCCCCCAGGTCGAGAAGCGCAGCACGCGCCCGAAGCTGTTGAGGCTCATCTAGGCTCGCTTTCCCGGCGGGCGACCACGCAGAAGGTGGTGAAATTGTCGGCGCGGTCGTGGACGTCGTGCCTCAGTACGACGAGGCCGTAAGTGGCCGCCGCCGCTTCGGAGGCGATCACCCCCTGGGCCGGATCCTGCGAGCGGCCGAGCGCCTGCGCCGCCAGCGCCGTGTTGGCGGCTTCCTCAGTGGCGAGGCCCGTTTCGCAGAGGAACCGGCGGCATTGCGCGAGCGCCATCGGATGGCTCACCACCCGTTCGATCTGCGCGATCGACGTCCCCGGCCGGCCGAGCAGGTGCAGCCGGACGGGCAGATCGTGGCGGGCCCGCACCACCAGTTCATTCTCCTCGATCAACGCGTCGACCCCCGGCACCGGCCCGGCGATGCTGTTCTCGCCGGGGAGCATGCCGAGCGCGGTCTCGCCCGCGGCGACCGCCTCGGCGACCGCGGCGAAGGTCGGCTTGGCGACGGTCGGCACGTCGGGAAGGAACAGGCGGCAGGCCTCCTCGCCGAAGGCGCCGGGCGCGCCCTGATAGGCGACGGTCTCGGTCACGCCGGCGCGCCGATCCGCGCACCTAGGGATCGCATGAGTTCGGAGAAGCCGGGGAAGCTGGTCGCGATCATGCCCGCCCGATCGACCGTCACCGGCCGGCGTGCGGCCAGCCCGAGGGCGAGGAAGCTCATCGCGATGCGATGGTCGCCATGGGTGGAGACGGTGCCGCCGCCCGCGGGTGCCTCGCCTTTGCCCTCGACGATCAATGTGTCGCCCTCGCTGCGCGCCTCGACACCGCAAGCGCCAAGACCAGCCAGGATCGCGGCGAGGCGGTCGCTCTCCTTCACCCGCAGCTCGGCGAGGCCGTGCATGACCGTCGGTCCATTCGCGAAGGCGGCGGCAACGGCGAGGATCGGATATTCGTCGATCATCGACGGGGCCCGCACCGCCGGGATCTCGGCCCCGCGCATAAGCGAGTGGACGGCGGTGACGTCGCCGACCGCCTCGCCGCCCTGGAGGCGTCGGTTGTCGATGCGCAGTCGTGCGCCCATCGCTTCGAGGCTGGCGAGGAGGCCGATCCTCAGCGGGTTGAGCAGCATTCCGCGCACGGTCACTTCGGATCCCGGCACGATCAGCGCCGCCACGAGCGGGAAGGCCGCCGAAGAGGGATCGGCGGGGACGGCGATGTCGGTCGCGCGCAGCCTGCGCTGAGGTCCGAGCAGTGCGATGCGGCCCTCTTCCTTCTCCTCGATCTCGACGTCGGCGCCGAAGGCGCGGAGCATGATCTCGCTATGGTCGCGGCTGGGCTTGGGCTCGATCACCTCGACGGCGCCATCCGCATGGAGCCCCGCCAGCAGGATCGCGGACTTGACCTGCGCGGACGCCTTCTCGTTGACGAAGCGCAGGCCGCGGAGCCCGCCGCCCTCGACGGTCACGGGGAGGCGGTCGCCGCCTTCGAAGCGGGCGCCCATCTCCCGAAGCGGATCGAGGACGCGGCCCATCGGCCGTCCGCGAAGCGATTCGTCGCCGGTGAAGGTCGCCCGGACCGGAAGGCCGGCGACCGCGCCCATCAGCAGCCGCACGCCGGTGCCCGAATTGCCGCAGTCGATCACCGCGCCGGGCGATCGCCATTCGGCGCCGGTGACGTGCCACACGCCGCCGCGCCGCTCGACCGACGCGCCGAGCGCCCGAACCGCGGCCGCGGTGTCGAGCACGTCCTGCCCTTCGAGCAGGCCGCTGATCCGCGTCTCCCCCTCGGCCAGCCCGCCGAGGATGAGCGCGCGGTGGGAGATCGACTTGTCCCCGGGGACGGTGATGGCGCCTTCGAGGCCGGAGGTCGCTTCGCTTCGAAGCGTGTCCGCCGCTGCGGACGCGGCTGGGGGGATGGTGGCGACGCTCATGCCGCGTGCGATTCGGGCTGGAGCCGGCGCCGCATCATCCGCGCCACCTCGGCGGCGAGGTCGAGCGCCTGCGTCTCGTTGAGCCTCGGATCGCAATGGGTGAGATAGCGCCGGGGAAGGTCCGCCTCGGAAAGCGGCAGGCTTCCGCCGAGGCATTCGGTGACGTCGTCGCCGGTCATCTCGAGATGGACGCCCCCAGCATGCACGCCCTCGGAGTCGGCAATGTCGAAGAAGGCCGCCATCTCGGCAATGATATCGCCGAGGAAGCGGGTCTTGAAGCCGCCGGCGGTCACCGTGTTGCCGTGCATCGGATCGATCGTCCACAAGGCGCGGCTGCCCGCTTCGCGCGTCGCCCGCATCAGCGCCGGCAGATGCCGGGCCGCCTGACGGGCGCCGAAGCGGCCGATCAGCACCAGCCGCCCCGGGATATTGCCCGGATCCAGCCGCTCGATCAGGCGCAAAAGGTTGTCGGCGGTCAGGCTCGGCCCGCATTTGAGCCCGATCGGATTGGCGACGCCGCTCGCATAATCGACATGGGCGCCGTCGATCTGGCGGGTGCGGTCGCCGATCCAGAGCATGTGGCCCGACGTCGCCCACCAGCGCTCGCTCTCTTCGTCCCAGCGGGTGAGCGCCTGCTCGTAATGGAGCAGCAGCGCTTCGTGGCTGGTGAACAACCGGACCGGGGTGCCGATCTCCTCCTCGGCCGCGAGGCGCTCGGCGGCGATGCCGAGCCGCTCGCGCGCCGAGCGGCGGATGCGGGCGAGGTCCGCATAAGCGGCGGCGCCATAGGCCTGGAGAAGGTCGAGAGTCACCCGCGACTGGCGGTGCGCGCGCAGCATCCGCTCGGGATCGGGCGCGCGGCTCACCGGATCGAAGGCGGCGCCGTTGATGATGTCGCCGCGATAGGAAGGAAGCGTGACCCCGTCCGCCGTCTCGGTCGCGGCCGAACGGGGCTTGGCGAACTGGCCGGCGATCCGGGCGACGGTGACGACCCGGCCAGGGCCGCTCGCCGACAGCATCGCCGCCATCTGGAGCAGCAGGTTGAAGACCGTGCGTACCTTGTTGGCGCCGAATTCGGCGAAGCTCTCCGCACAATCGCCCCCCTGGAGCAGGAAGGCATGGCCGCCGGCCGCTTCGGCGAGCCGATCGCGAAGCTCGCCGATCTCGGCGATGCCGACCAGAGCGGGCGCCGAGGCCAGCCGCGATTCGACCTGGGCGAGCGCGGACGCGTCGGCATAATCGGGGAGCTGCGCCGCCGGGCGTTGGCGCCAGCGCGAAGGGGTCCAGCTCATCGCCCGCCCTCCTCGTGCCCGGAAGGCAAAGCGGGCGGCTCCGGCAGCTCCTCCGGCGGAATCCGGCCGACCGCGGCGGCGACCACCTCGCCGGCTTCGTCGCGAAGCAGGTCGAAGATGGAGAGGGTCGGGTGGAGCGACTCGATCCAGGCCGCTCCGTCGGCGAGCGCGACGATCGCGACCGCTTCCTGCCGCAAGGCGGCGTCCAGAGCCGCGGCGGCGCTGTCGGCGTGGCGCAACGGCGCGGCGGAGCCGAACCGCTCGCGCGCCGCCCATCTGAGGGCCTCGGGATCGGGTCCGTGCAGGACCAGCTCGGTGCGCACCTGCGCCTGCAGGCTGAATGCCATCAGCTCGCGCCACAGGCTGGCGATCAGCGTCTCGGGCGCGACCGTCGCTTGCTGGACGAGACGGGCGATGACCTGCTGCTCGCGCCGGGGACGCAGGCAGAGATGGTCGTCGCCGCGGCTCGACTTGAGCTCGGCAACCGCGCGGGAGGCGGCGAGGCGGCGTTCGACCAGGGCGAGCAGCTCGTCGTCCAGCGAATCGATCTGCTCGCGCAGGCTCTCGAGCGACGGCGGCGGCGTCACGCGGCCGCTCCGGGCGCGTCTCGTGGCATGGGTTCGGTACATCTCATCCCTCGCTCCACCCGGACGCGGCACGGATTCCCGGCGCTGACGGAGTGGCTATTGGCTTTGCTGTTCAGGAACTTGAGCGGGAAATCGGCTCCGGCACGCCTCAGCGGACGTACCGGCCAATAAACGAGCCGATAAAATGGAAGGCGCCGAACGAGACAGAGGAGGCGGGACGAATGGCCTGTCCTTTGTTCATGACACCTGGGCTCCTGACGAGGGCGCTGTTGACGCGCTCTTTAAGGCTGACAAGAGCGGCCGGGCCTGTCAAGGGCATTGCTGCAACTGCGAAGGGCAAGCGAGGCGGGGGTGGAATCGGCGCGTCTCAGTGAACGGCAGGCCGGGTCGGCGGCGGTGATCGCCTCGGCGCGGCGGCTGGTCGTCAAGGTCGGCTCATCGCTCCTGCTCGATCCGGCGGAGCGGGGTCCGCGCCGAGACTGGCTCGCCGGTCTCGCCGCCGATCTCGCCGCGCTCAGGAACGGCGGCAAGGAGATCGTGATCGTGTCGTCGGGCGCGGTGGCGCTCGGTCGCGACTATCTCGGGCTGAAGCGTTCCCCCCGGCTCGACCAGAAGCAGGCCGCCGCCGCCGCCGGCCAGACCCTGCTCATGCGCGCCTGGCAGGAGGCGCTGGCGCCGCACGACATTCCGGTCGCGCAGCTTCTGCTCACTTATGACGACACGGAGCGCCGGCGCCGCTGGCTCAACGCCCGCGCCACCCTCGAGGTGCTGCTCGCCCAGCGGGCGCTGCCGGTGATCAACGAGAATGACAGCGTCGCCACCGACGAGCTTCGCTACGGGGACAATGACCGCCTTTCGGCCCGCGCCGCCCAGATGGTGAAGGCGGACGTCCTCATCCTCCTGTCCGACGTCGATGGCCTCTACACCGCCGATCCCGGCCGCGATCCGGCGGCCGTCCATATCCCCGAAGTGGCTTCCCTCGACGCGGTCGAAAGCTTCGCCGCCGATGCCTCCACCGCCGGCATCGGCTCGGGCGGCATGCGCACCAAGCTCGCCGCGGCGCGGATCGCCAGCGCCGCCGGCTGCGCCACCCTGATCGCTTCCGGGCGCGAGCCCCATCCGCTGCGCCGCCTCGAGGAGGGCGGCCGCGCCACCCTCGTCGCCGCCGCCGGGACGCCCGCACGCGCCTACAAGCAGTGGATCGCCGGCACGCTCGCTACCGCCGGCGCGGTCCGTGTCGACGCTGGCGCCGAGCGCGCGCTCGCCGCCGGACGAAGCCTGCTGCCGGCCGGAGTCACCGAGGTCAGCGGGGATTTCGAGCGCGGCTCCTGCCTCGCCGTCCGCAGCAGCGACGGCCGCGAGATCGCGCGCGGGATCAGCGCCTACAATTCGGCGGAGGCGCGGGCGATCGCCGGCTGCCCGAGCGAGCGCTTCGAAGCCCAGCTCGGCTATCGCGGTCCCGACGAGTTGATTCACCGCGACGATCTGGTGATGCTCGATCGATGAACCTAGCCGAGACCCTCGACCGCTTCGGGCGCGACGCGCGGCTGGCGGCGGCCGTCCTGCGCACCGCGCCGGCCGACCGGCGCAGCGCCGCCATCCGCGCCATGGCCCGCCGGATGCGCGAGCGGGCGGCCGAGATTCTCGCCGCCAATGCCGCCGACGTCGCCGCCGCCGCCGGAATGACGGATCGGCTGCGGCTGGATCCGGAGCGGCTCGAGGGGATCGCCGCCGCGCTCGAGCAGGTCGCCGGCCTGCCCGACCCGGTCGGCGCGGAGATGGCGCGCTGGCAGCGGCCCAACGGCCTCGACATCGCCCGGGTGCGCACCCCGATCGGCGTCATCGGCATGATCTTCGAGAGCCGCCCGAACGTCGCAGCCGACGCCGCGTCCATCTGCGTCCGATCGGGCAACGCGCTGATCCTTCGCGGCGGCTCGGACGCGCTCGAAAGCTGTCTCGCGATCCACCGCGCCGTCGCCGCCGGCCTCGAGGACGAAGGGCTGCCCGCCGCCTGCGTCCAGATGGTGCCGACCGCCGACCGGGGGGCGGTCGGACTGATGCTCGGCGGGCTGGGTGGCGCGGTCGATCTCATCATCCCGCGCGGCGGCCGCGCCTTGGTCGAGCGGGTCGAGCGCGAGGCGCGGGTGCCGGTGCTTGGTCATCTGGAGGGCATCTGCCACACCTATGTCCACTCCTCGGCCGATTGGTGCATGGCCCGCGACATCGTCGTCAATGCGAAGATGCGGCGCGTCTCCGTCTGCGGCGCCACGGAGACCCTGCTGATCGACCGCGACGCGGCGCCGTCGCTGCTTCCGGATCTCGCCCGCGCGCTCGGCGAGCGCCGCTGCGTGCTTCGCGGCGACGAGGAGAGCCGTGCCCTGGTCCCGGGCATGGAGCCGGCGGGCGAGGACGACTGGACGACCGAATATCTCGCCCCGATCCTTTCGGTGCGGATCGTCGACGGCGTCGCCGGAGCGGTCGACCATATCGCCCGCTACGGATCCGGTCACACCGAGGCGATCGTCGCCGAGGATGCCGAGGCCGCCGCCTTCTTCCTCGACCGCGTCGACAGCGCGATCGTCATGTGGAATGCCTCGACCCAGTTCGCCGACGGCGGCGAGTTCGGCTTCGGGGCCGAGATCGGCATCGCCACCGGCCGGCTCCACGCCCGCGGCCCGGTCGGGCCGGAGCAATTGACGACGTTCAAATATGTCGTGCGCGGCACCGGCCAGACCCGCGCCTGAAAAATATTCTCCTGAAAAACGCCTATATCCCAGCGACTTAAAGTACTAATATGAGATTAGCCAAGGCAGGAAAATATTAAGACAGTTGACGGATAAGGTTTCCGACCGTCTATTATGAGGTCGATAGCGCATGCCGCCCGTCGGAGGATGACGGCCGGCCTGGAGACTGCAGCGATGCCGAAGGTTGCGCATTTCCAGCACGAGGGCCATGCCGGCGACGGCATGACGCTTGCCGCGCGCGCCGCCACCATGATGCTCACCATTATTACCACCCGCATGCGGGACGGTACCGGCTGACCATCGAAATCAGACCAGGCTTCACCGACCCGCTCCCCGACCAGGCGAGCGGGTTTTTTTATATCTCCGGCCCAGGGCCAGAAACGAAAGACGAAGATCATGGCGAAAGACGGCGAAGCGGACGCGAAGCACGAGCTCTGCGTGCTCAAGTTCGGAAGCTCGGTGCTCGAGCGCGAGGCGGATTACCGGACGGCGGCGCAGGAGGTCTACCGGCACGTCCGCGACGGCGAGAAGATCGTCGCCGTCGTCTCGGCGCTGGCCGGCGAGACCGACTTCCTGCTCGACCAGGCGAGGCTGGTCGGCGGCGAGGCGCCGGACGGGCTGGTCGCCCGCGTCGCCCGGGTCGGCGAGCTCCGCTCGGCCGCCTTGATGGCGCTCGCCTTGCGGCGGATGGGGGTCCGCGCCTGCGCGCTCGATCCGCATGAAATGGGGCTCGTCGCCAAGGGCGATCCGCTCGACTCCGATCTTTGCGATCTCGACGCCGCTTCGGTGCTCGCGAAGTTCGACGATCACGAGGTGATCGTCGTCCCCGGCTTCACCGCCGGCCACGAGGAGCATGGCGTGGTGACGCTCGGCCGCGGCGGTACCGATCTTTCCGCCGTCTTCTTCGCCGCCCGGCTCGGTTCCCGCCGGGTCCGCCTGCTCAAGGACGTCGACGGCGTCTATGCCGAGGACCCCGCCAAGAACCCGCGGGCCGAACGCTACGGCGCAATGGACTATGAAGCGGCCGCCCAGGCGAGCTCGGGGCTGATCCAGCCCAAGGCGATCCAGGCCGCCGCCGTCGAGGACATCGTCGTCGAGATCGCCGCGATCGGCCATCACGAGGCGACGGTGATCGCCAATGTCGCGCCGCGCAAGGAAGTGCCGCTGGAATGGCCGCCGCTGCGGGTCGCTTTGCTCGGTTGCGGCAGCGTCGGCGCCGGCGTGCTCTCCTATCTCGAGCAAAGGCCCGACCTGTTCCGGGTCAATCCCGTCCTCGTCCGCCGCCCGCATGAGCATGAGAGCGAAGGCGGCGCCGCCTTCACCGCCGATCTCGACGAGGCGCTGGCCGGCGAGGTCGATCTCGTCATCGAATTGCTCGGCGGCGCCGAATATCCGGCCGACATCATGTGCGCCGCGCTTCGCCGCGGCAGCCATGTCGTCACCGCCAACAAGGCCGCGGTCGCGCGCCATTACGACGCCCTCCACGCCTGCGCCGAGGCGGGCCAAGCGAGCCTGTCCTATTCCGCCGCGGTGGGCGGCGGCACGCCGGTGCTCGAGACCATCGACCGCCTTCGTCCGGCCGGCATCGCCGGCATCGAGGGAGTGATGAACGGCACCGCCAACTTCCTGCTCAGCCGGCTCGGCGAGGGCTGGTCCTTCGCCGATGCCGTCGCCAAGGCGCAGGAGCTGGGCTTCGCCGAGGCCGATCCCGCCGCCGACGTCGACGGCCACGACGCCGCCGACAAATTGTCGCTGCTCGTCCGCCGCGCCTTCGGGTTCGCGATCCCGCCGGGCCGGATCTTCAAGCAGTCGCTGAGCGAGATCGGGCCGGTCGAGGCGCAGGCGGCGCTTGCGCGCGGCGAGGTGCTGAAGCAGGTTGGGCGCTGCCGCCTTCAGCCCGACGGATCGATCAAGGCCGAGGTGCGGATCGAGTCGCTGCCGGGCAGGCACGTGCTCGCCGGCGCGCGCAACGAGGAGAATCGCTTCGTGATCGTCGATCTCGACGGACGCCGCCACGAGGTCTGCGGCAAGGGCGCCGGCCGCTGGCCGAGCGCCGCCGCGGTCTTCGCCGACGTCATGGACCTGCAGCGCAGGCTCGCCCGGGCCGCCGGAACCCCGGCGCAGGCCGAGGTCGCGATGCTTCGAATGTCGGCCTGAGCGATGATGATCGGGACCGCTTGCGCCTCCGCGCCCGCCAGCATCGGCAATGTCGGCGTCGGCTTCGACGTCCTCGGCCAGGCCTTCGACGCCGCCCGCGACGAGATCGTCGCGGTGCGCGAGGGCCGGCCGGGCGTCCGCCTCGCGGCGGTCAGCGGCCTCGTCTCCAGCCTTCCCGACAGCCCCGAGAAGAACACGGCGCTGGCGGCCGCCCTCGCGGTGCTCGACGCGGCGGGGGCCGATTTCGGCGCCAGCCTGTCGATCCGCAAGGGCGTGCCGGTGAGCGGCGGCATGGGCGGCTCGGCCGCCTCCGCCGTCGCCGGCGCGGCCGCGGTCAACGCGCTCCTGCCCAAGCCTTTCAACCGCGAGGACTTGCTGCCCTTCGCGCTGGCGGGCGAGCGCGTCTCCTCCGATCCGCCGCCCTGGGACAATGTCGCGGGCAGCCTGTTCGGCGGCCTCGCCATCGTCGCCAGCGAATCCCCGGCCTATGTCTATCGCCTGCCAGCGCCGGTCGGGATCGTGTCGATCCTCTTCCATCCGTCCGCCACCATCGAGACCCGCTCGGCGCGCCGCCTGCTGCGCAGCGAGGTGCCGATGCAGCTCGCGGTCGAGCATTCGCGCCGGCTCGCCTCCTTCGTCGCCGGCTGCGCCACCGGCGATCTCGAGCTGCTGCGCGCCGGCTTCGAGGATTTGCTCGTCGAGCCGCAGCGCGAGCATCTCCTCCCGGCCCTGCCGGCGGTGAAGGAATCCGCTCTGGCCGCCGGCGCGCTCGGCTGCTCCTTCTCGGGCTCCGGCCCTTCCGTCTTCGCCTGGGCGCTCGAGGAGCAGGCGGATGCCGTCGCCTCGGCCATGGCCGCCGCCTTCGCGCGCTGCGGCCTCGACGCCCGCGCCTATCGTGCACCCGTCGATTCGGAGGGCGTCCGGGTCGAGTGGGTCCGCGAGGCCGCTCTCGCGAGCGCCGGCCGATGAGGTTCGTCAGCACCCGCGGCGGCGCGACCGCGGTCCCGGTCTCGCAAGCCATCCGCAATGGCGCGGCGCCCGACGGCGGGCTCTACGTTTCCGCGGAATCCATTTCGGTCGATCCGTCGACACTCCCTGCCGGCGAGGATCTGGCGCCTTTGGCTTCGGCCCTGCTCGCGCCCTTCTTCGGCGGCGATCCGCTCGCGGCCGAGCTGCCGGCGATCTGCGCCGAGGCGTTCGACTTCCCTGCGCCGGTCGTTCGGCCGGATCCCGCCGATGCGAACCTTCGGGCGCTCGAGCTCTTCCACGGGCCGACCGGGGCCTTCAAGGATTTCGGCGCCCGCTTCCTGCTCGCCTGCTTCGACCGCCTCGGCGACGAGGCGGGGCCGCTGACCATCCTCGTCGCCACGTCGGGCGATACCGGCGGCGCGGTCGGCTGCGCGGCGGAGGGACGGCAGGGCGTGGCTGCAATCATCCTCTATCCCCGCGGCCGCGTCTCCGCCTTCCAGGAGCACCAGCTCGGCTGCTGGCACGCGCCGGTGCGCGCGCTCGAAGTGGCGGGCGATTTCGATGACTGCCAGCGGCTGGTGAAGGCCGCCTTCGCCGACTCCGCATTGTCGCGGCGCCACCATCTGACCTCGGCCAATTCGATCAATGTCGGGCGGCTGCTCCCGCAGATGGTCTATGTCGCCAAGGCGGCGCTGGAGGTGCATCGCGAGACCGGTACCGCTCCCGGCTTCGTCATCCCCACCGGCAATCTCGGCCATGCCGTCGCGGCCCTGTGGGCGCGCTCGCTCGGCCTTCCGGTCGGCCCGATCCTCTGCGCGACCAATTCCAACCGCACCCTGCTCGACTGGCATCTCGGCGGCGCCTATTCGCCCGGCCCCTCGCTGCAGACGATCGCCAATGCGATGGACGTCGGCGCGCCCAGCAATTTCGAGCGGCTGGCACAGCTGCCCGATCCGGTCGCGCAGGTCGAGGTCGAGCGGGTCGAGGACGAGACCATCCGTGCCCGCATCGTCGCCGAGTTCGAGCGCACCGGCTATGTCTGGTGCCCGCATTCGGCGACCGCTGCCGAGGCCTATGCCCGCCTCGGCGAGGACCGGCGCCGCGAGCGCGTCTGGATCGCCGCCGCCACCGCCCATCCCTACAAGTTCGCCGACGTGGTCGAGCCGCTGGTCGGCGAGACGCTGGCGCCCCCGCCCGCGCTGGCGGCGATCCTCGACCGCGAGGCGAGCGCCCGACCGATCGCGGCGGACCTGGCGAGCCTGGCCGAGGCGCTGGGGGACGATGGAGGCGCTCGAACGGAGGCTGCCTGAATCCCTCCCCCTCGAGGGGGAGGGTAGGGTGGGGGTGCTCGGCCTTCGCGAGGTTCCTCAGACTCAGAACCCCCTCACCCCAACCCTCTCCCTACGGGAGGGGGAGTCCTTCCGCGACCTGCCACGCTCGTCCGATTCCGGTTTCGCCCCCGTCCGCTTGCCGCTACTATGCGATGAGAGGGAGGGACCGATGGGCGTTTTCGACTTTCTTTCCAAGCAATTCATCGACGTCATCGACTGGGTCGAGGAGCCGGGCGTCTTGGCCGTCCGCTATCCGATGCAGGACCGGGAGATCCAGAACGGCGCCCAGCTGACGGTGCGCGAAGGGCAGATGGCGGCCTTCATCAACGAAGGCCAGGTCGCCGACGTGTTCGGTCCGGGCCTCCACACCCTCGAGACCGCCAACCTGCCGATCCTCACCTCGCTGATGAACTGGGACAAGGCGTTCAAGTCGCCGTTCAAGTCCGACGTCTATTTCTTCAGCCAGAAGGAGCAGATCGGGCTCAAATGGGGGACGGCCCAGCCGATCACCGTCCGCGACCAGGAATTCGGGCCGCTCCGGATCCGCGCCTTCGGCAGCTATTCGTTCCGTATCGAGGATGTCGGCCCGTTCGCGGTCAGGATCATGGGCACGCTCGACAAGATCCGGGTCGAGACTCTCGAGCCGCAGCTCAAGGCGGCAATAGCCACCGCGATGGCGACCGGCCTCGGCGGCGGCGCCATCCCCTTCGTCGACCTCGCCGCCAACCAGACCGCCCTCTCCGAGAAGCTCAAGGAGGCGGTCCAGGCCGCCTTCGCCCAATGGGGCCTGTCGGTGCAGAGCTTCTATGTCGAGAGCCTCTCTCTCCCCGAGGAGGTGCAGAAGCATCTCGACAAAGCGAGCTCGATGCGCGTGCTCGGCGATCTCGACCGCTACGCCAAGTTCCAGACCGCCGAGGCGATCGAGAAGGCGGCCGACAATTCGGGGGGCATGGCCGGGATCGGCGCGGGCGCCGGGGTCGGCATGGCGATCGGCCAGGCGATGGCGACCGGTCTCGGAACGGGCGGTGGCGGCGGCGGCGGCGGCGGTGCCGCCCCGGCACCGGGCGAGGATCCGTTCGCGCTGATCGAACGGATGCACAAGTTGCTCACCATCGGCGCGATCACCCAGGAAGAGTTCGACACCAAGAAAGCCGAGTTGCTGGGCCGGATCCGCTAAGAGCGAGCCGGGGGTGCTCAGCATTTCCTGCCCGAATTGCGGGGCCGAGGTGCAGTTCCGCTCGCCGGCTCTGCCGTCGCGGGTCTGCGACTATTGCCGCACCATCCTGGTGCGCAGCGGCGACGGCATCGAGGCGGTCGGCAAGGCGGCGGCGCTGCCCTTCGACGTCAGTCCGATCGCGATCGGCACCACCGGCAGTTTCGACCCCCGCCGCTTCGAGGTGATCGGCCGGGTGCGCTGGGGCTGGGAAGACGGCTCGTGGAACGAGTGGCTGGTCCTGTTCGACGACGGCTCCGACGGCTGGCTGGCGGAAGCGATGGGCCAGTTCATGCTGCTCAGGGAGCGGCCGATCGGCGACATCACCGATCCGGTATTCCGGCTGCTCATCGACGGCAGGACGGTGCTGGTCGGGACCGAACTCAGGATCGACGGCGACCCCTTCACCGTCGCCGATGCCCGCCCCGCGACCTGCATCGCGTCGGAGGGGGAGCTTCCCTTCACCGCGCCGCCGGGCTGGTCGATCTACAGCGTCGATTTCCGATCGCCCACCGGCCGCGTCGCCAGCCTGCAGCGGGAAGCGACGCTGTCGAGCTTCTATGACGGCCGCTACGTGACCCTGGCGGAGCTCCAGGTCCGGGGGCTGCGGCCGATCGAGGGCTGGCGCGTGCCGGCCTTCGGAGGCTGAATTGGCGACCGAGGCGCCTCCCGCTCCCGCCGCTTTCCCCGCGCCGGCTCCCGCGGTCAAGGCGCTGAGCTGCCCGTCCTGCGGCGGCACGATCGAGCTTCGCGCCGCCGGCTACACGGTCACCGTCGCCTGCCTCTATTGCGGGAGCCTGCTCGACGTCGCCAATCCCGACGTCAGGCTGATCACCGAATATCACGAGGCCGCGGCCGAGCTCGAGATCCCCCTCGGTACGCGCGGCACGCTGGACGGTGTCGAGTGGGAGGCGATCGGCTATCTGCGCCGGTCCGAGGGCGGATCCTACCCTTGGGAAGAATATCTGCTGTTCAATCCCTATCACGCCTATCGCTGGCTGATCAGCAATGGCCGCGGCTGGAGCTTCGGCGAGCAGCTGACCCGTACGCCGGACTGGGCGCACGGCCTCAGTCTCGACGGCCAGCGCTACGAGGCCTTCTTTGCCGACGGAGTCGCCCAGGTCGATTATGTCCTCGGCGAATTCTACTGGCGGGTGAAGGCGGGCGAGGAAGTGAAGACGGACGATTATGTCCGTCCCGGCTGGATGCTCTCGCGCGAGGCGAACGAGCAGGAGGTCAGCTGGTCGCTGTCGCGCTGGCTGGAGCCGAAGGAGATCAAGGCGGCGTTCGGAGTGGAGCCGCCGCGCCGGTCCTGGCCGCCACTTCCGCACCAGCCCTCGCCCTACCGCCCGGCGCTGAAGCGGCGCGCGATGCTGGCGCTCGCCGCCGTCGGTTTCCTGATCCTGCTCGCCCTCCTGTTCGGCGGCGGCAGCACCCTGCTTCGCGCGGAGCTGCCGATCGCGCTCGACGGCGTGCAGCGGACGGCGACGCTCGGACCGGTGACCGTCGGCCGCGCCTATCAGATGGTCGCGATCGAGGCGGAGGTGCCGCGGCTCGACAATGCCTGGGTCGATCTCGATTATTCGCTGGTCGACCGGGCGACGCAGGCGAGCTGGAATGCCTATGATGCCGCCGAGCGCTATTCGGGCCGCGATTCCGACGGCGCCTGGAGCGAGGGCAGCCGGAGCGCGACGGTGAAGCTGGCGGCGGTGCCGGCCGGCACCTACGATCTCGTCGTCGACTATCAGGGCAATCGCTGGGGCGGCGGCTCGAGCGGCGCCGAGCCGGAAAGCGTCCGGCTGGAGGTTCGCACCGGCACGGTCTTCTTCTCCAACTTCCTGCTGGCGGCGATCCTGATCCTGCTGCCGCTCATCTTCGTCATCTTCCGCCACATGAGCTTCGAATCGGCGCGCAAGGGCGAGAGCGACTTCGCGCCGGTGGCCGAGGATGACGAGGAGGACTGACGATGGACCGCGGCACCTTCCTGTTCGGCCTGTGGTGCCTCGGCATCAGCGGCCTGTTCCTGGCCGGCACCGTCTATGCCTACTCGCCCTTCGCCGACGGCGGCCGAACCGCGCCGCGCGTCGGCGGCGTCTACGGCCCCACCCACAAATAGGAGACGAACATGGCCACATCTTTGCCCGTGCTGCTGAACAGCCTCGTCTATGCCGGGATCGGCATCCTGGTCTTCGTCGTCGGCTTCTTCATCCTCGACATGCTGACCCCGGGGAAGCTGTGGGAGCAGATCAACGACAAGCAGAACAAGGCGGTCGCCATCTTCGCCGGATCGGTCGCGATCGGCCTGTCGATCATCATCGCCGCGGCGATTCATGGCTGATTCGGCCGCCGCGGATGTGGGACGCCGGCATGGTTCCGAGGCCTCTTCCCCGCGGCGCCTGAGCGCCCCGGCGGCGGCCCTGGTCGCCTCCGCCTTCGTCGTCGCCACCTGCGGCCTCGTCTACGAGCTGCTCGCCAGCACCATCGCCTCCTATCTGCTCGGCGACAGCGTCACCCAATTCTCGACCGTCATCGGCACCTATCTGTTCGCGATGGGCATCGGCAGCTGGTGCTCGCGCTACGTCCGGCGCGATCCGCTGCGGCTGTTCGTCCGGGTCGAACTGCTCATCGCCCTGGTCGGCGGCTGCTCGGCGGCGGCCCTGTTCCTGCTCTTCCCGATGGTCGACCATTTCCGCGTCGCCCTCTACACGATCGTGCTCGCGATCGGCTTCTTCGTCGGCCTCGAAATCCCCTTGCTCATGCGGATCCTGCGCGACGGCTTCGACTTCCGCGAAGTGGTCTCCACCGTCCTCACCTTCGACTATGTCGGCGCGCTCGCCGCGTCCCTGCTCTTCCCGCTCCTGCTCGTCCCTCATCTCGGAATGATCCGAACCGGCTTCCTGTTCGGCATCGCCAATGCCGCGGTGGCGCTGGCGCTGATCCTCGTGGTGCCGCGGCGCCGCGAGCTCCGGCTCGAGCAGGCGGCCGCCTGGGCGATCCTCGCCGTCCTCGCCGTCGGCATGATAGCCGCGGAGCGGGTGCAGCGCTGGGCGGAGACGGCGAGCTACCAGGACCCGATCCTCTACGCGGCGTCGACGCCGTTCCAGCGCATCGTCCTCACCCGCAGCGGCGACGACCTCAAGCTGTTCCTCAACGGCAACCTCCAATTCTCCTCGCGCGACGAATATCGCTATCATGAGGCGCTGGTGCATCCGGCGCTCGGCCGGGTCACGGCGCCGCGCGAGGTGCTCGTGCTGGGCGGCGGCGACGGGTTGGCCGTCCGCGAGATCCTCAAGCATCCGGGGGTCGAGCATGTCACGCTGGTCGATCTCGACCCGGCAATGACCCGCTTGTTCTCCCGGAGCGGCATCCTCACCCGGCTCAACGGCAACGCCTTCCAGGATCGACGGGTGCGGGTGATCAATGCCGACGGCTTCCGCTGGGCTCGCGAGGCGCAGGGGCGCTACGATGCGATCGTCGTCGACCTGCCCGATCCGGTCGATTTCTCGCTGGGCAAGCTCTACACCGACAGCTTCTACCGCGAGGTGGCGCGGCTGCTGGCGCCCGGCGGCATGATGTCCGTCCAGAGCACCTCGCCTTTGGTCGCGCCGCAAGCCTATTGGTCGGTAGCGGCGACCCTGGAATCGGTCGGGCTGAATATCCGGCCCTATCACGCCTACGTCCCGAGCTTCGGCGAATGGGGATTCATCCTCGCCGCTCATGGCGCCATCCCCGCTGCCGTCCGGATCCCGGCGGGCGGGCGTTTCCTCACCGCCGAGGGCGCCGAGCGGCTGTTCGACTTCCCGCCCGACATGGCGCGGCGGCCGGCGCCGGTGAACCGGCTCGACAACCAGGCGCTGGTGCGGCTCTTCTCCGAGGAATGGGGCCGCTATGAAGGCTGACCCCATTCGCCGCGCGGTGATCGCCGGGCTCGGCACGGCCGGGGCGGCGGCGCTGGTCGGCTTCGGCTGGCAGATGCTGAAGCCGCCGCCGCCGGCCACCGCGCTGCGCGGCGCCGACCTCGAGCGCGGCCATCGGCTGCGCCAGGGCGGCTTCCCGCCGCCGAGCGTCACCGAGGAAACGGCGATCGTCATCGCCGGCGGCGGCATCGCCGGCCTCGCCGCCGGGTGGACGCTGGCCGAGGCGGGCTTTCGCAACTTCCGGCTGCTCGAGCTCGAGGACCGGGTCGGCGGCAATTCGCGAAGCGGCCGCAACGCCGTCTCCGCCTATCCGCTCGGCGCCCATTATCTGCCCATCCCCAATCGCGAAGCCGGCGCCGTCCGCCACCTGCTGCGCCGGGCCGGCGCGCTGACCGGCGAGGCGGAAGGCGCGCCGGTCTACGATCCCTACCAATTGTGCGGAGACCTCCAGGAAAGGCTGCTGTGGCGCGGCCGCTGGCAGGAGGGGCTGATCCCCCGCACCGGCCTCACCGCGCGCGACCAGGCCGATTTCGAGGCCTTCCACGCCGCGATGGAGGCGTTCAAGGCCCGAGTCGGAGCGGATGGCCGTCCCGCCTTCGCCACCCCGGTCGCCTACAGCTCGCGCGATGCCGACCTCCTCGCGCTCGACCGGATCGGCTTCGGCGACTGGCTGCGGGCGCAGGGCTGGGGCTCGCCGGTGCTCCATGCCTATCTGCGCTACTGCACCCGCGACGATTATGGCTGCGAGCCGGGGCAGGTGTCGGCATGGGCCGGCATCCATTATTTCGCCGGCCGCCGCGGCTGGGCGGCGGGCGCGGACGGCGACAATGTCCTGACCTGGCCCGAGGGCAATGACCGTCTCGCCCGATTCATGGCGGCCGCCTTCCCGGCCTCGATCCGGTCCGGCCGGATCGTCCACCGGGTCGCGCGCGACGGCGACTCCGTCCTCGTCGACAGCTTCGACGCCGCCGCCGGCCGCACCGTCCGCACCCGGGCGGCGGCGGCGATCCTCGCCATGCCGCATTTCGTCGCGGAGCGGGTCGCGCCCGGGCTGGTGCCGCGCTCGACCTCGCTGAGCTACGCGCCGTGGCTGGTCGCCAACGTCACCGTCGACCGGCTTCCCGGTGGACGCGGCGCGCCGCTCGCCTGGGACAATGTCTCGGCGACCGGGGAATCGCTCGGCTATGTCGTCGCCACCCACCAAAGCGAGGCGCGGCCGGCCGGAACGGTGCTGAGCTGGTACATGCCGCTGTCGCGCGAGGATCCGACGGCGGCGCGGCGGCGCCTGCTCGAGACGGACGAGGCAGCCTGGCGGCGGCTGGTGCTCGACGATCTCCTCGCGATGAACCCGGAACTCGACGGGGCGGTGCGCGAGATCGAGCTGTGGCGCTGGGGCCATGCGATGGTGCGGCCGACGCCGGGGACGGTGTGGACCGAGGCGCCGCGGATCGCGGCCGCCGAGCCGCCGCTCTATCTCGCCCATTCCGACCTCAGCGGCCTCTCCTTGTTCGAGGAGGCGCATTATCACGGCACCCGCGCCGCCGAGGCCGCGATGACGCGGCTAGGCCATGCCCACGGGACCTTGCTGTGACCGGCCCCGCCGCCCCCTATGACGGCCGCCATCTCGTCGCCGAGCTACACGGCTGCTCTGGCCTCGACGACCTCGCCCTCATCGAGTGCACGCTCGCCGAAGCGGCGGCCGCGGCCGCGGCGACCCTGCTCGAGATACGTCTCCACGGCTTCGGCCCCGGAATGGGGGTGACCGGCGTCGCCCTGCTCGCCGAATCCCACATCTCGATCCATACCTGGCCCGAGCATGGCTATGCCGCGCTCGACATCTTCCTGTGCGGACGCCGGCACGATCCCGAGGCGGCGCTCGCGGTGGTGGCGGCGCGCCTTGGCGCGAAGCGGGTCGAGGCGCAGACGATCAGGCGCGGCTTCGAGGCGAGCGGCGCGGTCTGTGCGGGGGCGGCAGCCGGGGCGGCCGCCGAGCCAAATTGACGACTCCCTGGGGGTCGTCAACTTCATCAACTTTAACGGGCTGGAGGCTGGGCGATGAACGGGCTCCGGCGGCGCGCCTAGAGCATGATCATGCTTGTGTGAGTCTGGTTGGGATTCCCAAGCGGTTCGGTTCGTGATTCAAGATGCTGGCTGGGAGGAGGTCAGCATCGAT
>NZ_QDFY01000018.1 GCF_003347635.1 Sphingosinicella terrae
ATCCAGCACCTCGCCGGCATGAAGGATTCCAAGACCATCGTCGCCATCAACAAGGACGAGGACGCGCCCATCTTCCAGGTCGCCGACATCGGCCTGGTCGGAGACCTGTTCAAGATCGTCCCGGAACTCACCGAAAAGCTCTGAGGGCGGCGCCGAATTGCCCACCGCTTCCGCGGACGGAAGCGAGCCTGGGCTCATTGAACCTCCGGCGATTCAGACCTGCATGTCGGGATTGTCGAGGCCCAGCAGCACCGCGCCATAATTGCGGGCGGTCACCTGGCTCTGGTTCGAGACATGCTGCCGCGCCGCGATGAGGTCGCTGTAGATCCGGCCGAGCGGCATGGTTTCATAGAGGCCGTGCCCGCCTGCCGATCGGAACAGCTTGCTTGCCAGCTCGAGCGCCCGTTCCGCGACCAGGGAGCTCTGATGCTTGTAGAAGAGGCGCAGGTTGGTCGGCGCCTGCTCGCGCCGCTCCGCATAGCCTTCGAGGACCTCGAAGTTGCGGTGCAGGACGAGCTTCATCTCGTCGACCGCATTGGCGATCTCGGTCACCGCACGCTGCGCGTCCGGGTCGCGCGACGTCGGCGACCCGGTCGTGCCGATGCGTTTGGAGCCGTAGGCGAGGAAGGCGTCGAGCATCGCCTGGAGGGCGCCGATGCAGCCGTTCGAGACGACGCGGCTGAACACCTGGACGAAGGGGACGCGGTAGAGCGGTCCGCTATTGACCGCCCAGCCGGGATTCTCGTCGCGATAGGCGGCGCGCAGGTCGTGTACGCGATAGGCGGGCACGAACACGTCTTCGACGACGATATCCTGGCTGCCCGTCCCCTTGAGTCCCATTACATGCCACGCATCCTCGATCCGATAGTCGGAGCGCGGAAGCAGGAAGGTGCGGTAGTCGCCGTCCGCCGGATCCCCGACCAGGCCGCCGAGCAGGATCCAGTCGCAATGCTCGCTGCCGCTAGAGAATTTCCATTTGCCCGTGAAGCGGAAGCCGTCCTCCACGGGCGTCGCCCGGCCCGTCGGCATGTAGGTCGAGGCGATCAGAACGCCGTCATCCTTGCCCCAGACGTCGGCGGCGGCGCGGTCGTCGAACAAGGCGAGCTGGAAGGGATGGACGCCGAGCACGCCATAGACCCAGGCGGTCGACATATCCCCTTCGGCCAAGGCGATCTGGATCTCGGCGAAGACGCGCGGGCTCATCTCGTAGCCGCCCCATCTTTTCGGCTGGAGCACGCGGAAGAAGCCGGCTTCCTTCATCGCCTCGATCGTCTCGGACGAGAGCCGCCGATCGCGCGCCTGCTGGTTGGCGCGCGACGCGAGGTCGGGGATCATGGCCCGGGCGCGCGCGATCAGCTGCTCTCCGTCCACCTGGATCTTCTCGGCCATGTTCATCCTTCTTCCCTCGTCCTAATACGCCACCACCATTTCCGGCGCCGGCTCCTCCGCGGGCTGCGCCGCCGCAGCCTTCACGATCAGCGCGTCGACGGCGACGATCGAATCGGCGCTGCAGATCAGGGGGTTGATGTCGATTTCGGCGAGCCGGGCAGCCTGGTCGGCGACCAACTCCGAGATCCGGCAGATCGCGTCGGCGAGCGCCCCGCGGTCGGCGGCGGCGCCGCCGCGGAAGCCGTCCAGCAGGGCGGCCCCCTTGAGGCGCGCGATCATCTCGAGTGCCTGCTCGCGTCCGACCGGCGCGAGCGCCAGCACCTTGTCATTCAGCAATTCGACGAGAATCCCGCCGCTGCCGACGATCACCATCGGTCCGAACAAGGGATCGATGCGGCCGCCGACGATGATCTCCACCCCGGCCGGCGCCATCGCCTGGACGAGCACGCCGTTGATCCGCGGCGCCGGATCGAGCTTCGCGGCAGCGACCATGATCTCCCGATAGGCGGCGCGCACGGCTTCCTCGCCGGAGACACCGAGCCGGATCACGCCCGCCTCGGTCTTGTGGAGGATGTCCGGCGATTCGACCTTGAGCGCTACTTTCCCGCCGAAACGGGCCGCCGCGGCGGCCGCCTCCTCCGCGTTGCGGACGAGCGCCTCGCCGATCACAGGCACGCCATATTCGGCGAGCACCGCCTTGGCCTCCCGCTCCGTGAGCGCCGCTGCGGGCGCCGCCTCGATGAGGGCGGCGGCGCGACCCGCCGCCTCCGCGGGCTCAAGGTGGGATGCGGCGCCGCGCGGTTCGGAAAGCCAGCGCGCCCGCCGCGCCTCCCACTGCTGGTACAGGCCGATGGTGGCGAAGCAGCGGTTCATCGACCGGAACACGGCCGATCCGGCGCTCGACTCGGCCTCTATCAGCCCAGGCCCAGCCAGATATTCGGTGATCCAGACGTGGCAGATGAGCTTGCCGTGCTTCTCGCCGAGCTCGCCGAAGCGGCGGACGCGATTGGCGGTGTGGACCGAATAGGGATGCGCCGTGACGAGCTGGCCGTAGCAGGGCTCGGCGAGCAGCAAGTCGACGCAGGCGAAGAAGGTGTCGAGATCATTCGCGACGCCGCCGGTCACGTCGCAGGGATTGCGGGCGGTGCCGAAATCAGGGAGCTGCCGCTGGATCTCGGCCCGCGTCTTCTCGCTTGGCTGCGGCAACGGCACGTCATGTATCTCGGCCTTGTCCGCCGCCATGACGGAGGCGCCGCCGGACGAAGCCAGGACGACCGTGCCGGCCGGAACCTCCCTCCGAGCCTTGGCGAAGTAAGTGGCGGTCTCGATCAGCTCCTCGAAATTGTCGACCAGAGTCATGCCGGCGCTGCGGAACAGCTCGACATAGACGTCGTGCGATCCGGCCAGCATGCCCGAATGGGTCATTGCCGCCGCCGCGCCCTGCTCGCCGGTGCCGAGCTTGTTGATGACGATAGGCTTGCCCGCGTCCATTGCGATCGCGGCCGCCTCGAGCAGCCGCTCCGGGTTCGGCATCGCCTCGAACACGCAGGCGATGGCGCCGCAATGCGGATCTTCGGCCAGGAAGGCGACCAGATCGGCCACATCCACATCGCAGCTGTTTCCGGAGGTCAACAAATGGCTGAAGACCACGCCCCGCTGGATCGCCTGGGCGGCGGCGAAGCCGAGGCCGCCCGACTGGCTGACGAGGCCGATCGGCCGATCGTGCGCCCGCGCCGCCTCGATGCCGCCCTCGGGCAGCGGAACGTTGGTGTAGGTGAGCGCCGCCCCGCTCCAATAGTTGACCGCCCCAAGGCAATTGGGGCCGAGGATACGGATTCCCGTCTCGCGGGCGATCGCGGAAAGGCGATCCTGCTCGCGACGACGTTCCGCCTGCCCTACCTCGCTATAGCCGGCGGCGAAGATGATGGCCGAGCGCGCCCCCGCCGCGGCGGCGTCGAGCACCACCTCCTCCACGCCGGCGCGCGGCACAGTGATGATGACCGAGTCGGGTGCCTCGGGAAGCGCCGAGACCGATGGGTAGCAGGGCCGGTCCGCTATCGCCTCGTAGCGCGCATTGACCAGGTCAATGCGGCCTCCGAACTTGAGCTTTTCCAGCTGGCCGAGCGCACGTGCGCCCGCGGCGGTCGGCTTGGGCGTCGCGCCGACGATGGCGACGCTGGCGGGATCCAGCACGCGCGCCAGCTCGCCACCCCGATAGACCGAACGCGAACCCGCTCCCACTCGTCCACTCCTCACGCAGCCTCGCCGCAACCAGCACCCTTATTCCCGGCGCCCGCACGGCTGGCTAGCGCCCTCCCCTCGGGTTGCTCCCGACAAAAAATCCGTCTGCCTCAAGGGCCAAGGACTAGGAGGCCGCGGGCATAACGCCCTGCTGCTTGAGCATGTCGAGCGCCACGTCGACGATCATGTCCTCCTGGCCCCCGACCATGCGCCGGCGGCCCAGCTCGACCAGGATCGCGCGCGTGTCGAGCCCGTAATCCGCGGCGGCCTTTTCCGCGTGACGCAGAAAGGAGGAGTAGACGCCGGCATAGCCGAGGGAGAGCGTCTCGCGGTCGACCCGTACGGGCCGGTCCTGCAGCGGCCGCACCAGGTCCTCGGCCGCATCCATCAGCTTCATCACGTCGCAGCCGTGGTTCCAGCCCTTTCGGTCGACGGCGGCGGCGAAGACCTCGAGCGGCGCGTTCCCGGCGCCTGCGCCCATGCCGGCAAGGCTCGCGTCGATGCGCACGGCGCCGCCCTGGGCGGCGACGATCGAATTGGCCACTCCCAAGGAGAGATTGTGGTGCGCGTGCATGCCGCGCTCGGTTTCGGGTTTGAGGGCCTGGTCATAAGCGAGGAAGCGCTCGCGAACGCCGTCCATGTCGAGCGCTCCGCCCGAATCGGTGACGTAGACGCAGTGCGCGCCATAGCTTTCCATGAGTTGCGCCTGACGGGCGAGCTCGACCGGGCCGATCATGTGACTCATCATCAGGAAGCCGGAGACGTCCATGCCCAGATCGCGGGCGAAGCCGATATGCTGCTTCGACACGTCCGCCTCGGTGCAATGGGTCGCGACGCGAACCGACCGCACGCCCAGATCATAGGCGCGGCGCAGCTCGTCGACCGTACCCACGCCGGGCAGGATGAGCGTCGTCAGCACGGCCCTGGTCAGCACGTCGGCGACGGCCTCGAGCCATTCCCAGTCGGTATGGGCACCGAAGCCATAATTGAACGAGGCGCCGGACAGGCCGTCGCCGTGGGCGACCTCGATGGCGTCGACGCCGGCCTCGTCCAGCGCCTTCGCGATCGCGCGCACATGTTCGATCCCATACATGTGCCGGATGGCGTGCATGCCGTCGCGCAGCGTCACATCCTGGATGTAGAGCTTGTGCTGAGTCGGATCGAAGCCGGTCATTGGTCGTCTCCGAGCATGCGCCGGGCGATCAGCTCGCCCGTTGCCTTGGCGGCGGCGGTCATGATGTCGAGGTTGCCCGAATAGCTCGGCAGATAGTCGCCTGCGCCTTCCACTTCGAGGAAGATCGAGGTCTTTATCCCGGTAAATTGGCCCTGCCCCGGGATGCGCAGCGGGTTGTTGTCGCCGAAGCGCTCGAACTGGAGCTCCTGCTTCAGCCGATAGCCGGGAACGTAATGCTGCACGCGCTCGACCATCCGCTCGACGGAGGCGCGGATGGCGTTCTCGTCGCCGCCTTCGGACAAGGTGAAGATCGTGTCGCGCATGATCATCGGCGGCTCGGCTGGATTGAGGATAATGATCGCCTTGCCTCGGGCGGCGCCCCCGACCTCCTCGATGGCGCGCGCGGTCGTGCGCGTGAATTCGTCGATATTGGCGCGCGTTCCCGGGCCTGCCGATCGGGATGAGACCGAAGCGACGATCTCGGCATAATGGACCGTCGCCACCTGCGAAACGGCGGCCACCATCGGAATCGTGGCCTGGCCGCCGCAGGTCACCATGTTCAGATTGGGCGCGTCGAGATGCTCTTCGATATTGACCGGCGGGACGGTGAACGGCCCGATCGCCGCCGGCGTGAGGTCGACGACCTTCTTCCCGTCGGCGCGCAGCGTCTCGTCGTGCGCCTTGTGGGCGTAGGCCGAGGTAGCGTCGAAGACGATGCCGATCTCCGCATAGTCCGGCATCGTTCTGAGTCCTGTCAGCCCCTCGTGGGTGGTGGCGATCCCCCGCTCGCGCGCCATGGCCAGGCCCTCGCTCGCCGGGTCGATCCCGACCAGAGCCGCAAGCTCCATATGCTGCGGATATTTGATCATCTTCATCATGAGGTCGGTGCCGATATTGCCCGACCCGATGATCGCTGCCTTGATGCGGCCCATCACCTTTTCCTTACGCGAATCCGATGCAGGCGCGCCCGACGCCGAAAAGCTCCATGTCGAAGCGGTCGCCCGGTGCCGCCGGCTCAAGCGGGACGAGCGAGCCCGACAGGATGACCTCGCCCGCAAGCAGGGACACGCCGTGACGGCCGAGCGTATTGGCGAGCCAGGCGACGGCCGTCAGCGGTGAGCCCTGCACCGCCGCGCCGAAGCCCTCGCTGAGCGGCGCCCCGTTCTTCCACACCTTCACGGCGAGCGAGGGCAGGTCGAGCGTCCGCGGATCGGCGCGGGCGGCGCCGAGAACGAAGATGCCGCAGGAGGCATTGTCGGCGATGGTGTCGACGATCCCGATCTTCCAGTCGCGGATGCGGCTGTCGACGATTTCGAAGCATGGCGCGATTGCTTCGGTCGCTGCGAGCACGTCGGCCTCGGTGACGTTCGGGCCCTCTAGGTCGGATTTGAGCAGGAAGGCGATCTCGGCTTCCGCCCGAGGCTGGATCAGGCCCCGCCGGGCGATGTCGACGGTCTCGCCGTCCTCCGCCACCATCGCGTCGGTGAGGAATCCGAAGTCGGGCTGATGGACGCCCAGCATGTCCTGCACCGCCTTCGAGGTGACTCCGATCTTCTTGCCGACCACCCGCTCGCCTGCGGCCAGCCGCAGGCGCAGGAGTTCAAGCGAGATCGCATAGGCGTCGTCCACGTCGAGACCGAGGCCGCGCGAGGAAAGCGGCTCCAGCGTGCGGCGTTCCCGAAGCGCCCGGTGGAGCTCGGCGCCGATTTCCCGCAAGCCGCTCAATGGAAGGTCCTCCCGCCGTCGACGGCGAGGGCGATTCCGGTCACGAAGGCGGATCGATCGCAGGATAGCCACAGCACGGCCTCGGCGATCTCCCGCGGCTGCGCCATCCGCCCGAGCGGATAGTCCTTGAGCGTCGGCACCCCGGCCTCGCCCCCGCCGGACCGGCGGACCGACTGGACCATCGGCGTGTCGACGATGCCCGGACAGACCGCATTGGCCCGGATCGCCGGAGCGAGCTCGCCGGCCAGCGCCTTGGTGAAGGTGACGACGCCTGCCTTGGACGCGGCATAAGCGGCGCTCGCGCCGACCGGCCGCAGCGCCTGTGCGGAGCCGATATTGACGATGGTAGCGCCCTGCGCCTGGCGAAGCCAAGGCAGCGCCGTGCGGCAGACCAAATATGGAGCGGTGAGGTTCACGCCGAGCATGCGCTGCCACGCGTCGAGATCCGTCTCGGCGAGCGACGTGACCGATACGATGCCGGCGGAGTTGACGACGGCGTCGACGCCGCCCAGCGCTTCGGCGGCCGAGGCGACCGCCTGTGAGACCGCAGCGGGATCGAGCAGGTCGACCAGCACGGCGTGGCCGCCGGTCTCCGCCGCCGCCTCGCCCAGCGCCGAGGCGTCCCGATCCAGCAGGGCGACGTGCGCGCCCTCCTCGGCGAACAGGCGCGCGATCGCCCGCCCGATGCCGGAGGCCGCCCCGGTCACGATCGCCCTCCGGCCCGCCAGCCTCGCACCTTGCCCTCCCGCCAAAATTAGACCTCCCGAAAACGGCACCTTTGCGCCGGGATAGAGGCTCAGCGGCCGAATGCGCCACCCCGGGATCGATCGGGTGCCAACCAAGTTTCGGGAAGCCGGCGAGGGCCCGAGAAAAGCTTGGATGGCACCCGATCATTCCGGCCTAGCGCAGTCCGGCCGGTTGGGTGAGCCTCGATAGGCTGAGCGGTCCGCACGCTGCGGAGGCTCCATTCCCTTTCTGCCGGCGAGATCATGACGGGACAGCCCTCTTCCAGGACGAACCGCCCCGGGCACCTCGATCAGCTCGAGGCGGAGAGCATCCACATCATGCGGGAAGTGGTCGCCGAGACCAGCCGCCCGGTCATGCTCTATTCGGTCGGCAAGGATTCAGCGGTGATGCTGCATCTCGCCCGCAAGGCCTTCCACCCCTCTCCCCCACCCTTCCCGCTGCTGCACGTCGACACGACGTGGAAGTTCAGGGCGATGTACGAGCTGCGGGACCGGATGGCGGCCGAGAGCGGCATGGAGCTGATCGTCCATCGCAACGAGGAGGCGCTGGCCAAGGGAATCAATCCCTTCGACCATGGCGCGCTCCACACCGACATGTGGAAGACGGAGGGACTGAAGCAGGCGCTCGACGCGCACGGCTTCGACGCGGCCTTCGGCGGCGCCAGGCGCGACGAGGAGAAGAGCCGCGCGAAGGAGCGCATCTTCTCCTTTCGCACCGCCAATCATGTCTGGGATCCGAAGAACCAGCGGCCGGAGCTTTGGCGCCTCTACAATGCCCGCAAGTCCAAGGGCGAGAGCATCCGCGTCTTTCCCCTGTCCAACTGGACGGAGCTGGACGTGTGGCAGTATATCCACCGTTACGACATTCCGATCGTGCCGCTCTACCTGGCGGCGCGCCGGCCCACGGTCGAGCGCGACGGCATGATCGTCATGGTCGATGACGACCGCTTGCCCCTGAGACCGGGCGAGACGCCGGTCTGGCGCTCGATCCGCTTCCGCACCCTCGGCTGCTATCCGCTCACCGGCGCGATCGAGAGCGAGGCGGCCACCCTGCCCGATATCCTTCGCGAGATGCTGCTGACCACCACGTCGGAGCGGCAGGGCCGTGCCATCGACCGCGAGGAATGGGCAAGCATGGAGAAGAAGAAGAGGGAGGGCTACTTCTGATGAAGATCCCTTCCGACACGCCCGCCCCCGCGCCGGAGGCGGCCGCCGAGGATATCGGCGCCTATCTCGCGCGGCATGAGTGCAAGGACCTGTTGCGCTTCTTGACCTGCGGCTCGGTCGACGACGGCAAATCTACCCTGATCGGACGCCTTCTCTACGACACCAAATTGCTGTTCGACGACCAGCTCGACGCGCTCGAAGCGGATTCGAAAAGGCTGGGAACTCAGGGTGACAAGCTCGATTTCGCGCTGCTCGTCGACGGCCTGGCGGCCGAGCGCGAACAGGGCATCACCATCGATGTCGCCTATCGCTTCTTCACGACCGACCGGCGCAAGTTCATCGTCGCCGACACGCCAGGGCATGAGCAATATACCCGCAACATGGTGACCGGCGCCTCGACCGCCGACCTCGCCGTGATCCTGGTCGATGCGCGCAAGGGCGTGCTGACCCAGACCCGCCGCCATTCCTATCTCGCCCATCTGCTCGGCATCCGCCGGATCGTGCTCGCCGTGAACAAGATGGACCTGGCCGGCTACGATCAGGCGGCGTTCGACGCCATCTGCGCCGAATATGCCGCCTTCGCCGCCGGGATCGGCATTCGCGGCCAGCTCGCCATCCCCATCTCCGGTCTCGCCGGCGACAATATAGCCGGCCCCTCCATGCACATGGACTGGTATTCGGGGCCGACTTTGCTCGAGCATCTGGAGACGGTCGAGATCGATGCCGATCACGCACGCCGCGCAGGCTTTCGCATGCCGGTTCAATGGGTGAACCGCCCGAACCTCGACTTTCGCGGCTTTTCCGGGCTGGTCGCGAGCGGCCGGATCGCGGCCGGCCACAAGGTGCGCGTGCTCCCGTCCGGCGCCGCCTCCAAGGTGACGAGGATTGTCACTCTGGATGGCGACCTCGACGAAGCCGACGCCGGCCAGTCGATCACGGTCACTTTGGCCGACGAGATCGACTGCTCGCGCGGCAGCGTCCTGGTCGCGGCGGATGATCCGCCGCAGGTCGCCGACCAGTTCGAGGCAACCCTGGTCTGGATGTCCGATGAGGAGATGCTTGCCGGCCGCTCCTACCTGCTGAAGCTCGCGACCCAGACGGTGAACGCACGGGTCCAGGCCCCGAAATATCAGGTGAACGTCAACTCGCTCGAGCATTTGGCGGCCAAGACGCTGGGCCTCAACGACATCGGCGTCGCCAACCTCACCACCGACCAGCCGATCGTCTTCGAGCCCTATCGCGACAGCCCGGACCTCGGTGGCTTCATCCTGATCGATCGCGCCACCCACGCCACCGTCGCCGCCGGCATGATCCATTTCGCGCTGCGGCGGTCGCAGAACATCCATTGGCAATCGATCGATATCGGGCCGGAAGCGCTTGCCCGGCTCAAGAACCAGGAGCCCGCGCTCGTCTGGCTGACCGGCCTGTCCGGCGCCGGCAAGTCGACCATCGCCAATCTCGTCCAGAAGAAGCTCCACCGGATGAACCGGCACACCTTCCTGCTGGACGGGGACAATGTCCGCCACGGGCTCAACAAGGATCTAGGCTTCACCGACGCCGACCGGGTCGAGAATATCCGGCGGGTCGGTGAGGTCGCCAAGCTCATGGCCGACGCCGGCCTCATCGTCATCGCCGCCTTCATCTCTCCCTTCCGGGCGGAGCGGGAGATGATCCGGCGGATGCTGCCGCCGGGCCGCTTTCTCGAAGTCCATGTCGATACGCCGCTTGGTGTTGTCGAGCAGCGCGATGTGAAGGGCCTCTACGCCAAGGCGCGCGCCGGCGAGCTTGTCAACTTCACCGGCATCGACTCGCCCTTCGAAACTCCCGACAATCCGGAGCTCAGGATCGACACGCTGCGCATGAGCCCCGAGGAAGCCGCGGACGAGATCGTCGAGAGGCTGCTGGGATGATCATCGAGGACGATGCCGAGCTGGCCGCGCGGGTCGCCGAGGAGGCCGGCAGGATCCTGCTCGCCATCCGCGCCGGGGGGCTGCTCGCGGGCCAGCCTCTCGGCCGCGCCGGCGACGCGACCGCCAATGCCTTCATCCTCGCCGCACTCGGGCACCACCGTCCCGACGATGCCATCCTCTCGGAGGAGTCGGCCGACGCGCCGGAGCGCCTCGCCCGCCGGCGCGTGTGGATCGTCGATCCGCTCGACGGCACTCGCGAATATGCAGAAGGCCGTTCCGACTGGGCGGTCCATGTCGGCCTCGCCGTGGACGGGATTCCTGCGGTGGGCGCCGTGGCGCTGCCGGGCCAGGGCCGGGTGCTGCGTTCGGATCAGGCGCCGGGAGCGGTGGTACGCCCGGCGCGGCTGCGCATCCTGGTCAGCCGCACCCGACCGCCCGCCGTCTCGACGGCGGTCGCCGAGCGGCTCGGGGCGGAGCTGGTGCCGATGGGCTCGGCCGGCGCGAAAGCGATGTGCGTCCTGCTGGGGGAGGGCGACATCTACCTGCATGCGGGCGGCCAGTATGAATGGGACAATTGCGCGCCCGCCGCGGTCGCGCTTGGCGCCGGCCTCGCCGCGACCCGGCTCGACGGCTCGCCGTTGCTCTACAATCGGCCCGATCCGCTGCTGCCCGACCTGCTCATCTGTCCGTCCGACATTTCGGCGCGCGTGCGGGCGGCGCTTTCCGACCTCAGCATCGAATAGGAGGAGAATCGATGGCAGCCCGAATCCGGGTCATCACCCGCGACGGCAGCGAGGTGGCGGTCGACGGCGAGGACGGCCTCTCGCTCATGGAGGCAATCCGCAGCCGCGGCATAGACGAGGTGGTCGCCTTGTGCGGCGGCTGCTGCTCCTGCGCCACCTGCCACGTCTATGTCGACCAAGCCTATTGGAAGGACCTTCCGCCCCTCAGCGAGGACGAGAACGACCTGCTCGACAGCTCCGGCGCCCGCCGCCCGACCTCCCGTCTCTCCTGCCAGATCGTCTGCGGACCCGCCCTCGACGGCCTGCGCGTAGAAGTAGCGCCCGAGGATTAGGCGGCGAATCCCGCTCCCCATGAGGCAGGAGCTTCTGCATCACCGCGCGACGAATCCTCCGTCCACGGGCAGGGCATGGCCGGTGACGAAGCTCGCTTCGTCAGAGCACAGCCAGAGCACCGCCTCGGCCACTTCGCGCGGGCGGCCTATCCGGCCCATCGGGTGCAAAATCTCGATCGTCTCGCGAAAGCCCGCGGCGATCGACCGCGCCACCATCGGCGTGTCGACGGCGCCAGGGCAGACCGCGTTCACGCGGATACCTCGCGGCGCATAGTGGGTACCGGCGGACCGCGTCATGCCCACCACCGCATGCTTACTGGCGACATAATGGAGGCTGCTCACCGCCACGAGCCCAGCCACCGAGGCGGTGTTGACGATCGTACCGCCGCCATGATCGAGCATCCAGGCGATCTCGTGCTTCAGGCAGAGGAAGACGCCGCGCGCATTGACCGCCATCGTCCGCTCAAAGACGCCCACGTCCCACGCCTCCTCGGGCCCATAGCCTTCGGAGATGCCTGCATTGTTGAAAGCACAGTGGAGGCCGCCCAGCTCGCCCGTCACCCGCTCCACCATCGCGGCGACCGAACCGGGATCGGCGACGTCGACCGGAACGAAAACCGCCCGGCCGCCGCCCGCTGTAATCTCGTCGCTGGCTCTGCGGCCGCCGGCGGCGTCGATGTCGCAGACGGCGACGGCGGCACCCTCCTCGGCAAAGGCCAGGGCCGCGGCCCGCCCCATGCCACTCGCGGCTCCGGTGACGAGGGCGACCTTGCCCTCGAAGCGGAGCCTTTCGGTCATCAGAACCGCGCCGTCAGTTCGACGCCCCAGGTCCGCGGCCTGCCGAAGAAGGAGGCGACGGCGCCGCCCAGGCCCGACCCGAAGTCGATGCCGAAGATCCGCGGCCGATCGTTGGTAATGTTGCGGACGAAAGCCGCCGCCTCGAGCGTGCCGCTGCCAAGACGGATCTCGCGGAAAGCAAGACGCGCGTCGAAGATCGCATAGGACTGGGCACGGGTCGAGAAAGCGTTCTGCGCGTCGTCGCGGTCGTTAGAATAGGCGTAAAGGAAGAAGCCGTCGGAATGCCTGAAGTCGAGCTGGGCATGGAGATTGCCGGCGCGGCTTTCGAGCAGCCGGGCATCGACGCCTACCGTCGACGTCCAGCGCGGAGCGAAGGGATAGGCGCGTAGGTCGGCCACGTTGACGTCCTGCTCGATGAACTCGTCGTAATGCGCATCGAGATAGCCCAGGCCGGCGCGCAGCTGCAGCCAGTCGGCGGGCTGGGCAAAGAGCTCGATCTCGACGCCCTGGACCACCGCCTTCCCCGCGTTGCGGATGGCCGTGCTCACCCCCGCGGAGGCGCCAAGGAAGATCGACAGCTGCATGTCGTCATGGACTTCGTGAAAGGCGGCGGCGCTGAGCCGCAGGCGCCGGTCGAACCATTGGCCCTTGAAGCCGATCTCGTAAGAGGTGAGCGTCTCCGGCCGATAGGAGCGCGTCGCCTCCTCGACCGACTGGGCATCGCCGTCATAGCCGCCGCTCTTGAAGCCCTGGGCGAAGCGCGCATAGACGTTGAAGTCCGGGTTGAAGGCATATTTGGCGGTGAAGCTCGGCGTGAAGGCGCTGAAGCTGTCGGAGGCCGAGACTTCCGGCACGGTCACGAGAAAGGGCCCGCCCCCCGAGCTGACCTGCTGAAAGCGCGAGGTGCCCTTTCGCTCATGGCTGTAGCGCAGCCCGGCGGAGAGCGTCAGCTGCTCCAGCCCTGGCGGGGTATAGTCTACCTGGCCGTAGAGCGCGTAGGAACGAGTCGTCGACCCGTAGAGGGAATCGATGAACGTATTGCCGAAGATCTGCTGGGGATTGTCGTTCTCGGCCTGGTCGTCGAAGAAATAGGCGCCGAGCGTGTATTGGAGCGGTCCGAGACTCCCGATCGCCTGGAGCTCCTGCGAGAATTGCTCGTAATCGACGAAGAGCTGCAGCGCGAGGATCGGCAGCGGCGATCCGTCGAAATCATTGCCGTTGCGGTAATGCATTCGCCGGTAGGAGCTGATCGATTTCAGGGTGAGATTGGACGCGACCTCCCATTGCGCGATCAGCGCGTGGGTCGAGATGCGCGTCCGCTCGCCGGGCGCCGCACCCATGTAAGCCGCCGTCTGATAGCCGTAGTCGACCGCACCGCCGGGGACGAGATACAGGTCGAGCGGAAAGCCGAAATAGGTGTCGCCGACCAGACCGCCGGCGTAGAAAGGCGAGGCGGGATCGAAGATGTTGCCGGGATCGACCTCCGTGAGCTGCGGATTGATCGGCGTGACGTCGGTCCGACTGTAGTCGAACGTATAGTCGAGGGTGAAATCGGCGCTGGGCTGATAGCGGGCGGCGATGCGGAACGCCTGCTGATCGGCGCCGTCGGTGCGCCTCAGCGTCCTTGGCGTCGCGGTGACCACGTTCGGAAAAGGATTCTCGCGAATACGCGTATAGCCGCGATGATAATCGTAGAGACCCGAGAGCTTGATGCTGAGGTCGCCGATGGCGGGCAGGTCGAGGCTCACGCGGGCATAACGTTGCCCGAAATTGCCCAGCGCCACTCGGCCGGTCACGCCGAATTCGCCGGTCGGCCTGCGCGTGGTGATGTTGATGGCGCCCGACAGCGTATTGCGGCCGTAGAGTGTGCCCTGTGGCCCGCGCAGCACCTCGATATGCTCGATGTCGGAAATGTCGAAGGCAGAGCCGGCGGCCTTGCCGATATAGACTCCGTCCACATATAGCCCGACCGTCGGCTCGAACGAAGTGGACGGATTGATGGTCGCGCCGCCGCGTATCGCGAGATTGGACGTAGCGGCATAGCCTTGGACGATAGTGACGTTGGGAGCCGCGCCGGCGAGATTCTCGACGCTCGTGACCGCCCGGTCTTCGATCCACTGCTCGTCGAGCGCGGTGACGGCGAGCGGCACATCGAGCAGCCGTTCGTCGCGCCGGCGGGCAGTCACCACGATCTCTTCGAGGCCGGTGTCGGTGACGCCGTCCTCGGCGATCGCCATGTCGGTTGCTGGCGGCGCCGCCGGCTCCTGCCCGTCCCCCGCCTGTGCGGCAGCGGGGCCCGCCGCGAAGCCGATGGCGAGGAGCGACGCCGCCCCGAGCAGCGCGCGTATCAGCTTGGATGAGGCCAAGGCATTCTCTCCCTTGGGCGTCGTCGACACGGACGGCGCCTCGCCGGCAGAAGGCTAGGATCGCCCTGCTGGCGCGGGAAAACGCCAATCGGTACGCCACCCGGCAAATTATTGTCGGGTGACGGCCCCGGACCGGACGTCGCATCCTCGAAGAAGAGGGATTGCGCGATGCTGGACGGAAATCGCACCTCCGGAAGGGCGCGTCGGAGGCCGGATGGCTGACGTGCCGGAAATCCAGGACGCCGAAGACGAGGCGGAGCTGGACTTCAGCCCCAGGCGAGGTGCGCTGGTGCTCGCGCTGCTGATGGCGCTCTACATCCTCTCTTATGTGGACCGCTCGATCCTCAGCCTGCTGATCCAGCCGATCAAACGCGATCTGGGGCTCAGCGACACCCAGGTCAGCCTGCTCGTCGGCGCCGCCTTCTCGATCTTCTACGCGACCACCGCCCTGCCGCTCGGCTATGTCGCCGACCGGTGGAATCGACGCAACCTGATCGCGATCGCCGTCGCCTTGTGGAGCGTCATGACGGCCCTCGGCGGCATCGCCCACAATTACACGCTGCTCTTCCTCACCCGCATGGGCGTCGGGCTCGGAGAGGCGGCGCTGGCGCCGGCAGCTTATTCCATGATCTCCGACATCTTCCCCAAGCGCCTGCTCGGCCGGGCGATGGCGCTGTTCGCCCTCAGCGCATCCGTCGGCAGCGGCCTGGCGCTGATCCTGGGCAGCTTCGTCGTCCATCTCGTCGGCCAGGCGGAGACGGCTACGCTTCCAGGGATCGGCGAGACCGCCACCTGGCGGGCCGTGCTGATCGTCGTCGGCCTGCCCGGCCTTCTTCTCGCCGCCTTGATGTATCTGGTCACCGAGCCCCGCCGCCGAGGCCTCACCGCGGTGCCCGCTTCGGCTTCCGCGCCTCGGCGATCGGCCTTAGCCTTCGTCCGGCGCAACGCGCGGGTGCTGCTGCCGCTCTATTTCGGCCTGGGGAGCATCAGCATCGTCTATTACGGCATGCTGACCTGGACGCCGACCCTGTTCCTCCGGCGGTTCGGGATCGCGCCGGCGGACATCGCGCTTCCCCTCGGCCTCGCCTTCGCGATCGGCGGCGTTGCCGGCATGCTGGCCGGCGGCTTCTGGGCCGATCGGCTGTGGCAGCGGGGCGTCAAGGACGGCTACATGCGCGTCATCTTCTATTCCGCCGCCGGTAGCCTGCCCTTCTACACGGCCATGCCGCTCATGCCGACCCCGGCTTTGGTGCTAGCCGCCCTCTTCGGCGGTGCCTTCTGCCAGGGCCTGCAATCGGGCCTCCCGGCCGGAAGCGTCCAGATGATCACGCCGAACGACCTGCGTGCCCGGGTCATCGCCGGCTGCTTCCTGACGGTGGGGCTGATGGGCCTCGGCCTCGGCCCCACTGTCGTCGCGCTCGGCGTCGACTTGCTGTTCGGCGAGGCCGGGCTCGGCCAAGCCATGGCATTGTCGAACGGCATCGTGCTCGCCGCGGCCAGCCTCATCCTGCTCGCCGGTCTGAAGCCGTTCAGGCAGGCCGTCGCGGCGCCGCCGGCCTGAGCCGGCGCTGGCGCATCGCCGGCGCCGCGCCGCTGCGCGCGCCGTGGACCGAGCGCGCGCTCCTGGCCGCGCACAGCCGACCGAGCAGGAGGAGGTCGGCGCACGTGTCGAGATCGAGCGAGAGGCCGTGCCGGTCGACAATGGTAGCGGCAAGACCGGCATTCGCCGCGCCGGTGAGATGCGCCTCGAGGCTCGACGGACCAAAGCCGAACGGCACGGCACCGATCGGACGGACGAGCAGGGCGTTGGTCCCGCTCCCCCATTTGTCGCAGGCCAGGACGACCGGTACCTCGCGACCGGCCTCGACCAGGCTGGAGAGATCCGCTTCCTCCAGCAGCGGGAGGTCGCAGCTCAGCGCGAGCAAGCCGTCGGCGCCAAGGGACGCAGCGGCGGCGGCGGCCTGCGCGAGGGCGGCATTCTGGCCCTCCTGTGCCTCGCGAAGCCCATGAGCACCCAGCCTTTCCGCCAAGCCCAGATATTCGTGTGAGCGCGACACGACGAGGCAGCGCGAGGGCCCGGCGAAGCGGCAGGCGGTGCGGACGACATGATGAAACAGCAGACGGCTGAGCCGCTCTCTCTGCGCTTGGGGAAGGTGCAGAGCGAGCCGCGTCTTGCCTTCGGCAGGCGGCCGCGCGGGGATCACGATCATCAGGTTCATGAGCGGTCTGCCCTCAGCCGACCGGTAAAAGCGAGGACCTCTCCGGCCAATCGCGCCTGCGCCACAGGATCTGGAATGAGGATGTCCGTTGCGAAGACCGGGATATCGAGCGCCTCGCCCGGCGCATCGGACCGATCGACGACGAGCCCGTCGATCAGGGGCGCATAGTAACGCAGCAGGCCCTCCGCCGTCGGCTCGAAACCGAGATCGCGCAGGTTCCGCGCCGCCGGCCCCTTCAGCGCCGCGCCTCCGACGAAGGGGGAAACGGCGACGACCGGCACCCGCCGCGCACGCAGACGCTCGCCGATGCCGGGAAGGCCCAGGATGGGAGCGATGCTGAGGATCGGATTGGACGGGCAGATGACGATCGCCTCCAGCTCGGGACCTTCGAGCGCCTCGATAAATTCCGGCGAGGCTGCGGCCGCCTCTATTCCCTCGAAGCGCACCGCTCGAAGGCTCGGCGCGCAATGCCGGCGGACGAAATAGTTCTGGAAGGCGAGCAGGCCCTCGTCGGTGAGGACCATGGTGCGCACGGGATCGTCGCTCATCGGCACGACGCGATGAGCGACCCCCAGTCGGGCGAACAGGTCCGAGATGACCTTCGACAGGCGTTCGGTGCGGAGCCGGCAGGTCCGCAGGACGTGCATCGCCAGATCGCCGTCGCCGAGGCCGAACCAGGTCTCGCCGCCGAGCCGCTCCAGCGCCGCCAGGAACGTCCAGCTCTCGCCGTCCAGACCCCAGCCCCGCTCACGATCGTTCAGCCCCGCGAGGGTATAAGCGACGGTGTCGAGATCGGGGCAGATGCGAAGGCCGAGATGGTCGAAATCGTCGCCGGTGTTGACGACGATCGTGAGTGCGGCAGGATCGAGCCGCGCGGCGAGACCATAAGCGAGCTTCGCGCCGCCGACGCCGCCCGCCAGCGCCAGGATTCTCGTCACCGGAACAGGTCCCGGCTTCGCGGCCGCAGCAGGGGGGCGGCGCCGGTCTCGGCCGGAGTCCATCGCAGCCCCCGCACGACCGCGATCGGCCGCCCCTCGTCACCCTGCCCCATGACGAGCGATGCTGCCGCGGCGACCTCGTCGCCCAGCCCCAGCTCGGAGCTGCGCAGCGCGCGGCCGAACATGTCCGGCCGCCCCCTGAGGTCGAGCAGCGGGTCGAACCCGCTCACGCCGATCGCGATCCCGACCGTTCCGTTCCGCCAGGCGCGGCCGACGCTGTCGACGACCATCACCGCCACCTGTCGTCCGCTGGCTTCGACGAGGCTGCGGCGCAGGGCGCGGCAGGTCCGATCGGGGTCGAGCGGAAGGAGCAAAGCCGCCTCGCCCGCCTCATGAGCGATGTTCGACTGGTCGATGCCCGCATTGGCGAGAATCATGCCGAGCCGATGCTCGACGACGAGCACGCCGGGGGCGACGCGAACGACCTCCTTCGCCTCGCCGAGGATCAGCTCGACCAGGCGGGGATCCTTGTCGGCCTGGCGGGCCAGGCTCTCCGCCCGCAAGGAGGGCCGAACCCCGCGCAGCGGCACCAGCCGACCTTCCGCCTTGGAGACGATCTTCTGCGCCAGGACGACGATGTCGCCATCCTCGAGCGGACAGGTAAGCAGGCTGCGGCGGACAATCTCGCCGAGCTCGGCACCGGCCTCGATCCTCGGGACGTCGCCGGGCGCAAGGATGGAGAGGGCGGCGCCGGCCATTCGCCTCAGGCAATTCCGGTGATGCGGATGCCGGCGCTGCGCGCCTTGTAGCGACGGTTGAGAGCGATCAGGACCGAGGTCATCGCCTCGGTCGCGGCCGAATTAGCCAGCGGGCCGGCATGGAAGGCGCGCATGCCGATCTCGGCCGCCATCGCGACCACGGTTTCAGCCGCCGCCGGATCGTCGCCGCAGACCAGCACGTCGCAGTCGATCGGGTGGTCCAGCGACTGGAGATGCTCGGCCGAGATGTTCTGAAAGGCGGAGACGACGCGCACGCCTGACCCCAGCCGCGCCTGAAGCGCCAGCACCGCCGAGCCGGCGGACGGCAGCTGCACGCGCGAGACGGCGGGCGGGACGAGCGGCACGGTAACGTCGATGAGGATCTTGCCCGGAAGCGCCGGCGCGACCTCCTCGGCCGTGGGCAGCTGCACCGAATAGGGGACGGCAAGGATGACGATCTCGCCTTGCCGCGCCGCCTCTTCATTCCCCGTGCCCACGACCGCGGTGCGCCCCAGCCGGTCGTTGAGCCCGGCCGCCGCTTCGCGCGCCCGTTCCGGCGAGCGGCTGCCGACGACTACCGGATAACCGGCATGGGCCCAGCGCAAGGCGAGACCCCTTCCCTCCTTGCCGGTGCCGCCGAGGACGGCCAGGACCGGGCGGCCCGGCTCAACCATCGAGCGCCCCGAGCGGGACCATCGAGGGCTCCTTCGCGGTCCGTCGCGGCGCCGGCATCGCCGCCGGACGCAGGGGCGCGGCCTCGAAGCTGGCGCGGCGGCGGCCTTCGTCCACGAGCCCGTAAAGCGTGGTCCGCTGCCGCGGCTCGCGCCCGGCCGAGCGGATCAGCGCCTCCATCTCCTGCGGCGCCAGCTCCTGACCGTGGCCGCTCCCCGCCGCGCGCGAGATGCTCTCGTTCATCAGCGTCCCGCCCAGGTCGTTCACGCCGCCATCCAGGCAGGCGCGCACGCCTTCCGGGCCGAGCTTTACCCAGGAAGCCTGGATGTTCGGGACGAGGGGGTGGAGGACCAGGCGGGCCACGGCGTGCATGAGCCGCACCTCGCGCATCGTCGGGCCGAGCCGGGTCTGTCCCTTCAGCGCCATCGGCGCTTCCATGTGGACGAAGGGCAGCGGCACGAACTCGGTGATGCCGCCGGTGCGCCGCTGCAGCTCGCGGACCCGCCGCAAGTGGCGGGCCCAGTGAACCGGCTTGTCGACATGGCCGAACATGATCGTCGCGGTGGTTGGCAGGCCGAGCGCATGCGCCGTCTCGATCACCTCTATCCACTCCGCGCTGCTCAATTTGTCCGGGCAGAGTATCGCCCGCACATCGTCGTCCAGTATCTCGGCCGCGGTGCCGGGCAGGCTCGCCAGTCCCTCCTCCTTGAGGCGCGCCATGAAATCGCGTGTCGGGAGACCAAGGCTGCGCGCGCCGGTCATCACCTCGAGCGGCGAGAAAGCGTGAATATGGAGCCTCGGCGCCGCCCGCCGCACCGCTCGACAAATGTCGAGATAGGTGCGGCCGTCGAAGCGCGGATGGATTCCGCCCTGGAGGCACAATTCGGTCGCGCCGCGGTCCGAGGCTTCTGCCGCCCGCCGTGCGACCTCGTCCAGATCGAGCAAGTAGGCGGGGCCGCCCAGGGCCGCGGCCCGACTCCCCTTCGAGAAGGCGCAGAAGCCGCAGCGATAGGTGCAGATATTGGTATAGTTGACGTTGCGGTTCACGACATAGGTGACCGCGTCCCCGTTTACCGCGCGGCGCAGGCGGTCGGCGGCGTCGCAGATCTGCTCGACCTCCTCGGCGCGGGCGGCGAAGAGTCGAACGATCTCCGCTTCCCCGAGCGCCTCGCCTGCCGATGCGCGGCCGAGGATCCGCGCCACCTCCTCCCCGGCGGGCTCGGCGCACGCGCGCCGAGCCGACGGAGGACCGTAATGTTTGCCCGGCGACCAGCCGTCGTCGCGGGCGAAGCCCTCGGCATCGCAGCCCCGCCGCACGCGCGGCGCGATCGCCGCATCCAGCCAGCGCGCACCGTCGCGAACGTGGGAGGGGTAGACAGGAAGCCGTTTCACCAGCAGGCGGCCCTTGGCCTCGGTGACGGCACGCAGCCGCTCGAGAGTCGGCCAGGGCGCCTCCGGATTGACGTGGTCCGGCGTGACAGGAGAGATGCCGCCCCAGTCGTTGATCCCGGCGTCGATCAGCTCCCCGAAGCGGACGTCACTCAGGTTGGGCGGCGCCTGGATGTTCATCTCCGGCCCGAAAATCAGCCGCGCCGCGCCGATGGTCCAGCACAACTCTTCGAAATCCGGCTCCGGATGCGTGGCCATCGGTGTCCGGGCCTTGGCGCGGAAATTCTGGACGATGATCTCCTGGATATGGCCGTAGCGCCGGTGCAGCCGCCACAGCTCCGCCAGGGCTTCGATACGCTCTGCCCGCGTCTCGCCGATCCCGATCAGGATTCCGCTGGTCAACGGCACCGCCCGTTCCCCGGCCAGGCGGATCGTCTCCAGGCGGCGCGAGGGCCGCTTGTCGGGCGACCTGAAATGGGGGCCGCCCCGCGCCGACAGCCGCTCGGACGCGGTCTCGAGCATCAGGCCCTGCGATGCCGAGACGCGGCGCAGACGGCCGATCGATTCGCCGCCCATCACTCCGGCATTGACGTGAGGAAGCAGCCCCGTCTCGACCAGAACTAGGCCGCACATCTCCTCGAGATAGGAGAGCGTCGTCGCGTGGCCGAGCGCTTCCAGCTCGCGGCGCGCCTGCGGGTATCGTCGCTCGGGCTTGTCGCCGAGCGTGAAGAGCGCCTCGGTGCAGCCGGCCTCGCGGCCGCGCCGCGCGATCGCCAGCACCTCGGCGGGCGTGAGATAGGCCGCTTCCCCGCGCGACGGCGGTCGCGAGAAGGTGCAGTAATGGCACAGGTCCCGGCACAGGCGGGTGAGCGGGATGAAGACTTTCGGCGACCAGGTCTGGATTCGGCCATGGCCCTGGTCGCGCAACTGGGCGGCGCGATCGAGAAGCGCCCGGTGCGGCAGCGCTTCGATCAGCCCGATCGTGGGCACGAGGGGCTCTTCGTTGCGAGGCAGGGCCACGTCCATCGCCGCATCATGTCCCGCGGCGGTCCGACCCACAGCAGACCAAATTTCGGTCGCGACCCTAGTTTCTCGCGCGTGCGAGCCAGGCCCCAACGACACTTTCGCGGCAACCAACCAAATCTAAGTGGAGAAGGCGCTGGGGCTGGGCCAGTGACGCGCGCAGTCAAGGGAGAGCGTGATGGGGCCCGGGGAATCGAAGTTTCTGACTTATGCGCTGGCGACGGTCGCGATCGCGGCCATGTGGTCGGGCAGCGCCCAGGCGCAGGACGCGGCGGCGCCCGAGGCGCTCGCCGCCACGGCCGAGGACGAATCGGGTCAGATCGGCGACATCGTCGTCACCGCGAGGCGCCGCGCCGAGACGCAGCAGACCGTCCCGATCGCCATCACCGCCCAGACCGGCGAAGCACTCGACGCGCGCGGCTTCACCCGCCTCACCGACCTCGCCCAGATCACCCCCAGCCTGCAGTTCAGCGGCGGCCGAGGCGGCAATGGCGGCGGAGTCGCGCCCTTCATCCGCGGTGTGGGCGAGGACGATTTCATCATCACCGCCGATCCGGCGGTCGCTTTCTACATCGACGGGGTCTACGTCGCCCGCAACTTCGCCATCTCGACCGAGCTCATGGACATCGACCGGGTCGAGGTCCTGCGCGGGCCGCAAGGCTCGCTGTTCGGCAAGAATACGATCGGCGGCGCCATCAGCGTGACGACCCGGCTCCCGAGCCAGGACGAGACCAGCTTCCAGGCGGACCTGCTCGGCGGCTCGCGCAACACTTACCGCGCCCGCTTCAGCGCCCAGACGCCGCTCGGCGGCGGCTGGTCACTCGGCCTGTCCGGCCTCGCCCGCATTTCAGACGGCTGGCAGGATCTCGCCAGCAGCAACGCGAACCAGGGCGACGATCGGACGGGCACCGGACGGATCGTGCTGCGAAGGCAGGCGGACGGGCTCGACGTCATCCTGTCTCTCGACGCGCTGTCGCGCCGCGCCCGGGGGGCGCCCCACAGCCTGCTCGATTTCCAGCCGACCATCTTCTCCGATCTCTATTCGGCCTTCATCGCGCCCTGCTGCACGCCCGACACCGATATCGACCGCACCGATGCCGACATCGAGCTGTCGCGCAACGATGCCGACGCCGCCAATGCCACGCTGACCATCGACGTGGACGCCTTCGGTGGATCGCTGAAGTCGATCACCGGCTATCGCTACACCCATGCCGTGTTCGGCCGCGACGGGGACGGCAGCGCCGAGGTCGACTATACGGGCGAGTTGCACGACATACGCAACCGGCAATTCTCGGAGGAGCTGCAGTTCAACCGCGCGCTGTTCGACGGCCGCGTCAATGCGCTCGCCGGACTCTATTATTTCCGCGAGCGATCGAACGAGCATTCGCCGCTCACGCTCGCCTACGGCCTCTATCCCGCGCTGATCGCTGGCGGCTTCGATCCCGCCTTGGCGGCCGCGCTCGATTTCAACATCGACTTTCGCAACCGCCAGACCACGGTCAACTACGCAGCCTTCGGGAACGTGACGATCGGACTCACCGACGCCCTCTCGTTCGATCTGGGCGGGCGCTACACCTATGAGCACAAGCGCTTCACCCAAAGCTCGCCGCGCATCTTCGCCGGCGTGCCGCTGCTGGAGGGAATCCCGTCCTACACGCTCGAGGAGGACTGGTCCTCGTTCACGCCCAAGGCGGTGCTGAGCTATCGTTTCTCGTCCGACGTGATGGGCTATGCCTCATTCTCTCAGGGCTTTCGCAGCGGCGGCTTCAACGGAAGGCCGACCTCGGTGCCGGAGATCAGCTCGTTCGATCCCGAGAGCCTGACATCCTACGAGGCTGGACTGAAATCGACCTTACTGGACGGCCGGCTGCGGCTCAACGGCGCGATCTTCCGCAACGAATATGAGGACATGCAGCTGCTCGTGATCGTCACGCTCCCGGGATCGATCGCGACGCCGCGCATCGACAATGCGGGCAAGGCGGTGATCCAGGGCGCAGAGCTGGAAGCGACGGCCCGTCCGACCCCCTGGCTCACACTCGACGGCGCCGCTTCCTATCTCGACGCCGAATATCAAAGATACGACTCCGGCGGCCTCGATCTCAGCCAGCGCGAGCTCCGGCAGGTGCCTCGCTGGTTCGTCAGCTTCGGTGCCACCGCAGAGGCGTCGCTCGGTTCCGATATCGAGATGCGCCTGCGCGCCGGCG
Source organism: Sphingosinicella terrae (assembly GCF_003347635.1). Classification (GTDB taxonomy): domain Bacteria; phylum Pseudomonadota; class Alphaproteobacteria; order Sphingomonadales; family Sphingomonadaceae; genus Allosphingosinicella; species Allosphingosinicella terrae. The sequence goes on from NZ_QDFY01000018.1 coordinate 23,795, forward strand.
GCACCTACAAGTCGAGCACCTTTCTCGACGTCGAGAACACGCCCGAGCTTCGCCAGGAGGGCTATATGCTCTGGAATGCCGGAGTGACCTTCGAGCACCGCCCGAGCGGCCTCGAATTCTCTATTCACGGCGAGAATCTCGGGAATCGCCGCGTCCTGATCTCGGGTTTCGACCTGAGGAGCAGCTTCGGCATCCTCGAAGGCTATTACAACCAGCCTCGGACGATCTTCGCGACCTTGCGCTTCCAATATTGATCTCATGGCAGGCACGATTGCGCCGGGTGCCGTGACCGAACGATCAAACCGGAGCAGGTGACAACCCACGGAAAGAAAGTACTGATCGGGACGATAGGCGGCTTAGCCGGCGCTGAATCGACGGGTCAGCTTCCAACCGGGGCCGGATCACGCGCGAGGCCGTCCAAACGGCACCTGGCACGGTGCGGCGCAGCTCCCCGGGAGGGGACCACAGCCGCCTCGTCGGGCGGGAGCGCCTTTGCACCAGCAGGTGATCCACGAGCTTCCATTCGGTGTTCGGTGCCCAGCGGCTGCCCTAAAATGTGGCAGACCGTCGCCGGAAGCAGGCCAATCCGGCCCGAGGCTGCTTCGGACCGGCTCTTCTACATCATTATCCTCAGGGGAGAAAATGGTGGGCGTGGCAAGGATTGAACTTGCGACCCCTGCGATGTCAACACAGTGCTCTACCACTGAGCTACACGCCCACGGACGGGGTATCTAGTGGGGCTCGCCAGCCGGCGCAAGCCGGCTGTGCTACAATCTTCCGTGCTGGTCCTCGGACTGGAACATCCGCTCCACCTCGGCGACGAGATCCTTGAGGTGGAAGGGCTTGGACAGCACCTTGGCGTCAGGCGTCTTGCGACCCGCCTTGAGCGCGACCGCGGCGAATCCGGTAATGAACATGACCCTGATGTCGGGCGAAATCGCCGCCGCCTTCTGGGCAAGCTCGATCCCGTCCATCTCGGGCATGACAATGTCGGTGAGGAGCAGGTCGAAGGGCTCGCTTTCGAGCAGGGGCACCGCCGCGGTGCCGCGATCGACCGTGGTCACCGCATAGCCGACGCGCTCGAGCGCGCGGGCCAGATAGACCCGCATCGACTCGTCGTCCTCGGCAAGAAGTATCCTGAGCATTCCGGCTCCCAAAGGGTTGGCGGGCGCGCCCGCCTCGCCTCGCGCTTATGCGCGAACCGCTTAAGATTTTCCAGCCGCCGCGGCGACATGCGATTGCGCCTGTCCCAGCCTGGCTCTACTTCCTGAAGGTTCATGAGCGAGTCCGCGCCCCCCGCCGCGTTCGACAGGTTCGGCCCCGAGCGCCCCCGCTCGCCCGTCATCCTCTCCGTACCGCATGCCGGCCGCGACTATCGACCGGAGCTGCTCGGGGCCTGCCGCCTGCCGCTCGCGATGCTCGAGACGCTCGAGGACCGGCTGGTCGATCGCCTGATCTGGCGCGCAACCGAAGCGGGCGCGGCCGCCTTCGTCGCGCGCGCGCCGCGGGCCGAGATCGACCTCAACCGCGACGAGCGCGAGATCGATCCCTCCTTGATCGCGCCGCCGCTGCCCTCCGGAAGCATCCTGCAATCGGTCCGAAGCCGTGGGGGTATCGGGCTCATCCCGTCGCGAATCGCGGGCGTAGGTGCGATCTGGCGCGAACGGGTGCCGCGCGAGGAGCTGGTCCGCAGGATCCTGCACATCCACCGGCCCTATCATCAGGCGCTCGAGCAGGCGCTTGCCGAAACCCGGGACCGATTCGGCGTGGCGGTACTGCTCGACTGCCACTCCATGCCGCCGCGGGCCGATGGCAGCCAGGGCCAGGTCATCTTCGGCGACCGCTACGGGTCCAGTGCCGGCGCTCATCTCGTCGAGGCCGCGGTCGCCGCCTCGCGGGCGCTTGGCTATCGGACGGCCTGCAACGCGCCTTATGCCGGCGGCTACATAGCCGGCCGCCACGGCCGCCCGGACCGCGGGATTCACGCCATCCAGATCGAGATCGACCGCTCGGCCTATCTGGATGCGGAGCTGCGCGCACCCGGTCCCGGCTTTGCGGAGGCGTGCCGCCTGATCGGAACAGTGGTGGAGGCGATCGAAGCCCGTCTGTTCGATGACCGCGCCATCGCCGCCGAATAGCGCCCGTCGTACCCCAAAAGCAAAATGACCACCCCGCGAGATCGCGGGGTGGCCAAGTTCAGGGAGGAGCGCCACCTCAGGGAGGAGGCGCATCACGCCGCCGTAAAGGGGGGGATACGACGACGCATCCCCAAGATAGGAAGGGGAAAGTGCGTTTCAAGCCGCGACCGGCAGATTATCCCGGTCTCGGCGCGCCTCTAGGTAGCTGCGCAATCCAGAAGGCGAAGAGCCGGGCGGGACGGCGGTCGATGCCGGGAGCTCACTTCACCTTCGCAGGGTGAAAGGCTCCCGGACCGGACCCGATCCGGCGATGCAGCGGCGCGCGACTGGCGCCCCGCTTGGGCTCGTCGCCGGAAAGCCTGGTCAGACCCCCGTCGGGATCGGCTCGGGCGCCTGATTGGGCACCTTGCCCTGCGCCATCTGCCGGCCGAAAATGTCGCGCATCAGGGACAGTGAGAAGAGATGGGAGACGATGAGCGGCAGGATTCCGTTCTGGTTGATCTTGCGCAGCTGGTCACCGTGGAGATCGCGGAACTTCTGCTCGTCCACCATCCGGAAGCCGCGATAGACGAACGGCGTCTCACTGTCCGTGGGCTGGATCGAGACCTCCCCGTCGATGAGCAGGTCCATCTCCTGAAGTTCCTTGACGAAGGCGGTCGTGCGCTGGCCCGCCACCTCGAAATCCTCGCAGAATTTCAGCACGGCATTGAGATGCTCGGATGGCTTGTCGCCGTCGAACAGGGCGGTCCCATCCGCGAAGTCGCCGACCAGACCGCTCTGCGGGTCGAAGCAGAGCGAAAGCTCCTGCGCGTTCTGATCGAGCCGGGCGAGCACGTAGGGATAGCGACGGACATAGGCCGGCACGTAGAATTGCTGCAGCGGCTTGCCCTCTTGGTCGACGAAGACGTTGACGCCCTCGTTGAGGCCGGTCAGCGCGAGCGGAACCGGATTGTCGCCGGCGGAAAAGACGATCGGCATGTAGCGCTGGGCGTGGATGAACTCGTCGACTGTCAGCGGGATGGCGTGGGCACTGGCGAAGTGCGGCGCCTTGTCGGTCGTGCGCGCCCGAAAGCTGCCATGCTGGTTGGTCGAGAGCGGCTGCAGGTTCTTGTAGAAGAGCGGCAGGTTTGACGGCGGCTGACTCGCCATTGGCATTCTCCATGATGGGTCTGAAAATCGGCCGGCAGGGCGAGCCGAGGCTTTTCAGCGCTTGGTCTATGGGCGGGAGGGGAAATCTGCAAGCGGAACCAGCTTGCCCGGATTCATTATCCCCTTGGGATCAAGCGCCTGCTTGATCGCCCGCAACGCACCCAGACGCGTCGCGCCGCCCAGGCGCGCGAATTCGACAAGCTTCATCTGGCCGATGCCATGCTCGGCGGAGATCGAGCCGCCCGCGGCGGTGACGAGATCGTGGACGAAGGCGGTGACCTCCTCGCCCTCTTGCTCCAGCCAGTCGGCGCCGCGCCCGGCGGGCGCACGCACGTTGAAGTGTATATTGCCGTCGCCGAGATGGCCGAAGGCATTGACCCTCACCCCGGGGAAGCGCGCCTCGACCGCCGAAGCCGCCTCGACCAGGAAACGCGGCATGTCCGCGACGGCGACCGAAATGTCGTGCTTGGCGGCGGGACCGTCCTTTTTCTCGGCTTCGGAGATGCTGTCGCGCAGCCGCCAGAGCGCCTCGGCCTGCGCCTCGCTGACGGCGATGGTCGCGTCGGCGACGATCCCTGTCCCCAGCGCCGATGCGAATGCTTCGAACAGCGCCTTTTCGGGACTCGCCACCGCCATCGGCACGACCGCCTCGATCAAGGCGTTCCAGGGATGAGCGCCGGCCAGCGGCGGGCGCGTGCCGGGAATGTGGGAGAGAACGAGATCGAGGGCGCTGGCCGGGACGAGCTCGAAGCCTTCGATCGCGTCGCCGACCAGTGTCTCGAGGTGCCGCAGGAGGCGCATCGCGGCCTGCGGGGTCTCCATTCCAGCCCAGGCGACCACCCGCTCGCCGACCGCCGGCACCAGCCTCAGGCTGGCCGCGGTGACGATTCCAAGGGTTCCCTCGGCGCCGATCAACAATTGGCCGAGGTCATAGCCGCGATTGTCCTTCTTGAGCGGCGACAATCCTTGGTAGAGGCTGCCGTCGGGAAGCACCGCCTCGACCCCCTGAACGAGCCGGCGCATGTTGCCGAAGCGAAGTACCTGGGTGCCTCCGGCATTGGTCGAGACGAGCCCGCCGACGGTCGCGGAGCCGCGGGCGCCGAGGGTGAGCGGAAAGCGCCGGCCGGCAGCGAGCGCCGCCTCGTGGAGATGGGCGAGGATCACTCCCGCCTCGCAGACGGCGAGATTGGCGGCGGAATCGATCGTCCGTATCCGGTTCATCCGCCGCATCGACAGCAGCAGGGCGGCACCGGACGGGTCGGGCGTGGCCCCGCCCACCATCGACGTATTGCCGCCCTGCGGCACCAGCGCCGCGCCGGCCGCGGCACAGAGAGCGACGGTGGCGGCCACCTCCTCGCGATCGGCCGGTGACAGCAAGGCGGCCGCGCGGCCGTGGAATCGGCCGCGCCAGTCGCTGAGCCAAGGTGTCATCGCCTCGGCTTCGCGGGTAAATCCCTTGGGCCCGAGGCGGGCAGCCAAGTCGTCGAGCAGGTCCTGGGACGGAAAAACCATGATCCGGGCGATAGACGCAGCCTTGGCGCGCGGCAATTAATCGCCGGTTCAAGCGCAAGGGGGAATTCGGGAAGCCTATGGAGAATGGCCGATGATCCTGGCGGGTGCCGCCGCCATGCTGCTGCTTGCCTTTGCGGGTGGGCAGGACCGGCCCTCGGATTCGCGGGCGAGCGGCACGGTGACGGTCCGGCACCAGCAGATCATCATCCGGATGCCGCGCGGTCCGCGCCGGGTGACGCCGGCAGGCACCTCGCTGATCCAGTGGCGCGAAAGCCGTGGCCCGCGCTGCGTCTCGGCCGGCCGCCTCGCCGGCGCGACATCGATGCGCCCGAATAGCGTCGACCTGATCCTGCGCGACAATAGCCGCATCCGGGCGCAGCTCCAGCGGCGCTGCCCGGCGCTTGATTATTATCGCGGCTTCTACATCAACGCGACGGAGGACGGCCGGATCTGCGCCGACCGGGATTCGATCCGATCCCGCGCGGGCGGCGAGTGCCAGATCGAGCGCTTCCATACCCTCTCACCGGAGCGGCGGCAGCTAACCCCGGCTTCGGTCCGACGCTGAGGTTCGCTTGACAAGCACGCCTCCATCGCACAACGGGCACCCCTACGCGGCTTCTTCATGAGAAGAGCCCAAATCCCGGATTCTGCATGAGCTTTGCCGATCTCGGCCTTTCCGACGAATTGCTCCGCGCGGTAGCGGACTCGGGCTATAGCGATCCCACGCCGATTCAGCGTCAGGCGATCCCGCCGGTGCTGATGGGGCGCGACATCATCGGCATCGCCCAGACCGGAACCGGCAAGACCGCCGGATTCGTGCTGCCGATGATCGACATATTGAGCCAGGGACGCAGCCGCGCGCGCATGCCGCGGTCGTTGATCCTGGAGCCGACCCGTGAGCTAGCCGCCCAGGTCGCCGAGAATTTCGAGAAATACGGCAAGCATCACAAGCTCTCCATGGCGTTGCTGATCGGCGGCGTGAGCATGGGCGACCAGGTGAAGGCGCTGGAGAAGGGCGTCGACGTCCTCATCGCGACCCCGGGCCGGCTGATGGACCTGTTCGGCCGTGGCAATATCCTGCTCACCGGCTGCAACCTCCTCGTCATCGATGAGGCGGACCGGATGCTCGACATGGGTTTCATCCCGGACATCGAGCAGATCTGCACCAAATTGCCGGCGAGCCGGCAGACCTTGCTCTTCTCGGCGACGATGCCGCCGCCGATCAAGAAGCTGTCCGACCGTTTCCTTTCCAACCCCAAGACGATCGAGGTCGCGCGGCCGGCCACCGCCGCCGCGTCGATCGACCAGCGCCAGGTCCGGGTCGATTCGCGCAAGAAGCGCGACGTGCTGATGCGGCTGCTGCGCGGCGAGGCCGTGCGCAACGCGATCATCTTCTGCAACCGCAAGACGACGGTGCGCGACCTTTCCACCGCGCTCAAGCGGCAGGGCCTCGCCGCCGGGCAGATCCAGGGCGACATGGAGCAGGCGGAGCGGATCCGCGAGCTCGACCGGTTCAAGACCGAGGAGATCAACATCCTCGTCGCCTCGGACGTCGCCGCACGGGGTCTGGACATCAAGGGCGTGAGCCACGTCTTCAACTATGACGTGCCCTGGCACCCGGACGACTATGTCCACCGCATCGGCCGCACCGGCCGGGCGGGGCGGACCGGCGTCGCCATCACCTTCGTCACCAAGGAAGATGCCGAGGCGATCGAGAATATCCAGAAGCTGATCGGGACCCGCATCGCGCCGCTCGACGACCAGCCCGCGACCGAAGCGGACACCGATGTCGCCGTGCCGAGCGAAGCCGCTGCCGAGGCGGAAGAAAAGCCGCGCGGCGGCAGGAGCGGTCGCCGAAAGCCTGCCGAGAAATCCGACAAGGCGGAGCCTCCCCCGCGCGCCCGTGCGGAGGCGCGCGAGCCGGCGGCCCCGACCAAGGCACGCCGCGCCGAGCCGCGCTCGCCGCGGCGCGAACGGGAACATGAGGCCGAGCCCGCCGACGAGGGCTGGAACGGCCCCGTTCCCAGCTTCCTCGGCACCGGCTTCGGCCATTAGCCGAGCCGCCGAGGCGGAGCGACGCAGGACGATCCGCCACCGGTTGCCTTCGCGCGCTTTCTGCGAAATGAACGGCGCCGACGGTCCGGCCGGCTAGCGGTGGTCGTGCGTTGGAATCCGCCCGTTGGGCCAGTCGCGTCCCGTCTTATCCTGTCAGCCTGCCCCTCCCCGGAGCCAAGGACGACCGCATGAGCTTCGATCTATCCCGCACGGTGCTCCTCCCGGTCGACGTCCAACGCGGCTTCGACGACCCGAGCTGGCCGGCGCGCTGGAACGGCGAAATGGAAGCCAATGGCCGCGCGCTGCTCGCCTGCTGGCGCCGACTGGGGGCGCCGATCATCCACGTCCGTCACGATTCCGTACAGCCCGGTTCCTCGCTCGCCCCCAGCCACTGGGGCAACGCCTTCCGGGCCGGCTTCGAGCCGCTGGACGGGGAGCCGGTGGTCGCGAAGAGCGTCAATTCCGCCTTCATCGGCACCGATCTCGATCTCAGGCTGCGGCGGATCGATGCCGACCAGGTGGTGGTGTTCGGCATCTCGACCGACATGTGCGTTTCCACGACCGTACGGACCGGCGCCAATTTGGGCTGGAAGATGGTGCTGGTGCCGGACGCCTGCGACTGCTTCGATCTCTCTGACGGCGAGGGCGGGACGATCCCGGCCGAGACCATCCAAGCCGCCCATGTCGCCACCCTGCGGACGGAGTTCTGCAAGACCATGTCGACGGCCGAGGTGGTCAGCCGGGCCAGCGAACCGGCCCCGTCCCGCGCGGCCTGACCGCCTTCAGGCCGAGCCCGGCGCCTCTTCGGCGCGCGCGCGATAGCCTTGGCGGAAATCGGCGGCGAAGGCGGCGAGCCGGCCTTCGGCGATGGCCGCGCGCAGTCCTGCCATCAGCTGCTGATAGAAAGATAGGTTGTGCTCGGTCATCAGCATCGCGCCCAATATCTCCCCCGAGCGGACGAGGTGGTGGACGTAAGCGCGCGTCCAGGTCGAGCAGACAGAGCAGGCGCAGCGCGGATCGATCGGCCCCCTGTCCTCGGCGAATCGGGCATTCTTGATGTTGATGGGGCCCGTCCAGGTGAACGCCTGGCCGGTCCGTCCGGAGCGGGTCGGCAGCACGCAATCGAACATGTCGATGCCGCGCTCGACCGCGCCGACAATGTCGTCAGGTTTGCCGACTCCCATCAGATAGCGGGGGCGGTCCTCGGGCAGCATCGGTGCGGCGAAATCGAGCACCCGGAACATTTCAGCCTGCCCTTCGCCGACGGCGAGGCCGCCGACGGCATAGCCATCGAAACCGATCTCGAGCAGGGCGTCCGCCGAGGCGCGGCGCAGATCCTCTTCCATCGAGCCCTGCTGGATGCCGAACAAGGCCGAACGGCCGGCATGATCGCCGCCGGCGTCGAAGGCATCGCGCGAGCGTCGCGCCCAGCGCATCGACCGTTCCATCGATCGCGCCGCCTGATCCCGGGTGGCGGGGAAGGGGGTGCATTCGTCGAACGCCATGACGATGTCCGATCCGAGCAGGCGCTGGATCTCCATCGAGCGCTCGGGCGTCAGCATATGGGCCGAACCGTCGAGGTGGCTCTGGAACCGCACCCCTTCCTCGCTCATCTTCCGCAGATCGGAAAGGCTCATCACCTGATAGCCGCCGCTGTCGGTGAGGATCGGCCGTTCCCACCCCATGAACGCATGGAGACCGCCGAGCCGGTAGATCCGCTCGGCGCCGGGGCGCAACATCAGATGATAGGTATTGCCGAGGATGATATCGGCGCCGGTGGCGCGCACGTCGGCGGGCTTCATCGCCTTGACCGTGGCCGCCGTGCCGACCGGCATGAAGGCCGGCGTGCGGATCTCGCCGCGCAGCATGGCGACGGCGCCGGTGCGGGCGCGCCCGTCGGTGGCGGAGACCGAGAATGCGAAGCGGGAGGTCACCGCGCGGACCTAGCGCGTCGTCAGTCCAGCGCAAGCTCCCAGGTCTCGCCCTGCTCGGGCTTGCCGAACGCGTCGTGGACATCGGTCGACACGATCCGGAAGCCGGCGGCGGCGTAGATGCGGCGGGCGCTCTCCAGCACGCTGTGGGTCCACAGCCTCACCCGGCCATAGCCGGCGGCGCGCGCGAAGCGCACGCATTCCTCGACCAGCGCGCGACCGATGCCCAGCCCCCGGGCCCAGGCTTCGACGTGGAGCAGGCGGAGCTGACCGGTCCCTTCGCCGGCATCGACGAGGAGGACCGCGCCGGCCATCAATCCGGCACGCTCGGCGACCCAGCATTGCTCGCGCCCGGGCTTGAAGTTGCGGAGGAAGTCGGTGGTGACCTCTCCCTGCAGGATCTCCATCGGGCGGCCCCAGCCATAGCCCTCCTCGTAGAGGATCGACTGGCGTGACGCGATCGCGGCGAGATCGCCGGCGCGAAATGTCCGGATCGACCAGCCGGCGTCGCCGCCGCCGAGCAGCGCCTCGGCCGCTTTCAGCGCTTCGACCAGCGTCTCGCGGTCGCGCGCCGGAAGATGGGCGATCCGTTCGGCGACCTGCTCCCGGCTGGCGGTGTCGAGCGCGGCGAAACGCGCGCGGCCGGCCTCGGTCAGCCGGATCGGACGACGGCGCGCGTCGGCCGCACGGATGCGGCCGATCCAGCCGCGCGATTCGAGCCGCCGCAGGAGCCGGCTGACATAGCCTGGATCGAGGCAAAGGGCTCCGCACAAGTCGGCGGCGACCGGCGCCTCGCGAGTCGCGACCTCGTAGAGCAGTCGCGCCTCCACGAGGGTGAGCTCGCTTTCGAGGTAATGGGCGTCGAGCGCCCCGACGAAGCGGGTATGGAAGCGGTTAAAGGCCCGCAGCTGCGCGACGGCGTCCATCGATCGATCATCCGCCGATTAGTTGACAATGTCAACTAAAGCGCATCGGTCGTGCGTCGTCGGAACTGGCCCTCGTCGGCATTGCCAAGCCGCGCCCTCTTGGCGGATAAAGCCGCGGAAGGGGATCGCCATGACCAAGGCTAGCTGGAAGGGCGCCATCGTGGCCGTGAGCGACGACACCATCGTGATCGAGGGCAACCATTATTTCCCGCCCGACGCGGTCGACGCGGATTGCCTGCAACCGAGCGGGACGACGACGATCTGCCCGTGGAAGGGCGTCGCCCATTATTTCCATGTCGTCGTCGGCGACGAGGAGAATCCCGACGCGGCCTGGTATTATCCCGACCCCAAGCCAGCGGCGGCCGAGATCAGGGACCGGATCGCCTTCTGGAAGGGCGTCGAGGTGGGCTGACCGGCAGGCGGCCGACGCAGAGATTCATTCCATCGGCAGCAACAGGCTGGCGTCTCCGTAGGAGTAGAAGCGGTAACCCTCGGCGACGGCGTGAGCGTAGGCGCGGCGCATCGTCTCGAGGCCCATCAGCGCCGAAACCAGCATGAACAAAGTCGAGCGCGGCAGATGGAAGTTGGTGATCAAGCCGTCGATGGCGCGGAACCGGTAACCTGGCGTGATGAAGATGGCCGTGTCCCCCTCGAAGGGCCGGATCGAGCCGCCCTCGTCGGCGGCGCTCTCGAGCAGGCGCAGCGATGTCGTGCCGACGGCGATGATCCGGCCGCCGTCGGTCCGGGTGCGATTGAGCCGCTCCGCAGTCTCCGCGCCGATACGTCCCCATTCGCTGTGCATCCGATGATCGGCCGTGTCTTCCGCCTTGACGGGGAGGAAGGTGCCGGCACCGACATGGAGGGTCAGCGTCTCGTGGCCGATGCCGGAGTCCGCCAGCCGTTCGATCAGCCGAGGGGTGAAATGGAGCGCCGCGGTCGGCGCGGCGACCGCGCCTTCCTCGCGAGCGAACATGGTCTGATAATCGTCCTGGTCGCGTGCGTCGGCCGCTCTCCGGCCGGCGATATACGGGGGAAGCGGCATGCGTCCGGCCCGATCGAGCAGCAGCTCGACCGGCTCCTCGCCGTCGAAGCGCAGGAGGATCGAGCCGTCTTCGGTCTTTTCCTCGACGACCCCCGTGACGTCCGCGCCGAAATCGATCCAGTCGCCCGGCCGGAGCCGCTTGGCATTGCGAACGAAGGCGCGCCAGGATCGCGGGCCCTCGCGCTTGTGGAGCGTCGCACCGATCCGCGCCTCGCCGCGCCGCCCCTCGAGTTGGGCCGGAATGACGCGCGTGTCGTTGAAGACCAGCCGGTCGCCGGGCCGGAGCAGGCCTGGCAGGTCGAGCATCTCGTGGTCGGAAAGCGCCGATCCGCGCGCGGCCAGCAGCCGCGCCGCGTCGCGCGGCGAGGCCGGGCGGAGCGCGATTCGATCGGCGGGAAGGTCGAAGTCGAATAGGTCGACGCGCATGGCGCGCCGGCTCTAGAGGGTAAGGACCCGACGGGAAAGCTCAGCTCGGCGGACGGCGAGGCTCCGGCCCGCGCGCCGGCTCGAGCTGGCGCGGCGCCGCAGGCGGCGGCGGGACCGGGGGACCGGCCCGCCCGCTCGGGATGACCAAGGGGCCTGCGGGGGCCGTCGCGGCCGCCATGCGCTCGGCCGCCGCACGAAGGTCCTCCGGCGACATCTCGGCGACATTGTCCGCGCCGATCGAGGCCCGCACGATCCGGCTCGGAGCGAGCGGCGGCTCACCGCGTTCGATCGCATCGACGAAGTTCATGCCGCCGACGACACGGCCGACGACGGTATAGTCGCGGTCCATGGTGAGGCGCGGCACGAACATGATGTAGAATTGGCTGTTGGCGCTGTTGAGATCCTGTGCCCGAGCCATTCCGACGGTTCCGCGGACGTGCGGGAGACCCCTGATTTCCGCAGCAAGATCGGGGAGCTCCGATCCGCCGGTGCCGGTCCCGGTCGGATCGCCGCCCTGGGCCATGAACCCCTCGATCACGCGATGGAAAACGAGCCCGTTATAGAAACCTTGGCGGGTGAGAGTCCGGATCCGCTCGACATGGCCGGGCGCGGCATCGGGACGGAGCTGGATGGTGACCCGGCCGCCCGTGGAAAGGTCGAGATGCCAGAGATTCTTCGGCTCGGCCGCTGGCGGGATCGTCGAGATCGGCATCGGCGTCGCGGCGGGCTCTGCCGGGGACTGGGCGGCCACGGCGCCAGCCGAGAACAAGCCGGCGAGGCCGGCGAGAAAGGACAACAGACGCATTCTTACCCCAATTCCGCTGATTGGCCCCGATAGTAGAACGCCGCCCGTCCTGCCTCAAGCATGGATCGGGACGCGTGGCGCGATCAGCTCCCTTTTCGGCCGATCCGCTCGACCCGCTCGCGCACCTCGGCGGCGACGGCGGGCGACACGAACTTGGAGACGTCGCCGCCATAGAGGGCGATCTCCTTCACCAGCCGCGAGGCGATCGGCTGCAATGACACGTCCGCCATCAGGAAGACGGTTTCGATGGCGTCGTTGAGCTGCTGGTTCATCCCCGCCATCTGGAACTCATATTCGAAATCGGCGACGGCGCGCAGGCCGCGGACGATCATCGAGGCCCCTTCCCGCTCGGCAAAGTCCATCAGCAGCGAATCGAAGGAGACGATGCGGACGTTGCCGGGCAGCCCCTCGGTCTCGCGCGTGACCATCTCGAGTCGCTCGTCGAGCGTGAACATCGGCGACTTGGAGGGATTGGTCGTCACGCCGATCACCAGCCGGTCGACGAGGTGGGCGGCCCGGCGAATGATGTCCATGTGGCCCAGGGTGATCGGGTCGAACGTACCCGGATAGACGCCGATTCTCATGCTGCCCCCGCCGCTCGCGCTCAATGGTCCCGCTCCACCGCGAAGCGGGCGACGGCACGAAGCAGGTCCGCTTCGTCGCCGAAGCTTCGAAGATGATCGATCGCCTGCGTCACCAGGGCCTGCGCCTGCTGGCGTGCGCGATCGGCGCCGAGCAGCGAGACGAAGGTCTCCTTGCCCGCCTCCTGGTCCTTGCCGACGCGCTTGCCGGCTTTCTCCTCGCAGCCCTCATGATCGAGCAGGTCGTCGGCGATCTGGAAGGCGAGTCCAAGATCGCGGGCGTAACCGCGAAGGCCGGTGCGCCCTTCCGGTGGCACGCGTCCCATGATCGCCGCTGCCTCCAGGCACCAGCCGATCAGCGCGCCCGTCTTCAGCTGCTGAAGCCGGGTGACGGCGGCAAGATCGAGGGCGAGACCGTCCGCAACCAGATCGATCATCTGGCCGCCGGCCATACCGGCCGGCCCCGCGGCCCGGGCGAGCTCGAGAACCAGCTCGGTACGGACGAAAGGATCCTCGTGGGTCGCCTCGTCGGCGAGCACCTCGAACGCCAGAGCGTGCAGGGAATCGCCGGCGAGGATCGCCGTGCACTCGTCATAGGCGCGGTGGAGCGTCGGCTTGCCACGACGCAGATCGTCATCGTCCATGCAAGGCAGATCGTCGTGGATCAGCGAGTAGACGTGGATGCACTCGACGGCGACCGCCACCCGCACCGCGCGAGCCCGATCGACGTTGAACAGGTCACAGCCGGCGATGACAAGGAGTGGCCGGATACGCTTGCCGCCGCCGATCGCGGCATAGCGCATCGCCTCGTAGAGCCGATCCCGCGGATCGGGCGGGACCGGCAGGAGCCGGTCCATCGCCCTGTCGATCTCACCAGCGACCTCGGCAAGCGCGAATCGAAGCGTGTCGGCCGGCCGGTTCACCGCCCGATCATTCGCCGCCGAACGGCGCGGTGCCGACAGCGCCGCCGTCGCGGCCGAGCTGGATCTGCTCGATCCGCGCCTGCGCCGCCTGCAGGCGCGACTCGCATTGCTGCTTCAGCCGATCCCCCTCGCCGTAAAGAGCGATCGCCTCGTCGAGCGACGCCTCACCGCTCTCCAGCTTGCGCACGATTTCCTCGAGCCGCGTCAGCGCGGCTTCGAAGGAGAGATTCTCGACGTCCTGCAGGTCTTCCCCCATGCGCTTGCAATGATCCCGCGACGCTCGACGGTCAAGCCGACCGAGCCTGCCGATAGTGGTGCACGCCGTCGCGAACCTCGCGCACCGCTTTTCCTTCTACCTCCAGCCGGCGCAGATGGGCCAGCGCCTCGCCCGTGGCGAGACCATAGACGCCGTCGCCGATCTTGCGGCCGAACAGGATGCCGAAGCAGTCCACGGCCCGCCGCGGCTCGGCCAGCGCTTCCTCCAGGGCGTCCAGCCGCCCGCGATGGCCCAGAGCGAGCGCGTCCAGCCGGGCATGGAGCCCGAGGAAAGGCTCGCCGTGCGACGGCAGCACCAGCAGGTTCTCATCCAGCGTCCGCAGCCGTGCGATCGAGTCGAGCCAGTCGCCGAGCGGGTCGGCCTCCGGCTCGCTCAGGCTCAGCGAGACGTTCGAGGTGATACGGGGCAGAACCTGGTCACCGGCGATCATCAATCCGCCGCTCTCGTCGACAAGGCAGACGTGCTCGGGCGAATGGCCGCTGCCGATGACGGCCTTCCAGCTGCGCATGCCGATGCGGAGCGTATCGCCGTCCTGGATGCGGATGTGGGAAACCGGCACCGGGCTGACCGCCGAGGCAAAGCGCCCCCAGCCCTTCTCCACCTCGGCGGCGATCCGCGATTCCTCCCAGCCCGCGGCGCGCCAATATGACAGTGCCTCCGGCGGCGGGGCTTCCCGCACGTCGCTGCTGAGCATCCGGGCGAACAGCCACTCGCCGCGGCTCATCCACAAGGACACTTCGAACCTGGCGGCCAGCCAACCGGCCAGGCCGATATGATCAGGATGAAAATGGGTGGCGATGACTCGGGTGACTGTGCGTCCCCGGAGCGGGCCGGAGAGCAGGGCTTCCCAGGCTTCGCGGGAAGCGGCGAGATCAAGGCCGGTGTCGACGATAGCAATCCCCGCCCCGTCGGCCGGGCCGTCGTCGAGGATCCAGATGTTGATATGGTCGAGCGATCCTGGAACCGGGAGCCGCGCCCAGCCGACACCGTCGGCAATCGCGATCAGCTCGCCCGGCTCCGGGGCCTGCCGGCCCCGCGGATAGGTCAGGCCGCGATGGGTATAGGCTGTTTGCGCCAGCGACTGATCGGGCGACGGCGCATCATTCTCCGCTTGCGATGCGATAGCCTTAGCTCCGGAAGGGATCGACGAAGCCGCTTTGGCCCGGCCCCTCTTCGCCGGCGCCCTCGGCGGAATGCGCCGCCTCGACCTCGCGCGCGGCGGCCTCGCGCTCGGCGCGAAGCTCTTCAATCAGTGCCTCCCGATCGCGAGCGAAACCGGTATCGTTCGCCACCAGGTCGGTTCCGGCCGCCTTGGCCGCCTTGGCGACGGCGGCATCGAGCTCGCGCTGGGAAGTCAGCCCGAGCGTCACCGGATCCTTGGGTTGGATGTTGGCGATGTTCCAGTGGCTGCGGTCACGAATCGCCTGGATGGTCGTGCGCGTGGTGCCGATCAGCTTGCCGATCTGGCCGTCGGACAGCTCGGGATGGTTGCGGATCAGCCACGCGACGCCATCGGGCTTGTCCTGGCGCTTGGAGACGGGCGTGTAGCGGGGGCCCTTGGTACGGATCGCCTTGTCCGGCTCGCGGTGCATCCTGAGGCGATAGGTCGGATCGTCCTGACCGCGCTCGATTTCGTCCATGGTCAGCTCGCCGGACCGCAGGGGATCGCGCCCGGTGAGCTTGGTGGCCGCGGTGTCGTCGGCGATCGCCTGGACCTCGAGAATGTGCAGTCCGCAGAATTCCGCGATCTGCTGAAAGGTCAGGGACGTGCTGTCGACGAGCCAGCTGGCCGTCGCATGGGGCATGAGCGGCTGGGCCACCTTCGAATCTCCATATACAATAAGGGCCGCCCCTCACGGAGCGGCCGGTGCCGTCGTCGATGTAAGACGGGCGCCTGTCGCGTGCAAGCCAAAGCTTGGCGGACGAGTGCTGTGTCGCCGGTTGTTGCCAGCTTCACTCGGCCGACTTATGCCCTGCATCGGAAAGGAATTTCGACGATGTTGCTGACGGCGCTGACGGCGATGGCGATGACCACGAGCGAGCTCCCGCCGCAGCCGATGACGATCGAGATCGTCGCCGACCCCATTACCGATCGGGTGCGCGCCTCGGCCACGCTCCGCGAGGACGGCCATCGGCTCGTGGTGAGCTGCGATCCGTCGCGCTACGACGGCGCCAGGATAGCGGTCCATTCCCGGCGCTGGCTCGCCAGGGGCAACGTCTTCAGCGGCAACCGGCCGATGATCCACCGCTTCGACGATCAGCCGCCCCGGCGGATGATGTGGGACGTTCAAGACCGGCGCGGCCTGCTCACGCGCGAACGGCGAGTGGACTCATTCGTCGATCACCTGCTCGCTTCGGAGACGCTGGTCATCCGCACCTACGACATCGAGCGGCACCGCTTCGACATGATCTTCCGCCTGGAGCAGGTGAGGCCGGCGGTCGAGCAGGTCCTGCAGGCTTGCGAGGCGGATTGGGAGGCGCATCGCAATCCCGAGCGCAACATCTTCAAGCGCTGGTGGCATGAAATGACCGACGGCATCGGCGGCTGAGCCGGGCGGCGCCTTCGGGAAGCGCGGCTCGTCCCGCTTACAGCATGTAGGGCATGATCCGGCGGAACATGGCCTCGCGCGAGGAGACGTCCAGCTTCACGTAGATCTGCCTGATCTGATAGCGGACGGTCTCGATCGACACCTGTTTCTCGGTTGATATCTCGTCGGCGGTCCTGCCGTCGAGAAGCAGGAGCAGGACACGGTGCTCCGCCCGGGTAAGGCCGAACACCTTGCCGAAATCGGCATATTGCGGTGTCTGGACACTGCTCCGGTAAAACTGGATGCCGATGCTGCGCTGGCCCAGGGACCGGCCGACGAGCTGCGCGCGCAGGAGGACGTGCCCGTCATGGTCCTCGCAAGGCAGGGCGATCGTCGCCGGGCCCTCCACGGCCTCGCGAACGAGACCGTCCAGATCGTCGGCATGGATCGGATTGGTCGCGGCAAGGCCGCCGTCGCGCACTTCCAGCTCGCGGCGCGCCGAGAGCTCACGGTCGGCGGCTTGATTGGCCCAAAGAATCATCAGCCTATCGGTGACGAACAGCCGGGGCTGCGCGTCGCGCATGATCCAGTCCATGGCGAGAGCCGGCACGTGGCTCCCCGAACGGCTTGAAAGTCCGTCCATTGCGCGCCCCCTTTGTCCCGTCGCGCGGGACGGGACTACCATATCGACTAAAGACGCGGTTTGAAGACCGTAGTCTTGCGGTGTCGCCGATCGGAAGCAGCGGGGTGAGCGGCAAGATCCTCGATTTCCGGCCGTCGAGCGGAGCGCTGGCCTCACCGCCGCGCAAGAACGGATTCGCGCCTCAGGGCTGATCGGATGCGCGCGCGACGATCTCGTAGGGTTCGCCGCCCGCAGGTTCGAACCGCAGCCGGGCGGTCCATCCCTCGGCATTTCCGAGCGTGAGCGACATCAAGGTGGCGGCACGTCCAGGCGCCAGGTCCACCGTTCCGCGCTGGGCGGTGCGGTTGCCGCCGCTGGCGGGGTCGCTCTGGACATCGAGCGAGTATCGGCCGCGGACCGCCACCGGCGACTCACCGACAACGCTGAGACGGACGCCGCCGGCGCTTTCCTCCGAGACGAGCCGCACCGGAGGCTCGGCCGCGGCCGCACCAGTCGCGCTCATCGGCGAGAGACTGGCGAGCAGAAACAGGATGTGCATCTTTCGGGTCCTTCCCGTCTCATGGGTTCGGCGGGCTTCCCTGTATCCCGCTCACGATCGCCTCGATGATGGCGGCCGAGGGCTGAGACGGAAGTTCCGGTTCGGGCGGCGGCGCCGGTTGCGCGATATCGTTGAGGACGATCGAGGCGACGCCCTGTTCCTCCAGCGAATTGGGATCGCCGACATTGCTGGCGAGCCGGCGAGCCGCCCCCTCGGTCGAAGCCGCCCGCTCCGCCCTCTGCTGATCGATCAGCAAACGCTGCTCGGCAGACAGGACCGGTTCCGGACGCTCGAATTCGGCCGACCGGGTCTCGATCACCCGAGCACATTCCGGCCGGCGTTCTGCGCGAGCCTCGGCCGCCGGATCGCAACGATCCGCGCCTTCGACCCGGGCGACCGCCGAGGTCCTCCCCTCGCTGGGCCGGGAGAGCGGCGCCGAGGGCAAAGCGGTTCGGCCGCCTTGATAGAGCTGCGACGGCGAGGGCATTGGCTCGTCTTCGTGCGTAAGCTGGGGAAGTGCGTCCCGGCTTTCGCCCGTGCCGCTGATCTGCGTCACCGGGCCCGTGGGCTGAGGCTCGATCGGCGCGGCCGGCGCCGTCGGCGCGGATTCGGTCGCGATCTGTCCGACCACGGCGGACGCGCGGTTCTCGCCGATCTGGTCGACATCGCCGCGCACGGCCTGTCCGGCGGCCGGCACTGCCAGCGCAACGGCGGAAAAGACGGTCATGAGCCTCAGCGGCATCGATTTGATCATATCCGCCACCCTGACGCAGCCCGGGTCGGCCGCGAAGGCTGAACGCTCCACGGCAAAGATGGGCTCATCGGGATGGGCAGCGGCCGCATCGCGGGCCTAGCGCCCTCCGGTCTGAGTGATCTGGATGGCCTGCGCGCCGGTCTGGGCCACGCCGAGGCTCGGCAGCCCGAAGCCGTCCTGGGTCCAGGTGAGGCGGTTGCCGTCGCCGGTCTGGCTCGCCGCCATCTGGTTGCCGTCGCCCTGCTGGGTCAGCACCGCTTGATTGTCGCTCCCGTCCTGGGTGAGCGCCATCACGTTCTGGTTGCCGACCTGCGTGAGGATGGCGCCATTATGCGCTCCGGGTGTCGCATTCTGCTGCGCCGCCGCCTGATTGTCCTGTCCCGACTGGGTCAGAGTGAGAAAGTTGCTGCCCGGACCGTCCTGGACGATCGCGGCCCGGTTGCGATCACCGGACTGAACGACCTCCGAATAGGCGATGCCGTCGCCGCGCTGGTCGACCACCGCCTCGTTGCGCTCGCCCTCCTGGCGAACATTCGCATAGGCGTTGGGTGCGGACTGGCTGACTTGGACTGTGTGGGACTGGCCGATCTGCGTCACATAAACGCCGCGACCTTCGACGACCGGCATGCCTGCTCCCCCGGCGGGCGCGCCGCCGCTCTGTGCCAAGGCCGGCGCCGCAGCGACAGCGATCGGAATCAGGAAAGGCGAGAGCATACGCATGATCTACTCCAAAACGGATGGGGCAGCACGAAGTTCGTGCTGCCCCGTCCAAGGTCGTCAGGGCGTAGGCGAACCCTGCGTCACGATCGCGACATGGCCGGTTCCGGCCTGGGTCACGTTCGAGGTGTTGCCGTCCGAATACTGA
This sequence comes from Sphingosinicella terrae, assembly GCF_003347635.1. GTDB lineage: Bacteria > Pseudomonadota > Alphaproteobacteria > Sphingomonadales > Sphingomonadaceae > Allosphingosinicella > Allosphingosinicella terrae. The sequence goes on from NZ_QDFY01000018.1 coordinate 42,888, forward strand.
CCGACGGTGGCGCTGTTTCCGGTCCCGGACTGGATGATGAACGAGTCGTTGCCGTTGCCGTCCTGGGTGACGTTGGCGGTGTGACCCGAGCCGCTCTGGTCGATGTCCGACAGGTTCAGGTCGCCGGCCTGACTGGCGACGGCATACTGATCCGAGCCGGTCTGGGTCGTCGTCGCGTCATTGTCGCTGCCGCCCTGGGTGATCGACGCATAATGGTCGGACCCTGAGTTGGTGCCCTGGTCGATCAGCGCCGAGTTGAGGTCGCCGATCTGCTCGACATAGGCGTCCTGCTGCTCGCCGCGCTGGACGACCTCGGCTTCGTTGCCGTCGCCCGACTGGATGATGCGGGCGTCATGGTCGCTGCCCGCGCCGAGACCGAAGATGATCTGGTCACGGCCCTGGTCGACGATGGCGGAATTGCCGCCTCCGGACTGCGTCACTTCGGCATTCTGCTCGTAACCGCGCTGGAGGACGTCGGCGCTGTTGCCGTCGCCCGACTGGGCGACCAGCGCGCGATGATCGCTGCTGATGGCGCCGCCCTGGTCGATCTCGGACAGATTGTCGTTGCCCGACTGATCGACGACGGCTTCGGCCAGCGCGCCGCGCTGGAGGACCGTCGAACCGTTATTGTCGCCCGACTGGGTGACGCTCGCGTCATGGGCGGCGCTGATCGTGCCGCCCTGGTCGACGCTCGACGTGTTGCCGTCGCCGCTCTGCTCGACGAAGGCCGACTGCAGCCCGCCATTCTGGACGATGGTCGACCCGTTGCCAATGCCGCTCTGGATGACGCCGCGAACGTCGGCATCGCTGGCATCGCCAGCCTCGTTGAGCAGGCCGCCCTGGGTCACCGAGGAGGTGTTGCCGTCGCCCGACTGGAGGACGTTGGCGCTGTTCGCGCCGAGGCCCTGCTGGGTGATCGTCGAACCGTTGCCGTCGCCGGTCTGGTCGATGGCGGCGAGATTGGCGCCGCTCGACTGGGTGACGATCGAGCCGTTGTTGACGCCGCTCTGAAGGACATCCGCGCCATTGGTGTTGCCGGACTGGGTGACGAGAGAGACGTTGTCGCTGCCGGTCTGAACCACGGTGGCATCGTCATTGTCGCCGCTCTGGCTGACGACCGAACTGTGGCCGTCGCCGGTCTGCTCGACATCGGCCTCGGCGCCGTCATTGCTCTGGACGACGCTGGAATAGCTGTCGCCGTCCTGCGTCACGTTGGCCCGGTTATTGTCGTCGCTGCTGCCGGTGCCATTGTCCTGGTCGATGAAGGACTCGGCGCTGTCGCCGCTCTGGGACACGGTGGCCGCGTTGTTCGCACCACCCTGCTGGACGGTGGAGAGCCCGTTCGAGCCGCTCTGGCCGACGGTCGCCTGGCCGCCGCTGCCGGTCTGGTTGACGAGCGAGTTGTTCGACTGCGCCAGCGCCGGAGCGGCGGTGAGCAGAGCCAGCGTCGACACGCTGGCGAGGATGATCTTCTTCATGGTCAATTACCTTCCCCAAAAAATACCGGGTCGGCGCCCACCGGACGCCGACCCTGTTCCCTTAGATTCCGCCGCCGGGCGTGCCCTGTGTCACGGTGGCGACATTGCCCGTGCCCGACTGGGTCACGGTCGAGACGTTGCCGTTCGAATACTGGCCGACGGTGGCGATGTTGTCGGTGCCGCCCTGAGTGACCAGCGAGCCGTTGCCGATGCCGGCCTGCTCGACGAGGGCGACGTTGCCGTCACCGCCCTGGAGGACGTCCGACTCGTTCGACTCGCCGCCCTGAGTGACGGTGACGAGGCCGTTCGACCCGGTCTGCGAGACGAAGCTGTCCGCGGCGAGGCTGCCCGATTCCTGCGTGACCAGAGCGGTATTGGCCGCCCCGGACTGCTGAACGTCGGAAAGGCCGTCCGTGCCCAGCTGATCGACCGTCGCGCTGGAGCCGCCGGCCGCCGCCGTCTGCACGACCGTCGACAGGTTCCCGTCGCCGATCTGGCTGACATAAGCGTCCGAATCCGACTGCTGTCCCACGGAAGAGTCGTTGTTCTCGCCCTCCTGCGTGACTTCCGCCGTCGCCGACGCCCCCTCCTGCGTGACCGAGGAGTCGTTGTCGTCGCCGTCCTGGCTCACCAGGGCCGAATTGTCGCCGCCGGACTGCAGCACGCCCGACATGTTGCCGAAGCCGCTCTGCGTGACCTCGGCGAACTCGTTCGCGCCCTGCTGGTCGATCGTCGACAAATTCTCGTCGCCGGTCTGGCTGAGGGTGGCCGACGAATCGGCACCGGACTGGGCGATGAGCGACACGTTGGTCGGCGCATTTTCGGGAGCGCCGAGATTGGCACCGCGCTGGGTGACCGAGGCGCTGGCGCCGTCGGCGGTCTGGGTGATCCGCGACGCGTTACGGGCGAAGTTGCCCGACGTGCTGCCCTGGTCGACAGTCGCCGAGGCGCTGGCCGTCTGATCGACGATCGACGTGTTGTAGACGCCCGACTGGGTCACTTCGGCCACGGCACCTGCACCGCTCTGATCGATGCTGGATCGGTTCAGGATGCCGTTCTGATCGACCATGGCGCTCGCACCTTCGGCCGACTGGTCGATCAGCGAGACGTTGTTCGCATAGGACGTGCCAGCGGACGACGGCGGCAGGGTGTCGCCATCCCAGCTGCGCGGCCCGAGATTGTTGACGCCGCCGCCCTGAGTGACGCTCGCGGTCGCGCCGGCGCTCTGGGTGACGCTGGACGTGTTACCGTCGCTCGCCTGGAGCACGTCGGCCGTGGCGTTGGCTCCCGACTGGCCGACGAACGAATTGTTGCTGTCGCCGGTCTGGGTGACGGTGGCGACATTGTCGGTATTGCCCGACTGGGCGACCCCGGAATCGTTGAAGTCGCCGGTCTGGGTGACCGTGGCGGTGTCGCCGCTGCCCGACTGGACGACGCTCGACAGGTTGGACTCTCCGGTCTGCGCCACGGTCGCATCATTGTCGTCGCCCGACTGATCGACATACGAATCGTTGAGCGTGTCGTTCTGGGTGACCAGCGCCGTGTTCAGCTCCCCGCCCTGGTTGATGTACGACAGATTGTCGTCGCCCGTCTGGACCAGAGTGGCGTTCTGGACGGCCGGCTGATCGTCGCTGTTCTGGAAGATGTCGGACGCGTTGCCCTGGCCGGTCTGGGTGACGCGGACTTCCGAACGATTGGCGCCGGCGCCGCCGCGCGACTCCTGCTGCACGTTCGAGAAATTGTCGTCGCCGGTCTGGGTGACGTTGGCGGTGGTGTAGGTGGCGGGATCCTGATCGACGATCGAGCTGTTGCCGCTGCCGGTCTGGATGACCCCCGCCGCCGAACCGTTGAGCGCGTTGCCGGCCTGGTTCGAATTGCCGTTCTGGCTGATCAGCGAGTCGTTGCCGTCGCCGGTCTGACGGACCTCGGCTTCCTGCGAGGTGCCGTTCTGCGACACCACGGAATTGCTGGCACCGTCCTGGATGACTTCCACCTCGTTCCGGTCGGAACCGGACTGGGTGACCTCGGAAGCGGCGCCGGCGCCGCTCTGGCGGACGCGGACCTCGTTCTGGTCGGTGGTGTTTTCGCCGTCGCCGCTCTGAGTGACGGTCGAGATGGCGCTGCTGCCGCTCTGGGCGACATCGGCGCTGTTGAAGCCGCCCGATTGGGTGACCGTGCTGTCATTGTTCTGCGCGAGCGCCGGAGCGGCCGCGAGCAGCGCGAGCGTCGATACGCTGGCGAGAGTGAGCTTTCTCATTCGGATTTCCTTTCAGGCTACAGCGGAAAGGCGGCCGGCGCCGAAGCGCCGGCCGCCCATCTCCGGATCAGAGCGGGTTGCTGCCCTGGGTAACCGTGGCGCTGTTGCCAGTGCCGGTCTGGGTGACCGTCGACGTGTTGCTGTCCGAATACTGGCTGACGTCGGCGGTGTGGCCGCTGCCGGTCTGCGAGATGTCGGACAGGTTGTCGCTGCCCACCTGGGACAGCGTGGCGCTGTTGTCGGCGCCGTTCTGGAAGATGTCCGAGTCGTTGAAATCGCCGTCCTGGCTGGCGCTGGCGAAATTCTCGGACGAGGCACCAGCGATGAGCGAATTGGTCTGGTTGATCAGGCTGGTGTTGTTGCTGCCTTCCTGGCTGGACGAGGCCGACATCAGGCGAGCGCTGACGGTGCCGCTACCGCCATATTGGTTGATCGTGCTGCTATTGTCGTCACCGCCCTGGCTGATGGACGCACTGGCCACGCGCGGATCAGTGCCACCGACCGGATTCGGCGCGTTGCTGACGCTCTGGGCGATCGTTGCCGTGTTGTTGCTGCCGATCTGATCGACATAGGCGTCGGAGAGCTGGCCCGACTGGGTGACCATCGCGTCATTGTCGTTGCCGCTCTGGTCGATGCCGACCAGGCCGATATTGTCGCCGGCCGAATTGTCGAAGCCGGACTGGCTGACGTTCGACAGGTTGTTGTTGCCCGACTGGTCGACGTTGAGGTCGCCCGAAGAGCCGCTCTGGCTGGCATTCGACACGTTCGAGTTGCCGCTCTGGTTGATGTTCGCCTGCTGACCATTGGTCTGGAAGTCGTTGCCATTGCTGCGGCCCTGGGTCAGCGTCGACTGGTTGTCGGTGCCGCTCTGGTCGACCGTGGCGTAAGAGTTGACCGAGGTCTGCTCGACGCTGGACGTGTTGGAAGCGCCCGACTGATTGACGTTGGCGTAGCCGCCGGCGTCGTCCTGCTGGAGGATGGTCGAGGTCTGGTCGGCACCGCTCTGGTCGACGATCGCGGTGGCGGTCGACGCGCTCTGGGTCACCGTCGAAGTCTGGTTGGTGCCCTCCTGGTTCACATTCGCCGAATTGCCGGAGCCGCCCGACTGCAGGACCGTCGAATCGTGGCCGGTGCCGTCCTGGTTGACGATCGCCTCGTCGTCGCTGCCGGACTGGTCGACGAGCGACAGATTGTCGGTGCCGTTCTGGGTGACGCCGGCGCTGTTGCCGTTGCCGCTCTGCGCGACGTCGGAACCATTGTTGATGCCGTCCTGGCTGACGTCGGCGCTGTTGTCGTCGCCGCTCTGGTCGAGGTCGGACGAATTGTCCGTGCCGTCTTGCGTGACGCCGGCAAGGTTGTCGTCGCCGGTCTGCAGGACGTCGGAGGCATTGCCCGAACCGCCCTGGTCGACGGTCGCCGACGAGTTGTTCCCGCTCTGCTCCACCGTCGAGACGGCGTCGCTTCCGGACTGCCCGACGACGGCGGTATTGGCGCTGCCGCCCTGATCGACGGTCGAGCTGTTGTTCTGCGCAATTGCAGACGTGGCGGCGAGCAGAGCGATCGCCGAGACGGTGGTGTAAATGCTACGCTTCATGGCTGTCATTCCTCACTTAAGGGTGATAACCATGCCCCGCCGGCGCGAAGACGCCGGGCGACATGATCCGAAATACGCTTCACTTCCCTACGCATCGGAGCTGCCACTCCGATGCGTCTCCTTGTGCTCATCATCCTCGCGGAGCTGCCACTCCATGGGATGGGCCTGGCCCCTTGTCTGCGCGACGAACGCCAGGCTGTCCGTCGCCTTCATCGGCCCGCGAGGGGGGGCCTGTCCTCATCTGCTCCCTTCGGGTTGCGCCGGCCGAAGCGCGGCTGAAACTTGCGATGGCGAGACTTCGCGAGCGGGCACTTCACGCGGGCTTACCCGCATGGGCGGAGCGGCACGCGCCGCGTCCATCGCTGCCTCGACCTGCTGCGGGCTGAACACTCCATCCCGCTCCTGCCGGTACCGCCAGACGTGCGGCCAGCCGGCTTCGGCGTCGGCGAAGCCCCAGAGATTGAGATCGACGCCCTCCATGATGAGGGCATAGACCGCCTTCTCGATCGCCTGCTGCAGGGCGACATGATCGGGCTCGTTGACGGTGAAGCCGGCTTCGGCCTCGAGCAGCTCGCGGAAGGCCACGAACCTGAAGGCGCTGCCGCCCAGAGCGTGTGACGCAATCGTCTTCGACGCGGTGACGGTGGTCAGAACCTCGCCTGTGCGCACGGAGATGGCGCGCAGATAGACCGTGACCGTGTCCTGCCGATATTCGGTTCTCCCGCCGATCCCCAGGAAAGCGGCACCGGCGCCGCCCGTCACGGTGTTGGTGTCATAGCTGACGATGCCGCCTTCCAGCAGGACGCCGGCGAACAGCATGGCGGGGAGCGCCTGGGGGTTGACGTTGGTCTCGCCGAGATAGCGCTCGCGCATCTCGCGGATGATGTTGCGCTCGTTGAGCAGGTTGCGAAGCTGCTCGCGCTCCACGATCGTGAACCAAGCGCGATTGCCTGCATCCTGGAGCGCCCGCACGAGAATCGAGGCGCCGCCCTGCGTCACCGCGCGCGACAGCGTCTGCTGACCGTTCTCGGTGGTGCGGAACTGCCCGGTCTGGTCGGCAAAATTGTACACCGCGATCGCGACCGGCCGCGTCGGCGGGGGAAGCTCCATCAATTGCCGCTGGGCCTGCGTCTGCTTCGGATAAACCGCGAGCCGGTTCGTCGCCGGGATGTCAGACGGCGGCTCGCCCGGTCCGCCCACGCTCATGCAACCGGCCGAAAGGAGCGACGCAACAGCCCCAACCAAAAGCCTGAACTTCATTTCGATGCCCCCCGACCTGTTCAGGGGACGTCGACGAAGGTGGGAACGACGATCACGGTCTGCTCGCCGGTCGCGTCGTCGAAGATGGTGATCGTCACCTCCTCGAGGCCGCGAACGAACTCGATCGTCTGGCCGCCGAAGCTGATCGTGCCGCGCTCCTGGGGGTTCTCGCCGAAGATCGCGTCGACGAGTTGCGAGGACAAGGCCGAAAGCAGGCGCGACTGGAGCTGGCGCGCAAAGATGTCCGCCTGGGAAGAGCCGGTGGTCGAGCGCGGATCGCGATAGTCGTTCTGGGCATTGGCGATGCCCAGCAGGTGCGCCGAATTGAACGGGTTGCCGCCGAAGGTCGGGTTGTTGGGCGTGTAGACCAGATCGCTGGCAAGCGCTGGGCCCGCACAAAGGACGCCGGCCAGGATGAAGGCGGCGGTGCGCACTTTCCTCGGGTATGAACGTTCGATTCGATAAGCTACGCTGGACATCTACCCCCCTCCCCGGTTGAGGCAACAGGCCCGACTCGACTCGGCCGTTAACGTTTTGTTTAGATGTGCGGATTGCGTCACGCATCCCCAACATAGGGTATGCCGGGAAATTACGGTAACTGGCCGCATTCGTTTCGGTTACGTGACGGAATTCCGGTCCAGAAGATATCTCCGCACGTCAACGACAGCCAAGACAAACTAACTCTGCGTTGCCTGTCTTGCCAGCAACTCTTCTTGTTGAAGTCCATCCTTGACCTGCGAAGATCGCAGCGACGACGATGAACTGTTCATCGACATTACCCGTGCCTATCAAACGCGTGCATGACATTAGCCACCAGGGTCTATGGATGACGGCCTGCCTCCTCATCCGGGCCGCTGAGGTCCCGAAGCGGCCCTGAGTCGCTGTTCCAGTTTGAGACAAAGCAGAATTGAAAGATTGCGACGAAAACGTCGTGGGGTGCGGCGAAGCTGCAAAACAGGCTGGCGCGCCCTCAGCGCGTGAAGCCGAACCGCTCCATCAGCTCCGCCCGCGTCGCGACCTCGCGTCGGGCACCGGTGACACGCCTCACATGCTCGTAGACGCCTGGAGATGTCTCGCGCCACCAGGGCAAGTCGATCGCGCCCTGTTGCTCGAGATAAGCGAGATACTCGTCGAGAGAATGGAAGACTCGTCCACGGGCATAAGGCAGGTTGGCCACCCCTTCCCCCGATGAAGCGCTCCCCATTTCAGTCTCCGGCGTCGGCGTGCTGCGCCCGGGCGACGTTTCGGCATCCGCCGTGCAGGCCGCGACGAAGAGGGTGGCGGCCGAGATCGCCAGGTTCAGTACGCGCATCTTTCTTCCCATCGAGACCCTGTCCGACCCGACACCGGCCAGACCGATATTTAAGTTTCGGCCAAGTCGACGGCGAGGCTTCCAGCCTCCGATTTGCCCTCCTCAAAATTGAGGACGCGATCGGAGAAGGCCCCCTTCAGGTTCCGCCGCATTCCATAGCAGGTCGACGAAACCTATTGAAATGGTAAATTTTTCGTGTTTCACCTTCGCCGTTCGCCTGATTCCCAGGTCGACCTATTCATTCAATCGGGGGCTCCATTCATGGCATCGCCTTACATTCGCGCAAATGAGTTCGGACAGCTGATCCCTGACGATCATCACCACAAGGCTCCTCTCGAGCCGATAGCCGGCGACTACACGCTGTCGGACCTGTGGAACGTGGCCGCCCCGCCGACCCTTGCCGACGAGCCCAACGGTACCGGAATCGTCGTTGGCGGGTCCGCGAGCGGCGCCATCGATTTCAGCGGCGACGTCGACATCTATTCCGTCACCCTCGTCGCCGGCCAGACCTACAGTGTCTCGCTGCGCGGCACGGGCGCCGCGGCGCTGACCGACAGCTTCCTCCAGATCGGCAGCCCGACCGACACCCTCGTCATCCAGGACGATGACGGCGGCAACGGTCTCTACTCGGTCGTCACCTTCACGGCTTCGGTCAGCGGCACCTACTCGATCGTCGCCAGCTCGTTCGCCAATCCCGGCGATCCCGGGCTGGGGACCTACACGGTCGACGTTTGGCAGCGCGGCGCCGACACGGTGGGCGCCACCAACGGCACCGCAGTCGCGATCGACCTGGGCACGGTCTTAGGGTTCCGCGAGACCGGGACGGACGTCGACCGCTATGCGGTGACCCTTGAGGCCGGCCAGCTCTACACGTTCGAGGTAGCCGGCGGCGCCGACTACAATACCAACTGGCTCTCGGTCCCCACCGGCGAGCTCGATACCATCCTGCGGCTGCGCAATGCCTCCGGGACGATCATCGCGTCCAATGACGACCTCAGCTTCCCGAGCGACATCAGCTCGGGATTCAGCTTCCTGGCGACGGCGTCCGGCACCTTTTACCTGGATGTCACCGCCTATTCCGGCCAGACTGGCGGCTATGTGCTGGACTATGGCCAGGTCGACCTGTCCACGCTCGACCCGCTCGACTCGATCATCTGGGGCAGCGCCGGCAACATGGATCCCGGCGATGACGGCATCCTGACCGTCTATTTCGCCGAGGCCGGCGAGAATTTCGGCGAGACCGGCGACAATGGCGTCGATCCGCTGCCCTCCTTCGGCTGGAACGCGTTCGAGCAGCAGCAGGTGATGCTGGCGCTGGAGGAATATTCGAAGATCCTGGGCTTCGAATATCAGGTCACGACCGATGCCGAGACGGCCGACTTCAGGCTGGTGACGACGACGTCGGAGCAATATGGCGCCTATTTCTACCCGCAGGACCCGACCTACGGCACCCAGCAGGGCATCGGCGCCTTCAACGTCGACAGCGGCGCCTGGACCTTCGATCAGCAGCAGGCGCTGGTCCAGGGCGGCTATGCCTTCGCCGTCATCCTGCACGAGTTCGGCCATGCCCACGGCCTCTCCCATCCGCATGACCGGGGCGGCGGATCCGACGTGATGCTCGGTGTCAGCGGATCGACCGGCAGCTACGGCCTCTACGACCTCAACCAGGGCGTCTACACGGTCATGTCGTACAACGACTCCTTCCCGCGGGGCCCCAATGGCGAGACGCCGTTCACCGTCGCCAATGTCGATAGCGGCTGGTCGGGGACGCTGAGCGCTTTCGACATCGCCGCGCTGCAGGAGCGCTACGGCATCATCAACGCCTATGCGACCGGCAACAACGTCTACGAGCTCGGCGACGCCAATGATCCCGGCGTCTATTACGAGACGATCTGGGATACCGGCGGCACCGACGAGATCCGCTATTCCGGCAAT
>NZ_QDFY01000019.1 GCF_003347635.1 Sphingosinicella terrae
CCGGACAGATGGCAGCATCCGACAACGTGCCACGCCCGAAAAACCGCTTGCGCTGTAGGGGGCGTCCACAGATGATGAAATTGACGACCCCCAGGCGTTCTCAAATTCGACGCTGCCGTCGCCGTGGCGACATGGCCCGCATCGCCTTGGCCGACTCAGATGTCCTGCGTGATGCGCCCGTAAAGCTCGGGCCGGCGGTCCCGGAAGAAGCCGAAGGCGGCGCGGTGGCGCTTCACCTGGTCGAGGTCGAGCGTCGCCGTCAGCACGCCCGTCTCGGAGGCGCCGAACTCGGCGAGCATGTCGCCGCGCTCGTCGCAGATGAAGCTGTGGCCGTAGAAGGTCTGGCCGCATTCGTTCCCGATGCGGTTGGCGGCGACGACCGGGACCACGTTCGAGACGGCATGGCCGATCATCGCCCGCCGCCACAGGCGGCTGGTGTCGAGGCCGGGATCGTGCGGCTCGGAGCCGATCGCGGTCGGGTAGAAGAGGATTTCGGCGCCCATCAGCATCAGCGAACGCGCCGTCTCCGGATACCATTGGTCCCAGCAGATGCCGACGCCGAGCGTCGCCTCGGGCGTCGGCCATACCTTGAAGCCGGTATTGCCGGGCCGGAAATAGAATTTTTCCTCATAGCCCGGACCATCCGGGATGTGGCTCTTGCGATAGACCCCCATCACCGCGCCCTTGTCGTCGATCATCGCCAGGCTGTTGTAGAAATGCGGCCCGTCCGCCTCGAAGAAGCTGGTCGGGATGGAGATCGAGAGCTCGGCGGCGAGCGCGCGCATCGCCAGCACGGCCGGATGGCGGTCGGCCGGCCGGGCATTGGCGAACAGCCCCTCATCCTCGGTGCGGCAGAAATAGGGGCCCTCGAACAGCTCCGGCGGCAGCACGACCCTGGCGCCCCGCCCGGCCGCCTCGCGGACCAACTCGGAGACGTTGCGGATATTCTCGTCGATATCGTCGCCGAAGGCGAGCTGCAGCGCGGCGACGGTCAGTTCGGTCATCTCTGGCTCCTATATCCTCCCCCGCCTTTGCGGGGGAGGGGGACCGTGCGAAGCACAGTGGAAGGGGGTTTCCTCCCCCGCCCTTGCGGGGGAGGGGACCGTGCGCAGCACGGTGGAGGGGGACTCCCCCCTATCTCGGCACCTGCTGGCTGATGCAGTGGAAGCTGCCGCCGCCGGTCAGGACATGGTCGGCGCGAAGGCCGACGGCCTTGCGCCCCGGAAACAGGGCGCCGATCAGCTCGACCGCCGCCTCGTCATTGGCCGCCCCGTAGACGGGCACCACCACCGCCGCATTGCCGATGTAGAAGTTCATGTAGGAAGCCGGGATGATTTCGCCATCCCGCTCGATCCGCCCCGGCGAGGGGACGGCTGCGACTTCGACCCCGAACGCCTCGGCGCGGTAGCGGGCATCGTCATAGACGAGGGCGTTGGGATCGGCGCTGCTTTCCGGCACCGGCACCGCGAGCTTTCCCTCGGCGACGAACCGCGCGAGATTGTCGACATGGCCATCGGTATGGTCGTTGGCGAGGCCATTGCCGAGCCAGAGCAGCCGATCGATGCCGAGCTGGGTCCGCAGCCGCTCCTCGATCTCCGCCGCCGACAGGCCCGGATTGCGATTGTGATTCAAGAGGCATTGCTCGGTCGTCACGGCAAGGCCTGTGCCGTCGACGTCGATCGCGCCGCCCTCGAGCACCCAGTCGAACCACTCCGCCTCGAGATCGATCGTCTCGGCGAGCCGCCGCCCCACCGTGTCGTCGCCCTCGAGCTCGTACTTGCCGCCCCAGCCGTTGAAGCGGAAGCCGCGCGCCAGCCGCCGGTCGCTTTGCTTGAGGATGAGCGGCCCGGTGTCCCTCAGCCAGATGTCGCCGAACGGCTCCTGGACGATCGTCGCGAACGGCGCCAGCCGCTTCGCCGCGGCGACCGAATCGGGATCCGCCGCAACCAGTCGGACCTCCTCGCCTCGGCCATCCGCATGCACCGCGGCCGCAAATGCCGCGACCTCCTCGCGCGCCGGCTCCAGATCCTCCACCCACAAATCGGGGTGACTGGGAAAGCCGATCCAGACGCAATCGTGCGGCGCCCATTCGGACGGCTGGCGGGGCGGGGGGATGTCCATGGCGGGCGCCATAGCGGGAAAGCCGGCTCGGCCCAACCGGGCGATTGAGCAGCCCAAACTATTAGAGTAATAGTTCCCCAAAGGAGCTGATCATGGGCAAATATGCGCCGTTGAGCGAGGCGCTCCGGCGCCGCGCTGGCGACGGCTGGAAAGCCACCTTCGCCGAGGTCGAGGCGATCCTCGGTTTTCCGCTCCCTCGGAGCGCAAGGAAGTACCGGGAATGGTGGGCGAATCAGCGCGGCGGCGGCCACAGTCAGGTGAGGGGCTGGCAGGACGCCGGCTGGCACGTTGGCAAGGTCGATATTGAGCGGGAGGAGGTCGAGTTCAGGCGGCTCGGCGCTGGTGTGTCCGGCCGCGTCGCCGAGGGGCAGGCCCCATTCGAGGAAGATCTCTTTGCTCGCGCCGCCGACTATCTCGGCACGGCCGATCGAGAGATTGTCGTCACGGAAGCGTTGAGGGCCCTGTGCGAGCGCGAGGCGGCTCGCCGGCTCGCCCGCCTCGGCGGAACGATGCCCGACCTCGAGCCCGCTCCGCGGCGTCGGCTCTCCTGGTGATCCTCGTCGACAGCTCAGTCTGGATCGATCATTTCCGCGGATCGGACCCTGCCTTTATGACCAGGCTGGAGGCGGGCGAGATCCTCATGCATCCGTTCGTGCTCGGGGAATTGATGCTTGGCAGCGTGCGCGACAGGCCGGCCGTCTTTGCGGAGCTCGCGATGCTTCCAAGAGCCGCGGTCGCGACGCCTGCTGAAGTCCTGACCTTGATCGAGCATCAGTCATTGCATGGCCGCGGCATCGGCTATGTCGACGCAGCCTTGTTGGCAGCGGTCCTGCTCGATCCGGAAGCGCGGCTGTGGACCCGCGATCGCCGCCTCGCGGCCATCGCCGAGGAGTTGTCGCTGAGCGCGCCGGAAGCGGCCTGACGGCCGCTGCCTCGGCGGCCTCTACTGCCCCACCCGCGAGCGGTCCCGGATCGCGCGGAACTCGTCCCCCTCGTTCCAGTTCGGCCAGTCCGAGCTTTCCGCCAGCTCGCGGCCGATCCGGTAGAAGACCCTCAGTTCGCGAAGCGCGCCGGTCCAGTCCCAATCGGGATCATATTCGTCGGCCGGCCCGTGATAGCGGTTGGCGCGATAGTCGGCGGCCCAGGCGTCGCCGGCGGCGCGGCCGCCCTCGATCAGGTCGGGACCCAATTTGGCATAGACCATCGGCACGCCCTGCTTCGCCATGCTGAAATGGTCGGAGCGGTAATAATAGCCGGCCTGCGGCGACGGCTCCGGCGTCAGCGACAGATTCTCCGCCGCGGCGGCGCGCTGGAGATAGGCGTCAAGCTCCGACTTGCCCGCGCCGACGGCGGAGAAGTCGCGGGCATCGCCTTGCATGGAGAGGCTGTCGATGTTGATCCCGCCGGCCGTGCGGGCGAGCGGATAGATCGGGTTGGCGGCGTAATAAGCCGATCCGAGCAGCCCCGATTCCTCGGCGGTGACGGCGAGGAAGACGATCGACCGGTCGGGACGTCCGGCGCGCGCATGGGCCTGCGCCAGCGCCACCAGGGCGGCCGTCCCGGTCGCATTGTCGATCGCGCCATTGCAGATCCGGTCCTCCTGTCCCTCCTCGCGGCAGATGCCGAGATGATCCCAATGGGCGGTGTAGAGGACATATTCGTCCGGCCGCGTGGTGCCCGGCAGGATGCCGACGATGTTGCGCGACTGGGCGGTGCGGATGTCGTTCTCGAGCGTGATCGAGGCGCGCAGGCCGGCGAGCGGAACCGCCCGGAAGCCGCGCTGCTGCGCCGCGCGCGTGAGGGCGTCCAGATCCTGGCCGGCGGCGGCGAGCAGGCGCCGGGCCGCATCATTGGTGAGCCAGCCGTTGGCGGCGGTCTGGTCGGCGCCGGCCGAGGCGGACTGCATGTAGAGCTGCGGTCCGGTCCAGCTGTTCTCGACCACGTTCCAGCCGTAGGCGGCGGGCGCGTCGTCATGGACGATGAACGCCGCGGCGGCGCCCTGTCGCGCCGCTTCCTCATATTTGTAGGTCCAGCGGCCGTAATAGGTCATCGCCCGGCCGTTGAAGGGCCCGTCCAGCGTCGGCGCGCTCCAGTCGGGATCGTTGACCAGGATGATGACGGTCTTGCCGCGCACGTCGAGGCCTTCATAATCGTTCCAGCCGCGCTCCGGGGCGTTGATGCCGTAGCCGACGAAGACGATCTCGCTGTTTGCGACCTCGACCCGCGGCTGCACCCGGTAGCTGGCGGCGACCATGTCGGTGCGATAGTCGAACGCCAGCGGCTGATCCGATCCGGTGACGCGCAGCTGCGGACTGCCTCGGGCGGAGATTTCGACCAGCGGCACCTCCTGATACCAGCTGCCATTGTTGCCGGGCTGGAGGCCGGCACGCTCGAACTCGCGTGCGAGCAGCTCGGCGGTGCGCTCCTCGCCCGCCGTTCCCGGCGCCCGGCCCTCGAACGCGTCGGAGGAGAGTTGCTCGGTTACCCGCTGCAGCATCTGGAGCGGGATTTGCGGCGCCGTGCCGCCGCCGGACGGGGCGGTGGCGCAGCCGGCGAGCACGCCGGCGGCGGCAAGGAGGGCGAGGGCAGATCTGGTCGTCATCTCGGGCTCCGCTTGGGTCCGTGAGGGTGGGGATCGTCGCCTATTGGCAGCGCCGGCGGCTGCCGACAAGCATGGGCGTTTCGGATGTTGCGCCGTGCGGCGACCGTGAATAGCATGGCCGCATCAGGGGGGCTTTCATGTACAAGAGCATGCTATTCGTCGCCGGACTGTTCGTGTCCGGAAGTGCCTTCGCGCAAGCCGCGGCCAATCCGGCCGAACTGTTCGGCGTCCGCGAAAGCGTCGAGCATATCGATATCTCGCCGGACGGTCGCCGGGTCCTGTTCCTTCAGCCGGGCCCGGGTCGTTCCACCATGGTTTTTGTTCACGAGCTGGACGGCGACGGCCAGCCGCGGCTCGTCGCCAATTCCGACGGTGACCCGGAAAGGATGATCTGGTGCAACTTCGCCGGCAATGAAAGGATCGTCTGCCGGGTGATCGCGGTCACCGATTATGACGGGCTGTTGATCTCGATGGGCCGCCTCGTCGCCTTCGACGCCGATGACGGGCAGAACGTCCAGCTGCTCGGGCAGCGCAATTCCTATCACGACGCGCGCCTGCGCCAGTTCGACGGGGCGATCATCGATTGGGTGCCCGACCGCGACGGCATGGTGATGATGAGCCGCGACTATGTGCCCGAGGCGGGCATGACCCACACGCGAATCGCGCGCCGCGCGGACGGCCTGGGCGTGGACATGATCGACGTCCGCAACTTGCGCGCCAGCCGGATCGAGGCGCCGAACGCCCAGGCGAGCTGGTATCTCAGCGACGGCCGCGCCAATGTCCGGATGATGGGCTCGCACGACGTGCGCGGCGCCACCGGGCAGCTCGGCACGCGCACCGACATCTATTACCGCACCGCGGCGGACCGCAGCTGGCGCAGCTTCGGAAGCTACGACGCCGCGACCCGTGAAGGCATGATCCCGCTGGCGGTGGATGCGACCGTGGACAGCGCCTATGTGCTGCAGAAGCTGGACGGGCGCTTCGCCCTCTACCGGGTCAAGCTGGACGGCTCGATGGCGACCGAGCTGGTCTTCGCCCACGATCGGGTGGACGTCGACGATGTCGTCCGGTCGAGCGACGGCGGACGCGTGATCGGCCTCACCTTCGCCGAAGATCGCCGCCGGGTCGTCTATTTCGACGAGGAATATGAGCGGCTGTCGCGCACGCTCGCCCGGGCGATGCCGAACCTGCCGCTGATCGACTTCGGCACCGCCAGCGACGACGGCAACCGCATTCTCGTCCATGCCGGCAGCGACGCCGATCCCGGACGCTATTTCGTACACGACCGGCAGGCGCGGACGCTGAACGAGATCATGCTGGTCCGGCCGCAGCTGGAGAACGTCCCGCTGGCGACGGTGCAGGCGGTCTCCTATCCGTCCGCGGACGGGGTCTCGATCCCGGCCTATCTGACGCTGCCGCCCGGTCAGGAGGCGCGGGGCCTGCCGGCGGTCGTGCTGCCGCACGGAGGCCCCTCGGCGCGGGACGAATGGGGCTTCGACTGGCTCGCCCAATATCTCGCCCATTTGGGCTATGCCGTGCTCCAGCCCAATTATCGCGGGTCCGCCGGCTTCGGCGACCAGTGGCTGCAGCAGAATGGTTTCCGCAGCTGGCGCACCTCGATCGGCGACATCGTCGCCGGCGCGCGCTGGCTCGCCTCGGAAGGAACGGCGGACGCGAACCGGCTCGCGGTCGTGGGCTGGTCCTATGGCGGCTATGCCGCGCTCCAGTCCGGCGTCGTCGAGCCCGGCCTGTTCAAGGCGATCGTCGCCATCGCGCCGGTCACCGACCTCCAGCTCCTCAAGGACGAGGCCCGCGATTTCACCAATTCGCGCAATGTCGCCGAATTCATCGGCAGCGGCCCCCATGTCGCCGAGGGCTCGCCGCTGCGCCGCGCGGCGGCGCTGCAGGCGCCGGTGCTGCTCGTCCATGGCGATCGCGACATCAACGTCTCGATCGATCATTCCCGGCGGATGGATGCGGCGCTCGAGGCGGCGGGCAAGGAGAGCGAGCTGATCGTCTTTCCGGGCCTGGCCCACGATCTCGGCGACTCGTCCGCGCGGACGCAGATGCTGCAGCGGATCGGCAACCTGCTCGGCGAGCGGCTCGCCGCGCGCTGAGCTCCGGCCGCCCAACGAAAAAGGCCCGGGCGCGAGCCCGGGCCTTCTCTTCGCGGTGGCTGGAGCCCCGGATCAGCGCGAGTAGAACTCGACGACCAGGTTGGGCTCCATCCGCACCGGATAGGGGACCTCGTCCAGGGTGGGGACGCGGTTGAAGGTGATCTTGCTGGCGCCGTCCGGCACGACATAGTCGGGGATATCGCGCTCGGCGAGGCCCTGCGCCTCGAGCACCAGCGCCATTTCCTGCGCCTTCGGGCCCAGCTCGATGACGTCGCCGACGCTGATCCGCGCCGAAGCGATGTTGAGCTTGCGGCCGTTGACCCGGATGTGGCCGTGATTGACGAGCTGGCGCGCGGCCCAGATGGTCGGCGCGAACTTGGCGCGATAGACGATCATGTCGAGACGGCGCTCGAGCAGGCCAATGAGGTTCTGCGAGGTGTCGCCCTTCATGCGGCTCGCTTCCTGGAAGGTCCGCTTGAACTGCTTCTCGGTGACATCGCCATAATAGCCCTTCAGCTTCTGCTTGGCGCGCAGCTGAATGCCGAAGTCGGACAGCTTGCCCTTGCGGCGCTGGCCGTGCTGGCCGGGTCCATATTCGCGGCGGTTGACCGGGCTCTTGGGCCGTCCGAAGACGTTCTCGCCCATGCGGCGGTCGAGCTTGTACTTGGCGCTTGAGCGCTTCGACATGATTGACTCCAATTTGCTATCGTCAGGTCCCTGGAGCCGCACCGCCGGACCCGAACGCGACCGGCGCGGCCACCGCTTCACCAGGGGTGCGGGGCCAATTGCGAAGGCGGGCACATGGGAGAGGCGCGGCGCGGAGTCAACCGCTTTCGCTGCCCCGGCGTCGGGAAGCGGACCGGAAACCTCTTGAGATCAGCCGGTTACTCGCCCGGCCACATCCGTCGATTCTGGGCGTCGTCGACGCCCTGCTTGGTCTCGCGCCGGCGCGTCTCCCATTCGGCCCGGGTCAGGCAGACCCGGCGCCGGTTGAGCCGCGATCCAGTCTCGCCGATCCGCTGGCAGATCACCTGGTTGGGATCGTAACCGCTCTGCGTAGCCCCCGTGCCCTGGTTCGCCTGCTGGCCGTAGGCGGCCGCGGCGGTCGCCATGGCTGCTCCCACGAAAAGGACTTTCTTCATCTTGCTCAGCCCCTTGGCGCAGATGTCCGGAAGGCCTTCTGGATGCGTTCCGAAGCCGGAAAAGTCAAGATGTCCGGCCGCCGCGCTTCAGGCGGCGGCAAACCGCGCAAGATCGATCATTCCTCCGCGGGGGAGCGGCGCTTGCGCTGCGCGCGAGGTTCGGCGAGGGCGCGGACGATCCCGCGCAGCGCCTGGACCTCGCGCGTCGACCACCCCGCCTTGGTGAGGATCGTCCGGATGGTGTTCTTGGTCGTCGGAGTCCGGTCGGGCGGGTGGAAATAGTCGGCCGCCTCGAGCGCCCCGTAAAGCTGCTCGATCAGGCCCTCGAGATGCTCGTGCGGCGCCCGCGGCTCGGCGGCATCGCCCTCGGTGGGCACGGCCAGCGCGACATGCTTGGACCATTCGTAGGCGACGAGGATGACCGCCTGGGCGAGGTTGAGGGAGCGGAAATCCGGATTGACCGGCACGGTGACGATCCGCCCCGCCAGCGCGACCTCGTCCGTCTCCAGCCCGGACCGCTCCGCCCCGAAGAGGATTGCCGACGGGCCGTCATGGCCATGTATCTCCCGCGCCGCCTCCTCCGGCGACACCACGGGGATGACGAGACCGCGCTTGCGCACCGTCGTCGCGAACACGAACGGGCAGTCGGCGACCGCTTCGGCGACGCTGCCGAACACTCGCGCCCGCTCCAGCACGAGGTCCGCCCCGGAAGCGGCCGGCCCCGCGGCCGGATTGGGCCAGCCGTCGCGCGGGCTGACCAGCCTCAGGTCGGTCAGCCCGAAATTGAGCATCGCCCGCGCCGCCTTGCCGATATTCTCGCCGAGCTGCGGGCGAACGAGGACGATGGCAGGCGGGGGAGCCTTCGATGCCGCCCCCTTCCGCTCGTCCCGAGCAGCGGTTGAGCTTGCCGATGCCGCGTATCGAAGGATCGGCTTTTTCGCGAGCTGACTGATCATGTCCCGGTCGCCTCTGATGAGGGCCTCCTTCTTGGCGCGGCTCCATCCCTTCACCTGCCGCTCGGCAGCGAAGGCCTCGTCGCGGGAGGGGAAGGTCTCGGACCAGACAATCGCGACCGGTCGGCGCTTCTCCGTGTAGCCCCGAATTTCTCCTCTCTGATGCTGCGACAGGCGCAGATCGAGATCGTCCGTGTGGCCGGTATAGTAGCTGCCGTCGGAGCAGCGGAGCATGTAGGTGTAGAAGGCCAAAAGGCGGTCCTTCGATACGGGGCCCTTCGACGCCGCCTGCGGCGGCGCTCAGGACAGGCTTCGACAGGCTCAGCCCCTACTCAGGATGAGCGGAGGAGAGAAGCGGCGAGCTCGAACGGCGGAAGGCCTATCCGTCCCCCACGGTCCCGGCGAACTGCTCGAAATCGCGCGCCTCGCGGAAGTCCTTGTAGACCGAGGCGAAGCGTATGTAGGCGACCGGGTCGAGCGCCTTCAGCCCTTCCATCACCATCTCGCCGATCCGGCTCGACGGCAGCTCGCTTTCGCCGCTCGTCTCGAGCTGGCGCTGGATCGAGGAAGCGAGCCGCTCGATCCGTTCGGGCGCAACCGGGCGCTTGCGGCAGGCGATGGCAATCGAGCGTTCGAGCTTGGTGCGGTCGAACGGCTCGCGGCGATTCTCCGATTTGACGACGATCAGGTCGCGCAGCTGCACCCGCTCGAAGGTGGTGAAGCGGGCGCCGCAATCCTCGCATTGCCGGCGCCGGCGGATGGATGAGCCGTCCTCGGTGGGACGGCTGTCCTTCACCTGGCTGTTCTCATGGGCGCAGAAGGGACAGCGCATCAGCCCTCGTAGATCGGGAAGCGGGCGCACAGGCCGCGGACGCGCTCGCGCACGCCGGCCTCGACCGGCTGATTGCCGTCATGGCCGTTGGCGCGAATGCCCTCGAGCACGTCGGCGATCATGTCGGCAATGTCCCGGAACTCGGCGACGCCGAAGCCGCGGGTCGTCCCGGCCGGCGATCCCACCCGGATGCCGCTCGTCTTCATCGGCGGCAGCGGGTCGAACGGCACCGCATTCTTGTTGCAGGTGATGCGCGCCCGCTCCAGCGCCTCGTCGGCATCCTTGCCGGTGATGCCGATCGGGGTGAGGTCGACCAGCGCGAGATGGGTGTCGGTGCCGCCGGCAACGAGATCGGCGCCGCGCTCCTTCAATCGGCCGGCCAGCGCCTTCGAATTGGCGAGCACGGCGCGGGCATAGGATTTGAACTCGGGCTGCAGCGCCTCGCCGAAGGCGACCGCCTTGGCGGCGATGACGTGCATCAGCGGTCCGCCCTGGAGGCCCGGGAACACGGCCGAGTTGATCTTCTTGGCGATCTCCTCGTCGTCGGTCAGCACCATGCCGCCGCGCGGCCCGCGCAGCGTCTTGTGGGTGGTGGTGGTGACGACATGGGCGTGGCCGAAAGGCGTCGGATGCTCGCCCGCGGCGACCAGGCCGGCGAAATGGGCCATGTCGACCATGAACAGGGCGCCGACCTCGTCGGCGATGGCGCGGAAGCGGGCGAAGTCGATGTGGCGCGGATAGGCCGAGCCGCCGGTGATGATCAGCTTCGGCCGGTGCTCCTTGGCGAGACGCTCGACCTCGTCGAAGTCGATGAGATGATCGTCGCGGCGGACGCCATATTGCACCGCCTTGAACCACTTGCCCGACATGGCCGGGCGAGCGCCGTGGGTGAGGTGACCGCCGGCGTCGAGCGAGAGGCCCATGATGGTGTCGCCGGGGCTGGTGAGCGCGAGCATGACCGCGCCATTGGCCTGGGCGCCGCTATGCGGCTGAACGTTGACGAAGCCGCAGCCGAACAGCTGCTTGGCCCGCTCGATCGCAAGATTCTCCACCGAGTCGGACGGCGCGCAGCCCTGATAATAGCGCCGGCCCGGATAGCCCTCGGCATATTTGTTGGTGAGTACCGAGCCTTGCGCCTCGAGGACGGCGCGCGAGACGATGTTCTCCGAGGCGATCAGCTCGATCTGGTTCTGCTGGCGGTCGAGCTCGGCGGCGATGGCATCGGCGACGGCGCCGTCGGCCTCCCGCAATGTTTCTGTGAAGAAGCCGTCGGGCTGGACGTCGCTGAGGGGGCGGCTGCTCATGCGGGTTCCTTGGCGAAATGGGGGTTGGAGAGCTTGTCGACGCGGCGCTGGTGGCGGCCGCCGCCGAACGGCGTGTCGAGGAAGGCGTCGACGCAGGCCTTGGCCATTTCCGGGCCGATCAGCCGCGCGCCGAGCGCCACGACATTGGCGTCGTTATGCTCGCGGGCGAGGCGGGCCGAGAGCGGCTCCGAGACCAGGGCGCAGCGGCAGGCGGGGTGGCGATTGACCGAGATCGAGATGCCGATGCCCGAGCCGCACAGGGCGACGCCGCGGCTGGCCTCGCCGGAAGCGACCGCCTCGGCGATCTTGTAGCCGTAATCGGGATAGTCGACCGAATCGATCCCGCCGGGGCCGAGATCGACGACATCGTGGCCGCCGGCCTGGAGATGGACGACGAGCATCGCCTTCATCTCCACCGCCGCATGATCGGAAGCGATGACGATCCGTTCGCCCACGCCGAGTCTCCGCTGTTGGAATTCACGCTTTCCCTAGGGGAGCCGCCCGGGATTCGCCACTGCATATTGCGCTTGCAGCCCCACCCCGACTCATCCTGAGCAGCGGCCGGGCCGGGCCGGGGAGGGCGGGGGAGAGCAGGAACAGGCGAAAGGACGAGCCCAGAAGCTTAAGAAATGGGTCTTACGGTGTCTGCCTCGGACAAAGCAGGGGACGCTGGGTTGGTGGTCGCAAATGTCCAGTGGGCCATAGGGGCTGCGCCGGCAGACTACGGCCTCATCATCGATCCGCCTCCCACGAGCCTGTGGGCCGCTGCGGTCGGGTTTGCTGTCGTCGCGCTGTTGGTCTTCATCGTGCCCTTCCATCTCGGCGGTGCATGGGCCTCGCGGGTGAAGGATGGTCGGGCGATCAGTTCGCCGGGAGCGCGGTCAGGCGCGGGATGGGCTAGTCTCGTCTGGGCTTGCGCGGTCGTGTCCATTGTCGCCGAAGACGGCGTGAAGGGGCATTTGGCGTGGCTGGCAGCGATGCTCTATCTCACAGCATTTCTCAGTCTCCGGTCGGGATGGCGCGCCAAGTTTGCCGAAGCTCCGGAATTGTCGGCTTATGCGGGCATGGTACTTGGTCTGGGCAGCGCCGTCCTCTCCATGGGGCTCGGCTGGTCCTGGCCGCTCATTCTCGGCCTGTCGCTGTGGATGGTTGTCGTACTCGATCTTGCGGTCCATTCGGATGAGCGCGTGCCGGCCTGGTGGATCCGGTGGCAGGTCGCCTTTGTCCTTGTCGCCGTTCCTGCCAGTCTCGTCATGAGTTCCAGCGGTCCGGATTGGATCGGGTGATCGTCGGCATCGCGACAATGGCGCGATGTAGGCAGAGGCGATTGATGCCCCGCGGCCTGCGGATTCCCGCGCCTGAGCGAGGGCCATGAAACCGCACTATCCCAATCGCGACGATTCATGCCCGTCGGGGCTCGGCGGATCCTGTGCCTGAAAGGGGCAGCGCGGGGGCGACGTAAACGCAGGGCCCGCGGGATGAACCGATTGTCGGCCGGGGCGACTCAGGCCGCCAGCCGCATCTCCAACCGGTCCCAGATCTCGACGAGGGCGTCGGCGAGCTCGCGCATCATCGCCTCGTCATGGGCGGGGCCGGGCGTGAAGCGCAGCCGCTCGGTGCCGCGCGGGACCGTCGGATAATTGATCGGCTGGACGTAGACGCCATATTCGGCGAGCAGGATGTCGCTGATCCGCTTGGCCTTGACCGGGTCGCCGACCAGCAGCGGCACGATGTGCGTGGTCGAGGGCATGACCGGCAAGTTCGCGTCGGCGAAGATCGCCTTCAGCTTTGCCGCCGAGGCCTGCTGCGACTCGCGTTCCGCCGAGCTCTGCTTGAGATGGCGAACGCTGGCGAGCGCGCCTGCGACCAGCACGGGCGAGAGCGAGGTAGTGAAGATGAAGCCCGGCGCATAGCTGCGGACCACGTCGACGATATTCTTGTCCGCCGAGATATAGCCGCCCATCACGCCGAACGCCTTGCCGAGCGTTCCCTCGATGATGCTGAGGCGGTGGGCGACCTGATCGCGCTCCGAGATGCCGCCGCCGCGCGCGCCGTACATGCCCACGGCATGGACTTCGTCGAGATAGGTCAGCGCCTCATATTTGTCGGCCAGGTCGCAGATCGCGGCGATCGGCGCGACGTCGCCGTCCATCGAATAGACGCTCTCGAAGGCGATCAGCTTGGGTGCGTCGTCAGGCGCCTCGGCGAGCAATTGCTCGAGATGCTCCAGATCGTTGTGCCGGAACACGCGCTTCTCACAGCCGGAATTGCGGATTCCGGCGATCATCGAGGCGTGGTTGAGCGCGTCGGAGAAGATGATGCAGCCGGGAAGCAGCTTGCCGATGGTCGACAGCGCCGCCTCGTTGGAGATGTAGCCGGAGGTGAAGAGGAGGGCGGCTTCCTTGCCGTGCAGATCGGCGAGCTCGGCTTCGAGGTCGATATGATAATGGGTGTTGCCGCTGATGTTGCGGGTACCGCCGGAGCCGGCGCCGACATCGTGCAGCGCCTCCTCCATCGCCTCGATCACCTTGGGATGCTGGCCCATGGCGAGATAGTCGTTTGAGCACCACACGGTGATCGGCTTCGGCCCGTTATGGCCGGCGAAGCAGCGCGCGTTGGGGAAGGCGCCCTTGTTGCGCAGGATATCTATGAACACGCGATAGCGGCCCTCGGCGTGAAGCCGCTCGATCGCCTCCGCAAAGATGCGTTGATAGTCCAAAGCCCTCGTCCCCGTTGCTCGCCGGCCAATATAGGATTTACCCCGTAGAGCGCCAGAGGAAATGCTCGCAAGAGCGGGATTCCCTGCGCTCGGATCGCCGAGGCGGAGAAAGGTTCCCGTCAGCGCTGCAGCGTCTCGATCCGGCAGAGCCCGAATCGGGCAAGGCCGAGGCGGAAGGTCTCCGCCTCCGGAGCGGGCCCGGTGAACAGGGCGATTCCTTCTCCGGCCGTCTCCGGCCAGCCTTCGTCCCGCATCAGCCAGGCGGTGCGGCGGGCGATGCCGGCATTGCCGTCGACGAATGCGATCGGCCGCGGCGCCGCCGCCTCGAGCTCCGGCTGAACCAGGGGGAAATGGGTGCATGCGAGGACGATCGTGTCTATCGCCTCGCCGCCCGCCTGCCCCAGCAGGCCTTCGAGGATCCGGCGGTAGGCGGAAAGCTCGCCCGTCTCGCCGCGCAGCTTGGCCTCCGCCAGTTCGACCAGCTCGGCCGAGCCGTGGCGCAGGACCGTGCAATCCGCGGCGAAGTCGGCGGCCAAGCGGTCGACATAGGGCTGGACGACCGTCGCTGGCGTCCCCAGCACCCCGATCGACCGGGTCCTCGACAGCGCCGCCGCCGGCTTGATGGCCGGCACGGTGCCGACGATGGGAAGATCGAGGGCCGCCCGGACCGCGTCGAGAGCGATGGTCGAGGCGGTATTGCAGGCGATGACGATCAGCCGCGGATCGTAGCGCTCGACGAGCCGGCCGAGCAAAGCGGGTACCCGCGCCTCGATCTCGGCCGCCTTCCTCGTGCCATAGGGAAAGCCGGCGCTGTCGGCGGCATAGACGATCGGCGCCTGCGGGAGCAGCGTCCGGATCCCCTCGAGGACGGAGAGGCCGCCGACGCCGGAATCGAAGACGAGCAGGGGCGCGGAGGGGTGCATCCGCGCGCCTGTAGCCCCCCGGCCGGGACCCGGCAAACGCAGTTGCACGGCCTCGGAGCAGCGCTTAACCAAGCCCGACAGGGGACCGAAGATCATCGCCGACTCTCTCGCCGCCACCTTGCTCGCGCTCCTTCTCGGCTATGGGCTGGGATCGATCCCGTTCGGCCTTGTCCTCACCCGCATTGCCGGGCTCGGCGACGTCCGCGCCATCGGCTCGGGCAATATCGGCGCCACCAACGTCTTGCGGACCGGGCGCAAGGGGCTCGCTGCCGCCACCTTGATCCTCGATGCCGCCAAGGGCGCCGCCGCCGTGCTCGTCGCCGCCGCGCTCTGGCCGGAAGCGCCGCCGCTTGCCGCCATCGCCGGGCTCGGTGCCTTTCTCGGCCATCTCTACCCGGTCTGGCTCCGCTTCAGCGGCGGCAAGGGCGTGGCGACCCTGATCGGAATCGTCGCCGCGTTGCACTGGCCGGCCGCCTTCGTCTTTGCCGGCGTCTGGATCCTCATGCTCCTGGCGACGCGCTATTCGTCCGTGGCCGGAATGAGTGCCGCCGTCGCCGCGCCGGTCGCGGCGTGGCTGCTCGGCCGGGCGGACCTTGCCCCGCTCCTTGCCGGGCTGGCCGCGCTCGTCATCTGGAAGCACCGCGCCAACGTCCGCCGACTCGCGGCCGGCACGGAGCCCAGGGTCGGGAGCGGCGGCCGCTGAGATGCCGGCGAATGCGGATCAGATCGCGCGGCTTCGCCTGATCCGCTCCGAACAGATTGGCCCCGTCACCTTCGCCCAATTGCTCGCCCGGTTCGGCTCGGCCCAGGCGGCGCTGGACGCGGTACCGGAGCTGGCGGCGAGGGGCGGCGGCGCAACGCCGCGCCTCGCCACGCGCGAGCAGGTGGAGCGCGAGGTCGAGCGGGTGGACCGGCTCGGCGCCTATTACCTGTTCCTCGGCGAACCGAATTATCCGCCGCTGCTCGCCGAGACGGAGAGCGCGCCGCCGGTGCTCGTCGCGATGGGCGCCCCTTCGCTGGCGGCGCGGCAGACGGTGGCGATGGTCGGCGCCCGCAACGCCTCCGCCGCCGCCTGCCGCTTCGCCCGCCAGCTGGCATGGCAGCTCGGCGAGGCCAAGGCGGTCGTCGCTTCCGGACTGGCGCGGGGCGTCGACACCGCCGCGCACGAAGGCTCGATCGAGACCGGGACGATCGCCGTCGTCGCCGGCGGGATCGACATCTTCTATCCTCCGGAGAATGAGGGGCGGCAGCGCGCCATCGCCGAGCGCGGCCTGCTCCTCGCGGAGCAGCCGCCCGGCCTGGAGCCGCGGGCACGCCATTTTCCCTATCGCAACCGGATCATCGCCGGGATCGCCGCCGGAACGGTCGTCGTCGAAGCGGCGCCCAAGTCCGGCTCGCTCATCACCGCCCGACAGGCGGCCGAATTCGGGCGCGAGGTGATGGCGGTCCCGGGATCGCCGCTCGATCCGCGGGCGCAGGGCTGCAACCTCCTCATCCGCGAGGGGGCCACCTTGATCCAGTCGGCGGAGGACGTGCTCGAGGCGCTCCGGCCGCTCCGGCTGGGGGTGCGCCAGGAGAGGTCGCCCTACCGTCCGGCGCCAGCCGGCTGTGATCCCGACGATTTCGCGCGGCGATCGGTCGCCGATCTGCTCGGTCCGACCCCGGTCGCCGTCGACGAGATCGTCCGTCAGTCCGGCCTGACCGCCTCGGTGGTGCAGTCGGTCCTGCTGGAGCTCGAGCTGGCGGGCCGCCTCGAGCGTCATGCCGGAGGCCGGGTCAGCGCCCCTTGAGCCCGAGGCGCGGGAGATTGGCATATACGCGCCGCACGGCCGGGGCCGCCGGCACGGTCAGCGGCCTGGCCGCTCGGTATCGCGACAGGGCGAATCGGAGCTTGCCGCATCGCAAAGCACCGCCGATTCGAGATGGCGCTCCGCCCAGCCGGCCTCCGCAGCGGACGGCACGTGCCGGAAGGCGACCTGCAGCACGTGCAGGTCGGCGGCGCTGGCGAAAGCCCGCAACAGGAATGTTTCCGGCTTTGCGGTCGCGGGATTGAGCGGGCAATCGACGCGGAAGGCGACCTCGCGATGATCCGGATGCCGCGAAAAGAGCGGCGCGCTCGTCCTCGCGCCCGGGCAGGCATTGGCAAGCCCGGAGACGAACCCATTCACCCATTGATCCAGGCTCACGCCCCGCGCGATCGCGCCGGCAAAACGCTGGGTCGTCACCATCTGCGACCAGTCCTGCACCGTCTCGCCGGGCGGTATGCGCTCGACGATCGACGTGCCGCCTTGTTCGCGCTGGAAGCCGACGACGAGTTCGGGCAGCGGCGACTGGTAGAGCCATTCGTCCGCGCCCTGCGCTCGGGCCGGCGCGGTTACAAATGCGGCAAGGCCCAATATCCAGACCGGTATGATCTTCATGG
The DNA here is from genome assembly GCF_003347635.1 of Sphingosinicella terrae. Taxonomy (GTDB): domain Bacteria; phylum Pseudomonadota; class Alphaproteobacteria; order Sphingomonadales; family Sphingomonadaceae; genus Allosphingosinicella; species Allosphingosinicella terrae. The sequence continues at coordinate 17,136 of NZ_QDFY01000019.1, forward strand.
CGTCCCCCGCTCCCTCAGACTAAGCGCAGCGCGAATCAATGAGGCTTGCGAGCAGGCTTGACGTCTCCGGCAGGTGCTCACCACCCTATACGCGTACGCGTGAAAGGTAGACATGAAACTCGTCGTCGTCGAATCGCCCGCCAAGGCCAAGACCATCGAGAAATATCTCGGCGGCGGCTATCGCGTCCTCGCCTCCTACGGCCACGTCCGCGATCTGCCGGCCAAGGACGGCTCGGTCGATCCCGACGCCGATTTCGCGATGGAATGGGAGACCTATGCCGACAAGTCGCGCCAGCTGAAGGCGATCTCGGACGAGGCGAAGAAGGCGGACGCGCTCATCCTCGCCACCGACCCCGACCGCGAGGGCGAGGCGATCAGCTGGCACGTCCAGGAAGTGCTGCAGAAGCGCAAGTCGCTGCCCGCGCAGGTGGAGCGGGTGACGTTCAACGCGATCACCAAGTCGGCCGTGACCGAGGCGATGAAGCGCCCGCGCGGCCTCGACGAGGACCTGATCGATGCCTACCGCGCCCGCCGGGCGCTCGACTATCTGGTGGGCTTCACCTTGTCGCCGGTGCTGTGGCGCAAGCTGCCGGGCGCCAAGTCGGCGGGCCGGGTCCAGTCGGTCGCTCTGCGCCTGATCGTCGATCGCGAGCGCGAGATCGAGCTGTTCCGGAGCCAGGAATATTGGAGCGTCGCCGCCTCGATGGAGGCGGACGGCACCGAGTTCCTCGCCCGCCTCGTCCGCTACAATGGCGACAAGATCGACCGGCTGACGATCGGCGACCAGGGCACCGCCGAGGCGGCGAAGCGCGCCGTCGAGCAGGGGCGCTTCACCGTCGCCTCGGTCGAGACCAAGCCGCTCACCCGCAATCCGCCGCCGCCCTTCACCACCTCGACGCTGCAGCAGGAGGCGGCCCGCAAGCTCGGCCTCGCCGCGGCGCGGACGATGCGGCTCGCCCAGGACCTCTACGAGGACGGTGCGATCACCTACATGCGGACCGACGGCGTCCAGATGGCGCCCGAGGCGATTTCGGCGGCTCGCCGCGCCGTCGCCGACCGCTACGACTCGGGCTATGTGCCGGACAAGCCGCGCCATTACGAGACCAAGGCGAAGAATGCGCAGGAGGCGCACGAGGCGATTCGGCCGACCGATTTCTCCCGCGACCGGGCCGGCTCCGGCGACCATGCCCGGCTCTACGAGCTGATCTGGAAGCGGGCGCTGGCGAGCCAGATGGCCTCGGCAAGGCTCGAGCGCACGACGGCCGAGCTGGTCGACGGCACCGGCCAGCATGCGCTGCGCGCGACCGGCCAGGTCGTCCTCTTCCCCGGCTTCCTTGCCCTCTACGAGGAGGGCCGGGACGACGAGAATGACGAGGAGGCCCGCCGTCTCCCGCGGCTTCGCGAGGGCGACCGGCCGCACATGAAGTCGGTCCATGCCGAGCAGCATTTCACTCAGCCGCCGCCGCGTTATTCCGAGGCGAGCCTAGTCAAGAAGATGGAGGAGCTCGGCATCGGCCGGCCGTCCACCTACGCGTCGACAATTCAGACTCTGAAGGACCGGGAATATGTCCGCGCCGAGAAGAACCGGCTGATCCCGGAGGAGAGCGGCCGGCTGCTGACCGCCTTCCTCGAGCGCTTCTTCGAACGCTACGTCTCCTATGACTTCACCGCCCATCTCGAGGACGAGCTCGACGAGATTTCGGGCGGCCGGATGGAGTGGCGGCGGGTGCTCGAGGCCTTCTGGCGCGACTTCAAGCCGAAGACCGCGGAGATCATGGAGCAGAAGCCCTCCGACATCACCGCCGCGCTCGACGACTTCCTCGCGCCCTGGCTGTTTCCGGACAAGGGGGACGGCAGCGATCCGCGGCTCTGCCCGGCCTGCGGCGAGGGCCGGCTCGGGCTGCGCGGGGGCCGCTTCGGCGCCTTCGTCGCCTGCTCCAACTATCCCGATTGCAAATATACGCGGCGCTTCGGTGCCGAGGGCGCGAGCGACGACAGCGGCCCGCAAGGGCTGGGCGAGGATCCGGAGACGGGGCTGCCGGTCACGCTGAGATCCGGCCGCTTCGGCCCCTATGTCCAGCTCGGCGACGGCAAGGAAGCCAAGCGCTCTTCGCTGCCCAAGGACGTCCCGCAAGACTCGCTCGATCTCGAGCTGGCGCTGAAGCTGCTGGCGCTGCCTCGGACGGTCGGTCTGCACCCGGAAAGCGGAAAGGAGATCACCGCGAGCCTTGGCCGCTACGGCCCCTATCTCGCCCATGACGGCAAGTATGCGAAGCTCGCCTCGACGGCCGAGATATTCGAGGTCGGCATGAATGCCGCGGTGGCCAAGCTCGCCGACGCCGCGGCTGGCGGCGGCCGCGCCCGCGGCTCGCGCGAGCCGCTCAAGGTGCTCGGCGCCCACCCCCGGACCGAGCTCGAGATCAAGCTGATGGAAGGCCGCTTCGGTCCCTACGTCACCGACGGAACGACCAATGCGACGCTGCCGCGCACGGTCTCACCCGAGGCGCTGACCCTCGAGGAGGCGGCGCAGCTCATCGATGCCCGCGCCGAGCGCGGGCCGGCCAAGAAAAAGGGGCGGCGCGCCCCGGCCAAATCCTCGGCCAAGAAGAAGAAACCGTAATAGCCGAAGGCCTTGGTTGACGCCGGATTTACCCCATCCACTGCAACGTGCTTTACCTTGTTGGCGTAAGGACGTTCGGGTGCGTAACGGTAAGCTTGTCATCAGTCGCGGTCATCAGCTCGGGGATCTTGCGCCGTCCGCGCCCCGACTGTCGCTGGTCCCGCGCGAGACGTTGCCTGCCGCGCCCGCACCCGTAAATGTAGCGCAGCGTATCTTGCCGCCGGCTTTCGAGCCGGCGGCATCGTCTTTCCCGGTCCCGGCGGCTTCGCCGGCGCCGACCCCGGCAACCCTGCCGGCGGTCACCCCCGAATATGCGATCGTCCACGACCGGCTGACGGCGATCGAGCGGCTCGCTCGCCTGCGCGACCTCGGGGCGCTTTCCGCCGAGGAGTTCGAGGCGGAGAAGTCGATCGTGCTTGGCCTCCCGGCCGACGAGCTGGTCCTCCATGAAGCGCTGGCGCCCGTGGCCGGCGATCCCGCTCTGGCGGCGGCGCGGACCGCCGGAGCGCCGGCCCCGGCGCCGCATCGGCCGAGCTTGCTCGGTCGCCTGCTCGGCTGGCACCTCGTCCCGATCGGCGTCGTTGCCGGTCTCGCTGTCTTATTCGTCGCGCAGCCGCGCGAGACCTGGCGCTTCTTCGACGAGGCGCTTCGCCTGCTCGGCGCCTGACGCTCGGGCTATCCGGCGGGGATAGGCGCCGCCGCCCCGCAGGTGCGGCAGGCCGGGTCCTTGACGATCCGGATCGTCCTCAGGCCCGGTGCGAGGCCGTCGAAGATGTGGAGCCTGCCGGCGGGATCGCCGCCGAAGCCGGTGACGGCGCGAACCGCCTCCATCGCCGCCCAGCTGCCGGCAATCCCCGCCATCGCGCCGAGCACGCCCAGCTCGGAGCAGCTGTCGCAATCCTCGGCATCGAAGGCGTCGCCGACGAAGCAGCGATAGCAGGGCCTGTCCGCCTCCCAGCCGCGGAAGGTGCCGATCTGCGCCTGGAACTGCCCGATCGCCGCCGAGACCAGAACGATGCGGGCCTGGGTGCAATGGTCGGAAACGGCGAGGCGGGTGGCGAAATTGTCGCTGCCGTCGACGACGATGTCGGCCTCGCCGATCAGCGCGCCGGCATTGGCGCCGTCGAGCCGGGCGTTCACGGCGGTGAAGCGGACCTCCGGGTTCAATCGCGCGACGGCTTCGCCGGCGGCGTCGGTCTTCATCCGGCCGACGTCGCCGGTGCCGAACAGCACCTGCCGCTGGAGATTGTCGAGGCTGACCCGGTCGTCGTCGATCACCCGCAGCGATCCCACGCCGGCGGCGGCGAGATATTGCAGCGCCGGCGAGCCGATGCCGCCGGCGCCGATCAAGGTCACCTTCGCTTCGAGCAGCCTGCGCTGGCCTTCGCCGCCAATCTCCTTGAGGACGATGTGGCGGGCATAGCGGTCGAGCTGGGCGTCGCTGAGGATCACCGCCCCGTCGAGCCGAAGCCGCCTTCCCCGCGGGCGGTGGCGTCGAGATCCTCCACCTCCTCGAAGCGCACCTGCAGGACCGGCGCCGGGACGAGCTGGGCGATGCGCTCGCCGCGGACGATCTGGAAGGGCTCGCTGCCGAGATTGGCGAGGATCACCTTCACTTCGCCGCGATAGTCGCTGTCGATCGTGCCGGGCGTGTTCAGCACCGAGATGCCGTTCTTGAAGGCGAGGCCGGAGCGGGGCCGCACCTGCACCTCGTAGCCGTGGGGGATGGCGATGGCGAAGCCGGTGGCGACGGCGTGGCGCTTGCCGGGCTCCAGCGCGAGGCTTTCCGCGGCGACGATATCGAGCCCGGCGGCATGTTCGGTGGCATAACCGGGGAGGGGGAGGCCCTCGCCATGCGGCAGACGCTTAACCTTGATGTCGATCATTCCCGCTCCTGCGTGCGATCAGTTCGTCGAGCGCGTAGCGGCCGGCGCCCTGGGTCGCAAACAGGATTCCGAGGAAGACGAGGATCAAAGCCGGCCACCAGCCGGGAAAGTCCTGCGGCCAGTGCACCATCCGGACCGCGACGATGAACACGAACGTGGTGACGATCCCGGCCCAGCGGGTGAGCAGGCCGAGGATGAAGGCGAAGCCACACAGGAACTGCGCCCACACGCAGAGCGGAGCCATCAGCGCCGGCGAGGGGAAGCCGAACTGTTCGAGGAAGCGGACGAACTCGTCCATGCGCTCGGCGCTGAGGACATTGTCGTGGCTCTGAAAGACGAGAAATGCGCCGGTCACCCAGCGAAGCAGCAGGAGCCCGAGATCGCCGAGCCTCCCCAACGGCGTCAGCAGCAGCCATTTGCCCATCGTCTCAATCCCCCCGCGACAATTGCTCCGCGATCCGGTCGGCGAGGCGCCGTGCCACCTCGGCCTTGGCGGCCCGATCCCAGCTCTCGACGCCGTCGGCGGTGACGAGATGGACCTGGTTCGTCTCTCCGCCCATCGCGTCCCCGGAGACGTCATTGGCGACAATCCAGTCGCTGTTCTTCCTTGCGCGCTTCGCCTGCGCCTCGGCGACGACGTTCTCGGTCTCGGCCGCGAAGCCGACCAGCAGGCGCGGGCGCGCGGGCGATGCGGCGAGACCGGCCAATATGTCCGGGTTGGCCGACCAGCGGAGCGGCGGCGGCCCGTCCGCCTTCTTGAGCTTCTGGGGGGTGGATTCCACCCGCCAGTCCGCGACCGCGGCGACCAGCACCGCGGCATCGGCGGGAAGCGCGGTCTGGACCGCCCGTTCCATCTGGACCGCGGTCTCGACGTCGATGCGGCGGACGCCGGGCGGCGTCGGCAGGGCGACCGGGCCGGAGACGAGCGTCACGCGTGCGCCGAGCTGCGCCAGCGCCGAAGCGATGGCGAAGCCCTGCTTGCCGGAGGAGCGGTTGGCGATCACCCGTACGGGGTCGATCGGCTCGTGGGTCGGGCCGGCGGTGACGATGACGTGGCGGCCGGCAAGCGGTGCTGCCTCGATCGCGCTGGGGCGGGCCGCCGTCTCGCCGTGGACCCGCTCGAGCCAGGCGAGGACAGCCGCCGGCTCGGGCAGACGGCCCGGACCATATTCGCCGCACGCCATCTCGCCTTCGTCGGGGTCGAGGATCTGGACGCCGTCCTCCCGCAAGCGTGCGACGTTGCGCCGGGTCGCCTCGTGAAGCCACATCCGCACGTTCATCGCCGGCACGGCGAAGACCGGCTTGTCGGTGGCGAGGAGCAAGGTGGTGGCGAGATCATCCGCGATTCCCGCGGCCATCCGGGCGAGGAGATCGGCTGTGGCCGGACAGACGAGGATGAGATCGGCCTCGCGGGAGAGCTGGATATGGCCCATCTCCACCTCGTCCTTGAGGTCCCAGAGGCTGGTATGGACCGGCTGCTCCGAGAGCGCGGCGAGGGTCATCGGAGTCACGAACTCGGCACCGCTTCTGGTCAGGACGCAGCGGACGCTGCCGCCCGCCTTGCGGATCAGCCGGACCAGCTCGCAGGCCTTGTAGGCGGCGATGCCGCCGCCGACGATGAGGAGGATGCGCTTGTTCAGCATCGGTCGTGCATGGCTCTCCGGCGACTCCATGTCCATGTTCGTTGCGGGGCCGGAGAAATCAAGCGCGAGCCCGCGCGCCGGTCACGTCATCGTGAAGGCGAGGGCGATCGCGGCGCCGGCCGCGGCCGAGAGCAGGCTGGTGAGGGCCGCCCAGCCGTAACGGTGCGGCCGCACGATCGCGATCTCGGGGAGCGGCGGCACCGGCGGCGCCGCGCCGGGGGGCGGATAATAATAGTCGATGCGCCGCACCAGGTCGGGGAGCTTGCGCAGCAGGCGGACCCCCTTGACGATTTCGTCCGCGAGGCGGGCTTCGGGGCCCAATTCGCCGCGCACCCATTCGCGAAGGAAGGGCTCGGCCGTCTCCCACATGTTGATGTCGGGGTCGAGCGCAGTGGCGACGCCTTCCTCCATGACCATCGTCTTCTGGAGCAGCAGCAGATGCGGCTGGGTCGGCATGTCGAAGTCGCGGGTGATCTTGAACAGGCTGTCGAGCATCTGCCCGACCGAGATGTCCTTGACCGGCAGGCCACGGATCGGCTCGCCGGCGGCGCGCAGCGCGGTCGCGAACTCCTCCATATTGTGGTGGGGCGGCACATATTGCGCCTCGAAATGGATCTCGGCGACCCGCCGGTAATTGCCGGTGATGAGGCCGTAGAGGATCTCGGCGAGCCAGATCCGCGCCTGCCGGTCGATCCGGCCCATGATGCCGAAGTCGATCGCCGCCAGGCGCCCGTCCGGGAGCGCGAACAGATTGCCCTGGTGCAGATCGGCGTGGAAGAAGCCGTCGACCACCGACTGGCGCAGGAAGGCGCGGACCAGGATGGCGGCGAGCGCCTTGAGGTCGTGGCCGGCGGCGACCAGGGCATCGCGGTCGGTGAGCTTGATGCCGTCGATCCATTCGAGCGTGAGCACCCGCCGCGACGTCCGCGTCCAGTCGATGTCGGGAACGAAGAAGCCGCTCTCCGCCTCCAGATTCTGGCGAAGCTCGGAGGCCGAGGCAGCCTCCTGCCTGAGATCGAGCTCGCGATTGGTCCATTGCCGGAAGGTGGCGACGACGAGGCGGGGGCGCAGGCGCGCAACCTCGCCGCCCATCTGCTCGACCTGTGCCGCCGCCCATTCGTAGGTGTCGAGGGCCCGGGCGAAGTCTTCCTCGATGTTCGGCCGCAGCACCTTGACCGCGACCAGCCGGCCTTCGGTCGTCACTGCCCGGTGGACCTGGGCGATCGAGGCCGCGCCGACCGGCACCGGGTCGATCTCCCTGAAGATGTCGCCGATCGGCCGTTCCAGACTCTCCTCGATCAACGTCCGGATCTTCTCGAACGGTGCCGGCGGAAGGCTGTCCTGAAGCCGGGTCAGGTCCTTCGCCGCCTGCTCGCCGACCACGTCGGGACGGGTGGCGAGCGCCTGGCCGAACTTGATCGCGGCCGGGCCGATGTCCTGGAAGGCCTCGGCATAAGTGGGGACGGTGGGAATGCGCGCGCCGAACCGGGCCAGCCTCGCCAGCCGCTTGACCGGCAGCGGCGTGTTCGGATCCCGCTCGATACCGCGCAGCGCGCCGTGCCGGGCGAGGACCCGCCCCCATTTGAGCAGGCGCCAGACGTGGACGACCGGACTGGTCATGAAGCCTGTGCGGCCGACATCAGAGCTTCCAGCCGCTGTGGATCGCGACGAGCCCGCCGAGGATCGGCTCGGCCTTGACGTTGCCGAAGCCGGCCTTGCGGATCATCTTGGCAAAGGCGTCCATGTCGGGGAAGCGCTCGATCGACTCGATCAGGTAGCGATAGGAATCGGCGTCGCGTGCGACCACGCGGCCGATCCGCGGCACCAGGAACCGGCTGTAACCGCGATAGGCCTCGCGAAAGCCCGGCCAGCGGGTCTGCGAGAATTCGAGGCAGAAGAAGCGCCCGCCGGTCCTGAGCACGCGATGCGCCTCGGCGAGCGCCCGGTCGATATGGGTGACGTTGCGGATGCCGAACGCGATCGTGTAGGCGTCGAACCGCGCGTCGGCGAAGGACAAGGTCTCGGCATTTTCCTCGGCCCAGACGAGCCCGTCCAGGCCGCGCTGACGTGCGCGCTCGACGCCGACCGCCAGCATGTCGGGATTGATGTCGGCGACCGTCACCTCGGCGCCGCGCCGCGCCATCCGAAAGGCGATGTCGCCGGTCCCGCCGGCCATGTCGAGGATCCGCTCGGACGCCCGCGGACGCACCCTGCGCACGAACTGGTCCTTCCACAGCCGGTGCTGGCCGCCCGACATGAGATCGTTCATCAGATCGTAATTGGACGCGACGCTCGAGAAGACGCCTCCGACCCGGCGGGTCTTCTCCGCCGGCTCGACCTGTTCGTGCCCGAATGAAACCTTGTCCATGACCGCGCCTCTAGACCAGATTTGCCGGGGCTGGGAACCGAGAGTGGCGCAAAATGATCCGGCGTCGCCACGGGAGCCCGGACAGCTTTCCCGAGGGCTTTTTTCACCGCGCCGGGCTAGGGAGAGGCGGATCGCTCTCGAAGGGACCCGTTTCGACCATGCCTGAGCTTCCCGAGGTCGAGACGACCGTCCGAGGCCTCGCCCCCGTCCTCGAGGGCCGCCGCATCGCCTCGATCGAGCTGCGCCGCGACGACCTGCGCCGCGCCTTTCCGCCCGACCTTCGCCAGCGGTTGACCGGGGCGCGGGTGACCCGTCTCGGCCGGCGGGCCAAATATGGGCTGATCGAGACCGACCGCGGCGACACCCTGGTCTTCCATCTCGGCATGTCGGGGTCGTGGCGGCTCGATCCGGCCGAAACGCTCGCCCACGACCACGTCACCATCGAGACCGACGAGGGCCGGCGAATAAGCCTCAACGATCCCCGCAGGTTCGGCTCGCTCGATCTGCTGGCGACCGATTCGCTGGATGCCGCCGAGCCGTTCGCAAAGATGGGACCGGAACCGCTCGGCGAGGCCTTCGACGGCGCCTATCTCGAGCGGGCGCTCGAGGGGAGGGTGGCGCCGATCAAGGCGCTGCTGCTCGACCAGCGCATCGTCGCCGGCCTCGGCAACATCTATGTCTGCGAGGCGCTCAATCTCGCCGGCATCGCCCCCGGCCGGGAGGGCGGCCGGATCTCCCGGATGCGACTGGACCGGCTCGCCGCGGCGGTGAAGTCGGTGCTGGAGGCGGCGATCGCGGCCGGCGGATCGACCCTGCGCGATTATGCCCAGCCCAATGGCGAGCTCGGCTATTTCTCGGCGAGCTGGCGGGTCTATGGCCGCGAGGGCGAGGCCTGCCCGAATTGCGGGGCGACGATCAGGCGCCGCGTCGACAGCGGCCGCTCGACCTTCTTCTGCCCGCGCTGCCAGCGCTGATTTCGGCCGAGCGGGCGGTTGACCAAAGACGCTTCTGCGCCTAAGTGGCGCCCCTGAGCGGGTGCGGGTGAAGCCGCGCCCTTTTCATTTCAGACAAGAGGCCCCCCAATGGCGAACACGCCGCAAGCCAGAAAACGTATCCGCCGCAACGCGCGCCGCGCCGACATCAACGGCGCTCGCGTCAGCCGCATCCGCACCTTCGTCAAGCAGGTCGAGGCCGCTCTCGCCGCCGGCGACAAGGATAAGGCGCGCGATGCCCTGAAGCGGGTGCAGCCGGAGCTGGCACGCGGAGTCGCGAAGGGTGTGCTGCACAAGAATATGGCGGCGCGGAAGCTGTCGCGTTTGACGCGGCGTCTCATCGCCCTCGGCTAAACCCTTCTAATGCCGGAAACAGCGCCCGTCGGCCCTCGGCCGACGGGTTTTTCGTGTCTGCGAGAAGCCGGCGAAAAAGCCGAGGAGTCTCCGCGATTCGCGCCATGCTGCGCGGCGGCATGATCAGCCAAGTCATTGAAAACACTGGATCAAATTCGCAAGGCCGCGGAGTTGCGCGCTTTTTTGGTGTCAACCCGGTATAATTTGTGTTGCGGATTTTTTACCCCTTGATCGGACTCCGATCGGGTTCCTACAACTGAGTTTCCGCACGGGCGAATCTCCCGTCGGACGCAACAGCAAAATTGGTTCCGAAGCGGCGCCCCGGGGGGTGATTCGCCGTGGGGGGAAGTTTTGCGCTGAGAAAAGGCCGCTTTTGGCGGCAGGGACATGGAAAGGGGGTGCGCGCTTCATGCAGACGCCGGCCGACACTATCGCGCTGAACACCGACACGGGAACGACGGATCCGATCACGTCGGCCTGGGAGTCGATTCGCGCCGGCCTTCGGCGGGACTGCGGCGCGCGCACGTTCGATGGCTGGCTGCGGCCGATCTCGCTCGGCGGCTTCGACGCCGACACCGGGACGCTGCGGCTCGAGCTGCCGTCCCAGTTCATGGCCGACTGGGTGCAGACCCATTTCGCCGAACGGCTTGCCCTTGCCTGGCGTCAGCGGCTGCCCGACGTCCGCCAGATCCGGATCGGGGTCGGCGCCGCGGCGCCGCGCACCGCCGCCCTGGTCGAGATACCGGGGCCGGCCGAGCTGCCGGAGCCGGTGCCCGAGAAGGCCGAGCCCAGTCTCTATTCGGTGGCGCTCGAGCCCCGCTACCGCTTCGAGAATTTCGTCGTCGGCAAGGCTAATGAGGTGGCGTTCAACGCCGCCCGCACTCTCGCCACCGCCGAGAACGTCGCCTTCAATCCGCTCTTCCTCCATGGCGGAACCGGCCGCGGCAAGACCCACTTGCTGCACGCGCTCGGCCACGAATTCCACCGGGTCCGGCCGCGGGCGAAGATCATCTACATGTCCGCCGAGAAGTTCATGGTCGAGTTCGTCGCCGCGCTCCGCGCCAACGAGACGATCCGGTTCAAGCAGCAATTGCGCTCGGCCGATCTCTTGATGATCGACGATGTCCAGTTCATCGCCGGCAAGGAATCGACCCAGGAAGAATTCTTCCACACGATGAACGAGATCATCTCGGCCGGCCGCCGGCTCGCGATCAGCTCGGACCGTGCACCCCAGGACCTGGACGGAATCGAGCCGAGAATCCTGTCGCGGCTGAGCTGGGGCCTCGTCGCGGACATCAATGCCGCCGACCTCGAGCTCAGGCTCAACATCATCACCAAGAAGCTGGAGCAGCTTCCCGACGTGAAGGTGCCAGAGGACGTCGTCATGTTCCTCGCCAAGCGGATCAGCTCGAACGTGCGCGAGCTCGAGGGCGCGCTCAACCGCATCGCCGCCTACGCGATGATGCAGAACCGGCCGATCGACCTCGATTTCGTCGGCGAGGTCCTCGCCAACATCCTGCGCGCCAACCAGCGCCGGATCTCGATCGACGAGATCCAGACCCGCGTCTCCGACCATTACCGCATCCGCAAGGCGGAGATGACGAGCGCGCGGCGGGCCCGCGAGGTCGCGCGCCCGCGCCAGGTCGCCATGTATCTGTCCAAGCAGCTGACCCCGCGCTCTCTGCCCGAGATCGGCCGCCGCTTCGGCGGACGCGACCATACGACGGTGATCCACGCCGTCCGCCAGATAGAGAAATTGCGCGCTCAGGACGCCGAGCTCGACGCCGACATCCGCCTGCTGACGCGCCAGCTCGAGAGCTGAGGGCAGACGAGGGGCGCGGCGCCGTCGCATATCCCGCCCGAGCCCGCTCATCCTGAGTCAGGGCTGAGCTTGGCGAAGGCCCGCATCGAAGGACCGTCCCTCGATACGCCGGTTCGACAGGCTCACCGGCTAGTCAGGATGAGCGGCTATCGTGTTGCGACCGTGCAGCCAAAAAGAAAGGGCCGGTCTCCCGGCCCTTTCCTCATTCCTTTGCTGCGGGCGGAGCCTCAGCGTTCCTCGCGCTCGGGCGCCACGGTGATCCGCACCGTCTCGCCCGAATTGCCCGGGAAGTTGGTGAACATCGCTTCGACGAGGTTCGGCACCAAAGCCGGCAGCGCGTTGCTGCGCGAGCGCGCCTGGGCAAGACCCTCGAACAACGCCTGGCCGTCCGCGGTGCGGCGGATGTCCATGTCGAGGAAGCTCGTATAGAGAGTATAGCTGTCGATATCGTAGCCGCCACCGCCGAACATGAACGGATCGTGCCAGCCCCAGTAGAAGGGGTGGCGGCGATGGCCGAAATAGCCGAAGCGACTGTAATAGGGCCGATAGCCGAAGCCGTAGCCGAACGGATCGGGACGGGCGACGACCCGCTCGCGCCCATCGTCGACGCCGTAATCGAGGGTCACGACCATGGTGGCGCCTTCGGCCGACGCGGCCTCGGCATAGCCCATCTCGATCAGGTTCCGGCGAACCAGGTCGGCATATTGCGAGAATTCGAGGCTGCCCCTCCTCTCGGGGTCCGCCGGCTGGATGACGAAGGTCTGGCCCTGCGGGGCCGGCATCGCCTGGAAGCGCTGCACCTGGGCGGGAAAGCCGGTTGCGCAGGCGCTCAGCGCGAGCGCGGCGACCGGCGCGGTGAGCGCCAGCATCTTCTTCTTGAACGACATTCTGAAAGGCCTTTCGACGCGGAACATTTGTCCCGGATATAGAACAACTTGGCCGTTATCGCAAAGAAGCGCTGAATGGCGGATGAAGGGATTGCTGAACGGGGAGTGAAGGTGGAGATCGCGTCCGGGCCGGGGCGCGATCTCCAGGGGACAGAGCCGTAGCGAGGATGCGCAGCGCCCAGCCTCTCCTCCGAAGAGGGGCGCTCGCGGCCGAAGTCAGCGCGGCAGGCCGAGCGCCCGGTAGGCGCCTTCCAGAGTCGGCTTCGCCAGCTCGGCGGCGCGGGCGGAGCCGTCGGCGAGGATGCGGTCGAGGGCGGCGGGATCGGCGGCGAAATCGTCGAGGCGGCCGCGGATCGGTCCCAGCGACTCGACGAGCAGGTCGGCGAGCGCCGGCTTGAACGCGCCGAAGCCCTTGCCGGCATATTCCTCGACCACCGACTGCGGCGTTCGATCGGTGAGGGCGGCGTAGATGCTCACCAGATTCTCGGCCTCGGGCCGGCCGGACAACGCCTCGAAACTGTCGGGCAGCGGCTCGGGGTCGGTCTTCGCCTTGCGGATCTTCTGGGCGATGGAATCGTCATCGTCGCTGAGGTTGATCCGGCTCATGTCGGACGGGTCCGACTTCGACATCTTCGAGCGGCCGTCGCGCAGCGACATGATCCGCGCGGCCGTGTCGCCGATCAGCGGCTCCGGGACGGTGAACAGGTCGACGCCGTAATCGGTGTTGAACTTCATCGCGATGTCGCGGGTGAGCTCGATATGCTGCTTCTGGTCCTCGCCCACCGGCACATGTGTGGCCTGATACAGCAGCACGTCGGCGGCCTGGAGCACCGGATAGGCATAGAGGCCGATGCTGACGCCCTCCCGGTTCTTGCCCGATTTCTCCTTGAACTGGGTCATCCGGTTGAGCCAGCCGATGCGGGCCGTGCAGCCGAGCAGCCAGGCCATCTCGGCATGAGCGGGGACGCGGGCATGGTTGAACAGCACTGTCCGTGCCGGATCGATGCCGCAGGCCACCAAAGCCGCCGCCATGCCGTGGATGTTGCGCCTCAGCTCGGCCGGATCGTTATAGACGGTGATGGCGTGGAGGTCGGCGAGGAAGATCAGGAAATTGTCGGCGCCCTCGACTTCGTCCTGCAGCTTCACCCAGCGCCGGATCGCCCCGAGATAATTGCCGAGATGGAGATTCCCGGTCGGCTGGATGCCGGAGATGATACGCATCACGTCTTCCTCTTCATGAGCAGCTGCAGGCGCGTCCGATCGACGGCGCCGTCGAGCGCGGCGACGCCGAAATAGGCGACCGCCCCCGCCAGCACCAGCGCGGCGACCGACGCCGCGCGCTCGACGATGGAGCCGCCATACCAGCCCTGCAGCGCCGGACGCAGCAGCAGCAGGACGGCGACCATCGCCCCGGCGGCGAGCGCCTGGCGCAGCAGCTGCCCGACCAAGGTGGAGTCCATCCGATAGAGGCCGCGCCGGACCAGGACGATGTAGAGGAACAGGGTGTTGAGCCAGGCGCCGATCGCGCTGCTCGCCGCCAGCCCGACGATTCCGTAGCGATCGACGAAGAGGATGTTGAAGCCGGCGAAGAAGATCAGGCCGACGAGCGCGCCGACGACCGGCGTGCGGGTGTCCTTGCGCGCGAAGAAGGCCGGGGTCAGTACCTTGATCATGACATAGGCCGGAAGCCCGGCGACCAAAGCAACGATCACGGAAGCGGTGATGGCCGAATCGGCCGCATCGAATCGGCCGCCCTGGAAGAAGGCGGTGACGAACGGGCCCGCGCAGACCGCGAGCGCCGCAGCCGCCGGCAGAGTGAGCAGCATCGCCAACTCGATCGCGCTCGACTGCAGCCGATCCGCCCCGGCGCGGTCGCCGCCGCCGACGAAGCGCGAAAGCCCCGGCAGGATGGCGGTGCCGAGCGCAATGCCGATGACTCCTAGCGGCAGCTGGTTGAGCCGGTCGGCATAAGCGAGATAGGCGAGCGAGCCTTCCGGCAGGCTGGTGACGAAATAGAGCTGGACCAGCTGATTGATCTGATAGACGCCGGCGCCGAACACCGCCGGCAGGATGATCAGGCCCAGCTCCTTCACCTCCGGGGTCAGCCGCGGCCGGTGCAACGGAAGGCGGATGCCGGCGCGCCGCACCCAGAACCACATCCAGAGCAGCTGGACGATGCCGCCGGCGGCGACGCCCCAGGCCAGCGCGAAGGCGACCGTCTCGTCATCCCCGCCCGCGGCGCGCAATCGGTCGCCTGCGAGAAGGGCGGCGATGAGCGCGATGTTGAGCAGGATCGGGAAGGCGGCGCCCGGCGCGAAGCGCGACAGCGAGTTGAGGATGCCGGTGAGCAGCGAGACCAGGCTGATCAGCACGATATAGGGAAAGGTGATCCGCGACAGTGCGACCGCCAGCTCGAACTTGCCCGGCACTTCGGCAAAGCCACTCGCCATGACCCAGACGATCGCCGGCATGACCAGCTCGAAGAGGGCGGCGAAGCCGATCAGGATCGGCACGAACACCGAGAGCACATCGCGGCAGAAGGCCTCCGCCGAGGCGCGGCCGTCCTCGCCGTGCAGCCGGCGGCTGAACAAGGGGACGAAGGCGGCCGAGAAGGCGCCCTCGGCGAACAGCCGGCGGAAGATGTTGGGGAGCTGGAAGGCGAGCAGGAAGGCGTCGGCGGCGAGGCCGGCGCCGAGGACCCGCGCCAGGATCATGTCGCGCGCGAAGCCCGCCAGCCGGCTGACCAAGGTGAGGCCGCCGATGATCCCCGTCGACCTGAGCAGGCTCATGACCGCCCGGTCCTCCCCCCGTCCGGATTCAGGCCTGGCCGGTCACTTCCCCGGCCTGACCCCCGGTCTCCTCCGCCTGCTGCTGCGCGGCGCGCTGCATGTAGAGGCTGGCGAAGTCGATCGGATCGAGCAGCAGAGGCGGGAAGCCGGCGTCGATCGTCGCATCGGCGATGATCCGGCGCGCGAACGGAAACAGGATGCGCGGCGCCTCGGCGAGAAGGAAGGGCTGGAGCTGCTCCTGGGGGACGTTGCGAAGCGCGAACAGGCCGCCATAGAGCAATTCCATCTGGAAGGCGGTGCCTTCGTCCGCCTTGGCGCTGATCTCGACCTTGAGGACGACCTCGTGCAGGTCCTGGCCGACCGGCTGGGCGCCGATGTTGAACTGCACGTCCATCTGGGGCTGGCCCTGCCACTGATAGACCGCCGGCGCGTTCGGATTCTCGAAGCTGAGGTCCTTCACATATTGGGCGACGACCCCGACCTGCGGCATATTGTCGGCTCCGCCGATCGCCTGCTCGACTGCGCCGTTGCTGCCATCCTGTTCGGCCATCGTGTCAACCCCTTGGAATGTTTCTGGAAAAACGCCGCAGCCCGGTCCCTTGGGGAGGCGCGGTCACGCCTGCGGGCGGGTAGCAGGCGCCACGGCGGCACGCAACATCCGCGTCCCTTGTTCGTTGCGCGGAATGCGGATTTGAAACGGGTCGGCAACGCGCCTATGTAGGAGGGCCTCCAAGGAGAATGGATTTGACCGTCGGAATCGTGCTGCTGGCCATGATAGCCCTGTTCGTTGGGCTGCGGCTTTATGCGGTTCTGGGCCAGCGCACGGGCCACGAACAGCGTCCTGTCACCCGTCCCGAAGCTGCCCCGGGCACCGAGCCCGCCGCCGCGCCGGCCGAGCCCAAGCTCGGCGCCGCCGAGCCGAGCGGCTTCGCCTTCGATCAGAATGCCGCTGCCGGCATCCGCGCAATCGTTGCCGCCGATCCCGGCTTCGACGTCGCCCGTTTCCTGGAAGGCGCGCAAGGCGCCTACCGGATGGTGCTCGAGGCGTTCTGGAAGGGCGACCGCGAAGAGCTCGCCTTCCTCGCCAGCGGCGAGGTGCTGGCCGCCTTCGAGGCGGCGATCGCCGAGCGCGAGGCCGCCGGCCACAAGCTCGACAACCGTCTGGTCGCGATCGAGCGCGCCGCCATCGACGATGCCCGCCTCGACGGCCGCGTCGCGGAGATCGACGTCCGCTTCGACGCCTTCGTCGCCGCCGTGACCCGCAATGCCGAGGGTGAGGTGGTCGCCGGTTCGCTCACCGACGCCGTGCCGACACACGACGTCTGGACCTTCCGCCGCACCGTCGGCAGCGACGATCCCAATTGGGTCCTGGTCGAGACCGACGAAGTCGCCTGAGGCCGGGGCGTAAGACGCATCCTTCCGACTTAAGCCCTCCCCTTGATGGGGAGGGCTTTTTTTTGGCGCGAGGGTTTCATTTGGCGTTTGCCATTCGCTGCTGAGTTCGCGAGGCGAGCCCGTCTCCCTTCCTCCTCCCTGCCTTCCTCGCTAAGCCTTCCTTCGTGCACCGCCGCGATTCCTTCTCCTTGCGCTCCTTCCTCTGCTTCACGCTGCTGATCGCGCTGGCGAGCTGCGCGCGCGTCGTGCCGCCGCCGCGCACCGTCCCGACCCCGCCTCCGGTCGTGACGCCGCCTCCGGCCCAGACGCCGCCTCCATCCGAAGCGCCGCTTCCTCCAGCGACCGCCGCGCAGGCGGGAGTTCGCCCCGGCCCGGCGCTGGGCGCGCTCGAAATCTCGCCGGCCGCCGCCGCATCGGCGCTCGCCGCCTTCCGGATCAGCTGTCCCGACATCGTCCGTCGCGCGGACCTGTCGGGCCTCGCCAGGCCCGCCGACTGGGCGACGGCCTGCGCCGCCGCTTCCAGCTGGGGGAATGCCGATGCGCTCGCCTTCTTCGCCGCGCATTTCGAGACGGTCGCGGTCGGCGACGGCACGGCCTTCGCCACCGGCTATTACGAGCCGGAGATTGCCGGCTCCCGCGATCGGCGGCCGGGCTACGACGTGCCGGTCTACGCCAAGCCCGACGACCTGCTCGACCGCAATCCGCTGACCGGCGAATCGGGCCGCGGCCGCCTCGACGGGGAGGGGCGCTACGTCCTCTATCATGACCGCGCCGCCATCGAGGCCGGTGCGCTCGCCGGACGCGGCCTGGAGATCGCCTGGGCGGCCGACCCGGTCGACCTCTTCTTCCTCCAGATCCAGGGATCGGGCCGTCTGCGCCTGCCCGACGGCGGCGTCATGCGGATCGGCTATGCCGGACAGAATGGCCGCGAATATGTCGCGATCGGCCGGCTGATGCGCGAGCGCGGAATCCTCCAGAGCCCGATCACCATGCAGGCGATCACCGCCTGGCTGCGCGCCCATCCGGAAGAGGGGCGGGCGCTGATGCGGGAGAATAGGAGCTATGTCTTCTTCCGCGAGCTGACCGGGCCCGGCCCGCTCGGCGCGCTCGGTCGGCCGGTCACGCCCCGGGTGTCGGTCGCCGCCGACCCGCGCTTCGTTCCGCTGGGCGCGCCGGTCATCCTGGCCGGCATGGACAACAGCCTCGCCGACGGCCTGTGGGTCGCGCAGGATACGGGCGGCGCGATCCGCGGCGCCAATCGCTTCGACACCTTCTGGGGCGCCGGTCCCCAGGCGGCGACGATCGCCGGCGGCATGTCGGCGCGCGGCCGCGCCTATCTGCTGCTGCCGCGGGGCAGCCTCGCCCGACTATCCACCCGCAACGCCCTTGCGCCGGCTCAGCGCTGAGGAGCGCGCATTATGGCGCAAGGTGGTGGAGTCGGTCCGGCCGCTGCCTGGCCGGGCCTCCCCGGCGGCTGACGCGCCCGAGCCGGCCGCTGCGCCCCCGGCGGCGAGCCCCGTGCCGCGGGCCCGGGCTGCGCCGTCCCCACCCGCTGCGGCCGCGCCGAAGCGCGCCGTACCCGGGACGACGCTCGATTCGACGTGGGACAGGCGGCTGGCGCGCGGCCTGGTCACGCCCGACGCGGTCGTCGACCTTCACGGCCACAATCTCGCCACCGCCTACGAGCTGCTGGATCACCGGCTCGCCCAGGCGATCGCCGGCGGCGCGCGGCTGATGCTGCTCGTCACCGGCAAGCCGCCGAGCGACGATCGCCGGCCGGTCGCGCGCGGCGCCATCCGCGCGGCGGTCGGCGACTGGCTCCACGCCTCCCGCCACGCCGCCGACATCGCCGCCGTCCGGGCCGCCCATCCCCGCCACGGCGGCGCCGGGGCGCTCTACATCGTGCTGAGACGGAAGAAATAGCCCTTCGCGTCCCGGCAACTTGCCCTTACGCCGGCGAACCAGAGACTGCCCGAACATGTCGCGGAGGCCGGAGTGACCGCCAATCCCTTGCTCGACGAGCTGCTCGGCCCGCTGCACATGCACTTCCTGTGCGCGCGCGCCGCCTATCAGGACTATCTGGCGAACGGCCGGACCTGGCTCTGGGCCTGCAGCCTGAGGCGCATCAACAAAGCCGTCTGCTCGCTGCTGATGGCGAAGGGCTATTTGCTGCCCGACGAGATGCAGGATGCCGCGACGGGCCTGGTGCGGCATTTCAACGTCTGGCTGACGCTCTGGGACGATCTCGCCGACCGCACCAAGCCGGCACCCGGCGACCCGTTCGTGTTCGAGAATGAAGTCACCTATCCGCGCGACGCGGAAGCGCGGCTGGAACGGCTGTACGATTCGCTCCGCTAGCGCGGCGCCGCGATCGCCGTGGGGCTAGAGCGATTTCTAGTCGGATGGGAACATCCGACGACTCGGAAATCGCGACATATCAAGCCCCTAGATCGGATGATCTGATGCGATCAGATCACAATCCGGTCTAGCCGGCCAGCGCCCGGCGGATCACCCGTTCGTAGATGCGCTGCAGGCTGCGGATGTCCTCGACCGCGGCCGCTTCGTCGAGCTTGTGCATGGTGGCGTTGGGCAGGCCGAAATCGACCACCGGGCAGAGCGCGATCAGGAAACGCGCGTCGGAGGTGCCGCCATGGGTGGAGAGACGCGGCGAGATCCCGGTCTCGGCGCGGATCGCCTCGCTGACGATGTCGTAGATCGGCCCCGGCGGCGTCAGGAAGGCCTCGCCCGAGATCTTCGCCTCGACGACGGCGCCGGGCGCCTGAGCCTCGGCGGTGCGGCGGACGAGCTCGACCAGGTCGGCGCCGCGCTGGAGATTGTTGAAGCGGATGTTGAGCTGGATCCGCGCCCGGCCGGGAATGACGTTGGTGGCTCGGCTGCTCGTCTCGACCGCGGTGATCTCGAGATTGGACGGCTGGAAGATGTCGTTGCCGTCGTCGAGATGGAGCGAGTCGAGCGCCGCGATCAGCCGGCCCAGTCGCGGCACCGGATTGTCGGCGCGGTGGGGATAAGCGACATGGCCCTGGGTGCCGGGCACGTCGATCCACATGTTGACCGAGCCGCGCCGGCCGATCTTGGCGATGTCGCCGAGCCGCGCCTCCGAGGTCGGCTCGCCGATCAGGATCATGTCCGGCCGAATCGCGCGCGCCTCCATCCACTCGATCAGCTTCGGCGTGCCGTAGGTCGCCGGGCCTTCCTCGTCGCCGGTGATGATCAGGCTGATCGTTCCGTCCTGGTCGGCCGTCGCCGCGCAGGCGGCGACGAAGGCGGCGATGCTGCCCTTCATGTCGACGGCGCCGCGGCCGTGGAGCAGGCCGGCGCGCAGGTCGGGCGCGAACGGGTCGCTCGCCCAGCCTTCGCCCGCGGGCACGACGTCGAGATGCCCGGCAAAGCCGAGATGCCGTCCGCCCGAGCCGCGGCTCGCATAGAGATTCTCGACCGGCCCGTCCGGCGCCTCGCCGGCGACGAAGCGGTGGACCTCGAAGCCGAGCGGGGCCAGGGCCGTCTCGAGCCGGTCGAACACCTCGCCGCTGGCCGGCGTGATGCTCGGGCAGGCGATGAGGCGGGCGGCAAGCTCGACCGGATCGATTGTCGTCGTCATGCCGCCTGCCTAGAGGATATCGCGCGGCGACACACCTGCTCGCTGCATCCGCGCGAAAGGGGAGGGCCATGCCGAAACTGGACCTGGAATCGATCGAGCAGACCAACCGCACCGGCTATCCGCCGCCTTTCGCCGAGCCGATGGCCAAGCGTCTCTATCGCCGCCTGGCGCAGGCCGCCGGACTGACCGACTTCGGCGTCAGCCACGTCTTGCTCGAGCCGGGCGGAATCTCGAGCCAGCGCCATTGGCACGAAGGCGAGGACGAGATCGTCATCATGATCGACGGCGAGGCGGTGCTCGTCGAGGACGAGGGTGAGACGGTGATGCGCCCGGGCGACTGCGCCGCCTTCCCCAAGGGCGTCGCCAACGGCCACCATCTCGTCAACCGAAGCGATCGGCCCTGCATCTTCTACGCGATCGGCCGCTGGGCCGACAGCGACTGCCACTATCCCGACATCGACCTCCATCTCGACGGGAAGACCCAGAAGTTCGTCCGCAAGGACGGCAGCGACTATTGAGCCGTTCGTGTTTGTGGACCGCTGAGCAACGCCTGCCCCCGCCGAAGGCGGCGAGGATTCGCGCGGAGACGCGGAGGCGCGGAGATTTCGCCGCGGCATCGGTCGAGGCGCGCCTGTCGATCCGATGCAGGAGCAAGAGCCGTGCCCAGCCTCTTCGCGACTTCGCGTCTCCGCGCGAGAATAGACGGCGCGATCGAAGCGTGCGGCGTGCACCGCGTGCTATCGCGTCCCTTCCGCTTCGGGAACCCGGGTCGCCTGGATGTGGACCGCGCGCCACGCGCCGTCGATTCGGCGGAAGGTGTCGGCAAAGCGGATCCGGCTGGTGAAGGGGCGGCCGCCGGCGGTGCCGCGCAGGACCGTCTCGCCGCCGACGATACCGGCATCCTCGCCGAGCGGAAGGATATAGCGGTCGGTGATCGTCACCGGCTCGAAGCGGATCTGCGGATCCATCCAGCCGGCGATGAAGCCGGCGCGGTCCTGGCGGGCGCCGTCGCTGCCGACGAAGACCAGATCCGGAGCGGTCATCGCCTCGAGCGTCGCCTGGTCCTGCGCGATCTGCGCCCCGTCAAAGCGGTCGGCGACCTCCCGCAGCGTCTCCGTCGATACTAGTTCGGCCGGCGCCGGGGCAGCGAGGACGATCAGCAAAGCGGCGAGCGCCTTCACGGCTCGGCCGTCTCGTAATGCTCGATCACCCAGGGCTCCTCCTGCGCCGCGTCGATCCACTGCTGCATCCAGGGATGGGCGAGGATCGTCTCCATATAGGCGGCTGCGAACCGGGGTACGGGAACCGAATAGGTTACGAACCGGGTCACCACCGGCGCGAACATGATGTCGACGGCGCCGAACTCGCCGAACAGATAGGGGCCGCCGCTGCCGTAGCGGGCACGCGCCTGCGCCCATAATTCCATGATCCGCAGCAGCTCGGTCTTGACCGGGTCCGACAGCGCCTTCGCCGGGAAGCGCTTGCGCACGTTCATACCGAGCTCGCGGCGCAGGTTAGGGTAGGAGGAGTGCATCTCGGCCGCCATCGAACGCGCCATGCCGCGGGCGGCGTCGTCGCGCGGCCAGTAGCGGGCGCGATCGGTCCGGTCCGCGAGCCATTCGACGATGGCGAGGCTGTCCCAGATCACCGTCTGCTCGTCCCACAGGATCGGCACCTTGCCGCCCGACGGCGCGAACTCGTCGCCCTCGGTCCGCTTGCTCCAATTCTCGTCGAACATGGGCACGGTGATCTCCTGGAAGGGGAGACCGGATTGCTTCACCGCCAGCCAGCCGCGCAGCGACCAGGAGGAATAGGCCTTGTTGCCGATGATGAGCTTGAGCATGGCGGCTGTGTAGCGAGGGAGGGGCCGGAGCGGAAGCCGGCGCTACCAGACGAAGGGCACGAGCCGCCTGGTCTCCCTCGCATGGTCCCGGTAGGGGTCTGCCAGGGAAGCGAGCAGGACCTGTCTCCGAGGACGTGCAACGGCCCAGGAATCGTGCGTCTCGAGCCAAGTGGTGGGATTGCCCGAGCCGGCGATGGGCAGCCGACTGCCCGACTCCCGGCCTCAGATCTCGGCCGCCTCCAGCACCGCCTGCCTCAGCGCGTCGATGCCTTCCCCCGTATCGCTCGACGTGCTCAAAATCTCGGGATGGGCGGCGGTGTGCCGCCGCGCCTCCTCGGCCGTGCGGGCCTCGACCTCGGCCAGCTCGGTCGGCTTGATCTTGTCGGTCTTGGTGAGGACGATGCGGTAGCTCACCGCCGCCTCGTCGAGCATCTTCATCACCTCGCGGTCGACGTCCTTGAGGCCGTGTCGGCTGTCGACGAGCAGCAGGGTGCGCTTCAGCACCGGGCGTCCGCGCAGATAGTCGTTGACCAGATAGCGCCACTTGCGGGCGAGGTCCTTCGGCGCCTTGGCGAAGCCGTAGCCGGGCATGTCGACCAGCCGCAGGCGCGGCGGGCGGCCGACCTCGAAGATGTTGAGCTCCTGGGTGCGGCCGGGCGTGTTCGAGGTGCGGGCGAGGCCGTTGCGATTGGTCAGGCGGTTGAGCAGGGACGACTTGCCGACGTTCGAGCGGCCGGCGAAGGCGATCTCCGGCAGATCGGGCTCGGGCAGGAAGCGCAGCTCGGGCGCCGACTTGAGGAAGTCGACCGGCCCGGAAAAGAGCTTCCGGGCGGTCGCCTCGAGATCGGACGGCTCCGCGCTCACCGCGTCTTCGGCTTGGGCTTGCGCCGCGGCGGCTTGGCGGCGCCCGCTCCGCCTGCGGGCGAAGTCGGCGGTGGCGGCGGGGCCGGCGCGCGGCTCTCGACCGCCGCCGCGTCCAGGCCCTCCTTGAGCACCGGGTGGCGCATGTAGAGCAGCTTCTGCTGCCCGATCGACAGGATGTTGTTCGTCACCCAGTAGAGCTGCAGCCCGGCGGCGAACGGCGCCATCACGAACATCAGCACCCACGGCATCAGCGCGAAAACCTGCTTCTGGACCGGATCGGTCTGCTGCGGGTTGAGCTTGAACTGGAGCCACATCGTGATGCCGAGCAGGATCGGCAGGATGCCGATGCCGATATAGGCGGGCGGCGTGAACGGCAGGAAACCGAACAGGTTGACCGGGGTGAGCGGATCGGGCGCCGACAGGTCCTTGATCCACAGGACGAAGGGCTGGTGGCGCATCTCCACCGCGAGCAGCAGCACCTTGTAGAGCGCGTAGAAGATCGGGATCTGCAGCAGGATCGGAAGGCAGCCCGCCATCGGGTTGACCTTCTCCGCCTTGTAGAGCGCCATGATCTCCTGCTGCATGCGGGCGCGGTCGTCCTTGTAGCGCTCCTGGATCGCCTTCATCTTCGGCTGGACCACCCGCATCGCCGCGAACGAGGCGAACTGCTTCTGCGCGACCGGGAAGAGCAGCAGCCGGACGATGACGGTGAGCAGGATGATCGCCACGCCGAAATTGCCGATCAGCGCGAACAGCCAGTTCAGAAGCGAGAAGATCGGCTTCATGAACCAGCGGAACCAGCCCCAGTCGATCGCCCGCTCGAGCGGCGTGCCCAGGGAGGCGCTATAGGCGTCGAGGAAATGGATCTCCTTGGCGCCGGCGAACATGTGCGAGCGATAGACCTGGCCGGCGCCGGGGGCGACGATCGTCGCCGGCGCCTCGAACTGCGCCTGGAAGGCGTTGCTCGCCCGATTGTGGACGATGGCGGCGTCGACGTCGCTGCGCTGGTCGGGGACGACCGCGGCCAGCCAATATTTGTCGGTGAAGCCCACCCAGCCGCCGGTGCTGCGGAAATTGTGGGCGCCGGCCTCGACGACGTCGTCAAAGTCGTTGTCATAATCGGCGACGCCGTTGAACACGCCCATCGGCCCGACATGGGCGGTCCAGCTGTCCGGATCGGGTGAGGGGCCGACGCGGCTGACATAAGCGTGGGGGCGCAGCTGGACCGGGTTGGCGCCGCGGTTGAGCACCCTCTGCTCGGAAGCGATGAGATAGCCGTCGTCGATCGACAGCAGGATCTGGAAGACCTGGCCCTGGCCGTTATTCCAGGTGAGCGTCACCGGGGTCGCCGGCGTCAGCCGGTCGCCGCTCGCCTGCCAGACCGTCTGCGGACCCGGGACCACGCCTGGCGCGCCCGACCAGCCGAAGCTGCCGAAATAGGCGCCCGGCGTCCCGGCCGGCGAGAAGAGGCGCACCGGCGGCGAATCGGAGGCGACCCCCTCGCGGTGACGGGTGAGGACGAGATCGTCGATCCGCGCGCCGGTGAGATTGACCGAGCCGCTGAGCCGCGGCGTCTCGATCCGCACTCGCGGCGTCTCGGCCAGCACCATGCGCCGGTCGCGGATCGCGGCCGGCGAATCGGCGGCCGGATCGGCGCCGGGCTGCGGCAGCGGGACCTGCTTGCCTTCCTCGATCTTGGTGACCGGCGGGTTGGCGGGCGGGAACCAGTAATTGGTGATCAGCGTGGAGCCGAGCAGGACGATCGCCGAGAGCACGATCGCCAGGATCAGGTTCTTGTTGTCGTTCACGGAAAGAGACCTTTTCCCCTCATGGTACTGGATCGTGCCCGGATCCCCCCCAGGGGTGGCAGCGGAGCAGTCGCCTGGCCGCCAGCCAGCCGCCGCGCAGCGCGCCATAGCGGGAAAGAGCGGTGATTGCATAGGCCGAGCAGGAGGGCGTGAATCGGCAGCTCGGCGGCAGCATCCGCGACGGCCCGATCTGCCAGCCGCGTGCGACCAGGATGAGCAGGCGGGCGATCATTCGGGGACCGGACCGGGGCGATCTCCAGTCGGCCGATCGGCTCCCCGGTGGGGAGAGGAGACAGAGCTCGATGCCTTCTGTCGCAGCCGGCCGAGCGCCTTTTCCAGCTCGGCGCGCAGCGCCGCATAGGGCCGTTCGATGCCGCTCTGCCGGCCGATCAGGACATGGTCCGCCCCGGCGATGCCCGACAAGGGCAGCAGCTCGCGCGCGAGCGCGCGGAAGCGGCGCTTCATCCGGTTGCGGATGACGGCGCCGCCGACCTTGCCGGAGACGGTGATGCCGAGGCGGATCGCCGGATCGTCGTCGCGGCGGGGCCGGACGAGCAGGACGAAGCCCGGCATGGGGGCACGCAGGCCGCCATTGGCGGCGAGATAGTCGGCGCGGCGGGTGAGCCGGCCGATCGGCGCCGGATTCAGGCCGACAGGCGCTTGCGGCCGCGGCTGCGGCGCGCCGCCACGACCTTGCGGCCGCCGACGGTCGCCATCCGCGCCCGGAAGCCGTGCCGGCGCTTGCGCACGAGATTGCTCGGCTGGAAGGTGCGCTTCATCGCTCATTCCTCGTAAAATCACTGAAAGAAAATGGCCGCCAATATGGGCGGCCGGTTGCCGGCGCCGATAGGCAAAAGCGGCGGTGAAGTCAATCGCCGGCGCCCGCGCCCGCACCTTCGGCCGCGCCGTCGTCGCGAAGCCGCGCCTCGCGCCGCTTCGCGCTCGGCCGCCTCAGGCCCCAATCGGCCCAGCGGCCCTTGTTCGGATGGGCCCTCTTGAACGCGACATAGCGGCGCTTCGCCCAGTCGCTATATTTGAGCACCAGGCCGAGGCCGAAGCCGAACACGATGATCCCGCCCGGCCCGGGGACGAGACCGACCACGGGCGAGACGATCACCATAGCGATGCCGAGGACGAACAGCCCGGTGCGGACCATCGGGACGCGGCTCCAAGCGTGCCAGCGGCTGCGGATGCTCATCGGGCTGATGTGGGGACGATCCATGCCGGTTCAAATCCCCCGGATGCGGCGCCGTTCCCGTCGCCGGCCGGCCACCTTCGTCGCCGCACGGCAGGGAGCGGGCAATCGGCTGTTGCGCTCCATCCGATGAGAACGGCCCCGCCACCCGGGCCTGGGCTGCCTTACGGGCGTTCAGCATGCATCGCCGTAACAGGAGACCCGATCATGCCCACCGAGAAGGAGAAGATGCTCGCGGGCCAACTCTATGACGCGCTCGATCCGGAGCTGGAGGCGGCGCGGCAGCGGGTGCGGGCGCTGTGCCGGCGACTCAACGCGACGGACGAGGCGGAGGCGGATCTGCGCCGGTCGCTCTGCCGCGACATTTTCGGCAAGGGCGGCGACACGGCCTGGCTGCAGCCGCCCTTCCACTGCGATTATGGGAGCAATATCGAGCTCGGCGAGCGCGTCTTCTTCAACTTCAACTGCGTTGTGCTCGACGTCTGCCCGGTGCGGATCGGCAGCTACACCTTGTTCGGTCCCGCGGCGCAGGTGCTGACCCCGCTCCACCCGCTCGACGCCGCGCTTCGCCGGCAGGAGGAATATGGCCGGCCGGTCGATATCGGCGCCGACGTCTGGGTCGGGGCGGGCGCGCTCATCCTCCCCGGCGTGACGATCGGCGACGGCGCGGTGATCGGCGCCGGCAGCGTCGTCACCCGCGACGTACCCGCCGGCATGTTCGCCGCCGGCAACCCCTGCCGCGTCGTCCGCGCGATCACCCCAGAGGATCGCAAGGGCTGATTCGAGATGCGTTCGGCTGCCGAGGAGTCGGCGCTATCGCAGCGGCCACACCGCCAGGATCAGCGGCACGCCGGTGAGCACGACCAGCACCGACAAGGGCGCGCCCAGCCGGGCATAATCGGAGAAGCGGTAGCCGCCCGGGCCCATCACCAGAGTGTTGCACTGGTGGCCGATCGGGGTGAGGAAGTCGCAGCCGGCGCCGACCGCCACCGCCATCAGGAAGGCCTCGGGCCGGTAGCCCAATTGGGTCGCGAAGACCGAGGCGACCGGGGCCATGACCAGCACCGTCGCGGCATTGTTGAGGAAGGGCGTCACCGCCATCGCGGCGACCATGATCAGCCCGACCGCGGCCCAGGCCGGCAAGGTCGAGGCGGTCGCCGACAGCCAGCCGGCGAGCAATTCGGTGCCGCCGGTGGTGCGGATCGAATCGCTGACCGGAATGAGCGCTGCGATCATGATCAGGATCGGCCAGTCGATCGTCCGGTAGACGTCGCGCGCGGGCAGGCCGCCGGTCAGCACGACGAAGGCGGCGGCGGCGAAGAAGGCCATGGCGACGGTGAGGATGCCGGCCGCGGTCATCGCCATCGCCGCGCCGAGGATGATGAGCGGCAGCCAGCCGCGGCCATGCGCTCCGAGCCGGACCGAGCGCTCGGCCAGCGGCATGCAGCCGAGGTCGCGAAGCCGCTCGGGCAGGACCTCGAGCGGCCCCTGGAGGACGATGACGTCGCCGGGGGCGAGGACGATGTCGCGCAGCCGCTCGGTGATCCGCTCGCCCTGGCGCGACACTGCGATCAGGTTGACGCCGTAGCGATCGTGGAGCGCGATCCGGCCCGCCGCCACGCCCACCAGCATCGAGTTGGTGCCGATCACGGCTTCGATGACGCCGGTCTCGGTGGCGCCGCCGCTGCCGGCCTCGCGATGCTCGCCCTCGAGCTTGAGGCCGCCGGCGGCGATCAGCCGCTCGAGCGCGTCGGGCTCGCCGCGCATCGCGACGACATCGCCGGCGGCGATCACCGCGTCGGGGAGCGGCGCCGTCGAGCTGCGGTCGCCGCGATGCAGCCGGGTGATCTCCACCTCGGCACCGGCGAGGGCGCGGAACTCGGCCAGGGTCTGCCCCTCGGCGGGCGAATTGGCCGGCACCGTCGCCTCGGTCGAATAATCGTCGATGTTCACCGCCTCGCCCATGGTCGGCGCGGCGCGGCGCCCGGCCGGGAGCAGCCGGTAGCCGAAGCGAAGGAAGACGAGCCCGACCACGGAAAGGCCGAGGCCGACCGGGGCATAGTCGAACATGCCGAAGGGCTCGCCGGTCATGTCGGCCCGCACGCGCGAGACGATGATGTTGGGCGAGGTGCCGACCAGGGTGATGAGTCCGCCGAGCAGCGATCCGAAGGCCATCGGCATGAGCAGGCAGGAGGGCGACGCGCCGGATCTTTTCGCCATCTGGAAGGCGGCCGGCATCAGCATGGCGAGGGCGCCGATATTCTTGACGAAGGCCGAGAGATAGGTGGTCGCGCCGACCAGGATGATGAGCTGCGATCCGATACTCTCGAATCGCCCGGTGACCCGGCCGATCAGCGCCTCGACGACGCCGCTGCGCGACACGGCGGCGCTGATCACCAGCGCCGAGGCGATGATGATGACGATGTCGTCGGAAAAGCCGGCAAAGGCGTCCTCGGCCGGCACCAGGCCGAGCGCGACCGTCGCCAGCAAGGCGAGCACCGCCACGAGATCGTAGCGGATCCGCCCCCAGATGAAGAGCATCATCATGACGCCGATTACGGCGAAGGCGAGAATCTGCTGAATTGTCATGTGGATACCGGCAGGAGGAGACGGCACAACGCGAAACCGGAAGGTTCGATCCGCAAGATCGCCCGCCACCCGGATATTGGTTGATCGCCCGGTCGGGCGCAAGCGCGGCGCGCTCAGCCCAGCGCTTCGAAAGCCTTCGCATAGTCGACGCGGCCGCTTCTCGCCGGCATCGTCCCGCCGAGCGCGAGCGCCTGCAGATAGGGGCCGGCATAAGGGCTCTCGAACCCGCAGGCGAGTTCCGCGCTGAACCCGAAGCGGCCATAATAAACGGGATCGCCGAGCACGAAGATCGCCTCCCAGCCGTCCGCGGCGGCGCGCGCCAGGCCCTCGCGGACGAGGGCGGCACCGAGCCCTTGTCGCTGGTGCACGGGATCGACGGCCAGCGGCGCCAGGCCGAGCGCACGCATCGGCGCGCGCATCGGCGAGAAGAGGATATGGCCGAGGATGCGTCCGTCCGCCTCGGCGACCAGGGCGATCGCGGCGTCGCCGTCGGCGCGCAGCCGCTCGACCAGCCGCGCCTCGTCCGCGCCGCCGAAGGCGCGCTCGATCAGGCCGGCGGTGGCGGGAAAGTCGGCGGGGGTTTCGGGGCGGACGGCGAAGGACATCGGCGGCGCACATAGCACAGCTTTCGGCTCGACCCAGTGGCGCCTGATCCACTGCCCCGGTCGGCACAACCCTGCGCCGTGAAAACCGCCGATTCGGCGCTGCGCGTCGCCGGGCCGTGATGGACGGCCTCGGTATCGTTGCCGTCGGGATCGAGCAGGAAGGCGGCATGATGACCGGGATGGCGGTCGCGCTGTCCGGGGCGCCATTGTCCGTGCCGCCGGCGTGGTGAAAGCGGGCGACGGTGTCGCGGTCCGCCGCCAGGAAGACGAGGTGGCCATGGCTGACGCCGTTCCTTGCCGCATCGACATGGAGTTCGTCCGCGGCGAAGAAGCCGTCGATCTCGCGGGTGTCGCCTTTAAGGGCCTGAAAACCCCCTCGCGGCTATCGACCGTATCGATGCACGAGTCGTCGATGAGGTATTTTCCTGCGCTGGACGGCCTCCGCGCCGCCGCGGCGCTGGCGGTGCTGCTGTGCCATGCCGAGGTGCCGGGATTTGGTGGCGGGGCGCGCGGCGTCGACGTCTTCTTCGTGCTCTCGGGCTTCCTCATCACGCAATTGCTCCGCGATCACATCGCCAGCGGCAGATTTCGCGTTTGGCGCTTCTGGTGGAATCGCGCGATCAGGTTGGTTCCGGCGCTCGTGGTCGTGGTCGCGGCGTGCACCCTCCTCCCGATCGGCGGCGACGGCGCACAGCGTGCGTGGTCGGCCTTGCTGGCGGTCACCTACACGATGAACTTCGCCATGGCTGCCGGTGCGCCGGGAGGTCCGCTCGAGCACAGCTGGTCACTGGCGGTCGAGGAGCATTTCTATTTTTTGTGGCCGCTGGTCCTGCCCCTAGTGCTGGCCGCGCGCCGGCCCGGCCTTGCGCTGCTCTGGGTCTGGATGATGCTGACCGTCCTTCGCGGGGTGTTGGCGCACCTGCTGCCTTACGATGCCGTCTACTACCCTACATTCCTGCACGCGAGCGGGTTGGTCCTCGGCGCCGCGCTCGCCTTCGAGCGGCCTTCCGCGCGGGTCGCCCCATTTGGTGCGGCCGCGATGCTGGCGGTGCTGACCTTCCTCGAGCCGGCGTCGGGAGCGGACAAGCTCATGCTGGCGGCGCCGCTCGCCGAGCTCGCGACCGCAGCGCTCCTGTGCGGGCTTCTGCAACCGTCTCGGCTGACGAGCCTCTTCTCCTTCGAGCCTGCCCGCCGGCTGGGCGTGATCTCGTACGGCATCTATTTGTGGCACTGGCCGATCATCTTCGCCATCGGCCCCGCCGCCTGGTGGATCAGCGCGCCGCTGACCTTGCTCCTTGCCCTCGGGCTGGCCGCCCTTTCGTTCCATTGCCTGGAACACCCCATCCGGCGGCGGCTTCGCGTGGCTCCGTCGGATCCCCGTCCAGCGATTCCGGCTTATCCCCTCCCGGGTTGAGGCGGCATCGTATCGCGGCGGATCCTCGCAGTTCCGGTGACCACAGCCGACTCGACCCCCCTGCGGCTTACGGCAGCCGCTTTCCACCACCCCCTCGACATTCCCCTGTGACCCCTTCAACATCGCCCTCACGAGGGGGAGGTGAATGGTCGCGACGGTCGCCACGGTGGCGTTTCTGGGGCTGGAGGCGCGCAGCGTCGAGGTCCAGGTCCAGATTTCCGGCGGCCTCTCCAAGTTCCTCGTCGTCGGTCTCCCCGACAAGGCGGTGGCGGAGAGCCGCGAGCGGGTTCACGCCGCTCTGGCCGCGATCGGCCTGGCGCTTCCGTCCAAGCGGATCACCGTCAACCTCTCGCCGGCCGACCTGCCCAAGGAAGGCTCGCATTACGACCTGCCGATCGCGCTCGCTTTGCTCGCGGCGATGGGGGCGATCGATCGCGAGACGCTCGCCCATTATGCCGCCGTCGGCGAATTGAGCCTCGACGGGCGGATCGCGCCGTCGCCGGGCGTGCTGCTGGCGGCGCTGCACGCCTCCTCGCAGGGGCTTGGGCTGATCTGCCCGGCGGCGCAGGGGAGCGAGGCGGCCTGGGCGGGCGACGTCGAACTGGTCGCGGCGCCGGACCTGATCGCTCTCCTCAATCATCTGCGCGGCCGCGCCGTGCTGACCCCGCCGCGGCCGGGCGAGCCGGAGCCGGCCGTGTCCGGACCGGACCTCGCCCAGGTGAAGGGGCAGGAGACCGCCAAGCGGGCGCTCGAGATCGCCGCCGCGGGCGGGCACAATCTGCTCATGGTCGGTCCGCCCGGCGCCGGCAAGTCGCTGCTCGCCGCCTGCCTGCCCGGCATCCTCCCCGATCTCACCGCGCCCGAAGCGCTCGAAGTGTCGATGATCGCCAGCGTCGCCGGCGAGCTTCGGGGCGGCACCCTGCTTCGCGCGCGGCCCTTTCGGGCGCCCCATCACAGCGCGTCGATGGCCGCCCTGGTCGGCGGCGGGCTCAAGGTGCGCCCCGGCGAGGTCAGCCTCGCCCATCTCGGCGTGCTGTTCCTCGACGAGCTGCCCGAGTTCCAGCGCGCCGCGCTCGATTCGCTGCGCCAGCCGCTCGAGACCGGCACCGTCCAGGTCGCCCGCGCCAGCGCCCATGTCACCTTCCCGGCGCGGGTGCAGCTGGTCGCAGCGATGAACCCGTGCCGCTGCGGCCATCTCGGCGATCCGGCGCTCGCCTGCTCGCGCGCGCCGCGCTGCGCCGCCGACTATCAGGCCAAGGTTTCGGGCCCGCTGCTCGACCGCATCGACCTCCATGTCGAGGTGGCCGCCGTTTCCGCCGCCGATCTCGTCCTGCCGCCGCCCGCGGAAGGGTCGGCCGAGGTGGCGGCGCGGGTCGCGGCGGCGCGGGCCGAGCAGACCCGGCGCTACCAGGGGCAGGGGGTGCGCACCAATGCCGAGGCCGACGGCGCCCTGCTCGACCGGGTGGCGACGCCCGACGAGCCTGGCCGGCGGCTGCTCGCCCAGGCGGCCGAGGCGATGCGGCTGTCGGCGCGCGGCTATCACCGGGTGATGCGGGTGGCACGGACCATCGCCGATCTCGGCGGCAGCGACGGCGTCGGCCGCGTCCACGTCGCCGAGGCGGTGAGCTATCGCCGGCAGGCGCCCAGAGCGTAATGGCTTCGACGGCCTGGCTTTTAGCCTGGCCGGTTTGGGTGGAAGCGGACATTCGGCTTCCGACCCTTTCGGAGCTTCAACTACGAGGCACCACAATCGGGAACCGCTCCAAGATCGCCTCGCAGCCCGCGACGAGCGCAGGCAAGTAGGACTGGTCCAGGTCGAGAGTGAATCGGTGGTACTGGGTGACGTGGTCCGGGGTGATTTCCACTTCGGCTTCTATGTGACCCAATCGCTGCCCCTTAAGTGTCACCTTCAACTCTGGCTCGAAACTCGAGAGGGTTGCCTCGCCAGTGAGGGTGGCGCCGAGTGACTCAAGCTCTTTTCGAAACTGATCGACATCTGTAGTCATCAAGATTGAGCCTGCGCATTTCACCGTCGCGCTTGGCGCTTCCATGCGCGCGCGTACGTTGAGCCAGTTTCCGTCATAACAGTCGGCGGCGGGGAACTGCTTGCCATCTACCCAGATCGAGAGGCCGCCAAGCCGCAGTGCAGGTTCATCCAGCATCGGCTTCGTGTGCCACTGCTGATGTCGCCTTTCCACCGATAGCGTTGAAAAAGCGTCCGCTACTGACAGAAGCGGACGTCGCGCAGACTGAGCATGAGCGCGGCTGGGCGGTTTTACCCCGCCGTCGCCGGC
>NZ_QDFY01000002.1 GCF_003347635.1 Sphingosinicella terrae
TTGCCGTTGGCGGTGCCGCGGCTGTAGATATATTGGGCGATGTCGGACGAGCCGACGAAGCTCACCGCCTTGATGTCGTCATGGTCGAGGATCGCGTCGACCATCTCCTTGTCGCCATGGACGACCTGGAGGATTCCGTCGGGAAGGCCCGCTTCCTTCATCAGCTCGGCGAGGCGCACCGGCACCGACGGATCGCGCTCCGAGGGCTTGAGGATGAAGGCGTTGCCCACCGCGATCGCGACCCCGAACATCCACATCGGGATCATCGCGGGGAAGTTGAACGGGGTGATGCCGGCGACGATGCCGAGCGGCTGGCGCATCGAATAGACGTCGATGCCGGGGCCTGCGCCCTGGGTATATTCGCCCTTGAGAGCATGGGGGATGCCGCAGGCGAACTCGATCACCTCGAGCCCGCGCTGGACGTCGCCGCGGGCGTCGGCGACGACCTTGCCGTGCTCGGAAGCGAGGAGGAGGGCAAGCTCCTCCATATGCTTCTCGACCAGCTCCTTATATTTGAACATCACGCGGGCGCGGCGCTGCGGATTGGTCGCCGCCCAGGCCGGAAAGGCCTCCCGCGCCGCGGCCACGGCGCGCTCGAGATCCGCCGCATTGCCCAGCCGCACCCGCGCCTGCACCCCGCCATTGTTGGGATCGAAGATGTCGCCCTGCCGCTCGCCCGCCGCATGACCTGCGCCGGCGATGAAATGGTCGATGTTACGCATGCAATCGTCCTCGGGATCGAAGCTGTCGATGATGTGTGGCCCCTAGACCGGGCGTCGGGGAAATGCCAGTTGCTCGAACCATGAAGCTAGCATCCTTGAAGGACGGCCGCGACGGGCGGCTGGTCGTCGTCAGCGACGATCTCGCCTGGTGCGCCGACGCGCGCCACATCGCTCCGACCCTGCAGTCGGCGCTCGATCACTGGGCCGCGGCGGAGCCGCAGCTGCGGCTGCTCGCTCTGGATCTCGCCCATCAGGCGATCCCGCGCGAGCGTTTCCACGAGCGCCAGGCCGATGCGCCGCTGCCCCGCGCCTATCAGTGGGCGGATGGCTCGGCCTATGTGAACCACGTCGCCCTGGTCCGCCAGGCGCGCGGCGCGGAGATGCCGGAAAGCTTCTGGACCGATCCGCTCATGTACCAGGGCGGCTCCGACGAGATGCTGGCGCCGCGCGATCCGATCCCGCTCGCCGACGAGAGCTGGGGCTGCGACCTCGAGGCGGAGGTGGTGGTCGTCACTGGCGACGTGCCCCGTGGCGTCTCGCGCGAGGAGGCGCTCGGCCACATCCGGCTGGTCGGGCTGGTCAACGACGTCTCGCTTCGCAACCTCATCCCCGGCGAGCTCGCCAAGGGGTTCGGTTTCCTCCAGTCCAAGCCCGCCTCGGCGCTGTCGCCGGTCTTCGTCACGCCCGACGCGCTCGGCGACGCCTGGCGCGACGGCAGGCTGCACGGCGTGCTCAAGGTCGACCTCAACGGGCAGCCGTTCGGCCGGGCCGATTCCGGCGAGGACATGACCTTCGATTTCGGGACCCTGATCGCGCACCTCGCCAAGACACGCAATATCGGCGCCGGCACGATCGTCGGTTCCGGGACCGTCTCCAATCGCGACGCCGATGGCGGTCCCGGCAAGCCGGTCGACCGCGGCGGCCGCGGCTATTCCTGCCTGGCCGAGGTGAGGACGGTGGAGACGATCCTCGACGGCAAGCCGGCGACGCCGTTCCTCAAGCCCGGCGACGCGGTCCGGATCTGGATGGACGACGGGCAGGGCCATCCGATCTTCGGCGTGATCGAGCAGGAGGTGGTCGCCGCCTGAGCGGCACCCGCCGGCGTCACTCGGCGATGTAGCGCCAGGGCTGGTCGGCGGCGTCGCGGCGCCAGATCGTGAAGAAGGGGATGCTCGCCGGCTGGCCCTCGGGCGGCGGGGCGTTGGCGTGGATGGTGCCGATGCTGACGCCGAGATCGCCGCTGGCCGCGACGAAGCTCATCTCGGTGCTCCAGCGCAGCGGGCTGCTGCTGCCCTCGGGCATGCCGGCGCTGATCGCCTCGCGGCCGATGCGGAAGCCCGCACCTCCGGACATGTTCATCGCGTCGTCGCGGCCGAACTCGAAGAAGGCGGTTCGCAGCCCGACTTCCTGCGCGCGGTCGGAAAAGGCCTGCTCGGCGGCGGCGAGGCTGCGGCGGTGCGTCTCGACGTCCACTTCGCCGGTGACCGCCATGTCGGTGAAGCCGGGCAACGAGGCCGGCATCATCTCCGTGGAGACCTCACCGGCGGCGCGCGGCACCTGGCGATAGGCGACCACGCGCCAGCCTTCAGGGCGGCGGATCCAGTAAGAGAGATACTTGCGCTCGCGCCGGGCCGGATCGCCGGCGGCGAGCGTCGCGAAGCCGTAGGTGAAGCCGTGCATGCCGTCCGCCGAGATGCCGGCGCGCACCGGTGTCCAGCGAAGCCGTCCCTCCCGCCAGCCGGGGACGTCGCGGTAGACGGCGAGCACGGTCTCCCGTCCCGACACCAGCCCGCGCCCGGGGACCGGCACGACCACGGCGGCGTCGAACATGGCGGACAAGGCGGCGAGGGCATCCGCCGATTGGGCCGCCGCAGCGGAAAAGCCGCGGTCGGCGGCGAGCAGCGACTCGACGGCGGCCTGTGCATCCGCCTGCGCTTGCGCGCGGCCGGCGCAAAGCGACGAGAGCGAGATCAGGGCCAGGGTAGCGATCAGGTAGCGGAGCATCTCTTCACCTCGTGTCGAAGAGGTGAGCTATTGCGCCGTCCCGCTCGCGGCTCGGCGCTTTCGACGAAGGCGAAAGGCTGATCGACCGGGCGAAGGGCGGGTCAGTAGATCAGGTGAGCCCGTCGCTCTTCTTCCCAGGCCGCCTCGTCCGCGCCGGCGACCCTGTCGAGATCGCCCGGCGCGGCTTCGGGATCGTCGACCCATTCGCGCAGCAAGGGGCTGCCATTGATGACGTCGATGGCGAGCTTGTCGAACTCATATTCGTAGGGGAAGTCGCGCCAGAGCGGATAGTCCGGGTCGAGGCGCCGGATCGCCTTGAAGGCGAGCGCCTGCAGCCGCCACGGGCGGAAGGCGGCGTGATCGTAGGCGGGATCGTCGGTGTGGATCTGGACGCCCCGGCAGAGCGTGCCGACATGCTTGTGGAAGGTCGGCTCGAACCAGCATTCGCGCAGCCGGCAGCCTTCGAGCCAGTGCGGGGCGAGCCGGCGCATCTCGGCGAGCACGGCCGTCGCATCGATGTCCGGGGCGCCGAACAGCTCGAGCGGACGGGTCGTGCCGCGGCCTTCCGACAAGGTGGTGCCTTCGAGCATGACGGTGCCGGCATAAGCGCGCGCCATGCCGAGCGTCGGCGCGTTGGGGCTCGGATTGATCCAGGCGCGTTCGCCCAGCGGCCAGCCGAAGCCGGGCGCGGCCTCGGGCGCCCAGCCCTCCATGGCGATGACGCGATAGTCGACGTCGAGCTTGAAGGTCTCGATGAACCAATGGCCCATCTCGCCCAGCGTCATGCCGTGCCGCATCGGCAGCGCGCCGGCGCCGACGAAGCTCTCCCAGCCGGGACGGAGGGTGAGCCCCTCGACGGGCCGCCCTGCCGGATTGGGGCGTTCCAGCACCCAGACCGACTTGCCGTGCTGCGCCGCCGCCTCGAGCATGTAGAGGAGGGTGGTGAGGAAGGTGTAGATCCGGCAGCCGAGGTCCTGGAGATCGATGAGCACGACGTCGAACGTGCTCATCATCTGTCCGCTGGGACGGCGGACCTCTCCGTAGAGGCTGAAGATCGGGATGCCGAGCGCCGGATCGTCATAGTCCGGCGATTCGACCATATTGTCCTGCTTGTCGCCCCTGAGGCCGTGCTGCGGCCCGAACGCGGCGCTCAGCCGCAGGTCGCCGAGCGCCGCCAGGGCATCGAGCGCGTGGGTGAGATCGCGCGTCACCGAAGCCGGATGGGCGACGAGCGCGACGCGTTTTCCGGCGAGCGGCGCCCGCAGCTTGGGCTCCTCGAGGAGCCGGTCGAGACCCGTCTTCATGCCGGCCTTGCTGGCGCGAGTTGGAGCGCGAAGCAATCGGCATGATGGAAATCGGGCTTTCCGGGCGGGTGGCGAAGCGCCCAGAAGGTCCGTCGGCCGTTGCGCTCCTCGACCACCGCCGACAAGCCGATGCGCCAGGGCTCATGCGCGGCGAGCGCTCCCAGCTGCCCGAGCGGAAGGATCGCCTTCACCGTTCGCGTGGGACCGAAGCCGTGCTGGTCGGCTTCGACTCGCGGCGGCCGGATCCGGGCTCGCTCCATCCCCTCGCGATAGGCGCTGAACCGATAGGCGGCCCACTCGCCGGAGGGAGACAGGTTGAACTCATGATATTCGCGGGCGTCCTCGACCTTGAGGAACGCCTCGAAGCAGGTGTGCCGCCACAGCTCGTCCCTGAACATGTCGCCCCTCGCTTCCGGCAAGGGCGGCCGCGGCCATTCGAGCTGGCGGAAGTTCGCGGCGATCCTGAATTCCAGGCCGAGCCGGTGCCCGCCCATCCGGCCTATGTCGACGTCGATCGCGGACACGGCGCCCTTTTCACTGTCGGGATGAGGGACAAGCGAGACGAGCATCGTTCGCCGGTAGGCCGATCGCCTCCGCCCGATCAACCCACCGGTGCGACATTGTCGTCTGAATTGCGGTCCACGTAGAAATTGTAGGGATCGACCCCGGCATGGCTTGGCCGAGTCGCCGTGACGAAGCGCAGGACCTGGCGACCTGAACGAAGCGGCCGCCGCTCCATCAATAGGACGTTCGAGCGGTCGAAGGCGCCGTGGCCGGGCAGGGCGGTGAACAAGCCGATCTCGACCGGCTCCGCCACCCTGGTCTCGGTCTCGACGCCCTCGCCGTCCGCATAATATTTGCGCGCGTCGACGGTGACGGTGACGTCCCAGCGGCCGTCGGCGCGCCGCGTCGCGGTCGGCTGGTCGACCTTCAGATCGTAGACGGTGATCCGTTCGAACAGGTCGGTGATGAGCGCCTGCTGCTCCGGGGTGCGCGCCTCCTCGCGCAGCAGCCGGATCAGGTCCACGGACCTGGGATAGGGTGCGCCGCGGAAGCGGTAGCGTTCCAGCAGCCGGCGCAGCGCCCGGTTGACCGCTTCCTCGCCAAGCCGTTCCTGCAGCAGGTACATGACCACCGAACCCTTGCGGTAGTGGATGTAACCCTGGTTCTCGACCCGGGCGAGCGGCAGTTCTTCCACGCCCTCCTGGCCGCGGCTGCGAAGGTAGTTGTCGAGCTCGAACTTGAGGAAGCGGCGGATCTTGTCCTCCCCATAGAGCCGCTTCATCACCATCAGCGCCGAATATTGCGCCAGCGTCTCGGACAGCATCGTCCCGCCCTGCATGTCGGCGCCGATCAGCTGGTGCGCCCACCATTGGTGGGCGAGCTCGTGCGCGGTCACGTAGGTGACGTAATCGATCTCTTCGGGATCGCGGTTGTCGGTGACGAAGCCGATCGCCTCGGAATAGGGCATGGTGTTGGCGAAGGCCTGGGCGAAGGTCGCGTATCCGGGGAATTCGATGATACGCGCCTGATCGAACTGATAGGGGCCGAAGCTCGCCTGACAATAATCCAGGCTGTGCTGCAGCGCATTCAGCATGCGATCGGCGTTCCAGCCGTGGTCGGGATGGTGGAAAACGGAAAGCGTGACGCCGTCATGGACCCTCTGTGCCTCCGCATAGCGCGCGGACTGGATCGAGAAGAAGGTCAGGATCGGCGCATCGGAGATGAATCGCGCGGTGCGGCGCCCGTTCGCGGTTCGGTCGCTGACCTTGCGGCCGGGCGCGATCGGAACCTGGTCTGCCGCGGTCGACAGGGTGATGTCCGCGGTCGACCAGCCGCCGCCGAAATAGGACCGCCGCGTCGCGGACATGTCCTCGAGCCGCGCCGGGCGCAGCTCCGGCGGCAGATCGTACTTGCGACGGGTCGTGCGGTCGCTCAGCAGCATGAAGCGGTCCATGCCGATGGCCGGCGCGATCTCCATATTGTTGAGGAACGTGCCGTTGGGGACGAGGCGGGTATCGTTCCCGGAGTTGCGGAACCCGACCTGCTGGCGTCGCGTGCGGAAGCCGATCTGTCGCGTCTCTCCCGGCGCCATCGGACGATCGAGCCGGTAGATGCGATAGCCATATTCCTCGTCGTTCGAGGCCAGACGCGCACCGGGGAAGTCGATCGCCAGAATCTGGAGGTTGATATCGGGCCTGCGCACGTGGACGTCGCGGATCGGCTGTCCGGTCAGGTTGCGCAGCAGGTAGCGCCCGCGCACCTCCGCGCGAATATCGGCCGGATAGAGATCCACGTCGAAGACCGCGTGGGCGATCGAAGGCTGCGGTAGGTTCTCGTACCGCAGATACCTCCGCTCATATTCGGCGGCCATGCGCTCCCCATGATCCGAGGTCAGATAGGGGTTGAGCACGTTCGTGTTGTAGAAGATCCAGCCGCCTGTCAGCGCGGCGACCATGATCGCGCCGCCGGCGATCAGGCCCGGCGTTCCGCGCAGCCGCGCCGGCATGCGCCTGAGCCGCGGCTTCAGGCGGGTCTCGGTGCCGCGGCGCCAGAGCAGGTGGGCGAGGACCAGCAGGACGATGGCGATGGCGCCCCAATAGAGCCGGAACCACCAGGCGCCCTTCCAGTAGATGCCGGCCCCGTTCATGTCCGACAGCGGCTCGTCCGGAGTCTCGCCGTAGAGATAGAGATTGTGCTCGAGGCCGAGGCCCGAGAAGATCATCCCTGCGACGAGCCAGAGCACCATGATGCCCCAGCCGACATATTTGTTCGGGCTGAGCGACTGGACGAAGATCGACAGGATGGCGAGCAGCATCATGTCGTAGCCGCTCGGCAGGATGTACCAGAGGAAGTATTTGCCGAGCTCGAAGTCCGTATAGCCCTTGAGCATCTGGACGAGCATGCCCGCGGCGACGCTGACCAGCACCGTCGCCACCAGCACGAGGGCGACCGCGAGCGCCTTCGGCAAGGCGAAGGCCCAGTTCGGGATCGGCGTCGCGTCGATGATCTCGTGGGTCTTGCGATCCCGTTCGCGCCAGACCAGCTCCCCGCCATAATAAATGGCGATGATGACGGGGATGATGGAGAAGGTCCCCTCGAGGATCGGGATCAAAGTGAACGTCGCCGGGTAGGTCGGCGTCCCGTACATGACGCTGCCGAACCAGAGGGCGGTGACCGAGTTGAACAGGCCTAAAGCGAGCAGGACGGGAAAGGCCGGGCTCCTGAACACCTGGCGCATCTCGAACCGCGTGCGCGCGAGAAAGCGCGCGCGTGCGCTCGCGCCATTCTCCGCCGGTGGCGGCAGCGTCCCGGCAAGCGGGGGAGGCTCGGCCGCCAGTGCGCGCTCGATCGCGGCTTCCTTGCGCGCCTTGCGCTGCTGACGCCGGGACAGGCCCTTCTCGGCGAAACGAAACGTCCAATAGGCGACGGCGAGGAAGAGGAGCGCGATCCCGGTCCAGACCAGCCGGTTCCACAGGATGAAGCCGGCAAAGTCCGGCACCAGCGCATTGCGCTCGGCGGCCGTCCAGTAACGCGCGACCTGAGCGTAGGCAGCGATCCCAAACGGCTCTGTGAACGCGCCGATCGCCCGATATTCCGGGTTCTGCGCGAGGCTGGAATTTACGATCAGCCAGATGATCAGGAAGGCGACGACGCCGACATAGGTGGTCATCATCGACCGGGTTGCCGTCGCCAGCGCGAAGAAGACGGCGGAGGTGATCAGGATGTTGGGAAGGGCGAGAGCGAGGAGCGGCCAGGCGTAATAAGAGGCGCGGTTCGGACCCAGCGTCTCCGGGTCCAGCCAGGGCATGAGCGAGCCGAGCCAGATGCCGAGGGGCACGGCGAGGAAGCCGATCGCCGCGACCAGAAAGGCGCCGGCGAAGCGGCCGAACAGATAATCGAACTTGGTCACCCGAGTCGCCCGGACGATCGGGCCGAATCCGGTATCGTCGTCACGCACGACGACGTTGGCGACGAAGGCGGTGGTCACGAACATGTAGAAGACCGAGAAGGTCAGCATCGCCTGCGCGATGGAGAAGGGGCCGTTCTCGTGGGTGTTTCCGCCGGCGCCGCCGATCTGTACCTGCTCGCTCGCGACCAGGCCGAAGGTGAACAGGAAGAAGAGTCCCGCGGCGACCCAGAGAACGGGATTCTTCAGCTGGTAGCGCAGCTCGAAGCCGGCGATCCGGAGGAACATGGCGAACCTCCTCAGGCGGCGCGGCGCGACTGGACGAGCGTCGAGAAATAGACGTCCTCGAGGCCGCCGGAAGTCGGCGCGAAGCCGTCGCCGGGATCGGTATCGGCGAGGACATGGATGACGGTGCGGCCGGCAAACAGGCGGGTCGAGATGACCTCGTATCGCTGGCGATGTTCGTCGAGGGCGTCGCGGTCGATCGTCTTGGTCCAGATCCGGCCGCGGGTGCGCTCGACCAGCTCGGTCGGAGCGCCCTCCAGCCGGATCCGCCCGTCGGCGATCACCGCCATGCGCGGGCACAAATCGTGGACGTCCTCGACGATGTGGGTGGAGAGGATGACGACGACATTCTCGCCGATCTCGGCGAGCAGGTTGAGGAAGCGGTTGCGCTCTTCGGGATCGAGGCCGGCGGTCGGCTCGTCGACGATGATCAGCTCGGGATTGCCGATCAGCGCCTGGGCGATGCCGAAGCGCTGGCGCATACCGCCGGAGAAGCCGGCCAAGGCCTTGCTTCGCACCGCCCAGAGATTGGTCTGGTGGAGCAGCGCCTCGACCGTGGCCTTGCGGTCGCTCTTCCCGGCGATTCCCTTGAGCACCGCCATGTGGTCGAGCATGTCGTAGGCGGAGACGCGCGGATAGACGCCGAAATCCTGCGGGAGATAGCCGAGGGTGCGGCGCAGCCTCTCCGGCTCGGCGATGACGTCGATGTCGCCGAACCGAATCCGGCCTTCGCTCGGAGTCTGCAGGGTGGCGACGGTCCGCATCAGGGTGGACTTGCCGGCGCCGTTCGGCCCGAGCAGCCCGAACATGCCGCGTGGGATGGACAAGGTCACATGGTCGAGCGCCCGCGTGCCGTTCGCATAGACATGGCTGACGTCGTCGAGCTCGAGCATTTTGAGGTCCCCCGTAGAATCAGGGATATAGGTTAGCGTGCGTGTTAGGCATGTAAAGCAGTGATCGGCTCGC
This sequence comes from Sphingosinicella terrae, assembly GCF_003347635.1. Classification (GTDB taxonomy): domain Bacteria; phylum Pseudomonadota; class Alphaproteobacteria; order Sphingomonadales; family Sphingomonadaceae; genus Allosphingosinicella; species Allosphingosinicella terrae. The sequence goes on from NZ_QDFY01000002.1 coordinate 9,192, forward strand.
TCGGGCGTTTCGCAAGCGCCGACAACCGGGACGGGCCGTCTTTCGAAGGCTGATGTCGGGAACAGGACGGGACGCCCATCTTGCACGGCGCGACCCGACGGCGCAGAGGTCTGCGTCATGACCAGGCTCTTCCTCGCATTCTCCGCCGCCCTGCTCCTGACTCCTGCCGCTGCCGCGCAACGCAGCCGGCAGGCCCCATCTCCCGCCCCGCTTCGCGCGATCGCAGACGATGTCTCCGAGTCGAACCTGCGCGCCATCGTCGAGCGGCTGGTCGGCTTCGGTACCCGCCACACTCTCTCCTCGCGCGATCATCCGACGCGTGGGATCGGCGCGGCGCTCGACTGGACCGAGGCCGAGTTCGGGCGCTTCTCGCGCGAGTGCGGCGGCTGTCTGGAGGTCGTCCGCACCGGCGACACCGTCACCGGCCGCCGCGTTCCCGAGCCGACCCTCGTCGAAAATGTCGTCGCCATCCAGCGCGGCGCCGAGCGGCCCGACCAGGTCGTCATCATCACCGGCCATATCGACAGCCGCGTCACCGACGTCATGAACGCCACCGCCGAGGCACCGGGCGCCAATGACGACGGCTCGGGTACCGCCGCCGTGATCGAGGCGGCGCGGGTGCTGTCGAAGCATCGCTTCCCCGCCACCATCGTCTACGCCGCGCTCTCGGGCGAGGAGCAGGGACTCTATGGTGGCCGCATCCTCGCCGACTATGCCCGGGCGCAAGGATGGCACGTGGTCGCCAATCTCAACAACGACATCATCGGCAACAGCTGCGGCTCCGACGGCGTCTGCGACGACGATCACGTCCGCGTCTTCTCGGAAGGGCTGCGCTGGCAGGGCGGCGACGCCCTGCGGCCGCTGGTTCGCAGCCAGGGGGGCGAGAATGATTCGCCCTCGCGCAACCTGTCGCGCTATCTTTCGTCGCTGGCGGATCATCTCAGCCTTGCGCTCGACGTGCGCCAGATCTGGCGCAACGACCGCTTCGGGCGCGGCGGCGATCATACCGAGTTCCTGAACGCGGGCTTCCCGGCCGTGCGCCTCTCGGTCGCGGTCGAGAATTACAACCACCAGCACCAGGATCTGCGGACCGAGAACGGCATCGAATATGGCGATACCATCGACAAGATGGATTTCCCCTATCTGCGGCGGGTGACGCAGCTGAACGTCGCGGCACTCGCAGCGTTGGCGCGTGCGCCGATGCCGCCGGCCCCGCGGGTGGAAGGGGCGGTCTCGCCGGACACGACGATCAGCTGGGAGCCGGTGGCGGGCGCCTCCGCCTATGTCATCCGCTGGCGCCCGACCGACGAGGCCAATTGGGTGCACAGCCTGCGCGTGCCCGGCCGCGATACGTCCCACGTCCTGCGACGGGTCCGCGTCGACGATTACGTGCTCGGCGTGTCCGCCGTCGCCGCCGACGGGACGGAAAGCCCCGTTGCATCCGCCGTGCCGGGTGGCGCGTTCGGGCCCTACACACCTCCACCGGCACAGTAGGATCGGATGGCGAAGAAACCGGCCAAAGGCGGCCTCCCGAGCCGCGAGCAGATCCTCGATTTCATCCAGAGCTCGGACGAGCCGGCGGGCAAGCGGGAGATCGCACGGGCCTTCGGGCTGAAGGCGCAGGACAAGATCGCCTTGAAGGCCCTGCTACGCGACATGGCGGACGAGGGGCTGATCGATTCCTCGCCTGGCCGCGCCTTCCACAAGATGGGCGGTATTCCCAAGGTGACGGTGCTGCGCGTCGTCGACGTGGACGAGATGGGCCGCGCCTGGGCCGTGCCCGAGCGCTGGGAGGCGGAAGGCGAACCGCCGCGCCTCCGGGTAATGGAAAGGAAGGGCCGCGGTCCCGCGCTTGGCGTGGGCGACCGGATCCTGTCGCGGACCGAGGAGGACAAGCAGGGCTGGCTCGCCCATCCGATGAAGAAATTGCTCAAGGGGAGCGAACTCGTCTTGGGCGTCGTCCACCAGGAGGGCACGAATTACTGGCTGCGGCCGGTCGAGAAGAAGGAAAGGCGCGAGCTGCCGATCTCGGAGCTCGGCGACGCCGAGGCCGGCGATCTCGTCCTCGCCGAAAAGGTCGGCCGCCCGCCGCGGCTGGCGGCGCGGGTCGACACCCGGCTCGGCGATCCGTTCGCACCGCGCAGTTTCAGCCTGATCGCCATCCACAAGCACGGCATCCCGCACGAATTCCCGGAAACGGTGATCGCGGAGGCCGAAAGGGTCGCGAAGCTGCCGCTGGAGCCGGGGGAGGCCGCCCGCGAGGATCTCACCCACATCCCGATCGTCGCCATCGATCCCGCCGACGCGCGCGACCATGACGATGCGGTGTGGGCGGCTCCGGACGACGATCCCGCCAATACCGGCGGCTGGAAGGCGATCGTCGCGATCGCCGACGTCTCCTTCTACGTCCGTCCCGGCTCGGCGCTCGACAAGGAGGCGAGGAAGCGCGGCAACAGCGTCTACTTCCCCGACCGGGTGGTGCCGATGCTACCGGAGACCCTCTCTGCGGAGATGTGCTCGCTCAAGGAAGGCGAGGACCGCGCCGCCTTGGTCTGCCATCTCCAGGTCGCCAAGGACGGTCAGCTGAAATCCTGGCGCTTCAGCCGCGCGCGAGTCAGGATCGCCGCCAACATCGCCTATGAGGATGCGCAGGCGGCGATCGATGCCGAGGAGCGCCGGCGGCCGCCGAGCGCGGAGGCGCTGGAGGAGGCGGTCGAGCTCTCGTCCAGCCCGTGCTCCCTCTCCGAGGCGGATATGAACCAGATGGAGACAGCAGTCCCTTCCGAACTGGTCGAGACGGTTCTGAAGCCGCTCTGGGCGTGCTGGCGCGCCCTCTTTGCCGCGCGCGAGAAAAGAGGACCGCTCGAGCTCGACCTGCCGGAGCGGCGGGTGATGCTCGACGAGACCGGCCGGATCCTGTCGGTGGCGCCGCGCGAGCGGCTCGACGCGCACAAGCTCATCGAGGATTACATGATCGCCGCCAACGTCGCCGCCGCCAAGGCGCTCGAGGCGAAGAAGGCGCCGGTCATGTACCGCGTGCACGAGCCGCCGAGCCGGGAGAAATTGGTCGCGCTCAAGGACTATCTCAAGACCTTCGAGATCGAGTTCGCGCTCGGCCAGGTGGTCCGTCCGGCGACCTTCAATCGCCTGATCGAGCGCGCGCGATCCATGCGAGGTCTGGACCAGGACGAGGGGGACGAGCCTGCCTTCCTGCCCCAGGTCATGGAGCAGGTGCTCCGCACTCAGACCCAGGCTTATTATGCGCCGGAAAATCACGGCCATTTCGGGCTGGCGCTGGGATCCTATGCGCATTTCACCTCGCCGATCCGGCGCTATGCCGACCTGCTCGTCCATCGGGCGCTGGTGCGGGCGTGGCGGCTCGAGCCGGAGGCGACGGCGACCGGCCTCAGCGACCAGGAAGCCGAATCGATGGAAGTGACGGGCGAGCTCATCTCCAATTACGAGCGCCGCGCCATGGAGGCCGAACGCGACACGCTCGACCGCTATGTCGCCGCCTATCTGTCCGAGCATGTAAGCGAGCTGGTGGCGTGCCGGATCACCGGCGTGCAGCCGTTCGGCTTCTTCGCGACCGTCGAAGGGCTGGGCGGGGACGGCCTCGTGCCGGTCTCCACGCTCGGACGGGAATATTTCCGTTACGACGAGGCCGCCCAGACCCTGATCGGCGAGGAGAGCGGCGAAGTCTATGCCTCCGGCCGCAAGCTTACCTTGCGCCTGGCCGAGGCGGATCCGGTGAGCGGGAGCCTGCGCTTCGAAGTGCCCGGCTCGCCCGGCGGCGGACGCGGCCCCGGTGAGCGCCGCGGGCGCGGCGCCGAGGACAAGCCCCAGCGGCGGATGCAGGGCCGACGCGGCCGGCCCGGCAATATCCGCCATCAGGGACGAAAAAGATGAGGTTGCGTCCGGTCTTCCGTCGTCACGCCGCCCTCCGCGACGATATCGGGGACCTCGTCACGCGGCGGCCGGTGCCGGGGCCGGCGCTCCGTCATCTCGACCCCTTTCTCTTCCTCAACCATCACGGCCCGCAGGTCTATCCGCCGGGGAATCGCGGCCTCCCATTCGGCCCGCATCCGCATCGCGGCTTCGAGACCGTGACCTTCATCCTCTCCGGTGAGCTCGCCCATCGCGACAGCGGCGGGCACGAGAGCATCATCCGTGCCGGCGGTGTCCAATGGATGACCGCCGGGCGCGGCCTCGTCCATGCCGAGCTCTCGCCGCAGGCCTTCAAGGAGAAAGGCGGGCCGCTCGAAATCCTCCAGCTCTGGGTCAACCTTCCGGCGCGGCTCAAGATGACCGATCCGGCCTACGTCGGACTGGAGGCAGCGGACATCCCGCAGATAGCGGTTGCCGACGGGAAGGCGGCGATTCACCTCGTGGCCGGAGCGATGAGCGGGGTGAAGGGGCCGGTGCAGCCGCTCACCGACATAGCCCTGATGTGGATCACGCTCCAGCCAAGCGCCCGGCTCGACTTGCCGGCGCCGGAGGGCAAGACCATCTTCCTCTATGTGGTCGACGGCAGCGTCCGGTCCGGGGGCAGCGACCTTCCCGAGCATCATCTCGCGGAGATGGGCGATGGCGACGCGGTGCGGATCGAGGCCGACGAAAAAGCGACGATCCTGTTCGGTCACGGCACGCCCTTCGATGAGCCGATTGTCGCGCACGGGCCGTTCGTCATGAACAGGCCCGAGGAGATCCGCCAGGCGATCGAGGACTATCAGCAGGGGCGCCTCGGTGCCCTCTGACCGGGCCCTCGCGGCGAAGGCCGCTCAAATTCGCAAGCGCGATCAATGCGCGTTGACGGCGGCAGTCGCACCGAATTAGGCAAGCAACACAGCCACGGGGGGGGACGGATGCGCACGACTTTGCTGATCGCGGCCGCAGCGGCGGCGCTGGCGGCAGCAGCCGCCCCGCCGGCCATCGCCCAGACCGCGCCCGCAGCCGCGCCGACCCAGGGGCTCCAGGTCGAGACGCGCGCCTTCACCCTTTCCAATGGCCTGAGGGTGGTGCTGTCGCGCGATGCGACGGTGCCGACGGCGACGGTCGCCGTCTATTATGGCATCGGATTCCGCATCGAGCCGCGCAACCGCACCGGCTTCGCCCATCTCTTCGAGCATCTCATGTTCATGGGCTCCGAGAATGTGCCCCGCGGCGCCTTCGACCGGAACCTCTACAATGCCGGCGGCGTCAACAACGGGTCCACCCGCTTCGATTTCACGAACTATTTCGAGGTGGCGCCGTCCAACGCGCTCGATCTCATCCTGTGGATGGAGGCGGACCGGATGGCGCGGCCGGTGATCGACCAGGCCGTGCTGACCAGTCAGCAGGGCGTGGTCGCGAACGAGGTCAGGGTCAATGTCCTGAACCAGCCTTATGGCGGCTGGCCATGGATCGATCTGCCGATGCTCGCCAATGAGAATTGGCACAACAGCCACAATTTCTACGGTGAGCTGAGCGATCTCGAGGCGGCGACGGTCGCCGATGCGCGCGACTTCTTCGACAACTTCTATCGGCCCAACAATGCCGTGCTCGTCGTCGCCGGCGACATCGACTATGACGCCACACGCGCGATGATCGAGCGCTATTTCGGCCCGATCCCGCGCGGCGAGCCGGTGGTGCTCCCCGACATCAGCGAGCCGCGCCAGACACGCGAGAAGTTCAGGGTGCGGCGCGATCCTCTGGCGCCCCGGCCGGCTTATTCGATCGCCTATCACGTGCCGCCGCGCGGCTCTCCCGAATGGTATGCGATGGGCCTGATCGACCAGATGCTGGTCCAGGGGCAGGACAGCCGGCTCCACCGCCGGCTGGTCCAGGAGACCGGCATCACCGGCGAGGTCGACGGCGGCATCAATATCGGCCTGGGCAACATGTTCAACTATCGCGGCCCGATGTTGTGGACGGTCGCCTTCGTCCACGATCCGGGCCGGACGCGCGAGGAGATCGAGACGGCGATGGGAGCGGAGATCGAGTCGCTGCGGACCCGCCCGGTGACGGCCGGCGAGCTGGAGCGGGCGCGGACCAAGATGCGCAGCTTCCTCTATGGCCAGGTCGACAGCGGCACCCGTTTCGGCCTCGTCGACCTGCTCGCTTCCTATGCCCTGTTCGACGACGATCCGGCGGCGGTGAACCGGATCGAGGCCGGCTTCGCCGCGGTGACGCCCGAGCTCATCCAGCGTACGGCGCAGGAATATCTGCGCCCCACGAACCGATCCGTGCTCCTCGTCGAGCCGGCGCCGGCCCAGCCTGGAACAACGACGGGAGGCCAGCCATGATCGCCCTCAGGCTTGCGGCCGCCTGTGCGGCCTTGATGCTCACGGCGGCGCCGGCGGCCGCGGCCCAGCAGCCCTTTCCGCCGCAACCCGCAATCGGAACGCCGCGTCCCTTCACGTTGCCGGCTGCCGAGACCTTCCGGCTCGCCAATGGCCTGCAGGTGACGCTGGTGCCCTACGGAATCGCGCCGAAGGCGACGGTGAGCCTCAGGATCGACGCCGGCAATCTCAACGAAGGCGAGGATGTCTGGCTGGCCGATCTTGCCGGCGAGATGCTGCGCGAAGGGGCGGGCGGGCGCTCGGCCGAGGCGATCGCCGAGGCGGCGGCGTCCATGGGCGGCGAGCTCGTCGTCGGCGTCGGGCAGCTCGAGACCCAGATCGGACTCGGAATCCTCTCCGAGCATGCGGCCGAGGCGGTCCGACTGGTCGCGGACGTGGCCCTGCGGCCGGACCTGCCGGAGTCGGAACTCGAGCGCGTCCGCCAGAACCTGGCCCGCAACGCGGCGGTTGCGCGGTCCCAGCCCCAGCCGGTCGCCGATGCCGTGTTCGCGCGGGCCTATTACGGCGCCCATCCCTATGGCCGCCTGCTGCCGAGCGACGCGCAGCTCGCCGGCTACACGATCGACCAGGTGCGGCGCTTCCACCGCGAGAATTTCGGTGCTCGCCGCGCCCGGCTCTACGTCGCCGGCCGCTTCGACGCCGCTGCGGTGCGGCAGGCGATCGAACAGGCCTTCGGAAGCTGGCAGCCCGGCCCGGAGCGGCTCGCGCTTCCGCCCGCCCCTCGGCAAGGGCCGCAGCTGCTGCTCGTCGACCGGCCCGATGCGCCGCAATCGACGATCCGAGTCGGCTTTCCGGCTCCGGCCGCCGGGGCCACGGGCGATATCGACATGCGGGTGATGAACGCGCTGCTCGGCGGCGCCTTCACCTCTCGGATCACCCAGAATATCCGCGAGGACAAGGGCTACACCTATTCGCCGGGTTCGGGAGTCCAATATCATGCAGGCGAGGCGCTGTGGACGTTCCAGGCGGACGTCACCACCAGCGATACCGGCGCCGCCTTGCGCGAGGTGATCGGCGAGGTCCGGCGGCTGCAGAACGAGGCGCCGCCGGCGGACGAGACGGGCGGCATGGGCCGCTGGCTCGCCGGGACCTTCGTCCTTCAGAATGCGAGCGCGTCGGGGCTCATCAACAGCCTCGCCCAGCGCGACCTGCACGGCCTGCCTCCCGAGTGGCTGGAAGGCTTCGTCCCCGCCGTCCTCGACATCGACTCCGACGAGGTGCGCCGGATCGCCGCCGAGCGGCTGCCGCTCGACCGGATGACGATCGTCATCGTCGGTGACCTCGACTCGGTCAGGCCCCAGCTCGAAACCGTTCCCGAACTTCGTGCGGTCGACGCGGCGGTCGCCGACCCGGTCTGAACGACGCGCGGCCGCCGGAGAATGTTCGTCCGTCAGGATTGGAACGGACCCGTTCCTGAGTGAGTTGAGGATCCAGGAACGGAGAATCGCGCATGAATCGGACGATCAGCATCAGCCTTGGCGGCCTCATCCTTCTCATCATCATCATCGCCATCATCTTCTGAGGGCGGCCCGCGGCCCGTCGGGGCCAACGCCTCTCCGACAGGAGAGGAGCCAGGCCGGTGCCTACAGCTTCGGCAGGGTAACGCCTCGCTGGCCCATATATTTGCCGGCGCGGTCGGCATAGCTCACCTCGCAGGGCTCGTTGCCCTGGAGGAAGAGGAACTGGCAGGCGCCTTCATTGGCGTAGACCTTGGCCGGAAGCGGCGTGGTGTTCGAGAATTCGAGCGTCACGTGGCCCTCCCAGCCCGGTTCGAGCGGGGTCACGTTCACGATGATGCCGCAGCGGGCATAGGTCGACTTGCCGAGGCAGATGACGAGCACGTCGCGCGGCACCCGGAAATATTCCACCGTGCGAGCAAGGGCGAAGCTGTTCGGCGGGATGATGCAGATATCGGTCTTGCGGTCGACGAAGCTGTTCTGCGCGAAATCCTTCGGGTCGACGATGGCATTGTCGACATTGGTGAAGATCTTGAACTCGTCCGCGACCCGCGCGTCATAGCCGTAGGAAGAGAGGCCGTAGCTGATGCAGGCCTCCCGGCGCTGCGCCTCGACGAACGGCTCGATCATCGCGTCGGTGATGGCGCGCTCGCGGATCCAACGGTCGGACATGATGCTCATGGCTGCGCTGGATGCGGGGGGCGCCACGGCAGTGTCAAGGCCGCCGCGGCCGTGCGGACGCTGCTCAGCCGCCGAACTGCATCAGGATCAGCCCGGCTGCGAGGACCATCGCCGCCGCGATCCGGCGGCCGCCCAAGCCTTCGCCGAGAAAGTGATGGCCGAGCAGGGCGGCGATCACGACCGACGTCTCGCGCAGCGCCGATACCTTCGCCGCCTCGGTGAGGCTGAAGGCGTAGACCGCGGCCCCAAACGAGGCCACCGACAGGGCGCCGGCACTGAAACCCTGCCGCGCCACCGCCTTCAGCCTCGCGGGCAGGCCGGGCCTGCGCAGGAGCGCGGTCAGCGTGATCGGAATGCAGTCGAGCAGGAACAGCCAGATGATGAAGGTGATCGGCTCCGGCGCGATCCGGACGCCGCGGGCGTCGGTGACGTTGTAGACGGCGATCGCCGCCGCCGTCGCCGCCGCCCAGGCGATGGCGGCGACATGGGGGTGCTCGCGAAAGCCCACGCCGCTGGGAGGCAGGACGAAGGCGATAACCGCGACGGTGGCAAGGATCAGTCCCATCCAGGCCAGTGGCGCCAGCGCCTCGTCGAGGACGACGAACGCGACCAAAGCGGTGAGCAGGGGCGCCGCGCCCCGCATCATCGGGAAGACCAGCGAAAGGTCGCCCCGGCCGAGCGCATTCACCAGGCAGAGCTGGTAGATGAAGTGGGCTGGGATGGTCAGCCCCAGAGCGAGCCACGTGGCACTGTTCGGCGCCGGGATCAGGAAGGCGACCGGCAGCACGATCAAAGCGGCGCTGCACGATACCGCGGCACGCGTGACCAGGATGTCCGAACCCATCTTCACCAACATGTTCGCGGCGGCGAGGGTCACCGCCGAGAACAGGCTGAGGATGATCGCAAGCAGGGTATCGTCCATCCGTCGACTCGATTGCTCCGGTGAGGATCCGCTGCCGAGGCGCACGGGCAGTTCGTCCGTGCCCGCCGTGGTCGGGAAAGCGGCGGGCCGTCAACCCGGAGCGATAGCGGGGTGCGGCGTTAACGATTTCGGCCGCGAGCGTCCGCCCGGCCTTCCGCCGCCACGCGGACAGGCAGATTGCCTTGTCAATGGCGACGGTGCGCGCGACTAGCGGAAGCTCACCGCCAAGCGGGTGATCAGCTACGCCCATGGCCTCGAGGACATCGACGAGGGCCGGTCGCCCGCATTGCCTGCTCCGGAGATCGCCAAGATCCCATGGAACCTGCCGGACGATACGACCTTGCGGAGGTCGTCCCGGCGGTCCCCGCCGAGGCCCATCATCGGGACGTCGATCGCGGCTTCGCCGACGAACTGGCCGGGCCGCCGCAGGACGGGTCGCGGCGAGCCCAGTCCACGTCGCCCTCGAGCCGAACCGCAAGCAGGCGGCTGAGCAGGACGGCCAACGGGCGCCCCTGTCCGCGCGACCTGCTCCTCGCCCAACTGCATCCGAGTGTCAGGAGCTCTGGCGGAGGGCGGGGTCCAGAGATTGCACGATCGCGCGCAGTTGATCGTTGGTGAGACGGTCGAGCTGCTCGAGCGGGCTGATCGAGGGATCGTAGCCGCTTATCTCCTGCGGATGGGCCGCGATCCAGTCGGCCAATTGCGTGGCCAGGCGGCGATTGGCGATTCCGTGGCCGGTCGAGCCGCCGAACAAGGGCGAGAAGATGCTCGAGAGCGCCAGGCGCGGACTCTCCGCGAGAGCGATCTCCGAGAGCTTGGCACGATATTCCAGCTCCTCGTTCGAGAGCGCGGCTTCTCCGGTGAACTGGAGCTGGTCCAGCGCATGGCGACCCTCATGTGCGCCGATCGAGCTGCCGATCACCGCGTCGCTGAACGCGCGGCGGAAGGCGGGCGCGAATTCCGATCCATCGCCTACCCGCACGCGGACCCGAGCGGCAATGTCGTCGATGCCGGCGAGGCGCAGCCGGTCGCGCACGCCGGGGAGGTAGGAAATCGGCGCCGCACGGGCGATTGCCCGGTCCGATTCCCGCTTGATCTCGATCGCCTGCCGGAAGCGGTCGCGTGCCTCGCCGGGGCGGGCGAGCGCCAGCGCATTCTCGACCGTCACCAGGTAGCGCGGACGGACCTGGACTATGGTGGTGCCGTCGGCCGCCCAGCCGCCGGGCCCGGACGCGCCGTCCGCCAGCCAACCGGAGAAACTGTTGTGGATCATGTTGTCGATGGCGATGAAGCCGATCGAGCCGCGCCTGTCGCCCTGCTCGACGTCCATGCGCTCGTCGACGACCACGTGCCCGAGATGCAGGCTGGCGACGCCGTTGGTCCGGCCGATCACGCCATAGAGGTTGAAGAGGCGGCGAAGCGCTGGCCGCGGATCCTCGGCCACTTCGCCCGCTGCCGCAGCCGCGGCGCGGAGCCGCTCCCGTAGCCTTGCCTCATAGGCCTCCTCGTCGCCTGCCCCCTGCCGGGCATAATGGCGGTCATGCGCGAGTATGTCGGCGCGAAGGTCCTCGACCAGATCGAGATAGACCGAGATCGCTCGCCGCCGCGGCTCGTCCGCCGCGCCTTCCAGCAGCCGACGGTCGGCGACGAAGCGGCGCAGGTCCTCCTCGAAGCCGGCCCGCATCAGCAGCTCGGCAAGCTCCAGTCTCGCCTCGACCGAGGCGTCCTGCGCCAAGCCTGCGTGGAAGAGGCGGCTACCATCCCGGTCTTCGCCCCGAAGCGCCTGAGGAAGGCTTTCCGTCGCGGCGAGTCCCAGATAATTGCGCCAGCCTTCGAGCGCATTCCGCGCATCCGCGCCGAGCAGCCCGAGGGAGAGCTGCAGCCCGGAGGCGGCCGGTCCGGTCCGGACATCGGCGGGCAAGGCGTTCCAGGCCGCCACGGCATGGGCGAGCGCCTCGTCGCGCGCCGTCGGCTGCAGGTCGGCAGCGGCGCTGACCAGCGCCCTGACGCGCTCGGTGGCGACCCCCGGCTCGATGGCCAGGCAGCGCTCGGCCAGCGCGTCGATACCGGGCGCGGGGACGTGCCGGGCCGCCTCATCGTTGAGGACGCGCGCCAGGAGGAAGGCAGCGGGGCAGGGATCGGGATCCTCCGCCAGGCTCGTGCTCAGCATCGCGACCGCGGCTTCGGCCTCTCCGTCGACGAGCCAGGCGATCCGGGCCAGTTCCCGCCGGGCGATGGCCCGCTCCCGCGGCGGGGTCGCCGAATCGGCGGCCGCGGCCCGGTAGAGCGTCTCGGCCCGGTTGACGTCGTGGATGCCGTAGGCGGCGGCGGCTTGCTCGACCAGAGCCGGCTGGGCGCGCAGCGGCGCACCCAGGCCGACGACGGCGAGGAGGAGGGGCGCGATACGTTTCGATCTCATCGCCGCCGAGTACCGGCGCAACGTCGGCGGGTCTTGAACTAATCGGACAAGGTGGCCCTGGTCCCGCGCCGCCACGCCTTGGGCGGCCGCCCCGTCAGCGCGCGCACCGACCGGGTCAGATGAGCCTGGTCGGAGAAGCCGAAGCTGGCGGCGACGGAGGCCAAGGGCTGGCTTTCGAGCAGGATGGCGCGCCAGGCGGCGAGTGTGCGGGCGCGCCAGCGGAAACGCGCGGGCGCCAGGCCGAAGCACTGGCGGAACTGCCGCGTCAGGGTTCGTGTCGAAATTCGGTGCGCGGCGGCCCAGTGAGCGAGGGAAAGACGCTCCTCCTGCCGCATCGCAAGCGCCAGCCGATCGGGCAGGTCGGCCTCCGCCGGCGTCGCCTCGACGACGGCCTCGGACAGGATCGCGCTCGCCGCCTCGGGAGCCTCGCGAAGCGAGCGGACGAGGCCTTCGGGATCCGCCGTCCTCCCGCTGCGGCAGGCCAGGGCCGCAGCCAGCGGAAGCGGCACGTTGACGATCCCGGCGCCCCGTCCGTCGATCCAGTCGGCATGGCCGGAGAAGGGGGAGTGGACGAGCACGTGTCCGGCGGTCACGCGAACCCGGCCGCCGTCTCCGGCTTCCATATAGCCACCTTCGAGTACGATGGCCGCATAGCCCTCGTCGTGACTGTGCCAGGGGAGCCGGCAAGAGGGCGCGAGGCGCTGGATGGCCGTCGGGTCCACTTCTCTATTCGCGATAGTCGGCGAGCAGCCGCCCGCCGCAGCCAGTGAGTTCGCGGCCGCTGAGGCGAACGCGGACATTGTCCTGGTAGCGGCGGCCACGCGCGCCGGTGCAGGGACCGGGACGGCTTTCGATGGCGATGACCCTCGTGCCCTCGCCCGATTCCCAGGTGCGGACGCCGTCGACGGTGCGGGGAAGGGTGCGCGGCCACACCGCTTCGTTCACCCCTTCGCCGGCTTCTCCGCCGAGGCGCAGCACGATCCGGTCGTCGCCGATCGTCACCATCCAGAACGGATCCTGTCCGATCGCGGCGTAACGGACATTTTCGACCGGGGCGTAGGCGGTCGTGCCCGTCCGGCACCCGGCGATCAGGACAGGCAGGGCCAGGATCAGGGCGGGGGCCAGAAGGGCCGTTCTTCCGCGCATCGGCAATTCCCCTCCGTCTTCAGCCCACCTTCGTCGAGTCCGGTCCATGCTGACCGACCGCAGTCGTCGCCTGCTTGATATGCAGCACGCAGATGAGCGTGAACAGCCGCCGCGCGGTATCGAAATCCATGTCGATCTTGCCCTGGAGGCAGTCCCTGAGCAGCTCGGCCGAATCGTTGTGGAGGCCGCGCCGGGCCATGTCGATCGCCTCGATGCCGCGCGGATGCGCCGAGCGCACCGCTTTGAAATAGCTGTCGCAGATCGCGAAATAGTCGCGAATGGGCCGCCGGAACCGGGCAAGGCCGACCCGGATCGTGTCGAGCGGCTGGCCGGCCGAGTCGCGAAGATCGATCGCCAGCCGGTTGTCCTCGACCCGCAGCCTCACCCGGTATGGGCCCTCGTAGCCGACCGGATCGAAATGGTTCTTCTCGAGCAGGTCGAAGATGGCGATCCGCCGCTCCTGCTCGATATCCTCGTGCCGCCGGAGGATTGAGCGCTCGTCGAGCTCGATGTCGATGATGCGCTTCGTCTCCATCCGGCCCTGTTAGCGGGTGCGGCAACCCGCTGTCACGCGAGACTTTCCTTGCGGATCGAGGACCATCCACAGGCTTTTGCCCGCATCCGCTCACGACAAGTTTCGGGTAGAGCTACCGGATCGGCGCCCGGTGGCGTAGGGTCGCGTCACCATGGTTCAGCCGCTTGCCCTCGTCGAGACTCCCGCCCCCAACGCCCAGGCGCTTCCCCAAAATGTCGAGGCCGAGGCCGCCCTGCTCGGCGCCTTGATGATCGACAATCGCCTCGCCGAGGACATCCAGCTCAAGCTGCGCCCCGACCATTTCCACGAACCGCTGCATGGCCGGATCTACGAGCAGATCCTGCGCCTGCTCGACCGCAACATGATCGCCAGTCCGGTCACCTTGCGGCCGCTGTTCGAGAATGACGAGGAGATGAAGGAGCTGGGCGGGCCCGCTTATCTGGCCCAGCTCACCGGCAGCGGCGCCGCAATCATCGGCGCGCGCGATTTCGCCGAGCAGATTTACGACCTCGCTCTGCTGCGCGCGCTCGTCGGCGTCGGCCGGGAGATGGTCGAGAAGGCGCTCGACACCAGCGAGGAGGTCGAGCCCAAGGGTCAGATCGAGGCGGCCGAGGCGGCGCTCTATCGGGTCGCCGAGGAAGGCGGCGGCGAGGGCGGCGTCAAGAGCTTCGCCCAGGCGACGCGCATGGCCGTGCAGATGGCCGAGAAGGCGCTCAATTCGGGTGGCGGGCTCTCCGGCGTCACCACCGGGCTCGATTCGATCAACGCCAAGACCGGCGGTCTCCACCATTCCGATCTCGTCATCCTCGCCGGGCGCCCGGGCATGGGCAAGACAGCGCTCGCCACCAACATCGCGTTCAACGCGGCGCGGCGCTACGTCCGCGACCTCGAGGACGGCATCGCGGCGGACAAGTCGGCCGGCGCGGCGGTCGCCTTCTTCAGCCTCGAAATGTCGGCCGACCAGCTCGCCACGCGTATCCTCGCCGAGCAGTCCGGGATCAGCTCCGAATCGCTGCGCATGGGCAAGATCGGCCAGCAGGATTTCCGCAACCTCGCCCGCGCCGCCGCCGAGCTGGAATCGCTGCCTTTCTACATCGACGACACGCCTGGCCTGACCATCGCGGCGCTGCGCACCCGCGCCCGCCGGCTGAAGCGCCAGAAGGGCATCGGCATGGTCGTCGTCGACTATCTCCAGCTGCTCCAGGGCACCGGACGCAACGCCAACGACAATCGCGTCAACGAGATCTCGGAGATCTCACGGGGTCTCAAGACCCTCGCCAAGGAGCTCAGCGTGCCGGTGCTGGCCTTGTCGCAGCTGAGCCGCGCCGTCGAGCAGCGCGAGGACAAGCGTCCGCAGCTTTCGGACCTTCGCGAATCCGGATCGATCGAACAGGATGCCGACATGGTCTGGTTCGTCTATCGCGAGGAATATTATCTGACGGCCAAGCAGCCGGCCGACGACCATCCCGACTTTCCCAAGTGGCAGGAGGACATGAACCGGGCCTACGGCACCGCCGAGATGATCGTCGCCAAGCAGCGCCATGGTTCCACCGGCAAGGTCAAGATGAAGTTCGAGGCGAAGATCACGCGCTTCTCCGACCATGTAGACGCGGACTATCTGCCGGAGATGCGCGGCTAGTCTCCCGCGCCTTGCGACTCGCCAGCACCGCGGCTACCCCTCCATCCACGGCGGTGGAGGGCAGAATGACATTTCGTCTCAAGCTTTTGGCGGGAGTATTGGCAGTGGCGGGCATGGCCTCGATCGGTGCGGCGCAGGGTATGGAAGGTGCGGCGAAGGCCGATGCGGCGGCGCCGGCCGACGATCCCCACGCGTGGCTCGAGGAAATTGAGGGCGAGCGCGCGCTGGCCTGGGCGCGGACCGAGAATGCGCGCACCCTGGGCGATCTGCAGGCCGATCCGCGCTACCAGCGGCTCCACGACCAGGCGCTCGAGATTTTGCAGGCGCGCGACCGTATCCCGTTCGTCACGATGCGGCCCAGCGGTCTTTACAATTTCTGGCAGGACGAGACCCACGTCCGTGGCATCCTTCGACGGACCAGCCTTGCAAGCTATCGCACCGACAATCCCCAGTGGGAGACGGTGCTCGACATCGACTCGCTCTCGCAGGCCGAGAATGCGAACTGGGTCTATAAGGGCATCCAATGCCTGCCGCCGGAGGAGCGACGCTGCCTGGTGATCCTCTCCGACGGCGGCCGCGACGCCGTCGTCGTTCGCGAATTCGACCTGGTCGATGGCCGATTCGTCGAAGGCGGCTTCAACCTTCCCGACGGCAAGCAGAGCGTCACCTGGCTGGATGCCGACACGATCCTTGTCGCCCGCGAATGGGGGCCGGGAACGATGACCGCCTCGGGCTATCCGTTCGTGGTCAAGCGCCTTCGGCGCGGCCAGCCGCTCGAGCAGGCCGAGGAGGTGTTCCGCGGCACGCCCGACGATGTCTCGGCGTCGGCCTTCGTGCTCCGTGATGCGGCCGGCACCGTCCATGCCGTTGGCGGCATGCGCGGAGTCAATTTCTTCGAGCGGGAATATACCCTGCTGACCGATGGCGGTCCGGTTCGGCTGAACCTGCCGCCCAAGTCGGCGCCGGTGGGGATCGTCGACGGTCGCCTGCTCGTCGCGCTGCAGGAGCCGTGGGAGGCGGCGCCCGGCCTCGCCTTCGTCACCGACTCGCTCATTTCCTACGATCTCGAGGCGTGGAAGGCCGACCCCAACGGCGCGCGGCCGGCTTTGGTTTGGGCGCCGGGACCGCGGCAGACGCTCGACGGCTATGCGACGACCCGCGACCAGCTCCTCCTCACCATCCTCGACAATGTCCGCGGCCGGGCACTGGCGATGGATTATGAAGGCGGCCAGTGGCGCACCCGCACGCTGGACCTTCCGCAGAATGCCAGCATCGGCGTCACCGCAGCCTCGGACGAGAACGGGCAGGCGATGTTCGCCGTCAACGATTATCTGACGCCGACGGCCCTCTGGTTCTATGACGGCGCCACGGGCGCCCTCGAGACGATCAAGACGACGCCGCCGCGGTTCGACGCGTCCGGCCACGTCGTCGAGCAGCTCGAGGCGACCTCGCGCGACGGCGCCCGCATCCCCTATTTCCTGGTCCGCCCGCGCGAGATGCGGATGGACGGTTCGACCCCGACCTTGCTCTACGGCTATGGCGGGTTCCAGGTCTCCATGACGCCGAGCTATCTCGGCACCACCGGACGCCTCTGGCTCGAGCAGGGCAATGCCTATGTCGTCGCCAATCTGCGCGGCGGCGGCGAGTTCGGCCCCGATTGGCACCAGGGCGCGCAGCGCGAGAACAAGCAGCGTACCTGGGACGATTATATCGCCGTGGCGGAGGACCTCGTCCGCCGCAGCATTACTAGTCCGCGCCGGCTCGGAATCGTCGGCGGCAGCCAGGGCGGGCTGCTCGTCGGCACCGCGATCACGCAGCGGCCCGAGCTCTTCAACGCGGCGATCATCCAGGTGCCGCTGTTCGACATGCTTCGCTATCACACCATGGGGGCGGGTGCGTCGTGGATCGGCGAATATGGCGATCCGCGCATTCCCGAGCAGCGCGCCTGGATCGAGGGTTATTCGCCCTACCAGCGGCTGGTTCCCGGTCGAGCCTACCCGATGCCGTTCGTGCTGACCTCGACCAAGGACGATCGCGTCCATCCCGGCCATGGCCGCAAGGCGGCCGCGCGCCTCGCCGAGATCGGCCAGCCTTATTATTATTACGAGAATATCGACGGCGGCCACAGCGCGGCGGCCAATCTGCGCGAGACCGCGCGGCGGCTGGCGCTCGAATATACCTATGCGAGCAAGCGGCTGGTCGACTGACCCTCGTTCCTCCCCGCCGCGGTGCGGCGGGGAGGGGCTCAGCCCTCGATATTCGCCGGCACGGTGGGATCGGCAAGGCCTATGCCGATGCTGGCCCGAGCCGAATCCGCTTCCGAGCTGGTCACCGGATAAGCGCAATAATCCGCCGCATAATAAGCGCTCGGCCGGTGGTTGCCCGACAGGCCGATGCCGCCGAACGGCGCCTTGGATGGTGCGCCGTTGGTCGGGCCGTTCCAGTTGATCACGCCGGCGCGCACGCCCGCCCAGAAGCGGTCGTACAGTTCCGGCGCACCGCCGACGAGCGAGGCCGACAGGCCGTAGCGGGTCGCATTCGCTTCGGCGATGGCGCTGTCGAAGTCGGGGACGCGGACGATCTGGAGGACCGGGCCGAACATCTCGGCGTCGGGCCGGCGCTCGACCTCGGTCACGTCGATCAGCGACGGCGTCAGGAACGGCCGGTCGTCCTGCTTGCGGTCGAGACGCCGGATGGCACGCCCGCCCCGGCCCATCAGCTCGAGAAAGGTTTCCTGGAGATGGTCCGCCGCGTCATTGTCGATCACGGGGCCCATGAACGGTGCCGGATTGGCGTGGGGATGGTCGACGATCAGCCGATCGAGCAGCTTGGTGATCGTCTCGATCAGCTCGGCATGATCGCCGTCGCGGACGATCAATCGCCGCGCGGCGGTGCAGCGCTGGCCGGCGCTCATATAGGCCGACTGGACGGCGATAGCCGCCGCGGCATGGAGATCCTTGGCGTCCCAGACGACGAGCGGGTTGTTGCCACCCATCTCGAGCGCGAGGATCTTGTGCGGCGTATCGGCGAACTGGCGGTGCAGGGCAAGGCCGGCGCGGGCCGAGCCGGTGAACAGCAGTCCGTCGAGGCCGGCCTGGGCGGCGAGCCCCTTGCCGACCTCCGGTCCGCCCTGGACGATCCGGACGACGCCCTCGGGAACACCCGCCTCGTGATAGAGGCGGACGAGGAACTCACCCACGGCTGGGGTCTTCTCGCTCGGCTTGAACACCACCGCATTGCCGGCGATCAGCGCCGGAACGATGTGTCCGTTGGGCAGGTGGGCCGGGAAATTGTAGGGACCCAGCACCGCGAGGACGCCGTGCGGCTTGTGCCGAACGGCGACGCGGGCGCCCATCGCGCCTTCGAGCCGCCGTTGCGCGGTACGTTCCGCATAGGCCGCGACCGAGATGTCGACCTTGTTGATCACCGCCTCGACCTCGGTGCGCGCCTCCCAGAGCGGCTTGCCGGTCTCGCGGGCGATGAGATCGGCGAAGGGCTCTATCTGGCTGCGCGCGAGATTGGCGAAGCGGCGCAGCGTCTCCACGCGCACGGTGAAGGGACGGGCGGCCCAGGCCGGCCAGGCGGCGCGGGCGGCGGAAACCTCGGTCGCCGGGTCGCCTGAAAGCCCCGTCCAGAGGGTCTCGCCGGTCGCGGGCTCGAGAGAGGTCAGCGTGTCAGCCATCGCCTCCTCATGACGGGCGCGAAAGAATTTTCAAGCATTTGGGAACGGACCGGATAATGGGGCGCCCTGTGTGGCGCGGGAATCGCGCGGGCACAAGGACATGGATCATCCCGACGCCCGCATCGCCTCGCCCATCCGCCTGAGCGCGGCGATCTTGGCTTCGAGCGCGGACCAGTCGTCCGCCTCGTCGATCCGGGCCCAGATCGCCTCGACCTCGTCTATGTGCATCGAGCAGGGCTCGCCATCCGACCAATAGGGAAAAGCGAGCGCGCCGGGCCGCGCCTCGTGCCTGGCGACGAGCCTGCGGAAGTCGTCGAAAGGCTCCTCGCGGTAAGCGGATGCTGCCGGGCCGTCCGCACGAAGCGCACCGCCTCGCCAGTCGAAGAAGAAGCGGTCGATCCCGACGGTGCGGCGCGCAAGGGCGGTCTCGATCGCTCCGACCAGCTCTAGATCGTGCGCGAGCTCGCCCGGCACCAAGGCGAGCCGCGCGAACAGGGCATCCCGCAGCGCCTCCTGGAATCGCGACGGGAAGGAATCGAGGACCGGCGTCAGCGCCTCGGGCGGTGCCAGCGCGGTGAGCGATCGGGCGAGCTGGAGCAGGTCCCAATGGATCGCCTCGGGCTGCCGCCCGAACGAATAGAGGCCGGCATGGTCGAAATAGGCGGCGGTGAAGTGGCCGTCCCAGAAGGGCGTCCATCGCCACGGACCGTAATCGAAGCTCTCGGCGCTGATCGCGATATTGTCGCTGTTGAGGACGCCGTGGACGAAGCCGGCCGCGATGTAGGATGCGGCGAGCCGCGCCACGCCGGCCGCGACCCGATCCAGCAAGCGGATCGCGTCCGCCTCGTCCTCGTCGTTCGGCTCTTCGCCATAGAGGAAATGGAGGCAGTAGCGAGTCAGCCGCGCCATCTCCTCGGCCTGCTTGAAGAAGGCCAGCCGCTGGAACGTGCCGATCCGGATATGGCCGTGGCCGAGCCTCACGAGGACGCAGGCGCGAGTGGGGGAGGGCTCGTCGTTGCGTTCCAGCGCCTCGCCGGTCTCGACGAGGGAGAAGGTCTTGCTCGTCTCGACCCCCAGCGCCTCGAGCATTTCGGTCGCGAGCACCTCGCGCACGCCGCCCTTCAGGGTCAGCCGGCCGTCGCCGAAGCGGCTGAAGGGGGTCTGCCCCGAACCCTTGGTGCCGAGATCGAGCAGCCGTCCGGCCCCGTCGCGCAGCTGGGCGAACAGGAAACCGCGGCCATCGCCTATGTCGGGATTGTACACGCGGAACTGGTGGCCGTGATAGCGCAGCGCCAGCGGCTGCTCGAGATTGTCGGGGAGGGGGTCGAAGCGGGCAAAATGCCGGACCCATTGCTCGTCGTCGAGGTCTCCGAGGCCGACCGCCGGCGCCCATCGATCGTTGCGGAACCGAAGGAGGGCTTGGGGAAAATCGGCAGCCTCGACCGGATCGTAAAAGGCGTCTCCGAGATCGAGAATCGCTTTCGCGGGGCGATAGGGGGCGGGTTGCGGAAGCGTCGCCATCAGTCGATAGGAACCGGAAAAGGCGGGGAAACGGGCATGGCTGACTGGTCCGATGGCTATTGGTGGTCGAACGACGGGCTGCGGCTCCACTATCGCGAATACGGCTCCGACACGAGCCGGCCGCCGATCCTGTGCATTCCGGGGCTGACCCGTAACGCCCGCGACTTCGAAGGGGTTGCCGATCGTCTCGCCGGAGAGTGGCGGGTGATCTGCGTCGATCTGCGCGGCCGCGGCGAGAGTGCCTATGCCAAGGATCCGATGAGTTACGTCCCGCTGACCTATCTGCAGGACATCGAGGCGCTCGTCCGCGAGCTCGCTCTGGAGCGCTTCGTCCTGTTCGGCACGTCGCTGGGCGGGCTCATCACGATGCTGCTGGCGATGAGCGACAGCGGCAGGATCGCCGCCGCCCTGCTCAACGATATCGGGCCGGCGATCGAACCGCGCGGGCTCGAGCATATCCGCTCCTACGTCGGCAAGGCGCAGAGCTGGCCCACCTGGCTCCATGCGGCGCGGTCGCTGTCGGAAGCGCAGCGTGACCGCTACCCCGATTGGGACATCGACGAATGGCTGGTCTTCGCCAAACGCGTCTGCAAGCTCACGCCGAAGGGTCGCATCGTCCTCGACTATGACCTGCGCCTCGCCGAGCCGTTCAAGCTCCCCGGCGGGGAGGCCGGGGTCGATCTCTGGCCGGCCTTCCGCAGCCTTGCCGAGGTGCCGACCCTGCTCGTGCGCGGCGCATTGTCGGACCTGCTCAGCGCCGAGACCGCCGCGCGGATGCAGGCCGAGCATCCGTACCTCGAGCTCGTCACCGTGCCGGGTGTCGGTCATGCGCCGACGCTGGACGAGCCCGAGGCCGTGGCCGGCATCGAGCGGCTTCTGCACCGCGTGCGCTAGTCGCCCTTCGGCCGCAGCGACTCGATCAGTTCCAAATTCACTTCGGTCGGCATGGCGTCCACGATCTGGCGGTGGCGGGCCTCGACGGCGTCTCGCCATTCGCCATGGGTGATGCAGTAGAGGCGGTTCTCGCGGATCGCCCGGACCACCATGCCGCCGACCACGTCCGGCTCCATCCACAGGTCCGACACCCGGCGCTGGCCGAGCCGCTCGGCCGCTTCGCTGAAGGCGCGGCTCGTCGGGAAGCGGTCGGGGCGATTGCGGCCGAGCTCGTGGATCCGGCTCTTGATCGGTCCGGGGCAGAGCACGGTGACGCCGATGCCGTCCGGGGCGAGATCGTCCCGGATCGACTCGCTCAAGCCGATGACAGCCGCTTTGGCGGTGGCGTAGATCGCCATGAAGCTCGGCATCTGGACCAGCCCGGCAAGCGAGGCGGTGTTGACGACATGGCCGCCGCGACCTCCGGCCCGGATCCTCGGGACGAAGGCCTGCAGGCCGTTGACGACACCGCCGAGATTGACGGCGAGGCCAAAGTCCCAATCGGCATAGGTCGCTTCGCGCAGCGGCCCCTCGATGCCGATGCCGATGCCGATGCCGCTGGCGCCGCCCGTGACGAACGCCACCCGATCGCGAAAATCGTCCATGCGTCTTCCTCCCCGATGGCTTTGTCGGCCGATCCAGCGCCGCGCAAGGCAATCGCATCTTGGTCGTGCCTGCGCCATAAGCGGGCATGGCTGGCCCGGTGCGCATCCTCCACTGTCACTCCACCTTCTCGCTCGGCGGCAAGGAAGCGCGGGCGGTCCGGCTGATGAATGCGTTCGGCGATGCCGCCGCGCATGTCGTGATCAGCGCCATGCCGGACCGTCTCGGCGCGCGCGCCGCGATCGCGCCCGGCACCGACGCGACCTTTCCGGCCGATGCGCCGCCGCTCTCGGGCCGGACGACGCCGGCGCGGCTCTGGCGCCTGGCGCGCTACCTCCGCGGCTTCGATCTCGTCCTCACCTACAATTGGGGCGGGTTCGATGCGGTGATGGCTCGGCGCCTGTTTGGCGGGCCGCCGATCGTCCACCACGAGGACGGCTTCAACGAGGACGAGACGGCAAGGCTGAAGACCCGCCGCAACCTCTACCGGCAAATCGGCCTCACCGCCGCGCATCGGCTGATCGTGCCGTCACGGCGGCTGGAGGCGATCGCCCGCCACGCGTGGCGCCAGCCCTCTCGACGGGTCGTCCGGATCGCCAATGGCGTCGCGGTTCCCGATTACGCCGTGCCGCCCGAGTCCGAAGCCATTCCTGGGTTCGAGCGCCGGCCGGGTGAGGTGGTGATCGGCACGGTCGCCGGCCTGCGCGCCGTCAAGAATCTGCCGAGGCTCGTCCGGGCCTTCGCTGCGATGCGCCACCGGGAATCGCGGCTGGTGATCGTCGGCGAGGGGCCGGAAAGCGAGCGTCTCGTGCAGGCGGCGCGGGCGGCCGGCATAGACGGCCGGCTGCTGTTGCCCGGCTTCTTGGCCGAGCCCTGTCGCTGGATCGGCCATTTCGACATCTTCGCCCTGTCCTCCGACAGCGAGCAGTTTCCGATCTCCCTCGTCGAGGCGATGGCGGCCGGGCTGCCGGCGGTGGCGACCGGCGTCGGTGACGTCCCAGACATGGTGTCGGACGACAACCGGCCGCTCATCGTCGACCCGTCGGACGAGGCCGCCTTCGCCGCCGCGCTCGACAGCCTGGCGGATCAGCCGCGCCTGCGCCGCGCGATCGGCGCGGCCAATCGCGAGAAAGCGCGAGCCGAATATGACGAGACCAGGATGATCGCGGCTTATGCCCGCCTCTATGGTGAAGCCATCGGCCGTCCTGATGCGTTTCTCGGAATTGGATGACCTTTTTTGCCAGCCGACGGCAATGCGCTTATAGGCGGCGGATTGTTCTGGGAGGCATGATGTTCAAGGGTATCAGCCCGATCCTCTATGCGGGCCGTGAAGTGCTGCCGCTTATCGAGGGCGGAAAAGGCGTATCGGCTACCAACCATATGAGCTCGGGTGCCTGGGCGGCCGCCGGAGGGATCGGCACCGTCTCCGCGGTCAATGCCGACAGTTACGATCCGGAGGGGAAGATCATTCCCCAGATCTACCATGCCCTGACCCGGCGCGAGCGTCACGAGGAGCTGATCCGCTACGCGATCGACGGGGCGGCCCAGCAGGTCCAGCGCGCCTATGACGTCGCCAGCGGCCGCGGCGCGATCAACATCAACGTCCTGTGGGAAATGGGCGGCGCGCAGCGTGTCCTCCAGGGCGTGCTCGAGCGCACCCGCGGCCTGGTTTCCGGCGTCACCTGCGGAGCCGGCATGCCCTACAAGCTTTCGGAGATCGCGGCCTCCTACGGGGTCAGCTACCTGCCGATCATCAGCTCCGCCCGCGCCTTCCGCGCCTTGTGGAAGCGCGCTTATCACAAGGCGGCCGAGTGGCTCGGCGCCGTCGTCTACGAGGATCCGTGGCTCGCCGGCGGCCATAACGGCCTCAGCAACGCCGAGGACCCGCTCAAGCCCGAGGATCCCTATCCGCGCGTCAAGGCGTTGCGCGAGACGATGCGCGAGGGCGGCATTCCCGACACGGTGCCGATCATTATGGCCGGCGGCGTCTGGAACCTCAAGGAATGGGAGCATTGGATCGACAATCCGGAGCTCGGCCAGATCGCGTTCCAGTTCGGAACGCGGCCGCTGCTCACCCAGGAGAGCCCGATTCCCGAGGAATGGAAGCAGCGGCTGATGACGCTCGAGGACGGGGACGTGCTGCTGCATCGCTTTTCGCCGACCGGCTTCTACTCATCGGCCGTGCGCAACCGTTTCCTGCGGAGCCTGGAGGCGCGTTCCCATCGCCAGATCGCCTTCACCAAGGAGCCGCTGGGCGATCACGCCTTTCAGCTCGACGTCGGTGTCGGCAACAAGAAGAACTATTGGGTGACCAAGGGCGACCTGCTCCACGCGCGCGAATGGTTTGCCCAGGGCTTCACCGAAGCGATCAAGACGCCGGACGAGACCCTCGTCTTCACCACGCCGGAAGAGAAGCACATGATCCGCAAGGATCAGGCGGAATGCATGGGCTGCCTTTCGCAATGCGCCTTCTCCTCCTGGGCGGACAATGAGAAGAATACGACCGGCCGCCTCGCCGACCCGCGCAGCTTCTGCATCCAGAAGACGCTTCAGGACATCGCGCATGGCGGGCCGGTCGAGGATAATCTCATGTTCGCCGGTCATGCCGCCTTCCGCTTCAAGACCGATCCTTTCTATTCGAACGGTTTCGTGCCGACGGTGAAGCAGCTCGTCGAACGCATCCAGACGGGTTATTGACGGACCGCGCAGCGAGGGGAGCGCCATTGCCGAGATCCATCCTTGCCGTGCTGGCCCTGCTGGCGGCGCTGCTGTCGATCCCGTCCGCCGACGCCCAGCAGCGCCAGACGCCTTATTGGGCGTCGATTTCGTCGAGCCAGGCGCTGATGAGGACGGGGCCGGGCCGCAATTATCCCGGTACATGGCTCTACGTCCGGCCGAACCTGCCGGTCCGCGTCATCGAGGTCTATCAGGATTGGCGCAAGGTCGAGGATCCGAACGGCACCAGCGGCTGGATGTTCGTCCGGCTGCTGAGCGACACCCGAACCGCGATCGTGCGGGGCGACGCGCCGCGGCCGATGCACGAGCGTGCGGATCCGGCCTCCCCGGTGCGTTATCGCGTCGAGCCGGGCGTGGTCGGGCAGATCAGCCGTTGCGCCGAAGGCTGGTGCCGGCTGGAAGTGGGGCAGCGTGCCGGTTTCGTTCGCGCCGAGCATGTCTGGGGCGTCGATCCGCGCGAGACGGTCGGCTGAACCGATGGAAGACCTCACCTTCGACGATTTCCAGCCTCTCGAGAGCCGTTCGCTGCCGGTGGCGGTGGGGGACGAAGCCGTGCAGCTCCGGCTGGATTCGGTCGAGGCGCTCCCGGCTTCGGCCCGGGCGGCCGGCGCCTTCCGGCTCGAATTTGTCGGGCCGAGCCAACCGCTGCTGACGCAAGGCACGTACGAATTCGATCTCGGAAGCGAGCGCCGCGAGATCTTCATCGTCCCGATCGGCCTCGGCCAGGACGGCGCGCGCTACGAGGCCGTCTTCTTCTGAGCGGCTGAGGCGGGCTGCCGCGGCAGCCCGCGTCATGCGGTGCGGTCGGTCGCGGCCGGCGCCCATTCCATGAGAAGATGGATGCCCTTGTCCTCGGCGACGGTGAAGCCGAGTCGCTCGTACAGCCGCCGCGCGGGATTGTGGACGTCGACATGGATGGACACGCGCTTGCCCGCCGCCGCCGCGGCAGCCAGGATGTCGGTCAGCAGGGCGCCGCCAAGGCCTCGGCCACGTGCCCGGGGAAGCAGCGAGATGTCGATGATCCGGAACTCGCGGCTCCATTCGACGAGGTAGAGGCGGCCCAGCGGTTCCCCGTCCCGCTCCAGGATGAGCCATTCGGCGCCCTCGTAATGGGCCCGGTAATGGCGATGCTGGGCGTCGTGCTGGTGGGTCAGGAATGCGCGACGCATCTCTGCTGGCCAGCCGGTCGCGGCGAGCTCCTCCTCCCGGGTCGAGGCGTAAAGCGCCTCCACGAAAGGGAGGTCGGCGTCGGTCATGGCGCGGGCCGACACGGCGTAAGCTGCCGCTGAGCGCAGGGGAGGCGGCATCGCGACCGCCGCTTCAGTTGAAGAGGGCGACCATCCGGCCAGGCCGCGCGGAAGCGGAGAGGAAGAGCGGCATCGCGCCATATTCGGGATGGGAGACCGCATAGATGAGGTCGCCGGCCATCGACTTGCCGTCGAGCACATCGAAGACGGCAAGGAAGGCGCTTTGCCGGGTCACCTCCGCAGGCCGGTCTCCGGCTGACGGGAGCGGCTCGACGCCCGCGAGGCGCAAGCGATAGCCGCCGGCGGCGGCGAAAGTCGCGCCGACCTGCGCCGTCCATTCGTCTTGCTCGGCATGGACGAGGGAGACGAAGCGGCGGGTCAGCGGATTCGCGGCGAGGATGCGGCGGGCCCGATCGCTCCCCGTCGAACGGACGAGCGGGAGCGCGACCATCGCGGCGATGGCGGCACCGCCCAGACCGACGAGAAGGTTGCGGCGGGACGGCTTCAAGGCGCGCTGTTCCATGCGGTCTTTCTGCTTCTTGTCGAGATCAGGGACGCGGCGGAAACACGCCTTGCAACGCGATGATGAAGTTCATGGTCAGATAGGGCTGCATGTTGTTGTGCGGCTGGCTGCCACCCGCTGGGGCCAGTGCCTGCGGCGCCAGATTGGTGAACTGGGCAATGCTCGACGAATAAGCGTTGCCGCCGACGCTGCGCGCCAGGATGACGTCCGAAGACGGCGTGCCGAGCGCGGCAATGCCGTTATCGACCTGCATGCTATGGGTGTGGACGGGCATTTCGGACTGGAGGAGCGTGACCGACTGGACACCGCCGATCTCGCCTTCGAACCGTTCCGACAGCCCGGATCCCTGTCCGACGCCGACCACGCAGGATCCCTCGATGTCCGGAAGCGCGAAAGTGCTCTTGCCGTCGCCTCCGTACATCGTGCCGAGCAGCGAGAAGAGGGCCGTGTTCTGCGAGATCGGAAGCAGCTGTCCGTTGCAGAACGCCCAGCCCTTGGGGGCGAAGTTGTACGGGACGACCCGGATCTCGGCGACGAAGGGATCAGCCACTTGTCTCTCCTAGGTCTGGGACGGGAAGAGTCCGAACAATGAGATGATGTAGTTGATGACGATGAACGGCATCATGTTCTCATGCGGCTGGCTGCCGCCGACCGGCTGGATCGACTGCGGGTTCATCGTGCCTTCGGGCTCGCTCTGGCGGAACATCTGAACGGTTGGGTTGGCCGCGAGCACTTCGTTGGCCGGGCTCTGCGTCGTTCCGTTGGCGCTCGACGCCAGGAAGGCATGATTGTGGACCGGAATCTGGTTGGTGGTGAGGGTCACCTGCTCGACGCCGGCCGCCTCGCCGATGATGTAATTGTTGGCGCTGCCCGGCCCCTGGCCCTGGTGGATCGGAATCCGGCTGGCGAGATTGGGCAGAGCGAAGGTGCTCTGGCCATCGCCGCCATAGGTCGTGCCGATCAGTTGGAAGAGCGTCTCGTTCTCGGAAATGGGCAGGAGCTGGCCCTGGCACAGCATCCAGCCGGCCGGGGCGAAATTCCCCGCGAAGATCCTGATTTCGCCCACATAAGGCTGCGCCATTGCGTCGACCCCCTCAATTCGGCGATGGGAAGATGCCCTGCAGGGCGATGATCCAGTTCAGCACCAGATAGGGTTGCCGATTCTCATGCGCCTGGCTCCCGCCGACGTTGGTGATCGCCGCCGGCGCCAGCGCCACCAGGCTCGCGGCAGGGGCGTAACCGTTGTTGACGGAGGCGAGGAGATTGCCCGGCGGCGGCAGATGCGCGACGTTCGTGTTCGCATTCTGCGTCGTCGCCTGCATGAAATGCAGATGCTGCGGCATTTCCGCCTGCGTCAGCGTGTGCGTTTCCTGGCCGCTGGCCTGCCCGACGATGAATCCGGAGCCGGAATGGATCGGCGTACGACCACGAAGATCGGGCAAAGCGAAGTTGGTCTGTCCGTTGCCGCCGAATTGCGTGCCGAGAAGCGCGAACAGTGCTTGGTTCTGATTGATCGGCAGGAGAGCACCGCTGCAGAATGCCCAGCCCTTGGGAGGGAAGTTGAACGACGCCAGTCGTAACTCGCCCAGAAATGGTTCGGCCATCGGTAAATCCCCCCGATGCGGCAACCAGCCTTTACTGGCGATGCCCCCGCATTCACCTACTTAATCCTGTTCGACTCGATAAGCCATGCTGAAAAACGCTTCCGCTTGAGATTTCATCGGCGACTTGCCAACGGGGGCCATGACCAGGCTGAAATTCCCCCCGACGAATCTCCTCGACGGTGCCGCGCTTTTCCTGGATTTCGATGGAACTCTCGTCGAGCTCGCCGAAACGCCCGACGCGATCCTGATCCCGGAAGGGCTCACCCCGCTGCTCAACCGGCTCCACCGCAACCTCGGTGGACGGCTCGCCATCGTCAGCGGCCGCTCGATCGAGGATCTCGAGCGGCACCTCCCCTTGTCGGGCGTGGGCTATTCGGGTTCGCACGGATTGGAGTTGCGCCTGCCCGACGGCACCGGTTTGCCGCTGAGCGTTCCGATCGGCCTCGATGACGTGCGCGGCAGCGTCGCCCGATTCGCCCTCCGGGATCCGGGGCTTCTCGTCGAGGACAAGCCGGCCGGGATCGCGCTGCACTTTCGCCGGGCGCCGGACCAGGGCGAGGCCGTCGCGGACTTCATGAGCCATCTGGCGCAAGAGCGGGGCTGGGCGGTGCAGCGCGGCAATATGGTGGTCGAGCTGCGGCCGACCGGCGCTACCAAGGGCGATGCCCTTCGCGCCTTCATGACGGAACCGGGTTTCGCCGACGCGCGTCCTGTCTTTGTGGGCGATGATCTGACAGACGAGCATGGCTTCGAGGCGGCACAAGCGCTCGCCGGCGTGGGCGTGCTCGTCGGACCGGAGCGGGAGACGGCTGCGCGCTATCGGTTGCCGTCGGTGGCGGCCGTTGCGCAATGGCTGGCCGAGGCGGCTCGGGAGGCGGCGTGAAGACACTCAATCTGTGGCCGATCGGCAATTGCCAGGT
This sequence comes from Sphingosinicella terrae, assembly GCF_003347635.1. Lineage (GTDB taxonomy): Bacteria > Pseudomonadota > Alphaproteobacteria > Sphingomonadales > Sphingomonadaceae > Allosphingosinicella > Allosphingosinicella terrae. The sequence goes on from NZ_QDFY01000002.1 coordinate 38,101, forward strand.
CAGTGCCCTCGTCGATGAGCAAGCCGGCTTCATCTGGGGCTGCCAGCCGCGGGTGGATGGTGATCCTTTATTCTGTGGATTGCTCGATCCGAAGGGCGAGAGCGACATCCCGCGCGGGGAGTGGAGGATCCGCCTCGAGGACCAGGTCTCGGCGGAGACGCGCTATCTCAAGAACACGCCGATCGTCGTCACCCGGCTGACCGACGGCAGCGGCGCGGTGGTCGAGGTGTTCGATTTCTGTCCTCGTTTCGAGCGGGTCGGGCGGATGTACCGGCCCGTTGCCTTCGTCCGGATCGTCCGGCCGATCGTCGGCGTCCCCCGGGTCAGGGTCTGCCTCAATCCCGCCGTCGATTGGGGCGCGCGCGACGCGGAGCGGACCAGCGGCACCAACCATATCCGCTACCTGCTCAAGCCGCAGCCGCTGCGCCTGACCACCGACGCGCCGGTCATCCACCTGCTCGAGGGTCGCAGCTTCCGCCTCGAAAAGTCGCTCCATTTCTTCCTCGGTCCCGACGAGCCATTCGTCGGGGACCTCGTCCAGACGGTGTCGGCGATGCTGCACCAGACCGCCGACCATTGGCGCGAATGGACTCGTGGCCTCGCCATTCCGCTCGAGTGGCAGCGCAACGTCATTCGCGCCGCCATCACCCTCAAGCTGTGCCAGCACGACGAGACCGGCGCGATCGTTGCGGCGCTCACCACGTCGATCCCCGAAGCGGCCGATAGCGGCCGCAACTGGGACTATCGCTACTGTTGGATACGAGACGCTTATTATACGGTGCAGGCGCTGAACCGGCTCGGCGCGCTCGACGTCCTCGAAAGCTATCTCGGCTATCTGCGCAACATCGTCGACCAGTCCAAGGGTGGACATATCCAGCCGCTTTACGCGGTGTCGGGGGAGCCGAAGCTCGACGAAGGCGTGGCCGAAGGTCTGGCCGGCTATCGCGGCATGGGGCCCGTGCGGGTCGGGAATGCGGCCTATACCCAGATCCAGCACGATGCTTATGGCCAGATCATCCTGTCGAACACGCAGGCCTTCTTCGACGAGCGGCTGCTGCGCAAGGCGACCGAGGAGGATTTCGTCAGCCTCGAGAAGGTCGGCGAGCTGGCCTGGACTACCTATGATCGCCCTGATGCCGGCTTATGGGAGTTTCGCACCCGCACCAGCGTCCACACCTACAGCTCGGTGATGAGCTGGGCCGCCTGCGACCGGCTGGCAAACATCGCCGGCGAGCTCCGCCTGGACGAGCGTGCGCGGCTGTGGCGGCAGCGCGCCGAGAAGGTGCGCAAGGCGATCGAGAAGCAGGCCTGGCTCAAGGACGAAGAGCGCTTCTCCGCGACCTTCGGCGGCGACGAGCTCGACGCCAGCCTGCTGCAATTGCTCGACATGCGCTTTCTCGATGCTGCCGACAGCCGATTCATCAATACCTTCAATGCGGTCGAGAAAGGCCTTCGGCGCGGCGAGCACATGCTCCGATATGCCAGCGAGGACGATTTCGGTGCGCCGGAGACGGCGTTCAACTTCTGCACCTTCTGGTTCATCGAGGCGCTCCATCTCGTTGGCCGGCACGAAGAAGCGCGCGACCTCTTCATGACGACGCTGGAGCGGCTGACCCCCGCCGGCCTGCTGTCCGAGGACACGGACTTCCAGACCGGGGAATTATGGGGAAACTATCCGCAGACCTATTCGCTGGTCGGGCTTATCAATTGCGCCGGCCTGCTGTCCAAGCCGTGGAGTTCCGTCCGATGAGCCGCCTGATTGTCATCTCGAACCGAGTCTCGGCCCCGAAGGCGCGAAGCGCCGGCGGCGCTCAGGGTGGCCTTTCCGTCGCCCTCGCGGCGGCGCTGCGCGAATATCGCGGCTTATGGTTCGGATGGTCCGGCAACAAGACCGACGAGTTCACCGGCCATATCGACCTTCAGCGGCACGAGGGCGTCACCACGGCGACGATCGACCTCGAGGAACAGGACGTCGACGAATATTATAATGGGTATGCCAATCGCACCTTGTGGCCGCTCTTCCACTACCGGATCGACCTCGCCGAATATGACCGCAGCTTCGGCAGCGGCTATGAACGGGTGAACGAGCGCTTCGCCGAGACGGTGACGCCGCTGATCGAGCCCGACGACCTGATCTGGGTGCACGATTATCACCTGATCCCCCTCGGCATGCAGCTGCGCGAGCGCGGTCTCAAGAACCGGATCGGCTTCTTCCTCCACATTCCCTGGCCGCCGCAGCGCCTGCTCGTGTCGCTACCCTTCCACCAGCGGCTGGTGCGCTCGATGCTGGCCTACGACCTGATCGGCTTCCAGACCGAGGAATGGCTCGATTCCTTCCACCATTATATCGAGCGCGAGATGGGCGGCACCGTCGACGGCGACACCGTCCGCGTCGGCAACCGCACGATCAAGGTGGCCGCCTTCCCGATCGGTGTCGACGCGAAGGAATTTGGCGAGGCGGTACGCTCGCCCACCGCGAAGCAGGCGCACGAACGGCTGAAGCGAAGCGTCGAGGACAAGCATGTCATCATCGGCGTCGACCGGCTCGATTATTCGAAGGGGCTCGGCGAGCGCTTTCTCGGCTACCGGCGCTTCCTCGAGGAGCATGACGATTGCCGAGGCCGCGTCACCTTGCTTCAGATCGCGCCGCCGTCGCGAGGCGAGGTCCATACCTATGAGAGCATCCGCGAACATCTCGACGAGCTGTCGGGCCGCATCAACGGCGAGTTCGCGGAGGTGGACTGGGTGCCGATCCGCTACGTCAACCAGGGTTACCCGCGCGAGGAGTTGGCTGGCTTCTACCGCGCGTCCGAGATCGCCCTGATCACGCCGCTGCGAGACGGCATGAATCTCGTCGCCAAGGAATATGTCGCCGCCCAGGACCCGGAGGACCCCGGCGTCCTCATCCTTTCCCGCTTCGCCGGTGCGGCGCTGCAGCTCAAGGATGCCCTGCTCGTCAATCCGTACAGCAAGGACGAGATCAGCGACGCCGTGGCCAAGGCGCTGAACATGCCGAAGGGCGAGCGCATCCGACGGTGGCGGGCGATGATGGACAGCGTCGAGAAGGAGGATGTCGTCTGGTGGCGCCGCAACTTCGTCCGCGCGCTCCAGGGTGAGGAAGCGCCGCTGGGGGACGAGGATAAGCCGGCGGAGGCGGTCGGCTAGCGCCGCCGCCCCTCGTCAGCGTCACCGTCGAGAGAACGAAGTGCTAGCGGCAGCGCAGATCCTGGCTGCGCTCGACCTCGCGGCCGAGCAATGCGCCCAGCACGCCGCCGACGATGGTTCCGCCCGCGCGGCTGCGGCCGCCGTCGATCGCGCGCCCGAGCAGCGCGCCGGCGCCGGCGCCGATCACCAGGCCGGTGGTGCCGTCGCTGCGCCGGCAATAATAGCGGCCATCCGAGCCGCGATAGACCTCGTCCTGCGCGTTCAGCGGCCGCTCGTCGTAGCGCGGATCGTCGCGATAGTCGCGCGACGCGTCATAGTCGCGGGCGTATGCGTCATTGTCGTAGCGGCGATAATCCTGATCGCGCCGGACGGCCTCATCATAGCGCCGCTGCTCCCTCTCGAAAATGTCGCGTTCCTGCTCGAAGCGCCGCTGGGCCTGCTGCCAGCGATCCTCCTCGGCGCGACTCTGCGCGAAAGCGGGCGTGACGAAGGTGGAGGCCGTGGCGAGAGCCAATACGAGCAGGCATGTCTTCATGCGAGCATTCCCCGAACGAGATAGGCGGGCGCCGTGGCCACTTCGAACATGATGCGCATGTGCCGCAGACCCCCGCAGGTTTCCCCATCGCCCCCGCAATGCGAAGACGGCGCGCCTTGTCGCCAAAGCAAGCTGAACCCGGGCTGACGAGTCGGCGTCGATCGACCGGCTCTCGGCCCGACGCGATGTCAGTTCATCAGCTCGACCGTGACCGCGGTAGCCTCGCCGCCGCCGATGCAGAGCGAGGCTAGGCCGCGCTTCCGGCCGTGGCTTTCGAGCGCCGAGAGCAGGGTCGCCATGATGCGGGCGCCGCTGGCGCCGATCGGGTGGCCCAGCGCCGTGGCGCCGCCATGGACATTGATGATGTCGCGGCCGATGCCGAGGTCGCGCATCGCGATCATCGCGACGCAGGCGAAGGCCTCGTTGACTTCGTAGAGGTCGACGTCGCTCGCCGCCCAGCCTGCCTTGTCCAGTGCCTTGTGCATCGCCCCGATCGGCGCGGTGGTGAACTTCGCCGGCTCGTGGGCGTGGGCGGCGTGGCTGACGATCCGGGCCACCGGCTCGAGCCCGAACCTCTCGGCGACGCTCAGCCGGGTCAGCACCAAGGCGGCGGCGCCGTCGCTGATCGAGCTCGCATTGGCGGCGGTGATGGTCCCGTCCTTGGCAAAGGCCGGCTTGAGGTTCGGGATCTTCTCGGGATTGGACCTTCCGGGCTGCTCGTCGATGGCGATCGTCTCCTCGCCCTTGCGGCTCGTCACCGTGACCGGAGTGATCTCGCGCTCGAACGCGCCGCTGCGGATCGCGTCGTTCGCTCGGCGCAGCGACTCGATCGCATATTCATCCTGCGCCTCGCGGGTGAACTGATATTCGCGGGCCGCATCCTCGGCGAAGGTGCCCATGGCGCGGCCGGAATCGTAGGCGTCCTCCAGCCCGTCGAGCATCATGTGATCGTAGACGGTGTCGTGGCCGATTCGGGCGCCGGCGCGGTGCTTCTTCATGAGATAGGGGGCGTTGGACATTGACTCCATCCCGCCGGCGACGATGACGTCCGCCGAACCGACCGCCAGCATGTCATGCGCGAAGATCGCGGCCTGCATGCCCGATCCGCAAACCTTGTTGACGGTCGTCGCCTCGACCGAGCGGGGGAGGCCGGCGCCGAGCGCCGCCTGTCGCGCGGGCGCCTGGCCGAGGCCGGCGGGGAGCACGCAGCCCATGAAGATCTTCTCGACCGCCTCGGGCGCGACGCCCGCCCGCTCGACCGCGGCGGCCACTGCGGCGGAGCCGAGGGCGGTCGCGCTGGCGCCCGCCAGGCTGCCCTGGAAGCTGCCCATGGGCGTGCGCGCGTAGGAGAGGATGACGATCGGATCGGCGGCGGACATGCGGAAGCTCCTTGCTGGGCCATCCTTGTCGGAAACGGGCCTCGGTTGCGGGCTGCACATAGGCGCCGGGGCCGCCTTGTTCAAATCCGCGGGGCTCTGCTACGGCGCCCGCGACAGGAGACAGGATATGGCCGAAATGGGCCTCGATTTCGCTCTGGGCGAGATGGCGGACGCCATTCGCGAGACCACGCGCCGCTTCGCCGCCGATCGGATCGCGCCGCTCGCCGCCGAGATAGACGAGAAGGATTGGTTCCCGCGCGACCTCTGGCCGCAAATGGGCGAGCTCGGCCTTCACGGGATCACGGTCGAGGAGGAATATGGCGGCCTCGGCCTCGGCTATCTCGAGCATGTCGTGGCCCAGGAGGAGGTCGCCCGGGCCTCGGCATCGATCGGCCTCTCCTACGGCGCCCATTCGAACCTGTGCATCAACCAGATCCGGCGCTGGGCGAACGAGGCGCAGAAGAGCAGGTATCTGCCGAAGCTGATCTCGGGCGAGCATGTCGGCGCGCTCGCCATGTCCGAGGCGGGGGCCGGATCGGACGTGGTCGGCATGAAGCTGCGCGCGGACAGGGTGCAGGGCGGCTATGTCCTCAACGGCACCAAGTTCTGGATCACCAACGCCGCTTATGCCGATACCCTGGTCGTCTATGCCAAGACCGGCGAGGGCTCGCGCGGGATCACCACCTTCCTCATCGAAAAAGACATGCCCGGCTTCTCGATCGGCCAGAAGATCGACAAGGTCGGCATGCGCGGCAGCCCGACCGCCGAGCTCGTCTTCCAGGATTGCGAGGTGCCCGAAGAGCAGGTGATGGGTCCCGAGAATGGCGGCGTCGCGGTGCTGATGTCCGGCCTCGATTACGAGCGCACCGTGCTCGCCGGGATCCAGCTCGGCATCATGCAGGCCTGCCTCGACACGGTCCTTCCCTATGTCCGCGAACGCAAGCAGTTCGGGAAGCCGATCGGCAGCTTCCAGCTCATGCAGGCCAAGGTCGCCGACATGTATGTCGCGCTCAATTCGGCCCGCGCCTATGTCTATCAGGTCGCCCGCGCCTGCGATGCGGGGCAGACCACCCGCTTCGACGCCGCCGGCGCGATCCTCTATGCCTCGGAGAATGCGGTGCGCGTGGCGAACGAGGCGGTACAGGCCCTCGGCGGCGCCGGCTATACCAAGGACTGGCCGGTCGAGCGGTACATGCGCGACGCCAAGCTTCTCGACATCGGCGCCGGCACCAACGAGATCCGGCGGATGCTCATCGGCCGGGAGCTGATCGGCGCCGCCTGAGGCGCGTGGGGAGCGGGCCGGACCCGCTCCCGCTCCGGCTCGTCCGCGACGTCAGCCGCCTTTGCTCACCACACGCTCACCCGGTCGGCCGGGGCGAGATAGAGCGCCTGTCCCGGCCGCACGTCGAACGCATCGTACCAGGCCTGGAGGTTGCGGACGGTCTCGATCCGGTAGCGGCCGGGCGAGTGGCTGTCGGTGGCGATGAGATTGCGCAGCGCCGCTTCGCGCGCGCTCTCCCGATGGGCGCTGGCAAAGCCGAGGAAGAAACGCTGGTCGGCGGTCAGGCCGCCGATCACCGGCGCCGGCCGGCCGCCGAGCGAAGCGCGATAGGCATCGTAGGCGGCGGCGAGACCGGCGAGGTCGGCGATGTTCTCGCCGAGCGTCAACTCGCCATTGAGGTGGAGCCCGGCGAAGGGCTCATAGCCATCATACTGGCGGACCAGGGCTTGGCTCGCCTCGCGGAAATGTGCCATGTCCTCGCTCGTCCACCAATTGCGCAGCCGCCCCTCGGCATCGAATTCTGCGCCGAGATTGTCGAAGCTGTGGCTGATCTCGTGGCCGATCACCGATCCGATCGCCCCGTAATTGTAGGCAGGATCGGCGGTGCGGTCATAGAAAGGCGCCTCGAGGATGCCGGCCGGGAAGTTCATCGCGTTCTGCAGCGGCAGGAACACCGCGTTTACCGTGTGGGCGCCGAGCCACCATTCGCCGCGGTCGACCGGGCGGCCGAGCTTGCCGAGCTGGTGGCGATACTCGGCCTCGGCGGCGCGCCAGGCATTGCCGAAGGCGTCGTCGTCGCGGATCTCCAAACCCGAATAGCCGCGCCAACGCTCCGGATAGCCGATGCCGACGGTGACCGTCTCGACCTTGCGCCGCGCCTCGCGCAGGGTCTCGGGTGCCATCCAGGTAAGGCCGGTCAGGCGTCGATCGAAGGCCTGTACGATGTTGCGGACCATCTCGTCGACGTCCGCCTTGGCGGAGGCCGGGAAATGCCGTTCGACATAGATCTTGCCGACGGCGTCGACGAGCGCATTGCTGGTCGCCTGGATGGCACGGCGATCGAGCGGCCGCTGCTGCTGCTGGCCGGCGAGAACGCGGCCGTAGAAGGAGAAGCGCAGATCGTCATAGGCCTGCGGCAGCATGGCGGCCATTCGGCTCGCCGTGTGAAAGGCGAACCAGTCCTTCCACGTGTCGAGCGGCTCGCTGGCGACGAGGGCGGAGATGCCGCGGATCGGCTCGGCATGCCACGCGATGATCCGCTCCTCGTCCGCCAGCCGTGCGGAGCCGAGGAAGGCATCCCAGTCGATGCCGGGTGCGCGGGCCGCGAACTCGGCGCGCCCCCAGGTCTGGACGCGGTGCGGATCCTGCGCCGCCACCGCGTCGACATGGGCGCGGGCGATCTTGATCTCCAGATCGATAATCCGGGCAGCGCGGTCCTCGGCATCGGCAACGCCCATCAGGGCCAGCATCTGGCCGACATAGGCCTGATAGCCGTCGCGGACGCGCCGCATCTCCGGCGTCTCCGACAGATAATATTCCCGGTCCGGAAGGCCCAGCCCGCCTTGAAGCAGATAGGCGAAATTGCGGTTCGGCTCCTGCAGGCCCTGGGCGACGAAGACGCCGAAGAGATTCTCGGTGCCGAAGGCCGTGGCGTTCAGCGGATCGACATCGGCCCGCATGGAGGCGCCGAGCGCGGCGGAAAGGTCTCGGCGACTCGCGATGGACCGGATGCGCTCCAGATGCGGCCGGAGCGGGGCGATACCGCGGCGCTCAATCGCCGCACGATCCAGAAAGGCGGCATGATAATCGGCGATCCGGCGCGCGTCGGTGCCGGGGGCGGGATTGCTCCGCGACGCGCCGGCGATGATGTCGACGTTGCGCTGCTCGACGAGCATCGCGGCGGTCAGGAACGAACCGATCCGCGAACGGTCGGCCGGAATCTCGGTCCGCGCCCGCCAGGCACCATTGGCATAGCGGTCGAAGCCGTCACCCGGCGCGGCGTCGCGGTCGATCCCGGCGAGGTCGACGCCGACTCCGGAATGACCGGGGGCGGGCGCCGCCGTCGGCGATTGCGCGGAGAAGGCGGCGGTGGCGAGGCCGGTGGTGACGACGAGGACGAGGCCAAGGCGCGACAGACGGTGCATGGATGGGAAGTCCGCTTCTGAAAAGGAATGGCGGAGACTTAGGAGCTCGCTCATCTCCTCGCCAAGGCTTTCGACGCAGCGCTACTTCCCATCGACGGACGACGCGGCTACGCGATCACGGCCGGAGAGGGCAGGGCATGAACGAGGAGCCGACGGGCTCGGACGCGCCGCCGCCGAGGGCCGCTTGGGAGCGAATTGAGCGATGATCTTGGCCGAAATCCTCGAATGGTATGCGACGATCAGCGGCATCATCGCCGCCTTCCTGCTCGCCGGCGATTTCGGCCGGCGGGTGACCGGCTCCGGGTTCATCCTGTTCTGTACGATGAATCTCGCCTGGATCGGCTTCGCCTTGATGGACGAAACCGGCGGACTGGTGACCCAGAACGTCGTCCTCTTCTTCATCAACGCGTTCGGTATCTACCGCTATCTGATCCGCAAGCGCGCGCCGGGAGCGCCGGCATGACGATCCTGACCTCTTCCCTGGACGACGGCTCCGAGAATTATCGCCGATATGCCGCCCATAATCGCGCACTCGCCGAGGCGCTGCGCGAGACGGTAGCGCGTACGGCGCTGGGTGGCCCCGAAAAGCATCGCGAGCGGCACATCGCCCGCGGCAAGCTGCTTCCGCGCGATCGTGTCGAGCGGCTGCTCGATCCGGGTTCACCCTTCCTCGAGATCGGTCAGCTCGCCGCCGCCGGCATGTACAAGGACGAAGCCCCGGGCGCCGGCATGATCGCCGGCATCGGCCGGGTGTCGGGCCGCGAGACGCTGATCGTCGCCAACGATCCCACCGTGAAGGGCGGCGCCTACTTCCCGATGACGGTCAAGAAGCATCTGCGCGCGCAGGAAATCGCGCTGCAGAACCGGCTGCCCTGCGTCTATCTCGTCGATTCCGGGGGCGCCAACCTGCCGCACCAGGCCGAGGTCTTTCCCGATCGCGAGCATTTCGGCCGGATCTTCTACAATCAGGCGCAGATGAGCAGCCTCGGCATCAGCCAGATCGCGTGCGTCATGGGCAGCTGTACGGCCGGCGGCGCCTACGTGCCCGCCATGTCGGACGAGACCGTGATCGTACGCAACCAGGGGACGATCTTCCTCGGCGGTCCGCCTCTGGTCAAGGCGGCGACCGGCGAGGTGATCTCGGCCGAGGACCTGGGCGGGGCCGACGTGCATGGCCGTCGCTCCGGGGTGGTCGACCATGTCGCCGAGAATGACGACCATGCCCTCGCGATCGTGCGCGACATCGTCGCGCGCCTGAACCGGGTGAAGGCCGCCGATATCGATCTTACCGACCCGGTCGATCCGAAGCTCGATCCGGCGGATCTCTATGGCCTCATCCCCGACGACGTCCGTACCCCCTATGATGTGCGCGAGGTGATCGGCCGCATCGTTGACGGAAGCGACTTCCACGAATTCAAGCATCTCTACGGCTCGACCCTGGTCTGCGGCTTCGCCCGTATCTGGGGCATTCCGGTCGCCATCCTGGCCAATAACGGCATCCTCTTCTCGGAAAGCGCGCTCAAGGGCGCCCATTTCATCGAGCTCGCCTGCCAGCGGCGAACGCCCCTGCTGTTCCTCCAGAACATCTCCGGCTTCATGGTCGGCGGCAAATATGAGGCCGGGGGCATCGCCAAGGACGGCGCCAAGCTGGTGACCGCGGTCGCCACCGCCTCGGTGCCCAAGATCACCGTGCTGATCGGCGGCAGTTTCGGCGCCGGCAATTACGGCATGTGCGGCCGCGCTTATTCCCCTCGCTTCCTCTTCACCTGGCCGAACAGCCGGATCAGCGTGATGGGCGGGGAGCAGGCGGCGAGCGTGCTGGCGACGGTCCACAAGGACGCCGACAGCTGGACGCCGGAAGAGGCCGAGACCTTCAAGGCGCCGATCCGCCAGCGATACGAGGACGAGGGCAATCCCTATTACGCCACCGCGCGCCTGTGGGACGACGGGGTCATCGATCCGGTCCAGACCCGTGACGTGCTCGGCCTCGCTTACTCCGCCTGCCTGAACGCGCCCATCCCCGAGCGGGCGCAATTCGGCCTGTTCAGGATGTGACGGTGGGGGCGTGGCCCACAAATCCTCCCCGGAACGCGGAGGGGGACCGGCCCGCGCAGGGGCGTAGGGAAGGAGAGGCGGCGTTCCTGCCCGTCACCGCTTCCGACGCGCCGACACCCGCCGGCGGCTATTCACAGGCTGTCCGGCTCATCAACCCGTCGGAAATTCTGTTCGTCAGCGGCCAGGTGCCCGTCGACCTCGATGGGAAGACGCCTGCGGATTTCGCCGGCCAATGCCGGCTCGTCTGGCGCAACGTCGTGGCGCAGCTGCGCGCCGGCGGGTTCGGGCTCGACGACATTGCCAAGGTGACCACCTATCTGGCGAATCGCGACGATGCCGAGGAGAATGGCGCGATCCGTCGGGAAATCCTGGGCGAACGTGCGCCGGCGCTCACCGTGATCATCGCGACCATCTTCGATCCGGCCTGGTTGCTCGAGATCGAGGTCGTCGCGGCAAAGGGGGTTTCGTGACGTCCAGAACTTTTCAACGACTCACCTTACCCCTGCTGGGACGCGTCGCGCCGCTCGTGCTGCTCCTTTTTCTCGCCGTGCCTGCCTCGGCGCAGACGCCTGAGGAGGAGGAGCGCGCCGTCGTGGCCGCCGCACAGCGCCTGTTCGACGCGCTGGCGGTCAAGGACGAAGCGACACTTATGGCGGCGGTCCTGCCCGAGGGGCGGGTGTCGAGTCACGTCGAGCACGACGGCCGGGTCACGGTGCGGACCAGCAGCTGGACCGACTGGGCGGCGCGGCTGCCGCAGGTGCCTCAGCGCCTCGAGGAACGCATGTATTCGCCCGAGGTCAGGGTGCGCGGCACCCTCGCCACCGTCTGGGCCGAATATGACTTCTTCGTCGATGGCGCTCGTTCGCATTGCGGCATCGATTTGTTCGACCTTGCCAAGGTCGACGGCGAGTGGCGCGTGCTCAACATCAGCTTCACCCGCGAGACCGAGGGATGCCCCACGCGATGATCGCCTCACTCCTCATCGCCAATCGCGGCGAGATCGCCTGCCGTGTGATCCGCACGGCGCGGCGGCTCGGTATCCGGACCATCGCCGTCCATTCGGATGCCGACGCCAAGGCGCTCCATGTCCGCGAAGCCGACGCAGCGATTCATGTCGGCGCATCCCCGGCACGAGAATCCTATCTGGTCGGCGAGCGGATCATCGCCGCCGCCAGGGCCACCGGCGCGGAGGCGATCCATCCCGGCTACGGATTCCTGTCCGAGAATGCCGATTTCGCCCAGGCCGTGCTCGATGCCGGGCTGATCTGGGTCGGGCCGAAGCCGCACAGCATCCGCGCCATGGGCTTGAAGGACGCCGCCAAGAAGCTGATGATCGAAGCTGGCGTGCCGGTCACGCCAGGCTATCATGGCGAGGACCAGTCGGCGGAGCGGCTGAAGGCGGAGGCCGACTCGATCGGCTATCCGGTGCTGATCAAGGCGGTAGCCGGCGGCGGCGGCAAGGGCATGCGCAAGGTCAACGTGCCGGGTGACTTCGCCGAGATGCTCGAAAGCTGCCGGCGCGAGGCGGCCGCCTCGTTCGGCGACGACCGCGTCCTCATCGAGAAATATATCGAGCGGCCGCGCCACATCGAGGTGCAGGTCTTCGGCGACCACCACGGTAATGTCGTCCATCTGTTCGAACGGGACTGCTCGCTGCAGCGCCGCCACCAGAAGGTGATCGAGGAGGCGCCGGCGCCGGGCATGGACGAAGCGACGCGCGCCGCCGTCTGCGCGGCCGCGGTCAAGGCTGCGCGCGCGGTCGACTATGTCGGGGCGGGCACGATCGAATTCATCGCCGACGGGTCGGCGGGACTGCGCGCCGACCGGATCTGGTTCATGGAGATGAACACGCGGCTCCAGGTCGAGCATCCGGTGACCGAGGAGATTACGGGCCAGGATCTGGTCGAGTGGCAGCTGCGCGTCGCGGCCGGGGAGAGACTGCCGAAGCTCCAGGACGAGCTGGCCATCCAGGGCCATGCGATCGAAGCGCGCCTATATGCCGAGGACCCGGTTCACCAATTCCTGCCCTCGACGGGGCGCCTCGACCATTTCGTGCTGCCGCGCAGCGTGCGGATCGAGACCGGCGTCGAGGAAGGCGATCGGATCAGCCCCTATTACGATCCGATGATCGCCAAGCTGGTCGCGCACGGTCCCAGCCGCCAATGGGCGATAGACGAGCTGGTGAACGCGCTCGAGGCGGTCGAGGTCTGGCCGGTGAAGACCAACGCCGCTTTCCTCGCCTGCGCCGCGGCCGATCCGGATTTCCGCGCGGGCGAGGTCGATACCGGCTTCATCCCCGCCAAGCTCGATGAACTCGTACCCGATCCCGCACCTTCGGAGGGCGTCTGGAACATGGCCGCGGTCGCGACCCTCTCGGCCGATTTCGGCACGGCGGCCGATGAGGATCCGTGGACGGCACTGGGCGGCTTTCGCACGAATGCCGATCCCGTGCGTCGGGTCAGCCTCGATCATGGCGGCAAGGTGCGCACGATCGAGGCGGTGGCCGAGCTGGCGCTGGAAGGGGTGGCGACGGCGCAGGAGGGCTCCGTGCTCGTCTTCGCTGACGGCCAGGCCTTCGCTTTCTCGCTACCCGGGGCGGGCGGCGCCCGCGCCGGCGGCGATTCGCTCGACGGCGACCTGCTTTCGCCGATGCCCGGCCGCGTCATCGCCGTCGACGCGGCACCGGGCATGACAGTGGCCAAGGGCCAGAAGCTGGTCACGCTCGAAGCGATGAAGATGGAGCACAGCCTGACGGCGCCCTTTGCCGGCGTCGTCACCAAGCTCGACGTGGCCGAAGGCGCGCAGGTGACCGAGGGCACGTTGCTGGTGCGGATCGAAAGGAAGGAAGAGGCGTGAGCCCTTGGCTCCGTGGCCGCTCACCCTGAGCTTGTCGAGACGCGCCCCTTCTCCTTAGGAGCAGGAAGATGGGTCGGGCTTGAACAGGGCTCCGCCCAACGGATCCGAGTGGAGGACCATCGAACATGCCCGGCCGCTATTACGAGCAATGGACCCTCGGCGATCGCGTTCGCCATCAGCCGCACCGGACCGTCACGGAGACCGACAACCTCCTGATCTCGGCCCTGACCCACAATCCGCAGCCGCTCCACCTCGACGCCGTCTATGCCGAGGCGACCGAGTTCGGCCGGATCGTCGTCAACGGCACCTTCACCTTCGCCCTGCTGGTCGGGCTTTCGGTGGGCGACACCACATTGGGCACGCTCGTCGCCAATCTCGGCTACGATAAGGTCCGCATGCCCAAGCCCGTCTTCGTCGGCGACTCGCTACGCGCCGAGACCGAGGTGATCGGGCTGAAGGATTCGCAGTCGCGGCCGGAGGCGGGGATCGTCACCTTCGAGCACCGGATGTACAATCAGCGCGACGAGCTGGTCTGCGTGCTCGAGCGGACCGCGCTCATGCAACGGAGTCCCGAATGAGGATGCGCTCGCTCCTGTTCGTGCCGGGCGACCGGCCCGATCGAATGGCAAAGGCGCTCGGCAGCGGAGCCGATGCCCTGATCCTCGACCTCGAGGATGCGGTCGCGCCGGAGGCGAAGCCCGCGGCGCGGCAGGAAGTGGCCGATTTCCTTTCCCGCAACGGCCCGACCAATCTCTGGGTCAGGGTAAACCCGCTCGACAGCGGCGACATTCACCTGGATCTCCAAGCCTTGCTGCCGGCTCCGCCGCAGGGAATCGTGCTCCCGAAGGCGGAGGGAGGTGCCTCGGTCGGCGAGCTGTCTCGCCGGCTTGACGAGCGCGGCAATTACAGCATCCGTATCCTCGCCATCGCCACGGAGACCCCCGCGGCCATGTTTCAGCTCGGCACCTATGGCGGACAGGACAGGCTGGCGGCGCTGACCTGGGGCGCGGAGGACTTGCCGGCCGCGATCGGCGCTGCCGCCAGCCGCGAGCCGGACGGGCGCTTCACGCCGCCCTACGAGCTCGCCCGCTCGCTCTGCCTGTTCGGCGCCGCCGCCGCGGGCGTGGCGCCGATCGAGACCGTCTATCCTGCCTTCCGCGACCTGGACGGGCTCGCCGCTTATGGCGGCCGGGCGCGGCGGGACGGCTTCACCGGCATGATGGCGATCCATCCAGCGCAGGTGCCGGTCATCAACGCGGCCTTCACCCCCTCCGCCGACGAGATCGATCATGCCCGGCGAGTCCTCGCCGCCTTCGAAGCCAATCCGCAGGCGGGCGCGCTGTCGCTGGACGGGCGGATGATCGACCGCCCCCATCTCCTCCAGGCGCAGCGCCTCATCGCCGCCGCCGGGGAATGAACCCGGAGTTTATCTACCAGGGGATCGGGCTGGTCTTCGGCGCCATCCTCGGCAGCTTCGTGGCGACCCTGCTGGTCCGCTGGCCGCAGGGGCGCAGCGTGATCGCGGGGCGTTCGCGCTGCGATTCATGCGGCCGCAAGCTCGGCCCGGGCGACCTCGTGCCGCTTCTTTCCTATGCGGCGCTGCACGGCCGTTGCCGGGGCTGCGGCAACCGGATCGACCGGCGGCATCTCGCGGTCGAGCTGACCGCCGCGATGATCGGCCTGGTCGCGCTCCTCGCCCATCCGCTCCCGCTCGCGGCCATCTCCGTGCTGCTCGGACTGTGGCTGCTGCTCATCGCGGCGCTCGACCTTCAGCATCAATGGCTTCCGGATAGACTGACCCTGCCGCTGATCCCGCTCGGACTCGTCGCGGCCTGGGCCGGCTATGGCCCTCCGCTGGAGGAAAGGGCGATCGGCGCGGCCCTCGGATGGACGACGCTCTTCCTGATCGCTCTGTCCTACCGGCGGCTCCGTGGGCGGGAGGGCATGGGCGGGGGCGATCCCAAGCTGGTGGCGGCGCTCGGTGCTTGGCTGGGCGTGCTGCAACTGCCTTATCTGCTGCTGGGCTCCGGACTGCTCGGCCTGGCTTCCGTCCTGCTCATGAGGATGCGGGGCGATACGGTCACGGCGACCACGCGGCTGCCGCTCGGGACGTTGCTCGCCCTCACCGCCTGGCCGATCTGGCTGGTCGTCGCTGGCCGTTAGGGCGCTTTCCCGCGGCCAGTGCCGGAATCGGACACTCCGATCATGGCCGCTCTGCCGGACAAATTCCTGATCTGCCTCAATTTCGTCACACGGCATTCAGCCCCCGTCCATCTTCGGCCTGCTAGATGGAAATTCTGCGGGCGGCGCTTTTCCCTAGAGGCGCCGCCCCACCTTTTTCCGGCGCCGGCCTCGGCCCGCGCTTCCCCTCCATTCTCCCGCTTGCGCGCCGCTCCAAAAGCTGTGAACGTCCCGGCCGGGCGACTCTTCGGGGAAGGGATGCCGTTTCGGCTCTCGATTCAAGACGATGGGCCGGGTCACTGGGCGCTGATCCGTCCGCTGTCTGTCTCCAAAGAGTCACATGGCGGAAATAGTCGGGCCGCATGGCTCGCTGGGGAGGGGGAATCGGTTCGTCGATGCGTCTGCGCCCACCTCTGCGCGCCGACCGGCTGAGCCGGCGCCTGCCGCGCCTCACGGTCTATTCCATCGTCGAGCTGCTGTTGCTGACAGTGATCGCCGTGCAGGCGGCGCGGCTGGTCTGGGTGCTGGTCGCCCCGGTCGCTCCGATCGGCGACTATCGCGGCGCGGCCTCCCCGTCGCTGCCCAGCGGCGCCATTCTCGGCGAGTTCGATCCCTTTTTTCGCCTTTCCGGAGCCGGCTCGCCGGCCGCCGTCACGGCGCTCGATCTGAAGCTTCATGGGGTGCGCGAGGATCGCGCCACCGGCCGCGGGTCCGCCATCATCGCGCTTCCCGACGGCAGCCAGCGCAGCTTTGCGGTCGGCGAGGAGATCATCGCGGGCGTGACCCTGACCGAAGTCGGGCCGGAGAGCGTGACGATCAGCCGCAGTGGGACGCCCGAGCAGATCTTTCTCGACCAGTCGGACCCGGCACCGCCCGTCGCCGAGACGGGAGCGGGCGCACCCGTCGTCTCGCCGGCCGCGCCGGTCACCGCCGTTCCGTCCCCACCCACGCCCGTCCCGGGTGCCGCGCCGCAGCCGCAACGCATCGATGGCGCCGCGGTCCGGCTCCAGCCCCGCATCGCCAATGGCCGCGTCGACGGAATCGCGGTCGCTCCCGGCGCCGATGCCCAGGCTTTCCGCGCTTCCGGGCTCGAGCCGGGCGACGTGATCGTTGCGGTCAATGGACGGACGATCGGCTCGGTCGAACAGGCACGCGCCCTCGTCCGCCAAGCGGGCGGCTCGGCGACGCTGACCGTCAATCGCGGCGGCCGCGCCATCCCCCTGATCGTAAGGCTCAACCTGTGAAACGTTTCCTGCTTGCCCTCGCCCTGGTGCTGGCGCCGATGTCGCCGCTGTCCGCGCAATATGTGCTGAACCTGCGCGAGGCGGATATCCGCGCGTTCATTCAGGATGCGGCGCGGGTGACGGGCCGGACATTCATCATCGATCCGGCCGTGCAGGGCCGGGTATCGGTGGTGACCGAGCGGGCGCTGTCGCGCAGCGAGTATTTCGAGCTCTTCCTCTCGACCCTTCGCGCCAACGGCTTTGTCGCGGTCCCCGCCGCCGGGGGTGCCCTTCGCGTCCAGCCGATCGCCGGCGCCGCCTCCTCGGCGCCGGTAGGCGGATCGCGGCGCGGAAGCCCGAGCGGCTTCGTCACCGAGATATTGCGCGTCCGCAACATCGACGCCGCGGCGGCAGTCGAGACGCTGCGGCCGATGGTCAGCCGCGACGGATCGATCACCGCCGGCCGCAACTCGATCGTCGTCTCCGACTTTGCCGACAATGTCCGCCGGGTCCGCCAGGTCCTCGCCCAGATCGACGTCGACAGCGGCGTCACTCGGCTGGTCGGGCTCGACAATGCCGGCGCGCGCGAAATTGCCACGGCGCTGGGCGAGCTGGCGCCGGAAGGGGTGACGGTGGTCGCGGTCGACAGCTCCAACGCGATCGCCATACGCGGCGACGCCGGCTCGGTGTCGCAGCTTGCCGGGATCGCTGCCGAGCTCGACCGGCGTGCTGCCAGCGGCAGCGAGATCCGCGTCGTCTTCCTCGAGCATGCCGACGCCGAGCAGCTTCTCCCCGTGCTCCAGCAATTGCTCGGCCAGACGCCCACCCAGCCGACGACGACGCGGCGGGCCCGGCGCAGCAGCGCCAGCGGCGAAGGAGGCGGCGCGGCGATGCAGCCGGATCCGGCGGCTCCGGCGCCGATCGCCGCTGTCGCGCCGGCGGGCGCGCCGCCGATCGCTGCCCGCAACGCCGTCGTCACCCGGTTCGAAGGGGCCAACGCGATCGTCATTTCGGCTACGCCCGACGTCCAGCGCATGCTCGGCGAGGTCGTCCGGCAGCTCGACGTGCGGCGGCAGCAGGTGCTCGTCGAGGCGATCATCGTCGAGATCTCCGATACCGCCGCGCAGCAGCTCGGCGTTCAGCTCTTCCTGTCGGGGCTGCGCGGCTCGAACATCCCGTTCGCGGTCACCAATTACTCGAGCATCGCGCCCAATCTCGGCACCATCGCCGGCGCCATCGCCGCCCGTGAGCTCAGCGGCACCACGACCACAGTCACCACCGGCTCAGGCTCGACCACGACCACCACGACTGACGGTGGGTCCGATCTCATCGATGCCGCGGCAGCGGAGCTGGCGCGGATCAACGGCGGCGTCTTCGGCGGCGCGTTCCAGGCCGGCAACGCCATCTTCGGCGCGATCGTCAACGCCGTGCGCTCCGACAATCAGTCGAACATCCTGTCGACGCCGTCGATCATGACGCTGGACAATCAGGAGGCGCGGATACTCGTCGGCCAGGAGATCCCGATCACCACCGGCGAGGCGTTGTCGGAGAATTTCGACAACACCTTCCGCACCGTCCAGCGCCAGAATGTCGGCATCACCCTGGAGGTGCGGCCGCAGATCAATGCCGGCGGCAGCATCAAGCTCGATCTCCGTCAGGAAGTGAGCTCGATCGCGGGCCCGGTTTCCAGCGATTTTCAGGATCTCATCCTCAACAAGCGCGAAATCGAGACGACGATAACGGTGGACGACGGCGAGATCGTCGGCATTGGCGGCCTGCTCGACGACAATGAGCGGCGGACCTTGGAGCGAGTCCCCGTGCTGGGCGATATCCC
The DNA here is from genome assembly GCF_003347635.1 of Sphingosinicella terrae. Taxonomy (GTDB): domain Bacteria; phylum Pseudomonadota; class Alphaproteobacteria; order Sphingomonadales; family Sphingomonadaceae; genus Allosphingosinicella; species Allosphingosinicella terrae. The sequence goes on from NZ_QDFY01000002.1 coordinate 56,755, forward strand.
GCTGCTCGGTCAGCTCTTCCGGTCGCGTGGGCGAGCCCGCGGGCGCACCAATCTGATGGTCTTCATCCGTCCGACCATCCTTCGCTCCGCCGCCGACGCCCGCGCCATGAGCGCGCGCCGCTACGGCTACGCCCGGGGCCAGCAGCTGCTCGGCAATCCCAATCGCGAGCCCTCGCTGGACGAGCTGGTCCGCGACTATCTCGGCACGGTGCCGCCCGGCACCGTCGTCGCCGCGCAGCCGCAGGACCAGGTGGTCGCCCCCGCCGAACCCGCCCCCGCGGAGACCGTGCCGCAATGACCGAATTGCCCGCCGCGGCGGGGCCGGCAGCGCACGGCCCAGGGGAGGCGGCGGCGCCACCGTCGCCCCGCGCGCTTCCCTATGGCTTCGCCCGCCGCCATGGCCTCGTCGCCACCGGCGAGGGGGAGAGCGGGCCGGAGGTCGCGATGCGCGAGGATGCGGACCCCAGGTCACTGATCGAGCTGAGGCGATTTCTCGGGCGACCCTTCGCGCTTCGGCGCGTCGACGCCGGCGCCTTCGATCGGCTGCTTTCCGATCTCTACGGCGCCGGGGCGGGCGTGGCCGCCGACGCGGCGGGATCGCTCGGCTTCGACGACGATCTCGGCCATCTTGCGGCGGCCTTGCCGAGCGCCGACGACCTGCTCGACACGTCGGACGACGCCCCGGCGATCCGGCTGATCAACGGAATCATCGCCGACGCTGTCCGCCAGGGCGTGTCCGATATCCATATCGAGCCCTATGAGACCGGTCTCGTCGTCCGCATGCGGATGGACGGCGTGCTTCGCGAGACGCTGCGGATGCCGCCCCATGTCGCACCGGTCGTGGTCAGCCGGGTCAAGGTGATGGCACGGCTCGACATCGCCGAGCGCCGTCTCCCCCAGGATGGCCGGATCGGGCTCACGCTCGGTGGCAAGCTGATCGACGTGCGCGTCTCGACGCTGCCGAGCCGGGCGGGCGAACGCGTCGTGCTGCGCATCCTCGACAAGGAGAATGCCGGAATCAGCCTGGAGATGCTCGGCATGGGCGCCGAGGCCGACCGGCTGTTTCGGGAGGCGTTGGCGGAACCCAACGGGATCGTGCTCGTCACCGGCCCGACCGGGTCGGGCAAGACGACGACCCTTTATGCCGGCCTCAAGCAACTGAACGACGGCAGCCGCAACATCCTCACCGTCGAGGATCCGGTCGAATATGCCGTCGACGGCGTCGGCCAGACCCAGATCAATCCGCAGGTGGGGCTCAGCTTTGCCGCCGGGCTGCGTGCGATCCTGCGCCAGGATCCGGACGTCGTCATGGTCGGCGAGATACGCGACCGCGAGACCGCCGACATCGCGGTGCAGGCGGCGCTGACCGGCCATCTCGTTCTGTCCACGGTCCACACCAATGACGCGGTCGGCGCGATCACCCGGCTGCGCGACATGAAGGTCGAGCCCTTCCTCATCGCCTCGACGCTGCGCGCCGTGCTTGCCCAGCGGCTCGTGCGGCGGCTTTGCGAGACCTGCCGGAGGCCCGTTCCGGCGGCACCGTCGCTGACCGACCTGCTCGGCATCCCGGCCGGCACGACGGTCTACGAGCCGGGGGGCTGCCCCGCCTGCGGCGGACTGGGCTATAAGGGCAGGATCGGTGTCTTCGAGGCGGTTAAGGTGGACGACACGATCCGCAGGCTGGTCAATTCCGGCGGCGACGAGAGCGCCATCGCCGCCCATGCCTTCCGAACCTCTCCGACGCTCGCCGCCGCCGCGCGCGCCTTGGTGCTCGAAGGGGGCACCAGTCCGGAGGAAGCGGTTCGAGTGTCGCGGCACGAGGCCGCCGATGCCTGAATTCGCCTGGCTTGGGCTCGATACGGCGGGCCGGGAGCGTCGCGGATCGCTGCGCGCCGACACGGCCGAGGCGGCGCGCGAGCAATTGGCTTCGCGCCGGCTCTACGTCGTCAAACTGGAGCCGGCGAGCGAGGGCGCCGGGGCGCCCCTGCTGTCGCGCGGCCTCGTCGCCCGACGCCGTCTCGGCGGCAAGCAGCTCACCTTGTTCACGCGCCAGCTGGCGACGCTCATCACCGTCGCCCCGCTCGAGGAGGCGCTGCGGACGCTGTCGCGCCAGGCCGAACGCGACGACGTGCGCAGAATCCTCGGTTCGGTTCATTCCGGCGTCGTCGAGGGGCGGCGGCTCGCCGATGCGATGGGACGCGAAGCGAAGAGCTTCCCGCCGCTTTATCGCGCGATGATCGCCGCGGGAGAGGGTTCCGGCACGCTGCCGCGCATCCTCGAGCGGCTGGCGGCGCTGCTCGAGCGGCAGGCGCAGGTGCGCGGCAAGATCCTGTCGACCCTGGCCTATCCGATCATCCTCGCCGTCGTGGCCGCGTTCGTCGTCTTCGCGCTGATGATCTTCGTCGTCCCCAAGGTCGTCGAGCAGTTCGAGAATGTCGGCCAGGAACTGCCCTTGCTGACGCGTCTGGTGATCGGGCTGTCCGAATTCCTCAGCGCATGGTGGTGGGCCCTGCTGCTGGCGCTCGCCCTCGGGGCCTTCCTCGGCGCGCGCGCACTGAAGGAGGAAGGGCTGCGGATGAAATTCGACGCCCTGCTGCTCCGGCTGCCGCTGATCGGCCGGCTGATCCGCGACCTTCACGCCGCCCGCCTGGCGCGGACCCTCTCGACGATGGTGGCGAGTCGGCTGCCGTTGCTGGAGGGGCTCAAGCTGACCACAGGAACCGTCCACAATCGCGTCCTTCGCGCCGCGTCGACCGAGATCGCCGAATCGGTCCGGACCGGCGGCAGCCTCTCGGGCGCCCTGCGCAAGGCAGGCGTGTTTCCGCCCTTGCTCGTCTATCTCGCCGCTTCCGGCGAGGCGTCGGGCCGGCTCGATCTGATGCTGGAGCGCGCCGCCGACTATCTGGAGCGGGAATTCGACGCCTTCACCACCACCGCCCTGTCGCTGCTCGAGCCGGCAATCATCATCGTCATGGGGGTGGTCGTCGCCCTCATCGTCCTTTCGATCCTGCTGCCCATCCTGCAGCTCGACGCGCTCGCCGGAGGTTATTGATGCGTTCCCTCAAGTCCGTGCTCGCCCGCCGCCGCCTCTCCCGCCGTCGCGGAGCGCGCGCGCGGCGCCGGGAAGAAGGTTTCTCCCTCGTCGAGCTGATGGTCGTGATCGTCATCATCGGGCTGCTCGCCACCATCGTCATCGTCAATGTCATGCCGGCGGCGGACCGCGCCGCGGTGACCAAGGCGCGGGCCGATATCGCCAATCTCGGGCAGGCGGTGGAACTCTACCGCCTCGACCACAGCCGCTACCCGACCGGCGACGAGGGGCTGCAGGCGCTCATCAGCGGCAATTACATACGCCGCCTCCCCGAGGATCCCTGGGGAAACCCCTATCGCTACAGCGCCCCCGGGCAGGACGGACGACCGTTCGCCATCGCCTCACTAGGCGCGGATGGGCGCGAAGGCGGCACCGGCGAAGATGAAGACATTGCCGACTGAAACCGACGCCTCAGCGCCGACCCTGCTGCTGCACGTCGATGCCGACGGCGCGATCGAGCGCTGGCTGCTGCTCGACTCGTCAGGGGTCGCCGGACGCGGTGCCGGTGATTCGCTGCCGGACCAGCCCTGGCGCTCCGTGCTCGCCGTCCCCGGCGAACGGGTGGCGATCCACTGGCTCGATCTGGCCGACGGGCTGGCGCCGGCCCAGGCGGCCGCCGCGGCCCGGCTGATGCTTGCCGACGCCAGCGCGGAGCCGCTCGCCGCCCTGCATCTCGCCGTCGGTCGGCCCGAGCGGGGACTGACCCCGGTCGCTCTGGTGCCGAGCGCGGAGATGGTTCGCTGGCTCGAACGCACTGCCGCCGCGGGCGTCGAGGCCGATTCGGTGGTGCCGACACCGCTCCTCCTCCCGGTGCCGGAGACCGCCCATATCGTCCGCTTGCGAGGGAGCGTCGGCGATTTCCGCGGCGCGGCCTCCGCTTTCAGCCTCGAGCCGGAGCTTGCCGCACCCCTGTTGGGCGACGAAGCCGTCGCCGAATATGACGAGGCGACGTTCGAAGGCGAGATCGCGGCCATCGTGGCGGCGCCGCCGATCGATCTTCGTCAGGGTTCGTTCGCCCGGCGGCGGCCATGGCGGCTGCAGGGCGGACACGCGCGCCGGGCCGGTCTTCTGCTGCTCGTGCTGGCCGTGCTCAGCCTCGCCGTTCAGGTCGCCACGATCCTCAGCTATACCTTTGCCGCCGACCGGCTGCGCACCGAGGCGGACGCACTCGCCGTCCAGGGCCGGGGTGGCGCGGCCGATGGAGGTCCAGGCTTCGCCGCCGCCGCCGCCGTGCTGTTCGACGCGGTCAGGTCGACGCCCAATGTCGAGCTGACCCGGATCGAGTATCGCCCCGACGGCAGCCTCGCCGCCACGATCATGCTCGACGCGCCGGCCACCCTCGACTCTCTGCGCGGCCGTATCGAGGCAAGGGGTTTCCGGGCCGTGGCCGGCGAGACCCGGACCGCGGGCGGTCGTCCGACGGCCGACCTCACGGTGCGGGCATGAACGCCGCGGTTTCAGCCTGGTGGCGCCTGCGCACGGCGCGCGAGCAGCGCCTGCTGCTCGTCATGTTCGCCCTCCTTGCGCTGGTCGTTGCCTGGTTCCTCGTCATTCGGCCGCTCGCCGACGCGCTCGACGAGGCGAAGCGCGAGCATGCCGATGCCGTCGCAGCCCTGGCCGAGGCCAGGACGCGCGCGGGGATGCGTTCGTCTCGAGCCCCGGTCGCGGCGCCGGTCTTGCCCGTCGATGCCTTCGTCAGCCGGACGGCCGGCGAGGCGGGATTTGCAGGCGCCCGGATCGCCGCCCAAGGCCCGCGCCAAGCGAATGTCGCGATCGACGCGGCGCGGCCGCAGGCCTTCTTCGCCTGGATCGAGCAGATGGAGCAAGGCGGGCTGGCGGTCGAATCGCTGCGGGCGCGGACCAATCCCGATCGCACTCTCGCCGTCGAGGTCGTGCTCCAGGCGAGGGTGCGATGAAGCGAGTCCGACTGCCGGTGGCGCGCGGTGTCTTCGTCGCGAGCGCCTTCCTCTTCGCGCTGATCGCGTTGCTGCCGCTGCGGCTGGCGCTGGACTGGATGGACCTTGGCCAACGAGGCTTGTCCGCCCGCGCCGCCAGCGGCAGCCTCTGGTTCGGAGCCTTGCAGGAGGCCGGGATAGGGCCGGTAGCCCTCGGAGACGTCAGCGCCCGCTTTCATCTGCTTCCGCTCTTCCTCGGCCGGGCCCGGCTGACACTGGAATCCGAGGACGAAGCGAACGGGATCAGAGGCGCGATCGTCGCCAGCCGGCACGGCTTCGCCTTCGACTCGGTCGACGGCACTCTGCGCGATGCATTCTTCCCGCCTTTGCCGTTCGGACGGATCGAGCTGGAGGATTTCAGCGCCGGCTTCGCGAATGGCCAGTGCGTCCAGGCGGGCGGCAGCGTCCGGGTCTTTGCGGGCGGCGACCTTGCCACCCTTGGTCTTGCGGCGGAGCTCGGTGGCACGCCGCGCTGCGAAGGCGCGGCCTTGCTCCTCCCGCTGGCCGGACGATCCGGCCGACTCGATGTCCGCCTGTTCGCCGATGGACGCTATCGACTCGACCTGCGCGTCGCCGCCGATCCTGCCATGGGTCAGCAGCTCGTCGCCGCCGGGCTGCGCCCCGTGCCCGGGGGGTTCGGCATGCGCCTCGACGGCAGCTTCTGACCGGTCCGGCGTTCGCCAGGGAGAAAAAGGCGGCGCGCGGCGTTTCCCGCCCCAATGCACATTTCCGTGCGAGCGTGGGGGCTTTCGCCTGGTGCCTCGATGAGGCGCCGGATGACACGGAGGCCAGATTATGAAGAACTATCTCGCGGCAGCCGGCGCGCTGCTGCTCGGCACCTCCTCGATCGCCATGGCGGCGGACGTCATGAAGACACCCGTCCAGGGCGGCGTCGAGGCTACCAAGGTGACCGATGTCGCCGCCGTCCAGAAGAGCGCGACGGTCGAAACGGCCGCGACGGACGGCCTCACCGACAAATCGCTCACCGGCAATTCCGCCTGGTCCGAAGAGGTGACCTCCGAAAAGGTCGATCCGACCAAGCTCACCACGGCCTCGTCCACCGACAGCTGGAACCAGAACATTCTCGACGATGCCGGCGGAGCGAAGATCCAGACCGCGGCCGCCGATAGCTGGTCTTCGGATCTCGCGAGCGCGAAATATTCCTCGCCCGGGACGACCGATGCCATGCAGACGGGTGTCGGCGGTCCGGCCGATCCGGACGGCAACCTTGCCGGCGCCGACCTGACGTCCCGTCCGGCCGCCCAGAATTATCCGCCCTGCGAACCCGGCCCCGGCGACGACCGCTGCATCCAGCTTTACGAGCGCGGCGTGCGCGCGCAGCTCGCCAGCTGGAATTCGGCGACCGGCGGACTTGCCGACGGCGCCGTGACGACGGCGATGGGCGGCCCCTATGAGCCGATCCAGCACCATTCCGACGCTTATGCCACCGGAACGTCGAACGCGTCCGGCTCGATGGCGAGCTCGAGCGCCAACGGTGACGGCATGATCGACGCCGGAATGGGCGAGACGGCCGAGCTCGGCACGGCCCAGGGCTATTCCAGCGAGGTAGCGGCCTTCGACGCCAGCGCCCATCAGGGCGTCGGCGGACCGGTCGAGGTCCAGTCGGATTACCCGGCCTGCGAGCCCGGCCCCGGTGACGATCGGTGCATCCAGCTCTATGAGCGCGGCGTCACCGGCGAGGCCAGCTGATCGCCTGACGACAGAATTGGCTCAGGCGTCCTCCTCCCCCTGGGACGTTGAGCCGGACTCGCCCGGCCGCTTATCGGCGGCCGGGCCTTCGTCCTCATTCGACAGCCAGGCCTCCAGCTTGCCGATGCTGCGCCGCAGCCCGGCGACGATGCGCCTCACCTGCGCCGGGTCGGCATCCGCCAGCGCGACGTCCGACAGCCAATAGGTCTCGCTCAGCCAGGCCTCGCCGCTGTCGCGATCGGGAATGGCGATACCGAGATAGGCTTCCTCCGCCTCGACCCACTGATCGCCGTCCGCCCGGACCGTGTGGAGGCGGATCTGCGCGCCTTCGCGGAAGTCGGCGCGGCACATCGCACGCGCCGTCTCCAGGAACGGTGCCACCAGCGCCCAGTCCAGCTTCGACTCGGCGAGCGTCTCATGGACGACGTTGAGCAACTGCTTGTGGACGAGGTTGTGAAAGTCGGCGGTGGTGAAGGACGAGTCGGCCATGGCCTTGGCGCTGTCGGAAGGACCGGTTGCGGTCAAGCGCCATCGGTCCACATCGCATAGCGGGCGAGGAGATCGCGGGGATCGTCGAGGATGAGGCGCGCGCCGGCCTCGATCAACGCGGGTTCGGGGAAGCCCCCGCAGCGCAGCGCGACGGCTCGGAGCCCGGCGGCTTCGGCGGCCTTCACGTCCCAGGGGGAGTCGCCGACGACGACGATCCGCCCGGGATCGACCGAATCTACCTTCTCGATCGCTGCGGCGAAGATGTCGGGGCAGGGCTTCGAATGCTCGACGTCGTCCTTGGAGGTGGCGGCGAAGATCAGGTCGCTGCTCCCGATCAGGTTCCGGTGGAAGTCGAGCTCGGCCGCCTTGGCGGAGGTGGCGAGCACGATCCGCACGCGGTCCCGGTAGAGACGCTCGAACAGCGGCCGGATTCCGGGAAAGGGAACCGCCCGCGGCAGATAGTCGCGTTGGAAGAGGGTGGACCGATAATCCTCGATCTGAGCTTGGCAACGCTCCACCAGCTCCGCCGGAAGAAGCGCGGGAATGAGATTGTCGCCGCCTTTCCCGATCTGGGCACGTATCTCGTCCACGGAGAGCTCGACTCCGAAATGACTGAAGGCCTGCTGCCAGGCGGCGGCATGGAGATCGTTGCTGTCGACGAGGGTGCCGTCGACGTCGAACAGGACGGCGCCGATCACCGGCCGGCCCTCCTGCGCTTCCCGCCGAACAGGGCCAGCAGGAGTGAAAGGAATGTGATGCGGGCCGCGACCGTTCCGGCCGACGGCGCCGGAGCGGGGGCGTGCATCGAAGCCGGCGCCCTTTCCGGCGCGGCCTCGTCCTCGGCCTCGCCGCTGCCCGCCTTGAGCTCGACAATGGCGTTGAGCTCGGCGCCGAGCAGGACGATGTAGGCGGTGAGGTACAGCCAGGTCAGGAATACGATCACGGCACCGAGCGACCCGTAGGTCGCATTATAGGTGCCGAAGTTGGAGACGTAGACGCCGAAGCCGGCCGTCGCCGCCAGCCAGACGATGGTGGCGAGGGCCGAGCCCGGCGTGATCCATCGCCATCGCGCCTCCGGACGGTTCGGCCCGTAGCGATAGACGACGGCCAGCATCAACACCACGAACGCGCCGGCGGTGCAGAAGAAGACGCCCTTGATCACATAGGAAGTGACGCCGCCGAGATCGGGCAGCAGCGCCTCGGCGAAGTTCATGGCGGCGACGGCGATGATGGCGAGGAACAGCACGATGACTGCTCCGCCGGTCATGACCAGGGCGATCAGGGTCCGCTTGATGAACCCGCGCGATTCCTCGACCTCGAAAACGATGTTGAGCGCGGTGATGATCGAGGCGGCCCCCTTGCTGGCGCCGTAAAGGGCGATCGCCATCGCCAGCAGCAGCGCGAAGCCGGTCTGAGTTCCGCTCGAGTCGGTCATCGACTTGAGCTGGTCGCCAATGATCTCCGCGGCGTTCTCGGGCATGATGCTGGTCAGCGTCTGCATGTGGCGGACCACGGACGCGGGCTCTGCGAAAAGCCCGTAGCTGAGCACGAAGGCGGTCAGCAGCGGGACGAAGGCAAGGAAGGCGTAGAAGGCGACTCCGGCGGCGATGAGGGTGAGATTGTCCTCGCCGGCGTCCTTCCACGTCGCGAGCAGGATATTCTTCCAGCCCTCCGGCGGAATGTCGGCGGGGCTATCGGCGCCGCTTTCCGGAGCTGGGGAGGCGGGATCGTTCACCACGATCCAAAGCCGCGGGCGCCACCGGGGTTCCATCCGCCGCCCGCGCTTTTCCGGCATGCCTGCGGATGCTAGTCGGCGGGTCATGAGCGCCGCCTGGACCTTCTCGATCGACCGCGGCGGCACCTTCACGGACATCGTCGCCCGGTCGCCCGATGGGCGGCAGTTCGTCCGCAAATTGCTGTCCGACGATCCCGGACGCTATGCCGACGCCGCGGTCGAGGGGATCGGGCGGATCCTCGCCGAGGAGGGAGGCACGCTCGGCACCGTACGGATGGGAACGACCGTCGCGACCAACGCCCTGCTCGAGCGCAAGGGCGAGGGAGTCGTCCTCGCCATCACCCGCGGCTTCGCCGATGCGCTCCGCATCGGGTATCAGGCCCGGCCCGAGATATTCGCCCGTCGCATCGTCCTGCCCGAGCCGCTTTATGCCGAGGTGGTCGAGGTAGAGGAGCGGGTCGGCGCCGACGGCGAGGTGATCCGTCCGCTGGACGTGCAGGCGGCACGCGGGGACCTGAAGGCCGCCTATGACCGCGGCAGGCGCTCGGTTGCGATCGTGCTGATGCACGGCTGGCGCTGGACCGAGCACGAGCAGGCGGTGGCGGCGGCGGCGCGCGAGATCGGCTTCACCCAGGTCTCGGTGAGCCATGAGGTCGAGCCGCTGATCAAGCTGATCGGCCGTGGCGATACCTGCGTCGTCGATGCCTATCTTTCTCCGGTGCTGCGCCATTACGTCGACCAGGTGGTGTCGGGCCTCGAAGCCTGCGCCGCCGACGCCTCCAAGCTGCTGTTCATGCAGTCGAACGGCGGCCTGACCGACGCTGCCGTCTTTCGAGGCAAGGACGCGATCCTGTCAGGCCCGGCCGGCGGCATCGTCGGCATGGCGCGGACCGCGGCCCAGGCCGGCTTCGACCGTATCATCGGTTTCGACATGGGCGGCACCTCGACCGACGTGTCCCATCATGCCGGCGCCTATGAGCGGACCAGCGAACGCCTTGTCGCCGGCGTTCGCGTTCGCGCGCCGATGCTCGAGATCCATACCGTCGCCGCCGGCGGAGGCTCCATCTGTCATTATGACGGAAGCCGCTTCCGCGTCGGCCCGGACAGCGCCGGGGCCGTGCCGGGCCCCGCCTGCTATCGCCGCGGCGGCCCGCTCACCGTCACCGACTGCAATGTGGTGCTCGGCAAGATAAGGCCCGACCGCTTTCCGCAGGTCTTCGGCCCGGGTGGCGACGGGCCGATCGATGCGGACGCTTCTCTCGCCCGCTGCGCCGAGATCGCCACTCGGGCCGGGATGGAGGCGCGGGCGGTGGCGGAAGGCTTCCTTCGCATCGCGGTCGAGAACATGGCCAATGCGATCAAGCAGATTTCCATCGCCCGCGGCCACGACGTCACCCGCTACACCCTGGTCTGCTTCGGCGGCGCCGGCGGCCAGCATGCCTGCCTGGTGGCCGATGCGCTGGGGATCGAGCGCGTCATGATCCATCCGCTGGCGGGCGTGCTCAGCGCCTACGGCATGGGCCTTGCCGACCGGATCGAGCTTCGACAGCGAAGCCTCGCCGGCGGCGATCTCGAGCCGGCGCTGGCCGAGTTGGCGGCGGAGGCCTGCGAGGCGCTTCGCGCACAGGGCGTCGCCGAACCCGAGGTGCGCCGGCGCGCGGCGCTGCGCTACGAAGGCAGCGATACGGCGCTCGAGGTCGAGGTGGGCGAGGGGATGGAGGCGGCCTTCGTCGAAGCGCATCGGACCCGCTTCGGCTTCGTCTCCGATGCGCCGGTCGTAATCGAGACGGCAATCGTCGAAGCGGTCGGTCCGGGCGAAGCGATCGATTCCGGCGGGGGCCGGAACGGGGACGATCCTGCCCCTTCCGATCCCTCCCCAGCGGGAGCCTATGACCGCGACACCCTGTCGCCGGGGGATCGGGTCGCCGGCCCGGCTCTCATCTTCGACTCAACCGCGACCACCGTGGTCGAGCCGGGGTGGCAGGCGCGGGTGGACGGCGTCGGCAATCTCATCCTCAGCCGGACGGTTCCGCGGGCTGCCGAGCGAGCGATGGGGACCGATGTGGATCCGGTCATGCTGGAGGTGATGGGCAATCTGTTCATGGCGATCGCCGAGGAGATGGGGGTTGCCCTTCAGAACACGGCCTCGTCGGTGAACATCAAGGAACGGCTCGATTTCTCCTGCGCTCTGTTCGACCGCGGCGGTCAGTTGGTCGCCAACGCGCCGCACATCCCCGTGCATCTCGGCTCGATGGGGGACAGCATCCGGACCGTCATCGCGGCGCGAGGGCTCGGCGACGGCGGGCAGCCGCGCGACGGACGGGGAATGCGGCCGGGCGACGTCTATGTGCTCAATGCCCCCTATCGTGGAGGCACCCACCTGCCGGACGTGACCGTGATCATGCCGGTCTTCCATGGCGGGGATCCCGCGCCGGCCTGGTTCGTCGCCGCCCGCGGCCACCATGCGGATATCGGGGGCATCGCCCCCGGCTCGATGCCGCCGGACAGCCGCGAAGTCCACGAAGAGGGCGTCCTCATCGACAATTTCCTCCTCGTCGACGAGGGACGTTTCTGCGAAGCGGAGCTGCGCGCCTTGCTCGGTTCGAGCGACTGGCCCGCGCGCAATCCGGACCGGAACGTCGCCGATCTCAAGGCGCAGGTCGCCGCCTGCGCCCGCGGCTCGAGCGAGCTCGGTCGGGTCGCGGCCGAGCAGGGCAGGGCGGCGATCGACGCCTATATGGCCCATGTCATGGCCTATGCCGAGGAGGCCGTCCGCCGGCTGATCGGCCGTCTCGAAGACGGCGACTTCCGCTATCCTCTCGACAATGGCGCAGAGGTCTGCGTCTCGATCCGAGTCGACCGCGAGGCGCGCGCCGCGACGGTCGATTTCAGCGGAACGAGCCCGCAGCAGCCCGACAATTTCAACGCGCCTTATTCGATCTGCCGCGCCGCCACCCTCTATGCCTTCCGGACGATGGTCGACGATGCCATCCCGCTCAACGACGGCTGCATGCGCCCGATCACGCTCGAGGTGCCGGAGGGCTCGATGCTCAACCCAGCTTATCCGGCGGCGGTCGTCGCCGGCAATGTCGAGACCAGCCAGGTGGTGACCGACTGCCTGCTCGCGGCAGCGCGGGCGCTTGCGCCGAGCCAGGGCACGATGAACAATTTCACCTTCGGCGATGCTTACCGGCAATATTATGAGACGATCGCCGGCGGCGCCGGCGCCGGCCCGGGTTTCGACGGCGCCAGCGCGGTGCACACCCACATGACCAACAGCCGGCTGACCGATCCGGAGATATTGGAGACGCGGTTTCCGGTGCGGCTGGAGCGTTTCGCCATCCGCCGCGGCTCCGGCGGCATCGGCGCTCATCGCGGCGGCGACGGCATCGAGCGGCACATCCGGTTCCTGGCGCCGATGACGGCGGGGATCCTGTCGAACCGGAGGCGGGTGGCGCCGCGTGGGCTCGCCGGCGGCGGCGACGCGCTCCCTGGCATCAATCGGGTGGTCCGCGCCGATGGCAGCGATCAATTGCTCGGCGCGACGGCTGCGGTCGAGATGGCGGCCGGCGACCTGTTCGTCATCGAGACGCCTGGCGGCGGCGGCTACGGCGCGCCGGGCAAAGGGGAGGATCATGGCTGAACGTTTCTATCTTCGTCCCACCGCGTTCGTGGACGCCCCCTTCGGCCATGACGGGCAGGTCGCCCGGCTGGCGGGGGGGCTGCTCTGGTTCTCGGCGGTCGAGATCGAGCATCTCGACGGCACAGTTCGGGCGCCGGCCAGGCTGGTTCCGGTGGCGCAGATCGAGGCGGCCCTCCAGGACCTCCCGGAATCGGCGCGGACGGCATGGCAGCGGCTTACCTCGCCGCGATCCGCGCTGCGGCTGCGTGAACGTGTGATCCGGCTCGACCAGCCCCAGGTCGCCGGAATCGTCAATATCACCCCGGACAGCTTCTCCGACGGCGGCGTCCATGCCGACGCCGAGGCGGCGCTCGCCACCGGCAGCGCCATGGCCGCCGCGGGCGCGGCGATCATCGACGTCGGCGGCGAATCCACCCGGCCCGGGGCGAAGCCGGTCTGGGAAGGCGACGAGGCGACACGGATCGTGCCGGTCGTCGAGCGGCTGGCGGCGTCGGGCACGGCGGTGTCGGTCGACACTCGCAAGGCCGCGGTGATGGAAGCGGCCCTCGCCGCCGGCGCCGGTCTCGTCAACGACGTCTCCGCCCTCACCTGGGAACCGCGGTCGGCCGAGGTCGTCGCGTCGGCCGGTTGTCCGGTCGTGCTCATGCATCATCAGGGGCCGCCCGAGACGATGCAGCAGAATCCCCGCTACGACCGGCCGGTCCCGTTCGAAGTCTATGACTGGCTGGAGGAGCGGATCGCCGAGGCGCAGGCGGCGGGGATCGATCGAGAGAATATCGTCGTCGACCCAGGCTTCGGCTTCGGCAAGAGCGTCCAGCACAATCTGCAGCTGATGAATGGCCTCGCCCTCCTCCATGGCCTCGGCTGCCCGATCATGCTCGGCGCGAGCCGCAAGCGCACGATCGGTGCGCTGTCCGGCGAGGCACCGGCGGACAAGCGGCTGGGCGGGTCGGTCGCGCTGGCGCTGAAGGCCGCCGAGCAGGGGGCGCAGATCATCCGAGTCCACGACGTGCCGGAGACGGTGCAGGCGTTGCGCGTGTGGCGCGGCCTGCGCGACGCGGCGCTCACCCCCTGAGCGCGCCGCGAATAAAATATCACTTTCTATCGAGACGTCGTTGTCGCTTGCCGCGGGCGATCTCGGTGGCGAGCGCCTCGAGCTTGGGCTCCCAGAAGGCGCGGAAGCGATCGAGCCACAGGTCGACTTCACGCAGGGGAGCGGGATCCACGGCATAGATGCGCTTCTGCCGCTCGGGCCGGACGCTGGCGAACCCGCTCTCGCGAAGCACCTTGAGATGCTGCGACACGGCCGGCTGGCTGATCCCGAATTCGCGCTGGACCACCTCGACGATGTCCCCCGACGCCTGCTCGCCAGCGGCCAGAAGCTCGAGGATCCGGCGGCGGACCGGATCGCCGAGAACATCGAAGGCATGCATCAGCCGGGCTCGCCCTCCTTGTGGCCGCTGCCGGTGTAGAAATCCGTCGTCCGGTCGGCCGCCGCCGCCGCCGCTTCGGGGTCGGTGCCGAACGCCTCGGAGGCGCGGCCCCAGCCCTGGCTGCTCTGACGGGCATAGTCGCGGTAATTGTCGCTCGCCGTCCATTCCGCCGACGCTTCGGGAGCCACGGAGGCACCGGTCTCGAGATGCAGGGCGAGACCGAGCAGCGCAAGGTCCCAGCCGACGCCGACAGCGCCGGGCCCGAACTGGTCCCAGAATTGGAGATACTGGTCGTCGACATGGCAGACATGCTCGAGCTCGAGGCGCGTGCTCTCCTCGGCTTCCTCGGTGAGGGTGACGAACACCCAGCTCGTGGCGCCTCCAAACTCCCAGGTCACCGCCAGGCGGCGCGGCGGCTCGCATTCGTTGATGGTGCCGCCGGCATTGCCCTGCAGCTGGTAGCGGCCGCCGAGGCGCAGCTCGCCGCTGATCGGCATGAACCAGCGCGGGATACGCTCCTCGCTAGTGAGAGCGTCCCAGGCATCGTCGATATCGGTGGGATAGTGGCGGGTGGCGAGAACGACCCGCGCCGGCCGGCCCTCATGCTCGCGGCTGGCGACTTCGCGGGTGACCGCGCCGATATGGCGTAAAACGTCGACATGCATGGTCCCGGCTCCTTCGATGTGGAACCGATATAGGCAGCAGCTTATATAAGTGCAAGCCTATATAAAGAATTCCCATTCAGCCGCCGCCGAGCAGCCTCTGCATATGGCCGATATAGGCGATCCAGGCATCGCGGCCGGATCGGCTGAGGCGGCAGAGCGTCTGCGGCTTGCGGCCGACGAAGCGCTTCTCGATCTCGACATAACCCGCTTCCTCGAGCTTGCGCAGATGAACCGAGAGATTGCCCTCATTGACCTGCGCGCGCTGCTGAAGCTCGGCGAAGCTGGCGCTGCCGGCACCCGACAGATAGGCCATGATCGAAAGGCGGACGCGGCCATGGATGACCTCGTCTATCTCCCGATAGTCGTAATCCCGATCGATCGAATCGCTCATCGGCGGTGCCTAGCGGGCGTGGCGGGCGGACCGAAGCTGGTGCGTTCCCCATCCGATTGAGATCAGCAGGACGCCGGCCGCGGTCGCCGGATACAAGGCGCCTTCGCCGATCAGCATGGCGGTGATGGCGGCGAAAACGAGCGACATCCAGGCATAGAGCCGTGCGCCGGAATCGTCGGCGGCCATGCCCGAGGCGGAGATGGCGATCGCATAGACGCCGAACCCGATCGGCGGCATCATCGCATAAAGCTGCCATGCCTCGGCGCCGCCGACCAGCATGCCCCGCGCGAACAGTCCCACCGAAAGCACCGTCAGGAACCCGCCGGCGAACAGCCAGACGGTCCTCGCCACCCGATTGCCGACGCTGAGCGCGCCCGGGCGTCCTTCCTGACGAACCTGGATGAGCGCCGAGCCGATCCAGGCGAGGATGACGAGGCCGAACCAGCTGATCGACAACGAGTAGCCGGGCCAGTTCAGATGCCGTTCGAGCACCGCCCAGTTGACGAGGAGCGCGATCGTCATCGCCACGCCCCACAGGATGAGATGCCAGCCGCCCAGAAGGGGCGCGTGCCGGCCTTCCTCGGCGATCGAGCGCAGCCGGGCCAGCTCTTCCGCTGTCATGTCCATGGCTTTCTCCTCAACGACCATAAATCATCGACAGCCGGAGCGCGGCGGGGCCGGTTCCGACCGACGTCTTCACCTGATCGAAGGTCGGCTCGGCGCGCAGCGTCTCTCCACTGGTCATCGACCAGCCGTCGAGCGGCTGATGGCTTTCGTCCTTGTCGAACTGGCCATTGCCGTTGTCGTCGTGCCAGATCGACACCGCATATTCGCCCGGAGGCACGTCGAAGCCGAAGCGGTGCGCGCCCGCCTGCGGCCGCTGAACCACCGTCCCGGCGGTTCCGCGCTGCTGCATGAACTGCTCGCGGTCCTGCACGGTCACATAGAGCGTCCCGCCCGTTGCGCGGACGCCCTCCACTTCGACCGTCAGGTTCGCGGCGACGGCCGGCGTCGCGAGCGCCACCAGAAAGGGAAGAGCGGAGAAGAGCCGGATCATGTGCACCTCCTTCATCGAGTCGTGTACTTGATATTTTAAAGTACACGACTGAGTCAAGAGAATTGGCATTTCGAGGTGGGGCGGCAGTCAGGAGCCCGCTGCGGCGACCCCTGCATCGGGCAGGCGGGACAACAACGCGTGGTCACGCCGGTAGGGATCTGACCCGAACCGGACGCCGTCGCCCGTCGGCAGGACGGTGAGGTAGGTGATGTAGACCGGCACCGGCTCGGGCAGGTCCACCCTCTGCTCGGCCGCTCCGCTCGGCTGTGGCGCGGTCCCGCCGAACAGCCAGCGGGCGAGCCGCGGCGCGTCCTCGAGTCGGACGCAGCCGGAGCTGATGCGCCGGTCTTCGTGACTGAAATGCTCTCGGAGC
This sequence comes from Sphingosinicella terrae, assembly GCF_003347635.1. GTDB lineage: Bacteria > Pseudomonadota > Alphaproteobacteria > Sphingomonadales > Sphingomonadaceae > Allosphingosinicella > Allosphingosinicella terrae. The sequence goes on from NZ_QDFY01000002.1 coordinate 73,297, forward strand.
GGCGTGTCGTGCAGGTAGATGCCGAGATCGTTGGGCATCATGAACTTGACGGCGCCCATCATGTTGTGCGGACCGGGCCGCTGCCGCAGGTTCACGTAGCGCCGGCCCGAGGCGACAGCGCGCCAATCGACCCGGCGCGGCGACAGCGTCCGTGCGGATCGCGACCAGTCGGTCAGGACCTGAAGGCGCTCGCCCTCGATCGCGGCGGGACCGCGGCGCAACGCCTTGCGCGCCCGGTCGCGGATCAGGTCGGGAGGCAGGTTCCAATAGGGGTTGAGCACCGCAAAGCGCAGCAGCCCGGCCATGGCTGGCGTCTGCATGCCCACCTTGCCGACGACGACGCGCATGCTCCCGGTGAGCCGACCGTCCTCGACCGTCCAAAGGCGCGCCGAGGCCGCGTCGACAAGGATGTAACGGCCGCGGCGCACGGGAATGGCCCGGGCCCGCTCGATATTGGCGAGGATCAGCCGCTCATAATGAGCGGCGCCGCGATTGAGGGCAGCCAATGTTGCGGCATCGGGCCTCCCGGTCGCGGCGAGCCCATGCACGCGCTGGAAGTCGCGAAGCCGATCGGCGAGCGCGGCATCGGGGGCATTCTCGGCGACGCCGAGGCGGCGCCTGAGCCGTCGCGCCGTCTCCACTGCGGCGCCGTCCCGCAATTCCGGCTCCACGGGGATCTCGAACTGGGGTAATGCCGACCAGCGGCGCCGATAGACGTCGAGCCCTCGCCGCAGGCCATCGAGCGCCGGATTGGTCCGGCCGGCGCGCTTGAGCACATCGTCGAGCGGCATTGCGGCGGCCTCGTCCAGCCAAGCGCGAAGATCAAGGGGCTCGGGTGCCAGTTGGTCGTCGACGTAGCGCATCGTTACCAAGGCAGGCGTGGGGTGGATCGCGCGCAGATGGTCGGCGAAGGCCGCGGTGAGCAGGAGGTCGGCGCGCGCGAGCGCGTGCCGTTCGCCGCCGACCGCCGCCGCGACCGCGCGCCGCAGCTCTGCGGTCACCGTTCCGGTTTCGGTCGCCATCGCCAGAAGCCGGTACGCCTCCGGCCGCAGGCGCGAGCCGACTACCCAGAGCGGCCGGAAATCCCTCTCGAGATAGAAGCCCGAAATCTCCGGTCCGAGGTCGAGCGCCCGAGCCGGTTCCGGCGCGGCGACGGCCAACGCCGCGGGGGACCGGGACGGCAAGGATCCATAAGCGGCGATGGCGGCGAAGCCGCCGGCAAGGGCGAGAGCCCTGAGCAGGCGAAGGCGCTTGCGCATGGTGGTTCCGGCCCCGCTTACGCGAGGCCGGTCCGCTGGTCGACCAGCCCGCGAAGAGCGTCCCGATCTCGCACAGGCGTTCGCCGGAGCGTCGGATCGACCGCCTCCATTGGCGGTGCGCGATTAGAGGCTGGCGCCGTCGAACTGGCTGAGCACGAGCGCGTCGAGATCGACATCTTCCGCGCAGCGCAAGTTGATCTCGACCATGGGCCCGCTCGGCCCGACGCCCTCGGCAAAGGGTGCGCAGCCGCATGTCTTGCAGAACATGTGGCGGATGTTGCCGCTCCTGAAGGTGTAGACGCTGATCTCGTCGCGCGGCGTCTCCAGAGTGAAACGGTCGGGCGTGGTGAAATGGTGGACCGGTGCCTTGCGACGGCAGATCGAGCAATTGCAGGTCATCGCTTCGGCCGGCGGGTCCTCGTCCACCGTGTAGCGGACCTTGCCGCAATGACAGCTGCCGCTGAACGCCATGTCATCCTCCTCTTGAACCGGATCTCACTGCCCCGAGCGGCGGAAGACGGCCACCATCGGTCCGAGCGAATCATAGGCATCCTGCCGCTGCGCTGCCGGGTCCCAGAGGCTGGAGACCGCGCCGTCGAGGAAAAGTGCATCGTCGCAGCCGAGCGAGTCGCGGAAGAAGCGGGCGAAACGTCCGAAGGAGACCGGCTCCTCGCTGACGGCGAACCAGGCAATATGTGCATCATCGACGCCGACGCCGTTGCGGATGTGGAGCGACGGGCCGTTCGGCTGGATCCGCGGGTGAATCGCGCCGTCGCTGAGGAGAAGCGGCCCGGATTGTGTCGCCCATCGCGCCGATCCGGCCCAGTCCTCGCTGTCGACGATGGACGGAGTTCCGTCGTCGGCGACGGCGAAGACCCCGTTGGGCTTCATGTGGAAATTGCCCGGCCCCTCGCGGCGATTGATCGCGTGCCCTTCCACGGCATCGGCGACGTAGAGGCCGATGGGCCGCCCGGCTTCGTCATACATGCCCGCATTCATCGCGAAGAGGAGGTCCGCGGCGCGCTCCCCGAGATGCGCTTCCAGCCGATCGAAGCTGCGCAGCGGCCCCGCCTGATCTTCCACGAAGAGGGCGATGTCGTGCTCCCTCCTGTCATAGCGACAGGCGGTGAAGGCGCTGCCTTCGAACTCCCGCTGCTCGCAATGTCCGGCAACGATCTGCTCGCGCGCAGGTGTCGGCGATGGCGGCGCCGTCTCCTCGCCGCAGGCGGCGAGCGCGGAGATCAGGCAGAAGAGGGCGGGACGGGCGAGGATTCCTGCGACTCCCCGGCCTCGGGGGCGGCGTTCAGAGGGAATAACCGCCATCGCTGACGAGGCAGGCACCGGTCATGAACGCGGCCCGATCGGAAAGGAGGAAGGCGATCTGCTCGGCAATCTCCTCGGGGCGGGCGAAACGGCCCAGCGGCGTCGCCATCTGCGCCATCGCCTTGAAGACCGCGTCCTCCCCTTTCTCCTCGATCATCTCACGGATTTCCGGCACGTCGCGCCAGATCGGAGTCTCGACGCCTCCCGGCGCGATCGCATTCACCCTGATTCGGCTCGCCGCCCCCTCCTTGGCGGCAATGCGGGCGAGCTGGAGGACGCCGGCCTTCGAGGCGCCATAGGCGCCCACGCCCGGCTCCGCCTTTATGCCGGAAACCGAGGCGGTAACGACGATGGCGCCGCCTCGGCCGGCCGCCGCGATCGCGCGCATGGCGGCCTGGAGGGTGAGAAAGGCCCCGTCGAGGTTGACCGCCATCACCCGCCGCCAGTCCGCGAAGGCGAGCGAATCGATCGTTCCGCCGGTGGCGATACCGGCATTGACGACGGCATGGGTGAGGCCGGTGAGATCGGCCGAGGCCCAGAGCCTTTCATCGGACACGTCGCCGACCAGCATCTGGCGCTCGCAGGGGAGGGAGAAGGCGAAGTCCCGAAGCAGGTCCTCGTTACAGTCGCACAGGATGAGCTTCTTCGCCCCGTCGCTCGCGAGTCGAGTCGCGACGGCGGCGCCGATGCCGGAGGCAGCACCGGTGACGAGGATCACGCCATTGTCGAATTCGGACACGTGCCCCCTCTAGAGGCTGTCTCCCGCAGTTGGAACCGCCTTGTCGGTGGGCGCCGCATCCCCCGAACGTGGAAATTAGGACGCTAGCATATTGTGGACTTGACCCGGCTGGTGTGTTAGTACAGCATAACGCGATGAACGAAGAGCGCCCCGTCTATCTCCGCCTGCGCGATCGCATCGCCGCAATGATTCTCGATGGAAAGGTGGCGGACGGCGATCCGCTTCCGTCCGTACGCAGCCTCGCTGCCGACTTCGGAGCCAATCCGCTCACCGTTGCCAAGGCCTACCAGACCTTCCAGGAGGAAGGCTTGGTCGTCGTCCGGCGCGGGGTCGGAATGTTTGTCGCCGCCGGGGCAGCCGACCGACTCCGGAACGCCGAACGCAAGGACTTCCTCGATCATCGCTGGCCCGCGATCGTCTCCCATATGCGCCGCCTCCGCCTCGATCCCGAGGAACTGATCGACCGCGCCTTGGCCTGATCCGGCCGGGTCTCCGGCCCACTTGGATTCCGAGCCGGGCCAGACACAATCGACACACTTTCGGTGACGGCGCGGCATATCGGGGAAACAGCGCTGCGCCAGATGCAGGTGGTCCGCCGGCGCGGGGCTGCCCTTGCCCCCCCATAGGCCCCCGCCGGCGGCGATCATGTCTCTTTCGGCCTTCGCACCCTTGTCGCGGCGTACGCATATTTCGTCGATGAAACGACACGGCTCGCCGCGACTGACGTAGAGGGACCGCCATAGATTTCGAGCTGTCGAAAGGAAGTTCGACATGAGTCCGTTACGCGCTTTCCTGCTGTCCTTTGCCGCCGGCCTGGCGGTGCTCTTCAGCGGCCATGGCCTGGTCGACCTGATGGTCGCAGATCCGCCGTCGAACCGCATCACGGTCTGATCGGCTTGTCGCGGCTTGATTTCCCAGGCCAGGTGCCGCACGATCCTTCAAACCAGGCGCGGAGGTGAGAATGAGAGTTTCACCGGTCTTTGTCGCCGCGATGTCGCTGGCCCTGCCGACTGCCGCTTTTGCGGCGGGACCATCGGGTCCCGTGCGGACCGGGCCACCCGTCATTCCCTATCTGTGTCACGATGGTCGCGTGGCGAACGTCGTCTATGAGAATGGCAGCGACTATCTGCACGCGCGGGCCAAGCTCACCTATGACGAGCGCACCGTCGAGCTCGGCGCAGCGCCGACGCTCTACGGCATGCGTTATCGCAGCGCCGAGGCGCAGCCGGCGTTAGCCTGGTCGCTGCGCGGCGAGGAAGCCTGGCTGACCGAGTCACCCGACGAGGATGGCTATACCCGTGCCGAACGGGAGATCGCGCGCTGCGTGCGTCTTCGCGGGGGCCTTCCCGAAGAGGGTCACAGCGAGGATCACGGCGTCGACCACTGAACCGGCCCGATCGCCTCTCAGCGCCGACTGTGACCGATTTGCCGCACCGCCACTGCGGTTCAGCGTCAGGACATTGACTCCCCGTTAAATTACCGGCCGATGGCTCCTATGTGATCGTGCCGGCCGTCGAGGCCGCTTGAGTGGGTCGGGCTGGGATTTCGATGGTGAGCGACAAGAGTGGCCTATGGTTGGCCGGCTTCGGCGTGCTGTCGCTGGGGGCGGCGGTAGCGGCGCCGGCACAGGACGGCGACGGCAACGGCGTCATCGGTCCGCCGCAGCTCAAGGATTTCCGGCTGCCTCAAGGCGAACGCAGCGCACCTCTCGTGATCCCTCCCCCGACGACGGCGCCTTCCCAGCGCCCGGTCGAGCTGGCGCCGGCGCCGCCGCCCGCGGCCTCACCCTCGCCGACGCGGCCCGGCAACGCGGCCGCTCGGCGTCCCGCGACCGAGCCGGCCCGGCAGGCCTCGCCCGCGGTGCCGGGGACGAGCCAGCCGGTCGCGCCTTCGGCCGGAGCGTCGGGCCAGGAATCGGCAGACCGGATCCCGGAGGCGCAGACCGAGTCCGCTCCCGTTCCCATTGCGGATACGGTGCCTGAAACAGTGGCGCCGGCGCCCGTTGCTGCACCTCCGGCCGAGGCACCACCGGCGGCGCCGGATTCCGGCAGCTTCGGCTTTCTCGCTTATGCCGTTCCGGCGGCCTTGCTGGCGTTGCTCGGAATCGTGCTGGTTCGCCGCCGCCGACGCGTGGCCGATCAGGCGCCGGTGCCGGACGTGCGCGTTCCGGCGGCGGCGCCGCCCAAGCCGCGGCCCGATCCGATGCCGCGGCCATGGCTGGAGCTGACGCTCAAGGCGGAGCGGGCATCCTTCACGCCGACCGAGGCGGTCGTCCTGTTCGAGCTCGAGATCGCGAACAAGGGCAAGGCGCCGGCGCGCGACTTGCGCATCGACGTGAAAATGTTCAACGCCGGCGCCGAGCAGGACAAGGAGATCGGCTCCTTCTTCAAGACGGCGGGGCGGGAGACGACCAAGCTCAAGCTGCCGGCGGTCGAGGCCGGGGTTACCGGGGTCATCCAGGGCAGCGTCCGCATGGCCGTCGAGGACATCCGGGCGATGCGGCTCGACGAGAAGTTGCTCTTCATCCCGGTCGTCGCCGTCAATGCCCTCTACGACTGGGGCGAAAACCGCACCGGCCAGACCTCGCGTTCCTATATTGTCGGGCGCGAGCTCCAGGAGGCGAGCGAAAAGATGGGCGCGTTCAGGGTCGACCAGGGCCCGCGCGTGTGGCGCGCCGTCGGGCAGCGCGAGCACAGGCTGACCAAGCGGGTCTGATCATCCGCCGGCGGCCGGGATGGCCCGCCTCAGGCCGCGAAGGCTTCCTCCGATACGGCATAAAGCGGCGCAGCGCCGGCCATCGCCGAAGCCTTCCGGCCGATCGCCTCCGGGACGATCTGATCCAGATAGAATCGCATCGCGCCGCGCTTCATCGCCGCGAATTCTTCGGGAACCGGGTCCGCTTGGAGCGACGAGGCCTGGCGGATCATGAGCCAGCCGGCGACGGCCGTCGCGAGCATGGTGAGGAACGGATAGGAAGCGGCGAGGCGATCGTCTCCGTCCGCCGTCAGCAGCTGCTCGGCGACCTCGCCGCACGCGTCGATCAAGGCAACGATGGCGGGCTCCGCGCCTGAATCCTCACGCATTTCCGCGAGCAGGCGACGCAGGACGCCGCCGCCGTCCATGGCCAGCTTGCGGCCGACCAGGTCGGCCGCCTGGATGCCATTGGTACCTTCGTAGATGGGCGAGATGCGCGCGTCGCGATAGTGCTGGGCGGCCCCTGTCTCCTCAACATAACCCATGCCGCCGTGGACCTGGACGGCGAGGCTGGTCACCTCGACGCCGACATCGGTGCCATAGGCCTTGACCAGGGGCGTGAGCAGGTCGGCGCGGGCCTTGGCCTCGGCATCGCCGAGATTGCCGCGATCGATCCGCCCCGCCGCATAATAAGTGAGCGCGCGCGCCGCCTGGGTCAACGCCTTCATCCGCAGCAGCATTCGGCGCACGTCCGGGTGCTCGATGATTCGCGCCGGCCGGCCCTCGCGTGCGCCCTGGACCCGTTCGCGGGCATAAGCCACTGCCAGCTGGCTCGCCCGCTCAGCGATCGAGACTCCCTGGAGGCCGACATTGAGCCGGGCATTGTTCATCATCGTGAACATCGCTGCCATGCCCTTATTCTCGTCGCCGATCAGCCAGCCGACGCAACGATCCTCGTCGCCATAGGACATGACGCAGGTTGGCGCGGCGTGGATACCCAGCTTGTGCTCGATCGAGACACAGCGAAGGTCGTTCCTCGTCCCGTCGGCAAGGATCTTCGGAACGAGGAACAGGGATATGCCCCTGGTCCCCTGCGGCGCGCCCGGCACCCGTGCCAGGACGAGGTGGACGATGTTGTCGGCGAGATCATGATCGCCGAATGTGATGAAGATCTTCTGTCCCTTGATCCAATAACTGCCGTCGCCGACGGGGTCGGCCCGCGTCTTGAGCGCCCCGACATCGGAGCCCGCCTGAGGCTCGGTCAGGTTCATGGTTCCGGTCCATTCGCCGCTGACCAGTTTGGGGAGCCACGCTTGCTGGAGCTCCGGTGAACCGTGATGGAGCAGTGCCTCGATCGCGCCCGGCGACAGCATCATCACCAGCGAGAAGCCCATATTGGCCGAGCCGAGATCCTCCATCAGCACGGTGGCGAGGCTGAGGGGGAGGCCCTGGCCGCCAAACTCCGCCGGTGCCGACAGCGTGTTCCAGCCCCCTGCGACATAAGCCTGATACGCGTCGCGGAAGCCTGCCGGCAGGGTGACGCCGGCGCCGGACCATTTCGCGCCCTCGGTGTCGCCGAGGCGGTTAAGCGGCGCGAACGTCCCCCCCGCGAAGGCACCGGCGCCGTCGACGATCGCATCGACGAGGTCCGGCGTCGCCTCGGCGAAGCGCTCGTGCGCGGCCAGCGCGTCGATCCCGACAATGTGGCGGAGCAGGAATTTCTGTTCGTCGAGAGGCGGCGCGTAGGTCATGGCGATCCGGCGAAGTTGCGCAAAGGAGAGGGTGGCTATAGCCCGCCGCGATGATGGCGCAAACGAAGCTGCTTCCCTATGGCCGCGAGGCGATCGCCGAAGCGGCGCGGCTGATCGGCGAGGGCTTCCCAGTCGCCGTGCCAACGGAGACCGTCTATGGCCTCGCCGCCGATGCCACTGACGGCGAAGCCGTCGCGCGCATCTACGCCGCCAAAGGCCGGCCGTCCTTCAATCCCCTCATCGTCCATGTCGCGGATCTCCGCCAGGCGGCCCAGCTGGCGACTTTCGGAGAGCAGGCGCTGGCGCTGGCGCGTCTCTACTGGCCTGGGCCACTGACCCTCGTGCTGCCGCTGGCGAAGGACAGTCCGGTTGCGTCGCTGGTCACCGCCGGACTGCCCACCATCGCGGTCCGCTGCCCGGCCCATCCGGCGATGCGCGACCTGCTCGCCGCGACCGGAAAGCCGCTGGCGGCCCCGTCGGCCAATGCGAGCGGCCGGATCAGCCCGACCCGTGCCGAGCATGTCCTCGCAAGTCTCGGCGGCAGGATTGCGCTCGTGATCGACGCCGGCGCCACGAGCCACGGACTGGAATCCACGATCGTCGCGGTGGACGGCGACGCCCTTCGCTTGCTCAGGCCGGGGCCCATCGACCTGGGCCTGGCCACGGCCGAAGCCCAGCTCATCGAGGCGCCCGGACAGCTGGCCAGCCATTATGCGCCGGCCAAGCCGGTCCGGCTCGAAGCGAGCGAAGCAGCCGCCGACGAATGGCTGATAGGGTTTGGCGGCGTGGCAGGGGATTCGAGCCTGAGCGCCTCCGGCGACCTCGTCGAGGCGGCCGCGTCCCTGTTCGACCGGCTGCACGAAGCCGAGGCTTCGGACCGGAATCGCATCGCGGTGGCGCCGGTGCCGGGGGAGGGGATCGGGAGCGCGATCAACGACCGGTTGAGGCGAGCGGCAGCGCCGCGGTAGAGGCCGTTCCTCGCCGCGCACGCAGGGGAGGGGCATCGGCGCCAAAGAACCCCTCCACCAGGCTTCGCTTGGTTCCCCTCCCCACAAAATTGTGGGGAGGAAGGCGGGGCCTCATCCCTCCGCGGTCTGGTTCTTCAGCCTCGCCGCAAAGCTCTTGCGCAGCTTCTGAAGCTTGGGCGGGATGGTAGCCAGGCAATAGGGATTGCGCTGCCCTTCGCCCTCCCAATAATCCTGATGGTAATCTTCCGCGGGCCACCAGTCCGACAGCGGCTCGATTCGGGTGACGATCGGATCGGGCCAGTCGGCCTGGGCACGCTGGATGGCGCGCCGCGCCGCTTCTTCCTGCTCGGGCGAATGAGGAAAGATGGCGGAGCGATATTGGGTGCCGACGTCATTGCCCTGGCGATTGAGCTGAGTGGGATCGTGCGTCGCGAAGAAGATGTCGAGGAGCTCGTCGTAGCTGATCGCCTCGTCGTCATAGGTGATGCGGATGGCTTCCGCGTGGCCGGTGTCGCCGCCGCACACCTGCTTGTAGCTGGGTTCGGCGATGTGGCCGCCGGTATAGCCGCTGTCGACGGCGGTGACGCCGATCACGTCGCTGAAAACGGCCTCGGTGCACCAGAAGCATCCGCCCGCCAGGGTCGCCTGCTGGGTCGCCATGATCTTGCTCCTTTCCTCAGGTCGAGTTTCTCGGGGGCTCGGCGCGGGGCAGGGTGAAGCGGAAAACGGCTCCACCCGCCGGACGATTCTCCGCCCATATCTTGCCCCCATGCAGCTCCACGATCGTGCGGCTGATGGCAAGGCCGATCCCCATCCCACCGCTCTTGGTCGTCACGAAGCGAGAGAAAAGGGTGTCGAACTGCTCGGGCGCGATTCCGCCGCCGCTATCGGCGACCTCCACCTCGACCATCGTTCCGGCGGCATGGGTGCAGATGTCGATCTCGCGTCGCTCCGACCCGCCAATCGCCTCGACCGCGTTTCGGATCAGGTTGATCAGCACCTGTTGGATCTGGATGGGGTCGGCGCGGACCCAGGCGGCGTCGCGGTCGAGGTGGATCCTGTGACGGATCCCGAGCGCACGCGCGTCGACGAAGGCGACAACCGCCGCCTCGTCGATCAACGTCGGCAGATTCTGAGTCTGGACCGAGACGGTGCCGCGGGAAACGAGGTCGCGCAGGCGCCGAATGATCTCGCCGGCCCGATTGGCGCCGGCGGCCGCGGCCTCGAGCGCCTCGATCAGCTCCGCCTGCTTCGCCGGACCGGCGGCGGCGAGTCGCCTTGCGCCGCTGATGAAGTTGCTGAGCGCCGCCAGCGGTTGATTCAGCTCGTGGGCCAACGTCGAGGCCATCGTTCCCATGGCGCTGACCCGGGACACGTGGATCAGTTCGGCCTGCATGCGGCGGACCTCGGCTTCGGCGCGCTTGCGCGCGGTCACGTCCGCCATGGCGCCCACGGCGCGGCGAGGCTCGCCTTGAGGACCGCGGATGATGAAGCCGCGATCGAGCATGTCGGCATAGTCGCCGTCGTCGCGCCGGAAACGATATTCCTCAGACCAGAGGTTGCCGTCGCCGTCTATGGCCCCCCAGAAGCTGGCGAGGACCCGATCCCGCTCCTCCGGGTGGAGACGGTAGGCCCACCAGTCCAGCCGGCTCATTCCGGCTGAACCGGTATCGGCGCCCAGGATGACGGCGCTGTTCTCGCTCCACTCGAGCCGATCCCCCGGAATGTCATAATCCCAGACCGCCTCGCCGGTGGCCTCGATTGCCAGCCTGTATCGCCGATCGATCTCACGCCTGGACTGATCCGCCAGCCATTCGTCATGAATGTCCTCGCCGACTCCGTACCAGCGGGTGATGCGTCCTTGCTCATAATGGGGTACGGCTCGGACGCGGAAATAGTGATAGCTCCCGTCGCTGACCCGGAGGCGCACTTCGGCGGAATAGGGACTGCCGCGCGCGATCGCTTCCGCCATTCCCTCCATGAAGCTTTCGCGCTCGTCGGGATGAAGCGCACGGCTTGGGTCGTCTTCCGGGCTCAGGCCGGTGATCTCGAGGAATCGAGGACTGAGCGTTCGGCCGGTGCCGTCAGGACCGATCGACCAGACGATCTGTCGGGTCAGGTCAAGAGTGATGCGGTGCAACTGCTCGCTTTCGCGAAGCCTCCGCTCCGCCTCCCGCTGCTTGTCGATGTCCTCGGTCGATCCATACCAGCAATCGATTCGCCCCTGGGCGTCGCGCACGGCCATTGCCCGCGAGCGCAGGGCTCGCGTCGAGCCATCCGCGAAAAGCCCCCTGAACTCGACCTCGAATGGCTGGCCGGTGGCCAGGCTGCGATTCCACTGATCGACAAGGCGCTGGCGGTCCGAGGGATGCACTCGCTCGACCCAGCCGCCTTCGAGCGCGAGCGCATCCTCCATCCCGATGAGCGTGCTGAAGCCGGTCCCGACTTCGAGGAGATGGCCGGAAGGATCGGCGCACCAGACTAGCGACTCGGCGAGCTCCGCGGCATGGCGATACATCGCCTCACGGGCGCGAAGCGTCTCGAGCTCGGCGCGCAGGCGATCGATCTCGCTCGGCGCCACGTCGGGTCTCTCCCCGGCGAGATCGGCCTTGTCCGCGTCGGGCGGAGGCGAGGCCATGATTCAACCCTCGTCGGCGTTCGCGGGATCGACGCCTGCTTCGAGCGCGAGCGTGAGCGCTTCCGCGAGGCTCGCCACCTGGAGGCGATCCATCATATTGCCGCGATGCATCTCGACGGTGCGGAGGCTGATCCCCAGCCGGGCGGCGAGCTGCTTGTTGGACTCCCCGGCGAGCAGGCCGCGCAGAACGTCGGTCTCGCGCGCGGTGAGCTGGCCGACCCGATCGCGCGCCGCGCGCTTGCGCCTTCCGCTCGATTCGCGCTGGTCGAGCAGGGTGAATGCGTTGGCGAAGCAGGCGAGCAGCGCATCCTCGGAAAAAGGCTTCTCGATGAAGTCGATGGCGCCAAGCTTCATGGCGCGGACCGCGACCGGAACCTCGCCATGTCCAGTCATCACGATCACCGGCCAGTCGATCTCCCGTTTCGACAGCTCCGTCATGACGTGAAAGCCGTCCATCTGCGGCATCCTGAGATCGAGAAGAATGCAGCCCGGCTGAAGGTCGGGAATGGCGTCGAGGAAATCTTCGCCCGAAGCAAATGGATGGGAACGTATTTCGGAGGCGCCAAGCATGAAGCTCAGCGATCGGCGCACGTCACGATCGTCGTCGACGACGTAGACGAAGTGCGAACTCGTCGGGATTTTCTCGTTTTCTTCTGTCATGGCAGGCGCATCCAGATGACGCTTCGCCGGGAAAAGCGCAAGAGAGGCACACCTGCTCCGTTGGGCCGCACGCCCGCTTGTCCGGAACCTCTCCGCCGGGCGCCGGTTGAATGCCGCCGAGGGAGACTTGGGCGATGAACAGCGAAGAGGCGATCGGCCAGCCGAGCGATGTGGCCGCCGAGGACGGAGATGTGATTGTCGAGGGTCCTGACGGTGTCGCCGTGACCCTGACAGCCGAAGCGGCCGAGGAGACCGGCCGGCGGATGCTTCGGGCTGCCAGGGATGCCCGCCGTCAATCCGGCACGGGCAGCGATCCTAAAGTGCATGGGGATCCGGGAGACGCTGGCGCAGCTTGATCATGCCGGCCCATGGATCTTCGCGACCGGATACCAGCTTCGCGACGGTTCGAACGGTATAGCGGCCGGGATCGAGATCGGCATCGAGCGCGCCCCAGTCCAGCGGCAGTGCGACGGGAGCGCCGGGACGGGCCCGTGTGGAATAGGGGCCGACGGCGGTCGAGGTCGGATCGTTCCGAAGATAGTCGATGAAGATCCGGCCGACCCGCTCCGCCTTGGCGATACGGGTGAGATAGCGTGCCGGATCGTCGGCGGCCATCACCTCCGAGAAGGCCTTGGCCCAGCCCTTCACCTCGCGCCATTCGTGGACCGGATCTATCGGGACGACGACGTGCAGGCCCTTTCCGCCGGTCGTCTTGACGAAGCTGGCGAGGCCGAGCGCGTCCAGTCGCTTGCGCACCTCCAGGGCCGCCGCGACGACGTCGGCAAAGCCGAGACCTTCGTCCGGATCGAGATCGAAGATCACCCGGTCCGCCCGGTCCGGATGCTCGACCGTCACACTCCAAGGATGAATCTCGAGCACGCCGATCTGGACGAGCGCGACCAGGCCGGCGGCATCGCGGATGAAGAGATAGGGATTGTCGAAACCCGGCACTTTCACTTTCTCGATCTGGCGCGGAATTCCGGCGCCCGCGTGGCGCTGGTAGAAGCAGTTCTTCTGCCGCCCCGTCGGGCAGCGGACCATCGTGATCGGCCGCATCGAAACATGGGGGAGCATGACCTCGGCGACGGCCAGATAATGATCGGCGAGATCGCTCTTGGTGATACCCTGCTCCGGGTAGAGGATCTTGTCGGGGTTGCTGAGCCGCACCCCTTCGACGACCCGCTCGCTCATCGCGCACCCTCCAGCGACTGGATCAGCTCTCCGGGGCCGGCTTCGGGCTGAAGCTGGTCCATCCGGCATTGGCGGGGCGCCTTGTCCGGACGCCAGCGCAGGAACTTGGTGCCGTGGCGGAAGCGGTCACCGGTAATGTGGTCGTAGCGGACTTCGACGACCAGCTCGGGGCGAAGCGGCTGCCACTCGGCGGAACGTTCGGTGCTCCATCGACTGGGGCCTCCCGGCGCGCGCCCGGTGAAGCCGGGCGGTTCCACGATCGCCTCCAGCCTGGCGGTGAGCGAAGACTTCTCTTCCGCCGGAATTGCGGAGGTGAAGCCGACATGATTGAGCTTCCCGCTTTCATCGTAAAGCCCGAGCAGCAGGGACCCGATCCCGCCACCTTTGGCGGCATACCGAAAGCCGCCGACGACGCAGTCGGCCGTGCGCCTCTGCTTGACCTTGAGCATGGCCCGTTCGCCGGGTTCGTAAGCCGCGTCGCGACGCTTGGCGACGACGCCGTCGAGGGCGCCACCGGTGGAGGCGAGCCAGTCCTCGGCGATGGCGCGGTCCGTCGTGCATGGCGAAAGACGGACATCTTCCCGCGCCACTTGCTCGTGAAATTGTGCGAGTGCCGCCCGGCGGCTTTCGAGCGGGGAGCCGATCAAAATCTCGTCGCCGATCTGGAGGGCATCGAACAGGATGATCTGCGCCGGACTGGCCGCCGCAAGCTTGCGAATTCGACTCTCGGCGGGATGGAGACGCAGTTGCAGGGCGTCGAAGGAAAGAATGCCGTCGATCGGGATGACCAATTCACCGTCGAGCACCAAGCGGTCCCCGGGAAGCTGGCGTACGGCTGCCTCGATCTCGGGGAAGTAGCGCGTCAGCGGCCGCTCGGCCTTCGACTGGAGCTCGACCGCGTCTCCGTCACGATAGACGAGACACCGGAAGCCGTCCCATTTCGGCTCGAACTGCCAGCCCTCGTCGGTCGGCAGCGACTCGACCAGCTTCGCCTCCATCGGCGGCAACGGGCGATCGATCCCGAGGCGGTCGAATCGGGTCAGCGGGATCTCCATGGCATCGAGGCAAAGAGACGCGCGGGGTTCGACGCGGTTCCGGCACGTCTCATCGACAGCCTGAAAAAGACGTTAAGGATTGTTCCCTGAGATTGCGCCGAGACGCTTCAAGGCCGGGATGGGACGAGCCCAGGCTCTGTTCCTCCTGGTTGGAAGAATTGCAAAAAACCCCAGCTGGGATGTACCGGGGAGGGCGTTCATGATTTTGACGCGTAGGCAGATTATCGAGACCGGCGCCGCGACTGGCGCCCTTACCGTGCTGGCAAGCTCGCCCTTGCTCGCGCAGGTCGTGCAGCCTGCCGCCGCGACGGCGCCGCCAACATCGTCACCAACCGTTCCGGCGCGTCCCCGGGTCATGGTCGACCCGAGCGTCGACCCGCGCATCGTCACGCGGGCGCGCGCCGCCTTTGACCGGCACCGGTCGCAGATCGTCCACGGCGACATCGTCGGCATCGCCGACTTCACCAAGGTTTCAGCGGAGCCGCGTTTCTACCTGCTCGACACCAATAGCGGCGGGGTCACCCGTCATCTCGTCTCGCATGGTCGCGGCTCCGATCCGGCCCATACCGGCTTTCTGCAGCGCTTCTCCAACCAGATCGGCTCCGAAGCGAGTTCCGACGGCGCCTATCTCACCAGCCAATATTACCATGGCAAATATGGCCGCTCGATGCGCGTGCGCGGGCTCGATCCGTCCAACAGCAATGCGGAGACGCGGGCGATCGTCGTCCATACCGCCTGGTATGCGGAACCCGACGTCGTTACCCAGATGGGCCGCCTCGGGCGCAGCGAAGGCTGCTTTGCGCTGCCGCACCAGAGCCTTCAGGAAGTGCTCGCGCGGCTCGGGCCCGGCCGCTTCCTTTACGCGGACCGGCTCGCCTGATCCTTCTTTGAGACGTGCGGCGCCAGCGGCTTGACCGCCGGCCCGTGGATGACCGCGCCGTCGAGACCGAAGCGCGAGCCGTGGCAGGGGCAGTCCCAGGTCCGGTCCGTCTCGTTCCAGCCGACGATGCAGCCCATATGCGTGCAGACCGCCGAAACCGCGTGCAGCGCGCCGCCTTCGTCGCGATAGCCGGCGACATTGTGGCCGTCGACCTTGAGCACCGCGCCCTCGCCGGGACGCAAATCGTCGAAGCCGTGCGGCTTGCGTGAAAGGTAGCCGCCGACGAGGTCGGCGGCGACTTCCGCATTCGCCTTCAGGAAGTCCTTCGCACCGGCGATCGGCTTGATGCGCCGCGCGTCGAACAGGTCCAGCCAGGGATTGGCCCTGTCGGCAATGATGTCCGCCAGGAGGATCCCGGCGGCGGTGCCCATCGAAAGTCCCCACGCATCGAAGCCGGTGGCGACGAGGCAGGCGCCGGCGCCGCCGGACGACCAGCCGACGAAGGGTGCGTGGTCCATCGGCGTGTAATCCTCATTGGTCCAGCGATACTCCGCGGTCACGCCGAAATGCTCGGCGGCAAACCGCTCGATCTGCGCGAACGCCTGGCGTTCCTGGTCGACATGGCCGTGCTTGAACGTCGGCCCGGTGAAGATCATCCAGCTCCGGCCGTTCTCGTCGCGATGGCCGCGCAGAGAATGGTGGGGCGTCTCGACGCTGATGTGCATGCCCGCCGGCACGCGTGCCGGATCCGCCTGTCCCATGATCACCGGGTGCATGTGCGGGTGATTCTCGGCGTAGAAGAGGCCGGTTTGGCCGAGCGGCAGGTGGGTCGCCATGACGACATGCTTCGCCCGCACCGATCCGGCGTCGGTGGCGGCGCGGTCCTTGCCCCAGTCGATCACCCGGCTGCCCTCGAAGACATAGCCGCCATTCCCCGGCAGGGTCGCCGCGAGGCCCTTCACATATCGGGTGGGGTGGAATTGCGCCTGGTCGTCCCAGCGCATCGCGGCGAGCACGTCGAAGGGAAGGCCGGTATCGCGGGTCAGCGAAGCGGGGAGACCGAGCCTTCGCGCGAGCTCGACCTCCTTCTCGATCTCGGCGACGTGATGCTCCTCCTTCGTGTAGGTGAAGGCGGGCCGGCGCTCGAGGCTGCAGTCGATGCCGAGCCGGCCGGCGAGATCCACGACGGTGCGAAGGCCGGTCTCGTTGGCATCGGCATAATGCCGGGCGGATTCTTCGCCGAACTTCCGCTCGATCGTCGTATATTTGATATTGTGCTGGGACGTGACCTTGGCGGTGGACTTGCCGGTCACCTCCTCGCCGACCCGCCGGGCCTCAAGCAAGGCGAAGCTGAGCCCGCGCTCCTTGAGCTGGCTCGCCGTGGTCACCCCCACGATGCCACCGCCGATGATGGCGACATCGACCTCCAGATCGCCGGTGAAGCTCGGGAAGCCGCTCGCGGGCGCGGTGGCGTTCCAATAGGACTGTCGGCGGGCGGCTGCGGCCATGAGGTCTCTCCGGTGGGTGTTCACCGGGAGAACCAAGCTCGATTGCCGCTGTTCCAGCCCGCGCTCGCGGGCGCGACGGCTCAGCCGCCGATGCTGGCCTGCTGGGTGCCGGTGCCGGCGCCGCGGTTCAGCGCCTGCCGAACCGGAGCGTCGCGGCCGTAAATATCGGCATAGGTGACGATGTCGCCGTCATTGGTCGCGGCGGCCGTAAAATAGGCGATATAGACGGGGATCGGTGCCGCGAGCGGCACCGACTGCGTCTCTCCGGCCGCGATCGCGCGATCGATCGCCGCCCTGTCCCATTCACCCGCCGGGGCGAGGAGGTGGGCGGCGAAGTCGCGGACATTCTGGGTCCGGATGCAGCCGTGGCTGAACGCTCGAACCGGCCGCCCGAACAGGTTCTGCGCCGGCGTATCGTGCAGGTAGATGGCGTGATCGTTCGGCATCTCGATCTTGAGCCGGCCGAGCGCATTGCGCGGCCCCGGCGGCTGCCGGACGATCATCGTGCCGCCCTCGGTTCGGCGAACCTGATAGCCGGAAAAGCGCCCACCCATCTCGCGGATGATGCTCTGCGGCACGGTCCACCACGGGTTCATCGTCACCGCGGTCACCGAGGCGGTGAGCTGCGGAGTCGGCGTCCTCCGGGCGCCCACGACGGCGCGGTGGCGGGCGATCACACGACCGTCCTGGACGATGGCGGCCGTGAAGGCGGGCACGTTGACGATGACGTGGCGCGGGCCGAGATCGCGAGGCATCCACCGCCACCGCTCCATATTGGCGCGGATGAGCTGGCGCCGCGCTTCTTCGCTCTCCGGCGTCTGCGCCAGCGCCCGCTTGAGACCGACATATTGGGGATGCGTGGGAAGCAGGCCGTCCAGGATCGGTGCGACGCCGCCGCCGGCCGCCTGGGCCAGCAAGAGCTGCTGTCGGTTTCCGTCGAGGGCATTGTCGGGCATGTGCCAGTCGACACGGCCGTCGCCGCGGACGAAGCCGCCGCTGAGATCCGTGACGAGCCGCCTGAAGATCTCGTTCGCGGCCATCGTCAGCCGCGCCGGATCGCCGGCGTCGAGCGCCTGGCGAAGCCGCTCCGGCGAATAAGCTGAGGGATCCAGTCCCTCCTGCCCGATCGCCTCGACATAGCGAAGCAGTTCCTCGGCTGCGCCGCGGCGCCATTCCGCGACCGGGACAGGCATCGGTGCGGGGACCGGGGCCTGATATTCGAGGCGCGGCTCTGCCTGGGCAAGGGCTGTCTGGGCCGCCCCCGGCATGGCCGGTGAAGCGAGCAACAGGGCGAGCACGGAAAGCCGGATCGATCGGGTCATGCCCCGCTCATATAAAAAAGGGGCGGTTCGCGCCAGCGCTTTCCACGCCGGGGCAGATACCTGCCTCCCGGTTTACGGCATTGAAACTCCGAACTTTTCGCTCAACATAAACCTCGGATGAACAGGCCCCGTCGCCGGCCGTGCCGGTGCGGAGGAAGGCTCTCGTCGGGAGAGGTCAGGCGGTAGCCGGATTGCGGTGAACCCAGCCGAAATAGGCGCCGACCAAAGCGAGAAGCGCATGCAGCCAGATATCGTTTCCGTAGAGCGGGACCAGACCGAACATCGTGGAGAGGCCGGGGATGAAGCCGGCGACCGTCAGCACGGCGTAGATGATCGCCACTGCGCGGCCATAGTTGATCGAGCCGCCGAGCGACCTGGAAGCGACCAGGCCCCAGAGGCCGAACAGGATATGCACGGCATTGTGGAGCTCGTTGACAGGGAAGAGGCCGAGCAGCTGACCGCCATTGCCCATGACCGGCTCGTGCCCGTCGTGAAGCGGCTGCACGACGCCGGGGACGAAACCGAGGATGCCGACGGCGAGGAAGACGATACCGAAGGCCAGCGCGAATGTGCGAGTGCTCATGTCTGCTCTCCCTGATGTGACTGTTCTTACGCAGCACGATTCCGGCGCCCCCGAGGGTACGCTTTCGCCAGATGCATCGAAAGGCGTTTCGTTCCCGCAGCGGGGCCTGGCTGCGGTCAGGCGGGGTCGAGCAACCGGTCTTCCTCGGTCGCGGATCCGTCCGTGAAGCCGCTCCGCCGTGCCACCGTCGCCGTGGCGGCGACATCCATGCTGACATTGCCGACGGTGCGGACGAGATCCGGCAGGGTTTCGACCGCGATGAGCAGAGCGAGCGGCTCGATCGGAACGCCCATCGCCATGCAGATCGGGGCTATCGAGGTGACGAAGCTTGCCTGCCCTGGAATGCCGGCCGCGCCCATCGTCGTCGTCGCCGCCGCGGCCACGCCGATGGCGAGCTGCGCCGGGGTCAGCTCCATCCCGAACCAGTAAGCGATGTAGATGGCCACGGCGAGGTTCATCGCCGGCCCGGTCATCCTGAACACCGCGACCGCCATGGGCAGCAGCAGCCCGGAAGCGGCGACGGGCACGTCCAGCTTGTGAGCGGCGCGCAGCATCGCGGGCAGGCTGGCCAGCGACGACTGGGTGCTGAACGCGACCGCCTGGCTCGGCGCGATCGCGCGAGTGAAGCGCAATGGGGAGATGCGGGCGCCGACGGCCGCCACCGGCCAGGCCGCGAACCACAAAACGGCGCCGACTGCCGAAACGATCAGGACATAATGGAGGAGGGCCCCGAACGCCTCGCCGCCGGCGCGGGCGCCGACCACGTAAGCGAGCGCGAAGACGCCGATCGGGCCTATCCACAGGACCCAGCCGATCAGCACCAGCATGGTGTCGGCGATGGCACGGAAGAAGCCGACCAGCCGTTCGCGCGGCTCTTCGGGTAGCCGCGTCATCGCGAAGGCGAAGGCGAGAGTGAAGACGATCAACGGCAAGATCGCATCCTGGGCGGCGGCCGTGACGGGATTGGCGGGCACGATCGACTGCAGGAAATCCGCGAATCCGGGCACCTGGGCGACCGGCTGGCTCGTATCCAGTGCTGCGCGTAGCCGCGCGACCGACTCTGCCGGAAGCGGAAAGAGCTCGAGGAGCAAGGGCGTGAGCAGCGCCGCCACCAGCGCCGAAACCCAGAGCAGGAAGACGAAAAAGAGGAGCCCTCGGCCCGCCAATCGCCCGGCGCGAGCCGCCTCGGCCGATGCGGCCACGCCGGTGACGATCAGCGAGACGACGAGCGGGACGATCGTCATCTGCAGCGCGTTGAGCCATATGGCGCCGATCGGCTGGGCTATCCCGGTGCTTCGGCTCACCCATTCGGGGCCAAGGCCGATGGAGGCGATGCCGAGCCCGAGGCCGGCGACAAGGGCGAGGAGGATGCGGGTCGGCTGCGACATGGGGGACTGTGTATCGGTGCCCGACGGCGGGCGGAAGCATTGTTGCGACCCATCGCCATTCTTGGCCGGGCCTCGCGCTTTGCCGGGCGCCGCGCTATCAGGCGGCCAAAGGCCAATCTGCCGTAGGGGCTTAGCTCGCATGACACGCAAATTCTTCGGCACCGATGGGATTCGGGGCCGCACCAACCAGATGCCGATGACCGCCGAGATGGCGCTCAAGATCGGCCAGGCCGCCGGAGCCCACTTTCAGCGGGGGGACCACCGCCACCGCGTCGTCATCGGCAAGGATACCCGATTGTCCGGCTACATGATGGAGACGGCGATGATTGCCGGCTTCACCAGCGTCGGCATGGACGTGGTCATGGTCGGGCCGGTGCCGACGCCGGCGGTCGCTTTGCTGACCCATTCGATGCGCGCGGACCTGGGCGTGATGATCTCGGCCAGCCACAACAAATATGTCGACAATGGCATCAAGCTGTTCGGCCCGGACGGATTCAAGCTTTCCGACGAGGACGAGGCGGCGATCGAGGCGCTGCTCGATCAGCCGCCGCGCCTCGTCCCGGCGGAGGAGATCGGCCGCTCGAAGAAGATCGAGGACGCGCGGGGCCGCTATATCCACGCCGCCAAACAGACCTTTCCCGCCGATCTGCGGCTCGACGGTCTCAAGGTCGTGATCGACTGCGCCAATGGCGCCGCCTATCAGGTCGCGCCGTCCGCCCTCTGGGAACTCGGTGCCGAGGTCACGGCGATCGGCGTCGCGCCCAACGGCACCAACATCAACGAGGGCTGCGGATCGACCGATACCGAGGCCCTGCGCCGCAAGGTGCTCGAGGTGGGCGCGGATATCGGGCTGGCGCTCGACGGTGATGCCGATCGCCTGCTGGTGGTCGACGAGACCGGCAGCCTGGTCGACGGCGACCAGCTGATGGCGCTGATCGCCATTTCCTGGCATCGGCGGAATCGGCTGCGCGGCGGCGGCCTGGTCGCGACGGTGATGTCCAATCTCGGCCTCGAGCGCTTCCTGCATGGCCAGGGACTGCAGCTGGAGCGCACCCAGGTCGGGGATCGCTACGTGCTCGAGGCGATGCGCACGAAGGGCTATAATGTCGGCGGCGAGCAATCGGGCCATATCATCCTCAGCGACTATGCCCGGACCGGGGACGGCCTCGTCGCGGCGCTGCAGGTGCTGGCCTGCCTGATCGAGACGGAGCGGCGGGCGAGCGAGACCCTGACCCTTTTCGAGCCGCTGCCGCAGCTGCTCAAGAATGTCCGCTTCGAGGGAACCGCCCCGCTCGCCCAGCCGGACGTGCAGGCCGCCATTGCAGAGGGCGAGGCCAGGCTTGCCGGCCGGGGGCGTCTCGTCATTCGCAAATCGGGGACGGAGCCGCTGATCCGGGTGATGGCCGAGGGAGAGGATGAAGGGCTCGTCGCCGATGTGGTCGAGACGATCTGCGAAGCGGTGAGGGCGGTCTGATGGCGCTGGAGCTCAGGCCCGATTGCGAGCGCTGCGGCCGCGATCTGCCACCGGAAAACGCGGACGCCCGCATCTGCACCTTCGAATGCACCTTCTGCGCCGACTGCGTCGACGGCCCACTCGGCGGCCTGTGTCCCAATTGCGGCGGCAATCTCGAGCGCCGCCCGATCCGGCCCGCGCGCCTGCTCGACAAGCATCCGCCCTCGACGGTCCGCATGGGGCCGCGTTGACTCCCCCGCGCATCCTGATCGTCGCGGGCTCCGATTCGGGCGGCGGCGCGGGTATCCAGGCCGACATCAAGACGGTGACGATGCTCGGCGGCTTTGCCATGACCGCCGTCACCGCGATCACCGCGCAGAACAGCCTGGGCGTTCAGGCCGTTCATCGCATCCCGACGCAGCTGGTGCTCGCGCAAATCGATTCGGTTTGCGAGGATCTTGGCGTCGACGCCGTCAAGATCGGGATGATCGGGTCGGCCGAGACGGCAGCCGCGCTCGCTGATCGGCTGGCGCGGCTGGACGGGGTCCCGATCGTCTTCGATCCGGTGATGGTGGCGAGCAGTGGCGCGGAGCTTGCCGATGCGGCGACGGTCGCAGCGTTCGAGCGGCTGGCCGGCATCGCCACGGTCACCACTCCCAACCTGCCGGAGCTCGAGACGCTGTCGAGCCGACAGATCGCCTCGGCGAAGTCGATGGAGGCGGTCGCACTCGACTATGCCGGCACGATCGGCGCCGCGATCCTCGCCAAGGGCGGTCATCTCACGGAAGCGCCGCTCACCGATTTGCTCGCCGATCCGCGGGGCAGCGTGCGGCGCTGGACATCCGAGCGCATCGACACGCGGGATTCGCACGGCACCGGCTGCACCCTGTCCAGCGCAATCGCGACGGGGCTCGGCCGCGGCCTCTCCCTGGTCGACGCCGTCTCGCTGGCGCGCGATTATGTCCGCGCCTGCATGCTCGCAGCACCCGGCTTCGGGCATGGTCATGGGCCGATGGGGCACGCCCTTGGACGAGTGCCCGTCGAGGATATCCACAGGAAAGAATAGGATAAGCCCGCTTTCACTGGATCGCGGCAGCGCGGCTCAATAGGCTGCCGGCTATGGCGAGACCCTGCTTCAAGCTCGAGAAGGGACATCCGGACCCGGTCGCCGGGGTCGATGAGGCGGGATGCGCGCCGCTGGCCGGGCCGGTCGTGGCCGCGGCGGTGATCCTCGACCGCCACCGCTTTCCGCGCGGGATCGACGATTCCAAGGCCATTCCCGCAAAGACCCGCGAGGCGATCTATGCGCGGCTGCGGACGGTCGCCGTCGTAGGCGTGGGCATGGCCACGGTCGAGGAGATCGACCGTCTCAACATCTTCTGGGCCCGCATGCTGGCGATGGAGCGGGCAGTGGACGCGCTCGGCGTCGAGCCGGCGATGGTCCTGGTCGACGGCAATCGCTGTCCGAGATGGACGCGGCCGTCGGTCGCCATCGTCGACGGCGACGCCAAATGTCGATCCATCGCCGCCGCCTCGATCGTCGCCAAGGTCACACGCGACCGGCTGATGGCGGAATATGCGCGCGATTATCCCGGCTATGGCTGGGAGACGAACAAGGGCTACGGCACCCCGGAACATCAGCGCGCGCTCGAGGCGCTCGGCCCCACCCCGATTCACCGACGAAGCTTCGCACCGGTCCGACAGCTGACGCTTGAGCTCCAGCCGCAACTGCCGGCGGCAAACATCCGCGCGCATTGAGTCTTTCCGGCCACACCTACTTCCCCTTGAGTCGGCTTCGGCGGCGAGGCCACTAGATGTAGCGAAGGACTCCTTCCGTTCCGCTGTTGGTTGACGCGACGTTAACCCTTGCCCCTCATTGTCGCGCCTTGACCCGGGAGTCCGCCTGACTCAGCATGGTCGGCCTGGAAAAGAGGGGGCTGTCGATGGGTGTGGTGGGGCGTGTCGGAACGGCTGAGAGGCCGAAGGCCAGGGGCCGGGCAGCGTCGGATCGTGCCGAAACGGCGGCGGCCATGGCCGATCTGCCGATCGGGCAGATCCTGCAGGACGATTGCATTCGCGCGATGTCGCGCCTGCCCGACGGTTGCGTCGATATGGTGTTCGCCGATCCTCCCTATAATCTGCAGCTAGGCGGGGACCTGTTCCGTCCGGAGGGCAGCCGGGTGGACGCGGTCGACGACGATTGGGACAAGTTCGCGACCTTCGCCGACTATGACGGCTTCACCCGTGCCTGGCTCAAGGAAGCGCGTCGGATCCTCAAGCCCAACGGCACCCTGTGGGTGATCGGGAGCTATCACAACATCTTCCGGGTCGGCGCGGCCCTGCAGGACGCCGGCTACTGGATCCTCAACGACATCATCTGGCGCAAGGCCAACCCGATGCCGAACTTCCGTGGCACCCGCTTCACCAACGCGCACGAGACCCTGATCTGGGCCTCGCGCAGCGAGGATAGCCGATACACCTTCAACTATCGCGCGATGAAGGCGCTGAACGACGATCTTCAGATGCGGTCCGATTGGACCATTCCGATCTGTGCCGGCGGCGAGCGGATGAAATCGGATGGGGCCAAGGCGCACCCGACGCAGAAGCCGGAGGCCCTTCTCTACCGCGTGCTGCTCGCCTGCACCCGTCCGGGCGACGTCGTTCTGGACCCCTTCTTCGGCACCGGGACGACGGGCGCGGTCGCGCGCCGGCTCGGTCGCAACTGGATCGGCATCGAGCGTGAGACCCGTTACGTGAAGGTGGCGCGCGAGCGCATCGATTCGACGCTCGCCCTGGACGAAAGCGCGATGAAGGTGATGGCCTCGAAGCGCTCCCAGCCCAAGGTGCCTTTCGGCCTGCTCGTCGAGAACGGCCTGGTCGCCCCCGGATCCCTGCTCACCGATTCCCGGCGCAGGTGGCAGGCGCGCGTGCTCGCCGACGCATCGATCGAGCTGAACGGTCAGCAGGGTTCGATCCACAGGATCGGCGCCGCTGTGCAGGGCGCGCCTTCGTGCAACGGCTGGATGTTCTGGCACGTCGAGGCCGACGGCGCGCTGCAGCCGCTCGATACCCTTCGCCAGCATTATCTAGACCGGCTTGCGATCTGATGGCATCAGACCATCCGGTCTAGGGGCTTGATTTATCGCGTCGGATGATCCCATCCGACTGGAAATCGCTCTAACGGAGGGCGCGGCCTGAGTGGAACGGAGGGAGCCGGAGGGCTCAGCTTCGGCCATCATGGCGAAACGCATCCCATCCGGCCGCAAGCGCAGCGGGTGGACGATTCTGCGGCGGCGCGATCGGGCTCTGCAACGGTCCATGGGCCACGCGCACGAGCGATAGTCAGCTGGGATCATTGCGGAAGTGACGCGAGGGGCGAATGGCGGTCTGGAGGCGGGAGCATCGGTTCCCGTCCGTAGCGGCCGATGCCCGGTCTCCAGCGCTTCTCATCACCGGCGCGAGCGGCTAGGCCTGACCGGCATGAGCGCGCTCATCCTGCTGGTCGAGGACGACCCCGCCCTCCTGACGTTGCTCCAGGCGTCCGTCTCCTATGGCGGATTCACGTCGGAAAGCGTCGCGAGCGGCAGAGCTGCCCTCGACATTTTCCGGTCTCGATCGTTCGACGCCGTTCTCGTCGACCTGGGCTTGCCCGACCTCGACGGGGGCGAAGTGCTGCGCAAGCTGAGGGAGATGTCGGACGTCCCGATCCTCGTCGTTTCCGGCCGCGACAGCGAACGCGACAAGATCGACGCGCTAGATCGCGGCGCGGACGATTATATCCCCAAGCCCTTCCTTCCCGGCGAGCTGCTCGCCCGGATCCGAGCGGCGCTTCGGCGCCATCAGTCTCAAGGTGCGAGCAAAGAGGGCTCGTCTCCCGATGCGCGCGACCCGATCTGGGTCGGCGCGCTGAAGCTGGACCCTTTCCATCGCACCGCCGAATTGCGTGGCCGCACGACAGTATTGAGCGACGCGGAGTTCAAGATCCTGTGCGCATTGGCCACGAGCGGGGAGGACGTCGTCAGCAAGTCGGCGCTGCTGAAGACGCTCTACGATTCCGACGCGGCCGGGGAGACGCGGATCGTCGAGGTCTACATCTCCAATATCCGTCGAAAGCTCCGCAGCATCGAAGAGGAAGAGGTGATCTTCAACGTCCGCGGACGTGGCTGGAAGATCGTCATTCCCGCTACCTGAGCTCCAATTCACTGTCCGCGCCGCGACATGCGGTCGACAATTCAATTGGCGTTCGACGCGGTTCATCAGCACTATCCGGGACGTCCAGCCGGCTTGCTCCTGTCGCTGCAACGTCCTATCCGACGAAGAAGTCGTATTGGACGATCAACGTCCCCGGGCTCACCGCAGCGAACATGACCGCCGCGGCGGCACCGGTGCCGTCGGGATCGTAATAGATGTTGCCAGTCGCTTGATCGTAGAGGATGCGGTCGTCGGCCTCGAGCGCCGCCGTGCCGAGCTGGAAGGCCCCGCCGAGCGCCCCCCGGCCGGCCTCGGTGAACACATCCTCGTCGAGCACGAACCGGTCCTCGCCGCTTACGAAATCGTAGATCCGGCCGGTGTTCGAGGCGGCGGGCCGTGCGTTGAACACGAAGTCGTCCGAGCCGTCTCCGCCGATGAGCGTGTCGAGACCTGAGCCGCCGATCAACATGTCGTCGCCGCCGCCCCCTATCAGCAGGTCGTCGCCGCCATAGCCGGCCAGGTAATTGTCGCCGGCGTTGCCGACGATCTTGTTGTCGGACGCATTGCCGCGACCCGACAGGTCGCCGCCGCCGAGCAGGGTCAAGTTCTCGACGAAATCCGGCAACCTGTAGCTGATTGTCGTGAGCACGAGGTCCTTGCCACCGCCCGCACCTTCCACGACCACGTCGCCGTCATTGTCGACCCGGTAGGTGTCATTGCCGGCACCGCCCTCCATCGTGTCGGCACCCTTACCGCCATCGAGGAAATCCAAGTCGTTGCCGCCGGAGAGCGTGTCGTCGCCGACGCCGCCATCGAGCTGGTCCCGCCCAGCGCCGCCCGTGAGGACGTCGCTGCCGCCTTCGCCGAACAGCCGGTCGTTGCCGGTTCCTCCATCGAGCGAATCGGCACCGCTGCGCCCGAACAGCGTGTCCTTGCCGGCGCCACCGAACAATGTGTCGCTCCCATTCGTACCAATCAGCGCATCGCCGCCATCCACAGCGTGAATCGTCACGGTGACGGTGGCGGTGCTCCCATTCAGCAAGGTGTAGCTGAAGCTGTCGGTCGCCGAGCTGGGAGCGCCGGTGCCCGTGCCAGCCGGGAGGAGATAGTCGAACCGGCCATCAGGATTGTATGAGAAATTACCATCCGCGTTGACGCGCAGCCTCGCGCCCGACGGCAGCGTGAATGTCGAGCCGACGTTGCCGGCCTGGCCGTTGACCGTCGCCACGATAAGGGCCGGGCCGTCCGGATCGGAGTCGAAGCCTGATCCGTTGTCCGCGAACAGCGTGCCCCGGCTGACCCCGTTCTCCGTGACCGTGACCGCGTCCGGCTGCGCCACGGCGGGATCGTCGACCGGAATGATGTCGAGCGTGACCGTGCGACTGTCCTGCTGGGCGCCGCCGCTCCCGGCGTTGCCATTATCCTGGATGTCGACCGTGAGCGTCACGTCGGCCTCGGCATCCAGGTCGGTGGTGAAGTTCACGTTCGACCCGGCGATGAACGCGTTGATGTCCGCTACCGTCCCGTCCAGGGTCAGTACGCTCGCCGTACCGCCGACCGTGACGCCGCTGCCGCTCGTCGCCGTGAGGGTCCCCGAGGGCACCGACAGAGTCACGGAGACGGTGCTTCCGCCGACATCGACGTCGTCGAAGCTGATGCCGGTCAGCGCCCCGGCCACGTCCTCGATCACCGAGATGCTCACCGGAGCCGTGATCATCGGAACGTCGTTGACCGCGGTGACGTCGAGCGTGACGGTGGTGCTGTCGGTCAGCGCGCCTCCGCTCCCCGTATTGCCTCCGTCGTCGATGGTGACACTTAGCGTCACGTCGGTCGTCGAGTCTTGGGCCGTGGTGAAGGTCACGGCCGAGGCGGCGATGAATGCATTGATGTCGGCCACGGTACCGGTCAGGGTAAGCGCGCTGGCCGTGCCGCCGACCGTAACGCCGCCGCCGCTGGTCGCCGCAAGCGTTCCCGACGGCACCGACAGCGTCGCCGTGATGGCGGTGACGCCGGCGTCGACGTCGACGAAGCTTATGCCGGTCAGCGCGCCTGCCACGTCTTCGCTTACCGTTATACTCGCGGGCGCCGTCACCGACGGCGCATCGTTGGCGGCGGTGATGGTGAGGCTCGCCGTGTCGCTGGCCGCCGAGAAGGCGGTTGCGCCGCCATTCGTCCCGACGTTCACGACATCGCCTTCGGTGCCCGAGCTTCGGTCCCAGGCGCGGAAGGTGATGGCGTTCGTCACGGTTCCGTTGAAGTCCGGGTTCGGCCGGAAATAGAGCCGCGTGTCGGCGTCGGCTGCGAGCAGCAGCGCGGTCGCATCGGCCACGGCCGGCACGGCGGACCAGATGAGCCCGTCGTCGAGCGAGTAGAACCAATCGCCCCCAGTCGAATCGACTCCGGTCAGCGCGATCCCGGTGACGGGATCGTCGTCGGCGACATTGTCGAGGCCGCCGGCGACGGAATCGAGATCGACCAGTGCGCTCACCAGCGTGCCCACCACCCCCGATGGCGCCGCCGCGTCCTCGGCGAGGGCGTCGAGGACGACGGCGGCGTCGCTCAGCGTCGGCGCGTCGTTCACGGCACCGATGTCGATCAGGACGTTGGCGCTGTCGGTGCCGGCGAGTCCGTCATTGACGGTGATCGTGACGGTGCGCTGCAGCGTCGATGGATCGGTCTGATTGCTGTTGGTGTAGGTCAGTGCTCGGATCAGCGTCGTTGCCGCGGCCGGCGTCGCGTCCGTGGTGTCGAACGCAATGACCAGTGGTGTGCCGGCGGTGCCGTCGGACGTGATCGTTCCGAGCGCAACGCCCGCCACCGAGACGATGCTGCCGACGGTGATTCCCGCGGAGACGCTCACCGTCCCGGCGGTGCTGAGCGCGAGCACATCCTCGGCGGCAGCGTTGCCGGTGACGGCGACGGTCAGGCTGCCGCCGTTGAAGTTCGGCTGGTCGTCGGTCACGATCGCCGCCAGCTGCGGTGCGCTGGAATCGTCGAGCAGAATGGCGGTCCCGCCCTCGGTGAAGGCGGCGACGTCGCCGTCGAGATTGGTGAGGTCCGGCGGCGGGTTGGAGAGGAAGCCGAAGTCCAGCGTGTCGTTTACGTCGAGCTGCCCGGTGCCGTCGTCGTCGGTCTCGCCATCGTAACTGAGCGTGATCGTCTTGCTGAAAGCCGGCTGGCCGTCCGCGCGCACGCCATTATCGTCATTGTCGACATCATTGTCCGGGTCGAGTGGCTCGGCGGCGCCGAGCGACGAGATCTGCAGGCTCTCAAGCGCGCCTCCGCCCTGGAAATTGCCGAGGTCGACGCGAACGATGTAATTGCCCTGGGCGAGACTGGTGAAGCTGTAACTGCCGTTGACGTCGGTCGTCGCGGTGGCGATGGCGGTTTGGCTATCCGCGACATTGTCGTTATTCGCGTCGACGAGCAGCGACAGGTTGACATTGGCGACACCGGCTTCGGTCCCGTCGCGGCTGCCGTTATTGGCACTTCCGCCGCCCGCGCCATCGTCGCTCCAGATCGTGCCGGCGAGGGTCAGCGAGTCGACGTCGAGCGGCTCGACGGCGCTCTGCTGCGGCGTCCCGAGGCCGTCATAGGTGAATTCCGTAGAATTGCCGAATGACGGGATCACGCCATTGACGAAACTGTCGACGGTCGACCTGTAAACGATCCGGACCGCACTGCCTGCCGGCAGGACGGGAATAGCGGGCACGGCGACGACGAAGGCCTCATGCCCGGGATGCGTCAGGTCGGCGCCGACGAGGTCGTCGGCGCCCGGCAGCCGCCGTTCGCCGATAATGGCATGACCGTACATCAGCTCGTCGGCATGGACGCCGTTGAAATCGTCCGACAGCCCGATCTGGTGGCCTAGCTCGTGCATCAGCACGGTGAGCAGGTCCATACGGCCTTCGGCCGGTCCGTCGGCGTCGGCGCGCAGTCTCGTGCCGCTGCCGCTATACTCCGTGTCCTCGGCGGGACTGGTGTCGAGGAACCAGCCGTGGCCGGCCCCGTCGCTGTCGATCAGAATGGAGCCGGGCTGGCTCGAGCCGAGATAGAGGCCGGCCATGTGGGCGACGTCGATCGTGGTGGCGCGCATTGCCGCCACCTGCTCCGCGGTGGCGCCGGCCCCGATCCAGCGCTGGATCGCCGCTTCCACGAGATAATCGAGCTCGCCCCGGCTGAGCACGCCATCGTCGACGATGACCGGATGGACCGGCGGTTCGGGTTCGCCGAGTGGCGGCGGAGGCGGCGGCGGTGGCGGTGGCGGTGGTGGGGGAGGCGGAGCCGGCGTCTGGGTGCCGTCACCGCCGGGCGACGAGGTCCCGGATCCGTCGTCCGTCGGGTCGCCGCCGGGTGCCGGAGTTCCGGAGAGGATGGCGCCGGTCGGCAGGTCGGCTTCCGTCCCGTTCGGAGCCGGCTGGGTGAGATTGCCGGCGGTCGGGGTCACGTCGTCGGTGGAGCCCAGCACTCCGGGCGG
Organism: Sphingosinicella terrae; assembly: GCF_003347635.1. Classification (GTDB taxonomy): domain Bacteria; phylum Pseudomonadota; class Alphaproteobacteria; order Sphingomonadales; family Sphingomonadaceae; genus Allosphingosinicella; species Allosphingosinicella terrae. The sequence continues at coordinate 103,377 of NZ_QDFY01000002.1, forward strand.
GCCGCTGCTGCTATTGCCACGGCCGGCGAGATAGGTGGAGAAGTCGCCGCCAAAGCCCGGCAAGACTAGGCTGTCGTTCGGTCCGATCACGCCTTGCGCATAGACCCCGGAAATCCCCGCCGGCGTGGCGGTGTCGATGTTGAAGACATTGTTGTTGATGTCGGCGCGGATCGTGCCGAACTCGTTGGCGATGCCACCGGTGATGAGCGCGAGCGCCGTCGCGACGGCGCCGGCGACCTCGTCGACATTGTTGTTGTTGATCGTGGCCTCGACCACCGACTTCCCCGGTGTCTCCCCGCGCGTGGCGGCGATGTAGATAGCGGCGACGCCGCCGACGATGTCGCGGATCTGGTTGTTGGAGATGGTGGTGTAATGGGTCAGGCTGCCGGTGCTGCCCGCCAGCGGCTCGTTGCGGATGAAGATCGCGCTGCCGCCCTCGCTCGACCCGGTCGTTGCCTGTGTCGGATCGCCGGCGGGCCCGCCGCCATTGTTGGTGCCGACCGTGTTGTTGTCGATGAAGCCTCGGATCGTCCCGCCCGAAGTGCTGGTGAAGCTGGCGGCGATCACCGATCCCTTCGAGCCGGTGAACTGGTTGCCATGGATGTCGTAATCCACGGACCAGGCGCCGCCGCCGGCCTGGCCGCCGACGAGCACGCCGATGCCGCCGGCCGCCGCGATGTTGGGATGACCATTGTTGAATTGGCTGTTCTGGACCGTGATCTCGTGCCGGGACTGGCCGTTGGCGTCGGTCTGGATGGCGTCGCCGCGCCAGCCGGTGAACTGGACGCCGTCGACGAGCATGAACAATTGCGAGCTGCCGCTGGTCGACACCAGGATGGAATCGTTGCCGGAATTGGTCGTGCTGTTGTTGCCGAACACGGCCTGCTGCGCCGCCGTATCCCGCACGAACAGGTTGAGCGTTCCGCCGGTATTGACGATCTTGAGATTGTCCGAATAGCCGCCGGAGATATTGTTGCCTTCGAACAGGCCGACCCCGCCGAGGTTGGTGAAGTTGATGGCGCCTTCGTCCTCGGCGCCGTCGGTGTCGCCGTGCGTGCCGCCGACCGTCGAATTGCGCAGCGTGAAATTGTCGACGTCGGAGCCGCGGATCGCGAAATTCTGGTGGCTGCCGCTGAACGTCATGTTCGAGAGCGAGATGTTGTCGGTATTGTTCGCGTAGAAGCCGACGCCCGTCCCGTAGTTGAGGTCGGTGCCGCTGATCGTCCCGCCGATCGTGCCGCCCGAACCCGCCGTGGTCCCGGTGCCGGTGATGGTGAATCCGCCGTTGCCGGCATTGTCGAGGAAGATGGCGGTCGAGCTTCCACCCGTCTTGGTGACGCTCTGCAGAACGATGCCGCCGCTGTCCGTCTCGTCGAGATTGACGGCGCGGCCGGTACCGACCGACACGCTGTTGTTGCCGCCGCTGATGGTCAGGGTCGCGGCGGCGTTGGTCGCGTTGATGCCGGTGCCGCTGGTCGTGTCGATATCGAGGTTGCCGCCGCTGAAGGTGACGTTGGCGGCGCCGCTGCCGGTGAGACCGAGCGCGTCCGAGCCGCCGGTATTCAGCGTCTTCGTCGAACCCGAGAAATTGATCGCGCCGGCGGTCGTGCCGTCGATGAGGACGCCACTGTCCAGCCCACCCGTGGCGGAGAGGGAGCCGCCGAGATTGACGGTCCCGGTATGATCGCTGATCTGGACGACGTTGCCGGCCGTCGTCTTGGTCAGAGCTGCATTGACCGTGACCGCGCCCGTCCCCCCGGAGATGAGCAGCGCGTCGCCGCCGGGATCGTTGGTGGCGCCGATCGTGCCGCCCGAAACGGTCACGGCATTGGTGGCGCTGGTGACCGAGAGGCCGTTGCCGCCGACGCCATCTATGTCGACGCTGGTGAAGGTTACGGTGCCGTTGGCTCCGCTGAGCTCGATGCCGTCGCCCGAACTGGCGATGCTGGAATCGATCTGCGTGCCGGCGAAGCTGAAGTTGGCGCTCGATCCGCCGGAGATACGGATGCCGTCGACTCCGGCTGCCAGGCCGTCGATGTCGACGGTGCCGCCCGCGAACGTGCCGCCGGACACGCCGTCCAGATTGTCGATTGCGATGGCGGCGTTGCCGGCGACGGTGCCGCTGGTCAGGGCGCCGAATTGCATGCCGGCGGTGGATCCGTTGGCGATGTTGGCGATCGTTCCGGCCGCCGTCGTGATCGAGTTGTTGCCGCCGGTGACGTTGAGCGTGCCCCCGCCGGTGAAAGTGAGCCCTGTGCCCGTGCCGGTGGTGATGTCGAGGCCACTGCCCGCAGCGTTGAAATTGACGGTGCCGCTATTGTTGGTCACCGTCACGCCATTGCCGCCCCCGGCGCCAGCACTGATGAAGCTCTGGCCGGTAAAGCTGATCGTGCCGGCATTGCCGTCGAGCAGGATGCCGGCCTGGCCCGCCGCCAGCGCGCCCTCGGTGAGCGTGCCGGACAGGGTGACGCTGCCTCCGGTCCGGTCCTGGATCTCGACCAACGACCCGGACGGATTGGTCACCGAGGCGCCGATGCTGATGGTGGCGCCGCCGCCGGATCCCGCGGTGCCGCCGCCGGCCGCGCCGATCAGGATACCGGTGCCGGCGGACGTCTGAATAAGGCCGCCGTCGACGTTGAAGGTTCCGGTCACGCCTTGGAGGTGGATGCCTTCGCTCGTCGAACTGCTCGAATTCAGGCTATCGATGTCGACGGCAAGGGTGCCGCCCTGGTCGATGTCGATCGCCTTGCCGTTGCCGCCGATATTGGTGTCGGCGATGGTCAGCGAGCCGACGCTGCCATTGCCGTCCTGGATGGCGATGCTGCCGCCGACGCCGCCGTCGAGATCGATGCCTTCGATCGTGTTGTCGGTGGAGAGCGTGACGCCGTAATCGTCGAAGTTGATCGTGCTGTTGTTGGTGCTCGTGCCGATCGACAGGCCGTTGACGGAGAGGGTGGCGCCATCGCCGAACAGCTTCTGTCCGCCCTCGAGCGTGATTCCTCCGTCATAGGCGTCGGCACCCTGATCGTGGATGAAGATCGTTTCTCCGGCCGCGTCGACATCGTCGTTGGTGGTGCCGTCGCCGGTGACGCCGTTCAGCTCGGTGAGTTGGGTGAACGGCCTGAGATAGGAGCCGTCCGGGCCGCCATTCTCGCCGCCATAGCCCGAGTCGACGTACCAGACGACGTCGGTGATGTTGAAGGTCACCAGCGTCGAGCCGACGCTGGTCACGCCGTCGGCGTCGGTCAGCGCATATTCGAAGCTCGCGGTCGCGCCGGCGTCGAGTCCGGTGGTGGGGGTGAAGGTGTAGGTGCCGTCGCCATTGTCGACGAGGCCGCCGTTGGTGACGTTGGAAGTGCTGATCGTCAGGTTCGGCGTGACGTCGTCGGGATCGAGATCGTTGCCGAGCAACTGATTGAGGGTAAAGGTGATCGGCGTGTTGCCGGTGATGTTGAACGCATCGTCGACGCCGATCGGGCCGATCAGGACCGAATCGGGATCGATCGTAAGGCCGTTCTCCGTCTCGGTGACGATCAGGTTGTTTGCCGGATCCGTGCCCAGATTTTCCAGGATGATCGTGTGGAGAAAGACGTCGCCGGGATCCGCCTGACCGTCATTGTCGGCATCGCCGCCGGGCGCGAAGGTGCGCGCACGGGTCACGGTGATCGAAACGGGCATGTCCGCTATCCCCTTCCGAGCCGCTCAATCCTACCCGCAATGCGACTCCAGTCCTCCAGATGCCACAATTCAAGGAACAACCCAATTGAATAGAAGACATCGAGTCCTGCCCAAACGGGTAGCAGTCTCGCCCAAGAATGGGTGGCCGATCGTGCGATTTTATCTGACCGGGCCCGATGCTAGGCCGTCGACATGAGCATAGATCAGGAAGTTGATGCACGGCCGCCGTCGATCGGGCCGACACGCGCATGACCCAATATCTGCCACTTGCGGGTATCCTTATTGTCATCGTCGGCTTCGCGCTCAGGCTCAACCCGATGCTTGTCGTCCCCGTCGCGGCCCTCGCCACCGGACTGCTTGCCGGAATGGATCTGGTCGAAGTCGTCTCGAGCCTCGGCAAGGCCTTCAACGACAATCGGATCATCATCATTCCTTGGCTTGTGCTGCCGGTGATCGGTCTCCTCGAGCGCTACGGCTTGCAGCAACGGTCGCGCGCCTTGATCTCAAGTTTCCGCGCGGCGACGGCGGGGCGGTTGCTGCTGCTCTATCTGCTCTACCGCCAGATCATCTCGGCCATAGGTTTGCATTCGACAGCCGGGCATCCTCAGACCGTGCGGCCGCTGGTCGCCCCGATGGCCCTGGCCGCCGCGGAGAACCAGGCGGATCTCGATCGCGGGATGGCGGAGCGCGTGAAGGCGCAAGCCGCGGCGACCGACAATGTCGGCTTGTTCTTCGGCGAGGACATCTTCTTCGCGATCGGTTCCATCGTGCTGATCCAGCAGACATTGGCGGCGGCGGGCTATGCATTGCGGCCCCTCGACCTCGCTGTGTGGGCGATTCCGACCGCCATCGCCGCCTTCGTGATCCATGGATCCAGACTGCTCCTCATGGATCGGGAACTGCGGGCGATGGGTCGGGCGGCAGGGAAGCGGCGGCCGTGATATCCATCTCCTGGGTCTATGGCCTGGCCGGCCTGATGTTCGCCGCCTTTGCAATCCTGAGCGCTCTCGACCGCTCCAATCGTCGACGCTTCGGCAATGCCGCTTTCTGGGGACTGGTGGCGGCCAGCCTCCTGGCCGGGGATTTGCTCGGTGATTTCGCCAATGGCTGTCTTGTCCTCGGGCTGGCGGGGCTCGCAACCTTGAACCTGATCGGCCGGGGCGAGCCGGCGACGAGCGAGGCCGAGCGCGCCGAGGCCGGCGCCCGCTACGGCAACCGGCTCTTCCTGCCCATCTTGGTCGTCCTGCTCACCGCCGTGCTCGGAACCCTGATCTATCTCTATACGCCGATCGGCCGGTCCGGCCTGCTTCAGCCGAACAGGGAGACGTTCATTCTCCTCGCGGCGGGAGTTCTGCTCGCGCTCGCCATCGCCTTCGCCTGGTTGCGGCCCCCATTATTGGCGCCGCTTCAGGAGGGGCGGCGGCTTATCGATGCCGTCGGCTGGGCGGCCGTGCTGCCGCTGATGCTCGCGGCGCTCGGCGTGGTCCTGGCACAGACCGGCGTCGGCCGCACGATCGGGAGCCTGGTGGTCGCGGTGATCCCGCCGGACAGCCTTTTCCTGACGGTCGCCGCCTACGGGATCGGCATGGCGCTCTTCACCATTCTCACCGGCAATGCCTTCGCTGCCTTCCCAGTCCTCGCCGTGGCCATCGGGATTCCGCTGCTCATCCAGGGGCATGGCGGCGATCCGGCGGTCATCGGAGCGATCGGCATGCTCGCCGGCTTCTGCGGCACGCTGATGACGCCGATGGCGGCCAACTTCAATCTCGTGCCCGCCGCCCTGCTCGAGCTCGACGATGTCTATGGCGTGATCAAGGCCCAGGTCGCCACCGCCCTGCCGCTGCTAGCGGTGAACATCCTGCTCATCTACTTCCTCGCATTCTGACCGGGCCCGGGAGACCGCCATCCATGCCTCATCGGCTCACCGCCGACACCGCCGACCGCTTCGCCGAGATCGCACTCGGCCACGTCGCGCGGGAATATCCGCACAAGCTCGATCACGTCATGAGCGGGCCTGAGGACGTTTTGTCTCCGCGCGAGCTTCATCCGATCTTCTTCGGCAGTTTCGACTGGCACAGCTGTGTCCATGGCTATTGGCTCCTGCTGCGGACGCGGCGGCTCTTTCCGGGCCTGCCCTCGGCGAAGCGGGTCGAGGCCCTGCTCGACGCGATGCTGGTGCCGGACAAGGTGGCCGCCGAGCTCGCTTACCTGGACCGTGCCTATAGCGGCGGGTTCGAGCGTCCATATGGGTGGGCCTGGATGCTGGCGCTGCACCGGGAGGCCCAACACCATCCCGACGCTTGGGCTGCGCAGCTGGCGCCGCTGGCCGAAGTATTCGCCGAGCGCCTGCGGCTTTTTCTGCCGAAGCTCACTTATCCGATCCGGACGGGCACGCATTTCAACACCGCCTTCGCCTGTATTCTGGCGCTGGAATGGGCCGATCTGAACGATCCCGGACTGGCGGCGCTGATCCGTGAGCGGGCCCAGTTCTATTTTGGGGAGGATCGTGGTTGTCCGGGCTGGGAGCCCGGAGGGGACGACTTCCTGTCACCGGCGCTGACCGAAGCGCTGTTAATGCGGCGGGTACTCGGACGGGGTGCCTTTCGCGCTTGGCTCGATGGCTTTCTTCCCGAGCTCGGGACCGGCAGTCCCCGCTCCATCTTCATCCCGGCCTTCGTTTCCGATCGGTCGGACGGCAAGATCGCCCATCTCGATGGCGTCAATCTCAGCCGTGCCTGGTGCTGGCGCGGGCTCGCCGGCGCGCTCGACCCGGAGGTCGCGACGCTCGCCCTGCGGACAGCGGACGAGCATCTCGACGCCAGCCTCCCCAATGTCACCGGCGACTATATGGGCGAGCATTGGCTCGCCACCTTCGCCTTGCTCGCCCTGGCGCAAGGGGACTGATCGAGGCGAAGGCGATCACCAGCAGGAAGGCGGTAGCGGTCATAAAAATCGATTTCGCCGCTTCGGCGGCCGCCGGACGAAGGCGCCGGATTTGTCCAGCGCTGACTTGCCTCGTCTCGTTGTTCATGGTATGTTCCTATGGCTCTTTGACATGGTGAGGGACTGATTCCGTCGCGTCGGCTTGCGACGGGATGGCGTGAAGGCGTCGCGGCCCGTTAACCACGATTCTTCCGGTCCGGGCGCTCTCGAAAAACCACCGTGAAATCAGGATCTTGTGCCTAAGGGCGAAATCCAGGCGGCGGTCGCGATGCGTGGCCCGGCGGATCGCACGGAGCTTTTCCGCTGTCGCCATGGTTTACAAACCGTTACCGTTACCGAGTCGGAAATGGCGGGATTCCGCCAATGGTCCGCTTCTTGCTGGGATGGGTTCATGCTTGCTCGTATCGGCCGACTGTTCGTCATCAAGACCCGCTGGGAAGTCATCGCCGTCATTTATGCGCTGGCGCTCGGCTCGGTCGACCGCGGCCTTCACTATGTCGATAGTTTTCCTGGAGTCGGCGGCTGGCTGCTCTTCGCCGCCTGCACCGGCGTCGTCTTCATGGCCGGGGCGAAACTGTTCGACGCTGTCCGGGCGGAGACTACCGACCCGATCCATTCTGGCGGCCCTGCCGTCATGGCATTGCCCGCGTCGACGCGGGTCGGCGGGGCGAGACCGGTTGTCCGGCGCGGGAGCAGCTTTCTGCTTTCCCGTCCGCAGGGCAGCGATCGGGCAGAACCGGAGCCTCGACCGGATACGGCGATCGGTTGAGGTCGGGAACGGCGCGGCTCGCTGCGGGTTCTCGATCGAAAGGAGCCCAGCCATGTCCGATCAGTCGAAAGCCGAAAAGAGGACCGGAAGCCAGGGTGCCGGGCAGTCCGGCGGAGGCGCCTATCCCAACCCGCACACCGGCAAGCCGAGTTCCGGCAGGGACGGCTGGAACGGTCATGGCGGCCAGAGCGACATGGAATATCACGGCACCGGTCGGCTCGGCGCGAAGAAGACCGGCGAGAATGCCAATGCGCCGACCGGAAAAGCCGGCGCCGACGATCGCTGATTACCTGCGCATCCAATGAGGGCCTCGAACGGCTGAACGTCCCGGGCATGCGGCACGCCTTCGGCGCAGAAGATCGCGCGGCGGAATCTCGCGCTGTGCCGTCACCTTCGTAAACTTTCAACGCCCGTAGCGGGCTGATTCCGGCGCTCCCGCCAAGTAATGGGAAACTGCGCCAATCGGCGGCGACGCGACCTTGCTCCCATCAGCAGGCTGGTTGTCGAAAACCTCAGAAAACCGCCAGAAACGCGACTTGGCACGCCTCTTGAAACCGTGAGGGCACAAGCAATCACCAGGTTTCAAGGGAGCAGAACAATGGCCGACTTCACCAACTTCTACCGCAGCGCCACCGCAGCCGTCGGCGCGCTGATCGTCTCGGTCGCCTTCGTCAGCGCCGCGGTCGCGCCCGCCACGGTTGCCGGCCGCACGCCGGCGGCAACTTATGCGGCGGCGGAGGCGCCGGTCGAGGTCCCCGCCAAAGCCTGAGCTTCCCGAAGCGCGGGCTGCTTCCCCCGGAGCCCGCGCTTCCAACGGCGGCCGGGGACAGCCCACCCCAGAGCCCCGGCCGCCGCCAGATACTCGCATCGGAGCCAAGCATGAGCATCTTCTCCCGTACCCGCGACATCATCGCCGCCAACCTGCTCGACCTGGTCGAGCGCTCGGACGACCCGGCGAAGACGATCCGGGTCGTCATCCTCGAGATGGAGGAGACCCTGGTCGAGGTCCGCGCGTCCACGGCGCGCTCGATCGCCGATCAGAAGGAGAAGAGGCGCCAGGTCGCCCAGCTCACCGCGCTGCAGGACAATTGGACGGAGCGCGCCGAGCTGGCCTTGAGCAAGAGCCGCGAGGACCTCGCGCGCGCCGCCTTGATGGAGAAGGAGAAGCTCACAGCGCTCGCCGACACGCTGCGCGAAGAAATCGAGGCGATCGACGCGACGCTCCGGGCGTCGGAGGCAGACATCGCCAAGCTTCAGGCCAAGCTGCGCGAGGCGCGCCTGCGCCAGAGCATGATCTCCGCCCGGATCGAAAGCGCACAGAATCGCGCCCGGATGCGCGAGATGTATGCGGGCAGCCGGGTCGAGGACGCCTTCGCCAGCTTCGACTTGCTCGAGCGTGAGGCCGATCTCGCCGAAGGCCATGCCGAGGCGCTCGCCCTGGCGGCCCCGAAGACCCTCGAGGAGGAGATCGCCGAGCTGAAGGTCGCGGAACGGGTCGATGCCGAACTGGCCGCGCTGAAGGCGGCGATGAAGGAGGCCGCATGACGCTCCAGATTGACGGCGTCGACATGATCGGCGCGATCGAGATCGCGGCCTGGGTTGGAAGCATCGTAGCGATGCTGATCGTGGGACTGGTCGTCTACCTGATGGTCCGTCCGCCCCGCCGGGCGCGCGAGCGGCCGATGCGGGAACCCGAGCCGCAGGACGTCGAAGAGATGATGCGGCTGCTCGATCGGATCGAGCAGCGGCTCGAGGTGCTCGAACGCGCCGTCGAGACCGAGCCAGCCGGTGACAGGACATTGGAGAAAGCGGGCGAAAGCCGCGAAGCAAGGAGGCTGAAATGAGGGTGCGTCGCAAGAAGTTCGAGCTGGACCGCGATCAGGGCAAGCTGCTGGGCGTCTGTGCCGGCCTTGCAAACCATACAGGAGTCGATGTCACGATCATCCGCATTGCGCTGGTGCTGGTGACGTTGATGGGCGCCTTTCCGTGGACGCTCGTCGCTTATGGAGCGGCTGCCTTCGTCGCCCATCGGCAGGCGGCGCCGCGGTCCCGCTACGACCGGATCGCCCTTTCGGACGAGGGGCGTGAGCGCAGCCGGGCGCTGGAGCTCAGGATGCAGGCGATCGAGACCCACGCGGCCAGCGCCAACAGCCGTCTTGCTCGCGAGATCGAGGCCCTGCGCTGACGCGAAGCGACCGAAAATTCGGAGAATGGGAGGATAAGATGAATGAGTTGACGATGACCATCGCGCTGGCGAGCTTCGGCCTGGTCGCGCTGTCCATCCCGGTGCTCGCCGCTCTCAAGGGCTGGCAGGGTTGGCTCGAGATCAAGCGCATCGAACTTTCCAGCCAGCAGCGCCGCGAGCCGCCGAGCCCGGCGATGGAGCGGATCGAGATTGCCGACCTCAAGGAACGCGTCCGCAAGCTGGAATCGATCGCAGCCTGCATTGATCCTTGAGGACTCCGTCTTCGGACGTTCGCAACGTCCGGATCCGCCCAGCGGCTTGACACTGCCCCTCCCTCCTCGCGGGAGGGGCTTTTGTTTGCGCGCTTCGGTCAGAGTCCGCCGAGGAAGGCGAGCAGGGTGCGGCTCGGCATGAAGAAATAGCCGCCGCCAAGGGTCCGGACGAATTTGGGCAGCGGCTTCAAGCGCACCGGACCGTCCTGGCTCGGCACCATATAGCCGCTGGCGCCGTCGCCGTGGCTGTTGAGCGGATCCTGCTCGCCCACCAGGCCGTGAAAGGCGGGGCTGACCAGCCAGGTCTGCTGGATGAACTCGAACTGTCGCTCGATGTCGCCGTTGAGGCACATGAACAGCAGGCCCGGTTTCTCTCCCGGCCTTGGCGCGTAGAGCCGACCGAGGCGATAGATGCGGTGGCGATTGGAGATGCCGACCTGCTCCAACGAGCCCGGCTTCAGCGAATCGCGCGGATTGGCGCGCCTGATGTGTGCGCCGAACGGACAGCGCAGCGCCTGCGGGTCTTCGACGCCATAGAGGAAATCGTTGTCGCCGCGCGGATTGCGCGCGGTCGCGGCGGGAATGGCGGCCTGATCCGCGGGATTGGTCGGCGGCCGCGCCGTCCGCGAGGTGGCTTCCGCGGCCAGCGGCTGCGCCTCCGCGCTGGGCTTCTCGGCCGCTTTCTCTTTCGCCCTTTTCTCGATCTCCTTCGGCAGCGGATAATAAGGGTTGCGGACGAGTGAGGAGCCGTCGCGCCAGCGGCCGATCAGCTTGGCGGCGATGAAGTCGGGCCGGACGTCATAGGGGGGCGGCAGCCGTGTCTGGAGCCGCCGCGATTCGGACCAGCAATAGTCCCAGAACCCCTTCACGTCCTGCTCGAGCTGCCGGATGACGAGGAAGGTGCCGTTGCGGCCGATCGCTCGGGGCGATTCGACGACGCTGTTGCCGAAGCTGCGGCTCCTGTCGGCGACGGGGAGAAGATTGTCCGGATCCGCGAGCGGCGACAGCTCGGGCTCGGGCGGGAAGTTGCCGCGATTATCGGGATAGCCGATCAGGAACTCGCCGGGCTCGACCAGGTGGATGGGATCGTTGTTGCGATAGCTCTGGTAACTGCCGCGGATGATCGGTTGGGAGACGCCATCGACGAAGCCGAACGGCTCTACCGCGGGCTTTTCGACGCGGGCGAGCGGGATTCGGTGCGGCTCACCCATGCCGGCGCGCGCCGCATGGGCCGTGATCACCGCTTCCAGCCGAGCGATCGCCTGCTCCGTCCGTCCGTAGGCGAGCAGCGCCAGATCGTGGCGGGCGTCGCCCCATGACCAGGTGTCCGGATCATTATCTCCGAGATCGCCGAGGATGCGGGCACGGTCGGGATGGCTCATCCCCTCGAGGAATGCGGCGGGAAAACCGCTGACGCACTCGTCGGGGAGGCCGAGCCTGCGCAGGGCGCCGGCGGCGAGGGCGACGGTCAGCACCGCCTGGCGGCGGAGCTTGCGGCCGTCGCCGAACGCGATCTGCGGGTGGATGGCGGCCATGAATGCCCGGGCCGATGCCGGATCGTCCGGCAAGCGGTAGAGAAGGCAGGCGCCATGGGGCATGAAGCCGAGGCCGCCGAAGACCAGGCTCTGTATATCGAAGCTCTCCAGCTTCGCGTCCGGCCGGGAGGCCGATCCGAAGAGGGCCAGCCACCGCGCCGCTTCGTCATTGGTGAGCGCCGCGGCCAAGCCGCGACGCAAAGTGGCGTTGCAACGGACATGGTCGGTCGTCTGAGCCGGATAGGCGCTGTACCAGAACAGCGTCGGAACCATGCTCGCGCGGGCGTAGCGCTTGAAGCGCTCGCCGTCGGTGGCGCCGTCCTGGAACAGGTTGCGCGCCCTTGGGAAGCCGATCGAATTCGACCAGACCGCGGTCAGCCCGGCATGGGCGCGGGTGATGAAATCCTCCAGATAGCTTTCCCAGCTGCCGCCGAAATTGGAGAAGAAGATCAGCTTTCGGGTCCCGGGCACGGTGATCCAGCGCGCAGCGTGGATGGTCGAGATCCCGCCCAGGAATCCCGGTTGGTAGACCTTGGTGGCGAGTTGGCCGATCAGCCAGAAGACGAGGCGGATGGTCAGCCAGCGAACCGGCCCCGGCTTCCGCACCGTCACCGAGATCATATGGTTCTGGGCGCAATGATTCTCCCGGGAGACGATCTCCCTCAGCGTGGCCGCTTCGGCTGCCCGGCCGTCGGTCCAGTCGCTCTCCTCCAGCCGGCGAAGCTTGAGGTAGAGAAATGCGAGACCGAGGAGGGTGGCGGCCACAAGGATGCCGAGCGCGCACAGCGCGGCGCCGAGCGCTTCGCCGATCTCGCCCTCGATCAACAGCGCGATCAGGAAGGCCGCCGCAATCAGGATGCCCAGGGGCCACAAAAAGGTGCGCACGAAGGGCCCCGCGAAGAGGCCGATGCCGGAGAGGATCGAGATGGAGCGCTCGTCGCGGCCCGGCGGCGGCGGCGGCTCGAGCGCCCAGCGATGAGCCGGGTCGGCCGCGACGTCACGACGGACTGCCGCCAGCCGGTCGATCGGCCGCTGGCCGGCGACGCCGCTGTCGATCCGCGCGGCAACGAAGGCGGCGAGCGCCGCTTCGGCGCGAATGCGTCCCACCGTCATGGCCGGCGTTCCGGCAAAGGCGAGACCGGGATTGTCGAGCAGCCCGGATCCGATTCCGATCCGATGGGCACGCAGATAGGCCAGCAGACCGACATTGTTCCGCCAGTCTCTTGCCCTCGCGAAGATCGGCTCCAGCCGGGGACCGATGGCCGACACGATCCGCTCGATCGCCCGGTCCTCGTTCCCGTCGGCCGTGAATTCGAGGATCAGGTGAGCCTCTTCATCCTCCCCTGCCGCGATCGCGCTGAGGCTCATGAAATGGGTGCCTGCACCGTCGTCGTCGGTACGGTCCAGCGCTTCCCGGACCTCCGGTGCCGCCGGGTTGCCGAGCGCGGCGATCTGCAGGCGAAGTGCGGCAACGTCGCTATCCTTGACCGCGGCGACGATGGTGATCAGCGAATCCATCAGGCGCTTCCTTCCCTCAGCGTCACGTCGAGATGGCCGGGAAAGGGACCGGCCCAGCGGACTGAGCCGATCCGGGCGAGACCGCGCGACACGAGCGCCCCGACGAGCAGCGGGATCTGGAAACGATTGACCGCCCTGCCCGAACAGGGGTGAAGGCCGCCGCCGAAATGCAGGTAGGCGGCGCGATCGCGGTCTGGCCGCAGCCGGGTTGGACCTGGAAAGACGGCGGGATCGAGCATCGCCGCTTCGGTCCAGGCGATCACGCGCTCGCCTTGCCCGATCGTGCGCCCGCTCAGGCTGGTGCCGGCCGTCGCCTCGCGCAGCAGGATCGGATTATGCGGCCACTTGCGCAGGGCTTCGAGGCACCAGCCGTAGAGGCGATCCTGGTCGGCGAGGTCGGCCTGCATGCGATATTGCATCCCGGGCTCTCGTCCGATCACGGTGAGGATCTTCGCCACGCAGGTGGCCGTGGTGTCGATGCTGCCGACCATCATGCCGCCGAGTGCGCGGCGGATCGCGTCGTCGTCGAGAAGGCCCTGCCGGATCAGTTGCCCCATCAGGTCGTCGCCCGGGGCCGCATTAGCCCGCCGCCGCGCAATCTCCTCGGCCAGCCACGCCTGCATGAGCCTGCCCGCCTCGATGCCGCGTTGCTTCGCGGCCTCGTCGCCGCCGAGATTGAGGAAGGTGTGGGCGAAGATCGATCGGGCTACTTCCATGAATATGAGGTCGTCCGGACCGTTGATCCCGAATAGGCCTTGCGCCGTCCGCGCCGCAATCGGTCGGGCATAGGCCTCGACTGCGTCGATCGTGCCCCCGGCCGGGACAGCGGCGAGACGGGCCGCCGCGTCCGCCGCCGCGCCTTCGCGCAGGCGCGAGAGGTCGACCGCCGCCAGGGCCTTGTAGAGCGCCCTCCGCTCGCGCTCGAGCGCGGCCGATCGGTCCATGCCGAGGATGAAGGGACCGCCATTGACCTCCTCGATCTTGCCCACATTCACCGCAGCAATGCCGAAGTCGAGGTCGCGCCCAAGCAGCTCGCGGACATGGGCGTGGCGGATGGCGATGACCCGCTTGCCGAGACGCACCGGTCTTGAAGGGGCGAAGCGGGCGGCGATCCGCGCGGCAAGGCCGGGAAGGGTGGGACCGGCCAGCAGCCGGGCAAGGAGGCCCGGCGGCCTTGCCGGTGTGGCAATCGAACTCGGAACCCCGCCTTTGCTCATCGGACGGCTCCAGATACTGGACTCGAACCGTTGCCCTCGAGAGTCAAGGTGACCTATTCGTCCAGATGAGTCCAGTTAATCCGGCAGCGCTTCCGAGTGTGGAGAAAGGCGCGGTCCGAACTCGTCAAGTCGAGGCCCGGGATCAGCCGGCGAATTCTTGGAAAGTCACGTCTTTTCCGATCATTGGAATCATTGCCCGCATAGCGGTCTCGCGCCGGCCGTCATCGTGGAGGAGGCGTCCATTGCCGGATCCTGAGGGAGAGTCCGGCTTCGTTCGGCCCACTCGGCAAGCGGGGCTAGCGCGGCGCGTCGGGAACGGTCGCCTCCGCGCCGATCCGCAGCCTCCGGGTCGCGCCGTCTGATCCGACGATCCACAGATCGCCGAAATCCTCGTGGACGAGAGGCCCCGGGCGCGCTCCGCCGAGCTGCTCGACGATGTCCGGGACGGTGTTGCTGTGGCCAACGATCAGCGCTGGTGTCGGCCCCGCGCGGACGCGCTCGACGAGCCCCGGCGTGTCCGCGGGATCGTAGACCAGAAGCTCCAGGCCAAGCCGGGTCGCGAGCGGCGCCGCCGTCTGGCGGGTCCGCTTGAAGTCGGTCACGTAGATGGCCCGAGGTGAAGGGCCGAAGCCCCAGTCGGAGAGCCGTTCCGCTTGGGCTGCGCCTTCAGCCGTCAGATCGGGATCTCGCTCACCCTCGGGCGTGTTCAGGTGGCGCACCACGTAGGTCGGGGAAGGCGCGGTTTGGGCGATTGTGGCGCAGCCGGCACCGAGTGTCAGCGCGGCGAAGGCGAGCAGGTTCAGCAGCGGCTTCATGGCCTTTCCTCTCAAGGCTTTCGGTCTCGACGGCGCCGCGTGGCAAGGGGGTGCATCGCCCGCGAAAATGGACTAACGCCGGCGCGAACCGCCAGAAACAGGGTAGAGAATGGCCGACAAGATCGAGCGCCGCAACCGGCCGGCGCTCTCCCTTCACGTTCCCGAGCCGGACGCCCGGCCGGGGGACGAGCCCGACTTCAGCCGAATCCAGATTCCCGCCGCCGGCAGCGTGCCGCGGCCGGACGTGACGGCGCAGCCCGCCGAGACCCATCCGCTCTGCTTCACGATGGTGCGGGTGCTCGACGACGAGGCCAATGCGGTCGGTCCCTGGGATCCCCGGCTCGACCCGGACACGCTGCGCCGGATGCTGCGCGACATGATGATGGTGCGGGCGTTCGACGATCGCATGTATCGGGCGCAGCGCCAGGGCAAGACCAGCTTTTACATGAAGTCGACGGGCGAGGAGGCGGTCGCCGTCGGCGCGGCCCATGCCCTCGACCGTGAGGACATGTGCTTCCCGACCTATCGCCAGCCGGGCTTGCTGGTCGTGCGCGACTATCCGCTCGTCGACATGATGTGCCAGATCTACTCCAATCGCGGCGACAAGCTCCAGGGCCGTCAGCTGCCGATCATGTATTCCGACCGGGCGCACGGCTTCTTCACCATCTCCGGCAATCTCGCCACCCAGCTGCCGCAGGCGGTGGGCTGGGCGATGGCCTCCGCGATCAAGGGCGACAGCCGCATCGCCGCGACTTGGGTGGGCGAGGGATCGAGCGCCGAAGGCGACTTCCACAGCGCCATGACCTTCTCCGGCGTCTATCGCGCGCCGGTGATCCTCAACCTCGTCAACAATCAGTGGGCGATCTCGAGCTTTGCCGGCATTGCCGGCGGTGAGCTCACCACCTTTGCGGCGCGGGCGGTCGGCTACGGCATTGCCGGCCTTCGCGTCGACGGGAACGATCCGCTCGCCGTCTATGCCGCGACCCTGTGGGCGGCGGACCGCGCCCGCTCCAATCTCGGGCCGACGCTGATCGAGCATTTCACCTACCGCAAGGAAGGCCATTCGACGAGCGACGACCCGGCCGCCTACCGCCCGCAGGGCGCCGGCGAGAAATGGCCGCTCGGCGACCCGATCCAGCGGCTGAAGCGGCACCTGATCAATCTCGGGGAGTGGAGCGACGAGCAGCACGAGTCCCTCCAGACCCAATTGTCGACCGAGGTCCGTGCCGCCCAGCGCGAGGCGGAGAAGCAGGGCGTGCTGGTCGCCTCGACCATCGACTTTCCGCACGACGTCAGGACCATGTTCGAGGACGTCTATGCCGAGATGCCGTGGCACCTGAAGGAGCAGCAGGCGCAGATGGCCGCCGAGCTGGAGACGAAGCGCAAATGACCGCGATGAACATGATCGAGGCGCTCAACTCGGCGCACGACGTGATGATGGCGCGCGACGACAATGTCGTCGTGATGGGCGAGGATGTCGGCTTTTTCGGCGGCGTGTTCCGCGTCACTGCCGGACTCCAGGACAAATATGGCCGCTCGCGCGTCTTCGACGCGCCGATTTCGGAGAACGGGATCATCGGCGTCGCCATCGGCATGGCGACCTATGGACTGCGGCCGGTCGCCGAGATCCAGTTCGCCGATTACATTTATCCCGGCTTCGACCAGGTCGTCTCGGAGGCGGCGCGGATCCGCTACCGGACGGCCGGGGAATGGTATGTACCGCTGACCATCCGCTCGCCTTATGGCGGCGGCATCTTCGGAGGACAGACCCACAGCCAGTCGCCCGAGGCCCTGTTCGCCCATGTCGCCGGCATCACGACCGTGATCCCGTCCAACCCCTATGATGCCAAGGGCCTGCTCATCTCCGCGATCGAGAGCGACGATCCGGTGGTCTTCTTCGAACCCAAGCGCATTTATAACGGCCCGTTCGACGGCTTCTTCGATCGACCGGTGACGCCCTGGTCGAAGGATCCCAGGGCCGAAGTGCCGGAAGGCTATTACACGGTTCCGATCGGCAAGGCCGCCATCGCCCGGGAAGGGCAGGCGCTCACCGTCCTCGCCTACGGGACCATGGTTCACGTCGCGATCGCGACCGCCGAGGCGAACGGAATCGATGCCGAGGTCATCGATCTGAGGACGATCGTCCCGGTCGACATCGAGACGATCGAGCAGTCCGTGCGGAAGACCGGCCGCTGCGTCGTCGTTCACGAAGCGACGCGCACGGCCGGCTTCGGCGCGGAGTTGAGCGCGCTCGTGCAGGAGCGCTGCTTCTATCATCTCGAGGCGCCGGTGCAGCGCGCCGCGGGCTGGGACACGCCTTATCCGCATTCGCTGGAATGGGCCTATTTCCCCGGCCCGATCCGGCTCGGCACCGCGTTCAAGAAGGCACTGGAGGACTGACCGGTCATGGCCCGCTACGAATTCAAGCTGCCCGACATCGGCGAGGGCATCGCCGAGGCCGAGATCGTCGCCTGGCACGTCAAGGTCGGCGACGAGATCGCCGAGGACCAGCCGATCGCGGACCTGATGACGGACAAGGCGACGGTCGAGATGGAATCGCCGGTGGCCGGGAAGGTGGTCGAGGTCGGCGGCACGGTCGGCGATCAGGTCGCCATCGGCAGCGTGCTCATGGTCGTCGAGACCGAAGGCGAGGCGGACGCGCAAGCGCCGGAGGAGCCGCTCGCCGATGGGCTCGCGGAAGTCCCCGATGCGCTCGAGGTGCCGACCACCGACATCGAGCCGGACGAGCGGCGGACCCAGGCCGATCGCCGTGGCGCCGAAGCGGACCGGCGGTCAGAGGAAAGGGGCGGCGAGGATCGCAGAGTCGGCGAATGGCGGGCGTCGGCGGAGCCGACGGACGAAGATCGGCGGCAAGGCGATCGCCGTTCGGGTGAGGAGCGCCGCGCCCAAGAGCGCGCTAGCCCGGACCGCCGGCAGGGCGAACGGCGCGCCGGAGACGTGCCGGCCGAAGGGGAGACGGCGGCCGCGGCGGAGCCGATGGCGCGGCCGCTGGCTTCGCCCGCCGTTCGCCAGCGCGCCCGCGATCTCGGCATCGATCTCGCCGCGGTCAAGTTTTCGGGCGACCGCATCCGTCACGCCGATCTCGACGCCTACCTGCTCTACCAGGGTGGCGGTATGGCGCGCGGCCCGGTGGGCCGGCGCACGGACGAGGACGTCAAGGTCGTCGGACTTCGCCGACGCATCGCCGAGAATCTGCAGGAGGCAAAGCGCCGCATCCCGCACTTCACCTATGTCGACGAGGTCGACGTCACCGCGCTGGAACAGACCCGGGCGATGATGAATGCCGACCGCGGCGACAACCCCAAGCTCACGATGCTGCCTTTCCTGATCACGGGGATGTGCCGCACGCTGACGGACTATCCCCAGATCAACGCGACGTTCGACGACGACGCAGGCATCATCCACCGTTCGGGCGCGGTCCACATGGGCATGGCGACCCAGACCGACAGCGGCCTCGCCGTGCCGGTCATCCGCCATGCCGAAAGCCTCGACGTCTGGGGTATCGCGCGCGAGATTCTCCGGCTGGCCGAGGCCACCCGCGCCGGCAAGGCGAGCCGTGAAGAGCTTTCCGGATCGACCATCACCATCTCGAGCCTTGGGCCGATGGGCGGGATCGTCTCGACGCCCGTCATCAATCGCCCCGAAGTGGCGATCATCGCCGTCAACAAGGTCAAGGAGATGCCGGTCGTCGTCGATGGCGAGCTCGAGATCCGCAAGATGATGAACCTGTCTCTGTCCTGCGACCATCGCGTCGTCGACGGCTGGGACGCGGCGAGCTTCATCCAGGACTTGAAGAAGCTGCTCGAGAACCCGCTGCGGCTGCTGTCGATGCGCTGAGGCTCATCCGCCTCCGTCCCGGTGGAACCCGATCTCAGAAGGGGAACAGCCGCCGCCGCCATTTGCCGCGCCGGCGGCCGGCCAGGTTCTCGATGAATCGCGCCAGCTTTCGATAGCTGATCTCGTCCTCGGCCCGGATCAGGAACGGGTCGCCGTCGCCCTCCGCGTGGACGGGCCAATTGCGTTCGAGCACGCGGATCGATCCGTCCGGAAACAGGCGCAGGCGCGGCGCCTTGCCGCGATGATCGAGCACGATCGACGTGTCCACGGTCGCGGTGCCGATCTGCGGCTTGTAGCCGCCGCGGACGAGCGCGTGCAGGCGCTCGAATCCGAGCGAGGCATTCCGATCGGCGACCGCTGGCGGGGGCGCTTCGTCGTCGTCCCAAAGCGGTCGCGCGCCGGCCATCTCAACCGCCTCCGGCCGCGGGACGGCGCTGCAGCGGCTTCCCGCCGAACGTGCGGCGGCTAAGGGCCAAATCTTTGAACACCGGTTTGCCGTCCTTCTCTGATGTAGCGGAGCAATACAGTCGGCAGGATGAGGCGGCAAGCGTC
Organism: Sphingosinicella terrae; assembly: GCF_003347635.1. Classification (GTDB taxonomy): domain Bacteria; phylum Pseudomonadota; class Alphaproteobacteria; order Sphingomonadales; family Sphingomonadaceae; genus Allosphingosinicella; species Allosphingosinicella terrae. The sequence goes on from NZ_QDFY01000002.1 coordinate 122,719, forward strand.
GCCCGCCAGGTTTCCGCTGCGTGCGAAGGACGCTAAGGCCCCGCCATGCTCAAGAAGACCCAATCGCCTGATCTCGAAGCCCTGCGCCTGGTCGAAGAGCGCCTGCGTTGGCTGTCCTCCTGGACGATCCATCATGCCAATCACCTGCGCGAGAGTCCCGACGGTCTGAAGGTAGGCGGCCATCAGGCCTCCTGCGCGTCGATGACGGCGATCATGGCGGCGCTCTATTTCCATGCGCTGGGGTCGAACGACAAGGTGGCGGTGAAGCCCCATGCGGGGCCCGTGCTCCACGCCATCCACTACCTGCTCGGCGGCCAGAGCCGCGAGCAGCTCGAGGCCTTCCGGGGCTTCGGCGGGGCGCAAAGCTATCCGAGCCGCACCAAGGACTGCATTCCGGTCGACTTCTCGACCGGATCGGTCGGCCTCGGCGTCGCCGTCACCGCCTTCGCCAGCCTGGTCCAGGACTATCTGCTCGCCCACGGCCTGATCGCGCCGGACCGGGTCGGCCGGATGGTGGCCCTGATGGGCGATGCCGAGCTCGACGAGGGCAATATCTACGAATGCCTGATCGAAGCGGCCAAGCACGATATCCGCAATTGCTGGTGGATCGTCGACTATAACCGCCAGTCGCTCGACGCGACCACCGCCGACCGGATGTTCGACCGCTTCGACGACATCTTCGAGACCTGCGGCTGGCGCGTCGTCACCCTCAAATATGGCAAGGCCCAGCAGGCCGCCTTCGAAGAGCCCGGCGGGGAGGCGATACGCGACTGGATCGACCGGACTCCCAATGCCGATTATGCGGCGCTGACCTATCTCGGCGGCGGCGCCTGGCGCGAGCGGTTGCTTCAGGATCTCGGCCACGGCGTGAAGCCGCTGCTCGACCGCCGCGACGACGAGATGCTGCAGGCGCTGATGACCAATCTCGGCGGCCACGACATCGCCTGCCTGGTCGAGGCGTTCGACGGGGCGCAGGACGATGTGCCCACCCTGTTCATCGCCTACACGATCAAGGGTTACGGACTGCCGTTCGCCGGCCATAAGGACAATCATTCCGGTCTGATGACGCCGACCCAGATCGCCGGATTTCGCGATGCCATGGGCATAAGCGAAGGCCAGGAATGGGAGAAATGGGCAGGCCTCGGCGGCAATGCCGCCGCAGCCGTGCAGGCGCTGGTCGAGCGCAGCCGCATCGCCCGTGAAAAGGCCGAGCGCGCCTGGAACGCGGCCGAGGTACCGGCAATTCCTGCCCCGACAGGCGAGGAGCAGTCCACCCAGGCCGCGTTCGGGCGCATCCTGCTCGACTTGTCCCGCAGCGGCAGCGCGCTCGCAAGCCGGATCGTCACGACGTCCCCTGACGTCACCGTCTCGACCAATCTCGGCGCCTGGGTGAACCAGCGCGGCCTGTTCCGCCGCGGCGAGCTCGCGGACGTCTTCGCCCAGGCTCGCATCCCGTCGGCGCAGAAATGGTCGGGGCACCAGGCGGGCCAGCATGTCGAGCTCGGCATCGCCGAGAACAACCTCTTCCTGATGCTGGCCGCCATGGGCCTCGCCGGGGACCTGTTCGGGGAGCGGCTCTTCCCGATCGGCACCGTCTACGACCCCTTCATCGCCCGCGGCCTCGATGCGCTCAACTATGCCTGCTACCAGGATGCACGCTTCCTGCTGGTGGCGACGCCCTCGGGCGTGACGCTCGGGCCGGAGGGCGGCGCCCACCAGTCGATCAACCCGCCGCTCATCGCGCTGGGCCAGCCGGGGCTGCGTCACTACGAGCCGGCTTATGCGGACGAGCTCGCCTTGTTCATCGAAGAGGCTTTCCGGCTGATCCAGGATCCGGCGGGGGAAAGCGTCTATCTGCGCCTCACCACCCGCACGATCCGCCAGGTCGAGCGCGAGGATGAGAGCTGGAAGGCCGACGCGCTCGCCGGTGGCTATTGGCTGCGTCCGCCCGCACCCGGTGCGGAGGCAGCTTTGGTCTATTCAGGGGCGATGGCCCCGGAGGCGTTTGCCGCTTGGGAAGCGCTCGCGGACGATCTCCCCGGGCTGGGGCTGCTCGCCGTCACCTCGCCGGACCTGCTCCATCGCGGCTGGAGCGACTCGCTCGCCGCCCGATGGGGCGGGCGCGCCCTGGCGCCTTCTCACGTCGAGCGACTGCTGGCGCCGCTGTCGCGGACCGCCGGGCTGGTGACCCTGATCGATGCCGCGCCGGCGTCATTGTCGTGGCTGGGCGGTGTCCTCGGTCACAAGGTGAGCCCGCTCGGCGTCGATCGCTTCGGCCAAACCGGCAATCTGCCCGCTCTCTACCGCACCTATCGTCTCGATGCCGATGCCGTCGTCGAGGCCTGCGCGGAGCTGTTCCTGCGCTAAGTCTTCCGACTCAAGCCTGCCCGTCGCCCGGGAGCTTCGTCGCGGTGTGCAGCGCTTCCTGGACGTAGAGACGCTTCACCATCACGTAGAGCACGACGGTCAGCGGCGCCGCCAGGATGAGACCGACGATGCCGAAGATCAGTCCGCCGGCGACTAGGGCGAAGAGCAAAAGGGCAGGGGGCAGATCCACTGCCCGCTGCTGCACCAGCGGCTCCAGGACATTGCCCTCGAACTGCTGGATCGCGAGGAAGAGCAACGCAGTCCAGATCGCGGCCTGCGGGCTTCCGGCGAAGGCGAGCAGGATCGCCGGCACCGCCGCGACGATCGGGCCGATGAAGGGCACGAATTCGAGCAGGGCGGCGAGCAGCGCCAGCGCCAGCGCCGAGGGCACGCCGATCAGCGCCAGCCCTATCCAGGTCAGCAGCCCGACGACCGTCATCGACACCAGCCGCCCGAGCAGCCATAGCCGCAGCGCCCGTCCGCTCGCTTCGATGGCGTCCGCGGCAAGCCCGCGGCCGCGTTCGGGGACCAGCTTGATCATCCCGACCCGGTAGAGATCGGGCTGCGAGGCGAGGTAGATTCCGCCGACGACGACGAGCAGGGTGTCGGCGATGCCGTTGCCGACGCTGACGGCGAGGCTGCCGACATTGGAGACGACGCCGCCGCCCGAGCCCAGGCTCGCGGTCCACTCCCGGACCGTATCTCCCAGTCCCCAGGCGTCCAGGCGCGCCTCCAGCGCGCTCCAGGCGGCGGGGACCTGCTCGCTCAGCGCTTCCGCCTGCAGGGCCGCCTGCGCGCCGAAGGTCCAGAAAGCGCCGACGACGATCCCGATGACGATCAGGACGGCGGCGGTGAGCGCCGCCCAATCTGGAAGGCCGAGGCGCCGCCGGATCGGCGCCGCGACGATGTTGAGGATTACGGAGACCAGCACAGATCCGAAGATCAAGAGGAACAGGCCGCGCAGGTTCCACAGCAGGAGAGCGATGCCGATGACGATGAGCGCGATGACGAGCCGCTCGATGAAAAACCGGTGGCCGTTGCGTTCGCTGCTCACTGCGTGCCTCCTTTGACTTGGTGGCCGGAACATTCGCGCCGCTGCGACGCTCTTGTGTCAACGCACATCCATGACGGGAGCAAGCAATGATTGGCAAGCTTATCGGTGCCGGGATCGGCCGTCGGGTCGCCGGCCGGAACGACGGTTTCAGGGGCGCTCTGTTCGGCGCCGCGGCGCCCTGGCTGCTGCGGCGCGCCTTCACCCCGCTCGGCCTCGCAGCGATGGGCGCCTACGGCGCCAAGAAGGTCTATGACCGGCGCCGCGCGCGGCGGGCGAGCGCTCCGCCGCCCGGGATCTGATCCGACGCCATTCGCTCCCATTGCGGAGCCTCTAAAAGCCCCCGATCCGCTGCAGCGGATCGGGGGCTTTCTTCTTCGGCGGCATCATTGCGCCGGCGGTGGCGGCGGTAGCTGGTCGCGCGGCAAGGTGGGCGGCGGCGGCGCCGTTTGTGGTCCAGGCGCCTGGTCGCCCGGCGCCGGCCGCGGCAAGGTCGGAAGCGTCCCGGCCGACGGTTCCGGCGTCGCCGGAGCCTGGTCGCTGTCCGGCTCCGTCGCCGTCGGCGCCCGGTCCGTCTGCGACAGCGGCACCGGAGCCGGACGCCGGACCGGCCGCGTCCCGAGCGCATCGGCCATGAAATCCCGCCAGATCCGCGCCGGCAGGCCGCCGCCGCTGGTGCCGGGCAGCGGCCGATTGTCGTCATTCCCGATCCAGACGCCGACGACGAGATCGCCGGCGAAGCCGATGAACCAGGCATCGCGATAGTCCGAGGTCGTGCCGGTCTTGCCGAATGCGGGGATGGAGAGCGCCGCGGCGCGGCCGGTGCCGCGATCGACGACCGCGTAGAAGACGTCGCGAAGCATCGGAAAGGCGCGGTCGCGGCTGAGATCGTCGGCCGCCGAGCCGCCGAACCAGCCGCGGCTCTGCTCGGGGAGACCATGCGGGCGGATCGGATAGCGGCCGGCGGCCACCGCCGCATAGGCCCCGGTGAGCTCGAGCAGGCTGACTCCATTGACGCCGAGCGCCAGGCTCGGCTCGGGACGCAGCGTGGAGGTGACGCCGAGGTCGCGAGCGGCGCGAATCACCGCATCGCGGCCGACCCGTTCCTGCACCTGCACCGCCACCGAGTTGCTCGACTGGGCGACTGCCTCGCGGACATTGATCCGGCCGCGATACTGGTCGCCATAATTGCGCGGCTCCCAGGCACCGAGCCGAATCGGAATGTCGTTGACCGGCGTCTCCGGCGTATAGCCGGCGCGGAAGGCGGCCAGATAGACGAACAGCTTGAAGGCCGATCCCGGCTGACGCCGGGCCTGGGTCGCGCGGTTGAAGGCGCTGCGCCGGTAATCCTTGCCGCCGACCATCGCGACGACCCGGCCGTCGAGCCGCATCGCGACCAGCGCCGCCTGGGCGCGGCCGAGACCGGCGCGGCGGACGGTGCGTACGGCGAGGCGCTGCAGGTCGCCTTCGAGTGTCGTCACCACCTGCCTCTCGCCATAGCTGCCTTCGGCAAGCCCGCTGGCCTGGGGAATGACCCAGTCGGCGAAATAGGTGCCGGTCGGCACGTCGTCGCCGCCGCCGCGCCGCAGCCGCGCCGGTCGCATCTCCTCCCGCTCCTCCTCGGTAATGAATCCGGCCTCGGCCATCTCGGCCAATACGAGGCGCGCGCGCTGCTGCGCGCCCTCGAGATTGCTGGTCGGGGCGAGGCGGGAGGGTGCGTTGACGATACCGGCGAGCATCGCCGACTGGGCCACGGTCAGCTCTTCCGGATCGGAGTCGAAATAGTGTCGGGCGGCGGCGCGCAGCCCGTAGACATTGTCGCCGAAATAGACATTCGACAGATAGCGGCTGAGGATGTCCTCCTTGCTCAGCCAGACCTCCAGCCAGAGCGCGATCAGCGCCTCCTGGAATTTACGCGCGGCGGTGCGGTCGGGACTGAGGAAGCTGGTCTTGGCCAGCTGCTGGCTGATCGTGCTTCCGCCTTCCCGAACACGCCCGGCCCGCAGGTTCCGGACCATGGCGCGGGCGATGCCCCAGGGATCGACGCCGATATGCATGTAGAAGCGGCGGTCCTCGATCGCGAGGAAGGCCTGGCCGACATGAGGCGGAAGCTGGGCGACGTCGACCGGCTCGCCGATGATCGCGCCACGGCGCGCGATCGGCTCGCCCTCTGCCGACAAGATGGTCAGCCCCGGCGCGCCGACCGGCTGGAGCGAACGCGAAAGCGGCGCGGTGAGGACGAGCCACAGGATGATCAGCGCCAGCAGGACGGCGACGATCTTGGCCGTTCGCTTGACCAGTCGCACGCGCGACAGGGGCGGCTGCGGCGGCGCGTCCGCTTCGGCCCCGGGGCCAGGCTTCAGATCGACGTCCACCCCTGCTCGCATCGCGCTCCCAACGAAGCGCCTAGCAGCATGTTTCAAGGCCGATGATCAAGTAGGCTGGCGTAGCCGCTTCGGGTCGACGTCCTCGGCGCCGACGCCGGCGGCCGCGAGCCGCTCCGGCCACGCGGCGCCAGTGACCAAGGCCTCGACCGCCTCGGCGACCGCGGGAGCCGTCTGCAGGCCGAACCCGCCCTGACCGGCAAGCCAGAAGAAGCCGGGAGCGTCCTCATCGAAGCCGAGGGCGGGCGTGCGATCGGTCGTGAAGGTTCGCAAGCCCGCCCAGCGATGGGCGATCCGGGCGACCGAAAGCGTGGTGTAGCGCTCGACCTTCCAGGCGGCGAGGGCGACGTCATATTCCTCGGGCTGGGCGTCGCACGGGCCGCTTTCGACCTCGTCGACCGGCGACGCCATCAGACGGCCCGATTCCGGCAGGATGTAGAAATCGTCGACGGCGGTCTTGACGAACGGCCAGCCGCGCACGTCCGCGCCGGCGGGGCCATCGACGACGATGATCGTCCGCCGCAACGGCTTGAGGCCGAGCGGCCTGACGCCCGCCTGCGCAGCAACTTCGTCCGCCCAGGCGCCGGCGGCGTCGATCAGCACCGGCGCCGACCAAAGCTCGCCTTGGTCGGTCCGGATCCTCCACGTGCCGCCCTCGAAGGCGACAGCGGCGGCCCGGCGGCCGGTTTCGACGATCCCGCCGGCAGCGCGGATCTCCCGCGCATAGGCCTGGAGCAGCGCGTCGGAATCGAGCCGAAGTCCTTCCGTATAGAGGAGGCCGTCGACGATCGAGTCGGCGCCGATGCGCAGCGGCGGACACAGGCGCTGCATTTCCGTTTCGTCGACCCGGACGAGGCTGTTCGTGTGCGCCGCCATGTCGCGGTGAAGGGCCTCCAGGGTCGGCGCCATCTCCTCGGTGGCGACGAACAGGGCCGGGCTTTGGTGGGCGAGGACGCCGTCGCCGGCGGCGATGAAGAAATCGCGGCTGTGCGCCGTCAGAGAGCGCACGATGCGGTTGCCGATGCCGAAATGGGAGAAGGTCGCGCTTCGGCCGGAGCTGTGGAAGCCGAGCGCCGCCTCCGCCTCGAGCACGACGACGCGGCCGTGTCGGGCGAGCCGGGCGCCAGCCGACAGCCCGGCGACGCCGCCGCCGATGATCAGGAAATCCGCGCCGTTCACCGCGGCGGCGCTAGCCGAATATCTAGGCGAGGTCACGCGCCGAGCGGCCATCGGCGAGCCATTCCGGCGCGCGCGGCGCGGCAACGATCCTTGCCTCCGAAGACCGGTCCAAAGGCAAGGACGTGCCGGGCAGCGGCCCGGAATGGCTCGCTCACGGCGTCGGCCGTATTCCGTTCAGTCGGCGGTGCGCCCGGCGTCGGCGCGGCCGGCGAGATAGGCGGCGCAGCTCGAGCGAAGCGAGCTGCTCTCGTCGTTCGACAGGGAGTAAGCGCGGCTGATGCGCGTGATGAAACCGGCCGGATCCGTCTGATTGCCGGCGGCGCGGCAGATTGTGGTGATCGAACCGAGATCCAGCGATCCCGAGCTGGCGGCGCGGCGCACGGCCGGCCGACGCGCCGAGGCCGGCGCGGCGCGAGACTGAAGCGCCTCCGCCCGAGCCTGGAGCTCGAGCGATTGACGGTCGATCGTCGGCAGGACCGTCTTTCCCGCCAGCAATGCGGCCAGGATGATGTCCATCTGAAATATCCCCCCTTCAAGTCATCCCCAATGACCACCGTAGATATACGGTAGCGGTAAAGAAGCCGTTAACCATGGCGGGCCGCGAACTCTCTCGCCTTCGTGGCGGAATTGCGGCAAGGGCGCCCCAAGCACGGAAAGGGCGGGGGCGAATGACGGACGAGGAGCTGGCGGCGCGGCTTGCGGAAGGCGCAGGGCGGCTGCTTGCCGAGCTGCGGGGGAGCCGGCTGCTCCAGGGCGCGGCGCTTGGCCATGTCGCGGACAAGGTCGCCAACGCCTTCATCCTGACCGCCCTCGCCGAATGGCGCCCGCAGGATCCCGTCCTTTCCGAGGAGAGCCCGGACCGGCCGGAGCGCCTCGCCAGCGACCGGGCGTGGATCATCGATCCGCTCGACGGCACCCGGGAATATGGCGAGGGACGCGACGATTGGGCGGTCCATGTCGCGCTGGCGGTGAAAGGCCAGCCGCGGATCGGCGCGGTCGCTCTGCCGGCGCGGGGGCAACTGTTCCGTTCGGACCAGTGTCCTTCGCCGCCCGAAGCCTCGCGACCACGACCGCTGATGCTCGTCAGCCGGACCCGGCCGCCGGCCCTGGCCGAGGCGCTGGCGGAGAGGCTCGGCGCCGAGATCGCGCCGATGGGCTCGGCGGGCGCCAAGGCCGCGGCGGTCATCGCCGGCGATGCCGACATCTATTTCCATTCCGGCGGGCAGCATGAGTGGGACAATTGCGCGCCCGCCGCCGTCGCCCTCGGTGCGGGCCTGCACGCCAGCCGAATCGACGGCGAGCCGCTGCGCTACAATCGGGCCGACACGATCGTGCCGGATATCGTCATCGCCCGGTCCGAACTTGCGGAGAAGATCGTCGCCTTCTGCCGCAGTCAGAGATAGTCGCGCAGACGCTGCCAGGCATCCCGTTTCGTCTCGAAGGGCAGCGTGTAGGCGGGACTGCTCGACGGCAGATCGACGAGATGGAGCCCGTGCCCCGACCCAAGCTGGTCGCGGCCGATCCGCGCCGCAGTCCCGCCGTTAAAGCCGATCGCCCGCAACTCGGGCAGATCGACGGCCAGCCGGTGCAGGTCGCTTGCGGCGTGCAGCCGGATGTCGGCATCCAAACTGCCTTGCCGGCGCGCCGCCGCGACCGTGTCCCACAGCCCGATGCCGGCATCGAGGAGCGCTTCCAGCCGCTCCTCATAGGGTCGCTCCGCCAGGTCGACCTCGATCACCGCGCTCGCCAGCCGCCAGAACTGGTTTCGCGGGTGGGCGTAATAGCGGCCCTGTGCGAGGGAGACGGCGCCGGGCAGGCTGCCGAGCAGGAGCAAGCGCGTGTCCGGCCGCACCACTGGCGGAAAGCAATGTTGGAGCGGCAGTTCGGTCACAGGCCTCAGGTGAGGCGGGATTGCCGCGTCCGCAACCCATTCGTCGCACCCGTTCGCACGCCGTCCGGTGTGACGAGGCGGCTGCCGGACGCTATGTGTCCCGACGCCGCTCCGGGAACGGTGGGCGTTAAGGAGCCGAGGTGATGAAGGTCGAGGGGGGATGCCATTGCGACGCCGTCCGTTTCTCGGCCGAGCTGCCGGAGCCGGTGGAACTGTTCGACTGCAATTGCTCGATCTGCATTCGCACCGGCTTTCGGCATCTGATCGTTCCTCACCGCGACTTTCGACTGATCCGCGGCGCCGATAGCCTCTCCGAATATCGCTTCGGAACCAGGACGGCGAACCACCTCTTCTGCCGTATCTGCGGCGTGAAGAGCTTCTACCAGCCGCGGTCGCATCCCGACGCCTGGAGCGTCAACGCCAACGCGCTCGACGATCCTTCCCGTCTCAAGGCGACCGTGAAGGCGTTCGACAGCCGTCACTGGGAAGCGGCGGCCGCCGATATGGATCGATCAGGTTGCTAGAGCGGGAGAAGCGGCATGCCGACCGCGGCCTGTGCAAACAGGGCGACCGCGACCCCGACATAACCTGCCGTGCCGACGATCAGCACCTGCCAGCGCCGGCGCTCGGGCAAAATTCGGGCGGCGAAGGCGAGGAGCGGGATCGCCTGCTGGGCATGGATGCCGACGAAATGGGCGATGCGCAGATCGCCGCCGCTCCGGTTCCAGCCGAAGACCGGGACGGCGCCGGCCTCCGGCCCGACCGAATGCCCTCCGTTGACGGCGACGGCAATGCCGAAGCCGGCGCCGAGGAGGAAGGTGAGGACCAGCCCGATCACCAGCGCCGCCTGGAGGTCGCGGCTGACATGAGCGGCGGGCCGCCGCGCGATTTCCCACGCTAGGGGCAGGGTCGTCGCGGTCAGGATCAGCGCGAACAGGCCCATCAGGCCGTACATGAGCGCGTAGAAGGGCGTGTCGACATTGAAATGGGACTCGAGCCCGTTCGCACCCTGCCATCCGATCCAGGCGAGCTCGAAGGTGCCGGACGCGATCAGGACCGCCGCGGTGACCCGCATGGACGGCGATCCGCGGCGCTCCGGCCGCACGAAGCCGAAATACCAGGCCATGGTGAGCGCGAAGATCGAGACGGAGACCAGGAACTTGGTCGGCTTCATCCAGACGTTGATCCCGCTCGGCAACGTGCGCGGGTCGATCGCCATCATCGCGGCGGCCGCCGCTGCAAGGAGGGCGAGGCCGAGGCCGTAGCGGGCGAGGGTGCCTTGGCGCGACATCAACGTCGCTCGAGCCGCGGTCACCTTCGCCGCGGTCTGGGGGAGGGCGAGACTGGTCATGCCGGGATCTCCTTTCGCGGCTGGCGAAGAGCGAGCCTGAGCAGAAGGAAGAGCAGCAGGCCCGCGGGACCGAACAGGAAGGTCAAAGCGAGGCAGGGGACGAGGAGGAGGGGGTGGATGCCGTGGCGGCGGCCTTCCTCCGCGATCCAGGCGCCCACGAACAGATCGAAGGCGAGATAATGGAGCCAGCCGGCGGCGAGTGCGCTGTCGTCGGCGAACAGCGCCCGGACCTCCGCGATCGAGCCGAAGCCGCCGCCTTCGGCGTTCCACCCGGCGGCGATGAGCAGGATGTAGGCGAGGGCGAGGATCGCCGGAAGCCCCAGGCGGGCGGCGGCGACAGCCGCCGGGCGCGCGGGCGCGAAGAACAAGGAGACGAGAAGGCCGGCCCACCCGGTCATGGCGAGGAGGCCGCCGATACGGAAGGCGAGATCTGGATCAAGCATGTTGCCGCTCCTATCTTAACGATGTACAGATAGCGTATGAGCGACAATCTGAACAGTGTCAAGACCGGTCCACGCGACAGACGTCAATATCATCATGGCGCCCTTCGCGACGCCCTCCTCCAGGCAGCCGAATCGTTGATCCTGGAACGCGGCGTCGACGGCTTTTCGTTGCGCGAGACGGCGCGACGGGCGGGCGTGTCGCCGGCGGCGCCGGCCCATCATTTCGGCGATTCCCGCGGGTTGCTGACCGCGCTGGCAACCCGCGCTTTCGTGCAGTTCGGCGATGCCCTGGAAGCGGCCGATGCCGCCGCCGCCAAAGACGGCCGGATCCGTGCGCAGGGGCTGGCCTATGTCCGCTTCGCCCTCGCCGCACCGGCGAAGTTCGACCTGATGTGGCGCTATTCTCTCGTCGACCGCGAAGATGAGGAATATGCGCGGGCCTGCGAGCGTTCCTACGCGATCATCGATGGGGCGGTGGCGGGCGGCTCCGCTTCCGCGGAGACGCCAGGGAAGGCCCCGGCCACGATCGCCGCCTGGTCGATGGTCCACGGCTTCGTCCGCCTGGCCCTGGACGGCGTGTTCGGAGACGAACCCGATTCCGCCGTCCGAGCGGCCGAGCAGCTTCTTCCGGCGGTCCTCGATCATCTCAAGGTCTAAGAGTCTGTCCTGGCCAGAGGGAGGTGTCGGGATCGCCTGAGCCTGACCAGGACAGACCCTAAGTCTCAGCCGAGCCGCGCAACCGCCCCGTCGTCGCCGATGGCGTGCAAGGCGGCTGCCATCCGTTCTGAGAACGGACATAGTCGGCAAGCTCCCGTTGCTGTAATCGCAACGCCAGCTCCCGCTTGCCGCACGGCCGTTTCCCCGCTTACTCTGCATGCTGGGGAAGGGGAGGGTCTATGGCTTCGATGGCCGAGAATGTCGGTGGGGCGGACGCCTCCGGCGGCGAAGCCGACGATCATGTGATCGATCCGAAGCGCGACCGGCTGGTCATCGTCGCGTCGTCGCTCGGCACCGTCTTCGAATGGTACGACTTCTTCATCTACGGAACGCTGGCTCCCGTCCTGGCGACGCTCTTCTTTCCCACGACCAACCCCACGGCGGCGTTCTTGCTCACTCTGGCGACGTTCGGCGCGGGCTTCGGCGTACGCCCGATCGGTGCGGTCCTGTTCGGGGTGATCGGCGATCGTCTCGGCCGCAAATACACCTTCCTCATCACGATCACCCTGATGGGGCTCGCCACCGCCGCCGTCGGAATGCTGCCGACCTACGCCCAGATCGGCATCGCCGCGCCGATCCTGCTGGTCGTCTGCCGGTTGCTCCAGGGCCTGGCCCTCGGCGGCGAATATGGCGGCGCCGCCATCTACGTCGCCGAGCATGCGCCGCGGAACAAGCGCGGTTTCTACACCAGCTTCATTCAGGCCAGCGTGATCGGGGGCTTCCTGCTCAGCGTGGTGACGGTGCTGACGACCAACGCCTTGGTCGATCCGGAGGCGCGCGACAGCTGGGCCTGGAGGATCCCATTCCTGGTATCGCTGCTGCTTCTCGCCGTGTCGCTCTGGGTGCGGCTCAAGCTGAAGGAGAGCCCGGTCTTCCAGGCGATGAAGGACGCGGGAAAGACCGCCCGCAACCCCTTGCGGGAGAGCTTCCGCGGCGGGCGCCAGGTAAAGCTTATCTTCGTCTCGCTCTTCGGCATCGCCGCGGGACTCACCGTGATCTGGTATACCGCCCAGTTCCAGGGGCTCTATTTCCTTCAGAACGCGCTCAGGATCGACGACACCGCCGCGCGTCTGATGGTCGGCATCGCGGCCGCCTTCAGCATTTTCTGGTTCATCCTGTTCGGATGGCTGTCCGACCGGGTCGGCCGCAAGAAGCCGATCGTGATCGGCTATGCCCTCACCATCCTCCTCATCTTCCCGCTCTTCCACTGGATGGCGGCGGCCGCCAATCCCGAGCTGTCCGAGGCGATGGAGCGGAACCCGGTGATCGTTCAGGGGGCCGGTTGCGACTATAACCCCTTCGCACAAGGACAGCAGGCGACCCCGTGCGGACGGGCGCTGGACGCGCTCACCCGCCGCGGTATCGCGTATCATCTCGAGCCGACCTCGGGCTGGCGCGGCGATGCCTATCAGGTGCGGATCGGCGCCCGCACCGTGGACGCGGAGGATCCGGCCCAGCTCGAGCCTGCCCTCGCCGCGGCGGGCTATCGTCTCGAGAAGACGGTGCCGCCGCTCTCCAGCGCTGTCCAGGTGGTGATCGCGATCATCATCATCGGCCTGCTCAGCGGAATGACCTACGGTCCCGTCGCGGCCTTGCTGGTCGAGCTGTTCCCGGCGCGGATCCGCTATACCTCGCTGTCGGTGCCCTATCATATCGGAACAGGCTATTTCGGCGGGTTCCTGCCCTTCATCAGCCAATATATCGTCGCCCGCACCGGCGATCCCTTTTCGGGGCTCTGGTACACCGTCGGCGTCGTCGCCATGGCGCTGGTCGTGACCTTGTTCTGGTTGCCGGAAACTTCGGGCAAGAATCTGGATTAGGGACGCGAGGAGACTTGAGCGGGAGGTCGAGCCCGCCCCCGTGACTCGCCCCAACCGCCACGCTACGGCCCCGCTCATGGCCCATTTCCCCCTGCGCCTGGCGCTCGACGGCGACGCGCTCGTTTCCAACTGGCACTGGCTCGCTCATCGCAGCGCGGGCGCGGCCTGCGGCGCCGCCATGAAGGCCGACGGCTATGGACTCGGTGCGCGCGAGGCGGTGAAGCGCCTGCAGCATGCCGGCTGCCGCGACTTCTTCGTCGCCACCTGGGCGGAGGCCGCCGCGTTGATGCCCTGGCCCGGGGACCTCAATCTGTCGGTCCTCCACGGCGTCGGCGCGGAAGACCTTGGCGAGGCGGTGCGGTCGCGGGCGCGGCCGGTGCTGAACAGCCGCGAGCAGGTGGAAAGGTGGCGCGGGACCGGCCGGCCGTGCGACGTGATGATCGATACCGGCTTCAACCGGCTCGGCGTCTCGGCCGCCGACGTTGCCGCGGGCCTGCTCGACGGGCTCGACGTCGAGACCATCATGAGCCATCTGGCCTGCGCCGACGAGGACGGGCCGATGAACGTCCGCCAGCGCCAGGACTTCGCCGATGTGTCCGGGCGGGCACGGGCACGCCGGCGCAGTCTCGCCAATAGCGCCGGCATCTGCCTGGGGGCCGACTATGCCTTCGATCTGACCCGTCCCGGCCTCGCGCTCTACGGCGGTATCCCCCGCCCCGAGGCGCAGGGCCACATCCGCCAGGTGGTACGCGTCGAGGCGCAGATCGTGCAGCGCCGCCGCGTCGCGGCGGGTCAAAGCATCGGCTATAACGCAACCTTCATCGCCGAGGCGCCGCGCGAGTTGGCGATCCTCAACATCGGCTATGCCGACGGCTATCTGCGCGCTTTCTCGGGAACCGGGCGCGCCCGGATCGGCGGGATCGAGGCGCCGGTGATCGGGCGCATCTCGATGGACCTCACCACCATCTGCGTCGATGCCGATCCAACACTGAAGGAGGGCGACTGGGTGGAACTCGACTATGATCTGCCGAGCGCTGCCGCCCAGTCCGGCCTCAGCCAGTACGAGTTGCTGACCGGGCTCGGCGCACGCTTCGAGCGGGTATGGAAATAAGGTCGCTGCCGGCGCTCGCGGACGACGCGAAACCCTGATCGCGGCTGGGGGTTGTCCCGCCATGGCCAGGATCGCCCACCTTTCGGATGTTCATTTCGGCGCGCACGATCCCGCGGTCATAGCCGGCGCCGAGGCCTGGCTCGCCGAGCAGAGACCCGATCTCGTCGTCGTCAGCGGCGATTTCACCCAGCGTGCCCGAGTCGACCAGTACAGGCTGGCTGCCGCCTTTCTCGACCGGCTGGAATCGGCCGGGCTGCCGACGCTCGGCGTTCCGGGCAATCATGACGTGCCGCTCTACGACGTCGTCCGCCGCTTCGCCCGGCCGCTCCACCGATATCGTCGCTTCATCGACGACGATCTCTGCCCCTGGTTCGAGAATGAACGCTGCGCCGTGCTCGGCATCAATACGGCGCGCTCGCTCACCATCAAGGATGGCCGCATCAATCGCGAGCAGATGGCGATCATCCGCGAGCGTTTTCGAGACGTCGGCGACGATCGCACGCGGATCCTCGTCACCCACCACCCCTTGTTCGCCATGCCGATCGGCGAGGAAGGGGCGCTGACGAAGGTGGTCGGGCGGCATCAGGACGCGCTCGAGGCGGTGAGCGAAGCGGGGGTCCACATTCTCCTCGCCGGGCATTTCCATCGCACCTTCTCCAGATCCGCCCGCGAGATGGTGGAGAATTCCGGTCCGGCGCTGGTCATCCAGGCGGGCACCGCCACCTCCACGCGATTGCGCGCGGGCGAGGCGCAGAGCTTCAACCTGATCCATGCCGTCCGCAACGACGAGATCGACCTGCAGGTGATCGCGTGGAGCGGCACGCAATTCGAGGGGCGTGGCGAGGCCCGCTTCACCTTCGACGGTGAAGCCTGGCATTCGCGCCCGGTGAAGGAGTCCTGAGCCGAGGCTTCGACCGGGCTCGCGTAGAGCGATTTCTAGTCGGATGGGATCATCCGACGACTAGGAAATCGAGATATATCATCCCTTATACCGAATGATCTGATCCGATCAGATCACAATCCGGTCTAGTCGACGACCAGATATTCGCCGAGCGGGTGCTCGGCACGGGTCCAGCCTTCAGTGCGGCGGTCCAACGCCTCGTAATCCGCGCCGTGCTCAGCCTTGAAGGCGTCGAAATCGGCCTTGGCCCGCCAGACGTCGACCGTGAGATAGGAACCGTCCTGCGCGCGCAGCAGCTCGCTGCCGCGAAAGCCGCCGCTGCGCGTGAAGAGCTGCGCCCAGTCGCCCTTTGGTCCGTAGACCGCCTCGAACGCCGTCCGATTCTCTTCGCGCACCTCGAACCGCCAGATCAACGCGATCATCCCTGCCGCCTCCCGCCGGCGGCCGAGGGTTATGATGAAGCGGCGGACTCTGCCAAGCGCCGGCGGGCCGGATGGTCGTTGCTGTACCGAAACGGTACGGCTACGCGAAGCAGGAGGTCAGCTCCGCTCGATGCAAAGCGCAATGCCCATGCCGCCGCCGATGCAGAGCGTGGCTAGGCCCTTGCGAGCGTCGCGCTTTGCCATCTCGTAGAGCAGGGTGGTCAGCACGCGCGCCCCGCTCGCGCCGATCGGATGACCGATGGCGATCGCGCCGCCATTGACGTTGACCTTGTCGGCGTCCCAGCCCAGCTCCTTGCCGACCGCGAGCGCCTGCGCGGCGAACGCCTCATTGGCCTCGATCAGGTCGAGGTCGGCGATCGACCAGCCGGCCTTCTCGAGCGCGCGCCGGGACGCGGGGACGGGCCCGATGCCCATGATCGAGGGATCGACGCCGGCCGATGCCCAGCTGGCGACCCGGCCGAGGATCGGCGCGCCTCGGCGCTCGGCTTCCTCGCGACTCATCAGGACGAGCGCAGCCGCGCCGTCATTGATGCCGGAGGCATTGCCGGCGGTGACGGTGCCGTCCTTGCGGAAGGCGGGGCGGAGCCCGGCCAGCCCTGCTTGCTCGACGCCGTCGCGAATATATTCGTCGGCATCGACGACGGTCTCGCCCTTGCGGCTCTTCACGGTGACGCCGGCAATCTCGTCCTTGAAGCGCCCTTCTGCCCGCGCCCTCGAGGCCTTCTGCTGCGACGCGGCGGCGAAGGCATCCTGCTCGTCGCGCGTCACCTGGTACTGCTCCGCCAGATTCTCGGCGGTGATGCCCATATGATAGCCGTTGAACACGTCGGTGAGGCCATCCTTGATCATCGTGTCGATCAGCTCGAGCCCCCCCATCTTCGTCCCCGTGCGAAGATTCTGGGCATGGGCCGACAGGCTCATATTCTCCTGGCCGCCGGCGACCATGATCGCCGAATCGCCGGTCCGGATCGCCTGCGCGGCCAGCGCGACGGCCCGGAGCCCGGATCCGCACACCTGGTTGACGCCCCACGCCGGTATTTCCTTCGGGATGCCGGCAGCCATCGCCGCCTGCCGGGCCGGATTCTGGCCCTGCGCCGCGGTCAGCACCTGGCCGAGAATCACTTCCGAAATCTCCTCGGGCGCAACTTCTGCCTGAGCGAGCGCGGCTTCGATGGCCACCCGACCGAGCTCATGGGCGGGGGTGGTGGCGAAGGCGCCGAGAAAGGCGCCGACGGGCGTGCGCTTGGCGGCGGTAATGACGACATCGGTCATGGTCGGCTCCATTGGTCTTCCTCCCTCCTTTCGGGAGAGAAGTTGCGGTCAGGGGCGCGCCCGGGCCGGAACCGTTCCTCCGATCCCGCGCCCGGCGCTGCCCCTTTCCCCGTGAGGGAAAGGGGCGAATGATCGCCGCCTACCACTTTGCTGCAGTGCGGGAAAGCCAGCCGGCGAGCGGCTCCCACAGCGCCTGGCGCGCGCGTGAACCGACGATCATCCCGACATGGCCCTGCGCCAGCGCCAGACGATCGCCACGCCCCATGGCCGTGCCGGCCGGGACGATCCGGTCGGTGGTGGAGACGATGTCGTAGGTCGGCAGCGTCAGATCACTGGGTGCAACGGGTTCGCCGGCAACGCGCCATTCGCCGCGCCCGGGACGATCGGCGGCGAAGAAGTCCTCGAACAGCTCGCGGGCGGCGGCCCCGGCCAGCGGCGGTCCGTCATTCGCCCAGTCCTCGAGAGCGACGAACATCCGAGCTTCCTCCGCCCCCATCGTCGCGAAGGCCTCGAACTTGGCCACCGTGCGGCCGGGATCCAGCGACCAGAAGGCGCTCTGCAGCGCTTCCATCGGCAGGACGCCGAGCGCCTCCACGGCAGGTCGGGCGCCTTGCCACAATCCCGCCAGCCGCGTGCGCGCCTCTTCGGGGAAAGCCGAGAAGCGCCAGGGCGACGCGATCAGGACGAGACTGCGCGCGCCGGCCGGGCGGGCAGCGGCCGCCGCCATCGTCCCGCCCAGGCAATAGCCGACGAGATCGACCGGCTCGCCCAGGGCGGCGGCCAATGGCAGCAGGATCTCCTCGACATGCCCGGCTACCGACAGGCCCGCGCGGCCCGGATCCGGCCAGCCCCAGTCGAGCAGCAGGACGCGTCGCCCGCGGCCGGCGAGCCAGCGCAGAAGCGACCGCTCGCCGAGGTCGAGCACGGTCGGCGGATTGATCAGCGACGGCACGAACAGGACCGGCGGACCTTCGCCGCCATAGTCGCGCAGGCTCGCATGGCGGACCGTTGCGATCGGTGGCATCGGCTGCGGAGCAGCGTCGCGAGCCGCTTCCTGATAACGGCGCAGGCCGGCCAGCGCGGCCGCTGTCCGAGCGGGATTTGCTGCGGTCTCTTCGCGCAGCATGGAAAGGAACAGGGTGAGCGGCCGGGGCCTGTGTTGCGGTGCCGCAAATTTTGGTGCTAGGCTGCTTTCCTCCCGGCAAGAGGAACTCGGCATGGCCGCATCCCGGTCAGATGACGACGTGGTCATCATCAAGAAATATGCGAACCGGCGGCTCTATGATACCGAAAGCTCCGCCTACATCACGCTGGAGCGGCTGGCGCAGATGGTGCGCCAGAAACGCGACTTCAAAGTGGTCGACGCCAAGAGCGGTGACGACATCACGCGCAGCGTCCTCGCCCAGATCATCATGGAGGAGGAGGCTCGCGGCGCGACGATGCTGCCTGTCAATTTCCTTCGGCAGCTGATCTCGCTCTACGGCGATTCGATGCAGTCGGTCGTGCCCGACTATCTCGAGGCATCGCTGGAAGCGCTGCAGCGCAACCAGAACCAGTTTCGCGAAGCGATGGCGGGCGCTTTCGCCACCAATCCGTTCGCGGAGATGGCGCGGCGCAACATGGAGATGTTCACCGCCGCCGCCGCGACCGGCCGCGGCAGCCCTGCAGGCGAGCCGCCGGTGACCGGCGAGCCGGCCGCCGACACCAAGAGCGAGCTCGCCGCGCTCAAATCGCAGCTCCAGGAGCTGCAGAAGAAGCTGGACAAGCTCGGCTAGGTTCTTCGCCCGCGCTTCGGCGGGACGAGGCCGTCCGGCCTCCGCCATGTCCCCGGCCTTGGCCGGCCCGCGGCCGGCTATCCTTCCAGTCGCGGGATCATGGTAAGGGACGCGCCCTTACTCCGGCCGCACGAACCTCAGCGTCATCCGGTCGCTCTCTCCGATGGCGAGATAGCGATCGCGATCCTGGTCCCCACGCGCGAGGCGTGGCGGCAGCGTCCAGACGCCGTTGGGCCAATCTGCACTGTCCTGCGGATTGGCATTGACCTCGGAGGCGCCGACGAAGCGGAAGCCGGCGGCTTCGGCGAGCCGCCTGACGGTCGAGACCTTGATATAGCCGCTGGTCCGTTCGCGCTCGCTGTCCGCATCCTCGGGCAAACGATGGTCGACGATGCCGAGCGTGCCGCCCGGCTTCAGCATCGCGAACATCTGGCGGAACGCCTCTTCGCTGTAGGGCTGGCTGTCGCGCTGATAACCCATCTGGAAGTTGTGGACGTTGCGGAAGGTGAGGACGACGTCGGCGGTCCCGTCCGGGACGCTGGGTTCGCTCGCTTCGAAGGCGGGAAAGGCTGCGAATCGGATGTCGCCGTAGAGGCCGGCATTGGCCGCCTGGAGCCGTTGCAGCGCGTCCTGCCGATTGCCCAGCGACGCCGCATAATAGGTGCCGCCGCCCTGCTTGATATAGGGGGCGAGGATCTCGGTGTACCAGCCGCCGCCCGGCCAGATCTCGACGACCGTATCGTCGGGCTCGACGTCGAAGAAGGACAGTGTCTCGAACGGGTGGCGGTAGCGGTCGCGCGCGACATTGGCCGGGGTTCGGGTGTCGGCGCGGATCGCGGAATGGAGCGCGTCGTGCCAGGGCCGGTGCTCGCCCGCTTGGTGGCTCATGGCCTGGTGAGGCTGTGCGGCGTCGTGGCCGCCCTGGCCCTGATGCTGGGCGAGCACGGCGCCCCCGCCGAAGGCGAGCGCGGTAGCGAAAAGGGCGATCGGCAGGCTCTGGCGCAACATCATCCACTCCCTACATGGTGCGCGGCCGCCGGTCGGCGGGCGCTATGCAGGGTTCATGAAGGACAGCGGATGACGGCGCAAGCGGGCTATTGGTGGGGCGGGGCGATCGCGGCCGTCATCCTGGCGGTGGTCGCCGGCGTGGCGGACTGGCGACGGACTCGCCGCCGCTCGCTCGACGATCCGGGCTGGGTGCCCTGGCGCGGTATCCAGGTCGCCGCCTTGTTCGCCGCGGCGGCGGCCGTGATCCTGGCGACGCATCGCTGAGCCGCCGGGACGGATCGGGGCGTCAGCCGTAGGCGCGCCTCTGCGCGTCTACCTCGTCATGGGCGAACAGCCAGTCCTCCGCTTCCTCCGGATGCTCGAAGAAGCGTGCGTTGCGGCCGCCGATGGCGCGCAGCAGCTGCATCTTCGCCAGCGTCGGCGCGACGACGAAAGCGAGGCGGCGGGAACGATAGTGCGGATCCGACAGCATCTGCCGGAAAGCGGCGACGCTGTCCTGCGGCTGGATCTTCATGTCGCGCAGGTCATTGAGCGTGACGTGGCAATTGGGCGGACAGACCAGGCGGGCGTGGGCCAGCCGGCGCGCCTCCAGGAAGCGCTCGATATCGGCCTCTTCGAAAAGCCCGGACATCGAGATGCGTACGAGATCGCGGGCGGGATCGACGTCGATGGTGAAATGCGCGCTCATGGCTCCAGCCTAGACCGGAGAATTGGCGATTCGGTGAACTTCGCGCGGCGCCGGACCTGCGGGAAACCGCAGCACGCCCGGTAGGATCAGGACAACCATCGCCCGCCGGCAATAGAATGGTCGGTTATGGCGCTGCCGCAAAGAGGCCGGGCGCCGGCGACGGATCCGGAGGGCGGCTTTCGCCGGCGCGACGAAGCCGCGGCTAGAGGCAGGCTTCGAGATAGGGCTGGTCGAAGCCGAACATCTTGGCTTTTTCGAGCGTATAGGGCCGCAGGCCCATGCAGCGATATTCGCCGATGATCTTGCCGTCGGGGGTCTCGTCCAGATACTCGAACTTGAACAGCTCCTGGGTGACGATGACGTCGCCTTCCATGCCGATCACTTCGGTGATGTTCGTGCAGCGGCGCGAGCCGTCGCGGAGGCGCTTCACCTGGACGATCAGGTCGACCGAATCGGCGATCTGGCGCGAGATCGCCTCCTTCGGCACCTTGATGTCCGACATCATCACCATGTTCTCCATACGCGCCAGGCATTCGCGGGGGGAGTTGGAGTGGAGCGTCGCCATCGATCCGTCGTGACCGGTGTTCATCGCCGCGAGCAGGTCGAAGCACTCCCGGCCGCGAATCTCGCCGAGGATGATGCGATCCGGGCGCATACGCAGCGCGTTGATGACGAGGTCGCCGATCGAGATCGCGCCCTGGCCCTCGAGATTGGGGGGGCGCGTCTCGAGCGGCAGCCAGTGCGGCTGCTGCAACCGAAGCTCGGCTGCATCTTCGATCGTGATGACGCGCTCGCCGGGATCGATCAGCTTCGACATGGCATTGAGCATCGTCGTCTTGCCCGAGCCGGTACCGCCCGAGATGACGATGTTCATCCGGCTGGCGCCGGCGATCTTGAGGACGGTCGCCATCTTGTCGGAAAGTGAACCCCACGTCTTCATCATGTCGACGGTGATCGGCTTCTCGGAGAATTTGCGGATCGAGATGGCTGTGCCGCGGAGCGAAAGCGGTGGGATGATGACGTTGACGCGGCTGCCGTCCTGGAGACGGGCGTCGGCGAGCGGCGTGGTCTGGTCGACGCGGCGGCCGACCTTATTGACGATGCGCTGGGCGATCTGGAGCAGATGCTCCTCGTCGCGGAACTGGATCTGCGCGACCTCGAGCTTGCCCTTGCGCTCGACATAGGTCTGGCTGGGCCCGTTGACCATGATGTCGCTGACCTCGGGGTCGTTGAGCAATTCCTCGAGCGGCCCGAGGCCAAGCAGCTCGTCGACCAGCACCTTTTCCAGCGCGAACTGCTCGCGCCGGTTGAGGTTGATCTTGAGCTCGGCCAGCACCTCGCCGATGATCGGCCGGAACTCTTCGGCAAGCTCGTCCTTGGACAGGGTCGCCGCCGCTTCGGGGTCGACGCGCTCGAGCAGGCGCGGAAGCACCTGCTCCTTGATCCGGTGGATCGAGGCCTCGAACCCTTCGCTCCGCGACGAGCTCTGATCGCCGCTCTGCGCCTGACGGTCGGCGAGACGGGCCATCGCGTCGTTGCGCTCGGCGGCGAGGCCGCCCTCGAGGCCGACCCCGACATCGTCCATCGGCAGCGGCACGGAGTCGATCGGCGGGAACTGGCTGCCGGTGTCGCCGCCCGGAGGCGCGATCGCCGGCCCCTTCATCGGTTTTGCGCTGCCGAAGCTGGGGCGGGCGCTCGTGCCGCCGCCATTCATGCCGTTGCGTCGTCCGAATGCACTCATGACGTTCGCCTGATCTGCCTTTTTCGTATCGGTCCAGCCGGTGGAACTGGTGAATAGAAGTGAAACTTTGACAATTGCCTAACCGGATGGGCACAGCCGCCAGCGTGTCTGCCCATCCGGTTCGCTCAGCTCTCATCCTCGCGCTTTGCGGCTTCGCCATCCTCTCGGTGGGCGATGCCCTGGTGAAGACGATGGCTGGGCAATGGCCGGCGACGGCGGTCGCGACCCTCCGCTACACCGCGGGCGCCGTCGGGCTGGCGATCGTCGTCGGCTTCAGGGAAGGGCGGAGCGGCTTTCGCGTGCCGTTGCCGTGGCTGCAGCTCGGTCGCGGCGCGGGTGTCGCGCTGGCGACGATCTGCTTCTTTCTCGGCGTCATGGCGATGCCGCTGGCGGACGCCACGGCTGTCCAGTTCACAAGTCCGATCATCACCGCCTTGCTGGCGCCGCTCGTGCTGGGCGAGCGAACTCGGCCGGCGACCTGGGTCGCGACCCTGCTCGCCTTCTCCGGCGTGCTCGTCGTGCTCCGCCCCAACGTCATGGCCCTGGGCGCCGTCGCCTTCTTCCCGCTTGCCGCGGCTGTGGGGATGTCCGTCCTGGTGATGCTCAACCGCAAGGCGGCCGGCGCGGCCTCGCCGATCGCGATGCAGTTCCTCGCGGCGATGATGGCCTCGCCGATCCTGATCGCCGCCACGATCGGTCTCGCCCTGACCGGCGATCCCGCTTTCCACGTGCCGGAGCCGCCGCTCAGCGTCGTCGTCAAGTGCCTGATCATCGCCTTCACGGCGACCGTTGCCCATCTGCTCATCTATGCGGCGACGATCCGCGCCTCGGCGGCGGTGGTGGCGCCGATGACCTATGTGCAGCTGCTCGTCGCAGCTTTGCTCGGCTGGATCCTGTTCGGCGCGGCGCTCGACCTGTCGACCCTCGGCGGCGCCGCACTCATCGTCGCCGCGGGCCTCTGGCTGTGGCGCGCCCAGAAGCCGAAGGAAGTGCCGGAGGGGGAGTAGGGGCCGCCACCTTCGTTCCGTCATTCCGGCGAAAGCGGAAAGCCCTGTTCCTTCGGCGGAGCTTCCGCCGAGACACTCGCAGATGGAAATGAGATCCTGGCTTCCGCCAGATGACCCAGCGGATCAGGCCGGGACGTCGGCCTTCTCGGCCAGCACGGTCAGGCCCTTCTCGTTGACCTCGGCGAAGCCGCCCTCGATCGCGATCCGCTCCGGCTCGGCGCCGGCGGTGCGATAGACGGCGAGCTCGCCGTTGCGGATCGTCGACATGACCGGCGCATGGCCGGCGAGGACGCCGAAGTCGCCCTCGGTACCCGGGACGACGACCATGTGGACATCCTCCGAGCGGAGCAAGCGTTCCGGGGTGACGAGTTCGAAGTGAAGGTCGGCCATTTGTCTTCCTGCCTTGAGCCTCCCCCTCGATGGGGGAGGTTGGTGGGGGTGGTGCTTCCGCCGGCTCTCAGCCCGTCGTGAACGCCACCCCACCCCAGCCCTCCCCATCGAGGGGAGGGAGGGAATGCCTCTCCCCGCCGAGGCAGGGAGAGAAGCCTCTCTTACGCGTCCTGAGCCAGTTTCTCGGCCTTGGCGACGGCTTCCTCGATGCCGCCAACCATGTAGAAGGCGGCCTCGGGCAGGTGGTCATATTCGCCGTTCACGACCGCCTTGAAGCTGCGCACCGTATCATCGATCTGCACGAACTTGCCCGGGATGCCGGTGAACACCTCGGCGACGTGGAACGGCTGCGACAGGAAGCGCTGGAGCTTGCGGGCGCGGCTGACGACCAGCTTATCCTCTTCCGAAAGCTCGTCCATGCCGAGGATGGCGATGATGTCCTGGAGCGACTTGTAGCGCTGCAGGATCTCCTGGACGGCGCGGGCGGTCTCGTAATGCTCCTGGCCGACCGTGCGCGGCTCGAGGACGCGGCTGGTGGAGTCGAGCGGATCGACCGCCGGATAGATGCCGAGCTCGGAGATGGCGCGAGAAAGCACCGTCGTCGCGTCGAGGTGGGCGAAGGACGTGGCCGGCGCCGGATCGGTGAGATCGTCCGCGGGGACGTAGATCGCCTGCACCGAGGTGATCGAGCCCTTGTTGGTCGAGGTGATCCGCTCCTGCAGCGCGCCCATGTCGGTCGCCAGGGTCGGCTGATAGCCCACCGCCGACGGGATGCGGCCGAGCAGCGCCGACACTTCCGAGCCCGCCTGGGTGAAGCGGAAGATGTTGTCGACGAAGAAGAGCACGTCCTGGCCCTCCTGGTCGCGGAAATATTCGGCGATGGTGAGGCCTGAGAGGGCGACGCGGGCGCGGGCCCCCGGCGGCTCGTTCATCTGGCCGAAGACGAGCGCGACCTTGGAACCTTCGGGCGTCGGATTGCCCTCGGCGTCCTTGGCGATGACGCCCGCGTCGAGGAACTCGTGATAGAGATCGTTGCCCTCGCGGGTGCGCTCGCCGACGCCGGCGAAGACCGAGGTACCGCCATGGCCCTTGGCGATGTTGTTGATCAGCTCCTGGATGAGCACGGTCTTGCCGACGCCGGCGCCGCCGAACAGGCCGATCTTGCCGCCCTTGGCGTAGGGGGCGAGGAGATCGATGACCTTGATGCCGGTGACGAGGATCGAGCTCTCGGTCGACTGGTCGACGAAGAGCGGCGCCTCGGCGTGGATCGGCGCCGACAGGTCGGTGTTGATCGGGCCGCGCTCGTCGATCGGCTCGCCGACCACGTTCATGATCCGGCCGAGGGTCTGCGGGCCGACCGGCACGCGGATCTGCGAGCCCGTGTGGCGGACTTCCTGGCCGCGGGTCAGGCCGTCGGTGGAGTCCATCGCGATCGTGCGGACGGTGCGCTCGCCGAGATGCTGGGCAACCTCGAGGATGAGGCGGTTGCCGCCATTCTCGGTCTCGAGCGCCGAGAGGATCTCGGGCAGCTCGCCGTCGAAGGCGACGTCGACGACGGCGCCGATCACCTGGCTGATTCGGCCGGCGATGTTGGTGGTGGGTGCGGTCTTAGCGGCGGTGGCCATCTCTTCTTCCTTCTAGTTCCCCCGCTGAGGGCGGAGGGCCAGTCGTTGGTTCCTTCGTTCCCCGGCGAGGGCCGGGGTCCCGTTCGGTCTCTGCTTCGGCCCCCCGGCTTTCAGCCGGAAGGCCCATTCTCAATTCAGTTCAGGCGCTTCCTCGTCGTCGCAGCGAGTCGGGCCGTCGATCCAGACCCATTCGCCTTCCGCCTGCTGCAGTACCGCCTGGTGCTGAGCCCATTGCCCGTCCGCGCCCTGCATCTCGTAGCGGCAGGAGAACTGGATCGAGCCGGCTTCGGCGCGCGCGCAGCTGACGTTGCGGGTGGCCGCGCGATGATCCGGACAGGCCGCGGCCAGCGCGGCGTTGAACTGCGCCGTGGTCGGCGCGGAATCGGCGGCGCCGGCAGCGGCGGCCAGGGCGAGGAGGAGGGTCTTCATAGCGCTTCGGCTCCGGAGATGATCTCGATCAGCTCCTTGGTGATAGCGGCCTGGCGCGTGCGGTTATACTCGATGGTCAGTCGGTTGATCATGTCTCCGGCATTGCGCGTCGCATTGTCCATCGCGGTCATGCGGCTGCCCTGCTCGGACGCGGCATTCTCGAGCAAGGCGCGGAAGATCTGGACCGAGAGGTTGCGCGGCAGCAACTCGGCCAGGATCTCTTCCTCGTCGGGCTCGTATTCGACCGCCGGGGGAACGCCGGCGCCGCTGTCGTTGGCGGCGGACTCGGCCGGCTGCACCGGGATGATCTGCTGCGCCATGGGCTCCTGGACCAGGGCCGAGCGGAAGCGTGCGTAGAAAAGATGGACGACGTCGATGCCGTCGGTCGTGTAGCGTTCCACGATGTCGTTCGCGATCGCCTGCGCGTCGGCGAAGCCGACCTGGCGGATTCCGCTGGTGTCGTACTGGTGGACGATCTGGCGCGGGAAGAGCCGCGCGATCGGTGCGCGTCCCTTGCGGCCGACCAGGTAGAAATAGACGGTCTTGCCTTGCCGCTGCAGATCCTCCGCCTTCCGACGGGCCGCACGGACGATGTTGGAGTTGAACCCGCCGGCGAGGCCGCGGTCGGACGTGCAGACGACGAGCAGATGGACCTGGTCGTTGCCGGTGCCGGCGAGCAGCTTCGGGCTCTGCGGGCCAGGCGTGATCTTGCCGGCGAGGCTCGCCATCACCCCCGCCATCCGTTCCGAATAGGGCCGGGCGGCCTCGGCGGCCATCTGGGCACGGCGCAGCTTCGCCGCGGCGACCATCTTCATCGCCTTGGTGATCTTCTGCGTCGACTTGACCGACGAGATCCGGTTCTTGAGCGCCTTGAGGCTGGCCATTGGCTTTCTGTTCGTCCCTTACGAGTCATTCCGGCGAATGGCGGAACCTGTGAACGCTGGGGTCAGGTCCTGCGCTTCCGCCATTCATGGGTCCCGGCCTTCGCCGGGATGACTCCCTCGTCCTTACGCAAACGTCTTGGCGAAATCGCCGATGATCGACTTGAGCTTGCCGGCCGTGTCGTCGTCGAGCGCCTTGGTCTGGCGGATCGTCGCGAGCACGTCGGCATGGTCGCTGCGCATGTGGCTGAGCAGCGCGCTCTCGAAGCGGGTGACCGCATCGGTCGGGATGCCGTCGAGATAGCCGTTCACGCCGGCGAAGATCGACACGACCTGCTCCTCGACCGGCATCGGGCTGAACTGCGGCTGCTTGAGCAGCTCTGTCAGCCGCGCGCCGCGGTTGAGCAGGCGCTGGGTGGAGGCGTCGAGGTCCGATCCGAACTGGGCGAAGGCGGCCATCTCGCGATACTGGGCGAGCTCCAGCTTGATCGAGCCGGCGACCTTCTTCATCGCCTTGGTCTGGGCGGCAGAGCCGACGCGGCTCACCGACAGGCCGACGTTGATCGCCGGGCGGATGCCCTGGAAGAACAGGTCGGTCTCGAGGAAGATCTGACCGTCGGTGATCGAGATGACGTTGGTCGGAATGTAGGCCGACACGTCGCCGGCCTGGGTCTCGATGATCGGCAGCGCGGTGAGCGAGCCGTTGCCGTTGGCGTCGTTCATCTTGGCGGCGCGCTCAAGCAGCCGGCTGTGCAGGTAGAAGACGTCGCCCGGATAGGCCTCGCGGCCCGGCGGACGGCGCAGCAGCAGCGACATCTGGCGGTAGGCGACGGCCTGCTTGGAGAGATCGTCATAGACGATCACCGCGTGCATGCCGTTGTCGCGGAAATATTCGCCCATCGTGCAGCCGGTATAGGGCGCGAGGAACTGGAGCGGCGCCGGCTCCGAGGCGGTGGCGGCGACGACGATGGAATATTCCATCGCGCCATTCTCCTCGAGCGTGCGCACGATCTGCGCGACCGTCGAGCGCTTCTGGCCGACGGCGACGTAGATGCAATAGAGCTTCTGGCTCTCGTCGTCGCCCTGGTTGGCGGCGCGCTGGTTGATGAAGGTATCGATGGCGACGGCCGACTTGCCGGTCTGGCGGTCGCCGATGATCAGCTCGCGCTGGCCACGGCCGATCGGCACGAGCGCGTCGAGCGCCTTCAGGCCGGTCTGGACCGGCTCGTGGACCGACTTGCGCGGGATGATGCCCGGCGCCTTGACCTCGACGCGCCGCCGCTCGGCCGCCTCGATCGGGCCCTTGCCGTCGATCGGGTTGCCGAGGCCGTCGACCACGCGGCCGAGAAGGCCCTTGCCGACCGGCACGTCGACGATCGTCTGGGTGCGGCGGACGGTGCTGCCCTCGGTGATCGCAGCGTCGGAGCCGAAGATCACGATGCCGACATTGTCGGCCTCGAGGTTCAGGGCCATGCCCTTGATGCCGCCCTGGAACTCGACCATCTCGCCCGCCTGGACGTTGTCGAGCCCGTGGACACGGGCGATGCCGTCGCCGACGGACAGCACGGTGCCGACCTCCGAGACCTGCGCCTCGGTGCCGAAGTTGGCGATCTGGTCGCGGATGACCTTGGAAATTTCAGCGGCGCGGATGTCCATTTTCAGCCTTTCATCGAAGCCTTGCGGGCGTTCAGCCCTTCATCGCCAGAGCGAGGGAGTTGAGTTTGGTGCGGATGGAGCCGTCGATCATCTGGCTGCCGATCTGGACGACCAGCCCGCCGAGGATGGCCGGATCGACCTGGAGGTCGACGGCGATGTCGCGGCCCATGCGGGCGCGCAGATTCTGCCGGATCGCGTCCACCTGTCCGTCGTCGAGCGGGTGCGCCGAGGTGACCTCGGCGGTGATCTCGCCGCGATGGCGGGCGGCGAGCTGGTTGAACGCGCGAATGACGTCGGCGAGGCGCGACAGGCGCCGGTTCTGGGCGATGACACCCAGGAAGTTGCGGGTCAGCGGATCGACCCGCATCGCTTCGGCCGCGGCGCCGACGGCCTTCACCGCCTGCTCGCGGCCGATCAGCGGGCTGCGGGTCAGCTCGCGGAAATCCTCGGATTCGGTCAGCGCCTGACGAATGGTGGCCAGGCTGGCGCCGACCGCCTCGAGCTGCTTCTGGTCACGGGCAAGCTCGAACAATGCGAGCGCATAGCGCCCCGCCAGGCTTGCCTGAATGCCGCTGGAAATATCCACGCGCCTTGTAACTCCCGGATCGGATTTTCGTCCCATTCGAGCAGGGGCGCAGGCGCGCTCCCCTATGGGTCGCGGCGCCCGTAGCAGGCGCTTTGCTGCGATGCAAGGCGGGCGGAGGAGCGGGCGATTTCCGCGGTTCGCCGCGGCGGCGGCTGTCCCCGCTTCGAGGTCCGGATGGGGTGGAACAGTCGAAACAAATCGGGTACACAGAAGAGGCTGGGACGGGGGACGATATGGGCCTGCTCGACCTTTTCAGGCGCGGACCGGCGGCGCCGGCCGAACGCTTCCCACTCGAGAAGCAGGGCCAGTTCGACCGCAGCGACAACCGCGCGTTGCTCGAGCTCCTCGACGTGGCGCGGGAAGAGCGCGGCGCGGACTGGAACGAGCGCTTCATCGAGCTCGCCTGGCTGGCCGCCGTGAGGCAGCCGCACGCCATGGCGATCGAGGGACCGGACGGCTTCCCCTATCTGCGTCTCGACATCGCCTCGCCGGGCCTGCGCTCGCAATGCCTCGCCAACGTCGCTGAGGATTGCCTCGAGCGCGGCTGGGGCGTCGCTTTCTATGCGGGTCGCGAGGACCCCGTCGACCAACCGGCCTATGTCGTGCCCTTCGGCCGCCTGCTGAGCATCGTCGAATA
The DNA here is from genome assembly GCF_003347635.1 of Sphingosinicella terrae. Taxonomy (GTDB): domain Bacteria; phylum Pseudomonadota; class Alphaproteobacteria; order Sphingomonadales; family Sphingomonadaceae; genus Allosphingosinicella; species Allosphingosinicella terrae. Next base: position 152,072 of record NZ_QDFY01000002.1, read on the forward strand.
TGATTCGAGCGAAGGCGATCCGATCGACATCGAAAGTCATCACCGGCCCCTTCCCGAGGGGAGCGAGGTCGTGGAGGAGGTCGGGATTCGGCGGACTGTCCGCGTCGACGAGCCCGGTGAGATGCCCCTGGCCGTTCCGAGGCCCGATTTTCTTCCGCCTTACGCGGCCCGGGCGATGGGCAGCTATCTCGAGGAGATCTGGGGTCTCGAGGACCCGCGGGTGCTGTTCGTCGCCGATCCGCGTATGCGGCCGGGGCGGGCGCTGATGATCGGGCGCCCGGAGAGCGACTTTCCGCCCGACCAGCCGGCGAGCCTGATGGTGGATATCCTGCTCTGGTTCCTGCCGCCGCGTCGCCCGATCCTGCTGATGGCGCCGGACATGGAGCTGGAGGATATGGTCCCGCTTCGCACGCTGGCCGGACTGGAGCCGGGCGAGGATTGGTGGGGCTAGCCTGATCCTCGGCGGCGGCCGCCACGGGCGTGGCCGCGCCGGCCACCCTCTCGTCGGCGCTCGTCGCCGTGCGGATGGCGCCATGGCGGGCCGGATCGAGCGCCTGAATTTCGGCCAGCTGCGCCGGCTCGGGCGTCATCGCCCGCCCCGCGAGCGCCGGCACCGGTCCATCCGGAATCGATCCTGCTTTGACAGCAAAGCACGGGACGCAGCGCCAGGCGATTTCCGCCAGGACGGCTCCACCGTTCGAGGAAGGAACCGACATGACCTACCGGATCCAGGGCTTGGCGCCCGAGCCTTTCCGGCCATTCTTCGCGATGAGCGAGGTCGAGCTGGCCGAGCGCCATGCCTGCCGCGTCACCGCCGACTCGCCCACCGGCTATCCCTGCCGGGTGACGTTCGAGGATGCCGCGTCCGGCGAATCGCTGCTGCTCGTCAACCATGTCTCGCAAGATGCGCCGACGCCGTTCCACACGGCTTACGCCATCTACGTGCGTGAAGCGGCGGAAACGGCAGCCGCCTACGAGGACGAGGTGCCCCTTGCTCTCGACCGCCGCACGCTTGGCCTTCGCGCCTTCGATCGCGAGGGCATGCTGCGCGGCGGCCTGCTCGCCATGCCCGGCGAAGCCGATTCGCGCATCCGCGAGCTTCTCGATCGTCCCGAGGTGGCGGAGATCCACGGCCACAACGCCGCCTACGGCTGCTTCCTCGCCCGCATCGAAAGGAACTGAACCATGGCTACCCTTGCATCCCTGCCGGCGCGCCCTCAGGCTCGGGCGGTGAACGATTCCCGACTTGTGCCCGACGAGGCGGCCTGGGCCGCCGTGATGGCGCGCGATCGCAGCCAGGACGGCCGCTTCGTCACCGGCGTCCTCACCACCGGCATCTATTGCCGGCCGTCCTGTGCGGCGCGGCATCCCAAGCGCGAGAATGTCCGCTTCTTCGCCACCGGCGAGGAGGCGCGGGCCGCGGGGCTCCGCCCCTGCCTTCGCTGCCGGCCCGACGAGGTCACGCGCGAGGCGGCGGCGCTCGAACGGGTGCTGCGGCTGCTCGCCGAGGCGGAGGAGACGCCCTCGCTCGAGGTCCTGGCCGCGGCCGCCGGCTACTCGCCCCACCATTTCCACCGCCTGTTCAAGCGCGCCACCGGCGTCACGGCAGCGGCCTACTACCGCAACCTGCGAGCCCGCCGGACCGAGGCGGCGCTGGCCGAGAATGGCCGGATCACCGACGCCATCTACGATGCCGGCTATTCCGGACCGGCGCGCTTCTATGCCGACGCCAAAGGTCGGCTGGGAATGACTCCCTCGGCGTGGCGCGACGGCGGCCGCGGCGAGACCATCCACTGGGCGACCGCCGAGACCGACCTCGGCCGGATGCTGGTGGCGGCGACCGAGAAGGGTATCTGCCGCCTCTCCTTCGACGAGGACGAGGCCGAGCTGCGCCGGCGCTTCCCCAACGCCCGGATCGAGCCCGCCGGTCCCGCCATGGCGGATCTGATCGCGCGCACGGCCGCGGCGGTGAATGCGCCGGAACGGCCGCACGACCTGCCGCTCGACGTGCGTGGCACCGCCTTTCAGGAAGCGGTGTGGCGCGAACTGTCGCGAATCCCGCCCGGCCAGAGCCTGAGCTACGCCGCGCTCGCGGCGAAGGCAGGCCGTCCGCGCGCGGTGCGGGCGGTCGGCACGGCCTGCGGCGCCAACAATGTCGCGGTGCTGATCCCCTGCCACCGCGCCCGCCGCGGTGACGGCACGCCCGGCGGCTATGCTTATGGTCTCGATCGCAAGGCCAAGCTGCTCGAGAGGGAAGGGTGGAAGCGGGACGGGTGAGGCCGGCCGTCCGTCAGCTGCCGGTGCCGGCTTTCGGCGCGCCCTCCGCCGAAGCCGCGCCCTGGTTGCGGCAGCGATAGACGAGCCGCTCGTTGGGCAGCTCCGGGAGCAGCTCGCCTATCTCGCGGAGCTGGTCGGCCAGGACCGTCCGCGCCTCGGCATTGGCCGTGCAGGACTTGACGTCGACTCCGCGGCGCAGCTCGCGAACCCGCGCCATCCGTTGGGCGCCGAGCTGGTAGCGCGTGACGACATATTCGCCGCTCGAGGGACTGAACTGGAGCACCGATACGGCCTGCTCGGAGGCGGGGACGAGGACCCGCGTCCAGACGTCGCCATTGCGCGCATATTGGGTGCGCTGGTTGACGCAGCCACCCTCGCTCCATTCGAGCGGGACGGGATCGCTCGACGAGGCGGTGACTCGGCTGCGCTCGGGCACCAGCTCGCACAGATTGCGTCCCACGAATCCCGTAGCGCTCGCCGACGCCGCGTCGGCATCCACGGCGGCCGCCTGCGCGGCGGTGGCGTCCTCCAGGCTCGGCCGCGTGAAGAAGACGATGATCGCGGCGATCAGCAGCAGCCCGCCGCCGGCGCCGAGGAAGATCGCCGGACGCTGCCGGTTCTTGATGATCAGGATACCGGCTCCGCCGAAGGCGAGCAGCGACAGGACGAGCAGGAGCGCCGAAATGCCGAGGCGCGTCTCGCGGCTCTCCTCCACCCGGGCCAGCGCCAGCTCGCGCGCCTGGCGCTCGCGCGTCGCCCGGGCCTCGCGCTGCGCCCTCGCTTCGGCCTCCGCGCGCGCCTCGTCCTCGCGGAGCCGCTCGCTCATGCTGACGCAGGGCGCGGCGGTCGCCTGAAAGGCCTGGCCTGCCTGACGGAGGAAGGCGGTGAGCTCGCGATTGGCGACGGCGAAGGCGAAGGGCGAATCGCCTTCCTGGTTGCGGGTGATGAGCGTGTTGACGCCGATCACCCGTCCACACGGATCGAGCAGGGGACCGCCGCTATGGCCGCGGGCGATGTTGGCCGTGTGGAGCAGGGTGGTGATGCCGTTGATCGGCCGGACATTGGAGAAGATGCCGGCGGAACGGGTCGGTGGCAGCGGCACGATATAGTCGCCGGCGGACTGGGCGGTGGCGAGATCGACGTTGCCGGGATAGCCCAGGGCGGCGACTCCGCTGCCGTCGTCGAGGGGGCCGGTATAGAGGGCGAGCGGCGGCAGCGATCCCTGCTCGAACTCGAGCAAAGCGAGGTCGCGCGCCGGGTCGGCGGCGACGACGCGGGCGCGATAGGCCTGCGCGCCTTCGGATGGGACGACGCCGACCACCACCGAAAGTGCCTTCGGATCCTGGGCGGCGAGGGCGACGACATGGGCGTTGGTCACCACCCGGTTGGCGGCCACGGCGAAGCCGCTGCCATGGCCGAAATCGACCGGCTCGCCATCCTCGAAGGCCATCACGACCACCCGCACGACTCCCCGGCCGGCGGCCGAGATGTCGTCGGCGCGTGCGGGGGATGCCAGCACGAGCAGCGCCGCGAGGAATGCCAGCAATCTTGCCATCGCCCGTCCGAGTCTCCCGAAGAGTCGGGCGGAACTATGTCCGCCGGGCCGTCGCTGGCAAGCTCGGGCGCGGATCGTGGCGAAGAAGAGCCTCTCGCTACAGGAACGAATAGGGGTCCACGTCGACCGCGACACGGACGCTCCTCGGCCATTCGAGGCTTCCCAGCCACTCGCGAATGATGTCCTGGACCGGCACCGAGCGGGCGGCGTGAACGAGGAGGCGCAGCCGGTGTCGGCCGCGCAGCATGGCGAGCGGCGCCGGCGCGGGGCCGAACACGGCCATATTCTCGGCGCTCGGGGCGGTCCGGCCGATCAGGCGCGCCGTTTCGGTCGCCTCCGCCTGGTTCTCGGAACTGACGATGATCGCCGCCAGCCGGCCGAAGGGCGGCATGCCCGCCTCCCGCCGCGCCTCCGTCTCGGCGGCGTAGAATCCCTCGGTGTCGCCGCTCACCAACGCCTCGATCACTGCAGCCGAAGGATCGTGGGTCTGGACGAGCACCCGGCCGGGCTTCTCGCCGCGGCCGGCGCGTCCCGAAACCTGCTGGATCTGCTGGAAGGTCCGTTCGGCGGCGCGCAAATCCCCCCCGGACAGGCCGAGATCGGCATCGACGACTCCGACCAGGGTGAGATTGGGAAAGTGATAGCCCTTGGTGACGAGCTGGGTGCCGATGACGATGTCGATCTCGCCCGCCTCCATTCGCGCGACGAATTCGGCGGCCTTGGCCGGCGACCAGATCGTGTCGGAGGTGACGACGGCGGTGCGGGCTTCGGGGAAGAGCGACTGGACCTCGTCGGCGATCCGCTCGACGCCCGGGCCGCAGGCGACCAGGCTGTCTTCTTCCTTGCACTCGGGACAGGCTTGCGGCGCCGGCATGACATGACCGCAATGGTGGCAGGCCAGGCGCCGCGTGAAGCGATGCTCGACCATCCAGGCGGTGCAATTGGGGCATTGGAAGCGATAGCCGCAATGGCGGCACAAGGTGAGCGGCGCATAGCCCCGGCGGTTGAGAAAGAGCAGGCTCTGCTCGCCGGCTTCGAGATTCGCCTGAAGCTCCTCCGTCAACGCCGGCGCGAGCCAGCGGCCGCGCGGCGGTGGATCCTGGATGAGGTCGAGCGCCGCCATGTCGGGCAGGCGGGCGCCGCCGAACCGGTCGGCCAGGCGCAGCTCGCCATAGGTCCCGGATTCCACCATGTGCCGGGTCTCGATCGCAGGGGTCGCCGACGCGAGCACGACTGGGATCGCTTCCAGCTTGGCGCGCATCACCGCGACGTCGCGGGCATGATATTGGACGCCGTCTTCCTGCTTGAAGCTGGCCTCGTGCGCCTCGTCGACGACGATGAGGCCGAGGTCCCGATAGGGGAGGAATAGAGAGGAGCGGGCGCCGACGACGACGCGCGCGTCGCCAGCCGCGATCGCCCGCCAGGCGCGCCGGCGCTGCGACTGCCTCAGCCCTGAATGCCAGGCGACCGGATCGGTGCCGAAGCGGGCGGCGAAGCGCTTCAGGAAGGGCTCGGTCAGCGCGATCTCGGGGAGGAGGACGAGGGTCTGGCGGCCGCGGCGAAGGGCCTCGGCGATGGCCTCGAAATAGACTTCGGTCTTGCCCGAACCGGTGACCCCGTCGAGCAGGAACGGCGCGAAGGCGCCGGCGCCGACCGCTTCGCGGAGGCGTCGGGCGGCCTCGTCCTGGTCGGCGGCGAGCGCCGGCGGGGCGTGGTCCGGGTCCGGCTCGGGATAGGGGGCGTCGATCGCCACCTCGACCGGCTCGATCGCGCCGGCCTTGACCAGGCCGCGCACGACCGCGTCGGAGACGCCGCCGACGATGGCGAGTTCACGGATGAAGCCCATCCGTTCGCCGATCCGCTCCAGTGCCTGGGCGCGTTGCGGCGTCAGCCGCTCCGGCACCCGCCCGGTGGCGCGATATTCGGTGACGGAGCGGGCGCCCTCGAGCGCGCTCGTCGACGGTAGGGCCATGCGAAGCACCGCGCCGAGCGGCGCCAGATAATAATCCGACGTCCACTCGATCAGCCGGCGCAGGGCGTCGCCGAGCGGAGGCAGGTCGTAGGCGTGGAGCAGCGGACGCAGCCGATTGTCGCCCACTTCCTCGGTGACGGCGCGATCCGGCTCCCAAACCACGCCGACCACCTGGCGCGGGCCGAGCGGCGCGATCACGACCGAACCGGGTTCGGCCGCCATCCCGTGCGGCACGCGATAGTCGAGCGGGCCCAAGGCGGCGTTCAAGAGGATCACGCGGGCACGGGAGCGGGAATTGTCCATCGGACTGGCCCATATCGTGATTGCCGCGCAAATCGGAAGGCGGGAAGGATCGGGCATGATCTCGAGACGCTGCCACGGCTGGATTGCGGCCGCGAGATCCGGGGACTAACTGCGGCTGATGGCCGAGGTCGGCCTCCCCGATCATCGTTCCACGGAGGGCAATCGCGGCGCCTGGTGCCTGCACCGGCGGGACGGCGAAATCGTCCCTGTCTCAATGTTCGCCCCGTGAGAAGACGACGCCGCCATTCGCCGCTTCGCCGGCAACGACCTCGACAAAGGCGAACTAGCACGATTTCGATGCCGCATTGCTGCTCGAGTTGGAGCGCGGATCGTTCATTTCGAGGTGATCGAAGGCTGAGCGCGGCGCCACGGCCTGCTGGTCCATTGCGGCCGGCGCGGGATTGCTGCAGCTTCCCTCGATCGCACAAGGGGGATTTCCGCATGACCCGGTTCCACGCCGCCGCCGCTTTGCTGCTCCTTCTCTCGCCCCTTCCGTGCCTTGCCCAGAGCGCGCCCGCGCAGGCATCGGCCTCGACGGCCGCGGCGCGTCCTTCGGCGGAACAGGCGCTGGCCGGCTTCGACGACGCGATCGCGGGGATGTTGCAAGCCTGGCAGGTGCCGGGCGTCGCGGTCGCGATCGTCCGCGACGGCGAGGTGGTCCTCGCTCGCGGCTATGGCGTGCGCAACCCCGACGCCGATGCGCCGATGAACGCCGATACCATCTTCCCGATCGCGTCCATGTCCAAGGCATTCACCAGTTTCGGTGCGGGCCTGCTCGTCGACGAAGGGCGGATGAGCTTCGACGCGCCGGTCACCACCTACATTCCCGAGCTTCGCGCCGCCGACCCCGCCGCCACACAGGGGCTGACCTTGCGCGACATGCTGTCGCATCGCTCGGGCATGCCCAGGCACGATGCCGTCTGGTACCATCATGACGCGATGACGCGGGACGATCTGATCGCCCGCATGCCCGCGCTCGATTTCAGCGCGCCGATGCGCACCCGCTTCCAGTACAACAATATCATGTTCATCCTGTCCGGCCTGGCCGTCGACCGGATGACCGACGGCAGTTGGGAGGAGTTTACCGAGCGGCGAGTCTTCCAGCCTCTGCGCATGGACCGGACCACCTTCTCGCCGGAGCGGGCGCGGCGCGATCCGAACCACGCGGCCGGACGAGAGGTGCTGAACGGCCGGATGGTGACCGTGCCGATCTTCCGGAACACGGCGATCCTCAATCCGGCCGGCGGCGTCTATTCGAACGTCGACGATCTCGCCAACTGGATGCTCGTCCATCTCGAGCAGGGGCGCTTCCAGGGGCGCCAGATCGTCCAGCCCGCGACGCTCGCCGACATGCATGCCACCCACATGCCCCTCGGCGCGACGGTCCGCGATCCGGAGCGCGTGCCGATCGGCTACGGCCTTGGCTGGTTCACCGACATCTATCGCGGCCGCCAGGTCGTCCAACATGGCGGCAACCTTCCCGGTACCAGCACCCTGGTGGCGCTGATGCCGAGCGAGCGCCTCGGCGTCACCGTGCTGGTCAATCACGGCGGCTCGGAGCTTCGCGACGCGCTCACCTGGGCGATCATGGATCGCCTGCTCGGCGAGAGCGGCCGCGACTGGGTCGGCGAGGCGCTTGCGCGAAAGCGCGCCGGGGAAGCGAGCGACGTGGCCGGCCGCGCCAATCGCGGCGCGAGCCGCGTCGCCGGCACGCGGCCCAGCCATGCCCTGGCCGATTTCTCCGGGACTTATACCCATCCCGGCTACGGCCCCATCGCCATCGGGCAGGCCGGTGCAGGCCTGACCGCCCGCTACAACGATGATTCGAGCCCGATCGAGCATTTCCACTATGACGTGTTCGATGCGACGACGACCGATCCGGTCCACCTGCTGCTCGACGCGCGGCTGCAGTTCATGATGGACGGCTATGGACGGATATCGGGTCTGCAGACGGTGATGGAGCCGGCGCTCGGCACCGTCACCTTCGCGCGCCAGCCCGAAGCCCGGCTCAGCGATCCGGAATATCTCGCCCGCCTCACCGGCACCTACGAGCTGGGCGGCAACCGGGTGATCGTCGCGCTCACCGGCAACCGGCTGAGCTGGACGACCGTCGGCGGCCAGCCGGCGACGCTCATCCCGTCGCTCGGAGGTGAGTTCACGCATTCCCGCCGCCGCGATGCGCGGATCGCCTTCGATCTCGGGGCGAGCGGACCGGCGACCGGCATACGCTTCATCGATGCTTCCGGCGTCTATGCGGCGCCGCGGGTGAACTGATCCAGCCGCGGAAGCGTCTCAGGCAAATGTCAGCCGCTTCTGCCCCGGTAGCATCAGCGCCTGGCCTGCGGCACGGGCGACGAGGAACAAGCTGAAAGCCAGCCACAATCCGTCATTCCCGAGCGGGCCGGTGATGAGCAGCAGCAGGGCGTACAGGGCAAAGGCGGCGGCCATGGTGACCAGCATCGCCCGGGTCCAGGTCGCGCCGATGAAGATGCCGTCGAACACGTAGGAGGCGGCGCCGAGCAGGGGGAGGAGGATGGCCCAGGGAAGGTAGCGGAGCGTGGTCGCCGACACCTCGGCATCGGTGCTGAAGCTGGCCGCGAAGGGACCGCCGGCGACGGCATAGATCGCGCTGACGAAGGCGCCGAACCCGATTCCCCAGAGGAGAAGTGCTGGAACCAGGCGGTCGAAGCGCCGACGGTCGCGGGCGCCGACGGCCTCGCCGCACAGCACCTGGGCCGAACTCTCGAAGCCGTCGAGGATGAGCGCCGAGAGGATGAACAGCTGGTAGAGGATACCGTTGGCGGCCAGCACGATCGGGCCTTCATGGGCGCCGTCGCGGACGAGCATGAGAATGGCGCCGGTCAGCAGGACGGTGCGAAGGAACAGGTCGCGGTTGAGCCGGAACAGCTCGCCGAGCGCGGCTCGGCTCCAGGTCTCGCGCCGCCGCGCCAGAGCCAGAGCGAGCGCCGCCGGCGGTTCGCGTGCGGCCACCGCTGCGGCGGCCGCGAGCTTGAGCGCCTCGGATAGCAGGGTGGCGGCCGCCACTCCGGCGACCCCCCAACCGAAGCCGAGCACGAACAGGAGGTCGAGCGCGATGTGGAGCAGGTTCGCGACCACCTCGATGACCAGCACCTCGCGAACGCGACGCCGTCCGATCAGCCACCCGACCAGCACGGCATTGGTGAGCCAGAGCAGCCCGCCCCAATAGCGGATGCCGACATAGACCGAAGCCGCCTGGGCGACCTCGCCCCGGGCATGGAGCAATTCCAGCCCGGCCGGTATCGCCAGCGGCATGAGCGCGAGCAGCCCCGCGCCGATGAGCAACGCCGCCCCGATCGACCGGACCAGGGCAGCGGCCTGCGCGGCATCGTCGGCGCGGCCGGCGGCCTGGGCGGTGAGGGCGATGGTGCCGGTGCGCAGGAAGTTGAAGACGATTAGCAGGCCCATCATGAATTTGGCGCCGAGCTCGACCCCGGCCTGAGCCGGCGCATCGCCGAGCTGACCGATCACCCACAGGTCGGCGAGCCCGAACAGGGCGGTGGCGACGTTGGTCAGCATCGACGGCAGCGCGATTGCCCAGATCGCGCCGTGGAGTCCGTTCTTGCTCGTGTCGATCGCCGTCATCCCGCCCGCCGTGACTCGCGCCTGCCTGCCGCCATGGCTACAAGACCGGCGAATCCTCACTTCCCCAAGGGGCATGGCGCAAATGAAATTCTTCGTCGACACCGCCGACACCGCCGAAATTCGGGACTTGGCCGAGACCGGCCTGCTCGACGGCGTCACCACCAATCCCAGCCTGATCCACAAGGCCGGCCGCGATTTCCTCGAGGTCGTCGCCGAGATCTGCCGGATCGTCCCCGGACCGGTCTCGGCCGAGGTAGTCGCGCTCGAGCATGACGAGATGATGCGCGAGGCCGAGGTGCTCCGGAAGATCGCCGACAATATCGCGGTCAAGGTGCCGCTCACCGTCGATGGCCTCAAGACCTGCCGCAAGCTCACCGCCGACGGCACCATGGTCAACGTCACCCTGTGCTTCTCGGCCAACCAGGCTCTGCTCGCCGCCAAGGCCGGGGCGACCTTCATCTCGCCCTTCGTCGGCCGCCACGACGATGTCGGCTACCCCGGCATGGAACTGATCGCCGACATCCGCCTCATCTACGACAATTACGATTTCCCGACGGAGATCCTCGTCGCCAGCGTGCGCAATCCGATTCACGTCCACGACGCCGCCAAGCTCGGCGCCGACGTCATGACGGCGCCGCCGGGCGTGATCCGCCAGCTCTTCAAGCACCCGCTCACCGACAATGGCCTCAAGGCGTTCCTGGCCGATTGGGAGAAGACGGGACAGAAGATCGGCTGAGAGACGTTTGTCCCCGCGACAAGGCCGGCATTCGAAGGCATCTGCCGTCCTCTTGCGCATTGGCGGGCTCTGCCGTTAAGCTTCGTCCGGACGCGGGGTCGGGGGGAGCGAGCCGATGCGGGCGTTGTGGACGATGATGGCGGCCTTGAGCCTGGCGGTCCTGCCGGGCTGCGGGGAGGCCGACGCGGCCGACACCACCTTGCGTTATGCGGTTCCCGATAATCCCCAGGACAGCCTCGTCATCCAGGCGGCTTCCGACGGACGGATGCGGATCGAGGATGGCCGCGGCCGTCTCGTTCTGGTTCGAGGCGACGAGACGTTGATCGTCTTTCTGCCGCCATCCGGCGGCCGCGCCGCGGCTCGTCTCGAGGACTATCTCGCCGTCGGCGCAGAGGTGCGGGAACGGATGGTCGCCGCCGGCGCGATGACTGAGGGTCCGGATGTGGAACGCTACGCCGTCCGGCAGGGTGAGCCGCGCACCGTGGGGGCCTGGCAGGGCACCACCTGGTCGATCGATCCCGTCGAGGCGCCGGGCGTTACCCAGGAAATCGTCGTCTCCACCGATCCGGCGCTGGCCGACGTCCAGCGCGTCGCGGTCGACGGTTTCGAGGCTTTCGAACAGCCGACCCGCGCGGTGCTGGTATTCCCCGGCGAGTATTTGCGCCTGAGCCGCGAGACGATGGCGCGTGGCATGCCCATCTCCGTCGACGGCCTCGATCTGCAGAGCGTCAGCCGCGATCCGATCCCCGCCGGCCGGTTCGAGCTCAATGAGCCGCTGTTGAGCCGCGACCAGCTGCGCGAGCTCGTCGCCCGCTGAGGCCGACGCTCAGCCTTTCAGCCGGTCGCAGCGGCGTCAGCGCTCCGGCGGCGGCCCGTCGCATCCGGCCGGCTCGAACAGGCCGATCGGCATGGATTCCTGGACCGCGCGCGGGTCTCCGGCCGCGGCCCGTGTCCAGTCATACCACAAAGCGGGGCCAAGGCCGCGGGCGAAGAGGAGCGCGGGCGCCGGATCGCTGGTTTGCGGCGGTCCGTCCGCGGTGGAGAGGTCGGCCCTAAACGCATCGAACGGCAGGGGAGGCATGTCCGCGGCCTCGATACGTTCGGCCGTGTCGCGCTCCTCGTCATCGTCCATGCGCGCCGCCCGGCGCGGATCGATGTCCGGCGCGAGATAGGTGCCGCCATAGCCGTTCGGCGAGCCGAGCGAGAACCAGTAGAGATGCTCCGGCGTCCTCAGCCACAAGGCGAGGTCGGAGCCCAATTGCTTGCGCCTGTCCTGACGTGCGAAGCCGGCGGTGAATTGGGGCGCCCCATTGAGCCGGTACACGGCGCGATCGATCGGACAATCCGGCAGCGGCGCTGCCGTCGCGACGGCGATGAACAGGGTCAGGATCATGGCGCCTCCGTGAGCAAGCCTGCCCTTCCGAGGCGGGATGCGCAATCGGACACGCCTTCTACGCCCATCGCCGCGTCCGTTCAGCGCGCCAGCGTGATCGAGGCCACCACGGCCGCTCCGGCCGGATTGCGGCCGCGTGGATCCGGGTAGCGGGCGTCGCTGTCGACATAGGACAAGGCGAATTCGAGGCCGCCCGCGTCGAGGCGCGCGCCTGCCTCCCAATCCCATTTCCCGCCTCGGTCGTCGAGGTCGAAGGCGCCGGTCTCGCGGCCGACTCGTCCGTGCAGGGTGATCGGTGTTCCGCCCAAGGCATAGTCGATCGCGGCATAGGCGTAGAGATTGTCGTGGGCGCGGCCGGCTTCGTCACGGGTGACGCCTTGGGCCGGCACATAATCGACGCCGACGCTGGGGCTCGCAGGCCCGAACGTCGAGGACAGGACCAGCCCCGCCTCGACATAGTCAAGGGCCGGATCGGACGGATAGACGTACCAGGTCGCTCTTGCGTCGAGCCCGACGGCTCCGAGCTCGGCCGCATATCCGCCGCTGAGGTCGATCTCGAGGTCGGTCTCCTCGCCGGGCTCCTGGATCGTCGAGCTCCAGAGCCCGGCATAGAGGCCCGATGCATGAGCCACGCTCAGTCCACCCTGCGCCGCCGGCCCGCGATCGGTCAGTGAAAGGCCCCTGAAGCGGTAATCCGAAACGAGGGTCGCCTCGTAGGACAGGGTCAGCGACGATCCTTCGGCGGCGCGCCCCGGCGTGGGTACCGCGGCGACGGCGACGCAGGCGAGCAGGATGAAAGGCGAGGGTCGCATTCGAGAATTTCCGGGGAAGAGGGACGGGTCAGGCTGCGGCCACGAACGGCCGGCCGGAAAGCATCGCGTCGAGATTGTCGGCGGTGAGCGCCGGCGCGAACAGGAAGCCCTGCAGCTCGTTGCACCCGGCCGACTGGAGGAAGCGGAGCTGCTCCTGGGTCTCGACGCCCTCGGCGGTGACGCTGAGCTTCATCGCCCGGGCGAGGGCGAGCACGGCGGTGACGATGGCAGCCGAATCCACGGTCTGGCCGAGTGCGTGAATGAAGCTGCGATCGATCTTGATCTTGTCGACCTCGAACTTGCGCAGATAGCTCAGTGACGAATAGCCGGTACCGAAATCGTCGAGAGCGACGGTGAAGCCGGCGGCGCGAAGCCGCATGAGCGTCGTCCGCACCAGCTCGTCATCGTCGAGCAGCACCCCTTCGGTAACTTCGAGCTGCAGCCGCCCGCTGTCGGCACCGGTCTCGTCGACGATGGCCATCAGCCGGTCATAGAAATCCGCCGCCCGGAACTGCATCGGCGACAGGTTGACCGCCATGACGAGGTCGGGCCAGCGTCGGGACGCGATGCAGGCCTGGCGCACCACCCACTCGCCGAGCCGGGTGATCAGCCCTGTCGTCTCGGCGATGGGAATGAACTGCTCTGGGGAGATCAGGCCGCGCGTAGGATGATGCCACCGCACCAGCGCCTCGACACCGACCATCGCGTTGCCGGACGCGGAGAATTGCGGCTGGTAATGGACGGCGAGCTCGCCTCCCTCATCGAGGGCACGCCGCAAATCCTCCTCGACACTGCTGCGCAGCCTCACGGTAGCATCCATTTCCGGCCGGAACAGCCGGTAGCGGTCGCGCCCCTCGTCCTTGGCCCGGTAGAGAGCGATGTCCGCCTTGCGCAGGAGCTCGTTGCGGTCCGTGCCGGCTTCGGGCGCGAAGACGATGCCGATGCTGACGCCGACATGGGCATTTGAGCCGAGGACCCTGAACGGCTTCCTGACCGCTTCGAGAATCCGTTCGCAGAGCGCTTCGACGTCCGCAGCGACGGCGACGTCGGGAAGCAGCAGCGCGAACTCATCGCCGCCGAGGCGGCAGACGGTGTCGCTGCCGCGCACCAGGCCGCCCAACCGCCGGCCGAATTCCCGAATCAGCGCATCGCCGGCAAGGTGGCCGAGCGTGTCATTGACATGCTTGAACCTGTCGAGATCGAGGAGCGCGACAGCGACATGGTTGCCGCGCCGGACGCCGGCAAGCGCCAGGTCGAGGCGGTCTTCGAAGCGCGCCCGGTTGGGCAACCCGGTGAGTGCGTCGTGGAAGGCGAGGTGCTGGGCCTGGGCGCGGCTCGCCTCCAGCTCGAGGCGGCTGCGCAGGATACGGGTGAGCAGGAAGACGAAGCCGCTGCCGATGAGCGCCAGGACGAGGAGCAGAACCGGGACCATCCGCCGGGCCACCTCGGCGCCGGGGCGGAATGCCTGCCAGTTGACGTGGCCGATCACCGCACCGGCGCGATTGCGCAGGGGCAGCGAAGCTGGCCCATGCGATACCCATTGGAAATCCGCGCCCTCGATCCCGTAGTTCGATGCGATCTCCGAGAGGAAGCTGCCATCGACGTAGCGCAGGCTGACGTGTAGCCTTTCCGTTGCCGGCGCCTGCGCGATCGCGCCCGTTTCCGAGACGATCGGCTTGATGCTCACGAGGACCGGTCGGTTGCGGATGACCAGAATATCGTAGGCGCCGAGCGTCAGCTCGGTTGAACCCTCCGGCTGTTCCTCGCCGCGGGCGATCCGTCCGCGGAGCTCCGCGGCGAGCGGGAGGGCGTGGTTGGCGATTTCGCGGAACGCCGCCGCGTCGACGCGGCGCCCGCTTCTCATCGCGTAGACGGCGCGATTGCGGCCGTCTATCACATAGGCCTCGTCGATCTTGTAGAAGTCGTGGAACCAGATCCCGAGATTCTGATCGATCCAGTCGAGATCCAGAGGCTCCTGGCGCAGGCGGACTACCGCGTCGTCCCAATTGGTGGATGCCTCCTGGTCCTTGCGCACCCTCGCAAGACCCTGGCGCACCGCCACCGCGACCAGAGCCGTCTGACGCTGGAGGGCCGCCTCGTCGGAACCGGTCGCCGACGCGTGCAGCACGGCGCCGACCAGTCCGCCGAGCAGCACGAGGACCAGGAGCGCCGGCGCGACGATCGCGCGCCAGTGGAGACGGGCGGCGTCGGTCATGGCGCTGCTCGGTCCGTCGCACCGGTTCCACACGCACACGCGAGTAGCCCCCTGCCGGCGAAGGCGTGGAAGGCGCGGCCGATCGGCTGGCCGACGGTTGCAGGTCTCGGCGGCAAGAGCGTGTACACAGGATCATTTTAGACGACTGTCGGGCCGCGGAGCCGGTGCGCACGCATTTTGGTGCCGGCGTGCAGTGTCGCGCCAGGAACGGGCGGGTTTCGCGCTCGCGAATTTTGCCCGCTCCCAGGAGGAATGCTACGATGGTTTCTCGGGGGGGCGCTGGAGATGGGACGGGCCTGGTGGAGAAGGGGCTTTGTCGTTCGCCGCACTCGCGGTCGCTGCCGAGGCGGGGGATGCCACTTTGCGTTACGCCGCCGCCGACGATCCAAGTAACAGCCTTATCATCGAGGTCCCCGGAGCGGTTGCGGGTCGAGGATGGGCGCGGCCGGGTGGTCATCGTCCGCGATGGCGCGACATTCCTCGTCTTTCCGTCGCCATCCGGAGAGCGGGTGGCGGCGCGGCTCGAAGATTATCTCGCCGTCGGCGCCGAGATCCGCCAGCATATGGTCGAAGCCGGGCGCTGAGCGGGCAGCCCGACGCAGGACGCTATGTCGCTCGCTGGGAGGGAGCGCGCGCTGTCGGCGCATGGCAAGGGGCGGTCTGGCAGATCGATCCGGCCCAGCCGCCCGGCATCAGCCATGAGATCGTCGTCTCGGACGATCCGGGCCTGACGGACCTGCGCGACATCGCGGTTGCCGCGCTCGACGCCTCCGACCGGCCGATGCTCGCCGTCCTCGCGCATCCGGACGACTTCCTCCGGCTCATGCGCGAGACTAGGGCACGGGGAATCCCCATCTCAATCGACGGCGTCGAGCTGAGAAGCGTCAGCCGCGACGCAGTACCCGCCCGGCGTTTCGAGCTGGACGCGCCTTTGCTCAGCCGGGTGCAGCTGCGTGCCCTCGCACCCGGGCGCGATTGACGAGCGCCCATCAATCCTCATCACTTAACTCACACGCACGTGAGTGAGCATTGACAGTTAGCGACGGGCGGTGCAGCTTCGTCATGCAGGCACCGGCATTCACGATCGGCGCCGCGGAGAGGGACGGATGACGAATCTTCCACCCGACTCGGTCGGGGCCGAGACCGGCCGCATCTGGGGGGGACGGGGCCGATGACCGACGTGGCCGCAGATCGGCCGATCGCCGCTTCCCGGCCCGCCCGGCCGGACCGGAGAGCGTGGACGGTCCTTGCCATCCTCTGCTTCGTCTACGTCCTCAACTTCCTTGATCGCCAGCTTCTGTCGATCCTCGCCAAGCCGATCCAGGACGATCTCGGCGTCACCGACGGCCAGCTCGGGCTGATCAGCGGGCTCTATTTCGCCTTATTCTACTGCCTGGTGTCGATCCCGGTCGCCTTTCTGGCCGACCGAACCAACCGGGTGAAGGTGCTCGCCTTCGCCTGCGCCTTGTGGAGCGCTGCGACGGTCGCCTGCGGCCTGTCGCGAAACTATCCGGAGCTCGCAGTGGCGCGGATGACCGTCGGCCTGGGCGAGGCGGGCGGCGTGCCGCCCTCCTACGCGATCATCTCGGACTATTTTCCGCCTGGGACACGGGGCACGGCGCTCGGCCTCTACAATCTCGGGCCGCCGATCGGCCAGGCGTTGGGCGTCGCCTTCGGCGCATCGATCGCCGCCGCCTATAGCTGGCGCGACGCCTTCATCTCTTTGGGCGCGGTCGGTATCGGCGCCGCCGTCATCGTCCTTCTGTTCGTGCGCGAGCCGCGGCGCGGCCGCCTCGATGCGGCCCCGGTCGCCGCGATGCCGGTGGGCCCACTCCCAGAAGCGCTTCCTGTTGCGGAGGAAGCGCCGGCCCGCTTCTGGCTCACCTGTCGGATGTTCTTCACCCGCCCCGTGCTGCTGCTCGTGTCGCTCGCCTGCGGCGCCACCCAGTTCATCACATACGGGTCGCTCAATTTCACCACGCTCTTCCTGATGCGGGAGAAAGGGATGACCTTGAGCGAGATTGCGATCTGGTATGCCCTCCTGGTCGGGATCACCGTCAGCGCCGGCATGTACATCTCCGGCCGGCTGACCGACCGTTGGGTCCGCCACGACCGCCGCGGCTATGCCTATATCCCGGCGATCGGCCTCACTCTCGCGGTGCCCTTCTTCGTCGGATTCGTCTGGGCGCCGACCTGGCCGCTCGCGCTTCTTCTGCTCGCGCTGCCCACCGGCCTCAATTATTTCTACCTCTCGCCGGCGGTCGCCCTGGTGCAGGAAGCCGTGCGGCCCAACCAGCGCGTGCTCGCCGGCGCACTCCTGCTGCTGGTGATGAATCTCATCGGGCTCGGTCTCGGGCCGACATGGGTGGGGGCGGCGAGCGACGCGTTCCGGGACTCCTATCCCGATCACAGCCTGCAAATGGCCTTCTACACGCTCGTCCCCTTCTACTTCCTCGCCATCTTCCTCTTCCTGGCCTTGGCGCGCGCGCTCGGTCGCGAGGCAGAGGCCCGCCCGAGGGCCTGAATGGGCGAATTTCGCGGCGACGCCTGTCGGCCCGCCGGCCTGCCGACGGATTCCTTTGACCGACAGCGGTTGACCGCGGCGGCGTCCGCGACGATGGCAGAGCACCCGTCACCGTCGGCGAAAGGCCCCTACTTGCCTGCTGAAGTGAAAAAGCCTCGTCGTACCAAGGCCGAGCAACGTGCCGAGACGATGGAGCAGATCCTCGACGCCGCCGAATATCTGTTCTCCAGACACGGACTCTACGGCGTCACGCTCAAGGACGTCGCCAAGCGCGTCGGCGTCCACCACACGCTGCTCAATTACTATTTCGAGGACAAGAAAAAGCTTTTCGACGCGGTCTTCGCCCGCCGCGCCGTCGTCACCAGCGAACGGCGGATGAAGGCACTCGACGATTACGACGAAGCGACCGGCGGGCGGCCCACCGTCGAAGGCGCATTGCGGGCCTTCCTCGATACCGATCTGGATCTCTACATCGAGGGCGGGGAGGGCTGGCGCAATTATGCCGCGCTCGGCGCCCAGGTCGCCAATGCGCCGGAATGGGGCGCCGAGATGATGGATACCCATTTCGACCCGGTCGTGCTGAAGTTGATCGGATTGCTGAAGAAGGCGCTTCCCGGCTGTGCCGAGGAGGATATCTTCTGGGGCTATCATTTCGTCACCGGTGCGCTGATGCTGACCCTGGCTCGCACCGGCCGCATCGACCGGCTGTCCGGCGGCCTGTGCCGCTCGGACGATTTCGCCGCGGTGAAGGAACGGATGGCCACCTTCATGGCCGCCGGCCTCCTCGAGATCTGCGCGCCCGACGGACCCTCGCGCGACTGATCGCCGCGGCGGGGGCCGCTATATCCCTCTCGACGCAAAGACATTCACTCGCTAGCCAGTTAATCTTTGCAGACTTCGGGAAAGGCAGGTTCATGACCCTCGACGGACGTATCGCCATCGTCACCGGCGCTGGAAGCGGACTCGGTCGCTCCCACGCTCTCTACCTCGCGCGCAAGGGCGCCCATGTGGTCGTGAACGACCTGTCCAGCGAACCCGCCGAGCGGGTGGCCGAGGAAATCCGTTCGGCGGGCGGTGAGGCGATCGCCTTCGCCGCCTCGGTCACCGACGAGGACGGGGTGGCGTCGATGGCCGAGCGCACCCTGGACCGATGGGGCCGGATCGACATCCTGGTCAACAATGCCGGAATCCTTCGCGACCGGACCTTCGCCAAGATGAGCCTCGACGATTTCCGGCTGGTCGTGGAGGTCCATCTCATGGGCGCCGCCATCTGCACCAAGGCGGTCTGGGAGCAGATGCGCGCGCAGAATTACGGGCGGGTGGTGATGACCACCTCCTCGTCGGGCCTGTACGGCAATTTCGGCCAGTCCAATTACGGCGCCGCCAAGATGGCGCTGGTCGGACTGATGCAGACGCTGGCGCTCGAGGGCGAGAAATACGGCATCCGGGTCAACTGCCTTGCGCCGACGGCGGCGACCCAGATGACCCGGGGCGTGCTCTCCGATGAGAGCCTCGCCGCGCTCGATCCGGCCCTGGTGAGCCCGGCCTTGCTCGCCTTGGTCGGCGAGGAGGCGCCGACGCGGGCGATCCTGTGCGCCGGCGCCGGCCATTTCGCCCGCGCTTCGATCACCCTGTCGCCGGGGTGCCATATCGGCGCCGGCGCGGAGGCGGGCGAGGAATTGGTGCGCCGCTGGAAGGAGGTCTCCGACCGGGAAGGCGAGGTGGTGCCCGCTTACGGCTTCACCCAGGCCGAGCGCGAGCTGGCCAGCGCCGGCCTCTTCGATCCGGTGACTGCGGTTCAGCATTAGCGATGTCTAGTCGGATGGGATCGTCCGGCGGTTAGGAAATCGCGACATATCAAGCCCCTAGACCGGATGATCTGATGCCATCAGATCACCATCCGGTCTAGGATCCGGTCCTCGCTGGCTTTCCCCCGATCCGGCGAGGCGCAACATGCCGGAACTCCGCTCCGACCCGCCGGTTCGGCCGCCATGGCATCCCGCCCCGCCAAGCCCGTGTCGACCGTCGCGCTGCAATGCCGTGACGACGGGGAGGAGCCCCTGGCCAGCCTATCCGCCGCGACCCGGATCGGCGACACCCTGTTCCTCGCCGGCGACGAGTCGGCGAGGATCGAGCTGTTTCGAATCGTGGGCGAAAAGGCGGTGGACCATTCGTCCATCGCCCTGGGCAGCCTGCTCGACCTCGCCGATCCCGACGAGGAGGCGGACATCGAGGGCCTGGCCGTCGACGACGATCGCTTTCTCTGGCTGGTCGGAAGCCATGCCCGCACCCGCCGCAAGCCGGGGAAGCAGGAAGGCGAGCGCATCGACCTCGAGTTGCTGGCGGATCTTCGCGACACCCGGCCGCGCTGCCTGCTCGCGCGCCTGCCGCTGGTCACCACTCCGGCAGGATGGCGGCCGGTCCGATCGGACGGCGTCCGGCGGGCCGGAATGGTCCGGCAGGGGAGGAAGGGGAGCCGGCTGGCCAGGCGTCTGCACAAGGATCCGCTGCTCAAGCCATTCACGCGCCTCCCGGCCAAGGAAGGGGGCGTCGACATAGAGGGCATCGCCATTTGCGGGGACAGGATCGCGCTCGGAATGCGGGGGCCGGTCATCGCAAGCCATGCGCTCATGCTCGAGCTGCGCTTCCGCGTCGGCCGGTCCGGCCGCATCAAGCTGTGCGGCAAGCCGTTCAAGCGGCTCCTGGAACTGGCGGGATTGGGGATTCGCGATCTCAAGCGCCGCGGCGATGATCTCCTCATCCTGGCCGGCCCGACCACCGGACTCGACGGCCCCTGCGCCCTCTATCGCTGGCCAGGCTGGGCGCTGGATGAAGCCTGCAACGACACCGTGGTGCGTTTGCATCGCCCGCAACGCCTGCTCGATCTTCCTCATGGCGTCGGCGACGACCATCCCGAAGGCCTGGCGCTCTGGGACGAGGCAGGTCGGGAGCTGCTGGTCGTCTACGACAGTCCCTCGGCCACGAGGCGGGGGGCGGGCGGCTCGGCCGGCGACTGCGACGTCTTCGCCCTGCCCGGTTGATCAGGCCGCCCCCGCGCGAGGGAAAAGAGCATCGCTTCTTAACCATATCCGTATTAGGTTCCCGGTCATGGGACGGGTGATCAGCTTCGAGGATCGGGCCTTGGCGAATCTTCGCGCCAGGGTCGCGGCGGCGGAGGAGGCCAATCAGGACCTCATCGCCTTCGCCCGCGGTCATTCGGGCGCCGTCGCCTCCATCCACGAAGCGGTGCTCGCCGCCATCGAGGCGGAGGGGCTCGACCATCTCATTCATATCGTCACCCAGGAATGGCCGCAGATACTCGGCCTGGACGCCGTCGCCGTGGCCTTGTGGGCCGGCGAGACCGGGGTTCGCGCCGATGCCTCCGGTCTCCAGTTCGTCAATCCGCGGCTGATCGAGCGATCGGTGGCGGAGCTCGACGGCGTCCTGCTGCGCGGCGTCGAGCGCGGCCATCCGCTGTTCGGGCCGGCCTGCGAGCTGATCCGCGCCGAGGCCCTGATCCGGCTGGCGAGCGAGCCGCCTCTGCCCAACGGCGTCCTCGCGCTCGGCCAGCGCGGGGCGCAGCATTTCGATACCCGCCACGGCTCCGAGCTGCTCATCTTCCTCGGGCGCGTCCTCACCCGCTGCATGGGCCGGTGGCTGATACCCTGATTTCCCATCCTGCCGCAGCGCTCGCCCTGCGCTGGCACGAGCATCTCTCCCGCGAGCGCCGCCGGTCCGAACACACCGTGCGCGCTTATGTCGCGACCGCGCATCGGCTGATCGCCTTCCTGGGCGAGCATCTCGGCGAGGCCGTCGATGCGTCGACGCTGGTCGCGCTCAAGCCTTCGGATCTGCGGGCCTATCTGACCCGCCGCCGAGCCGCCGGCCTCGGCAACGCCTCGGCCGCGCGCGAACTTTCCGCCGTGCGCGGCTTCCTCGCCTTCGCCGCCGCCGAGCAGGGCCGCGAGGCGGCCGTGCCGCGCGTGAAGGGGCCGAAGAAGCCGCGCAGCGTTCCTCGGCCCGTCTCGCCCGACGAGGCGGTGGCGTTGGCCGAGGAAGCGGGAGAGGAGGCCTCGCAGCCGTGGATCGCGGCGCGTGACGAGGCGGTCCTGCTCCTTCTCTACGGCTCCGGCCTGCGGGTCGCGGAGGCGCTCGGCCTCGACGGAGCGGCGCTGCCGCTCGGCGACGCGCTCCGGGTGACCGGCAAGCGCGCCAAGACCCGGATCGTGCCACTGCTCGCTCCGGTCAGGGAGGCTATCGAGACCTATCTCGCTCTCTGTCCCTATGCCCCGTCCCCGGACCTGCCTCTGTTCCGCGGCGCTCGCGGCGGGCCGCTGCGCGGTGAGATCGTCCGGCGCGCGGTGCGGAAGGCGCGGCGCACGCTCGGCCTGTCGGAACGGGCGACTCCGCACGCGCTCCGCCACAGCTTCGCCACCCACCTGCTCGGCCGCGGCGCCGATCTGAGGACGCTGCAGGAACTGCTCGGCCATGCCAGCCTGTCCTCGACCCAGATCTACACGGCGGTCGACGCCGCCCACCTCATGGACGTCTACCGCCACGCACATCCGCGCGCCTGAGGGTCAGGCTTCCCGGTGGCGCCGGCTCCAGGTGATCTGGCGATAGATGTAGAGGATCACGATCAGGGTAACGATGCCGGAGGAGACCGGGCCCAGCACCTGGTCGATCTTGTCGAAGCGTTGGCCGAGCAGATAGCCGCCGAGCGCGAGCAGGCCGCTCCAGACGGCGGTGCCCAGGGTCGACCAGGCCAGGAACTTGACCAGCTGCATGTGGACGAGGCCGGCGGGGATCGACACGACCGATCGGATCGTCGGGATCAGCCGTCCGATCGCCACGACGACCGATCCGAAGCGCCCGAACAGCCGCTCGACCCGCTCGACGTCGTACCAGTCCATGGTCAGCCAGCGGCCGTGCTTCTCGATGAACGGGCAGAAGCGCTTGAGGCCGATCCAGCGCGCCACGAGATACCAGAAGATGTTGCCGGTCATGGCGCCGGCCGTGCCGGCGACGATGACACCCCAAAGCCCCATCGACCCGCTGGCCGCCCTTACCCCGGCCACCGGCATGATCACCTCGGACGGCACCGGCGGGAACACGGTCTCGAGCAGCATGAGCAGGAAGATGCCGACATAGCCGGTCGCGTCGATCAGCCGGATGACCCAGTCGCCCATGATGGCTATCCGGCCACGGGGCAGGCGTGACCCTGCACCGGCCGATGCCCGCGCGCCGCGTTCAAGCCAGCTTCCGCTCGATCGCGTCCCAGATCATGGCCGGCGTGTCGGTACCGTTGAACCGGTCGATGGCGACGATGCCGGTCGGCGAGGTGACGTTGATCTCGGTAAGCCATTGCCCGCCGATAACGTCGATCCCGACGAAAAGGAGCCCGCGCGCCTTCATCTCCGGTCCGAGCCGGTCGCAGATTTCCCTCTCCCGATCGGTGAGATCGGTCTTCGCGGCCTTGCCGCCGACGGCGAGGTTGGATCGGATCTCGCCTTCGCCCGGGATGCGGTTGACCGCGCCGGCCACCTCGCCGTCGACGAAGACGATCCGCTTGTCGCCCTTCTCGATCTGGGGGAGGAAGGCCTGGACGACATGCGGCTCGCGATAGGCAGCGTTGAACACCTCGATCAGCGACGACAGGTTCTCGCCGCCGCGGCCGACCTTGAACACCGCCTTGCCGCCATTGCCGTGGAGCGGCTTCACCACGATTTCCCCATGTTCGGCGAGGAACTCGCGCGCCAGCGCGAGAGATCGGGTGACCAGCGTCGGCGGCATATATTCGGCGAAGTCGAGCACCCACACCTTTTCCGGTGCGTTCCGCACGCTGGCGGGATCGTTGACCACCAGCGTCTCGTCCTGGATGCGCTCGAGCAGGTGGGTGGCGGTGATATAGCCGAGGTCGAACGGCGGATCCTGCCGCATCAGCACGACGTCGACGTCACGGCCCAGGTCCAGGAGTACGCGCTCGCCGAGACGATGATGGTCGCCGGCCTGCCGCTGCACGGTCACCGGATGGGCGTGGGCCCAAAGCCGACCGCCCGACCAGCTCAGATCCCCGGCCAGATAATGGTAGAGCACATGGCCGCGCGCCTGCGCGCCCAGCATGATCGCGAAGGTCGAATCGCCTTCGATGTTGATCTGATCGAGCGGGTCCATCTGGACGGCGACGCGAAGAGACATGGGTGAGCGACTCCTGTTCGGCGATTGCGGTCCTTCGATACGCCGGTTCGACGGGCTCACCGGCTACTCAGGATGAGCGGCACATAATAGGCCCCGCTCATCCTGAGTAGGGCCGAGCCTGTCGAGATGAACAGGCGCGGCTTTCCCCGGAAGCCGCGGCCACGTCCGGGGGACGTGGCGACCTGATCATCGTATCGAAGGATCATCCTCGCCAGACATTCTCGACATGCCGCGGCCAGCGGCCCGGGACGATGTAGAGCGCATCGATCCGGATGGTGTCGGCGCTTCCCGCGTAGCGCGGCGCCAGCGCCTCGGCGGCGCGGGCGACGCGGCGCAGGCGCCAGTCGTCCAGGGCGAGATCGGCGTCGATATCGGTGGCGCGGGCCTTCACCTCGATGAAGGCGAGGACGCGGCCGCGGCGGGCCACCAGGTCGATCTCGCCGACGGGAGTCCGCGCCCGCATCGCGAGGATGCGCCAGCCCTTGAGCCGTAGCCACCACGCCGCCAGCCGCTCGGCCCTCCGGCCGCTGCGTTCGGCGGCTTGGCGCCGGTTCATTTAAGCTGCTGCGCCCGCTCGTAGACGGCGCGCTTCGGCACGCCCAGTCGTTCCGCCACCTCGGCGGCGGCGCGCGACGGGGACAGCCGCGTCAGCGCTTCCTCGATGGCGGCGTCGATATCGGCCTGGCCCGCGGCCGGCTTCTCACCGGGCGGGCCGACGACGATGACGATCTCCCCCTTCGGCGCGGGCGCCTCGGCATAGCGGGCCGCGAGCGCGTCGAGCGTGCCGGTCACCGTTTCCTCGAAGGTCTTGCTGATCTCGCGAACGACGGCCGCGTCGCGTGGCCCCAGACCTTCGTCGAGCGCCGTCAGCGCGGCGGCAAGGCGCGGGCCGCTCTCGTAGAAGACCAGGCTGCCGTCGAACCTTTCGGCGCGCTCGATCGCCGCGGCGCGAGCAGCAGCCTTGGCCGGGAGGAATCCGAAGAAGGCGAAGCGGTCGGTGGGGAGCCCGGCCAGAGTCAGCGCGGCGATGACGGCGCTTGGGCCGGGAATCGTGGTTACCCTGATGCCGGCGGCACGGGCTTCGCGGACGAGCTTGTAGCCGGGGTCCGAGATGAGCGGCGTGCCCGCGTCGGACACGAGGGCGACCGCCTTGTCGCGCATCTGCTCGACAAGTCCCGGGCGGACCCGATCCGCATTATGGTCGTGATAGGGGGTCATCGGCCGTTTCACCCCGATGTGGCGCAGCAGCTTGGCCGTCACCCGGCTGTCCTCGACGGCGATCAGGTCCGCCGCCGCCAGCACCGCCGCCGCCCTGGGCGACAAGTCGGAAAGATTGCCGATCGGCGTCGCGACGATATAGAGGCCGGGATCCAGTGTTTCGATCATGGAGAGCCGTCTCATGGCATTGCTGTCGCCGCGCCTGCAACCATGTCCTGAGTTAGGAGAGAGGCGGGGAATGACGCTCTTCCGGCTGGCCGGCCTGGCATTGCTCTCGATCGGGCTCGCCGGCTGTATTCCGCGGTCGCGTCCCGAGGCGCCGCCGCCGGTCGAGCCGGACCGGCAGCCGGAGCGCCCGGATGGGCCGTCGCGGCTCCCGCCGGACGAGACCCGGAACCGGGTCGCCGTGCTCGTTCCGCTGAGCGGAACCAATGCGGCGATGGGCCAGTCGATCCTGAACGCCGCCAACCTCGCTCTGTTCGATACCGGCGGCCAGCGAATCCGAATCACCGCCTACGACACCAGCCGCGGCGCGGCCGAGGCCGCCAACGAGGCGCTCGCCGACGGCAATGGCCTTTTCCTGGGCCCGCTGCTGGCCGAGGACGTGCGCGCAGTAGCGCCGATCGCCGGCCGCAATGAGGTTCCGGTCGTCACCTTTTCGAACGACGTCACCGTCGCCGGCGACGGCGTCTATGTGATGGGCTTCAATCCGGGGCAATCGGTCGACCGCGTCGTCGCTTATGCCCGCTCCCGCGGCGCGACCCGCTTCGGCGCGCTGATGCCGCCCGGAATCTATGGTCAGCGCGGCGGCCAGGCGCTTACGGCCGCTGTCGAAGCGCATGGCGGCCAGCTGGTCGGGATGGAGGGCTATGAACGCACCACCGCCGCCATCCGCGCCGCGGCGACTCGGCTGAATGCTCGGGGGCGGCTCGATGCCGTGCTCATCGCCGACGGTCCCCAGAATGCCGTGCAGGCGGTCCCGGTCGTCCGCCAGTCCTCGCCGCAGCCGCGGATCCTCGGGACCGAATTGTGGGGCGCGGAGACCAATCTCGGGACGAATGTCGGGCTCCGCGGCGCCTGGTTCGCGGCGCCGTCGGATTCGAACTTCGGGCCGTTCCGGACGCGCTACCGGGCGCGCTACAATCGCGATCCCTTCCGCCTCGCCAGCCTCGGCTATGATGCGGTGCTGCTCGCGGTGCGGATTGCCGGCGACTGGCCGGTCGGTCGGCGATTTCCCGAGCGGGCGCTGCGCGATCCGACCGGCTTCGTCGGGGTGGACGGCGCCTTCCGTTTCGGCCGCGACGGCGTCGCCGAGCGTGCGCTCGAGGTGCGCGAAGTGGGAGCGAGCGGCACCAGCATCGTCTCGCCGGCACCGCGCGGGTTCAACTAGCGTCGGACGTTAGACCCGGACGATCTCGGCGAGGATGGAGTCGAGAACCAGCAGGCCGGCCGGGGTGGCGGACAGCCGCTCGCCGCGCAGGACCAGCAGGCCCTGTTCGGTGAGGCGGCGGACCGACTCGCGGTCGACCGCCTCGCGGCCGGCCATCCCGCGGATCCGGTCGAGAGCCACGCCTTCGCGCAGGCGCAGCCCCATCAGCAGCGCCTCGACGCCCTTTTCCTCCGCCGCAATCGCCTTTTCCTCGACGATGCCGTGGCCGTTGCGGGCGAGCGCGGAGAGCCAGTTTTCCGGCTTGCGGTGGCGCTGCGTGAAGCGGCCGCCGCGGCGGCCATGGGCACCGGGCCCGACCCCGGCATAATCGCCGTATCGCCAGTATGCGAGGTTGTGGCGACTCTCCTGGCCGGGGCGGGCATGGTTGGAGATCTCGTAGGCCGGAAGGCTCGCGTCCGTCGTCACCTGTCCGGTGAGCTCGTACAGCGCGGCGCCTTCGTCGGGATCGCGGGGCGCCAGCTCGCCCCGGGCCGCCATGGCGGCGAAGCGGGTGCCGGGCTCGATCGTCAGCTGGTAGAGCGAAAGATGGTCGGTGCCGAAGGCGAGGGCGCGCTCAAGCTCCGCGGCCCAGTCGTCGGGGGTCTGATCGGGCAAGGCGTAGATCAGGTCGAAGCTCACCCGGGCAAAAACCGATTGCGCCGTGCCGAGCGCCATCAGCCCTTCCTGGACGTCATGGGCGCGGCCGAGGAAACCCAGCCGCCCATCGTCGAGCGACTGGATGCCGAGCGACACTCGGTTGACCCCGGCGGCGGCAAGATCGGCGAAGCGTGCGGCCTCGACCGAGGACGGATTGGCTTCGAGGGTGATCTCGACGTCCGGCGCAAGGACCCAATGGTCTGCCGCCGCCTCGATCAATGCCGCCACCGTCGCCGGCGGCATCAGCGACGGCGTGCCGCCGCCGAAGAAGATCGACGTCAGCCGTCGGCCGGGGAGGAGGCGCGCCTCATGAGCGAGGTCGGCGCGCAGCGCCTCGCGCCACGCCTCCTGGTCGATCGCGGCGCGGACGTGGCTGTTGAAGTCGCAATAGGGGCATTTGGAGACGCAGAACGGCCAGTGAATGTAGAGAGCGAGGTCGGTGGCGCTCCCGGTCGGACCTCGCGTCTTCACGGCGAAGGCTGTGATCTCGCTGTCTTGGCTGCGCCCGTTCGAAGAGGAAGGGAGATCCCAGCATTCGCTGGAATGACGACCTTCGGCTGTCACAGCAGAGCCGCCACCAATTTCCTGAATGCGTCGGCGCGGTGGCTGATGGCATGTTTCTCGGCCGGGTCCATCTCGCCGAAGGTCAGGTCCCGGCCGGCGGGCACGAAGATGGGGTCGTAGCCGAAGCCCTTGTCGCCGCGCGGCGGCCAGACCAGGGTGCCGTCAACCCGCCCTTCGAACCATTCGCTATGGCCATCGGGCCAGCACAAGGCGAGGGCGCAGACGAAATGGGCGTTGCGGCTTGCCTCCGGCCCCAGGGCCTCGAGCTCCTCCCGGACGCGGCGCATGGCGCGGTTGAAGTCCCGCTCGCCGCTGATCTCGCCCGGCCCCGCCTCGGCGGGGACCTGGGACTGGGCATAGGCCCAGCGGGCCGAGAAGATACCGGGGCGGTCGCCGAGCGCCTCGACGCAAAGGCCGCTGTCGTCGGCAAGTGCCGGCAGGCCCGACAGGTCGGCAGCCGCACGCGCCTTCAAATCGGCATTGTCGATGAAGGTGGTGCCGATCTCGTCCGGCTCGGGCAGGTCGAGCTCGGCCGCCGAGACCGGATCCACGCCGTGCGGACCGAGCAGCTCGGCGATCTCGCGCACCTTGCCTTCATTGTGGCTGGCGATGACGAGCCGGCCGGGCTGGAGCTTCCTCACCTCCCGGTCGCCCGATCCTGGGCTGCGAAGATCTCCGCGCAACCGATCCGGGCAAGCCTCAGCAGCCGCAGCAATCCTTCCTCGTCGAAGCATTCGCCTTCCGCCGTGATCTGCGCCTCGACCAGCTTGCCGTCGTCGGTCAGCACGAAATTGCCGTCGCAGCCGGCCGAGCTGTCCTCGACATAATCGAGATCGAGCACCGCGGTTCCGCCATGGATGCCGCAGCTGACCGCAGCGACCTTGCGCTGGATCGGGTCGCGCTCGATCAGCTTCTGCTCGAGCAGCCGGTCGACGGCGATCCGTAGCGCCACCCAGGCGCCCGATATGGCCGCGGTGCGGGTGCCGCCGTCGGCCTGGACAACGTCGCAGTCGAGCGTGATCTGGCGCTCGCCCAGCGCTTCGAGATCGACCACGGCGCGCAGGCTCCGGCCGATCAGGCGCTGTATCTCTTGGGTGCGGCCGCTCTGCTTGCCGCTCGCGGCTTCGCGCCGGCCGCGGGTGTGGGTGGCGCGGGGCAGCATGCCATATTCGGCGGTGACCCAGCCGCGTCCCTTGCCGCGAAGCCAGGAGGGCAGGCTGGTCTCAATCGAGGCGGTGCACAGCACCCGCGTGTCGCCGAAGCCGATCAGGCAGCTGCCTTCGGCATGGCGGGTGAAGCCGGGCTCCATGGTGATGGCACGCATCTGGTCGGGCGCGCGGCCGGAGGGTCGCATGGTGTTTCTCCTTGGATCGCGCGCCTCGTAACAGCATGAGCCGCCGTGGCAACCTTCCGGGCCGAGCGCGGCGAGGCTGCCGCCGATCATTCCCCGTTCAGCCTGAACCGGCGAGGGGAACGGCCGGGAGACTGAAGATGCGCCCTGCCTTGCCGATGATGTTCCTTCTGCTGGCCGCCTGCGCCACGACGCCGCTAGCCGAAGTCGGCGCGGCCGGACCCGACACGATCAGCCTCGAAACCGGCCCCTGCTTCGGCACTTGTCCGGTCTATCGGGTGACGGTGAGCGCCGACGGCAGCGGCAGCTTCGAAGGCCGCCGCTTCACCGCTGTCACCGGCACGCGGCGCTTCGAGGTAACCCCGGATCAATATCGCGCCTTCGCACGCCATCTGGCCCCGCTGCGTCCGACCTCGGCCGAGCGCCGCTACTCCGGTGAGGCCTGCACGATGATGGCGACCGACCTGCCATCGACCGAGGTGAGTTGGGCCGAGGGAGGCACTTCCCGCACGCTCTATTTCTACCACGGCTGCGACATGGAGAAGAATTGGGCCATCGCCGAAAGGCTGAACGCCGCGCCCGCGCTGCTGCCGATCGGGGATCTGGTCAGGCCGCCCGATTGATGAAAGCGCCGTCGTCGCCAGTCGAGGCGGGTCTCGAGAAGTTGGGCAGCCGCGAGAGCGGTTGAGGGCCACCCTCCGTCCGCCTACATCAGGGGCATGAGCGCCACGATCAGCGAGATGGGCGACCGCGCCAGGGACATCTTCCGGCTGGTCGTCGAGGCCTATCTCGACACCGGTCATCCGGTCGGCTCGCGCACCATTTCCCGCACTTCGACCCTCAACCTGTCTCCCGCATCGATCCGCAACGTCATGCAGGACCTGGAGGAATCCGGGCTTCTGGCGGCGCCGCACACCTCGGCGGGAAGGATCCCGACCGAATCGGGGCTGCGGCTGTTCGTCGATGCGATCATGCAGGTAGCCGAGCCGCGGCCCGAGGACCGCGCCGCGATCGAGGCGCTGCTCGATCGGGGCGGCCCGATCGAGGAAGCGATCAGCAACGCCACCGCCGCCTTGTCCGGCCTCTCGGCCTGCGCCGGCATCGTCCTCGTCCCGAAGGAGGAACCGGTGCTGAAGCAGCTCGCCTTCGTCCCGCTCTCCCCGCGTCAGGCGGTCGCGGTGGTCGTCGGCAGCGACGGCAGCGTCGAGAATCGGGTGGTCGAGCTGCCGCCTGGCGTCACGTCGTCCATGCTGAGCGAGGTTGGCAATTATGTGAGCGCGCGCCTCTCGGGGCTGACGCTCCGCGACGCCAAGCTCAAGCTCGATTCGGAGATTTCGGCGGGCCGGGCGGCGCTCGACCGGGCGGCGAGCGAACTGGTCGCCCGCGGCCTGGCCGTCTGGTCCGAGGACAGCGCGCGTCGGCCGGTCCTCATCGTCCGCGGCCAGGCCAATCTGATCGACGAGACCACGGCGGCCGATCTCGAGCGGGTGCGCCAGCTGCTCGAGGAGCTCGAGGGCAAGGAAGAGATCGCCCGGCTGCTCGATCGAGCCCGCGCCGGAGAGGCGATGAAGATCTTCATCGGATCCGAGAATGAGCTGTTCGCGTTGTCGGGCTCATCGGTTATTGCAGCCCCCTATCGCGGCCATGACGGCAAGGTCGTCGGCGTGGTCGGGGTGATTGGCCCCACGAGGTTGAACTATGCGCGGGTGGTTCCCATGGTGGACTTCACCGCAAAGGCTTTGTCGAGATTGATGGCATGAACGAAGACGCGAACACCGAAGCACGGGACGAGAATGAGGCGGCCGAATCCGCCGAGGGCGGCGAGCTCAACCTCGATCGCCTGTCCGAGCTCGAGAAGGAGCTGGAGGAGGTGCGCCAGCACGTCCTCTACGCGCAGGCGGAGACCCAGAATGTCCGTCGGCGGCTCGAGCAGGAAAAGGTCAACGCCGCCAATTACGCCTCCACCGGCTTCGCAAGGGACATGCTGTCGGTGAAGGACAATCTCGAGCGGGCCTTGTCCGCCATCCCCGACGATCTGCGCGAGGACGAGCGGATGAAGGGCCTCGTCACCGGCATCGAGGCGACGGGCCGCGAGCTGGAGTCCGTCTTCCAGCGCCACGGCATCGCTCGCATCGAGGCGATGGGTAGGAAGCTCGACCCGCATCTCCACCAGGCGATGATCGAGGTGCCCGACGACAAATCGGAGCCCGGGACCATCATTCAGGAGATGCAGGCCGGCTATCAGATCAAGGACCGGCTGCTCCGTCCGGCGCTGGTCGGGGTCTCCCGCAAGCCCTAGGCGCCTCCCGGCCTACCCGCGAAGGCGGGAACCCGGCTGCCTTGCGGCGTAGGCTTGAGAAGAAAAAGCTGGATTCCCGCTGTCGCGCGCATGACGATGGGGAATGAGACTGCTTCCGCTTTTCGTCGTCGCTGCCGCGCTTTCCGCCTGCGCCACGTCATCCCAGCCTTCCGTGCCGAACGTACCTTATGCCTGGGCGACGTTCGACCGCACCGGGATCACCGCTTCCGGCGCGTCCGGTCTGGCCGATCGGACGGCGGGGCGGCCGCTCACCATCGACGATCCGGTCAGGATCGCCTCCATCTCCAAGCTCGTCGTCGCGCTCGGCGTGATGCGTCTGGTCGAGCAGGGCCGGCTCGACCTCGACCAGGACGTCTCCGATACGCTGGGGTGGCCGCTGCGCAACCCGGCCTTCCCCGACCGCCCGATCACCCTGCGGCGACTGCTGTCGCACACGTCGTCGCTGCGCGACGACGTCGACTATGTGGTCCCGCTCGGCACCGACCTGCGCGACGTGCTGGGCGACGCGCGCGCCTTCGATCCCGATCATCCGCCGGGAGAGTTCTTCCGCTATTCCAATCTCAATTTCCCCGTGGTCGCCTCGGTCATGGAGCGGAAGACGGGCGAGCGGTTCGATCGGCTGATGGCGCGGCTGGTGCTGGAGCCGCTGGGGATCGACGCCTGCTTCAACTGGACGACCTGCAGCGATGCCGCGGTCGCACGCGCGGTGGTCCTCTACGCTCCCGACGGAAGCGTCGTTCGCGACGATCTCGGCGGGCGCATGCCGGATTGTCCGGTCTTCGCGCCGGACGGGGTCCCGTGCGACCTTTCGGGTTATCCATCGGGCAGCAACGGCGCGCTCTTCTCGCCCCAGGGCGGCCTGCGCATCTCGGTCCGTGACCTTGCCGTCGTCGGCTCGCTGCTGCTCGAGCGCGGCCGGCACGACGGCCGCCCTTTCCTTCGGCCGGAGAGCATCGAGGCCATCTTGCAGCCGCATTGGCGCTACGATCCGCGGGCGCGCAACGGTGAGACCGATGGCGGCTTCTATTGCGCCTATGGCCTCGCCGTGCAGCTTCTGCCCACGCCCGAAGAGGGGTGCCGGGACGATTTGTTCGGCGATCCGACGCCGAGGCTCGGCCATGCCGGCGATGCCTATGGGCTCCGCTCGGGCCTGTGGATCGATCCCGCTTCCGGTCGGGGCATCGCCTTCTTCGCGACCGGCAATGGCGCCGATCCGCCGCGCGGAAGGTCCGCCTATCGCGCGGTCGAGGAATGGCTCGCGGCGCGCGCCGCGCCCTGAGGCTCACGGCTCGACGATGATCCGCCCCACCCGCCGCTCGCGGGTCTGGTCGTTCGGCAACAGTTCGATGTCGACGACCTCGGAGCGCTGCGACGAACGGCCGAAGTCGCGGATGATCGTCGCGGTGACTCGCTGCGCCCCGTTCGGGTTCAGCCGGTCCGACGAGAACACGTTGGCCCGCACCTCGTACGTACCGGCGGGCGTGCGGCGGAGGAGATATTCTTCCGGTCCGTAACCCTGGGTCATGTCGTTCGACAGCCGGCCGCCGATCGCGGTCCGGGGATTGTGATAGATGGCGCGCTCGCCGCTCGGCTCGTCGACCCAGAGGTCGATGTCGGTCGCCTCGCTGTTCCACTCGATCACCACCCGGAGGTCGACGTCGAGCAAGGCGACGAGCCGCGGGTCGAGCGTCAGCGCGTCGCCGCCCAGCGCCCGGTAGCGGGGTATGAGCACGTTCGCTTCCATCAGCGAGATCATCTCGATGCCGTCATAGGCGCCGGCCCAGGGCGTCATCACCACCTCGGTCAGCAGCGACAGCGCTCGCGCCAGATCAGACCGCGCTTGCTCCGGCGATGCGGCCTCGGCCCGCTTCGCCAGCGTCAGCGCCAGAGTCCGCCGCGGCTGCGGGCGATCGCTCTCCGCGGCCAGCAGACGCTCGTAGAGCCAGATCGCGCGATCGATCTCGCCGTAGCGGACGAGCCGGTCGGCGACGATGGACAAGGTCTCGCTGTTGCGGGTGGGGAGTTCGAGCGCCGACAGGACGAACCGGACGGCCTCCTCGCGCCGGCCCTTCCGGAATGCCCAGTCGGCGACGTCGAGCCAGAAGGCGGGGAGGGCGCCATGGAGGCGCACTTGCTCCGCAAGCACCCGCTCGACCTCGGTGGGCGCGGCCGCATCCAGCGCGGCGAGATAGGGACGATCGGCGGCCCACGGCTCGATCGCAATGGTGGCGCGGCTCGCAGAACCCGCCTGCTCGCCGCCGATCGCGGCGTCGGTCCGGCTCCCCGTGACGACGACGCTGCCGTCGGCCGGTCCGGCACCGGTGAAGGGTGCGGTGGGCGCCGGCGATTGCTGGGTAACCTGTCCGGGAGCGGTTACCGGAGGGGGCGGAGGTGGTGGTGGTGGCGGCGGCGGCGGCGGGGGAGGGGGCGCCATTGGCGGGGGCAGCGAGGTTTCGTTCTCCATTTCCGGCCTGACATCCTCTTCCTCGGGTTTCGGACGGCTGCCCGGGTCGAACCGGGTCGCCCACCAGGTCCGCATCTCCTGCCATTGCGCCAGGACTGCCTCCAGTCGGCGGCCGCGCTGGGCCGTTTCCTGTTCCTTCAACTGCTCGCGAAGGCGCCTATAATCGTCGCGCCATTCGGCCGGCGCCGAAGCAGGCGGCTCGATCCGAGAATCGGCGTAGTCGCGCCCCGTCTCGAGAACCACGAAGGACACGTCCGGACTGGCGACGCTGTAGCTGCGGGAAAAGGCGACCAGCGCCTCCCGATCGAGATCGTCTCCGGCGGCGCGGATTGCGACACGATCCGCCGCCCACAGGGCGCCGGCGCCGTCCATCGCCACCGGCTCGCCCTGCGGCGAATAGAGGCGTTCGACCGTTTCGGGACCGATGCCGGCGAGCCGGACGATGACGTCGCCCGTCGCCGGCAGGGGAGCCACCACGCGCCAGCCATATTCGCCGCCGTCCAGCACCGAGAAGTCGACGCGTCCGCCGCCGGTGGAGCGGACGTCGATGACGCGCGGCACGCGCCTTGTCATCCGGGTCAGCACCTCGCCGGCCTCGCGGACGACGAGGTCGAAGCTCTCGCCGCCCGCGCCGCGCGCGAGCGAGGCGAGATAGGGTCGGTCGGCGTCGGGCGCGCTCGACACGGCGAAGAGCGGGCAGTCCGGGCGGAATTCCTCCCGCCGGTCGATCGTCACCAGTCCGTCGCTGAACAGGAGGCAGGCGTCCGCGCCGGTCAGGCTCTCCCCCGCCAGCACGGCGAGGCTGGTCGCGCCGCGGTATCGGACCGCGCCGAGACGCGCGATCAGGTCGCCGGCATCGCGGACCCGGATGCGCTCGACCCCGCCGCTGTCGAACAGGACCAGCTCGATTTCCGATGGCCGGACGCTGTCGAGATATTGCCGGATGATCGCCTGCTCCTCGGCCAGGTCGTCGTCGGCGCGGGAGAGCGAGCGGTCCCACAGGATGGCGACGCGCCGCACCGGCGCCGCCTGGGCGGACCGTGCGGGAACGGCGTCGGCGATCTGGAAGAAGCGCTCGCCGTTCGAGTGGCGGCTGAGCAGCATGGCTCCGGCCGGCGGCGTCGGATCGATGACCAGGTCGCCGGCGAGGCGCGCCTCGCGCCGCTCCGCCGCGTAGCGATGGACGCCGCCCCCCGAGGTCCAGCGCGAGAGGCTTTGCTCGCCGAGCCGGAGTCGGGGCGGCCCCGCCAGTCCCGCCGCCTCGATGTCGAGGCTGAAGGCGCCGATCCGGTCGGTATCGCGCAGGGGCAGGACATAGCCCCGGCCGGGATCGATCGGCGAGGTGAAGCGCAGCCGGATAGTCCGTCCGGAGCCCGGCAGGATCGGGAAGATGCGGGTGCGGAAGACGCTGTCGCGACCGACCTCGGCAAGCCCGGGATCGATCCGCTGGCGCACCCGCGCCTCATAGGCCATGCGCGCCTGGCGCTGGTCGACCAGGACGCCGTCGACCAGTCGGCCGTTGACGTCGAGCGCATAGCCGGTGACGACCGATCCGGCCGGCATGGGCAAGGTGAATTCGCCCTCGAGATTCTGGCTGCCGGCATTGCCGAAGCGGGCGGTCACGACCGTCTCGGCCACCGTGCCGTGGATGCGGACCCTTATGTCGAGCGAGTCGATGACCAGCTTCCGGCTCTGCATCTCCTCGCTGTTGATTCCGGCGACGCGGGCGACGAGGGCGGGTCCGCTCTCCTGGGCAGCGGCCGGCGTGTGCAGCATCGTGGCCGCAAGCATCGCCGCGAGCAGCGATCGTCGTGCGGTTGAACGGATCAAGCTGGTCATTCGGACCCCCCTCCAGGCTCTAATACGAGAAGACTAAGCCCGAGAGAGATGAACGCAAGCTTGTTGTTATACTATATCATGAGCTTTCAGGGATGGTCGTGCGCCATGTCGAGCTCGCGCACCCCCCGCCTCTGACGGGCGCTGTCGACGAGGCGGCGAAACTGCTCTCTCCGATCCCGGGCCCGCTCGATGTGACGAAGGACGAGATCGCCCTGACGCGTCGTCTCGTCCGAGGAGCTCACGCAGATCGTGCCGATGTCCGCCCATTGGTTGATCAGGGTGAAGTCGATGCGGATATCCTTGACCCGGTAGAGCTCGATTTCGTCGACGCTCTTGAAGATGATGCCGCGGTGGATGATCAGCCGTTCCTCGGTCACCTCGTAGGTGGCGGCAAGGTTCTGCACCCATTTCACCAGCAGGACGAGGAGAGCGATACCGGGCGCGACAAGGGGCCAGGCGCCCCAGGGGCCGAGAAGGGCGGCCGCGATCCCGGCGAGCGCGAGGAGGATGGTCCCCCAGCCGGCGAGCGTGCCTCGAAGCCAGCCCAGCGTCGAGGAACGAAACATGTCGACCGCATCTTCGCGCATGGGACCCCTCCGGCTTTGCAGGCACCCTACTGGCGTTGGCCGGCGAGGCCAAGGATGGGCAGCGCCGCCGCCGCCCGATGCCGGTCAGATGCCGGCATACCATTCGTAGTCGTTGCTATCCTCCCAATAGCCGCCGCGCCCGCCATGCACGCCTTCCAGGCTGGCCACGGCCTCGATCCGCTCGAGATATTTGGCATGCTTGTAGCCGAGCTGGCGCTCGACCCGCAGCCGCAGGGGAGCGCCGTTGGCGATGGGCAGCCGCCGGCCGTTGAGGCCGAAAGCGAGGATGGTCTGCGGATGGAAGGCATCGATCAGGTCGATGCTCTCATAATAAGGAAGCGCCCCGAACCGGTCCATGCAGTGGAAGACGATGAAGCGGGCGCTCTCGCGAAGGCCGGCCAGGTCGAGCAGCCGCGCGAGCGGGACGCCGGTCCACCGCCCGATCGCGGACCAGCCCTCGACGCAGTCGTGACGCGTGGTCTGGGTCCGCCGCGGCATCGACGCGATCTGGGCCAGCGACAGCGACAGCGACCGCTCGACCAGGCCGTCGACCCGCAGCCGCCAGTCGGCGAAACCGCCTTCCGCCAGGCGAGCATAATCAGGGGATTGCGGCATGACGTTGCCGTTGGGGCGAAAGACCGGCGAGATGTCTTCCGGGCCATATTCCCGCGCGAGCGCATGGCGGTCGGTGACCAGCCGCTGCGCCGCCATGGTCAGCCGCTCGGCGGCGCGCAGCCCCTCCTTGAACGTGTCGTTGCGGTCGAGCCGGTCGCATCCGGGCAGGAGCAGCCCGGCCCCGCCGATCAGGAAATGACGGCGGCTGATCATGGCTTCCTCGCCGGCGGTATCCGGTACCAGCCGGTGATCATCGATCGGATCTCGTTGATCGGCCCTGCGAGCACCACCATCGCCAGGTGGACGAGGATGAAGGCGGCGATCAGCATCGCGCAGATGAAATGGATCGACCGGGCCGACTGCCGGCCGCCGAACAGATCGAGCATCCACGGCCAGGCGGCGTTGAGGGCGGGCGACATGGTGAGTCCGGTCAGGATGACGAGCGGCAGCAGGACGCCGATCACACCGAAATAGCTCAGCTTCTGCAGACTGTTGTAGCGAAAAGCGGCCTCGCCGGCGGGGAAGCGCAGGCGCGCATGCTGCTTGATCTCGTGCCAGATCGATGCCGGGCGCAGCTCGTGCCGCCGGGGCAGCAGGTCGCGCTGTATGTGGCGGTTGAACAGGCTGGTGATCAGGAAGGCGATCAGCCCGAGGGCGAGCAGCCAGGCAAAGGCGAGATGCCAGCGCCGTCCGGCGGCGAGGCTGTAGCTCGAGGGGATGGTCGCCCAGGAGGGAAAGGCGCGGCGGCGGACGATACCGTGCTCGTCCTCCCACAGTCCGAGCACGCCCGTCGTCTCGATCGTCGCCGAGCCGATCGTCAGGAAGCCTCGGTCCGCCGTGGCGCTGACCTGGAGCCACGCCGGATCGGCATTGGCGCCATACTCGCCCCAATAGAGTCTGGGATGGGCGTTGAAGATCATCAGGCCGCTCATCAGCATGACGATCACGGTGACGGCATTGACCCAGTGCCAAAGCCGGGTCGGCAGCCGGTGGCGCTTCACCCGCTCCGGCACTTCGCTCACTGCCTCGGCCCGATCCAAGGGCGCCCTCCTCCTCGTCTTCCGATTGCCGTTTCGATCCGCTCCGGGCGGAGGTTACGGAAGGCGGCATCGGAATAAGATAATCGTTTCTATCCGGCCAGGGGTTCGCCACGGGTCGAGCAAGCGGGTCCTCGAACCCCCGCGCAATTCCCCGGGGCGCGACATTGAATCGAATATTTTATTCGATCGCGCCGCCATCCCTTCGGTGGGCCGGACGCCCCGCGACATAGGTTGCGGCGACGGCGCGGTCGTCACCCAGCACCTGGAGCGCGAACAGCCGGTCGAAGAGAGACGCGCCGCGCGTTCGCCGGGCGAGCAGCGGCGTCGCCTCGGAATCGAGCAGGACGAAATCGGCTTCCTGTCCCGGCTCGAGGCTCCCGACCTTGTCGCCGATGCGGAGGGCGCGCGCGCCCCCGGCGGTGGCGAGGTGGAGGGCGCGGAACGGATCGAGGCTGGCGCCGCGCATCTGGCAGACCTTGTAGGCCTCGCCCAGGGTCGCCAGCAGCGAAAAGCTGGTGCCGGCGCCGACGTCGGTGCCGATGCCGACCGGAATCCCGTGGCGGTCGGCGAGCGCCAGATCGAACAGGCCTGAGCCGAGGAAGAGGTTGGAGGTCGGGCAGAAGGCGATGGCGCAGCCGCATCCGGCCAGGCGGCCCATCTCGCCGTCGTTCAGGTGGATCGAATGGGCGAAGACCGATCTGGGGCCGGCGAGGCCATAGCGCTCGTAGACCGAGAGATAATCCTCGGCGTCCGGAAAGCGCTCGGCGACGGCGGCGAGCTCGCCGAGATTCTCCGACAAATGGGTGTGGAGCAGCACGTCCGGATGCTCGCGAAGCATCCCGCCGGCGTCCGCCAGCTGCGCGTCCGACGAGGTGAGGGCGAAACGGGGAGTCACCGCATAGCCGAGCCGGCCTCGGCCCCGCCATCGTCCGATCAGCCGTTCGGTCGCCGCGCGGCCTTCCTCGATGCTGTCGCGCAGGTCGGGCGGACCCAGGTCCATGAGCACCTTGCCGGAAATGATCCGCATGTCCCGGGCGAGCGCGGCTTCGAACAGCGCTTCGACCGATCCTTCATGGACGGTCGGGAAGACGAGGGCGCTGGTCGTGCCGTTGCGCAGCAGCTCGCCCAGGAAGAATCCGGCCACGGAGTCGCTATGGTCGCGGTCGGCAAAGGCCGCCTCGGCGGGGAAGATGTGGCGCTCGAGCCATTCGAGCAGCTGCGCCCCATGCGAGGCGATCCGCTCCGTCTGGGGAAAATGGATGTGCGCGTCGACGAAGCCGGGGACGATCAGCCCGGCGAGCCTTTCCACCGCCAAACCGGGGAAGCGCGCGGCCATCGTCTCGAACGGGCCGCGCGCGACGACCAGCCCGTCCTCGACCACGAGCAGTCCGTCGCTCTCGTGCCGCACCGCCTCGGGGCCGGCGAGCGCCGGGTCCTCGGGAACGGTGAGGATCTCTGCCCTGAAGCCCTTGCGCGTCAATCGTTCCTCCGGGCATCCGGGCGCGGTCAGCTGCGGCGAACCAGCACCACGCCTCCCAGCACGAGCAGCAGCCCGGCGACACGCTGCAGATTGATCGGATTCCTGTCCAGCCCGAGCAGGCCGTAATGGTCGAGTAGGACGGCCATGCCGAGCTGGCCGGCGACCACCGCGGTCAGCAGCACGCCGACGCCGACCTTGGGCGCGCCGAAGGCGGCCATCGCGACGAAGAAGGCGCCGTAGAGGCCGCCGAGCCAGACATACCAGGGCAGGGCTCGCACGCCCGCCGCGTCGGGACGCGACGGCAGCAGCCAGGCCAGCAGGCCGAGCGCGACGGTGCCGACGAGGAAGGACAGAAAGGCTGCGGTGATGGGCGAATCGAGCGGTCGGCTGAGCATGGCGTTGGTCGGCGCCTGGATCGCCATGAGCGCGCCGGCGATGACGGCGAGGAGGATGGTGAGGGTGGCGGCGTTCATCTTTCACGTCCTCCGTTGTCGGCCCCGTCGCCGGCAGAAGGCGGCAACGCGTGACGACCGGACATGGCTCAGGCGGCGGCGAAGGGCAAAGCCGCCTCGAGCGCGGCCAGCGGCGCGACGCCCTCCAGCCTCACCCCTTGGCGGAGAAGGTAGACATGGCGGACGATCTCCGCCTGCTGTTCCAGGCCGTATCGTTCGAGCGGCCAGCCGGGACGCCAGCGATAGGCATAGCGGCAGAAGGGATGACGCATCAGCACCAGGTACCAGCGTCCGCGCGACTGCGCCTGCCATACATGGGTGAGCTCGTGCACGAACAGACCCTGCAGGTTGAGCGGAGCCTCGGAATAGTCGTCGCGCCACAAGGCGCTGCCGGGATGGACCCAGATGTCGCCGTCGGGCGCCATCACCGCGCTCTTCGGGTGGAACGGGAACCACTTGCGACGATGGATACGCACCCGGTCGATGGCGATCGTGCCGCCGAACACGGAGCGCGCGATGTCGCGTTCGCCGCGCGTCAGCGGGCGTGAGGTCACGATCGGCGGCACGACACGGACGGCCGGGCCACGAGGCGGCTCAATGGCCCATATGGGCCTGGCCCGGTCCGCGCACCTCGGCCTCGACCTTCATCGAAGGTGCCGGATCGAGGGCGAAGGTGAGGCTCAGCCGGTCGCCGGGACGGAGCGCCGGATCGACCTCGAACAGCATGGCATGGCTTCCTCCCGGCTCGAAGACGAGCGGACTGTCGGGGGAGAAGCTCGCCTCGCCGATCGGCCGCATGGTGGCGACGCCATTTTGCTCCACCGTCTCGTGCAGCTCGATCCGGCCGACGCGCGGGCTCGTGATCCCGGTGAGCCGAGTCGGGCCGTGGTTCGTGCTTACGGTGAAATAAGCGGCTCCCGAGCGGCCGGCGACGGCGGGTAGGGTGACCACCGCATCCTCGACCGTCGCCTGGGGGCTGTGCGGAGCGCCGCCGCAGGCGGCGGCGAGGAGCAGGACGGCCAGCAATGGAACGGCTTTGCGCATGCCGCCCGCATAGACGCCATGCCCTTCTTGTCGCAACCGAAAGGCCCCCTATATCGCCTCCGAAACACCTGCGCGTCGCCTGATCGGGACAAGCGGGTGGGAGAGTTTTTGTCAGGGGCATAAGAGGTTCAGACATGGCAAGAGTGATCGGAATCGATCTCGGCACCACCAATAGCGCCGTCGCAGTGATGGAGGGCGGCAAGCCGAAGGTGATCGAGAATAGCGAAGGCGCGCGTACGACGCCTTCCGTCGTCGCTTTCACCAAGGACGGCGAACGCCTGATTGGACAGCCGGCGAAGCGCCAGGCGGTCACCAATCCCGACAATACAATCTTCGCGGTGAAGCGCCTGATCGGCCGCCGCTTCGACGATCCGGTGACCAAGAAGGACACCGAGCTCGTTCCCTACAAGATCACCCGCGGCCCCAATGGCGACGCCTGGGTCGAAGCGGGCGGCAAGGATTATTCGCCGTCGCAGATCTCGGCCTTCACGCTCCAGAAGATGAAGGAGACGGCGGAGGCCTATCTCGGCGAGCCGGTCACCCAGGCGGTGATCACTGTTCCCGCCTACTTCAACGACGCGCAGCGCCAGGCGACCAAGGATGCCGGCCAGATCGCCGGGCTCGAGGTGCT
This sequence comes from Sphingosinicella terrae, assembly GCF_003347635.1. Lineage (GTDB taxonomy): Bacteria > Pseudomonadota > Alphaproteobacteria > Sphingomonadales > Sphingomonadaceae > Allosphingosinicella > Allosphingosinicella terrae. The sequence continues at coordinate 193,372 of NZ_QDFY01000002.1, forward strand.
TCGCATCATCAACGAGCCGACGGCGGCGGCCCTCGCTTACGGTCTCGAGAAGCAGGACGGCAAGACGATCGCCGTCTACGACTTGGGCGGCGGCACGTTCGACATCTCGATCCTCGAGATCGGCGACGGCGTCTTCGAGGTGAAGTCGACGAACGGCGACACCTTCCTCGGCGGCGAGGACTTCGACTCCAAGCTGGTCGATTATCTCGCCGACAAGTTCAAGGCGAAGGAGAATATCGATCTGCGCAGCGACCGGCTGGCGCTGCAGCGGCTCAAGGAAGCCGCCGAGAAGGCGAAGATCGAATTGTCGTCGGCGCAGACGACCGAGGTCAATCTGCCGTTCATCACCGCCCGCATGGAAGGCGGCAGCTCGACCCCGCTTCATCTCGTCGAGCCGATCAGCCGCGCCGACCTCGAGCGGATCGTCGGTGAGCTGGTCAAGCGCACGCTCGATCCCTGCCGCAAGGCGCTGGCCGATGCCGGCGTCAAGGCGGAGGATATCGACGAGGTCGTCCTGGTCGGCGGCATGACCCGCATGCCCCGGGTCCGCGAGACGGTGAAGGAGTTCTTCGGCAAGGAGCCGCATACCGGCGTCAATCCGGACGAGGTCGTCGCCATGGGCGCCGCCATCCAGGCCGGCGTGCTCCAGGGCGAGGTCAAGGACGTCCTGCTGCTCGACGTCACGCCGCTGTCGCTGGGCATCGAGACGCTGGGCGGCGTGTTCACCCGCATGATCGACCGCAACACGACGATCCCGACGAAGAAGACCCAGACCTTCTCGACCGCCGAGGACAATCAGAATGCGGTGACGATCCGCGTCTTCCAGGGCGAGCGCGAGATGGCGGCGGATAACAAGATGCTCGGCCAGTTCGACCTGGTCGGAATCCCGCCGGCGCCCCGCGGCATGCCGCAGATCGAGGTCACCTTCGACATCGACGCGAACGGCATCGTCAACGTGTCGGCGAAGGACAAGGGCACCGGCAAGGAGCAGCAGATCCGCATCCAGGCGTCCGGCGGCCTCAGCGACAACGACATCGAAAAGATGGTCCAGGAAGCGGAACAGTTCGCCGAGGAGGACAAGAAGCGCCGCGAGTCGGCCGAAGCCAGGAACAATGCCGAGAGCTTGATCCATTCCACCGAGCGCCAGCTCGAGGAGCATGGCGACAAGGTCGACGCGTCGCTGAAGGCGGAGATCCAGGGTGCGGTCGACGACGCCAAGAAGGCGGTCGAAGGCGACGATACCGCGGAGATCCAGGCGAAGGCGCAGACGCTTGCTCAGGTCGCGATGAAGCTCGGCCAGGCGATCTACGAGAAGGAGCAGGCCTCGTCGGCAGCCGGCGCCGGCGCGGAAGGCGCTGACGCAGGCGCTTCGCAGGGCGCCGAGGCCGGCGCCGGCGAGGAAGTCGTCGACGCCGAATTCTCGGAAGTCGACGAAGAGAATAAGGGCTGAGTTCTTCCCTCCCTCTCCCCCCATGGGGAGAGGGTCGGGGGAGAGGGGGAGATTGTCCGGATGCGGAGCGAGGATCGGATTGAGATGCGGCCGCGTCGCGACCCCGGCCCTCTTCCCTCTCCCCGGATGGGTCGAGTGAGTTAGATGGTCGAGACCGATTATTACGAGCTGCTGCAGGTCGACCGCACGGCCGACGACAAGACGATCAAGTCGGCCTACCGCCGTCTCGCGATGGAGTGCCACCCCGACCGCAATGGCGGCTGCACCGATGCCGAGGCGCGATTCAAGGCTATCAGCGAAGCTTATGACTGCCTGAAGGATCCGCAGAAGCGCGCCGCTTATGACCGCTTCGGGCATGCCGCCTTCCGCAATGGCGGTTTCGGCGGCAACGGCAACGGCGCACAGGATTTCGGTTCGTTCGCCGACATCTTCGACAACATTTTCGGCGAGTTCATGAATGCCGGTCATGGCGACCGGCGGCGCAATGTCCTGCGCGGTTCGGACCTTCGCTACGATCTCGAGGTGCGGCTCGAGGACGCTTATTCCGGCCGGGAGGTCGAACTCCAGGTCGATACCACCGCGCCCTGCGAGCCCTGCGGCGCCACCGGCGCCAAGGTCGGCACCTCGGCCTCGACCTGCCGGATGTGCGGCGGCCGCGGTCAGGTTCGCGCCCGCCAGGGCTTCTTCGTCGTCGAGCAGACCTGTCCGAGCTGCCGCGGCGTCGGCGAGAAGATCGCCGATCCCTGCCCGTCCTGCCGCGGCGAAGGCCGGGTCGAGAAGCGCAAGTCGCTGACCGTCAAGATTCCGGCCGGAGTCGACGAAGGGACCCGGATCCGGCTGGCCGGCGAGGGTGAGGCCGGGATTCGCGGCGGACCGCCGGGCGACCTCTACATCTTCATTCATCTCGCCCGCCACGCCATCTTTTCGCGCGAAGGGACGACCTTGTTCGCCCGCTGTCCGGTCAGCTTCACCACCGCCGCGCTGGGCGGCTGCGTGCAGGTGCCGGGCCTCGACAAGCAGATGCACGAGATCAAGATCCCGGTCGGGATCCAGTCGGGCAAGCAATTGCGCCAGCGCGGCGCCGGCATGCCGGTGATCAACGGCCGCGGCCATGGCGACATGGTGATCGAGATCCAGGTCGAGACGCCGACCGGGCTCAGCGCGAGGCAGCGCGAGCTGCTCGAGCAGTTCCGCGAGACCGAGACCGGCGACGAATGCCCGGCCTCCCGCGGCTTCTTCCAGAAATTGAAGTCCGTCTGGGAAGAGCTGACCGAGTAAGGGGCCCTTGCTCTTTCGTCCGATGGTCATCTGTGGAAATGGTCGCGGATGACGGCGGAAGCACTCAGGAACAGGATCGAGACACTCCGCGCGGCGATGCGGCCGCTCGAGCCTGACGGCGAGGCGCGGGCCGAGCTCGGGGAACGCGCGCTGCGCCACGCGCTCGACTATCTCGCCGGCGTGCCGGACGCTCCGGCGAACCGGCCATGGGCCGAGGTGTTCGCGCAGCGGCTCGATCCCGAATTTCCGGAGACGGGACGCGACGCGGAGTCGGTGCTCGATTATTTCGCGGCCTGCGTCGAACGGCCGGGCTTCGCCACCACCTCCCCGCGGTTCATGGCCTATGTCCCGGGCGGCGGGCTGTTCCATTCGGCGCTTGGCGATCTCCTCGCGGCGGTGTCGAACAAATATTCGGGCTTCGCCTCGGCCAGCCCCGGCGCCGTGCGGCTCGAGAATGCCGCCACCGCCTGGCTGGCGGAGGTCGTCGGCTATCCCGAAGGCGCCGCCGGCACGCTTACCTCGGGCGGCAGCCTCGCCAATCTCACGGCGATCGTGGCGGCGCGCGATGCCGCCGATGCCGAAGGCGGAGGGGCCGTCTATGCGACCCGCTTCGCCCATCACTGCCTCGACAAGGCGCTGCACATTGCCGGGCGGCGGGACGCACCGCTGCGCCGGATCGCCACCGATTCGCGCTGCCGGATGTCGGTCGAGGCCCTGGCGGCGGCGCTGGAGGCGGATGCGTCCGCCGGGATCCGCCCCTGGCTGGTGGTCGCCTCGGCTGGGACCGTCGATACCGGCGCCGTCGATCCGCTGGCGGAGATCGCCGCCTTGTGCCGGCGCTACGGCGCCTGGTTTCACGTCGACGGCGCCTATGGCGGACTGTTCGCGCTCTGTCCGGAGGGCCGGGAGAAGCTGAACGGCATCGAGCTTTCCGACAGCATCGCCCTCGATCCGCACAAGACCTTGTTCCTCCCCTACGGTACCGGCGCGGTGCTGGTCCGCGACGGCCGCCATCTGCTCGCCTCGTTCAGCGCGAGCGCCGATTACATCCGGCCGCTCGGCGAGAGCGAGGTCGGGCCTTCTCCGGCGGACCTGTCGCCGGAGCTGACCCGTCATTTCCGCGCGTTGCGGCTGTGGCTGCCGCTCCAGCTCGCCGGGGTGGCTGCCTTCCGCGCCGCCCAGGCCGAGAAGCTGGCGCTGGCGCGCTACCTGCACGCGCGCCTGTCGGAGATCCAGGGCTTCGATCCCGGTCCGCTGCCGGACCTGTCGATCGTCGCCTTCCGCTATCGTCCCCAGAGCGGCGATCCGGACGCCTTCAACGAGCGACTGCTTCGCCACGTGCAGGAAGAGGGGAGGGTGATGCTGAGCGGCACCCGCATCGACGGGCGCTTCACCCTGCGCTGCGCGATCCTGAGCTTCCGTACCCATATCGAGCATGTCGACGAGGTGATCGAGGCGCTGTTGCGCGGCATCGCGGCGCTGCAAGGCGGGGCCGACGCCTGAAGAATTTCAACGGCATGCTTTCCTTCGCCGAGACGCTCTTACGGAGTTTGTGCCGCCCGGGCTGAGCGTCACGCCTTGCCGGGGATGACCAGCCCGCGCTGCACGGCCGGACGGGCAAGGCCGCGCTCAAGCCAGGCTGAGACCCGCTCGTAGCCGTCGAATCCGACCAGCTCGCGGGCTTCGTAGAAGGTGATGAGGTTGCGGACCCAGCCGATCAGCGCGATGTCGGCGATCGTATAATCGCCCATCAGCCAGTCGCGCCCGTCGAGGCGTCCCTCGATCACGCCGAGAAGCCGTCGCGCCTCGGCCACGTAGCGCTCCAGCGGTCGCTTGTCCTCGATCTCACGGCCGGCGAACTTGTTGAAATAGCCGAGCTGGCCGAACATCGGGCCGACGCCGCCCATCTGGAACATGAGCCACTGGATCGTCTCCCAGCGCGCGCCGGCGTGACTGGGTATCAGCCGCCCGGTCTTCTCGGCGAGATAGAGCAGGATCGCGCCCGATTCGAACAGAGCGAGCGGCCGGCCCTCGGGACCGTCCGGGTCGATGATCGCCGGGATCTTGCCGTTGGGGTTGAGCGAGAGGAATTCGGGCGTCTTCTGATCGTCTTTCCCGAAGTCGACCAGATGCGCCTCGTAGGGAAGGCCCAGCTCCTCCAGCATGATCGAGACCTTCACGCCGTTGGGCGTGTTCAGCGAATAAAGCTGCAGGCGCTCTGGATGCCGTGCCGGCCACCGGCGCGTGATCGGGAAGGACGACAGCTCGATCATGCTCACTCTCCGCGGCTATCGCCCCCGAACGCCTCTCGGGGCCAGTTAGGCGGCCTTTGGCGGCCGACCGAACACGCGCTCGAAGATCGAATCGACGTGCTTGAGGTGATAATCGAGGTCGAAGCGCTCCTCGATTTCGCTCGTCTGGAGAAGCGCGGTCACGTCGGTATCGCCCTTGAGCAGGTCGAGCAGCGACAGCGCGCCGTCAGATTCCCAGACCTTCATCGCGTTGCGCTGAACCAGCCGATAGGCGTCCTCGCGGCTGGCGCCCGCCTGGGTGAGGGCGAGCAGCACGCGCTGCGAATGGACGAGTCCGCCCATCCGATCGAGGTTGCGGGCCATCCGCTCGGGGTAGACGAGCAATTTGTCGATGACGCCGGTCAGGCGCGCCAGGGCGAAGTCGAGCGTGATGGTCGCGTCGGGGCCGATATAGCGCTCGACCGAGGAATGGCTGATGTCGCGCTCGTGCCAGAGGGCGACATTCTCGAGCGCCGGCACGGCATAGGCACGCACCATCCGGGCCAGCCCGGTCAGATTCTCGGTGAGTACCGGATTGCGCTTGTGCGGCATGGCCGAGCTGCCCTTCTGGCCGGGCGAGAAATATTCCTCGGCCTCCAGTACCTCCGTGCGCTGGAGATGCCGGACTTCGGTCGCGAGCCGTTCGATGGACGAGGCGACGACCGCGAGCGTGGTGAAGAAATGGGCATGTCGATCGCGCGGGATCACCTGGGTCGAGATCGGCTCGACGGCGAGGCCGAGCTTCTCCGCGACATGGGCCTCAACCCGGGGGTCGATATTGGCGAAGGTGCCGACGGCTCCCGAAATCGCGCAGGTGGCGACATCGTCCAGCGCGCGCGCCAGCCGCTCCCGGTTCCGCTCGAACTCGGCATAAGCGAAAGCGAGCTTGAGGCCGAAGGTGACCGGCTCGGCATGGATGCCGTGGCTGCGGCCGATGGTCGGCGTCAGCTTGTGCTCGCGCGCGCGCCGTTCGATCACCACCAGCAGCGCGTCCAGGTCCTCGAGCAGGATCTCGGCCGCCTGCTTGAGCTGGACCGCGAGACACGTGTCGAGGACGTCCGAACTGGTCATGCCCTGGTGGAGGAAGCGCGCCTCCGGTCCCACCTGATCCGCAACCCAGGTCAGGAAGGCAATGACGTCGTGCTTCACCACTGCCTCGATCTCGTCGATGCGGGCGACGTCGATCGTCGGACCCGTCGACCACCAGTCCCACACCTTGCGCGCGGCATCCTTCGGCACGGTGCCGAGCTCTGCCATCGCGTCGAGCGCGTGCGCCTCGATCTCGAACCAGATGCGATATTTGTTTTCGGGCTCCCAGATGGCGGTCATCCGGGGACGGGCATAACGCGGGATCATGGCGGGAATTTATGGACGAGGAGCGGGCCGCGCAACCACACTTCCTCGCAGCCGCCGGTCGGGAAAGGAGGAAAATCACATCAGTCCCATCGCCCTCAGGCTGGAATGACCGTTGGCGCCGATGATGACATGGTCGTGGACGGCGATCCGCAGGTGCCGGCACGCTTCGACGAGGTCGCGGGTGAGGCGGATATCCTGCTGGCTCGGTGAAGGGTCGCCGCTGGGATGATTGTGGACGATGATGAGTGCGGTGGCCTGGCAGTCGAGCGCGCGCTTGACGACCTCGCGGATATGAACGGCCGATTCGTCGACCGACCCCTCCCACATCGCCTCGTCGCGGATGAGCATGTTCTTCGAGTTGAGGAACAGCACGCGCACCCGCTCGATCGGCTGGTGCGCCATGTCGGCGCGGAGATAGTCGAGCAGCGCCTGCCAGGAACCGAGCACCGGCCGATCCTTGAGCGGCGCCTTGAGCAGCCTCAGCGCAGAGGCCTGCGCCAGCTTCACCGCGGCGACGCTGGCATCGCCGAGGCCGGCCCGGCTCAGCGCGCTCGCTTCCGCGCAGAGGAGACGGCCGTAGCCGCCAAATTCCCGGATGAGCCGCTTGGCCAGCGGCTTGGTATCCTTGCGCGGGATCGCGAGGGCCAGCAGGGCCTCGACCAGCTCGTGATCGAGCAGCGCCTCGCTATCGCCGTCGATCAGGCGCTGGCGCAGCCGCTCCCGATGACCCTTGCCGTCTTCGGCCCGGCGCGCGGCCGGCTCGGCCGAAGCCGGTGCCGGCTCGACGAGGCGCAGATGAGGCACCCGGCGCCGGGACACGCCCGGATCAGCCTGATCCGCCTCGTCAGTGACGAGGAGGCTGCCGCGCAGGGCCTCGCGAAGCCCCAGCCCGTTTTGTTCCAGGTCGGCATCTGTCACGAACAGAGCAAGAACATATTTCGAGCCTCTTTTCAAGTCCGTTTGTTCCCACGGATGGCCGGCTTCCACCGGGCGCCGCCAGCGGCTAGGCCGGCAGGGTCGTGACGGCGGCGGAACGCCTCCGGCGGGAGCGGTTGCGCGGTGGTGTTCGTTGGGCTGAGGCGTGGAAGAGCAGGAACACGAGTCGATTGAGCCAAGGATGAGGCGTCGCCGCTGGAGGCTTGTGCTTGCCATCCTCCTGCTCCTGCTCCTCGCCGGCCTCCTCCTGCTGTGGTCGATGCGAGTGCGGCTCGCGTCCGGCTATATCGACCGCGAGCTGGCGCGACGCGGTGTCCAGGCGGCCTATGAGGTCAGACGCATCGGCTTCGGCACCCAGGTCCTCGAAAATCTCGTCATCGGCGATCCCCGCAATCCCGATGCGACCGCCCGCCGGGTCGAGGTGCAACTGGTCGTCGGTTTCACCGGGCCCGAGATCGGGCTGATCACGGCGCGGGGCGTCCGGATGAGGGGCCGGGTCGTCGATGGGCGCGTCAGCTTCGGCCAGATCGACCGGCTGCTTCCCCCGCCGAGCGGGCTTCCCTTCCGTCTCCCCGACCAGAGGGTCGACGTCGCCGACGCCGCGATCGCGCTCGACACACCGGCCGGAGCGGTGGCGCTGGGCCTCGAGGGACAGGGTAATCTCGCCGACGGCTTTCGCGGCCGCCTCGCCTTGGTTTCGCGCCGCCTCCAGCTCGGCAGCTGCCGTCTCGATGCACCGCGCGCCCACGTCGCCGTCGCCGTCGACGATCTTCGCCCCCGCTTCCGGGGTCCCGCCGCGCTGCAGGCGCTGGACTGCGGTACCGCCCTGCAGGTTGCGCGGCCGGTGCTCGCCCTAGACGCCACCTTCGCGCCGGCACTCGATTCCTGGCGGGGTGAGACCGCGTTGCGCGCATTGCGTCTCGACGCGGGTGGCCAGAGCCTTTCATCCCTCCAGGGCCGGGTCGGCTTTGCGGGCGACAGCGGAAGAACCCGCGGCACCCTCAGCCTGACGAGCGGCCGGGCTGAAATGGCGTCGTTCGGAGCGAACCAGGCGCGGCTCGAAGGCCGGTACGCGCTGTCGCTCGACCGCGGCGATCTCGCCCTCGCGGGCGACCTCCGCGCGGCCGGGCTCAGGGTCGCTGGAGGCGCGCTCTCCGGCGTTTCCGCCGCCTTGCGCGGGACGGAAGGCACCCCGGTCGCGCCGATCGGCGCGGCGCTCGCGGCGGCCGTCGACCGTGCCGGCCGCGGCGGCGCCGAGACCTCGGCGCGGCTCACCCTGGTCAACGGCCGCGGCTTCGGCGCGGTCCGGGTCGAGGATATGCGACTGGCAACGCGCAGCGGCGCCGCGCTGCGCACCATCGGAGGGCGCGGCCTGACCTATTACTGGCCAAGCGGTGCTATGCGGCTCGATGGCGAATTCGCCCTCTCCGGCGGCGGCTTTCCGGATGCCCGTTTCAGCCTTCGCCAGTCCGCCGCCGGCGCCCCTCTGGAAGGAATCGGCCGGATCGCTCCGATGCGGGCCGGCGATGCCCGGCTGGCGCTGGACGAGATCCGGTTCGCCGCGATGCCGGACGGGACCAGCCGCTTCGTCACTGCCCTGCAGCTCGACGGGCCGGTGGCGGGCGGGCGGGTGAGCGGCTTGACGGTGCCGCTGCGCGGCCGCTTCGGCCGTGGCGGTCTGGCGATCGGCGAAGGATGCGTCGCCGCCGGGTTCCGAACGCTCGAGATCGGCGCCCTCCGCCTCGGGCCGACCCGACTGCCGCTTTGCGCGACCGGTCCGGCCTTGCTCTGGCAGGACCGCGGCGGCGCTCTGCGCGGCGGCGCCGAATGGCGGACGGCGCGGCTGACGGGCCGGCTGGGCGAATCGCGGCTGGGCATTGCGGCCGATCGGCTGCGCATCGACCTTGACGGCTTCACGACCGGCACGCTCGCCATCCGCCTGGGGGAGGGCGAGGCGCAGAGCCGCCTCGATATCGGGCGCCTCGACGGCCGTTTCGCCAACGGCGGCGTCGGCGGCGCCTTTGCCGATCTTTCGGGGCAGATCGCCAACGTGCCGCTGCTGGTGGGGGAGGGCGCCGGCCGCTGGACCTTCGTCGCCGGCGATCTCGCGGTCGACGGGCGCCTGCAGGTCAAAGATGCGCAGGATCCGGCCCGATTCCACCCGCTCGTCGCCGAGGATTTCCGGCTAAGCCTCGCCGACAACCGCATCCATGCCTCGGGAGGCTTGCAGCATCCCGCCAGCGGCACCGGCGTCGCTTTGGCCACGATCGACCATGATCTGGGCAGCGGCGCCGGGACGGCTCTGCTCGACGTGCCCGGCCTCACCTTCACGCCATCATTCCAGCCCGAAGCGCTGACGCCGCTTACGATCGGCGTCGTCGCCCTCGTCGACGGGACCGTCACTGGCCAGGGACGGATCGAGTGGGATGCGCAGGCAAGCCGCTCGTCCGGCACCTTCTCGACGGCCGGGATGAACCTCGCCGCGCCCTTCGGTCCGGTAGAGGGGCTGACGACGTCGATCGCCTTCACCGATCTGCTCGGCCTGACCAGCGCGCCCGGACAGATTGCCGAGATGGATCGGATCCAGGCCGGAATCGACGTCTATGACGGCCGCGTCGCCTTCCAGCTCCTTCCCAATTACCACGTCCAGGTCGAGCAGGGACGCTGGCCGTTCGCCGGCGGCGAGCTGTTCCTCGATCCGACGCTGCTCGATTTCAGCCAGCCCTCGACCAAATATCTCACCTTCAGGGTGGACGGCATGGACGCCGCGATCTTCGTCCAGCAGATGGAGTTCAGCAATATTTCGGCGACCGGGACCTTCGACGGCGTCGTGCCGATGCGTTTCGACATACGCGGTGGGGAGATCGTCGACGGCCGCCTCGCGGCGCGGCCGGAGGGCGGAACGCTTTCCTATGTCGGCGAGCTCACCGACCGCGATCTTGGCGCCTATGGCGTGCTGGCCTTCAATGCGCTCAAGTCGCTTCGGTACAACCGCTTCGACATCCGTCTGAACGGTGCCCTGGACGGCGAGTTCATCACGATCATCGACCTGGACGGGATCGCCCGCGATCCAGAGCTCACCAGCTTGCCCTCGGGGGGCGGCATCCCGCAGCTCGTGGCCGGACGGGTCATCAACCAGCTTTCGCGGGTTCCCTTCGAATTCAATATCCGGATCGAGGGACAGTTCCGTTCCCTCATCGCCACCGCCCGCTCGTTCAGCGATCCGACGCCGCTGATCCAGCAGGTGCTGCCCGGTGCGCTTCGCGAGGGCGCGACGAGTGTTTCCGACGTTCAGGATGAAGAAAGCGAGCCTGTGCAATGACCGAGCCGAACTTGACGAGAGATGCCCGCAATGCGAGCCGGAGGTTGGGATGGATCGGAAAGACGCTGGCCTCGGCAGCGGCAGTGCCGTCGCTTGTGGGCTGCGTCCAGGTGACCGCCCCGGAACGGCCGATCGAGATCAATCTCAACATCAACATCCGTCAGGAGGTCGTCGTGCGGCTCCAGGAGGATGTTCGAGAGTTGATACAGCAAAATCCAGGAGTGTTCTGATGTCGCGCCGTATGAAACTGATGATCGCCGCCGGACTTGCCGTATCGGCTCTCGCCGGCGGCACTGCTTACGCCTACGTCATGCAGGACGCCGCGGCGCAGTTGCGCGCCGGCGGCCTCGTCGGCGAGCAGGCGGACGGCTATATGGGGCTGGTCGGCTCGGCCTCCGCCGACGTCCGCGCGCAGATGGATTCCGTCAATATCCAGCGCCGCGCCGCCTACACGCAGCTTGCCTCGCAGCGGGGCGCCACCATCGAGGAGGTCGCCGCCGCCACCGCCTGCCAGATCTTTCGCCAGCGCGTCGGCGCCGGCCAATATTATCGCCTGACCGACGGCGTCTGGCGCCGCCGCAACGGCAGCGAGCCCGTGCCGCTTCCCAGCCATTGCGGCTAATCTGCGCGAGCCCAGGCCGGCCCGCCTAGCCGCGTTCCCCGGCCAGGTGCGCCGCCGGCTCGAACGAGGGCCGAAACGCCGCTTCCATGGCGTCGAGATGCGTCATCTCGAGCGGGACCTCGACGACGTAGCTGCCTTCCACCCAGGGGCCGGCGACATAAGGCGCGAGCAGGATCTGCAGCGTCTCGAATCGGCCGTTGCGATCCTTGTCCGCGGGCGCGATCACCTGCTCCGCCAGCGGCGGGCAGGTGGTGAAGCCGTCCGAGGGATCCCGCCGCACCGGCTCGCCTCTCTTCTCCGACCGCAGGGCGTCGAGCGCCGCGCAATAAAGCGGCTCGATCCGCTCCATCGCCAAATCTCCGAGGAGGCCAGCCGGCTGCACGGCCACGCCACGAGGGCGGTCCCACAGGATAGCCGCCGTCTCGACGCTGCCGTGCGCGCCGCCGGTATAGGCGCTGGACTCGGTCACCAGGCTGAGTAGACGGGGCGTGAGACCGGCCAGTTCCCAGCGGCGTTCGTAGCTATGGGCGTTGAAGGGCAACTCGCTGCCTTGCCGGGCGCCTCGATCCTCCGCGGCCGAATCCCGAGCCTGGCGCAGAGCCGACTCCATTTCGGCGGCGAGCCGGCCGCGCAGCACCGGCTCCTGCTCGGCCGCGGCCGGCCAGCCGTAGGAAAAAGAGAGCAGGTCGCTTTCGTCGGTGCGGACGAAGTCCTGCGGACCGGCCAGGGCAGCCACTAGGGCGATGGTGGCGAGTGCGTGCATTCGAAGGAGAATAGCGTCCCGCTCGCTTATGCCAAGGCGAGCCGATGCTGCACTGCGGCAGCGTGTTGACTTGGCAGAGGCCCCTTCCTAAAGGAACCGCGCCTTGGCGGGATCGTTCGCCGGTATGTCCCCCCTGATGTGCGCCTCATCGGCTTGTTCCTCGGGAGAACGGCATGGCGGAGAACGAGCCCTGGCAGGACCCTCGGCTTCCGGAAGATGCGCGGCTGACATCGCTCGAAAAGCGATTGAAGCAGGCGCAACTCGAGGACGCGGCGCGGTCGGGAAGGAACGACAAGGCATCCCACAAGGGCCGGTCCCAGGGGATGCGCATCCTCTCCGATCTCGTCGGCATTCCGTTCGGCAGCGCCCTCATCGGCTGGCTGATCGACGGATGGCTGGGGACCCGGCCCTGGGTGATGCTGGCTTTGCTGTTCCTCGGGTTCGGCATTGCCGTCAGGAATGTGCTTTGGATTGCAAGACAGCGTCCTGAATAGGCGCTGCCAGACGACGAGGTTCTTCACGCGTGGCCGCAGAATCCACCATCGATCCGATGCACCAGTTCCAGATCGATTCCCTTGCGGGCGAGCTGGCTGGCAATCCGTTCGCCTTCACCAACAGCGCCTTGTGGATGCTGATCGTGCTCGGCTCGATCTACCTGTTCATGCTGGGCGGAATGAAGCGCGAGCTCGTTCCCGGCCGCTGGCAGGTCATGGTCGAGGGGCTTACCGGCTTCGTCACCTCGATGATCGACTCCAGCATCGGTCCGGAGGGGCGGAAATACCTGCCCTGGGTGTTCACGATCTTCATCTTCATCCTGTTCGCCAACCTCATGGGTCTGATGCCGTTCGGAGTCATTCCCGGCGTCCATCCCTTCACCGTGACGAGCCAGTTCACCATCACCGGCGTGATGGCGATCATCAGCTTCTCGATCGTCCTGATCGTCGGCTTCTGGCGCCACGGCTTCCACTTTTTCTCCCTGTTCGTCCCGCACGGCACGCCGAAGCTGCTGCTGCCTCTCATCTTCCTGATCGAGCTGCTCTCCTTCCTGGTGCGTCCGTTCAGCCTCGCGCTGCGGCTGTTCGTGGCGATGATCGCGGGCCACATCCTGATGAAGGTGTTCGCGAGCTTCATCGTCAGCGGGCTCAACGCCGAGGGCGCGACCGGCCCCGCCGTCGCCTTGCTCAGCTTCCTGTTCATCGCCGGGGTGAGCGCGCTCGAGCTGCTCGTCGCCGCGATCCAGGCCTATGTCTTCGCGCTGCTGACCTCGCTCTACATAAACGACGCGGTCAACCTGCACTGATCTTCGCAACCATCTGAATTTTCAAAAGGAGCATATCATGGACTTCGCATCTGCTCAGGTCATCGGCGCCGGCCTTGCCGCCATCGGTGTGGGCGCCGCCGCCGCCGGCGTCGGCAACGTCTTCGGCTCGTTCCTCCAGGGCGCGCTGCGCAACCCGGCCGCGGCCGACAGCCAGCAGGGTCGCCTGTTCATCGGCTTCGCGGCCGCCGAGTTGCTCGGCCTGATCGCGTTCGCCGTCGCGATGATCATCCTCTACGCCCGTTAAGAGCCGCCGGCGGGCTTCGGCCCGCCGACCGGGCATGAGCGAAGCTCCGGTTGCCGGCGCTTCGCACCGGTGATGCGGCAACAAAGGCTGGAAGGCCCGAAATGCCTCAGATCAATCAGCTCTCGGACGTCCTCTATTCGCAGCTCTTCTGGCTGCTGCTGACGCTTGCCATCATCTATTTCGGCATAGCCAAGGCGATGGTCCCGAAGATCCAGTCGACGGTCGACGCCCGGTCCGCCCGGATCACCGATGATCTCGCCGCGGCCGAGGCGGCCCGGCGCGGCGCGGACGCGACCGAGGAAGCCTATCGGGCGCGGATGGCGGAGAGCCGGACCGAGGCGCTGAAGGTGACCGGCGCGGCCAAGCAGGAGAGTGCCCGCGCCACGGAGGCGCGGGTCGCCGAGGCCGATTCCGTCACCCGCGAGAAGGTCGAGGCGGCGGAGGCGCGGCTGCGCGCCGCCACCGTGGCTGCGCTGGCCGATATCGAGAATGTCGCCGCCGAGGCGGCGCAGGAAATGGTCGCCAAGCTGGCCGGCGTGAATGTCGGCCGCGACGAAGCGGCCGGTGCAGTGAAGGCGGCAATGGCCGATGACTGAAGCCCATCCCCCCGTCAGCGACGCCGTGCCCCTGAACGGCGCGACTACCGATACCGAGGAGGGCCATGCCGCGCCCGGCCATGCCGAGATGATCGGCGCGACCGAGGATCATGGCGGCGGTCATGTCGAGCCGACCGCCTTCGGCTTCGACGCGAGCGGCTGGGTGTCGCTGGCGATGGTCGCCGTCTTCCTGCTGATGATCTGGAAGAAGGTGCCGGCCGCGATCGGCCGCGCCCTCGACAGGAAGATCGCCGGCATCCGGCAGCAGCTCGACGAGGCTGCCCAGCTTCGCGCGGAGGCCGAGGCGCTGCGTGCCGAATATGAAGCGAAGGCGGCGCAGGCCGACGCCGAGACCGCGACCATGATCGAGCGTGCGCGCGCCGAGGCCGAGGGCATCGTCCGCCAGGCCGAGAGCGATGCCGCCGCCCTGGTCGAGCGGCGCACCCGCATTGCCGAGGACAAGATCGCTGCCGCCGAGCGCACCGCGGTCGACGAGATCCGGGCGAAAGCCGCTGCGGCCGCGGCCGCCGCGGCCGAGCGGCTCATCCTTGAGCGCGTCGACGCCGCCGCCGACAAGGCGCTCGTCGATGCGACCATCGCCGAGCTGGGCCGCCGCTGATCCCGAGAAGAGCGGAACCGCCCGAAGCGGCTCCGCTCATCAGGCCGGCGTTCAGGCGTGCAGCCAGAAGGCGCTTTCGGCGAAGCGGGCGTCCTTCCACCAGTCGGGCGTGCTGCGTCCGTAGCGGAAGTTGACGGTGCCGGCCTGGCTTTGCAGCGGCATCGTCACCTTGCCGGCCCCATCCCGCTTGGCGGTCTCGGTCGCGGTCTCGGGCACCACCGCGACGATGTGGCCGGATCGGCCATCTTGCTTGCGCCGCGCCACGATCAGGCCGACACCGCCGCGATTGGCGTGATCCTGCAGCTCGCTCGGTGAGGCGGCGCGCCTCCATCCGAAATTCTGGCCGAAATCCCGCAGCCACCGGAACAGGTCGTTGGCGCGGACCTCGTCGACGGTGTTGCCGAGGCGGGCCGTGAGGCTTTCGCCGGCCGCGATCTTCAGCAGGGCCGGCTGGGTCCACCACACGCGCGGCAGGTAAGCGCCGGCCAACATGCAATAATCATGTGCGTAGATGTTGCAGAAGGTGAGACCGTCGCGCGGACGGTAGCGCTTGTGCGCGGGATTGTCCGTGGCCAGGAAAGCGATGATCTTCGCCAGCTCGTCGCGAAGGCCGGCCGGATCGACGGACGTGCGGCGCGGCATCGCCGGCTCGTTCAGCGCGTGCGCTCCCGCGATCGCGCTGCGTTTGGTGACCAGGCCGGCTGGATGAGCGAGGCTCGCTTCGGGGATCGTCGCTGCAGCGGCCGCCCTTGCGGCGATGCCCTCCAGCCTTGCGCCTTGCGCGCCCGAGATCGCCTTGAGGAATTTGGCCGAGGCGAAGCCGCGGAACCTCTTGCCGCCGAGCAGCGCCTCCACTTCGATGAATCCGTTGACGGGGGTGCCGGTGACGGACCGCACCATCAGGCCGTCCGGAAGCTCGGCCACCACATTCGCCTCGGGCGGCGTGCTGATCCTGGCGGCCGAGCGCAGCCGGAGCGCGTTGACGAGCGTGTCGACCTGGAAGAGGGGCCCGGTCGCCTGGAAGTCTTCCTGCGGCGGGACGTCGGTCCGGCCCGGCGTCGCCGGGACCGTGGCGGGGGCCCCCGGGGCCGCAACCGTCCTCGAAAGCGCCAGGAAATCGCGGATGAACTCGCCGTAGAACTTGCCGTTGTCCGAATGCCCCTGCTTGAGCCCGCGGCTGGGATCGAAGCGCCCGGTATTGTAGCAGATCGCCACCTTGCAGAATTCGAGGTCGGTGATCGCCGTCCGGTTCTGGAGGCCGAGCGTCTTCAGGCCGGTGCGCAGCTCGCCCAGCGCCCGCGCGAGCGACTTGTCGAAATCCTCATAGTCCCGGTTGAGGAAATAGGCCGGATTGGTGAGGAAGAACTGCAGGTCGTACTGGAAGACGCCGAAGCCGTGGGCGAACTTCCGCTTGTTGGTCTTCGCGAAGGCGTAGGCGGGCACGTGCTCCGCCATGGCGAGCAACGCCGCCCGTGCGATCTCGAACATCCGCTGGCCGTCCCGGACCGTCGGCGCGACCAGATCGTCCTTGGTTCGCGGAAAGGCGCGGCGGCCCTTGTCGGCATCGAGCGTGTCGCCGCAGCACAAGGCCGCGATCCGGTCCGGAGTCAGGTTCGGTTTGCGCCGCATCGTCCCCCAGAGCTCGCCCGTCTCCTGGCAGGCAATGGCGGTCAGCCTGTCGACGTCGAAGACGGTCCCCTGGACGGCCTGGGCGATGCGCGGGCCGAAATGGGTCTTGAACCAGAGGATATCGGCTGAATTGGCCATGGCAGATCGCTCCTCCGATGGGCGAATGCTGACCTGAGAATATATTGGATTCGAGAATTCCCCAAGGCGAGATATCGTACGCGACTTCGGCTTCTCTGCGTCAATAGCTCAGCATGACTCGCCGTGCGAGCGCCGGCGACAGGCTGTAAACCCTCCGCAGCCATTTCGTCGCGCCGACATTGGCCTCGTTGCAGTCCGCCTCGATCGCGGTGACGATCTCGCGCGCGCATTCGACGACGGGCATCTTGCGGTGAGAATTGCCCGCCGTCATCCGGGTCTCGACGACGGGCGGCAGCACTTCGAGGACGCGGACCCTCGATCCCGAGAGCTGCTTGCGCAGCGCCAGCGTGAAGCTGCGCAGCCCCGCCTTGGTCGCGCAATAGACCGGGCTGCCGGCACGTGGCGCGATGGCGAGGCCGGAGGTCACGTTGACGATCATCGCCTCGGGACGCGACCTGAGCATCGGCAGCAGTCGCGTCGTCAGATGGATGGGCGCGTTGAGGTTCAGGAAGAGGCAGCGGTCGACGGCGGCGAGATCGATCGGCGCCGAGACATCATAAGCCGCACCGGCTCCGGCGTTGTTGACGAGCAGGTCGATCGGCCGCTGGCCGATGGACTCGACGACGGCATCGACGCCCTCCAATGTCGCGAGATCGGCCGTCACGGCGTCGAGACCCTGCGTACCCGCCTCGGCGATCCGGGCCGGGTCGCGGCCCGCGACGATGACTTGCGCCCCCTTCTCCTTGAACCGGAGCGCGAGCGCCTTGCCGATGCCGTCGGTCCCGCCGGTGACGAGCGCAGTCTTGCCTTCGAGCTTCATGGCTGGCCCCTTCGACGACCCTAGTGGACTGAGCCAAGCGAATGCCTAAATCAATCCCGATGTCCGATCCCAACTCCCCCAGCCGCTTCAACGAGGACAAGGCGACCTATACGGTTCGCGGCGCCGATGCGCCCGATCTCGACGCCGGCATTGCCGCGATCCGCGCAGTGGTGAAGACCCTGCCGGTGAGGCCGGGCGTCTACCGCATGCTCGATAGCCGCGGCGATGTCCTCTATGTCGGCAAGGCGCGTGCGCTGAAGAACCGCGTCACTGCCTATACCCAGGTCCCCCGCCTGACCAAGCGGCTGCAGCGCATGGTGTCGCAGACCCGCGCGATGCAGATCGTCACGACCAACAGCGAGGCGGAGGCGCTGCTGCTCGAGGCGCAGCTGATCAAGCGTTACCGGCCGCCCTACAATGTCCTGCTGCGCGACGACAAAAGCTTCCCCTTCATCCTCTTGCGCGAGGACCATGATTTCCCTCGCGTCCAGCTCCACCGCGGCGCGCGGCGCTACAAGGGTCAATATTACGGCCCCTTCGCCAGCGCGGGCTCGGTTCGCGAGACTCTGAACGCGCTCCAGAAGCTGTTCCTGCTGAGGAGCTGCACCGACAGCTTCTTCTCGAACCGCTCGCGCCCCTGCCTGCTCTACCAGATCCGGCGCTGCTCGGCGCCCTGCGTCGGCCGGATCGACGAGGCGGGCTATGAGGAGCTGGTCCAGGACGCGAAGGACTTTCTCGGCGGGCGCTCGACCAAGGTCCAGCAGAAGCTCGGCCGTCAGATGAGCCAAGCGGCCGAAGCGATGGATTTCGAGCTGGCGGCGGTCTACCGCGACCGGCTGCGGGCGCTCACCTTCATCCAGGGAAGCCAGGCGATCCATGCCGAGAAGCTGGGAGACGCCGATCTATTCGCGCTCGCCTGCAAGGGCGGGACGATGTGCATCCAGGCCTTCTTCATCCGGGGCGGCCAGAATTGGGGCCATCGCAGCTTCTTTCCCGCCCATACCGCCGAGGTTCCGGAAGAGGAGGTGCTCGCCAGCTTCCTCGCCCAATTCTACGAGGAGGTGCCGCCGCCGCGGCTGGTGCTCCTCGACCGGAGGCTCGGCGAGGCGGCGCTTCTCGAGGAGGCCCTGTCCGAAAAGGCCGGCCGCCGGGTCGGGCTGAAGGCGCCGCAGCGGGGCGACCAGGCCCGCATGATCCGGCAGGCGAAGCGCAATGCCGAGGAGGAGCTCGATCGTCGTCTCGCCGAGACGTCGACCCAGGCGCGCAACCTGCGCGAGGTGGCCGAATTGTTCGAGCTGGCCGAGCCGCCGCAGCGGATCGAGGTCTATGACAACAGCCACGTCATGGGCACCAACGCGGTCGGCGCGATGATCGTCGCTGGTCCCGAGGGCTTTCGCAAGAACGCCTATCGCAAGTTCAACATCAGGCGGCCGGAGACGGCGCCAGGCGACGATTTCGCGATGATGCGCGAAGTGCTGAGCCGCCGCTTCGCCCGTCTCGAGAAGGAGGACCCCGACCGCAGCCGCGGCGAGTGGCCGGACCTGCTGCTCATCGACGGCGGCAAGGGACAGCTTTCGTCGGTCTGCGAGGTGCTCGAGGATGCCGGCGTCCACGACGTGCCGGTGGTCGGTGTCGCCAAGGGCCCGGATCGCAATGCCGGCCGCGAGATCTTCCATCTCCCGGGAGGGCGGGAGATCACGCTGTCGCCCAATGCGCCGGTGCTCTTCTATCTCCAGCGTCTCCGCGACGAGGCGCATCGCTTCGCGATCGGCGCCCATCGCCAGAAGAGGGCGAAGAGCATGGCGACGAGCTCGCTCGACGAGGTGCCCGGCATCGGCCCCGGGCGCAAGCGCGCCTTGCTGATGCATTTCGGCACGGCGCGGTCGGTGAAGGCGGCGGCGCTGGAAGATCTCGAGAAGGTGCCCGGAATCTCCCGCGCGACGGCACGCCAGGTCTATGACTTCTACCATCCGGCCGGGTGAAAGGTGCGGGAGCTCGTCTTGAGGCCGGATGCAGATGTCGCGTTCCAGCCTGATCCTCTCCTTGCCGGCGAGGTTTCGAGCGGCGACTACGCAGGCCTGCCATGCAACTGACCACCCGCGCCATCGTCCTCGCCGTGCGCGCGCATGGCGAGCATGGCGCGATCGTGCGGGCGCTGACGCCGGGAGAGGGGGTCCAGCCCGGTTACGTCCGCGGCGGTCGTTCGCGGCGACTCAAGCCGATCCTCGTCCCCGGCAATGAGGTGCAGGCCGACTACCGCGCCCGCACCGAGGATCAGCTCGCCCATTTGTCCGTCGAGCTGGTTCACAGCCGCGCGTTCCTCTTTTCCGAACCGCTGGCGGCGGCGGGGCTCGAATGGGCCTGCGCGCTGACCGCTGCCGCCCTGCCGGAAGGCCAGCCCTACCCGCATGTCCATGAGGGGCTCGACGGGCTGCTCGCCGCCATCGAGGCGGCGCCGAGCGCCCGCGGCTGGAGCGTCGCCCTGATCCGCTACGAGCTGGTGGTGCTCGCCGAGCTGGGCTTCGGCCTCGGACCGGAACGGCTGGCGACGCTGCCTCGGACGCTGACCGCGGGCGGAACGTCGGACTGGGCCGCCATCCATACCGGCCTCGGCGTCACCGGCAACCTGCTCGCGCGCGACCTGCTCACCGACCGGCGCGGCGAGGTGCTGGCAGCGCGCGAGCGGCTGGTCGAGCGCCTCAAGCGCGTCGGCGGTTGACCCGGCCGCCGGCGCGGCACAGGAAGCCCCTGTGAAAGAATTCTTCCCCCACAGCGCGACCACCGGCGACATCATCGTCCGGGTCTCGGTCAGCTACCTCCCTGAGCAATCGGAACCCGGCAAGGGCCGCTGGTTCTGGGCCTACCACATCCGCATCGAGAATGAGGGCGCGAAGCCGGTCCAGCTGGTCAGCCGCGAGTGGGTCATCAGCGACGGCCGCGGCGCCCGCCACGAGGTGCGCGGCGAGGGGGTGGTCGGGGAGCAGCCGGTGCTCGATCCGGGCGGCTCCTTCGACTACGTCTCCGGCTGCCCGCTGACGACGCCGACCGGTTCGATGGAGGGGCGCTATTTCATGGTCGGAGCGGACGGCGCCCGTTTCGAGGTCGCGATTCCGCGCTTCCCGCTCATCGCGCCGGCGGTGGCGACCTAGGCGAAGGCCTCGGCGACGTCCGCGCGCCGGATGCGCTCGTTCGCCCGTCGCGTGAGGTCCGGGATGAGGAACGCATCGGCGATCACCCAGATCGTGGCGGCGGCGACCGGCAGCAGGCCGACGAAAAAGGTGCCGGCGACGAGCAGCCAACCGACGAACCAGAGGCTCGCCTGGACGATGGCGGTCTGGGCGTAGCCGAGATAGAAGCGATGGGCGCCGAGCGTTCCCAGGCCGAACCAGAAGAGATAGGCCATCGCCGTCGATTTCTCGCGAACAGGCGCGGCATGACGGATGGGCGGAGCGCGGCCTGACGCCGCCGCGAAGGCCGCTTCGCGGCCCGCTTCCGCCTTGCGGGCGCGTTCGCAGGCGAGAAAGTCCTCGACGCGGCGGGCCATCTCGTCGTCGCCGCCGACCTTGCGTCCAAAGGTTCGAACCGTCATCGGCGTCTCCCGCAGATGACGCCCATCCTATCCCGGCGTGGCGAACAATCGGTAAATGTCAGCGCACCAGCTGCACCGCGCGGCGCATCAGCTCGGCGAAGCGGCCTTCGGCGAGCGCGCTCGCCGGATCGTTCCAGCTGCCGGTGACCACGTGCCATTGCCCGGAGCGGTTGCGGACGAGCCAGGTCAGGTTGAGCACGCCCGGTTCCGAACCGCCCTTGTAGCCGACATAAGCAAGCTCGGCTGCCAATGGCGGTGGCAGGCCGGAGCTGATCGCGAGGATGGCCAGGGTCGTCTCGTCGCCGTTGCGACGCAGCCAGTCCATCGTCCGGACGAGATCGGCAGCGGAGGCGAACCATTCGACCTCGATCCGGTTGGGAGCCGTGCCGAACCGGCCGGGCGCGAGACCCGCCGGATTGGTCGCTTCATAGTCCGCCGCGAGCAGGCGTCGACGCTCCTCCTCGTCGGCGGCACGCCACGCCGCATAAGCGGCATCCGACGCCGCCTTCAGCGAAAAGGCCTCCAAGGTGGACAGGAAGGGACGGTTGCGGGCCGCTTCGGCGACGCCGATCGTTGACATTATCCGCTCGACATTGCCGCGCCCGGCGAGCCCGTGCAGAATGTCGGTGGCGGTGTTGTCGCTGATCGAGATCATCAAAGCGGCGAGCGTATGAATCGTCACCGGCGATCCCGGGGGCCAATCCTGGAGCTGGCCGGAAGGCAGGCTGCGGCGGTCCAGCGTCACCACGTCGGTCCAGCGCCGTTCGCCGGCACTGACCTGCCGGCTGATCTCGGCGAGGATCCACAGCTTGAAGGTCGAGCCGATCGCCAGCGTCTCCTCGGCGCGATGGCCGACCAGCCTTTCGCCGGCGCCGTCGCCCAGCCGGACCACAGCGAACGCGGTCTCGCCGGGCAAGGCGGCGATTTCCGAGGCGATCGCAGCGAGGCTGTCGCCGCGAACCTCGGCTCCGGCGACCAACAGGCCCTGGATCAGATGCGGCGCCTGCGGCTGGATGGCGAGGTTCAGGCGGATCGTCGCGCGCTCGGCGTCGATGAGGACGGTGGCGGTCGTCGGCGAGGTGGCGTCGATCCGCGCGAGCGCGCGCGCCGGGCCATATTGAGTCCGGAGCGCTTCACCGACGGCGCGCACCTGCGGCGCCGGCACCTGCGCCAGGAAATCGGCGCTGAACATCGTCTCTATCTCGGCCTCGCCGTTGATCAGGGCGACGAGCTGTTCCGCCCGACCCTGCAAGGCGGGATCCGGCGCCTGTGCGCTGGCGGGGGATCCCGCAGCCGACGCCAGCAGCGAGGCCGCAAGCCATACGAGGAGGCGCTGGACCATCATTCCCTCCGGGTGTGCCTGTGCGGCCGTGCCGCATTTGCCGGCTTAGGCGAAACCCGCGGCCGGCTCCACCGTTACAGGCACGAAAGCATCGGGAGACGCAGCATGCCGGTTTCGAACACTAGCCTCATTGAGAGGATCGCCCGGGTCATTGCCGGACGCGTGGTCAGCATCAATGCGGGCGGCCAGGACCCCTCGGCGGGAGATCGCGTCGACGCGATCTGGCGCGACTATCGTGACGACGCGCTGTCGGTGATCCGTACCTTGCGCGAACCCGACGAGGCCATGGCGCAGGCCGGCGATGTCGCGACCTGGGAGCGGATGATCGAGGCAGCCCTTGCCGAGACGGGCGAGGAGACGACGGCCCGATAGCTGGCCGTGGAGCGTGGCTCCAAGGAACGGCGACCAGTTTGCACTGTAGACCCTAGGACGCGGTCTGCACAGAAGCCCGGTTTGTTATGAAAACCGCGCGACGAGATCGTCCCAGACCTGCGACAGCGCGTAGAGCGACGGCAGCAGGAGGATCAGGCCAGTGCCGAGGTCGAAGCCGCGGATCGGGCGCATCCGCCCGCTGGTGCCGCGGGCGCGCATGTCGAAGGCGGTGATCCAGAGGATCGAGGCGCCGCAGGTCGCGGTGACGACCAGCAGCGCCGCATAGACGAAGATCAGCGGCTCGCCGGTCGGATCGAACAGGCCGGCGACGAGGATCGAGAGAAGTCCGCTGACGGCGCCGACTCCGGTCGCCCGCGAGATCGTCCAGGCTTGAAGAAGCGACGGCGGCTGGGCGCGCCGTGCCTGGCGCCGTTTCGTCCTCAGGCTCACGCGTCGATCTCTTCCTCGTCCAGCTCGGCGGCGTGGCTCTGGATGAACTGGAAACGGTGCTCGGGATTGCGGCCCATCAGCCGGTCGACGAGGTCGCGCACCGCGGCGCGTTCCTCATAATCCTGGGGAAGCGTGATCCGGATCATGCCCCGGCTCTTCGGATCCATCGTCGTCTCCTTGAGCTGCTGCGGGTTCATCTCGCCGAGGCCCTTGAACCGCGACACCTCGACCTTCTTGCCCTTGAACAAGGTGCGCTGGAGCTCGGCGCGATGGGCGTCGTCCCGCGCATAGGCGATCGTGCCCCCGGCGGCGAGGCGATAGAGCGGCGGCTGGGCGAGGAAGAGGTGCCCGCGTTTCACAAGCTCCGGCATCTCCTGGAAGAAGAACGTCATCAGCAAGGTCGCGATATGGGCGCCGTCGACATCGGCGTCGGTCATGATGACGACCCGCTCGTAGCGAAGATCGTCCGGGTTGCAGCGGTCGCGCGTTCCGCAGCCCAGTGCCTGGACGAGATCGGCAATCTCCTGGTTGGCGCGGATCTTGTCGGCCGTCGCCGAGGCGACGTTCAGGATCTTGCCGCGGATCGGCAGGATCGCCTGCGTCTTGCGGTTGCGCGCCTGCTTGGCCGAGCCGCCGGCGGAATCGCCTTCGACGATGAACAATTCGGTCCCGGCCGGATCGTCATTGGCGCAATCGGTGAGCTTGCCGGGAAGGCGCACCTTGCGGTGCGAGGTCGCCGTCTTGCGCTTGACCTCGCGCTCGGCGCGCCGGCGCAGCCGCTCGTCCATCCGGTCGAGGACGAACCCGAGCAGGGAGCGGCCCCGATCCATATGATCGGCGAGGAAATGGTCGAAATGATCCCGCACCGCCGACTCGACCAATCGCGCCGCGTCGGGCGAGGTCAGCCGGTCCTTGGTCTGGCTCTGGAATTGCGGATCGGGGATGAAGACGGAAAGCATGATCTCGGCTCCGGCGAGTGCGTCCTCGGCCTGGATGTCCTTGGCCTTCTTGAGGCCGACCAGCTCGCCAAAGGCGCGCAGGCCCCGGGTCAGCGCGTTGCGCAGGCCCTGCTCATGGGTGCCGCCGTCCGGCGTCGGGATGGTGTTGCAGTAATAAGAGGCATTGCCGTCGCCCCAGACGGGCCAGGCCACCGCCCATTCGACCTTGCCCTGTCCGCCCGGCAATTCGTGGCTGCCGACGAAGGGGGCGCTGGTCGCCGTCTCCTTGTCGCCGACCTGCTCGCGCAGATGGTCGGCAAGGCCGCCGGGGAACTGGAAGACGGCTTCGGCGGGAACGTCGTCGGAGGCGAGCGCGGGATCGCAGCGCCACCGTATCTCGACGCCGGCGTAGAGATAGGCTTTGGACCGTGCCAGGCGGTAGAGGCGGGCCGGCCGGAACCTGGCATCCTCGCCGAAAATCTCGGTGTCGGGGACGAAGCTGACTTTCGTCCCGCGGCGGTTCGGCGCTGGTCCCAGCGGCGTCAACGGGGAGGTGGTGAGGCCGCGGGCGAAGGTCTGGCGATAGAGCTCCCGATTGCGGGCCACCTCGACGATCGTCTCGGTCGACAGCGCGTTGACGACGCTGACGCCGACGCCGTGCAGGCCGCCGCTGGTCGCATAGGCCTTGTTGGAGAATTTTCCGCCCGAGTGAAGGAAGGTCAGGATGACCTCGAGCGCGGACTTGCCGGGGTAACGCGGATGCTCGTCGATCGGCATGCCGCGGCCATTGTCGATGATGGTGAGGCGGTTGCCCTCCTCGAGGATGACCTCGATGCGGCTCGCATGGCCCGCGACGGCCTCGTCCATGCTGTTGTCGAGCACCTCGGCGGCGAGATGGTGGAGGGCCCGTTCGTCGGTGCCGCCGATATACATTCCGGGCCGCCGCCGGACCGGTTCCAGCCCCTCCAGGACCTCGATCGAATGGGCATCATATTCGGCGCCGGAGCGCGCGCTGGAAGCGAACAGGTCTGACATGCGCAAGCTATAGAAGGGCACCCGCCCCGATGCCAGCGCGGAGGATCATTTCGGGAACCTGCCGACCCGACCTTCCCCAGGATTTAGCCTTCATGTCTTGAAACTGGCATATGTGGGAACCATATAGGCTCGTGCCGAGAGCCTCCAGGTCTCGGCGAGAGGCGGCGCCCGCTCTCTCGGGCGTACCTCATCATCCTGTTGCTCAAAGGAGGACATGACATGAGGACCAGTATCGATCTCACCCCGTTCCGCCATGCCACGGTCGGATTCGACCGGCTGTTCGACCTGCTCGAGGCCGGCCTTCCGAGCCAGGTGGCCGACAACTACCCGCCCTTCGATCTCGTCCAGGAAGGCGAGGACCGCTACCGCATCACCCTCGCGGTCGCCGGCTTCAGGCCCGACGAGATCGAGGTGACGACCCAGCAGAACTTGCTCATCGTCTCCGGCCGCCGCGGCGAGGATGGTCAGGCGCGCTACATCCATCGCGGCATCGCCGCCCGCGCGTTCGAGCGCCGCTTCGCATTGGCCGACCATGTCCAGGTGCGGAGCGCCGATCTGCGCGACGGCATCCTCTCCATCGACCTCGAGCGCGAGATTCCCGAAGCGATGAAGCCGCGCCGGATCGAGATTTCCGGCAGCGACACCGCGCCGCGCCTCGATGCAGCGGGCACGGCTGAAGCCGGCAACGAGAATGTGAAGGCGCTCGAGGCGGTCTGATCGCCGAGCGCGTCCGGCGCCCGCGCCCGAGGGCGCCGGCTCCAGAAAGACCGGAAGCCAAGCAGGATGATCATGGCGATACGCGACTTGATCCCCTGGGCCGGCAGGAGAATCGGATGCCGGCCATGTGGCGCGAGGATGAGACCGGTCCCTTTGCTGCGACTGAGGCGGGGGCGAGCCCGAGGACCGCCAGTGGGGCTGGTCGGAGCGCTATGACGTGCGCTTCGAACGTCGGATTGCCCTTCCGGACAGGGCGGACGAGGAGCGTGTCGGAGCGACGTTCCGCGACGGCGTGCTCACGGTGACCGTGCCGCGCTTGGCCGGAACATCACGCGGCCGGCGCAATCCTATCGCTGGCGGGCCCCGTCATTGAAGTGCCGCCCGGTTTCGGGCGTCAAGCCTGCCGCAGGATAGGAAGGATCGCGACACGAAGAGAGGCCCCGGGAGGGGCCTCTCGCCGATTCGATTCAGCTCTCGAGCGGGTTCGGGCCGACCCGGGGATCCTCCCCGTACATCCGGTCCAGATAGGCATTGGCCATCTGGAAATGGGCCTGGGCGACGCGCACATGGGTCGCTTGCTGCGCCATCGCAATTTCCGCTTCCGCCCTCTGCTCCAAATACTCCATGTCGTCGGCGGCCATCGGAACATCATTCTCCTTTTTTCGGGAAGAGGCTTTCGCCTCCGAAACCGTTGGAACAACGCGAGGCGGGCGGGGCCCGTTCCCGAAAAAAATGGCTTAGCCTGTATAAATAAGCTGCTGGATTCGCTGCCTTTGTAGTTCCGGTATCGGCTCAGTCGCGACGCCGCAGCCAGGCCAGCGCGCCCGGTTCCATCCCCTTGAACTTCGGAGCCTTGGCAAGCGGCGCCACCAGCAAGGCGGTACCGCGCGGCAAGGCCCATTTGATACGGTGGTAGAGCCGCGAGCGGGTCTCGTCGCTGTCGACGAGGAATAGCCCGGGGCGCAGCTCGGTCCGTTCGAGCGACGCAGTAAGCTCGGGCTCGATCTCGCGCTCCGCCTCGTGCCAGACCAGGAAGAGCGACAGGACCGAATCCCCAGCCTAGCGGACGCGCGGGCCGCCGAAGGGCAGAGGCGGCGGCGGCTTGCGGTCGCGGCGCGGCAGCTGCGCCTGATAGGCGACGCCGCAATGTTCGACGCAATAAGGGAAGCCGGGATTGGACTGATTGCCGCAGAAATGGAAATCGGGTTCGCCGGGATGACCGATCGGCCATTTGCAGATCTTCTCGTTGAGGTCGAGCAGGCTGGTCTTGTCGGCGATTTCCGGGCTGGGCTTGGCCGGAACCAAGCGCCGCGGCGGCGCCGGCGGGATCGGCGCCTGCTGATCGCTGGGTCCCTGCCGGATGAAGCCGCCCGGACCGATCGAGCGGACCTGCGGCGAAGGCGGCGGCGGCGGCGCGGACGCCGCGGCGGCCGGTGCCGGCTGCGGCCGCGGTTCCGGTTTCGGTTGAGGCGCCGGCGCTTCCGCGGGCGTGTCTGCTCGAGCGGCCGGCGGTGCCTTGGCGGCGGGCGGATCGGCCGTCGAACCTTCGGCTTCGCTGGCCTTCACCGGCGACGGACGCGACTGCAGACCGAGCCGGTGCGCCTTGCCGATCACCGCATTTCGCGAGACGCCGCCGAGCTCATCGGCGATCTGGCTCGCCGTCACGCCCTGGCTCCAGAGCGTCTTCAGGCGTTCGATACGTTCGTCGGTCCAGGACATCGTCTTCACCATCCTCAACAGCTTCACGGCTTGCGGGTCCCGGCGTCAGCGACTAGCGACGGCGCCTGTGAACGACCAGCCTTCGAATTGGGTTCGAACCGCCCCCGGCGTCCCCGTCATCCGGAACGTCAATTGGGGCGGTCTATGGACCCTCTATGTGAAGGAGGTGCGCCGTTTCTTCAAGGTCCAGCTTCAGACGATCTGGGCGCCTGCGGTCACCACCATGCTTTTCCTGGTCATCTTCACCGTCGCGCTGGGGCGCGAGGGGCGGACGATCATGGGCGCATCCTTTGCGGATTTCGTCGCGCCCGGGCTGATCGTCATGGGCATGATCCAGAATGCCTTCGCCAATTCCAGCTTCTCGCTGCTGGTGGGCAAGATCCAGGGCACGATCGTCGACTATCTGATGCCGCCGCTCTCGGTGGGAGAGCTCATCACCGGCTTCATCGGCGCCGCCGTGACCCGCGCGGTCTTCGTCGGCCTCGCGGTATGGCTGGCGATGCTCGCCTGGCCGGGCGTGCATGTCGCTCCCGTCCATGTCTGGGCGGTGGCCTGGTTCGGACTGATGGGAAGCGCGATGCTGGCCTTTTTCGGCCTGATCACGTCCGTCTGGGCGGAGAAGTTCGACCATGCCGCCGCGGTGACCAACTTCGTCGTCGCGCCGCTCTCGCTCCTTTCCGGCACCTTCTATTCGATCGACGCGCTCTCGCCTGTCTTCCGCGGCATCAGCCACGCCAATCCCTTCTTCTACGTCATCTCCGGCTTCCGATACGGCTTCCTTGGCGAAACCGATTCGCCGGTCCTTTTCGGAGCGCTGCTCCTGCTGGTCATCAACATCGGGCTGTGGGCGCTGTGCTACGGCCTGCTGCGCAGCGGCTGGAAGATAAAGAGCTGATCTCCCGGCGGGTTGGCCGGGCAAACCGCAAGCCCCGGTTGGTCGGATGACCCGCTTTCGCGATCACCGGCGGGTCTCCCGCACACGCCCATCCTCCGCCCGCAGCCTCTGTTGTTCACGTTCATAAAACTACCGTGATTCCTGAACGGTGGCTTTCGGACGCGTTCAGCGCGGCCACATCGCCGGCGGCCTAGACGAGCTCCTGCATTCGAGCAGCAAGGAGTCGTCGATATGCGTAAGTTGATCATCTCCGCCGCCCTGGCGGCCGCCACCCTGTCCGCCGTCCCGGCTGCCGCCCAGTATCACGACCGTGGCGGCTGGGAGCAGCGCGGACCCGACCGACGGGCCGTCGGGCAGCTCCAGCGCGAGCTCGACCAGGTCCAGACCCGCATCGATCGTTCGGCCCGCCGCGGCATCATCTCGCCGCGCGAAGCCTTCAGCCTGCGCCGCGAGGCGAACCAGATCCGAAACCGCCTGTATCGTACCGGCCGCAACGGCCTTTCCGGGCGGGAATTCGCTTCGCTGCGGGTCCAGGTGAACCGCCTGGAGCAGCGGGTCCGTCACGAGCGCCGGGATCGCGACGGCCGCCGCGGCTGAGCGCCGGCGGGCTGCGGGGGCGCCGCGCGTTGACGCGGCGCCCCCGGCCTCCCTATAGCGGAGGGGAAGGGCGGCCTTGGAGGGTCGCCTTTTGCCTTTGTCCCGTCTCCAGGAGGTCCCGATGGCGATCACGCCGCTCATGCCCGTCTATCCGCGATCGCCAGTGCGGCCGGTGCGAGGGGAGGGGGTCTATCTCTACGGCGAGAAAGGCGAGAAGTATCTCGATTTCGCCAGCGGCATTGCCGTGAACCTGCTCGGCCATGGCCACCCGCATCTCACCAAGGCGATCCAGGACCAGGCGGCGACCCTGATCCACGTCTCCAATCTCTACGGCTCCCCCCAGGGCGAAGCCTTCGCCAAGCGGCTGGTCGACCTCACCTTCGCCGACACCGTCTTCCTCACCAATAGCGGCGCCGAGGCGGTCGAGTGCTCGATCAAGACGGCGCGGCGCTACCACCATCATCACGGCCGCCCCGAAAAGCACGAGCTGATCACCTTCACCAGCGCCTTTCATGGCCGCACTCTGGGGACGATCAGCGCGACCAACCAGGAGAAGCTGCGCGACGGGTTCGCACCGCTGCTGCCCGGGTTCACCGTCGTCGAGTTCGACAATCTGAGCGCCGTCGAGGCGGCGATGGGACCGCATACGGCGGGCTTCCTGGTCGAGCCCATCCAGGGCGAAGGCGGCATCCGCCCGGCCAGTCCCGAGTTCATCAAGGGCCTGCGCCGGCTCGCCGACGAGAACGACCTGATGCTCGTCTTCGACGAGGTCCAGTGCGGCTATGCCCGCACCGGCCGGCTGTTCGCCTACGAGCATTACGGCGTCGAGCCCGACATCATGGCCGCGGCGAAGGGGATCGGCGGCGGTTTCCCGCTCGGCGCCTGCCTCGCCACAGAGAAAGCCGCGGCCGGGATGGTGATCGGCACCCATGGCTCGACCTATGGCGGCAATCCGCTCGCCTGCGCTGCCGGCGAGGCGGTGCTCGACGTCGTCGCCAACGAGAAGTTCCTGGAGCATGTCCGGCGGATGAGCGACCGGCTGCGCGGCGCGCTCGAGCAGATGATCCCCAATCACGATCATCTCTTCGAAAGCGTGCGGGGGGTGGGCCTGCTGCTCGGCATCAAGATGAAGAGCGACAGCCGCGCCTTCGTCAACTACCTGCGCGAGCATGGCCTGCTCACCGTCGCGGCCGGCGACAATGTCGTGCGCGTGCTGCCGCCGCTGGTGATCGAGGAGCAGCATATCGGCGAGTTCGTCGAAAAGCTGTCGGAGGCGGCCCGCCACTATCAGGTGCCGCAGGCGGCGTGAGCGCGGCGGCGCGGCGTGGATATTGAACCCGCCTGCGTCGTCGCCACATCCTTGTCATGGCTTCCGAAAATATGAACCAGGCGGCTGTGGCCGCCAATCTCGACGAGGCGGTCGGCTTTGCCCTGCCCGCGCGCAGCGCCCGCGGCCGGCTCGTCCGGCTCGGCCCCGTTCTCGACGAAGTGCTCTCCGCCCATGATTATCCCGCACCCATCGCGCGGATCCTGTCCGAGGCGCTGGTGCTCACCGCCTTGCTCGGCGCGATGCTCAAGGAGGCGGAGGGGCAGCTGACGATGCAGGCCCAGACCGAGTCCGGCATCATCGACCTGCTGGTCTGCGACTATAAGGGCGGCGAGCTTCGCGGCTATGTCCGTTTCGACGGCGAGCGGCTGGCCGCCGAGGCCAGCCTGCCGTCGCTCTTCGCTTTGTTCGGCAAGGGCTATCTCGCCATCACCTTCGACCAGGCGGTGACGCGCGAGCGCTACCAGGGGATCGTGCCGTTGGAAGGCGAGAGCCTGGCCGAGGCGGCGCAGCATTTCTTCAGCCAGTCGGAGCAGATACCGAGCCTGGTCCGGCTCGCCGTCAACGATACCGGCCACGTCGCCGGCGGCATCCTCCTCCAGCACCTTCCCGAGGGCGAGGAGGGACGCGAGCGGCTGCATACCCGCCTCGACCATCCCGAGTGGGAGCATGTCCGCGCGCTCGCGGAGACGATCCGCGCGAACGAGCTGGTCGACCAGGACCTGCCGCTCGAGACCCTGCTGTGGCGCCTCTTCCATGAGGAAGAGGAGGTCCGGGTGCTGAGTTCGGTGCCGCTGAGCCGGGGTTGCCGGTGCAGCTTCGAATATGTCCGCGACGTCATTGGCCGATTCGGCGCTGAAGAGCGGCGGGACATGGTCGATGACGACGGCTTCATCAGCGTCGATTGCGAATTCTGCTCGCGGGTGTTTCCGATCAGGTTGAGAGACTTCGACGACCGCGACTAGCCTCCGTTATCGTCGCATCTGGGCGTTAAGCCGTGGTTTACCAGGCAGTTGCTAGAAGGGACTCGTGCCATGATCGGGCACGCTTTCCTCCCTAGCAGGCCAAGAGCCTGAACTGGGCCGTCCCGCCTCCGGGTTGGGACGGCCCGTTCTTTTTCGCGCTCCGCGCGCTTATGTGCCTCGCATGTCTGAACCTCGAACGGCGATCATCCTGCTCTCCGGCGGCCTCGACTCGATGGTGGCAGGAGGCCTGGCGCGCGAGGCCGGCTTCCGGCTGCTCGCGCTCACCATCGACTACAACCAGCGTCACCGGGTCGAACTCGAGGCGGCCGCGACGATCGCGGCATCGCTCGGCGCCGAGCGCCACATCGTCCTTCCGATCGATCTTACCCGTTTCGGCGGATCGGCGCTGACCGACGATATCCCGGTTCCGAAAGAAGGGCTCGGCGAGTCGATACCCGTCACCTATGTGCCGGCCCGCAACACGATCTTCCTCTCTTTGTGCCTCGGCTGGGCCGAGGCCGCCGGCGCGCGGGACCTGTATGTCGGCGTCAACGCGCTCGATTATTCGGGCTATCCGGATTGCCGGCCCGAATTCGTCGCCGCCTTCGAGGCGATGGCCAATCTCGGCACCAAGGCGGGCATCGAGGGCGACCGGTTCCGCGTCCGCGCGCCGCTGATCGACATGACCAAGGCGGACATCGCCCGCGAGGCGGCGAGGCTCGGCCTCGACGCGGGCCTGAGCTGGTCCTGCTACGATCCGACGCCGGACCGGCGGCATTGCGGCCGCTGCGATTCCTGCCGCCTGCGCGCGCGCGGCTTCGCCGAGGCCGGTCTCGCGGATCCCACTTCCTACGCCGCGCCGCCGCTGGTCGGGCAGGCGGGCAAGTGACCTACGCGGTCAAGGAGATCTTCCTCACCCTGCAGGGCGAGGGCATGCAGGCGGGCCGACGCGCCGTCTTCCTTCGCTTCGCCGGTTGCAACCTGTGGAGCGGCCGTGAGGCGGATCGTGCCGACGCCAAGTGCCGCTTCTGCGACACGGATTTCGTCGGCACCGACGGCAGCCGGGGCGGCCGCTACGAGGCGGAGGCGCTTGCCGGGGAGGTCGAGGCGCTGTGGGGCGAAGCGCCGCGCCGGCTCGTCGTCGTCACCGGCGGCGAACCGATGCTGCAGCTCGACGAAGCACTGATCGACGCGCTGCACGCGCGGAGCTTCGAGGTGGCGGTCGAGAGCAACGGTACGCTGCCGGCCCCTCCGGGCCTCGACTGGCTCTGCGTCAGCCCGAAGGCCGGTAACGAGGTCGTCCAGCGATCAGGCAACGAGCTCAAGCTGGTCTGGCCGCAGGACGCCATCGACCCCGACGAGCTGGTCCGCTGGGATTTCGACCATTTCCTGATCCAGCCGATGGACTGTGCCGACCGCCAGGCGGCGCTCGAGGCGGCGGTCGCCTTCGTCATGGCCAATCCGCGCTGGGAGCTCAGCCTGCAGACGCACAAGCTGCTGGGACTGCCCTGAGCGGCGACCCGCGGGCCTCTCCCAAGCGAGAGATCGGCCCTATCGGCGCTGCTCGCGCTCGCAATTGCGGCGATCGCGCCCGCGAAGCTGCCGGCAATCGGTGAAGAGGCTGATCGGCGTCAGCTGGATCGGCGCGCGCACGAAGGAATAGGCCTCGGTCATCGGCGACAGGCTGCTGCGCAACTCGCGCATTCTCGCGGTCGCGATCTGGTTCAGCTCGCCCTTGCGCGCGCCCAGCGCTTCCTTGCCGATCCGGCCGGCCACCTGGCAGAATCCGAACTGTGCCTGCAGCGTCGAAAAATTGTTGTAGGTCTGGGTGGAATAATCGTCGAACCGGCGCGGACCCGTCCGGCCGTGGACCCGCCTGAAATAGCCTTCCAGCGCCTGATAGGCATTGGCCAGCTCCTGCGAATGATGGGCGAGGATTCCATTATAATTGTCGACCGTCCGCAGATAGGGCGAGAACTGGCACTGCAGCGCCGCCACGTTCAGGCCCGAGCGCAGGTTCCACAGGAGGTGGGCGCGATATTCGTTCGCCGTCGCGCCCGGCAGGGCGACGCCGACCAGGGGATCGCTCGCTTCGATCGGGCCGCTCTGGAAGGCGGGCTCGTAGAGGAAAACCTGGGCCGGCGCCGCCGTCGCCGCGGCCAATCCGGCCAGAGCGATCGGGACGAACTTCAAGGCGGCCTTCATCGTCATGGGCTTTTCCGGTTCCTTGGGGCGTGATCGAGCGCGAGCTTAACGCATCGGGCCGGGAAGCACGAAATGATTTCTTCGGACGAAACGTGTCTGGCCAAACAGATAGCAGGGGTGGCCCGCCGCCTTCGGGCGTCGGCCTAGCTTCGTCGCGCCTGAAGCTCGGCTCGCTCGATAGCGGGATCGGGGCCGGGGGCGCCCCCGGCCGCGATCGGTCACATGCCTTCGACGTTGCTCTCGACGGTGTTCCCGCCGGTGTCGCCGCCGCTCGTCTCGCCGAGCGGGTCGGTGGCGTCGACCGCATTGTCGGTGCCGTTGTCCATCGGCGTGAACGGCTCGGTCGCGTTGCTGACCGATTCGAGCGCGCTGGCGTCGTTCGCCGACTCCTCGAACATCAGGTTGGCGTCCATCGCATTGGCATCGGCCGCGACATTGGCTTCGCTGCCGCCGCTGCAGGCCGCGACTCCGATCGAGAGGCCGGCAATGACGGCGAGGCTGCCGCCGCGAATGAAGGAATTGCGCATGTCAGTGCTCCCGTTGAGATTGATCGGGCCGCTCATAGTGGCGCGCGCCGCGAAGCAAAAGTGGCAAACCGGCATGCCGTCGCCCGGCCGGACAGGAAGACAAAAAAGAAGGCCGCCGGTTGCCCGGCGGCCTTCCCGAACTCAATCCGACGCCAGCTTACTGAGCGTTGGTGTCGGTCGACGTCGCGTTCATGTCGGTCGACATGCCGTTCATGTCGTTCGACATCGCGTTCATGTCGGTCGACATGCCGTTCATGTCCGTGGTCGCGTTCATGTCCAGACCGGAGTCCGTCATGTTCATGTCCATGGAGGTGTCGTTGCCGAGATCGGTGGTGGCGGTGTTGTTCGCCGCAGTGTCACCGCCGCACGCCGCGACGAGCAGGGCCGCGCCGGCAATCATCGAACCGGTGGTCACTTTCTTGAGGATGTCACGCATTAAAAGGTCTCCCTAGATTGATGATTTGGTCGGGTGGCCCCCTTTTTTGCCCAAATCGGTTATGCACCTTATACGGAAAGGCAGCGGCTCTCAAGCCTCCCCTATCCCCCCTCGATTGAGGACAGGAAATCCGCGAGTCCGCGCTTCAGCGCCAGATCGAAACGGGAATGCACGTTCGTCACCCCCATCTCGTCGAGGCTGGTCACTGGAAATTCGGCGATACCGCAGGGGACGATGCCTGAGAAGTGGGAAAGATTCGGCGTCAGGTTGACCGCGAAGCCGTGCATCGTCACCCAGCGCCGAACCCGCACCCCGATCGCCCCGACCTTCGCCTCCTGTCCATCGCGATCGACCCAGATTCCGATCCGTTCCGGGACGCTTCGCGCGGCGACTTCGAGTTCCGCCAACGCGGCGATCACCCAGTTTTCCAGCGAGTGGACGAATCGACGCACGTCCCTTCCCCGCCTGTCGAGGTCGAGCAGGACATAGACCACGCGCTGGCCCGGTCCGTGATAGGTGTAGCGGCCGCCGCGGCCCGCCTCGAACACCGGAAAGCCCTGCGGGTTGAACAGCTCGGACGGGTCGGCGCTGGTGCCGGCTGTGAAGAGGGGCGGATGCTCGAGCAGCCAGATCAGCTCGGACTGCCCCCCGTGCCGGATCTCCTCGACGCGCCGCTCCATCTCGGCCAGCGCGTCGGGATAAGGCGTCAGGCCGGATGAGACGCGCCATTCCGGAAGGACGGGTCGGGATCGGGCTCCGTCGGAATCGATGCTTCGCGTTGCGCCGCTCATGATGCTTCCGCATAACGGCTCCGGACCAAGAGAGGAAACCGAATGCCCAGTCTGTCGATCACCCAGGCCTGGAACGAGACCGCTTCGTTCGTGAAGCGCGAGAGCGGCTTGCTTTTCCCGCTCGCTTTCATGCTCGTGGCGCTGCCGGTCGCGCTGATGGAGGTGTTCTCGCCCGCGCCCGCCGCCCCGGGCGAGGTGCCCGCGCCCGGTGCCTGGTTGCTGTTCTTCCCGCTGGTGATGGTCACCAGCATGATCGGCAATCTCGCGATCAGCTATCTCGCGCTCCGGCCCGGCACCTCCGTCGGCGAGGCGATCGGGCGGGGCGCGCGCAGCTTCTTTTCGCTGTTCGGCGCGGCCTTGCTGCTGATGGTCGCCGCCGGGATCGCCTTTTTCGTGATCGCCATGGTGATGGTCATGATCGTCCCGGGGGCGGCCGCCGACGCGCAGAGCGGCGTCGTCACCGGGCCGATGGCCACCGCGACCTTGCTCACCATGCTCGTCCTGCTGCCGCTGCTGCTCTTTCTCGGCGCCCGCTTGATGCTGATGACGCCGATCGCCGCGGACGAGCAGGCCGGCCCGATCGCGCTGATCACCCGCAGCTGGTCGCTCACCCGCGGACATGCCTGGAAGCTGGTCGGCTTCATGCTGCTGGTCCTCGTCCTGGTGATGGTGGTCAGCATGGCCGTCCAGGCCGTGGCCGGACTGCTCCTGACGCTGGCGGCGGGTCCGCCCGAGCCGGGGAGCACCAGCCGGCTGCTGATCACGCTGGTGATGGCGGCGGTGAACACCGTGATCACCGCCTATCTCACCAGCCTGATCGCCCGGATCTATGTCCAGCTCTCGGGCGGCGGCGAGGAACGCGTCTTCATCTGAAGGACCGCCCGGCGAAGCGCCGCCCGAAAGGCAGCGCCCGGTCGGGAGCGACGCGCGCTCAGCCCACAACCGGTATCTGAGGAGCCGCGTCGCGCGGCAGCAGGCCGGCAAGGCGCGGGTCGGGAAAATGTTCGAAGGCGCGGCTCTTCGCCTCGAAGCCGGCGCGCAGGTAAGCGGGGAGGGCGGCCGGATGGTCGAGGCTGCAGGTGTGCACCTTCACCCGATCGACGCCGTCCCGCCAGCAAAGCGCCAGCGCCTGGGCGAAGAGCCAGCGCCCGTGGCCGCGGCCCGCCAGTTCGGGCGCCAGCCCGAGGAAGCGGATCAGGCATTCGCCGGGCGTGCGGAAATCGAGCTCGAGCAGACCCGCCGGCGTTCCCGCTGGATCGATGGCAACATGAACCTCGGCGATTTCGGCGAGAAGCCGGGTATCGTCCATGGTCAGACGCGAAAACCACAGCCATTTCTCGCCGACTCGCCGGAACAGGGCCCGGTAGCGCTCGGGATCGACACTCGGCCAATGTTCCAGTCGAAGCGGCGATTCGGGAAGGGGGCGCGGCTCCGGCCGGCGTTTCATTTCCAGAAAGGTCACCACCGCCGCGACATGGCCCGGCGGCACCGGAGTCAGCGCCGCGGTCACGCCCGGCTTGCTCCGCCCGACGCCGTCCTCACGACCATGTCGCCAGCGGCGGCAGGCTCATCAGGATCGCGTCGACATTGCCGCCGGTCTTCAGCCCGAACAAAGTGCCGCGGTCATAGATGAGGTTGAACTCGGCATAGCGGCCGCGCCATTCGAGCTGGCGCGCCCGGTCGGCCTCGTCGAACGGCGAGTTCATCCGCCGACGGACGATCCGGGGGAAGACGTCGAGGAACGCCTCGCCGACATCGCGGGTGAAGGCGAAGTTGGTTTCGAAGGTGGCGCCCACCGGCATGCATTCGAGATGGTCGTAGAAGATTCCGCCGACGCCGCGATGGACACCGCGATGCGGGATGTAGAAATACTCGTCGGCCCATTTCGAGAAGCGGGAATAATAGGTCTGGTCGTGGCGGGCGCAGGCGGCCCGCAGGCAGGCGTGGAATTCGGCCGTGTCCTCCTCGTAAGGGATGGGCGGGTTGAGGTCGGCGCCGCCGCCGAACCAGCGTTTCGTGGTCGCCAGGAACCGGGTGTTCATGTGGACCGCCGGGACGTGCGGATTGGCCATGTGCGCGACCAGGCTGATGCCGGTGGCGAAGAAGTGCGGATCCTCGCCCGCGCCGTGGATGGTCCGGGCGAATTCCGGGCTGAACGTTCCGCCCACCGTCGAGACGTTGACGCCGACTTTCTCGAACACTTGGCCCTTCATCAGGCCGCGGACGCCGCCGCCGCCGGGGGAACCGTCCGGATCGGCGCGGTCCCACGGCGTGTAGTCGAAGCAGGCGTCGCTGCCTGCCTCGCGCTCGATCTCTTCGAAGGCCGCGCAGATGCGGTCGCGCAGCGACTCGAACCAGGCGCGCGCCGCCTGCTGCTCCGCGTCCAGCTCGATCATGGCCATGCCTCCGTCTGCCTCAGCGCCTCGGCCAGCGCGATGCCCGCCGCGACCGCGATATTCAAGGATCGGGTGCCGGCGGCCTGGGGAATCCGCACGCGCAGCTCCGCGCGCTCATGGACGAACGATGGAGCTCCGGCGCTTTCGGAGCCCAGCAGGAGGACGTCGTCCGGGGCAAAGCGCGCGTCGGGGAGGCGCTGGCCGCCGCTCGTCGTCAACAGGACGAGGCGACCGCCGAGGCTGCGCTCGAACGCTTCCCAGTCGGCGTGGCGTGCGATCTGCGCCCTGTGCGCATAGTCCATTCCGGCGCGTTTCAACGCCCGGTCGCCGAGAGGGAAGCCGCAGGGCTCGATGATGTCGACCGGCACGGCGAGGCAGGCGCCGAGTCGCAGAATCGTGCCGACATTGCCTGCCTGGTCGGGCTGGAACAGGGCGAGCCGCATGAACCGCCGGATAGCCCAAGCGTTCGGGCGTGTCAGGAAGGCAGGTCGTCCGAAAATCGAGGTTGGCAAACGCGGCGCCACGCGTCTATCAGGCGCCGCGAGCCGCCACGGCCGTCCGGCCAAAGCAGGGGGCGGTATGCGCTTATCCGGTACCACGACGCGCTGAAGGACAGTATGGCGACGGTTGAACATAGCGAGGCAACGGCCCCGACGGGCGGCGATGGAGGAATTCGTCGCCGCGATTTCATCAATATCGCTGCGGTTAGCGTGGCCGGGGTCGGGGCCGCGGCCTTGCTCTACCCGCTCATCAACCAGATGAACCCGTCCGCGGACGTGCTCGCGCTGGCCTCGATCGACGTCGACATCTCGTCGATCCAGCCCGGCCAAGCGGTCAAGACGATCTGGCGCAAGCAGCCCATCTTCATCCGGCACCTGACTCCGCAGGAGATCCAGGCTGCGAATACCGTGAACGTGGGCGACCTGCGCGATCCGCAGACCCTCGCCGAGCGCACGGTCGAAGGCCATATTCAGTGGCTGATCACGCTGGGCGTGTGCACCCATCTCGGCTGCGTCCCGCTCGGCGCCGCCGAGGGCGAGAATAAGGGCGAATATGGCGGCTATTTCTGCCCGTGCCACGGCTCGCACTACGACACGGCCGGCCGCATCCGCAAAGGCCCGGCGCCCACCAATCTCGAAGTGCCGGAATATGCGTTCACCACCGACACCGTCGTCCGGATCGGCTGAGGTAGAAGAAGATGAGCTTTCCCTGGGCTGAAGAATATCGTCCGAAGCATCCGTTCATGCGCTGGCTGGACGACCGGCTGCCGTTGCCGCGCTTGGTCTACGGCGCCGTCGGCGGCGGCTATCCGGTGCCGCGCAACCTGAACTATTTCTGGAATTTCGGCGTGCTCGCCGGCGTCGCGCTGGCGCTGCAGATCGTCACCGGCATCGTGCTGGCGATGCATTACGAGTCCAATGCGGAAACCGCGTTCAACTCGGTCGAGCATATCATGCGCAACGTGAACCAGGGCTGGTTCCTGCGCTACGCCCATGCCAACGGCGCGAGCTTCTTCTTCATCGTCACCTACATCCACATCTTCCGCGGCCTCTATTACGGCTCCTACAAGGCGCCGCGCGAGATGGTGTGGATGCTCGGTCTCGTCATCTTCCTGCTGATGATGGCCACCGCCTTCATGGGCTATGTGCTTCCCTGGGGGCAGATGAGCTTCTGGGGCGCCAAGGTGATCACCGGACTGTTCGGGGCGATCCCGCTGGTCGGCGAGCCGATTCAGCAATGGCTGCTCGGCGGTTTCGCTCCGGACCAGCCGACGCTGACCCGCTTCTTCTCCCTCCATTATCTGCTGCCCTTCGTCATCCTGGGCGTCGTCGTGCTGCACATCTGGGCGCTGCACATCCCGGGATCGGGCAATCCCACCGGCGTCGACGTCAAGTCGGCGCAGGACACCCTGCCTTTCCATCCTTATTATACCGCGAAGGACGGTTTCGGGCTGGGCGTGTTCCTCATCGCCTTCGCGATCCTGCTCTTCTTCCTGCCCAACTATCTGGGTCACGCGGACAATTACATCCCGGCCAATCCGCTTTCGACGCCGGCGCATATCGTCCCCGAATGGTATTTCTGGCCGTTCTACGCGATCCTGCGCGCCTTCACGGTCGACTTCATCCTTCCGGCGAAGCTGTGGGGCGTGCTGGCGATGTTCGCCTCGATCCTGCTGCTCTTCTTCCTGCCCTGGCTGGACAAGTCGCCGGTGCGGTCGGGCAGCTATCGGCCGACCTTCCGTATCTTCTTCTGGATACTCGTCGCCGACGTGCTGATCCTCGGCTTCTGCGGCGGCATGCCGGCCGAGGAGCCCTATGTGATGATCAGCCAGGCGGCGACCATGTATTATTTCGCGCACTTCCTCATCATCCTGCCGATCCTGTCGATGGTGGAGCGGACTCTCCCGCTGCCCAATTCGATCGCGGAGAGCGTGCTTCATGGCGAGGAAGAGGAAGCGGCGCCGATCGGCGTGAAGCCGGCCACGGCCGCCGAGTAAGGGGACGACAGGATTATGGTTCGGTTCTTCGGCTTTCTGGTCGGCCTCGGCTTCGTCGGAGTCGCCGCATGGTCGCTCCTGTGGGGCGTGATCGCCTACGTGCAGGAGCCGCCGATGGAGACGGTGGAGCATCGCTTCCACGAGCATCCGCGTCACGCCAGTTTCACGTTCGACGGTCCCTTCGGCACCTATGACCGGCAGCAGCTTCAGCGCGGCTTCCAGGTCTACAAGGAAGTGTGCGCCGCCTGCCACGGGCTCAACCAGGTCGCCTTCCGCAATCTCGAGGATCTCGGATATTCCGAGGCCGAAGTCCGCGCGATCGCCGATCAGTGGCAGATCCAGGTCCCGACCATCAATCCTGAGACGGGCGAGGCCACCGGCCGCAACGCGATCCCGGCTGACCATTTCCCGGATCCCTATCCCAACGAGACGGCGGCGCGCGCGGCGAACAACAATGCGTTGCCGCCCGATTTGTCGCTGATCGTGAAGGCCCGGGAAGGCGGCGCGCCCTATATCGAGTCGCTGCTCACCGGCTACCAGGATCCGCCCGCGGACCTTCCGGCGGAGAACCGTCCGGGCCAGGGCCTCTATTACAATCCCTATTTCGCCAACCTCAACATCGCCATGCCGCCGCCGATCGCGGCCGACGGCCAGGTCACCTATGCCGACGGCACGGCGGCTACCCGCCAGCAGATGTCGCATGACGTGGCCGCCTTCCTGGCCTGGGCCGCCGAGCCCAAGCTGGAAGCGCGTCACCGCGGCGGCGTGATGACCTTGGTCTTCCTGCTCTTCGTCACCGTGCTCGCCTACCTTTCCTACCGGAACATCTGGGCGACGGCGAAGCGCAAGGTGCGGCAGACGGGTCCGCTCGACCCGGCCAACATCGCCAAGAGCGATCACGCCAAGGATCAGGCCGGCATCGCAGGCTGAAGGAAAAGCCCTCCTTCGGGAGGGCTTTTTTTCGCAGCTCGATCGGTGCCGTCCTGGGGACGATGGGCAGGCTAGCCTCGCCGCTGCAGTCTAGGGGGAGGGTCATGTTCGGGGACAATGACGATCTCAAGGCGCTGGTGCGCACCATTCCCGACTTTCCCAAGCCGGGAATCCACTTCCGCGACATCACCA
The DNA here is from genome assembly GCF_003347635.1 of Sphingosinicella terrae. Classification (GTDB taxonomy): domain Bacteria; phylum Pseudomonadota; class Alphaproteobacteria; order Sphingomonadales; family Sphingomonadaceae; genus Allosphingosinicella; species Allosphingosinicella terrae. Next base: position 234,677 of record NZ_QDFY01000002.1, read on the forward strand.
CCCTCCTGCTCGACGGTCGCGGCTTCTCGGCCGCGATCGAGCGGCTTGCCTTCAAGATCGAGGAGATCCCCGACCTCGTTGCCGGGATCGAAGCACGCGGCTTCGTCGTCGCCGCGGCGCTGGCGCAGCGGCTCGGCTGCGGCCTGCTCTTGATCCGCAAGGACGGGAAGCTTCCCGGGGAAACCATCGCCGAGGATTACGCGCTCGAATATGGCAGCGACCGGCTGGCCATGCATGTCGATGCCTGCGCGCCGGGCGCCCGGGTCTGGCTCGCCGACGATCTCGTCGCGACCGGCGGCAGCGCCCTGGCCGCGTTGCGCCTGATCCGGCGCGCGCGGGCGGAGCCGGCGGGATTGAGCTTCATCATCGATCTGCCGGATCTGGGCGGAAGCGCACGCCTGCGGCAGGAGGGGCTGCCGGTGCATCATCTGATCGAATTCGAAGGCGACTGACCGCCCGCTGAATACCGCTCGTTACGCGGAAGGAACCCCGGCAAATGGTTGAGCGTTAACCATTTTGCTCGTTCTCGGGAGAACTTTCGATGCGGTCAAAGCTCGCCGCCGGCTTGGCGCTGGCCGCCGGTCTTTCGCTCAGCGCCTGCGCCACCGATGACTATGGCTACGGCTATGGCGGCATCTCGGCCGGCTATGGCTCCTATGCTGGCTACGATCCTTATTACGACGATTGGGGCTATTATGGCAGCCGGCCTTATTGGGGCTGGTATGACGGCTTCTATTATCCCGGGTCCGGAAACTACGTCTACGATCGGTACCGCCGTCCGCACCGCTGGAGCGACCGCCACCGCCGCTACTGGTCGGACCGACGCCAATATTGGAGCGCCCGACGTGCGGCCCCCGAGGATCGGCGAGCGCTGCGCGACAATTGGCGCGACTTTCGCGGCGAGCGGCGCGTCGACGACCGCGCCTTTCGCCAGGAGCGTCGCCAGGATCGCAGTGCGCTTCGCGAGGGCACGGTCACGCGCGAGCAGTTTCGCAGCGATCGGCGGACGGATCGCCGCGAATATCGTCGCGACCTGCGTCAGGATCGTCGCCAGTTCCGCCGCGAGAACCGGCGTATCCGGCGGGACTGAGGCGCGGCGAGGCGCCCGCGCCTAGACGGTCGGATCGGCGGAAGGGCCTTCCGCGTCTCGCCGCCGGATCAGCGCGATCGAGGTGAAGCGCAGCACCGGCACTTCGTCCTGGTTGGCGACCACCGTCTCGGTCCTGAACGAGCCCATGAACGGCTTGCTGCGCGAGGGCGTCTTCTCGACGATGGTGCCGCGCACGTGAAGTGTGTCGCCCGGGTAGACGGGCTTGAGCCAGCGCAGCTCGTCCACGCCCGGAGAGCCCAGGCCGGCCTGGCCGGTGAGATTGCGGGCGATCACCGACATCGCCATTGCGCAGCTATGCCAGCCGCTGGCCGAGATGCGGCCGAAATGGGTCTTCGCCGCGGCCTCGTCGGAGAGATGGAAGGGCTGGGGATCATATTTGCGGGCGAAGTCGAGCACTTCCTCGCGGGTCACCGGGTAGGCGCCGAAATAGGTTTCCTTCCCGACCTCGAGATCCTCGAAATAGACCAGATTGTCGTTCATGCCTCGCTCCGACTGGTAAGCGCTTCCTCTCCCGAAGCAGGTTCGCTTCCGCAACCCTTTTCGGTGCTGCTCAGGCCTGACGGAGCGTCGTCTCGCCGCGCGCCACCGCCCAGGTCGCTCGTTTGCTGAGCGCTCCGCCGGGCGTGCTGACGCGGTCGACCACCATGAAATTGGTGCGCCATTCGTCGCGGCCGACGTCGCAGGTGAGGTAGCCTCTCTGGTCGTTGAGGAACTTGAGCTGCGGGTTGGCGGCGAGAATGTGATCGCTGCCCGGGCGCAGGTCGGATCCGTCGCCGCCGCTGGAGATGGAGGTCGCGACGAACTCCACGGCGACTCGGCGATCGCGGTCGTCGTGCAGCTCTCCCGCCCAGTTCTGATGCTCGTCGCCGGTCAGGACAACGACATTGTCGAGGCCGCGCAGGCGCGCCAGCAGTCGCTGCCGGGGCACTTCGTAGGCGGCCCAGGTGTCGAGGTTGAGCAACTTCTCCGGCGCTTCGTCGGGCGTGCGGCGGCGATCGACCGACATCATCATGACCTGCTGGGCGAGGCAGTTCCAACGGGCCTGGCTTCGGCTAAGATTGCGCGCCAACCAGGCTTCCTGCTCGGCGCCGAGCACCTGTGCATCCGCCGACGTCACTTCGGCGCAGACCGGGCGAAAGCCGTCGCCGCAGGGCTGGTCGCTGCGATACTGCCGGGTGTCGAGCAGGTCGATCTCGGCGAGGTCGCCATATCGTACCTGCCGATGCGCGCTGGTCGCGCCGAAGCGCGGCATCATCGTCCTGCGAACCGGCAGATTCTCGTACCAAGCCTGCAGGGCCATGGCGCGGCGGGTACGGAACAGTTCCGGCGGCGCCCCGTCCGGGTCAATGTCCTGCACCCAGTTGTTGGTGACCTCGTGGTCGTCGAACGTGTGGAAGAAGGCGAAGGCGGCATGGGCGCGCTGGAGGTCGGGATCCGATTTGTAGAGCGCATAGCGTTGCCGATAGTCGGCGAGGTCGAAGGCGTCCTGCCCGACGCCCTGCCGGGCGGCGACGATCAGATCGCCGCTCCAGCCCGGCCGGATCGCGTCGCCGCGATACTCGTAGATATAGTCGCCATAATGATAGACGAAGGCGAGCTCCTCCTCCGCCAAATGGCGGTAGGCGGTGTAGAATCCGGCCTCGTAATTCTGGCAGCCGGCGACGCCGAATCTCAGCGCTTCCGGCGCCGCCCCGGTCCGGGGCAGGGTGCGCGCCTGGCCGTTGATGCTGCGCTCGCCGCCCGCCTCGAACCGATACCAATAGGGCCGATCGGGCTCGAGCCCTTCGAGCTCGACATGAACGCTGTGGCCGAGCTCGGGACGAGCCAGCGCCTCGCCCTCGCGCACGACCGTGTCGAAGCGCGGTTCGGTCGCCACCTGCCATTTGACCGGCATCGGCGCCATCGCCATTCCGCCATGCGGATCGAGCGGACGGGGAGCAAGCCGCGTCCAGATGACGAACCCATCCGCGGCGGGATCGCCGGCGGCGACGCCCAGGCTGAACGGATAGTCGCGCCAGATCGATTGGGCGCGAAGGATGGCCGGTGCGGCGACGAGCGAAGCGGTGGCGCCGGCGATGAAATGGCGTCGGCTGAGCATGGTCCTGCCTGATCCCCCCGAAGATGGTTGCGATTCGCGACGCTTCTTACACTTTGCCAGCATCGTGCGGACCGGAATATGACAGTGGTCGGGACGAGGGGAGGGGGCGGACGCGGACATGGGCACACTCGCACTCCGGCTCTTCCTGCCGCTCGTCCTAGCGGTGCTCGGCGCGCCGGCGCCGGCGGCGGCGCCATCGCCCGCATCGGTCGGTGGGCGTGCCGCGGCGGCGTGGCTCGATCGCCCGGAATTCATGATCTACCAGGTCGGTGAGGTGACGGCCGTCCATTATGCCGAGGTCGCTTCCGCTTACGGTGCGGCGCGGCTTGCTCGGGCCTCGGCGAATGGCGCGCTGCTCGAGCGGGTCGCCGCCCGTCACCGGCGACTGCTCGCCGAGGCGATCCCCAACAGTGCCAACCATGTCGACGCCAATGTCTACGGCTTGTGGCCTCTGGTGTTGGACGGGGACGAGGAACGCGCCCGCGGCCTCGCCATGGCGGACGGTCAGTGGCAGGAGTCCGGCCCGGACGGCCTTACCCGCCAGGCGCGCTACTGGATCGACGACATCTGGATGATCGGTGCGCTTCAGGTCCAGGCGTGGCGCGTCACCGGCGAGGGCCGCTATCTCGATCGCGCCGCGCAGACCGCTCGGCTCTACGTCTCGCGCCTGCAGCAGCCGAACGGCCTGTTCCATCACGGTCCTGAAGCGCCCTTCTTCTGGGGGCGGGGTAATGGCTGGGTCGCGGCCGGCCTCGCCGAGATTCTGTCCGAGCTGCCCGCCGATCATCCCGACCGGCCGGCGCTGGCCGCCGCCTTCCGGCGGATGATGGCGGCGCTGCTCCGCCATCAGGCCGAAGACGGCATGTGGCGCCAGCTCATCGATTATCCGGACGCGTGGAAGGAGACGTCGGCGACCGCCATGTTCGGCTATGCGATGGCGGTCGGCGTCCGCCGCGGCATCCTCGCCGAACCGGCTTATGTCCAAGCCCATCGCCGTGCATGGACTGCCCTTGCCGCCTATGTCGGCGCCGACGGGCAGCTTTCGCAGGTCTGCGCGGGCACCGGCCAATCCGCCGATGCCGATTATTATCTCGCTCGACCGGTCGTGACCGGCGACCTGCACGGCCAGGCCGCCTTGCTCTGGTTCGCGGCGGAGCTGGCGGAGGCGCGCGCGATCAGACGTTGAAGCGGAACAGCATCACGTCGCCGTCCTGGACGACATATTCCTTGCCTTCCGAGCGCATGCGACCCGCTTCCTTCGCGGCGGTCTCGCTGCCGAGGCCGACATAATCTTCAAAGGCGATCGTCTCGGCCCGGATGAAGCCGCGCTCGAAATCGCTGTGGATCGCACCGGCCGCCTGCGGCGCCTTGGCGCCCTTCTCCACCGTCCATGCCCGCGCTTCCTTGGGCCCTGCGGTGAAGAACGTGATCAGGTGAAGAAGGTCATAGCCGGCGCGGATGATGCGGGCGAGGCCGGTCTCCTCCAGCCCCAGGTCCTTAAGGAATTCGGCCCGGTCCTCGCCCGGCATGGTCGCGATCTCGGCCTCGATCGCGGCGGAGATGATCACCGCCTTGGCGCCTTCGGCTTCGGCGCGGGCGAACACCGCCTCGCTGTGAGCGTTGCCGGCGGCGGCATCGCCTTCGTCGACGTTGCAGACGTAGAGGACCGGCTTGGCGGTCAGCAGTTGCGCCTGGTCGAGCGCCTTCTTCTCCTCCTCGTCGCGGGGCTCGGTCAGCCGGGCCGGCTTCGACTGGCGGAGCAGCTCGAGCGCCTGGCCGAGCACCGACGCCTGCACCTTGGCCTCCTTGTCCCCCTGCTGCGCCTTCTTGGCCAGGCTGGGGACGCGCTTCTCGAGGCTCTCCAGGTCGGCGAGCATCAACTCGGTCTCGACCGTCTCCGCATCGGCGACCGGATCGACGCGACCCTCGACATGGGTGACGTCGCCGCCTTCGAAGCAGCGCAGCACGTGCACGATCGCGTCCACCTCGCGAATATTGGCCAGGAACTGGTTGCCGAGGCCCTCGCCCTTGGACGCGCCGCGGACCAGTCCGGCAATGTCGACGAACTCGAGCTGCGTCTCGATCACGTTGGCCGATCCGGCTGCCTCGGCGAGCCGGTGGAGGCGGGGGTCGGGTACTGCGACGCGTCCGACATTGGGCTCGATCGTGCAGAAGGGGTAATTGGCCGCCTGCGCGGCCGCTGTCTCGGTCAGCGCGTTGAACAAAGTGGACTTGCCGACATTGGGCAGCCCGACGATTCCGCAACGAAAGCCCATTGAAGATCCTGTGTCTCGAGAAGGGGGCGGCGCGACGGGCCGATCCCCGCGCTGGCCGTTCGCCGCCCGTTAGACGGTCGCGCGCGCGAATGCCAGCGGCCGCTCGACAGGCCGCAGGCGCCTTCCTATCGTGCTGCGGCAAAGGGGAAGCTTCCGATGATTTCTGGCCTGTCACGTCTGCTGATCGCCATGGCGCTCGCCTGTCTGACGGCGCCCCTCTTCGCTTGGGCAACCCCGCAGGAGACGCTGCGCGGGACGCAGCTGCAGGACGGTCTCGTCCCGGTTCACGTCGATCGCAACGGTGGGCGCATCCTGCTTTCGCTGCCCGCGCCGGACGGGGAAGGACTGTCGGGACGCTTCATCTATGTCACCGCGCTCGAGACCGGACTCGGCTCGGCCGGCCTCGGTCTCGACCGGGCCCTGAGCTCGGGCTCGAAGATGCTCGTCTTCCGCCGCGTCGGCCCGCGCGTCGTCGCGGAGATCGAGAATACCCGCTTCCGCGCCTCGGCCGCCCCGGCCGCGGAGCAGGCAGGTGTGCGCCGGTCCTTCGCTTATTCCACCATCTGGAGCGGCGAGATCGCCGCCGAGACCGCTGACGGACGCCTGCTCGTCGACATTGCCGGCTTCCTCGCGCGCGACGATATGAACCTCGCCAGGGCGCTTCGCGAGCAGGACGATGGCGATTACCGGCTGGTGCCGGAGCTGAGCCATGCCGATACCGGCTTCGTCCGGGTGTTTCCCCGAAATATCGAGCTGGCCGCGCGGCTTACCTTCGTCAGTGCCAGGCCGGGGCCGGAGGTCGGAAACATCGTTCCGGTGACCGGCAATGCCAGCTTCGTCGTCCGCCATTCGCTGATCGCACTTCCCGAGCCCGGCTATCGCGTGCGCCGCTTCGATCCCCGCGCCGGCAGCTTCGGGACCCAGATCGTCGACTTCGCGGCGCCGCTCGGAAGGTCGGTCGTCTACGAGGTCGCCAATCGCTTCCGGCTCGAGCGTCTCGATCCAGCCGCGCCGCGATCGCGCGTGCGCAATCCGATCACCTTCTACATCGACACGGCAGCCCCCGAGCCGATCCGCCAGGCGCTGTTCGACGGCGTTTCCTGGTGGCGGCAAGCCTTCGAGGCGGCGGGCTATGTCGATGCCTTCCGGGTCGAGATGCTGCCCGACGGCGTCGATCCGCTCGACATACGGTACAACGTCGTCAACTGGGTCAACCGGGCCACCCGGGGCTGGTCCTACGGTCAGGTGATCGAGGACCCCCGCACCGGCGAGATCATCAAGGGCCAGGTGCTGCTCGGATCGCTGCGCGTCCGCCAGGACATGCTGATCTTCCAAGCCCTGGTCGGCGCCGGACTCACCGGAACCGGGGATCCCAACGATCCCCTCGCGGCCGCTCTGGCGCGCATTCGTCAGCTCGCCGCCCACGAGGTCGGGCACGCGCTCGGCCTCGCCCACAATTTCGCCGCCAGCCATCAGGGCCGCTATTCGGTGATGGACTATCCGGCGCCGCGGATCCGGCTCGTGGACGGCCGGCCGGACCTCACCGACGCCTATGGCGCGGGCCTCGGCCGCTGGGACCTTTTCGCCGTGGATTGGCTCTACGGCGCCGAGACCGACGAGGAAGGCGCCGCGCGCATGACCGCGGCGATGGCCGAGGGTCTGCGCTACGTCGCCGACGACGATGCCCGCCCGGCCGGCGCGGCGCATCCCGTCGGCAGCCTTTGGGACGATTTCGACCATCCGGTCGAGGAGCTCGAGCGAATGATGGCGGTGAGAGAGGTCGCCGTCGCGAATTTCGGCCCATCGGCGTTGCCGCCGGGCGAGCCGGACTCCGCCCTGCGGCGCGCCTTCGTCCCGATCTGGCTGCTCCACCGATATCAGGTGGAGGCGGCGGCCAAATATGTCGGCGGAGTCGACTTCAACTATTCGGTGAGGGGCGACGGGCATGGCGAGGCGCGCGCCGTTCCTGCCGCCGGCCAGGAGCGGGCGCTCGAGGCGCTGCTCGCGACGCTGTCGGGCGATGCGCTGACCGTGCCTCCCGCGCTGCTGCCTTTCCTATCTGCGGGCTGGTCCGGCAATGCCGATCGCCAGACCGACATCGAGGTCATCCGCACGGCCGGCGGACCGGTCTTCGATCCGCTCGCGGCGACCGAGACCGGGGCCGCCGTCACTCTCGCCGCCTTGCTCGCTCCCGAACGGCTGAACCGGCTGGAGATCCAGCATCAGGCCGATCCCGCCATTCCCGCCGCGTACGAGCTCGTCGACCGGCTGGTCGGTCGCGTCTTCACCTTCCGCGGCATGAACCCTTCACAGGCGGCCGTGCAGCGCCGGATCGCGACGACGGCGGCGCTGGCGCTGGCACGCGTGCAGCGCGACTCCACGCTGTCGCCGACCATCGCGCTGGCGCTGTCGGAACGCCTCGACCGGCTCTCCCGCGACCTCGCCGACGCGCGCGGCGGCAGTGTCCAGGGCGACTGGAGCCGAGGCCTCGCGCGGCTGCTCGGGGACCGCGAGGCGCTGGCGGAGGCGATCGCCGATCAGCGCCGATTGCCGCGCATACCGCCGGGCATGCCGATCGGCGGGTCGGAGGGCGGCTTCGAATGAGGGTGCCGCCTTGCCCCGGCGTCGGCCGATCCCCAAGTCCGTGAGGGGAAGGGGAGTCCCATGATTGAAGACAAGATCGCCGATATGGTCGAGCGTTTCTACGCCAAGGTCCGGCGGGACGATTATGTTGGCGGCGTCTTCGAGTCGGCGGTCATAGACTGGCCGGACCATCTCGATCGCCTGACCGATTTCTGGTCGTCGGTGATGCTCGGCACTGGCCGCTATAAGGGCAATCCGATGGCCGTCCATCACCGCCATCGCGACTTGATCCGGCCGGACATGTTCGATCGCTGGCTTGCCTTGTGGCGCGAGACGGCCGCCGAGACCATGCCGCCCGCCGAGGCGGCCGCCTTCGTCGAGAAGGCCGAGCGGATCGCCGAGAGCCTGAAGCTCGGCCTCTTCTTTCGCATCGAGGACGGCGCCCGCCCGGCCCTGGGCTGACGCCGGCTTCGATCAGCCGAGCAGGCCCGGCAGAACCGACTGGGCGAGGGTCGAGGTCAGATCACCCTCGCCGCCGAGTCCGTCCTCATAGCCGTAGGGCGAGCCCAGGCCGGCGAGCTCGAGCGGTGCCCCGTCGAGATCGTAGCCCCCGAGCGGATCGCCCAGCAGGCCGGCGCCCATCGGCGCGCCGAGCAGGCCGCCGCCGAAGATGCCGCTGATCGCGCTGCCCAGCCCGTCCGCGGCGCCACTCTCGTAGGCGTAACCGGGCTCGGCATAGGCATAAGCGGGATCGTCATAGCCGTAGCCGGCATTGTCATAGGCATAACTACCGAAGCCATCGCCGCCGCCCAGGGTCGCGCTTGCCGGGAAGCCGTAACCGCTGCCGCCGAGACTGCCGAGACTGCCGAGACTGCCGAGACTGCCGAGACCGCCGAGACCGCCGAGCTCGCCGCCGCCCGCCATCTGCAGGACGACCGGCAGCAAGGCGCCGAAAATTCCGCCGAGGCCGTCGCCGAAGAGGCCGCCGCCGAAGCCGCTATCATCGCCGGCATAATCATAGTCGTCCGCATAGCCGTAGCCGATCCGCGGATCGATGGCGCCATAAGGCGTCGCCGGATAGGCGAAGGCCGCGGGCGCCGCGTCATAGCGCGCGGGGCCATAGGCATAGGAATAAGCCGGGGCGACCGGGTAGTAGATCGGCGCAAGGGTCCGCCGACGCGTCCGCTCGGCCCTATAGGCACGCCGCACCGCTTCGGCGTCGCGGCGCGACGGTGCGCGATAGACGTAGACTGGCGCATAGCCATTGTCGGGCTGCATCCGCAGGCGGGCGAGGTTGCGCCGCGCGCGCCGGTCGTCCTGCCACCGCGCAGACGCTATGCCACGCCGCTCGGCCGACCGCAGGCGCCGAATCTCCGCCGCGCGCGAGGCCGCATAGGCCCGGCGCTGGAGCGCACGCTCGGAGCGAGCGTTCCGGGCGAAGCGCGCGTCCCGCTGCCGCACCTGGCGCTGGCGCATCACCGCGACCTGCTGCTCGCGGACCGCGCGGGCCCGCTGGCGCTGCGCCGCCGCTCGCTGGCGGGCGACCAGCCGTTGGCGCGAGGCGCGCGCCTGGCGCTGCTGTTGCACCTGCCGGCGCTGGACGGCGGCCTGCCGCACGCGGCTTTCGGCTCGCACATGGCGCCGCTCGACGCGCGCCGCCTGACGCGCGCGCTGCTGGACGGCGCGGCGGGCCTGGGAGCGCGCCTGGGCCCTTGCGCGGGTCTGGGCGGTGCGCCGCTCCGAAGCCCGCTCGCGCTGCTGCGCGACTTGCCGGCGCTGGGCTGCGCTCCGCTGGCGCTGCGCCACGGCCGAACGCGAGCGTTGCGCCGACGCCCTTTGCCGCGCCGCTGCCCGCTGAGGGCGCGCCGCGACGCGGGACGATCGGGCCGCCTGCCGGCGTTCGGCGCGTTGCGCGCGGCGCTGGGACTGGGCCGCGTGCCGCGGCTGCGAACGTTCTGCACGGGCTTCGCGGCCGCCGCCCCGGCCGTTACCGGGATCGGCCAGCACGGGTGTGGCAAAGGTCGAAGCGAGCAGCAGGACGGCAAAGGCGCTCTTCATAGGTTCCACTCCAATTTGGAGCGCAACGTGCGCCATCGCCTTTGAGTCGCGCCTGAATTGGGCGTTCATGCGCGGGATAGGAAGCCGCCGCGACTGCAAATTTGCGTTTTGCTGCAAGTGTTTGTGAGCAAGTCGACGGATCAGGCGTTTCGATCGGCCGTTGCCGCGGGTAGACGAACCGTTCCCGCCTCAGCCGGGTTCGGCGACCCTCAACGCGACCTCGTTCATGAAACGCGGGCCGTCGGCATGGGCGAGCCAGGAGGCTTCGGCCGCGATCGCAGCAAGCAGGTCGCTGAGGCGGTCGGTCTCGGCCTTGGCGTAATTGCCGAGAACGTGCTTGGTGACCTTGTCCTTGTGGCCGGGATGGCCGATCCCGATCCGGACGCGGCGAAAGGCGTTGCCGATATGCGCCTCGACCGAGCGCAATCCATTATGGCCGGCCGTGCCGCCGCCGACCTTCACCTTGACCTTGAAGGGGGCGAGGTCGAGCTCGTCGTGGAAGACGGTGACGTCGCCAAGATCCTTCTTGAAGAAGCGCATCGCCTCGCCGACGGCTCGGCCGGAATCGTTCATGAAGGTGGCGGGCTTGAGCAGCAGGATGCGTTCGCTGCCGATCCGTCCCTGCTGGGCCCAGCCGGAAAAGGCTTTCTTCGGAGGATCAAAGCCGTGGGCCTGGGCGATCGTGTCGACCGCCATGAAGCCGACATTGTGCCGGTGCATCGCATATTGGGCGCCGGGATTGCCGAGGCCGACCCAGATCTGCACGGGCGCGAACTCCCCCCAGGTGGCGGCATCCGAAGCCGTGTCGGGCTGGCCCGGCACCTCCACCCGCCGCGAGGCGAACAGGGATGCGAGCCAGCCCAAACGCAAGAGGGCAGCCTATTCGGCGTCGCCCTGGTCGTCGCCGACCAGCGGCACTTCGCCCGAGGTCAGCTCCTCGCCGCCGGCTTCCGCCGCTTCCGACTTCATACCGGACGGGGCGACGACGGTCGCGATGGTGAAGTCGCGGTCGGTGATCGCGGAGCTGGTGCCCTTGGGCAGGGTGACGTGGCTGATGTGGAGCGAATCGCCGATGTCGAGGCCGGCGAGATCGATCACGATCTCATCGGGCATCTCGGCGGCGTCGCAGACCAGCTCGAGCTCGTGGCGCACGGCGTTGAGCACGCCGCCGCGCTTCAGGCCGCGCGAATTCTCCTCGCCGACGAAGCGGATCGGCACCGCGACGGTGACCGTCGCATGCTCGGAGATGCGCAGAAAGTCGACATGCAAGGGGCGATCGGTCACCGGATGGAACTGCACGTCCTTCGGCAGCGTGCGGGTCGGCTTGCCGCCGACGTCGATCATCACAACCGAATTCATGAAGTGGCCGGTGTTGAGGATCTTGGCCAGGGCCTTTTCCTCGAGATGGACCGACAGGGGTTCCTGATTGCCGCCGTATACGACGGCGGGGACGCGGCCTTGGTTGCGCAGTGCGCGGGAGGCTCCCTTGCCAGCCCGTTCGCGCGCTTCGGCCGACAGCGTAAGCTGTTCGCTCATGGCATGTCTCCAGATAGCGGGTTTCCAGAAATCCCGATCACGCCTCCAGGGATGACCATGAGCGGGAAGGCGGCGCCTATAGGGGAGAAGGCCTGCGGAAGCAAGGCGTTCCTCCCCGGCGTCGCCGGGGCGGGCTCGGAGTCCATCCCGGTCAGGATCCCGCGGCAGGTTCCTCCTCACGGGCCACGCGCTCCGCGCTGAGGCCGCTTTCCTCGAGCACCGCCTGGACGCTGTCATCACCGGCGAGATGGCCTGCGCCAACGGCGACGAAGACCGTGCCCGGCCGCGCCATCCGCTCGCGGATCCAGCCGGCCCAGGCGCGATTGCGATCGGTGAAGATCAGCCGGTGGAGGGCCGGATCCTGCGCGGTCTGGCTGTCGATGATCCGCCGCAGCGCCTCGACATCGCCTTCCGACCAGGCCGCCAGCATCGGCCCGAGCACCTCGTCGGCGCTGTCGAGACTGTCGAGCGTCTGGCGAAGCTGGGCCAGCTGCTGCTCTTCCGGCATGTCGTCGAACAGCCGGATCTGCCACTCGATCCCTTCGAGTTCGCCGATCGTGACGTTCCGTTCTCGCGCCGCCCGAGTCAGCACCTGCTCGGGGCCGTTGGCGGCGCTGATGCCCAGCCGCTGGCTGACCAGCGAGGCCAGCGTCATCGATACGAACCAGGGCTCGAAGGTGTCGAAGGTCCCCGTCGGCACGCCGGCGGCGTTGAGCGCCTGCGCGAGCGCTTCGTTCTGCTCGGCGGTGAGCCGCTCGGATAGCCTGCGGCCCTGCGGATCCACCGCATAGCGCAGGACGATCGGCTGGAGCTCCGCCGGATTGTCGGGGACGATGGCTTCGAGCACCAGCTCGTCCGAAGCGTCGAACGCCGACCTGACCTCGTCGTCGAACCACGTCCGGCCATCGAGCAGGTGGAACGTGCCGAACAGATAGACGGTCGTATCCTCGTCACGCACGACCCACAAAGCCGGATCGGCGTCGGCGGCCGTCGTCGGGTCGGCCGCCGGTGCGGCCGGTTCCGGCGCAGCCTGGGCGAACAGGGACACCGGCGCGAGCGCGAGCGCGGTGGCCAGAAGCAGCTTCTTCATTCCGTGATTCTCCCTTGTCGCGAACGACTTGGCGCAAGCGTGGTGACGCGCATATCGGTATCGTAATCGCTTCCGCCAAGGATCAGGGCAGGCGGCGCGCCGTCAAGCCTCGAGCGGCAAGCATGGACTGGACCGAGTCGCGCCCGGCCAGGTGACCGGCGCCGACGGCGAACAGCACCGTGCCCGGGCGCCGCAGGCGGTCGATCAGCCAGTTGGTCCAGGCGGCGTTGCGTCGGGTGATCAGGCGGTCGAACAAGGCGGGCGGCAGCGCCTCCATCTCCGCTCCGACCGAGTCGACGTCGCCGCGCACCCAGCCCGCTTCCTCCGGGTCGAACACGGCGTCGCCATCGTGGTGGGCCTCGACCATCGACTCGAGGAATTCGCGCTGGGCGCCGAGCGGCATCGTCCTGAAGAAATCGAGCTGCGCCTCGACCGATTCGACGCCGGAGATCGGCCGCTGATTGCGCTCGAAATCGGCGCGCAGCGAATCCTCCACCCCGGTGAGCGGCATTTCGGGCGCGTCGGGATCGGCATAGGCTTGCCGGAAGGCGGCGCCGACGAGCAGGAAGCTCGCCCCCCAGCTGTGCATGTGGTCGTAAACCTCGATCGGGATGCCGCTTGCTTCGATCATCTCGCGCAGTCCCTCGCGATGATCGGGCGAGACGCGGCCGAGTATGGACACCGATTTGTCCATCATCATCGGGCCGAACAGGTTGGCGGCGTCGTCCGGATCGGGCTCCTCGCCAATCTCCATGACAAGCTCGTCCGCGTCCTCGACCACACGGTTCAGCGCCTCGGACCGCCACACCAGATCGGGGGGCAGGACATGGACGGTCCCGAACAGGTAGATGCGCGTATCCTCGTCGGCGAGCAGCCAGATGGCGGGACTCGGCGCCGGCGCCTCCGCGGGGGTGGCCGCCGCCGGTGCACAGAGGAGGAAGGCGAGGGCCGCCGGCGCCGCAAGCCACGTCCCGATCCGCTTCTTCAGTCTCACCTGTCCTCCCTTATCCGGTTCCTTGACCCGTTCTGCCCCATACGCCAAAGCGATGCGACCCTTGTTGCACCTGCGAAGGCGAGAATCCTTGGCCGTCCAGCCGCCCTCATTCCAGCAGCTCATCCTGACGCTTCACCATTATTGGAGCGAGCAGGGCTGCCTTATCCTGCAGCCCTACGACATGGAGATGGGAGCCGGGACTTTCCACAGTGCGACCACCCTGCGCGCGCTCGGTCCCGATCCGTGGAATGCGGCTTTCGTGCAGCCCTGCCGGCGCCCGACCGACGGCCGTTACGGCGAGAATCCGAACCGGCTCCAGCATTATTATCAATATCAGGTGATCCTGAAGCCGAGTCCGCCCGACCTCCAGCAGCTCTATCTCGGCAGCCTCGCCGCGATCGGCATCGATTTCACGAAGCACGACATTCGCTTCGTCGAGGACGATTGGGAATCGCCGACGCTCGGCGCCTGGGGGCTCGGCTGGGAAGTCTGGTGCGACGGCATGGAGGTGACCCAATTCACCTATTTCCAGCAGATGGGCGGCTTCGACTGCCGGCCCGTTGCCGGCGAGCTTACCTACGGTCTCGAGCGGCTCGCCATGTACATCCAGAACAAGGACAGCGTGTACGATCTCGATTATAACGGCGCCGGCATTACCTATGGCGACGTCTTCCTCGAGAATGAGCGGCAGATGTCTGCCTGGAATTTCGAGGTCGCCGATACCGACCGGCTGTTCGACCTGTTCCGCAAGGCGGAAGCGGAATGCCGGCATTGCCTGGACGCGGGCCTGCCGATCCCGGCCTACGAGCAAGCGATCAAGGCCAGCCACATGTTCAACCTGCTGAACGCCCGCGGAGTCATCTCGGTCGCCGAGCGCCAGGCCTATATCGGCCGGGTCCGCGATCTCGCCAAGGGTGCCTGCCAGGCCTGGATGGAGAAGAATGGATGGGCGGCGTGACGGCGGCCATGATGCGCGAGACCCGCCGTGGCTGATTTCCTGCTCGAGCTCCTTTCCGAGGAAATACCGGCGCGCATGCAGGTCAAGGCGAGCGCCGATCTCGCCCGGATGTTCGAGGCGCGGCTCGGCGACGCCGGCCTTCGGGCCGAGAGCCTAGAGACCTTTGCGACGCCCCGCCGCCTCGCGCTGATCGCGCGTGGACTTCCCGCCGAGACCGAGACCGTCCGCGAGGAGCGCCGAGGGCCGCGTGCCGACGCGCCCGATGCGGCGATCGCCGGCTTCCTGCGCTCGACCGGCCTGTCCCGCGAGCAGCTCGAGGAGCGCGAGGACAAGAAAGGCGGGCGCACCCTGTTCGCGACGATCGAGCGGCCCGGGCGCTCGACCGCTTCGGTGATCGCCGAGGCCGTTCCGGCGATCATCCGAGATTTTCCCTGGCCCAAGTCGATGCGCTGGGGCGGCGATTCGCTGTCGGCGGAGAGCCTGCGCTGGGTACGGCCGCTGCAGGGGATCGTCGCCTTGCTCGGGGAGGAGATCGTCCCGTTCGACGTTGCCGGGGTGCGTTCGGGCGCGGCGACCGTCGGCCATCGTTTCCACCATCCGGGCGCGATCACGATCGGCAGCGCCAACGACTATGTCGAGAAGCTGCGCGCCTGTCACGTCGTGCTCGATCCCGCCGAGCGCCGCCGGATCATCGCCGATGGCGCGGCCGCGGCGGCGTCGGCTGCGGGCCTCGTCCTCGTCGAGGATGACGGCTTGCTCGCCGAAAATGCCGGCCTCACCGAATGGCCGGTGCCGCTGCTCGGCGGCTTCGACCCCGCCTTCCTCGACGTGCCGCGCGAGGTGATCCAACTCACCATGCGCACCAACCAGAAATATTTCGCCTGCGTCGACGCCGACGGCGCGCTTGCGCCGAGCTTCGTCTGCGTCGCCAATGTCGAGGCGTCCGACGGCGGCGCCGCGATCGTCGACGGCAACCGCAAGGTCCTCGCCGCCCGCCTGGCGGATGCACGCTTCTTCTGGGAACAGGATCTCAAGGTTCCACTCGAGCAGCGTACCGAGAAGCTCTCCGGAATCGTCTTCCACGAGCGGCTGGGGACGCTCGGCGAAAAGGTGGAGCGCGTCGCCAGGCTAGCTCAGTGGATGGTGCAGGAGAGGATCGTGCGTGGTGCCGATCCCGCCCACGTCGAGGCGGCGGCACGACTCGCCAAGGCGGATCTCGGCACCGAGCTGGTCGGCGAGTTCCCGGAGCTGCAGGGCCTGATCGGCAGCTATTATGCCCGCGCACAGGGCCAGCCCGACAGCGTCGTCGAGGCGATCCGCGATCATTACCGGCCAGCGGGGCAGGGCGACGCGGTGCCGACGTCGCCGGTCACCGTCGCCGTCAACCTTGCCGATCGGCTCGATACCCTCGTCGGCTTCTTCTCGATCGGCGAGCGGCCGAGCGGCTCGCGCGATCCGTTCGCTCTGCGCCGCGCCGCTCTGGGCTTCCTCCAGATCCTGATCCGTTCGGGCCTGCGTGTCCCGCTGGGCGACATGCTCGTCCAAACGGCCGTTCTGCTCATCGTCTCGCGGATGGGCGCGCTTTCCTCGGTCAGCTTCCCCGACCTGCTCGATTCCGATGATCACGAACACGAGATCACCGCGGAGGTCGGCTCCTTCACCTATCGTCACGGCGACCATGTCGTCGTGCGCTGGAACTCGGCGCTCACGCCGAATATCGAGCGCGGCAAGTTGATCGAGGAAGCGACCGACCTGTCGGAGGCGGTACTCGAGTTCCTCGCCGACCGGCTCAAGGTGCAGCAGCGCGAGGCGGGCGTGCGGCACGACCTCATCGATGCCGTCTTCTCGCTCGGGGGCGAGGATGATCTCGTCCGTGTGCTGGCGCGGGTGAAGGCGCTGCAGGCCTTCGTCGAAACCGCCGAGGGCACGGACCTGCTCGCCGGCTACAAGCGTGCGACCAACATCCTCAAGAAGGAGGATTGGGACGAAGACGGCATCCCCTGGCACCAGCCTTCCTTCGATCTCGCCGCCGAGGAGGCGGAGCTGATCCAGGCGCTGGACGCGCAGGAGCCGAGGGCGAAGATGGCGCTGGAGGACGAGGAGTTCGAGCGTGCCATGGCCGCGCTCGCCCGCCTGCGTGCGCCGGTCGACGCCTTCTTCGACAAGGTGACCGTGAACGATCCCGATGCGGTCAAGCGTCGGGCGCGGCTCAATCTTCTCGCGCGCATGCGGACCCTCGTCGATCAGGTCGCGGATTTCTCGAAGATCGAAGGCTGACCGACGCCAGGCGCCGGCCTTCAGTGGAGTTGAGGACAGGATGACTCAATATGTATTCCGCTTCGGCGGGGGCGTCGCCGAGGGCAAGGCGGGCGACAGGAACCTGCTTGGCGGCAAGGGCGCGAATCTTGCGGAGATGGGCTCGATCGGCCTGCCGGTGCCACCCGGTTTCACCCTCTCTACCGAGATGTGCACTCGCTTCTACGAGGAAGGAGAGCGTTTCCCGGACAGCCTTCGGGACGAGGTCGCGGGCGGCATCGCCCATATCGAGCAGGTCACCGGCAAGACGTTCGGCGATCCTTCCGACCCGCTGCTCGTCTCTGTTCGCTCCGGCGCTCGCGTCTCGATGCCCGGCATGATGGATACGGTGCTCAATCTCGGCCTCAACGACGAGACCGTCCAGGGCCTCGCTGCTGCATCCGGCGATCCGCGATTCGCCTGGGACAGCTATCGGCGCTTCATCCAGATGTATTCCGACGTCGTTCTCGGGCTCGATCACGGCGCCTTCGAGGAGGCGCTCGAGATCGCCAAGGAGGACAAGGGCGTCCATCTCGACACCGATCTCGAGGCGGCCGACTGGGAGCGGCTCACCGCCCAGTACAAGGCGCTGGTCCTGGAAGGGCTCGGACGGCCTTTCCCCGATGATCCGCACGACCAGCTTTGGGGGGCGATCGCCGCGGTCTTCGGGTCGTGGAACGGCGACCGTGCCAAGACCTACCGGCGTCTCCACAACATCCCGCACGACTGGGGCACGGCGGTCAACGTCCAGGCGATGGTGTTCGGCAATCGCGGCGACAGCTCCGCGACCGGCGTCGCCTTCACTCGCGATCCGTCGACCGGCGAGCGCTGCTACTATGGCGAGTATCTGATCAACGCCCAGGGCGAGGACGTCGTCGCCGGCATTCGTACGCCCCAATATCTGACCCGCGCGGCCCGCGAGAAAGCGGGGGCGAAGGCGGCGTCGATGGAAGAGGCGCTTCCCGAGGTATACGGGCAGCTCGCCGAGGTGTTCGAGACGCTCGAGCGACATTATCGCGACATGCAGGATATCGAGTTCACCGTCGAGCGCGGCAAGCTGTGGATGCTGCAGACGCGGACCGGGAAGCGGACCGCCAAGGCGGCGCTCAGGATCGCCGTCGACATGGCGCAGGAGGGGCTGATCAGCGAAAAGGAGGCGATCCTCCGGATCGATCCGCTCCAGCTCGACCAGCTGCTCCACCCGACGCTTGATCCCGCCGCCGAGCGCGACGTCGTCGCGAAGGGCCTTCCCGCCTCGCCCGGCGCGGCCTGCGGCAAGGCGGTGTTCGATGCCGATACGGCCGTCCAGCGCGCGGCCGCCGGCGAGGATATCATCCTGGTCCGGGTCGAGACCTCTCCCGAGGACATTCACGGCATGCACGCCGCGCGCGGCATCCTCACCGCCCGCGGCGGCATGACCAGCCATGCGGCGGTGGTCGCGCGTGGCATGGGCCGGCCCTGCGTCAGCGGCGCCGGTTCCCTGTCGATCGACTACAAGGCCCGGCGCATGCGCGTCGGCGGCCGCGACATCGCCGAAGGCGAGGTCATCACCCTCGACGGCAGCACCGGCGAGGTGATGGTCGGCGAGGTGCCGACGGTGCAGCCCGAATTGGTCGGCGACTTCGGGACGCTCATGGTCTGGGCCGACGCCCAGCGTCGGCTGAAGGTTCGCGCCAATGCCGAGACGCCGAAGGATTGTGCTACGGCGCGGGAGTTCGGCGCCGAGGGCGTCGGCCTGTGCCGAACCGAGCATATGTTCTTCGATCCCGACCGGATCACCAATGTCCGCCAGATGATCCTTGCCCAGGACGAAGGCGGGCGCCGATCGGCTCTGGAGAAACTGCTGCCTGCGCAACGCGGGGATTTCGAAGCGATCTTCCGCATCATGTCGGGTTTGCCGGTGACGATCCGCCTGCTCGATCCGCCGCTGCATGAATTCCTTCCCCACGCCGAGGAGGAATTCGCCGAGGTTGCCCGCGCCTCGGGCGCGGACGTCGAGACCCTGCGCCGCCGCGCTGCCGAGCTGGCCGAGGCCAATCCGATGCTCGGACATCGTGGCTGCCGCCTCGGCATCACCTATCCTGAAATCTACGAAATGCAGGCCCGCGCCATCTTCGAGGCGGCGATCGCGGTCGCCCGCGATGGGGGCGAGCCGCCCATTCCCGAAGTGATGGTGCCGCTGGTGGCGACGCGCGCCGAGCTGGTCATCATCCGCTCCCTGATCGAGCGGGTAGCGGCCGAGGTGTTCCGGGAACAGGGAAGGTCGCTGAACTATCTCGTCGGGACGATGATCGAGCTGCCGCGCGCCGCGCTCGCCGCCGGCGCGATCGCCGAGGGCGACCAGGGCGCGGAATTCTTCAGCTTCGGCACCAACGACCTCACCCAGACGACCCTGGGCATCAGCCGAGACGATGCCGGACGCTTCATCGGTCCGTATGTCGAAAAGGGCATCTTCGCGCGCGATCCGTTCGTCAGTCTCGACACCGAGGGCGTCGGCGAGCTGATCCGCATCGCGGCCGAGCGCGGGAGGGCGGCTCGTCCCGGGCTCAAGCTCGGCATTTGCGGCGAGCATGGCGGCGACCCGGCGTCGATCGCCTTTTGCGAGCGCACCCGTCTCGATTATGTGAGCGCGTCTCCCTATCGCGTTCCGATCGCCCGCCTCGCCGCCGCCCAGGCGGCGCTCCGAGAAGGCTGACCGGGGCGAAACCCGCTCTCAGGCAGGCGGCGGCGCCGGACGCTCGTCGCGGGCGCGCTCGGCGATGGTCCGCGCCTCCCAATGCTTGCGTTCCGCCTCGAGCGCCTCGCGCTGGCGGGTCTCTTCCGCCCGCAGCCGGGCTTCCTCGCGATAGCGCCTCTTCCATTTCGGATTGGCAAGAAAGGACATGCCGAGGAAGAGGCCGAGCAGGAAGACGAGCAGGACCACCAGCCATTGGTTCGGGGTAAAGATTGCCATCGCGGACCTCCGGCAGTGACGATCGGTCAATCGCATCCTTGCCGGGATTGTTCCGAGGCAGTGACGGTAGCGGGCCGCCCCGTCAGATCGGGCGCGGCACGGCGGCATCTCGATGGCGAGCCTCGTCCCGCACGGCGGCGCGGCGGAGCGTGTCCAACTCCGCGGCCTCCCGGCGCAGACGCTCATTCTCGGCCTCGAGCTCCTGCCGGCGGGCGACCTCCTCGCGGTAGCGCCGCTTCCACTTGCGGCCGGCGAGAAAGGCCATGCCCAGGAACAGCCCCAGCAGGAAGGCGAGCAGCACGACCAGCCATTGATCGAGGGTAAAAGCCTGCATCCGGCATCCTCCGTCTTTGCACCTTCAACCGGCGGAGACGAAAGATTGTTCCGCCTCGGTTACGACAGCAGGGCGTCGTTGATCGAGCAGGCCGCGGGGCCGAGGATGACGATGAACAGCACCGGCAGGATGAACAGGATCAGCGGCACCGTCATGATCGCCGGGAGCCGTGCGGCCTTCTCTTCCGCCCGCATCATCCGCTCGTTGCGGAATTCGGCGGAGAGTACGCGCAGCGCGCTCGCCAGCGGAGTGCCGTATTTCTCGGTTTGGATCATCGTCGCGACGACGCCGCGCACCGCCTCGAGATCGATGCGGTTCGCGAAATTCTCGAAGGCCTGCCGGCGATCGGTCAGGAAGCCGAGCTCGATCGAGGTGAGGGCGAATTCGTCGCCCAGTTCCGGATAGGCCTTGCCGAGCTCGCGCGCGACGCGGCCGAACGAGGCATCGACGGTGAGGCCGGCCTCGGCGCAGATCACCAGCAGGTCGAGCGCATCGGGCAGACCCTTGCGGATGGCGTCAGACCGCTTCTGGATCCGGTTCTTGAGATAAAGGTCGGGCGCCTTGTAGGCGAGGCCGAAGCTGCCGACGACGGCCCCATATTTCTGAAAGTCGCCATAGCCCTCGAGCCAGTCGAGATAATAGACCGCGACCACGGCGAAGCCGCCGAGAACCACAGGCAGCACGAAGCGGGCGAAGATGACGACGAATGCCATGTCCTTCGAGCGGATGCCCGCCTGCATCAGCTTCTTCTGCGCGGCCACCACCTGCTCGTCCTGGAGCATCTTGAACGAGGCGAGCAGGCTGCGGACCTTGTCCGCGACCTCGTTGCGGTTGGTGATGTTGCGCCGCCGCTTCGAGGTCGAGGCGACGATGCCGGCCTTGAGCTGCTCGCGCCGCTCGTTCAGCGCCTTCACCCTTTTCGCCATGGGATCGCGCGCGGTGGCGGCGGCATAGATGGCGACCAGCACGGCGAAGGTGGCGATGGCCGAAAGCACGCTCGCCGCCATGATGACGTCGATGCCAAAGAGGGTCGGGCCGGCAGGAGGAGTGGTGGTCACGCGCGCCTCTTCAGATTTCGAAACTGACCATGCGGGACATGATGAAGGCGCCGATGCCCATCCAGACGAGGCCGCCGAGGCCGGCGATCATCAGGCGCGGATCGACGAAGAACTGCGCCATGTACTTCTCGCTGATGAACCAGATCAGCGTGAAGACGATGAACGGCAGCGATCCGACGATCCAGGCCGAGGCTTTCGATTCCGACGACATCGCCCGGATCTTGAGCTTCATCTGGGCGCGCTTGCGCAGCACGTCGGCGAGGTTGGACAGGGTCTCGGCGAGGTTGCCGCCAGTCTCGCGCTGGATCGCCAGCGAGATGACGAAGAACTGGAATTCGGCGGTGTTCAGCCGGTCCGCGGTCTCCTGGAGCGCCACCTCCATCGTCCGGCCGATCTTCATCTTGTCGGAGACCGAGCGAAATTCACCGGCGACCGGATCCTGGATCTCGTTGGCGACGATCGCGATCGTCTCCGAAATGGGAAGACCGGAGCGCAGGCCGCGGACCATCAGTTCGATCGCGTCCGGGAAGCGCGAGGTGAACTTGTTGACGCGGCGCTGGATCAGCTTGCCGATGACGAAATGGGGCAGCCCGACGCCGATCAGCATCCCCAGCGGGACGGCCAGGATCAGGGGCGCGCCCTTGAACATCAGAAGCAGGGCCGCGGCGATGGCGAGTCCCACCGAGGCCAGCGCATATTGGCCGAGCGTCCAGGGAAAGCCGGTCTGCTCCAGCCGTCGCCGGAGCAAAGCGGGGTTGGGGATCAGCTGCTGGAAGAAGCCGTCCACCTTCGTCTGGCGCTGCGCGAAGATGCGCTTCATCTGCGCCTGGGCAGCGACCTCGGTCGAGCGGCTGTGCCGCACGCGCACGCTCTCCAGCCGCTTGGCGGTCGCGCGATGGGCCGACGGCGAGCTGAGGGCGAAGATGACGAGCAGCAGCGCACCGAACAGGCCGGTGGTGAGCAGCAGCATCGGAAGGAAAGCCGTCATCATAACTCCTCGTCTCGTCGCTTCGCCCCGTCAGGCGGCCTGCGCCGCCTCCCGGGGCTTCTTCGCGACGAGCGCCTTCAGGTTGCCGAGCTTGCCGAGCAGCGAGGCGTTGCCGGGGCGGCCTGCGCCTTCCTCCTCGACGGCCGCCTGCTCGAGCGTCAGCGTCAGCAACTGGTTCAGCGGCTGCGAGATCTTGGCGGAATTCGCCGCCTTGCCGAGCGGTTGGCCGAGCTTGGCCGCCTGCATCGCCGTCTTCGGGTCGGACGGCACCAGGATGTCGACCTTGCGCTCGATCGAGTGCTCGAAATCCTTGCGGCTGACCTCCTGGATGCCCGGCAGCACCTTGTTGGCGACCACGATCACTCGGGCCCCACTGGCATTCGCCTTGAGCCAGGAAAGCACGCGAATGGCGTCTCGGGTCGCTGCAAGGCTGAAGTCGACGACGACGATGATGACGTTCACGTCGGCAATCAGATGCGGGAACTGCACGAGCATGTTGCGCGGCATGTCGATCACCGTGCCTTCGAAGGCGTGGCGGATCTCCTCCTGCAACTGGAAGAAGGCGGAGCCATCGGTGAGGATCCACTGATTGAGCGGCGCCTCGGCAGAGAGCACGCACAGCCGGTCATTGGCCCGCACCATCGCGCGCTCGATGAACAGGCCGTCGATGCGGCTGGGATTCTCGATGGCGTCGGTGAGGCCGCGGCCCGGCTCGAGGTCGAGCGCGAGCGCGCCGGTGCCGAAATGGACGTCGAGATCGAGAAGGGCGGTCGATCGGCCGGCCTTGTCGCCCATCAGCCAGGCGAGCGAGGAGGCGATGGCCGAGGCGCCGACGCCGCCGCGCACGCCGATGACGGCGGCGGTGACGTTGGGGCGCTCGGTCGCCGTCTCGCTCACCCGCGGCCCTGAGATGATCATCTGGGCATTGGCGAAGGCGTCCCGTAGCTGGTCGGCGGTGAACGGCTTCAGCAGATAATCCTGGATGCCGCTGGCGACGAGATCGCGATACAGGCGGACGTCGTTCACCTGGCCGGCGGCGATCACCACCGTGCCGGGCTCGCACACCTCGGCGAGCGCGTTGATGTCGCTCAGGGGATCGCCGGATTCGCTGAGGTCGACGAACAGGATGCTCGGGCTCGCCGACACCGACAGCGTCTGCACGGCGTTCCTGAGGCCGCCCTTGTTGACCTTTTCAGGAGACCATCCGTGCTCGACGGCGATCGGCCGCAGCAGATCCGCGGTCGCGTCGTCGCAGACGAAGGCGGTGAAGGGATCGCGGAGCGAGGCCCGCGCGGAATGGAACGGCGCGTTCATCAGTTGCCACCCGTCGTGCTGGATTGCTGGAGACCCTGTCTTCCGGTCGGCTGGACCTCGCGATAAGTGCCGATGGCGCGCGTCGCGGTGGACGCGCTACGGTCGACGCCGCCGTCCTGGCCCTGGACCAGATCGTTCGGGTTGGCGACCATCGCCGCCAGATTCGAATTGGTCGCGCAGCCGTAATTGGAGTCGGTGTAGCTCGTCGGCAGTTGCTCGCTGCTCGTGTAGATCGGGCAGCCGGGGACGCTCGCGGTGGCGCGGCTCGCCACGACGCGGACGGTGCCGGCCGGGACCTCGCCCGGCGTGATCGGCGGTCCGCTGTCGAGCAGCAGTCCGTAGCGGGCCGCGACGCCGGCGATCGCCGTGCGCGCCCCGGGCGCGCCATAGCCATAGCCTTCGTCGATCGTGATCGCGTCGCCGTAGCGCGCGTCGATTGAACGCAGCCAGGCGTCGAGCCTCGTCAGCTCGGTCGGTGCGACGCCGTCGCCGCTGGTCGCGACGTCGAGCACATAGTCGGTGCGCTGCACGACCGGCTGGTGGACCGAATAGACGCTCGGATTGGCGTTGACCTGCAGCCCGGTGGGCGCCGTCTCGCAGGCAGCCGTTCCGACGCCGACCGCGACGATCGCAATGAGGGTCCGGGTTCGAGACATTGTGGGCCTGTCCTTTCGCGCTCGGGCGGTCATCAGAAGTTGAATCCGGGCTGGGCACCCGGGCTGCTGCGCTGCGGCTGGAGCGCCGCCGACTGCGTCGGCTCGACCGGCATCGGGGCAGGCAGGCCCGGCACGGTCGCTGCCGCGCCGTCCAGCCCGGGCGCCACCGTGCGCGGCGGCGCCGCTGTGGGCATCGGCCTCTGTTCGCCGGTCCGGCTGTCATGTGCCTGATTGCCAAGCAGGCGCTGCGCGTCGTTGGCGTTGCGGAAGCCGTCGGTCGGCAGCGCGATCTGGTTCGCATTCACCGGACGCACCAGATAGGGCGTGACGACGATGACCAGCTCGGTCTCCTGGCGACGGAAATTGTTCGAACGGAACAGCGCGCCGAGGATCGGCAGGTTGCCGAGGAAGGGGGTGCGCTCGATCGAGTTGTTGCCGGTGTTGCGCAGAAGGCCGCCAATGACCATGCTCTGGCCGGAGCCGAGCTCCACCGTCGTCTCGGTGCGCCGGATCGACAAAGCGGGCACCTCGAAGCCGTTGAACTCGACCGCGCCGGCGGCGGTCAGCTCGGAGACTTCCGGCCGCACGCGCATCGAGATCCGGCCATTTTCCAGCACGAAGGGCGTGAAGGAGAGGCCGACGCCATATTGGCGATATTCGATCGTCGTCGTGCCCAGCGACTGCTGGATCGGGATCGGGAACTCGCCGCCGGCGAGGAAGCTCGCCGTCTCGCCGGAGAGGGCGGTCAGGGTCGGCTCCGCGAGGATCGTCACCAGGCCGTTATTCTCGTTGAGATCGAGCGATCCGGCGACATCGAGGCCGAACACGTTGCGCAGGAGCAGCCCCGCCTGCGACGTGCCCTCCGGC
Source organism: Sphingosinicella terrae (assembly GCF_003347635.1). Taxonomy (GTDB): domain Bacteria; phylum Pseudomonadota; class Alphaproteobacteria; order Sphingomonadales; family Sphingomonadaceae; genus Allosphingosinicella; species Allosphingosinicella terrae. Next base: position 259,846 of record NZ_QDFY01000002.1, read on the forward strand.
CGGGTGAAGGTGCCGCTCTCGAAGTCGAAGGCGTCGGGGCCGCGACCGAAGAAGAAGCCGGTGCTTCCGCCGGTGGGATCGAACGTCTCGAGATTGACGCCCGCCTCTCGGACCAGCGTACGGCTGACCTCGGCGATGCGGACCTGCAGCATGACCTGCTGCGGAGTCGCGGTGCGCAGCCGGCTGACCACCTGCGTGCCCTCGCCGACGAACGCCTGAGCGAGGCGCTCGGCCTCGGCTGCGTCGTCGGGCTGGGCGACGGTGCCGGTGAGCAGGACCATGCCGCTCATCGGCGTCGCCGTGATGTCGGCTTCCGGCATGGCGAGCGACAGCATGTCGTCGACCGAGGCGAGGTTCTGGCCCACCCGGACATTCGCCGAATAGATGACCTGGCCGCGGCCGTTGGTGGCGAACACCGTAGTCTGGCCGGCACCCTTGCCGAAGACGTAGATCTGGTTCGTCGAGCGGACCTGGACGTCGGCGATCTCGGGATTCGCGACGAAAATATCGCTCATCGTGCCGTTCAGCCGCACCATCCGGCCGGTTCCTACCGACAGGGTGATGTCGTTCGACGGTGCGACGCTGCTCGCCGATTGGGCGAAGGCGCTGAACGGCGCCGCCGCCGGGACCGCCGCCAGGGCGACGGCAAGGGCCGCGCCGAGCGAGGCGTTCCTGAACTTCTTGATCGTCATTATCGTGCTCCCACCGGAACGACCGTGACATTGTTGCCGCGGGCGACGCGTACGACTGGCCCGGCCGGCTGACCGTCCACCCCGACGGGTCCGGCCCCATTCGCGCTTGGCGCGCTGTCATTATTGGATACGCGTGCCGGCACCGTGCTGCGCTGGAAGCGCGAGACGTCGGCGCCGACCGTATAGGTGGACGGGCCGTCCATCGGGCGGTTCGCCACCGCGAGCAGCATGCTGCGCTCGGCGCGCGGATCCTCGCCTTCGGGCACGCTCACCTCGCCGGCCGCGATGGCGCGCTCGAGCTCGGCCGTATTATCGGCGAGCGAGCGAAGCGACAGAGACAGCGAGCCGACACGCTGCGCGACCGCGATCTTCTCGGCGATGCGCGGCGTCGCCTCGAAGGTGACGGTGCTGGTGTTGCGGGCGACCTGGTTGCCTTCGGCGTCGCGCGCATTGATGCGCTGGTCGACGGCGAGGACGCGGATGTTGCGGATGATCGTCTCCGAGACGCGTAGCGGAGCACCGTCGCCGCCGCCCTCGACCTCCTGGGAGAGGACGATGTCGACACGGTCGCCGGGGAAGACGAAGCCGGCCACGCCGCTCGTCTCGGAAACCGCGACGGAGACGGCGCGCATGCCCGGCCCCAGCGCCGCGGCGAGGAAGCCGCGCTCGCCCGGACGGATGAGCGCCCCGCGGGTGACCGGCTGGCCGGCGCTGATCTCCGTGCGGACGACGGTGCCGATCAGGGAGGAGGGATCCACGCCGCCTTCGCCGCGAGGGAAATAGGCGTCCTGCACGAGACCCTCGGGCCACGGCTGGTAGCGGAAGGCCTCGGCGTCGATGATCGTGCCGACGGGCAGCACGCGGGTGGCGACGAGCACTTCCGGCCCTTGCGGCGCGACCGGAGCGGCGACCGCCTGGGGGGCGGCTGCGCCAGTGAACATGCTCTTCGCCATGAAGGCCGTCACCGCAGCGATGATGAGCGCGCCGACGAGCAGCACGATTTTCTTAACGTCCATGGCGCCTATCGCCTCCCCGACTGGGACTGGAAGAAGTTCGAGCCTTCCTCATCAGCCAAATTGGTAAAGAAACCGTTGGGCAATCAGCCACAATCCGCCGAACGCGATGGCGACGCCGTAGGGAACCTCGATCGGCGCCTCCGACCGGGCGAGGCGCTTGCGAAGCAGCATGGCCACGGTCAGCAGGCCTCCGGCGATCGACATGATCACGAGCAGGGCGAGCACCGCCTGCCATGGCAGCCAGAGCGTCACTGCGCCGATCAGCTTGACGTCGCCTCCGCCCATCGCGCCGATTGCGAAGGCTCCGGCAAAGACGACGAAGACGAGCAAGGCGACTCCGACCTGCATCGCCGCGTCCGGCCAGGCGGCGAGACCGGTCGCCCACCAGAAGGGAATGGCAAGCAGGGCTACCGTCACGTTGAGTGGATTAGGAATCGTGCGCGTGCGCAGGTCCCACCAGCAGGCGGCGAGCAGCAGCAGCGCTAGCAGCGCGAGCAGAATCCAGGCGAGCCCCGTCCCCATCGTGCGAACCCACTAGACGGGCTTGCTTTCGAAACCGTAACCGACGCCCTGTGGTAAAATTCTTTTTCACCGATAGCGGCGGGTCGGGCGCGGCATGACGACAATGGCGCGCCGCCGCACGCATCCGCCCGACGCGGTCTTTGCCGCCTGGCCGGCGCGCGACGGCTGGCCGCTCCGCCGAATGGACTGGAGCCAGCCGGCCGGGAGCCGCGCGCGCGGCAGCCTGCTCTTCGCCAATGGCCGCGGCGACTTCATCGAGAAATATCTCGAAGCCTGTGCCCACTGGCACGATGCCGGCTGGAACGTCACCGCATTCGACTGGCGCGGACAGGGGCTCTCCAGGAGCGACGACCGGCGCCGGCGCCCGCGCAGCTTCCAACCGATGGTGCGCGATCTCGGCGACCTCGTCGCCGACTGGCGCGGCGGGAGCCCGGGCCCGCATGTCGCGGTGGCGCATTCGATGGGCGGGCACCTGCTGCTTCGCCTGCTTGTCGACCAGCGTCGGTCGCTCGACGCGGCTGTGCTCGTCGCGCCGATGATCCGGGTGAACAGCGCGCCGCTCCCCGAACGATTCGCACCCCTTATCACCGAGATGATGTGCCTTGGCCGCCGTCACGAGCGCCTGGTCTGGAAGGTCGATCCCACCTCGACCGGAGCGGCATCGCGGCGCGAGCGCCACCTGACCCGATCGCCGGAGCGCTATGCGGACGAGTTGTGGTGGTGGGATCGGGAGCCGCGGCTGCGCATGGGCGGCGTCACCTGGGGATGGCTTCGCGCCGCCTATCGCTCGGCGGGCCGCTTCACCGTGGAGCGCCTGGCGCGAGTGCGAACGCCGATCCTCCTCATCGGCAGCGATCGCGACCGGCTGGTGAGCGCGGCGGCGATCCGACGCGCCGCGGCCGATCTGCCCGATGCCGAACTCCATATGTATCCCGACGCCGCGCATGAGATATTGCGCGAGGCCGATCCAGTGCGGCTCGACGCGCTGGCGAGGATCGACGCTTTCTTCGGTCGCCGCGTCGCCGGAGCCCACCTCGGGTGAACCGCTTCGACATCGCCATCGTCGGCGCCGGGATGGCTGGAGCAAGCCTGGCTGCCGAGATTGCCGGGCGCGCGTCGGTGCTGATCCTGGAGGGCGAAAGCCAGCCCGGCTATCACAGTACCGGCCGGTCCGCGGCTTTCTGGTCCGAAAGCTACGGCGGACCCTTGGTCCAGCCGCTGACCAGTGCCTCGGGATCCTTCCTCGCCGATCCGCCCGCCGATTTCTCCGCCCACTCGTTTCTCTCCGAACGCGGAGCGCTACACATTGCCGACGCGGCCGGCCGGACGGCGCTCGAGGCGCTGGCGGCCCGCTTCGCCGGCAGCCCGGTTCGCCTGGAGTGGAAGGATCGGTCGCAGCTCGAGGCTGCCATCCCCGGGCTCCGGGCAGGCTGGGACTGGGGCCTTGCCGAGCCGAGCTGTACGGACATCGACGTCGCCGGGCTCCATGCCGCCTTCCTTCGGTCCGCCCGCCGAGCAGGTGCGAGGCTCGTCACCGATGCCCCTCTCGCCCAGGCCGAGCGGAGTGGCGGCGCCTGGCGACTCGTCACCGGGGCGGGAGACTTTGCCGCGGACCTCCTGGTCGATGCCGCCGGTGCCTGGGCAGATCCTGTCGCCGCCGCCGCCGGGGAGCGGACGATCGGCATCACGCCCTATCGGCGAACGATGGCGCAACTGCGGGTGGCACCGGCCGCCGCCGCCTCCCTGCCCCTGGTCATCGACGCACGCGAGCGCTTCTACTTCAAGCCGGAAGCGGGCGGGCGCCTCTGGGTCAGTCCGCATGACGAGACGCCGAGCGAGCCGTGCGACTGCGCCCCGGAGGAGTATGACGTCGCCGTCGCGGTCGACCGGCTGCAGCAAGCGGTCGACTGGCGAGTCGAGACGGTCGAGCGGCGCTGGGCGGGTCTGCGCAGCTTCGCTCCCGATCGCCTCCCCCTCTTCGGGTTCAGCGACAGCGGACGCGGCTTCTTCTGGTGCGCGGGGCAGGGCGGCTTCGGGATCCAGACGGCACCGGCGGCGGCGAAGATGGCTGCCGCCTTGCTGCTCGGCACTTCACCCGATCCGATGGTCGCCGATATCGATCCGACCCCTTATCGGGCCACCCGCTTCATCGGATGAACCGGTCGGTCCGGCAGACGCCCGGAAACTCGTATCAGACTGGCATCGCGCAGGGTCCTGCGCTTCCGGTGGGCGAGGCTGGCAGTGATCGAGCGGTCGCGAGGCATCGCGCGCCGGCCGCAGGGGCTCAGCAGGCGCGGGCGTGCAGGTCCGCGAATCCGTTGAACTGCGCGAGGAGATTCCGGTCGGCGAGGGGCGCGACGAGATTGGCGACGACCTTGCGCAGATCGGTGGCGTCGCCGCCGCTGCCGCCGCGCTCGAAGCCCATCGACCAGTTGCCGAAGGCCCGCGCCGTCACGGTTCCGCAGGAGAGAAGGACCAGGGCACGATGCCGCGGGTCCTGCCGGATACGCGCGTAGGCGGCGAGCACGGCCGCTTCCGGACCCTCCAGCGCCTGCAGGAATCGCCGGCCGCCGGCGACCAGCAGGCCGGTCACGCCATCGGCTTCGTTGTTGCGGCGTGAGACGGCGAGGATGGCGTCGAGTGTCTCGGCCTCGTGCGGCTGGCCGGCGGTACTGATATAGGCGAGCTGGAGCATCGGGTCCGATTCCGTCGTGATTGGCGTGTCGGCGCAGACGGATAGCGTCCGAGACTCTAAGAGGCCTTAACCGGCGTCGGAAAAGCGCTGACAAAGGATGCCGAGATGGATTTCGACGATCAACTGCGCCGCTATTTCGGAACCGCCGACATCGCCACCCTGACGCCCTCCGTCCTCGGCGCCGGGATAGAGCGGATGAAGGTGGATCTCGGCCTCGAGCGGGATCGCGCCCGCCGCTTCGCCTTGTGGACCTTGCTCCACATGATGGGCGAGGCGCCTGATCTCGACGTCGCCTTCGAGGATGAGCGCGACCGGGAGGCGGCGCGCAACTTCATGGACATGATGGGACGGGCGGCCGACGGCTGAACCGTGCAGCTCAGGGCCTCTCCCGCCGCGGGCGAGCGGCGGATGCCGCAAGACTGCTGCCGTGAATCCCCTGCCGTAAAAAGAACGTTACTCAGGTGTTTAGGCTTTCCGAATATCATTTGTTTGAGGCTTTGGCCGCATTTCCCCTGAAATCTGATTGGGGAAGTGTGCCATGTACCGCAGTGTACCCTCGAAGCTGCTGACCGGCGCCGCGTTCGCGGCCGTCACTATCGCTTCGCCCGCCGCAGCCAAGATCGGGCTTCCGCTGGTGAGCCCGCCGCCCCCGGCCACGACGTTGGCGCCGCTCTACGGCAATATCGGCGCCTTCTACGGCAACATCAATCCGTTCTACGGTAATATCGGCGCGTTCGAAGGTGATATCGACTCCCGCTACGGCAATATCGGAGCCTTCTACGGCAACATTGGTGCGTTCTATGGGAACATCGGCGCCTTCGCTGGCAGCCTTGACCCGGAATATGGCAATATCGGAGCCTTCTACGGCAATATCGGCGCCTTCGATGGCAGCCTCGATCCGCTCTACGGCAATATCGGTGCGTTCGAAGGTGCCGTCGATCCGGAATATGGCAACATCGGCGCTTTCTACGGAAATATCGGCGCCTTCTACGGAAATATCGGTGCCTTCGACGGAATCGTCGATCCGAGCTACGGGAATATCGGCGCCTTTGACGGTGACGGCTATGCCCAGGTCGTTCTCTATTGGAACCAGTTCGGTCAGCATTGGCAGGGCCAGCAGGCTCTGTGGACCGACCCGACGCGCACTTCGGACCTCCAGGCCCGTTTCGAGCAGCTGGTGTCCTCGAGCGAGGCGCTGTGGGGTCCGCGGATCGCCGCCGCCAACGGCGGCAGCTTTCAGGAGAGCTTTCTCGCGCCGCTGCTGGAGCGCTTCGGCATCGACCGCGCCGATCCGTCCAGCCTGCAGGCGTTGTCGGCGGAGGATCGCGCGCGCTTCTTCATGGAATGGCATGACGGCCTGATGGCCTATTCCGGTGCCGACCAGGTCGATCACTGGATGGGTGCGGTCAACTGGTCGCCGTCCCTTACCCAGCAGCAGGGCAGCGGCGCCGACAGCATCATCGGCCTGCTCGATGCCACCGTCACCGGCGATCCGGACATTTCCGACAATCTCGGTTTTGCCGGCGGGCACGAGGCGCTGCTCCACGGTCACGGCGTCGGCGTCGCCAGCCTGATGGTGGCGGCGCATGACGGCAGAGGGGTCATGGGCATCGCGCCGAACGCAACCGTCGTCGCCTACAATCCGTTCGACGCGACCAATACGGCGAGCTGGGAGGACGTCCAGACCGGCATCCTCGCCCTCGCCGCGCGCAACGCCAGCGTCATCAACATGTCCCTCGGTGTGTCGGGATATGCCCTGCATCCGGACTGGCGCAACGTCCTGTTCAACGATCAGGTCGTCGCGGCGACCAAGGATCGCATCTTCGTCATCGCCGCGGGCAATGACGGCGCGGTCCAGCCGGCCGACATGAGCTGGGACTTCAGCCGCGATCCCAATATGATCATCGTTGGCGCGGTCGCGCCCGACGGCACCATCTCGGCCATGTCGAACACGCCGGGCACCGCTTGCCTGACCAGCGGCCTCGTCTGCCGGCAGCGGCTGATGGACAGATTCATGGTCGCGCCCGGCGAGCTGCTCCTGATGCCCGACGGGGAGGGCGGCATGGTCCGCCGCAGCGGTACGTCCTTCGCCGCTCCTCTGGTCTCGGGCGCCATCACCCTGCTCCACGACCGCTGGCCCTGGCTCGCGTCGCATCCCGACGAATCGGTGCAGATCATCCTTCGCTCGGCTCGAGACCTCGGCGCGCCGGGCGTCGATCCGGTCTATGGACACGGTATGCTCGACGTTCAGGCCTCGCAGTCGCCGCTCGATTTCAACAGCCTGCAATATTACGAGGTCCGCAACGGCAAGATCGTCTCCCGGCCCGCCGCCAGCTTGCTCACCAGCGGCCTCGACACGACCTGGGAGACGGACGGAGTCTATTTTCAGCTCTACGAGCCGATCGGCGACACCTACCGCGACTTCGTCGTCCCGGTGTCGAGCCGGCTCGTCGGCAAGGTGGGCACGCTCGCCGGCGCCGAGGAATATTTCCAGCGCTTCGCCACCAGCCGCCTGACGGACTGGATCCGCGGCGGCGGCGCGCCCTTCACCGAGACGGTCGGAATTACCCGGATGGTGACTGCGAACCTGCAGGTCACCACGTCGATGGGCCGCCTGCCGAGCGAGAGCGCTTTGGGCTTCCAGGGCGGCGACTGGGCGCCGCACAGCGAGATGCGCGTCGCCAACAGCGCCGGCTTCGGCTTCACTGCCGGCTTCGGCAATGGCGGCATGGCCTTGAATGCGCAGGACGGGCTCGGTCTCGCTTCGGACTACGGCACGCAAGGCGGCGTCAATCCGGTCCTCGGCCTTGCTTCCGGCGGCGCCTTCTTCGGCGCCCAGCTGCCGGTCGCCGGCAATGTCAGCGTCTCGATCGGCTATACCGAGCAGCGGCTCGACCATGACCGGGCGCCGTTCCGGTCCGACGCCGAGCGTGCCGCCTATCATGGCGTCGCACCGTTCCAGGCCGAGGCGGTCAATGTCCGAGTCACCCACCGCGCCAGCAGTCGCTTTTCCTTCTCCGGAGCCTATGCGCGCGTCGACGAGCGCAACGGCCTGCTCGGCGTCCAGTCGCGCTCGGCGCTGGAGCTCGGTCATGGCGCCGTGACCGACACGCTGACCCTCGCCTCGACCTATCGGGTCAGCGACCGCTTCACCCTGGCTTTCTCGGGAACCGCGGGCCGGACCCATTCCGCCACTCCGGAGCAGGGCTATTCGACGGCGAGCGACGTGCTCAGCTCGGCCTTCGCCCTGTCGGCGACCTTCCAGAACGTCGTCGGACGCGGCGACGCGCTCCGCCTGTCGCTGGCGCAGCCGCTTCATGTCGAACGCGGTGAGCTCAGCTACCGCTCCGTCCAGGTCCTCGACCGCACGACCGGCGAGCTCGGCATCGGCGAGCAGAGATTCGACATCGCCGACCAGGATCGCGCCTTTTCGGCGGAACTGCTCTATGCGGCGCCGATCCTCGACAATGCCGGCGAGATCGGCCTCTTCGGCCGGGCCGAGCTTCGGTCCGGCGGCGGCGAGGACGTTAACCAGATGGCAGCGGGTGGTCGGATAAGCGTCCGTTTCTGAGCCCAATAGGCAACCGACTGGAGTGAAGGTGAAAATGGTCGGATAAGGTTGGTGCTCGGCCCGTATCGGGGCGGGTGCCCGGGGGAGCGAGATGAGATTGAGGGCGCAGGCGATTGCTATGTTCTGCATCGCGCTGTTCGTGCTGCGCCCCGATTCGGGCGCGGCGCAGGCCCCCGCGCCCGCGACTCCATTCGATGGGCAGGTCGCGGCCGCAAAGGCGGCCATGATGGCGGATCCCGAAGCGGCCCTCCGGCACGCCCGCAACGCCAGCACGCTGGCTGGAAGGCTCGCCGATCCTCAGGACCGGCTCATCGCGGAGGCCACCGGCCAGTGGCTCGAGAGCGAGGCACTGCTTCGCGTCAACCGGCCCGAAGAGGCGGCGGCCCTGGTCAATCGCGGGCTCGCCACCGCCACGCGTCACGCGCCGCGCACGAAGCTGCATGCCGACCTGCTCAAGGCGAGGGCGGGCATCCTGCTGGTCACCGGATCGGTCCAGCGCGCGCTTGCCGATCTGCTCTCCGCGCATGAGGTCTATCGCGCCCTGGGTGACGGCCGCAGCCAGGCGATCGTCCTCCAGCATCTCGGCTCCATCTATCTCGATGCGCGCGACTATGATCGCGCGCTGCGTTATTACCAGCAGGCGAACGAGGCCTATTCGGAAGATCCCGCGCTCGCCGTCGCCGCCCACAACAATCGCGGCAACGCGCTCAAGGATCTCGGCCGCTACGGCGACGCCGAGCGCGAATATCGCCTTGCCCTCGCCGCCGCCCGGACGATGGGCAGCGACCTGCTCGAGGCCCGGATCCTCAGCAACCTGGCGTCTGCCCAGATGCTCGACGGCGATCTCGCCTCGGCAGAGCAGAGCGCCTCTCTCGGCCTGCGCATCTCGGCCCGCTCGGCGGTGGGCTGGGAGCCCTATCTCTGGGGTGTGCGGGCGCAGGTCGAGCTCGCCCGCGGCGACCTCGTCTCGGCCCGCCGCTACATCGAGCGCACCTTCGCCGGGGTCGATCTCGATCATTCGACGATGCCGTTCCGCGATTTCCACGATGCCGCCAGCCGGATCTATGTCCGGTCCGGCGATCCGGCTGCCGCCTTCCGCCATCTCGCCGCCTTCAAGCGGCTCGACGACGAAGCCCGCAACGTCGCCGCGACCACCGGCTCCGCGTTGATGGCGGCGCGCTTCGACGCCGCCAATCAGGAGGCTCGCATCGCCAGGCTTCGCGCCGAGCAAATCCTTCGCGACGCCGATCTTGCCGCGTCCCGTGCCCGCCTCGAGCGGCTGACCCTGGTCGGCGCCATCGGTCTCGTCACCGTTCTGATCATCTTCACCGTCGGCTTCTTCTCCTTCCGCGCGGTTCGCCGCAGCCGCAACCGTGTCGCCGAAGCCAATGTGAAGCTCAACCATGCCGCTCGCCACGACGCGCTGACCGGCCTCCCGAACCGTCGCTTCATCCGTGAGCTGCTCCAGGACGGGTTGAATGACGTGGTACGCCCGGCCGACGGCTGCGCACTGCTGCTCATCGATCTCGACCGGTTCAAGGCGGTCAACGACACCCTCGGCCATGAAGCCGGCGATGCGCTCCTCCTCGAGGTCGGCAATCGGCTGCACGAGGTCCTGCCGGAGGGTGCCCGCGCCGGCCGGCTCGGTGGCGACGAGTTCGCCGCCATCGTCTGGGAATCGGATCGCAAGACGCTGGACACGCTGGCCATCGAGCTTATCTGCGCGCTCTCCGCGCCTTATGACATTTGCGGCTCGACCGCCTTGATCGGCGCCTCCATCGGCATTGCCAGCGGCAGCGCCGAGGCGCGGAGCGTCGACGTCGTCACCCGCAACGCCGACCTTGCCCTCTACAGTTCCAAACATAAGGGACGCGGCAAGCATACCTTCTTCGAGCCGGCCATGTTGGAGGACGCCGAGGAGCGTCGTCGCATGGAGGCTGACCTGCGCACGGCAATGGTCGGCAACCAGCTCTCCATCGCCTACCAGCCGATCGTCGATTCGCAGCGGGGCGAGGTCGTCGCCTTCGAAGCGCTGCTGCGCTGGAACCACCCGGTCCGCGGCGAGATCGCGCCCTCCCAGTTCATCCCGATTGCCGAGGAAGCAGGCCTCATCCGCGGGATCGGGGAATGGGTGTTGCGCAGCGCATGCGCCGAAGCGGCGCGGTGGCCCGAGCACGTCAAGCTCGCGGTCAATCTGTCGGCTATTCAGGTCGAGGCCGAGGGCCTGGTCGCCAGCGTCGTGCGGGCCCTGGCCCATAGCGGGCTGGCACCGAGCCGCCTCGAGTTCGAAGTGACCGAATCCGTCTACATGCGACAGGGCGAGTCGACCGGAAAGACGCTCGATGCCCTCAAGTCGCTCGGCGTCGGGCTCGCGCTCGACGATTTCGGCACGGGCTATTCCTCGCTCGGCTACCTCCAGCGCACCGATTTCTCGAAGATCAAGATCGACCGCAGCTTCGTCAAGGCGGCTGCCGACGGCTGTCAGGACAGCCTGGCGATCGTCCAGGCGATCGTCTCGATGGCGCACGGGCTCGGCATGGCCACCACGGCCGAGGGGATCGAGACCGAGGCCGAGCGCGATCTGGTGCGGAGGCTCGGCTGCACTCAGATCCAGGGCTTCCTCATCGGCCGGCCGGAGCGCCGCGAGCCTCCCGGAGCGAAGGCGCCGGAGGCCACGCCGCCCCTCATCGAGCAGGCGGACATTCCCCCGGTTTCGCGTCGGGCCACCCGCCGCGGCTGAAATCGCCCCACCGGCCACGCCACCCATTCGTTAATGTTCCGTTCCGATCGACCTGCGCCGAACGCGTGTGGAGCTTTGCATTTCCGTAAGGGGAAGCGGGGCAACGCCAGGATCAGGTGAAGGGGGAAATCGGGTGACGGACAAGGCGGCCAGGCGCCAGAGCGGGATCTCAGCGGCCGGCGGGCCGGCCGGCTCCACGGCTACCGAATTCTGGCTGAACCGGCGCGCTCATCCCCGGCATGTCCTCGTCCGCCGCTCCGGCATCCTCCACATGGTCGGCGAGCCCGAGCCCTGCGTCATCGTCAACATCTCCGCAGGGGGCCTGATGGCGCGCACCTTCCGGCCGAGCGTCGCCGGAGATCGGATCAGGGTGGAGCTCGTTCCGGGCGAGACCATCGAAGGCAGCGTTCTGTGGGCGCAGGATTGGAGTATCGGCATCGCCTTCGATGAACTCATCGACGTAGAGGCCTTGCTCTCGCGCCCGTGGGTGGCCGAGCACCGCAAGGACCGCCGCCAGTCACTGCGTATGGGTATCAGCTGTCCGGCCTCGCTTCGCATCGGCAAGCGCTTTCATTACGGACGGGTAACCGATATCTCCGGCGGCGGTGCCCGTTTCCGCGCCGCCAAGGCCCTCACGAAGTCAGGACGCGCCCAGCTCACCTTGCCCGACCTGCCGCCGCTTGCCGCCACCGTCGCCTGGACGGACGAGGCCGATTGCGGCCTCGCCTTCGACGAACAGATTCCGGAAGAGGCGCTCCGCCGCTGGCTCGACCTTCGCGGCAACAAAGGCTGATCGGCGAATCATCGCCGGCCCGGATCTCCGAACAGGGGGCGTGGTCGAGGCTTCTTCAGCCTGCCGAGCTCATTCCGCTCGTCAGCCTGCGCTTCTGGTCCAGGTGCAGATAGGCCGGATCGAAACCGCAAGTGGCGACGAGCCGCGCCGGGTCGGGCAGCCGCAACTGCTTGCGTTCCAGCTCGATGAGCCGTTCGTCGCGCAGGCGCCTCAGCATGCGATTGACATGGACCGGGGTAAGGCCGAGCGTGTCGCCGAGGACATCCTGGGTCAGCGGAAAGGCGAAGCGCTCCCGCTCGTCGACCTGGCCGACGGCCTTGAGCCGGTACCAGATCTCGCAGACCAGGTGGCCGACCCGGGCGAGGGCGCCGCGCTGCCCGACGGTCGTCAGCCATTCGCGCAGAATCGCCTCGTCGACCAGCGTGGAGCAGGTCAAGGCGGTCCGGATCGACGCGTGCCGCTCCAGCTCTTGCTCCTCGGCGGCGGTGACGGCGACGACGCAGGCGTCGGTGAGCAGGCCGATGCTGTGATCCATCCTTCGCAGCAGGGTGACATGGAGGTCGCAAATGTCACCGGGCAGAAGGAAACCGACGATCTGGCGCCTTCCGCTGGCCAGGCTCTTGTACCGGCACGCCCAGCCGCTCAGCAGCAGCTGCATCGCCAGAGGTCTTTCCCCTTGACGGACGAGGTCGCTGCCGCGGCCACGGGGCTCGGCGCGGGAGGTCAGCCGGACGAGGCGTCCCACGGCTTCGTCGTCGAGATCGGCAAATCGGCGCAGCTTCCTGACGAAGGCGTTCGGCATCCCTCAATCCCCCGATCCCGCAGGCATATCTAGCATGGGTAGGAACAGGAGTCGCGCGACATCGCCGGCGTCTCGAGGCGTCGCCGAGCCGTCTCCGATCCGTGTTAGGCGCGTCGGAACTGCCCTGCGGCGTCGCAGGCGAGCCGGTCGGCGCGCTCGTTCTCCGGATGGCCGGCATGGCCCTTCACCCAATGCCATTCTACCTGGTGCGGCGCCGCCGCTTCGACCAGCTCCTGCCAAAGCTCGGCATTCTTGACCGGCTTGCGGTCTGCCGTCTTCCAGCCATTGCGGCGCCAGCCGTGGATCCATTTGGTGATGCCGTCGCGGACGTAGACGCTGTCGGTGTAGAGCGCGACCTGGCATGGCCGCGTCAGCGCCTCGAGCGCACGGATCGCGGCGAGCAGTTCCATCCGGTTGTTGGTGGTGAGGGGCTCGCCGCCGGAAATCTCCTTCTCGTGCGCGCCGGCGCGGATCACCGCGCCCCAGCCGCCGGGGCCGGGATTGCCCTTGCAGGCACCGTCGGTGAAGATCTCGACTTCGGTCATCCGGGGCGCTCTGGGAAATGCAGGACGGAGATCAGGCGGCGCGAAGCCCGGCGGGGAGCTTGAACACCATATTCTCCTCTACGCCGTCGACCGGCTCCTCGACGACCTCGAAATGCTGGGCGAGGGCGTCGACGACCTCGCGCACCAGGACCTCGGGTGCCGAAGCGCCGGCGGTGATCCCGAGAGTGCGGACGCCCTCCAGCCACGCAAAGTCGATGTCGCGACCGCGCGCCACCAGCCGCGCCCGCGCGCCCTCCCGCTCGGCGACCTCGACGAGCCGAAGCGAATTGGAGCTGTTCGAGGCGCCGATCACCAGCATCGCATCGCAACGGCCCGCAATCGCCTTGACCGCCGCCTGTCGGTTGGAGGTGGCGTAGCAGATATCCTCGCCGCGCGGCGCCTGGATGGCGGGGAAGCGGCGGCGCAGCACGCCGACGATCTCGGCGGTGTCGTCGACCGAGAGGGTCGTCTGGGTGAGGAAGGCGAGCCGCTCGTCCGCCTGCGGCGCGATCGACTCCGCCGCCTCGCGGGTCTCGACCAGGGTCATCCTTCCCTCCGGCACCTGGCCGAACGTTCCGATGACCTCGGGATGCCCTTCATGGCCGATGAAGAGGATGTGATAGCCCTGCTCGATCAGCCGCTCCGCCTGGCGGTGGACCTTCGAAACGAGCGGGCAGGTGGCGTCGAGATAGTTGAGGCCCCGCGCCTGCGCCTTGGCCGGCACCGCCTTGGGCACTCCGTGCGCCGAGAAGACGACCGGGACGCCGTCCGGAACCTCGTCCAGCTCGGGCACGAATACGGCGCCCTTGGCCTTGAGGCCCTCGACGACGAACTTGTTGTGGACGATCTCGTGACGGACATAGACCGGAGCGCCATAGCGCTCGATCGCCAGCTCGACGATGCGCACGGCGCGGTCGACGCCGGCGCAGAAACCGCGCGGCGCCGCGATCAGCAGGGTGAGGGGCGGGCGGGTCTCGCTCATCGCGCCGGCTCTACGACGCGCGCGCGCCGGCGTCCACCGCCGGCCGGCGCCCCGTATCCATCGTGCGACCGGTCTCGGCCGCCCCCGCCGTCGCTTGCCTGCACGAAACCCGCTTCCTATGATCCGCCCGCTGCCCTAGGGCATGAGCCATGCTCTTCGGGCATGTAGGATTTCGCCACCAGATGTTCGAGGATCCCTTGCGACTGTTCACACCCAAAGCGGCCGCTGCCGTCCTGCTGTCCCTCGGTCTTCTCGGCTGCGCCCGCGAAGGCGACATCTACCAGACCGGGATCCTGACCACTTATACCGCCTGCCCGCCGGTCGCTATTCCGGCTCCGGCCGGCGACATCACCCTGTTCGATCCGGCGACGAGCCGCGACGCCGCGGCCATCGACGTCGTCGCGTCCATCACCAATCTGCGCAGCACCTGCGACGAGACCGGCGAATATATCATCACCAACGCGACCTTCGAGGTGCAGGCCCAGCGCCGCGACGCCTCGGCGGCGCGCGACGTCGTCCTGCCTTATTTCGCCACGGTCGTGCAGGCGGGCGAGAATGTCGTCTCCAAGCGGGTGAGCCGCGTCGGCGTCCACTTCGAGCCGGGCCAGTATCGCGCCAGCACCACCGGCACCGCGACTTCGCAGGTGCTTCGCTCCGCTGCCACCCTGCCGGACGATATTCGCCGCCAGATCACGCGCGAGCGTCGGCCGGGCGATCCGCAGGCGGCGCTCGATCCGATGGCCGATCCGGCCGTCCGTGCGGCCGTCCAGCGCGCCCGCTTCGAGCTGTTCGTCGGCTTCGATCTCTCAGAGGATCAACTCCGCTACAACGCCACGCGCTGACGCGCCGACGACCTACAGACGCTCCCTTCGACTGCACGGCCTCCCTCACTCGAGGGAGAGCTCTGCACCCGCGTGGCCGTTCCGAGCCTGGCTTCGCACGTACCGTTCGGTAACATAGACAATATCCCGTAAGTAACGCATACAATTCGCGCGATTTCTTCGCGTCATTGCCACGAATCCGTCGATTGACTCGCTCCGCCATAGCCTCCACAGCGGCCTCGTCTTCGGAGGCGCTTGCGCTTCCGATGGGCAAGCGGGAGAGCGTGGCCTCGGCTTCCAGCCGGACCGCCGCCGAAGGAGCAACCGCCCCGGAATCTCTCAGGCCAAAGGACCGCCCGCCCAAGACACTCTGGAAAGCGTCCGCTTTGGCCGTGGCTAAGGCGGGCCACCGAAGGGGTAACCCGCCGAAACGCGCTCCGGCGTGAAGGCGGGGAAAGCTCTCAGGTCACGGTGACAGAGGGGGTGCAGGAGCGAAGCGGGGCGACCCGCTTTCCTGATCCTATCTGGCTGGAGACCGAGATGAGTGATACCGAACGGCTCCTTCCGCTCGACGGCTGGCATCGCCGCCTCGGTGCGCGAATGGTTTCCTTTGCCGGCTATTCGATGCCGATCCAGTATGAAGGCATCATCGCCGAGCATCGCTGGACGCGCGAATCCGCCGGACTCTTCGACGTCAGCCACATGGGACAGCTGCTGATCGCCGGCGCCGATGCCGGGACGGCGCTCGAGGCCCTGCTTCCCGCGGATCTCGCCATCCTCAAGGAGGGTCGGCCGAAATATTCGATGTTGCTGACCGAGGAGGGCGGCATCGTCGACGATCTCATGATCACCCGTCGCGGCGACCATTTTTACATGGTCGTCAACGGTGCCACCAAGGAAGGCGACATCGCCCATCTCGAGGCGCGGCTGCCGCGGACCGTCGTGGTCGATCACATGAAGGAGCAGGCTCTGCTCGCCCTCCAGGGCCCGAAGGCGGCGGAAGCGCTGGCGCGGCTGGTTCCGGAGGTCGCCGAGCTCAGCTTCATGACCGCGGGCGCCTACACGCTCGCCGGCATCCGCGCCTGGATCAGCCGCTCCGGATATACGGGCGAGGATGGGTTCGAGATCTCGGTCCCCGCCGCATCGGTGGAATCGCTCGCCACCCTGCTGCTGGACCAGCCGGAAGTGAGGCCGATCGGCCTGGGCGCAAGGGATTCGCTGCGACTCGAAGCCGGGCTCCCGCTCTACGGGCACGATATGGACACCGGGACCACGCCGGTCGAGGCCGACCTCCATTTCGCGCTGGCCCGACGCCGCCGCGAGCAGGGCGGCTTCCCCGGTTGGAACCGCATCGCCGCCGAACTGCGCGATGGTCCCGTCCGCAAGCGGGTCGGCCTGATGGTCGACGGGCGCCAGCCGGTCCGGGAAGGCGCGATCGTCGTCGATGCCGACGGCAATGAGGTCGGCAAGGTGACCAGCGGCGGCTTTTCGCCGACGCTCGAGGCGCCGATCGCCATGGCCTATGTTCCCACCGCTTCGGCCGAGCCCGGCACGGCGATCTCGATCGCCCAGCGCGGCCGCGTCTTCGCGGCCCGAGTCGTGCCGATGCCTTTCGTCCCCCATCGCTATCACCGCAAGGGAGCCGCCGCATGAGCGTCTATTACAGCAAGGAACATGAGTGGATCCGGGTGGATGGCGATGTCGCTGCCGTCGGCATCACCGATTTTGCCCAGGCCCAGCTCGGCGACGTCGTCTTCGTCGAGGTGCCCGAGGCCGGCCGCAGGCTGAGCCGGGGCGGCGAGGCCGCCGTCGTCGAATCGGTCAAGGCTGCGTCCGATGTCTACGCGCCGCTCAGCGGCGAAGTGGTCGAGGGCAATCAGGCCCTGGTCGACGATCCGGCGCTGGCGAACAGCGATCCGGAAGGCGCCGGCTGGTTCTTCAGGATGCGGCTGTCCGACACCCATGAGGTCAACGATCTCATGGATGCCGATCAGTACAAGGCCTTCTGCGACAGCCAGTGAGCCAGTGAGCCGGTTGGCCGTGGAGGGCGCCCCGGCCGCGGAGCGGCTGCGATGGTGAACCGGGCTTCGCGCTGGAGCGCGGCGGATTATGCCCGCAATGGCGCCTTCGTGCCGGCGCTGGGCGAGGCCGCGCTCACCTTGCTCGATCCGCAACCGGGCGAGCTGATCCTCGACCTCGGCTGCGGCGACGGCGCGGTGACGGCGCGCATCGCCGAATCCGGGGCGCGGGTGATCGGGCTCGATTCTTCGGCGGAGATGGTCGAGGCGGCTCGCGGGCGCGGCATCGACGCCTTCGTCGCCGACGCCGAGACGCTCGGGCTGGATGGGCAGGCGGAGCGCTTCGGCCGCTTCGACGCGGTCTTCTCCAACGCCGCGCTCCACTGGATGCTCGATCCCGGCGCGGTGGCGCGGGGGGTCTTCGCACTGCTTCGGACCGGCGGCCGCTTCGTCGGCGAGATGGGCGGCGCCGGCAACCTCGCCGCCTTGCGCCAAGGGCTGCGCGACGAGCTGACCGCCCGCGGCTACCACATGCCCGAGAGCGATCCGCAATGGTATGCCTCGGCCGAGGCGTTCGCGCGCGTCTATGCGGAGGCCGGCTTCTCCGGGATCGAGGCCGATCTCATCGCCCGGCCGACCCCGCTTGCCGGCGGAATCGCGCCCTGGGTGACGACCTTCCGCGCTGGAACCATGGATATCGCGGGCGTGCCCGAGGCGGAGCGGCCCGCCGTCGCCGCCGCCGTCGAGAGCCGCCTGTCATCCACCCTGCGCCGTCCCGACGGCAACTGGTTCGCCGATTATGTCCGCCTCCGGTTCAGGATGAAGAAGCCGGGCGATTGAACTTGTCCTCCCCGCGATAGCGCTCGGGGAGGGGAACCATCCGAAGGGTGGTGGAGGGGCCCTCCACCGCGTTTCGAGCGGTCCTCCTCCCCTGCAAAGTCGGGGGGAGGAATGGAAAAAGAGGTGAGTTGAAAATGCGTTACCTGCCCCTCTCCGATACCGATCGGCAGCAGATGCTGGAGACGATCGGCGCTACGTCCATCGATGATCTGTTCATCGACGTGCCCGAGGCCGCCCGGCTCGCCTCGAAGATCGATGATCTGCCCGACCACGCGTCCGAGCTGGCGGTGGAGCGCCATCTCGTCCGGCTCGCGGGGCGCAACCTCGTCGCCGGTCAGGTCCCCTTCTTCCTCGGCTGCGGCGCCTATCGCCACCACATCCCGGCCAGCGTCGATCATCTCATCCAGCGCGGCGAGTTCCTGACCAGCTACACGCCCTACCAGCCCGAGATCGCCCAGGGCACGCTGCAGGCCCTGTTCGAGTTCCAGACCCAGGTCGCCCGCCTTTATGGCTGCGATGTCGCCAACGCTTCCATGTATGACGGCTCGACAGCCTGCTGGGAGGCGATCGCCATGGCGCGGCGCATCACCCGCCGCGGCAAGGCGATCCTCTCCGCCGGCCTCCATCCCCATTATGTCTCGGTCGCCCAGACCATGGCGCGCTTCACCGGCGACGTGCTGGAGGTGGCCGCGCCGGACCTGTCGGGCGAGCCCGATACCGAGCGGCTGCTTGGCGCCATTGACGGCGATACCAGCGCCGTCGTCGTCCAATATCCCGACATACTCGGCCGCCTCGGCGATCTTGGCGGGCTTGCCGCACGCGCCCACGAGGCGGGTGCCCTGCTCGTCGCCGTCGTCACCGAGCCGGTCGCCCTCGGTCTCCTGCGCTCGCCCGGGGAAATGGGCGCAGACATCGTCGTCGGCGAAGGGCAGGGGATCGGCGTCGGCCTCAATTTCGGCGGCCCCTATGTCGGCCTGTTCGCCTGCAAGGAGAAGTTCGTCCGCCAGATGCCCGGCCGCCTCGCCGGCGAGACCGTCGATGCCGAGGGCAAGCGCGGCTTCGTGCTCACTCTGTCGACCCGCGAGCAGCATATCCGCCGCGAGAAGGCGACGTCGAACATCTGCACCAATAGCGGCCTGTGCGCGCTCGCTTTCTCGATCCACATGACCCTGCTCGGAGAGAAGGGGCTGCGCGCGCTCGCCGAGGCCAATCATGCGAGGGCGGCCGCCGCGGCGCGCCGGCTGGCCGGCTTGCCGGGCGTCGAGCTCGTCAACCGCGCCTTCTTCAACGAATTCACCCTGAAGCTTCCGATGGAGGCGCGGCCGGTGGTGCGCGCGATGGCGGACGCCGGCGTCCTCGGTGGCGTCTCGCTCGGCCGGCTCTATCCCGACGCGCCGGCCCTGGCCAACGGCCTCGTGGTAGCGGTGACGGAGACGGTCACCGACGAGGATGTCACGGCGCTCGAGCAGGCGCTCATCGAGGCGCTGAAGTGAAGCGCTCGAGGCCCGCAGCATGTCCTCTCCCCCCTTGTGGGAGAGAGCTAGAGAGGGGGGTGCGCGACTTCGTCGCGCGCCGGCCGAAGGCCGCCACCCCCACCCCGGCCCTCCCCACAAGGGGGAGGGGGAGCCAATCTTTCGCCAGGAACCCGAACGCATGACCATGAACCGCGAAGGCCGACCGACCCGCCCCGAGGCCGCCGAAGACGCCGGTGCCGAGACCTGGACCGGCAACCGTGCCCTGATGCTCGAGGAGCCGCTCCTGTTCGAGATCGGCGACACCCGGACGACCGGCGTCGACATCGAAGCGGTGGGGGAAGGGGACGACGCCCATCTCGCCGGCCTCCGCCGCACCCGCCCGATCGGCCTTGCCGGCCTGTCCGAACCCGAGACGGTGCGCCACTATACCCGCCTGTCGCGGCAGAATTACGCCATCGACCTCGGCCTGTTCCCGCTCGGCAGCTGCACGATGAAGCACAATCCGCGGCTGTGCGAGAAGGCGGCGAGGCTGCCCGGCTTCGCCGACGTCCATCCGCTCCAGCCGATCGACACCGTCCAGGGCGCGCTCCAGCTGATCGCCGAGCTCGGTGAATGGCTGATCCGCCTCACCGGCATGCACAGCGTCGCGATGAGCCCGAAAGCGGGCGCCCACGGCGAATTGTGCGGCCTGCTCGCCATCCGCTCGGCACTCGAGGCGCGCGGCGACAAGCGCGAGGTCATCCTCGTGCCCGAGAGCGCGCACGGCACCAATCCCGCCACCGCCGCCTTCGCCGGCTACCGGGTCGAATCGATCCCCGCCAACGCCGCCGGGCGGGTCGACCTCACGGCGCTGAAGGCGCGGCTCGGGCCCGACGTCGCCGGGGTGATGATCACCAATCCCAATACCTGCGGCCTTTTCGAGCCCGACATGATCGAGATCTCCCGCGCGGTCCACGAGGCGGGCGGCCTCGTCTATTGCGACGGCGCCAATTTCAACGCGATCGTCGGCCGCGTCCGGCCGGGCGATCTCGGCATCGATGCGATGCACATCAATCTCCACAAGACCTTCTCGACTCCGCATGGCGGCGGCGGCCCGGGCGCCGGCCCGGTCGTTTTCTCGGAGGCGCTGACGCCCTTCGCGCCGCTCCCCTTCGTCGACAAGATCCAGGCGGATGGCGGCGATCGCTACATTCTGGTGGAAGAAGAATGCGTCGGCGAGCATCACGGCCGCAGCTTCGGCCGGATGACCGCCTTCCACGGCCAGATGGGCATGTTCAGCCGCGCTCTGGCCTATATCCTCAGCCACGGCGCCGACGGTCTCCGGCAGGTCGCCGAGGATGCGGTGCTCAACGCCAACTACATCCTCAGGCGGCTCGAGGATCTGCTCGACGCGCCCTTCGCGGCGAGCGGACCGTGCATGCATGAGGCCCTGTTCAGCGATAAGGGCTTCGCCGAAGGGATGACCACGCTCGATCTCGCCAAGGGCCTGATCGACGAGGGCTATCACCCGATGACCATGTATTTCCCGCTGGTCGTCCATGGTGCGATGCTGGTCGAGCCGACCGAGACCGAGAGCAAGGCTGCGCTGGACCAGTTCATCGGCGCCCTGCGCCATGTCGCCGAGCGCGCTCGTGCCGGCGACACGTCGCTCAAGGCGGCGCCGTTCCACGCCCCGCGCCGCCGCCTCGACGAGACGCTGGCGGCCCGCAAGCCGGTCCTGGTGTATCGCGAGCAGGACACCGCCGAGGCGGCGGAATAGGGGCGCGGCCGGTCAGAACCAGCGCCGGACCCGCTGCTTGTACGCCAGATAGTCCGGGCCGAACTTTCTCTCCAGATATCGCTCCTCGCGGGCGATCACCTGGGTGCGGATCACGAGCAGGACGACCGGCAGCAGGATCAGGGCAATCGGCCCATCGAGGGCCATGGCGAGACCGGCATGGATGAGCGCCATGCCTACATACATGGGATTGCGGGTCCGCTCATAGGGACCGCTGGTGACCACCGCGGTCGTCGTCTCCCAGGGTGGCGGCGGCGTTCCTGCCCTCCGGAACCAGCCGATCGCGGTCGCCACCAGCCAGAGGCCACCGCCGGCGAGGGCGGCGCCCGCTGCCCAGAGCGCCGCGCGCTCCACGCCGAAGGTGCGCAGGTCGGCCCAGCGCTCCGCTCCGAGTCCGAGCAGCAGGAAGCCGAGATAGACCAGGGGCGGCGGAAACCGGACCTGTGCGCTGTCGGGCTCGATCGGCATCCAAAACTCCCTCTGAATAGCGGTTGGCGGTTCGACGACCCGGTCACCGCAGATTGTTTGCGGCCCAGATTGCCAGCAAGGCGGCGCCGCCCGAGACGATCGCGAGCAGCGGAAGGTAAAGGAGAAATTCGAGGATGCCGACCTTGCGCTTCCCCGGTGCCCTGAGCCAGGCCTCCGGAGCCGCAACCGCCTCTTCCCGATCTTCGCGGAGATGGATCGTCGGCGAATTCGCCATCGCCAGGGTGGCGAATTCGGAGAAGGAATCGGCGACGAAGCCCTCGAATCCGGTGCAGATCAGGCCGATCCTTCCCCGGTCCGGGCCGTCCGAGCAGCAGATCGCCCAGGCATAGGCCCAGCCCATATAATCCGCGAAGAAGACGTGCTTCTCCGGCTCGCCGCCGAGCGCGCGCTCCATTTTCGTGGCTTGGGCGCGATAGCCCAGCTCCTCCGGCACCGAACGGATTGCGTCCAGCGACCACCAGCAGATCTCGCAGGCGTCGTCGGCATTGGATCTCGGTGCCGTTTCAATCAGATAGGCGCGGAAGTCATCGGGGAGCACGAGCTTGAGCCGCGCTTCCAGCGCGGCCACCTTGCTCACCGCATCCGGGTCGGGCGGGGCGCCGATCCACGTCGCAAGTTGGTTGTCGGCACCGCCTGCGCTCGTTGGCGCGCTATCCGGTCGCGGCATCTGTCCGTCTCCCCCTCCGCAAAGCCTAACCCGAGCTTCGCCGCCAGGCCATCGCCATCCACGCGGCGGCGCTCTAAGAAGCGGGCATGACCAGGCCACAACCCTTCCAGATGGCGCCGGGTGAGGGCGATCCGCGCCGATCCGCGCCGCATGTCGCGCGCAACGCCGAGCCGATCGTCGAGGTTCTGCGCCGGATCCTGCCGGACCGCGGCCTGGTGCTCGAGATTGCCAGCGGAACGGGCGAGCATGCGCTCCATTTCGCGCGGGCCTTCCCGCAGCTGCTCTGGCAGCCGAGCGATCCTGAGCCCGCCGCCCTGCGCTCGATCGAAGCCTGGCGCGCCGAGGCCGGACTGTTCAACCTGCTCCCGGCGGTGGCGCTCGACGCGCGCGCGGCCGAGTGGCCGGTGCCCGCCGCCGACGCCATCCTCTGCATCAACATGGTTCATATCAGCCCCTGGTCGGCGACCAGCGGGTTGATGCGCGGCGCCGGGCGGCTGCTCGCCCGGGGCGCGCGGCTCTACCTTTACGGCCCCTATGTCCAGGCGGAGGTGGAGACGGCGCCGAGCAACGCCGCCTTCGATGCCGACCTGCGCGCCCGCAATCCGGAATGGGGCCTGCGCGACCTCGATGACGTCGTCGCCGAGGGTGAGCGTCACGGCCTCGTCCTGGATGAGGTCGTGCCGATGCCGGCGAACAACCTGTCGGTCGTCTTTCGCCGCAGCGGCGCCTAGATCAGCATATTAGCGCTGGTTGAACCGCGGAAGATTGGCTTCCTCGGGCTTGTCTGAATCGCGGACGCGGGTGACGCCCGTGTCTCCGCCTACCTCATGCTCGGCCTCGGCGCGGGCGGCGATGTCCCGCTGGAGGTTGCCGCCGGAGGCGCCGCTCTGCGACGGGCCGGACTCCATATTGTCGATAAGGTCGCTGTCGTCATTGGCGCGCGCCGATTCGGTGCGCTTATTCTCGTCGATCATCGCTCGCTCCTTCCCCTGAAGAATGAGCCAGAAGCGCGGGCGTTCCCTCGGCGGCCGCGTGGCCGGCCAGCCGCAGGATGAGGAGCGTCCACAACAAGCCGAATGCCCAGCCGCCGATGACGTCGCTCGGCCAATGGACGCCGAGCACGACCCGGCTCGCTCCGACCAGGAGCGCCAGCCAGACCGCGCCCCATACCGCCCAGGAGCGGGCGCGGTCGCTTCGCGGCAGCAGCAGCGCGAGGCAGATCCAGACGAGGACGGCATTGGCCGCGTGCCCGCTCGGAAAGGCGAAGCTCTCCACCGGCACGAGATGCCCGACCGGGTCGGGCCGCACCCGCGCGGTCCAATCCTTCTGCAGGATGACCAGCAGCCTGCCGCTGCCCGTGATGGCGGCGAGAAGCAGGGCACCGCGCCAGTCCCGCCGATAGAGAAGAAGGGCGATGCCGGCCGCCGTCGCAGCGACCACCAGCTCCGACCCGCCGAGCAGGGTCACGTAATTCGCCACGGTGGACAGCGTCGGCCGGTCTCCACCGTAGAAGAAGATGAGCAGGCCGCGGTCGAATTCCATCGCCCCGAACAGCAGCATAACCGCCCAGGCGAGGGCCAGTCCGACGAGCGCGAACGGCACGGCGGCTTTATTCCGCCCGCTGTGCCTGCCAGCCGGCGCTGCGCGGGATCGGGTTGAGGCGGTCGCCGTCGATCCAGCCGCGATATTCCTTTCGTCCCTGCCCCAGATCGGCGACGAAACTTATCCGGCGGCCGGCGGCGCGCCCCTGCTCCACCCGGCTGCTGCGGCTCGCGCTGGTCGCCGTCCCCTCGATCTCCTGGAAAGTCTGCTGCAGCTCCACGGTGGCGGAGGCGCCACCTTCGGTGAAGGTCCAGCGGCCGGCGAAACGGGCAGGGACAATCCACATGCTGAGCGTCGCCGAACCGATCCGCTGCCGCTCGTCCGGGCGCCAGTCGCCCATGTCATATTCATTGCTGACGACGCGGCTGCCCGGGCGCATCTGCTCGAGGATACGCGGCCGCAGCCGCAGATTGACCTGCTGGGTGAGGTAGAGGGTGAGGACGTCGGCTTCGCCGAGCGGCGTCTCGAACAGGTCCTGGTTGCGGAACTGGACGAGGTGGGAGACTCGCGCCGCTTCGGCATTGGCCTGCGCCTCCCGGATCCGGTCGCGATCGATTTCGATGCCGAGGCCGCGCGCGCCATGGCTTCGCGCCGCGGCGATCAGGATGCGGCCGTCGCCGGAGCCCAGGTCGATGACATAATCGTTCGGCCGCACCCGCGCCATGGCGAGCATCGCGTCGACCACGGCATAGTCGGTC
This sequence comes from Sphingosinicella terrae, assembly GCF_003347635.1. GTDB lineage: Bacteria > Pseudomonadota > Alphaproteobacteria > Sphingomonadales > Sphingomonadaceae > Allosphingosinicella > Allosphingosinicella terrae. The sequence goes on from NZ_QDFY01000002.1 coordinate 284,591, forward strand.
GCGACATAGGGCGCGTCGAGGCGGCGGTCGGAAGCAACGAAACGGCTCGGATCGAACTTGGCGCGGGCGCGCTCCGGCTCGGGTGGCGGCGACAGCAAGCGCCAGGCCGCGAGGGCACCGACTCCGATCAAGACGATACCAGCGACAATAAGCAACACGCGCACAATGGAACGTGACGGCATCCGCGACTCCCCGGTTGGCACGGGCCCTCTTTCCCTGTCTTGGAAGGAATGTCACCACGGTGCGAACGAAAAGGCGCGGGGAACATGCAGATCGACGATGAAGCGCACGGGCCGGCGATGTTGCCCTTGCACCCCAATCAGCTCTGGGTGCTGCGCGTGCGTGGCCTGATCACCGCCGTGCCGATCCTGCTCGCCGCGGTCATGGCCGATCTCGGCCCCTTGCGGGAGACTCCGGTGCCGCCCGGCGCCGTCGGCGGCGGCATCCTCGTTGCGCTCCTCGCCTCTCTGATCGTCCTGCCGCCGCGGCGCTACCGCGCCTGGGCCTATCGCGAGGAGGCGGATGAGCTCCACATCCGCTCGGGTCTCCTCGTCCGGTCGTCGACGGTGGTGCCCTTCGGGCGCGTCCAGCATATCGACGTCACCCACGGTCCCGTCGAGCGCCGCTTCGGCCTCGCCACCCTGGTCCTCCACACCGCTGGGACGCGGGGCGCCTCGGTGCCGCTTCCCGGCCTGCTCCAGGCCGAGGCGGAGGCCATGCGCGACCGGATACGCGCCAAGATCCGCCAGGATTTGGTGTGAGCGACGGCGCGCCGACCCCGCGGCGCCTCCACCCGGCGACCCTGATCGCCCGTTGGCTTCGGCTGGTGCCGCAAATGGTCGGCGGCGGCGCCGCCTTCGCCGCGACGATGGGTGGCTGGGGCCGGTTCCTCTCCTTCGCGGCGATGGCCGGCGGCATCGGTCTCGTCATCACCCTGCTCTGGTGGTGGCGCTTCCGCTACACATTGGCCGAGCGCGAGATCATCATCGAGAGCGGCGTCCTCAACCGCCAGCGCCGGGTCATCCCCTTCGACCGGGTCCAGGACATCGCCATCGAGCGGCGGGTCATCGCCCGATTGTTCGGCACGGCCCGCGTCAAGGTCGAAACCGGCGGCGCATCGTCCGACGAGGGTCTGCTCGACATGATCGGCCTCGCCGAGGCGCAGGCGCTTCGCGACCGGATCCGCCGCGGGCATTCGCCGACGCCGGTGGCGGGGATGGCCGCCGAGGAACCCCTGCTCTTCCGGATGGACCTGTCGCGGATCCTGGCGGCGGGGCTTTTCAATTTCTCCTTGCTGTTTCTCGCCGCCATTTTCGCCGTCGTCCAGAATCTGGAGCAGCTCGGCTTCGTGCGAGTACGGGACTGGATCAATCCGCGCACCGCCGACACGGCAGCCGGCTTTTTCAACCTGCGCAACAGTCTCGCCTTGCTCGCCGCTCTTGTGGTGCTCGGCCTCGTCTACGGCGTCGTCCGCACCGTCTCGCGCGAGTTCGGTTTCAAGCTGACCCGGACAGGCGGGGGCGACGCCGCCGCGGGCGCGCCGCCGCCACCGCCCGGCTTTCGCCGGCGCCGCGGCCTGTTCACTCTGTCCGACGTCGTCATTCCGATCCGGCGCACGCAGGTGGGGCTGATCGAGAGTGGCCCGATCGCCCGGCAGCTCGGCTGGTTCGCGCTCGCCTTCCAGACGCTGGGGGCGGAGACGAAGGAAGGGGGAGTTCAGGCGGTGGCGCCTTTCGCGCGGATGGACGAGATCCTGCCGATCCTGACGGAGGCCGGCTTTCCGGTGCCCCCGGAGCGGTCGACCTTCACCCGCATCCCGCGGCGGGCGTTGTGGCGCTGGGCGGCGCCGTTCTTCCTCGTCGGCGCGACCGCGACGGCGGCCGCCTTCCTGATCGCACCCGGCGCCGGCGTCGCCGGCGGATTGCTGCTCGCCGCCGGATTCTACGCGGCCTTCCGCTGGCGCAAGCACGGTTTCGCGCTCGACGATCGTGCCTTGTTCGTCCGCGCCGGTCTGCTCAAGCGGCGGATGTGGATCATCCCGTTCGAGAAGGCGCAGACCATATCCGTCACCCAGGGCCCTGTTCAGCGCCGGCTGCGACTCGCCAGCCTGCTCCTGGACACGGCAGGCGCTTCCTCGATGCGTTCGCCGGAGATCGTCGATCTGGATGCGGCCGAAGCGGAAGCCTTGGCGGCGAAGCTCCTCTCCCTGTTCCATCGAAGTCGCTCCGAAGCGAAACCGTCACAATGATCCGCTTGAAAGGCCGCGCCTTTGCGAGTGGAATGCCCGGATGACGTCCCGATCGGAGCCTGAACCTGCTGGCGCCTCGCGCCGGCGCGTGCGTCCGGGAACCGCCGGCTTCACCATGGTCGAGCTGATGGTGGTGATCGTCATCATCGGCCTCGCCGCCGCGGCGGTGGTGCTGGCCATGCCCGATCCCGGCGGTAGCCTGCGTTCAGAGGCCGAGCGCTTTGCCGCCCGGGCCAAGGCGGCCCGCGACACCGCCATCGTCGAGGCGCGCCCGACTTTGCTGCGGATCGATTCCGCCGGCTATGCCCTCGCTCGTCGCGGCGGCGGCACGTGGCGCGAGTCCGACCGCTGGTCCTGGGTCGAGGGCACGAGCGTGATGGCGAGCGGTAGCGGCGAAGGCGGGATCCGGTTCGATTCGACGGGCCTGGCGCAACCCGCTCAGATCACGCTGAGCCGGCGCGACCGCCGGGTCGGGGTGGCGATAGGCCAGGACGGCGAGATCCATGTCTTGCCCTGATCGGGTCCGCCGCCCCATCGGCGAGGCGGGCTTCACGCTGATCGAGATGCTGGTGGCGCTCGCCATCTTCAGCCTGGCGGCGCTTGCTCTGCTTCGGCTCGGCGGTGCCACCGCCGCCAACAGCGCGCGTCTGCACGATCAGGCGCTCGCGCAGATCGTCGCCCGCAACCTCGCCGTCGAGACGCTGAGCGATCCCGAGCCGCCGCCCTTCGGCAGCCTGACCGGCGAGACCGTGAATGGCGGCCGCCGCTGGACCTGGACCCGGATCGTCGCCCGTTCGCCGGAGGCGCGGATCCAGCAGATCGAGATCAGGGTACTTCCCGAAGGTGGCGGCCCCGGACAGGCATCTCTCACCGTCTTCCGCCGGGCTGCCTTGTGAAGCGGGAAGGCTTCACCCTGGTCGAGATGCTGATCGCCTTGTCGATCTTCGGAATGCTCACCGCGGCCGGGGTCACCCTGCTCGGCGTCAGTGCCCGTACCCAGGAGACTTCCGATCGTCTGCTCGCAGAGGTCGGCGAGACGCGCAGGCTGGGTGCGTTGCTGGGCGCCGACCTCGCTCTGGCCGTCCCCCGCGTCCACCGCGACGAGCTCGGGCGGCCGCTGCCCGCCTTTGCCGGCGGCGCCCGATCGCCTCTGCTGCTCGATCTGGTGCGTCGCGGCTGGGACGAGGGCGAGGGCGCGTCGCTGCAGCGGGTCGGCTATCGCCTGCGCGACGGCCGGCTCGAGCGCCTTTCATTCCCCAGGGTCGACGGCGGCGGTGATCCGGTCGCCGCGCGCCTGATCGATGGCGTCAGCGCGATCAGGCTGCGCTACCGCGACGATGAAGGGGAATGGCGGGACGACTGGGCCCCGACCGATCCCACCCGTCTGCCGACGGCGGTCGAGCTGGTCACCGCAAGCGAGACCCAGGGGACGATACGCCAGCTCTTCCTGGTCGGAGTGCCGCAGCGATGACCGGGCCGAGGGTACCGGCGCACGAGCGCGGCGCCGCCTTGCTCGCCGTGCTCCTGCTCGTCGCGGTCACCGGCGCGATCGCCGCCACCGCGCTCGAGAAGATGAGTCTGTCGCGCGCCGTCGCCGCCAACGGCAATGCGCTCGACCAGGCCCGCGCCTTCGCCCGAGGGGCCGAGGATCTCGCCATGCTCGCCATCGACGACATGGTCGCCGCCAGTCCGGATCGGACGACGCTGGACGGCGGCTGGAACGGCGCCGTCCGGCGCATCGCGCTCCCCGGCGGCGGTTTCGCCGAGGCACGCCTGCGCGACGGCGGCAATTGCTTCAACGTCAACAGCGTCGTCGAGGGCGACCGGCGCACCCGCCTGACCCGCCGCCATTCCGGGGTCCTCCAGCTTGCCGGCCTCATGCAGGCGTTGGAAGTGGCCGAGCCGGAGGCGCGTCGGGTCGCCGAGGCGGCGGCCGACTGGGCCGACAGTGATTCGCGTCCCGGGCCTGGCGGAGCCGAGGACGGCGCCTATGCCGAGGGGGGCGTGCCCTATCGCACCGCCAATAGCTTGTTCGCCGATGTCGGCGAGCTTTCCGGATTGCCCGGCATGACTCCGCAGATCATGGCGCGTCTGCGGCCCTGGCTGTGCGTGCTGCCGGTCACCGAGCTTTCGCCGATCAACGTCAACACCTTGATGCCGGAGCAGGCGCCGTTGCTGGCGATGCTGGCGCCGGGGCAGCTCGACGTCCAGCGGGCGCGGCGCGTGCTCGCCGCGAGGCCGACCCGCGGCTGGAGCAACCAGGTCGAGTTCTGGCGGATCGACGCCCTCCGCGGAGTCGACGTGCCGCTCGACGTCCAGCTTCAGGTCCAGCTGCGCACGCGCTGGTTCGCCATCGATACTCGCGTCGCCGTGATGGAGTCGGAATTCTCGGAGGAGGCGCTGGTCGATGCCCGGCTGCAGCCGTCGCGCCTGGCGTCGCGAAGCTGGGGCGATTAGCGTCCGGGCTCCGATCTAGGTACACTCCCTTATGGCCGGCGGGGTCCGGTGCGGTAGGTCTTCTCCAGGCTTCCCGGCCGCTGCAGGAGGAGGATGGCGATGAAATCGGTGCTGCTCTACGCGAACCAGGATCCGGGGCTCGAAAGCCGGCTCCAGGCCGCGCTCGATGTCGCCCGCCAATTCGGCGGACATCTGACCTGCCTTCAGGTGACGCCTTATGATGCCTTCATCATGGGCGATCCGTTCGGGGGCGTCTATGCGCTGCCGACGGTGATCGAGCAGGTTCAGAAGACGGCGTCCGAGCATCGCGACTCGATCGAGGCGCGCCTGAGCGGCGAAGGCGTCGCGTGGGACTGGCTGTCCTTCGACGGCGCGCCGGGCCAGATCATCGTCGACCGCGCCCGCTTGTGCGACCTCATCGTCCTCAGCCAGCCGGGCGGCGAAAGCGCGCCGGCCCAGGTCGCTCAGGCGATCGCCGCCGACGTCCTCGTCCATGCGCGTTCGCCGGTCCTGGCCGTCCCCCCGAGCGGGCGCGGCTTCGATGCGCTCGGCGCGGCGATGTTGGCCTGGGACGGCTCGCTCGAGGCCTCGCACGCGCTCCGGCTAACGATGCCGATGCTGCTCAAGGCATCGGCCGTGCATGTCGTCACGGTGACCGCGGGGCAGCGCGAATTTCCCGCCACCGACGCGGCCCGCTACCTTTCGCGCCACGGCATCGAGGCGGAGCTGCACGAATGGTCCGGCGACGGCCGCTCCACGGCCGATGCGCTGATCGACGCCGCCGCTTCGCTCTCGGCCGCCTTCGCCGTCATGGGCGCCTATGGCCATACCCGCCTGCGCGAGGCGGTGCTCGGCGGCGCGACCCGCGACATGCTCCACGAGAGCAAGGTGCCGCTGATACTCGCCCACTGAGGCGATTTGCAGTCGGACGCTGTCGTCCGACGGCTCGAAAATCGCAGCCGTCCCATGACCTGGAGCGGCCGTTCCGATGGTGTCGGAATGCAGACTGCTCGATCGCGTGCGAGCCGAGGAGCCATCCTTTCCAGACGGCTCGCGCCCTCTCGGTGCCGCCCGGCTGGGTGGGGCGGGGAGGCGGCAGGCCTCTTATTCCCAGCCCGGCCGCGCGTCGAGCTGCCGGCCGAGGCTGACGAAGAGCTGGACGAGCGGCGGCACCAGCACCGCCGACAGGACGATCTTCGCCAGCATCTGGCCGACCAGCAATTGGCCGATCGGAAAGACGCCGTAGAAGGCGATGGTGATGAACAGCAGGGTGTCGACGATCTGCGAAAGGACGCTCGCCGTCGCCGCCCGCAGCCACAAGAGCCCGCCCTCGCGGCGCTTGAGCGCGCTGAAGATGGTGACGTTCAGGAATTGCGAGATGCCATAAGCGACGATGCCGGCGAGCCAGATGCGCGGCGTCGATCCCATCATCATGTCGAACGCTGCCAGGCGCTCGGCGGGCATGTCCTCGGCCGCCGGCAAGGCGAGGACGAAGGCGGCGAGGATGAGCGAGGCGATGAGCGGCACGAAGCCGATCGTCACCAGCCGGTTCGCCATCGGCCGGCCGTGCAGCTCCGCCACCGCGCTCGAGGTGATGACGAGGAAGAGGAAGGGAAAGATGCCGGCCTCGACCGCAAGCGCGCCGACGCCGAGCATGTCGCCGATCCCGGAGACCGGCCCGAGCGTTACTTGCTTGTTGCCGAGCACCCCGGCGATGCAAACCATGCCGCCGTAGAAGATCGAGAAGGCGAACAGGGAACGGGAGGTGGCGGCGCAGTCATTGTCGTTCATGGGCGGGACGTAACCGGTTTGCCGGCCGGCAAAAAGGTCTTTCCGTCGCTGGACATTCCCGCCATCAACCGCGCGTGAATTCGACCCGGCTGGATGTGCTCGCGATCGGCGATGCGGTGGTGGACGTGATCGCCACCACCGATGATTCGTTTCTCGAGGCCGAGGGGCTGGTCAAGGGTTCCATGCAGGTCCTCGACGCCGCCGCGGCCACTCGGCTCTACGCCGCCATGGGACCGGCCCGGGAGACCAGCGGCGGATCGGCGGCGAACACCGTGGCCGGGATCGCGGCGATGGGCGGTCGCGCGGGCTTCGTCGGCCAGGTCGCCGACGACCAGCTCGGCGAGGTGTTCGCCCATGACATCCGTGCCGCCGGGGTCGAGTTCCGAACGCCGCCGAGCGACGGCGACGTGCCGACCGGCCGCTGTCTGATCCTGGTCACCCCGGACGCACAGCGGACGATGAACACTTTTCCCGGCGCGGCTCACATCCTCTCCGAGGAAGCGCTCGATGCGCAGCAGATCGCCGATGCCGCGATTCTCTATCTCGAAGCCTATCTCTGGCGCGCCGAGCGGCCGCGGGCGGCGATGCGCAAGGCGCTGCGGATCGCCCGACAGGCCGGTCGGAGGATCGCCTTCACCTTGTCCGACATCGCGCTGATCGAGCTCTATCGCGATCATTATCTCGAGATGATCGAGGCGGGCCTGATCGATATCCTCATCGGTAACGAGAACGAGATCAAGGCGCTGGCCCGGATCCGCGACCGCGACGGCGCCATTGGTGCCTTCGCGCCCAAGGTGCCGCTCCTCCTCGCCACCTGCGCCCGCAAGGGCGCCATCGCCGTGGCCGGCGATCGGCGCGTCGAGATCAAGGCCATCCCGGTCGATGACGTCGTCGATACGACGGGGGCGGGTGATCTGTTCGCCGCCGGCTTCCTTCTCGGAATTGCCCAGGGTCGGGCGCTCGACGAGAGCCTTCGCATGGGCGCGATCGCCGCGGCGGAGATCATCGCCCATTTCGGGGCTCGTCCGGTCGCCGATCTCAAGGCCCTGATCGAGGAGCAGATGACCGCATGAACCGTCTCGCCGTCTATTGCGGATCGAGTCCGGGCGCCGATCCGGCCTTTGCCGCGGCTGCGCGCGCCCTTGGCATCGAGATGGCGCGGCGCGGCATCGGCCTCGTCTATGGCGGCGGCCGGCTCGGTCTGATGGGCATCGTCGCCGATGCGGTGCTGTCGGCCGGCGGCGAGGCCTATGGCGTCATTCCGCAGGCCCTCATCGACCTCGAGGTCGCCCATACCGGACTCACCGAGCTTCACGTCGTCCAGACGATGCACGAGCGCAAGGCGCGGATGACCGATCTCACCGACGCCTTCGTCGCGCTTCCGGGCGGCATCGGCACGCTCGACGAGCTGTTCGAGGCGTGGAGCTGGAACGCCTTGGGCTATCACGCCAAGCCGTTCGCCCTGCTCAATGTCGGCGGCTTCTGGGACAATCTCGTCGAGCTGATGGACCATGTGATGGAAAGCGGCTTCATGTCGCCCGCCCGCCGTGCTCAACTGCTCGTCGCAAGCGATATCGGCGAGGCGATCGACAAGCTCGACGCCGCCGCCGGTGCCGAGCGCCGGATGGTCTGGTGACCGAGAGCATCGCGCGGAAAAGTGGTCGCCGGTTTTCCGCAAGAGATGCGACGACAAGGTATCGGACTCGGGGGGGTGACGCGCCATGACTGAACGCCTGATTGGACTGGTCGGCATGGCGGCGATCCTCGCCATCGCCTTCCTGCTTTCGTCCAACCGTCGGGCGATCCGGCCGCGCGTCGTCGCCGCGGCCTTCGCTCTCCAGGCCGGCCTCGCCGTGCTCGTCCTCTACACGCCCTGGGGCCGCGCCGCGATCGAGGGGATGGCGCGCGGCGTCTCCAACCTGCTCGGCTATGCCGGGGAGGGGACCCGCTTCATCTTCGGCCCGATGGCGGCGCCGGAGATAGGCGGCAACAGCTTCGCGCTGGCGGCGCTGACCGTGATCATCTTCTTCGCCTCCCTGGTCTCGGTCCTTTATTATCTGGGCATCATGCAGCTGGTGATACGCTGGATCGGCGGCGCGATCCGTATCGTCACCGGCGTCACCCGAGTCGAATCCTTGTGCGCGGCGGCGAACATCTTCGTCGGCCAGAGCGAGTCGCCTCTGGTGATCCGTCCCTATCTCGCCAGCCTGACGCCGGCCCAGCTCTTCACCATCATGTCGGTGGGCATGGCCGGGGTCGCCGGCACCATCCTCGCCGCCTATGCGGCGCTGCTCGGCTCGGAGGCTCTGCCCTATCTGCTCGCCGCCTCGTTCATGGCGGCGCCGGGCGGGCTGCTCATGGCCAAGATCATGATGCCGGACGAGCCTGGCGAGCTGGTCGAGCCGCCCTTGCTCGGCGACGGCGCCTATGAAGAGGAAAGGCCGGCCAATGTCATCATGGCGGCCGCCCAGGGCGCGCAGACCGGCGTCAAGCTCGCGGTCGCGGTCGGCGCGATGGTTCTCGCCTTCGTCGCTTTGGTCGCGCTGGCGAACGGCATCCTCTCCGGCATCGGCGGCTGGTTCGGCCATCCGGAGATCACCTTCCAATATCTGCTCGGCCATGCCTTCCGCCCGCTCATGTACCTGATCGGGATCCCCTGGGACGAGGCGGGCCGCGCCGGCAGCCTGTTCGGCACCAAGCTGGTGCTGAACGAATTCGTCGCCTTCATCGATCTCGGCGCCAATCCCGCCGGCCTGTCGCCGCGCAGCATCGCCATCATCACCTTCGCGCTTTGCGGCTTCGCCAATTTCAGCTCGATCGCCATCCAGATGGCGGTGACCGGCGGGCTTGCGCCGAACCAGCGCCCGATGATCGCCCGGCTCGGCCTCAAGGCGCTCGTCGCCGGTTCGCTCGGCAATCTGATGAGTGCCGCGCTCTCCGGCCTGCTGCTCGCCTGATCCATAGACTTTTCAAGTTGGAAGCCTTGCCGCGAAGTACTAATTCGCGCGTATGACCGACCTCGCGCCCGCGCCCGCCATCGCCTCCGTCTCGCTCGCCGACGCGGACCGCGATCCCCACGCCTTCGCCCAGCGGATCGGCCGCAGCTTCGAGGAATATGGCTTCGCCATCATCGCCGATCACGGCATCCCGGACGATCTCATCGCCCGCGCCGAGGAGAAGGCGCGCGCCTTCTTCGCGCTGCCCGACTCGGTGAAGCGCCACTATCATCTGGCCGGCACCGGCGGGGCCCGCGGCTACACGCCGTTCGGGATCGAGACCGCCAAGGGGCACAAGGCCCACGACCTCAAGGAATTCTGGCACGTCGGCCGGGATCTCCCGGAAGGGCATCGCTTCCGCGGCCACATGCCCGCCAATGTCTGGCCGTCCGAGGTCCCCGGCTTCCGCGACACCTTCCGGGAGCTGTTCGCAATCTTCGACCGCACCGGGCTCAAGATCCTCGCCGCGATCGCCCGCTATCTCGGCGTCGACGAGGATTATTTCGTCGACACGGTTCGCGACGGCAATTCGGTGCTGCGCCTGCTCCATTATCCGCCGATCGAGGGCGAGCCCGGCGGCCATGTCCGCGCCGGCGCGCACGAGGACATCAACACGATCACCTTGCTGCTGGGCGCCGAGGAGGCCGGGCTCGAGCTGCTCACCAAGGATGGGCGCTGGATCCCGGTCGCGCCGCGGCCCGGCGAGCTGGTCGTCAATATCGGCGACATGCTGCAGCGGCTGACCAACGGCCGGCTGCGCTCGACCTCGCACCGCGTCGTCAATCCGCCCGCCGAGCGGCGCGGCTTCTCGCGCTACTCGATGCCCTATTTCCTCCACTTCCGGTCCGATTTCCTGATCGAGGCGCTTCCCGGGACGGTGCCGGCCGGCGAGGAGCCGAAATGGCCGCCGATCACCGCCGACGACTATCTCCAGGAGCGCCTGCGCGAGATCAAGCTGGCCTGAGCGCGGCTACCCCGCATCCTTCAGATTGGCGGGACCGAAGCCTTCCGGGAGCAGTTCCGAGATACGATGCGGCCTCATGGTCGTGCCGTCGCCGTTGGACGCGATCACCTCGAGATCCCGGCCGCTGACATGGGCTGCCTCGAGAATCGACTGGCGGCAGCCGCCGCATGACGTGACCACCGCCTTCCCGGCCAGAGCGCCGTCGGACCCGATATGGCCGCCGCTGACCGCGATGCGCGCGATCCGCTCGAGCCCGAACGCCTGCTGGGCCGCCGTCAGCGCCGCCACCTCGGCGCAGACGCCGAGCCGGTAGCAGGCATTCTCCATATTGGCGCCCACCGCCACCTCGCCGTCGACCGACTCGATCGCGCAGCCGACGCTGAAGCGGGAATAGGGCGCGTAGGCGGAAAGCGCCGCGTCGCGCGCGTGGCGGACGAGATCGTCGGGACTCATGGGCTTCGTCATAGCCGGCCGAGGCACAAAGAGAAGGGGCGCCGCAGCTTTCGCCGCGACGCCCCTTTTGATGCTCCCGTGAGCGTCAGAAATTGTAGCTGATGCCGACCTTGATCCGCCACACCGAAGACGAGACGTTGATGAGATTGTCGTCGTCAAAGGCATCCTGGCCGATGAAATCGGTGATCACGTATCGTCCTTGATCATCGATGGGCGGCAATCCGCCTCCTCCGAGCGAAGCGACTTCCTGGAGTCCCGCGAAATTACGGCGGCGCTGCACGTTCCAGCCGCTGTCGAGGAAGTTCAGGAAATTGTCGAACATCGCATAGACGCGGATCCTATCCTCGAACCGCCCCCCGCTGATCAGCCGGCCCGGCCCCGGAAGATCCTGCGAGAAGTTCAGGTCGAGGTCGAAATACCAGTCGTTCGAGCAGGTGTTGCGCGCGATCGAGCGGCCGACATAGCCGCTGGCACAGCCCAGCGAGTTGGCGAAGGCCGCCAGCGCCTCGACGGCGGCCGGATCGGAGTCCGGCGACACGTTGGGATCGCTCATGCCGCTCGGGATGTAGAGCAGGGCATTGTTGTTGCCCGAAGACGTGTCGTTGAACACGCCGCCGCCGGCGAAGGTCAGGCTGTAGGGCCTGCCCGAGCGCGCGACGAAGGTGAAGCCCAGCTGGGTCTCCAGGTCGGCGAAGAAGGTTTCGCTGAAATTGCCCGAGACGGTGAAGTTGTGGCGGCTGTTGTAGAAGCCGCGCGACACGTCCGGATTCTGCCGGTCGAAGGCGGCGCTGAGATCGTAGTTCGACCCCGCCGTCGAGTTGTACATGTTCCGGCGGTCACGCGAGTCCGTATAGGCGTAGCCGAGCGTGAAGAAGCTCGATCCGCCGCTGGTGAACAGGCCGCCGTCGAAATTCTTCGACAGGATCACCGAGGCGACATGGCTGCTGAAGCCGGCCGAGTTGGTCAGCATCAGCTCGTCGTCGCGGCCGGTGACGAAGCAGGCAGCGCTGAGATTCTGGTAGACCGGCGCCGGCGTGAGGTCGACCAATTCGGCATCGCAGCCCGCCGCCGTCGGATCGAGCGCCCGATAGATGGGCCGTCCGTCCACGGTGACCCCGATCGGCGCCTGCGACAGGTCGACGAGGGTATAGGGGTTCCGGTAGCGGCTGTAGATGTAATCGAGGTTGAGCCTCCACCCGCTGAAGAAGCCGCTCGGCGCGAAGTTCATCTGCGACTGGACACCGAAATTGGCGCGAACCACGGTGGGAACGGTGATGTCCGGATCGATCGACTGGGTATCGCCGAGGCCGCCGGCCGCGCGGGTGATGCCGCTGCTCTGGATGCAGGTCGGAACGCCGGTGAAGGCGCCGCCGCTGACGACGTCGATCGGGCCGTCGCCGCAAGCGGCGGCGGTGGTGTTGCCTTCGGCGAAGCCGAAGCCGTTATTCTGGAAGGCATTGCCGAACCAGACCAGCGGATCGCCGCCCGAGAAGATGCCGACGCCGCCGCGCAGCTGCGTCCGCGAGAAGACCGCGAAATCGTCGAGGTCGTAGGTGAAGGCGACGCGCGGCAGGAACACGGGATCGAGGTCGCTGAACCCGGTGGTGTTCGGGAAGCCGTAGCGCGCGGCGAAGTTCGGATTCACGTCCGGGCGGCTGCCGGAGAAGAGGTCGGTGCGGACACCGAGCACGACTTCGAGCTGATCGTTCAGCCGCCACTCGTCCTGCAGATAGACGGAATAGATGCTGCGGTTGAAGTCGGCCGCGGCATCGTTGACGTCGCCGGTGCGGGAGAAGTTGCCGAACGCGCCTACCGTGCCGCCGCTGATGACGCTGCTCGGGAAGGTCGAGGTGGAGGTGCCGTCCGACAGGATTCCCTCGCGCAGGTCGTCGACGTTGCGGAAGACGAGCGTGCCGGTCGCATTCTGCACGAACAGGTTGAAGATGTCCGTGCGGTTCACCTCGAAGCCGAGCTTGAACCGGTGATCGCCGGCATCGAGATTGGCGACGATGCGGTACAGGTCGACCTTCGTCTGAAGATCGTTCGCCGACCGCGAGTTGCCGGGTCCGGCGAGGACGGTCGCGTCGGGCGTGCCGTCGGGATTGTCGATGCCGACGAGGATGCGCGGGATCGGATTGGCCGACTGCGCCTCGCCGCCGCCGATCGGATCCTGCAGGTCCTGGATGTCCGAGCGCGAGTAGCGGATCTCGGTCGAGAAATTGTCCGTCCACTGAGAGTAGAGCCGGGCGGAGTAATAGTTGGACTGGGTGCCGCTCAGGTAGAAGGTATTGAGGCCGACGATCTGGGGCGAGGATCCGGTGAACAGGTCGTCGGAACGGACGGTCGATTCCTCGAGACGCTGATAGGTCAGCTCCAGGCGGTGATCGTCGGTCACCTGCCAGTCGAGGCGGCCGAACCAGCGGTCGTTCTCGAAGGGCAGATTGGTCGGCGGAGCACCCGTCTCGATCCCGTAGGTGCTGCTCAGGATGCTCGAAATCTCGTTGAACTGGTCGATCGAGACGCCGCGCACCTCGTTCGGGAAGCCCGCGCCGGTCGGGCCTTCGTCCTGCGACTCGCCGGCTTCCTGATGCTCGTAGGCGGCGAAGAAGAACAGGCGGTCGCGGAAGATCGGGCCGCCGAGGGCGACGCCCCAGCGCTTGTCGGCATCGATCGGGCCGACGGGTTGGCCGTCGACCGAGCCGCCGCGCAGGCCGTTGTCCGAATATTCGAAGAAGGCATCGCCGTGGAACTGGTTGCCGCCCGAACGGGTGACGACGTTGATCGCGCAGCCGGTGAACTGGCCATATTCGACGTCATAGGGCGCGAACTGGACCTGGGTCTCCCGGATCGCGTCATAGGGGATCGGCGTCGAGCTGCGCGACGAGAAGCCGGTATCGTTGAGGCCGTACAGGTCGCTCTGCAGGATGCCGTCGACGGTGAACGCATTGCCGCGGTCGTTGCCGCCGAGGCAGGAGATGCGGTCCGAGCCCGAGCCGCCGTCGTCGCGGTCGAGGCTGACGCGCGGATCGATCCGGATGATGTCGCGCACGTCGCGGTTGAAGGTCGGCGCCGTCTCCAGGACGGCCTGGCTGAACGCCGTGCCGGGGCCGATCGCACGAAGCTGCACGTTGGCGCGCTGCGCCGTGACGACGATCGCCTCGCCTTGGTCGGCGCCGGCGAGGGCGAAGGTGAAGCTGGTGGTGCCCTGGACGGTGAGGTTGACCGCCTCGACCGTCTGGCCCTGATAATTCGGGGCCTCGACCGCGATCGTGTAGGGACCGCCGGTGACCAGACCTTGCGCGCCGAACAGGCCATCGGAGCCGGTGGTGATCGTGCGGGTCGCTCCGGTGCGGGTGTCGGTGACGGTGACCGTGGCGCCCTGGAGCGGGCCCCCGGCCTCGTCGGTCACCTGGCCGGACACCGATGCGGTGATCTGCTGCGCGTAGGCGGCCGGCGCGACCAAGGTGGCGGCCGGTACGGCGATCGCCGCAGCCGCGCAAAGCAGTCTGAACTTCTTCATGGATATACCCCCGATAGGAACGATTCGCTGGCGGCGAGCCGTGCAGCGGATTTGCGAAACTTCTGTGACATTTGCGGGCGCCGATCCGGGGCCTGGCGGCCTCCTGGTCCTGTCACTCGCTGCCTTCGTGCATCCCCGACCTGAGTCGAGCGGCGATTAGCTTAAGTCCCTGTTCAGCGGAAGGGTCAGCGGAACGGCGGCTCGTCGAAGCTGCGGAGTTTTCGCGAGTGCAGCTTGCCACCCTCATGTCGAAGGATTCGAAGGGTTTCGATCCCGATCCTCAGATGCTGGCTGATCGCGCGCTCATAGAAAGCATTGGCCTGTCCGGGCAGCTTAATTTCGCCATGGAGTGGCTTGTCGGACACACATAAGAGGGTGCCGTAGGGGACCCGGAAACGATAGCCCTGCGCCGCCACCGTGGCCGATTCCATGTCGATGCCGACCGCGCGCGACTGGTTGAATCGCAGCGCCGACTTGGTGAACCGCAATTCCCAGTTGCGGTCGTCGGTGGTGACGATCGTCCCGGTGCGCAGGCGGTGCTTGAGCTGCTGGGGATCCTCGCCCGTCACCTCGACCGCCGCCGTGAACAGCGCTTGCTGGATCTCGGCGATGGCGGGCAGGGGGATCTCGACCGGCAGCACGTCGTCGAGGACGTGATCGTCGCGCAGATAGGCGTGGGCGAGGACATAGTCGCCGATCGTCTGGCTGGGGCGCAGCCCGCCGCAATGGCCGATCATCAGCCAAACCTCCGGCCGCATCACGGCGAGATGGTCGCAGATCGTCTTCGCGTTGGACGGGCCGACGCCGATATTGACCAGGCTGATGCCCTCGCCGCGATGGGCGATGAGGTGATAGGCCGGCATCTGGAAGCGGCGCCAGCCGCCGGTCGCCACCTGCTCCTCGGCATCGGGCGTGTCCTTGGTGACATAGACGCCGCCGGCCGCGGACAGCGCCTCATAGGGGCTGTCCTCGCGCTTGAGCTCCTCGACCGCCCAGCGGACGAACTCGTCGACATAACGGACATAGTTGGTGAACAGGACGTACCGCTGGACGTGGTGGACCGGCGTGCCGGTATAATGGCGCAGCCGCGCCAGGCTGAAGTCGACGCGCGGCCCGTCGAACAGCGACAGCGGACGTTCGGGCTGCGCCGCATAGTTCCAGGCGCCGTCGGCGATCTCGTCCCCGATATTGACCAGCTCCGGCGTCGGGAAGGTGCGGGCAAGCTCGGCCGCCCGACCTTCCTCGAGGCGCAGGTCGTCGCTGCCGTCGAGGACGTAGGGATAGGGTATCTCGCTGCGCGACGGGCCGACCGAGACGTCGATCTCGTAATCGTGGACGAGCAGCTCGAGCTGCTCCCGAAGATATTTCCGGAACAGCCGCGGACGGGCGATGCTGGTCGCGTAGCGCCCCGGCTGGTTGAGCCGGCCGTAAGCGCGCGACGGGAATTCCGTGGGCAGCATCCGATCGAAATCGATGCGCAGCTCGGGATAGGCGAACAGGCCCTCGGCCCGCGCCTGCGGATCCGGGACCTGCCCCGTCCGCAGATAGTCGGCAAGCGCGCCGCGCAGGTTCGCGACGGATTCGTCATAGAGCGCGCAGAGGCGCTCGATGATCGCGGGAATGTCGTCGATGCAGGTCGGCAAGTGGGTACGCTCCTTTCGCAGGGCTCCGTTTCTCAACCCCTTGCGGCTTCGCAAGTCAAATCCGCGTCAGCCGTGCGGGCGTGCGACAGAGACCCGGTTAAGGAGAGACTAACCATGCAAGGGAGGAGACCTTGCGCAGATACCGCTATCGAACCCCCGTGCTCGCCGGGCCGTGGCGCGAGTCGCCCGACCAGGCGCTTCGCGACGCCGAGCGCGCCGGTCAGCTGCGACTGGAGGGCCTCGGTCCTCGATGGAAGGTCCCGGGCGAGATCGAGGAGGATCAGCCCGCTGCGGCGACGCTGAACGGAAGCCGGCCGGGGCCTGCCGCTTTCGACCGGTTATGAGCTCCGATCGAAGATGCGGCCGGGCCCACGGGTCCGGCTGCGGCAGCGCCCGCACGCGATGGCGCTCGGCCGCGCAGCATCGGGGATCCTGAACAAGGGCGCGGAGCGCTCCTTTCTTTGCGGTCGCTACTAAAATGTAACGATTTTCGGCCGATAATTAGAACAGAGCAGACAAGGGCGCGGGGCGAGGAGGTCGAGGCCGTAACCGGGCGGCCGCGACGCGAGAGGCGGGAGTGGTTTGAAGTGTTGAAGTCGCTTCGAAACTGGTTCGAAGACGAGGAGACGGAATCGAAGGCCGCGCCCGGCGCCGATCCCGCCGAACCGTCCGATGACGCGCTCCTGTCGAAGGTCGACCAGCGCCTGTCCTTCCGTCACGATTTCTGCGGCCACCGCGTCATCATCCGCGACCGCCGCTCGGCCGCCTTCCTCCACCTCAAGGACCTGTCCTGCCTCGGCTGCACCGGCCTCACCGATCTCCCGGTCGCGGTCGGCGAGATCGTCTTCATCACGCTCCAGAAGCCCCGCTTCCACGCGGCGCAGGTGCGTTGGGTGAAGAATGCGAAGATCGATTTGCGTTTCATGCGCTTCCTCGATCCCGATCTGGTCGAGAAGGTCCATCGCGCCCATGTCGCGCGCAAGGCCTCGGGCCGCCCTCTCGAGGAGTTCCTGCCGAGCGAGCGCGGCTTCTATCCCTGATCCGGCCGGAGCGGGCGATCAGCCGGTCGCGACGGCGAGCAGGGCGACGCCGCCGAGGAAGACGAGGATGACCGCGAGGGAATCGTAGCCCATTCGCAGGATCGTCCGGTCGCGATGCTCGAGGAGGCCCACCATGAAGATTCCGACCAGCGTGGCGCCAAGCAGGGCCGAGATCGTCTCGAAGGTTCCGAGCCGCGTGGTCACCGGCTCGCCGCGATAGGCGATGTCGGACGGCAGGATCAGCGCCAGGATGATGAAATTGGTGCCGAGAACCTGGCCGAAGGCCATCTCGGCCCGGTGCAGCCGAAGGGCCGCGACGATCGTCGAGAGCTCGGGAAGCGAGGTGGCGATGCCGATGAGCGCGAAGCCGACGATCGCGCTGCCGAGGCCGGTCTGGGCGGCGATCGAATCCCCGCTGACGGACAGCAGGTATCCGGCGGCGAAGATCAGCGCTCCGTAGACCGACACCTGGAGCCAAAGGCGCGCGAGCGGCGCCGAGCTCTCGTCGGACCCCACGTCGGAATGCTCCTGCGCTCCCCCGTCGGAGATCCCCCAGGGCGATCGGCGGTCATATCCGGTCGACAGCCAGAAGGCGCCCAGGCTGACGGCGCAGATCAGCAGGCTGGCGACGCCGACGCCGCCGACCGGCACGTCGTCCAGGGTCACCGCGCCGGCGATCAGGATGAGGACGAGCATGCACAAGGTGCCCATCATCAGCACCGATGGGCGGGCGACGATGCCGGTGACGGCAGTGCGTCCGATGAAGGCGTCGGCCACGGCGAGGAAGAGGACGTTGATCGCCGCGCTGCCGAGAAGGTTGTTGACCCCAAGCTCGGGACTGCCGATCGCGGCCGACGTCAGGATATTGGCCGCCTCCGGAAGCGACGTGATGCCGCCGAGCAGCAGCATGCCGGCGAAGGCACGGTCCATTCGCGTGCGGGAGGCGGCCGCGTCGACGCTGCGGGTAAGCCGGCCGCCGACGATCCAGACGACGACCGCCGCGGCGCAGAAGGCGAGGGCGTTCAGCCACAGCGGCGCGCCGGCGAGGCCGAGAGGATCCATCAGACGCCAACGGCAGCATCTCCCGGCCGTTCCGACGCCGGGCGAATCAGCCCTCCGGCAGGGCGTAGGCGATCAGCGCGTCGCCGATCGGCGTCTCCATGAAATGATGGCCGCCGGCCATGATGACGACATATTGGCGGCCGTTCGCTTCGTAGGTCATCGGTGTCGCCTGGCCGCCGGCGGGGAGCACGTCCTGCCAAAGCGTCTCGCCGGTCCGCAGGTCGATCGCCCGCACGATATTGTCGGTGGCGGCGGCGATGAAGATCAGCCCCGAGGCGGTGACGACGGCGCCGCCATTGTTCGGCGTGCCGATGTTGAGCGGCAGCATGGACGGAATACCGAACGGGCCGTTGCGGCGGGCCGTCCCGAAGGGCCGGTCCCAGATGGTGCGGCCGGTGCGCAGGTCGATCGCGCGGATGCCGCCATAAGGCGGCTCCTTGCACAGAAGGCCGGTGACCGGCAGGCGCCAGCCGGCATTGACGTCGATGGCGAAGGGCGTTCCCCATTGCGGATCGCCGGCGCCTTCGGCGCCGCCGCCCATGTCGCCGCCGCGCGCCTGCGTCTCCTCGCTGTTCATTCCCCGCGGATACCAGCCTTCGGCATTGGCTTCGTCGCGCGGCACCAGCCGATTATAGTTGGGCATGTCGTTGTAATTGGCGACGATGATCCCGCGCACCGGATCGATGGCGATGCCGCCCCAGTCGGTGCCGCCATTATAGCCGGGATACTGGATGAAGCGGCGGTCGGCGGTCGGAGGGGTGTAGATGCCGCGATATTCGGCGCGGCGGAACTGGATGCGGCAGATCATCTGGTCGATCGGCGACATGCCCCACATGTCGCGCTCGGCCAGCTCCGCCTTCGCGAGCGTGTGATAGGTGGAGAAGGGCTGCGTTGGCGTGCGCCGCTGCGGCTCGACGCCACCCTGCGGCACCGGGCGCTGCTGGACGGTGAAGAGCGGCCGTCCGTTGCGGCGATCGAGGATGTACATGTCGCCCTGCTTGCTCGGCAGCACCAGAGCCGGGATCGGACCGGCATCGCCGGGGAAGTCGATCAGGCTCGCCTGCGCACCGAGATCATAGTCCCACACGTCCATGTGGACGGTCTGGAAATGCCAGCGCGGGCGGCCGGTGGCGACGTCGATCGCGACCAGCGAGGTCGCGTACATATTCTCCGGAGGCCGGCGGCTGGAGCTCCAATAATCGGCTGCCGAATTGCCCATCGGCAGATAGACCAGCCCGAGCGCCTCGTCGCCGCTGGCGATCGTCCACATGTTCGGCGTGCCGCGGGCGAAGGCCTGGCCTTCCGGCGGGCTCGGTCCCCAGCCCGGATTGACCATGTCCCACGCCCAGCTGCGCTCGCCCGTGACCGCGTCGAAGCCCTGGATGACTCCGGACGGAGCGTTGCGGCGCTGGCCGTCGAGGACCTGGTGCCCGGTGACGATGATCCCGCGCACGATGGTCGGTGGCGAAGTGATCGAGACCATGCCTGGGACGATCGGGCCGAGCCCCGCCTTGATGTCGGCCTGGCCGTTCGTGCCGAAATCGGGACAGAGCCGGCCGGTGCGGGCGTCGACCGCGATGATCCGCCCATCGAGCGTGCCCTCGATGATCCGGGTCGCGCACAGCGATGCGGGCGTGGCGCCCGGCACGGCGTAATAGGCGACGCCGCGGCAGGCGGCGGTATAGGGGATCCAGTCGTCCGAGACCTGCGGATCGTAGCGCCAGCGTTCGCGTCCGGTGGCGGGTTCGAGCGCGATCATGATGTTCTTGGCAGAGCAGAGGTAGAGGGTGTCGCCGACCTTCAGCGGCGTCGTCTCGGCACCATATTTGTTCTCCTCCGCGTCGGGCGGAGGCAGGTCGCGGGTGTGATAGGTCCAGGCCCGCTCGAGCCGCGCGACGTTGGCGGGCGTGATCTGGCCGAGCGGCGAATAGCGCCGGGCGCTCTCGGTGCCGCCATAAGCCGGCCAGTCGGCGCCGGCCTTGAGGATCGCGGGCTCGCCCATCGCGGCGGCGAACGGCGTCGGCAGCGCGCCGATCTCGGGCCGGCCGGCGAGCGAGGTCACCAGGGCGCCGATGGCGAGGAGGGCCACGGTCGCGGCGATTCCGGCGAGGCCGTGCCGCCAGCGCCACCGCTCGGGCCACAGCAGCGGCAGGATCAGGAAGAGGAGGACGAGCAGCACCGAGGGCGCGATCACCCGCGGCACCAGCGCCCAGCCGTCGAGCCCGACCTCCCACAGCGCCCAGGCCAAGGTGAGGACATAGACGATCGCATAGACGACCGCGCCGGACGGGCGGCCCCGGACGAGCAGGGCGCCGGAAGCGAGCAGGCCGATGCCGGCGGCGAGATAGTAGACCGAGCCGCCGAGGATCGCGAGCCATAGGCCGCCGACGGCGAGCACGAGGCCGATCAGAGCGAACAGGCCGCCGACGATCAGGACGATGAGCGAGCGGCTGCGCGGCCGGACTTGCGCTTGGGCCATAGGCTTCCCCTTTCGATGGGGAACCGACCCGCGCCGCATCGGTTCCGGAAGGAAGAGGGAGGAGCGACTTGCCCGTAACAAACCATCGGCCGGCGCCGTCCGCCCCGTATTCCGCCTCGGGCCGGAAGAGGGGCGGCCGGGCTCGATGACCATCGCGACGATCTGGATCCCCTATTGCGGCGCCGCTCCGGTGCCGGCGGAATGGCTGGCGCGGTGGAACTGGGACCCGTGGGTGCTGGCCGGTCTGGCGGTCGCGGGGGCGGCTTATGGATTCCTTCAATCCCCCCGATCGTCATCCCGTAGAAAGCCGGCATTCCTGAGTTCATGGGTGCCGGTCTCCACCGGAATGACGGGGGAGGGCCCGGGCCGCCCCGCCGCCTTCCTGGCCGCGTGGCTGCTCCTCTTCCTCCTCTTCGTCTCACCTTTCTGCGCGCTGACGTCGGCCTTGTTCTCGGCGCGGGTGGTGCATCATGTGGCGCTGGCCGCGCTCGTTGCGCCCTTGCTGGTCTGGTCGTTCCCGGCCGCGCGCGCGCCGGGGCTGTGGGCGGCGACGGCGGTGCAGGCGTCCGTCTTCTGGGGCTGGCACGCGCCGCCGGCCTATGCGCTCGCCTTGTCCAGCCACGCCGCCTATTGGGCGATGCAGGCGAGCCTGCTCGCCACCGCGATCCTTTTCTGGGCGGCGGTGCGGCGGGCGCCGGCGCCGGCCGCGGTCGGCGCCCTGCTCGCGACGATGGTGCAGATGGGGCTGCTCGGCGCGCTCATCACCTTCGCGCCGCGCCCGCTCTACGCGCCGCATTTCGTCTCCACCGCCGCCTGGGCCTATTCGCCGCTCGAGGACCAGCAGCTCGCCGGCCTCATCATGTGGGCCCCGGCGGCCGCGCTCTATCTCGGCGCCGCCCTGCTGCTCCTTTCGCGCTGGATCGGCCCCGACCCGGTGCGGGCGCAGCGCGGATGATCGAGGGGCTGCGGCGCTGGGCCCGGCGCCATACCGAGCAGAGCCGCTACTCGCCGATCGGCATCGCCTTCCACTGGACGATGGCCGCCCTGGTCATCTTCCAGCTCGGCTGGGGCTGGTATGCTGGCCTGGTCGCGGCGGGCGGCAACAAATTGCTCGCCTACCAGATCCATGGCGATGTCGGCCTGCTCATCCTCGTCCTCGCGGTGCTGCGGCTGGCCTGGCGGACGATCATTCCGGGGCCCGTCAACGACGCGGACACGCAGGGGTGGCAGACCAAGATCGCCTACGTCACCCACTACATCTTCTATCTCTGCTTCTTCGGCTTGCCGCTGAGCGGCTGGGCGATGTGGTCGGCGCTCGGCCCCAATGCGCCGCTCGCCGTCGGCGGGATCGTTCCCTGGCCGGCCTTGCCGTTCGACCGGCTGCCGACGGGCCTGCAATGGGCGATCATGGACTATGCCGAGGACGTCCACCATCTCCTCATCCTGCTGCTCACCGCGCTGGTGCCGCTCCACGCGGCGGCGGCGTTGAAGCATCATTTCTGGGATCGTCACGACGTGCTTCGCGGGATGCTCCCGGAGATACCGGACGCGAAGCAGCCGGGCCGAGGGAAGCGGCATGCGCCGAGACCGATTGGATCTCCGCAGGCGTGAGGCGGCGGCTGATCGCCAGCATCAGATTGCCGGCATCGCCGCGCCGCCGGCCGAGCCGCCAGGCATGAAGCTGGGCGGCGAGATAGGCGGCGCTCTGCCCGGCGAGCGGCGGATTGCCCGGGCCGACGCCCTCGCCGGAGGCGCCGTGGCACGTCGCGCAGGCGGGGAGCTGGCGGGCGGGATCGCCTTCCAGATAAAGTCTCGCGGCCGTCACCCTGTCCCGTTCGGGCTGAGCCCGTCGAAGCCCTTTATCTTCTTCCGCCCTGGGGGAGGAAGAAGGAGAGCCGTTCGACAAGCTCGAGGCGAACGGATGTGGGGGCGGGGAGTCCGCAGCGAAACGCATGGCCGCATAATAAGCCGACACCGCCTGGCGCTCGCCGGCATCCAGGCGGCCGGCGATATAGTGCATTTCGGGATGCTGGCGTCGGCCGGAGGCGTAATCCTCCATCTGCCGGTTGAGGTAGCCCATCCCGAGTCCGGCCAGCCGCGGCGCGCCGGCGCCGTTGCCGGCACCGTCGAGGCCATGGCAGGTGAAGCAGGCATTGCTCGCG
This sequence comes from Sphingosinicella terrae, assembly GCF_003347635.1. Taxonomy (GTDB): domain Bacteria; phylum Pseudomonadota; class Alphaproteobacteria; order Sphingomonadales; family Sphingomonadaceae; genus Allosphingosinicella; species Allosphingosinicella terrae. The sequence goes on from NZ_QDFY01000002.1 coordinate 307,406, forward strand.
CCGGCATCGCCGCCGCTGAGGGCGACGAGCTCGCCGGTCGCGGTGAACGGATCCGGGTTCGTCTCCGCGGCCGCGCTGCATCCGGCCAGCGCCAGCGCCAGCAGGGCGGCTTGGGCAGGTCCTTGCTTCATGTCCCGGGAACCTCCGCGCGGACGCGTTGTTCCGAAGGTGTAATCAGATCGAAGGGGCCAGACTTGATCGCCGCTGCCAGGGCCATGCCGGCCACCCTGCTGCTGCTGGCGGCGTGCAAGCCGCCGCCCGAAGGCCGCCACCCCATGGCCGGCGCGGACGCGGCGGCGGGGCGCGCCGTGGTCGAGCGGGTCGGCTGCGGCAGCTGCCACGCCTTTCCCGATATCGCCTGGCCGCGCGGCGCGGTCGGGCCGGACCTGTCGCGCTTCGCCAGCCAGACCATGATTGCGGGCCGGGTTCCCAATCGTCCGGATTTGCTCGCCGCCTTCGTCCGCAATGCGCCGGCGGTGGTTCCGGGATCGGCGATGCCGGCCATGCCGATCGACGAGGCCGAGGCGCGCGATGTCGCCGCCTATCTCTACACCTTGGGGGCGGAATGACGGTGGCGGTTGAAGGCCTCAGCGGCTGGCCGCCGCCAGTGCTCGATCCGGCGGGCCCCTATGCCGGATCGGTGACCGCGCTCACCTGGGTGCTCATCGGCATGGCGGTGGCGGTGCTGCTGATCGTCCTCGCCGCGCTCTACATCGCCTTGTTCGGCAAGGGCGAGCTGCGTCGGCGGCTCGGCGGCGAGAAGGTGATCTGGATCCTCGGCATCGCCTTTCCGACGGTGGTGCTGACCGGTCTGCTGGTCTGGGGCCTGACCCTGACCCGCCATCTCTCCGCGCCGGCGGCCGAAGGAACCGCGCTCAAGATGCGGGTCAGCGGCGAGATGTGGTGGTGGCGCGTCGACTATCTGGACGAGGCCGGCAGCACCCTCATGGCCGACGCCAACGAGCTCCACATCCCGGTCGGCCGCACTGTCGAGATCGAGCTGGTCTCGCCCGATGTCGTCCACAGCTTCTGGGTGCCGCAGCTGTCCGGCAAGCTCGACATGGTTCCGGGCCGCCGCAACCTGATCCGCATCCAGGCCGACCGGCCGGGCACGTATGCCGGCCAGTGCGCCGAATATTGCGGCGGACCGCATGCCTTGATGGGGTTCATGGTGATCGCGCACGAACCGGCCGAGTGGGCGCGCTGGCTGGCACGGCGGCGCGCGCCGCCGGCGGCTCCGACCGACGCGCAGGCGCAGCGCGGCGGGCAGCTCTTCCTCGCGGCCGGCTGCGGCGCCTGCCATCGGATTGCCGGCACGCCCGCCAACGGCCTCGCCGGCCCCGACCTCACTTATGTCGGCGCGCGCCGCACGCTCGGCGCCGGCATCCTGCCCAACCATCGCGGCACGATGATGGGCTGGATCGGCGACAGCCAGGCGATCAAGCCGGGCAACCGCATGCCGCCCTATCGGGTGCTGTCGGCCGAACAGCTGGAGGCGATCGCCGTCTATCTGGAAGGGCGGCGATGAGCTCTGCGCCGATCGCGGCGGGCGGGAAAGGGTCGCCCGGCGCGCGGTCCGAGACCGGCTTCGATCCCGAGCTCTACCGCCGCTTTCCGACGAAGGAGGAGCGGCCGGAGGGCGAGCTCGCCGAGCTCGAGCGGGTGTGGCAGGCGCCGCGCGGCTGGCGGCTGCTGACCGCGGTCAACAACAATTATATCGGCACCTTCTACGTCGGCGCCGCCTTCCTCTTCTTCCTGCTCGCCGGAATCCTGGCGCTGGTCATGCGGGTGCAGCTGGCGCTGCCGCTCCAGGGCGTGCTGCCGCAGGAGACCTACAACCAGTTCTTCACGATGCACGGCACGGTGATGATGTTCCTGTTCGCCGTGCCGGCGGTGGAGGCCTTGGGGGTGCTGCTGCTGCCGCAGATGCTGGCGGCGCGGGACCTGCCTTTTCCGCGCCTCTCGGCCTATGCCTTCTGGGCCTATCTGGTCGGCGGCCTGTGCTTCTTCGCCTCCCTGTTCTTCGGCCTGGCGCCGAACGGCGGCTGGTTCATGTATCCGCCGCTCACCAGCACCGCCTTCTCGCCCGGGATCAACGCCGATTTCTGGCTGCTCGGCATCGGCTTCATCGAGATCTCGGCGATCGCCGGCGCGATCGAGATCATCGTCGGCGTGCTCAAGACCCGCGCGCCGGGCATGACGCTGGCGCGCATGCCGATCTTCGCCTGGGCGATGCTCGTCTTCGCCGGCATGATCATCATCGCCTTCCCGGCGGTGATCTTCGGCACGCTCGCACTCGAGCTCGAGCGGGCGCTGAACTGGCCCTTCTTCGATCCCACCCGCGGTGGCGATCCTTTGCTGTGGCAGCACCTCTTCTGGTTCTTCGGCCATCCCGAGGTCTACATCATCTTCTTGCCCGCCGCGGGTCTCGTCTCAATGATGGTGTCGTCGCTCGCGAAGACGCCTTTGGTCGGCTACCGCCTCATCGTCCTCGCTTTGGTCGCGACCGGCTTCATCAGCTTCGGCGTCTGGGCGCATCACATGTTCGCGGTCGGCATGCCGCGCCTGTCGATCGGCTTCTTCTCGGCGGCAAGCATGGCGGTGAGCGTGCCCGCCGGCATCCAGGTCTTCTCCTGGATCGCAACCTTGAGCACCGGCAAACCCAGCCACAATGTCCCGACCCTGTTCGTCGTCGGTGGTCTCGTCATCTTCGTCATGGGCGGCCTCACCGGCGTCATGGTGGCGATGGTCCCGTTCGACTGGCAGGCGCATGATAGCTATTTCATCGTCGCCCATCTCCATTACGTCCTGATCGGCGGGATGGTGTTCCCGCTCTTCGCCACCTTCTATTTCTGGGCGCCGATGATGAGTCGTCGGCCACTGTCCGAGCGGCTCGGCAAATGGGTGTTCTGGCTGATGTTCGCCGGCATGCACCTGACCTTCCTGCCGATGCACCTGACCGGCCTGATGGGCATGCCGCGCCGGGTATGGACCTATCTGCCGGAGCGCGACTGGGAGATCACCAACCTCCTGTCGACCGCGGGCGCGTTCGTGCTCGGCGCCGGCATCCTGCTCTTCCTCGTCGACATCGCCCGCAACTTCCGCTTCACCACCGGCGACACCGCCGGCAACGTCTATGGCGGCGGCACGCTCGAATGGCTGCCCAACGGCCTTTATGCGGCGCGCTCCATCCCGGTGGTCACCAGCCGCGATCCGCTCTGGGACCAGCCGGGGATCAGCGAGGATGTCGAGGAGGGTCGCTATTTCCTGCCCGGGACCGCGACCGGCCACCGCGAGACCTTGATCACCAGCCCGCTCAATGCCGAGCCCCAGTTCCTCCAGATCATGCCGGGGCCGTCGGTCTGGCCGCTCTTCTCCGCCATCTTCACCGCCGGCTTCTTCCTGCTGCTGACCGTCCAGGCCTACACGATCGGCGTCGTCAGCGGCGTGCTTGCAATCCTCTGCGTGCTGCGCTGGCTGTGGGAGACCGACCGCGTCGTCGAGCCGGCGCGGGTCGATATCGGCGCCGGCATTCAGGTGCCGACCTACGTCACCGGCGGATCGACCCATGGCTGGTGGGCGATGGTCGTCCTGCTGATCGTCATCCTCATGATCTTCCTGATGGCCCTGTTCAGCTATCTCTATCTGTACGGGATACACGGCCGGGTCTGGGTATCGCCGCCGGCGACATTCTGGCTGGCGCCGGTTCTCGCCGGCTATGGCGGCGCGACCGGGCTGGCCCTGCTCGCTCGCCGGCTGCTCGCCCGCGAGACGTCGACCCTGTGGTCGCCGGCGACCAACCTCATCTTCGCCGCAGGAACGCTCGCCCTCGGCTGGGCGGTCGATCTCCACAGCTGGCGCGCCTCCGGCCTGTCGCCGGAGTCGAGCGGGCAGGGGGCGACCGTCTACGGACTCGTCGCCCATCAGGGCATGGTCGTGTTCGTGGCCCTGCTCTACGCCGTCTACATCGCCGCCCGGAACAGCCGCGGCCTCGTCAGCCGGCCGCGCAACACCAGCTTCGACCTCGCGACGATGTTCATCGCCTATTGCGGCGTCCAGGGCAGTGTCGGCGCCCTGGTCGTCCGGCTCTTCCCGGGGGTGGTCTGAGCAATGCGCGCCTGGCTGCTCCTGCTCGGCGGCATGCTCGTCTGGGCGGTTCATTTCTTCCTGCTCTATGCCCTCGCCAGCTTGTGGGGATCGGCCGCGCCGGCGCGGATCGGCACCGGCCTCGTCACGGCCGCCTGCCTCGCCGCCAATGCCGGGATCCTGCTGCTGTGCGTCCGCACCGCGAAGACGCACGATGCCGAGACGGTGATCGGCTGGCCGGCCCGCCTCGGTGCGCCGGTGGCGGCCTTGTCGCTGGTCTCGGTCGCCTGGCAGGGCCTGCCGGCGCTGCTGGTCTGAGGAGAGGGGGGCGGCGACAGGTCGAAATGGTCGCCGACAATTCTGCTCCGTCAGCTCTCGCCCGAACGATCGCCGGATCCGGGTCGCCATCGGCATGCGCGGGATCGAAGGTTCGGTTGAATATCGACCATTGGCCAGCGCTGCTCCAGCCGATGTACGAAGATCGTCATGGGGTCACTGCCCTGGCAGGTCACCGCGATTGCAATTCGTCGAGGATGAAGTCGGCGCGCTGCTCCACGCTCGCTTTCGGCAGGACCGCGAGCTCGTAGCCGAGCCAGGCATAGGCGGCCCGAAGCCGCTCATGTTCCGCTATGGCCTCTTCCAGGGAGTGGCGCCTTTCGCCGTCCGTGCGGTAGATTTCCGGCCAGGGCGGCGCGAGGAAGACGCGCGGATGGTAGAGATGCTTGCCGCGCAGCCCGGCCAGGTGAGGCTCGCCTGTGGCATGCTGCAGGGCGGCGGCGGCATCGACGAGGCTTCGGTCGAAGAAGATGAGGCCGGGGAGATCGCGCGCCGCTTCCCGATCCGCAAGCGAAAGCTTGATCGCCTCGCGGGCAAAGGCCGCCAGATCGGTCCACGGCAGCGCGGAACCGCCGCGTTCGATTTCGCGCGCCACGATCCGGCGCCCGGGCTCCTCGATGACCACGTGCCCGCGCCGGTTCAGCTCGGCCAGCAGCGTCGATTTTCCGCCGCCGGAGCATCCGGAAATCACCACGAAACGGTCGCCGGGACGTGCTCTCATGAAAATCGCTCCGGAAGGCACTTGCGCCTGGACGGGCCGGCGAATGCCCGGGCTCGCGCTGGAGACGAACTCATCCGGAGGGCGGCTTTCCCGCCCTCCGGGATGAGCTTTGGGCCAAGGAGGATCAGTCCGCCTCAACCCTGATGCGCTCCCGCCAGTGTCGATGCAGGCCCTCGACGTCGCCGCTGGTGAGGAGCGGCATGGCTTCCTCGAGCTGGCTCACCGGCCAATTCCACCACTCGATCTCCAGCAGCATTGCGATCCGCTTCTCGTCGAAACGCTTGCGGATCGCCCTGGCCGGATTCCCGGCGACGACGGCATAGGGTTCGACGTCCCGTGTCACGACCGCACGGGTTCCGATCACGGCGCCGTGGCCGATCCTGATTCCCGGCATGACGATGGCTTCCGATCCGATCCACACGTCATGGCCGATCACGGTATCGGCGGCGGGTGCATAGCCGTTCGCCGCCCCGGAAAATTCCGGCGCGTCCGGATAGAAGAAGAAGGGAAAGGTGCTGATCCAGTCGTGGCGATGGCCCTGATTGCCCGCCATCATGAAGCTTGCGCCCGAGCCGATCGAGCAGAAGCTCCCGATGACGAGCTTGTCCGCGTCCTCGTCCGGCAGGAGAAAGCGCGCGCAATCGTTGAAGCTGTGGCCGTGATAATAGCCCGAATAATAGCTGTAACGACCGACCGTGATGTTCGGGTGGGTCGTCTGTTCGGAAAGCGGAATGCCCTTGAAAGGGCTCGAAAAGAAATTCGTCATGAAAAGGCTCGCTGCACATGGCTCGTCCGCGGAGATTGCGGCGACCATCGGATAAGGAAAGGCTGTGGCGGGAAGCGCGGGATGGCGCCCAGCCGGATGTTCCTCGCCTAGAGCGGGAACGCCATGCAGGTGGTACATGGAGCCGTTTTCATTCGAGCGTCCCTAGGCCGAAGAGCGGATCCCGACAAGCTGGCGGCATCTGTGGACGCCCCCTTCAGCGCAAGTTTGTTGGGGCGGACGGCTCCCGCCCAATATGTCCGGATGCGGACGCTTTCCGGGGCCGGGCGGTGCGTGGTCGATCTCATCTCCATGGAATAGCACGTTTTTTTTGCCGCATGTTCCGGTGTAGCATCAGGCATGGATCCCCTCCTCCAAATCAGCGATCTTTCGAGAGCCTATCGCAGCGGCGAGGTGGAGACGCAGGCGCTCGACTCCGTGTCGTTCGAGGTGGCGGCGGGCGAGTTCGTCGCGATCATGGGCCCGTCGGGCTGCGGCAAATCGACCTTGCTCAACATCCTCGGCTTCCTCGATTCGCCGGACAGTGGCATCTACCGGCTGCGGGGCGAGGACGTGGCGACCTTGTCCGAGGCGCGGCTGGCGCGGCTGCGGCGCGCGCATGTGGGCTTCGTTTTCCAGGACTTCAACCTGATCGACGAGCTCGATGTGGCGGAGAATGTCGAGGTCGCCCTCCTCTACCGGGACACTCGCGCACGGCGGCGCCGGATCGAGTCGGTCCTCGATCAGGTCGGGATCGCCCACCGCGCCCGCCACCGGCCGCAGCAACTTTCGGGCGGCCAGCGGCAGCGGGTCGCCATCGCCCGCGCGCTGGCGCCGGAGCCCGACCTGATTCTCGCCGACGAGCCGACCGGCAATCTCGACACCGCCAACGGCGCCGCCGTGATGGACCTCCTCAAGAGTGCGGCTGCGGCCGGAACGACGGTGATCATGGTCACCCATTCATCCCTTCACGCCGCGGCGGCGGACCGGACGATCCGGATGCTCGACGGGCGGATCGTCGCGGAGACGCGGCTGTGATGCGGCTGCCGCGCCATTGGCTGGTCGCCTGGCGCCGCAACCTCGCCGCCAACCGGCTGCTGTCGGCTATCGCCATAGCCGGCCTCGCCATCGGCCTGGCCGGCGCGATCCTGATGACGCTCGTCGCGCGCGTGCCGCTCACCTACAATCACCAAATTCCCGACCATGAGCGCACCTATCTCGCCGTCTCGGTCATGAGCGGCGGAGACACTGCGCCCGATTATCAGGAGGCGAGCCCAGGCCGCGCGGCGGCCCTCATCGAGGCCATGATCGCCGGCGTGGAGGCGGCGGCGCGGCTCATGGAGGACGAAGCTGAGCTACGCCTCGGAGGCACCGCTCACATGGAGACGATCTACTGGGCCGACCCGGATGCCTTCGACCTGCTGCGCCTTCCCGTTCTCCACGGTGACCTCGATGCGGCATTGCGCCGCAGCGATGGGCTGGTGATGACCGAGGGGAATGCGCGCAGGCACTTCGGGCGCGCCGACGCGCTGGGCGAGACGGTGGACGTCGCCGGGCACCCCATGGTGCTGCGCGCGGTGATCGCCGACCTGCCGCCGGGCGGAACCGATCTTTCCGCCGGCATCTTCGCCTCGGGCACGGCCGCGCATTCCGGCCTCGCACAGCTCGAGGCGGACGGGCCCGATCAATTTTCGATCAGCGTCCGGACCTATTTGCGGCTGCGCCCCGGCGCCTCGGAACAGGAAGCTCGGGATGCGATCCAGCCGGCGATCGCGGGCCTGCTGCCGCCGCCTTTGCGCCCGGCGTACCGGCTGGAGCCGGTGCGGATCGACCGGTTCGCGCTGCACGAAGGCTTCCATCCCGGCGCGCGGGAGCGGCTGGTGATCGGCAGCCTGGTCGCGGCCCTGGTGCTGCTCATCGCGACCGCGAACTTCGTCAATCTCAGCGTCGCACTGGCGGGACGACGGCGTCGGGAGATCGGGGTGCGCAAGGCCAATGGCGCAGGACGCGGTCACATCGCGGCGCAATTCCTCGCCGAGGCCGTGTTGACGATATTGGTCGCCACGGTCCTCGCCCTTGCGATGAGCGAATGGCTGTTGCCGGCGGTGAACGGCTTCCTCGAGACGCAGGCGCGGCTCGATTATTCGGCCGACCCGGGCCTGCTCCTCAAGCTCGTCGCGGGCGCGGTGTTGCTCGGCATCGCGGCGGGCGCCTATCCGGCGTTCCTGCTCTCCTCGCTGCCGCCGACGGCGACGCTCCGGGACGCTCCGCTGCCCGGCGGGAGTCTGGTGCGAAGCGTCCTCGTCACCGCCCAGTTCGCGATCCTGATCGGCCTGATCATCGCCACCGCCGTGGTCCACCAGCAGCGCCAATATGCGATGCGAGAGGCGCTTCGCATGGATATCGACCAGGTGCTCACCGTTGCCGCCCGCTGCCCGGCCGCCTTCGTCGCGGAGACGGCGAAGCTGCCGGGCGTGCGCGCCGTCTCCTGCAGCGGCAAGAGCCTGCTCACCGGGGAGATGTTCGCCTTCATCGATTGGAATGGCGGCCGCGTGACGACCCAGATGGTCTCCGCTCTCCCATCGATCTTCGCCCTCTACGGCGTCCGGCCTGTCGCCGGAACGCTGGCGACGCTGCCGAAGGATGGCGAGGAGGCGGTGTCGCGGGTGGTGATCAACGAAGCGGCGGCGAGGGCCTTCGGCTTCGCCTCGCCGGCCGCCGCGATTGGCGAGACGCTGCCGGCTCTGGCTGACGCGTCGACTGACGATAGCAGGACGCAGGTCGTGGCGGTGGTGCCTGATTTCACCTTTCAGTCGATCGAAAAGCCGATCGAACCAATCCTCTATTTGCCGCGTCCGCCGGGTACGCTCGAGGAGGGGCTGGTCTCGATCCGACTTGCGGGCGGCGACGTGCCGGAGACGCTGGCCCACCTCGATCGGCTGTGGCGCGCAACCGGCAATGAAGGCCCGATGGAACGGGCCTTCGTTAGCGAGCATGTCGAACGCCTCTATCGAAACCTCGAGCGCAACGCTCAGCTCTTCGCGATCTTCTCCAGCCTCGCCATCTTCCTGGCCGGCCTGGGCCTTGTCGGCCTGTCCCTCTCGGCGGCGCAACGGCGGACCAAGGAGATCGGGATCCGCAAGGCCTTGGGGGCGAGCACAGGGCGGATTCTGATGCTGCTGCTGTGGCAGCTCAGTCGGCCGGTGCTGCTCGCCAATGTGATTGCCTGGCCGGTAGCGTGGTGGCTGATGCGTCACTGGCTGAACGGTTTTGCCGAGCGGATCCCGCTGCAGCCGTGGCTGTTTCCCGCGGCGGGCCTCATTGCGCTCGCCGTCGCCCTGCTCAGCGTCGGCATGCTGGCTTACCTCGTCGCGCGGCAGAGGCCGGTGCACGCGCTCCGATACGAATGACTACCTGCCGCGCCCTGACAGCCAGCTCTTCGGCGACGCTTGCGCTTCCTGCGCCGGCAGGATAGACACTGAACCACATGGTTCAGCAAGCTCTCCTCCTCGACCGGTCGTTTGCCGCCTTGTCCGATGCGACCCGTCGAGGGATCATTGATCAGCTTGGCGTGGGCGACGCGTCGATCAGCAGTCTGGCGGACAAGTTCCAGATGACGCTGACCGGCATGAAGAAGCACGTCCAGGTCCTCGAGCGAGCCGGGCTCGTCGTCACCCGGAAGGTCGGACGAGTGAGAACCTGCAGGCTCGGGAAACGTGGCCTCGAGGCGGAGGCTGACTGGATCGAAGCGCATCGTAAGCTGTTCGAGGCTCGCTTCGCAGTCCTGGACGACATCATCGGCGAATTGGAACAGGAGAGAAAGGATGAATCGAGCTGATAGTGCTGATGGTGCGCTGAAACGCACGTCAGTCGAGCGCAGAGGGGATCGCGAACTCGTCATCACGCGGACTTTCGATGCGCCGCCGAGCACCGTCTACAAAGCGTGGAGCGAGTCGGAGCTGTTCCAGCGCTGGTGGGTGCCAAAATCAGCATCCGGCATTTCTCTCATATCGTGCGAGATGGACGTCCGCACTGGCGGTAAATATCGGCTGGAATTCGGCGCCGGCGGTTCAGACACCATGGCCTTCCACGGCAAGTACCTCGAAGTGGTCCCGAACGAGCGTATCGTCTGGACCAACGACGAGGGCGAAATGGGTGCGATCACCACCGTGACCTTCGAGGATCGGGGCGGGAAGACGCTGCTGACGTTCCACGAGGCCTATCCGACCGAGGAGGCGCTCGAGGAAGCGCTGCAGGGTGGGGCGGCCGCATTGCCGGAACAGCTGGAGCAGCTCCAGGCGTTGCTTTCGAGCGCTGGCGAGTAACCTGGGGCGGCAGACGCGCGTCGGGGAACATCTGCTCCTGGGAAGTACCGCCGGCCTCTCGGCCGGACCGGGCGCACGGCCGGAGTCGGGCCTTTCGGGAGCGGGCGCCGCGCTACGATCCGGGCGCGCGCCCCGGGCGCTCTCTTCACGTCAGCCCTGCATCCTGTCCTTCACGCCCCCAGCGGTCGCGGCACCGCCGGCGCGTGGAGCGCGCCGATGAGGCAGGAGGCCAGCGCCTGGCGTTGCGGCCGGGCGGCCGCCGCATCCTCGCCGGCGGCAACGGCGAGATCGAGCTCGGCGCGCTGGGCGCGGTCCTGGTTGGGGCCGACGCAATCGAGACGCAGCGCGCCGCTGCTCGGCTCGGCGAAGAGGAAGACGAGGTTGGGATTGCCGATCGCCCGGGCCGCGGTGGCGTAGCAGGTGGCGCGCATCACCTCACCGACTTCGGCGCAGTCGCGGGGCGTGGGCGGCGCCGGCTCCGGGGCGGCGGCGTCGAAATGGCCCTGGCGGCTCATGTCCGCGATCAGGGCGCGGAGGATCCCGGCGGTCGCGGTCTCCTCGGCGATGACGACGGGTGCCACCGGGACCGGCGGCGGCATCGCCCCGGCGGCGCTCGCTCCAGCGAGCATGAATGCGGCGAGCATCAGTTTATTGCGCATCGTCCATAATCCTGTCGTTCATCCTCGTTTCTCGCCGGGGGGGGGGGGGGCGGTCATTGCCAGCTATAGGGCTGCCTTTCGAAAAGTCCGAATGCAACCGCATGGCAATTTCGGCCGAACCCGCTCGAGAAGATCCAGCGCTTTCACGCGCTTGCCGCCGAGACCGGCGGCGTGGAGGATGATCAACTTGAGGCCGTGCGCCACCGCCTTGTCCGTCGTCGCGATCGGCACTTCCGACCGGACGTGCGTCAGGTCGTGTCGTCGTTGCTGCCTTCGGACCGGCGACGGATTGCCGGCGCTCGCCGGGCGGCTGCGTCGGCAAAGTCGTCACGCGTGTCGAAGTCCCGCAGCATGGACGGCGGCGCCTCGACCCGAACCGCCGCCTCCCGGGCGAGCAGGTCCCGGACGCGGCTTTCCGGATCGGTCCGGAGCTTGGCGGCGAGCCGGCGCGGAAGCAGCAGCGGAGGAGAATCCCAGGCGCCGCTCCAGCTGATCGCCAGCGTCGCCTCGTCCGCGGCGCGGGCCAGCTTGCGCAGGTGCTCGGCGGATATGAACGGCATGTCGCCGAGGCAGACCAGGACGGCCGATGCTGCCGATGCCGATGCCGCTTCGAGGCCGATCCGGATCGAGCTGTCCTGCCCCCGGGCCGGATCCGGATTGCGGACCCTCTCGAAGCCGGTCAACAGGTCCGCCACGTCGTCGTCAGCTGTCACGGCGATCCGCGCGTGAAAGGGCAGGCCGGCAAGCAGACGGGCCTTGTGGGTCACGAGCGGCCGGCCATCCAGCCGCTCCAGCAGCTTGTTTCCCGGGCCGAAGCGGGTCGAGAGACCGGCGGCGACGAGCAGCGCCGCCGTGTCCTCGATCCTGATCATCGGATCAGCCGCTGATAATCGCCCGCGATCTCCGCCAAGGCCGAAAGGGCGAGGGTCGCCGGGTCGCGTGCCGCCGGGATGAGCCCGATCGGCCCGTGCACCCGCGCCCGGCGCTCCGCCGGCACGCCCCGGTCCGCCAGCGCCTGCAGCCGCGCTTCATGGGCGCGTTCGCTGCCCATCGCGCCGATCCAGAACGCCTCCGTCTCCAGCGCCTCGGCGAGCAAGGCGGTTTCCCACTCGTGTTCGTGGAACAGCAGCGCCAAGGCGGTCCACGCGTCCAGGGCGAGAGCGGGAGGGGCGGCGAGCCCGCGCAGCCGCTGGAACGGATAGCCTTCGTTCGAGGCAGTCGCGGCCGTCTTCCCGTCCGGAGACAGCAACTCGATCTCGGCGCCATAGGCCTCGGCAAGGCGCGCCAGCGCCAGCGGCTCGCCGCCCTCGCCGGCGATGACGAGTCGAAGCGGCGGCGCATGGCGGACGAGGAATTCGCCGCCCTGCCAGCCTGCCGCCCTGTTGGACCAGCCGTGCTCGATCCGCATCGGACGGTTCGGGGCGAGCGCCAGCTCGATGGGAGAACGGCCACGCAGCCGCTCGGCGGCGCGCGCGATTTCCTGCGCCGGGCTTGGCTGGAAGAGCAGGTCGATGCCGCCGCCGCAGGGCAGCCGGATATCGATATATGGCGAGCCCTTGCCGAACCGAACGATGCGATCGCAACCAGCCGCCAGGGTTTCGCGAGCCTCCGAGACGATGGCCGCCTCGATGCATGCGGCCGAGAAGCTCCCGGCATAGCGGCCGTCCGCCAGCACCGCCATGTGCGAACCCAGGGCCCGGAGGGAGGAACCCTCCCGATCCGTCATCGTCACCAGGACGCCGCGTTTGCCGGACGCGGCGGCGCGGGCGAGGAAGTCGAAGATCCCGAGCGGCGTGGCGCCCAGCTCGGCAGGGGTCTGCCTCATCCGCCGGCCTTTCGGGTGCGGCGCGTGCAATGTCCATAATCTTCGTCGACATGCCGGAACCGACCGGCGCACCCGGCGCTTAGCAAAGGCGTGCCGTGGAGGGGTCGATGGAAGCTGGAATTTCCCGACCGTTGCCGGGCATCGAGGATCGGCATGCGGTCCCGATCCGGCTGACGATCAACGGCGTCGAGCGGCAGCTGGACGTCGCGCCATGGACCAGCCTGCTCGATCTGCTGCGCGAGCGACTCGACCTCACGGGTACCAAGAAGGGCTGCGATCACGGCCAGTGCGGAGCCTGCACCGTCCTCATCGACGGGCGGCGGATCAACGCCTGCCTGAAGCTTGCCGTGACCTTGGACGGCGCCGACATCGTGACGATCGAGGGCCTGGCGCAAGGCGACGGGCTCCACCCGCTCCAGCAGGCGTTCATCCGCCACGATGCCTTTCAATGCGGCTATTGCACGCCTGGCCAGATCTGCTCGGCGGCCGGACTGATGGCGGAAGGCCGCGCCCGCACGCGCGACGAGATACGCGAGCTGATGAGCGGCAATATCTGCCGCTGCGGCTGCTATCCGAACATCACCGATGCGATCGAGGACGTGCTGAAGGACCGGGTCAGCGAACCGGCCATGCCGGTATGAGGCCGTTTTCCTACCAGCGCCCGACCGGGATCGCCGAAGCGCTGCGGGATGCGTCCGGCGGTGGCGTCCGTTTCCTCGCCGGCGGCACCAATCTGGTGGACCTCATGAGAGCCGATATCGAGCGCCCGACCGCGGTCATCGACATCAATCGGCTGCCGCTCGGCGAGATCGAGGAGACCGCCTCCGGCGGGCTGCGCATCGGCGCCCTCGTGCCGAATTCCGACCTCGCCTATGACTCCCGCGTCGAGGTGCGCTTTCCGCTCCTGTCGAGCGCCCTGCTGGCCGGCGCCAGCGCGCAGCTTCGCAATGCCGCGACGACCGGCGGCAACCTGCTCCAGCGCACGCGCTGCTATTATTTCTACGACTTGGCGACGCCCTGCAACAAGCGCGATCCGGGCAGCGGCTGCGCGGCCAAAAGCGGGCTGACGCGCATCCACGCCATCCTCGGCGCCAGCCCGCATTGCATCGCCGTCCACCCCTCCGACATGGCGGTCGCCCTGGCCGCGCTGGAGGCCGAGGTGCTGACGACCGGGCCTTCGGGCGATCGGCGCATCGGCATCGCCGACTTCCACCGGCTGCCGGGCGATACCCCGCAGGTCGATACGAACCTCGAGCCCGGCGAGCTGATCACGGCGATCGAGCTGCCGGCGGAGGGCTTTGCCGACCATTACAGCTACCTCAAGCTGCGCGACCGGCTCTCTTACGCCTTCGCCCTCGTTTCGGTGGCGGCGGCCCTGCGGCTGGAAGATGATGTCGTCGCGGAGGCGCGCATCGCGCTCGGCGGCGTAGCGCACAAGCCGTGGCGAAACCCCGAGGCCGAGCGGTTGCTGGTCGGCAGGCCTGCCGGCCGCGACGGCTTCGATGCGGCGGCGCGCGTGCTTCTGGAGGGTTCCGAAGGGCAGGGCGCCAACGACTTCAAGATCCCGCTCGCGCGCCGCGCCATCGTGCGTGCGCTGGAGCAGGCGGCCGCGGCAACGCCGCAGTCCCCGACCGACAAGAGGATCCGCTGACATGGCCGGCGCCGCGATCAGCCGCTCCGGCATCGGCGCGCCCGTTGATCGCGTCGAAGGTCGCCTGAAGGTCACCGGCGCCGCCAAATATGCGGCGGAGTTCAACGAGGCGGCGCTGTTGCACGGCCACGCTTATGCGAGCCGGATCACCAAGGGACGGATCGCTGCGATCGATCCCTCGGCCGCGCTCGCCGTGCCGGGGGTGTTGGACGTGCTGACGCACGAGAACCGGCCCGATCTGCCGCTGCTGCGCCGCCATTATCAGGACGAGGTCGCCTCGCCCGGCATTCCGTTCGTGCCGCTGTGGAGCGACAAGGTCCTGTTCGCGGGCCAGCCGGTCGCGCTGGTGGTGGCGGAGACGGCGGAGATTGCCCGCTACGCCTCGAGCCTGCTCGAGATCGACTATGAGGAAGAGCCGCACGAGACCGACCTCAAGGAGGCGCTGCACCGCGCCGCGGCGCCGTGGCGCACGCGCAAAGGCTATGTGCGGCCCAAATCGCGCGGCGATGCGCCGACGGCGTTCGAGGCGGCAGCGGTGCGGATCGACGGCGAATATCATCTGATGCCCGAGCATCACAATCCGATGGAGCTGTTCGGCACCACCGTCGTTCGGCACGATGACGGCCGCCTCACCATCTACGACAAGACGCAAGGGGCGCTGAACAGCCGCAACTACATATCCAAGATCTTCGGTTATGGCGGGGATGAGATCCAGGTGCTCTCGCCCTTCGTCGGCGGCGCGTTCGGGGCCGCTCTTCGTCCGCAGCACCAACTGTTCCTGGCGGTGCTCGCCGCGCGGCATCTCGAGCGATCGGTCCGGGTGGTGATGACCCGCCAGGAGATGTGGAGCCTCCAATTTCGCCCCGAATGCTATCAGTGGGTGAAGCTGGGCGCCGAGCCGGACGGCAGGCTTGCGGCCATCGTCAATCATGCGGTGACCAACTCGTCGCGGCTGGAGACCTATACCGACAACATCGTGAGCTGGGGCGGCATGCTCTACCGCTGCGACAATGCCGACCTTGAATATCGCATCGCGGAAACCGACACGATGACGCCCGGCGACATGCGGGCTCCCGGCGCGGCGACCGGCGTCAACCTGTTCGAGATCGCGATGGACGAGCTGGCTTATGCGGCCGGCGTTGATCCGCTGGAGCTGCGGCTGCGCAATTATGCCGAGAAGGACGAGATGCACGGCATCGACTATACGTCCAAGGCGCTGCGCGAATGCTATGCTGCCGGGGCGGAGCGGTTCGGCTGGGCCCGGCGCGTCTTCGAGCCGCGGTCCATGCGCGAAGGCCGCGAGCTGATCGGCTGGGGGATGGCCACCGGCATCTGGGAGGCGATGCAGAGCAAGACCGCCTGCCGCGCCACCCTGCGCGCCGACGGGCGACTGGAAGTGGCCACCGGCACCGCCGACATCGGTCCCGGCACCTATACGATGATGGTGCAGGTCGCGGCCGAGCGGACCGGCCTGCCCGCCGAGCGGATCGAGGCTAAGCTCGGCGATTCCACGCTTCCTTACGCGCCGGTCCAGGGCGGCTCCTGGACGGCGGCGTCGACCGGCTCGGCCGTGGCGCTCGCCTGCGAGACGCTGCGCACCCGCCTCTACGAAATGGCGCGAGACCTGCCGGACTCGCCCTTCGCGTCGACCGGCATCGACGACGTGCGCTTCGAGGATGGTGAAGTGGTGCGCAACGTCGATCCGATGAATAAGCGGATGCGGTTCGAAGCCATCCTCGAGGCGGCGGGCTGCCCTGAGCTCAAGGTCGAGGAGACGGCCAAGCCCGGCATGATCAGCATGATGCGCAAGGCCCGCAACAGCCACTCCGCCGTCTTCGCCGAAGTGCGCGTGGACGAGGAGCTGGGCGTGATGCGGGTGACCCGCATCGTCAGCGCCTGCGCGGCCGGGCGGATCATCAATCCGAAGATCGCGCGCTCGCAGATCCTCGGGGGCATCGTCTTCGGCCTGGGCATGGCGCTGGAGGAGGAGTCGATGATGGACCACCGCCTCGGCCGCTTCATGAACCACGACCTTGCCGAGTATCACGTGCCGGTGAATGCCGACCTGTTCGACGTCGACATCATTTTCGTCGAGGAGCAGGACGAGGAGGTGAACCCGCTGGGAGTCAAGGGCGTCGGCGAACTCGGCGTGCCGGGCACCGCGGCGGCGATCGCCAATGCCGTCTTCCACGCCACCGGCAAGCGCATCCGCGATCTGCCGATCACCATCGACAAGCTGCTCTGATTCTAGCCAGCACCCCGATGCGGCACGAGGATCAGCGTCCGGCCCTCGACGCGCCAGGAGGCGAGCTGCGACAGGAAGTTCATCCCGAGGACGTCGAGGGCGTCGAGGGTGGGGAAGATCACGACCTTGAGGTTGCGCGCCTCGATGCTTCCGAGCTCGAGCCTGTCCAGGGATCCCGCTTCGGCCCGCACGACTCCGTTGGCGGTGCGGATCATGACCGGCAGCAGGCTGACGTCCCGGTCGACCGAGGCGAGCCGGGCCGTCTGCTCCGACAAGGCCGTGACGGTTGCGCCGCTGTCGACGAGCATCCTTCGCTCGACGCCGTTGATCTCCACCCGCGCCCAGAAATGGCCGTCCGGCGACATGCGGATGCGGACCTCCTCGCCGACCACCTGCTGGTCGTCCAGCCCGAGCCGGTCGGTGAGGCGGGCGAGCGTGGGATCGAAGGGGGCGTGGCGAAGCAGCAGGAAGATGCAGAAGGCGAGCAGCGCCAGCGAGAAGAGCGAGCGCAGGAGGCGGCCCAGATAGGGGATCCGGAAGATCAGGAACAAGGCCAGTGCCGCCCCCACCGCGTAGAGGGCCAGCAGCTGCCATTCGGGACCTGTCGAGAAGGGCATGATGCCGGTTCAACCGGATCGATCGCAATTCGATCCGGAGGCGTGTTCCGCCATGACCGGGAGGACGCTGCGGGGCCGGTCGGCGGCCGAGATCATCCCCGGGCGCCGTCTTGCCTCGCGGCAGAGGGAGACGACGGGGCAAGCCCTGCCGAGCCCGGCGACGGGGCGGCTGCGTCCGATCCGCCCTTCGCCGCTGCGGGTATGATGCCCGCCGCGAGCAGGTCGAACAGCGCGGGAACGTGGCTCTCGGCGCGCGGGTGCGGCGACGGATCGGAGGTCATCGCCACCGTCAGCTCGAGGTCAGGGACGATGAACAGCATCTGCCCGCCATAGCCCCAGGCGAAATGGACGTCGTGGCCGCTCGCCTTCTGCGAGAACCAGCCATAACCGTAGGGATTGCCGCTCCAGCGCGAGCTGGTCCGCGGTCGCCAGCTTTCGGCGACCCAGCCTTCCGGCAGGATGCGCCGACCGTCCACCAGGCCGTCGTCGCGGTAAAGCTCTCCGAAGCGGACGAGGGCGCGCGGCGACATCAACATGTCGTTGCCGCCGAAATAGATGCCCTGCGGGTCCCGCGGCCAGGGCGGCAGCGCGATGCCGAGCGGCTCCGCCAGCCATTCCCGCGCCAGATCGTGCGTCGATCTTCCGGCGGCGCGGGTAAGCGCGGCCGAGAGCAGGTGCGACGATCCGGTCGAATAGAGCATCGCGCCGCCCGGCTCGTCGACGAACGGGCGGGACAAGGCGTAGCGGACCCAGTTGGGGCTTGCCACCCATGCGCCGTAATTCGCGCCGGACGTCCGCTCGAGCCCCGCGCGCATGGACAGCAGGTGTCCGATCTCCAGGCGCTCCAGCCGCGGATCCGCACCGGCCGGGATGTCGGCCCGCAGGATCGGTGCGACCTTCTGCTCCGGTCCGTCCAGGATGCCCCGCCCGATGGCGATGCCGACCAGCGCCGAAATCACGGACTTCGACGCGGACTTGATGTTGACCGGTCGATCGAGCGCCGGCCCTCGAAAGCGGTGCTCGACCAGGATCTCGCCGTGCCGGGCCACGATGAGCGATCGAAGCCGTGGAAGCGCCTCGGCCCGAGCCGCGACCAGCCGCATCAGGTCGGGATCGAGGCCTTGCGTCGACGAACGAGCGTCTCGGGATCCCGACCGGTTGGCGGGCGGGTCGATCGGATCTGCGGCGGAACAGGCGGTCGCAGCCGCCGCGGACAGGAGGGCCAGCAACAGGGAGGCACGTTTCATCGTTCCAAGATAGGGGCTCAGGCCGGCGCTTGCAGCGGTGGAGACGGCCGTGGCGGCCCCGGGGTAACGCATGGCGCGGAACGATTGCCGTCCTCGCGAGCTATTCCGACGGAAGACCGGAGGGAGTCGAAACATGAGATCATCCTTGATGGCTATCGCGATCGCCATGGGCCTGGCCGGATGCGGTTCGCCGCAGAGCCAGGAAGGAACCGACGCGGCCGCGAACGCCGGCGATGCCGCGAACGCGGGCATGAACGCGCCCGAAGCCTCGGCGCAGCGCGCCGTGGCGACGCTGCAGACCGCCGAGGGCGCCGCGGCCGGAACGGCGACCGCCAGCGCCGTCGACGGCGGCATCCGCATCGCGCTCGAGGTCGAGGGTCTGCCGCCCGGCCCGCACGGCGCGCACGTCCACATGACCGGCCGCTGCGACGCGCCGGCCTTCGAGAGCGCCGGCGGCCATTGGAATCCGACCGACGCCCAGCACGGGCTCGAGGCGCCGCCGGGCCAGCATGCGGGCGACATGCCCAACCTGGACGTGGGCGCGGACGGGCGCGGCAGCCTCGACTACACGCTCCAGGGCGGCAGCTTCGAGGGCCTCATGGATGCGGACGGATCGACGATGATGATCCACGCCGATGCCGACGACCAGCGCACCGACCCGTCCGGCAATAGCGGCGGCCGCATCGCCTGCGGCGTCTTCCAGGCGGGCTAGCCGCCGACCCGCTCAGCGGGTGACGGGAAGATTGGTGTTCACGCCGGCCTCCTCGCTCGTCTCCGGCGGCGGCGGGGCGGCGCCGCGGTCCCGGTAGGAGGGCAGAACGAGCGCGTCCGCGGGCGGCGGGCGCGACTCCAGGCGGGCGATCAGCCGCTCCATCTCGGCGATCTCGCGGATCTGCGCGTCGATGATACGGTCCGCGAGCCGCCGCACCTCCGGATCGCGGATGGCCGCGCGCTCGCTCGTCATCACCGCGATCGAGTGGTGCGGGATCATCGCCTTCATGTAGGCGACGTCGCCCACCGTCGCCTGCGACCGGACCAGCCACAGCGCGACCGCGAACAGGAGGAGGGCGACGGCCACGATCGCGATATTCGCCGCCCGGTTCCTGTACATGCCCCACATGAAGCCGATCATGACCAGGGCCATGGTCGCCCCCATCAGCACCGCCATCCAGGTGCGCGTCTGGCTGTAGCGGACATGCTCGAGCGCGTAGGTGTTGAGGTACATGAGGGCGAACATCACGACCGTCGACGTCGCGATCATCGCAGCGAAGCGGCCATAGCCCATACCCTGTCGGGCGTGCGATCCCTGCTCACCGGATATTGCGGGCTGATCGTCCATCGCTCGGTCTCCTTCGCCGGGGAATGAGACGCAACGCGCCGAATCCCGTTTCGGCTGCAGGCTCCGATGGCGGCCGCCACCGTGGAATGTTAGGCGGGCGAAGGCGTCGACGAGAAAAGGGCGCCGTCGATCGAACCTTTTCGCGATTCCCGGCGACCTTGTCATCGAACGGGAGGCATCGTCGATGCGGCAGAGTGGGCGGGTCTATGAGGAACTGCTCGTGCTGCAGGCCCAGGCCGGCGGCGTGCGCGCGCTCGAACGGCTGGCGGCGCGATGGCAGCCGCGGCTGCTGCGATCGGCCCGCCGCTTCACGGGCCATGACCAGCTGGCCCGGGAGGCGGTGCAGGAAAGCTGGATCGGGATCGTCCGCGGACTCCGCCGGCTCCGCGATCCGGCGCGTTTTGCCGCCTGGGCCTTTGCCATCCTGCGTCGGCGATGCGCCGAAGCCGTGCGGGCGCAGGCGGCGTCGCGGAGGCGGGACGCCTCGCTTGCCGAAGCCGGCGAGCCGTCGGTCCCGCCGCGCGACGAGGACCGCGCGGCCATCGTCCAGGCCTTTGCCCGGCTGCCCGAAGAGCAGCGCATCGCCGCGACGCTCTTCTTCGTCGAGCAGCTTCGGCTCGACGAGATCGCGATGGCCACGAGCGTCCCGGTCGGCACCGTCAAGTCGCGGATATTCGCGGCGCGCAAGAACTTGAAGACAGCGCTTGAAGGAGATGAGGCATGACTCGATTCGACGACAGGGTGAAGGCTGCGCTCGATGCCGATGACGAGGCGTTTCTGCGCGAGCTCGACGCCCAGCGCGGGCTGTTCGGGCAGATCGGGGACACGATGAAGGGGCCGCTCGGCGGCTGGGCGACCCTGATCTTCCTCATGACCTTCCCGCTGGCTGCCCTCATGTTCTTCGCGGTCTGGAACATGTTCCAGGCGGCGGGCATGCGCGAGCTCGTCCTGTGGACCGCCGGCGCGCTCGCCGCTCTGCTCGCGCTCGGTTTCGTCAAGCAGTGGTTCTTCGAACGCATGAACTTCATCGCCCTGCTGCGGGAGCTGAAGCGTCTCGAGCTCCGCCTCGCCCGCATCGAGGACAGATAGGCCGACCATCCTGGCGCGCGGCTGGACCGCCGCACGGGGGCGGGGCAGGCGAGGGCGGCCGCCTTCGCTTGCGCCGGCCCTTTGCGCCTGCGACAGGCCGGACATGGCCCTTCTCGTCTATGTCGGCGCGGCGCTGGCCGAGATCGCCGGGTGCTTCGCCTTCTGGGCGTGGCTGAAGCTCGGCAAGTCGCCGCTGTGGCTGGTCCCGGGCGTCGCGTCGCTGTGCCTGTTCGCCTGGCTCCTCACCCTCGTCGACGCCGAGCATGCCGGCCGGGCCTATGCCGCTTATGGCGGCGTCTACATCCTCGCGGCCCTGCTCTGGCTGTGGGTCGCCGAAGGGTTCCGGCCCGATCGCTGGGACGCGATCGGCGCCGCCATCTGCCTCGCCGGCGCGGCGGTCATCCTGTGGGGGCCGCGGGCGGGTTGACGGCTCGCCCGTCGCCGCCGCGATCCGCTTTGTCGTCCGGCCCGAGGCCCGCCGGCCCATCCGGCTCGGGCTCGCCTCCTGCCCCGGAGCGCGTGCGATCCATGCTCCCCGGAGCTCGCGGCAGGCAGGAGCGCGGTGTTGCGGCCGCTTGCCCTGCGCGCGCGCCGATCTAGACTCCCCGCATCCGATGATGGAGCTGCGATGACCTTTCCGATCGATCGCCGGTCGTTTCTGACCCATGCCGCCGCCGGCGTGGCAGCCGGAATGGCCGGTCACGGTGAGCTTCGGGCGCAGAGCGGCGCCGGCCCGTCAGATCTCCTCGATGCCGAGCGCGAGGTGATCCGGGCCGGCATGGCAGATGACGATATCGGCGCCGTCGCGGTGTGCCTTGTCGATCGGGCCGAGCCGGTCTGGCTCGAAGGCTTCGGACGAACCTCCGGCGGCGATGGCGGGCCGGTCACGCCGGACACGCTCTTCAGCATCCAGTCGACGTCGAAGAGCCTGACGGCGGTCGCCGTGCTGCTCGCCGTGCAGGAGGGCCTGCTCGACCTGGACGTGCCGATCACGCGCTACCTGCCCGATTTCTCGGTGAACAGCCGGTTCGAGCAAGCGCCGCAGGATCGCATCACGCTGCGGTTGCTTCTCGCCAACCGGGCCGGCTTCACGCACGAGGCGCCGGTCGGCAACAATTACGAGCCCGCGTCGCCCAGCTTCGAGGCGCATGTCCGCAGCATCTCGCGAACCTGGCTGCGCTTCCCGGTCGGCGATCGGTACCGCTATTCGAACCTCGGATACGATCTTGCCGGTTACATCGTCGGTCATCAGTCGGGTCTCGGCTATGCCGAATGGCTCCGGCGCAAGCTGCTCGCCCCGCTCGGCATGACCAACAGCACGGCCGACCCGGCAATCTATGCGAGCGCCGCCGATCGGGCTTCCGGCAGCCACAGGGGCTATCCGCACGTGCCGCTGGTGACTCCCCTGGTGGCGTCCGGAGGAATCTGGACCACCGCACGCGACATGGCCGCCTATGCGGCCTTCCTGGCGGCACGGGGCGCGTGGCAGGGGCAGCAGATTCTCGCTGGGGAGCTCTGGAGCGAGATGCACGGCTTCGGCTTCGGCGGCGATTATGGACTCGGCGTCATGCGCTCCGAGCGGCGGCATGGAACGACGCCGGTGCGGCTGCTGCACCATCGCGGCGGCGGCTTCGGGTTCGGCTGCAATCTGGTCTATTGTCCCGAGGTCGGGCTCGGGTGGGTCGCCTTGTTCAGCCGCCCGGCCTTGTCCGGCTATCGCTTCGGCAATGGCTTGATCGATCGGTTGCTTTCCTCGAGGTTCGGGCCTCGCGCGCCGCGGCTTCCCTCGGCGGCGCTCGCGGCTATCCGTCCTCTCGAGAGCCAGGCGAGGGCGCTCGCCGGCCGCTATGTCGGGCGCAACCTTCGCGCCGAGATCCGCGCCGCCGACGGTCAGCTCCACCTCCGCCGCGACGGCGAGGAGACGGCTGCAGCGCTGGGCATGACGGCGCCGGACGCGCTGTTCACGATCGATGACGAGGGCGAGACGGTGACCTACCGCCACCATCCTGCGACCGACCTGCTCCCGGCGCATCTCGAATGTTCCGAAGGCGAATCGAGCCTCGATTTCAACGATGGTCCCGGCGAACCGCCGGGGCCGGACAAGTCCGCGTGGGAGCGTTATGTCGGCCGGTACAGGATCGACCAGTGGGGTCGCTCCGCGATGGAGCTCGTTGTCGAGCGGCGACGCGGTCACCTCTACCTCGACGGCGTCCGGCTGATCGTGGAGACCGAGCCGGGGCTGTTCTTCACGAGCGATGGCGAGGCCGTCGACTTTCGGTCATCCCCGCCGACATGGCGCAACCTGCGGCTTCGCCGCGTCTGAAGTCCAGACGCGGGGGGGCGTACCGGAAAGCTGCGCTGGCGAGGCGGCTCCGGTGGCTTGCGCCGCGTCCCGCCGTTCGCCATAGGGGCGGCTTCGTCGGACCCGGCTTGGCCGGGTGGCTCGGCCGGGCGCCTATCCCCCGGACAATGTTCGAGCACGAGGCCGTCGGACCGGGCTTCCGGGCCGCCCGCCTCGCTCCTTCGCCTTACCGGGTACCCAGATGCTCTCATTCGCCGCGCTTCGACGCGAGTGGCTCTCCAATCCTCGCGGGGACATCCTCGCCGGGATCGTCGTCGCGCTCGCCTTGATTCCCGAGGCGATCGGCTTCTCCATCATCGCCGGAGTCGATCCTCGCGTCGGGCTCTATGCCTCCTTCTCCATCGCCGTGATCATCGCCCTGGCCGGCGGCCGGCCGGGCATGATCTCAGCCGCTACCGCGGCGGTCGCCGTGCTGGTCGTGCCGCTCGTCCGCGATCACGGCGTCGAATATCTGTTCGCCGCGACGATCCTGATGGGCCTCATCCAGGGAGCGGCGGGATTCCTCCGGGTCGACCTGCTGATGCAGTTCGTCTCCCGCTCGGTCATCACCGGCTTCGTGAACGCCCTCGCGATCCTGATCTTCCTGGCCCAGCTGCCGCAGCTGACCGGGGTCGGCTGGGAGACCTACGCCATGGTGGCCGGGGGCCTGGCCATCATCTACCTGTTCCCGCGTCTCACCCGTGCGGTGCCGTCGCCGCTGGTCGCCATCATCGTCCTGTCGATCGTCTCGATCTGGCTGGCCTTGCCGGTGAACCGGGTCGGCGACATGGGCGAACTGCCGTCGACCCTGCCCTATTTCCGATTGCCCGACGCGCCGCTCTCGCTGGAGATGCTGCGGATCATCCTCCCTTACTCTCTGACCATGGCGGCCGTAGGACTGCTCGAATCGCTGCTGACCGCGCAGATCGTCGACGACCTCACCGACACGCCGAGCGACAAGGCGCGCGAAGTGAAAGGGCAGGGGATCGCCAATTTCGTCACCGGCTTCCTCGGCGGCATGGGCGGCTGCGCCATGATCGGCCAGTCGGTGATCAACGTGAAGTCAGGCGGCCACACCCGTCTGTCGACCCTGGTCGCGGGCCTGTTCCTCCTGTTCCTCATCGTCGTGCTCGGGCCGTGGGTGGCGCAGATTCCGATGCCCGCGCTCGTCGCGGTCATGATCATGGTCTCGATCGGCACGTTCAGCTGGACGTCGATCCGAAACCTGCGCACCCACCCCTGGCATTCCTCGGCGGTGATGGTGGCGACGGTGGTCGTGGTCGTCTGGACGCACGATCTTGCGCAGGGCGTCCTGGCCGGGGTCCTGCTCAGCGGAATATTCTTCGCGAGCAAGGTGCGCCGGCTGTTTGCCGTCCGCTCGGCGCTGGCCGCCGACGGGACGCGGCGGACCTACGTCTTCACCGGCCAAATCTTCTTCGCGTCGGTGGAGCGATTCCTTGCCGCCTTCGACTTCAAGGAGGTTCTGGATGCCGTCACGATCGACGTGAGCCGGGCGCATTTCTGGGACATTTCGGCGGTGGCGGCGCTGGACAAGGCGGTGCTCAAGTTCCGGCGCGAAGGGACGAGCGTGGACATCGTCGGCCTCAACGACGCGAGCGCGACGATGATCGACCGCTTCGGCCTGCACGACAAGCCGGGCACGGAAGACGCGACGTCCCCGCATTGAGGAGAGCGACATGAAGATCATCGCCTGCATCGACGCCTCGCCTTATGCGACCAGCGTCGTCGACCATGCCGGCTGGGCCGCTTCCCGTCTCGAGGGGGAGGTCGAGGTGCTTCACGTAATCCAGCGCAAGGACGCCGTCGCCGCGCGGCACGATCTCAGCGGCGCGGTCGGCCTCGGCGCCAAGAGCGGTCTCCTGGAGGAGCTCACCCGGATCGACGAGGCCGAGGGCCGTCTCGCCCGCGAGCAGGGCAAGCTCCTGCTCCACGCGGCCGAGGCGCGGCTGAAGGGGGCGGGCGTGGCGGTCCGGCTGTGCCACCGCCACGGCGGCATCGTGGAGACCGTGATCGAGCGGGAGGCGGATGCGGATCTGGTCGTCATCGGCAAGCGAGGCGCCTCGGCGGATTTCGCCAAGGGCCATCTCGGCAGCAAGGTCGAGCGCGCCGTCAGGCAGAGCGTGAAGCCGGTGCTCGTGGCGTCGCGGGAATTCCGGCCGATCGAGCGCACCTTGATCGCCTTCGATGGAGGCCCGAGCGCGCGAAAGGCGGTCAGCTTCGCCGCGACCTCGCCGCTCTTCGCGGACGTCGCGCTGCACCTGGTCATCGCCGGCGGCGAGACGGATCGCAACCGCGACGCCCTGCGATGGGCGGGGGAGGTGCTCGGGGAGCGGGCGAAGCGAGCCGAGATCGTCCCCGGCAGCGCCGACGACGTGGTGATCGCCGAGGCCAGGCAATGCGGCGCCGATCTCGTCGTGATGGGAGCGTACGGGCATTCGCCGCTCCGGACGCTGATCGTCGGCAGCACGACGACGGCCGTAATACGGGGCGTCCTGTTGCCCGTCCTGCTGTTCCGCTGACCGGCTGGCCGGATGGAGAAGGACGAAGCCCGCCCGCGCCTCCTCGTCCGGCTCGCGCAGCTGGAGGAGGAGGCGCGCATCGGCGAATCCGACCGCGCGCCGGTTCCGCTCGACCAGGACAAAGTCGGCCGCCTCTCGCGCATCGACGCCATGCAGGTCCAGGCGATGGCCCTGGCGGCGCAGCGGCGGCGGCAGGCGGAGAAGGACCGTATCGCGGCCGCGCTCCGACGCCTGGACATGGACGAGTTCGGCGCTTGCACCGCGTGCGGCGAAGATATTGCCGAAGGGCGGCTGCACAACGACCCCAGCGTGGCGCTGTGCATCGGCTGCGCCGGCGGCAAGGTCGAAGCGGGCGGATGATTCTCGATGAGGGCCGTCCGATTGGAAGGGCGGTCCTCCCGGGAGCCTGCGCTCAGAGACCGCCCTGGAAGGCGAAGGTGAAGCGGAGCTGCTCGGGCCGGACCGCCGCTTCCGACCGGCGCTCCGGCGCGACCGCGACGAGAGTCAGCATCCCGTCGGCGACCTGGACGGGCTCGCCGAGAATGAGGTCGACCGGCCGCGACCAGCTGCCTCCGATCACCGTCGCCCGAAGCACGACGCGCCCCGCCCAGACGCATTGGGCGTCGATCGGGCAGCGGCTGTCCTCGACGAGGCGGTCGGGGCGGACGCGCGGACCGTCGACATAGGCGATCTCGCCCAGCCCGACCGGACCTTCGATGCCGTTCGACGCGGTGGTGGCGGCGCAGGCGGAGAGGAGGCAGGGGGCGAAGAGAGCGATCGCGGCTTTCATGGCGCGTGCGTGCCGCCGGATGCCTGACCTTGGGCTGAACCGGGAAAGGGCTCCGCGCCGCGCCTCGGCCGCCTCGACGACGGATTCCGCTGCACGGGAGCGTGCGAGACCGAATTGTGATCTGATGGCACCAGATCACCCGGTCTAGAGGCTTGATATGTCGCGATTTCCGAGTCGTCGGATGATCTCATCCGACTGGAAATCGCTCTAGGCGCGCTGGTGGATGATCTTCACGGCGTCCGCGAAGGCCAGGCTGTGGACGATCTCGCCGGCACGGTCCTCGGCATCGATCCGGTAGCGCAGATCCATGACGCCCGCGCTCTTGACGTCGTTGCTGATGACGTCGCGGGCCCCGGTGAGCACGGCGTTCCTGACCGCTTCGAGATGGGGAAGCTCGAGCCCATCGGGATCGAGGCTTTCGTCCGTGCCGTCGCGAAGTTGCAGATAATATCGCCGCCGCGCCGGTGAGGGCGCCGGAGGGGCGGGGAAGGGCGGGTCGGCCGCTGGATCAGGCGGCGGGCGCGGTCCATCGTCCGACGATCGTCAGCGATTCGTGGAAAGGGATGACCAGCGTTTCCGCCCCGTCGCCGTCGCGAACCACCAGCCGCCCGGTAAGGTCGAGCTCACCTTTCTCGACCTCCGCGCTGATGATCGAGCGGATGCCCTTGATCGCTTCCCGCCGGGCGGTTTCGAGGTCCGGCAGCTCCCGGCCCTCCTCGTTGGAGACGAGGCCGAGACCGTTGTGGAGATCGAAGAAGAAGTGCGGCACCGACGTCCCCTTCAGACCAGATCCTTCACCCTGTCGGCTTCACCGCGAAGGCCCTCCTCGGCCTTGCGCAGGTGAAGGTAGTTGGGATTGAAACGCGCTGCGCGGCGCAGGCCTTGCGGATCGAGGACCTTCAGGACCCGCCCTTTCAGCTCGATCAGCCGGTCCTCGCGCAGCTGCTTCAGCGTCCGGTTCACATGGACGGGCGTGAGCCCCGTTGAATCGGCCAGCTCTTCCTGGGTCAGCGGGAACGGAATGCTATTGTCCTTCGCCTCGTCGATGATCCGGTAGCGCACCAGCAGCTCGTAGAAGAGATGGGCTATACGCTCCCGCGCATCGCGCCTGCCATGATCTATGATGCGTTCCCGAAGCACCGCTGAATCGGTCATCGTGCTCCACCACAGCGCCTGGGTCAGGCACGACATCTCGGTCAGCAGCCCTTTGATCGTCTCGGCGGGGACGACCGCGCAGACCGTCTCGGTCATGGCGCTGATGCCATGGTCCATTTCCTCGAGGACGAAGACCTCGAGGTCGCAGATGTCGCCCGGAATGAGGAAGGCCATGATCTGCCGCTCGCCCTCGTCCAGAAGCTTGTAGCGGGCGGCGAGCCCCGACAGGACGATATGGATTTCCTTTACCTTCTCGCCTTCGGTGAGGATGTCCTGCTTGGGCGCGAAGACTTGCGTGCGCTGCGCCACGAGTTCGTCGAGGCGGCGGCCTTCTCGCTCTTCGAAGCCGGCATATTGCTCCAGCTTCAATCGCAACGGATTTCGCACGGCGTCCTCCCGTTTCTGATCCAGGTTAAAACGCGTCGGCGGCGCGAAGTTGCCTCGTCGAGAAGCGTCCGGAGGGCGATCACGCTCCGTGTTGCGACGAGAACCCCCTCAAGGCGGACTCAAGCTGACCTGGCCACGAAGATGGAGATAGGCCTCGTTGAAGCCGGCCGCATCCTCCATCCGCTTCCAGTCGGCGATGGTGACGGCCTTCTTGCTGCGGGCGATAAGGCCGCGCGACTCGAGGTCCATCAGCGTCCGGTTCACATGGACGGAGGTGAGGCCGGTGGCGTCGGCAAGCTGCTCCTGCGTCATCGGTAGCTGATAGCTCCGGCGGTCGCCGAGCCCGATCGCCTGCAGCCGCAATCCGAATTCGCAGAGGAGGTGGGCGAGCCTTGCGGCCGCGTCGCGGCGGGCGATGTTCGCGATCCATTCGCGAAAGATGGAGCCGTCGACGAGCGTGTCGTACCACATGGCGAGGCCGACCGACGGGAATTCGAAGGCGATCCGCTTCATCTCTTCGCGCGGAATGAAGGCGACGGTCGCGCGCGTCAGCGTCTCGACGCTGTGGTCGGCGGTTCCGAGGAGCGCGTTCTGGAGATCGACGATATCGCCTTTCATGTGGATGGCGCTGATCGAGCGGGAGCCGTCCACGAGCACCTTGTGCCGAAAGGCGAATCCCTCGAGCAGCAGGCATGAGTGCGAAGGCTTCTCGCCCTCGCGGACGAGACAGGCGTGCGCTCGCGCCTCCTCGACCTTGTGGGGCAAAGCGAGGATCGCCCGCTTTTCCGCTGGATCCAGCGGGCGCCACAGCTGGAGCTTGTCGATCATCGGGGATAGCGTCTGGGACCGGTCCTGCATTCGCTCTCTCTTGGCGAGAGCGCACTCGGTCCCCCAGGCACCGGCAGGCCGGGATAGGCGCGGCGATCTGCTCGGGCTAGCGTATCGGGGGACGGGCTGCCCAAACCTATGTTGGGTCGATCAGGCTCGACCGGGACGCCGAGACTTGCCGGTCGCCGGCTCAGGCGGCGAAGGTGACATGTCCCTGCGCATCGATCGGCCAGGCGGGGTTCCAGGCAATCTCCCAGGCATGATCGTCGGGATCGGCGACATAGCCGCGAAGGCCGCCCTGTGGCGGCGCGTCGGCCGGACGGAGCAGCCGTCCGCCCGCGGCGAGCAACCGCGCCATCGCCGATGCCACCTCGGCCGCGCTGCCGACATTGTGCGCCAGCGCGAATCCGGCCGGGCCGGGACCCGTGGGCCGCTCCATGTCGGCTTCGAGCGCACAGGCGAGCCAGGTGGCGAGGACGAGCCCGTTCATCTGGTAGAAGACGATCTCGTCATTCTCGAACGCCGGGGTCCAGCCGAAGCCGTCGACATAGAAATGGCGGGAGGCGGAGAGGTCGCGTGCGGCGAGGGTGACGACGGCGATCTGCTGCTGCATGGGGCGATTCTTCCTTCGGCGTGCGGGTTGGCCGACCGCCGCATCCCGGCCGGCCCTGCTAGGGACACGCTTAGCTTTCGCCGGCAGGGCGCGGAAGGTGCGGCGCCCGCCTGGCGAGGACCGACGATCGTCCCCGCACGATTCATCGAGACATGATAGCGGCGTCAGCCGCTTATTCCGGTACCCTGCCGCGCTGGAGGCTCACCGCATCCTCGAACTGCAGACGGTGCACGACCTTTCCGGATTCATCCTCGACGTCGAGTCGATAGCTGAGCTTCACCTTGCCCTCGAGTGAATCGCTGCTGATGATCGAGCGCGCCTCGCGCAGCGTCGCCTCGCGAATGGCTTCCATCGAGCCGAGATCCCGCCCTTCGGGATCGAGCAGGATATCCTCGCCGTCGCGGAGATGGAAATAATAGAGGGTCATACGGGCTCCGGCATTTGGGCGGGAGCTCGCGGTCTCTCAGCCGCCGACGCCCAAAGCGAGTCGACGATCGCTCCTACATACATCCGGCGCAGAACCAAATCCATGATAATCAGTAGCAAACAATCCTGGATCATATCAATTTCGCACCGATGATGTTATGGAGACGGTATCGCCGATCGGATATCCGGGCTCCGGCGACTGAGAGATGATCGTGCTCCCGCCCTTCCATCGCGGGAGCTGTCATGACGAATACCAAGGGCCCGCTCGAGCTATTGCTGCGCAATCTCGAGCTGCGCACGCCGCTCTCCGAGGCCGACCGCTCCGCGGTGCTGTCGCTGCCCTTCACGCCCAAGACCCTGGAGCCGTCGACATACACGGTCCGCGAAGGCGACCCGCCGGATCGATGCGCCGTGCTCCTGTCGGGTTTCGCCTATCGGCAGAAGCTGACCGGCGACGGCGACCGGCAGATCGTCGCGATCCACGTCCCCGGCGAGGCGACCGACTTCCAGAACCTGCTGCTCGACGTCGCCGATCACAGCGTTCAGATGCTGACCCGCGGCGACGTGGCGTTCGTCGCCCGGCGCGATCTTCAGGAGTTGATCCGGACCCGTCCGGCCGTCGGCCAGGCCGTCCTGGTCAAGATCCTGGTCGAAGCGGCGATCTTCCGCGAATGGGTGCTGAACGTCGGCCGGCGGGACGCGCGGACCCGGCTGGCCCACCTCCTGTGCGAGTTCGCGCTGCGGCTCGAGGCCGAGGGGCTGGCCGACCGCTACGGCTACGAGCTGCCGATGACGCAGGAGCAGCTCGCCGATGCCACCGGTCTCACTCCGGTCCACGTCAATCGCGTCCTGAAGGCGCTGCAGGCGGACGGCCTGATCCAGCGCAGCAAGCGCAATGTCAGCTTCCCGGACTGGGAGCGCCTGCGGCAGGTCGGCGACTTCAACCAGCGCTATCTGCATCTCGAGCCGCAGCTGTCGGTCACGGAGCCGCACCCCCGCAGCGGATGAGGCCGGCTGCAGGACCGGCGCGCGCCGGCCTGTTCGGGTTCAGATCGCCTTGAAGTTGAACGCGGCGTTGAGGAAGAAGACGAGCAGACCGGCGACGACCGACGCGATCAGGCGGGCGATCAGATACTGGATCTCGAGCAGGTCGATCAGCGACCAGAAGACGGCCAGGGTCACCACCAGGCCGATGCCGGCATTGACGAGGAAATAGAGATAGCCGCTCGCCATGCCGCGCCGGCTCCCTTTGAACACCCAGAGGCGCGACACGACATAGTGCACGCTCATCGCCAGCAGGAAGGCAGCGGCGGCGGCGGGCAGCCGGCCGATTCCGGCGACCTCGACGAGCGTCCACAGCAAGGCGAGGTCGATCCCGAAGGCGAGGAAGCTGGCGATCGTGTTGCGGCCGAACAGCCTCGCGCCGCGGCTTTCGGCCAGCTTCGCCCCGGCCTCGACGAGGCGGCCCGCGTCAGAGCTCATCGAGGATCATCCCGGGCACCGAACGCGCGCCGCCGCTCCCGGTGCCGTGCCGCGTCCGGGCTTCAGGCTGCGGCCCGATGCCGCTTCGCGATCATCCGCGCGAGCAGGAAGGCGGGAAGGGCGACCATCACCCAGCCGAGGCCGGGGAAGAGCTGGAGGAAGAGGAACATCAGCAGGAAGCCGCCGAGATCGACCACAGAGCTCGTTCCGGCCAGGACGAGGCCGGGCGCGAGCAGCCAGATCAGGAGCAGGGCCGGGCGCAGGCGGGGATGCGGCACGAGCGCGATGAGCGCCGCCACCATCGCCCCGAACAAGGCCGAGCCAAGCCACTGCGCCGCGCCGATCCCCTCGAACATGTCGACTCCCGTCCTGCTCCGCCGGAAGCTGACCGAGCGGCGGTGATAACGCACCGACCCTGCGACAAGGTTGCGTGCGCGATCGATCAAAATGGCGGATGCCGCGGCCGAAGGGCGGTGCCGCCGCCCAGTCGGGCAATCCGCGGATCGGGACAGTCTCCCTTTTGCGGACGACTTTTCCGACAGCCTGCCGCCGGACGGACGACGCCGCCTGTCCCGATCCGGGGATTATCGCGTCACTGGGAATTCTCGGCCTGGTTGCGGCGGACGTCGACGTCGACGTCGATATCGCCGACCTCGTTCTCGATCGCGCGGCCGGCGCCCCGCGCTGCCTCGCCGATCTCGGTCGCGGCGTCGTCGGCGGCATTGCCGAGGTCCTGCGCGGTCTCCTCGACCTGGTTCTGGTCATATTCCAGGGTGACGGTGTCGTTCTGCGGGTCGTTGTTGACGCCGCAGGCGGCGACCAGCAGCAGTGGCAGCGCGAAGATCATTCGCATGTCGGTCCTCCTTGTTCCGCCGCTCAACGCGCCGCAATCGTTTCGGGTCCGCGCTGCCGTTGCGCAGTCGGGAAAACCGCTTGCGCGCGTAGTTCGAACGATCCGGACCTCGGATCGACTGAAGACCGGGTGCAGCCAAAGGCAAGCGTGATGGGAGTTCGAAGCATGATTGACCTCTTGCCAGGACGACGACTTGCCTGGCGAAGTTGGCATGGAGCGCCTGTTCGTTCGGCTCTGGCGGGTTCAGTCGTCCCAAGAAAAGATTGCCGTACTCGGCCAGTCTCTTGCCAAGGATGACTTTCTGTTGAAGCTTGCGTCCATTGCGAATCGCAATGGGGGGAATGCCATGAACAGGATGATTGTGGGCGCGCTGCTTGGCGCGTCCGTTGCCGTGCCAGCGCTTGCGCAGGAGAATATGCCGGTCGAACCCGCGCTCGCTCCCGCGCCTTCCGAGACCGCGCTGGCAGCCGCGCCGGCACTGCCGGCACCGCCGGCGCCCGTGGTCGCGCCCGAGCCGGTGCAGTTGCTGCTGGCCGCGGGGGCGCCGATCCAGCTTGCGATCAACGAGCAGCTCAGCAGCCGGACGCACGATGAAGGTGACAATTTCTCCCTGACCGTCGTTCAGGACGTCTATTCGGACGGTCAGGTGGTCATCCCGCGCGGGGCGCGCGCCATGGGTCAGGTCACCTGGCGCACCGGCACCGGCGCGTTCGGCAAATCGGGCAAGATGGAGATTGCATTCCGCTATCTCGACATTGCCGGCCGGCGCATTCCGCTTCGCGGCATGCATAGGCAGGAAGGCGAGGGGAATACCGCGGCAACGGTCGGTGCCGTCCTGGGCGCCGGCGTCATTGGCGGCCTTCTCGTCCGCGGCCGCCGCGCCCTCGTCCAGGAAGGCCGCGAGTTCACCGCCTTCACCGTCGATCCGGTGCCTTTCGCGGCAGAGCCCGGTTCCGCCGCCTTCGCGCTGGCCGCCAATTACAATCCGAGCCCGGTCGCGACGCAGCTTGGCGAGCAGCTGGAAGATCAGGAGGATGAGCGCCGGGAGCGGCGCAGCCGCTGACCCTCTTAGTGGGTCGGAAGAGGGCGAGCGTCGCCTTCCGGCGTCTGCGGCCTTCCCCTTCGGTCATCCTGGCGAAAGCCTGTCCTGAGCCTGTCGAAGGGGCCAGGATCTCCCTTCTTGTCGCGCGAAGCCGCAGCGAGCGGGAAGAGGGTGGGATCCGGAGCGTCTGGCGGGATGACGAAGTGGGAGGGAGGACTCGACCGAGCCGCCGGTCCCGGCCTGGATCAGGCCGGGACCGGCTTCGGCCCTTTCCGGCGGCGAGCTGAGCCGCCGGATCGTGGCCCGGAAGCGGCGGCGCGAGCCCTGAATCGCGGTGCCGGCCCCGGGTTCCTGTTCGGCATCGTCGGCGCGATGCCGGGTCAGTAGCGGACGCGGGCGCCGACGGTGAAGGTGCGGCCGACCACGTCGTAATGCGGGCTGTAGGTGGTGGTGATCAGCGGCGGATTCTCGTCGAACAGGTTGCTCACCCGCGCATAGAAGGTGAAGCGCTCGCGGACCCTGAACTCGGTGCCGAGATCGAAATAGACGCGCGCGCCGATGTCGCCGTTGACGATGTCGAGCTCGTCGTTGAACTGGCCGCCGCCGACATAGCGGATGCGCGCGTCGATCGTGTAGTCGTCATTCTCGTAGGCGATGCTGAAATTGCCGCGCCACTTCGGCACGCCGTTGGCGACGGGATCGCCGACGTCGCCGGCCGTGTCGCGCACGTTCGCGCCCGAATCGAAGACCAGCTCGTCGACATAGGTGGCGAGCGCGCGCAGCCTCAGCGAGCCCGGAATGTCGGCGATGCGCGACATCGGCATCCGGTAGGCGATCTCGAAGTCGAAGCCGCTCGTCTTGAACCTGGCGATGTTCGCGGCGACGGCGAAGACGGTCGTGATCGTGCCCGTCGCATCGCGCACGACGCGGTCGCAGGCCTCGGCGTCGCCCGCCGCGCAGGCGGCGGTGATGTCCGACGTGTTCGGCGTCGAGATCGCCCGGCCGATGCTGATGTCGTAATAGTCGACCGAGAGGCTGAAGCCGGGGAGGAAGGAGGGCGACACCGAGGCGCCGGCCGTCCACGTCCGGGCGACTTCGGGAACGAGATCGACATTGCCGCCGCTGAAGATGGTGGCGAGCGGGTTCGGATTGTAGCCGGGATTGCCCTCGCGGCCTTCGCGGTCATTGTCGACCACGGGCGCGATGTTGATCGAGTTGACCGCGAACAGGTCGCCGATGCCCGGCGCGCGGATGTCGCGCGAACGAGTGGCGCGCAGCAGCAGCGCGTCGAACAGCCGCGCGGTGCCGCCGAGCTTCCACGACCAGATGCCGCCGCTCAGGCTGTAGTCGGAGTAGCGGACGGCGCCGTTCAGATCGAGGTCGAAGGAGGCGCTGTCGACGAGCGGCACCAGCGCCTCGAAGAAGCCTTCCTTGACGTTGAAGCCGCCTTCGAGCGGATCGTTGAAGATCGGGGTGCCGAAGGCGCCGGCGGCGTCGAGCTCGCCGATCGTCTCCGACTGCTCCTCCCACCGCGCTTCCGCGCCGAAGGCGATCGAGACCGGCCCGGCCCACAAGGTGAACGGGTCGCCCTGGACGCGGAAGGCGACCGAATCGAGCTTGCTGACCGTGTCCTGCATCTGGGTGCCGGTGACATAGTCGATCGCCCCGGCCGACGCGGCATTCTCGCCGAACAGGTTGAGCGGCACGCAGGCCGGATCGTTGTTCGCCGGATCGGCGTCGGCATTGACCGCGCAGACGATCTGGCCGCCCGATTCCACCGCATCGATCGCGCGCAGGAAATTGGCCGGGATCGAGGAATTGTAGAAGCGCTGGCGGCTGTCGACTTCGCCATGGCTGAAATGCGCGTCGTAGCGCCAGCTGCCGCCGAAGCTGCCGTCGACGCCGAAGGCGATCTCCTTGGTCTCGCGGAGGGCGTCGAACTGGAGGGTGAAGATGTCGCGCGACAGGCGGCCGACGAGGAAGGAGGTCTCGCCGGAATCGGCCAGCTGCTGGCGGATGCCGGGGGTCAGGAACGGATTGTCCGCCGCGACGCCGAAGACCAGGACCGAGCCGGCCGGATCCGGCAGGAACGGCTGGTTGACGTCCGATCGCCCATAGGCCGCGTCGGCCCAGAGGGTCGTCCCGCCAAGGTCGTAGCTCAGCCGCGCATAGCTTCCGAGCCGCTTCAGCGGACTGCCGACGATGAGGGTGTCGAAGAGGCTGAAGAAGTCTCGCGGCTCTGCCGGACGAAGGCTGCCGTCGGGATCGAAGACCTGGCCGGCGAAGGGGCCGGAGAGCACCGTGCCGCCGAAGCTGATCGGCGCCAGATCGTCGACATTGGGCTGGATCTCGAAGCGGCCGTCGGGGCGCTCGACGACTCCGGCGCCGAACCAGGGACGGTCGTAGCGGCCGCCGACGCCGATGCCTTCGTCGTTCACATATTCGGCCCCGATCATGAAGTGGCCGGCGCCGTCGGCGAAATGGGTGCCGTAGGCGGCGTCGAACTGATAGCGCCAGCCGTCGCCGCGCGAGGTCAGGCTGGTCTGGGCGCCGACGCTGAGGCCCTCGAGGTCGTCGTTGAGGATGATGTTGACGACGCCGGCGACCGCGCCCGATCCCCAGGCGGCCGACGCGCCGCCGGTGACGATCTCGACCCGCTCGACCAGGTTGGTCGGGACGAAGTTGAGGTTGTTGTCGCCGATGAAGCGCCGGCCGTTGACGAGGGTGAGGGTCCTCGACAATCCAAGTCCGCGAAGCTCGACCGGCGCGGTACCGCTGGTGGTGTTGGCGATCGACTGGTTCGGCGAGACCGAATTGCGGGTCTGCGGCAGCTCGTTCAGCGCCTGCTGGAGGTTGACCCGGGCGGATTGCTGGATCTCGGCCGCTCCGACCACGGTCGTCGGTGTCGGCTGCTCGAAGCCGGCCCGCTCGATGCGCGAGCCGGTGACCAGGATGTTCTCGTCGCTTTCGTCCTGCGCGGTCGCCGCCGCCGCGTCGGTCGCTCCCTCGGCCGGCGGATCCTGGGCAAGAGCTGGACGGGCGACGAGGAGCGCCATGCCGGCGGCCGAGGCCGAAAGAGCCGTGCGAAGCGCGCGCTGCCGTCGAATCATAGTCCTTCTCCCCCTTGCCCGGTCCGCCGGTCCGCCCTTCGGCCAGCCAGCGACCTGTCTGGTTGTTTCCCTGACTTGTGCTGCCTGCCGGTCGGTGTCCGATTGCGACCTAACCAACCCGATCAAGACCGGACAGGCCTGTATGGAGAAGTAAGGGATCAAATCGGACATTTGTCAACGGCCCCGCGCAGAAAGCGATTCATTGTGGGTTCTTTGCCACGCGCCGGGTGCCACGCTGCGGGGTCGAAGACAGCGGCGCCACCCGCTTCGCCGCCTGCGCGTCCGCCCCGCCGGCTCCTCGCGCGCTGGGAGAGACTGAAGGATGTCCCAACTAGGACTTCATTGTCTCAACGGGGATGATAAGGTCGGCGAGGCCCGGCACAGGATCGTGCCGCCTTGAGGGGAGGAAGCAGATGCCGAAGAATCGCGTCAAGCTCGGACTCATGGGCGCCGCGGCCCTGGTCGCGACGCTCGCCCCCGCCCAGGCGCAGCGGCCGGAACCGGCGGCCGTGCGGTCCGCCGATCGCACGCCCGTCCCGATCCGGAGGATCGAGGGCGTGCGCACGACGATGCGCGACGGGGTGGTGCTCGTCTCCGACATCTGGCTACCCGCCGCCGAAGGCCGCTACCCGGTCCTGCTGATGCAATCGCCCTATCGCATGCGGACGATGCGCCCCTTCGTCGAGCTCGCCGAATTTTATGCCGGGCACGGCTATGCCGTCGCGATCCAGGATTCCCGCGGCACCGGCGGATCGCAGGGCGAGTTCGACTTCCTGTTCCAGGAGGCGCAGGACGGCTTCGACAGCATCGAGAGCCTCGCCACCCAGGATTGGGCGAACGGGCGCCTGTGCATGCTCGGCTATTCCTATCTGGGAACGGTCCAGCTGCTGGCCGCCCGCGAGCGGCCGCCGCGCCTCGCCTGCATCGCGCCGACCGCGCCGGCCGGACGCTATCACGAAGAGATGCCGACGGTGCAGGGGGCGTTCATGCTCCATTGGGGTCTGAACTGGCTGCGCACCTGGGCCGACGATACCGAAAGCGGACCCAATCAGGCCGAGGTCGACTGGGACGCGGCGCTGGCCCACCGGCCGCTCATCACCCTCGACGAGGCTGTGATCGGCCGCGAGAACCGCCTCTACCGGCAATTCCTCGAGAACGACACGCTCAACGCTTACTGGCGGCGGATCAGCTTCACCGCCGAGGATTTCGACCGGATCGACCTGCCGATGATGCTGACCACCGGCTGGTTCGACGGCGACCAGCACGGCACGCTCTATTACTGGCGCGGCTTCGAGGCGCGCCGCGAGCGGCCGCGCGACGCCTATCTGACGATCGGCCCCTGGAACCACGCCCAGACCTTCATGGGCGGCCGGGACCGGATGGGCGCGATGCCGCTGCCGGCCAATTCGATCCTCGACAATCGGGCGATGCGCCTCGCCTTCTTCGATCATTATCTGAAGCAGACCGGGCCCAAGCCGGCTTGGGCGCGGGTCACCCTGTTCGTCACCGGCGCCGACATCTGGCGTACCTTCGACGCGCTGCCGGTCCCGGACGAGGCGCGCCGGCGGCTCTATCTGTCGGGCGGCGGCGACGCCAACACGCTGGACGGCGACGGCCGGCTGAGCTGGGACCGGCCGGGCGAAGAGCCAGCGGACGAATATGTCTACGATCCGCGCAATCCGGTCGAGCTCAATTTCATGAAGACCGGGTTGTTCGGCGACCTGCGCAACGAACCCCAGGCGCGGGAGGACGTGCTCGTCTACTCGACCGGTCCGCTGGCCGAGTCGGTCGAGGTCATCGGTACCGTCACCATGGAGCTCTATGCCGCCAGCGACGCCCGCGACACCGATTTCACCGCGGCGATCTCCGACGTCGGCCCGGACGGACGGGCCATCATCCTCGGTGCGCGTCCCGTCGGCATCGTCCGCGCGCGCTATCGCCGTGGCCGCGAGGCGGAGCCCGTCCTGCTTACGCCCGGTGAGGTCGAGCGCTACGAGATCGATCTCGGCGCGATCGGCCACCGCTTCCTGCCCGGGCACCGGATCCGGGTCGAGATTTCGAGCAGCGCCGCGCCCTTCTTCAACCCCAACCAGAATAGCGGCAATCCGGTGGCGACCGACACGGAATGGCGGACCGCCCGCCAGACGGTCTTCCACGACACCGCCCGCCCGTCGGCGCTTCTCCTGCCCGTCTACGAAGCGGAATAAGGCGCCCGCCGAGGGGGCTCAGCCGGGCGTGCGGGCGAGGCGCCAGAGGCCGACCGTCATCAGCGGCAGCACGAACACCGCCAGCATGATGTAGCCGAAGGCGCCATAGCCCTCGGCGATGAGCGCGACGAGGCCGAAGCGGACCGCGGCGAAGGCCGATCCGAGGAGCAGGATCGCGGCGACCAGCAATCGGCCGCTGAACGGAAAGCCGTCGCGCCCGCGCGCCCGCACTGCCACCTCGATGCGCTCGTTGAGCGCGTTGACGACGCCGACCCCGGTCTCGAGCAGGGCGCAGAGGATCATGATCTGGAACAGGAGGTGGAACCAGGGCAGGCCCATCCGCGCCAGCAGGAAGTCGGACGGCAGGGTGACTCCGGCGATTTCGGGATGGAAGGCGGCCATGCTGAGGAAGAAGATGATGGCGGGCGCCATCGCCAGCGGTCCGGCCAGGACGCCGGCGACGATCGCATCGCGGCGCGAGGTCATGTGGCGGACGAAGGGCAGCACCGCGACGGCCGCGACGACATTGTAGCTGGCATAGGTGGTGCCGGCGACGATCCAGTCACTGGAGACCGCGGCGCCGGCCAGCGAGTCGGCGACGCCGCCGCCGAAGTTGACGATCGCGAGGACGAGGAACAGGCCGTAGACCAGATAGAGGAAGGAGGAGGTGAACCGGAAAGTCTTCTCGACCCCTTGATTGCCGAAGCTCGTCACCGCCGCGATCGCCACGATCAGCAGCAGGGTGCCGGCGAGCGGCGGCGCGTCCGAGAGGGCGGCGACGATCTCGCCCGCGGCCGCCGAGACGACGGCGAGGATCAGGACGAGAAACAGCAGATAGAGGAATTCGAACAGCAGCCAGCCGGGGCCGAGCACCGCCTTCAGCAGCGTCCTGTAATCATAGGCCTGGAGCTGGCGGGCGAGGGCGAAGGCGGCGGCGCAGACCGCACTCCAGATCAGCATGGCGAGCAGCATGCCATAGAGGCCGCCGAGGGGGCCGCTCGGCAGGAAGAACTCCGCCAGTTCGCGGCCGGTGGCATAGCCGCCCCCGATCACTACCGCCTTGAAGGTCAGGCCGGGCAGCAGGAAGCGCTCGAAGAAGGTGGGCTGGGCGCTCAGCGGCGTCTCCTTGCGAGCGGCCCGGCCGGGAACGTCATGCGAGGCAGGCGTCGAGCAGCGCCTGGAAGCGCGCGCCGCCACGGATCGGATCCGCCACCGGCAGGCCGTGCTGATTGGCGAGGGATCGCATCAGCGCCTCTGCCGCGTCCGCGTCATGATCGCGCGTGTTGAGGCTGATTCCTGCGCAGCGTATCTCCGGATTCACGCGTCTCCCCAGCAGCAAGGTCGCCTCGATCGTCTCGGCGATACCCGGGACGGGCTGGTGCGGATAGCCGAGAAGATGATCCCGGTCCGGATCGTGGCACAGGATGACGATGTCGGGCTGACTGCCGTAGAGCAGGCCGACCGAGACGGCGGCAAAGGCGGGATGGAGGATCGATCCCTGCCCCTCGATGACGTCCCAATGGTCGGGAGCGGCATCGGGGCTGAGCATTTCGGCGGCGCCGGATTCGAAGTCGGAGACGACGGCGTCCATCGGCATGCCGCCGCCGGCGATCAGGATCCCGGTCTGGCCGGTGGCGCGGAAATCGGCGTCGAGGCCGCGCGCCTGGAGCCCGCGCGCGATGGCGAGCGCGGTATATTTCTTGCCGAGCGCGCAATCGGTTCCGACGGTCAGCAGCCGCCGGCCGGAGCGCTTGCGGCCGGTGCCGACGGGGATGCCGGCCGGCGGCGTGCGCACGTCGATGAGTTGGACGCCCGCGGCCTCGGCCGCCTGCCTGAGCGCGGGAACGTCGGCGAGGCGGGCATGCATGCCGCTGACGATGTGCAGCCCGGCCTCCATCGCGGCGACGAGGTGGGGGATCCATTCGTCGACGATGATCCCGCCCGCATTGGCGACGCCGATCACCAGCGAGCGCGCGCCGCGGCTGTGCGCCTCGGCCGGCGTCAAAGCGGGCAGCCCCAGGCTGATCGGGGAATCGCCATAGGCATATTCCCCGATGCAGTCGTCGGGCGCCCAGTCCTTCAGGCCGAAGGCGGTTTTGGCGTAGCTGCGGTCCCGCTCGGCGCCGAGGAAGAGGAGGTAGGGACGCGGCAGCGCCCGTCGATCGGCCTGCGCCCCGGCTGCTGCGTCCTCGTCGACGCCGGCCTGCGGCTTGGCGGCGAAGGCCATCAGTTTTCCCCCCGGATCAGAGCCGCGACCGAAACACGTACGAACAGCACTTTCGCCCCTCTCGCAACAGCGCGGGCGCCGAATTGTGCTTTCGTCCCGCTCAGGACAGAATGATCCTGTTCAGAACATTGTCAACCCAATTATCTCATTTTAGGCGATTTGGCGTAGTCAGCGCGGCGCCGGCACGACCGGCAGCACGACATAGGAAGCGTTCTCGCCGGCATGATGGATCTGGTTGCGTGCGACCGCCATCTCGGTC
The DNA here is from genome assembly GCF_003347635.1 of Sphingosinicella terrae. GTDB lineage: Bacteria > Pseudomonadota > Alphaproteobacteria > Sphingomonadales > Sphingomonadaceae > Allosphingosinicella > Allosphingosinicella terrae. Next base: position 348,569 of record NZ_QDFY01000002.1, read on the forward strand.
CCGGTCTCGTTGTCGCCGCCCGTGTTCAGGTTGCGCGCGAATTTCGGGAAATTGGACGACGTCACCTCGATCCGGATCCGGTGCCCCGGGAGGAAGGTGTTGCTGATCGTGATCGGGGTCGGCCGGATCGTATAGATGCGGCCGGCTGCCATAGGCTGCGGCCGCTCGAATCCGTCGCGATAGCGTGCGCGCAATATGGTATCGCCGAGGATGTAGGCGGTGCCGTCCGGCGCGACGTCGACCAGCTTGACGGCGAAGTCGGTGTCGCGGGCGTCGGACGACACGGCGAGCACCGCCTCGACGAAGCCCGAAACCTCCATCGGTTCGGTCAGCGGATCGCTGGTATAGACGAGCACGTCATTGCGCGCCTCGATCACCCGCTGGTCGAACGCTCCGGCGGTGACCAGGCCGCCATTGCAGCAATCGCCGCCGCCGATCGTCTGCACCGGGTTGGCGGGATCGTAGACATAGGCATCCGCCGGCTCGCTGGCCGGCGGCGCCTCGGGAAGCAGGCGGCCATTGCCGTAGAGGCTGTTCGCCGCGCCGTTGGAGCGCAGAAAGAGGCGGACCTCGCGGGCATCGGCCGGCGGCCATTGCTGCGCCGAGCGCCATTGATTGGCGCCCATCGCGAAATAGCGCACCGCCGGTGTGGTGTCGGGGAACGCGCGGCGATCGCCCTTCAGCCAGCGATCGAAGAAGGCGTAGACCTCGCGATCGACGTCGAAGCTGGCATCGCCGAGCTGGCGGTCGCCCGAGACGAAATCGGGCCCGAGCTCGGCATAGCGGCAATGATTGTTGGGGGCGATGACGGCATATTGATGCGCGCTCGCTTCGGCATCGCTGCCCGCGCTGCGGGCATGGTTGAACAGCGCCATGTTGGGGCCGATCGACACGTCGTACCAGCTGTTGAACCAGAGCGCTGGAACGCCCCAGCCCATATTGTCGTGATAGAGCCCGCCCTCTCGCCAGGCGGGATCGGCGGGCTCGCGCGCGATCAGCGTCTCGAACGTCGCCGGCGGCTCGCCGAGATCGGCGAGCAGGCCGGCGAGCGGCAGGTGCCGGATCTGGCGGGTCCAGTCGACCTCGGGCTTGCGCGCGGCGAGATCGTTGTAGCGGGCGATGCGGGCGCGGGTCGGCTGGTCCGTGTCTGCGGGGATCTCCGCGCGCAGGGGATTGTCGACGCCGTACAGCCAGACGAAGAAGAGGCTGCGCGGGACGCCGCCCGTGTACCAATTGCCCTGCTCGTGGAAGCGGCCGACCTCGCCGATGCCGGCGCCGGCCGACATCGGCACCATCGCCGCATGCGCCGGGTGGTTCTGGGCGGCGAGCGCGAGCTGCCATTCGGCCGAGGAGGAGCAGCCCAGCGTGCCGACCCGGCCGTTCGACCAGGGCTGGGCGGCGATCCAGCTCAGCGCGTCATAGCCGTCGGTCTGGGGATGGCCGAGTATCTCGTAGTCGCCTTCCGAGAAGTAGCGGCCGCGTTCGTTCTGCACGACGAAGGCATAGCCGCGCGACACCGCCTCGAGCGCCCGCCGGCTGGTCCGCGCCTGGTAGGAGAGCTCGTTATAGGGCGTCCGCCAGAAGATCGTCGGCAGCCTTCCCTGCACATTCTTCGGTCGATAGAGGTTCGTCGCGAGCCGGACGCCGTCGCGCATCGGCACCATCTCGATCATCCGAACGTCCGCCTGCTGCGCGAGCGCGCGAGCGACCGCTTCGTCGCTCAGGGCGGCGACGCTTTGCGCCGTCGCCGCCGGCGTCGACAGCGTCATCATAAGCGCCGCCAAAGCGGCGGTGCAGCGGCTTCCGATCCGGCGCTTCCTCTCCATCAATCGTCCCCTGTGCAAAGGCCCCCGGTCGCGATCGTCACGGCCGCACGAGACGATAGCTCTGATACGGTTCGAACGAGAAGGCGAGCCGCGGGTCGTCGGCCGTCCCGAAGAATTCCAGCCGGTTGTAGGGGCCGCCCTCGCGGGCGCCGGTGACCTGCTCGAACCGCATCGGACCGATCCGCTCCCAGGCGGTCTTGCCTTCCATGTTCTCGATGAGGAGGCGGTTCGGATCGGGCATGGAGATCCGCAGATCATATTCGGGCCGGGGCGGACGGCTATAGTCGCGCCGATTGGCCCGATAGGCGCCCATTACCGGCTGCGGCGCATCGCCGCTCGCCGTCCAGCGCGGCGCCGGCGCCTGCGGGAAGAGGCGGCCGAGAATGGCATTGGTGAGATCCGTCCGGCCGGTGCCGCTGCCGCGTCCGCCCGTCGTCGAAACGAAGAAGCCGAAGCCGTGCTCGGGCGCGATCACCAGGTTGGAATGGAAGTCCCCGGTATTGCCGCCATGGCCGACGACGCGCGGACCGGCTTCCTGGATGACGTAGAAGCCGTGCGCCATGCCGGGCAGGCTCGGCGTATTGGCGATGGAGTTGCGGGTGAGCAGGGCGACCGAGGCGGGCTCCAGGATCCGCGCCGATCCGAGCTGGCCGCCGCCGAGCAAGGCGAGCATGAAGCGCGCCATGTCGGGCGCGGTCGCCGAGGAGGAGCCGGCCGGCATGACCGCGCCGATATGTTCGAACGGCTGGGCGACGAAGCGGCCGTCGACCAGCTCGTAGCCGCGTGCCATATTCTCGGCGAGCGCGCCTGTGAGCGGCTCGCGGAAGGTGGACGCGCGCATGCCCAATGGCGCGAAGAGGTGGGTCTCGACATAGTCGGCGAACGGCTCGCTCGAGACGCGCTCGACGATATAGCCGGCGAGGGTGACGCCGTAATTGGAATAGGAGATCTCGCCTCCCGCGGGCCATAAGCGCGCAGGGATATGGGTCTTCAGCCATTCGCGATAATCGCGCGGGGCATCGGCCTCGCGGGTGATGATGCCGCTCGCGTCGCTCATCCCGGGCGTGTGCTGCATCAGGTCGCGCACCCGGATCGGGCGGCCGTCCAGCGGCGGGATGGTGAAGTCGAGATAGGTATTCACGTCGGCGTCGAGATCGACGCGCCCGCGCTCGACCTGCTGCATCAGCGCGACCCAGGTGAACAGCTTGGAGACCGACCCGGGTCGGAACAGGGTGCGCTCCGGATCGACCCGCCGGCGCGCCTCGACGTCGGCATAGCCGTAGCCGCGCGAGAAGAGGATGCGGCCGTCATGGACCACGGTGACGACCGCGCCGGCAACCTCGCGCGCCGCGATCTGCTCGGCCATCACTCCGTCGACGAAGTCGGCGAGTCCGGTCAGGCGGACGGGATCGATCGCCGCGATGCCCGCCGCGGCCGGCGGGGCTTGCGCGGCCGACGCCGCGGGCACGCCCGCCGAAGTCAGGGCGGCCGCGAGGAGGAAGGCGCGCGCGCCGACCGTGACCGTTCGTAGACCGAGCCTGCGAGTCATGTTCCCACTCCCGAAATTTGCGTGATCCCGCGAGGCGACGGCGGCGCTCATCGGCGGCCGCAGCCGCCGCCGTCCGGCCAGCCCGTCCAGCCCGGCCCGCGAACCGCGCGGCCCGGCGTGGCGCCGGTATGGCGCCCTTCGGCGAGGACCTGGATACCGTTGACGAACACGTCGCTGACGCCGGTCGCGTAGCGATGCGGATCGGCATAGGTGGCGTGATCGGCGATCGTCGCGGGATCGAAGACCACGATGTCGGCATGCTGGCCGGGCGCGAGGCTGCCGCGGTCGCGCAGGCCGAGATTGGCGGCCGGCAGCGACGTCAGCCCCCTGATCGCCTGGGCGAGCGGCAGCGCCCGCTGCTCGCGCACATAATGTCCCAGCAGGCGCGCGAAATTGCCATAGGTGCGCGGATGGGCGGCGCTCTCGAGGGTCTCGCCCTCGGCCGCGGGCGCGCCCGCGTCGGATCCGAAGCTCATCCAGGGCAAAGCGGTCTGCCGGCGGACATTGTCTTCCGACATCATGAAGTAGATCGCGCCGATGCGGCTGTCCTCCAGCACGAGATCGATCGCCGTCTCCTCGACGCCGGTGCCGCGCATCGCCGCCACCTCGGCGAGGGTCTTGCCAACCAGCGGTCGCAGCGTCTCGTTGGCGACTTCGACCAGCAGCACGCCTTCGCCCCCGCCGGAGGCGCGAAGCAGATTTTCCCAGTCGCTTTCGGGCGCCCGCATCTCGGCGAGCAGGCGGGCCCGGATGGCGGGATCGCGCAGGCGCGCGAGGAAGGCCTCGCTCCCGCCGTCCTGCACCCAGGGCGGCATCACCGCGTCGAGCCCGGTTCCGCCGGCGGTGTAGTGATACATGTTGGCCGTGATCCGCAGCCCGGCCCGCCGCGCCGCTTCGATCTGGGCGACGATCTGCGGCAGCCGATCCCAGTTGCGGGTTCCGGCGAGCTTGAGATGATAGATTTCCGCCGGAACGTCGCCCTCTCGGGCGATGGTCACCACCTCGTCGATCGCTTCGCCGATATCGTCGGCTTCCGACCGCATGTGGCTGATGTACATGCCGCCGCAGCGGCCCGCCTCGCCGGCGAGCGCGGCCAGCTCCGGCGTCTCGGCATAATTGCCGGGCGCATAGATGAGCGCCGAGCCGACGCCGAGCGCGCCTTCCTCCATCGCCTGGCGGACGAGCGCGCGCATCCGGGCGAGCTGCTCCGGACTGGGATCGACATCGGCCTCGCCCAGCTCGTGGATCCGGATCGTGGTCGCGCCGACGAAGCTGGCGACATTGGGCGAGATGCCCCGGCGCTCGAGATGGTCGAGATACTCGCCGAGCGTCGTCCACGTGGCGGCGATGCCGTCGCCGCCTCGCTCGCGCAGCCGGACGCGCATCGCCTCGTTGATCGGACCCATCGTCCAGCCTTCGCCGAATACCTCGAGCGTCACCCCCTGGTGGAGGTCGGACATCGCCCGTCCGTCCTCGAGCAGCGATCGCGTCGCCCAGCTGAGCATGTTGATGAAGCCGGGAGCGACCGCCTTGCCGGCCGCTGAAATCTCCTGCCTTCCGGTCCCTTCGACGCGACCGACCGCGACGATCCGGTCGTCCTCGACGGCGACGTCGCCGACATAGGGCTCGCCGCCGGATCCGTCATAGACGGTGCCGCCGCGGATCACGATGTCGTAGGTGGGCGCGGGCGTCGTCGCCTGCGCCCCGGCCGATGCGAGCAGGGCCAGCATCAGCCAGGGCCGGCCGATCGCTCCCGTCCAGCGGCGCTTCACCGGCACGTCCCTCACTCGGCCGCGGCGACCGGCCGGAACACCAGGTCGTCATAATCGAAGCTGAAATCGGCGACCGGAGAGACCGCGCGCATCGTGATCCGCTCGGCCTTGCCGTCAGGCCCGAGCGCGAAGGTGACGTAGGCCGGCTCGACCCCGCGATCGTTGAAGCGCGTCCGGAAGGTGTCGTATTGCCAATGCTCGAGCGTCGCCGTGATCCCGGGCCAGTGCGGGAAGTCGACGGCGAGGGCGCCATTCTCCTCGCGGACGGTGATGGTTCCGAACCAGGCGTCGCGATAGGCGCCGGCATAGCCGGCGAGCGGCAGCGACGGCCCGGTCTGCGCCGGCTGCGCGGCGGGCGCGGCGAGCGCCGCGACGGCAGCGTCGCGCCTTGCCGCCAGGAAGTCGGTGAACGCCTGCGGCCAGTCCCGCCTCGGCGCAGCGAGATAATGATCGAGCAGCTCGAAGGTCAGGCCGGCCAGCAGGCCCGATTCCTCGCTGTTGGTCGCGATGTAGAAGCCGACATTGCGCTCCGGGATGAGCACGAGGCGGGTGATCGATCCGAACACCCCGCCGCCGTGCATGACGATGCGCTCGCCCCGATAATCGCGCACGTTCCAGCCGAGCGCATAGGTGTTGAACAAGGGCTGGGTCTCGCCGAGCGGCGCGGGAAGGGCGCCCGCCGGCATCAGCACGACAGGCCGGAACAGCTCGCGTGACGCCGCCTCGCTGAACAGGCGCGCCTCCCCGGGCAGATCGCCCTGGGCGAGCTGCAGGCGGATCCACCGCGCCATGTCGTTGGCGCTCGCGGCAATGCCGCCGGCCGGCGCGGCGACCTGGGGGACGACGACGTCGTCGGCCAGCCGCTCCATCGTGCCGAGGCCGCGAATGGCGCCGTCGAGCCGCGCGTGCGGGTGGGCATTGCCGCGGCGGTTGCCGCGCTCCGCATTGTCGACGGTCGCCCGCCGCATGCCCGCCGGGAGCAGCACGCGCTCGCGCATGAACCTTTCCCAGCTCATCCCGCTGACCCGCTCGATCAGCCGGCCGGCGACCATGTAGAGGATGTTGTCATAGGCATAGTCGCTGCGGAAGCTCGTCTCCGGCGGGATGTTCGCCAGCCGCTCGACGATCTCGGCCCGGGTCAGATTGCTGCGCGGCACGAACAAGAGGTCGCCGGCGCCGAGGCCGAGGCCGCTGCGATGGACGAGCAGGTCGCGTACCGTCATCTCGCGCGTCACCCAGGGATCGTGCATCCGGAATTCGGGCATGTGGTCGATCACCTTGTCGTCCCAGCCGATCCGTCCTTCGTCGACGAGAAGGGCGAGGGCGGTCGTGGTGAAGGCCTTGCTGACCGATCCGATGGCGAAATTGGTGTCGGCGGTGACCGGTGCGGGATTGGCGAGATCGGTGACGCCGAACCCGCGCGCCATCGTCACCTCGCCATTCTCGACGATGGCGACGGTGAAGCCGGGCGCGCCGGATCGCTCGCGCAGCGCTTCGACCCGCTCGGCGAAGCCTTCGGGCGGCGCCGCGGCCGCGGGCGTCGCCAGGACGATCAGGCACAGCAGGGCATGGCGAATGCGGCTCATGGCTTCCTCCTCCAGGCCGTGTGGCCCGCTATTTCTGGTGACTGCCGCGACGCGGCCGACGCGGCCGCGCAGGGAACGCGGCGACGGAGCGGCGTGATCGCGAAGTCTCGGTCGGTCACTTCCATCCCTCTGTCCGCTTGCCGTCGCCTAGCCGGCCGCCGGCTCGGTCGTGGGCGGGACGTTCCAGACGGTGCCGAGCAGCCGGCGGAAATTCCCGCCGAGGACGAGAGCGATATTGTCGTCGCTATGCCCGCGGCGGATCAGCTCCTCGGTCAGGTCGTAGACCTTGCGCGGATGATCGTAGCCGTCGCTGTCGATGCGATCGCGGAAGGCGTAGGCGGAGGTGTAGGCGCCCTTCAGCTGTTCGTACTGGTCGGGAGGCATGTCGTCATAGCCGTTGAGGTCGGCGTCGGAGCCGAGCCCGACATGCTCGATGCCGACCAGCCGGGCGACATGCTCGACATGGTCGACGACGTGGCCGAGATTGGTCGGCTCCTGGTCGCGCACGAACATGCGAACGCCGGTAATGCCCATCACCCCGCCCTTGGCGGCGAGCGCGCGGATCGCCTCGTCGCTCTTGTTGCGCGGGTGCGGCGCGATCGCCCGGCAATTGCTATGGGTGATCGCGATCGGCCCCGCCGAGAGCTCGATCGCGTCGAGCGTCGTGCGGTCGCCGCAATGCGACACGTCGACGAGCATGCCGACCCGGTTCATCGCCGCGACGATCTCGGCGCCGTAGCTGCTGACGCCGCCATCGGCCCGGTCGGTGCTGCCCGATCCGATGCGGTTCTGGCTGTTGTAGGTGAGCTGTGCGCAGCGCAGCCCGAAGCTGTGGAAGGTGGCGACGTCGTCCACGCGCTCGAACGGCGACGCGTTCTGCAGGCCCATGATCATCGCGATCCGCCGTTCGCGCTTCGCCCGGTCGAGATCCTCGGCGGTGTCGACGAGCCTGAACAGGTCGGGATGGCGGCCGGCAAAGCCCTGCTGGGCGGAGAGGAATTCGAGCGCGCTCTGCCGCGAGCCAACGCCCACCGCATTATGCATCGCGTTGAGGCCGGACGTCCGGAAATCGGCGATCTCGCGCTCGGAGAGCGGACGGGCGTGGCCGGCGGGGGTGAAATCGAGCCGCGGCACGGCCAGCATGTCGATGACGAGCGCCCGCTCGACCAGGGCCAGTGCCCGGGCGGAATAGGTCCGCTCGGTCGCGCCGGCCACGGCGTAGCGGCCGATATTGATCATCGGGAAGGCGAGCAGGCCGGCCGCGGCCGCCCCCTTCAGAAAGTGGCGCCGTCGGTGGCTCTCCAGCGTCAACCCATCCTCCCCGATCATGTTGTGCCTAGTAAGGACAATAGTATCCTGTTTAGAAAATTGTCAAACGAGTCTTCTGTCACCGGCCGCTGTGCAGCATCGGCTCCGCGGAGACGACCGGCGCCTCCTCGAGACGGCCGAGTACCCGCCGTGCGGGCCGATCGAGCGCGATCAGGATGGCGGCGGCGCAGGCCGCGATCGCGGCCAGCATCAGGAAGAAGGGCGCGGGCGCCATCCGGCTCCACAGCGTGCCGACCAGGCCGGCGGTGAGGCTGCCGGTGAAGATGGCGAAATACCAGGCCGCGACCGTGGTGGCGCCGAGCCGGGGCGGTGCCAGCCGGGCGAACAGGCCGAGACCGTTCGGCAGGATGTAGAGCTCGCCCAGGGTGAAGATCAGGAAGAAGACCGCCAGCCACAGCCAGTGCGCCTGGCTGCCGCCGGCGAGGGACGCGGCCAGCGCCAGCACCGCATAGGCGGCGGCGACGATGAGGGCGCCGATCGCCATCTTCTGCATCGGGCTGTGCTCGACGCCGCGCTCGGCCCGGCGCCGCCAGCGCGCGAGCAGGAACGGGGTCATCAGGATGACGAGGAGGGGATTGAGCGAGATGAACCAGGTCATCGGAATGTCGAAGCCGCCCGCGACCCGGTCGACGCCGTCGGCGGCGAAGAGGGCGACGGTGTTGCCGACCTGCTCGTAGGCGCCGCGGAAGACGGTGACGGCGAGGCCGACCGCGAGCAGCAGCAGCGCGACATCGGTTCGCCGCGCCGGGCGCGGCTCGCCCGGCGGCATCGCCGCCGCGCGCGCCTGCTCGGGCGGCAAATAGCGCGAACCGGCGAGGTAGATGACGAGGCCGGCGAGCATGCCGACGCCGGCGGCGCCGAAGCCCCAATGCCAGCCGTAAAGCTCGCCCAGCGTGCCGCAGACCAAGGGGGCGAGGAAGCCGCCCACGTTCACGCCGACATAATAGACGTTATAGGCCCAGGGCCGTCGCGGATCGCCGGCGGAATAGAGGTCGTTGATCTGGCTCGGCAGCGTCGGCAGGAACAGGCCGTTGCCGATCGCGATCGTCGCCAGCGCGACGTAGAAAGCCGGCTCGAACGCCATCAGGAAATGCCCCGCCGCCATGGTCGCGGCGCCGATCGTCACCGCCCGGCGCTTGCCGAGCCAGCGGTCGGCGACCGTCCCGCCGATGATCGGGGTGAAATAGGCGAAGGCGGTATAGGCGCCGTAGATCAGCGAGGAGGTCTCCTGGCCGAGCAGCAGGCTGCGGGTCATGTAATAGACGAGCAGCGCCCGCATGCCGTAATAGGAGAAGGTCTCCCACATGTTCGTCAGGAACAGGATGGTGAGGCCGCGTGGCTGGCCGAACCAGGTCGGCTCCGCGGCGCTGGCAGGCGTCATTCGGCGGCCATGGCGGTGCCGCCGCCCCACACTTCGGGGCCGACGAAGATCTCGCCCTCCGCATAATGAGCGGCCGGGCTTCGATCCTCCGCCAGGAAGGTCGGGCCGTCGAGATCGACATAGTCGCAAAGCTGACCGACCAGGAAAGCGGGCGCCATGGCGAGGCTGGTGCCGACCATGTTGCCAACCATCACTTCGAAGCCGAGCCGGCGCGCCTCGGCCGCCATCATCAGCCCCTCGGTCAGCCCGCCGCATTTGTCGAGCTTGATGTTGATGACGTCGAACCGGCCGACCAGGCCGGGCAGGTCGGCGAGCGTCAGCGCGCTTTCGTCGGCGGCGATCGGGATGGCCGATCGGAAACCCTCGAGCTCGGCCTCGGCGCCGCGGGCGAGCGGCTGCTCGAGCAGCGAGATGCGAAATGCGACCAGTCCCTCGACCAGCAGCGGAAGGTCGGCGCGCGCGAAGCCCTGATTGGCATCGACCCCGATCCACGCCTCGGGAAGCGCCTCGCGGACCGCGCTCACCCGATCGAGGTCGAGCTCGATCTCGCCGGTGAGCTTGATCTTGATCGCCTTCGCCCCTTCATGAGCGACGGCGGCGCGCGCCATCCGCTCGGGATCGTCCGCGCCGAGCGTGAACGTGGTCACCAGCGGCCTCGGCCCATCCAGGCCGGCCAGCATCCAGGCGGCCCGCCCCGATCGGGCGGCCTCGAGATCCCACAAGGCGCAGTCGACCGCGTTGCGGGCGCCCCCCGGCGGCATCGCCTGCCGCAGCGCCTCGCGGCCGATCCCCGCCTCGATCGCCTCGCGATGCGCCTCGATCTCGACCAGCATATGCTCCAGATCGTCGCCGAGATAATAGACGCCGGACGCCTCGCCGCGACCCTGGTGCGGGCCCTCGGTCAGGGTGACGAGGATCGCGTCGGTCGCCTCGAACACATAGCCGGAGATGCGGAAGGGGGCGGCGAGGCGGAGCTTCTCCGCCCGCACGTCCAGCGATCGGCGCGGCATCAGTAATTGGCGCCGAAGTCGAGCATGTTGAAGCCGAAGCCGACCCAGATCACGATGACCGCGGCGAGCAGCAGCGCCACGCTCCAGGCCTTGGCCTTCCAGCCGCGCTTGGAGCGCCACACCCGCCACAGGTTCCACGCCATCGCCGCCAGTCCGCCGAAGAAGGCGATCCAGGTGATGATCTGGAGCAGGATGATCACCACATCGGCGCCGGACGAGAGATTGACCAGGTCGCCCATCAGCATCGCGATCAGGGCGAGCCAGCCGACCACGGCGAGCAGCATCGCCCAGGCGCCGATCCGGCTGGCGCGATAGGCGCGCAGGTCGCTCCTCTCCAGCGCCAGCGTCGAGCCGAAGCGGCGTCGGACGAGCGCCCGGACCGGCCAGAACAAGGCGGTGAGGAACAGGATGAGCAGGCTGGCGATGAGCGCCGGCATCAGCCAGGCGGTGTCCATGTGCCACGGCACGCGATCGAGCACGATGATCGGGGCGATGCCGCCGATGCTCCAGCGGACGACGCGGCCGTCCTCGACCACGGCGGCGAGCCGCTCGTGGCTGTTGAGGTCCTGCCAGACGAACGGCTCGACCTCGACCCACTGTCGCGGCTGGCCGTTGAGGCCGTTGAAGATCGGCGCGACCAGCTGGCCGTCGCCGTCCACCCCGACCTTCACCTGGCCGAGCAGCTCGACGATGCGCAGGAAGTTGGAGAAGGAGCCCCGCGACGTCCGCCAAGTGCCGGCCATCATGCGCGCATGCTCGGCCGCCGTTTCGGCAGCGACGCGGCGGGTGTCGACGGGCGCCGGGAAATAGCGATTGGCGAACTGCTCGAAAATGGCTGATCGCAGATTGCCGACGGCGCCGTCGCGCCCGCTGCTGTTGAACGAGACGTAGAGGCCGACATTGTCGTCCATGAACAGGTGCAGGTAGGAGTGGAAGGCGATCGTGTCGCCGCCATGGGCGATGACCCGGCGGCCGTTGATGTTGGTCTCGTAGAAGCCGAGCAGCATCCGGTTGAGCGGCCCGATGCCGTTTGCGGCGGTGGTGTGCATCATCCGCGCCGTCTCCGGACGCAGGAGGCCGGCGCCGTTGTTCAGATGGGCGACCATGAAGCGTGCCATGTCGGTTCCGGTTGCCGACAGGGATCCGGCGGGGCGGGGTCCGACATGCTCGAACGGCACCACCTCGCCCGAGGCGCGGCCATAGCCGGTCGCCATCATCGGCTGCAGCCGCGCGGGCAGCGGCTGGGCGAAGGACGAGTTCGCCATGCCGAGAGGCTGGAAGATATGCCGCTCGATATAGGTGTCGAACGGCTCGCCCGAGACCCGCTCGACGATATAGCCGGCGAGGCTGGTCGCGTAGTTGGAATAAGCCGGGGTCTCGCCCGCCGGGTAGACGCGCTCGGGCGTCCAGCGCTTGAGCAGGTCGACATAGTCGATGACCCCCTCGTCGCTGGTCGAGATGATGTCCTTGACCTGCTCCTCGAAGCCGGGGCGATGGGTCATCAGGTTGCGCATCGTCAGCGGCTGGCCGTCGCGTGCGGGAATTTCGAAGTCGAGATAGCGGTTGATGTCGGCGTCGAGATCGATCCGGCCCTGCTCGACCAGTTGCATCACCGCGGTCCAGGTGAACAGCTTCGAGATGGAGCCGGGCCGGAACAGGGTCCGGGCGGGATCGACCGGGCGGCGCTCCTCGACATTGGCATAGCCGAACCCGCGCTGAGTGACGATCTGGCCGTCGCGGACCACCACCACGACGCCGCCGGCAATGTCGCCGGTTCCGAGCGCGTAGGGAAGGAAGCCGTCCAGCCAGGCGTCGACATCCTCGCGGGTGAGCGCGCGGGCGCCTTCGGCGCGGGCGATCTCGGTGGGGGTCGGCTGGGCACCCTCGACCCGCTCCTCCGTCACCGGCGGCGTCAGCGGCGTGCGCTGGGCGGCTGTGGCGAATCCGACGAGGGCGAGCGCCCCGGCGATGAGGAATTTGTAAGGTCGCATTCGGCCCCTCCCGTTTTGCGGCTTCGTTGCTTCGCGCCCTCGCTGCGGCTAAGGTTGAAGGCGTAGAGGCAACGTTAGCTTGTTCAGGACATAATGTCCTAAACGGAAAAATTGTCAAACGCAGGATCATCGATGGCACGTTCGGACACAGGCGCGCACCAACCGACACTGGGCAAGCTGCTGCGCGGCCTGCGCTCTCGCAATGGCTGGACGCTCAAGGAGATGAGCGACCGCAGCGGGATCCCGGTGTCGACCCTGTCCAAGGTCGAGCATGACCGGCTGACCTTGACTTACGACAAGCTCCAGCAGCTGAGCCAGCGTCTCGGCCTGCGCATGTCCGAATTGTTCGCCGAGGCGCCCGACGCGCCCGAATCGGTGGTCACCGCCCGGCGCAGCATCGGCAGGGTCGATCGGGCGATCCAGGTGACGACCCCCAATTACGACTATCACTATCTCTGCCCGGAGCTCAGGCGGAAGCGGATGATCCCGGTGATCACCAATATCCGCGCCAAGACCGCGGAGGAGTTCGGCGACCTGGTTCGGCACTCGGGCGAGGAATACATCTTCGTCCTCGACGGCCGGATCGTCGTCCACACCGAATTCTACGAGCCCGTGCTGCTCGAGAAGGGCGAATCGATCTACATCGATTCGCAGATGGGCCACGCTTATGTCGTCGCCGAAGGCTGCGAGGAGGCCACCGTCTTGGGCGTCTGCTCGAGCGCGGACGAGGGGCTGATGAGCTCGCTGATGAGCCTGCACGGCACCGAGAGCCATGGCGAGGGCGAGATCAGGATGCCGGCCAATTCCGAGCTCGGCCTTGCCGGCGAGGTTCCGCGCCGGTTCGAGCGCAAGCGCCGCGCCGGCGCCGCCTGACGCCTCCGCGGGCGCGCGGAAGTCGAACCCCGATGGGCGCGCCGCCCGCCCGCGTCAGGCGCGGCGAAGCTCCGGCCCGATCGTGACCAGCATCTCGCCGGCGGCAGCGGCCAGCAAGGGGCGAGCAGCGGCCGCTTCTGGGCCTCGAGCGGCAGGCTGGTGCCGCGCACGGGCAGGTCCTGGCCGCCGTCGACGGCCCCCGGGCCGCGGCTCGTTGAGGATTGGCGGCAGGCGGGGCGGGTGGTCCATGGCGAACCGAAGGGCGCCTGCGTTGTTCCGTCCCTGACGGAAAGGAGGTCGCGATGATCGACCATATGGGATTCCGGGTGCGGGACCTCGCCGCGGCGAGGCGCTTCTACGAGGCCGTCGCCGCGGCGATCGGCCTGGAGGTGATCGACAATGGCGAAGGCTCGTTCCTGATCGGGCGCAGCGCCGCCGAGCCGCTGCCCTTCATCTGGGTCGGCACCGACCAGCCCGCTTTCTGGACCGCTGCGCACGGCATCTCGGCCAGCCCGATCCACGTCGGCTTCGCCGCGCCGGACAAAGCGGCGGTCGACGCCTTCCACCGGGCCGGCCTCGCCGCCGGCGGCCGCGACAATGGCGGGCCCGGCCCGCGCGGGCCGGAGGCGATGGGCTATTACGGCGCCTATCTGCTCGATCCCGACGGCAACAATATCGAGGCGGGCTGGCGCGACCCAGAGGCGGCCAGTCGCGCCAACGCCGAGCGGGGTTGAGCCGTCCGCCGCCGAGGCGCAGAGTCCCGGGATGCTCGCCGGAGATTTCGACCTGGATGCCAATGCGCGGCTGAGCGCGCGCGGCCTCGCCGAGCTCCAGCTCGAGCGGCTCAGGCAGACGCTCGTCCGGGCGCGCGGCAATCCTTTCTATCGCACGGCCTTTGCCCAGGCCGGGCTGGAGCCCGAGCGGCTGGACAGCCTGGAGGCGCTGGCCGGCTATCCGTTCACCGTGAAGGACGATCTCCGGGCGGGCTATCCCTACGGCTTCCTCGCGGTGCCGCGGGAAAAGGTGGCGCGCCTGCACGCCTCCTCGGGCACGACCGGCCAGCCCACCATCGTCGGCTATACCGGCGAGGACATCGCCACCTGGGCGGGGCTGGTCGCGCGATCGATCAAGGCCGCGGGCGGAGCGCCGGGGATGATCGTCCAGGTCGCCTACGGCTATGGCCTGTTCACCGGCGGCCTCGGCGCCCATTACGGCGCGGAGGCGCTCGGTTGCACCGTCATCCCGATGTCCGGCGGCCAGACCGAGAAGCAGGTCCAGATGATCGAGGACCTCCGCCCCGACATCCTCATGGTGACGCCGAGCTATGCGCTGAGCCTGCTCGACGCGCTGCGCGCCCGCGGCATCGATCCGGCCGGGACCAGCCTGCGCATCGGCATTTTCGGCGCCGAGCCGTGGACGGAGGCGATGCGCGCGGAGATCGAAGGCGCCTTCGGCCTTCGTGCGGTCGACATTTACGGCCTGTCGGAAGTGATGGGTCCGGGCGTGGCCCAGGAATATGGCGACACCCAGGACGGACTGACGCTCTGGGAGGATCATTTCTACCCCGAGATCGTCGATCCCGAGACCGGCGAACCGCTGCCGGCCGGTTGCGAGGGGGAGCTCGTCCTGACGTCGCTGACACGCCAGGCGATGCCGGTGATCCGCTATCGGACCCGCGACCTCACCCGTCTGCTCCCCGGCACCCACGGTCCGATGCGGCGCATGGCGCGGATCGGCGGCCGCTCCGACGACATGATGATCGTCCGCGGCGTCAACGTCTTTCCCAGTCAGATCGAGGCCGAGATCCTGAAGTGCCGGGCGCTGGCGCCCCATTTCCTCATCGAGCTGAGCCGGCCGGGCCGTCTCGACGAGGTGCGCTTGCGGGTCGAGGCCCGCGACGGCTGCGGCGAGGCGGAGCGCGCGGCGGCGGCGCGTGAGCTCGCCGGTCACGTGAAGGGCTGCGTCGGCATCTCGGTCTCGGTCCAGGTCGGCGATCCGGGGACGATCGAGCGCTCGACCGGCAAGGCGAAGCGCGTCGACGACCGTCGCGGCGAGTAAGGCGGCGGTGGGCGCCGCCATGACCTACGATCCGATCAACCGGCTGAAGCCGGTGACCGAGAATGTCTGGATCGTCGACGGACCGGTCATCCGCTTCGGCCTGCCCTGGCCGAAGATGCCGTTTCCGACCCGAATGACCCTGCTTCGGCTCGATGGCGGCCTCTTCGTCCATTCGCCGACTCCGCTCGTCGATTCCCTGCGCCGCGAGGTGGAGGCGATCGGGCCGGTCCGCTGGATCGTCGGCCCGAGCCCGATCCATTACTGGTGGATCGCCCAATGGCAGGCGGCGTTTCCCGAGGCCGAGGTGCATGTCGCGCCGGGAACGCCGCGCCGCGCCGGCGACCGGCTGCCCGCCTGCCGCGTCATCGACGGAGCGGACGGCCACGGCTGGGACGAGGAGGTCGCGACCCTGCCGGTTCGAAGCCGCACCTTTACCGAGGTGGAATTCTTCCACCGGCCCTCGCGAACTTTGATCCTCACCGATCTCATCGAGAATTTCGAGGCGGCGCGGCTCGGCTCCTGGTGGATGAGGCTGCTCACCCGGATCGGCGGCGTCCGCGATCCGGACGGGCGGATGCCGCGCGACATGCGCCTGACCTTCGTCGGCCGCAAGGCCGAGCTGCGCGCGGCCGTGGACAGGATGATCGGCTGGGACCCCGAGCGAATCATCCTGGCGCACGGTCGCTGGTACGACCGCAACGGCCGGGACGAGCTCGAGCGCGCCTTTGACTGGCTGAATCGCTGATCCGCGCCTTGCGGGTTGGCGCCGGCGGTGCCGTCATCGATTTGGGAGCGGCACCTTTCCGCGCAGTCGCCGCCGCTCCCGCTTTTGTCGGAGGAGTCGCATGCAATCGGGTTGGCGGCTGATGGCGCTGCTGACGGCGACCCTCGGCCTTGGTCTCTCGCTCGTGCAGTCCGCCGGGCTGCCGGAACGGCTGGACTGGGCGCCGGCACTCTGGCTCTCGGCGACGGGCCACGGCCGCCACTATGTCGGCGCCGGGCCGCTCGCCGCTCTGCTCGACGTCGCGCCGATCCTCGCCTGCGCGGTGCTCGCCCGCCTCCAGCGCGACCTTCCCGGCTTCGTCTGGACGGCTGCGGCCGCGGGGCTGTTCGCGGCCAGCCTCGTCGCCTGGACTTTGCTCGTCCTGCCGATGATCGAGCTCATGGCCGGCTGGCCGGTCAGCGGTCCGCCGTCCGATTTTCCGCTGGTGCGGGACCAGTGGGAAACCGGTCACGCCGCGATGGCGGCCCTCAAGCTCGCGGGGTTCGCGGCTCTGGCCTGGGGCCAGGTCGTGGCGCGCCGGCCGGCACGCGAAACCGGCCTGGCGGAGACGCCGCGCCGACGGCTCCACTTGCCTTCGGACAGGATCTTCCGATAGCTGCCGCTTCGCGAGCGAGCATCCGACGCACGCGACATTGTGTCGAGGGAGATGGATGATGATTCGCCGCTATGCCGCGCTGCTGCTCGTGACCGCCACGCTCGCGCTCGCCGCCTGCAATACCGTCCGCGGCGTCGGCCAGGACCTCGAATCGGCGGCCGACGCCGTCGATCAGGAGACCTGACCCTATTTGCGGTCCAGCCGCGCCAGCAGCGCGGAGAAGGCATCGAGCGCTCGCATCGTGCCCGTGACCGGAAAGGCGGATCGGAGGGCCCCTCCGATCGCTGCCAGTGGATTGGGCGGCGGCACCATCACGCAGCGCCAATCACGTCTCTGTTCCATCACCATCCTGCGGCTCCAAGCCGAATATTTGCTTAGTGCATTCAAACTGTTGGACTGTGCTTGGGTTCCGGCGGCGGTAACTTGCCCGGTCCGCGTGCGGGCGCTGTCCGTGGCCCGGGATCGGCAGGTTGCCGCGTCGGCCTTGAGATGGTCTGCCCGTATCCCCATCTCGCGAACATGCGATCACCCGGCCCCAGCGAACGTTTCCGGCTGCACGGGAGCAGCCTCATGGCACGAACGCGGCCCTCGGCGGGCGCCTGACGGCGCCACCGGGGGATCCTAACCGCCCGCCGCAAGCCTCGACGGCGCATCGCGGGCAAGTCCGTCGAACCAGTATTGAATGCCGGCTGGGCCGGCCGGAGCGCGCCATGTCCTTCATCCTCAGCGATCAGAACCGCAAGCATATCGCCTTCTCGCTGCCCCTGATCCGGTCTCGCAAGGAGCCGCTGGTGGAGGCGATGGAGATCAGGCTGCAGGCCGCCCGGGAGCGCGACGAGGATCCCGGCCAATCGGCGATCACCGCCATGGTGCTCGTCGACCTCTTGCTCCGGCAGGCAGGCCATCTGGTCGAGACCGGGCGGCTGGGCGACCTGTCCGATACGCGGGTCCTCCACCAGGCGGTCGACATCGCCGGCCGCCATTATTCCCGCTTCGGCGATGCTCTGGTCGCCATCCTCACCGACGTGCTCGGGCCGACGCTCCCGCGCGAGGTCTCCGCCGCCTGGTGCGATCTGTTCTGGGCCGTCATCCGCGAGGTCACCGCCGATACGATCGACGCCTGAGGGTTCACGCGGCCTTTGCCGGCCGCGCCCAGGCGGAGGTGCTCGATCCGGTCATGATGAATGCCCAGCCTTCGAACAGCAGAGCGATGCCCAGGATCGTGCCCGGCGCGAAATAGCCGGCGATCGGCATTCTCAGGATCAGCCAGATTCCGGCCGCGATCGCGATCAGGCCGGAGAGGACGAGCCAGCCCCAGGTCCGGCTCTGCCGCATCTTCATGCCCATGACGATCTCCCCCAGCCCCTGGGTCACCAGCAGCGCGGACAGGAGCAGGGTCAGGATCATCGCCGCCGATCGCGGGTCGAGCCAGAAGACGAGGCCGCAGGCGAGATAGAGCGCGCCGAGCAGGAGGTTGAGGATCCGATCCCAGCCGCTTCGGCCGAAGCCGTAGACCATTTGCGAGACGCCGCTGAAGGCGAGCGCGACGCCGATCACGACGGTCAGCGCCAGCGTCGAGAGGACGGGCATCAGGATGGCGAAGGTGCCGCTGAGGATGAAGACGATCCCGAGCAGGAAGCTGCTCGCCGTTCGCTTCGTCTCCGGCGGCAAGGGGGCTGCGCGGACGTCGGTCATGGTCACTCCTCCATCGGGTCGCGGGAGATCGGACAGGTCATGCAATGGCCGCCGCCGCGGCCGCGGCCGAGCTCTGCGCCGGCGATCGGAATGACCTCGATCCCGGCATTGCGCAGCTGGCCGTTCGTGTAGGTGTTGCGATCGTAGGCGAAGACCACGCCCGGCGAGGCGCAGACGAGATTGGCGCCGCTGTCCCATTGCGTGCGCTCGCGCATATAGGCGTTGCCGCCCGTCTCGACGACGCGCATCCGGCCGACGCCGAGCGCCTCGGCGACGGTGTCGACCAGCGAGCCTTCGTCGCGGCTGAGCGCGACCGAACCCGCTCGGTTTCCGGGCCGGTAGGAGAAGACCTGGATCTTCTCGACGATGTCGGGGAAGATGAGGACGCAGTCGCGATCCGCGAAGGTGAAGACGGTGTCGAGATGCATCGCCGCCCGCAATTTGGGCATGGCGGCGACGATCACCCGTTCGGCGGCACCCTGGTCGAACAAGGCGGCGGCGAGCTGGCTGATCGCCTGGCGCGAGGTGCGCTCGCTCATCCCGACCAGGACATTGCCCTTGCCGATCGGCATCACGTCCCCGCCTTCGAGCGTCGCCATGCCGTGATGCCGGAGCGGATCGCCCCACCAGACCTTCACCCTTCCGGCGAAATCGGGATGGAATCGGTAGATGGCTGCGGCGAGGATCGTTTCCTCGTGCCGGGCCGGCCAGAAGAGCGGGTTGAGGGTGACGCCGCCATAGATCCAGCAGGTGGTGTCGCGCGTGTAGAGCGTGTTCGGCAATGGCGGCAGCAGATATTCGGTGGCGCCCGCGGCCTCGTGGACGAGTTGGAGCGTGTCGCCGCCGATCTGCTCCGGGAACTCCTCGGTCGAAAGGCCGCCGATCAGCGTCTCCGCCAGCGCGCGCGCCGGCAGCGCGTCGAGATAGGCGCGCAGCATGTCGACCAGGTCGAGGCCGACCTCGTCCGCCACCACTTCATTGTCCAGGATCCACGCCCGCGCCTCCGGTATCTCGAGCGTCTCCGTAAGGAGGTCGTGCATCTCGACGACGTCGATGCCTTGGCCGCGCATCTCCTCGACGAAGTCGCGATGGTCGCGCTGCGCGGCCTCGACCCACAGCACGTCGTCGAACAGCAGGGCGTCGCAATTGCTCGGGGTCAGCCGCATATGGGCGCGCCCGGGCGCGCAGACCATCACCTTGCGCAGCTTCCCTACTTCCGAATGCACGCCATATTCGGCTTGGCTCATGACGCGGCTCCCGATCAGAGGGTGAGGTATCCGGTGGCGAGGCCGTGAAGGCCGATGATCGCGCCCGTCGCGGCCGCCAGGAAGACGACCCATTCCACCGGCCTGAACAGCGTGACCCCCTGCTCGCGGCGCGCCAGCCAGTAGAGGAAGGTGCCGGGGGCGTAGAGGATGGCGGCGAGCAGGACGAACTTGAGGCCGCCGGCGAAGATGAGGAAGATCGTGTAGAGGGTGGCGATCGCCGCCAGCAGGAGGTCGCGCGGACGTTCGCCGGGGCGCAGCTCGTAGGTCTCGCCGCGCCGCGCGATCTGCAGGGCGTAGAGCGCGACCAGCAGGAAGGGGATCAGCGCCATCGCGCTGGTCAGGCTCAGCATCAGCGCGAACGCGTCTTGCGACCAGTAGGTGCTGATCACGAACAGCTGGATGACGATGTTGGTCAGCCACAGGGCGGCGGCCGGCACCCCCTTGTCATTCTCCCGCGCCAGGCGGGCGGGCATGTCGCGGGTGCGGGCGGCGGCGGACAGCACCTCGGCGCAGATCAGCGACCAGGCGAGATAGGCGCCGAGCACCGAGACGATCAGCCCCAGCCCGACGAACACGGAACCCCAGGGGCCGACGACCGCTGCCAGCACCTCGCCCATCGACGGCTGGCGCATGCCGGCGACGGCGCTGCGCGCGAGCACCGCATAAGGCAGCAGGGTCACCAGCACCATCAGGCTGGTGACGAAGACGAAGCCGACCAGCGTCGCGCGGCCGACATCGGCGCGCTTGCGCGCGTAGCGCGAATAGACGCTCGCCCCTTCTATGCCGAGAAAGACGAAGACCGTGACCAGCATCGTCGCGCGAACCTGCTCGATCAGGCTCGACGGGGGCATGTCGCTGCCGCCCCAGAAGTTCGCGGCGAACAGCCCGCGGTCGAAGGCCAGGACGAGGATCAGGATGAAGACCAGGATCGGCACGACCTTGGCGATCGTGACGATGCTGTTGATGAACGTCGCTTCCTTGACGCCGCGCAGGATCATGAAGTGGAACAGCCAGATCCCGATCGAGGCGACCAGGATCGCCGCGACGGTGTTGCCGTCGCCGAAGACCGGGAAGAAGGCGCCCAGCGTCGATTTGATCAGCACCCAGTATGAGACGTTGCCGATGCAGGAGCCGATCCAGTAGCCGAAGGCGGAGAGGAAGCCGGCATAATGGCCGAAACCTTCCTTGGCATAGGCGTAGACGCCGGCGTCGAGGTGCGGCTTGCGCTCGGCCAGGATCTGGAAAAGCCGCGCCAGGGTGAACATGCCGCCGGCGGCGATGCACCAGGCCAGCAGCGCCCCGAACGGTCCGGTCGCGAGCGCGAAGGTGCGCGGCAGCGAGAAGATGCCGGCGCCGATCATCGATCCGATGACCAGCGCGGACAAGGCGAACAGGGACAGGCTCGGTGCCTGGCGGCCGCCCGTCTCCGCGGCGGCCGGCCCGGCCTGGGCGGAAGGGGTTGCGGTCGGAACGGTGGCGGCCATGCCGGCGATTACCGCGACGGCCGGACGGCGGTGCAGCGAACCGGCATCATCCGCCCGACTGTATAGCTCAGGGCATTGCCCCGGCCGCGGATGGAGTGGGTCGGCGATTCGAACCAGAAGCCCGTCCGCGAACGCCGTCGCCGAAGCTCGACGAAGCCGCCGTCGGGGGTGATCAGGCGGGCGCGCTCGCCCTGGAAGATCACGGTGATCCGGCCGCTTCGCTCGCACTGAAAGGTGACCCTTCCGCGCTGCGGAACGGTCTCGCAGGCGGCCAGGACGAGCGCGCCGGCGCAGGCGAGGACCGCGGCGGCTCGGGCGGTGCTAACGGACCGGGATCCAGACATAATCGCCTCCGTCCATCATCAAGTTGAGGTGCAGCCGGCGATCGGCGATGACGAAGCTTCGGACGTTGGCGATGTCCCCGGATATCCGCTCCAGCCGCGAGGGCGGGCAGGCGGCCATGGTCATCGCCCCCGGTTCGATCCGGACCTCGCCGCGCGACATGTGGGGGTTGGGCGACGTCCAGCGCCCGGTGCCCCGGTTGCAGGAAAGCTGCATCGCCGCCGATCCGTCCGGAAGAAGACGAAGGCTGTAGACCTCGTCGCGGCGCGGCTGGATCATGCCGATCGCATCGTCCGACGACTGGAAGTGGATCAGCCGCCATTCCGTGCCGACCAGGGTCGGGTTGAACGGCCCCGTGCCGGTGGCGCAGGCGCTGAGCAGGAACGCTCCCAACATGGCCGATGCGAGCCGTTTCAGGCTTGTCCCTGTGTGGCCTCGTCGAGGATCGATCATTCTGTTCTCCTGGACCGGGCCGGAGAAGCATCCCCGGCACTTGCATCGTCCGCTTCCGCCGCCGGATCGCGGGAGTTGCCGACTCCTGTCGCGGGGTGGACGGCGCGGGGAGCAGGAGCCGGCAGCAGGACGCTAGGCAGGCGCGTGCGCGGAGATAATCGGGGTAAACCCCGAAACCGGCGCGAACCTGTAGCGATGCCGTCGTCGGAGAATCAGGCCTGGATGATATTGTTGCGCACGGCGAACCGCACCAGTTCGGCCGAGGTGTGGAGCTTGAGCTTCTGCATCACCGAAGCCCGATGGGTCTCGACCGTCTTGATGCTGATCGAGAGCAGGTCGGCGATTTCCCTGTTGGTCCGTCCCTCCGCGATAAGTTGGACGATCTCCCTCTCGCGGTGGGTGAGCGCGCTGAGCTTGCTCTGCGACTTGGTCTGCAGGAACCGCTCGAGCAGGGTCTCCGAGATGATCCCGGAGAAATAGGGCCTGCCTACCGAAAGCGACTCGACGGCGGCGATCAAGTGCTGCTCCGCTTCCGACTTGAGCACGAAGCCGCGCGCCCCGGCCCGCAGCACCTCGAGGATGATGTCCTCGCGGTCGTGCATCGTGTAGATCAGTATCTCGATCCGCGGCAGCGCGCGCTTCAGCGACAAGGTCAGCTCCAAGCCGTTCAGCTCCGGCAGCGAATAGTCGATGATGGCGATGTCGGGCCGCGCTTCCAGCGCCGCCTCCAGGGCGTGGCGGCCGTCCAGGGCCTCGGCGACGACTTCCAGGTTCGGCCGTGTCTCGACCAGCGCTCTGATGCCGCGCCGGACGATGTCGTGGTCGTCGGCGATGAGGATGCGCCGGGTCGGACCGCTCATGGCATCTGCCCTCAGCCCTGGCCTGCGCCATGCAGACCTTCATCCGCGGCCGCTCGCCGTCGCGGCGCCCCTTCACCCGGGTGGCCCGAAAGCACGCGCCGGCAAAGGGCGGGCGGACCCGACGATTTTTGCCCCGCACGGCGACGCTTTGTATCGGTGATTTCCCTGAGGCCGCGCAAGCCCCCGGACGAACGTGCCGTGTAGAAATGGCATGCGGTTCGTGCACCTGTCCTTTGGTCACGAAGTGCCGCTGCCCGGAATATCGATAAAACAAAAGTGCTTGCTCAGATCCTGGCAATAGAGATCAGCAAATACCTGCGGTTTTGCGCAGATTGAAGCAAGACCCAAACTTTGTTACCAAACTGGATTAGCGGCCTGCTTCCGGTCGGATATGGGGATGCGTCGCAATGGCGAGTATAGCTGACCCTCCTGCAAAGTCTGACAAGCGCCTTCGCCCTGCTCTTGCCGGCATCGGCCCGGCAATCCTGGAGCCGCCGGCGGCGACCCTCGGGGTCATTGCTGCTGCCGCCGCGAATTGCGAGCGGCTGGAGCAGGCGAGCGAGGCGCTGGCGCGGTCCCGCTATCGATTGAGGGCGATCCTGGACGCCGCCGGCGACTCCTATCTGCTCGTCGACCCCGAGCGCCGGATCCTCGATCTCAACGGCGTGCTGCTGAACGCGCTCGGACGGGCGCGGGCCGACTGTGTCGGCCACGACTACCGAACCGTCATCGACAGCGATGGCTATCGTGCGGTGATCGAGCAGACCTTTCGGCGCGGCCGCGCCGTCGAGATGGAGACGCCTTCGCTCCTCCATCGCGGCGAGCGGGTGAGGCTGTGCGGCATGCCGGACGAGGACGGAATGGTCGTCGTCGGCCGCCGGCTGGCGGGGCTGCGGCCGGCCACCTCGGCGGACGCCGCATCGGCGCCGGAGCGGGTGCTGATGGCGCGGGAACAGGAGCGCCGCCGGCTGGCGCGCGAGCTCCATGATTCCGTCCAGCAGGATCTGGTGGCGATCGGTTTGAGCCTCCATGCCTTCGGCAGGTCCGGCCGCGATGGCCGGGCCGCGGCGACGCGCGAAGTGAGGGCATTGCTGCATCGTGCCCAGCTCAGGATCAGGACCTGCGCCTTCCTGATGCACCCGCCCGAACTAATGCAGGGCGATCTGGTGTCGGCGCTGACCTCGCTCACGACAGGCCTGGAACGTCGGATCGGCGTGAAGGTGCGCCTGGTCGCGCCCGACGAGATCGACCTGGACAGGCAACAGGCGAGAGCCTTGTACAGGATCGCGCAGGAGGCGCTGACCAACGTCTATCGGCATGCCCGCGCTCGCCACGTCATCGTCCGCCTTCATCCCGGAAAGACGCGAACGGTGCTCGACATCGAGGATGACGGCGTCGGCTTCGACATCGACCGCGCGCGCCGTTCGGCGGGCGGCCTGGGCCTGGACAGCATGTGCGAGCGCGCTGCCGAATGCAGGGGACGATTGGTTTTCGAGCGGCTTCCGCGCGGCATGCTCGTCCGGGCGACCCTTCCGGCTCGATCCATCTGATCTGCCAGGCCTGATGAGGCCGCCTAATTGGGATCGCGTCCGCGCTCGTGTCTCTGGATGCAATTGTCCGTCACCTCGCGCGTGCAGGTCGGATAGTCGCCGGTGCTCGGGCGCGGTGCGAAGACCTGCGCCTGGTTGGGGTTCGGGGCGAACTGGGCGCCGGCCGGCACCGGCCGCGACTCGTTGGCGCCCGCGGGCACCTGCGCGAGATTGGATTTCACGACGTAGCCGCGCGAATCGCGCGGCGGGTCCGACTGCATGACGGCCAGAGCCGGCGCGGCGATGGCGACGGCCAGGAAGATCGGAAGGCGCGAGACGGTCATGGCTTTCTCCACGGTCTGAAGGGCGCCGTCGCCGTTCGGCGGCGGCCGTCGCGGCGAGGCTCGCGAGACTCCCCGACGACTAGTTTGGACGCCTCAGGCGTGCCATCGGGACAAACCCGGGTTCCGGCCCGGCGTCGACACTATCCCGGGAATCGGCGAAGGACAGGCTCGGCGGGCGATCGAACGGGCCGATCGAGCGCATCCGGTGTCATTTTCGTGCCGATCTGCAGGATAGTGCCGATGGTCTCTGCCGGCCGGGCGGCCGAAGGTGACCGGATGATCACGGCTCCCCGTCATGTCCGGCCGAAGGTGGCGCTTCGTGGCGATCCCCGCGGCACGGCGATCGATCCGCGCTGCGCCATCGGCCTCGCCGGGCTCGGCGTCGTCGTCCTGTTCCTCGCTGCGATCTAGGGCAGCGCTCGGCCGCACGCGGCGGCCGGCATGCCCATCTAGTCCGGGCCGCCCGGTCGGCGGGGCCTACCAGCCACTTGCCCGCGTCACCCGCGCATTGTCGGCGGTGCCGGTCAGCCGGACGCGATCGCCGACGCGGTAATGGCGGGGATCGCCCGGCTGCACGACGGCAACGCTTTCACCCGATTCGAGACGTATCGTCAGCTCGACCCCATTGGAGCGCTGGGATCCCTGGATGGCGCTTCCGACGGCGCCGCCCGCCGCTGCACCGGCAACCGCGCCGGCGACATTGGCGGCCGTGCTGCTGCCGATCTGGCTGCCGCCGACGCCGCCGAGCAGGGCTCCCGTCACGGCTCCCAGCCGCGTCTGGCCGGGCCGTATCTCGACCCCGCGAACGGCGATGACCCGTCCGAACGCCACCGGCATCACCTGGCCGGCTTCGTTGCGCGAGAAGGAATTGGGGGAGGTGGCCGGCGTGCAGGCGGCGAGCGCCGCGGCGGCCGCGGCGGCCATGGCGGGTCGTGAAGCCGGAACGTGCATGAGGAATCTCCCATTGGCGATGCGCCCCGCTTGCGCCGCGCGGCGCGGCAGCTTTCGCATCCGGCTGGAGATTAGGGGCACGCGGGGATGGGGTTAATCGGGGCAACTACCGAGGTGGCCGTCGATTATCCCTGAGGCGCTGTCGCGGCGGCACCGGGAGGAGGGGTGGGCGGCGCCGACAGGTGGCGCTTCAGCCGTTCGACTTGGGCGGACGGCCACCCTTGCGCCTCGGTCACCGCGATCCAGGCATCGACATGATGCGCCGGATGGAAGGTGTGGCCGAAGCCTTTCGGCGCGCTCCCGAACAAGGCGATGTCGGCCAGCAGCTGCATGAAGGTGACGACGGGATACCAACGGAGATGGGGTGACACGTCGGGCCCACGCGGTGGAGTCATCCACTCGGGCCGGCGATAGAAGGAGCGGGCCTCGAAGAAGGTCACCGGGTCGCTGGCATATTGGAGATAGACGATCCGTGTAGGACCCCATCGCGCGCCAGGGATCGAGATCGCGTTTCGCTGGCTGGTGAATCGGAACCGCGATCCGTCGCCGATCCGCGGCAGCCAGGCCGGTGACCCGGTACTTCGGGCAGCCGTGACCGAACGCCAGATCCGGCTCGGAAAAGGGGGGCCGACCCAGAATGCTCCGTCGATCGGTGCTTCCGTCAGTTCCGGCAGCGCGGTCGAAGCTTCGGAGCTCAGCGCGCCCAGGCTGAGGCCGTACAGATAGAGCTTCGGCCTTTCCCCGCGGGGAAGGCGGCGCCAGCGCGCATGAACCTCGCGCAGCAGCGCGCGCGAGGCTTCGGCGCCATAGCCCGGCTCCACCAGCAGAGACACCGGGCTCGCCAGATAGGAATATTGGACGGCGACGCTCGCCACGTCGCCGGCATGGAGATATTCCAGCGTGTCGATCGCCGCCGGGTCGACCCATCCGGTCCCGGTCGGCGTGATCACCACGAGCACCGAGCGCCGGAAGCCGCCGGTCCTCTCCAGCTCGCTGGCGGCGACCCGTGCCCGTTCGGCGGCGCTCCCGCCGGAGCGCAGACCGGCATAGACGCGTATCGGCTCGAGCGCGGGCCGGCGCAGGAAGGCGCCGATGTCGCGCGCCGACGGTCCGGCCGCAATATATTCGCGCCCGGCACGGCCGAGATCTTCCCAGTCCAGCAGCGAGGCGGGGCTGCCCGTCTTGCCGGGATCGGCCGGGGCCGCATGGTCGGGCTCGATGAGCGAGTCCAGCTCGCGATACGAGGAATCCGCCAGGTGCAGCCCGGCGCGGAAGACGATGCCCGAGGCGATCGCCCAGACGATGAGGACGGTCGCCAGCAGGCCGAGGATTCGCGCGGCCACGGGCGGGAAACGCTGCGGCGCGTGGCGCTTCAGCCGGACGAGGATCAGCCGCACCAGCCCCGCCGCGGCGCGCAGCAAGGCGAAGGCGAGGAGGGCGACGAGGAGGATCGTCGCCGGATGATGTTCGGGAACGGGCTCGAGGCCCATCAGGCGGCGGACCGAATCCTGCCAGTCGTCGACCTTCGCCAGGAACAGGAGCGCGAGCAGCGCCGAAGCGGTCATCGCCGTCGCCCGGATGGGGGCGGCGATCCGGCCGTGCGGCGAGGGCAGGCGGAGCCGGTGCCACAGCCATGCCGCGCCCGCGCCGAGGGCATAGCCCGCCGCAAGGCAGAGCCCCGACAGCAGGCCCTGGAAGAGCGCCGGCCGGGGCAGGAGCGAGGGCGTGAGCGAAGCCGCGAAGAACAGGCCTCCCAGCACCATCCCGGCGGCGGAGCGCGGCCAGGCCCACGGGCGCAGCCCTGTTCGCGCCGACTTGCCGGTCGGGGACGGGCTGGAGCGGAGCGCCACGTCGTCGGCGTTCACGCGCCGCCCGCCCCGTTCTCAGGCGCCGGTGCGGGTGCAGAGCACGTCGGCGAGGAAGTTGCGGCCGCCGACGGTCTCCTGGCGGTGATAGCTCGCGGCGGTCCAGCCGCGGCTGCGGCAGAAGCGGTTGGCGCTGTCGGCGGCGCAGGCGGCGGCGCCCGATGCGCAGGAGATGACCCGCCCCCGACCGTCGCTCGGCTGGGTGAAGAATTCGGCGCTCATGCCCCGCAGCGATCCGCCGCCGCCGCCGACCGGCGGGACCGGCTCGGGCAACGTCACCACTTGCGACGGCCGCGCCGAGGCGACCCGCCAGGAGACCGACGCGGTATCGATGGCGACGCGGTTGCAGGGCGCTCGGAAACCCGTGCGGGTGCAAAGGTCCCACGCCTCGCCCGGCGCGACGCGGACGCTGCGGACCGTCCACGGAATGGGGAGGGTGGGCCGGGTCCCGCTGACGATGAAGGTCTGGCCTCGAAACCCGTTCTGGCTGAACAGCATGACCTCGCCTCGCCGCTGGGCCTGGACGGAAGCGGGCAGGGCGAGTGTCCCGGTGATCGCCAGCGAGAGCAACAGGGGGCGTACGCGCATGATCCGGCTCCTTCTTGCAGTCCCGCCCCAGGCACCACGCCGGCGCGGGGCGGCGGCGCCGCTCGCCGCACCGGGCGCCGCCTGCTGACGCTCGCGGCTTCGAACAGGCCCGGTGCGGCGAAGCTGCGATCTCTCGCCTCTTGCGCTCGCACGGCGAATCTAAGCGGGAAACCCGACAGCGGGGATCGGGTCTTCACCTGAGGCCGGCGCGGTCAGACCCCGAGCCGCCGGCGCTGAGTCAGCCGCATCATCGGACCCGGCGCGCGCCTTTACCGGCCGCGATCGCCGGGGCGCGTCGGCGGTTCGGCCCGGTTCGTCATGCGTCCTCGTCGAGAGCCTGCGCCTCCGCCTCGCGTAGCCAGCGGGCGGTGAGCTCGGGCTGCGTGAAGGGGAGCATGTGGCCGCCGGGGACGATCTCCAGCCGGGCGCCGTCGATCTGCCCCGCCGTGATGCGGCCGTGGCGCTCCGGATCCAGCAGCCGGTCGCCGTCGCCGTAGAGGATGCTCGCCGGCACCGCGATCTCGCCGTAGCGCGCGACCAGCGCCGGCATCTGGTTCTCGAGCGCGACCAGGTCGGAAGAGGTCTCGTAGAAGTTGCCGGGACGGGCGCCGAGCAGGCCGCCGCCCTCGGTGCCGAAATCCGCCGGCACCGGCTCCGGGCCGAACACCATCTTCATCGCCTTCTCGCGCATCGCCATCGCCATCGGCACGGCGATGCTGTTCGCGATCAGCCGCCGCACCAAAGGCGAGCGTATCTCGAGGGATTTGAACACGTCGGGCGCGTCGCTTTCGTCCTGGGTGAGCGGCGCGATCAGTGCCAGCGATCCGACGCAGTCCGGCTGCTCCAGCGCGAGGGTCAGCGAGACCGCGCCGCCGAGCGAATGGCCGACCAGCATCGGCCGCTCGAGCCCGAGCGCGCGGATCAGGCCGGCGATCGCCGCCGCCTGGGCCGACAGGCTCGCCGAGGCGCCGGCGCCGCGCAGCGAATAGCCGGAGCCGGGCCGGTCGACGAGGACGACGCGGTGGTCGCGGGCGAGATCGTCGACCAGCGGCCGCGCGAAGTTGCGCATCTGCCCGCCGAGCCCGTGGATCATCACCAAAGCCGGGCCGCTGCCCTTGTCGACATAATGGAGGCGGTTGCCCTCGACCTCGATTATCTCGCCGTCCATCGGCACCAGCCTCTCGGCGCGCCGTGCGGCGCCGCGGCTGAACAAGGCGAGGCCGCCGGCGGCGATCGCCGCCGCGCCCGCGATCAGGGGAAGGGGGATCAATGCATTCGCCTCCTCAGCAGGTTCCAGTAGGTGACCGGCGCCAGCCGTTCGATCAGCGCGGCGGCCTTGGCGTCCGATCCGACCATGACCCGCGGCCGGCGCCGCTCCATTCCGGCGACGATGATCTCGCCGGCCTTGTCGGGCGGCAGCCGCAGCAGCCGGCGGTAGCGCTCGCGGTTCGCCGCCAGCTCCGTCTCGCTCGTCCCGGCCGGCGCGCGCGCATTGTCGGCGATCCGGGTGGCGACCCCGCCGGGATGGACCAGGGTGACGGCGATGCGGGCGCCCTCCGCCTCGAGTTCGCGGCGCAGCGATTCGGTGAAGCCGCGCACCGCGAACTTGCTCGCGCAATAAGCGGACTGCCCCGGCGGCGCGATCAGCCCGAACAGGCTCGAGAGGTTGACGAGATGGGCGTCGCCGCTGGCCCGCAGCAGCGGCAGGAAGGCGCGGGTCATCCGCACCACGCCCCAGAAATTGATCTCGAGCAGCCATTCGAAATCGGTCTCGCTCACCTGCTCGAAGGTGCCGCCGACGGCGACGCCGGCATTGTTGATGAGGATGTCCGCGCGCCCGTGCGCCTGCAGCACCGTCTCCGGAAAGGCGGCCACCGCGGCCCGGTCGGCGACGTCGAGCCGATGGCGGCCGGCGCTGGCGCCGAGCGCTTCGACGAGGCCGGCTGTTTCCTCGAGCCCAGCTTCGTCCACGTCGGCGAGCGCGAGGCGGCACTGCCGCCGGCCAAGCGCCAGCGCGATTCCGCGCCCGATGCCGCCGGCGGCGCCGGTGACCACCGCGACCTGGTCCTTCCTCATGCCGCCTCCGTGACCCGCGCCGGCACTTCGCCGCCGCGCGTGAAGACGAGCGTGCCGTCGTCGACGCGGCCGAGCTTGAGCGCGGCGAGGTCGAGCGCGTAATTCTGGTGGAGCTTCCAGGGCCGGCGCGAGCCCTGCTTGGGCAGGCTCGCCAGCGCGCGCTGGACGTAGCCCGAGGTGAAATCGATGAACGGCACCTCCTCGACCCCTGTCCCGCGACGCGGCACGACGGTCGTGCAGCCGGTCCGCGCCATGTGGTTGAGCAATCGGCACAGATAGAGAGCGGTGAGATCGGCCTTCAGCGTCCAGGATGCGTTGGTGTAGCCGAAGGTATAAGCGAGGTTGGGCACGTCGCTGAACATCATGCCCTTGTAGGTGAGCGAGCGCGAGAAGTCGCAGGCGGCGCCGTCGACGGTGAAAGCGACGTCGCCGAGCAGCTTCACCTTGAGCCCGGTGGCGGTGGCGACGATGTCGGCCTCGAGCTCGCCGCCCGAGCGGAGCTTCAGCCCCTTCTCGGTGAAGCTCTCTATTTCGTCGGTGACGACCGAGGCCCGGCCCTCGCGGAT
The DNA here is from genome assembly GCF_003347635.1 of Sphingosinicella terrae. Classification (GTDB taxonomy): domain Bacteria; phylum Pseudomonadota; class Alphaproteobacteria; order Sphingomonadales; family Sphingomonadaceae; genus Allosphingosinicella; species Allosphingosinicella terrae. Next base: position 379,344 of record NZ_QDFY01000002.1, read on the forward strand.
CGCCTCGAACAGGTCGGAATCGGGCACCAGGCACAGCCGCTGCTGCCACGGATTGTAGCGCGGGGTGAAATGGGTCTCGACGTCGTAATCGGGCCCGAGCTCGTCGCGCACCAGCCTGAGCAGCTTCGCCTTCACCTTCGCCGGCCGCTTGCGCGCCAGCTGGAAGAAGAGGAGCTGGAGCAGGACGTTCTTCCAGCGCACCAGGCCATAAGCGAGCTTCGCCGGCAGCAGCCGGCGCAGCGTGTCGGCGATCCGGTCGCGCGACGGACGCGAGACGATGTAGGTGGGCGAGCGCTGCAGCATCGTCACGTGCGCCGCCTGCTCGGCCAAAGCGGGGACCAGGGTGACGGCGGTGGCGCCGCTGCCGATGACGACGACCTTGCGCTCCCGATAGTCCAGGTCCTCGGGCCAGAATTGCGGATGGACGATCCGTCCGGCGAAGCGCTCCCGTCCCGGCCAATCGGGGTCGTGGCCCTGGCCATAATCGTAATAGCCGCTGCATAGGTGCAGGAAATTGCAGGTGAGGCGGACCGTCTCGCCGCTCCCCTCCCGCACCGCCTCGACCGTCCAGCGGGCGTCTCGCGACGACCAGTCGGCGCGGGTCACCCGGTGACGGAAGCGGATCCGGCGGTCGATCCCGTTCTCCGCTGCGGTCTGCCGGACATAGTCGAGGATGGAGGGACCGTCGGCGATCGCCTTCGCCTCGGTCCACGGCTTGAACGCATAGCCCAGGGTGAACATGTCGCTGTCGGAGCGGATGCCCGGATAGCGGAACAGGTCCCAGGTGCCGCCGATCGCGTCGCGCGCTTCGAGGATGAGCCAGCCGCGTCCGGGGCAGCGATGCTTGAGATGCCAGGCGGCGCCGATGCCGGAGAGCCCGGCACCGACGATGATGACATCGACATGGTCCGGCGGCGGCGGCCCTCCGCTTTCCGGATCGGCGCGGCCTTCGATGGGAAGGCGGGGCTCGTCGAGGCTCATGCGACCTCCGCCGGCCGGGTCTGCCGGATCAGCGCCATCTCCGCCTCGATCCGCGCCAGCCGCGCCTCGATGCCGTCGCCCTCGGTGCCGCGCGGCGAGGCCGCCGCCAGCGGCGGGCTGGCCGGTGCGCGCTCGCCGCGCTGGTGGGCGAGCTCGGTGATCACCGCATCGCAATGGCGCTGGTGAAAGCCGCGCAGCTCGCGCTCGGCGCCGTCGCCGTCGCCGAGCTTGAGCAGGGCATGGATGCGCTGGACGTCGCTCAGTTCCTCGCGCTGGCGCTCGTAGGTGAGGTGGTCGCACGGATGCTCCCACATCGCCCGCCACACCGACCGGTTGAGGATCGCCGACACCTGCGATCGGACATAGTGATTCTCGCTGCCGACGACGATCGTCGCGGTGAAGCCGCCCAGCGCGGTGGCGAATTCGAGCGGCGGCGAGAAGCCGGCGACGACCATCTTCTCGATCCGGCCCACCCGCTCGCCGATCCGCGCCAGCACCGCCACCGAGCGATGGCGGGCGACGTAGCGGGCGCCGAGCGCGATCAGCATGCCGGCGGCGGCGAAGGCGTCGGCGAGCCGGTCGAGCGAGTAGCCGCGAACGACGCCGCCGCGGCCGGAGATGAGCTCGACCGATCCTCGCTGGGCGAGGATGCGCAAGGCTTCGCGCACCGATCCGCGGCTGGAATCATATTGCTCGGCGAGCTGCATCTCGATCAGCCGGTCGCCGATCGCATAGTTCTGCGCCGCGATGGCATAGTCGATCGCGTCCGCGATCCGCTCCGGAACCGATCGCCCGTCCACCGCCGGCTCACGGTCGCTGCGCTTCAGCATGAGCGGCGCGATTGTTCGACAACGCGCGCCGACCCATCGCTTGAGGGCGACGGTCCCGGCTCCGGTCGCGTCGCCTGGGCCGATGCGCGCGCATGCGGTGCTGCCACTCTCATCCTCCTGCGGGACAGGCGTCTCTTCGAGCCCCGTACCGGCTTCAATCTGCCCTTGACTCCCTTCGGACGCAAGCAGACTGTAAGACAAATCAAAGAAGTTGTCGGACAACGACAGCAAAAGGGGGAGAGGTGCCAGGCGCCGTCCGGTCATTGCCGGTCAGCCGAGCCGCGCACGCGCGGCCGGCCCCGCTTGCAGCCCGTGACCGGCCGGGCGCGCCCGGCCGCCAGCGCCGAAGTCCGCCGCCTCCCGCCCGCTCGATGCGAACGATCAGGGGAGGACGAGGATGAAGCTCAACGCGCTGCCGAAACTGACGGCCTGCACCGTCTCGTTCCTGGCCCTGGCGGCGGCGACGCCGGCTCTGGCTCAGGTCGAGAACGACCCCGCGGCGCCTCCGGCCCGGGTCACGGCGGATGACGAGGAGATACTCGTCACCGCCCAGCGCCGCGCCCAATTGCTCCAGGACGTCCCGATCTCGGTGTCGGCGTTCAGCGGCGAGCAGCTCGAGCGCCAGCAGATCGAGAATGCCAGCGATCTCCAGCTCAGCCTGCCCAACGTCACCTTCACCAAGACCAACTTCACCAGCTCGAGCTTCACCATCCGCGGCGTCGGCGATCTGTGCGTCGGCTTCTCCTGCGACACCGCGACGGCCATCCACGTCAACGACATGCCGCTGACCTCGACGCGCCTGTTCGAGACCGAATATTTCGATCTGGAGCGGGTCGAGGTGCTGCGCGGCCCGCAGGGCACGCTCTACGGCCGCAACGCCACCTCCGGCGTCGTCAACTTTATCACCGCCCGGCCGAACCTCAACGGCTTCGAGGCCAGCCTTTCGGCCGAATACGGCAATTATGACGCGGTCCGGCTGAACGGCATGGTGAACTTTCCGATCGGGCAGTCGATCGGCGTGCGGCTCGCCGGCTATCTCGTCGACCGAGACGGCTTCACCGAGAATCTGGCCGGCGGGCGGGTCGACGATCGCGAGCTCTATGCGCTGCGCGGCACCATCCGGCTGCAGCCGGGCGCCGGCACGACGCTCGATCTGATCGGCTATTATTTCCGCGAGGACGACAATCGCTCGCGCATCCAGAAGCAATTGTGCAACCGCGATTCGACGGCGATCCTCGGCTGCGCGCCCGACGCGCTCGAGTTCGAGACCGTCAACGGCAACTCGACGCTGGCGGCGATCCTGTCGTCGCGCGAGTTCTTCGCGATCAACGATCCGGCGCTCGCCGCTTTCGGGCTGACCAGCCTCTACGGTCCCGACGTCTTCTTCGGCGGAATCGCCAATCCCGCCGAGCTGCGCACCGTCAGCATCGATTTCACCCCGACCTATTTCGTCGAGGAATATCATCTGATGGGCCGACTCGAGCAGGAGCTCGGCGAGCGGTTCAGCCTCACCGTCACTGGCGGCTACGCGTATAACGAGGTCGACTCGCGCACCGACTACAATCTCACGGCCGGCAACAGCCTCGCCGGCAATCCCGGCCTGCTGACGCTGGCGGCGACCGCGGCGGCGCCGGGAGCCTTCTTCCCGGGCGGGATCAATCCCTATGTTCAGGCCGCGGCGGCGCTGATCCCGAACGGTCCGGCCGGCGGCGTCTGCACGTCGGAGACGACGCTGGATTACACCGGCATCTATGGCGGCTTCGTCAATGCCTGCACCGCCGGATCGACCGACTACGACCGCTCGCGCAGCCAGTCCGAGCAATGGTCGGTCGAGGCCCATCTCGACAGCAATCTCGACGGTCCGCTCAACTTCCTGATCGGCGGCATCTATCTCGATCAGCGCTTCACCGACGCGAACTATTACGTCGCCTCGTTCGGCCTGGACTATGCCGCCGGCATTCTCGGCGCCGCGACCGCGCTCGGCCAGCGCGCGGGTGGCAATCTCGCCTTTCCGAACGTCTTCCTGGCGCCGCCATTCTACAATAGCGAGGTCGCCCGCTTCTCGCTGCGCAGCTACGGCCTGTTCGGCGAGATCTACTGGGACGCTTCCGAACGGCTGCGCTTCACCGGCGGCATCCGTTACTCGAACGACCGCAAGCGCCAGGTCGCGCGCGTGCCGGTGCTGAGCTGGCCGGTGCCTTTCGGTCTGACCGACGCCAATCTCTCGCCCTTTCTCGGCAGCTTCGACGCCGACGCGTCGACCCCGGGCAACCAGCCTTATGACGATACCAGCGCGAGCTTCGACGAGATTACCGGCCGTCTCGTCGCCGAGTTCCGGTTCGCGCCGGACCACATGCTCTACGCTTCCTATTCGCGCGGCTACAAATCGGGCGGGATCAACCCGCCGGTCGCGCCCGAATTCGAGGTGCCGCGCACCTTCGAGCCGGAGATCATCAACGCCTTCGAGATCGGCTCGCGCAATGACTTCATGGACGGCCGGCTGCGGCTCAACCTCAGCGCATTCTATTACGATTATGGCGGGCTTCAGCTCAGCCGCATCGTCGCGCGCACCTCGGTCAACGACAATACCGACGCCGAGGTCTATGGCGCCGAGCTCGAGGCGGTCTACCGGCCGGTGTCGGAGCTGATACTGAACGCGTCGGCCAGCTACCTCCATACCCGGATCGGCGATCTCCAGCTGGTCGATCCGCGCGACGTCTCCGGCGGCCGCAGCGACGTCGTCATCGTCAAGGACGTCACCAACGCCTCCAATTGCGCAGTGATTCCCGGCACCGCCGGCAATGCGCTCGGCACCAACACCTTCGTTGCCGCCTTCAATTCCGCTCTGGGGCTGGCCGGGCCGGTTCCGGTGCCCGGAACCGGCACCACTGGCGCCTTCTCGATCTGCAACGCGCTTGCCGCCGCCGCCGCGGATCCGCCGGCGCCGCTCAGGGCGCTGTTCGGCGTCCCGGCCGGCCCGCTGCCCTTCACCGTCGAGACCGGCGTTCCGGTCGATCTCAGCGGCAACGCGCTGCCGCAGGCGCCCAACTGGAAATTCTCCACCGGGGTCCAGTACACCTTTGCGCTCGGCGGCGGCTGGACGCTCGTGCCGCGCGCCGACTTCACCTACACCGGCAGCTATTATGCGCGCAGCTTCAATCGGCCGATCGACCGGGTCGACGGCTACGAGGTGATCAACGCCCAGCTTCAGCTCAACGGGCCGGAGGAGCGCTGGTTCGTCCGCGCCTTCATCCAGAACCTCACCGGCAACGATGCGATCACCGGCCTCTACGTGACCGACCAGTCGTCGGGCCTGTTCACCAACGCCTTCACGCTCGAGCCGAGACGCTACGGGCTGGCCGCCGGCGTGAGGTTCTGAAGCCGGCCGGCGATGGACTGGCTGCTGCTCGCCGGATCCTTGGGAGGCGTCCTCGCTTTGGCCGGCATCGCCTGGCTGCTCGGCCTCGGCGGCGCCGAGATCGGCGACGCCGACGAGGCGCGGCGTCACGCCGAGGAGGCGCTGGCCGGCTTTACCGCCGCCGAGGCGTTCGTCTCGGCTGACCGGCGGGCCGCCCTGGTGCTCGGCGCCGAAAATGCCGCCGCTTTGGTCAAGGTGCATGGTGCCCAGATCGCCGTGCGCCGCCTCGACCGCCTGGCGGTGGAGCCGGTCCAAGGCGGCGTCAGGATCGGCAGCGGCGACCGGCTTTTCGGCGACCTCGCGCTCGCGCTGCCGCCCGAGGCGCGCGACAGGCTGCTGACATTGGTGTAAGCTCTGGCCGCGATGAATCTTCCCGATCCCGTCGATCTCGCGATTCCGGCCTTCATCTTGCTGGTGTTCGTGGAGATGGTGGTGGCGCGGCTGCGCGATCGGCGGCGTTACTGCCCCAGGGACACGCTGACCTCGCTCGGCTTGGGCTTCGGAAGCAGCGTCGCCGGTCTGCTCTCGGCGGGGATGATCTATGAGCTGGCCGTGTGGGTGCACCAGTTCCGGCTGACCGGGATCCCCTGGACCTGGTGGGCCTTCGCGCTCTGCTTCCTTCTCGACGATCTCGCTTATTACATCTTCCACCGCTTCGCCCACCGGGTGCGATGGTTCTGGGCGAGCCACGTCATCCATCATTCCAGCCAGCATTATAATCTGTCGACGGCGCTCAGGCAGACCTGGACCGGCTTCTTCAGCCTTGCCTTCCTCTTCCGCCTGCCTTTGTTCCTGATCGGCTTTCCGCCGGCGATGGTGTTCTTCTGCGCCGGCCTCAATCTCGTCTACCAGTTCTGGATCCACACCGAGATGATCGGCCGGATGCCGCGCTGGTTCGAGGCGGTGATGAACACGCCCTCGCACCACCGGGTCCATCACGCGGTCAATCCGCGCTATCTCGACCGCAATTATGCCGGCGTGTTCATCGTCTGGGATCGGATGTTCGGCACCTTCGAGCCCGAGAGCGGCGACGACCGGCCGCGCTACGGCATCGTCCGGCAGCTCGGCTCGTTCAACCTGCTCTGGGCCGCCTTCCACGAATGGATCGGGATCGCCCGCGATCTGTGGACGGCGCCTGGCTGGCGCAACAAGCTCAGCTATGCGTTCCGCGAGCCGGGCTGGAGCCACGACGGCTCGCGCGAGACCAGCGATATCCTGCGCGCCCGCTGGCGCCGGAGCCAAGGCGAGGGGAACGATCCCGTGCCGCCGGCTTCGACCCGGATCACGGCGATCAATTGAGCCTTGTCCGGACGGGGCGGCTCGAGATCCATTCCGAAAGGGCGTCGGTCCATTCGCGCGCGACGGGCTTCTGCCATCGATATTCGGCCGGCGTCATTCGGCCTTCGCCGTCCTGCATCATATGGTTCAGCCGGGGAAAGCGCCGAAGCGTGACTCGCGGATGTCCAGTGAAGGCCGCGTTCAGGACCGCCCAATCGGCGTCCGTCGTCAGATAGTCGCGCTCGCCCTGCACGACGAGAAATTCGGCGCCGCGTTCGGTAAGCGCCTGGACCTCCTCCTGCGCATCGATCCTGGCCAGCGATCTCCAATACCATAAGGGATGACCCAGGGCGCGCGTCTCACCGGCTGCATTCGGATCGCGAAGAAGGCGAAGTCCGGCCTCCATCTCCGCACGCTGCTGCCGGGATTCCGGCGAGTCTTCCGATGAAAGGGAGGTCACATAGTTCATCTGATCCTCGATCATGGCCGGCGCATCGCGGAGCGATCCGTTCACCATCACTGCACCGGCCACCCCCGTCAGATTGGCGACCAGGGGCGCCATGCCGCCGCTCGCGCTGTGGCCCACGACATAGATACGGCCGGCGTCGATGCCGGCTGTGGAGCGAAGCAGGGTCACCGCGGCCACCGTGTCGTCGATCCATTCCTCGCCGACCGTCGCGTGTCGCTGCTCTTCGCGAAAGCGGCGGCTGTGGGTGGTGGATCTCTTGGCCATGCGGAGCGCCGCCACGCCCCGCTGGGCGAGACCGATTGCCGTTTCGCGCATGACCTTGTTGGGGCCGACGTCCCCATCGAGGGTCCCGGGTCCGAATCCGTGCATCAGCACGGCGACGGGATAGGGGCCGACATTCTCCGCCGGCAGGGCGAGGATCGCCGGAACGGCCCATTCCCCGGAACCGATGGTCACTTCGACCTCGCGTACGCCCGCCGCGGTGGGGGGCGCGGTTGGAGCCGCCGCGGGCGTCGCGGGTTGTTGTGCGATGGCCTGCACCGTCAGCGACAGGAGCAACATCGCGGACGAGGCGATGGCCACAACTAAGCTAGCGCCTTTCATGGTCGGTCGGTTCCTTTCCAGATGATCGAGGGCGCGGCCCTGTGCGGCAGGTGCGTCAAGGCCAGCGATGTCATCAGTCTTCGGCTCGGCAGCGTAGCGGCTCTTCGACGAACAGCCACCTATCCTCGACCGGAGACGCCGCGATGATGGCGCGGTCTCGCCCCTCAGATCAGGATCACCGCGATCAGATAGCTGGCGGTGCCGAGCCCGAGCACGGCCTGGGCCCAGAGCAGCAGGTCGGCGACGAACTCGCGTGCGCTCGGCGGCACCAGCCCGGTGAAGCGCAGATGCTCGCCGGCGGCGAGCAGCAGGCCGGCGACGCCGCCATAGGTGAGCAGCTGGACGAGCGTCAGATGCTGAACCCCCATATAGAAAGGGATGAGCACCGCCACCGCGACGGCGCCGGTCGCCTCCGACCAGAGATCGAGATCGCTGCTAACCATCGAGCGTCGCCCGGCCGCCGGGCAAGGCGGGGCCGTCGGCCGGCGGGGCCGCGTCGTTGATGGCGCCCGAATTCCACGGTGCCTCGCCCTCTGTCTCGTTGCCCGTGTCGATCGCGCCGCCGAGATAGAGCGCGCCGACGAAGAGCGCTCCGCCGGTGGTCATCGCCGCCACCATCCTAGCAACCAGCCGCCTGTCGCCCCGCCGCCGCTCGCCGCTTCGTCTGCGCCGCATGTCTTCAATCTCCTCCGTTCAGTCCCGCGCGCGACCGGCTGCGATGCACGGTGAAGCTGCGCCACACGGAACGGGCTGCCTTGAGCAGATCGGCCGAGGCGCCGCGCCGCTCGAGATAGGCATGGAGCTCGCGCCAGTTGCGGGCATCGGGAAAGTCGTGGTCGCCGCGAGCCTCGGCAATGAACCGCCAGGCACCGGCGCTGCCCCGGCCATAATCATATTTCCTCGCGAGGACATAATCGCGAAACGATAAAGTGGGCGCAAGGGGCGGGGGCGTCCAGGCCGGGATGGCCGGCGGGGCGGCGGCGAGGCTCTCAGACATCGAGCCGATACCCCACGCCCGGCTCGGTCAGGATCAGCCGCGGCTCCGACGGGTCCGCCTCCAGCTTCTGCCGGAGCAGGGCGATGTAGGTCCGCAGATATTGGGCATCGGCACTGGGGTCTCCCCAGCCGGCGAGCAGCAGGCGGCGCTGCGTCACCACCTGCCCGCCATGCTCGGCGAGCGTGCGGAGCAGGTCGAATTCCTTGGGCGAGAGCCGGATCTCGGTATCCTGGATGGTGACCCGGCGCTGGTGAAGGTCGATCCGCAGCTCGCCTCTGGCAAGGACGGGCTCCGGCGACGCGCCGAGCCGGCGCTGAGCCGTCCGGATCCGCGCCATCAGCTCGTCGATTCCGAATGGCTTGTCGACATAATCGTCGGCGCCCGCATCGAGCGCAGCCACCTTCTCGGCTTCCTGGTGCCGGGCCGAGATCACGATGATGGCGAGTCCGCCGATAAGTCCGAGCGCCGGGATTAGCTCCTTGCCGTCGGCGTCGGGAAGCCCGAGGTCGAGCAGGACGAGGTCGACGGCCGCCTCGCGCGCGGTGCGCACGCCGTCGCGGCCGTTGCCCGCCGCGAACACCTGCCAGCCGTGCGCGGACAGGACCGGCTCGAGCGCCCGGACGATCGCCGGCTCGTCGTCGATGATGAGGATGCGGCCGCTCACCCGGCGTCTCCGGAGCTGCCTTCGACGAGCGGCAGCTCGATCGTGATAAGGGTGCCAAGCCCGCCGTCTTCGGGATCGCCCGCCCGGATCCGACCGCCAAAGGCTTCGGTGAAGCCCCTGGCGATGGCCAGGCCGAGCCCGCTTCCGTCGGGCCCGGTGCCGTGGCCGCCTCGGTAGAAGCGGTCGAAGACCCGCTCGGACTCGCCTGCCGGAATGCCCGGCCCATGGTCGCGGATGCGGACTTGCAGAATCCCTTCCTGCTTGGCCGCGCTCACCGTCACCGGCTGGTCGGCGCCGCCATGGATCACGGCATTTTCGAGGACATTGTGGAAGATCTGCTCGAGCATGACCGGATCGGCGAGCACGACGCCCTCGCCGACCTCGATCCTCTTTTCCACCGGATGTCCGCCACTGAGCGCGCGCACCTGCACGAGCGCGGCGCCGAGCGCCTCGATCGCGTCGCAGGGTGTGAAGCGTTCCCGGTCCAGTCCCGCCTGGAGCCGACCCAGGCTGAGCAGATTGGTCGTGTAGCGGTCGAGGCGCTGGCACTGCTCCTGGATCATGGCGAGCATGTCGGCGCGCGCCGCCTCGGGCAGCTCGGCGCCGTAGCGGGCGAGGCTGCTGGCCGAGGCCGATATCGCGCTGAGCGGCGTGCGCATGTCGTGCGAGACGGAGGAGAGCAGGGCCGTCTTGAGCTCTTCGGAGCGGCGGACGAGCTCGGCCTCGGCGAGCCGGTCGAGCAGCCGGCAACGCTCGACGGTGATGCTGATCAGATTGGCGAGCGCGGCGAGATCTTCCGCCTGCTGTCGCCTCGGTGCCGGGCATGCCAGCAGCACGCCGAGGCGCGCCTCGGTGCCGGCAAGCAGGAAGGCCGCCTCGTTCCCGCTCTGCGTCTCCGCGCTCCGCCCGGCGAAGGCCCGCTTGGCCAGGTCCGAAAGCCGGGTTTCGGCGCGCGCGGGGCGCAGCCCGCTCTCATCGGCGACGAAGAGCTCGAGCGCGGGGCTGCCCCGCCCTGCGCCATAGGCGTCCAGGGCCGCGACCACGTCGTCGACTCCCACCGCGGCCTGGAGCCGGCGGCTGAGCGCGAGCAACGCCTCCACCCGTCGGGTCGCCGTCTCCGCGGCTCGTGCCCGATCGTTCAGCCGCCCGGTCAGATAGCCCGAGGCGATCGCGGCGGCATTGAAAGCGATCAGCGGAACATAGTCTTCGAGCGTCAGCAAGCTGAACCGGAAGGCGGGCTCCGCCAGGAAGAAATTATATAGAGCCGAGGCGAGGAGGGCGGCGACGAGACCGCCCCACAGGCCCTCGAGCGCCCCGACGATCGTCACGCCGAGCAGGAAGATGATCGCCGTCGTGATCGGCCGCTCGCCCTGGTGGGCAAGCAGCGAGCCGGCGACCGCGAGGGCGAAGACGATCAGCGCAGCCGCGTGGAGGAGCCAGCGCCGCGCGGCCGCGCCGCTTCGCGGGTCGAGGCGCCGGCCGACGAGCGAGGACCGCGCTGAAGGTCCTCCTCTCGCAGCCGGCGCCTCCCGCGGCACCGTCGGGGGCTGGGAGGTGAGGGAGGTCAATCGCCCCCTCCCATCGCGGTGCGGCGGTGTCCGATTCGGCGGCACTGCCGAAAGGACTCGCCTTGTACGCCGTTCAGCGCAGCGCGATCCTCGTCGACGATCAGGGTGACGTCCCCGTCGACGAACTTGCGGCCGATCGAGGACGGGCGCCGAAGCAGCCGGTGCGCGCTTCCGGCGGTAAGGAGGCGCGCTTCACCTCCCTTGTATTCGACGCCGAACCGGGTGCCGTTGGCGCAGGAGAAGTCGTCGAGGACGATTGTCCGCGCCGGCGCCGGCCCGGCGCAGCCGGCCATCGCGACGGCAAGGCAGAAAGCGAGGCGGCGGATCACCCTGTCCTCCTAGGCGCTTCGGCCCGGCGGGGTTACCACGGATTTTATACGTCGCGGGCCTGCGAAAGCGGGCCGTCAGGCTCCCCGGCCGACCTCAATAATCGTCCCATCCGCAGGGTATCTCGGCGAGCTTCTCTTCCGCCGTCTTGGCCCGCTCCTTCGCCTTGGGGCGCGGCGTCGCCGCCGTCTTCGCCGTGCCGGCGCGGAGCTGGCTCTTCTTCTGCGCCGCCTTCGCCCAGGCCGGCGTCCGCCAGATCAGCGCGCCTTTGACCGGCGGCAGCTCCTCGGGCTGCGGCGCCGGCTCGATCGGCTGGCGCGGCAGCAGCTTGGGGAAGATCCTCGTCCAGTAGAGCGCCTCGTTGGCCTCGCTCTTCTCCACCCACTTCACCAGCCGATCGACGCCGCCCAGTTTTTCGAACGCTTCGAGGATCGCCGCCTTCGCCTCGTTGGTGAGCTTGTTGCGCGCCCCCTTGGGCCGCCCGCGCTGTGCCTTGGCCATGCTCGATCCTTTCTCGATGAGTGATGGAGTGGGGGGAGGGGCGCCCTTTCGACACCTGCGGTGCCCGCGGACGTCCATTTGTTTCCACGCGAAGCCGCGAAGACGCGAAGCGCGAAGCCGCGCATGTCCCCTCCCATTCGTCATCCTGGCGCACGCCAGGATCTCACTTTCCTTCGGAAAGTCAGAGAGATCCCAGCTTCCGCTGGGATGACGTGGGAGGAAGTCAGGGTCCTTCGCGTCTTCGCGCGACATCCAATCGGAGACCGAGCCGCGAGACAGGGCCGACCCGGCACGCACTGGAACCGCCCAGCGACGCGATCACCCCTTCACCCGCCGTCGGGGCACACCCGGGCGCAATACTCACCTGTACCATTTCGGAAACTAGCACAAAACGGGAACAAAGTCAAGCCTGATCCCGCCGGCGGCCCGCTGCGCGCTCGTGGCGATCGCGGCGGTCGATTAGATTCTGATATTTTATTCGTCCGGCACCGCCGCCGCTCAGCTGCTCGTGAGCCCGAGCCGGTCGCGGCGGATCCAGCGCCAAAGCATCAGCACCGAGACGATGGCGAGGCCGGCGGCAAGCCCGATCCAGATGCCGACTCCCTCCCAGCCCAGCCCGAAGCCGAGGGCGATCGCCGTGCCCAGGCCCACCGCCCAATAGCCGAACAAAGCGAAGGCCATCGGCACGGTCGTGTCGTGGAGACCGCGCAGCATGCCGGCGCCGACCGCCTGGGCGCCGTCGAATACCTGGAACAAGGCGGCGATGGCGAGGAAGGAGATTGCGAGCGGGATCACCGCCGCATTGGCCGGATCGCTGGGGTCGGTGAAGAAGCCGATCAGCGGGTGCGGCGCGATCCACATCACGATCGCCATCAGCGCCATGAAGCTCACCGCCATGACGAAGCTCGTCCATCCCGCGCGGGCGATCCCGTCGGCATCGCCCCGGCCGAGCGCATGTCCGACGCGGACCGTCGCCGCCTGGCCGAGGCCCATCGGCACCATGAAGGAGAGGCTGGCGATCTGGATCGCGATCTGGTGGGCGGCCAGGCTCGCCGTCCCGATCAGGCCCATCAGGAAGACGGCGGCGTTGAACACGCCGACCTCGAGCGTCAGCGTGATCGCGATCGGAAAGCCCAGCCTCCAGACCTCGCGAAGCCGCGCGCCGTCGGGCCGCCAGAACCGGCCGAACAGACGATAGCGGCGGAACCGCCGGTGACGGCTGATGATGAAGGCCAAAGCGAGGAATTCGGCGGTGACGGTGAGCGAGCTGCCGATGCCGGCGCCCCGCAGGCCCATGGGCGGTATGCCGAGCGCCGGCACGCCGTAGATGAGGCCGGTATTGACGATCGCATTCACCACGACGGCGCCGACCGCGACCGCCAGCGACCAGATCGGGCGCTCGAGCGCGGCGAGGAAGTTGCGAAGCACCAGATAGAGGAAGGCGGGGAGGAGGGCCCACATCAGGTGGCGCACGAACAGCTGCGCCTCGGCGGCGAGGCCCGGATCCTGGCCGAGCAGGATGAGCACGTCGCCGGCCTGCCACAGGAAGATCCACATCGGCACGACCAGCATCACCGCCGACCACATCGCCTGTCGGACGGTCCGCCTGACGTCGCGGACGCTGTTCCACTTGCGGCCGCGCTCGCGCGCGATCATCGGCGCCGCGGCGGTCATCATCCCCATGCCGAAAATGAGGCAGAAGACGTAGAGATTGACGCCCAAGGCGGCCGCGGCGAGCGTCCGCGGGCCGACATGGCCGAGCAGCATGACGTCGGTCGCGTGGATCAGCGCCTGGGCGAGATTGGTGAGGACGAGCGGCCAGGCGAGCAGCAGCGTCGAGCGCGCCTCGAGGCGCCACGCCGCCTTTCTGTCACCCGCCCCGTCCATCGCCGCCGAATAGAGCAACCCCTTGGCCGGTCAATCGGCCCTGAGCGGCGTCGTCGGTCGCGCGCACGAGTTCCTGCGGCGGCAGGTCCGACGGATCAGCCGTGCCAGTCGATCCAGGCGCCGTAGGCGTGGCAGGTGGCGAGATGGCGCGTCCCGCCGCTTGGCCAGCAGGTCAGCTTGAGCTGGACCTCCTTGCGGTCCGGCGTCCATTCGAAGCCGATCCAGGCCAGCGGGCGCTCCGCGCTCGCCCGGGCGCTCGCCTGGAGGATCGCCGTCTCGACGGTGCGGCGATCCTCGTCGCCGAGATATTGCAGCACCATCGAGTGGAAGATCGCCCGGCAGCGCCCGGCGGGCTGCGGCTCGCGCAGGCGCTCCACCAGCCACGAGGCGGCGTCGGCCTGGTCGATCCGCGGCCTATGGCGCTGGGCGAGGGCCAGCGCCTGTCGGAGCCGCTCGGCGCGGACCGGCTGGTCGGCGAAGATGAAGGAAAGCAGACGCTCGCGCGTCGCCTCGTCGGTGGCGTCGAGCGGATGGAGATCGACGCCGCGGGCGGCGACCACCTCGAGCGCCTCCGCCGGCGGCGGCCTGCCGCGCCAGCCCGGGGCGATCCGCACCGGCGAGTCGGGCATGCCGGCGGCGCGGCCGCCGAGGTCATAGCCATAGTGAGCGAGGTTGAGGTTGAGGCCGGCGCTCGAGCCGAGCTCGAGCAGCTCGAAGGGCAGGCCCAGTTCCTCTCGCGCGGCCATCAGGGCGGCGACGATCGCGGCCGCGCGGCTGACCTCGTTGGTCTGCGGCGGATCGCGCATCCAGGCGGCGATGAAATCGTCCTCGGCGGCCATCGCCTCGCCGACCGCGCCGTCGAAATCGTCGTGCCGGCGCTGGTAGAGCGAGGTCAGCGTCCGCGGCCGGCCGCGCCGCGCCAGAGCGTGGATGGCGGCGTTGAAGCGCATCGCCAGCGCGGCTGCGGAGGGATCTCCGGGCCAGGTCTCGATCAGGGCCGCCGTGCGCGGAGCCTCGGCCAGGTGGCGCTCTCCGGCCTCGAGCACGGAGGCGACGAAGGGCGAACCCAGGGCGCGGATGATGTCCGCCTGGCGCGCAAGCTCGCCGCGGATGACGCGATATTCAGTCATGTTCCTCCGGATGCGCCTGCTTTGGGGAGCAGGACGCTGCGCCGGCCGGGCCTGGTCTTTTCTGGTCGGCCCGGGGCGCGTGACCGCCGCTCCCACGGGGGAACGGCGGCCGTTCTTGTCACGATCAGAATTCCCGCCAGTCGTCATCCTCGCCGGCGCCCGGGCGGACGAGGGCGGGGACGGCGGCTGCCGGCAGCGGCCGGAACGGCGCGGAGGTGATCCGCGCCGACGGCCGGAGCGAGGCGCCGCCGCTACGGCCGTCGACGGTGAACCGGCTCGCCTGCTCGCTGAGCCCGGCCACTTCGCTGGCGAGGTTGCGGGCGGCGGCGGATGTCTCCTCCACCATCGCGGCATTCTGCTGGGTCGACTGGTCCATGCTGCCCATCGCCGCGCTCACCTCGGTGATGGCGGTCGACTGGGCCTGGTTGTCGACGGCGATCCGCGCGAGCAGGTCGTGGACCTCGCCGACGTCGCCCGAAATGTCGGCCAGGGCGCCGTCGACCTTCTGCACCATCTCGACGGCGGCGACGATGTCGGTCTGGGTCGCGGTGAGCTGGCCGCGCGCGCGCGCCGCTTCCTCCTCCGAGCGCATCGCTAGCGCCGAGACGAGGTCGGCGACGACCGCGAAGCCGCGGCCCGCCTCGCCGGCGCGGCCGGCCTCGACCGCCGCGTTCATAGCGAGGACGCGCGTCTGGAAGGCGATCTTGTCGAGACCCTCGATGACGCTGTCGATGCCCTTGGCGCTCTCGGCGACGCGGCCCATGGCCTGGACCGCCTCGTCGGCGACGTTGCGGCCCTGGGTCACCGTGGCGATCGCGCCGTCGGCACGCTGGACCGTCTTGGTCGCGGCTTCGGCGGTTGCCTTGATGCGCTCGTCCATCTGCGTGACCGCGGCCGAAGTCTGCTCGATGCTCGCGGCATTGGCTTCGGTGCGGCGCGCCAGATTCTCCGATGCCTGTGCGATTTCGTTCGAACCGGTGCTGATCGTGGACGTCGTCTCCATCACCGAGCCGATCAGCTCGCGCAGCGAGACGATGGCGGCGTTGAAGTTGGTCTTCACGGCTGCATATTCAGCAGGGAAGTCGGCGTCGATCTCGGCGGTGAGGTTGCCGCCGGCGAGCTCGGACAGATGCGTGGCGACCGACTCGACGACCATCTTCTGCTCGGTCTCGGCGCGCGCCCGGGCCGTGTCCGACGCCTGCTTGGCGACGGCGGCATCGCGGAACACCAGGACGGCGCGAGCCATGTCGCCCAGCTCGTCCTTGCGCTCGCTGTCCGGCACGGCGATGTCGTTCTTGCCGGCGGCCAGATCGGCCATGGAGCGGGTGAGGCCGCTGATCGGCCGGGCGATGAGGCGGCTGAGCAGCATCGCCAGGATGACCGAGATGCCGATGAGGAAGATGCCGCCGATGGCCAGCGTCGTCATGGCAGTGGAGATGGCGCTCTCCTGTCTCGCCGAGTTGAGCTCGATCTCCTCGGTTTCGCCGTCGCGCAGCTCTCGCAGCGGCAGCACCGGCTTGCTGATCAGCACCGACGCCCCGCCGGCACGTACCGCGTCCTGGGCGGCGTCGCGGCGGCCCTGGCGCGTCCAGGCGATGAGGCGGTCACCCCAATTGCGGCGCCAGGCTTCGGTCTCGCGCCGGGAGGTCAGCACCAGCTCGCGCTGGGCCGCAGCGTCGAGCAGCGACTCCAGTTCGGCGGAAGTGCGATCATATTCGTCGCGCGCCTCGAAATAGGAGTTGAGGTAGCTCTCGTCGGCGGTGACCAGGAAGCCGCGGAACTGGCTGTTCTGGCGCAGCACCGACGTCTCGAGGGTCAGCGCCTTGGCGTAGATCGACTGGCTGAGATTATTGCTGTCCGTCGAGCTGCGGATCGATGCGATCGCCATGTAGAACACGATCATCATGATCGCGGCCGACGCGCATATCGCGAGGAAGGAGAAGCCCAGCTTCCTGGGAATGCTCATCGCGCTAAACATCGTATTCGCCTCGGATTGGGAGGAAGATGGTGCGCCCGGCGGTACAGGACGGCCTCCGGTTCCTCCGGACTGGTTTTCTGGTGAGTCAATTATAGACAGCGGGTCGGGCGATCGCGTTGGAACTGGGCCGAAATCGGCACAATGCCGCCCTTTCCGCCGCTTTCGGGCCGGCACGCTCACGAACGGCTCCCGGCCCGCTTCGTCCTGTCCGCACGCCGCCGTCGATCACGAAGTAGGTGGGGACGCGGCGCCTGTCCTGGGACAGGTGCCGCGCCCCGCACGAGGCGCCGGCAGGGGAGAGGACCGGCGCCCCGAGGCTCAGAAGCTGAACCGCGCCGTCGCCGACACCGTCCGCCCGTTGAGCGGACGAACGCTGGCGATGCCGCCCGTGGCAGCGGCGATCGAACCCGTGTCGATCGCCACGAACGCCGTCTCGTTGAAGAGATTGTTCGCGTTGAGCGACAGCAGCAGCTGCTCGGTCGGACGGACCTGCACGAACGCATTGGTCGTCACATAGCCCGGCATGCGGAGCAGGTTGGTGTCCTGCGCGAAGCTGCCGGTCGTGCCGATGAACGTCGCGCCGATGCTGAACCGGTCCGTCGTATATTGCGGCGTCGCCTGGAAGATCAGCTTCGCCTGGTGGCGCGGGGTATTGCCGACCACGGCCGGGTTGACGGCATCGACGAGGATCTCTGCGTCGGTGAAGGTCGCGCCGGCGGTGAGGCTGAGCGGACCCCAGCGATAGCCGCCTTCGAACTCGAGGCCCATCGCCCGATATTCGCGGGAGATCGCCATGCCGGTCGCATTGTCCAGGTTGGTGTCCTCGGTCTCGGCCCAGAAGCCGGTCAGATTCAGCGTGAGGTTGGTCCTGCGGAACTTGACCCCCGCTTCGGCCTGACGGACGAAGTCGACCGCGGCATCCTCGTCGACGAGACTGCCGTCCACCGTGCTGACGAGCGGGCTGAACAGGATGCGGTCGGCATTGGCCCGGCCGCCCCGGCTGTAGCGGGCGAAGACGGCGAGCGGCTCGGCGATGCGCCAGTTGATGCCCGTCGAATAGGACAGATAGCGATAGTCATAGTCGACCGGCGCCGGGCTGGTGAGCGGCGTGACGCCGACGCGCGTCTCGGCATCCGAGATGATGCCATCGCCATTGATGTCGAACGGGATCGTGCCGACCCGGCCGCCGCCGAGGTCCACGCCGAAGATCGAGCCGCTGGCGCTGCCGAAATCGTAGCGGAGGCTGCCGCCGATGGCGACGCTGCCGATATGATAGTTCAGCGACGCGAACGGGGCGTTGGTGGCGTAATCGAGCTCGTAGCTTCGCCGCACGCCGCCGCCGGCGAGGGCGAAGTTGAAGGCGTAGAAGCCGTCCTGGGTGATCGGCGTGCCGTCGGCCCGGGTGATGTCGATGAGCGCCGCCTCGCCGCCGCCGCGCACCTCGGAGATGATCGAGGTGTAGCGCCAGTCCGTGTTCACCTGCTGACGCGAATTGTAGACGCCGACAGTGGTGGTGAGGTCGCCGCCGCCAATCTCCCAGACCCGGCTGACGCGAAGGTCGTTGGTGACGTTGTCGAGCCCGTGCAGGTCGACGTCGAACATGGTGAGCCACGCCGCCAGATTGTTGCCGGTGCTCGCCGCCGTGACCGGCGCACCGGCGAGGGGGCCGTTGGCATAAGTGAGCGTCGACCCGGGCCCGCCGAGGACCATGCCGAGCATGTCGGGCGCAGCGACGAACGGCGCGATCGTCTGAACGACATGCGCCGAGACGTCCGAATAGCGGAAGCGCTCGGTCACCGTCCAGCCGGCCAGCTCGAACTGGGTCTCGAGACCGACCGCCTTGACCATAGAGCGCTGGCCGTCGCGCACGTCGCTGCGGGTGACCCGGTTCTGCCCGTCGAGCAGCACGTTGGTGGTGAAATAGCGCGAGTACCAGGTGTCGTCGCGGACGTCGAACCCGCCGACATTCTCGAACACCGGATTGGCGTCGGTGCCGCTGACCAGCATCGGCACGGTGTCGTAGGCCGGGGCCGCGTCATCGAGATACTTGCCGTAGAAGCGGATATAGCCGCCCTCGAAGTCCTGGGTGACGTTGAGCTTGATCTGGCCGCCATGATAGGCGTCGAAGCCGGTGCTGCGGGGGCCTTCGCCGGTGCGGTAGAAGCCGCCGACGTGGAAGCGCAGGCCGTCGTTGATCGAAGCGCCATAAGCGAAGTCGGCGCGATATTCCTCATAGTCGATGCCGACGCTGGTCTGGACGGCGCCGCCCTCGGTCTCGCCGGTGCGCGACTTGAAGTTGATCACGCCGCCGGGCGAATTGGAGGCGAAGGTCGAGGCCGAGCCGCCGCGGATCGTCTCGACCTGCGCGAGGTTGAGGTCGGCGCGGATGAAGCTGTCGCCGCTCACCGGCACGATGTCGCCGAACTCGAGGACCGGGAGACCGTCCTCCTGGAGCTGGACGAACTTGGTTCCGCTCGACGCGATCGGCAGGCCGCGGATCGAGATGCTGGCGCCGCCTTCGCCGAGATTGGCTTCGGAGCGGATGCCGGGAATGGCGCGCAGCAGGTCGGAGATCGAGCGCGGCGCCAGCTTGAGGATCTCGACGTCGTCGAGCGAGCTGGTCGAGATCGCCATGTCGAGCCGGTCGCGGCCGCGGGCGACGCCGGTGGTGACGACGTCGCTCGGCGCGGCGTCCTGAGCGGCTTCGGTCGACGTCGCCGCCGAAGTCGCGGTGGTGGCGAAAGCGGGGGTCGCGAGCGCCAGCGGCGCCGCGGTAAGCAGCAGATAAGCCCTTGTCATTGTTCGTCCCTGTTGAATGCAAATTCAGGTGGTTCGATTATAGGACGAGGCGCGCCGCGAACGGGCCGGATGACGCGGAAATGATGGGGGTCCGCATTCTTCCGGAGGCGGGGCTATTCAGCTTGTTAAGCACGATCGGACGTGAGCTTTTCGCAGCCGGTGCGGAAGGCCGCGGGCACAAACGAGGGGCGCCACGCCCGTTGCCAGGCGTGGCGCCCCCGGAGCGGCGTCGCTCGCGGCGCCGGCAAATGGCCGGTCCAGCTGGACCGGCCGGATGGCGCATTAGAAGTCGAAGCGCGCGGTCGCCGAGATCGTCCGGCCGTTCAGCAGGTGGGCGCCCACGATCCCGTTGACCGGAAGGGTGGCCTGGTTGATCCCGGTGAACGCCGTCACGTCGAACAGGTTGTCCGCGTTGAGCGACAGCAGCAGCCGCTCGGTCGGACGGAACTGGACGAACGCGTTGGTCGTGACATAGCCCGGCATGCGAAGCTCGTTCGTATCCTGGGCGAAGCTGCCGGTCGTGCCGATGAACACCGCGCCGACGGCGAAGCGGTCGGTCGAATATTGCGGCGTCGCCTGGAAAATGAGCTCGGCCTGGTGCCGCGGGGTGTTCCCGATGAGCTCCGGACGAAGCTGGTCGGCGGTAATCTCCGCGTCGGTGTAGGTCGCGCCGGCCGTGAGGCTGAACCCGCCCCAGCGGTAGCCGCCCTCGAACTCGAGGCCCATCGCCTCATATTCGCGAAGGATCGGCGCACCGTTGGTGCTGTCGATGTTCGTGTCCTCGGTCGCGGCCCAGAAGCCGGTCAGGTTCAGCGTCAGGTTCGACGTGCGGTACTTCACGCCGACCTCGGCCTGCTTCACGAAGTCGACGGCGGCGCCGTCGATCAGGATGCTGCCGTCGGTCGGGCTGACGATCGGGCTGAACAGGATACGGTCCGCATTGAGGCGGCCGCCGCGGCTGTAGCGTCCGAACACGGCCAGCGGCTCGGCGATCCGGTAATTGACGCCCACCGAGTAGGACAGGTAGCCGAAGTCATAGTCGACCGGAGCCGGGCTGGTGAGCGGCAGCACGGCCACGTAGCGCTCGGCGACCGAGATCACGCCGTCGCCGTTCATGTCGCGCGCGGTCGTGCCGACGCGGCCGGCGCCGAGGTCCGAGCCGAAAACGGAACCGCTCGCATGGCCGAAATCGTAGCGAAGGCTGCCGCCGAGCACGAGATTGCCGACATGGTAGTTGAGCGACGCGAACGGCGCGTTGACTGCATAGTCGAGCCGGAAGCTGCGACGGAACTGGCCGCCGCGGCGTCCCAGATCGAAGCTGAAGAAGCCGTCCTGGGTCTGCGGCACGCCACCGGCGCTGACGATGTCGAGCAAGGCGGCCTCGCCGTCGCCGCGAACCTCGGACACGACCTGGGTCCATAGCCAGTCGGAGTCGATCGTCTGACGCGAATTGTAGATGCCGGCAGTGGTGGTCAGGTTGCCGCCGCCAATCTCCCAGACGCGGCTGGCGCGCAGGTCGTTGACGCCGTAGTTCAGGCTGTGGAGGTCGACATCGACCACCGTGAGCAGCGCGAGCAGGCCGTTGCCGTTGAGCGCGTTCGGATCGGTGATCGTCTGGCCCGCCTGCGGACCGTTGGCGTAGCGCAGGGTCGCGCCGGGGCCGCCGAACTGCATCGCGAGCATCGCTGCCGGGCCGAAGGTCGGGTACATCCGGCCGACGAAGTGACGCGCCATGTCCGAATAGCGGAAGCGGTCGGTGACGGTCCAGCCGGCGACCTCGAACTGCGCCTCGAGCCCGACCGACTTTACCTGCGAACGCTGACCGTCGCGGACGTCGTGGCGGGAGACGTTGTTCTCGCCGTCGAGCGTGATGTTGGTGGTGAAGTAGCGCGTCAGCAGGCTGTCGCCATTGGCCTCGAAGCCGGTGACGGAGTCGAACGACGGATCGGCGTTGGTGCCGGTCACCCGCATCGGAACCTGATCGTAGACCGGCGCGCTGTCATCCAGGAACTTGCCGTAGAAGCGGATATAGCCGCCCTCGAAATCCTGGGTGACGTTGAGCTTGATCTGGCCGCCGCGATAGGCGTCGTAGCCGGCGCTGCGCTGGCCCTCCCCGGTGCGGTAGAAGCCGCCGATCTGGAAGCGCAGGCGGTCGTTGATCGGCGCGCCGTAGGCGAAGTCGATCCGATAGCTCTCATAGTCGAGGCCGACCGTCGTCTGGACGGCGCCGCCCTCGGTCTCGCCGGTGCGGGACTTGAAGTTGATGACGCCGCCGGGCGAGTTGGAGGCGAAGGTCGAGGCGGAGCCGCCGCGGATGGTCTCGACCTGCGAGAGGTTGAGATCGGCGCGGACGAAGCTGTCGGACGTGGCGAGAGCGATGTCGCCGAACTCGAGGACGGGAAGACCGTCCTCCTGGATCTGCACGAAGTGCGCACCGGTCGAAGCGATCGGCAGGCCGCGGATCGACAGGCTCGAATTGCCCTCGCTGCCCGTCGCCTCCGAGCGGATGCCGGGGATTGCGCGCAGGATTTCGGCGACGGAGGGGGCGCCGAGCTTGAGGATTTCGTCGGAGCTCAGCGAGCTGGTCGAGATCGCCATGTCGAGACGGTCGCGGCCGCGGGCGACGCCCGTGGTGACGATGTCGCGGGGCGCCGCAGCGTCCTGCGCGGCGTCGGTGGCCGCCGTGGCGGTGGTGCCGGCGGCCGCCGCAATCACCGAGGCGGTTTCGGCAAGAGCCGGGGTCGCCAGCGCCAGCGGCGCTGCGGCGACAAGTAGATGTACGCTCTTCATTGCTGTTCCTGTCGGGAATGGAGTTTGGTGTCCTAGTTATAGGACCGCGCGACAGGGGGGGGGCGGGAGGGACCGATATTTGACCCCGCGATACTGGCGAGCGCGATTGGTTTGTCTTGCGTTGCACCGGTGCAACAGCCTCCCAGGTTTGATTTCCGTCCGATGGCAGCCGGATCATTTGCGAGCCCGGTGCCGGCGCTGGGGCGCCTGGCCGCGCCGTCGGCGTTACCCGCGAATTTGTGATTGTGGCGCCGAACCGTCCGTCCTAGCCCCGGGCAATGCCGACGATGCTGATCACCGGCGGCGCGCGCGGGATCGGGCGCGCGACCGCTCTCCTCGCCGCCGAGCGCGGCTGGTCCGTGGCACTCAATTACCGCGCCAACGAGGCGGCCGCGCGCGAGGTCGTCGCTTCGGTGGAGGCGCGGGGCGCGGCGGCCGTTGCCCTGCCCGGCGACGTTGCCGAAGAGGCCCAGGTGCTCGCCTTGTTCGACGCGGCCGAGGCGCGTTTCGGCCGGATCGACGCAGTGGTGGTGAATGCCGGCATCGTCGAGCGCGCGATGCCGCTCGCCGACATGGATGCGGCGCGGATCCGGCGCGTCCTCGAGGTCAACACGCTGGGCGCCCTGCTCTGCGCGCGCGAGGCGGCGCGCCGCCTGCCGCGGCGGACCGGCTCGATCAGCTTCGTCTCGTCGATGGCCGCCAGGCTCGGCTCGCCGTTCGAATATGTCGATTATGCCGCGTCAAAGGGCGCGATCGACAGCCTCACCATCGGCCTGGCGCGCGAGCTCGGGCCCGAGGGGATCCGCGTCAACGCCGTACGCCCCGGCCTGATCGAGACCGACATCCATGCCAGCGGCGGCCAGCCGGACCGGGCCCGGCGGCTCGGCGCCGGCACGCCGCTCGGCCGCGCCGGCGCGCCGGAGGAAGTGGCCGCCGCCATCCTGTGGCTGGCGAGCGAGGAGGCCTCCTACACGACCGGCGCGCTCATCGACATCGCCGGCGGGCGTTAGAGTCTGTCCTGGCCAGGCGGCCGCGCCGTTTCAGGTGCGGCTTCGGCGAAGCCAATCGCGTATCTCGTCGCCCTGCTCGTCGAGGCGGGGCGGAGCGGTCTCGGTTCCGACCTCGCCGCCGGCGAAGCGGAAGCCGGCGCCGACGATGTGGCAATCGGGCGAGTCAGGCAGGCCGTCGACACGCAGCGGAAGCTTGAGGCCGCGTTCCGCGAGGTGGGGAAGGGAGGCGGCCTCGCCGACCTCGCGGACCATGCCGCAGGGAATGCCCGCGGCGCTCATCTCGGCCTCCCAGGCCTCGGCCGGTTTGCGCCGCAATTCGGCGGCGAGGCTCTCCTGCATCGCGGCCGAATGGGTGCGGCGGCTATCGGGATCGGCGAAGCGCGGGTCCTCCAGCCAGTCCTCGCGGCCGAGATGCCGGGCAAGCGCTGCGAACTGGCCCTGCTGGACGACGCCGAGCGAGATCAGCCGGCCGTCGCCCGCCTCGAACATCGCCGAGGTCGGCTGTCCGCTATAGCCGACATTGCCGGTGCGCTCGAGCGCGGTGCCGGTGACGAGATAGGGCACCACCGCCGAGGCCATGAAGGCGAGGCTCGCGTCGAGCATGGCGACGTCGATAAACTCGCCCTTGCCGCTGCGCTCGCGACCCAACAAGGCAGCCAGGACGGCGAGGGCGGCGGTCTGCCCGGTCAGCGTGTCGACGACGGGAAAGCCCACCCGCATCGGCGGATCTCCGGGATTGCCGCCCAGGCTCATCATGCCGCTCGTGGCCTGGACGATATTGTCGATCGCCGGCCAGTCGCGCAGCGGTCCCTCCTGGCCGTATCCGGAGATGGAGCAGTAGACGAGGCGCGGGTTGCGCGCCCGCACCGCCTCGTAGCCGAGCCCGAGCCGCGCCATCACGCCGGGCCGGAAATTCTCGAGCAGCACGTCCGATCGGTCGACGATGTCCAGCGCGGTCTCGAGATCCGCCTCGCTCTTGAGGTCGAGGCTGATCGACTTCTTGCCGGCATTCACCGCGATGAAGGCGGGAGCCATGCCGTCATAGCGCCGATCGGCACCATAATAGCGCATCGCGTCGCCGCGCCCGGGCGCCTCGATCTTGATCACCTCGGCGCCGAGCAGACAGAGCAGGTGCGAGGCGAACGGTCCCGCCATCACATGGCTGAAGTCGGCGACGCGGATGCCCTCCAGGGGCCTGGACATGGTTAGGAACTCCTGCACGTGACCTGGCCGTTCGCGCCGATGCTGGCGCGGGCCGTGTTGAACACCTGGCTGCCGTCGATGCCGTAGCGCGACAAAGCGGCGGCATTGGCCGCAGCGTCGCGCAAATAGAGGGCGTCGAAGGCGCTTTGGTCCTCCGGGCGGACCGGATAGACTTGGACGCCGCTGCTCGTGGCCGCCTCGAACCCGGCCTCGAGCGCGGCGCTTATCTCGCGGGCCAGCGCCGCTTCCCAGACCGCGCTCGCCTCGCGGAGCACCGCCCGGTGCTCGGGCGAGAGACGATCCCAGCGCGCCCGGCTCATCGCCCGCGCGGGATAGGCGCCGCGCGGTATCGCGAGCGGCGTGAAATGACGGGTGACCTCGGCGAAATGGAGCGCGCGGAACGTGTCGGCCGGAGCGACGACGCCGTCGAGCACGCCCTTGGCCAAGGCGGAATAGACCTCGCCCATCGGCATGTTGACCGGATCGGCGCCGAGATGACGCAGCACCGAGAGCAATTCGGTCGGCGCCCGGATGCGCAGCCCGCGCAGGTCGTCGAGGGTGCGTACCGGCCGTTCCCGCGTGATGATGCCGGGCAGGCTGCCGCCCTGGACGGCGAGCACGACCAGCCCGTCCAGCTCCTCCGCGAATTGCGGACTGGCCGCGGCCATGCAGCGATACAGAGCAAGCTGCTGGTCGATGTCGGTGATGCCGGCATAGAAGCCCGACTGGACCCGGATGAGGTGGGCGCCGCCCTTGACGTAGATCGGGGTGATCAGCCCGGCATCGGCGACGCCGTGGCGCAGCTCCTCCATGGAATGATCGGAGGAAAGCAGCGCGCCCGACCAGCTCGGCCGGACCCGCAGCGTGCCGCCCGATCGGCGGTCGACGAAGTCCATCCAGGCGCGGTCGGCGCGGCTGAACGGATGGGTCGGTCCGTAGGGCGTCGCATAGACGATCTCGGTCGTGCCCGGCGGCAGCGGACGGCTGCAGCCGAGCAGGACGAGCAGCAAAGGAAGGAGGAGGGCGGCTGCCCTCATGCCCGCCCCGCGTCGATCAGGAAGCGCTCGACCACGCCGACCATCGCCTCGCGGTCCCAATGGGCGGCGTCGACCATGTCGGCGTCGAAGGCGAGGACCGGAACGCCGGCTTCCTCCAGCGCGAGCCGGGTCAGGTTGGTCCCGGACTGGGAGAGGCGGCTTCCCGGCGGCACCAGCATCACCGCGGCGTCGATGCCGCAGCGTTCCGCCTCGCTCACCATCCAGCCGTTCATCCACGGCGGCAGGTGGAGGACCTCGTTCATCGAGCAGATGCGGCTGGCCAGCGCCTCCATTGGCCGACCCTTGATCTCGCGTATATATTGCGGGCCGGCGAAGGGCATGTACATCGACCAGACGAAGACGGCGCCGAGCCGCGCCTCCAGCGCCTGATAGAAGCCGGGATCGTGCCACAGCCCGGCCCCGATCCACATCAGCCGCAATTTCTCGTTCTGTGCGACCGCCTCGCCTTTGGCCACGCGCTCGGCGACTTCGTCGCGGAAGCGTTTGGCATGGGCGACCGCCCAGTCTGAGCCGCGATGCCATTGCGGGATCATCGTGTTGGGCATCTGGTCGGTGATCGCCACCGGGCAGGGGCGGGCGGAGCCGATCAGCCGGGCCGCCTCGTCAATATAGCCTTCTTGCTCGTTGATCCGCTCCATCAGATGCGCGAGCTTCTCCTCGTCGAAGCGGCGGCCGGTCTTGCGCTCGAGCAGGTCTATCAGGGCGCGCATCTCCTCGACCAGCAAGGCGATCCGGTCCTCCTGGAACACCTGCTCCCACTGTCCCCGGGACTTGTCGAACCAGGCCGGGTCCTTGTGGGTCCAGGCCGGCGCCTCCATCGCGAAGAAGTCGGTGCCGAGCGCGTCGGCCCATTGCGCGAAGACGTTCTGGATGCAGTCGCAGGTCAGGCGGGCGAGCAGCACGCTCGGCTTGGGCAGCCCGCCCCAGGGCGCGCTGGCGGGATCGTCGGCGAGGGTGCAGGCGAGGCCGAGCGAGCAATAGCGGCAGCTGTTGGACGGATAGCCCTTCGCCGTCATCGCCTCGAAATAGCGGGTCGAGAGCTGCTTGGCGGAGATATAGGCCGACCACCATTGGTTGGTGACCAGCGGGATATCCATGACGTGGAAGATCTCGTGCGGCGTATCCGCCTGGGCAATGGCGAAGGGCTCGCCCTCGTCGACGACGCGGCGCCTGAGATCGGCGCCGAACGCCTTCTGGAAGGCGGTCGCCGCCGAGGTGCAGGCAAGGTCCTTGCGGCTGCGAAGGCCGGTCGTCGTGGTCATTGGAAGAGTCCTGTTTGCTGGAGCGCGCGCGCCTGCTCCGGCGAGAGGCCGGCCAGCCCGGTCGCGATCTCGACCGAATGCTCGCCGAGGCTCGGCGGCCGGAACGGCGCGACCGTATCGCGCGAGAAGTCGATCGGGGTGCGGACATGGCCGAAGCGGCCGAGCAGCTCGTGGTCGAGCTCGACGAGGGCGCCGCGCGCGCCGAGCTGCGGGTCGGCCTCGATCAGGTCCTCGATATCCTGGACCGCGCCGGCCATGATTCCGGCCGCCTGCAGTATCTCCGCCGCCTCCCGGTCGCTGCGCTGACTGGTCCAGGCGGCGACGTCGTCGCCGGTGACGGACTTGAGCCTGGCCTCGTCCTCGGCCGTCGGCAGGGTGATCGCGACCCAGCGATCCTCGCCGGCGGCCGGGTAGAGATCCTGATGGTGCACCACCGGGTCGGCATTGCCCATCCGCGTCGGCCGCTCGCCCCGCTGCTCGGCGACGAAGGCGTCGTGCATCTGCTGGACGCAGATCTCGTACATCGAGGCGTCGACATGGCCGCCGCGCCCGGTCCGTCCGCGATGCTCGATCGCGGCCGCGGCCGCGGCCGCCATGACGAAGGGAACGATGACGTCGCCATAAGGGACCGCGCCAGGGATGACCGGATCGCGGTCCGGCCAGCCGGTGAGGAAGGTCCGCCCCGACAGGGCGCCGCCGGTGCCGTCGACGCCCCATTCCTCGGCGAGTGGCCCGGTCTGGCCGAATACGCTGCCCGACACCATGACGATCGCCGGATTGATCGCGGCGAGGCTGTCATAATCGAGCCCGAGCTTGGCCATCGTGCCCGGCGAGAAGTTCTCGACGACGATGTCGGCCCATTCGACGAGCGGCCGCAGCAGCGCCCGCGCCTCCGGCTTCTTCATGTCGAGCGCGAGGCTGCGCTTCGACGTGTTGAGATGGGCGAACCAGGGCTTGTCGTCGAAATTGCCAGGCCTCGACGCGGAGACCTGGACGTCGAGGCGCGACAGGCAGGGGCGGGTCCGGCTCTCGACCTTGACGACGTCGGCGCCGAGGTCGCCCAATGTCTTGGTGGTGATCGACCCGACCAGCGCCCAGGAGAAATCGAGCACGCGCAGGCCGGAGAGCGGCCCCGGGCGATCGCTCGGCGCGATGTCGCGCACGGGCGCGGCTGCCGTGGCTTCGCGCAGCGACACGAAGCGGCCGGGAAGGCGCAGTCCCTCGGCTTCGGTCCAGAAGCCGCGCGCCTCCAGATGCGGATCGCCCAGGACGTCGCGCGGCTCGGCGACGACGCAGGCATTGATGCCGCGGCGGCGGCCCTCCGTGCCGACTTCGGCGCGGGTGCGCGTCGCGAAGAAATCGGCGATCGCCGCCTCCCATTGCGCCCGTATCTCCGGGTCGAGGGTCGAGCGGTTGTAGCTCAGCCAATCGACGCCGCGGAGCGGATTGGGCAGCCTGGCCTCGTCGATCCAGTCCGACAGCGCCTGGTTGGCCGGCGCGCCGAAGCGGCCGGTCATCAGCGAATGGAAGCACCAGCCGTCCGCCAGCGCCCAGATGCAGCGCACCGTCGCCCGGCCGTAATTGAGCGCGCCGCCCGCCCGGTGGAGCTTGCGCCGGTCGAACTGCCAGGAAAGGATGCCGTTGACGTTGCGGCTGAACGCGACTTCCTGGATCGAAACGTCGACATGCTGGCCGCGGCCGGAGCGGGCGCGCTCGAGCGAGGCGGCCATCGCGCCCGCCGCCGCGGCCATGTCGGCGTGGAAGGTGCAGGCGTCGAGCGCCTCCTTGACGGGGCGCCGGTCGGGCTGCCCGGTGAGGCGCAGCGCGCCGCCCATGGCGGAAGCGACCAGCTCGCCGCCTTTCCACCCGCCGCGCGGGCCGCCGCTGCCGAACGGGGTCACCGAGACATGGACGAGCGCGGGATACAGCTGCTCGATCCGTGCGCGTGGCCAGCCGGCCTCGGCGAAGCCGTCGGCGCCGACATCGTCGATGAGGAAGCTGGCGCCCGCCAGTTCGCCGCCCCCCCCCGTCACCAGGTCGGCACCGAGCGAGGCGAGGAAGCGGGCGAGGGGGCGGCCGGCCATCGCGCCGGCGGCGACCACCTTGTGGCCGGCGAGCGGTTTCATCGGTCAAGTCCTTCGAGAAAGTGGCGGATTTCGTCGGCCGCGCCGTCGGCGGCGTCCCAGCGGCGGTTGGCGAGCGAGAGATGGGGAAGACCGGCCGCCTCGAGCGCGCGGCGCTGGTTCGGAACGTGCCAGACCAGGCCCTCCTCCTCTGAGACCAGCCAGAGGATGACGGCGTCGGCGGCGGCGCGGCCGGCCTCACCGCGGAGGAAGGCGGCGCGGTCGACGAAGCTGCGCGCGCTCCACGGCGAGGCATGGACCTGCGCGCCGATGGCCGCGGCGGGATCATCGGCATCGGCCGGCACTTCCGGCTCGGCGAGCCGCCCGGGCGCACGGTCATAGACTTCCCGCACGACCGTCCATCCGGCCGCCTCGACCGCGAGATGGAGGCGGTCGTCAGGGGGCGCCGATCCGGCGAGAAGGACCCGGCCGCCAGCCGGGGGCTCGTCGGTGGGCGGCAAGGGCTCGACCGGCGCGAACAGGGTGGCGCGCGCGAAGCGCTCGTGCCGACTGCCGGGACCCGAGCGGCGCGCTTCGAGGTCGCGGAACAAGGCGCGGCGACGATTGGCGCGGTCGATCCCCTGGCGAAGGGCGTCATCGCCCAGACCGAGCGCCGCGGCGAGCTTGCGGACCGCCTCGGTCGTCCGGACCACGCTGGTCGGCCGCTCGATGCGGGCGACGTCGAAGATAAGTGGTTCGGGGCCGCCGAGCTGGCCGCGACGCTGCAGCTCGCAGACATAATAATAGAGGCGCTGCGCGCTGTCCTCGCCGCGGGTGAAGACGACCTTGTCGAGGCTGTCGAACCGGCCGTCCGCCCAGTCCTGCAGGATCGAGCGGGCGGGGCCGGGGAAGCTGCTTTCCAGCCAGCAGTCGGCCGCCGGGGTCGCCCGGTCGGCCTGCCAGGGCAGGTGTATCGCAGTGAGGCCGGGCGCGAGCAGGACGTCGTCGGGGACGTCCATTCCGACATGCCCGATCGCCCGGTCCGCGCCGCGCGCGGCCGCGAGAGGGTCGTCGAGCACGGCGTCGATGCTGAGGGTCAGGTTCATTGTCCAAGCCATTGCGGAAGACCCAGCGCCACCACCGGAAAGAGGATGATGAGCAGGAGGTGGAGGAAATCGGCGGTGAGGAAGGGCAGCACGCCGCGGAAGATGCGGCCGATCGGCACGTCCCCGGAGATGCGCTGGATGACGTAGAGGTTCATGCCGATCGGGGGATGGACGAAGCCGATCTCCATCGCCCGGACCAGGAAGATGCCGAACCAGATCGGCGAGAGACCGAGCTCGACGATGATCGGCAGCAGGATCGGCGTCGTCAGCAGCATCAAAGCGAGGCCGTCGAGCACCGAGCCGAGCAGCAGCAGGAAGAGCGCGATGACGAGGACGGTCGCCAGCGGCCCGAAGCCGAGGCCGGAAATCGCCTGGCCGGCGGCGTCGGCGAGTCCCGTCACGCTGACGAAGACCGAGAAGAGCAGGGCGCCGATGACGACGACGTAGATGAGCCCGCTGGTCATCAGCGTGTCGTCGAGCGCGGCGTAGAGATTCTTCCAGGTCAACCGCCGGCGGAAGGCGGCGATGAGCAGGGCGCCGACGGCGCCGACCGAGGCGGCCTCGGTGGGGGTGAACCAGCCGAGCGCGATGCCGCCGATCACGATCAGGATGAGCAGGAAGATGTCGGCGATGCGCCTGAGCGCCGACCAGCGCTCCGCCCAGCTCGCCCGCGCCGTCGGCGGGGCGACGTCGGGCCGGAAACGGACCAGCAGCCAGATCGCGGCGAAGTAGAAGAGCATCTGGGTGATGCCCGGCACGATCGCCGCGGTGAACAGCTTGCCGATCGATTCTTCGGCGATGATGCCGAAGACGATGAGCGCGCCCGAGGGCGGGATCATCTGGCCCAGCGTCCCGCCGGCCGCGACCGATCCGGTGGCGAGCGTGTCGGCATAGCCGCGCTGGCGCATCTCCGGCAGCGCGACCATGCCGATCGTCGCCGCCGTCGCCAGGCTCGACCCATTGATCGCGCCGAACGCCGCGCAGCCGCCGACCGAGGCGAAGGCGAGACCGCCGCGGCGGTGGCCGACCATCTTTGCCGCCGCGTCGAAGATGTCGCGGCTGGCGTGGGCCGAGAAGCAGAGATGCGCCATCAGCAGGAAGAGCGGCAGCGTGCCGAGTTCGTAGCGGACCATCGTCTCGAACAGGACGACGCCCGACTTGATGAGCGCCGGCTCGAGACCGAGCACGAGGACGAGCCCGCCCAGGCCGACCAGGCCGAGCGAGACGCCGATCGGGATGCCGAGCAGCAGCAGCGCGAAGAGGATGAGGATTCCGATGAGGCCGGTCTCGGGCGTCGCCATCACGGCTTCCCCCGGCGGACGATACGGACAAGGAAGGTGATGGCGACCGCGGCGGCCGAGGCGGCGACGGCGATGCGAAGCGGCCGGTAGGGAATGCGGAGCAGCTCGCTTTCCTCATGCCCGTTCCAGAGATCCGCTGCGATCCAGACCGTGCCGGCGAGCAAGGCGGCGAAGAAGAAAGCGGAAGAGAGGCCGATCGCGACTTCTAGCCAGAAGCGGCCGCGCGGCGACCAGCGCTCGACGAGCAGATGGACGACGGCGTGGCTGCCCCGCACGGTGGCGACGACGATCGCCGCCGCCGCCGAGAGGAGCACCGCGGCTTGAACCAGCTCGATCGAGCCGAGCAGCGGCAGGCCGACATGGCGGCCGACCACGGCGACGGCGTCCGCCGCCATGGCGAGCAGCAGCGCGCCGCCGCCGATCGCGACCAGCAGCCGCATCGGCAGGCGCACCGGGCTTCCTTCGTCCTTCATGCCAGCACCCGCCGATCTCCGCGCCGCGTCAGATCCAAGGCCGGCAGCCCGGCGGTCGCGCCGATCCGGCGGACATAGTCGGCGACCGCATCGCCGCGCTCGCCCTGCGCCAGCACCGGCCGGCCGGGCGGCTCGACGTGGACCGGAACGATGCCGGCTTCGACGCTGCCGTCGGCGTGCCAGACGAGCCGCGCGAGCATCGCGTTCACCGCTTCCGGGTGGAAGGGCGCGAACGGATAGGCCGGGTCGGGCTCGAAACCGAACAGCCGCTTGCGCTTCTCCGCCCATTCGCGCCGCGCCGGGTGCGACTGGTCGGGACTGAGCGCGCGGGTGACGACGCAGCCATTGCCGAGGCCGTGGAAGATCGGCTTGCCGCGATGCCGCTCGATGCCGCGGGCGATGTGGGCATGATGGCCGACGACGGCGTCCGCACCGGCGTCGATCGCGGCCCAGGCGAGCGGCCGCTCGTAGGGCGCGAGGACCGCCGGCCGGTGGACGATTCCCTTGTGCAAGGCGACGATGACGAGATCGGCTTCGCCGCGCGCCCGGGCGATATCCTCGCGCAGGATCGCCTCGGCGGCTTCGGTGTGGCGAACGAGGTCGGCGGCCGGGGAGGCGGGGCCGCCGTCCGCGGTGACGACCTCGAGCCAGGCGCAGCCGGGATGATCCGCCGCGGCCCGGCTTCCGACCGGACCGACGCAATTGTAGCTGAGCAAGGCGACGCGCCTGCCGCCCCGCTCGATCAGCGCCGGCGCTCGCGCGGCCGCGAGGTCGGCCCCGGCGCCGGCATGGGCGATGCCGAGCCAGTCGAGGCCGGCGACGGTCTCGGCGATGCCCTGCGGCCCGCAATCGGCCATGTGGTTGCCGGCCAGGCTGACCGCGTCGAAGCCGGCGCGGGCCAAAGCGGCGAGATGGGCGGGATCGGCGCCGGGGGCGGGCACGTCCCCCTGCAGTTCCTCGCGGCTCGTCGTGTGCGGCACCTCGAGATGGCCGATGGCGATGTCCGCGGCGCGCAGCGCCGGCGCGATTCCCGACAGCCAGTGATCGGGATCGGGCAGGTCGAGGATGAGGTCGCCGGCCAGGAGAATCTCGACCGCGCCGTCCGCTTCGTTGACAATATCATCGACGATGGGCGACATCAGCGCACCGCTTCGGTGAAGAAAAACGGGGATACAGAGTGGGCGTTGCAGGAAAAGCGAAAGTCGAAGGCGCGCGCCGCCCCCAGGCCGGTCCCGCCGCCCGCGACGTCGTCGACTGGATCCGAGACCGGATCCGCGTCGGCCGCTTCGTTCCCGGGCAGCGCCTCGTCGAGGCCGACATCACCCGCGAGACCGGCGCCGCTCGCAGCCGCGTGCGCGAGGCGCTGCAGCGGCTCGAGACCGAGGGGCTGGTGGCGATCGAGGAGTTTCGCGGCGCCTCGGTGAAGCAGTTCAGCTTCGACGAGGTCCGTCAGATCTATCGCGCCCGAATGGCGCTGGAAGGCCTCGCCGCAGGCGAGTTCGCCGCGCACGGCACCGCCGAGCAGAAAGCGCGGCTGGCCGGCATCCAGCAGGAGCTCGACCAGTGGGAGGCGAGCGGCGACCATGATCGCTTCGCCGGGCTCAACACCGCCTGGCACCAGCTCATCATCGAGGGGAGCGGCAACGATTATATCCGCCAGTTCCTCGCCCGCCTGTCCGTGCCCGTCTACCGCCTGCTGTTCACGACCTTCTACAGCGTCGCGCGGATCCGCAACGCCAATGCCGACCACAGGAAGATCACCGCGGCGATCGTCGAGGGCCGGGTCGAGGAGGCGGAGCGGGCGATGCGCGATCATGTCAATCAGGGCCTGCAGGCGCTTTCGGAACTGAACTCTAACCTCTACCGGTAGCGCCGCTCCGGGCCAGGCCTGGCGGCCGGCGGCCCGGAACGATGCTGCCCGGCGATCTCGTGCGCCGGCCGCCGCCCGGCCTTCAGAAGGTCTTGCGGACGCTGAACGCGAACATGCGGCCGATCGGGTTGGTCGTGGTCGGATCGTAGCCGCCGCCGCCATTCTCGCTGAGCGCGAGGTTCACGTAAGGCGGATCCTCGTCGAGCAGGTTGCGGATCTCGATGCCGAAGGTCAGGCCGCCGGCGAGGAAGCCGCTGCCGCCCTCCAGGTCCCAGGCGACGCTGAGGTCGATCGGCGTGTAGTGGCTCACCTCCTCCGACGGAGTCACCGCATTGTTGGTGTAGCCGCCGACATGGGTCGCCCGAAGCTGGACGCGCACCGGCTCATAGTCCCAGGTGATCGCGGCGCGTGCCTTGAACTTCAAGGGCTGGAAGATGGTGTTGCGCCGGTCGGTGAGCGTGCC
Source organism: Sphingosinicella terrae (assembly GCF_003347635.1). GTDB lineage: Bacteria > Pseudomonadota > Alphaproteobacteria > Sphingomonadales > Sphingomonadaceae > Allosphingosinicella > Allosphingosinicella terrae. The sequence goes on from NZ_QDFY01000002.1 coordinate 413,373, forward strand.
GTCCGGCGTGATCGAGACCTGATAGTCGGTGAGATAGGTGCCGCTGACGTTGAAGCCGAACGTGCCGGCGTTGTCGGTCGGCACCGAGTAGCTGGCAAGGAAGTCGATGCCGCGGGTGATCGACGTGCCGAGATTGCGGTTGCGGCCGTCGACGAACAGGGTGACGTTATTGGGATCGCCGCCCGGGAAGCTGCCGCGCGCCAGCGGCACGCCCTGGGCGAGCAGCTCGAGCACGCGCGCCGCCGCCGCCTCGCCGCGCAGGATCACTCCCGTGCCGGCGAAGTCCGCCTCGCGGGCGAGAATCGCGAGGTCGGCGAGATAGGTCTCGACCTGGTTGCGATAGTCGACGTCGAAATAGGTGAGGCTCGCCCGGAAGGCGCCGAAGGCGAAGTCGGCGCCGACCGACCATGTCGTCGCCTCCTCCGGCCCGATGTCGAGATTGGGACCGGAATAAGCGAAGCCGAGCAGCGGCGGGCCGCCCTCCGGATTCTGGTAGTTCTGGCCGAAGATGGCGTTGCTGTTGCCGTAGATCTGGGTGATCAGCGGCGCTCGGAACGACGTGCCGTAGCTGCCGCGGAAGGTGACTCCGCGCACCGGCGACCAGTTGATCCCGAACTTCGGATTCGTGGTCGATCCGACGTCGCTATAATGGTCGTAGCGTATCGCCGCGTCGAGCTCGAGCCGCTCGAAGCCGGGCCGCGCATTGGCGGACCCGAAGACGGGGACGAGCAATTCGGCATAAGCGGAATCGACCCGCCGCTCGAAGTCGCGGAAGGTGACCGGGGTGCCCGGATTGCCGCGCGCCGAACCGATGCCGACCTGATTCTCCTGGCCTTCATAGCCGACCGCCAGCTTCACCGACCCGCCCGGCAGCTCGAACAGGGTGCCGTTCACGCGCGCCTCGTAGCCGACGAAGGTGGCGAGGACGGGCCTCAGGTCGATCTGGTTGAACAGATTGGCGAGCACCGACGGGCTCGTCCGGCCGAGCCCGTAGGGATCGAAGGCGGTCGCCGGATCGCTGCTGGCCAGGGCGGCGGCGAGCGCCGCATTGTTGACGCCGCCGAGCTGCTGCGAAAGGTCGTCATTCTCGCCGTAGGAGAAGATGCCCTCGACGATCCAGTCGCCGAACGGATTGGCACGGACGCCCGGCGTGACCTGCCAATTCTGGGCGTAGCCGGAAAAGTCGTTGCCCGGCACTTCGGTGAAGGCCCGGTCGACGAGGTAGGAGGTGCCGGTGAAGCCGTCCGGACGGACGAAGAAGGCGTTGGTCTGGGGCACGTTCAACGAGGCGGTGAGCGTGCCGGAGCGGCGGGTGAACTCGCGCCGGCTGAAGAAGCCGTCGGCGAAGAAGGTCAGCCAATCGGTCGCCTCGAAGGTGAAGGTGCCGTTGACGCTGTCATATTCCTGCTCCGGGAAGAGATCCTGGATGTTCAGCGTCTCGCAGAGATTGACGGTGCCGGGCACGAGCAGCCCCGCGGTAGCCTGGGTGACGCCGCCGGCGGGAATGGCGTAGCTGGTCGCGCCGATCCGGATGTTGCCCGGATTGCAGGTGCGGGCGCGATAGTCCGCGCCGCCGAAGGGGCGCTGATCGTTGACGAAGAAGTCGCGCTCGGTGCCGTTGAGGGCGGAGCGATAGACATGCTCGTAGGCGAGCATGACCTGGCCGCGATCCCACCGATGGCCGATGGCGGCGCCGACCTGCCACTCGTTGAAGTCGCCTTCCTCGGCGATGCCGTAACGGGCGAAGACCTCGACGCCCGACAGGTTGCGGCGGGGGATGATGTTGACGACGCCGGCAATGGCGTCGGATCCGTAGATGGCCGAGGCGCCGTCGGCGATCACCTCGACCCGCTCGACGCCGAGACTCGGCAGCACCGAGGGATCGACGTTGCGGCTGTTGCTGATGACGCGGTGGCCGTCGATCAGGACCAGGGTGGCATAAGGACCGATGCCGCGCAGGTTGACGCTGTTGCCGAAGGCAACGTTGCCGTTGCCGCCGGCCTGCCCTCGGCTGTTCTCGCTGACGCCGAGGTCGAAGACCTGGGGAATCTCGCGGATCATGCGGTCGATGGTGGCCGCGCCCGAGGCGTTGATGTCCTCGCGGCCGAGCGAGATGACGGTCGAGCCGACCGGCGCGGCGCCGCGGACGCGGCTGCCGGTGACGACGATCGCCTCGCCGCCGGCCTCGCCGCCGACATCCTCGGCGGTGATCGGGGTCGGGCCGCCATCGACCTCGTCCGGTACGGGGGCGGGCGGGGCGCCCGTCTCGGCCTCCGCCGAGGCCAGATGCGGCCAAGCCAGAGCCATGGTGGCGGCGCAGGCCATCAGGCTGCGCGACCGAAGAGCACGACGAATCATCCCTCTCCCTCCTTCTATTATGCGGCGGAGGCTAGGATTGAACGCGAAATTGTCAACAATATTGTTCTGCATCATAACGAATGGCGCGGTTTGCCGTCTCCGCACGCTGGGAGGGGGGTAGGGGGTGGGTTTTCCAAAGGCGGCGAGCTTCCGGAGGGTAGGTCTCGGCAGGGCTGCCCCTAAAGCGGCAGGCCGACGTAATTTTCGGCGATGGCGGTGCGCATCGCCTCCGAGCTGGCGATATAATCGAGCTCGGCGACCTGCATCCGCCGGCCGAAGGCATCGGTGTCCGGGAAGCGGTGCATGAGGGTGGTCAGCTGCCAGCTGAAGCGCTCCGCCTTCCAGACGCGGGCGAGCGCGCGGCGGGAATAATCTTCTAGCCCGGCCGGGTCGCGCCGCCCGAACCAGGCGATCAGCGCCTCAGACAGATAGGCGACGTCGGAGGCGGCGAGATTGAGCCCCTTTGCGCCCGTCGGCGGGACGATGTGGGCGGCATCGCCGGCGAGGAACAGCCGGCCGTGCCGCATCGGCTCGAACACGAAGGAGCGCAGCGGCGCGATCGACTTCTCGATCGAGGGGCCGCGGGTGATTCCGGCGGCCGCTTCCGGCCCCAGCCGGACGGCGAGCTCGTCCCAGATCCGGTCGTCCGGCCAGTCCTCGAGCCGCTCGTCCAGCCCGACCTGGACATAATAGCGGCTGCGGGTCGGCGAGCGCATCGAGGCCAAGGCGAAGCCACGGTCGTGATTGGCGTAGATAAGCTCATGATGGCAGGGGGGCACGTCGGCGAGGATGCCGAGCCAGCCGAACGGATAGACCCGCTCATAGGCGCGGCCGGCGCTTGCCGGCACCGCCTTGCGCGACGGGCCATGGAAGCCGTCGCAGCCGGCGATGAACGCGGCCTCGATCCGATGCTCGGCGCCGTCCTTCGAATAAGTGAGGGAAGGGGAGGCGCCGTCGACGTTGTGCAGCGTCACGTCGGCCGCTTCGTAGACGATCTCGAGCCCGCGCGCAGGCGCCGCCTCCATGAGATCGCGGGTGAGCTCGGTCTGGCCGTAGACGGTGACGCGCCTGCCGGTGAGTCCGAAGATGTCGATGCGGATCAGCCGCTCGCCGTCGGCAAGATTGAAGCCGTCCTCGGGCATGCCCTCGGCGCGCATCCGCTCGGCGAGGCCGAGCCGCTCCATCAGGCCGGTGGTCACCGTCTCCAGAACCCCGGCGCGGATGCGCGAAAGGACGTAGTCGGCGCTCTGCCGCTCGACGATGACGGCGTCTATCCCCTCGGCGCGCAGCAGGTGGCCCAGCAGCAGGCCGGCGGGCCCGGCTCCGACGATGGCGACTTGGGTGCGCTGGCTGGTCACGATCGGCTCCGGCTGGTCTGGAACGTGTCACCCCTACCCGGTCGGTCCCGTTCGGGCAAGTTTGCTATTGCTCATAACATTATTCTTGATGTGGCGGCGCGCGGGTCCTATGAAATCGGTTTCAAGAGAGAGGTGACGCGTTGACCGAGGATTTCGATCCGCTTCAGCCGGAGACGTTCGACAGCGCCCATGCCGACTATGCGCGCCTGCGTGCCGAATGTCCGGTGGCGCGCAGCGAGGCCTGGGGCGGTTTCTGGGCGCTGATGCGCTACGACGACGTCAAGCAGGCCGCGTCGGACCCGGCGACCTTCGTTACCTCGGTCCAGAATGTCATCCCCAAGGTCGCGTTCACCGGTCGGCGGCCGCCGCTCCACCTCGATCCGCCCGAGCACACGCCCTATCGGCGGGCGCTCAATCCACTCCTCACCGCCGAGCGGGCCGAGCGGCTCGAGCCGGTGACCCGCCGCTTCGCCGCGGCCCTGCTCGAGCCGATGGTCGCCCGCGGCGGCGGCGACATCTGCACCGAATTCTCCAGCTATCTGCCGGTGCAGGTTTTCGGCGCCTGGATGAACATGCCGGCACAGTGGCTCGACCGGCTGCACGATGCGGGCCGCGCCTTCAATGTTGCCGTCCAGTCGGCGCAGGAAGGCACGATGAAGGAGACCAGCCTCGTCCTCTACGACCTGGCGCGCGATCTTATCGGCCTGCGCAAGCGCGAGCCGCTCGATCCCGGTGACGATCCGACCAGCGCTCTGCTTGCGGCTCGCCACCAGGGCGAGCCGCTGCCCGACGAGATGATCGTCGGCACGGTGCGGCAGGTGCTGGTGGTCGGGATGATCGCGCCGATGGTGATGGTCGGCAGCATCGCCGTCCACCTGTCCCGCGATCGCGCCCTGCAGTCGCGGCTGCGCGAGGATCCCGCGCTCGTCCCCGCCGCGGTCGAGGAGTTCCTGCGGCTCTATACGCCCTATCGCGGCTTCGCCCGCACGGCGACGCGCGAGGTCGAGATAGGCGGCCGCCGAATCGCGCCGGGCCAGCCGATCGCGCTCGTCTACGCCTCCGCCAATCGCGACGAGGCCGTCTTCGAGGACGGCGCCTGCTTCCGGCTGAACCGGCCGAATATCGGCGAGCATATCGCCTTCGGACGCGGCCCGCATCATTGCCCCGGGGCTCCGATCGGGCGAATGCAGCTGAAGGTGGCGCTCGAGGAGCTGCTCGCTCGGACGAAGGGCTTCGTGCTGGCCGGCGAGCCGGTGCCGACTCTCTTCCCCGAGATCGGCGCGCGTTCGGTCCCGCTCCGCTTCGAGGCCTGAACCAGCGAAAGCGGGGGCATCGCATATCTCTCCGCGGGGCTCGCCGTTCGCGGCATCGTCCATCTAGCGCGCGAGCAACCCCGACGCAGCGATGGCGGTCACGACCCTGGAAACCCTCCCCCTGAGGGGTAGGGTAGGGTGGGGTGCTCCAAGTCCGAGAATTTCCTCCAGCCGTCTACCCCCTCACCCCAACCCTCTCCCTCCGGGACAGGGAGCAGGTGGGGCCAGCGGCAGCGCCTCACAACGTCCGGCTCACGCGCTCTCCCGCGCGATGATGCGAAAGCCGACGTCGATCTTGCGCTCGTCCGGAAGCCGGCCTTCGCCGCGCTGCTTGAGCAGGCGCACGGTCTCGCGGCCGATGCGGCCGCCGTCTATGTCGACCGTGCTGATCGTCGGCCGCATCTCGCCGGCGACCGCGAGGTTGCCGAAGCCGAAGATGGCGAGATCGTCGGGAATCCGGATTCCGGCATGAAGCGCCTCGACGATCACCCCCTGGGCGAGGGAATCCGAGCCGCAGACGACGACGTCGGGGCGGGGGTCGAGTTCACCGACCCGGCGGAAGGCGGCCCGGCCGTGGCCGAAGCGGCTCGGGATGCTCACCTTCATCTCGACCGGCGGGCTGCCGCCGTCGGTCGTCCAGCGTTCGACGAAGCCGTCGCGCCGGCTCTGCGCGCGGCTGCCTTCGGCGACGACGAGGAGCGGGCGCCGATAGCCGCGTTCGCCGAGAAATTGCGCCACCGCCTCGCCGACGGCGCGGTGGGAGAAGCCGACCGCATAATTGATCGGATCCTCAGGCAGTCCCCAGGTCTCGACGACGAGGGTCGGATGCTCGCGCAGCCGCCGGCGGACCGATTCGCCATGGGCGCCGCCGGTGAGGACGATGGCGTCCGCCTGTCGGCCGAGCGCCGCGTCGATCAGCCGCGGCGCGACCTCGAAGCGGGGGCCGGTCATGGCGAGCATGGTGCTCATGCCCTCGGCCGAGAGCGCGTCGACCATCGCCTCGATGGTTGGGTTGAAGATCGAATTGGAGATGACGGGGACGAACACCGCCACGAGCCCGCTCCGGCGGGACGCGAGGCCGCCGGCATTGAGGTTGGGGACATAGCCGATTTCCTCGACGGCGCGGCGGATCCTCTCCGCCGTCTCCTCGGCGAGCAGCCCCGGCATGTTGAAGAATCGCGAGACCGTCGCCGCGGAAACGCCGGCGCGCGCGGCGACATCGTGGATGCGCGGGGCCGAGCCGCCCGGGATCACCAGCCTGTCCTCATCGCCGCACCATGCACTGCCGGCGCCTGGGCTCAAAGTGTCAAACGGTCTCGCTCCGCTGGCTTATGAAAACGGTTGCAGTGACCCGGCATTTTAGCTATTCGCCATAACAATATTGGACCCGGCCGAGACCGGGGGCGACCACTCGCCGAGGGGAGGAAGACATGATTTCACGCCAAAGCCGACGCTCGATCCTGATCACCCGCGCCAGTGCGCTTGCCCTGATACCCGTCCTGGCGGCGGCGCCCGCCGCGGCGCAGGACGCGGCGGACCTCAGCGGCGGCCAGCCGACCAGTGTCGGCGAGGTGGCGGACCCGGAGCGGGCAGCCGGCGCGACCGGCGGCGTCCAGGACATCGTCATCACCGCAGAGCGGCGCGAGCAAAGGCTTCAGGACGTCCCGGTGTCGGCGACCGTGCTGTCCGCCGACGACATCGCCCGCCGCGGCGTGGAGGACGTCAGCGACATCCAGCAGGTGTCGCCCTCGATCACCATCAACACGGTCAACCGCTCGACCTTCATCAACATTCGCGGCGTCGGCCTGTCGCAGTCGGCGCCGACCCAGAGCCCCGGCATCGCTTATTATATCGACGGCCAGCTCATCCCGCAGGACTTCTTCATCGGCCAGTCCTTCTTCGACATCGGCACGGTCGAGGTGCTTCGCGGGCCGCAAGGAACCCTGACCGGCCAAAACTCGACGGGCGGCGCGATCTATGTCCGCACGCCGGAGCCGCGCTACAACGACTTTTCCGGCTATCTCGAGCAGACGGTGGGCAATTTCGATGCCTTCCGCACCGTCGGGGCGATCAACTGGGGCCCCACCGACCAGGTCGCGCTGCGCCTCTCGGGAATCCATGACGAGCGCGACAGCTTCACCGACAATATCGGTCCGAGCCCGAGCAGCCCGGGCGACCTCAACCTCGATGCCATTCGCGCCAATCTCGCCTTGCGGACCAGCGACCGGCGCCTGCTCGTCAACGTCCGCGGCGAGTATTTCGACCAGCGGACCAGCAACATCCCGGTCAAGCCGTTCACCGGCAGCCTCAGCACCGATCCGTTCGAGATCGACTATGACGCGATCACCTTCTTCAACCAGCGCGGCTATCGCCTGTCGGGCGAGGTGCGGTTCGACGTCACCGACGGCATCCAGCTGCGCGGCATCACCTCCTGGCAGGACGGCTATCACGAGGACATAGCGGACGGCGATCGCACCTCGACGACGCCTTCGCCGCAGGGCCGCGTCGCTTATGGCCGCACCGACCTCGAAAACTGGATCAACGAGGTGAACATCATCTCGACCGGCGAAGGGCCGCTTCGCTGGGTGCTCGGCGCTTTCCGCCTCGACGGCAAGGTGCCGGTGACCCTGCTGCGCGACAATAACAGCCGCGTCACCTTCAACCGATCCAACTCGACCATCATCGCCGCCGCCGACAATCGGTCGCAGTCGCTGTTCGGCCAGGTCAACTATTTCCTCACCGACCAGCTCGAGCTGATCGGCGGTCTTCGCCACAGCTGGGACCGGCAGGTCTATGTCCAGTCGGTGCTGCCCGGGCCGCCGGGGCCGCCGGCCACCAACATCGCCAGCTCGACCGCCTGGACCGGCCGACTCGGCCTCAACTACGCCTTCACCAACTATATCAACGCCTATGCGACCGCGTCCAAGGGCTACAAGGCGGGCGGCGCCAATCTCGGCCGGGGCGTGCCCAATTACGGGCCCGAGACCAACTGGGTCTACGAGATCGGGCTCAAGACCGAGATCATTCCGCGTCACCTCCGCGTGAACGGCGCCCTCTTCCACTCGCGCTACCGCGACATCCAGCTGGTCAGCCTGCTCGACGGCCTGCCGCTGACCCAGAATGCCGCGCGCGGCGAAGCCTGGGGTGCGGAGCTCGAGGTGACCGGCCAGTGGGGCGGGCTCGGCGTCAATCTCGGCATGGGCTGGCTCGACGCGCAATTCGCCCGCGACGTGTGCATCAACAACACCAACAATCCAGCCGGGACGCCTTCGCTCTGCCCGTCGGCGAACCCGGCCCAGGCGGACGAGCTGGTGCCGGCGGGGCGGGTGCTGCCCTATTCGCCGGAATGGACGATCAATGCCGGCCTCCAATATGCGATCGATCTCGGCGGCGAGCTCAGCCTGACGCCGCGCGTGCAGTGGAACTACATCGCCGAGCAGATCACCACGCCCTTCCCGGGCGCGCGCACCGTCCTGCCGGGCCGCCACGTGGTCGATGCGCGGCTGACGCTGGACATAGGCGAGCGCTACCGGATCGAGGCCTTCGCCTCGAACCTGTTCGACGAGACCTATGTCGCCTCTTTGATCCAGAACACGTCGAGCGCCAATGGCGGCTTCATCTTCGGCGCGCCGCGCCAATATGGCATCCGGGCGACGGTGCGGTTCGGAGACAGATAGCGGCCTCGTGCCGCGCGAACAGGAATCGCGCGAACAGGAATGAAGATGCGTCCTTTCTCGTCGTTCGTCCTTGCCGCCGCCGCCTTGCTGTGCGGCGGCAGCGTGGCGGCGAGCGTCGGCGAGGAATATGGCTGGTGGGGACCGGGGCAGGAGGGGAGCTTCCCCGCCGTCGCCGATTACCCGAATGCCGAGGGGACTCTGCGGACCCTGCTCGTCGGCGCCCCGGTCGAGACCGCGGATCATCCCTTCTTCGCGCCGATCGGGCCGAGCGGGCGCGCCTGCATCACCTGCCACCAGCCCTCCGATGCGATGGGCCTGTCGGTCGAGACGATCCGCCGCCGGTGGGAAGAGACGGCGGGACGCGATCCCCTGTTCGCCGCGGTGGACGGCTCCAACTGCCCGATCTTGCCGCAGGATCGGCGCGAATCCCACTCGCTGCTGCTCGACCACGGGCTGATCCGGATCCAGCGCCCCTGGCCGCCGCGCGACGGCGCCGACCGGCCGGTTGATCCGGACTTCGATATCGAGGTCGTGCGCGACCCCTGGGGCTGCAACAGCGGCTCCGAATACGGTTTGCGAGCGCGGCAGCCGAGCATTTCCGTCTATCGGCGGCCGCGGCCGGTGGCGAACCTCAAATATCTGACCGCGGTCGGCTTCGCCTACGATCCCAAGCAGGGCCTGCCGCTGCCGCGCGATCCGGAGACGGGCGAGCTCATCTCCGGCAATCTGATGGCGGACGGCCGCGCCGGCACGCTCCACGGCCAGATACGCGACGCCGCGCCGACCCATCTCGAATTCTTCGACGAGATGAGCCGCGAGCAGAGACTGCGGATCATCGATTTCGAGACCCGAATCTTCACCGCGCAATATCGCCACCGGATCGGCGGCAGGCTCGACGATTTCGGCGCGCAAGGCGGACCGGACGTGCTCGCCCGCTCCGAGCCGGGCCAGCTGGGCAGCATCGGCCGCGCGGTCTGGAGCGAGTTCGAGGCCTGGGAGAATATCCCGGCCGACGCGCCGATCAGCGCCGAGGAAAGAGCGTTCAAGCAGTCGGTCGCGCGCGGCGCCCGCACCTTCCGCGAGCGCACCTTCCTCATCACCGATTCCGCCGGGATCAACTCGCCGATCGGCTTCGGCAATCCGGTCCGCAACAGCTGCGTCTTCTGCCACAACATGACGATGATGGGGAATGACGTCGCGCCCGGCCAGGTCGACCTCGGCACCACCAACTTGCCCTTTGCCGATCCGGCGCCGCACCTGCCTTTGTTCCGGATCACCTGCCGCCGCGATCCGCACCCCCATTATGGCCGCGTGATCCTGACCCACGATCCCGGCTATGCGCTCACCACCGGGCGCTGCGCCGACGTCGGCAAGATCACCTTGCAGTCGATGCGAGGCCTTTCGGCGCGCGCGCCCTATTTCGCCAACGGCTCGGCCACGGACCTGCGCGCGGTCGTCGACTATTACGACCGGCGATACGACATCCGCTATACCGAGCAGGAGAAGCAGGACCTGGTCAATCTGATGAGCGTGCTGTGACGCGGGCCAGCGCGCTTGCGGCGCTCGCCGCATTGGCATCGGCCGGCGCCGCCGAAGCGCAGTCGGTCCGCTTCGTCGCCTGTCCGATCTATCGCGACACCGATGCCGGGCGGAAGTCCGGCTGCTGGCTTGCCGACGAGGCGGCGAGCGGAATCCGCTACGACGTCAGCCGCAGTCCGACGCAGCCCGACTGGAATTTCGAGATACTGATCGAGGGCGAGCCGGCCGACGAGCCGGACACGGCCTGCGGCGGCCGCGTCCTCCACCCGGTCCGCGTCTCCGTCCTGCCGGGGGCGTGCACGCGGCACATGCTGCCGGCGGAAGGCCATCCCGGCCGCCGCTTCGTGCTGCCGCCGCGCAACGTGCGTCCGCTTTCGGAGGCCCGGCCGCCGCTCGAAGGCCCGGCGACGACCCGCACCTTCCACATCCTGTTCGACTTCAATCGCGCCTTCCTGGTCTACCAGCTCAGCGACTATCTGTTCGACCAGGCGATCACGTACATCCGTTCCGCCGATCCCCGCCGCATCGTCGTCACCGGCCATGCGGCGACGCGCCCGACGCTGGTTTCGGGCCGTGAGCTGGCCGAGGATCCAGCCATCGCCGAGGCACGCGCCTCGCTGATCCGCGAGGCGCTGGTGCGGATGGGCGTGCCGGAGGACAGGATCGTCGTGCGGACCCGTACCGAGGCCGACATCGTCGCGGCGGAAGGCGCGGATGGCTTGGCCGAGCCGTCGCGGCGTCGTGTGGACATCCTCGTCGAGGTGGCCGGCACCCAGGAACAGGCTAGGCGGCCGGGCGGCGGGGCGCCGTCCAGGCCAGCAGGGCAATGACCAATCCCGCCCCGGCCAGCGGCAGCGCGACCGAATAGACGGTCGGCCGGTAGAAGGCGGCCATCACGCCGGTCGCGGCCGCGCCCATCAACATCTGGAGCGCGCCGAACAGGCTCGAGGCGGTGCCTCGAAAGGCGGGCTCCGGGACCCGGAGCGCTCCGGCCAAGGCCGACGGGCCGGTCAGTCCGGCGCCGAAGCCGGAGACCATCATCGGCCCGATCAGGGCCGCGGGATGGCCGGCATTCCCGGCAAGGCCGAGCATGATCAGCCCGCCCAGCGCGAAAGTCGCCGTGCCCCATCGGAGCGCCTGGCCGGGCCGACGCGTCTCGATCCGCCCGCACAGGAGGGTGCCGGCCATGACGCTGGCGGCGACGCACAGGAAGGCGATGCCGGTGCCGGCCGGATCCAGTCCGTAGAGATCGACGAGCAGGAAGGAGGCGCCGGCGAGGAAGCCGAACATGCCGATCGTGCCGATCGCATTGATCGCCGTGAAACGCATGAACCGACCATCGGCGAGCAGACGCGGAAAGGCGGCGAAGGCGGAGGTCTCGCCTGCGCGCCGAGCAGCCCCGGTCTCGGGCAAGGCCAGCCACGTCGCCGCCAGCGCGCCGCTGCCGGCGAGCGCGAGGACCGCGAAGATGAGGCGCCATCCTCCGGCGGACACGAGCAGGCCGCCGAGCAAGGGCGCGAGGGTCGGCGCGAGCAGCACGACCAGCGACAGCCGCGCCAGCTCGGCGGCGGTCTCCTCGGCGCGGGACAGATCGACGACGACGGCGCGCGAGACGACGAGCGCGCAGGCGCCGCCGCAGCCCTGGACGACGCGGCCGAGGAGAAAGGCCGTGATGTCCGGCGCGGCCGCGCACAAGGCGGCGCCGGCGACGTAGAGACCGGCGCCGGCGACCAGGATCGGCCGGCGGCCGACCAGGTCCGATGTCCAGCCGCCGACCAGCTGGCCGACGATCAGCCCGGCGAGATAGAGGGTGATTCCGAGCTGGACGAGGCCGACCGGCGCGCCGAGGCCGGCGCTCACTGCCGGAAGCGCGGGCACGAATGCGTGGATGCCGAGCGAGCCGAGGGCCGACAGAAGGACCAGCAGGAAGGCGACGCGCCGGCTCACCGGCGCGATCGGCCGATCATCGCGCCATACGCCGCGCGACCAGCGCGAAGCCCGCCCCGGCGAGGAGGACGGCACAGAGCAGGAAAGTCGGCGCGGCGAACCCGCCGGTGGCGTCGCGAAGCAGGCCCATCGCCGTCGGCACGATCAGCCCGGCGAAGCTGCCGACCATCGCCGTGGCGACGATGGCGACCGCCAACATGGAGGGCTTGAGCAGGCTCGTCGGCACCGCCCAGAATGGGCCGACGCAGGCGCCGAGGCAGAAGCCGGCGACGAGCAAGGCGGCGAGGCCGAGCAGGCCGCCGCCGGCGAGATAGGCGACGAGCAGCGACAGGCTCGCCACCGCGAACGGGATGGCGAGGTGGAGGAAGCGCTCCTGCGTCCGATCCGAATGATGGGCATTGACGAAGATGCCGGCGGCATTGGCGAGCCAGGGCAGAGCGACGACGACCCCGATCTCGGTCGGGCCGAGGCCGGAGAGGCTGCGGATCGTCTGCGGCAGCCAGAACATCACGCCGTAATTGCCGGCGAGGCCGCAGAACCAGATGCCGGCGCAGGTCCAGGTCACCGGCGAGCGCAGGGCGTCCCAGCGGCTGGAATCTCCCTTGGGCGGGGGCGTGCTGCCGGTGACGTTCGCCTCGATCCAGTCCTTCTCCTCCGCGCTCAGCCAGCGCGCTTCGCGCGGTCGGTCGGGGAAATAGAGGAGGGCGAAGACAGCGAGCAGGATCGCCGGGAATCCCTCGACCAGGAACATCCAGCGCCAGCCTTCCCAGCCGAGCGGATTGGGCGCCTCGATCAGCCACCCGGAAAGCGGCGCGCCGATCACCTGCGAGACCGGGATGGCGGCCATCGGCAGCGCCAGGATCGAGGCGCGGTAGCGCGGCCCGGCCCAGTGGCTGAGATAGAGCATCACCCCCGAAGCGAGGCCGCCCTCGGCCGTGCCGATGACGAAGCGGAAGAGATAGAAGGAGAGCGGGTTCTCGACCAGCGACATGGCGGTCGCGGTGATTCCCCAGGCGAGGGTGATGACGGCCAGCCATTTGCGAAGGCCGATCGCCTCGAACAGCATCACGCTCGGATATTTGAGCGCGACATAGCCGACGAAGAGGATGCCGGCGCCGAAGCCATATTGCGCACTGGTCAGGCCGATCGCCGCATTCATCTCGAGCGAGGCGAAGGCGACGTTGGCCCGGTCGAGCGAGCCGACCAGGAAGAAGAGGGCGAGCGGCAGGACGAGCCGCCATTGAACGCGGCGGCCGATGCGATCGGCGATCGGCAGGGCGCTCACGGCGGCCCGGCCAGCCGGCGGCGCAGCTCTCCCTTCACCACCTTGCCCGAGCCGGTGCGCGGCAGCGCGTCGAGCAGGTGGACGGCCTTGGGCAGCTTGTAGCGGGCGAGCCGGCTTGCGCAGAAATCGAGGAGGGCGCCGGCGTCTGCTTCAGCATCCGGCTGCAGCACGATGGCGGCATGGCCGACCTCGCCCCAGCGCTCGTCCGGAACGGCGAACACCGCCGCGGCGGCGACGTCCGGATGGGCGACGATGACCGCCTCGACCTCGGCCGGATAGACGTTCTCTCCGCCCGAAATGTACATGTCCTTCTTGCGGTCGACGAGGAAGTGGAAACCGTCGGCATCGCGCCGGACGAGATCGCCGGTGCGGAAATAGCCGTCGGCGGTGAACGCCTTCTCATTCTCCTCGGGCCGCTGCCAATAGCCCGAGAAGAGATTGGGTCCGCGAAGCAGCAGCTCGCCCACCTCATCCGGTCCGCAGTCGCGCTCGTCGTCATCGACGATGCGCGCCTCGATCGTCGGCGGCAGCAGGCCGGCGGATCCCGCCTTGGCGTCGATGAGCGCGAGGTCGATCGGCATGCCGAGGACGGTGCCGGCCTCGGTCATGCCGAAGCCGTCCACCACGGCGATCCCGTCGGCCAGCCACTGGCGGATCCGAGGTTCCGGGTGCGGCGCGCCGCCGGTGAACAAGGCGGTGAGGCCGTGCAGCCGCTCCGGCGCGAAGCCGGGGCAGGCGCGCAGCATCTCGGCCATCTGCGGCACGCAGAAATAGTGGGTCACGGCGAGCGCCGGATCGGAGAGGCGCTCAAGGGTCGTTTCCGGGTCGAAGCCGGCGGAGACGATCGCGGTGCCGCCCATCATCAGCCCGGGCCGGAAGCAGGTGACCATGCCGATGACGTGGAACATCGGCGAGTCGACGAGGAAGACGCTCGCCGGGGTCACCGCGCCGAGTATGGCGAAGTTGAGCGCGGTGGCGAATAGCGCCCGTTCGGACAGCAGCACCCCCTTGCTCCGTCCGGACGTGCCCGACGTGTAGAGCATCAGCGACGGGCGCTCGGCGTCGGTCGGGCCCGGGTGTCCCGGCGCGGCTGCGTCGAGCTCGCCCGACAGGATGGCGAGCGACACGCCGTCGGCGGCAAGACCGGCTTCCTCGAGGCGGACGTCGCCGGCGAGCAGGCGCGGCCGGCAGTCGGCGATCAGGTCGGATAGCTCGGCCGGGCTCAGTCGCCAGTTCAGCGGGACATAGATCGCCCCGAGCCGCGCGCTGGCCAGCTGCAGCACGAGCTGGTCGACATGGTTGCAGGCGATCATGGCGAGGCGATCACCGGTTTCGAAACCATAGCGGCCGCGGAGCAGGGCGACCGCGCCGTCGACGCGCCGGTCGAGCGCGGCATAATCCAGCGCCCTTCCCGTCGCGGCATCGACCATCGCCGGATGGCGCGGCCGACCACGGGCGTGCAGTCGCACGAAATCGGCGGTGGGCAGCGGCGGAGAAGTCAATTCACGCCTGCTTTTCACCCTCTCCCCGGCGGGGAGAGGGCAGGGTGAGGGGGCTCGGCGTCCGTCGCCCATGCGCGCGCGCCGAACGCCTCCGCCCGGCCTCCCCCTCACGGGAGAGGAGAGAATGGGGGGAGGCGCGGCGGGCCCCTTCAGGCATCCGACTCCGCCTTGTCCTGCGACTTGGCGAGATCGTAGCTGGCGAGGCCGGGCTTGTAGCTCTTCTCGTCGATGAACTGACGGATGCCTTCCTTGCGGCCGTCGGTCTTGTCGTGGAAATTGGCCGCTTCCTGCGCGCGGACGAGATAGTCCTCGGCATTGTCGTAGGTCATCTCCTTGACCCGGCGGACCGCGTCCTTGGCCGCCTTGAGCGCCACCGGATTCTTTGCGAGCAAGAGGTTGGCGAGCTCGGTCACCCGCGCTTTCAGGCTATCGGCGGGGACGCTTTCATTGACCAGCTTCCACTGCGCCGCGGTCTTGCCGTCGATCCGCTCGCCGGTGAGCGCGTGATACATGGCGTCGCGCATGCTCAGGAGATCGACGACGACCTTGGTCGCGCCGCCGCCGGGGAGGATTCCCCAGTTGATCTCGGACAGGCCGAACTCGGCCTCGTCGGCGGCGATGGCGAGGTCGCAGGCGAAGAGCGGGCCGTAGCCGCCGCCGAAGCACCAGCCATTGACCATGGCGATGGTCGGCTTCTGGTACCAGCGCAGCCGCCGCCACCAGCCATAGGCCTCGCGCTGCGACTGTCGTACCGCGCCGAGCCCCTTGGCCTCGGTCTCGCGGAAATATTCCTTGAGGTCCATGCCGGCGGACCAGGCGCTGCCCTCGCCGGTCAGCACCAGCACGCCGACATCGTCGCGATATTCCAGCTCGTCGAGCACCTCCGTCATCCGGCGGTTCAGGGTCGGGCTCATGCAGTTGCGCTTTTCGGGGCGGTTGAAGCGCACCCAGGCGATACGGTCCTCGACGTCGTAGGAGACGACGTCCTTCTGGTCGGTCATGGCGGGTCCTCGTTCAGATGGGATAATGGCCGGGCTCGGTGCCGATGGTGATCCAGCGAAGCTCGGTGAAGGCATCGATTCCGGCCTTGCCGCCGAACCGGCCGTAGCCGGAGGCGCCGACGCCGCCGAACGGCATTTGCGGCTCGTCGGCGACGGTGGGGCCGTTGACGTGACAGATGCCCGACCGGACCTGGCGGGCGACGCGAAGGCCGCGGCCGGCGTCACGGGTGAAGACGGCGGCGGAGAGTCCATATTCGCTGTCATTGGCGAGGCGGATCGCGTCGGCCTCGTCCTTGGCCCGGATCATCGCGGTGATCGGGCCGAAGCTCTCGTCGCGATAGAGGTTCATCTCGCTCGTCACGCCGTCGATGACGGTGGCGCACATGAGGACGCCCTCCGACGTGCCGCCGGCGATCGCCGTCGCGCCCTTGGCGAGCGCATCCTCGATGAGCGCATTGACGTGCCCGACGGTGCGCTGGTCGACGACCGCGCCGAGCGGGGTCTTGCCCTCGCGCGGATCGCCGCACGGCATCGCCTTCGCCTTGGCCGCGAACTTCTCCGCGAAGGCGTCGGCCACCGCCTCGACGACGATGATCCGCTCGGTCGACATGCAGATCTGGCCCTGGTTCATGAAGGCGCCGAACGCCGCCGCCTTCACCGCCTCGTCGAGATCGGCATCGTCGAGGACGATGAAGGGCGCCTTGCCGCCGAGCTCGAGCAGGACCGGCTTGAGATGCTCGGCCGCGCGCTTGGCGATGATCCGGCCGACCGCGGTCGATCCGGTGAAGTTGATCCGCCGCACCGCCGGATGATCGATGAGCGCGCCGACGATCTCGCCGGCATCCTCGGGCGCGTTGGTGACGAAATTGACGACGCCGGCCGGGAAGCCGGCTTCGGCGAAAGCTTCGATGATGAGGCCGTGCGTGCGCGGGCACAGCTCGGATCCCTTGAGGATGACCGGATTGCCGCAGGCGAGAGGAACCGCGATCGCGCGCACGCCGAGGATGATCGGGGCGTTCCAGGGGGCGATGCCGAGGATCGGGCCGACCGGCTCGCGCAGCGCCATGGCCAGCTTGCCGGGATGATCGGAGGGTATGACTTCGCCGCCGATCTGGGTGGTGATCGCCGCCGCCTCGCGGACCATGCCCGCGGCGAGCATCAGGTTGAAGCGGGCCCAGCCCTCGGTCGATCCGGTCTCGCTCATCATCGCCGCGACGAAATCACCGGCGCGCGCCTCGAGCGCCGCCGCCGCCTTGCCGAGCAGGGCGCGGCGGGCGTTCGGGCCGGTCGCACCCCAGGCCGCCGCGGCCGCGCCGGCGGCATCGGCCGCCGCCCGCGCATCCTCGATCCCGGCCGCGGCCGCGGCCGTCGCCGGCTCGCCGGTGACCGGATTGTTCCGGGTGAAGGTGCGGCCGCTCGCGGCGCTCTTCTGCTCCCCCGCGATCGTCATTAGGACATTGACCGCTTCAGCCATCTGCCATCTCCTGTTCTGGTCGTTGCATCCGGGATAATGTTGTGTCACATAACAATCAAGTGGATAAAGCAGACATGAACGAGCCCGTCGCCCTCGAGGCGGCCGACGGCCTGGAGGCGAGGAGCGAGCTGCTCGAAGGCCTGATCGGCTATGCCCTGCGCCGCACCACCATCGTCGTCATGGCCGATTTCATCGACGCGATGGAGGGGCTCGGCATGCGGCCGGTGCTGTTCTCGATGCTTGCCGTGATCCGCGAGAATCCCGGCATCAACCAGACGACGCTGGGCCGCGCGCTCGGCATCCAGCGGGCAAATCTCGTCCCCCTGGTCAACGAGCTCATCTCGCGGAGACTCGTCGACCGCCGGCGTCATCCCAAGGACGGCCGCGCCTTCGCCTTGTTCATGAACGGCGAGGGCGGACTTCTCCTCGACGAGGCGATCGCGCGCGTGAGCCGGCACGAGGAAAGGGTGCTTGCCGGCCTCGGCGATGCCGAGCGCCGTCAGCTGCTGACCCTGCTCAACAAGGTCCGCTCCGGCTGACGCCGACAGCAGGGACGAAACGGCGATTCGTGCGTCAGAAGGTGATGCCGATGCGCACGCCGTATTCGCGGGGCGGACCGTAGAATTCGTTGCTTCCGAACTGACCGGAGACGTAGCGCGCGTTGGTGAAATTGGTGCCGAACAGCTCCACCCGCCAGCGGTCGCGCCGGTAGGTCAGCAGCGCCGAGACGAGATGGCGCCCTTCGATCCGGTCGCTCACCGGCGAGAAGCCGAGATAGGTGAATTGCGGCCCCACATAAGCGAAGTTCAGCCGCGGCGTCAGCGTCGCCGCGCCGACCGGAATCTCGTAGTCGACGCCGACATTGTAGGTCCATTTCGGCGCATAGAGATTCGGCTGGCCCGAGATGGTCTGCAGGAACGGGCTATAGTCGAAGCAGACCGGCGGCGAGGAGGGCGTGCCCGCCGGGCATTGCGGTCCCAGCGTTCCGGACGGCAAGTTGCGCGTGTTGACGAAGGTGATGCTGCCGAGCTCCGAATCGAGATAGGCAAGGCTGGCGTCGAAGCCGAGCGGGCCGAACCGGCCCTGCAGCTGGCCTTCGACCCCCGTGATCGTCACCGTCGAGATGTTCTCGACGCCGCTAAACCCGGTGCTGGGCTCGACCACGTTGAACTGGAAGTTCGAGTAGCGGTTGTGGAAGGCGCTGATCTGGGTGCGCAGGCGGCGGTCGAGGAAGGTCGACTTCCAGCCGAGCTCGTAGCTCCACACCACCTCCGGATCGAATTCGGAGCTTGCCGAGTTGAACCCGCCCGGTTTGTAGCCCCGCGCGACGAGAGCGTAGAGCAGATTGTCCTCGTCGGGCTTCCAGTTGAGCGCCGCCTTGCCGGTGACCCGTGCATCCTCGTGCGATCCGGTGAGGTCGCTGACGACGAGGCCGTCGGGCGGGAAGCCGGCAATGCCCCGGCCGATCGTCACCGATCCGGTGCCGGTCGCCTCGTAGGTGGAATAGCGGGCGCCCAGCTGCACCTCGAATTGCGGCGTCAGCTGGTAATTGCCCTGGGCGAACAGGCCGGTGGTGGTGCGCTGGTTGTCGGGCGTGATGTCGGTCGGAAAGCCGCCCTGCAGCTCGTAGATCCGCACCTCGATGTCGTTGCGCTGGAAATAGCCGCCGAGGATCCAGTCGAAGCGTCCGTCGGTCGGCGAGATGACGTTGATTTCCTGGCTGTACTGCCTCTCCCCGGCGAAATAGTCCTGGCTGACATCGCCGCCGGCCGCGAGCGGCGCCTGCGACGCGTCGACGTCGTAGAGATTGTTGATGCGCTTATACTGATAGCCGGTCAGCGAGCGAAGGACGATGCCGCTCGCCAGCTCCTGCCGAAGCTCAAGGCTGGTCATGAAGGCGCGGTCGCGATTGGCGGTCGGCTCGTCGAAGCTCAAGGTGCGGATGTCGCCGACGCGGAAAGGGGCGAAGGTCGTTCCGGCAATCGGACGATAGGCATAGCCCCCGGTCTCGCGGTCGTTGATATGGACCTTGACCAGGGCGCGGAACGAGCCGGGCTCCCAAATCAGGCTGACGCGCGCGCCCTTCTCGTCGAGCGAGCCGGCATCGTTGTCGAACGGCCCGACATCCTCGTAGAAGCTGTCGCGGCGCCGGTAGAAGCCGGCGACGCGCAGCGCCAGCGTGTCGGCGATCGGCAGGTTCAGCGCGCCTTCGGCGGCGACCATGTCATGACTGCCCAGAGCGAGCTCGCCATAACCGCCGAGCGCGCCGAGCTCGGGGTTGCGCGAGTTGATGAAGATGGCGCCGCCGGTCGAATTGCTGCCGACCAAGGTACCCTGCGGACCACGCAGCACCTCGACGCTGGCGAGGTCGTAGAAGCTGTTGGCCTGGACGATCGGCGGCTGGAACAGCCCGTCGACATAGGTGGCGACGCCGGCGGTGACGTTCGGGGAGTCGCTCGCCAGGCCGATGCCGCGGATGTTGACGTTCTGGGTGATGCCGTTGTCGGTGATCGACAGCGACGGCGTCGCGGTCTGGAGGTCGCTGAGCGTGGTGACGGCATTCTGCTCCAGCGCATCCGCGTCGAGCGCGGTGGCGGACACCGGAACGTCCTGCAGGCGCTCGGTGCGACGCTGGGCGGTGACGACGATCTCGGCCAGGCCGTCGTCCTCCGCCTCCTCCGCCTCCTCCGCCGCCGGTGGCGCCGCCTCCTGGGCGAGAGCGGGCGAGAGACCGGCGAAAGCCAGAGCGGCGACGGACGCGGACAGGGTGAACCCCTTCATGCTTTCTCCCCTTCTTTCTCGTTTTCGTTTTCGGATCAGCGCGGCGACCAGGCGGACGCGGCCGCCATGAAGGCGAGCGTCTCCGCGCCGGCAGCCTCTTCGGCGGGCGGGAAGTAGCTGAGCTTGACGACGACCGTCCGGGTCGACGGATCGATGTAGATGAACTGGCCCTGGAGCCCGGCGGCGTAATAGGCGTCCGAGCCGGGCACGGTCCACCATTGGAAGCCGTAGCCGCCCCTCTCCGGATCCTCGTCGAAGGCGGACCGCGTCGACAGCGCCACCCAATCGGCCGGCACGATGCGGCGTCCGTTGGCGACGCCGCCATCGAGCAACATCTGGCCGAAGCGGGCGAAGTCGCGCAGCGTCGCGTTGAAGCCGGCGCCGCTGAACTCGCGGCCGACGCCCGGTGCGCCGTCCATGATGTAGAAGCCGTCGGATTCCGCGCCGAGCGGCTCCCACAGCTGCCGGGCGGTATAGGCGGCGACCGACTGGCCGGTGACGCGCTCGATCAGCCAGCCGAGGACGGCGGTATCGAGCGTCTTGTACTGGAAGACCTCGCCCGGGTCATGCGCGCGCGCGATCGTCCGCGCCGGATCGGCGAAGCGCGACACGTTGGTGACGAGCGCGGCGATATGGTTGCGGGCAGCGACGCCGGGATTGGCGAAGTCGTAGCGTTCCTCGTAATCGACGCCCGAGCGCATCTCGAGCACGTCCCGGATCGACGCCCCGTCATAGCCGCCGCCGCGAAGCTCCGGCAGATAGGCGGTGATCGGGTCGTCGATCGAACGGATATGGCCGTCCGCCAGAGCGCGGCCGACGAGCACCGAGGTGATCGACTTGGTCATCGACCAGCCTATGAATCGGGTGCGATCGTCGCTGTTGTTGCGGTAATGCTCGGCGACGATCCTGCCGTCCTTGATGACGATGAGCGCGTTCGTATAGGTGCGCTCCAATATCTCCTCGCCGCGGCGCTCGGCGCCGCCGTGGCGGTAGGTGAAGTCGAGGGCGCGATCGCGGCGCGGCAGGATCCACGGGGCCCCCGATCGCGCCACTGTCCGCGTCGTGAACAGCGTGTCCATGCTGCGGAAGGTCAACGCGTTCACGTCGCCGTCGAGCATGTGCCAGCGCAAGGTCTGGATCGCGACGGGGACTTCGGACGTCGGCCCATCCCCCAGAGGCGGCGGCAGCGTCTGCTGCGCGCCTGCCGGATTGCCGAGCGCGGCCAGACTGGCGGCCAGCAGCCACGTCAGTCGCAACGTCTTCATCTTGTTCATATTCGCCCCGTCGGCCTCCGCCCATCCTGTGTCCGGAACGAGAGCTAACGGCGCGTGGCGACGGCCCCATATCCCATTTGGGATAGCGGGCCGAAGATCGGGTCAGTGCAGGCGGGGCAGGGTCTGCGCGATCACCGAGCCGCAGAGCTGGCGCATCAGCTCCGCCTGCTTGGGGGCCTGGGTCTTGGCGAGCACCTGCTTGAGCTGGATGCGCGCCGTCCCGACCGAGATGCCGCGGCTCTGCGAGTAGCTCGAGACCGAGACGCCGGCGGCGAGCGCGGCGGCGAGACGCGCCTCCGCCGGCGAAAGGCTGAAGAGCCGCATCAGATCCTCCGGGTCGATCGGCAGCTGCGCCCCCGGACGGGACAGGAAGATCGCCCGCAACGCCCGCGGCGGCCCGGGCCGCCCGGGACGCGACGTGCCGTCCATCGGCGCGCACAATATCTGCAACGCGTCCTCGTCGGCGTCGCCGATCACGGAGACGTGGCGGCTGACATCCGCACCCGGCGCCACACCGAGCATGCTGCGCAGCGCGGCCGCGTCCGCGGTGCGCAGGCAGCTGAGCTTTCCCCCACGCAGCTTCAGGAAAGGAGAACCGCTCATGACCTGCTCGGCGCTTCGGTTCATCCAGTGCACGTTGCCAGCGGCGTCGCACAGGATGAGTCCGGTGCGGACGAGGTCGAAGGCCTGCTCGAGCGCGTCGGTCCGAAGGCGTGCCTCATCGATCGCCGCGGCAAGACGCATCGCCTGGCGGAGATGGGGGAGCAGCCCTTCCAGCAGGCCTTCGTCGGCCGCGTCGAAATCCCGGCCGTCGGCGAGACTCTTGTGCATGATCAGCGAGAAGGAGCGCTCGGGGCCGAGCTCGAAGGTGACGCAGATCGACCGGCCGAGGCCGATCGCGGCAAGGCCGGCGCGAAGGCGCGCGAAATGCGGGCTGCGCGATTCGAAACGGTCGCCGTCGCGGACGATGTTCTTCGGCCGCCATGCGCCCAGGCGGAGATCCAGGCGGGGATTGTCCTCGTTGTTCACGTGCCGGTCGTGGAGCTCGGCATGGGCCAGCGAATAGGAATCCCGGGCCGTCCAGACCGGACGGAGACGGTCGCCGTCGCGCTCGAGGATCTGGGCTGCGGCGTTGCGCACCGACATGTCGGCGCAAAGGGTGTCGAGGACGCCGATCCACCGGTCCGCATCTTCGGGCGTCGCGTACAGCCCCGGCAGGAGCCGGTCGAGATTCGTCCCCAAGCTACTCTCCTGTTTTTGCGCAAGGATTGATATGGCGCATAACAGAAGTCAATGACCGCCCGGGCCGGGCGTGCACCTGGCTCGGCGTCAGCCGGCCGGATCCGCCCGCAGCCAGCCGGTGACCGCATAGCGCGGATGCGGCGCGATCGGGTTCACGTAGCTGACGCTGTGCGCCTGCGGCACCGCGAACAGGGTCAGGGCGTTGAAGCGCGGCATGAACCCGCGCGAGACGTTACCGTCGCGCTCGTGGAAGAGCAGCAGCCCGCCATATTCGGCCCGCCAGTCCGGCGTCAGGTTGAGGACATAGGCGGCGCGCCGATGCTGGGCGTCGATGCGGTCGTCATGCGCGGTCAGGAAGTGGCCGGGCGAATAGCGGCTGGCATGGACGTCGGCGAAGGCGATGTCTTCGAAGCCGGTCACCGCCCGAAAGAAGGCGATCATCGCGCTCGAGCAGAGGAAGGCCTCGAGCGCGGCGAGCGGACCGGCCGGCCGCACCTCGCCGCGCGGCGGGAGCCGGATGGTGTCGTAGCAGAATTGGAAGCCGGCCCGGGCACCGCGGACCACCTCCTGGGAGAGCGCGGCGCGGTCGGCGGGGTCGAGCGCGGCCAAGGCCGCCTCCCGATAATCGAGGATCCGTTCGCCCTTGTTCAGGGTGAGCACCCAATCGCGGCGGGACGACAGGGCGCGCAGCAGGCCGGCCGCGCAGGCGCCGTCCAGGAAGCCGTCGATCTGCAGCCTGCCGGCCCGTGCGAACATCGGCGCCAGCCGGTCCGCATCGAGTCCTTCGGCGAGGGAGAAGGCGGCCATGAGGCGGCTTAGCCCGGCCCCGGCCGCCGTGCCAGCGCGGGATGAGGACGGCGCGAGTCCCGATTTGGCACGGAGGCGAAATATTGGTTAATTCATTTTGACATTTGGATTTTTCGGCGCCACGGTTTGGCCTCATGGACCAAGATTCGGCCCCGACCGGGTGCCGGGATCGGCAGTTCCACTGAATTCGGAAAGCCTGGACGCACCCTCAGGGGCAAGGGGATTTGTGGTCGGCAATGTGGGCGAGTCACTGGCGGCGTTCGTGTCCCTGTGCGCATCGGCGTCCATGGCGATGACGCCGCCGCTCGTCGCCAATGCCGATCCGAGCTGGCGCGGCGTCGACCGGCTCGACATCCTCGCTCAACTGTCCGGCCCGATCGACGAAAACTTTCCCGCGGACGGCTTTTGCGAGCGCGTGCGGCGGATCGCCGCCGAGGGCGCGCCCGTGCCGGTGCGATGCGTCTCGATCGGCGAGGCGATGGCGGCCGAGGGTTCCGCGTCCGCGCTCGTCGTCGTGCAGGGTGCGATCCAGCCGCTGGGCGGCGAACGCGTCCTGATCGTCGCCGCGCGAAGGACGGCCTCCGCCGGGCTCGAGCCCGGCCCCCTCTATCTCGGCGCCGCGCCGCGGGCCGCGCGGCTCGCCGGCCCAGCGGCGGCGACGGACGAGGCGGAAGCGGCGCTGCGCGGCGCGCTCACCGAAATCCTGCCCTGGCTGGGCCATGACCGGATGAACGAAACCCACGAATGACGAACGGGAGGAAATGAATGAGCATTACCAGACAGTTTCGTAGCCTCGACGACGGCTATCACGGCGATCTCCCGACCGAGCGGCTCGGATCTGGAGATATCTTCACGGCGCAGGAATATGCGAACATCCTGCTCGGCGGCTATTTCCCGGTGAACCCGCTGCAGGGCTCGGTCGACGGCCAGGGCGGCACGATCCGCGGCAAGCCGGTCTTCACCATCGAGGAAGCCGCCTTCCAGCTCAATCGCGGCGACGGCCCGATCTTCTTCGAGGGCGAATATTACAATTCCGGCGCCAACTGGGCGGGTGCCACCGGCACGGCCGACAATGAATGGTATTTCCTCGCCAACTCGAAGGGCACCGCGCCCGGCGCGCCGCTGACCGAGCTGTCCTTCGGCTTCTACGAGACCCAGGCCACGCTGCCCGAGCCCTACGTCTATCGCAATACGGCCGGCAATCTCGTGCTCGGAATGGCGCAGGCGGCCGGCTTCTCGGCGCTCGACGCCGCGCAGCGCGACGCCGCCCGCACCGCGATCCAGACCTGGGACGATCTGATGAACGTCAGCTTCGTCGAGGAGCATTTCTCTGAAGCCGACATCAACTTCATGAACACGACAACGGGGCCGGCCCAGGCCTCCGCCTATCTGCCCTATGATTACGGCGAGTCGACCACGAAGAATTTCGAAGGCGACAACGTCTCCTTCTACGAGATTTCGGGCGACATCTTCATCAACCCGAACCAGGCCAGCAACCACCAGTTCCTGCCGGGCCAATATGGGCTGAACACGCTCGTGCACGAGCTCGGCCACTCCCTCGGGCTCGAGCATCCGGGTGCCTATAATTTTGGCCCGGGCTTCGACGTGATCTACGAGAACGGCGCCGAATATTACCAGGATTCGCGCATGTACTCGATCATGTCCTACTGGGACGCGGAAGAGACCGGCGCCAGCAACGTCAACTGGGAGTTCCTGACATACAATTATCAGGCGACCCCGATGGTGCACGATATCGCCGCCATCCAGCGCATCTACGGCGCGGACATGACCACCCGCACCGGCGACACCACCTACGGCTTCAACAGCAATGCCGGCCGTGACTATTACGACTTCGAGCTGACCGCGACCCCGGTGGTGTCGATCTGGGATGCCGGCGGCAAGGATACGCTCGACCTGTCGGGCTACGACACGCGGTCGATCATCAACCTCAATCCGGGCTCCTACAGCAGCGCCGGCGGCTTCTATTCGGAAGAGCTTCCGACGCTGGCCGAGATCAATGCGCGTCGCGCCGAGGCCGGGCTCGCGCCCCGTACCCAGGCGCAATACGACACCTATATCGAGCTGTTCGGCGAAGGGTATACCGACGGCCTGATGCGCGACAATATCGGCATCGCCTATGGCGCGTGGATCGAGAATGCGATCGGCGGGTCGGGCGATGACCTCATCATCGGCAATGCCACCGTCAACCTGCTCGATGGCGGCGCCGGTTTCGATACGGTCAGCTATCAGGGTGCCAAGGCCGGCGTCACCATCCAGGTGGCGATCAATCGGGGCACGGGCGGCGATGCGGCGGGCGACCGCTACGTCAATATCGAAGCCTATGAGGGCAGCCATTTCGCCGACACGCTCCAGGGCGGCAATGGCGGGGACACCCTGTCGGGTCTCGGCGGCAACGATATGCTGATCGGCGGCAACGAGTCCGACACGCTCGACGGCGGCGCCGACAATGACACGCTCGATGGCGGCAACCATGACGACGTTCTCGACGGCGGCGATGGCAATGATGTCCTCAACGGCGGCAATCATTTCGACCAGCTGTTCGGCGGCGCCGGCAACGACACGCTCAACGGCGGCAACCACAATGACGTGCTGAACGGCGGCGCGGGCGACGATGTCCTCACCGGGGGCAACCACAACGACGTCTTCGCCTTCACCGATCTCGGCGGCACCGACGTCATCACCGACTTCCGGCGCGGCCAGGACAAGATCGACCTGTCCGGTCTCGACGCGGTGAACGGCGGCAGCGACGACTCGTTCAGCTGGATCGGTTCGGGCGCTTTCTCCGGCTCCGCCGGCGAGCTGCGCGCCTACAGCTCGGGGGGAAGCAGCTTCCTCGCCGGCGACACCGATGGTGACGGGGTTGCCGACTTCATGATCCAGACCAACGTGCTGATCATCAACACCGACATCGTCCTCTGATCCGATCGATCGAATGGGAGGCGCTCCGGACGAAAGTCCGGGGCGCCTTTTCCTTGTCCGGTCGGCGGCTCAGGCGAGGTCGAGGAGCAGCAGCTCGACTTCGGTGTCGGCGATGATCTCGACGGCCGGCTGCGCCTCGACCGCGGCACCGTCGCCCTCGCGCATCTCGGTGCCGTCGAGGGCGACGAGCCCGCGCACGACCTGCAGCCACAGGCCGCGGCCCGCCGCGATGTCGCGGCGCAGGCGGCGGCCCTCGTCGAGACGGGCGAGGAACACACAGGCATCCTGGTGGAGGGCGAGCACCCCGTCTCCGCCGTCCGGCGCGGCGATAGCGATCCAGCGATTGCGCTGCGCCCGTGGCGGGAAGCTCTGCTGCCGATAAGCCGATGGCAGCCCGAGGCGATCGGGAATGATCCAGATCTGCAGGAAATGCGCGCGCGACTCGGTGCCGGCATTCATCTCGCTATGGGTGATTCCGGTGCCGGCGGTCATCAGCTGGACGTCGCCGGCACGGATGCGGGCGACGTTGCCAAGGCTGTCGCGATGCTCGAGCTCGCCTTCGAGCACGTAGGTGAGGATCTCCATGTCCCGATGGTCGTGCGCGGGAAAGCCGGCGGACGGCACCAGCCGATCCTCGTTGAGCACCCTGAGGCTTCGAAAGCCCATCTGCCTGGGATCGACATAGTCGCCGAACGAGAAAGTGTGGAAGCTGTCGATCATGCCGCCGGCATGGCGTCCGCGCGCGCCGCGGTCCCGGAATCGAATCATGCCCGCCTCGTCCGGGGCGGCCGCGCCGCGGTCAAGGACCAATGCTCGCCCGGCCCGGAGCCTTCGTCCCGTCGCGGAGCCCGCGGCCAAGCCCCCGGCATGTCGACGAATTTTTCGGCCGCGCTTAACCAGGATGAATGCGAAGCGCCGCCACCTCGCTGAATATCTATGGCTAAGTCTATGAACAGGGGGCGAAAAGCCATGATGCAAGAGGATCACGCCTATCATTCGGAACGGGCGCTTCGCGAGCTTCACCTGGGGCTGACATCATCCTCGGTCGCGGCGGCGCGTGCCCATCTCCAGCTCTCTTCTCTGCATATGAAGAAGGTATGCGACGCGGCGGGACCGGCCGGAAGGCGGCGGCCGCTCTTCATCATCGACTGAGGCCGGCCGGGAGGGGCGGCAAGCGGCCGCCTCAGGTCCCCGCCAGCGCGTCCAGCGCGGCGCAGACGTGGGTGCGCAGCGACGGGTCGCGCGTGGTCTCCAGCATCGCGCTGAGGCTGGCCCTTGCGGCGGCGACGTCGCGATCGACCAGCTCCAGCCGCGCGCGCTCCCACCAGCCATAGGCATAAGAAGGCGCCACCGTCGTGATCCGCCGATAGATTTCGAGCGCGCGCGGTGCTTGCCGCGCCTGCTCCGCCCGCGTCGCCTGGTTCATCAGCAGGCGCACCAGCACCGCCCGGTTCGACATCGGCGCGAGGTGCTCGGCCGCAGGCGCGCTTCCCTGGCCGAGGACGGCGGAGAGCAGGCCGGCGAGCTGCTCCGCCCCGACCCGGACGCCGCCGTTGAACGGATCGACGAGGATCGTCTCCTCCTCGCTGACGCTGACCAGCACGTGCCCGGGCGTGTTGAGCGCCTGCACCGACCAGCCGACCCGCCGGCCCAGGCCGACATAGAGAATGGCCAGCGCCACCGGCATGCCGCGCCGCCGGTCGATGACGCGGATCAGGTCGGCATTGGCGGGATCGTCATAATTGTCGCGATCGCCGCCGAAGCCGTGGACTCCGCCGATGATCTCGGCGAGCAGGCTCGCCTGGTCCGCGGCCCTGATCGCCGCGCCGGCCCCTGCCAGCAGGTCGATCGCGATCTCGCCCAGCGCGTCGACATAGTCGCCGATCGCGGCGCCCGGATGATCGAGCGCGGCGATCTCGAGCGCGGCGAGGTCCAACGCGATCGCCTCGTCGTCGACCATGCCGAGATGGGCGATCTCCTGGATCATGATCGGGAGACGAGCGGCGGACGCGCCGGTTCCGCATGCCCTCCGGTCATCGATGCATCATCGCGCGGCGGAGCAGGCGTCGATGGGCTCAGGGTCGGAGCACGGTCCGGCGCGCAGCCTGCGCGTCGACGGCGGCGCGGCTGAACGGCATCGGCTGCATTTCGCCGGCGATCCAGGGGGCGTAGAGGTCGCGATAATGCGGCGAGCGCGGATCGTTCGACTGGCCGGGCAGGTTCAGCATCAGCGAATTGTCCCAATTGCCGACGTCGATCACCTGGAGATAGCTGGCGCCGCCCCCGACCTGCCAGCCGGAGCCGCGCACCCATCGCGCCATGACCGTGTAGGAATCGCCGCCCGATCCGCCGCCTTCGATCGGCGGGAAGGCGGCGGCGATGGCGGGAATGCGCGACAGCGGATGACGGATGCGGACCTGGTGCAGATTTCCCCAGCGCCAGGCCGCGGGATCGGGCCCGAGCTGCTCGCGCGCCGCGTTCCAGGCGGCGGCGAGCGCCGCGTCGAACATCGCGTCGCGGGCCGCCTCGGGATCCCGACCGAGCCGCGCGTCCGGCTCGGCGAGCAGCCCGAGCAGCACCGACGGCGCGATCTCGTCGACCAGGGCGCGCGCGCGCTCGGGCACGATCGCGGCGAGCATCCGGTTGCCGAGCTCCCGCCACAGGAGCTGGAACAAGGCCGCGGCGGCGCTGTCGGCGTCGAGCCGCGCATCCCAGCCGCGGAGCAGGGCGATCGCCGGCCCCGCTTGGGCCGAGCCGCGCGCCGGCAGCAGGGCGATCAGCTGCCGCGCCGGCGTCGACAGCGTGTCCTCGAGCAGAGCGAGGCTGTCGGCGATGCCGTGGCGCGGCTGCGACGAAAGCACCTCGGCGATCCGATCGTAGCGATAGGGATCGCGGAAGGAGAAAGCGGGGATGCGGTCGCGCGGCCAGCCCTCGGGGAGATTGTTCTGGTTGGCCGATGCGAACCATCCCTTGGCGGGATTATATTCGCTCGGCAGCGACCGGAAATCTCGAAGGCCGGTCCAGTCGTAGCGGCCGTCGCCCGGCACCGGCATCAGGCCATCGCCGCGGCGGCGGACCGGCATGAAGCCGATCACCTGCCAACCGTGATTTCCGTCCACGTCGGCATAATGGAAATTGGTCGGCGACGGGTGGAAGCGGAAGGCGTCGCTTAGGCTCGCCCAGTCGCGGGCGAGGTTGATCGCGATCATCGCGAAGGCGCCGCTGGCGCCCGGCTGGAGCTCGACCGCGGCGAGCGCGGTGGCGCGGCGACGGGCGGGATCGTGCGAGACGACCGGACCCTGGGCGGCGTAGCGCAAGGTCGCCGCCCGCGGCGGCGCATCCTTCACCGTTATGGAGACCTCGACGCGCTCGAAGGTCCGCCAGCCGTCCTGGTGACGGTATCGCTCCGGATCGTCGGGATGGAGCTCGAGGACGAACAGATCCTCCTGGTCGATATGGAAATTGGTGCGGCCGAACGCGAACCGGTCGGTATGGCCCTGCATGATACCGGGCAGGCCGGGCGCGCCGCCGCCGATCACGTCCAGCCCGGGCGCGCTCAGATGGGCGACGTGGCGCGGGCCGAAGCCGCCGATGCCGAGATGCGGATCGTTGGCGAGGATCGGCCGTCCGGTCGCGCTGCGCGCCGGCCCGACCGTCCAGGCATTGCTGCCGGCATTGGCGCGCGCCTGTGCGGCGGCGGCGGCGGCCGGGGAGGGGAGGGCGTCAGGGACGAGCGATCCGAACGGCAGCCCGCCGAGGCGGAGCACGCCGAGATCGGCCTCGGTCACGGCGGCGGCGTCGAGGCCCTCGGGCACGCTCAACGTCCAGGCCGGGCGCAGCGGCGCCATCACGGCATCGAGATCGAGGAGCCCCATTCCGGCGAGCCGGGCGCGGCGCACCTCGTCCTCGACGCCCCCGAAAGAGGAGCCGCGGGCGAGCACCATGTCGCGCAGATCCCATTTGAGAGGGGTGACGCCGAGCAGGCCATATTCCAGCGGCGCCAAGGCGGGATCGGCCAGCACCTCGTCGATGCGCGCGTTGACGCCGGCGACATAGGCGCGGGCGCAGGCGAGGATGTGCTCCGGCACGCGGGCCAGCTCCGCCTCGACGTCGCCGCGGAACAGGAACAGCCGCGCCGCGGCGTCATGGCTGGCGAACTCGGCGCCGAACGCCTCGGCGAGCCGCCCCATCTCTCGCCGGTGGGCGAGGTCGATCTGGAACAGGCGGTCGCGGGCGACGACATAGCCCTGGCCGAAGAAGGCGTCGGGAATCGAACCGGCGCGGATGTGCGGCACGCCGAGGCGGTCGTCGACGATCTCGATATCGCCCGACAGGCCGGCGGCGGAGACGCGCTGCGTCCGCGACACCGGAACCGTCGCGGCGGCGACGCCTGCGGCCGGCAGGAGCGCCATCGTCGCGGCCGAGCCGAGCAGGAACGAGCGGCGGTCGAGCATGGCCTTCATCTCCGTTCGTGACGGCCCAGCCTAGCCGCCGGCAGCGGCGGGCGTCACATGACAAGGGGTCGGGCGGTCATAGGGACAGGCTATGGCCGGCGCAGCGGAAGCCGCAGGGGGCTCCGCAGCTCGAACGTCGTCCGGCGTCGGAACGCCCTCACCCCGGCCCACTTTTTCCGGAGAGAGGAAGCGCGGCGCCGCCAGGCTGCAAAGTCGCGCCCCGGCGCCGACCCGGCCCGCGCGGCGCCTGCCGCCGCCTTCGAGCCCGCCAGGGTGGCGGCCCACACATTTCCCAGGGAGACATAGCGCGGTCACCGGATTATGGCCCGGCCATGACCAGGAGCGATCAGGGACGGCGAGCGGCGCGAGCCATGCTGGCCGTCGCCTTTGCGCTCGCTTTGTCGCTCCGCCTCGCTTTGCCGGCCGGCCTGATGCCGGTGCAGACCGCACAGGGACTGGTCGTCAGCCTGTGCGGCGGCATGGCCGGGGCGACGATCGTCGTCGATGTCGGACTCGGCGAGGATCCCGACCAGCCCGGACAAGAACGGCCGGCCCAGCCCTGCGCCTTTGCCTTGCTCGGCGCCCCGGCCGTCGCCGGGGATGCGCCGGTCGCGCCGGCGCCGCCGGCGAGCGTTCCGCTCGCGCTGGCGGTGCCGCCGTTGCATCGGATCGACGTCCCGCGGCGGGCCTTTCTCGTCCCGCCGCTCCGGGGACCGCCCGCTCTGGCCTGAGCCGGAGCCGCCCGTCCCGCAAGGCCGCCTGGGCCACCCTTTCTCCGGCTTCCTCCGTCCTTTGGTCCGCATTTCTGTCGGAGCCCCAAGCCGTGACCTTCCAGTCGCCTGCCTCGTCGGTGGCGCCGCGCCCGGCCGCCATCACCCCTCAACCCGTGCCCGCCGTCCGTGCCGGCACCCGTCGCCGGGCCGGCGGGACCGCCGCCCGCCGGACCCGCGCCTTGCTGCGCCAGCTTCATCTGTGGATGGGGCTCGTCATCGGTCTTCCGTTCGCGCTGCTGGGCCTCACCGGATCCGCCCTGGTCTTCTACGTCGAGATCGACGCGCTGCTGACGCCCGAGATCCGCGCCGCAAGCGAGGCGCCCGCCCCGGACTGGTCGTCCCCCGCCTGGGATCGGGCGCTGGCGACCGTGCAGGCGGCCTGGCCGGACAGGATCGGCAAATGGACGTTCGAGGCCAATGGCGAGCCCGGCGCGATCCCGGCGCGCTTCTACGAGGCCGCCGGCGTCCACGGGCACGGCGCCCGGCCGCTGATGGTCTGGGTCTCCGCGGACGGGTCGCGCGTCGTGCGTCACGCCCGCTGGGGCGACTATCTGATGACCTGGTTCTACGACGTGCACCGCAACCTGCTCGCCGGGGACACCGGCAACCGGGTCGTCGGCTGGCTCGGCGTGGCGATGCTGCTGCTGCTCGCCACCGGAATGGCCGCGTGGTGGCCGCGCGGGAGCTGGCGCAAGGCACTGGCCTTCAGGCGCGCCGCGCCGCCGCTGCGCCGGCTGCGCGACCTCCACAAGCTGCTCGGCCTGTCGACCCTCGCGCTGCTGTTCGTCCTGACCGCGACCGGGGCGCTGCTCGCGCTTCCGGCCGAGCGGGACCTGCTGCTCGACCGGACGGTGGCGCCGGTCGTGCCGGTGCCGGCGCCGGTCTCGGCCCCGCCGTCGGGCCGGCGGATAGCGATCGTCCAGGCGCTCGCCGCCGCGCGCCAGGCGCTACCCGACGCCCGGCTCGCCTGGATCGACGTGCCCGGCGCTCCGGAGGGGGTCTTCCGCCTTCGCGTCCAGGTGCCCGGCGATCCGAACCGACGCTTCCCCCAGAGCTACGTCTTCGTCGACCAATATTCGGGCACCGTGCTCGCCGTCCACGACATGCGCCGCGGGACCGCGTCCACCACCGCCGCCGCCTGGCTGCGCCCGCTCCACGACGCATCGGTCGGCGGGCTGGCGACCCGGATCCTCGGCGTTGTCGTCGGCCTCGTGCCGGCGGCGCTCTTCCTCACCGGCCTGCTCCGCTGGCGGCGACGGCGCGCCGCCGCCTCCGTCCGCCCGGTCCGACCTTCCGAAGAGAGGACAAATCCATGAAAGCCTCCCTCATCGCCCTTTCCGCCTCTCTCTTCGCCTCGCCCGCTTTGGCAGCCGGATCGGGCGACGCCTCGGCCGGCGAGACCGTCCTCGTGACCGGCACGCGCGCCGAGCTCCAATCGGGCGGACGGCTCGACCTCAACCCGGACGAGATGCCGGCGACGATCGACATCCTCACCCAGGAGGATTTCCAGATCGAGGGCGCCCGCTCCGCGATCGAGGCGATGAACGCCGCGCCGGGCGTTCTCGCCGGAAACCTTCACGGATCGGTCGGCTCGGTCTCGATGCGCGGTTTCCACCGTGCGACCAACTATCTCTATGACGGCGTGCGCATGGCGAATTCGGATGTGGCCCTGCGCAACTGGGACAGCTGGAGCTTCGACCGGATCGAGGTCATCAAGGGGCCGGATTCGGTGACATCGGGGGAGGGGGCGCTGGCCGGCGCGATCAACTTCGTGCCGCGGCGGCCGAGCCTGCACGCCGCCGCCGGCGAGCTGCTCGCCAGCTATGGCAGCTTCGATACCGTCCGGATCGCCGGCGACGTCAACCTTCCGGTGGAGGCGCGCGCCGCTATGCGCGCCAGCGCCTCCTATGCGCGCTCGTCCGGCTGGATCGACGACGGGGACTCCGACAGTCTCGCCGCCACCTTCTCCTTTCTCGTCGAGCCCACCGCCGGCCTGTCGATCACCTTGTCGGCCGACTATTTCGAGGACGATTTCTCGACCGCTTATTACGGCACGCCATTGGTGCCGCGCGACGTCGCCCGCGACCCTTCCCGAGCCGTCTCGGGAAGCGCCGGGCTGGTGCTCGACCGCGCGATGCGGCGCGTCAATTTCGACGTGACCGACGGCCGGGTGGGATCGGACAGCCTGTGGCTGCGCGCGCGAGCGGCATATCGGCTGTCGGAAGGCTGGCGGCTGACCGGCGACACCAGCTGGTACCATTCGAGCCGGCTGTGGCGCGATGCCGACGAATATGTGTTCAACGCCGTCACCGGGCTGGTCGACCGCGGCCTCTCGCTCATCACGCACGAGCACCGTTTCTGGAACCAGCGGGTGAGCCTGTCCTCGGACGGCCGGATCGGTGGCCGGCGCAACCGGTTCGCGATCGGAATAGAGGCCGGCGGCACCGACTTCTTCACCCGGAGGCGGTTCGGCCGGACCGCCGGCGTCGATCCGTTCGAGCCGGTGCGCGGCGTCTTCCCGGCCGACACGCCCGCCGACTTCGCTACCCGGCAGGATGTGGAGGCCGAGGTCGGCGCGGTCTCGGTCTTCGCCGAGAATGCCTTCGATCTGACGGCGGACTGGCTGCTGGTCGGCGGACTCCGCTACGACGACATCCGGCTCGACCGCCGGGTGACGAATGCGACGAGCGGCGCCGCCTCGAGCTACGGCCAGGACTATCATCCGGTCACCTGGCGAGTCGGCACCGTCTACACCTTGCGGCCGCGGACCCAGCTCTATGCGCACTATAGCCGGGCGGTGACGCCGATCGGCGGCTTGCTGTTCCTGAGCGCCGCCAATGCCGCCTTCGACCTCACCACCGGCGAATCCTGGGAGGCCGGGATCAAGGCACCGATCGGTCACGGTCGCGTGCAGATGACCGCCTCGGTCTTCCACATCCGCCAGGACGACATCCTCACCCGCGACCCCGCCGATCCCGCGATCGTCTTCCAGGGCGGGAGCCAGATTTCGACCGGCGCCGAAGCCACTTTGAGCTGGACGATCACCGAAGAGCTTGCCGCGAGGTTCAGCGCCACCTTGCTCGAGGCGGAGCTCGTCGATCTCGTCGAGGCTGGAGGGATCGACCGGTCGGGAAACCGGCCGCCCAACGTGCCCGAGCGGCTGGCGGACCTCGTGGTCACCTATCGGCCGCAGGCGCTGCCGGTCGCCTTCACCGGCATCGTCCGGCACAATGGCGCCTTCTACACCGCCAACGCCAACACGATCAGGGTGAACGCCTCGACGACCTTCGACGCGGCGGTCGCCTGGGAGGCGCCGTTCGGGACGCTGACGCTGCGCGGCCGCAACCTCGCCGACAGCTTTCACGCGGAATGGTCCGGCTATGCCGCCGGCCTCGTTTTCGTCGCCGCGCCGCGCAGCTTCGAGCTGTCGTTCACGAGGAGATTCTGAGCGGGCATGATCGAGGGAGGCCGGAGCAAGGCCCCGCCAAGTCATCGCCGTCCCGCCCGGCGCGGCTTCCTGTTCGGCGCGTGGCGGAAGAACAGGTGCGGCAGTGCCTGATGTCGTCCGCGCGCGCCGGCAATTCATCTTCGGGCCGTTGCCGTCCCGACCCTCGGCTGTCATCATGACGGCCGAAGGGGGAAGGCCATGGCAAACGAAAAGCTGACCGAGCATTTCTGGCTGAACGAGCTGCTCGTCTCTTCGACTGCCGACCGGCTGGGCATCAAGAACACGCCGACCGACGCTCATCTGGCCAATATGAAGAAGCATCTGGCGCCGGGCCTCGAGAAGGTGCGGGAGATTTGCGGCAACCGCCCGGTCACCGTCACCTCGGCCTATCGCAACCCGAAGATCAACAAGCTGGTCGGCGGCACCCCGACCAGCGCCCATCCGCAGGGCCTCGCCGCCGACATCCGCATTTCCGGCCTGTCCGCGTTCAAGACCGCCCGGCTGATCGCTGACGCGATGGCGGACAGGCGGATCAGGATCGACCAGCTCATCCTGGAGGGCGGCCGCAACGTCGTCCATGTGAGCTTCGACCCCAAGGCCCGGATGATGCGCGGCAGCCAGCCCGGCGGCCCGGGGACGTTCATCGACTGGGATTTCTTCGACTGATCCGGCCGAAGTGGCGGTGAGGATGGGGTTGTGTCGAAGTCATCCGCGGCAATCATAACTAGAGAACCGTCGTTGTTCTCGCTTTGCTGCGCGCTAACCTCCGTGCTTGCAAAGGCAATATCGTTCGGTCACTAAACGGCTAATGCCGGCGTTGGGGGTGGCAGCAGGGGGGGCATTCCAGAATATGAGCAAGTTTATAGTGTTGCCTATAATGGGCGCTTTGATCGTGGCCACGGCTGTCCAGGCCAGCGAAACGGTCACCTATACTTATGACGCGCTGGGGCGTCTGGTGAAGGTGGATCATTCCGGGACGGTCAACGACGACCTGGTCTCCAGTTATCAGTATGACGCTGCCGGCAACCGAACGCTGGTCCAGGTGACTTCGCTCAATTGCCCGGTCGGAATTCTCGACGGACAGACGCTAAATGGCACGGTGGAAGACGACGTACTTCAGGGCGGCGCCGGTAACGATTCCCTCTACGGGTCGAGCGGCAATGACCGGCTCTACGGGCACGACGGCGATGACCTGCTCACCGGCGCCTGGGGCTTCGACGAGCTTTACGGCGGAACGGGTTCCGATGCTCTCTACGGTAATGATGGGAACGACCAGCTCGACGGCGGCGCTGGGGCCGATTGTATGTCGGGTGGGGATGGCCATGATGTGTATGTCGTTGACAGCGTGAATGACGTCACCCTGGAAGGGGGGTCGAGTGGCAACGACACTGTCGAAAGCTCGGTCGACTATGGCCTGCGCACTCATATCGAGCGCCTGGTTCTCACCGGCACGGCAGGCATCGACGGGCGTGGGAACACCGGAGACAACGTCCTCACCGGAAACAGCGGCGCCAATCTCCTGAACGGAGGTAGGGGAGACGATCGAATCGACGGCGGCGCCGGGAACGACCGCATCTACGGAAGCGAGGGAGATGATAGTTTGACGGGTGGCTCGGGAAATGACGACTTTCTCTTCAATACAGCGCCCGAAGCCGACAACGTGGACAGGATCTACGACTTCTCGCCGGGGAGCGACCGAATTCGCATCGCTCGCTATGCCTATACTGCGATCGGAGCGCTGGGAACGCTTGATTCGGCGCGCTTCCGGATCGGAACTGCTGCCGCCGATTCCGATGACCGCATCATCTACGACCCGACGTCGGGGCAAGTCTATTACGACCCAGACGGCAGCGGCGCCGCCGCCGCCATTCACTTCGCAACGGTCAATCCGGGCACCGCGCTCGCATACGCAGATTTCAACGTGTACGATTGAGTGTGCTACGACGCCTTGTCGGCCAAAAACGTCTGAAGCAAATCTGTGAAGGCACGGCGCCGTGTCTGCTCGCTGATTCCGCGGGCGATGGAGCATCTTTGCCTGGCCCGCTCGCGGCCACGTCGTGCGAGCGCGGTGCGCCTGCAGCCTTGCGGAGCGGCCATCGGTCGCCACTCAAAACGTAGTTCGAAGACCGTTACTGAGTACCGTCAAGCGTTCCGATCGCATCACAGACGTGAGCCTAAGTCGAGCAACTTGTCCCAATACGCCAGTCCGACACAATCAAAGGCTGAGCTAGAAGTCCCCCAGTTCGCATTACGACACTCAATGATCGTCCGCCTTGCGCCGAAGCCTGGATGCTGATGGGAGCGCCCGGGGACAGCGACGCAGGCGGTCCAGGGGGCGTGCCAGGGCGCCCGAGCAGCGCGGCCAGATCCGGCGTCACGAAGGCGGGCTCGGGCTCCGCCCGACCAGAATACACGGTAAAGTAGCTCTCAAGGCAATCTGGGCGGTCCCCGCTCCGGCTGCGTGCCGCGAGCAGCCGTGCCTCGTCCATCGATCGCAAGGGTGTCCTCTCCTCTCGCCGCGCGCGGAGTGCCTGCACGAAGGCTGTCCGCGGCGCGGCCTCCCAACCCAGTCCTGCTAGCACCCGACCGACCAACTCGAGCTCGGCCGCATTGAGATCGAGTTTTCCGCTTTCGCTGCCGATCCGCACCCGCACAGGGACGTCGCCGATCCGCACCTCCCGCTCTATCGGCACGGACGCAAAAGGGCTGCGGTTGCCGTTGATCACCAGGTCCGCCGCCACCGTCTCCACCGCCGCCTCCAGCGCCAGGTCGCTCCGCAGATCCTCAGCTTCGCCCGCCGCTGAGGTCGCCGTCACCAGGCTTCGAGCGAGCAGCAGCGCCGCCACCGCGCCGCACAGGATCAGCAGCCACATCGCGGTGACCAGGACGAAGCCCTGCTCTCGCTTATTGGGGCGGCGGCAGTCGGCCACTGGCCTGTCTCTCCGTCGCCTGCTCGACCAGCGGTGCGGTCCGGTCGAGGCCATCGATGACCGCGTCGACCACCGCGCCCACGTCCTGCGGCGATCGGATCACCGTGGGCGTCAGCAGGATGATCAGTTCGGTCCGGCCGCCATTGGTGCCATGTGTGCCGAACAGAGCGCCGATGACCGGGATCTGGCTGAGCCCGGGAATTCCGGAGCGGCGCCGCGTGATCCCTTCCCGGATCAGTCCACCCAAGGCGATCATCTGTCCTGACCGTGTCGCCACCGTCGTCGTGATCCGCCGCTGCTGGATGGTCGGCGAGTTGATCCCGGAAGTCGTCGTCTCGGTGACGTCGCTTACCTCCTGAGCGATGTCGAGGATGATGGTGCCGCTGTCATTGACCCTGGGGGTGACGTTGAGGATGACGCCGGTGTCGCGAAGCTCGATCGTGTTCACCAGCGGCGCGCCCGGCGCGGACACACCTTGCGCCTGCTGGATCACGATCGGCACCTGGTCGCCGACCTGGAGCGTCGCCGGCTGGTTGTTCAGCACCATCAGCTTGGGCGCAGAGAGCACGCGGACCTGCGTCCGCGACTGCAGCGTGTTGAGCACCGCCTGCGCGGTCGAGCCGATCACCGACACGCTGAAGCCCGGGAAGATCGGCGCGGGAGTCCCGCTCGACATGCTGCTGTTGCCGAAGGTGAGGTCGCCGCTCGATCCGGCGAAATTGACTCCGTAGCGGAGGTCGTCGGTCAGTGTCACTTCGGCGAGCGTCGCCTCGATCAGCACCTGCGCTACCGGCTGGTCGATCCGTTCCAGCGCCTCACGGATGAACTCATATTCCTCGCCATTGGCATAGATGAGCAGTGAGTTATTCTCGTCGTTTGGCACGATCCGCGGTCCCTGCGCGCCTGGCTCGGACGCGGCGGCGGGCGGGGGCGGGGCTGGTTCGGGCTCCGGAGCTGTTGCATCAATGCCGGGGATCGGCACCCGTTCTTCGCTTTGCGTTGCACGAGGGACGGGTCGCCGCCGCTCCTGAGGTGCCGGCTCGTCGCTGGTGGCGATCGATCCCAGCACCAGCTGCAGCGACCGGGCGATGTCGCGCGCGCGGCCATTCTGCACGGCATAGCTGTGCAGCCGCCGGCGCCCGGAGACGCCGGCATCGAGGCGGCGTATCCACGGCTCGATTCGCTCGATGTCCGATCGGTTGAGCGCGATCACCAGTAGGGCCCGCAGGCGGGGCAGGGGCACCAGCCGCACTCTGGTTCCGAGGATGTCGAAGGGCGGCTGGAAGATCCGCTCCAGCTCGTCTGCGATGGTGCCGGCATCTACATTCTCGAGTCGGACCAGCTCGAAATTCATGCCGGCGAGGCTGTCTACATCGAAGCGCGCAATGAGCGCGCGCGCCGCCTGGCGCTCCTCCGCGGTACCCGCGATCAGGAGCTGGTTGCGCGCGGCATCGGTGCCGACGACGGCATCCTCGCCGAGGAACTGTTCCACCAGCCGCGCCACCTCTTCGGCTCCGGCATTCTGAAGAGGCACGATCTCGGAGGCGAAACCGGCGACCTGCGACTCCGCTCCGTCTGCCGGAGCGACGGGTGCGCGGCCGCGCGCCTGCGCGCGTGGCACGATCCGATAAGCGGGTCCTTCGCGGATCACCACCGCTCCAACGGAGCGCAAGGCGCTCTCGAGCAACGGCAGCAGCGAGTCGCGCGGGACGGGCTGCCGGGTGCGCAAGGTGACGTTGCCGGTGACGGCGGGATCGACGCTGTAATCAGCCTCCAGCATCGAACCGAGCACCGCGTCCACCACCCGGCGCACGTCGGCATCGACGAAGGCGAGCGAGTAGACATCGCGGGAGGAAGGGCGAGCGGCGCTTTCCTGGGCCGGGATGCCCGATGGCGCGATCAGGGGAAGCAGGACGAGCGCGGCGGTGAGCCGCGCGGAAAGACGGACCATCAAGGATTCCTGTCGGAGGGAGGAGGCGCGACCAGGCCGCCGTCGAGGCTGCCGGAGGCGCGCGCCGGTACGGCCGGCGGAGGCGGTCGCGGGATGGGCGGTGCCGTGCCGGCGGGGCGGTTGGCGAAGTCGAGCCGAGCGCTGTGGCGTTCGCCGTCGCGCTCGAACACCGCCTGGTCGCGGCTGATCGCGACCAAGGTCCAGCCCTCGATCGTCCCGCCGCGCGCCAGGGTCAGCGTCTCGCCGGCGGCGCCTCGTGCCAGCGCGACCGCGCGTCCTCGGCCGCCGATGACAAGCCCAACCAGAGTCGGCGGCGGCGCCGGCGGTGGAGCCGCCTCGGCGTCGGCGCCGGTTGGGTCCGCTGCGGCGGCTTCCGGCTCCGGCGCTCGGCCAAGCGAAAAGGGAGGGGCGGTGAGGGCATAAGCGAGGCTGCCGGGTGCGGTGACCGATACCTGGACCGGCGCCGGCAAGGGCGGCAGGATATCCGGCTCCGCCGCGCCCCCGACGAGGCGAAGGGGCAGCATGATCGCGGCGGCGGCGGCAAGACCGACGCCCACCCAATGCGCCTTGAGCAGGCTCATCGAGGCGCCTCCCATGCGGCGACGGCGACGGCGTCCAGTCGCAGGCCGCTCGCCTCGCCTTCGAGGCGGCCGATCCGCCAGGCGCGGAGCCGGATGGCTGGCGGGTCCCTCTCCAGCCGCTCGACGAAGTCAAGGATCCGGCTTTCCGCTCCCTCGACGACCACCGCCACCCGCACCAGTCCGGGGTTGGATGAATCTTGCGGCGCCGGCTCGATCTGGGACGGGACGATCTCGGCGGAGGACGCCGCGGTAGCGATCCGCGCCTGCGCAAGTTCGGCCGCCGCCGCATGACCAGGCGCGCGCAGGGCCATCCCTTCCGGGAGGGGCGTCGGCTCTGGTGGCGAGGGGCGATCGCGTAGCGCCTCCAGTCGGGCCGATCGACTCCGCGCCTGTTCGAGCCGGGCCAGGGCGTCGCCGACGGCTGCGGTCATCGTCTCGATCGCGGTCAAGGCGAGGAGCAGCGCCAGCACGAGGATGCCGAGCGCGATGATTCTTCGGGAAAGGGGCGAGAGCGTGCCGATCATCGCGGCATTCCCGCAAAGCTCAACCGAACCGCTTCGCCATCGATCGGCGCGACGTTCGCTGAATGAACGCTGGCGAGCAGTTCCGATTCCGCCACGGCGCTCTCCAGCGCCGCGCGGTCGGTGGTCTGCGCCTCGAAGGTGAACCGCCCATCATAGTGCCGCTCCGCGCTGACCGCGAAGGCACTGTCCGGCAGGCCCAAGGCGAGGCCCTCGATCAGGCTGGTCGCCGAGGGCAGCTCGAGCACGATCCGCAGCGCGCTCCGGGTCTGCGCCTCGCGCGCTAGCGCCCGCTCGGCCGCGAGCCGAGGCGCCAAGTCCTCGTGGAGCGCGAGCGCATGGCGTTCCTCGACCCAGGCGAGCAAGGTCGCCGCCGTCCAGCTGGTCGCCGGAATCGAGGCGAGCAACAGCGCCGCCAGCACGGCGGCGTGCCTGCGCTGACGGCGCTCCGGAGTATGACTGCCGTCGGCGCCGCTCGCCAACTCGATCGTCTCGACTCCGATGCGCGCGACCATCGGCGGCGGAGCCATCGCCCGGGCCTCGAACAAGGCGGCCACCGCCTCGATCCGTTCGCGTCGCGCCATGGCGACGGCCACCTCGAGTTCGCGGCCGGATTCACCGACGATCCGGCAGGACCAGGCAAGCTGCTCCGGATTCACCGGCGCGATCTGGCCAAGGCGGAGCGAGACGGCGGTCCGCAGCCTTCCGCGTGCCGCGGCGGGCAAGGTGAGACGGGTGACGAAGACGTCCGGCGGCGCCAGTACGATCCGCGCGCGCGTTCCTGCGACAAGTGTGTGAAGCTGGCTCCACCCCTCCGCGTCCAGTTCCTCGAGCGGCCGTTCCTCGACATGCCGTTCGCCGAGCCCGTCCCGCTCGACATCCACTATCGTCCCAGCGCGCGCCGGCTCTATCTCGGCGCGAGGGACCGGCTTCGTCCAGCGTCGGACCGCTTCCGGCGCGGCAGAACGCAGCTCCTCCGTCCACCAGCCCCAGAACTGGCGCGCCGACGCCATCAGCGAACGGGGAAGGGCGACGTTCACGGTCGGCATGTCATGGATATCGGGTCGAACCGGCAGCTCCCGTCGCTGTCGATCCGCGGCGCCGCCGAGATGCGGCTGATCGTCTCCCCGTCATCGAGGCTGAGCGTGACGAGCAGCGGGAGGCGGCGCGCCGAGCCGGCTGGCGCCGGGACATAGTCGAAACGTATCGCCCTGTAGCCCTGGGCGACCGGGGCCTCGCGCGCCGCTGCGCGCCAGGCGACGCCATCGTCGACGGGCGCGAACCGGGCGACGAGGCTGCGATCGCCGCCATCCTGGACGACCGCGAGCGTCATCCGCAAGGGGCCGGCCGGGCCGGCCGCCAGCGGTGGTGGCACGATCAGGCTGAGATGGTCGGCATTGCCCTCGAAGCCCTCGGGCTGCGCCTGCTCGATCAGCGCTTCGAGGCGCGGCGCCGCCAAAGCCAGCTGCTGCCGCCTTGCCTGGCCGGCAGGCTCCGGCAGCAGCCGAATGACGGCCGCGAGGTTCCATCCGATCGCAACCAGCAGCATCGCCCCGATCACCAGGGCGGCGAGCAGCTCGACGATCGTGAATCCCTCTTGCCGGCTCATGATGCC
The DNA here is from genome assembly GCF_003347635.1 of Sphingosinicella terrae. Lineage (GTDB taxonomy): Bacteria > Pseudomonadota > Alphaproteobacteria > Sphingomonadales > Sphingomonadaceae > Allosphingosinicella > Allosphingosinicella terrae. Next base: position 456,144 of record NZ_QDFY01000002.1, read on the forward strand.
GTCACACGCTTGAGCTTGCGCGCCTCCGCCTCGATCAGCCGATGCCCACTCCCGCTTGCGACGACGACGCCGACGCCGGAGAGGACCCAGAGACCGCGAGGGTCGCTCGCAAGCGGTCGCTCCGTCATGGTCCAGGAAAGTTCGCCTTCGACGCCCTGCGCGCGCCCGGGCGCGTACGGAGCCGCCACTCGTGTTGCGAGCAGGTGGCGCGCCAGCATCACCGCATCGGCCGTGGCGGCGGCCTTCGCCTCGCGGTCGCGGGCAAGGAGGGCGCCGTTCATGACGATGGCGAGCAGAAACCCGGTCGCGACCAGTGCCACCAGCACCTCGACCAGCGTGAAGCCGCCCAGAAGCGTGGCGGTGGAATGGCGGCGGAGACTAAGGCGCATCGGCCGTCGCTCCGCTGAGCCAGTCGACCGATAGCGCCGGCCGCCCGGCCAGCAGCACGGTCCCGCCGTTGGACGAGCCGTCCGGATGGAAGACCAGAGCCATCTCCCGGCCGAACACCGGGTCGGTGAGCGCGGCCGCGGCGTCAACCTCGGCGGGAACGAGCCGCACGGCCGCTCCGCTCCGCATCGCGTCGCGGCGCGCGGCAGCAATGCGGGCCTGGAGCGCAGTCACCGTCCGCTCGCGGTCGATACGGCCTGGGCGGCCGGCGAGCCGCCCCGCAATCAGCGCCGCCGCCAAGCCGAGGATGACCAGCACGACCAGCATCTCCATCAGCGTGAAGCCCGCCTGCTTACTGGCCCATCGAGATGTCGGCATCCTCGCCATTCCCCCCCTCGCGGCCGTCGGCGCCAAGGCTCGTCAGCGTGAACGATCCATTGCCCTCGGCCAGCCGATAGAGGACGGGCCGGCCCCAGGGATCGTTCAGCTGGGTGTCGGCGCGGACATAGGGCCCGTTCCAGGTCGGCAGCTCCGCGGGGGCCTGCCAGAGCGCCGCCAGCCCCTGCTCCGCGGTCGGAAAGGCGCCATTGTCGAGCTGATAGAAAGCGAGGCTGCGATTCAGCGTCTCGAGCTGTATCCGCGCCGCCTTGCCCTTGGCGCTTCCCATCAGCCGCGAGACCTGCGGGATCGCCACCGCCGCGATCAGGCCAATCAGGACGAGCACGACGAGCATCTCCATGAGCGTGAATCCACCCTCGCGGCGTGCGCCCTTTCTGCCTTTGCCGAGCCTCATCCTGCGAAATCCCCCAGTGAGAAAATGCCGAGCATCACGCCGGCGACGAGCAAGGCGACCAGTCCGCCGAGCCCGACGATCGCGATCGGATTGGCGAGCGCCACCGCCCGCTCGATCCGCGCCCGCGCCGCCGCGCCGAGAACCGCGCTCGCCTGGATCGACGTCTCGGCCAGCCGCCCGGTCCGCTCGCCCACCTCCATGAGCCGCACGGCCGTCGCCGGGACCAGCTCGTCCCTGCCAAGCGCCGACGAGAGCCGCTCGCCCTCGCGCACGCGCTGCTCGACCGCGGCCAGATGCCGCCGCCAGCGGTCGCTGCCGATCGTTTCGCGGGCGAGCTGGAGCGCGCGCACCACGGCGACGCCATTGTCGAGCAGGGTTCCGAGCAGACCGCAAAACTGCCCCGCGAGATATTGGTCGCGCAGGCCCAGCCCAGGCACCAACCGGCGGTGGCGCTGGATCCAGGGCTGCAGGCGCCCCGAACGGAGCAGCAGCACCGGTGTTGCCAACAGGAGCACCAAGGCGAGCAGCAGCTCCAGGCCATGATCGATGGTCAGGCGCGACAGCGCCAGCACGGCCCGGGTCAGCGCCGGCAGCCGCGCCTCCGATCCGGCGAAGAGCGGCTCGAACTGCGGCACGACCAAGGTCAGCACCAGTCCCAGCGCGAACAACGTCGCCGCCAGGACAGCGGCCGGATAGGTGAGCGCGGTCGCCAGCTGCCGCCGGGTCGCGGCGGCGAGGGCCATCCGTTCGGCCACCGACTGCAGCGCGTGGCCCAGCCGCCCGGCCTGCTCGGCAGCGCGGATCACGCCGGTGACGAAAGCGGGAAAGGCTCCGCGCGCTTCCAGTGCAGCGGCGAGCCCGTCGCCGGCGCGGACCCGGCTCAGCGCCTCGGCCAGCAGCTCGCGCTGCGCCGGCCGCGCCATCTGGTCGCGCAGCAGGTCGAGCGAGCGGTCGACCGGAAGCCCCGACTGAACGAGCGTCGCGAGTTGGGTCAGGATCAGCGACTGGTCGGGGAGGCTTAGGGTGCGCCTCAGCCGCACCGGCTGGTTCAGCCGCTCGACCAGTGTCGGATCGCCCCGACGGATGTCGATCACTTCATGACCGTCGGCGGCTAGCCGGACGAGCGCACTCTGCTCGCTCGACGCCTCGATCCGGCGCCAGTCGCTTCGGCCCTCGGGGGTGACGACAAGGCAGCGATAGCCGGTCACGCCGCCTGCACCGCCCGGCGCATCTCTTCCATCGTCGTGCGCCCCGCCGCGACCAGGGCCAGGCCGTGACCGAGCAAGGTCTCTGCCGGAGGCCGCTCCGCCTGCGCCGCCTCGACATCGCCATCGCGGATCCGGCCGCGCAGCGCCTCGTCGACCTCGACCACCTCGATCATCGGCAGGCGGCCGCTATAGCCGGTGCCGCCGCATTTCGCGCAGCCCTGCGCTTGCGCCAGGTTTTTCGGCGCTGGCAACCCCGCTTCCTCGAACATCCGCCGCTCGGATGCCGAAGGCGCTCGCTCGCCGCGGCAGGCGGTGCAGACCGCCCGGATCAGCCGCTGCGCCACCGCGGCGATGACGGTCGAGGCGGTGAGATAGGGCTCGACCCCGATGTCCGCGAGGCGGGTGAAGGCGCCAAGGGCGTTGTTGGTGTGGAGGGTCGACAGCACCAGATGGCCGGTGAGCGCCGCGCGAAGCGCGATCTCCGCCGTCTCCTGATCGCGTATCTCGCCGATCATCAGGATGTCCGGGTCCTGGCGCAGGAAGGCGCGCAAGGTCTTGGCATAAGTGAGGTCGATCTCGGGCCGCACCTGGACCTGGTTGACGCCTTCGATCACCACCTCGACCGGATCCTCGACGGTGAGGATCTTGACGTCGGGCCGGCGCAGACGGTTGACCGCGGCATAGAGCGTCGTCGTCTTGCCGCTGCCGGTCGGGCCGGTGACCAGGATGATGCCGTGCGGCCGCTCGATCGCCCGCAGCAAGGCGGCGAGCGCCGGCTCGGGGAGGCCGAGCTTCTCAAGGTCGAGCGGGACGCTGCTTCGCCCGAGCAGGCGCAGCACGACGCTTTCGCCGTGGGCGACCGGCGCCGTCGCGACGCGCACGTCGATATCCTGTCCCCGCACCGTCAGCCGCAGCCGTCCATCCTGCGGCAGCCGGCTCTCGGCGATGTCGAGCCCCGCCATCACCTTGATCCGCGACGCGATCGGCCCAGCCAGCGCGCTCGGCAGCGTCTCGACCTCGTTGAGGCGGCCGTCGATCCGGTAGCGGACCGCCACCTGCCGGACCATCGGCTCGACATGGACATCCGACGCGCGCCGGTCGACCGCGCCGGCGAGCAGCCGCTGGACGAGGCGGATCACCGGGGCTTCCGACTCGCCGTCGAGCAGGCGCTCGAGATCGTCGGACCAGTCGTCCGCGCGCTCCGCCATCTCTTCACTCACCGCGTTGCCGAAATGCGCGGTAATCACCTCCTGGATATCCGAAAGGGATGCGACGCTGATTTCGATCGACTCGGCGCCGGCGGCGAAGGCGAGTCCGGACAGGCCTTCCTCGTCCCCCGGATCGCCAGCGGCGATGCGCAGCACCCCGCCGTCCAGCGCCATCGGCAGCAAAGCGTGCCGCTGAAGGAAGGCTGGGTTCAGCCCATCTATCTCCACCAAGGCCGCCGGCAGGGACTCTCGATCCAGCAACGCGGCGCCGCTGGCCGCAGCCATCGTCTCGGCGACGTCGGCTTCGGAGGCCAGGCCGAGTTGCACGAGCGTCGACGGCAGGCGGCCGCCCGTGCGGCCCCTCATTTCCTCGGCACGAGCGAGTTCCGCCGGCGTTACTATGTTCCTGTCGAGCAGAAGCTCGCGGAATTCCATGTCAGATCCCCCGATTCGCCTTGCCCGCGGCGAATCCCGGCGGTCATACAAGCAGGTCCCACGCCAAAATAGAATATCCCTTTGCGACGAGCGGAGAATCAATTTTCGCTTTGCTTTCAGAAGCAAGCATCTATCCTGCGCCGCCGGGGGCGCCGTGGCATTCGTTCGTACAGAGACTTGGGACAGCCGTTACGCCAGCGTCGCGAAGCCGGCATCCACGGCCGAGCGGCCGTTTCCCCGGATTTCGACGCTTGTCGAAACGAGGATCAATCGATCTTTCGCCGTCTGTTCGACGTTGCTCATCCATCTTTTCCTGCTCTGGCTTCTGTTGACGAAGCTCACTGACGAGCCAGGCGCGCCCGGACCGCAGGCGCCGCCGGTGAGGATGCTGGCGCTTTTCGATGTCTCCGAGGCTTCCCAGGCGCCCCGGGCAACGGGCCGCGAGGCGCCGGTCGCCCCCATTCCCGCGTCCCCGCCGGACGTTGACCTGAGCGCGCCGTCCGAGTTGCCGCCACCCGAATGGGCGATTGTTCGCATGCCGCCCGAGCCCACGCCGCCATCGGTCACTCAGCCGGTGCCGATCCATGCCGAGCCGGCGCCCTCTGAGACCGGCGCGGGGCAGGGGGCGGCCTCCGCCTATGATCCCTATGCGGGCGCCACGCCGATGCGTCGAGAGGAGATGACGCAGCGCGCCGGCGCCGCTGGATCGTTCGATCTCGACGGGGAAGCTTTCGAGCGTCTGGTTCGCCGGCTGACGGAGCGACGCGGCGCGCGCGGAACGGCGGAATTCGTCGTGGAGGTGGATCCCTCGGGGCGCATCGTCGGGGCGACCCTGCTCGGCGGTACTGCCTCCGAAGAGGTGAAGGCGGTGGTTCGCGATGCCATTGTCGGCGGCATTCTCTTCCGTCCGCACCCGGCGGCGAGGCAGCGACAATGGGTCCGGTTGCCTACGATCAGCCTCGGTTAGAACGGCGCGTCCCGATAGGCCAATAAGATCCGAGTGTTTGGAGATCACTACTCAGTGTAGCCTTGACGACACCTCAACACTATGTTCGTGAGTCCCAGAACGCTAAATTTTTTTACCAAGATCGGGGGTTCTGGTGGCAGGATCCCCGCACGAAACGAAGACCCGAGCCTATCCGTCGCGGAATCCGCTGAAATACGTGTTTAGATCTTATCCTGCGCGCCCGTACGGACCGCGTGCTGCGTAAATATGTTTGGGTTTATCTACGTGGGGGGTTGCACCACGCGTTGCTGCGAGACAAGATGCGCGTGAATCGGTTTTATAGGTTTCAAGGATCAGCTTTTTACTCCGGCTTGTCCTGAGCTGGGCGTGATGCGGCATCGGCGTCGCCGCACTGTCGGGTGCAATTCAAGTATCGGGAAATTCGGAGGGCGCGGGGGGCGCGCATGGCGCCGACTGCGCTGGGGGAATGGGGGAAATGAACAGAAAGTCCGTTTACCTGCTGGGTGTCGCCGTGGGTGCTATGGCCATCAGCGGCACCGGCCGCGCCAGCGATACGACGAGCTACAGCTACGATCCGCTCGGCCGGCTCGTGGCTGTTGCCACCACCGGTGGCCCGAACAACGGGGTCGCCGTTTCGACCAGTTACGATCGGGCGGGTAATCGCTCCGCCTACAATGTCGCAGGGAGTGTCGGAAGCCCGCCGCCACCGCCTCCGCCGCCTCCACCGGGAAACCAGGCTCCGGTTGCGGTTGCGGACAGCGGATCCATGAGTCGGTGCGGGGTTGGCTACTTCAATGTACTCGCCAACGATCACGACCCTGACGGAAATACACCGTTGCGCCTGGTAAGCGCCTCAGGTGGAGCGAGGTTCGGTGAGGCCTCTGTGGTCAACGGTCAGGTCGAATTCGTGGGTGCGGGCACGCAGGCGACTGCAACTGTCAGCTATGTCGTGAGCGACTCGCTTGGAGCGACGGCGACCGGGCAGTTGACGATCAATCTAACATTCTCCGGCTGCTAGACATGGCGAAGTTAAGGCTGGATCTGGATCCGGGCCAATCGTTGATGAAACTTGCCGAGCATCATCCGAGCAGCGCGTACGGGATTGAAGGGGGGAAAATGAAGCTTGCCACTAAAGAGGGTCGGGAAAGAACTTCCCCCCGGGAGCGCGCAACGAACATGGTCAAGGCGGGACGCCGTCGAATCGGACATATGGGCGGCATATTGCTCACGTTGATGTTCGCTGCCTTGGTCGTTCCATCAGCGGCCCTGGCGCAGGACATGCCGCGGACACTTTCCCCGCTGCGTGTCGAGCCCGATCCGAATGGCGTGAATACCGTCACGGGCGAAATAAAGATCGAGATGCCGGTCCTGTCGGTTCCGGGGGCACCCAATCTGCGATTCGATCGAATCCAGAATGCGGCGCCGCGCCTCAATGGAAACATTGAGGGTGCGGTCGGCGAGTATCAGACAGGAAGCTTCACGGTCCACACCGGTGGCGACGCGTCTGAGGCCTTTCAGTGTTTCGACAATGATTGCGGCCCCGTCACCGGGACGGGCTCCTCATTGAGCCCGAACGGGAGTCGGTATCATCAGGGCGGTACCGGCATCGTATACGAGTTCAACGTCATTCACCTGAATCAGCAGCAGGCGACCGGCAAGGTGATCGTCCGCTATGCAAATCGCATAACTCACCCCGACGGAGAAGTGATCACCATCACTTACGGATCGACCTATTCCGCCAGCCTCGGCCTTACCTTTTATCGCCCGATAAAGCTCGCGAGCAACCTCGGCTACCATATCGACATCGACTACCAAGGCGACGTCATCGGCACGATTGAATGGAACAAGCCGAGCGAGGTGACCCTGTACAACAGCGCCTCTCCGACCGTGCCGCTGGGTCGACTCACTTATAGCGGATCGACGATCACGGATCTTGCTGGCCGCACTTACGCATGTGGGTGCTCAAATGACTTGTCGGCGGACGTACAGGGAAGCTCAGGCTCGCTTCGCCTCCCCGATGAGACAACGCCGACAATCCAGGCTGTCGCTAATGGGACGAATTTCGTCGTTGCGTCCGTGACACGTGACGGTGTCCCATTCACCTATGCCTACACAAATCTGACGCGGCACGCGCCGACGCAGAGCAACCGATATACGGCTCTCACCGTCACCGGGCCGAACGGCTACTCGATGCGCTACGATATGACGCTCTCCGCATCGCGTAACGTCCTGACTCGGACGACCGACGGCCTCAGCCGCGTGACCGATTACGCCTTCGACGGCGACTATCGGCCCACGACCATCACTTATCCGGAGCGCAATTCCGTCACGGTTCAATATGACGGGATCGGGAACATCCTTTCCAGAACCGCGACTCCCAAACCAAATTCCGGTCTCGCCGCAGCGACCGAGAGCGCCTTCTATCCCACCGCGGACGTCACCCTTTGCGGCGGCGTCCATCGGGACGTGCGCTGCTATCGTCCTACGTGGACACGCGACGCCCTTCAGCGCCAGACCGACTATACCTACAACGCCAACGGTCAGCTGACCGAGATGTTGGAACCGGCCGATGCTCAGGGCGTGCGGAGGCGGACCATCATCGCATATGTGGCATCCGCAAACGGCGTCAGCCGCCGATCCGTCGTGCGAGTCTGCGGCGGCGCCACTTGCGGTACAAGTGCCGAAATCCGTACGGAATATGAATATTGGGGCAACACGCGCCTGCCCTCTCTCGAGCGGCGGATTGCCAACGGTCAGACGCGGGTGACGAGCTATACCTATGATGCGGCGGGGCGGCTGCTCAGCCAGGATGGGCCCTTGGCGGGAAGCGACGATTCGACCCACTACCGGTACGACACGCTCGGTCGCCGGACCTGGGAGATCGGACCGCTACTTCACAATGGCTATCGGACAGCGACGCGGTACACCTACCGGAATTCCGACGACAAGCCGACGAGGATCGAGGGGGGAGCGGTCAATTCGGTGACTAGCACGGCCCTTGTGCCACTGAGCCAGACTGACATCGCCTATGACAGCCGGCGCAACCCTGTTCGGGAAACCCTGTCTTCCTCGACGGGGACGCACTCCGTAGTCCAGCGCAACTTCACGAATCGCAATCAGCTCGAATGCGAGGCCAGACGGATGAACCCGGCGGTGTTCGCGTCTTTGCCTCCGAGCGCCTGCGCCCTTGGAACCCAGGGAAGCCAGGGACCCGATCGGATCACCCGCTATGTCTATGACGCGGCAGGGCAGCTGACGCACGAGCAGCGTGGCTATCTGACGTCATCGCAGCAGAATTATGCGACCTACACCTACAGCCTCAACGGCCAACGCTTGAGCCTAACGGATGCCAACGGCAACCGGGCCGAAATGACCTATGACGGTTTCGACCGGCAGCGGCGCTGGATCTTTCCGCACCCGCAAACGATCGGCTCCGTCAATTCGGCCGACTATGAGGAATATGGATACGACGTGGTCGGTAATCGCCTGTCGCTGCGCAAGCGCGACGGCCGCACGCTCACCTTCCAGTACGACAATCTCAACCGAATTACCTTGAAGACGGTGCCGGCCTCGGCGAGCGGCGCCGCCGGGTACAGCGTCGCTTATGCCTACAATGTCCTGGACTTGCAGACCGAGGCGCGGTTCGGGTCTCTGACCGGTACGGGCATCAGCAATGCCTATAACGGGTTCGGTGAGCTGCTCTCCTCGACCACGAACATGGGCGGGACGAGCAGGGCCATCTCCTATCTCTATGATGCCGCGAGTCGCCGCACCCGCGTCACCCATCCCGACGGGACCTATTTCACTTACGAATATGACGGCGCCAGCCAGCTGCGCTATGTTCGCGAGAACGGCACCACCGAGCTCGCCCGTTTCGCTTATGATGGCTGGGCTCGGCCGACCACGCGGGTTCAGTCGGCGACGGGAATCACATACACTTTCGACCCCCTTTCGCGACTAACTGGGCTGAACAACGATCTCGCCGGTACGGCCGCCGATCTAAACCTGACCTTCGGCTACAATCCGGCCTCGCAGATCACGACCCGCACCAGCTCGAACGACGCTTTTGCGATGACGTCGGCTTACAATGTGAGCCGCAGCTACAGCGTCAACGGCCTCAATCAATATACCGTCGCCGGCCCGGCGAGCTTCCTCTACGATGCTAACGGAAACCTGCGGTCGGATGGTTCGACCAACTTCGTCTACGACGCCGAAAACAGGCTCGTTTCAGCCACCGGCGGACGTACGGCTTCGCTGGTCTACGATCCGCTCGGGCGGCTGTTCCAGGTGTCGGGCGGCAGCGCCGGCGTGACCCAATTCGTCTATGACGGCGACGCCTTGGTGCTCGAGTATAGCGGCGCGAATGTGCTGCATCGCTACGTTCATGGCGGCAGTGCCGGGGCTGACGATCCTTTGATCTGGTACGATTATGCCGCGGCCCAAAGTCGCCAGACCCTCGTCGGTGACCATCAGGGCTCGATCATCGCCGTCGCCAACGCCGCTGGGAACAGCCGCGCCATCAACGGCTATGACGCTTGGGGCATCCCGAACACCACCAATCTCGGACGCTTCCAATATACGGGACAGGCCTGGATCCCCGAGCTCGGCATGTATCACTACAAGGCCCGAATCTACTCGCCGACCGTGGGACGATTCCTGCAGACGGATCCGGTGGGGTATGACGACGACGCAAATCTTTACGCTTACGTCGCAAACGACCCGGTGAACTTCGCCGATCCTGAGGGAGAGCAGCGTCAGCGGCAAGGATTTAGACCCTATGTTCCGAATGGGCCACGTACGACGTCGCAATTCTTCTATGCACGAGTCATTAGGGCGCGAGCAAACGAGGCAAGATCTGTTTGGAGTGGAGGTACGTCATACTTTCCTCATTACGTTGGCGCTCCATCCAGAGCAGATGCCGCACACGCGACAGCTGCCGTAAGGGCACTCCAGATTATTGGGCCGCAGAACTTTAACCCGCGTTCTGGCCTTCCGGCGGACCCGGCAGGGAGCGCCTTCCAGAACGTCTTGAGGGGATCATCGTTTCAGCCTACTTCAAGCGGCACTGCCCAGTTTCATTCCCCTGTGACTGGTGCTGGGGCGCGAGATGCGGCCTTTCAAGTGCTCACAGGGTCGGCACCGCAGTTCTCTGCTTCGGGGGTAGCGAGAGGGATGGTCGATTTAGGCGGAGGGATGAGGGCTAATGTCACGGCATATCAAGATTCCTCTCGTAGTGGCCCTGCGATAAATATTGGGATCACACAGTCCATCGTTCCATTGGGAAGTAATGTGCCTAGAAATATCCGGTTATTCGAAGCTAAGGTACGATATTGATGGAAATGCTTATTGATAACTGCACAGTGACACGACTTGATTCATGTCAAGGGCACTATAGCCGTGCTGCGGCATTTATGCCTAGACCCAATTTCCCTAGTCGCGCAGAGCTGTATAGATCGTCTCTCATCTATACTCCCTTCTTGGGCCGAATGATCCTTGAGCGGTCTGCTGAAATATTCAGCATAATCTCTAAAGATGGTATTGTGGAACTTGTTGCATTGGAAGACTGCTATACGGGTGAGGGGTCCACTCATGATTGCAGATTCCAGGATTGCTCAAGGGTAATATTCCAAGATGTGGATGATTTCAGAAATGGGGGATTTGACGGCCGAATAATCCTGTTCTCAACTAATGTTAATATGTTTCTCTATTTCGACTTCCTAGAATTATCTGGGATAGGATGCTCTAGAAGTAATGCGGAGGCGATACTGGACTCAAGTCTCGAAGAGCATTTCGAGGACCTTAGGTGGAAATCCTCTCAAGCTCGTGATATCGAAGAGCGAGAATATTTCGCTTCTGTTGTACAGCATGCGAAAGCTATTGTTGGTGATTAGGCATGATAGGGACTCCTTAGACGCAAGGATTTCGAACAATGAGTCCCGCGCGGGTTCCGGTGACGCCGGGTAGTTGAGGTCGGCCTATCCTCCCTATGGACTGGAGTTCCAGGGACATGGCGTAATTGAGGTAGGCCCATCCTCCTGCTGATACGAAGTCGGCGCGAAGCCGCTTCAAGGAGGAGGATGGACCCATGGCTATGTACCTCGGATTGGACGTTTCGGACAAGTCGACGCACCTTTGTGCGGTCGACGAGGCGGGCCGGATCCGTTGGCGCGGCATCTGCGCCACGGATCCCGAGACGATCGCCCGGACTATCGACCGTCATTGCGGCGACGTGTCTCGGGTGGTCCTCGAGACAGGCGCGCTTTCCTCGTTTCTTTATCATGGTCTCGTCGAACGCGGCCTTCCGGTGGTGTGCATCTGCGCTCGCCATGCCAAGGGGGTGCTGTCGGCGCGGGTCAACAAGAGCGACCCGCATGATGCCGAGGGGCTGGCACAGCTGGCTCGGACCGGTTGGTTCCGGGCGGTGCACATGAAGGATGGTGCCACGCATCTCGATCGCGCCTGTCTCAAGGTTCGCGAGCAGCTGGTGCGGGCTCACTCGGCGATGAAGAACCAGCTGCGAGGCCTGCTGAAGCTGTTCGGCCTGAGACTGGGCTCGGCCACGACGCCGGGCAAGCGCGCCGAGCGCCTCGAGGTGCTTCTCGCGCAAAGGCCCGAGCTGGAGGCGCCGCTGGCGCCGCTCGTCGCCTCCCTGGCAGGCCTGGAAGTGCAGATCGCCGCGGCTACCCGTGAGCTCAAGCGGCGCACCGCTGCCGATCCGGTGTGCACGCTTGATGACGGTGCCTGGTGTCGGTCCGGTCAACGCGATGACGTTCAAGGCCAGTGTCGAGGATCCGAGCCGCTTCGCCCGAGGGACGGATGTCGGCGCCTTCGCCGGGCTCGTCCCCAGGCGCTACCAGTCCGGCGAACGCGACACCAAGGGACGCATCTCCAAGGCCGGCGATCCCTGCAGTGCGCATACGACCGATGCGCATGCCCACCGGCAAACGGGAATGCCCAGAAGGACTCTTATATCAGGGGGAAACGATTAGGGTGTATCCGTTGAGCGGGACCACTACATAACGCGGACCTGGGGCGGGCCTGCTTGTTCCGGTTACCGTCACGTTGGTTCTGTTCCCGACTTGGTCATAAGCGTAGGTCATCTCCACACCGCTGGCCGGTCCGCTCGATTTGGCCACTTTCACTAAGCGGCCAAGTGCATCGTAGGTGTATGTCACCGTCTCTTCCGCATGCGCGGCTGACATCGGCAACATGGCGGCAAGGGCGATTGCACACGCCCGGAAGCTCCTGATCGACATAGTTCCCTCTTAGTTATTCTTGGGAGCATGCTGGCGTTTGCCCGCTCAGCATTCGCCAATTGTCTTCATTTGTCTACTTCTGAATATCTGACGGCTGACGCCGGTAGGTTCATTCGGACGGGCCGAAGCCGTTGTTGGGAATTCGGGCGCACTTGTCTTCTAACGCATTCTGCTTCATCAACGATTCGGGGCAAAGAGAGGGGCTTTGTGAGGGGAAGGTGACGTGCTCCCCTGAAATGTGACCGTTTGGCCAAAGTCCGGCTTGGGAGTACAGGAGACATGGCGTAATTGAGGTAGGCCCATCCTCCTGCTGATACGAAGTCGGAGCGAAGCCGCTTCAAGGAGGAGGATGGACCCGTGACGCATATCTACGCCGGCTGGGATGTTCCGACAAGAGCACGCACATCGGCCTGGTCGATGAAGGTGGACCGCCCCTCTGGCGCGGCGTGTGCCCGAGCGATCCGCAGGCGCTGGCCCAGATTCCCAAGACGCGCTGTCCTGCCGTTGTCAGGGGTGGTTTCGAAACGGCGCGCTTCCCTCCTTTCGCTACCGGCTTCCACCGGGAACGGCTCCCGGCTTATTGACAACGCGTCGCAATAGCGATTAGGCCCCCCGCACAAATCAGGGGGGTATCCATGTCCTGTTCCAAGCCGGTGGCGATCCTGCTCGCGGGCGTCGCTTCGATCCTGCCTTCGCCCGCTTCGGCCCAGCCGAGCGAGCCTGCGGCGTCCGAAGCCGATGCCGCGGAGGATTCGGAGGCCATCGTCGTCGTCGGCGCGCTTACCGACGTCGCCATCGGCCGCGAGGAGATCGAGCTCATCCAGGCCAATGACCTGGCCGACCTGTTCCGGCAGGTGCCGTCGGTCACCGTCGGCGGCGGCGTCGGCCTGGCCCAGAAGATCTATGTCCGCGGGATCGAGGATTCGCTGCTCAACGTCACCATCGATGGCGCGCCGCAGCACGGGACCCTGTTCCATCATATCGGCCGCGTCCAGATCGAGCCGGAGCTGCTCGAGAGCGTCGAGGTGCAGGCCGGCGCCGGCGAGGCCACGTCGGGCTTCGGCGCGATCGGCGGCGCCATCCGCTTCCGCACCCGCGATCCCGTCTCGATGCTGCGCGAGGGCCGCGACATCGGCGCGATCGCCCGCGCCGGCTGGTTCAGCAATGACGGCTACAAGCTTTCCGGCACCGTCTACGGCCGGCTGTGGGGCGATGTCGGCCTGCTCGGCTCCTTCGTCCACGTCGACCGCGAGGATTATGAGGATGGCGACGGCAATCTGCAGCGCGGCACCGCCGCGCGCCAGCAGCTCGGCTTCCTCCGCTTCGGCGGGGATCTCGGCGGTGGCCATCGGCTCGCCTTGAGCTACGAGCATCGCGACGAGGAGGGCGCCTTCGGCCAGCGTCCGAACTGGCCGGTCCTGGCCGGCGACGAGCTTTTCCCGGTCGACGGCAAGCGCCAGTCGGTCACGGCCAACTGGCGCTACGCGGCCTCGTCCTCGATCGGCGTGGAGGCGACGGGCTATTGGACGCGGTCCGAGTTCATCCAGGACCGGTTCGACCGCTGGGGCCTCTACGGCGCCGACATCGAGACCTACGGCTTCGACCTGCGCGCGCGCGTCCGCCGTGCCGGCCACGACGTCACCTTCGGCGTCGAGCATCGCCGCGACCGGGTGGCGAGCGAGTATCTGGACGATCCCGCGCGCTGGGCCGACTGGGCCTGGGACCCGGCTGTCGGCCGCTTCGCGGAACGGGGCTCGCTCCTCGGCCTCTACGTCCAGGACCGCTGGCAGGCCCTCGACAATCTCCTGATCAGCTTCGGCGCCCGCTACGATTCCTACGATCTCGACCAGATCACCTATGACGACGGCACCGACAGCGACGGGGTCAGCGTCAATGCCGGCGCGAGCTTCGAGGTCCTGCCGGGCCTGTCGCTCAACGCCGGCTATGCCGAGGCCTTCCGCGGCAAGGAGATTGGCGACGCCTTCACGCTGGAGCATCGCCCCGGCCGGCTGTCGCTGTCGCCGACCTTGCGGCCCGAACGGGTCGGCAACATCGAGGGCGGCGCCGAATATCGGCGCGGCGGCTTTCGTGCCTCGGCGGTCTATTACCGGATGGAGATCGAGGACGTCATCCTCGACCAGCTCTACAGCGGCCCGCCGCCGCAATCCTCCACCTATTACGAGAATGTCGGCGATTTCGTCGCCGAGGGGATCGAGCTGCGGGCCGGCTATCGCAGCCGGGCCTTGTCGATCGAGGGCTATTTCAACCATTACGATTCGCGGCTGAACGGCCGTCGCATCGAAGGCTACGAGCATATCGCCCTCGGCAATTCGATGGGCGACAACTGGGCAATCATCGCCGGCTACGATCCGACGCCCGCGCTCGGCTTCCGCGCGACCCTCACCCGCTACGAGGCGCTGAACGATCTCGAGGTGCTCTATCGGGACGTCGAGCTGGGCTACGTCCCCGAGACCGAGTTCATCGACAAGCCCGGCTACACGGTGGTCGACCTGTTCGCGCGCTGGCAGCCCTTCGCCACCGACCTGTTCGAGCTGCAGGCGGCGGTCTACAATCTGTTCGACGAGCGCTACGTCGCCCATGCCAGCGTCGGCGACTATAGCGCCATTCCCGATTACGAGCTCGTCCGCGGGCTGCCGGAGCCGGGCCGCAACGTCCGGCTGACCGCCAGCTTCCGCTTCTGATGCTGCCGCCGCCGCGGACGGACAGGCGCTGGCGTCCGTTCGCCAAGCTGTGGCACCGCTGGTTCGGCCTGCTCGGCGGCCTGTGGCTGCTGCTGCTCGCCGTCACCGGCTCGGCCATCACCTTCTACGAGGAGCTCGACAGCTGGCTCAATCCCGACTGGCGGACGCTGCCGGCGGCCGCCGCCGGGCCGCCGGCACCGCTGGACCAGGTCCTCGCGCGGGCGACGGAGGCGGTGCCGGGCTTCGCCCCCGGCATGATCCAGATGCCGTCCAGCGCCGACGGCACCATCTGGATGCTCGGCCGGGCGCGGCCGGGCGGCGCGCCCGCGCGGATCCAGCTCTTCTCCGATCCGCGGGACGGCGCGGTGCTCGGCTGGCGCGAGCTCGGCCGACTCTCGCTCGACCGGCGGCATCTGATGGACCTCGTCTACGGCCTCCATGTCGACCTGCTCGCCGGCCCCTGGATGACATGGTTCTTCGGCCTCGTCTCCCTGGCCTGGCTGATCGACCATCTCGTCGGCCTCTGGCTGGCCTTGCCGCGCGGCGCGCAATGGCGCCGCGCCCTCGCGCTCGGCGGGCGCCGCCGCAGCCTCCGGCGCCTGTTCGACTGGCACCGGGCGCCGGGAATGTGGAGCTGGCCGGTGACCTTCGTGCTCGCGCTGACCGGGGTCACGCTCGCCTGGCCGGTGACGAGCCGCGAGGCGGTCTCGGTCGTCGCGCCGGTCGGCGGCCGCCTGCACGAGAGCTGGCCGGACGTGGCGCCGCCGGTCGACGCGATCGGCCTCGACGCCGCGGTGGCCGCGGTCGCGCCCGGACGCGCCGGCCTGCACAGCCTCCGCCTGCTCCCCGATCACGCGGCCTATGCCGTGCGCACCTACGATCCGCGCGACACCGACTATCAGGGGCGGCTGTGGACCTATGTCTCGATGACCGACGGCCGCATCCTTGCCAGCCGCCACGACAATGGCGAGAGCCCGGGCGACCTCTTCTTCGCCTGGCAATATCCGCTCCACTCGGGCCAGGCCCTCGGCGAGCCCGGCCGCTGGATCGTCTTCGCCTCGGGAATCCCGACGGCGGGGCTCGTGATCACCGGCTGGCTGCTGTGGTGGCGCCGGCGGGCGTCCCGCCGATTCCCGCGGACCGGCGCCAGGGGCACGGCGATGCCACCCGGATCGGCGTGACGGTCGGCCGCCCGCCCGGGCCGGAGCCATTCGCCCGCCAAGCGCGGCGTCGTCGCGCCCGTCTCCGATGAGGCGTCGACGCGAAGGCCGTCGAGAGCAGGCTGCGTTCCGCTGGCTTCGGAACGGCCGCTCCAAGGCCATTGGATCGCCGCGACTTTCGAAGCGGGTCGTCAGCCGATTCCTCCGATTGCGCTTGGTCTAGAAGCGCATCTCCACCTCCGCCCCGACGATGCGCGGCGCCTCGAGGGCGCCGTAGACGGTCCCGTCCGTCCCGAAGGCCAGATTGTCGAAGCCGAGGCCGCTGAAGCGGCGAACGTTGGTGAGATTGTCGACGAACAACCGGGCCGTGAACCGCTCATTCTCATAGCCGAGCTGGAGGTCGATCATGGTCGTGGCCGGCTGGACCGCATAGCTGCGTTCGTCGAGCGCCATCGCGCCGACGAAGTTCATCGCGGCGCGCGCGAAGACACCGCTGCGATGCTGGTAGCGGGCGCTGAGATTCGCATCATATTCCGGGACGAGCTTGACGCGATTGCCGGCGAGATCCTCGATGCCGTTGAACAGATAGAGATAGGTGGCGTCGGCATAGCCGAAGCTGGCGGACAGATCGAAGCCCGGCACGGCGCGCCAGCTCGCTTCGACCTCGAAACCCCGGCTTCGGATCGAGGCCGACGATCCGATGAAGTCCGACGAGACCGGCCGGCCGGTCTCGTCGGTAAGGACGCGTATCTCCTGCCAGTTGTTCGAGTCGATCTGGAAGACCGCGCCGCTGGCCCGGAACCGTCCGTCGGCGGAGCGGACGCGAAAGCCGATCTCATAGCTCCACATCGTCTCGGAGCGATAACGCAGCACGTCCGGGTCGGTGATATTCTCCTGGGTGGCCGCGAGGTTGAAGCCGCCGGGGATATATCCCCGTGCGATCGTGCCGAAGAATGTGGCGTCGTCGGTCGGTTCCCAGGTGATCGAGAATCGCGGCAGCCAGGCGTCATCCGTCGAGGCCAGGCGCGCGTCCGTATAATAGAGGATCGATCCTCCGCCGAGATCGAGTTGCCCCTCGCGCTGAACGGCACGCTGCCGCGTGTGGTCGTAACGCAGTCCGGCGCTGAGCGTGACGTCGCGAACGAAAGCCGGCCGCCAGCGGAGCGAGCCGAAGCCGCTGAGGCTCTCGATGCTGCGCGTCTGGACGGGAGCGGCGACATAGGAGTCCAGGTCGCCCGGGCCGACGAAGGTCGACTTCTGATTGTCCTTGTCGTCACGGAAATAGGCGACGCCGGCCAGGAAGCTCAACGGCTGCTGCTGCGCGCTCGCGTAGCGAAGCTCGGCGTTGGTGACGCGCTGGTCGTTGTCGTCGCGGCCTGCCGCCGTCGGCAGGGACGTGAAGTCGAAATCGAGGCCGAGCGAGTCGGACCTGTCGCGGCGGTACGAGACGGCGGCGTCGACCGTTCCGCTGCCGACTTCATGGGCCACGCTGAGCCCAAGGACATATTCGGTCTCGTCGGTCCGCTTCGGCGCGTCGTGGAAATAGCCGTAACGCCCCGAGGGGCGGCCGCCGTTGAGCGCCCCGTAAAGCTGGTCGTAGAGCGTCCGGTCCTGGGGGAAGAAATCGTTGTCGAACAGGCCGGGCGCGTTGATGTCGAGCAGGTAGGCGGTGGCATTCAACGTCGTCCTGTCGCTCGGCGTCCAACGCAGGCGTCCATGGACGAAGCGCTCCTCGATCTCGCCCGGTTCCGTCACCCCGGCCGCGCGATTGCGCATCCAGGTCGCCTCGCGGCCATATTTGACGGCGAGCGAAGCGGCCAACGTGTCGGAGACAAGGGGCGTGCTGTAATAGGCCTCTATTCCGGCGCCGCCGGTGCCGCTGAAGAGGCTGCCGGTGACGCGGACTTCTCCTTCGGCGTCTCGCGACGGCGCGCGGGTGCGGATCACGATCAGGCCCGATTCGCTGTTGGCCCCATAGAGCGTGCCCTGGGGGCCGCGCAGGACCTCGATCGACTCGACCTGGCTCAGGACCGCGTTGGTGAGCTCGCGAAACGGGATGCCGTCGATATAGACGGCGGCGCGGTTGACGATGAACGGGTTGGACTCGACGCCGCGGATCGTGATGAACACGTTGCTGAGCTGGCCGGCCTCGTTGAACTGCACGTTCGGCACGAGATCGTCGAGCTGGCGGAAATCGCGCAGGCGCGCCTGATCGATGGCCTCCGCGTCCAGGACGGTGATCGAGGCATCGGCGTCCTGGAGCGTGCCGTCGCGCTTCTGGCCGGTGACGACGATTTCATCCGGACCCTCCGCCGGTGGCCCGGGCTGGGCGAAAGCCGGACCGGCGAACAGTCCGAACGTGAGCATTGTGAGACGCATGCGCATTGCCCCCTCGTTTGCGGCGTGAATTCCTACGTTGCGAAAGCACGGCACGCGGACCGCGCGGAGCGGCCGTCGCAGCGTCACGGCGGGGACAAGCTCAGAAGTCCACCGACAGCAGGGCGCTGACCCGCCTCTTGTCCATGAGTCCGTAGCTGTTGCTGCCGACGACGCTCCACGCGAAGCTGTTGGTCAGGTTCTGGACCTGGAGCCGCAACGTGGCCGGCGAGCGGCCAAGCCTGAAGCGGTAGCGAGCCCCGATATCGATCAGGGCATAGGGGTCGAGCGTCACGACGTTATCACGAGAGGCGGGCCGCTCGCCGAACCAGGAAAGGGCAAGATCGACCGAGACCCCTGGCAGGAAAGGCAGCCGCCAGTCGGCATTGCCGCGCAGGATCGTGGCGGCCTGTCCGAGCGGTCGCCTGCCGACGCGGCCGAGCTCGACGGCCTGGCCGGTGACCCGCGGCTGCATGAGCACGGCGCCGAAGACGATAGCGAGATCGTCGGTCAGGCTGCCGGACAGGCTGAGCTCGGCTCCACGGTGCCGGACCTCCCCCAGGATGGTGTAGACATTGGCCTCGTCGGTGCTGAAATACGGCTTGCGCACGTCGAACAGGCCGGCGACCAGCCGCAGGCGAGGCGCGATCGACCAGCGCAGCCCCGCATCGGCCTGGCGGGTCCTGATCGCCGGCAGCGCCTCGTTGCGGTTGGCGGCATTGTTGGGCGCAAGGCCGCTTTCCTCGAGGCCTCGCGTATAGCCTGCGTAGAGCGCCACCGCCTCGCTCAGGAAGGCCGCACCGGAGGCATAGAACAGCCACGGGTCATCCTCGGCGCGGGCAGTGAGGCCGTCCGGGAGTTCGACCGATTTTCTGTAGTCGGTTCGCTGAATGCCGAGGCTGAGCTGGCCGACCTGTCGCCAACGCCCTTCATAAGCGAGGCCGACGGTGGCCTGGCGGACGCGATCGCGGGTGAGCTCTCCGAATTCGAAGCGCGTCGGCTCGGGCGCCGCGACGGGCTCGCCGAGCTGGCGTTCCCCAAGATCGAGGGCGGGAGCCGCTCCGCCGTAGCGGCTGTCGAGCCGGCGGGCGCGAACGAGCGCATGGAGAGTGTGAAGCCGGGTCCCGTCCGTGAAGCTCCGGCTGGCGCGAAGCTCCCCGCTGGTGGAGGCATAACGCTGGCCGGGATCGGCGATCACGCGTTCGCGGGTGCGGCCGTCCGCGGTCGTGTCGACGAAGAGCTCGGCGAAATTCTGCTCGTTCTCGAAGATCGAGCGGAACAGGCCTCCGGCGATCGACCAGTGCTCGCCGATGCGGGCCTTGGCGATGACCCCCGCATTGACGCTGGCGCTGTCCTTGGCCGCCCATCGCTGTCCGAAATAGGTGCGTCGGCGCACCTCGGGCGGGGCGAAGGGACCCGCGGTGACGATCGTCGGCGCGACTTCCTCGTCCCGGCCGACGGTCGCGGACCAGAAGGGGACGATCTCGACAGCGTCGCTCGGCCGCCAACGCGGGACGATCGCCGCGCGCAGATACTGGGCGTCGGCGCCGTCATAATAAAGCTCGTGGGCCCAGGACGCACCAAATGCCGCCCCGAGGCGCGACCCGATGATCGGGACCTGCGCGTCGATCTCGACGCTGGGACCGCCATAAGCGAGGCTTCCCGCGACGACGCTGACGATCGTCTCGTCGCCGACGTTGCGCAGGCGATAGTCGACGATCCCGGTCGGGGCGGGGAATGGATAGCCCTGCGCACTGAGGCCGACGCGGATGGTCGAGCCGCTGACGAGACGATTGGCGAGGTAGCCCTGGCGATCGAGATAGATGCCCTCGATGCGGACGTTTCCGGCGCTGACGGGCGAGAAGCCGCGCACCTGGCTGCTGCTGTACAGGCCGATGCTCTCGTTGCCGATCGACGTCCCGAACGCGTCCTCGGCCGCGGTGACGGCATTGTCGCTGGTCCGCTGTGCGGAGGCGGGAGACGGGATGACGGCCAGGGCGCTGCCGGCCAAGAGAAGTCCGAAAGGCCTCATCACGACACCCGCCATTCGCGCATCCGCGACAGACCAAGCGTTCCGGCCAGGCCGGCAAGCAAGCCGAGCCAGGCCGCGAAGGGAAGGACGCGGGCAAGGCGATCGCTCTGTGCCGGCTCTTGGAAGACGAAGGCGGGGAGCGTCAGCGGCTCGGGCAGGTTCAAGCGCCCCCGCATCGTGCGCGGCAAAGCCGGCGCGGGGCGGGTGATCTCCCTCTGGACCAGCGGGTGGACGCGCCGGCGCAGGTCGAGCTGGAAGTCCCTGGCCTGGCTCTCGAACGCCCGCTGCCGAGCGGGGTCGGTCCCGGCGAGGGTAGCAAAGGCCGCCTCCAGGCCCAGTGTGGGCAACAGATAGGCAGCCGCGCCGGCAATCTCCTCCTGGCGTTCGCGATGCGCTTCGATGGGAGCCTTGAAAGGCGTCAGCCGGCGCTCCGTCTCCGGGATGAGGAAGCTGAGCCGGGTCGCATAGTCGAGCGTCCCGACCCGGTCGCTGTGCCGCCTGAGGTCCGGCCGCGCGGCGAAGGCTCTGGCGAGGATCAGGTCGCGCTCGGCCTGGACCTCGTCGCTCACTCGCCGCTGAACGTCGACATAAGCGACCGCCGAGGGCGCGGGATCGAGAAGGCCCGCCACCGCCGAGCCGGCGAGCGGCAGGCCGATCGTCAGCGCCGCCCAGATGGCCGCGAAGGATCCGAGCGCCGCGCCGGCGCCCGGTTGGCGGGCGAGCACGACCAGCGCGATCCCGGTCCAGAAGAGCATGTATAGGAGCGTCGCGGTCAGCGCGGTGAGAAGCGGCGCCGTCGCCTGGGCCAGCGGCACGCCGGCGAGGACCAGGGCCCCGGTCATGGCCGCCAGGACGACGGGGATCGCCCAGGCGAGGATGGCCAGAACCCGCGCGCCGGTCCAGCTGCGCGGCCCGACCGCTTGGGCTGCGACGAGCCGCAGCATGCCGCGATCGCGCTCGAAGGTCACCAGCAGGGCGAAGAGCAGGAGGAGGCCGATGGGAAGCAGGAACACGATCGCGAAGGCGAGGTCGAAACGTCCGAGCGCCAGTCCGCGCGGATTCTCGAAATCGTAGGTGTCGCCGAAGCCGAACAGGGTATTGAGCTTGATCTCGAGGCGGGTCGGCGCGAGGTCGCTCACTCCCGACGCCAGCGGAGACAGTGCCAAATGGGGCTTCAAGGCCCATCGGCGAACGAAATACTCGCTGTAGCCGGCTACATCGGTGGGATCCTGCCAATAGGCCACCTCACCGGCACCGGCGGAGATCGGCGCATGATAGGCGCGGGCGCGCTCGCGGGTGCTCGCCTCCCAGTCGCGCTCCGCTTGCCGCGCCCGCTCGATCGCGGCTTCCTGTGCGGAGTGAAGCGCGGCCGTGTTGACGGCGCCCCAGACGAAGCTCGAGGCGATGATCAGGAACACGGACCAGAGCAAGGGAGACCGTCCGGTGCGGCGCCATTCCCAGGCGAAAAGATCGACAAACCGAGGGGCGGTCATGGCCTCAGCCTCCGCGACACGATGGCGAGCAGAATGGCGGCGGCAACCAGCCAGGCGAGGAGCGCCGCATAGGCCGGCAGCGCGGAGGACGAGCCGTTGCCGAGAGCCGGAGGCGGATAGGCGAAGGTCGGCACTTGCGACCACAGGCTCTGGTCGTTGGTGTGCCGCTCCGCCCCGTGCGCGCGGTGCGCCATGCCGTCCGAATTCATGCGGTTGACGAGGTCGCGTCGATAGCGCTCGGCGACGTCGATGAAGTCCCGGTGATGGCTGAAATCGGTTCCTGCGGCGGAGGCGGAAGCGGCCTGCGCCGCGATCGTCGGCGACAGGAAGCCCAGCGTGGCGAACAGGCGATCCTGGGAAGCGACCTTGGCATAGAAGCCGCCGAGCACCCGGTCGAACACGGCATGGCTGTGACGCTCCATCAGGTCGAGCTCGGCCATTCGGGGATTGGGAATGTCCTCGATCCGGCTGACGCCGTGGCGCCGAAGCAGGAGCGCCCGGTTGCGCGCGGCCTGCTCGTCCGACCAGAAGGTCGGCGCTTCTTCCGCCAGCTGCTGGCGCACCGCCTGGCTGGAAGGGAGCGGGCGCGCCGCCTCGACCGTCCCGCTGGCGACGCGGGGCAGCGCCAGCGCGAACAGGATCCACAGCCCGAACAGGCCGGTAAGCGCGAGCCGTGCGTTGCCGAGCCATAAGGACAAGGCGATGCCGACGGCCGAGAGCAAGGCGAGATAGCTCGCCATGATCCCGGTCCAGACGAGCGCACGCCAGAAGAGGTCGGCGCCGAGCGCCCCGCCGAGGACGGCCCAGGCCAGCGCCGCCAACGTCACCGGGACGACGAGGAGGCCGGCCGCGGCCGACCAGACGGCGACGGCCTTGCTCATGACGATGGCGCGCGGATGGACCGCGGCGCCCAAGGCGAGGCGCATCGTTCCGCGCTCCCGGTCCTGCGCCACCAAAGTGAAGGCGAGCAGGAAGATGATGAGTGGCCCGAAGCCGGTGATGAGCGCGGACGGGCTGGCAAAGCCGATGCGCTGAAGCAGCGACGCATTCTGCTGCGGCCGGTAAAGCATGTCGTTCTGGTGATGCGCTTCCAGCCAGACGGACTGTCCCACGAACGGCTCCACCCCCGGGTCCAGCGGTGCCAAGGCCGGCGACGGCTTGAAGGCGAAGATGCTGTAATGGGCGGCACTGTGCGGGTCCTTCTCGCCCTGGCCGACCCAGCGTGCCCGTTCCGCGGCCGACACGGCCTGCTTCTCCGCGTTGGCGCGGTGGGCCTGGCTGGCAATGGCGCCGAAGGAGAGAAGGACGAGGGCGGCCAGGGCGAGGAGCGACCACCAGGCGCGGCGGTCGCGCCTGAGGATCGCCAGCTCGAGGCGGACCAGCGACAGGATCATGCCGCCAGCCTTTCCAGATAGAGCTGCTCGAGCTCGATCGGCCCGATCGTCGCGGCGTCGCGTTCGTCGACGAGGCACCCCGATCGCAGGATGCCGAGACGATGGGCGACATCCTTCACCCGGAACAGGTCGTGCGTCGCCATCAGGATCGCGAGGCCGCGCTGCGAGGCGGCACGGATGACCTCCGAAAGATCGTTGGCGGCGCTGGCGTCGAGCCCGGACGTCGGCTCGTCGAGCAGGAGCAGGCGCGCCTCCTTCGCCAGCGCGATCGCCACGCCGACCTTCTGGCGCATGCCCTTGGAGAAGCCGGATGCGCGACGCTGGTGCGCGTCCTCCTGCAGGCCCGCATCGCCAAGCAGCCGGCGGGCGGTGGCCGGATCGATCCTGCGCCCGGCCAGCAGCGCGAAATAGGTGAGGTTCTCGACCGCGGTGAGCGCCGGGTGCAGCATCACCGTCTCGGGCAGATAGGCGGTGCGCGCGCGGGCCGCCAGCGGATCGGCCACGGCGTCGATCCCGTCGACATGGATGCGGCCGCTGTCGGGCTTGAGGAAGCCCAGGATCATGTTGAGCGTCGTGGTCTTGCCGGCGCCGTTCGGCCCGAGCAGCGCATAGACCTCGCCCGGTTCGAGGGCGAGGGAGAGTCGGTCGACCGCCCTGCCGCCGTTGAAGCTGATCGAGACCTCTTCCAGTCGGAGCGCAGACATTTCTCGTCCTCCCTCAGAAGCGGGTTTGCAGGCTGATTTCGACGCTGCGGGGGGCACCGACCTGGAACTGGGTGGTCGAGACGTCCGAATAGTCGACATAGAAGGCATCGGTGAGGTTCCGGCCGCGCAAGGTCAGCTCGCCGAAGGCAAAGCGGTAGCCGATCGCCGCGTCGATGGTCGTGTGGCCCTTCGCACGGATGCTGTTGGCATTGTCGGTGTAGAAGCCGCCGGCATGGCGCAGCCCTGCGCTCAGCGTCAGCGGAATGGAGTCGAAGCTGTAGAAGGCGAACAGGTTGGCCACCGTCTGAGGAATCCGGGGCGGCGTGTTGCCCGCGCGGCTGATCCCGCCGGCCTCGACGAGCTCGTCGAACTCGGCATCCAGCCAGGTCCAGTTCGCGTCGACCCGGAGCCGCGAGGTGACGGCCGCCGACAGCGAAAGCTCGACGCCGCGCGAGGACTGACGGCCGCCCTGGACGCTGAGCGTCGGGTCGTTCGGGTCGCGCGTGACGATATTGTCCTGAGCGATATGGTAGGCGGCGAGCGTGAGGTCGATGCGATCGTTCCAGAAGCTGCTCTTGAGTCCCGCCTCCACCGACTCCCCGGTCGTGAGATCGAAGCGCGCGTTGGCGAGCGAGAGCAGCAGGAAATTGCCGACCGGGACGATGGCACGGCTGTACTGGGCGAACAGCTGGACCTTGGGCAGGACGTCGTAGACGGTGCCGACGCGCCAGGAGAGGGCGCCATAGTCGCGGTCGATCTGCGTCGCCGGCGCGATCCGGCGGGAGAAGTCGATCCAGTCGTAGCGGGCGCCGCCGGCGAGGAGCCATTCGGGCGTGAGGTTGAGGGCATTTTCGGCAAAGACCGAGCTCACCTTCACCTGTGCGGTTGAGTTGATCGGCGGCAGGGGGGCGCCGCTGCCGCCGGGGAAGGTGCCCCGCACCGGGGCGAACGGATCGACCGAGGTCGTGGTCGAGAAGTAGCGCCGCGTGGCGAATTCGAGATTGCTGAACTCCGCACCGATCGCGAATCGATTGCGCAGGCCTCCGATCTCGACGTCGCCGCTGATCGACGGGCGCTCGACCAGATAGTCGATGTCGTGGGTGATGATCCCGGTTGTGCGGTCGATCAGGCCGGTCCCGCTGTTGTAGCTGAAGATCTCGGCGTTGATGAATCGGCGGTCCGAATGAAATCTGCTGAGATGATTGCTGAGCGTCAGCTGATCGCTGAGCTCGTAGGTGAGCCGTGACCTCAGCCACAGGGTTTGCGAGTCGAGGACGCCGTCGGCGACGTTGAAATTGGTGTCGCGAAGCGCCCGGTCGATGACCAGGCCGCCCGGCCCGGTCGCCGCGTTGGAGGGATTGCGGGCGACGGCGGCGGGGATCAGGGGCGTGCCATAGTCCGCCGTGTCATAGTCGTCCTCGTTATAGTCGGCCGCGACATGGATGGTCAGCCGATCTGCCGGTGTCAGCAGAAGGCCGACGCTTGCGGCCAGGAGTTCGGAATCGGTGTCGTCCACGAACCCGCTCGTCCGGCCGAAGCTGCCGACGCCGCGCACCGCCGCCCGGTCGCCAAGGGGAAGGTTGACGTCTCCCGCGAGCCGGACGGTGTCGAAGCTGCCATAGCTGGCCAGCGCCGCCAGGCTCGTCCTCCCGAGCCGTGGACTTTTCGGGATGAGATTGATCGCCCCTGCGAGCGCGCCTTCGCCGTAGAGGACGGAGGCCGGGCCCTTGAGGATCTCGATCCGCTCGTAGAGCCAGCTGTCGCTGGCGCGCGAGAAGATGCCGGGCGTGGCGACGCGGACACCGTCATAGAGAAGGCCGACCGAGCCGCCGGTGAAGCCGCGCATGGTCGGGACGCCGGGGCTGGTGGCCGGAAGCGAGGAGGTCACGCCCGGCGCTCGGTTCAGCGCCTCGACATTGGTACGAGCGCCGAACTCTCGGATCTGCCTTTCCGAAAGGATGTCGACGATCGCCGGGGTCTCGCGGGCGGTGAGGCCGAGGCGGCTGCCGGTGTCGGTCGGCGCATCGAGCAGCAGCTGCCGATCGGCCACGCCGGTGACGATGATCGCCGGATCCTCATTCTCCTCCGCGAAGGCGACCGCCGGCAGGAGCACAGAGATGGCCGCACTCCATGCGAGCGCGCGGCTGCCGCGGCTCAATGGACCGGCCGCGCGCGGCCGGCGTCTGATACTCTTCCCCCCGATCAATGTGGGCTCCCATGCCATTCGTTGCGTAACGAGGGCGTCGGGTAACGATATCACATAACACGAGTCAACTCGCCGTTGCGTTTTTTCGCGGGTGCCGGGGCGCCATGGCGCGCGGCCGGTCGCCGGATCGCCGGAAAGTTCCGTATCGAATCAGGGCGATGAGCCTCGAGACAGAGGTCCGGCGGGGGTGCGCCTCGCCAGCCCGCTCGCCAAGCCAAGCGGCGTCACGGAAAGCCTCCGGCACGTCGGCGGCAGGCGAGCGACGAGGCATTCCGGATCGCCTTGCCCGATCCGGCCGTGGATGTTATCTCATCACGGTGCGCCATTTGCTCGCCCTGATCATCATGTTCGCGCTCGCCGTCACCAATGGGCCGGCGGTTGCGGCGGCGATCTGCCAGCATGGCAGTGCGAGCGCTCATGCCGAGGCGATGCACAGCGCCGACCTCGGCGTCGCCGCCGGCGCGCAGGCCGAAGAGGAACACCGCAAGGCCGCCAAGCAGGGTTCCCTTGCAGACGGTGGCGCCGCACTGGTGGCGGGCTACATGCTCCCGCCCGATCAGGCCGTCCTTCCGGTTGCGCTCTCCGCATCCCTTTCCGGTCCGGCCGGCGATCCGATGCCATTGGGCGGACGCATGCTCCGGCCCCTGCTGCGCCCACCGCTGGCCTGATCCCTCGGTAGCGGCGGATAGCCGCTGCCTCGTGCTTGTCGGCGCTGCGCGGCTTCGGCCGACAGACGCGCTTGTGCGACTGACCTCCCCCTTCTTCAGCGCGGGCGCGCCGGTGCGGCGCGACCGGCCAAGGCGCCCGAAGGCGCCCAACCGAACGGAAACCATCAATGCCTCGCTTGCCTCTCCTCACCGGCACTGCCGTCATTGCCCTCTTCTCGCAGAGCGCCGCAGCCCAGGGTTCCGGCGACCGCGCGGCTTCCGCAGCCCCGGATTCAGTAGCCGCGTCTCCTCACGAGGAGTCGCAGTCGATCATCGTCACCGGCAATTATGTTCGCGACCTCAGCCTGCTCTCGGGCTCCTCGGTCCTTGCCGGCGAGGACCTCGTCCGGGACATGCGGCCGCAGCTGGGCGACACGCTCGCGCGGCTGCCGGGCGTCTCGGCGACTTCGTTCGCGCCCGGGGCGTCGAGGCCGGTCCTGCGCGGCTTTCAGGGAGAGCGCGTGCGCGTGCTTACCGACGGGATAGGGTCGATCGACGCTTCGAACACCTCGGCCGACCATGCCGTCACGATCGACCCGCTCATTGCCGAACGGATCGAGGTGCTGCACGGCCCGGCGGCTCTGCTGTTCGGCAGCCAGGCGATCGGCGGCGCCGTCAACGTGCTCGACCGGCGCATTCCCCGCGCCGTGCCCGACGGCGGCATCCACGTCGACGTGATCGGCGCCTATGGATCGGCCGCCGACGAGCGCAGCATCGGCGCCGCCGCCGATGCAAGGCTGGCCGAGGGTCTCGTTCTTCACGTGGACGGCAGCTATCGCAACACCGACGACCTTCGCGTCGGCGGCTTCGTGCTGTCGCCCGAGCTTCGCGCCGAGCAGCTCGAGCTTGCCGAAGAGGAACTCGAGGAAGGCCATGTCGAGGAAGCCGAGGAGGCGCTCGAGAATGCCGCTCGCCGCGGCCGGATTCCGAACAGCGCGACCGAGCAGAAGACCCTCGGCGCCGGGCTCGCGCTGATTCGCGATGGCGGAAGCCTCGGCTTTTCCGTCAGCTGGTTCGACAGCGATTACGGCGTTCCGGGGCGGCCGGGCGCCGGCCACCATCACGGCGAGGAAGGCGAGGAAGGCGAGGAAGGCGAGGAAGAGCCCGAGGAAGGCGAGCACGAGCATGGGCACGAGGCGGTGACGATCGGCCTCGAGCAGCTGCGCCTCGACCTTCGCGGCCATGTCGAGGTTGGCGGGACCTTCCTCGACCAGCTGCGCATCCGGCTCGGGGCGGCCGATTATGAGCATACCGAGTTCGAAGGGGACGAGGTCGGCACCATCTTCCGGACGGAAGGCATGGAGGGACGGCTCGAGCTCGTCCAGGCCGCCCGCGGCGGCTGGCGCGGCGTCACCGGAGCGCAGCTGCTGGTACGCGACTTCGAGGCGATCGGCGAAGAAGCCTTCGTCCCGCCGAACCAGACCAGCCAGATCGGCCTGTTCACCCTGCAGGAGGTCTCCCTCGGCAGCGTCGAGATCGAGTCGGCGGCGCGGTACGAGCATAGCGACATCCGCTCCAACGCGGTCGCTTTCGACCGCAGCTTCAACGCCTTCTCGGCGGCCGTCGGGGCCGCCTACGTTCCGTCGGAGCGGCTTCGCATCGGCATCAACGCGTCGCGTGCCGAGCGCGCGCCGTCTGCCGAGGAGCTGCTGTCGGACGGGCCCCACATCGCGACGCAGGCCTTCGAGCTCGGCGACCCGACGCTCGACAAGGAGAAGAGCTGGGGCCTGGAAGCCTATGTCCGTGCGCAGGCGGGCCCGGTCCGGCTGCGCGCCAGCGCCTATGCCAACTGGTTCGACGACTATATCTACCAGTCGGCCACGGGCGAGGAGGAGGACGAGCTGCCGGTCTTCCAATATTTCCAGCGCGACGCCCGCTATTACGGTTTCGAGGCCGAGGCCTCCGCCGACCTGTTCCGCATCGGCGACTTCACGATCAGCGGCGATCTGGTTGCCGACTATGTCCGCGCGACGATCGACGAAGGCGGCCCGGCTCCGCGCATTCCTCCGCTTCGACTGCTCGCCGGCCTCGAGGCCGGGTCGGACGCGCTGACGGGCCGCGTCGACGTGGAATGGGTCGACGATCAGGACCGGGTGGCTCAGCTCGAGACGCCCACCGACGGCCATACGCTGGTGAACGCCTCGCTGGCGTGGCGGCCTTGGGGCCGGCAGCGCGAGGCTGTCCTGATACTGTCGGCCAACAACATCTTCGACGTCGATGCGCGCCGGCACGCCTCTTTCACCAAGGACTTCGTTCCCCTGGCCGGCCGGGACTTGCGGATCAGCGCCCGTTTCAGCTTCTAGCCGCGGGATCCGCGACCATGGCCGAAGCGGGCAGCCCGGGCGGCCGCCTGCCGCTCGAGGCATATCTTGCGGAAGGGGAGCGCCAGGGGATGATCTGGACCCGGATGCGCCGCGCCGTTCTCGAAGGCGCCTGGCGCGCCGGCGCGCCGGTCGGCGCCTATGATCTGCTCGACCGGCTGCGACGGGAAAGCGGCCGGGCTCATCTCGCCAGTGTCTATCGCTGCCTGCAGGCTCTGCAGGCGGCGGGACTGGTCGTCCCGGTCCTGAGCTGGAAGCGCTTCCTCCTGTCGCCCGATCCGCGCGTTCGGCTCTGGGGGCTGCTCCTGTGCGATCGGTGCCAGACCTGCCTGACGATCGATCTGACATCCATGATCGCGCAGCTGGACCGGCGCGCCCGGGAACAGAATTTCTCTCCCGGCAGCCATGCGATCGAGTGTCGCGGCCGCTGCCGGACCTGTCGCGGCAAGGGAGGGACTTCATGAAGCCGACGCTCGGCCCCTCGGCGGGCTTGCTGATGCTATGCGTGGCCTCGGCGGCCATGGGACAGGTGCCCGACCATGTCTTTCTCCAGCGCGACACGGCGGCCGGGAGGGTGCTTCCCCTCCCGGAAATCCTTCAGCGTCTGCGTGCGCAGACGGCGGGCTTGCGGCACATCGGCTCCGAATATGATCCGCGGACGCGGAGATATCGCCTCAAATATCTGCGCGAGGGACAGGTCGTGTGGATCGACGTCGATGCCGCGTCGGGACGCGTTCTCGGCCGCGCATCGCCATGATGTCGCTGCCTTCCGTCCGACGATCCTTCCTCGCCAACATTCGCCAGAGAGGCAATGATGATCATCCGTACCTCAATCGCCCGAGGCTGGGCGGATCTTCTCGCGGTCGGTGCGTCGGCCGCGTGCCTGATCCACTGCCTGTTCCTGCCGGTCGTCGTCGCCTTCGCGCCGGCCCTGACGACGCTTCTCAGCCTCCCCGAGGCGTTCCATTTGATCGCATTTCTCTTCGCCGTGCCGGTCAGCGGCTGGGCGATGGCCAGAGGGTACAGGCTTCACGGCGCCGCCCAGCCCGCGCTCGTGGGCGCGATCGGGCTTGGGGCACTGGGGCTGGGATCGCTTGCCGGCTCGTCCTGGCTGGTCGAGACGGGCTGTACGATCGCCGGCAGCATCCTCCTCGCCTTTGCCCATCTCCGCAACTGGAGGCTCAACAACGAGCGGCTGAGCCGCGCTCTCTCCCGCGAGGCTGACTTGAACGCCGCGCCCCGGGCCTAGCCTGTCGAGTTCCGGAAACGCCGGAAGGATGAGCGTGCCACCCGCTCGGGTGGAACGCGCAGAGGTCCTGAGGCCGCCTCCGGCGAGTCACTGCCCATCTGGTTCACGGCTGCCCTTGGCTGCCGCACCAATGGTCCCAGCCGAGCATGGCAGCTCGCGCGACCGCCTCGAGCGTGGAGCGATCGGCGCCGTCGCGCGCGAGCACCGACATGCCCGTCTGGACACTGAGGTAGAAGGCCGCCGCTTCCCGCACCGGGAAATTCTCCGCAAGCTCGCCTTCGGCCACGGCGCGGGCGAGGCGATCGGCGAGCTGGCGCAGATTGTCGCGGCGTCGTCCTCGCAGCTCGCGATGCGCGGCATTCGTGCCCTCGGTGCCGTGTTGCGCACCGAGCACGATCAGGCATCCGCGCGGCTCCCCGGGCATCGAATAAGCCTGTGCCGTTGCAAGCAGGAAGCGCTCGATCGCGGTGCGCGGATCGGGCGTTTCTTCGAGCGCGCGCCAAATCTCGATGCCGTGATGTTCGGCATAATGTTCCACCGCCTCTCGAAACAGCTGCTCCTTGCTGCCGAAGGCGGCGTACAGGCTCGGCGCATTGATCCCCATCGCGTCGGTAAGGTCGGTCAACGACGCGCCTTCGTACGTCTTGCTCCAGAAAAGCCGCATGGCCCGTTCGAGCGCTTCGCGGCGATCGAACCCGCGTGGTCGCCCTCGTTCCGCCATTTCCGCTCCTTTCTGTAACGATCGATATATATTCATCTTGACCTGATCCGCCAAGCGACACATATCTGTATCGATCACTACAGATATGGAGATGGGCATGGCACGATTGTTGGGCAAGCGAGCATTGGTGACGGGCGGCAGCCGGGGCATCGGCGCCGCGGTGGCGCGTCGGCTCGGGGCCGAAGGCGCCGATGTGGCGATCACCTACGCTGCATCGGCCGAGGCGGCTGCGCAGGTGGCGGCCGAGGTCGAGCGACAGGGGCGGAGGGCCTTGGCGATCGCTGCCGACAATCGCGAGGCGAGGGCCATCGAGGCCGCCGTCGAGCAGACGGCACGTGCGTTCGGCGGGATCGACATCCTCGTCAACAATGCGGGTATCTTCGTCGCGGCGCCCGTCCAATCGCTCACCCTCGAGGATTTCGACGCAACCATGGCCGTGAACTTGCGCGCGGCATTCGTCGCGGTCCGTGCCGTGCTGCCGCACATGAGCGAGGGTGGCAGGATCATCGGGATCGGCAGCAATCTCGCCAGCCAGGCGCCGCACGAGGGGCTCGCCGCCTATTCGGCCAGCAAGGCCGGGCTCGCCATGATGAACCAAGCTCTGGCGCGCGACCTGGCGCCGCGCGGGATCACCGTGAACACGGTCCACCCCGGATCCACCGATACCGACATGAATCCCGCTGCCGGTGAATCCTCGGGGGCCCAGGTCGCGCGGACCGCGTCCAAGCGTTTCGGCACGCCGGACGATGTTGCCGCCGCGGTCGCCTATCTCGCCTCGCCGGAAGCGGCAGCGGTGACGGGCACATCCATTCTCGTGGACAACGGCGCGAACGCGTGAGGGCTGGCGCCATTGCGCTGCTGGCCTGTGGTGCGGCAGTGGTCGTGGCAGCCGAGTTCGTGGTCGTCGGCCTGGTCCCTGCCATGACGGCCGAGCTTGCACTCTCGCCGGGCCGTATAGGCCTTCTGGTGACATTGTTCGCGCTCGGCTCGGCGTTTCTCGGCCCGGTGCTGGTAGCCGCCACGGCTCGGTTCAGCACGTCGACGATGCTGGCGGCCGCGCTGGTGCCTTTCGCGGCAAGCCTGCTGTTGATCCCGTTCCCGACCTTCGCCGCGGCGGCGGTGCTGCGCGTCATGCAAGGCGCGGCCCTGACATTGTTCATGAGCCTCGCAGGCGCTCAGATGGCGAGGGCGAGGGGCACCGGCACCGGCGTTGCGCTCCTGTATGTCGGGGTGACGGTCGGGGCGACGCTCGCACCGCCGATCGGCACCTTTTCCGCCGATCGGCTTGGTTGGGAGGCGCCGATGGCTGCGATCGGCGCGGTGGCGCTGCTCGTCGCTGCCGCTTGCCTCGCGCTGGGGGACAGCGAGCCCACGGATAGGCGCGGCTCGTCCTGGCGACTCCTTGCCTGTCCATCCATGCGGGCGCACTTGCTGCTTTCCGCCTTGCTGTTCGCGGCGATGTTCACCGGCTTCAGCTATGTCGCGCTGCTCTTGGGCCGCGCGGGCCTCGAAGCGGACGCCGTCACGCTCGCGCTGCTCGGCTTCGGGGCTGCGGGCCTCATCGGCAACTGGCTCGCCGGCGTGCTCGCCCGATGGGCGTTGCCGGCCACGCACGGCGTGGCGCTCGCGGTCGTCGCGTCTACCGCCTGGTTGGCCGTGGCGGCAATGCCGGGCGCATGGACGATCGGCGTCGCAATGCTGATCTGGGGAATCGCGCACGCGGCCGGCTTCGTCTCTTGTCAGGTGCGGGTGATGGCGGCCGCGCCCGCGGCCCCGAGCTTCGCGGGAGCGCTCAACATCTCCGCCGCCAATATCGGCATAGCGGTCGGCAGCTTCGCGGGCGGCCGGGCGATCGAGCTTGGCGGCTATCCTGCGCTGGCGGGCGCGACCCTGGCGCTGGGGTTGCTGTCATTGGCCCTGGCGCATCGGATCGTCCGCACGGATCCTCAGTGGTCTCCTCGTCAGGCTCCCGAGGAAGCGGTAGGGCGACCTTGATCGCGCGCTATCCTGCTCTGCGGACGGTTCGCTGCATCACCGCCTTTCGGCCCAGGCCGATTGCTTATGACGATAGGCCGAGTTATGGCTCTGCAGGGCCAGCAGCAAGCCCAGGCGTCACCGCCCCTTCGGGGGAGCTAGACCTGCTACACGATCATGGTCGATGTGCACTCTTCTCGTGCCGCGTCGCAAGCCGGTGACCACCGACACCCGATGAGGGACACGGCACGCAAGGAGAGCAGATGTGCCCCGTGACCTGATCCCGTTCGCTACGCCCGACATGTCCTCCCTCGCCAAATCGCTGCGGGCGCAGCTGGCCGGCCGCAAGGTCGTGCCAAGCCATGTCGAGATGCTCAACATGCTCGCCCGCGCCAGCGGCCACCGCAATTTTCAGCATTTGCGCGCGCGGCGCACCGATGAACGCGCGGCCGCGAGTGCCGGGTCTGTCGATGGGGGCTCGGTAGCCCGGGCCGGCGGCTTCTTCGACGCCGAAGGCCGTCTGACGAGTTGGCCGGCCAAGACGAGCGTCCAGGCGCTCTGCCTGTGGGCGCTGTGGTCGCGCCTTCCGTCCGAGCGCGTCATGACCGAAGGCGAGGCGAATGCTGAGATCAACGCGCTGCATCTCTTCGGCGACCACGCCATCATTCGCCGCACTCTCTGCCAGATGGGGCTTCTCAGCCGCACGATCGACGGACGCGAATACCGGCGTGTCGAGCGCCCGCCCACGCCCGAGGCAGCGGCCCTGATCCGTCGTCTCCCTCGGCCCGCGCCCGGGAGGAGAGCCGGCGCGAGTCATGCGTCGGGGCGGCTCGGCTGAAGCGACCCTCGCGTCACCATCACCGGCGACGTGTTCCCGACTCGGTCACGGAGCGGGGAGGGGCCGAGGACGGCATCCAGGGAGCCAAGCGCGAGAGCCGCCGTTATCGGACAAGGTCGAAACGGAGGCGAGCTCATGATCCACCATGTTTCGGTTGGGACGAACGATGTCGCGCGTTCGAAGCGCTTCTACGACGCCGTCCTGCCCATCGTCGGAATCCTGCCGATGGCCGAGGACGAGGGCGGGCTGGGTTACGGAAGCGGCACCTTTCACTTCAGCGTGCAGGTTCCGATCGACGGAAGGCCCGCCACGGTCGGCAACGGCACGCACATCGCCTTCGCCGTCGAGGACCGTTCGATGGTCGATCGCTTCCACGCGGCGGCACTGGAACATGGCGGCAGCGACGACGGCGCGCCGGGGCTGCGGCCGGACTATGACGCCCATTATTACGGAGCCTTCGTTCGCGATCCGGACGGTCACAAGATCGAGGCCGTGACCTACTCCGCCAGATAGCCATACGCGCGCGCGGACCATTTGACTCGCATCTGGGCGTGGTGCAGCATCCCTGCCCGCGCCGGGAAGGTCGCCGACGCCTGTATCGCTTTCCTTTTGGGGGAGGGGCAGATGACGGTGCGCGGACACGACCATGATCAGGGATCGACGGACCACGACGGGAGCCTGCTGTCGCGGCGCCTGTTCGCTCAGGGCGCGATCGCCTCTGCCGGGCTGCTGGTGGCGGGCCCCGCGCTCGCGGGGCAGGAAAGGCTGCCGCGTCTCGGCTCGACCGCGGAATCGCCGTTGGGACCGTTCTATCCGCTGAATCCGCTCGCCGAGAACGACGCCGACCTGACCCGGCTCGCCGGCCATGCCGATCGCGCGCGGGGCGAGGTGATCGAGCTGACCGGCCGAGTGCTCGACTTGCGGGGCAACCCGATCGCGGGGGCGCGGCTGGAATTGTGGCAGGCCAATGCGGCCGGGCGCTACAGGCATGAGAGCGACCCAGCCACCGAGCCGCTCGATCCCGATTTCCAGGGCTTTGCGGCGCTCAGCACCGGTGCCGACGGCGCCTATCGGATCGTCACGATCAAGCCCGGCGGCTACGACAGCCCGATCGGCCACCGCCCGCCGCATCTCCATTTCGACCTGCGCGGGCGCACGCACCGGTCGGTCGCCCAGATGTATTTTCCGGAAGATGCCGAAGAACATGCCAGGGACACGCTCTATCGCGCGCTGGGCGCCGAGGCCGGCACTTCGGTCGCGGCGCGCGATCCGGCCGATCCGAGCAAATATCGCTGGGACGTCGTGCTGATGGGCTGAGCACGAAGGCGCGCATCGTTCCCCGGCGCTGCGCATCGGTCGTCTCCGCGACCGGCGGCTGCCGGACCTCTTCCGTGAGGAGTATCGGCGTGCTTCGATCCGACGCCGATGGAAACCGCCGACAGGGATCTCGTGATGTCGCGCCAACGTCATAGCGACGTCGCGGGTATGTCGGGCGGCGAGCCGTCGAAGCATTCTGCCTTTGCCCGGTGAAAGGGGAGCGGGACATGACCAAGCCAGTGATCGCGCTCAGGCTGACGATCGAAGATCCTGTTCCCGGCGTCAGCTACAGCCTCCAGGACGGCAAGAGCACGCCCGTCGGCCCGGTCGTCGCAGGTGAAGGGCCGCTCTCGTTCGAGGTGCCGGTGCGGGTGAGGCCGGGGCTGAAGCTGACCGGCGGGTTCGTTCGCCGCGAAGGCGCCGAGCGACGTTTCGTCTATATCGCCGTCGGCACACAGGCCGGCGACCGAAGCTCCCACTGGAGCCGTCGCGCGAAGATCGACATCCATGACATCCCAGCCGGATTGCTGGACGATGCGCTCGCGGGAATCGTGCTGGAGTGCCGCCTGCCCGGCCGCGCCAAGGACAAAGGCCCGTCCTGCGGCACGATCATGCCGCTCGATGGATGGCGGGCTGTCCGCTAGCGCGGGATTGTCGCTCGAGGTAGTTCCGTAGTTCCGGCGTAGTTCCGGGGACATGATGCTGAATTGGGACGGCTCCTCCTTCGGCTATTGACCGGCCATCGACCCAAGCCGGAGCGGAAGCAGTTGAGGCGAATTGAGTATTGTGTCCCTAGGACTGGTGTCCCCCGGACTGCCGGACTTGCCGGAACTTGGGTCTTCCTCGGACGGCGACCGCCGCCACAGCCCCCACATGCGCCTTATTTCCGCGACTCAGCGAACATCCGCAGAAGTTTGCCTGCTGGCTGCGCCGAGTGCCGCCTCGATACGATCCCAAGCCACACCGACGCCACCTTGGACGTTTGACAGGACGATCACGATGTGGCCGTCCGGCAGGATACGGTAGCGCGCCTCGGCGCCCGTGATCTCCCCCGAGTGGCCGATGTGCCCGCCCCGCGTGGTGAAACCTAGACCGTAATTTGGATTGTCTGCATTCTGCGCGCGTCGCATCTCGGCGAGCGTTTCGGCGCGAACCAGGACACCTGACTGAATCGCGCGGGCAAAGCGATGGAGATCGCCAACGGTCGAATAGTAGCCACCCGCCGAGGTGCCCGGGCGAGCGCACCGATGGGTGTTGTTGCGCCATCGGACCCCAGTGCGCGCGAGATGGGCCTCTGCCTCCTCTCGCGAAAGCTCGCCTCTGAGCGGAACCAACGGCTCGCGCACATAGCCCTGCGCCAGTCGCGTATACCCATAGTCGAGGTCGACCGATTGAGTCCGAGCCATGTCGAGCGGCACCAGCAAGGTGCGGCGCAAATGGGTGTCGAACGCCTCGCCCGTCACTTCCTCGATAAGTGCGCCCAGAACAAGATATCCCAGGTTGCTATAGTCGGACACCGTGCCTGGTTCGGCATTCAATCGCGCGCGTGCGATGAAGGGCCGATAATCGGCAAGCACTCGCAGAGGCGTGGAGCAAGGCGTCGAGGCGGCATCTTCGAGATAGTCGCCGAGACCGGAGGTGTGTGACAGGAGCTGGCGGATCGTGACCCGCCGCGCGATGTCGCGAGACAGCCACCGGTCACCAAGCCAGGTATCAACGCTGCGGTCGAGTTGGAGGCGACCGGCCTCGACGAGGCGCATCACCGCGATCGCGGTCATCGACTTGTTCACGGATGCGAGGTTGAACTGCGTCTCCGCGCTATTGCGCTGCGCATACTCGCGGCTGGCCTGTCCGAAGGCCCCCTCATAAATGACCTGCCCTCGATCGGATACGAGGACCACGCCTGAAAACCGCCCTGTAGCCTCCGCTTCGCGAAGGTTGGCGTCGATCCGGTCCGCCGGGGAAGAGGAACTGGCGAGCCCGGGGGCCGAAATGGCCATCGCGACTAACGCCGACAATGCAACACAGTATCTCTTCATTCCCCACCCCGCATGCGCCCTTCGCATAACCGGGCGGGCGGCTGCGATCCAGCGCCCCGGTCGAATGGGTGATACCTTTCGCCGAAGCGGACCGGGCGGATGAGGTGGACAGCGAACAGAGTCCCAGCTCGCCAAGTTGCTCTGCTGAACGAGCGCCTTCTTCATGCGACTGCTTTCGCGATCGTTAGGCAGGGCGATAACGGCCGCAATGGTCAGACAGCCGCCGTCTTTCGCGATTTGCCCCCAAGGCAGAGATGAGTGCGTCCCTGCGTAAATAGCGGCGCGCGTGTGAGAATCCCGCGTCGGTCAACCGGCGAAAGCTGCCTATGATGGCTGCCCGCGTCCGCCGCAGCAGCGCTGAATATCGGGGACGTATCGGGGATGAGCCGCGAGGGCGACCAATATCTCGCTCAGCCTTTGCAAAGGCTGGTGACCCCTACGGGACTCGAACCCGTGTTTTCGCCGTGAGAGGGCGACGTCCTAGACCGCTAGACGAAGGGGCCAATTGGCTTGCGGAGCCGCGCATATGGGGGCGGCAGGGCGCCTGTCAAGCGCGGCGACACGGCGATGGCGGTCCCAATGCCGGTGCCAGTGCCGGTTCGAATGCCGGCCCGTGAGCCGGCACGAAAAGAGGGGCCGGTCGCGCGGACCGGCCCCTCTGTGTCCCCTCGACGGCTTATTGCGGCTTGTCGCCGGCCGGCGCTGCCTCGCCCTCGGCGGAGGCTTCGGTCGCCGTGTCGGCGGCGGGCTTGTCGACGGCAGGGGCGCCCGCCTCGTCGCCGGCCGGGGCGGCTTCGTTGCCTGCCGGCTTGCCGGAGGCGGCGTCGCCCGCATTGCCGGTCGGGTCGGTTTCGTTGGCCATGGTCGCGGCCGCCTCGTTGGCGCCGGCATCGGCATTGGCGGCATTGTTCTCGGCGCCGCCGCCGCCATTGCAGGCGGCGAGGGCGAGACAGGCGGAGGCGGCGAGGGCGGAGGTGAGGAGCTTCATTGCAAATCCCGCTGGTTGAGAAATGGGTGCGTTCGTTTAGCCCGGCTGCGGGCGCGAAGGAAGTGCCGCTTTATCGCCGTGCCAAGCTGTGCTTAGATGGCGGGGCTGATCAGCCGGGGGACCGCAATGCCGAGAACGAGCTTCCGCTTCGAGCGCCGAGGGTGCGCGCGTCGCCGCTTGCCGGCCGATCTTGCGTGCGGCCGCGATTCCTGCGGTGAATAAGGCGGCGCCCGTGGAGCTCGTCCCGTTCCGGATCGAAAGCTTCGGCAAGACCCACCAGGGCTGCGTGCGCAGCCAGAACCAGGACAGCCTGTGCACCCGCGAGGAGAGTGGGCTGTGGGCCGTGGCGGACGGCATGGGCGGCCATGAGGGCGGCGAATGGGCGTCGGCGCGGCTGGTCGAAAAACTCGACGCGGTCGACCTGCCGGCGGATTTCGAGGCCGCCTGCGCGGCGCTCGCCGAGGCGATCCGCGCCGCCAATGCCGTCATCCTGACCGAGGCCCGCCGCCGCGAGCGGCAGATGGGCAGCACGATCGTGCTGCTACTCGTCCAGGGCCAGCGCTACGCCATCGTCTGGGTCGGCGACAGCCGCGCCTACCGCCTTCGCAATGGGACGCTCGAGCAACTGAGCCGCGACCATAGCCAGGTCCAGGAGATGGTCGACCGCGGGCTGCTCAGCGCCGAGGATGCGATCAATCACCCGATGGGCCATATCCTGTCCCGCGCCGTCGGCGTCCGCGACGAGGTCCAGATCGACACGGTCACCGGCGAGGTGCAGCCGGGCGACGTCTTCCTGCTCTGCAGCGACGGCCTCCACGGCTATGTCGAGGAGAAGGATATCGCCCGGCTGCTCGCCCGCGCAACGCCCGAGCGGGCGTCCGAGGCGCTGGTCGATCTCACCTTGGCCAATGGCGCGCCGGACAATGTCACGGTCGTGGCGGTATGGGCGAGCGAGCCGACAATGTTGTCATTATCCGATCGGTAACAGAGCATGAGCGACGACAAGGACAAGAAGGCCCCGGAGGAAGGCGAGGAGCGGACGGTGTTCATGCCGTCGCTGCCCGATGCCGCCCCGCCGGCGACGCCGTCCGCGGGCGAGGAACCGGCGCCCCCGGCCGAGCCTGCGCCCGAGCCCACGCCGACGCCCGAGGAGAGCTCGCCCTTCGCCGAGCCCGCTCCACCCGCCGCCGGGGAGACGCCGCCGGCGGGCGAGGAGGCCTCGCCCTTCGCCGAGCCTGATCCGCCCGCGGCCGGCGAGCCGGCCCCGGCGGCCGAGGGGACATCTCCGTTCGCGGAGCCTGCGCCGCCTCCGGCCGAACCGGCACCGCCTCCGGCCGAGCCGGCCGCCGCGCCTCCGCCCCCGGCGGACGCGACCGTGGTCGCCCCGGCGGCGGCGGCCGATCCCTCCGCCACCGCTTCCGGAGGCACCGCCGCCGGCGCCGCCTTCGTCCCGCGTGAGGGGGCGCGGCCGATCAAGGAAGGCGACGTCCTCAACCACATTTTCGAGGTGAAGCGCTTCCTCGCCCGCGGCGGCATGGGCGAGGTGTTCGAAGGCTGCAACGTCAATACCGACGAGCGGGTCGCGATCAAGGTGATGCTGCCGGCGATGGCCGCGAACGAGAAGGTCGTCGCCATGTTCCGCAAGGAGGCGCGCACCCTCACCAAGCTGCAGCACGAGGCGCTGGTCAGCTATCGCGTGCTCGCCCAGGAGCCGCAGCTCGGCGTCCTCTACATCGTCACCGAGTTCATCGAAGGCACCGAGCTTGGCGAGGTGCTCGGCAAGGTGGAGCGCACGCCGGAGGAGCTGGCCGGGCTGCTCAAGCGGCTCGCCGGCGGCCTCGCCGCCGCCCACCGCCTCGGCGCCATCCACCGCGACATGTCGCCGGACAATGTCCTGCTTCCCGCAGGTGACGTCCACCAGGCTAAGATCATCGATTTCGGCATCGCCAAGGATCTCGACGCCAGCTCGGCGACGATCGTCGGCGATGGATTCGCGGGCAAGCTCAATTATGTCGCCCCCGAGCAGCTCGGCGATTTCGGACGCGAGGTCGGCCCGTGGACCGACGTCTACAGCCTCGCCCTCGTCATCCTCGCCGTCGCCCAGGGCAAGAATGTCAATATGAGCGGCTCGCTCGTCGATGCGATCGACAAGCGCCGCAAGGGCCCCGATCTGTCGGCGGTGCCGGGCAGCCTGCGCGGCCTGATCGAGGACATGCTGAGGCCCGATCCCAAGGAGCGGATCCGCTCGATGGACGAGGTGCTGGCGCGTCTCGGCGGCGCCGCTGCCCCGCCGCCCCCGCCGCCGCCGCCTCCGCTGCCGGGGGATGCGGTCGCGGCGCCGGCGAGGCCCGCGGGCGGCGGCATGCCCAAGGGCCTGCTGTTCGGCGGCCTCGTCCTCCTCGTGCTGCTCGTCGCGGCCGGCATCTGGTACATGTTCCGCGACGCCGTCTCGGTCGGCCCGGCCGACGGCAACGAGGCCGCCAATGACAGCGGCGAGGTCGCGGACAGCGGCGATCCGGTGGCGCGCGCGCGCGCCGCGATCAACTCGGCGCTGCCGTCGGTCGGCTGCACCTGGCTCGACGTCGCCGACGTCCAGCGCTCCGGCGACGGCGTGCGCGTCGCGATGCGCGGCGTCGCCGGCGATTCCGCCGCCGCGCAGCGCGAGCTCGGCCAGGCGCTCGAAGGCGCGAACCTCACCGGCGCTTCGATCGACTTCGGCGACGTCGCCCCGATCACGCCGGCGGGTTGCGCCGCGCTCGATACCTACCGCCAGACCCGCGCCAGCGAGGCGACCCATTTGTCGGTGCCGGCGCCGCGCTTCGAGATGCGGATGCAGCCCCCTGGAATGCCTTATGCCGGCGAGCAGGCGGCCAATGCGGTGATCAGCTTCAACTTCGCCGACAGCGCCGCCGATTTCGCCATTCTCGGTATCGAGCCGTCGGGGGTGATCACCACCCTGTTCCCGGATCGCGGCGCCTTCCAGCAGATGCTCGAGCAGTCGCGCGCGCGCGGCGGCCTGCCGATCACCGACGACGGCAATGGCCGCTACCGGCTCAACATCGATCTCGATCACCAGGGCTGGTCGGGGATCATCCTGATCTCCGGCTCCGGCCCATTCGAAGCGGACGTCGTCGCGCCGCCGATCGGCTCGCGCGGGCCGTCCTGGCAGCAGAGCTTCCTCTCCGCCGCGGCCGAGCGCAACTGGCGGGTGGAGATGGTCTGGTTCGAGTCCGTCGACCGCGTCTCGGGCGACCGCGCGCCGCCGCCGGCGCCGACCACCGCACCGCCGGCCCAGGCATCAGGCGGCGCCGCGGGCGGCGACAAGCCGGTGGAGTAGGAGAGGCGAAAAGCGCCGGGCATCCTGCATCGACGACCGAGGCGCGCCGCTCGACGACGCTCGGGACGAAGGGGCGTGGTCGATTGGCACCGAAGCCCATGGCCCTATGCGACCCCCCATTCCTCGTTTCGCCGAGCCCATCCACGCCGTCTGCGCGTCGCTGAGGACAAGCGAGATCGACGATCGCCGGCACCACCCGGTGCTGGCCTAAGGCCTCGGCTTCCTAGAATCGCCGCCCGATCCTCACGCCGATGGTCCGCGGCCGGCCGACGATGGTGTAGACCTTGCCGCCACTCGCGGTGACGTTGTCGGGGTCGCCGCATGTCGTCTCGAGGCATTGGATGAACCGCCCCACCTCCGGGCGCGCATCGAACAGGTTGCGGGCGAAGATCTGCGCGGTCCACGCGCCGCTCTCGATGCCGGCGCTGAGGTCCATGGTGAAATAGTCGTCGAGATCGCCGTAAATCTCGCGCTGCAGCGTCCTCAGGTCGCGGGTGCGCCGACCCTCGTAGGCGGCGCTCAGCTGGAAATGCCCCTCCATCGTCGGGCCCATTGGGAATTCGTAGCGGGCGCGGGCATTGCCCTTGAACCGAGCGGTCAGCGGCAGCCGGGTGCCGGAGGGCGCGAGCAGGGCATTGTCGTTCTCGCCGTCGCCGTCGATGTCGATGTACAGGTCGCAGTCGAAGGCATCGTTGGCGACGCGGCAGAAATCCTCGGTGAGCTCGGCATCGTTATAGGAGCCGCCGAGCGAGAAGGTGAGGCCGCGCGCCGCCCGCGCCGACAGGTCGAATTCGGCGCCGCGGATGCGGGCATTGCCGGCATTTCGGATCTCGGTGAGGCCGTTCTGGCCGAGGAAGGACAATTGGATATTGTCCCAGTCGAGCTGGTAGATGGCGGCGTTGAAGGTCAGCCGGTCGTCGAGCCAGCTCGTCTTCAGCCCGAACTCGTAATTGTTGATGAAGTCGGCGTCGTAGGGCGGCAGCGTGCCGCGGCGATTGAGGCCGCCGGGCCGGTAGCCGCGCGACCAGGTGCCGTAGACGAGGGCGTCCTCGCTGAGCCGGTAGGTGAGGTTGAGCCGGTGGATGAAGCCGGTATTGGCGGTGCTCTTGTCGAGATTGGTGCAGGGCGATCCCTCCACCTCGGCCGGGCCGAAGCAGCCGGCGACGCCCGTCTTGCTGCTGAAGCCGTCGCTATAGCCGAAGAAGCCGAGCAGCGAATTGTCGTAGCGGTAGAGGCGCCCGCCCGCGGTCAGGGTCAGCGCCGGGACGATGTCCCAGGCGAGCTCGCCGAACAGGGCATAGTCGCGGTCGACGCGCAGCTGCTTGGTCAGCCAGATGTCGCTCTCGGTTCCGGGCACGGTGATCGCGTCGGCGATGTCGTCGATGATGTAGTTCTGCTCGATATTGTGGGTCTGGCGCTGGTAAAAAGCGCCCGCCACCAGCCGCACCGGCCGGTCGGCCGGCGAGGTGACCCGAAGCTCGTGGGTCATCCGGGTGAAGCTGTCGTCGGCGACGATATACTGGTTGGGATTCACCTGGTTGCCGTCATTGTCGTAGAAATATTGCGCGTAACCGGCGAGGACGTCGTAGAAATAGGCGTAGTCGACATAGTCGGAGCGCGTATCGATCTGCCGCTGCATGTAGGCGCCGGCATAGGTCAGGTCGAAATTGCCGATCCGGCCCTGGACGGTCAGCGCCGCCTGATACCAGCGGTCGTTGCTGCGCTCGTCATTATACTGCTGGACCTGGAACTCGCGCAGCCCGCTCTCGTCGCCGAAATAGCCGTTGCTGCGCTGGCGCTGGGCCATGATCTGCGGCGTCACCGTCCAGCTGTCGTCGAGCTCGATCCGCAGCGCTGCGCGCGCTCCATAGGTATCGACGTCGTTATAATCCTCCTCGACGAACTCGTCGTTCGAGAAGCTGATGTCGTCGCCGGGCAGGTCGACGAGATTGCCGTCATCGTCGAACTGGTTGATCGGGAAGACGATGGTCCCCGGGATGTTGTCGATGAAGCCGGCATCGTGGCGATACCAGGCGACGACTCGCAGCGCGACGTTGGCGGCAAGCGGCGCGTTGACGAACCCCTCCATCGTATAGCCCCAGTCGCCATGGGCGACGTTGTTGAGCTCGCCGTTGACCTCGCCATAGAAATTCGACGTATCGGGCTGATTGGTGATGATGCGGATCGTGCCGGCCTGGCTCGATGCTCCGTAGAGCGTGCCCTGCGGACCGGCCAGCGCCTCCACCCGGGCGATGTCGTAGATGTGGACGTCGAGCGCGCCGGTCGTCGTCGTGATCGGCTGCTCGTCGAGATAGGTGCCGACGCTGGGCAGCGAAGCCGAGTGATTGGCGTTCTCGCCGCTGGCGACGCCGCGGAAATAGACCTGGTTGAAGCCGGGCGCGAGCTGGTTCGAGGACAGGCTGGGAACCAGCCTCGCATAATCGCCGAAATTGTCGACCTGGAGCTGCTCGAGCGTCTGGTTGCCGAAGGCGGTGATCGCCGCCGGCACGTCCTGGAGATTCTCCGCGCGGCGGGTGGCGGTGACGATGATGTTGACGTCGTCGTCGCGGGCCCGGCTCGCCGGCTCGGCCGTCGGCGTGGGCTGGTCCTGCGCGAGCGCCGCGCCGGCCGGGCACAGCATCGTCGTGGCGAGGAGGGGGAGGGCAAGGCGCCGCAGGGCAGGGCGGCATTCCGATCGTGACGTCAGGCGCATAGGGCAGCTCCCGGGAGGCCTACTGACACGAATGAAGGTGTGCCGC
The DNA here is from genome assembly GCF_003347635.1 of Sphingosinicella terrae. Taxonomy (GTDB): domain Bacteria; phylum Pseudomonadota; class Alphaproteobacteria; order Sphingomonadales; family Sphingomonadaceae; genus Allosphingosinicella; species Allosphingosinicella terrae. Next base: position 500,715 of record NZ_QDFY01000002.1, read on the forward strand.
TTCCGGAAGCCGGTCAATTGATTTCGGTGCCGTGACGATTGCACGGCCGCAACGTGGCAAATCTGTCACGGTGCCGGGTCAGGCCGTCATCCTCGTTGGGAGGAGCACTTGATCGGTGACGCGCCATCAAACTCTCTCCCCACAAGGGGGAGGGAGGACCGGCGCAGCGACCGACAGCCTCTATTTCTCCGGCACCTCCGGATAGGCCTCGACGATGTCGCCGAGCACCGCCTTGAGCGGTCCCAGCCAGGCCCCATAGTCCCGCCACTGTTCCAGTCCGTCTCGGCTGAGCGGCCGGCGGACCTGCTCCGAGCTGGCGGTGCGCACCGCCCGTTCGGTCTCGTGGAAGCGGAGGCAGGCAGGGTCGAAGGGCAGGCCGAGGAAATCGAGCAGAGCGGCGATCTCGCCTTCCGGATGCTCGACCAGCCGCTCGTGGATGACGCGGTGCACCATGCCGGGCGCGGCACGGTCGAAATGCCGCATCAACCCGACATAGTCGCGGTAATAGGCGCCGATCTCCTCGAGCGAGTAGGCGAAGGCCTGGCCCCGGGCGAAATGCTGCTTGAAGTTGGAGAAGCCGCAGGCGAGCGGATGGCGGCGCGCATCGACGATCTTCGCGGTGGGAAGGATCAGCCGGATCAGGCCGACATGCGCCCAGTTGTTGGGCATCTTGTCGATGAAATAGGGCCGGTCGGTCCGGCGCTGGATCCGGGTGCGCTCGAGATATTCGGCGCCGAGCGCGCGCAGCGCCTCGCCGTCCATTCCGGCCAGGCAATCGGGATAGAGGCTCCGCCCGCCGCGAGCCTCGGGGCCGGCAAGCCGGCGCACCATCGCCGGCAGATCGGGCAGCTCCATCGTCCCCTCGACGAGCGGATGGCTGGCGAGGATCTGCTCGACCAGCGTCGACCCGGAACGCGGCAGGCCGACGATGAAGATCGGATCCGGCGCGGCGTTGCCGGGCTCGGGCCGGGGCGCGGTTGCGCCGGCGCCGGCCGCGAGGAAGTCCGCGGTGAACAGGGCCTCCGAGCGGCGGCAATGCTCTACTATCTCGGTCGGATCGTAGCGGATCTGCGTGCGGCGGAGCCGGTTGCCTTCCGCATAATGGCGGAAGGCGGCGCGTGCCTCGCCTTCGTCCTCATGGGCCTTGCCGAGCGCGAAATGGAGATGGAGGCGGTCCTCGTCGGACAGGCCGGGCGTCTCCAGCGCCGCCTGCATCTCGGCGATGTCGGCGCCGCACAGTCGCACGGTCTTCAGATTGGCAAGGCTCCACCAGGCTTCGCCCAGGGCCGGCGCCAGCGCGATCGCGCGGCGATAGGCGGCGATGCCCTCGTCCCGGCGGCCGACCGTCTTCAGCATGTGGCCGTAGCTCATCCAGATCTTCGGCTGCATCGGCTGGCGGTCCAGCACCTGCCGATAGAGGGTGATCGCCTCCTCGTAGCTGCCGAGCCGCCCCAGGGCCGCGGCCTTCAGATTCTGCTGCGAGATCTCCGGGCCGGCCTCCGCCTCCAGCCGGTCGAGCTCGGCCAATGCCTCGACCGGCTTGTTCTGGCGGTAGAGCACGGTCGCGAGATTGGCACGCGCGGCGGCGAAGGCCGGCGCCAGTTCGAGGGCGCGGCGAAGCAGATTCTCGGCATCGCCGAGCCGGCCGACCCGCGCCGCCAGCTCCGCCATCATCCGGATCGCGGCGACGTCGGTCGGCTTCGCCTTGAGGTGTGGTCGCAAGATCGCTTCGGCGGTCGGCAGATCGTTGTCGACCAAAGCGGTCGCCGCCTGCATCAGCCCGGGATCGCGTACCGAAGCGGCGATCGCCCGCAGCTCCGCGTCCGACGCTTCCTCATCGTCGCCCAGCCGGCGAAGCGCGGCGCCGAGCAGCCGCCAGCCGTCGGCGCTGTCGGGAGCGGCGCGGACGATCTCCCGCGCCTGCTCCGCCGCCAGGCCGGCATCGTCTCGCAGCAGCCGCGCGCCGTGCCGAAGCGCCTGGCCGACTGTCGTTTCCGCCCCGTTCGCCAAGCTGGCGCCGCTCCCCGCCAAGGAGCGCCCAGATTAGGGACAGCGTGCCCGGCGCACAAGGCGTCGCCGGATCAGCGCCTGGTCAGGGGACCCGCAGGCCGGCCGGGATCTGTGCGGCCGGGCAGAGGCGCATCGGCGGCGCGGTTTCCTCATAGGTCCAGCGCATCCGGGTCGGCGAAAGCATTTCGACGAGGAGGCCGTCCTCCATCTCCCAGCCGGCGCCGGTCCGGACGGGCCGCCCCACCGGTGCCAGTGCCTCCAGGCCGTTCTCGGGATAGATCAGTCCCCAGCGGCGCCCGTCATAATAGAAGACGCCGCCTTCCGGCCGGCCGCACGGGCTGCCCTCCTGGACATAGTGGCCGGGGACGAGCCCCAAGGGCGGCGCCGGCGCGACGCCGGACGCGGCTGCCGTCGTCGCCGCGGCTCTGCCCGCTTCCGACGGGCAGTCGGACAGCGCCTGGCCGATCGCCGCGCTCGACCCCGCGAGCGACAAGCTGGCGAGCGCACGACCCGCGATCCTCAATTCGGCCGACGGGTCCGTGCCGGCGAGCAGGCCGATCACCTCCGCACCCGCGGCGGCCGACCAATGTCCGGTCTGGCGGTTCCGGCTGACGGTCAGGCCCGCGCGACGGCCACTGGCCGAGCCGACGAACTCGACCGCCTGCGGTGCGGTCGCGGACAGGCCGGCGAGGTTGAGATGGAGGACCGCCGTGCCTCCCTCGCAGCGCAAGACGGTCACCGGCACGGCCTGCGGACCGGCGACATAGGCTCCCAGCCCGCCTTCGGCGACGCGGGCGGTCTGCCAGCGCTGTGCATCGCCCGGCGGATTCGGCGACCGCTCTCCGGTCTCCGCGACGGCATAAGGCGACAGCGCGGCCCGCATCCGCGGCGAAAAGGACTCGAGCGAGCAGAGCCGAAGCGTCTCCCGCCAGACTTCGCCCTCGACCAGCGAATAGGCGCGGACGATCATCTGCCGGTCGCGACCGGCCGCCACTTCGATCGGTCCGTCGTTCACGACCGTGAATCCGTCGCGCCCGTCGGAGACATGGCCGACCTCCTCGACCTCCAGCGACGGGCCCATGCTTCGATCGGGTCCGTAGAAATAGACATGGCCGAAGCGGTTGCCGCGATGGACATAGGCCTGGGTCGCGCTTTCGCAGGCGGTGCCGGTGTCGACCCACAGGCCTTCGGCGACCGGCAGGCGCGAGCCGGGCTGGCCGAGGGCCGGACCGCCAGCGAGCAGGGCAGTGACGGCTAGGGCGGCGACCGATAGGCGGCTGCGGCCCATGCGGGCGGGGGTGCGCTTCATTTCCCGGCCAGCGGGTTGCGCAGGCGGCCGAAGCCCGCCGCGACGAGCGCCCCCCCGGCGGCGAGCAGCAGCCACGTGCCCAGGCCGATCCGGACGAGAGCGCCGATCGTGTCCGCCGCCATGCCTCCGACCGCGGCCAGGATCGCCCATTTGAAGAGGAAGACGAGCGCGGCCGCGAGCATCGCCGATCCGCCCGTGACGATCATCGGCAAGCGCAGCGGCCTTTCGGTCCACGCGCACCAGATCAACCACAGCGCGGCGAGCGGGGCGGCGAAGCGGAGCACGAGCGCCGATTGGAGCGAAGACAGCCCGGCCGCGGAAGGGGCATCCGAAAGGACGGCAATGCCGCTCAGCATCGGAAGATCGCCGAGGCCGAGTAGCGAGACGCTCATCATCGGCGAACTGAGCGCCGGCATCAGGCAGGCGATCAGCACGACGAGGCCGAGCGGGGTCGCGAGCGAGCTCGTGAACAGCGCTCTTGCCTTGGCCACGGCCGGTGGTGGCGGCAGCAGCGTGCCCGGCGGCGCGGAGGAGTGGCGAGCCGGGGCCGGCCCGACCGCATAGATTTCCCGCGCGGCGCCGTCAGCCGTCTCGAAATCGACCTTCGCTCCCGCGGCCGGTCCCGCCCCGCTCTTCCAGTCGGCGCGGCTGAAGCGGTAGCGTGCGCCGTCGTCGGCCGAGATGGCGCCGGTACCTTCGCTCTCGTCATAGCCCAGGATCGTTCCCAACATGCCCGCCTCCCTCGCTGGCGCCCGGGCCGCTGCCGGTCGCACTCTGCCCCGGCTAAAGGGGCTTGCGACGGAAGTCCTGATCGGGGTCTAAAGGATTCCTCAAGGCGCGAGGGGGGACGGGATGGCGGACAAAACCGCATCGCGGCGGCGTCGCCGGCTGTGGCACTTTGCCGACGCCGTGTTCGACGAGGCCAGCTGGAACCTGCGCGTCCGCGGCGAGCCGGTCGCCCTCGAAGGAAAGCCGCTCGAGCTCCTCCACGAATTGCTGCTGCGGGCAGGCGAGGTCGTCACCAAGGACGAGCTGCTCGACGCGGTATGGCCCGGCGTGACCGTCGTCGACGGCTCCCTCGCGACCGCCGTGTCGAAGCTGCGCAAGGCCTTGGGGCCGCATTCGGAGACAGTGATCGCAACGGTCCCCCGGATCGGCTATCGGCTTGCCTCGCCGGTCCGGATCGAGCGGAACGATGCCCCGCTGGAGCCGCGGTTCGCGTTCGCCGCCGGCGAAGGCGTGCCGGGCCGCGCGCAATGGCGGCTGGCCGAGCCGCTCGGCGGCACCGGCGCCGACGATGTCTGGCTGGCGCGGCACATCAAGACCGGCGAGCCGCGCGTGTTCAAGTTCGCCGACACGCCGGCGCGGCTGCGGGCCCTGAAGCGGGAGGCGGCGCTGGCGCGCCTGCTCTCCGCCGGGCTGGGCAAGGCGGCGCCGCTGCCGGCCCTGCTCGAATGGAATTTCGAGCAATCGCCTTATTTCGTCGAATATGCCTATGGCGGCCGCGACCTGGTGACGTGGGCGGCGCAGGCGCACGGTCTGGACGCCATCCCGCTGCGCGAGCGTCTCCAGGTCGCGGCGCGGATCGCCCGTGCCGTCGAGGCGGTCCACGGCATGGGCGTGCTGCACAAGGATCTGAAGCCGGCCAACATCCTCGTCGACGAAGGCGAGGGCGCGGAAGGCCCGGTGGTGCGGCTGATCGATTTCGGCAGCGGGCAGCTGCTCGACGACGCCCTGCTCGACACTTTCGCGATCACCCGTATCGAGCCGCCGGCGGCCGAGGCCGGCAGCCATTCGCGGTCCGGCACCGTCGCCTATCGCGCTCCGGAGCTGACCGGCGAGGCGGTGCCGACCGTCAAGAGCGACGTGTTCGCGCTGGGCCTGGTCCTCTACCAGCTTGCCGCGGGGGACTTCGACCGGACGCTGGCGCCTGGGTGGGAAAGCGGGGTCGAGGATCCGCTGCTTCGCGAGGACATTGCGGCGGCCGCGGCGCTGGCCCCGGCGGACCGACTGCCGGGCGCCGGAGCGCTCGCCGACCGGCTGGAGGCGCTGGAACGCCGCCGCAGCGAGGCTGCCGCCGAAGCGGAGCGGATCGCCCGGCAGGCGGAGCGGCGACGCCTGCAGGAGCGGCGAGCGGCTCGGCGCCCCTGGGTCCGCGCCGCCGCGGCCAGCCTCGTCGCCGGCCTCGTCGGAACTTCGTCTTTGGCCGCCTACGCGATCCACCAGCGCAATCAGGCGGTCGAAGCGCGGCGCATGTCGGAGGCAAGCTATGGATTCCTCGCCGAGGACGTCCTCGCCAGCGTCGACCCGGCACGTGCCTCGGCCGCCGACGAGACGCTGGTCGAGGTGGTCGGGAGGGCCGGCGCCGGCATCGACCGGAGATTTGCGGACCAGCCAGTGGTTGCGGCCAATCTCCACGCGACTCTCGCCCGCGCGTTCGACTTGCGCTCGGATTACGGCGCGGCCTTCCGCCATTACGAGGCGGCGGAGCGCGCTTATTCTCGCGCAGGCGCCGCGCGAACGGCACCGGCGATCCATGCCCGGCTGCAGCATGCCGGTGCGTTGGCGCTGTCGACGCGGCCGGGCTCACTCGACCGAGCAGCTGCCCTTCTGACGGCGGCGCGGCAGGCATTGGCTGGCGGCGCGGAGCGTCGGCCCGAGACCGAAGTCTGGCTGGCAAGCGCCGAGGGCACGATCGCCCTGGCCGGGGAGGATGTCACGTCGGCACGCGCGGCTTATGGCCGAGCTCACGCGGCCGCCGACCGACTGCCCGAGCGTTTCACCGTCCGCCAGCGCCTGAATTTCGGTCAGCGCTACGCCTTCACCCTGCTGCGCCTGGGCGAGGGCGTCGAAGCCGAGCGCACGCTGCGCCCGCTGTTGATCGCCATGCGGCGCACGATGGGGCCGGAACATCCCGATACGCTGCTGCTGCGACTGAACCTCGCCCAGGCCCTCCTCGTCCAGCAGCGTTTCCCCGAAGTCGTCCGGGCACTCGATCCACTCTTGCCGATCATGGAGTCGCGACTGGGTGACGCGCATCGCCACACGCTCCTCCTGCTCTCGGTACGGCAGCAGGCGCTCGGCTCTCTCGGCCGCTATTCCGAGGCGGCGGCGGATGGCGAGCGGGTCTGGCGCGCGGCGTCGGCGCGGGACGGAGGGTCCTCCTTCACGGCGGTGGCGGCGCGGACGGACGTCGGGATCTCGCACTGCCGCGCCGGCAATCTCGCAGGCGGGACGGAGCACATACGTGCGGCGCTCGCCTCGCTGCGCACCGATCTGGCCGGACGGATGGCGCTCGAGGACGCGGTCGAGGCGGCGCTCGCCGACTGTCTGATACCCATGCGTCGCTTCGACGAGGCTGAAGCCCTCCTGCGCGACATCGACCGGGAGCCCGTCGCGCAGCTCGTCGGCGATCGTCATTGGGGCGCGCAGGTCGACCTGGCGTTGGCCGAGATTGCGCTCGCCAGGGGCCGGCCGGACGCGGCGCGGACGCTGCTCGACCGCGCGCGCGGTCCTCTCGCCGCAAACGAGGATCGCTATGTTCGCGGACGGATCGCGGCGCTCGGGCGGGCTCTCGGCACGAGCTGACGCGACGGGAACCGTCTCGCGCTACGGGAGCGCATCCGGGCCCGCCCGCCCGCGCGACGTCGTCTTCGACGCGGCTGCGGCTACCATTCCGGCCAGTCGCAAGGAATCGCGATAGCGGCGACCGACCGGGACCACTCTGCCGTCGGCGAGCTGCAGCTCCTGCCCGCCGCCCGGCCGCGAGGCGACGCGCGTGACATGGACCCGATTGACGGCGTAGCTCTTGTGGACGCGCAGGAAGCGATCGGAGAACTGGTCGAGCATCCGCGTCAAGTTCTGGGTGACGAGCAGGCGGCGGCCGTCGGCGAGCACGGCCTCGCAATAATCGTCGGCGGCCCTGACGTAGAGGATGTCGTGCTCCGGCGCGCGGTCGGTCCGCGCGCCGCTTCGGAGCTCGACGATATTCTCGCCCGCGGCCTGCGCTTCGGCGAGCCGGGAAGTCAGCGCCGCGGCGCGCGCCGCCGCGCCGTCGCGTTCCGTCCGCGCCCGCCGGAACGCAAGCACCTGCTCGGCGACGAGGGCGGCCAGGGTGGCGGCGATCCCGACATAATAGGCGCCGTCGAGGAAGCTCGCCTCGAGCCGGATCAGCAGCGCCGCGAGCAGGACGGCGCCGGCCATCGCCGCCCGCGCCCCGACGCGGCCGGACCTCCAGCCCCAGAAGCCCGCGACCAGTATGGCACCCAGGCCCGCCATCACGGCCGCAAGCGCCTTGAGGTCGTAGGCGCGCGGAAAGAGCAGGGCGGCGACGGCGGCCGCGGCGGTGACGAGGACCAGCGCCTTGGCGCGATTCGGAGCGAAGCGATGCGCGGCATAGCCGGAGGCGGCGACGGCGGTCGCCGCGGCGAGCAGGGCGATGGCGGCGACCCGCACCAGATGCCAGGGATAGGGATAAGGAATGAAGGCGCGTGCGACTTCGGCGCCGAGCTGCGCGGTCGCCAGCGCCGATGCCGCCGCCGCCCAGCGGGCCAGTCGGTCGGCTCGGTCGGTCATGGCCGCCGCACCGAAATAGAGGCCGGACGCAAGCAGCGCTCCAAGCGTGAGCAAAGCGGGGAGATAATAAGCGATCCCAGGCAAGCGGGGGGTCTCGTAGAGCGAGACGGCGACGAAATGGACCGGCTGCTGCACCGGCAGCCAGAGGTGATGCGACGTCATTCGCACCTGCAGGCGATTGGCCCCCGCCCGGACCAATGACGGCGGCACCGGAATGGCCGCGACGAACCGCCCCGGCCGCTCCCCGGCGGCGTCGGCGGCGGGGCGGCCGTTGAGGCCGATCAGCCGCCCGTTCCAGAAGATCTCGGCGCTCGCCATTGCGGTGATCCAGACCATCGGCGTGCGCTCGAGCGGCAGCGCCCGGGGGTCGACCTGGATGTCCTGCTCGATCCAGACTTCGCCCCGGTCGGGCCGCAGATCGGCGAAGTCGGTGGGGGTGCAGTCCCGGCCAGGCGCGGCGCAGGACAGGACAGGGCCCGACGCCAGCGGCGGCGCGGCCGCGATCAGGAGGAGCGCGAGGAGCGCGATCGCCAGTCTCATGGCGGAGTCATAAGCGCCCACCGACGACCTGTCTTTGTCGTTCACCGAGCCGGCCGGTCGTTCACCGATTGGCGGATGGACGCCGCGGCGGCCCGCCTCCAGCCGGTGCGAACCCGTCGAAAAGAGGATCGACCATGAAAACCTGGCTTCGCCTGCCCGCCGCCATCGGCCTGCTCCTGCTCTCGCCGCTGCCGGCCGCGGCGCAGTCCGATCTGCGGATGGAGCCGTACCGCTTCCGCCTGGCCGACGGGTCGGAGATCGACGCCGAGCGCGGCCGCTTCACGGTCCCGGAGGATCGCGCCGACCCGCGATCGCGGCGGATCGAGATCGGGTTCGTGCGCTTCCGCTCGACCAGCCCGGCGCCGGGGGCGCCGATCGTCTATCTCGCCGGCGGGCCGGGCGGGTCCGGCGCCGGCACCGCCCGCGGCCCGCGCCAGCCGATCTTCCTCGCCTTGCGTCAGGTGGCGGACGTCATCGCGCTCGACCAGCGCGGCGTCGGCCTGTCCGATGCCATCCCTCCCTGCGCCGCCGAGCGGCCGCTGGACCCGTCGCTGCCGCTCGGCGAGGCGACGCTGACCGCATATTATCGCGACACGCTGCGCAGCTGCCTCGAGCGCTGGCGCGCCGCCGGCGTCTCCCCGTCCGGCTATACGACCGAGCAGAGCGCCGAGGATATCGAGGATCTTCGGCGCGCGCTCGGCGCCGAGCGAATCGACCTGTGGGCCATCTCCTACGGCACCCATCTCGCGCTGGCGCTGATGCGGCGCCATCCCGGATCGGTCGGCCGCGCCGCCTTCGCGTCGGTGGAGGGGCTCGGCCAGACGGTGAAGCGCCCGGCGTCGGTCGACGCCGCCTTCACCCGGATCGAAGGAGCGGCCGCGCCCGGGCTCACCGCCTTGATGCGGCGCGTCCATGCGCGGTTCGATGCCGAGCCGCAGGCCTTCATCCTGCCCGCCGGCGAATCCGGTCCGGTGACGGTCCGCGCCGATTCCTTCGTTCTTCGCATGCTTGCCGGCTTCATGGCGAAGAATCCCGACGGGATCGACGGACTCGCCGCCGCCTATCGCGCGCTCGATGCGGGCAATCCCGATCCGCTGGCGCCGCTGATCCACCGCTTCGTCTATGCCGAGCCGCTGGAAATGAGCGGCATGGCCGAGCTGATGGACATCGCCTCGGGCATTTCGGACCCGCGGCTCGCCGAGTTTCGCGAGCAGGCCGGCACGGCTCTGCTCGGCTCGGCCCTGAACTTCCCGATGCCCCAGCTGCGCGGCGAGGTGACGGGGCTCGATCTCGGCGACGCCTTCCGGACCGAGCTGGCGGCGAGCCATCCGGTGTTGCTCTTCTCGGGCGATCTCGACGTCCGTACGCCGCTCGAGGACCAGGCCGAGGCGACGGCAGGACTGTCTGGCCTCCACCGGATCCTGGTTCGCAACGGCGGCCACGATCTGTTCGAGGCCCATCCCGACGTTCCCACCATCCTCGTCGACTTCTTCGCCGGACGGCCGGTGACGGTGACCGAGCTCAGCCTGCCCAGTCCCGCCGGCACGCCCTGAGCCGAGACTGTCCCGACGCGGCACGTCCGGCATGAAGCGTCGATCGGCGCTTGCAACCTTCTGGTAAATGAAATCTTAATGACGGCATGAACCGTCTGTCGCCCTGGATCGTGCGCCGCGATCCCGCTCCCCTCTCACCGCGCCGGGCCGCGCCGGCCGCCATGGCGCTCACCCGTTCGCAGCCCTTCGCTGGGTTCGAGGCCGGCTCGTCGCTCGAGGATCTCAAGCTCTTCGCGACCGGCTGGATCGGCGGCCTCATCTTCTTCGGCACCCTGTTCGGCTAGCGCCGCATTCCCGCCGACATAGATTCAAATATTTTAGTCGCACGGCTCACACCGTCGGCGGCAGACCTTCCGCATCGGCGCATTCATTGTCGCGGCAGGCCTTGTGGAGCTTCCAGGCCAGCCAGGCCGAGACCAGGCACATCGCTGCCGCGAGCAGCAGCTGGTCGGCGGTGGCGACGCCGGCCAAGGAGAGGCCGATGGCGAGCAGCGAGCCGACCACCATCGCGCCCGAATTGACGATGTTGTTGGCCGCGACCGTGCGCGCCGCCTCGGCCTTGCGCACCGTCGTCGTCAGGAAGGCGTAGAGGGGAACGACGAACATGCCGCCGGCGACGGCGATGCCGAGCAAGGAGGCGAGCAGCAGCCACACCCCGTCATGGGCCATGAACGCGCCGATATCGTAGAGCGTGTCGCCGGGCGCGCCGATCCAGCGCACTGCGCACAGGTGGAAGGCGACGACGAACAGGCCCATGAAGATCACCGAAGGTGCCGAATAGCGGGCGGAGACCTGGCCCTTGAGCAGTCGGTTGACCGCGACCGATCCGATCGCCACGCCGACCGAGAAGATGGCGAGGAACAGGCTGGCGACCGCGCGGTCGGCGGTCAGCACGTTCTTCACCAGCGGCGGGAACTGGATGAACAGCACCGAACCGATCGTCCAGAAGAAGCTGATCGAGACGATGGCCAGGAACAGGCGCGGGATATGCATCGTCGCGCCGACGAGCCGCACCGAGGAACGGATGACGTTGAGGTCGATCCGGTGCCCCTCCTCGAGCGCCGGCGCAGGCGGCACCTGTCGCCCCGCGACATAGCCGACCAGCGCGACCAGGATGACACCCACCGCCGAGGCCTCGACCGGGATGATGCCGGCGAGGATGGTGCCTCCGAGGATGGCGAGATAGGTGCCCGCCTCGACCAGGCCGGTGCCGCCGAGCACCTCGTCGGGTTTCAGATGCTGCGGCAGGATCGCATATTTGATCGGTCCGAAGAAGGTCGAGTGGATGCCCATCGCGAACAAGGCGAGCAGCATCAGCGGGATGGCGATCGTGCCGGTATCGATGCCCAGCCAGGCGAGGAACAATCCGGAGGCGCCGACGATCATGATCAGGATCTCGGCCAGCTTCACCAGCCGGATGATCTTCGCCTTGTCGCGCGCATCGGCAAGCTGCCCGGACAGCGCCGACAGCAGGAAGAAAGGGAGGATGAACAGGCCCGTCGCGATCGCGCTGAACCAGGTCTCCGACTTTTCGTCGTTATAGACCTGGTAGACGACGAACAGCACCATCGCGTTCTTGAACAGATTGTCGTTGAACGCGCCCAACAGCTGGGTGACGAACAGCGGCAGGAAGCGGCGCTGACCGAGCAGGTGAAGCGATGAAGTCATCGGAACGGCGAGCGCTGTCCGGTCGGCACGTCAGGTCAGCGGTCGCCGGCGGACGGCACGGCGCGGAAATCGCGCACGAAGCGGTCGAGCAGCCGGATGCCGAATCCCGCCATCCCCTCCGGCACGATCGGCGTGCCGCTGTTGCGCACGTCGACGCCGGCAATGTCGAGATGGGCCCAGGGCGTCCGATCGACGAAGCTGCCGATGAAATGGGCGCCAAGTCCCGCCCCCGGTCCGCCGCCCTCCACTACGTTCTGGATGTCGGCAACCCGCGATTCCATGTCCTCGGCATAATTGTCGTGGAGCGGCAGCCGCCAAAGCGGCTCGCCGGACGTACGGCCGGCCGCGATGAGCTGGTCGGCGAGCGCATCGCTGCGGCTGAACAGGCCGGCATATTCGTCGCCGAGCGCGGTGCTGACCGCGCCGGTCAGGGTGGCGACGTCGACGATCGCGGCGGGGCGGAATCGCTGCTCGGCGAGCGCGACCGCGTCGGCGAGGACCAGCCGCCCTTCCGCGTCGGTGTTGATGATCTCGATCGTCCGGCCGTTCATCGCGCGGACGACGTCGCCGGGGCGGGTGGCGCCGCCGCCCGGCATGTTCTCGGCCAAGGCGGCGATGGCGACGACGTTCACCGGCGCCCGCGAACGGGCGAGGCTGAGCACGGCGCCCACCACAGCGGCGGCGCCGCCCATGTCGCCCTTCATCGCCCACATGCCGTTGCCCGGCTTCAGCGAGATGCCGCCCGAATCGAAGGTGATGCCCTTGCCGGCCAGCACGACGGGCGCACCCTCGGCGCCGCGATACTCGACGATGAGCATGCGCGGCGGCCGCTCCGATCCGCGGCCGACCGCCAGGATCGCATTCATCCCCATCCGCTCCATCGCGGCGACGTCGAGCGCCTCGATGCGGACATTGGCGACGCCGCGAAAGGCTTCGCGCGTGCGGTCGACGAACGTTTCCGGATAGAGGATGTTGGCCGGCTCGGTGGCGAGGTCGCGCGCAAACAGGACGGCCTCGGCGAGCGCCGCGCCGCCGCGCTGCCATTCGGCCTCGGCCTCGCGGGCCTGCGGGGTCAGGATAGTCAGCGGCGCTTCCTCGCCGGCGCGGCGCGGCCGCTCGGGATCCGCCGATCGATAGCGATCGAAGCGATAGCCGCCGAGGTAGGCGCCGACGCCGATCTGGGCCGCGGCCGCCGGGCCGCCGATCCCGTCCGGCGCGACGATCGTCACAGGACCGTCCTCGCGCGCAGTCTCCTGCGCGGCGGTGCCGCCAATCTCCTGGAGCCGGACAGCGGGGTCGCCGTCGCCTTCGGTGCCGACGATCAGGATCTGCGACCAGGGGCCGAGGCCGCGCAGGCTGAGCTTGCTGTTCGCGCGGTAGCGGAAATCGGCCGCGGCGAGCGCCCGGGCGACCGCGTCCCGCGTCGCCGGGTCGAGCATCGATCCGCGCCGGGCAAGCTCGTCGGCGCTGCCGAGCGGGAGCACCAGCGCGCCCGCGTTCGGCGGGGTATCGGCGAAGCGTATCGGACGGGCGGCGTGGGCGGTCGAGAGGGCGGTGGCGGCGAGAAAGGCGAGGGCGATCAGGCGGCGCATAGATTCTCCAGGGCTGGCGACGAAACGGCGAACGCGGCCTGGCCGGGTGGCCTCGGACGCGCTCCTGCTGAGCCCAAGTGCTTCCTTGGCCGACCGTGGCGGACGGCACAAGCCGTCACGTCCGCGCGCCTCTCCCAATCCGGGAGCGAAGCCGCTAAGGCGGCGCACGGATGCTGACGCTGCCGAACCTGCTGACGCTCTCGCGAATCCTGGCTGTGCCGATTCTCGTCTTCCTGCTGTGGAAGCCGGGCTGGTACGATTATGCCGTCACCTTCGTGCTCTACTGCCTGGTCGGCATCACCGACTATTTCGACGGTTATCTGGCCCGGGCCCAGGGGACGGTCTCGCGGCTCGGCGTCTTCCTCGATCCCATTGCCGACAAGATCATGGTGGCGGCCGTGATTGTGATGCTGATCGCCCGGCCGCCGCTGCAGGGGGCAGCGCCGATCATCGCCGACTGGCATCTCATCCCCGCGCTCGTCATCCTGTTGCGGGAGATCATCGTCTCGGGCCTTCGCGAGTTCCTCGCGGGCCTGCGCATCTCGGTCCCGGTCAGCCAGCTCGCCAAATGGAAGACGACGCTCCAGCTCGTCGCGCTCGGCGCCCTGATCCTGTCCGGCGCGGTGCCGCATTGGGCCTGGGTCCATGTCGTCGGCCTAGCCAGCCTGTGGGCGGCGGCGGCGATCACCCTGTTGACCGGCTGGGACTATCTGCGCGTCGGCCTGCGGCATATGGACTGAAGGGGGGGCATGGCAGCGCTCGAAATCCTCTATTATGGCCGCTTCCGCGACGCCATCGGCCGCGACCGCGAGGAGGTCGACCTGCCCAGCCACGTGCTGACGGTCGACGACCTGATCGCCTGGCTGCGAGGCCGCGGCGATCCCCACAGCAGCGCGCTGCGTGAGGCCGAGGCGGTTCGTGCCGCGGTCGCCGGAGAATGGGCGGAGCGAAGCGACAGCGTCTTCGGTGCCGTCGAGGTCGCTCTCTTTCCCCCGGTCGGAGTTTTCTGAGCAGCCGTGATCGACATCAGGATCCAGTCGGCCGATTTCGACGCGGGCGCCCAGATAGAGCGCCTCGCGGAGCTGCGTCTTGCCGGCCTTGCCGCCTTCGTCGCCCGTCTCGAGGCGCGGGAGGATGTCGACGAGATCTGGATCGATCATCACGCCGTCCTCGCCCGCGCCGAGCTCGCCCGCATTGTCGAGGAAGCCGGGGCGAAATGGCGGCTGGGCGGGCTGGTCCTGATCCATCGCCACGGCCGGATCGCGCCTGGCGGACAGGCGCTGTTCGCCGGGGCGACGGGCTCTTCGGCGGGGGCGGCCCAGCAGGCCTGCGCCTGGATCGTCGACCAGGTCAGGGGCCGGGGCCCGTTCTGGCGCAAGGACGTGCTCGGCGACGGCGCGATCCGCTGGTGGGGTCCGCCGCCGGACGCCCGCTGAAGGGCATCCGCCGTCCGGTCAGGCGGCGGCCTCGAGCGCGTCCGCGAGCAGCCGGAATTCCTTTTCGCGTGGGCTGCCTCGGCGCCAGACCAACGCGATGAGCCGGCTGGGATGGTCGGCATCGAGCGGCCTCGCGACGACGCCCGTTCCCTCCAAGATCCCGGCCTTGAAGGCCATTTCCGGGATCAGGGTGATGCCCAGGCCATTGTCGACCATCTGCACCAAGGTGTGCAGCGACGTGCCGAGGATCGACGCCTCGGCGCGAAGCTCCGGCCGATTGCAGGCGGAAAGGGCATGGTCCTTGAGGCAGTGGCCGTCCTCGAGCAGCAGCAGCTTGTCCTCGTCGATCGCCGCAGGCGTGACGACGGAGGGGAGCTTTTCCGCCGCCGATCCCGGCGGGAAAGCGACCATCAGGCGGTCCTCGAACAGCTCGGCGGTCTCGACGTCGCCGCAGGCGAAGGGAAGGGCGAGCAGCACGCAGTCGAGCTGGCCCCGCCTCAGCGAATCGCAGGCGGCCTGGCTGGGCTCCTCGCGAAGGTAGAGCTTGAGGTCGGGCCATTGCCGGCGCAGCCGCGGCAGCATGGTCGGCAGCAGGAAGGGGGCTATGGTCGGAATCACTCCCATGCGCAGTTCGCCGGCGAGCGGCTTCCCGGATGCGCGCACCATGTCGGCGAGGTCCTCGGTCTCCCTGAGGATCCTCTGCGCCTTCTCCGCCACCCGCTCGCCCAGCGGAGTGAACCGCACGACGCGCCGCGTGCGCTCGACAAGAGTGACGCCGATCAAGGACTCGAGCTCCTTGATCCCGGCAGACAGGGTCGACTGGGTGACGAAGCAGGCATCGGCGGCGCGTCCGAAATGTCCGTGATTCCTGAGCGCGACCAAGTACTGGAGCTGCTTGAGCGTGGGGAGATAGGTGCTCATTCGGGGGCCTCCCGACGCGGGCCGTTACCCACAGCCGGGCGGGCGGCGCGCTCTTGAGGGGGAGGGCAGCGGCGGGGGTCCCGGCGGTGGCTCGACATTGGCGGCTCTTTCCCTAAATGCCCGAAGGTCCCTCTCGCGGGACGCTGCACGTATATCGGACGAATCGATCAATGAGTATCATCTAATCAATTTGTACGATTTGATCCACTCCCTATATTGCAGTGCAGCAAAGGTTCTCACCTATCCACAACCAAAGCAAAAACAGGAGCTAAAAGCACGATGCTTACCGTTGGCGACAAGATTCCCGGCCTGACCCTCCCGGTCCAGCAGGGCACCTCTGCCCTGCCCGCTGGCGAGGCGATCGACCTGGCCGAGACCAACGGCAAGTGGAAGATCCTCTTCTACTGGCCCAAGGACTTCACCTTCGTCTGCCCGACCGAGATCGTCGGCTATGGCGAGCTGAAGCAGGAGTTCGCGGACCGTGACGCCGTCCTGATCGGCGCGTCGACCGATACCGCCCACGTCCACTTCGCCTGGCGCCGCTCGGACGAGCAGCTCGCCAATGCGGACTTTCCGTGGATCGCGGACAACAAGAAGGAGCTGGCCGACGCGCTCGGCATCGTCGATCGCGGCGAGGGCGTCGCCTTCCGCGCCACCTTCATCATCGATCCGGACAATGTGATCCAGCATGTCACGGTCAACGGCCTCAATGTCGGCCGTAACCCGCAGGAGACGCTGCGCGTCCTCGACGCGCTGCAGACCGACGAGCTGTGCCCGTGCAACTGGACTGCCGGTGAAGAGGTCCTGAAGCCGGCCGCCTGAGCGGTTAGCCCCTGACGCTCAGGCTCGTCCCGAACCAGGCGTAAGGACCTCCAGGGAGGGGCGCGGCGACCCATGTTGCCGCGCCCCTTTTCTTTTCAGCCCCAATCCGACCCTTCCCTTCAAAAGGACAATTCATGACTTCCCTCAAGGAATTCGCCGACACCCTTCCCGATTATGCGAAGGACCTCCGGCTCAACGTCAGCTCGCTGCTCAACGACCAGATTCTCGGCGACAACCGCAAATACGGCCTGCTGCTCGCTTGCGCCCATGGCACCGGCTACCGGCCGCTCGTCGCCGCCGTCGAAGCCGAAGTCGAGGGCAAGATCGACAGCGCCTATGCCAATGCCGCCCGCGCGGCCGCCGCGATCATGGCGATGAACAACGTCTATTACCGCTTCGTCCATCTCGCCTCCAACCCCGTCTACGGCACGCTTCCGGCCAAGCTGCGCATGAATGTCATCGGCGCGCCGGGCATCGACAAGGCCGACTTCGAGCTGTTCAGCCTCGCCGTCAGCGCCCAGAATGGCTGCGGCATGTGCATCGACAGCCATGAGCGGATCCTGACCCAGCACAATGTCGGCTCCGAGGTCATCCAGGCCGCCGCCCGCGTCGCCGCGGTGCTGAAGGCCGTCGCGACGGTCCACGCCACGCTCTGAGCCGCCGGTCGGAACGTCGGCGCGCCCGGCGCCGTTAAGGCGCAGACAGGTCGCATCCACCGTAATCCCTCCCCCCGCGAGGGGGAGGGTAGGGTGGGAGCGTTCGGCGACGGCGGCTTCGCTCCGACGCCGAACCCTCTCTTCCCGGACCTCTCGAGCGTGAGAGGGAGAAGGGCGAGGCGGAAGCGATCGAGGCCGAGCGGAGTGGGCGGATGATCAGGAGCCTCTGGTACAAGAACAGCGTCATCTACTGCCTTGCCGTCGGCAGCTTCATGGACTCGAACGGCGACGGCATCGGCGATTTCCAGGGGCTCGCCCGCCGGCTCGACTATCTGCACGGCCTCGGCGTCACCGCCTTGTGGCTGATGCCGTTCCAGCCGTCGCCGCGGCAGGATCATGGCTACGACGTCACCGACCATTATTCGGTCGATCCGCGCTACGGCACGCTCGGCGACTTCGTCGAGTTCACCCATGGCTGCAAGGAACGCGGCATGCGGGTGATGATCGACCTCGTCATCAATCATACCTCCGATCGCCATCCGTGGTTCCGGTCCGCTCGCAGCGACCCCGCTTCGCCCTATCGCGACTGGTACATCTGGGCGAAGCGAAAGCCGAAAGATGCCCACAAGGGCATGGTCTTCCCCGGCGTCCAGCAGGCAACCTGGGATTATGACGACGTGGCGAAGGCCTGGTATTTCCACCGCTTCTTCAAGTTCCAGCCCGATCTCAACTACGCCAATGCCGAGCTGCGCGCCGAGATTTTCCGGATTCTCGGCTTCTGGATCGAGCTCGGCGTCTCCGGCTTCCGGCTGGACGCCGTGCCCTTCGTCATCGCCGCCGACGACGCCGAGGCGGGCGAGCCGAAGCTCGAATATGCGATGCTCCGCGACTTTCGCGAGTTCGCCCAGTGGCGCAGCGGCCAATGCGTCATGCTCGCCGAGGCGAACGTGCCGCCGAAGGAGAGCATCGAATATTTCGGGCGGGACGCCGACCGGCTGCACATGATGTTCAACTTCCCGGTCAACCGCACCCATTTCCATGCCCATGCCAGCGGCGACGTGCGTCCGCTCGAAAAGGCGCTGCGGGAGACGAGGGCACGTCCGGAGGCGGCGCAATGGTGCCATTTCCTGCGCAACCATGACGAGCTCGATCTCAGCCAGCTCGAGCCCGAGCAGATGGAGGCGACCTTCGCCGCCTTCGCACCGGACGAGGACATGCGCCTCTTCGGCCGCGGCATCCGTCGCCGGCTGGCGCCGATGTTCGGCGGAGACCGGCGGCGCATCGAGCTCGCCAACAGCCTGCTGCTGAGCCTGCCGGGTACGCCGGTGATCCGCTACGGCGACGAGATCGGCATGGGCGAGGACCTGTCGCTCGAGGGCCGCGATGCGGTCCGCACCGCGATGCAGTGGGACGATTCGCCGCACGGCGGTTTCACGACCAATGCGCGCAGCGACTGTCCGGTGATCGCCGACGGCCCGTATGGCTATCCCCATGTGAACGTCGCCGGGCAGCGCCGGGACCCGGGTTCGCTGCTCAACTGGACCGAGCGCCTGATCCGGCTTCGCCATGAGACGCCCGAGATCGGCTATGGCGCCTTCGATATCGTCAGGGCGCCGAAGGACATTCTTGCCTTGCGCCACGAATGGCGCGGCGCCGCAGTGCTCACCCTCCACAATTTCAGCGACGCGCCCCGCGAGATCGGCATCGGTCCCCCCGCCACCGGGGGTGCGCCGCGTCGGCTGGTCGATCTCCTGGACGGCGATCACAGCCTCCCCGACGAGAAGGGGCGCCACCGCATCCTGCTCCAGCCCTACGGTTATCGATGGTACCGAGTCGGCGGCCTCGATGAGGCGCTCGAGCGCGGCGAAGCCTGACCCGGCTTGCACCGGACCTTCATTTGCCGCTTTGGAAACGGCATCTCACGCGACGGAGATCTGCATGCGCTACAATCCTCTCGGCCGCACCGGCCTCTACGTCTCCGAGCTGTGCCTGGGGACGATGACCTTCGGCGGCGACGAAGGCGTCTGGGGCAGGATCGGCCGTGTGCAGCAGGAGGAGGCCGACGCCCTCATCCGCGCCTCGCTCGATGCCGGGATCAACTTCATCGATACCGCGAACGTCTATTCGGGCGGCCTTTCCGAGCGGATCCTCGGCCAGTCCCTCAAGAATCTCGGCGTCCCGCGCGACGAGGTGCTGATCGCGACCAAGGTCTACGGCCGGATGGGGCCAGGGCCGAACGGCGCCGGCGCCTCGCGCCACCACATCCTCGCCCAGATCGAGGCGAGCCTGGAACGGCTCCAGCTCGACCATGTCGATCTCTACCAGATCCACGGTTTCGACCCGACCACGCCGATCGAGGAGACTCTGGCGGCGCTCGACCAACTCGTCCGCCAGGGGCGGGTCCGTCATGTCGGCGTCTCCAACTGGGCGGCGTGGCAGGTGGCCAAGGCGGTCGGCATCGCCGAGCGGCGCGGGCTGGCGCCGGTCGCCTCGCTCCAGGCTTATTATGCGCTGGTCGGCCGCGACCTCGAGCGCGAGATCGTGCCGATGCTCCGGTCGGAAGGCGTCGGCCTGATGGTGTGGAGCCCGCTCGCCGGCGGCTTCCTGTCGGGCAAGTATCGCCGCGGCAGCGAGGGCGGCGCCGACGATCGCCGCACCGCCTTCGATTTCCCGCCGGTCGACCTCGAGCGCGGCTATGCGATCGTCGGGGCCCTCGACGGGATCGCCGCGGCCAAGGGCCGCAGCGTCGCGCAGATCGCGCTTGCCTGGTTGCTGCATCAGCCCACGGTCTCGACGGTCATCATCGGCGCCAAGCGCAAGGACCAGCTCGACGACAATCTGGCTTCGGTCGAGGTCGATCTGACCGCGGAGGAGATGACCCGGATCGACGAGGTCAGCCGCCTGTCTCCGGAATATCCGGGATGGATGCTCGACTTCCAACGCGGCTATCGCGGCATTCCGCCGCGCCGCGGAGAATCCTGATCACGCGCCGGCGCTGACCGGTCGCCCCTCGATCCAGTCGCGGCCGGCCTGCAGCCGGTTCATCTCCTGGCGGCTCATCTCGGCGACGAGGCGGACGGGGGAGCCGGTGCCGCGCGCCAAGATGTCGAGGCCGGTGTCGACGTCCGGGGCGGCGATCGCCATCTCGCGCAGCGCGGCGAACTGGATCCGGTCGCAGGGATGGTGCGCGGCGAAGCGCTCGAGGAGATCGCGGGCATTGCCGCCGCCCTGATGGGCGGCGAGCGCGAGCAGGGCCTCGGTCGCGCTGCGCGTGAGGATGCCGGCGATCTGGCAGCTCTTCACGTCGAAGCGGTACTGGCTGAGGAAGGGGAGGCGGTTGGAGGCCTCCATGATGTTGATCGAGACCGACAGCGAGTCCGCCGGCAGCTGGTTGTGGACATCGCGGTGGGCCCGGTAGAGCATCACCTTGCCCGGCTCGAGGCGCGACGTCTCGACATATCTGAGGCCGACCGGCTCGCCGGGGAAGCCGACGACCTTTTCATAATCATATTCGTAATATTCGCTCCAATAGCCAGGGCCGAGATAGCCGACGGTGAGGAACGAGAAATTGTGGTCGTGCGGCACGTGGTAGAAGAAGGGGGCGAGGCCACTGTTGCGCACGACGCTGTCCTGCGGCGAGGGCCAGAAGTTCGCCCTGATGAAATATTTCTCGCTGGCGCGGTGCAGCATGATCACCTGGGCACTGTAGCGATTCTCGAGACTCTGGCGCGCGCAGCGATCCTTGAGCTCGGCCACCGCCAGACCGGCGAGGAAATCGCGATTGCCCGCGAGGCGCCGCAGCAGCGGCGCCATCGCCGCGAAGCCCTCCTCGTCGCCGGGATCGAACGCGTCGTCGTTCAGCGCCTCGATCAGATCGGCGAGCTCGATCGGATCGCCGTCTTCGCAGGGGATCATACGGGCCATGTCAGGCTGCCGCCCGCGCCGGCGGCGGCGCCTGGAGCCGATCGAGCACATTGCGCGCCGCCCGCCGGGTCTCCGGATGGGGATCGTGCGCGGCCATCCGCTTGAGATGGGGCAACGATGCCTGAATATCGAGCCCGAGCAGCTCGCGCATCACGTGCCAGCGCACGAAGAAGCAATGATGGTCGAGGAACGGCACCATCGCCGGCACCGCCTCGGCCGTGCCGAGCGTTCGCAGCAGGCTGGTGATCATCTGGATCCGCGAGGCGCTGTCGTCGGCGGCGCTGCAGCCGAGATAGGATCGCGTCTCATGATCATATTCGACGCTGACCGGTGCCCGGTCCGGCTTGATGCTCGCCTGGAGCAGGAGGAGGCTCGAATGCGCCTGTTCGATCACGAAGCTCTCGCAGCGGCCGTCGATCTGCAGGATCTCGCCGTCGGCGATGTCCCGGGCTTCCCCCGGCTCGCACGAACCGGCCGTCGCGGCGCTGAAGCTCGGGCCGATCGGCGGGATCGACCAGAAGCGCAGGCGCGCCCGCCCAGCATCGAGGAATTTGAACAGCTCGACCTGTCCGGAAAAGTGGATCGAGGCCTTGCGGCCGCCGGCACTCCGCTTGGCGGCAAGCCCGCTTATGTCGACGGTTGCGCAGGCGAGCGAGACGAGATCGTCCTCGTAGACGAGGAGGCCGCTATTGACCTCGCCGGTGAGCTTGCGAAACGGCGGGACGAAATAGGGATCGACGAGGGCGGCCGCGGCCAGGGCGTCGATGACGTCGCCGATCCAGCCCGAATCGGCGAACAGACTTTGAATGGATCGCGCGACGGACGGCGCGCTCCGGTCCGGGAGATCCGCCATGGCGGATCGCAGGGCGCGGCTCACCGCGCCCTCGTTCCACGCTTCGGCAAAGGCGTCGGATGCGTCCCGGCTTCGCCGCTGGGCCTGCTTGTCGCCGGCCCAGCGGCGCAGTTCAGGGCCGACGATCATGCCGTGCCGTAATAGATCGCGATTCCGGCGGCGATGCCGATGCACACGGCGCTGCCGACTTCCTGCTGCTTGCTCGATCCGGAGACGGAGACCTGGGTGTCGAGCTCGGGGAGATCCTCGACCTTGAGCGGCTCATGTTCGCGAGTGGGGTACATGGTGCTGCCTTTCCTCGATGGTTACGCTTCGAGGGCCACGAGGCTCGCACCAAAGTATTTATACTTCCCTAAGGCCGATCTTCCGAAGTCAATCCAAAGTACTTGATTCGCTCTCGACGCGGTAAGCTTCGCGAAGGGCGAGCAACCGCTCGAGTTCCCGCTTCACCTGTCGGTAGCTCGCGGCGAGGGTCCAGGCGGTGGCCGCGAGCAGCGCAACGCCGCCGACCAGCAGGATCGTCCGCAGCTCGGGATCCGGCGCCGCCGCGGCAGCGAGGTTGGCGGTCCTCGCAAGCAGCCAGCCGACGAGCAAAGCAGGGCCGAGCGTGAGAGCCCCGTAACGGATACGCTTCAGCGACTGGCGCAGGCGCTCGATCGACTGGTCGAGCATTTCCTCGCTGGATCCGACAAGCCCCTCGAGCTCCGCCGCCCGAAGCTTGCGCTGCCGCATCTGGCTGAACAGGAGCAGCAGGATCGCTCCACTGCCGACGAGCATGGTGCTCGGCTCCGGATTGCGCAGCACGAACAGGAGAACCGCGCCGGCGATGAGGATGGCCGCGCTGACATCCGCCCGCTGCGCCCATCGCGCGCGGCGCCTGACCGTCTCAGCCGAGCGCTGCAGGTCCGCCATCTCGCTTGCACTGGGCTGCTGCCGCCAGACGTCGCCGAGCCGGTCGAGATCGAGATCGCTCATGACGCCGGCTCCAGCATCTTCTTCAGGGCAGCCTTCGCACGCGACAGCCGGAGCGCCAGCGCATTCGGCGCGATCTCCAGCATGTCCGCAATCTCGGAATAGCTAAATCCTTCAAGCACCAGGATGATCACCTGTCGCTGCGGCAAGGGCAAGCGACGAGTGGCGTCGAGCAGCCGCCGTCGTTCGCTGGCATCGATCGCCCTCTCCTCGGGGCTGGGCGCATCCGATTCCACTCGTTCCGGCATCTCCGCCAGGGGCGGCAGCCGCACCTGGCGGGCGACGAACGAGATCGCCCGGTTCTGCGCGATCCGGGCGATGAACGTCCGCAGCGAGGCGTCGCGACGATAGGTGGGCAGGGCCTGCCACACCGCCAGGAGGATCTGCTGGGTGAGGTCCTCGCGCAGCGCCGGATCGGCTTCGTAGGACATGGCGATGCGCGAGATGAGCGGGCCGTGCTCGGCCACGATCACCTCGAACGGGGGCGTCTCGCCGTTCAGGGTCTCAGCCGTCGCCGTCTTCAGCTCCCATCCCCGTGCGATCCCGAAAGGGTCGCATAGTCCCCGCACGAATCACAGGCCGACGACATGACTGTCCGGCCGATTCGCCTGCGCCTTCGCATCATAAAGGGGACGGGGTTAATGTCTCACCCGTGCCACGCCCGCCGCGCGCCGCCTTCCCCTGTCGCCGGGATTGACCTAAGCTTTTGCCGCGCAAAAAATTATTGTGGAAATGGGGGGCAGGATGCCGTCACGCCTCGAACGGGTACAGGCGTTCGCCGAAAGCGCGTCGACGATCGCTTCGGGTGCCGAGCTGCATCTGCTGTTGGACGAGACGGTCCGTGATTTCGGCGCCGACTATTTCCTGATGATCCATCATGCCGACTTCAGCACCGCTCCGGCCGGCCTCGTCCGAATCGGCAATTACCCGCTCGAGTTCATCAGCATCAGCCGGCAGGACGGGCGGCCGCTGCACGACCCGATCATGGACGCGTGCGAGCGGACGCTGGCAGGGTTCTTCTGGGACGAGGTCTGGTCGATCGTGACTCCGACCGAGCGCAATCGCCGTCGCGCCGCGGCGGTGGCGCAGTCCGGGCTCGGTGACGGTTTCGTGGTGCCGACCCACATTCCGGGCGAGCATCTCGGCTCCTGCCATTTCGCCGTCCGCGCCGGCCGGCACCTTCCGCGCGAGAACAGCGCCGCTCTCCAGGCGATCGCCGCCTTCGGATTCGAGGCGGCCCGGCGGCTCGCCGGCGAAGCCAAGGCGCCGCTCCGGCGCGGCGCGCCGCTCACCGATCGGCAGCGCGAGTGCATCATCCTGTGCGCGCAGGGGAAAAGCGACTCGGTGATCGCCCAATTGCTCGGCCTCAGCCACAAGACGGTGAACGCCTATGTCGAGGCGGCGAAGCGCCGCTACGGCGTGGCGACGCGTGGCCAGCTCATCGTCCGAGCCCTCTACGCCTCCGACATCACCTTTCACGACATCGTCGGTCCACCGTCAGCAGGAAGGGGCCCCGCGGCCTGCAATTAGGCCAATGGTACCAGCGCACCGGCGCCGCCTGTCCGGGGCGGGGATCGGCGCGGCGGAGCAGGGAGGCAAGGAAGACGCGCGCCTGCTGCCGCGCGAAATGGAGCCCCAGGCATTTGTGCACGCCGCCGCCGAACGGGGCGAAGGCGAAGCGGCCGCGGGCCTGCTCCCCGTCCGGCGAGAAGCGCAGCGGATCGAACCGCTCCGGTTCCGGCCACAGCTCCGGCAGGCGATGGGTGATCATCAGATTGGCGCCGGTCATCGTCCCGGCCGGGATCGCATGGCCGGCGATCGTGACGTCGCGCATCGCCCGGCGCCACACCACCGGCGCCGGTCCGTTGAGCCGCAGCGTCTCCTTGTAGAACATGTCGGTGAGCGGAAGCGCCGCGGTCGCCGCGGCTGCCGGATCGTCCGCAAAGGGCTCGAGCTCGGCGCGCAGCCGCTCCGCCCAGGCGGGCTCCACCGCGAGATAGTAGAGCAAGGAGGTTAGCGAGGAGGCGAGGGTGTCGTGGGCGG
Source organism: Sphingosinicella terrae (assembly GCF_003347635.1). GTDB lineage: Bacteria > Pseudomonadota > Alphaproteobacteria > Sphingomonadales > Sphingomonadaceae > Allosphingosinicella > Allosphingosinicella terrae. The sequence goes on from NZ_QDFY01000002.1 coordinate 525,589, forward strand.
CGCTCAGCAGGAAGCTGAAGCTGTCGCAGATCCGGGATACTGGGAGCGGTCGGCCGGTCGCGTCGTCCAGTGCGGCCATTCGGGACAGGAAATCGGCGCCCGGAGCGGCCCGCTTCTCCGCGACCAACCGCGCAAGGATCGCATCGAGCCGGGCCTTGGCGGCGCGGCCGCGCGCACGGGCCAGGCTCGGCAGCGGGCTGGCGCCCATCGCCAGAAGGCTGCGGATCATCCGGCGCAGCGACTCGATCACCAGCTCGGCCTCGCCGTCGAGGGGGCGGTCGAGGAAGGTCGAAGCGGCGATCCGGAAGGTCAATCGTCTGATCTCGTCATACACGTCGATCCTCCGTCCGACCCAGCTTTCGACCGCCGCCTGGATGTCGCGCGTGAAGATCGCACGATAGCGGTCCAGCGCCGGCTGCCGGAACGCCTCGCCCATCAGCCGCCGGTCGGCGCGATGCTCGGGCCCGTCCAGGATCAGCAGCGCGCCCGGAAAGAGGGGCTCGATGAGCTGCGCCCAGCCTTGCGCAGCCGAGAAGGCGCCGGCCTCGTCGAACAGCAGCCGCTCGTTCGCTTCCGTGCCGGCAGCGTGGACATGCCAGTGGCCGAAGGCGCGGAAGCGGTAGACGGGGCCGTGCGCCGCCGTCATCCTCCGGGCGAAGCCGAGCGGATCGGCCAGCGCTTCCGGCATGACGCCGACGATCGGCAGGCCCGCCTTGCCGGGGATGCGCTCCAGGCTGGCGGTCTCCGGATGCGGCAGGTTGGCGGCGCCGAAGGGCCGCCAGCGGCGCGATCCGGCGGCGAGGGTTGCGGTCATGAAATGGCTCCCGCCCGTCTGATCGGGCGCCATGTGTCGGCAATCCATAGGGGTAGTTACCCGTATCGCGGCCGCTACGCGGCGCCGCCATCCTTCGCGGGAAGGGAAGCGCCATGCAGATCAAGCTCGTCGATGCGGGGGCGCGCCTCCGCTTCAGCAGGCACCTTGTCGAAATGCACCATGACCGCAAACGCGTGTTCGTCGACCGGCTCGGCTGGCAGTTGCCCACCTGCGGCAGCTGGCTCGAAGTCGATGCGTTCGACAACGACTATACCGTCTATCTGATCGCCTGCTCACCCGACGACGACCGCCATGTCGCCTCGGTGCGGCTGCTGCCGACGACGCGTCCGCACATGCTCGGCACGATCTTCTCGCACCTGCCCGACGGCGGACCGATCGTCGCCGACGATGTCTGGGAATCCTCGCGCTTCACCATCGCACCCACTGGAATGCGCGGCAGCGAGGTGATGCGACTCAGCCAGTATCTCGCGCTCGCCCACGTCGAGTTCGCCCTACTCAACGGCATCGGGCGCTACGTCATGATCGGCGAAAGCCACCGGGTCGCGACGGTGGTGGCGATGGGCTGGCGGGTGCGCCCGCTCTGCCTCCCGACCGACTGCGACGGCAGCAAGGTCGTCGCCATGGAAGTGTCGATCGACGAGAAGACGCTGCCGGCGATGCGCCGCCGCTTCGGCATCCATGCGCCGGTGCTGGAGGCCGTCCCGGGTCCGACGGGCCGCCATGCTTCCTGAGCGCTTTGCCCATCTCGATCCCGACGGGCTCCCACCTGCGGCCCGACATCTGCTGGAGCAGGGCTATTGCGTGCTTCCCGAGGCGATGCCGGCGGCGGAGATCGAGGCGATGAGCCGGAGCCTCGACGACCGGTTCCATCATACGCCCTTCTGCGTCGGCGACTTTCACGGCCGCCGGACCAAACGCTTCCACCGTCTGCTCGCCCGGCTCGCCGGCGCCGAGCGCCTGGTCATGCAGCCGGATCTGCTCGGCCTGGTGCGCCTGGCGCTCGGCCGCTGGTGCGACTTCCCGGAGATCAGCCTCACCCAGGGCCTCGAGGTGCATGCGGGCGCGCCCGCGCAGATCCCCCATGCCGATCAGAGCATGTGGCCGGCGGTGCCGAAGGGGATGATGGAGCTCAGCGTCAACGTCATCTGGCCGTTCGTCCCGTTCACCGCGGAGAATGGTGCCACCCGGGTGTGGCCCGCGAGCCACCTGCGCCCCCGCGCCGCCGACGCGTCAACGACGGAGCCGGCGGTTTGCGCGCTCGCGCCCGGAGACGCGCTCGTCCTGCTCGGCTCGACCGTCCATGCCGCCGGCGCGAACCGCTCGGCGGCGCCGCGGCGGGCGGTGATCGTCAGCTACTGCCTCGGCTGGCTCAAGGCCTACGAGAATCAGGCGCTGGCTTACCCGCCCGACGTCGCGCGGACCTTGTCTCCCGAGCTGGCGTCGATGCTCGGCTATCGCTGGCACCGGCCCAATCTCGGCACCTTTGACGGTCAGTGCCCGTCGGTGCTGCTCGCCGACGGCGAGGTGCCCGAATATCTTGCCACGATCGATGCGCTCGCGCCGGAGCACGAGGCGCTGGTCGCGGCGCATGCCGCGCGGCAGGCGGACAAGGAATCATGGGGGAGGGACTGAGGATGGCGACGAGAGTTCGAGCACGTCCGCAGCGTCGGTCGCTGGCGCGTCGGCGCGAGCGGCAGGCGGCGGCGGAATCCGGAAGCGAAGCCCCGGCGGGCAGCCTGGACGAGGCGCCGGTCGCCCTGCCGCGCCGCCAGTTCGAGCGGCTGCTCACGCTGGCGCGGGTGGCGGAACCCGGGCTCGAAATGGCGCCGGTCCCGCTTCGCTTCGTCCGCGAGGGCGATCTCGACCGGAATTCGATCCGTCTCGCCCGCGCCATCCACCAGCTTCGCCGTCGCCGCGAGCTCTATTTCGACGCCGGGCTCTTCTCCGATCCGGCCTGGGACCTGCTGCTTCATCTCCATGTGGCGAGCGGCGAGGAGAAATGGGTGCACGTCTCACGCGCCTGCCGCGCTGCCGCGGTGCCGACGACCACGGCCTTACGTTGGCTGGGGCGGCTCGAGGCACTCGGGCTCGTCCTCCGGGAAAGCGACCCGCGCGACCGGCGGCGGATGAAAGTGTGCCTGGCGCCGGAGGCGTCGCGGGCCATGCGCCGCCTGCTCCACGACATCAGGACCATGCTGGAGACCAATCCCGAGCCGCAATGAGCTTCGCCCTGAACGGCGGGGTCGGCGGGACGGGCCGGACGGTACGGACCGCCCGGCCCTCACCACTGGCCAAAAGTGGCTGGCGCCATAGTCTCGCGGCCGCCGGACGCCTGTCGGGAATGCTCGTCCGGCTGTGCTCCAGCGGCTGCCCTATCTCGCGAACAGCGAGTCGAAGCTGGCAAAGGCCTTGAATTCGAGCGCATTGCCGGCGGGATCGAGGAAGAACATCGTCGACTGCTCGCCCGGCTCGCCCTTGAAGCGCGTATAAGGCTCTATGACGAAGCCGATACCGTGCGCCTTCAGCCGTTCCGCGAGCTGCTGCCATTGCGGCGGGCGCAGGACGACTCCGAAATGCGGCACCGGCACCTGGTGACCGTCGACCGGATTCTCGCCGGCTCGCGGCGGTGCCGCGGCGCCCTCGACGCGATGGGCGACGATCTGATGGCCGAACAGATCGAAATCGATCCAATCGTCGCTGCTGCGGCCCTCAGGGCAGCCGAGCACCTCGCCGTAGAAATGGCGGGCCGCGTCGAGATCGTCGACCGGAAAGGCGATGTGGAAGGGGGTCAGCTCGGTCATGGTCTTCTTTCTCGGCCGCGCGCCGCAGGAGGCGCGATGGCCCGATAGTCGAGACGGCGCCGCCAGACCAGAGTGACGGCTGGCGCAACAGTCCGGCGTCCGACTACAGCAGCGCCATGAGCGATTCATCTCCTCCGGCCGAGACGCTGCCCGGCCTGATCGACGCACTCGGTGCTACCGCCGAGCCCTGCCGAATTGTGGTACCGGATCGCTGGATGCAGGGCCGCACCGTCTATGGCGGCCTTTCGGCGGCGCTCGCACTCGCGGCGACGCTGGGCCGTTGGGACGATCTGCCGCCGCTCCGCTCGGCGCAGATCGCCTTCGTCGGCCCCCTCGCCGGCGCGCTGGAGATCCGGACCGAGTTGCTGCGCCGCGGCCGCTCCGCGGCGTTCGTCCAGGCCGATGTGGCTTCGGCCGCCGGGCTCGGCGTGCGGGCGACCTTCCTGTTCGTCGCTGCGCGCGAATCCCATGTCGATCTTGCCGCGGATGCATCCGGTCCCGAGACTCCGCCGCCGATGACGGAGGCGTTCGAGCCGCCGCCGGGCGTCGCCTTCATCCGCAATTTCGAACTTCGCATGACCGCGGAGGAACGCGACGGGCAGGCCCACATCGCCCGCTGGGCGCGCCTCCTCGACCGCGACGGCCTTCATCCGATGGTCGAGCTGCTCGCCGTCGGCGACGTGCTTCCGCCGGCGGCGATGCGGCTCTTCACCCGGCCGGGGCCGATCAGCTCGATGAACTGGCATCTCAACCTGCTCGCGGATCCGCCTGCGACCACCGACGGCTGGTGGCTGCTGCGCAGCACCGCCGACCAGGCCCGCCACGGCTATAGCGGCCAGCAGATGAGCATCCGCGACGCCGCCGGCCGCCTCGTTGCCACCGCCACCCAGAGCGTCGCCTTGTTCGCTTGAGGCGAGGTTTCGCGCCGATATGGGCGGCGTCCTCCCCTGACTGAGGATCGATCCCAGAGCTTCCCCAGATCGGCTTGATCCAGTTATCCCGCTGCGTTTAGGCTGTGAGGGCGAGCATTGCCTCGCATGTCACGCCAGCGAAAGCCTGTCCTGACCATGAGCGCTGATCACGACGCCTACATAGCCGAGGCTCCCGAAGAGCTTCGCCCCGTGCTGGTTCGCTTGCGTGCCCAACTTGCGCGCGCTCTGCCCGACGCCGAGGAAGTCATCGCCTACAAGATGCCCGGCTTCAGGATCGGACGATCCATCGTCGCGGGCTATGCCGCGTTCAGCAGGCAATGCGGCCTTTATCTGTCGCCCTCCGCCATTGCGTCGCATGCCGAAGACATCGCGGCGGCCGGGCTCAAGTCCACCAAGACCGGCGTCACCTTCTCGCCGAGCCAGCCGATCCCCGACGCGCTCGTCGAGAAGCTCGCTCTGGCTTCCAGACGGAATCCATCTCTCTGAGAGGGTTAAGGGCGTGATCCGTTTGTCGTTGTTCGAATCGGTTCGGCAGCCATTTCCCCCGGGCAACGTCGTGGCCGCCCGTCATGCTACGCCCCATCGCCTCCAGCCGAGCTCAGTATCCGGCGCCTGAACTGGCCCCGGCCGCACCCCGGCCGCGCGCGAAAGCAGAAATATGGGGACGTCCGGCATCGAGCGGCGCTGTCTCGCCATGGAAACGCGCGCGTGATGGCCCGAGGTAATCGAGTGGATCGAGGATCGTCCCGCCCCGGCGAACCTCGAAATGGAGATGACTTCCGGTCGAACGACCGGTCGATCCCATAAGGCCGATCGTCTGGCCCTCGGCCACGCGCTCGCCAGGTCTCACGCCGATGCGGGACAGGTGCGCGTATCGGGTGCGGAAGCCGTTGCCATGATCGATCTCGATCATCCGGCCATAGTCCCCTGCATTGCCGGCACGGCGGACTTCGCCCGCTTGTGCCGCCCGCACCGGCGTGCCGAGCGGGCCGGGTATATCGATCCCCGCATGAAGCCTCGTCCTGCCGCCCAGCGGATCGCGGCGCAGTCCGAAGCGCGAGCTCAGCCGCGGCAGCGCTTCGGTGCGCACAATGTCCTGGCTCTGCGTCGTTGCGCGCTCGGCCGAAACGTCCCTCTGGGCCGACCATTCGAGCATTCGCGACCCGAACTCGAGCGCGGTCGGAAGCTCCGCCGGACCTTGTGCCCAAACCCCGTTCGCCTGCGAGCACAGGAGAATGGCGGACAGGTGCGGCAGGCCGAACCGAACAGGCATTACGCTTCAGACGAAGCCGGGCGGCCAATCCCGCAGCCCGAATGGCCGGAATTCCGCACGGCGCATGAGATTTTTCTCGCGCCCACATTTTTGCTGCGGGCCTGCGGCGGCTGCGCCGTCTCCCTTGGCGATACACCACCGGACCGGGAGGCCGACGATGAATGCAACCGAACGCAACATGCTCGACATGCTCAGGAAGGGCCGGGACGAATATGGTGTGGTGGCGGTCAAGGCCGAGTTCGAGGCCGAGGGCACGCGGCCCGACGAATTGCTCCGTCTGCTCGAACTGGCGCATCGTGCCGATCTGGGCGTCGCGCTCAAGATCGGCGGCTGCGAGGCGATCAGCGATCTGCTGTCCGCGAAGCTTTATGGCGCGGACTATCTGATCGCGCCGATGATCGAGACCACCTACGCGCTCACCAAATATGTCGAAGCGCGAAGCAAGGCGTGGGGCGAAGAGGCCGCGGACGCGAAGTTCCTCTACAACCTGGAGACGGTGACCGGGCTGGCCAACCTGCCCGAGATGCTGCCCATCGCAGCGGAGCATCTGGACGGCATCGTCTTCGGCCGCGTGGACTTCACGCTTTCGAGCGGTCTGTCGCGGGCCGAGATCGATTCGCGCCAGGTCTGCGACGCGGTGCTGCGCGTGGCCGAGGCTTGCGCCGATCAGGATCTCGAACTGGTGGTCGGCGGCGGCGTCTCCCCCGAAGCCGGCTTTGCCTTGCGCGAATTCCGCGCGATCCGACTGGACCGGTTCGAGACGCGCAAGGTCGTCTTCGACGGCTCTGCGGCGGAGAGCCGGGATTTCGAGCAGGGCATCGCGGTTGCCGTGGCGTTCGAGCTCGCCTGGCTGGAAAACAAGCGCGACTATTACGGCGCCATCGCCGGGGAAGACGCGAAGCGGATCGCCATGATCCGCGATCGCAGCGCATCGGCCGCTGCCAGGCGCGTCGCAAGCATGGCCGCGTGATCGCCATGGCGCTCTACGACGGCGTTTCGGCCCTGATGTACGACGTCGCGGCCAACGTCCTGATGCCGCGCTACCGCCGCCTCGCGCAAGGCGACATCGCCGAGAAGAGCCCGGGCGAGATCGTCACCAGCGTCGACCTGGCCGCGGAGCGCAGGCTCGCCTCCGGCCTTGCGGCGCTGCTGCCCCAGGCCCGCATCGTCGGCGAGGAGGCCACGGCGGCGAATCCCGAATTGCTCGACGCGGCGGGGCACGGCCTCGTCTGGCTGGTCGACCCGCTCGATGGAACCGCCAATTACGCCAGCGGGCGCGGACCCTTCGGAATCATGGTCGCCCTGGTCGAAGATGGCGTGCCGCACATGGGCTGGATCCTCGACGGGCTCGAAGGCCGGATGTGCTTCGCGGAGCGTGGAAAGGGCGCGTGGCGGGGCCATGAGCGGGTCAGGTGCAGCCCGACATCACTCCGCCGGCCGATCGCGGCGCTCGGCACGCACTTCCTCTCGCCCGCCCGCCGCGAACGCGTGCACGCCGCCGCGGCTCGCCATCTGGATCGCGTGCCCGTGCCGATGTGCGCCGCAGCGAGCTATGCGCGCCTGCTGCTGGGGCAGGACGACATGGCCCTGTTTCAACGGTCGCTGCCTTGGGATCATGCCGCCGGAGCGCTGATCGTGGAAGAGGCGGGGGGCCGCGTCACGCACTGGGATCGCTCGGACTACCGGGTCGGCGGACATGGGAGCGGCATACTCGCCGCGGCCAGCCCCGCACTTTGGGAGCGGGCGGCCGGCATCCTGCTCGGTCCCGCGGCGGGGCTTGCCCCCGCTCTGGTCCAGGCGGCCTGACGATGCGCCTTCGGGTCCTCACGGCCAGCCTTGCCGCTGGCACCGCCCTGACATTCGCTGCGCCCGGTTCGGCGCAGCTTTCCTTTCCCGTCTCTCCCGCCCAGCAGCAGGCGGGGGAAGCCGGCAGGAACATCGACACGGCCACCACCGCCCAGGTCCCGGCGCCGGCCCCGGTCTCGCCGTTCGAGCCCGTGAGCATCGATGCCCCGACCCAGGGCTCGGCGGACGGTGCAGCGAACCGAATGGGCGCGGGGGAAACGAGGCTCACGCAAGCCGCGCCTCCCGGCGAGTTCGAGAGCTTCGTCTCCACCATCGCGGGCAAGCCCTTGCGGCGCTTCGGCAGCGAATTGCTGGTGCCGGGCGGACGCGACTTCTCCGCCCCGCCGACAGCGGCGATTCCGCCCGACTATCGGCTCAATCCCGGCGACCGGATCAGGCTGGCCCTGACGGGAGCGGTCCAGGCGACCGACCTCGAGCGCACGATCGATTCCGAAGGGCGAATATTCATCCCGCGCATCGGCCCGGTCATGGTCGGCGGCGTGCGCTATGCCGATCTGCGGGAAGTGATCGGCCGGGAAGTCTCGCGACAATATAGCAGCTTCGAGCTGCAGGTGACGGTGGCCCGGCTTGGCGGCGTCACCGTCTATGTCACGGGTTTCGTCGCTTCGCCCGGCTCGTTCACGGTGGGCAGCCTGTCGACGCTGGTGAACGCCGTTCTGGCGGCGGGCGGGCCGGCGCCCGGAGGCAGCTTCCGTTCGATCCAGCTGCGGCGGGGCGGGGAGCTCGTCTCCGATTTCGACCTCTACGACCTGTTGCTCAGAGGCGACCGCAGCGGGGACGCCGTGCTGCAGAACGGCGACGTGATCTTCGTCGCGCCCGCCGGCGAGCAGGTGGCGGTGACGGGAAGCGTCAATCGGGAGGCGATCTACGAGCTCGCGCCCGGCGAGACGCTGGCCGACGCGCTGCTCTACGCCGGCGGCGTGAGCACGCTCGCCGACCGCGGCCGGCTGATGGTGCTCGACTCGCTCGGCGAAGACGGTGCCGGCTGGGCGGAGATCTCCGCCGCCGAGGCGCGCACGCGGCCGGTACGCCGGGGCGACATCATCCGCGTGCTGAGCAACGCCGGCATCGCTCGGCCGCTGCAGCAGCAATCCCTGCTCGTCACGATCAGCGGCGAAGTGGCGCGGCCGGGGCGATATTTCTTCGAGCCCGGCACGCGCCTCGCCGACGTGCTGGCGCGGGCAGGGGGGCTCACCGACCAGGCCTTTCCCTATGCGAGCGTCATCACGCGCGAGAGCGTGCGCGAACAGCAGCAGGCCAGCTTCGAGCGCGCGATAGAGGATGCGGAGTTGCTGCTCACCGCGCAGCCCCTCATCTCGGCGGAGCGATCGCAAATGGTCCAGCCCGCCAATATCGAGCTGATCCGATCGGTGGTCGCGCAGATGGGGCAGCGCGAGCCGACGGGGCGGCTGGTCTTCGATCTGCCCGTCGACGCGGTCGACCTGCCGAGCGAACTCGTGCTCGAGAATAACGACATGATCCACGTTCCCCCTCGCCCGGTGACGGTGGGGGTGTTCGGCGCGGTCCCCACGCCCGCCTCTTTCGCCTATCAGGAGGGGCGGCGCATCCGCGACTTCGTCGAGCTCGCCGGCGGTGTTCAGGACATGGGCGACGACGGCGAGATCTTCGTCGTGCGCGCGAACGGCACGGTGCTGGCTGACGGCGCGCGGACCCTGCGCGCTCCGGCGCTGCCCGGCGACCTCGTCTTCATCCCCATCGACGCCAATCGCGGCGAGTTCTGGGCACGACTGCGCGACATCATGGGCACCTTGTTCGGCGGCGTGGTGGGCGCCGCGTCGATCAAGTCGCTCGCCGAATGAGCCTGCGCAGGCGCATCGAGGCCACGCTGGGCCACCCGGGCAGGCGGCGCATTCTGTATGGGGTGCTCGCGACGCTTCTGGCGGTGCTGTGCCTGTTCCCGCAACCCTTCGTGGCGCGGTCCAAGGTTCTCCCGCAGGACCCCGGCAGCCTGGGACTCTCGACGATGGGAGGGATGGGCGGCGGTCTTCAGGGCTTTGCCGCCCTGCTGGGCGGGGCCAGGCAGCCGATCGACATGTACTTGGCGATCGCGCGGAGCGCCGAGGTGAGCGATGCGGTGATCGAGCGGCTCGAACTCGCCCGTCCCGAAGCCTATGGCAGCCCGCGCAATGCTCGCCTCGCTTTGTCGCGCCGGGTGGACGTCCATTCGCTTACCGGCGGGCTGATCGAGGTCGAGGTGCGCAGCCACGATCCCGAGGAGGCGGAGGCCCTCACCCGGGCCTATGGCCAAGCGATCAGCGACCGCATCGTGCTGCTTGGACAGCAAAGGACGGCGCGCAAGCGCGGCATCGTCGAGCAACGGTTGGCCGAGGCCGCAAGGCGCGTCGCGCGAACGGAAGCGGCACTGGACACCTTCCGGCGACAGAACAATCTTGCCGCGCCCGAGGCGCAGCTCGGCACCGAGATATCGCTCCGCGCAGGGCTGCAGGCGCAATTGCAGGCCAAGCGCGTCGAGCTTCGCACGCTGAGCGGCTTCCTCGGGCCGGAGAATCCGCGCCTCCTCGCCGTCCAGTCCGAGATCGTCTCGCTCCAGTCTCAAATCGCGCGGGCTTCCATCCCCGGTCGCGAGGCGTCCGGGCCGAACGTCGCCGGCCTGTCCGGCATTTCGAGCGACTATCTCAATCTCTATCGCGACTACCGCTTCGCCCAGGCGCTCTACGAGGTCTATGCCCGCGCGAACGAGGAGGTCGCCGTCGAGGCGCTCGCGGGAGAGACGGCCTCGGACGTGCAGGTGATCGAGGCCGCGCGGCTCGATACCGACCGCAAGGTCAACATCCCCGCCGTCGGCGCGCTCGCCTTCCTCCTGCTCCTCGCCGCCTTCACCGAAATCTACGCGCCTGCGACGGGCGTCCGCCTGCGGCTCCTGTCCCGGGGAGAGGGACCGGCATGACGCGTCCCGAACTTTCCATCGTCATCCCCTGCTACAACGAAGCGGAGAATGTCCGCCGCATCTGCGCGGCGGTGACCGCGGAGGCCGCGAAAGCGGCATCCTCTCACGAGATCGTCCTGATCGACAATTGCTCCACCGACGGAACACGCGAGCTCATCCGCGAACTGTGCCGCGAGGATCCTCGCATTCGGGCGATCTTCAACAATCGCAATTACGGCCAGATGCGCTCGCCCACCCACGGCGTCTACCAGTCGGGCGGCGCGGCGGTGATCGGGATGGGCGCCGACTTCCAGGACCCGCCGGAGATGATCGCCACGTTCGTGGAGCAATGGCGTTCCGGCGCGCAGGTCGTGCTCGGCCAGCGCCGCCGCGAGCGGGCGCCGCTGCTGCTGCGTGCGGTACGCAGGCTCGGCTATGCCGTTCTTTCGCGGGTGGCGGACTATCCGATCATCCCGGGCGCCACCGGCTTCGGCCTGTTCGACCGGAAGGTGGTGGAGGCGCTGGCACGCTGGAACGAGCCCGAGCCCTTCTTTCGCGGCATGCTGGTGGAATCCGGTTTCCGCATCGCGGTGGTGCCGTTCGACCGCCCCCAGCGCAGCGCCGGCGAGAGCAAGAATGGCGTGCGCAGCCTTTTCGCCTTTGCCATGTCCGCGCTGTCGGGATCCGCGCGTTCGCTGCTGCGGCTGCCGCTGCTCGTCGCGGCGCTGGTCGGGAGCGTCGCCGGAGGACTATCTCTGGCGGCGGTCATCGCCGTCTTTCTCGATGGCCCCGCCGCCGTCCTGGCCTGGCTCGCCCTTGCCGCCGCTTCGCTGGCCTTGATCCTGCTTTCCATCGGGCTGGTGGCCGAGCAGGTCCGCCTGCTGGTCGAGCGCAGCCGCAACGTGCCGCTGGTGATCGAGGAAGAGCGGATCAATTTCCCGTTGAGCCTCCGATGACGCGCGCTTCGCGCCGTATGGCGCTTTGTCTCGAGCTGGTCCTGGCGCTCGGCGTGATCGTGAGCCTCGCCGCGACCATCTTGTTCTTCCGCGCGCGCGGCTACCTGCCGCAGCCCTTCGTGTTCGACACGAACGACACCTTCATGGATTGGTTCAACACAGCCTATTGGGCGAACAATCGCGGCATCTACGACGTCTGGCGCAGCATCTATCCGCCGCTTTCCTTCCTGTTCCTCGACCTGTTCAGCCTGCCCGGCTGCTACCTCCAATCCTCCTTCCACGCGCGCGAATGCGACTGGCTGGGGCGGGCGGCGATGACCGGCTTTTACCTGGTGGACGTGGCCTTGCTGTGGCTGAGCTTCCGCCGTGCCGATCCGGCGACCGCCCCCATGCGGACGATCGCCATGGCGCTCGGCCTGCCGCTGTTGTTCACGCTCGAGCGCGGCAATCTGATCCTCGTCTGCCTGGCCGCCTTCATCCTGGCCCATGGCCCGCTGCTGCAATCGCGTCTTTGGCGGGGGATCGCGACCGCGATCACGATCAATTTCAAGCCCTATCTGGTGCTGCCGGTGCTTCACCTCGCGATCCGCCGCGAGTGGCGGATGCTGGAATTGGCCGGGATCGCGACGCTCGCGCTCTATTGCCTCACCTTGATCCTGGTGGGTTCGGGCACGCCGGCGGAGATCCTCTCCAACATGGCCAATTGGGTGGAATTCCAGAGCGGCCAGGTCTGGAACGAGATCAATTATTCGACCAGCTATGCGCCTTTCCTCAACATGCGCGAAGCCCAGGTGCCGCTGCTCGAATTCGTGTCCTCGCGCACGATCGAGAATGTCGAATTCGCCGTCCCCCTGGCGATCGGAACGACGCAGGCGCTGGCGCTGGCAGCCTTGCTCGCCGCCTGGTTGCAGCCGCACGCGCTCTCCGCGCCGCGCATCGCCGCGATCCTGCTGGGGACCTATCTCGTCACGCAATCGCCCGGCGGATATACCCAGACCTTCCTGCTGTTCCTCGTCTTCCTCGAGCCGCTCCGCAGGCTCGGTCCGGCCGTGGCGGTCATCTGCGCCTATTCGCTCTGCCTGGTCGGCGACGTTCCGCTGGCGACGGTGCTGGAGATCACGAGCGCGAGCTGGCTGGGCGAACGGACGGTGAGCCCGGCATTCGGGCTGACCTGGGGCCATTTCGTTCGGCCGGGCCTCATCATCCTCATGGTCTGGGCCTTGTCGCTCGACGCCATCGCCGAATCCGCCCGGGCGCATATGCGGCACCGGCCGAGGCTGGGGCTCGCGACGGCATGATCGTCGAGCGGGATATCGAGGCGGCCGTGGCCGCCCTCGCACCGGTCTGGCCGAGGCTCGATGGTGCGCGGATCTTCATGACCGGCGGCACCGGCTTCATCGGTCGATGGATGCTGGAAGTGGTCGCTCGCGCGCCTGCCGATGTGGAGATGGTGCTGCTGAGTCGCGATCCGCGCGCCTTCGAACGGCGCGCGCCGCACCTGGCGCGGCGCTTCACGCTCGTCGCAGGCGACATCGCCGATCTCGCCTCCTCCGGTGAGCGCTTCACCGGCGTGATCCACGGTGCCACCGACGCGAGCGCCGCTTTGACCGCAAGCGACCCGCGGCTCATGTTCGACACGATCACCACCGGAACCCGCCGGGCGCTCGATTTCGCGCTCGGCTGCGGCGCCCGGCGCTTCCTCTTCATGAGTTCGGGCGCGGTCTACGGCGTGCAGCCCGAAAGCCTTTCGCACGTCGACGAGGATTGGATGGGCGGCCCCGATCTGCGCGATCCCAAATCCGCTTATGCGGAAGGGAAGCGCGCCGCCGAGACGCTTTGCGCGATCTATGGGCACCAGTTCGGCCTCGACGTCGTGACCGCGCGCATTTTCGCGCTGCTCGGCCCCATGCTGCCGCTCGACACGCACTTTGCGGCAGGGAACTTCATCCGCGATGCGATGGCGGGCCGCCGCATCCGTATCGAGAGCAGCGGCCGCGCGGTGCGCTCCTACCTCTATGCCGCCGACCTCGCCGTCTGGCTGTGGACCATGCTCGCCGCCGCAGCCCCGGGCGCGGTGTACAATTGCGGCTCGGAGGAGGCCGTGTCGCTGGTCGCCTTGGCCGAGCGCATCTCGGCGCTTCTCGGCGGGCCCGGTGTCGACGTGATGGGCGGCGTCGATCCCGGTTGGAATCCCGGCCGGTTCGTCCCGTCGACCGAAGCGATCCGCCGAGAGCTCGGCGTCGTCCTCACCGTGCCGCTGGACGAGGCGATCCGGCGCACCGCTTTTGCCAGTGGAGAAAACAGATGCCCCGCGTGAAGCTTTCCGACTGGGTCGCCGATCAGCTCGTGGCGCACGGCATCCGCGACGTCTTCATGCTGACGGGCGGCGGGGCGATGCACCTCAACCACTCGCTCGGCACGCATGCGGCGCTCAAGACCACTTTCACGCACCATGAGCAGGCGCTCGCCATCGCGGCGGAGGCCTATTACCGGCTGACCAATCGCCTTGCCGTGGTCAATGTCACGTCGGGACCGGGCGGCACCAATGCGATCACCGGCGTCTATGGCGCGTTCGTCGATTCGATCGGCATGCTGGTCATCTCGGGCCAGGTGAAGCGCGAGACCACCGTGCGCAGCACCGGCCTTCCGCTGCGCCAATATGGCGACCAGGAGCTCGACATAGAGCCCATCGTGCGGCCGATCACTAAATATGCGGCCATGGTGAACGACCCGCTTTCGATCGGCTACCACCTCGGCAAGGCCCTCTATCTGGCGAAGAGCGGGCGCCCCGGGCCGGTCTGGCTCGACATCCCGCTCGACGTGCAGGCGGCGATGATCGACCCCGAGGACCTCCTGCCCGGATTCGATCCCGCCGAGCTCGCCGAGCCCTGGCGCCAGACCGATCTTGCGGGCACAGCACGCGCGATCGTGGCCAGGATCGCCGCCGCCCGGCGACCCGTCATCTTCGCCGGCAGCGGTGTCCGCCTCAGCGGGGCTCATGATGCCTTCCTCCGCCTCATTGCCAGGCTGGGCGTGCCCGTGGTCACCGGCTGGAACGCGCATGACGCACTGTGGACCGACCATCCGCTCAATTGCGGCAAGCCCGGCACCGTCGGCGATCGCGGCGGAAACATGGTGACCCAGAGCGCGGACCTGCTGCTCGTGCTCGGCAGCCGTCTCAACATCCGGCAGGTCAGCTACAATTGGAGCAGCTTCGCGCGAGCCGCCTACAAGATCTGGGTCGATATCGATCCGATGGAGCTGTCGAAGCCGAATGTCCGGCCGGAAATGCCCGTCCTTGCCGATCTTGCCGGGCTGATCCCCGCGCTGCTCGAGGCGCCCTATGATGGGCCCACGCCGCAGCACGGGGAATGGCTCGCATGGTCGCGCGAGCGTTCGCGGCACTTCCCGACGGTCTTGCCGGAATATGGCGACCACGGCCCGTTGGTTCATCCTTATGTCGCCATGGACGCGCTGTTCCGCAGCCTCGTGCCGGACGACGTCGTGGTGACGGGCAATGGCAGCGCCTGCGTGGTCGGCTTCCAGGCCGCACGCATCCGGCGGGGGCAGCGTCTCTGGACCAATTCGGGCTGCGCGACGATGGGCTACGACCTGCCGGCCGCAATCGGCGTCTGTGCGGCCCTGGGACCCGGCAAGCGCGTCATCTGCATCACGGGCGACGGCAGCATCATGATGAACCTGCAGGAATTGCAGACCATCGCCGGCAATCGCTTGCCGGTGAAGATCTTCCTCATCAACAATTCCGGCTATGCCTCGATCTTCCAGACGCACCGGAACTTCTTCGGCGGTGTGGAGGTCGGCGGAGGGCCGAAGAGCAACGTCACCTTCCCTGAATTTCGTCGCGTCGCCGCCGCCTTCGGCCTGGCCTATTCGGCGGCCCGTTCGCATGCCGAGCTGCCCGACGCGATAGCCGCGGCGATCGATGCCGACGGTCCGGCGATCTGCGAGATCTTCGTCGACGAGAATGTGTCGTTCGCCCCCAAGCTGGGGGCCAAGGCGCATCCCGACGGGCGGATCACCTCCCCCGCACTCGAAGATCTCTCGCCCTTCCTTCCGCGCGAGGTGCTGCAGGCGAATATGCGCATCCCGCTGATGGACGAGCCGTGACGGGCGGAAGGGTCATGGTCCGCCCGATCCGCTTCCTCGCCGCCGGTATGGTGAACACGGCCTTCGGTCTCGCCTTCTACCCGCTGCTGGTCTGGAACGTTCCCTTCCTGCACCGTCACTATCTGATGGCGCTGGCGATCGCCCAGGCCGTGTGCCTGGTCTTTGCCTATCTCACCCACAAGCTGGGCGTGTTCCGCACGCGCGGTCGCGTTGCGCAGGAATTCGGCGCCTTTTCGGCCTTCTACATCGTCAATTACGCCGCCAACTGGCTGACGTTGCCCGTGCTGGTCGAAGTCGCGGGCATCCAGCCGGTCGTCGCGCAGACGGCGTTCACCTGCGTGCTGATTGTCGGAAGCTGGTTCTGGCACAGCCGCGTGACCTTCCGCGTGGCGGGGGAGCGGCCATGACCGGCGCAGCCATCGACCATCGCAGTTGCCCCGCTTGCGGCGACGAGCGCGGGCGCACCGCGATAGCCAGCGATCCTGCGGCGGAGACCCTCGCGGCGGGTCAGCTCCACCCGTTCTGGTCGGGCCTCAAAAGGAACAAGGTCTTCTTTTCCTATCGCCGCTGCGATGGCTGCGGACTGCTTTACAATCCGCTCTATTTCTCCACTGCCATGCTTGCCGGGCTCTACGCCGATCTCGAGCCGAACATGGACATGGTGCCGCGCGCCATGGTGCAAGCGACGCAGCGCGGCTATTTCGAGGCCGCCGCCGCGGCGGGAGAGCTTTCGGGCGGCTATCTCGAGATCGGACCGGATGTCGGCCATGTGGTCGCAGAGGCTGCCGCGCGCGGCGACTTCGAGCATTTCTGGCTCTATGAGCCCAACCGAGGCGTGCACCACCTGCTGGCCGAGGCCGTAGGGGGCAGGCCCGCGACGATCACCTGCGAGATGCAGGATCTGTCCGGCGTCCCCGACGGATCGGTCGGGCTGGCGATGATGATCCATGTGCTGGATCACATGATCGATCCGCTCGCCACGGCCCGGCAGATCGTCCGCAAGCTTCGTCCCGGCGGGATGCTGGTGATCGTGACCCACAACGAGGCATCGTTCCTGCGCCGGTTGCTGGGGAAACGATGGCCGCCTTTCTGCCTGCAGCACCCTCAGCTCTTCAATCCTCGGACCATGCGCAGCCTGCTCGGCTGGGCGGGCTATGAGAGGATCGAGGTCGCCGCGTGCCGGAATGTCTTTCCGAGCGACTTCCTGATTCGCCAGGCGGCCCAGGCGGCGGGGCTGAGGCTCGACGCCCTGCCGCTTCCTTCGATCCCGCTGCGTCTGCGCCTCGGCAACATGCTGACGCTGGCCCGCTCGCCCCTCGTCTCGAGCTACGCTGCGATCGAAGCGCGGGAGCGCGCGCTGGAGCGCGCCTGATATTCGCCGATCTGCCCAAGCGTCACCGCCCGCGCATCCTGTCCGGCGGCGACCGCCTTGTGCCAGGCGACGATCCAGTCGAGCGCTTCAGCGAGCGGCACGACCGGGCGCCAGCGAAGCGCCGTCCGGGCCTTGGAGCAATCGAGCCGCAGCAGCCCTGCCTCGTGCGGTTGTGGTGCGTTGTCGCCGACCGCCTCGGGCGCGCCGCCCCAGGCCGCGCGCATGCGCTCCAGGATCCACGAAACCGGGCGGGCGTCTTCGTCCGAGGGACCGAAATTCCAGCCGTCGGCAAAGCCGCGCTCCCCCGCCAGCAGCCGCTCGGCGAGCAACACATAGCCGCCCAGTGCCTCGAGCACGTGCTGCCAGGGGCGCACCGAAGCGGGCGAGCGGATGAGCGGCGACTCGCCCTGTTCGAAGGCCCGGACGAGATCGGGCACGAGACGGTCCGTCGCCCAGTCGCCGCCGCCGATCACATTGCCGGCACGCACCGACGCGAGCAGCGGTCCGGCCTCGGCGAAATAGGACCGGCGCCAGGCCGCAATGACGAGCTCGGCGCAGCCCTTGCTGCTCGAATAGGGATCGTGCCCGCCCATCGGATCGATCTCGCGATAGGGCCAGTCCCATTCGCGATTTTCGTAGCATTTGTCGCTGGTGACCGCGACGATCGCCTTGATGCCGGGCACGCGGCGCGCGGCTTCCAGCACATGCACCGTCCCCAGCACGTTCGTGGCGTAGGTCTCCACCGGCTCGCTGTAGGAGTGGCGCACCAGCGGTTGCGCGGCCAGATGGAAGACGATGTCCGGGCGGGCCTGTTCGAAGGCCGCAACAACCGCGTCGAGATCGCGCACATCGCCTTCGATATGATGGAGTCCTTGTTCGACGCGCGCCGCCTCGAACAGGCTCGGCTGCGTCGGCGGGGGGAGCGCGAAGCCGGTCACCCTTGCGCCCCTCGAGGCCAGCCACAGGGACAGCCAGCTACCCTTGAAGCCGGTATGGCCGGTGATGAGGACGCGGCGGTCCGCCCAGGACGCGATCACCAGCACTTCCACGGCGCATTGCCGGAGTTCCACAGATCCTCGAGATGCTGCTTGTCGCGCAGCGTATCCATGGGCTGCCAGAAGCCGTCATGCCGATAGGCCCTGAGGTCGCCGCTGCTGGCGAGGTGTTCGAGCGGCTGCGCTTCCCACGGCGTCTCGGGGCCATCGACCAGGTCGAGCACCGAAGGATCGGCGACGAAGAAGCCGCCATTGATCCGGCCGCCGTCCTGATCGGGCTTTTCGCGAAACCCCGTCACCCGGTCGTTCTGCGTGGTGAGCGCGCCGAACCGCCCCGGCGGCGAAACGGAAGTGATCGTGGCGCGCGCGCCATGGGTCCTGTGGAAGGCGACCAGATCGGCGACGTCGATGTCGGCGACGCCGTCGCCATAGGTGAAGCAGAAGGGCTCGTCCGGATCCAGATAGGGCCTTACCGCGGCCAGCCTTCCGCCGGTCATGGTAAGCGCCCCGGTTTCCACCAGCGTAATCCGCCATGGCTCGCTGCGCGCCCGATGAATTTCCATGCCGTTGCCATTGCGAAGGTCGATCGTGACGTCGGAGGTCTGAAGATAGTAGTTCGCGAAGAACTCCTTGATGACATAGCCCTTGTAACCGAGGCAGATGACGAAGTCATTGTATCCGCTGGCGGAATAGATCTTCATGATGTGCCAGAGGATCGGCATCCCGCCGATCTCCACCATCGGCTTCGGGCGCAGGGCGGTTTCCTCGCCGATTCGCGTGCCGAGCCCGCCCGCCAGGATTACGGTTTTCATGGATCCTCCACGTCTAGGCATTCAAGCCCATGACGAAACCGTCCGACCGATCCCGTAAGCCGATTTCGTCATTTTTCGGCGAGCATGGCCCGATCCTGGGCCTGCTGTGCCTCGCCGCTTTGCTGCGGCTCGACGGAATCGCGTTCGGCCTGCCCGCGCTCAACGACCCGGACGAGCCGCTCTTCATGATGCTGGCTTATGGGATGCTCGAAAGAGGGTCGCCGGACCCGCAATGGTTCGGTCATCCCGGGACGGTCACGCTCTATTGCCTGGCGCTGATCATGGGCGCCGTGGCCGTCCTTGGGATCGCCAGCGGACGCTTCAGCGGAATCGAGGATTTCGCGCAGGCCGTCTATCTGGATCCAGCTATCGTCATCCTGCCGGCGCGGCTGTTCGTCGCCGCCAACGGCGTCGCCTGCGTCTTCCTGACCTATCTCGTCGCCAGGCGATTATGGGGCAGAGGGGCAGGCCTGGTTGCCGCTTCGGTGCTGGCCGTGAATGCGGTTCATATCGGCTGGTCGCAGGTGATCCGCACCGATGTCCAGGCGAGCCTGTTCATGCAATTGTGCGTGCTCGCGGCGATCCGGATTCATGGCAGTGGGGGCGTGCGCAGCCATGTCCTGGCGGGAATCTTCGCCGGGCTCGCCTGCGCGACCAAGTGGCCGGCGGCGATCATCTTTCTGAACCCGCTTGCCGCCTCTCTCGACCGCCTGAGACAGGGCCGCGGCGAACGGAAGGGCCTGGTGCTCCTGCTGCTCATGCCGGGAGTGTCGCTGCTTGCCGCATCTCCCTTCCTGCTGATCAGCTACGATGTCGTGCTCGGCGATCTCGCGGGGGAAGCGCGGCCCGTTCACCCCGGCTCGACCGGGTTCGGTCTCGTCGGCAATCTCGGCTGGTATCTGGCTGGCCCCCTGTTGCTGTCCTTCGGTTGGCTCGGACTGCCCCTGGCCCTTGCGGGCGCTCTGGGCGCGGCGGTCAGGTCGAGGCCGTTCCTAGTTGCCGTCTGCCCCGCCTTCCTCGCCTTCCTGCTGTCGATTTCGATGCAGAGCCTGGTCTGGGAGCGGTGGCTCGTGCCCTTGCTTCCCTTCCTGGCGCTTGGCTTCGCGTGGGCGGCGGTCACGATCGTGGGGCTCACGGTCGCGCGATGGCGATTGATCGTCTCGCTCGGCCTTGCCGCGGCGCTGGCACTTCCCATGCTCCAGGCCACCCACGCGCGAAGCATCGAGCGCCGCAACGACACTCGTCAGATCGCCAGCGCGTGGATCCGCGCGAACGTGCCTCCCGGATCGACGATCCTCGTCGAGCATGCCGCCCTCGATCTGCTGCAGGGGCCGTGGAAGATCATCTTCCCCCTCGGCTCGGCCGGTTGCGTCGACGCACGGGAAATGCTCGGCAGCCAGATCTCCGCGGGCGATGTCCAGGAACGTCGACGGGGGACACCGATCGTCGATCTCGCCCATGTCGATTCCGAGAAGCTCGCGACCTGCCGCGCCGACTTCGCCGTCCTGACGCGCTTCGATCGCTATCAGGCCGAACGACGGCGCTTCCCGACGGAACATGCCCGCTACGTGTCGTTGACGCAGGCGGGGCGGTTGCTGTGGATGGCCGCAGCGCGAGAAGGCGTCGCCGGCGGGCCCGAGGTGAGGATCCTGGCGCTTGGCCCGAGGGCGACCGGCCCGTCTCGCTCCAGCCGCTAGCACCGGCAACGGTGCGCGAGCGCGATCGCGACGGCGCACGACGTCGTCGCGCGATGCCGCTCGGCAACGGCTGCACAACGCTTGGCGACAACGGACGCGACGCATGCGGGAAAGCCGTCTCTGGCTCGTCCTTCCAGTGAGGAATGCGCCGCGCCGCCGCGGCGACATTCCCGAAAGGAGGAGATGATCATGCCAGGCATCGTCAAGCTGCACCGCGTTATCGCCGCCGCCCCGGAGAAGGTCTTCCGGGCCTTCGTCGAAGCGGACGCCGTTGCGAGCTGGCTCCCGCCCAACGGGTTCACCTGCACCGTCCACGAGCTCGACGCCAAGGCAGGTGGCATGCACCGCATGTCGTTCCGCAACTTCACGACCGGCGGCAGCCACGGTTTCGGCGGCACCTACACGGAATTCGTTCCGGGCGAGCGGCTGGTTTACACCGACCGGTTCGACGGCGACGGATTGCCCGGCGAGATGACGACGGCGGTGAGCCTCAAGGCGGTGTCGGTCGGCACGGAAATGACGATCGAGCAGCAGGGGATACCGGACGCGATCCCTCCGGAAGCCTGCTATCTCGGCTGGCAGGATTCCCTTCGCAAGCTCGCCAAGCTCGTGGAGCCGGACATCGATCAATAAGGTCTCGCGTCGGCAATAGGCAGGAGGCGCCGGATCGATCGCAGGGGCGTGGCCGCTCGTCGTGCGTGGGTCCGTCGCCGACTGCGCGCGCACATCCGCGGCCCGCCGGGAGTCGGCGAGGCTGCCTCTGCGCCGATGTGCGGGCGAAGCCGGGCTGCCGGTCTGCGCCGGGAGCGGATCACCCTGTGGCTGCTGCTCGCCGATCGTGCCCGTCTCACGCACGTGGCGCCGGTGGGGACCGAGCAGGCGCCGGAGTCGCCGGACGTCGGGACGCACGTGCTCCGCGAGAAGGTAGTGCGGCTCGATCCGGGCAGCCGGACTTGTCCGGAGGCGCTCCGGTGAATTCCTGAGGCGGCGGGTGACCTCTCATTAGGCAATCCCCGCCTAGGGGCTTCGAAGATGGGCGTGGAGCATGTCAGAAGGGGCGGGCGCGAGGCGGCCGCAGCCGGCGGGCGGTTTTCGGGCGCGGTCGCGCGCACCGTCGCCGCGATCGTGCTCGGCGCGCTCGTGATTGCCGGCCTCGCGCTTCACTGGGCGACGCGCGAGAGCGACCGGGTCTCGGTCGAGCGCCAGGCCCAGGGCGCCCTCCACGCCATCCACACCAGCATCGACGAGCTCGCCCTGCAGCAGGAGACGGTCGCGGTGTGGGACGACGCGGCCAGCTATCTCCTCGCCGAGCGGCGGGACATGCAGTGGATCCATGACAATATGGGCAGCTGGCTGCACCGCATCTTCAGGCACGACGCCGCCTATATCCTCGATGGGGAGGATCGCCTGATCTACGCGACCGCCGGCGGCGAGCGCGTGCCCCTGGCGCGGCTCGAAACGGCCGCTCGCTCGCTCGCCCCCCTGGTCCGCCTCGTCCGCGACCCGAGGGGTGTCGCGGCCGGCCGTCATGACCGGCTCGCTGGCCCGCTGAGGCCGGGCAGCACGGTGCGGACCACCGGGCGCACGGTCCACGCCTCCCGGATTGCCCTCCTTGGCGGCAGGCCTGCCGCGGTGAGCGTGATCCAGGTCAAGGAATCCACCGAGGGCTATGTTTCTCGGCGGGGGCGTTGGCCGGTGCTGGTCAGCATCCGCTATCTCGACCGTGACTTCCTCGCCGATCTCAGCGAGCGCCAGCTCATCGCCTCCCCGCGATTCTCGCGGGTCGAGGATGTCCGTGGCGGCGAGGCCGCGACTCCGCTGGACGACGAGCGGGGACAGCGTCTCGGCTTCCTGATCTGGCGGCCCGAGCTCCCGGGCACGCGCATCCTGTGGAAGCTGCTTCCGGCGATCCTGCTGGTGGTGTCGATTCTCGCGGCGCTGGCGACCCTGCTGGGTCGCCGCCTCAGCCACAGCGTCGCGCAGGTCGAAAGCGCCGAGGCGGAGGCCAAGCGCCTGGCTTATCACGATCCCCTCACCGGATTGCCCAACCGCACGCTGTTCCAGCAGTGGCTCGTCGCGCTCGCCGCCGAGCGGCAGCGCTCGCCCGGCGGCTTCGCTGTGCTCCTGCTCGACCTCGACGAGTTCAAGCTGGTGAACGACACGCTCGGCCACGCCGCCGGCGATGCCTTGCTCGTCGAGGTCGCCCGGCGGCTCGAGGCGGCGATGGACGGCGCCGGCCGGGTCGCTCGCCTGGGCGGAGACGAGTTCGCCCTGCTCCTGGAGGACGCTTGCTCTGCCGTCGAGGTTGACCGCCATGCCGGTCGCCTGATCCGGCTGCTCGACGCGCCGTTCGCGTATGACGGCAAATGGCTTGAATGCCGCGCCAGCCTGGGCGCCTGCCTCGATCTCGGCGACACGTCCGCGCCCGACATCCTCAAGTGCGCCGACATGGCCATGTATGCCGCCAAGGCGGAGGGGCGTGGCACCTACCGGCTTTATGCGCCGGAAATGAGCGCCAGCCTCGAGGAGCGCAGCGCGATGCTGGCCGTGGCCAAGCGCGCGCTGGCGGATGAGCTGGTCACGCCCTTCTATCAGCCGAAGGTCGACCTCAGGACCGGCAACATCGTCGGATTCGAGGCGCTGCTTCGATGCTGTCCGCCGGGGGAGGCGCCGTTCGGGCCGGACCGGCTGGCGGCGGCATTCGACCATTCCGCGCTCGCGGCCGAGCTGAGCGACAGGATGATCGCGGCGGTGGTCGACGATGTTGCCGGCTGGCGCGCGCTCGGTCTTGCCTTCGGCCATGTCGCGATCAACGCTTCGGCCGCCGAGCTGCGCGACCCCGCATTTGCGGGCCGGCTGATCGCCAGGCTCGCCGCGGCAGGGCTGCCGGCCTCTTGCGTCCAGCTTGAGGTCACCGAAAGCGTGCTGCTCGGCCGGAGCTCGGAAAGCGCTGAACGCTGCTTCGCGGCCCTGGCTGCTGCGGGAGTGAAGCTGGCGCTCGACGACTTCGGCACCGGCTTTGCGTCGCTGTCGCACCTCAAGGCCTATCCCGTCGACGTGATCAAGATCGATCGCAGCTTCATCCAGGACCTCGACGCCTGCCCCGAGGACGGAGCGATCGTGCGCGCCTTGATCGGCCTCGCCGAGGCGCTCGGGCTCGAGGTGGTGGCCGAAGGCATAGAGACGCGGCGCCAGCGGGATCTCCTCGCCGGGCTTGGATGCGGTTTCGGGCAAGGCTATCTTTTCGGGCGCGCCATGACGGCAGCCGATGCCGCGGCGCTGCTCGCCGCCCCGGGGCCTGCGCGCGCCGCGGCCTAGCCGACGCGAGAGGAGCGGCCGGGCGGACCACTCGGGTCGGGCTGGAGACTGCGGCGCCGGGCCGGGAGGCGCGACCGGTCTTTGCCCCTCCGACGCCGCCGTCGACGCGGCGCACCGTCGGACTGGTAGGATCGGAGTGGGAATTCAGGGACAGATGCGCTTCCTAAACGGCAGGAAAGCCGGGTTCTCCGCACAAAATCCGAAGCGTCTGGAACAACGAACCCTGCAAACCCTCGACAACCCGTTCGGGCCGAGCTTGTCACCTATGTCTTAGGTACGTTGTGTCACCCATGTGTCCAGACTGGACAAAATGGCCGATGGTGCCGGGTGTCGGACTCGAATTGCTCTCCTAAGCTACTCCAAGTTCGGCAGTTTTCCCCTCTGCCTGGACGCCGTGGCCCCGTCGTGGCCCCGCGAGAATTTTCGTGATTCTGGCATCGAACCGGCGCCCTTGACCGCCCATCGCAAGCGCTTGATCTAAAGTGATTCGGCTGAGACGTGCTATCGAAAGCTTGTAAGGCCCTAGCATGTGCGATTTGCGTTGCTAGGAGGCGCGGGGGCTTCTCCGGCATCCGGGTGGACGTGGGCGCATCGTTCCCGGCTGTGGCTCCTGAAAAGGGAATATGAGCTCGCTGCCATAGACCGAACGCGGTGACCCGGTCGACGGAGCCGTGCGATCTCACGCTGAGCCACGAACCAGGAGGACGTCGCCGTTACGGATCTTCAGCAATTCGGCGGCTTCACCTTTGATGAGCAGATGGTCACCCTCTGAGGCGACGTCGGCCCGGAGCGCTCGGAATTCCCGGATGGCGGCACTGGAAAGGCAATGGGCGATGCCGGTGCGTGCATCGGGATCGATACAGGCTCGCATCCGCCGGGCTCCGACGACCGTGGCAATGCGATCGCGCGGACAGAGGAGGGTAGGGCCGCCGTCGAAGACGTCGACCAGCCCTGACCGCGCGAAGCCTTCCTTTTCCAGCATCGCGAGTGCCGCCTCACCGTCGCGGTGGCAGCGGCCGATGACCGCAGCCGTGTCCGCTGCGAGCAGCTCGACGTAGATGGGGTGACGAGGGGCAAGGTCGGCGATGAACTGGCCGTCGGTGCTCATCACCATCCGGTCGGCCTGGGTGAATGGAAGGCGGAAGAACTTGCTCGAGACGCCGTCCCAGAATGGCGAGCTCCCGTCGGTCCCGATCCAGCCGCGTAGCTCCGCCATTACCATTGGCGAAAAGCGCCCCGGGTCGGCAGCAATCAGCAAGTAGCGCGCCCGTGCCAGCAGCGCGC
This sequence comes from Sphingosinicella terrae, assembly GCF_003347635.1. Classification (GTDB taxonomy): domain Bacteria; phylum Pseudomonadota; class Alphaproteobacteria; order Sphingomonadales; family Sphingomonadaceae; genus Allosphingosinicella; species Allosphingosinicella terrae. The sequence goes on from NZ_QDFY01000002.1 coordinate 550,766, forward strand.
CGGCTCCTCCCGACCGCGCCTCCGGCCTCAGGAACAACGAGCCAACTTCCGTGCAGCCTCCGCATTCGTTGACGAGCACCAGGATGCGATGGTCGAAGCGCGTCTGCGTCGCGGGAGAATGTTGGGCGACCGTCATGACGCGAAACGAGAAATGCGGCCGCTCGACGCCTATCGCCGCGCGAACGCTCGCGACCCCGTCGACACGACCGCTGTCCGCATCCTCGAGCATGAGCGTGTACCAGGCTTTGCCCGGAGGACAGTGCCCGGCGAAGCTGTCGGCGGAGAGCTTCAGCCGAGCGCTCAGCGCCGCTTCGTTCAGCGGCAGGCTGGTGAAACCCGGTCCCGACAGTGTGGCTAGTTCGACCAGCGCTTCAAGGTCGCCCGGCTGGGCCGGCCGGATGAAGCGCATCAGGCGGCTTTCGCGGACGTCCGGCGGACGGCCAGGCAGGCTGCTTCGAACCGCGAAAGCGCCTCGATCGCTTCGGCTGCGCTCAGGTTCAGCGGCGGCAGCAAGCGCACGCAATTCTCGCCGCCGCCCGCAACGAGCAGTCGCTGATCGCGAGCGACGGCCATGAATGCGCGATTGTTCGGCACCAGCTTGACGCCGATCAGCAGGCTTTGCCCCGTATGTCGATGATGACGTCCGAGAAGCGCTCAGCAATGTCGTCCAACCCGTTGCGGAGTGTGCCGGCGATCCTGCGCACGTGCCGCATCAGGCCTTCGTCGGCAATGAGGTCGAAGGCCGCTTTCGCCACAGCCATGGCGAGCGGATTGCCGCCGAAGGTCGAGCCGTGGGTCGCGAACGTCATCGCTGCAGCCGCCTCGCGCGTCGCGACGCAGGCACCCACCGGAAATCCGCCGCCCAGCGCCTTGGCGATGGTCATGATGTCGGGCTCGCACCCGTCGAACCATTGGTGCGCGAAGAGCTTGCCTGTGCGCCCCATGCCACTCTGGATTTCGTCATAGATGAGCAGGGTGCCGGCCTCTGTGCACCAATCCCGCACTTGCCGCAGCCATTCGCCGGGAAGCGGACGGGCGCCGCCTTCGCCTTGAACCGGCTCCACGATCAACGCCGCGGTGGTCGGCGCATGGATAGCCTCGCGGATAAGATCGAGCTCCTCGGTCCGCAGCTGCAGATATCCCGGCAAGCGTGGGCCGAACCCTTCCAGATAGGCCGGATTGCCTGAAGCGTTTACGGCCGCATAGCTCCGGCCGTGGAAGGAGCCGGCGAAGCCGACGATGTCGACGCGCTCCGCCGCGCCGCGGACGGCATGATGGCGGCGCGCCGTCTTGATCGCGCATTCGACGGCCTCCGTCCCCGAATTGGCGAAGAAGACCACGTCGGCAAAGGTGGACTGGACGAGACGCGCCGCAAGTATCTCCTGGTCCGGGATCCGAAAGAGGTTGGAGACGTGCCAGAGCTTGGCGGCCTGCGCGGCGAGCGCTTCGACGAGCGCCGGATGGGCATGGCCCAGCGCGTTGGTCGCGATCCCGGAAACGCAGTCAAGGTAGGCATTTCCGTCTGCATCGAACAACCAGGCACCCTCGCCGCGGTGGACGGCGACAGGGGCACGATTGTATACGCTCATGAGATGCTCGGTCATCGAGGGTTCCCCAAAAAATCGACCCGTCCGATCGGAATGGGTGCGAACTGGCGTTGGATGTGGCCGGAGAGCCGGCGGACGGGCTCTGCCACATAGCGTCGATAGAAGGCTTCGTTGCTGGGGCCGATGCCGTGCTCGGCGCTGAAGCTGCCGCCATAATCCTCGACCGCGGCCGCAAAGACGATCTCGCGGGCACGATCGGCGATGGCTGGGTCGAACGGGCCCGCCGTCCGAGGCCAGACCAGGTTGAAGTGCAGGCCGCCGTCGCCGATGTGGCCGAAGTCGTGCAGCCGGAGCGACGGCACAACCGCTTTCAGCCGCCCCGCCACGTCCGCGCGAAAGTGCATCAGCTCTCCGCGCCGGAGCGCGACGTCGCAGGCAATGACGGTGCCTTCCGCCCGCAGCGCTTCCGGGATGGCGTGGCGCACCGCCCACAGGGACCTGCCCCGGTCGAGCACGGCGTCCCGCACCACGCCGCGCTCGATCCAGGGAATCAGGGATCGGGAAAACATGTCCTCCAGAGCAGCCTCGTCGACCGCGGCTCCGGCGGAGAGCTCGACGAGCACCGCATAATCCACGGCCGCTCCGCGAAACGGATCCCTCAGCCTTGGAAAATGGCCGAGGGCGGCGGAGAGCGCCGCGCCCGATATCCCTTCAAAGGCGCTGAGCAGGCCCCCGAAGGCGTGTTCCAGCGCGACGAGCAGTTCCGGGGCTTGGCCGGCGTCGGCGAGCGACAGCATGGCGCACAACTGGCTGGCCGGCTTGGGGCTGAGCGCGAGGAACGCTCGCGTGACGATGCCGAAGCCGCCAGAGCTTCCGGCGACGAGTTGCTTGAGATCGATCTCGCTATTGTTCTTCCAGAGCGGACCGCCGAGCCGGACGATGGTCCCCTGGCCGTCGGACAGCACTAGTTCCAGCCCGAGCAGGTTGCGGCGAACGTCGCCATGACGAAGGAAGCGGGCGCCGCCGGCATTGGCCGCAATCAGCCCGCCTACGGAGGGGTCCGCCCCGAGATCGATCGGAAAGTAGAGGCCGTGCTCGGCCGCGGCTTCGTTGAGGGCCGAGAGACGCAGGCCCGCACCGGCCTCGGCGGTGCGATTGAGCGGATCGATGACGGGAGATTCGCTGAGGCGTTCAACGCTGAGGATGACGCTGGTTCTGCTCGAATCCGCCAATCCTGCGCCGACCAGCCCGGTCCCGCCGCCCTGAGCGATCACGTGAACTTGGTGGGCGGCGGCGCTTCGCAGCGTGTCGGCGACTTCGGCTGCGCAGCGCGGGCGGATGACGGCCGCGGCGCGGCCGGACGTCCGACGCCCATCCGTTTGGTACCGTTCCAGGTCGGCGCGCTCGGTGAGAACCGCGCCGTCTCCCAGGCGGGATCCGAGCTCGTGAACCAGGCCGACCAGGCTCATGCGGCGCGGGTCATGCCGAAGATGCCGGTGGCGTTCCCGCTGTCGAAGGAGAGGTCCGGTGCCCCGGTCGCGCCAGCCGGCGCGCGGGAGATGAACTCGCAGAACGAGCCCGGCACCGTCCGCCGCACGACCTTGCCGGCGCGGATGAAGCAGCGCTCTGCCGGGTCCGCCCTCAGGGCGGTCTGACGGACGCGGCCGCTGGCGGACACTTCGATGTCGGGCTTTGTCGACCAGCCTTCGGACCGCAGCTCCGCGGCAAGCGTCTCGACGTCGTCGACGAGATCCGCCGCATGATTGAAGGCATTGCCTTCGGTCGCGATCCACGCCGCCTCGGCCGAGCTGGCGAGGAGGCATTCATAGTCGCGCTCGAGCGGCATGTCGTGATGACAGCCGAACGCGGCGGCGAGTTCGGGCAATGCGGCTGCGGCGGCGCCGAACTCTTCCACGCCGATCAGCCTCACGCTCTCCAGGAACCGCTTCGTTGCCGGCGTGAGCGGGTCGCGGCTCGTGCCGAACACGCGGCGCGCGCTGTCCTGAAACTCCTTGTCGAAGCGCTCGACATGCAATTCGCTGACGAAGAATTGGGGAATGGTGTGCGGCAGGTCGCGGTGCCGAAAGGCGCGGCCGGTCATGTTGAGCCGCGGCAGCGCATAGGTGCCGGCAAGGACGTAGCCGAGCGGCTCCAGAATGCGCGCGAAGGCTTCGTGCCCGCCGGGAAGGGCACCCGTCGGTCCCTCCGCGAACCGGACGGTTCGCAGCGCGCCATGGTCGAACCGCAGTTTTTGACCGGCTGCCTGCTTCCGAGCCACATAGCGCGCGGCGCTGGGGGCGCGACGGGTCAGGTCGGCGAAGAGGACCACGTTCAGCGCCATCGCGACGACTTCGCGCGGGACGTCGTCATCTTCTTCCTCGAGCGCCGGATCGATCCAGAGCGGCTCGAGCGCACGCTGGGCGTCCTCGTCTCCCAGCACGCAGCCGAGCAATCGGCGCAGTGGGCTGTCATTCGGATCGCGCATGACGGATCTCCTGCCTCGCGGACGGATACTGCGCTTGACCGGTGGCAGGAGACAAACGACAATGAATCATCTCCTGATGAGGGAATGGAATAAGCGACATGAGGCGTCAGCTGCCGCCGATCGGGGCGCTCAACAGCTTCGTCGCGGCGGCCAGGCATGGGAACCTGTCACGAGCCGGCGATGAGGTAGGGCTGACCCAGAGCGCCGTCAGCCGCCAGGTGGCACTGCTCGAGGACTGGCTCCAGGCGCCGCTGTTCGATCGCAAGGGTCGGCGGGTCGTGCTCAATGCCGATGGCCGGGCCTATGCCGAGGCGGTGGGACCGGCGCTCGACCGTATCCGAGCGGCGACGGCCCGGCTCCTCGCCCGCCGCCCGGACCACGAACTTTCCATCGCCACGCTGCCCAGCTTCGGGATGCGATGGCTGGCGCCGCGCTTGCCTCACTTGGCCGCCGAGCACCCGTCCCTGGTGGTGAACTTTGCCGCCAGGACGGGCAGCTTCGTTTCGCGTCCGAGGACTTCGACGCGGCCATCCATTTCGGCCGGGCAGACTGGCCGCAGGCGAGGCATGATTTCCTGTTTCGCGAGGAGGCCGTGCCGGTCTGTGCGCCCGGCTGGCTCGCGGAGAACCCCATCGCGCAGGCAGTCGACCTGCGCGACAAGCCGCTGCTCGTCCTGACCTCCCGGCGGGATGCCTGGGCGCGCTGGTTTCAGGATGCAGGAGTGGCGCCGCCGGTGCGCGAGAGCGGCCCGACCTTCGAGCACTTCCTGATGCTGGCGCAGGCGGCGGCGGCCGGCGCCGGCGTGGCGCTGGTGCCTAAGTTCCTTGTCGAGCCGGAGCTCGAAGCCGGAATTCTCGTCGTGCCGATCGACCGCTCCATGGCGACCGACGAAGCCTATTACCTGGTCTATCCCGAGGCGAGGCTGGCGCGCCCGATGTTCCCCGCCTTCCGGGACTGGATCTTGCGCGAGGCGCGGGGCGGGACGCGCTGAACATCGCTGATCCGCGCTCTCAGCCGCCCGTGCGAAAGGCGGCCTGCAAGGGCGGCCTCGGGTCGCCTAAGCGCGCCGCAGCACGCGGCCCAGCAGCGATCTGTCTGCGAGCATTTCGCGGGCGGCGTTGTGGCCTGGCCCCCCGGTCACTCCGCCCCCGGGATGGGTGCCCGCGCCGCACATATAGAGTCCCTTGATCGGCCCCCGATAGGCGCCATGGCCAAGCATTGGTCGTGCCGACCAGAGCTGATCCAAGGTCATGTTGCCGTGCATGATGTCGCCGCCTGAAAGGCCGAAGCGACGCTCGAGGTCGAGCGGCGAATGGATCTGCCGCGCAATGACCGAGGCGGCGAAACCCGGCGCATGCCGGTCCACGGTGGCGACGATCAGGTCCGCGGCTTCCTCGCGCGCGTCGTCCCAGCTTCGGCCGCCCGGCAGCTCCGGCGCGAATTGCTGGCAGAAGAGGCTGGCAACATGCTTGCCCGGAGGCGCGAGGCTGTCATCGACAATCGAGGGAATCAGCATCTCCACGATCGGCTCCCTGGACATGCCCAGTTGCTTCGCGTCGGTAAAGGCGCGGTCCATATAGTCCAGGGTGGGTGCGATGATGATGCCGCTCTGGAGATGCTCGCCTGGCGCCGGCAGCGCGGTGAACCGGGGCAGGTGCGAGAGCGCGACGTTCATCCTGAAGGTGCCGGACCCGACCTTGAAGGCTCTGATCCGCCGCCGGAATTCCGGCGACAGGTCGTCCGGGGAGACAATCCGCTCGTAGAGCAGGCGTGGTCCGACATTGGCGGCGACCGCGCGCGCCGGTATCTCCTCGCCGCTTTCCAGTGCGACGCCCACCGTCTTCCCGCCCTCGACCAGCAGCCGGGCGACGGGCGCTTCGAGGCTGATCTCGACGCCTGCCGCCTGGCAAGCCCTGGCCATGGCCTGAGTGATCGCACCCATGCCGCCCACGGCGTGGCCCCAGGCACCCTTCTTGCCGTTCACCTCGCCGAAAACGTGGTGGAGGAGGACGTAGGCCGAGCCGGGCGTGTCCGGGCTGGCGAAATTGCCGACCACCGCGTCGAACCCGAAGGCCGCCTTCACCGGCTCGCTTTCGAACCAGCCGTCCAGGAAGGTCCGCGCCGACTTGACGAAGAGGTCGAGGACGTTGCGCTGGTGCTCGAGCGGAAGCTTGGCCAGCTGGCGACCCTGCCGCGCTGCGTCGATCAGGGTCCTGACACCGTCCCCGAGGTTCGGCGGCGTCTTGAGCGACAGGTCCCGCAGCACGTCCGCGACGGCTTCGAGCGCCTCGTAATAGGCGGGAAGAATCTCGGCGTCCCGTTTCGAGAATTTGCGGAACTCGGCCTGGGTCTGCGCGAGCCCGCCTCCGAGCTTGAGATAGCCGCCATCCGGTTGCGGGAGGAAGTTCGAGATCGGCCGCTCGATCACACGATAGCCATGATCGGCGAGGCGCATGTCCGCGATGATCTTCGGCTGGAGCAGGCTGACCGTGTAGCTCGCCACCGAGTTGCGGAAGCCAGGGTGGAATTCCTCCGTGACCGCGGCGCCGCCGACGACCGCATGCCGCTCCAGGACGCGCACCTTGAGCCCTGCTCGCGCCAGGTAGAAAGCGCAGACGAGGCCGTTATGGCCGCCGCCGATGATGAGGGCATCGTACTGGCTGGTCATCCTTGCTCCTGACGTCTCTGGGCGGTGCGTTTCGGCCTCGAATGGTGCGCGCCGGCGGGATCTTCCTCGGAGAGCGCCCGCGATGGCGGACGGTCAGGAGACCGCGTGCGGTCGGCGGCTCCACCCCGGCAATGGCGGCGCGTGCAGGCGCGCCTCCGGGATCAGGCGCCGCAGTCTGGAGCAGAAATTCCGCAGCGCCACCTCCTTCTCGCTCAGCGGCCCGACCGAGAAGCTCGAGGACGCCATGCCATGCTGGACCCGCGCGATCAGCTCGGTGTCCTCGGCATTGACCTGGCGGTTGATACGCCAGTTCAGATAGCGGGCGGCACGCATCTCGCGCCGGTCATCGGGAATGGCATAGGCGATCTCGCGGATGACCGTCTCGGTCGGCGAGATGGGCAGCCACTGCATGAAGTCGATCTGGTCGGGGTAGATGTCGAAGGCGATGTTCGGCCACAGCTTGAAATAGGTCCAGAGCCGCTGCCGCTCCTGCGGAAGATGGGGCACGGCGGGAAGGATCTTCTGATAGGCGCGTTCGGACGGCGCCGTGGATTCGCGCTCGAGGATCGGCCCCCACATCTTGTCGACGTGCGGCTGCGCCTCCACCCCATAGCCGTTGCCCATCAGCCGCCGCAGCCCCGGATGCGCGACCTCGATATGAAGTCCGTCCGAGTAATTGTCGCCGACATTCTTCCAGTTGACCTTCCGAGGCCGCAGCGTGACCCGGCCGAACGCCCGCAGGTCCTCGAACCGATAAGCGTCGATCTCTTCGAGGTAGGGCGCGAGCATCTCGGCCACGCTCGGGCCGCCGTCATCCTCGAGACGCACGAAGATGAAGCCCTTGAAGATGTCGAGGGCGACGGACACGAGGCCGAAACGGTCCGCTTCGAGCTCCGGATAGGTACGCTTCAGGGGGACGCCGAGCAGCCTTCCCCGAAGATCATAGGTCCAGGCGTGATAGGGGCATTGCAGCCGCTTGGCGCAGCCCGACGGACCGTCGACGAGGCGCGCGCCGCGGTGACGGCAGACATTGGTGAAGGCGCGGATTTCGCCGTCGTCACCGCGGATGACGATGATGCTCTCGCCGACATATTCCAGGGTGCGATAGTCGCCGGCCGCCGGAATTTCGCTGACATGGCAGACGATCTGCCACGACGGCCGGATCACGCGCTTGATCTCGACGTCCAGAAATTCCGCGTCCTGGTAGGTCCAGGCTGGTAGGCTCCAGCCTTCATCCGGATCCCGCACGCTTGCCGGGGCAGCCGCGCTAGCCATCATCTGCGCCTCCTCTTGTTAGACAAGTGTATAGTAGCGATGCCATCCCATCAAGATGGATTTCTCGGGGAGCCTGCCGGACGGGTGCCATTGGCCGATGCAGGTGCGGCCAAGCTGATTTGACGACCGTCCAATAGTTGCGCAGGATCGGCCCGACCGTCGAAGCGGAGGAGAGCGGCCATGAAAGAGAGGCTCGTCGCAACCATCGTGAGGCTCGGGGCGGCGGCTGCGATGCTGCTCGTCGCGCCGGCCGCTCTTGCTGAGACCAGCTATGTCCGCGCCGGGCGACTCGTCGATACCTTGAACGGGACGGTCCTGACCGACCGGCTGATCCGGATCGAAGATGGGCGCATTGCCGAGGTCGCGGCCTATTCGCCGCCTCCCCAGGGCGCGACGATCGTCGACTGGTCGGCCTTCACCGTGCTTCCGGGCCTGATAGACGCACACACGCACCTCGCCGACACCGAGCAGACCAGCAATCCCGCCGAACCGCTGCTGCACAGCGCGGCGGACATCGCTCTCCTGGGCGCGAGCCATGCGCGATCGACCTTGATGGCCGGGTTCACGAGCGTGCGGGACGTCGGCACATTCCGGGCCTTCGGAGACGTCGCCCTGCGCGATGCGATCAATGCGGGCCGCGTCCAGGGGCCCCGGATGTGGGTCGCCGGAGCCTACCTGACCGTGCCCGGCGGCGGCGGCGAGGTCACCGGCTTCGCCCCCGATGTCGTCGTTCCGGCGCAGATGCGGGTCGGCGTGGTGACGGGCGCAGAGGATATGAGGGCGAAGGCGCGCCAACTTTTTCAGCGGGGCGCCGACTTCCTGAAGCTCATCGCCACCGGCGCCGTGCTCGCGGCCGGCACCGAGCCGGGCGCGCTCGAATTGACGGAGGAGGAGATTCGGGCGGCGGTTGCCGAAGCGTCCCGCAACGGCAGCTATGCGACGGCTCATGCGCATGGCGCGGACGGAATCAGGACGGCGCTGCGCGCCGGCGTTCGCTCGATCGAGCATGCCTCGCTGATCGACGACGAGGGGATCGCACTCGCCAGGCGGCAGGGCGCCTGGCTGGTCATGGACATCTACAACGGCGACTATATCGAGGAGATCGGGACCCGCGACGGGTGGTCCGAGGAGATCCTGCGGAAGAATCGCGAGACCACCGACGCCCAGCGGGACGGGTTCCGCCGAGCGGTGCGGGCCGGCGTCCGCATCGCCTACGGAACCGATGCGGGCGTCTACCCGCATGGCCAGAACGCCCGGCAGTTCGCCTACATGGTCCGCTACGGCATGACCCCGATGCAGGCGATACAGTCCGCCACCTCCAGCGCGGCGGCGCTTATGGGACAGTCGGAGCATATCGGTGCGGTTGCGCCCGGAAGGTTCGCCGACCTGATCGCCGTCGCCCGGGACCCGCTCGCCGACATCCAGGCTCTGGAGCAGGTCAGCCATGTGATGCTCGGCGGCCGGATCGTCCGCTAGACTGGCCCGGCCCGCCGAAAGTCGCTTGCACCGCAGGAGGCGCTGCCCAGCTTCAGGCGCTTCTCGGGTTGAGCACGAGCTGGCCCAGCGTCAGGTTCCAGAGATCGAGCGCCCGCTCGCGCGAGAGACGGCTCGGCGACAGGCAGAAATCGAGCCAGAGCCCGTCCATGAGTGCCGAGAGGATCGGCACGACGTCGTCCAGCGGTGCGGAGAGGTCGGATTGCGGGAACCGCGTCAGCGCCGCGCGCAGCAGCGCGTGCAGGCGCTTGTTATAGTCGCTGCTGACTTGCGCGAATTCCTCGTTGTTCCTGACGAGGCTCCAGAAGGCGGTCCAGGCGCCGAGTATGTCGGAGCTCGCCCATTCCTCGGAGAAGAGCACGGCGAAGAATCGGTCGAGCGCCGCCCGGGGGTCGGTATCCGCCTCGAGCGCCTGCTCGAAGCGCGCGATGAAATGATCGCAAAGCTCCTGATAGGTCTCGAGGAGCAGATTGTCGGGCTTGCTGAAATAGTGCCGCAGCAGGCCGTGCGAAACCCCGGCCTGGCGGCAGATTTCCCGGCCGGTGGTCCCACGCGGGCCGAGCCGCGCGAGGCAGCTGATCGTCACCGCGAGCAGATCCTGGCGGCGCACCATTGGCGGCTGCCGCTTCGCCCGAACGCGCTTGGTCGGTTCCTTGCTGTCGGCCATGCCGTCCCCGCGCCCTCGCGTTTGCCTCGCCCGCGTCGGATATCGCGAGTGAGGCCTCGGATCGCAAGCGCCCGTCGGAGCGTCTCAGGCGCTTGGTGCGGCTGGGCGACGCGAGCGTTTCTTCGACGCCGCATAGACCGCCCAGCCGATCCCGATGAGGACCGCGGTGAGGCCGATGATCTTTGCCACTGCCAGCGGCTTGTCCGGCTCGTCGGCCGGCGGAAGCATGGCAAGCGCGATTGAGCCCAAAGTGGTGACGAGGCCGAGGCAGGCGATGGCCACGGCGACTGGACGCCCTCCCGGGACCCGGATTGCGTCCGGCGCGGCCGGCTCCCGCTGCAATCGGATCAGGGAGAGGAAGACGAAGACGAAGGGAATGAACGCCGTGATGATTCCCATGCTGACGAGCACGTCATAGGCGCCTTGGACGCTGGTTCCCGCTTGGCCGAGAAAGACGAACACGGCGCCGAGCCCGGTTTGCACCAGGATCGCCACGTGCGGCGTGCCGAACTTCGGGTGGAGCTGTCCGAAGGCCGGCGGAAGCATGCGATCGATTCCCACCGCGAAGGGAATGCGCGATGTAGCGGCGAGAAATCCGCCCGCTGCCCCCAGATTGCCGATGGTGATGAGCAGGGCCACTGCGGGCACGATCCAGAGCCAGCCGAGCTGCTGCGCGGCCGCCGTGATGGCCTGCATCAGTCCGGCAAGGCTGTCGATCTGGCCAGGCGGCAGCACCAGCAGGATGGCGACGGTGCCAACGATATAGCAGAAGGCGATGATCGTCCCGGCCGTCACGAGGGCACGCGGAATGGTCCGGCGCGGATCCCGGATCTCTCCGCTCATGAAGGAAGCCGTCTCGCAACCCGAGAATGCGAAAGCAAGAGACGCCCAGAAGATCATCTCCTTCAGCTCTAGCCGGGGCGTCATCGCGGCGAGCGAGAAATGGGTGGCCGAGCCGAAGCGGCTCCAGACCAGCAGGCCCATCACGATCACGACCGCGACGGGAATCCACATGCCGCAGGCACCGAGATTGTGCAGCCATCGCGCATGCCGCAATCCGACGATGTTGAGCCCGGCGATGAGCGCGAGCCCCCCGAAGGCGAACCACATGAAGAAGTGAGGCGAATCGCCGAGCGTCCGCCATTGCTCTCCTCCGACGAACAGGAAATTGCTCGCCGCGAAGTAGAAGACGGCGGGGAAATAGGGCAGGTTGCTCGTCCAGTAGCACCAGCCGGCGAGGAAGCCGGGAAAGTCCCCGTAGGCCCGCCTCGTCCAGGCGTAGAGGCCGCCCTCGTCCGGATGTCGTGAAGACAGCTCCAGCACGGCCATCGCCAGAGGTATGTAGAAGCACAGGAAGGCGCCGATCCAGATCAGCACCGAACCCGGGCCGGCCGCCGCCGCCGTCGCGATCCAGCGCAGCGAGACTCCGGTCACGATGTAGAACAAGGCGACGTCCCAGAAGCGCATCACCCGGGGCGGCAGGTTCGGTGCGTCTCCGTCGATCTTCGTCATCGACTTCGCCTCCTCCATCCGCGGAGGTCCTTCAGGACGGCTTTCGCCGCATTATGCCCCGGCGCGCCGGTCACGCCGCCGCCCGGATGGGCGCCGGCGCCGCACAGATAGAGACCCTTCACCGGCGTCCGATATTGCGACCAGCCCGGCGTCGGGCGCATCGAGAAGAGCTGTGCGATATTGAGGTCGCCGTGGAAGATATTGCCCTCGGTCAGGCCATAGGTGCGCTCGAGGTCCAGCGGCGTCAGGACCACGCGCCCCTCGATCAGCTCGGGCAGGTCGGGCATGAAACGGGAGATCTGGCGGATGATCGAGTCGGCAAAGTTCTCCCGCCGCTCGTCCCAGCTTCCCTCGCGCAGCCGGTAGGGGACATATTGAATGAAGCAGGTCATCACCGCTTTGCCTGGCGGGCACAGGGTCGCATCGACCAGGCTCGGAATGACGCAGTCGATCCACAGGCGATCGGGTATCTCGCCGCGCCGCGCCTGGTCGGCCATCGACTGGGCGTCGGCGAGCGTCGGTACGATCGTCAGCAGCGACCGCTCGAGCGGATCCGCGTCGGCGGCGCGGCCGATCACCGTCGGCTCGCGCGAAAGCGCGAGGTTGAGCTTGGCGGAAGGCCCCGCCATGCGGATGGCGGCGATGTCGCGCCGGAAGCCGGCGGGCAGCGCTCCCGCTTCGAGCAGCCCCAGGAAGGTATGCCGGGGATCGGCATTGGACAGGACCAGATCGGCCTCGATCTCTGTTCCGTCGGCGAGGGTCACCCCTCGCGCCGTCCCGCCGGAAACCCGGATCGCACCTACCGGCGTTCCGGTCCTGATCCGTGCGCCGTGCTCGCGCGCGGAAGCCGCGATCGCCTGGGTTATCGCGCCCATGCCGCCGACGACGTGGCCGGAATAGCCCTGCACCGCTTCGTCGCCGCCCGAGAGCAGGTGGAACAGCAGGCCGGCTGCCGAGCCGGCTTCATAGGGGCCACCATGCTTTCCGTAGACATTGTTGGCGAGGAACATGCGCTTCACCGCCTCGCTCTCGAACTGCCGGTCGAGATAGTCGCCGAGGCTCCCGGTCAGGAAGGTGACGAGCCGGGCGACGTCCGAGCCCCCGATCCGGCGGAAACGTCGCACCAGCCGGGTCAGCTCGCCCAGCCGGCCCAGACCCGTGGCGGCGAGGTTCGGCGGCGGCTCGAGAAAGAAGGGCTGGAGGTAGGCGGCGAGGGCCTTGAGCTCGCGGTCCACCCGCAGGAACGTCTCTGCGTCGGCCGGACAATGGAGCGCGATCTCCGCCGCGGTGCGGTCCGGATCGGCCCACCAGCGGACGATGCTTCCGGGGTCGAGCGCGACGGCGAGCAGGGGATCGCTGCCGATCATCCGCAGGCCGTGGCGGGCAAGCTCGAGGTCCCGGACGACCGTCGGCATCAGCATCGACGCGAAATAGGAGGCGAAGGAAACACGGTGACCGGGAATGATCTCCTCGGTGACGCAGGCGCCGCCGACCAGGTCGCGGCGCTCGAGCACGAGCACGTCGACGCCGGCGCGGGCGAGATAGGCGGCAGCGGTAAGTCCGTTGTGGCCCGCGCCGACGACGATCGCGTCGTAGCGGTCCCTCAGCTCGGCGGATTCGGCTGGCCTCGACAAATCCCCACCCCAGGTTTCGTCTTCACGAGTGGCACAAGCCACGCTATGAGGCAACTGTCTAATAAGGGAGCGGGCGATGGGCGGCGCTGGGGCAGAAGGTGGGGGATTGGAGCGATCGCTGCCGAGCAGCGATTATCTCACGCCAAAGGCCTTTGAGCTCGACCGCGAATCGATTTTCGCGCGCGAGTGGTTCTGCGCGGCGCGCGAGGAGGATGTCCCGGGTCCCGGCGATCATCGGGTCATCGAATATGCGGGGGAGAGCCTTCTGCTCGTGCGCACGAAGGCGGGCGTGCTGAAGGCCCACTACAATGTCTGCCGGCACCGCGGCGCCCGTATCTGCGACAGCGACGCCCGGTGGGACCTCCAGCTTCGTGGCGGCATCGCCCAGGGCATGATCCGCTGTCCCTATCACAGCTGGTGCTACAGCCTGGACGGGGACCTGGTGGCGGCCGGCGGAATGGGGGAGGGGCCCGCCTTCGACAAGGCGGCCTTCGGCTTGTATCCGGCGGGGGTCGCCTGTTGGGGCGGGTTCGTCTTTCTGAACCTCATGCCGGGCGAGGCCCCCGATTTTGGAGAGGCGCTCGGCGAGGCGCCGCGCCGGCTGGCCAATTATCCCCTCGAGGACCTGCGGACGGCGCGGTCCATCGACTACGAGGTTGGCGCGAACTGGAAGCTGATCCTGGAGAATTATAACGAATGCTACCATTGCGGGCCCGTCCATCCCGAGCTTTGCGCGCTGGTGCCGGAGTTCCGTCGGAACGGCGGCATGCATCTCGACTGGGAGCTCGGCATCCCGCACCGCGACGGCGCGACGACCTATACCCGCACCGGCACGACCGACCGCGCCTGTTTTCCCGGCCTCAGCGAAGAGGAGAAGGTCCGCCACAAGGGCGAGTTGCTCTACCCCAACCTGATGTTCAGCGTGTCGAGCGACCATGCCGCAGCTTTCATCCTCTGGCCAATGGGACCAGACCGCACCCGCGTCCAATGTCGCTTCCTGTTCCACCGCGACGAGATCGGGAAGGCGGGGTTCGATCCGCTTGACGCCGTCGAGTTCTGGGACCTCGTCAACCGCCAGGACTGGGCGGTGTGCGAGCGCGTGCAGCGCGGGATCGGCGCGCGAGTCCACGACTTCGGCCACTACTCCCCGCTCGAGGACTATAGCCTCGATATCCGCCGCTACGTCACCGACCGTCGCCAGCGTCTGCGCGGAGCATGAGCCGCCGCTATTCAGCGCTGGCGCTCTTCCGCAATTCCCTCACCGGCAATCGCGATTGGGATCCGGTCTGGCGGTCGCCCGAGCCGAAGCCCCGCTACGACGTGGTGATCATCGGCGGCGGCGGTCATGGCCTGGCCACAGCCTATCATCTGGCGCGGGATTTCGGAGTCCCTCGCGTCGCGGTGCTCGAGAAAGGATGGATCGGCGGCGGCAATACCGGCCGGAACACCACCATCGTTCGCTCGGACTATTACTATCCGGCGAGCACCGCCTTCTTCGATCGCTCGGTCACGCTCTACGAGCGTCTGTCGCGCGAGCTGAACTTCAACATCATGTTCAGCCAGCGCGGCATGCTCACCGTCGCCCACAGCCGGGCTGAGCTGGACTGGCAGCGGCGGCTGGTGAACGCGGCGCAGCTCGCCGGGGTCGATCTCGAAACCGTGACCGCGGCCGAAGCGCGCCGGCTTTGCCCGATCCTGAACGATTCGTCCGGCATGCGCCATCCGATCGTGGGCGGCATGCTGCAGCGCCGGGCCGGGACCGTCCGCCACGACGCGGTCGTGTGGGGCTATGCCCGGGCCGCCGACCGTCTCGGCGTCGATATCGTCCAGAATTGCGAGGTGACCGGCATCGACCGGGATGCCGTGTCGGGAGCCGTGACGTCGGTCCGCACCAGTCGCGGAGTCATCGGCTGCGGCAAGGTCGGAGTGGCGGTGGCCGGCCATTCGTCGGTCCTCGCCGACATGGCGGGCTTCCGACTTCCCTTGCGTTCCTTTTCGCTGCAGGCATTCGTCTCCGAGCCGCTCAAGCCGGTGCTCGACATCGTCGTCTCCTCGGCGGTGCTCGGAGTCTATGCGAGCCAGTCCGACAAAGGCGGGCTGGTGGTCGGCGGCAATGCCGATCCCTACGCCTCTTATGCGCAGCGGGGGAACATGCCTGCAGCCGAAGCCGTCGCCGCGGGACTCGTCGAGCTGATCCCCGCCTTCAGCCGGGTCCGCCTGCTCCGGCAGTGGGCGGGGATTGTCGACTATGCGCACGATTCCTCGCCGATCCTCGGCCTCAGCCCGGTGCCGAACCTCTACCTCAATTGCGGCTGGGGCGGCGGCGGCTTCAAGGCGATACCGGCCGGAGGCGAGACGTTCGCGCATACCATCGCCACGGGCGAGCCGCACCCGCTCATCCGCGCCTTCTCGCTCGACCGGTTTCGCTCGCTGGCGCTCGTCGACGAAGCCGCGGCGGCCGGAATCGAGCACTGAGGCGGCCATGCTGAGCATCGACTGTCCCCATTGCGGTCAGCGAGACGAGACCGAGTTCGTCTGCGGCGGCGAAGCGCCTACCGGCAGACCGCCGCCCGATGCTTCCGACGACATCTGGACCGATTATCTGTTCGGCAACGCCAATCCGCGCGGACCAGTTCATGAACGGTGGCTCCACGCATTCGGCTGCCGGCGCTGGCTGGCGGTCGAGCGCGACACCGTCACCCACCGGATCCTGTCGGTGCGCGATTTCGCCGACGCAATCGGGCATCGCCCGTGAGCGGCTTTCGCCTGCCCTCGCACCCGCGCAATCAGGCGCGGGCGCTGCCCTTTCGGTTCGACGGCCGGGCCTTAGAGGGACGCGACGGCGATACGCTGGCCGCGGCGCTGCTCGCCAACGGCGCGGGGATCGTCGGGCGCAGCTTCAAATACCGCCGGCCCCGCGGCATCGTCGGACACGGCTTTGCCGAGACCAATGCCTTGGTCCAGCTTGGCACGGGCGCAGGCAGCACGCCGAACCTGCTGGCGACGCGGATCCCGCTGACTTCCGGCCTCGAGGCACGCAGCGTGCGCGGCTGGCCGTCGGCCGCGTTCGATGTCGGGGGCATCGTCGACCGGCTGTCGCCGCTTCTGTCGGCCGGCTTCTACTACAAGACGTTCATATGGCCTCACTGGGGGCTGTTCGAGCCCGCCATCCGCCGCGCCGCGGGGCTTGGCCACGCGCCAGTCCAGCCGGATGGCGATCGCTACGAGGCGCGTGAACGGACCTGCGACGTCCTCGTGATCGGTGGCGGCGTCGCCGGAATGGCGGCCGCGCTCGCGGCGGCCGAGGCTGGCGCGAAGGTCGTGCTTGTCGAGGCGGATCCGTGGCTCGGGGGTGCGACCGGGGCCGAGGGCGCATCCCGGCTCGCCGCGATGGAGCGGGCAGTGGTCGATTCGCCCGATATCGCGCTGATGCGGCGCACGACGGCGGTCGGCTATTACGATCACAATCTCGTCGCCGCCTGCGAGGAAGTGGACTCGCCCGGCCTTCGTCAGCGCGTGTGGAAGATCCGGGCCGGGCGATGCGTGCTCGCCTGCGGCGCGCTCGAGCGGCCGCTGCTGTTCGGCGGCAACGATCGGCCGGGCGTGATGCTCGCTGAATCGGTGCGTCACTATCTCGCCCGTCACGGCGTTGCCGCCGGTCGGCGCCCGCTGTTCGTCACCGCTTCGGACAGCGCCTACCGCGCCGCAATCGAGGCGAAGCAGGCCGGTCTCGACGTCGTCGGCCTGGTCGATCTGCGCGATGCGCCGGGGCCGCTCGCCGAAGCCGTCCGCACGCTCGGCATAGAGCTGCTCGTCGGTCATGATGCCGTTCGCACCCGCACGCGCCGCGGCCGCGTCAGCGGGCTCGACCTGCTCGACCGCTCCCGGGGGCGCTCGATCGAGGTCGAGTGCGATCTGGTCGCCATGTCCGGCGGATGGACTCCCGCGGTCCAGCTCTTCTCGCAGTCGGGAGGACGGCTTCGCTACGAGGAAGGGATCGGCGCCTTCGTTCCCGAGCAATCGGTCCAGGCGGAGCGATCGTGCGGCGCCGCGCGCGGAGTCCTCGATCTCGACGCCTGCATCGCGGACGGCCGCTCCGCCGGCCTCTGGGCCGCCACCGGCAAGGAGCCCCCGCCAGTCGTGCGGGTAGAGGGAGAGCGGGCAGCCTTCCGCCTGCCAGGCGCCGCCAAGGCGTTCGTCGATTTCCAGACAGACGTGACGGTCGCCGACATGCAGCAGGCCACTTGCGAGAATTATCGGTCGGTGGAGCATGTGAAACGCTATACCGTGTGGGGCATGGGGACCGATCAGGGAAGGCTGAGCGCGGTGAACGGAATCGCCGTGCTCGCCCACCTTCAGGGCCGGGATCCCGGAGCCGTCGGCACGACCCGCTTCCGGCCCCCGTTTGCGCCGGTCGCCTTCGGAGCGATCGCCGCCGGCCGGCCGGCGGGCGCGCTGTTCACGCCCTGGAAACGGCTGCCCGCGCACGATTGGCACGAGGCGCAGGGCGCCTGCTTCGAGGACCATGGCTGGCTGCGGCCGAGCCACTATCCGCGCGGCGCCGAGACGATGGCCGAGGCGGCAGCGCGCGAGACGCTGGTCGTTCGGCACGGGGTCGGGCTGGTCGACAGCTCGTCGCTCGGGAAGCTGGAGTTGAAGGGCCCCGATGCGGGGCGCTTCCTCGATCTGGTCTCGCTCGGCTCCGCCAGCCGGACGGCGATCGGCGGGGCCCGATACAATCTGCTGCTGGACGAGCTCGGCATCCTCTTCGACGACGGCATGGTCGCCAGGCTCGGCGCCGATCATTTCCTCCTGACGACCGGCTCGGCCCATGCCGAGCGGACCCGCCGCTGGCTCGAACAATGCCTTCAATGCCTGTGGCCGCTCGATCTCGTCGTCCAGGATGTGACCGGCCTGTGGGCGACCTTCACCGTCGCCGGCCCGCGCGCGCGGTCGGTGATGGAGCGTACGGGTTGCGACGTGGATTTTTCCAGAGACGCCTTCCCGCACCACCGGATCCGCCTCGGCGAAGTGGCGGGCGCCGAGATTCGCATCGTCCGGGCCAGCTTCACCGGCGAAATCAGTTTCGAGATCTCCGTCCGCGCCGATCAGGCCACGAGCCTCGCCGAATACCTGATGCTGTGCGGCGAGGCGGACGAGATCGCGCCCGTCGGGCTCGAGGGGCTCGACGTCCTTCGCCTCGAAAAGGGCTATTTTCATATCGGCTCCGATACCGACAGCCGGACCATGCCCGGCGACGTCGGTTTCGGTTCGGCGGTGACCCGCAAGCCCGGCGACTTCATTGGCAGGCGTTCGCTGCTCCATCCGGCGGCAAGCGCGTCCAGGCGACCCCAGCTGGTGGGGCTCCAGCCGGTCGATCCCGAGGCGGTCGTGCCGATCGGCGCCCATGTCGTCGGTTCAGCGCCGCGCCGCAGTCGCGGCGTCGTCACCAGCAGCGCCTTCAGCCCGACCCTCGGGCGCAGTCTCGGCTTGGCCCTGGTAGAGGACGGGCGCGCGGCCATCGGATCCGAGGTCGAGCTCTGGTCGGAAGGACGGTCGTGGCGCGCCCGAATAGCCGAGCGGACCGCCTACGATCCGACCGGAGCGCGGCTCGATGCCTGAACTGCGGCGGCAGACGGCTCTGGCGCACCGCACGCGCGGCGCCTCCATTCGCGCCGGCGACACGACGTTGCGCGAGCCCATCGGCCTGCGAGCGATTCTGGTGACCTCCCGGACACAAATCTGCTTGCCCGGGGCGATCCACCTCGGCCCCGGGGAATGGCTCATGGTCGGGGATGATGAGGAGGCGCGGGCGGCGCTCGCAGCGGCGGCCGGGACGGCGCTCCTCCAGGACATGAGTGCGGGGCTCGCCGTCATCGAGGCGGAGGGTCCCGATGTGCTGGACGCGATCGGCCTGTCGTCGCTGACGGCGGGCATCGGCGGCGCGCTGACGACGCGGCTCGCCGACCTGCGGGTGACGGTGGAGTATCGGCGCGGCGGCAGGCATTGGGCGCGGTTCATCGTCGACCGGTTCAGCGCCGACTATCTCTGGGCGTGGCTGGTGGCGCGCCTCGATGCGGCGCGCGTGGATAGACAACCGCCCGAGGCGGGCTAGGCTGAACGGGACCGGCAGGCGATGGAGGCTTCGACGGAGACGGGTTCGCTCCTGCAGGCGCTCTCGCACGCCGAAGCGCTGCTTGCGCGGCAACCCGCGCTCGCCGAAGAGCAGGCTCGCGAGATATTGCGCGTGTTCCCTCGGTCCGCCGAGGGGCTGACGCTTTGCGGCCGCGCGCTGGCGGCGCAAGGCCGGCTCGAGGAGGCGATCGCGATGCTGCGGAGGGCCGCGGCGGTCGCTCCCGATTCAGCCGAGGCCTGGCGCGAGCTCGGCAACCAGCTGTTCCTGGTCGGAGATCATGCCGGCGCGGACCAGGCCTATGCGCAGCAGATACGCTGTTCGGTGGGCGACCCGCGCCTGATCGAGGCGGCGGTCGCGCTCTGCGACAACGACCTGCCGGTCGCCGAGCGCCTGCTGAAGACCCATCTCAAGGCGAAACCGACCGACGTCGCGGCGATCCGGATGCTTGCCGAGCTCGCCGGGCGGCTCGGCCGCTACCGCGACGCGCGCATGCTCCTCGGCCGGGCGCTGGAGCTTGCGCCCAGCTTCGCGCCGGCCCGGTTCAATCTCGCCACAATCCTCTACCGTGAGAACCGGACGGCCGAGGCTCTGGCCGAGCTGGACCGGCTGATGGCGGACGATCCTGACAATCCGGCCTATCGCAACCTGGCCGGGGCGGCGCTGACCCGGATCGGGGAGCTCGACGATGCGATCGTCCAGTTCGAGCACGTGCTGCGGCAAAGGCCCGGTCAGGCGCGCATATGGATGAGCTACGGCCATGCGCTGAAGACGGTCGGCCGGCAGGCCGACAGCGTCGCCGCCTACCGACGCTGCATCGCGCTCGCGCCGGGTTTCGGCGAGGCGTGGTGGAGCCTCGCCAACCTCAAGACGGTGAGGCTCGCCTGGTCCGACCTCCAGGCGATGGAGGCGGCCCTCGCCCGCGATGGACTGTCGGTGGAGGACCGTTTCCATCTTCACTTCGCGCTCGGCAAGGCGAACGAGGACCTGGGCGAGGCGGAGGCGGCGTTCGACCACTATGCCGAAGGCAATCGGCTGCGCCGCTCGGTCCTTCCCTACGATCCGGCCGAGACGAGCGCCCGCGTCGACTGCGCCATCCATCTCTTCACGCCGTCCTTCTTCGCTCGCCGGCAAGGGCAGGGCTGCGTCGCGGGCGATCCGATCTTCGTGCTCGGAATGCCGCGCGCTGGATCGACGCTGGTCGAGCAGATTCTCGCCAGCCATTCTGATATCGAGGGCACGCAGGAGCTGCCCGACATCCAGCATCTCGCGCGACGGCTCGCCGGGGACGGGGAGGGCAGCTATCCCGAGATCCTCGCCGACCTGCCGCCGGATCGCCTGCGCGCGCTCGGCGAGGAATATCTCGAGCGCACGCGCATCCAGCGCAAGACGGACCGTCCCCACTTCATCGACAAGATGCCGAACAACTGGGCGCATGTCGGGCTCATCCATCTGATCCTGCCCGACGCGAAGGTCGTCGACGTTCGTCGCCACCCGCTCGCCTGCTGCGTCTCGAATTTCCGGCAACATTTTGCGCGAGGGCAGGCCTTCTCCTACGATCTGGCGGATCTGGGCCGCTATTATGCCGATTATGCTCGCCTGATGGCGCATTTCGACGACGTGCTTCCGGGGCGAATCCACAGGATCTTCTACGAGGCGCTGGTCGCGGACATCGAAGGCGAGGTTCGCAGGCTGCTCGACCATCTCGGGCTCGCCTTCGATCCCGCCTGCCTCCGTTTTCACGAGACGGTGCGTCCCGTGCGCACGGCCAGCTCCGAGCAGGTTCGCCGGCCGATTTCCCGAGCCGGGATCGACCAGTGGAAGCTGTTCGAGGACCGGCTGGGGCCCCTGAGGGAGGCGCTTGGCCCGGCGCTGCGAGACTATCCGTTCGCCGGTTGAGGGCCGAAACGAATCTGTACTTGACAGATGTCTAACAAAGGGCGAGCCTCCCGTCGAGGCGCCGAAAGAGCCGCCACGCGTCAGTCATCAGGGAGGTGGCGGATGATGATCAGGGGCCGTCGATACAGATGTTCAAGGCGACGCCGGATGGTCACCGGCCTGCTCGGAAGTTCGGCGCTGGCCTGCGCCGCCCCCGCCAGCGCGCAGCAGGATGGCTCCGCGGCCAATGGGGTTTCCCAGGACATCTTCGTCACGGCGCAGCGGCGAAGCGAGAATCTTCAGGATGTCCCGATCAGCGTGCAGGCGCTCGGCAACGAGCTGCTCGAGCAGCAGAACGTCTCCAGCTTCGATGATTATGCGGCCTTGCTCCCCGGCGTCAGCTTCCAGTCCTACGGCCCGGGCCAGACCCAGCTCAATTTCCGCGGCGTCACCAGCGGCGGCGACGGCCTTCACGGCGGCTCGCTGCCGACCGCCAGCCTCTACCTCGACGAAATTCCGGTGACCACGATTGCCGGCGCGGTCGACCTCCACATCTACGACATCGACCGGATCGAGGCGCTGAGCGGACCCCAGGGCACGCTGTTCGGCGCCAGCTCGTTGTCGGGTACGCTGCGCATCATCACCAACCGCCCGGATCCGGACGGGTTCGAAGGCGGCATGGATCTGCAGCTCAACAAATATGGCGTCGGCGATTTCGGCGGCAGCGTGGAGGCCTTCGCCAACGTGCCGATCTCGGCCAACGCCGCCATCCGGCTGGTCGGCTTCTATCGTCGGGAGGGCGGCTATATCGACAACGTGCCGGGCACGCGCACCTACACGCTTGGCGATCTCGATCCGGACACGAACCTGACGATCGACAATAGTGGGCTGGTCGAGGAGGATTTCAATTCGGCCGAGACCTATGGCGGCCGCATCGCGCTCGGCATCGATCTCGACGAGAGCTGGACGGTCACGCCATCGCTCGTCTACCAGCACCAGGAGACAAGCGGTCCGTTCCTTTTCGATCCGGCCGTCGGCGATCTCGAAGTCACCAATTTCCTGCCGACCCGAAACCTCGACCGCTGGTTCCAGGCGGCGCTCACCATCGAAGGCCGGATCGGCAATTGGGATGTGGTCTATGCCGGCGGCTATTTCGAGCGCAAGGTCGACAACCTTGCCGACTATTCATATTATTCGGTCTTCTACGATCAGTTTGCCGGATATTATTACACCTATTTCCAGGATGCGGATGGCAACTTCCTCGATCCGACCCAGCGCCAGGTCCTGTTCGACAAATATACGAAGCTTACCCAGGAGTTCCGCATCAACTCGCCGGCAGAGAACCGGCTGCGGCTCACGGCCGGGATCTTCTATCAGCGGCAGACCGATCGGATCGAGGCCGATTATGTCATCCCCGGTCTGGGCGCCATTCCCGACTCACCGGTGGTTCCCGGGACGGTGGATTCGCTGTTCCTGACCCGCGCGCTGCGCGTGGACCGCGACTATGCCATGTACGGCCAGGTTTCCTATGACATCTCGGAGAGCCTGACCCTGACCGGCGGCCTGCGCGCCTTCATTGCCGACAACAGCAACGTCGGATTTTCCGGCTATGCGTCGGACGTCGAATCGCCCTTGTGCCTCCCAACCGACGTCGAGGGGCGTCCGTGCAACAATTACGATCGCAGGGTGAACGAGTCGGGCGTCACCCACCGCCTCAACCTGAGCTGGGACATCGACGAGGATCGCATGGTCTACGCGACCTGGTCGACCGGTTACCGGCCGGGCGGCACGAACCGCCGGCCCGGCATCCTGCCCTATGATGCGGATACGCTCACCAATTACGAGCTCGGCTGGCGCACGAGCTGGCTGAACCGCAGGCTCCGCCTCAACGGCGCCGTGTTCTACGACATCTGGAAGGACCTGCAATATGGCCTCAGCCCGGTCGGGTCTTCAGGCATCACCAATATCTACAATGCGGGCGATGCCGAGATCTACGGCCTGGAGATCGACTTCAGCTGGCTCGTTACCGACAGGTTCACGCTGTCGGGTGCCGCCACATATGTGCACGCCGAGCTCACCACGGACTTTTGCCAGTTCGACGAGATCGGCAACAGCGTCTGCCTGCCGGGCGTGGAGCCGGCCGCCAGGGCGGGCGATCGGCTGCCGATCCAGCCGCGGTTCAAGACGAACGTCAACGCGCGCTACGAGGTGCCCGTTGGCACCGTCGACGGATACGTCCAGGCGGGACTCCTCTACCAGAGCGGCACGCGCAGCTACCTGACGGCGGTCGAGGCCGAAGCCCTGGGACCGACCGAAGGCTTCGCCACCGTGGATCTCGCCATTGGGGGAGAGGTGCGCGACTGGACATTCGAGGCGTTCATCCAGAACGCCTTCGACGAGCGGGGTCAACTCAGCCGAAACACGGTCTGCACCGTTCCCGCCTGCTTCACCCGGCCGCTCATATATTCGACAAGGCCGCAATTTTTCGGAGTTCGCATTGGCCGGCGATTCTAGGCCTCGTTCGCGCCTTCGGCTTACCTCATTCGGCCGCCGGTTCGCGATAGCGTTCGTCGCTGGTCATCAGCGCCCAGGCGATCCGGCCAATCTTGTTCGCCAGCGCGATCGCCGCGATCCTCGGGTGCCTCCGGCCGAGCAGCTTGATCAGCCATGGCTTGCGTGTGCCGAACCGCTCGGCGTGCCGGATCTCCATGTCGACCAGGCAAGACGGCAAGTCGGTGAAGAACGACGAGAGCTTCGATCGGCTCAACCGCCGGCGAAGCACCACCTTGCCCTGGGATCAACCCCGTGAACCTGGAACACCGACTTCGCGATATCGACGCCTATCACCGCAACTTCTTCCATCGTGTCCTCCTCTCCACAGACACCGACAAAAATGTCGGTCCAGTGGAGCGCCGTCCACGACATCAATTGCAGACATTCGACCCCGCGCGCATGCTGCAATCATGCCGACAGCCGAAGAGAACTCGCCGCCATACACAGATGCCGATTACTACGGCTTCTTCATGACAGGCCTGTTCGGCTTGGTGGACGATGCCGAGCTATCCGGCTACTCGCCCGAAGGAACCGCGCTGCTTCGTAAGGCGCAGGACCTGTTTTGGCAGGAGTTCAGAACGCGTCACCCAGACGCTTGGACCGCCAAAACGCCACCATCGGAGCAGGGGTAACCAGCGTCCGGACGCTCATCTGTTCCCGGTGGCGTCATAGGTAGGCGTTTCACAAGTTCTCCAGGTGTCCGCAGCGGGCTCCGGTCCGGGTTGCATGGTAGCGGCGGCCGCCACGTTGATGTCAACGCGCTCCTGTTCCGGTTGCGCGAGCGCGCCACAACCTACGGTGAGCGCTAAAGCTAGCGCGGAAGCAATCACGACCCGATCTGGACTCACAGTCAATTCAATCACCGTCATAGCCGCGGCTCGCTTCGATCCGGTGGTCGCGGGGAAGCGGCAGCCCGAGGTGGAGCGCAAGCTGATGCTGGAGCATGTGCGCGTCGCTTTGGGCATCCCAATATTCGGCGGGGTCCAGCGAATGCCCCTTTCCGTCCTTCATGGACCGATCGGTGCCTGGAATTGAATCTCGCTTGATCGTTCGCCGCCAAAGCGCATCGCCCTGGCGGGCTGTCAGCGTGACGCAATAGCCCTCGCTGTTGTCGCTGAAGACCTGGTCTACGAAGATGTTGTGGCGATCATGGGGTAGCTCGCGGCTCGAGATCACGAAGTGCACCCTTTGCTCGTCCGTGGCCGCCACGCGGAGGAAGGCCGCGGCCCCGCCCGAAAAGGGGCGCCCGCGACGGATATACTCGGTGGGAACGATCGTCCGTTCCTGGACATGGTTTACCTCGCGCAGCCGAAATCTCCCGACCGTTATGTCGGGCAACATGTCGCGGCAGAACATGAACGACCCCAAGACCGCGTCGGTCACGAACGGGACGCGGGGATTCGGGAGCCTCGACCCGTCCTTTTCGCCGCAATTGGCCTGGATCGGGCTCGGCATGTCCTCGACCATGGCCTGTCGCCGCCCATATTCGAGCGAGCTTCCCCATTCCGGCCTGCGGGGTCGACAGGCGATGCTGTAGACGACCGCGGCGCATGTCGGTTCTCCCGGAGCGATCGGCTCGTACCAGCGTATGTCGCGGCCAACGATCTCCCGGTTATCGCAGAGGTGAACGGTGGCCATGCGCGCGATGCGGGCGGCTTCCCACGCCGGCGACCGCACCTGTTCCGGCGTGAAGTAGCCGACCGTATAGACGTAGCCATCGGCATTGCTTTCCCAACGCCGGTTGACCGCCAGATCGGCGGGCACCGGGCCCGCTTGCTGGACGGTCATGCAGCCGGCGGCGGCAAAGGCGAGAACGAGGACCGAGCGGCAGCGCATGGTCTGTTCATCACTGGAATCGGTAAAGTCTTCGTAAGCCTCGAAGTCCCGGAGGCACGATACTTGACTCGTCCGCAGCTTGCCGCGGAGTTTGGCGATCAGGGGCGGACCGGTGCCGATTCTGCGGTCAGTTAGAAGCGACGTGAGGAATTAAGTATTGTATTCCTTGGTCTCCACGGCGCCACTTCGGTCGTTTAAGGTGACGGGAATCTGGAGGGGGCGGGATGTTCACTAGCGATGGAGCCGCGGCAAGACCTTTGCGTCGCGGCCGGACTGGAACCTGGTCGATTGCCGCAGCCCTGTTCCTGGTGTTGCCCTCGACTGCCGGCGCCCAGCACGGCACCGACGTCGCAACCGCGTTGCACGCACTCGAGCAGCAGATCGAGGCCGCGCGACTGAGCGAGCGCGCCTACGGGGCCGACGATGCCAGGACCCTCTCGGTTCAGCATGATCTCGCCCGCCTCTACATGAATGTACGCCGCTTTGCGGAAGCCGAGGCCCTGCTCACACGCATCGTCGAAGTCCGCGAGCAGGCACCCGGTCCGGAGCATGACGAAACGTTGGGCGCGATGACCGACCTGGGCCGGACGCATCTGGAAACCGGCCGCCTCGCCGAGTCTGCGGTGCTTCTCGAACGTGTTCTGTCCATCACCGAGCGCCTGAAGGGTGCCGACGATCCGGCGACGCTGCGCGCTACGGCACATCTTGCGGCCCTTCGGGTCCGCGAAGGCCGGTTCGCCGAGGCCGAAATCCTCTACGCCAGGTCGGCAGCGGGGATGGGGCGCGCCTTGGGGGCTGCCGACGTCGAGACGATCAGCATCTCCGAGGGACTTGCGGGAGTCTATCGGAGCCAGGGTCGACTTGCCGACGCGGAAGATCTATACCTCCGCCTCGCCGAGCTCCGCCAGCAGGTTGGAGGTCCAGACGATTTCGACGCCCTCAAGCTGCTGGGACAGCTCGCCGATACCCTGATCGACCAGCGCCGGATTTCCGAAGCAGCGCCAATACTGGATCGGATCGTCGGCGCTGGCCGGCGCGTGCTTGGGCCCGACCATTTCTATACCCTCGCCTGGTCGGAAAGCCTCGCCTTCACCTACGCCGTCCAGCAAAGGCTGGAGGAAGCCGAGACCCTCCTAGAGCAGGCCTTGGAGGCGCGCGAGCGCACACTCCCGCCGACAGACTGGACGCGGTTCACTTCGGCTCGGCGCCTCGGCGAGGTCTACCAGCGGCGGGGGCGCATTGCGGAAGCCGAAGCTCTCTATCGCCGCGCCCTGAGTGGCTATGAAGCCATCTTCGGGCCATCGAGCCTCGCCGTGCTCAACATCAAAGAGGTGCTTGCGCTGCTGTACGAGCGTCAGGGCCGGTTCAGCGAGGCCGAGCCCCTTCACGCCGAGATACTTTCGGGCCGGCTCCGGCACTTGGGCGAGGCCCATCCCGGAACCATCACGTCCGCTGCGGCGCTGGCTGGTGCCAGGTTGACCCTGCCGGAGAAAGCCGAGACCGCCATCGTGCCTGCCCGGCTCATGGTCGCGGGGCTGCGGGCACGGCGCGGCATGGCCCCTGACACCGCATCGGGCCGCGCCCAGTCCTCGCGGGAGCAGAGCCAGGCCGCACAGCGCTACCTGCTCCTGGCCGACGCGGCCTGGTGGACCAGCAATGCCGAGCGCGACGCGGGCCGGCGAAGCCCTCAGCTGGTTTCGGAGGTGTTCACAGCCCTTCAGGATGCGGTCAATAGCGAGGCTGGCCGCACCATCGTCCAGAGCGAGGCCCGTCGGCTGGCTGCCCAGGTCGGAACCGGTCTTGGCGCTCTCGTCCTCGAGCGGCAGGCGTTGGATGGGCAATGGGCCAGGACCATGGCAGACTATAGCGCCTGGCTCGCGGCGCCCGATCCGGGGAATGAGCCGCTCCGCCGATCGGCTGCCGCTCAGGGTGCCGCGCTCGAGCGCCGGATGGACGAGCTCGACGCGCAGCTGCGCCGCGACTTTCCCGCTTATTTCAGCTTTGTGGCACCGGAGGCCGTCGACCTCGCGGCGGTCTTCGGGCTGCTCGGCTCTGACGAGGCTCTCGTGCTGGTCGTCCCTTCGGCGATCGGGACGCATGTGGTCGCGGTCAACGATACGACCAGCCATTGGGCCGTGTCCCAACTCACTGCGGAAGATGTGACCGTCCGGGCGCGAGCCTTGCTGTGGAATATGGGCGCGCCGCTGCAGGTGACGCCTGAGCAGGCGGGAATTCTCGATCGTCTGACCGCCAATGGCTATCCGCGTGAGGTCGCGTATGAGCTGTATCGCGAGCTTCTGGAGCCCGTTAACCACGTCATCGGCGGCAAGCGCCACGTGTTCGTCGTCGCGGCCGGGGCCCTGACCGGTCTTCCGTTCGGCATGCTCGTCACCGAGCCGCCGATCGGAAGCGATGGCGATCCGGCCGCCTTGCGGGCAACACGCTGGCTCGCCGACGGCTACGCCCTGGTTCAGCTCCCGTCCGTCCAATCGCTCGTCGCCTTGCGCGCTTCCCCGGCACTACAGCGGTCGGGCGGCAGCGGTACGGACTTTATCGGCTTCGGGGATCCGGTGCTCCAGGGTGCTCCTTCCGACAGGACGCGCAGCACAGCGCGCCTCATCGGCGGGGCGGGATCTCCAGAAGCAGTGTCGGGCCCGGCCATGCGTGGAATCGGCCGCGGTCAGCTTGACCGGCTGGCCCGCCTCCCGGGGACAGCCATCGAGCTCGAGCTGATGCGCGACGCCTTGCAAGCGCCCGCCTCGGCCCTGTTCCTTGCGGAGCGCGCCACCGAAGCCAATGTGCGTGCGTCGGACCTTTCCCAGGCGCGCGTCATCGCCTTTGCAACGCATGGACTCGTAGCCGGGCAACTCGCTGGCGCCGATGAGCCGGGACTGGTCCTGACGCCGCCGGTGTTGCCCAGTGAAGCGGATGATGGCTACCTCGCCGCGTCCGAAGTGGCGGCCCTGCGGCTCAACGCGGAGTGGGTCATCCTTTCAGCCTGCAACACGGCTGCAGGTGACGGGCGCGCGGGGGCGGCCGGCCTGTCCGGTCTGGCTCGAGCCTTCTTCTTTGCCGGCGCGCGAACATTGCTGGCCTCGCATTGGCCGGTCGCCGACGCTGTCGCTGCACGTCTGACCGTCCGGACCGTCGAATTGCTGCGCGACCATTCCGCGCTGACCCGTGCAGAGGCCTTTCAGCGCGCCATGCGCGAAGTGCGCAACGATGTATCGGTTGATCGGTCCGGAGAGACACTTGCCCATCCGTTCTACTGGGCGCCGTTCGCATTGATCGGCGACGGCGCGACCCGATAGAGATAGGCGGTCTCGCCGATAGCGCGTACTCGCCTTCGGCCGCCGCACGCATGCCGACTTGCCTCAAGTAGCGGATATGATAGTCCGAAACGAGGCCGGGTAGCTGTTACGGATGTCCAAGCCGAATGGCCAAAGGTGACGGCGCACCTCCAAGGGTGTTCTCATCGGCCCGGCCGATCGGCCCATGCAATGATTTGGCCAGAGTCGCCGGCACCTTGCGAGGCAGCCAGGCAGCCAGTCAGCCTGGAGGGCCGGCTAATGCTGACTCGGTCGATATTGCCGAAACGACCGACATGCTAGGTTGAAAGGCCAGGTAGCCGCCGCGCATGTCCAAGCCGTCAAGGCAAAAGACGGCGGCGCGCGTCCAGGCGCGTTCTCTTCGCCCGGCTACCCCTCATCTTCGAACGGCCAGCTGGACCCATATGGTCGACCTGAAAACATTCCGCCTATTTTCGGGATATAAACTGGCTACTCCTGCGAGCCTGGTTATCCTTCTTCCTGTCATGGCCATGACGTCAACCGCACAGGAGTGAAGCCATGAACCGCGAACATCATGAAGAGCTGGTCGAGCTCGGCGTCGTCAGCACCGACACCCGGGGCGAGGGCAATGTCCTTTCCGACCAGGAGGGCGGCAAGATCCGCCAGGGCGGCCTCAGCGACGACTGAGCTCCGGCACGGGCGCGCGCCTTTCGGGGCGCGCGTCCACCCGGTTTCGGCCAAGCCATGACTGTCACCTTGCGCGAGGGGCTGTCCTACGGCTTCTGTTGCGGCCGGGTCGTCTTCCTGGACATCTCGACCGACCGCTATTTCTGTCTGGCCGGGGAGTGGCGAGACCTGTTCCTGCGCCTTTCACGAGGCGAAAATCTGCAGGAGCGTCAGGCGGAGCTGGGGCGACTGGCCGACCTGGGACTGGTCCGGATCGCCTCGACCGCATCCCCATTCCCTGAGCCCGCGACAATCGCGCCGCCGGGCCTTGACCTGGCCGATGCGGCGGCCACGCGCCCATCATTGCGGGACCTGGCAGCCGCCCTGGCCGCCGAGGTCGTGACGATCCTGGAGTTGCGGCTTCGAAGGATTCACCTCATCCTCGAGCGGATCGAACGCCGGGATGCGGCGGCGCCGGCTGAAGCGTCGGACGACCGGTACCGGCAGATCGCCTGCGCGTTCGAGAGGACCAGCCTGATCTTTCCTGCCGCGGATCGCTGCCTGGTGCGGGCGTTCGCCTTGATGCGCCTGTGCCGGTGGCGAGGGCTCCGGCCGAAGCTCGTCTTCGGAGTCAGGCTCGATCCGTTCACGGCCCATTGCTGGGTGCAGAGCGGGCATGCCGTGCTCGTCGGCGGCTTCGAGCAGGCGCGTCAGTTTGCGCCGGTCCGGGTGGTGGAATGAGGCCGACCTTCCTCCTCATCGTTGGAAGCGACGCCGCCGGCTGGCCGGAAAGGGTGCGGGGCATCGCGGACCGGTGCGGACTCGCGCCTAGCTCGGTCGGTTTTCCGCTTGCGCTTCTGACGGGGCCGGGATGCGGCGCCTTCGTCCTCGGGCAGTCGGGCGCGATTGCCGGAACCTTGTTCCATCGCCACGGAGCGGCTCGTCCGGTCGCGGTGCTCGACGAACAGGATCGCGCTGCCCTCGCGGCCGAGGGAAGCTTGCGCCTGCTGAGGGCCTTCTGGGGCGGCTATGTCGCGGCCTTCGTCCGAGGAAGCTCGGTCATCGCGACGCGAGATCCGTCCGGCGCCTTGCCCTGCTACATGGCGTCCGCCGGCGCCTGTCAGCTGCTTGCCTCCGATGTCGGTATTCTCATCGACGCGGGTGGCCTCGAGCCGGCCATCGACGAGGCGGCGCTGGCGCGGCATCTGTTCGGCGGCGGCCTTCCCCAGCCGGAGACCGTCCTGGCCCGGGTTGTCGAGCTGCTGCCCGGATTCTCGGTCGAGCTCCCCGGGGATCTGCGTCGCCAGAGCGTTTCCTGGTCGCCCTGGGACCATGTCGGCGTGCCAGGCGGGGCGGATGAGATTGTCGATCCGGAGCGGCTGCGGCGCATTGTCCGACAGGCGGTGCAGGGCTGGGCTTCGACCGCCGATCGGCCGCTGCTCAGCCTGTCGGGAGGGCTGGACTCGTCGATCGTCGCGGCGTGTCTCGCGACCGCGGAGGGGCTGACTTGCCTCAATCTTCACGACGACGACCCGGTCGGCGACGAGCGGCTTTATGCGCGTCTCGTCTGCGAGCGGCTGGGCCTCCGGCTCGTCGAGCGGCCCTTTCGCCTCGAGGATGTCGACATCGAGGCGCCGCTTAGCGCCCATCTTCCGCGCCCGTTCGGGTTCAGCCATGCCCTGGCCTATGAGCGCGCGCACGAGGAAGTGGCACGCGAATTGTCCTGCGACGCCTTCGTCACCGGCAATGGCGGCGACAATGTGTTCGGGCACAGCCAGTCGGCCGCGCCGATCGCGGACCGATGGCTGCGGGAAGGCTGGTCGACCGCCGCGTGGCGGACGCTCCGCCATGTCTGCCGCCAGACCGGCTGCAGCGCGGGGCAGGCCGCGCGAGCGGCTCTGCGGCTCCTGCGCGCTCCGCCCGGCTATCGGTGGAGGGGCGAGGCGACCTTCCTGCAGGCGGACGTGCTGGAGCGCCTTGCCGGGGAGGAGCTACACCATCCCTGGCTGGAGGCGCCGCCGGGCGCCCTTCCGGGCAAGGCGGCCCACATCGCCTCGCTGTTGCGGGTCCAGCGCAATCTCGAGCCGCCGCGCAGCCGGCTTGCGCCGGTGCTCAACCCGCTCCTGTCACAGCCGGTGATGGAGGCCTGCCTGGCGATCCCCAGCTGGGAGTGGCGGGCAGGCGGGTTCGACCGGGCGGTGGCGCGGCAGGCTTTCGCGAAGGACCTGCCCGAGCGGATCGTTCGGCGGCGGACGAAAGGCAGCCCGGACCCGTTCGCGGCGCGGCTCCTCGAGCATCACCGCGATTACATCCGGGAGCGCCTTCTATCGGGTCGCCTGGCCGCGAGCGGGTTGATCGATCGAGAGCGGATTCAGGCGGCTCTTGGCGGTGCGGCGATTCCCGTGGGTGACCGGATGCGGATCCTCGAGCTGCTCCCGGTCGAGGCCTGGCTGGACGCCTGGTCCTGTCGGCGACGCGCCGTCAGTCGATAGCCGGTTGGCCGGCGTCGTGGCTGAGCGAATCCCAATGCGCCAGCTCGCTTTGGCGTGCGGGATCGCGGGGCCGCAGGCCGCGCAGCCAAAAGTCGAACCAGTCGAGCGCGCGGCGATAGACGGCCAGGCGGTGGGCCGGTTGCCATTTCACATGATATTCGCCGGGAAAGACGTACATGTCCGCCGGGGCGCCGGCCTCGCGCAGGGCGGTGAAGCTCTCGAGCGCGCTCATATATTCGCTGTCGGCGAGCTGGAGCAGGATCGGCACGCGGATCCGCCGCGCGTTGCGCGAGATCGAGATCCGGCTCCAGAAAGTCTCGGCGCGATCGATCAGCCTGGGATAGCCCACGGCACGGAACTCACGCGCGGCGCCCGGGCCGACCCGCGTCGGCAAGGTCGTGTCGATGCAGCAATTGCTCATCGCGGCGGCGCTGAACAAGGAAGTGTTGATCAACGCGAAGGTCGCGGTCGAGGCGCCGTCGCTGAACCCGGTGATGCCGATGCGCTCCGGATCGGCGATACCCCGCGCGATCAGGTGCCGGACTCCGGTCTCGACCGAGGAGAGGGTGCTTCGGCGATCGGCGAAGCCGGCGAGATTGGCACGCTCGACCTCGATCTCGTTGCGAAGGCCCTGGGCGAGGCCGACATGGAGCGTCCGGTTGACGCTCAGGACGGCATGGCCGCGGCCAGCAAAGGCCTGGATCGGATATTCGTCGCCGGTCCCGCCGCGCAGGAAGCCGCGCGTGTGATACTGGATGACGATCAGCGGGTAGCGTCGGCCGGATCGGTAGCCCACCGGAAGGATGAGGTCGCCGATCACCTCGAGGCCGATATCGTTGCGCCAGTGCAGGCGCTCGGCCGCGCCAAGCTCGAGAGTCGCGAACTCTGGATTGGGGTCGAAGAGCAGCGCCCATTGGCCGGACCGGAGGTCGAGCCGCTCCAGGCGCCTCGGCTGGAGCGATGTCTCGCGCAGGCAGACGAGATCCTCGCCGGAGGGCACGCAGTCGGCGAGCAGGTCCTCGGTCTCGTAGAGGCGTTGCACGGAGCCGGTCCGGGGATCCCATTCGTGGATGGCGGTCGAGGCGCGCGCCCAGCCTTCCCGCCGGAGGAAGCGGATGCGCCCGTCGCCGCTCCACCAGGGCAAGCGGGCGCCGCCGCAGGCGGACGCCGGACAGGCCGCGGTCCCGTGGCCGGGCAGCTGCGCCTTGAGGATCGACGCGTCGGGCGCGAGCGGGTCGCGGCCCTCGATCCAGAGCCATGCGCGCAGGGCCGAAGGGGCCGAGGCCACGCCGCCGCCCGGTGGGTCGGCCGGCGACGTCATGAGGGCGGCCTCGGCCACGCCCGCCGGCCGAACCTCGCCGGACGCGAGATCGAGGACACGCGTCTCGCTGGGGATCGGCGCCGGCGGGAAGGGAATATCGCTGCTCATCGGCGAGAAGCGTTCGTCATAATGGAAGCCCGAACGGCCTTCTTGGGCGATGGCGGCGCGTGCGAGCCGCAGGCCCGGCCGCACCGTGAAGGTGATGGACGTGCCGTCCGGCGCGAGGCGGAAATCCTCGACATCGTCCGGCCCGGTGGGAAGCGGACGGCTTGCGCTTCCGTCGGCTTCGGCCCGCCAGATGCGCGTGACGCCCTGCTCGCGCTTGAGGAAGGCAATCCAGTGCCCGTCGGGCGACCAGCGGGGCGTGACGGGCAGGGGAATTCCGGTCGGGAAGCCCGCCATGCCGCGCAAATCGAAGGTCCTGCGGATGAGCTCGCCGCCCTGATCGACGATGCGCGGCATCGAGCCGGGCCGGAGGTCGAGGACCAGCAGGGCGAGGCAGTAGGTGTTGCGCTCGGGATCCGCTCGCCGCACTTGGAAGGCGATGCGGCGGCCGTCCGGCGAGAGGCCGAGCAGCGCCCCGCCCTCGCCGCTGGGACCGGCGGGGCCGATATCGCGCAGTCGGACGAGATCCTCCGGGGTTACCGAACGCCGGGGCGTGGCGGCGGCCGCTCGATCGGGCAGGATGTCGGGGCAATCCGGCGCGGCCGGCTCGGCGGCGAGCAGGGCGACCGGCGCGAGCGCGCCGAGCAGTGCGAGGCTGCGGATGGCGCGCATCACCAGGCCTTGGTGACCGAGAGGCCGATGAAGCGGCCGACGGCCGACTGGTTGGTCGAGTCGAAAGGCACCGAGCCCGGGTCCGGATTCCGGATGAGGGCCGGCCGCTCGCCCAGCAGGTTGGGGAGGGAGAGGCGCAGCTCGACACCCTGGAGAGGCCCGGACCCAGCGCCGCTGCGGAAGCTGGCATTGAGGTCGAGGGTGACGAAGGGGCGAAT
The DNA here is from genome assembly GCF_003347635.1 of Sphingosinicella terrae. Lineage (GTDB taxonomy): Bacteria > Pseudomonadota > Alphaproteobacteria > Sphingomonadales > Sphingomonadaceae > Allosphingosinicella > Allosphingosinicella terrae. Next base: position 585,212 of record NZ_QDFY01000002.1, read on the forward strand.
GACCTGGACGACCGGGCGCCGGGCGTCGCGGACGGCGCCGACATAGTTGAGCGCCGCGGCGAGGCTGGCGCGCTCGCCCCGCCAGGTCGCGCCGAGGCGGCCGCGCCAGTGGGGCGGATTGAAGATCCGGCCGGCCCGTTCGACGAAGGGCTGTCCCTCGATCAGCTGCCGCTCGCTCTCCAGATAGCTGGCGGCACCGGTGATCAGCAGGCGGTCGGTGGCGCCGAGCGCGAGGTCATAGTCCAGGGCAAGGTCGACGCCGCGGGCCCGTTCCCGCGCGGCGTTGCGAATCGAGATGTCGAAGATGGCGCCGACGCGCGCCGGGTCGAGCGGCGCGCCGGTCAGGTTGTCATAGCCGAGCGGCAGCCCGGCGACGATCGCCTCGACCAGGGCCGGCGCCGGGTCGAAGGTGATGAGATCGCGGTAGAGCGGGTTGCCGAGGCCCGAGAAGAGGCCGGTCACCGGGGCGGCGATGCGGCCGCGATAGTCGATGTCGAAGACGCTCGCCTGGAGTCGCAGTCCCTCGGCGAAGGCCGGCGTCCATTCGGCGGACGCCGACCAGGTGGCGGCCCGTTCAGCGCGAAGGGCGGCATTGCCGCCGGCGAGCAGCAGCACCGAGTCTCCGTCGGGCAGCGGCGGGACCGGCGGGGGCAAGAAGAAGCTGCCGGGGATGAGCGCGCCTTCCGGGAGTTGGTTCAGCTGGTCGAGGGTCGGTGCCTTGAACGACCGGCCCCAGGAGGCGCGCAAGATCAGGTCGCGATAAGGCTGGTAGACCAGGCCGAGCTTCGGCGTCACCACCTCGTCAACCGCCTCGTGGCGCTCGTAGCGAAGGGCGGCGCTCAGCGTCAGCCGACGGATGGCTGGGACCTGGAGCTCGGGACCGACCAGCGGGAAGGAAAGCTCGCCGAAAGCGTACTGGACGTCCCGGGAGTCGGTGAAGTCGCGAGTCGTGATGACGCTTCCGCGAAGATTCTGGGCGACGTTGACCTCGAGCAGGCTGCGGCGAAGGCCAGCGCCGACGGCGAGGCGGGCGACGCCGCCGGGGGTCCTGAACAGCGGGCCCTCGGCATTGGCCTCGAAGCCCCGCATCCGGTTCTCGTAGAGGAGGAACTGGCGGCTCTCGACGCCGGCGTCGAACCGGCTCGAATCGATCTCGGTCCGGCTGACGCCGGCCGTGGCGACGAGCGAGGCCTGCCAGCCGGCGGGCAGGTCGATCCGCAGGGTCGGGGCGACCGACCAGGCGCGCACCAGCGGGCGATTGAGGAGCCCGTCGGTGAGGACGTCGCGGTCGGCGAAGAAGGTGGTCTGCTTGCGCGAGCGTCGATGGCTGAAGAAGCCGTCGAGCTCGAGCGCAATGCCGGGGGTGAGGTCCTGGCGGCCGGCCACAACCAGGCTGTGGCGGACGCTGCGCAGGGTGAGGCTCTGCGAGGGATCGAGGCCGGTGATATAGTCGCGGTCGCCGGCGAGGATGGGCGTGGCCCGGCTGAAATCATAGACGGCCATGAAGCCGCCCGACGACCAGTCGGCACCGCCGACGGCGCCGGCCTGCTGCTGGAGATTGCCGCCGGCGGTCGAGGCGCCGATCCGGGCGCTGGTCTGCAGGCCTTCATAGCTGCGGCGCAGGATGATGTTGGCGACGCCGCCGACCGCGTCGGAGCCGTAGAGCGCCGAGGCGCCGTCGGCGATCACCTCGATCCGGTCGACGGCGGCCAGCGGGATGGCGGAGATGTCGATGCCCTGGTTCAGGGCGTCATAGGCGATGCGGTGGCCGTTGAGCAGGGTCAGGGTGGCGTCCGGACCGAGCCCGCGCAGGTTCAGGGTCGCCGAATTGTTGATGTTGCTCTGGCCGCCCTGGCTGCCGCCGCCGGCGACCCCGGGATTCTGGCCGCCGGTGAAGTTCTGCGGAAGCAGGCGGGTGAAATCGGCAAGGTCGTTCGCGCCCGCTTCGAGCAGCGCGCGCCGGGTGCTGACGATGATCGGCGAGGGCGACTGGCCGTCGCGAATCCGCGTGCCGGTGACCGTGATGTCGGCGCTCGCAGCGTTGGCCGAACGGCTTGCCTCAGAAGTCGACGCGCGCGACCGGACGATCAGGGCTCCGGCGCTCGCCTCGGCGACCAGGCCGGTCCCGGCCAGCGCGCGCGTCACCGCCTCTTCCGCGGTGAAGCGTCCGCGAAGGGGAGGGGCGCGCAGGCCCGCGACGACCTCGGGCATGTAGATGATCTCGCGCCCCGTGGCGCGTGAGATGTCGCGGAGCGTGGCGCCGAGGTCCTGCGCCGCCAGGTCGAGCTCCACCGCCGTCGACGGCTGCGCGCAGGCCTGCGGCGGCATGGCGATCGCCGTGATGGCCGTCGCCGCGAGACAGGCCGCACGAATTGCATCCTTGAAGATCATGTCTTTCCCCTCCCGTCCGACTCGCAAAGCGGCCGGCTTCAGGGGGATTGACGTCGCGAACCGCGGACTACGGGGCCGGGGCCGAAAAAATTCTCGCTATCAGCGTAGGCGCAGGAGGATCCGGTTTGCCGCGCTTCGATCCAGCTCGAGGTCGAGGAGGATGGCGAGCCGCTCGGCGAGGCGCTCGGGGTCGTCGATCCTGAACCGGCCGGAAATGCGGCGGGCGGCGAGCGCGGGATCGGCGACGGCAAGATCGGGGCCGCGGCCGGCGGCATTGGCCTCGGCGATCAGTTCGGCAAGGCGGATGCCGTCGAACTCGCGCACGCCCGAGGCGGCGGGTGCGGGGGCCGTCGACGCGGCTGGCGAGGGTGGGAAACGCATCGACTGTCCCGCCGAAAGGCGCTTCGGCGCGGACGACCCTCGATCCGTAGCGACATCGGCCGCCACGACGTCGACGGCACCTTCCAGCAGGCGGACGGTGACGGCACCGGCCGTCAGCGAGGCGTCGAACAGGGTGCCGCGGGCGATGATGCGGCCGCCGCCCGCCTCGACCACGAACGGGCGGCGCTCATGGAAGACGTCGAAAAGCGCCCGGCCGCGCCGCAGCTCGAGTCGCCGCTGCGAGGCGTCCAGGGAGACCGCGACGGCGGACCCCGGTGAAAGGCGCAGGCGGGAGCCGTCGGCGAGACGAATGTGCCTCGGCTCGCCGTCGGGCGCGGTCAGCACCGCGAGCCGTTCCGCTCCGCCCTCGGCGGAACCGGCAACCGGTTCGGACAGGTTGTTCCACCAGGGGAGCCTGACCGCCAGCCAGCCGCCGGCCAGGAGCGCGAGCAGGGCCGCCGCGGCAAGGACGGGGCGAGGGCCGCGCCTGGCCGCCCGGCGAGATGCCGCGGCCGCGGTTGGAGCAGCGTCCGGCTCGGAGAGGAGCTTGCCCATCGCGAAGATCTCGGCGGCGCGCGCATAGGCGCTGCGATGGGCGGGATCCGCCGAGAGCCAGGCCTCGAAGCCCGGGCGCGCGGCTTCGGCATCCGGCCCTCTCATCCGTGCGAACCAGGTGGCGGCGTCGCGCGCCAGCTGTTCCTCGACGGGATCGGACGGTCTGGCAGTCACGGAATGTCCAATTCTCTCCCGATCCTCACGATCGCCTCCGCGAAATGCCATTCCACCGTCCTGACGCTGATGGCGAGCCGCTCGGCAATCTCGCCATAGCCCAGGCTGTCGACGCGGTGGAGCAGGAATACCTCGCGCATGCGCGGCGGCAGGGCGGCGACGGCGGCGCGATAGCGTTCGCGAAGCTGATCGACCTCGATTCCGTCCGACTGGGCCGGCGCGACGGCGGGCTCGTTGGCCTCATCGATCTCGACATGCTTCGGCCGGTGCGCGGAACGCCGCGCCCGGTCGATGAGGAGGTTGCGGACGATGCGGTTGAGGAAGGCTTCCGGCTGGCGAAGGTGCTGCTGCCCGGCGGCTCCGAGAAGCCGGGCGAAGGCATCCTGCACGATGTCGCTTGCTTCTTCCGAAGACTGCAGCCGTCGCTGGAGCCTGCGGCGCAGCCTCGCCGCGCGGTCGCGATAGAGGCGATCTACGGGCCCATCCGCCGGGGCGGTAGCCTTGAGGGGATCATCAGTTCGCTCGTCGTCGCAATTGTCCATCTCTCGCCCGGCGGGACCAACGCGGCTGAGTGCGCGCGAGACGATCCCGCGCCGGCCTTGGCCTGAGATGGGTCGTCCGGCCTGAAACGGATGGACGCGCGTGATATCCGGCGGGACTATGCCCGCGGCCCGTGCCGACAGATGAGGCCGCAGCTTAACTGTGCGTCAAGTCACGTTGCCTTTCAACATCCGACTGGTGCTGGTTCGCTGCTGGCATGGGCAGGCATGTGCACGAAAGTGGTAGCATGATCTGACTGGTTCTGGTCGATTCTGTTGAACAAGCCCGGTTCTCACCCTTCGTTCGAGGAAGCGTCCGCTGGCGTGCAAGATTATTCCGGCGCTCGTGGCACAGCCCCCCTAATGGAGGCTGCGCGTGCGGCTGAAAGAACAAAAATGCTCAGTCTGCGAGCGCCGCGGCACGCGAATGTCTGCGCAAGGAGTTTCTCAACACAATCGGCTAATAGACGACGTCAGCGCCAGAGTAGAAAATCGTCCAATTATTAATGGCTGAGGTGTCTGTCGTGCGATTGTTGGAGCCGTCACGCGCCTGCCCGGTGGCGATCACATCGATAGGTTTCAGGGAATAGGTGCTGCTGATACGTCCTGTATTGTTCCCTCCGAAACGGTTGACAAACACCAATTTTTCATCCTCCGCCTCAGTGTAGAAGTTGAGGATGTGGGTGCCGCGGCAAGCGGCTGCCGGATTGCCGCCAAAGCAGGCGCCTTGACCATTGTCCTGCGACGATAGCAGGTTGATGGTCGGCCCATACAGCGCCCCGAAAGAGCCGCCCCGGCCGCATGATCCGGCTTCGAGCACTCCGATCGTCCAGCAGTTGCACTCGCCTCTGTTATCGACTGCACCGCCCCAGACGTAGCTAAGAGTGCCAGACGCTGGTGTGGCGGAATTAAGCCACGGATAGATTCGAAGCGTGTTCGTCACATAGTCGGCCTTAATGATAGTGTAGAGTTCGTCACTGATTCGCACTTGGAAATTATTCAGCGTGGACGGAGCTCCGCTTACATTGTCGCTAAAGAGCGCTGGAGGCGGCATTGTAGCCAGGGATATTGTTGTGTATTGCGAGGTCGAATTGGCCGAGCCAGTGTTAACTGGATTAGAATAGATAGATATCAAACTCTGGCCACTAGCTGAGTTGCCGCTGCCGCAATAGTCCGCCTCAATGGAACCGATCCGAACAAAGTTGCTGTTCGACGATGCCTCGCCATCAGCATGGACGCCCGCGAACCAAAAGCCCTGAATGAACAAATCATCAAGCGCGAGTTGGCGACTATCGACGATACGAAGACCCACAGCGCACTGAGTGCGAGTGCTGTAATTTGCCGAAAGGCTTGAGCCTCCGCGCAACTGGATACGACATCTGATCTGCGCCGAGGGCAAATTGGTGATCGTTAGGAGATTGTCCATCTCCGCGCCGGCCGTGAGGCTGAACGTCCCACCATCGAAGCGCCTTGTGACTGAGTTGGTGCCGTCAGGATTACCCCATACGATGCCATCGGTGACAGTGAAACCGCCGATCAGATAGGGCATGGCAACGCTGTTTGCGGTCATGTAGTCGAAGTATGCCTGAAGGGCTTCTGTCGGATCGGGACCGCCGGTGGGTACACCATAAACGTAAGGCGTGAACGGATAGTTCGTGGTGTCGAGCCGGAACTTTCGTCCGCTGGCGTCAGTAAACCCAAGCCGGGGATACGTCGTCAGGTCTGGGTTCTCGGCGACACTGTGGTAGTACCAAGCCGCCCCAACTCCTGCCGTATGGTAACCCGTCGTCTGAACTCGAGTGACCCTAGGCGGAATGTACAGTCCTTCGGCCTCCACCTTCAAGCCGATGGAGGACATCTGGGACTTTACGTTGACCGGATCAATGTCCGTGATCGTGCTGCCGCCCACATCCTTGAGGACCGCCCGGTAGGTGAGGTCATCATCCAGGTAAGCGACCGCAAAACGGCCCGATGAATCGGCTGTAAGATTCGAGCCAACCGAAGTTGAAAGCGAGGCGTCGGAGTAAACGCTCGCAGGTGTGAGAGTGTCGGTGAGGTAGAAGTCCCAAGTAGCGCCAGGGATCGGATCGCCATTGGCGTCAAGCGCAGGCTGATTGGCTTCGTGGAATAGACTCATTTGTTGATCTCCATGCTAAGACTCAGCGAGAAGCCTCCGAGGTGTACGGCGCCCCATTTGGCTTCAGGAAGTGGTAAAGTTTATTGGGAGGTCCTCCGTCCTTGTTCACGCGCTCGCTGTGACGTAGTCGACTTTAGACAGGCGCTACATTGCCGTCTCCAACAATCGACCCAACAGGAGGAGGGCTCCACAGCGGTAGGAGCCCCTCGAGTGATCGATCCCCTGGCTGTCAAGCATGCCTCTCAGGCGGACCGCAAAGCCCGCCCCCGCCAAGTGAGGCGGCCCCAGAAGCCGAGGGAACCCGAAACGGGAGGATGAGGGCTGCTTTCGGTTGAGCATTCTCAACCCCCGACGGTGGTGCGGAAGGTGATGGCGGCGACCACCATCTCGCTTGCCGCCGTCTCCCTCACCGGATCGGCAGCATGACTGAACGGCAGCTCCCGGTAGAGCTGATCCGACCGCTGCACGACCTGACATGGCGCAAGCCAGCCGACGAGCATCGGGAGGAAGGAAGTAGGGCCGCGGGCGAAAGACCTCCGGTTATAGGCTCGGGTCCCGGACGAGGGCGTGTATCCCCAACAGTGAATTGCTCAACACCAGTCCCCGGGCGATCATCCGCTCATGTCCAAGCCTCGCCACATGATGATCGCGCTCCTCATTGCCGCGGGCGTCTCCGTCACGCCTGCAGCGGCCGCCGAGCCCCGGTCGACGGATGTGGAAGTGACCGTCACGCTGGAATGGGCCTACCGGCCACGCCCTCGCGTCGCCGTCGACGGTATCCTGTGGCTTTGCCAGGGGAACAGGTGCAGCGCGCGCCTCGCCGATACGCCTGCTGCGGTCGAGCGCGCCTGCTACCGCTTCGCCAGCCGTGTCGGCCGGGTTCTGAGCCTCGAGGGCCTCTCCGCTGCGTTGGACGAGGAGGCGCTGGCCCGCTGCAATCGCAATCGGCGCTGAAAGCCTGGTTTCAGGCGCGCAGGCGCTCGGCCGAAGGAGGAGGCTGGCAACGCGCCGCTGTGTTCGCGGGGTTGGCAGTGGTCGCCAGCAGCACGTCCACCGTCGTTGCTGCGGCCTCGGCATAAGCGGGGTCGCGGTGAATCAGCGTGTGGACGATGGCGCCGTCGAGCAGGATCATCAGCGCGCGGGCGAGGCCAGGGCTGTCGGCGCGGCCCTCCTCCTCGAGCATCGAACGCATCCACGCCTCGAACTCCTTCTTGTGCCGGCGCGCGGCGAGCGAGGCCGGATGGCCTGGAAGATGCGCGAGCTCGCAGGCGGCTCGCAGGAAGCCGCAGCCGTGCCAGCTCGGATCCGAAGCCGCGGCAGCCAGCTTGCGGAAGACCCTCGACATCCTCTCCGCCGTGCTCCCGGTTGTGCCGGCCCAGCCCTGATAGCGTTCGAGGACGGGCGCGCGCCGCGCCTCGAGATAGGCGCCCATCAGGTCGTCCTTGGACCGGAAATGATAATAGAGGGTCTTCTTGGTGACCCCGGCGCGGGCGGCGATCCGGTCCATGCTGACCGCCGACAGGCCCTCGGAATAGAACAGGTCGTCAGCAGCGATGAGGATCTCGTCGCGCGTCGTCGCGGCAGGTGGCACCATCTTGCGGCTCCTTCCTTGGCCGACGATAGTCGGACATGGCCGGACGCCTGTAAACTCACCGGGGAGTATAGGTGCTGCCGTCCGTGCGAGCAGACGATCCGATTGCCGATGTCTCGGGAGCGAGGCAGGTTCGTTGCGCCGGTCCCGCTGCTTGCGGCGCGGTCACGCCCTCACCTCGCAGAGGGGCCGCGCCTTTGACGGGCGGCGAGCCTGAGTCGTCGTCCGGCGTCAGCCGAGGGATGTCGAAGTGGTGCGAAGCGCCTCGAGCAGCTCCGGCGCCTGCCGCTGGCGGCGGCGGTGATAGGCGCGGACCAGGCCCGCCAGCATCCTCAGGTCAGACTCCCGCCAGGCACGGGTGAGCGAGCCTTCCTCCTCGGCGAGGCCGGCGAGCACCTGCGCCTCTACCCGCCGGACGCAGGCAAGGCGATCGTTCATCCGCTCGATCGCGTCGCGATGCTCGGCGCTGCCGGCGGCGCGGACGATCTCGTGGAAGAGGCAGGGCGCGCGCATCGTCGCCCCTTCGCCCGGCATCCTGCGGGAAGGGGGGAGCGGGGGCGGCCGCCGGGACTCGCGCGCGACCGACCGGCGCAGGGCCAGAACGACCAGGGACCCGTTCCACCCATAGAGGTCGCGCAGCTGGGCCTCGGTGGGCGAGGGCACGACGAACCCGTTATGCCGGGGGGATTCGACGAGCCGCTCGCCGACCAGCCGGTGGAGCGCGTCGCGGACCGGGGTGATGCTCGCCGTGAGCTCGGCGCCGATCGCCGCGGGCTCGAGATGGGCGCCCGGCGCGAACGCGCCCTCGAGCAGCCGCTGCTTGAGCGCCTGGTAGACGCGCTCGAAGGTGGGGCCGGGGCTCATCGCCCCGGCCACCCGACATGGGCCGACGGCGTCACGCCGCCTGCTCGAAGGCATGCGCGTCGACGGCCTTCCGCTGGTGCGGGCGGAGCGCGTCGGCGGCGGCGAGCGGGCCCGGTTCCGTGTCGGCCAGCAGGATCGACGGGCAGCGGCCCTCGTAATTGCCGAGATTGGGCCGGTGCTGGCGATAGCCGATCAGCGCCGCCAGCTCGGGCGTGAAGGTGCGGGCGATTTCCGGCGGGTAGGCGAGGAACTGGTTCTCGTAGGTCCTGAGCCAGCCGAGGCTGTAGCCGGTGACCATGCCGCGGCGGACCTCTGTGCTGCGATTGGCGCCGGCGCCGTGGAGGGTCGATCCGAGGAAGAGGAGCGCCGATCCGGGCTCGAGCTCCGCCACCGTCTCGCCGGATTGCGGGTCCGGGAGCAAGGCGCGCGGGCCATGGCTTTCCGGCCAGAGCCGGGTCGCGCCATTGTCGCGCCTGTAGCGGGTAAAGGGCCACATCACGTTGAGGAGATATTCGATCTCGCCGACCGGCCCCTGCCACATGTCCTGGTCGCGGTGCGGCATCTGCGCGAGCGCGCCGGGATGGACGGCGATCGCCTGGGTGAGGTTGAGCTGGATGCGGTCGCACCAGGGCAGGAGCAGCCGCTCGGCAATGCCGGTGACCAGAGGCTGAAGGACCAGCTCTGCGGTATGACGGGAACGCGCCAGCAGCCGGCCGAACCGCTTGGTGCGCTCGCCATAGAAGCGCCCTTCGCAAAAGGGCGTCTCCGCAAAATCGGCCGCCAGGTCGGCGTCCAGCCTCTCGACCAGCTCGCGCGGGACCAGGTCGGGGATGACGCAGAAGCCCTCGGCGAGGAGCCGTTCGGTCCAGCGATCGACGAGGGAATTGGTCTTGGGGATGGTCTTCATCTCGTCCTCCCTTCAGGCGGCCTGAAGGGCCGGTTCGGTCGCGGGACGCACCGCGCGGCCGACGCCGCTGGCGGCGAGCAGGGGCGGCGTATCGGCGTCGATGTCGATCCGCAGCGCGCCCAGCATCCTGCCGCCGATCCGGCGCGGCAGGCCGAGCGGGCGGCAGCGCCAGCCGAAGGCCAGGATCTGCTGCAGCCAACCCATCTCGGCAACGCCGGTGTAGGTCGTGATGCCGGCGGCGAGCGCATGCTCGACCAGCGCCGACACCAGGCGGTTGCGGACCTCGAGCCGGTCGGCGGCAGCCAGGCGGCGATCCAGGCAGAAGCGCGTGATCTCCCTTGTATCGGATCCTCGCGGGGGTGGGCTCGCGCACAACTGCGGAAAGAGCGTGTCGAGGATGTGGGGGTGCGTCGTCCTCAGCAGCCGGGCGGAGGCGAGATGACGGCCGTCGCGGTCGGTCAGGATCAGGTAGACGGCATGCTCGTCGTCATACTGGTCGATCTCGTAGCGGTCGTCGATGACCGGAACGTCCCATTTGAGGAGGTCGACGAAGACGCGCTTGCGCGCGGCGAACATGGCGCGAAGCGCCGGCGTCTCGAATGGATGGCGGACCTTGTCGGCGATGAGAAGCATGTCACTCTCCCTGCGTTGAGCAGGGGCAGCTTCGCCGCGGGCAAGCTTCGCCGGCTATTCCCTGAAAAGGGAATGGTCAGCGCCGGAAGATGTCATGGAAGCTGATCGATCCCTCGAACAAGGCGTGGATGGCGACGAAGCTCCGCTTGCCGACGCCGTAGCGCTCGCGCGCCATCTTCACGTGCCGCGCCACCGTATCCTCCTTGACGCCGAGGATGCGGCTGATCTCCCAGTCCGACTTGCCGCGGCCGACCCAGATGATGCACTCGCGCTGGCGATCGGTCAGGCGGGGGAGGGGTTCGCGGTCGCCGGCGCGCACCCGCCACAGCCGGCGCGCGGCCTCGAAGGCGAAGGCGCCGACCAGCTGCGCCGAGGGGAGGGCGTCCTCAGGCACTACGATGCCGGCAGGGTTGGCGAAGGAGCAGGAGCCGTTCGACTCGCCCGGGACATGGGCGGGAATGGTGAAGCCGTCGCCTATCCCCTTGGCGACGGCGCGGGCGAGGATCTCGTGGTCTCCGGGCGTCAGCGCGATCAGCCTGGGCAGCTCCGACCAGGCAAAGCCGACGCTGGTGACGTGGCTGGCGCGGTGGACCGGGTCCGACACGCCCAGCCGGTTGCGGTCATAATAGTCGACCCAGTCGTCCGGATAATTGTGCAGGCGGATCGCCGTCTCCGCGGTCTCGCGCACGTCGACATGATGCGAGAGGGCGAAATGGTGGAAGCCCATCTCGCGGGTGACCTCGCCGAGGGCTCCGGCGAGATCGGTCTCGGACCGGATCAGGGAAATTTCACGCAGGAAGGATTCCGCCCGCTCGAAGCTGGCCATGCGACAGCGCGTCCGATCCCGAGGGGCATTCCAAGCTGCCGGTCCCGAAATCGTCCCTTGAGCGACGCAACCGGGTCTCGACCGCTCGCGTCGCGGGTTGAGAGCGGAGCAGAATTAGCGCGATCGCCGCTCGATGCAAAGAGAAGAGGACGCCCGGAAACCAAATATCTCAATTATAATTACACGTGCAGGCGCAACTCTCTGCCCCTTGCGTGGAGGCGGTAGCAATAACCGCCCTGTCTTGACTGGGCATCGGGATCGACTTCGGAAGGCGCCGGCCTGTTCGTCGCGGCCGGCCTGCCTGGCGTCTTCCGTCGGCAAGGAGAGGGTGATTGTCCTACTCCGGTCTCGTCGACGAGTTCGATCGCAGGGTGGCCTTGTGCGAGTCCGACCTGCAGCTGCGGGCGCTGCTCGACGAGGTCATGCGCGAGATGGGCTTCGACTATTTCGCGCTGCTCCATCATGCCAGCTTGGGACGACGCGCAACCGGCTTCGTGCGCGTCGACAGCTATCCGGAAGGCTGGGAGGAGGAGCTGGTCGGAAGCGGCCTGATCGGCTGCGATCCCGTCCATGTCGCCAGCGGCCGCACCCAGGCCGCCTTCCGCTGGGACGAGCTCGGGCGGTTCGCCGCGATCGGGCCCCTCCAGCGCGAGGTGCTGGAAAGGAGCGCCCGGTTCGGCCTGGGCACCGGCTTCACCGTCCCGGCGAACGTGCCCGGAGAGCCGGCCGGCTCCTGCTCGTTCGCCGTGCGCCGCGGGCGAGGTCTTCCGCGCCCGGCGCTGGGCTGCGCCGAACTGGTGGGCGCGCATGCCTTCCGGGCCGCGCGGCGGTTGAGGGGGATGCCCGCCGATGTCGCGTCGACGCCGCGCCTGAGCCGGCGCGAGGCCCAATGCCTCCAGTTCGTCGCCGCCGGAAAGACGGACTGGGAGATCGCCATGATCCTCGGCATCGGCCACGAGACGGCGCGCCAATATGTGAAGAGCCTGCGCCGGCGGCTGGGCGTCGTCAGCCGCGCGCAGCTGGCCGTGCGCGGGCTTCGGGACGGGCTGATAAGCTTCTAGGCCGCCACAGGGGCGGGACGGGCCGGGCCGCCTCGGCCGGAGACATCGTCTTGCGCAGGGGCTGGCAGGCGGCGCCTCCATCCCCGCTCAGTCCTTCGCCGAGGCCTCGCCTCCGGAGCCCCGCTGCGGAAACTGATCCAGGGCACGCCGCCAGCGTCGCTCGACGAGATAGAGGGCATCATAGCCGCCCAGCGACAGCATGGCGGCGCTGAAGGCGGCGAGGCTGGTCGACAGGCCGAGCAGCTCGGTGAGCGCGGTCGCCGCGATGGCGAGGAGCGGCATGATGAGCAGCCGCCGGATCCACCAGCGGCGGTCGGGCGTCCGGCTCGCCTCGAGCTCGCGGCCGTAGGAGGCGGCAAGGCCGGCGAGCAGGGCCAGCGCGATGGCGCCATACAGCGCGCCCTCCTCGATCCAGCGCCACCCCCTCATCGGCCCGCGCCCGGGTTGGAGCCGTCGGGCGCGTGGCTCTCCATGAAGGCGAGCACGCGCCGGACCGTGGCGGGCCGCGGCTCGCGGCCGTCGCGCAGGTTGAACAGGAAATTGGGATCGCCGAGCGCGTCGCGGCCGAACCGCGTCGGGGGCATCCGGCTCTGCCTGAGATAGGCCTCGATCCGTTGAAGCAGCATAGGAAACTCCGAATCACTAGAGGCACATGTTCCCTGTTTGTTTCCTACTTGTCTAGGGATTTTCCTAGTGCTAGAAGATCGGCATGTCAGGCATCGACCAGCGCGCCGCGCTCGAGCGGCTCATACGGGAGAGGCGGGAGGATTATGCCGGCCTCTCGCGGCTGCTCGGCCGCAATCCCGCTTACATCCAGCAGTTCATCAAGCGCGGCTCGCCGCGCAAGCTCGACGCCGACGATGTCCATGTCCTCGCCCGCTATTTCGGCGTCAGCGAGGCGGAGCTGGGGGGGCGCGACGCTGCCGCCTCCGGCCCCGGCGCCCGCTTTGTCCAGGTGGCGCGGCTCGATGTCGCGGCCTCTGCCGGTCCTGGCGCACTGGTCGAGGGCGAGGAGGCGGTCTCCCCGATCGCCTTCGATGAAGGCTGGCTTCGCCAGCTGTGCGGGGCGCGGTCCGGCGACCTCTCCTTCATCCGGGTGCAGGGGGATTCGATGGCGCCGACGCTCGCCGACGGCGACGACATCCTCGTCGACCGCAGCGATCGCGCCGAGCGCCTGCGCGACGGCATCTATGTCCTTCGCCGTGAGGACAGCCTGATGGTGAAGCGGCTGGCGCCGAGCCCCGCCGGACGGCTGGTGACGATCAAGAGCGACAATCCGGCCTATCCGGAATGGCGCGACTGCGACCTCGCGACCGTCGAGATCCTCGGGCGGGTGGTGTGGGCCGGCCGCCGGCTGCGCTGACCAATCCTACATAATCACGGCCAAGGCCGATTGTAGGATACTTGTAGGAAATTTCCGCTCATTCTCCTGGGTACATCGTCGGGCCGCTCCTTCCGGCTCTGCGATGGCCCCGCCGGGCTCGCCCCCTGGCCCGGCGGGGAACGCCAACAGGAGACATGCGATGAAACCTCTCGAGAAATGCCTGCTCGCGCTTGCCGCGGCGAGCATCACTGCCGCGGCCCTGGCCGAGGAGATCATCACCTACCGCTACGACGCCCGCGGGCGCCTGGTGAAGGTGGAGCGGGCGGGCGACGTCAATGCCGGCGTCAACACCAGCTACACCTACGACAAGGCGGACAACCGCACCAACAAGACGACCACCGGCGCGCCCTGACCGGCGCGCCGGCGACGGGATCAACCCGGCGCTCTGCGCCACCGACTTCGGAGTATCCAAGATGACCAGCAACCTGCTTCGTGCGGGCGCGATCGGCTGCGCCCTGCTCGCTTCCACATCCCTTGTCGCGCCCGCCATGGCGCAGACGAGCTTCCGGCCCGCCTATCGCACTCTCGATGCGAACGGCGTCGATCTCACCCACGGCGATTTCGTGCTTTCCTTTGTCGAGGGGCGGATCGGCTCCGGCGGCGGCGAGCTCGCGCTCGTGCGGCAGCTCGCGAGCGGCAATGCGACGAGCATCTGGGACAATATCCGGCTCGAGGCCTTCAGCACCGGGTCGGTCCTGATCGGCTTCGGCCAGCGCTGGGAGCGGTTCACCTACTCCGGAACGGCCTATGTTCCCAATCAGGCGAACGGCGCGACGCTGAGCCTCAGCGGGAGCACCTATACCTACAGGGCCGCCGACGGCACGACGATCACCCTCATCCCGGCCGACTATAATTGCACGCCGACCGCCTCGCTCGCCTGCACCTGGCTGCCTTCGGCCATCACCAGTCCGAACGGAAAGACCGTCAGCCTTTCCTGGGAGCAGTGGGTGAGCTGCAGCTGGGAAGAGCCGGACCAATGCACCGTCGACGCCTGGCGGCTCGGCCGCGTCTCCAACAGCTTCGGCTACGCAATCCAGTTCAACTACGCCTCGGGCGGCGAGGGCGGACCCAATCCGCCGCCGAGCACCTGGCGGCGGCGGACGGGAGCCACGTTCCACAACAGCGCGGCCGGCAGCGGGGCGCAGGCAAGCGTCGCCTACGCCTATCCGGCCAGCAACATCACCGAGGTCACCGACATGGGCGGCCGCCTCTGGCGCTTCACCCAGAACAGCAACGGCGTCTCGATTCGGCGTCCCGGCGCGTCTTCCGACACGACGTTGGTCACCACGGGGACGTACGGGGTCACCCAGGTCGTGCGGGACGGGGTGACCACCGGCTATGCCCGGACCGTCAGCGGCTCGACGGGAACGATGGTCGTGACCCAGGTCGACGGGAACGCCTCCACGCCGGATCCGCAGACCACGATCGTCTCCAACCTGACGCTCGGGCGGCCGACCTCCGTGACCGACCCGCTGAGCCGCACCACCGAATATCAATATGACAGCTTCGGCCGGCTCCAACGCATCACCGAACCCGAGGACAATTATGTCCACTTCACCTACGACGGGCGGGGAAACGTCACCCAGACCCAATACGGGCCGAAGCCGGGCTCGGGCTCACCGGTCCTGACGACGTCGGCGGCTTATCCCGCGAGCTGCGCCAATCCGGTGACGTGCAACAGTCCGACCAGCACGACCGATGCACGGAGCAACACGACCAGCTACACCTACGATTCCACGCACGGCGGCGTCCTGACCGTCACCGGCCCTGCCGTCGGCGGCGGCAGTCCGCAGACCCGATACGGCTACACCCTCACCAATGGCGAGTACCAGCTGACGAGCATCTCGGCCTGCGCGAGCGGCTCGGCGCCGACTTGTCTTGGCCAGGTCAACGAGTCGCGGACGGTCCTCGGCTATGACGCCAACGGCAACGTCACCTCGGTGCAGCGGCGCGACGGCACGGGGTCGCTCACGGCCACGATGGGCATGACCTACGATGCGCTCGGCAACCTGCTGACTGAAGACGGGCCGCTCACCGGCAACGCGGATACGACTCGCTTCCGCTACAACGCGGCCCGTCAGCTTGTGGGGGTGATCGGTCCTGACCCAGACGGCACCAACGCCCTCAAGCATCGGGCGGTGCGCACGACCTACAGTTCGACGACGGGCCTTGCCACCAAGATCGAGCAGGGCACGGTCAATAGCCAGTCGGATACCGACTGGAACGCCTTCGCGAGCCTGGAGGAGGTCCAGCAGACCTATGATGCCAGTGCGCGGCCGACGGTGCAGCGGCTGGTGTCGGGCGGCACGACCTATGCGCTGACCCAGACCAGCTACGACGCTTTCGGTCGGGTGCAGTGCGTGGCACAGCGGATGAACAGTGCCGTGTTCGGCTCGCTGCCGACTTCCGCCTGCACCCTGGGCACCACGGGCAGTCACGGTGCCGACCGGATCACCCGCTCGACCTACGATCTCGCCGGACAGGTGACCCTCGTCCAGACCGGCTATGGCGTCAGCGGCGTCCAGGCGAACGAGGTGGCAACCGCCTATACGAGCAACGGCGAGGTCCAGCACGTCACCGACGCCGAGGGCAATCGCACCACCTATGAATATGACGGCCATGACCGGCTGGTGAAGACGCTTTTCCCGTCGCCGGACACGGATGGGGTGAGCTCGATCAGCGACTTTGAGCAGCTGACCCTGGACGCGAACGGCAATGTGACGAACCGGCTGCTGCGGGGCGGCGGCAGCATCGGGTTCACCTACGACGCGCTCAACCGCGCGACGCAGAAGAACCTGCCTGCTCCAGGTCTCGACGTCACCTATGGCTATGACCTGCTCGGGCGGATGACCTCGGCGTCGACGACGGCCCAGACGCTGTCGTTCACGTACGATGCGCTCGGGAGGAACCTGACCCAGGTGGGGCCGTTCGGCACGGCCATCTCGGCGTATGATCTAGCCGGCCGCCGGACGCGGCTGACCTATCCCGGCGGCAGCTTCTTCGTCGACTACGACTATCTGGTCACCGGCGATGTATCCAGGATACGGGAGAATGGCGCCACGTCGGGCGCGGGAATCCTCGGCACCTACGCCTATGACAATCTCGGCCGGCGCACGGGCCTCACTCGCGGTAATGGCACGGTGACCACTTACGGCTATGATGCCGTGTCGCGGCTGTCGCAGCTCGTGCAGGGACTCGCCGGCAACAGCCACGATCTGACTTTGGACTTCACCTACAATCCGGCGAGCCAGATCGCGACCAACGAGCGCTCGAACGACGTTTTTGCCTGGACCGGCGCCTCCAATGCGAGCCAGGCCTACATCGCCGATGGGCTCAATCGCTACACGAGCATAGGCGGCGTCCCGACGGCCTATGACGCCCGACGGAACATGACTGCCGCCGGCGGAACGACCTATGGGTACGACTTCGAGAATATGCTGACCAGCGCGAGCGCCAGCGGCGGCGTGACATTGACCTACGACCCGCTGATGCGGCTCTACCAGACGAGCGGCCCGGCGACGACGCGCATGCTCTATGACGGTCATAGCCTTATCGGAGAGTATAATGGGTCGAACGGGCTGCTGAGGCGCTATGTCCACGGGCCTGGAGTCGACGAGCCTTTGGTCTGGTATGAGGGCACGGGCACGACGGACCGGCGCTGGTTCCATGCGGACGAGCGTGGCAGTATCGTCGCCGTCAGTGGCTCGAGCGGGAGCCTCGTCGGCACCGTCAATCGTTTTGATGAATATGGTGCACCCCAGGGCACGGTGACCGGACGGTTCGGGTTCACGGGCCAGGCCTGGATTCCGGAAATCGGGCTTTGGTACTATCGCGCGCGGATGTACAATCCGACGCTGGGCAGGTTCATGCAGACCGATCCCATCGGCTATGGCGACGGGATGAACCTGTACGCCTACTCTCGAAATAACCCGGTGAATTATCGAGATCCCGCTGGTCTCGAGACGATCGAGGTTGTGGGTACATGCGGTGGCGACAAGATAAAGGTTGGCGGTTTCTGCATACAAAACATCAACTTGGGTGATATTCTAGGGGTCACCGCGAACTCCATTTCGTTCTACTCGCAGCTGGCACCATCTACTGATGGCAGCATGGAATGCATGATGCAGGTCGACGTGGTCACCTGCATAATTAAACCCATCGCCGAGACTGCACGGCGGGAACTCCGAAACTCGATCTGCTCAGCCTTGTCGGTGCTTCCTGACAGAGGTCGCGTGCGATTCGGCGGAGACGCTGCCTTCGGGATGGGCGGGCTCCTCAATTTCACTTCAGGGCTTTCATTGCGGCGAGATGGTAGTTTTGCTTTCGACTTTACGGGTGGCGGCGGCCCAGGGGGCGGCGCCCTATTGGGTGGCGGCTTGTCGATCGACAATGGAGCGCGCGAGCACGGTTGGACCTATCACATCGACCGATACATTGCGGGTGGTGGTGGTCCCGTCAGCGGCAGAGTCGACTTTGATGGGAGAGATATATCTGGGGCACAGTTTGGGTGGCAGCCACGAGGGTTGGGCTTAGAGGCTGGTCTCGTCGGAGGCGTCACTCTGAACGGAACCTATACCTACGCTTCCAACGCGATATGCAACTAGGTAGATCAATTCAGCACCAAGACTAGTAAATTAGAATCTGTACGCTAATAGTGACATCCTAGTGTTTATCTACAAACAGAATGTTGTTGTCCAGTCGCTGCCCATAGGGACTTTTCAGCTTCCGCGCGCTCACGAACGTCGGAATCTGAGGGATCTTGCGGCCTGAGGCGGCGATTGGATAGCACGCCCGCCGACGTCAAGTTAGCCGCTCTGTCGACGACATAGAATTCTACTATGTTTTCGCTCTCAACGGCCCTGGCTAGCAATATCTCAGCGGCAGTCGGTGAGGACGCAGCGAGATAGTGCATATGGCCGTCGGGGCCACGAGTTTCGACCTGTTTAGATATAAATGGTGGATCTTCAACACTATTACCTTCGACGAGGCCAAGAGGACCAGCTATATCAGCAGAAATTACATTAGTATTAGGATTTCTATGTGAAAGCTGCATTAATGCCACCAAGCAGTCTTCCGTCAAGACGCCATCTGTGATCGATACCGTCGGTTTGCAGCTTGATATTACGATGGCTAAGAACATAAGTGACGATGATCGCAAGGCGCGGGTACAGTTCACTATCTACTCCTGTGACAGAATGCCTGACGAATCTGGTAAGTTACGTTTGGTCTAAAACAAAATAGGCAACCGGTGCGTAGTGGCGTCGTCGTAGCTCCGGCCTGAACGTTAAGCTGGCAGCATGTGTCCGCCGTCAATTAGCAAGGCGAAGCGACACTTCCAATAGCGCTGAACTTCGACCAGGTGGACGCGGCCTGGATACCCTTGACGATGCCCCTGGCAATGCTCCGCTCGGTTTGCATGGAATTCCCTCATGTGGGGGAATGGCTCTCCGACCCTGGTGCTGGTCTCCTCGATGACCGCAGACTGGGAGACGGCGCATGGCGGACCATGACCTCGCAAGGCGCCGACGCGGCGCCACCTGAGCGGGTCTTCCCGCGCATACCCGTCGCGAAACCGTGTAAATGGCGCTCCCTTCATCTGATTGTCCTGACTGGCGGGACTCGCAGGCTTATGCGGCTTTGGCGAGGATGGATCGCGCGGGCTTCGCCTGGGAATGGCTGAGGCGAGACGAAGAATATCGGTCGGCCGCCCGGGAGACACGCGCTGGTGGTGAGGCCGGCTCCTTTCACTCCGCAGCGGCCCGCTGGGGACTCCACGCATTCGAGGATCCGGACCTGCCGGCGCCGCTGGCTCGCCCAATGTGGCGCGCAAGCGTTCATCCCTTCGTGCTGCCAACTGAGGCAAGGCGAGGCGGGGTCGACAGGTTCGATCTCGCCCGCTTGTCGCCGCTGGCGCGCCTGCTGCGATCTCCGAGTGGAGCCGAGCACCTCCTGCTGTCGGATGGCCTGCGCTGTCTGCGGATCGACATCCGGTGCGGCACCGTCTCGGACGGGGCGGTAAGACTGCACTACCGGCTCTCGGGCCTCTCGAGCCTGGAGCCGCGCCTGCTGACGCTGCGGCGGCTCGTCGCCTTGTGGAAGCTCGGACGCTTCTCTTCCCGGCTTCATCCGGTGGAAGCGCGGGCGCCGCGATGGATCATGCAGCTGCGTGCGCACGACGCTTTGGCCGCCGGTGCCAGCCAAGGTGAAATAGCCGAGCAGCTGCTGGGCCTGGAAGGGCAGCGGAGGCGCTGGCGGATCGAGCATCCCGATGCGCGGGCACGCGCGCAACGCCTCGTCCGCTCGGCGCGATTCCTGGCGCGTGGCGGCTACCGCGCCTTTCTTCAGCCGCATGGTGGATCGGCGCGCGCCGACTAGCTGAGTTGGAACTGTTGAGGGATGTCTACGGGCGCGCGGCTCCGGCTGGAGAGGAACGGGAGGCCGGGGTCGATGTGCTCTCCGTATCCCTGGTGTCGCAACTTCGCGATCCGGGCGCGCCAGTTGCCTGCCGCAGGTTCGCCGTCCGCGGAAACTACGAACCGCATGGCGGCTCGATTTCGGCTGTACCGGCTTTTCGAGCCTCTTCCCCGCCGCTTCGTCGCGGCATTCCCGCTGCATGAGGGAGCGCGCGGGGCGCTCCCGGATGCAACGAGGATCTCATGGACGACGATGTCGCCCGCGCGGCCCGGGCCAAGAAGGGAAGCCCGTTCCTGTCGACCGAGCAGGCGGCCTTCTATCTCGGATTGAGTGCCCGCAAGCTCCAGGCGATGCGGGCGGCCGGCTCGGGGCCGCGCTTTCGGCGGCACAGCCGCTATGTGCGCTACCATATCGACGATCTCGACCTGTGGTCGAAAGAATCCGGCGCCGCCCATGGCTGAGGGCCGCGACCTTGCGCTCGTCCGCTGGGGCGAGACCCTCCGTCGCGATCGGGTCCGGCGGCGAAGGCGGCGACGGCTGACCGCGCTGGCGGCCATCGTATCCGCGGCGTCGGTGGCGAGCCTTGCCTGGCCGCCTCGGCCGCTCTTGCTGTGGAACGCAAGCCCGAGCGCTCCGGTCGGCCTCTATGGGGTGACGGCGCCCGCATCGGTCGGCGCCGGTGACATGGTGATCGCCTGGCCTCCGGCTGAGGCCCGGCACCTTGCCGGGCGGCGTGGCTATCTTCCCGTGAACGTGCCTCTGGTGAAGCGCGTCGCGGCGGCGCCGGGCGACAGCGTCTGCGCGGTCGGCGAAGCGGTGTTCGTCAACGGACGCCTCGCCGCGCGGCGCCGGGAGGCCGACGGCGTCGGGCGGCCGCTTTCCTGGTGGACCGGCTGCCTGAGGCTTCGCGCTGGGCAGTATCTGCTGCTCATGTCCGACAGTCCGTCTTCATTCGACGGGCGCTATTTCGGGGTGACGGCGCAGCGGGTCCTGGTCGGCAAGGCGAGGCTGCTATGGGCGCCTTGAGGACCCTCGCTGCCCTCGCGCTGCTGACACTGCCGGGGGCGGCCGCCGCGCAGGTCGACCGCTGGGCGGCGCCGATAGCGGAAGCCTCGGCCCGCTTCGGCATTCCCGAGGTGTGGATCCGCCGGGTGATGCAGGCGGAAAGCGCAGGGCGCACTCGGCTCGGAGGTCGGCCGATCGAGAGCCGGGCCGGGGCGATGGGGCTGATGCAGCTCATGCCGGCAACCTGGCGGGAGATGCGCGCCCGGCTGGGCCTGGGACCCGATCCGCACGCGCCGCGCGACAATATCCTGGCCGGCACCTTCTATCTGCGGCTTATGTACGACCGGTTCGGCTATCCGGGCCTGTTCGCCGCCTACAATGCCGGGCCCGCCCGTTATGCGGAGCATCTGGCGACGGGGCGGCGGCTGCCCCGCGAGACCGTCGCCTATCTCGCCAGCGTTGCCGGAGGTGCCGCTCCCTTGGCGGAGAACCGGTCCTTCGCCTCATCGTCCCTATTCGCGGTTCCCCCAGGTTCGGAGCTGCCCCTGGATGAAGTTCCTGTGACGGCGAGCCTGCACGAGAGAGGAGGCTTGTTCGTGCCGCTGGGCCGCGTCCGCGATCCGGGGGAGGAGAGGCAGCGGCCGGTGGCGCGCAACGGAGGAGACGCGCCATGAGCCTCACGGATGGACCCGGGGGCCTCGAGGCCGAGGCCCGCGCCCTGGTCGAGCGGCTGGGCGGCCGCTGGGGGCGCGGCGGCGGAATGTGCCGGTGCCCCGCGCATGACGATCGCCGGCCCTCGCTCAGCATCCGGCCGGGTCGGCGCCGGCTGCTCCTCCATTGCTTCGCCGGCTGCCGGGCGGACGAGATCCTGCGCGCTTTTGCCCTGGCCGGCCATTTCGTGGGGCGGGCTTCACGAGCGTCGGGAGAATCCGGCGCCGGATCTGACGGGAAGCCGGATTGCGGTCCGCCGCGGGCGGTGCTCCGGCTCTGGGGTGCCGCCCGGCCGCTTCCGGGGACCGTGGCGGAACTCTATCTCGAGCGGCGCGGCCTGCGCACCGGCACGGACGAGCTGCGCTTCCATCCGCGCACGCCGCACGGGCCGCGGCCGCTCACGCGTTTCCGGCCCGCGCTCCTGGCGGCCGTCCGCGACGAGACGGGGATCGTCGCGTTGCATCGCACCTTCCTCGACCCGGCCGGCAACGGGCTGGCGGCGATCGATCCGCCGCGTTGCGGACTCGGCCGCTTCGGCTCCGGCGCCGTGCGCCTTGGCGGCCTCGCCCCCAGGCTGGGGCTGGCGGAAGGGATCGAGACGGCCATGTCCGCTTCCCATCTCTTCCGGATGCCATGCTGGGCCACGCTCGGGACGGAGCGGTTCGGCCGGGTCGCGCTGCCGCATGAGGTCGGGGCGCTCGTGCTGTTCCTCGACCATGACGCGGGCGGGTGCCGGGCGGAGGCGCTCGCGCGCGAGGCCTACGCGCATCTGGATATCGAGGTCCGCCGCCCGCGACTGGCCGGGGCCGACTGGAACGACGTGCTCCGCGCGATGCGGCGCCTTCGCGCTTGATCGCAGGGACGATGTGCGCTCGGCCACGGCGTCGGCGGGCCGGCCCGAACTGGCCCGGGCGGCAAGCGCATGCTCGCCGAATGATCGGGGCGTCAGGCGGAGCCGACGGTGGTGGTGAGATAGGTCCGCCGTTCCGACCGCAAAGTCGAAATGGACGGCGTCATGCCGCGTCCCGAGCTTCTCGTAGAGCGCAAGGGCCGGCGCGTCATCCGGATCCGCCTGGACGTAGATGGTCCAGGCCCCGCGCGCCGCCGCCACCGGCTTCAGGGCCTCGATCAGGGCCGTCGCTATGCCCGAACGCCGGTGCCCCTCCGCGACTGCCAGGTCGTAGATGTAGAGCTCGCTTCCGGCGCGCTCGCACTTCCGCAGGACATAGGCGCAAAGGCCCCCGACGACCGCCTGGTCCTTCTCGGCAACGAGGGCGACGAAGTCGGGTGAGCCGAGCCTCTCCCGCAGATAGCCGTCGTCCGGCCGTGCCGCGCCATAAGCGGCTGGATCATCGAAGGCCTCGCCGAACAGGTCGAGAAGCTCGTGCATCCGCCCGACATCTTCTGATGCAAGAATCTGGATCACATGATTCACGCTGGTGCCTTTCGGATGTGCGGCCGGGCCCGGTGTCCGACCGGAGCCAGGCGAAGAGCTCCCGCACTTGGCCGTCCGGCGGCAGGCGAAGCTTTGTCTAGGGGCAGCGGTGGGATCCCCAATAACGGTCCCATCGTGCCGCCGTGCCGCTCTCGACCATGGCGCAGGAGAGGTCGACCCCGTCCCGCCGCCGGCAGAAGGCGGCGATGCGGTCGAAGCTGGTGCCGACCCTGCAGCAGGTGAGCGGCTCGCCCTGCGCCAGGCGTCGAAGCTCGGCGGCGGCCGCCTCGGCCGAGGCCGAGGGGCAGGGGTGGCCGTCGGTGCAGCGGCCGTTGCGCTCGCGCGCCGCGATGCCGGAGAGCCGCAGGCGGATCTGACGCCCTTGCGCATTGGTCTCGGCGCAGCGGAACGTGTCGCCGTCGGTCACGCTGGCGACGGTGCAGGCGAAGGTCGCCGCGTCGGCCGCGGGGGCGTCGTTCCCGGCACGGCTCCAGCCGAGCCCTGCGGCCCCCAGGGCGAGGACCAGGAGGGCGGCCAATGGCCGGCGAAGGCGCGTCCGGCGCCGCCTGCGGACGGGGCTTCTGCGGCGCTTGCTCATGCCCGGGACTGCCTCGCCGGCCTTGGACCGCGTCGTGGGCGGGCTGTCCGAAGGAGCAGGTTCGAAAGCGGCCAGGCCCCCGCGCGGTGCATTCGGCCGAGATCGGATCCGGGCTCACGGCGGTTCGCCATCCTTGCTGCTCCAGCTTGATCGTGTCGGGACCGGGCACGGCGGTGCCGCGGGAGGCGCCAGCCTATCGGGTGGCGTCGGCCGATCAACCGTCTCGACGGCGGAGACGCTGGTCTCTGGCGCCGGGGGCGGCGGCGCAGGCCAGCACGGCCGGCCGGATTACGGGAACACGCGAAGGCGGTGCGGCCTGGGACATTGGCGGGGTCGGCCGGGTTGCCGAACAAGGTTGGCATTTTATCAACCTTGATGGGCGATGTGGGTCCGGGGATCGACGTGCCGGTACGGAGGAGCGGCGCGGTCGAGGCGTTGCCGGGGGGGGCGGTCAAGAGCACGATGAATATCTCGCTTCTGGCGCGCTTCCACGCCCGCTCCGTCGGCGCGGGCGCGGCGCGGTCGATCATCCTCTGGGCGGCGCTGGCGATCCTCGTCCTGACCGGCCTCGGCTACCAGCTCGCCTCGGCCCGCGCCGAGCGGGTCATGCTCGAGGAGCTGTCGGCCTATGTGGCGCAGCGCGGCCGGGCCGAAAGCCAGCCGTTCCTTGCCGCAGAGGCCAATCTCGAGATGGTCCGCGACCGGTTCCTCGAGCTCTACAACGATCCCGCCGTGCTTCCGGCGCCCCGGTTCGAAGAGTGGTTCGTGGAGGACCGTCACGGCGCCCTCCGGCTGCGCCGCGAATATTTCGAGGGCCGCCGCGACGCCGACGGCACGCTGCGCCGGGGCACGTCCGGATTCATGGGCCGCAAGCGCCCGCCTCTGACTCCGGAGCTGCGGCGCCGCCTGGTGCTGGCCTATCAGCTGGTCGACCGGTTCGGTCCCGCCTGGATCGGCCAGTTCGACAATTTCCACATCAGCCTGCCGGAGAATGCGCTCATCATCCACTGGCCGGGCGGCAATTGGGGATGGAATGCCGATCCCGAGCTCGACATGGTGGCGGGCGCCGTCATCAGGAGCACGCTCGCTTCGGAAAATCCTTCGCGGCGTCCGGTCTGGTCAGGCCTCTATTACGATCTCACCGCCGGCCACTGGGCGCTGACCTACCAGCTTCCGGTCGACCTGGGCGGCCGCCACCTCATCAATCCCAGCCACGACATACGGGTCGGCGATCTGGTGCGGCGACTGGCCGAGGATCATCCGCTCGGCGGGCGCAACCTGATCGTCTCGGAGGCCGGCAAGCTCGTCGCCCAGCCCGAGCGCATGGCCGACATCCTCCGCAATCGCGGCGTGCTCGACATCGCGCAGCTCGGCGACCCGGCCCTGCGCACGGTGCACCAGGCGCTGCGCGACCAGGTGATGGGGCGGGTGGCGACCGGGGAGTCGCGGATCCTGTGGATAGACGCGCTCGACGCCTATGTCGCCTTCACGCGGATCGAAGGGCCGGACTGGTGGTTCGTGACGATCTTCCCCGGCGACCTGGTCTCCCGCGAGGCGCACCGGGCGGCCGGGCTCATCCTGGTCGGCGGCCTGCTCCTCCTCGGCTTGACGTCGCTGATCGTGCTCTCGGTGCTTCGCCGCCGGGTCGCCCGTCCGCTGGCGGCGCTCGAAAACGCCTCGCGCCGCATCGCGGCAGGCGACCATCAATCGGTGGCTGGCGACGAGATCGACCTGCCCGACGATCGGCAGGACGAGATCGGCCTTCTCGCGCGCGCCTTCCGGTCGATGGCGGCGGAGATCGGCTCGGCGAGCGCGGAGCTCGAGCGCAACGTTGCCGCCCGCACCGTCGAGCTGCAGCTCGCCAACCGCCGGCTCGAGCAGCTCAGCCTGCGCGACGGCCTGACCGGCGCCTTCAATCGCCGTGCGCTCGACTCCGACCTGGACGCGGCGGTCACGCGGGCGCGCGAGCTCGGTATCCCCTGCACGCTGCTGCTGTGCGACATCGATCATTTCAAGCTCTACAACGACCATCATGGTCACCTTGCCGGCGACGAGGTGATCGAGCTGGTCGCCAGCACCATCGCCCAGTGCGTGCCCGACGAGCGGGTCTATCGGTTCGGCGGGGAGGAGTTCGCGGCGATCCTCGACCCGACCCTTTGCGATCCGGCCGCGATCGGCGAGCAGCTGGTCCGGCGCATCGCCGCGCTCGGCATTCCCCATCCGTCCGCGCCCCGCGGACAGGTGACGATCAGCGTCGGCATCGCCACGGCGGACGAGGGGACGAGCGAGGCCTCCGCCTTGCTGCTCGCCGCCGACGAGCAGCTCTACCGGGCGAAGGAGGAGGGCCGGAACCGGGCATGCTGGAAACGACCGGATGGCGGGAGGGTGTCCAAGGCGGCCTGAAGCGCCCTGCTTGGTGCTCATTGCCGAGGAGGCCCTCGTCCTGAGCCCGACCGCGGATTTGTCGCAATCCGCCGGGTCTATGGATACTAACGCTCCCCCGACGCACCCTGCGGTGCCGTCAGCGGATCCGGCGCCTGAATCGACAGCCGATGGAAGCGCACCACCATGATGTCCACGGCCATCTCGAGCGCCGCGTCGCGCTTCTCGGCCGTGCCGGCGAGATCGCGCAGGAGTGACCGCGACAGCTGCTGCAGACCACGCTTGATGAGGAAGCGAAGTTCAGATTCGGGAAACGTCACGCATGGCCGAGGGTGTGGAACAAGACGGGAACATTGGCAAGCCCGGTCGCTCGGGCCGAGCCCGTCGCTCCGGCGCCCGATGCCCGTGGGCAAGCTTCCCTGTGGTCGTCGCAGGCCTTCCCCCCATGTGCCGGCGAGCTAGACGTAGGAGGTGGCGATCACGGTCGATCTCCCTCGAGAGCGCTGCCATTTCCCTCGCCGCTCGTTAATCCAGGGCCGGAACAGGCCGGGGCGAGCGGGGGCGACGGCGCAGTTGAGAGGAGAGGGGGCGGCCGCCGGGTGAGCGACGGGTGCGGAAAGGCCGCACCGGCTCTCATCCGGAGACATGCCATGATCAGGAATATCCCGCTCAGCAAGCTGATCCCCAGCCCGCGCAACGTGCGCCGGGCGACGGACGAAGCAGCCGACCTCCAGCTCAAGGCCGACATCGAGGCGCGAGGGCTCCTGCAGAATCTGGTCGTCGCGCCGGCGCGGAAGCCGCGCGGCCGTTTCACCGTCGAGGCGGGGGCTCGCCGGCTGCGCGCGCTTCGCGCCCTCGCCGAGGAAGGCGAGCTCGACGCCGGACACGAGGTCTGCTGCCTCGTCCTCGACGACGGTCCCGCTTCCGCCCAGGAGGTGAGCCTCGCCGAAAATTTTCAGCGGCTGGCGATGAACCCGGCCGACGAATGCCTCGCCTTCGGCCAGCTCGTCGAGCAGGGCGCCGACGCCGAGGGAATCGCCCGGCGGTTCGGCCTCACCGTCCGGTTCGTCGAGGGGCGGCTCCGGCTCGCCGGCCTGGCGCCGGTCGTGTTCGAGGCGCTGGGCGCCGGCGAGATCACGCTCGACGTCGCCAAGGCTTATGCCGCGACCGCCGACCGGGAGCGGCAGGCGCATGTCTTCGAGCAGGCGGGCCGAACCTATATGGGCCATCATCCGGACACCATCCGGCGGATGATCGCCCATGCCACCGCGCGCGCGAGCGGCCGGCGCGCCCGCTTCGTCGGCGAGGAGGCCTATGTCGCCGCCGGCGGCCGGGTCGAGCGCGACCTGTTCGCCGAGATGGAGGCGTCGCGCTGGCTCGACATCGCCTTGCTCGACCGGCTCGCCCTCGAGAAGATGGAGACGATCGCCGCCGAGGCGGCCGCTTCGGCCGGGCTCGCCTTCGTCCGGCCGACGCTGGACTCGTGGATCGGCCACGACCTCACCGCCGGCCTCGAGCGGGTGCGGCTGGAGCCGGCGCCGCTCACCGAGGCCGAGCAGGCGGAGATCGACTCCTGCGAGGCGCAGATTGAAACGCTGGCGGCGCAGATCGACGATGAGGACAGCGCGGATGAGGCCCTGTCGGCGGCCGTCGCGCAGGTGCGGGCGCTGCGGCAGCGGATCGAGGCGATCACCGGGCGGCCCCCGCTCATTCCCGACGACCTGCGGCCGAGCCTCGGCACCTTCCTGCTGCTCGACGGTGAAGGTCGGCCCGCCTTCTCGGGGACCTATTATCGCGAGCGGCCGGCGGAGCCTGCACCGGGGGAGGAGGACAGCGGCGGCGAGGGCGAAGGCGCGGACAAGGGTCAGCTCGGCTCCGGGGAACCGCTCCCGAACGATCCTGGCCGGGGCCTGTCGCAGGCGCTGCTGGACGAGCTTTCGATGCAGCGCCGGGACATCCTCGCCGCTCATGTCGCGTCGGACCCGGCGATCGCCCGCGACCTCGCCACCTTCCTGATGATCGATTGCGGTGAGGGCCATGATCCCGGCCGGGACGGCTCCTCGCTGATCGCCTCGCCGCCGTCCGACCCGGTCGCGGGCTTGCGCACGCCGGAAGCGACGGCGACGCTCGCCTTGTCGCGATGGGCGGAGGCGCTCGACCGCGGCTGGACCGAAGGCGAGACGCGCGCCCAGCGCTTCGATGCCTTCCGGGCGCTGCCGGAGGCGGCCCGGGCGGCGTGGCTCGCCCATGCGGTGGCGCGGACGCTCGAGGCGAGCCTCAACGTGCCGGGCCGGCGAGGCTGCGCCTTCCACGACCATCTCGCCCGGCAGATGGGCATCGACGTCGCCCGCTGGTGGCGGCCGACCGGCGCCAATTATTTCGACCGGGTGCCGAAGGCGGTGACGCTGGCCGCGCTGAAGGAGGTGGGCGGACCCGCCTTCGCCGCGTGCCATGCCAAGGCGAAGAAGGCGGAGCTCAGCGAGGCGGCGCAGCGGATCTTCGCTGGCGAGCTGGTGGCCGAGGCGGAGACCCGGGCGCGGGCGCTGGCCTGGGTGCCGGAGGCGATGCGCTTTACGGATCCGGCCGACGCCGCCGCCCCGCCCGCGGCTGTTCCCGATGACGCGGCTGCTGCCGGCATGGATGTGCCGGCGGAGGGCGGCGCGGAGCCGCCCGCGGGCCCCGACGGCGGTGAAGGGGTCTGTTCGATTGCCTCGGCTGTTCCCCTTCCGCGTGGCACCGAGGCGTCGTCGGCGCCGGTGCCGGAGAGGGGAGGAAGCGGCCGGGAAGCGGACGAGGTGGAGCCGGAGCGGCTGGACGAAGCCGCCTGACGATCTGCGTCGCTCGTCCCGGCGGGGCGGCCTTCGGGTCGCCCCGCCACCCCTGGGCACCGGCCGGGGGCGGCTTATCCGGATTTCGTGACAAGTGGCCACAGGGATTGCCCAATGGGAAATGCAGGCACTCCCCACGATCCGCCGCGATTCCGCCGGCACGGGCGCCGAGCCGAGGTGCCTCACTGCTCCTCTCGCCATCACGCCCCGGGCGGACGGCGAAGGCGCACAGGAGATCGGCGACGAGGCGCTTCGTGCCGGCCTGGAACGTCGCCCGGTTTCCCGCCGTCCCCGACCGGTGCCGAGCCAGCAGGAGCCTGGCATGCCCGATTACCCATCGCCCTTTGACCGCACGAGGATCGAGCGCGCGGCGGCACGGCTCCCGCCGCTCGAGTGGGAGGTGCTGCGCTTGGCCGCGGCGGAGGATCTGGCGAATGACGCGATCGCCGCCCGGCTCGGTATCGCCGTCGCCGAAGTCGAGCGGCTGCTCGCGCAGGCCTTGGTGGATCTCGACCATCATCTGCGGCGCCAGGCGCGGCCCTGGTGGCGATTCTGGTGAGCGGGCGTTCGCCGCCTGCGCCGGCGCTTCCGGGCGCGCCGGAAGCGAGCCGGCGGCGGAGTGGCTCGCCCCGCCCTCTGCGCGTCGGTCCGGCGCGAGAGGGGCCCTGACCCGGCGCCGCCTTCCCGCAACCCGCGGGCCCTCGGCCCGTGTTGCCCCTGCGGGGCGGCCCGCGCCGGCCTCGGCCCGGGGTTTCCCGCGCCCGGGCGCGCTGCGGGGAGGCGGCCTTGCCGGGTCTTCGGGCTCCCGGCGCCGGATCGGCCGGCGCGCAGACGGGAGACCCTCCATGCCTACCAGCCTTGGCGCCCAGCTCGCCCAGCTCGAGCTCGGCCATCTTCGTATCGAACGGATCGTCGCCGCCGGACCGGCAGACCCACCGGACCCGGAAGCGGCCGTCCAGACCCTTGCTGCCGTCTGGTCCGACCTGCTCGGCTTGTTTGCCGGGACCGTCCTCGAGGCCGATGCCGAGGAGATCGGCTGGGCCTTCGTCAATCTCTTCCACCGCGCCGCCGCCAAGCGGGCGGCGCAGGTCGACCGCGCCACCGACGAGATACGCCTGCTGCTCGCCAGCGCCGACGGCTCCGAGATCCACAGTGCGGCGCTCGAGGAGCAGGTCGGCAAGGCGCGCGCCGCCGAGGCGGCCATGCTGGCGCTCGAGCAGCTGCGCGAGATCGCCGCCCGCCTCTATCTCGACGAGACCGGATCCTCCTGGCGGTCGGCGGGTGGCTCGCGGCTCAACCATTCCGCGGGGCTCACCTCGGCGGTCGTCGAGGGCCGCGACTTCCTGCGGGCGCGCAGCGAGGGCCGGCGCAGGGCGGCCTTGCCGGAAGGGATTCCGGTGGTGTTCGCCGGCGGACGGCTCAGCTTTGTCAGTGCCGACGAGGCCAAGACCTTTGCCGACAATGTCTGGGCGACCCTCGACAAGGTGCGCGAGCATGTCGGCGACATGGTCCTCGTCCATGGCGGCGACGGCAAGGGCGCCGACCGGCTCGCCGCCTCCTGGGCCGAGCGGCGCAAGATCCCGCAGGTGACGTTCGGGCTCGACCGGCGGCTCGGCCAGCGCGCCGGGTTCAGGCGCAACGCGCAGATGCTCTCCCTCTATCCCCGCTATGTCGTCGCCTTTCCCGGGAGCGGCGTCGTCGAGCGGCTCGTCATCGACGCCAAGGCGAAGGCCATCACCGTCGTGGACCGGCGCGGGCCGCTCGGCACGCATCCCAGGCGCGCAGCGCGCACGGCCGGCTAGCCGGCACCGGGCTGGGCCGGCGCCGCCGGTCCAGCCTCTCGGCCTTCCTTTCCGCACTCCTTGGCAGCTGCGGAAGGGGCAGGTGGGCCCTGGCCGTGCCCTCGAGAGGCGGGGGCGGGCGCGCTCCCCGATAGGCCGGCGGTGGCGGCCGGCAACCCGGCTGCGCCGGGTCCTTCGCTTCGCTCCGGCCCTGCGGGTGCCCGCCGCCTCGGCTCCGCCGGCCTTCCGGTCCGCTCTGCCGCCCGCCCCGCCGTCGCGGGGAGACGGGCGGCGCAGAAGGGAAGGAGCAGGATCATGAAGCCTATGCGGATCGAGCGGCAGAGCCTCTATTCCGAGGTGACCGGGCGGATCATTGCCGAGCTGGAGGAGGGCAGGGTGCCCTGGGTCCAGCCCTGGGACAGCGCCGCCTGCGGCTGCACCATGCCGGTCAATGCGGTGACGGGTCGGGGCTATTCGGGGATCAACGTGCTGATCCTTTGGGCGGCGGGCGTCGAAGGCGGCTGCCGCTCGCAGCGCTGGCTGACCTATCGCCAGGCGCAGCTGGCCGGCGGCCATGTCGCCAAGGGCGAGAAGGGGACGGTCGTCTGTTATGCGGACCGGTTCACGCCGAAGAATGAGGAGGAACGCGCCGCGACGGAGGATCGCGAGGCGCGGCAGATCGCCTTCCTGAAGCGGTTCACGCTGTTCAACATCGACCAGTGCGAGGGCCTTCCGGAGAAGCTGACCGAGCTTCCGGCGCCCAAGGGCGAGCGCGAGGCGATACCGGAAGCGGAGGCGCTGATCGCCGCGACCGGCGCCGATTTCCGGGTCGGCGGCGACATCGCCTTCTATGCGCCGGGCGGGGACTATGTGCAGGTGCCGCCGCCGGAAGCCTATTTCGAGGCGATCAACTGGTATCGCACCGCGCTTCACGAGCTCGGCCACTGGACCGGCCATCCGGGCCGGCTCGGTCGCGACCAGTCGGCCGGCTTCGGTACGCCCGATTATGCCCGCGAGGAGCTGGTCGCGGAGATGGCGAGCGCCTTCGTCTGCGCCACGCTCTCGATCCGGCCGACGGTGCGGCATGCCGATTATGTCGGCGCCTGGCTGGACGTGCTCCGCGAGGACGAGCGGGCGATCTTCCGCGCCGCGAGCCTCGCCAGCAAGGCGGCCGAGTTTCTGCTCGCCTTCGTCCACGAGCCCGGACGCGACGAGCCGGGCAGGGCCCGCGACGACGACAGCGACCCCCCTTGCCGGGGATCATCGGGCGTGCCTAGTCTGGCCGTGCCGCTGCCCCTCACCCCCCAACTTTAGGGGCGGCCGCGGCGTCCGGAAGCGGCTGGTCGGCGCTATAGCCAAGGCGCCGGCCCATGGTCTCAATCATGGTCTCACAGCCCGCTTCCGGGCGCCGCCTTGCGCCTGCCGTCCCGCGCGGGCGCTTGCATCCTTGCCCATAAACGGGAACGAACATCCCATGCGCACCGACGTCGATCATCTCCCGCCGGCCAAGCAGCGCGAGCTCGAGCGCGTGGTGCAGATTCTGTTCGAGGAATTCGGGGAGGCGACCGCGCTCGCCACCCAGGACTGGAAGAAGAAGGGGCGGATCCTCAAGATCATCCTCTACGGCTCCTATGCGCGCGGCTCCTGGGTCGACGAGCCGCACACCGCGAAGGGCTATCAGTCGGATTTTGACCTGCTCATCATCGTCAACGACAAGCGCCTCACCGACCGGGTGGAATATTGGGCGAAGGCCGAGGAAAGGCTGATCCGCGAGCTCAGCATCACGAAGACGCTTCGCACGCCGGTCAACTTCATCGTCCACACGCTCCAGGAGGTGAATGACGGCCTCGCCCATGGGCGCTACTTCTTCATCGACGTGAAGGTGGAGGGGATCGCCCTCTATGACAGCGACGGGAGCGAGCTGCACGAGCCCAAGCCGAAGACGCCGGCGCAGGCGCTGGCGATGGCGAAGGAATATTTCGAGGAGTGGTATCCGAGCGCGGCCGCGCTTTTGGACGGCACTCGGTTCTACGTCGGCAAGGGGAGGCTCAAAGAGGCAGCTTTCTCGCTGCACCAAGCCACAGAGCGCCTCTATCATTGCGTGCTGCTGGTCTGCACTTTCTACACGCCGCACGTGCACAACCTCGCCTTCCTGCGGACGCAGGCCGAGCGGCTCGACCGGCGGCTCGTCCATGTCTGGCCACGCGACAGCCGCCGCGAGCGGGCGATGTTCGAGAAGCTGAAGGACGCTTATGTGAAGGCGCGCTACTCGAAGCATTATCGCATCTCGGCCGAGGAGCTGGCCTGGCTCGGCGAGCAGGTCGAGGAGCTCGGGCGGGTCGTTCATGCCGTCTGCTCGGAGCGGATCGCGCAGCTCGAGGCCCGGGCGAACGCAGCCTGATCGGCATCCGGAGTTCCAAGCCTCGTGTCATTCGGCGCTAGGTGTCTCTGGCCCCTGTCGCACCTGAGCATGGCCGCTTGGCCACGGGTGCCGCACACAGGGAGATCGTCACTCGCGGTGCCTGGTCCGACGGGATCGAAGCCGGTGGCATAGGATTCCCGCTGGCTTCACCAGGGTCATCCCCTCTCTCTTCCAGCCCTTCCTGCCTCGGCCGCGTCGCGACGCAACCCGCGGCCCTTCGGCCCGTGTTGCCCTTCGGGCTGCCCGCGCCGGCCTTGGGCCGGGGTTCCCCTGCGGTGCGGCCCGCCGCTTGGCCTCGGCTTCCTGGGGCTGTCGACGGGATGGTCCCGGCGACGGCAAAGCAGGAGCAATCCCATGACCAACATCGTCCTTCTCGTCGGCAATCTCGGCGCCGATCCCGCCCTTCGCTCGACCGACGGCGGCACCGATATCGCCAGCTTCAGCCTCGGGACGAGCCGGCCCAAGCGCGATGCCGAGGGCAAGACCTACAAGGATGCCAGCGGCTTCACCGCCAAGGAAACCGAGTGGCACCGCGTGACCTGCTTCAATGGGCTCGGCCGGATCATCGCCCAGCATGCGGTCAAGGGCATGCTCGTCTCGGTCAAGGGCCGGCTCCATTACACCAAGTGGACCGACCGCGAGGGCATCGAGCGCTACGGCTGCGAGGTCATTGCCGACGACGTCCAGTTCCTCAACCGGCCGCGCCAGGGCGGCGAAGCCGGCGGCTCGGGCGAGCAGCCCGACCCCGACGAGGACGTGCCGTTCTGAGGCTCAGGCATCGGCCCCGGCGGCTTCGGCCGCCGGGGCTATTTCTGTGTCGAGGGAGGATTCCAGGGCCGGTCCCCAGTCTCCGTAGCCCGCTGCGGCGCGGCGCTGGAGTTCACCGCGCCCGGCCTTCTTCAGACATCGTCGCTGATCGGGAACAGGAAATAGCCGCGCTCCGAAATGCCCTTGATGATCTGCACGGAGCTCGCCCCCGTCCGCCGGTCGCCAGGCGACACGAGAACTTCCTTCGAATGGATCCAGGGCGAGCCGGTATTCGGCAGGTTGCCGCCCGCCGCGTCGGCCGTGAGGGCGCCTCGCCAGCTGTCGTTCTTGACGAACTTGTGGAGGACGAGGCCGGCCGCCGGCGTCGTACCGGCGCTGTCGGGCGCGCCCGCCGCGTCCACGATGGTCATGATCTCGCTCACCCGGATCGCCCTCAGAAGCTCATCCCGCCGCCGCCGGCGGAAGGAGAGGCGCCGGAATTCTCGTCGTCCGGCAGTTCGGCGACGGCGGCCTCTGTGGTGATGAGCAGGCCGGCGACCGAGGCCGCATCCTGCAGCGCCGAGCGCACGACCTTGGTGGGATCGATGACCCCGGAGGCGACGAGATCCTCATAGGCCTCCGTCTGGGCATTGAAGCCGAAGGTCGGACTGCCCTGGTCCATCAGCTTGCCGGCCACCACGGCCCCGTCGAAGCCGGCATTCTCGGCGATCTGGCGCAGCGGCGACTGGAGCGCACGGCGGACGATGTCGATGCCGCGCGTCTGCTCGTCATTGCCGCCGACGAGGCCGTTGAGGGCCTTCGAGGCGTAGAGGAGCGCGGTGCCGCCGCCGGGGACGATCCCCTCCTCGACCGCGGCGCGGGTCGCGCTGAGCGCGTCGTCGACCCGGTCCTTGCGCTCCTTCACCTCAAGCTCGGAGGCGCCGCCGACCTTGATGATCGCGACGCCGCCGGCGAGCTTGGCCAGCCGCTCCTGGAGCTTCTCCATGTCATATTCGCTGTCGGAACGCTCGATCTCGCCTCTGATGGCGTCGACCCGGGCCTTGATCGCCTCGGTGCTCCCGGCGCCATCGACGACGATGGTCTTGTCCTTGTCGATGGTCACCCTCTTGGCGGTGCCGAGCATGTCGAGCGTCACCGTCTCGAGCTTGATGCCGAGCTCCTCGCTCACGACCTGGCCGCTGGTCAGGATGGCCATGTCCTCGAGCATCGCCTTGCGGCGATCGCCGAAGCCCGGGGCCTTGACGGCCGCGACCTTGAGGCCGCCGCGCAGCTTGTTGACGACTAGGGTGGCCAGGGCCTCGCCCTCGATGTCCTCGGCGATGATGAGCAGCGGACGGCCCGACTGGGCGACCGCCTCGAGGATCGGGAGCAGCGCCTGCAGGTTGGAGAGCTTCTTCTCGTTCAGCAGGATGTAGGGGTCGGACAGCTCGACCTGCATCTTCTCGGCATTGGTGACGAAATAGGGGCTGAGGAAGCCGCGATCGAACTGCATGCCCTCGACGACGTCGAGCTCGAACTCGAGGCCCTGGGCCTCCTCGACGGTGATGACGCCTTCCTTGCCGACTCTCTCCATCGCCTCGGCGATCTTCTCGCCGACCTCACGGTCGCCATTGGCCGAGATGATGCCGATCTGGGCGATCTCGTTGTTGCTCGAGACGGCCTTGGAGCGCCCCTTCAGGTCATCGACGACCCTGGTGACGGCGAGATCGATACCGCGCTTGAGGTCCATCGGGTTCGCGCCGGCCGCGACCGACTTCATGCCCTCGCGGACGATCGCCTGGGCGAGCACGGTGGCGGTGGTGGTGCCGTCGCCGGCATGGTCGTGGGTCCTCGAGGCTACCGAGCGCAGCATCTGCGCGCCCATATTCTCGAACTTGTCCTTGAGCTCGATCTCCTTGGCGACGGTGACGCCGTCCTTGGTGATGCGCGGCGCGCCATAGCTCCTGTCGAGGACGACGTTGCGGCCCTTCGGACCCAGGGTCACCTTCACGGCATTGGCGAGAATGTCGACGCCGCGGGTGATGCCTTCGCGGGCATTGCGGGAGAGTTTGACGTCCTTGGCGGCCATGATCTTGGCTCCTTGTCGAGGGTCCGGCGGTCATGCCGGTGGGAAGAGACTCGTCGATGGCGCGGGTCGGGGCCCGCGCGCCTCAGCCGACGATGCCGAGTATGTCGGCTTCCTTCATGATCAGGAGATCCTCGCCGTCGAGCTTGACCTCCGTGCCCGACCATTTGCCGAACAGGATGCGGTCGCCGGCCTTGACGTCGAGCGGCGTCAGCGCGCCGTCCTCCCTGCGGGTGCCCGAGCCGGCCGAGACGACCTCGCCTTCCTGCGGCTTTTCCTGGGCGGTGTCCGGGATGATGATGCCGCCGGCGGTCTTCTCCGCGGCGTCGATGCGGCGCACGAGCACGCGGTCGTGGAGGGGACGGAAGGTCATGGCGACGGGTCCTCACGCTG
Organism: Sphingosinicella terrae; assembly: GCF_003347635.1. GTDB lineage: Bacteria > Pseudomonadota > Alphaproteobacteria > Sphingomonadales > Sphingomonadaceae > Allosphingosinicella > Allosphingosinicella terrae. The sequence goes on from NZ_QDFY01000002.1 coordinate 621,457, forward strand.
GATTGCGACCAAGATGTCGCCTCACAAGCGGGAGCCAGCGCTGCCAATTTGCGATTGGCACTCTCGTCGGAGAGTGACAACCCGCCTCATGTGGGGGCTCGCATCGCAAGATCAAGCGCGGCGTCGATGACTCCCTCGCATGCCGGCAGCCGGACCCCTATATGGGCTCATCACCTGATATCCTTGCAAGCATCTCGTGACAGAGAGACCCTTCGTGCTCCCGCTTGCGCGCACAAGGAATCAGGCATTGGCAGACCCGCTTCACCCCCCGCCCAAGGAAGCACGAGACACCGTCGCCGGCTGCCGGGAGAGAGCGGCCCAGGACCGTCTCCAGGCGGCGGGGACCGATACCGAGAATGGCCGCCGGGTCCTCGAGCGAAGCGCCGCCAGCTGGGAGGCCCGTGCTGACGAGATGCAGAGGCTTGAAAGCGGATCGGCGGGGCAGCGGATCGCCGATCGGAACCTTTGGGCGAGTGAAGAAGGGGATGGGCCGGGCTCCCCGGAGTGATGGCGATCGCCGGAGGCCGCGTCGCCGATTCCGGAACAATCTCGCTCTGGTCTACCGGCAGGCCAGGGTTCGAACGGGGCGCTCGGAAATTCAGCGATAACCAGCGGGCATCGTGTTTGGTGGGCTAGATGATGGTCCCCGACATCTGGTTCTCGAGCCGTCGGCGCCAGGAGCCGCGGCCGATCTGGAAGATCACCTGCCCTGCTCGGCGCTGTGAAGAATACCCGGCGGCAGTCGCCGCCGGGGCTTTGTTCTTGCGACCGCGCGAACGCCGAGCCCGTGCGGGAGCGCCGCGTCTCGAGGGGGAGGGGGCGGCGGAGGAAGGGGTCTCGTCTCGGAGAGGCCCAGTGTGGCGGACGGCGAAGCGGCTCTCAAGGCTGCGCGGTCCCCCCAATTTGCTGCGCAAATCGGCTCCCCCGCGCCCCGCTTCGCGGCGCCTTCGGCGGCCCTGACAGCCGCTTCGCCGCCCGCTCCTGAAGCGCCGTCTTCGATCGGAAGACGATGCTCAAGGAGGCAGTCATGGACGTGGTGTATGCGATCGGGATCGAGCGGTGCGATGGGCGTGTGGAGGAGCTCCGGGCCGAGTTCGGGAGCGTTCTTGCGGACCGGATCGTCGAGGCCGAGGCGGCTGAATTCCTTTGGGAAGCGCGGGTCCTGGAACGCTATCTTGGGCAGCATGTCGCTAGCGTTCTGGACGATGAGGAAGCATCGCAGGAGCTCTCACGAGTCGGATTCGTGAGCGCTCTTGATGGCCGCTGGTACGCCGGTATCTGCCTGGTCGATGGTGAAGGAGCGGCTGTCGACTTGCTCTGGAAGCGCTCGTTCGAGAGCTACGGAGAGGCCCGTTTGGAGCTTCATCGGGCTCGATGATCGGCTCGAATTGGCTCTTGCGGGGCGGCGCGGCTCGTCGCTTCCGCCTTCTTTTGGCCGGTTTGGGTGCTGCTCCGGCCGTCGGTGGCGGTAACGTTAAGACGTTCTGATATGCGTTTTGCAATGGGGAGACGAAAGGGGGCAGGGGAAGGCAAGATTAAAGCAGTGCCTCCCCAAGGCCCTGAAAGTGGTGTCTGCACATCGTTTTTTGTGGAGGCATGCGGGGGCGCATGCCTCCAATTGCTCCAGGATTGGCGGATTTCCGCGACGCGACGTGGAGGACCTTGAAGCCGGTCCGCAGCTTCGCCTCATATTCTTGCCATGGCGCAGGAAGACGACTTCGAACTGTGGCTCGGCCGCATCGGCGACCGCGGCCGTGGCAGCGGCAAGCGCTTCGCCAACCGCATTCGGCAGGCGGCTCAGCTTGCCGGCGGACCGAGAGCGGGTGGCGCTACTCGGAAATTCGACGGGAGCCGCATCGGCCGCGGTGCTGGGGTCGGACGTGTGCTGTCGAGCGGATCGACGTACAGAGGGCCGACGGCGCGGCGCGTGGTGGTGAAGGCCAGCATCGTCAAGCTGGGGCGGAAGGGGCTCGCGCGGGCTACGGCGCACATGCGCTACCTGCAGCGGGACGGCACGACGCGTGAAGGGGAGCGCGGCGCGCTCTACTCGGAGCGGGAGGATCGGGCGGACGGCAAAGGCTTCGTCGCTCGGGGCGAGGGAGACCGCCACCAGTTCCGCTTCATCGTCGCGCCGGAGGACGGCTCGGAATACGAGAACCTGAAGCCACTCGTCAGGCGGTTCATGGCGCAAGCGGAGAAGGACCTCGGGACGAAGCTCGACTGGGTCGCCGTCGACCACTTCAACACCGGTTATCCGCACAGCCACGTGATCGTGCGGGGGAAGGACGATCGGGGGAAGGACCTGATCATCGCCCGCGAGTATCTGACCCAAGGGCTACGGGAGCGCGCGGCGGAGCTGGTCAACCTGGACTTGGGGCCGCGCACGGAGCGGGAGATCCTTCGCTCGCAGCTGCGGGAGGTCGAGCAGGAGCGGCTGACCGGCATCGATCGGCGCCTGATCAGGTCGGTGGACGCGGAGGGGCTGGTCGATCCTCGGCGATGCAGCTGGGTCGAGCAGGACCTGCGGACGGCACGGCTGCGGACGCTGTCGGGTATGGGCCTGGCTACCGAGCAGCGCGGCGGCCGGTGGAAGCTCGATCCGGAACTGGAGAGCACGCTGCGGGAGATGGGCCGGCGCGGCGACATCGTCCGGACCATGAACTACGCGCTCAAGATCGCGATGCTGCCGCGGGCGCCGCAGGACCAGGCGATCTACGATCCGGACGCACCCGATGCACGGCCGGTGGTCGGCCGCCTTGTCGCGTCGGGCTTGTCGGACGAGCATGCCGACCGCCACTTCCTCATCATCGATGGAGTGGATGGGCACACCCACTATGTGGACGTAGGGAACAGCATCCTGGACGCGCGGCCGGGAGCGATCGTGCAGATCGAGCCGCGGCAGGCGGGGGTGCGCGAGGTGGATCGGACGGTTGCGGCGATCGCTGAGGCCAGCAAGGGCTGGTACAGCGTTGAGCTTCACCAGTTCCGTGACCCTACGGCGAGCGAGCCGTTCGCCACCGCGCATATCCGCCGCCTGGAGGCCCTTCGTCGCAGCGGGCTTCCTGTCGTGCGGGAGGTCGATGGCTATTGGCAGATCGCTCCGGATCACCTGGAGCGGGTCGAGGCGCACGAGCGGCGGCTTCGCGCCCGGATGCCCGTCACCGTTGCGCTTCTCAGTGGCGACCGGCTTGAGCTTCTGCCCGAGCGAGACGGCGCGACCTGGCTCGACCGGGCGATCGTTGCCGAGAAGCCGGTGGAGCTCGGACGCGGATTTGGGGCAGAGGTTCGAAAGGCGATCGACCGTCGCCTGCAATGGCTCGCAGCGCAGCGGCTGATCGACGTGGAGGGGGAGGATTACCACTTCAGGCCCGACCTGGTGGATCAGCTGGAGCGGCGGGAGCTCAGGGCCGCCGCTGCAAGGATCGGCCAGGAGAGCGGGCGAGCCTTCCGCGAGCTCGCAGTGGGGGATCACGTGGACGGGATCTGCCGCGGTCCGGTCCAGGTCGGGGACCGGACGTTTGCGCTGGTTGAGCACTCGCTTGAGTTCAGCCTCGTGCCATGGCGGCCGGTGCTGGAGAGGCAGATAGGCCGTGAGATATCGGGGGTGGTGCGCGGGGCGGGGATCAGCTGGACCATTGGCCGTGAGCGGCAAGGTCCCAGCATCGGCATGTGAGCCGATGGCACGTGCGGCGAGCGGGCACCTGGTGCGGCGGAGGCGCCGTTCGGCCGGACGGAGCTTTTCTCCATACTGGCGCTGCCATGAAGACCTTCAAGACCCGCCACCAATTCTATCTGCCCGACGATCTGTCGGAGGCGCTTGATCGGCTTTGCTCATCGTCAGGCTCTTCGAAGACGGCTGTGCTAACTGAGGGGCTTAAGGCCGTGCTCGAGCGACGTGCCGGCCACGAGCTGGACCAGAGGTTCGGCGTTCGCCTCGATCGGATGAGCCGCGGGCAGGAGCGGCTTGAAAGCAAGGTCGACCTATTGGCCGAAGCCTTCGGGACGTTTGTTCACCATCAGCTGACGATGGTCGCCCACCAGCCGCCGTTCGATGACGAGACGAGGCAGCTCGGGCTGAAGCGTTATCAGGCCTTCATTGATTTGGTAGCGCGGCGGCTGGTGTCAGACTCCAACGTCCGCTTATTGAGAGCGGGTGAAATCCAAGAGGATTAGCTTAGCAGGCGGAAGCGGATTTTGTAGATCGGGCGCCACGTCCGCAGCACTTTCGTTCCTACCTTCCCACACATAATTTTATGTGCTAGCACACATAGAACACTGTGCGGGGCCTGCGGGCGATGCCTTACGCCGACTTTCTCTCCGAACTGGTGCGTGCAGGGCTCACCGTTCGAGCTTTCGCTGATCTCGTGGGGATGCGCCCGAACTCCATCACAAACTACGCGAGAGAAGGCGAGTTGCCCGTCCATTTAGCGCTTATCGCAGTGCTCGTAGCCGAACTATCAGTTCAGGGCCTCGACTATCGGCGGGTGATGGCGAAGGTGCCGCATGCGCCTAAGAAGCCGCGCGGCGGCGCGCGGCGCGGCCACTTCGGAGGCGACCCGCAAACCACCTTGGACCTGCTCTCATGATTAACTGGACGGAGGCTCTTGCACCCTTCGGCGCAGATCCAAGCGCTGTGCGCATGCTTGACACGGACGCGCCCGAACTTCTGCCCTATGCCACGCTGGTCAATGCCTGGCGCGCTGGAAGCGATACGCTGGGCGTGGCCGGAGCGGTTTACGAATGGCAGGAAGCGCCGCTCATCTTCTTAGTAGATGGTGCTCAGCTTGCAGACGAGACGCACTTGCGCCGTCTGCGGCGTCTACTGGCGATGCGCGGCGACGTGCCCTACCTCGGCGTGCTCAGCCCCGGGCGGCTTGATGTCTTCGCCGTAGCTCTTGATTCCAAGCGGCTCCGGCAAGTGCAGGTCAAAGTGGTGGACGAGCAGGTCGCCCAGCAGGATGTGCTGTCGCTCCTTGCCAACGCGAGACCAAAGGCGGCGCGGAACAGCCGCAGCTGGATCTCGGACGTTGTCCTTAGGTTGCTAACGCGCGCGATAGACCAGCTGACGCCCCTGGAAGGTGTCGACGACGAAGATGCCATCTCGTTGGTCGGTCGAGCTCTGTTCACGCGTTTCCTCGCGGATCGCGGATTGCTGCCAGCAGGATTAGACGATGTCAGATTAGCGGGCGGCATGTTTGACGATGCAGTTCGAGCAGCTGAAACCTGCGCATGGCTCGACGCGACGTTTAATGGTGATCTACTTCCACTTCCGGAGGGCATATTCGAACGCTTATCGACCGAAGCTTACAAGGTATTGGGCGACATCATGCGCCGCGCGCCGGGCGGCCAGCTCGTGCTTGGCTGGGAGGAGAAGTGGGATCACCTCGACTTTGCCCACATACCCGTCGGCGTACTTAGCCAAGCTTACGAGCTTTATTTACGCAGTCACGCGCCAGCCAAGCAGCGTCGCGAGGGTGGCTATTACACGCCGCGACCTATTGCCGACCTCTTGGTACGCGCCTCATTCCGGGCCCTAGATCGTGAGGGAGCGAGCGCGCATGCGCGCGTGCTCGACCCTGCAGCGGGGGCCGGCGTCTTCCTCCTAACAGCTTTTCGCGAACTGGTGGCGGCTCGCTGGCGTGCCGATGGTGTCCGTCCGAATACCAAAGTTCTGCGCGACATACTCTACCGCCAGATCACCGGCTTCGACATCAATGAGGCAGCGCTACGCTTTGCAGCGCTCGGCCTCTACCTCATGTCGATTGAGCTCGACCCTGAACCTCAGCCGATCGACAAACTCGGCTTTGATAATTTGCGCGGAGCCGTGCTCCACCGGTTTGCCGCCAATGATGAGATTCCGGGGGGACAGCTCGGAAGCTTGGGTCCGCAGGTGGGCCAAGAGCATGTCGGCAAATACGACATTGTAGTTGGAAATCCACCTTGGGCGAGTGGAACGAAGCTTCCCGATTGGTCACTGATATGCGCGCAAGTTGCACGGATCGCCTCGGACCGTTTGGGTGCGCCACTCGCCCCGCCGCTGCCCAACGAAGTCCTGGATCTGCCATTCGTGTGGCGCGCAATGGAATGGGCTAAGCCGGGGGGTCAGATTGCGTTTGCACTTCATGCTCGACTGCTATTCCAGCAGGGCGACGGCATGGCGGATGCGCGACGCGCGCTCTTTCGAGCGCTGGATATCACCTCCGTCATCAACGGTGTGGAACTTCGCCAAACCAAGGTCTGGCCGGAAATCCTCGCACCTTTCTGCTTGCTGATCGCCGCCAACCGCACACCTGGTCCGGGCGCCGGCTTTCGTCTCATCAGCCCGCGGCTCGAGTCCTGCTTAAATGCGGCAGGCGCAATGCGCATCGACGCGCATTCCGCCGAGATCATCCCGACCGAGCAGCTCGGCCGCACGCCTGAGCTCCTCAAGATTTTGTTCCGCGGGACGAAAGCCGACCTTGGCTTGGTCGAGCGGATCCGCAGCAAAGGTTTTCCGACCCTCGAATCCTTCTGGTGCGAGGCGATCGGAAGATCGAGTCGTGGCTATTTGGCTGGTGCCGGGAACGGATATCAGACACTCAAGGCGAGCAGCCGCTTTCGAAAGCGCGGCGACGGCATGCCTGGCGTTCCTGCAGAGTATCTCCACGGCTTGCCGGTCATCACGCCCGAGAGCCTCGACGACCTTCTGATTGATACAAACGCCCTAGAACCTTTTGGCCATGAGCGGATTCATGATCCTCGCGATCCAGGGCTGTTCGTAGGACCGATAGCAATCGTCCACCAGTCGCCGCCGGCACGACTGGGCCGCATGCGGGTTGGCGTCGCCGACCAAGCGGCAGCCTATAATGAGAGCTTTTACGGATACAGCCCAAGCGCGTTCGAAGATGCCCACTTGCTCGTGCGCTATTTAGCGCTGGTGCTCGGTAGCAAGTTTGCGTTGTGGCTTGCGCTCATCACCAGCGGCAAGTTCGGCTTCGAGCGCGATGTAGTTGAAAAGGCAGCGCTCAACCGCATGCCGTTGCCGGACTTCCGAATGCTCAGTTCTGAGCAACGACAAGGCATCGACCGTCTCTTCGACGAAGTGCGCCGCGACAGCGCGGCCTGGGAGCATGTCGATCGTTGGGTTTCCGAGCTCTACGGCTTGGGCACCGCCGACATACAGACGATCACGGACACATTGCGTTACAATCTGCCGTTTGCCGACACCAAGGCAGCGGCGCAGGCGGCTCCGAAAGATCTCAAACACTTCTGCACGGTCCTCGAGCGCGAACTCGCCCCTTGGGCTGAGCGTTTTGGTGCATCGCTGCACGCTGTCCCGTTCGCGGATCGCGCGTCATCACCTTGGCGTGGCGTCAAGCTCCAACGCGTAGGCTCGCGCACCAGAACAGACATTCCCCAGGATTGGGAAGGGCTGTTGCGTGTTGCCGATGCAGGTGCAGCGAGCGAGATGATCGTGCGCGGCGGCAGCGGCGCAATGTTCATCGCGCGTCTGGCACAGCAGCGATATTGGACCGAGACCCAGGCGCGCCTGCTCGCCCAGCGGATCGTGTGGACTCACCTTGATTTCCTGTCGGGGTCAGCTGCGGCATGAATGCAGCATCGCTGGCGCCCAAGCCTGATCAGGTTGCAGAACTCACTCGTGGGCTGATTCTGCCGCTACCGCCAATCACCGATGAGGTCATGTTGGTCTTGGCCGAAAGCCTGATCGGCGCATTCGAAGATGTTCGCAAATCTGCACCAGCGACGCTCGCAACGGGGAGCGAGCCAGAGGTCACTGCGCTACTCCAAGCCCGGCTCAATCGGATGATTGACGATGACGCGCTGTGGCGCACACTAGTCCTCTATGTGGGGCGCGGCGTTGACAGCGTGAGCTTCGATGGGTCCCACATCGAAAAGAAGCCAGATCTTTCGATCTCCCTTAGTGATCGCTCCGCGCGCTTTCCTCTGGCCGTAGAGGCTAAGCTCATCGATTGCAGCAAGGGGAAGACTGAGACGCTATACTGCGCGAAGGGCGTCAAGCGGTTCTTAGACGGCGAATACGGATGGGGCGGCCGCGAGGGATTCATGCTGGCGTATGTGCGAGATGGTTCGACAATCGCCGCCAAATTAGCTCCTCATCTCACTCTTCCGGCGAGTAGCTCGACCTACGCGCTGAAAGGGGCGCCGACCGCTCTGACCCTCGCATGTGATGGAGCGAGAACCCACCACGACCGTGGATTCGTCTACACTCATGTGTCCGCGCCTGCGAACATGCCAGGGTCAATCGAACTCTGGCACATCTGGCTAGATGCATCGGACGTGGGGGGTAGCTGAAGGGTCGCGTTGAGCGTTAATGAGATCCTCCGCAGGCCTTTGCTTTGCTATCGGCTGGCTGGCCCGCTGGCACCGCTTAGAATAAACGTGAGCTAGGTATTCGGCGCACCAAGCCCGCTTTGGGAGCAGCGGCGTGTCCTGCGACAAACGAGGCATTCTGCCAACCATCTGGCGTGTCTCGATGGCCATCCCGGAAGTTCAGTCGAGGTGCGGTTCCTAGAGCCGGATGACGGCGTCCGGCTGGCCCGCCGCCAATGCGCTCATGTAAGCAAGGCACATCTCCCGAGTACGATAATCTCCGTACTCCTCCTGCTCAGAACGTTCCACGACTGGGAACGTCGAGTACCCGCCATGCGATCGGACTGGAGATATTCGTGGCCTGCAGGGCGGCCAGGGAGGGAAAGGCGGCCGCGGCGGCCTTGCGGGTAAGAGTGGCAATGGCGGGAGCGGCGGATCAATCTTCATCCGCGTCATGGCACAGAATGGTCAAGTAACGGGCGAAGCACAGGGAGGCCCAGGCGGCACCCTCGCCTCCCATGGGGCGCCAGGTGGGCCAGGCCCCGGCGGTCTAGGGAGCATGGACCGGATCGGCCGGCGCGTTCGAGAGTTCGGTTTTTTGAGCGCTGAGTGGCCGTCGATGACTGCCCTGAACGCAATGTGGGCTGATCGTGACGGCGCTGAGGACTTGCTGCAACTGGGCTCGGCCATGGCGACATTGCGCGTGCTCGGCGCCGACCAGAGCCTCATCCTTGCCAGACCGGGCGACGTTGAAATTGCCGATGCTGAAGGCCGCCGGGAGGAGGGGGTTGCCGGCGAAACCACACTCCTCGGCTCGCTGCTCCAGCGCGAGCGTGAGCCGCGCAATCCAGGTTCCTGGCGGATAGAGTGCGATATCAACGGCTGGCGCACTCGAGGATCCGAGCCAAAGTATTCAGTTCTGCAACTATATGGGCGAGGGCTGCCCCGCTTAGGGCGGCAGGCTGCCTCTTAATGCACCTAATTCCGTCGGCAGACTGATACACGAACGAGAGGCCGGAGCCTGTCACAGCAACGATGTCCAGGCACACGCTGAAAGCTCTTTGGCCGTGCGCATGAGCCTTTGGGTCCGCGAGTGTGGGCTCGGCGCTCCGATCCGCTAACGCCGCAGGCGCGCGCTGCTTCGACGCAGGACAGCGGCGATCTCGCCTTGGCTTGTACCGGCTGACAGCGCGTCGGAGGCGCGCAACAGCAGGATCTGTCGCTCGGGCGGATGAGGTTCCCGAGACAAGCGCCCGGTGCCGAGCAAGATCAGCAGGCACCGAAGCACCAGGGGCGGCCCCTCGGGCGCGGCCACACCTCGATCCGGTACTGGAAACGGACCCGGCCGGCCTGCCGGGAAGCGCATGCGACGTCGAGCCTCAGGCTCTGCGCTGCACGGCAATAGCAGCCGGATTGACTGACCGGGGTTCGCCGCGCCGCCTGGAGGAAGAGAAGGCGCGGCACTGGCCGCGAGTTTGAAGCTGGCATGAAGACGAGTCTCGAGTTTCCGTCTGGGTCCAATGTGGCGGCAGCGCTTGCCATGTGAGGATGAATTGAGGGGGCTGCGGGAGGCCTCGCGCCACCTCAGGGGGCGATTGAATGACCAAGATATCTCACGAGCAGCCATTCAAGCTCGACCTCCACGTGGGGATAAATGTGGGGTCGCGCCAAGCCCGCGTCGGCTTTCTCCCCGAAGTCCATGCACTTAGCCCAAGATGTTCGGCGACCTCCCGCGGAGCCAAGTTCAGGTCGTGAGAGACGGTGAAGAGCTGGCGAGGCGGCCCCGGCCGCTTTGCGCCCAAACCCGGCCGTTTCGGCCGGCTCGCGGTCTCCCCAAAAGCGGACGTGCACACCAAAGTCGTCACCGCGACCGTTGAATCCGCCTTAATTCGCCTTCGCTTTAGCAATGGTCACGCGGGCGAAAGATCCCGCCGCGAGTGCGGCGCTGACGGCGGTAATCCAGGCGAACGATCCGGCAG
>NZ_QDFY01000020.1 GCF_003347635.1 Sphingosinicella terrae
TCCGAAACGTCCAATCCGAGGTACATAGCCATGGGTCCATCCTCCTCCTTGAAGCGGCTTCGTGCCGACTTCGTATCAGCAGGAGGATGGGCCTACCTCAATTACGCCATGTCCCCGGAACTCTAGCCTGCGCCCGGTCGGACCTGACAGTGCCCGGAGGTGACGCGAGGCGTGGAACCAATGATGCGGGTCAGACGAATTTCAAGCGTCGCTCGCACGACAGTCCAGAGAACAGCGCGTCCGACCTCCGGATCCTCTGTCCACATCATATGTCGGGAGTCGAACTCAGCCGTCCGGGCAAACCTGTGCCGTAGGGACGGAATGTCCACCGCTACCTCACGGTTGCTTGCATCATAAGTCACATTGACCTCGACCGGTTGACCAGTTGAAGTCTGAAGGGCGCAAGCCCACTCCGCAGAGGTAGAGGGAGATGGCGCGCCCGGGACAACGCCATCTGCTGTGACGTTCTGCATAGCAGCAAGCAGGCCAATGGTTATAAGCGAAGCGGACAAGACGAACCTTCCGGGGGGATTGCTCTCGAGACGGCCTATCACGCTTTTGCAGCTATGCAATGTCTGCAATGCGTCGCAGCTTCCACCCACCCCAGCCAAGCTGAAAACGACCCCATTGCGGTCATTAGCACCGGGTGCGAAACTCCGCTGATGAACGGTCAGACCGCACCCCATTTGCAACTTGATGCAAGCATCGGCTTCGATGCCATGCGGCTATTCTTGAAGACGTATTGGGAACGCGGCGGCCGAGCTTCGGACGATCTGGCAGTCCTGCTCGGTGGGCTTGAACGGCTTGAAAGCGACGGCATGCCGCTTGACCCAGCTATGTGGTCCGACTGGGTCGAGGCTGTAGAGCAAGCCTGGTCGAACGTCCGATAATCACCCCATTTGACCGCTTACCGCTGAGTCCTGGGCTCGACAAAGCTGACTGTCGCCTATCGGCTCCCGGAGCTCCTGAACGGACGGTCCGCTCCCGGCCAGAATGGGTCGAGCTAGTTCAGCGCCTGGACGCGTCGCAGGAACTTGCCCTTGGTCCGGCTGGTCAAATGGAACTGGCGGCAGCGGTCGCAGCGGTAAGGCAGGAGCGAGAGCCCGGAGCGTCGCATCGCCGCACGCGCGTCCTCCTCGAATGCAAAGCGTGCCTTCTTCCTGCAGATGCTCTCCCGCGTTCGCATCCATATGCTTCTGCCCGAACGGTGCCCACGGTACCAGAGCGAACGGCTTTGTGATCGGGGCAAGCGGCCGCTAGTCACCGCTGCCCATGACGAACCTCGCGCCCCATGCCGTCCTCGGTCTCGACTTCGGCACGACCAACACGGTCGCGGCGATCGCCCGGGGCGGCGGGCCGGCGCTTGTCCCGCTCGAGGGGCCACTGGGGTGGAACCCCGTCTTCAGGTCGGCGCTCTGTTTCTGGGAGGACGGGGGTCATGTGGCCGTCGAAGCAGGGCCCTGGGCGATCGCCGAATATCTCGAATTCCCCGAAGGAAGTCGCTTCATCCAGTCGTTCAAGACGGTCGCGGCCTCGCGGACCTTCCAGCATGCCACGATCTTCGAGCGCCGCCATCGATTCGAGGATCTGGGGCGGATCTTCGTCCGCAAGCTGTCCGAGCGGTCCGGCGGCGCGGTGGATGGCGGTGCTGGCCGCGTCATCGTCGGCCGCCCCGTCTCCTTTGCCGGCCACCGCCCCGACGAGATCCTCGCGCGCCAACGCTACGATGCCGTGTTCGCCGGATTGGGCGCCGAGGTCCACTATGTCTACGAGCCCCTGGGAGCCGCGTTCAGCTTCGCGTTCGGCACCTGTGATCCGGCGACCGTCCTCGTTGCCGACTTCGGAGGCGGCACCAGCGACTTCTCGGTCGTGCGGATCGCGGCGCCCGGTGCGGCGAAGCGCTGCGTGCCGCTCGGCCATGCCGGCGTCGGCATTGCCGGCGATCGCTTCGATCAACGCATCCTCGACAAGCTTGTGATGCCGCTCCTGGGAAAAGGCGGGTCCTACCGGTCCTTCGACAAGGAGCTGGAGATCCCCGCAGGCTGGTTCTCGGACTTCGCGGATTGGTCGCGACTCGCTTTCATGCGCAACCGGAAGACCCTCGCGGAACTCGCCAGTCTGCGCCGTGCCGCCGTCGATCCCGTCCCGATCGATAGGATGATTGCCGTCATCGAGCAGGAACTCGGCTATCGCCTCTATGAGGCGGTGGGGCAGGTCAAGCGCGACCTTTCGTCGGCAGAGACGGCGCGCTTCGAGTTCAGCGGGGGAGGGCTGAGGATCGAGGCGGAGGTGACCCGCGCCGCGTTCGAGCGCTGGATCGGGCCCGATATCGTCCGCATCGAAGAGGCCGTCGATCGCGCCCTGGCGTCCGCCGGCGTCCGCGCAGGGGAGGTGAACCGCGTTTTCCTCACCGGAGGCAGCTCGCTCATCCCGTGCATCCGACGCCTGTTCGAAACGCGCTTCGGCCCCATGCGGATCGCGAGCGGAAACGCGTTCACGTCGATCGCCCACGGCCTCGCGCTTATCGGACAGGAAGAGGATCTGTCCGCGTGGGCGGCCTGAAGCCGGGATGGCGGCGATGCGCTCGCGGCGGCTGAAGATCTTCTTCGACGGCGGCTGCCGGCCCAATCCCGGCAGGATCGAAGTGGCGGTCGTCGCGCGGGGTGCGACCTATTTCTTCGACGACCTGGGATGCGGCACGAGCAGCGATGCCGAATGGCTCGCCCTGCGGAGGGCCCTGCAGGTCGCGCACTCCCTTGAAGAGCCCGATTTCGAGCTGATCGGCGATTGCGCCCACGTCATCAGCCAGGCGAGCGGCCTGTCCAGGTGCCGCACCGCGGCCGCGCTGGATCATCGTGCCAAATTTCAGGGGGCCATGGCGTCAGGGAAGCCGAAGCGCCTGCGTTGGACCCCCCGGAACCAGAACCTGGCGGGCATCGCCCTTGCACGAAGACGCGGCCTTTCCTCGCACGAGGCCCCGACAGCCTGAACGAATGCCTGCGCCTGGGTGGCTCCGGTCGCGAGCAAGTCGCTCGCTTTCGGCCGGCTGCCGTCGCTGACGTGGCTGTCCCCGTCATCCTCACTTGCGCCATGTCGAGCGCAAGCCGGTGGCTGCCGGAATCGTCGAGCGGGCCGAGCACCGGGTCTGGTCGAGCGCACGCAGCCGTGTCGCGGGTGGGCGGGCCAAAGACGATCCGATGACCGACGTCGCCGCACTGGCGGCACACGTGCCGAACTGGCGGGCGATGCTGGGCCATGGCCTGGAGGCGAGCGATCTCGGCCAGGAGGGCGAAAGTGGCCGAGGCGATCGAGGCGCGGCTACGCACCGGCCGCCCGCTCGGCACCGAGCCGTGGATCGAGGCGCAGGAGGCGGCGCTGGGGCGACGGATCAGGCCTGCAAGGCCGGGAACCGAAGTCAAAGGCAGCGGTGGACAAAGGGAATTGAGAATTGTGTCCCCGTAATCGCGTTGCGGACACTCGTCTGTGCGGCCAACCAGCCAGGAATCATGCGGCGGAGAGAGCGGGCCTTCGTCCGTAGGTGGCGATGCGCCAGAGCGCCTCCGCCGGGCCTTGTTCGTGCCGGGCGAGCCACCAGCGGGAGAAGATCATCTGACCGGCAAAGATCGACAGTGCGACCGCGTAGAAGGCGGCGGGCTGCATCGTGCCTGCAAGCCCGAAGCCGATCCCGTAGAAGAAGACGAGGCCGATCAGCGAATGGGTGAGATAGTTCGTCAGGGCCATGCGGCCCACAGGCGAGAGATGCCGCAGGACCGGCCGTGCCCGCGGCCAGGCCAGCGCGAAAGCGGCGGCATAGGCCAGCGCCATCGGTACGGTCCCGAGGAGCGAGGGCCAGCTCTTCTGGTCAAGGCCGGGGAGCAAGGCGTAAGCGGCGCTCGCCGGGACGCCGATTGCAAGACCACCGGCCAGGACCCTCAGCAGCAGCTTGCGATCGTCGAACAACGTTCCTGCTGCGAGCCGGCGGCCCACCACCATGCCGAGCAGCATGACCCCCAGGACCTTGGGGATACGCCAGCTCTCGAGCCGCAGAGCCCACGAGATCGGCGTGCCGGTCAGCACCCAGGCGAGCCAGCCGGTGAAATCGTCCCGGCGCATCCATTCGAGCACCTTCCGGGGATCCGTGTCGATGCCGAAGCCTTGGGCGATCCACATGCTGAAGGACAGGAGGTGGGCGTGCGGCGCCCAGCCTGTCCAGGCGAACAGGGCGATGCCGGCCGGTGGCACGACGAAGATCAGGATCGCGGCTGCGGCCAGCAGGTTGCGTTCGCGCCAGTCGTGGAACAGCGGCAGCAGGAGGCCGAGCAGCGCATAGAGCGTCAGTATGTCGCCGTCCCAGATCAGCCACGAATGCCCGAGCCCGATCACGAGCAGCACGAGAACCCGGCGGCGATAGATGCGCATGCCCGCCAGCCCGCGGTCGCTCAGCCGCGCGAGCTGGAGCGCGAAGCCGGCGCCGAACAGCAGCGAGAAGAGCGTGTAGAACTTCCCATCGACCAAGAAGTGGTGGAAGCGATATTGCCAGGCGATGGAGTCGGCGCCGGCGAAGGTGAGGCGCTGCCCCTCCGTCATCATGATCCAGCCCGACCAATAGAGCATGTTGGCCAGCAGGATGCCCAGCAGCGCGAACCCCCGAAGCGCGTCCAGAAGCTCGATCCGCTCGGCCCGACCCGTTGCAGTCCCCATGGAGGCCACCCCCGCACGCCGAGATGTAACAGTTGATCGACGCCTGTCCAATGTCCCCTTTTCACCCGAGGCGGACGACAAGCCCCCCGGCCGGCGCCGGAGGTCTCGCCGAACGAATCCAGCCCCTTGGCCGGTCATCGCGCAAGGCACTCGCTTCGCCTGCCGGTTCATGTGGCGGCAATCCGGCAGGCGCCACGCGCCGGCTTTTCCCCTGACGGAGACCTCCAGATGAAGAAGTTGCTTACCCTTGCCGCGATCGCCGTCGGCACCGTCTCCACCCCGGCGCTGGCGCAAGACGGCTTCTATGTCGGCGCGATCGCCGGTTACGAGGGCATCGACGTCGAGACGGCGGACGGTTCGATCAGCGCGGATGCCAGTTCCGCGGTCTATGGCGTGAATGCCGGATACGATCTGGCCCTGGGCAGCGCCTTCGTCGGCATCGAGGGCGAGTTGTCGACCAGCGGCAGCTCGACCGAGTTCCCCGACAGCTTCGCCGGCGCGCGCGACGGCCTCGATGCCGATGGGCAATATTATATCGGCGCCCGCGCGGGCGTGGCGCTGACGCCCGGCATCGCCGCCTACGGGAAGATCGGCTACACGTCGCTGAGCACCACCGCATTCACCTCATCGGGCTCGCTCGACGAGCTCGAGGAAAATGCCGACGGCCTCCGCTTCGGCGCGGGGCTCCAGGTGCAACTGCCCGGGCCGTTCGAGGGGCGCGTCGAATATCGCCGCTCCCGCTACGAGGACGTCAACGACGCGACCTTCGGCGACGCGACCACCAACCAGGTGGTGGCCGGCCTGGGGGTGCGTTTCTAGTAGGAGGCTGCGCCCGGAATCGGCGCCGCCATGAACGGCGCCGATTCCGGCGGCTCGGCGCCGGACAAGGCTGTGAGCTGGCCGGTGGCCGCCCGCCGTCGCCGCCCTCATTCGCCCGCGGCGGGCCTTTCATGGACGAGGCCTTGCCGGACATAGCCCGCCGTCTTCGCCGCACCGCGCGAACGATGGCGCATGGCGCACGATCCGCATTGAATAGACGGCTCCCGGATCAGACGGCCTAAGAGAGACTCTGCTTGGGGCAGGTCCGGGGGGCGCATCGTGGACGACAGGCTGACGCGGCGGCAGATGATCGCGGGGGCGCTCGCCGGCGGCGGGCTGGCGAGCCTGGCGGCGCCCGCCGGCGCGCAGGGCGGCCGCTCGACCCTGTTCCGCGACGTCTTGCTCGTCGACGGCACCGGCGCGCCGGCGCGGCCGGCGAACGTCCTGGTCACTGGCGACCGGATCGCGCGGGTGGCGGCGCCGTCGCGCGAGCGCGTGCCGTCCGGCACCCGCGTCGTCGAGGGCGGCGGGCGAGTGCTCGCGCCGGGCTTCATCGATCTCCACACCCACGGCGATCCGCTGCGCAGCCGCTATGACGGCTTCCTTGCCATGGGCGTGACGACGGTCACCCTCGGCGTCGACGGCAGCGGCCCGGGGACGAGCGAGGATCTCGACACTGCCGCGTGGCGCCGGGCGGTGGGGCGCGCGCCGCTCGACACCAATGTCGCGTTGCTGGTCGGCCACGGCACGATCCGGCACGCGGCGGGAATATCGGATTCGGTCCGCCGGCCCGATGCGGCGCAGCTGCAGCGGCTGGCGGCGCAGCTCGAGGGCGAGTTCCGCTCGGGCGTCTTCGGCCTCTCCTACGGCCTCGAATATGTGCCGGGCATCTATTCGGAAGGCGCGGAGCATCGCGTCCTCGGCGAAGTCGTCGCTCGCCATGGCGGCGTGATCATGAGCCACATGCGATCGGAAGATGACGAGGCGATCGAGGCGTCGATCGACGAACTCGTCGCCTCGGCCGGCGGAGCCCGCGTCCATATCTCGCACCTCAAGGTGGTGTTCGGCCGCGGCGAGGCGCGCGCGCGCGCTTTGCTCGACTTCCTCGCCGCCAAGCGCCGCCAGGGCATCGACCTCACCGCCGACGAATATCCCTATGAGGCCGGCTTCACCGGCATCGCCATCCTGTTCCCGGAATGGGCGCTGCCGCCGACCGATTATGCCGCCATCGTGCGGGAGCGGCGGGCGGAGCTGTACGAATATCTCGACCGCCGCATGACCCGGCGCGGCGGCCCAAGCGCGTTGCTGATCGGGACGGGCACCCATGCCGGCAAGACGCTTGCGCAGATCGCCGAGGAGGCCGGCCGCCACCATGTCGACGTCCTCATCGACATGGGTCCCGAAGGCGCGATGGGCGCGCACTTCACGATGGACAAGGCGCTGCAGGACGCCTTGCTGGTCGACCGCCATGTCGCCTTCTCGACCGACGGCGGCCCCGGCCAGCGCCACCCGCGCGGCGCCGGCACCTATGCCATGCTGATCGAGGACTATGTCGTGCGCGACCGCAAGCTCACGATCGAGGAGATGGTCCGCAAGGCGACTTCCTATCCGGCGCGGATCCTGCGCCTCGCCGACCGCGGCACCATCCGCCCCGGCGCGAAGGCCGACCTCGTCCTGTTCGATCCGGCCCGGGTGCGGGCGCGGGCGACCTATGTCGATCCGTTCGCCAGGGCGGAGGGGTTCGACCTGGTGATGGTGAATGGGCGGGAGGCTTATTCGGAGGGGAGCAAGGTGGGGCGGGAGGGGGCTTTGTTGCGGGCGCGGTGAAAGGGGGCCCAGATCGCCGCCGCTCGCCGAGCCGAATGACGTGGAGTGCACCATGTTCCAGCGCGGATCGGTGGGAGGGCAGGCAACGCATTGCGCCCGCGCTATCGGACAATTGCCTGGGAAAATATCCGCCACTGCCCCCCGCGGCGTTCACAGGTATAGGTTGCGTGGTAGGTCATGGGCAAGCCGATGGCCCGGTAATTTTCCGCATACCAGTAGCGTACTCGCACCCGGACAATCTGGCGGTGGTTGCGCACCGGCGAAACGCGCCAGTTTCGAAGTTCCGACACATAAGTCGGACACGGACCATTCAGCCGTATATCCGTCCACTTTCCTTGCCCGGTTGAACGCGTGAAGCCATCCGACCAGGTCAGCCTCCCGATTTGCTCAGTGACTTGGCAATCTATAGCTTCATGCCAAGCTTGAATAACTCGAACACAGCTGTTGGCCGGAGCGGCAGCCGCACTCTCGCCAGGGCCTAGCAAAACGGCCGCAATCGCCAGCGATCGCGAAGATGCTCTTTCCAACCGGTGCCCCCAATCTGGTTCAGAGAGCTGTCACAAACTGGTCTTCTGCAAAGTTGGTCGACAATGGCACTTCCGAATGATTTGGGCTGCTTCCAGAAATCCCACGACGTCGAGCATAGGTCAAAGACTGAATCAGCCGGCGGCAGCGGCCGAGTGTCCGATTTGGACGGCGTCGCGTCGCTCACATTGACTGGGCGCCCGCCTCGCCACGCGGGCGGGCGGCTTATGCTGAGGGGAGCAAGGTGGGGCGAGAGGGCAGTTTGCTGCGGGAATACGGTGACAGTGCACTTTTATTGACACCGCAGCGGAGCCGTGAGAGGCTCCGCTCATGGCACGCCTTGCTCGCGCCGTCTTCCCCGGGGTCCCGCATCATGTGACCCAGCGCGGCAATGGCCGCGCCCGGACCTTCTTCAGCGACCAAGACTACGCTTTCTACCGCGACCTGCTCGCCGAGCATGCCGCCGCCGCCCGTGTCGAGGTCTGGGCCTGGGTGCTGATGCCCAACCACGTCCATCTCATCCTCGTGCCTCAGGACGAGGATGGACTGCGGCGGGCGCTGGCGCCGGTCCACCGCCGATATGCGGGGCACGTCCATGCTCGGATGAAGCGCACCGGCCATTTCTGGCAAGGGAGGTTCGGGTGCGTCGCCATGGATGAGGATCATCTGGGCGCGGCCATTCGCTACGTCGCGCTTAATCCGGTGCGCGCGCGCCTGGTCGAGCGGGCGACGGATTGGCCCTGGTCGAGCATCCATTCCCACCTTCACGGGCGAGACGACGGGCTGACCATGGCTGACGGGGTGCGCTCGCGATGGCCCGATTTCGAGGCGATGCTCGAGGCGGGGGAGGATGAGGCGCTGTCGCAGCGCCTGCGCCGCGCCGAGACGATCGGGCGTCCGGTCGGGAGCGATGCCTTTCTCGCGCGCCTGCAGCAGGTCAGCGGCCGCATGCTCGTGCCCGGCAAGCGCGGGCGCAGGCGGAAGGAATTAAGTGCACTGTCACCGTAATACTGGTGATTGTGAACGGAAGGGCGGCTTTATGCGGAGGGGAGCAAGGTGGGGCGGGAGGGGGCTTTGTTGCGGGCGCGGTGAGGCAAAGGTGCGAATGACGGCGGCTTGCCGGGTCGAATAGAATACACTGTCACCGTAATTAGGCGGCGGCCATGTGCCCATGTTCCCGAGCGCGTGCGTCACGCGAAAGCTCTTCTCATCCCCAAACCTGCGGATGAGCAACGAATGATAGGCCAACGCGGTGGACACTGCCATCTATGGGTTCATGGTCTAATCAGCAGCGATCCCCGCCATGGGCCCCTTTACCCGCACATTCTTCGCCCGCTTCGGAAACCAGAAGCTCCATGTCGCCAGCGTGCCCAGCAGCGTCAGGCTGAGGCCCGAGAAGGTGAGGAGGAGCTTCCACACGACGCCGCCAACCTTGCCCGCGTGGACAGGGTAATATTTCTCTTCGATCGCCGAGGCGGTGTCGCTCGTGCGGGGATCGTCGACGTCAATCACCTCGGCGGTGGCGGGGTCGAGGTGGACGTAGGTGCGGCCGTTGGGGGTCCATTCAAAATCCTGGCGCATCCGCAGCACGAGCGGGGCGCCGGGCTCGCGGGGGAGCATCAGGCGGCGGGGGAGGGCTTCGGGGAAGCGGGCCTGGGCCGCGGCCATGACGGCGCGCCAGTCGGTGCCGGGGCCGACCGGTCCCGTCGCCTGCGGGCGGGCCGGGGGCGTCGGTGTCTCCGCTGCCCACGGCGCAAGCAGCGTGTCCGACACAGGCGGGAAGACCATGAAGGCGCCGGTGAGGGCGCTCATGATCAGCATCGGCGAGGCGACGGCGCCGATGTCGCGATGCTGGCGGATGATCGCGCTCCTGGTCATCCGCACCGGCCAGAGGCGGAAGTCGAAGGTGCGGCGGACGCGCCACCAGAGGATCAGGCCGGTGATGGCGAAGGCTAAAAGGAGGAAAGCGAGGATGCCGGTGACGATCTTCCCGGTCTCGCCGAGGAAGAGATAATGGTGGAGGTCAAACAGCCACAGCTCCGGCCGTCCCCAGAGGCTGTCCCAGCGGTCGACGACCTCACCGGCCTGGTCGAGATAGGCGCCGCCGCCATCGGTATAGATCGCCTGATGGAGGCCGAAGCCGTGATCGGCGAAGGTGATGCGGCTGAGCGCGGGATCGAGCGCGACGGCCGCCTCGATCGCGGCGCCGGCGGCGGCCGGATCGGCGCGAAGCGGGTCATTCGCGCCGGGGAGGCCGATCCAAAATTCCTCCCAGACCAGGATGGTGCCGCTGAGGCCGAGCAAGGCCAGCAGGAGGCCGGCGAAGCCGCCGGTCCAGCGGTGGAGCCAGGCCAGCCAGCGCCGCATCAGAAAAGATAGTCCCAGCCCAGAGTGAAGGTCCGCCCGCGCCCGGCGAAGAAAGCGAGATTGTCGTTCGGCAGCCGGGTGTCGCTATTATAGTCGATATATTGGGCGTCGAGCAGGTTCTGGACGGCGAGGCTGAGGCCGCCGAAGCCGGTATCGTAGCGGGCGTAGAGATCGACGACCTCGTAGCCGCCGAAATCGTTGCGCGGGTCGCGGATGCGGCCGACGAAGCTGCGCGACAGGTAGAACTGGCCCTGGAGGCGCAGCGAGAGCGGTCCGCGATCGAAGGTGGCGGCGAGGTTCAGTCGGTCCGGCGAGATGTTGACCCCGTCGAGATCGGTGTCGACGATCCCGTCCTCGGGGCTGTCGCTGTCATAGCGGCCCTCGAGATCGGCATAGCCGGCGGAGACGCGCAGGCCCTCGATCGGGGTCTGGACGGCGAGGTTGATCTCGAGCCCCTGTATCTCGACGCGCAGGCGCTGGACGTCGAAGACGCGGTCGGGATTGAGGATGAGGAGCTGGCCCTTGTCGCTCGACGACCAGAAATAGGAGACGCTGGCGTCGAGCGGGCCGCGGCGGACCTCGAGCCCGATCTCGCGATTGTTGGAGACGATCGGGCTGATATCGAGGAAATTGTCGATGTCGATTCCGGGGGTGCCGATCGAGCGGGTGATGCGGCCGACGTCGGGGACGGTGAAGCCCTCGGCATAGCTGGCATAAGCGCGGAGGCCCTCGATCGGCTCGACGATCGCTCCGCCGTTCAGCAGCACGTCGTCGAATTCCGGACTGCCGCCGGCGACGTCGACGCCGCCATAGCTGCCGAGCGTCGAGAGGGTGGTTGAGGCGATGGTGCGGTAATCGCCGATCTCGATCCGGATATTCTCCCAGCGCGCGCCGCCGGCGAGGCGCAGCAGGCCGTCCATCAGCCGCCAGTTGAGCTGGGCGAAGGGGGCGAGGCTGCGGAAATCCGTGGGCGGCACGTAGACGCGGTCGGTGGCGATCAGCTTCTGCTCGGTGCGGTCGAACAGGGCGTCGAAGCCGAGCGTGGCGGTGAGGTCCTCGAAGCCCGGAAGGGCGCGCTCGTAGCTGGCGCGCAAGCCGAGCTTGCGCGAGCGGTTCTCGGTCTGGTCGAACAGGGTGCCGACCGGGCCGATGCTCGGGTCCTGCTGGCTGGGCTGCGGATTGACGTCGGCGCCGAACGTCTCCTGGGTGCGGCTGACGAAGAGCTGGCCGACGAAATTGCCGCCCCACAAATCGGTGTCGGTGAGCGACAAGGACGCGCTCTCGGCCAGGTTGGTGGGGGGAGTCAGAGGCGGATCGCCGCGGCGCGAGCTGGTCGGAAGGCCGGTCAGGCGGTTGCCGGCGACGGGGACGTAGCGGTGGCGGCCCTCGAGCTCGAAGCGCGAGAGGATGAGGTCGAGCCGGGCGCTGGACGAGAGCGCGTAACCGAAGCGGCCGAACAGGGAGACCGAGTCCGAATCCATCGTCTCGCCCTGGGTGAGGTTGATGCCGACCGGGCGGCCCTCGCCGTCATAATAAAGGCCGCGCGCCTCGTAGGCGGCGCCGGCGGAGGCGTCGAAGCGGCCGGCGCGATATTGGAGCAGGGCCGCCGCCTTGGCGCCGAAGCCGTCGTCGGCGAAGCCGTCGGCAGCGCTGCCCTGGACGAGCACGCGCCCCGAAAGCCCTTCGCGGCGGGGCGCGCCGACGGTGACCTGGTTGACGATGCCGCCGGTGCCGCCGATCCCCTGCAGCGCGTTGGAGCCGTAGATGAGCTCGACCCGGTCGACGAAGAAGCCGTCGATGGTGAAGCCGTCGCGGCTGCCGTCGCGCAAGGGCGTCGATTGCGGAATGCCGTTGATCGCGTAGAGCGGCGAGCGGCCGCGCAGCGTCTCGCCGGCGCCGGAGAGTTTCTGCCGGGTGGGCGAAAAGGAAGGCGTGAGGTTGGCGACGGCGTCGGTCACCGATCCGGCGATCGCGACCTGCTGGTTGAGCGTCTCATTGTCGATGATGTCGACGGTGAGCGGCAAGGCCGAGGGGGGCAGGGCCGTGCGGGCGGCGGTGACGACGATCGGGTCGGCATCGTCTTCCGCTGAATCGGCCTCGGTCGGGTCCTCAGTCTCGATCTCCGACCCGATGGTGTCGGTCGCCGGCGGCTCGGTCTGGGCCGAAGCCGGCGCCGCGGCCAGCAACGCGGCCGCCGACAAGCTGCTGAGCAAGGTGAAACGCATGACATCCCCCGTCCGAAAAGCGCGCGTCGGGTAGCCAGCGAAACGGATTGTTGCAAGTGATTATCAGTAGCGTACACGGAAGCGACGATTGGCAACCGCCGTGGCCACCGCCTCGAAGCGGCCGAAGCCGGCTTCGGCCGACGCTGATATTCAGCCGCCTTCGGGCGCGGGGGCGAGGAGCGCGCGGCGCGCGCGATCATAGGCTTCCTCGACGTCCTGCCGGTCCTCGCCTTCCCCGATCTCGCGGCGGGCGGCCGACCGGGCGAGCTCGGCCTGGCGCCTCAAGGCCGCTCTCTGCTCTTCCGTCCGCATATGCTCGGCCAGGGCCTCGATCGCCTTCAGCAGGTGGATGAGGATAGAGGGCATTGAGGAGCCCGCCTGCCGGATCTGGTTGAACGCCGCGTCGACCGCGCCGGCATAGGTGGTGACGTGCCTGATCACCCGCAGATCGCCGTCCGCGCCGGCGAGCGCCGGGGGCGGCAGCGTCCGGCCGGCGAGCCTGGCCAATCCGCCCCGCAGGCGATCGATGACGGCCATCGCCGTGAACGGGTCGTTGATGCCGGGGGAGAGCGCGCGGACAGCCACCTCCACGAGGTGGCGCACGGCGAATTCGAGGTCCTGCGTGGGCGTGCGGCCGTCCCCGCTGACGATGAACCGGCCGATCTCCCTGCGCGCCGCCTCGACATCCGCCGGAGCCGGCATCACCGAGACCTTGTGGTCGCCTTCGACGACGAACTCGCCCGGACGGAAATCGAGCCGCACCACGGATCCGTTCTTCTCGGCCCAATCGACGATCTTCGCAAACTCGACCGACTGGACATAGCCTTCGCGGGGAAGCCGGATCTTCGCCGCGCAGCGGTCGAAATCCGGCGGCAGCTCGCCCGGCGGCGCGTCCGCGGCGCCCAGCGGAGGGAGATCGCTTATGGCCGAATTGAGCTCGTGGCGAACCCGCCGGACCACCTCGTCGGCGGCGATCAGGCTCGCCACGCCCTGGATGAAGGCGAGCAGAGCGAGGACCGAGAGGAGCGCCAGCAGGCTTCCCAAAGCGACCGCGACCTCCGGCACCGCCGCCGCCGGCGCGGCGCCGCGCAGCGCCCGCAGCACCAGCAGCAGATAGACGATCGTCATGACGAAGACGCCGAGCACGAACTGCGTTCGCCGATCCAACCGGAAGATCCTGATCAGCCTGGGTCCGAAGGAATTCGCCGCCAGCGAAAGCGCCACCACCGTCACCGAGAAGGCGATGCCGGCCATGGCGATCACCGCGGCGAGCAAGGTCGAGATCAGATTGCGGGCGTCCTCGCCGCTGCCGCTGGCGATCCACTTTGCCCAGCTCTTGCCCGATCCGAGGGAGAAATCGAGGGCCGCCACGGCCAAGCCGATGCCGATCAGGAACATCAGCGCCGGCACGAGCCACAAGCTCGTCCTCACCGCATCCGCGCTGACGCGGAGCCAGTTCATGATTGCGGCGCCCATGACCGTCGAACGGCTCAGCCGCCGCAAGGTTCTACCCCGCCTTCGGAGGAAGCGACAAGCCGGTCGGTCCGGCTCGGCCGTTCCGGCAGGACGCCCGCCATTCGGCCGCAAGGCATCGCCATTGCCGGGATGGCGCCGCGCGCCGCCGCCAACTACCAAGGCCCCGTTCGAAGGAGAGTGGATCGGAATGATCAGGCGAAAGGCCGGGTCCGCGTCGGAAGGGTCGGTACAGGGCACGATCGGCGCGCACCTGCGGGCGCTGCGCAAGCAGCGGCGGATGACGCTCGAGCAGCTTTCCGAGGCGACCGGCATCTCGGTCTCGTCGCTGTCGCGCATCGAGAACACGCAGCTCGGCCTGACGATCGAGAAGGTCGAGACGCTGGCGAGGGCGCTGGGGGTGACGGCCGAGGCGTTCGTCTCGCGCGCCCCCCCCGGCGGCGCGGCCGCCGCGAGCGCCCCGGCGGCCCTGCGCTTCACGGTCGACCGGGCGAGCGAGCGGCAGGCCGCCCGCTATCGCGAGCTCAGCATCGAATATCTGTTCGAGCGTTGCGCCGCGCGCTCGCTCGATTGCATGCACCTCATCGTCCAGGCCGTCAGCATCTGGGAATCGGAGTTCGTCCGCCATCCGGGCGAGAAGATCATCTACGTGATCGCCGGCGCCGCCCTGGTCTATTGCGAGAAGCGGCCGCCGCTCGTCCTCGAGACCGGCGACTCGCTCTACATGGATGCGCCCGCCTGGCACACAGTGGTGGGCGTCAACGGACAGCCGGCGGAAATCCTCGTCACCGTCCTGCCCGGCCCGGATTCGCGCGGCCGCCCGTTCGAGACGCAGACCTTCACCCCGGAAAGCTGGGCCGCGCTCCAGGCGACGTAAGGCGACGGCGCCGTTCGCCGCGACCTTTTGCTTGAAACGCAAAGCCATCCGGTTTATTGCACAATCTGCAAAACAGGGGCGGGTGCAAGCGTGAGGCTGACGGTCCGGAAGACGTATGTCGAAGCCAAGGCGCCGGTCCGCGTCGCCTTCGGCACGATCGCCGGGCTGGAGACGGTCGAGGTCCGCGCCGAGCAGGACGGCCAGGTGGGCCGGGGGGAAGCCTGCCCGATGTCGATCTACGGCCAGAGCGCCGAGGCCAGCGTGCGCGAGATCGCGGCGATCGCCCCGGCGATCGAGGGCGGCGAGGTCGACCGCGCCGGGCTGCAGCGGGCGATGCCGCCGGGCGCGGCGCGCAACGCGATCGATTGCGCGCTGTGGGACCTGGAGGCGAAGCTCGGCGGACGATCGGCCTGGGCGCTGGCCGGGCTCGAGGCGCCGCCGTCGATCCCGTCGGACGTGACCATCGGCATCCTGCCGCCGGACGAGACGGCGCGCGCGGCCGCGGCGATCGCGGATGCGGCGATGGTCAAGCTCAAGCTCGGCAGCGACCACGACCTCGACTGCGTCCGGGCGGTGCGATCGGTGCTGCCTTCGGTGCCATTGTTCGTCGACGTCAATGCGGGATGGACGCTGGAGCGGCTGAACCGGGCCGCGCCGGCGCTCGCCGAGGCGGGCGTGTTCATGATCGAGCAGCCGCTGCCGCCGGAAGAGGACGACCGGCTCGGCGGCTATGAGGGCGCCGTCCCGCTCTGCGCGGACGAATCCTGCCACACGCGCGCCGATCTCGACCGGCTCGCCGGCCTTTACGCCTTCATCAACATCAAGCTCGACAAGACGGGCGGCCTCACCGAGGCGCTGGCCCTGGCCGAGGCCGCGAAGGCGCGCGGCTTCCGCCTTATGGCCGGCTGCATGCTGGGCACGGGCGTCGCGATGGCGCCGGCCTATATGGTCGCCTCGCTTTGCGAAATCGTCGACCTCGACGCGCCTTTGGTGGTCAGGGACCCGGCCGACGCCGCGCTGCGGCACGACGGGCGCGCCCTCCACCTGTTCGGACCGGAGCTGTGGGGATGATCCCGATGCTCCCGCGGCCGCGGGCGCCGCGCGGGCCGGGGGCGGCCGCCGGCGGGACAGGTCTTCGACGAATGGACAAGAGCAGAAGAGGAGCGGGGAGATGAGCACAGGTAGCGCGCGGCGGAGATGGCTCGCGGCGTCGGCCGCCGGCCTGGCGTGGATGCCGGCCGCGGCTTCGGCACAGGCGGGCGCGCCGTCCGACTCGGCCGGCGCGGAAGAGGAAGTCATCCTCGTCACGGCGCAGAAGCGCGAGGAGGACGTGCAGGACGTGCCCGCCTCGATCAGCGTCGTCGGCGGCGAGGCGCTCGTCCGGTCGGGGGCGACGCAGATCCAGGACTTTGCCGGATACGTGCCGGGCCTCCACGGCGAGAATCGCGGCACGGCCGGGGGCACGCGGGTCGCGCTGCGCGGCATTTCCCCGCTCGGCGCCAATGCCACCGTCGGAGTCTATGTCGACGACGCGCCGGTCGGATCGGCGACGCCCTATACCGAGAGCGGCGACTTCACCGTCGATCTGCTGCCCTACGACCTGGCGCGGATCGAGATCCTGCGCGGCCCGCAGGGGACGCTCTACGGCGCGAGCACGATCGGCGGCCTCATCAAATATGTGACGGTGGCGCCCGACCTCGACGACTTTTCCGGCCGGGTCGGCGCCGAGCTCTTCGGCATCCGGCATGGCGGCGAGGCCGGCTATGCCGTCCAGGGGATGGTCAACGTGCCGCTGGTCGAGGACCGGCTGGCGGTGACGGCCAGCCTCGCCCATCGAAGCACGCCCGGCTGGATCGACAATGTGCAGACGGGCGAGCGCGACCAGAATGGTTACGAGCAGACCGGCGGCCGGCTGAGCCTGCTGTGGCGGCCGGCGGAGGCGTTCACCGTCCGCCTGTCAGCCCTCTACCAGGAGCTCGACCAGGACAGCGTCAGCACGACCGCCCAGAGCGCGGCCGGCGTGCCCGTCGGCAACGGCCGGTCCAACTTCAACTATGTCGCCGAGCCCTTCCGGTCCGAGTTCGAATATTATTCCGCCACCCTGGACTATGATCTGGGGCCGGCGACCCTGTCCTCGACCACCAGCTTTTCGCGGATCGAGCGGTTCGAGCGCGTCGATGCGAGCCGGATCTTCGGGATCCTCTTCCCCTTGCTCACCGGCGGCGCCGTGCCGCCGGGGGTGACTCCGTTCGACAACCGGATCACGCTCGACAAATGGACCGAGGAGGTCCGGCTGACGTCGGCCTCGGGCGGCCGCTTCGAATGGATGGCGGGATTCTTCTACACCGGCGAGGAGGCGCTGAACGAACAACTCGTCTTCGCCCTCGACCAGGACCTCGTGCCGATTCCGGGGCTCGATCCGCTGGCGACCGTCGCGATCCCGTCGACCTATGACGAATATGCCCTGTTCGCCAATGCCACCTTCCGGATCACGGATCGCTTCCGGGTCACGGGCGGACTGCGTTGGGCGCATAACGACCAGACGTTCCGCCAGGTCTCGGCGGGGGCGATCGTGCCGGCGGCGGACCGGCCGGGCGAATCGTCGGAAGGGGTGTGGACCTACAGCCTCAGCCCGCAATTCCACTTCACCGAGGACATGATGGTCTATGCCCGGGTGGCGAACGGCTATCGCCCGGGCGGGCCCAACGTCGTCGTGCCGGGACTGCCGGCGACGGTCGATGCCGACCGGGTGACCAATTACGAGCTGGGCTTCAAGACGCGGCTCGCCGATCCGGCGCTGTCGATCGACGTCGCCTTGTTCCGGATGGACTGGACCGACATCCAGGTGCCGATCCAGTCGGGCGGCATTGGCGGCCTCGGCAATGGCGGAACGGCGCGCAGCCAGGGGATCGAGGCGGCGCTGTCGATCGAGCCGGCGCCGGGCCTCACGTTCGGCGCGAACGGCGCCTATACCGATTCGGAGCTGACGCAGGACGCGCCCGGCGTCGGCGGCCTGGCGGGGGACCGGCTCCCAAACATCCCGAAGTTCAGCGGCTCGCTCACCGCCGACTACAGCTTCCGCCCGGGGCCGCGGACCGAGGCCCGGATCGGCGCGGGGCTGCGGCATGTCGGCCGGCGCCTGTCGGCGGTCGAGAGCAATCCGCTGGCGGTGGGCGTTTCGGCCTACACCGCGCTCGACCTGAACGCCTCGGTCACGCTCGACGACCGGTTCACGCTGCGCGCCTTCGCCCGCAACCTGACCGGATCGGAGGGGCCCTCCTCGCGCACCCTGATCGCCGACGGGCTCAACCAGCCCGCCTATATCAACGCGGTGCCGCTCCAGCCGCGGACGATCGGGCTGGCGGTCGACGTCGCCTTCTGAGGCGTTCGGGCCTCGCTCAGACCCGGCCGGGCTCCGTCTGCAGATAGGGCGCGGGCGAGTCCTTCCACGATCCCTGGCGGCCGAGCGCGGTGACATTGAGATAGTTCCAGCTATCGCCCATCGGCTCGTCGCCGCGGCCGCTGGTGAAACAGGTGCGGAAGACGCGGCCGCCGTCGCCGATGAAAGCGCTGGTGCCGTGCCAAGCGCCGGGATGTCGGCTCGCTCAGCTTGAGGCGATGCCCGCGGAGGCGGCGCGATGGGCGCCGCTCGAGGATACACATCGGCGGCAAAAGGCCTTACGAACTGGGGCCGAGGTGGCCGACCATGGTTGATGACCGCCGAGAGATTCTGGGTGCCGGCGCCGGATGGGGGCCGTGGGTCCCGCGGCTCGCCGCGGCGGGGCTCACCCTGCTGATCGGGCTGTCGCTTCTGACCGGGATCAGCTGCCTTTCCCTGAACCAGACCCAATGCTCGATCTCGAGCCTGCTGAACGGGCGCGAGGATCTGGACGTGCCTTATGCGGGGACCCGGCCGGCGGTGGTGTCGCGGATGCTCGAGATGGCGGCGGTGCAGCCGGGCGACCAGGTCATCGATCTCGGCACCGGCGACGGGCGGATCCTGATCGCGGCGGCGCGCGAGCGCGGCGCGCGGGGGATCGGGGTCGATCTCGACCCGGCGCTGATCGACGCGGCGCGGGGCGCGGCGCGGCAAAGCGGGGTCGCGGACCGGGTGGAATTTCGGGTGGAGAATCTGTTCGAGACCACGCTCTCGCAGGCCGACGTGGTGACGATGTTCCTGCTGCCGGAGGTGAATCTGCGGCTGCGGCCGCGGCTGCTCGGCGAGCTGCGGCCGGGGGCGCGGATCGTCAGCCACGCCTTCGACATGGGCGAATGGCGGCCGGACGAGACGGCGCGGGTCGGCGGCGCCTGGGTCTATCGCTGGACGGTGCCGGCGCGGGCGGCGGGGACGTGGCGGTTCGTCGGCGAGGACGGGCGCGAGGGGGTGCTTCGGCTCGACCAGCACTTCCAGGCGGTGAGCGGGGACTTGCAGACGGAGGGCGCGGCGCCGGTGCTGGTGACGGGTAGGCTGGAGGGCGAGCGGATCGCGCTGGAGATCGGGGCCGGCGACGGGGAACCGAGGCTGGCCGGAATAGTGCGCGACGGGCGGATCGTGCCGGTGGATCCGGCGATGCGGTGGCGGGCGGAGCGATGACGCCGATCCTCTCCTGCAAGCGGGGGGGCGCTCGTCGGGCGGTGAAGGGGAGTCGGCGTTTGCGAACCGCGGTCGCCGAGAAATGTCGACGCTGACACCCCTCCACCAGGCTTGGCCTGGTCCCCCTCCCCTCGAAGGGGAGGATCGGACGATCAGCCCGTGGGGGGCGCTGGCGCCGGCGCCGGCCGCGCACCGGCGGGGGTGATGCGCCAGACCGTGTTGGCGAGGTCGTCGGCGACGATGACGGCGCCGCGGGGGTCGACGGTGACTCCGACCGGGCGGCCGCGGGCGCGGCCGTCGGCGAGGAACCCGGAGAGGAAGTCGACCGGCGGGCCGGCGGGGCGGCCGTTCCGGAAGGGGATGAAGATGACCTTGTAGCCGACCGGCTCGCTGCGGTTCCAGCTGCCATGCTCGCCGACGAAGACACCGTCGGCGAAGCGCGCGCCCAGCGCCGGGACCGAGAAAGCGAGGCCGAGCGGGGCGACGTGCGAGCCCAGGCTGTAATCGGGGCGGATGGTCGCGGCGACGAGGGCCGGGTCCTGCGGCTGGGCGCGGCGATCGACGTTCGGGCCCCAATAAGCATAAGGCCAGCCGTAGAAGCCGCCCTCGCGCACCGCGGTGATATAGTCGGGGACGAGATTGGGGCCGAGCTCGTCGCGCTCGTTGACGGCGGCCCAGAGGCGACCGGAGCCGGGCTGGATGGCGAGCGCGCTGGGATTGCGAAGGCCGGTCGCATAAGGCCGGTGGGCGCCGGTCTGGACGTCGATCTGCCAGACCATCGCGCGGTCGACCTCGGCGGCCATGCCGCGTTCGGTGATGTTGCTGTTCGAGCCGATGCCGACATAGAGGAAGCGGCCGTCCGGGCTCGCCGCCATCGCCTTGGTCCAGTGGTGGTTGATCGCCGAGGGGAGGTCGGCGACCTTGCGCGGCGGGCCGCCGGCGCGGGTCTGGCCAGCGCGATATTCGAAGCGCACGAGGCTGTCCTGATTGGCCACGTACAGCCCGCCATCGACGAGGGCGAGGCCGTAGGGCGCGTTCAGGCCGTCGGCGAAGACGGCGCGGCCTTCATAATTGCCGTCGCCATCGGCGTCGCGCAGCAGGGTCAGCCGGTCGCCGCCCTCGACCTCGCTCTTGCCCTGCTTCTTGATCAGGCCGGCGAGGACGTCCTTCGGGCGCATCGGCGGCGCGCTGCCTCCGGCGCCCTCGGCGACGAGGATGTCGCCATTGGGAAGGACGAGGGTCTGGCGCGGAACGCGGAGATCGGAGGCGATGGCGCTGACGACGAAGCCGGCGGGAACGGTCGGCCGCTCCGAGCCCCAGGCGGCCGGCTGCGCGATCTCCATGCTCGGCAGCAGGCCGCGGGCCTGCTCGGGAAGCTGCGGGTCGGGCCCATATTGGGCCGGGTCGGGATCGCCGCCGCAGCCGGCGAGCGACAAAGCGGCGAGAGCGAGCGGGAAGGCGACGGCGCGCATCAGCGGGCCTCCCGTGCCGGAAGCCCGGAATAGCCGATCCAGGCCGCGGCCAGAGCGAGCAAAGCGACGATGGCCGAGAGCCAGAGGCCGAGCGGCATGATCCCCCAGGCGTCGCGGGCATGGACGAGGCCGGCGACGAGGCCGAGGACCCACATGGCCAGCACCAGCAGAAGATAGACCGCCCGGCGGCCGCGGCGCGGGCCGCGGACGAAGCCGGCGAGCGACCAGAGAAGGACGAGGGTGGCGAAGATCATGCCGAAGGCGTTGAGCCAAGCAGCGAAATTGGCCCACTGGATCTCGTAGCTCGACCAGTAAGCCAGGTCGGCGAGCCAGGCGCCGGCGAACAGAGCGAGCGGGAAGCCGAGCAGCATCGCGTGGAGCGGATGCAGCGGCCTGGTTTCGGCAAGGACGGCCACTTCGTCTCCTCGGGTTGGCGGGCGGCGGAGGGTGAACGTCCCGACGGTCGTTCCGGTTGCGCGCGGGAGGCGCGGGGGGATCCTCTTCCCCTCCCTGCGTGCAGGGAGGGGAAGCCAGGGGTCGCACGGTGGCTTGTGCGGCGGCTTCGGCTTCGCCTAAGCCGCGGTCATGGAGATCAGGCTGGCGCGCGAGGACGACGAAGCGGGGATATGGACGGTGCTCGAGCCGGTGATCCGCGCCGGCGAGACCTATGCGCTCGATCCCGACATGACCGAGGCCGAGGCGCTCGCTTACTGGACCGGCGGGGAGGGCAAGGAGACGTTCGTCGCAGTGCGCGACGGCCGGGTCCTCGGCACCTATTTTCTGCGGCCGAACCAGCCGGGCGGCGGCGCCCATGTCGGCAATTGCGGCTATATGACCTCGCCCGAGGCGCGCGGGCAGGGGGTCGCCCGGGCGATGCGCGACCATTCGGTGGCGCGGGCGCGCGAGCGCGGGTTCCGGGCGGTGCAGTTCAACTTCGTCGTCAGCGTCAACCAGGTTGCGGTGCGCCTGTGGCAAGCGGGCGGGTTCGAGATCGTCGGCACGCTGCCGGGAGCGTTCCGGCATCCGCGGCTCGGCTATGTCGACGTCTATGTGATGTATCAGGTGCTGGAGGGTTGAAGCGAGGCCTTCATGTCCTCCCCGCCACCAGAGAACTGTCACCCAGGCAATCGGTCCAGTCTGAAACCAACCTATCCGGTCTGCACAGTGCGGTCCCCCTCCCCGGCAAAGGCCGGGGAGGAGTTGGTGAAATCCCTCTCTGCGCAAAATCGCGAGGAGGATCGCCGGCACGGGACTTCCACGGATTGACGCGGGGCCCTCGGCGGCTCAGGCGGGCGCATGACCTTGATATTCGAACGACTTCCGCAAATCCTCGCCGAGGCGCTGGCCGAGCGGGGCTATGAGGCGCCGACGCCGGTGCAGGCCGCCGTGCTCGAGCCGGAGGCTGAGGGGCGCGACCTCATCGTCTCGGCGCAGACCGGATCCGGCAAGACCGTCGCTTTCGGCCTGGCGGTGGCGCCGCAGCTGTTCGGCGGCGCCGACGCGCTGCCGCCGGCGCGGACGCCACTCGCGCTGGTGATCGCGCCGACCCGCGAGCTCGCGCTGCAGGTCAGTGGCGAGCTGGCCTGGCTGTACGGCAAGGCCGGCGCGCGCATCGCCACCTGCGTCGGCGGCATGGATCCGTCCAAGGAGCGGCGCAACCTCGCTCATGGTGCCCATATCGTCGTCGGCACGCCCGGGCGTCTGCGCGACCATCTCGAGCGCGGCGCGCTCGATCTCGGCCAGCTTCGGGTGGCGGTGCTCGACGAGGCCGACGAGATGCTCGACATGGGCTTTCGCGAGGATCTGGAGGAGATACTCGACGCGACGCCGGAGGGGCGCCGGACCCTGATGTTCTCGGCGACCGTGCCGAGGCCGATCGTCGCGCTCGCCAAACGCTACCAGCGCGACGCGCTTCGGCTGTCGACCGCGGGCGAGGATCGCGGCCATGGCGACATCGCCTACCAGGCGATGGCCGTGGCGCCGGCGGACATCGAGCCGGCTGTGGTCAACCTGCTGCGGCTGCACGAGGCGGAGGCGGCGATGCTGTTCTGCGCCACCCGCGAGAATGTCCGCCGGCTCCATGCCAGCCTGGTCGAGCGTGGCTTCCAGGCGGTCGCCTTGTCCGGCGAGCACAGCCAGTCCGAGCGCAACCAGGCGATCCAGGCGCTGCGCGACCGGCGCGCCCGGATCTGCGTCGCCACCGACGTCGCCGCGCGCGGGCTTGACCTTCCGAACCTGTCGCTGGTCGTCCATGTCGAGCTGCCGCGCGACGCCGAGACGCTCCAGCACCGCTCGGGCCGGACCGGCCGGGCGGGGCGCAAGGGCATCGCCGTGCTGATCGTCCCCTATCCGCGCCGCAAGCGGGTGGAGGCGATGCTGCGCGGCGCCCGGATCGCGGCGGAATGGATCAAGCCGCCCACCGCCGAGGATATCGGCCGCAGCGACCGCGAGCGGCTGCTCGCCGCCTTGCTGCAGCCGGTCGAGGTCGACGAGGAGGACCGGGCGCTGGCGGCGCGGCTGCTCGCCGAGCGCAGCCCGGAGGAGATCGCCGCCGCCCTGGTCCACGCTCACCGGGCGCGGATGCCGGCGCCGGAGGAATTGCTCGACCAGGGTGCCGAGGCGCCGGTGCGGCGGGAAGGACCGCGGCCGGGCTTCGAGGACACAATCTGGTTCCGGATGGACATCGGCCGGCGGCACAATGCCGATCCGCGCTGGCTGCTGCCCCTGCTCTGCCGGCGTGGCCATATCACCCGCCAGGAGATCGGCGCGATCCGGATCGCCGCCAACGAAACCCTGTTCGAGGTGCCGCGTGCCGCCGCCGCCCGCTTCGCCGCGGCGGTGAAGCGCACGGCCCAGGCGGACGCCGGCGACGAGGCGGGGATCGAGATCAGCGCGATCGACGGCAAGCCGCGCGAGGCCGCCCGGCAGGCGCGGCGGGGCGGGCCGCCGCCGGCGCGGCACAAGGCCAAGCCCTATCGAGGCAAGGCGACGCGGTAAGGCGGCCTCGAAGTCGATCCCGTCAGTCCAGCGAAAGCTGGTATCTCGTCTCGACCTCCGACGGCAGCCGACAAGGCAATGAGATCCTGGCTTTTCGCCAGGATGACGAGGCGGGGGACCTATTGCGCGTTCTCGACCGCCTCCTCGGCGCCGCTGCCTTCGGGGGCTTCCATCGCGTCCAGCTCGGCCTCGTTGGCGACGAGGCTGTCGGGTGAGACGTCGATCATATTGTCGTCGAGCATCGCCGCGGCATTGTCGAGCTGGCGCTCTTCCTCGGCGCTGAGGCCGCCGCGATCGGCATCGCTTCCGCAGCCGGCGACCAGCGCCGAGGCGGCGAGCGCGCACAGAGTGAGGGGGATCTTCATGCGCTTTTCTCCTGTCACCGGGATAGCCTAGCGGCATCGGCCCGGGATGCCAAAGGCCGGCGGTGACATTCGGTGGTTTGCCGCCCTGGGGCGACCGTCCGACCGTTCAGGGAAGGCCGGGCACCATCAGCCCGGCCACGGCGGGGCGTGCCGACAGCCGCTCGAAATAGCCGGCGAGCGACGGCAGGTCCGGCCGGTCGATGGGCGTCTGCCGCCAGCGGTGGACGGAGAGGACGAGGACGATGTCGGCGAGGGTGAAGCCCGCGCCCGCGGCAAAGGCGCCGGTTTCGGCAAGGCGCCGGTCGAGCAGAATCATCCGCGCGTTCCAGGCGTCGACGCTGCGTCGGATTGCGGCCGGATCGGCAAAGTCGGGATGGCGGCGAACCAGCGCCATGAAGGCATGATTCCAGGCGGCGTTCAGATCGGTCGCCTGCCAATCCATCCATCTTTCGACCTCGGCGCGGGCGCGGGGATCGTCCGGCAGCAGGTCGCGGCGCCCGGACCGGGCGGCGAGATAGCGGCAGATCGTGTTCGATTCCCAGAGAATGGCATCGCCGTCGAGAAGGACCGGGACGAGTCCGTTCGGGTTGAGCGCGCGGAATTCCGGGGAAAGGAGGTTGGACGGCGGATCGCCCCATTGCGGCTCGTGGACGAAATCGAGCTCGAGCTCGGCCAGGGTCCAGAGGAGCTTGCGCACGTTGATCGAGCCGGGCCGGCCGAGCAGGCGCAGCCGGGGCAAGGACGGCGGAATGGAGCGGGCCATGGCGGATCGCTTCCCAACGAAAAGGGGCCGCACGCCCTGCGACGCGCGGCCCCGACAGAAAGCTCGTGAAAAAGCTTAGTGGGTCGCGTCCTCGGCCGCGTTCGAGACGGTGTCGCCGGCGGACTCGGCGGCGTTCTCGATCGCCTCACCGGTGTTCTCGAGGGCGTTGCCGGCCGCGTCGAGCGCGTTGTCGGCAGCCTCGAGGGCGTTGGTGGTGTCGGCTTCAGCCTCGTTGGCGGTCGCTTCGGTGTTGGTGTCGGCCGCGTTGTTGGCTTCGGTGCTCGGCTGGCAGGCCGCGAGGCCGAAAGCGGAGACGGCGACCAGAGCGAAAGCGATCTTCTTCACGTGAATTTCCTTCAATAGTTGCGAGGAGAACCATTCCTACTATCGCCGCGCCCGAATCCGACCTGCCGGCCGGGCCCCCGGATTGGCGGCGAAGCGGCCGTTTTATGAGATGGAAGGGGCCGTGTCCAGAGTTTCTCTACTGGAACGGTTGTCAATGCTTTCGGGCCGGCTCGATGATTTTCTCGCCGCCCCGGAAAGGGTGGCCGGTCAGGCGCTTGGGGGGCGGAGCGAAGAAAGGCGGGACCCGTCCATGCGGAGGCGGTAGCGCGGCCACCATCCTTGCTTGACGGATATAAAGATATCTTTATATGCGCAAATATGGCTGCTCCGTCCAAGATCTTCGCTTCCCTGGCCGACCCGACCCGGCTTCGCATCCTGACCTTGCTGAGGGCGATGGAGCTCTCCGTCGGCGAAGTCGCGCAGGTGCTCGGCCAAAGCCAGCCGCGGGTGTCGCGGCACGTCAAGATCCTGATCGATGCCGGGCTCGCCGAGCGGCGCAAGGAAGGCAGCTGGGTGTTCGTCAGCCTGGGCGACCGGGCTCTGGTCGACCCGCTCTTCGTCCTGCTCGACCGCTGGTCCGAGACCCAGGGCGAAAATCCCTGGATCGCCGCCGACGCCGCCCGCCTGGCCGCGGTCCGCGCCGACCGCGCCGCGGCGGCGGAGCGCTATTTCGCCAGCCATGCCGGCCAGTGGGACGCGCTGCGATCGCTGCACGTCGCCGAGAGCGAGGTCGAGGCGGCGATCGGCCGGGCTTTGGGCGAGGCGCCGATCGGCCGCCTCGTCGACATCGGCACCGGCACCGGCCGGATGATCCAATTGTTCGGGACCGACGCGAGCCAGGCGCTCGGCATCGACCGCTCGCCCGAAATGCTGCGGCTCGCCCGGGTCAAGTTGAGCCAGGCCGGGCTGGAGGCGGTCGAACTGCGCCAGGGCGACATGTACGCGCTGCCGCTGCCCGACGATTCGGCCGACACGGTGATCCTCCACCAGGTCCTCCATTATGCCCAGAACCCCGCCGCCGCGGTGGCCGAGGCGGCACGGCTGCTCGGTCCCGGCGGACGGCTGCTGATCGTCGACTTCGCGCTGCACGAGCGCGAGGAACTGCGCAGCCGGGACGCCCACGTCCGCCTGGGCTTCGCCGACGAGGCGGTGCTCAAATATTTCGCCGATGCGGGGCTGGAGGGCGAGGTGGTCGAGCATCTCGAAGGGGGCGAGCTCACCGTCACCTTGTGGATGGGCGTTCGCAGCCATGCGCGGCTGAAGGTGGTCGCATGAGCCCGATCGCCTATCCGCGCTCGCCATTCGGCAAGGCCATGTTCGAGGACGCCGCCGGCGACATCGAGGTCAGCTTCGAATTCTTCCCCCCCAAGACGGAGAAGATGGAGGCGACCCTGTGGAGTTCGATCGAGACGTTGGCGCCGCTCGGGCCTCGCTTCGTCTCGGTCACCTACGGCGCCGGCGGATCGACCCGCGAGCGCACCCACGCCACCGTCGAGCGTATCGCCCGCGAGACCGCCCTCACCGCGGCCGCCCATCTGACCTGCGTCGGCGCGACGCGCGAGGAGATAGACGAGATCGCGCGGCAATATTGGCAGGCCGGCGTGCGCCACGTCGTCGCTCTGCGCGGCGATCCGGCCGAGCCGGGCGCGCGCTTCACCCCCGAGCCGGGCGGCTATGCCGATGCCGCCGAGCTGGTGGCCGGGCTGAAATCCGTGGCGCCGTTCGAGATCTCGGTCGCCGCCTATCCGGAGACGCATCCCGATTCGCTCACCAAGCGCGCCGACCTCGACAATCTCAAGCGCAAGATCGACGCCGGCGCCGATCGCGCGATCACCCAGTTCTTCTTCTCGCCCGACAGCTTCCTTCGCTTCCGCGACGTCGCCGCGGCGATGGGGATCGAGGCCGAGATCGTCCCCGGCATCCTGCCGGTGACCAACGTCGCCCAGACCCGCAAGTTCGCCGCCGCCTGCGGCGCGACCATCCCGCCCTGGATGGAGCGCCTGTTCGAGGGGCTGGACGACCTGCCGGCGGCCCGCCAGCTCGTCGCCGCCACCATCGCCGCCGAATTGTGCGCCCAGCTCTATGCCGGGGGCGTCCGCCACTTCCATTTCTTCACTTTGAACCGCGCCGAGCTGAGCTACGCCATCTGCCACCTGCTCGGCCTCAGGCCCAAGGAAAGTGACCATGTCGACTGCCGCCGATCAGCTTAGGGCCGAGGCCGCCCGCCGCATCCTCGTCAAGGACGGGGCCTACGGCACCGAAATCCAGCGCCGCCGGCTCGCCGAGGCCGACTATCGCGGGTCGTTCGACCTCGGTCGCGACCAGAAGGGCAATAACGACCTCCTCAATCTCACCCGGCCCGAGCTCGTCCGCGAGATCGCGCAGGACTTTGCCGATGCCGGCGCCGACATCCTCGCCACCGACAGCTTCAATGCCAACCGGATCAGCCAGGCCGATTACGGCGCCGAAGGTCTGGTGCGCGAGATCAACGTCGCCGCCGCGCGGATCATCCGCGAGGTCGCCGACGCCGCCGAGGCGAAGGACGGCCGCCGGCGCTGGGTCGCCGGCGCGATCGGCCCGACCAACAAGACGCTGTCGCTGTCGCCGAACGTCAACGATCCCGGCTATCGCGAGATCGACTTCGACACCCTGTCCGACGTCTATGTCGAGCAGATCGAGGGGCTGGTCGAGGGCGGCGCCGATTTCGCCCTGATCGAGACGGTGTTCGATACCTTGAACGCCAAGGCCGCCGTCCATGCCGCGCAGCGGGTCGAGGAGACGATCGGCCGCGAGCTGCCGATCATGCTGTCGATGACCATCACCGACCTTTCCGGGCGCAACCTCTCCGGCCATTCGATCGAGGCCTTCTGGGCCTCGGTCCGCCATGCCCGGCCGCTGACCGTCGGTCTTAATTGCTCGTTCGGCGCGGCCCAGCTGCGTGCCCATATCGCGATCCTGTCGCGGATCGCCGACACGCTGGTCATGGCCTATCCCAATGCCGGCCTGCCAAACGACCTCGGCGAATATGACGAGTGCGCGGCGACGACCGCGGCGCAGGTCAGGAGCTGGACCGAGCAGGGCATCGTCAACATCGTCGGCGGCTGCTGCGGCACCACGCCCGAGCATATCAAGGCGATCGGCGAGACGGTGTCGGGCTATGCGCCGCGGCGGATTCCGACGCCCGAGCGCCGCACCCTGCTCGCCGGCATCGAACCGATGATCCTCGCCGCCTGAGCCTTCGTCCCCCGCGTCCGCACCCATCTTACCAGGATAATCCATTCCCCATGGCCTCGACCGCAATGTCCGAATTTCCCGAGCCGGAAGCTTCATCGCCGGCGCTCGCCTCGTCGAGCTTCGTCAATGTCGGCGAGCGCACCAACGTCACCGGATCGGCCAAGTTCAAGAAGCTGATCATGGCCGACGATTATGCCGCCGCGGTCGAGGTGGCGCGCCAGCAGGTCGAGAACGGCGCCCAAGTGATCGACGTCAACATGGACGAGGGCCTGCTCGACGCCGAGGCGGCGATGACCACCTTCCTCAAGCTGATCGCCGCCGAGCCCGACATCGCCCGGGTG
This sequence comes from Sphingosinicella terrae, assembly GCF_003347635.1. Classification (GTDB taxonomy): domain Bacteria; phylum Pseudomonadota; class Alphaproteobacteria; order Sphingomonadales; family Sphingomonadaceae; genus Allosphingosinicella; species Allosphingosinicella terrae. Next base: position 28,926 of record NZ_QDFY01000020.1, read on the forward strand.
CCGATCATGATCGACAGCTCGAAATGGACGGTGATCGAGGCCGGCCTCAAATGCGTGTCGGGCAAGCCGATCGTCAATTCGATCAGCATGAAGGAAGGGGAGGAGGAGTTCCTCCGCCTCGCCCGCAAGGTGCGCGGCTACGGCGCCGCGGTCGTCATCATGGCCTTCGACGAGAAGGGCCAGGCCGACACCAGGGAACGCAAGGTCGAGATCTGCGCGCGCGCCTACGACCTGCTGGTCGGCGACGGCTTCCCGCCCGAGGACATCATCTTCGATCCCAACATCTTCGCGATCGCGACCGGGATCGACGAGCATCGCCGCTACGCGATCGACTTTATCGAGGCCTGCCGAGAGATCAAGCAACGCTGCCCGCACGTCCACATCTCCGGCGGGCTCTCCAATTTGAGCTTCTCGTTCCGCGGCAACGAGCCGGTGCGCCGGGCGATGCACTCGATCTTTCTCTACCACGCCATCCCCGCCGGGCTGGACATGGCTATCGTCAATGCCGGCCAGCTCGACGTCTACGACACGATCGACCCGGTGCTGCGCGAGGCCTGCGAGGACGTCATCCTCGACCGCCGTGACGACGCCACCGAGCGGCTGGTGACGCTGGCCGAGAACTATCTCGGCACCGATCCCGCGCGCGAGAAGGAAGCGGCCGAGTGGCGCGGCTGGCCGGTCGCGAAACGGCTCGAACATGCGCTGGTCAAGGGCATCGACGCCTTCGTCGTCGAGGATGCCGAGGAAGCCCGCCAGGCCGCCAACCGGCCGATCGAGGTGATCGAAGGGCCGCTGATGGACGGCATGAACGTCGTCGGCGACCTGTTCGGATCGGGCAAGATGTTCCTGCCGCAGGTGGTCAAGTCGGCGCGGGTGATGAAAAAGGCCGTCGCCCACCTGATCCCGTTCATCGAGGCGGAGAAGGAAGCGAACGGCGCCACCCAGGGCAAGGGCCGGATCGTCATGGCGACCGTCAAGGGCGACGTCCACGACATCGGCAAGAACATCGTCGGCGTCGTCCTCCAGTGCAACGGGTTCGAGGTGGTCGACCTCGGCGTGATGGCGCCGTGGCAGGACATCCTCAAGGCGGCCAATGACAACAAGGCCGACATGATCGGCCTTTCCGGACTGATCACGCCGTCGCTGGACGAGATGGTGACGGTGGCGAGCGAGATGCAGCGCGAGGGGTTCACGCTGCCGCTGCTGATCGGCGGCGCCACCACCAGCAGGGTCCACACCGCGTTGCGAATCGAGCCCGCTTATGAGGGGCCGGTCATCCACGTCCTCGACGCCAGCCGCGCCGTCGGCGTCGCCTCGGCCCTCGTCTCCGATACCCAGCGCGAGCCGCTCGTCGAGCGCACCCGCGCCGATTATCAGGAGATCAGGGAGGCGCGGGCGCGCAGCGGCCAGAATGCGCTGGCCTCGCTCGACGAGGCGCGCGCCAACGGCTTCGCCTTCGATCCGGCCGGCAAGGCGCCGCCGCCGGCGCGGCCCGGCGTCCACCATTTCGGCGAATGGCCGCTGCGGGAGCTTCGCGCCTCGATCGACTGGACGCCCTTCTTCCGCGCCTGGGAGCTGGCCGGCAACTATCCCGCGATCCTCGACGATCCGATCGTCGGCGAAAGCGCGCGCTCCCTGTTCCGCGACGCCGAGGCGATGCTCGACCGGATGATCGCCGAGCATTGGGTGGTGCCCAAGGGGGCGGTCGGGCTGTGGCGCTGCAAGCGCGAGGGCGACGACGTGCTCATCCTCGCCGGCAACGACTGGACCCGCGTCCCCTTCCTCCGCCAGCAGGTGAAGAAGAGGGAGGGGCGGGCCAATTTCTGCCTCGCCGACTTCATCGATCCCGAAGGCGAGGACTGGATCGGCGGCTTCGCCGTCGGCATTCACGGGCTCGAACCGCATCTCGCCCGGTTCAAGGCCGAGAATGACGATTATTCCGACATCCTCCTGAAGGCGCTCGCCGACCGGTTGGCGGAGAGCTTTGCCGAAGTGCTGCACGCCCATGTCCGCGACAGCATCTGGGGCTATTCGCCCGACGAGCACCTGACCAATGCCGAGCTGATCCGGGAGCGCTACGAAGGCATCCGCCCGGCCCCCGGCTATCCCGCTTGCCCGGACCACAGCCTCAAGCGCGTCCTGTTCGGGATGCTCGGCGGCGAGCCGGCCGGCGTGACGCTGACCGACAATTTCGCGATGCTGCCGACCTCGGCGGTGTCCGGCTTCTATTTCGGCCATCGCGACAGCCAGTATTTCGGCGTCGCCCGGATCGGCCGCGACCAGCTCGAGGATTATGCGGCGCGGCGCGAGGTCTCGCTCGAGGAGGCGGAGCGCTGGCTGCGGCCGAACCTGGATTGAAGATCGTCGCGGGATGATCCTGCGCTAACCTTCATGCCCGTGCCGTCCCGTCTTGGGTCAGCGTCGGATTAACCCCCTTTGCGCATCGACAGGGGGGCGGCGCTGGGCGAAAATCGGGCCATGTCCAGGATCATCCTCCTCACCCTGCTCGCCTGCATCCTCGCCTTCGCGCTGCCGGTCTCCGCCCAGCCGGCGCAGGCGCCGTTCATCGTCGAGGAGACCGGGCAGGGCTTCGACACGCTCGCCGACGCGGTGGCGGCGATCGGCGGCGGCAGCGGCACGATCATGATCGCGCCCGGCCGCTACCGCCAGTGCGCGGTCCAGGAAGCGGGCCGGATCGCCTATGTCGCGCGCGAACCTGGGACGGTGATCCTCGACGGCGTCGCCTGCGAGGGCAAGGGCGCCCTGGTGCTCGGCGGCCGATCGGCCCAGGTCGAGGGCATCGTCTTCCAGAACATCCGCGTGCCCGACGCGAACGGCGCCGGCATCCGGCTCGAGGAAGGCGACCTCCAGGTCCGCGAGAGCCTGTTCCGCGACGGCGAGAACGGCATCCTCGTCGCCAACGATCATGACGGCACCATCCGGGTCGAGCAGTCGACCTTCTCCGGTCTCGGCCAGTGCCCCGAGGACCAGGGCTGCTCGCATTCGATCTACAATAGCGGCACCGGCGCGCTGACGGTAGTGCGCAGCCGCTTCGAGCGCGGCACCGGCGGCCACTATCTCAAGAGCCGCGGCGCGCGCATCGAGGTCACCGATTCGAGCTTCGACGACAGCGAGGGCCGGGCGACCAACTACATGATCGACCTGTCCAACGGCGCCACCGGCACGATCGCCCACAATCACTTCGTCCAGGGCGAGGACAAGGAGAATTACAGCGCCTTCATCATGGTCGCGCCGGAAGGGGTGGAGCACAGCTCGGCCGGGCTCACCGTGGCGAACAACCAGGCCGGGCTGGTGCCGGGCCTCGAGCGCCGCACCGCCTTCGTCGCCGACGCCAGCGGCGAGGCGATCCGGCTCGAGGGCAACCGACTCGACTCGCAGATCGCGCCGTTCGAGCGGCGGGAATAGGGCGTCGCAACAGCTCCGCGCGCGATGCGCCCGCCGTCAATGGCACGTGCGCTGAAACCTCTCCACCGCCCTTCGGGCGGTCCCCCTCCCCTCGAAGGGGAGGATCTTGAGTCCTCGAAGCGCCCCTTCGGAAAAGTGCTGCTATAGGCGGCGCATGAATCGCCTCGGGGGCCTCTTCCTCTTCCTCCTGTCGCTGCTCGTCGCCGGCCCAGCGGCGGCGCAGCCGCACATGCAGGTCGACCTGCGTGCGGAAACCGCCTCGGTGGCGCCGGGCGGAACCGTCACCCTCGCCTTCGTCATGGAGCCGGAGCGCGGCTGGCACGGCTATTGGCGCAATCCGGGCGATGCCGGCGACGCGCCGCGGCCGACCTGGACGCTGCCGCCGGGGTGGCAGGCGGGCGAGCTCGCTTATCCCGTGCCCGACCGGCTGACCCTGCTCGGGCTGATGAACTATGTCTACGAGCGCGATTACGCGCTGCTGGTCGACCTCGAGGCGCCGGCGGGCGCGCGCCCGGGCAGCCTGGTGCCGGTGCGGGCGCGGCTCGATTATCTCGTCTGCACTGACGAATTGTGCGTGCCCGAGACAGCCGAGGTCGCGATCGACCTGCGCATCGGCAGGCCCGGACGCACCGATCCCGCCTTCGATGCCTGGCGCCGCGCGCTGCCGCGTCCGCTCGGCTCAGACGGCCGCTTCGCCGTCGCCGGCGGGCGGCTGCGGCTGGCGGTGCCGCTGCCGGCGACCGTCGGCGTCCACGATCCCTATCTCTATCCAGTCACGCCCGGCGCGGCGGACCATTCGGCGCCGCAGGCGCTGTCGCGGCGCGGTGACCTGCTCATCGTCGAGACCGATGCGGGCGCTCAGGCCGAGGGCCTGCGGCTGATCGAGGCGGTGCTGGAGGTGGGCGACGGCGTCGGGCTGGCGCTGCGGGCGACGCTGGGGACGGTGCCGCCGGCCGGCGTGCCCGTATCTCCATCCGGGGCCGAAGGCGCCGCGGACGGCAGCGCCGCGACGATCCTCCTCGCTTTGGCTGGTGCGATTTTCGGCGGGCTCCTGCTCAACGTCATGCCCTGCGTCTTTCCGATCCTGAGCCTGAAGGCGCTGAGCCTGACCCGCGCGGGCGAGACCCCGCGCGCCGCCCGGACCGAAGCGCTCGCTTATGCCGCCGGCATCATCCTCACCTGCCTCGCCCTCGGCGGCCTGTTGCTCGCCTTGCGCTCGGGCGGTTCCGCGGTCGGCTGGGCGTTCCAGCTCCAGGACCCGCGGGTGATCATGCTGCTGCTGCTGCTGGTGACGGCGATCGCGTTCAACCTCGCCGGCCTGTTCCGGCTGCCCAGCCTCAATGCCGGGGACGCGCTCGCCGGCCGCGGCGGCGCCGGCGGCGCCTTCTTCACCGGCGCGCTCGCCGCCTTCGTCGCCACGCCCTGCACCGGTCCGTTCCTGGGCTTCGCGCTCGGCGCGGCTTTGATCTTGCCGACCTGGGCGGCGCTCGCCGTGTTCGCGGGTCTGGGCCTGGGCCTCGCTCTGCCGTTCCTGCTGCTCGGCTTCGTGCCGGCGCTGCGCCGCCGCCTGCCCCGGCCGGGGCTGTGGATGGAGCGGTTCCAGCGGCTGCTGTCGCTGCCGATGTTCGCGACCGCGCTGGGCCTCGGCTGGATCCTCGGCCGCCAGAGCGGCGTCGACGGCATGACGCTCGGCCTTGCCGCCGCCCTTTTGCTCGGCGTCGCCTTGTGGTGGCTGGGGCGGCGCCAGTCGATCGGCGGCACGTTGCTGCCGCTGCTCCTGGTGGCTGCCGCGGTGGTGGCGCCTCTGCCTTTCGTGCGGACCGCGGAGGCTGCCCCGGAGGCCGGGCAGGCGGCAATCGCGGCCGAGCCGTTCGACGAGCGGCGCCTCGCCGAGCTTCGCGCGGCCGGCACGCCGGTCTTCCTCTATTTCACCGCCGACTGGTGCCTGACCTGCAAGGTCAACGAGCGCGCGGCGATCGGCCAGTCCGAGGTCGCTGCCGCGTTCGAGGCCAAGGGCGTCAGGACGATGGTGGGCGACTGGACGCGCGGCGATCCGGAGATCGGTCGCTTCCTGGAGCGCCACGGCCGCTCCGGCGTGCCGCTCTACCTTTATTACGCGCCCGGGCGAGAGGCCGAATTACTTCCGCAGATCCTCACCGTCGGCAGGCTCACCGCGCTCGGCGATTGACTCGGGCGTCGCGGCAGGCGCTGACAGTCTGAGCCTCGATCGAACCAATGCCGCCCCGGTCCGGGACGCGCATCTCTCTGACCTGTGCGGCCGAAATCGGCGGTCGGTTCCGTGACCCGGCGTCGAGCCGTTCGAACGCCGCAAGCGTGCGGGGAGAAGAGCAAGCGTCATTTCGACCCACGGGCGCGCGTCGTGGTGCGATACCAATACCCGAAGTATAAATCGGAGTGACAAACCGAATTCGTCTGCCGGAATTCCGTTTCGATACTGGTCCAATATGGACCGACTACCGCGAGCTTATGCGAGAGAAGTTTCTGCGCATGTAACAAAGCCGCCACAGGTGAGCGGTCTCGTCCTTCTTGATTGTCATCTTCTCGGCAGGTGTTAACAATAGTGGTCGTGGAGCGATCCAGAATATCGAGGTGCAGGAGAGTTCGGCCGAGCGGGCGCAGGCGGCGATCGCCAAAATCGACGCGGACATGGCGGCGCTGCGCGCGACCCTGGCCGAGGAAGCGGCGACCGAGCTGTCCGGCGCCGAAACCGAGTCCGGCCTTCGCGAGGACGACCTGCGCCGGTCGGCGCGGCGGCGCCAGCTCCAGCAGCTGCGCGCGCCGGTCGACGGCGTCGTCCAGCAGCTCGCTGTCCACACGGTGGGCGGCGTCGTCCAGCCGGCCCAGCCGCTGATGGTGATCGTGCCCTTGGGGAGCGAGGTCGAGGTCGAGGCGCAGGTGCTCAACAAGGATATCGGCTTCGTCCGCGAGGGCCAACCGGTGCGGGTGAAGTTCGAAGCCTTTCCGTTCACCGATTATGGCTGGATCGAAGGTACGGTCGAGACGATCAGCCGCGATGCCGTGCAGGATGAGCAGCTGGGCCTGGTCTATACCGCGCGGGTTCGGCTGGGCCGGAACTATATCATGCTAGGCGAGCGGCGGCAGGCGATCGGACCGGGCATGGCGGTGCAGGCGGAGGTGCGCACCGGGCGGATGCGGATCATCCAGTATCTGCTGTCGCCGATCTCGGAGACGGTGAGTGAGGCGGGGAGGGAGAGATAGTGCCCTGCAGTGACCCACCTTGGCTGCGCCGCCGCATGATGTGGCTGACGATACCAACGGAATTGTCGGCACCTTGGCAGTATCAAGAGAGGGTGCGGTTGATATCGACAAACGACTTCACTTCGAAGCTTCGCGGGGCGGCTGCAGCGCTCCTTCTCGCGTGCATGTCAGCTATGTTGGGTGCGTGCGTGACGAACTCCTTTGCCGGCATCTCGTTCGCATCCGGCGCGGCCGATTCCGAGCTTCAGGGCCTCGCCATGCGTGCGCAGGCAGGCGACAAGCATGCACAGTTGGAACTGGGAATCCGTTATGAGCAGGGGCGAGGGGTGCCGGTAAATCTGGCACGGGCGGAGCATCTATATCGGCTGGCGGCAAGCGACAGTAGCGGCAGCGGTCTCGTTTACTTACCGCCGGTCGGAACCGCCCGCGGCCAAGTTGTGCCGGTCAGAACCGGTCAGAGTAGCCGCGGTCTCGACGAGGCGCGGGAGCGTCTCGATCGCATCATCGCCAGACGGAGGGTCAGCCAATGACTTCCTCGCTACATCAGTCTGCGGCGCTCGTGACGACAGGACTTGCTCTTTCGTGCAGCAGTGTGTCCGAGCAAGCGACGGCTCAGCGATGGCAAGCGGAAATCTGTGAGGAGGCACGCGAGGCGCTGCTACCGGCGGTCCGGGAAACGGAGTCTGACGTTGGGCGCATTCTGAGCGCGAGCTATTGGCGTACGAACCTGCCAAGGGCTGACGGAGAGACGGCGGTTGTTCTTGTCGACGTATCCGCCCGCATCCAGCTACGTGGGGGCAATGAGGATGAGGTTCACCTCGATGTCGGCTATTTCGAGAATGAAACCTGTTGGACGAGATATCGCTGGTGGGGCGACTTCGTTTGCTACGACGTGGGCCTCGGCGAGCCCCCCGGCCTCACCGTCACCGATGAGCACACACGCCGTTTCCTCAGCGTCGCGTCCTACTTGGCAACCGGAGGCGAAATCGAGGCTGCGGCCATCGAGATCGCCGCGGACCGCGCCTTCCAAGTTCCGATGTGGGGCCTCCATAACAAGACGTCGGCGCCGAATCACATCGATCGCTGGTACTATTGTCAATCGTGCGGGAACGATCGTGCCCGAATAGAGGGCGAGGTGTCGTTGGCCGGAACCAGATTCGGCCGCTCGGCGGACGCAACCTACTTCGTCACGCGATCCGGCTGGGTCGCAAGGCTCCGCGACACAGAGCGGCAGGCGGCTTACGCCCTATGTGATCTTGACCGAGCAGGGGGTTAAATCATGCCGAGAATAATCACGAGCCGCTCGAGAGAGACTGGGACGGGCCCGTATCTAAATCTGACGACGTCGGCTGCCGGTTACGATGCCGCCTTCGACCGGCTCTACACGCAGCTTTCGCAAACATCAGATACGACAATGACCCCTTGCGGGCAGACCTGCTGGCGGTTTTGAATTCTCTACCGCGCACGTACGAGGGGTTCAGATTCGCGCTGATCGCCGGCTACGAGCATGCTCCGGCCTTTGTGAACTTGTCGAGCACCTTCCGGCCAGAAACGGACGACAACGACAACGACCTCAGCGACGGGCGCCCAGTCATTGGCTTCGGGTTCGATTCCGACGCACAGAAAGGAAGTTTCACCAGTCAGTTCCTGGCTGCGAGAATCCCCTTGAGCCCACAAGTTCTCGCAGCAATGCAGGAGTTCGATCAGGGCAGATCGGCGCACGCGCTCTTCTCTACCGATTGGATGCCCTCAATTTCGAAATCACTCGAACGCAGGCAATCTCGCTATTTGACGAGACCGTCAAGACGTACGAGATAAGCGCAAGAATTACGGTGACAGTGCACATTTTTATTTCGGGTGCCGGCACCATTTCGCCGGTCGAAGTGTTCGTCCACTGTCCCGCTCGAGCTGCGTGAACAAGCTCGGCGATTGACTTGGACCGGCTGGCAGGCGCTCATGGCGGAAACCTCAGGGAGGGGAAACATGCCGACCATCACCGTTCTCTATCCGCGCCAGGACGGCGCCACCTTCGATTTCGACTATTATGCGCGCACCCATCTGCCGCTGGTCGAGGCACGCTGGAAGGGGAACGGCCTCACCGGCGTCGAGGCCCTTCGCGGCGTCGCCGTGGACGGCGGCGAGCCGCCGTTCCTCGCCATCGCCCTGATCAGCTTCGATACGATGGAGTCGCTCGGCGCCGCCGTGAACGGGCCGCATATGGCGGAGATCGGCGCAGACATCGCCAACTTCACCAATGTGCGGCCGGTCAGGCAGGTGAGCGAAGCGATCCGCTAACGGGCTCGAGGGTCCGTTTCACTCCTCCCGCTCCCACACCTTGCGGCCGGCCATCCAGGTCTCGAGCACCCGGGTCTCGCGCAGCTGGCGCTGGTCGGTGATCTCGAAGATGTCGCGGTCGATGAACAGGAAGTCCGCCATCCGGCCGGGCTCGAGCGTCCCGATCACGTCCTCGGCGAAGCCGGCATAGGCGCCGCCGCGGGTGAAGGCGGCGAAGGCCTGCTCGAGCGACACGCGCTGCTGCGGCAGCCAGCCCCCCGGCGGCTGGCCCTCGGAATCCTCGCGGCTGATCGCGGCGGCGAGCCCGTGGAACGGGTTCGGGCTCTCGACCGGAAAGTCGGAGCCGAAGGCCAAGGGAACGTCATGGTCGAGCATCGAGCGCCAGGCATAGGCGCCCTGGAGCCGATCGAGCCCCATCCGGGCCTCGGCCATCGTCCGGTCGCTGGTCTGGTGGACCGGCTGCATCGAGGCGATGATGCCGTGGCGCGAGAAGCGGGCGAGATCGGCTGGGTCGATGATCTGGGCATGCTCTACCCGCCATCGCCGGTCGCCCTCATAAGTGTCGGACAGATCCTCGATGGCCGCGAGCAGCTCGGCATTGGCGGCGTCGCCGATGGCGTGAACGGCGACCTGGAAGCGGTCCATCGCCGCCCGGCTCATCAGATTCTTGAGCACGGTGTCGCTGACCAGAGGCAGGCCGCGCTCTTCCGGCGCATCGCGATAGGGCTGCTTCAGCCAGGCGCCGCGCGATCCCAGGGCACCGTCGAGGTAGAGCTTGACGCCGACCATCCGCAGGCGGCCGTCATAGAGCCAGGGCGTCGGCCGGATCCCGGCGACCGAGATCATCTCCGGCACGCTCGAGGCATAAGACAGGATCCGCACCGACAGCCGGCCCTGATCGCCGGCGCGCCGGATCGTATTCCAATCCTCCAGGCTGGTGCCCATGTCGGCGACCGCGGTGATGCCGTTGGAGAGGAGGATACGCTGGGCCTCGACCAGGGCGCGGTCGCGCTGGACTGGTAGAGGCGGCGGTACCGCCTGGCCCACCAGGGACATGGCGGCATCGACGAAGATCCCCGTCGGCGCGGCATTGCGGCCGGTGCCGGCCCTCTCGATCCGGCCGCCTTCTGGCGCCGCGGACTGGGCGGTCACGCCGGCCTCGCGCATCGCCGCGCTGTTGGCCCAGCCGGCATGACCGTCGACCCGCTCCAGCCAGACCGGCCGATCGCCGACCACCGCGTCGAGATCGGCGGCGGTCGGAAAGCGGCCGAGGCCCCAGCGCTCCTGGTTCCAGCCGCGGCCGACGATCCAGCGCGGGCTGGGATTGGCGGCGGCATATTCGGCGATCCGGCGCTGCGCCTCCTCGAGCGAATTCGTGTCCGAAAGGTCGAGCTGGATCGCCCCGAAGCCGAGGCCCATGACATGGCCGTGGGCATCGACCAGGCCGGGGATGAGGGTGCGGCCGCGGCCATTCAGCAAATAGCGCGGCCGCTCGGGCCGGCGGTCGCGGCGGCCGAGCAGCTGCTTCACCCGGCCGTCATCGTCGAGGATCATGCCGGTGAAGCGGAACAGGCGGCCATCCTCGCGGACGGTGTAGCCGTTGACATTGTCGACCAGCGCGTCGGCGAAAGCGGGAGAGGCGAAGGCGAGAAGGAGCGCCAGCAGCCCGAGCAAACGTGTCTGTCTCAATCTTCGAGCCTCCGGATGAGCGAGCTGGTGTCCTGGCGACTTCCGCCGATCGCCTGGACGTCGGCGTAGAATTGGTCGACCAGGGCCGTCACGGGCAGGCGGGCGCCGTTCGTGCGCGCTTCCTCCAGCGTCAGGCCGAGGTCCTTGCGCATCCAGTCGACGGCGAATCCGAAATCGAATTCGCCCCGTTCCATCGTCTCCCAGCGATTGACCATCTGCCAGCTCTGCGCGGCACCGCCGGAGACGGCTTCGAACACTCGGGCCGTGTCGAGGCCCGCCGCCTTGGCGAAATGGATCGCCTCGGCGAGGCCCTGGACGATTCCGGCGATGCAGACCTGGTTCACCATCTTGGTGAGCTGGCCGTGGCCGGCAGGACCGACATGGACGATGCGGGCGGCATAGGCCTCCATCAGCGGCCGCGCCGCCGCCATGGCCCGGTCGGTGCCGCCGCACATGATCGAGAGCGCGCCCTTTTCGGCGCCGGCCTGGCCGCCCGAGACCGGCGCGTCGAGAATCTCGAGGCCGCGCGCCGCGCCCTCGTCGGCGAGCCGGCGGGCGAGATGGGCCGAGGCGGTGGTGTGATCGACGAACAGGGCACCGCCGGTCATGGCGGCGAAGGCGCCGTTTTCGCCGAGCGTCACCTCCTCGACGTCGCGGTCGGCGCCGACGCAGGCGATCACCGCCTGCGCCCCCTGCGCTGCCTCGCGCGCCGAGACAGCGGCCGTGCCGCCGTGGCGCGCCGCCCACGCGCGGGCCTTGTCGGCGCTCCGATTGAAGACGACGAGATCGTGGCCGGCTGCGGCGAGGTGGCGGGCCATCGGCGCGCCCATCACGCCGAGCCCGAGAAATGCGATACGTGCCATGGTAGAGGGTCCAAACTCAATCAGGAGGCGGATCGGGATCGGCCGGAGGCGGCGGCTGGATAGGAGAGAGGTGCAGGGCGGGCTGGACGCCCAGCCAAGCCGATCGACGAAGCCAGCCGCCGCCTCCGGCCGACCGCGAAGCGGCGGGCTCGCTTATGCCGCCCGGACGGCGTCACTGCGTCGGTCACGATGCATTCAGCATCGCTCCCTCCTTGCTCCTTGCCGGACAACACAATCGAACCCGTCACGACCGCCTCCTGATTGAGTTTGGACCCTGAGGCGATAAGGCTTGTTTGCCGGTTGCGCCAGATAGGGTAGGGCGCCCTCTCACACCCTTCCGGAAGTTGTCATGGCCAGCCTCGTCTCCGATCCCGGTCTGCCGATCGGCCTCGCCGACATCGAAGCGGCCGCCCGCCGCATCGAGGGCGCGGTGGTGCGCACGCCGACCCTGCTCAGCCGCACCCTTTCCGAACGCTTCGGCGCCGAGATCTGGGTCAAGTTCGAGAATCTGCAGCATAGCGGCGCCTATAAGGAGCGCGGGGCACTCAACAAATTGCTGCTGATGGACGAGGCGATGCGCGCCCGCGGCGTCATCGCCGCGTCGGCCGGAAATCATGCCCAGGCGGTCGCCCATCATGCGCGGCGCCTCGGCGTGCCCGCGGTGATCGTCATGCCGAAGCCGACGCCGGTCGTGAAGGTCACCCAGACCGAGGGCCACGGCGCCGAGGTGGTGCTGCACGGCGAGATGTACGACGACGCTTATGCCGAGGCGCTCCGCCTGTCCGACGCGCGCGGCCTCACCTTCGTCCATCCGTTCGACGATTTCGAGGTGATGGCGGGGCAGGGGACGGTGGCGCTCGAAATGCTCGCCGACGCGCCGGATCTGGACACCTTGCTGGTCCCGATCGGCGGCGGCGGCCTCATTGCCGGCACCGGCATCGCGGCCAAGACGATCCGGCCCGGCATCGAGGTGATCGGCGTCCAGGCCGAGCTCTATCCGTCGATGTTCGCCAAGTTCGCGCGGGCGAGCCTGCCCTGCGCCGGCGACACCATCGCGGAAGGCATAGCGGTGAAGTCGCCGGGTCTGATGACGTCGGGCATCATCAATCATATCGTCGACGACATCCTCCTCGTCGCCGAGCGCGACATCGAGAGCGCGATCGCGTTGCTGGTGCGGTCCGAGAAGACGGTCGCGGAAGGGGCCGGCGCGGTCGGCGTCGCCGCCCTGCTCGCCAATCCGGAGCGGCTGCGCGGGCGGCGGGTCGGCCTGATCGTCACCGGCGGAAACATCGACACGCACCTGCTCGCCAACGTGCTGCTGCGCGACCTCGCCCGATCGGGGCGGATGAGCCGCCTCAGGATCGAGCTGCAGGACCGGCCGGGTGCGCTCCACGCGGTGATGAAGCTGTTCAGCGACCATCAGGTCAATATCGTCGAGATCTCCCACCAGCGCATCTTCACCCACCTGCCGGCGAAGGACGCCTCCATCGACGTCGAATGCGAGGCGCGCGATGCCGAGCAGATCAGCCGGCTGATCGAGACCCTGAGGGCGGAAGGATTCGCCGTCCAGCCGGTGGCGATGGAGTAAGGTCCGGCCACGGCTGCGTCCCGGGCTGGAACGATGGGCGCGATCGCCCGCACCGGGCACAAAGCGCCCTTTCCAACGTTGCCGCGACGTCTCATAAAGATTCAGGCAACCATGTTGGACCGGCTGGAGTCGCCTTGAGCGCACCATTTCGATTTCCCCGCTTCTTCGTGACGACGCCGGCGCCGTGCCCCTATCTGACGGGCAAGACGGAGCGGAAGGTCTTCACCGAGCTGAGCGGCCCCCACGCGAGCGATCTCAACGACGCGCTCGGCCGCATCGGATTCCGCCGAAGCCAGAACGTCGCCTATCGGCCGAGCTGTCTCGACTGCACCGCCTGCGTCTCGGTTCGGGTGGTGGCCGGCGAGTTCCAGCCGAGCGCGACCCAGCGCCGCGTGCTCCGGCGCAATGCCGACCTCGAGGTCAGCGCGTGCAAGGCCTGGGCGACCGAGGAGCAGTATCAGCTGCTCCGCCGCTACCTTCGCGCCCGACATCCCGACGGCGGGATGGTCGAGATGGACGAGCATGATTTCTCCGACATGGTCGAGCAGAGCCCGGTCAAGACCTATGTCATCGAATATCGCGAGCCGTCGACCGATGGCCGGCCCGGCCGCCTGGTCGGGGCCTGCCTGACCGATCACCAGTCGGACGGGCTGTCGATGATCTACAGCTTCTTCGAGCCGGACGACGATCGCCGCGCGGGACTCGGAACCTTCATCATCCTCGACCATATCGTGCGCGCCGCCCGCGCCAGCCTTCCTTATGTCTATCTCGGCTATTGGGTCGAGGAATCGCGACGCATGGCCTACAAGTCCCGCTTCCGCCCGCTCGAGAAGCTAGGGCCTGGGGGATGGCGGCGCTTCGATCCGGAGCAGCGGGAACTGCCGCTGGCGTAGGTCGATCGTTCTCGACGGGTCGATAACGTCGAAATCGCGGGCTCGTCGGCCGGTTGTGCATCTTCGCGTGTGATATTATCCAGTCGACATTCGGGTCGGGGGCAATCTTCAGGAAATTGATGGCGGGGCTCCGCATCGCGTGCGCTCGCGCGGCGGCTGCAATCCGACCATTCAAAGCCATCGTTGAAGCTTGCGAGACCCGGGGGGGAAATGGCGATGGCAACTATCAATCTGGGGAATCTCGGGTCACGCGGAACCAAACTGGTCGGCAACGGTGCCCAGACGCAGTTGGGCTCCACGGTCAGTTCGGCCGGCGACGTGAACGGGGACGGCGTCGAAGACTTCATCGTCGCGAGATTGCAGACCCTTGGTGGCGGAGGGCCCGGCGGACCGGCAATCATATTCGGAAAGGCCGGTGGGCTACCGGAAATCAATCTGACGTCGCTTTCTCCTTCGCAGGGCTTTTTCGTTCGGGGCAGCGACACAATCAATGGGGAAGTTGTCGCGTCTGCAGGCGATATCAATCGCGACGGCTATGACGACGTCATGATGGCCGATCCCGATTACGGCGGTATCAATGGACGAGTCCACGTATTCTTCGGGAAGCCATCGTATGACGCGGATATCGACGTTGCCAATATGCGCCCCGACCAAGGCTTCACGATCATTTCCTCTTCACAGCAATGGATCGGGGCCCAGATCTCATTGGCGGGCGACGTCAACGGGGATGGTATCGACGACATCATCATCGGGACGAGGATCGATCTCGCGCACGTCATATTCGGAAAGAAGGATGGCTTCGGCACGATCAACGTCGACAATCTGAAGGATTCTGAAGGGTTCACCATTTTGGGGGCGGGCACTCATGTTGCGTCCGCCGGCGATTTCAACCGTGATGGTGTAGACGACCTGCTTGTCGCAGCCGCGAATGACTCCAAGGCTTACGTCATCTTCGGGAAGCGCGGCATTGCCGACATGGACGTGACGAGTCTCGACAACGTGCGGGCCACTGTCATCTATCTCGGCGCAGGAGCAAGGGTGACGGGAGTCGCCCTGGCCGGTGACATGAACGCTGATGGGCACTCAGACGTTCTGGTCGCCAGCGCGACGGACATCTATGGGGTCCTCGGGCGGCCAAAGGGCGCCAATGTCATCAAGGACAATCCAAACTCCCGCGACTTTGTGGTCTCCGGCGGCGGGATCACCTCGCTTGGCTCGGCCGGAGACGTCAATTCCGATGGATATGACGACATCATCCTCGGAAGGACCGGCGGGCGGGGAAGTTCTTACGTCATCCTCGGCAAAGCCAGCGGCTTCGCCGACATATCGCTCAGCGATGCCGCCATCATCCTGCAGGGCGCAAAGGATGGAGACAAGGCCGGGAATGTCAGTGCCGCCGATACGAATTGCGACGGGTTCGCGGATCTCATCGTCGGCGCGCCCGGTTCCGACGAAAATGGGTCCAACTCGGGGACCGTCTACATCGTCAATGGTTCCGCCCCCACGACGGCCGTCCACTATATCGGCGCAGACGCAAATCAGACGATGCGCGGCGGTTCGGCAGGAGATAGGCTCGAAGGGCGCGGCGGCAACGACACGCTGATCGGCGGTGCCAGCGCCGACGTCCTCGACGGCGGCGGTGGGATCGATACGGCCAGCTACCAAGGCTCAAATGCCGGCGTGGACGTCAGTCTGACCCGGGCCGCCCAGTCCGGAGGCCACGCACAGGGTGACCTTTTGTCCAATGTCGAGAACCTCACCGGCAGCGCCTTTGCCGACGTGCTGGTCGGCAATGGTGCCGCTAACATCCTCAACGGCGCCGGTGGAGCCGATGCGATGCGCGGGGCCGGCGGCAGCGACACTTACGTGGTCGACCGTGCGGGCGACAAGGTGATCGAAATAGCCGGGGGAGGCATCGACACGGTGCGGAGCTCGATCAGCTACACCTTGGGCGCACAGGTCGAGAACCTGGTTCTCACCGGTACGGCGAGGCTCAACGGCACGGGCAACGGCCATGCCAACGAGCTCGTCGGCAACGATGCCGCCAACACGCTCGATGGCGCGGGCGGCGCCGATGTGATGCGGGGTCGGGCCGGCGACGATATCTACATTGTCGACAATGGGCGCGACCAAGCGGCCGAGGCGGTCGGTGAGGGCACGGATGAGGTCAGGGCCTCGGTGACCTTCAGACTGTCGGAGCATGTCGAGAATCTGGTGCTCACCGGCACGGCTGCGATCAACGGGACGGGCAACAACGGCGACAATATGATCGTCGGAAACGGTGCGGCGAACATTCTCAGCGGCGGCAAAGGCAGGGACGAGCTCGACGGGGGGGCTGGCGCTGACACGATGTACGGCGGCGACGGCCATGACAAGTACCGTGTCCACGATGCCAGTGATCGGGTGGTCGAGCTTGCGGGCGAGGGCAACGACACGATCCACGCCTATGTGACCTTCAGCCTGCCCGATCATGTCGAGAACCTCGCGCTCGGCGGAGCGGGCGTGATCGACGGAACGGGCAATGGACTGTCGAACCGTCTCTACGGCAACGCCAAGGCAAATGTGCTCGACGGCGGCGCCGGAATCGACACCATGTATGGCCGAGACGGCCACGACACCTATGTAGTCGACAATGCTGGCGACTCTGTGGTCGAGCTGGAGAACCAGGGCATCGACACCGTGAGAAGCTCGGTGACCCATGGCCTCGCCCTTAACGTCGAGAATCTGGTGCTCACCGGCACAAGCGCGATCGACGGCACCGGCAATTATCTCGGAAACCGGCTAGTCGGCAACTCGGCGGCCAACCTGCTCGACGGCGAGCGCGGTGCGGATCTGATGCAAGGCGGTGGCGGCAACGACACCTACAAGGTCGATCATTTCGGCGACAAGGTTGTGGAGCAGGCCGGCGAAGGCGTGGATCGCGTGCGCAGCTCGGTCACATTCACCCTTTCCGACCATGTCGAAAATCTCGTCCTCGAAGGCAGCGCCCGCATCGACGGCCAAGGCAACGGGCTGGCCAACCAGCTCGTCGGCAACCGTGCAGTGAACCGATTGAGGGGCGAGGACGGCAACGATTCGCTTTTCGGCGGCGACGGGTCGGATTGGCTCTACGGCGGCTCCGGCAGCGATCGGCTGGAAGGCGGCGAAGGCTCGGATCGCTTTTCCTTCGATGCTGCGCTCGGCGGGTCCAACGTAGACACGATCCTCGACTTCACCCGCGGCGAGGACCGGATCCTGCTCGACGACGCCGTATTCGACGGACTGAGCAGAGGCGAACTGTCTCCCAGCGCATTCGTCAGCGGAAGCGCGGCCGGGTCCGCGGCGGACCGGATCATCTACGATCCGTCGACCGGCGCGTTGCTTTACGATGCGGATGGGAGCGGCAGTGGCGCAGCTGTCAGGTTCGCGGTACTGGACAACCCGCCCGCCGAACTAGCCGCCAGCGATTTCACCGTCTTTTGATCGACCCGACTTTCGCCGGCCAGTTGAGTCTCCATTGGACGTCGTGACGACGGCTGGCCGGCGACTGGGTCGAGATGGATAAGCGCGAATATCGACCATGGTCGAGGAGGCGCCCGCAAGGCCAGACTAGATGCTCCGGATTGTACCTAGGGGTGGCATTAACCTCTTGAGGAGGAATGCTTCTCTAGTCCGCGAGCATGACTCAGCTCGTGGCATCGGGAGCGCAGCTCCATCCGGTACATTGTGTTTGCGGCGCGTGCGCCGGCTCTGAACCTTACGTCGTTTCCGCCAATGTCGATGGCCAGGGCGGCTTCATCGACGACAAGCCTGTCTGGTCGATCGCGGAAATCACGGCACATCTGAACCGCAGCGCCTTTCCCTGGACCGATATTCCGGGAGCGGGCTGGAGCAGTGAGGGCTTCGATGCCCGTCCGGCAAGCGGAGACCTCCTCCAGCTGACCTTCGGCTTTCACACCGTCGAGACGATCGCTGCCGCACCCTATCATTTCGAGATCGACGGCCAGGTCTACGATCTCGGTTCCGCCGTGGGGTTTCAGGCGTTTTCGGTCGGGCAACAGGAAGCGGCTCGCAAGACGATCACGCTCTGGAATGAACTTGTTGCCCTGGACATCGTCGAGACGACGGCCGACCAAGCCGATCTCACCTACAGCAACTATACCAAACTTCCCGGAACGCAGGCCTTCGCCTTCCTGCCCTACAGCTATTCCGAGCCTTACGCGAAACTGGCCGGCGACATCTGGGTCAATGGACTGGCATCGAGCAATCTCGAACTCGACAATGGCGGCTATGGTCTTCTCACCCTCATGCACGAGACCGGCCACGCGCTCGGCCTCATGCACCCTGGCGATTATGACGCTTCCTCCGACGAGGCGTTCACCTATGCGAGCCACGCGGAATATTTTCAGGACTCGCGTCAGTACAGCGTGATGTCCTATTTCAATGCGGAGTTCACCGATGCTGCTCACGTCGATTGGTCACGCCTCGAGCGAGTCTACGGACAGACGCCTCTGCTTCACGACATCGCCGCGATCCAGGCCATCTACGGCGCAGATCCGACGACGCGTGCAGACGGGACAATCTACGGCTTCAACTCCACGGCGAATCTGAACGTCTTCGATTTCGGGCTGAACACGATGCCCGTCATTTCCATCTACGATGCGGGTGGAATCGATACGCTCGACTTCTCCGGCTGGAACACGGCTTCGACGATCGATCTCAATCCGGGCGCCTTCAGCAGCGGCGGCGGCAGTGGAATCGTCCCCCTCGAAGACCTCAAGGCCGCGGGGCTGGTGCCATCGGACTTCACGCAGGCGGAGTATGACGCGCTTCGGACGGCCTACAATTCGCCCGATGGACTTCTCCATGACAACATCTCCATCGCCTACGGAACGATCATCGAGAACGCGATCGGCGGCGGCGGCAACGATACGATCATCGGCAATTCGGTGGCCAACCACCTCGTCGGCGGCGCGGGCGACGATCTTCTTGCGGGCGATGGCGGATCCGACCTGCTCGAAGGCGGGGACGGGGTAGATACGGTCAGCTACGCCGCATCGGACAGCAGCGTCAATCTGGATCTCGGCCGGTCCGACGGCCAAACGGGCGGCCATGCCGAAGGCGACGTGTTGACTGGGATCGAGAATGTTACCGGCAGTCGGTTTGACGACATTCTGGCCGGGAGCAGCTCCGCCAACGTTATCGACGGAGGAGGGGGCGCCGATGTCATGAGGGGAAGCGCGGGTGACGATACCTATGTCGTCGACGATGTCGGCGACGACGTTACCGAGATGAGCGCCGAGGGCACCGACACCGTCATGAGCTCCGTGACCTATACATTGCCCGAAGACGTGGAGAACCTGGTTCTCCTGGGCGCCGCCGCTGCCGATGCCGTCGGCAACGCTCAGTCAAACACGATAGTAGGCAATAGCGCGGCGAACATTCTCGACGGCGCCGGCGGCGCCGATCTTATGCAGGGCGGCGCTGGCGACGACGTCTATATCGTCGATCAACCCACGGACGAGATAGTCGAGCGGGCGGGCGAAGGCTGGGATCAGGTCAGTAGCTCGACGAGCTATGTGCTCCCGAAGCATGTGGAGAAGCTCGTCCTCACCGGAACATCGTCCACCGGTGGATCCGGCAATAGCTCCGACAACATCATCATCGGAAATTTCGCGGGCAATGTCCTTAGCGGAGGCGCAGGCAAGGACGTGCTCGATGGCGCGGGCGGCGCCGACGATCTGCGGGGCGGCAGGGGCCACGACACCTATATCGTCGACAATGCGGGCGACACGGTGATCGAGGCTGCCGGCGAGGGCACGGACACGATCCGCACCTATGTGAGCTACAGCCTTCCCGACCATGTCGAGGCGCTCGCACTCGGCGGCGCTGGCGTGACGGACGCCACCGGCAACGCGCTGGACAACCGTCTCTACGGCAATGCCAAGGCCAATGTGAT
>NZ_QDFY01000021.1 GCF_003347635.1 Sphingosinicella terrae
CGGGGATGAGCCGCGAGGGCGACCAATATCTCGCTCAGCCTTTGCAAAGGCTGGTGACCCCTACGGGACTCGAACCCGTGTTTTCGCCGTGAGAGCAGAGGTCGCGGGGGTTTTGCGGACGCGGGCGGACGCCCACGGATGGCGGTTTTCCGCCATTCTTTGAGCTTCGGGTCCTTCCTCGTCCACCCTAATCCTGCTACGGTTTTGCAACGAATTTGTGGCGAGTTTGAAAGGGCGCTCAATGGCCAGGACCCTCCGTCATGCCAAGATCGACAGCCGCACCGCGCGCGCGCAGCTGCCGGTCCGCAGCAATCCCTATTGGCATTCGCTCGCGCGGGGGAGGGCGCTCGGATACCGCAAGGGTGAGAAGGGGGGAACCTGGGTCGCAAAGTATCGATCCGGCGATGGAGCGCGGGCCCAGACCCTATTGGGGCCGGCGGACGATGTGCTCGACGCGGATACGTCTGCTGTCTTGACCTTCTCCGAAGCGCAGGCGGCTGCCCGCGAGTGGTTCGCGCAGCTCGACCGAAATTCGGGGCGAAAGCCTGAGCCCTATACGGTGGGGCAGGCGCTCAACGACTACCTTGAGAACTTCACCGGCAAGTCGCTGGAAGCTACGCGCCACACGATCGAACGGCATCTCCGGCCCGAGTTCGGTGCCATGCAGGTCAGCGAGCTCACGACTGAGCGGCTGACCGCGTTCGTGAACAGGATCGCCAGCACTCCGTCGGTGTACCGCGCAAACAAAATGGGGGTGAGAAAGAAGCGTCCGATCGGGCCCGATTCCGCGCGCATTCAAAAGTCGAACGCGAACCGCGTATTCACGCCGCTCCGTGCTGCACTCAACAGAGCGTTCATGATGGGGAAGGTGCCGGACGACACCCCTTGGCGGCGGGTGAAGCCGTTTGCAAAGGTCGACTCCCCGAGGATCCGCTACTTCACGCCCGGCGAGATCTCGCGCCTCATCGAAGCAGCCCCCGAATGGTTCCGGCCGCTGATCCAGGCTGCGCTGCTGACCGGTGCCCGCTGGTCCGAATTGTTTCGGATGCGCGTGCGAGACGTCGACTTCATGGCCGGAGTCGTGCTGTTTCCAGAGACGAAGAGTGGCAAGCCTCGCCACGTCTATCTTTCCGACGAGGGCGTGGAGTTGTTCCGCCAGGTCAGTGGCCGCCGCGCCGGCGACGAGCTCATGTTTTTGAATCAGCACGGGCGTCCACTCGGGACCTCGCACCAGATCCGACCAATGACAGAGACTTGTCGTGCCGCCGGCGTTGACCAGGCGGGGTTCCACATCCTTCGCCACACCTATGGTTCTAGGCTGGCCATGGCGGGAGTGCCAGTGGCGGTCATAGCGGAGTCTCTGGGACACGCTGACGAGCGGATCACCCGCAAGCACTATGCACATCTGGCACCATCCTATGTACGTGATGCTGTTCGGATCGGCTTGGGCAACCTTGGTATCGTGAAGGCGCAGGGTCTTCGGCTCGTCCACGGGTGATGCGTTCGGTGCACCCGTTATGGCGTCGGGGCCCCTCGCTCGGCATGTCCGAGACCCATGAACCGTAGATTGACCTCTTCGGCGAACAGCGCGCAGCAGGCATCGATCTCCACACGAAAATTGCTCGACTGGCCGGACAAGACGACGTGAGGGGCGCGGTCGTGTATCGCGCAGACCATGTCACCTATGCGATCCCGTGAGCGGCGATGGATCGTCTCCACGGCGTCCTGCGGGAGGGGGTCAGCGAATTGCAAGGCGAGCGCATACTCCCAGGGCAGGGGGTCAGGGTCATACGACAGTGCCTGCCGATCCTTGAGTGTAACCTTCCGCCAGCCGACAAAAATGAGCCGAGCCCGGTCGACAAGATCAATTCCCGCCGCCGCTGACGCAACGCGCACGGATTCAGAAATCTGTTCCTCGACCCACCTAGTGCCGGTCTTGAACCGCTTTTCCGAAA
This sequence comes from Sphingosinicella terrae, assembly GCF_003347635.1. GTDB lineage: Bacteria > Pseudomonadota > Alphaproteobacteria > Sphingomonadales > Sphingomonadaceae > Allosphingosinicella > Allosphingosinicella terrae. The sequence goes on from NZ_QDFY01000021.1 coordinate 1,956, forward strand.
GCGCCTGCTCACTGCTCAAGGCGTCCTTGAGGATCTCCGACCTGTTCAGAAGCCGGTGGTAGGCAGTGCGCACCCGCCTCGCGCGGAACTCCCGGAAAATCCGGATCTCCAACGCCGTTCCCTGGCCGAGGGCACGTTCGAGCGCGGCGAGGGCACTCCACTTCTCAAGACCGGCGCCGTCGATCTGCCGCGCCCGAAAAAACTCCAGAAGAGCTGCCAGGATCTCGGAAGCATGCCTCGCGATCTCACCCACCAAGGCTTCACGCGCCGTTCGCCTGTCGCTGCGATCGCGAAGGAAGGCATTCGCAAGCGCTCCTATGATGGCACCGACCAATCCGCTTACCAAGGGAATGAAGTTAGTCCACTGCATCTGCCTGCTCGCCCGAAGCTGCGCTCCGCCAACCGGATCTTTGCTGGCCAAACACTATCAGTAGAACACGATCACCTCGCCTGTTTATTTCACCGCGTCCAATTTCGGAAGATGTCGGCGCGGGCGAAACGAGCTAAACATTCCCCACCATGAGGATTCTCTCCCAGCGTGCGGAAAAGGCGTACCTCCGCCAGGTCACACCTGTGGACGCCGGCCCCACCGGCTCACGAAGGTTCCCGTACTTGAATCTCAGCGATGAAGACTTTGAGCGTCTTCTGCACTCGCTTGCCAGGTTCCAGCTTCAAAAGGAGGGCTATTATGATCGAGTCCGGCTCGCTCTGGCGGGCGGTGATGCTGGCATAGACGTTTCTCTCTGGAAGGACGAGCAGCTCGTTGGAGTGATGCAGTGCAAACGTCTGTCCTACCGGATGCCGCGTCCGGACGCGTTGAAAGAGATTTTGAAGTTTCTTCTTTTCCTGATTGTCGACGGGGACATGCCGCCTCCGGAGAAGCGACTTCGGTATTACCTTGTCCTTGCGACTGATCCCGCCCGTACCACCGACGCTTTCTTCAAGAAACCGCGCCGGTGGATCGAGGAAAACCATGCTCTAATCGCAACATGGATCGAAGAGTTGCTCGATAAGCACGCATCGCTTTCTCAACTATCTCTCGGTGAAGTGTTGCCAACCGTGCTCTCGCGTATGCGAACGATTGATTATCACCTGCTGCTCCCCGCTATGCTGGACGAATGGCTCTCAAATGCTCGGCCGGTGCGTAAGCAGTTTTTCCAATGGGATCAAATCGCCTCACCGGCCGCTGTCGAGCGAGCCGTCGGCAGTAAGCTGAAGCAGATCTTTCCCGAAAGAGCGCTTCGGCCCCTACCGGTTGCGGGCCGGCCGAGGCGCACTGCCGCGGCGACGGTGTCGAAGCTCGTCGCGGACAAGCTGGACCGGAGTGACATCTACAAGCGAAACAGAACCGTGCGGCGGGCGGACTTCGAGCAAGCACTTCGGAGATTTCTCGCTGGGCCCGCGAATATCCTGCCGATCATAGGGTTTTCGGGCGTGGGAAAGACCTCGGCACTGGCCGAGCTCGCCGAACGGGAGGAAGCGGGACTTCCGCCCCGCCTGCTCATCCGCGGTGCCGAGATTAAGCCGGATATTGACGGCATCGCAGACATGCTGGAACGTCTTCCATGGCCGGCCGCCGGCTATTCACGACCTGACGCACGTCGCCTCTCGGACTTCGCGAACCATCGGGATGGACCGCTTCTCGTGCTTCTTGACGGTTTGAACGATGCGGATGTCCGCGATCCTCATCTGCGCGAGTGTTGGCTTCCGAGCACGATTGACTGGCTGATCTCCCACGATGCCAGGCTCGTCGTAACGTGTCGTCCGGAGCGCTGGTCCGCCATCCAGCCCACGATACCACCCCGGCTGCTCCATCTACTCCCAGAGCGGACCGACTCCTCTGGTGAGCGTAAGCGGGAGGATGCATCGGCCCGCTTGATCCGATTACGGGACTTCACACGCGAAGAAGCGGCGGAGGCCGTTAAGGCCTACGGAATGGAAAGCTGGTTGTCCGCAGGAGCCGCAGGACACCCATTTCTGCTTCACTTGGCGGACGTACTTGGCTCGCGGGCGGATGTGCGAACGATGAACCTTCCGCAGGTATTGGAAGCATTCATCGACCACCGGGTCGCTACGGCGCTGGAACTCCTCGGCAAGCCAAGGTGGCAGCCAGAGGTGACTGCCCTTCTTGGAAGCCTGGCTATGCACATGCTCGGCGCCGCTCGGCAGAACGTCACGAAGGACCGAATGGAGAAGCTTTTCGGAAACCGTTTCATTGCCGTGGATGCACTCTGCGATGAGCATCTCCTAGAGCTGATTGAAGGTGAGTACCGATTTCAGCACGATCAGGTTCGCGAGTTCCTGCAGGCTTCCCAGCTTGACCTCACGGCCGTCCGCCGTGGTATTCCCGTTCTTCCCAGGCGGCCCGACTTCGGCGTCCCCGGAGGTTGGTTTCTATTCATCTTCCTTCTCTTTCAGAATCTTGGGGGTCGGCTGTGGCCGCGGCTCCACGGCCACCCAGAGCTGCCGCCGGCAGTCGTGGCATTCCGCCTGCTGGACCTGATGCGCGGCGTTCAAGGCTCGGAAGTCCAGGAGGTGCTGGAGGAACTCCGCCGTGCCGCGTCCGATCCATATACTAGCTCCGCCAAGGACTATGCACGCCAATGTATCCTGCTCCTGCTCGCGCTGTGCCCGGGTGCAGCCGCGGAGCATCCGATCTTCGGCTGGTGGATCAGCCAGATGCTTGATCAGGCGGAGTTCTATCGTGATCGCTGGTCCGAGCAGGTCGACGAAGCGGTGGCTGCCTACCTAAGGCGATCATCCCTCTCGCACGAGAGTAAACGCGTCTACCTCTCGCGCATGCTGGCGCGAGAGGATGAATTCCACTGGCGAGGAGCGGACGTCGCCCGCGACGCCTTTTGGGAGACCCTGTGGCGCCAGACTACCACCCTGAACCAGGCATTTCAGAAGTCCCCCTCCGCCCGGCTGATCGAGTACCTGCTTGAAGTCGACCTCGACGATACAATCGATTGGCTCGGCGCTGTGCTGGATGATGATAGATTGCTGACCAGCGTTGGCGACGCAACTCGCCCTCGGCTCCCGGTCCGCACAATCGCGATGAGGACGCTGTTCCGGTTCCGCGACCTCGCTCCCGAACGAATCATCTGGACTACTCTTGCTGCGTCCTCAGCCTCGGCTGCCAAGCTGCTCGAGGCGTTCGCCCAGACGCACCCGGATGAGTTAGCCTCCGCATGCCTCACCTGCCTGGCGGATGCGCGGCCGGAGCAGACGGAGCGCCTTCAACGGGCTCTCTGGTATGCTGCCGACTCTCCATTTATGTCAGGCGAGGAGATGCTTCCTTACGCAGTGCGCCTGCTCTCCTCGGGCCAGGCGAGAGGCATGGAACTCGTATGGGCGATTCGTATCTTCTTCGCCCACCGCGCCCGCCACCGGCACATGACCACTGTTCCGGATCTCAGAGAGCATTTTCTGGAGCTGCTCTCAATACTGCAGCCCATCGCGGACCAGGCAATTGTCCTCCTGCGGGCCCACCTCCAGGTCAACCACGAGGCAGACCTAATGGCCGTGGACTTTCTGTATCTGCTTGAAGAGGATTTCGAGGCCGGGCTGGAGCTCCTGCAACAGCAGATCCAGGATGCCGGCGGTCTGCGGACTTCCGGATTTGCAGCAATCGAGAATTTCCTGACCGCGCGAAGGGTAAGGGAGCCCCAGCGGATGGAGAAATATTCCCGTCTCGTTCAAGTGCTCAGCCGTTATCTGGATCTTCACGGCGAACAGGCGGCTGCCGTGATGGCCGAGGCCGTGTTGAAGCTCCTCGAAGCGACAGGCCGCCAGAGCTATGCGTTCAGCTTTGCAGAAGCCGAGAAGATACGGCTTCCGGAGCTCGGGCTTGGCATCCTTGCGGTAGGCGGCGAAGCCGTCTGGAGGGTGTGCAGCACGCTCGTTTGGCCGTGTCACTGGCGCATCAGAAAAGCGATATTCCGACAACTAAGGACGGCTCCCCTCAGTGGGAGTAACGTCGAGAGCCTCGTGAAGACGCTCTGCGACAACTCCCATGTGGTCCCGCGACGCCTTGCCCTGGTGTACCTCAAGTGGCTCCGCGTCGAAGGACGTGAAATTGCGTGGGACGAGGCTGTCCGCAGGCATCTGTACCACGCAAGTGGGCGGGAAGGGTCGCTGGCCGAGTCACTCCTGATCTACTGGCGACGGCTACCGACGGAGCGGCAGTCTCCCATAAGTGGGGCTGTCACGACCCTCCTCGAAAATGGACGTGATTTGAAAGACGCAACGGACCCTAGAGGCCCGGCAGGTGTGCGATGGCGGGGAGAATTGAAGCCTAAAGCGGCGCACGGTGGAGCTTCCCTCCGGGGCTGAACTCCGGTTCGCAGGCGACGCGCTGCAGACTTTGTAAAGTATCGCGACGGCTCTCATACGTGCTGACGAGAATGCCCGAACTGTCTTCCACAGAAGCGATTCGATGGAGCGAGGGTCCACTTCCTGTCCGGAGGCGGTGTCATATGATAGGCGCGGCCGTTAAATCCGCATTAGAACTCGTTCGACCTGTGCAGGGGCGTCCACTTGCATTCCGCCCCGGAAAGAAGCCTCTGTTGAAGTCCAAGCGAACCTGCAGAGGGAGTGATGGTAGGGACGACTACAAGAGCGGCCGATCTGACGATAGCGTCTGGTGGGTCGGGAGTACGGAGCAGAAGCATCGAGTAGACGCGGTGCCGTCCTCCAGCATGTTCGAACATCCTGCGACTGAGCGGAATCTCCATAAACTTCTGTGGCGATAGAGCCGCGACTCCTGCGATTGGAACCGTGTGAACGACTCCGCTCAGCCCGCCGGGAACTGCCGACGGAGCGGCACGAGCAAATCTTCGATGAGGCGCGATCGATCGACTCGCAGCGCCGCTCGGCGCTGGACCTTCACCACAGGCTGGTGATTGCGCTCACCCATGCCGATCGTCACCGAATCTGGGCTCGCGTCGTTCTGCGACCTCGTTCGCCAGGCACGGTACTCCGCACCGGCGATCCGTACGGCGACAGCGGCGTGAGTCAAACGCTGCGTGGCATCAATATGGTCGATAAGGGTGGTCGCGAAGCCCAGGGCGGTAGCGATCCGCTGCTGGACTATCTCTTGGATGATAACCATGTGACCGCCCATGTCCCATCCCCTCCCGGTCGATGGTTCGTCGAGCGGCTGAAGGATGAGGATCGAGCCGTCCTCGCTGAGCCGCAGGAACGCGCCGCGATCCTGGCGGATTACTAGGGCGCCATCTGCGATCTCGACCTTGTTTCCGAGCGAAGGTGAAAAGAGGCGGTCCGGTCCGAACAGGACAGATTGGAGAACGTGCTCGGACAAATCGCGCGATTCAATTTCGACGGGCCGCAGCACCTGCTGTCGTGGGCCCATGGCGATGGCAATGTCCACGGTCGCACCGGTTGAGGACATATTGCGGTTCTCCGGAGGGATCAGCGCGAGGGCCCGACGGGTGAGTTCCTCCGGATCAGCGGTACCGACCGCGTCAGTTAGGGCAACGTCGTGCAGGGCCCGGATGATGCCAGCATGCAGGTCCTCAGCATCGGCGAAGCCGCCGCGGAACAGTCCGGCCTCCCAGTCCTGCACTTCGGTGATTAATTCGGCCTGTCGAGGCTCAGGCGTGACGCCCTGTTGCACGAAGGCGAGCACATGCTTCGTGCCGCGCGCCTCGCGATACTCCTCATGTGTCGCGGAAAGACCGGTAGGCTGGACCGGTCCATACCTTTCACCGAGGATCAACACCACGATGTCGGCATCGCGAACGCCTTGCAGACATGCGATCTGAGGCGAGGTTGGTCGTGCCTCGAAGTCCTCGGCCATCAGGGCCTCGTGGCGGAGAGTCGTTACCGCTCGTCGCGCGGCATCCCGAAATGGGCCGAAGTCGCTGATTAGAGAACTGATGAAAACCTTCATGGGTGCGATCTAGGACGCGATTGAGAGTTGTCGAGAGGTACACACGAGAGCAGGGAAGAAATGCGGAACCCGACAACAGCGATGAAGCCGCCCGGCGTCGGTAGCCACGCAGCTTCACGCGCGGCACTGACGCTTAGTTTTCCCTGTGGAGATGGGTGCGGGGTCCGAGACTGGGGAGCGCGGGGAGAGGTGGGACCCAGAAGAGCGGCTGGTGTCACATAGGTCGATGATTCTCACGCCGCCTTTTGCAGCTCTCGAACCTTCTGGAACTCGGCCAGGATCTCTGGGTGACATTGAGCCAAGTAGCCGACGACTCTGGCATTCGCGAGGAGACGAGCGACGTATCCGGTGGCAAGGACGAGATCGAGATGGTCCGCTCCGTAATCCTTTTCGATGAGCTTGAAGTGCCGCTGGAGCTTGGCTGACTCCTCCTCCATTAACGCAATCTGCTCTGCACTTAAGCCTTTCAGCGTCTTGGATTTCTTAGGCCTCACCAGGAGGTCTTCGGGCGTCGCTGCGACGAGTGATCGTGCGTATCCAATGGTATAGCGGTTCATCGCCACCATGAGTTGAGCCGCCTCGATTTGACGCTCTGTGCGGAGCCTGCGCAACTCACGAAACGTGTTGATCGCAACATGTTTATCCCGGAGCAATTCCGCCACCTCCGGGCAGATACCCTCAAGCAGGCGCCGCCGGCTCCGGATGGCCTTGATGTTCACATTGAGCGCTCTCGCGAGCCGCTCCTCCGACACTCCGCGTTCCAGCGCGGTAATGATCATCCGGTGCTCCTGGATGATCGCGAGCCGGTTTATTCGCTTGTTATAGGTATAAGCTTCGTCCTCGGTCGAGATGAGGCAGACGACGGCGCTTACACCTTGGTCCTTCAGAACCTCGACACGAAGGTGCCCGTCGAGAAGGTGGTAGGTATTCGGCTCGCCGGCGTCCCTGATCACGACCGGCGGCTCAATGATCCCCACCTCCTTTATCGATGCCGCGATCTGGGCATATTTGACGGACTTCTTCACCTTCTCCGGCACGGGCCGAAGCGGAAGGATCTGAGTGAGAGGAATACGCAGGCTGGCCGCTTCGAACGCCAGCTTGAGTTTTCGCTTCATTCGGCCACCCCCACCAGTTCCGGGATACGCGCCGCGAGGTTGGCGGGAACAGTGATCAGATCCTCCTCCTCAAGTATGGCGAAGAAGGCGTCGTCGTCGATCAGGCTTCTGATCGCCTCCGTTATGAAACTCAGACGCGCCTTTGCGATCTCGGACCTCCTGATGAGATCCTGCTTGCGCTGGGTGTCCTCCTCGTATGCTTGGACAAGTGCCTGCGTTGACAGAGGGCGCTTCTGTCTGTGGTCCACACGGAGCCCTTTCCCGCGGCGGCGGCGCAGTTCGACCAGGCGTCGCGCCGCCACGAGCTTGCGGCCTTTGAGGAGGTTCTGTTCGTAGGCGCTCTGCAACGCTGCTTGCACTTCCGTGTCGTCCGCATCGGCTATCTGCACGGCCACCGTGATCGGGATCGCCCCGGATTCCACGGCGCGTAGCAGGCGCTCCTCGCCCTTCCTGAGCAGTCGCATCACGCCGCTCACATATTCATAGGAGAGGCCCGTCTTCCTTCCGATTTCCTCGATGGAGTAACCTCGCTCGCCCATCGCGGCGATGTCCTGGAGAAGATCCAGCGCCCGGTGCTGCCGTCGGGCGCAATTCTCCACGAGGCTCGAGACGAGGCAGTCGTCCTGATCCGCAGTGACGATCAGCGCCGGCACCTCCTCGTAGCCGAGGGTCCTGCAGGCCTCGAGCCGACCTTGGCCGCAGACGAGGTCATAGAATGACTCGTCCCCTTGCTGGCGACGGGTGACAGTGATCGGTCGCTTGAGCCCGACGAGGGCTATGCTCTCGACGATTTCGTTGAAGATGCGGCGGTTGCGGACGCGCGGATTAACGACGACGACCCGATCGACCGGGATCATCTCGACCCTCTGGGCTGGAGTGGCCTCGGTCATGCCGCCCTCCGGAGCATTTCACGCCGCGCCATCTCGTAGACTTTGTCGAGGGAGGTGAAGCGATAGGCATCCAGTGAGAGGCCGTTATACTCGCACAGGCGGATCACGGCCTCGCGGACGTCCAGGCTTGGCAACAGGTAGAAGTCGAGCGGATTCTGGTTCTCTCGGTCCATGCGGACTGCGATCGTCAGGTCGGGACGGAGGCTCCGGTCAAGCCGGATCTGCCAACGCAACGAACCCGCCGCGGTATGCCGGCACCTGACGACGACGAGTGAGGCGGTGAACTCGCCATTCACCCAGAGAAGGTCAGTGCCGCTGTCCTGCAGCACCCTCCCACCGGCTGTGCGGATTCCCTCGATCACTCCGGCGATGACCTCGGGATGCATGCGGCGAAGGGCCCGATTGATCTCGAGGTAGCGATAATCATGCGCGGGCGAGAAGCCGACCAGGGTGTAAGCCCGCAGTAGGCTGCCAAACCGGCTGCGGAAGGCGCTGCTGGAAGGGCATTCTTCGCACTCGTCGATGATTAGTCCGGAGAGGCTCCCATTCCGTTGGAGCAGCCGCGAGAGCCTCTCGAGCATCTGCTCGTCCGTGAGTCGCGCGGATCGAGCCGCTATGATTGCCCGAGCTTCCGCGAAGACAGCGGGATCGACGATCCCCTCGAACACGCCATCGCACCTTATCCAGTCCTCAGGCCGGTTTTCCTGCCGTGCCTGCTTCAGCTTGAAGGAGGTCCGCCCCCAAACGTTGTTGCCGATATACTTCTCGTTGATGAGGAGCTGGTGCACCGTTCCCCGCGTCCACGGGCGCGACAGGTCCGTGAGCACGCCTCGGCCGTTGAGAATATCGGCGATCTCCGTCTCCGTCCGCCGCTCCTCGATGAACAGACGATAGACTTCGCGCACGACCGCCACTTCGTCGGGCGGCCCGGGAATCAGGATGACGCGGTCCGTGGTGATGCTCTTGTGTTCGCCCCGTCCCAGCTCGCCTTTCGCAGCTCCATTTTGGTCGACGAGGAGGCGCCTCAGGCCAAATCCGGCCGGACCTCCCTGCCGGAAGCCCCGCCGGATCAGATTGGACTGGCCGGCGAACACTTTGACCGAGAGTTCCCGGCTATATTCTCCTGCCATCGCCCGCTTCACCGTCTTGATGATGGACGATCCGATGCTGCCGTCATTCTCGAACTGCTCGGCGCAATAGTGAACCGCGATGCCTGCCTTCTTACATGCCAGCTCGATTGCGGCGGCCTCGTCGGGATCTTGGAACCGGCCCCAGCGGCTGACGTCGTAGACGAGAATTACCTTGAACGCCGCGGACTTGGTCTCGACCTCTGCGAGTAGCTGCTTGAGCGCATCTCGGCCGTCGAGACGGAGACCGCTCTTGCCTTCATCGGCGTAGGTTTTGACGATCTCGTAGCCGCGCTTCTCGGCGTAACGCCTGATCGCCGTCTGCTGATTGTCGGTCGAATATCTCTGATGCTCGGTGGACATCCGCACATATTCGGCGGCCGGCACCAGGGGATCGGCTGATTCAGACGTCTTATCCCAATTGATCATGACCGCTCCTCCAGCAGCAGCTTGACGAGTCGCGGCAGCCCTAGATCATTGGAGCGGGAAAGATGTTTCCGAAGACGGGCAACAAACTTCCGCCACGCTCGCGCGCCAGCGATGCATATGCTGAAGCGATCGCTGAGGCCCTTCGAACCGAGCTTGGCGCGTCCCACCGGGCAACCAAGACGCTGATGCGCTGGACGGGAGCCAGCGAACGCACAGCAAAGAACTGGCTCAGCGGGCGCTACGGTCCAAGCGGGTATCATCTCGTCCAGCTCGCGAGGGAGTCTGACATCGTCCTCGCGACCGTTCTCGCGCTCGCGGGACGCAATCATCACATGGTGGGTGCCGAGCTGCTGGGGATGCGAGACGCCCTCGCCCGCGTCGTGCAGCTTATCGATGCCACCCTGCCGAGCACGCGAGAACCTTCCTGAGCCCGCACAGCCGTTTTCCGGGCCGTGACCTAGCTTGAATAGCGTGGAGCGCCGCCAGTGAAGTGCACCGGAAGTAGGACAGCCGCGCGCGCGAGGGACATGAGCACGCTGCACAGCTCCGAAAGGCGCGAAGGCTTTTCCTGGCGACTCGAAGGCGTGCTACCATGTCTGTGCTCATGCCGCGCCGTACGACCTCCGAAGTCGAAGCCGCGATCCGCACGACGATTGTGTCGGCCCGGGATGCGGAGAGGGAAGGGGGGTGATCACCTATCTCGCGCGGGATCCCCGACAAGTGGACCTGAAGGGCAACATTGGCTGGCCGATCTATGTCGGTCAGTCGAAGGTTGGGGAAGCGGGTTCGCAATCATCTGCGCACGTCAGAGAAGCAGGCGCGAGCGCATGACTCCGTCAGGACGCGGATCAGCAAGATCCTCCACGAGTGGCATGTGCTGATCTTCGAAGTGCTCGACCGTCAGCCCACACGACTCGTGTCCCTCCTCTCCAAGACCAACTTTGCCGCTCATGCCGTAGGAGCGGCTATAACACCTCCAATCTTCGACTCCTGCAGAACGCGGCGGGTCCGCCCGATCATCAGGCACGAGATACGCACGAATTGGCTTTGGGAATTCAGCCTCGAGGAGGTGGCCGCAGACGGGATCCGGGTTCGGCTCGGCTGCCGGCAGTGCCGTGGAACGCTCCCGACCGATCTTCGCATTCCGAACGGCTAGACACGCCGCCGAAGGATCTTCGCGCAATCCGCGACGATCCCCTGGGGGATGGTCGAGCCCTTCACCGTCTGCGGCCGGCGGGGCGGGCGCTTCGTTGGCTTGGAGGTGCCCTGAGTTCCAGCGCGATGGCGCGGCGGCGCCGCGCCTGGAGGAGAGGAGGCGGTCACCGGACGAGCGACGGGTGCGGAGAGGCCGCACCGGCTCTTACTCGGAGATCTTCCATGATCAGGACGATACCTTTGAACAAACTGATGCCGAGCCCCCGCAACGTGCGGCGGGCGACGCACGAGCAGGCCGATCTTCAGCTGAAGGCGGATATCGAAGCGAGGGGGTTGCTGCAGAACCTCGTCGTCGCCTCGAGCCGCAAGCCCAGGGGCCGATTCACCGTCGAGGCCGGCGGCCGCCGCTTCCGTGCGCTCGCCAGCCTCGCCAAGGAGGGAAAGCTGCCGGCTGACCACGAGGTCTGCTGCCTCGTCGTCGACGGCGCCCCGGCGGCAGTGCAGGAAGCGGGCCTTGCCGAAAACTTCCAGCGGCTCGCCATGAATCCGGCCGACGAGTGTCTGGCGTTCGGACAGCTGATCGAGCAGGGGGCCGACGTCGAGGGTGTCGCCCGCCGGTTTGGGCTCACCGTGCGGTTCGTCGAGGGGCGACTGCGGCTCGCGAACCTCGCGCCTGTGGTGTTCGAGGCGCTCGGCGCCGGCGAGATCACGCTCGACGTCGCTAAGGCCTATGGAGCGACGCCCGACCGGGAGCGGCAGGCGTTCGTCTTCGAGCAGGTGAGCCGCAGCTACATGGCGCAGCATCCCGACAGCATCCGCCGGATGATGACGCAGGCGACGGTGAGCGCGAGCGATCGACGGGCGCGGTTCGTCGGCGAGGAGGCCTATGTGGCGGCGGGGGGCCGCATCGAGCGGGACCTGTTCTCGGACGAGGACGACGCGCGCTGGCTCGACATTGCCCTGCTCGAGCGGCTCGCCACGGACAAGCTTGAGGCGCTCGCCACCGACAAGGCGGAGGAACTGGGTCTCGCCTGGGTCCGGCCGGCGCTCGAGTCCTGGATTGGCCATCCCGCGACCGCCGGCCTGCAGCGGGTCGCGCCCGAGCGCGAGCCGCTGACCGAAAACGAGGCCTGCCGCATCGAGACCGCCCATGCGGAGATCGAGGCACTGATCGCCGTCATTGACGACGAGGAGACCGCCGACGACGTACGGCAGGAGGCCGAGGAGAAGGCGGAAGCGCTGGAACGGGAGATCGCCGCGCTTCGGCACAAGCCGGCGATCATCGACGAGGCGCTGCGGCCGAAGCTCGGCGCCTTTCTCCAGCTCGACGACAGCGGCGCGCCGGTGCTGGGTTCCGTGTTCTACTCGGAAGCCACGGACCACAAGGACGAGGAGCCGGGGGACGACACCGGCGTCGACCGACCCGATACTCCCGCCCCCGTCAAGGAGCCGGAGCCCCAGGACCGTCCGCAGGCGATCTCCCGCGCTCTCCTCGACGAGCTGGCGATCCAGCGGCGGGACGTGCTCGCGGTCCATGTCGCCGCCGATCCGGGGCTGGCTCTCGATCTGGCCATCTTCCTGATGGTAGACCGGGATGCGGGACATTCGAGCGGGAGGAGTGGGTCGTCGCTGCTCGCGCTTCAGCCTTCCGATCCCGTGTTCGGGTTCAAGACGCCCGACGCTCCGGCGACGGTGGCGCGGGCGCAGGCGGTGGAGGCGCTCGAGCGCAGCTGGACGGAAGGCGCGACGCGCGGCGAGCGCTTCGATGCATTCCGCGCCTTGCCGGAGGAAGCGCGAGCGGCCTGGCTCAGTCACGCCGTCGCGCGGACGCTGGAGGCGAGCGCCAACTCCGCCGAAAGGATGTGCCCCTTCCACGACCATGTCGGAGCGCTGCTGGAGATCGACGTTGCCAAATGGTGGCGGCCGACCGGCGTCAACTATTTCGACCGGGTGCCGAAGGCGGTGACGCTCGCGGCGCTGGAGGAGGTCGGCGGCCCCTCTTTCGCCTCCCGCTATGCAGGACTGAAAAAGGCGCAGCTCTCGCAGTCGGCGGAGCGGATCTTCGCCGGCGACTTCATCGCGGATGTGGAGGTGAAGGAGCGGGCACTGGACTGGGTTCCGGAGCCGATGCGATTCGCGCCGCCCGCGGCATCCTCCGTTCCCGCCGCGGACGAGACTCCGCCGTGGGAAGACGAGCCTGCGGCGGCTCCAGACAAGGATCTGCCGGCCGAAACGGCGCCCGAGAGTGGAGGAGGCGCGCCGGAGGCGGGCGGCGATGAGCCGTCCGAGACGATCGAGGAAGCGGCCTGAGGCCTTCCACGACTTTCTCAGGGGCGGCGCTCCGGCGCCGCTCCGCACTCTCGTCACTGGCTGGGGGCAGCCACCGGAACTTGTGAGAACTGGCCAGAGGGCTTGCCCAAGAGGGATATGCAGGCACGCCCTACTTTCCGCCGCGATCAACCCGGACCCCACGGCGCTTGGCTGAGGAGCCTCACTGAGCCGGCCGTCATCACCCGTCCGGACGGGCGACGGATCGCTCACAGGAGATTGGCGACGACGGCGCCAAGTTCGAAATGATCGCCGCCCGGTGTCCCTGCCGTCCTCAACCCGTGGCGAGCTTATTCCAATCGCGAACGATTAGGAGCGATATCGGACGGATCACAACCGCCCATCTGGCTGACTCGGCACTCTGCCTGCTACTAGGCGATTGAGACCGGATCAAACGTCGTGAGATTGGCCCGGGGCGCTGACCCGCTTGCCCCAACCTGACGACCGGCTCGTGTTGCGTTCTCCCTATCGGAGCGGCGGACGCGGAATCCCGATGTTACCTAAGTGGCTCCGAGCCACGGCGCATAGCGTGGGACCGCGTCCGTTTGCGCTAGTAAACATCATACTGGTCCTTGGATGCAAAAAAACCCAGGGTTTGGAGCCTCACCATCGTCATACCACCCGTCCAACGACGGAGATTTGACGCATGGCAGTCGGTGAATTCTGGGTAGGTCTCGATCTCGGGCACGAGAGCATCAGTGTTTGCGTAGTGGACAACTCAGGCGCAGTCCTGCGCGAGCAGGATTGTGCCACGAGCCTTGCTGACGTTGTGGAGTCCCTTGCGCCATTTCCAATGGCGTCAATCGGCCTCATCGCCGTCGAGGCGGGGGCCGCAACCCACATTGTGCGGAAGCTTCGCGACCGAGGGTTTCCGGTGGGAATTTTCGATGCGCGGAAGGCGAGGCGATTTCTCGCGATCCGCCGTAATAAGACAGATTGCGGAGACGCGAGGGGCTTGGCCGACATGGCTCGCCTGGGGCAGCACACGGTCTCCCAGGTTTACCTGAAGAGCCTGGAGTGTCAGGAAATCCGATCGCAGATCGTCCTGCGGCATCGGGCGGTAAAGGTACGGGTGTCGCTCGAGGCCGGCCTCCGTTCACGCCTCAGACTCTTCGGCCGCTTAGTCGAGATGCCGAGCGGGAACCGCCCTGTCCGAAAACGGGTAGAAGCCGAGGTGGCAGCGATCCGGGAAGAGGACGGATTCGATCTATGGCCGGAGCTGGAACCGCTGGTTGCGGTCTGCGACAGCCTTCGAGCGTTCATTGCGGACGCTGATAAGCAGATCGAGCGCCGAGCACACGCGCATCCCGTGTGCCGCCTCTTGATGGAGGTGCCAGGCGTGGGAGCGCTTAGTGCTCTGTCATTCTACAGTGCGATCGAAGATCCTCATCGGTTCAAGCGGAACAGCGATGTGGGCGCGTACCTCGGGCTCGTGCCTCGACGCTATCAGTCCGGTGATAACAACCGGACCCTGGGCATAACCAAGAGCGGAAACAAGTTGACGCGTTCCCATCTGGCGACGGCGGCTTTGATCCTGCGATCTCGCGGCCGCGACTGCGCCTTGAAGGAATGGGGTCTTCAGCTGAAAGATCGAATCGGCTCGTCCCGTTCGCGTGTTGCATTGGCGAGAAAGCTGGCGATCGTGCTGCTAGCCATGTGGAAGACAAACACGCCATTTGAAGCCTACCCTCCTCGCGGGACGAGGATTCCCAAAGGCTAGCCTTTGCATGGACCCATGGCTGTCGCGGCCCGCGCGTAAGCCGGAGACGTTCAGCGTTAAGCTGCCTCAGCCTGCCTGCGACGCGCTAGACGTGCCAAGCGGAGAGACTATCGCTTGAAGATGTCGAGGAAGGAGATGGTGCCGCTGAACAGCGCATGGGCGACCAACTGAGATCGGCTTACTGCATCGTAGTTTGCCCGGGCCTGCTTCACGTACTGATGCACTGTCTCCGTGCTGATGCCGAGGATCGTCGCGATCTCCGAATCCGACTTTCCGCGAGCGACCCAGATCAAGCAGTCACGCTCGCGGTCCGAGAAGCGGGCAGGGTCGGCTCGCTTCTGATGATCGCGCTTCACGAGCCGTCTTGCCGCCTCGAAAGCGAATGCGCCCACCAGTTGCGCCGTCGCGAAGTGCTCCGCTGAGAGCGGCCGGCCGCGAGCAGTCGCGAACGAGCAGGAGCCGTTCACCTCTCCCGGGACGTGCGCCGGCACGGTATAGCCTTCTTCAAGGCCTTGCCGAGCGGCCGCGTCGAGCAGCGCGCGATCCATGCGCGTGAGCGGGATCATCTTCGGCAGCTGCGACCATGTGAAGCCGACCAGCGTCGTTTGGCAGGCCCGGTGAACGGGATCGGTCCGCCCCAGCAGCTTGCGATCGTAATAGCGCTCCCATTCCTCGGGATAATTGTGGATTCGAATGGCAGGCTCCGATGAGCGGCGCAGATCCACATGATGGGTGAGTGCGAAGTGCCGGAAGCCCAGCTCTCTGGTGATTTCCGCAAGGATCGTCCGCAGTTCCGCCTGCGTGTCGGCGGCGTTCATGTCGCCGACAAAGGCACTGACCCGTTCGAACATGCCGAACCGCTGCGTTCCGCACGGTCACGAGGGGCGTCCCAAGCGCCGAGTCCACGTGCCGCCCTCTTGAGGCCGCCTCCCGGGATCTCACTCCGAGAGAGTGGCCATCGATGGCCGTGTCAGTGCTCGCCGAACAAGTCAGCGAGCTTGTCCACGATCAGAGTATGACAAGATATAGTATCGCTCTTCAACCCCCCAATTGGGGGAATAGCTTAACCTAAGGTAGGACATGAAAAGGAGAGGGAGCTTCCGAAATCGCGGCTCGATTCGAGCCGGTCAGATTGGGGAGACTCCCGATGAAACATTCACTCGGCCGGCCTTCGCCGGCAGAAACGATCACCGCCGCGGTCGTGAAGCGGCTCGAGGCGGGCACGCGGCCGTGGGTTCAGCCCTGGACCGGAGCCTCGGTGTCGCGGCCACTTCGCGCCTGCGGCACGCCGTACCAGGGTATCAACGTCCTCTGGCTCTGGATGGCGGCCGAGGCGGCGGGGCACACTTCGCCCTTCTGGATGACCTATCGACAGGCGCACATGCTTGGAGCCCAGGTGCGGAAGGGCGAGCGGGGCTCGATCGCCATCTTCTATCGGACGTACCTGCCACGGGAGGCCAGCGCGGATGATGAAGCCGAAGGCGACCGCACCCGCCGCGTCCTCAAGAGCTTCACCGTGTTCAATGCGTGCCAGGTCGACGGCCTGCCGGATCGCTTCTTCCCTGAGCCGCAGCCGCTTCCGCCGCCGACGGAGCGTGACCAGGTCCTCGACGCCTTCTTTTCAGCGATTCCAGCGAGGCTGCGCCACTTCGGCGCCGAGGCCTTCTACTCTCCCGTGTCCGACCAGGTGACGATGCCGGAGCCCGGCCTCTTTCGGAACCTCGACCACTATCGCGCCACGCTGGCGCACGAGCTGTCGCACTGGACCGGCCACGAAGGCCGGCTTGCCCGTCAGATGGGTGGCCGGTTCGGCAGCGAGGCTTACGCGATGGAGGAGCTGGTAGCGGAGCTTTCCTCCGCAATTCTCGGTGCCGAGCTGGGGCTCCCCGTCGAGCATCTCGACCATCACGCCAGCTACCTCGCTTCATGGCTCAAGGTGCTCAAGGCGGACAGCCGCGCTATTTTCACCGTGGCAGCGAAGGCCGAGGAAGCCGCCTCGCTGCTCCTGCGGCTTGGGCGGAATGAGGCGTCGGCAGATTTGGTGCATGAGCGCGATGCCGAGGATGTGCAGGTGCGCGCGGCCTAAGGGTGGCGGCGCGAGGTGGCGTGGACCGCCGCATTGATGCGCGGCACGGCCGGCCGGGAGAGGCCCTGCCCCGGCGGCGAGACGCCCGCAACCCGCTGCGCCCGCGGCCCGTGTTGGCTTGCCGCTGCGCGGCAGCCTGCCCGCGCCAGCCGCGGCTTCGGGGTGTCCGGCCCTTTGGGCAGTGCGGGCACTCGCCTTAGCCGGGGCTCCGGGCTCCCGGCGCCGATCCCGGCGCGAATCAGGAGAGTCCGCCATGCACACCAACCTTGCCGCCCAGCTCGCCGCGCTGGAGCTCGGCCACCTCAACGTAGCTCGACCGAGCACGAGCCCCTGCACCGAAAGCATCGACCCTGATGCCGCCGAGCAGACGCTGGCCGCCGTCTGGTCGGACCTCTTCGCCCTCTTTCCTGATACGGCTCTGGAGGACGACGCCGAAGAGATCGCCTGGGCTTTCGTGAACCTGTTCCACCGCGCCGCGGCCAAGCGCCTGGCGCAGGTGGACCGGGCGACGGACGAGATCCGGTGCCTCCTCGCCTCCGCCGACGGCTCCGAGGTGCATTCGGGCCAGCTCGAGACCGAGATCGAGCGCGCCCGGGCGGCCGAAGCCGCCATGCTTGGCCTTGAGGCGCTTCGTGAGACCGCGGCTCTCCTCTACATGCGCGAGACCGGTCATAGCTGGCGGCCGGCCGGTAGCTCGCGGCTCAATCATGGGGCCGGCTGCACCTCGGCCGTGGTGAACGGACGCGACTTCCTGCGGGCGCGGGCTGAATCCCGCCGTCGGGCCGCGATGCCCGAGGGAACGCCGGTGCTGTTCGCAGGCGGCCGCCTCTCGTTCGAGACCGATGAGCAGGCGAAGACGCTCGCTACCAATGTCTGGGAAACGCTCGACAGGGTACGCGACCGCGTCGCCGACCTGATCCTCGTCCACGGCGGCGACAGCAAGGGCATCGATCGCCTCGCGGCTTCCTGGGCCGAGCGACGCAAGGTCCCGCAGCTCGTCTTGGGGCTCGAGACCCGGCTCGGGCAACGCGCCGGATTCAAGCGCAACGAGCAGATGCTCTCGCTCAATCCGCGTTGTTTGGTGGCCTTCGCTGGCAACGGCGTTCTCGAGCGTTTGGTCATCCAGGCGAAGGAAAGAGGCGTCCCCGTCGTCGACCGCCGCGGCCCTCTCGGCACCAACCCGAAGCGTGCGGCGCGCGCCGCCCAGGCGGCGTAGCCGCCGGCCTGGACCGGATGATGCCGGTCCAGGCCTCCCATCGCGGCAGATGCTTGCTGGAACGTTGGCGCTGGGACTAGCATGCTGCTGCCGGCTTCGGCCGGCCGCGGCGCCGATACGGCTGCCGGCGCTATAACCAAGGCGTCGGCACATGTTCCCAAACATGGATCTCACAGCCCGTATCGGGGCCGCGTTCCGGCGCGTGGCGCGGTTCGGCCAGAGGAGAGGGCGCGGACGTCGGGCGGAGGCGCGAGGCACGTCATTCCGACGCGGCCGGCCTCCGTACCACGAGGAATGCCGCCATGTCCGACACACCCGATCCCGAACTCCTGCGCCGCATGGAAGACGCCATGCTCAACATGCCGAAGATGCAGCGGGAGATCTTCATGGCCCACCGCCTGGACGACATATCGTACGGCGAGATCGCCCGCCGTACCGGGCTGACCGTCCGTCAGGTGGAGCGACATCTGGCGAGGGCCATCTACAAGCTCGACAAGCAGCTGCGCGGCCGGAAGCTCAGTTGTTGGGAGCGGTGGTTCTGACCATCCGGGACGCTCTCTTGCCCTCGCCAGCGGCGTCCCGACCTCTTAGGATCGACCCCGATGCGAACGGATCTCGACCATCTTCCACCGGCAAAGCAGCGCGAGCTGGAGCGCGTGGTGCAGATCCTTTTCGAGGAATTCGAGGAGAAGATCGGGCTCGCGACGCAGGACTGGAAACGCAGGGGACGCATCCAGAAGATCATCCTCTATGGCTCCTACGCACGAGGGAACTGGGTCGACGAGCCGCACACGGCGAAGGGCTATCAGTCGGATTTCGACCTGCTGATCATCGTCAACGACAAGCGCCTGACCGACCGGGTCGAATATTGGGCGAAGGCCGAGGACCGCCTGATTCGTGAGCTTTCGATCACCAAGACGCTCCGGACACCAGTCAACTTCATCGTCCACACCCTTCAGGAGGTGAACGACGGGCTGGCGCACGGTCGATACTTCTTCATGGACGTCGCCCGAGATGGCGTCGCCCTCTATCAGAGCGACGATACTGAGCTTCCGGAGCCGAAGCCGAAGACGCCGGAGCAAGCCCTGGCGATGGCAAAGGAGTATTTTGAGGAGTGGATGCCTAGTGGCGCTGAGTTTCTCGAGGGATTCAAATTTTATATGGGGCGGCGTAGCTGGAAGAAGGCCGCGTTCCTCCTCCATCAGGCGACCGAGAACCTTTACCACTGCGTACTATTGGTGCAGACTTTTTACACGCCGCACGTCCACAACCTAGCGTTCCTGCGCACTCAGGCCGAGCGGATTGATCGCCGGCTGGTGCACATCTGGCCGCAGGATAGCCGCCGCGACAGGCGTCTTTTTGAGAAGCTCAAAGCCGCGTACGTGAAGGCTCGATACTCGAAACACTACCGCATTAGCGAGGATGAGCTGACCTGGCTCGGTGAGCGCGTGGAAGAGCTCGGGCAGGTCGTGCACGTGGTCTGCTCGGAACGCATCGCGATGCTTGAGGCGCAAGCGAACGCCGCTTGATCCGTTCTTACGAGCGGCCGGAGCGGATCGTCAGGAGCGCTATAGAACCGATTTCTGATCACCTTCGACTCTCCTGAAGCTGGCCGACGGACCTCACCCATCTCCTTCTTTAGCCCTCCTGGCACGGCCGCGGCGGGGCGCAACCCGCGTCCCTTCGGCCCGTGTTGCCCTTTGGGCTGCCCGCGCCGGCCTCGGTCCGGGGTTTCCCTGCGGCTGCGCCTCCGGTGCGCGCCGCCGCATTCGCCGCGCCTCTCTCCGGGCTGTCGACGGGGTGGTCCCGGCGACAGGAACAGGAGACTTTCGACATGACCAATACCGTTCTTCTCGTCGGCAACCTGGGCGCCGATCCCGACCTTCGCACAGCGAACAGCGGCACCGACATCGCCTCTTTCAGCCTCGGCACCAGCCGTCCCAAGCGAGACAGCGAGGGCAAGACCTGCAAGGATGCAAGCGGCTTCACCGCCAAGGACACCGAGTGGCACCGTATTACCTGCTTCAACGGCCTCGGCAGGATCATCGCCCAGCACGCGACCAAGGGCATGCTCGTTTCGGTCCGCGGCAGGCTCCACTACACCCGCTGGACCGACCGCGAGGGCGTCGAGCGCTACGGCTGCGAGATCATCGCCGAGGACGTCCAGTTCCTTAGCCGGCCGCGGCAGTCCGGCGCCGGCGGCGGGTCCGAACCGCAGCAGGATCTCGACGACGACGTGCCGTTCTAAGGCGGTCAATCGCCCCGGCGGCTTCGGTCGCCGGGGCTCTTACCATCCTCTTTCGTGCTGCCATTCCACCGCCGAGAGGCTCCTCGATTCGTGCGTCTTGGTGCGGGAGGAGAGACTGCGGGGGAGGGGTCTCGTCTCGTAGAGGCCCAGTGTGGCGGGCGGCGAGGCAGCTGATCAAGGCTGCGCGGTGCCCCCAATTTGCTTCGCAAATCGGCTCCCCCACGCCCCGCTTCGCGGCGCCTTCGGCGGCCCTGACAGCCGCCTCGCCGCCCGCTCCGCAGGCGCCGTCTTCGATCGGAAGACGATGCTGAAGGAGACATCCGATGAACAATTTTTCGACGATCGGACGCGGGTGCGATGCCGCGTTGGACGCGCTTCGGGCGGAGTTCGGAGGAGTTCTGGCCGCGCGGATTATCGAGGCTGAAGCCGTCGACTTCCTATGGGAGGCTCGGGTTCGGGAGCGGTACCTGGGTCAGCAGATCGGCTGGGATCTCGACGATGAATATGCGTCTCAGGAGCTCTCCCGGGTTTCGATTTTGAGCGTTCTGGATGGCCGCTGGTATGTCGGAATGTGCCTGGTCGATGGCGAAGGAGCGGCGGTGGAGCTGCTCTGGAAGCGACCTTGCGAGGGTCGCGGAGAGGCTGAATTCGAGCTCCTTCGGGCGCGATGATCGCTCCGGAATGGCTCTTGCGGGGGCGACGCGGCAGCGTCGCTCCGCTTTCCTTTTGCTCACTCGGTGCAGCTTTGGCGCGATCGGTGGTGCTGGTGGTGGGAGGTCTTGGGAAGGATCTGCAGTAGGGAGACAGTAGGGAGCAGGGGAAGGCAAGATTAAAGCAGTGCCTCCCTGAGGCCCTGAAAGTGGCGTCTGCACATCGTTTTTTGTGGAGGCATGCGGGGGCGCATGCCTCCACTTGCTCGAGAAGTGGCGGATTTCTGCGGCACGTTGTGGAGGACCTTGAAGACAGCCGTTAGGCTCGCCTCATACTCGTCCCATGGAAGATGATTTCGAGCTGTGGCTCGGCCGCATTGGCGACCGCGGTCGCGGGAGCGGCAAGCGCTTCGCCAACCGCATTAGGCAGGCGGCGCAGCTTGCCGGCGGACCGAGGGTGCGCGGCGGCGCTCCGAAGTTCGACGGGAGTCGGATCGGTCGCGGTGCCGGCGCGGGGCGCGTGCTTTCGAGTGGGCCGCGGTATAGAGGCCGTACGGCGCGGCGGGTGGTGGTGAAGGCCAGCATCGTGAAGCTCGGGCAGAAGGGCCTCGCACGAGCGACGGCCCACATGCGCTACCTGCAACGGGACGGGACCACGCGCGAGGGCGAGCGCGGCGGGCTCTACTCGGAACGGGAGGATCGGGCGGACGGCAAGGACTTCGTCGCTCGGGGCGAGGGAGACCGCCATCAATTCCGTTTCATCGTCGCGCCGGAGGATGGTTCAGAATATGAGGACCTGAAGCCGCTCGTCCGGCGCTTTATGGCCCAGGCGGAGAAGGACCTCGGGACGAAGCTCGATTGGGTGGCGGTCGATCACTTCAACACCGGTCACCCGCACAGCCATGTGATCGTCCGCGGGAAGGACGATCGCGGCAAGGACCTGATCATTGCGCGCGAGTACCTGACGCAGGGGCTGCGTGAGCGAGCGGCCGAACTCGTCAACCTGGACCTGGGGCCGCGGACGGAGCGGGAGATCCTTCGCTCGCAGCTCGGCGAGGTCGAGCAGGAGCGGCTGACCGGCATTGATCGGCGACTGATCCGGTCGATGGACGCGGAGGGGCTCGTGGATCCGCGGCGGGGGAGCTGGGTCGAGCAGGATCTGCGGACGGCGCGGCTGCGGACGCTCTCGGGGATGGGGTTGGCAAGCGAGCAGCCCGGCGGCCGGTGGAAGCTCGATCCGGAGCTGGAGACGACGCTGCGAAAGATGGGACGGCGCGGCGACATCGTGCGGACCATGAACCACGCGCTCAGGATCGCGATGCAGCCGCGGGCGCCGCAGGACCAGGCGATCTACGATCCGGATGCATCGGATGCGCGGCCGGTGGTGGGCCGGCTAGTCGCATCCGGTCTGGCGGACGAGCATGCCGATCGGCGGTTCCTCATCGTGGACGGGGTCGATGGGCACACCCACTATCTCGATGTTGGAGCTAGCGTCTTCGACGCGCGGCCGGGGGCGATCGTGCAGATCGAGCCCAGGCGGGCCGGCGTGCGCGAGGTGGATCGGACGATTGCGGCGATCGCCGGCACGAGCAAGGGCTGGTACAGCGTCGAGCTTCATCAGTTCCGCGACCCGACGGCGAGCGAGTCGTTCGCGACGGCGCATATCCGCCGGCTCGAGGCCCTTCGCCGGAGCGGCCTTCCTGTCGAGCGGGAGGTCGATGGCTATTGGCAGATCGCTCCGGATCATCTGGAGCGGGTCGAGGCGTATGAGCGGCGGCTTCGCGCTCGAATGCCCCTCACCGTCGCGCTCCTCAGCGGTGACCGGCTTGACCTGCTGCCCGAGCGCGACGGAGCGACCTGGCTCGACCGTGAGATCGTTGCTGAGAAGCCGGTGGAGCTCGGGCGAGGTTTTGGGGCTGAGGTCCGTAAGGCAATCGACCGGCGGATGCAGTGGCTGGCGGCGCAGCGGATGATCGATCTGGAGGGGGAGGATTACCGCTTCAGGTCCGACCTGGTGGATCAGCTGGAGCGGCGGGAGCTCAGGGCCGCCGCGGTGAAGATCGAGCGCGAGAGCGGACGAGCCTTCCGCGAGCACGGGATCGGCGATCACGTGCAGGGGATCTGCCGCGGGCCCATTCAGGTCGGCGACCGAAAATTTGCGCTGGTTGAGCACTCGCTCGAGTTCAGTCTGGTGCCGTGGCGGCCGGTACTGGAGCGGCAGATCGGCCGGGAAATATCGTGCATAGTGCGAGGCGGCGGGATCAGCTGGACCATTGGCCGCGAGCGGCAGGGGCCCAGCATCGGCATGTGAGCCGGATGACGTGCGGTGAGCGGGCGCTTGGTGCGGCGGAGTCGTCGTTTGGCACGACGCCGCTTGCCTCCATAGTGGCGCTACCATGAAGACGTTGAAGACACGCCATCAGTTCTATCTTCCCGACGATCTGTCGGAGGCTCTCGATCGGCTCTGCGCATCGTCCGGTTCGTCGAAGACGGCCGTGCTGACCGAGGGGCTTAAAGCCGTGCTCGAGCGGCGTGCTGGTCACGAGCTGGACCTGAGGTTCGGAGTGCGCTTGGACCGGATCAGCCGCGGGCAGGAGCGGCTCGAAGGCAAGGTCGATCTTCTGGCCGAAGCGCTCGGCACGTTTGTCCACCATCAGCTGACGATGGTCGCGCACCAGCCGCCGTTCGATGACGAGACGCGGCAGCTTGGGCTTAAGCGATATCAGGCGTTCATCGATTTGGTGGGGCGGCGGTTGGCGTCAAATTCGGAAGTGCGTCTGGCCAAAGTATCTGACGGTTTGCGGGCCGAGCGCAGTTGATAATGCCGCAGCATTGATGGAGAAACCTCTATTCTGAGTCTAGTTGGACCAGGCCACCTCGATTGGCCCTTGGAGGAACACCACTAGTCACAGCCGCGAAGAGGGAGCGAGGCCAATGTCGTACCTCAGCGCGCTTAGGCGAGGTAGGGGGAGGGGATGGCGCAACAGCGGAAGGACTGGGCTTCCCTCATTCGATCGGTCCACCGAAGCCGCGCGCCGAGTGCGCGCTTCTTCAAGCCTGTCTGCGTTATTGCTGCAATCGACCTTGCCGATCTGGGCCGATTAGACCCAGATCTCCTCCATTCGGAGATGATCGAGCGAAGGTTCGGTGAATATGTGGCGCCGAATTTTCCGGACCGTGCTTCGAACGGCTGGCAACCCTTGTGGGCTTTGTCCAACGACGGATTGTGGAAGTTCTATCGCAAGGGCAAGCCGCTCGACCGGCGCTCATTCGAAAGAACCTTGCCGAGAACACGGCGGAAGCTGTTCGACGCGTTCGATGTCCAGGCGATAAGCCCCGGCTACAGGATGCTGTGGGACTCGACAGGGGCACGTCAGGAGCTTCGTGATCAGATGATGCTCATGCTCAGCGAGGACGCCGAGTGCCGACCGCTGCTTCGGCCCTTGTTAGATCGTGCGCAATTTGATCGCCCGGAGAACTGGCCAGATGATGCGAGGATCGCCGATTACCTTCGCTCGGTGGGCGGACAGTCCGACCTGTTCACCCGAACTGCCGAAAGTGGTGCCGGGTCGGCGCGCGAAGGGCTTGCCGCGTTCGATGTCGACGCTCTCCCGCCGGCTTCGGCAGTCGGTCCCGAGTTCCTCGCGACGGGCGAGACTCCGGTTGCTCTGAATCATCTCACCAGGGCTGTTAGTGCTATTCAGGCGGACTTGCACCGCCTATTGCTGATAAAATGCCGGGTCCTGCAGCGTGCAGTTCCCACGGCGAGCAACCGTTCGGCGCATCTCAGGCATCCGCTCAATGCCTTTGCAGATGCTCTCGGCAAGACTCCTGAAACTGCCGAAAGGCACATCATCTGGTCCCACGGCAACACTCTGCGGCGGCTGGACGATGCCGACATTCGCGCCAGAGCAAGCCCCGATCCCGACTCGCTTCCTTTACCCGAGCAAGTGGGAGAATTGCTGAGCGACCTCGTCGAACAGTTCAACGTCTATGCGCAGCAGGATCCGTTGCTCCGAGAGTTGGACAACGCGCGGATCGGGCCGTCTGGACGCGCGGAATTACTTGAACGGCTCCGCTCCGGAGCAGCGCTGGTGGGTGCTCTTCGCAACTCACCTCTCGTGATGGACAAAGAAGCTGCCGAGGTGCTGGCGACGGCGACCGCGACGGCCGAAGCGGCAAGCGGCACCTCGGGGCTTAATGCCGACCAGGCGATAGTCAATGCCGTGGAGATGCAGCGCAACGGGATTCGAGCCTTGCTGCAAAGCGCCTTACTCGAAGCCAAGCGGCGGCTGAAAGCTACAAGTCATGCCCGGAAGAGCTTCGTCGAAGGCGCGGCTAAGCAGGCAGGCGCAGAAGCAATCAAGCAGATCCCCTTTGTCCGCTTCGTCACTGGGTTCTCAACATATGTCAGAGCGATGTGGAAGGGTGAAAAAGGCTCAAACGTGATTGAGCAGCTGCTGGACTGGTTCAGCGCTCTTCGCTGGTAATGGCGATTGCGGGTTCCTGCCGTGGAGCGGTCGTCGCTTGGTCGATCAAGACAAAAGGTTTCGCTGGTAGCTGACACGTTACTGTGTCGCCGTGACACTGCTCCCATTTTCTGCAAGGGCGTACAGTCATCGCTTGCGAGCGCATGGCTTTGTGTGCCCGTTCTGCGTGAGGCCGTTGTCCATTCACGATTTTTTGGCTAGCCTGCCAGTCGGTTGCGGTTGGGGGCACAATACGGGGCGATGGCACTATCGGAGGAACAGATTACCGAGGCCGTTGAGCGTTACGGCCGGGAGCGGGATCGCTACATCAAGCTAGCCGCGCGGGTGGCCGATCTCACTCGTACGGCGATCCTCGAAGAGAGCGTGATTCGTGCGCAGGTGACATCCCGAACAAAGTCGGTTCGGAGCTTCCAGGGAAAGCTTCGCCGCTTCGCCATGAACCCGGAGAAGAACTACACGTCGGTGGAGGAGATCTTCGCCGGGATCAGCGATTTGGCGGGAGTCAGGGTCGCGACGTATAGACCAGAGGACCAGGAACAGGTCGAGAAGGAGATCTGCAAGGTGTTCAAGGGGCCGGGCGACGGAAACGTCGTCCCCGACCCGAAGGACAAGATCGATTTCGCCAACGCCCGCTTCTATCGCGGAGTCCATTGCCAAGTCTGCCTTCCGGAGCAGGAGCTGATCGGTGACTTTGAGAATCTTCGCGGTACGAGCTGCGAGGTCCAGATCTGCTCTATGATGGCCCATGTCTGGAACGAGATCGAACACGACATCTCCTACAAGCCTCAGGGTGGAGGACCAGGTCTCGTCGAGAAGGGGCTGCTCCAGGCGCTCGGCCACCTCACCCTCTCTGGCGACGCGACGATCAGTCGGCTGATCGAGGCGACGGAAGTTCGGCTCGAGGAGCAGACCGGCGACTTTACCGACGTTCATGATTTCGTTGCTCGGCTGCGCAAGAATTTTCCAGGGCTCGAACTGGCTGTGAACGCGGGGGTGGCATTCGACGTTGCGATGATCCTCGAGCTTTCAAATCCCGGGAGGATTGCTCAAGCGCTTGGAACGGGCCTCCCCGATATCGCGGTTGCCCAGGCGCGGGTCGAGCAGTTTAACCTCTATCTAGACCGGATCGGGGTCCCCGACGTGAGGCTCAATCCGCGATCTGCGGACGTTCTGACCGTCGCCTTGCTGCAGAAGAATGCGCAACAGGTACTGGCGTATTTCGCCGATCGCACCACCACCCGTCCTCCCCGACCCGCCACGCTGAGCAAGAGATATGTCGATTTCCTGGCGAGACTCGACGACCCGGCTCCCGAATCTGAGGCGGCATAGTGGGCGGCTGATGTCACCTAGGATCGAGATAGGGCCGGCCGTCCGAGCCGCTTTGCGCACCAGCGTGCGCGCGCGATGAGGCTCACATCGTCTTCGTCCGCTCGCTCCGAAGCTGACGCGACCAGCTTTTCCGGAGCGCCGGCTCGGCTCGATGTCGGCGAGATCGGTCAGCTGATGGCGCTCATCGACGAGACCGCGGTTGGCGAGCTTCTGGCCGACCGGCCCATGTCGGTTCGCCTCAAGCGGATTATAGGCCGGCCCGAGCTGGCGGGCATGTCCTTGCGCTCGCTGCTACAGCAGCGGCTGATGGTCGAGGCCTGGATGCTTCGCCAGCCCAATTGTGGGCAGCGGTCAGTCAGCGAGCTGATGACGCACCTTGCAGGTTACGTTCGCGCCCAGCTCGGCCGGTACGGGGTTCCAGATGACCAACTCGGCGAGGCAACGGCCAGGCTGCTTGGAATCCCAGCGGATCTGGAGATAGGTCTGCCTGACGATCCTCCACCTGATTGCTCTCTGTTCGACCTCGTCGACTGGCTTTTGGCTCGGCTCGAGCCGCGCCAACTCGACATCATTCGGCGGCGTTTCGGGATCGGCTGCGCAGACGAGACGCTCGAGGAGATTGGTCGGTCATACAACCTTACTCGCGAGCGGATTCGTCAGCTCGAATCGCGTGCGCTTAGCGAGCTTCGCCTTCACTCCCGCCGTTCGAGGCTCAAGGCCCTGCTAGACGAATATCGACCGGTTACTTGGGACCGGCTTGCCGACGGCAAGGCTCACTTGACCGCCGCTCAGCTTAATCGCCGCGAATCGAGACTTGACCGCCGGTTGCACCTTGCACTCGCAATTCGCGGGCTTGGCCTTGAACGCTGGATCGCCGGCTTCGCATCGCGGATCGGCGCAGGCCGCCTCCACCACCGCCTCAATCGTGATCACGTCAAGCGGGTCGCCAAGGAGCTTCGACTCTCAAGCCGGGGGCGCCCGCTACCGCGAACGCTCGACCATGCTCGTGGGAGTATCGCCATCGAGGAAGCCGCCGCGGCGGCTGAACTCGTGCTCAGATGGCATCTGGAGGCAGGCTATGCCTATCCCAAGAAGCCAGCCACCCGGCTTCGCCGAGCGACAGCGCTTCATTGGCTGCTGACGCGGCTCGGCGGACCGGCCGAGGTGCGCGAGCTGCTCGATCGGTATCACGCGGCCGTCCCTCACGATCCATGCTCGGATCGCGACCTCGTCATCGTGATGGAAGCGGCAAGGCATCTCTTCGTCGAGATCTGGGAGGGGCGGTGGCAGGCGGTCGGACCGGCGGGGGATATCCCGCCAAGCGCTTCGGCGACGGTCCCGCCCGCGGATTCCGAGCAGGCGAACGAGAACACCATCACCGCGGCGCTGGAGCGGGAGCTTCTTCGCGTCGGACCCACCCGACTTGGCGAGCTGATGGCCCGAGCCCGGGATATTCTTCCCAGCGGGCGCTCGGCGAACAGTCTCGCTCCCACCCTGATCATGAACCCGGCGCGTTTCATTCGTGTACTTCCGGGGGTCTACGCATTGCCCTCGCACAAGCTCGGTGAGGAGGAGATTCTGAGCGCCCACAGGCTCGATTTTCTGCTCAACGAGAAGCAGGCGCGGCTGTTTGGGCTTGCCCGGCGCTGCGGCGAGCCCTGGGGCCGGTTTCCCTTGTGGAGCCCGGCGGCGGAAATGCGGCTCTGCCGCTGGGCCCGTGCAAATGCCGCGCCGTCAATCTTTCGCTCACTTCTCTCCGTGGCCAGTCCTGAGGAATGGCCGACGGATCAATCGGACAGGCAGATGTGGCTCGACCTTAGACGCAGTCACGGGCGGTTCGAGCTTGGCTATTCTCGTCGCGAAGATCGGGTCGGTCGACCGCCGCTGGAGCGCATTCTAGCGGCCGGGCTACAACTTCGGACAGAGGGCAGCATCGGTTTCATGACGGTCAACCGGATCCTCGGCATTCGGCTCGATTCCTCAAACGCGGCGACCGTGCTCGCGGTGCTGACGGGGAGCGCGATGGCAGTTGCGCCGGATGGAGGCGCCTCGTGGCAACGCCCGCACCTGCCCGGTCGCCGGCTAGATCAATGGCTCGAGGCCCTGTCCGAGGCCCACCATTCGGACGGCCAGCTGGCTTGGCAGAGCGATGTGGGGGCCGCCTTAGGCCAGGCGTTGGATGCGCGGGTGACCGATGGGCTTTCGCCCGAGATGGATCCGGTCGTGCCTGCCGATTTTTCCGATGAGGATGACGAGTTCGAGCGCTTCATCCAGGATCACCGCCGGGCGATTGCCGAGCAGCGCCGCGAGGATGCGTTGAACTGGCTGGACTCCGAATGATCCAGGGGGCGGGGCACTCGGCCGAAAACCTCATGCTTCGGCTTAAACCCCATTACCGCTCGGGTCAGGATAACCTTGCCGAAGACTTCTTCGCCCCATGTCTAGCCGCATCGCGCCTGTACCGGCGAATGTCGGGTTATTTTTCCTCGGCTGCGTTGCTCACCTGGTCGGAGGGACTGCTCAGGCTCGGCAACCAAAGCGGACTCGAGATCAGGCTGATTGCCTCGCCTGAGATTCCTGCCGGAGACCTTGCGACGCTTGCGGCGCTAAACGACGAGGTCGAACGGAAACGCTATCGCGCGGTGCTCGTGGATTCGGTCCTCGATGACATTGCCAAGTTAGCCGCCGAGCCTGGAGAAAAATCGGTCCGGGCGCGAATTTTCGCCTGGCTGATCGCGAACGAGCGGCTAAAACTCAAATTCGCCTTCGCCGCACATGTGGAAGGCGCTGGGCTGTTCCACGAGAAGATGGGCGTTTTTAACCTCGACAGCGGTGCTCGACTAGCCTTCACCGGCTCGGCAAACGAGACGGCCCGCGGTCACCGCCGCAATTACGAATCTATCGACGTCTACCGTGACTGGGTGCCGACGGAAGTCGGCCGAGTCGAGACCAAGGTCGAGCAGTTCGAGGAGACTTGGGCCGACCTCGCGCCGGGACTCGATGTGCTTCCCCCTTCCGCCGAAGTGATTGCTCGCTTGAAGGCCGTCGCTCCGGTTTCTCCGCCCGCCGACATTGGCATCGATGTCGCTCCAGTCGATCCACGCTGGCGGCACCAAGATGAAGCCGCCGACGCGTTTATGCAGGCCAAGTCGGGGATTCTCGAAATGGCTACCGGCACGGGCAAGACCCGTACGGCGATCAAAATCCTCACGCGACTGATCTCTGAAAACAGGATCGATACAGCCATCGTGACTACAGACGGGACCGATTTGCTCGATCAGTGGTCGGTCGAGCTCGAGGCTTGGTCGCAGGAGAGTGGAACCGGCTGGCTCATACTTCGGCAATACGAGACGAATCGCCAAGCGGCGGAATACCTGCTCGATCCACGAAAGGCCCTGATCGTGGTCTCACGAAGCCAGTTGGCGCGCATACTGGAGCCGCTGAGGGCAGACATCACCCGTCGAGCGTTCATCATTCATGATGAGGTCCATGGTCTGGGCGTACCCGCCCTGGTCGGCACCTTAGCCGGCCGGCATTCCGAGTTCGGGTGGCGCCTCGGGCTCAGCGCGACCCCGGAGCGCGCCTACGATCAGACCGGCAATGAGTTTATCGCCTCTGAGCTTGGCGACACGCTTTATCGCTTTCCGCTCGAGCGAGCAATCGCCCGCGGCGTACTTGCCGAATTCGACTATCTGCCGCTCGCCTACGATCTCACGTCGGGAGACCGCGACCGGCTTCAGGCGATCTATGCCAGGAAGGCGGCCCGGTTGCGCGAGGGGCGACCGATGACCAACGAAGAGATCTGGACCGAGATCGCAAAGGTCTACAAGACGGCGGAGATGAAGCCGGAGGTCTATCGCAACTTCCTTGACGAGCGGCCCGAGACACTCGACCGGTCGATCATTTTCGTCGAGACGCGCGAATATGGCGAGCAGGTCCTCGAGATCATCGACGAACATACCAACCGCTACCGGACCTATTATGCCGATGACGATCGAGATCATCTCATTGCCTTTGCGCGCGGCGAGATTGCCTGTCTGGTGACCTGTCATCGCATCTCGCAGGGCATCGACATCCAGTCGCTCAATGCTGTCGTCTTGTTTGCGTCGGCGCGGGCGAGGCTCGAGACGGTGCAGCGGATCGGCCGCTGCCTCCGAAGCGACCCGGCCCGGCCTTCGAAACGAGCGCTCGTCATCGACTTCGTTCGCCCCCCGGCCCCGGGAGAATTCATGGCGAATGCCGATCAGGACAGGGCGGCTTGGCTCGGCCAGCTCGCAACTACACGAAAGGGGGACGAGGATGGCGCTTGATCCAGCGCTTGAGGCCGCAATTCGTGAAGCCGCGGAAGAGGAAGGCCAGCCCGCGACTGTCGCGGCACGGCTGATCGCCTGGGCGGAAGCCCTCGCGGAAGGGGACGACGCTGTCGAGCGCCAGGAGAGCTTTTATGCGCGCCTGATGTCGGCGGTCAGTGGCGCGGAGACCGCAGATGAAGATTAACATTGCGGGCTGGAGCTCGGAAGGGCTGCGCTGTCCCGACGTCGATGTCGACCTGCGCCAGGACGGCGGCGAGTCCTATCACGTCGCCTTGCTCCAGATGCCGAATGGCACCGGCAAGACCACGACTCTCGAAATGCTCAAGGCTACCCTGAGCGGCGAGGGCGCGAGCTGGGACGAAACCAAGGTGCGGGCCATGCGCCGAAAGGACGCGAAGCATTCGACGGGCAGGTTCAAGGTGCGGCTGATGGTGGACGGAAAGCCAGTAACGTTCGAGCTCGAGCTCGATTTCGTCAACGGCCGGGCGACTAGCCTCACGACGCGGCCGGGAAGCGGTGGACTGGTTCGTGGGTGGAAGCCGCTGCCCGAGATCCGGCGTTTCGTGGAAAGCTCATTCCTGAACCTGTTCGTGTTCAACGGCGAGCTCGCGAACGAGCTGTTCCTCGAAGATAAGGCCAAGGCCGAGGATGCCATCGATTCACTATGCCAGCTCTACTTGGTTGAGGACATCATGGATTTCGTGGAAGACAGCTTCGATACCGCAATCAAGAATGCGACCGGGCCCAAGTCCTCGCAGGCGCTCCTTGCCCTGCGCAGGAAGCGCGACGAGCTTCGAGTCCGAAAGGCCAAGCTTCAGCGCATGCGGACAAAGGCCGTGCAGGATCGCGAAACAGCGAAGAAGGCCAGTGAGGAGCTGCAGGCGCGGATCACGGCAAAGACCAGCGGCCACGAGAAGGACAAGGCCGCTCACGCCGACGCGAAAGTCGCGGAAGCGACGGCGAAGGCGGCGGTCGAGTCCGCCCGTGACCTGCTTCTTCAGTCCCTTCGCAATCCGCTGAGCTTCAGTCCGGCCATCGGCGCGAAGCTCGTGAACTGGAAGAACTGTCTTGACGAGCTCAAGCTTCCGGAAGCCACCTCGGCCCAGTTCTTTAACGACCTCAAGAAGCGGACGGAGTGCATCTGCGGAACGCCGATGACGGATGTCATGCGCGAGCAGATCTCCAACGAAGCAAGGCTTGTTCTGAGCTCCGAGGAGACCGGAGCGATGAACTTCATCAAGAGCGAGATCGAGCACTACCAGCCCAAGGCCGGCGAGCCCAGCCTGAACGACGTGATGCTCGACCGGCTAGCGGCATTGTCCACTGCCCGGCGTGATCACCTCAAGGCGAGTCAGGATGTGAGGACCTACTGGCGCAAGATCGTCGATGCTGGGGGCGAGGAGGTCAAGGAGTGGGAGAAGCAGCAGAAGGCGCATGATGCGAAATGCGGTGAATGCGAGGATCTCATTCGGGACATCGATGATCCGGGGCTCAACGTTCGAACCGGCGAAATCTTCTCGCTTGCCCGGATCCAGCGCGAGATCGACGACGCGAGCAAGAAGATCGCTGACGCGACCGGCACCGAGATGTTGCGCGCTAAGACGGCGGCTGTCACGAAGATCATCCGGCGTGCCGAGGAGCTGGCGCGCAGGGCGATCAAGACCGAGCTTGTGGATTCCTGCAATCGGCGCCTGAGGCAGATCCTGGCCGACGATCCCATCGCCCTGGAGTCCATCGACGGGCACCTCGTATTGGCGGGTCAGGAGCGGGGAAGCGAAGCCCAGACGCTGTCTGTCGGCTATACATTCCTCATGACTCTCCTCGAGCGAGGCGACAACCGTTTCCCGCTTCTGGTTGACAGCCCCGTCGGGAAGATGGATGGAACCGTCAGACGGGCCGTTGGCGAGCTCGTCCCGACTTTGTGCTCGCAGTTCGTAACCTTCGTCATCAATACCGAGCGGCCCTATTTCGTGCCCGCCCTTAAGCGGGCGGCGCGCGATGTGCTTCACCTCACGTTTTTTCGACAGACGCCGGGAACTCAGAGGCTCATGGCCGGGCTCCCGAAAACTGGAGTCACCCGGACTGCCGACGGGATACTTGTCGAGGACGAGGCTTATTTCGAGGCTTTCGACATGGAAGTCGAGGGGCGCTAAATGGCTGCTTTCCGGATCCGCGAGGACGCGTACGCTTGGTTCTCCAATGTCGAGAAGACTCTTCCCAACGGCACCATCTTCGACCTCTATTATTTCTGTGCGGTCACTGGCCTAGTCACCGGATCTAGCGATGATCCGGTACGGGCGGGAATGCCGACCAAAGAGATGGTCGACTATTTCGTCAACGACTACAAGCCGTCCCAGAGTTTCCTGCTTGCAATGCTCGTGATCGCCGAGCTGAAGAAGCGCAAGGTCGATCTCAGCGAGGAGGAAGAGGTCCGCTCCACCTTCCGCGAGCTGATTGGTGGTAACGGCGACAGCTATCTTCGGGACGAAGGCACCCGCCGCCTCAATGCCTATGCAAGCGGCGGCTACGATTATCTCGCCGAAAGGTTCGATCAGAAGCCGCAGTCGAGCGAGGAATTCCTCCGTCAGTTCGCTGACATCGTTGGAAAGGCAGCCCGGGAAGGTCCTTTCGCGTCCTCTTGATTGAACTGAAACCCGCGGCTTCCGAGCTGCCGGAGTCGTTAGGCAGCTCCGTCTGATCGCGCCCGCAGCGACCGCCAGCCAAGCGCGCGAGCTTGCGGCTCCGAAATGCATTCAGTTGGAAGGCGCATTCGCTTGTCAGTCCTGACGCGACGGCTCCTTCCCACGAGGTCTGGGGCGAGTGGTGAAGCGGCGAACGCGACCTATAGATGAGTGTAATTGGTTCAGTCCGTTGGCGGCGATTGGGCTCCTGTCGATGGCACTGGAAAAGAGCGAGGGGCATTCTTTTGTTCCGGCGCCTCGCCGGAATTCAATCAGGTGCCGGATATTGACTCCCGATCGCTTGCCCGTTGAAGCTCAGCTTCGGTTTCGGAGCCGGCGACCTGAAGGTGAAGGGGGACGGGCAGCGCCTGTTTCACCGCAGCCCGCTGAGCACAAGCGTGGAGGAGTGACCTTGGCAACGATTGTGCCCGGCGGGGGCTGGAGGGATTTCCGGCGTGACCTCGCGCGCCGCTGGCGCGAGCCCTTCAGGCACGCCACTTATTGCTTCTTTTTTATTGCCAGCGTGATCTTCGTCGGCGGACTCGGGATCTGGCTGGAGTTCGTCATGCTGGCACGCTCCGACCCGCCGGCCAGCACCACCAATCTTAGAACGGCCATCGCGACCTTCTTTCCGGCATTGATCGGGTCGACCTGTCTGCAAATCCTGTTCGGGACATATCTCAAGGCAATGAAAGCCTTCTCAATCGTTTTCACTCTGATCTTTTCGGCGATCGGCGCGTGGCTAATCATGGACGATGCTCTGCGGCCTCAGACCGCGTTCTTCGTCGGCGGCGCAAGCACTCTGGCTTCCCTGTGGTACTGGTGGATCGCGAACGCGGACAACGCCGATTATTATGACGACCGGGCTCCGACCGCTTCGATCGGCGGCGACGATCCGACGCGTCCTCTCGAAGGCAATCTCACAGGATTTCAATCATGACGATCCCGCAGATCACGTTCCCCTTCCGAACGAAGGCGCTCCGCGTCCATCAGGAGCTAGCGGAATGCTGGGTTGCGGCACTGCCTGCCAAGCTTCTCCTCGACGTCTGCTTCAGCGACCGGCTGACCGCAGAGCATACCGATAATCCCGAAAAGCCGTATCTTTTGGGAGGCATTCAGCGGGAGTATCAGGAAAAGCGTCTTCAGGAGATCGGTAGGTATATCGATCGTGACGATTCCGCATTTCCGAACTCCATCATCCTTGCGGCAAACTCGCGGCCGACCGACGGAATGATCGAGGATGCCCCGGAAGATCAGGCGCTCGAAGACGCCGAGGCGGACCAGTTGACAGCGGCTACGGCGGCAAGCTCCGCCCAGGTCGACCGGCGCTGGCGCATCGAGTTGGCCGCCGACGGCTGCCACGAACTCGTCATTCCCACGATCGACAAGCTCGCTGCCGTCGTTGACGGGCAGCACCGCCTGTTCGGCTTCGCCAAGGCGGAAGTCGTCGAGCGCCTGGGCATGGACATGATCTGTGCAGTCTATCTCGACCTGCCCAAGCCCTTTCAGGCGCAGATATTCGCCACCATCAACTCGAATCAGAAGAGGGTCGACAAGAGTCTCACCTATGAGATGTTTGGTTACAATATCGACGATGATGAACCTTCTTACTGGAGTCCCGACAAGCTTGCGGTGTTCCTGACCCGGCGGCTTGGCAGTGATCCCAAGTCCCCGCTGAAAGGCAGGATCATCATTGCTCCCAAGAAGGATGCGCAGCTAGCCCACCTTACTGGCGGCGTCGGCTGGAAGGTGTCGACGGCGGTCGTGGTGGAGGGAATTGCTCGCCTGATCACCAGCAATCCAAAGGCGGATGCCAACAACCTCCAGACTCCCCGAAAAGTCAGAAGAATCGATATCAGGGAGCGGCGAAAGGACCGCTCTCCGTTGCGTGAGGCATATTTCGAGGGCCAGGACGTTGTAATCTACACGATGGTGTTGAACTATCTTACGGCCTGCAACGACCTGTTCTGGTCATTTGCGCGCACCGACTCCTTCATTTTCAAAACCGTCGGTCTGCAGGCCCTGTTCGACATTCTCCGCATCCTGGCGAAGGATGCGTTCGAAACGAAGATCATCTCCGTCGGCCATTTCCGTCGAGTGCTCGAGCCGGCAGCTCGCATCGACTTTGCCGACGACCGCTTCCGCAACGCTTCCGGATCAGGGCGAAGCATCATCAGGCGCGCGATCGAGGAGGCCGCCCGGCTTCGGTGAGCCACTTTGACGGAATTAAGCGCCGCCGTCAGGCGGCGTAGCGGCGCAGGTCCTTCGCCGCTACGACGACGAGATCTGCAAATTCAAGCAGCTCATGGTCCTTCGTGAATCGCCCCGGCGACACCCTGAACGCCTGGCGCGCGCGCGGCGTATTGCCGAACATAGCAAGAAGGACTGGGCTGGTCTGCACTTTCTCGGTGGCGCAGGCGCTGGATGCAGAAAAGCTGGCGAACGTGTTCAGGCGCTGCATGAGCGCCAGCGGCTCGACGCCGGCGATCGACAAGGAGATGTTATTGACGATCCGTTCGGTCGGGTGGCCATTGAGCTGGACTCCGTCTATTCCCGCCGAGACACGATCGAGGAAAGCTTCGGCCATTGCCCGGAGGCGCTGATCGGCCGCCTCCGCTTCACGCGTAACAATCTCGACCGCCTTGGCAAGGCCGACGGCAAGGTGCACGGCGACGGTCCCCGGGCGAATTCCCTTTTCCTGCCCCCCGCCGAACATGATGGGCTGGAGCCGTGCCCGAGGCGAGCGTGACCGAACATATAGAGCCCCGACGCCCTTGGGGCCATAGACCTTATGGCCCGAAAGGCTCGCAAGGTGAATGTGGCTAGCGGCGACGTCGACCTTGCGGTGAGCCATCAGCTGAGCAAGGTCGCTGTGGAACAGAGCCCCCCGGCGTTCGCACAAGGCGCCGATTTCTGCGATCGGCTGAATCGTTCCGACTTCATTGTTGGCGCCCATGACGGAGACGAGTCCGGTATCATCGCGCAGCGCGGCATCGACATCCCCCGGATCGACCCGGCCTTGCTCGTCGACAGCAATAACCGTGAGTGCATAGCCCTCCCGCTGGAGCTGCCGAAAGGGCTCGAGCACGGACGGGTGCTCGACCGCTGTCGTGATCAGGTGACGGCGGTCTGGCTGTGCTCGCGCTGCGCCGAGGATGGCGATGTTGTTCGCCTCGGTGCAGCTCCCGGTCAGGATGATTTCATTGCTTCTTGCGCCGAGGACCTGAGCGATCTGTTCGCGAGCCTTAGCAACGGCGCCCTGGGCTTGGCTGCCGTGAACATGCTCAACACTCGACGGGTTGCCGAAAATCTCGCTGAGGTAGGGCATCATCGCCGCGGCCACCTGCGGATCGACAGGGGTTGTCGCATTATGGTCGAGGTAGACGGGAAGGGTTGACCCGAGCATCAGATCCTCATCGCCAGCCGTCCCAGATCGGCCGGTGACTTGGCTCGCACCGCCAGGGTCCCGATGCCGCGGTGAATGTGCGCCCGAAGACGCTCGATCAGAACCGGGTCGCTGAGCTCGGGGCCGCCGTCATCTTCCTCGACGAAGCGAAGCAGCGCGCCGATCGTCCCGGTATGCTCGCCGGTGAGGGTGTAGGCGTTGAATTCCAGTCCCTTCTCGTCCGGCGCAAGCGAGGTGACGGGCCCCTCCTCAAGCGAAAGCATGATCGCGGCACGGCAGAGGAGATTGGGAGTGACCCCGGTACGTTGGCGAAGAGAGCGCAGCCGGCTTGTCGCTTCGGTCGAGATTCTAAGCTTGCTGTAGTGCATCGGCTGCCTCCCTGGGTTCCTCGCCGAAATAACCGGGAACCGCGCGTGTCGCCCGACACTGGTGATCATATTCGAGACGATAGGAGTGGCTGACGCTGGGCGATAGCCGCTCGAGCAGAGCTCCATCCACTTCGGTGTCGGTCGAAAGGACGATGACCTGGTGGCTGGCCTGAGGGAAGTACCGCTCGACGATCGTCGAGCGGTGCTCGCTGTCCAGCCGAGCGAGGGGCGTATCGATGATCATGGGAAGAGCCCGACCGCTGGTGCGGGCGAGCGCCCACAGCATGGCGATCGCATAGACCTGCTTCTCACCCGCGGACAGGCTCGATTTGCGAATCTCGACTCCGTCGCGATCGATGAGGGTCGCATCGAACGTGGCGCGATCGATCCGAACGTTGGCGACGAAGCTGCCCTTTCGCGAAAGGTGATTGAAGCACTCGACGAATTCCTTCCGGAGCTGAGCGATTTTGAGTTCGAGAAGCCGCTCTTCATATTGCTTCAGCGCTCGTCCGACCCGCCCGGCCAGAGCCGCTCGCTCCTCCGTCGCGGCCGCCTCGCTCTGGGCCTCGATCGCTCGGTCCTTCGCCCGGATCAAAGTAGCCCGCTCATATTCAAGGCCTCGAAGCTCCTCGATCCGCGCCTTCAGCTGGGCCTCGACAACCCCGACATCCTTCTCGGCAAGGAGGAGCTCGTCCAGGACGACGCCGGCAGCGTGGCCCGAGGCCCTGACCATCTCGGCATCGACGTTTCTGAGCCGCTTGGTAAGCGCATCGAGGTCCGAAACCAGCACCGATACCTTCGCCGGCATCCCGTCGCGCGCCTCCGTGAGCCGGGTAGCAAGCCGTCGACGCTCAGCGGCGTCCAGCCTGGCGAGCGAAGTGTCGCAATGCCCTGAGCTGTCGGCATCCGCCGTGAGGAAGGCTTCGAGATCGCGCCAATGCCCATCCTTCCAGGCGGCGCTCCTGGCCGGCTCGCCGGTTGCCCGCCAGGCGAGCAGGCGGCGCCGAAGCGCTTCGGCCTCCTCGGCGGCTCCGGCATCCCCCGCCCGCGACAAAGCTGCAAGGAAGCGCTCGAGCAACCTGGGGGCCATGGCGAAGGGCAGCAGTCCTCCTGCAAGGTCACGAAGCTCCTGCTCGCGCCGGGCGATCTGCTCTCGGATCTCCGTCCTCATCCCCTCTAGCGAGGCACGCTTGTTAGCGGCATCGCCGCCTTCGGCGATAAAGCGCTGGCGGACCTTGGTCGCCGCCCCGGTCTGCGCGAGATGGCGAGTGTTAAGCTCGGCTACCTCCTCGGTCAGATCGGCTATTCGGCGATCAAGGGCGCCGATCTCACGAACGACAGTCTCGAGCATCTCCGCCGCGCCGCCGTCGTCGCGACGGCTGCGGCGGGCCAGATAAAGACCGATATCCGTACGAAGGCGGCCGACCAGCTCGATTCCGAGCAGGCCCCGGACGGCGTCCGCAAGCCCCTCGTCCGGGTCGTCACGGGCAATTTCGGCGATCTTCTCGCCATCGAAGAAGAAGAGCTGCGACACTCCGGGCGGAATCAGCTCCTGAAGGAAGGCGTGCCATTCCTCGCGCGGAACCGTTTCGACCGGAGTTCCGTCCTTCTCGAGGATAAGTGTCTCGACGGCCCTCGCGCCCCGCACCGTCCAGCGTCTGGAAACCCGGTAGCGCTGGACTATCCCGGCTTCCGCGTAATCAAACTCAAGGCCGACCGAGGCAACTCGCGCAGCGTTACCTTTCGAGCCGACATGAACCCGGCGCTGGAGATAATCCTCATATTCAGACTGGGAGACCCTAAGCCCGAGCGCGCGCTTTCCATAGAGCGCCAGCCGGACC
Organism: Sphingosinicella terrae; assembly: GCF_003347635.1. GTDB lineage: Bacteria > Pseudomonadota > Alphaproteobacteria > Sphingomonadales > Sphingomonadaceae > Allosphingosinicella > Allosphingosinicella terrae. Next base: position 41,262 of record NZ_QDFY01000021.1, read on the forward strand.
GCCTCAAGAAGAGTCGTCTTACCGGCGCCGTTGCACCCGCCGAACAGGACGACGGGCCGGCCCCGGGTCGGAACGAGGTCGAGCTGCTGGCGGCCGGCATACAGCCCAAAGTTCTCGAGTTCGATCGTTCGAAGAATCATTTTGTCCTGTCTTCCTGGGAGGCAGGCGAATGTTCGGGATCGTCCTCAAGCCGATCGGCATTCTCAATTCCGAGCCTGCGCCGCTGTTCGTCGACGACGAGGTCGAGGTCACGCCAGTCGAGACCGAAGGCATTCTCGATCCGCGTATGAACCGCATGACGGCGCTTGAGGCCGTGCGAAGCCCGCTCGATATCGAGCAAGCGCATGACGAGATCGGTTGGCACCTGGTTTTCGGCGCAGATCTCGTCAAGCAGCTCGCCGTCGTCGGCAGTGAAGGCGACGGCATCCTCGGCGACCCAGTCAAGGTCCCTGCCGAGGGTTTCCCGGACGATCCTCGGCACGCTGTCCGGCCAATCGCCGCGCTCGGTTCGCCAAAGCCGCCTAATCTCGTGTAGCTCGTCTTCCTGGATAAGAATGGGCGCTTCGCCAATCGGCGCATCCCTCGCCACCTCTTTCTGAGTTTCGAGGAGCCGGCGGAGCAGACTCCGGCAAAATTCAAGGGTATAGGGGCCGGGCATCACCCGGTCGGTGCCTGGAATGAAGTTGATCTGGCCGGTACGGCGACGAAAATCGCGAAACTCCCGCTTGCGCTCCGGGTCCTGGGTTTCCGCTAGCAGGTCGCGAAATTCGAGCAAAGGTGTAAGCCACTCCTCGCCGGAGTCGATCATTGCCTCCATTGCCTTGTCTCGTTCGACCACGGTGCAGACCCAGCATCCGAAGCGGGAATTGCCGCAGGAAGGCGTTGAAGTGTCGACGACCAGCGGACATTCGCCCGCCTGCGCGTTGCGGTACATGGCAACGAGGTCGCGATTGTCATTACCCCAGGGCGAGGGGTTCTGGAGCAGATAGGTCCACACGTCGTCGGTCGAGAAGCTCGCGATCGGCGCATAGACAAAGGCGTTGAGCAGAGACGAGTGGCGCGACAGCCGCGAACCCTCGATCCGGTGAAGGGACATGACCTGAGCCCTTGTCGCCGACTCTTGCGAGCGAACGCCGAGAACCATTACCACCTCACCGAACTCGGCGACGCGGCTCTTGATGAAGTCGTTAGCGGGCTCGATCTTCAGCCGCTCGGTGCACCAGCGGAAACGGCGGGAGGGGGCAGGATAGCCGCGGCCGATCATGTTGACCCAGAAGCTCCGGTCGACGTTAGGAACGACCTTCTCCGTGATGATGGGCATTTTCTGCTCGAGTGCCGCTGCTGCGATCCGCTCGAGCGTCACATCGATATAACGGGAGACGACCGGAGTCTCGACCAACGTGTCGGAGCTGATGACGTAGATATTCTTCGTGCGCTGCGCCGACGGGAGGACGGAGATCGCGCTCCAGATGATCTGGAGCGCCGTCGTGGAATCCTTCCCGCCGGAGTAGCCTACGACCCATGGACGGTGATCCGAGAGATAAATCTCCCGCACGTCCTCCATGAGTTTGTCGATGGACTCGGGCCCCGCAGGCGCTTCCATCGAGGCTTTGCTGTTCACGTCCTTCACCCGAAAACCCTAGCTGATGCGCTTGCCTGCGTCAGTTCTTTAGTTCGCCTTTTTCGGCTCTTTTCGTAAAGCGCTGTGGATAACCTCGGCAGTCAGAAGCACGCTCGTTCGAGACCGGTTGATACGACCGCCGACGAGCGCTCTGCCTTCCCACAGCCGAGCGTTCGATCGCGACCAATCGATCGAGGCCAGGCCTTGCAGGCTCTCGGGCCATTCAATCGGGCGCTCCACCATCATTCTGGCGCCGGCGATCGCCATCGCCTCCATCGCGACGCCGTGGGCGTGTACCCGATCCTGCCGGAGCTCCGCCGCGGTGAGCCGGCCTTCGCCAACAAGCCGCCATTCGTGCATCGCTGCGATGACGTGGGTCCAAAACTCGACCGCAGGTCGGGGATTGTCTTCACTTGCATCCAAACCTGCCTCCTCGACGAGAGTGGCGGTTGCGCTATGGATATTGCCGAAGGCGAAGAGCTTGCGCGATCCGCTTGAGACACAGGCTCGGGTGAGGTCGGTGAGGTCACGGAACAGTGGGATGGCATCAATGACGGCCCGCGAAAGCCCGGCTGCCTGGTTTCGGCTGTCATAGAAGAGCCGGAGCGACCTCGAAGGCTTCACGCCATGTTGATTCAGGTCGACGAACATCTGCTGCGAGCGAGCAAGCCCCTCGTCCGGAAACAGAGTGACGGCGATCGTCTCCTCACCGAGATGAGGCCGTTCCTTAAGCGCCTCAATGATGCCGGCTCTTCGATGCTGACCGTCATTGATCAGGATCGTGGCATTCATGTCGACAATCAGGTTGCCGGCAGACCGATGTCCATCGGCCGGCTCGAATCGCATGACGCCGTCAACCGTCGCGGCCAGCGCCGAGAGCACATATTGTCCAGCATTGGTCGTAAGGTAGCGAGCTATACCGGGCACTCGCGCCTTGTTCAGCTCCCGTTGCGCACGAAGCTGAGGGGGCAGCTCACCCTCGCTAAACTGGAAAAGCCGCTCCAGAGTCTTGAGAGGGACCATCGCCACATAATAAGCTCGGCCGGCCTGGACGCCGCGGATGGCCGTGAAGCTATAGACGTTCATAAGCTTCCTTTCGGTGACCGGCTCAGCCTTACCATTGGCGCCCGTGCGCGCCCCCGCATCAAACCAATCCACTGACTGTATATCACAGTCAATATACCGGGGATATATAATCCGTGGACCCCCGTAGTGCACCCGTGATTATGGGGGGATGAAATATCCCTCGGTTCAGCTCGCATTCGGCACCCGGGTTCGGGAATTGCGGCGTAACCAAGGCCTGTCGCAGGAGGCGTTCGCGGCCCTCGCGAATCTGGACCGCGGAGCCTTCGGCAAGATCGAGCGCGGTGAGATCAATGTGGGGCTGATCTCGATGGCCCGGATTGCCGTCGCACTAGGCATGTCGCTTTCCGCTCTGCTGGACACAGTCGAACTTGAGCATGATGAGGTAAGGTCCATGCCGCGTTCACTCCGCGGCCCCAAGTCGCTTAGTTCCGGGAAAGCTCTCTAATCAGCGAGCTGCCGCCCCTTTCAGTAGTGAGTTGGTTCGCCTTACGGACCATCGCGCTTTCGGTCAAAAGCAGCCCAGCCAGCGCGTCCAGATTTCTCAGGGTGGTGCTAAATGCGTCAAGGAGGCCGTCCCGGATCGATTGAAACTGCGATACACCGACCAGATGTCTAAGCCCCCTCATTCGGAAGACGCTCGGCTTTGAGTGCCCCGTATGCTCTCACGGCGCGCATCCCCGAGGCGTGCCGGCCAACCGGCATCGGCCGCTCGAAGCTGTATGACCTGATCCGCGCAGGCCAGATCCGCACAATCAAGGTCGGTACGATCACCCTAACACCGGCTGCGAGCTTGACTGAGTTCCTCGGCCTTCGGGCGTCGTACCCGGAATAGGCGGCAACGACTAGCGGCGTGGGCCGCGCCGCTGACGAGCCACGCAAACAAGCAGCGCCACTAGGTTGATCCCGACGCAGCTCGCTCCACGGTTCCCACGCGCCTCAGCGAAGCGGTGATTCGCCACTGGCGAAGGTTGCGGAAGGATTGCTCGCCTGTCGAGCTTTGATGTCCGCGACGATCCGCTGAAATCCAGCCACGGCTTTGCAGTGAATATGCAGCAAGTAGCCTTTTGGCGGACCGGTTGGGGCGGCTAAGTCGTTGATTTAGCTGGTGACCCCTACGGGACTCGAACCCGTGTTTTCGCCGTGAGAGGGCGACGTCCTAGACCGCTAGACGAAGGGGCCAATTGGCTTGCGGAGCC
>NZ_QDFY01000022.1 GCF_003347635.1 Sphingosinicella terrae
CCGGACAGATGGCAGCATCCGACAACGTGCCACGCCCGAAAAACCGCTTGCGCTGTAGGGGGCGTCCACAGATGATGAAATTGACGACCCCCAGGGACTCGTCAATTTGGCGCGAGACCGGGTCGCGGAGCCGGTCGTTGCGTTCCGCGGCCGGGGCGCCGGACGAGCGCCAGGTACCCGTCACCTTCGTAAACTTTACCCGGTTTCTCCCGCCGATCAGCCGCCGCGGCCGATCGCGCCGCGGAGCAGGCCCATCTGCTTGCGGTAGAGGCCCGTCAGGGTGGCGAAGTCCGCCTGCACCTGGCCCATCCTCAGCAGCTGGTCCTCGAGCGTCACATTGTTGCCGTCGGGCTTGGTCTCGCTGACGTCGCTATCCTCGATCAAGCGGCTCGCGTTGCCCGCGGTCGCGCCCATCGCGGTCATGCCGCTGGTCAGCGTCACCCGCGGGCGCTCGACCCGCGGCGCGCCGGCTTGGCCCTGCGCGGCGACGAGGCTCGAAAAGTCCGGCGCCGAAAGGTCGCGCGATCGGTAGCCCGGCGTCTCGCTATTGGCGATGTTTTGGGCGATGACCCGCTGCCGGTCCGACAAATGCCGCATCGCCTGGTTGAGGCCCTGCAGCAGGTTGATGTTCGATCCGCTCATGATCAGAATCCGAAGCTGGTGGTGGTGGTGCCGCCGCCGAGGCGGTTGAGCGCGTCCTGGTAGCGCGCCGCCTGGGCCTGCATGTAGGGGGAGACCGTGCCGCCGCGCCGTCCGGCGCCGTTGACCAAAGCCTCCTTGCTGCTGTCCCAATAGAGGGAGCGGAAGGCGGTCTGGGTCATCGACAGCGCCGATTTGACCCGGTCCAGCGCCAAGGCGGCGCCGGCCGCGGTGCCGAGGTCGAGCGCGTCGCTGAGGCCGAGCGCGAAATTGCCGCCCGGGCGGACGGTCGGCGCCTTGTCGCCGAGCGGCGCCGCGGCGACGAGCCGCGCCGGCGCCAGGCCGATTTTGCCGAGCGCGTCGCGGCCGCTGCCGCCGGCGATCAGCTCGATCTCGTGCCCCGGCTTGGCGTCGATCCGAAGCGCCTTGCCGTCGTCGACGATGGGCGTCGTGACCGTGATGGCGGTCCCGGTGAGGCGGCGCAGCTTCGCGGAGAGGGTGGCGAGCGTCTCGTCGGCGGCGATCACCACCTTGCGGGCGGCGCCGCCGTCGACGCGGATCGAGAATTCGTCGCCGGCGCGAAGGCTGGTCTGCGCGACCAGCATGACCGAATCGACCGGGTTGATGGTGCCGCGGCTGAGCCCGAGCGCTCCGAGCGCATTGTTGGCGCCCTTGGCGACGGCGACGTGGACCGGCTCGGTCCGCTGCGTAGTCTGGCCGAACTGCATCGTCGACTGGATCGCGCCGGTGGCGGCGTCGACGCGGGTGACGAAGCCGTCGGTGATGCCGCTGCGCCCCCCGGCGAGATCGCCGCTGGTGCGCCCGCCGACATAGAGGGAGCCGTCGAGGAAGGCGGCGCTGTCCAGCTGGTCGTCCGAGGCGCCGCCGACATAAGTGATCGAAGCGCCGGCCAGCGCCGAGTCGATCCGGGCGACGAAGCCGTCGCGGCCGCCGCTCGTGCTGTTGACCTGGCTGCCGGCAAGCGGCCCGGTCGTCGCTCCGACGACGGCGACGCTGCCGTCGGCGGCGATCGCCAAGGCGCGCGCGTCCGCCGCGCCGAGATCGAGCGTGGCGAGGTCGGTGGCGAGCGCGGCCGGGTCGATCCGGCGCAGCCGGGCATTGCCGTCCTCGCCGGTCAGCGCGAGCAGATTGCCGCCCCCGTCCACGGCGAGGGCCTTGACGCCGTCGACGCCGCCGCTGTCGATCGTCCGGCGCTCGGTGACGCGGCCGCTGCTGTCGAGGCGGGCGATGAAGGCGTCGCCGCCGCCGGTGGCCGAGCGACCGCCGACGAAGATCGATCCGTCCGCACCGACCGCGACGGCCTGGGCGCTGTCCTGGCCCGCCGCCCGCACCAGGGTGGCGAACTTCTCGTCTCCGCTCGCGTCGAACCGCGCGACCAGCATGTCGCCGTCGCTGTTGGTGCCGTCGAAGGCGCCGGTGACGGTTCCCGCGACGACGACGTCGCCATTGGCGGCGATGCTGATCGCCGCGCCCCGGCTCTCGCCGGCGGCGCCGAGCGTGCGCTGCCAGACCACCCGGCCTTCGCCGTCGAGCTTGGTGAGGAATAAATCTTCGTTGCCGTCGGACCGGTTCGAGCCGAGATCGCCCGCCGTGGTGCCGACGAGATAGCTATAGCCTTGCGCGTCGGTGACCACGGCGCGCGCATCGGTGGCAGCGAACATGGTCCGCGCCTCGGCATCGGCCGGGGCGAGCATCTCGGCGCGCTCGGTGGCCAGGCGGTCCACCGCGGCGATCGTCGCGACGGTGCGCCGTTCGAGGGTGCCGGCGGGATCGTCGATACGGCTGATGCGGGCGGCGGTCGGCGCGTCCAGCGCGGTGTGGCCGCTGGCGACGATCAGCGCGTCGCCGGCGCCGACCTGGTCGACCGAGATCTCGCCGGTCGGCATGTCGAGCGAAAGGCCCCAGCGGCCGGTCGACTTGTCGGGGACGAATTCGGCGGTCCATTTCGGCTGGACGTTGCCGTCGGCGTCGAGCGCGAGCGTCCCGTCCGGGTTGCGCATGGGAATGGCGGCGATCGCGGCATTGAAGGCGTCGGCCACCGAATCGAGCGTCGGCGGCTGCGGCGTCTGCGCCAGGTCGACGGTGACGATTTCGCTGCTGCCGTTCTTGCTGAGGGTGAGGCTGAACACCTCGCTGCCGGTCATCCCCGGCAGCGGCGCCGATCGCTCGGCGACGACCCCGGCGGTGACGGTCTTGTAGGGATCGGCGACGGTGACGGGCACGCTCTCCGCGCGGCGGGTCGGCTGGCTGAAGGCGAGGTTCACCTTGTCGGCCGGCGCGCTGCCGAGGAACTTCTCGAGGTCCGCGAGCCCCTTCGCGAAATGGGTCTGGAGGGTCAGCCGCTCCGCCGCCGGGGTCGTCGTCTTGACCGCGGACTCGGCGAGCAGCCGCAGCCGGTCGAGCGCTTTGTAGGCGATGAAGCTGGTCTGGATGTCGGCGGGGAGGCCGCCGCCGGAATCGGGCTTGTCGATGAGCGTCGCCATCCGCTTGATCGCCGAGACCAAGGGCGCGGCGGCGTCGGACTTCCAGGGCGGCGTCACTTCCGCGGTGGTGAACTGCGCCTTGGCGAGGCGGACGGCGCGCGTCTCGAAGCTGATTCCGAAGCTCATTCCGGCAAAGGCGTTGCCGCCGGTCAGCAGCGAGAGCCCTGCCAGGCTGTTCGACAAGTTGATCGTCATCCGCGCGCCTTCTCCGCCATCTTCCTCCTATAATAGAGGGGAATGCCCCGATCGGGGCGCTTGGCCGCACTTATCCGCAAGAGAGACTGAATGAACGCGATCATGACCACGCCCGAGCCGCCGGAGCTGAAGAAGTTTTCCGGCCTGCAGCGCGCCGCGGCGCTGCTGCTCGTTCTCGGCAAGGAGCATGGCGCGCCGATCTGGCAGCAGCTCTCGGTCGACGAGGTCAAGGAGCTGTCCGCGACCATGGCGCAGCTCGGCCGGCTGCCGTCCGGCGCCGTCGAGCATCTCCTGGTCCAGTTCACCAGCGAGATCCACTCCATGGCCTCGCTGCACGGTTCCTACGAGACCACCGAGCGGCTGCTCTCGGAGATCATGCCCTCCGACAAGGTGCGCGAGGTCATGGAGGATATTCGCGGCCCCTCCGGCCGGACGATGTGGGACAAGCTCTCCAACGTCAGCGAGACCGTTTTGGCCTCCTATCTCAAGAACGAATATCCGCAGACCGTCGCCGTCATCCTGAGCAAGCTCAAGCCGGACCATGCCGCGCGCGTGCTCGCCGAGCTGCCGCGCGAGATCGGCGTCGACGTCGTCCACCGCATGCTGCGCATGGACACCGTCCAGAAGGAGGTCATCCAGGAGGTCGAGTCCACGCTGCGGACCGAGTTCATGACCAACCTGTCGCGCGCCCAGCGCCGCGACCCGCACGAGAGCATGGCGGACGTGTTCAACTGCATGGACCGCTCGACCGAGGAGTCGATGCTGTCGGCGCTCGACGAGCGCGCGCCGGAATCGGCGGAGCGGATCCGGGCGCTGATGTTCACCTTCGAGGATCTGATGAACCTGCTGCCGGCCGCGATCGCGACGATCGTGCGCAAGGCCGACAAGCGCTCGATGGCGCTGGCGCTGAAGGGCGCCCCCGAGGAGATGCGCGAGCTCTTCTTCAGCGGCATGACCCAGCGCGCCGCCAAGCTGATGCGCGACGACATGGCCTCGATGGGCCCGGTCCGCGCCCGCGACTGCGAGGAGGCCCAGACCGCCCTCGTCCGGCTGGCCAAGTCGCTCTCGGATTCCGGCGAGATCGTGCTGGTCGATCCGCGCAACGACGACGCCGTGATCCTCTGATCCGATCCAGTTCGAAGGGAGCCGCCGCATGGGAGTCGCCTTCCAGGTCAAGCCTTTTGCCTTTGACCGCATCTTCACCGATGCGGCGCCGGGCGCCGAAGCCGCCCCGCGGGTCGATCGCGGCGCCCTCGAATCGATCGAGGCCGAGCTGCGGCGCCTGCGCAGCGAACAGGAGGCGATGATCGCCGTCGCGCGTGCCGAGGCCTATCAGGAAGGGCTCCAGCAGGCGCGCCGCGAGCGCGAGACGGCGGTGCTTGCCGCGGTCGATGCGCTGCAGGCGTCGCTCGAGCTGATCGAAGAGCGCTTCGCCGAGGTCGAAAAGAAGGTGGTCCGGGAGGCCGGCGAGCTCGCCCTCGCCGCCGGCGAGTTGCTGGCCGCGCGCGAGCTGGCGACCGACGATAGGGCCGCCATCGAGGCGGCGATCGGCCGCGCCCTTGCCCAGGTGCGTCGCGGCGAGCCGCTCACCATCCACGTCCATCCCGATCAGGTCGAGGCGGTCGAGGCCCTGGTCGCCGAGCGGCGCAGCCGGGAGCGGCGCCGATTGTCGCTGACCGTGCTCGCCGACGCCTCGCTGGTCCAGGGCGACGCCCGCATCCGCTGGGAGCAGGGCGGCCTGCTGCTCGATGCCGCGGCGCGACGCGACGCGGTCCGCGCCGAGCTCGACGCGCTGCTGCCGCCCGTCTGACCGGCCGCCCGGGCCCCGAACCGGACCGCGGACCGGCAAAATATTCCCCCCGGCAAAAGTTGCCGCCCCATTTCTTCCTATAATCAATCTGAAGGGCGGGGTGCCCGACAGTCATGGGGCCAGCCTTGAATTCCATCAGAGACCTCGTCGGACGGATCGGCATGCGGCGCGTCGCGCTGATGGGGGGCGTCGCCGTCTTCCTGCTGGCCGCTCTCGCCTATCTCGCCACCCGGTCGGGCGGCAGCTCGGAGATGGGCTACCTCTATACCGACCTCGATCCGTCGGCGGCGCAGTCGATCGTCGAGCGGCTGCGGACGGAGAATGTGCCGTTCCAGCTCTCGGCCGACGGCACCGCGGTGATGGCCCCGCAGGACCGGCTGGCCGAGCTCAGGATGAGCATGGCATCGGAGCGCCTGGGCGGCCGGATCGGCTATGCCATTCTCGACGAGGAGGAGCCGTTCGGCGTCTCGTCGTCGCGCGCCCGGCTCAACGAGACCCGCGCGATCGAGGGCGAGCTCGCCCAGTCGATCCAGAGCCTCGAGAACGTCACCAAGGCGCGCGTCCATATCGTCATGCCGGAACGGGCGATCTTCGCGAACGAGCCGCGCCGCGCGACGGCGGCGGTGACGGTCAAGACCCGCGGCCGGCTTTCGGGCGAATCGGTCCAGGCGATCCGCCACCTCGTCGCTTCGTCGGTGCCCGAGCTGTCGCCGGAAAGCGTCTCGATCGTCGACCAGACCGGCGCTCTGCTCGCCCGTGCCGGCGAGGCCGGAGCGGCTTCGGGCGGAGATGCCGACGAGCGCCAGCAGGCGGTCGAGGCGCGGATGCGTCAGCAGATCGAGACGATGCTCGAGCCGATCGTCGGCGCCGGCAAGGTCCGCGCCGAGGTCTCGGCCACGGTCGATCGCGATTCGACCCGCGAGGAGGCCAGCCTCGTCGATCCCGACCGGCAGGCGATCGCCCGCCAGGTGACCGTCGAATCCAACGATCAGAATAGCGAGACCGCCGCGGCCGCCGAAGGCGCGACCGTTGCCGAGCAGCTGCCCGAGGCCGACGCGGCACCGGCGGCCGGCGGCGGCGACCGCCGCCAGTCGGCGCGCAACGAGACGTCCGAGGACACCACCTTCGACAATAGCCGCACCAACACGGTCCGGGTGCGCACCCCCGGCACGGTGACCCGCCTGACCGTCGCGGTGATGGTCGACGGGGGACAGCAGGGGCTTCCCCAGCCCCAGATCCAGAGGCTCCAGCGGCTGGTCGAGAATGCCGTCGGTTTCGATGCCGAGCGCGGCGACAGCGTCGTCGTCGAATCGATGCCGTTCACCGCCGAGGATCTCGCCGCGACCGAGGAGAGCTGGCTCTCGAGCCTGCCCACCGATCAGCTGTTCAGCGTGCTGAAGCTGCTCATCATCGCCGCCGTCGCCCTGTTCGCCCTGCGCATGCTGCGGCCGAATCGGGACCGTCGGGAGGCCGAGCCGGCGCCCGCTCTGGCGGTCGCTCAGGAGCCGGAGGCGCTCGCCATCGCCGCGAACCCGTTGGAGGGTGAGGCGGGCCAGGCCGCTCTGGCCGCCGCCAACGCCCAACCCAGCATGCTCGATCAGGAGATCGCGCTCGCCCAGGTCGACGGCCGCATCAAGCTCTCCGCCATCAATCGCATCGGCGACGCGGTCGCGACCAGCCCGCTCGAGGCGGTCTCGGTGGTCCGCCAGTGGATGGCCGCCTAACGGAAGGAATGGAAGATGGACGCCAACGCCCAGGAAATGATCCCGACCCCGTTCGATTCACCGCCGAGCGGATTGGACGACCTCGCCGCTGACGCGGCACCCGTCCCGGCGCCGGAGACGATGCTGCCGGTGCGGACCGGGCCTGCCGTCGACGAGTTCGAGGCCGTCTATGACGTACCGGTCAAGATCAAGGCTGTCCTCGGCGGCGCCCGGGTCCAGGTCGGCGAGCTCATCCAGATGCGCGCCGGAACCGTCGTCGAGCTCGATCGCCGCGTCGGCGAGCCGGTCGACGTCTTCGTCAACGATCGCCTGATCGCCCGCGGCGAGCTCGTCATGATCGACGGCTCCCTCGGCGTCACCCTCACCGAGACGGTCAAGCAGGAATATTGATGCGCCCCGCCGACCCCACCCTGATCCGGGTCGTGCTGCTCGGCACGCCGGGAAGCGAGTTCCGGCGCGCCGCCGGGATGGCGCGCGAGGCGGGCGCCGAGGTCGTCATGGCCGACGCCCCGGACGCCGCGCTGGCATCGCTGCGCACGGACGGCGGCGATCTCGCGATGGTCGACGTCGAGCTCGACGTCGCCGACTTCATCTCGCGGCTCCGCGCCGAGCGGATCGCCGTTCCCGTCCTGGCCTGCGGCATCGAGGCGTCGGCGGCGCGCGCCGTGGCGGCGATCCGCGCCGGCGCCTTCGACTACCTGCCGCTGCCGCCCCAGCGCGAGCTCATCGCCGCCGTCATCCTCTCGGTGGGCCACCGCGTCTCGCAGCCGATCGGCGCCGATGCGCGCCTGCTCCACGCCATCGATTATGCGCGGGCGGTCGCCCCGAGCAGCGCCCCCATCCTGATCGCCGGCGAGAAGGGCACCGGCAAGGAAGTCGTCGGCCGGATGGTCCACGAGCGCTCCGGCCGAAGCGGCCGGTTCCTGGTCGTCGAATGCGCCGGCGTCTCCGCCGAGATCATCGAGTCCGAATTGTTCGGGCATGAGGCGGGCGCCTTCGACGGCGCCGTCGCCGCCCGCACCGGCCGCCTCGGCGAAGCCGCCGACGGCACCGTCTTCCTCCGCGAGATCGGCGCCCTCGGTGCCGTCGCCCAGGCCCGCCTCGCCGCCTGGCTTCAGGAGGACGAGGCCCGCATCGGCCTCAACGGCGCGGCGCGCTTGCAGCGGGCGCGGCTGATCGCCTCGACCAGCCTCGATCTCGAGAAGCTCGCCGCCCGCGGCGCCTTCCGCGCGGACCTGCTGGCGCGGATCGGGCTGGTCCGCATCTCCCTGCCGGCGCTCCGCGAACGGGGCAGCGACATCGATCTGCTCGCCGGCGCCTTCGCCGAGCATCTGGCGCTCGCCAACGGCCTTCCGGTCCGCCCCTTTTCGGCGGAGGCGGTTCGCCGCCTGCGCCACCATGGCTGGGCGGGCAATGTCCGCGAGCTCGAGGACGTCGTCCACCGCGCCGTCCTGCTCGCCAAGGGGGCGACGATCGAGCCGGACGCTCTGGTGCTCCAGGACGGCTCGGCGATGGCGGCTCCGGAAGCGTCGGACGCTCCCGACGGCCCGGCCGTCGAAGCCCTGGTCGGCCGCAGCATGGCCGACGTCGAGCGGGAGCTCATCCTCCACACGCTGGAGCGCTGCGGCGGCAACCGGACCAGCGCCTCCTCCATCCTCGGCATTTCGGTGCGGACGATGCGCAACAAGCTCAAGAGCTTCATCGAGGCGGGCATTCCCGTCTCGCCGGCAGCCTGACGCGGAGCCAGATCGATGTCCTCCAAGCTCGTCCAGCTGATGCAGCGCGTCGGCGACAATCGCGACCTCGCCTTGGCCGGCGGCGTCATGGCGATCATCGCCATGCTCATCCTGCCGATGCCGCCATGGATGCTCGATCTCGGCCTGGCGCTGTCGATCACGCTCTCCGTCATGATCCTGATGACGGCCTTGTTCATCGAGAAGCCGCTCGATCTCTCAGCCTTTCCGACCATCCTGCTCATCGCAACGATGCTGAGGCTCGGCCTCAACCTCGCCTCGACCCGCCTCATCCTCGGCCACGGCCATGAGGGACCGGATTCGGCGGGCGGCGTCATCGCCGCTTTCGGCGAGTTCCTGATGGGCGGCGAGACCGTGATCGGCCTCACCATCTTCGTCATCCTCATCGTCATCAATTTCGTCGTCATCACCAAGGGCGCCGGACGGATCGCCGAGGTCGCGGCCCGGTTCAGCCTCGATTCGATGCCCGGCAAGCAGATGGCGATCGACGCCGATCTCTCGGCCGGCATGATCGACGAGGCCCAGGCGCGTGCGCGCCGCACCGAGATCGAGGCGGAGAGCGGCTTCTACGGCGCGATGGACGGCGCCTCCAAGTTCGTGAAGGGCGATGCCGTTGCCGGCCTGCTCATCACCGGCGTCAACATCCTCGTCGGCCTCGTCGTCGGCGTCGTCATCCACGACCTCGCGGTCAGCGAGGCGTTCCACACCTACACCATCCTCACCGTCGGCGACGGCCTGGTGAGCCAGATCCCGGCGCTGATCGTGTCGACGGCGGCCGGCCTGCTCGTCTCCAAGGGCGGCATCGCCGGCAAGACCGGCGCGGCGCTCACCGAGCAGCTCGGCCGATATCCCAAGGCGTTCGGCATGGTGGCGTTCCTGATGGGGGCGCTGGCGCTGATGCCCGGCCTGCCCTTCATTCCCTTCGCCGTCTTCGCGGCGCTCTGCGGCTGGCTGGCCTGGTCGATGACGAAAAGGGCGAAGGAGCAGGAGGCGCGCGATCGCCGGGCCAAGGCCGTGGCCGAGGCGGCGGCGGCGCAGGAAGAGGAGCCGATCGCCCGCACCGTGGCGCTCGACGCGATCCGCATCGAGCTCGGCTACGGGCTGCTTCCGATCATCAACGATTCGACCCGCGAGCCGCGGCTGGACGATCAGGTGCGGGCGCTGCGCCGGCAGATGGCGACCGATTACGGCTTCCTGCTGCCTTCGGTGCGGATCATCGACAACATGGCGCTGCAGGCCAACGAATATGTCGTCTACATCAAGGAGACCGAGGTCGCCCGCGGCGAGCTTCGTCTCGACCGCCTGATGGTGATCAATCCGTCGAACGGCTCGGTCGGCCTTCCCGGCGAGGAGACGCGCGAGCCGGTCTTCAATCTGCCGGCGCTCTGGATCGATCGCGGGCTGCGCGAGGAGGCCGGCTTCCGCGGGCTGACCGTCGTCGACTGCGGCACCATCATCGCCACCCACCTCACCGAGCTGGTCAAGGACAATATCGCGGACATGCTCTCCTACTCGGAGGTGCAGAAGCTGCTCAACGAGGTCCACAAGGAGGCCGAGAAGCTCGTCGGCGACATCATCCCGTCCAAGATCTCCATCTCCGGCGTGCAGCGCGTGCTCCAGAACCTGCTCGGCGAGGGCATCTCGATCCGCGACGTGCCGACCATCCTCGAAGGGATCGCCGAGGCGGTGCCGATGACGTCGAACCTCACCCAGATCACCGAGCATGTCCGCGGCCGGCTCGCGCGGCAGATCTCCGCGCAGCAGTCGCGGGACGGCGCCATCCCGATCGTGACCCTCTCGCCCGACTGGGACCAAGCCTTCGCGGAGAGCCTGATCGGCCAGGGCGACGATCGCCATCTCGCCATGGCCCCCTCGCACCTCCAGGCGTTCATCGCGGCGGTGCGCGAGACCTATGATCGGCTGGCCGCCGCCGGCGAGATACCGTGCATCCTCACCAATCCGACGATCCGGCCCTTCGTCCGGTCGATCATCGAGCGGGTCCGGCCGGCCACCGTGGTGCTCTCCCAGAACGAGGTCCACAGCCGCGCGCGGATACGGGCTCTCGGATCGATCGGCTGACGCGTGCGGCCGCGTTGCGACGCGACACCGCAAACCATCCTATAATGAACGGGCGGCCTCGAGCCCGTCCGTAGAAGGGGTCCTGATGGACATCATAGCGACCGGCTTATTCGGTCCCAACGTTGCCGCGGCCGGCACGCCGACCGCGACGGCGAACGGCGGCTTCTTCGCCCTCGCCTTGTCGGGGGCCGGCATGGTCCCGGCGAACGGTCCGGCGGCCGGAATGCCGGCCGGAATGCCGGCCGGCGCGGGGCAGGCGGCGACGCAGCTCGGCGTCAGCACGCTCTTCGAAATCTCTCCCCCGCCGGGTATGCCCGCCTCGGCGCTGTCGGCGGCAACGCTGGCCGCGTCGATCGCCGCCGCGCCCGCAGCCGATCTCACTTCGGATCAGGCGCCGATCCCATCGCTTCCCGACCTCGTCGCTGCCGGCACCGATCCGGCCTCGGCCCGCCTGCCGGACAATGCTGCCGCCGGCCTCGCCGTCACGGCAAAGCTGCCCGTGCCCGGCCCGATGCCCTCGCCGTCCGCGCCGGCTTCGGGCGTCAAGGCGCCGGCCGCCGCCAAGCCCGGCATTCCGCCGGCCGCCGTCACCCTGGCCGACCAGCCGGCCGCAACCCTGGGCGCGCCGACCGGCGACGAGGCGACGCAGGTCGGCGAAGCACCGCCCCCGACGCTTTCGATCGAGCCCATCGTCGCCAAGGAAGGCGATATTCCCGCGGAGACGGAAGCGGCTCCCGATGCCGTCGCCGGCCCGCCGCTTCCGGTCGCCGCCCCGAACGCGCCTCGCCCCGATCAGGCCGCGCTCGGCTTCGGCGCCGGCCCTATTCCTGCTGCGCAACCCTCCGCGGCGGCTCCGCGCGCGCCGGTAGCAAGCGCAGGAGAGGCTTCCGTCCTCGTCGGGGCGACAGCCAGGATGGCGGCTCGCGCTGGCGCACCCGTGCCCGCCGCGGACGGCGAAGCGACCGCCGCGCCGGCCTTCGAGGCCGCACTGGAAAAGATGGGCGGCGAAACCGCCGCGACATCGCCCCGGCAAGGCCGCGAGACGCCCGCGCCGGCGGACCGGTCCGACCGAACTGCCTCGGCCGACAAGCTCGCTCAGTCCGCACCGCAACCGGCCGACCCGGCACCGCGTCCCGCGCCCCAGATCGGCGCGGACCGCGCCGGGGCGCCGGCCAATCCGGCGCCGGTGCCCGCCGTCGGGCCAGCGCCTGCCGCCCAGTCCGCTGCGCCATCGCCCGCCGCCGCTGTCGCGGTTCCGGCGCCGCCGGTCCCCGGCGAGGCCCAGCCTCCGGTCCTTTCCGCCCGCTCCGGCCGGATGGGCCGCGACATGGGTGTCGAGATCGCGCGCCGTGTCGCCGGCGGTGGGGAGGAGCTGGTCATCCGGCTCGATCCGGCCGAGCTCGGCCGCATTCACATCCGCATGGCGGTGAACGAGCAGGGGCATCTGCGCGCGGTCGTCGCGGCCGACGCGCCTGCGGCGCTCGAGGCGCTGCGCCAGGAGATAGGCGATCTCGGCCGCGCCCTCGACCAGGCCGGGGTCAAGACCGATTCGGACAGCATCCGGTTCGACCGCGGCAGCGGCGGCGGCGACAACGGATCTGCCTGGCAGCGTTATCAGGGGCAGGAGCGCTCCGGGCGCCGGGCGACCGGCCTGCCGACGCCCGCCGACGACGTGCCCCAGCAACCGACCGTCCGCGCCAACCGGCGCGTCGACCTGATGGCTTGAGGAGATTGAGATGACCGTGACTAACGCGACCGGTGTGGCCGCGGGCCAGAATGCCGTGCAGAATGCGCCGGGCGGCCTGCTCGCCGCGTCGAGCGCCGATTTCGACATGTTCCTGAAGCTGCTGACCACGCAGATGCAGAACCAGGACCCGCTCGATCCGATGGACACCTCGGAATATACCCAGCAGCTCGTCCAATATTCCCAGGTCGAGCAGTCGATCCAGCAGACCGGCGTGCTCCGCGACATCCTGTCGCGGCTTTCGGCGCAGGACATGGCGCAGGCCTCGGGCTTCATCGGCCGCGAGGCCCAGTTCGATACCGCCGTCGCCGGCCTCGGCGAGGCTCCGGCGCAATGGACCTGGTCGCTGCCGCCCGGCGCCAGCTCGGTGGAAGCGAGCATCGTCGATGCGTCCGGGCGCACGGTGTCGACGCGGACGCTCGATGCCTCGGCCGACAGCGGCCGTTTCGTCTGGGACGGCAGCCTGACATCCGGCGGGACCGCGCCGGCCGGCGCCTATATGCTGCAGCTGAAGGCGACGGACGCGAGCGGCGCGACCGTTCCCGTCACGATCCGCAGCGTCGGCGTCGTTGACAGCGTCACCGCCGAGGGCGGCAACCTGACGCTCGGCGTCAACGGCATTTCGGTCGCAGCCGGCAGCCTCGTCCACGTCGCGGCGGCCTCTCCGGCCGCCTGATTTTTCCGCGAGCAGGCGCCGGACGGCGCCGCCCGCCGTCTATAATGAAGCAAGGCCGCCGCGCTCCCCACCGGGCCAGGCGGTCCTCCTCGAACCGCTCCTTTCTCCCCTGGAAGGAGTCGCGACAGGAACGGCAGGCCGGCCCCCTCCGGCCTGCCGTTATTGTCTGCGCCAGGCCCCGCGCGTCCCGCGCCGATGTTGGGCCAGCTTCCCGACCGTCATCATCCTTGCGCGAAGCGCACGCGGCAAGACTCCGCCTGGCGAACAGCCGGCGGTTACGAAGTTGATCCGAGGCGCTGGTGAACGGCCCTGGCCGTTCAGGCGGAGGCGAATTGGGTGACGTCGAAGCCCTCGAGCCGGCAGCCCGGCGTCGGCGCGGGCTGGACGAGCATGGCGAGGCATTCGACCAGCGAAGGATCCTCGCGCGGGCCGATCACGTCGATGATGTCCTCGATCCCCATGCCGGGCGAGGCGAGGCCGCGCTCGGCAGCGGCGTCCCAGAGCTTCTCCCGATCGCTGACGGAGAAGGTGAGGGCGACGCGGATCTGTTCCGGGGCATCGGCGCCGGTCCGTGCGATGGCCATGTCGTGCTTGAATTCGCGCGGATCCATTCGTTGCCTGTCCTGTCCCCTGGTGGCTTGAGACTTCGCCCCCTGCCTCGGACCAGGGCTGCCGGACCACTCAGGATTTTCCCTTACGGTAGAAGTGCGTAGGTCGTTCAATGAAGGCTGAGGCCGGCGTGCCGGCCCAGCTGGCGCGCATGCGCGCAGACCATGCACAGCTCGGCGTAGAGCTTGTCCCAGAAGGCCTCCGGTATCTCGAAGGCCGCGCCGGCCCCCTGGGTGACGCGGATCGAGGTCCGGGGCTTCCTGACGAGCTCGAAGCGGGTCGTGAAGCCGCCTTCGACGACCTCGTCCGGCAGCCCATGCGGCAGGGCCAGGCGTGCCGACATGATGTAGCCGCCCAGCAGCTCGGTGCCGTATGGATCGAGCATCACCTGCGCTGTCGCCTCGGCTTCGGCCGGCAGCTCGATCAGGGTCACCGCCTGACCGGCGAGGACGTCGACGCTGATGCGCAGCCGCCGCCCCTGCGGATCGACGATCTCTCGAATTCTCCGGAACACAAAACCTCGCTGAACTCCATGTCCATTATAGGACGCGGCAGGTCGGGGGATGGTCGGCCTCGAAGCCAATTTGGAGCTCTCTGGCTGGCCTCCGGCCGTGGCGGGCGCAGGCAAAGAAAGGGCCGGGACGTCGCCGTCCCGGCCCAATCAGACCTGATCGGTCGTCAACCCTGATCCGCGGATTAGCGGAAGAGCGACATGACCGACTGCGGCGCCTGGTTGGCAATCGACAGCGCCTGGAGGCCGAGCTGCTGCTTGACCTGCAGAGCCTGCAGATTGGCCGATTCCTTGGCCAGGTCGGCGTCGACGAGATTGCCGATGCCGCTCTCGATCACGTCCGACAGCTTGCTGGTGAAGCTGAGCTGGCCGTCGATCTTGCGCGCGGCGGAGCCGAGCGTGCTGAGGTGCGTGTTGATCGACTTCGCCTGGGTCTCGAGCGTTCCGACCATCGTCTTCGCCGTGGCGGCGTCGGTGAAGGTCGTGCCGATCGCCGTCGTGATGGCGTCGAAGTTGAGGTTGGAGACGCTCAGCGTGGCAGCGGCCGTGTCGGTCGACTGCAGCGCGGAGACGGTGCCGCCGCTCGCCTTCAGCAGGTTGGTACCGTTGAACTCGGAGGAGTTGATGATCGTGGTGATCTGCTCCTTGAGCGCGGTGAAGTCCTTGCCAATCGCGGTGCGGCTGTCGGCGTCCATGCCGGCGTCCGAAGCCTCGGTGGCCTTCGACTTCATCTGGTTCACCAGGTCGGAGATCTGCTCGGCGCCGGCGACGGCGACGTCGACGGTGCTCTTCGCCCGCTGCAGAGACGAGGTCACCGCCTTCAGGCCGCCCATGTCGCCGCGAAGCGTCTGAGCGATTGTGAAGGAAGCGGAATCGTCCTTGGTCGAGGCGACCGCGAGACCGGTGTTGATCCGGCTCTGGACAGTGCTCAGGCCACGATTGGTCGCGTTGAGGCTCTGGAGAGCCGCCATCGCGCCGACATTGGTGTTAACGGTAAAAGCCATTGTTTTCCCTTTCTGTGGTCGAAGCCGCTTCTGCGGCTCGGGCCAGAAGCGCTGGCCGCGACGGCCCGACAATTTGCGGGCTGCAAAGTCATTCTAGGATGAGATCCCATCGCAGCCGGGGCGGCCGGCGACATTTTTCGACCTTATCGCCGCGTTAACCATTGAGGCTGGCCGAAATGGGCGATTTCCGGCCAACCGCGACGCGCAAATCCATGACCTGATCGGCCCCTGGCGCCGATGTCGCCCGCTTCCTCCTATAATGACTTGGAAACCACGCGCGAACGTGCGCAACGAGGGCTCCCCGCATGACCTTGTCGATCCTGCCCCATCAGCTTCCCGACGCACTCGCCGACGCTCCGGCCGGGATCGCAATGCTGTCGCTCGACTGCTTCGACACGCTGCTCTGGCGCGATGTCCATGCCCCCGCCGACGTCTTCGCGGACCTCGGCAATGGTGCGACGCCGCAGCAGCGCATCTGGGCCGAGTCCCATGCCCGCAGCCGCCAGACGCTCCGCAAGGGCTCGAACGAGGCCAGCATCGAGCAAATCTATTCGGCGCTGCTGCCGGGACATGAGGATGCAGCGCGCGCCAGCGCGATGGCCGCGGAGCTCGAGGCCGAGGCGCGGCATTGCTACGGCTTCGCGCCGACCGTGGCGCTGATGCGGGCGGCCAAGGCTGCGGGCCTGTCGATCGCCGTCGTCAGCGACACTTATCTCAGCCGCGACCAGCTCGTCGCGCTGATCACGGCCGCGGCGGGAGACGAGGTCGCCGCGCTGATCGACCATGTCTTCTGCTCGTCCGAATATGGCGTCTCGAAGGCGGAAGGCCTGTTCAAGCATGTCCTGCGCAAGACTCGGCTGGCGCCCGACCGGATCCTCCATATCGGCGACAACAAGAAGGCCGACTTCACCGCCGCCCGCGCCCTCGGCATCCACGGAGTCCACCTCGTCCAGTTCGGCGAGGAGGACCAGCAGCGGCTGCGGCTGGAAGCGGCCGTCGCCGCCATCGTCAACGGCAACGGCGCGTCGGTCGTGCCTCCCCATCAGCCCCACCGCGCCGCGCACGCGCTCACCCTTCCCGCCATTGCGGACCCCGCCGAGCGGCTCGGTTTTTCGGCGCTCGGGCCGGTGCTCCATGCCTTCGGCCGTTGGCTGGCCGACGAGGCGGCGGCGCTTTCGCGGCCCGGCGCGCGCACCCACATCCTCTTCCTGATGCGGGACGGCTATCTCCCGCAGCGTGTCTTCGAGGCGCTGGATACCGGCCTGTCGGCGACGTCCGTCGAGATCAGCCGCTTCACCGCGACCGCATCCGCCTTCACCGACGAGAATGCCGTCGCCGATCACCTGGAGATCGAGCTCGAATGCACCGACCTCGCCGCCATCGCGAAGCAGCTGCTGTTCACCGAGGACGAGACAGCCGCCCTCCTGCGCAAGCTGCCGACGCGCGGGCGCGAGCGCGCCTTCGCCGCCGCCGTGCGTCAGCCGACGAACCTGCGCAAGGTGCTGGGCCGCTCGCGCGCCTTCGCCGAGCGCCTGACCCGATACGTCGCCCAGCAGGTGCCCGCCCGCCCGGGCGACACGCTGCTCCTGGTCGACCTCGGCTATAACGGCACCGTCCAGGATCGGATCGAGCCGCTCCTCCGCCGCGCGCTGGAGGTCGAGATCGCCGGGCGCTACCTGCTCCTTCGCGAGCAGAAGGTTGGCCGCTTCGACAAGAAGGGCCTGTTCGATTCCCGCCATTATGCGTCGACGACGCTCGAGGCGATGTGCGCCAACGTCGCGGTCGTCGAGCAGCTCTGCACCGCGGCGCAGGGCTCGGTCGTCGATTATGACGAATCCGGCATGGCCGTTCGCGCCGAGAACAGCATCAAGGCGCGCCAGAGCGATGTTCGCGACGCCGTCCAGACGGGCTGCGTCCGCTTCGCCCGCGAGCGCGAGGCCGCCTTCGTCCGGCCGCCGCTTGCCGACAGCGACGACACGCGGCGGGAGGCGGCTGCCGCCATTCTCGGCCGACTGATGTTCCTGCCGCTGCCGTCCGAGCTCGAGGTGCTGTCCAGCTTCGAGCACGACGTCAATCTCGGCACCGGTGGAACGGTGAGACTGTTCGACAAGGACGTGGCCGACCAGGGCCTGAAGCGGAGGGGCCTGTTCTACATGAAGGGCGCCGAGCGCATGTATCTGCCGGCCGAGCTGCGCGGCCAGGGCCTGCCGGCCAGCCTGACCCTGCTCACCCAGCATCGGTTCGGCCTCGACCTCAAATATGCCGATTTCTGCGATCGCGCGATCGAGCTCCCGATCATCGTCGCCGACGGAAACGACGTCGTGCTCGACCGCGTCCAGGCGCATGCCACCCATGACGGCTGGTTCATGGCGGCGATACCGGTGGGCGAGGCCCGCTTCGCCATCGGCGTCCAGTTCGGCCGCCTCTACGACTGGGTGCAGGTCGACTCGGCCCAATTCGTGCCGGTCCGCGCCTTCCTCAGCGAGAAGGCGGGGCGCTACGGCGATCCGATCGACGCGCTGCCGTCGCTCGAGGGCATGGAGCAGGTGGCGCCCCACCTGATGCGCTGCGAGGATGCCTCCGCCTTCATGATGGTGCCGCCGCCCGTCCTGGTCCAGCCGGAGCCGATGATGCTCGCCATCGTCTTCCGCCCGATCGCCGATCGCCCGAAGGTTGCCGCCGATCGCCCGCTTGTCGATCGGGTCGCGCACGAGGCCTCCGCCGCCGGCTGACGAGCCTGCCGATTAGAGACGAGCGAAGCGCCCGCCGGTGGTCGATCGGCGGGCTCTTTCGTGCCGGTCCCGATCCGGCGCCGGGCGGAAGGCATCCGCCAAAAAAAAGGAGGCCCTGCAGGGCAGGGCCTCCATCGGACGGCGTCGAAACCACTGGCGTGGCGAGCGGTCAGAAGGGGAAGAGAGCGTCGTAGATCTGCTGCGCCCACCGCGCCTGCTGGACGTCGGTGAGGTGGCCGCGGCCGCCATAGCTGACCCGCGCCTCGGCGATCTGCGAATGGCGGATGCTGTTGTCGCGGGAGATGTCCTGCGGCCGGATGATGCCGGTGACGATCAGCTCGCGCAGCTCGAAATTGACCCGCATCTCCTGGCGGCCCCGGATGACGAGATTACCGTTCGGCAGGACGTTGGTGACCACCGCGGCCATCGTCAGGTTGATCGTCTCGCTGCGCTCGGTGGTGCCGGTGCCGGTCGAGCGCGAGGAGGAGTCGGCATCGACGAGGTTGCTGGTATCCGGATTGCCGGGCAGCACGTCCCGAAGGGGATTCTCGAGGCCGAACAGGGCGCCGAGCCCGAAATTCTCGCCGCCCGAACGCGACCGCGAGGTGCTGTTGTCGACCGAGGCACGGTCCGAGACGTTGATGCGGATGGTGACGATGTCACCCTGCTGGGAGGCCCGCTGGTCGCGGAACAGCGAGCCGGCGCCCGAGCGGAACAGCGACGCCGACGGGGCGGACGGCGGGGCGGCGACCGGGCCGGCGGGCAGCGCCTCGATCAGGTCGGGGCGGGCGATCGAACCCTCGGCCCGGGGCACCGCCATCTTTTCCTGTGCGGAGAAGCGCGGCGCACGGCCGACATGGGAGAGGCGCCCGGCGGCGCCGCAGCCCGAAAGGATCGGGGCGACCATCAACAAGACCAACAATTGCTTCTTCATGACTGGCTCCAGGAGCAGCGTGCCGCGACGCGCGCGGCGAGGTTGGCGATCGGGCGGGCGGCCGGGAGACCGGCGCCCGGCCCGGTCAGGGTGCGGAGACGCGGACGGCGCCGCTGCCCTCGACGACGCCGTCGAGGGTGCGATTGGTGGAGGCGACGACGCGCACCGCCTCGCCCGCGCCGGCGCTGCCGAGGGCGCGGCCGGAGGCGGTGATCGTCAGCCCGCCGGAACGGACATAGATCGTCACCGGCTCGCCGCGCCGCACCAGCCGCGGGGCGATCACGTCGCCGGAACGGACGACGTTGCCGGCGGAGAGCCGGCGATTGGCCTCCATCCCGGCGGCGGCCTCGATCGGCAGCGCGCCGCGCGCCTGGGCGGCGCTTCGCTCCTCGACGGCGAAGTCGTCGGCGGCGATCTGCTCGCCGCGCTCGATGGTCCGGGCAAGGACCGGCGCCTCGACGGCGGCCGGTGCCGCGGCCTGGAAGGCCACGGCGATCGGAAGGATCAGGATCGACGCCATCGTCATCACCGCAGCTGGCTGGTGGTGCCGAGCATCTCGTCCACCGTCTTCACGACGCGGCTGTTCATCTCATAGGCGCGCTGGGCGGTGATCAGAGCGGTGATCTCGGCCACCGGATTGACGTTGGATGCCTCGAGGAAGCCCTGGCGGAGCGATCCGAAGCCGGGTTCGCCGGGAGCGGCGACGTTCGGCTCGCCCGAGGCGGGGGTCTGCATGAACAGGTTGCCGCCCATCGCTTCGAGACCCGCCTCGTTCATGAACGTGGCGAGCTGGAGCTGGCCGACGTCCTGCAGGGCGGCGTCGCCGGCAACCTTCACCTGCACGGTGCCGTTGCGGGCGATGACGACGTCGGTTGCCTCCTGGGGAATGGCGATGCCGGGTTGGACCGGATAGCCGTCCGCCGTCACCAGCTCGCCCTGGTCGGAGACCTGGAACGAGCCGGCGCGGGTGTAGGCCGTCTCGCCGTTCGGCATCGTGATCTGGAAATAGCCCTGGCCCTCGATGGCGACGTCGTAGCGATTGTCGGTCTGGGTGAGCGCGCCCTGGGTCCCGATCCGGTAGACGCCGCCGGTGCGAACGCCGGCGCCGATCTGGATGCCGGACGGCGCCGTCGCCTCGGGGCCGCCGGTCTGGGCGCCGGCGCGCGTCACCTGCTGGTAGAGCAGGTCCTGGAACTCGGCCCGCTGCCTCTTGTAGGCGGTCGTGTTCATGTTGGCGATGTTGTTGGAGATGACGTCGACATTGGTCTGCTGCGCGAGCATGCCGGTGCCGGCGATGGACAATGAACGCATTTTGGCTTCCTCGGGATGAAAAGGTTGAAGGTCAGTCGACGCGGCCGAGCCGTTCGATCGCGCGCTTGCGCATGTCGTTGATTCCGTCAGCCATGCGCTGACTCGTCTGGTAGGAGCGCAGGATCTCGATCATCGCCGTCGTCTCGACGATCGGCTGGACGTTCGATGCCTCGATGCCGCCGCTGCGCAGGCGGGTCTCGGCGGCGGCGAGCTCGCGGCCGCCCTCGCCGGCCAGCAATCCGTCCCCGCGCGGCGCTACCGACGCCTCGTTCTCGAACACGGTCACGGTGAGCCGGCCGATCGGGCCCTGCGGCCCCATCAAAGTGCCGTCGTCGCTGATCCGCAGCTGGCTGGCCTGGTCGGCGGGCACGGCGATCGACTGGCCACCCTCGCCGAGGACACGCTGGCCCGTGGAAGTGGCGAGCTCGCCGCTCTCGAGGACGCGAAGCAGCCCCGCGCGCGTATAGGCGGTGCCGCCGCCGGGGGCCTCGACCGCGAGATAGCCGGGTCCGTCGACCATCACGTCGAGCGGGTTGCCGGTCGCCTGGAAGGCGCCGGGCGTGGTGTCGTGGACGGCGCCGTAGTCGAGCACGAAGGACACGTCGCGAGCCGCTTCGGTCATCCCTTCGCGGCCGCGCTCCACATATTCGTGGAACACCGGCTGCTCGCGCCGGAATCCTGCGGTGCTGACATTGGCCATGTTGTTGGCGACGACGTCGAGCCGGCGCCGGAGGGCCTGTTCATGGCTGAGCAGCACATAGGAAGAAATGTCCATTCCGCACTCCGGAAAAATTCCTGGAAACTTCGGCACTAGGCAGAATTTGCCGGTGTCCCCTCTATAATAGGAGAAAATCGGATCGGCCGGCGCGATCGGAGCGATTTCGGCGACATCGGCCGGCGAAAGGAACGGGACTTGGCGAACCAGCAAGAGAATGAAGTCGAGGAGGTCGTGCAGGAGGTGACGGTGCTGCCGGCGCCGGCAGGGCGTCCGCGAAAGAAGCTGATCATCGGCGCGAGCCTCGCGCTCCTGCTGCTCGGGGGCGGGGGTTTCGCCGGCTATACGCTGCTCGGCGGCGGCGAGGATGCGGCCGAAGCGAGCGTCGAGGAGGTCGCCACCTTCGTCGACGTGCCGCCGCTCACCGTCAACCTGCGGGCTCCGGACGGTGCCCCGCGCTTCCTGCGCGTGCACCTGATGCTGGTGCCGTCGTCGGAGGAGCTGGCCGAGGAGATCACCGGCAAGCTGCCGCTGATCATCGACGCCTATCAGCCGTTCCTGCGCGAGCTGCGGCCGGAGGATCTTGCCGGCTCTGCCGCCGCCTTCCGTCTCAAGGAGGAGATGCTCGTCCGCGCCAACGCGACGGTCGGGCCGGGCTCCGTCACCGACGTCCTCATCCAGGATCTTGTGCAGCAATGAGCGATTTCGAGGAGTTCGATCTTCCCGATCCGCAGCCGATGGCGCTCGGGGACGATCAGGCGCTGGACCAGGCCGATATCGACGCCCTGTTCGGGGACGTCGCGGCGCCGGCGCCGCAGAAGAGCGGCCTTCGCGCGGTCATCGAATCCGACGTGATCAACCACGAGCGGTTGCCGATGCTCGAGGTGGTGTGCGACCGCGTGATCCGGACCTTCGCCACCAACATGCGCAACCTCACGTCGGATGCCATCGACGTCAGCCTCGAGGCGACGACCTCTGTGCGCTTCGGCGAGTTCATGAACCGGGTCGCGCTGCCGGCGATGTTTGGAGTCTTTCGGGTCGAGGAATGGGAGA
Organism: Sphingosinicella terrae; assembly: GCF_003347635.1. Classification (GTDB taxonomy): domain Bacteria; phylum Pseudomonadota; class Alphaproteobacteria; order Sphingomonadales; family Sphingomonadaceae; genus Allosphingosinicella; species Allosphingosinicella terrae. The sequence continues at coordinate 21,995 of NZ_QDFY01000022.1, forward strand.
ATTACGGCATCGTCGCCGTCGAGTCCTCGCTCATCTACTCCGTGGTCGACGCCTTGCTCGGCGGCCGCGGCGCCAACGGTCCGGTCAAGATCGACGGCCGCGGCTTCACGACGATCGAGACGACCCTGGTGTCGCGGATGATCGAGCTGGCCCTGTCCGATCTCGCCGCGGCGTTCGAGCCGATCGCTCCGATCACGATGAAGCTGGAGCGGATCGAGACGAGCCCCCGCTTCGCCGCGATCGCAAGCCCGAGCAACGTCACCGCCGTCTCCACCTTCCGGGTCGACATGGACGAGCGCGGCGGCCGCTTCAGCGTGCTGCTCCCCTATGCGACCCTGGAGCCGGTGCGCGAAAAGCTGCTGCAGCGCTTCATGGGCGAGAAGATGGGGCGTGATTCCCTGTGGGAGGTCCATATGGGCGCCGAGATCCGCAAGACCGAGGTCCAGCTCGATGCGGTGCTGGCCGAGCGGGTCCTGCGACTGCGCGACGTCCAGGCGCTGCAGGTCGGCCAGACGCTCTCGCTCAACAAGCATGCTGACGATCCGCTGGAGATCCACTCGAGCGGCGTCCGCCTCGGCCGTGCGCTGCTCGGGCAGCGCAACCAGAATGTCGCCATCCGTCTCCTCACCGATATCGCGAAGGACTGAGCCATGGGTTTCGCCACGTTCGTCAACATCATCACCGTCATCTTCTGCCTGGCGGTGCTCGTGCAGAGCGTCCGCATGATGCGCAGCCTCGATGCGGTGAAGGGCGCATCGCTGCAGCAGATCGTGCAGGCTCTGGACACGGCGACGACCCAGGCGCGCCTCGTCCTGTCGGAGCTCAAGGAGACGTTGCGTACCGACGCCGCGTCCACCTCCCGGGCACTGGCGTCGGCCGAATCTATACGCGACGAGCTGACCGTGATGGTCGGGATCGCCAACGCGACGGCCGACCGGCTGCTCGAGAGCGCCGGCAATGGAGCCGCAGCCGACGGCGAAGCCGACGAGGACCTGCTCGAGCTCGACCGGGCTGCAGCATGAAGATGCGTCCTTCCCTGCTGATGCTGATGGCGGCCACGGCCGGCGTCGGTGTCCTCGCGAACGGTGTCAGCGCCGCCGATCCCGCCGCCAAGGCGCCGGAGACGCGGCTCGGCGCATCGATCAAGCAGGACATGACGGCCCGCGACCAGGAGCTGGCGCGCCGCAACCGCGCGCTGGAGCTGCGCGAGCAGGCGGCGCGGGCGGCCGAGCAGCGGCTCGCGGCCGGCGGCGCGGCGGCGGCGTCCGCGGCCGAGGCGGGTGGTGCGCCGGCGGCCGGACCTTCGCCGGAAGAGGAACGGTTCGCCGAATTGGCGCGCATCTATCAGGCGATGCGGCCCAATCGCGCCGCCATCGTGTTCGAGCAGCTCGAGATGGACGTCCAGGTCGAGGTCGCCGGGCGGATGCGGGAGCGCTCCACCGCGCTCATCCTTGCCAATATGTCGCCCCCCGGCGCGGCGGCGCTCACCATGGCGATGGCGCGCCGCGACGGCCCGGAAGCTCAGCGCCCCGCCGCCTCGCCGCCCCGGCCGCAGCGCCGCTGAGGCGCCAGGCGAGTCGGATAAGGAAAAAGCGTGCGGCGGCGGATGCCGCTCCTGGCGCGGGAAAGTGCCACACCCCGGCGGGGGCAGTGCCGCTTAGGCGGCGCGCGCCGCAACCTCGACGATCAGCACCTGCGAAATGCCGGCATCGGCCGCGTGCAGCGCCTCGGTGAGATCGCGGCTGAGCCGCTCGGCGTCGACCGGGCGGAACGGCGAGGCGTAGAGGCGCGAGAATTCGAGGGCGGCACCGAGAGACACGGACCGCAGGCGCGGCAACGCCGCGGCGATACGCTCCGCCGCCGCCGGATCGGCGGTGCCGAGCACCATCTTCACGGTGAAGGCCCCGTCGACGCGTCCGCCGTCGACGATCGGCACCTTGATCTCTTCCATCGGAACGAGGTGCGGGTCGCCATCCGCGGCCGGTTCCGCCCAGGCGAGGGTAGCGGTGGCGGCAAGCGCGATAGCCGAAGCGGCCATGACAAGGCGGTTTCGCAAGATCAGTTTCCTCATTCGGCCGGGCCGCTCAGCTAAGCACCCGACCCCTCTATAATAGATGAAGAAACAGGAGATTGGACGCGATGAGCCGCGATCAGAGGCCCGGCAAGCTCAAGGTCGTGGGCGCCGCCGCGCCGGTGCACATCCGCCGCAAGGGCGACCGTCAGCCGCAGCAGGGCAGGATCGTCGCCGTCGCCGCGCCCGCCGACGCGCCGACGGAGGCGGGCAGCGCCCAGGGACCGGTCATGGCCCTGCTGTTCCTCCTCGCCGCCGCCGGCAGCGGCGCGATCTTCATGCTCGTCGGGCGGCTGGCATGATGCGCCGCACCTTCCTGCCGCTCGTCGCCCTTGCCGGAGCCGCCGCTGCCGCCAGCCCGCCTGTCGCGGGCCCATCGACCGCCGGTACGATGCTCGGCGCAGGCCGGGCCGATGCGCCGCAGGGCCGCCGGCGGCTGCCGGGATTCGCCGCCGAACTCGCCGGCCAGGCGCGGATCGCGGGACCGAGTGGATGGGCCGTCATTTCGCAGCGCCAGGCACTGGCCGCGCTCGCCGCGGCGACGCCGCGGACGCGCCAGCGCGCACGCTGGAACTTTGCCCGCAGCCTGGTCGGCAGCGGCCGTGCGGCCGAGGCGCTCGGCGTGCTCGACGTCATGCTCCAGGACGATCCCGATCTCGCGCTCGTGCCGGCCTTCCAGCTCGCCCGCGGCGCCGTCTTCGTCCAGCTCGATCGCCGCGCGGAGGCCCTTTCCGCGCTTGCCCAGAGCGGACTCGAGGCCAATGCCGAGGCTTGCCTCTGGCGGCTGCGCGCCTACGCGCTGGCCGGCGCCGGGGAGCAGGCGCTGGCCGAGAGCGGCTGCGCCGCTGCGGCGCTGGCTTCGCGGCCGTTGGCGGCGAGGACGCCTTTCGTCGCCGCCGCATCCTCGGCCGCGCTCGACGCCGGCCGCCCTGCCGCCGCCCTGCGCTGGCTGGCCATGGCTCCGCCGGCGGATCCCGCGGCGGATCTCTGGCGCGGCCGGATCCTGCTCGCGCTGGGACGGGGAGCGGACGCGCAGCCGCGGCTGAGGCGGGTCGAAAAATCGGGGAATAGCGAGCAGCGGCTCGACGCCGGCCTCAGCCTGCTCGAGGCCGCGGTCGCGCAGCGCCGGATCGCCGCGCCCGAGGCGCTGCGCCGCCTGGAGCATCTCCGCTTCGTCTGGCGCGGTGGGTCGATCGAGGAGCGGGCGCTGCGGCTCAGCTACCGCCTCTATCGTCAGACCGGCGACACCCATGGCGCGCTTGCCGCGGGCGCTACGCTGGTCCGCTATTTCGATCTTGCCGACGAGCTTCCCGGTTTCATGGGCGGCGTCCAGGCCGATCTCGCGGCCCTGCTCGCGGCCGACAGCCGGATGCCGCTTCCCCAGGCGGCCGGGCTCTTCTGGGACTATCGCGATCTCGCACCCGGAGGCGGCGAAGGGGATCAGCTGGTGGAGCGGCTGTCGGCGCGCCTCCAGCATGAAGGCCTCTACGCCCGTGCCGCCGAGCTGCTCGAGCACCGGCTGAGAATCCGCGACAGCGACATTACCCAGGGACCGCTTTCGGTTCGAGTCGCCACCCTGCACATCCTTGCCGGCCGCCCGGATCGCGGCCTTGCCGCGATCCGTGCCACCGAGCACGTCATCTTTCCCCGGGAAATGCTCTGGGACCGCAGCCGCATCCAGGCGGTCGCGCTTCACCAGCTTGGGCGTCACCGCGAGGCGCTGGCCGTGCTGCAGGACGTGCCCGGCAGCGGCGGCCTGCGCTCGGAGCTGCTCTGGAAGCAGCATGACTGGAACGGCTTCGCAGCGGCGGCCGGGCCCGACCTGCCGGGAAGCGGCGCGTTGAGCGAGGTCGGCCAGGCGGTCGTGCTGCGCTACGCCATCGCCCTCGGCATGCTTGGCCGCGAGGCCGAGCTCGCCGGTCTCAGGGCACGGTATCAGGAAGGCTTCTCCGCTCTACCCACCGCCGGCGTTTTCGACGTCCTGACCAGCGCCCCCGGCTCGGTCGACGCCGAAGCCCTCACGCGCGCCATGGCGGCGATTCCCGCCGCGAGTCCCGCCGGGCGGATGGCGGACCTGCTCGACCTCTCGCCCCGGCCCGGCGGCGCCTGAGCACTTTTGTCCCCACAAAAGGGTTCGCCCCGCCGACGTTTCGGAGCGGGGCGGGGCTTCCGTCTTATCTCGATTTGTGTCGGCGGCGCAGACGGGCCGCGCGATCGGGCGCGAGCCCGATCGCCGTCAGGCGGACTATCCGCGTCAGCGCAGATAGTTGATCAGGCTGAGGCCCGAAAGCTGCGAGAAGACCGAATAGGAAGCCTCGAGGATGGTGCGGCGCTGGACGAGCTCGGCAGCGACCTCGGCCAGATCCGCATCTTCGTTGCGGCCGATCAGGTCCTTGAGCAGGAGCGTGCGTTCGTCGGCGCGGATGGCCAGCGAATCGATCTGCCCCTGCCGGCGGCCATTTTCGGCGTTGATCGAGCGCAGCTTGTTCAGGCCGTCGTCGATCTTGGTGGCGGCGTCCGCCAGGGCCGCGCGCTGGGCGTCGGTCAGCGTCGTGCCGATCGTGCCCGATTCGGCCAGCGTCTTGAAGCCTTCGAAGAGCTGCGCGCCCAGTTCGTCCGCGAGGACGCCGTAGGTGACGTCGAGGCCGTCGCCGGCGCGGGCCGAAGCGCGGACGCTGTCGTTGCGGAAGGCATCGGCGGCGCTGAGGCCGGGCAGGTCGGAAAGCGCCTGCGGCTGGAACGGCGGCCGATCGGTCTGGGAGCCGGCGAACAGCGGGACATTGCCCTCGGTGGCGTTCAAGCCTTCGCGGAACTGGTGGAAGGCCGCCTCGACGGCCTCCTGCAGCCCGGTGCTCTGACCGGTGCCGATCGCCTTCAATATGTCGTGGTGAAGCGACATCATCGAAGTCTCGACGCCGCTGATGCCGGCGTCCTGGATCGACAGGGTGGTCTGGAGCCGATTGGCGACGGCGGCATGCGCCTCCTGCCGGGCGACCAGGGACCGCGCGGAAAGGGTCCGGACGGTCTCGGTGCCGAGGTCTGCATAATTCTGGGCCCGCTTGCCGGTGGCAAGCTGGACCTGAGTGGTCGAGAGCTTCTGCTGCGAGCGCTGGATGGCGTCGAATAGCGTCCGCTGCATCGGAATGGTGGCGACCCGGCTCATCTCTTGTCCTTTCGTCAGCCGACCATGGCGATCAGCGTGTCGTACATTTCGGTCGCGGTCGACATGACGCGCGCGGCGGCGGAATAGCTGTTCTGGAAGATGACGAGCTGAGAGAGCTCCTCGTCGATGTTCACCCCGGAATAGGCGTCGCGCCGGTTGACCGCATCTTCCCTTCGCGCGGTCGCGTCGGCGAGCCGGTCGGCGGCTTGCGAGGCCTGCATGCCGGCGCGGCCGAGGACGAGGCCGGCAAAGCGCTCGATCGTCGCTTCTCCGTCGCTGCCGAAGTCCACCGCCTCGCTGAGCCGGTTGACGAAGTCGGTGGCGCCGCGAATGTCGCCGGCGCCGATCGCGGGAGCGCCGACCGCTGCCGCCGTATCCAGCCGCGCCAGCGGCAGCTGGCTCGCGGAGCCGAGGATGACCGGGCGCACCTCGGCGGCATCGAGACCGGTCGACGTGCCGGTGAGCCCGGACAGAGCGGTGAATGAGCGCCCGGTGCCGAACCGGTCGGTCGAATCGGCGGGGATGCTGAGCGAAGCTCCGTTGACGCCGGGATCCGCGTCGAAACGGAAGCGTCCGCGATCATCGATCGAGAAGGTGCCGAAGTCCGCGATCGGACTGGCATTGAGGTCGGTCAGCAGATCGCCCATCGTGCCGCCGGTGCTCGGCGTCAGCGTGTAGCGGACGAGCGCACGGCCGCTGGGGTCGCGCAGGATCAGCTCGGTGGTCTCGCCCGTCCCGAAGCCATGCGGATCGCCGGCGACGAAGCCCGGCGGAGTCAGCGCGCTGTCGGCGCTGCGAACGAGGTCGTTCAGCCCGAAATATTGCGAGAAGCCGGTGCCGGCGCGATCGCTGGGGACGGCGGGATCCTGGGCGACCGCGACGCCTTGGCCCGCCGCGGTCGCGGTCAGGGTCAAAGTGCCATTGACGAAGGCGGCGGTGGCGGTGCCGCCGAGCCCCGCATTGACCGCGGCGACGGCGTCGTCGACGGTCGCCGTCGGCCCGAGCGCGGAGAAGTCGACGCTCGTCTTGGCGACCAGTTCGCCGTTTGTCTTGACCACGGCAAAGACCGCGGTGCCGGTGAAGCCGAGCCGGTCGGTGCCGACCAGACCGGTCTGCCGGCCGTCCAGCCGCGAAGGGGCCGGTACGGTGGTGCCGGCATTGGAGACCGCGTTCAGCGTCTCGGCGAGGCCGCCGAACAGCACGCCGAGCTTGTCTGAGAATTCCGGCAGGGCGCGGTCGCGAAGATCGAGGAGGCCGCCGAGGCGGCCGCCGGCCGCGGCGGAATCGATGCGCTCGCCGGTGGCCGGGCCGAGGCTGCCATCCGGTTCGGCGAAATGGAGGCTGATGGAAGGATAGGAGGACTGGGAGACGCCCTGGCCCGTCGTCGGATAAGAGAGCTGGCGGAGCCGCCGGTCGAGCAAAGCGGCGCCGGAGGCGGTGTCGATGCTGACGCGGCCGTCCGGCTGTTCGCGGACGGTGACGTTGACGAGTCCGCTCAGCTCCTGGACCGCCGACATCCGCTGGTCGCCGGCGCCGGCCGAGCTGCGGCCGAGCACGTCGAGCCGGGCGACCGTGTCGTTGAGCTCATGGATGCGCTGGAGCAGGCCGTTGATCTTCTCGATCGTGAAGCCGACCTCGGTCTCGACGTCCCCGCGCAACGCGCTGACGTCGCGATCGAGCTGCTGCATCGAGATGAGCGCATCCTGGACGTTGCCGGTGAAGGCGGCCACCGTCTGCTCCGAGGAGGCGGAGCTGGTCATCGCGATCGCGGAAGCGGTCACCTGGTCGAGCCGGGTCGGCAGGCCGCCCTCGGCGCCGGGGGCGCCGAGCAGCGACTGCAGCCGGTCGAGATAGGCGGCGGCCACGTCCGCCCGGCCCATGTCGCCGGAACGCCGATAGACCGTCGCTTCCAGGAATCGGTCGGCGATCCGCGCCGGCTCGCTCACCACCACGCCGTTGACCCGACCGCCGGTGACGCCCGTCGAGAGCGTGACGCGCTCGCGGGCGTAGCCGGGGGTGCTGACGTTGGCGATGTTGTTCGACACCGACCGCAGCCCCGCCTGCGAGGCCGCGAGACCGGACAGGGCGGATCCGAGTATATCGTTCAGCGCCACGTTCTAGCTTCCTTCAAGGCGGGGGGCGGAGGGCGGAGGCGCGCGATCAGCGCTTCAGGTTGCCGAGTTCCTGGAGCATGTCGTCCACCGTCGTGATGATCTTCGAGGAGGCGCTGTAGGCCCTCTGGAAACGGATCATGTTGGTGAATTCCTGCGCCAGGTCGACGTTCGACGATTCCAGCGTTCCGCTTGAGATCATGCCGCCGCCGAGCGAGCCCGGAGGGTTGATCGCCGCGCTGCCGGAGCTGCTCGAGACGCCGAAGGCATTGCCCGACATGCGCACGAGGCCGTCGGCATTGGCGAAAGTGGCGAGCGGGAGCTGGAAGACGGCGCGCGCGGTGCCGTCGTCGAAGATCGCGCTGACCACGCCTTCCGGCGAGACCTCGACGGACGAGACGGTGCCGAGCAGTCCGCCATTGACCGACGAGGAGATGAGCGCCGATTCGCCCGAGAACTGGGTGAGGCCGTCGAGGCCGCCGTTGGTGCCCATGGCGAGCGTGATCGGCATCGATCCCGCGCCGTTGGTCCAGGTGACGGCAAGAGGGTCGAACAGGGCGGCCGTGGAGCCGGCCCGGTCGAGGCTGCCGTCGGGATTGAACTGCACGGTGCCGCTGGCGAGCAGGCCGCCCGCCGCCGTCACGTCGGCAGGGTCGGCGTAGATCTCGCTGGCCCATTCGTTGGCGCCGGTCTTGAGGTAGCTCAGGGTGACGCGGTGGGCGCCGCCCTGGGCATCGTAGACGTCGATCGACCGGGTGAAGTCGGGGGTCACCGCACCGGAAGCCATCTGGCCGGCGGTGTAGGTCGCCGCAGCCGCCGCGATCGGCTGGTCGGAGCGCAGATTGGCGCGCATCTGGATGCGGTCGGTGGCCGCGGCCGAGCCGGTCAGCTCGCTCAGGCGCACGGGTTCGAGCGCGTCGAGGCTGCCGGTGTCGATGTAGTTGCCCTGCGGGTCGAGACGCCAGCCCTGGAGATAATAGCCGCTCGTGTTGCGCAGATAGCCCTCGACATCGGGCTTAAAGGAACCGGCGCGGGTGAAGGCGACGTCGGCATTGGCGCCGACGCCGTTCCGCGTCACGAAGAAGCCGGCGCCGTCGATGCCGAGGTCGGTCTGGCTGCTGGACGCCTGGAGCAGGCCCTGCTTGGAGATCATCGCCTGGGGCGCGGAGACGACGCCTCCGGCGGAGTAGCTGGAGCGGGCCCGGCCGTCGGTCACCATCGTGCGGAACTCGGCGGTCACCCCCTTGTAGCCGACGGTGTTGATGTTGGTGATGTTGTCGGCGACGGTCGCCATCGCATTGGACTGGGCGCCCAGGCCGGAGACGCCGGCATAAAGTGCGGAATAGAGGCTCAACAAAAGTCTCCCGGATGCAGGCGAGCGGGTGCCGCGCCTTCCCGAGCATTATAGGATGGGGCCGGGCCGCGCGAAAAAACGGCAGCACCAAAAAAGTCGGCGGCAAAATTTGCCTAGTTGCCGTGTCGGTGCCGCCGGCGCCTCCGCTTTCATCCTATAAGAGAGGCAACAGCCCTCCAAAGGATGACCGGCATGCTTCGAATTGCACTTCGCGACGGCGAGAAGGTGGTGGTGAACGGCGCCGTGCTGACCGCGGTCGGCCGCACCCAGCTGCGGGTCGAGAACCAGGCCGCGATCCTGCGCGGCCGCGAGATCATGGCGCCGGAGACGGCGACGACGCCGGCCCGCGCCCTCTACTTCCACACGATGATGGCCTATGTCGATCCGACCCATGGCGAGAGCCATCAGGATCGGATCATCAAGGCGCTCCAGCAGGTGGCGTCGATGCTGGCGGAGCCGGAGGCCCGGGCCGCCTGCCTGTCCTTTGCGAGCCATGCCGCCAAGATGGACTATTACAAGGCGCTGACCGATTGCCGCCAGCTGATCCAGCTCGAGACCGAGCTGCTGGACGGGATCGGGGAAGCCGCCTGAGCGACGTTCCGGTTCCCCGGCCGTGCCGACCCTCTCTTCCGTCGCCCGCGCCGTGCGCGAGCTCGCGCCCGACCGCCGCTACGGTCAGGTCGTCGCCGCGCGCGGCGCCTTGATCGAGGTGGCCGGGCTTGCCGGCGCGGCGAGGATCGGGTCGCGGGTCGAGGTGGCGACCGAGACCGGCGTCGTCGAGGCCGAAGTGACGGGCCTCGATCGCGACATCGCCCATTGCCTCCCGTTCCGCGATCCGCAGGGCATCGCCTCCGGCGCGCGAGCGGACCTCGTCTCGGGGCAGTTCTCGCTGCGTCCCGGGAGCGCCTGGCTCGGCCGCATGGTCGACGGCCTCGGCCGGCCGGTCGACGGCAAGGGTCCGCTCGGCCTCGGGGCGGTGGCGCGGCCGGTGAAGTCGGCGCCGCCGCCGGCGGCCTCGCGCGGCCGCGTCGGGGCCAAGGTCGAAACCGGGGTCGCCGCGCTCGACATCTTCGCGCCGCTCTGTCTCGGCCAGCGCCTGGGCCTGTTCGCAGGATCGGGCGTCGGCAAGTCGGTGCTGCTGTCGATGCTGGCGAGGTGGACCAGTTGCGACGTCGCCGTCATCGGCCTGATCGGCGAGCGCGGACGCGAGGTCCAGGAATTCGTCGAGGACGATCTCGGCGCCGAGGGCCTGGCGCGGTCGGTGGTGGTCGTCGCCACCTCCGACGAGCCGGCGCTGATGCGGCGCCAGGCCGCGTGGACGACGATGGCCGTGGCCGAGCACTTCCGGGATGCCGGAGCGAACGTGCTCTGCCTGATGGACTCGGTGACCCGCTTCGCGATGGCGCAGCGGGAGATCGGCCTCGCCAGCGGGGAGCCGCCGGCGACGAAGGGCTATACCCCGACCGTCTTCGCCGAGCTGCCGCGTCTGCTCGAGCGCGCCGGCCCTGGCCTTGCCGGCCAGGGCAGCATCACCGGTCTGTTCACCGTCCTCGTCGATGGCGACGATCATAACGAGCCGGTCGCCGATGCCGTGCGAGGCATCCTCGACGGCCACGTCGTGATGAGCCGCAGGATCGCCGAGCGCGGCCGTTATCCCGCCATCGATATCCTGAAATCGGTGTCGCGCACGCTTCCGCACGCCCATGCCGAGGAGGAGAACCGCCTTCGTCTCGCCGCCCGCGCCGCCTTGTCGCTCTACGGCGACATGGAGGAGCTGGTCCGGCTGGGTGCCTACAAGGCCGGTTCGAACGAGGAGGTCGACCAAGCGATCGCGCTGGCACCTCGCATCGAGGACATCCTCAAGCAGGACAAGAACGACCATCGGCCCGCTGCCGCCGGCTTCGCCGCGCTCGCCGGGCTTCTCGAGGTAAGCGAATGAAGACGCCCTATTGCGCGGCCGTCGGGCTGCAACGCCGCGAAGTGGACGAGATCAGGATCTCGATCAGCGTCGAGGTCAGCCGCCTCGTCGCCGTCGAGCAGGAGCAGGCGCATCTGGCCGAATCGGTCCGACAGGAGCGTGAGGCCGCGGCCGAGGCCGCGGTGCTGCCGTCCGCCGCCTATTTCGCGCATATGCGGGCGTTGCGCACCAAGCTCGAATCCGACCGGCAGGTGATCGACGGCCGCGTCACCCGGCTGCAGAGCGCCGCGCGGGAGGCCTATGGCTCGCTGACGGCCGTCGAGGGCGCCGCGACCCGCTTTCGCGGCGAGGCCCGCCGGCGGATCGAATCCGCCGAGCAATCGGCCAGCGACGATCGGTCGGCGGCCGACTTCCTGCGCAAGCTCCGCTATGTCCGGGCGGCGACCGGAAGGGTCGCGCCATGATCGACCGGGCCCAGCTCGAGCATCTGCGGCCGGCCCAGCGCGCCGAAATCATCTATCGCCAGGCGCAGTCCGAACTGGCCCAGTCGCTCTGGCGCGCGGCGGTGGGCGACGGCGACCGCGACGCCGCATCTGCGCGCGCCGGGACAGGCGGCGGAATCGCTACCGGCTTCGGCCTCGACGAGCTGCTGACGCTGATCGGCCGCGGCACCGACGCGGTGCCGACGGGCTCGATCCCTGCTGCGGCCTGCGGCTGCAATCATGGCGAGGCTGCCGCGGCGCCCATCGCGGCGCTGGCGCCGCAATCGGCCCCGCTTGCTCCCGCTCCGCCGGCATCCAGCCGCGGAGAATACGCCGTCGGCCATGTCGGCCTCGGCCCGAACGCCCGCTATGGCGCGCTCATCGCCCGCGCGGGTGAACGCACCGGACTGCCGCCTTCGGCGCTCGCCGCCATCATCGATGCCGAGGCCGCGCGCGGCGCCGGTGGCGTCTGGAATAGCCATTCCCGAAATCCGCGGTCCAGCGCCGCCGGGCTCGGCCAGTTCATCAGCAGCACCTGGATCGGCGAAGCGGAGCGGGGAGGGACCTGGCTCAACGGCGAGGCGTCGCGGCGAGGCTGGCTCGGCGCCGACGGCCGGGTCGAGCCGTCGGCGCGGTCGTCGCTGCTGGCGATGCGCTACGATCCCGAAGCCTCGATCGAGGCGATTGCCGATTATGCCGATCACAATCTGGCGCGGCTGCGGCGGGGGGGCGTCGACTTCGGGGACAATGTCGAGCGGATCGCGCGCGGCGCTTATCTCGCCCATCATCTCGGCCCGGGGGACGCCATGCGCTTCCTCGCCCGTGGCGGACTCGATGACGGCCGTGCCGCACGTCTGCTCGCGGCGCAGGTCGGCCCGTCGGGCGCCAGCCGCCGCGTCGCGGCGGCGGCCGGCGATGCCAGCGAGGCCCATCGCCAGTGGCTGCTCTCCTATCTCGACCGCCGGATCAGGCCCGACCGATTCACGGCGCAATTATAGGATACGTAGTTTTCCGGAGCCTTGGTTGACGATCCTATTAAAGGATAAACGGCATTTGGATCCTCGAACCGGCGGGTGGGCCGCCAAGGTGGATGAGGGGGTTCCCATGTCGAAGACCACGATAGCTCTGGAGGCGGCAGTCGCCGTCGTCATCGAGAATCGCGCAGCCGAGGGTGAACGGCAGACGGCGCGGCAGCGTGCCAATGTCGATCGCGCCTTCGCGCAGATCCTGAAGCTGATCGCACCGCGCATTCGTCATTTCATCCGCCAATACGGACTCGTCGCCCATTGGGACGATGCCGAGCAGTGCTGCGCCATCGGCGTCCACCGCGCGATCGAAGCTTACGATCCCACCAAGGCGCAGTTCACGACCTTCGTGAACTGGCAGCTCCGCGGCGAGCTGCAGAGCCTCCGCTTCCGGCTGATGACCGATCAGCGCGCCTCGGCGAAGAAGGTCGAGGCCACCACCGTCTCGCTCAATGCCCTCGCCACCGGCACGGATGGCGAGGAGACCTCGCTCGAATCGGTCATCGAGGATGAAGCGGCCGAAGCGCTGACCGAATCCGCGGCGTCCGACTATCTCGCCCGGCGTGCGACGGCAGCCCTGATCGAGGAATATGTCGCCCATAACCGCAAGGTCGGCCTCACCCAGCTCGGCAAGCGGCCGCGGCCGAAGCGGGCCGCAGCCCGCGACGACCTGCCGGGCGTGCCACGGCTGCGCTCTTCGCTCGACCGACTGGATCCGATCGAGGTCGAGAAGCTCGACCAGAAGCTGGCGCGCGACCGGGAGATCCTCGAGCGCCGCGTCTTCGACGATGCCACGCTCGACGATATCGGCAACGGCACCGGCATCACCAAGGAGCGTATCCGGCAGATCAGCAAGACGGCCACCAAGTCGATGGCGGAGCTCGCCGCTGCGCACCCGCGCTTCGCGGTGATGGCGGAATATGGCCAGCCCGCTCCCCTGCGGCGCAAGGCCCCGACCGTCCCGGTACCGGCCGCGCCTCAGGTCCCGTTGCTGCCGGACCCCCAGCTCGAGCAGAACCAGGCCCTGCGCGTGATCGCCATCGCACTGTCCGCGACCGCACCGTCCGCGGCGGCTCCCGGCTGGCGCGGCAACGAGGCGTTGCTCGCTGCCGGCTTCACCTATGAGGAGCCCGCGCCCGAGACGGGTGCCCGGCCGGACGCGCCATCGCTCAACGTCGGCAACGCCCTCGCCGCCTGACTTTCACCCGCAGACGGCCGGAAACCCCCATTTCCGGCCGCCGCCTCTGCATTTGCTGGACCCGAGGGACACGAAGTCCTAGAATTCCGCCGCTTCTGCGGTGGGAAAAGCAATGTCGATGCGATCGCAACGGCCGGTGGCGAGTCGGCGCCGGCGCGCGGCTCCGGGGGGAGCGGCTCGGAATGCGGCGTCGCCTGCCGGCCCGGTGCCGATCATCCCCGATCGATTCCGGCAATTCATCTTCCCCAACCGCATGCGCGAGCTTCGCCGGCGGCACGGCTTTCCGAAGCTGCTCGCGCTCGCGGCGATGCTGCCCGACATCCCCTATATCCGCCTGTCGAAGATCGAACGGGGGGAAGTCGTTGCCAGACCGGACGAGATCGTCCGCATCGCCGGGCTCCTCGGCGTGGAGCCCACCGATCTGCTCATCGACGTGGATTCGCCCGAATTCGACATGGCGTCCTGGTCGGAGCCGTTTCAGGACAGCCGCGCACCGGACGAGGAGGAGGAGCGCTTCGCCATCATGCTGGCGGCGGCGATGCGCATCCGCCGAGCCCAGTCCTCCGAGCTCACCATCGCCGCCCTGGACAAGGTCTATGGCTTGCCGCCGGTGATCCTTTCGCGGATCGAGAATGCGTTCAAGACGCTCGACCGGTGGAACGACGCCACCGTACGCGGCCTTTGCCGGGTCTTCGGCGTCGAGAATGCGAGGGCGCTACGCCAGCTGGTCCAGGATCGATATCGCCATGGGCTGCTCGACGACCAGATCGGCGCGGTCGCCGATCCGGAAGCACGGCTGCGAAAGACGCGCGAACGGGTCTCCCGCCTGGCGGAAGCCCTGGCGACGTCGGTCGCCGCCCCGGTCCCGGCAGTGCCCGGCGTACCCCAGCCTTTCGAGACGGCTTCCGAGCGACCGGTGGCACGCCCGGCCCGGCTCGATCGCCCCGACAGTTCCGGCGCCGAATCGCGGCTGGTGCCGGTGCTCGGCGTACCGATAGCGGGCGGGCTGATCGCGCCGCAAGAGACCGGCCATCTGGTGGAAGCGCCCCGGGCGGCCGGGCCCCGCGCCTTCGGCCTCAGAATATGCCGTCCGTCCCTCGGCCTGGGCCTGCCCGGCAGCGCCGTCGTCGTCGCCGATCCGGATGTCTTCCCCGCCTCGGGCGGCCTGGCCCTGCTTCGTGAACAGGACAATTACCGGCTGGTCGCGATCACTTTCGACCGCAACGGCGCGATGATCGGGCACAGCGTCAATCCCGACATGGAGATTGCCGTCGATGCCGTCGATCCGTCCGACGTCGCCGCGGTGCTCAGCGCCGTCTTCGCCTGAAGAATACCTTACGTCGCATTCACCACATGCCGCCTCGGCGGCAAGGATTTCGATTTTCCGACAAGGTCTTGTCTGGACGCATTTCTGCGCTACAGCACTGGCTTGCCTGGTGGTGGAGCCCGGTCGGCTCGCCGCGAAGATAATGGCGGCGCGGGAGGAGTAACTGGAAGCGCTCAATAAGGCGAAAGCGAGGAACGATGCCCTCGCGACCCTCTGCGCCCTTGCGGCTCTTCTCTGTGTGGGCCTCTCCCTTAGTGGCTGGTTCCTCGGTGTAGACTGGTTGACCAGCCTCGGTTTCGGGCTTCGGATATGGCCCTGGACCGCGATCGGCCTGCTTTGTCTTGCCGGCGCCTTCCTGCTGTTGCTCCAGGGACGGCGGACGGTGGCAGGGCTTCTGCTGCTGGCCCTCTTCACGATCGGTCTTCTCGCCTGGTTCCAGACGTTTTCCGGGATCGACCTCGGCCTCGACCGCGTCTTCTTCCCGACCGAGTTGGGGGAAAGCCGCACCGGTCGTCCGCCGGGCCGTCCGCCCCCCCACCTGATCGCGGCAATGCTTCTGCTTGCCGCCGCCCTGATGCTTTCCGCCGGCCGCTCCCAAAGGGGATGTCACGCGGCCTGCCTGCTGAGCAGCATCCCGCTGGCGCTCGCCACCATCTCGGCCGGGCTTCTCCTGATGCGAGCAGATCTTCGCGGAGACGCGGCCTACTATCTCGCCTCCTCCTTGCCGAGCTCGTTGGCGACCATCCTCATCGCCCTGGGAATCTGCTTCCGGTGCCAGGGGGTCGGCTGGACCGGATCGGCCCACTCCACGCCGTGGACCCGGACCCTCGCGAGCGTCCTCCCGTTGGTGCTGCTCATCCCGGCGATGACGGCTTTGCTCGAGATGCAGCTGGAGGCGCAGGGTGTCGGCTCCCATTTCCTGATCGAGGCGGCAACGGCGGTGGTCACGGTGCTGCTGTTCACGGGGCTCCTGGTCTGGGCCTTGGGACGGCTCGCCATTCAGCGGGCGGCCGTCCACAAGCTGACTCAGGCACTCGATTCGGCGCCGATCGCTCTGGTGCGCCCCGACGGAACCATCCGCCACTGGTCGCAAGGCTGCGAACGGCTCTACGGCTGGACGGCGGAGCAGGCGCGAGACGCCCACCGGCACGTCCTGCTGGCGAGCTGGCCGGATAAGTCGGAAGCCGCGCTGCTCGCGCTCGGCCAAGGCCAGGTGCTCGATCGCGAGCTGGTCGACACCACGCGTGAGGGGCGGCAGATCCGCGTGCTGGAACATGCGCATCGGATCGACACCGGCGGAGACGAGCCGACCATCGTCCTGTCGATGACGGACATCTCGGTGCGTTCGGAGATGGAGGCGGCGCTCGAGCTGAACCGACAGCGGCTTGCGGACGCGGTCGAGGCGTTCGGGCTGGGAACGTTCGAATGGGACCCGATCACCGGGAAGCTGAGCTGGGCGGCGGGGTCGGAGGCGCGCATCGGCCTCGAGCCGGGACTCATCCACGATTTCGATAGCTTCCGCGAACATGTCGACGAAGAGGATTTCGCGAGGCTGCTTTCCGATCTGGAGGCGGCGACGGAAGCACGGCTCGACCGCTTCGACTTTCGCTTCCATTATCTCTCGCCGACGGGCGAGGATCGGGACATAGAGGGGACGGCGCGTCTCTATTATGACGCGGCCGGCGAGCTCCTGCGACTGGTCGGCATCAACGCCGACGTGACCGAACGCGAAGCGCATGCCGCACGGCTCGAGGCCCAGGCGGCGCAGCTGCAGTCGATGCTGGACACGGTCCCCGATGCCATGATCGTCATCGATGCGCAGGGGAAAATCCGCCATTTCGGCGCCGGGGCCGCACGCACCCTCGGCTACTCGGCCGCGGAGATGGAGGGGAAGAGCTATCTCGTCCTCGCCCCGGACCGGCTTCGCAGCAACTACGCCGCCGCCCTCGACCTCTATCTCGAGACCGGCAAGCCACGCCTGATCGGCCGCGTCACCCGCTCTTATGCCCGGCGTTCCGACGGCAGCGAGATCCCTGTCGAGGTGCTGGTCGGTGAAGCCACTTCGGGCGCTTCCCGTCTCTTCACCCTGCTCCTGCGCGACATATCGGAGCGACTCGCCGCCGAAGATCGCTTGAGCGCCCTTTCGGCGGAGCTCGCCCACGTCTCGAGGCTGAGCGCGATGGGCGAGATGGCCGCGGGGATCGCCCACGAGCTCAACCAGCCGCTCACCGCCGTCTCCAACTATCTCGCCGCCGCCGGCGTCCTCATTCGCAGCGGCCGGGCGGATCCGGAAAAGATGAGGGAATTGGTCGAGATAGCCGGCAGCCAGACGATCCGCGCGGGTCAGATCATCCGCCGCATGCGCAACTTCGCCGCCAAGGGGCAGGTCGACGTCCAGGCCGAGCCGGTCCACGAAACGCTGCGCGAGGCGGCCGATCTCGTCTTCGTCGGGCCGGTGCCGCTCCAGATCTCGCTGCGCTACGAACTGGATGCGGCGGCGGCGACGATGCTCGTCGACCGGATCCAGCTCCAGCAGGTGCTCGTCAACCTGCTCCGCAACGCCTTGCAGGCGATCCAAAGCTTTGCCGACGCGCGCAAGGAGATCGTCGTCTCGACGAGCGCGGCGGGGAACGGAATGATCGAGATAGGCGTCTCGGATACCGGGCCGGGCCTCTCCGAGGCGGCTCTTGCCCGCTTGTTCGAGCCGTTCACGTCGAGCGGCGACAAGGGCGGGATGGGCGTCGGCCTTTCGATCTGCCGCCGGATCGTCGAGGCGCACGGCGGACGGATCTGGGCGGTCAACCGGCCGGAAGGCGGCGCTTCGTTCCGCTTCACGGTCCCGGGGCTGAGCGACAATGAGCTGGAGGAGATGTGAGTACACGTTCGATCTATATCGTCGACGATGATGAAGCGGTTCGGAGCTCGCTCTACAGCCTCCTTTCAGCCCTTCCCGACCAGCTGGTCCGCAGCTTCGCCTCCGGCGAGGCCTTCCTGGAAAGGGTGGAGGAGCTGGATCCAGGCGTGGTTCTTCTCGACCAGAGCATGCCCGGGCTCAGCGGCATGGAGGTTCTCCAGCGGCTGGACGCGAGCCGGTTCGTCGCGATCGTCCTCACCGGGCATGGCAGCGTCTCGATCGCGCTCGAAGCGATCCGGTCCGGCGCGGCCGACTTCCTCGAAAAGCCCTATGATCCGGACATTCTGCTGCAGATCCTCGACCGGGCGTTCGCGACGCTCGAGCTGGATCGCGCCTCGCTGGCGAAGGTCGCCGCCGCCCAGGCCAAGATAGATCGCCTTTCCGCCCGCGAACGCGAGGTGCTGAAGGGCCTGATCGAGGGGCGGGCGAACAAGGTCATCGCCCATGCGCTGGAGATCAGCCCGCGCACGGTCGAGATCTACCGCTCCAACGTGATGGACAAATTGGAGGTTCGCAGCCTCTCCGAAGCGCTGCGCATCTCCTTCGCCGCCGGCCTGTTCCCCGGCGACTGACGCTCCGGAACCAAGACCGCGGCCGGCCGGCCGCAGGAACCGGCTTCAGAAGCTCGTCGACAGCGAGAAATAGGCGTAGCGGGTGTCGCCGGTCGCCGGCGCGTTCGGCGCCTCGCGCAGGAACCGGCCCTTGTCGAGCCAGGCGGCGCCCGCCTCGGCCCGAAGGCGGCCCGGCACGAGCCAGTAGCGCAGCCGCGCCTCGACCTGGTTGCCGGCCCAGCGGCCCGACCCGCCGGCGGGATCGCGCACGCCGGTGGCGGCGAAACTGTCCGCCGCCTCCTCGAGCCAGAGCGCCCGGTACATGATCGCCAGATCGAGTCGCGCGCTCGGCTTGCCGTCGAGCCGCAGGCCTGCGGAGATCAGGTTCGAGCGGGTGATCGGGCCATGAAGCGACGTCGGCCCGAACGCGCTCCGGCGCGAGCCGAACAGCGGATCGAAGCGGCCATAGTCGCCGCCGGGCCCGTCGCCGGTGGCGAGGTCGAAATGGGCGGAGATGCGGGGGGACCAGTCAGCCGCGAGCTTGCGGCCGAGTTCGGCATGGACATAATGGGCATCGACGTCGAGGTCGCGAAGGTCGCCGTCCGACGCCGAAGCGCGGATCTCGCCGCGCTGGCCCGCATATTCGACGTCGAAGTCGATGCGGCTGGTGGCGGGCACGCGATAGAGGCGCGCGCCGAACGTCAGGAAATCGCGGTTTCGCGTCGGATAGCCGGGTGCATCGCGCTCCGTAAGCCGGAAGGCATAAGCCTGGCCGAGGATCTCGCCGAGCAGGGCCGGCCGCTCGTAGCTGATGCCGTAGAATTGCAGGTCGTCGGTCGAGCGGTCGAGCTCGACCTCATTGTCCCGGAGGCTTTCCGCATCGCTGGGCCGGCGCAGGTTCGGCATGGTCCAGAACGCCATCAGATGCCCCTCGTCGGGTGTCGTCAGGTCGAGCAGGGCGCCGGTGAAGGCGGAAGGCGAGTTCGAGGAATCGGCGCGTTCGACCAGTCGGCCGGAGCCGATATCCATGGTGAAGCGGCCGATCTTGAACGCGCCTTCGAAGCCCTGGCCGATGGCGTCGTCCATGTCGACCGCGACATAGGCCTGGAGCGGCTCCAGCGCATTGATCTCCGAGGTCCCAGCCGACGATCGACGCTTCTGAAAGTAGCCGCGGGCATCGCTGAGCTCGCCGACCAGACGGATCGGGCCGGCATCATATTGGGCGAGGATCGTGGTCCGGAAGGAGAGCAGGAAATCGCTTTCCGGGCGGCCGGGCCGGAACTGCCCGTCTATCCCCTCGGCATTGGCGCGGAACGTTCCGCCGATCGAGAAGCCCTGCTCCTCGCCGGCCGGCTCCGCGGCGACGGGGGCGGCGGCGAAGAGGAGCGCGCCTGCGGCGGCAAGCGCGCCGCAGCGCAGGCGGCCGCGCGGCCGAGGGTCGGACATGGTCGATGGCTCCACAAATGACTGTTTGGAACCATTATAGGACGGGACGGGCGACCTGATGTCCCGGGACAATGCGTCTGTGGTCCGCCGGGCACACCGTAACTCTCCTATAATGCGAAGAACGCCGTCCGCGATCGGGCGGGATAGACAGGTCGGCAAAGGTCCCGACCCTTGATGGAGAGCCCTGATGAACGGCTTCAGGAACTGGCGCGTCGCGCAGAAGATCATGACGGGGCTGGGCCTGTTCGCCCTGCTGGCGGTGTTCGTCGCCGGATTCGGCGCCTTTGAGCTGGATACGATGGCGGACCGGTCCCGCGCCCTCGTCGACACGAGGGCGGAGAGCATGAAGCTTGCCGCCACGGCCAACGAGAACAAGACGCGGATCCATCAGATCTGGTACGCCTCGGTCATCGAGAACGACGCTCCGGACTTCCAGAACATGCTGGGAGAGATTGCGGCGGAGCGGCGCGAGCTCGAGAGCAGCCTCAACGCGCTTCGTCCGTTCATGGATGGGGAGGACGTCGCCCGTTTCGCCCAGGTCGAACGGGCGCTCGCCGATTATGTTCGCGCAACCGATGCCATCCCGGCGCTGTGGCGCGCAGGGCGTCGCGAGGAGGCGGAGGACATCGTCCAGCATCCGGCGCGCGAGGCCTTCGCGACGCTGGACGAGGCGCTGTCGGCGATCGTTCATCACCAGGACGAGCTCCTGGAGGCAGGCGCGGCGGAGGCCGACGCGCAGTCGGTGTCGGCGATGTGGACGCTGATCCTTGTCTCGGGGCTCGGCCTCGCCCTCATCGCCGGCCTCGTCGTCTGGCTCGTCCGAAGCCAGATCACGGGACCGCTCGGGGCGATGACCGGACTGATGGCCCGGCTGGCGAAGGGCGACAACGGCATGGAAGTTCCGAATTCCGACCGCCTTGACGAGATCGGCGACATGGCCCGCGCCGTGCTCGTCTTTCGCGACGCGGCGCGCGCCCAGACGACGGCGCAGGCCGAGAAGGCGCGTGCCGATGCCGAGCAGAAGCTCGTCGTGGACACGCTTGCCGAAGGTCTCGGCAGTCTCGCCAAGGGCGACCTCACCTGCGAGATCAAGGCGCAGTTCAGCGGCGTGTACGAGCAGGTGAAGTCGAACTTCAACGAGGCGGTCGCCAGCCTCCGGGCGCTGATCGGCTCGGTGATCGAGAGCTCGGCGAGCCTTCGCACCGGTGCGGGCGAGATCGCGCAGGCATCGGAGGATCTGGCACGGCGCACGGAAAGCAATGCGGCGAGCCTGGAGGAGACGTCGGCGGCGCTGTCGCAGATCGACGAGCGCATCAAGGCGTCGGCGTCGGCCTCGACGCGCACCGTCGAGCGGGCGGACCAGGCGATCTCCACGGTCGATGGCGGCCGATCGATGGCGGACGAGGCGGTCCAGGCGATGGGCCGGGTCTCGGAGAGCGC
>NZ_QDFY01000023.1 GCF_003347635.1 Sphingosinicella terrae
CTGATGACAAGCAGCGCCCAGCGATCTCCAATCAGTTCGAGCGCCCCTGCAATCGAGCAGCGCATACCGGCGAAGGATTTCGGCTTCATTCTCTCCCAACCCTAGCGACTTCAATCATTGAAGTATGAGCTCGGAGCGCAATGTGCAAGAGGCTTCATTTCTCATCGAGCTGGCGCCGGCGTGGGTGCTAAGCGGGATCGACCTCGGGTCCGGACTTCCGCCTTTACCTTCATGGCGAGGACGACAGCCAGTATGGGATCGGCCAATCCGGCGATTCTGCTGAAGTCTACGGGATGAGGCGCTCTGCCCGCAGCCGCGCAAACAGGTCGAAGAATGCATCGTCCGTGGATCGGTAAACGGTGAAGCCAAGCTTACGGCTCTTGCTCATGTCGGTGACCACTTCGATTGGACGACCAAGGTCGGCGTCCGTGTGCCACGGAGAAGAAAGCCGCTCCAGGTCCGGCTCGACCAACCCATCGCGCTCGGCGATGCTGCGCCACACCGGACTGTCATCTGCCATCTGCACTTCCAGCGGTAGGACCGAGCCGTCGAACTCGGCAGGCTCGAGGCCGAACCATTCCGCGAGGCGTCCCCACATCCAGCTCCAGCGGAAGACGTCGCCATTAACCACATTAAACGCCTCATTCTGCGCCTCGGGCGTAGTCGCAGCCCAGAGCAGATGACGGGAGAGCAGCCGGGCGTCGGTCATGTCGGTAAGCCCGTTCCACTGAGCGGCAGAGCCGGGGAAGCGGAACGGACGGCCCGTCTCGCGGCACAACGTGGCGTAGACGGCTAGGGTGGTGCCCATATTCATCGCATTGCCAACCGCTACGCCGATCACGGTGTGCGGCCGGTGGACGCTCCACGAGAAGTCATCGCGCTCGGCAGCGGCGAACACCTCGTCCTCCTGCGCATAATAGAAATTCTCGACGTCGAGACGCCCCTGATCCTCCCGGAAGGGCGTCTGCGGCAGCGCGCCGTTTCCATACGCCTCGAACGGCCCGAGATAATGTTTGAGGCCCGTCACCAGCGCGACGTGCCGGGTGCTGCCACCCGCGCGCAGCCCGCCCAGAAGGTTGCGCACCATCTCTGCGTTGACCCGGATATTCTCCGCTTCGCTGTCCTGCCGCAGCCAAGTCGTGATGAACACCGCGTCTGGGCGGAGATTGGCCAGCGCGGCGGCGGTTGCGGCCCCGTCCTGTAGGTCGGCTGCGACCGGCATAATGCCCGATTGCCGGCCCGGACGGCGGGAAAGGCCGTGCACCGTCCAGCCTTCGCTCAGGAGAAGATCCGCCGTCGCGCTGCCGATGATCCCGCTTGCGCCCACCACCAGTGCCGTACGTGCCATTATCGAGTCCCGTCTTCTGGAGGGCGCAACTCAACGGTCGCGCTAACAATCGCACACCAACGTCTCGGAGGCGGACCAGGGCGCAAGACCCCCCTAATTGGCTCCGCTGGCTCTGCGTTTGTCACGCGTAGCGCCGGAGCGTCCGAGTTCGCTAGGGAAGTGTCTCAAAGCAGACCGACCGCTCACGGCCAGGTCCAGCCGAAAAGCGCCTAGGCGGGAGCGCGCCCTTCCCAGCCGCCCAGGAGGCTTTACAACACTTCCGAATGCGGACGTTTGGAGAGATTCTCAGTACACGCTCCATCAATCGGACTCCAACCCGATCAGGCGAACGGCGGGCCGCGAGCGGCTCGAGCTTCCCAATTACCTCAAGGAGGTCTCAGCTCGTCCCATACCGCTCGCTACCTAGCCTGCTACCTTTTGAATTTCGGCAGGAGGAGGGGGCTGCTAAGTGCTTGAAAAGGTGGTGGACGCACTAGGGCTCGAACCTAGGACCCGCTGATTAAGAGTGAGGTGCTCCCACCGCTTTATGCGGGCTTTGCGCCCGTTGCGGAAACTGATGGAGAGGTCGTGGAAAGCGGCCTTCCGTCCTAGCCTTATCGGGCGTGACGATCAGTCTTCCGGCGCGATCTGCACGCATAGTCCGTCGGGAGCGTCTTCGACCCGGATCTGGCAGGAAAGCCGCGAGTAGCGCGTCCGGTGATCGGAGGAGTCCAGCAGGTCGTTCTCGTCCGCCGACATCTCCGGCAGGCTGTCGATGAATTCCGGATCCACATGAACGTGACAGGTCGCGCAGGAGCAGCATCCGCCGCAGAAGGCGAGCAGCTCGTCGAAGCCGTTCTCGCGTATGACCTCCATGACCGATAGGCCGGCCTCGGCCTCGACCTGCGCCTCGGTGCCGTCGCGGGTCCTGATCCTGATCGTCGGCATGCCTGTCCCCTTCAATAGACCACGACGCTGCGGATGCTCTCGCCGGCATGCATCAGGTCGAACGCCTTGTTGATGTCGTCGAGCTTCATGGTGTGGGTGATGAGCGGGTCGATCTCGATCTTGCCGTCCATGTACCAGTCGACGATGCGCGGCACGTCGGTGCGGCCGCGGGCGCCGCCGAAGGCCGAGCCCTTCCAGACGCGGCCGGTGACCAGCTGGAACGGCCGAGTCGAGATTTCGCGGCCGGCCTCGGCGACGCCGATGATCGTCGAGACGCCCCAGCCGCGGTGGCAGCATTCCAGCGCCGCGCGCATGACGTCGGTATTGCCGGTGCAGTCGAAGCTGTAATCGGCGCCGCCGTCGGTGACGTCGAGGATCGCCTGGACGAGCTTGTCCTGCCCGACTTCGTTGGGATTGATGAAGTGAGTCATGCCGAACTGCTCGGCCATCGCCCGCTTGGCCGGATTGACGTCGATGCCGACGATCCGGTCGGCCCCGACCAGCTTCGCGCCCTGGATGACGTTGAGGCCGATTCCGCCCAGGCCGAAGACGACCACGTTGGAACCGGGCTCGACCCCCGCGGTCCAGATCACCGCGCCGACCCCGGTGGTGACGCCGCAGCCGATATAGCAGATCTTGTCGAACGGGGCGTCGGAGCGGACCTTGGCGACCGCGATCTCCGGCATCACCGTGAAGTTGGAGAAGGTCGAACAGCCCATATAATGGTAGATGGTCTCCCCGCCGAGGCGGAAGCGGCTGGTGCCGTCCGGCATCACGCCCTTGCCCTGGGTGCCGCGGATGGCGGTGCACAGGTTGGTCTTGCGCGACAGGCAGCTTTTGCACTGCCGGCATTCGGGCGTGTAGAGCGGGATGACATGGTCGCCGACGGCCACGGACGTGACGCCGGGGCCGACCTCGCGGACGATGCCGGCGCCTTCATGGCCGAGGATCGAGGGGAAGATGCCCTCGCTGTCCTTGCCCTCGAGCGTGTAGGCGTCGGTGTGGCACACGCCCGTCGCCATGATCTCGACCAGCACCTCGCCGGCCTTTGGTCCTTCGAGATCGACCTCGTGAACCTCCAGCGGCTGGTTCGGCGCGACGGCGATGGCGGCTCTGGTCTTCATGGCATCTCCTGCGCGGCTGGCGCTTCCCGCATAAGCGCCGCTTTTGGAGCAGGTCCAATCGGATCGGCCGCTCCGATTCATAAGCAGGGCCGATAGCCACGGCGGCAGGAGAGCCACTTCGAGCCGCGGCGATCCGGCATCACCTCCATCTATGGCAGCTATCCGTGCGACCGTTTTCTCAGCTGGTCCGCTCGCGGCTAGGCATGGGCGAGTGCGCTGACCGGCGGGAGAATGAGAATGCACCTGAAGCTGTTCTTTGCCCCGGGCGCCTGCTCGCGCGTCTCCCTGATCGCGCTGGAGGAGCTCGGCGTCGATTACGAGACGCATCTGGTCGCCTTCATGAAGGGCGAGCACCGGTCGCCGGACTATCTGGCGATGAACCCCGCCGGAAAGGTGCCGCTGCTGGTCGCCGACGGGCGGCCGGTTGCGCAGAATGCAGCCATCCTCACCTTCCTGGCCCGCGCCTTTCCCGAGGCCGGCTTGCTGCCTTTCGGCGGCAATCCGTTCGAGGAGGCGCGGATATTGAGCCAGCTGGTCTGGTGCGCCTCGGACCTCCACCCGATCGTCACGCGGATCAGGCTGCCCTTCTTCTTCTGCGACCTGCCCGGCGGCCCTGAACAGGTGCGTGCCAAGGCGGAGGAGGCCATGCGCGCCCAGCTTGCGCCCGCCGAGGCGCTGCTCGGCCGGCAGCCCTGGCTGCTCGGCGAGAATTTCTCGGCCGTCGACGCCTATTTCTACTGGGTGTGGTTCCGCATCACCGGAGCGGGGTTCGATAGCGCGGCCTATCCGAATATCGGTGCCCATTATCGACGGATGGAGTCGCGGACCAGCGTCCAGCGGGTGATTGCCCGCGAGGCGGAGGCCGAGGCCGAGCTCGACTCCAGGGGGCTCGCCTTCAAGATCCCGGTTCCGCCCGCTCCCACCGCGTGAACACCGCGGTCGCGATCATCGGCGCCGGACCGGCCGGGCTGCTGCTCGGCCACGCCCTGCATGCGGCCGGCGTCGAAGCGGTCATCCTCGAGCGTCAGACCCGCGCCCATGTCGAAGGCCGCATCCGCGCCGGCGTGCTCGAGCGCACCACCACCGACCTGGTCGAAAGGCTCGGTCTCGGGGACCGGCTGCGCCGCGAGGGCATGATCGAGACCGGCTTCAGCCTGGCCGACGGGCAGCGGCTGATCCGCATCGACGTCGAGGCGCTGACGGGCAGGCAGCTGACCGTCTACGGCCAGACGGAGCTGACCAAGGACCTGATAGAGGCGGCGGGCGTCAGGGGCCTCGAGATCGTCTGGGAGGCCGCGGATGTCGCCCTCCACGGCCTCGATTCCGAGGCGCCGGAAGTCAGCTTCGCGCGCGACGGGCGCCCCGAGCGGCTGCGATGCGCGTTCGTCGCTGGCTGCGACGGCTATCACGGCGTCTCCCGGCGCGCCGTTCCCGCCGCCGCCGGCCGGGAATATGAACGCGCCTATCCGTTCGGATGGCTCGGCATCCTTGCCGACGTGCCGCCCTGCCATCACGAGCTCATCTATTCGAACCATGAGCGCGGCTTTGCTTTGGCCTCGATGCGCTCGCCGACGCGCAGCCGCTACTATGTCCAGGTTCCCCTCGACGAGAAGCTTGAGGACTGGCCCGACGAGCGTCTCTGGGACGAGCTCGCCGTCAGGCTCGGACCGGAGGCGGCGGCGGCGATGACGCGAGGCCCTGCGCTCGAGAAGTCGATCGCGCCCTTGAGATCGTTCGTGTTCGAGCCGATGCGCTTCGGCCGGCTGTGCCTTGCCGGCGATGCCGCCCACATCGTACCGCCGACCGGCGCCAAGGGGCTCAATCTCGCCGCGTCCGACGTGGCTTATCTGTCGGAGGCCCTGATCGCCTGGTTCCGTCGCGGGGAGGGCGCGCTGGTCGAGGGCTATTCCGAGCGGGCCCTCGCCCGGGTCTGGAAGGCGGCGCGGTTCAGCTGGTACCTGACCAACCTCATGCACCGCTTCCCCGGCGCGGGAGCCTTCGATCGGGCGATGCAGGTGGCGGAGCTCGATTATGTGGCGGGCTCGGCGGCGATGCGCACCGCGATCGCCGAGAATTATGTCGGCCTGCCGCTCTGAACGAGGGACCGGATAGTCCAGCCTTATAGCTGGCATCGGGCGAAGCGTTTTCCCTCTTCCGGGCACGCCCGCTATCAAGAATCCGGCCCATCGGCCGGGGAGGATCGAGATGGAGCGCGCATCGACGCAGGCCGAGCCGCAGGCGCTCGCGCGCGGCTGTCCCACGCTGCCCGTCGATCCGTTCGACGAGGCCTTTCTGGCCGACCCTTATGCGCATCATGAATCGATCCGCGATGCCGGACCGGTCGTCTGGCTCGAGCGGATCGGCGCCTTTGGCATGGCCCGCTACGCGCAGGTGCAGGCGGCCCTGCGCGATCATGAGACCTATTGCTCGGGCCGCGGCGTCGGGCTGGCCGACTTCGCCAAGGAGGAGCCGTGGCGGCCGCCGTCGCTGCTGCTGGAGGCCGATCCGCCGCTCCACGACCGCACGCGCGGCCTGATGAACCGGATCGTCTCGCTCAAGGCGCTGAAGGCGCTGCGCCCGACCTGGGCGGCGCACGCCGAGGCGCTGGCCGACGAGCTGCTGGAGAAGAGGCGTTTCGACGCGGTTGCCGATCTGGGGGAGGCCTATCCGATGCGGGTCTTTCCCGACGCGATCGGGGTTCCCGCGGAAGGGCGCGAGCAGCTGCTCGTCTATGCGGCCGCGACGTTCAACGCCTTCGGCCCTCGGAACGCCGTGTTCGAGCGCGGCAACGCAATTGCGGGCGACGCCGTCGCCTGGGTCGCGCAGGCCTGCAAGCGCGAGAATCTCGCGCCCGGAGGATGGGGGAGGGCGGTGTACGAGGCCGCCGACACGGGCGAATGCACGTCCGAGGAAGCGGAGCGCCTGGTCCGCTCCTTCCTTTCGGCCGGGGTCGACACGACGGTCAACGGCATCAGCCACATGATCCTCGCGCTCGCGACCCACCCCGACCAGTGGGAGCGGCTTCGCGCCGAGCCCGGGCTGGCGAAGAGGGCGTTCGAGGAGAGCCTGCGCTGGGACTCGACGGTGCAGACCTTCTTCCGCACGACGGCGCGGGACGTGACGGTGGAGGGAACCTCGATCCCTGAGGGATCCAAGGTCCTGCTCTTCCTCGCCGCGGCCAATCGCGACCCGCGCAGATGGGAGGCGCCGGACCGCTACGACCTCTCGCGCGCGACCAGCGGCCATGTCGGGTTCGGGTTCGGGATCCATCAATGCCTCGGGCAGATGGTGGCCCGGTTCGAGGGCGAGCTGGTGCTGGAGGCCTTGATCCCCCGGGTGCGCGAGATCAGGCTGGCGGGCGAGCCGGAGCGCCGGCTCAACAACACGCTCCACGCGATCGCCAGCCTGCCGGTCGAGATCGAGCCCGCCTGAGGGACAGGATCATGCAGCACCGCTTTGTCGATCTATCCATCTATCTGGAAAATGACGTCATCACCGATCCGCCTTTCATGCGTCCGAAGATCACCTACCAGACGCATGCCGAGACGGTCGCGGAGCTGCAGCATTTCTTCCCGGGCGTGACGGCGCAGGACACGCCCGATGCCGCGGGCTTCGCCGCCGCCGAGTGGGTTACGTTGACAACCCACAACGGGACGCATCTCGATGCCCCCTACCATTATCATCCGACGATGGACCGGGGCGAGCGGGCGATCACGATCGACGAGGTTCCGCTCGACTGGTGCTTCCGCCCGGGCGTGAAGCTGGACTTCCGTCATCTTGAGAACGGCTATGTCGTCACCGCCGCGGACGTGGAGGCGGAGCTCGAGCGCATCGGCCACGAGCTGCAGCCCTTCGACATCGTCCTCGTCAACACCGCCGCCGGGAAGGCGGTGGGCAACCCGAACTTCGTCAATATCGGCTGCGGCATGGGCTACGAGGCGACCATGTACCTGCTCGAGCGCGGCGTGCGGGTGACCGGGACCGACGCCTGGTCCTGGGACGCACCGTTCAGCTACACCGCGCAGCGGGTGGCCGAGACCGGCGACACGTCGCTGATCTGGGAGGGGCACAAGGCCGGCCGCGACATCGGCTATTGCCACCTCGAGAAGCTCCACAATCTCGAGGCGTTGCCGCCGTTCGGTTTCACCGTGTCCTGCTTCCCGCACAAGGTGAAGGGCGCCTCAGCGGGCTGGACGCGTGCCGTCGCGATTTTCGAGGAGTGAAGGATGAGCAAGGGGGCGACTCGCGCGCTGATCGTCGGTGGCGGCATCGGGGGAATGGCCGCCGCCATCGCGCTGCGCAGGCAGGGGGCGGAGGTCGAGCTCGTCGACATCGACCCCGAATGGAAGGTCTATGGGGCGGGCATCACGATCACCGGCCCGACGCTGAGGGCATTCCGCGACCTTGGCCTGTTCGAGGCGATCCAGCGCGAGGGCTTCTTCTCGGTCGGCGGGCACATGTTCCTCTACGACGGAACCCTGCTGTCGAAGACGGTGACGCCGCCGATCGAGCCGGGGCTCCCCGCGTCCGGCGGGATCATGCGGCCGAAACTGCATCAGATCATGTCGAGCGCCGTTCGGAATGCCGGGGCGAAGGTGAGGCTCGGCGTCACGGTCGGGCGGCTGGAGCAGGACGAGGACGGCGCCGAGGTCGAGCTCAGCGACGGCTCCGCCGGCCGCTTCGATCTGATCGTCGGGGCAGACGGGATCTATTCGGACCTGCGCGCGAAGCTGTTCGAAAGCCCGGTCGCCCCGGTCTATACCGGGCAGATGAGCTGGCGCGTCGTCGCGCCGCGGCCGCCGGAGATGGATGTCGCCCATTTCTTCTTCGGCCACAAATATGTCGGCGGCATCAATCCCTGCTCGCAAGGCGAGGTGTACGCGTTCATCCTCCATCGCGAACCCGAGCCCCGCCGGATTCCGGACGGGGAGAAGGCGGCGTTTCTGCGCGACCTCATGGCCGATTTCGGAGGCTCGATGGCGGTCGTTCGCGACGGGCTGGGGCCGCATTCGTCGATCGTCCAGCGCCCTTTCGAATATGCGATCCAGCCGCGGCCGTGGCACAAGGGCAGGGTCGTGCTGATCGGCGATGCCGCTCATGCGACCACGCCCCACCTCGCCAGTGGTGCCGGCATGGCGGTCGAGGACGCCCTGGTGCTTGCCGAGGAGCTGGACCGGGCCGGCGGCGACGTTCCGGCAGCGCTGGAGGCGTTCACCGGTCGCCGGTACGATCGATGCAAGTTCATCGTCGACAGCAGCGTCGGCATCGCCGCGCGCCAGCTCGAAGGCGCGCCGGCGGAGGAGATCGGCATGCGCATGGGGCAGGCGATGGGGAAGCTGGCGGAGCCGATCTGATGAACGACGTGATTGCGGCCTGCGGGCATGGACGACGACCGATCCCGGTCAGGCAACGCGGCACGCATCTGGTGGTCGACATGCATTGCCACCTGAACATCGGCGCGGCGGACGCGCTGATCCGCGCCGAGATTCCCGACCCGCCCAATCCGCTTCCCTTTTCCTCGTCCGCTTCCAATGCGGTGAACGCCAGACTGTTCGCCGCGATCGGCCCCAAGCTCAATGGAGTCGAACAGCGTATCGCCGACATGGATGCGCTCGGCGTGGACGTGCAGGCGATCAGCCCTTCGCCGGGGCAATATTACTATTTCGCGCCGCCCGAGCTCGGCCGCGACGCCGCCCGCATCGTCAATGACGGCATCGCCGCCGCCGTGGCGAAGCATCCGGGCCGGCTCGTCGGCATGGGGACGGTGCCGTTCCAGAATGTCGGGATGGCCGTGGAGGAGATGCGCCGCTGCGTGGGCGAGCTCGACCTGCGCGGCATCGAGATCAGCTCCAACGTGAACGGCAGGGAACTCGCCGACCCCGAGTTCAGGGCCTTCTTCGCCGAGGCCGAGGCGCTCGGGGTCCTCATCTTCATGCACCCGCTCGGCTTCACCCATGGGGAGCGGCTGTCGGAGCATTATCTCAACAACATCATCGGCAATCCGATCGAGTCGACGATCGCGCTCAGCCACCTGATCTTCGGCGGCGTGCTCGACGCGCATCCCGGGCTGAAGCTCTGCGTGGCCCATGGCGGCGGCTACCTTCCCGGTTATTGGGGGCGGATGGACCATGCCTATCGGGCGCGGGAGGATTGCCGTCAGCACATCCAGCGCGAGCCCTCCGCCTATCTGCGCCAGGTCTGGCTCGACACATTGGTGTTCGATCAGGACGAGCTCGACTGGCTGGTCGCGACCCATGGCGCCGACAGGCTCTGCCTGGGAACCGACTATCCGTTCGACATGGCCGAACCCGATCCGGTCGGCTTCCACGCGCGGCTCGACGACGGTGCCAAGGCCAGGATCCTTGGGCTCAACGCCGCCGGGCTGCTTGGCCTGGTGGTCGAGGACTAGGGCCTCAGGCGGCGAGGGGCAGCCCCCTGACCGGCGTCCGGTGGAACCTGCCATCCTTCATCACGGCGGGAATGCGTGCCTTGTCCTGGAGGATGGCGACATCCTTCGTGGGATCGCCGTCGACCAGCAGGAGGTCGGCGAACATCCCTTCCTTCACCTCGCCGACGGGCAGGTCCATCAGCGCGCCGCCGTGGCGGGTCGCCGCGACCAGCGCCTCGCTCGGCGAGAAGCCGAGCAGTTCGACGAACAGCTGCAGGTCGCGCGCATTGCGGCCGACCGGATTGTAGGGAAAGCCGTAATCGCCGCCGGGAAGGACCCGGATGCCGCGCTTCTTCATCTTCGGATAGACCTCGGCCATCAGCTCAAGGCCGGAGACGGCGCCCAGCCGCTCGGCTTCGGGCCGGCCGATGCCGAATTCCTGCGCCTCATGGACCCGGGCGTAGAGCAGGCCCGGGGCGGGCGCGGTGAACAGCGCGTCCTTGCGCGCCTCGAGCATGTCGAGCGCTTCCTCGTCGGCATAGGTGCAATGATAGATGGCGCGGAATCCGGCGCGACAGGCGCGCTTCACCGCCTCGGCCGCCTGGGCGTGGCAGGCGAGCCAGATCCCGGCCTCGCGCGCGGCCTCGCCGATCGCCTGCGCTTCCTCCTCCGAATACATCAGCAGCTGGGCCCCGCCGGGGGCGAAGCCCTCGTCGCTCGACATCAGGAACTTGATCGTGTCGCAGCCGAGCGCCTTCATCCGGAAGACATATTCGCGCAGGCCGGCAATGTCCCGGTCGTGGGTGGGATCATGGCCTTCCGGAACGCCCAACACGCCTTCCGCGCCCTTCTCGAGCGCGGAGGCGCGCAGGCGCGGCCCCGGCAGGCCGCCGCTGTCGATCATGTCGCGCAGCGCCACCTCGAACCGCTCGCCGAGCGATCCGGCGGAATAGGCGCTGGTGAAGCCGTGATCGAGCGTGATGCGTGCATTGCGGGCGGTGACCAGGAGATGCTCCTCGAGCGGGAGCTTCATCGTGTTGACCACGCGTTCCACCGATGAGGGCCAGGTGAGATGGGCGTGCCCCTCGACCAGGCCGGGCATCAGGGTCATTCCGCCGCCGTCGACGAGGGTGGCGCCCGTGCCGTCCAGCTGCGCCTCGCCCCGCGCCACCGCAGCGATGTAGTTGCCGCGCACGAGCACCTCGCCCGGGAAGAGGGGATCGCCTGATCCGTCGAAGATCATCACGTTGGTGAAGAGCGTGTCCGTCATTGCCCGTCCCTCAGGCGCCCGTGTCGGCGACGAGTCCGGCCGCCTCGATGCCGGCAACGGCGCAGATTTCATCATTGTGCGACGAGTCGCCGCTGATACCGACGGCGCCGACCAGCGCTCCATCGGAATTGCGGATCAGCACGCCGCCGGGCACCGGCAGAATGCCCTTCGGGAAGATCCCGTTCAGCGCCGCGATGAAGGCCGGCACGGCCTGCGCCCGCCTTGCAATCTCCCGCCCGCCAAATCCCATGCCGAGGCAACCGGCTGCCTTGGCCGTCGCGATTTCAGGGCGGGAGATCGAAGCCCGCTCGTCGCGCTTCAGCGCCAGCGCGTGGCCGCCGGCGTCGAGCACCACGATGCAGAGAGGATGAAACCCTCTGGCGCGGCCTGCATCCAAGGCCGCATCGATGATCCGGCTCGCTTGCTCGAGGCTCAGCATCAGGCGGTTTCCCGCGTCATCCAGCGCTGGACGATGCGGCGGGCCTGGATGCCGGCCGTATCCATCTTGACGCTGACCTCGGGCGCGGCGGCGCCGCGAGGATCCTTCCGGCGCAACGCCTCGATCGCCTCGATCATGGTCTCGTCCTCGGCGAAGCCGCGCTCGGTCAGCGCCTTGAGTGCCGCCAGCTCCGCCTCGGACGTGCCGTGATCCCGGCCCGCCACCCAGAAATAATACATGCTTCGCTCGTCGATGGGCGTCGTCGCATGGCTCACGCGGAAGCGGCCGGCCACCTCACCGGAGTCCGGGTCCTTGAGGTCGACCGCCGCGACCTGGAGCGCCGGCGAAACGAACGATCCGTAATTGTCACGATCGTAGAGCGTGCCCGGAGCAAGGCCGAGCGGCTCCGCGAAGACGGGCGGGAGCGGCGTGCGGGTGAAGGTCTGGTGGTAGGAGGTCGTCTCGCCTTTCGTGCTGAACGCGGGCGGGTCGACCCAATCGGTGATCTGGAAGGTGGAGGCGTGGACGTAGCCGAAATGGGTGAGGTCCAGCACATTCTCCTTGAGGAGCATGTAATTGGCTTCGACGTCGAGGCGACCGGATACGATCGCGAAACGGCCATCCTCCGCCCAATCCAGCTTCGGCGGCGCGGGAACGGAGTCGATCGCCGACGGATCGCCGAGATAGATCCAGATGAAGGGATGCTGCTCGACAACCGGGAAGGCGCGAATCTGCGCAGCGGGGAGGGGCGCCCGCATCGAGGGAACGTTGATGCACTTTCCCGCCTCGTCGAACGTGAAGCCATGATAGCCGCACTGGACGGTGTCGCCGTTGAGGCAGCCCAGCGACAGCGGGGCTCCCCGGTGTGGGCAGCGGTTCTCGATCGCCGCAATCTCTCCGTTCTCCTTTCGGAACAGCAGGACCGGCGTCTCCAGCAGCCAGCGTCCGAGTAGCGCGCGCCCGACCTCGTCCGAGAAAGCGGCGACCCACCAGCAATTGTAGGGGTAGTTGCGCTCTCCGGCCGCGCGCGGCGGCTGCCAGCGCGGCGCGACGCTTTGAATATTCGTCGCCATGATTCGATCTCCTCGTATCTGTCTTGCAATTTTATCGATAAAATGGCAAGTTGCCGATGATGGAGCTGCGAGAACCTGACGAGACCCTGGTCGACGCCGTGCAGGCGCGGCTTCGCTCGGACATCATCAACTCGGTGCTGCCAGCCGGGACGCGTCTGCGCATCGACCTGCTGCGCAAGCGCTATGCGACCGGCGCGACACCGTTACGCGAGGCGCTGTCGCGCCTCCTCGTGGAAGGGCTCGTCGAGCTCAGCAACGGCCGCGGCTTTCGCGTTCCGCCGCTGAGCTATGAGGACCTTTGGGACATCTCGCGCACTCGCGCCCTGGTCGAAGGCGCCGCGGCGCGCGAGGCGGCGGAGCGCGCCGACGAGGCGTGGGAGGCGAGCCTCGTCTCCGCCTTTCACCTGCTCAGGCGGCGTGCCGAGCGCAACCTCGCCGACAGGGCGCACCGCCAGGCTTATTATGATGCGCATCACCGCTTCCATGAGGCGCTGCTCGCCGGTTGCGAGTCGCCTCGGCTGATGGAGATGCAGGTGCGGCTCGAGCGCCAGCACAGCCGCTATTACCGGCAGCTGCCGTTCGAGCGGATCACCGGCGACGACCTGATCGGCGAGCACCAGCGCCTGCTCGACCTCGCCCTCGGCCATGACGGTGCCGCGCTCGAGCAGACCATCCGGAGCCACGTCATGCTGACGGTCGGTGCCCTCGGGCCGGAACGATTCAGCGCCGCCTTTGCCGCCTGAATCAGCCGAGCAGCTGCCGGGAAGCGTCGACGAGGCTGCGTGGATCTCGCAGAAGGGCAGCGCGGGCGGCGCTTCGCAACGCCCCTTGCTGGCCGGAGTCCAGATATTCGAGCGGGGACTTTCCGTCGACGCGGGCGAGGGCCAGCGCCGGCAGCAAGGCTGCCGCGCGCTGCTCGAGCGACTCGACCGGCTCCCAGTCGACCCGCGCCAGATAGGTGCGGCGAAGCGCATCGGCGCTCGCGATCAGGTCGCGCCGCGCACCAGCGACCTTGCGGGCCTTGATGACGAGGTGGTTCAGGCAAAAGGCGAGATCGAAGGCGGGATCGCCAAACCAGGCGACCTCCGCATCGAGCAGCACGGGACCCGTCGGCCCGATCATGATGTTCTTCGGGCTGACGTCGCCGTGGACCAGCGCCCGCCGCGTCGAGGCCGTCCTGTGCACGAGCGCCTCCATCCGCGGCGCCAGGTCCGGGTGCCGCCTTGCGGTCTCGAGCAGATAGGCGTCGAGCCGAAGGGCGTGAAAACTGGCGTCAGTCGCGAAGCGGGCCGGTATCGACGGATCGCGCGCGGTGGCCGCATGGATCCGGCCGACCAGGTCGCCGACCGCCGCGGCGAAGCCCGCGTCGGCGCGGCCGGCGAGCAGCTCGCCCTTCCAGAGTCGATGCCGGTCGGGGGCCAGCCAGGCCATGGCCAGCACGCCCCGCTTCGGATCGTGGGCGAGCGGCGCCGGCACGGACCCGGGTGCGACCGCGCTGGCGACCTGCATATAGTCCCACTCGTAGCGGTTGCGCTCGATCGGCGCCTCCCAGGGCACCGCGACCTTCAGCCGCGCCAGCGCCCGCTTGACGCAGCAGGCGCCCCGGCTCGTCTCGACCTTCCAGATGTCGGACGAGACGCCGCCGGCAAGGGGGGTCCAGACGCCCTCCTCGTCGGCCCCGGCGAGCGCCTGTTCCCGAAGGAAGAAGGCGAGGTCCGGCTCGGGCGCGGTCACAGCGGTGCGAGACGGGATCGGCCGGCCCAGGCGAGCCCGGTTTCCTCGATCCGCAGCAGCTGGTTGTACTTGGCTAGACGCTCCGAGTTGCGCACCGAGCCGATCTTGATCTGACCACCGGCGACGCCGACGGCGAGGTCGGCGAGGAAATCGTCCTCCGTCTCCCCCGAGCGTGCCGAGATCACCGTCGCATAGCCGCCGCCGCGGGCCGTCCGGATCGCTTCGAGCGTGCCGCTCACCGTTCCGTTCTGGTTGACCTTGATGAGGGCGGCATTGGCGATCCCGCCGTCGATCGCCCGGCGGATCCGGTCCGGCTGCGTCGCGAACAGATCGTCTCCGACGAGCTGCACATGCCTCAGCCTTTCGGTCATCGCCGGCCAATTGTCCCAGTCGTCCTCGCCAAGGCCGTCCTCGATCGACAGGATCGGATAGCGTTCGACCCAGCCGGCCTGGAGTTCGATCATCTCGGCAGCGCTGTAGGTCCGCCGCTGCCGCGGAAACGGATAATGGCCCCGGGCGTCGACGAGCGACGACGAGGCGATGTCGAGCACGATCGCGACTTGTTGGCCCGGCCTGAGCCCGGCCCTTTCGAAGGCTTGAACCATCAGGTCAAGCGCTTCCTCAGAAGTGGCGAAGCCCGGCGACAGGCCGCCCTCGTCGGCGAGCAGGGTGGGCAGCCCGCGCTCGGCACACAGCGCCGCCGCGGCCGACCGCACGCGGCAGGTCCATTCGAGCGCCTGCGAATAGGACGAAGCGCCGACCGGCATCGCCAGGAAATCCTGGACGTCCATTCCGCGCCCCGCATGGAGGCCTCCCGAAAGGATGTTCACCATCGGCAGGGGCATGGTTGGCTCGACCTCCGCCAGGTCCGCGAGGCGGCGGAAGAGCGGCTGCTTCAGCGAAAGCGCCGACGCGCGCAGCGCGGCGAGGCTGACGGCGAGCACCGCGTTCCCGCCGAGGCGCGCCAGGTTCGGCGTGCCGTCCTGTTCGCGCATCCGCAGGTCCAGCGCCTGCTGGTCGAGCGCATCCCGGCCCCGGAGCAAGGTGGCGATCTCGCCGAGGATGTTCTCGACGGCCCGGCCGACGCCGCGCCCCTCCCAGGCCTCGCCGCCGTCGCGCAGCTCGACCGCTTCGGCTTTTCCGGTCGACGCACCGGAAGGTGCCGAGGCCCGTCCGACCGTCCCGTCGGCAAGGCCGACCTCCGCCTCCACGGTGGGACGTCCGCGGCTGTCGAGGATCTGACGCGCGTGGACGGAGACGATTGTGGTGGCAGTCACGAGCGGCTCTCCGGTCGGTTGCAGGGATGATGCGGCGGCTCGCCCGCCAGGACCCGCACCACCTCTTCCGCGGCACGGCGTCGCAGCTCGGCCAGGGACGCGTCCGACGAGAAGGCCACGTGCGGCGTGACGATCACGTCCGCACGATCGACGAGCGCGCGCGGCGGATCGGGCTCGCCTTCGACCACATCGAGCCCGGCTCCGGAGATGTGCCCGTCCTCCAGCGCCTCGATCAGGGCATCGGCGTCGACGATGGGCCCCCGGCTCACATTGATCAGGAAGGAGCCTCGCCGCATCCGCCGCAGCCGGGCGCCGTCGATCAGATGGTGCGTCTCGTTCGTCAGGGGCGCGTGGATGACGACCACGTCGGCATCGGCGAGCAGCGAATCGAGCGAGCGCGCTTCCACAGGCGGGTCCGCGAAGGCGCTGCGGCTGTGCGCCAGTATCCGGCAGCCGAAGGCCCGGAGCTTGGCGGCGGTGCTTCGGCCGATCCGGCCGTAGCCGACGATGCCGACGACCAGATCGGACACGCGGCGAAGCCTTGCTGCGGCGGGATCCCAGCGGCCTGCCTTGACGTCGCGGTCGAAAGCCGCGATGCCCCTGGCCCAGTCGAGCAGCAGCGCGATGGCGTGGTCGGAGACCTCGGGGACGCAATAATCGGGCACGTTGGCGACCCAGGCGCCCCGCCCGGTCGCGACCGCCACGTCGATATTGTCGAGCCCGACGCCGATCCGCTGCACGATGCGCAGGGCGGACGGCGCCGCGATCGCAGCCGCGCCGACCTCGGCCCAGCAGGTCATGATCGCCTGTGGGTCATGCTGCGCGACCAGCCGCGCGACGGCGTCGGCCGGCATGGGGGTCGAGTCACCGGCGATCAGCTGATGCCCGGCGCCCTCGATGACCGCCCGTTCGATCCCGACGTCGGGCCAGGCGAAGTCAGTCTGGACGACGACGGCCATCAGGCGGTGGGGCTGCGCCAGAGGCATGAAAGCTCGATGCCGCTGCCGATAGGCAGCAACATCGACTGGAAATCGCCCTTGTCGCGGACGGCCTGGCGATAGGCTTCGGCGTCGGGCCTCGACATTTCGGGATAGAGCATGTTGTCGGCGGCGATGATCGCCTGCGTGGCGAGCTTCGGGTGGAGCTTGTCGAGGCAGGGCACGTAGAGGTCCTTCCAAAGGTCGATCAGGACGAAGTCGATTTCGCCCGCCAGCTCGTCGAGCAGAGCCACGGCATCGCCGAGCTTCCAGTCGACATGATCGGCCAGATCCGCTTCGGCGAGCTGCGCCCGGGCATAGGCCTGCTTGTTCTCGTCGAGCTCGAACGTGGTGAGCTTGCCGCCGGTGCGGCGCGCCGCCTCGGCCAGGAAAAGGGTGGAATAGCCGTAGGACGTGCCGAGCTCGACCAGATGCCTGGCGCCGCGCGCCACCGCGAGCGCGCGGAGGAACTCCGCCGCCTCGGCGCCGACATGGAGGAGCATCTCGTCGCGGCGGGCGAACATCTCTCCAGGCGGGGTCGAGCGCCAGAGCTCGGCTTCCTGCGCGGCACGTTCCTCATAGCGCGCCAGCACCTTGGCAAAAGCTTGGTCAGCCATCCCTTCCTCCCTCGTTCGGTCGCAGCCCAATGACATTGCTTGAAGCGGCCTCAGCCTTCGGCATCGAGCATCGCCTGGATCTTCTGGCGCACCTTGACCGCGGGGGCGTCGGACCTGGCGAGGAGCTCTCGCTGCACCTTCGCCGCTTCCTCGACGCGACGCTCGACGATTTCGATCGCCGTCACATCCTGGCCGCGAACCTCGACGTCCATCCGGAGAAGGGCAGCGTCGAGCGCGTTGTCCTCGAGCCGGAAATTGCGGGTCATGAAACCCCAATAATGGGTCGTCGTCTCGGTCTCGGGGGTGATGCCGTGCAGGAAATAGAGCTCGCCAATCTCCGGGGGGACCGAGTCCAGGCCCGCCACGGCGGTGATCACCGGCCCGCTCGTCCTGATGAGCTCCGGGCCATAGAAATCGGTGACCGACTCCATCTCGCACAGCCCGTCGAAGCGATGCTCGGCGCCATAGAGCAGATCGAAGAACCCGGTCCACGGCGTCTGCACCAGCCGCCGCAGCCGGAACGAGCGGTTGCGCTCCTCGGCGATCATCGGCGTCTTCTTGAACACGTCCCCGCCCGGGATATGGTGGTGGATGTAGGGCAGGTGGGTGAGGTCCATCAGATTGTCCACCAGCAGCTGCGAACGCCCGCGCAGGGGCAGCAGCGTCGCCCCGCAGAACCGCCAGCCGGGCCGGTCGAGGCCGAAATCGTCATAAGGCGGGATCAGCTCGGGATCGCAGCGTTCGGGATCTCCCATCCAGATCCAGCACAAGGGTCCCCGCTCCTCGATGCGGTAGGTGGGCTGGCAGAAGCCCGCGCCGGTCTCCTGGGCAGGGATGCGCACGCATTTGCCGTCCGCGGCGAAGGCGAAGCCATGATAGCCGCAGACGATCGCGTCGCCTTCGAGCCGGCCGAGGGCGAGCGGGTAGTAGCGATGCGGGCAGAGTCCGTACATCGCCACGGCGGCGCCGGCCTGCGTCCGGTACATGACGACCGGCTTGCCCAGCAACGTGCGCTCGATCGGATCTCGCGTGATCTCGTGGGCAAAGGCGGCGATATACCAGCGGTTTCTGACGAAGATCTCGTCCGCACGGAACGGGTACACGGCGTGCTCCCTACTCGGCGGCAGGAGGCTCCTCGCCCGCGTGATGGCCCTCCTTGTGGGTCGGGTTCGGCAGCGCACCCTGGCTGTCCCCCTCGGAGACCTCCGCCACCTCCGGCGGCTGGGCGGGGTGCGGCCGCACATTCTTTCCCGGCGTGCTCCCTTCGACATAGCCCATCTCCCACGGCGCTTCGTCGAATATCCACGGCTGGAGATTGTGCATGAAGCTCATCGTGCCGAACCGCGAGTTCCAGGTGCGGGGGATCCAGCTGTCGTCGAGAACGTCGCTGTCGGTGCCATATTCGGCGTCGCCGCCCGCGGGGCAGGGCAGGTACATGAAGACCGAGCTGGCGATGCGATGTCGGCCCAGGCCCCAGACCGATTTCTGCCAGCCGCGCCGCTCCATGTAGTTGGCGCCGACCATGACCTCGTCAATGTCCTCGACGCCGTAGTTGACGTGGTTGAAGCGCGTCTTCCCGTCCAGGCCGGGAAAGGGCAGGTCGGCCTTGAGCCAGTAGATGTTGTGATGGTCGTTCGTGCCGGGTGCGCGCGCGAAGACGCCGAAACCCTGCTGGATGTCCGACAGCCGGAAATCGAGGTTGTCCCGATACCAGGCCCAGCTGGCTTCGGGATCGGGAACCTGGAAGACGACGTGCTGGATGGTCTTGGGGTTCGCCTTCAGGCGCCATTTTCGATGCGTGTTGATCCGGTTGATGTTGCTGTAGCTGTTGACCGGATCGGGCGCTCCCCAGACCAGCTGCTTCGGGTAAAGGCGAAGGCCGCACGCGATGCCGTCGCCGTCGAGGAAGCGCGCAGTCCCGTCGGCATCGATCGACACCTCGGTGCTCTGGCGGAGCTTTTCGACGACACGATCGAAATGCTTCTGGTTGGCGACTCCCCAGATGACCTGCTGGACGCCGTAGCCGACAAGCTTCTGCCCCTCGACCCGTGCGGCCTCGAGCGGGCGAATGATCACGGACGAGCCTTCCTCGAGCTCGAACAAGGCCTCGTCGCGGCTCTTGGCGACGAGCGGCAGGCCGAAGTCGACGAAATAACGGACGCATTCATCGAGATCCTCGACTCCGTACACGACTGTCTCGACGCCATTGATGCCGGCCATGTGCCTCTCCGCTCTGGTTCTTCGCGTTAGTAGGTCGGCGCAAACCATGGCGGAAATCGATTGGCGCAATGCGACCTATAAGCACTCGCCCTGCGTTTCCTACTCCACCGGATTTCGCGGAAGCGCGGCGGCCCTCGCCTTGAAGAGGCCGACGAGCCATTGCACCCCATGGTCGTTCGTCCTCAGGCTGTGCCACTGCATCTCCTCGACGACTGCAGGCATCGGCAGCGGCGGCGCGTGGATCGTTATCGGAAGCCGCTTGGCAAAATATTCCGCGTGCCGGCGATACATCGTCGCGAGCCGATCGGTCCCCACGACCGCCGGAGGCAGCGCCGCGAAGCTGGGCATGCTGACTTCGACCCGCCGGTTGAGCCCCTGCTGGGCGAAGAATAGCTCGGTGAAGGCGGGATGACGCTCGGGACCGAAGACGGCGATGACGTGACCGGCCTCGATAAAGGATTCCCGGGTCAGGCCATCCTTGTGCCGGCCTTCGGACCAGCAGATCACGGCATGCTCATCCGAATAGAGAGGTTGCTTCGGATGGGCATCGCTGAGGTGAGTGTTGATCGTGATCATCAGGTCGATCTCCCCGCGCTCGAGGCGTTCTCCGCCAAGCCGGTCCGGTGAAGACAACTCGAACGTGACGCCCGGGGCCTGGTTGTACGCGTCGAGGAGCACGTCGCCGACGAGGACATGATAGGCATAATCCGAAGCGACGATGCTGAACTTGCGCTCGGCCGTCGCCGGGTCGAATTCGAGCGGCGTGGTGATCCGGGAGCGGATGAACAAAAGCGCCTCGCGAACCGGCCCGCGCAGTTCCTCGGCTTTCGGGGTGAGGATCATCTGCCGTCCCGACTGTACCAGCAGGTCGTCCGCGAAATAGTCGCGCAACCGGTTGAGCGCGCCGCTCAGCGCTGGCTGGCTGAGATAGAGGCGCTTGGCGGCCGAGGAAACGCTGCGATCCTCGATCAGCGCGTCGAGCGCCACCAGCAGGTTGAGGTCGAGCCTGTCGAAGCGCATCGCTCCATCCCCTCCTTGCGCCCGCGGAATTCCGCTGAGCCTGACTCACCTGACGTATCAGCAGATGATGCAGTTTGCCAGCCGATCCATTCGCCGCGCCGATTGGCATCGAGCTATCGCGCCGGATGATGGCTGCAACCGCGCCTTCCGATTGGACCGTGGGCAGAAGGCGAACCTATCAAG
Source organism: Sphingosinicella terrae (assembly GCF_003347635.1). Taxonomy (GTDB): domain Bacteria; phylum Pseudomonadota; class Alphaproteobacteria; order Sphingomonadales; family Sphingomonadaceae; genus Allosphingosinicella; species Allosphingosinicella terrae. The sequence continues at coordinate 20,598 of NZ_QDFY01000023.1, forward strand.
GAAGACCCGGGGCAGAGGCGCCGGCGGGAGGAGGGGATCGATGGCGTCCATCGCCGAATTCGGGAGCGGCAACGGGCCCTCGGGAAACGGTCTGGAGGCCGAGCTGATCGGCCTCGAGGCGTCGCGTCGGGACGCGCTCGTGAACGACGATATGAACCGGCTGGGGGAGCTCGTCTCGGAGGACCTGGTGCACGTGCACGCGACCGGCATGGTTCATGGCAAGGCCGATCTACTCGACCATGCCGGACGGTTTCTGCAGTTCCTGGACGTGAGACGCGGTCCCCTTCTGGTGCGGCCGCTTGGAGCGGATGCGGCCGTCATGACCGGGCCGATGACGAACGTGGTGAGGCGCCGCGGCCAGGATGAAGAAGTCGAGGTGAAGGCGTTCGTGACGCAGGTCTGGGCGCGCCGGGACGGACGCTGGCAAATCGTCAGCTTCCATGCGGTGCGCCTTTCCGTGCCCGGTCCAGGTCCAGGTCCAGGTCCAGGTCCAGAGGAGTCCCAATGATGAGCGATATCTATGCGCTCGGCACCTTCTCGGAAGGCGCCGGCGGCCACTGGCCCGGCGTCATCCGGGGTGGACGCGTGGCCGCGCTGGCGAAGCTGATTCCCGTGGCGCCGGCCGACCTACTGTCGGTGTTCCGGCAATGGGAGGTCTGGGGCGCCCGGATCGATGCTGCCGTCGCTTCCGCGCAGGAGGGATGGTGGCGGCCGGAGGGGGAGCTGGTCGCCCATCTACCCTGCATGCCCGACAACCTGTTCGGGGCGGGCGCCAATTACCGCAAGCATGTCATCGAGCTCATCGTCGACAGCGGCGCCGGCGGCACGGGGCATCTCAGCCCCGAGGAACGGCGCGCTTATGGCGAGCGGGAAATGGACCAGCGCGCCGCAAGCGGCAAGCCGTTCGTCTGGGTGGCCGCCCGGAGCAGCATCGCAGGCCCGGAGCGGGCGCTCGTCCTCCCGCACGACATCCAGCAGCCGGACTGGGAGCTCGAGCTGGCCGTCCTGATCGGCAGGAGGGCGCGACGCGTGCCCGCGGCGCGGGCGCTGGACCATGTCGCCGGATATATGATCGCCAACGACATCACAGCGCGCGAGCTGGTGACGCGGTCGGACCTCAAGAATCTGGGCATGGACTGGATGGCCTGCAAGGGCTCGCCCGGCTTCAAGATCCTGGGTCCCTATGTCACGCCGGCCCGCTTCGTCGCCGATCCGCAGAAGCTCCACATCCGGCTGAGCCTCAACGGCGAGGTGATGCAGGATGAAGGCACGGACGACATGATCTTCGGGGTGGCCCAGATCATTGAATTCGTCTCGGCGCATTGCGAGCTGCAGCCTGGCGACGTGATCATGACCGGATCCCCTTCGGGCAACGGCACGCATTATGGTCGCTTCCTCCGCGACGGCGACGAGATGCGCGGAGAGATTGACGGCCTGGTCGGGGCGCAGGTGGTGCGCTGCGTCGGCGAGCCGGTAGGGAGCGGCAAGGCCTTCGAGGCGGCTTGACCCGATGCGCGTCCTGATCACCGGTGCCGGCGGCTTCTTGGGACGCGCCCTGGTCCGCATCCTTGCCGGCGCGCATCAGGTCGTGGCGCTCGACCGCGACTGCGGGAGCGTCCCGCGCGGCGGCAATGTCGCCTGCGTGACCGGCGATATCGCCGATCCCGAAGTGCAGGCCCGGGCCGTCGGCAACGGCTGCGATGCATTGATTCATCTTGCCACGATCCCCGGCGGGGCCGCGGAGCAGGATCCGGAGGCGGCCCGGCGCGTCAACCTCGATGCCGGCATCTCCCTCGTCGAAGCCGCGGCCCGCGCCGGCACGCGCCCCCGGCTGCTGTTCGCGAGCAGCATCGCGGTGCTCGGCGATCAGCTTCCGGAATCGGTCGACGATTCCACGCCGCTGCGGCCCAGCCTCGTTTACGGGGCGCACAAGGCGATGATGGAGCAATGGCTCGCCACGCTCACCCGCCGCGGTGCGATCAGCGGGTTGTCGCTTCGCTTGCCCGGAATCGTCGCGCGGCCTCCGGGAACATCCGGCTTGAAATCGGCCTTCGTCAGCGAAGTCTTTCATGCCGCTCTCTCAGCGCGGGCCTTCATCTGCCCCGTGTCGGCCGAAGCGACGATGTGGCTGATGTCGGCCGACAGGGCCGCGGCCAATTTCCGCCACGCGCTGGAGAACGGGACGCAAGGCGGCGAGCCATTCGCCCTGACGCTCCCGGCGGTCCGCACCTCGATGGGCGCGCTCGTCGAGGAAATCGCCCGGCAGGCCGGCAGCGACCCGGATCTCGTCAGTTACGAGCCTGATCCCGCGCTCGAGGCACGATTCGGCCGCTATCCCCCGCTCGATGCGCCGGCCGCGCGGGCGGCCGGCTTTTCGGACGACGGCTCTCTCGAAGATCTCGTCGCGGCGGCCATTGCCCATGTCGGGGACGAAGGATGACCATCGGCCGCAGCCGCCTTCCGCCGGTCCGGCGCGTCGTCACCGGCCATGACCGCGAGGGGCATGCCGTTTTCCGTTCCGATGAGCGGTTCCCGACCGAGGCCATTCCGGGGGGCGATGCGTCCTTCGCATTGATATGGACCACCGCAACGGTGCCCGCAGACAATAATGACGAGACGGAAGGGCGCGAGCGCGAGGCCGGGCTCACCATCCGCCAGGGCTCGGTGATCCGGGTCGTCGACATGGCCCCCGGCGGCGTGTCGCCGATGCACCGTACCGACAGCATCGACTATGGCATCGTGCTCAGTGGCCGCGTCCAGCTCGAGCTCGACCATGGCGCGAGCATGCTGCTGGGTCCCGGCGACATCATCGTGCAGCGCGGCACGATTCATCTCTGGCGCAATCCCAGCGCATCGGAGCCGTGCCGGATCGTCTTCGTCCTTATCGAAGCGGAACCCTACGTCCACGACGGCAGGCTGCTGGGCGAGGTGCAGCCGTGACCCATGTCGGGTCCAGCCAGGCATCACAGCGGCTTTGGCACGGTCGCTCGAAGGAGCGAGCAGGCGGCGTGGGCGGGAGTCCCCGCCAGGCTGAAACCTGAGCAGGATGGAGCTGGTCATGGAGCACCGATACGCCGAGGGTGCGACCGAGCTGGTCGGCTATGTCGCGCGGCCGGAGGGAAGCACGCGGCGCCCCGGCATCCTCGTGGCTCACGAAGCGCCGGGTCTGGGCGAGCATCCGAAGATGCGCGCGCGCATGCTTGCCGAGCTCGGCTATGTCGCGCTTGCCGCCGACCTTTACGGGGGTGGGGCGCTGCACCAGGGGCCGGCAGCCTTTCAGCAGCTGAGCGGGATGCGGAGCGACCCCGGGCTGCTCCGCCGCCGGGTGACCGCCGGGTTCGAATCGCTCGCCGCCCTAGAAGGCGTGGACCCCGGCCGCATCGCCGCGATCGGCTTCTGCCTGGGGGGAATGGCGGTCCTCGAGCTCGCCCGAACCGGCGCGGACCTTCGCGCCGCGGTGAGCTTCCACGGCCTGCTGGAGACTCGGCAACCCGCTGCCGCGGGCGCCGTCAGGGCCCCCATCCTGGCCTGCACGGGAAGCGAGGATCCGCTCGTTCCGCCCGAGCAGGTCGCCGCTTTCGAGCAGGAGATGTCGGCGGCGCAGGCGGACTGGCAGCTCGTCACCTTCGGCGGCGCACGTCACGCCTTCACCAATCGTCACGCCGCCATGGCGGGCAATGCCGCGCTCGAATGGAAGCCGCAGGCGGACCGCCGCGCCTGGGCGTTCATGGTCGCCTTCCTTGCGGACTGCCTGGGAGAGGAAGGATGATGATCAAGTCCGCTTTGATCGTGGGCGGCGGCATCGCCGGTCTGGTAAGCGCGCGCGCATTGGCGCTGCGCGGCGTCGGCGTGACGCTGCTCGAGCGCAAGCCGGTGGTCGAGGACGATGGCGGAATTGGAATCGGGCTTCAGAACAATGCGATGAACGCGCTCGCCGAGATAGGCGTGGCGCAGATGGTGGTCGACCAGGGCGTTGCCGTGGACTCGATCGGCGTCTACGCGCCCGACGGACGGATGCTGCATGAGCGGCCCACCGACCGCTGGTGCGGATCGCCCTGGCCCGGCTACACCGGAATCACGCGTTCAGCCTTTCATGCCCTCCTGCTCGCCGCCGCCATCGAGGCAGGGGTGGAGCTGCGTACGGGAATGGACGTCGTCGAGGTCGAGCCCGAACGCGCTGAACTGCGTACCCGGACAGGCGAGCGGCTCTCAGCCGACCTGGTGGTCGGTGCCGACGGAATCTATTCAAGGCTGCGCAGGGCGATGTTCCCGGAGCACGGTCGCGCCGTGCCGACCGGCGAGAGCGTTTGGCGCGCCCGGGTTCCGAACGTGCGCAAGCAACGGATCTCGATGATGTTCGGCGCCGGCGTCGGCACGATCGGACTGACGCCGCTGCGCGACGACACCTACTTTTACGTCGTCGACCGCAGCGAACGCGCGCCGCCGCGCGGTGCGCCCGACATGGCCGAGCGGCTACATGCCTTGATCGGCCATGTCCCGGGTTTTCCCGCCGAGCTGGCCGGCCAGCTATCGCGGCTTCCCGGCGACGTCACTTACCGGCCGCTCGAGACCGTGCGCCTCGCGCCGCCTTGGCACAAGGGCCGGGTGCTGCTCATCGGCGATGCGGCCCATGCCGGTCCGCCGACCTTGGCCCAGGGCGCAGCAATGGGCATCGAGGATGGCGTCGTCCTTGCGCAGACGCTTGCGAGCGAGCTCGACCTCGATACGGCTCTCGCCGCCTTCATGAGACGGCGCTGGCCGAGGGTAAGCACGATCGTCGACGCCAGCCTCACCATCGCGCGAGCGCAGATGGAGCCGAATGGACAGGCCGCGATGGCGGAAGCAGGCAAGGCGGCCGCCGCGGCGCTGGCGAAGCCCTTTTGACCGGGCGTGGGCTGATCTCGGCGAGCGCCGGGCGCCGATGGCCCAGCGCGAGGGCGCGCCGTAGTCGGCCCCAATGATTGTCGACGCCCGCCGGGGTGCTAGGGGGAAAGGTGCTTGGATTGAGTGAGCATTGCGACGTCCTGATCGTCGGCGCTGGCCAGGGCGGCGCGCAGGCGGCACTGATGCTTCGCCAGCACGGCTTCCAAGGGAGCATCGCGGTCGCGGGCGAGGAGCCCGAGCTGCCCTACGACCGGCCGCCGCTGTCCAAGGAATATCTCGCCGGCGAGAAGGCCTGGGAGAGGCTGCTGCTCCGGCCAGCCGAGGTCTGGAATGAGCGCGAGGTCCGCATCCTGACCAGTACGCGCGTGAATGCGGTCGACCCTGCAGCGCACGAGGCGAGGACGGCGGACGGGCGCACGCTGCGTTATGGTCGGCTGATCTGGGCGGCGGGCGGCACGCCTCGGCGGCTGACCTGCTCCGGGAACGATCTCGCCGGCGTTCACACCGTCCGCAGCCGCGCCGACGTCGACCGGATGATCGCCGAGCTCCCGGCCGTCGAGCGAGCGGTGGTGATCGGCGGCGGCTATATCGGGCTCGAGGCCGCCGCCGTGCTGCGCAAGCTCGGCAGGAAGGTGACGATCCTGGAGGCGCTCGACCGGGTGCTCGCGCGCGTCGCCGGCGAGCCCCTGTCGCGCTTTTTCGAGGCGGAGCACCGCGCCAGGGGCGCGGCGGTCCGGCTGAACGTTCGGGTCGAGGGCATTGCCGGGAAGGATGGCCGAGCCTGCGGCGTGGTTATGGCCGACGGGGAGGTGCTGGCTGCCGAGATGGTGATCGTCGGCGTCGGCGTCGCGCCGGCGGTCGAGCCCCTTGTCGCCGCCGGCGCGCAATCCGGGAATGGCGTCCGGGTCGATCGCCAATGCCGGACCAGCCTGTCGGACATCTTCGCGATCGGCGACTGCGCAGAGCATCGCAACCGCTTTGCGGACGACGAATGGATCCGGCTCGAATCGGTCCAGAACGCCAATGACCAGGCGGCCGTGGCGGCCCAGATCATCGTCGGCAAGGAAGCAGAATATTCGAGCCTCCCCTGGTTCTGGTCGAACCAGTACGACCTCAAGCTGCAGACGGTCGGTCTTTCGCACGGCCATGACGACATCGTCACCCGCGGCGACCCTGCCGCCCGCGCCTTCTCTCTGATTTACCTCAGGCAAGGCAGGGTGATCGCGCTGGACTGCGTCAATTCGGTGAAGGATTATGTGCAGGGCCGCGCGCTGGTGACCGCCGGTTCGGTGATCGATCGCGACAAGCTTGCCGACGCGTCGGTTCCCCTCAAGGCGATGCTGGGCTGAGCGCCGCCACGCGATTGCCGGCACGCCTTCCGGCACGGGCGGAGATCCCGACTTGCCCGGCCTGATGGCCGCCGCCAAGGCCGAAGAGGTTGTCGAGAGCCAGGCTCGGAATGCCTCGGATGCCGTGTTATCCCTTCACGACCGTCTGGTCGATCGCCCCGAACAGGGGCGCCCCGTCGGGCAGCCTGGCCTCCATGCGCACCCGATCGCCGAATTTCATGAACGGCGTCCGCACCTCGCCCTGGTCCAGCAGCTCGATGCCCCGGCGTTCGGCGATGCAGGAGGACCCGACCTCGCGATAATTGTCGTTCGAAACGGTGCCGGAGCCGATGATGGTGCCCGCCACCAAGCGGCGCGTGCGTGCGGCGTGGGCAATGAGCTCCGGGAAGCCGAAGCTCATCGCCTCGCCATTCGCGGCGCCGAATCGCTCGCCATTCCAGTCGACGAGCAGCGGCAAGGCGACGCGGCCATTCCGCCACGCACCGCCGAGCTCGTCGGGTGTCACCGCGACCGGGGCGACGCTGCAGGGCGGCTTGGCCTGTATCCAGCCGAAGCCTGTCCTCATCTCCACCGGAGCGATGGCACGCAGCGACCAGTCGTTGATCTGAACGATGAGGCGGATGTGCCGGGCGGCTTCTTGCGGGGAAGCACCCATCGGCACCGCGTCGACAATGACGCCGAACTCACCTTCGAAGTCGATGCCGTCCTTCTCGTCGGGCAGCGGGACGTCGTCGTCCCATGCAAGGAACTGGTCGGAGACGCCCTGATACATGAGCGGCCGCTCGCGGGAGATGGGGTCGAGCCCGAACACCTTCTGCATCAGCTCGCCATGGCTCTCATAAGCCGAGCCGTCGAGCCACTGCCACGCGCGCGGCAGCGGTGCGAGGGCCTCCGCCGGATCGAACGGCTCCGCCGCAATCTCGCGACGCTCGAGCTGCGCGGCGCGCGCTCGTAGAAGCGGCTCGACCGCAGGCCATTGCTCCAGCGCTGCCTGGAGGGTACGTGCGATATCGGCGACAAGGCAGCGCCGCCCGTGGTCGCGCGAAACCAGGGCCAGCGCGCCATCGGGGGAACCGTCATCGATCGTGGTGAGCATCATCCCGGTCTCTCCTTCAATTTCCGTCGGTAATCATCGTCCCGCCGTCGACGACCAGCGTCTGACCGGTGACGAAGGCGCCGGCGGGCGAGGCGAGAAAGAGGGCGGCGCCCGCCACCTCGCGCACCTCGCCGGGGCGGCGCAGCGGCGTGTTCTGCATGCGCCGGGCCATGAACGCTTCGTCCGCGAGCAGGGCGGCGGCCAGGTCGGTGCGGATGAAGCCGGGGGCGAGGGCGTTCGCGCGGACATTGTCCGGACCGTGCTCGACCGCGAGGTTGCGCGCGAGCTGCGCGAGCGCCGCCTTGGAAATGGCGTAGGGACCCAGCGCCTTGTTGCCGCGCAGCCCGGCGATGCTCGACATAAGGATGATGCTGCCGCCGCCGCGTGCCTTCAGGTGCGGAAGCGCGAAGCCGCAAAGCTGCACGACGCTGTCGAGATTGATGCTCATTACATGACGATAGGCAGGGGGATCGGGACAAGTGCTTCCCTTCATCGGCCCGCTAATCCCTGCATTGCAGACGAGTATGTCAAGGCCGCCGAAGATGGCCACCGTCGCCTCGACCAGCGCGCGCTGGTCCGTCTCCGACGTCACCTCGCACCTGCGCCACGCTGCCTTCAGTCCCTCGCGCGCGAGGGACGCCTGCGCCGCCTCGCACGCCTGCGCATCTTCGCTGGCGATCATCACCGATCCCCCGGCCTCACCGAATGCGCGGGCGATCGCGAGGCCGATCCCGCGTGAGCCACCGGTGACGATCGCTGTCCTGCCGCCAAGGTCGAAGAGCCCGCTCATTCAGCAGGTTTAGCTGTCGCGGCTGCCGCGGGTGCCGGCCAGCAGGCGCAGGGCATTCGACCGGCGGATGGCGGAGAGAAGATCAGGTGGAAGCCCCAGCCGCGCGAGCGACGCGAGCGAACGCTCGGGCGAGCCCCAGGGATAGTCGGTGCCGAACAGGATGCGCTCTGGGGGAAGCCAGGCCCGCAGGGCCGCCATGGCCGGATGGTTGGTGACGCTGGCGGTGTCGACATGAAGGCGCGCCAACGCCGCGACCGGTTCTTCCGGGACTCGAGCCCTGAGATCCGGACGGATGAAGCCCATGGCGGCAACCCGCTCGGCCACCATCGGGAAAATCCCGCCGCCATGCGAGAAGATCCAGCGGATGCGCGGATATCGGCTCAAGGCGCCGGACCAGAGGAGGCTGGAGATGGTCCGGCCGGTGTCCACCGGGAATTCGATCAGCGGATCGGCGACGTCGGCGACGAGGCCCGCGCAGCAGCGCGCCATCGTCGGATGGACGTAGACCAGCGCTTCCAGGCGATCGAGCTCGGCGAGCAGCGGCGAGAAGGCGGGATCACCGAGATAGCGCCCGTCATAGCTGCTCAGCAGGCCGATTCCGGCCGCCCCCGCCTCGTCGAGGGTTCGGCGTGCCTCCGCGATCGCCCCGTTCGGGTCCGAGACGGAAAGGGCGGCGAAGAAGCGGAAGCGGCCCGGATGATCGCGCGCGAGGGCGGCCGCATAATCGTTGCACCGTCTCGCCATGTCCGCCGTCGCCGCCCCGAAATCCACGCCCGGTGCGGAGATCGAGAGGATCGCACTTTCGACGCCCGCCGCATCCATCGCCGCGAGCGAATGCTCGGGCGTCCAGGCGAGCACTTCATCGAGGTTGGTTGCGAAGCGAGCCAGCCACGGCTCGGCATGCGGCTTGTAGAAAGGGGGAAGGAGGTGATGGTGCACGTCGATCGCCCCCGCGGCGCGGGTGGTGGCGGCTCCGCTGCCGCCGGCGAGCAGCGCCGCGGCGGCGCCGGCCGTCAGGCGGCCGAAGTCTCGCCGGCTGTAGCCGCAGGCCTTTCGCTCCGGCTCCACCGCCATTGCCCCCGATCTGTCGTGCCTCGCCCTTCCATAGGACAGGCGGCTGCGCCGGAACGAATCGGATTGTCGGCTAGCTCGCATCGGCCGTGATGATGGGAGGGGGTGCTATAATCGGGGCCAATGGCAGACAGCCATCCTATCGATTGGACCGAGGCAAGGCCCTCCGATACCCCACAAGCCAGATGAATTCCGTGTCATCGCCGGCTCTGTCAGCGGTGCAACGAAACGGAACGTCGAGGGGAGAGATAGCCATCGCCAGAGTCTCGGCCAGTCATTCGCATTGCAGCGCGCTTGCGCTGCAGGCCTGCTTGGCGTGCCTAGGGCCCGTCATCTCCATCTGACCATGTTTCACATGACGGCGCAGCCGATCGGCTGCTCACGGGAGGGGTTTCGATGAAGACGATTCTGCTGGCGACCACCTGCATCGCGAGCGCCTTGCTCGCCGTCCAGCCGGCCTTCGCCCAGGACCAGCTCGCGTTGGTCCAGACCGGTGATGGCGAGGCCGCCGACACCGGCCAGGATCCCGGGGAATCCGGCCCCGTCGCCCAGGAGGGCATCGAGGAAATCACCATCACCGCCCAGCGCCGGGCCGAGAGCCTGCAGCGCGCGGCGATCGCCGTTTCAGTGGCGGATTCCGGCGACCTGATCAATGCCGGGGTGACCAACCCGCAGGCGCTGACCAGCCTCGTGCCTGCGCTTCAGGTGGCGAATGCCGCCGGTCCCTATGCCCTCTTCTATCTGCGCGGCGTCGGCAACTTCAACGGCAATTCGCTGTCCGACTCCGCCGTCGCCGTCAACCTGGACGGTGTCTTCCTGTCGCGGCCGTCCTCGACCAGCGGCCTCCTCTTCGATGTCGACCGGGTCGAGGTGCTCAAGGGTCCGCAAGGGACCCTCTACGGACGCAATGCCACCGGCGGCGCCATCAATATCGTCACTCGGCGTCCCCAGCTGGGCGAGTTTGGCGGCGAGTTCATGGCCTCGTACGGCAATTATGACGCTATCCAGCTCAACGGCGCGCTCAACGTGCCGATCGGCGAGAGCATGGCGGTCCGCGTCGCCGGCCAATATGTCGAGCATGACGCCTACATGACCGACGGCACCGGCGACCAGGACGACCTTGCCGGCCGTATTCACTTCCGCTGGGAGCCGTCCTCGACGGTGACGATCCAGTTCGGCGCCGATTATTTCCGGCAGCGCGGCGCCGGCATCGGCGCGACCGTCCTCACCGACGACGTCGCGGACCGGCAGGTCGGACTCGGTGATCCACGTTCCGATGCAGCTTTCCGGTCCATCTATTTCTTCCCGGCCGGAAACACGTTGGCCCCGATCGCCGATGACACCTACCTCAACAACGAGTTCTGGGGCGGCTACGCCTCGGTCGACGTCGATACCGAGATCGGCACGATCACCGGAATTGCCGGCTATCGTGGCGCCTCGCTCGATTTCCGTTCGAACACGCCGAGCTTCCTGATCAACCAGCGCGAGGAGGACGAGCAGTATAGCGTCGAGCTACGCTTTGCGAGCCGCACCGATGTGCCGCTCCAGTGGCTGCTCGGCGCCTACTATTTCTACGAGGACATCGACGTCCCGGACGTGTCGTTCAACCAGCAGGTCTCGGCCTCCTATCAGCAATTCTTTCCGACGACGGAGAGCCTCGCCGCTTTCGGCCGGCTGACCTACAACGTCACCGACCGTTTCCGCCTGAACCTCGGCGCCCGCTACACGGTCGAGGACAAGGATTTCGTCGGCAATTTCTACCAGCTTTCCGTGCTGTGCGGCGGCACCGTGCTCCGTCCCGATCCGACGCTGCCGGTCACCAACTGCTTCGGCGCGCCGCTACTGCCGAACACGATCGTTCCCGGGCCGATCTTCGCGCCCAACGGCGCCGTCATCCCGTTCCAGCCCTTCGGCTTCGGCTCGGCCTTCCCCGGCGGCCCGGCGACCACGCCCCAGTTCCTGTCGATTGCCGCCTTCTCGCTGGATCGTTCAGCCGCCTTCGATCGATTTACCTGGCGCGCCGGGTTTGAATATGACGTGCTCGACGCCTCGCTGCTCTACGGTTCCTTCGAGACCGGCTTCAAATCCGGCGGCTTCTTCTTCACCCGCGACAATCCGGTCTACAGGCCGGAGCGGATCGAGGCCTGGACCTTGGGGCTGAAGAACCGGTTCCTGCGCAATCGCCTGCAGCTGAACCTGGAAGCCTTCTGGTGGGAATATCGCGACCAGCAGGTCAGCTCGACGTCGCGCGACAGCCAGGGCGCCGTCATCTTCGCGACGCGCAATGTCGGCCAGTCGCGCAACCGCGGCTTCGAGATCGAAGGCATCGCGCTGGTCACCCCCAACACCCAGCTCAGCGCCAACCTCCAATATCTCGACGCCGAATATACCAGCTTCATCTATCTGACGCCGAACCAGTCTCCGCAGGTCCCGGGCCTGAACACCTCGGTGCCGCCGGTGGCGAACTGCCCGTTCACGCTCGCTGATCCGCCGACCCTCTACCGGCAGGATTGTTCGGGGCGGCGCCCGCCGAATGCGCCCGAATGGGTGTTCTCGCTCGGTGTCGAGCAGACGGTCCCGCTGGGCGGCTGGAACCTCGTCCTGAACGCGCGCACGCGCTATCAGTCGAAGATCTTCACCGGTCTCGAATATCTCGAAGTGCAGGAGCAGGAGGGCTACTGGCAGTCCGATGCCTCGATCACGCTGGCCGAAGCGTCGGACCGCTATTTCGTGACGGCGTTCATCAACAACATCGAGAATAACGACATCATCGGCAACTCCTTCCCCCATCCGTTCGGCGGGGCCAATCTTGTCGTGGGCTCGGTCCGTCCGCCACGAACCTACGGCCTGCGCGCGGGCGTGCGGTTCTGACCGGATGCGGACCGCGCATCGCCTTCTCGTCGCCGCGGCGCTGTGTTTCGGTGCCACGGCTTCGGCCGAGCCGCAGGAGGGGCAGCCGGTCTTCGTGACGCTCGGCACGGCCGGCGGACCGGTGCCCAGCCCGGGCCGTTCCCAGCCTGCCAATGCCGTCGTCGTCGGCGACGATGTGATCCTGATGGACACAGGCGACGGCGCCGCGGGGCGGCTTGCGGCCGCCGGCCTGCGGCTGGACCAGGTCCGCGCCGTGTTCCTCACCCACCTCCATCTGGATCATACGGCTGGCCTTGCCGGAATCATCGGCCTGCACTGGATGAACCAGATGCCGGGGCCGCTCCGAATCTACGGCCCCCCGGGCACTCAGGCGCTTGTCGACGGCATCGTCGCCTCGATGGCGCCGGCGCGACGGGCCGGCTTCGGCTTTCACCACGGCTACGGAAGCCACGACATCCGGGTGGACGTGACGGAGATCGGCACGTCGGGACCGATCGACGTGCTGCCGGGCGTCATCGTCGCCTCGGTCGAGAACAGCCATTACAGCTACCGTCCGGGATCGCCCGAAGCCGAGGCAAGCAAGGCGCTCTCCTTTCGTATCGAGGCCGGCGGCCGGAGCATCGTCTACACGGGTGACACCGGACCCAGCGAGGCGGTCACGCGCCTCGCGCGCGGCGCCGACCTGCTGGTGAGCGAGGTGCAGGACCTGCCGGCGCTCGAAGAGATCATTCGGCGACTGGCGCCCGGCATGCCCGCGCAAGCGCATGCTCGGCTGATGGAGCATTTGCGGCTCCATCACGTGTCGCCGGAGGAAGTCGGCGCGATGGCCGCATCGGCGGGCGTCGGAAGCCTGGTGCTCACCCATCTCGGTCCAGCGCCGCCCCCCGATCGCGCCGACGCCCTGTTCATCCCCGGCGTGCGGGCGCGCTACCAGGGGCCGGTGACCGTCGCCGTCGACCTTGGCCGCTACTGAGTCCCCGCCGCCTGGTCGGTTCGAGGGCAGGACGGCTCGAACCGCGGTCGATGGCGTCGCATGCGCAAGGCTCGACGCGGGTGGGCAGGCGACGATGGCCCCATGATCGATCGGCGCAGCCTTCTCGCCCATCTTCCGGTCCTCGCCGGGGCCGTCGGATTGACCAGGGCAGCGCATAGCGAAGACGCGCAGGCCGCGGAGCCGCCGCCGCGTCGGCTCATCGCCTGCGAGGAGGGATTCGCGCTGCCTGAGACGCAGGCGGCGACGCGCGCCTGGCTCGCGGCGAATCTCGGGGAAGAGCCGGGCCTTCGTGCGCTCGGCGCCGGCTTCGGTGCGGAGCAGGGGAGGCGGTGGTTCGCCGATCTGGTCGATCTCGGCCAGGTGCGCGAACAGGCGATGGACGCGGCCGGAATTACGACCCAGTTGCTGCTCCACGGCTCCCCGGGCGTGCAGATCTTCGGCCCGTCGGAAGGCACCCGCCTTGCCGCTTTGGTGAATGACCGGATGGCCGGCCTGGCGCGCGGCAACCCGCGTCGCTACGCGCCGCTGGCGACGATCGCGCCTCAGGATCCGAGCGCGGCCGCTCGCGAGCTCGAGCGTGCGATGGGCGAGCTGCGGCTGCACGGCGCGCTGATTAACTCGCACACCAAGGGCGAATTTCTCGATGATGAGAAGTTCTGGCCGATCTTCGAGGCCGCCGAGGCGCTGAACGCGCCCATCTACCTTCATCCGCGAGAGCCCGCGCCGGCAATGCTGGAGCCCTTCCTCGCCCATGCGGCGATGGGCCCGATCTGGGGCTTCGCGGCCGACACGGGGCTGCACGCGCTGAGACTGATCCTCGCCGGCCTGTTCGACCGGTACCCACGGCTCCAGATCGTGCTCGGCCACCTGGGAGAGGGGCTGCCCTTCTTCATCGATCGTATCGACCTGCGCTACCGCACAGACGGCTCGCCGGCCCGCATTCCGCTCAGGCGCCTGCCGAGCGACTATCTTCGTTCCAACTTCCACCTCACGACGAGCGGCATGAACTGGCAGCCGGCGGTGGACCAGGCGCTCGCCGTCATGGGTTCGGAGCGCCTTCTGTTTGCCGCCGACTGGCCCTTCGAGGACGCCACCGATGCCGCGCAGCGCTTTCGCGCGATGCGCTTCGCGCCGGGGGTTCGAGACCGCCTCGCATATCGCAACGCGGAGGCCTTGTTCGCGATCGCCCCAGCCTGAGAATGCTTTGCATCGAAGCGAATGAGCGGAGACTATGAAAATGAGCAGATTGCAAGCCTACGCGCCGCAGGCGCTGGCGGTGCTGAGGATCGTCACGGCGCTCCTGTTCATCCAGCACGGCCTCCAGAAGCTCTTCATGTGGCCTCCCAGCCCGCATCACCCGGACCCGGTGCCGCTGCTTAGCCTGGCCGGGATCGGCGGGCTGCTCGAGCTCGTGGGGGGGCTGCTTATCCTGGCCGGACTTTTCACCCGGCCAGTGGCTTTCGTGCTTTCAGGCGAGATGGCCGTCGCTTATTGGATGTTCCATTTCGTCGGCGGCATGAACATGCCCAACGGCTGGATGCCGGTGGTCAACGGCGGCGATTCCGCGATCCAGTTCTGCTTCACCTTCCTCTATCTTGTGTTCGCGGGCGCCGGCTCCTGGAGCGTCGATGCGGCGCGCGCTCCTAGAGCCGCAGAGGCGGCTTGAGCAATTGCGGGCTCATGTGCCGATCGGGCCGGCGGATTCCATGTTCACCGGATCCTGGATGCGACTGCGGCCCGGACCGCCGCTTTTGAGCTCCCATGGACCGATACCCGGCGGGACTCTTGGCGCCGGCGGGCTTGCGCATGGGCGGCCCTACGGCTCGCCACGACCGGCCGATCGGCGCCGGGGACTGCGGCGGACGCGGGTTATGCCAGCGACCATTCTTCACCCGAAATTCCGTGCCCAGGACGGATACACGCTCGCCCTTGCCGGCGGCATGTCGATTCGGTCGTTCCGATGGTCTTGGCGCTCGGATCCTGCATCGGGGGCGTCCATCACCCGAGACGATGATAGCTATCGCCGATAGGAGTTTGCTCGGGTCCGCGAGGTGACGCACTGTGCCTGCTTGGAGAGGAGTCCGCGATGCCCTATCTTCGCAATGCCTGGTATGCCGCCGGCTGGAGCCACGATCTTGCCGACCAGCCCCTCGGCCGGACGATTCACGATCAGCCGATTGTCTTCTACCGCGGCGAGCGAGGGCAGGCCCTTGCCCTGCACGATGCCTGCCCCCATCGCTTCGCCCCGTTGAGCCGCGGCACGGTCAAGGGCGACCGCATCGCCTGCGGCTATCATGGGCTCGAGTTCGATGGGGTAGGCGGCCGCTGCGTTCGCAACCCGCATGGCAAGGGCGTCATTCCCGCTGCTTTGTCGGTGCGGTCCTATCCCGTCACCGAGCGTTACGGGATGCTGTGGGTGTGGATGGGGGAGGCGGATCGCGCCGATCCGGCGCTGCTCCCCGAGCTACCGATCCTCGAGGATCCGGATTTCTCGTGGGTCCATGGCGGCCTCCACGTCAGCGCCCATTACGAGCTGGTGATCGACAACCTGCTCGACCTCACCCACGTCGAATTCCTCCACCCCTTCCTCGCCTCTCCCGGCAACTCGCAGCGCACGAGATTCC
Organism: Sphingosinicella terrae; assembly: GCF_003347635.1. GTDB lineage: Bacteria > Pseudomonadota > Alphaproteobacteria > Sphingomonadales > Sphingomonadaceae > Allosphingosinicella > Allosphingosinicella terrae. Next base: position 36,277 of record NZ_QDFY01000023.1, read on the forward strand.
GCGCCGAGCAGAATGGCAACCAGGTGAGCTCCTATTACGACATCGAGGGCGAGCCGATCAGCGGACTTTTCCGGCTCTTGTGGGCCGGTCCCGAGGAAAGGGGCGACATGCGCGCCTACATGCACTGGACGGCGCCTTCGAGCCTCTTTCTCGAGACGTCCATCCAGCTGCCTGCCGGTCCCGGTCCGCGGGTGCCGACCGTGCATCTGCTCACGCCCGAGACGGAGGACACGACCCATTATTTCTGGGCGGCTGGGCGCAACTGTCGTCATGGCGACGAGCAAATCTCCGGCATGCTCCATTTCGGCATCCAGAGCGCCTTCGAGAACGAGGATGAGCCGATGATCCGTGCGGCGCGCAGCCGGATGACGTCGAACGACCTGTTCGCGCACCGCCCCGCCTTGCTGCCTATCGACGAGGGTGCGGTGCGCGCCCGTCGCATCCTCAAGAATCTAATCAACGCCGAGCAGCAGGGTAATGGCGAGGCGGAGGCTGTCCGGGCGGCATGAGCGCAGCGATCCAGCCCCTCGACGATGGCCATTCCGCCTCACGCGCCTATGTCGCGCGCGAGACCCTGGTCAGCGTCGTCATCACCATGGCGATCAGCGCCCTGATGACCTGGGTTGTCTTCGGCGGCGGCGTGGCGGCCGAACGACGTGAGGTCCTGCTCGATTTCCTTCCGCAGACTTTCATGATCGCCCTGATGGGCTCGCTCGTTCCCGGAGTGATGGCGCGAAGGCAGGTGCGTCGCCGCGCGCTGGCTCGGCGCGCGGGGCCGCCGCCGAAGCTGCGCAGTCTGACCTTGCGCTCGTTCGGGGCCGCCATGGCATCGACCCTGCTGTTCGGGGCGATCGGCGCTGCGCTGGTCGTCGCCCTGTTCGCGGAGGCTGTGCCGATCGCGAGCCTGTTCGGTTTCAAATGCGCCTATGGCGGATCCGTCGCCTTGGTGGTGACGCCGGTTGCCATTCGGGCGGCGCTACGGGATCGGCCTTGAGCAGGAGGGGTGCCTGGAACGGTCAGGCCGCGTCTCGGATCCGCTCCTCCGCCTACACCCGCACCAGGCTTTCCGGCGCGATCGGCTTCGTCGTCGTTGTCGGCGTCCGCTTGCAACCTCGTGGGAAGGCAAAGTTGCGTCCTGCGGCTTCGCGATTATCGAACACAACGCCCTCGCGCGTTCGAATGCGGGTGCGGGAGCCGGCCGCTCTCAGATGGCAGCCTGGGCGCGTTCCCCCTTAGGCAGCATCAGGAAGAGCAGGGCGGCGGCGGCGAGAAGAGCGATGCAGGCAACCAGGGCGCCTGCATAGCTGCCCTGCCGGTCATAGAGCGCGCCCATCCAGAGCGGGCTGATACCGGCGGCGAGGATGAAGGCGGCATATTGAAGGCCGTAGATGCGACCGAACGAGCCAAGGCGGAAATGTCGCGCGACGAGGAAGCCGATCAGGTCGATCTCGCCGCCCATCGCCGCGCCGAGGGCGATCGCGGCGACATAGGCGCCCGGCGCCCCCGCGAGGAGCAAGGTCAGGCATCCGGAAGCGCAGAGGGCGCACACGCCGACCGCGACGAAGGGCGCGGGAACGCGGTCGACAAGCCAGCCGACGATCAGCCGGCTCACCATCACCGCCACGCCGATGAGGCCTGCCAGTGCGCCGGCAGCGAGGGGATCGAGCCCGAGGTCCCGCAGCATCGGAACGAAGTGAGGGATGAGTCCGGCGAAGGCGAGCGCCATCAGCGCAAAGGCCGCCATCATCACCGCGAAGGTGCGGCGGTCGAAGGCGGCTGCGTCGACCGCCATGATGTTTGCGGCGCGCGCGGCGGAAGGGGGCAGGCGCAGCAGCAGCAGGAGCGGCAGGAGGCCGACCAGGGCAAGCAGTCCGAGCAGGCGGTAACCATCCTCCCAGCCGCGCGCCTCGATCACCCGGGCTACGATCGGCGGCGCGAGTGCGGCGGAGAGACCGATTCCCGTCATCGTGATTCCGAGGGCGAGGCCGCGATTCCGGCTGAACCAGGCGCTCACCGCCTTGGTGTAGGCGACCGGCCCGGAGGCGGCCGCGAAAAAGGCGGTGATCGCCTGGAGCGCGAGATAGGCCTCGACCGACCGGCCGAGCTGCGCCAGGGCGAAGAAGCCCAGAGCGAGAGCAACGAGGCCCGCTGCGGCAGGAGCCCGGACGCCGAAGCGGTCTATGGCCCAGCCCACGATAGGATTGGCGAGTGCCAGCGCGACCGCGATCAGGAACACGCCCATTCCGAACTCGGTGCGGGTGAGGCCGATCTCGCGCTCGAGATCAGCGACGAATAGCCCCGCTGTGTACATCAGCAGGGCGGACACGCCGGTGGCGATGCCGAGGACGGCGCCCACGAGCACGGTCCAGCCGGCAGCGAATTCGCCGCGCGCGAGACTTGCGCCGGGAGAGGCCGGCGCCGCCGCGTCCTCGGGCGCCCCGCGGATCAGGCGGGTTCCGCCGTCGCTTGCGCGTGGGCGCTGATCAGCCGCCTAACCATCTCGGGAGTCCGCTTGCGAGCGATCCCGCATTCGGTGGCGACGCCGAACGCGTCCAGTGACGTTCGGGCGGCGGCGATCCGCCGCGCCGCCCCTTCGGCGCCGTCGTCATGGATCAGGCCGAGATAGACCTCTGTGCCGGGATCGAGCGCCAGCTCGCGCAGGGGACCGAAGAATGTCTCGTCGTCCCGCGCAATCGGCACCGGCATGTGGACGTAGGCGAGCGGGTGTTCGGCGGTCGCCGCGATGGCGTTGGCGAGGCTCACCATGGCGCCCATATCGGCCGGCTCGACAAAATGCTTGGCGTCCATGTCGCCGTAGCACAGGTGGATGCCGACCTCGACATCGGTGGGGATGGCGTCGCACAGCCGCGCCAGGGCCGGCGGGAGGACCTGCTGCTTGTCCGGCAGTGGCGGCACGATCGAGGGCTGTCCATCCCAGATGAGCATCTCGATGCACACGTCCCACTGGATACACAGATCCTCGTGGGGGATGGCGGCGCAGATCGCTTGTGCCTCGCGGATCATCGCCTGCTCGTAGGCAGCGGCCACGGCGAGCATGCCCTCGCCGCGCACGAAGGTCGAGATCACTGCAAACGGCGTCGGCAGGCTGACCTGGAAGCGCGTGTCCGCCGCGATCTCGCCCCGTCCGCGGGCGGCGGCGAAATCCTGGTAGGAGATGCGGGCCTCGCGGCAATAGCCGAGCTCGCCGAAGCCGATCTCCCCGGGCTGCACGCCCTCCGCCAGGCGGAGCGGTGCCAGCGCTTCGAGCGGCACGCCCGGCAGCGGCTCGAGATACGGGCTCGCGCGAAGGAGCGGCAGCTGCCAGCTCACCCACAGCCGTCGTCCGCCCGGCTCGCCGTCGGGCAGCCGCTTCAGTCGGCGGCCGAGCGTCTTGCCGCAGGTCCGGAAAACTTCTTCGACGCTGTCGAGCGCGATGCTGCCGACGAAATGGACGTGCGTCGGTCGGACTTCGGCCATGGCTTTCCTCTCTCCAGGAGCACGTTCAGCGCTGCGCTCCTTCGGATTAGTCGCGCGGTGGCGCGAAGGTCCAATTCTTACCGGCGAAGCCTGCTATTCGTGCCAGCGATCCGGGTGCGGGTCACCTCGACGGCGCCTGGCGCGGCCAATATTCGGGTGCAAGGGATGGAGGGCCGCCATACCCAGTTACTGGCTGACGAGTTGCCGCTCTATGATGGTCAGTCCTCCTCGCTGGGTGTCACGCAGATCGCGCCACGGATTTCGGCCAATTGGAGACCATCAAGGGCAAGTCCGTGATAGGAGCGGCGCTATTGAGCCGTGGGCATGATCGCGCGTCGGCGTGCGGCGCCGGCCGTGCAACGAACTATGTGCGCGGGGGCTCGCACTGATCCTACCGCGTACAAGGCTAGCGACGCTCGAGACGCAGATATGCGGGCGGCGGCACTCCGCGCGTGGTAGGGCTGAGAATTTGGCGCCGGTGCGGGTGATGGTGGCCGTTCTAAAGGCAGACATTGTCCCAACCTGACGTTCGCACGGCGCTCACCTGATGGCGGCCGCTGATCGTCAGCTGCCGCAATCGCATTCGCGCGACAATGACTGCTATTGCTCCCCGTCTCCCTCGAAGGGACCAGGCAGCTCACGGCCAGACGTGGACACCCGGCTGAGCCTCTCGTTTGCCCGAGGGGCTGCATGGTTCGAAGCACCGGCGGCCCACGGGTCCCAAGATGGCCAACTCAGACCCATTCAATCCGATGCTGCGCGGGGGGGACGAATGTGGGGTCGCGTTGATAGCGGTCTTGTTTTTTTCCGCCAGTATCATGTGCTTGGCCTCCTGATGTCCGGCGACCTCCCGCGTAGCCAAGTTCAGGCGCGCGCGAGCCGGTGACGAGCCGCGGCAGGCGGCCGCGACGGTGGCTGCGTTGCGCCAAACCCGGCCGTTTAAGTCGGCTCGCGCTTTCCCCAAAAGCGGCCGTGCACATCAAAGTCGTCACCGCGACCGTTGAATCCGCTTTAATTCGCCTTCGCTTTAGCAATGGTCACGCGGGCGAAAGATCCCGCCGCGAGTGCGGCGCTGACGGCGGTAATCCAGGCGAACGATCCGGCAG
>NZ_QDFY01000024.1 GCF_003347635.1 Sphingosinicella terrae
GGTTCATGCTCATCTTCACGTTGGCGAGGTCGATCCCCGTGCCGTCCGCCTTCACCCGCGGCTTCACATTATAGTCGATCACACGCTTCACAGCGGCGAGTATCTTCATCTTGGCTGATGCTCCGAAATAGGTTGCGCGGCGTCAGGCGCGCGCCGGCCGCGCGAGGAAGTCGAGGACCTCGCGATTGAAGTCGTCGGGCTGCTCCAGCATGTACCAATGTCCGGCCTGGCTGGAGACGACGATCTTGGCGTCCCTTATCTCGCGCGCGGCCTTGAGCGCCTGGTCGACGGGGAGAAAGCGGTCGTTCGCACCCCAGAAGACGAGGACGGGGCAGTCGATCTCGCCGAGCCGCGTCCAGGTTTCGCGGATCGTCACCGAGGTGAAGACCCGCTTCGGCTGCGAACGGGCGATCTCGTAGCGTTCGGCGACGGCGGTATCGGTGATGTCGGCTTCGTCATGGACGAGGAGGGTCAGGACCTTGCGGAAGCTCTCTTCGCTGCCGTCGTCGGTCCTGGCGAAATCCGCGAGCGCGCGGCCGCCGTCGGTCTGGCCCCAGAACAGAGCCGGGTTTTCGACGCCGCCCGGTGCCATCAACACCAGCCTGTCGACGGCGGCGGGATGCTCCAGCGTATATTCGAGGGCGACGCTGCCGCCGAGCGAGTTTCCGATCGGCACCACCCGATCGACACCGAGTCCGGTGGTGAGCTCGCGCATCGCCTCGACATGGAGCACCGAGCTGTAGTCGATGTCGTCGGGCTTATCGGACAGTCCGAAGCCGAGCAGGTCCGGCGCAAGCACATGATAGCCCTGTTGGGCGAAGGCCGGCATGTTCTTCTTGAAGTTGCTGTACCCGCTCGCACCCGGCCCGCCGCCGTGGATGCACAGGATGGTCGGCCGGCCGGGAGCGCGATCGCCGGCTTCGTGGTAATGGACCTTGAGACCGCTCCCGAGCGTGAAGAATTTCCCGACCGGAATGGGTGACCCGCTCATCCTTCGCTCCTCCCGCGATCGCCTTGCCGCGGCGGTCTAGCGCAGCGCCCCGGTGGCGCGAACGCGCTATTGGTTGGCGCCCATCGGACAAATTCTCGGCGGCGGCCAGACCATTGCTGTCTGTCATGAAGCGGCCCCTCGCGCTTTCGTGTGCCGATAGGTGCTGGCTGGGGAGCCGATCATGCCGAACCACGCGAAGAGCATGCCGACCGTCAACCATGTCGGGATGACCGTCCCCGATCTGGACGCGGCGCTCGCCTGGTATCAGGAGGTGCTCGGCTTCACCGTCATGACCAAGCCGGTCGAGATGAGCTCGATCGATCCGGTGCTCGGGGAGTCGCTCCTCGACATGCTCGGCCCGCGCGTCCGGCGCTTCCGCATGGCTCACCTGCAGACGGGCAACCGTGTCGGCATCCAGGTCTTCGAGTTCATCGATCCCGCGCCCGAGCCTGCCGAGGGAGAGGTCGCCTACTGGCGCAGCGGCTTCACCCATATCTGCGTCACCCATCCGGACATCGAGGGGCTGGCGGCGAAGATCGAGGCCCATGGCGGCCGCCGCAGCAGGGTCTGGGCGGTGATCGAAGGCGTGCCCTATGCCGCCGCTTATTGCGCGGATCCGTTCGGCAATGTCATCGAGATCAACTCGCACGGCTACGAGGAGACGCGCACCTTCCTGATGGACGAGGAAGGCATGGCGGGGGCCTACGGCCTGCCGGCACAAGCTCAGGAACGATAGGAGGAACCGGTGGGGAGACTGGAGGGGAAGGTCGCCATCGTGACGGGTGCGGCGCGCGGCGTCGGCGCCGCGGTCGCGCAACGCTTTGCGGCGGAGGGAGCCAAGGTCGTCCTCGCCGACGTCCTGGAGGAGGAAGGGAAGGAGACTGCCCGGGAAATCGGCGGAGATGCGCGCTTCGCCCATCTCGATGTCACCGACGAGGACCAGTGGCGGGGCCTCGTCGACGAGACCGCCGCCCGGTGGGGCCGGATCGACGTCCTGGTGAACAATGCCGCGGTGCTCGCCTTCAAGGCCCTGATCGATTTCGAGAAGGCGGAGTTCGAGCGGGTGATCGACGTCAACCTCGTCGGCGTGTTCCTCGGCATCAAGTCGGTCGCGCCGCATATGATCGCTCGCGGCGCGGGTTCGATCGTGAACATCGCGTCGGTGGACGGCATGAAATCGGCCAATTCTCTGTCCGCCTACAGCGCGAGCAAGTGGGGCGTGCGCGGCCTGATGCGCGCGGCGGCGCTCGAGCTCGGTCCCAAGGGCGTGCGCGTGAATTCGGTGCATCCCGGCACCATCGATACCAAGATGATGAATCCCACCGGCAAGCCGCGGGAGGCGCTTCGCGCCAATACCGGTCACGTCCCGCTCCAGCGGCCCGGCGCGCCGGAAGAGGTTGCGAGCGTCTGCGTCTTCTTCGCCAGCGACGAAGCCTCCTATGTGAGCGGCTCCGAGACCACGGTCGACGGAGGCGCGATCGCCGGCGTCTATCATCGCTTCCTGCCCGGTGCGCCGGAGTCGTGAAGGCCCGTTTCGAAGGCCGGGTGGCGATCGTCACCGGCGGCGGCGGCGGGCTGGGGCGGGCGGCGGCCTCGGCCTTCGCGCGCGAAGGGGCCGCGGTCGCCGTCGTCGACATAGACCAGGTGGCCGCCGACGAGACCGCGGCGATCATCGATGCTGAGGGCGGCCGCGCGCTGTCCCTCGCCATCGACGTCGCGGAATCGGCGCAGGTAGAGAGGATGGTGGCGGTAACGGTGAAGGCGTTCGGGCGACTCGACGCCGCCTTCAACAATGCGGGGGTCTCGGAAGGCTATGGCGCGGACGACGAGTGGAACGAGGCGATTCTCGACCGCGCCTTGGCGATCAATGTCCGCGGGGTCTATCTCGGCATGAAATATCAGGTTCCCGAGATGCAGAGGGGCGGCGGCGGAGCGATCGTCAACACCGCCTCGATCGCCGGTCTCGTCGGCACCGGAACCTACCATTATGTCGCCAGCAAGCACGCCGTCGTCGGCCTGACGCGGGCGGTGGCGATGAAATATGCGTCGTTCGGAATCCGCATCAACGCCGTCTGTCCGGGCGCGGTGCGCACGGCGATGGTGGAAAGGTCGATCGCGGCCGGTTTCGGCCCGGTGCTCGACGCGCTTCACCCGATCGGCCGGATCGGCGAAGCGACCGAGATCGCGGATGCGGTCCTCTGGCTCTGCTCCGATCAGGCGAGCTTCGTCACCGGCCACCCCCTCGCGGTCGACGGCGGCGCGACCGCGCGCTGATCCTCACCGGCTGACGAGGTCCCCTGCGATCGTCCTCATGCCGAGGAAGAAATGCAGCGCCGCCCAGATGTTGGAGGCGGTCAGCACGAGCAGCGCCCAGCGCAGGCCCGTGGCGGCGTCGCCGGCCAGATAGCCGGAATAGTCGCTGATGATGCCGATGAGGAGCGGTCCGAAACCGAGGCCGACCATGTTCACGATGAACGACAGCACCGCGCTCGACGTGGCGCGAACGCCCACCGGCACCAGCCCTTGCGACAACGTGAACATCGGAACGATCCAGATGCTGTAGGCGATGGTCGGCACCAGGAACAGGACGAGGGCGAGGACGGGATCGCCCGCGACGATCCCGGCAATCTGGAACGGGATCGCCAGCAGCATGGTAGCGACCGGGATGAGCAGGATGCCTTTGGGATCCTTTCGGCCGAGCCGGTCGCACAGATAGCCGCCGAGCATCGCGCCGACGAGGCCGCTGAACCCGAAGATGAGCCCCCACCAGGTGCCGACCTGCGCGAGCGACAGGCCGTGGTTGCGGATCAGGAAGGACGGAACCCAGAAACTGAAGCCGATCGTCGCCACCGCGCAGAGCGATCCGCCTGCCGCTATCTGCCGGTAGGTGCGATTAGCCATCAGGATGCGTAGCGCCTGACCGGTCGGGATGGTCAGGTCGGCTTCGAGCCGGCCGCCGTCCGCCATGCCGCGCGGCGGCTCCCGGGCGATGAGCTTGAACAGGAGGGCGACGGCGATGCCCGGAAGGCCCACCATGATGAGCGCGTTGCGCCAGCCGAACGCCTGCGCGAGCCAGCTTCCCCCCATGATGCCTGCCAGCGCGCCGATGGCGATGCCGGACGTGTAGATGCCCATCGCACGGCCGCGCTCGCGCGGCGCGAAATAGTCGGCGATGAGTGACTGGGAAGGCGGAATGCAGCCGGCCTCGCCGACGCCGACGCCCATCCTGAAGAGGAGCAGCTGGACATAGTTCTGGGCCAGTCCGCAAGCGGCGGTGAGCAGGCTCCACAGCCCCAGCGCGGTCGAGATGATCGTGACGCGGTTGCCGCCGCGATCGGTATAGCGGGCGATCGGAAGGCCGATGATCGTGTAGAAGAGTGCGAAAGCGGAGCCGGAGAGCAGGCCGAGCTGCCAGTCCTCGAGGCCGAAATCGGCCCGGATCGGCTCCTGGAGGATGGCGATGATCTGGCGGTCGATGGTGTTGAACGCGTAGATCAGCACCAGGAAGGCGAGGACGACGTTGCGGTGGCTCGCGCGTCGTCCTTCAGATGGTACGGCCAACTCCATTCGGATCCTCCCGCCGGGAGCGAAGGAGTCCCACAGCCGGGCTGCGCGCCACCACGGGCAAGAGCGTCGGCGGCGCGTGACAAAATGTCGGTTCGGCGCCGCCGACGTGGTGCGGCGAGGCAACCGGCCAGTCTAGCCTACCCAGTTCTTGAAGACATATTGGCTGGTCACCACCACATCCAATTTGTCGAAGTCGCACATCTTCTGCGCGTTCTCGAGCAGGATCCGCTTGTTTTCCTCGGCCCGGATCGGATCACCGTCGGAATCGTAGAAGAAGTTCTGATCGTCCATCGCCTCCGGAGGAAGGCATTCCTCCACGATCGCGTCGTAGCGAGGCGCGGCATGGGTGAGCGGGCGTGCCACGATATTGGCCTGGTAGTAGAAATTGTTCTGGCATTCGATCGCCGGTCCGGTTTGCTCGCGATGCCATGTTTCCAGCCATTCATCGGGATCCAGGCGGGGCGGACGCACGATGAAGACGACCTGGGAGAAGCCATAGGTCCGCTCCCCGGGCTCCGACGGGTGGCGCGTGTTGACCACCGGCCAGGATTCGGTGACCAGATAGGCGGCGATCTGCCACGCGACCCCGCGCAGCGCCTCGTCGAACGGCTTTCGAAAGCTATCGATCGCGCTGTCGACCCAGAGATGGACGACGCCGTCTATGACCGGCTGGGTCGCGCTCCAGACCAGCCCGGCGGCGCGATCGACCGCGGCGTCCGAGACGTTGATCTGGAGGCCGCGGGCGCCGAGGGCAAGGAGACGGGGCGCCACCTGCTCGCGAAGCCCGCGGCTGAATTCCTCCCGGTCCATCCGAGAGTCGCGCCAGAGCGCGTAGATGACCTTTTCCATCCCGTCCTCCTTCGCGGCAGATGCTCTTCGGAAGGCGGGGCCGCCACCTTGCTCTGCTTTGCGGGCGGCTGCGTAAATGTCTGTTCGCTCGCCGCCGCACCCGCGTCAGGAAAGGTGCCATGAAGCTGGACCTCGAGGGTCGGTCGGCCGTGGTCAGCGGCGCCGGACGCGGAATCGGCCGAGCGCTCGCCCTGCACGCCGCTCGCTTAGGCATGCGCGTGCATGCCTGGGACGTGGACGTCGACGGCCTGATGGGGCTCGATTCCGCGATCATGCCGCGGCGGATCGACGTGAGCGACGCCGACGAGGTCGGCCGCGCCGCAGCCGGGATCCAGGCGGGCGGCGAGGACGTCGCGCTTCTCTTCTGCAATGCCGGCATCCTTCGCCCCGGCCGGAGCTGGGAGATCGGAGCCGAGGCCTGGCGCGAGACGCTGGCCGTGAACGTGCTCGGCGCGGCCAACATGATCGGCGCCTTGGTGCCGACGCTGTGCCGGCAGGCTCGTCGGTCCCATATCGTCATCACCGGATCACAGGCGGGCTTCGTCGCCCGCGCGGGCAATGCGGCCTACTCGGGGAGCAAGCATGCGCTCTGGGCCTTGGCCGAGGCGCTGAAGCTGGAGCTCGACGAGGTGGCGGTCCCGATCGGCGTGTCGCTGTTGGCGCCGGGGCCTGTCCGTACCACTCTGGCCGAAGCCGCCGCGGGCGCGCCGATGCACCAGCTCCTCCAGGAGATCGGAATGCCGGCGCACCAAGTGGCCGAGGAGACCTTCGCGGCCATCCGCGAGAACCGTTTCTGGGTGTTCACCCACCAGGACTTCAAGACGGACCTTCAGGCGCGCGTGACGCGGCTGATAGCGGAAGAGGCGCCTTAGATAGCGCTGCCGATGGCCCCCGGCAGGAGACGAGCCGCGCCTTAGGATTCCAGCTCCGCGAAGAGAGCATAAGAGGGATCGTCGCGGTCCGTCCGGCTGAGCGCAAGGAAGCTGGGATCGAGGCGCTCCGCCGGATAGCTGGTCTGCGCATAGGAATCGGCGACGAAGAGACGATGATCGATGCCCCAGCGGCCGTCGCGTCTGGACCAGCGATCGAGGTACCGGCCGCGCCAGACGTCTTCGACGATGATCCCGTCTTTCGGCGGGAATTGCAGGCTCGCCGTCACGTATGACTCGCTGGCGGCCCGGTCGCCCCGCAGCGCGATGAGAATGTTGCCGACCTGGTGCGAGAATCCACTCAGCCCGCGCCGATACTCCCAGCTTGGTCCGATATAGTCGGCGGCGGGACCGTCATAGCGGTTGCCGTAGGCGACGGTGCCGCCGGCATGCCAAACCGACAAAGCGAGATCGGCATCCATCCGGTCATAGCCACGGCAGTATCGGTAGATCGCCTCGGTGATCGCCTGCTTCGCGGCCAGCTCCTGGAGGCAATCGTTCATCGGCGGCTCCATGGGCTTGGGGCCGGTCGCCCCGCATCGACGCGTAGCGGCCTCCTCGCGGCGTCCCACCGATCTCTGGTCGGTCGTCCAACATCGGCGTGGACCCTGCGCCAACCATTTGGATGGGAACTCCATACGCCAATTCAGTTGGAGCGGGGGCGGCCTTCAAGCACTCCTTCTACAAAGGCGAGTTGGTGCGAGCGGGCGGGACAGTCTCTCGAATAGAGACTCCAAGCGTCAAGTACAGCCCGAATGTCCATAAACAATAATAATATCGGCTGGGGAGGAATTGTGATGAAGTCCATTATGGGGACGCGAGATAATATCGGCTCTCTTCGTCGCTTGCTGACGAGGACTGCGTCGATAGGTGCGATCATGATGTCGGCTGCGCCGGCGCTGGCGCAGGATGCTGGCACGCCGTCGACAGCGCCCTCCGGCGTCGATGATGCCGCAGCGGCGGAGGCCGACGCCGACGCGCAGGGGGCCGAAAGATCATCCACCACCGACAATTCGAACGACATCGTCGTCACCGCCCAGCGGCGCGAGCAGCTGCTGCAGGATGTGCCGATCGCCATTTCTGCGCTCGATGCGGAGACCCTGGATGCACGCAACATCGCCGACATCGAGAATCTGGACAGCTACGTCCCTAATCTGAGGGTCTATACCGGTACTTTCGCGGCCAGCGGGATCGTCGCCATCCGCGGCGGCGTCGAGATCAGCAACACGCCTTATTACGATCCGGCCGTGGGCACCTACGTCGACGGCGTCTACATCGCCAAGGCGGCGGGCAATTTCTTCAGGCTCGCCGACATCGAACGCATCGAGGTGCTGCGCGGGCCGCAGGGAACCCTGTATGGCCGCAACACCTTTGCCGGCGCCGTGAACATCATCACGCAGCGGCCGAGCGGCGAATTCGGCGGCAATGTCAGGCTCGGCATCGGCAATTACGACCAGGTGCGCGGCCGGGTAAACCTCGATCTGCCGGCCATCGGCGATTTCTCGATCAAGCTCGCCGGGCTGCATGACAGCCGCGACGGTTATGTCCGCGTCGTCCCCAATCCGTTCCCGACGCCGCTGGCGCAGCCCGGAGCGCCCAGCCAGTTCGAGAGGAGCGAGAATACGGCGTTCCGGGCCGCGATCCGCTATCAGCCGACGACGGACATCACCGTCGATTATGCGCTCGACTATAATCTGATCAACGCAACGCCGCGCGCGCCGATCCTCGTCGACTTCGCGCGCGCACCCCTGGCCGGCGCGCTCTTCGATCCGGCTTCGCCCTCCTATCTCGGCTTCCCGGCCTATCTCTACCTGCAGGACGGCTATAGCGACTTCACCTATGCCAATGGGGGCATCTTCAACGAGCCCAATATCGAGCGGTCGGAGGTGCTCGGCCACACCTTGATCGCCGAGTTCGATGTCGGGCCGGCGACGCTCAAGTCGATCTCATCGATCCGGACGATGGACTATCGCAACAATGTCGATCTCGACGGCACGCCCCTCGCCATTGCCACCACCGACCTGGCGAACGATTACGGCCAGGAGAGTCAGGAGTTCCAGATCACCGGCGAGGCCGGCAGCCTGAATTACACGGCCGGCCTCTATTATTTCCACGAGGCCGGGGACGTGCGCAAGCGCGGTCAGTTCTTCGGATCGGCGCGGACCGCGATCCAATATTACCGCTTCGAGACGGACGCCTATGCCGCTTACGCCCAGGTGGACCTCAGGGTGACCGACCGACTGACCCTGACCGGTGGCCTGCGCTATTCCTACGAGCAGAAGAGCATGCGGGTCCGCCAGGACACGCTGACCGCCGCCGGCACGACCGTGGACTATGGCCTGCGCGAGGACGAAAGGAGCGACGAGGCGTTCACGCCGGCGCTCATCCTCCAGTACGAGCCCGATGCGAACGTCAATCTCTATCTCAAATATGCGCGGGGCTTCAAAAGCGGCGGGTTCAACCTGGGCAGCACGGCGGCCTTTGCCATCACCACCTTCGATCCGCAGACGGTCGACAGCTTCGAAGGCGGCGCGAAGCTTCGCTTCATGAACGGCGCCTTCCAGATCAACACCGCCGTCTTCTTCAACCAGATCCACGACCAGCAGGTGAACGTCTTCCGCAACGAGGGCATTCTCGCGGCGGTGGTGGTCGACAACGCCGCTCAGGGCGAGCAGCTTGGCGCGGAGGTCGATTTCCAGCTGCGTCCGAACGACTGGCTGCGGCTCAGCGGCTCGGTCGGCTATCTCGACTCGCGGTACAAGGAATATTTCGACCGGGGCGTCGACGTGTCCGACACCCGCGCGGTGATTTTCGCCCCCGAATGGACCTTGGCGGCCACCGCCGAGGCCCGCCTGATCCAGCGCGATTGGGGCAGCGTCTTTTTCAATGTCGACTTCTCCCACACCTCGGCCCATTTCGTTCAGGCCTATGATGTCCGCCCGCGCAGCGCGACGATCCGCGCCAGCGCCCAGACCACCAAGGCCGAGGCGACGAGCCTGGTCGATGTCGGCCTGCGCGCCACCGACATCCCGGCATTCGGCGGGACGGCCGAGATCAATCTGTGGGTGAGGAATCTGTTCGACACCCACCGCCGCCAGGGCGGCATCGACTTCGATGCGGCGCTCGGAAACCTGACCGTCGCTTACTACAACCCGCCGCGCACCTTCGGCGCCGACCTGACCTTCCGCTTCTGAGCGGTGCTGCGGCGGATGGGCCGGGCCAGGAGGCTCCGTCCGCCGCAGCGTCACCGAAGGCGCCCGTCGAGCGATGATCGACAAGACAATGTGAGCTTCGAGGAAAGCGAATGCCGAACATCATCATCTATGAGCCGGGCGGTCTCGGCCACGTCATCCAGGCGCCGGTGGGGCATACCGTCATGGAGGTCGCGCTGCAGAACAATGTCGCCGGGATCGTCGCCGATTGCGGCGGCAGCTGCTCGTGCGCGACCTGCCACGTTCAGGTGGATCCGGCCTGGATCGAGCGGACCGGCCGGGCCGGCGCCATGGAAAGCGATCTCCTGGAGTTCGCCGAGGGAGTCACCGATCTCTCGCGGCTGTCCTGCCAAATTCAGCTCCGGGAGGATCATGAGGGACTGATCCTGCGGGTGCCCGGGGACTGACCGGTGGAGAAGCTGGTCTATGCGCTCTGGTCGGAAGGACGGCCGCGGTCCGAGTTCAACCGCGACCTGCTGGAGGAGGTCGCGCCGAGGCTGCTGGATCTAGGCGCGCGCGGGCTGCATCTCGACCTGGTCGACGAGACGGTCGGAGGACATGCTTTGCCCTTCCCGCAGGCGACCAAGCCGCCGATCGAAGCCGCCCTCCACCTCTGGGTGGACAGCGCGATCGACCGGTGCAGGGAGAAGTTCGACCTGGTCGTCGCCGCCCATGCGCGGCTCGCCGCCTATCTCGTCACCGAATCCCAGCCGGTCGCGCCGCCGCCTTTCGCCGGCGGGCCGGGGACGCCGAGCGAAGGCTATGCGCAACTCGTCTTCATGCGCCGGCCGAACCGATTCCAGCCCGCGGAGTGGCTGGAATATTGGTTCAATCATCATACCGAACGCGCCGTCGAAGACCATGTCTGCACCTATTATGCGCAGAATGTCGTGGTGCGGCCGGTCACCTATGCCGCTCCGCCTTATGATGCGATCGTCGAGGAGATCTATCCGCTCGCCGCCCTGGAGGACCCCGCGCAGGGCTACAAGCCGGGCGTCGACATTGCCGTCTACCAGGCGAGCGCCGTCCGGATGATCGATCCGGCCGCCATCGACGTGATCGCCACCCGCCAATATGTCTTCAAGCCGCCTTATGGCTGACGCCGCCTGGCCCGATCTCTCGTTCGATTTTTCGGGCCGGCGGGTTCTCGTCACCGGCGGAACGAGCGGGATCGGCGCGGCCATCGCCCGGGCCTATCTCGACGCGGGTGCGGACGTGACCGTGACCGGGACCAGGCGCTCGCCCGAGGATTATGCGGAGGATCTGGGCCGGGTCCGCTATCTGCAGCTCGACATCACCGACGAGGGACGGGTCGAGCAGGTGGCCGCCGAAGCCGGCGCGCTCGACATCCTGGTCAATAGCGCGGGCGTCGCCATGCCGGTTCCTGGGGACCAGTTCGCGCCTGCGGCGTTCGACCATGCGGTCCGCACCCACCTTACCGGCGTCTATCGACTCGCCCATGCCTGCGCCGGGCGCCTCGGCGCCAGCGCCGCGCCGGGAGGCGGCGCGATCCTGCTCGTCGGATCGACCAGCGCCTATTTCGGCCATCCGGCAGTACCGGGCTATAGCGCGGCCAAGGCCGGATTGACGCAGCTCGTGAAGACGCTGGCGATCGCCTGGGCGCCGCGCAACATCCGCGTGAACGGTATCGCGCCCGGCCTCACCCGTTCCCGCATGACCGCGGCGGCCTTCGAGAATCCGAAGCTGGGCGAGCCGACGCTCGCCCGCACGCCGCTGGGCCGTCTCGGCGAGCCAATCGATCAGGCCGGCGCGGCGCTCTTTCTGACCAGCAGCGCGGCCGCGTTCATCACCGGTCAGACGCTGCCGACCGATGGCGGCTTCACCATCCGTGGCTGATGGAGGCGACCCAGCAGGAGGAATGCAGATGAAGTCGGATCCCGCAGCCGATCGGCTGCTGACCGGTCGTGCCTGGGCCGATTTCTGCGACACGATCAAGCTCGCCGGAAGCCGCGTGGACGAATGGGGCGATGCGCTCGGCGATCTCGATCGCGCCGAATGGTATCGCTTCCTGACGCGCGTCATCCGCAACGGCTTCGAGCGCTTCGTCGAGAATTGCGAGGCCGACCGGCCGCGGCTGCGCGACGTCTGCTGGCGTCAGAGCATCAACGTCCAGTCGCCCGACCAGGACCATCTTCTCTACGAATTCGATCCGCCGCCGAGCGAGTATCGGATCAGCGGCCGGCTCGGGACCAATCCCTATTTCGTGCTGACCGAGCACACGACCCGCCATGTTGCCGATCCCGGCGCGCGCGATTGGGCGCCGCTGGGCACGGCGGCGCTCGACGTCTTCGATCCGACGATCCGCGCCACCAGATCCTTTCTCCAGAGCGACGCGCTGCAGTGCGACGCCGACGGCAATTTCGAGATCGTCCTCAGCACGCGCGAGCATGAGGGCAACTGGCTGCAACTCCACCCCGACTCCCTCGGCATCATGTTCCGGATCGTCTATCTGGACCGGGCGTCGGAGCGTCCGCCGGAATTCCGCATCGAGCGGATCGACGGCGCCGGTCCGGCCGCGCTCGATCCCGCCAGTCTCGCCCACGGCCTCGCCAAGACCGCGCTCAACGTGCTCGGCTATTCGGAGATGCAACGCGGCTGGTATCTGGAGAATCTGAAGCAGCGGCCGAACCAGCTGCCTTTCTCCCGCCAGCATTATCTCGCTTATGGCGGCGTACCCGACCGCCATTTCGCCTTCGGCGTGTGGGACAAGCCGCCGGGGCAGGCGCTCGTGCTCCGCTTCACCCCACCCGAGTGCGAATATTGGAACTTCCAGCTGTGCAACGTCTGGAAGGAGAATCTCGACAATTACGAGGAGCGGCAAGGCTATCTCACCAAGCTCGGTGCCCGGCACGAGGCGGACGGCAGCGTCCATCTGGTGATCGCCGACCGGAATCCCGGGATCGGCGGCAACTGGATCGATTGCGACGGCCATGGCGGCGGCGTGATGGGCCTTCGCTTCATCAAGGCCGAGGCCCCGCCGGAGGTGATCGTCCATCTGGTCGACGCGCAGGCGCTGGCACGGCACGGTTGGGCCGCGCTCGCCGAAGAGAATGCGATCCGCACCGGAGCACTGGTGGAGTAGGGACAAAGCCTCTCGCCTGCGAGCGAAGACGGGCCACGCCGGGCGCCGCTCGATGCCTCGGCTAGCGCCCTGCGCGAAAAGGTTCGACCGCCGCGACTACACGATCGACGAAATCCGTGAATTCCTCCGCGTTGCGGCACCAGCGCGCCGGAGTGACCTCGAGATGGGTGACGCCGGCGCGGAGGAAGTCCGGGATCTGCTTCAGCGTGGCCTCCAGGTCGGGCTTTCCCGCGGTCTGGACCGGCTGTGGCATGCCGCGCACCTTCAGGGTCTCCGGGTCGCGGCCGCGGCGGACGAATGCCTCGCGAACCGCGGCGACGCCGGCGCCGATTTGATCCGGATCCCCCTGGTGGACCGGCAGCCAGCCGTCGGCGACCTCGGCGATTCGATCGACATTGCGCTCGCTCGGGGCCAGGCCGAGCCAGATCGGCACGCCTCCCTGCTGGACCGGAAACGGCAGGGAATACATGTCGCGGAAGCTGACGGTCTTGCCTTCGAAGCTCGCCGGCGCCTCGCTCCACAGGGCCCGCCAGGCGCGCACTGCCTCGATCAGCCGGCCGAAGCGGCCGTCGAAGGGGATCCCGACGGCGTGATATTCCTCTTCCTGCCAGCCGACGCCGACGCCTACCTCGAGCCGTCCGTTGGCGATGACGTCGACCGTGGCGATCTGCTTGGCGAGGAAGACGGCGGGCCGGAGCGGCGCGATCAGGATGGCGGTGATCAGCCGCATGCGCGTCGTGCGCGCCGCGATTGCGGCGATCAGGGTCAGCGGCTCGAGCCAGGGATGATCGGGCGGGACGGGAAAGCTGCCATAGGGATATTTGTCGATCGCCCCGCTCATGATCACATGATCCGGCACCGAGACGAAGTCGAAACCCTTATCCTCGGCGAGGCGGACCTGGTCGATCGCGGGGTCGATCCGGCCGCCGAACCAGTCGGGAATCCCCTGCATGCTGAGGCCGAGTTGCAGGGCCGTGCGGGCGGCCATGATCAGGGTGCTTCGATGGGCGGCCGGATCTCGTCGAAGGTCACCGGAAGATGGTAGCAGCCGCGCAGGATGGTGCCGGTGATCCGGCTCTTCTCCGGATCCGCGAGCCGCACGTTGACGAGGCGGTCGAGGATGAGGGAGAGGCCGACGCGCATCTCCTCGCGGGCGAGGTGGGAGCCGAGGCAGAAATGGACGCCGCGGCCGAAGGCGAGATGCTGGCCCTTGCGGCCGAGCGAGGGCCGCGCGCGCTCGGGATCGAGCGAGAGCTCGTCGGGATCCTCGAAGAGGCCCGGCTCGCGATTGGCCGCTGGTATGCCGAAGAAGAGCCGGCTGTTGCCTGGGATGTCCACGCCGGCGATCGTGATGGGTTTCTCGGTATAGCGGGGCAAGAGCCCGAGCCCGGAATCGAGCCGCAGCACCTCCTCGACCACGGTCTTGCGGTCCTCCGGGCGGGCGATGAGATGGTCGCGCAAGCTCTCGTCGGAAAGGACGCGGTAGAAGAGGTTGGTGATGGTCCGGAAGGTGGTCTCCGCGCCCGCCGGATAGAACATCCGCACATAGTCGAAGATCTCGATATCCTCGAGCGGCCGGCCGCCCTCGACCTCGGCGCGGGCGAGATAGGAAATGACGTCCTCGCGCGGCTCTTGGCGTCGCTCGTCCAATATCCCCTTGGTATAGGCGTCGAAATCCGCCTTGGCCTGTATCGACTCCTCCGGGTCCCACTGGAAGCGGAACAGCATCATGACGAGATCATAGACATATTGCTCGTCGCGCTTCGGGAAGCCGAGCATCCGGCTGATGATGTGGAAGGGATAGGGCTGGGCGAACTCGGTGTTGAGCTCGGCCTCGCCGCGGCCCTGGAACTTGTCGATCAGCTCGTTGGCGAGCGGCACGATGAGATCGGTGGACTTCTGGCGCACCGCGCTCGGCGTGAAGGGCGGCGAACCCAGCGCGCGGCGCCAGCGATGCTCCTCCCCATGCAGGGTGAGGAGGACACGGCCCTGGCTCGGCTCGGCGAAGCGCCGGTACATGTCGGCAGCGGGCAGGCGGTCATCGTCGGCCCACACCTCCGCGAGATCCTCGTAGCGCAGGATCAGCCAGGCAATATCGTCGAGATACCGAACCGGGACGACGCGGTGACCGGCCTCGACCAACTCCGCGAGCACGGCGTGGAGATTGTCGAACTCGCTCTCGATTTGTCCGAAATCGATCTCCGGAAACAGAGGCTCGACCTTTCCCATCCTGGTTCTCCTTCCTTCGCCCGGCGATCGATCGCGCCCGCGTCGCGGGGCGAGGACGGCGTCAGGCTGATTGGGTTCTTACGGGCGCCGCTCGGCGCCCGTCTGCTTCGGGCTGGATCCCGAACCGCTCGTAATAGAATTGGAATCGCTCTCGCAGAGCGGCGGAATCGACCCCGAAATCGCCCTCCAGGTCGTAGACGATGCGCCCATGCCTTCCGCGTCGATTGGCGGCCAGATAGTCGCCGAGCCGGCGCTCGATCGCGGCGGTGACGGGGAGGCCGGCCAGCTCGTTGACGCTCCGCAGCGTCCCCGGCTCGTCGACCATGAAGGCCTCGAAGGAAATGTCGAGGGAGCGGTCGCGAGGGAGCAGTTCGCGGTCGCGCACGCAGGCGCGCAGCAGGCGCTCGATTCGGTCGATCCAGAAGCCGGCCAGCGCCGGCAGGTCGACCTCGCGCCGGCGAAGCCGGTCGGTATAGGCCGCCATCGTCGTTGCCGAGCGGAGGACCGCCACCGGGTCGCGATGGGTAACGAGGAAGGTCCCGTCCGGAAAGGCGCGCAGGAGCGGTCCGAACTGCTCCATATGCTGCGGGCATTTGAGCACCCAGCGTTGAGGACCGCGCAGCCAGGTCAGCACCTGAAGCACCTTGCGCAGGTAATAGTAATGGGGCGTCTGGTCCTGCTCCAGATAGAAGTCCCGCCAAGCCGGTGCGCGGAGGCGCCAGTCGAGCGAATAGCTGGAGAAATCGAGCTGCTGCAGCTCGATCTCCTCGGTGACGTGGTCCGGCTCCATCTCGTGCATGAGGGGCATGAGCGGGCACATCTCGACGAATTGGTCCCAGCCGGCCCGGGCGCGCGCCTGCCGCCCGTCCTCGCTTTCTCCAGCCTCACTGAACACGCCGTCCGGGACCGGCTCGAGCGCCTCCCAATGGGGCAGCGAGCGCAGCCGGGGATCGCTGGCGATGAAATTGTGGAGATGGGTGGTGCCCGATCGCGGCAGGCCGGCGATGATGATCGGGGCGGGCAGCTGCACTTCGAGGATCTCGGGATGGCGGCGCAGCAAGGCTTCCACCCGCAGCCGATTGGCGGCCAGCTGGACGAAATGGCCGAACAGGCCGGCCCGTCCGAAGGCGGTCAGCCCGGCATCCTGATCGACGCAGGCGATCCACAATCGCAGCCGTCCGCGGAAATCGTCCGACCCGAAATCGGAAAGGCCGGTGCGTTCGCAGGCGGCGCGGAGCACGCCCTCCTCGCTGAGGACGGGCGGAGCCGCGGCGTCCGCTTCCGCTATCCGCGCGGCCAGCGTCGGCGTCGGAATCGGCCGCGCCAGATCGGCGATGCGGATCGCCTGCGCGTCGGTCGAGGGATTGGCCGCCATGAAGACAGTCAATCCCGCGGCACGCATCGCTGGAACCGCGATGAGGTTGCTGTGCACCCGAGCTTTTGTGGGAGGACAGGGTATGGCCAGCGCCTAGGCTGGCAAGCGATGCGTCAGATGATCTTCGAACCGATGAAAGTCGGCCCGGTGACCCTTCCGAACCGGATCGTCCGGACGGCTCACGGGACGCATCTCGGCACCGATACGATCAGCGACGATCTGATCGCTTATCACGAAGCACGGGCGCGGGGCGGCTGCGGCCTCTCGATCCTCGAGGCCACAAGCGTCCATCCATCGAGCAGCATCACGCTCTACAATGTCGACGACGGCGTCGTGCCCGGCCTTCGTCGGCTCATGGACAAGGTGCGCCCGCATGGCATGCGGGTCTTCCAGCAGCTCTATCATGGCGGCCACCATTATGCCGCCCGTGACGGTGGCCCGCCCTGGGGTGCCTCGGCGGTGCCGAGCCCGGTCACCGGGCTGATGCCGATCCCCATGGATGCGTCGCAGATAGACGAGATCGTCGCGGCGTTCGCGGCGGCGGCCGCAAGATGCCAGGCCGGGGGCCTCGACGGTGTCGAGATACATGGCGGGCATGGCTATCTCATCCACCAATTCCTCTCCCCGGCGACGAACCGACGGTACGACGGCTATGGCGGAAGCCTCGAAGGGCGGATGCGGCTGCTGCGCGAGGTGCTGGAGGCGGTGCGCGCGGCTGTTGGCGGGGAACTCGCCATCGGCGTCAGGCTGAGCGCGAGCGAACAGCCTGGCGGGATCGGCGAAGCGGAGCTGGTCGAGGTGATCCGGACCCTCGAGAGCGACGGCCTGATCGACTATCTGAACGCGTCCTGGGGCGACTATTTCCTGATGGCGACGATGGTCGGACCGATGCACCTGCCGTCGGGCTACGAGCTACCCTCCAGCGGCCAGCTTACCGCCGCCTCGCGCGAGCCGCGGATCGTCAGCGGGCGCTTCCGCACGCTGGAGGAGGCCGAGCAGGTCCTGCGTTCCGGAGTGGCCGACCTGGTTTCGCTGGTGCGGGCCCAGATCGCCGACCCGGATCTGGTCGCGAAGACCCGGGCCGGACGTGTCGACGAGATCCGCCCTTGCATCGCCTGCAACCAGGGCTGCGTTGGAGGCCTGGTCCGCGAGCATCGCATCGGCTGCCTGGTCAACCCCGCTGCGGGGCGCGAGGCGACGATCATGGACAGTCGTGCCGCGGCGCCCGCGCCGGCGAGGAGGGTGCTGGTCGTCGGCGGCGGACCGGGTGGCCTGGAGGCGGCGCGTACGGCCGCGCAGGCCGGCCACTCGGTCATCCTCGCCGAGGCGCAGAGCGATCTGGGGGGCGCTTTCGACGTCGCCCGGCGCGCGCCGCACATGCACATCCTGGCCGACCTGGTCGGCTGGTACCAGCGCGAGATCTACCGCCTCGGCGTCGACGTTCGCCTGTCGAGCTTCGTCACGGCAGCAGACGTTCGCGACATCGCACCCGATCTGACGATCGTCGCCACCGGCGCCGAACCACGCGTCGACGGGATGCAGCATGCCGATCCCGCCTTTGCCGTGCGAGGGCTCGGCAAGGCTCATATTCTCTCGCCGACCGAGCTCCTCACCGGGCCGCGACCATCGGGACGGCACGCGCTGGTGCTCGACGAGAACGGTCAGTTCGAGGCGCTCGCCTGCGCCGAGCATCTGGTCAGGCATGGCTTCGAGACTTGCTATGTCACCGGCTGGGGCGCCGTCGCTCCCTTCGCCGAGCCGACCATGCGGGTGGAGCCGGCGTTGCGGCGGCTCCATGCCGGCGCCTTCCATTTCCTGGTCCGGCACAGGCTGGAGGCGATCGGCGCCCGATCCTGCCAGGTGCGGCCGCTCGCCGGCGGTCCGCCGCAGACCATCGATGCCGACCTCGTCGTGCTTGCCGGGTTGTACGCGCCGCGGCGCGAGCTTCACGATGAATTGAAGGGGGAGGGCGTTCGCGCTGTACTGATCGGCGACGCCCTCGCCCCGCGCGACGCCCTCTTCGCCATCCGGGAAGGACGGCGCGCGGGATCGGCCGTTGCGGTCCAAAGCTGAGCCGCGCTCGAGCGGACGGACGCCGGGCCCGCGTAGTCAGGCGAGCGCGCCGGCCAGGCGGCCGGCGATGATCGCCCGCGCTTCGGCGACGATGCGGGTGACCAGCTCAGCCACGCTTGGCACATCGTCGATCAGACCCTGGACGAGCCCGGCGGTCCAGATGCCATGCTCGAGATCGCCGCTCTCGAGCCCCTCGCGCCCACGCACCCCTTTGACGAGATGGGCGATCTCCTCGAAGGGGGCGCCACCGCGCTCCGCCTCGACCACCTGGCGGCTGATGCCGTTGCTCGCCACCCTGACGGTGTTGCGGTAGGTGCGGAACATCAGCTCGGTCGATCGCTCGTCATTGGCGACCATCCGTTCCTTGAATCGCGGATGGATCGGCGCCTCGACCGTCGCGCAGAAACGGGTGCCCATGTTGATTCCCTCGGCGCCGAGCGCGAGCGCCGCGACAAGACCGCGGCCGTCTGCAAAGCCGCCGCTGGCGATCACCGGTATCTTCACTCGCGTGCAGGCGGCCGGAATCAGGATCAGTCCCGGTATGTCGTCCTCGCCGGGATGGCCGGCGCATTCGAAGCCGTCG
This sequence comes from Sphingosinicella terrae, assembly GCF_003347635.1. GTDB lineage: Bacteria > Pseudomonadota > Alphaproteobacteria > Sphingomonadales > Sphingomonadaceae > Allosphingosinicella > Allosphingosinicella terrae. The sequence continues at coordinate 18,912 of NZ_QDFY01000024.1, forward strand.
ATCGAGATGGCGTCGGCCCCCATCCGCTCGGCCGACAGCGCGTGGCGGACGGCGGTGCATTTGTGGATGACCTTGATGCCGTGCTGGCGGAACTCGTCGATATGCTCCTGCGGCCGGTAGCCCGCGGTCTCGACCGCGCGGATGCCTTCATCGATGATCACCCGCCGATATTCCGCATAGGGCGGCGGCGAGAGCGAGGGCAGGATGGTGAGGTTCACGCCGAACGGCCGATCGGTCATCGAGCGGCAGCGGGCGATCTCGTCGCGGAGCGCCTCCGGCGTCGGCTGGGTGAGGGCGGTGAGGAAGCCGAGCGCGCCGGCATTGGCGACGGCCGCGACCAGTTCGGCGCGGCCGACCCATTGCATCCCGCCCTGGGCGATCGGATGCTCGACGCCGAACAGCTCGGTGAAACGCGTCCGCAGCATGCCGCCGCTCAATCCCTCGCCGACCGGCGGACCAGCTCGCGGCCGATGATCAGCTGCTGGATCTGGGTGGTGCCCTCGTAGATGCGGAACAGGCGCACGTCGCGATAGAAGCGCTCGACCGCCGTCTCGCGCATATAGCCGGCGCCGCCATGGATCTGGACCGCCCGGTCGGCGATGCGGCCGACCATCTCGGAGCAGAACATCTTGGCGCAGCTCGCCTCCAGCGACACCCGCTCGCCGCTGCCGTAGCGGCGGGCGACGTCCTTGAGCATGCATTCGGCCGCATAGAGGTCGGCCTGGCTGTCGGCGAGCATCGCCTGGATGAGCTGGAAGTCGCCGATGCGGGTGCCGAAGGCCTTGCGCTCCACGGCATAGGTCGTCGCTTCGTGAAGGAGGCGCCGGCCCTGGCCGACGCAGACCGAGGCGACGTTGATGCGGCCGCGGTCGAGCGCCTTCATCGCCGTGGCGAAGCCGGTGCCCACGACGCCGCCGATCAGCGCGGAGGCCGGGAGGCGGACGTCCTCGAGGATGACGTCCGCAGACCAGGCGCCCTGCTGGCCCATCTTGTGGTCGCGGGCGCCGATCGCCAGGCCCGGAGTTCCCGCCGGAACGAGGAAGGCGCTGAGGTGGCGGTTACCCGTCCGGCGTTCGGCGCTGGTCCGCGCCATGACCAGGAACAGCCCGGCGACCGGCGCATTGGTGATGAAGCGCTTGGTCCCGTTCAGGACATAGCCGTCGCCGTCACGGGCCGCCGTTGTTCGGATCGCCGCGGCGTCGGAGCCCGCATCGGCCTCGGTGAGGCAGAAGGCTGTGATCACCTCTCCCGCCGCGATACGCGGCAGCCATTCATCTTTCTGCGCCTCGGTGCCGTCGGTGAGAATGGCCTGGGATCCGAGCCCGATGTTGATCCCGATCACCGATCGGAACGCGGCGGAGGCCCAGCACAGCTCGGTGATGATCTCGGCTTCCTCGGCCGGCGCGAGGCCCAGTCCGCCATATGTCTCCGGCACGGTGAGCGCGAATAGGCCCATGTCCCGGAAGTCCTGCCAGATCCGATCGGGGATGCGATCCTCGTCGCTGACCTGTCGCTCGAGCGGGACCAGCTTCTCGCGCGTATAGCGGCGGACGGTGGCGACGAACTGGTCCAGCGTCTCGCGGTCCAATTTTCAGGCCCCTTCGAGGCCGACGATCGCGACCGCCGCCACATTCTGGTTCGGCATTCCGCCGAGATTATGGGAAAGCCCGAAGACTGGGCCGTCCTGGCGCTGCCGCTCGCCGGCGCGCCCGAGCAGCTGGAGATAGTTCTCGTAGATCATGCGCAGCCCGGAGGCGCCGATCGGATGGCCGAAGCATTTGAGGCCGCCGTCGATCTGGCAGGGATTGGCTCCGTTCGCATCGAAGCGGCCGTCGAGCACCTCGCGCCAGCCGCGGCCTTCCGGCGAGATGTGGAGGTCCTCCATCGTCACCAGCTCGGTGATGGAGAAGCAGTCATGAACCTCCATCAGGCTCACTTGGCCGGCGGGATCGCTGATGCCCGCCTCCTGATAGGCGCGGCTCGCGGCGATCCGGGTGGTCGGGAAATAGCTGCCGTCCCAGCCGGAACCCTGCAGCTCCCAGCCGTTGGAGACCGCCAGCTGCAAGGCCTTGACCGTGACCAGATCGGTCTTGCCCAGGCTGCGCGCCAGTTCGGGCGTACACACGATGGCCACCGCGGCTCCGTCCGAAACGCCGCAGCAATCGTAGAGGCCGAGCGGATCGGCGATGATCGGCGCGTTCAGCACCGTCTCCATCGTCACCGGCTTGCGCAGATGGGCCTTGGGGTTCCTCGCGCCGTTGGCGTGGCTCTTCACGGAGACGTGGGCCATGGCCCGCTTGAGGTCTTCCCGAGCGACGCCGTGCTTCGCCTGATAGGCGGAGGCGAGTTGGGCGAAATTGCCGGGCGCCGAGCCGACGACGCCGATCATGTCGAAGGTGGTGCCCCGCGTCCGCACCGGAAGGCCGCCATAGCCGGTATCCTTGAGCTTTTCGACGCCGACGGCGAGGGCGATGTCCGCCGCGCCCGAGGCGACGGCGTATACCGCGCCGCGAAACGCCTCGGATCCGCTGGCGCAATAATTCTCGACCTTCGTCACGGCGATGTTGGGCAGGCGCAGGGCCATGGCGGCGGGAATGCCGGACGGGCCTACGTTCATCGCGTCGAAGCCGACGGCGAGCCAGGCGGCGTCGATCTGCGCCGTTTCGATCCCGGCATCGGCGAGCGCCTCTCCATAGGCTTCGACCATCAGCTGCTCGGCATCGTCGCCGAAGCGCTCGCCGAACCTCGCGCAGCCCATGCCGAGGATCGCCACCTTGTCCTTGATGCCACTCGGCACGATCAGGCCTCCCCGGCCGCCGGCGCGGCCTTCCAGAAATAGCGGATGAAGTCGCGGCGCTCGTCCACCGCCTTGATGCGGAAGACCATGCGCATGGGCATGCCGACTTCGAGCGCCTCAGGCTCGACGTCGGTGAATTCGCAGACCATCCGGCCGCCGCCGTCGAACTCGACCATGCCGTAGCAGCCCGGCGGGTCCGGCGAATAGCCGAGGCGGTCCGCCGTGAAGGTCAGGATTCGGGCAGGCCGATCGGCAAGCGGATAATCTTCATGCGGGGTGGTGGCGACGCCGTCCACCGGCACCCCGATCTCCGATTTCGGGAATTGAATGGCTCCGGTCCGGGGGCAGCGCCCGCCGACCAGGGCCAGGACCGTCTTGCGATTGCGGTAGAGGGCCGTCAGCGGCTGCTTCTGGTCGAACTCGGCCCGCATTCCGACATCCAGCTTCAGATGGCCGGCAAAGGCGAGGTAGCGCATGTAATTGTCTTCGGATCGTCCCCGCGCCAGCCAGCCGGAGACGCCGAGCGGCCGCCGCAGCCGCTCGATCTCCGCCGTCGCCTCGAACAGCAATATGTCTGCGCCCTGCCCGAAGCCGAGCAGGAGGATCTTCTCCCCCGGACGAGCGGTCTCCAGGACGTGCGCCAGCATCACCAGCGGGTGCGCGGTGCCGCAATCCCCGAGCCTCGCCGATAGCCCGTCGGCGACGGTGCCGGCGGCGATGCCGGTCGCCTTGGCTAGGGCCTCGGGCACGCCGCGCGCCGCGATGGGGGCGACGAGATGATCGACGTCGCTGCCGGCCAGCCCGAAGGCGGCGAGGGCCGCCGCGATCGCCTTGCCGGCAAGGGCGAGATAGCCCTCGTCGCGCACCCAGCGCGCCTCCCAGACATAATCGAACTCCGCCCCGGCGGCGCGGAAATGGTCGACGAAGTCGATCGAGACCGAATGGGCGCCGAGGAAGCGAGCGATTACCCGGTCGCTCCCGAGCAGGAGCGCCGCGGCACCGTCGCCGTCGAGCAGCTCGGCTTCCGATGCGGGCCGCGAGCGATGGCGCTCGGCGGCGATGCAGAGCGTCTCGCCGGCACCGCCCTCGACCGCGCGCAGGGCCTGGATGAGGGCGCTCGTCCCCGCCTTGCGGCTGCCGCCGGCGTCCAGCGTGGTGACGGCGTCGCTCAGGTTGAGCGCCTCCTTGACGATTCCGGCATTCTGACGGTCGGCGAATGGCGCGCTCGTCGACGCCAGCAGGAGCGACGCGATCGAGCCGCGCTCCTCCCCGCCGAGGCAGTCGCGCGCCGCCTCGGTCGCCATGGTGACGACGTCCTCGTCCCAGTTCGCCATCGCTCGCTCGCCCTTGGCCAGTCCCTTGAGTCCGGGAGCGAACCAGGCATGCGCCTGATGGACGGCGCTGCGCTGCAGTCGTCGCCGCGGCACATAGGCGCCATAAGCGGTGATGCCGACCTCTCGTCTCGATTCGTCAGGCATGTTCGGCATAGCCTCGGTCCAGGACGGTGATGCCGCGCTCGAGCGCGGTGGCCCGGAAAGCGGCGGTACCCGCGCCTTCTCGCCAGATCTCGGTGACGATCGTCTCGCCCGGATAGACCGGTGCCGAAAAACGGCAGTCCATCCGCGTGAGCCGGGACGGGTCCCCGTCGCACAACCCGGTCAGCAGCGCGCGCCCGGCGACGCCGTAGGTGCACAGTCCATGCAGGATCGGCCGCTCGAAGCCCCCCGATCGCGCTACCTCCGGATCGGCGTGCAATGGATTATAGTCGCCGGAGAGGCGGTAGATGAGCGCCTGATCCTGGCGCGTCCTGAGCGCGAGCGTCACGTCGCAGGGTCGCTCCGGAAGGCTCCGCGCCACCGGCTGGCCCTCGGTCCGGCCGCCGCGCCCGCCGTCTCCGCGGAGGAAGGTGGCGCGGCGATCGGTGGCGATATGCAGACCGCTGGTCTTGCAGTGGATCTCGCGGCGGGAATAGAGGATCGCGCCCTTGGCCGGCCCCTTGTCGAAGACCTCCTCGACGTACAGCCGGCTGATCAGCTCGCCCTCGACCGGGATCGGATTGTGCAGCCGCGTCGACTGCTCCGCATGCAGCACCCGCTGCCAGTCGATCCCATATTCCGGCTGGCGCATCCAGAATCCCGGCGATGCGAGCACGGTCGCCATCGTCGGAAGGACCTGCAGGTCCTTTTCGTAGGCGAACCTCAACACCTCCTTGGAGGTGGCGCCCTCGCGCGTGACCCCGACGCCGAGGGCGTAGAGGATCACGTCGCGAATGCCGTGTCGCGCGACCGTTTCGCGCGGCGGCAGGTCGAGCAGCGCGGTGAGGTCGGTCGCCGTCATACCGGATCCCAGGCGAAGATGTCGGCGGATCGGGTCAGCGGATGAAAGCTGGAGCGGAAGGCGGGCAGCAGTTCCGACGCGACGCTCTCCGGCGTCCACCCCTCCGAACGGTGCATCGATCGGATCGGCCGGGGCACGGAGAAGAGGAAGATCTCGTTCTTCCGCACGCAGAAGATCTGTCCGCTCACCTCTTGGGAGGCATCGGCGCAGAGGAAGACCGCAAGCGGCGCGATCTTGTCCGCCGACATGCTCTTGAACCGATCCACCCGCTGCCTCTCGGCCTCCGTCTCCGCCGGGATGGTCGCCGTCATCCGGCTCCAGGCGAACGGCGCGATGCAGTTCGAGCGCACGCCCGATCGGGCCATGTCGAGCGCAATAGAGTTGGACAGGCCGACCACGCCCATCTTCGCGGCCGAATAATTAGCCTGGCCGAGATTGCCGATCAGGCCGGAGGTCGAGGTAAAATGGACGTAGGCGCCGGAGCCCTGCTCCCGGAAATGATTGGCCGCCGCCTTGGAGACGTAGAAATAGCCGTTCAGGTTGACGCGGATGAGCTCGTCCCAGTCGGCATGGCTCATCTTGTGGAAGATTCGGTCGCGCAGGATTCCGGCGTTGTTGACGACCGCATCTATCCTGCCGAACCGGGTCAGCGCGTCGCCGATAATCGACTCCGCCTCGCCGGGATTGGCGATGTTGGCGCGGTTGGCGACGGCGCGGCCGCCGGCCGACTCGATCTCGGCGACCACCGCGCCGGCCGGATCCTCGTCGCCGATCTCGCCGCTGGGCGAGCCGCCATAATCGTTGACCACCACGGCCGCGCCTCCGCGCGCCGCCAGCAACGCGATCTCCCTGCCGATTCCCCGGCCTGCGCCGGTCACGGCCACGACTTTGTCGGCCAGCATCATCCGCTCCGCTTCCCCTTCGGTTCTTGCGGGGGAAGACTTACCGGGATGCCGATTGCCATTCCATATCGTGAATGTTGCTATTCGACGTAGAGAATGTTAGCCTCCTTACGAAGGGGAGGAGATCGCGAGGGCAATGGCAGTTGGTTCACTCGTCAAGGCAATCGCCATTCTGCGCCACCTGGCGGGAGTGTCGGCCGCGCCCGGAGTGAATTCGATCGCGCGCGAGCTGGGGCTCAGCCCGAGCTCCTGCCACAACATCCTGAAGACGCTGGTCGCCGAGGAATTCGTCGATTTCGACACCCGGACCAAGACCTACAGCCTCGGGACGGGGCCGATGGAGCTGTTTCGGAAGGGGCCCGATCTCCATGCCGTGATCGAGCTCGTCCGCCCGGAGCTCGAGGCGCTCGCCGCCGAGTATTCGGTGACAAGCGGCCTGTGGCGGGTCGGCGACCGGCGGCTCCACCTGATCGATGTCGTCGAAAACGACGTCGGTACGCGCATCCATATCGCGCTGGGACAGCGGCTGCCTCGCTATGTCGGCGCGATGGGGCGCTGCCTTGCCGCCTGGGACGGCCTGTCGCGGGCAGACCTGCCCGGAATCATCGGATCGCTGCGCTGGCAGGATCCGCCGGCGGCGGACGCCTATTGGCGCGACATGCGCTTTGCGGAGCTGCACGGTTGGGCGGCCGATCATGGCCATTATCTGCGCGGGGTCGCCACGATCGCGTCGGTGATCGCCGACGGCACGACCGCCCGTTACTGCATTACCAACACCATGTTTCGCGACCAGCACGACGAGGCCGGCATGTCACGCCTCGGCGACCGCTCCGCGCGCCTGTCGAGAGAGGTGGCGCGCCGGCTGTTCGCGGACCAAACGGGAAGCCGGAGGGCCACGGACAAGCATGGGGTCGGCCGCGGCGCGACGGAGGAGAGGAGGGGACGGCTGCTCGCCGCAGGCTGAAATACCGAGAAAAGAAGCAAAAAAGGCCAGGATGAAGGAGAGGATTTGTGACCAAGGTGATGCCACCGCTCAATCCGTTGCGCGCCTTCGAGGCTGCGGGACGGCACGTAAGTTTCACCCGCGCCGCCGAGGAGCTGGGAGTCACGCAGACCGCCGTGAGCCGCCAGGTCGCCGTGCTGGAAGGATATCTGCGCAATCGGCTGTTCGAACGGCATAATTCCGAGCTCGTCATCACCGACACCGGGCGCGCCTATCTGGAAGCCATCCGCCCGGCGCTCGAGATGATCTCGGAGGCGACCGCCGCAACCCGCGGCCGGGCCACCAACGTCCTCAAGGTTCGGCTGTATCTGACATTCGCCTTGCGCTGGCTGCTGCCGCGCCTGCCGCGTTTCCGCGCAGAGCATCCCAACATCGATATCAATCTCACCACCTCGATCGTGCCGGTCGATTTCGATCGCGACGATATCGACGTGAACATCTGCCATGGCGACGGCCGCTGGTCGGGCATCCAGTCGTGCCAGGTGTTCCAGGACCAAGTAACCCCGGTGGGCGCCCGGTCGCTGATCGAAGGGCCGGATGCGCCGCAGAGCCCGGCGGAGCTGATCGGCCAGAACCTGCTCCATTCCCGCAACCGGGTCGGCGACTGGGCGGACTGGTTCCAGTCGGTCAACGTCGATGGCCGCGGTGCCCCCGGACTCGTCCTCGAGACATCCAGCCTGGTCTACGAGGCGGCGCGCCAGGGCCTGGGTTTCGCTATCGGGCAGGTTCCGCTCCTGAAGCGGGAACTCGATTCCGGCGAACTCGTGGCGCCCTTTCCGGTCATGCGCCGCAAGAGCGGCTATTACATGCTGCACCGCACCGGGCGCATCGAGCCGAAGGTGCGCGCATTTCGCGAGTGGATGCTGCGCGAGGTCGAGGCGCAGGCGCAGGAGGAACAGGCGGCGACTGCGCGTGGCGCGGCCGGCCTCCAGACTGCCGCGGCCTGACCTCTGCTCCCGCCGCTCCGCGGAGCGGCGGGAGGAGGAACATTTTCTCGATTTCGGCCCGCTCACTCGTCGATCGGATCGGTCCCTCGCGCTTCTATGATCCCGCCATGGTCGACGTCGCACCGCCAGACCGCGCGCAATGAGCAGTCCTGACGTCGTCATTGTCGGCGCCGGTCACGCCGGGGCCCAGGCCGCGATCGCACTTCGCCAGCGCAAATTCGACGGGCGCATCCTCCTGGTCGGCGACGAGTCCGACCTGCCCTATGAGCGGCCACCCTTGTCGAAGGCTTATCTGTCGGGCGAGAAGACCTTCGAGCGGCTGTTGATCCGGCCTCGGTCCTTTTGGGACGAGAGGAATGTCGAGCTGCGGCTGGGCGAGCGCGTCGTCGGGATCGATGCCGCGGCGAGGACGGCGGAGCTGGAAAATGGCAGCCGCCTCGCCTTCGGTGCTCTGATCTGGGCCGCGGGCGGGCGGCCGCGCCCGTTGAACTGCCCGGGCGGCGATCTCGCCGGGGTCCACAATGTGCGCAGCCGCGCCGACGTCGACGCGATGATCGCCGAACTGCCTCGGGTCCGGCGCGTCGTCGTCGTCGGCGGCGGCTATATCGGTCTCGAGGCGGCGTCCGTCCTGACCAAGGCAGGAAAGGCGGTCGTGCTCCTGGAGGCGATGGATCGGGTGCTCTCCCGTGTCGCCGGCCTCGAAATCTCGGCCTTCTTCGAAGCCGAGCATCGCCGCCGGGGCGTCGACGTCAGGACCGGGGCGGCCGTCGAATCCCTCGTCGGCCGCGATGGCGCTGTGTGCGGTGTCAGGCTCGCGAGCGGAGAGACGCTGCCGGCGGACATGGTGATCGTCGGCATCGGCATCCTGTCGTCCACCGAGCCGCTGGAGGCGGCGGGCGCCGCCTGCGGCAACGGCGTTCATGTCGATCGCTTCTGCCGCACCAGCCTCGAGGGCATCTACGCGGTGGGTGACTGCGCGGCGCACGAGAATGCCTTCGCCGGCGGCGCCCGCATCCGCCTCGAATCGGTTCAGAATGCGAACGACCAGGCCAATGTCGCTGCCGGCGCGATCGTGGGGAGCGCGGAGCCTTATGGCGCCGTGCCCTGGTTCTGGTCCGACCAATATGATCTCAAGCTCCAGACGGTGGGCCTGTCCGCCGGAGCCGACCGGACGGTGGTGCGCGGCGACCCGGCTTCGCGAAGCTTCTCTGTGGTCTACCTCAAGGCCGGCCGGGTGGCGGCGCTCGACTGCGTCAACGCGGTGAAGGACTATGTCCAGGGTCGCCGCCTCGTTGCGGACGCGTGCGCGGTCTCTCCCGACGCGCTGATGGCGCTCGCCTCGCTCAAGGCGCTGTCCTGAAGCGGCACCGCGGCACCCGCCGCGGATCGGCTCAGATGGCGCCGCCGAGGCGAAGGCGCTCTATTTCTTCGGCGGACTTGCCGAGCATGTCGGTAAGCGTGTTGACGGTGTCCTGACCGAGCGACGGCGGCGGTCGGTGCCGGATCGGCGTGCGGGAGAAGTTGAGCGGGCTGCGAACCATCGGCAGCGACTTGCCGTGCGGCTGCTCCACCTCGATGCGTATCTGGCGGTGGATGACCTGGGGGTCGTCGAACACGTCGCTGACCGAGTTGATCGGCGCGGAAGGCACGCCTGCTTCTTCCAGCAGCCCCTCCCACTCGGCGGCGCTGCGCTTGCCGAGCTCTTGGTTGAGCAGACGCTCGAGCTGCGCGTAATTCTCACGGCGGGCGGCATTCTTGGCGAAGCGGGGATCCTCGGCCACGCCGGTGAGGCCGAGCAGGCGGCACAGGCTGGCGAACTGCCGATCGTTGCCGCAGACGATGATCATCTGCCGGTCGGCGGCGGAGAAGACGCCGGAGGGATAGGTGTTGGGCGCGCGGTTTCCGGCGCGCGTCGGCACCTCGCCGGTGAGCAGGAAGGTGCTGGCATATTGGGCGGTCAGGGCGACGCTGGTGTCCAGCATGGCCGTGTCGATATGTTGTCCCTCGCCGCTGCGCAGGCGATGGATATAGGCGGCGAGCACCGAGACGGCGGCGCAATAGCCTGTGGTGAGATCGGTGATGGCGACCGCCGTGCGCTGCGGCTCGCCGGCCGGATCGCCGCACAGGCTCATCAGCCCCGCCGTCGCCTGCATCACCGAATCGTAAGCGGGTCGCGCCGCGTGGGGGCCGGTCTGGCCGAATCCGGTGATCGAGCAATAGATGATGTCGGGATTGGCCGCGCTGATCGCTTCATAGTCGAGGCCGTATTTGGCGAGACCCCCGGCCTTGTAATTCTCCACCACGATGTCGCATTTCGCGGCCAGCTCGCGGACGAGTTGTGCGCCATCAGGGTGGGCGATGTCGACGGTGATCGATCGCTTGCCGCGGTTGAGCGCGATGAAGAAAGCCGAATCCGCCGGTTCCTGACCGTCATGCATTTGGACGCGCGGGCGAAAGGTGCGGGCATCCTCGCCGGTCGAGGGACGCTCGATCTTGTAAACGTCGGCGCCGAGATCGGCGAGGAGCTGCGTGCACCAGGGGCCGGCCGCGATGCGTGTGAGGTCCAGAACCTTCACACCCGAAAGTATCTCACTCAAGACCTTGGCCCCTCTGTCACCAGCCGGCGGGATCTGGCCCGGCCGGCAGGGCCTAGAAGGAGCCGTGGCGGCCGGGGTTCAGCCACTATCCAGACTTCGGGTCCGCGCCAAAAAAATGTCAGCGCTGCAAACCTTCGCTGCAATAATTTCGGGCCGAGACCGATGGATGCGCGCTGGAGGTTCACCGGTGCGAATTGAGATCAGGGGAGAGTGACATCCTGTCCTGCTGCCTTGTTCGCCTGTTCGGCCGGACGATGGGCCGGGAGCCCGCAAAGGTCGAATCGGAATGAACAACGCCCATGCCTTCGAGTATCCGGACGACATCCAGGCGCTGCTGACCGCCCTCGGCGGGTTCATTCGCTCCGAGATCTTGCCGCGGCACGAACGCCATGCTGACCTTCTGTCGGACAGTCGGCGCAAATACTTGCCCGACGGGCGCTTCAGCCCTGAGGTTTGGGAATTGATCGCCGAGGTCAGGAAGGCCTCGGCCGCCGCGGGCTTCTACGGGATGAGCGTTCCCGAGGAGATCGGCGGCGGCGGCATGGGGCTGCTCGCCTACTTCGCGGCCTGGGAATATATCTCGCACACCTGCGGTCCGCGCGAATGGCTTTCCTATTACATCATCAGTCATTGGGCCAAAGGGCCGAGCCCGCTGCTCGCCCGGGCGACGGAGCAGGCGCGCGCGGAGGTCCTGCCCGGCATCATGTCGGGCGATCAAACGATGTGCTTCGCACTTTCCGAGCCCGAGGCGGGGTCGGATGCGGCGATGATCCGCACGCGGGCCACGCCCGACGGCGACGGCTGGCGCCTGACCGGCAACAAGATCTGGATCTCGAACAGCGTCCATGCCGAATATGCGACGATCTTCGCGGTTACCGATCCGGAACTGGCGGCGGCGCGTAAGGGCGGGATCAGCGCCTTTCTGGTGCCGACGGACTCCCCGGGCTTCAGGCTCGAGAGCACGATCAAGATGTGGGGACAGGCGGGCACGGTCGAGGGCCTGCTCGCTTTCGACGACGTCAGGATCGAGCCATGGCAGCTGCTCGGCGAGCTTCATCGCGGCTTCGCCCTCGCCATGCTGGGCGTCGGGCTGGGGCGCATGTACAACAGCGCTCGCGCGGTCGGCTATTCCCGATGGGCGCTCCGCGAGGCGTTCGACTACGTCAAGGTGCGCGAGACCTTCGGCAAGAAGCTGTCCGCCTATCAGGGCGTGACCTTCCCGCTGGCGGAATGCGCGATGCAGGTCCATGCCGCCCATCTCATGTCCATCAACGTCGCCCAGTTGCTCGATCGCGGGCTTCCCGCCACGAAGGAGCTCGCCATGACCAAATGCTTCGCCGCGGAGATGGCGAAGTCGACGGTCGACCGGGTGATGCAGGTGTTCGGCGCGATGGGATTCACCAACGAGATGTTTCTGACCGACGCCTATATCGCGATGCGCAAGATCAGCGTCGCGGACGGCAGTTCCGAGATCATGCGGCGCCAGATCGCCAAGCATATGCTGAACGGCGACATGGCCCTCTGACATGACGGATGCTGTGGTCGTCGAGCGGGTGGACGGGGTCGCGGTGCTGAGGCTGTGCGAGCCGGAGAACCGGAACGCGCTGAGCGCGGCGATCAAGGAAAGGCTGCAGGCCCTCGTGCCGGCGCTGGTCGACGATCCGGGCGTGCGCTGCCTGCTCATCACCGGCGAAGGCAGCGCCTTCTGCGCGGGAGGAGACGTGCGCTCGCTCGTCGAGCGGCAGAGCCCGGCCGAGGTGCGCGCGCGGCTGGCAAGGAGCTATGCCTGGATCGCGAAGCTGCTCAACGGCGAGACGCCGGTCGTCACCGCCGTGAATGGCGCCGCGGTCGGCGCGGGCTTCGGTCTCGCCATGCTCGGCGATGTCGTGCTCGCGTCCGATGCCGCCTGGTTCATGGCCGGCTTCGGACTGATCGGCGCCGTCGCCGATTACGGCCTGGCGCGGACGTTGCCGCGGGCGGTCGGCGCGTTGCGAGCCAAGGACATATTGCTGACGGGACGCAGGGTCGATGCGGCCGAGGCCGAGCGGATCGGCTTGGTCAGCCGGATCATCCCAGCCGACCGGCTCCACGAAGAAGCGATGACGGCGGCGAGGGCGATCGCCGCCGGGCCGAGCGTGGCGCTGGGGCTGACCAAGAGCCTGATCGGCCGCGCTTATGAGGGTGGCGCCGAGGATTTCCTGCGCGCGGAAGGTTATGCTCAGGCCATGGCCTTCGGCACGGCCGACCACGCCGAAGGCGTCGACGCCTTTCTCGCCAAGCGACGTCCCACCTTCGAGGGGCGCTGAGCGATGGACTTCACGTTCACGGTCGAGGAGGAGGCGTTTCGGGAGGAGGTGCGGACGTGGCTTCGCGCCAACGTGCCGACGGAGAAGCGGCCCAAGGAAGGGCAGGCGATGCGCGCCTTCGATACGGCCTGGCAGCGCCGCCAGCATGAAAGCGGCTGGGGCGGAATCGCCTGGCCTGTCGAATATGGCGGACAGGGGCTGAGCCTGGTCCAGCAGCTCATCTGGCACGAGGAATATGTTCGCGCCGAGGCGCCGCCGCCCGGCTGCATGTTCGTCGCTCTGAGCCATGCCGGCCCGACCGTGATGCTGCGCGGCAACGCGGAGCAGAGGGCGCTCCATATCCCGCGGATCATCCGCGGCGAGGCGGTCTGGTGCCAAGGCTTCTCCGAGCCGGGGGCAGGATCGGACCTTGCGTCGGTGCGGGCCCGAGGCGTCGTCGACGGGGACGATCTGGTGGTCACCGGGCAGAAGGTCTGGACGAGCTACGCCGACGTCGCCGACTATCAGGAATTGCTCGTCCGGACGGATCCGGACAGCCAGCGCCACGCGGGGCTCAGCTGGGTCATCTGCGACATGCGCGCGCCTGGCATCACGGTGCGCCCGATCCGCACCATGGCCGGGATCACGACCTTCGCCGAGGTCTTCTACGACGAGGTCCGGATCCCGCTGGGGCAGGTCGTCGGCGGCCTGGGCGAGGGGTGGAGTGTCGCCATGTCGACCCTGTCCTTCGAGCGCGGGACGGCGATGATCCCGCACCAGGTGGAGCTGCAGCGGACCGTCGAGCAGCTGATCGCGCTCGCCGGCGAAGTGACCGGCCCGGACGGACGCCGTCCGGCCGCGGCCGACGACGAGGTGCGCAGCCGGCTCGCCCGCCTCAGGGCGGAAGTGGCGGCGATGAGGGCAATGACCTATGCGAGCATCTCGCGCGCCCAGCGCGAGGATGCGCCGGGGCCGGAAGGGGCGATGATCTCCCTCTACTTCGGCGAGCTGTTCCAGCGCGTCCATGATGCCGCGATGGACATATTGGGCGGCGAATCGATCGAGCGGCAGGGGCGGGCGGAAGCCTGGACCTTCCGCTACCTGGACGGCTTCAAGCACACGATCGCCGGCGGCACCTCCGAGATACGCCGCAACATCATCGGCGAGCGCGTTCTCGGCCTGCCACGGGGGCGGGCATGATCGACCTGCTGCCGGACGACGACCAGAAGGCGCTGATCGACAATTTCGAGAGCGTTCTCGCCGCGGAGGCACCGCTGGCGCGGCTGCGCGACGGCCAGGGCGATCTCGCCTTGCTGGCACGGCTGGCGGAGCTGGGTTGGTTCGGCCTCGGTCTCCCGGAATCGGCGGGCGGCGTCGGCCTCGGCCTGATCGAGGAAGCCTTGTTGTTCAGGGAGGCGGGGCGCTTCCTGGTCGGCCCGCGACTTTTCGCCGCAGTGCTGGGGGCGCACGCCGCGGTCGGGGCCGGCGATCCCGCGCTCGCCGCCGCGCTGGCCGGCGGGGAGCGGGGCGCCTGCCTGCTGTCGGGCGACGGCCGCCACGCCTTCGATCGGCAGCCCGGCGATAGCCTCGTCCGCGTCGACGAAGAGGGCATCCGCCTGCTCGACGAAGCGGCGCTCGTGCGGGCGGAGCCGATCGACGGCCTCGATCCGGCAATCGCCCTGGAGCGGGTCGAGCTCGACGAGAGGGGCGTGCGCCGGCTGGCTGACAGGACACTTGCGCTGCGGACGAAAGTGCTCGTCTCGGCGAGCCTGGTCGGCCTGGCCGAAGCGGCGCGCGACCGCGCCACGCTCTACGCGAAGGAAAGGCAGCAATTCGGGCAGCCGATCGGCGCCTTCCAGGCAATCAAGCATCGCTGCGCCGACATGGCCGTAGGGTGCGAGTCGGCGTGGACGCTGACCGCGCTCGCGGCCTTGTGCCTCGGGAGCGGGCGGCACGATGCCGCCTTCCAGGCGGCCGCGGCGCGCATCGTCGCCGGCGATGCCGCCCTCGCCGCCGTGCGCGGCAACGTCCAGATCCATGGCGGCATGGGCTTCACTGACGAATGCGAGGCTCATCTCCTCGTCAAGCGCTGCCATTTCCTCCTTCAGCTCGCCGGCGGCACGCGTCTCCACCAGGAGGCGCTCCTCGGCGAACCGGAGCCGGTGCACGGCCGATGACCGAAGGTCTCGACGCGGCTTTTCGGGCGCTCCTTGCCGGCGATCCCGAGGACGTGCTCGTCGAGGCGGAGGGCCGCTGGTTGCCGCGCGGCCGGTTCGCCGAGGTGGCGCGGGAAATCAATGCGCGGCTGACCTCGGCGGGCATCGCTGAGGATGCGCCGATCGGACTCATCGCCCGCAACCGGCCTCCGCACATTGCCGCCTTGTTCGGTCTGCTGGCCGAACGGCGGACGATCGTCATGCTCCACGCCTATCAAGCGGCCGAGGGCCTCGCCGCCGAACTGCGCCGGCTCCGCCTTGCAGTCGTGATCGGCGCAGCGGAGGATTGGGGCGAGGAGGTCCGGGCGGCGGCGCGGGCGGTAGGAACGCTGGCCCTCGCCTTCACCGAAGCCGCCGGCGCGCCGGTCAGCGCCATTGTCGAGGCGGGCAAGGGGCCGCATCATCCGCCGCAGCCGGGCGTAGCCATCCAGATGCTAACCAGCGGCACGACCGGAACGCCGAAGCGGGTGCCCATCTCCTATCGGATGCTGGAGGATGCGGTGGCGGATGCCGGGCTTGCCACCGCCCAGGCAGGAACGCCCTTCAATGTCGCGCCCTATATCCAGTTCTATCCGCTCGGGAATATCAGCGGCCTCTATGGGCTGATCACCTGCGCGAGCCATGGTCAGCGGATCGTCCTGCTGGAGAGATTCAGCGTCGACGCCTGGGTGCGTGCGGTCGAAACCTATCGGCCGACGACCTTCGTCTCGCTGCCCCCCGCCGCCATCCGGATGGTGCTGGATGCCGATGTTCCGCCCGATGCATTGCGCTCGATCCCGGCGATGCGGTGCGGATCCGCGCCTCTCGATCCCGACCTGCAGCGCCGTTTCGAGCAACGCTACGGGATTCCGATCCTGATCAATTATGGCGCGACCGAATTTTGCGGCGTCGTCGCAAACTGGACGATCGACGACCATCGCGTCTTCGCGGAGGCCAAGCGCGGCAGCGTCGGGCGAGCCCGGCCGGGGATCCGCCTGCGCGCGGTCGATCCGGCCGACGGCGGGCCGCTCCCGCCGGGCGAGATCGGCCAGCTCGAGATCCTCGCGCCGCGGCTGTCGGAGCAATGGGTGCGAACCACTGATCTGGCCCTCATCGACGCCGACGGCTTCCTCTTCCTCAAGGGACGCGCGGACAGCATGATCAATCGCGGCGGGTTCAAGATCGCTCCCGACGCCGTCGCCGACATGCTTCGCACGCACCCGGCGGTGCGCGAGGCGGTGGTCGTCGGGATTTCGGACGCGCGCCTCGGGCAGGTGCCGGCCGCCATCGTCGAGTTCGAACCGGGCTCGGATCGTCCATCGGAGGCCGAGCTGGCCGGCTTTGCGCGCGCCCGGCTGGCGGCGCAGATGGTGCCGGTGCGCTTCATGGTGGTGGAGAGCCTGCCCAGGACCCAATCGCTCAAGGTCGACCGCGGCGCCGCCCGCGCCTTGCTCGAAAGGGAATGGGTCGCATGAACGACGCGCCGGACAAGCAGTTTCGCCGCCATCTCGAAGCGGGCCGGATCATGATCCAGCGCAGCCGCGAGACGGGGCGGTGCTTCTTCTACCCCCGCGTCGCCGAGCCGGGGACGGGCAGCACCGACCTGGAGTGGATCGAGGCATGCGGCGAGGGCACAGTCTATTCGACCACGGTGGTGCGCCAGCGGCCGCCGGCCGCGGACTATAATGTCGTCCTCGTCGATCTCGCCGAAGGCCCTCGGCTGATGAGTCGGGTCGAGGGCGTGGCCCCCGAGGCCGTGAAGATCGGGATGGCGGTGCGTGCCCGCATCGCCGAGGGCGAGGACGGGCCGATCCTCGTCTTCGACCCGGCGGAGGCGCCGGAATGACCGCCTTTCCGCGCGGCGCCGCCGCGATCGTCGGCACGGCGACCTATGGTGAAGGCGAATCGCCGGGCTTCACGTCGATCGATCTCGCCGCGGCCGCCAGCGTCCGTGCGCTCGCTCAGGCGGGGCTGAGGCCCACAGACGTGGACGCGCTCTTCATCGGCCTTCCGGACGACTTCCTCTCGGGCATGACGCTGGCCGAATATCTCGGCATCCATCCGAAACTTACGGACAATAACCGCACCGGCGGCTCGGCCTTCCAGACTCACCTTCATTGGGCGGCGCTGGCGCTCGCGGCGGGCGAATGCGACGTCGCTCTGATCGCCTATGGCAGCAATCAGCGCAGCGGTGCCGGTAAGCTCATCCGGTCGAGCAAGCCGCCCACCTACGAAGGACCGTATCGGCCGATCATGCCCGTCTCCGGCTATGCCCTGGCCGCGGCGCGGCACATGCACGAATATGGAACCACCCGCCGTCAGCTCGCCGAGGTGGCGGTGGCGGCGCGCGCATGGGCTAAGAAGAATCCCGCAGCGTTCATGCGGGGAGACCTCGCCATCGAGGACGTGCTTTCGGCGCGAATGCTCTCCGATCCGCTCGGCGTACGCGACGCGTGCCTGGTGACGGACGGTGCCGCTGCCGTCGTCATGGTGCGCGCGGACCGGGCACCCGATCATGCCGCCCGGCCCGCTTTTCTGCTCGGCGCCGGCTCGGCGGTCAGCCATCGCGACATCTCGTCCATGCCGGATCTCACGGTCACCGCGGCACGAGAATCCGGCGCGCGCGCCTTTGCCGCCGCTCGTGTCGGGCCCGGGGAGATGGACGTGGTTCAGCTCTACGACGCGTTCACGATCAACGTCATTCTCTTCCTCGAGGATCTCGGCTTCTGCGCCAAGGGGGAGGGGGGAGCGTTCGTCGAAGGCGGCCGCATCGCGCCCGGCGGCGCGCTTGCCGTCAACACCAATGGCGGCGGCCTCTCTTATTGCCACCCCGGAATGTATGGACTTTTCGCGATCGCCGAGGCGGCCGACCAGGTCATGAACCAGGCCGGCGAGCGGCAGATTGCCGGCACGGACCTGGCCCTGGCCCACGGCAATGGCGGCGTCCTCGCGAGCCAGGCCACGGTCATCCTCGGGTCACGCGACACGCTTTAGAGCATGATCATGCTTATGTGAATCCGGTTGGGATTCCCAAGCGGTTCGGTTCGTGATTCAAGATGCTGGCTGGGAGGAGGTCAGCATTCGAT
>NZ_QDFY01000025.1 GCF_003347635.1 Sphingosinicella terrae
CATCCACCTTCCTACGCCTGACCGCGATCATGAGGCACAGATCAACTCGGGCTCCACAGCCGATCCGTGACCTCGAAGACAACCATAGCCGTCGGTCACGACACCAGAAGGCGATATCAATTAGACAACACAATACTAAACTATCGTCATCTGCTGCCGCCTTCGACTTCGGCCCTGGCCTTGCGGGCCTGAGCCGTCGCCCGCGCAGCAGCTCGAGATAGGGCTTTCGATTTCCGTCGCCGAAGAAGATCGGCAGCCCTCGATTGCCGCGCTGCGTCACATGATGCGCAGCGCCGGGAACTACGATGCGGCAAGGCGAGCCATGGCCCGATATCTAAAAGGCGCAGGAGTAGTGGGCAATTATGTATTGTGTCCCCGGATCTTGTAGTCGGAGTTTCGATGGCGGACGTTTGTTGTCGCATGGATTGAAGTGAGCTTTGCGCCTAGCATCGTTCATCGTCCGCATGGGTCTCGCGGAAAAGTCGCGGCGTCACGCCGAAGCGTCTCTGGAAGAGCCGCGCGAAGCGTGCGGGCGGCGCAAGCCCTACCCGCCTTGCGATCTCCTTTAGCGCGAGCCCCTGGGAGAGCAGAATACGCGCCGCATCCAGCCGCACGGACTCGATATATCGTGCAGGCGTGTCGCCCGTCGCAGCGACAAACCTTCTATGGAACGTTCGCTCTGAAAGACAGGCCCTGGCCGCAAGGCTGGGTACGTCCAGCGCGGCGCCAAGGTTGGCTTGGACCCACACGAGAAGGTCGGCGACCGGGCCATCGGCTTTCTCCTGGGCAGCGAGCAAGGCGCTGAATTGAGATTGATAACCTGGGCGGCGTACGTAAAGGACCAGGCGCTTCGCAATCCTGCTTGCGAGCGCGCCGCCAAGGTCCTCGCTGACCATGGCGAGGGCCATGTCGATACCAGTCGTCACTCCGGCCGATGTCCAAACCTTGCCATCTACGACATACAGCGCGTCGGCGTCGACGCTGAGCGAGGGATAGAGTCGCGCGAGGGCTTCGCAGGCGCTCCAGTGTGTAGCAACGCGCTTGCCATCCACCAGCCCACCTGCCGCGAGCACGAAGGTGCCAGCGCAAACCGATCCAAGACGTCTGACGGACGAGGCGTTTCGCGACAACCACCGCCCTAGCTCCGGCGTCTGGGCTGCTGCAATGACCGCGTGGGCCTCCGCCCCCGAGACCAGGATCGTGTCGACCTGCAACGGCATCTTCGCCAAAGCTTTGGTGTCGACCACGACACCGCTGCTGCTCGGAACCGCTCCGCCGGTCGGAGAGGCCAAATGCACGGCGTAGCGTGGAGCCTTCCCATCCTCTGCGAGGGCGTGATTGGCGGACGCGAAAACGGAGGCGGGGCCGGTCGCATCCAGCAGCTCGAAGTCACGATAGACGGCAATGACGATATGCTGCAGCACTGGCAGAAATTACCGCCTTTTTGTCATTTCTGACAACTCGGAGCGGCTGCTAGTCTGCATGCTCGCCTCATGGTCCGCTGACGACCACCGCTGCCAGGAGCTACCATGACTGCGTCACCGGGAGCATCAAGCCCATCGCCTGAAACCTTCGCATCTGGCTGGCGATCGATTCAATGGTGGCCTGGAGCATTTGGCCTGGCATTCGCGGCTTATCTCTCGATCGATCTACTCAACGGAACGGAGCACGGCACAGATTTTGCTGCGATCGTCGCTGCCTCGGGTCTCGTATATCTGGCAGCAGCTGCCCTTGAGATCCCGTGGGTTGCTTGGCCGGTATTCCTGCTGACGGTGGTGGTGATCACCGTCGCAAGATTGAACCTCATACCCCTCGACGCCATGGGGGCGATGCTTGTCGCCGCCGGGTTTTTTGCGGCGTGCGGCATGGTTCGGGCTCTGAGACGTCCTAATCGCAACCTGCCGCTACAAGCCATCGCCATGTTTCTTTTCGGCGGTTCAGCCGCGTTGGCCCTCTTTATTAATCACGTGGTCGGGGCGTTGCTGGTAGCGGTCGGGCTGGCCGCGCATGCCGGCTGGGACGTTTACCACCACGTGAAAAACAAGGTCGTGGTGCGATCGATGGCCGAATTCTGCTTCATGCTGGACATCGCTCTCGCGATCGTCATCGTCATCGCAACGCTGAGAGGCTGAGACGGGCAGTTTGCCATACCGCTTGCGGTGTTGAAGCTGATAGCTGTGCTGACGCTGCAAAGCCGTTGAGACGGTCTGGAGCCTAGGGTCCGACTTGCATGCGAACGTGCCGCCTCTCCTGTTCGCTGGAAAGTCTTCCTTTGGAGAGCCGCCCAGGCTCTCCTTAACGACGGAGATGGCGCAGACCGGAACGCCACCCAACCTCATCCGCAGCCACTCACAGGCACAAGAAAAGGGCCGGAGCACCACCGCCCCGGCCCTTCCTTTTTCGCCTCTCAGGTGAGCGCCGACTTACGAGTCCGGCCCGCCCATGCCGGCACCCGCCATCGCCGCCGGACGCGGATCGCCGGCGAGGCCGTCGACGGCCTTGCTGACCAGGATGTTGACCGCGACGCGGCGATTCTGGGCCTGGCCGTTGGGATCGTCGTTGCTCGCCACCGGATCCGCCTCGGCCATCCCGGTCGGGGTCAGCATCCGATAAGGCCGCCAGCCGCAGACCTGCTGGAGATGGTTGACGACGTTGCCGGCGCGCCTCTCGCTGAGCGTCTGGTTATATTCCTGGCTGCCGACGGCGTCGGTATAGCCGACGACGAGCAGCAGGGCGTTGTCGATCGACTCGGCGGCGGCGGCCGTCGAGCAGAGCTCCGCCTTCGCCTCCTCGGACAGCTCCGCCCGGGCGAAGTCGAACGTCACGTTCGTCGTCTGCCGCACATTATACTGGTCGATGTCGCCAAGGCGGCCGCGCAGCGCCTCCGTCGCCGCCGAATTCTGCGCAATCGCATTGTGGTGCTCGCCGAAGCGCTGGGCGGTGCCGTTGTGGATCATCGAGGCGGTCCTGAGGTCGCGGTTCCTGAGGTCGATCTCGCTCGCCACCAGGCCGCCGCCCGATTGCAGCGTCTCGATGCTGACCGGCAGGCCGTTGACCAGCGCATCCGCGGCAAGCTGGGTGCGGCCCAGGCCCAGGAAGCCCCCGCGGGCCGCAATCCTTGTCTCGGGGGTGACGGCGACGGTCGCCATCGTGCCGTCGGCGGTGATGACCTGCAGCTGGTCGCCGCTCCGCGCCGAGATGATTCCTTCGATCTCCGGTCCTTCGGTCGCGGCGCCCGCATCGGTGGGCGCCGCGTCGCCGACGATCGCCGAGAGATCTTCCTCGGACGGGTCCTGCGACTGCGCCGCCAGGCCGGTCGGGGCTGCTCCGGCGAGCAGGGCCAGGAGAAGAAGTCTGGGGCTTTGGGATTTGAGACTCATGAGCGGTTCCTTCAAACTCGATCGACGGGCCTGCGATCGCAGCTCTCGTCCGACCGCCGCCTGGCCAAGACCAGAGCGGCTGCCGGAACCCCTTCCGTCCGGCGTCGTGGGATGGCTGGCATGAAGCCGCCCGTGACCGCCGGTGGAAGGGCGAGCCTGTTCGGAGCAACCTTTCTCTCAGATGAACGAACCATCTAGCAAAGGCATCCACACGGGCCGCGCGAGTGTATTGCGCGACGAATGGATATCGCTCTTGCCATGAACCTAAAGTCAACCTGATAATGATAGTCTGGCGTTAACAATGTTAACGTTGACTTTACTGTCGTTTAACCACATTTGCTCTAACATACTATGAATGTTTTCTTGGAAATAATTTGGAT
Organism: Sphingosinicella terrae; assembly: GCF_003347635.1. Taxonomy (GTDB): domain Bacteria; phylum Pseudomonadota; class Alphaproteobacteria; order Sphingomonadales; family Sphingomonadaceae; genus Allosphingosinicella; species Allosphingosinicella terrae. The sequence goes on from NZ_QDFY01000025.1 coordinate 3,761, forward strand.
TTTGCAGTAGTCCACGATAACCGCATTGCAGAGCTAAGCGTCAATCCGAATGATTTCGTGAGCGACATCATTCGCCGTCGTCCGGGGCCGGACAAGGCGGAAGTCCGGCGCGCCCCAAAGGCCGGTGAGGGACGGACTGGGGACTGGGGGCTGGGGACTGGGGACTGGTAGAAGGCGATCCCCTTCGCCCGCCTCCTTCCCCAGTCCCCAGTCCCCAGTCCCCAGCCCCCAGCCCCCAATCCCCGACAAAAAAAGGGCCGGAGCGTCGCCGCCCCGGCCCTTCCTTTTCGCTTCTGAGGTCAGCTTGGACTTAGAAGTCCATGCCGCCCATGCCGCCGCCCGGCATCGCCGGGGCCGGCTTGTCTTCCGGAAGCTCGCTCACCGCCGCCTCGGTGGTGATGAGCAGGCCGGCGACCGAAGCCGCGTCCTGGAGCGCCGTGCGGACGACCTTGGTCGGGTCGATGACGCCGGCCTGGACCAGGTTCTCGTAGACCTCGGTCTGGGCGTTGAAGCCCTGGGTCTCGTCCTTGCCGTCGAGCAGCTTGCCCGAGACGACCGCGCCGTCGAAGCCGGCATTCTCGGCGATCTGGCGGACCGGCGAGAGCAGAGCCTTGCGGACGATGTCGATGCCGCGGGTCTGGTCGTCATTGGCGCCGGTCAGGCCCTCGAGCGCCTTGGTGGCGTAGAGGAGAGCGGTGCCGCCGCCCGGGACGATGCCTTCCTCGACCGCGGCGCGGGTGGCGTGGAGGGCGTCGTCGACGCGGTCCTTGCGCTCCTTCACCTCGACCTCGGAGGCGCCGCCGACCTTGATCACCGCGACGCCGCCGGCCAGCTTGGCCAGCCGCTCCTGCAGCTTCTCGCGGTCATAGTCGGACGTCGTGACCTCGATCTGCTGGCGGATCGATTCGATCCGGCCCTTGATCTGGTCGCTCTCGCCGGCACCGTCGACGATGGTGGTGTTGTCCTTGTCGATGGTGACGCGCTTGGCCTGGCCGAGCATGGTCGTGGTGACGTTCTCGAGCTTGATGCCGAGATCCTCGCTGATCATCTCGCCACCGGTCAGGATCGCGATGTCCTGCAGCATCGCCTTGCGGCGATCGCCGAAGCCCGGCGCCTTGACGGCCGCGACCTTGAGGCCGCCGCGCAGCTTGTTGACGACGAGGGTGGCCAGGGCCTCGCCCTCGATGTCCTCGGCGATGATCAGCAGCGGACGGCCCGACTGCACGACCGCCTCGAGGATCGGCAGCATCGCCTGCAGGTTGGACAGCTTCTTCTCGTGGATCAGGATGTACGGATCCGAAAGCTCGACCTGCATCTTCTCGGGGTTGGTGATGAAATAGGGCGAGAGGTAGCCGCGGTCGAACTGCATGCCCTCGACGACGTCGAGCTCGAACTCGAGGCCCTTGGCCTCCTCGACGGTGATCACGCCTTCCTTGCCGACCTTCTCCATCGCCTCGGCGATCTTCTCGCCGACCTCACGGTCGCCATTGGCCGAGATGATGCCGACCTGGGCGATCTCGTTGGAGCCGGAGACGTCCTTGGAGCGGCTCTTGAGGTTCTCGACGACCTTGCCGACGGCGACGTCGATGCCGCGCTTGAGATCCATCGGGTTCATGCCGGCCGCGACCGACTTCATGCCCTCGCGGACGATCGACTGGGCCAGGACGGTGGCGGTGGTGGTGCCGTCGCCGGCGAGGTCGTTGGTCTTGCTGGCGACCTCGCGCAGCATCTGCGCGCCCATATTCTCGAACTTGTCCTTGAGCTCGATCTCCTTGGCGACAGTGACGCCGTCCTTGGTGATCCGCGGCGAGCCGAAGCTCTTGTCGAGGACGACGTTGCGGCCCTTCGGACCCAGGGTCACCTTCACCGCGTCGGCGAGGATGTCGACGCCGCGCAGGATGCGCTCGCGGGCCTCACGGCCAAAGCGTACGTCTTTCGCTGCCATATCTTTCTTCCTTCTTTCTCTCGAAGCGTCTTCCTGACGAAAGTCAGGATGTCACTTCCTTGACCTATGAAAAGACAAGGGGTTTCCGGTCCTTCGACACGCTCGGGACCGGGATTTCGGGAGTCGCCTCAGGCGGCCTTGCGGGCCTCGGCCTGACCCTCGACGATGCCGAGGATGTCGCTCTCCTTCATGATCAGCAGGTCTTCGCCGTTGAGGCGGACCTCGGTGCCCGACCACTTGCCGAACAGGATGCGGTCGCCTTCCTTGACGTCGAGCGGAACCAGCTTGCCGGTCTCGTCGCGGGTACCCGCGCCGACGGCGAGAACCTCGCCTTCCTGCGGCTTCTCCTTGGCGGTGTCGGGGATGATGATGCCGCCGGCCGTCTTCTCTTCGGCCTCAACGCGGCGAACGAGCACACGGTCGTGCAAAGGGCGAAAGCTCATAGGTTCACCTTTCCTCTCTATCACGCGGCAGCCCCCCGGTCTGCCGGGACGCCGCGCTCGGTTGAACTGTTAGCACTCGACGAGGTCGAGTGCCAGCAACGGCGATTTAGGCGCTGTTCATGCCGCGTCAAGGGCCGCTGAAACGATCTTTGCGGATGGGCGGGCCGTTGCGGACGTCCCCGTTTACACTCCGGGCGCCCTGGTCTAGCCGGTTTTCGACGCATGGAGTGGAAGTCGAGATGAAGTTCGCAGGCAAGGTGTGGCGGCTGCTGGTCGGAATCAAGGACGGCCTCGTCCTCCTGCTCATGCTGATCTTCTTCGGCGGCCTCTACGCGGCGCTGTCGATGAGTCCCTATCAGGACAGCGCCCGCGAAGGCGCGCTCCGGCTCGACCTTGCCGGCGCGATCGTCGAGCAGCCGGCCGAGCAGGATTTCTCGTCGCTGATCGGTGGCTCGGCGCTTCGCGAATATCGACTCGCCGAGGTCATCCACGCGCTCGACACCGCCGCCGCCAATGATCGCATCCAGGCGGTCGCGCTCGATCTCGACGTCCTCACCGGCGGCGGCCAGGCGGCCATGGCCAATGTCGGCGAGGCGCTCGACCGGGTCCGCCGCGCCGGCAAAAGGGTGGTCGCCTTCTCCAGCGGCTATGGCGACGATTCCTATTTGCTCGCCGCCCATGCCGACGAGGTCTGGCTCGATCCGATGGGCGCGGTCGTGATCGCCGGGCCGGGCGGCAGCAACCTTTATTATGCCGGCCTGATGGAGCGGCTCGGCATCACCGCCAACGTCTACCGGGTCGGCACCTACAAGTCGGCGGTCGAGCCCTATACCCGCAGCGACATGTCGCCCGAGGCGCGCGAGGCGATGCAGGCGCTCGTCGACGCGAGCTGGGAGGCCTGGCAGGACAATGTCCGCCAGGCGCGGCCGCGGGCGCAGGTCGCCGCCTACGTCCAGGATCCGATGCGCTTCATGCGCGGCGCCAATGGCGACATGGCGCGGGCCGCCCTCCAGGCCGGCCTGGTCGACCGCGTCGGCGACCGCATCCAGTTCGGCCAGCGCATGGCCGAGCTCAGCGGCGGCGCCCGCGACGAGCGCATCCCCGGCAGCTACCGCGCCGTCCATTTCGACGCCTGGCTCAACGACAATCCCTTGCGGGGGAGCGCCGGCCGGATCGGCGTGCTCACCGTCGCCGGCACCATCGTCGACGGCCATGCCGCGATGGGCACGGCCGGCGCCGAGACGATCGTCGAGAATCTCGAGCGCGGCCTTCGCGACCACCAGCTCAAGGCGCTCGTCGTCCGGATCGACTCGCCCGGCGGCTCGGCGACCGCATCGGAGCGCATCCGCCGGGCGATCGTCTCGGTGCGCGAGCGCGGCATCCCGGTCATCGTCTCGTTCGGCTCGGTCGCGGCGAGCGGCGGCTATTGGGTCGCTACCGCCGGCGACACCATCTTCGCCGAGCCCTCGACGATCACCGGCTCGATCGGCGTGTTCGGCGTCCTGCCCAGCTTCGAAGGCACGCTCGAGCGGATCGGCGTCGGCGCCGACGGCGTCGGCAGCACGCCTCTGTCCGGCCAGCCCGATCTCGCCCGCGGCATCTCTCCCGAGGCCGACCAGCTGCTCCAGCTCGGCGTCGAGAGCACCTATCGCCGCTTCGTCGCCTTGGTGTCGCGCGCCCGCAACCTGCCGCCCGCCCGGGTCAACCAGATCGGCCAGGGCCGCGTCTGGGACGGCGGCACCGCCCGCCAGATCCGTCTCGTCGACCGCTTCGGCTCGCTCGACGACGCCCTCGCCGAGGCGGCGCGCCGTGCCGGCCTCGAAGGTTCGCAGGCGCAGCCGGTCTTCCTCGAGGGCGAGCCGAGCTTCTTCGCCCAGCTGATGCGCGGCGCCACCGCCGACAGCGCCCCGGCCGCCCGCGGCGCCTTCGCCGCTCTGTCCCGCAGCCCCGACGCCCTGCTCGAGCGCGCGCTCGGCGACGTCGAGGCGATGCTGCGCGGCCCGGCCATCCAGGCCCGCTGCCTCGAATGCCCGATGCCGGCCCCGGCGCCCCGGGCCCCGGCGGCGGCTCGGGGCTGGCTGGCGCGGCTCCTGGCCTTCATCCCGGGCGCATGAGTGTCCGCCTGGCCGAGGCCGGGGACGCGGCCGCCATCGCGGCGATCTACGCGCCGTTCGTCACGGGGACGGCGGTCTCGTTCGAGGTCGACGCCCCCGACGAGGCGGAGATGCGCGCCCGCATCGCGAGCGGCGCCGGCCTCTATCCGTGGCTGGTCGATTGCGGCGAAGCCGGCGAGGTCGTCGGCTTCGCCTCCGCCGGCGCCTTCCGCACCCGCCGCGCCTATCGCTTCAGCGTCGAGACCAGCGTCTACGTCTCGCCCGCGGCCCAGCGCCGCGGCACCGGCGCCGCCCTCTACACCCGCCTCCTCGCCTTGCTCGAGGCGCAGGGCTTCACCCAGGCCATCGCCGCCATCACCCTTCCCAACGATTCCAGCGTCGCGCTGCACGAACGCTTCGCCTTCACCCAGGCCGGCACCTACCGGGACGTCGGCTACAAGTTCGGCGAGTGGCGCAGCGTCGGCCTCTGGCAACGGCCTTTGGCGCTGCTGACGACGGATCCCGAGGAAGCGAAGATGGTTGCGGAGGTTTGGCGGGACTAAGCGCGGCCGCGCACAACCTCGCGCCCTTCCCTCCCCGTCATCCAGGCGAAAGCCAGGATCTCATTTCCTGTCCCTCGGCGCCGCAAGGCATTGAGATCCCGGCTTTCGCTGGGATGACGGATAACGAGCCGTCAGCCGGCGGATTCCGACGTCCCCTCTCCTCCTTCGCGTCTTTGCGTCTTTGCGTGAGATCAAAACAGCGCCCCCACGCGCACCGCCGCATCAATGAGGGGCGCCGCCGCGCCTCGCTCCCACTTCGTCATCCTGGCGGAAAGCCAGGATCTCTCTTCCACTTCACCGCGCTGCGTCCGACGCCGGTAAGTCATCGAGATCCCGCTTCCGCCGGAATGACGGATGGCGGGCGATACGGCGCCTGTTCGCGCGACCGCTGCGAAGCCGCCAGCCCCCTACCCCATCGCCCCGATCACCGCGCCGAACATCGTGAATTGCAGCGTATGGTAGCCGCCGTTGATCGCCCACAGGCCGATCGGCCTCTGCTCGAACAGATAGTTGATGCCGAACGACGCCGCGACCCAGCACAACCCCGCCGCCGCGCCGGCGCCGATCGCGGCCGGGAGCGGCATGTCCCGTCCGAGGAACGTCGCGAAGACGAAGGCGGCGGCGAGGCTGAGCAGGAAGGCGAGTCCGAAGATCGTCGCCATCCGCCCGCCGGAGGGCGGTGTCTCGGGCACGCCGGCGAGGCGCTGCCACGGCCGCGCGAACAGCAGGGGCGAATACCACAGGCCGCCGATCAGCAGCGAGCCGACGCCGCAGATCAGGACCGCGACCAGGTTCACGTCGGGCATGATCATTCCTCCTCGCCATGGTTGGTCTCGCGCATCCGGCTCCAGTCGACCGGCCCCGAGACGAAGCGCTGGCGCAGCCGCTCCAGCGACACCCGGTTGCCCTCGCGGAAGAAGCCGAGCAGCCGCCGGCCCGCCTCGCTGTCGGGATAGCCGGCCCCGGTCAGCCGCAGCCGGGTGCGGCCGCCTTCGGGCTCCAGCTCGAACAGGCCGGTCGTCCGGCTGAAGCTGTCGAAGTCGGGAAAGCCGTCCGGCGCCTTCACCGTGCGGAAGGCGACCAGCCGGCCCGGGACGGCGACGAGGATGCGCTGACGGATCGTCGACGGGTCGCCGGGCGAGGCCCCCGGCGAATAGCTGGTCTCGATGATGTCGGGCTCGCCTTCCGGATGCCAGGCGACCGGCACCGCCCATTCGCGCCAGCCTTGCGGAGTCGCGATCGCCGCCCATACCTGCTCGACCGGCGCGTCGACCACGGTCTCGTGGACGAGCATGTGCGTCCCGTCGAGGCCGCGCGCCTCGCTCACCGTCACCGGCGCCTCGACCCGCTCGAACCGGACGGTCCGGTTCATGCTCGGCATCGCCTCGGAGGTCGTCACCGCCTCATAGGCATCGTCGCCGATTCGCCGCCAATGAGTGGCGAAGCGCGCCTCGCGGCCGTCGGGACCGCGATATCGCTCGTCGCCGAAGTCGAGCCGCCCCTCCCCGGCACGCATCGTCCCGCGGCTGACGCCGCCCTGCGAATTCCAGTAGGTGAAGCTGACCGTCCCGTCCGCGCCGGCGCTGTACAGGGTCTCGCCCCGATAGGCCCGCGCGCCGCCGGTGACTTCGTGGGTGTCGCGGACATGCTGGCCGTCGAAGACCGGCTCGAAGCAGTGCACATCCTGCTCTCCGCTCGCGGATTCGCCGCGCCAGCAATGGCCGACGAGGAAGCCGAGCGGCTCGAGTCCCGGCCGCAGCGCCGGCGCCTCGGCCGCCAGGGCCAGCGCCATCAGTGATGCGATCATCCTTCCCTCCTTTGGCTGTCGAGGAACAGGCGCAGCTGGCCGACCGCCCGGTCGAAATAGGCGACGTCGCGATAGGTGCGCGCCTGCATCACGCCGCCTTCCATCACCGTCAGCACGAACTCGGCCAGCGCCCGCCGGTCGGCGCCCGCGGGCAGCCGGTCGGCGGCGGCGTCGAGACAGGCCTCGACCGCGGCGGTCCAGCCGTCGAAGTTCTCGGCGATCCGCTCGCGCACGATCGGATCCGGCTCGTGCAGCTCGAGCGCGAGGCTGCCGATCGGGCAGCCGTAGAAGCCGTCCGTCTCGACGATCAGCGCCCGATAGCGGGCGAGCAAGGCGAAGATCTTCTCGATCGGATCCTCCACCCCCGCCCAGGCCGGCTCGAGCAGCATCGGCCCGATTCCCTCCCGATAGGCCTCGAGCACCGCGACGAGCAGGTCCTGCTTGCCCGGGAAGAAATGATAGAGGCTGCCGCTATTGACCCCGGCCCGCGCCAATATGTCGGCCACCGAGGTCGACCCGTAACCCTTCTCCCAGAAGAGCTGCATCGCCGCCTCGACCAGGCGCGAGCGCGTATCGGAGGGCGCAGCGTTCATCGCCCCATAGTTGATTGAACGATCAACCAAGTCAAGGACCAAAAGCCCTCTCCCACCGGGAGAGGGTTGGGTGAGGGTGCAGATCCTCCCCTGGGCGCGAGGACCGAGAGAGAGAGAGAGAGAGAGAGAGAGAGAGAGCGGAGGCGGAACTGGGCTGCTTCAACGCCCTTAAGCCGCCACCGCTACAGATCCTCCCCTGGAGGGGAGGGGGACCAGCCGCAGGCTGGTGGAGAGGTGTCAGCCTCCCGGCTTCACGGCGATCGCCGCCACTCACTAACGCTGACACCCCTCCCCCGCCCTTCGGGCGGTCCCCCTCCCCTTGCAGGGGAGGATCGAAAGAGGATCCGATCGGCGACCGCTTCGGTACCTCAAGCCGCCACCGCCGCGAAGCGCCCGTCCCCGCCGCTGCACAGCCCGATCACCTCCTCCGCCGCCACCGGCCGCGAATAGAGGAAGCCCTGGCCGTAGCGGCAGCCGAGCGCCGCCAGCGTCTCGTGCTGCGCCGCCGTCTCGACGCCTTCCGCCACCACCTCGATCCTGAGGCTGCGGCCGAGGCCGATGACGGCGTCGACGATGGCGCCGTCCTCGAGGTCGGTCTGCAGGTTGCGGATGAAGGAGCGGTCGATCTTGAGCAGGTCGACCGGAAACGACTTGAGGTGCGAGAGCGAGGCGAAGCCGGTACCGAAATCGTCGAGCCCGATGCGGACGCCGGCCGAGCTGAGGCTGCGCAGCGTGCCTTCGACCGCCTCCGCGCCGCGGCCGAGGAACACCGTCTCGGTCACCTCGATCTGGACGCAGCGCGCCGGGATGGCGGCGCGATGGAGCCGCTCGATCAGCCGCTCGGCGAAGTCCGGCGCGCGCAGCTCCGTGGCCGACGCATTGAAGGCGACATGGTCGAAGGCGACGCCCCGGTCGAGCCATTGGCGGACGTCGGTGAGCACGCTGTCGATCATCCGGTTGCTGATCGCCGAGGCGACGCCGGCATCCTCGAAGGCGGCCATGATGGTGTCCGGGGTCTGCATCCCGCGGGCGGGATCGCGCCAGCGCAGCAGCGCCTCGAAGCCGGCGACTCGGCCGGAGGCGAGCTCGATCTTGGGCTGGTAGTAAGGCACGATCGAGCCGCTCTTCAGCGCCTGGCGAGCCGTCGAGACCATGCCGTGGCGGACCTCGACCGCGCTCAGCATGCGCGGATCGAAGATCTTGAGATTGCGTCGGCCCGACGACTTGGCGACGTAGAGCGCCACGTCCGCATATTTGAGCAGGTCGCCGCGACTGAGCCCGTCCTCCGGGAACAGGCTGGCGCCGATGCTGGTGTGGCAGTCGATGATCGTGCCCTCATAGGTGCACGGCTCGCGAAGCGCCGCGAAGATCCGGGCCGCGACCTCGCCGACCTTCTCCCGCCGGGCGCCCTTGAGGATGACGGCGAACTCGTCGCCGCCGAGGCGGGCGACCAGCCCGCTCGGGCCGACGGCGCGGACCAGCCGCTCGGCGAGGGTGCACAAGAGAGCGTCGCCGGCATCGTGGCCGAGCGTGTCGTTGACCTTCTTGAACTCGTCCATGTCGAGGATCATCACTGCGAAGGGACGGCGCCGGTCGACGATCAGGCGATCGAGCTCGTGCTGGAGGAGCACCCGGTTGGGCAGGCGGGTGAGCGGATCGTGCCGCGACGACCAACGCGCCTGCTCCTCCGCTTGCTTCTGGTGGCTGATGTCGCGGGCGATGACGAGGAAGCGGTTGCCGCCCTTGGCGGCCAGCGGCGACAGGATCACGTCCCACCAGTTGTTCGGGCCTTCGTCCGACAATTTCTCGGCGACGAAATGCCGCGAGCCGCCGTCGTCGCCGGCCGGCAGCGCGGCAAGCGCGGCGCGCCGCACCTCGGGCGAGACCAGGCGCAGCCAGGGCCGCCCGGTCAGCGCGCTCTTGCTCGCGGCACCGAGCGCGGCGGCGGCGGCGTCGTTGGCGAAGACGACATGGCCGGCATCGTCGATCACCAGGATGACATCGGGGGTGGCGTCGATCAGCTGGCGGGTGAAATTCTGCGACCGCCACAATTCCTGCTGGGCGATGACGCGGTCGTGGATATCGGTGCAGGTGCCGAACCAGCGTTGGATCTCGCCGTCATCGTCACGCTCCGGCAGCGCCCGTCCCAGCATGTAGCGATGCTCGCCGGACCGGTGTCGCAGCCGATATTCCGCCTCGAACGGCTCGCCGGTGGCGAGGCAGCGGGCCCAGCGCGCCAGCGTCATCGCGCGGTCGTCGGGGTGGACGAACTCGGCGAGGTCGAGCAGTCCGCCTTCGCCGACTTCGATCCCGGTGAACTCCGCCCAGCGCGCATTGCTGTAGGAGTGCTCGCCGTCGGCGGAGACGGTCCACACCATTTGCGGAATGCTGTCGAGCGCATGCCGCCAGCGGACCGCCTCCGCTTTGGCAGCGCGGACCGCCTGATAGCGGCGCCAGGCGAGCAGGCCTGCGATGACGAGGATCCACGCGGCGAACAGCAGCCCATGATATTGGGCCGCGGTCAGCAGGCGCCCCTTGAAGCGCACCTCCTCGATGCGAAGCCGGTGGAGGCCGGGTGCCGCGCCGGCCGCGGTCTGCATCTCGAGCGCGACGACATTGTCGAAGCGGGATTCGTGCAGCGTCTCCGGAAGCCGGTTTCGCTCGATCCACCAGGCGGCGGTCCGGAAATCGGCCGGCGACAGACGGACCGTCTGCCGGCCAGACCCGATCGGGAAGGCGATGCTGTTGATCCGGTCGCCCGCCCCCGGCGCGGTCTCTCGGAGACCGGGCTCGCGATTCTTGAGGTCGATCCGCAGCGTCTCGGCCGCGCCCTGGTAGTTGAAGGTCACCTCGACCTCGTGCACCCCCGAAAGATCGAGGCCGCGGCCATCGTTGAGCACGTCGAACTGGAGCCCGTAGCCGCAATAAGGCGCAGGCGAGGCGCTAGCGAGCCGGCAGCTCCACGCCAGGGGCAGGACCGGGTCCATGGTCGCAGACGAGCCGCCCTGCGGCGCGCTGTCGGCATAGGAATAGGCCAGATAGCTCTCCGGATCGACGGCACGGATCCGGATCGACCGGTCGAGCAACGCATCCCCGAACTGGACGGCCGCCCAGGTCAGCAGCACGAGCAGCGCGATCAGCGCCTCGAGCTTCAGGCCCGCCAGCGCCGCGCGCGCACGGCGGTAACCGCCCGGTGGCGGCGCCTTTCCTTCCTGTCTTGGCTTGAGCAGACGCACCAAATCCCCCGCACACAGCTCATGCGACGGCGGCAAGCCGGGAGGAGCGGCACCTCCCGAGCTGAGAAGCGCGCCTCGCCGGAACCTCCAGGAAGACGCTCTTCACCCAACCATGAACCCTGGTGCCACTAGCGGCCAAGTGATGGCGAAAGACTTGCCGAGAGAAGTTAATGCGGCGGTGACGGAATCACTAGAGCATGATCATCTTAGACTGAAGCATATCCGCTGTTTGCGAGGTAGTTCGCGCATTCGGCAGGTTGGAAGTGGTCGAGGAGGGTTCCGATC
>NZ_QDFY01000026.1 GCF_003347635.1 Sphingosinicella terrae
GCCGGCGACGGCGGGGTAAAACCGCCCAGCCGCGCTCATGCTCAGTCTGCGCGACGTCCGCTTCTGTCAGTAGCGGACGCTTTTTCAACGCTATCCACCCGTCTCGGTCATTCCCGCAGTTGCTGCCCGGGTTCGCTACGCAAGGTCGCAAGTGAGTGGAGATCGGACATTGCCGGAGGTGACGAGGTGTACCGTTCCGAAAGCTCTCTGGTGGGGTAAGCCGAACCGCTCAGCCGCGCCGCCGCATCAGCCACCTCATGAGGCTCGCTAGTTCCGTTCCGAGGATGGCTCCGACCAAGCCGACGAACATCATCGTCATGAAGGCAAAGAGCAGGTTCATAGACTGCTGAAACCAACTCAGGTCTGTGTCGAGGCGTATCTGCACCACGAGCGGGATTATGAGTGCTGCGAGAACGGGGTGAACAGCCGGGATTGCTGCTGACACGAAGATTATTCTGGTGCGCCGCCGGGGCGGGAGGACCCGTTGCGCGACAAACGCTATAACCAGCGCCACCATGGACACCCCGATGTGCAAATAGACCCCGATCATCTGCTCGCCTGAAAATCTCCAGGGCGCCTTGTTCCACCCCTTCGCAATGTCCGCAACGGGTCGCAAGCGGACAACGCTCCCGAACCTGAACGAATGTCCGGATTACGGCGTCGCTGATCGCGCCCTTAGCGGCAAAACATGGCGCGAGCCGACCGACGGCTGAAGCTGGTCGATAGGGGACTGTCTGCCTTCGGAGGGTCACAACGGCGAAGCGGAAGTAGTCACCTGGCGGCGTTATGTCCGCGCGTGTCCCTGGAATGGGTCGCCAGCGCCACCCCCAGGGCGGTAAGTGCCATTCCCGCCAGAGCCCAGGGCCCCAGGGTCTCGCCAAACAGCGGCCAGGCGATCAATGCCGTGCAGGGCGGGACGAGGAAGAAGAGGCTGGCGACCTGAGACGCGGCGCCGCGCCGGATAAGCACGTAGAGCAACGTTACAGCGCCGAGCGAAAGCACGAGAACGAGCCAGAGCAGCGCAAAGACAAACTCCGCCTCCCATTGGACATGCATGTCCTCGAACCAGAATGCGAGGGGGGCGGTCGCTAGACCAGCTGCGGTGAACTGGACGACGCTGCCGGTGCGCAGATCCATGCCTGCGCAAAAGCGCTTCTGGTAAAGCGTGCCGATCGTGATCCCAATCAGGGCTGCAACGCAGGCGATGCTGCCCAGCAGCGTGCCGGGAGCGTGGCCTACCTTTCCTGCCAGCACGAGTGTCACACCGCACAGGCCGAGCACGAGCCCCAGCCACTGGCGTTGTGTCACCCGTTCGCCGAGCAGGACGCCGACAAGCGCTGCAGTGAGCAGCGGCTGCAACCCAACGATCAAGGCCGAAACACCGGCCTCTACCCCCATGGAGATGCCGAGGAAGACGCCGCCGAGATAGACGCCATGTACGAGCAGCCCCGCTACGGCGAAGTGCCCGACCTCCGTCAGCCGCCGTGGCCAAGGCGCTTGGCTGGCTATCGAGACCAGCACGAGCAACCCTGCGGCCAGGACGTATCGCAGCGACAGAAACGTAAGCGGCTCGGCGTGGGGGAGTCCGAGCCTGGCGCCGATAAACCCCGTGCTCCACAGCACCACGAACAGCGCGGGGACTCCGACGGTCTGGACCGGATTGCTGCCGCCGCGCGTGTCGTGGGTCACGCTCTAGATCCTACATGTTGATCGCGCGGACCAGTCTAACCCCCCATTCAGCATCTGGGTTCGTGGTGCCATCGCCAAGGCGTTCCTGCATCACCGCAACGCCCAGGTCGCGACGCTTCGGCAGACGGTCCTTCTCGGCGGCTGCGAGTGCCGGGTCCATCTCTTCTCGTGTGAGATCGGTGCAGTAAGCTGGAGCGCCGGGCTGCTGGCGCCACGAGTCAGCAAGTGCCCCCGCATCAAATCCATCGAAGCCGCTGTCGTTGACGAGCGCGAGAGCAACCTCGCGATCCTTCTCACGATCGGCAGCGACGGGAATGGCGATACGGTCGGCGGTCCCGGCCGGAGCGGCCTTGTGCGCGAGAGAGGCGGACCCGATCGCGTTCCATGCCTTGGCGATCGGGCGGCCGAGCTGCTCGACAACCCAGAGGCTCGCGACCTGACCCGCCTCGATGGCTTCGATCTCATCGTCGCGGAACGGGTAGTAGTTCGAGGTATCGATTACGACCGTTTCTTCGGGGAGCTTGGCAATCAAGGGCGCAACGCCCGGAATGCGGCCAAGGGGAATGGAGAGGATGACCACTTCGGCGTCAGCCAGCGCCTCTTCGGTGGTCACCGCTCGGGCGCCAAAGGCGAGCACGTCCTGCTCAATGGTGTGAGGACCGCGCGAGTTCGCCACCTTCACGCTATGGCCGGCCTGGGCCAGCCGTTGCGCGAGCGTCTTGCCGATATGGCCAACGCCGAGAATTCCGATCTTCATGAGTGTAGTCCTTGTTCGCTTGCGGGCTGAGCCAGCGCTTCGAGCGTGCGCCGCAGGTCATCCACGCCCTCGTCGGTAAGCCGACACGCTGATTTGATCTTCTTCGCGATCCCCCGCACCTCCGTCTCCAAGCCGCGACCGCGCGACGTGAGATCGACCAACACACGGCGCTCGTCATTCGGATCGCGTCTGCGTGTGACGAGCCCGGCAGCTTCCAGCCGCTTCACGAGCGGCGTAATGGTGCCCGTATCCATATCGAGGCGACCACCCAGGGCGCCTACCGAGAGTGGCGCGCCATCCAGCAGCTCAAGTATCACCAGATATTGCGGGAATGTCAGCCCAATCGGCTCCAGGAACGGCTTGTGAAGCCGGACCATGCGGTTCGCCGCCCCATAGAGAGCGAAGGACAGCTGGGTGGCGACGCTGTGTTGATCAGCCGGCATTCTCTCGCTCACTATTGTCTAGTGCGCTAGATAGCTCGTGCCTGATCACGTTCAAGGGGTATGAGCTGATGTGCAGTATGGTGGATGTCGCCGGCCTATCAGGAGCGACGTCCCGGCCCCTTGCGAGGGCCGATGCCCGGCTCCATGCTGCATCACCGCTGAAGGTCATCGATGGGCGGCCGCTTAACAGCCGGCTCTGGCCGTGAGGGGACCGGTCTCTTTTCGGCGGAGATCCGCAAAAACAGTCATTGCACGCCGCGTGGATGCTACGACCCGGGATCGACCCATTGAGGACATCTAGCGAGCGACCGCTACTCTTCTCGGTTGGCATCGATTCTCATGTAGATTTCGCAGCTGTAGCGCGGGCTAGTGCGGTGGAACCTGAACACCAAGCGATCGGCCGCCAGGACGCTTAGGTCCGTTTCGTATGCCTGCAAGAAGACCCTGCTCGCGGCGCTTTCGAGCAATCCGCGATTACGGTCTGCGCCCGTGAGGCGGACAAGAGCATCCAGCGTAGGCGTTAGACGGCCTTGCCAACAGCGTGGATCAGCAACGACGACTTCATCGAGGGCGCCGGTGCGGTTCCATTTCAGGTCGAGGACTCGCCCCTCGAGGAAGAAAAACCTTCGATGCCTCGACACCCACGAACTAGGTGGCTTCGGCAGCGATTGTGGTTGGCGAACCTGCGTTTGCCAGTCTGGCCCAAGACCCGAAATCGCCTCAACCGCAACTTCCTCAGAGCGAAACACGACTCCTGGTTCCGCGCCGCATGCGGATGCTGGTGCAAACACGATGAGTCTTGCGACCAACCACCATCTCACCGAGGACCCCCTTTCCGCGCCTCAGGCTAGCTGGCGCAATGTCCGCTTTCCACCCTACTGCGACGTTCCGGGATGACTCGGCGGCGCAGTTGCGCAGATGACCGGGAAGGGCGGAAAGCGGAAATTCGTTAGCTTTGCGGCAACGCCTCGATTTCGGCCCGAAGAGAGGCAGGTACGTTCGTCCAAGCAGTTTCCGGAGTCAGGCTCAGCCGTGTGCCATATTCGTCTGCCGGTGCCGCCACGATCTGCCTAAACCAGTCGACATAGCTCCATTCCCGCGGCCTGGGGCCAAACAGCCGACGCTCAGACTCGTCCCAATTCACTTCCATGGCGGCGCGCCAGATTTGTTGAAACGCGTGTGTGGATGGTCGCACGTACAGCCGCCCCTCCTCATCGATGCCGACTTCGGCAATGGTATCCGTATTCATTACGCAACCCTGCTGCATTCGGTCAGGATCGGCAATGTCAGCAATGCGTCGAAGGCGGAGATACCTCACTCGCCTGACTGAACGGCGGCTTTGGGAGATGGTCGTCAGCATCACGAGCGACCGCCATTGGCGCGGAGCCGCCGTGACCGGAGGTGGCCGGCAGCGCTCGGTCCGCCTTCGAATTGGGTTCGCGAATGACTGCCGTTCGAAGAGGATCGTCCCGACGGGGTACCTCTCGCGAAATCGCCCTCGCGTCGGGATCCGTCCTTCCAGGCGAAGTGCGTTCAGCGGGGCGGCGGAGCAGGGCCCAGATAAGAGGGCGGCACCGCCGCGGTGCTCAGGACCAGCTTCTGCAGCACGACATTGTCGTCGAGGCGCCAGACCTTCACCACGTGCCTGCCGGCCGCGATGGGCCCCATGTCCACCGACAGGCGTACGGCATTGTCGCGTACCGCGTCGGCCCAGAGCCTCTTGTCCGGCGTATCCTGGGCGCCGCCGGTGGCTTCCAGGTCCGCGCCGAGCGTCCGGACCGGACCATCGTCGAGCGACACCCCCAGGCGAACGCCGCGACCGCCGGTCGTGTCCAGCGTGGGCGCCAGCCAGGTCGTCAGCGTCGCAATTCCCGGCACCTCCACGCGCACATCATATTCGAGGCAGACGGCATCGGCCGGCGACGTGGCGGGCCTCCCCTGCGGAAGGGCCAAGACCGACCCCCGGGTGCGGCCCAGATGGGGAATGGCCGTCCAGCGCAGCCCCGCGCCGTTGCGGGCCCGGCTGAACGACGGCGCTTCGATCGCGATCACGCCTGCCGGCGAAGGCCGCCTGTCCACGAAGCGGGCCCCGGCGCCCCGTTCCTCCGTCGGCGTGTCCCCGCCGACGCGCGTGATGCTCGGCATCGTCTGCTGGGTGGGATCGTTCCAGATGACGTAGCTCATATGGACCTGCGCCATCATGCCGTCCCACTTGCCGCCGTTGATCGCGTGGTAGCGCGCCGTCAGCTCGCCATCGCGGCGGAAGGCGGCCTCCACCTGGTCGGCAAAGAAATTGGCGCGCGCATCGTTGCGGGACGCCAGCTTCCGGTTCCAGGCCGTCGCGTAATAAAGACGGTAGAGGTTGGCCAAGGCCAGAACCGGAAATTCCAGCAACTGGAAATAGGCGTCGTGCTGATCGGGCCGCAGCCGCGCCCGCACATCCAGCATCCGCGCCTCCAGCGCATCCCATTCGGCGACCATCTCCCCGAACTCGCCGCCATCCAGGCCTTCGGGCGTGACGTCGCCGATCGGGAAGCTGTCCTGGTCGATCAGCTCCGGTTTCCGCCTTGCGGCATATCGGCTGTAGGTCGTGATCATCTCGCCGATCGCACCGGCATGGTCCGGCCCGAACGTGGCTTCGGCCCAGGCCGCCGGATAGGCCGCCAGCGCCGACGGGGTCATGGCTTCGGGATTCCACGCCATCGCGAGGAAGAAGCCGAGCGGATATTCCATCGGCTTGATGTCGCCGACATTGACGATCCACATGGCGCGCGCGCCCCGCTCATAAGCGAGGTCCATCTGCTGCCAGGTCTTCTCGATCTGGTTGGTGTTGAGCCACTTGTAGTTGCGGGGCGCACCGACATAATCGAAATGATAATAGACGCCGTAGCCGCCGCTGCGGGCCGGCGCCCCGGCTTCGGGAAGCCGCCGGATCTGGCCCCAATTGTCGTCCGCGAAGAGCAAGGTGACGTCGTCGGGCACCTGCATGCCGTGATCGTAATAATCCTGCACTTCCTTGTAGAGCGCCCAGATTTGCGGCGTCTCGCTCGCCGGCCGGCCGGTGACCTGTGCAATGATCGCGCGCTGATCGGCGACGATCCGCTCGAGCAGCTCGGTTGCCGTGCCTTCGGCCATGGCTTCGTCGCCGTCGCCGCGCATGCCGATCGTGACCACGGATTCATAGCCCTTGCCGTCGCCCTTCGACATCATCCGTTCGATGCCGCCGCGCCAGAAGGTGCGCAGATTCTCGGTATTCCGCGTATAGTCCCAAGGTCCGCCGGTCACGCCCTGGTCCCGGTTGCGGTGCCATTCGTCGTGCGCGCGGAGCATCGGCTCGTGATGGGAATTGCCGATCACCACGCCCATCGCGTCGGCGAGCACCATGCTCCGAGGGTCATCGGCGGCGAAGGCCCTCGGCGCCCACATTGCGGGCCAGAGATAATTGCCCTTCATGCGCAGCAGCAGCTCGAAGACGTGGGCGTACATCGCCGAGTTGACGCCGCCGAACTTCTTCTCGGCCCAGCCGCTGAGGCAGGGCGCCTCGTCGTTGATGAAGAAGCCGCGATAGCGCACCTTCGGCTGGTCGCGGCGCGAGCCTGCGGGGACGAAGACATCCGCCCTGCGCTGCACCGGCACGTCGGCGAACCAGTGCCACGGCGACACGCCCATCCGTTCGGACAGGTCGTAGGTGCCGAAGACCGCGCCGCGGCGGTCGGAACCCACGATGACGAGGGCACGCGGCACGCCGGCAAACGGGCGGTCGACGACGATCTGGCGGAACGCTTCCCATTCGCCGCTTATGTCTCCGGCGTCGATCTTGCCGGACGCAACGAGGCCGTCGACGATCGCGCTTTGCCCCAGCACGCCGATCACGACCAGCGGCCCGCTCGCCTCGCCGGCGCCGGCATATCTGCGAGGAGTCCGGCCACTCACGCGCTCAAGGTCCGACGCGAAGCCGTTCGCCGCGTGCCGGACCGCCGTGTCGGCGCCCGGATCGACGAGAATAGCTGCCGGCATGAAGTTCTGCACCAAGGGGAACGCGTCGGTGCGGCGGCGCGTCAGCAAGGGCGTGGCAGCACCCAGCAGCGGAGCAGGGAGAGAGAGCACGCCACCCATGTAGGCGACACCGCCCAGGAGGGACCGCCGTGTCATGCGCCCGCTCTCAACCACTCGCCGCTCCTTCAAATGGGAACGGTACCATTCGAGATGACCGGCTCTCGAGCAAGACCGCGATCCTGGCTCTTTTCGGCAATGCAGGTAGGGCAGATGTTGGCCGGGAGCGGACTGGCAGCTTACGGGAGCCGAACAGGTCAAGCGGACGTTTCTTTGCCGCGACCGCGCGCCGGGGTGCGCCCATTTCGGCCGGTTTGGTCGCTTCAATCTGGTGACGGGCTTCGCGCTCCATCCCGGTCCTTTGATTGCGTACGACGAGATCTCGGAAGCCAGTGGTCGCATGAGCGGCCAAGCCATTTTAGCGCCTTCGACTCACCCGGGCACAGGCGCTCGTCAATCGCTGGTCCTTAAATTGGAAGGGCAACAGCAGCCGCTGGTTGCAACCTTTACAAATTCTCCCGGCTCCGGCTTGTTATTAGGCGGTGGACTGCCCGAACTTTGCGGTCTCATGAACATGGTCGGCGCCATGACCTCGTCGCGGCGGGAACCGATTTTTGGTCCAAGGTAACTCATGGCGTTATATTGGGATTGGTGCGAATGTGCCGAGGATATCGCGGGACGCAAGCGCCTCTGGTTGCTGACAGAAAAGGCCGGCGGTCGTGAGACTATCTGGGCGAGGCTGCTTGAAGCACTGCGCGACCATTATGATGATCTCGGCCGCATCGCCGATGACGCGACGCGGCTCGGCTACGAGAAGGCGTCGGAGATTCTGCGCACCCGCATGCCGACCGACATTTCGGCGCGATCAGGTGACCTCGGCGAGATTCTTGCCTCAGAACTAGCCGAGCAAAACCTAGGGTTCCGTATCCCAGTCAAGCGACTGCGGTTCAAAGATGGGCGAAACATGGCGCTGCGCGGCGACGATTTCATCGGTGTCGTCGTCGATGACAACGGTCAGCTCCGCCTGCTCAAGGGCGAGTCCAAGAGCCGACAGCAGTTGGCCAAGACGGCGATTACCGAAGCGCGTGAAGCGCTCGATCGCGATGATGGCCGCTGCACACCTGAGTCTTTGCTGTTCGTTGCGGACCGATTGTTAGAGAGTCCTGATGCCGACGATCAGGCACTCGGCCGCGCACTGCGGGACGAGGTTGGGCAGAGGGCGCTGCCGCCCGGCAGAATAGACCATATGCTGTTCACCCTTTCGGGAAATGCCCCGCCGCCATCGTTGAAGGCCGATCTCGACGCATCGTCCGGCGATCGAAATCAATACAGCGCGAACCTGCGGATCGCCGACCACGGCGATTTCATCAATGCCGTTTACGTCGAGGCCGTGAAGCTTGGAAACGACTGACGAACTCACCGCACTCATTGTCGATGCCGCCCAAGACAATGTCTGGGGCGGCCTTTTGCGGCGCGGCGCTGCTTGGTCCGTCATCCGGCGCGATGGTGAATTGCCCGATGATGCACCGCCTCTCGGCCGCACTATCGAAACCGATCTCGCCGAATATGGATTCGCGCTCCTGCGTGCGGCCCTAGCCCTCAAGGAGCGCGGCGGTGAGAGCGAGATTGCCCGCAAGGGCTTCGAATATGCGGCGAAAGCCTTCGAGGCGCTGGTGCGTAACGGCGCGCCGGATTCGCCATCGCGCAGCTTCCATCGCACGATCGCAGCCGGGGCCTATCATCTCGCCGGCTTCTCGGCGATTGCCTTTTCGCTGTTCGCCGACCGCGCCGACGGGTTCAACGAAAGCCCGGCCGAGACCGCATTGATCCTGTTGATTTTGCGCGATCTCGATTCGCTCCGGGATCATGTGCGGTCGCGCCTGACCGACGATAGCCTCGACGATGACGGGCTCTGGTTTGCCCTCGAACAGGATCATATCACCCCTGAGGTCGCGATCGCGGAGATGCTCAACACGACCGCCTGCCGCGCGCTTGCTTATTACGACTTCGCGCTCCAGACCGGCGAAGGAGCGCTGGTCGAGCAAGCGATGGCGCTGTTTGATGCCGGTCTTAGCCTTGCGGCGAATGCCGGCATCGTGCCCGCCTGGTGGCTGCTGAGGCTGTGCCGCGGCCTCATCGATGACCTGTGGGCGCACTCACTTCACGTCAACCTGCCACACGATCCGCCGCCGGGCGGCGAGGGCAGCTACGCTGATCTCCGACGGCTGTTCCTCGGTTCACTTTACGCGCGGAAGAACGCCGAGGTCGAATTGTGGCCTTCGCAGCGTGAGGCCGCACGTCGATCGAGCGATCTCACTGATGATCTGGTGGTTGCGCTTCCGACCAGTGCCGGCAAGACGCGCGTCGCGGAGATAGCGGCGCTGATGACGCTCGCAACTGGCCGCCGTGTCCTCGTCGTGACGCCGCTCCGCGCGCTGTCTGCTCAGACCGAGCGCTCGTTTCGGCGCACCTTCGCACCCCTCGGATTTTCGGTGTCCTCGCTCTACGGCGCATCGGGCATGTCGCCGGGCGACGAAGATGCGTTGCGCACCCACAAGATCATTATCGCAACGCCCGAGAAGCTCGATTTCGCGCTGCGATCCGACGCGTCGATCATCGACGATGTGGGATTGATCGTGCTGGACGAGGGCCATCTGATCGGGCCGACCGAGCGCGAGATCCGCTACGAGATTCTTGTCCAACGGCTCCTGCGTCGGCCGGACAATGCCGATCGGCGCATCGTCTGCCTGTCGGCGGTCCTGCCCGGCGGTGATCCGCTGACCGACCTGACCGCGTGGATACGATCGGATGCGCCCGGCGATGCCATCGAGTCCGACTGGCGCCCCACTCGCCAGCGGTTCGGCACGGTGGCGTGGCAGGCAAAATCGGCCAAGCTCTGCTTCGATCTGGAAGACGATGGACCTTGGATCGCCCGGTTTGTCGAAGAGGTCGACGCGATCAAGCCGCACAAGAAGGCGCGACCGACGAGCACCAAAGAGCTGACGTTGTTTGCGGCGTGGGAATTCGCGGGCCAGGACAAACGAACGCTGATATTCCAGCCGCAGGCAAACTCGGTCATTGGGTATGGCGCGACGATCGTCGACCTGAATGCGCGCGGCTACTTGTCGTCGCTCCTCGAGGACGAGGCGGCGATCGGCCGCGCGCTGGAGATCGGCATCGAATGGCTCGGCGCGAATCATCCGGCAGTGGGATGCCTGAGGATCGGTGTCGCGATCCATCATGGCCGGCTTCCGAACCCATTCCTGCGCGAGATTGAGCGGCTGCTTGCCGAAGGCGTGCTCAAGGTGACCGTTGCGTCGCCGACGCTTTCACAAGGATTGAACCTCAACGCCGCGGTCCTGCTCGCCCCGTCGCTGTATCGTGCTGGCGAACTGATCAAGGGGGAGGAATTCGCCAATGTCGCGGGCCGCGCGGGCCGCGCTTTTGTCGACGTCGAGGGTCTCGTGCTCCACGTCATCTTCGATCAGAACGATTGGCGGCTCGCGACTTGGCGTGGCCTCGTCAATTCCGCGCGTCATCGCGACCTGCAAAGTGGGCTCATCCAGGTGATTAACCAGATTGTCGAGCGGATGGCCGCCCGCGGCACGTTTGACCGCGCCGATGCTGCCGAGTATCTCGCCAACTCGCGCGAGGGCTGGCAGGCGCCCGAAGAAGAAGCCGACCCGGGAGACGAGGACGGCGAAGACGTCGACCCGGGAGTGGAGCAGGAGCCGCTGACGCAGCTCGTTGAGAAGCTGGACGCAACGGTGTTCGGACTGATCGAGGCACTCGATGCCGACAGCGACGACCTTCCGCGACTGCTCGATGAGGCATTGGAAGGATCGCTTTGGGCGCGACAGGTTGATCGCGGCGGGGAGCATTCCCGCAACAATCACCGCTTCATCCTTCAGACCCGCGCGCGGCTCATCTGGAACTCGACCACAGTGCTTCAGCGTCAGGGCCATTTCGCGATGGGCGTCGGCCTCGAAGCGGGGCTCGCGCTCGATGACATCGCCGACGAGCTTGCGGCGCTGGTAGACCAAGGAGATCTAGCGGCGCTTCGGGGCGATGCCGAAGCGCTCGGCGACGCACTGGTGGCGCTGGCGGAACGCCTGCTCGCCATCCGGCCATTTGCGCCGGATGCCGATATGCCCCAAAACTGGCGCGACGTGCTGCGTGCCTGGGTCGCCGGGGCGGCGGTCGATGCGATCGGCGCCGATAACATGAAGCTCGTCGAAGACGTTTTCACCTACAAGCTGGTCTGGGCGCTGGAGGCGCTGCGAACACGGCGCCTGACACAGGGGTGGGAACCCGATATCATCGTAGGAGGCGCGGCCGCCGCGCTCGAAGCCGGAGTCCCAGATTTCATGATGTCGATGCTGGTGAGGGCCGGGCTGCCGTCGCGGCGGGCGGCGATGGCAGCGGTCAGGACTGGCGGAGCGGATTTCCTCGACGGCAGCGGCATGCGCGACTGGTTAGAGAGCGACGAGATTGTCGCGCTGACCGACGCGGGAAACTGGCCGACGGTGGAGACCGCCGCGCTGTGGAAGCGATTCCGCGACGAAACACTCAGCGCCGCGATTCAGCGCTGGCATCGTGTTGCTGGCGATCGCGCTCTCGCAGACTCCACTGCGGTCCCGCCAGGGCTTTACCGTATTGAACGTGACGAAGCCTCAGGGGAGAATTGGCTAGTAACGCCGGACTTTCGGCTGATCTCTCGAATTTCGGGAGGATTGAGATTCACGCAACCTAGTCTCTTTGCTGGTCGCTTTATCCCAGGCAAAGGAGTGCAAATCGAAAGACTGGGGCGAGGCGTCTTACTTTGACGACCGGCTACGACTGAGTGGGCGGGAGCAAATTGTGTCGCTCCAAATAGGGCCTGATCTCAGCCGGTAGCGACTTGCCTGGACTGACCATCGTCAGCGCGGTCAACGCGTGCGCGATCACGCCATCAGGGTCGATGTCGCTATCGTCGAGGGTCGCGAGGGGATCGCGGTCGGCGTGCTTCAGGAAATTGTACGGCTTCACGACATAGTCGAGCAGCTGCCGTCGCTCCGCGGGCGTCAACGTGATGATCAGGTCGGAGGCTTCGGTCACTTCGCCAGCTTCGATCCCGGCAACCACTTTCTCGACAACAGCATCCATCGCAGCGTTGGTCGGGAGCGTGACGGACTCACCCTTTACCTGCGCTGAGGCGATGGTGAACGCGCCGACCTTGAGAATCTCTTCGACGTAGTCGTCGCCGGCCTTGGTTATTAGATCGCGCAACACGTTCAGGGCGGACGCCCCGACGACGTGAATCGCCAATGGATCTTCGCCACGATCGGCCATAATAATCGCACTGACGACCAGGCGTTCTGCTGCACCCGCTTTGTCGATTGTCGCCATAATGCACCCCATGAGTTTCGCCGCGAATCCGCTCGCATCCGGTTGCCGCCTCCGATACGCTTATAGGAAAGCAAGGAGGTGATATGCCAAAGCTCACATCGGAAGAATATTTCGGCCTGGACGAGTTCCTCCGCGACGCGTTTCGTCGTGTGGAGGCGGGCCAAGTCAGTGCCGAGGACGCGCATTCTCATGCGTTACACGCGATAACTGCCTTCGACAAAGGCAACCAGAGCGGCTTCGTGCCTTATCTGAGAATGATCCGGAAGGAGTGGGCGGATGAGAATGGCTAAGGTTTGCGCGGAGTGAAGCGGCCCGGCGACGCAATCGATCTTGCCTTGTTGCTCGGTAGGGTCGCCGCGGACGAGATCCCGATGAGATTATAGGCAAGTATGCGAGAATACGGTGCCAGTTTTACTAGACCGTAGACTCATAAGCCCGCAGCCACAGCCGCATTGAGGCGAGCTGGACCATGGCGAGGAAGTTGGCGGCGACCTTGTCATAACGGGTGGCGACCCGGCGGAAGTGCTTCAGCTTGGAGAAGAACCGCTCGATCAGGTTGCGCTCGCGGTAGAGTCGCTTGCTGAAGCAGGGCTTCCACTTGCGATTGCTCTTCGGCGGGATGTTGGGTGTGGCGCCCTGCTCCTGGATCAGCTCGCGGATGTGGTCAGCGTCGTAAGCCTTGTCGGCCAGCATGATGGTGCGCGGGCCGAGATGGTTGAGTAGCATGTTGGCGATCTGACCGTCGTGCGCCTGTCCGGCCGTCAGGCCGAGCCGGATCGGGAGGCCTTGCGCGTCGACGACGACGTGGATCTGGGTCGTGAGCCCGCCGCGTGATCGACCGAGACAGTGATCTGCACCCCCTTTTTCCCGTCGCGGCCTGCTGGTGGGCGCGAACGGAGGTGCTGTCGATCATCTGGATGTCGCCATCGTGCGCGGCGGTGATGGCGTCCATAATCCGGTCCCAGACGCCTGCCTTTCGCCATCGCACGAAGCGGTTGTAGCAGGTGGTGCGCGGACCATAACGCTCCGGCAGGTCGCGCCACGGCGCACCGGATCGCAGCACCCAGAGGATGCCGTTCAGCACGCGGCGGTCATCAACACGCGGCACGCCTCGCGGCTTGTTGGGCAGCAGCGGCTCGATCATGCGCCACTCGAAGTCGGTCAGGTCGTATCGGCTCATGCCGAGCGCTGAATCACGTTTTCGCGAGCGGCGGAAGATAGTAGCAACTCGCCTGATAGGGGTAGCCGATGCCTGAAGATGATGATGAGACATGGCTTCTAGATGAGGGCGACCGCATCATCGAGAGGAAGGCCGCTGAAGGCTACTCGTCGCTGAACCCCCGAGAGCGCCTGATCTACTGCTTGTGGGCGGCGGACTATGGCATGCGCAACGCCGGAGACCTTTCACCAGCAGCGGACTTGCACCCTACCTTTCTCCGCGACGGACAGTCAGCAGCGCAGGAGCTTGGCCTCCCGCGTTCCACCGCTGCCTTCTCGCTGCCCCACAAGGAGCTCGAAGAACGATACTTCGATCTCTTCGACGGCATCGTCGCTGAACTAAGGGCCGCCTGACGCTCACACGGTTATGAGTTCACAGCCTAAATGCACCAAACCGGCCGAGTGAACATGACAGAATGTCGGGTGACGAATGAGCGTCCGCTTCCGGGAAGCTCCCCCGGGGCCTGGAACGACCGAGATTGGCGGATAGCGTTGAAAAAGCGTCCGCTACTGACAGAAGCGGACGTCGCGCAGACTGAGCATGAGCGCGGCTGGGCGGTTTTACCCCGCCGTCGCCGGC
>NZ_QDFY01000027.1 GCF_003347635.1 Sphingosinicella terrae
CTGATGACAAGCAGCGCCCAGCGATCTCCAATCAGTTCGAGCGCCCCTGCAATCGAGCAGCGCATACCGGCGAAGGATTTCGGCTTCATTCTCTCTCAACCCTAGCGACTTCAATCATTGAAGTATGAGCTCGGAGCGCAATGCGCAAGAGGCTTCATGTCCCATCGAGCTGGCGACGGAGTGCGACCTTAGATGCTTAAGCTCGCACCCTTGAACCTCAGCGATGGATAACTAACTAGCGCACTAGGGAATAGTGGACTAGAGATGTCAGCAGATCAACAAAGCCTCGGAACACAGCTGTCGTTCGCTCTTTACGGGGCGGCGAACCGCATGGTTCGCATGCACAAGCCTTTCCTCGAGCCGCTCGGGCTGACGTTCCCACAATATCTAGTGGTACTCGAGCTGCTGGATGGCGCCCCAGTTTCGGTGGGCTCGTTGGGTAGTCGCCTGGATATGGACACCGGCACCATAACGCCGCTCGTGAAGCGGCTGGAAGCTGCTGGCCTCGTCACCCGCAGACGCGATCCGAAGGATGAGCGCCGCGTGATCGTGGACCTTACATCGGAGGGACGCGGCATGGAGGCAGAGGTGCGGGGGATCACGAAGAAAATCAAATCAGCGTGTCGGCTTACCGACGAGGGCGTGGATGACCTGCGGCGCACGCTCGAAGCGCTGGCTCAGCCTGCAAGCGAATAGACTTTCAAAACAAGGAACTACACACATGAAGATCGGAATTCTCGGCGTTGGCCATATCGGCAAGACGCTCGCGCAAAGACTGGCTCAAGCCGGCCATAGCGTGAAAGTGGCGAACTCGCGCGGTCCTCACACCATTGAGCAGGACGTGCTCGCCTTTGGCGCCCGAGCGGTGATCACCGAAGAGGCGCTGGCTGACGCCGAAGTGGTCATCCTCTCCATTCCTCTCGGCCGCATTCCGGGCGTTGCGCCCTTGATTGCCAAGCTTCCTGAAGAAACGGTCGTAATCGATACGTCGAACTACTATCCGTTCCGCGACGGCAAGATCGAAGCAATCGAAGCTGGCCAGGTCGAAAGCCTCTGGGTCGTCGAGCAGCTCGGCCGACCGATCGCCAAGGCATGGAACGCGATCGGATCCGCTTCTCTCGCGCACAAGGCCGCGCCGGTCGGGACCGCCGACCGTATCGCCATTCCCGTAGCTGCCGATCGTGAGAAGGATCGCGAGGTTGCTCTCGCGCTCGTCAACGACAGCGGCTTCGATGGTTTCGATGCGGGATCACTTGCTGACTCGTGGCACCAGCAGCCCGGCGCTCCAGCTTACTGCACCGATCTCACACGAGAAGAGATGGGCCCGGCACTCGCAGCCGTCGAGAAGGAACGCCTGCCGAAGCGTCGCGACCTGGGTGTCGCGGTGATGCAGGAACGCCTCGGCGATGGCACCACCAACCCCGACGCCGACTGGGGCGTTCGCCCGGTCCGCGCGATCAACATGTGAAATCCGGGGCTGACCCGACGCCCGGGATGACCCCGACGGCAGCCCACGACATCTTTCTGAAGGAACAGATATGACCAAAGTAGTTCGCATTCATGAGTACGGCGACGCCAGCGTCCTGAAAATCGAGGACATCGAGGTTCCGCCTCCCGCCGCCGACGAGGTCCAGATCGCCGTACGCAGCATTGGGCTGAACCGCGCCGAGGTGATGTTTCGCAATCATGCCTACCTTCAGGAAGCCGTGTTCCCGAGCCGCCTCGGCTACGAGGCGTCCGGCGTGGTCCAGGCGGTCGGTGACGCCGTGACCGGCTTCGAACTGGGTGATGCAGTCAGCCTCATCCCGCCTGACGACATTGCCCGCTGGGGCACCTATGGTGAGGTGGCCAATGTTCCGGCCCGCAGTTTGGTCAAGCACCCGCTAAACTTGAGCTTCGAGGAGGCCGCCGCCTCCTGGATGCAGTACGTTACGGCGTGGGGCGCCCTGATCGAGCAGGCCAAGCTGACGAGCGGAGATTTCGTCATCGTCACGGCGGCGTCCAGCAGCGTGGGCCTAGCGGCCTTCCAGATCGCCCGCATGGTGGGCGCCACCGTCATCGCGACGACGCGGACCAGCGTGAAGAAGCAGGCGCTGCTGGAGGCGGGTGCCCACCATGTGGTCGCCACCCAGGAAGAGGATCTCGTGGCCCGCGTGATGGAGATAACCGGCGGCCAGGGTGCCCGCGTCGTGCTTGACCCGGTCGGCGGCCCGTCCTTCGAGCCGCTGACCCAGAGCATGGCGCGCGGCGGCATCCTGCTGGAGTACGGCGCGCTCAGCACCGAGCCGACGCCGTTCCCCCTATTCACGGTGCTCGGCAAATCGCTGACCCTGAAGGGCTATTTGTACAACGAGATCATCGCCGACGACGTTCTCCTTCAGCGCGCCAAGGACTTCATCAGCGAGGGCTTGCGCTCGGGCCAACTCAAGCCGGTGGTGTCCAGGGTCTTTAAGCTGGAGGAGATCCAGGAGGCGCACCGCTACTTGGAATCGAACGAACAGATCGGCAAGATCGTCGTCAACGTGTGAGTGGCCTAGCGTCTGACAGAGGAGACAGCCTGGATGGCGAGCCATCCAGGCTGTCCAGGCAGCGCGTCCCCTCCAGCCGGAGCGAAGGCTGGCCCTGAACGCGCTTCACGGTGGAGACTGCCTGATTCAGGTGGCCTTGCGTCCGCTATTGCTTGCTCCTGTCGCGAAAGCAGACAGGCCGCTCCAGGCCACAAGCTACCGCCAAGTCACACGGCTCGTCCGACGGTGCCGCGAGATGTCACCTTTTCCCGCGCGCTTGTTACCTATGCGTTACCTGACGCAGATTTAGGTAACAGAAAAGTGGGGGAAAACTGGCGCGCCCGGCAGGATTCGAACCTGCGACCCCAAGCTTAGAAGGCTCGTGCGCTCGCTTCTGCGTGCCGCTTCGCCCTGCGTGAGAATCGTCGAAGCGACGATGGCTGCGCCCGAGAGGGAATCCCGCCGACCCGGGCTTATGGCCGATCTCTCGGCCCTTGTCGGCGCATCGCCGGCAGGGGAGTTCGGCATGACGCCCACCAAGCTGCTGATCGGCCAGATCTTGATCGTGTTCGCGATCGTGCTACTCGGTCTCTGGGCGGCCACCCAGTGGGCGGCGGCGATGCTGGGCTATCAGCCCGAGCTGGGCCCGCCCTGGTTCCGGCTCGGCGAGCTCCCGCTCTACCGGCCCTGGGCGCTGTTTCGCTGGTGGTACCATTATGAGGCCTATGCCCCCGAGGTCTTCGACAAGGCGGGCACGCTCGCCGGGGCGAGCGGCTTTCTCGGCTGCGCCGCTGCCGTCGTGGGCTCGCTCTGGCGGGCGCGACAGGCGGGGCGCGTCACCACCTACGGCTCCGCCCGCTGGGCGACGGAAGGCGAGATCCGTCGGGCGGGGCTGTTCGGCGACGCGGGCGTCATTCTGGGATCGGTCGGCGGCGCCTATCTGCGCCACGACGGTCCCGAGCATGTCCTGGCGTTCGCGCCGACCCGCAGCGGCAAGGGCGTCGGCCTGGTCGTGCCGACCTTGTTGTCATGGACCGGCTCATCCGTCATCCACGACATCAAGGGCGAGAACTGGCAGCTGACCGCCGGCTGGCGCTCGAGATTCTCGCACTGCCTGCTGTTCGACCCCACCAGTTCCTCGTCGGCGCGCTACAATCCCCTGCTCGAGGTCCGGCGCGGCGCCGATGAGGTGCGCGACGTCCAGAACATCGCCGACATCCTGGTCGACCCGGAAGGGGCGCTCGAGCGGCGCAACCATTGGGACAAGACGAGCCACGCGCTGCTGGTCGGCGCGATCCTGCATGTGCTCTATGCCGAGGAGGAGAAGACGCTCGCCCGGGTCGCCTCCTTCCTGTCCGACCCCGGACGGAGCTTCGCCGCGACGCTGCGGGCGATGATGACCACCAACCATCTCGGCACCGACGAGGCGCCGCAGGTCCATCCGGTGGTCGCCTCGGCGGCGCGCGAGCTCCTCAACAAGTCGGACAACGAGCGCTCCGGCGTGCTGTCGACGGCGCTGTCCTTCCTCGGGCTCTACCGGGATCCGACCGTCGCGGCGGTCACCTCGGCCTGCGACTGGCGCATTGCCGATCTCGTCGAGGCCGAGCGGCCGGTGTCGCTCTATTTGGTGGTGCCGCCCTCGGACCTCTCGCGCACTAAGCCGCTCGTCCGGCTGGTGCTGAACCAGATCGGCCGGCGGCTGACCGAGCGGCTCGACGATTCAGGGCGCCGCCGCCGGCTGCTGATGATGCTCGACGAGTTCCCGGCGCTGGGCCGGCTGGACTTCTTCGAGACCGCTTTGGCCTTCATGGCCGGCTACGGCGTTCGCGTCTTCCTGATCGCCCAGTCCTTGAACCAGATCGTCAAGGCCTATGGCGAGAACAATGCGATCCTCGACAATTGCCATGTGCGGATCGCGTTCGCGTCGAACGACGAGCGCACCGCCAGGCGCATCTCCGACGCGCTCGGCACGGCGACCGAGCAGCGGGCGATGCGCAACTACGCCGGCCACCGGCTCGCGCCCTGGCTCGCCCATGTCATGGTCAGCCGGCAGGAGACCTCGCGGCCGCTGCTGACCCCGGGCGAGGTGATGCAGCTGTCGCCGGCCGAGGCGCTGGTGCTGGTGTCCGGCCTGCCGCCGGTGCGGGCGCAGAAGCTCCGTTATTACGCGGATCGCAACTTCACCGCGCGGGTGCTGCCGGCGCCGGTCCTTGCCGACGGCGGCTATGTCGATGCGCCCGCGCCGCGGCCGCACGACTGGCATGGCGCCGTTCGCTCTCCAGACGCGCGACTGGAAAGGGCGGCTGGCTGGACAAGCGAGGGCGGCCTCGAGCAGGCGCGCCGGCCCGCTCTCCCGACGCGCCGCCGCAAAGCGCCCGTGCCCGAGCAGCTCGACCTGCTGTCTGCGGCGGAGGAGGACGGCGATGCCATGCTCGCCGTGACCACAAGCGCGCCGCTGGCGCCGGTCCTCGCCGCCCATGCCGTCAATCAGGGATCGGGTCCCGGCGACGACCTGATGCCGAGCTTCTGAGGGGGCGATGACGGGCTCCGTGAGGCGTGGTCATGAGCGCCGCCGCGTCCGCTACCCCAAATTTGCGCCATCGGGAGCGTAGCCGCCAAAGGCTCACTTTCCGTCACGGCCCCTGATGTTCGAACTCGAGGATGACGGCGTCGACGGCAAGGCTTTCGCCGGGCTTGGCATTCACCTTGCGGACGGTGCCGGCTTTCTCCGCCCGAAGGATATTCTCCATCTTCATCGCCTCGACGACGGCGAGCGGCTGTCCCGCCTCGACATGCTCACCTTCACGGACATTGAGGGCCGTGAGGAGGCCCGGCATCGGGCAGATGAGGAACCTGGAGAGGTCCGGCGGCACCTTCTCGATCATGTGCCGGCTGAGGAGGGCGACATGCTCGGGCAGGACCTCGGCGACGTGGGAGGCGCCGCGCGTCGTTAGCCGCCACTTGCGGCCCTGGCGGGCGATGGCGACGGTGCGAACCCGGCCGTCGATCGAGCCGCGGAAGCGCAGCTGCCCGGGCCGCCATAGGCCGATCACGTCGTGCGCCTCGCCTTCGTCGACATAAGCGAGGCAGCCCCCTTCATAGGGGCCGAAGCGGACCCGATGCTCCGCGCCGGCGATGCGCACGACGCGCAGCTCCGGCGCCGGCACCGGGCCGCTCAGCTGGCCCGATATCGCGCAGCTGCGGCGGTCCGTCTCATAGCCTGCCAGAGCGGCGACGATGGCGAGGTCGAGGACGAGGTCGGCGTCTGCCGGCGCGCCGGCAAAGCCTTCGGGATATTCCTCGGCGATGAAGCCGGTGGTGAGCGCGCCTTCACGGAAGCGGGGATGCTGCATCAGGGCGGAGAGAAAATCGACATTGTGGCCGATGCCGTCGATCAGGAAGGCGTCGAGCGCCTCGATCTGGCGGTCGATCGCCTCCTCGCGCGTGTCGCCATAGGTGACCAGCTTGGCGATCATCGGGTCGTAGAACATCGACACCTCGCCGCCCTCGACGACGCCGTCGTCGACCCGGACCTTGTCGCTTGTCGGCGGCGGCCGATAGCGGACCAGCCGCCCGGTCGAGGGCAGGAAACCGCGATAGGGATCCTCGGCATAGACCCGGTTCTCGACCGACCAGCCGGTGAGGGTGACGTCATCCTGGCCAAATCCGAGCGGCTCGCCGGTGGCGACCCTGATCATCTGCTCGACGAGGTCGAGACCGGTCACCATCTCGGTGACCGGATGCTCGACCTGGAGCCGGGTGTTCATCTCCAGGAAGTAGAAGCTCTCGCCGGTCGGGTCCGAGCCGCTGACGATGAGCTCGACCGTGCCGGCGCTGTAATAGCCGACCGCCTTGGCGAGCGCGACCGCCTGCTCGCCCATCGCCCGGCGCATCTTCGCCGTGACGAAGGGCGAAGGGGCTTCCTCGACCACCTTCTGGTGGCGGCGCTGGACCGAGCATTCGCGTTCGCCGAGATAGACGACATGGCCATGACGGTCGCCGAGCACCTGGATCTCGATGTGGCGGGGGCTCTCGATGAACTTCTCGATGAAGACGCGGTCGTCGCCGAACGAGGCGAGACCCTCGCGCTTGGTCGCCTCGAAGCCCTCGCGGACATCCTGCTCGGACCAGGCGAGGCGCATGCCCTTGCCGCCGCCGCCCGCAGAAGCCTTCATCATCACCGGAAAGCCGATCTCCGAAGCGATCCTCACCGCCTCGTCGGTGTTCGCGATCTCGCCGAGATAGCCGGGCACGACGTTGACGCCCGCCTCCTTGGCCAGCTTCTTCGACTGGATCTTGTCGCCCATCGCGGCGATCGCTTCCGGCGGCGGGCCGATGAAGGCGATCCCCGCCTCGGCAAGGGCGCGCGCGAAGCTCTCCCGCTCGGAAAGGAAGCCGTAGCCGGGATGGACCGCATCGGCCCCCGTGGCCCGGCAGGCGTCGAGGATGAGCTCGGGGTCGAGATAGGATTCCGACGCCGGTGCCGGCCCCAGCCGGACGGTTTCGTCCGCCATCGCGACATGCGGCGCCCGCGCGTCGGCGTCGGAATAGACCGCCACCGTGGCAATGCCCATCCTGCGCGCAGTGCGAATGACCCGGCAGGCGATCTCGCCGCGATTGGCGATCAGGATCTTCTTGAACATCAGTGGTCGGCTCCGGCGGGCGGCATATTGTGTCCGAGCAGCTTCAGGACCTCGCCGGCCGCCTCGACGAGGTTGGTCCCCGGCCCGAAGATCGCCTGGACGCCTGCCTCGCGCAGCATGTCGTAATCCTGCGCCGGAATGACGCCGCCGACCACGACCTTGATGTCGGCCCTGCCCATCTCGCGCAGGTGGCCGATCAGCTCGGGCACCAGCGTCTTGTGACCGGCTGCGAGGCTCGAGGCGCCGACCATGTCGACGCCCGTGTCGATCGCCAGCTTCGCCGTTTCCTGCGGCGTCTGGAAGAGCGGTCCCGGAACCACCTCGAACCCGAGGTCGGCGAAGGCCGAGGCGACGAGGTTGGCGCCGCGATCATGGCCGTCCTGGCCCATCTTGGCGACGAGCAGCCGCGG
>NZ_QDFY01000028.1 GCF_003347635.1 Sphingosinicella terrae
TACATCCAGATGTGCGCCGACGAGGGCGGCGAGCTCGTCGTCGACGGCCGCGGCTTCTCGCTCCAGGGCCATGAGGAAGGCTTCTTCATCGGCCCGACCTTCTTCGACCATGTGAAGCCCGATTTCCGCTCCTACCAGGAGGAGATATTCGGGCCGGTCCTGCAGATGGTCCGCGCCGACAGCTTCGAAGAGGCGCTCAGGCTTCCGAGCGAGCATCAATACGGCAACGGCGTCGCCATCTTCACCCGCAACGGCCATGCCGCCCGCGAGTTCGCCCACCAGGTGAATGTCGGCATGGTCGGGATCAACGTGCCCATTCCGGTGCCGGTCGCCTATCACACGTTCGGCGGCTGGAAGCGCTCGGGCTTCGGCGACATCAACCAGCACGGACCCGAAGGCGTCCGCTTCTGGACCAAGGTGAAGACCATCACCCAGCGCTGGCCCGACGGCTCGCCCACCGGCGAGAACGCCTTCGTCATCCCGACCATGGGGTGATGGCGTCGTCCATGCGCCTCATCCTCCTCATCGCCGCTCTGCTCGTCGCCGCCGCCTCGCCGGCGGCGGCGCAGAAGCGGATCGCGCTCTCCTTCGACGACATCCCTCGGGCGCCCGGGGCATGGCTGACGCCGGACCAGAGGACGGTCATGCTGATCGCCGCGCTCGAGCGGGGCGGCGTGGACCAGGCGGCCTTCTTCGTCACCACCGGCAATCTCGAACATCCGCACGGGAGCGGCGGCGAGGACCGGATCCAGGCCTATGTCGCCGCCGGCCACGTCATCGCCAACCACTCGCACAGCCATGGCTGGGCGCACAGCACCCCGGTGGCCGATTATGTCGCCGACATCGACCGCGCCTCGGCCTGGCTGCAGGGCCGGCCGGGCTACCGGCCCTGGTACCGCTTTCCATTCCTCGACGAAGGCCGCGACACGCGCGAGCGGCGCGATGCGCTGAGGGCGGCGCTTCGCGAGCGGAGCCTCGCCAATGGCTACGTCACCGTCGACACCTATGACTGGTTCATCGAGGAAAGGCTCAAGGAGGCGGTCGCCGCCGGCCGCGAGATCGATCGCGACGCGCTCCGCGACCTTTACGTCGAGAGCATCGTCGAGGCGTCGAACTTCACCGACTCCGTGGCGCGCGAGACGCTCGGCCGCTCGCCGGCGCATATGATCCTCCTTCACGAGACCGACATCGCCGCCTTGTACATCGACGACGCCGTCGCCGCGCTGCGCGCCGACGGCTGGGAGATCATCACCGCCGACGAAGCCTATGCCGATCCGATCGCTGTGGCCGAGCCCGATACCCTTTTCCTCGGCGGCGGCCGCATCGCCGCCCTCGCCCATGTCCGGGGCGGTCGGCCGGCACGCGAGCTCGTCTCGGAATGGACCGAGGAAGATCATCTGACGCGCCAATTCAACAGCCGCGTCCTTCACCAGACGGAAGACGAATGAGCCAGTACGACCTCACCGAGGAGCAGCGCCAGATCCAGGAGATGGCGCGCCAGTTCACCGCCGACGCGATCTCCCCTCAGGCGGCGGAATGGGACGAGAAGCATATCTTCCCGCGCGACACGATCCGCCAGGCGGCCGAGCTCGGCTTCGGATCCATCTACGTGTCGGAGGAGAGCGGCGGCATCGGCCTGGGCCGGCTCGAGGCGGCCCTGATCATGGAAGCCATGGCCTATGGCTGCCCTTCCACCTCCGCCTTCATCTCGATCCACAATATGGCGAGCTGGATGATCGACCGCTTCGGATCGGCGGCCGTGAAGGAAAAATATCTGCCCTCGATGGTGACGATGGAGCGGATGGGCTCCTATTGCCTGACCGAGCCGGGCTCGGGGTCGGACGCCGCCGCCCTCAAGACGCGCGCGGTCAAGGACGGCGACCATTATGTCGTCTCCGGCTCCAAGGCCTTCATTTCCGGCGGCGGCGAGAACGAGCTCTACGTCACCATGGTCCGCACGGGCCAGGAGGGGCCGAAGGGCATTTCCTGCCTGGTGATCGAGAAGGACATGGAGGGCGTCAGTTTCGGCGCTCAGGAGAAGAAGCTCGGCTGGCATTCGCAGCCCACTGCCCAGGTCAATTTCGACGAGGTCCGCGTCCCGTTGGAGAATCTCGTCGGCGGTGAGGGCGAGGGCTTCCGCATCGCGATGATGGGCCTCGACGGCGGCCGCCTCAATATCGGCGCCTGCTCCTTGGGCGGAGCCCAGCGCTGCCTCGACGAGGCAGTCAATTACACGCGCGAGCGCAAGCAGTTCGGCCAGGCGATCGGCGATTTCCAGAACACCCAGTTCATGCTCGCCGACATGGAGACGGAGCTTCAGGCGGCACGCGTGCTGCTCTATGCGGCGGCGGTGAAGGTGACCGAGAACGCGCCCGACAAGACCAAGTTCGCAGCAATGGCGAAGCGACTCGCCACCGACGCGGGATCGTCGGTGGTCGACCGCGCGCTCCAGCTGCACGGCGGCTATGGCTATCTCCAGGATTATCCGATCGAGCGCTTCTGGCGCGATCTCAGGGTCCATTCGATCCTGGAAGGCACCAACCAGATCATGCGCATGATCGTCGGGCGGGAGCTGACCCGGCAGTGATCGGAGTGCCTTTTCACTCCCGCGTCCGTTCGTCCCGAGCGAAGTCGAGGGGCGCCGGCACGGACTCATCACACCCGCCCCTCGACTACGCTCGGGACGAACGAGGTATGCTGATTGCATGAGTATTGATGTAGTCGTCGAAAGAGAAGGTCCCGTTGGCCGCCTCCGGCTCAACCGGCCCAAGACGATCCATGCCCTCACCACAGGCATGTGCATCGCGATGACCGAAGCGCTGCTTGCCTGGCGCGACGACCCCGCCGTCCGGCTCGTCGTCCTCGATCACGCGGAAGGGCGCGGCTTCTGCGCCGGCGGCGACGTCGTGATGCTGCGTGACAGCGGCGCCGGCGACGGAACTGAGGCGCGTGCCTTCTTCCACGCCGAATACCGGCTCAACCACCTCCTCTTCACCTACGGCAAGCCGACCGTCGCCTTCATGGACGGGATCACGATGGGCGGCGGCGTCGGCATCTCCCAGCCCTGTCGCTTTCGCGTCGCGACGGAGAATACGCGCTATGCCATGCCGGAGACGACGATCGGGCTGTTTCCCGACGTCGGCGGCGGCTGGTATCTTTCGCGCCTCCCCGGCCGCACCGGGCATTTCCTGGCGCTGACCGGCGCCCGGCTCGACGGCGCCGAATGCCTGGCTCTCGGGATCGCCACGCATTTCATTCCCGCCGACGCTCTGGACGACGTCAAGGCTCGCCTCGTCGAGAGGCCAGAGGCAGTCGAGACGATCCTGGCCGAGGCGAGCGCATCTCCGCCGGAGGCGCGGATCGAGCGCAACCGCGCCGAGATCGACAGGCTGTTCGCCGGCTCGACCCTCGAGGTGATATTGGCCGCGCTCGAGACGGACGGATCGGCCTGGGCGGCAAAGGAAC
Source organism: Sphingosinicella terrae (assembly GCF_003347635.1). Classification (GTDB taxonomy): domain Bacteria; phylum Pseudomonadota; class Alphaproteobacteria; order Sphingomonadales; family Sphingomonadaceae; genus Allosphingosinicella; species Allosphingosinicella terrae. Next base: position 3,466 of record NZ_QDFY01000028.1, read on the forward strand.
TGGCGACCCTGCGCGGCAAGAGTCCCTTGTCATGCAAGGTATCGCTCCGCTTGCTCGAGGAGGGTGCGGCCATGCCGAGCTTCGCGGACGAGATGCGGCAGGAATTTGCGGTCGCCTCGCGGATCGTGCGGGAGCACGATTTCCGCGAGGGCGTCCGCGCTCTGCTCGTCGACAAGGACAATGCGCCGCGCTGGGATCCGGCCACCCCGGAGGCCGTCACCCGCGAACGGGTGGAAGCGATCTTCGCGCCGCTACCGAAGGAAGAGGAATGGACGCCGCTATGAATTACGAGAACATCCTGGTCGAGCCTCGCGGGGCGGTGACTTTGATCAAGCTCAACCGGCCCAAGGCGCTGAATGCGCTCAACAGCGCGGTGCTCGCCGAGCTGATCCACGCCTTCGCCGCCTTCGACGCGGACGACAGCCAGCGCTGCGCCATCCTCACCGGGAGCGAGAAGGCCTTCGCCGCGGGCGCCGACATCAAGGAGATGTCGGACCAGGGCTTCGCCGCCATGTATGCGAGCAACTTCTTCGCCGGCTGGGAGAAGGTGACGGCGACCCGCAAGCCGTGGATCGCCGCCGTTGCCGGCTACGCGCTGGGCGGCGGCTGCGAGGTGGCAATGATGGCGGATTTCATCATCGCCGCGGACAATGCCAGGTTCGGTCAGCCCGAGATCAAGCTCGGCGTCACGCCCGGCATGGGCGGATCGCAACGCATGGCGCGGGCGATCGGCAAGGCGAAGACGATGGAGATGTGCCTCACCGGCCGGATGATGGATGCCGAGGAGGCCGAGCGCTCCGGCCTCGTTGCCCGCGTGGTTCCCGCCGACACGCTGCTCGAGGAAGCGCTGAAGACGGCCGAGCAGATCGCCGACATGGCGCCACTCGCCGCCATGGCCACCAAGGAGATGGTCAACGCCGCCTTCGAGACTTCCCTGTCCCAGGGCATCGCGTTCGAGCGCCGGCTGTTCCACGGCCTGTTCGGTACCGAGGACCAGAAGGAAGGCATGGCCGCGTTCGTCGACAAGCGGGCGGCCGACTGGAAGGGCAGATAGAATAGCTCCCCTCTCCCACAAGGAGAGGGCAAGGAGAGGACCGACATGGCACGTTTAGGTTTCATCGGGCTGGGCAATATGGGCGGCGGCATGGCGGCCAATCTCGCCAAGGCGGGCCATGACGTGCGTGCCTTCG
>NZ_QDFY01000029.1 GCF_003347635.1 Sphingosinicella terrae
ATTGCCGGAATAGCGGATCTCGTCGGTGCCGCCGGTATCCCAGATCGTCTCGTAATAGACGCCGGGATCATTGGCGTCGCCGAGCTCGTAGACGTCGTTGCCGGTCGCATAGGCGTTGATGATGCCATAGCGCTCCTGCAGCGCGGCGATGTCGAGCGCGCCCAACGTGCCGGACCAGCCGCTGTCGACATTGGCCGCGGTCAGCGGCGTCTCGCCATTCGGCCCGGTCGGCCAGGAGTCGTTGTACGACATGACCGTGTAGACGCCCTGGTTGAGATCGAACACGCCGTAGCTGCCGGTCGAACCGGTGACGCCGAGCATCACGTCGGACCCGCCGCCCCGGTCATGCGGATGGGAGAGGCCGTGGGCATGACCGAACTCGTGCAGGATGACCGCGAAGTCGAAGCCGCCCTGGAGCAGGCCCTGCTGCTGGTCGAAGCTCCAGCCGCCATTGTCGACGTTGAAGGCGCCGATTCCTTGCTGGGTGCCGAATTGCGGATCCTGCGGATAGAAGAAGGCGCCGAACTGGTTCGAGGTCGTGGTGATCAGCCGGAAGTCGGCCGACTCGGCGTCGGTCGTGATCTCATATTCGAAGCCCAGGATCTTGGTATATTCGCCGAGGGCGACCATCACCTGCTGCTGCTCGAACGCGTTCCAGCCGAAGGAGGGCAGCGGATCGACGCCATTGTCGCCGGTCTCGCCGAAATTCTCGCCGGCCTCGGCGAAATAGACGGTCAGGATGCCGTCATCGCCGGGATCCATGTTGGCTGCGCTCTCCCAGATGAGCGAGTCGAGCGGGTCGAGCGTCGACAGGTCGACTTCCTGCGCGGTGATCGAATAGCCGCCCGTATAGGGATACCAGGACTGGACATCGAGATAATAGGTCCCGCTCTCCTCCGCGAAGAACGAGATGCTGGAGCTGATGTCGTCCGGGAAGCTGATATCGTCATTCTGGGTGATCAGCGATCCGTTGGAATTGTAAAGGAAAATCCATGGGTCCAACTCGCCCGGGGGCAGGTCGGCGAAGTCCGATTCGTAATCGGCTCCGCCAGCCACCTCGATCGTGTAGAACTTGCCCGCCTCGACGGTGACCGCAAAGGTGTCGGTCTCGCCGGCGAAGAAGTAGACGAAGGGATCGGTGCCGTCGATGAAACCGTAGGTGATCCCGTTCATGTTGAGAGCGGCGGCACCTTCGAACGTGTCGGGAACGACATCGGTCGGCGGCTGGGCGATGACGTCGAGCGTATATTGGCCGGTCAGGCCCGAACCCGGATAGGCCTCCACGTCGATATAATAGGTTCCGGTATAGGAGGCGGTGAAGGTGAGCAGGGAATTGGTCCCCGAGCCGCCGTCATCGTCGATGTTGACGACCTCGAAAGCGTCGTCGAACAAGGCGACGATCGTGTCGCCGAGGGGATCCGAGCCGCTGCCATAGACCGAGATCATGTAGGTCTGGCCCGCGACGACGTTGAGCGAGAACGTATCGAATTCGCCCGGCGGGTCGATCGTACCGTCGACCAGGATCGTGGTGGGAACGCCGATCGTTACCGAGGATGCCGCCGATGCGGCGGCCGCGGACATGTCGAAGATCTCGCCGATCGAGCCGGCGAGGCCCATCGCCACCTCGGAACCGGAAGTCTTGGCGCCGCAGCCCAGGCACGCGCACAGTCGGAAATCGTTGACGATGGCAGACTTGCTCGCGACGAGATTACCATACTCACGTTCGGACATGGAAAACCCCCTTATGCAGTTGTCGGATGAATTCGCGCCGGACGGTGCGACTCCGGTCTTCAAGGTGATCATGGTTTCCAACCCGTTGCAAGGCATTTGCCTTCAGCCTTTGCACGACGCGCGAAAGTCTAGCGGTGTCACGGTATAATCCCGGTATCGATGCGCCATGATGGCTGCGAGCATCGGGTCCTCGTCAGGATTCGATTGTCCGGATGGGAAAAACGCGGAGTCGCGGCCGGCAAAATTGCCTTCTGTGCGCGACTTCGCGCCGGCGCTTCGTTCCCCAGCCGGATGTCCGGACCGAGTTGATTGTCGTCTGGTCCAAAGGAAAAGGGGCGCCCCGGCTATGCCGGGACGCCCCTCTTGATCGTGCCGGGTCGGATCAGGCGAAGATGACGTCCGACTGGATGATCAGGATGTTGG
>NZ_QDFY01000003.1 GCF_003347635.1 Sphingosinicella terrae
GATCGGAACCCTCCTCGACCACTTCCAACCTGCCGAATGCGCGAACTACCTCGCAAACAGCGGATATGCTTCAGTCTAAGATGATCATGCTCTAGGGTGCGGTCGAAGCGCCTGGGCGAGGCATAAAGGTGACGAAGGTGACGGGTGCCATCGGCGCCGTTCGCGCCTCACCTCCTCTGGCTAATGTCATTCAAATGCAGTACAAGACAAGTGGAGGCGTTCATGGCTGAAAATTCGCTCGTCCAGACGAGGATCGACAAAAAGGTGAAGGAGCGTGCCAGCCAGGTTCTGGCGGAGGTGGGCATGACCGTTTCCGACGCGGTCCGGATATTGCTCACGCGCACGGCGCGGGAGGGGGTCCTGCCGATCGAGCTGATCGCGGATTCCGAGGCCTATGATGCGTGGTTCCGTCGGAAGGTGCAGGCAGCGCTGGACGATCTCCGGCCGGCAACGTCCGATGAAGATGTGGAAGCCCATTTCGCTCGGCGTCGCGCCGCTGCGAGAAGGGCAGGGTCCGGCGATCCCAGATGAGGATCGAATGGTCGCCGCTCGCTCTGCGGGACCGTGAGGCGATCTTCGATCATATCATGAAAGCGGACCCCATCGCAGCGGCGGGCGTCGACGAGCGCATCTCGCTCGCGGTGCGGCGCTTGTCCGACTTCCCCGAGAGCGGCCGACCAGGCCGCGTGGAGGGAACAGGCGAAATCCCGGTGAGCGGGGCGCCTTATGTGATGCCGTACCGAATCCTGGAGGATGTGGTTCGTATCTTGCGGGTGATCCATGCCGCGCGGCTGTGGCCGGACGATCTTGAGGCGTAAGCGCCAGGCGTCCTCGGCCTGCCTCTCCCTCGTCGCCCCTGCAAAAGCAGGCGCCCAAGCGGCGTTGATGAAGGGCGTGACGATGGTCCACCGTGCGATGATGAGCCTACGGGGGACACCACCGGTCGTCGTGACGAGGTCGAACTCTGCTTGGCCCCCTGCCTTCGCAGGGGCGACGGACGGGGGGGCGCTCCGGCCGGCCGTCGTGACGATGTCGGGCACCGCTTGGACCCCTGCGTTCGCGGGGGCGACGGACGGGGGGCGCTCGACCGCCTCATTTCCTCACCCTGCGGCTTCGCCGCTTTCCCTCTCCCGCAAGGGGAGAGGGAGGAGGCATGGCGCGTTGGCCGCGGCCGTGGATAGCGGCGCGGGGTGTTGCGGATCTTCACGATGCGAACGGGCGGTGGAGCTCCCGCGCGGGCGGGTGGGGTCCGCGGCATGCTTGGCACGAAGGGGCTTGAAAGTCAAGATCAAAAGGGGAACAAGCATTCGGCGATCGATGCTGGGGCCGCTTTGGCTCCGGCTCGCCGGGAGGTCGTATGGACGCCGTCACCGTGCATTTCACTGCGCCTCTGCTCGTCTGGCGGACCGAGCAATATGGCGACATCGGCTATGTCGGGATCGATGGGGAGGCGGCGGAGACGATCGCCGGGCACGAGCTCGAGCGGCGGCTCGAGCTGGGGCGGCGGCGGGGCTTCGGATCGGTGAAGGTGGAGGTCCGGGTCGGAGCGAGCCGGTGGTCGACCTCGGTCTTCCCGCAGAAAGCCGGCGGCTGGTTCCTGCCGGTCAAGAAGGCGATCTGCCGGGCCGAGGGGCTGGAGGAAGGGGATCCGGTCGAGGTCGAGCTGGGGCTGCTTTAGACTCTCGATGCCGGCCGGCGTCGGCCGGCATCGCACTCGGTGCCTTCCGCCCAGGTGCAAGGGAGGGAAGGACTTCGACAGGCTCAGCCCGAACGGGTGGGGCTGGGCGCCGCCGCATACAGGATGGGGAGGGCTTCGACAGGCTAAGCCCGAACGGATGGGGCGGCTCGGCCCGGACGATGCCGGTGGGTGAGGCCGGGGGTCTTATCCGCGCCGGCGCGGCATCGGCACGACATTGTCGCCGAGGACATTGCGCAGGGCGGCGGCAAGGTCGGCCTGGCGGAAGGGCTTGCCGAGCTGGGGAAAGGGCAGCTCGAGATCGCCGCCGGCATAGCCGGTCACCACCAGGACGGCGACGTGGCCGAAGCGCTCGCGCACCGTCTCGGCCAGCGCCGCGCCGTCCATCCGCGGCATCATATAGTCGGTGACCAGCACCTCGATGTCGGGATTGCGCTCGAGCAGGGCCAGCGCCTGGACGCCGCCGGTCGCCTCGTAGACGCGGTGGCCCATGTCGCGGAGCATCTCCGCGGTGCCCGCGCGGACCAGGTCCTCGTCGTCGACGAGGAGGATGGTGAGCGCCTCGCCGATCGCCTCGACCTCCTGAGGCGCGGGCCGCAGGCGGGCGACGCCGCTCCCGGCTTCGGCGGCTCGGAGGTAGAGGTCGCCGCGCGTGCCCCTGCCGAGGACGCTGGTCAGGCGGAAGGTGCCGCCGAGCTGGGCGGCGAGGCCGTGGACCATGGAGAGGCCGAGGCCGGTGCCCTTGCCGAGCTCCTTGGTCGAGAAGAAGGGCTCGACGGCGCGGGCGAGCGTCGCCTCGTCCATCCCGGTCCCGTTGTCGACCACCGAAAGCCGCAGATAAGCACCGGGCGCGAGCTCGAGCTCGCTGCCCGGACCGATCACCACCGGCTCTGCCGCGATGGTGAGGAGGCCGCCCTTCGGCATCGCGTCGCGTGCATTGACGCACAGATTGAGAATGGCGAGCTCGAGCTGGCTCGGATCCGCCATCGCCGGCGGCAGATCGTCGGGCGCGACGATCCTGAGCTCGATCCCCGAACCGACCGAGCTGGCGATGAGATCTCGCATGCCGTCGATCAGGTCGGCGAGATCGACCGGCCGGGTGGTGAGCAGCTGACGGCGGGCGAAGCCCAGCAGCCGCTGAACGAGGATCTTCGCGCGCTCGGCCGATTCGAGCGCGCCCGCGATCAGCCGCGCGGAGCGCGGGTCGTCCCGGTAGCGCTTGCCCAGCAGGTCGAGAATGCCGGTGATCGGCGTCAGCAGGTTGTTGAAGTCGTGGGCGACGCCGCCGGTGAGCTGGCCGATCGTCTCGAGTTTCTGCGCCTGGTGAAGCTGGGCGATCGCCGCCTCGCGCTCGGCCAAGGCCGCGTCGACCCGCCGCTCGAGCGTATCGTTCAGCTCGCGAAGCGCCCTTTCGGCGCGGCGGCGCTCGGTGATGTCCTGAAAGATGACGGCGACCTCGCGCCGACTCGCGGGCTCCACCCGGAAGGCGGCGAGCTCGAGATGCTTGGCGGTCGCCACCAGCTCGCGCTCGAACCGCATCGGCTCACCGGTGACGAGCACGTTGCGGTAGAGCTCGATCCAGCCGCCGGCCTCGTCCGGCACCAGCTCGCGCACCGACTTTCCGACCACGTTCCGCAGCCCGGCGTGGCGTTCATAGGCGGGATTGGCCTGGACATGGACATAATCGGAAAGCGGGCCTTCGGGCCCATCGACGAAGCGGATGACGCAGAAGCCCTCGTCCATCGTGTCGAACAGGGTGCGAAACCGCGTCTCGCTGTCGCGCAGCGCGATCAGGCGGGCGCGGGCGTCATATTGGCGCCGCCGCCCGCGCAAGGCGGAGCGGGCGAGGCTGACCAGGGTGGTCGGATGGAAGGGGCGCTCGAGGAAGGTGACGTTGCCGAGCAGGTCGAGGTGCCGGACCGCGGCGGGATTGCGCTCGAGCCCGCCGCCGCGGCTGGTGATCAGGATGATCGGCAGGTCCGACCATTCCTCCTGGCTGCCGATCCACTGGGCCAGCGGCCGGACGTCGGCCGTGGCGATCGCTTCCTCGGTGACCACGATGAAGGCCGCGCCCCTGTCGAGCTCGTCGATGAGCGAGGCCAGCGAGGGACAGGCATCCGCCTCGATCCCGCTCTCGCGCAGCATGGCGGCCGCGATCGCGGCGTCGCGTCCGCGCGGCGCGAGAACGAGCGCCCGCTCCGAAATGGTCGTCCGCTTCACGCGTTGCGACGGTCGAGCAGCGCGGTGTCGCCGACCAGGACGGGAACGCCCCTCAGCACGCCCTGGAAGGCGTCGAGCGGCTGACCGAGCGTGATGCCTCGTGCACCGATCTGATATTCGCGGATCGTGTCCTCGTGCGCGCCGCTTCGCTTCTTGACGACGGAGATGGCGCGGCGGACGCGGCCGGTCGCCTCGAAATAGCGAAGCAGCACCACCGTGTCGGCGAGATAGGTCACATCGACCGGAGATTTCATGTCGCCGACAAGTCCATGCTGCGCCACTGTCAAGAACGTGGTCGCGCCCTGCCGGTTCAAATATTGCAGCAGCTCGTGCAGATGGAGGACGAGGGCGCTCTCGCCGGGCATGGCCGCCTGGTAGCCATTGAGGCTGTCGACGACGACGGTCCTGGCGCCATGCTGCTCGACGCAGCGCCGCACCCGTTCGGACAATTCGCCTGGGCTGAGCTCGGCGGCGTCGACCTGCTCCAGCACGAGCAGCTCCTTGTCCACCATCTTCTGGAGATCGATTCCGAGACCGACCGCTCGATCCTTCAGGAGCCCCAGCTCTTCGTCGAAGACGAACATGGCCGCGCGCTCGCCGCGGTCGACCGCCGCCTGGACGAAGGTGAGCGCCAGCAGCGACTTGCCGGTGCCGGCGGGGCCGAGGATGAGGACGCTCGAGCCGCGCTCGACGCCGCCGCCGAGCAAGGCGTCGAGCTCCGGAGACCGGCTCGGCAGCAGATCCCGCGTGAAGCTCTTCTTGTGCTCGGCGGCGACGAGGCGGGGGAAGACGCGAACGCCGCCCTCCAGGATGGAGAAATCGTGAAAGCCGCCGCGGAACCGGCGGCCGCGATACTTGATCACCCGCAGCCGCCGCCGCTCGGAGCCATATTCGGGCGCCAGTTCCTCGAGGCGAACCACGCCGTGGGCGACGCTGTGGACGGTCTTGTCGAGCGTTTCGGTGGTGAGATCATCGAGCATCAGGACGGTGGTCGTCTGGCGCGAGAAATAGTGTTTCAGCGCGAGGATCTGGCGCCGGTAGCGAAGCGAACTCTGCGCCAGCAGCCTGATCTCGGACAGGCTGTCGAGCACGACCCGGTCCGGCTTCACCCGTTCGAAGGCCTCGAAGATCCGCTTTGTGGTCTCGCCCAGCTCGAGGTCGGAAGAATAAAGCAGGCTCTGCTGCTGGTCATCGTCGAGCAGGCTCTCCGGTGGGACCAGCTCGAACAGGTCGACACCGTCCAGCGACCAGCCATGAGAAGCCGCGCTGGCGCGCAGCTCGTCCTCGGTCTCCGATAGGGTGATGTAGAGCGTCCGCTCGCCCGCCGCGGCGCCGGCGATGAGGAACTGGGAGGCGACCGTCGTCTTGCCGGTGCCCGGATTGCCCTCGAGGAGGAAGACCCGGCCGCGCGCGAGCCCGCCGCCGAGAATGCGATCCAAACCTTCGATGCCGGTGCCTGCGTCGCCCGTATCCGTTTGAAACAAGAACGATCTCCTTCAGGTGCCGCAGCATCGGGCACGCTCGTTTCCGCCACTCCATTGCCCGGGCAGCACGACGTGCAGCCGGTCGAACCGGCACCTCTCCTTCGGGGACGAGGGAGCAGCCGGTCGTGCGGTTGCCGAAACGACGGGAACGGTAAAATGGGTCCATGCGACGCTGCACGCGGCGAACCGAGACGAAATCGGGGCGAATCCGTCTGAACATGAAGATGAATTCATGACGGACGTAAACCAATGCACCTATGATGCAGTGATGGCGGGGAATTCCGGAGACGGGACCGCCCAGGATCAATGGCGGGAGGGTTTCGGATGCGGTTCGTGGGATTGCTGGCCTGGCTTGTTGCTTTCTCGGCCCAGCCGGCACTGGCCCAATACGCCCCCCCGATCCAATCGCTCGAGCAGCGCCTTGCCGCGCTCGCGACCGAGAATCCGGGCGAATATGGCATTGCGGCGCTGGACCTCCAGACCGGGGCCATGGTCAGCTTCAACGGCAACGAGCCCTTCCCGATGGCGAGCACGATGAAGATCGCCGTCGCCGCCGCCTATCTGGAGGAAGTGGATGCCGGCCGCCGCAGCCTCGCCGACGAGATCGGAGGCGTCACCGTCCACAGCCTGATGGACTCGATGATCACGCGCAGCAACAATCGCGCGACCGACATCCTCATGAACGCGCTCGGCGGGCCGGCGGCGATCGACGGCTGGCTGCGCCGCCACCGCCTCACGGGCATTCGGGTCGACCGCACCATCGCCCAACTGCTCGCCGACCGCCGCGACCTTCGCGACATCCGGGATTCGAGCACCCCCGAGGCGATGCTCGGGCTGCTCCGGCTGATCGCCTCCGGCGACGCGCTGAGCACCAACAGCCGGGCGCTGCTGCTCGACATGATGCGGCGCTGCGCGACCGGATCGAACCGGATCCGCGGCCTGCTGCCGCCGGGCGCCCAGGTCGCGCACAAGACCGGTACCCTCAACGGCTATACCGGCGACGTCGGCTATTTCACGACACCGGAAGGCCGGCGCATCGCCGTGGTCTTCTTCGCCCGCTATGGGGAGAACCGGCCGGCGGTGATCTCGACCGCCGCGCGGGCGATCTACGACGCCTTCGATCCGCGCCGGCAGGCCGGAGGGCTCCAGGGGCTTCAGGGATTGCAAGGACTGGGCGGGCGCCTGACCCAGGCTTCGTCCGGCGGAGAGGCCGGCGCCGCAAGCCAGCCCAGCCAGCCGTCCGGCGCCTGCTCGCTCGGCGGGAGGCCCGTCGCCGCGCAATGCTGAGCCGAGGCTGACCTTCATCGCTCCCCGGCTTGCCCGGGACCTGCACGACACAACAGAGCCTCGGGAGCGAGCGCAGGTCAGCCTGACGCGGGAATGAACTCGAATTCGACGAGGTAGACGTTCCGGCCGCTGCCGTGCTTCGCCACCTTGAGCAGGTCGATGACGCCGTCGAAGCCCGAACGGCGGGCGAGATCGCCGTCTAGGTCCGACAAGGCGATCTGGCGGATCGACTCGACCAGGATGTGGCCGCCCTCCATCGGATAGAGGCCGCCGGCACGCACGCGCGGGCTTTGCCAGATCCGGACGCTGCAGGTGATACGGCCCTCGCGGACGCCCTGGCGCAGGCGCTTGGTGAACTGCATAAGGCGAGTGGCTATCATGAAAGCCGCCGCACGGGCACGCGGCGCCGCGCAGGATGCTTCAGCAGCTTGCTAGAAGGGCACCCTGATCGTCACGAGCGCGCGCTTGCTGATCTGCCCTGCGGGAAACTCGACGCTCTGGACCTGGACGACGGCGGTCGCGCCGCCGCCGAGGCCCATCCCGGCGCGGACCGGCGCTTCCGCATAGGGGTTCGCGGGCATCCGCACGCGGTAGCGTTCATCGTCGCGCCGCCGGCCGCAGACGAGGATTTCGTCTCCCTCCGTCTCGCCGCAGGTCTCCGGGCCGCCGCGGCCCTGATCGGAGGGGATCGTCCGCAGGTCGAAGGGCAGGGGCATGATCGGTGGCGGCGCGGAGGCCGCCTGAAGTGCCAGAGCGAACAGCGCCGCCATCGCCATCTCCACGAGGGACGGGGCAGAGTCGTCGTCGAATGCGGCGAAGTCATGACCGGCCTGCCCAGCCAGGCGCGCCGGCTCCGCAAATCCGCCATCGAGGCGAAAGCCGAGACACTCACTTCGCCCCTGCGCAGGCAGGGGCCCAATCTGTGCGCGATATCGTCACCAGGAGCGTCGAATGGTCCCCTCGGCAACCGATGTGGTTCGCCGGTGGAACAGCGGTATAGCCTCTCATCGACCCCGCTTGGGCCCCTGCCTTCGCAGGGGCGACGAGGGGGAGGCCCGGGCCGCCTGTCCCGGCCCGGGATGACGATCTCGGCGATCTGGTCGACCCAGGGTGGACCGGCGGGCGGCCTATCCTCGAACCCGGGTCAGCCCGCCGCCTGGGCCCGCGCGAACACCGCGAGCTGGTCGGCGAAGGCGCGCTGATAGGCGGGGCGGGCCTCGCCGCGAGCGATGTAGGCGGGGAGGCTCGGATGCGCCTCGAGCAGGCCCGAGCCATCGAGCCGGCGCAGCACCGTGACCATCATGATGTCGGCGGCGCTGAAGGCGCCGTCCAACCAGTCCGAATCGCCGAGCCGGTCGGAGAGCTGGCCCAGGCGGGCGCGGATGCGTTCGTCGAGCATCGGCAGGCGTGCCTCGTACCAGGGCTCGTCGCGCTCCAGGACGCCGGCCATCGATCGCTCGACGATCGGTGGCTCGACCGTGTTCACCGCGGCGAACATCCATCCGATCGCGCGCGAGCGGGCATCCGGATCCTCGGGAAGCAGGCCGGGATGGCGCTCGGCGATGTGCAGCACGATCGCGCCGGATTCGAACAGAGCGAGGCCGCCTTCCTCGTAGGTCGGGATCTGGCCGAACGGATGGACGGCGAGATGCGCGGGCTGCTTCATCTGCGCGAAGGAGACCAGGCGCACGTCGTAGCGCTGCCCCACTTCCTCGAAGGCCCAGCGCACCCGCATGTCGCGGGCGAGGCCGCGGCCGCGGTCGGGGGAGCTTTCGAAGGCGGTGATGGTGGGGGTCATGGTGAGCTCCGGGTTGTGCGCTGGGCCTCTTGAGCCCCTGTCGGCCTGCAAGCTTGCCCGATCCACCAACCATCCGAAAGTCTGTCAGCGTCGGCTTTCGGCCGTTGAACGGCCGGACCGGCAGAGAGGCGGATCGGCCTAGGCCGTGATGGAACCCGTTGCAGGCTGCTTCCGGCCGTGGGAAATCGGCTCCATGATCGCCGTGCTGGCTGCCTTTCTCGCCGCTCATCAGGCCGCCCCTTCGCAAGGGCCGGCGGATTCCGGCGGGACGGCCTGGATCGTCGCCACGCTGGGGCATTCGGAATGGTGTCCCGCCGGAAACGTGCGGCTGGATCTGGAGGCCGGGGAATATGCCTTCACGCCGCGCGCGGCCCGCCGCCTGTGCGAGCAAAGAGCCCTGGACCGGCCGGTGAGCAGGGGGAGGCTTGACGCCGAGCGTCTCGCCGCGGTTCGCCAGGCCTATAGCCGCGCCGTTGCCGAAGGGCTCGAGGTGCCGGGATGCCGCTTCGGCGGGCCGCGGGAAACGGTCATCATCAGCAATGGCGGAACGCCGGTCCTGATCGTCACGAACGGCGCCGGAACTGGCGCGGCTCCCGACGATCTCACCTGCTGGAGCGAAGCGGCTCATGCACTCCACGACGTGCTGGAAAGCGCCTTCGACGCTGACGATCGTCCCTAGCGGTGACGCGGGCCTAGCCTCCCACTTGAGCCGGCCTCGCTCTCGCTCCTTTGGGAGGCACCGGCCGAGGCGCTCTGTAGAATGAAGGGAGCGGGTTGTCGGACGACGAGAATCTCAGCCGCGCCCACAAGCGTCGTCTCGACCCGCTGTCCGCCAGAGTTCCTGCTCGACGCGGAAAGCTTCCCTTACGCTCTGATCTTCGGGGTTGATCTTGGTAACGCGAGGACTGGGCCTCCGTCGCCTGGACTAGATTGCCATCCCGATCGATCACATAGAAGCGGATGAGCGGCGACTGCGAATGTCCTGTGGTGCGGATTAGAGCCGCACGTGTCCAGTCCGGCCCCGCTATCGCGAAATAGTGCATGGCCCCGTCAGGCGTTGCGAATTCCAGCTGCTTCGTCTCCAGCGGTGGCGCCTCCAGATCTGCGGGCGGGCCTAGCCCTATGCGCCCGGCCAGATTTGCGCCTATCGTTGGCGTCGCCGGATTAGACAGAGCATGATGAGCGAGGCTTTCGGCGCAAGCGCGGCCAAAATCCGGTTCAACCGACACGCTGCAGGCGGACAATACCAGCGCGATAATGGCTGTGGTGGCCCAACTTGCACCCGCAACCGAACGCGACATTGCTACCCCCGTTCTATCGACTGTGGAATACGGCGCCATCGTCGGCCGAGCGGAATCAAATGTCGACTCGTCGCCAGCCAGGGTTGCGACAACCAGGCAGTCGGTGCGCCCCTCGACTTCGCTCGGGACGATCGAACCAATGTGACGCGATGGCCGAGGGCTTGGCCCTACGCGAGCTGCGCCATCACATTGTGCGGGACCTGGAATTTGCGGCGATAGTCGCCCGGGCCCATCCCCACCAGCCGGCGGAACAGCCGCCGGAACGAGGCGGGATCCTCGTAGCCGACCTGGCGGCCGATCTCCTCGACCGGATCGTTGCCGGTCTCCAGCATCTGCTTGGCTTCCTCGACGCGCAGGGACTGGACGTAGGCCAGAGGCGCGTAGCCGGTGGCGGCGCGGAAGCGGCGGTCGAAGGAGCGCTTGGGCAGGCCTGAGAGGCGCGACGCCTCGCGGATCGCGTCGGCGCGGGGATAATGGTCGGCGAGCCAGGACTGGCACTGGCGGATCGCCGGATCGTCATGGCCGACATTGGCGACCATCGAGGCATAAGGCTGTTGGCCATCGCGGTGCCACTGATAGAGGAAGAGGCGCGAGACGCGCAGCGCTTCGGCGATACCGCCGTGGCGGGCGATGAGGTAGAGGCAGAGATCCTGCCAGGAGGAGGAGCCGCCCGAGCATACCAGGCCGTGGCCGGCGCCGCTCTGGGTCAGGATGCGGTTGGGCTGGACGTCGACTTTGGGGAAATGGTCGCGCAGCAGCTTGACGTAGCTCCAGTGGGTGGTGGCGCAATGGCCGTCGAGCAGCCCCGCCTCGGCGAGGACGAGCGGGCCGCCGCAGGAGGCGCAGAACTGCGCGCCCTTGCCGTGCTGCTCGCGGATCCAGCCGATCAGCCGCCGGTCGAGCCGGCCCAGGCAGTCAGCGGTATAGACCATGACGTTGGGCACGAAGACGATGTCGGTGCGCTCGACCTCGTCGATGCCGTGATGAGGCACGACGGTGACGTCGGTGTAGAGCCGGAGGGGTTCGGCGGTGGCGGCGACGAGCCGCGGCCTGAACAGCGGCCGCGACGGCGCGCCCTGCATCGCGTTCCAGAAGGTGCCGGCGGCCCAGAGCGTGTCGTAGATGCCGTAGATGATGCAGGGGTCGCTTTCGGGGAAGACGAGGATGCTGACCTGGATCGGCGGGCGATCGGCGGCGCCGGATGCGGCGCCTTGCGGCCCCGGGCGGCCGCCCTGTGGCTGGATCGGCTCCATCGTGGCCATATTGCCACTGATCGGATGGCCGCGCCACGCCTATCCGGTCCGCCATTCCATACCCCCTGGAAGGATGAGAGATGCAGACGGAGATGATGACGAGTGCGCAGCCGCAGCCGGCGACCGCGATCGACGAAGGCAGGCTCCAGGCCCTGATGGGGCTGATGGTGAACGAGCTCGGCGCCGCCCAGAATGCGGCCCTGGTGATCATCGGCGACGAGCTCGGCCTTTACGACGCGCTGGCGAAAGGCGGAGCGATGACCTCGCGGCAACTGGCGGACGCGACCGGCACCCACGAGCGCTACGTGCGCGAATGGCTGTCGGCGCAGGCGGCTTCGGGCTATGTCAGCTACGACGCGGCCGCGGGTCGCTTCCACCTCAGCCCGGAGCAGGCGGCGGTGCTCGCCGACGCCGACAGCCCGGTCAACATGGCAGGCGGTTTCCTCGCCCTGGTCTCGACCTATGCCGACCGGCCCAAGCTCACGGAGGCGTTCCGGACCGGCTCCGGCGTGTGCTGGACCGAGCACTGCAACTGCCTGTTCTGCGGCACCGACCGCTTCTTCCGGCCCGGCTACAAGAGCCATCTCCTGCAGGAATGGCTGCCGGCACTGGACGGGGTGGTCGAGAAGCTCGAGCGGGGCGCGCGTGTGGCCGATATCGGCTGCGGCTTCGGCTCCTCGACCCTGATCATGGCCGAGGCTTTCCCCAACTCGCAATTCGTCGGCTACGACTTCCACGCGGGCTCGGTCGACGCGGCGCGCGAGAAGGCCGGCGGCCAGCCCAATGTCCGCTTCGAGGTGGCGCGGGCGCAGGACTATGCGGAGGCGGAGTTCGACCTCGTGACGCTGTTCGACGCGCTCCACGACATGGGCGATCCGGTCGGCGCGGCCCGGCACATCGCCGGCACGCTGGCACCGGGCGGCAAGGTGATGCTGGTCGAGCCGATGGCCGGCGACGCGCTCGAGGACAATCTCCACCCGGTGGGGCGGATCTTCTACGCCGCCTCGACGAACTTCTGCGTGCCGGCCTCACTGGGCCAGGAAGTCGGCGCTGCTTTGGGCGCGCAGGCGGGGCAGAAGAGGCTCGAGGCGGTGCTGCGCGAAGGCGGCCTCACCCAGGTCCGCCGGGCGGCGACGACGCCGTTCAACATGGTGCTGGAAGCGGGCGTGTGAGATCCGGCGGCGCCTTGCCACGGCGCTGACGGGAGGTAGTTTCCGGCGGCGGCGCGTGTTGCGGCGCGCGGAGATCGGGCACGCGAAGCCGCGAAGACGCGAAGCGGCCCCGGTGCCACTGCCTGGGGCGACGGGCGGCTGCTCGCGGAAATTCTCGGGAGACGCGGAGAGGTTTGCGAAGCTCGTACAAGCGATCCGGGGCAGGCGGCATCGCCGTCCACTCTGCCGAAGACCATGGAGATTCCAGCTTGCGCCGGAATGACGGGGAGTGGGGCGGGTGCGGGGCCTTCGCGTCTTCGCGGCTTCACGTGCCCAAGATGGACGACGAAATCGGGCGCCGACTTCGGGTAGGCGCCCGGTTTCGTCGGGGAGGGACCGGCCTAGAGGCGGCGGCTCCCCCGGGTGAAGAGCTTGTAGATGGCGAGCAGGATGATCGCGCCGATCAGCGAGTAGAGGATCGACATGACGTTGAGCGGGGCGTTGAGGATCGACGCGCCGCCGCCGAACAGGAAGCCCGCGATCAGGGCGCCGACGATACCGACGACGATGTCGAAGATGATGCCGCCGCCGGTGCGCATGATCATGCCGGCGAGCCAGCCGACGAGCGCTCCAATAACCAGGATGATGATCAGGCTCATGACAGTCTCCTCGAGGCGCCGGCGGCTAGCCGGTAGGGAGAAGACTCTTTCGAGGGCGAAACGTTCCGGGGGCGAGTCAATCGACGGTCGTCGTCGCCTGCACGATCGCGCTCTCCACGGCGCGGGCGCGGGATTCGATCTCCGTCCGTTCCGACGCGGACAGGCCGTCGCGGCCGTAGGTGTAGGAGCGTGCGGCGATGCGGTCGGTCTGGCGGTTCAGCCGCCGCGCCTCGCGCCGCGTGATCAGGCCGGCCTCGCGTGCCTGGTCGATGCGGTCGCGCAGATGGCCGACTTCCTGCCAAAGGGAGGGCCCGGGCAGGCGGCTGTCGGGAAGGAACGGGTTCGCCGCACCGACGGAGGGATAGGTGCGCGGGGCGGCGATCTGGGCGGCAGCGGGGGCGGCGAAGGCGGCAAGTCCGAACGAGAGGATGAGGAGGGGGTGGCTTCGGATCATCTCTGCCTCCTGTGGGTCGTGGCGCCCAACCAGGCTCGTCGATCCGCGCTGAACCGGAGCCGAACGGAGCGCGGAGATCGACGCGCGCACATCCGGGGGTCAAGCCGAAGGAGTCGCCCATCCGCTCGTCATCCAACTCTTCCTTGCGGGCGCCGTAGGAGCGAAGGCGTTTGGCACGATCGTACAAGCCAAGGCCAGAACGGCAGGATAGCGCCAGGCCCCGACGTAGATTCACCAAGGAGAAAGAGAACATGCCCCAGCTCGCGACCCATCCGATCCATCTCGGTCTCGGCGCCACGGCCGTGATCGAGCCGCCCATGGGCGGGATGGAATGGTACGACGCTTATGGCGAGCGGCATGCCGGCGACGGCGCCGAAGGCCGGCTGGTGTCCCAGTACAGCTTCTCGGAGAGCTGGAGCCATTGGGAGATGCACCCGAACGGCGCGGAGGTGGTGATCTGCATCGCGGGCCGCACCACGCTGGTCCAGCAGGCGGCGGACGGGGCGGAAAAGCGGGTGACGCTCGGCCCCGGCGACTATACGATCAATCCGCCTGGCGTGTGGCATCGTGCCGATGCCGAGCCGGGGGTCGAGGCGACCTGCATCTTCATCACCGCCGGGGAGGGCACCGAGCACCGGCCGCGGTGAGCGGCGGGAGGGCTGGGGATCGGCCACGGGCATTGGGCTCACGTCAGCCGAGATCGATCCGGCACGCCGCGTGCAGGGAGGATCTGATCTCGAAGCCCTTGATCAGCCAATAGGCGGCGAAGACGAAGACCCCGGCGACCTCGACCAGGATTATGCTGTGGCCGCTTCGGGTCGCCGGCCACAGCTGGAGCGCGGCGATCGACGCCGGCGTCGCCAGCATCGCGATGCCGATGACGAGATAGAGCCGCTCGAAGCGCCGGCGGCGCCCGGCATTGCCCATGATGCACAAGGTGTCGCGCCCGCGGAAGACGCAGACATAGGCGACCATGACGAAGAAGGCGGTCGCGGAGAGGGAATGGAGCTTCGTCGTGCGCGTCATCGCCGGAAGCGCGCCGGCCGGCCAATCCATCGGGAACAAGGCGACGAGGATGGCGGCGATGCCGGCGACATTGAGGGCGAAATCCTCCTGGAGGGAGTGGCCGCGGTAGAAGAAGAGGAAGGCGCCGATCGCGCACAGCATCCCGACGAAGGCATCGCGCAGCGTTCCCGCGCCATAGTCGCCCGGACGCGCCTCGGAGAAATGATAATAAGCGCTGAGCGAGGGCTGGACGTGATCGAGCCCGCCGCCGACGATCAGGACGATCGGAAGCGCGAGGCCGAGGGCGCCGATCCCGTTGCGCATGATCACATAGCTGGTCGAGACGCTCAGGGGGTCGCTGCGCCGCGCGAGGATCTGCCTCTCGGCGGACACGAGGAGCCGGGGGAGGGCGGAGACGGCTTGCGCCGTGACTTGCTGCGGGGCGGGCGCCGATGGTGGCTGATCGGGCCGGCCTGATCCCTGCAAGAAACTGGTCACGCGCTCCACCTGCGTTCCGAGCGACGATAAGTGTCCCGTGCGAGGATAGAGGCGGCGCAAGCGTGGGCAACCTAGGCGCAGGTGCAGGTCAGCGTCGCGCAAGGTCCGGGTTGCCCTCGCCGTGCTATCGAACTGTGCCCGGTGGGCGCCCGTGACACGAGCCATAGGTCAAGGTGGATCATTGAGCGGCACCGACCATCCCACGCCTAAAGAGAGCATTAGCACCGATGAGGGGGAGGGCGGGAGGTCAGTTTGCCGGCCTCGGGGTTTGTCCCGATGTCAGCGCCAGGGGGCAGGCGTATCGTCGATGGATGGCGAGACTTCTGTTCCTCGCAACCGTACTCGCCCTCGCGGCCGGCTGCACGGCGCTCCCACGAGAGAGCAACGTCGCCTGCCTCGACGCGAGCCGGCCCACGATACGATACTCGGCCGACGGAGCCACCGCGTTCACCGAGATCGATGTGCTGACCTACAATATCGAGGGGCTGCCCTTCCCTGCGCGGATGAATCGTGGACCCAAGCTCAGGGAGATCGGCCGCCGCCTCGCAGAATTCCGCGCCACGGAGGAAGGCCCCGACATCGTCCTGTTCCAGGAAGTCTTCAGCAAGGATGCGGCGAAAGCGGTGACCGACACCGGCTACCGGAGCGTGGTCACCGGTCCCGGGAGACGGGCTCAGCAGGCGCCCAATAGCGAGGGCCGCCTCCCCGGCCGGCGCAATCTCTTCCGCGGCGAGATCCGCCCCAATTTCACGTCCGGCGGCCTCGCCATCGCCACCGACTTCCCGATCATGGCCTCCGCCTTCATTCCCTACGCCCGGGGGAGCTGCGCCGGGTTCGACTGCCTGTCGAACAAGGGCGTGCTGTTCGCCGAGATCGCCATCCCCGGCGTGCCCGGCCTCGTCGACGTGTTCACCACGCACATGCAATCGCAGCGCGCCTCGCGCGTGCCCGAGGACCGCCACGCCGAAGCACACCGGCGCCAGATGAACGAGCTGGCGGCCTTCATCCGCACCAGCAGTCCGCTGACCGATCCGGTGCTCATCGGCGGCGACTTCAACATGCGCAATTCCGACGTCCGCCACAGCTCGTTCAACCGGGTGACGCCGGAAATCTACCCGGCAGCCGGCGAAGCCGCGCCGTTCGGCAACGTACACCGCTATTGCAGCGAGAATCGCGGCACCTGCGACGTCCGCCAGGATTGGGAACATGAGGACCAATGGCTGCGCGTGCAGAACCTGCACCTGTTCCAGTCGGGCAATGTAGTGCGCGTGCGCCCGATCCGCGTCGAAGGGATGTTCGACGGCGGCCCGAGCGGACCCGTTCTGTCCGACCACAATGGGCTCCGGGTGGTCTACGAGCTCAGTTGGCCCGCCGCGGGCGTCACGCCAGCCACCTGTCCCCTACGCCCGGGAGCGCATTGACGGGCCAACCCAAGGAGAGCGGCATGTCCCACCTCAAGGCATCCTCGTCCGCAAGCATCGTCCGCCCGGATGCGACCCGCGACGGAATCGCGCCTCGGGACCGACGCCTCGTCTGGCGGGACCTTATCGGAGCGAACCGGCTCGTGAAGATCGGCGGCACCTTGGCGCTGCTGACGCTCGCCTTGATTTCGCTGGCCATTGGGGGATCCGGCCTCGCACAGGATGCTCCGGCGCCGGCATCCGAAAGGACGCTCTTCCAGAATGTCCGCATCTTCGACGGCACGCGGCCCAGCCTCTCGGCGCCGTCGAGCGTGATCGTCCGGGGCAATCTGATCGAGCGCATCGCGGCCGGCCCGGTCGAGGTCGAGCCGGGGATGAATGTGATCGACGGCGGCGGACGGACGCTGATGCCCGGGCTGATCGACAATCACTGGCACGCGATGCTGATCCGCGGCACCCCCGCGCAGATGATGAGCGATCACGTCGGCTACAGCAATCTGGTGGCCGCCGACGAAGCGACCGACACGTTGATGCGCGGGTTCACCACCGTGCGCGACGTCGGCGGGCCGGTGTTCGCGCTCAAGCGGGCGATCGACGCGGGACTGGTCGCCGGGCCGCGCATCTATCCCTCGGGCGCGATGATCACGGTGACCAGCGGGCACGGCGACTTTCGCCAGATCTCCGATCTCCCCCGCGTGCCCGGCCGGCTGACGCGCATCGAGGAAATCGGTGGCGCGGCGATCGCGGACAGCCCCGACGAGATGCGCATGCGCGTGCGCGAGCAGCTGATGCAAGGTGCGTCGCAGATCAAGCTTACCGCAGGCGGCGGCGTGTCGTCGCCGTTCAGCCCGGTCGACGTCTCGACCTTCACCGAGGCCGAGCTGCGCGCCGCGACCGAGGCGGCCGAGAATTGGGGGACCTACGTCACCGCGCATGCGTTCACCGACGCGGCGATCCGCCGATCGATCGACGCCGGCGCCAAGGTCATCGAGCACGGCTTCCTGATGAGCGAGGACACGGCGCGCCTGATGGCCCAGAGAGGCGTCTGGCTGAGCCTGCAGCCGCTCCCCGAGGCGCTGCGCGAGGGGTTCCCGGTGGGCTCGGTCCAGCGCGAAGGCGCGGATGAGGTCTGGCCGGGGATCGAGCGCACCTACCAGCTGGCGAGGCGCTTCAACATCAGGACCGCCTGGGGCACCGACGTGCTGTTCTCGCAGGCGCTGGCGCAGCAGCAGGGGGCGATCCTCGCCTCGCTGACGCGCTGGTACACGCCGGCCGAAGCACTCGTCATGGCGACGGGGACCAACGGCGAGCTGCTGCGGCTGTCGGGCCGGCGCAATCCCTATCCGGGCCGGCTCGGGGTGGTCGAGGAAGGCGCCTATGCCGACCTGCTGCTGGTCGACGGCAACCCGCTCGAGAACATCGCCCTCGTGGCCGACCCCGAGCGCAACTTCCTGATCATCATGAAGGACGGAAGGATCTACAAGAATATACTGCAGCGTTGATGCGGCCCGGCTATTCCTCGCGAAATACAACTTCGACGTTGTTGCCGTCGGGATCGAGGAGGAAAGCAGCATAATAGCCGGGGGGATATCCACCCGATCTCAGTCCGGGAGCACCGTTATCGGTTCCGCCAGCAGCCAGGCCTGCTTGATGAAAAGCCGCGACTTGGTCGCGGCTCGTAGCCCGAAACGCGGTGTGTTGGGCGACGCTGTGCGGATGGAAGATGTCTATCCAGAAAACCGGATAATCGATGCCAAACGCAACGCCACCCAAGTCCGCGTCTCCGTCGTCGACAGGTTCGAAATGGGGTGAAATACGCATGATGATCGCAGCGCCCAACGGCTTCAGCGCGGCCTCGTAGAACGCTGCCGATCGCTTGATGTCCGAAACGCCGATACCGGTATGATCGAGGAGCCAATTGCGGACCGTGTTCATGCGAGACTCCCAACGGATGCATTTTCTCGATCCGGGTATTGATCGCAGGACCGCTGATCAAGAGTCGGATGCCCCTCGCCCGATCGGAGGCGCCAGCGACCCGCTTCTCAGCTGGGAACCGCCGGCGAAGGGACCGATCACCGGCCGCGGTGAGCGGCAGGGAGGGCCGAGAGCATCTGTCTAAGGCGATCGTCGGGCGCGTCGAGTTCCTGACGAGCGAGTTCTTTCTGGTCCTGATTGACTGTATTAGTGACATATGACACATCGGCGGCATGACGATCGCACTTCTTCTTGCCGCCGCCCAGGCCGCCTCCCTCCCGCCGATGCCGGAACTCGAACGCGCCATCGCGGCGGCGGATGCGAGGCTCTTCCGCGCCGCCTTCGAAGACTGCGCGCCGGCGGTACTGGCGGAGGTGCTGGCGCCGGAATTCGCCATGTATCACGACCGCGGCGGCAAGGTGACGGGCAGCCGGGACGCGTTCGTCGCCCGGGTCGCCGAGCAATGCGCGGCGCGGGCGCCGGGCGGCGCCAATGCGGGCTATCGCAACCGGCGCGCGCTGGTGCCGGGCAGCCGCACGATCCGGCCGATGGGCGACTGGGGCGCGCTCGAGGAAGCGAGCCACGTCTTCTACGAATGGGATTCCGGCGGCGAAGGGGAGAGCCCCCAATGGCAGCTGGTCGGCGGCGCCCGCTACATGCATTTGTGGCAGTGGACGGCAGCCGGCCCCCGGCTGCTCACCAGCTACAGCTACGACCATGCCGGGGTGGAGGAGTAGGGGGCGTCCGGGGTCCGGCCGAATTGAGTATTGTGTCCCCGAAATAAGTTCTCCGGAATCGGCGCGCTGGACCCTAGTCGCTTGCGCGAAATGCGACAGTGAGGATCGCGCGTACGGTGCGCGGCGCGACCGGGGACAACAGACCCGAGGACGCGGCGAAATAGCCCGCCTCGCCGAGCAGATTAGAGGCGAGCATGCGCAGCTCCGCCGGGCGGCCGGCGAGCGTGAAGCGCCCGCGCGCGCCGAGGCTCAGCGTCGTCACAGCGGGCGCGCGGAAGCTGTTCGCGGTATCGGCCCAGCGCGCGCCGAGATGGCTGAGCCCGGCATCGGCCGACCAGCCCTCCCACAGCCGCCGCTCGACATTGGCGTTGATCACAAGCTGCGAGATGCCCGCCGCGCGCGGACCGACGATGCCGGCATCGACGAGCGGCCCGCTCACCTCCGCGCGAAAGGCCACGAAGCCCGCGACGATCCGCGTCGCCGCGTCCAGCTGTCCTGCGATCGAGGTCTCGACACCGCGGTGGCGGACCTCGCCGACCAGCCCGAACGAGCCGTCGCTGCGAAAGCCCTGGGTCGGCTTCCCAACCTGGAAAACCGCGCCGATCGCGGTCAGCCCCGGCGCGATCGCGTGTCGGATGCCGAGCTCGAACTGCTCGGCCTCGACCGGCGGCAGCACTTCCTCGCGGTTGGTCGCGGAGGCCGGCGCCGAGCCGCTTTCCTCCAGCCCCGTCACCCAGCTGGCGAACAAGGCGGTGCGGCCAGTGACGTTGCCGACGAGCGAGACATTGAAGTTGGTCGTCTTGCTGACGCGCTCGCTGGTCAGGCCGGACGTCGCGCGCACCGTCTTGTCGTAGCGTGTCCGGTGCGCGGCCAGGCGCAGCTGGATGCGATCGCGCCAGGCGAGGCCGTAGCCCGCTGACGCGGTATGCTGGCGGACGACGTCTTCGCCGCGCGTGCCGGACCAGGGACGTTCGGGCACGTCGGACGGGTCGCCGGTGGCGAGATCGAAGCTGCCGAGCGGAATGGCAAGGCTGGTGGCGAGCTCCGTAACGGTGCGCCGGCCGCGCAGCGAAAGCGAGAGCTGGTGGTCGAGCGCGCCCGTCGCGAATCCCCGTCCCAGCCGGATTTCGCCGGTATTCGCGATCCGGTAATCGCGCGCCGGGGTGCGCAGCGTGACGGCGGTGGCGTTTCCTTGTGCGTCCGCCGAGATCAAGGTGTTGTCCGCATTGGCGAGCGAGAAGATCGAGCGGAAGGCTGAGGCGTCGACGGTGAAGCCGTGGAGTTCGCCGCGGTAGAGGAGGCCGAGGTTGGTGGTCGTGCCGACGGTGCGCGCCCAGTCCGGCGAATATTGGTGCAGCGGCCTCAGGTTCGGCGGGATCGCCCCGCCGATCGGGATCACCGCATAGTCGCCATCATATTCGCGGTCGTTGATCGATCCGAACGCGCGCAGACGGTGGCCGGGCGCGACGTTCCAGCCGATCACTGCACCGCCGTTGCGGGCCGCGCCGCGATAGCCTTGCGCCAGCCGCCACACCGGACGCCAGACGAGACCGCCGGCGAGATCGAAAGCTCCCGCCCGCAGCGAGAAATCGCCCTGCACCACGCGGGTGCCGAAGTCGCGCAGCCCCGCGCTCAGTCGCAGCTCGTTCGTCGGCCCGGCCTCCCGCAGGCGGTAGTTCACGACGCCCGAAGGCGCGGGATAGGGAAGGCGCGCGGCGTTGACGCCTACGCGGACGCTCACCCCCGCCAGGATCGTGTCGTCCAGCCCCTGGGCGCGGCTGAAATAGGCGTCGTCGATGCGATAGGCACCGCTGTCGTTGAGGTCGAAGCCGCGCACCTGGTTCTCGGTATAAAGACCCGATTGCTCGATCCCGGCGCGCTCCCCGAACGCGTCGGCGGCGTTGCGGACGGCATTGTCCTGCGCGGCCGCCGGCACGGCGGCGGCACAAGTCAGGACGACCCCGCCAAAGCGGGTCAAGGGCGCGATGCCGTTCATCCGGTTTCCTCTAGCCGTCGAGTGCCAAGCCTAGGGGCGGCGGCCGGAGCGACGAAGGCGGTTCGCTGCAGCCAGCCGGCGGTTCGCTGCATCGATGCGGCGTTTGGCGCGCATTGAGCTAGGATCGCGGGCATGAGCCACTCCGCCGCCCCGCGCGTGCCGATGATCAGCTGGCGATGGATCGCCCTCTTCTGGTTCGCCGCCGCCTTGTTCGAGGCGACCCAGTCGCTCTTCATGCAGCACGCGATGGGGCGCCGCGGCGGCGAGGCGCTGCTGTTCGCGATCGAGCTGACGGGCTGGCTGCCCTGGGCGCTGGCCACGCCCTTCGTCATCGAGCTGGCGCGGCGCCATCCACTTGTCCCCTCGCCGACGGCGCGGGGCATCGCTGCGCACCTCACGGCGCTCTTTGGAATCACGATGATCGCGGAGGGGTGGTCCGCGGCCCTCCACATGCTGTTCAATCCCTGGGCGCATCGTCAGGCGCCGACCTTCTTGGACACGCTCGGCGCGACGCTGATCTTCCACGGGCTGATCTGCCTGTTCGCCTACATGCTGATCCTCGCCATCACCTATCTCGTGGACTCGCGGGACAAGGTAGCGCGCAAGGTGGCCGAGACCGCTCGGCTGGGCGAGGAGCTCTCCAAGGCCCAGCTCGCCGCGCTGCTCCGTCAGATGGAGCCGCACTTCCTGTTCAACACGCTCAACTCGATCGTCGGACTGATCCGCGACGATCGCAAGGCGGCGGCGGTCGACATGATCGTGGGGCTCAGCGAAATCCTCCGCCGCGCCTCCCAAGATCACAAGCCGGTGGTGTTCCTCGCCGAGGAGCTCGAATATGTTCAGCGCTACGTCGACATCCAGAAGGTCCGCTTCGGCGAGCGCCTCACCTACCGCGTGGACGTAGCGGAGGCGCTGACGAACGCGCAGGTGCCGAGCCTGCTGCTCCAGCCGCTCGTCGAGAATGCCATCAAGCACGGCCTTGCCGAGCGCGTCGCCGGCGGCGAGATCCGCGTCGCCGCGGTTCAGAACGGCGCGGTGCTATCCCTCAGCGTCTATAATGACCGCCCGGCCCTGGCCGCCGATTGGGAGACCGACGGCGCGGGCGTCGGCCTCGCCAATCTGCGCACGCGGCTGGGGATCATGCACGGCGACGCGGCCGATCTCGCCGTCAGGAACCTGGACGGCGGCGTCGAGGTGGTCGTGACATTGCCGCTGGTGGTGGCCCCATGACGCTGCCCCCGCCCATCCGCGCGCTCGTCGTCGACGACGAGCCACTCGCCCGGCGCAATCTCGTCGTCCTGCTGAAGGGCGATCCCGAGATCGGCGTGATCGGGGAATGTGCCTCCGGCGCGGAGGCCGTCGCGGCGATCCGGCAGCGCAAGCCTGACCTGCTGTTCCTCGACGTGCAGATGCCCGAATGCGACGGTTTCGACGTGCTCGAGCTGCTCGGCAGCGATTGCCCGCAAACGACGATATTCGTCACCGCCCATGATGAATATGCGCTGCGCGCCTTCGAGGCGGGGGCGCTCGACTATCTGCTGAAGCCGTTCGACGACGCGCGCTTCGCGCGGGCGCTGGCCCGCGCCAAGGAACGGATCGCTCTCCATGCGACGCACCGCCACGCGCCCCGACGCCTGGCCGTGAAGACGCCTCGTCAATTGCTCTTCATCGATATGTCCGACGTGGATTGGGTGGAGGCCGCAAGCTACTATGCCTGCCTTCACGTCGGGCCGAACACGCACCTGATCCGCCGGACCATGGCGGAGCTCGAGCGCGATCTTGGCGACGCCTTCGTCCGCATTCACCGCTCGACGATCGTCAACCTCCGACGCGTCGCCGGGCTGGAGCTGCAAAGCTCCGGCGACTATGCGGTCGTCCTGCTGAGCGGCATCCGGCTGCGATTGAGCCGGGGCTGCCGGCAAGCGCTGGAGATGCGTTTGAGGCAGGAATCTCGGTAGAAAGGGCGCAGAAGATGCCGCGCGAAGCCACTTCGTCGAGAGGTTTGCCGATGAAGTTCGGCCTAAGGGCTGCCACGACAGGCGACGTGCCTCATCTGCCGGGCATCGAGCGCTCCGCCGCCAAAGCCTTTCTGAGCCTGCCTGATCTGGCCTGGATCGCCGACGATGCGGTGCAGAGCGAAGAGCGTCACAGGGCGCTCATCGAGAACCGCACCGCCTGGGTAGCGACCGACGAAGGAGGCTCGCCGATCGGCTTTCTGAACGGGGAAGTCTTCGAAGGCTGTTTTCACATCCTCGAAGTGGCCGTGCGGCTCGACGCTCAGGGCCAGGGAATTGGCCGCGCGCTGATCGACCTCGCCGGCCAGTTCGCCGCGGCGAACGAGTTGGCCGGATTGACGCTCACTACGTTTCGCGACGTTCCCTGGAACGAGCCTCTTTATCGCCGCCTGGGTTTTAGAATCGTCGAGAATAGCGACCTGACACCGAAGCTTGCGAGAATTCTCGAGGACGAGGCGGGGACCGGCCTTCCTGCAGAACGGCGCTGCGCGATGAAATTGACCGGAGCTCGATGAGTGGCCGCACGTCTCTTCCTGCTGCCATCGCTCTTGTCGGCGACGACGGGGAGAGCCCCCACTGGCAGCTGGTCGGCGGCGCCCGCTACATGCATCTGTGGCAGTGGACGGCGGCCGGCCCCCGGCTGCTCACCAGCTAGAGCTACGACCATGCCGAGGTGGAGGAGTAGAGGGGAGTTCGACACGGCTTGGGCGCGCCAATTAAGTATTATGTCCTGGAACTCACCGGAATTCGCGTGAGGCGGTTATCGAGGCACGCAGACTATCGACATGCGTGCAGGATCGTGGATCAGCGCTTGAGTGTTCGCTGGAGGCGCAACTTGGCGCCGAGCCCAGTCCCGGGCACTCTGACACTCGGAGCCACTACGGTAGTCGACTCTCGTGATGAAGCCCCCGTCGGAAACAATAAGTATGTGTGGCCCCTCGCCCAACTGGTCTTCCGGCCGGCTCGCAACCAGAGAACCATTCGCCCATGTTCGTTCCCAAGGAGAACATTCGAGGCGGCCAGCAGGACAGGGCGCGACAGGCTCATCCGAGGACGGAGGCACAGGATCACCAGGAGAATGTCGATCAGCCTGCCAAAGAATAAGCAGAGCGAGAATTCGTACTATCACGACAGCCTTCCCGCCCTTTCTAGAAGGTATAGCACTCTCGGCGTATTCGGGTAAGATTGGCACTGGGGAGGGTGCAATCATGGATCTGGCGACACGACTTACCGAGCTGGCGGCACGAACAGAGAAGCATCGGGAAATCCTGCTTACCGAGGAAGCGGCCAAGACGGCACTCGTTATGCCATTCTTGCAGGCGCTGGGATATGACGTTTTCAACCCTGCGGAGGTCGTGCCAGAATTCACCTGCGACGTCGGCACGAAGAAGGGCGAGAAGGTCGATTACGCCATATGCGAGGAAGGAAAGGTCAAGATCCTCGTGGAGTGCAAGCCTTCGACTGCGGAACTGAGCATCAATCATGCCTCGCAGCTCTTCCGCTATTTCATGGTCACCGATGCGCGCCTTGCGATCCTCACGAACGGAGCTGTGTACAGATTCTACTCGGACATCGACCAACCCAACAAGATGGACAGCGAGCCCTTCTTCACCTTCACGATGGATGCCATCAAGCGTCAGGATCTCCGGATCCTTGAGAAGTTTAGCAAGGCCAATTTCAATATCGACGCGATTGTCGAGGCGGCTGGTAACCTGAAGCTGGAATCTCTCATCCGAAAGGAAGTCGAAAAGGAGGTGGCTGAGCCGTCGGAGGAGTTCACCCGCCTCATTGCCGGCCGGATCCACGGGGGCCGAGTGACCTCTACCGTGAAAGAGAATTTCCAGCGCCTGATCGCGAACGCCTTCAACTCGATCGTGCGGGATGTGGTCAACGACCGTCTCACCAATGCTCTCAATGCAACCACGCTGCCGGAAGAGGATGAAGCCGAACCTGCGACTGATGACGTGATCATCACCACGCAGGAGGAGATCTCCGGTTACCACATAGTCCAAGCGATTGCCGCGAAGCACGTGGACCCCAAGCGGGTAGTGATGCGGGATGCGAAATCCTATTGCGCTATTCTGCTCGACGACAACAATCGGAAGTCACTCGCTCGGCTGCATTTCAACGGCATTGCAGTCAAGTATGTGGGAACGTTCTCAGGAAAGGGTGAGGAGCGTCACCAGATCCAAGATCTGACGGATATCTATAAGCTGTCCGACAGGATTGAAGCGAGGATCAAGGAGTTGGATGGCTGAGCATGTGCAGCCCTAACTGTGTACTGTCAGCGATATTCACTGGAGCGCCAGCCAGGACTAAATGACGGTCAGGGCTGGGCTTCGCCATAGGGGCTTCCGTAACAATAGCCCCCCGCCGGACCATGTTCGGACCAATCGCCATTCACGCTCTGACACGATTCGATCGCCCGTTGCTCTCGCAGCCACCAGCCGGCGCAGAACGCCAAAACAGCCACGACGACGGCTACAAAGGTGACTCGCCACACCCTCACATCCTTGCGACGACAACCGGGCGCCTGCAATGGCGGGAACCACGCAGGCGGATTAAGAGCAGATCCCCAGCGCCTCCCTCACTTGGTTACGGTCTCGTTCACTCCCCAGCCCCGCTCGTCACCGCGCCATGCGAGGCACTCCCCACCAGCCGCGCATATTTGGCATAGGCGCCGATCACGTCCGGCCGCCGCGGCAGCGCCACCGGTTCCCGCGCGTTCAAGTCGGCGTCGGTCTCGATCACCCGCGCGTCGACGTCGATGACGATGCGGTCGCCGGTCCTCAGGCGGCCGATCGGGCCGCCGCGGGCGGCCTCGGGGCTGACGTGGCCGACCATGAAGCCGTAGGTGGCGCCGGAGAAGCGGCCGTCGGTGACCAAGGCGACGTCGTTGCCGAGGCCGCGGCCCTGGATGGCGGCGGTGATGGCGAGCATCTCGCGCATGCCGGGGCCGCCGACCGGGCCCTCGCCGCGGATGACGACGATGTCGCCGGGCTCGATCTGGCCGTGGGTGAGGGCGTCGAAGCAGGCCTCCTCGCCGTCATAGACCTTGGCGGGGCCGTCGAAGCGCAGCTTGCCGTGCCCGGCCAGTTTCACGACGCAGCCTTCGGGGGCGATGTTGCCGTAGAGTATGCCGTAGCCGCCGCGCGCCTTGATCGGCTGCTCGGGGGTGACGATCACCTCCTGGCCGGGAGTCTCCTCGGCGCCTTCGAAGGCGGCGAAGAGCGAGCCGCCGGTGACGGTCGGCGCGTCGGTGATGAGTCCGGCCTCCATCAGCCGCCGGCCGAGCAAGGCGGAGCCGCCGGCGGCGGCCATGTCGGGGGCCATGAAGCGGCCGCCGGGCTTCAGGTCGGCGATGACCGGGGTGGCGCGCGAGATCTCGTCGAACAGGTCGATGTTGAAGTCGTGCTCGGCGATCCCGGCCTCGCGGGCGATGGCGAGGAGATGGAGGACGAGGTTGGTCGAGCCGGCGGTGGCGGTGCCGGCGACGACGGCGTTCCTGAGGCTCGCCGGGGTGATCAGGCTGCGGGCGTTGCGGCCGGCGCGGACGGCGTCGACCAGGATCCGGCCCGCTTCCTCGGCGGCCTTGGGCTTGCCCGGATGGGTGGCGGGGATGTCGTTGAGGCCGACCGGGGAGAGGCCGAGGAAAGTCATGGCGAGCGCCATCGTGTTGGCGGTGAACTGGCCGCCGCAGGCGCCGGCGCCGGGGCAGGCGGCCTTCTCGACCTCGAGCAGCTCGCCGTCGCCGATCGTGCCGGCGCTGTGGGCGCCGACCGCCTCGAACACGTCCTGGATGGTGAGGGCCTTGTCGCCCAGCCGGCCGGGCATGATCGAGCCGCCGTAGAGGACGACGCTCGGCAGATCGAGCCGCGCCGCCGCCATCGCCGCGGCGGGGATGGTCTTGTCGCAGCCGACCAGGAAGAGGACCGCATCGAGCATGTGGCCGCGCACCGCCAATTCGGCGGAATCGGCGATCACCTCGCGGCTCATCAGCGAGGCGCGCATGCCGGGCGTGCCCATCGAGATGCCGTCGGTGACGACGATGGTGTTGAAGTCGACCGCAGTGCCGCCGGCCTGCTCGATGCCGCGCCGGGCATGCTCGGCGAGGCCGCGCAGGTGCATGTTGCACGGGGTGACGGTCGACCAGGTGTTGACGATGGCGATCATCGGCTTCGCCATGGCCTCCTCGTCATAGCCGGCGGCGCGGAGCATGGCGCGGGCCGGGGCGCGGGCGGGGCCCTCGACGAGATCGTGGGAGGGGAGGGTGGGGGATTTGGTCATGACTTGGGGGACCTCGTCTTCTGGTTCCCCTCCCTGCACGCAGGGAGGGGCTAGGGGTGGGTGCGTTCGCCTCGGTCTCGTCGTTCGAGGGTCGGGTCGTCGGCGCCGGCGCTGGGCTTCGGGCCTACCCACCCCCGGCCCCTCCCTGCGTGCAGGGAGGGGAGATTAGAGGGCGATTACTCGCAAGTACTTGCAAATCATGGACTCTTTCCCATTGCCCTTCGGCTTCACCATTTTGTTAAGGTTCTTGTCCCACAAAGGGCAAGGTTTTTTGCAGTGCGGCAAATGAGGGGGTTGCGCTCCCGGCGCCGCCCTGTCTATGCTTTGGATCGATCGCGGCCTCGTGCCGCTGGCTTGGGAATTGGACGTGCTGCTGAACGCGAATATCAGCGCCGACATCCAGACGGTGACGCTCCGCGCCGCCGACGCCCTCCTTATTACCCTCGTACTTATTAGCGCCCCATCGGGAGCGGTGCCCGGCTCTGGCTGAAGGTCTAGATAGAAAAGACCCTTAAACAGAACCCCCCGCTCCCACCGGAGCGGGGGGTTTTTCTTTGTGACTTCGCGAAGGAGAACCTCAAGTGGAACGAATCTACACAGACCAGGATGCCGACCCGGCGGCGCTCGCCGGAACCATCGCCGTCATCGGCTATGGCAGCCAGGGGCGCGCCCATGCCCGCAACTTGCGTGACAGCGGCTTCGACGTCGTCGTCGGCGCTCGCGCCGGCGGCCCGGCCGAGAAGAAGGCGAAGGCCGACGGCTTCAAGGTGACGAGCCCCGCCGAGGCGGCGAAGGGCGCCGCCTTGGTGGCGATGCTCACCCCGGACATGACCCATCGTTCGGTCTATGCCGAGGCGATCGCGCCCAACCTGGCGCCTGAAGCGGCCCTGCTCGTCGCCCACGGCTTCTCGGTCCATTACGGCGAGGTCGATCCGCGCGCCGACATCGACGTCGTGCTGGTCGCGCCCAAGGGGCCGGGCGACCTCGTCCGCCGCGAATATGAGATCGGCCGCGGCGTGCCGTCGCTGTTCGCGGTCCAGCAGGATGCGAGCGGCGGCGCCCGCGCCAAGGCGCTGGCTTATTGCCAGGGGATCGGCGGCACCAAGGGCGGCGCGATCGAGACCAGCTTCGCCGAGGAGACCGAGACCGACCTGTTCGGCGAGCAGGCGGTGCTGTGCGGCGGCGCCAGCGAGCTGGTCGTCTCCGGTTTCACGACCCTGGTCGAGGCCGGATACAAGCCGGAAATCGCCTATTTCGAGTGCCTGCACGAGCTCAAGCTGATCGTCGACCTGCTCTACGAGGGCGGTCTCGCCAAGATGCACCAGTTCGTGTCCGAGACCGCCAAATATGGCGACCTCGTCTCCGGCCCCAGGGTGATCAACAGCGACACGCGCGAGCGGATGCGCGAGATCCTGCGCGACATCCGCACCGGCAAGTTCGCCCGCGAGTGGATC
Organism: Sphingosinicella terrae; assembly: GCF_003347635.1. Classification (GTDB taxonomy): domain Bacteria; phylum Pseudomonadota; class Alphaproteobacteria; order Sphingomonadales; family Sphingomonadaceae; genus Allosphingosinicella; species Allosphingosinicella terrae. The sequence goes on from NZ_QDFY01000003.1 coordinate 28,691, forward strand.
GAGGAGAATGCGGCGGGCAAGCCCAATTACAAGGCGATGCTCGAGGCCGACCTCGACCAGCCGATCGAGAAGGTCGGCGCGCGCCTGCGCAACCAGATGGCGTGGCTGCAGTCGCAGCCCGAGAGCGAGGCGGCGTGATGTCGGGCGCCCATTTCGTCGCCCCTGCGCAGGCAGGGGCCCAAGCGGCGTTCGCGCCGGGTGGTGAGTCCGCTTGGACCCCTGCTTTCGCAGGGGTGACGAGTGGGGCTCTCCGGCCCGCCGCTTACGGCCGGGGAGCCTGATCATGCGTGGGAACGCCTCCGCCGTTCAGCCCCTTCGTCCCCAGGCCGAGCCGGTCAGCGGCGCGCGCCTGGTCGTAGAGGCGCTGGAGCGCGAGGGCGTGACCCATGTCTTCGGCTATCCGGGCGGCGCGATCATGCCCGTCTATGACGCGCTGCCCGGTTCGGGCCTGACCCACATCCTGGTCCGGCACGAGCAGGCGGCGGCCCTGGCCGCCGACGCCTATGGCCGGGTGACCGGCAAGCCGGGCGTGTGCATCGCCACGTCCGGCCCTGGCGCCACCAACCTGGTCACCGGCATCGCCAACGCCTTCATGGACAGCGTGCCGATGGTCGCGATCACCGGCCAGGTCGCCTCGCCTTTGATGGGGACCGACGCGTTCCAGGAAGTCGACATCTTCGGGATCACCCTGCCGATCGTGAAGCACAGCTACCTGATCCGGCGGACCGAGGACATTCCGGTGGTGTTCGCCGAGGCCTTCGCCTTGGCGCAGTCGGGGCGGCCCGGGCCGGTGCTGATCGACCTGCCCAAGGATATGGGCCAGCAGAAGGTCCACCTCTCCGGCAATTTCGAGCCGCCGGCGGTGGCCGGAGTGCCGGCACCGGACGCGGCGGCGATCGCCTTGGCCAACCAGTGGATCGCCGAGGCGAAGACGCCGATCCTCTATTTCGGCGGCGGCATCGCCATCGCCCGCGCCGAGCGGGCGCTGCGCGAGTTCGCGGCACGAAGCGGCATCCCCTCAGTCGCGACCCTGAAGGGGCTGGGCGCACTGCCGACCGACGCGCCGGGCTTCCTCGGCATGCTCGGCATGCACGGCACCCGCGCCGCCAATACGGCGATCGACGGCGCCGACCTCCTGATCTGCGTCGGTGCCCGGTTCGACGACCGCGCCACCGGCAAGCTCGACACCTTCGCGCCGCGGGCGCGGGTGATCCATGTCGACGGCGACCCGGCCGAGATCGGCAAGCTGAGAGCGGCCGATATCGGCATCGCCGGCGACCTCAACGCCGTGCTCGACCGGCTGACCGCGCGGCCGGCCGATATCGGCGAATGGCAGCGGACCTGCGCCGACAATCGGGAGGCCTGGCAGTTCCGCTACGATGCCCCCGGCACCGGCATCTACGCGCCGGCCCTGCTCAAGCAATTGTCGGAAGCGGCCGGCGACAAGCTGATCATGACCTGCGACGTCGGCCAGCACCAGATGTGGGTGGCGCAGCATTGCCGCTTCACCCGGCCGCAGGCGCACCTGACCAGCGCCGGGCTGGGGACGATGGGCTACGGCATCCCGGCCGGAATCGGCGCCCTGCTGGCGGAGCCGGAGGCGACCGTGATCACCGTCAGCGGCGACGGATCGATCATGATGAACATCCACGAGCTGGCGACGATCCGGCGCTACCGGCTGCCGCTCAAGATCCTGCTGCTCGACAACAGCGCACTGGGCATGGTCCGGCAGTGGCAGGAACTGTTCTTCGAGGGCAATTTCTCCGAGGTCGACCTGTACGACAATCCCGACTTCGCCGAGGTCGCCCGCGCCTTCGGGATCGAGGCGTTCACGATCGACTATCGGTCCGAGGTTCCCGGCGCGATCGAGCGCCTGCTGCGCACCGAGGGACCGATCCTCTGCCACGCGCGGATCGATCCGCGCGAGAATGTGTGGCCGCTGGTGCCGCCCAACAGCTCGAACATGAACATGATGGAGAAGAGGCCATGAACGAACGGCTCGTCGTCGAATTCGCCCCGGCGGAAGGGGCGGTCCTTCGCATGCTCGGCCTCGTCGAGCGGCGCGGCTTCCGGGTCAGCGGCCTGGGCATGAGCGAGCAGCCCTGCGGCAGCCAGGCGAGCCTGTCGCTCGAGCTGGTCGCGCGCGATGCCGGCCGGCGGGTCGAGGTGCTGGGGCTGCAGCTGCAGCGCCTGCACGGCGTCTCCCGGGTCACCCATGCGAGCGCGGTCGCGCGGGAGCGGGCGGCATGAGCGAGGACCGAGTACGCATCTTCGACACCACCCTGCGCGACGGCGAGCAGGCGCCCGGCTTCTCGATGATGGAGGAGGGCAAGCTCCGCGTCGCCCGCGCGCTGGCGGCGCTGCGGGTGGACGTGATCGAGGCCGGCTTCGCCGCCGCCTCGCCCGGCGATTCACGCGCGGTGAGCGCGGTCGCCAGGGCGATCGAGGGGCCGGTGGTCTGCTCGCTGGCGCGGGCGATCAGGGGCGATATCGATGCCGCCGCTTCGGCGCTGGCGCCGGCGGCGCGCAAGCGCATCCACGTCTTCCTCGGGACCAGCCCGATCCACCGCGAAGCCAAGCTCCACATGAGCCGGGAGCAGGTGCTCGAGGCGATCCGCGCCCAGGTCGCCTATGCGCGCGAGCTGGTCGACGATGTCGAATTCTCGGCCGAGGACGCGATCCGCACCGAGCGCGACTATCTCGTCGAGTGCCTGAGCGCGGCCGCCGCGGCCGGGGCGACGACGCTGAACGTGCCCGACACGGTCGGCTACACCACCCCGGACGAGATATACGAGCTGTTCCGCCATCTCGCCGACCATGTCGACCGGACGCCGGACGTGATCTTCTCGGCCCATTGCCACGACGATCTCGGCATGGCGGTCGCCAATTCGCTGGCGGCGGTGCGGGCCGGGGCGCGGCAGGTGGAATGCGCGGTCAACGGCATCGGCGAGCGGGCGGGAAACTGCGCGCTCGAGGACGTCGTCATGGCGCTGAAGACCCGGGCCGACCATTTCGGCGTCGGCACCGGCGTCGACACGACCAAGATCATGGCGGCGAGCCGGGCGCTCGCCCAGGTGACCAGCGTGTCGCCGCCGCGCAACAAGTCGATCGTTGGCGCAAACGCGTTCGCGCACGAGGCCGGCATCCACCAGCATGGCGTGCTCCAGAACCGGCAGACCTACGAGATCATGAAGCCCGAGGATATCGGGCTCGACACGGACGGCATCGTGCTCGGCAAGCATAGCGGCCGCCACGCTTTGACGGCGCGGGCGCGCGAGCTCGGCTATTTCCTGGAAGGGGAGAAGCTCGACGAGGCGTTCGCCGCGTTCAAGGAGCTGGCGGACGAGATCGGCATCGTCGACACGGCCCGGCTGCTCGCTCTGCTGTCGAGCGTCGAGAGCGGACGCAACGCGCGGCCGTGGAGCCTGTCGCGGGTCGAGATCCGCGCGCCAATGGCCGGCAAGCAATGGCCGGTGGCTCGGGTCGAGATGGAGCATGGCGAGCGCGGCCGGGTGACCGACATCGGCACCGCGCCGGGCGCGCTCGACGCCGCCATCGCCGCGGTCAGCCAGATCATGGGCGTGCCGGGCCGGGTCGAGGGGCTGGAGATCCAATATGTCGCCGCCGATCCGGACGAGGCGACCAGCGACGGCCAGGGCGCGACCGTGCTGGTCGAGATGGGCATCTCGATCGACGGCGAGGTCTTCGCCGGCCGCGCCCGTGCCCGCGACGTCCTGCCGGGCTGCGTCGCCGCCTATATCGACGCGGCCGGCAATGCCGACGCCGTCCGCCAAGTCCGCGCCGCCCGCGCCGAAGCGGCGAAGGCGGCGTGAGGGTGGCGGTGAGCGAGACGGCGCAATGTTCTCTCCCCGCAAGGGGGAGGGAGAAGTTCCACCCGTGCGGGCGGGACGGCGAGGAGTGAGAGCGTGAAGAGGATCGTGCTGCTGCCCGGCGACGGGATCGGGCCCGAGGTGGTGAGAGAGGCGCGTGCGTGCCTGGAGCTGCTGTCGGACGGCTGCGAACTCGGCCTCGAATTCGAGGCGCGGGATTTCGGCGGCGTCGCGATCGACCGGCATGGGCTGCCGCTGCCCGCGGAGACGCTGGCGGCGTGCCAAGGCGCGGACGCGATCCTGCTCGGCGCGGTCGGCGGGCCGAAATGGGACGGTGCGCGCGAACGGCCGGAGGCGGGGCTGCTGCAGCTGCGCGGCGCGCTCGGCCTGTTCGCCAATCTCAGGCCGGCGCGGGTGATGCGCGGGCTCGTCCATCTTTCGCCGCTGCGGCCGGAGCTGGCGCAGGGCGCCGACATCCTCGTCGTGCGCGAGCTGACCGGCGGCGCCTATTTCGGCGAGAAGGTCCTCGAGGCCGACCATGCCTCCGATTTGTGCGCCTATAGCCGCGCCGAGATCGAGCGGATCGCCCATGTCGCCTTCGCCGCCGCCCGGCGCCGGCACAAAAGGGTGACGTCGGTCGACAAGGCCAATGTCCTCGCCACCTCGAAACTGTGGCGGCAGGTGGTCGGCGAGGTTGCGCTCGGCTATCCCGACGTGACGCTCGACCATCTCTATGTCGACGCGGCGGCGATGCTGCTCGTGACGTCGCCGCGGCGGTTCGACGTGATCCTGACGGAGAACCTGTTTGGTGATATTCTCTCGGATGAGCTGGCGGTGATCGGCGGGTCGATCGGCATATTGCCGTCGGCGAGCGTCGGCGCGGCGCCGCCGGCCCTGTTCGAGCCGATCCACGGATCGGCGCCCGACATAGCCGGGCTCGACATCGCCAATCCGGCGGGGACGATCGCGGCGGCGGCGATGCTGCTCGGCCATCTCGGCCGGCCGGACCTGGAGAGCCTGCTCGTCGACGCAGTCGAGAGCACGCTCGCCGACGGCTGCCGGACCGCTGATCTGGGCGGATCGGACAGCTGCTCCGAATTCGGTGCGGAGACGCGCGAGCGGCTGAAGGAGCGGATCTCGGCGCGCGACGCCCATCTCGCCCTCATCGCGATGAACCGGGGATGCTGCGGATGACCGAGGCGGCCCCGAAGACGCTCTACGAGAAGATCTGGGACGCGCATGTCGTCGAGCGGCGCGAGGACGGGACGTGCCTCCTCTATATCGACCGCCATCTCGTCCACGAGGTGACCTCGCCGCAGGCGTTCGACGGGCTGCGGGCGAAGGGGCGGCGGGTGCGGCGGCCGGACCTGACGCTGGCCGTGCCCGACCATAATGTGCCGACCACCCGCCGGGTCGGCGACAATGGCCGGCGCGAGCCCGTGCTCGATCGCCGCAGCGCCGAGCAGCTCGCCGCGCTCGAGGGCAATGTCCGCGAATTCGGCGTGCCCTACATCCCCGACATCGCCGCCGAGCAGGGCATCGTCCACGTCGTCGGACCGGAGCAGGGGTTCACCTTGCCGGGAACGACCCTGGTCTGCGGCGACAGCCACACGGCGGCGCACGGCGCTTTGGGGGCGCTCGCCTTCGGCATCGGCACCAGCGAGGTCGAGCATGTCCTCGCCACCCAGACCTTGTGGCTGAAGCCGTCGCGGACGATGGAGGTGCGGGTCGAGGGGGACTTGCCGTTCGGCGTCTCGCCCAAGGACCTCATCCTTACCCTGATCGGGCGGATCGGCACCGCCGGCGGCACCGGCCACGTCATCGAATATCGCGGCAGCACGTTCGATCGGATGAGCATCGAGGGCCGGCTCACCGTCGCCAACATGTCGATCGAGGCCGGCGCCCGCTCCGGCCTGTTCGCGCCGGACCAGCGGACGTTCGACTATCTGAAGGGCCGGCCGATGGCGCCGGCCGGCGACGACTGGCGGCGGATGGAGGCCTATTGGCGCACGCTGGCCACCGACGAAGGCGCCGCCTTCGACCGGCAGGTCTTCCTCGACGCCGCCGAGATCGCGCCGAGCGTGACCTGGGGGACCAGCCCCGAGGACGTCGTGCCGGTCACCGGCCGGGTCCCCGATCCGGACAGCTTCGAGGATCCGGCCAAGCGGGCCGCCGCCCGCAAGTCGCTCGACTATATGGGCCTGGAGCCGGGCATGGCGATGGCGGACGTCGCGGTCGACCATGTCTTCATCGGCAGCTGCACCAACAGCCGGATCGAGGATCTGCGCGCCGCCGCCGAGGTCGTCCGGACGCGGCGGATCGATCCGCGGATCAAGCAGGCCTTGGTCGTGCCCGGTTCCGGGCTGGTCAAGCGCCAGGCGGAGAAAGAGGGCCTCGACCGCATCTTCCTCGAGGCGGGGTTCGAATGGCGCGAGCCCGGCTGCTCGATGTGCCTGGCGATGAACCCGGACCGGGTGCCGGCGGGCGAGCGCTGCGCCTCCACCTCCAACCGCAACTTCGTCGGCCGGCAGGGCCCGGGCGCGCGCACCCATCTGGTCTCGCCGGCGATGGCGGCGGCGGCGGCGGTGACCGGACGGCTGGCGGACGTCAGGGAGCTGGTCGGATGAACGGCGTCACGCGCGTCGAGGGACGGGCGATCCCGCTCGGGCTCAGGAACGTCGACACCGACATCATCATCCCGGCCGACCACCTGAAGACGGTGACCCGCGAGGGGCTGGGCGCCCACGCCTTCGAGACGATCCGCGCCGAGCCCGGCAACGTCTTCGACGATCCGCGCTATTCGGGCGCGCCGATCCTGATCGCCGGCGACAATTTCGGCTGTGGATCGAGCCGCGAACATGCCGCCTGGGCGCTGCTCGACCTCGGGATCAAGGCGGTGATCGCGCCGAGCTTCTCCGACATCTTCGCCGGCAACGCCTTCAAGAACGGCATCGTCACCGTCGCGCTCGACCCGGCGGCGGTTGATCGCCTGCTCGAAATCGCGCAGGATCAGAGCCTCGCGATAGATGTCGAGGCCCTGAAGGTCACGGCGGCGGGTGAATCGTTCACCTTCACGCTGGACCCGTTTCGGCGCGAATGCCTGCTCAAGGGGCTGGACGAGATCGGCGTCACGCTGGAGGCCGAGCCGGCAATCGCCGACTACGAGGCGCGTGCGCCGATGCTCGGCTGGAAGCCGGCGAAGCCTTCGGCCGAGCGGCGGCTCGGTCTGAGGTTCGGCTGAAGGCGTGACACGATCTAGCTGTATGGAATGACGATGACCCGAGCGACGACGAACCCTCCCGCCCGCCAGGGGCTCTACGACCCGGCCAACGAGCGCGACGCCTGCGGCATGGGCTTCGTCGCCGACGTCAAGGGACGCCGATCGAACCAGATTGTCGCCCAAGGGCTGCAGATCCTGGTCAATCTCGACCATCGCGGCGGCGTCGGCGCCGACCCCGAGATGGGCGACGGCGCCGGCTGCCTGATCCAGATCCCCGATGCCCTGTTCCGCGACTGGGCCGACAAGGCGCGGCTGAACCTGCCGGCGCCGGGCGACTATGCGGTGGCGATGTGCTTCCTGCCGCGCGACGAGGCGAGCCGCGCCGCGGCGATGGAAAGGTTCGAGCGCTTCATCCGGATCGAGGGGCAGGTCCTGGTCGGCTGGCGCGAGGTGCCGGTCGACACGAGCGGGATCGGCGGATCGGTGATGGCGACCATGCCCGACATCCGCCAGGCGGTGGTCGCCCGCGGCCCCAACGTGAAGGACCAGGACGCGTTCGAGCGCAAATTGCTCGCCATCCGCAAGCAGACCCAGAACCCGCTCACGGACCTGGCGCGGAAGCGCGATCTTCCGGGCCTGGCGGAATTCTACGTCGCCTCCTTCTCGAGCCGGACCCTCGTCTACAAGGGCATGCTGCTCGCCCACCAGATCGGCACCTTCTACAAGGACCTCGCCGACCCGCTCACCACCTCGGCGCTGGCGATGGTCCACCAGCGATTCTCGACCAACACCTTCCCGTCCTGGCGGCTGGCCCATCCCTACCGGTTCATCGCCCATAATGGCGAGATCAACACGCTGCGCGGCAACGTGAACTGGATGAACGCGCGCCGGCGCACGCTCGAATCGCCGCTGATCGGCGCCGATCTCGACAAGATGTGGCCGATCATCCCGCACGGCCAGTCGGACACGGCCTGCCTCGACAATGCGCTCGAGCTGCTGCTCGCCGGCGGCTATTCGCTGCCCCATGCGGTGATGCTGCTCATCCCGGAGGCCTGGGCCGGCAATGCCCGGATGGAGCCGAACAGGCGCGCCTTCTACGAATATCATGCCGCCTTGATGGAGCCCTGGGACGGCCCCGCCGCCATCGCCTTCACCGACGGCCGCCAGATCGGCGCCACCCTCGACCGCAACGGCCTGCGTCCTGCCCGTTTCCTCGTCACCGACGACGATCTCGTCGTCATGGCCTCCGAATCCGGCGTGCTGCCGATCCCCGAGGAGAGGATCGTGCGCAAATGGCGCCTGCAGCCGGGCAAGATGCTGCTCATCGACCTCGACCAGGGCCGGATCGTCGAGGACGAGGAGGTCAAGGCGAGCCTCTCCGGCGCCGCGCCCTATCGCGAGTGGCTGCAGGAGACCCAGTTCAACCTCAAGGACCTGCCGCAGGGCGCCGAGGGCGCCAAGCACACCGATCCCGGCGACCTGGCGACGCTCCAGCGCATCTTCGGCTACACCCAGGAGGATCTCAGATTCTTCCTGGCGCCGATGGCGCGGGACGGCGACGATCCGATCGGATCGATGGGCACCGACACGCCGCCGGCGGTGCTGTCGGAGCGGCCGCGCCTGCTCTACGACTATCTCAAGCAGAATTTCGCCCAGGTCACCAACCCGCCGATCGACCCGATCCGCGAGAGCCTGGTCATGTCGCTGGTGACGATGATCGGGCCGCGCCCGAACCTGCTCGGCCACCAGGCCGGCACCCACAAGCGGCTGGAGGCGTCGCAGCCGATCCTCACCAACGAGGATCTCGAGAAGATCAGGTCGATCGAGGAGACTCTCGACGGCGCCTTCCGGACGACGACCCTGGACGCGACCTGGCCCAAGGGCGGCGACGCCCAGTCGCTCGAAGCGGCGCTGCAGCGGCTGTGCTGGGAAGCGACCGAGGCGGTGCTCGCCGACGTCAACGTGCTCGTCCTGTCCGACCGGGCGGCGGGCCCGGAGCGGATCCCGATCCCGGCGGCGCTCGCTACCGGCGCGGTCCATCACCACCTCATCCGCCAGGGCCTGCGCATGCAGACCGGGCTCGTCATCGAGACGGGCGAGGCGCGCGAGGTCCATCATTTCTGCGTGCTCGCCGGCTACGGCGCCGAGGCGGTCAATCCCTGGCTCGCCTTCGAGACGATCGCGGCCCTGTCCGACGCGCCCAATGCCCAGGCCAATTACATCAAGGCGATCGGCAAAGGCATTTTGAAGGTGATGTCCAAGATGGGCATCTCAACCTACCAGAGCTATTGCGGCGCCCAGATCTTCGACTCGATCGGCCTCGGCGAGGCGCTCGTCGATCGCTATTTCACCGGCACCCGCACCACCATCGGCGGCATCGACCTGCCCGAGCTCGCCGAGGAGACGGCGAAGCGGCACCGCGCCGCCGTCGCCGATGACGAGGCGCTCGATCTCGGCGGCCTCTACGGCCAGCGCATCGGCGGCGAAACCCATGCCTGGACCCATGACAGCGTCGCCAACCTTCAGCATGCGGTGCGCGGCAACCTGCCCGAGAAATATCGCGCCTTCGCCGCCGAGCTCAACGCGCAGAGCCGCCGGCTGCTCACCGTCCGCGGCCTGCTCGACTTCCGGCCCGCCGGCCCGGCCGTCGGGATCGACGAGGTCGAGCCGGCGGCCCAGATCGTCCGCCGCTTCACCACCGGCGCGATGAGCTTCGGGTCGATCAGCCGCGAGGCGCACACCACGCTCGCCGTCGCGATGAACCGGATCGGCGGCCGCTCGAACACCGGCGAGGGCGGCGAGGAATCCGACCGCTTCCGGCCGCTGCCGTCGGGCGACTCGATGCGCTCCGCGATCAAGCAGATCGCCTCCGGCCGCTTCGGCGTCACCGCGGAATATCTGGTCAATGCCGACGAGCTGCAGATCAAGATCGCCCAGGGCGCCAAGCCCGGCGAGGGCGGCCAGCTTCCGGGCCACAAGGTCGACCGGCACATTGCCAGCGTCCGCCATTCGACGCCCGGCGTCGGCCTGATCTCGCCGCCGCCGCACCACGACATCTATTCGATCGAGGATCTGGCTCAGCTGATCCACGATCTGAGGAGCGTCAATCCCGCCTCGCGCGTGTCGGTGAAGCTCGTCTCCGAGGTCGGCGTCGGCACCGTCGCCGCCGGCGTCGCCAAGTGCATGGCCGACCATGTCACCATCGCCGGCTACGAGGGCGGCACCGGCGCCTCGCCCTTGACCTCGCTGACCCATGCCGGCCTGCCCTGGGAGATCGGCCTCGCCGAGACCCAGCAGACCCTGGTGCTGAACGGCCTTCGCGAGCGGATCTGCGTCCAGGCCGACGGCGGGCTTCGCACCGGCCGCGACGTCGCCGTCGCCGCCATGCTCGGCGCCGACGAATATGGCTTCGCCACCGCGCCCTTGATCGCCGCCGGCTGCATCATGATGCGCAAATGCCATCTCAACACCTGCCCGGTCGGCATCGCCACCCAGGATCCGGTGCTCCGCGCCCGCTTCACCGGGACGGCCGAGCATGTGATCAACTATTTCTTCTTCGTCGCCGAGGAGCTGCGCGCGATCATGGCGGAGCTCGGCGTGCGCAGCGTCGACGAATTAGTGGGACGCACCGACCTGCTCGTGGCGCGCGATGCGGAGGAACATTGGAAGGCGCGCGGGGTGGACCTTCAACGGCTGCTGGTCCAGCCGGACACGGGCGGGCTGCGCCGGCACAGCGAGCCGGTGCGGCGCGAGGCCGGATCGCCGGTCGATCGCCAGCTCATCGACACGCTCGACGGGCCGATGCCGGTACGGATCGAGCGTGCGGTCAACAACGTCATGCGGTCGATCGGTGCTTCCCTGTCCGGGGAGATCGCCCGCCGCCACGGCCATGACGGGATGCCGGAAGGGAGCCTCCACGCGCGGCTGATCGGCACGGCCGGGCAGAGCTTCGGCGCCTTCCTTTCCCGCGGCGTCACCCTCGAGCTGGTCGGCGATGCCAACGATTATGCCGGCAAGGGTCTGTCCGGCGGCCGGTTGATCGTGCGCCAGCCCGACGACGTTCCGCGCGACGCGGCCGCCAATATCGTCGTCGGCAATACCTGCCTCTATGGCGCGACCGAGGGCGAGGCCTGGTTCGCCGGAGTCGCCGGCGAGCGTTTCGCCGTCCGAAACTCGGGCGCGCTCGCGGTCGTCGAGGGGACCGGCGACCATGGCTGCGAATATATGACCGGCGGCATGGTCGTCGTGCTCGGCGCCGTCGGCCGCAATTTCGCGGCCGGCATGTCCGGCGGCATCGCCTATGTCTACGATCCCGACAATCAGCTCGAGCCGCAATGCAACCTCGCCGGCGTCGACCTCGAGCCGGTCCGGCCCGGCTATTCGGGGGCGGGTTTCGACCCGTCGATGCCGATGGCCGAGCCGCTGCGCCACGATGCCGAACGGCTCCGCCTGCTGGTCGAGCGCCATTTCGAGCTGACCGCGAGCGCCCGCGCCCGTGCCCTGCTCGACGACTGGGGCGCCGCCGTCGGGCGGTTCGTCAAGGTCGTTCCCGTCGATTATCGCCGCGCGCTCAACGAGCTCGAGGCCGCGGCCGTGGCCGCCGAGTGAAGAAGGACTAGGCCCGATGGTCAATCCCACTGGTTTCCTGGAGATCGAGCGGCGCGACCGCCCCTATCGGCCGGTGCGCGAGCGCCTCAAACATTGGGGCGAGTTCGTCGAGCCGCTGCCGACCGGCGAGGTTCGCCGCCAGGGCGAGCGCTGCATGGATTGCGGCATTCCGTTCTGTCACAATGGCTGCCCGGTCAACAATCTGATCCCGGACTGGAACGACCTGGTCTCGCGCGACCAGTGGCGCGCCGCGCTCGAGCGGCTGCACCGGACCAACAACTTCCCGGAATTCACCGGGCGGGTCTGCCCGGCGCCCTGCGAAGCGGCCTGCACATTGAACCTCGACGACGATCCGGTGACGATCAAGACGATCGAGTGCGAGATCGTCGACCGGGGCTGGCGCGAGGGCTGGATCGTGCCGCAATGCGCCGACCGCGGCACCGGCAAGCGCATCGCCGTCGTCGGCTCGGGCCCGGCCGGCCTCGCCTGCGCCCAGGAGCTGGCGCGGATGGGTCACGCCCCCACGGTCTTCGAGAAGGCCGACCGGATCGGCGGCCTGCTCCGCTACGGCATTCCCGACTTCAAGATGGAGAAGGGGCTGATCGACCGGCGCGTCGCCCAGATGGAGGTGGAAGGGGTGATCTTCCGCACCGGCATGGAAGTCGGCGCGACCGTCTCGGTCGAGCGGCTGATGGACGATTATCAATGCCTCGTCCTTGCCGGCGGGGCCGAGCAGCCGCGAGACCTGCCCGTGCCGGGGCGCGAGCTCGGCGGCGTCCATTTCGCCATGGACTATCTCGTCCAGCAGAATCGCCGCGTCGCCGGCCTTTCCGAGCAAGGCGAGCCGATCACCGCTTTGGGCAAGCATGTCGTGGTCATCGGCGGCGGCGATACCGGCTCCGACTGCATCGGCACCGCCAATCGCCAGGGCGCGGCCTCGGTCACCCAGCTCGAGATACTGCCGCAGCCGCCGCTCAAGGAGGATAAGGGGGTGAGCTGGCCCTATTGGCCGATGAAACTGCGCACATCCTCCTCGCAGGAGGAAGGATGCGATCGCGAGTTCGCCGTGGTCACCCGCCGCTTCGTCGGCGACGGCGAGGTGCGCGCGCTGGAATGCGAGCGCAATGGCGAGACCTTCGAGATCAAGGCCGATCTCGTCCTCCTCGCCATGGGTTTCACCGGCCCGCCGCCGGGCGGCATCGTCGACAAGGCCGGGGTCCGGATCGACAGCGCCAGCCCCTACGCCACGCCGCGCGACGGCATCTTCGCCTGCGGCGACATGCGCCGGGGCCAATCGCTCGTCGTCTGGGCGATCCGCGAGGGCCGCGAATGCGCCGCGGCCGTGGACGAATGGCTGAAGGTGCGGGAGGCGACGCAATAGGGGCTTTACGCCTCCCTATGCTTGCGTGATGTTCAAATGAGCCTTATATCGGGCTCAGTTGAACAGGATGAGACATGCTCGCCGAAGCCCGTGACATTGCCGGATCGCTGGGACTGAAGCGGCTTCGCGGATCGCCGCTGGCCCTCGTCGAGTCGATCAAGTCGGGGCTTCCGCTGGCCTCGCTCGAGCGGCTCGCGGCCACGGTCGCGCCCGGTGATCCCCGCTTCGTCCATCGCTTCATCCCGCGCGCCACCCTGACGCGCCGGAAGAGCCAGGCCGAGCCGCGCCTTACCGTCGACGAAGGCAATCGCGTCGCCGCGCTCGCCAAGGTCTGGGACTTCGCGATGGAAATCTACAGGGACGAGGAGAAGGCCCGCGCCTTCCTGCATCGCCCCCACATGCTGCTCGACGGGCAGAAGCCGATCGACGTCGCGGTCGAGACCGGCGTCGGCGCCGACCTGGTGGTGAACCTGCTCGGCAGCGCGGCCTATGGCGGCGCGGCATAGACCGGGCCTCGTCGACCGGGTCCTCCACGGCTTCCGGATCGGCGACCCGGCCGGAAAGTACCCGATCTTCGACGACGAAGGGTCCCGGCTCTATCCGGGCCGCTGGAACACCGCCTCGACGCCGATGCTCTACGCGTCGGAACATTATTCGACGGCGCTGCTCGAGAAACTGGTGAGCTTCAGTGCCGTGCTGCCGGCCAACCAGCATCATATCCGGATCACGATCCCGCCCGGCGTCTCCTACGAGACGTTCGATCCGGGGCGGCATCCCGGCTGGGACGGCGCCGATCCGTCGATCACGAAAGGCTATGGCGCCAACTGGCAATCCGAGGGGCGATCGCTCCTCCTGATCGTGCCGTCCATCCCCGGCGGCCGGATCGACCGCAACTTCCTGATCAACCTCAGGCATCCGCAAGCCGCGCAGCTCAGCCACGACATGCCGGTCCCGGTCTGCTGGGACAGCCGCCTGTTCGCACGCGGCTAGAGTCAGTTCTGGCTCAAGGCATCGAACGGCGACCCTAACCGACTTTGTCATTTGATCCCCGGGCCGGCCGTGCATCATATCGTTGCTGCACATCGACTTGGGGGTTCGACATGCAGCGCATCACCACTCTTCCCGTCGCCGCCCTGCTGCTGACGCTCGCCGCGCCGGCGGCGGCCGCCGAGAGGGCGATCGAGATCACCCGCTGTCCGGCGCCGCTCGGCACCATGGCCGTGGCCGAAGGCGACATGCAGGGATGGACGCGGTACGGCCTCGGCAGTCCGCGCGAGCTGATCGGCGCGATCGTCGAAAGCTCGGGCTGCTTCACCCTGCACGATCCGAATTCGACGCGACCCGCGGATTACCTGCTCGTCGCCGTCGCCGGCGACCGCGCGGAGATCGACCGCACCGTCCACCTGGCCCGCGCCGGCATGACCGAGGCGGCGCTTCGAAGCGGGCTGCTCGGCCGCGTTCCGGTGGTCGGCGGCGCGCTCGGCCTGATGCGCGGCTTCGGCGGCCAGCGCCGTACCGTCACGGCGGGCCTGAGGGTGATGGATCCCGCCAACGGCCGCACCCTGGCGGCGGGGACGGGACAGTCGAGCCGGGCCTCGATCAGCTGGGGGCAGCAGGCGCAAGGCGAGGGGCGGCTCGGAACCTATACCAGCTCGCGCGACGGAAGGCTGGTCAGCGCCGCCTTCGCCGCCGCGTTCAACGAGATCGCCGCCCAGTCCGTCCAGATCCCGCCTCGGCAGGCGCCGGAGCCGACCGAGGCGATCGAACTGTCGGAGGCGGCGCCAGCAGCGGCGACGGATCTCGCCGGCGAGGCACCGGAAGCCGTCGCCGCATCGTCGACGCCCACGCCCGCCGAGCCGGCCGCCATGGCCGTTGCGGCGGCGCCGGGCGGGCCGAACCGATGATGGCGCCCCGCCGCCGCCCTGCCTCGAGCGCTTTCGATGCGGCCCGTCTCTGCCTGTTCCGGGCGGTGTCGCTGCTGACCGTCATCGCCGCCATCTCCCTGACTGCGGCGACCGCGGGTCTCGTCGCTGCCAATGCGCACAATCTTTTCATTCCCCTCATCGGCGGCTGAGGCAGGAGCCGCGCGACGAGGGGGGAGGGGACGGGCCGGCCCCGCGCGCCGGCCAACGCGCATCGCCGCCACCGGTCAGGGCGTGAGGAGCCTTCCGGCGGCGGCGAACGCGCCGTCCCTCTTCATCCCGGCGGCCACGGCCATCGCCTTGTGCCGCGTCTCGGCGGCCAGCGCGGTGCCGAGCGCCGCAGACAAGGTCTCGGCCGTCGCGATCGGCCCGTCATGGGCCGCGCCGATGCCCAAGGCGGCAACCCTGCCGGCCCAGTAAGGCTGGTCGGCGACCTGTGGCACTACCACCTGGGGCGTGCCCGCTATCGCCGCCGCCGTCGTCGTCCCGGCGCCGCCATGATGGACGATTGCGGCGACACGGCCGAACAGCGCCTGCTGGTTGACCTCGCCGACGGCGAAGACGTCGCCGCCGTCGTCGCTCCGCTCGAGCCCGGCCCAGCCCCGCGAGAGGACGGCCCGGCGCCCGTGAGCGCGTGCTGCCGCGATGGCGACTCCGGCGGGATCCGGAGAGCCGATCATCGCCATGCTGCCGAAGCCGACATAGATGGGCGGTTCGCCGGCCTCGAGAAAAGCCTCCAGATCGGAAGGCAAAGGCCGTTCGTCGGGCAGGATCCAGGCGCCGGTCTGTACCGCCTCGAGCTCTTCGCTCGGCGGCCAGGGGCCGAGCAGCGGATCGGTTGCCACCCAGGGATGCTCCGTGAACACGCCGTCCCGGACATTGTCGAACGTCGCGAGGCCGATCGACGCACGAAGGGAGTTGGTCGCCTCGCCGAACAGCGCGTTCATCGCCTCGGCATTGTGGTCCCACAGCGCCCGGTTGTCGGCCATCCCCGGCGGATGCGGCCAGCCCGGATAGGCGAGGGGCGGATGGTGCGGCGACGGCAGGATGATCGGACAGAATGTCACCATGACGAAGCGGATGCCGCGCTGCTCCGCGACCGCCTGGGCAGCGGCGACCGACGGGAAGAGGCCCGTCGCCACGATCGCATCGCAGCCGTCCGCCGCGGCGGCGGTCGCCTCGAATTGGGCCGGCAAAATCCTCGCCGCGAGAGCCGGCAAAGCGAGGCCGGATTGCCGCGCAGTCTCGATCCATCGGCGTACCGGCATGAAGGCCGGCGTCAGCGGCAGCCCGGCGCGGTCCAGCAATCCGGTGAATTCCGCATCGGCCGGCGCGCACAGCCGCGCCTCGGCGCCGAGGGCCTGCAGCGCCAGGCCCAGCCCGGCCAGCGGCTGGACGTCTCCGCGCGATCCGTAAGTCGATAACAGCACACGCATGTCGGCATCTCCCTCCGTGACGAATCAAGGGCGAGGTTCATGGGCCAGGACGGGGGGCTTGCCGCAAGCCCGGTGCCCCGCTAGACGATCAGAGTGGGAAGCAGACGGCTGCTACTCTCATCTCCAAATCGGCGGAATTCGGCGCGGGCTTCAGACCCGCGGCGCTGCCTGCGACCTCAGTTCACCACAAGGAAATAGTCGGCCGGCGCGCGGCCCTCATTCTTGATGACGATCGAGTGGCGGGTGGTGAAGACCGGCAGCCAGCTGCATTGTGCCGGCGGGTCCTCGGCGCGGCGGCGGCAGATGGTGCGGCCGTCGGAATCGCTGACCTCGAGGACAAGCGGCGAGGGTCGCGAGGGCATCAGCGCGATCTCGGCGCGCTGACCGGCGAGGAAGAGCTGTTCCAGCGTGGCCTCGCCGCCCGGTCCAATTCGGGCTCGGCGGTAGGCCGGGCCGAGCGGCCGGCCACGAACCGGCGGCGGGGCCTCGGCGCCGCGCGCAATCCCCTCGTTCCACCAGACGCGACCCAGATCGGGGAGCGACGGCTCGGCCGGCCTCGCGCCGGTGGCCTGGAGATAGCGGCCCGCCTCCAGCAATGCGGCCGCGCCCTCGGTCCCGCGGCCCTCGGCCTCCGCTCCGCCGGCGAGGGCCCGGGCGACCGCGCCGGCGAGGCGCAGCTCGCCGGTTCGCTCGGCTCCAGCGACGGGCGCCGGATCGCACGCGCGGGCGTCGCCGGCACCCGCGCTCGCCAGGACCAGGAGGAGACAGAGGCGGATCGTCATGGCTGGTCTTCCCTCTCGACGATGAAATGCGCGCCCGGCCCGGCATCGGCCACCCTGAGGGCGAGCCCGTGGCGCGCGGCAATGGCCCGGGCGAGAGCCAGGCCAAGTCCGTGGCCATGGCCGTTCTGCGCGGGCAGTCGCTGGAACCTCTCGAAGATCCGCTCCCGCATGTCCTCGGGAATTCCGGGGCCGTCGTCGGCGACCTCGAGGCGCGGGCCCGAGGACAGCGATAACCGGATCCTGCCGCCGTCGGCGCCGCCGAACTTGAAGGCGTTGTCGAGCAGGTTCGTGATCATGCGCGACAGGTGCATCGGATCGCCGCACAGCTGGATGTCCGGAGCAATGTCGGTGTCGAAGCGGATGCCGAGATCGGAGGCGGTGTCGGCGTAGAGCTCGGCCAGGTTGGTCACCAGGGCGGACAGATCCACCGGCTCGAGCCCGCTCGTGTCGCCCCGCCGCGCTTCGCTCGCGGATATGTCCAGCAGCGAATCGAGCATCCGGATGATATGCCGGATGTCGCCGCGGGCCGAGGCGAGCAGGGCGGACGTCTCCCCGCCCTCGGCCCTTTCCACCAGTCGCAGCAGCCGGTTGTCCAGGTGCATCAGCGGCGTTCTCAGCTCGTGCGCGACATGGTCCGAAATGTCGCGATGGGCCCGCACCACCGCCTCGATGCGCATCAGCATCCGGTTGGCATGGGCGGCGAGCTGGCCGAGTTCGTCGCTCCGGTCTGCACCCGGGGCACGGCGATCGAACTCGCCGCGTTCCACGGCCTGGTAGGCTGCGTTGATGCCGCTGACGCGCCGTTGCAGGCGGCTGGCCGCCAGATTGCCGAACGCGACGATGAGGGCGGCGATGACCGCTCCCGAAAGCAGGAGAACGTTGCGGACCCGCGCGGCGAGCGCGTCCCAGCTGCGATATTCGCGGCCGACGACCAGCCGCAGGTCGGGACCGAGCTGGGTGGCGCGCGCGAACATCCGCTCACCCGCGGCCGTAGCGACGAACCCGGCCTCGCTATTCTCGGCCGAGAGCGGCGGCCAGCGGTCGAGGTCGCCGCCGAGCGGGCGGCCGGAGGCGTCGGCGACCAGATAATGCGGTGCGTCGGCGCCGCCCTCGCTGAGGGCGAGCCGATCGCGGATGCGCGCGGCCAGCTCCTCCCGGCCCCCGGAGGCATAGATGTCGGCGAGCCCGGCAAGATCGGTGTCGACCATCCGGGCAAGGTTGCCGTCGCGCGCGTCGCGTATTGCCAGCTCCGCCGCCAGCGCCAGCGCCAGCGTGGCCGCGAGCGCCACCAGCGCGATCGCCGCGGTAAGCCGTCCGTAGAGCGAGCGCGCGACGGTCTTCAACGCGTCACCAGCCGGAACCCGGTACCCCAGACCGTCTCCAGCACGGGCCGATCGAAGCCCTCCTCCAGCTTGCGGCGCAGCCGGCCGACATTGACGTCTATGACGTTGGTCTGGGGATCGAAATTGAGATTCCAGACGTGACGCAGCAGCATGTCGCGAGTGACCACTTCGCCCGCATTCTCCATCAGATAGCGGAACAGCGTGAATTCCTTCGGGCTCAGCGCGAGATGCCGCCCCTGGCGATAGGCGGTGCGGGCCTTGAGGTGGCATTCGAGATCGCCGAACAGGAGGACCGCGCTGTGCGGCGCTCCGGCGGCCCGGCGGTGGAGCGCGCGGACGCGAGCGATCAGCTCGGCCGGCTCGTAGGGCTTGGCCAGATAGTCGTCGACACCGGCATCGAGCCCCTCCGTGCGGTCGCCGCTGCGGCCGAGCGCCGACAGCATCAGCACCGGCACCGCGACGCCGACGTCGCGCAGCCGGCCGACAAGCTCGATTCCGCTGAGATCGGGAAGCATCCGGTCGAGGATGATGAGGTCGTGATCGCCGGCGGCGGCGCGGCGAAGGCCATCCTCACCGGTGCCCGTCCACTCCACTTCGTCGCCCGCGCGCCGCAGCTGCTCGGCGACGGCTCGCGCGGCTTCGGGATCGTCCTCGACGTGGAGGATGGTCAATCCGCTCATCGCTGCCTGCCCCTCCCGGCTGCCCGGCAGCCATCCTAGCCGGGCATCGCGCGGGCGGCGGAATGACAAATGCTGTTAGGAATAATCCGCTTGCTTGGCCCACCCGATAAGCCTTTCATATCATTGCGGCGTGCGAACGGAAGGCATGTCGAGTCGCATCGGGGGGAGCGGCGGATGACCAGGCGTCGGGATGCGCTTGCAATGGCTTCGGCCCTGGCGCTCTTTCTCGCCGCGCCGTCATCGGCCCTGGCTGAAATTCCCCGGGCGCCGGTCGTTGCCGACCTGCCCGACATGGCGGCGATGCGCGCGCGCGACCGCTTCGCCACACCGGCAGTCGAGCTGGCGGCGTGGCGCGCCTTCGCCGAGCCCGTGCTTGCCGACCCCGAATCGCCCCCGGCCCTGCGTGTCGAGGTGCATAGCCGTCTCGCCATCGCCCATTTCTATGCCGGCAGCTACGGCGAGGGATGGAACCAGATCGAGGCGGCCGAGCGCCTGGTCGCGCAGCACGGGCTGGAGCGTGCGCCGTTCGTCCCGGAGCTGCTCGCCTACGGATCACTCCTGTCGACCGACCTCAGCGCACTGGATCGCGCGAGGGACTATGGCCGCAGATCGCTCGTGCTGGCTCGCGCGCTGTACGGCGACGACAGTGCCGAAGCGGGGCTCGCCTATAACAGCCTGTCCTATCAGGCCTATGCCGCGGGCAATATCGACGACACCCGCAGCCATATGTGCGCTGCCGCCGACCGGGCCCGCCGCCACCTTCCGCCGACCGATGCGATGGTCGCCAACAACCTGATCTCCTGCGCCGTCACCTATTACTATGTGGATCACCCTGAAGCGGCCGAGCAGATGCGGCGGGCGGCCGCCTTCGCCTTCCAGAATCTGCCGGCCGACCACCCGGTCCTGGCTCTGGCGATGAACAGCTCCAGCGCGGTCCTGCTCGCTCTCGGGCGCTTCGCCGAGGCGGAAGAGGTGCTCCGCCGCGAGCTCGACCTCAGCCGCCGCCAACTCGGTACCCATCCCGACAGCTATAGCCCGAGGGTCAACCTGGCACGGGCGCTGGCGATGCAGGACCGATTCGACGAGGCGGAGGCGATGTATCTCGAGGCGATCCGCTTTGCCGATCTCCATCAGGCGGGCAGCAACACGTCGATGCGCGGCGCTTCGCGCGTCCAGCTCGCCCAGCTCTACCACAGGATCGGCCGCCTCGATGATTCGCTCAGGCTCTATGGCGAGGCGATCGCCGCCCTTCGCCGGGACCTGCCGCCCGGAAGCGGCGAGACGGCCCTGGCCGAGATCGGCCTGGGTCGCCTCCTGATGCAGCGCGGGGACGGCGCCGAAGCGCTGCGGCTCGTCGAGAGCGGGCGCGCGATCCTCTCCGCATTGCTGCCGGAGGGGCATCGCGACCGGCTGCATGCCGATCTTTCCTATGCGGCCGTCCTCGCCCGGTCCGGCGGCGCCGAGCAGGCCTTCGCCATCGCCCGTCCGGCGGCGCAGCAGCTGGAGGACAAGCTGCTCGACCTCGCCCTTTCGCGAAGCGATCTGGTCTCGCTGTCGCCGGTGATGGTCTCCGGCTTCAACGAATATGCCTATGCGGCGCTGCTCGCAGGCGAGGAGAGGGCGGCCGTGCGGGCAGCGCAGCTCGGCCTTCTGTCGGAGCTCAATCTCGTCAATGCGGAGCTGGCGGCGCGGCAGGCAGCGCAGTCGACGGACGCCGGGCCGCTCGTCGAACGTCTCCGCCTGGAACGCGTGCAGACGGGTAGGCTGCGGCGCCAGTTGGCGCGGGCGGAAGCCGGCCAAGGCGGCGATCCCGGAGAGATCAGCCGGCGCATCGACGAAGCCGAGACGCTGGTGCAGCGGCTTGCTTCCGAAATCGAGAGCGAGTTCCCGGACTATCGCGCGCTCGCGCGGCCGCGGCCGGCCGAGCTCGATGACATGGTCGTCCGTCTTCGTCCCGACCAGGCTGTCGTCCTGCCCTTGTCGCTTGGCGATCGCACGGTCACGATCCTGGTCACCCGGGCCGGCGTTCGCCACGGCGAGTCGCCGGGGGCGCTCGGCGGCCTGGTCGAGCGGGTGCGCCGCTCCGTCGACAGCTTTCATCTCGCGACCGATCCGGACCGGGCGCCGTTCGACAGCGATGCGGCGCATCGCCTCTACCGCACCCTGTTCCCCGCCGGTCTCGCCGAGGCGCTGGCCGGACGGACGGAGCTGATCTTCCCGGCGGCGGGGCCGCTGGCCAGCCTGTCGCCGGCCCTGCTGCTGCGCGAGCCGTTGGCGGCCGGAGCGCCTTTGGCCGAAGCCGACTGGCTCGTGCGAGCCCATGCTGTCTCGATCGTCTCGGACTTCGCGGCGTCGAGCGGGAGAACGACGCCGGCGGCGAGGCTGGGCTTCGTCGGCATCGGCAGCCCCGCGCTCGCCGGGAGCGCGCCGCCGGGGCCATTCCGCCAGGCCGCCTTGTATCGGGGCGGGGAGGTCGACCTCGCCTCGCTGCGTGCCTTGCCGAGCCTGCCCGATGCCGAGGGCGAGTTGATGCGGATGCGGGCGGCCTTGTCCGGCGGCGCCTCGCAACTGCTGACCGGGGCGTTGGCGACGGAAGGCCGGGTCAAGCAGATCGACTTCGGCCCCTTCGCGATCGTCGCCTTCGCGACCCACGGCCTGATCGGTGGGGAGATGAGCGGGCTCCATGAGCCGGCCCTGGTCTTTACCCCGCCAAGCGAGGCAAGCGACGAGGATGACGGCCTGCTCACCGCCAGCGAGATCGCGTCGCTGACCATTCCGGCCGACTGGGTGATACTTTCCGCCTGCAATAGCGGCGGCGGGCGCAACGCCTCGGCACCGACCTATTCGGGCCTCGCCCGCGCCTTTCGCCTGGCCGGAGCGCGATCGCTCCTGCTTTCGCACTGGCGCGTGCGCGACGATGCCGCCGCGCGGCTGACGGTCGACACCGTGCGCGGCGCCGCCGCGGGTTTGGGACGGGCGGAAGCGCTTCGCCAGGCCCAACTCGCGCTCATCTCCGACCCCGCCGTCAGCGGCGGCGCCCATCCTGCCATCTGGGCGCCGTTCATCCTGATCGGCGACTGAGCCCCCCGTCGCGACCGCGCCTTGGTGCCATCGAGGCGGATCACGTGCGACGGGCTTGCCGTCGTCGACTGTCAGAGCGCCGCCGCGACCTGCGGGGGACGCCAAGACCCGCGCTCGGACAAAATGCGTGGCAGCAAGGGGTGCAAATTCCGCGGATCCGGTCATTCTGCACGAAATCGCCCGCTGCGCCGGGTCTGGGGGAGCGCCATGAAACTGACGAAACTGATCGTCCGGCTGGTCGGGCTCTGGCTGACGGCAGTGCCTGCGGCGCAGGCTTCGGCGGCGGATCGCGATTGCGCGGCCATGGCCGGGTTGGAAATCGAAAATGTCCGGATCATTGCGGCCGAATCGATTCCCGGCGGGACGCGCTGGGATTTTCCACCGTCACCCTTCAACGTCTTCATGGGTCCGAACGCCAACACCGAAGCGGCCTTTTGCCGCGTCGCCGGCGTGATCGAGCGGGAGATAGGCTTCGAGGTCTGGCTGCCGCCGGAGTGGAATCACCGAATGCTCGGCGTCGGCAATGCCGGTCTGAGCGGCGGCATCAACTATCCGGCGCTGGCCGCCGGGATTTCACGGGGCTTCGCGACCGCTTCCACCGATACCGGACACGTCACGCCCGACAATTTCTTCGACGACAGCTGGGTCGAAGGGCACCCGGACCGAGTCGAGAATTTCGGGCACCGCGCGCATCATCTGCTCGCGGTGAACGCCCGCAGGATCATCCGCGCTTATTATGGCCGAGCCCCCTTTCGCGCTTATTATGACGGCTGCTCTTCAGGAGGCTGGCAGGGACTGACCGAAGCCCAGCTCTATCCAGACGATTATGATGGGATCGTCGCCGGCGCGCCGGCCAACAATTTCGTACGGCTTCAGACCCGCGGCTTCTGGGTCGATGCGCTTCAGCGTCGCGATCCCGCCGGGGCACTCGGGGAAAGCCAAGTCGCCCTGCTCAACCGCGCAGCGTTGGACTATTGCGACCCGGCGGACGGCGTGCGCGACGGGATCATCGGCAATCCCGAGCGTTGCGCCTTCGATCCTGCGACCCTGATCTGCGAACCCGGCGACAACGGAGCTTGCCTGACACGGGCGCAGGCGGATCGCGCCCGCCGTCTCTACGGGCCAGCGCGGACCGAGGCGGGCACGCAGCTCTATCCCGGTAACGCCTGGGGCGTCGCCCCCTTCGTCGTCCTGCCGGGCGTGCAGGCGGATCCGATGATCATGAAGGTTGTCCCGGCCAGCGAGCGAGACTGGACCGCCGAGACCTTCGATCCGGATCGCCATATTGCCGCGCTCGAGGCGAGGATCGGCCGGATGCTCGGCGCATGGGATCCCGATCTGCGTCACTTCCGCGACCGCGGCGGCAAGCTCATCGTCTATCACGGCTGGGCCGACGCTTTGCTTTCCCCCTATAACAGCATCGCCTATTACGAGGCCGTCGCTCGGGAACTCGCCCCCGAGGATGAAGGGGATTTCTTCCGGCTGTTCATGGTGCCGGGTATGGACCATTGCCGCGGCGGATCGGGCACCGATCAGTTCGACGCGCTTGCAGCGATCGTCGCCTGGGTGGAACTGGACCGGGCTCCAGACGCGATCCTCGCCTCCGGCCGCACGCCGGGCGGCGGCACGCGCACGCGGCCGCTCTGCCCGCATCCCCAGGTGGCGACCTACGACGGCAGCGGCAGCGCCGACGAGGCCGCGAACTTCACCTGCGCCTTTCCGACGGACACGACGCGCTGAGGCCCGGATCCGGGGTCAGCACAAGTCACTTACGCGTCGGCGAGGGCTGGAAGCAGACCACACCTGCGGCCCGCACACTCGTCTTGCCTGGACTAACCCATGTAGATCTCGTTGAATTTTCTTACTCCTCGCCAGACACCCAGCTCTCCTGCCGGGCAGCGCCAAAGGAACCCGATCAGGTTCCATTGGTTCTGGAAACTCAACATTCTTCGAGGATTTTCGGACATGGCAACCCGCCTGCCCGTCGAGCATCAAGTCTCGGCGACGGCTCCCTATCTCAACGACAAGGTCCAGCAGGACCTGGCGAAATGGAACTTTCATCGTCTTACGCCTGCCTTCCCGTCCGCCGACTGGGAGCTGGGCCTCGCCCGCGATCACCGCATGCTGCAGCTCGAAGGCCGCTTCCTGGAGGCGCTGCGCGAGGAGGTGGAGGGCGAGGCCGCCGCGGCACCCACCGATCCGGACCGGTTCGTGCGCTGGTTCGAGGCGCTCGAACAGACGGGGCCCGGTCAGGCCGACCCGCTTTTTGCGTGGCTCGCCGAGGAGGCCGACATCGAGCAGATGCGCTGGTTCCTCGAGCAGGAGGCGGCAGGCGAGGCCGGCTTCGACGATCTTGTCGCGATGACGCAGGTCAAGATGCCCAAGGGCCCGAAGCTTGAGCTCGCCCGCAACTATTGGGACGAGATGGGCCGCGGCAATCCCAAGGGTATGCACGGCCCGATGCTCGATGCGCTCGTCGAGCGGCTCGAACTGCAGCCGCGGATCGAGGCCACCGTGTGGGAGAGCCTCGCTCTGGCCAATGCGATGACGGCGATGGCAAGCGCCCGCCGTTATGCCTGGCACTCGGTGGGGGCGCTCGGCGCGATCGAGCAGACGGCCCCGAGCCGCGCGGCCCTGGTTGCCAAGGCGCTTCGCCGCCTGGGATTCACCGGCCGCGAGCGCCATTATTTCGAGCTTCATGCGGTGCTCGACGTCAAGCATAGCGAGGACTGGAACCGGGAGGCGCTGCGCCCGGCGGTGGCGGAAGATCCGCGCCGCGCCCGCGCGATCGCGGAAGGCGCCCTCATCCGGCTCAAATGCGGTGAGCGCTGCTTCGAACGCTATCGCGCGCACCTCTGGTCCTGACAGAATCGGGACCGCCGAGGCTTGCGCCCGGCGGCACGCCGCGGCCTCGGAGATTCCCTCCGGCGCCGAATCGCTCTACGCCTCCGATCCGCCGCCGGCCCTTGCCGGCGTGCGATCGGAGAGAGCATGGACTTCGCGACCCGGGCTTACAATCACGGCTTCCCGTTCGACCCGATCATCCCGACGCGGCTCGCCTTGCGGTACCCAGACGCTGTGGCCGGGCCATTGCGTCCAGGGTACCGCCGGCGCCGATTTCCACCCGGTCTCGAGGGGCGGCGCACTCGACCATGCCCATCTCGTCATCCGCAAGGGCTATCATCCCGAGATCGATTCCTACTCGGCCTTCTACGAGAATGACCGCGTCACCAGCACCGGCCTTGCCGGGTATCTGCGCGAGAAAGGCGTAAGGCGCTGCGTGCTCGTCGGCCTCGCTTTCGATTTCTGCGTCGCCTATTCGGCGCTCGACGCGGTCCGCGAGGGCTTCGGCGCGGTCGTGATCAGGCCGCTGACCCGCGCCATCGCCTTACCGGAAGGGGACGTAACCACCGTCGACACAGCCGAGCGTCGTTTCGCCCAGGCCGGGATCGTGCTCGCCTGATCCGCAGCCGCGCCGCCGCAGCCACTGATCGATTTTTCAAGTCTCAATCTCCAAGATTGTTCGTTTCTGCCCATCACCGGCAGGGCGTATCCTGCGCTCACACATAGGAGAGGAGCGTAGAGACATGGACGCAAAGACGAGCGGCAGCCCCCTCAGCGATCCGGCCAAGGAGCCGGCGGCCCTGAGAGCGCTACTGGGCCGGACCAACCGCGATTGGTGGCCCAACCAGCTCTCGCTGGAGATCCTGCACCAGCATGGCCTGCACGGAAATCCGATGGGCGACGACTTCGATTATGCGAAGGAGTTCGAGTCGCTCGACTATGAGGCGGTGAAGCGCGACCTCACCGCACTGATGACCGACAGCCAGCCCTGGTGGCCGGCCGATTACGGCCATTACGGCCCCTTCTTCATCCGCATGGCCTGGCACAGCGCCGGCACCTATCGCACCGGAGACGGCCGCGGTGGCGCCTCGTCGGGCAACCAGCGCTTCGCGCCGCTCAACAGCTGGCCGGACAATGCCAATCTCGACAAGGCGCGGCGCCTGCTCTGGCCGGTCAAGAAGAAATATGGCCGCAAGCTCAGCTGGGCGGACCTGCTGATCATGGCCGGCAACGTGGCCATCGAATCGATGGGCGGGCCGGTCTTCGGCTTCGGCGGCGGCCGCGAGGATATCTTCGAGCCGGAACGCGACGTCTTCTGGGGAACCGAGGAGAATTGGGTCGGCAAGGGCGCCAAGACGCGCATCGTGGATGCCGAGGGCACGGCGTTCGAGGATCCCCTCGCGGCGGTCCAGATGGGCCTGATCTACGTCAATCCGGAAGGGCCGGACGGCAATCCCGACCCGCTCCAGTCGGCGCGCGATATCCGCATGACTTTCGCGCGCATGGCGATGAACGACGAGGAGACCGTCGCGCTGACCGCCGGTGGCCACACGTTCGGCAAATGCCACGGCGCCGGCGACGCCTCCAAGATCGGAGCCGAGCCCGAAGGCGCGGACATCGCGATGCAGGGCCTCGGCTGGCAGAGCGGCCACGAAAGCGGCATGGGCGATCACACGATCACCAGCGGCCTGGAAGGCGCCTGGACGCCGACGCCGATCCAGTGGTCGAACAACTATTTCCGGATGCTGCTCGAATATGACTATGAGCTGGTGAGGAGTCCCGCGGGCGCCCAGCAGTGGCAGCCGGTCGACCAGAGGCCCGAGGATATGGCGCCGGGAGCGCACAGCCCGGACCGGCGCCTGCCGACGATGATGACCACCGCCGACATGGCGTTCAAGATGGACCCCAAGTATCGGGAGATTTCGGAGCGCTTCTACCGCAACCCCGACCAGTTCGCCGATGCCTTCGCCCGTGCGTGGTTCAAGCTCACCCACCGCGACATGGGACCGAAGGTCCGCTACCTCGGTCCGGACGTCCCGGCCGAGGACCTGATCTGGCAGGACCCGATCCCGGCGGTCGACCACCCGCTCGTCGATCAGGCGGACATCGACTCGCTCAAGGCGACCATACTCGGCGCCGGCCTGGCGCCGTCCGATCTGGTCAAGGCGGCCTGGGCCTCGGCCTCGACCTTTCGCGGCTCGGACAAGCGAGGCGGCGCCAACGGCGCGCGCATCCGACTGGCCCCGCAGCGCGACTGGGAAGTCAACGAGCCCGACAATCTCGCCACGATCCTTCGCGTCTACGAGCGGATCAAGGCGGACTATGACGGCTCCGCCTCGGGCGGCAAGAAGGTCAGCCTCGCCGACCTCATCGTCCTCGGCGGAACGGCCGCGGTCGAGAAGGCGGCGCGGGACGCCGGCCACGACGTCACGGTGCCGTTCACGCCGGGCCGCGCCGACGCCAGCCAGGAGCAGACCGACGTCGACAGCTTCGAGCCGCTCGAGCCCAAGGCGGACGGCTTCCGCAACTATCTGTCGGTGCGCTTCAGCGTCCCGACCGAGGAGCTGCTGATAGACCGCTCGCAGCTGCTCGGGCTCAGCGCGCCCCAGATGACGGTGCTGGTCGGCGGGTTGCGGGTGCTCGGCGCCAACCATCGCGGCTCGCGCCACGGAGTGCTCACCGATCGGCCGGGTCTCCTCACCAACGACTTCTTCGTCAACCTGCTCGACATGGGCACGGCGTGGAAGCAGGTGGACGATCATGCGGACGACCTCTTCGTCGGCACCTGCCGCCGCACCGACGAGGAGAAATGGACGGCGACCCGCACCGACCTCGTCTTCGGATCGAACTCGCAGCTGCGGGCGATCTCCGAAGTCTATGCGGCGGACGATGGCGGACGGAAGTTCGTCGCCGACTTCATCACCGCCTGGACGCATGTGATGAACGCGGACCGCTTCGACTTGGAGCGGAACTGACAGCCTGACCTCTCCCCTCCCTGCCACCAGGGAGGGGAGCGCGTCCTACTTCCTCTCGAACCGGTCGCCCGGCGCCAATCGTTCGGGTAGCGCCTCGAGCCGCCGCCGAGCCACCTCGTCGCCGTTCAACGTCCAGCGCCAGAAATCGATCGTCGCTCCGGCGACGATCCTTACGTGTCTCGGATCGGGCGGCGGCTGGCCGCGACGCCGTTCGCCGCCCGCATTGAAGGTCATGTGGGTGGCTCCGTCGAGGACGAGCAGATACTTCCCACCCGGCGGCATCGCCCGGAATGGCCGCTCGCGGTCGGCCGGGCCGATCTGCGGGAGGAAGGGCACCTCGTCGCGCGTGCCGGTGATCGAGAAGAAGGGAATGGCGACGTCGTCGAAGGCCGGCTCGGCCGGGCCGCGCATCGGCGGCGAAGGACTGAACGCGATCGCCGCCCGCACGCGCGGATCGGCGAGATCCGCGAGCGCGCCGGCCGGATAATCCTGCCCCGCCACGGCCTGCGTGGTATGCGCGCCATAGCTGTGGCCGGACAGGCCGACGCGGCGGGAATCGATCCGCTCCAAGCTGCAATCGCCCTCCGCCCCGCCGGCGGCCAGACGGTCGATGACGAAGCGGACGTCGCGCGCCCGCTCCGCCAGCTGGCGCGGTGCCATCGCGCGCATGATCGACACCCGGCCGCCGGTCAGGATCGAGCGGTCGCTCCCCGGATGCTGGAGATTGATCACGGCGAAGCCGGCGTCCGACCAGGCATCGGACCAGGCGCTGCCGCTGTCCAGCGAGCCTCCCAGGCCGTGACTGAACAGGATCGCCGGCACCGGCCGATCGCCTGGCGGCATCCGGATACGCACGGGCAGGTCCCGGGCCCGCGAGGGATCGCGCCAGACGGCCTCGCAGACGGTGACGGCCGCGGCGGCCGGCGCGGCGCAGCCGGCCGCGAGGAGCAGGAAGGCGATCGTCAGCGCCCGCGCGAGCATCACCGCCTCCGGATCGGTGCCGCGGCCCGCAACGCGCTTCGCTCGGCCGCGTCGATGCGGCCGTCGCCGTCGCTATCGGCGAGGTCGAAGATCCGCATCGGTGCCGCCTGAAGCTCCGCGCGGGTGAGGCGGCCATCGCGATTGGAATCGCCCTGCGCGATGAGGGCGTCGATCCGCTCCATCGCCTCCGGCCGGAAGCGCGCCAGCCGGCGGAAGTCACCGCGGGCGATCGCACCGTCGCGATCGCGGTCGGCGCGGTCGAACTGGGACAGGCGGTGGGCGGCGAACTCCGCGCGGCTGATCGCGCCGTCACCATTGGCGTCGGCCTGATCCAACATCGCCGCACGATCGCGCTGCGCGGCCAAAGCGGGCGCGGCAAGCGCGAAGGCGACTAGGCAGAGGGTGAACGTCATGGCTGGGCTTCCATTCATGGAGGAAAGAATCGCGAAGGCGAAGCGGCCGCGCCGGCGGGGGCAGGGGCGCCGGCGCGGCCGTCCCTCACCGCCGCGGCCGATAGGTGCCGCTGCGCGAGCGCTGGCCGCCATTCGGGCCGGAGCGGCTGAAGGCATAGCCGTAGGAGCCGTCGTCATGGGCGGTGATGGTCCGGCTGCGGCCGAAGCTGCGGCCGTCGTTGAGCCGGTGGCTGGCGCTGCCGCTGAACCGGCCGTCGCCCCAGCCTGCGCTGCGGCTGCTGGAATGGCCGCGTCCGTCGGCGGTCTGGAGGCTGCGGCTCACCGCGACGCTGCCGGGCTGGCGAGACACGCTGCGCGACCTGGAAAAGCCGTGGCCGTGCGGGCCATAGGCGCTCACCGATCGGCCATGATCGCGCGCCTGGGCCGGCGCGGCGAGCGCGCAGGAGGCGGCGAGGGCGGCGATCGTTCCGAGACCGAGGAACCTGTTCATCTTCATCTCCTTCAGGACAGGCGGACGGGGGCTGTCCGCGGATCCGGGGATACCGACCGGACGTATCGGGCGTTTGGCCGCCCGGTGAGGGAATGTGACGAAATGTAACCGGCGGCATTGCCGCTTTTCCGCGCCGCCCGGGCTTGTCAGGATGGCGCCATGGCCGAGGAGACCTTCATCGCTATCGTCGAGGACGATGCCGAGATCGGCGCGCTCGTCGCCGGCCTGCTGAGGCGCGAGGGGTTCGCCGCCGAGTGGATGGCGGGCGGCGCCGAGCTCGACCGCCTGCGTGCCCGCCGCCGCATCGACCTGGTCGTGCTCGACCTGATGCTGCCCGGCGAGGACGGCCTCTCCATCTGCCGCCGGCTTCGGGCCGAAGGCGAGATCCCCGTGCTGATGGTCACCGCCCGGGGCGACGATGTCGACCGTATCGTCGGTCTCGAGGTCGGAGCCGACGATTATCTCGCCAAGCCGTTCAACCCCCGCGAGCTTGTCGCTCGGGCGCGCGCCATCCTGCGGCGCACCCGCGCTGCCCACAGCGCCGGCCGAGTGCTTCCGACGGAGCGCTATCGCTTTGCCAGCTTCGTCCTCGATGCCGGTGCGCGCGCGCTGGCCGCCCCCGACGGCGCGGCGATCGAGCTCACTGGGGGCGAGTTCGACCTGCTCCTCACCCTCGTCCGCCATCCGCAGCGCGTGCTCGGCCGCGACCAGCTGCTCGACTGGACCCGCGGGCGATCGAGCGCGCCGTTCGATCGCAGCATCGACGTGCAGATCGCCCGTATCCGCCGCAAGCTCGCCGGCCGCCCCGGCTCGGAGGGGCTGATCAAGACGGTGCGCGGCGGCGGCTATGTGCTCACCGCTCGGGTGGAGCGGCCATGACCCTGACCGGCAACCTGTCGCTGCGCATCGCGCTGATCCTGCTCGGCGGCTTCGTCCTGCTCCAGCTCTCTTTGGCGGGAGTCATGACCGTGCCGGGCATGGGCCGCGATCGCTGGCCGCTGAACCTTCCGCGACCCGAGCAGGCGCGCCTTCTCGTCGAGGCGCTCGAACGCGCGCCTCCGTCGCGGCGGCCGGCGCTCGCCGGAGCGATGGGCGCGGGCCTTTACACGCTGAGCGTCGCCGCCGCGCCACCGGCACTGGAGGGACCCGAGCCGGCAGGTTTGCGAGAGGGCTACGAACGTTCGCTGCCTGGACGGCGGCTCGAGATGAGTCACGGCGGCGGCCGGCTCGCACGGGTGGCGCCGCGCTGGATAGGCCCCAGCCGGTTCACCTCCCCAAGCCGGCTGGCCATCACGCTTCGCGGTGGCGGGGTCCTGGTGATCGAGGGCGCGCCGTCGCCGCCGATGCGCCTCTACCTGCGCCAGCGGGCGCTCGCCGGCGCCCTCGGCGGCATGCTCCTGCTGCTGGCGATCTGGGTGGCGGTGCGCCGCTCGACGCGTCCGCTGGTCCGTCTCACCCGCGATGTCCGCCGGCTGGACGTGGCCGGACCGGACCTGGCGGTCGAGGGGCCGCGAGAGACCCGCGATCTCGCCGCCGCCTTCAACGAGATGAAGGGCCGGATTGCCGGCCTGCTCGTCGAGCGCAGCCGGATCCTGGCCGCGGTGGCGCACGACATGCGCACCTATCTCACCCGTTTGCGCCTGCGTGCGGACTACATCGAGGATGCCGACCAGCGGCAACGCGCGGTGACGGACCTAGCGGAGATGTCGGCTTTGCTCGACGACAGCCTGCTGCTCGCCGCCGGCGATTCCGGGCCGCCGGACCGGCACGCGCCGATCGACCTCGCCGCGGAGATCGAGGCGCTCGTCGGCGTCCGGCGAGAGATGGACGAGCCGGTAACCCTGAAGGTGACCGGGCAGGGGCATCGCATCGCCGGATCGGCGCTGGCCGTCCGGCGCATCTTCAACAATCTCGTCGAGAACGGGCTGCGCTACGGCGGGGCGGTGGAGGTCGGCCTCGCCGCCGACGAGCGCGACATCGTGCTGACCTTCGCCGATACCGGGCCGGGCGTGGCCCCCGACATCCTCGCCCGGCTGGGCGAGCCGTTCGTGCGCGCCGAGCCGTCGCGCGGCCGCGCCACCGGGGGCGCGGGTCTGGGGCTGGCGATCGTCAAGGCGCTGACGGCCGGGCTCGGCGGCTGCGTCGAGATCCGCAATCGCCCGGAAGGCGGGCTGCTGGCGACCGTGCGCTTTCCGCGAGCGTGATCGTCAGGCCAGCCCGAGCATCCAGCGGGCCAGATCAACCGGGACGACAGGAGCGGCGGGCGCGTTGCGGTTGAGCTCGAGCCGGTGGGCCATGATCCAGCGCAGGCATTCGGCGCGCGTGTCGAAGACGGGAAAGTCGGAACGAGCGGGGCGGCAATTGTGCCGGTCGATGAGGAAGCGGGCGCCGCGGCGACAGCCCGGCACCCCCTCCCAATCGCGCACCGGCGCGACGACGGCCGGCACCCAGTGCGGCCGCGTCGGATCCAGTCCGAGTGCGTTGCGGTCCATCCTCTCTCCATCGCTGTTCCGCGATGTTGATCACAACCTAGACCTCGGCCGGGGTCGGCGCAAGCGCGCGAGCCCCTCTAACCCCGCCTTAACCAATTTCCGGCTTAGTGAAGGAGGGACAGCCCGGACGAGGTGAGGGCACGCGTGAATCAGATCAGTGGACGGTTCATTGCGGAAGCCCCGACGATCGGGCCGATCGGTGCAGCGGCGCAAGCCGTTCCGGCCTGGACGGGCGACTTCCATCGCCTGCGGCTGCGCCTCTACCTGTTCATGATCGCCGCCGACGGCCTGCTCATGGCAGCATCCTTCCTCCTGGCGAACGTCGCCTATTTCCACCGGCCTTTCGCTTCCTATGGCGTGAACACCCTCGCCCTGCTCTTCCCGCTCTACCTTGCCATCGGGCTGAATGGCGGGACCTGGTCGCTCCAGGCGCTCGAGAGCAGCCGGCGGAGCGTCGGCCTGGCGACGCAGTCGCTGCTCTTCGCCATAGCGGTCGCGACCTTCGTCCTCTTCACTTTCAAGATCGGCCAGGATTTCTCCCGCGTCGTCTTCGGGCTCGGTTCGATCCTCTCCTTGCTCATGATCGCCGCCGCACGGGCGCGATTCGGCGAGGCGATCGGCCGGCGTTGCGGCTGGACCTTCCGGCGCGAGGTGCTCATCGTCGACGGAGTTGCCGCCACGGCGCCGGGCGCGGAGCTGGTGGTCGACGCCCGGCGGGAGGAACTTCGGCCGTCGATCGACGATCCGTCGATGCTCGATCGGCTCGGCCGGCTTCTCGCCGGCAGCGAACGCGTCATCCTGGCTTGCCCGGCGGAACGCCGCGCCGCCTGGTCGCGCATGCTCGCCGGTGCCAATGTGGACGTCGAGCTGCTCAGCCCCGATCTCGACCGGCTCGGCGCCATCGGCCTTCGCCGTCACGCCGGCCGCGCCACGATCCTCGTCGGCTGTGGCCCGCTTGGGCTGCGTCAGCGGGCGCTGAAGCGCGCTTTCGATCTTGTCGTCTCGGTGCCCGTCCTGCTCCTGTTGCTGCCGCTGCTGACGCTGGTCGCCGCGGCCATCCGCCTCGATTCCCCGGGCCCCGTCCTCTTTCGCCAGCCGCGGATGGGGAGGGGCAACCGCCTGTTCGGCATGCTCAAGTTTCGAACGATGCGTGCGGAGGCGACGGATACGGCCGGCGACCGCTCGACCGCGCGCGACGACGACCGGATCACCCGGGTGGGACGGCTGCTCCGCCGCACCAGCCTCGACGAGCTGCCCCAACTCCTCAACGTGCTGAGCGGTGAGATGAGCCTGGTCGGGCCGCGCCCGCACGCGCTTGGGTCGACCGCGGAGGACGCGCCTTTCTGGCTGATCGAGGAGCGCTACTGGGATCGCCACGCCATCAAGCCCGGCATGACGGGCCTTGCCCAGATACGGGGATATCGGGGCGCCACAGCCTGCCGGTCCGACGTGACCAATCGGCTCCAGGCCGATCTCGAATATCTCGACGGCTGGAGCCTGGGCCGCGACATCTCCATCCTCGTCCGAACCCTGAACGTGCTGGTCCATCGCAATGCCTATTGAAGTGCCTGCCGGAATGCCGGTGGATGGCCTGACGCCCCCGCCGGCGCGCGTTGCACCGGCCCGCGGGGACGTAGCCCATGCGGTGTGGCTGCTGGTCGCGCTTGCGCCCTTCCTCTTCGCCTTAGCGAGCTGGAACCCGTCCGGAGAGCGGCGCATCGGCCAGGCCCTCGCTCTCGGACTTTCCCTGCCCATCACGCTGATCGAACTGCTGGTCATCGTCCTGGCCCTGGCGTCCGGCTTCGAGATCCGCCGCACGCTCGGCGCGATGCCCGCCTGGGCGAAACTGCTCCTCGCGACCTTGCTCGCGGTGGCGATCGGCACGGCTTTGACCGCCGTCATCCCGGCGCGCGCCTGGATCCGCACCGCTCAGCTCGCCATCCACCTGCTGTTCGGGCTGAGCGCCTGGCATCTGTTCCGGACCCGCTGGGCGGGGCTGGCCTCGTCGGCCTGGTGGTGGATCACCATCGGCACCTGCCTCTACGTCGCCATGGTGGCGGCCTGGGTCTTTGCAGTCCATGACGAGCCCCGGTTCGACTGGAAGAGCTTCGGTCTCGCCGTCGGCCATATCCGGCAGACCGGCTTCTACTCGGCCGCCGGTGCTGGCGCGGCGCTGGGCCTCGCCGCCATCGCTCGCAGCCGAAGCGGCTATGCGCTCGCCGTGGCGGCTGCCACCCTGCTCGTCGCCTTGTCATGCTGGTCCGGGACGCGCGGCTCGCTCTTCGCCGTGTTCGCAGCGTTCGCCGCGGGCCTCGTCTTCCTGCCCTCGATGCGCAATCGGCGCGCCGTCGTCGCCTTGGTGATCGCCCATATCGGCGGCGCCCTGGTCTCGCTCCTCCACCAGGCGCCGCATGCCTTTTACGGGCTGTGGCGCATCTCGGAGACGGCGGCGGCGACGGGCGCCGACGAGCTCGCCACCGGGCGCCTGCGCATGTGGGCGGCCTCGTTCGATGCCATCCTCGAGCGGCCGCTGTTCGGCTGGGGCGAGAGCCAGTTCCTCGTCGCCGTCCCGAGCTGGGGCCAGTTCAACCATCCTCACAACATTCTCGTCCAGGTGCTGGTGCAATGGGGAATGGTCGGCTTCATGTGCTGGCTGGTGCTGGCGGGCTGGCTCGGCTGGCGCTTCCTCGCCGCCGCGCGCGCCGGCGGTCCGGCGCTCGTGCCGCCTTTTCTCGTCGCCGCTTCGCTGGCGACGATGGCGATGTACGAAGGTGCGCTCTATCATCCCTATCCCTTCATGATGGTGGTACTCGCGCTTGCATTCGTGCTGGCTTCGCCGCCTCCGATCCAGCTCAGGGGCCACTGACATGGCGACCATATTCCAGTCTGACCCAGCCGCACCCACGCGCCCTCTGCGCCCCCACGATCTCGGCAACCGCTTTCGGCAGGCGCGGATGCGCGCGTTCCTGATGCTGATCGAGCCGCTGAGACTTCGGCGGCTCGGGCGGCCACTGAAGATTCTCGATCTGGGGGGCACGGCCGCTTATTGGCGGGCTTTGCCGGGACTCTACGGCGCCGACGATGTCGAGATCACGATCCTGAACCTCGATGGAGAGACGGGCAGGGACGCCAACCTGCTGGTCAGGCAGGGCGACGCACGCGCCGTCGACTTTCCCGACAGCTCCTTCGACGTCGTCCATTCGAACAGCGTGATCGAGCATGTCGGTCCGTGGAACGACATCGCGCGAATGGGCGCGGAGGTCCGGCGCCTGGCGCCCGCCTTCTTCATCCAGACGCCCAACGTCTGGTTCCCGATAGAGCCGCATTACAAGCTTCCGTTCGTCCACTGGCTTCCCGAACAATCGCGGATCGGCGCGCTGAAGGCGCTGGGCCGCCTGCCGAGGAGTCTCTCCGCGGGAGAAGCCACCATGGCGGTCCAGCGTATCTGCCTCCTCAGCGCAGCGCAGCTGGCTGACCTCTTCCCGGAAGCCCGGATCTGGCGGGAAAAGGTCGCCGGCTTCACGAAGTCGCTGGTGGCGATCCGCGGCGAGGTTGGTTCAGCCGCCGAAGCAGGGAAGTCGGCGAAATGACCGCCTGGCAGGACATGTATCGCAAGGTCCGCGGGACGATCCCGACCCCGGCGCGCAACCTTGGCGAGCTCTTCCTCTGGCGGGAGAGCTTCCTGCGTTCGACCGGATGGACCCGCAGCCGACGCGAGGGCGCGGCCGTCGATGTCGATGGCGATCCGATACCCTGGTACACCTATCCAGCCATCCGATTTCTCGAGGATCGCATTCCTCCCACCACTCGCTTGTTCGAATTCGGGATGGGCAATTCCACGCTCTGGTGGAGTCGCAAGGCAAAGCAGATCATTACCTGCGAAGGGGATCAGGGCTGGTTCGACCGCATTGCCTCGCAGATGCCGGACAATGTCGAGGCGCTCCTGATCCCCGATAGCGATTCCTACGTCCGCGCGGCGGTCGATCGGGGAGGCCCCTTCGATATTGTCGTGGTCGATGGGCGCCGCCGGGTGCGCTGCTGCCGAAACAGCCTGCCGGTGATCTCGCAAGCGGGGGTCGTCATCTGGGACGACTTCCACCGGCCTTATTATCACGAGGGGCGGGCATTCCTCGCCGAAGCCGGTTACCGCGAGCTGCCCTTCTGGGGCATGACGCCGATCACCGCCCGCGAATCCTGCACGTCGATCTTCTACAGGACCGGAAACCTGCTCGGAATCTAGCGGGGCGCCGCACCGCCCCACGAGCCGAGGCGAGCCGCGAGGCGCAGCGCGATCGGCGCGAAGCCGATGACGAGCATGGCCGCCGCCTGCGCCCACAGGAGGCCGGCGAGGCCGAGGTCCTGCATCGCGACCAGGCCCGCTCCGAGGCCGCCCAGGCCGGCGACGAGAAGATGCTGGCTCGGCCGCCGTCCGTCGCCCAGGGCGAGGAGCATGAGATAGTAGAGCTGTGCGCCCATGTGGAAGGCGGCCATGGCCCCGAACGCGGCAAAGAGGAGGGCGTCATCCGCTGGTGCGAGCCCGAGCCAATGCTTCATGACGGCGCCGCCGCCGACGGCGATGGCGATTCCGATCAGTGAGAGACCGCCAAGGATGAACACGGCGGTTCGCCGTCCCGCCTCGAACAGCCAAGCCCGGTCTCCCGAAGCGGCGGCATGGCTGAGCGTCGGCAGGACTGGATTGAGCAGCGCCAGCAGGAAACCGTGGAGGATCTGGAACAGGCGGACCATGCCCCCAACCAGTGCGCCGGCGCTGAGCCCGAAAGCCTGGGCGGCGAGATAGATGGAGCCCTGCAGATGAAGGGCGACGCCACCCTGGGCGACACTCCAGCCGAGCGCCCGGCGCATCGTCCCGGCAGCGGTTTGCCGATCGAGCGGCCGACGGTCCGGGCCGGACCAGCGCTCGCGCGGCAGGAAGGCCAGGTTGACGCCCTGGACCAGCGGATAGAGCACGTAAGTGGCG
Source organism: Sphingosinicella terrae (assembly GCF_003347635.1). Taxonomy (GTDB): domain Bacteria; phylum Pseudomonadota; class Alphaproteobacteria; order Sphingomonadales; family Sphingomonadaceae; genus Allosphingosinicella; species Allosphingosinicella terrae. The sequence continues at coordinate 66,147 of NZ_QDFY01000003.1, forward strand.
ACGAAGAAGGCGGGGATATTGGGCGAGAACGCCCAGGCCAGTCCGATGCCGGCAAGCGCCGCCGCCGAGCCGATCAGGCTGAACAGGTTGTTGAGATGATTCTCCTCATAGCCGGTGCGGACACCCTCGACCCAAGCCAGGAAGTAGGTGGCGAAGATGAGCAGCAGGATCGCCGCGATGCCGCCCCTTGCTTCGTCCAGCAGATCGGGCGAAGCGCGGCCGAACAGGACCGAAGGATCGAGCACGAACGCCGCGCCGGCAACGGCAAGCATGGCGGCAATGCCCAAAGCGATCGAGAGCAGACAAGCGCTCCACGCCTCCGCTCTCGCTGCCGCGAGGTCCCCCCGGCCTCGGGCGCGGGCGATTCCGATCGAGGCTGCCGGCACGATGGCGCGTGCCGGCAGGCAAGCCACTGCGCCGACAGCGCCGAGCACGAGCAGCGCGCCGAAGCGCTCCGCACCGAGGGTGAAGGCGACGATCGGAAGGGCGGACAACTGCACGATCGCGGCCGCACTCTTGGATATCCCGGCCGTCGCGTAGGAGAGCCAGATGCGTCGCCGCCGCACGCGTCCATGCGCCGCTGCGGCCGGCCGGCCGACCGCTTCACCGATCATCGCCATCGCCGCCTAGGATTCCGCCGGCAGCCGGATGGCCGCCCGGCCCAACAGGCGGGCGAACGCTGCCCGTGCCAGGATCACCGCAAAGGCGACATTGGTCGAAGTGTAGCGCCAGAACATCTTGCGCGGCTCCTGGAGGAGACGGTGGAGCCATTCCAGCCCGTGGCGCTGCATCCAGACCGGCGCGCGAGGGACCGACCCGGCGAGCACGTCGACCGACCCACCGACGCCCATGACGAACGGAATGTCGAGCCGATCCCGGTTCTTGAGGAGAAATCGCTCCTTGCGGGGCGTCGGCATGGCGACGAAGAGGCAGTCGGCCTCACAGCCGCGGATGAGCTCGACGACGTCCGACTCCTCCTCGACGGAGAAATAGCCGTCCCTGAGACCGGCGAATTCGAGGCCGGGCCAGCGCCGGCGCGCCGCCTGCGCCGCCTGCTCGAGCACCTCGCGGCGCGCACCGAGAATGAAGGGCCGCAGCCCGAGCTCCGCGCATCTGTCCAGCAGCATGAACATGAGGTCGACCCCGGCGACCCGCTCCGCATCCTTCCGGCCGAACAGGCGGAGCGCGAGCACCAGTCCCATGCCGTCCACGCCGATGATGTCGGCGGCGATGACGTCGCGCCGCAGCTCCGCATCCCGGCGCATCCTGACGAATTTGGCGACGTTCATCGCGACATGGGTCAATGGCTGGCGGGAACGCATCGCTTCCACCGCCCGGTCCACCGTGTCCCGCGCCGAGAGAAGGTCCATCGACGTGCCGAGGAACTCGATCCTCAAGGGCCTTGCTCTCCCGTCCCATCGCGCAGTGGGCCGTCCGTCAGACGGCGTCCGGTTCGGGACTAATCCAGAACGGTAAACAACGGCTTAGGATTTGCACCGGTGCAACGTGGCCGACAGGGCGCAGCCGGTGAAGAACCGACCGCGCCGCCGCCCGCCGGAGGGGAAGTTCCAGCGCGGCCGTCCGTCCGGCAAATTTCAGCCGGAGCTCGCGCTGCTACGATCGGGCGCGGCCTGGGGGACGGGCGCGGCCGCCATCGCCTCGCCGATCCAGTCGATCACCGCCTGCGCCACTTCGGGGTTGAACGCCGGCTGGAACGGGGACCCCGTCCGGGCCCGGGCACGGACCTCCTCGCGGGTGCCGATCAGCTCGAAGCCGTGGCCGGTGCCGGGAATGCCGAAATAGCGCGCCGTCCCCGGCCGGTAATGATTGACGATGTCGGCGATCAGCCGGTGGTCCTCGTCGTCGAGGGCGACCATGTCGGACTCGCCGTAGAGCGATAATACGCGGGTGCGCGCGTCTCGCCAGGCGGAGACCAGCGGCTGGTGGGCGAGATCCTGGTCATATTTGAAATGGCGCCCGAAGACGTTGTCGCCGCCGTCCCAGTTGAAGCTCTCGCGCAGCCCGGTGGCATAAGCGGGGTCGAGGGCGGCGATCTGCGCCGGCGTTCGCCGCTCCCGATAGAAGAGCCGGAAGACGTCGCGATAGGTCTCGGCCTGGCGCACTACCTCGACAGGATCGGCGCCGGTGGTGAGGAAATTCTGGATGACGCTGATGTCCCAGTGATAGTCGGCCCAGTTGCGCACCACCGTGCCGTAGACGGCGACTCCGCGCGGGGGCTGCTCGGCCGCCAGCATCGGCGCCTGCAGGCCGCCGAGCGAATGTCCGAAGAGGAAGATCCGCTCCGCCGGCACGCCGCGGGCCTCTGTCAAATGGCGATAGGCCGCGCGGAAGGCATCGAGCTCGGTCTCATAGTCGATCGCCGAGCAATGCGGGGTGTCTCGGCTGTCGCCGATCCCCGGTTTCTCCACCCGGTAATAGCCGATGCCGGCGCGCAGCAGCGCCTCGCCCATGCGGCGATAGGGATGGTCGGGGCTCGGGGATTCGGCGCTGGCGCAGGTGAAGCCCTGGATCAGGAACACGACCGGCGGCGACGGCCTGCCCTCGGGCAATGCGAGCAGGTCGCGCAGCCTGCCGCCGCGCCACGGCACGACACCGTAATCGACCGTGGCGCCGTCATAGCTTTCGCGCGGACGCGGCGCCGCCGGGCCGCTCAACCGCATCTCGCGTCCGCCGCGCCGGACGGTAAGGGTTACCGGCACGCCCTCGTCGAGGCGGGAGGCGTAGGTGACGAGATCGTCCGAGGAGGCGATCGGCTGGTCACCGGCGCGGACGACGACATCGCCCTCGCTGACACCGATCGTCGCGGCCGTGCCGCCGGGGATCACCTGGGTGACGGTGGCGCCGCCCGGGCTCTGGCGCTCGGCCGCCATGGCGATGCCGAGGAAGGATCGGCGGGGGAGATCGTCCGGAGCCGACCAGGCGGGCGTGGCGGCGAGGCAGAGGAAGGCGGCGGCGGCGCCGAGCAGGGTGCGGATGGGGGTCATCCGCTCGGCATAGCAGTCGCAAGGCTCGACCGGTTGATCGATCTTGCGAAATTCGGGCCGTCGATCAGTTGGAAAGCGCCCCGGCGGCGGCGTCGAGCCCTTCGCGCAGGCCGTCGGCCAAATCGGGGCCCAGTGCAGCCTCGATCCTGGAATGCGCCTGCCGCCAGAAGGGCAAAGCCGCTTCGAGGCGTGCCTCACCGGCCGGAGTCACCCACGCCACGCGCGCCCGGCGGTCATCCTCGCGCTGGCGGATGCCGATCAGACCTTCCCGCTCCAACGGGCGCAGGTTCCGAGACAAAGTGGTGGCATCCATGGCGAGGATGGACGTGAGCCGCGGCATGGGCTGGCCGTCTGCGCCCCCCATGGCGACGGCGTTGAGGAGCGTCAGCTGGGTTGCCTGCAGCCCGGTCGGCCGAAGCGCCTCGTCATAAGCGCGGGTGATCAGCCGGGACAGCCGGCGGGTGCGGAAACACAGGCATCCCGCCGTCATGACCTGTGCAGGATCGAAACGCGTCATCAGGTACTTGTATATGCAAGTTCATCGTTGCACCAGTGATGTCCGGCGAATCGTCGAAGGAGAGGGATCATGGAAGAAGGAAAGGTCGGCCCCGACGGCGGCGTGGTGCCGCACATCAGCCTCGATGGAGCCGCTCGGGCATCCGATTTCTACCAACGGGCCTTCGGCGCCCGCGAGCTCGCCCGGATGCCGGCCGAGGACGGCAAGCGGCTGATCCACTGCCATTTGGAGATCAATGGCGGGTCGCTCATGATCAACGACCATTTTCCGGAATATGGGTACGGCCCCCAGCCGTCGAACAACTTCACCATGCATCTCCAGGTCGACGACGTCGATTCCTGGTGGAACCGCGCGCTCGCCGCCGGTGCCGAGGTCACGATGAAGCTCGAGAAGCAGTTCTGGGGCGATCGCTACGGGCAGCTCCGCGACCCCTTCGGCGTCCATTGGTCGCTCGGCCAGTCGGAACCCGCCCAGGGCTGAACGCCGCCTGGCAGAGACTTCGGGAGAGGATCGAGACATGATCAGGATCACTGCTTTTCAGTGGGTGCCGCCTTTCGCGGCCGGACTCGTCCGCGACCTGCGTGTCCGCTGGGCGCTCGAGGAAGCGGGATTGCCCTACCAGGCTCGCCTGCTTGGCCAGGGTGAGCAGGACAGCCCCCATCACCGTGCCGTTCAGCCGTTCGGGCAGGTACCGGTCTATGAGGAGGGCGATCTCACCTTGTTCGAATCGGGTGCCATCCTTCTCCATATCGGACAGCAGTCAGAGTCCTTGCTTCCCGCCGATCCCGAGGCTCGGGCTCGCGCCGTTCAATGGGTGTTCGCGGCGCTCAACAGCGTCGAGCCGGCGATCCAGGAACTCGCCGGGATCGACCTGTTCCACGCCGCGGAGGAATGGGCGGCGATACGCCGCCCCGGCGCGGTGGCGATGGTCGAGCGCAAGCTCGATGCGCTCGAAGCGCGTCTCGACGGCCGCGACTGGCTCGAAGATGGCCGCTTCACCGCCGGCGACCTGATGATGACGACGGTGCTGCGAATCCTGCGCCACACCGATCTCGTCGCGGCGCGGCCTGCCCTTGCGGCCCATCAGGCCCGCGGCGAGGCGCGGCCGGCATTCCAGAAGGCGCTCGCGAGCCAGCTCGCCCCGTTCGAGCGCTACGGGCCGCGCGAGGAGGTACCCGTGCTCCAGCCAGCCCGCTAGGGATCCGCGCCGGGCGCTCGATTGCGCCGCGCCCGTTCCCGGTCCTGCGCGCAAGTCATTGCCGCAGCGCGATTCCGCTGGAAAGGGAGGTCTCGGCCTCGCAACCGTCGTTGCCTTCTTTGCCGCACTGCGTCATTCTTCGTCGTACGGTGCGGGTGCTTCGTCGTACGGCGCGGGCCAGCCGCCGCGCGGGCCGGATAGGGCGCCGCAATCCTGAACTGAGGGGCGCACGGTGGAAAAGATGGGTGGGCGGCTGGGACGGATCGGCCTTGGCGGGATCGCCATCGGCCTGATCATCCTCGCGGCCATGCTCTTCATCCTGGTGAGCGCCCTGGGCGATACCGGGACCGCGGCCGTCGACACGTCGGCCGGCCGGCAATTTCCGTGCTCGGTGCAATCCGTCTATGACGGCGACGGACCCATCAATTGTACCGAGGTGGACCTCGAGGGGAAGCAGGTCCGGGTGCGGCTGCGCGGCATCGAGGCGAGGGAGGTCGACAATGCGTGCCGCTATCCCGACCTCTGCCCCGAGGCCAGCGGCGAGGCGGCCAAGGCGGAGCTCACCCGCCTGGCGGTCGGCCGGCTGGAATGCACGTCCTACGGGCCTTCCTACAGCAATGTGAACGCGAGCTGCCGGACGGCGACGGGCACCGATCTCAGCTGCGAGATGCTGCGCACCGGGACAGCCGTGCGCTGGCCCGAATATGATCCCGAGGGCCGCCTCGTCTCCTGCATCCCGCCCAACCGATAAGCCGCGCGCCGATGCTCGACCGGATTCGATCCAGCTTCACCCGGAGCGCCATGGGCGTCGCTCTGGTCATCTGGACGTTCGGCTTCGCGCTCGTCGACATCATCTCCTTCGTCCTCGGCCGAACGTCGCTCTGGTCGATCTTCATCCTGTCGCTGCCGGCTCTGCTTCTCGGCATCGTCCAGACCCAGGCGCTCGACTCGCTGCGCCGCTCGCTGCTGGACCGCCCCGTCATCGCCCGGGTGGTCGCGATGATCGTCGCGATCGCGGCGGCGACAGGGCTCCAGACCCTGTTCGACGTCTATTGGACGCGCTGGGTGTCGCTGACCTTCATGCCGCAATGGCAGGAATGGGCACTTCCGATCACGCCGCAGCGCCTGTTCAGCGTCGGATCCATCTATCTGTGGACCTTTGGCCTCGCCTTGGCCTTGATGTGGGCGGCCCGCCTGGCAGGCGCGGTCGAGAAGAATGCGGCGCGTGCGGCGACCGCCGAGGCCGCCGCGGCGAAGGCGGTGGCGGCTGCGCTCAGGCTCCAGCTCAACCCCCATTTTCTGTTCAACACGCTGAACTCGATCTCCTGCCTCGTCACGCTGGACCGCAAGCAGGAGGCCGAGCACATGATCGACCGCCTGTCCGATTTCCTGCGCGCCTCCCTCAATTCGGATCCGATGGAGGACGTGCCGCTCGAGCAGGAGATCGAGATGATCGAAGCCTATCTCGACATCGAGTGTGCGCGTTTCGGAGAGCGGCTGACGATCGACATCGTCCTGGGCCCCGACCTTCGGGCGGCGCACGTGCCCAATTTCATCCTGCAGCCACTCGTCGAGAATGCGATCAAGCATGGGGTTTCCGCGCTCAAGGGCGAGGCCAGCGTCACCATCGCGGCGAAGCGCGAAGGCGATGAACTCGTCCTTACCGTCGAGAACAGCTCGCCCGACGCGGCCGATCCGGTCGCTGAGAGCTCGCGGCCGCGCACCAGCACCGGAATCGGTCTCGCCAACAGCCGGCAACGGCTCGAGAATCGCTACGGTCCGCGCGGCAGTTTGGAGACGGCGTCCCTTCCCGGCGGGTACCGGGCGGTGATCCGGGTTCCCTTCCAGTAGCGTTCGGACCGCGGAACGGCCGGCAACAGCGCTCATTCCCGGCGATACACTTGCACCACGCGCGTCGCCCGTTCGGCGATCGCTTCGCGCAGCGCCGCCGGCGTCACCACCTCGACGGCGTCGGCGAAGCCGAGCAGGAGGCCGGCGGCATTGTCGATGCTTTCGATCCACACCTCCGCCTCCCGCCATCCGTCCGCGTCGGCAGCTGCTTCGGCGAGGGGCGCCGCCATGTCGGCGGGAAGTCGGTCGAGCCGCGACAACGCCCGCTCCGAGAGCCTGATCCGAGCCCGTTCGCGCCGAAGACTCGCCTCGAACCGTGCCACCTCGTCCGCCCAGAATTTCGCCAGGTCGAACTCGGCCGGCCGCTCGACGTCTTCAGGGAGAAGCTCGGCGTCGCGGACATTGGACAGCCGATAGATTCGCACCTTCCTGCCGGCGCGGGCGGCGAGATACCAGCTGCCGGCCTTGAGGACGAGGCCGAGCGGCTCGACGCGCTGCTCGCTCTCGCCCCTCCAGCTTTCATAGACGATGCGCAGCCGCTTCGCCTGCCACACAGAAGCCGCCGCAGTGGCGAGGTGGGGCGCGGCCACCGTTCGACGATACCAGTCGACTGGATCGAGATGGAAGCGGTCCGCCACCCGCCGGGCCTCCTCGCGGGCGCCCTGAGGCAGCGCCGCCAGCAGCTTGAGCCGCGCCGCTCCGGCCGCCCGGGCCAGGCCGAGGTCCGCGGCGGCCATCGGCAGTCCCGCGAGCAGCACGGCGTCGCTTTCCTCGCTGGTGAGACCGGTCAGGTCGGTCCGGTAGCCTTCGAGCAGGCGGAAGCCGCCCTCGGGGCCGCGATCGGCATAGACCGGGACGCCGGAGGCGCTCAGTTCGTCCATGTCGCGGTAGATGGTCCGCTTCGACACTTCGAGCTGCTCGGCCAGGGCCGACGCGGTGACGCGCCCACGCACCTGGAGGGCATTGAGGATGGTGAGGAGCCGACTGGCGCGCATCGCCGAACCATAGACCGATAATGTTGACGTCAGTTGTCATCTTTGGCGGCGTAAGACGCTGCCGACAACCTCGACAGGAGCCGCCATCATGCTTTCTCCACCCGCCGTATCGGGCCGCCACGACTTCGCCTTCCAGAACGGGGAGTGGCGGGTCCGGCACCGCAAGCTCAGGGAGCGGCTCGCCGGCAGCGACGACTGGTTGGAATTCGGCGGCACCTGCCGCGCCTGGGAGGTCATGGGCGGACTGGGCCATATCGAGGACAATATGCTGGACGACCCGTCCGGCGCCTACCGCGCGGCGGCGTTCCGCCTGGCGGACTCGAACACGGGTCAGTGGTCGATCTGGTGGGCAGACGAGCGCTATCCCGGCATCGACGTCCCGGTCCGCGGCCGCTTCGAAGATGGTGTCGGCACCTTCTTTGCCGACGACACTTTCGAAGGGCGACCGGTCAGGCTGCGCTTCATCTGGTCGGAGATCGAAGAAGATAAGGCGCGATGGGAGCAGGCGCTCTCCGACGATGACGGGCGAAGCTGGGAGGTGAACTGGATCATGCGCTTCGAGAGGGTCCGGTGATGCTCGGGCGGCGTGGGTTCCTGCTCGGCGCGGCCGCCGCCTCGCTGGGGCCGGCGATGAATAGGGTGGCGGCGCAGGCGCCGGCACTCTCCCCGGACCGGCGGGCGATCGGCGTGATCGAGCTGCGCCAATATACGCTCTTCGGAGGGCGGCGCGACGCGCTCGTCGCGCTGTTCGAAAGCGCCTTTATCGAGCCCCAGGAAGCCGTCGGGGCCGCCATCCTCGGCATCTTCCACGACCTGGACGATCCGGACCGGCTGGTCTGGCTGCGCGGCTTTGCCGACATGGCGGCGCGCCGTCGGGCGCTCGATACCTTCTATTCCGGCCCGGTCTGGCGCGAGCACCGGCAGGCCGCCAACGCGACCATGGTGGATTCGGACAATGTCCTTCTTCTGCGCCCGTCCCGGCCCGCAGCCTTCGCCTCGGCCGGAAGGGAAAGAGAGGGGATGTACGCCCTGCGCCTCTACGACCTCGGCCATTCTTCCGGCGAGGAATTCGCCGCCTGGTTCGCGGCATCGCGGCGGCCGCAGCTGGAGGCGCTCGGCGCCGACATCGTCGCGACCTTCGTCAGCGAATCCGCGCCGAACGATTTTCCCGCCTTGCCGGTCCGCTCCGACCGGGTCTTCGCCTGGCTCGGCCGGTGGTCCGATGCCGAAGCCGAAGCCGCTTTCGAAGCCCGCATGACGTCAATCTCCGGCTGGCGGGACCGGTTGCCCGCAACGCTTCTGCCGGCGCTCGCCCGAAAGCCGGAACGGATCCGCCTGCAGCCGACCAGCCGGTCGGCCTTGCGATAGCGGTTATTGGCCGGGAACCGCTGCCAGCGCCGCCTCGGCAGCGGCGATGCCGGTCACCCGTGCGCCGTGCGCCGTCGAATAGTCCGCGCGCGAGCAGGCTTCGCCGGCAAAGAAGATCCGTCCTTCGACCGGTGCGGCCAGGCGCTCGCGCGCCTCCGCCCGGCCCGGCAAGGCATGGCTGTATGATCCGCGGGAGAAGGCCGCGCTCCCCCAGGCCGTGGCGGCGAGCGGGCGCAGCCGCCGTGCGAAGGCATTGCCGAACAGCCCGGCCAGCTCCTCGGCAGCGAAGGCCGCCGCGGCGGCTTCGCCCTCGGTCTCGAGCGTGCGGGCCTGCTCGCCACCGAAAAAGGCTTCGATCAGCGGCCGCCCGAACGGCCGCAGATAATAGCTGCCTGTGGCCTGGCTGCGGGGATTGCCGATCACTTGCGAGTCCGGCGCGAGATCCTCGGCATCGTCGAGCGCGAGGAACAGCTTGTCCGCCAGCCCGAGCGGCAACGACTCGGCCGCTTCGAGCTTGTCGTGGAGCGGCGGATCGAAGCGCAGACCACCATCGCAGAGCAGTGGGGTCGGCACGGTCACGATGATCGCTTGTGCCGACAAGGCGCCCTTGGGCGTCTCCAGGCGCAGGCGCGCGCCGTGCCGGTCGATCCGTTCGACCGGCGCGCCGAAAGCGACGGGCAATCCGCAACCCGTGGCCGCGATCAGCGCGCCGTAGCCGCCCGGCAGCCGCCAGTTGGCGCCGCTGTCGGCATCATCGTAAGCGAGCATGTCTTGGATCGAGATGCGGTCGAGCTCCGCCCCGCTCACATAGGTGCTGCGCGCATTCAGATAGGCGTTCCAGGCGCCATGCGGTTCGAGCGCATCGCTGGCGCGGTCGCTCGGCGGAGGACTCTCGCGCAACCGGCGATCGAAGGCCTCCCAGGCCTCGGCCGCCGCCCGCTGCTCCTCTCGCGAAAAGCCGAGGTCCCGATACTGCCGCCCCCACGCCGGAGGCGATCGATCCACCGTCAGCCCGGCGGCCTCGGCCGTCCTGGTCCAGGGATTGCGATCGGCGGAATGGAGCCAGCCGCAGCCCAGGTCCAGCGGCATCCCTGCGACCTCGACGGTGTGGGCCCGGCCGCCGATCCGGTCGCTCGCCTCGACGATCAGGAAGCTGCGGCCACGGCCGGCCAGCCGCCGCCCTGCGGCGATCCCGGCCGCGCCGGCGCCGATGACCACGATCTCAGGATTTGAGTGCCAATGCGCCAACAATCCGCTCCTTCAGCTTGCGAGAGACTGAGCGAACGAGGTCGCGACTGCGTTTCATCCCTTCCATTCCGGGGCGCACGACCGGGAGGGGAGCGCCTGGCGGCGTCTCAGAATAGGGCTGGGCGGGACAGCGTGGCGATGATCAGCAGCGTGGTCACGAACGCCGCCGCCGCCCATGTGGCCACCGACCTGTCGCGCCTCGTTTTCATCGCTGATGCCCCTTTCCCGGACGCTGAGCCGCCTCCTCGGGCGGGCCGCTATCGCGCAATGAGGGCGGGTTTGTGGCGGAAACGCGGGGAATAGCCGAACCGCCGTCGATTTCACTCACACGCACGATAGTGAGTGTTGACAAGGCACCTCGCTCGGCTAAGACTGCAGAAAAAGAAGGGCGCCAACGATGCGCTCGCAAAGGGAGGATCGTCGCATGAAGGCCAAGCTTCTTGCATCCGTCTCGGCCGTTGCCGCCGTCTGTTTGCCGGCCGCAGCCTCGGCTCAAGCCAGCTCGAGCGAGGCCGAGACCGTTCAGTCCGGGGAGGCGGCCGAGGAGACCTCCCGCTCCGCGGCGCGGGCCGGCGCCGGCGACGACCAGGCCATCATCGTCACGGCCACCCGCCGCGCGGAACGCCTCCAGGACGTGCCGCTCAGCGTCACCGCCTTCAGCCAGGAGGAACTCACCGAGCTCGGCATCGTCGGCTATGAGGGCATCGCCCAGAATACGCCGGGCGTGGTGATCAACCGGCCGACCCAGAACTTCAACAATTTCACGGCCCGCGGCATCAATACCAACGGCTATAGCGCCGGCCTCCAGAGCGCGGTGGCGATCTATGTCGACGAGCTGCCGATTTCCGCCAACGGCAACTCGACCATCCTCGACCCGAACCTGTACGATGTCGAGCGTGTCGAGTTCCTGCGCGGCCCGCAGGGGACCCTGTTCGGTTCGAGCTCGCTCGCCGGCGCCATGCGCATCATCACCCGCAGCCCCGACCTCAACGAGTTCCAGGCGTCCGCCCTTGTCGATATCGGCCTGACCGGCTCGGATGCCCTGCGCCAGCGCTACAATGCGATGGTCAACATTCCGGTGGTCGACGACAACATCGCCTTTCGCGCGACCGGCTACTACCGGAACGAGGACGGCTGGGTCGACAATATCGGCACCGGCATCGACGATTCGAACAGCCTGGAGGCCTATGGCGGCCGCGCCATGCTGCTGATGCGGGCCAGCGACCGGCTCTCGGTCCGGCTTCTCGCCTCCTACGAAAAGAGCGAGCCGGCGGATTCGGCGCTCACCAATCCCAATCTCGGCACCTTCGTGCGGCGGTCGGACCGGCCGGACCTGTTCCAGGGCGAGCTCGCCAACTACAATGTGACGGTCAACTGGGACCTCGACTTCGCCGAGCTCATCAGCTCCACGACCCTCTCCACCTTCGATCAGACCTTCATCGTCGACTTGGCCGGGACGTTTGCGCAGCTCATCCCCTTCGCTCTCGACGCGCTGGCCTATGACGATCTCTTTGTCGAGGAGGCGCGCCTCGTCTCCCAGCCCGGCGGACGCTTCGACTGGACGGTCGGCTTCTTCTATTTCGACAAGCGGCGATCGGTCGACTTCAACTACCGCTCGTCGCCCGAATTCCTCGCCGCGCGGGGCCTGACCGGATTGCCGGACGAATATTATCAGCGGTTCAACAGCTATACCGACATCAGCGAGATGGCCGGCTTCGGCGAGGCTACCTTCCGCTTCACCGACGATCTGTGGGTGACGGGCGGCCTGCGCTACGGCAACACTACGGTCCAGTCCTTCACGCGGGCCGGGGGCTATAACAGCAATTATCTGGGCGTCGCGCTCGGCGGCTTCTCGAACATCCCGCTGACGGTCACGCCGGTCCCGGCGGCGACGGGCCTGCGCGTCGAGGACGACCGCATCTCCTGGAAGGCGAGCCTGTCCTGGCGCCCCGTGCCCAGCGTCACCACCTATGCGACCGTGGCGACCGGCTTTCGCCCGCCGGTGGTCAACGCCCGCGCCGGCCTGGTCAGCACCCTCGATCCGACCGACATCGTCATTCCGGACGGCGCCGATTCCGACCAGCTGACCAATTACGAAGTGGGCGTGAAAGGGCGCTGGCTCGGCGGCGCGCTCACCGCCAACGTCGCCGCCTATTTCATCACCTGGCGCGACATCCAGGTGCAGGCGAACCGCCTGTCGGATCAGATCCAGTTCGCCACCAATATCGGCGGCGCGGAAAGCTACGGCGTCGAGTTCGAGGTGGCGGCGCGGCCGTTCGCCGGCCTCAGCGTCTCGCTCAATGGATCCTGGAACGAGGCGATGGTCACCGATCTCACCGCGTCGGAGGCGGCGATCTCGGGGGCAGTCATCGGGACGCGGCTCGCCTCGCCGCATTTCCAGGGTTCGGGGACCGTGCGTTACGACTTCGCGGTCGCTTCGGGCACCAACGCCTATGGCGCCGTGAACGTCTCCCACGCCGGTTCCTTCCCGAACCAGTTCCCGAACGTGCCGGGACGGCCCGGGGTGGTCAGTCCGACCTACGACTTCACCGACGCCTGGACGAACGTGAACCTCTATGCCGGGGTCAATCTCGGCCGGTTGAACCTCACGGCCTATGTCGAGAACCTGTTCGACGACAAGTCGGTCACCTACGTCCACCCCGAAGCCTTCCTCGATGCCCGCTACGCCCGGCTGCGTCCGCGCACCGTGGGCATCCGCGCGGGCTATGAATTCTAGCCGGCATCCGCTTCGGGCGGTCGACGGCGTTGGCAGCGGAGTATCGGTCCGATGATGTCGTTCGTCCGTGGGTTGGCGCTGGTGCTGGCGGCATGCGTCGCCGTTCCGGCCGGCGCGACCGAGCCGCCCGTCGTCGAAGCGCCGGCCGGTGCGGTACGCGGCACGATGGAAGACGGGCTGCGGGTCTTCCTGGGCCTGCCCTTCGCCCAACCTCCTGTGGGCGACAGGCGGTGGCAGCCCCCGGCCGAGCTGCCACGGTGGGAAGGGGTACGCGACGGCACCCGCTTCGGCGCTTCCTGCATCCAGCCCGTTCGGCGCGCGCCCAGTATCTATGCGGACGATGTCGGTCCGACGAGCGAGGACTGCCTGACCCTCAATGTCTGGGCTCCGGAGCGCGCCGAAGGGGCGCCGGTCTTCGTCTGGATCTATGGCGGCGCCCTCACGTCGGGGGCGAGCCGTCTTTCCATGTATGACGGCGCCGCTCTCGCTCGCCAGGGCCTGGTGGTCGTCTCGATCAATTATCGGGTCGGCGTGCTCGGTTATCTCGCCCATCCGGAGCTGAGCGCCGAGTCCGACGAACGGATCTCCGGCAATTACGGACTGCTCGACCAGATCGCCGCCTTGCGCTGGATCAATCGCAATATCGCGGCGTTCGGCGGCGACCCCGCGCAAGTGACGATCGCCGGGGAATCCGCCGGCGCGCTCAGCGTCATGTACCTGATGGCCTCACCGGACGCCCGCGGCCTTTTCCAGCGCGCGATCGCGCAGAGCGCCTACATGCTGTCCACGCCGGAGCTGCGCGAGGCGCGGTTCGGCGCACCTTCCGCCGAGGCGGTCGGAACTTGGCTCCAGGGGCAGCTCGAGGCGGGCAGCCTCGCCGACCTGCGCGCGACGGATGCGCAGACGCTGACCGAGGCCGCCGTCCGTGCCGGCTACATCCCCTGGGGGACGATCGACGGCCGGGTCCTGCCGCGTCAGCTCGTGGACATTTTCGACCGCGGCGAGCAGGCGCCGGTCCCCATCCTCGCCGGCTTCAACGAAGGCGAGATCCGCTCGCTTCGGGTCCTGCTTCCGCCGCCGCCTGCGGATGCCGAAGCCTATGAGTCGGCGATCCGCGCCGGCTATGGCGACCTCGCCGACCGGTTCCTCGGTCTCTACCCGTCCGACCGGATCGAGGAGAGCATGCTCGCGACGACCCGCGACGCCATGTACGGCTGGACCGCCGAGCGGCTCGCGGCGCGGCAGACCGCGATCGGACAGCCCGGCTTTCTCTATCTGTTCGACCATGGCTACCCGGCTGCCGACGAGGCCGGGCTCCATGCCTTTCACGCCAGCGAGCTGCCCTATGTCTTCGGCACGATCCGACGGACGGCGCCCGACTGGCCTCAGATTCCGCCGACGGAGACGGAAGAGCGCCTTTCCCGCGCCATGACCGGATATTGGGCGTCGTTCGCGCGGACCGGCCGGCCGAGCGCGGCGGGCCAGCCGGATTGGCGGCCTTATGACGACGGCCAGGCCTATCTCCATATCGCGGAAACCCCGGAGGCGCGGACCGACCCGCTGCCCGGCCACTACGAGCTGCACGAAGAGGTCGTCTGCCGCCGTCGCGCCGGAAATGTCGGCTGGACCTGGAATGTCGGCGTGATTGCGCCGCCCTTGCCGCCGCGGGCGCCGGGGTGCCGATGACGCTCGGCAGCATGCAGCATTTCGCACTTACGGTAGACAAGTTCCTCCTTCACGCCGCCAAATGGCATCCGCGCGGCGAGGTCGTCACCGGTAGGGGAGACGACGGTGCCGATCGGGTCACCTATCCGGACCTGCTGGCGCGCGCGCGCCGCGTCTCCGCCGCCCTCGCCCGCCTGAGCGTGGTCCAGGGCGACCGGGTGGCGACCCTCGCCTGGAACACGCAGGCGCATCTCGAGGCCTGGTACGCGATCATGGGAATGGGCGCGGTGTGTCACACTCTCAATCCGCGCCTCCTCGCCGCGCAGAGCGCCGAGATGCTGGCGCGGTCGCAGGCCCGAATCCTGTTCGTCAGCCAAGACCTCATGCCACTGGCGCGCGAAATCCTCGCGCAGGCGCCGTCCGTCGCCCATGTCGTCGTCATCGATGGATCGGCGGAAGCGATGGCGCCGATCGCGGAGCGAGTTGCCGTCATCACGATGGAAGACGCCGTCGCCGCCGATCTCGAGGAGATCGAATGGGGCGGCTTCGAGGAAAAGGCGCCTTGCGGCCTGTGCTTCACCTCCGGCACGACCGGTGCGCCCAAGGGCGTCACCTACACGCATCGGGGCAATTATCTGCACACGCTGCGGCAATTGCAGGCGGACGTCGCCGGTATCACCGCGCGGGATTCCGTCCTTACAGTCGTCCCCATGTTCCATGCCAATGCCTGGGGCCTCCCCTTCGCGGTGCCGGCCGCGGGCGGCAAGCTCGTCCTGCCCGGCCGCCAGGCCGATGGCGCCAGCCTCGCCGGGCTGATTGCGAGCGAGGGGGTGACGATCGGGGTCGGCGTTCCCACCGTCTGGCTGGGCCTTATGGATCATGTCGAGCGTACCGGCCTGGAGCTGCCGTCGCTGCGCCGGATCATGGTCGGCGGCTCGCCGATGCCGCCGACCCTCATGCAGCGGCTGGAGGATCGCGGCATCGCCGTGCAGACCACCTGGGGCATGACCGAGCTTTCGCCCCTGGGCACCGCCTCGCCGCCGGGCGCGCCCGATCGCAAGGCGTCGCAGTCCGGGCGCCCCGCCATCGGCGTCGATCTGATGCTCGCGGACGGCCAGGGGAGGCCGCTGCCCGAGCAGCGCGAGGTCGAGGGCCGGCTGCACGTGCGCGGGCCGACGGTGGTCGAGCGCTATTTCGGCGAGCGCGAGCCGGCGACGCGCGACGGCTGGTTCGACACGGGCGATCTCGCCCGGATCGACGCCGACGGCAATCTCACCATCACCGGCCGCGCCAAGGACCTGATCAAGTCGGGCGGCGAATGGATCAATCCGAGCGAGATCGAGGCGATCGTCGGCGCGCTGCCGCAAGTCTCGCTGGCCGCGGTGGTCGGCCGGGCGGATCCGAAATGGGGAGAAAGGCCGATCCTGCTCGTCGAGCTACGCAACGGGGCCGATATCAGCGACGAAATGCTGCTCGACCCGTTGCGGGGCCGGGTCGCGCCCTGGTGGATCCCGGAAGCGGTGATCCGGCTTCCCGATATGCCGTTGGCATCGACCGGCAAGATCGACAAGATGCGGCTGAGGTCGGAGTTTGGCGGAGGCTGAGCGAAGCGGCCGCGTCGCCGGTCCGACCCCCCCATCGGGAATCGCAGGGTTTGAGAGTGCCAACAGCCAGCACCAGCCGCCGGGTCCGCGCGACCAAGGCGGAGCGCCGGGCCGAGACGACCGAGCAGATTCTCGACGCCGCCGAATATCTTTTCTCCAAGCACGGCCTGCACGGGGTTACCCTGAAGGACGTCGCCAAGCGGGTGGGCGTCCACCACACGCTCCTCAATTACTATTTCGAGGACAAGCAGAAGCTGTTCGATTCGGTCTTCGGCCGGCGCGCCGGCGTGACCATCGAGCGGCGGATGCGGGCGCTCGACGACTATGACGCGGCCACGGGCGGGAAGCCGGACGTCGAGGGCGCGCTGCACGCCTTCCTCGACACCGATCTCGACCTCTACATCGAGGGCGGCGAGGGCTGGAAGAATTACGGCGCCTTCGGCGCCCTCGCCTCCAACGGCCCCGAGGGCGCCGTGCTCATGGACAAATATTTCGATCCGGTCGTGCTCCGGCTGATCGGGCTGCTCAGGAAGGCGCTTCCGGAGGCGTCGGAGGAGGACATCTTCTGGGGCTATCATTTCGTCACCGGCGCCCTGATGCTGACCCTCGCCCGCACCGGCCGCATCGACAGGCTGTCGGGGGGATTGTGCAAGTCGGACGATTACGCCGCCGTCAAGAAGCGCATGGCCCGGTTCATGGCCGCCGGCTTCCGGACCATCTGCCAGCCGCTGAGGTCGTGCCGAGCCTCGCCACGAGCCTGATGCGATCGTCGCCGCGACCGACGCCGCCGGAGCGGAGCCGGAGATCCGGGCGCCACGCGATCCGTCTCGGGATGCTCGCAGGCTGGCTGCTTCTCGCCGCGAACGGCGCGCCAGCTTGCGCCGCCGAGCGACCGATCGTCGCGGTGGCGCAGGGGCGACTGGCCGGCACGATCGAGCATGACCTGCACGTCTTCAGGGGCATTCCCTATGCCTTGCCTCCCGTCGGCGATCGCCGGTGGCAGCCGCCGGCCCCGCCGGCCGACTGGCGAGGACTGCGCGACGCCGCCGCCTTCGGTCCGAGTTGCGTCCAGCCGCCGGTGCCGGCCGACAGCCTCTATTTCGATCCGCCGGCCGCGATGAGCGAGGACTGCCTGACGCTCAACGTGTGGACGACGGAGCAGGCGGTATCGGCGCCGGTCATCGTCTGGATCCACGGCGGCTCGCTTCGCATCGGCGGCAGTGCCGAGCCCCTGTTCGACGGCGCCAATTTCGCTCGGCGCGGGATCGTCTTCGTCTCGATCAACTATCGCCTCGGTGTGCTCGGCTGGCTCGCTCATCGGGATCTGAGCGCCGAATCATCGGCCGGCGTCTCGGGCAATTACGGGCTGCTCGACCAGATCGCGGCGCTGCGCTGGGTGCGCGACAATATCGCGGCCTTCGGCGGCGATCCGGGCCGCGTGACGATCATGGGCGAATCCGCCGGCGCGCTCAGCGTCGCCTATCTCCTGGCCAGCCCGCTGGCGCGCGGGCTCTTCCAACGGGCGATCGCGCAAAGCCCCAATATCCGGTCCTTTCCGCAGCTGAAGACGCGGGCGTTCGGCCTCCCGCCGGCCGAAGCGAGCGGGGAGGCGCTGGCGGCTGCCGTGGGCTCCTCCGGCATCGAGGCGCTGCGGACCATGGATGCACGCGTCTTGACCGAAGCCGCGGGCGCGGCGCGCTTCGTCGCGCAGGGGACGATCGACGGGTGGGCGCTGACCGAGCAGATCGTCGAGACGTTGGACGCCCGTCGGCAGGCGCTCGTGCCGCTGCTCGCCGGGTTCAACAGCGGTGAGCTTCGCTCCCAACGCGGCTTTCTGCCCCCGGCGCCGGCGGACCCGGCCACCTACGAAGCGAAGATCGTCCGCCGCTACGGCCCTCTCGCGCCGGACTTTCTCCGGCTCTACCCGGCGAGCGATATCGGCGAGAGCATGCTCGCGACCCTCCGCGACTCCATCTATGGCTGGGCGGCGGAGCGCCTCGTCGCGGGGCAGGCGGCGGCCGGGCAGGGCGCCTATCTCTATCTCTTCGATTATTGCGATCCCGCTGCCCGCGCGCGAGGCCTGTGCGCCTTCCATGCCGCGGAGCTGCCTTTCGTCTTCGGGCATGTCGGCCGCGAAGTCGCGCTTCCGCCCAACTGGCCGCGGCCGGCCGGCGCGGCGGAAGAATCTCTTTCGGAGACCATGCTGGAATACTGGATCGCATTCGCGACGGGCGGCACGCCGAACGGCGCCGGCCGGCCGCATTGGCCGCCTTATTCGGGCCGCGGCGCCTACATGCGTTTCGCCGAGCGGCCGACGGCCGAAGCGGACCTCCTTCCCGGAATGTTCGAGCTTCAGGAGGCCTGGGTCGCGGCCAGGCGCCGAGCCGGCGAGCCGTGGTTCGCCAATGTCGGCGTGGCCGCGCCGCTACCGCGCAATTCGTCGGAACCGACGTCCCGCTAGCCGATCGGCCGCCGGCGGGGCATAGTCGCGCCCGGCGCGCGCAGCCGCGTCGTGTTCAGCTCGCTTGAGGACGTATCTCCGGAATGAATCTTCGCCACATCGAGATCTTCCACGCCGTCTATGTCAACGGCTCGGTGAGCGGCGCCGCCCGCGCACTCAACGTGTCGCAGCCGTCGGTATCGAAGATGCTTCGCCATGCGGAGAGCCTGCTCGGATTCCAGCTGTTCAGGCGCACCAATGGAGGGCTGGTGCCGACCGAGGATGCGCACACCCTGTTCGCCGAAGTCCGAGAGATCCAGGATCGGGTGCATGCGCTTCGCGAGGCGGGGCGCAATCTCCGCCGCGGCAGCGGCGGCACGCTGCGCATTTCGGCGCTGCCGTCATTGGCGCTCGATGCCATCCCCACCGCCGTCGCGAATTTCCTGCGCACGCATGAGAATGTTAAGTTCGACCTCCAGACCGTCCATCACGACGATCTGCTTCGCAAGCTGCACGAGCGCGAGACCGACATCGCCATCGCCTACGAGGTGCCCCCGGCGGCGCCGATCGTGCAGCGCTGGATAGGCGAGGGCGAGCTCGTGGTCCTCTATCGGGAGCAGGACATGCCGGACGCGCCGCCCTGCATCGAACTGCACCGGCTGCAGGGGCAGCGCTTCATCAGCCTCGCCGCGAGCGGCCCGACCGGCCGTCTCTTCACCGAGGAGCTGCAGCGCCTCGACCTCGAACTGGACGAGGTGGTTTCCGCCCGCACCTTCTATATTGCCGGCGCGCTCGTCCGGCAGGGCGTCGGCATGACCGTTGTCGACAGCTTCACCGCCCAGGCCTGCCTTGCGCCGGGGCTCGCCATGCGGCCGCTCAAGCCGCGGGTCACCTTCGATATCCACGCCATGTTCCTGATCAACCGTCCGCTCGGTGCGCTGGCCACCGAGTTCCTGAAGACGCTGAAGCAGGTGCTCGACGCTCCATAGCGTCGGGCTATAGCGCGCCGCCGCATGGATATGTGCGCGGCGAGCGGGCCGCGGTCTAGCTTGATCCCAAGATGATCCCGGCGCCATTCCTCCTTTATCTTGGCCACAGTGCCGATCCGCTCGCCATCAAGACCTCGCGGGGCATGGCGATGTTTCGCCGCGAGGATTGCGTCGGCGAATTTCGGCACGACGATTGCCCGCTGACTCTCGGCCTGCCGCGGCTGAACATGAAGGAAGCGGCGGCGGCCGGGGCCCGGACGCTGATCCTCGGCATAGCCGGCGCCGGCGGCAAGCTCGGCCCGGACCTGATCGAGGACTCGGCGACCGCGCTGGAAGCCGGCCTCCATGTCGCCTCCGGGCTTCACCAGCGACTCCGTGACGATCCGCGCCTCGCCGCACTCGCGCAGCAGCGCGGCCTCGAGCTGTTCGATGTCCGCGATCCTCCGGCCGACCTGGCGGTGGGGAAAGGCGAGCGACGGCCGGGCAACCGCTTGCTCACGGTCGGGACCGATTGCTCGGTCGGCAAGATGGTGACGACGATCGCCCTCACCGAGGGGTTGCGCCAGCGCGGCATCCGCGCCGACTTCCGGGCGACCGGGCAGACGGGCATTCTGATCGCCGGCGAGGGCGTGGCGGTGGACGCGGTCGTCGCGGACTTCATTTCAGGCGCCATCGAGCAGCTCGCGCCGGCGCGTTCGGATGACGGCTGGGATCTCATCGAAGGCCAGGGTTCCCTCTTCCATCCCTCCTTCGCGGGGGTGTCCCTCGGCCTTCTGCATGGTGCGCAGCCCGACGCGCTGGTCCTTTGCGACGAGCCTGGGCGTCCGCACATGCGGGGCATTCCGGGCCGCGCGCTCCCCGATCTCGCCGAATGTCTCGAGGCCAATTTGGCGGCGGCCCGGCTCACTAGTCCGGACGTGGAGGCGGTCGGCATCTGCGTCAACGCCTCGCGCCTGGACGCCTTGGCCGCTCGCCGGCTGTGCGATTCGATCGAGGATCGGCTCGGGCTTCCCTGCACCGATCCCGTCGCCCTCGGCGTCGACGCGATACTCGACAAGCTATGCCCCGAATCCTCCACGCGCAGCACGATCGCTTTCCGCTGATCCGTCCGTTCCGCATCGCCCGCGGCACCAAGACCGCGGCCGATGTGGTCACCGTGACCATCGGCGAGGGCGATCTGGTCGGGCGAGGGGAGGGCGTCCCTTATCCCCGCTACGGCGAGACGATCGAGGGCGCGCTGGCCGCCATCGAGGAGGTTCGGCCGCTGATCGAGAGCGGCGCCGGTCGGCCCGCGCTCATCGAGGCGCTGCCGCCGGGGGCCGCCCGCAACGCCCTCGATTGCGCCTTGTGGGACCTCGAGGCGCGGCTCGACGGCTGCGACGTCGCCTGGATGACCGGCGGGGCGCCATTGCGAACGCTGGCAAGCGCCATGACGGTCGTGATCGATACGCCGGACGCCATGGCTCGCGATGCGGCCGCTTTGATCGGCGCGCCGGTGCTGAAGATCAAGGTCGATGCCGAAGATCCGGCCGCCCGCATCCGCGCGGTGCGGTCGGCCGCGCCTCGTGCGGATCTGATCGTCGATCCCAATGAGAGCTGGGATCGTGCTCTGGTCGAGGCAATGCAGGCGGTGCTGGTCGAGGCGCGGGTCTCCTTGCTCGAGCAGCCGGTGCCCGCAGGCGAGGATTCTTGGCTTGAAGGTTTCAGCTCGGCCATCCCGATCTGCGCCGACGAGTCCGTTCATGTCGCCGCCGACCTCCCGGTCGTGGCGCGTCGCTACCAGGCGGTCAACGTCAAGCTCGACAAGACCGGCGGCCTCACCGAGGCGCTGGAGCTCGCCCAACAGGCCCGGGCCTGCGGCCTCGGCCTGATGACCGGCTGCATGGTGAGCTCCTCTTTGTCGATCGCTCCGGCGCTGCACGTCGCGATGCTGTCGGACTTCGTCGACCTTGACGGGCCGATATGGCTTCGGGATGATCGTCCGGGCGGGGTCAAGACGGAGGGCGGCTTCATTCACCCGCCCGCTGCCAGCTTCTGGGGAACGGCGCAGACATGAAGCAGATGGCGCTGCTCCTGGCCACGGCGATGCTCGGCGCGGCCGCGCCGCCGGAACAGGCCGACCTGATCATCCGCGGCGGCACCGTCTATACCGGTTCCGATGCGCCGTTCGTCGGCGACGTCGCCGTCTCCGGCGATCGCATCCTGGCCGTGGGCCCGCGGCTCGACCTGCCGGCCGGGCGGGAGATCGATGCCGGCGGGATGATCGTGGCGCCCGGCTTCATCGATCCCCATGCCCATATCGGCGACCAGCTCGGCGCCGAGGACGAGCGGACCCGGCTGATCCCGGCCTTCCTGATGCAGGGGGTGACGACCGCCTTCATCGGCAATGACGGCGGCGGCGATCCGGAAGTCGGCGCGGTGCTCGGCAGCGCCGCGACCCGGCCGGTCGGGATCAACTATGCCGCCTTCATCGGGTTCGGCGAGGTCCGCCGCGCGGTGGTCGGCGACGCCGACCGTGCGCCCACGCCGGAAGAGATGGCGCGGATGCGGCAGATGGTCGCGTCGGCGATGTGCCAGGGCGCGCTCGGCCTCTCCACCGGGCTCTTCTATGCGCCGCAGAGCTTCGCCGAGACGGACGAGGTGGTCGCGCTGGCGAGGGAAGCCGGCGCGCGGGGCGGCGTCTACGACAGCCACATCCGCGACGAATCCTCCTACTCGATCGGCCTTGCTGCGGCGGTCGACGAGGCGATCTCGGTCGGCCGCGAGGCGGGGCTGCCGGTCAACATCTCCCACATCAAGGCGCTCGGCGTGGACGTGCACGGCCAGGCGCCGGCGATCATCG
Organism: Sphingosinicella terrae; assembly: GCF_003347635.1. Lineage (GTDB taxonomy): Bacteria > Pseudomonadota > Alphaproteobacteria > Sphingomonadales > Sphingomonadaceae > Allosphingosinicella > Allosphingosinicella terrae. Next base: position 88,606 of record NZ_QDFY01000003.1, read on the forward strand.
AGCGGATCGAGGCGGCGCGCAGGGCCGGGCAGCAAGTCACGGCCGATCAATATCCCTGGTCGGCATCCGGCACCAGCCTGGCGGCGGCGCTGGTGCCGCGCTGGGCGCATGACGGCGGACGGGAAGCCCTGCTGAGGCGGTTCGGCGATCCCGCCCTCGCCGAGCGCCTACGCGCTGACATGGCGGAGAATCTGCGGCGGCGCGGCGGCGCGGAATCGCTGTTGATCACCGAAGGCGAGCATCGCGGCCACCGGCTCTCCGAGGTCGCCCGGGCACTCGGCGCGGATCCCGTCGCCGCGGCGGTCGCCGTGATCCGGGTCCACGATCCTTCCGTCGCGTCGTTCAACCAGACGGAGGAGGATATCGGGGCTTTCATGCGTCGGCCTTGGGTGATGACCAGCTCCGACGCTTCCGGCGGGCATCCGCGCGCTTATGGCAGCTTCGCCCGCAAATATGGCGAATATGTCCGCCGGCAAAGCGTGCTGGGCTTGCGCGACTTCATCGAGCGCAGCACCGCCCTTGCCGCCGATACCTTCGGCGTGACCGATCGCGGACGGTTGCGGCCGGGCGCCTATGCCGATCTCGTGGTCTTCGACCCGGAAGCCTATTCCGCCCGCTCCACCTATGAGGAGCCGACCCTGCTTGCGTCGGGCGTGCGCACAGTGCTCGTCAACGGCGTGACCGCGGTCGACGCCGGCGCGCTGACCGGGGCGGCCGCGGGTCGCGGCCTGCCGCACGCGACGCCGGCCGGAAGCTGCCCATGACGCTGCTTCGCGGCTGGTTCGCCATCCCGCTGTGGAAGCGGGTGCTGGCGGCACTGGCGCTCGGCCTGCTGCTCGGGACGTTGTGGCCACAGGCGGCGCCCGCCGTCCAGTTCCTCGGCGACCTGTTCGTCCGCGCCATCCGGATGCTCGTCGTTCCGATCGTTCTGGTGACGATCGCCGCCGGAATCACGACGCTCGGCGATACCCGCCGGATCGGCGGGATCGGAGGACGAACGATCGCCCTCTTCGCCTTCACCACCGCGGTGGCGGTGTCGGTGGGCATGGCGGTGGCGAGCCTGATCCGACCCGGCGAAGGCGCACCGCTCGGCACCGCCGCGCCCCACGCTTTGGGCACGCCGCCGACGCCCTACGAGCAACTGATCGGGATCGTGCCGGTCAACATCTTCGAGGCGCTCGCCCGCGGCGACATGCTGGCGATCATCTTCGTCGCCCTGCTGCTCGGGATCGGCACCCTCGTTGCGGGCGAGGCGGGTAAGCCCTTCGCCGCCTTGCTCCAGTCGGCGACGGCGGTCCTGCTCAAGATCGTCGGAATCGTCATGGAGGCGACGCCGTTCGGCGTGTTCGCGCTCATCGCCAATGCGGTCGCCGCGAACGGTGCGGCGGTGTTCGTCAATGTCGGCTGGCTCGCTCTGGCGGTGGTGCTCGGGTCGGCGATCCAGATCCTGCTGGTCCACAGCCTGATGCTGCGGCTGCTCGCGCGCGTCCCCATCCGGCATTTCTTCCGAGGAATCATCGACGCGTTGGCGGTCGCCTTTTCCACCGCCTCCAGCTCCGCGACTTTGCCGGTGGCGATGCGGGTGGCGGAGAAGAATCTGGGGATAGGCCGCGCGATCTACTCGACCGTGCTGCCGATCGGGGCGAGCATCGGCAAGGACGGCACCGCCATGTATGTCGGGCTGCTCAGCCTGTTCAGCCTGCAGGCGCTTGGCGTCCCGCTGACGCCCACCGCCTACGGCCTCGTGCTGCTGACCGGCTCGCTCGCCGCCTTCGGAACGGCGCCGGTCCCGTCCGCTTCGCTCTTCATGCTGGCGGCGGTGCTTTCCTCGGTGGGCGTGCCGCCGGAACAGACCGCCCTGGTGGTCGGTTTCGTGCTGCCGTTCGATCGCCTGCTCGACATGACCCGCACCGTTCCGAGCGCGAGCGCGAACCTCACCGTTACGACGACGGTCGCGCGTTGGGAGGGTGAGATTGACGACGACGTGCTGCGTTCCGCGGACGATGACTGACCGGGTCGATCAGGAGGCCTGGGATCGGGACGGCTATGCGATCGTCCGCGGCTTCTTCTCGCCTGAGGAAGTCGCCGACATCGGCGTCGAGATCGACGGGCTTCAAGCCGAAGGCGTGGCCCACGGCCGCAGCTTCCGCCACGGCAATCTCTTCTACAAGATCGCCCAAGGTGCCGGCGGCCCGGTCGTTCAGATGGTTCAGTGGCCGTCCTACCACCGGCCGTTGCTCGACCGCGTACGGCTCGATCCGCGCTTTGCTCAGCTGCTCGCGCCGCTGATCGGCGGCGACGTCAAGCAGATCATCAACCAGGTCCATTGGAAAGCGCCCGGGGCGGCCGGCGACTTCGCCTGGCACCAGGACTCACGCTTCCGCCGGCCAGCCGAGTGCTACCGCAACCTCGCCACCTCCTATGTGCAGACAGGCCTCGCCATCGACCCGCACGGCTCGGCCTCCGGCGGCATGCGCTTCGTGCCGCGCAGCCATGTCCTTGGCGATCTCGATCTCGACACCGACACCGAAGTGCTCGGCACGGCGATGCGGGATGCCGCGCTCGATCGAGTCGGCCTGTCCGGCGCCGACATCGTCCAGCTCGAGCTCGAGCCCGGCGACCTCGCTTTGTGGAACCCGTTTCTCGTCCATGGCTCCGGCCCCAATCGCTCGGATCATCAGCGCCGCTTCTATATCAACGGCTATGTGCGCGCCGAGGATTGCGACCGGGGCGAATGGGCCTTTCGCGACGGGAATCCGGTGCCGCTGGGCGACGAGCCCGCCCTCGTCCATTACGAGGCGCTGCGGGAACGGCCGGAGCCGCATCATCCCTGACGCGCCAGTCTCTGGCTTCAGGGTGCCCGGTAGAAACGGACATTGGCCAGCTCGAGCGTCGCCTGTCCGCCCGGCTCTCCTTCCAGGCGGAAGACGAGCGAGCGCAGCCGCGCCAGGTCGAGGGTTTTCTCCGGATCGGGGCTGCGAAGCGCGCTGAACGGGATGATTATCTCGCGCCTGGCTTCGCCGACGTCGAAGCCGGTCCGGAACGATTGCCGCGCCCCGACGCCGTAGCTCTCGACCAGGAGGGCGTAGCGGCCGGTGCCGCGGGCGTCGAAGGCGATGCCGGTGAATCCGCGCGCATCGGCAACATGGATCGCCCCCGGCGTGAGCGGGAGGACGAGATTGGCATAAGGCTGCGGCGCCGCCCCCATCCGGGCGTAGAGGAACAGTCGTCCCCCGGGATCGCGGACGTGATGGAGATGGCTGTGATCGATGCCGGATTCGTTCGTCTCGACCGGCAGCGTCCCGAGGTCCGTGCGGCCGTCCGATCTCGCGCCGGTATCGATCGGTCCCGCCATTCGATGGCTCGGCAGCGGCGAGAGCCCGTCCGTCTCGAGAAGCGCCTGCAGTCGCGGCAGATCGGCCTCGCGACCGCCGACGAAGACCCGGCGGACGTCGTACAGATCCTCGATCCGCTCGTCCGGACGACCGCCGACGAGGACGAGATCGGCGCGATGTCCAGGCGCGATCCGTCCATGCGACTCGCCCTTCCGGAGGATGGCGGCGCTGACGCTGGTCGCCGCCGCCAGCGCCGCGGCAGCGCTGAAGCCATGCTCGGTCAGCAGGCGGATCTCGCGGATCGCCGAGGAGCCCTGATAGACGCCGCCGATGCCGGCATCGGTGCCGATGCCGACGCGGACGCCGCCCGCCTTCAGCCGACGCAGATTCTCGCGCAAGATTTCCCAGCGGCGCGCTTCATAGGCGGGGATCGCCTCCCGCGCCGCCGCCATCCGCGCTTCCTCCCGCGCCCGCTCGCCGGATCGCAGGCGGCGCCATTCCGCCGGTGCGAAGTCGCGGTCCTGCTGCGGCTCGTAGACGACCATCGTCGGCACGTAGGCGGTGCCGTTCGTCCTCATCAGGGCGATCAGCGCGTCGTCGACGATCGCGTCGCCGATGCCGTGGCCGAGCGCGTCCACGCCCGCGGCGGCCGCGACCCGGGCCCCTTCCAGCGTGACCGTGTGGGTGATGACCGGGATTCCGGCCTCGTGCGCCCGCTCGACGATGGCTCTCAGCGTCGGCAGGTTCATGCTGTCGAGATCGGGCGAGCGGCCGTAGCGCCAGCCGTCGGTGAACACCTTGATGACGTCGGGCCGGTAGGCGAGGGCGCGATCCATGGCGATCTGCGCCGCGCGCGGTGTCGTCGCCTGCAGGGTGAAGGCGTCGCCCCAGCCATATTCGGTGCCATGGCCCTGCGGCACGCCCAGGCGGATGGCGAGCATCAGGTTCGGCGCCGCGACCGCGCCGGAAGCGGTCATCTCCCGGACCGGCGCGAGCATCTCGCCGGAAACCGAGAAGTCGTTGGCACGGGTGACGCCATGGACGAGGTGCCCTGCATAGGCCTTGCCGAGATCTTCCGGCGTGTCGAAGCCCGGTGCCCGAAGGTGCGTATGCAGGTCGTGCAGGCCCGGGATCAGCGTCATGCCGCGCCCGTTCACGACCCGCGCGCCGCGAGGCGCGCGAAGCCCTGGGCCCACCGCGACGATGCGCTCGCCACGGATCAGCACGTCGGCCGGCGCGGCCGGCGCACCGGTGCCGTCGAAGATGCGGGCGCCGCGGATCAGCACGCCCCCGTCCGGCGCCGCGCCGATGCAGGCCAAAGCGAGCAGCGCGCAGGCGAGCTTCAGCCAGGTCATTGCAGGGGCTCCCGGCGCATCAGTGTCTGATCGAGAAAGGCCTCGGTCGCCCGCAGGCTGCGAAGCCAGCTTTCGTGCCGGAAGAAGCTGTGCCGCTCGTTCGGGAGTACGAGCTCTCGATACGGGATGGCGCGGGCGGTGAGCTCGCGTGCCAGAAGCAGCGACTGCGAGAAATCGACGTTGCGATCGTCGTCGCCGTGAATCAGCAGCACTGGCGAGCGCCAGCGATCGATCGCCCCGAGCGGGGACGATTCCCACTGGAGCTGCCGCGCCCGCTGCTGCGCCTCGGGCGAGAGCGAGTTCGGCACGGCGCGCAGCAGGCTGTGGACGCCGTGCAGGTCGATTCCGGCCGCGAACAGATCGCTGTCCCGGGCCAAGGCCAGCGCCGTCAGATATCCGCCCCAGCTTCCGCCCCACGCGCCGATCCGGTCGGGATCGACATCGGCTCGCGCCGCCAGCCATTGGCCGGCGGCGAGGACGTCGCGATATTCCGAAGCTCCGTCGCGCCCGGTCCCGGCGGCCTCTCGAAAGGCATGTCCGTAGCCGGTGCCGCCGCGATAGTTCACCGCCAGCACGTGATAGCCGAGCGCGGCCAGATGCTGGTTCATGACATAGGTTCGGGAATAATAACCGGACGGATGGAAGCCGAGCAGCATCTGCCGGCGCGGGCCGCCATGAATGAAGACCAAAGCGGGGCGGCGTCCGCCGCCGCGCGCGCGGAAGAGCTGGCCATGGACTTCGACCCCGTCGGCGGCGCGGAAACGGACGGCCTCCGGCGCGGCGAAGCCTGTAGCGGCGGGCACCGGGCCGAGCGGGACGACGCCGTCGGCTCGCAGCAGCACGGGGTGCGCCGGGCTGGAGGTACCGGTTTCGATCGCTGCCGTCTCGCCGGCGGCGAGGGTGGGAAGGAAGTGCATGTCGTCGCCGTCGCCCAGCCGGGCCGGCGCGCCGCCTCGCAGCGGCCGGCTCCAGACGGCGCGGCGATCGATATGGTCGGCATTGGCGGAATAGAGGAGAAGGCTCCGTCCCTGGTCGAGCAGGAAGGTCTCCACTTCGAACGCGCCGCGGGTGAGCGGACGCGGTTCGCCGCCTTGCTCCGCATCGATGGCGTAGACGTGGAGCCAGCCCGTCCGCTCCCAGGGAAACAGGATCAGACCGTCGCGGCTCCAGAACAGGTTGCGGCTGCGCGTTCCCGAATAGCGCGCGCCGGCGCCCGCCGGCGCCGACCAGAGGATGCGGCCGGCGCCGGTCGCGAGATCGACGACGCGCAGCGACCAGTAGGGTCCGCTGTCCGGCGCCGCGGCGGGTGGCGGCGCCACCGAGCGGATGAAGGCGACCCGGGTTCCGTCGGGCGACAGGACGGGCTCGATCGAGCGCCCCAGGCCGGGGTCGAGATAGCGCAGGCTTCCTCCATCGGCATCGAGCAGAGCGACGAAGCCATGCTCGCCACGATCTTCGGCGAAGAGGAGCCGGCTGCCGTCGGGGGTCCAGGCCAGGCGTTCGACGTTGCCGCGAACCCGGGCGATGCGCCTCGCCTCGCTTCCCGGCGACCACAGCCAGATCTCGCCCCGGCGGGTGAAGGCGAGACGCCGGCCGTCCGGGGAGAAGATGGGGCTATGGCCCTTGCCGACGACCTCGGCCGGGCCGCCCTCGACGGGGATCACGAATAGCTGCTGCTCCGGCGCGATCGTGGCGGCGGCGGTGTTGGCTGGACTTTCCGCGTCCGGGAATTCCTCGTCGCCGCCACGGACGAAGGCGAGCAGGGTGCCGTCATGACTGAAGGCAAGGTCGTAGAGCGCCTCGCCGTCATCCTCCTCGAACGCGGTGAGCCGCCGTGCCGCCTGGCCGCGCGACGCCGTCCAGATGTTGCGCACCCCGGCCCTATTCTCGACCCAGGCGAAAAGCGGCGCGTCTCGCGCTCCGGCGAGATTGCTCGCGATCGGGAGGGCGAGCGCCTCGGCGAGCCGGTCGCCGGCGGCGAAAGCGGGCTGGGCGAGAGCAAGGCCAAAGACGACGAGCCAGAGTCGAAGCGTGGTGCGAAATGCCATGGCTATGGGTTGAAGCGGCCGGCCCGAGGCGGCGCAAGCACCGGCAGGCGCGAAATGCCTCGCCGTTATAGCGGCGCCAACGCTCTGAATGAGCCCTGCCGGGTTGCTCCGGCCGCGTCGTGCCCTAGGCTTGGGTCATGCAGGCACCCCGCTTTTCGCCCCTTGCCGCTCTGTCGGCCTTTGCTCTTTTCGTGGCCGCGCCAGCCGAGGCGGTCCAGCCCGCGCTTCAGCAGCGGGTCGAGGCGAGCCTCGACGAAGCCGTACCCGGCACGCGTTTCGGGCTGATGGTGACGACCGAGGACGGGCGTGAGCTCGTCGCGGTCAACGCCGACGACCGATTCATCCCGGCATCGAATACGAAGATGCTGACCACCGCGGCCGTCTTCGCGACCATGGCCGGCCTGGATCAGCCCGATGCGCGCGGCGGCGCTTCGGTCCGGCTCGAGCAGCACGGCCCGCGCGTGGCCGACGTGATCCTCACCGGTCGGGGCGATGCCCGGCTGTCGAGCGCGCCCGATTGCGTGACCAATTGCCTCGCGGCGCTGGCCGACGCGGTTGCGGCGAGAACCCGGCGGGTCCGCCATGTCGTCGGCGACGACACGCTCTTTCCCGACCAGCGCTGGAGCCCGGGAATGAGCTGGAACAATATCCAGAGCCGGTATGGGACCGCCATCTCCGCCCTCACCATCGACGACAACGAGCTGGTGATGCGCGTGACGCCGGGCCGGCCGGGCGAACGCCCGGCGGTCGAGCTCCCTTATTACGAGCTGGTCAATGCCGCCACCACCGCGGCCGAGGGCGAGACCGAATTGCGCTTTCACCGCATGCCGAACAGCCGCACGGTTCGCCTCACCGGAACGATCGTTGCCGGCGCCGAGCCGGAGACGCTCCGGCTCGGCATCGACGATCCCGCCCATTTCGCCGCCTGGCGGCTGCGCACCCTGCTCGAGGCGCGGGGCGTGCGGATCACCGGCGAGGTGCAGGCGCGCCATCGGCCGTTCGCCCCCGAAGCCGACGATCCCGCCAAGCGCACCGGGGGGCCCGCGCCGCGCCCGGGGGAGCCGGAGGCCCTGGCGCGCCTGACCCCGCCGCCGCTGGCCGGCGACCTCACCCATGTGAACAAGGTCAGCCAGAATCTCCATTCCGAGCTTCTGATCCGCCGCCTCGGGCTGAACGCCGGCTCCGGCTCGATCGAGGACGGGGTCGCCGCCATCGCCGGCATGATGGCGCAGGCCGGCGTGCCGCGGACCGCCTGGGACCTCTCCGACGGCTCGGGCATGTCGACCTACAACCGGCTCTCGCCGCGGTCGATCGCCTCGCTCCTCCGCTGGGCGGCGGCGCAGCCCTGGGGCGCGGCCTGGCGCGAGACCTTCCCCGTGGCCGGGGTGGACGGAACGCTCGCTCGCCGCTTCCGCGGAACGCCGCTGGAGGGACGCCTTTTCGCCAAGACGGGAACGCTCAACGCGACCAACGCGCTGTCCGGCTATCTGACCGCGCGCAGCGGCCGCACCCTCATATTCTCCTTTTATGCCAACGACGTTCCCGGCGATGCCGGTGCGACCGAACATATGGATCGCACGCTCGCTCTGATCGCGGCGGAGAATTAGGCGCCGGGCCGATCCGGGCCGACCTCGTCCCAGGCCGTGATCACCGCATCGCCGGTTGCGCGGCGCAGCTCCATGATCTCCGTCTCGCGATGGCGGGTGGGGTGGACGCGGTTGGTAAGCAGGGTCCAGGCGATCCCGCGGCCGAAATCCAGCCACAGGCCTGTGCCGGTGAAGCCGGTGTGGCCGATCGTCTCGCCGGAGCAGGAATCCCCGCCCGGCCAGCCGTCGAACCGCCTTTCCCAGCCCGAGGTGCGGTGCTCGTGCACGGGGGTGCGGATCGCCTCGAGCATGAAGGGCGACGCGCCGCTGTCGTCGAGCAGGCCGGCGGCGAAATCGAGGACGCCGGTGACTGTGCCGAACAGTCCGGCATGGCCGGGTGCGCCGCCCAGCGCCCAGGCATTTTCGTCATGGACCTCGCCCTTCATCACCCGCCCGCGCCAGGGACAGGCCTCGGTGGCGACCGCCGGACCGGGCGGCGGACCGAAGCCGAGGCCAGGACCTATCGGCCATGCCGACAGCGGCGAGCCGGTGATCCGCTCGATCGCGATGCCGAGCAGGATGAAGTTGATGTCGGAATAGACGGGCGGCCCGTGGCGCCATTCGCGCTGGAGGACGAAGGCGCGCAACCGGTCCGGATCGTCGCCATAAGTGTAGATCGGCTCGACCGCCGGCAGGAAGGTGCGGTGGGCGAGGCAGTCGCGGAACGTCAGCCGGCGCTCCGGGGCGCCGGCGACGTCGTATTGGCGAAGGTCGGGAATGGCGTCGGTCAGCGGCCGGTCGAGGTCGATTCGGCCCTCCTCCGCCAGCTTCAGGATCATGGTGGTGGTGGCGATCACCTTCGACACGGAGGCCAGGTCGAACCAGTGCTGCTCGGTCAGGGGCTCCGGCTCGGGTAGCAGGGCGGCCATCCCGGTCACCCGGACCGCGCGCCGGCCGTCGGCGGTCGCGATCCCGAGCGTGGCGCCGGGAATGCGGCCTTCGGCGACCGCGGCCGCCGCGGGCGCGAACGCCCGGCCGATCGCCTCGTCGATCATGCCGGCGAGTCCGAAGGCCGCGGTCGTGCCCGGGCAATGAGCGGCAGGAAGAGCAGGGCTGCCAGGCTCAGCACGCCCGACAGGAGGAAGAAGAGATCGAACCCCGGAAAGCCGGCGCGGTCGAAGGCTTCGACGATGCCGCCGCCCGCGCCCGACAGCAGCCTCGGCAGCAGGAAGGCGAAGCCCGACAGGAAGGCATATTGCGCGCCGGGAAAAGCGGGGTTCACCAGCATCGAAAGATAGACGACGAAGACCGCCCCGGCCATGCCGTTGCCGAACTGGTCGGCGGCGGTGGCGACGTAGAGCGCCGCACCGTCGACCGGCTGATGGGCGAGCCAGACGAAGCCGAAATTGCCCAGCGCGGCGAAGAAGGCGCCGACGGCGAGCGTCCAGGGCAGCCGCCAGCGGGCCGCCATCCAGCCGCCGAGGCCGACGCCGACGATGCTCGCGACCAGTGCGACATAGCTGTCGGCGAGACCGATCGCGGTAAGCGAATAACCCAGCTCGCGGATCATCGGCTTCGACAGGTTGAGCGCCAGCACGTCGCCCATCCGGTAGATCGAGACGAATGCCATCAGGGCCAGCGCCATGAAGCCGTAGCGCCAGAAGAAGTCGACATAGGGTCCGATCGCGACCGAGCGGCGCGCCGGCGCCGTCGGCGGGAGCTTGCGGATCTTCGGCAGCGCCGCGGCCATGATCAGGAACGGCACCATGCAGATGACAAGCACGACCGGGGTGACGTTGGTCTCGCTTGTGATCCCGGCGGCCGAGGCGGCCCCGAGCAGGAGCCAGCCGATCGCCGCGACCGCGACGACGGCGGCGCCGAGTATCGCGACGGTGGCGACGAGGCCGGTGGCCAACGCCTGCCAGCGGCTGCCGCCATGGCCCGGATCCGGCCGCATCGCGGCCAGCAGGGGGAAGGGCAGGAAGGCGGCGGTGGCGATGACGAGATAGGCCCCGGTCCAGCCCCAGCCGGGCAGATCGGCGACGAGCAGCGCGCCGCTGCCGGCCGCGACCATGGCGGTGCGATAGCCCCACAGATTGGCGGCAGCGATCGGCCCCTGCTCCTCCTGGGTTGGCGCCAGCTCGATGCGCCAGGCGTCGGCGGCGACTTCCAGCGTCGTCGTCCAGAAGGCGAGCAGGACGGCGAACAGGGCAGTGATGCCGAGATGGGTGTCCGACGAGGTGAGGCCCATCGCCGCCATCGAGACGAAGATGCCGAGCTGGGCGAGCATGATCCATCCGCGCCTGCGGCCCCAGAAGCGGCCGAAGCCGGGGACCTCGTATCGGTCGAGCAGGGGCGCCCACAGGAACTTGAAGGTCGGCAGCAACTGCACCCAGGCGAAGAAGCCGATGACGACGAGGCCGACCTCATGCGCCTGGAGCCTGAGCGAGAGGATTGTCGAGAACATGTAGAAGGGAAGGCCGGCGGAAAAGCCGAGCAGCACATAGAGCGCCTGACGGCCCAGGCCCCGGGGGACGACCGGTTCCGGCATCGCCATGCTGATCCCTGCTTGCGACGCCATTCTGTCCCTTCCTGCTCCGCGCGGCGATGCTGGCACAGGGCGCGCTCGCTGCTCCAGCCACAATGGCGACAGGTTATGGGTCGGCCAACAGAAACTATGCCCGATTGTCTCATTCTTGTTACTTAATGCCACCTCGGTACCGTCTAGGGGGACTAATCGGATGCGTGTTTCCATCTCGCTGAAATCAGGGCTTTTTTCTGGGGCGGCCTTCGCCGCGCTGGCAATGGCCGGTCCCGCGCAGGCTCAGACCGCGGCGCCCGCCGCTCCATCCGCAGGCCCGGATGCGGCGGTTGGAGCGGTCGATCCAGCTCCCGTTCAGGTCCTGCCGATCGCCGCCGCGACCGCCGCTGCGGCGGCCCAGGCGGACGCCGCCCCGACGACTTCGAGCGATCCCGCGATCGTCGTTACCGGCACGCGCATCGTTCGCGACGGCTTCCAGGCGCCCACGCCACTGACGGTCATTTCCGAAGCGGAGATCGAGAACGGCGCACCGTCGAACAACATCGCCGATTTCGTCAACACCCTGCCGTCGCTCGCCGGCTCGACGCGTCCTTCCAATTCCCGCCTCAACATCTCGAGCGGGCAGGCGGGCATCAACGTGCTCAACCTGCGCAACCTGGACAACAACACGAACGGGACTCGCACGCTCGTCCTGGTCAACGGCCGGCGCTCGGTGGGTTCGACGATCACCGGGCTGGTCGACGTCAACACCATCCCGCAGGCGCTGATCTCGCGCATTGAGGTGGTGACCGGCGGTGCTTCCGCGGCCTACGGATCGGACGCTGTCGCCGGCGTCGTCAACTTCATCCTCAACACTCGCTATGAGGGGCTGAAGATCGAGGGCGATACCGGCGTCACCCAATATGGCGACGGCTTCAATTATTCGTTCAACGTCACGGGCGGCATGTCGTTCGCGGGCGGGCGCGGCCATATCCTGGTGAGCGGCGAGGTCGCCCATCGCGACGGCATCTTCACAGTGGACCGGGACTGGAACCAGATCGGTTTCCTGAGATTCGAGAACCCGGACTATCTCGCGAACCCCACTTCCGGCGCCCCGCAATATATCTTCGTCCGTGGAGCGGGTCCGACCAATTCGACCCCTGGCGGCATCATCACCAACTCCTCGGGCGGCACCGCCAACTCGCTGCGCGGCATCTATTTCGGTGGCAGTGGCTCGATCAATCAGTTCGTCTGGGGCGATCTCACTTTCCCGTCGCCCACCGGCAGCGCGGTGCCGCTGCGGACCCGGGGCGGCGACTGGCGGGTCAACGATTCCGGGCGGCGCATCAACCTGGATCCGGAGGATGACCGGCAGGGCATTTTCGCCCGCCTCAGCTATGAGGTCACGGACGGCATCGAGCTGTTCGCCGAAGCCGCGTACAACCGGCAGGAGATACGCTTCAACGCGGGGCCGAACCTGCAGACCGGCATCGTGCTCAATGCGACCGGCTGCACCGAGACGCCGGTGCCAATCACCTGCAATGCCTTCCTGCTGAACACGCTGGGCGCGGAGCGGCTGCAGGGCATTACGAGCGTGACCGTCGCCACGACATCGGCCGACCTGCCGTCCCGGGGCATTGACAACCAACGCGAGGTGCAGCGTTACCTGATCGGCGCGGAGGGCGAGTTCGAGGCGTTCGGCAGCATCGCGCGCTGGGACGTCTATGGCCAATATGGCCGCGCCGAGGTGCGCGAGCAGCTGCGCGACATTCAGAATATCGCGCGGATCAACGCGGCGCGGGACGCGGCCTTCGCGCCGGACGGCTCGATTCAGTGCCTGATCAACGTCGACGCCGATCCGGCCAACAATGATCCCGCCTGCGTGCCGTTGAACCGTCTAGGCTTCGGTGTCGCCAATCCTGCGGCGATCGAATATGTGCTGGGCGATCCTTATCGCGACCAGGTGCTCGAACAAACGATGGCCGGCTTCAACGTCTCGGCCTCGCCTTTCTCGACCTGGGCGGGTGAGGTCAGCATCGCCATCGGTGCCGAATACCGCAAGGAAGAGGTCCGCGGCTTCGTCCCCGAAGAGTTCCAGCCGGTGCCGATCGTCGATGCCGACGGCAACGTCACCGGCGCCCGCAACCGCTGGTCGGTGGGTAATTACCTGCCTAGCGTCGGCTCGTACGACGTCAAGGAAGCCTATCTCGAAGCCCTGATCCCGCTTGGATTCGGGCTGGAGTTCAACGGCGCGGTGCGGGCGACCGATTATTCGATCGCAGGCTACGTCACAACCTGGAAGGTAGGCGCGACCTGGCAGCCTATCGACGATTTCCGCGTGCGCGTGAGCCGTTCGCGGGACATCCGCGCGCCCAACCTCAACGATCTGTTCCAGGCCGGCACCGCGAACAGCGATTCGGTCAGCAATCCCGGTGCCGTGACCGGAACCAGTCCGCCCTTCGTCCCAGCGGGTTCCCCGGTGCAGGCGGGCTACAGCTATTCGGGCTTCTCGACCGGCAACCCGAACCTGGAGCCGGAAAAATCCGACCAGTGGAATATCGGCGCGGTCTTCTCGCCGACCTTCCTGCCGGGCCTAAACGTCGCGGTGGATTATTTCGACATCGACTTGAACAGCGGGATCAGCACTTTCAGCGCGCAGCAGATCGTCAATCTGTGCTTCCTGGGGGAAGCGGCCTTTTGCGATGCTATCAGCATCGATGAGACGCGCACGCAGAACCCGGCGCAGCCCTATCTGATCATCCAGACGCAGCCGTTCAACGCGGCGAGCCAGCAGGTTCGCGGCATCGACTTCGATGCCTCTTACCGCCTGCCTCTCAATCGTCTGTTCGACGGCGCGGACGGCACGTTCACCGTCCGCGCCCTCGCCACCCGCTACTTGGAGAACCTTTTCGACAGTGGCGTACCTGGCACGGTGGTGCTCGATACGGTGGGCGTGAACGGTGGCCAAACCAGCACGCCGAAGTGGATCTTCCGCTTCAGCGCGGCCTACGAAACGGAGGATTTCGGCATCACCGCAATCGGCCGCGGCGTCAGTTCCGGCAAATATGCCTCCGACGGCGTCGAATGCCAATCGAGCTGCCCCCCTTCGGTCGTCAACGCGCGGACTTATGAGCGCAACCGCGTTTCGGGTGCGTTCTACGTCGACCTCAACCTGACTCAGCGCTTCGAGGGTTTCGGCCGCGGCGGCGAGTTCTTCCTCAACGTCAGCAACCTGTTCAATTCGAACCCGATCCTCCTGCCGGAAACCGGGCTCGCGGCGAACAGCACGTATAGCGATCTGCTCGGGCGGCAATTCCGCGTTGGCGTCCGGCTGCAGTTGCGCTGACCGCGTGTCTCCCCTGAAGCCGCGGTCCTTCGGGCCGCGGCTTCTGTTTGCGCGCCCGTCGCGGGGGCGCCCCAGTTTCGAGGTCCGGCGATGAGTCATTTCCATCTTCGCGACGGGGTGACCCATTGCGAGGACGTGCCCCTCCCGGAGATCGCGCGAGCGGTCGGCACGCCGGTCTTCGTCTACTCGGCCAATGCGATGCGCGCTCAGGCGCGGGCGCTGCGCCAGGCGCTTTCCTCGCTCGACGATCCGCTCATCGCCTATGCGGTGAAGGCCAATCCCAACATCGCGGTCCTCACCACGCTCGCCGCGGAGGGGCTGGGCGCCGACGTCGTCTCGGGCGGCGAATATAAGCGCGCCCGCGCCGCCGGCATCCCCACCGACAGGATCGTCTTCTCCGGGGTCGGCAAGACCGCCGGTGAGATGCGTCAGGCGCTCGCCGGCGGGCTTTGCCAGTTCAACCTCGAATCCTTCGTCGAAGCCGAAATGCTCTCGCAGGTCGCGAGCGCCATGGGCCGGACCGCGCCGGTCGCGATCCGCGTAAACCCCGATGTGGACGCCGGGACCCACGCGAAGATCTCCACGGGTGCGGCCCACAACAAGTTCGGGATCCCGATCGGCGACACCCCCGCCGTCTGCGCCGCGCTGCGGAGCCTGCCCGGCGTGGAACTCAGGGGCCTGGCGGTGCATATCGGCAGCCAGCTCACCAGTCTCGCTCCGCTCGAGAAGGCGATCGCAAGGCTGGGCTCGATGATCGCCCAGCTGCGCTCCGAGGGCCACCGGATCCGGGTCGCGGATCTCGGCGGCGGACTTGGCGTCCAATATGATCCCGCGCTCCCGCCCCCGCCCAGCCCGGGAGATTATGGCGCGATGGTGACTCGGCTGACGCGCGGCTGGGACGTGCGGCTGATCTTCGAACCGGGCCGGCTGATCGTCGGCAATGCCGGCTTGCTCCTCACCGAGGTCATCCGCATCAAGCCCGGTCCCAAATATCCGTTCGTCATCGTCGATGCCGCCATGAACGACCTGATGCGTCCGACGCTGTACGACGCGTGGCACGAGATTCAGGCGGTCGCGCCGCGGGGCGAGGAGATGACGGCGGACGTGGTCGGGCCGGTCTGCGAGAGCGGCGACATGTTCGCGGTATCGCGGACGATGGATCGGGTGGAGGCGGGCGATCTCGTCGCCATCCGTACGGCGGGCGCCTATGCCGCGACCATGTCGAACACCTACAATTCGCGCGCGCTCGCGCCCGAGGTGCTCGTCGACGGCAGCGACTGGGCTCTCGTCCGGCCGCGCCGGGACGACGAGGCCTTCCTCGCCGATGAACGTGTCCCGGACTGGCTCGGCCGCGCCCCGCGCTGAGGCGCGACGACGAGCCGCTTCCGTGCACGATCGAACGCTTCAGCTTCGCTTCAGCCGCTCGACGGCGGCGGTGGCGAATGACGGCTGAGGCTGTTGAGGGGGGCGGCGCCGCCTCCAGCGGCGGAACCTCGGACGGAGAGGTCAGGCGCATGCCGTTGGAGAAAACCCGTAGCGCCAACCCTCGACAGTCCGTTCGGGCCGAGCTTGTCACCCATGTCTCAGGTACGTTGTGTCACCTCTGTGTCCGGACCGGACAGTCGAGGATTGGCGCGCCCGGCAGGACTCGAACCTGCGACCCCAAGCTTAGAAGGCTCGTGCTCTATCCGGCTGAGCTACGGGCGCCCGGCCGCTCCTCTAACCCGCTTTGGCCGCGAGCGGAACTGCGCTACTGCGAGACACCATGAGCGGGGGAAGGGTGAAAGCGATCGAGGCCTCGGCCCTGGCGGGCGAGCGGCTGCGCTATTTCGACTTCGTCATGGCGGCGTTCGTGACGGTGCTGCTGCTGTCGAACGTGCTCGGCGCCGGCAAGGTCGCGGTGATCGACTTGCCCGGTATCGGGGAATGGCCGTTCGGCGCCGGCATCCTCTTCTTCCCGGTCTCCTACGTCATCGGAGACGTGCTGACCGAGGTCTATGGTTATGCGCGCGCGCGCCGCTGCATCTGGGCGGGCTTCGGCGCGCTCATGTTCATGGCCTTCATGTCCTACGCCGTCGTCGCGCTGCCGCCCGCGGACGACTGGACCGGCCAGGCCGCCTATGAGCAGGTGTTCGGCCAGGTGCCGCGCATCGTCTTTGCCTCGATGATCGCCTTCTGGGCGGGCGAGTTCGTCAATTCCTACGTCCTCGCCCGCATGAAGGTGTGGACGAAGGGCCGGCATCTGTGGACGCGCACCGTCGGATCGACGGTGGCGGGGCAGGGTGTGGACAGCCTGATCTTCTACCCGCTCGCTTTCTACGGCCAGTGGGACAATTCGACCTTGGTGATCGTGCTGCTCACCCAATGGGCGCTCAAGGTTTCGTGGGAGGCACTATTGACCCCGTTCACCTATGCCGTGGTCGGCTTCCTCAAGCGCCGCGAGGGCGTCGACGTCTATGACGAGCGGACGGACTTCTCGCCCTTCCGCGCGTCGCTGGGAACCTCGCGATGAGCGACTATCAGGCGGCCAAGGTCTGGCTGGCCGGCACCGTCGGCCTGTCGAAGGACGCGATGCACATGAGCATCGGCCTGCTCGTCTTCCTTCTCGCCATCGCCATCTTCCGGGCGCGTCCGCGGGACGCCAAGCCGCTCCTGGCGGTCATCGTCGTCGCCATGCTTGGCGAAGCCTGGGACCTCTACGACAGCTGGAGTGCGGGTCAGCGATTGCACTGGGATCTCGCCTGGCACGATCTGTGGGTGACGTGCCTGTGGCCGGCGCTCCTCTTCGCGGTGGCGCGGTGGACGAAGCTGCTGCGCTGATCAGTCATAGCTCCAGCTGAGCAGCGACCAGACCAGCCAGGCGGCGAGAACCCACAAGATGAGGACGAGCAGGATGCCGGTCCGGCTGCGCGGGCGCTCCGCCGCCGCCTCGGCCACGGCGCGATGCTCTTCGTACAATCCCTCCGGAAGCAGCTTCAGGAACAGCCAGATCCCGGCGGGAACGAGGATGAGGTCGTCGACCAGCCCCAGGATCGGTATGAAGTCGGGGATGAGATCGATCGGCGACAGCGCATAGGCCGCCACCAGCAGGCCGACCAGCCGTGCCGGCCACGGCGCGCGCGGATCGCGCGCCGTCAGCCAGACGGCATGGGCCTCGATGCCGATGCGCTTCGCCAGCGAGGGCCGGCTGCGCGGCTTCCTTCTCGGCAGCATGTCGCTCTGTGTCCTCCTCCGCCGTCATGACCCTAGCGGTTCGGCGCCGCAATCCGTTCCGGCGCCTGCCCGCCGAGGGTCGCCAGCGCGCAAAGGCCGGCCGCCGCGGCCAGTGCCGCACCGACGATGGCGGCGTCATGATAGCCTTGGACGAGTGCGCCGTCCTGCCGCGCCAGCACCGTGCCGATAAGGGCGGTCGCGATCAGGCCTCCGGTGCGCGAGACGGCGCTGTTGAGACCCGAAGCGGTTCCGGCATGGCCCCCGTCCACCGCGCCGAGCACCGCGGCGGTGAGCGGCGCTGCCGATGCCGCCATGCCCGCTGCGATCAGGGCGAGCGACGGCAGCACCGAAGTCCAGTAGCTCGCCTGCGCTTCGATCCGAAGGCCGAGCAGGAAGCCGGCGGCGACGATCATCGGCCCGAAGGTGAGCGGCAGCCGCGGTCCGATCCGGGCGGCGAGCCGTCCCATGAAGGGCGAGCCGGCGGCGATCAGGATCGGCAGAGGGAGCAGGGCGGTCCCGGCCGCGACCGCCGAATAGCCCAGCCCCTCGATCAGCGTGAAAGGCAGCAGCACGAGCAGCCCGCTCAGCGCGCCGTAGAGGAGGAAGGTCATCAGGGTCAGGCCGACGAAGGGGCGCGATCCGAACAGCCCGAGCGGCACCATCGCCTCGCTTCCTCGGCGCCGCTCGAGCGCCAGGAAGAGCAGGCTCGCGGCGATGCCGACGATCAAGGCGGGCAGGACGGCGGCGCCGGTCGAGGCGCTCGCCGTCCAGGCGGTCAATCCCCAGGTCAGGGCGCCCAGCGCGATCGTCGCGACGACGGCGCCGGGCCAATCCGGCGGCGTTCGCCGCGTGAGCCGGCTCTCCGGGACGTAGCGCAGGGCGAGCCAGACGGCGCCCAGCCCGAAGGGGAGGTTGATGAGGAAGATGGCGGGCCAGCCGACGGTGTCGACCAGCCAGCCCCCCAGCAGCGGCGCCGCCGCGGCCGAGATCGCTCCCGCCGCCGCCCAGGTGCCGACCGCGGCGCCGCGCCGTGCGCCGGAGAAGGCAGCGCTCAGCACGGCCAGGCTGTTGGGGAGCAGCATCGCGGCGCCGAGGCCTTGCAGCGCGCGACCGGCGAGCAGGATTTCCAGGCCCGGCGCCGCCGCGCACAGCAGCGAGGCGGCGCAGAAGAGCAGGATCCCGCCGACCAACAGCCGGCGCCGGCCGTAATGGTCGCCGGCTGCCCCGCCGATCAGGAGGAGCGCCGACAAGGGAAGCAGGAAGCCGTTGATCACCCACTGCAGCTCGGCCGTTGCCGCCTGGTAGCTGCGGCCGATCGCAGGCAAGGCGACGTTCAGCACCGATCCGTCGATGAAGGCGAGGCTGGAGGCGAGGATGCAGGTGGCCAGCACCATCCGAGGATGCGCGGGCGCGCCATCGTCGCCGCGCCGCACGTCCGCCATGCCACGATCGCAGGTGAAGGCGAGCTGGGAAGTCAACGTCCCTCCATCTGCGCCTCGGCGCCCCCTCCCGTTTCCGGGAACGGGAGCGCCGGATCATGGCGCCGCTACAGCACCTCGAACAAGCCGGCGGCGCCCATGCCGCCGCCGACGCACATCGTCACCACGACATAGCGGGCGCCGCGGCGCCGGCCCTCGATCAGGACGTGCCCGGTCAGTCGCGCGCCGGACATGCCGTAGGGATGGCCGATCGCGATCGCGCCGCCATTGACGTTGAGCTTGTCGTCCGGGATGCCGAGCCGATCCTGGCAATAGAGGACCTGGACGGCGAAGGCCTCGTTGAGCTCCCACAAGTCGATATCGTCGACGGTGAGGCCGAAGCGCTTGAGCAGCTTGGGAACGGCGAATACCGGTCCGATGCCCATCTCGTCGGGCTCGGTGCCGGCGACCGCCATGCCGAGATAGCGGCCAAGCGGCTGCAGCCCCCGCTCGGCGGCGAGCCCCGCTTCCATCAGCACGCAGGCGGAGGCGCCGTCGGAAAGCTGGCTGGCATTGCCGGCGGTGATCATCGCCTCCGGCCCCATCACCGGCTGGAGCGCTCGAAGCCCCTCGATCGTCGTCTCGGGACGGTTGCCCTCGTCCTTGGCGAGGGTGACTTCCCGCATCGAGGTCTCCCCGGTCTCCTTGTTCTTGATCGCCATATTGGCGGTGACCGGCACGATCTCGTCGTCGAACTTGCCGGCGGCCTGGGCGGCGGCGGTGCGCTGCTGCGATCGAAGCGCATATTCGTCCTGCCGCTCGCGGCTCACCGTGTAGCGCTTGCCCACCACCTCGGCGGTGTTGATCATCGGCATGTAGATGCCGTTGTGCATCGACAGCAGTTCGGGATCGGGCCCGATCCGCATCTCCGCCGTCTGGACGAGGCTGATCGATTCGACGCCGCCGGCGACCATGACGTCCATCCGATCGACGATGATCTGCTTGGCCGCGGTCGCGATCGCCATCAGCCCGGACGCGCATTGCCGGTCGATCGACATGCCGGCAACGGTGACCGGAAGGCCGGAACGAAGCGCCGCGGTTCGGCCGATGGTCGTCTGCACGCCCTGCTGGAGAGCGGCGCCCATGATGACGTCGTCAATCTCCGCGGGATCCACCTTCGCCCGCTCGACCGCCGCCTTGATCGCGTGGCTGGCCAGGGTCGGCGAGGGGGTGGCGTTGAACGCGCCGCGATAGGCCTTGCCGATCGGCGTGCGGGCGGTGGAGACGATGACGGCTTCACGATTGGCCATGACGGTCCTTTCTGAGCTCTTCTCCCCTTCGGGGGAGAGGGAAAATCACACGAATACCATGCCGATCCAGTCGGCGATCAAGGCGGGCTTGTCCTCGCCTTCTATCTCGACCGTGACATTGTGCACGACCTGCCACTGCCCCGGCCTCTTCTCGTCGAAGGCGGCGAGGCGGAAGCGGCCGCGGACCCGTCGCCCGGAATGGACCGGCGCCAGGAACCGGACTTTGTCGAACCCGTAATTGACGGCCATGCGCATGTCCCGCGGCGTCAGCATCGCGTCGGCCGCCATCCGGCTCAGCAGCGACAAGGTCAGGAAGCCGTGGGCGATCGTCCCGCCGAACGGCGTCGCCGCGGCCGCCTCCGGATCCACATGGATGAACTGATGATCCTGCGTCACGTCGGCGAAGGCAAGGATCGCCGCCTGGTCGATCGCGATCCAGTCGGAGACGCCGACCTCGCTGCCGACTTTCGCGCCTATCTCGTCGATGCTGGCGACCGGCATTGAGCGTCCCTCCGCTGGCGCTGTCCGAGCACCGCATAGGACCCCGTCGCGGCGACACTCAAGCCCCCGTCGTGCCGCATTTCGCCTGACGCTACGGCATCGGGCGATGCGGCGATGGGTCCGGGGCGCTGGCGAGGGCAGCGCATCCGATTTCCGGCGAATCGGCGCCGAATTCAGATGGGCAGGGCCGTCGTGCTCTTCACCTCGTCCATGACGGCGTAGGTTCGGGTCTCGCGCACGCCGGGTATCTCGGCGAGCACGTCGACCAGGAACTTGCGGTAGGCGGCCATATCCTTGAGCCTCAGCTTCAGCAGATAGTCGAAGCCGCCCGCCACCATGTGGCATTCGAGGATTTCGGGACGCTCGGCGACCGCGGCGCTGAATCGCCGGAACACGTCGCCGGTCGTGCGGTCGAGCACGACCTCGACGAAGACCAGGAAGCTCTGGTCGAGCTTCTCCGGATCGAGCAGGGCCGCATAGCCGCTGATATAGCCGCGTTCCTTGAGCCGCCGCATCCGGTCGAGGCATGCGGACGGGGAGATGGCGCAGCGCGAGGCCAGCTCCTGGTTGGTGATGCGCCCCTCGGCCTGCAGAACCCGGAGCAGCTTGCGGTCCATTTCGTCGATCACGATATTCTCCAGAAGCGGCCAGGACCCGCATTTCATGCGGCAGAGCGCTGGAATCAACCGTATCTTGCGGCACTCATTCGGCGCCTCCCGTGCTAATCCGTCCACATGACCCTGTCTGATCCCGCCGCCGTCCGCCCCGCTTTGTCCCGTCTCCATCGCGCGCCCGAGCCCGAGGTCCTGGCGCCGCTCCTGCGCGACGCCTCGCTCGACGGCGAATCGCGACGGCGCGTCGATGACCGCGCCCGGGCGATGCTCGCGGACCTTCGCGACGCCCAGTCGCGCGGCTGGGTCAACCAGTTCCTCCAGGAATATCGGCTCAATACCCAGGAAGGTGTGGCCTTGCTCTCGCTCGCCGAGGCCTTCCTGCGCGTGCCCGATCCGGAGACCGCCGACAGTCTGATCGCCGACAAGCTCGGCGGGGGCGACTGGCGGTCGCACAAGGGGCGCTCCCATTCCGGCCTGGTCAACAGCGCCACCTGGGGCCTCGTCATCGGACGCGCCCTGGTCAGCGAGAGCGAGCAGGCGAGCGCGCTGAAGCGGCTGATCGGGCGCGTCGGCGAACCCTTCGTCCGTCAGGCGGTCGGCGCCGCGATGCGGATGATGGGCGAGATATTCGTCATGGGCCGCACGATCGGCGAGGCGATCGAGCGGATGCGCAAGCGCGAGAATAAGGGCTTCACCGCGAGCTTCGACATGCTCGGCGAGGCCGCCCGCACCTTCCCGGACGCGGACCGCTATTTCGAATCCTACGAGGACGCGATCCGGGCGGTCGGCAAGGTCGCCCGGGAGGGCCATTCCATCTCGGTCAAGCTTTCCGCTCTCCATCCGCGCTACGAGGTTTCGCAATATGAACGGTGCGTGCCGGAGCTGATCGGCAAGGTCGAAGCGCTGGCGACGCTCGCCGCCGGCCTCGGCATCGGCTTCACCATCGACGCGGAGGAAAGCGAGCGGCTCGAGATGAGCCTCGACATCATCGAGGCGGTCGCCGGGCTGCCCGCGCTCGAAGGCTGGGACGGGCTAGGCATGGCGGTCCAGGCCTATGGCAAGCGCTGCCGCCCCGTCATCGCCTGGGCCGACGCGCTCGGCGCCCGCACCGGCCGGCGGATGGCGGTGCGGCTGGTCAAGGGCGCTTATTGGGACACCGAGATCAAGCGGACCCAGGAGCAGGGTCTCCCGGATTATCCGCTATTCACTCGCAAGGCCGCGACCGACGTCTCCTATCTCGCCTGCGCGCGCGACATGCTGAAGGCGAAGCACATCTATCCCGCCTTCGCGACCCACAACGCGCTCACCGTCGCCACTCTGCTCGAATGGGCCGGCGAGAGCCGCGACTTCGAGTTCCAGCGGCTGCACGGCATGGGCGAAGGCCTGTACGAGACGCTGGTCCGCGAGCAGGGCTATCACACCCGCATCTACGCCCCCGTCGGCGGCCATCGCGATCTGCTCGCCTATCTGGTCCGGCGGCTGCTCGAGAATGGCGCCAATTCGAGTTTCGTCCATCAGCTCGCCGATGCCAGCCTGACCGACGAGCAGATCCTCGCCGATCCGGTCGCCAAGATCGCCGCGATAGGCGGCAGCCGCCACCCGTCCATCCCGCTGCCCACGGACCTGTTCCAGCCCAGTCGGGGCAATAGCGAGGGGCTGGACCTCAACGACCGTCCGGAGCTCCGCCGGATCGCCGCGGCCGTGGCCGGCCCGCTCGACTGGCAGCCTGCCGTCAACTCGGCGGGCGAGCATGCCGACGCCTGCCGTACCGCCGCGCGGGCGGCGGTCGGCCAGGCGCTCGGCGGCTTCGCCGCCTGGTCCGCCCGCAGCGTCGATGATCGCGCCGCCTGTCTCGACCGGCTCGCCGACCTGCTCGAGCGCGAGCGCGACGCGCTGATGCGGATCGCCGTCCAGGAGGCGAAGAAGACCATTCCCGACGCGCTTGCCGAGGTGCGCGAAGCGGTCGACTTCTGCCGCTATTATGCGAACCAGGCCCGGTCCGGGCTGCGGCCGATCGAGCTGCCCGGCCCGACCGGCGAGCGCAACGTGCTGCGGATGGAGGGAAGGGGCGTCTTCGTCTGCATCGCGCCGTGGAACTTTCCGCTCGCCATCTTCCTCGGCCAGGTCACCGCCGCCCTGGCCGCCGGCAACAGCGTCGTCGCCAAGCCGGCCCCGCAGACGCCGGAGATCGCCGCTTATGCGGTCGGGCTCGCCCACGGCGCCGGCATCCCCGAGGATGCTCTGGTTCTCGCCGCCGGCGGGCCGGACATGGGCGCCGCTTTGGTCGAGGATGCGCGCATCGCCGGCATCGCCTTCACCGGCTCGACCGCGACCGCCAAGCGCATCGCCCGGGCGACGCTGGCCGACGACGACCGGCCGATCATCCCGCTCATCGCCGAGACCGGCGGCATCAATGCGATGATCGTCGATTCGACCGCTTTGCCGGAGCAGGTGGTGCAGGACGTCGTCACCTCGGCCTTCCGCTCGGCCGGCCAGCGCTGCTCGGCGCTGCGTCTGCTCGTCCTCCAGGAGGACGTGGCCGATCGGACGCTCGAGATGCTGGCAGGCGCGATGGACACGCTCGTCGTCGGCGACCCGTCCGACCCGGCGACCGACGTCGGCCCCGTGATCGATCGAGGCGCCTTCGACCGGCTGATGGGCTACCGGGCCGAGCAGGAGGCCCGCTGGCTGAAGACGATCCCGGCGCCTTCCGAGGGGCTCTTCGTCCCGCCGACGATGATTCGCCTCGACCGGATCGAGGATCTGAGGCGGGAATGGTTCGGGCCCCTGCTCCACGTCACCACCTGGAAGGCCGGCGCGCTCGAGGAGACGGTGCGGCGGATCAATGCCACCGGCTTCGGGCTCACCATGGGCCTGCACAGCCGTATCGCCCGCGCTGCGGAAGCGGTCGAGGAGGCGGCGACCGTCGGCAACCTCTACGTCAACCGTTCGATGATCGGCGCCATCGTCGGCTCGCAGCCATTCGGCGGCGAGGGGCTCTCCGGCACCGGCCCGAAAGCGGGCGGCCCGCATTATCTGCCGCGCTTCTGCGCCGAGCGGGTGACCAGCACGGACACCACCAGTGCCGGCGGAAACGCCACCCTGCTCAGCCTCGAGGATGTCGGCCTCTAATTCCCTCTCTCTTCGGGAGAGGAAGGGCGCCGCCCGCGCAGCGCGTGGGATACTGGGACACTCTTCGTCGCCTGATCCACCACTTTCGCCGCAGCGGGCGCATCCTCGTCGCGCCTCGCTCCGGCCCCGTCACATAGCCGTCGCCGCACGGTGCGGCCTCCGTCATCGGCGTCCCATCACCTTCATGCCAGGGATTTTTCCGATGCTTTTCCATCTCTCCATCGACGCCGATGATCCGCGCCACGTCGCCCACGTCTTCGCCGAAATATGGGGCGGGCGCGCCTTTCCCTTCCCGTCCGTCATCGACGGCAGCTGGGTCGCTCTCGCCGGCGACGACCGCGGCACGATGATCGAGGTCTATCCGCGCGGCACCGAGCTTCGCGAGAATGGCCGCGACGGCGCCTTCGGCTTCGCCGGCCCCGCCCATCGCTTCAATCCGGTGCACATGGCGATGGCGACCAACCTCGATGCCGATACCGTGATCGCGATCGCCCGGCGCGAGGGCTGGGAAGCGCGCGTCTGCCTGCGCGGCGGCGTCTTCGGCGTCATCGAGATGTGGGTCGAAGGCTGTCAGATGGTCGAGGTGCTGACGCCCGAAATGCAGCGGCAGTATCTCGACGCCATCACCATCGCGAACTGGGAACGGATGCTCGAGGCTCAGCCGCTCGACCAGGCGGCCTGATACTCGGATCTCCTACCGCGGCTCCGAGGAGCCCTCCTCCCCGTCCGCTTCCGCCAGCATCCTGACGTGCGGATAGGGCATGACGAGCTTTCCGTCGGGCGCCGCGGTGAAGGTGGTCTGGGTCGGGTAGGCGAAGTCCACGCCCAACTCGGCGAAGCGCCGCATCATATCGAGCATGATCCCCTGCCGGACCGTCATGAACTCCGTATAGTCCGGGGTCTCGACGTGGAAGACCAGCTCGAAGTCGATCGACGAGTCGCCGAACTGGAAGGCGTGGGCGCGGTCGAAGCTGGCGAGCGGCTGGCGCTCGACGATCGCCTTCAACTCCTCGGGGATCTGCGCGAGCATGTCGGGCGTGACCTGGTAGACGACGCCGAAATGCATCACCACCCGCCGCCGCTGGAGCAGGGTCCAGTTCTGCAATTGCTGATCCAGCAGCTTGGCGTTGGAGATCACCACCTCCTCGCCCGTCAGCGATCGGACACGCGTCGTCTTGAGGCCGATCTGCTCGACGGTGCCGGTGGTCGTGCCGAACGTGATCGAGTCCCCGCGGCGGAACGGGCGGTCGAAGATGATCGAGAGCGCGGCGAACAGGTCGGAGAAGATGCCCTGAGCGGCGAGGCCGATCGCGATGCCGCCGATGCCGAGTCCGGCGACCAAGCCTGTGACGTTGATTCCGAGATTGTCGAGGATGACGATGACGGCGATCGCGAACAAGGCGACCGTGACGAGCAGGCGGATGATGCCGACCGCGGAGCCGAGGTTGCTCTGGTCCGGCTCGGCGCCGACCTTGTGCTCGACATAGCCCAGGATGAGCTCGCGCCCCCAGATCGCCGCCTGGAAGGCCGAGGCGACGACGAACAGGATCTGGATCAGCCGAAGAATGGTCGGCGGCGTCTCGGCGATCTCGGCGACGAGGGCCGCCGAGGTGGCGGCGATGAAATAGGGGCGCGTGCGCGCCAGCACGCGGGCGAAGACGATCCGCCACTTGAGCTCGGCCGAACCGCCGGCGATCAGCCGGCAGCCGAGGGTGCGGATCCCGAACAGCACCAGCGCCACGCCCAGGCCGGCGGCGCCGGCAATGGCGATGTCGAGGCTGTGGCCCGTCAACCAGGCCGTGCTTTCCTGCACGATGGTTTCGGTCTGCTCGGAGAGGTCGAGCGCCGGGGCTCCGGCGCCTGCGCTGCGGTTGGTCATGGGCGGCGTTCCTAGCGGCTGGACGCCTTCCCGGCCACCCGGCCCCGTGCCGCCTTCTTGCCGCCCGAACTGCCGGCCTTGCAACGGGCGATCGCCTGCTCGGCCGGGAGCGCGTCGAGGAAGTCGATGAAGCCGCGCTCGGGGGCGCTCAGATATTTGGTGGATCGGGGGAGCCGGGTACCCCCGATCGCGCCGGCATCCTTGGCCGCTTCGATCAGCGCCGGGTGGACGTAGGATTTGCGGCTGATCGCCGGCGTGTTGCCGAGCGCCTCCGCGACCGGCGCGATCACGCTCTTCAAGCGGACGCGGCCGCTCTTGCGGGCGCGCCGGACCATCTCCTCGAAGGCGATGACGCTGGCGCCCCAGGTGCGAAAGTCCTTGGCGGTGAATTCCTCGCCGGTTGCCGCTTTGATATACTCGTTGACGTCGCTCGAGCTGACCGGCCGCGGCTCGCCGTCTTCGCCGAGAAACTCGAACAGATGCTGTCCGGGCAGGTCCTGGGTGCGCCTCGCGATCCGGGCGAGATTGCGATCCGTCACGCTCACCGTGCGCTTGACGCCGTGCTTGCCGACATAGGTGACGTGCAGCCGCCCGCCTTTCACCTTGGCGTGGCGATTGCGCAAGGTGGTGGCGCCGAAGGATTTGTTCTCCCTCGCATAGGATTCGTTGCCGACACGCATCTGGGTCTCGTCGATCAGGCGCACGACCGCGGCGATCACCGCCTCGCAGCTCGTCGCCTTGCCCTTGATGTCGGCCTCGACCCGCTTGCGCAGCTTCGGCAGCGCCCGTCCGAAATCGGCAAGCCGCTCATATTTCAGATTGTCCTGCTGCTCGCGAAAGGCCGGATGGTAGCGATATTGCTTGCGCCCCTTGGCATCGTAGCCGACCGCCTGGATGTGGCCGTTCGGCTTGGGGCAGAACCAGCAACTCTCATAGGCCGGCGGCATGCCGATCGCGTTCAGTCGGTCGATCTCGTCGCGGTCGGTGATCCGCTTTCCGCCCGGCCCGAAATATTGCCAATAGCGCCCGCGGCGCTTGCGGGTGATCCCGGGCGACGCGTCGTCGACATAGCAGAGGCCGCCGCCGGGTTGGTTCATGGCCGAGGCTCAAAGCACGGCAAGGCCCGCGGTTCCGCCGGCGCCGGAAAGCAGGACCCATTCCCCCTCCGATGGAGGTCAGGTCGCCGCCGTGGCGGCGGTTGGTACGAAGGGCCGGCGCAGGCTCGCCCGCTCGCGCCGGGCGACGACCCGGTCGAAGCCGATCTGGACCGCCACCGCCATCCAGATGAAGGGCTGGAAGGCCGTCGCCACGAACAGGGATCCGATCAGGTAGACGATCTGGAAATGCTGAAGCGCCGTCGCCAGCGGCGCCACCCACGCCATGTCGCCCTCCCGATCGCGATAGCGTCTTCGCAGCATCTCCATCCGCATCAGGCCGCCGCCATGGATGATCAGGAACAGGAGCAGTCCGGGATAGCCCTGCTCGCCGAGCATCTCGAAATAGGCGCTGTGCCAGGCGCGGCCCTCGTCGGCTTCGGTGCGCGCGCTCACCATCTGGACCTCGCCCATCGCCTGCTCGTCGACGGTGCGCACCTGGATGCGGTTCTGGAGATAGGCCTCGAAGCCGCCGCCGAACGGCCGCGTCTGGACATATTCCAGCGTCCAGCCCCAGACGGCGAGGCGGGTATTGGCCGACTGGTCCGCCTGGTAGCCCTGGATCGTGCCCATCCGGTCGGTGAAGCTCTGCGGCAGGAACGGGATCGCCGCCAGGCCGAGCAGCCCGGCTCCGGCCATGTAGAGGATGCGGCGCTTGACGTCGCGCAGCATCAGCACGGCAAGGACGGCGATGCAGACCAGCCCGGTTCGCGCCTGGGTGCCCACCGGCATCAGCAGGCAGGCGAAGACGAGACCGGCGCAGAAGGTCTTCACCCGCCAGTCGGGCGGGAATATCGTCCCGAACCGCGCGAACCACAGGATGATCGGGATCAAAGCGATCGCGAAGGTGGAGATGATGCTGCCCTCGTACAGGCCGCTATTGTTGTCGACCATGAGGTTGAGGACGCCGTAGCCGCCGCCGGACAGGGCGGTCTTGATTCCGCCGACGATGATGATGAGGCCCGCCGAGAGCGTCATGAACAGCAACGCCGCCTCCACCCGCAGCTTGCTGTGCAATGTGAGCGGGAGGAAGATGGCGAAGGCAAGCGCCTTCCACGCCCAGTCCCATTTCGTCAGCGCCTCGACCGGCATGTCCGCATGGAAGGTGGTCAGGGCGCAATAGCCGAGCAGCATCAGCATCATCCACTGCCGCGGTGCGATGGAGAAATCCTTCTTGCGGTCCATGAAGAACCAGGTGCCGAGCGCCAGCGCGGCCATGATCATCGAGATCGGAATGCTGTTGAGCAGGAAGTAGGACAGGCGTTGCGGCGAGACGATGTCGACATAGAGATAGGCGAGGACGAACAGGAACGGCCGCTTGAGGCCGAGCGCCAGCAACGCCGCCAGGAATCCGACGAAGGCGAGATCACGCACCCCCGTCGCTCCCGAGATCGGACCAGCGGGTCCGGGCGGGGCCGGAGGGCGGCGGCACGCTGTCGTCGTCGAGATCCGGGCGCGAGAGCAGGCGCCAGGCGGCGAGCAGCATCAACCCGTGGGTCAGTGCGAGCGCGAAACTGTCGATCATCGGCCGCATTCCCCGGATCTGGCTGGCACCATGGTGCGCGCACCGCTGATAGAGGGCCGCGGTTGACGGGCCGTTAAGCCAAAGCTGGCAAGAGCCGGGCGATGCGGATCCTGCATGTCCTCGACCACGGCCTACCGATGCACAGCGGCTACGCGTTCCGGACGCGCGCCATCGTCAAGGCGCAGATGGCGCGAGGCTGGGAGGTGGCCTGCCTGACCGGTCCGCGGCACACCGCCGATGGCCCCGATCCGCAAGTGGCCGATGGCATCGTCTTTCACCGTACGTCGGCGCCGCCGTCCGCGCCTTCGCCGCTGCGGGAGTGGCGCGAGGTGCAGGCGCATCGCCGCCGTCTCGAGGCGCTGGTGCGGGATTGGCGGCCGGACCTGCTCCATGCCCATTCCCCGGTGCTGACCGCGCTCGCGGCGCTACCGGTCGCCCGTCGCCATCGCCTGCCCCTCGTCTACGAGATACGTGCCTTCTGGGAGGATGCCGCGGTCGGCAACGGCACGGGGCGCGAGGGATCGGTGCGTTACCGCCTCACCCGGCTCGCCGAGACTCGTGCCGCGCGCCGCGCCGATGCGGTCGCCGTGATCTGCGAAGGGCTGCGCGGCGATCTTGTCGGGCGCGGCATCCACGAGGACAAGGTGCTGGTCTCGCCGAACGGGGTGGACATGGATCTGTTCGGCGAGCCGCCGCAGGCCGATCCCGAATTCGCCCGCCGTCTCGGCCTCGACGATTCCGAGACGATCGGCTTCATCGGCTCCTTCTACGATTATGAGGGCCTGGACGATCTCATCGCGGCGATGCCGCGCCTGGTCGATCTTCGTCCGAAGGCACGGCTGCTACTCGTCGGCGGCGGCCCGATAGAGGCGGACCTCCGCGCGCAGGCGGCCGCTTCTCCGGTCGCCGAGCGGATCCGCTTCGCCGGCCGCGTCCCCCACGCGGAGGTGGAGCTCTATTACGCGCTCGTCGATATCCTCGCATATCCGCGCAAGGCGATGCGCCTGACCGAATTGGTGACTCCGCTGAAGCCGCTCGAGGCGATGGCGCAGCGCAAGCTGGTCGCCGCCTCCGATGTAGGCGGGCACCGGGAGCTGATCGAGGACGGGGTCACCGGAACTCTGTTCGCCCCAGGCGACCCGGCCGCCATCGCGGATGCGCTCGCCGGCCTGCTCGAGCGCCGCGACCTCTGGGAGCCCCGCCGTGCGGCCGCCCGGGCCTTCGTCGAGCGAGAGCGTAACTGGTCGTCAAACATTTCCAATTACGTTCCGGTTTACCAAAGGCTCACGGGAAAGTCCTGATGTTCGCTCCGCGGCCCCTCATCGACCTCGTCTCCGGCGGCGGGCGCTATGCGCTCGACGTGCCGGTGGCTGCGCTGGCCGGACTCTCGGTCGCCTTCCTCGCTTTCGCCGCCCCGCCCGATCTGCTCTCCGGTCTCGTCGAGTCGACCGGCCTTTCCTCGCTGCTGACGGCGGCCCAGCCGCCGCTCGGCCTCAAGGCAAGGATGGGTATCGGCGCGGCCGGGGCCGTCGCCGTCTTCACGATCGCCTTCCTGCTGCTCCGCTGGCTGGACCGGATGGGCACCGGCACCGGCAGCGAGCGGCGCGAGCCCGTGGAGACCTACGAAGAGCCGGAAATGCCTCGCCTCCGGCGCCGCGATTTCCACCCCGACGCGCCGCCGCGTCCGCCGCTGATGGCGAACTGGGACCTCGGCGAGCCCGGCCCGCTCGCGCCGGAACCCTCGACGCCCGCAGACGAAGCGTCGGCTCCTGCGCCTGAGGCGCCGCTCTCGCTTCACGACTTCGGGGCGGTCGAGCCGGCACCGCCGTCCTTGCCGCAGCGTTCGGCGGTCGTGGCGGCAGTCCCACCCACTCCGCCGCCCGAGCGGCTTTCGTCCCTCCCTGCGCGTCCCGCCGCTACGGTCGCACCCGTCGCGGAGGAGCCGGGCAGCATCGCCGAACTGATGGCCCGCCTCGAGCAGGGCCTTGCACGACGCCGCCAGGCGCCGTCGCTCTCGTCCCTTCCGCCGGCGCCCGACGCGCATTCCGGCTCTGCGGACGATCGTCTCCAGAGCGCGATCGAAAGCCTGCAGCGCCTCGCTTCTCGACAGGGCTGATCGCGCAGCGGACTGCCGTCGCGCAAACGGCCTACCCATTCTCGACGGTGACGGCGTTCAGGACGATCCGGACGCTGCCGTCGGGAACCTTCTCCCTCGCCGCCAGCCCGATCTCGACGAGCAGTTGCCCGGGCATGTCCGGATCGAGATCGGCAAGCGTCGCGGACAGCTTGTCCGCCGCTTCGCTGGCGCCCGGACCGGCGATGGACAGGCGCAGGCGGTGCCGCTCGCCCGCGAAGGTGATGCTGGACCAGCGCTCGCTCTCCAAGGCTTCCGCCTCCACCATGACATCATTGTCGGCGGCGAGGACGGAGCGAAGCGCGCGGACGAGACGGTCTCCGGTCCCTGGGCGTCCCGTCTTCATTTGGCTGTCCCGGGCCGCGCATCCAGCCAGTCGATCAGGCGTTGGCGGGTGCGCGCTCGAAGCACTCGGCCGTTGCGCAGATCGAAGACCAGGCCGGGGTCGTTGAGCACCTCGCGGCCGAAGCGGGCCGGCTTCATCCCGCTTTGCCTCAGATAGATTTCGATACGCTGTCGGATCTCCATGGCGCCCTCCGAATCGATGTTCCCGATACGTTCCAGCATCTGAGCGCATTTCCTACTTGTCTAGGAAAAATCCTATAGTACAAACACGGCATGACCGATGAGGAGGCGCGGTCCGCGCTCCAGCAACTGATCGAGGAAAGAGGGGAGGATTATTCCGGCCTGTCCCGGCTGCTCGGGCGCAACCCCGCTTATGTCCAGCAATATATCAAGCGCGGCAGTCCGCGGCGGCTCGCCGAAGAGGACCGCCGGATCCTCGCCCGCTATTTCGGCGTCGACCAGGCGCTTCTCGGTGGGCCCGCGGCCGGTGCGCCCGCCGGCCTGGTGGCGGTCGGGCGCTACGATGCCGCCGCCGCGGCCGGCGCGGGGGCCTTTTCCGATGGAGTCGAGGTCCGCCCGAACCTGGCCTTCGACCGCGAATGGCTGCGCCGGCTCGCGCGAGGCGGCCCCGACCAGCTCTCGATCATCCGGGTCCAGGGCGATTCGATGACGCCCCTGCTGGAAGACGGCGACGAGATACTCGTCGACCGGGCCGACGGGGCCGGACGCCTGCGCGACGGGGTCTATGTCCTGAGGATCGACGAAAGCCTGGTGGTGAAGCGCGTCGCGCTGAATCCGGCCGAGCGCACCGTCTCGATCCGCAGCGACAATGTCGCCTACCCGGGATGGCCCGATTGCCCGATCGGAGCCCTCGACGTCGTCGGCCGGGTGGTCTGGGCAGGCGGGCGGATCGGTTGATCGCCGGGTCGGCCGCGATCGGACCTCCACTCAGCGGCGGCGATCGACCAGCCACACCACGAGGAGAAGGACGAGGCCGACGCCGAAGCCGACCAGCAGGCCGATGCTCGGCTGCCCGAAGAAGGCACCGACGACCGGCCCCAGCAAGATCGACGCTGCGAGCAGGGCGCCGCCGGCCATAGGCGTGCGTTTCGGAGATGCGGTCATGGCGGCTCCATGGCAGCGGCCGTTCCGGGCGGCCAGCGGATTCTCGCCGGTCGACCCCCGCTGCTCACATGGTTTACCCTGTGTTGAGCATGGCCATCCGCGCTTTCGCAACCCACGCCGGCTAGGTCGATCCGACCACAGCTTATCGGGTGGAGCCCTTGCAGCCTCACGTCCATCTCCCCGACCGCTCGGCAGCAGCCGAGGCGGCCGACCTGATCGCGCGCTTCGGCGACCATGCCGGCGCCGAGGCGGCCGCGCGCGCCGACGCGAGCCGCGAGCGCGGCAACGTCATCCATTTCTGTCGCTGGCGGCAGATCGGACGGATGATCGCCTTGCTGGCGGCCGGCCCGGACGCAGCCACCCTCCATTGACCCGCCGGCCTGGGCCGCCGGGCGCAAGGCATGGATAAGCGAGCTTATTCGTCGCTGGCGCACCCTTGCGCCAGGGGTTAGAGCAGCCGCGAGAGCGGGTCATCTCAGCAATGGTTTCGACGCGTGCGATTCGCATTTCGGCGGGTGTTCCCGGCGGCTTCGAATTGCCCTAGGATTCGCTATATGTTGCAAGTCGTTGCGGGGCGACGTGCGGCGGCTTCCCTGGCTGCTCTGATGCTCCTCTCTTCTCCGGCCGCGGCCGCCGCGCAGGCAGGGCCGGCAGCCGACGACCTCGAGACGGCCCCGCAGCCGCCGGCGTCGGATCCTTTCTCCGATCTCGCGGCACCCCTCGACCCCTCGGCGCCGCTCGAGCCCTGGCCCGATCTCGAGGTCGACTGGCCCGACATGGAAGAGGCGCCCGGCAGCGGGATCGCCGACACACCCGATCCGGCGGCCGCGGATGCCGCCGCTGACCGGCGCTACGCCTATCGGATCGAAGGGCTGGACGGAGTTGCCACCGAATCGCTGCTCGCCCAGTTCCGCGAGCTGTCGACGCTGGAGGAATATCGCGACGACCCGACCAATGCTGCCCAGATCGATCGCCGTGCCCGCACCGATGCCGAGCTGCTCGGCGAGCTGCTGCGCGCTCACGGCTATTATGATGCTCTGGTCACCACCCGGGTCGAGTCCGCACCCGCTGCCGGCTATTCGGTGATCCTCGTCGCTGAAACCGGGCCGCTCTATCGCTTCGCCGAGATACGGCTGCCGGGCCTGGAGGAAGCTACAGGAGGGGATGCGCCGGCGCTCCGGGAAGCTTTCGGCGTCGCGCGGGACGATCCTGTCGACGCGCAGCGGGTCGAGGCGGCGCAAGAAGCGCTGCGCAGCGAGCTCGGCCGGCGCGGCTATGCCTTCGCCGAGGTCGAGGCGCCGGAAGTCACCGTCGACCATGAGAGCCGCACGGCCATCCTGGTGATGCCGGTGCGGCCGCAGGGGACGCGTCGGTTCGGACGGATCATCGTCGAGGGCACGCCGCTGTTCAGCGCCGGCCATCTCGAGACGATCGCCCGGTTCGACGAGGGCGATCCCTACCGCGCGGCGCGGGTGGAGGATCTGCGCCAGGCGCTGGTCCAGACCGGCCTCATTTCGTCGGTGACGATCCGGCCGGTCGCGCGGGAGGGCACCGATCTCGTCGACCTCGCCGTCGCGATCGAGCCGGCGCCGATGCGCACGATAGCCGGCGAGGCGGGCTACGGCACCGGCGAGGGCGTGCGGATCGAGGCGAGCTGGCAGCACCGCAACCTGCTTCCACCCGAAGGGGCGGTCACCTTCCGCGGTGTCCTCGGCACGCGCGAGCAGCTCGTCTCGGCGATCCTCAGGCGCAACAATTTCGGCCGACGCGATCAGGTGCTCAACGCCCAGATCGCCGCCGCCCATACCGATCGGCCGGCTTATAATGCCCGGACCTTCGTCCTCGCCGGCGGCATCGAGCGGCAGAGCAACATCATCTGGCAGAAGAAATGGACCTGGTCGCTCGGCGCCGAGCTGACCGCGACCGACGAGCGCGACGTCGATCTCGATACCGGCACGACGCGGCGCCGGACCTTCTTCATCGGCGCGATCCCAGCCTATCTCGGCTATGACGGCTCCAACGATCTGCTCGACCCGACGTCCGGCTTCCGCCTCTCCGGCCGGCTTTCCCCCGAGGCGTCGCTCCAGTCCGGCAGCTTCTTCTATGCCCGTGCCCAGATCGACGGCAGTTTCTACCAGCCGGTGTCGGATCGGGTGACGCTTGCCGGCCGCACCCGGCTCGGCACCATCTTCGGCGCCAGCCGCGATCGCATCGCTCCGTCGCGGCGCTTCTATGCCGGCGGCGGCGGATCGGTTCGCGGCTACGGTTTCCAGGCGCTGGGGCCGCGCGACCCGGTCTTCGACGATCCGATCGGCGGCCGCAGCCTCGCCGAGTTCGCGATCGAGGCGCGCATCCGCGTCGGCAATTTCGGGATCGTCCCCTTTCTCGACGGCGGCAACATCTCGACCTCGCCCTGGCCGCGGTTCGACAATCTCCGCTTCGGCGCCGGCATCGGCGCCCGCTACCACACCCGCTTCGGCCCGATCAGGGTCGACCTCGCGACGCCGATCAATCCACAGCGCGGCGACCCGCGAATCGCCGTCTACGTCTCGCTCGGACAGGCCTTCTAGGTGAGCGACGCCGTCCCCGATCCGCTGGCTGCGCCGTCCGAGGCACTGGCGGAGCCGGAACCCCCGCGGCGGCGTTTCTGGCGCCGCTGGCTGTCGGGGGCGGCGAAGCTGATCGTCGTCGTCGCGCTCGGCATCGCCGCGATCCTGGCGGCCCTGATGGCGTTCCTCGATACCGGGCCGGGCCACCGCTTCATCGTCGACCGGATCGCGGCGATGACCCCGGCCTCCGGTCTTCGCATCCGCATCGGCCGGATCGAGGGATCGATCTGGGGCGAGACCCGGCTGAGGGACGTGCGCCTCTACGATCCCGAGGGACTGTTCGCCGAATCGGCGGCGATCGACATGGACTGGCGCCCGATCGCCTTCCTGTTCAACCGGCTGCTGATCCACGAGCTGGAATCCGATCTCGTCATCCTCCATCGCCTGCCCGAGCTGATCGAGCCCGAGGAGCCCGGCCCGATCCTTCCGCGCTACGACATCCATGTCGGCCGCCTCGACGTTCACCTGCTTCGGATCGGCCGCCGGGTCACCGGCCGCGAGCGCGCCGGCAGCCTCGCCGGTGAGGCGGAGATCCGGCGTGGCCGGGCGCTGATCGGGCTGGAGGTGCGGGTGCGCGAGTCGTCTGGAGCGGCCGACATGCCCGGCGGCGACCTCCTGCGCGTGCGGCTCGATGCCGAACCGGAGCGCGACCGCTTCGACCTCGAGGCTCGGGTCCGATCGCCGGCCGACGGTGTCGCCGGTGCGATGCTCGGGACGCGACGCCCGGTCCGGCTCGACGTCCAGGGCGACGGCAGCTGGGCTCGCTGGCGCGGACGTGGCCTGCTCGACATTTCCGGCCGCCGCACCGCCGAGATCGCGCTCGGCATGGACGAAGGCCGCTTTCGCTTGCGCGGCTGGGCGGCGCCGGCGCCTTTCCTGCGCGGCAAGCTCCAGCGGCTGAGCGCGCAACGCATGCTGCTCAATGCGGCCGGCACGGTAGACGAAAGCCGCTTCGACGGGCGCCTGTCGGTCCGCACCGCCGCGCTCCGCGCCGAGGCTCGCGGCGCCGTCGATTTCGGGCGCGGCCGCTATGACGAGGTCGCGGTCGCCGCCGAGCTGCTGCAGCCGCCGGCCTTGTTCCGCAACATGACCGGCCGCCAGGTCCGGCTCACCGGCCTGCTCGACGGCCGCTTCGGCGAGGCCGACTTCGTCTATCGCCTCACCGCGCCGCGCGTCGCCTTCGACCAGACCGGGTTCGAGGAGGTGCGGGCCACCGGTCGCGGACGTCTGACGCGCACGCCTGTCCGGGTGCCGGTCCTCGCCACGGCGCGAAGGGTCACCGGCGCCGGTGACGTCGCCGGGAACATCCTTGCCAATCTCCGGCTCGAGGGCGCGCTCGAAGTGACCGCGCGGCAGCTCACCGGACAGCGGCTCGCGATACGCTCGGACCGCCTGCGCGGGTTCGCCAATGTCGAGGTCGACCTGCGCACGGGGGTCTATCTCGTCACCGCCGACGCGGCCTTGCCCCAATATCTCGTTCCGGGCTTCGGTCTCGTCGACGTCACCAGCGATCTCCGGGCCGTGCCGGGTCCCGGCGGCCGCGGCACCATCGTCAGCGGCGACGCGCGCGCCCAGGTGCGGCGGCTCGACAATGGCTTCCTCGCCTGGGTGGCCGGCGGCCTTCCGCGGCTCGACACCGCCTGGGTACGCGGCCCGGACGGGATCGTCCGCTTCTCCAACCTTCGGGTCGGTGCGCCGAACCTTGCTCTGGCGGCGCAGGGGCTGCGCCGCCGCGACGGCACCTTTTCGCTGGAGGCGAGCGGGCGTCATGCCGAATACGGCCCGCTCAGTCTGAATCTCGAAGGACGGATCGAGCGGCCGCAGCTGGCGATCAGGCTGGAAAGCCCCGTCGACGCGCTCGGCCTCGCCGACGTCCTGATCGAGCTCGACCCCAGCGACGCGGGCTTCGCCTGGCGGGCGGCCGGCGGCTCGACGCTCGGGCCGTTCACCGGCAATGGCGCGATCCTGCTGCCGTCCGGTCAGCCGGCGACGATCCAGGTCGTGGCGCTCGACGTGTCCGGAACGCGGGCGGTCGGCGCGCTCCGCTCCGATCCCGGCGGCTTCACCGGCCGGCTCGACGTCGCCGGCGGCGGGCTGGACGGGCGGCTGCTGTTCAGCCCCGCGGGAACGGTCCAGCGGATCGCCGTCAATCTCGCCGCCGCGGACGCGCGCTTCGTCGGGCCGCCGCCGATCGTCATGCGCCGCGGCACGATCGAGGGAGTCGTCCTGCTCGATCCCGCCGGCACCTCGGTGGAGGGCCGAATCGTCGCGCGCGGCGTCAGCCGCGGCCCGCTGTCGATCGCCAGCCTCGACGCCCGCGCCAGCCTTCGCGCCGGGGTCGGCCAGGTCCGCGCTCGCGTCGCCGGCTCGCGCGGCCGCGACTTCGCCTTCGACGCGCTCGCCGACGTGGCGCCTGGCCGCTACCGGATCAGCGGCAGCGGCACGCTCGATCGGCGCCCGCTTGAGCTGGTCTCAGCCGCCATCCTCACCAGCACGCCGGAAGGTTGGCGGCTCGAGCCGACCCGCTTCACTTTCGCCGGCGGCACGGCCAGCCTGGCCGGACTGTTCGGCGAGCGCACCGAGATCGACGCTCGCCTGGACTCGATGCCGCTCGGCGTGCTCGACATCGCCTATCCCGAGCTCGGGCTCGGCGGCATCGCTTCGGGCATGGTCCGCTACCGCTCCGCAGGGGCCGGGGCGCCCCCCGCCGGCGAGGCCAATCTGCGCGTCCGCGGTCTGACCCGCGCCGGTCTGGTCCTGTCGTCGCGGCCCGTCGATCTCGGTCTCAACGCGCGGCTGGACGGGGTCAATGCGGCGATGCGGGCGGTGGCGGTCAGCGAAGGCCGGACCATCGGACGCGCGCAGGCGCGGATTTCGCCGATCGGACAGGCCGGCGGACTGATGGAGCGGCTGTCTCGCGCCCCGATGCGGGCGCAGCTGCGCTATAACGGGCCGGCTGACACGCTCTGGCGGCTGACCGGAATCGAGCTGCTCGATCTCAGCGGACCGGCGGCGATCGGCGCCGACATGCGCGGCACCCTCGAAAATCCGGTGATCGTCGGTTCCGTGCGCACCGCCGGTGCCCGCCTCGAGAGCGCCGTCACCGGCATGGTTCTCGACAATCTGCAGTCGGAAGGGCGGTTCGGCGGCTCGCGCCTGCAGATCGAGCGCTTCGCCGCCACCACCCCGGACGGCGGCCGGGTCTCCGGCACCGGGATGCTCGATTTCGGCGTCGGGAGGGGCGTCGGCATGAGCTTCGACGTCCGCGCCGAGGCGGCCCGATTGCTCGACCGCGACGACATCCGCGCTGCGGTGACCGGCGATCTCGCCATCCGCTCGGATGGGGAGGGCGGGACCATCTCCGGCAGCCTCAGGGTCGATCAGGGCCGCTTCCGTCTCGGCAGCGCCACCTCGGCGGCGCAGGTACCGCGCTTGAACGTGCGCGAGATCAACCGGATCGATGCCGATCTGCCTCCGGTCGCGCGCACGGTCGCACCCTGGCGGCTGGCGCTCGACGTCAGCGCTCCGAACCGGATGATGGTCACCGGCCTCGGCATGAACAGCGAATGGAGCGCCGACGTGCGCGTGGCCGGAACGGTGACCGAGCCCCGCATCACCGGCTCGGCCGAATTGATCGACGGCACCTACGATTTCGCGGGCCGCCGCTTCGATCTCATCCGCGGCAACATCCGATTCCAGGGCGAATCGCCGGTCAACCCGCAGCTCGACATCGCCGCCGAGGCCCGGGTGCGCGGGCTCAACGCCCAGATCCGGGTCAGCGGCAGCAGCGAGCGTCCGGAGATCGCCTTCACCAGCACGCCGGCCCTGCCGCAGGACGAATTGCTCTCCCGGATCCTGTTCGGAACCTCAATCACGTCCTTATCGGCCCCGGAGGCGGTCCAGCTGGCCTCGGCGGTGGCGTCGCTCAACAACCCCGGCGGCGGTCTGGACCCGATCAACGCCCTTCGCCGCTCGGTCGGGCTGGATCGGCTCCGCGTCCTGCCCGCCGACGTCACCCAGGGGATCGGTACCCAGCTCGCCGCCGGCAAATATCTTGGACGCCGCGTCTATGTGGAGGTGGTGACCGACGGCCGCGGCTATTCCGCGACGACGGTGGAATATCAGATCACCCGCTGGCTCTCTTTGCTGTCGAGCATCTCGACGATCGGCCGCGAAAGCGTCAATCTGCGCGTCTCGCGGGATTATTGAGGGGACGGCATGCGCGGCAGGAGAGTCTGGGTGGCAGTCGCCGGCGGCCTGATCGTGCTCGCCGGGCTGACCTTGCTCTTCCTCGATGGACGCCGACCGGCGCAGCCGCGGGGCGATGGACCGGCGCAGACCGCGGCAACTTCGCCCTCCTCGCCCTCGCCCTCGCCGGAAGCGATCGCGCCGGATCCGTCCTCCCCGCGCGATCTGGCCGCAATCCTGACGCTGTCGCCGGAATGTGAGCTCGGCCAGCCGCTCGCCTCGATCTTCGAGCAGATCGTCGTCATCGATCCGGAGACGTTCGAGGCGTCGCGCGGCCGTCCAGTCGCGGTGCCGGGCTTTGCCGAGCCCATCGCGCCCCGCTTCGTGCGCAGGGTCCAGCCGCTCGAGCCCGGCGGCCATCTGCGCCATGTCAGCGCCGGGCTGCCCCTGCGCGGGGTCTGGCACGGCCTCGAGGTGACCGCGGTCGAGTTCGACTTCTACGAGGAAAGCGACGTCGCCGGCCGGCGTATCCGCTTTGCCGATTCGCCGGAGCGGACGCGCGAGATTCTCTCCCGCAACGGCTTCGCGCTTCCGCCGGTCGGCGAGTTCCGGGAAATGGAGGGAGAGGGGATGCTGCCGTCGATCGGCATCGAGCGCCTGCCGAACGGCTCGGCTTTGACATGCACGACGGGATGACCGCTCCTGCTCCGGCGGCGGCCGACGATGCCGCCCGGACGCCGATGAGCGTCGGCCAGCGGCTGCGCAACATCATCGGCGGGTCGGCGGGCAATCTCGTCGAATGGTACGACTGGTATATCTACGCGGCTTTCGGCCTCTATTTCGCGCCGGTCTTCTTTCCCGAAGGCGATCAGACCTCTCAGCTGCTGAGCACCGCGGCGATCTTCGCCGTCGGCTTCGTCATGCGGCCGATCGGCGCCTGGATCATGGGCATCTATTCCGACCGGCACGGGCGCAAGGCCGGCCTCAGCCTCAGCGTGACCCTGATGTGCCTGGGCTCGCTCGCCATCGCGCTGACCCCGACCTATGCCGCGATCGGCGCCGCCGCTCCGGTCATCCTGACGGTCGCGCGGATGGTCCAGGGGCTCAGTCTCGGCGGCGAATATGGCGCCAGCGCCACCTATTTGAGCGAAATGGCCGGTCGCCGCCGCCGCGGCTTCTATTCCAGCTTCCAATATGTGAGCCTGATCGCCGGGCAGCTCATCGCTTTGTCCGTGCTGCTGCTGCTCCAGCTCCTCATGTCGGAGCAGGCACTCGAAGCCTGGGGCTGGCGGATCCCCTTCGCGATCGGCGCCGTGCTGGCGGTCATCGTTTTCTATATCCGCCGCCGGCTGGTTGAGACCGAGAGTTTCGAGAATGCGCGGCGGTCCGATGCGCCGCGGTCGAGCAGTGCCAGCCTGTTCCGCGATCATCCGAAGGAAGCGCTGCTGGTCATGGCCCTGACCGCCGGCGGCACCTTGGCCTTCTACGCCTACACCACCTACATGCAGAAATTCCTGGTCAATACTTCCGGCTTCGACCGCGAGACGGCGAGCCGCGTGATGACGGTCGCCCTGTTCCTGTTCATGTGCCTCCAGCCGCTTTCCGGGGCGCTGTCGGACCGGGTCGGCCGCAAGCCGGTGATGGCGACTTTCGGCATTTTCGGCGTCCTGCTCACCGTGCCGCTCTTCACCGCGCTGGAGCAGGTGCGAGATCCCATCGCCGCCTTCGTCCTCGTCGGCGCCGCCTTGATCATCGTCACCGGCTACACCTCGATCAACGCGGTAGTGAAGGCGGAGCTGTTCCCGGCCCATATCCGCGCCCTCGGTGTGGCGCTCCCCTACGCGCTGGCCAACACGATGTTCGGCGGAACCGCCGAATATGTCGCCTTGTGGTTCAAGGACCAGGGCATGGAGCGCGGCTTCTACTGGTACGTGACGGCGATGATCGGCCTCTCCCTGATCGTCTACCTGACCATGCGCGACACGAAGCGGCACTCGCTGATCGAGGAGGATTGACGGGGTCGACGCCCGGATACCCTCCCCCGTGAGGGGGAGGGTAGGGCAGTGGGTGTCCAATCTGCTCAGGAAGGCGCGGTGTTCACCCCCGTGCCGCGACCGGAGCGAGGCGCCGGACGCCGATCCACTCCAGCATTGCCAGGCCGGCGACGGCTGCCGCCTGGACGAGCACGAATGCCGTGCCCAAGCCGGTGGCCGCTTCCGCGCCGCGCAGGACGAGCAGGCTCTCGAGCACCCACAGCAGGTTTCCCGCGACGATGAGATAGACGGCCGGCCGCGGCGGCACCGCCCGGGTCCCCGTCCACAGCATGAACAGGCCGACCGGAATGAGCGCGATCCCTGCGCCGGACAGCAAGGCACGATCGAGCCCGAACAAGGGCGCCAGCGCCCCCGCCCCGGCCGCGAGCAGGGCGCCCATGCCGAGGCAGCTCGCCGCATCGAGCAGCAGGACCCGCTTCAGGAAAGTCGTCGGTTGCATATTCGCCTCCTTGGTCTTCGGCGGCCGATCCGCCGTTCGATGGCGACGATGTGCGCCGGAGAGGGAGGCAAGTCGATTACGTCGGAGGTAATGGCGGCGCGCGGAATTCCAGCGCTAGAGCGGGCATCAGGAGGGACATGACGATGCAGCTCACCCACTCGGAGTTCGGCGAGCAGCTTCGCCGCTGGCGGCGGATGCGGCGGATGAGCCAGCTCGATCTCGCGCTCGAAGCCGAGATATCGTCCCGTCATCTCAGCTTCGTCGAGACCGGCCGTTCGCGGCCCTCGCGAGAGATGGTGCTGCGCCTCGCCGAGACGCTGGACCTGCCGCTGCGTGCCCGTAACCTCATGCTCGTCGCCGCCGGTCTGGCACCGCAATTTCCGGAGCGCCCGCTCGACGATCCGGCACTGGCGCCGGCGCGGCGCGCGATCGATCTCATCCTCAAGGGCCACGAGCCGTTTCCGGCGCTGGCGGTCGATCGCCACTGGAACCTGGTCGCCGCCAACGGCGCGGTCGCGCCCTTCCTCGCCGGCGTGTCGCCGCATCTGCTGGCGCCGCCGATGAACGTGCTTCGGCTGAGCCTGCATCCCGAGGGGCTTGCGCCGCGGATCGTCAATCTCGGGGAGTGGAAGGCTCATCTCGTCCAGCGGCTGCGCGACCAGTATGCCGCGTCCGGCGATCCCGTGCTGCAGGGCCTTGCCGAGGAGCTGCAGGCCTATCCCGGCGGCGACGGCGGCCATGGCGGCGGCGATTTCGGCGGCATTGCCGTTCCGCTGACCCTCGAGGCCGATGGCGGGCGCCTGTCCTTCCTCTCGACGACGACGATGTTCGGCACGCCTGTCGAGGTGACGCTCTCCGAGATCGCGATCGAGGCCTTCTTCCCGGCCGACGAGGAAACGGCGGCGGCCCTCAGGTCCTAGAGCGATTTCTAGTCGGATGGGATCCTCCGATGACTAAGAGATCGTGACATATCAGGCGTCTAGCGCCTCACCATCGACCGACCGGTCGAGTTGGTCCCGGCCCAGGCATAGTTCAAACCGGGCGGTCGCCCCCGACGCGCTTCCTGCGGCCGATGGCGCCCATCGCGCTCCGACGAACGTATCCCATCGCGTGGATCAAGGCTTGCTCGACCGCGCCCAGGCCCGCCCGCCGCTGGAAGCGCATCATCTGGAACGCCACGATGGCGTAGAACGCGACCAACGCGGCGTGGGCGGCGGGGGCAAAGGGCGTGAAACGATCTTCGATGAGTGCCGAGATCCGCCAGAAGAGGATGATCTCGATGATGCCGACGCCGAGACCGATCGCCGCATGGGAGCGTTTCGGCGGCACGCCGTGGACGAAGCCGAAGAGCGGCAAGATGCAGCACAGGATCGCGGCGGCGGCCCGGGCCGAGGCCGAAGCGTGCGCCATCGCCACATCGAGTTCTGCGCTGCCAGGCTGTGTCCGGTCGAAGTGCAGCAACTGACCGAGCGAGAAACGGTCGAGGCGATCGCGGGGCGGCTGCTTTGGCGGGCGTTGCGCATCGGGAATGGGAATCGCCACCCGGAGAAAGCGGAAGCGGAGCGCCCGTGGATCGCCAGCCAGGCTGCCCCAGACCGCGGTGACATCGTGCAGCGCCAGGACGAAATGGTCGTCAGCGGACAGATCGAGCATTGCCGAATTGGCCAGAGCGGTCATTCCGCCGTGATTGACCACGACATCTTCGACTCTGCCGGACGCGCTGTCGATTCGTGCGAAATAGAGCTGACTTTCGCGGCCAAGCCGGTGCGATATGCCCGGCTCGATCGAATAGCCGAACTGGCCGGCCCGCACGGCCATGCCGATCGCATCGAGTCTCCGCTCGCCGGCCGGCTGGATATAGCCCCTGAGGCCGACGAGCAGCGCACAGGTGAGGATTCCGAGCATTGCCGGGCCCATGAGGAGTCGGCCATTCCCGATTCCGCTGGCGGCGAAGACTTCCAGCTCGCCAGCCGTCGCGAGACGCCGAAAAGTCAGCGCCGTCCCGAGGAACAGGCCGATGGGAAGTGCGATCGCGACATATTCCGGCAAAAGGCTGACAAGCGAGCGTGCCACCAGGCTCGGTCCTCCGGGAATGCCGGCAAGCTGGACGAACAGTCGAGGCGTGGTTTCGAGGCAAAGGAGGAACATGACCACGCCGACGACGATTGCGTACCAGACGATCACTTGGCGGAGGACATAGCGATCGATGAGGAGGAGCCTAGGCAGAAACGTCGCCTTCGTTCGGCCGAGGTTCCGCTTTCCTTGCGTTCCGCGTCGCCCACAGGAGCAGCCGGCCGAACAGCGCCCAGCCGTCCGGGTTGGTACTGCCGACGTGACGCAGGCGGGGCCGGTGCGCGGCCCTTGCGACGATCGGCTCCGCGATCGCCGGCGCCGGGTCGAATGTGAGTGTGTCGGGCGAGGAAAGGAATTCTTCTGTCACAACCAAAGACGGAGCGGGGCCACCCAATCCACACTTT
This sequence comes from Sphingosinicella terrae, assembly GCF_003347635.1. Taxonomy (GTDB): domain Bacteria; phylum Pseudomonadota; class Alphaproteobacteria; order Sphingomonadales; family Sphingomonadaceae; genus Allosphingosinicella; species Allosphingosinicella terrae. The sequence continues at coordinate 132,914 of NZ_QDFY01000003.1, forward strand.
TCAGGCTGCGAGCCGGCGTGCCGAGACGAGTGACTCGTAGAGATCGAAAAGCCGCTCGAAATGTTGCGCGACCGTGCGCGGGGCGGGAACCGGCCGGGGGGCGTCCGCGACAATGAAATCGCGGATGGCGCGGGCCGCATCCGCGGCGTCGCCCGATGCGAAGCAGAAGCCGCCCTGGGCGCGTGCATGATCGGACGCCCCGCCACGATCGGGGGCGATCAGGGGCAGCCCCGACGCCGCGGCCTCGGCCGCGACCATGGAAAAAGTCTCGGCCTCGCAGCCGTGGATCAGCGCGTCGCTGCTGGCCATGAGGCGCGCGAGCGCAAGCCGGTCGCTGACCGGCGATATCAGATGGATGTGGGGATTTCCGTCGATCTCCCGCACGATCCGGGACCGATCGCGGCCGTCGCCGACCAGGACGAGACCGACGGGGCGGTCGAAGCTGACCGCCGTCACCGCCTTCACCACCATCGGCCAGCGCTTCTCCGGACCGTGGCGGCCGACGCCGAGCAACAACGTCGCGGTCGGCGGCAGCGCGCAGCGTGCCAGCATTCGTGCGCGCAGGGCCGGATCGCGAAGCTCCGGGGAGAAGAGGCCGGCTTCTATTCCCATTGGATTGGTGACCACTCTGCCCAGGCCCGCCTGGACGAGCCGCGCCGACAGGGACGCGCTCGGGCTGATCACCGCGTTGAAGGCCTGGTCGAGTCGCCGCAGATATCGCCAGCCCCAGTCGAGCCCGCGGTCGATCGTGGTGACGCTGACCACGCCTTCGAACCAACGATAGGCATAAGCGGCGATCGGATCCGCGTGCATGATCAGGGCACGGGGCGTTTCGCTTTGCCAGGTCGCGACGGCGGATGCGCTTCGCCAGGGCGACGAAGCCTCGACAAAATCGGCACGCTCACCGTCGAGCTTGCGGTGCAACGCCGCGGCGTCGCTGAAATAGCGATATCGGCGGTCGAGCGGGAAGCGTGGGGCGGCGATCCACTCGATCCTCGCGCCGGGACCTCGCGCTTCGCTATAGTCGCGCGGTCCCGGGGCAAGGACCACGATCTCGTGCCCCAGCCGCGGTCCGATGGTCAGCTTCTGATCGACATAGGTGCGGACACCGCCGCCCTGGGGACTGTAGAATGCGCAAACGTCGACGATCTTCACGGGATCACTGCCCCAGGGGCCTGAAGGAGAGTCCGCGGCGGTAGTTCATCACGATCCGGATTCGGGTCAGCCCGCGGCCCGCCACCACCCGGGTGGCGGCCGCGCTCGGCCGGGAAAGGCCCAGCCTCGGATTGTTCGGAAACCCGATACCGTCGGAGGAAAGGCCGAACCGTCGGTTGCCGTCCCGGTCGTGGAGAAGGGAGAGGCTGTATTCCCCCGGCGCCGGCACGCGTATGCACAGCCTGACGTCGCCTGAGGCGGGAAGCGGCCGCTCGACCCGGCGGAAGACCTTGCCGGCCATGACGAGGACATTGTCGTCGGCCAGGAAATCCGCGTCGTTCGACGGATAGGCTTCGAGCTTGAGGCGGCCTTGGCGATCCCTGAGACCGGCCACGTCGACGACGATGGCCGGTCCCGGTTCGTTGGGCCGGCAGCGGCCCTCGGCCACGCCGAGCGACGGAGTCGAGGGGATATATTGCGTCGCCGCCGCTATCATCATCATGATCGTGAGGTTCATATCCGCTCCTTGAGGCCGGACAGCTCGGCGCTCGCGAGCAGGAGACCGAGCAGCACGTGCGTCGCCAGGATGAGGCTCGCGACCATCGTCAGAAGCGCCGTGATCTGGCTGTCCTGGCCGATCGCGAACATGGCGAGCGCCACGAAGGCGAGATCCTTGTTCGGCAGGAACGGCAGGCGCGACAGCAGAAGGCGCAGAGCCGCCAGGAGCAGCCACCAGCCCAGCGGCACATGGGGAAGGACAAGGTACCACATCAGGGCGGCGAGGCCGGTCGTGGCGAGAATGCGCGCCAGGTGGACGATGACGACGAAGCGAAGCTCGTCGGCGGGCAGGCTGAAGACGCGCCGGCGAAGCAGCAGCGCGGCCAGCGATGTCGCGGCCAGGGCGAAGGCGGAGAGATAGAAGGCGCTGCCTCCGAGCCCCAGGCGAAGCTCGCCGACGATCGGATAGGCCGCCGCCATCATCGCGAGGGTCACGACGTTGCCGACCAGAGCGGACAGGATGGCGACGTCCTTGATCGCCCCGAACGGCGCACCGGTCATCCGCGACCTTTTGCGGGCCCAGGCGTAGAAATAGACCTCGCCGATATAGCCCAGCAGCACTTCGTTGCCGATGAACTTGCGGGTGAGCGCGATGAATCCGGACGGCGGAATCCGCCACAGGCGCCGGAAGATCAGCCACTCGCTGGCGATCGGGAACAGGTAATAGGCCCAATAGGCCGCCCAGAAGGCCGCGGAGACCGGCAGCAGCACGGCGATCCGGGCGAGGTCCAGGCTCCGCAGCTGATCGAGGATGGCCACGAGGACGGCAGCCGAGATTGCGAGGCCCAGCCAGTGGATCCACCCGCTCGCCGACGTCGGCAGCGGCGGGGGATCCGGAAGGACGGCAGCGGTCGCCGCGATGGAGGTGTCGGCCAGCTCGGCGGCCATGCCGCTAGGCCGATACATAAGGGAATCCGGGGACGCTCATACCCGTAGACGGAGACCCGTGCAGACTTCCTCACGGCTCCGCGCGCTGGATCTGCGATCAAGCCGAAGCGGCCGCGCGCAGGACCGTCAGATAAGCGGGTGCGGCGCGCTCGACGCGGAAGCGGGCCGCCTGGGCGCGCGCCGCCTCGACGTTCGGATAAGCGGTGCCGGCTTCGGCCATCGCCTGCGCCAGCGCCGCAATGTCGCCGCACGCGACGAGCCGGCCGAGCCGGCCGTGGTCGAGCAGGTCTTCCATGGCGGCGCTGCTGTCGGTGGCGACGACCGGGACGCCGGCCGCCATCGCTTCGATGATCACCGCCGGCACGCCTTCATAGTCGGAGGAAAGGACGAAGACGTCGGCCTGGGCCAGCCAGGCCGCGATGTCGCGGCAATGGCCGGGCAGCGAGATCCGTTGGTCGATTCCGAGCCGCTGCGCGAGCGCTTCGAGGCGCGGTCGCGAAGGTCCCTCGCCGAGAATGGCGAGCCTGTCGCCGGCCGCGGCCGCCCGCGCGAAGGCGCGTATCAGCAGATCGAAGCGCTTCTGCGGGCACAGCCGGCCGACCGAAAGGAACAGCCGGCCCGTCTCCGGCCGGCAGGGCCGGTCGTCGCGCGCGCGCGCCAGTCGCAAGCCCTCCTGCTCGTCCAGCGCCGGGTCTTCGATGATCTCGATCTCGGCTTCCGGTGCGCCCATCGCCGCGGCGATCTCCGTCCGCATCGAGGCCGCCATGCCGACCCAGCGGGTCACCAGGCCTCCTTGCAGCCGAAGCCAGAGGCAATAGGCGAACCGGACCGGCGCGATCATGTCGTTCCGCGTCAGCGAGTTGCTGACCTTGGCGACGATGGGGGGGCAGCGGCCGCCAAGCAGCAGCCGCAACGCCACCGCAACCACCGTGTAGCTGTTGCCCGGGCAGAAGATCACGTCCGGTCGTGTCGATCGCACCTGGCGCCACAGACACAGGATCATCCAGGCCGTCTCGCACCAAGCCGTCGGAAACGGTCCGGAAGGGTAGCAGGTATAGTTCAGCCGCGGCGCATCGCGACGCATCGCGCCGTGGGGCCTTCCGAGCAGGACCGTCACATTCGCGCCGGCGGATTGCCACGCATCGCAGAGGCGCAGTCCGACGCGCTCGACCCCTCCGGGCTCGAAGCTGTGGACATAAGCGAGGATATGGAGGGGCGGCTGCAATCCGAAGTCCTGTCGCGGGTGCTCAACCCAAGACGGAGCCGCTTCCTCAGGTCCCCATCAGGTCTCGATAGCGCGCGGGCTCGCGCCCGGCGCTGAAGGCGGCAACCGTCCTGTCTATGCTGGCCATCAGCGTCGGGCATCCTGCGTCGCCGGGATGGACCGCGAGGCGGACCACCGGGATCGGCCTCAGCAGGGTACGGGCAAGGCCGGCAAAGCCGATCGAGGAGGCTCTCCGGGCCCGGCTGCGGCTGGCCCAGGTGATGACGGGGCCCCGCGACAGGATCGCCCCGTCGGACGGCCGCCACACCCTGAGATGATCTTCGGCAAGCGCGAAATTCTCTTCCGCGAGCGCGCGTCTGGCGCCTTCGCCGTAAAGCCAGGCCGGTGCGATGAATCCGGCCACCGGGCGGCCGATCGCCTCTTCGATGATGGCGCGCCCTTCGCGCATCCGTCGGCGCGCCTCCGCCGCGTCCAGTCCGAGGAACTCGCCTTCCCGCGCCGTCATTCGCCGTGCCTTGAAGGAGGCCCAGCGGCCGGAATGAACCTGGTCGTCGCGATGGTTCCAGCCGTGGACGAACATCTCGACACCGTCGTCGGCCCAGCCGCGAAGCCTGGCGCGGAAGCCCGGCGCACGGGAGAGGGGGGCTTGATCCCAGAAGTCGGGGACGACGAGCATGGCGAACCGGGCCGAGCCGAGATGGCCCTGCAGGCGATCGAAAAGCCGGTCGACAGCCGCTTCGAACAGGGGGCTGACATCGTGGATCGACGCCAGCAGCCGCCTTCTAGGCTTCGTACTGTCAGAATTCCGCATCGAATCCGATCCTGATCGTCCGCGGCCTGAGCGGCGTGATCTGAGTGCCATCGGCAAGACTGAACGGATTGCCGAACGAGAAGCGATTGCCCCGGACGTCCCCGACATTGTCGACGTCGAGCGAAAGGCCGAACCGGCCGAAGTCGAGCCGGGCTCCGATCTGGCCTTCGACGAAGTCGCCCTGGCTGACGTCGGCAGGTCCACCGGCCCCCAATTGGGACTCGCCGACATAGCGAATGGAGCCGTCGACGGCGAGCGAAAGGGAAGGCGCCAGATCGGTCCGGAAATGAGCGGCCATGCGCGCGCCGGAACTGGCGATGTTCGGAAGATCACGCCCGTCCTGATCCGCGAACGGGGGATTGGGATTGGACAGCGCGCTGTCGTTGAAGAAGCCTGCCATGTCGACGCTGAGCGACGACGTCAGCCGCCAGGAACCCTCGATCTCCAGGCCGTAGATTCGCCCGTCGCCGAGATTGGCGGTGTAGGGAAGGCCTCGCATATCGATGAGGTCGGCCTGGATATCCGTCCATGCGGTGTAGGAAGCGGCCGCCGTGAACGAGAGCCTGCCGACATCGCGGCGCCCGAAACGCAGCCCCGCCTCGATCGAGGTGAGCTCGTCCGAGTCCAGGCGCTGCGTGGGGGAGGCGGAAGCCGTCGGCGAGACGGCGAGCCCGCCTGCGCGATAACCCTCCTGGTAACGGAGGTAGGCCAGCCAGCCATCACCGGCCGTCCAGGTCAAGGCGGCGGCGGGCGAAACATGGACGTTCGTCTGGTTCGGCTCGTCCTCATCGTCGTCGGGTGAATCGAGCGGCTCGCCGATCGATTCCGCGACGGTGAGCCGCCCGCCGAGGGTGGCGACCAGCCGCGACGTCAGGGAGAGGCTGTACTGGCCGAACAGGGCCACCTCGTGGGTTTCGTTTCGCACGCCTGGAAGCGGCAGCGCCGCGCTCGGCGGGCCGAGGCGGCGGGTGATGTGGTTCGTGTCGCTCAGGACACTCCATCCGAAGACCCAGCCTTCGCCTCGCGAACCGGACTGCGCGATGCGGGTCTCGTTCGAGATCAGGGTGATATTCACGTCCTCGGCATAGAGCTGGGGGCCTTCGGTGCCCGGAAAGCCGCTCGCATCGAACCGGGTCTCCAGATCGTGCCGTGCGAGGCTCGTGGTCGAGACCAGCTCGACGCCGTCCCACCGTTTGCGCACGGTCAGGTGCGCGAGCTGATAGTCGTTAGCGAACGGCTGGGCGAGATTGGTCCGGCGGGACAGCGGCGGCAGTCCACGCATCGCATATTGGCCGTCGCGCCCGTCTATGTTCTGGCTGAGCGCGCCGATGTCGATCCGCCACCGGTCGCCGGGCTCCCAGCGCAGGACCGCGCGTCCGCCGACCACCGACGTCCTGTTGACGTCCCGCAGGCCGCGTCCGACATCGTCGATATAGCCCGCGTCCGACGAAGCATAGGCGACCGCGCGGACCGCCAGCCTGTCCCGGACGAGCGGCGCATTGAACATGATGGAGACGTCGCTTCCCCAGCCGCCGTGCCGCGTCGCCAGGAGGCCGGCAGTGAGACCCGCCGAGAATACGGAAGAGTCCGGCTCGTGCGGGACGAACCGAAGGATCCCGCCGAGCGAGCCGGTGCCGTAGAGCGTGCCCTGCGGGCCTTCGAGCAGCTCCACCCGGCGAATGTCGTGGAGATGAAGGTCCGGGTTGGGCGCGCTGAAGGTAAGCCGGACGTCGCCCAGATACTGGCCGACAATGGACTGGCTCGGCCCGTTGAAGCTGCTGTCGGCAATGCCTCGAACGTAGATCTTGTTGCGGCCCGGCCCGAGGCTGGTCGAGGCCAGCATGGGGAGCCGGCTGAGGATCGCGTCGCTGCCTCGCGCTCCGAACCGGCCTGCCTCATGGTCCAGATCGATCAGACGGACCGTCCCGCCGAACCGATCGAGCGCAATATCCTGCTTGCTGGCGGTGACGATGATCGGCGGCACGATCAGCGCGGGCGGCGGCGACGGCGGCGGCGAAACGGCAGGCGCAGGCGGGGATGGACGACGGCGCGGCGGCGGCGGCCCGCGCATGATCCGCACGCCGCGCGCATTGACGAAGGCATAGCGATAGCCGGTCCCCGCCAGCAATCTGTCCAGCGCCGCGCGAGCGGACATGCGGCCGCGCAGCGGACGCGTACGGACGCCGGAGAGCGCCGGATCGCTCGCGCCAATGGTGAGCCCGGTCTGCTCGGCAAGCGCTATCAGCGCGTCGCTGAGCCGCCCGGCGGGAATGTTCACCTGCACCATTTGCGCGGCGGCCGGTGTGGCCGCCGTGCAGAGGACGATCAGGGCAGCGGCCGGCTCAGCGAGTCGCACGGGGCTGCGGCTCGATCACCCAGCCGCTCCCGGTATTGCGGGCCTGAAGACCGAGCGTCGAGGCGAGCGTGGAAAGGGTCGCGGCATCTTCGCCGACCTGGATCGATCCGGTGAACGGCATCGCCGCGACGTCCGGATCGAGCCTCACCTCGGTCCCCAGGTTCCGGGAGAGATCGCTTGCCACCGTCTCGAGCGGGACGCCCCCGTAACTGAGCCGCCCCCGCTGCCAGCCGGTCATGTCCCCAGGCTCACGTCGACTCAAAAGGGGTCGGGCGCCGCTGCGGACGAGCAATGTCTGGCCAGCAGCCAAGGGAACGGCCGTGCCCTCGGGATCGTAGACGACAGCACCTTCGGCCACCTCGACCGAGAAGCGATCGGGGTCTCGGACGAGATTGAAGATCGTGCCGGCGTCGAGGACGCGGTGATCGCCTGCGGCGACCAGGAACGGACGCGCTTCATCGTGCCGGACGGTGAAGGTCGCCTCGCCCGCGACGAGCTCGGCGTAACGGGAATCGTCCCGATCGAGGATCAGCCGCGTGCTTCCGTTCAGCACGACGGAACTGCCGTCGCCCAGGTCCACATTCCTCCGCTCGCCCGCAGCCGTGGCGACTTCGTACCGGCTCGGACCCGCCGTCAGCCAGGGCAGAGCGACGAGGATCGCGAGGACCGCCGCGGCCGTGGCGAGCGCCGTCGCCCACAGGCCGGTGCGGCCGCGAGCGCCGCCTGCCGGCGCCGGCGCATCTTCCACATCATTTGCCGCCTCCGGTGAGCCTCTGACCGGTATCATGTCCGGGTGGACCGCCGCATCGGCGATCTTGACTCTGTCATAGGCGGCCGAATGCGCGGGATCCGCCTCCAGCCAATGGATGAAGGCCTCCCAATCCTCCGTGCCGCCGGCCTGAAGGCGCACATGCCATTCGATGGCTTCAGCCTGAATGCCCTCCTGCCTCTGCTGTGCCATGACTGTCCCTCTGCCCTAGGAACGGAGCGGACGGGGCGAATCCCCATCCAGGCTCGCCTGCGCTTCGACGATCGCCTTGTAGGCCTTGTGCAAATGCTTCTCGACCGCGCTGACACTGATGCCCAGCTCTGCCGCGATCTCCCGCTGCGGAGCGCCGTCGATGCGGAATCGGCGAAAGATGGTGACGGTCCGGTCGGGGAGCTGCGCCAGGGCGTCGGACATCAGCGCCAGCGTCTCCCGGCTGATCAGGAGCCGCTCGGCCGACGGCCGGTCGTCGACCTCCGATCCGAACAGGGTTCCCATCCAGGCTTCTTCGCGCACCGAGCGCGCGGCCGCCGAACGTCGCCGATCGACCAGTAGATTGTCCGCCATGCGGCAAAGATAGGGAAGCGGCTCGGCGATCGGCCCTATGATCTGGGTTTCCAGCTTGACGAACAGGTCCTGAAGGACGTCCTCCGCCTCGTCCGGCGTGGCACGGCGGGCAGCCAGGAAGCGGAGCAATATCGCGCGGTTGTCGAGAAACACCGCTTTGATGCCGCCGTCAGGTATATCCAAGATGTGTCTGACTGTGCTCGACCTCGACGGAGCGGCGGCTGGCGCCGCAGCCGCCCGAAGCTTAGCACCGGTCGAATCGACCGCCAACCCTGGCCGTCCGCGCCGGGCGCCACTTTCTGCCCTGTCCGAAATAGGAGGACAGGGACGGCACAGGCTCTCCGACCCCTGCCGTCCCGATCTACCGAATGGCCTTGCCCCGTCGGGCGGGCATTCCTTCGTGCCGTCAGGCCGAATAGTACATGTCGTACTCGACCGGGCTGGGCGTGGTCTCCCAGCGCATCACTTCCTCCCACTTGAGCTCCATATAGGCGTCGATCTGGTCGTCGCTGAACACGTCGCCGCGGGTGAGGAAGGCGCGGTCGTTGTGCAGGGCGATCAGCGCCTCGCGGAGGCTGCCGCAGACGGTCGGCACGTTGACCAGCTCCTGCGGCGGCAGGTCGTAGAGATTCTTGTCGATCGGATCGCCCGGATGGATCCGGTTCTGGATCCCGTCGAGGCCGGCCATCAGCAGGGCCGAATAAGCGAGATAGGGGTTGGCCATCGCGTCCGGGAAGCGGAACTCGACCCGCTTCGCCTTCTCGCCCGACCCGTAGGGGATGCGGCAGGAGGCCGATCGGTTCCGGCTCGAATAAGCGAGCAGCACCGGCGCCTCGAAGCCCGGCACCAGCCGCTTGTAGCTGTTGGTGGTCGGGTTGGTGAAGGCGTTCAGCGCGCGGGCATGCTTGATCACGCCGCCGATGAAGAACAGTGCCATCTCCGAAAGGCCGGCATAGCCGTTGCCGGCGAAAAGCGGCTTTCCGCCCTTCCAGATCGACATGTGGGTGTGCATGCCCGATCCGTTGTCCGCCTTGATCGGCTTGGGCATGAAGGTCGCGGTCTTGCCATAGGCATGGGCGACCATGTGCACGACATATTTGTAGACCTGCATCCGGTCGGCCGTCTCGGTCAGGCCGCCGAAGGTGAGCCCGAGCTCGTGCTGCGCGGCGGCGACCTCGTGATGGTGCTTGTCCATCGGCAGGCCCATTTCGAGCATGGTCGACACCATCTCGCCGCGGATGTCGACGGCGCTGTCCACCGGCGCCACCGGGAAATAGCCGCCCTTGGCGCGCGGCCGATGGGCAAGGTTGCCGCTGTCATATTTCTGTCCGGTATTGGTCGGCAGTTCGATGTCGTCGATGGTGAAGCCGGAGGAGGCATAGCCGTCTTCGAAGCGGACATCGTCGAACATGAAGAATTCGGCCTCGGGGCCGACATAGACGCCATCGCCGATGCCGGTGGCCTGCAGATAGGCTTCGGCGCGCTTGGCGGTCGAGCGCGGATCGCGCGCATAGAGCTCGCCGGTGCCCGGATCGACGATGTCGCAGAACAGGACCGCCATCGGCGTCGCGCTGAACGGATCCACGTAATAAGCGTCGAGATCGGGCTTGAGGATCATGTCGGATTCGTTGATCGCCTTCCATCCGGCGATCGAGGAGCCGTCGAACATGAAGCCGTCGGTGAGCTGGTCCTCGTCGACGACGCCCGCGCACATCGACAGATGCTGCCACTTGCCCTTGGGATCGGTGAACCGGAGGTCGACCCACTCGATCTCCTCTTCCTTCATGCGCTTGAGGATCGCGCCCGCGTCGTTAGCCATGTCCAACTCTGTCCTTCGTCAATGATTCCCGGAAAGCCCGCGCCCGCGAATCCGCGGCGCGCCCCCCGTCTCCACCCCTACCCCGCAGCCGCCGAGGGTCCAGTGCGCGGCCGCCCCGTGTGAATATTTCACACGCCGCCCCGTCGCTTTCCATCGTCGCGGCCGGCGGACAGGCAGCGATCATGGCCCGCAAAGACGCAAACACAAAGCTGCGGACTTCCGGTCATATGGCCGGCGAAGCCGGGTCACTTTCTCTCGGTGAGGCAGCCATGCGCGCGCCAAGAGCATCGACCCCGCGGGCACCACTGCGTCTTCCCAAGCGGCGTCGATGAAGAGACCCGAGGGAAGCGGGCCATCGCCGCGGATCGCTCCTAGAAAGGCCGCCGTTGCGCCGCGACGAGCATGCGCAGCAGCATCGCCACCGGCCGGGGCACCCCGACCTTGCCCTCGAGCCACAGGCTTACCGTCGAACGGCTGACGCCGATCGCGGCGGCGAGATCGTTCTGGGTGCGATAGCCCAGGGTGCGCATGTGCGCGCGCACCTCCTCGGGAGACATGGAGGCGAGCAGGGGGTCCGGGCCCTTCTTCTCGGTCATCGGCACGGCCCGGTCGCTCTCCGGCGCATCAGATCGCGTCGGTCCCCCGCTCGCCGGTGCGGATTCGGACCGCCTCGTCGATGGTCGAGACGAAGATCTTGCCGTCGCCGATCCGCCCGGTCTGGGCGGCTAGGGCGATCGCTTCGACGACCCGCTCCGCGAGGCCGTCATCGACGACCACCTCGAGCTTCACCTTGGGAAGAAAGTCGACGACATATTCGGCGCCGCGATAGAGCTCGGTATGGCCCTTCTGGCGGCCGAAGCCCTTGGCTTCGAGCACGGTGATGCCGGAGACGCCGACCTCGTGCAGCGCCTCCTTCACCTCGTCCAACTTGAACGGCTTGATGATCGCCTCGACCTTCTTCACCCGAATCTCCGCTGCTGCGATGCAGCATAGGCGACTCGCCGGGCGAGGCAAGGGCGCGGCCCCTGCGGGAATGGAGCCGCCGCGCCGTCAAGGCGACGGGGGCTGGCGCGCGTGGCTCCCCCACCAACCGCTGCGCGTCAGCCCTTGTTCAGGCGCTCCGGCGTATATGGCTCCCTGAGCCATCCGGCCGGAAGGCCGCCTGGCGAGCATGAAGGAAAGCCAAGATGCGTAAGCTCATCAACCCCATCGCCGCGTCTCTCGCCGCCGCGCTCGCTCTGGGCGCGGTTCCGGCGGTCGCGGCCCAGCCCGCGGACCGCGAGGCCGAGCTCGCCCGCGAGGTCGAGGGGCGGGTCGCCGGCGAGCCGGTCGACTGCATCGACCTGCACCGCGTCCGCTCGACCCGAATCATCGACGACACCGCGATCGTCTACGACGCCGGCAGCACGGTCTACGTCAACCGGCCGCGTTCCGGCGCCGAGTCGCTCGATCGCTGGGATACCCTGCTGACGCGGATGCGCGGTACCGACCGGCTGTGCAGCATCGACACCGTCGAGCTGGTCGATACCAGCACGCGGATGATGACCGGCCTCGTCTTCCTGGGCGATTTCGTCCCCTATACCCGCCCGCGCGACTGATCGGGCCGAGACGCGACAGCAAAAGGGCGGCGGTGCTCCGGCACGGCCGCCCTTTCTCGTTTTCGGTCGAGCCGGACCTCAGGCGTAAGGCGGCTTGTGCAGGCCCTGCGGGCTCAACGTGAAGATCTCGCAGCCTTCCTCGGTGATTCCGATCGAATGCTCGAACTGCGCCGACAGGCTGCGGTCGCGAGTGACGGCGGTCCAGCCGTCGTCGAGCATCTTGCAGTCGGGGCGGCCGATATTGATCATCGGCTCGATCGTGAAGAACATGCCGGGGCGCAGCTCCGGGCCGGTGCCGGGCCGGCCAGCATGGACCACCTCCGGCGCATCGTGGAAGACGCGGCCGAGGCCATGGCCGCAGAAATCGCGGACGACGCCATAACGGTGCTTCTCGGCATGGCTCTGGATGGCGTGGGCGACGTCGCCGAGGCGGTTGCCCGGCTTGGCCTGCTTGATCCCCAGCATCAGGCATTCGTAGGTGACGTCGACCAGCCGCCGCGCCTTCAGCGGCACGTCGCCGACCAGGTACATGCGGCTCGTATCTCCGTGCCACCCGTCCAGGATCGGGGTGACGTCGATATTGACGATGTCGCCGTCCTTGAGGACACGCTCGCCGGGAATGCCGTGGCAGACGACATGGTTGATCGAGGTGCAGCAGCTCTTCGTATAGCCGCGATAGCCGAGGGTCGCCGGAATCGCGCCGCGGGCGCGCATCTGGGCGAAGACGATGTCGTCCAGCTCCCCGGTGGTGACCCCCGGGACGACGTGCGGCACGAGCGCGTCCAGTATCTCGGCGGCGCAGCGCCCGGCGGCGCGCATGCCGGCAAAGCCTTCCGGTCCGTGGAGCTTGATCGCGCCGTGGCGGCCGATGACCGCATCGTCGCGGTCGAGAATGTGGGTGTCGGTCATCCGCCGGATATAGCGCTCCGGACGCTTCGAAACAATGAAGGGCGCGGGCGCGTGGGCTTGTTCGGGCGCGCGCTTTTCTTCATGGCTTGCGCCCCATGACCGACGGAGGTGCCGTGGCAAGCGAACGGATCTGGACGGCTGCCCTCCTCGTCATCGGCGACGAGATCCTTTCGGGGCGGACCCAGGATCGCAACATCTCGCCGATCGCGCTCTGGCTCAACCTCCAGGGCATCCGCCTCGGCGAGGTCAGGGTGGTGCCGGACGACCATGCCCGCATCGGCGACGCGGTCGACGCCCTTCGCCGGGGCTACGACTATCTCTTCACCACCGGTGGCATCGGTCCCACCCACGACGACATCACGGTCGACGCGATCGCGGCGGCTCTGGGCGTTCCCGTGATCGTCCACCCCCGCGCCCGCGCCACGCTCGAGGCCTATTATGCCGAGCGCGGCGGGCTCACCGAGGCGCGGCTGCGCATGGCGCGTGTGCCGCAGGGCGCCGATCTCATCGAGAATCCGCGCTCCGGCGCGCCGGGTATCCGGGTCGGCAACATCTTCATCCTGGCCGGGATTCCCACCGTCGCCGCCTCGATGCTGGAGGCGCTGTCCGGGACGATCGAGGGCGGGCGGCCGCTGCTTTCGCGGACGATCGGCTGCTGGGTGGCGGAGAGCGAGGTGGCGCTCCTGCTCGCGGACACCGAGCGGGCGCATCCCGGCTGCCAGATCGGCTCCTATCCCTTCTTCCGCGACGGCCGCGGCGGCGCCAATTTCGTCGTCCGCAGCCCCGACGAGGCCGCGCTCGAAGCCTGCCGCGCCGATCTCGTCGCGCGGCTCCAGGCGGACGGCCGCGATGTCGCCCCCGAAGGCCTGTAGGGCCAGGATCCGGCATGACGCGCGTTCTGATCGGCTGGGAATTCGGCGCCAATCGCGGCCACGCCGATCGGCTGGTCCGCCTTGCCGACCGCCTGCGCGTGGCGGGTCACGATCCGGTCTTCGCCCTGCAGCGCATCGACGCAATCTCCTCCGAACAGGCCGGCGGGGCACCGGTCTGGCAGGCGCCGCTGTCGCCGCGCCTTCTGGTCACGGTCGCGAAGCCGCCTTTGCCGCCGCCCGCCGGCATGGCCGACATCCTTGCCCGGCTTGGCATGGACGATTCCGCTCTGGTCGCGGCCGTGATCGGCGGCTGGAAGCGGATCCTGGACAGCGTCCGGCCCGGCCTCGTCGTCGCCGATTTCGCGCCCTTCCTCCTGCTCGCCGCCCGCGGCCGGCTGCCGACCGTCCTGCTCGGCACCGGCTTCTCCGCGCCGCCGGCCGAGATGGCGGCTTTCCCTTCGCTCACCGGCCAGGCGGGGATCGACCAGGACGGGCTTCTCGTCCGGGTCAATGAGGGTCTCGCGCTCGCCGGACGGCCGCCGGTCGCAGCACTTCCTGCGGTCTTCTCCGCCGATCTCGTCTTTGCCGAGACCTTTGCGGAGCTCGACCCCTATGCCGGCGAGCGGCGGGGCGCGCTGGCTCGGCCGCTGCCCGAGGGCTTCGACGCGGTCCCCGGCGACGGCGAGGAGGTGTTCGTCTACGCGCCCGAACGCCTGGGCGCCGACAGCCCCCTCTGGAAGGGGCTCGCGCGGTCCGGACTCGCGGTCCGGGTCCACGTGCCGCGCGCGCTCCCTGCCGTACGCGCGGCGATCGAGGGCGGCGGCATGGGCTTCGAACCGCAGCCATTGCCGCTGCCGCTGATCGCGCAACGCTCGCGCCTGCTCCTCTCCCATGGCGGCCATGGCTTCGTCTGCGCCGGGCTCGCGGCCGGCTTGCCGCACGTCGTCTTCCATTTCGATCTCGAGAAGCACCTCCACGGCCGCGCCCTCGCGCGCGTAGGGCTGGGCGGCCATGTCGCGCTCGCCGAGATCCAGCCCGAAGTCTTCGCCGCTTCGTTGCGGCGCGTCCACGCCGACCAGGCCCTGTCGGCCCGCGCCCGCGCCGCCGGCCCCGGCTTCCTCTCCCGCCCTCAGCCCGATGCCGATTCCGCGATCCTCGCTCTGGCCTCGGACTGCTGACTTCCCGGGCGGCGAGGCGAGGCGGCCTGGAGTCCGCCCTGGTCAGGTGAGCTCGCCCGGCATGTCATTCCAGGCGCGGAACAATCCGGGTGCTCGCGCGCTCTTGGCCGGCAGCCATGGACCACCTGTTCACCCGATTCGCCGGATTCGTGTCGTCGCTGGTCGGCCAGCCCTTCGCCTTCGTCCTGGCTTTCGCGGTGGTCCTGGTCTGGGCAGTGACCGGGCCGGTTTTCGGTTTCTCCGATACCTGGCAACTGGTGATCAACACGGGCACCACCATCGTCACCTTCCTCATGGTCTTCCTGATCCAGAACAGCCAGAATCGCGACGCCGCGGCGATGCAGGCCAAGCTCGACGAGCTGTTGCGCGCCGTCGATCACGCCCGCCCCCAGTTCATCGGTATCGAGCATCTCACCGACGCGCAGATCGAAGCCATTCGCCATGCGCTGGAGCGCGAGGTGAGCGGCCGCGGCGGCAAGGCCGAAACGGCCGACGATTCGGTCGAACAGCTGCTCAAGCGCTATTGAGGACGGTTTACAGGCTGGGCTGCGCTGGGGCATTGGCGACGTTGCCATGGCCAAGACGACATCCGGGACGAAGACCAAGACGACGGTGAAGCGGCCGTCCCCGGCAGGCGCCGAGAAGACGGGCAAGCCTGTCCTCCTCTCTGGAGGCAATCCGCAAATCCCCAAGGGCGACGGCGACGCACCGGTCCAGGCCTATATCGCGGCGCTTCCGGGCTGGAAAAGCGAGGCTGGTCGCCGCCTCGACACGCTTGTCGAGCGGACCGTGCCCGGCGTGCGCAAGGCGGTCAAATGGAACTCGCCTTTCTACGGCGTGGAGGGCCAGGGCTGGTTCCTCGCCGTCCACGCCTTCAATCGCTACCTCAAGCTGACCTTCTTCCGCGGCGCCCAGCTCGATCCGCTCCCGCCGGTCGGTTCCAAGGATCCGAACACCCGCTATGTCCATATCGAAGAGGACGAGGCGGTGGATGAAGCGCAGCTCGCCGACTGGATCGAGCAGGCGGCAAAGATCCCGGGCTGGATGGCGTAACCGTCGTCGCGTCCGGCCCGCGGAAGCGAAGGAAGACCATGACCGATACCGGCGACCGCGGCGAAATGAGCGCCTCGCAACGCATCGACGATCGCATCGCCGAGCTCGGCGACTGGCACGGCGAGACGCTCGCCCGCGTTCGCGCGCTTATTCGCGCGGCCGATCCCGACATCGTCGAGGAATGGAAATGGCGCGGCGTGCCGGTCTGGTCGCATGACGGCATCATCTGCACCGGCGAGACCTACAAGCAGGTCGTCAAGCTGACCTTCGCCAGGGGCGCCTCGCTCGAGGATCCGGCCCGCCTGTTCAATTCCAGCCTCGACGGCAATACCCGCCGCGCGATCGATCTGCGCGAAGGCGTCGAGATCGACGTCGAACCGTTCAAGGCTCTGATCCGGGCCGCGGTCGCGCTGAACGGATCGCGCAAGCGGCGCTAGCCAGAATCCGGGCCCGGCCTCGGCCGGGACAAATCGCGCCACGATTGTCACTCACGCGGCATCCATCGCTTGCACTAGCTCTCGTCGAAGCGATCGGGAGCGCGCCATGACGACATCCTCAACAACCGCGAACCACGGACCTGCGGCCTGGCTCGCTCTCGCCGCAGCGCCCGCGTTCGCGCTGATGGCGCTGGCTTCGGCAAGCCAGCCCGCCGCGATCGCGCTCTGCGGCCCGGCCATCGGCCTGCTGCCGGTCGATGGCATGACCGCCATGTACCTGCTGATGAGCTTCTTCCACCTGCCGGCGTGGCTGTCTCGCCCGGGCGGCCGCAAGCCGTCCCGATCCTGACTCTTTCCGAGGAGAATGACCATGGAACATCGCATCGGCTCGCGCGAGCAATGGCTCGACGCCCGCAAGGCCCTGCTCGCGAGGGAGCGTGACGTGACCCACCAGCTCGACTCCCTGCGTGCCGAGCGCCGTCAGCTGCCGTGGGTTCGGATCGACAAGCCCTACATATTCAAGGGCCCATCGGGCGAGACCGGCTTGGCCGACCTGTTCGGCGACCGCAGCCAACTCGCCGTCTATCATTTCATGCTCACGCCGGGCTCGGACCATGTCTGCCCCGGCTGTTCCTTCATCGCGGACCATGTCGATGCGGCGCGGCAGCATTTCGAGCAGGCCGATCTCGCCTTCGCGGCCGTCTCGCGCGCACCGCTCCGCCGCATCGAGGAGGTGAAGGGACGGATGGGCTGGACCTTCCTTTGGCTCTCCTCCGAAGGCAGCGACTTCAACTATGATTTCGGGGTCTCCTTTACCCCGGAGCAGCTCGCCGAGGGCAGTGCCGTCTACAATTACGGCACGATCATCCGCCGAAGCCCAGACATGTTCGGCGCCAGCCTGTTCGCGAAGGACGAAAGCGGCGACGTCTTCCACACCTACTCGACCTATCATCGCGGCGCCGAGCTGCTGATGGGCGCCTTCAACTGGCTCGATCTCGCGCCCAAGGGCCGCAACGAGGGCGACGGCACGATGAGCTGGCTGCGCCTCCACGATGAATATTGAGGAGAAGGCAGCGGCCATATGTGGTGAAAACAGGCCGGCTCCACGTCGCCGCGGAACGACGGGGAGCGGCTCTCGGTTGAGGGACCAGCCGCGAGGACGCGGTTCAACCGAGAGGATCATCCATGGTACAAGCATCAGCCATTTTCGACAGTCACGACGAAGCCCAGCGGGCGGTATCCGACCTTCGCAGTCTCGGCGTCAGCGATAGCGAGCTTTCCGTGATCGCCCATCATGGCGGTACCACCACGACGTCGTCGGGCGACGGCGAGGTCACCGACGAGCATCATCGCAATGTGTTGAGGGGTATTCTCGGCGGCGGCGCGCTCGGCGCCGGCCTCGGCGTCGCGGCGCTCGCCATTCCCGGCGTAGGCCCGATCGCCGCGGCAGGTGCGATCGCGGCTGGGGCGCTTCCCGAAGCGGTGGCGATCGGCGCTGGCATCGGCGCGCTCGGCGGCACGCTCAACGAAGTGCTGACCAAGCATGGCGTCAGCCGCGAGGATGCCGATTATTATGGCGGCCGCCTCAAGGATGGCGGCGTCGTCGTGACGGTCACCGGCTCTAGCGTTGGCGCCGAGCGCGCAAGCGAGATCCTGTACCGCAACGGCGGCCACAACGCCACGCGAGCCCGCACCGCCGCCCTCTAGACCATGATCGTCTCGGGCCGAAGCGGTCCGCGACGTACATCATGGTCGAGACAGGCTCTAGAAGACCGGGCCGGGGCGCCAAGGCCCCGGCCCCTTCGTTCTCCCGGCTTTGAGGCTAGTCTTGCCGGTGGCGGTAGGGTCTCAGATCCTGCGCTCCGTCCCGATCAGCGCCGGCGAGGGCACCGGCAGCAGCGGCGACCTCGTCCACTTGCACGACCTATCATCGCGGCGCCGAGTCGCTGATGGGCGCCTTCAACTGGCTCGATCTCGCGCCCGACGGCCGCAACGACGGCGACGGCACGATGGCCTGGCTGCGCCTCCACGACGAATATCGAGGCGTCGACGCCGCCAATCCCCTTCAGAGGATGAAGTCGGCCGGCTGCAGATCGATCGTTCCCGCGAGACGGATCTCCAGGCTGGCCAAGGCGTCACCATTGACGTCGCCCGAGACCATCGTTGTCCCGCCCGCATATTCGTAGCGGAGTTCTCCGGCGACCTTATGCGTGGCGTCATCCGGACCGCTTGCGTCCCATCCCGATCAGTGCCGGCGAAGGAACCGGCAGCAATCCTCCTTGCGCCTCGAGACCCGCGTGGAGGGCGGCGAGAACGGCCTTGCGCCGGGCGCCGTCGAGTTCCGGCCAAAGCGGGCTGAACTGGAACAGGTTCGGATCGGCAAGCGTCTCTGCGTCGAAGGGGTAATCGGTCGAGACCTCGCCGATCGAGATGTCGGTCAGGCCCACCGACTCGAGCTCGGCCGCGAACCGGCCAGGATCGCGCAACGCGTTCATGCCCTCGATCGGCGCGGGTTGCGGGATTTCCGGAAACAAGGCGGCGCACAGCCTCGCGAGCAACAGGTTGGCCGCCGCCCCGGCAGGCTCCTTCCAAGTCCCGACGCAACCGAGGCCGCCGGGCCGAAGCACCCGTGCCATCTCGGCGAGGCCGGCGCGCCAGTCCGGGAAGAGCATGATCCCGAACATCGAGAAGGCGGCGTCGAACGAGGCGTCCGGCAGGTCGAGCGCCTGCCCATCCATGACCGCGGCTTCGACATTGGTAAGGCCGTGCGATCGGACCGCATCCACCATCCCGGGCGAAAAGTCGGTCGCGAGCACCTGGGCTCCCGCCTTCGCCGCCGCCAGCGCCAGCGCGCCGGTGCCCGCCGCTATGTCGAGGACGCGCGCGCCCGGCTCAAGCTCGGCCTGTGTCCAGGCCCGCTCGGCGTAGAAGGCGGTGAATCGGTGGGCGAGCTTCTGATAAGCCGCAAATCCGCTCCAGAAGCAGGGGTCGTTGAGGGAGGCCGCCATAAGCACTAAATGATATATCGTTACATACTTGTCAAGCACGCCGCTTGTCCGAATGTGCCGCAAGCATAGCATCAGGGCAAGCGCTCGGCGGGAGGAGGCGAGCGCCGCAGCGGCTGGCCGCACCTCGCGCGCGTTAGAATCGATTATTTTATTCGCTGCGGCCGTGGTGGCCGGCGCTGGCGAGAGCCTGCCGGCCCGCCATTATCCGTCCAGCGCGACGATCAGTCCTTCGGCTGGCCGCAGCGCCACGGTCTGGGCGACCATCGCGCCTTCGCGGTCGAGATGCGTCGACAGCAGCACCCGCCCGCCCGCGGCATCGGCCGGCAAGGTCAGGGTCTGCGGATTGTGGCCGAAATTGAGGCCGACCAGCAGCCGCCGATCGCCGTGGCGCCGCTCGTAGGCGAACAGGTCGCCCTCGACATGGGCATGGACATAGGCGCCGCGGTCGAGAGCCGGCTCTGTGCGCCGGAGCTGGATCAGGCGGCGGTACAGGCACAGGATCGAGCGGTCGTCGGCCTTCAGCCGCTCGACGTTGCGCTCCTGGCAGTCGGCATTGAGCGGCAGCCAGGGCGTGCCGGTGGTGAAGCCGGCGGCATGGCCGGGCGCCCACGGCATCGGCGTGCGTGCCGGATCGCGGCCGAAGCCCAGGCCCGGCTCGTTCTTTTCCCACGGATCCTGCACCCGGTCCGCCGGGATCGGCACGTCCTCGAGGCCGACCTCGCTGCCATAATAGAGCGTCGGCGTGCCGCGCAGGGTCA
This sequence comes from Sphingosinicella terrae, assembly GCF_003347635.1. Classification (GTDB taxonomy): domain Bacteria; phylum Pseudomonadota; class Alphaproteobacteria; order Sphingomonadales; family Sphingomonadaceae; genus Allosphingosinicella; species Allosphingosinicella terrae. Next base: position 152,872 of record NZ_QDFY01000003.1, read on the forward strand.
GCAGCAGCATCGCCGCGATCCGCGCTTCGGCGACGCCGACGCGGGTAGCGATGCGCTTCTGGTCGTGGTTCGAGAGCACCCAGTTGGGCCAGCCGCCGGCGGGCAGCGCCGCCTCATATTCGGCGACGATGCGGGCGATCTCCTCGGCCTTCCAGGCCGCGAAGATCAGCTGGAAGTTGAAGGGCAGGTGCGCGCCTTCGAGCTGTTCGCCATAATAAGCGACCAGCCGTTCGAGCGGCAGGTAGATCTCGCCGATCAACACACGCTCGGGATAGGAATCGAGCACGGCGCGCATCTGCGCGACGACGTCGTGAATGTCGGGGCGGTCGCAGGAATAATGCTGGAGCAGCCGGTCGATGCTCGGCATGCCCGGGTGCCAGCCCGGATTGGGCGGATTGTCGCGAAACTGCTCGTCCTTCATCAGGTGCCAGATAACGTCGACCCGGAAGCCGTCGACGCCGCGATCGAGCCAGAAGCGCAGCACGTCGCACATCGCCTCGCGGACCTGCGGGCTGCGCCAGTTGAGGTCGGGCTGCTCGGGCAGGAAGGCGTGGTAATAATATTGGCCGGTGGCCGCGTCGAAGGTCCAGGCCGGCCCGCCGAAATTGGCGAGCCAGTTGTTCGGAGGCTCTCCGTCCGGCGCGGGATCGCGCCAGATGTACCAGTCCCGCTTGGGATCGTCTCGGCTGGACCGGCTCTCCTTGAACCAGGGATGCTCGCTCGAGCTGTGGTTGGGGACGAAGTCGAGGATCAGCTTCATGCCGCGGGCGTGGACGTCGGCGAGCAGCCGGTCGAAATCCTCGAGCGTGCCGAACATCGGATCGATGCCGCAATAATCGGCGATGTCGTAGCCGAAATCGGCCATGGGCGAGGGATAGAAAGGCGAGATCCAGATCGCGTCGATGCCGAGCCAGGCGAGATAGTCCAGCCTCTGGCGGATGCCTGTCAGGTCGCCGATGCCGTCCCCGTTGCTGTCCTGGAACGAGCGCGGATAGATTTGATAGACGATCCCATGCTGCCACCATTGGCTGCCGGCCATGTCGGTTGCCCTTCCGCTTCCTGCACCTTTCAGCGGGAAAGGCGCTTCGATTCCGACCCGCTAACGCATGTTGGCGGCGACGGCTCCCGCCGGAACCGCCTCGCCTTCGGGCGGTTTCGCCACCGCATCAGCGGAGGAGAAGGACATGCCGGCAGCCGAAGCGCCGCCCACCCGGCGGCTGCCGATCGGGGCGGAGATTTTCGGCGAGCGCACCCATTTGCGGGTCTGGGCGCCGGCCCGCAAGCGCGTCGAGGCGGTGATCGAAGGCGGCGGCGCCCACGCGCTCGAACCGGATGGTGAGGGTTATTTCGCCGGATGGATTCCGGGCGGCGCCGGCACCCTCTACCGCTTCCGTCTGGACGAGGACGGGCCGTTCCCCGATCCCGCCTCGCGCTTTCAACCGCAGGGACCGCACGGCCCCTCCGAGGTGGTTGATCCCGCCCGTTTCGGCTGGAGCGACTCCGCCTGGAGCGGCGTCGCTCTCGACGACGCCGTCATCTACGAGATGCATATCGGCACCTTCACCCGCGAGGGAAGCTGGGCGGCGGCGATCGGCAAGCTTCCCTATTTGGCCGAGCTTGGCGTCACCGTGCTCGAGGTCATGCCCGTGGCCGAGTTCGCCGGCCGCTTCGGCTGGGGCTATGATGGCGTCGACCTCTTCGCCCCGACCCGGCTCTACGGCAATCCCGACGACATGCGCCGCTTCGTCGACGCCGCCCATGGCCTCGGCCTCGCCGTCATCCTCGACGTCGTCTACAATCATATCGGCCCGAGCGGGAACTACCTGCCCCAATTCTCGAAGACCTGGTTCACCGACAAGCATCACACCGACTGGGGCGACGCGCTCAACTTCGACGACGAAGGCAATGGAGGCGTCCGGGAATATTTCACGACCAACGCGCACTACTGGATCGAGGAATATCATCTCGATGGCCTGCGCCTCGATGCGACGCCGGAGATCAGGGACGACAGCGAAGAGCATGTGCTGGTCGGGATCGGCCGGGCGGTGCGAGAGGCCGGCGCCGGACGCACCACGCTGGTCATCGCCGAAAACGAGCGCCAGGAGGCGCGCATCGTGCGCCCCCGCGAGCGTGGCGGTTATGGCCTCGACGCGATCTGGAACGACGATTTCCACCACAGCGCCCTCGTCGCGGCGACCGGTCATAACGAGGCTTATTACCGCGACCATGTCGGCAGCCCCCAGGAGCTGCTCTCGGCGGCGAAATGGGGCTTCCTCTTCCAAGGCCAATATTATGCCTGGCAGCGGGCGCGCCGGGGCCATGCGGCGCTCGACCTGCCGCCGAGCGCGATCGTCAATTTCCTCCAGAATCACGACCAGATCGCCAACACGCCGCTGTCGCTGCGCGGCCATGAGCTGACCAGCCCGGGCCGCTGGCGGGCGCTCACCGCCATGCTGCTGCTGATGCCGGGCACGCCTTTGCTGTTCCAGGGGCAGGAATTCCTTGCCTCCGCGCCCTTCCTCTATTTCGCCGACCACGAGCCCGAGCTCGCCGCTCTGGTCGAGAAGGGCAGGGGCGAGTTCATGCGCCAATTCCCGTCGCTGGCCGAGGTCGATCTGCCGGCGCCGCACGACCGGGCCACCTTCGAGCGCTGCCGGCTCGACCATGGCGAGCGCGAGCGCGGCGCCCATGCCAAGGGCCTCCGGATGCACCGCGACCTGCTCAGGATCAGGCGAGAGGACAAGGTGCTGCGCATCCGCGAGCGGCGGCAGCTCGACGGCGCCGTGATCGGCGCGGAGGCGCTGCTTCTGCGTTGGTTCGGCGAGCGGGGCGACGATCGCCTGCTGCTCGTCAATCTCGGCCGCGACTACGATCTGCCGACCGTCGCCGAGCCGCTGCTCGCTCCACCGGAGGATCGGGACTGGAGCCTGGTCTGGTCGAGCGAGAATCCCGCTTATGGCGGCCGCGGCACGGTCCGGCCCCAGTCGGAGGATGGCAGCTGGCACATTGCCGGCCATTCCGCGCTGCTTCTGCGTGCCGACGGAACGGCATCGGGCAGGCGGAGTTAGAGGCTGGGAATCGTCCATTAACCACCACGCCCGAGGGGAGGCCACCATCTCGCTGCGGCTCCTGTCGCTCTCCGATCCGTCCCGACTCGAACCCGGCGCCACCGTGCCGTCGGGCTTCGACGCGCTGCTGCTCGCCGAAGCTCCGCAAGTGCGCCTGCCGCTGCCCTGGCTGCTCGACATCGAGATCGACCGGTTCGAGCTCGACGATTCGCTGGTCGCCGCCCATCCCGAGGCGTTCATACTGCGCCGGGAGTGGCGGGGCGACGGGCCGGTCGATCCGCGAAGCCCGGGACCCGCCGCAGGCGAGGCGCGGGCGCGGCTGCACTCGGACGAGGCGGCGAAGCTGGTGCGCGGCTCGATCGTCGAGCGGCTCCAGGCTTTTCTCGACGCCGGCGCGTCGGGCTTTCGTCTTCATCGTCCGGACTGCGCCGATCCCGATTGGCTGGAAGGTCTGCTCGGCGAGCTGCGCGGCCGCCGTGCCGATCTGATCCTGGTCGCGCAAAGCGTCGGCGTGGAGCGCGAGGCGGCGCTGCGGTTGCGCGGTTTCGACGCCCTGGTCTCTTCCTTCAGCTTCTGGGACCGGCGCTCGCACTGGCTGGCGGAGGAATATGAGAGCTTGCGCCGGGTGGCGCCGCTCGTCGCCGAAGTGACCGGGGAGGCGGCGCGGCGCGCCGGCACGGCCGCAGAGGCGGAGCGGCTGCTGCGGCTCGCCGCGATCGCCGGGCACGGCATGATCGTCCCCGCCGAGCTTGCGGCGAGGGCTCCGGACGCGACCCGAGCCGCGCTCGAGCTCGCCGAGGTGGCGCGCCGCTTCCCGGGCGAGATGCGGCTCTTCCCCGCGGGCAATCGGGCCACCGCCATCGTCCGCGGCGACTCACCCGACATGCGCGACGCGGACGAGGCGATGCTGGTGCTGGTCAATCGCAGCCTCGCCCAGGCGACCTTGCCGCATGAAAGCGAGATTCTCGCCGCCTCCGGCGCCGAGTTCCAGCCGTTCCGGCGCCGCCGCAGCAGCCTGCCCGCCTTCGCGCCGCTCGGCGAGGCGGAGGTGCGCGCCTTGTTCGCTAAGCGGGCGAAGCCGATCTGCGTCGGCCGCCTCAGCAAGCCGGCCGGCGCCCGCGAGGCGGCGCAGCGGCCGCGCCTGGTGATCGAGCGGATCAGCCCCGACGTCGACGAGGGTCGGTTCCCGGTCAAGCGCACGGTCGGCGACGTCGTCGAGGTCGAGGCGGTCTTCTTCGGCGACGGGCACGAGCAGCTCGCCGCCGAGCTCCGCTGGCGTGCGGCCGACGAGAAGGCGTGGCGCTCGGCGCGGATGGAGGAGAAGGGCAACGATCGCTGGACGGCGGCCTTCCCGCTCGAGCGGCTGGGCCGATACGAGTATCAGGTCGAAGGCTGGCTCGACGTCTTCGGGACCTTTCGGCGCGACTTCATCAAGAAGCGCGACGCCGGCGTCGCCTTGCCGGTCGAGTTTCTCGAAGGCCGGCGCCTGGTCGAGGCGGCGCTCCCGCACGAGCCGCGGCTGCAGGCCTTCCTCGCGGCGCTCGACGAAGCCGAGGACGAGGATTCCGCCGCCGCCATCCTGCTCGATCCCGAACTCCAGCTCCTCATCGACGAGAAGGACGTGCGCCGCTTCGCCATCGCCTGCACGCCGCGCCGGGTCGAGGCGGAGCGCCTCGCCGCGCGCTTCTCGAGCTGGTACGAGCTCTTCCCGCGCTCGCAGTCGGATCGGCCGGATCGCCACGGCACCTTCGACGACGTCGTCGCCCGCCTGCCGCAGATCCGCGAGATGGGCTTCGATACCCTCTATTTCCCGCCTATCCATCCGATCGGCCGCAAGCATCGCAAGGGCCGCAACAACAGCCTCGATCCGGGTCCGGACGACCCCGGCAGCCCCTATGCGATCGGCGGCGAGGAAGGCGGCCACGACGCCGTCCACCCCGAGCTCGGCACGCTCGACGATTTCCGGCGGCTGGTCGCCGAAGCGCGCGTACACGGCCTCGAGATCGCGCTCGACTTCGCCATCCAATGCTCACCCGACCATCCCTGGCTCAGGGAGCATCCCGGCTGGTTCGACTGGCGGCCGGACGGCACGATCAAATATGCCGAGAACCCGCCGAAGAAATATCAGGACATCGTCAACGTCGACTTCTGGAAGGCGGAGTCGATCCCCGATCTGTGGCTCGCCCTTCGCGACGTCGTGCTGTTCTGGATCGGCGAGGGGGTGAAGACCTTCCGGGTCGACAATCCCCACACCAAGGCCTTTCCCTTCTGGGAATGGATGATCGGCGAGGTGCGCGGGCTCCACCCGGACGTCATCTTCCTCTCCGAGGCATTTACCCGGCCGGCGATCATGTACCGGCTGGCCAAGATCGGATTCTCGCAGAGCTATACCTACTTCACCTGGCGCAACGGCAAGCAGGAGCTCGCCGACTATCTGACGGAGCTGACGACGACCGAGGTGGCGGACTTCTTCCGCCCGCATTTCTTCGTCAACACGCCCGACATCAATCCGATTTTTCTCCACACCTCCGGCCGCGCGGGCTTCCGCATCCGCGCCTGCCTGGCGGCGACCCTCTCCGGCCTGTTCGGCGTCTATTCGGGCTTCGAGCTGTGCGAGTCCGAGCCGGTGCCGGGCAAGGAGGAATATTGGGAGAGCGAGAAATACGAGATCAAGCCGCGCGACTGGCAGGCGCCCGGCAACATCATCGCCGACATCACCCTCTTGAACCGGCTGAGGCGCGCTTATCCGGCGCTGCAGACGCACCTCAACGTCAGCTTCTTCAACGCATGGAACGACAACATCCTCTATTACGGCAAGCGCGCGCCGGACGGGTCGGAGATGATCCTGGTCGCGGTGAGCCTCGACCCGCACAACGCCCAGGAATGCGACTTCGAGCTCCCGCTCTGGGAGTTCGGCCTCGCCGACCATGACGGCCTCGACGTCGAGGACCTGGTGCGCGGCGGCCGCTTCCAATGGAACGGCAAGATCCAGCACCTGCGCCTCGATCCCGACCAGCCTTACGCGATCTGGCGCGTCGCGCCTCCGGGGAGCGCCGCATGAAGCCCGTCCATCCCAAGGATCCGCTCTGGTACAAGGACGCGGTCATCTACCAGCTCCACGTCAAGAGCTTCTTCGATTCCACCAATGACGGGATCGGCGACTTTGCGGGGCTGATGGCGAAGCTCGATTACATCGCCGAGCTCGGCGTCAACGCCGTCTGGCTGCTGCCCTTCTATCCCAGCCCGCGCCGTGACGACGGCTACGACATCGCCGAATATCGCGACGTCAGCCCGGATTACGGCACGCTCGACGATTTCCGCGCCTTCGTCGACGAGGCGCATCGGCGCGGGCTCAAGGTGATCACCGAGCTGGTCATCAACCACACTTCGGCCGACCACCCCTGGTTCCAGGCCGCCCGCCATGCGCCGCCGGGCAGCCCCGAGCGCGACTTCTACGTCTGGTCCGACAGCGATCAGGCCTATGCCGGTACCCGGATCATTTTCTGCGACACCGAGCGCTCGAACTGGACCTGGGACGAGGTCGCCGGCGCCTATTACTGGCACCGCTTCTACTCGCACCAGCCCGACCTCAATTTCGACAATCCGCGGGTGCTCGAGGAAGTGCTCTCGGTCATGCACTTCTGGCTCGACATGGGGGTCGACGGCCTCAGGCTCGACGCCATCCCCTATCTCATCGAGCGCGAGGGCACCTCGAACGAGAATCTGCCCGAGACCCACGACGTGCTGAAGAGGATCCGCGCCGATCTCGACCGCCATTTCGCCGACCGGATGCTGCTCGCCGAAGCGAATATGTGGCCGGAGGACACGCAGCAATATTTCGGGGCCGAGGGCGATGAATGCCACATGGCGTTCCACTTCCCGCTGATGCCGCGCATGTACATGGCGGTCGCCCAGGAAGACCGTTTCCCGATCACGGACATCATGCGGCAGACGCCGCCCATCCCCGACAACTGCCAGTGGGCGATCTTCCTCAGGAACCATGACGAGCTGACGCTCGAGATGGTGACCGACGCCGAGCGCGACTATCTGTGGAATACCTATGCCGCCGACCGCAAGGCGCGGATCAACCTCGGCATCCGCCGCCGGCTCGCGCCGCTGATGGAGCGCGACCGGCGCCGCATCGAGCTGATGAACGCCCTCCTGCTGTCGATGCCGGGCACGCCGGTCATCTATTATGGCGACGAGATCGGGATGGGCGACAACATCCATCTCGGCGACCGGGACGGGGTGCGCACGCCCATGCAATGGTCGCCGGACCGCAATGGCGGCTTCTCGCGCGCCGATCCGCCGATGCTCGCGCTGCCGCCTATCATGGACCCGCTCTACGGCTTCCAGGCCGTCAATGTGGAGGCGCAGGAGCGCGACAGCCATTCGCTGCTCAACTGGACCAAGCGCATGCTCGCGGTGCGCGGCGAGCATCACGCCTTCGGCCGCGGCACCCTTCGCTTCCTGCGCCCCGCCAACCGCAAGATCCTCGCTTACCTGCGCGAGCATGAGGGCGAGACCATCCTGTGCATCGCCAATCTCGCCCGCAGCGCCCAGGCGGTCGAGCTCGACCTCGTCGACTTTGCCGGACGCACGCCGATCGAGATGACCGGCCGCGCCGCCTTCCCGCCGCTCGGTCAGCTTCCCTACCTGCTCACCTTGCCGCCGCACGGCTTCTACTGGTTCCTGTTGAGCGAGGAGGCGACGCCGCCGGAATGGAGCAGCACGGCGCCGCCGAGCGCGGTCGAGCAGCATACCTTCGTGCTGCGCGACGGCCTCCTCTCGGTCGCCGAGGGCGACAATCGCTCGGTGCTCGAGCGCGAGGTCCTTCCCGAATATGTCGCCCAGCGACGCTGGTTCGCCGGCAAGGATAGCGCCGTGGAATCGGTGCGCGTCGCCAGCGCCGTCCCCCTCCCGGGCGCCAAGGATCTCGTCCTGGCCGAGATCGAGGTGGCAACGGCCCGCGAGACCGCGACTTACGCGCTGCCGCTCGGCATCGCCTGGGAAGGCGAGCCGAGCGGCCCCTATGCGCCCAACCTCGCGCTCGCCCGGGTGCGCCGCGGCCGTACCGTCGGCCTGCTCACCGACGGCTTCTCGGTGCCGGTCTTCGCGGAGGCGATCGTCGAGGCCTTGCGTTCCGGGACCAGCCTCGAGACACCGCTCGGCACTATCCAGTGCCGCACCGGCGACGAGATCGACCTGCCCGACCAGCTCTCGCCGGAGTGGATCGCCGCCGAGCAGTCGAACAGCACCCTGATCCTGGGCCGCCGCGCCGTGATGAAGCTGCTGCGCCGTATCCAGCCGGGCATCCATCCCGAGGCGGAGATGACCCGCCACCTGCGTGCGCGGGGCTTCGCCAACGTGCCGCCCTTGCTCGGCGACATCGTCCGCACTGGCCCGGACGGCGAGCCGCACACGCTGATGATCGTCCAGGGCTTCGTCTACAATCAGGGCGACGGCTGGCAATGGACGCTCGACACGCTTTCCCGGGCGGCGGCCGAGCGCGATGCCGGCGACGGCGATTTCCAGAATTACGTCAATTTCGCCGAGACGCTGGGCTGGCGGCTGGCCCAGATGCACGCCTTGCTCGCCCAGCCGAGCGACGATCCCGCCTTCGCACCGGAGCGGGTCGGCGAGGCCGAGGCGGATGCGCTCGCGCGCCGGGTGCGGGAGCAAATCGCCGATCTCGACGAGGGCGAGGCCTTGCAACGCCGGATCGACGCGCTCGCCCGCGGCGCGGTCGGCCGGATGCGCACGCGCGTCCATGGCGACCTCCATCTCGGCCAGGTGCTGGTCACCGCCGGCGACGTGATGATCATCGACTTCGAAGGCGAGCCGGCGCGGTCGCTCGAGCAGCGCCGGGCCAAGGATCTGCCGGAGCGCGACGTCGCCGGCGTGATCCGATCGTTCGATTATGCCGCCGCGGCCGCCGAGCGCCAGCTCGGCGAATCCGGAATGGTCCTCCAGGAGGATCCACGGCAGATGTTCGAGCGCTTCCGTGACGAGGCGATCGAAGCCTTCCTGCGCGGCTATGGAAGCGTGGCCGGCGACGTTCGCGGACCGCTGCTCGACCTCTACCTGATCGAGAAGGCGGCCTACGAGGTGCGCTACGAGGCGGCCAACCGCCCGGACTGGATCGAGATCCCGCGCGCAGGGCTCGCCCGCCTATCGGAACGGCTGCTGGAGCCCGCGGAATGAGCGACGACGGCCTCGCCCGCGCCGCCGCCGAGGCCATGGCGGGGCGACTGACCGATCCGTTCGGCCTGCTCGGCCCGCACGCAGGCACGGTCCGCACCTTCCAGCCCGGCGCCGTGGGGGTGGAGCTGCTGGCTCGCGACGACGGTCGTCCGCTCGGGCGGCTCGAGCCTTTCGGCGACGGCCTTTGGACCGGCGCGTGCGCGGAGGAGGTTCCCTACCTGCTCCGCATCGCTTGGCCCGACGGAGCCGAACAGGTCACCGAGGATCCCTATGCGTTCGGACTCGTCCTCGGCGACCTCGATCTGCATCTGTTCAGCCAGGGTCGCCATTGGCAGCTCGCCCATCGCTTCGGGGCGCAGCCGACCGAGATGGACGGGGTGCCCGGCGTCGCCTTCGCGGTCTGGGCGCCGAATGCACGGCGGGTGTCGGTGGTTGGCGACTTCAACGGCTGGGACGGCCGTCGCCATCCGATGCGGCTGCGGGTCGAGGCGGGCGTCTGGGAATTGTTCGTGCCTCGCCTCGGCCCGGGGGAGCGCTACAAATATGAGATGATCGGCGCCGACGGCAGCCTTCTGCTCAAGGCGGACCCCGTCGCCCGGGCCACCGAATGCCCGCCACGGACCGGATCGGTGGTGGCGCCGCGGCCCGATTTCCGCTGGTCCGACCAAGAGTGGATGGAGAGCCGCGGCGCCCGGCAGCGGCCGGACGCGCCGATCTCGGTCTACGAGATCCATGCCGGTTCCTGGCTGCGGCCGCACGGTCCCGACAGCCATCTCGACTGGAACGGGCTGATCGAGCGGCTTGTCCCCTATGTCGCGCAAATGGGCTTCACCCATGTCGAGCTGCTGCCGATCATGGAGCATCCGTTCGGGGGCTCCTGGGGCTATCAGCCGCTGTCGCAGTTCGCACCGTCGGCCCGCTTCGGCAGTCCGGAGGATTTCGCCCGCTTCGTCGATGCCTGCCACCGCGAAGGCGTCGGCGTCATCCTCGATTGGGTGCCGGCGCATTTTCCATCCGACCTGCACGGCCTCGCCCGCTTCGACGGCACCCATCTCTACGAGCATGCGGATCCGCGCGAAGGCTATCACCAGGACTGGAACACCCTCATCTACAATCTCGGCCGCACCGAGGTGTTCGGCTTCCTGATCGCCTCGGCCCTGTGGTGGATGGAAACCTTCCACATCGACGGCCTGCGGGTCGATGCCGTCGCGTCGATGCTCTATCGCGACTATAGCCGCAAGGCCGGAGAGTGGATCCCGAACGTCCATGGCGGGCGCGAGAATCTCGAGAGCGTCGCCTTCCTGAAGGAGCTCAATCGGGTCGTGCGCGAGCGCTGCCCCGGCGCGATCACCGTCGCGGAGGAATCGACCGCCTGGCCGGGTGTCTCCGCGCCCCTCGACCAGGGCGGCCTCGGCTTCGACTATAAATGGAACATGGGCTGGATGCACGACAGCCTCCATTATGTGTCGCGCGATCCGATCCACCGATCCTGGCATCATCACGAAATGACCTTCTCGATGGTCTATGCCTGGACCGAGAAGTTCGTGCTGCCCTTGAGCCACGACGAGGTCGTCCACGGCAAGGGATCCCTGCTCGGCAAGATGCCCGGCGACCGCTGGCGACAGCTCGCCACCCTTCGCGCCTATCTCGCCTTCATGTGGGCCCATCCCGGCAAGAAACTCCTCTTCATGGGCGGCGAGCTCGCCCAGGAGACGGAATGGTCGCACGACGGCGAGATCGCCTGGCACCTGCTCGAGCGGCCGGAGCATGCCGCCATGCAGCGTCTCGTCGCCGACCTGAACCGGCTCTACCGCGCCGAGCCCGCCCTCCACCGCCACGATTCCGATCCGGCCGGCTTCGAATGGCTGGTCGGCGGTGACAGCGCCAACAGCGTCTTCGCCTTCCTTCGCAAGGGCCGGCCGGGAGAGAGGCCGATCGCCTTCGTGCTCAACATGACCCCGCAGCCGCACCAGGATTACCGAGTCCCGCTCCCCCACGCCGGACGGTGGCGCGAGCTGCTCAACACCGACTCGACCCTCTACGGCGGCAGCGATCGCGGAAATGCCGGCCTGGTTCAGGCGGAAGGGAACCCGGCATCGGCGGCGCTCGTATTGCCCCCGCTCGCAGCCTTGCTGCTCCGCTACGAAGAAGAGGCCTGATGGCACGTCCCGACCGGCTGGAAGCCGGCTCCCCCTATCCCCTCGGCGCCACGTTCGACGGGACGGGCATCAATTTTGCCGTCTTCTCGGCCCATGCCGAAAAGATCGAGTTGTGCCTTTTCGACCCTGCCGGGCGGCGGGAAGTGGCGCGTTACGTCCTGCCCGAATGGACCGACGAGGTCTGGCACGGCTACCTGCCCGACGCGCTGCCCGGCCTCGTCTACGGCTATCGCGCCTACGGCCCCTATGCGCCTGACCAGGGCCATCGCTTCAATCCGAACAAGCTGCTGCTCGATCCCTATGCGAAGAAGCTGGTGGGATCGCTCAAATGGACCGACGCGCTGCACGGCTACCGGGTCCGTTCCTCGCGGAGCGACCTCAGCTTCGACCGGCGCGACAGCGCGCCGGCCATGCCCAAGGCGGTGGTCACGCACGACAGCTTCGACTGGTCCGGCGACGTGCGGCCGAACACGCCCTGGTCGGAAACGGTCATTTACGAGGCGCATGTCCGCGGGCTGAGCAAGCTGATGGAGGAAGTCGATCCGCGCGAACGGGGCACCTTCGCCGGACTCGCCAACGGCGCGGTGATCGAGCATCTCCAGCGGCTCGGAATCACGGCGATCGAGCTGCTGCCGATCCATGCTTATGTCTCCGAGCGCTTCCTCCAGGAGAAGGGCCTCAGCAATTACTGGGGCTACAACACGCTCTCCTTCTTCACGCCCGAGCCGCGCTATTTCGCCGGCGACAGCCATGACGAGCTGCGCCTCGCCGTGCGGCGGCTGCACGCTGCCGGGATCGAGGTGATCCTCGACGTCGTCTACAACCACACCGCCGAAGGCTCGGAGCAGGGTGCGACCCTGTCCTGGCGCGGTCTCGACAATGCGACCTACTACCGGCTGGTCGACGGCCAACCCCGCCACCTCGTCAACGACACCGGCACTGGCAACACGCTCAACATGTCGAAGGCGCGGGTCATCCAGATGGTCGCCGATTCGCTGCGCTATTGGGTCACCTCCTTCGGCATCGACGGATTCCGCTTCGATCTGGGCACGATTCTCGGCCGCACCGACGAGGGCTTCAAGCCCGGGGCCGCCTTCTTCGACGTGCTGCGCCAGGATCCGGTGCTGCAGCGGGTGAAGCTCATCTCGGAGCCGTGGGACATCGGCCCCGGCGGCTATCAGCTCGGCAACCATCCGCCCGGCTTCGCGGAATGGAACGACCGCTACCGCGACACGGTGCGACGTTACTGGCGCGGAGATTCCGCGATGCGCGGCGACCTGGCGGCGCGGCTGGCGGGTTCCGGCGACATCTTCGACCGGCGGGCGCGGCGGCCTTGGGCGAGCGTCAACTTCCTGACCAGCCACGACGGCAATACGCTCGCCGACCTCACCAGCTACGAGCAGCGCCACAACGAGGCCAATCTCGAGGACAATCGCGACGGCCACAGCGAGAATTACGCGCGCAACTGGGGCCATGAGGGCCCGACCGATGACAAGGCGGTGCTCGTCATGCGCGCCCGCCTGCGCCGGTCGATGCTCGTCACCCTGCTCGGATCGCACGGCACGCCGATGCTGCTCGGCGGTGACGAGTTCGCCCGCACCCAGGGCGGCAACAACAATGCCTATTGCCAGGACAATGAGATCAGCTGGTTCGACTGGCGCCACGCGCGCTCGCCCGAAGGCGAGGCGCTGACCCGGTTCACCCGGCGCCTTATCGACATTCGCCGGCGCTATCCGATGCTGTGCAGCCATCGCTATTTCTACGGCGACGAGGTCGCGCCCGATCTGCCCGACATCGATTGGTGGGACGAGCGGGGCATGCGGCTCGCCCAGGAGGATTGGGACAATAGCGAAGGCCGGGCGCTGATCATGCGTCTCGCCCAGCGCGTCGAAGATCGGTTCGAAATCGTCGCGCTGATGCTGAACAGCTCGCCCGAGCCGCTCGTCTACAATCTGCCGCCGCCTTCGGCGGTCCGGCGGCTGCTCGTCGACAGCGCCTATCCGGAGCTCGACGAGCACGAGATCAAGGACAGCTACTATCTGATGCAGGGCGCCGCCGCGATCGTCGTCTGGGAAAGCCCTGCGGAATGAGCCGCGAGAGCGCCCTCGATCGGCGTGCGCGCGAGGCGGGGGTTGTCAGGGACTGGATCGACGCGGCCGGCAAGCAGCAGCGCGTTTCCGATCGAAGCCTCGAAGCGGTGCTCGAGGCGCTCGGCGACACCAGCGAGCCCGAAGAGCCGCCTCTGGTCACCGCCGAGATCGGCGAGTCGGTGACGCTCCCTTCCGGCCGCCGCCTGCCGGCCTTCGACGAGCCGGGCTATCATGACGCGGACGGCGTCATCGTCGCGGTCGCCCCGCCGCGGGCCTGGACGATCGTCGACGCGGCGCCGGGCCGCCGGCCTTGGGGCCTGGCCGTCCAGCTGCCCTCACTGCGCGACCGCCGCGGCGAGCCATTCGGCGATTTCGCCTCGCTGCGCCTCCTCGCCGAGCGCGCGGGCGCTCTCGGCGCCGATGCCCTCGCGATCAGCCCGGTCCACGCCCTCTTCCCCTCCGATCCCGCGCGCTACGGTCCCTATGGCCCGTCCACGCGGCTCTTCCTCAACGCCTTGTTCGCCGCTCCCGAAGGCGGCGCGGCCGGCACGCCGGCGCGCGATCTGATCGACTGGAAGGAAGCCATCCCCGAGCGGCTGCGGCGGCTGCGCTCCGCTTACGATGCGCTCGAAGAGGATGCCCGCACCGAGCTCACGTCCTGGCGCCGCGCCCAGGGCGAGCCGCTCGAGCGTCACGCCCGCTACGACGCGCTCTACGCCCATTTTTTGGAGGCCGGGGAGGGGCGGGGCTTCCTGTCCTGGCCCGAGCCCTATCGCGATCCCGCTTCGCCCGCGGTCGAGCTTTTTGCCCGGGAACAGGCCGACGAGATCGCCTTCTATGCCTGGATCCAGTGGCTGGCCGATCGACAGCTGGGCGAGGCGCAGGCCGCCGCGCGCGAGGCCGGCATGGCGATCGGCCTCGTCGCCGATCTGGCTGTGGGAATGGACCCCGGCGGCAGCCATGCCTGGAGCGCTCGGGACGCCCTGCTCACCGGCCTGTCGGTCGGCGCCCCACCGGACCCGCTCGGACCGGATGGGCAGGATTGGGGCATCACCACTTTCTCGCCGCCGGCGTTGCGGCGGACCGGCTTCCGGGAATTCATCGCTACCATCCGCGCGTCGCTGCGCCATGCCGGTGGGATCCGGATCGATCACGCGCTCGGCCTCCGCCGCCTGTGGGTGGTCCCGCAGGGTTTCCCGGCGACCGAGGGCGCCTACGTCGCCTGTCCCGAGACGGACCTGATGCGGCTCCTCGCGCTCGAATCGTGGCGGGCGCGGGCGATCGTCGTCGGCGAGGATCTCGGCACGATATCGCCGGGCTTTCGCGAGGAGATGGAGGAACGGGGCCTGCTCGGCATGAGGGTGCTCTGGTTCGAGCGGACGCGGCGCGGCGGCTTCAAGCCCTCGGCCGAGTGGGACCGCACTGCCGCGGCGATGACGTCGACCCACGATCTGCCGACCGTGGCCGGCTGGTGGTCGGGCCGCGACATCGACTGGACGTGGCGGATCGGCCGGTCGAGCAACTTCGAATCGGCGGAAGCGGAGCAGGCGGCCCGCGCCGCCGATCGCCGGCGCCTCTGGCGCGCGATCGGCGATGGCGGCCGCCAGCCCACACGAAACAGTCCGCAACGGGCGGTCGCCGCCGCCATCGCCTTCGCTGGCGGGAGCGGCTGCGATCTCGCCCTCATCCCCGCCGAGGATCTGCTCGGGATCGAGGAGCAGCCCAACCTGCCGGGCACGATCGACGAGCATCCCAACTGGCGCCGCCGCCTTCCCGTCGAGATCGAGGCGATGTTCGTGGATCCGGAGATCGTCACCCGGACGGAGAGCCTCGGCAAGGCGGGGGAGCGATGATTCCGCGCGCCACCTACAGGCTTCAGCTCAACCGCGACTTCACCTTCGCCGATGCCGAGGCGATCGTGCCCTATCTCGACCGGCTCGGGATCAGCCACGTCTACGCATCGCCGGTGACGGCAGCGCAGCCCGGCTCGACCCACGGCTATGACGTGATCGATCCGACGCGGATCAACCCCGAGCTGGGCGGCGAGGCTGGTTTGCGCGGCCTCGCGGAGGCGCTGCGCGCGCGCGCGATGGGCCTCGTCATCGATATCGTTCCCAACCATATGAGCGTCACCGGCGGCGCCAATATATGGTGGAACGACGTGCTGGCCCACGGCCGGGCCAGCCGCTTCGCCCGATTCTTCGACGTCGACGGGGATGAGAAGATCCTGCTGCCCTTCCTCGGCTCGCCGGTCCGCGACGCGATCGACCAGGGCGCGCTCCGGCTGGAGCACCGGGACGGGCGTCTCGGCCTGCTCGCACACGACTGCGACTATTATCCGCTGCGGGACGAGGACCAGGATGCCGGGGGCGAGGATCTCGCGGCCCTGCTCGATCGACAACATTACCGGCTGGCCTGGTGGCGCACCGCCAACGACCTGCTCAACTGGCGCCGTTTCTTCACCATCACCGGCCTCGCCGGCGTCCGCGTCGAGGACGAAGTGGTGTTCGAGGCGACCCACCAGCTCTATTTCCGGCTTCACGAGGAGGGGCTGATCGACGGTGTCCGCGTCGACCATGTCGACGGCCTCGCCGATCCGGCCGGCTATTGCCGGCGCCTGCGCGAACGGCTGGGCCCGCAGGCCTGGATCGTCGTCGAGAAGATATTGGGCCCCGGCGAGACTCTGCGAGACGACTGGGGCGTGGACGGCACCAGCGGCTACGACTTCATGGAGGAAACCGCCGCCCTCCTTCATGATGCCGAGGGTGAGCCGGCGCTGAGCCGGCACTGGACCGGGCTCACCGGCCGGACAGCCGACTTCGCGCCGGAGGAGCGCCTGGCCCGGCGGCAGATCCTCGCCTGGGAGTTCGAGGGCCAGCTCGGCGCCTGCGTCCGCGCCTTCGCCCGGGTTGCCCAAGCGTCTCCGGAGACGGAGGCGCTGACCGCGGCGAGCCTCCGCCGCGCGATCGAGGCGCTGCTCCAGGTCTTCCCCGCCTATCGGACCTATGGCGATTCCGAAGATGCGGGGCTGCTCGGACGCGTGCGCACGGCTGCCGCGGACTTGGTCTCGCCGGGCGAGCGCGACGTCCTCGATCAAGTCGTCGACTGGCTGGGGCCTCGCGGTGAAGGGGAGATCTTGCAGGAGGCCCGCCGCCGCTTCCGCCAGCTCTCCGCCCCGATCGCCGCCAAGGCGGTCGAGGATACGGCCTTCTACCGCTACGGGCGTCTGCTCTCGCGCAACGATGTCGGCTTCGACGCCGCGCGGTTCTCGCTCGCCGCGCCGGATTTTCACCGCGCGATGGCGAACCGCGCCGCGTGCTGGCCGATGGCGATGCTGACCACGGCGACCCACGATCACAAGAGGGGCGAGGACGTTCGCGCCCGGCTGGCCGTGCTCAGCGAGCTCCCCGGCGAATGGACCGAAGCGGCCGACCGGTGGCGAGCCTCGAACGGCGCCGGCGACGCCGGTATCGATCCCGGCGATGAATATATGGTCTATCAGATGCTCGTCGGCGCCTGGCCCGATGGTCTCGCGGCCGGCCATGCCGACGCCCTCGCCGTCTTTCGCGACCGGATCTGGGCGTGGCTCGAAAAGGCGGTGCGGGAAGCAAAGCTGCATTCGTCCTGGACCGCGCCCGATCAGGATTATGAGGGGGCGTGCCGGACCTGGCTCGAGCGGCTGCTCGACCCCGGCCCGTCGTCCGACTTCCTCACCGAACTGTGCGCTTTCGTCGATCGCATCCGGCCGGCCGGGGAGGCCAATTCGCTGGTCCAGACTTTCCTGCGCTGTACCGCGCCAGGCGTGCCGGACTGTTATCAGGGCTGCGAGTTCGGCGATCTCAGCCTGGTCGACCCGGACAATCGACGGCCGGTCGACTATGGCGCCCGCGCCGCGGCGCTCGATCACCCGGGGCAATCGTTCGATGCCGTCAAGCAAGGCTTGCTGGCGCGACTGCTCGCCGCGCGCCGCGACGATCCGGAACTCTGGCGGCGCGGCGGCTGGGAACCCGCGACCGTGGCAGGCGATCGCCGGGACCATCTCCTCGCCTTCGTCCGTCGCCAGGGTTCCCGCGCGATGCTGGGCGTCGCCTTGCTTCATGGCGCCGCGGCAATTGCCGGCTCGGATCGGCGCGTGCCGTCGGCGTCCTGGTGGGGCGATACAAGCGTGAAGCTGACCGGCGAGCCGCTGATGGCGACCGATCTGCTCCGCGACATGCCCGTGCAGCTGGCGATGATGGAGGGAAGGGACTGGCGGCCCCTGCTCGAATCGGCAGCGGCTCAGGCAGCTTCGGCCTGATCGGTGGGGCGCTTGCGCCGCGCGGCTGTTGCGGCCCAGTCGAAACACTTTCTATTTGAACCTGCTTGGTGACCAGCGTCTGCGCCGGATCCGGAGGAGAAGCCCATTGTCGGATTGGCGATTATACGGAGTTGCGGGCTGGGGTTCGTCGCTGGCGGAGGCGATGCTGGACTGGGCGGGCGAGTCCTACGACTTCGTCGATGTCGACGGCTTCGACGCGCCCGGGCCGGCGCGCGACCGTCTGCTCGCGGTCAATCCGCTGGCGCGGGTGCCGACGCTCGTCGCCCCGGACGGTTTCGTCCATACCGAGAGCGCCGCCATCGCCCTTCACCTCGCCGAGCTTCGCCCGGAGGCCGGTCTCGCGCCGGCGGCGGGCGATCCGCTGCGCCCCGCCTTCCTCAACCGGCTGATCTGGTTCGTGTCGGCGCTCTATCCGACCTTCACCTATCGCGATTATCCCGAGCGTTGGGCGCCGGACGCCGCCGATCAGCTGACGGCCAACGTGGATGCCTTCCGGCAGGATCTGTGGCGGCAGCTCGAGCAGGCGCTCGAGCCGGACGCATGGGTCCTCGGCGACAAGCCTTCGGCGCTCGACGCCTATGTGACGATCATGTCCCACTGGCGCCCGCGCCGGCCGTGGCTGGCGCAGCATTGCCCGAAAGCGCACGCGCTGGCGCTGCGCGCCGACAAGCTGCCGCAGATCGCCGCCGCCGTCAGGCGCAATTTTCCGGAAGGATGATGGAATGGAGCGGGTGAGGGGGAATCGAACCCTCGCGCAGCCGCTTGCGGCGAAGCGCCACAAGGAAACGAGGGTTCGTCCCGAAGAGCAGAAAATGGAGCGGGTGAAGGGAATCGAACCCTCGCGCAGCCGCTTGCGGCGAAGCGCCACAAGGAAACGAGGGTTCGTCCCGAAGAGCAGAAAATGGAGCGGGTGAAGGGAATCGAACCCTCGCACAGCCGCTTGCGGCGAAGCGCCACAAGGAAACGAGGGTTCGTCCCGAAGAGCAGAAAATGGAGCGGGTGAAGGGAATCGAACCCTCGTCGTAAGCTTGGGAAGCTTCTGCTCTACCATTGAGCTACACCCGCTTGGGCGCCGTCTAGATCAGGCAAGCCGCCGGAATTTTCAAGCCCGAAGGCGCGTCAGGGTCCGGTCGTCGCGCGGATCGGTCGAGATCGGCACGATGCCTCCCTGAAGCGGCGCGCGTGCGCGGGGCGGCAACCGAGGAACCCGGCCACCGAGCGCTTCGTTCGAATGCCGTTGTCAAAGGAAGGCCGATGGCGGAGTCGATCGAACGCGAGACAGCCCGGCTCCGGCCCGGCTGGGGCTGGGTGCTCGTCCTCGGGATCGTCCTCGTCGTCGCCGGCGTCCTGGCGATCCTGCAGCCGATCGCCACCAGCCTGGCGACCGGCATCATCCTCGCCTGGCTCCTCATCGCCGGCGGCATCTTCGCGGTGGTCGCCGGGATGACCGATCTGCGGGCGGTCGGCGGCTGGATCTATGTCCTGCTCGGCCTGCTGTCCGTGCTCGCCGGAATCATCGTCATGATCAATCCGTTCTCCGGGGTGCTGTCGCTGGTTTGGGCGATCGGCGCCTGGCTCGTCCTTGCCGGGCTTCTGCAGCTTGCCGGCGCCGCGCGGGCCCCGGCAGGCAAGGGCTGGCTCGTCTTCCTCGGCCTCGTCGACATCATCCTCGGGATCGCGCTGATGATCATGGATCCGTTCTCGGCCCTGTTCTTCCTGGCCGTCGCGATAGGGGTGAGCTTCGTCGTTCGCGGCGCCGGCGCCATCCTGTTCGCACTGGGCCTGCGCCGGCTGTCTCGTCTCTGAGGTAAGGACGGCCGGTATTCAGCGTTGGGCGCGGCCGATCGCGACCAGGGCGCCGCCGGTGACGAAGAAGCTTGCCGCCAGGACGAGGGCGAAGCTGGCGACGATCTCCCGGGTCGGGCCGAATAAGCCGGTGACGAGCATCGCCACCGGCAGGCCGAGCAGCAGCAGAAGACCGAGGAGAAGATCGGCACCCCCGGAAAACAAGGTCCAGGCCCGCACCCTCGGCTCGCGGCTGCGCAGCCCGCCAACGAGCTGGAGCGTGCCGCGCAGCAGCAGCCACGTCGTCACCAGCCAGGAAAGCGGCACGAAAGCGATATAGGGGTTGAGGACGAACAGCAGTCCGTCGAGGGCCGTCACGGCGCCCGCGGCCAGCGCCGCGCTACGGGCGGGATCGGGCCGTCGCGCGGCCGCGGCGGCCAACTCGGCCAGGCCGGCGATCAGCAGCAGCCACCCGACCAGCGTACCCCCGGGCAGGTCCTTCGCCACCGGAAGCACCAAGGCGGCAAGGCCGAGGAGCAGGGTCAGCAACGCGGCGGCGAGGATGACGGCCCGCCGCCCCCCGCTTCGCGTCAGTGCCTCAGATGCCATCGCCTTTCCTCCGGCCGAGCGGAGGCATCATAGGCCGACGTCTTTCGCAGGGAAACGGCTTCCGAGCGCTGCGTCAGCCGATCCGCGTCCAGGTCTGCGACTTGCAGATCAGTCCGGCGACCAGGCAGCCGCGCGCGACGAGGCTGTTCGGCCCGCTCTTGCGCAGGGTGCCCGAGAAGGTCCGGCCCATGTCGGGCACGAACACGCGGCCAGACCAGCTTTCGGGCGCGGTCTGCCGGAACTCGCGCAGCAATTGGGTCCCGACCAGGCTGGCGGTGCCGCCGCGCCGGGCCTTGGCTTTCGCGCGCTCGCTCGCCCAGACCACCGTGCCGCATACCGAAGTCCCGCACGGGGCGATGCGGACATGGACATTGTTCTTCGGATTCTTCCAGATTCCGGCGGCGGCTCCGGGAGCGGCGGCGTCGGCCGACGCATTCGCCGCCAGCCCCGACAGTGCCAGAACGGCCGCGGTCAGCGCGGTCACCAGGATGCGCATAGGTCTCTCCAAAATATCGATTTTCCCCCTCGCCGGGGTGTCCATCCCTATCTGGGGCGCAAGTCCGTCCGATCAAGGTCGACACACGCTTGCGCCGGGCGGGCGCGGCAAGGACGTCCCGCCCCGTATCGCGCCCAATTCGTCCCCGCCCGCCCGGCTTCGCTTGACCCCCGCGCCTGCGGCGCTAGCCGTCTCCCTGCCGCAAGGCAGCCGCTTGACGGACCGATCGCCCCAGTTGCTCGTTCCGCCTCCGTCACGTCTGTCATGACGGCCGCGACGGCAGCGGAAGCTTTACCGGGCGGGCCCGCAGTCTCCCGCGCGGGCCTGGCGGCGAGCGAAGGAGAGACCGCATCTTGACCAAGGCCATCCTGCTTCTGATCGGGCTTCAGGCGGCCGGCGAGCCGCCGCTCATTCCAGCCTTCTTCACCGGCGAGGCGCTCTACGCGATCTGCTCCCGGCCCAATGGCGGGCAATGCTCGATGTATGTCGCCGGCGTGCTCGACGGCCTCTTCTACGCCCGCTCGCGCGGCGGGGCGCCGCTGCTGTGTCCGGCCCCGATCAACAACCGCCAGGCGGCCGAACGGGTGACGCAATATCTCGCCCAGGATTCCGAGCGCCGGCAGCGGGCGGCCGCCCTGCTCGTCCGCGAAGCGCTCGCCGACCGCCTTGCCTGCAACGGCGATGCCGGGACGGAGCGCCCGACGGAGCGTTGACCGGCCCGTTCAGCCGCCGACCTCTACTGCCTCGCCATAGGCCTGGCCGGCATAGTCGCGCATCGCGCGCTCCGCGCTGAAGCGGGGTCCGAGCGAACTCACGCTATGCTTCATCATCGCGATCCAGCGGGTCCGATCGTCATACCAGGTCGGCAGAACCTCACGCTCCAGAAGCTCGAGCAGCCATTCGTCATGGCCTGGAGCCGCGGCGTCCCGCTCGTTGCCGATGCACCAGCCGTTGCGGCCGTGCTCGCAGCCTTCGAGCCACCAGCCGTCGAGGACGCTGAGATTGAGCACGCCGTTGATCGCCGCTTTCATGCCGCTGGTACCGGAGGCTTCGAGCGGTGGCTCGGGCGTGTTCAGCCAGACGTCGCAGCCGGCCACCAAGCGGCCCGCCATCTCGATGTCGTAGCCGGGGAGGAAGACGATCGGCAGATGCGCACCGCAGCTGTGGGCGATCTCGTGCAGCCGGGCGATCAGCGCCTTGCCGCCCTTGTCGTGGGGGTGGGCCTTCCCGGCGAGCAGCACCTGGAAGGGGCGGTTCTCAGCGATCTTGAGCAGTCGGACGAGATGGCCGAACAGAAGGTCGGCGCGCTTGTAGGGGGTCATCCGGCGGGCGAAGCCGATCAGCGGCCGGTCTGGATCGAGGTCGTGGCCGGTGCGGCTGCGGACATCGTCGATCAGGGCCCGTTTCGCTTCCATGTGGGCCGCCCAGACATCCACGTCGCCGGCGGCGGTTTCGAAACCGGCCAGCGCCGATGCGCCGGCGCGCCAGCCGGGCGTCGTCCGGTCGAAAAGGTCGGCGATGGCGGGGTGGGTCCAGCGCACGTGGTGGACGCCGTTGGTGACCGCATGGATTTCGTGGCCGGGGAACATCAGGCGGGTCACCTCGGCATGCTTCTGCGACACGCCGTTCACCCATCCGGTGAGGGCTAGCGCCAGCCTGGTCATGTCGAGCTCGCGCGCGCCGTCGAACAGGCGTGCCGCCTCGTCGGCGAGCACGTCCCCGATCACGGCGCGCACAGCCGACATGGCGAAGCGGTCATGACCCGCCGGGATCGGCGTATGGGTGGTGAAGACGGCGCTTTCGCGTACCGCCTCTGCGTCGCCGCGCTCGGCGAGCAAAGCGAGCGGCAGCAAGGCGGCATGGCCCTCGTTGAGATGATAGCGGCGGATCTCGAGGCCGAGCAGGTCGAGCACGGCCTTGCCGCCGAGGCCGAGCACCGCTTCCTGCCGCAGTCTGAAATCTTGGTCGCCGCCATAGAGCCGACTGGTGATGGCGCGGGCGTCGGCATCGTTCGCCTCGACATCGGTGTCGAGCAGCAGCACCGGCAGCCGGCTCCCGCTCGTCCCTTCGATCTCGCGCAGCCAGGCGCGGATGCGCACCTCCCGTCCCTCGATCGCCACGCTGGCCTCGATCGGAAGCGGCGTTGCCCATTCGGCGGGGTCCCAGGGATCCGGGGCGTCATGCTGATGCCCCTGCCCATCGATGGTCTGGCGGACATAGCCGTCGCGGCAGGCGAGCGACAGGAACACCATCGGCAGGCCGAGGTCGGCCGCCGCCAGCGCGAAGTCGCCGGCGAGCACGCCGAGCCCGCCGCTGTAGCAGCGCATCCCTGATTCGAGGCCGATCTCCATCGACAGGAAGGCGATGCTCGCGCGAGCGAGCGAGGCGGGGAGGCGGCCGGTCATGCTAGGCCCGCGCATCGCGTGGAAGTGGCAGCGGAGCCGGCATCGACCATGGCCGATTCCGACGCCCTGCCGCAGCCTGGGAAAAGGACAAGGACGGTCATGCGCCTATGCTTCTGCAATGATCTGTCGAACTCCAACGGCCGGGTCTTCGGGGCATCCCGCACTCATGATAGAGTCCGCCGCCGGCGAAGACGAGGCCTCGAAGCCGCCGAGAGGAAATTCGGAAGGCAGGAGGGGGTTCCCGGCGACGAGCTTTGCGCACGGGCATCGAGCGCGAGCCGTCGCCCGAACGGGGTTGGCCGCAGCGAGGGCTGCCGCGACGCGGCCGCCATTGGGGGCCGAAGGCCCCGACTGCCCGCCTCAGCCGGCGGCTCTCTGCCCTCCGCCGGCGAGCCTGACGCCGAAGCCCCGCGTCTTGCCCGGGACCAGCCGGCGCAGGTCGAACTCCTCCTCGAACTGGATGCCGGTGCGGCGCGATTCGGACCAGCGCACTTCGGCGCCGAGGCTGCCGCAGCCGGGAAGGTCGAGCTGGACCTTGGCCTCGACCGGGACGGTGCGGTCGCTCTCGAGCAGCGCGCCGCCGGTCGAGATGTTGCGCACCCTCACCGGTATCTGCATTCCGTTCCATTGCAGCGTCGCGACCTTGAGCAGGCCCTGGCGCGGCGGCCGATTGAACTGGAATCCGTCGGCGGCGACGGTCTCGTTGTCGGCGGCGAGCTTCAGCGCCTCCTCGGCGATCATCGGCCGGCCGAAGATGTAGCCCTGGATGTGCGAGCAGCCGAGCTCCCGGATCAGCGCGAGTTCGTCATGCGTCTCCGCGCCTTCGGCGGTCGTGTCCATGCCGAGGCTTTCCGCCAGCGTGACGATCGCCCGGATGATGGCGGCGTTGCGGCTGCCGCGCATCGCCGCCCCGCGGACGAAGGATTGGTCGATCTTGATCTTGTCGAACGGCGTCTTGCGCAGATAGCCGAGGCTCGAATAGCCGGTGCCGAAATCGTCGAGGGCGAGGCGGACCCCGATCGCCTTCAGCCTTGCGAACATGTCGTCGGTCGACTCGCTCTCCACCAGAAACACGCCTTCGGTGATTTCCAGCTCGAGCCGTCGCGGCGCCAGTCCGGCATTGGCGAGCGCGCTGACGATCGTGTTGGGCAGGCTGGCGTCGGTGAACTGGACCGGCGAGAGGTTGACGGCGATCCGGATGTTCTCGGGCCATTTCGCCGCCTCCGCGCAGGCGGTGCGCAGCACCCATTCGCCGAGCTGGAGGATGATCCCGCTCTCCTCGGCAAGCTGGATGAACACGGTCGGCGAGATCATTCCGCGAGTCGGATGGTGCCAGCGGACCAGTGCCTCGAATCCCGACAGCGCCTCGGACTTGGTGTCGACGACGGGCTGGTAGTAGAGCTCGAGCTCGCCCCGGCCGATGGCCTTGCGAAGGTCGTTCTCGAGCATCTGCCGGTCCTGCGCCTCGCTGTGCATTTCCGGCGCGAAGAAGCAGTAGGTGCCGCGGCCTGCGGCCTTGGCGGAATACAAAGCGAGGTCGGCGTCGCGGATCAGCGCGTCGCCGCAGCATCCCTCCGGCGGCGCGATGGCGATCCCGACGGACGCTCCGATCGAGATGTTGTGGCCTTCGATGAGGTAGGGCATCGACACTTGCTGGATCAGCCGGGCAGCGAGGGCGCCCAGGCTCGGCTCGTCGGTCACGCCGGGGAGCACCGCCTTGAACTCGTCGCCGCCGAGCCGGCCAATCTGGCCGCGGTCGCCGATCACCGAGGCCAGCCGCTGTCCGACCTGCTTGAGAAGGGCATCGCCGACCGGATGGCCGAGCGTGTCGTTGACGTTCTTGAACCGGTCGAGGTCGATCAGGAACAGGGCATTGCCGGACGTGCTGTTCGCCTGGAGGGTCTCGTCGAGCGTCCGGCGCATCAGCATCCGGTTGGGGAGACCGGTGAGCGAATCGTATTTCGCGAGCCGATTGATCTCGTCCTCCGACCGGCGCTGCTCGGTGAGGTCGGTGCCGATGCCGCGAAAGCCGAGGAAGCGGCCATATTCATCGAAGCTCGGCGTGCCCGACAGCGACCACCAGGTGTCGGCGCTGGCATTTGCGCGGACGGTGATGTCGGTGAAGGGCAGGCGCGCGGAGAGATGGAAGCCGAGCGTGCGCTCGGACGAATCGGCGGATCCGGACGCGTCCGATCCGATCAGGTCGGTGAAAGGCCGGCCGATCAGCTCCGCGGCGGGAATGGCGAGATCCGCGGCGAGCTGGTCCGAGATGTAGGACAGGGCACCGCGCGAATTGGTCTCCCAGAACCAGCCGCGGCCGGCCTGCTCGAACTCCTCGATGAATCGGCTGGCGCGCTGCGCGTTCCAGTCGATCATCTCCCGCCGCTTGAGCTGGCTCAGCTTCTCGGCCGCCCGGTTGAGGCTGAGCCTCAGTATGGCGATCCCGACGATCCCCGCCAGCGCCGTGCTGACGGCATCGCCGGTGACCAGCAGCCAGGCCATCAGCGCGCCGATGCAGCCGAGGCCGGCCAGGCCGGGGAAGAGGAGGAAGGCGAGGGGCAGGGCAAAGACCGCTCCGGCGAGGCCGAGGGTGAGCAGCGGCATGCCGCCGTCCCGCACCGTGCCGAGGCCGGCAACGACCGTGCCGATGAGGGCGCCGACCAGCAAAGAGTAGAACGCCGCCGCGCGCAGGGCGAGGTGCGGCTGAATCCTGAAGATCCCGCCGCGACGGGCGAGCGCCCACAAGAGGATGTCGACCACCAGCAGAGAGGCGAGCGGCGCCGTCACCACCGGCTGCCGCATCGCCTCCGTCCCCAGCGCGAGCAGGATGGCGGCGGCGCAGACGAGGTGGACTACCAGGAAGAAGCCGGGAACCGGGGCCAGTGCCCGCAGGCGCTCGCGGGCAATGCCTTCGTCGCGCTCGTTCGCGAGCGGCTGGAAGTCCTGGATGAGGAGGCGGCGAAGCGAAGGGCGATCCTCGGCTTCGAGCCCGACCGGCTCCACTGATTTCCTGATGGCACGCATATGCGGAAGGTACGGCCTTTGCCCTTAAGAATAGGTTTGCGGTCGCGGTGCCGTGCAGGCCGCGACATTGCGGGCTTCCCGCTCTTGTCGCGCCGCCCGCATGGGCGCATAGGAAATCGGCTTTCATTGGAGGATCGTCGATGGTGGAAGCATTGAAGAAGCGCCGTTGGGCCGCGCGGCTGACCTGGGCCGGCGCTCTCCTCTGCTTCGGTTCGGTCGCGGCCGCGCTGATCGCCGCCATCGGGGCCGGCCGGGGCTTCTGGCATTTCGGGGCCGGGTTCAGCGTCCTGCGCTACGCTTTCTTCGCCGCGATCCCGGGAATTCTGCTCGCGCTCGCCGGCGCGATCGTCGCCGGTCGGGTCCGGCCGCGGCTGGTTCTCGTCAATCTGGCGGCGCTCGTCGTCGCCGGCATCTTCGTCGGCTTCCTCGGCAATCAGGTCAGGACCGCGCGCTCGGTGCCGCCGATCCACGACATCGCCACCAATCTGGAAGACTATCCGCGCTTCTACCGGCTGCGGGTGCGCGACGACAATCTGGCGGAGGTGCCCGACATGGGCCGCGCCGATCTGGCGGCGCTGGAGCCGCGGGAGCGGTGGAAGGCCATCCATCGCGAGCATTATGGCGATATCGCCACCATCAGGGTGCCGTGGAGCCGGGAGGAGACGATCCAGCGGGCGCGGGCGCTCGCCGAGAGTCGCGGCTGGGAGATCGTCACGGCCGACGCGGAGCGGGGCATCGTCGAGGCGGTCGACACCAGCCGGTTCTTCCGGTTCAAGGACAATGTCGTCGTCCGGGTGCGCCCAGTCACGGACGGGACCGGATCGATCGTCGACATGCGCTCGATCAGCCGCGTCGGCGTCAGCGATATCGGCGTCAATGCCCGCCGGGTCCGGGAATTCCTCGCGGACCTGAGACGCGGCTGATCCGGCAAGGCGGGAGAAGAGGATGATCGAGCGTCGGCGGCTGGGCCGGGACGGTCCGGAAGTTTCGGCCATCGGGCTCGGCTGCATGGGCATGTCCGAATTCTACGGTTCCGGCGACGAGGCAGAGTCGATCGCCACGATCCGCCACGCGCTCGATGCCGGCATCGACTTTCTCGACACGGCCGACATGTACGGGGTCGGCCGCAACGAGACCCTGGTCGGCAAGGCGATCTCCGGCCGCCGCGGCGAGGTCTTCCTCGCCACCAAGTTCGGCAACGTCCGCGGCGAGGATGGCAGCTTCCGCGGCGTCTGCGGCCGTCCGGACTATGTCCGCTCCGCCTGCGAGGCGAGCCTGCAGCGGCTCGGCGTCGAGACGATCGACCTCTATTACCAGCACCGTGTCGATCCGGACGTTCCGATCGAGGATACCGTCGGTGCGATGGCGGAGCTGGTGGGCGAGGGGAAGGTCCGCTTCCTCGGGCTCAGCGAGGCGGCGCCGGCGACGATCCGCCGCGCCCATGCCGTCCACCCGATCGCGGCGCTGCAGACCGAATATTCGCTGTGGAGCCGAGATCCCGAAGCGGAAGTCCTGCCCACGGTCCGCGAGCTCGGCATCGCCTTCGTCGCCTACAGCCCGCTCGGCCGCGGCTTCCTCACCGGCCGCTTCCGCAGCGCCGCCGACTTTCCGGAAGACGATTATCGCCGCTTCCATCCGCGCTTCCAGGGCGCGAACTTCGACCGCAATATCGCGCTGGTCGGCGAGATCGAGACGATGGCGCAGGACAAGGGCTGCACGCCGGCGCAGCTCGCTCTGGCCTGGGTGCTGGCCCAGGGCGAGGACATCGTCCCCATTCCCGGCACGAAGCGCATCCGATTCCTGGACGAGAATCTCGGCGCGCTATCTCTTCGCCTGTCGGCGGACGAGCTGGCCCGGATCGACCGGATCCTGCCGCCGGGTGCGGCGGCGGGCCCTCGCTATCACGAAGCCGGCATGGCCACGATCAACCTCTAGACCCTGGCCGGCGCGGCGCGCCGATTGTCACAATTGAAACGATAAGCCGGCCGCCCCGGCAACGCGCCGCAACGCGCGCCGTCTAGTTCCGTCTTCAGCGAAAGGATGGAACGATGACCCCGCAGCAGGCACAGATCGTCAAGAACAGCTTCCGGACCGCGATGGCGCGACGGGACCGGCTCGCCGGCTGCTTCCTCGCGGAGCTGTTCGCGCGCGATCCGGCGCTGTGGGAGAAGCTTCGCGGCGAAAGCGGCTGGCGCGACGGCAGCTTCGCGAACGGCCTTGCCGCGATCGTCGCCTCGATCGACCGGCTGCATCCGATCGCCGCCGTGCTCGAATGGGTGGCCTATCGCGGCGCCGCCCGCGGCCTCGCCGAGCGCCACCATGTCGCGATCGCCGACGCGCTGATGGCGGCCCTCGAAGCGGTGATCGGCCCGGCGTTCAACCCCATCCACCGTCAGGCCTGGTGGCTGGCGTGCCGCTCCGTGATCGACGTCATGGTCGCGGCGCTCCACGCCGAGCCGCTGGCGGCCTGACGGTCAAGAGAAGCTAGCGATGCTCCGGCCAGTCCGCCGCCCGCTCCTCGGCGTCATCCTGCCTCCGGCGCTCCTCGCGCTCGCGTCGGCGAGCTTCGCGCCCGAGCCTTTCCTCCTCCTCGCGGACCTGCCGCCCCCGCCTCTGGTCGGCCTCGGCCTGGCTGGTGGTGACGGCATCGACGCCGGCGCCGACCGCCTTGACGGGCAGGGTGACGATGCCGACGGCCGTCCGGGCGAGACAGCCCGAAAGGAGGAAGGCGGCGAGCGGGAGGATGAGTAGGCGCATGGCTCCCTTATAGCGCAAAGATTCTTGACCGCACACGAACAACACCCTTGACGTCGAGGCGCATAAGTCGGAATGTTCTGTCATGACAGAAACTACTGACCAGACGGGCAAACTGCCTCCCGCGGTGGAACGCTTCGTGCTTCACTGGGGTGACATGGGCAATGAATGGGGGGTCAACCGGTCGGTCGCCCAGATCCATGCCTTGCTCTATCTCGGTGACCGCCCCCTCACCGCTGAGGAGATCGCCGAGACCCTCGGCATGGCACGCTCGAACGTCTCGACCAGCCTCCGGGAGCTGATCGGCTGGAAGCTGATCCGCCGCGTCCCCGTCCTCGGCGATCGCCGCGATCATTTCGAGGCAGAGACCGATCTCCTGCAAATGGTGACGCGCATCGCCCAAGGCCGCAAGGAAAGGGAGATCGATCCGGCGGCCGCGGCGCTTCGCGCCTGCATGGCCGAAGCGCAGGGCGACCCTCGGGTCAGCGCCGTGGCGCGCGAAAGGTTGGCGGAGATGCAACGCTTCGTCGAGACGCTGAACAGCTGGTACGATCAGATGCTCGGGGTGCCCCCCGCGAAGATCATGGCGCTGATCCGCATGGGCGCCAAGGTGGTGAATTTCCTCAGCTTCGGCCGCAAGGGTGAGGCCGCGAAGGACAAGGGCTGACTTTTCGTGCCGTGACATTTCTGGATTTACAGAAACAAGAGAAGGAGACGGCCATGGGCATGGAGCCGAGGCGGTCGGAAGAGCTTCCGCTTCACCGGCCGCGGATGCGGCGGCAGGGCGGCAGCGGGATCGGCGACCTGCGATTTCGCGCGCTCCTGGGCGAGCCGGCCTGGGGCCGCCTTCCGGAACCGACGCGGGCCCGATTCGGCAAGCGTGTCGACCATTGCCGGAGCGTCGTCTATGCCGGCGAGATCGTCCAATGTCGGATGAGCTGCCTGGGATGGGCGATCGCGCAGCTTGCCCGCTTGTTCGGATCGCCGCTCCCTTTAGGCCGGGACGAGAACGTCCCGGCGGTGGTCAGCGTCACCGAGGATCCCGCGGCTAACGGTCAATTCTGGACGCGGATCTACGGCCGGCGCCGTGGCTTCCCTCAGGTCATCCACTCGAGCAAGCGCTTCTGCGGCCCGACCGGGCTGGAGGAATATGTCGGCGGCGGGCTCGGCGTCGCGCTGCGGCTCGAGGTCGAGGATGGGGCCCTGCACTTCGTCACCGACCATTATTTCCTCTCCTGTCTCGGCCGGCGGCTCGCGCTGCCTCATTGGCTCCAGCCCGGCCGGCTGCGCGTCAGCCACATCGATTGCGGTCGAGGCCGCTTCGCCTTCGTGCTGGAGCTGGCCCACCCCCGGTTCGGCCTGATGATAGGCCAGACCGCCCTCTTCGCGGAGACGGCGCATGGAGACCAAGGATGAGCGACGACGTGCGGCCGATCATCGTCTTCGATTCGCTTTGCCCTTTGTGCAGCGCGCAGGCGCAATTCGTGCTCAGGCATGACCGAGGCAAGCGGTTCAGGCTGGCGTCGATGCAGCGTCTCGCCGGGGCTGACCTTTTCCGCCGCTTCGGCGTGGATCCGGATGATCCGGAGACGCTGATCGTCGTCCAGGGAGGACGCGCGCTTCGCGAAAGCGACGCCGCGCTCGCCATCTATCGCGGCCTCGGCTGGCCCTGGCGACTCGCCGGGCTGCTCGCCCTGGTGCCACGCCGGCTTCGCGACCGCGCCTATCGCTGGATCGCGCGCAATCGCTATCGCCTGTTCGGCCGCCGCAGCGCCTGCTGGGTGCCGAGCGCCCAGGATCGCGACCGGCTGTTGTGACCCGCATCCTGGTCATCGGCGGCTATGGCGGCTTCGGCGGCCGTCTGTGCCGTAGGCTGTCGGACGCCGGGTACGATCTCCTGGTCGGGGGCCGCGACGAGAGGAAGGCACGATCGTTCTGCGCCGCTTTGCCCCGCGCCGTGCCCGTGGCGATCGATCGAGAAGGAGAAATCGCATCGATCCTGCAAGAGCACCGTCCGGACCTCGTGATCGACGCGGCCGGCCCCTTCCAGGCGAGCGGCTACGATGTTCCACTGGCCTGCATCGCCGCCCGCATTCCCTATCTCGATCTCGCCGACGCGACCGGATTCGTCGCCGGCATCGCGGCGCTGGACGAAGCGGCGCGCCGCTCCGGGGTGGCGCTGGTGTCGGGCGCTTCGAGCCTTCCCGCCTTGTCGACCGCGGTGGCCGAACGGCTCGCCGAGGGCCTGGACGCCGTGCGCCGCGTCGACATCGCGCTCAGCGCCGCCAATCGGGCGATGGGTGGCGCCTCGGTCCTGCGCGCCGCCTTGAGCTATGCCGGCCGGCCGGTCCGGCTGCGGCGCGGCGGGCGCTGGACGTACGGGTTCGGCTGGCAGGATTTGCGCCGGATCGATTTCGAGCTGCCGGAGGGCCGTGCCCTGCGCGGGCGGCTGGTGGCGCTGGCCGACGTCCCCGACCTGGTCCTGCTGCCGGACAGGCTGCCGGGGCAGCCGACCGTCGTCTTCCGCGCCGGCACCGAATTGCGCTTCCACATGCTCGCCTTGTCCGCCGCGGCTGCGGTCGTGCGCTGCGGCTGGCTGCGATCGCTCCTTCCCGCCGCTCGTCCAATAGTCTGGGCCTATGGGATCACTCGCGCCCTCGGCGGAGTGCGCTCGGCGATGCGGGTCGCACTCGCCGGCAGGATCGGCAATGCCGCGGTGGAGCGGATCTGGACGCTCGTCGCCGAGCGGGGGCAGGGGCTGGAACTGCCGACCCTCGCCGCCACGCTCCTCGCGGAGAAGATGCTGGCGGGCCGCATAGCGCCCGGTGCGCGATCGGCGGCGGGACTGGTGCCGCTCGAGGCGTTCGAGAAAGCGTTCGAGGGAATTGACGTCCGCTGGGAGCTGACCGAGCGGACCTTGCCGCCGCCCCTCTATGCCCGTCTCATGGGCGACGATTTCGTTCGCTTGCCGACGGCGGTGCGGAACCTGCACGATCTCTGCGCCGACGGCGGCGCCGAAGGCGACGGCATGGTCGAGCGGGGCCGCGGGTTGGCGGCTGGCCTGCTCGGCTTCTTGATGGGGATGCCGCCGCCGGGAAAGACCCCGATTCATGTCGCCTTCACCGAATGCGGCGGCGCCGAGACCTGGACGCGCGATTTCGGCGGCCACCTCTTTGCCAGCGAGCTCTCCGGGAGAGACGGCCTCCTGGTCGAGCGCTTCGGCCCCGTCCGCTTCGCCTTCCAAGTTCCCGGCGGGCCGGACGGCCTGGAAATGAAGCTGCACCGATGGTCCTTCCTGGGCCTGCCGATGCCGGCGTGGCTGGGGCCGCGGATCTCGGCGCGAGAATATGAGGAGGGCGGCCGCTTCCGTTTCGACGTCCGCGTTAGCATGCCGCTGGTCGGGCAGATCGTCCGCTATTCCGGTTCGCTCGACCTGATCCATGGGGGCGACGATGTCATCTGACGCGGAATGGACCGGCGTCGGCGGCCTCCTGGCGGCGGCAACGGTTGCGCCGATTGCTGGCTCCCTCTGGTTCTTCGTGGCCTTCCCGGATTTCGAGGCCGTCATCGAGATCCTGCCGATCGTCTGGCTCTTCGGCTTTCCGATCGCGCTCCTGCACGCGGCCCTGATCGGCTTGCCTGCTTACGCTCTGCTGCGGCGCAGGGTTCAGCCGGCCTGGTGGCGTGCCTGCCTCGGTGGCTCCATGATCGGAGCCGGCCCCATGCTCCTGATCGTGCCTGACTTCGGTTCGCTGCTGCTGGGCGCGACCAGCGGGTTCGCCGGCGGACTGGCTTTCTGGATCTGCGTCGTGAAGCTCGATGGATCGCGCGGTACGTGCAAGTCCACGCCCAAAGAAAAAGGGCGGCCCGTCTCCGAGCCGCCCCACCGGTGATCCGGTCTTTTTCCTGCCTTAGCGCTTCGAGAACTGGAAGCTGCGGCGGGCCTTGGCGCGGCCGTACTTCTTGCGCTCGACGACGCGCGGGTCGCGGGTCAGGAAGCCGGCCTGCTTGACCGCGCTCCTGAGCGCCGGCTCGAAGCGGGAGAGCGCCTGGGCGATGCCGTGCTTGACCGCGCCGGCCTGGCCGGAGAGGCCGCCGCCGCTGACCGTGCAGACGACGTCATACTGGCCCCGCCGCTCGGCGATGTCGAACGGCTGGTTGATGACGAGGCGCAGGGTCGGCCGGGCGAAATAGACGCTCTGGTCGCGGCCGTTGACGGTGATCGTGCCATTGCCGGGCTTCAGCCACACGCGGGCGACGGCGTCCTTGCGGCGGCCGGTCGCATAGGCGCGGCCCTGCTTGTCGAGCTGCTGCTCGCGAAGCGGCGCCGACGGCGTCTGGGGAGCGACGGGCGCGCCGGCCTCGGCCTCGGCCTCGGGGGCCGGAGCGTCGGGCTGGGCGGTGGTCAGCTCGGCCAGATCGGAAAGCGATTGACGGTTGTCGGACATCAGGCACCCACCTTGTTCTTGCGGTTCATGCCCGCGACATCGAGGATCTCGGGATTCTGGCCGCCATGCGGATGGTCGGTCCCGGAATAGAGGTGAAGCGATCGCATCTGCTGGCGCCCGAGCGGGCCGCGCGGGATCATCCGCTCGATCGCCTTCTCGAGCACGCGCTCGGGGAAGCGCCCCTCGAGGACCTTGCCGGCGGTGATCTCCTTGAGGCCGCCCGCATAGCCGGTATGCTTGTAATAGGTCTTCTGCGCCAGCTTGCGGCCGGTGAAGCGGACCTTGTCGGCGTTGACGATGACGACATGGTCGCCGCAGTCGACGTGCGGGGTGAAGCTCGGCTTGTGCTTGCCGCGCAGGATATTGGCGACGATGGTGGCGAGCCGCCCGACCACCAGCCCGTCGGCATCGATCAGATGCCACTTCTTCTCCACCTCGGCCGGCTTGGCCGCCTTGGTGGTCTTCATCAGCGCCTTCATGGCCCGAATCCTTTCGAGGGTTTTCCTCTGTGCAAATGAGCAGCGCCGCCCGATGACGAGCGGCGCGGACGGCGGGCAAATGGCAGCGGAGCCGCCGAAAGTCAAGGAAAAGGGCGGGTTTGACGGGTGGTAACATGATACCACGACCGTCTTGTGGACGCGTCCCGCCTCAGCCCCCGAGCCTGTGCGCGATGCCCGGCAGCCAAGCCAGGCGGGCGAATTCCCATGTGGCGAGCGCGAGCAGGGCGGCCGCGGCCGCGAGCAGCCCGGCGCTGGCGGTCTGCAGCGTCCGTCGCGCGGGCGCGGCGCGGGCCCGGATGAACAGCTCGGCGACGGCCAGATTGGGAAGGTAGAAGGCGAAGTCCATGACGAGGTCGAAGGGACCGCGGAAGTCGGACGCATGGCCGGCCGAGTCGCCGATGGCGAACCAGAGACCGTAGGCCATCCGGTAGAGCCACGATCCGATCGCCAGCGCGAACAGCCTTATCGCCCAGGCGCGGTGGCGCTCGAGCCGGCGGGCGCGGGCATGCCGGTAGGTCTCGATCGCCGCCGCCACGACCAGCGCGCCATAGAGGCCGAAGCCGATATCCATCACCGGGCCGCCGATCGTGCCCTTGGCGAGGATGAAGGCGAGGCCGCCGAGGCCGGCGACCAAAGCGGACGCGACGTAGAGCCGGCCGGTCCAGCGGTGAAAGGCCGGCGCCGCCCGCCGGACGGCGCCGATCAGCTGGATCGGGCCGAGCAGCAGCAGGATGGCGCCTGCGACGAAATGGGCGGCGATCCCGGCGGTGGCGAGCCTGGCTTCCGCCGCGAACAGGCCGGGGAGGACGGAATTCCACTCGGCGGGCCGGCCGAGAGCGGCCGCGCCGACATGGAAGAAGACGATATAGGCGCCGAACAGGGCGGCCGAGAGCCAGGCGGTCGCCGCCAAAGCCGTGCCGCTCCAGCGAAGCCAGGCCGAGGCGGGCAGGGCGGCGGACGGCGGGGCCGCGGCAGCCATCTCTCCAGCCTGCACCTCTTCTCCCCTCAGCTCTCGTCCACGATCCACTGCCGATAGGAATCGAGCGCGTCGGCGATCGGCCACGCGACCGCGGCGGGCACGTCGTAGCTGTGCAGCGCGCCGATCCGGGCGATCGCCGCCGCGGCTCGGTCGGCCCGCGTCTTGAACAGCACCGGCACTTCCTGCGCCTCCTCGACCTCGCTTTGCCAGCGATAGACGGAATGGCAGGGCGCCAGCACGTTGGCGCAGGCGGCGAGGCGCTCCTCGACCAGCTGCCGCGCAACCCGGCGCGCCTCCTCCTCGCTGCCGAAGGTCGAATAGAGGGTGACGATCGCGCCGGCCGCCGCCTCGCTCATGCCTTGGCCTCCTTGAGCCGGTGCGCCGCGACCACCATCGCCCCGAGCAGCAGCACTGCCATGCCCTGGTGGGCGACGGCGATGTCGATCTGCACGCCCGAGAGGATGGTGAGGATGCCGAGCAGGATCTGGACGGTGACGGCGCCGATCAGCGCCGCGCCCTCGAGCCTGAGACCGCGGCTCCAGGCGCGCAGGCCCAGCCAGACCGCCAGAGCGGCGACGGCGAAGGCGAGCCAGCGATGGACGAACTGGACCATGATCGGGTTGTCGGCGAAGTTGCGCAGGAACGGCTCCAGCATCGGCGTCGCCGCCGGGAAGAGCTCGTCGCCCATGAGCGGCCAGCTATTGAAGGCATAGCCGGCCTCCAGCCCGGCGACATAGGCGCCGAACAGGAACTGGACGAAGAGCAGGCACAGCGCCCACAAAGCGAGCAGCGGGGTCCGGCCGCCGGGCGGGGCGCCGCCAGCCAGCGCGCGCAGGTCGAGCGCGACCCACAGGAGCCCGCCGAAAATGAGCAAGGCGGTGAGCAGGTGGACGGCGAGCCGGATGTGGCTCACCTCCGGCACGTCGACGAGGCCGGAGGCGACCATCCACCAGCCGATCGCGCCCTGAAGGCCGCCGAGAGCGAGCAGCCCGACCAGCTTCCAGCCGAAGCCGGCGGGGATGGCGCGGCGCCACCAGAACCAGAGCAGGGGCAAGGCGAAGGCGAGGCCGATCAGCCGCCCGAGCACGCGATGGACATATTCCCAGAAGAAGATCGACTTGAAATCTTCCAGGCTCATCGCATTGTTGTTGATCCGATATTGCGGCGTCGCCCGATAATGGTCGAACTCGGCCTGCCACTGCGCCTCGCTCAGCGGCGGCACGATTCCGGAGATCGGCTCCCAGCGCACCATCGACAGCCCGGATTCGGTCAGTCGGGTGATGCCGCCGACCACTACCATCACGAAGACCATGGCAGCGACGACGAGGAGCCAGGTGGCAAGGGCGCGGGGTCGCGGGTGCGCGGCGGGCCGGGTGGACATGCGCCGCCTATGGCCGAGGCGCCGGAGCTTGGCAAAGGATGGAGCGGGCTCCCTTCACGCGGAACTTTTTCGCGAATGTTATATTGTAACGTCGCTGTCGAATCGCTATACGGGGCGGCAGGAGACGACGCGCGTGTTTCAGGGTGCCATCAGGAACGGAGCCATCGACCGGCTGGCCATCGGCCTGTCCGGCCTTTGCCTCGTCCATTGCATCGCCAGCGCCGTCCTCCTCGCCGTCCTGGCCTCTGCCGGCGGGCTGCTGCTCGATCCGATGATCCACGAGGTCGGCATGATGCTGGCGCTGGTGCTCGGCATCTTCGGGCTCGGCCGCGGCATCCGCGAGCATGGCTTCATGCTTCCCGCCTGCATCGGCAGCCTCGGCCTCGGCATGATGGCCGGTGCCCTGACCCTCGATCATGGCGGCCTCACCACCGTCTATTCGGTGATGGGCGTGCTGATCCTGGCGCTGGGCCACGACCTCAACCGCCGCGCGGTGATCTGAGCGCTCCGGCGGGTCGCCGGAAACCCGGTCCAAGGCGGCGCAAGGACCCCATTGGCCCTTGCGCGCGCTTGTTCCGATCCGGCGAAAGGCCTACATCCCGTCTATGGTCCATGAGCATCACAGCCATTCCGGCGCCGACCTTTCGGTGGCCGCCCGGTCGACGATGGAGAAGTCCGGCGAGCAGTGGACGCCGATGCGCGCCGCCGTCTTCGAGGCGCTGGCGAGCTTCGATCGCCCGGCTTCCGCCTACGACATTGCCGAAAAGGTCTCGCAGGAGCAGCAGCGCCGGGTCGCCGCCAACAGCGTCTATCGGATCCTCGATCTTTTCGTCGGTGCCAACCTCGCGCGGCGGGTCGAGAGCGCCAATGCCTATATCGCCAACGATCATCCCGATTGCCTGCATGACTGCATCTTCCTCATCTGCGACAGTTGCGGCCAGGCCAAGCATATCGACGACGACCGCCTGTCGGGCGGCGTCCGCGACGCCGCGCGCAAGGCCGGCTTCGCGCCCGCACGCCCGGTAATCGAGGTGCGCGGCCGCTGCGGCGAATGCGAAGGCAACTGACGGTTCGACATCCCCGCCAGAGCGTCTTATTATCGGCCCTTGCGAAGGGGATAGAATGAACGACCGACCCAAGACGCCGCTTCTCGACACCGTCGGGACGCCCGAGCAGCTGCGCCGGCTGGACCGCGAGCAGCTGCGCCAGCTCGCCGAAGAGCTGCGCACGGAGACCGTCTCCGCGGTCTCGGTCACCGGCGGCCATCTCGGCGCCGGGCTCGGCGTCGTCGAGCTGACCGTGGCGCTCCATTACGTGTTCGACACGCCGCGCGACGTGCTGATCTGGGACGTGGGCCACCAGGCCTATCCGCACAAGATCCTGACCGGCCGGCGCGACCGCATCCGCACCTTGCGGCAGGGCGGCGGCCTCTCCGGCTTCACCCGGCGCAGCGAGAGCGAATATGATCCGTTCGGCGCCGCCCACAGCTCGACGTCCATTTCCGCCGCGCTGGGCTTCGCCGTCGCCAACAAGCTGTCCGACTCGCCCGGCAAGGCGATCGCCGTCATCGGCGACGGCGCCATGTCCGCGGGCATGGCCTACGAGGCGATGAACAACGCCCAGGCGGCCGGCAACCGGCTCGTCGTCATCCTCAACGACAACGACATGTCGATCGCGCCGCCGGTGGGGGGGCTTTCCCACTATCTCGCCAGGATCGTCTCCTCGAACAAGTATCTGACGGTCCGCCACATCGCCCAGCGCTTCGCGCGCAAGCTGCCCGAAGGCCTCCATTCGGCCGCGCGCAAGATCGAGGAATATGCCCGCGGCCTCGCCACCGGGGGCACGCTCTTCGAGGAACTCGGCTTCTATTATGTCGGGCCGGTCGACGGTCACAATGTCGATCTCCTGGTCAAGATCCTGGAGAATGTCCGCGACGCCGACGAAGGGCCGATGCTGGTCCACGTCGTCACCAAGAAAGGAAAGGGCTACGCGCCTGCCGAGGCCGCGGCCGACAAATATCACGGCGTCCAGAAGTTCGACGTCATCACCGGCGCCCAGGCCAAGAGCGAGCCCGGGCCGCCCAGCTACACATCGGTCTTCGCCAAAGCGCTGCTCGCCGAGGCCGAGCGGGACGACAAGGTCGCCGCGATCACCGCGGCGATGCCTTCGGGCACCGGTCTCGACAAGTTCCAGGCGAGATTCCCCGATCGCACCTTCGACGTCGGCATCGCCGAGCAGCATGCGGTCACCTTCGCCGCCGGCCTCGCCGCCCAGGGCTACCGGCCCTTCTGCGCGATCTACTCGACTTTCCTGCAGCGCGCCTACGACCAGGTCGTCCACGACGTCGCCATCCAGAACCTGCCGGTCCGCTTCGCCATGGACCGCGCCGGGCTGGTCGGCGCCGACGGCGCCACCCATGCCGGCAGCTTCGACCTCGCTTATCTGTGCACCCTGCCCAATTTCGTCGTCATGGCGGCGGCCGACGAGGCCGAGCTCGTCCACATGGTCCATACCATGGCGCTCCACGACGAGGGGCCGAGCGCCGTGCGCTATCCGCGCGGCAACGGCATCGGCATCGAGCTGCCCGCGGTCCCGCAGCGGCTCGAGATCGGCAAGGGCCGCGTCGTGCGCGAGGGCAAGAAGGTGGCGATCCTCTCGCTCGGCACCCGCCTCGCCGAGGCACTGAAGGCCGCCGACAGGCTCGACGGGCGCGGCCTTTCCACCACGGTCGCCGACATGCGCTTCGCCAAGCCGCTCGACGAGGCGCTGATCCGCCGGCTAGCCGCAACCCATGAGGTGCTGGTGACGATCGAGGAAGCGGCGGTGGGAGGCCTCGGCGCCCACGTCCTCACTTTGGTCAGCGACGAGGGCCTGATCGATTCCGGCCTCAAGCTGCGCACGATGCGCCTGCCCGATCGCTTCCAGGACCAGGACAAGCCGGAGAAGCAATATGCCGAGGCCGGCCTCGACGCCGACGGCATCGTCGCGACGGTGCTGAAGGCGCTGCGGCACAACAGCGCGGGGGTTGTCGAGGGCGCGCGCGCCTGAGGCGCCGACCCTCGTCTGTAAGAGCAACCCCTTACGAGTCATCCCAGCGCAGGCCGGGATCTCGATGCCTTACGGCAGCGACGATAAGGAAATGGGATCCTGGCGGTTCGCCAGGATGACGGAAAGGGGCGGCGCCCAATGACTTTGAACCGTCACGGGCGCGCGGCTAGGCTGGCGCCTATGTCCGGAACCCGCTCATGCTGACTCGCCGCGCCTTCGCCACCTCTTCCCTCGCCGCTCTCGCCTTCGGCGGGCTTTCGAACCGTTCCCTTGCGGAGCAGACCGGTGACGACACCTATCGCAACCAGGTTCACGGTTATGGCGATCTCGCCGCCGATCCCGCCGGGCTGCTCGATCTGCCGCGCGGTTTCTCCTACCGGGTGATCTCGTCGGCCGGCGAGGCGATGGACGACGGCTATGTGACGCCCGACCATTTCGACGGCATGGCCTGTTTCGGCCTGGGCGGAAGCCGGGTCGCTTTGGTCCGCAATCACGAGCTGTCGGTGTCGAGGTTCGATTTCGGGCCGACGGGCGGGCGGGCGCGGCTCGTCGAGCGGCTGCGCGGCGAGCCGCATTTCGGCCGCGACAATGAGGGACGGCCGCTCGCCGGCGGAACCTCCACCCTCGTCTGCGATCTCGCCTCCGGACGGCGCGAGACGCAATATCTCAGCCTTGCCGGCACGCTGGTGAACTGCGCCGGAGGGCCGACGCCGTGGGGAAGCTGGCTGAGCTGCGAGGAGAATGTCAGCCGCGCCGGCGAGGTCGGCCAGGATCATGGCTGGGTGTTCGACGTTCCGGCGCGCGGGCGCGGCCTCGTCCGCCCGATCGCGCTTCGCGGCCTCGGCCGGATGCGCCACGAGGCGGCCGCGGTCGATCCGGCCACCGGCATCGTCTACCTGACCGAGGATCAGGACGACTCGCTCTTCTACCGTTTCGTTCCGGAGACGCCGGGCCGGCTGGAAGGACCGGGGCGCCTCCAGGCGCTGGCGCTGCGCGACATTTCCGGTGCCGACGCGCGCAACTGGGAGGGAATCGTCGTGCCGCCGGGCAGCCGCCATGCGGTACGCTGGATCGATCTCGACGAGCCGGAAAGTCCGCAGGACGATCTTCGCCAGCGCGGCCATGCCGCCGGCGCCGCCTTGTTCGCCCGCGGCGAGGGAATCCATCACGGCAGCGGCGAATTCTTCTTCTGCTGCACCTCGGGCGGCGCGGCCGAGCTCGGCCAGATCTTCCGTTATCGGCCGGGCGCCCGCGAGGGCCAGCCGGACGAGGCCGGCGCTCCGGGCGAGCTCCAGCTCTTCGTCGAATCGAGCGATCCCAAAGTGATGGACTATGCCGACAACGTCACCGTGGCGCCCTGGGGCCACCTCGTCGTCTGCGAGGACCGCGCCGACGGCGTGCCCTGCCATCTCAAGGGCGTCACTCCCGAGGGCCGGCTCTACACGATCGCGCGGCTGCGGCTCGACACCGAGCTCGCCGGCGCCTGCTTCTCGCCCGACGGCGGTACCTTGTTCGTCAACGCCTATCGGCCGGGCCGCACCCTGGCGATCACCGGCCCCTGGAACGCCGTCCGATCGAGCTGAGAGGAGAAACCGGGGAAAGGGTAGGCCCCGCCGCGAAGGGGATCAAACGGCGGGGCCTGCTCGATAGCGCCCCCGATCTCGAGCCTCCCTTACATAGGGCCTCGCCACGTATCATCCAATAAGTAGTTCTACTTGCTCGTATTTCTCTCGTCCGATTCGAGATGCGCCGTTGCCAACCCGGTTGCTTCGTGCCGTGCTCGACCGCTGTTATTGTTGCACGCGAAGCCGCGAAGGCGCGAAGAGGAGGATCGGATGCGGAGCATTGAAGATGTAGCGCGGATTGCTGTCGATGCCGGCCTGGGTCTGCATAAGGAGCTGGGTCCAGGGCTGCTGGAGTCTGTGTATGAAGCGATCCTGGCGCTTAAGCTCACCCGCCTGGGACTATCCGTGGAACGGCAAAAGCCGCTCAAGATCGAGTATGACGGCTTTGTTCTGGATGACGGCTTTCGAATTGACCTTTTGCTCGAGGGTCGTGTGATCATCGAGATAAGGTCTGTCGAAACGATGCTTCCCGTCCACAGCAAGCAGCTCTTGACCTATCTGAGGCTGACCGGTCAGCCGCTTGGCCTGTTGATGAACTTCGGTGCAGCGACCTTCCGTGAGGGAATCAGGCGCATTGTGAACAAGCATGACGACTTCGCGTCTTCGCGGCTTCGCGTGCATCAAATTCCCACGCCGCAGCCGGCATCAACGGCCGGAGGTACGATGTCGTCGGCATGAGCAAGGTTCGGGTCGATCAATTGCTCGTCGAGCGCGGGCTGGCGGAGAGTCGGGCTCGGGCGCAGGCGCTGGTGCTGGCGGGGCTGGTCTTTTCGGGCGAGCGCAAGGTTGACAAGGCCGGACAGGCGCTGGCCGGGGATGCGCCGCTCGAAGTCAGGGGCAAGGACCATCCCTGGGTGTCGCGCGGCGGGATCAAGCTCGCCCATGCGCTCGACCATTTCGGCTGGGACGTGAACGGCGCGGTCGCGCTCGATGTCGGCGCCTCCACCGGCGGCTTCACCGACGTCCTGCTCCAGCGCGGTGCCGCGAGGGTGTTCGCGGTCGACGTCGGCACCAACCAGCTCGCCTGGAAGCTTCGGCAGGATCCGCGTGTGCTCGTCCATGAGAAGACCAATGCCCGCTTTCTCGACGCCGCGATCGTCAGCGAGCCCGTCGACCTCATCGTCTGCGACGCCAGCTTCATCTCGCTCGCCAAGGTGCTCGGCGCCGCCCTCGGCTTCGCCCGTCCGGGCGGACGGCTGATCGCGCTGGTGAAGCCGCAATTCGAGGCCGAGCGCGCCGAGATCGGCAAGGGCGGCGTCGTCCGCGACGCCGCGGTCCATGCGCGCGTCTGCGCCGCGGCCGCCGACTGGCTGCGTTCGCGCGGCTGGGACGTCGTCGGCGTGGAACGGAGCCCGATCACCGGACCCGAGGGAAATGTCGAATTCCTCCTCGCCGGGATAAATCCCCAGCCCTGAACGACATTTCCGGCGACAAT
Source organism: Sphingosinicella terrae (assembly GCF_003347635.1). GTDB lineage: Bacteria > Pseudomonadota > Alphaproteobacteria > Sphingomonadales > Sphingomonadaceae > Allosphingosinicella > Allosphingosinicella terrae. Next base: position 195,200 of record NZ_QDFY01000003.1, read on the forward strand.
TTGATACAACCCCCATATCGACATGGCCGCGAAATTCGGCATTGAGCCCCAAGATGAACAAGCGATCCGTTTTCATTCTCCTCGCCCTGCTGCTCGCGGGGTGCGGCAGCGGTGCCGCCGAGAAAGGCGGCGAGCGCGCGGCGCCACTCGTCAAGGCGGCGCCGGCCTCTCCCGCGCGCTTCGCCGATCGCATCGAGGCGGTCGGGACCGCCCGGGCGAACGAGCAGGTGACGCTCTCCGCTCCGGTGACCGAGCGGATCGTCAGGCTCGCCTTCGACGACGGCTCCTATGTCCAGCGCGGTCAGGTGGTCGCGGTGCTCCAGCAGGCCCAGCAGACCGCGCAGCTGCGCGAGGTCCAGGCCCGCTCCCGCGAGGCCGAGCAGCAGCTCGAGCGGGTCGAAGAGCTCAAGGGCCGCGGCTTCGCGACCCGCGCCGATTACGACACTCAGATCGCGGCGGCGGCGGCGGCGCGCGCACAGGCGCAGGCGGTCCGCGCCGAGATTGGCGAGCGGGTGATCCGGGCGCCCTTTGCGGGCTGGGTGTCGCTGCGCAACATCTCGGTCGGGGCGATCGCCAGCCAGGGCACGGAGATCGCCACCATCAGCGACGTCAGCACGATCAAGCTCGACTTCACCGTGCCGGAAACGATGCTGAGCGCGATCCGCGAGGGCCAGCCGATCGAAGCGCGCTCGGACGCCTATCCGGACCGCCCGTTCCGCGGCCGGATCCACACCATCGATCCGGTCGTCGACCCGTCGACGCGGGCGGTGACGGTCCGCGCCCGGCTGCCCAATCCCGATCGGCTGCTTCGTCCCGGCATGCTGCTCACGGTGGTGATCGAGAATGCGCCGCGCATGTCGCTGTCGGTGCCGGAGCTGGCCGTGATCGGGGAGGGCGAAAGCCGCTTCGTCTACGTCGTCGACGCCCAGGGCCGCGCCCAGCGCACGCCGGTTCGCACCGGCGCCCGCGCCGGCGGGCGGATCGAGATACTGGCCGGCCTCCGGCCGGGCCAGAGGGTGATCACCGAGGGCGTCGTCAAGGTCACCCACGGCATCGAGGTCCGCCTCGCCGGGGTCCGCAACGCCGCGCCGGAACCCGCGCCGGCGCCGCGGGCGGGCGAGGGCGAATAGGATGCAGCTTTCCGATCTTTCCGTCCGCCGTCCCGTATTCGCGGCGGTCGTCGCCATGCTCGTGGCGGTGGTCGGGATCGTCGGCTTCTTCAGTCTTTCGGTACGCGAATATCCCGACGTCGATCCGCCGATCGTGTCGGTCGAGACCCGCTATATCGGCGCCGCGGCGAGCGTGATCGAGACCCGGGTCACCCAGGTCATCGAGGAGCAGCTCGCCGGGATCGAGGGCCTGCAGACGATCACCTCGCGCTCGCAGGACGGCGAGTCCGACATCACGCTGGAATTCGAGGCCGGGCGCGACGTCGATGCCGCCGCCAACGACGTGCGCGACCGGGTCGGCAGCGTCGCCGACGACCTTCCCGACGAGGCGCTGGCGCCGGAAGTGCGCAAGGTCGATGCGGACGCTTCGCCGATCATGTTCCTGGTCATCTCCAAACCGGGCTGGTCGCAGCTCCAGCTCAGCGACTATGTCGAGCGCAACCTCGTCGACCGTTTCTCCTCGCTCGACGGCGTCGCCCGCGTCTTCGTCGGCGGCGATGCGCGGCCGGCGATGCGGATCTGGATGAAGCCCGAGCGCCTCGCCGCCTTCGGCCTCACCCCCGCCGACATCGAGGCCGCGCTGCGCCGCCAAAATGTCGAGCTTCCCGCCGGGCGGCTGGAATCGGCCCAGCAGAACGTCACCCTGCGCGTCGATCGCCCCTTCACGACCGTCGACGAATTTTCGGGGCTCATCGTCGGCCGCGGCCAGGACGGCTATCTCGTCCGGCTCGCCGACGTCGCCCGGGTCGAGCAGGGACCGGAGAATCCCTATTCGCGGTTCCGGCTGAACGGCGATTCGGCGGTCGGGCTCGGCATCGTCCGCCAGTCCGGCGCCAACACCCTCGCCGTCGCCCAATCCGCGAAGGACGTCGCGGAACAGCTGCGCGGCTCCTTGCCGGAAGGGATGGAGATCGTCGTCGGATCGGACGATTCCCAGTTCATCGACCGCGCGATCGACAAGGTCGGGGTGACGCTCATCGAGGCGGCGGTGCTGGTGGTGCTGGTCATCTACCTGTTCCTGGGCAGCTGGCGGGCGACCCTGATCCCTGCGGTCACCGTGCCCCTGTGCCTGCTCGCGAGCTTCGGGGTGCTTTGGCTGTTCGGCTTCTCGATCAACCTGCTCACCCTGCTCGCGCTCGTGCTGTCGATCGGCATCGTCGTCGACGACGCCATCGTCGTCCTCGAGAATGTCTATCACCGGATCGAGGAAGGCGATCCGCCGCTCAAGGCGGCGTTCGAAGGAACCCGCCAGGTCGGCTTCGCCATCATCTCGACCACCCTCGTCGTCTGCGCGGTCTTCGTCCCGGTCATGTTCATCGCCGGCCAGACCGGCCTCCTGTTCCGCGAGCTCGCGGCGGCGATGATCGGCGCGGTCGCCTTTTCCGGCTTCTTCGCGCTCAGCCTGGCGCCGATGCTCTGCTCCAAGCTGCTCCGTCACGAGGAAAGGCGCGGCTTCTCCGCCTGGATCGACGATCGCTTCCGCGGCCTCGAGGCGCGCTATGCACGCCTGCTCGACACCGTGCTTCGCCGGCCGCTCGTCCCGTCGATCCTCGTGGTCACCTTCCTGGCCGGGGCGGGGATCCTGTTCGCCGGCCTGCGCTCCGAGCTCGCCCCGGCGGAGGATGTCGGCATCCTCAGCGCCAACGTCTCCGCCCCCGAAGGCACCGGCTTCGACGAGATGGATCGCTACATGGTCGACGTGCAGGGGCGGATCCTTCCCCTGCTCGAGCAGGGCACGGTCCGGTCGGTCATCACCCGCACGCCCGGCGGCTTCGGCACCAGCGACGATTTCAACAGCGGCACGATGGTGGTGTTCCTCCGGCCCTGGGAGGAGCGCGACCAGTCCACCCAGGACGTGGTCGGCCAGATCAACCGCATCCTCACCGAGGTGCCGGCGGTGCGCGGCAACGCCCAGGTCCGCTCCTCGCTGGGCCGCGGCCGCGGCCAGCCGGTCAATTTCGTCATCGCCGGCGCAACCTACGAATCGCTGGCGCGGGCGCGCGACCGCATCCTCGCCGCCGCGGCAGCCAATCCCGGCATCGTCAATCTCGACAGCGACTATAAGGAGACGAAGCCGCAGCTGCGGATCGACGTCAACACCGCCCGCGCCGGCGATCTCGGGGTCTCGGTCGAGGAGGTGAGCCAGGCGCTGCAGAGCCTGCTCGGCTCGCGCCGCGTCTCCACCTATATCGACCGCGGCGAGGAATATCGGGTGATCGTCCAGGCCGAGGCCAATGCCCGCGCCACCGAATCCAACCTCGCCTCCATCTACGTGCGCAGCCGGACCGGCGCGCTGGTGCCGCTGTCGAACCTCGTCACCGTCCGCGAGACGGCCGGCGCCCGCGATCTCGGCCGCTACAACAAGCTGCGGGCGATCACCCTGTCGGGCGGGCTGGCACCCGGATATGCGCTCGGCGACGCGCTCGACTTCCTCGAAGCGCAGGCCGCCGTGTCGCCCGAGGTGCTCGCCGTCGGCTATCGCGGCGAGAGCCAGGCGTTCCGCGAGACCGGCGGATCGATCTATTTCGTCTTCGCCCTGACCATCCTCGTCGTCTACCTGCTGCTCGCCGCGCAATTCGAGAGCTTCGTCCATCCGGCGGTGATCATCACCACCGTCCCGCTCGCCGTGGCCGGCGGGGGGATCGGCCTTGCGGTGATGGGCCACACGCTCAATCTCTACAGCCAGGTCGGGCTGGTCATGCTGGTCGGCCTTGCCGCCAAGAACGGGATCCTCATCGTCGAGTTCGCCAACCAGCTGCGCGACACCGGCCGGGACATCGGCGAATCGATCCGCGAGGCGTCGCGCCGGCGGCTGAGGCCGATCCTGATGACCTCGATCGCGACGGCGGCCGGCGCGGTGCCTCTGATGATCGCCAGCGGCGCAGGCGCGGCCGCGCGGGCGACGATCGGCACGGTCATCGTCTGGGGCGTGTCGATCGCCACCCTCATCACGCTCTTCCTGATCCCCTTGCTCTATTCGCGCCTCGCCCGCTTCACCGGATCGCCGCTGGCGGTTACGCGCAGGCTCGAGGAGCAGCTCGAATCCCCCGCCCAGCCGGCTCCGGCCGAGTGAGAAGGAACCCGGCATGATGGAAATCGCCTCCCGGTCGCAGCTTCGGATGAGCTTCCTGCGCTGGGCGCTGGTGACCGTGCCGCTGGTGCTGCTGCTCGGCACCCTCTCCGGCCGCGCGGCCAATTCCGGCTACGGCAATCCCTGGTTCGACGCGCTCGACAAGCCGTCCTTCATGCCGCCGGGCTGGACGTTCGGCGCCGCCTGGACCCTGCTCTACATCTTTCTCGGCCTCGCGCTGGCCATGCTGCTTCATGCCCGCGGCGCCCGCGGCCGCGGCCTCGTCGTCACTCTTTTCCTGGTCCAGCTGGCGATGAACTATGCCTGGTCGCCGCTTTTCTTCGCCGCGCACGAGATCGGCGCCGCGCTCGCTTTGATCCTGGCGATGATCGCGCTGACGATCGTCCTGGTCGGGCTCGCCTGGCGGATCCGCCGCGGGGCGGCGCTGCTGATGCTGCCTTATCTCGGCTGGCTCTGCTTCGCCGCGGCCCTCACCTTCGCCATCGACCGGGCGAACCCCGGGGCGTCCGAACTTGCGCCGGGGCGGGCGAGCACCGATATCCGCCTCTGACGAGAGAGAATGGAGATTCCCCGATGCAGTCGCAGAACCGCCTGTTCGACGATTTCGTGAAGGTCATGAACGGCGCCGCCGGGACCCTCGCCGGCATGACCCGCGAGGCGCAGACGGCGATGCAGGAGCGGGCGCGTGACTGGATCGGCGGGCTCGACATGGTCAGCCGGGAGGAGTTCGAGGCGGCCAAGTCGATCGCCGTCGCCGCCCGCGAGGAGAGCCAGGCGCTGCGCGCGCGGGTGGAGGCGCTGGAGGCGGCCATTGCCTGTCTCGCCGCGGCGCCGGCGCCGGGGCGCGGCCGTCGCAAGGCGGGCGAAGAGGGCGCCAGCGAGGGCGCCGTCCCCTGAGCCGATCGGCGAATATCCACAGATAATTTGGGGCGGAACCGCGCCTTTTCTTGCGCTTTGCGGCGGAGAAAGGCAGATTTGCTGGAACAGAAGAGGACCGGGGACCGCTTCATGAACATGGATGAGTACGAGCTGGAGCGCGAGGCGAGCGCGCCGATCGACATGCTCGAGCAATATTTCGGCGCCCTCGGCTGGGCCTATGAGCGCAATGGCGACGACGAGATCGTCTCCAGCTTCCAGGGCAGCTGGACCCAATATGAGCTGCGCGCGATCTGGCGCGAGGAGGACCAGGTCCTCCAGTTCCTCGCCCTTCCCGACGTTCGCGTCGCCGCCGACAAGCGCGAGGCGACCTACGAGACGATCGGCCTGATCAACGAGCAACTCTGGCTCGGCCATTTCGAATTGTGGTCCGCATCGGGGCTGGTCCTGTTCCGGCACGCCGCCTTGCTCGAGGGCGACGAAGGCGGCACGCTCAGCCTCCAGCAGGCCGAGACGCTGGTCGAAGCCGCGATCGAGGAATGCGAACGCTTCTATCCGGTCTTCCAGTTCGTCCTGTGGGCCGACAAGACTCCCCAGGAAGCCATCGCGGCCGCCCTCATCGAGACCCAGGGCGAGGCCTGACGGGCGGGACATGGGCCCTTCGTGCCCCCCTCGTCATCCCCGCGCAGGCGGGGATCCAGCTTCTCTCCTCGCCTCGCTTTCTCCGACTTCGCTCGTCCGTTCCCGGCTCCGTGAGGACAGCTGGATCCCCGCTTCCGCGGGGATGACGGAAACGTTCTAGCGGCGGCGCTCCATGGCCAGCGATCCCCTCCTTCCCGGTCCGCTCTGGTTCGTCGGCTGCGGCCATATGGGCTCGGCCATGCTGCAGGGCTGGCTTGCCTCGGGGGTGGAGCCGCGCCACGTCACCATCATCCGTCCGAGCGGGCGCCCGGTCGCCGACGGGGTGCGGGTCCTCACCGATTATCCTGAGGACGAGGTGCCGGCGATCGTGCTGCTGGCGATGAAGCCCCACCAGCTCGACCTCGTCGCCGCGCCGCTCGCCTCGGCGCTCGATGCCGCCACCATGCTCGTCTCGATCCTCGCCGGGGTCGAGCTCGCCTCGCTCAGGCGTCGCTTCACGGCGCCGCGCACCCTGGTGCGGGCGATGCCCAACCTGCCGGTCAGCCTCGGCCGGGGCGTCGTCGGCCTGTTCGGCGAGACCGCCGATCTCACCGCCCGCGCCGAACTGATGGGCCTGATGGCGGCGCTCGGCCACGCCGAATGGTTCGAGGACGAGCAGGCCTTCGACCTCGTCACCGCTTTGGCCGGCAGCGGCCCCGCCTTCGTCTACCGATTCATCGAGGCGCTCGCCGAGGGCGCCGCGTCGCTCGGCATGCCGGCGGAGCAAGCCCATCGCCTCGCCATCGCCACTGCCGGCGGCGCCGCCGCGCTCGCCGCCCACGAAGGCGTCGGCCTCGCCGAGCTCGCCGCCCGGGTCACCAGCCCCGGCGGCACCACCCAGGCCGGCCTCGAGGTGCTCGACGCCGACGACGCCCTCGCGGCCCTCGTCGCCGACACCCTGCGGGCCGCCCGCCGCCGCGGCCAGGAGCTCGCCGCCGCGGCGCGTCGGAGCTGACGGGGCCTCTGCTCGAACGCTATGCGGCGGGGGCGTTCGATGGGCCCACGCGAAGCCGCGAAAGCATGTCTCCCTCTTCGTCATCCTGGCGAAGGGCAGGATCTCTTTCTCCTGAAAGAAGGCGAGGTTGCCGTCCCGGGATCGTCGAGCTCCCTTCGCGTCTTCGCGTCTTCGCGAGAGTCCATCAGGCTGACCCGCCGGTCACCGGCGTCTGAAAATCGGCCCTTCACGCCGCTCAGAATGGCGGCAATCCCGCCGCCGCGCATCGTGACGGGCATGGACCGACCCAAGTTGACCCCTCGCCGCCCGCGCCTTATCCGCTCCTCATGACCGACTACCCGAACTTCCACGATCGCGACGGCATGATCTGGTTCGACGGCGCCCTGGTGCCGTGGCGCGAGGCGAACGTGCACGTGCTCACCCATGCCCTCCATTACGCCTCTTCGGTGTTCGAGGGGCAGCGCGCCTATGCGGGCGAGGTGTTCCGCCTGTCCGATCACAGCGCGCGGCTGCGGCGCAGCGCCGAATTGCTCGGCTTCGAGATTCCGTGGAGCGTCGCCGAGATCGACGAGGGCTGCCGCGACGTGCTCCGCGCCAACGGCCTCACCGACGCCTATATGCGGCCGATCGCCTGGCGCGGCTCCGAGCAGATGGGCGTGTCGGCGCAGAAGACGAAGATCCACCTCGCTATCGCCGCCTGGGAATGGGGTGCCTATTTCGGCGAGGAGGCGATCCGCAAGGGCGTCCGGCTCGACATCTCCAAGTGGCGCCGCCCGGCGCCCTATACCGCGCCGACCGAGTCCAAGGCGGCCGGGCTCTACATGATCTGCACGCTCGCCCGGCACGAGGCGCAGGCCAAGGGCTTCGACGATGCGATGATGTTCGACTGGCGCGGCCAAGTCGCCGAAGGGACGGGGGCCAACGCCTTCTTCATCCGCGACGGCCGGATCCACACGCCGACTCCCGACTGCTTCCTCAACGGCATCACCCGCCAGACCGTCATCGATCTCGCCCGCCGCCGCGGCATCGAGGTGGTCGAGCGGGCGATCTGGCCGGAGGAGCTGGAGAGCTTCGAGCAGTTCTTCCTCACCGGCAGCGCCGCCGAGGTCACCCCGGTCGCCTCCGCCGGCCCGTGGAACTTCGAGGTGGGCGATCTCACCCTGCAGCTGCGCAAGGACTATATCGACCTTGCCAACCGGCGCCTGTCGAACGCCTGAGCGCTCGACCCGCGCCGCCGCGGCGGGGTCCGGAACGCGGCGGGCGATGGCGCTGGGGCAACAGCCTGATCGCGAAGGGGCTTTCGCAATTCCGCCGGCGGCGATAAGGCCCGTCCGCGCCTGCTGGGGCGTAGCCAAGTGGTAAGGCACCGGTTTTTGGTACCGGCATTCGCAGGTTCGAACCCTGCCGCCCCAGCCAAGCTCCTGGGGATCGCTCGCCAGGCGGGGATGGCAGAGGCGCTGGGAGTGCCCGCGGACGAGATCCAGCCTGCACCAAGGTCCGTCGAGCGGCCGCAATGGCTCATCGACGCGTGTTCCCGCGGCTTCCGAGGTGTGGCGAGGACTGTTTGAAAGAACCGGCGCCTGCAGAGGCCAGGCTGCACGGCTGTGCCGGATAGAGACGGCCGGCTCGCGGTCCGTGCGCTCTGGCTTCTGATCGTAGGCCAGGAGTAGCGGCCAGTAACGCCAACCAAGAGCCGGCGGTCTTTGCGCAACATATCTCGCCGCCGCAACGAGTCGCTTTTCTACGCGTATTGTTGATTGCGGTCGCCTATTTGCTGCCGCCCGTCTACTTCTCCCGACCAGCATGGGGGCGAAGCCTTGAGCCGACGGCAGCCGACCTTCACACGATGGGCCAACGTCCTGATCGTGACGGCTGCGCTGGGTATTTCGATGCTGGTCTGGACGACGGCGGCCAGGCAGATCGCCTTCGAGCGCGAGCAGGCGGTGCGATTGGCGATCGCGCACAATGACGATCGCGCGCTCATGCTCCAGCAATATGTCTCGCGAACACTGGACACGGCGAACATGGCCGCGCTTCACGTCGCTGCGCTGACCGCCTCGGGATCGCTGCGCCTGGGACGGGCCGACCGGCCGCAGCGGATCGAAGATCGTATCGCGCTCAATCCCGCCTTTCTCGGGTTGAGCGTCGTTGACTCATCCGGCGATGTGGTCGCGACCACGCTGGCGGGGCGGGAGCTGTCCTCCAACGTCCGCGCGCATCCTGCTTTCGCGAGCCACGTGGCGAGGGACACGGACGGGCTGTTCGTCAGCAGGCCGGCTTATTCGCGGCTGCTGGGCGATTGGACGATCTGGCTCTCGCGGCGCCTGAACCATGCCGATGGCAGCTTCGCCGGCGTGATCGCGATCAACATGTCGCCGGCACAGCTGACGGCAATCTTCGGCGAGACGGCGGTGAAGCCGTCCGAGGTCGCCTGGGTGGTCGGGCTGGACGGGATCATGAGGTCCCGGCGGACCGGAGATCGGGTCAGTGCCGGGGAAGACGTCAGTCGAGGAACGATCTTCCGTCTCCAAAGGTCGGAGCAGCAGGGTCGCCATATCGGCCCCGGGACGCTCGATGGGCAGAACAGGCTCATCAGCCACCGGCGGGTGCCCGGCTATCCGCTGTTCGTCAGCCACAGCATCCTCGAGGACGAGGTGCTCCGCGACGCGCGGCAACGGGCGCGCTACTTCATCGCCGGAGCATTGCTCGTGACCTTGGCGGCGATCGTCGTCGCCCTCCTGATGCGCCATGCCCTCAAGATGCGGGAGCGGCGCGCCATGGCCCTTGCCGTCGCGAAGGCTCGGCTGGAGGAGGCGCAGCGCGTCGGCGGGATGGGAGACTGGTCCTATACATTCGAGGACAGGAAGGTGATCTGGTCGCCGCAATTGTACGAGATGTACGAGCGGGACCCGGCGCTCGGCCCGCTGACGGAGGGGTTCGCGGACCTGCTGGCGGACGAAGGCGCCGAGGCCATGGATGCCTCGGTCCGCCTCGTCGGAGCGGGCGACCCGACGGCCTGGGAGATGGAGGTCCGGCTCCCCAGCGGGCGCACCGTCTGGCATCTGGTCTCGGCGGTCCCGACCCGCGACGCGGGCGGAGCGGTGGTCGGCTTCCACGGCACGACCCAGGACGTCACCGCGCGCAGGAAGCTCGAGGCCCTGCAGGATCAGGTCGCCCATCTCGCCCGGATCGGCGAGATGAACGCGTTGACCGCGACGCTCGCGCACGAGCTGAACCAGCCGCTGGCCGCCGCGCGCAATTATCTCAGCGGGGCGCAGCGGACGGCGGCCAAGCTGGGTCCGGACGCGCAGGCCATCGTTGAGGCGATGCAGGAGGCGCGGCGGCAGGTCGCGCGCGTCGGCGAAATCATCCAGAGGATGCGCAACCTCGTGACCAAGAACAACAGCAGCCGGACCGTGGTCAGCATCGACGCGATCCTGGACGAGGCGCTGGCGATCGTCTCGCTCACGAGGACGTGCACTTCCCCGATCGAGGTGGTGAAGGCCGACCAGGAACTGCTGGTCGAGGCCGACGCCGTTCAGCTGCAGCAGGTAATCCTGAACCTGGTCCGCAATGCCTGCGAGGCGCAGAAAGGCCGCGACGCGCCGCCCCCGCGGATCGAGGTCTCCGTCGAAGGGGACCGGATGGTGGTGTGCGTTGTCGACCATGGCCCAGGCTTTCCCGACAGCCTTCGCGGCAGGCTCTTCCAGCCTCTGACGAGCTCCAAGGAGACCGGGCTCGGCCTCGGTCTCTCCATCTCGCGCACGATCATCGAAGCCCATCGGGGCACCCTTGCGGCCGAGAACCGGCCCACGGGAGGCGCCGTCGTGTCCTTCGCGCTGCCTCTGCACGACAGCCGCCCGCGTTCCCAGGCCGCCTGATCGGTGCAGGTATCCGTTCCGCCGAGATGGCACATGCGGGCGTCGCCGAGGTTCGGCGCGCGACTGATGCGCGCCCCTCGGCTGCCGGCGCAATCCGCGGCTCCACTGGCGCGCTGGCTTTGCTGAGGCCGCGCGGCTCCATCGGCTCCCGGTGACGCTGAAAGCCTGCCGGAAAGTCGCCCCCGCATCAGGGAGAACCCTGATGGCGGTCGTCGTCATCGGGACTAGGACGATCCCATCTCCTCGAAGGGTGGACGCTCGCCCGGCGTGAAAGAGCCGGCGAACGCCGCCCCGATCCGTCCGGAGCAGCCATGGCCGAAGCACCCCTTGTCCTCGTCGCCTCGGATCTCGGTGCGCGTTCCGATCGGGTGGTGGAGCGCGGGCTCGCCATGGCCGGGGCGACGGGTTGCGGCGTCCTGCTCGTTCATGTGCTCGACGGCGCGGCTGCGGCCGATCCCGCCAGGCTCGAACGCCTGCAGGCGATGGCGCGCCGCGATCTCGGCGAGCGCGCCGACAAGGTAGAGATCCGCCTCGAGCAAGGCTCGGTCCCGGCGACGCTGGCGCGGGTCGCGCTCGACGTGGATGCGCCGGTGATCGTCATCGGGACGGCCCGGTTCAACTCGCCCGTCGATTTCGTGCTCGGCACCGCCGTCGACTATCTGGTGCGGCGCTCGCCGGTCCCGGTTCTGGTCGTGCGCCGCCGCTCGAGCCGCCCTTACGAGCGGCTGCTGGTCCTGACCGACTTCTCGAACACCGCTCATTCGGCGCTCGAGGCGGCGGGCGATTTCTTCGCCGGCGCCGAGATCGAGCTCCTCCATGTCTACGGCGCCGCCCACCCCCACCGGCTCGATGCGGAAGCGAGCGCGGCGCAGGTGCGGGCGGAGGCGGAGGACGAGATGGAGCTTCTGCTCGCCGAGGTGGAAGCTTCGCTCCGCGGCCGCATCACCGCTCGAGTCGAAGAAGGGGATCTCGAGCAGGCCGTGGAGGAACGGTTCCTGCGCGGCGCCTTCGACCTGCTGGTCCTGGGGACTCACGGCCGCGGGCGGGTCGCCCATGCGACGATCGGCAGCCGTGCCTCGGCGCTGCTTTCGGCTTCCCTTTCCGACGTGATGATGGTCAGGAACCACTAGGGGACAGCGGCGGCCGCGCTGGGCCGAGCCATCGCCCGTTCAGCTCCATCCTCCGAAAATGGCGGCCGGCGGGGAGGGGGCTCGATGCGGTTGTGGAAGTGGCTGTCGGCATCCGGCGCCGGGCTGGCGCTCCTCGCGGGCTCAGTGCCGTGCTCGGCACAGGATTTCGATGCCTCGCCCAATTACGGCACCGTCACCCTGCGCGGCGGCTCCGCGCCGGATCCGCACCGCGTCGCGCTTCAGGCGGGTGGCGACATCGACGCCGCCGCGCGCATCGATCAGCGCTGCGTCGGCTTCATCTCCAATGCGCCGGACCTGCGCGTCCATTATGTCGCGGGCGGGGCGCCGCTCGTCCTGTCCGTCACCTCTCCCGCGGACACGACGCTCGTCGTCAACGCCCCCGACGGACGCTGGCACTGCAACGATGACGGGGCCGGGGCGGGGCTGAACCCGGTGCTGCGCATCGAACGGCCGGCGAGCGGGCGCTACGAGATATGGGTCGGCCGCTACGGAACGCGCGCGCTCCATGAGGCGCAGCTCGAGATCGGCTCCGGCCGCATCGATGGCGGCGGCTGGATCCTCTCGGAACATCGCTGGCAGAACGCGACCGACGCGCCTTCGCGCCACTTCCTGCGCAACGGGACGGCGCCGGGAAGTCTCCATTATCTGCTGAACGGCACCGCCGCCGGATCCTTCCATTTCTTCTTCAACGGCGGGGATCCGGGCTCGCATCTCTATTTCCGCAACGGCACCGGCATAGGCTCCTTGCATTATTGGCGGCACGGCACCGGGCCTGGCAGCCAATATTACTGGACGCATGGCACCGGCTGCCTGTCCGAATATCTCTGGCGATACGGCACGTCGGGAAACGCTGCCAACGGCTGCAGCGCCGGATCCCCCGTGATCGAGACCCTGCTCGTCCTCTGCCTGACCGGACGCCTCGACATCGCGCCGTGCGGCGAGATCGACGCCGTCCTCCAGGAAGAGGAGCTTCGTCATACGCCGCCCTCGCCCGACCGCGACTACTGGCGGCGTCTCCAGGAAATCAGGCGTTCGGCCGCGGGCTGAGCGTCGACGAAGGCGCATCGGGTCGATTGCCGCCGCGGCCGGTCCACCCGCCATCACCGCCGCGGATCGTGAACAACGGCAGCATGACGTGGACGATCGGCCCGATCGTCACGGCGTAGAGGATGGTGCCGACGCCGACGGTACCGCCGAGACCCCAGCCGACGGCGAGGGCGGTGAGCTCGATCGCCGTGCGGACCCGCCGGATCGACCAGCCGGTGCGGGCGACGATGCCGGTCATCAGCCCGTCGCGAGGGCCTGGCCCGAGCCCGGCTCCGATATAGGCGCCGCCGGCGATGCCGTTGAGGAAGATTCCGGCGGCGAGCATCGCCGCCCGGACCGGCATGGTGTGCAAATCGGGGATCAGCCACAGGCCGAGATCGGCGGCGAGCCCGATGACGACGATGTTGCTGATCGTCCCGATCCCCGGCTTCTGCCGGAGCGGTATCCACAGCAAGAGCACGACCGCACCGGTGACGATGACGACGGTACCGAAACTCAGCGGCGTCCGGTCGCCCACGCCCTGATGGAACACGTCCCAGGGATCGAGGCCGAGGCCGGCGCGGATCATCATGGCCATCGAGAGGCCGTAGAGGAGGAGGCCGACGAAGAGCTGGGCGAGGCGGCGTGTCATCATGCCGGCCTGCTAGGCAGAAGTGGACTTGCTCAAAAGGGCCACTTGAGGAATAGTGGACTGATGACCGGGAGGCGGATCGGTGCCGCGTCGCTCGCGCGGCTGCTCGGCGAGTGGCGACTGGCCGGCAGCGGCGGCGCCGCCTACCGGCAGTTGGCCGAGGCGCTCCGGCTCCTGATCCTCGACGGGCGGCTGGGCCTCGGCATCAGGATTCCCGGCGAAAGGCAACTCGCCGCCGAACTTTCCCTCAGCCGCACCACCGTCGGCGCGGCTTATGATTCGCTTCGCGAGCATGGATTCCTCCAGAGCCGTCACGGCTCAGGCAGCAGCGCCACCCTTCCACGCGGGCCGGCGGCGCGGGCCGAGCTTTCGACCGGCGGCGAGCCGGGCGACGGCGTGCTGGACTTCTCGATCGGGGCTGTTCCCGCCGGCGACGCCGTGCAGCATGCCTTTGCCGAGGCGGTCCTGGCCTTGCCCGCCTACCTGCCGGGGACCGGATACGAGCCCATCGGCCTTCCAGTCCTGCGCTCGGCCGTCGCCAATCTCTACGCCTCTCGCGGCCTGCCGACCGATCCGGACCAGATCCTGGTCACCCACGGCGCCCACAATGCCTTCGCCTTGCTGCTGCGCCATCTCGCGGGTCCCGGCGATCGGGTGGCCATCGATCATCCCACCTACGCGCTCGCCATCGATGCCATTCGTCAGGCCTCGTGCCGTCCGGTGCCGGTGGCGCTGCCGGGGGAGGGCTGGGACGTGGAGGCGCTGCGCACGACCCTGCGCCAGACGGCGCCGCGCCTCGCTTATATCCAGCCCGACTTCCACAACCCGACCGGCCGCTGCATGGACATAGCGACGCGGCGGGCGGTCGCCGAAGCCGCCGCCCTCACACGCACCTACCTTGTCTCCGACGAGACGATGGCGGAGCTGTGGCTGGACGCGCCGCCGCCGCCGCCGCTGGCGGCGTTCGACGAAGCGGCCCAGGTGATCAGCCTGGGTTCCACCGGCAAGACCTTCTGGGGCGGCCTGAGGGTCGGCTGGATCAGGGCCGACGCTCCGCTCGTCGCCGCGCTCGCCCGGACGCGCGCGTCGCTCGATCTCGGCACGCCGGTGCTGGAGCAGCTGGCGGTCACCGCCCTGCTGGCCGGATCGGAAAAGCCGCTGGAGCGGCGGCGCGCGCAGCTTCGCGCGCAGCGGGATCTCGTCCTCGACCTCGCCGCGCGGTGGATGCCGGAATGGCGGTTGACCCGGCCCGCGGGCGGCCTCTCCGTCTGGGCCGAGCTGCCCTTTCCCTGCGCGACCGTCCTGGCCGCGGCGGCGGAGGCGCAGGGCGTGCGCATCGGCGCCGGCCCGCGCTTCGGCGTCGACGGCGCCTACGAGCGTTTCGTGCGGCTGCCCTTCAGCCTCGAGCCCGAGCGGCTGGAGACGGCGATGGAGCGGCTCGGAGCCGCCTGGGCCAGGATCGCAACGTCGGTCGCCAGGCGGGCCTCAGCGGCTCCGGCGGAGCGTGCGGAACCGATGATCTAGAGGCTGTCCCGGCCCGGGTGGAGGCGCCGTGACAGAGCCGATTTCATTCAGGTCCTGGAATGAGGAGGGAGCGTTGCTGACGCATCATGTCGTGCGTGCCCTGCGGGCGGCCGGGGGAGATCGCTGACGTCCCTGGCTCGCCCGGAATCTAAGGCAGGAGTGGGCGCATGAACGTGCGGTCGTATCGAAGGACGCAACGGCTCTCGTCCCGGATGCGATCGGCCTCGATGAAGGCGGCGTCCACGCCGAACTTGCTCCTATATTCCTCATACGCGGCGAGCGAGGGGAAACTGAACAGGGCCAGCGCCCGGTCGCTCGATCCCTCCGAGGGGAGGAAGTAGCCGTGATGGACCCCTCCTTCTTGCTGAACCAGTTCCATCCAGCGTTTCGCGAACCGCTCGAAAGCCTTTATCTCGAGGGGGTCGATCTCGTAATCGACGACGCAGGTAATCATGCAATCATCTCCTTTCGCCAGGGGTGTCCCTGGTGCGAAGCGCGTGCGCGAGCTCGTTCAGGCTGTCGCGGATCGCCGTTTCGTCATGCGCGATCGGCATAAGATACTTCCTCCAGTCTGTGCGGGATGGACTCTGACGAGAAGCGCAACGTTCCGAACGCGAAGCCGCCCCTTCGTCGAACCTGCTTTACGCGAAAGCCCGGTGCAACTAGCCGGGCAGGATGACGAAGAAGCTCTTCCTACCCGGGGCGAGCGGGAGCGCGCGGTTCTGGAAGCCCGTTGCCGAGCGCCTGCCGACCGATTGGGATTGTCATTGCTTCTCCTGGCCGGGTCTTGGCGTGGAGCCGCATCGCGCGGATGTCACGGGAATCGACGATCTCGTCGACCTTGTGCTTGCACGCATCGAATCTCCGGTCGACCTCGTCGCGCAGTCGATGGGCGGCCTGGTGGCGCTCAAGGTCGCCATCGAAGCGCCGGGCAGCGTCCGGCGTCTCGTGCTGGCCGGCACGTCTGGCGGAATTGCTGTCGACTCCCTCGGCGGCCTCGACTGGCGAGCCGAGTATCGCGAGGAATATCCCGGAGCCATGTCGTGGATCACGCAGGTCCGGGAGGACCTCTCGTTGCAATTGTCGACCATTACCGCTCCCACCTTGCTGCTCTGGGGAGACAGGGATTCCATCAGTCCCCCACGCGTCGGCGAAAGGCTGGCCGAATCGCTTCCGAATGCCGTCTTGCGGATCATCCGCGGCGGCCGGCATGATTTCCCTATGACGCATCCGGACGAGGTTGCTCGACGGATCCATGAACATCTGAGCTAGACCCGGCTTCGACCGCGCTGTCGGGTGGTTTCGTTGCCGACACCGGCCAGGCCGGGGCCCCAACTGCTCGTCCTCGCCGGGCAGAGCCGACGCAGGCCACCTGGGATCCCACTCGCTCCTCGGATCCCGGCAGCTCGTTTGACCAGGCAAGGCTCTAGGCACAGGCGCGCAACATGGCCGGAGCCCCAGGCTCTGCGTCTTGCGCGCCGGTGAGGCTGTCGACGAGCGCGTCGATGCGCCGTTCCGCGTCGGCCAGCGACCGGGCGAGCCGCGCATCGCGATATTCGTCATATTCGGCGGCGATGCTGTGGACGTCGGTGATCCCGATATAGCCGAAGGCCGTCCGGATGCTCGGCTCGACGTGGTTCATGTGGGCGATCCGCTCCGGCCGGTCATAGCCATGGTCGCCCCGCGACGAGAGGATCACCAGCGTCTTCTCCATGTCGGCGAGAAGCGGCCAATAGGGTTCGCCGGCGCGGGAGCGGTCGAAGCCGAAGGTGCGGCCGACCCGTACGACATTGTCGATATAGGCCTTGAACGGCGCCGGCACGCCGAAATTGTACATCGGCACGCCGGCGACGATGAGATCGGCGGCGATCAGCTCGTCGACGAGGCGGTCGCTTTCGCCGAGCACCGCCTCCATGGCGGGCGTGCGCTGCTCCGGCCGCGTGAAAGCCGCCTCGATCCAAGCCGCCGTGACCGGAGCGGGCGGTTGCCGGCCGACGTCGCGATAGACGACAGGGTCCTCCGGCCTCGCTTCATGCCATCGCCGAACGAAGCGCGCGCTCAGGCGCCGGCTGTGCGAGCCGGTCTGCCGGGCGCTCGCATCGAGGTGCAATATCGTCGTCATGGCTGAAATCTCCTCATCATCGGTGAGGCGGCGGCCTCAGGATCGGGCCGCATTGACAGAATTGCGGGGCGGCGTACAAACGCCGATTTGGCACCTGATGCATGAACAGGATTCATCCGTATGTCGCGCCGCCTGCCGCCGCTCTCCAGCCTTCGCGCGTTCGAGGCGGCGGCACGTCATGGGAGCTTCAAGCGTGCCGCCGAGGAGCTCGGTGTGACCCCGACCGCGATCAGCCATCAGGTCCGGCTTCTCGAGGACAGCCTCGGCCAGCGCCTGTTCGATCGGCGCACGCGTCAGGTGATCGTCACGCCGGTCGGGGATCAGCTCTTCCCGGCCTTGAGGGACGGGTTCGACCGGATGAGCGAGGCGGTCGGCCGGGTGAGGTCATTGGGGGATCGCGCGGAGGTGGTGATCACGGCCACGACGGCCTTTGCCGCGCATTGGCTCGTGCCTCGCCTCGGCGACCTTCGCGAGCGCCATCCCGACCTGATGCTGTCGGTCTTGGCCACGGACGAGCTGGTCAACCTCGAGGCCGGCAAGGCCGATCTCGCCATCCGCCTGTCGCGATCGCCCCCGCCCGGCGGCGAGGCGGCGCCGCTTTTCCCCGAACTCTTCGCTCCGGTCGCGAGTCCCCGTCTCGGCATAAGCGGAGCGGCGGACCTCGCCCGGGCTGTGCTGATCCATTTCGACCGGCATCGCCCGGATCCGGAGGCGCCCGGCTGGCCGAAATGGCTCGCTCTTGCCGGCATGGATGGCCCGGCGGCCGCGCCGCCGCTGCGCTTCAACGAGGAAAGCCATGCCTTGCAGGCCGCGATCGCAGGGCAGGGCGTGGCGCTGATGAGCCTGGCGATCGCCGACGAGGCGCTGCGGTGCGGACTGTTGGTCCCTCCCTTCGCGCCGACCCTGAAGGGCGAGGTCTATTATCTGGTTCGCGGACCGGCCCGCAGGCGCGCGCCTCAGATCGATGCAGTCTGCGAATGGCTCGTCGAACAGGCGGCGTCGACGCGGAGCGATATCGGCGAGCCGGCGGGTTGAGAGCCTGGCTGACTGCCTGCTTTAGCCCGGGCTCTCGCGCAGGTCCTTTTCCGCCGGCACCGTGATCAGTCGCCGGAGTTTCGGTGCGAGCCTCTGCTCGATCCGGTCGACCACCTCGTAGACCACCGGCACCAGCACCAGCGACAGCGCCGTCGAGCTGATCAGGCCGCCGATCACCGCCACCGCCATCGGCTGGCGGAAGGCGGCGCCTTCGCCGATCCCGAGAGCTGTGGGGAGCATGCCGGCCGCCATCGCGAAGGTGGTCATCACGATCGGCCGGGCGCGTTCCCGGCAGGCGTGGAGCACGGCTTCGCGGCGGTCCGCGCCTTCGCGCTCGCGCTCGATCGCGAACTCGACGAGCAGGATCGAATTCTTGGCGGCAAGCCCCATCAGCATGAGCAGCCCGATCAGCACCGGCAAGGTGAGGTCGAGCCCGACGAGGAGGAGGCCGAGGAAGGCGCCGCCGATAGACAGCGGCAGCGCCGACAGGATGATGATCGGCTTGAGGAAGCTGCGGAACAGCAGCACCATCACCGCCAGGATCATGAACACGCCGGCGGCCATTGCCGCGCCGAAGCCCAGGAACAGCTCCTGCATCTGCTCGACGTCGCCGGTGGGCGTGAGGGTGACGCCCTCCGGCAGGTCCTGGAGAACCGGCAGGGCCTCGATCTCCGCGGTGGCCTGGCCGAGCGTCACCCCGGGGGGGAGGTCGGCCGCGACGGCGGCCCGGCGCTGGCGGTTGAAGCGTTCGATCCGCCCCAACCCGGGCTCGAAACTGATATCGGCGACGGCGCCGAGCGTGGTCGTTCCGCCGGAGGCGGTCGGCAGCTGCAGCGATTCGATGATCTCGAGCTGCTGGCGCGCCTCGACCGGCAGCCGCACGCGGATCGGCAGGCGCCGTTCGCCTTCGGTGAAGAAGGCGACATTGGCATCGATGTCGCCGATCGTCGCCACCCGAGCGGCGGCGGCGATCGTCTGGGCACTGACGCCGAGTCGCGCCGCCTCTGCGAGCCGGGGACGGATGACGAGCTCCGGCCCTGGGGGCGGCATGGACGGGCGCGGATCGGCGACCGTGGCGAGGCCGCGCATCTCCCGCTCCAGCCGCTCGGCGGTGCGCTGGAGCAGCGGGCCGTTGTCGCCGGAAAGGACGATCTCGAGCTGCGGCGCACCCCATTCGCCCTGGGTGGACACCCGGGCGTCGGCGATCTCGCGGAGCAGCGGCCTCATCTCGCCCTTGAACTGCTCGGTGGTGACGTCCTGCTCGCGATCGAGCAAGACGGTGATGGTGGCGCGGCGCAGGTCCGACGTTCCGCCGAAGGCGACGCTGTTGCCGCCGGTCTGGGCGAACACATGCTCGACCGCGGGATGGCGGTGGAGCAAGACGGTGGTGCGCTGGACGATCCGGTCCATGTCGTCCTGGGTGGCGCCCGGCGCCGCCTGCGCCTCCAGATAGATGAATCCCGGATTGGTCGCCGGCATGAACCCGGCCGGCAGCAGTCCCGCGAGCATCAGCGAGCCGACGAAGAACAGGCCGCCGGCCAGGACCGCCAGTTTGTGGTGGTTGAGCGCCCAGTCGAGGCTCTTGCGATAGTAACCGGGCAGGTCGCGATGTTCGACCGGCTTGCGGCGCGGCTTGAGGAAATAGGCGGCGAGCAGGGGTGTCAGCAATCGCGCCACCAGCAGCGAGCACAGCACCGCCGCCGCCACCGTGAGGCCGAATTCCTCGAAGAACTGGCCGACCGTGCCGCTGAGGAAGGAAACGGGCGTGAACACCACGACGATCGCCATCGTCGTGGCGATGACGGCGAGGCCGATCGCGTCCGCGCCTTCCAGGGCGGCGCGATAGGGCGTCTGGCCGCGTTCGATCCTCTTCTCGATATTCTCGATCTCGACGATGGCGTCGTCGACCAGGATGCCGATCACCAGGGTGAGCGAGAGCAAGGTGATGACGTTCAGCGAGAAGCCGAGCAGGATCATGACGACGAAGGTCGGCAGCAGCGAGAGCGGCATCGCCAGCGCCGCGATCAGGGTCGGCCGCCATTCCCGCAGGAACAGGAAGACGACCAAGGCGGCCAGCAGCATGCCCTCGATCAGGACATGGACCGTCGCCGAGAAGCTCTCCCGGGTCTCGCGCACCGTCGAGACGATGAGCTGGACGTCGAGGCCGGGATGCGCGGCACGGATCCCGTCGAGCGAGGCCATCACCTCCTCCTCGACGGCGACGTCGCTCGCCGCGGGGGTCTTCATCACCTGGAAGGCGACGACCGGCCGGCCGTCCAGCCGGGCGAAGCCCTGCTCCTCGCCGGCGCCGGCGCCGATCGAGGCGACGTCGCCGAGCAGCACCAGCCTTCCGCCGGCGGGAATCTGGACGGCCCGGATCTGCTCGATCGACTCGGCCGCGCCGAGGACCCTGATATTCTGTTCCTGGCCGGCAACGCGGGCCTGGCCGCCGCCGGTGTCGACCAGGAAGGCGCGGAGCGCGTCGTTGATCTGGGGCGCGGTGACGCCGTAGGCGGCGAGCCGGTCGGGGTCGAGGACGACGTTGACCTCGCGATCGACGCCGCCGACGCGCGAGACGCGGGCGACGCCCGAAAGCGCCATCAGCTCGCGCGCGATCGTGTCCTCCACGAACCAGGACAATTCGGTCTCGCTCGTGTCGGCCGCGGCGACGGCGAAGGTCAGGATCGGCGCCTGGTCGATCTCGAGGCGCTGGACGATCGGCTCCTCGATCTCCCGGGGAAGGTCGCTCCTGATCTCGTCGATCGCGCGCTGGACGTCGTCGGTCGCCCGCTGGGCGTCGTCGCCCACTTCGAACTCGATCATCGTCATCGAGCTGCCTTGGGTGACGGTCGAGATGACGTTGTCGACGCCTGAGACGCTGGTCACAGCGTCCTCGATGAGCCGGGTCACCTGGGTCTCCAGCTCCTGCGGCGCCGCGCCTTCCTGGACGACCGCGACCTGGACGACCGGGAACGAGACGTCGGGGAATTGCTTGACCGGCAGGAACAGATAGGCGGCGATGCCGGCGATGCTCAGCCCGATGAACAGGACCGAGACCGGAATCGGATTGCGGATCGCCCAGGAGGAGATGCCGCGCGGTTGCCGCTCGCTCACCGGGCCGCCTCCGCGGGCGGCGTCGCCGGCGTCGCGGCGGGCGCGGTCCGCGCGGTCGCCCGCGCCGGGACCGGGCGCACCGTCTCGCCTTCGAGGACGAAGGCGCCGCCGCCGAGCAGCACCGGCGTTCCCACCGGCGGTCCGGTGACGAGCTGCACCCAGCCGCCCGCGCGCCGGCCGGTGCTGACCGCCACCCGCCGCGCCCGATTTCCCTGGGCCAGGGTCATCACCGAGACGCCGTCGGCGTCGAAGCGCAGCGCATCCTCCGGCACCGCCGGCGTCGCCGCCATCGCGCCGGTGAAGCGGGCGCGGCCGAATCCGCCGGGACGCAGGTCCGCATCCGGCGGCAGGCTGATCCGGACCCGGCCGAGCCGGGTCTCCTCGCCGACCTCGGCGGAGAGAAGCCGCACGGCCCCGGTGACCGTTCGTCCGCCCGGCAGCTCGACCTCGGCCGGCTGGCCTGGCCGGATCGCCGCCAGCTCGGCTTCGGGCACGTCCGCCGCGAGCTCGACGAGGCCGCCGCGCGCGATCCGGAACATCGGCTCGCCGCCCACCGTGCCGATATCGCCGGGCCGCACGTTGCGGGAGAGGATCCGTCCCGACACGGGCGCGGTGATGGTCAGGCGGGCGACGCGGGTGCGCAGCTCGCGCAGCTGCGCCTCCGCCCCCCGTACCGCGGCGCGCGCATTGGCGGCCTGGGTGCGGCGTTGCTCGATCTGCTCGGTGGCGACGATTCCTTCGCCGTCCAGGCCGGCGACCCGCGCCGCCTCCCGCTCCGCCTGCGTCGCCTGGATGCGCTGCTGGGCGAGATTGGCCTCGAGCTGGGCGATCTGCGCCTGCAGGAGCGTCGGGTCCATCCGCACCAGCGGCTGTCCCGCGCGGACGAAATCGCCCTCCTCGGCGAGCACGGCGGCAATTCGGTAGCCGCCGACCTCCGCGCCGACCGCCGCTTCCTCGCGCGGGATGAAGATGCCGGAAGCGGCAAGGCCGCCGGCGAGCGGGCGCAGCTCGACCCGGGCGACGCTGACCGTGCGCAACGCGGCCTGCTTTTCCTGGGCTTCCTCGCTTGCGCCGGCGCAGCCGGCGAGAGCGAGGCAAGCCGCCAAGAACCATCCCCGCTTCATCCTTCGATCCCTTCTTGTGCCGCCGTCGCCCGCGCCGGCGGCGTCCAGCCGCCGCCGAAGGCCCGGAAGGTCTGCACGCTGCGCCGCAGAGCCTGGGCATGCGCGGCTGCGGCTGCCGAGCGGGTCGCGCGCCAGGCCCGCTCCGCGTCGAGGACGGCGGTGAGGTCCTCGAGTCCGAGCGCGTAGCGGCGCTGCGCCGCATCGAAGGCGACACGGGCACGCTGCGCGCCGGCCTCGAGCACGGCGAGCCGGTTGCGATCCGCCTCCAGCAGGGTGAGCGCCTGGTCCGCCTCCGCATAAGCGGTCTGTACCGCCTGCTCGTAGCCGAGCACCGCCTGCTCCGCTCGCGCGCCCGAGGCGCGCAGCTCCGCGAGCAGGCGTGCGCGATCGAGCACCGGCAGGGTGAGTCCGACACCGAACGCCCAGAAGGCGGTGGTGCTTTCGAACGTGCCGCGCTGGAGGCCGAGCCCGAGGCCCGGTCGAAGCGTGATCCGTGGGAAGAGCTCGAGCTCGGCGAGCGTGAGGTTGCCGGCGGCCGCCTCGATGCGCGCCTCGGCCTGACGCACGTCCGGCCGGCGCACGAGCAATTCCCCCGGGATGAGCGCCGGCGGCGCCGGAACCGGACCGAGATCGGGGGTGATCTGGAAGCTGTCGAGCTCGGCGGTGGCGTTGCCGATCAGCAGCAGGAGGGAACGCCGCAGGGTACGCAGCTGCGCCTCCAATTCGCGCAGCTGGGCCGTCGCCTGGGCGACGTCGGCCTCGATCCTGGCGGTGTCGGAGGTCGGCGCCAAGCCGCGTTCGCCGCGGATCCGGGCGACCCGGGCAAGCTCTTCCTGGATTCGAAGGGTGGCGCGAGCGTCCTCTACTTGGACGGCGACGGCGCGCGCTTCGAACAGGCTGTCGGCAATCTCGGCCGCGGTTGCGGCGCGGGCGGCTTCCGCCTCGAAACGCGCGGCGGCGAACTCCCCTTCCGCGGCGCGACGCGTCGCCGCATTGCGGCCGAACAGGTCCAGCTCCCAGCTGACGTTGAAGCCGAGATTGGCCTGGGCGCTGGTGCCGCTCGGGGTCAGCGAGAAGCCCGGCGGGACGCCGGGGATGTCGACGCTCTGCTCGCCGCCTATGTTCTCGGTCTGGCGTACCTCGCCCGATCCCTCGATCCCGCCTTGCGGGCCGATCTGCGCGAGCCGGCTTGAGCGCAAAGCGCGCGCTTCCTCGAGCCGCGCCAGCGCCAGCCGGGCGTCGAAGTTGCGGGCGAGCGCCTGATCGACCAGCCCCTCGAGCTGCGGGTCGCCATAGACCGTCCACCAGCGGTCGAGCGGCTGGGCAACGGCTGCACCCGGAGCCTCGAACCGGCCGGGCAGGGCCGCCTCCGGCGGACGTGGCGCCCGTCCAGTCGTGCAGGCGCCGACCAGGATGCAGGCAAGGAGGAAAGCGGCCGCACGGGGCGCGCGCGAACGTCTCGCGCCGCATGCTGCAACCTTCGCCGCCGGCCGGGTGTTGACACATCCGATCGGGAGGGGCTTCGACATAAGCGGCCTTTGACTTATGATCCAGCGTGGATCATAAGTCGCCCCTGCCGGGTGCTGCCGTCCCGGTCAAGAGGAATATGGATCCCAGGATCGAGAGGACTCGGTCGGCGCTGGCCGCCGCCGTGCTGGAGCTGGTCGAGACCCGCGACTTCGATTCGGTGACCATCGCCGACATCGTCAAGCGCGCCGGCATCGGCTATGCCACCTTCTTCCGTCATTATCGTGACAAGGACGAGCTCCTTCTCGACGTCGCCGAGAGCCTTAACCGCGAGCTGCTGGCGACGATGATCCCGGCGCTGCGCGACGACGATACGCGCGCAGCGGCGCTGACCTTGTGCCATTTCGTCGACGAGCATCGCGGCATCTGCCGGGCGCTGCTCGGCGGCGGCGCGGAGCGTCAGATTCGCCGGCTGCTGATCGAGCGCTCGCTGCGCTGGGCGGATTCAGCCGGGCTTCCCGACCCGCCCGGGCTGCCGCCCCGACTCGCCATCGACCACAGCGTCCGATCGATGATCGGCCTGCTGTCCTGGTGGCTGGAGCAGGAGCCCGAGCTGGATTGCGTCGAGATGGCGGTGATCATCGACCGTCTCGTCCTGACGCCGGTTCGAAAGGTGGGTTAGGCGTGGCGGTCGGACGGCCAGGTGACGAGGCGGTCCTTCGCTCTACAGGCCCACGACCAGCGTCGTCCGTCCGCTCGTCCCGAACGAGTCCGTCCCCAGCACCGAATTCCGCTCGTAGAGCAGCTCGTAGGACAGGCGCGCGCGCACGGTACCGAACAGGCGGGTCTCGATGGCCGTGATGGCGCGGCCGCTTTCGTTGCCGCCGTCCATGATGAACGACCCGTCCTGCTTGAGCTCGAGCGTCGGCAAGATCTTCCAGGCGAAGTCGAACGCGGCGCGGCCGCCGACGGCGGTGTCGACGTTGCCGCCGGTGCTCTGCGTCCGGCGCAGCGCCGGCCCACCGTCGAAGCGAAGCGTCATCTCCGGCTCGCCGATGATCGTGTAGCTGATGCCGGTGCCGGCCGTGTAGCGATGGTCGAGACCGATGATCGGGTCGTGCTCATATTGGGCGAGGCCGTAAATCTGGAGATCGTCGCCCAGGCGGTAGCGGGGCCGCCACGAGGCGTTGATCCGCTCGACCGAACGGACGCCGTTGGTCTCCTGAAGCTCGGCGCGCGCGTTGACGCTATTGTCCCAGCGCAGGCCCCGGCGCTCGGCCTGGATCGCGCCGTAGAAGCCGAAGCTGCTCGAATTGCCGGTGGTGCGGGATGCGCCGAGCTCGATACTGCCGTCCCAATTGTCGGTGATCCGGGCGGCGGCGAGCCGCCTGATCCTCTCCGCCTCCGCCGCCTCGCGCCGTTGAGCCATGGCTCGGTCGTAACCCGCCCGCATCACCTGGACGTCCTGCGCGGCGTTCGGGAAAGCCTGGAGCGCGAAGCGCGTCATCGTCGCCACCGCCGCTTCGTCTCCGGAATTCATCGCGGTGCGGATGAGCCGGGCGACGTCGGGCGGAAGGACCTGGAGCAGCTCCACCGGCGCCGGCGGCGCGTCGAGGTCGATCGGCTCGGGCGGCGGCGGCAGCTCGATCGGCGGCGCCGGCACGATGATATCGATCGGCGGCAGCGGTGCCTGGGCCGCGATGGGTGCGGCCGGGAGCAGGCAAGACAATGCGAGCATCAGTCGCGCGATCGGCTTCATGGCTTCCTCGTCGGTGACGTCGCTCCGCCGATGCCAGCGAAACCGGGCGAAGGAAAGGCAGCCGCCTGGGCGCGTCGGGTTTCCGGAACGTGTTCGGCGGCTTCATGGCCGCGGTCGGCTTCCTGTCCGTCGGGCGCCGACCGGGGCGCGGCCGGGTCAGGCGCGCTGCGCCGCGACCCAGCGATCCACTTCCTGCTCGAGGATGGTCAGCGGCAGCGCGCCCTTGAGCAGGATCTGGTGGAACTGCCTGAGATCGAAGCGGTCGCCGAGCGCCGCCTGCGCTTCGCCGCGCAGCCGGACCCAGACGGTGTGGCCGACCTTGTAGCTGCAGGCCTGGCCGGGCGAGGCGCAGTAGCGGTCGATCTCGCGCTGCGTCCTCGGCACCGGAAAGCCGGTGGTGCGGACCATGTAGTCGGTCGCCTGCTCGCGGCTCCAGCGCTTGTGGTGGAGGCCGGTGTCGACGACCAGCCGGGCTGCGCGGAACAGCAGCGACTGGAGCATGCCGGCGCGTCCGAGCGGATCGTTCTCGTAGACCCCGAGCTCGTCGGCGAGGGTCTCGGCATAGAGCGCCCAGCCTTCGGTATAGGCGCCGAACGGGCTGAGCTTGAGCAGCATCGGCGTGTCGCGGCTCTCCTGGGCGAGGCTGATCTGGAGATGATGACCCGGCATCGCCTCGTGATAGGTGAGCGAGGGGAGCCCGTATTTCGGCCAGTCGTGGGTGTCCTTGAGATTGATATAGTAATTGGCCGGCCGCGACAGGTCGAAGGGGGCGGGCTGGTAATAGCCGTTGGAGGCGCCATCCTGGATCAGCTCCGGCACCCGCACCACCTGCACTTCGGCGCGCGCGCGGCTGGCAAAGGCTCGCGGCAGCAGCGCGTCGACCTGCTCGATCTGCCGGTTGAGGTCGGCGAGGAGCTGCTCGCGGCCGGCATCGGTGTTGGGATAGAGCTGGCGCGGATCGCTGTTCAAAGTCGCCAGCTGTGCGGTGAGGTCGGCGCCATTTATGCCCTGCGAGGACAGGATCTGCGCGAGCCGGCCGCTGATCTCGGCCACTTGCGCGAGCCCGAGCTGGTGTACCTCCTCCGGCGACATGTCGGTCGTCGTCGCGGCGTGGACCGAGGCCGCGTAATAGGCCTCGCCCTGGGGCAGGCGCCACACGCCGGCGTCGCTGGTGGCGCGGCCGCGAAGCTCTTCGACCAGGGCGATCTGGCGGTCGAGCGCCGGATAGACTTGTTCCGTCACGATCGCCTCGGCCCGGCGGGCGTGGTCGCCGGCCAGATCGGCATCGCGCGCCTTGCGCCCGAGCGAGGTGACGAGCACCGATTGGGCCGCCGGGACGCCGCGCAGCGCCCTCAGCTGGTCCAGAGTCGTCGACAGGATGAAGCCGGGCGCGAACACTCCGCGCGCCGCATCCTCCCGCTGCTTGTCGCTATTCTGGTCGAGCGCGATCGCGAAGGCCTCGAGCCGCGCGAGATAGGTCACGGCATCTTCGGGCCCGCTGATCCGGTGATGCTGGTCGAGGAAATCGGGGATGGATTGGTAGGCGCCGTCCTGCTGGCTGATCACGTAGGGGACATAGCCGATCGCGTTGCTGCCATAAGGGAATTCGGCCAGCCCCTCGATCGCGCTTGCCGTCAGGAACGTGACCGCGTCGCGATGCAGCCGGCTGGCTTCGGAGAGCTGGCTGCGGTCGATAGCGTCCAGGTCGACCGCAAAGCTGCGGAAGGCGGCAAGCTCGCGCGCCTGCGATTGCGGCGAGTAATCGGAGAGCCGCGACCGCAGGCCGGCTCGCTCCCCGGTGTCGAGCCCGAGCATGGTCGCGAATTCGGGATTGGTCTCCATGACATGGAAGAACATGCGGTCGAGCAAGGCCGACAGGGCCGCGTCGGCGGAGCCGGCCGTCGCGGCCTGGAAGGCCGCGCGCGCCGGGGCGCCGCCCAGCATGGCCAGGCCCGAAGTCGCGCCGAGCGCGGCGATGAAGGTTCTTCTGTCCATGCCATCCACTTTCGGATCGATTCGTCAGGCGCGCGAGCATGCCCGTCGCGCCGGCCGATGCAAGCGCGGCGCCGGGCGAGCCTCAGCCCGCCAGCTCGTCGAAGACGCTGGACATGAGGGCGCTGGCGTCGAGCGACGGCTTGGTCACCTCGATGTCCTCGAGGTCGAGATCGAGTCCTTCGGCTTCCGACCATTTGACCGGCATTCGCACGCCCAGGGTCATGTCCGGGCCGAAGGTGCCGAGCATCTTCGTCCACGGGCCGAACGTATGCGAGACGTCGGTGACCCACAGGTCGACTCCGACGGTGACGCTGGCATTGGCGGAAAGTTCGAATTTTGGCTTGGCCTCGGCCTTGAGATCGGCGCCGACCTCGAGCCCGTCGTCCTTGTTCCAGGCGATGTCGATCGCCGCCGAGGCGCCCGCCTCGATGCCGAGCTCGCCCTTGAGGCCCACCCGCCCTTCCGCATAGGCGACGGCCAGGCGCGCCCTGAGCCCGCCGCCGACGTCGAGCGAGAGGCCGGCATAAGCCGGGACGACGACATCGGCATGGCCGGTGACGGTCGCTTCCTCGGGCTTCTCGAGATCCATGGTCGCGCCGATCTGGGCGTTTCGTATCTCGCCCGGGCCGACGAAGGCGTTGAAGGCGACGGTCGCGTCGACGAAGGCGAAGATGCCGATGCCGACCCCGGCGACCGAGACTCCCCAGATCGGGAATTCCGGCGGGGCCAGGGTGAGCAGGTCCTTCTTATATTCCTTCTTCGGGAACAGCTCGAAGACCGGCGGCAGCCCGATCGATCCCGAGATGATGATATGGTTGTCGGGCGTGAGTTCGACGCCGGCGGTGCCGGTCAGGATCTTGCCGAACTGGATGGTGACGGTGCCTTTGCCCCAGACGCTGATCGTGTCGGTCGGCGGACCCTCGATCGGCTTGCCGTCCTCGTCGAGGGCGCGGTTCGTGGCGGTGAAGTTCAGTGTGCCGCTCGCCGGGCCCTTGGCGATCTGTGCCGCCGTGGTGAAGGTGATCGCCCCGTCCAGATAGGAGATGGTGATCGTGCCGGTGGCCCCGGGTACCGCGAGGGTGGCGGTGCCGGTGCCGGCGAAGCTCCACACGCCCTCCGGGGTTCGGGTGGCGCTGATCGACAGGCTCGCATTCTGGATCGCGGGGATGTCGTTCAGCGGCAGCGGAATGTTGTCGGCGCCGATCTTCAGGCCGGTGGTCTTGTCGTAGCTGACGTTGATCACGGTGCCCTTGAGCGGCCCGCCGAGGCTGAGCGTGCCGGCGAACGTCACCGCGTCCCGGCTCATCCCGATCGCGACCTGACCCGATTCGATTCCCGGAATCCTGCCTGCCTGAACGCCGAGCGTCGCCTGCGCGCTGAAAGCGTCATTGGCGAAATCGTAGCTGACGGCGACGTTGGCCGGGTTCAGGAAGTCCATGGCCAGGTTGAAGTCGCCGGAGATGACGGGTCCTGCCTTGCCGACCTCGGCGACGATGCTGCCTTCGCCGAGCGAGGTGACCATGAAATCGGCGGCGCCGCGCAGGAAGGGGCCGCCGTCATTGACCCCCAGCGACATCGAAAGGGCCGTGACCGTGACCGGGCCGAGGCTGAAGGCCTCCATCGGGATCGGGAAGTCGATCCGAAGCTCGGTCGGCAGCATGACGACGTCGGCCCGCAGCCCCGGAAGGAGGGCCTTGGTGGCGGTGAGCACGCCGCTGCCGACCAGATAGCCTTCCGTGTTCAGGCCGAATTCGGTGAAGTCCACCGGGGAGGCGCCTGGCAGGTCCCAGCCGGTGCGGGCGTCCTGGACGGAGCGCGTGCTGATATAGCCGACGTCGTAGAAGCCCGGCAGCCGGTCGAGGTCGACGCTCTTCGGCACCTCCTCGCGTACGATCTTGCCGCCCTTCGTTACCGCGGCGCCCTTGGCGGTGCGCTTCGCCTTCCTCCACATGACCTGAATGGTCGCAATCTTGGTGCCGCCCGCGCCGGCCGGCTCGAGCGTTCCGCCGATCAGCTCCATGTTGGGATAGAAGAATTGCTTCCCCGGTGGCTTGAGCTCGCCCTTGTCCCCCACGTTCAACGTCCACATCTTGCCCCCGTTCGGGGTCGGGAAGATGTAGATCTTCGACGGCGTGCCCTCGGCGCCCTTGGGGCGGAAGCCGCGGCTCTGAAGGTCCTTCGATGTCAGGAACTTGATCGGCTTGAGGTGCAGGCCCTCGCTGATGCTCTGGCGGGTCCAGAAGGTCTTGGTCGTGCCGAACTTTTTCTCTTCTCTCAGATTGACGAAAGTGAGCTTCCAGCTTTCGCGCATCGTCCCGGCGCCGGGAAGCGGGGTCCCGGTAAGGTCGTATCGCTTCTCGACGTCCTTGGTCGCGGCGATCAGGTCCGAGAGGATCCGGGTTCCGATCGCCGGTCCCACCGAGCCGTTGAAGCCGGCATCGAGCAGCCAGAGATTGTCGAACTCGTCGGCACCGCCGAGCTGCGTCTCGAGGATATGGTCCGCCTCGAACGTCGCCTCGCCCGCGCGGCTCGACCATCGCGGTGCGAGCACGAGCTGGGCCTGCGCCAGGTCGGTGATCGAGCCCCAGATGAAGGTGTTCTTCTCCGCGCCGGTGAAAGAGGATTCGAAGCCGAGCACGTAGAAGCCGTTGGGCATCTTGAGGGGGTCGTTGGCCGGCGGCGTCTTGGGGTCCGCCTCGGCCTTCGGCAGCTTGGCGTTGAGATGGGTGAGGATATCGGCCTGGAACTTGGGCTCGCGCGCGCCCTTCAGCCAGCGGTTGATCGGCATCATCGTGGACTTCGTCCCCGATCCCGTGATCGAATAGCGCGTCCCGTCCACAGGTAGCGAGCCGCTTGTCGCCTTCGCGTCCGGTGTCGTTCCCTTAAGCGCGCCATTGACCTTGGGCAGGCTGAGATAAGGCAGCTCCACCTCCTTCTGGCCTGCGGCGCTCTTGATCTTTCCGGTGGTGTTCGGGCCGCCATTGTCCAGCGTGAAAGTGAGGATACCGTCCGCCGGCACGGCTTCCTTGGTCGGGCCGGAGGGCGTCGCCTCCGGCGCCTTCGGCGGCGGGCCGCCGCGCTGGATCCGCTTGCGCGCGGCGGTGCCGCCGGAGCCGGATTGCTGCACCGTGTGCGTGAGCTCGTGGGCGAGCAGGCGGCGGCCCTCGCCGCTGTTCGGCCGATATTCGCCGCGATTGAAGAAGATGTCGTTGCCGACCGTGAAGGCGCGGGCGCCGAGCGCGTCGGCCGCGCGCGCCGCCTCGGTCCCGTGATGGACCCGCACCGCGCTCAAGTCGCGGCCGAACCGGCCTTCCATGAAGGTCCTGGTGCCGCCGTCGAGGCCGGGCGCGAGCCCCGACCGCATCGCCTGGATCGCCCCGTCGGTCGCCGCGCTCGCGCTGCCGCCTTCGGCGCCCGCCGCCGGCTCGCGCTGGGCGCGGGCCTTTTTCGGGCTCTTCATCTCCTCGGGAGGCTTCGGCGCGGCCTTGCGTTGGGCCCGCGCGGCCTTCGCCTTCGGCGCCTTGGGCTCCTCCTCGGGCCGCTTCGGCGCGGCGGCCTTGCGCTGCGCCATCCCCTTACTCGGCGGCTTGCCCTTCTTCTCCTCCTCCTTATTCTTGACCGGCTGCGACTTTCGCTGCGCGCCGATCGGGGTGATGGTCGGTGGGATCGAGACCGGTGCCGACGTTCCCGCCATCACCGAGGAAGCGACGCTGTCCGCCTCCCTCTCGAAATGGTCGGCGGCGGGCCCGACCTCGAGCTTGCGCTGCAGCACGGGCGCGGCCGCCGCCGGCGCCTTCATCGGCGGCGCCCGCACCGGTGCCGCATGCTGCGCCATCTTTTCAGACCCTCCGCACCCGGCTGACGCCGGCCTGGATGAGGCCGCGGACCGGCGCGACCGCCTCGTCGGGCTTGAGGCCGACCCGCTTGCGCAGCTTCGCGTCGTCGAGCGCCTGGGCCTCGTTCATCTGCTCGAGGCTGTCGAGCCGGCGCGCCTTCAGCCATTCCAGCGCCGTCGCCGCGCTGGTCAGGCCGATCGCCGCGCCCTCGGCGGTCGCCGGCAGGACGGTGGCGACGATCCCCATCAGCTGGGCCTCGCCGCCGACCGCGACGACGTCGAGGTCGATCGTCTGGCCCTTGTCGTCGGCGCGGGCGGCGCGGACGCTCGGCGTTCGGCTGCCGCCGACGGCGACGTTCACTGCCCCGAGAGTCGCCTCGGCCTTGCGGATCTCCTCCACCGCCTGGCTGAGCGATCGGCCGGTAAGATCGGGAAGCCGCGATGCGGGAGTCTGCTCGGCGGTCGACACGACATAGTCGATCGATCCGCCGGCCTTGGTCGCGGCGCCGGGCGGCGGATCGTGATCGAGGATCAGCCCGGCTTGGCGGTCCCGCCGCGTGCTGCGCTTGCCGGGCTTGAGGGCGAGCGCTTCGATCGTGCGCAGCGCCTCCTCCTCCTTCATACCGATCAGGTTGGGAACGATCACCCGCTCGCCGGGCTCCGCGGGCTCGTCGCCGGGGCAGGGGGGCTTGGCCTTGCTCAGTTCGATGTCGCGGTGGACGGCGCGATAGGGCGGATAGGCGGTGCCGGTCTCGTCGCGGAACAGTCGGCTTTTCCCGTCTCGCACCTCGATCAGGATCGGCTTGTCGGGGGCGAAGGACAGCACATAGCCGCCATCGTGCCCGGTGCAGCTGTGCGCGAGCGAAGTGCCGGCCTCGTCCAGGGCGGCGACGGCCACGCCGGGGACGGGCTCGCCCTTGCGCGTGATCCGGCCGTACAGCCCCGCTTGCTCCCCCGTCGCCGGCTTGATCAAGCGCTGGCGGGCCACCTCCGTCTGGAGGTCGCTTTCCCGCAGCGCCAGCCCCTGCGCCTGCTGGCGCCTCGCCTTCGTCTCTTCATGATCGGGACCGAGGCGGATCTCGGTGCGGCGCGCCTCCAGGTTCGCCTGGCGCCGGCGCAGGCCGAGCAGCGGCAAAGCGAGGGCGCCGCCGGCGAGCAGCGCGCCGTCGTTGAGCCGCTCCGGGCTGGCGAAGGACTGCTGAAGCTGCTCGATCTGCTTCGACGAGATCTCGGCCATGGTTCCTACTCCTCGATCGTCATCAGAAGACGGTGAGATTGTCGCGCTCGACCAGCTTGGCCGGGTTGTTCGCGACGGCGTTGACGGAGAAGGTCGCCTGGTTGTCGGCGGTCGTGTTGAGTCCGAGGCCCCAGCTCGCCAGCGAGAAGATGCATAGCGCGCTCTCCTGCATGCGGTTCGAATTGGCGCGCACCGTCGTCGCCAGCAGCAGGGCATCGGCCATGGCGAAGAGCAGGTCGGCCTCGACCTCGAGCTGGTTGTCGGCGAAGCAGAGATCGTCGCGGGTGAGGATGAGCACCGACGAGATCGTCGCCGCATTGGCGTCCCCGGGCCGGTGCAGGCTCACCTGGTTGTTCGCGAACATCGTCTCGCCGCCGCGCAACATCGGCGCCGGCAGCTTCCCGGCTGCATTCCACGCCGCGGCCGCGCCGCGCGACGTGGTGAACACCTCGCCCGAGTTGCCGCGCTTGGCCAGCGACGACAGGGTGTAGGGCAGCATCAGCTCCTCGGCGATGCCCAGATTGACGAGATTGATCGCGTCGCCTCCGAGTATCTCGAGGATGACGTTGAGCAGGACGAGATTCTTGAGGTCGAGGTCGGCGGACGGATCGGCGAGCAGCTGCTGGACCGATCGGCCGCCGAACAGCAGGATGATCAGGGCGAAGAGAGGCTGGGCGAAGAACAGGCTCGGATTGGCCCCGGACAGGCGGTTGTCGGTCACCATGACCGGCCCCAGCGCCATCGCCCGCAGCGCCCGGGCGAAGGGCGAGTGGACGATGTTGGTCTGGACCAGAAGCGCGGGCCGGTCCCGCGTCCGCCGCTCGTCCCTGGCCGCGCCCAGTGTCGAGATGCCGCCGGCGGCGAGTCGGACGAAGATCCCCGCACGCGGCGCTGCGGTGGCGCCGCCGGCGATGAAGCTGCCGATATTCTCGATCCGGTTGCGCTCGATCCGGAGATCCTCGCCATAGCCGACGAAGATGCCGCACATCCCCTGCTGCCGGTTGGTGCCGATATCGGAGATCTGGTTGTCGCGCAGGGTGCAGTCGAACGCCATGCCGAGCGCGATCCCGCCGAACCCGGTGAACAGGAACTGGATGTCCGGGATCTGCGGGATCTCGAGCAGCATGCAGTCGGAGATGAGATTGTCGAGCGCGAGCAGGGACTCGACCGCAACGGCATCGAGCGCCGCTTCGCCGCCGTCGAGCAGGACGAACATCGGGAAGGTCGCGATTCCGCTCCCGCCCATGTTCGAGATCCGGTTCTTCTCGATGCGGATGTCGGCGACGATCCCGTCCGAGACCGGCACGTCGACGGTGCCGTCCGGCCGGTCGTCCGGGCGCGGATCGATCCAGCCGATATTGATGCACCCGGCCGCGTCGACATAGATGAAGAAGCCGATGCTGCGCATGATGCCGCCCAGCGCGTTGGCCGTCGCCGCCTCGCGGTCGGCGGCGAAGGCGGGCGCCGGGATGTTGACCATGGTCACCGATCCCAGCGTGATGCCGTTGCCATTGCCCGCCTCGATCTCGTTGCGAAGCAGCAGGACGCGGTGGCTGTCGCCGCCGATATGGACGCCGCCGAGCGGCCGCTGGCTCGGCAGGCTGTTGGCGCCCAGCGGCGCCCCGATCGAGCAGCGCTCGACGCGCAGGTCGTCGCCCTGGAGATGGACCGCGGCCAGCCCGCTGGTCGCCGCCGGCGGCGCGCCGGCCGGGAAGGGGCCGACCTCGACCCGGCACTGCCGCATGCAGAGGCCGTCGAGCAGGCTCGCCGACACCGCGCTTCCGGAAGGCGAGAACAGGGCCAGTTCCTCGAGGCGGATGTCGCGGTTGCGCTGGCCGGCGGCGCCGATCGGATCGACGTCGGCGAGGATGCATTGCGCCTGGACCCCGTCGATGCGCAGGCGCTTGACCGTGATCGCCTCGCCGTTGCGGATCCGCAGCGGCGGCAGCGCCGGGTTCAAGGCGGTCCAGCGGGTGCGGTTCCCGCAGCCGGTGATGGTGATGTTGGACCGGCCTTCGATGATCACATTCTCGGCCCAGCTGCCGGGGCCGAGGCAGATCTCGCCGCCGCTCGCCGGCAGCCGCGCGAGCGCGTCGGCGATGGACGAGACGTCGCCCCAGCTCGAGACGCCGTCGCCGACGGTGACCGTGCAGCAGCCCCCCAGCTTGTAGAGCGGACGGAAGCGCCGCCGGCAGTCGCTCACCGTCATCGCGTCGAGATCGACGAAGGCCAACGGGACGACGTGCCGCCTCGGCCCGTGCGTCTCCATCCCGTCGAGCAGCGCCCAGGGCATCACCCGCGTCGGCGCGTTGGGACGTGCCGCGATCACCCAATGGTCGCCCGGCAGCGTGCCCGCCGAGAAAGCGAGGGTGAGCCCGGTGCCCGGCAGGTCGGCGGTCGCGAACGGGATGTCCGGCTGCGCCCCCTGGCCCCCGCCGGTCCACACGCGCAGATAGAAATAGCGCTGCTCGCCGTCATCGTCGTGCGGGCTCAGCAGCGTCGCCGGCAGGTTGTTCAGCCAGGTGCGCCAAACCGGATCGACATTGGCCGACACGGTGATCGCGTCGTCCTCATATCCGCCCGACACCGTGTAGAACGCGCCCATCGCTTCCGCCGTCTTCTGGCTGTTGGGCAGGATCTGGTCCCAGCGCAGCAGCTCGACCGTGTGGCCGGCGCGGGGCCGGACGAACTCGTCCTTGGGCGTGTCGAGGAAGACGATGCGCCGCGGCTGGCCGCCGACATTCTCGATCTGGACCCGGTAGAGCGGGGCGGCATCGTCCTGGCCCCACACGTAGCGGCCGTTGCGGGTGATCATCACCCGGTAGCATTCGTTGCGGGCGCCGAGGAACCCCGGGGTCAGCGACGGCTGGCAGAGATCCTGGTCGACCTCGGCCGGGTTGAACGCGACGGTGAGCGTCGCGCCGGAGCTGAGCTGGCCGGTATCGGCATCGACGAGTCCGGTCCAGTTCTGCGCCGCCAGCCACTGGGTCGCCGCCAGCGCGCAGCCCGGGCCGTCGACGGGGGTCGCCCGCACGCGCCAGCTGAAGCGCTTGCGCGCGGCGCCGTCGACGCCGATGCCGGGCTCGATCAGCTCGCTATCCTCGACCGCGGTCACCACCGCCTCGCGCGCGTCGAGCCAGACCAGGAATCGGCGGGCGGCGCCGATCGCCTCGTTGCCGCCCTCGGCGTCGGTCTCGAACGGCAGCCAGTTGAGGCCGCGCTGGTCGCGATAGTCGAGATCGGCCGGATTCTCGATCCGGCTGCCGCCGAGATAGTAGCTGCCGGCGAGGATCCGGAAATCGACCGGGACGCCGCCGCCGGCAAGCGCGATCTTGAAGCCGTCGTCGGGCGATCCGGAGGGCGCGATCGTCTCGACGAACCGGGTCTCGTCGGTCCACTGGGCGATGTCGGTGCCGTGATTCTCCTCGGCGTCGATTGGGAGCCGGCCCTGCTGGCGGACCAGCCCGTGAAACTGCTTTTCCGGATCGCGGAACAGGCGGGAGATGTCGGCGGTCATTTTGGATCCCCTCCACTCATGTCACGAACCGGAACTGCACCCGCGCCTGGACCGGCGCATATTCCTGGACCTTCGCCCTCAGGTCGGCGCGCTTGATCGTGTCGAGGGCGCGATTGAAGGCCCCCATCTCGCTGCCATTCTCGCCCCCGGCGGCGATTTCGGGCAGGCAGCTCTCCGACAGCTGGAGATGGCCCGGATCGCCGAAACGATCGGACACGAACGTGCCGGCGGGCAGGCCCTCGGGCAGGATCAACGATTCGTACTGCGCCGGAATCCGGCCGCCCGAGCGCGCCGTCGAGAATCGGAAGCAGCTCGATTGCGCGTCCTCGACGCGGACCTCGCCGTCGATGATCGAATCGGAGATGTCGGCGCGGCCGCAGCGGCAGTCGCCGATCATCGTCACCCGGTCGAGCTCGACCGAAGCCGATCCGACCGACAGCGCCGGCTGGTCGGCATAGCCGCGCACGATGCTGTCGGAGATGCGGATCGACGCGGCCGTGCAGGGGGCGTCGCTGCCGAGGCCGCGCTCGGCGACGGAGCCGATCACCGACCGCTCGACGACGAGCTCCTCGACGACGCCCTCGATCACCAGCCGGACATGGGCGATGCGAACCGCCGGATCGCCGACGAGCACGGCACGGTCGCCGCCGGGATCGAGCGTGACGTCGCGAAGCAGGATCCGCTGCCACTGTCCGTCGAAGACGATCTCGGCGAGATCGCCGTCCGGCGCGACGCCGTCGAGCAGCAGCCCGATCCACAGTCCGTTGATCTCGATCGAGCGGCCGGACGCATCGGGCGAGAGGCGGATCTCGCGCTGCCCCGCCGGCGGCCGCAGCGTCACATAGGGGCGGTTCCGGTCGGTCGCCCACATGGTCGCGTCGGCGTCCACCGTGATCGCCCCGCCGGCCGCGGTCGGGGCGTATGTCGCACTGCTGTCGAGCATGCGATTGCCGCCGATCGTGCTCCAGTTCGGCGCCAGTCCTTGTAGCGCGGCTGGGTCGCTCGACGGCACCGTGCGCTGGCGGTTGTGCGTGCCCGCGCCTACCGGGCTGAAGGCGCCGTAATGGAGCGTGCGGATCTGCAGCGCCTCGCCCGCGCCGGGGGCGGCGGTGAGGCGCACCCGGCCGGTCGCCGGATCGAGAAGCAACGCGGTCCAGGCATCGGTGACGGCGGTCTCGGCCCAGGCCGAGAGCTCGGCGCCGGCGAGCTGGTGCGGCGTCAGCGACGGATCGCCGGCGGCGCCGACGGCGAGATCGATGGCCGGCTCGGTGCCGAAGCCGCCGGCGACGAGATGGCCGCGTGGGCTCTGCGCCGTCATCGCCGCGGCCAGCAGCGCCTCGCGATCGATCGGGCCCAGGCCCGTGGTCGCGTCGAACAGGCTCTGCTGGCTGAAGAAGGTCCGGCCGATCAGCGGCGCCCAGGCCGGTGGGAAGGTAGGGTCGTCCGCCAGCCTGTAGGTGGCGGCGTTGAGCCGGCGGCAGCCGATCGGCGCGCGCACGTCCCATTCGTTGCGGGCGGCGCAGTCGGCGCGGTCCTCGCGGCCGGGCTGGAAGAGCGGCACGTCGCGGCCGGAGGGATCGAGCGTGTAGTGGGTCGCGTCGAGCCGGAACGGCGTCACCCCGACGAGCGCGAAGGCATATTGCCGGAACAGGAAGAGATTGACGTTGGGGATGTTGTAGAGCCCGCGGCGGCCGGGAGCCCGGCGAACGTCCGGCCGGTGGGCGAGATCGTCGAACGGGCCTTCGATGATGTCGGAGACGCGGACGTTGCGCAGATTGGCGTAGCCGCCGCGCGGCGTCCGGCTGATCGCACCGGACGGGACGCTGGTGTCCAGCATGTGCCAGTTTCGCGCCAGCCCCTTATAGCCTTCGCCGACGACCGCGTCCCAGTCGGCGATGTCGTCGGCGAGCGCCTCGAGGAGATGCGGCGTCCCGGCGCGCCGGCGATAGCCGATCGTGTGGCCGACGTCGGCGCGCCGCCCGGCCGGATTGAAGGCGCTGACCATGCGCGTGCCGAGCAGCGCGCCGATATAGGGGATCGCCCAGTCGTCGGCTTCCTCGATCCGGCTGTCGGCGAGCAGCCGGTCGACGCTTCGCCGCGCCACCGCAGCCTGCTCCGCGAGGATCTCGACGAGCGCGCGCAGCTGGCCGGGGCGGTGCGACACCCCGTCCTCGTGGCGGTAGATTTCGGGAATGAGCGCCCAGATCTTCTCGGCATAATGCCGCTCAAACTGGTCGCGGGCCGAGCTCGGACTTGGGGGGAGCGCCATCAGAGCACCTGGCCGTGGGCGAGGCAGTCGAGCCATTGGCCCTCGCCGACGCTGATCGCCTTGGCCATCGGCCCGGTCGCGGTGGCGATCGAGCGGACCGAGCCCACGCCCGGCACCGCGTGGATGGCGGCGAGAAGGTGGCTGCGGAAGAGCGGCGCGGCGATGGCGATGCGGCGCGGGCCGAGCAGCCCGGCCTCGGGGTCGAACAGGGCGGTCCGGACCGCCTCGCGCACCGTTTCCGGCGCATGGCCGGGCGCCGCGTCGACGCCGATGTCGAAGACCGGGACCACCACAGCGGTCGCCGGCGCGACCTTGATCGGCAGGCCCGGAAGCGCGCGCGCGGCGAGATAGGCGGCCAGCGCCGCGCTCGGATCGCCGGACTCGCTGATGATCCACACCATCACCGTCGCCTGGTGGCGCCCGGCGTCCCAGCTATAGGCGACCGCCGCATTGGAGATTCCCGAATAGGTGCGGGCGATCGCCTCGAAATCGGCGACCGAGACGGCGCGGCCGAGCGACAGCATCGATCCGGGCGCCGCCTTGCCCATGTCCGCCGCGCTTTCCGCATCGGCGCCGCCGGTGGCGGCCAGCGGCCCGAGCACGCGCGAAAGGCCGCGGGCCGGCCGGGCGAACTGCTTGATGCTGCCGGGCGGCGGCTTGGCCGCGCCCGCGCCGAAGCGGTAGCTGGCGGTGACGTTGGCCGTGCCCGACGGCGGGCGGGCGCCGCGCACGCCGTCGCCGAGTACGATCGTCGCCTTCCCGTCGGTTGCCATCTCGACGCGGAAGACGGTCTCGTCCGGGCCGCGGCCGTAGAAGCTCTCGACATAGGTCCAGGCGAGGCCGTCGATCCTGAGCGTGATCTGCGGCGAGCGTCCCAGCCCCTGCGAGGCGTCCTCGATCCAGCTCAGCGGCTTCTTGCGCAGGACGAAGCGCTGGCTGGCGATCGCCGCGTCGGACGATCCGAGCACTTCCTGCACGACGGTCTCGCCGCGCACCGCCTCGACGACATTGCCGTGGATCCTGACCGGGATCGTCAGCGGCTCGGCGAAGCCGCTGGCCGCCGCGTCGACCTCGTAGAGCGGGGTGCCGTCGGCGGCATAGGTCAGGCTGCCCGGCAGCAACGCACCGCGCGCCATGCCGCCGATCGCGACCGCGTCGCCGGACCAGGGCGCGCTGCCGAGCGGCGGCACCGGCTTTTCCAGGCGCCCGGAGCTCTGGACGTGATCGACGGTGATCGCGGTCTCGGCCGGCCGGGTCGGCTGGCCGATCCGGCGCGGCAGGAAATGGAAGGCGATCGAGGCATCGCTCAGGCTGCCGCCGCCATATTCGAACTCGATGATCGTCAGCGGAATGGTGACGTCGGGCGTCGAGGCGCCGGTGGACTGGCTGTGGAGATAGCGGCCGACCGAGATCAGGCGGCAGGGATGGACGGCGCCGTCGACCTCGACGAGGACGAAGCCGCGCCGGCCGATCTGCGGGTAGAGCGCGTCGAGGATCGCATATTTGCCCTCGACCGTGTTGTTGACCGCGGTCCCCTGGTCGAGCAGCGGCGTCGGCCCCGCGCGCAGGGTGAAGAGGACGGCGTGCAGGTCGGAGAGCGGCGTTCCGCCCGGCACCACGAGCGGCCCCTCCTCGAAGCGGACGGTCTGGTATTTGAGGCCGTCCGCTTCGGTCGCGGTGTCGACCGAGGCGACGCGGCCGGCGCCGAGCACCTCGCCGCCGCCGTCGGTCAGCGCCAGCAACGCGCCGACATTGGGCGCCGTGCCGGAGGCGAAGCGGACATTGCCGTCATAGGCGTCGAGGCGGACAGGCGCCAGCGTCCAGTGGTTGCGCTGCGGCCAGACGCCCGCCGCCGCGAGCAGCTCGAACACCTGCGGCGATTCTCCGTCGAACCCCTGGCTGCGGAAGCCGGTGCCGGCGGCGGCCACGACCAAGTCCTCGCCCTTGGCTTCCAGCGCCAGCTGGACCCGCGACACCATCGCCGGCCGCGGCACGTAGCCGAGCAGCGAGACCAGCTCGCGCATCGCGCGATCGTCATCGAGCGTGCCGACATAGGCGCGATCGGCGACGATCGCGTCGTAGAAGCCGGTGATGTCGAGCACATAGGCCCAGGCCTCGATCAGCATGACGCCGAGATCGTGCGCGCCGTCCGCCTTCCAGCCGGCGAGCGCGGGCCGATCGGCGATGTCGGCCAGCATCGCCCGGCGATATTCCGGGAAGCCGACGAGCTGGCGCGGCAGCCGCTCCAGCCCGGCGCGGATGTAGGGCAAAGGCGGATGCGCAGGGACCGGGCAGCAGGGACGGGTCTCGGGACGGAGCATCAGCGGCCTCCGTCGCTCTTGATCCGCAGCAGGCCCAAGGCGGCCCGGTCGGGATCGTTCTGCAGGCGGATGATCTGGCCGGCCTCGGGGACCAAGGCCGTCTCGCTGAAGTCGCGCCAGTCGCCGAGCCCTCGCACGCGGATCCGGATCGAATCGACGAACCGCACTCCGGGCACCGCCTGCGCCGCCGCCTCGAGCGAGGAGCGGCTGAGCGGCGTGCCGAAGGTGAAATTGTTGGGCGCGAAGAAGCCGGGGGCGGCGATCGCCTCGTACAGCGCCTCGACCACCTCGCCGGCAAAGGCATTGGCGGCGACGCAGACCCTGATCTCGATGTCGATGTCGAGATAATCGGGCTCGACCCGGCGCGCGTCTCGCGCCGCCATCCGGATGCACTCGATCTCGGTGTCGACCGCGGCGGCCTGGACCGGCGTGAGCGCGATCGAATCGAGCGGATCGACGGCGACGAAGTCGGTCGACCAGCTGCCGGTCCAGCGGGTCGTGCTGCTGGCGCGCTGGACGAACGGCATCCGCTCGATGATCTCGCTATAGTCTTCCGGCCGCACCGCCCGCCGCGGCATCGCCCGATAGGCCTCGGGCGCGAGCAGCCGGATCGTCGCCGCATCCTCCTCGGCGCGGGCATTGCCGAAGGGCAGGGGATTGGTGACGGCGCCGACCAAAGCGGCGACGGCCGGGGAGACGGCGACGCCCTCGGGCGGCTCGGCGCTCAGCGTCTCGCTGGCGACGTTCGCGGTCACGCCCGGATCGGTGAGGTAGCGGGCGCGGACGATCGCGCCGACCGCCGGCGGCTGGCCGAAGGCGCCGCTGCCGAAGCGCACCGTCCAGCCGCTGTCGGAGGCGTAATCCTGGAAATCGAACGTGCCGAAGGGCAGCTGATAGCGGCGCACGGTGCGCCACATTCCGGGCTCCAGCGTGAAGACGGTGTCGTCGACGTCGCCATCCAGCGGATCGTCGAGATAGTCCCAGGAGGGCGCGCCCGCCGGCTCGACGAACAAAGCGAACAGCGCGGGATCGTCGACCGGCAGCGGCGCCGGCAGCACTGCCGGCGGCTCGATTTCGGTCAGCACGATCTCCGGACTGCCGTCGGCGCGGTGCCGGAGCGACTGGCCCTCGCTCGCCCGCAGGCCGTAGCGGAAGACGATGTCGCGCCCGGCGCGGGCGGCATCGATGCTCCCCTCGCGTTCGACCGCCGGCGGCAGCGCCTGCATCCTCGCCGCCAGCACCGGATCGGCGACCGGGATCGAAGCCGCCAGCTCCTCGCCGGTGCCGATCCGGAAATGCTCGGTGACGGCTTCCCCGGCGGCCACCGGCACCACGTTCATCGCGACGGTGAGGCCGTCATAGGGAAGCTCGACCCGGGTCGCTTCGCTCCGGTCCCAGTGGATCCGGGTGACGAAGGTGGGATTGCCCGCGGTCAGGATGAGCGGATCGACGAACTCGTTGACGGCGATGATGGTGACCGGCACGGCCCGCTTCGGCCGCTCGGCGCCCGGATCGGACAGGATGAAGACCTTCTTGCCGACCAGGAACTCCTCTCGGGTCACGCCGGCGGGGGTCTCGGCGGCGACGGCCGGTGCCGATTGCAGCATCAGGCTGGTGAGGCCGTGGCCGAGGCAATCCTGCTCGGGATCGGGATTGTGCGCGGGGAAGATGTTCCAGCGCGGATGGAGCCAGATCCCAGCTATCGTCGAGAAGGGGATGGACGAGACCGCGTCGGGCCGGGCCCAGAAGGGCGTGTCGGCCGGCAGCGTTCCGCCGGCGCCGATCGCGGTGACGGCGATGTCGCCGCCGGCCGGGGCGCCGCGGTCGACTCGATAGTCTACCAGCCGGGCCAAGGCGGCGAGGCTGGCGCGCTGGGTGGCGCTGGCGAAGCGCGTCTCCGCGTCGATCCGGTCCTGCTGATAGGCGAATTCGTCGCCCAGGGCGGCCATCACCTCCATCAGCATGACCGCGGTGTCGGCTTCGATCGGCTCGCGCCAGTCCGGGTAGCGGGCACGGGTGAAGTCGAGCAGGGCAAGCCGGATCGAATCGAAGTCGCGGGCGAGATAGTCGACGGCGACGTCCTCGAGCGGATCGCCCGGGCAGTCGGGATCGGCCTCGCAGTCGAAGCCGGTCTCGCAGGCCTGCTTGAAGTCGAACAGGAGGGTGCCGCCGAGCACGTCCATCCGCGGATGCTCGATCACCAGCCGGTAGGGCTCGAAGCCGCCGGGCTCCACCACCTCGATCTCGAGTGCGACCCGCTCGGCATCGAATGTGCGGATCCGGCGCCAGCGCAGCGCCGCGATGTCGGCGGCGACGGCGCCGGCCGCCGTCTCGATCCGCGCGCCGAGCGGCGCCACCGCGGGCACGTCCGGCCCCTCGTCGGCCCCGCCGGGCACCGCCGGCACCGCGCCCGGCGCCACCATCGGCGGGACGGTCTCTTCGGGATCGATGATGAAGAAGACGCGCAGCACCCTCTGGTCGGCCGGATCGACGACCTGGACGAAGTCGATGCCGGTCAGCGTCCGGACCGCCTGGGCGCACAGCGCGATGCGGCGGCCGGGGGCGGTCATGACAGCCGCACCTCCTCGTTGAGATAGCGCTGCTCGCCATGGGCGATGACCCGGTAGACGACGGTGACGAGCAGGGTCTCGGCCTGCACGTCCATCTTGACCTGCTCGACCTGGATGATCGGCTGCAGCCAGCGCGTCAGGCTGTCATAGACCATGGTGCGCGCCAGCATCGCCGTCGCCTCCGACAGAGGCGCGAAGACGAGCCGGCGGATTCCGGCGCCGAAGGCGGGCCGGTTCACCCGCTCGCCGGGGGAAGTCAGCAGCAGGAAGCGGATCAGCTGGCGGACATAGGCGTCGTAATCCGGCTCCTCCTCGGTCCGGCCCGACAGCGGGTTGAACGAGAGCGGCGTCGCGAGCCGGCGGGCGAAGGGGGCGAGCGTCATCGCTTCAGCTCCCGCTCACCCGGGCGTCGCCCAGGGTGACGCTGACCGGCGCGCTGGCCGGGACCGCGCTGACCGCCGTTCCGATCGACGCCGTCGAGACGGTCGGGATCCGGTTCACGAAGACGCGGCTGTTCGTCACCGTCCACATCCCCGTCACCATCGGCCCGGAAAATTGCAGCACGTCGGTGGCGATGCCGATCGGGCCCATCGCGGTCTTGACCCGGCTGTTCGTCGTCACGACCGAAGCGGCCGGCGCGCCGGCGGCCATGATCCCGGCCGGAAGCGTGACGAGTGGAGGAGCCATCGCCTCTTT
Organism: Sphingosinicella terrae; assembly: GCF_003347635.1. Classification (GTDB taxonomy): domain Bacteria; phylum Pseudomonadota; class Alphaproteobacteria; order Sphingomonadales; family Sphingomonadaceae; genus Allosphingosinicella; species Allosphingosinicella terrae. The sequence goes on from NZ_QDFY01000003.1 coordinate 239,267, forward strand.
CCCCCTCACATCGCCGTCAGGGCGCCGTTCATGGCGTCGAATCCGGAAGCCGAGACCTTGGCGCTGCCGCCGTTCGCCGACAGCTCGACCTCGGGCGCCTCGATCTTGATGCTGTCGCTCTTGATCGTGATCTTGCTGCCGCCCGACGTCTCGATCTCGACGGTGCCGGCATCGTTGTCGACGCGTAGGGTCAGCCCCGGCGTCTTCCAGAAGGCGATTCCTTCGACGGCGTCGGCGCTGTCGATCTCGCCGTCCTTCCAGAAGCAGCCCGACCAGATCGGCTGGCTGATCTCGCCGCCTTCGAACTCGACCCAGATCGAGCTCTCCGCCGGCGGCAGGGCGAAGAAGCCGACGCTGGCGCCGGCATAAGGCGCGCAGGGCATCGCCCACATCTCCTTGTCGCCCATCACCGACGGCACCCGGACCTTCAATCGGCCGCGCTTGGTCGAATCGGCGGTGTCGACGACGGTGCCGCGATACTTGCCGTAATAACGCTGGCTCATGCCCTGGACGACGCGGTCCAGCTCTTCCATCATGTCGGTCACAGCACCCGGTCCTCCTCGCGCAGGCCGTTCGCGCGCAGCTTGAAGTCGATGAAATGGTCGGCCGCGTTGATGACGTGGGTCGCGGTCTTGACCTGGTAGGCGCCGGACAGGCGGGTGCCGGCATTCTGGACGTCGATGATCATGTGCGGCTTGACGCACAGGCCGAGCAGCTCGAGCGTCGACGAGCAGTCGACCTCGACGAACCAGGCCGCCTCGTTGAGCATCGCCCGCTCGGCGAGCTGCTGCTCCTCGGGATCGGTCACCGCCGGCGCCAGCGCCTGGCGGTCGACGCCGTCTATCTCGCGAAGCGTCGTCCAGTCGGGGGTCACCGGCTCGAGCGTCTCCTCGCCCGGCGTCTCCACCTCCTCTCCGGTCGCCGCCTGCTGGCCGAAGCCGAGCGCCGCATTGGGCCGCTCATAGTCGATGCGGGCGTCGAAGCGGGTCACCTTGATGCACTGGTCGGCCGGCGGGTGGACGTTGATGGCGTTGCCGGCCGGGGCGGCGAGGATCGGCGGCGTGACGTTGAGGAAGGGCCCGGGCGGCGAGCTCTTGATCCGCGCCGTATAGGTGCAGGAGATGCCGCCGGTGCCCGGCACCTCGGAAGGCTCGTAGTCGAGCCAGAATTCGAGCACGTTCTTGCGGGCGATCTCCTCGAGGAAGGCGAGGTCGGTGGCGCGCTGGCTCAGCCCGTTCTGCTCGTCGGCATATTCCTTGGTGGTGTCCTCGACGTCATGCTCGAAGCCATAGGCGTCCAGGATCGATCGCGCCGCGTCGGAGGCGAAGCCGGTCCAGGTCGCCTGCACCCCGACCCGGCCCATGATCACGCGCCGGTCCTCGCCATGGATCTCGACCCAGCTGCCGGTGCCGCCGACCATGGACGAGGTGCGGATGCGCGTGATCGGCCCGAAGACGAGGCAATGGAGCTGCTCGTCGAGCCGGACGAAGATGCCGATCATCTCGTTGGAGCGGAGCGCCGGATTGCGCGCGACCTCGGGATCGCCCTCGCACAGATCGTCCTCGAAGCGCAGCGCGAACTTGGTCGCCTTGCTGAGCTCCATCTCGACCCGCGCCTCGGTGATCCAGGGCATGATGTCCTCGATCACGGTGAATTCCTCGCCGCGGGTGATGATCGCCCCGAAGCCCATCAGCTGCCCTTGACCGGTATCGCGATGAACGGCGCCGCCGCGATCTGGTCGGGCGTCATCGCGTCGTTGAGCGCGGCGATCCGCCAATAAGCGGTCGACTCGTTCAGATAATGCTGGGCGAGATGGTCGAGCCGCTGGCCGTCCTTGAGCCGGTGCTTGCCGAGCTCGAGCTGGGCCGGGATCCGCGCCGGCGTCAGGCAGGCGACGGTGCGGCCGCGCCGGTCGGTGGCCGAGGTAAGGGCGGCGAACTTGAGATAGCGGCTATTGGCCTGGAAGACGGACATGGCGGCCTCAGACCGGGATCATCGAGGCGGCGGCGGTGCCGACATTGACGACATTGGCGATGGCGAGCGCGTCCTCCTGCACCTTGTTGAGATTGTAGGCGGCGATGGCGACGCCGGTTGCGGTCGTCGTCTTGCACTTGAACACGTCCGGGGTGAGCACCTTGAGCTCGAGCGTCGTCTTCGCGACCAGCGGATAGAGGTTGGGCGTGAATTCGATGATCTCGGTGGAGATGCTGGTCACCCGCACCGGCACGATGACGGCGGTGCCGAGGATGAGCAGGGTCACCGGGATGGTCGGGCGCTCGGCCTGGTTCGCCGGATTCCCGGCCAGCGCCTTGGCCGCGCCGACCAGGTCGCCGATCAGTCCCTCGCTCGGCTCGATCAGCTTGCGCAGCGCCGCCAGCCGCGAGGCGATGCCGGTCGCCATCGCGATCGGATTGCCCATCTCGATATCGTCGGCGGCGTCGAATTCGAGCTCGAAGCCGTACGTCTCCTCGGGATCGAAGGGCTGGACCAGGGGCGTCTGCGCGGCCTGGTTCTGCGGGCTGGTCTGGAACGGATTCCAGGGCGTGAAGCTGCGCGTGATCTTCGCCGGATTGTACTGGAAGGGAACGATGTTGGGGATGATGATCCCGAACTCCTCCAGCAGCTGGACGAGGGCGCCGCGCATCACCGTCGGCGACAGCGGATAGCCGTTGAACAGGTTAGGCATGCGCGCGCCTCCTCGGCAGCGCCGCCACCGGCGCGGAGACCTTGGCGAGGCGGCCTTCCTTGAGGAACTCGCGCATCACCCCCTCGGTGAGATGGCCGAGGGCGATCGGCTTCCCGCTCGCCTCGGCGAGATAGGCGCCGGACAACGCCGCGGCCTTGATCTGCGCCGGGCTGAGCTCGTGCGCCTCGGCCAGCGCCTCGGCCATCGCGGCCCGGGCGCGTGCCGCGACGCCGAGCGGCGCCAGCAGCTTCTCCCAGAGCCGGTTGCGCTCCTCCCGGCCCGGCATCGGGAACTCGACGATGAACCGCATCCGCCGCAGGAAGGCGGTGTCGATGTTCGCCCGCCGGTTGGTCGACAGCATGACCAGCCCGTCATGGCCCTCGATGAGCTGGAGCAGGTGTCCGGTATCGGCATTGGCGTGGCGGGCGTTGACGCTGTCCGCGTCGGTGCGGCGGGCGAACAGGCTGTCCGCTTCCTCGAACATGATCGCGCAATTGGCGTCGCGGGCGGCGCGGAAGGCGGCGGTGAGGTTCTTGGCGGTCTCGCCGACGAACTTGCTCACCGTCGCGCCCATGTCGATGAGCATGAGGTCGAGCCCCAGCGCATTGGCGAGCACCTGGCCGGACATCGACTTGCCGGTACCCGGCGGCCCGGACATCATCACCGTCAGCAGGGCGGCGGCGCCGAACAGCCTTTCCTTCTCGGGCTGCTTCAGGAGCGCGTGGCGCAGCCGCGCCTCCTGCTCGATCGACTCGAGCAGGTCGCGCGTCCGCGGCGGCAGGACGAGATCGTTCCAGTCATAAGCGAGGTCGGCGAGCCGGCCGATGCCGCGCGTCCGTTCGCGGGTGCGCTCGCGCAGCATCGCGCGGAACTCCTCCGCCGTCCGCATCTGCTGGGCGGCGGCGTCGCTGAGGTCGACGATCCGCGGCGATCCCAAGGGGGACAGCACGTCGCCGGCCAGCCTGGGCAGATATTCCGCGGTGAGCCGCTCGAGCGACTCGCGGCTCAGCGCCGGCATCGGCAGGACGACGTCGACCAGCCCGCGCCGCCGCGCCGGAACCTGGCCCGGCTCGACGGTGACGAATTGCAGCGGCGCCACCGGAACGTCGGTGGGCCAGCTGCCGGGATCCCCCTGCCAGATGAGCGCGAGGTCGCCGAGCAAAGCGGTGCGCTGCAACCGCTGGAAGGTCGATCGGAAGTCGGGCGCGCCGGCCGCCGGCTCGGCGAGCACGGCCTTGACCCCCAGCGCCTCGACGATCGCCGCCGCGAAGCTCGACCGTCCCGATCCGGGCAGGCCGGGAATGGTGACGCGCACGCATTGCCGCGCCGCCAGGATCCGGCGCAGCCGCGCCGCCTGCGCCTCGATCTGCCATTCGTCGAGCGGCCTCGGCGCCTCCGCCTTGGCGAGGGCCACTCCGGAGAGGAGATCGGGCGTCAGCCGCCCGAAGAACCATTCGACGATCTCCTCGTCGGCCTCGATCATGTCGGGCTCGCCCGGCCGGCCGGGGACCCGCTCGACCATGCCCCAGGCGATCAGGGCCGAGGTCGGCCGCAGGATCGGCTCGGGGCCATGGGCGAACAGGAGGCGCAGTGCGACCTCGGTGGGCAGGAACCGCCCGGGCTGGCCCTGCAGGGTCGCGAAGACCGGACCCAGCGCCGGCTCCACCGCCACCGCGACGGCGCAATCGAGGCAGTCCTTTTCCGCCTCGGCGAGGGAGAACAGGGCATGGAGCCGCGCCCGGTGCGCCCCTTCCGCGCCGGCGAGGCGACGCTCGACGGCGGCGAGGTCGGCGGCGCGGACCTTCTCGCCCAGCGCCCGCGCGAGCCGCAGGCGGATGCGCTCGACCACCAGCTCGGCCCCGCTGCGCGCCTGCGGCGATTTGGCTGTGCGGGCCACGATCAGGGCTCCAGCCAGACCGGCGCGGAATCGACGCCGTTGACCGCCAGCCGGATCATCCGCGTCGCGCCGTCGGCCGGATCGAACAGGAGATCGGCCTCGTAGCGCGTCGGGCTCTGGGCGATGAACGTGCCTGGATCGACCGCGGGATCGTTGGCGAAGGCGGGGACGAAGCGATAGACGTCGCCGGCGATCGACAGCTGGGGCAAGTTGAGCGCGTCGGTGCAGTCGACGCCGGGACGCAGCTGGATGCGCAGGCGTCCGCCGATTTGGCTCAGCGACGCGATCGCCGCCGAGACCGCGAAGGGTATGCGATTGCTCTCGGCCGATGTGAGCCGGATCAGCCCCGCCTCGGTCTTGAGCTGGCGGTCGTGGCGGATCGCGACGGCATAGAGGCCGGGCCGGATCGGGACCGCCCGCGATCCGCCGGGATCCTCGGCCTGCACGGCGGGCTGGACGTCGAACCGGACGCTGTCGCCCCTGAACAGGAATCCCCAGTCGGCATTGTAGGCCGGATCGATGATCGCCTGGGTGAGCGGGGGCGTCAGCCCGGCGAATTCGGCCGAAGCCAGGACGATCTTCTGCTGGGTCCCGTCGCCCAGCGATTCCCCGGTCAGGGTCACCCGGTTGCCGGCCGGCGGCGTCGTCGCGCCGAGCGCCGCCACGGCGGGCGAGATCGCGCTGGTCAGGGTCGCCCCGCCCGACAGCGCCGGCAGGGTCACCGTCTGCTGCGACTGGGAGGCGTGCAGCGTCGGCCGGCCCGCCGGCGTCACGCCGAGGGCGAAGGCGGTGACGATGCCCGGCCTGCCGACCGCTTCCTCCGGCGGCATGAGCAGGCTGCGCACCTCGTAGAAGGCGGTCAGGCGCGCGGTGTGGTTCTGCGCCGCCGACCAGAAGCTGACCGAATCCTCGGGGGTCAGCTGCCGTCCCATCACCTGGATCCGGTTCTGGTTGCCGCGCATCGCCGGATCGAGGATCAGGATGGCGTTTCCGGCCGGTGGACCGGGCAGCTCGAGAGCATCGTCGATCAGCGGGTAATCGTGCATCGACTTCATGCCGAGGCCCATCAGCAGCTGCTGGCCCGGCGGATCCACCGCATTGTTGACCAGGCTGTGCGCGGTCAGCACGTAATAGAGGGTCAGCGGCATCGGCATCCGCGAGATCGGGTTCGGCCCGATATCGTCGCGCGGCAGGACGTTGCGCCGGGTCGGGTCCTCGGCGGCGTGGTAGAGGTGGAGGTTGAGCCGCGAGCCGGGCTCCTTCTCCGCATCCTCTGGCGGCAGCGCCGAGATGGTGATTTCCTGCCCGCTCAGCCGCCAGACATTGACCCGCAGCAGCTCGCACAGGCTCGCGGTGACGCCGTACAGGTTGGGGTGCGGCATGGTCAGGGCCCAAACTTAGCCAGGAGGCGGATCGGGATCGGTCGGAGAAAGCGGCTGGACAGGTCGATGGGGCTGCGCCGTCCCCCGGACGGCGCGATGGGGGCCCCATCGAAGGTGCAGGCCGGGCTGGTAGCCCGGACAAGCCGATCGACGCCGCCAGCCGCTTTCTCCGACCGACCGCGGAGCGGCGGGCTGTGCACAGGTGCGGATTGCCCCCGGCAATCCGCAGCCATGTCCGGGGGACATGGCGACCTGCTGCACTTTGCCGCCCGGACGGCGTCGCTGCGTCGGTCACGATGCACAAGCATCGCTCCCTCCCTTCTCCTTGCCGGACAACAAAATCGAACCCGTCACGACCGTCTCCTGGTTAAGTTTGGACCCTACCGCCTCCGCACGCCGAACAGCATCGGGCTGAAGGACGAGCGCTCGAGCTTGCCGATCACCGATGCCTCGGCGGCGGTCGCGGGGCGCGCGGCCGCTTCCGGCTTCGGCGCGGGCTTCGCCTTGTCGGTCTCGGCGGTGCCGGCTGGCCGACTCTCGGGGCCGGGCAAGGCCTTGCGCACCGCTTCCTCGACCAGCCGCGCAATCTCGCGCGCGGACGGCCCGGGCGCGGGACTCTCGAGAGGCGGCGGCTCGACCGCCACCGGCCGGATCGGCTCGGGGCGGGGCGCGGCGGCCGCCCGCCGCGCCGGCTCCGCCTGGGGGGTCGACGGCGCCGCCACCGGGTCGGGAGGCGCCGCCGCAGCCGCGGATTCACTGGCCGTGTGCGGGACGACGGCCGGCGAGGCGGCCGGCGGCGTGACCGCCGCTGGTTCCACCGCCTCCGGCGCCGGCGGCGATGGCGGTCTGGCGGTCTCCGACCGAAGCGGGTCGAGCAGCCTGCGGATCGAGGCCTCCGCCTCGGCTGCCGCTTCATGGCGGAGCGGGCGGTCCGGGCCGATCTCCGCCGCCGGGGCGCGCGCGGCCGGCGCCGGCTGGGCATCCTCGCGGCTGGGCTGCCCTTGCGGCAGGGCGTGGTCCGTCGGGTCGGGCGGCTGCCCGGGTCGGCGCCCGGCCGCATCCAGTGGGGCCGCGATCGCCGCTGGCTGGATCTTTTGCCTGTCCGGCGCCGGTTCCCCCGGCACCGGCGGCGCGGCCGCGGCGATCGCCGCCGCGGGAACGGGATCGGCGGTGGGGCCCGGCCGGCGCTGGTCCGGCGCCGGCATCGCCGCCGGGGCCCCGCCCTCCGCCAGATCCGGCTCGGGCGGCGAGGCGCCCATGATCGCATAATCGGCGGCCAGCGCCGGGTCGCCCAGCCGCTGGTCGAAGCGCAGGATCGGCGAGCCGCTGCCGATCGCCGGTTCGAGACCGGCGCGCGCCGGCGCCGCGGCGAGGCCGGCGGCGCGGTCGAGCAGGCGCTGGAGATAGAGGGTCACGAGGCCCGCCTCAGAGCGGCGCTGCGCTCGCTCTCGATCAGGGCGGCGAAGGCGCGGCGCTCCTCCCGCTCCAGCGCCATGATCTCGTCATGGCTCCAGCCGTAGCGGGCGGCGACGAGATGGGTCTCGCGGATCAGGAAGGGCCGTTCGGCCGCGATCGCGTCGAGCAGGAATCGCGGCAGGTCGAACCAGACCGCCTGGCGCTCGCCGCAGGCCGGGCAGCTCGTGTCGATGTCGAGCGACAGCAAGGGCGATGCCCGTTCGAGGAAGTCGGAGAGCGTCTCGGCCTCGTCGGGGGCGACCGGCCCGTCGGCGATCCGCGCCAGCAGGTCCTCGGCGGCGCCGGCGCCGGCATCGGCGAGGGTGGGCGGGCGCAGCCGCCGGTCGCTGTCCGTCGTCCACCGCCCGTCGGGTCCGGGCAGGCCGATCGCGGCGGCCGCCTCGTCCTGGCTGGCGAGCAGGTCCGGCAGCGAGAAGGAGAGCTCGAAGGAATCGCCGCACGACCGGCAGCGGGCCCGCGCCTTGACGCCGTCGCCGAGCTCGGCGCAATAGACCAAGGCGAGCAGCCGGTCATGGACCGCCAGCGGCAGGCTGACCGGCTCGACCGTCGCGCCGTCGCGGCCGGTCAGCAACGCCTCGAGCAGACGGCTCGCCATTCCGGTCGCGTCGGGAACGATCGCCCGCTCCAGCCGGCCGTCGATCCGCCTCAGGAGGTAGCGGGCAGGGGGCAGCGACGGAATCGCGACGTCGGCCGGATAGACCCCCGCGCCCATGATCAGGTTTCCGGCAGCTCGACCACCGCCGGATCGCGGATGAAGCCCTCATTCTGGATCACGATCGATTCGAACGCGATCGCGCCGGCATTGGCGTCGAGCTCGGGCACGGCGGTGAACTCCGACACCCAGCAGCGAAAGGCGTTCCAGGCCCGCACCTTCACGCCCTGCAGGTTGTAGAGCTCGATCGTGATGTCCTTGCGGAAATTGGCGAGGCTGATCAGGCCGGCGCCTTCGGGATTGTAGACGCTGAGCGCCCAATCCTCGAAGGCATTGTCGTGGCTGATGCCGCGCTCGACCGTGATCGGCTCGAACGAGGTCAGGCCGGGGCTGAGCCGCTTGGTCGACAGGTCGCCGCCGTCCCGATGCTGGATCGGCTCGATCGTCCGCTTGAGCCCGCTGACCTTGCTGACGCCGGCGACGACGTCGGGCCCGAACAGCAGCTGGAACCGGAAATTGCCATACGGATCGATCCGTTCCGAATTGACGGGAAACATGACCATTTGCGAGCCCTCCCTGATTCGTGGCCGGCGGTGGCGGCGGTCAGATCTCGACCTGTCCGGCGATCTGCTTGACCGTCAGCACGACGAACTCCGCCGGCTTGAGCGGCGCGAAGCCGACGACGACGTTGACGATGCCGAGATTCTGGTCGGTGGCGGTCGTCGTCGTCGCGTCGCACAGCACGAAATAGGCTTCGAGCTTGTTGCGGCTGGCGAAGGCGCCCTGGCGCATCAGCGAGTTCATGAAGGAGCCGGCGGCGAGCCGGATGCTCGCCCAGAGCGGCTCGGCGTTCGGCCTGAACACCGCGAACTTGAGGCCGCGATAGAGGCTTTCCTCGATGAACAGCATGGTGCGGCGCACCGGGATATATTTGTCGTCGATATTGCCGGTGTCGTCCGATCCGATCATCGTCCGCGCGCCCCAGGCGACCGCGCCCGACGGGAACAGGCGGATGGCGTTCAGCGCCTTCGGATTGAGGACGCCATTCTCCTCGTCGCTCATGTTGCGCTGGATCCCGACGATGCCGCGGATCGTCGCCTCGATCCCGGCCGGGGCGGTCCACACGCCGAAGCGGCTGTCGGTGCGCGCCATCAGCCCGGCGATCGACCCGCTCGGATCGACGAACCGGCCGGCGGGGACCGCGGCGTCGGGGATGCGCAGCCGCGGCCAGTAGACGGCGGCGTTGCGCGTCTCGACGCCGATCTTGAGCGACGCGACGCCGGCTTCCGCCGCGGCGATCGATCCCCAGTCGTCGTCGGGATCCACGAGCAGGATGGCGCGGCGCTTGGCGGCGAGCGCGCTCGCCGTTCCCCACAGGCCGCGCCGCTCGGCATTGGTCTGCCCTTCGGCGCGCGGCAGGACCATCAGGTTGAACGAATCGAGCACCGACTCGATCGTCCCGAACGCGGCCTGGTAATCGGCGAGCAGCGGCTCGGTGCCGTCGTCGCCGACATCGGCCGGCGCGGCATTGGTCTGCTTGCCGATCGGCGCGACCCCGCCCAGTCGGCCGAGCGAGTAGGCGGCGACATTCTGCGCCGCCGCCGCCTGGAAGATGCTGGCGGCGATGCTGGTCGCGGCGGTGGCGAGGGTGGTGCCCGCCCCCTCGTTGGGGCCGCCGAAACGCGGCGTGAGGGTCAGCCGCACACCCACCCGCCGCGCGTTCCAGCGGTCGGGGCGCAGCGCCGCGATCGATGCCGCCAATTCGTCGAGCGCGCGGCGGACATTGGCGAGGCTTCCGACCGGCGCCGGCGCGACGACGGCGGCGTCGGCATGCATCGGATCGCCGGGCGTGCCGGTGATGCCGGTCGCCTGGTTCGGCGGCGGCGGCACCGGATCGGTCGGGTCGGTGAGGGTGAAGTCGGCGACGGTGCTCCGGTTCAGGCCGGCGAACGTCGCCAGCGAGTTGAGCCAGCCGATACCGGCCGGCTCCGCCGCCGCCGTGCCGATCCGCGCGCTGAGCCCGCTCGGCGCCGGCCGCGCCGGCCCGGTGGTGTCGATCTCGACGCCGCCCGCGGCGGTGCCGAGCATCAGCGACGTGGCGGCGTCGTTCACGACCGCCGGGGTGATGGCGACGGCGCCGTCCGGACTGGCGAATTGGAGCACCCGCCCGCCGGCAAACGCCTCGAACGTGCCGGTGGCGGCGACGGTCATGCCGATCAGGCCGTAGGCGGTGACGATGTTGGCTGCCATCGTCGCCGGCGTGTCGCCCGCGGCGAAGGTGGCGCGGACCGGGGGCCGGTTGCCGATCGAGACCATGAAGGCGCCGCCCGCGGGGGCCAGCGCGTTGACGCTCGCCTGGGCGGCGCCCGCCGGCGCGGCGGCGTAGATCCGTCCGCCGATCGACGCCCCGCTGATCGCGGCGGGCACGTTGAGATGTTCGAGGGTGACGAGGTTGCTGGTGCCGTCGACGATATTCGGCGCGTAGCGGGACGAGCCGGGATCGAGCGAGAGATTGGCGTGACTCTCGATGTCGGTGCGCTCGAAGCTGCCGTCGGGACGGAGACTGCTGCGATAGACGACGAGGTTGAAGGTCCGCTCCGGGCTCGACGTGTCGTAATTGACCTCGGCCCGGATCATGTTGCCGGCGGCGCCCTGGTCGCGGGCCGTGAGCCGCACCGAGTCGGCGTTGTTCGCCTGGTTGCGCAGCACCACGCTGGCCGCAGCGGCGCCGTTGGCGATCCGCATGATCCAGGCCTCGGTGCCGCCATTGACGTAGAATTGCTGGACCTGCGCGGCCATCTCGCCCGGCGCCGAGGCCCCGAAGACCCGCTGGAACTCGGTGAGCGACAGCACCCGGGTGGGAATCTCGAACGGTCCCTGGCCGAGCATGCCGACGAACAGGGCCGTGGAGGTGGAGGCTGCCGCGACCGCCTGGGCGCCGCTCGATTCCTCGCGAACATAGACACCCGGATACGTGACCAGAGTCGCCATTTTTCCCGCCCTCCTCTCGGCCGCCCGGACCGGCACCGCCGAACCCGTTGCGCGAAAAACCGTCCAAAACTGTCCCACAAACTATTTGGGGCAACAAGCGTGAACAGGGCGGGAACCAAGAAGGCACCAAGAACAGGTCGCAAACAGTCTCCGGAATTATCTCGCTTCTTAGTTGGATAGCATTTGCGGTCCAGGGAGAGACTGTCGGAGCCGATCTCCGGAACAAACAACGACTCTTGCGCTCAATTGGGGAACGACTCGTAAACCCATGATAAAATCACTGCCAAACTACCGTGGTACTACGGTATATTACAAGTACTGGCCCTTTAACTTCCTTTGAATTCAGCCTCTTAGGCGTTTACGCGAATCCTCGGTATCTCCGCGTCCGCCGCGCGGGGCGAAACGGGTCGTCCGGGACCGGCGCTCGCGGGAATGCGTGCGAAGGCGCGATGACGTGGCAAGGGCGCTCCGATGCCGGTTCGGCGCCGCGCCTGCATCGGGATGCCTTCGACCGACAATGGCCTACCCGGACGGGTCGTGCCCTCCGATCCGCTTGCCTCGCGCCCCCGCCCTGTTGCACAAGCCGCCTTGCCCGCCGCGCGCGGCGGGTGACAGATGCGTGGCCGGCCATCGCCCTCAGGATGGCCGTCCGGCGCCCGGCGACTGGGGGATCGATCATGTCCGCAAAGGCGATTCACGTCGGTATCGGCGGCTGGGACTTCGATCCCTGGCGCGGGACCTTCTATCCGACCGGCCTGCCGAAGACGCGGCAGCTGGAATATGCCGGCCAGCATCTCGGCGCGATCGAGATCAACGCCACCTTCTACAAGCTGCAGAGGCCCGAGCTGTTCGAGCGCTGGGCCAGGGCGGTGCCCGACGGCTTCCGCTTCGCCATCAAGGCGTCTCGCTTCTGCACCAACCGCAAGGATCTCGCCGAGGGCGCCGAGTCGATGGCCCGCTTCCTCTCGCAGGGCTTCACCTGCCTCGGCGACAAGCTGGGTCCGATCCTGTGGCAGCTGGCGCCGACCAAGCGCTTCGATCCTGCCGAGATGCGCGCCTTCCTGGCGCTGCTGCCGACCCGGCAGGATGGGCTCGAGCTGCGCCACGCGCTCGAGGTGCGCCACGAGAGCTTCCGCTGCCGCGAGTTCGTCGCCATGGCGGGCTGCGCCAGGGTGGCGGTGGTCTTCGCCGACAGCGACGATTATCCGCAGATCGCCGACCTCACCTCCGATTTTGTCTATGCGCGGCTGCAGCGGACGCAGGAGAGCGAAAGCGAGGGCTATTCCGCGGCCGATCTCGATCGCTGGGCGCGGGTGGCGCGCGGCTGGTCCGAAGGGCAGCGCCCGGAGGGCCTCGATTATGTCAGCCAGGCCCGAGGCCCGGTCGAGCCGCGTGAGGTCTACCTTTTCGTCATCGCCGGTGCCAAGGTCCGCAACCCGGCGGCAGCGCAGGCGCTGATCGCCCGCCTCCAGAAGTGAAGACATGAACCTTCGCAACGATCCCTCCACCGAGGCCCGCGCTTTGCTCGGCCGCCTCGGCGTCGCCGCCGAATCCGGCGATCTCATATCCCGTTCCCCGATCGACGGCGCGCCGATCGGCCGCGTCGCCGTCGCCGACGCCGCTGCGGTGGCCGCCGCGATCGGCCGCGCCCACGGCGCCTTCCTCTCCTGGCGCACCGTGCCGCCGCCCCGGCGCGGCGAGCTCGTCCGTCTGTTCGGCGAAGCGCTTCGCGAGGAAAAGGAAACGCTCGGCCGGCTCGTCAGCCTGGAGGCCGGCAAGATCCTCCAGGAGGGGCTGGGCGAGGTGCAGGAGATGATCGACATCTGCGATTTCGCGGTCGGTCTCTCCCGTCAGCTCTACGGCCTTACCATCGCCACCGAGCGGCCCGGCCACCGGATGATGGAGACCTGGCATCCGCTCGGGATCGTCGGCGTGATCTCGGCCTTCAACTTCCCGGTCGCCGTCTGGGCGTGGAACGCCTGTCTCGCCTTGGTCTGCGGCGACAGCGTGGTCTGGAAGCCGTCCGAGAAGACGCCGATCACCGCCGCCGCCGTCGCCGCCTTGTTCGCCCGTGCCACGACGCGCTTCGGCGGGGCTCCGGCGGGCCTGCTCGAGCTCGTCCAGGGCGGTCGCGACACCGGCGCAGCGATGGTCGACGATCCGCGCGTCGCGCTCGTCTCGGCGACCGGATCGACCCGAATGGGGCGCGAGGTGGCGCCGCGCGTCGCCGCCCGCTTCGGCCGCAGCCTGCTCGAGCTCGGCGGCAACAACGCGATGATCGTCGCGCCGTCGGCCGACCTCGATCTCGCGCAGCGGGCGATCGCCTTCGCGGCGGTCGGCACTGCGGGCCAGCGCTGCACCAGCCTGCGCCGGCTTATCGTCCACGATTCCCTGCACGACGCCCTGGTCGATCGGCTGGCGCGCATCTGGGCGACGATCCCGGTCGGCGATCCGCTCGATCCCGGCACGCTGGTCGGCCCGCTGATCGACGCCGCCGCATTCGAGGCGATGACGGAGGCGTTGACGGAGGCGCGGGCGCAGGGCGGCGCCGTCTCCGGCGGCGATCGGCTCCACGCGGATCGCTGGCCCGGTGCCTTCTACGTCCGTCCGGCCCTCGCCGTCATGCCCGGCCCGGCGCCGGTGACTCGGCGCGAGACCTTTGCGCCGATCCTCTATGTGCTGCGCTACCGCGACCTGGACGAGGCGATCGCGATCAACAACGACGTGCCGCAGGGCCTCGCTTCCGCCATCTTCACCACCGACCTGCGCGAGGCGGAGCTATTCCTGTCGGCCGCGGGCTCGGATTGCGGCATCGCCAACGTCAATATCGGCCCGTCGGGCGCCGAGATCGGCGGCGCGTTCGGCGGCGAGAAGGAGACCGGCGGGGGGCGCGAGAGCGGCTCCGACGCCTGGCGCGCCTATATGCGCCGCGCCACCAACACGATCAATTACGGCCGCGACCTGCCGCTCGCCCAGGGAATAGACTTCTCTTTGCCTTCCTGAGTCTTTGGCTTCCTGAGCCGACGTGCGATCTTAGTGTCGCTGCCGTTCAGTTCGCGCGGAGACGCGGAGGCGCGGAGAGACCGAGGCAGGATCCCGCGACGGCGGGTGTCCGGGGCGATGTTGCAAACAATGGTCAGCGAAGCCGACCTCCGATCGCTCCGGCATATCGAAAGATGCCTCTCCGCGCCTCCGCGCCTCCGCGCCTCCGCGCCTCCTCGCCTCCTCGCCTCCGCACGGACCCCGATCCGGCCTCCACTTCCTAACTTTGGTTCTGCGCAATTTGTTAACCGACCCGCTGGTAGGTTCCCTGCCTCGGGGAGAACGAGGTGGGATACTCGCGCAAGATTGGTCCACCGATCGTGTCGGCGGCCGTAGCGACGCTCGTGTTGACGAACTTCGCGACGGTCAGCATCGTCCGTGAAGGGACAATTTCCGGAATCGAGCTGTTCCGCGCGATCTGGCCGATCTCGCTGACGTCGGCCGTCGCGATCGTCCTCGTCATGTCCTTTCTCTACCGTTCGCTCGTCGAGTTGGTGATGGAGCTGGAGGCGCGGGAAGCCGCCGCCCAGCATCTGGCGCTCCACGACCAATTGACCAGCCTCGCCAACCGGGCCTTGCTCGAGGATCGGCTCGGCCAGGCGTTGAACCGCTATCGCCGCACCGGCGAGCAGGTCGCCTTGCTGATGCTCGATCTCGACCGCTTCAAGCAGGTCAACGATACGCTCGGCCACAATGCCGGCGACAAGCTGGTCCAGGAGGTGGGAGAGAGGCTGCGCTCGCTGGTGCGCGAGACCGACACCGTCGCCCGCATCGGCGGCGACGAGTTCGCCATCGTCCAGATCGGCCCCAAGGGAGAGGCCGATATCCGCCGCTTGTGCGAGCGCATCATCGCGATCATTCGCGAGCCCTTCGTCATCGGCGACCGTGAGGCACGGGTGGGGGTCAGCATCGGCGCGGTGTTCGCCTCGCGCGACGTGTCGGAGGCGTCCGAGCTGCTGCGCAAGGCGGACATCACGATGTACCGCGCCAAGGCGGCCGGCCGCGACTGCTTCCGCATCTTCACCGAGGCGATGGACGCCGACGTCCAGCGGCGCGACCGGATCGAGAGCAGCCTTCGCGCCGAGCTTCGCGACGGCGATGGGCTGCAGCTCTATTTCCAGCCCCTGATCGGCAAGGCCGGCACCGTCGTCGGCCTGGAAGGGCTGCTGCGATGGCACCATCCGACGCTCGGTCAGATCGCCCCGGCGGAGGTCATCCCGATCGCCGAGGAATGCGCGCTCATCGACGAGATCGGGCTCATCCTCTTTCGCAAGGCCTGTGCCGCTGCGCGCCGGTGGCCGCATTTGTCCGTCGCCGTCAACCTCTCCCCCGGCCAGTTCCGCACCGCCGCCTTTCCCTCGACCCTGCGGCGGATCGCCGACGAGGAGGGCGTCGAGCCGCGCCAGATCGAGCTCGAGATCACCGAGACCCTGTTCATCGAGCATGGCTCGATCTGCGCCCAGATGATGACCGAGCTTCGCCGCGACGGCTTCAAGGTCACGCTCGACGATTTCGGTACCGGCTACTCCTCGTTGAGCAGCCTGCGCAGCTTCGAGGTCGACAAGATCAAGCTCGACCGCTCGTTCATCGATGTCGCCTCGCGCGACCAGAGCGTCGCCATCATCCGTGCCGCGGTCACGCTCGGCCATGCGATGAACCTCGACGTGGTCGCCGAGGGCATATCGACGATCGAGGAGGAGCAGATCGCGGTCGAGGCCGGCTGCGACGCCCTGCAGGGCTATCTCTATGCCCCCGCCATGCCGGAGGACGAGATCGACACCTTCCTCGCCGCCAATCCCCCCGCCCGGATCTCCAACGCCGCCTGACGGCGCCGTCCACGCCCCCGTCGGGATCGGCGGGGGCGCGCGGCGCGCCGGCGCCTCGCTTCGACGGACGGCTTCTTTCGCCTCCTGCCACGGCCGGCCGCCGGAGCCCGGCCACGCCTCGCCGCACGCCTGCGCTCCGCTGCGACCGAACTCATGCCTGAACGTTCCCGCCGCAACCGTCCTCCTCCGGGAGCCTCCGATGAGCCGCATCCTCATCCTCTGCGACGCCAACGGCGCCCCAATCGAGACCCTGGCCGACGCCATGGCCGACGGTGCGCGCGCGGCAGGCGCCGAAGTCCAGGTCATTCCCTGAGCCGGCCAGCTTGTCTCTGCTGATCCCATGGAAACGACGTCGCGATGCAGAGGACTCACCGGGCCATCAGTCGGATGTGTCTGTTTGCGCCGCTAGTCCGATAGGTCAGTCGGAGCCTTTGGCCCGAGGAAGAAAGGAGCGGATCATGCCACGCCTGACGCCCCTGACGATCGCCTCCGTCTCCTCGGCGGTAAGGGCCGTCGGCTCCTTCGGCCCATGCGTCCGGCGCGCAACTTCCGCCGAGCCGATCCGTCCTTGCCGGAACAAGGCCCTGAATTTCGCCACCAGGCTCATTTTCGATCGATGCACCCCTATCCCTACCGTGAAGTTTGCAGGCGGCGAGATGAACCCGTCCGGGCGCTCCCTATGCCAATGTCTCACCTTCATTTGCGTCAAAGCGAGCCGCCATCTCAGAGAAATGCTCTCTGTTCCCGAAACCTTTGCCTTGATCATACAGATACAACGTGACCGGACAGGGCTGGTTCATCGCCCAGGTGATCGCCTCATTCACTGAAACGGCTTCAAGCGCATCATAGTCAACGATATGGTGTGGATGGCTGTCTGGCGCTTGATCTGAATCGGCGCAGCTATTGTCGTGCTCCACAGCTTCAACGACAGCGTCCACCAGCTTCCAGCGATATCTCCGCGCTCGATTGTCGATGATGTTCCAGATCATGGTGCAGGCGTAAGAGGAAGGGGAGGCGGGCTCAACTTCGCAATCTCCCTACGCCTCCCGTGCCCCTTCGGGGCAGCCCAGCAGCCGCGCGATCCGTGCCTCCGCGGGCCGCCAGTCCAGCCCGATCTCCGTCAGCCAGCCGTCGTCGTAATAAGTGCAGGCGTAGCGCTCGCCTTCGTCGCACAGCAGGGTGACGATGCTGCCTTCCTCGCCGCGCGCCGCCATCTCCTCGATCAGATCGGCGCAGGCGATGATGTTGGTGCCGGTCGATCCGCCGACGCGTCGCCCGATAGCCGCCGACAGGGCACGCATCGCGCCGATCGAATCCGGGTCCGGCACGGCGATCATCCGGTCGATGACGTCGGGAACGAAGCTGGGCTCGACCCGCGGCCGGCCGATGCCCTCGATCCGGGAGCGCATGCCGTCCGCCAGGAGCTTCTGGCTGCGGTCGGCGAAATGGCGGTGGAAGACCGAATGCTCCGGATCGGCGACGCACAGCCGCGTCGCGAAGCGCTGATAGCGAATGTAGCGGCCGATCGTGGCGGAGGTGCCGCCGGTGCCGGCGCCGCAGACGATCCACGCGGGCACGGGATGCTCCTCGCTGCGCATCTGGGTGAATAGGCTCTCGGCGATATTGTTGTTGCCGCGCCAGTCGGTGGCGCGCTCGGCGAAAGTGAACTGGTCGAGATAATGCCCTTCCGTCTCCGCCGCGAGCTGCTGGGCGGCGTCGTAGACCGCGCGCGGGTCCGTCACCTCGTGGATCTCGCCGCCGTAGAAGCGGATCGCCTCGAGCTTGGGCGGCGCCGTCGAGGCGGGAACGACCGCGATGAAGCGCAGGCCCAGCATCCGCGCGAAATAGGCCTCGCTGACCGCGGTCGATCCGGACGACGCCTCGATCACCGTCGTCCCAGGGCCGATCCAGTCATTGCACAAAGCGTAGAGGAACAAGGAGCGGGCGAGCCGGTGCTTGAGGCTCCCGGTCGGATGCGAGCTCTCGTCCTTGAGATAGAGGGTGATGCCGGGAAAGCGCGGAAGCTCGAGCCGGATCAGGTGGGTATCGGCCGAACGGTGGGAATCCGCCTCGATCCGCCGGACCGCCTCCGACGTCCAGGCTCGGTCACGTTGCGCCGGCATCTGTCAATCACCCCTTCGCTCGCATCGGCTTGGCCCTCGGCGCCGCCTTCCACGACGGCGGCTTCGCAGGCACCTGCGCGCGCCAGACTATGGCCTGAGCGCCGGCGAGGCCAGCCGTCCCGCCATCGCGGCGCGGAAGGGCCGAGACAAGGGCAGGGGCGGCGCGATCGCCGCCACATACGCGGCGTGCGGAACATCGACCCGTGCGGCCGGCTGTGGCAGGAAACGCGCATTCGGGCGTGGTCGAAGACAGGGGGGCAGACTGAAATGTGCCGGTGGCTCGTCTATTCCGGAAGTCCGGTTCCACTCGAGGCGTTCCTTTACCAGCCCGAGCATTCGCTCATCGACCAGAGCCTCAACGCCAAGCTCGGCACGCACACCACCAACGGCGATGGCTTCGGCGTCGGCTGGTATGGCCAGGAAGACGAGCCGGCGCTCTACAAGGGCATCAACCCGGCCTGGAACGACCAGAATCTGCGCGAGCTTTCCCGCCACATCCGGTCGGGCATGATCTTCGCCCATATCCGGGCCTCGACCGGCACGCCGGTCCAGCACACCAACTGCCATCCCTTCCGGCACGGCCGCTGGCTGTGGATGCACAACGGGCAGATAGAGCGCTTTTCCGAGGTCAAGCGCGAGCTGGTGCTGGCCGTCGAGCCCGGCCTCTATCCGCACATCAAGGGATCGAGCGACACCGAGATCTTCTTCTTCCTCGCTCTGACCTTCGGTCTCGAGCAGGATCCGCCGGCGGCGGTGGCGCGCGCGGTCGGCTTCATCGAGCAGGTCTGCGCCCGGCACGGCATCGCCCATCCGGTGCGGATGAGCGTGGCGGCCAGCGACGGCCGCGGCGCCTGGGCCTTTCGCTATTCGAGCGAGGGGATCCCGCCCTCCCTTTATTATTCGACGAAGGTGTCGACGCTGCGCGAGCAGCTTCCCGACATCTCCATCTTCCGCACCCTCTCCGACGAATCGCGCCTGATCGTCTCCGAGCCGCTCGGCGAGCTG
This sequence comes from Sphingosinicella terrae, assembly GCF_003347635.1. GTDB lineage: Bacteria > Pseudomonadota > Alphaproteobacteria > Sphingomonadales > Sphingomonadaceae > Allosphingosinicella > Allosphingosinicella terrae. Next base: position 258,347 of record NZ_QDFY01000003.1, read on the forward strand.
GCCGGAGCCTGGAACGAGGTCCCGCCCTCCACCTTCGCGGCGATCGTGTCGGGCGAGAGCGATCTCCATCCGTTCGCGCCGCTGCCGGCCTGAGAAAGGCACGGCCATTCGGCGCGGAAGGGCTTCGCCCCGGGCTTGATCCCCGCATAACGGTGACAGGGCACTTGGTGTGGAGCCCCGGCCCGCCGGACGCGGACGGCCTCGCCTCGCGCTCGAGACAGTGCGCTGGCCCCTCTGACTAGTGCGCCTGCCGCCGGAATCGATTCTCCGACGGCTGCGCAGGGACCGCCTCCGGGTCGTCGATCCAGATGATCGGGAAAGCGGCAAAGCGGATAGGACCGTCCGGGTCGGTCCAGATGCTGTCGAAGAGCGTCGATTGCTCGGTCGGGAACGAGTATGGCCCGCAGGAACGGCCTGCCACGGATCTCGCGGCCCCGATCTGCCAGGCCCGCAATCCGCAGCCTCCCCCTTCGCGATTGTAGATTTCCACCACCGACGGATCCTGCGGCGTCAAGGTGACGGAGAGCGCCCGGTGACGGAGCGAGGTCCGGTCGCCGAGAGCCTGCAGGTGTATGACACGACCCTCATAGTCGACCCTGAAGGTGGGCGTGTCGCAGGAATTTCGAGCGTAGACTTGAGAGCGGGCCTCGATCCGGTCGCGGTCGAACCTGATCGTCGTAATATATCCGTGCCGACCGCCTTGGCCGATCGGCAGACAGTCGGACACCCAGCTCCCATCCAGTTGTGCGGCAGCTCCCGGCCGAACGGCGCCTTCGAGAGAGGCGATGGCCAGATGCATCGTCAACAGCGCCCATCCCAGCATGTGTCGGTCCTCCGCGGCTCGTTCCTCGACCTGCCGGGCGCGAGGCTGGAGACGCGCGAGGCGCGTGTCCACCCCGGAGCCGTCAATGACGATGGCTGCGCAGTCTCTGAGCATCCGCTGCAGCGCGATCGGCTCTCTGGGATGCCGGCCCGGCGCAGGACGCACAAGGCGGTTGGACCGATCGCCGCGGCGTGGCACGGACGCCCTGCATCGTCGGTGGTCCGATACGCCTGCCCGGATGCTTTCAGGAGAACGCCCCCGTGACCTTGCCCGATCTTCTCGTCCCCACTTACGTGCAGATGCTCGGTGCGCTCTCAGCGTGGTTGGCCAAGGCCGAGGCGCAAAGGCCGGACGGCGCTGCCGACGCGCTCATGCTCGCGCGCCTCGCGCCCGACATGTTCCCTCTCGCCACGCAGGTCCGCTTCGCCTGCGTCCAGGCGCAGGAGGGCCTGTTCCGCCTTCACGGCCGGCCATTCCCGGAATCGGTCGAAATCCTGCTCGACGAGGGGCGCAGCGCCGCCGATTGCCCGGGCACGGTCGCCGACGCCCGCGCTCGGGTCGCCGAGACCTTGGCGATCGTCGAGGCCGAAGCGGCGGCCATGCCGGAGGTCGATCCGGCGGCGCCCATCGCCCATGCCCTGCCCCGGGGCATGATCTTCGATCTCACCGCCGAGCAATATGTCCGCGACTGGGCGCTGCCCCAATTCTACTTCCACGTGATGGCCGCCTACGCGATCCTGCGCGCCGAGGGCGTCGAGCTCGGCAAGGCCGATTACGTCGCCCACATGTTCGCCTATCTGCGTCCCGACACCCCGCCTGCAGCCTAGCCGCGGCGCTTCGATGCCGGTGCGCCGCCAGCACTGGTGCGCGCCCCGTCCTTGACGAGTCGGCCTGCGCTTGCCGCCGGATCGGCTGGCAGGGAAGTGCCCTGTCGCCGACGTCCGGGTTGGCCCGGGAGGGCTGGATCACTCTCCTGCCCATGCCGGGTCGCTGCCGCGACCACGCGCGACGCCGGCCCGGCCTTCCTGGTTCGATCGGCGGTTACTCGCGCCTTTCCGATTACCTGCGAAGGAATGGAAGCTCGGGGGCAGGGTCGTCCATGCCCTCCACATGGATGAGCCTGAACCCCCCGCGTCGCATGCCCTGATATTTCGACCCGTCGTCGAAGGCGACTGGCCTGCGCTGACGGCGATCCTCCGCCAGGCGACCGCGGCGCGCGACGCGCTGACATATGACGCGGAGCTCACCGATAGCCAGCTCAGGGAACTATGGGGCGCGTCGCAGAGGGTGCTAGTCGCGCAAGCGCCTGATGGAGCCATTGCCGCGACGGCGAAAATCGGTCGCAATCAGGGTGGTCCCGGCGATCATGTGGCGACGGCCAGCTTCGTCGTTGCCCCGGCCTGGAGGCGCCGAGGGGTTGGCCGGCAGCTTTGCCGCCACGTCCTCGCCTGGACGAGAGACGCGGGCTTCGCCGCCATCCAGTTCAATGCCGTTGTGGCCAGCAACGTCGCGGCTGTGAATTTATGGCAGTCCGAGGGCTTCCAGATTGTCGGCCGCGTGCCGCATGCCTTTTGCCATCCTCGTCTCGGCTTCGTCGACCTCCTCGTCATGCACTGTGAGATATCGGAGGGTCGACAATGAGCGCAGCTCCGAGCCGCACCGCGATCGTCACGGGCGGAGCGCGAGGCATAGGCGCCGGCATTGTCGCCCGTCTCGCGCGCAATGGGATGTCCGTGGCCGCCATAGACCTCGATGTCGACGCCTTGACCGACAGCCTCGAACGGTTGCGCGCAGGGGGCGCTAAGGCGATCGCGCTCAAGGCAGACGTCACCGATGAATGTGCCGCAAGGAACGCCGTCAGTGAAGTCGCGCAGCGGCTTGGTCCGCCGGTGATCCTTGTAAACAATGCCGGCGTCGCCCGTGACGTGGACCTCGAGATCATGGCCATTGAGGATTGGGACGCGGTTCACCGCGTGCACCTGAGAGGCGCCTTCTTGATGACCCAGGCCGCCATTCCGTTCATGAGAGCCGAGAAATGGGGCCGGATCATCCAGATCTCGAGCATATCGGCCCAGGGCCACGCGGGTCGGGCAAATTACTGTGCCGCCAAATCCGGGATGCACGGCTTCGTCAAGTCGCTTGCCATCGAGCTCGGAATGCACGGCATCACCGCCAACGCTGTGGCTCCGGGCCTGATCGTGACGAGAATGACCGATGCGACCGCCGCCCGTCGAGGCCTGTCTCTCCACGAGCATCTGGCCGACGCGACCCTGCGCATCCCGGTGCGCCGGCCCGGAAAGCCGGAAGACGTCGCCGCACTCGTGGCTTTCCTGGCAGGGGAGGAATCCGGATTCGTGTCGGGGCAGGTCATCTATGTCGCCGGCGGGCCGCACGACTGATCGAACAGCCATTCTCGACGCCGCATTCTCCAGCGGATGAAGCCCTGACTGCCGTTGCACGGGCACGACGTTTGTGAAGCCGGTCCAGCTTCTCGGCATTCGACCGTCTCCGTTACCCACGAGGTTATCGACCGGCTTCAGCGGCGACCGCTATCGAGATCAGGACAATTGAAGCGCGGAAACCTGCGAGGACGACAAGACGGTGGAGTGCTGAGCGGCGCGGAAACGCGGCGGTGCGAAGCGGATGATCCCGCCACTCGATCGATCATCGCCTTCCAGGCACGTTCGTCCCGCGAAGGCCGGGACCCGGTGATTTGCGAAGAAGGATCGACATCTTGACCAGAACCCTTTGCGATATCCTGCGCCACGCGCGAGTCCAGGCTCGGATCAGTCAGATGGAACTCGCCCTGCGGCTCGGCTATTCGACCCGTCACATCAGCTTCGTGGAGACGGGCCGGGCCCATCCGGGGCGCAATCTCGTGACCGATTGGCTGCACGAGACCGGCGCTCCCGACTCCCTGAGAAGCGCCGCCCTGCTGCAGGCGGGTTACGCGCACGGCGACAAGGTGCCGAGCGCGGAGCCTCAGTTCTGGGCCCAGGAAAGCGTCAATCAACGGTCGCTGGCCGCGTTGCTCGCCGTGCACGACCCTTTCCCGGCGCTGATCCTCGATTGCGAATGGCGGATCATCGATGCCAATCCCGGCTTCGTCAGCCTTGTCGGCACCTTGTTGCCAGATTTTGCGGCCGAGCACGGCGTCGGCGGCGGCACGGACTACATCGACCTCCTTGGCAGCTCCTCCGGACTGGGGGCGCGGCTCGCCGACGGCGGGTCGGCCATGGCCGCCTTGCTTGTCCAGCTGCGCCTGGAGGAGTGGGCCAATCCCGCCCTGAAGCCTCGGGTCGACTTGTTCGAGCAGAGAGTGGCGCATCTCATCCTCGACAGTCCACCGGCGGATCCTGCCGATCAACCACTCGAGCTGGTTTTCGACTCTGAGCGATCGTCACTTCGTTTCTACAGGTTCCAGACTGTGTTCGGTCTGCCGCAGGACATAACCTCATCCTATTGTCGCGCCGAAACCTGGTATCCGACGGACGACATTACTCGAAAATGCATGACGAAATCTGGTCCTGAGTTGATCAATGAATAGGAGTTCCAACATGAAGAAGATCATCGCATCGCAATATCTGTCGCTGGACGGAGTTTTGGAAGATCCCGTCGGAATGGAGAGCTCCGGCCTCGGAAACTGGACCGGTCCCTATTCTCGGGGCGAGAAGGGCGACGCTTTCAAGCATGCCGAGCTCTTTGCCTGCGAATCCCTGCTTCTCGGGCGCCGGACCTATGACGGATTCGCTGCCGTATGGCCGACGATCGACGACGAGGCCGGCTTCGCGAAGCAGATCAACGCGATGCCGAAACATGTCGTCTCGACGACGCTGAAGACGGCCGAGTGGAACAACACGACTATCATCGATTCGGACGTCGTTGCCCGCGTCAAGGCGCTCAAGTCGGAGCCGGGCGGGGACATGCTGGTCTATGGAAGCGGGATGCTCCTGCACACGCTGATGCGCGCCGGCCTGGTCGATCGATACAATCTCATGATCTACCCGACCGTGCTCGGCCGCGGCATCCGGTTATTCCCCGACGACTGGAAGGAGCAGCTCACCTTGGACGAATGCACCGAGTTCGGCTCGGGCATCGTCTCCCTCCGTTACTCGGCTTGCTAGCGGGCGGTCGGGGCGAGGATCTCGGGGCCTCCGTTGATGGGCCCTGCCGCGCCTCAACGCCTGATTGTTGGCCGTCCAAACGATCCGGCGCGTCCAGGGGAGGGCCACCTCGGCAAGGCCGATGACGTCGCCCACCTGTTCGCCTGTTCGCGTCACCCATGTCCACGGTCTGGTCGCGGCGCTCGATGCCGCTTCGGAGGTGGTGGTGGACAGGCGCGGCTGAAGCGATCTCCATCCGCCGGTCGCGCGCCCGGCCGGTTGCTCAATAATCGTCCCATTCGCAGGGTATCTCGGCGAGCTTCTCCTCCGCCGTCTTGGCCCGCGCCTCCGCCTTGGGGCGCGGCGTCGCCGCCGCCTTCGCCGTGCCGGCGCGGAGCTGGCTCTTCTTCTGCGCCGCCTTCGCCCAGGCCGGCGTCCGCCAGATCAGCGCGCCCTTGACCGGCGGCAGCTCCTCGGGCTGCGGCGCCGGCTCGATCGGCTGGCGCGGCAGCAGCTTGGGGAAGATCTTCGTCCAGTAGAGCGCCTCGTTGGCCTCGCTCTTCTCCACCCACTTCACCAGCCCATCGACGCCGCCCAGTTTCTCGAACGCCTCGAGGATCGCCGCCTTCGCCTCGTTGGTGAGCCTGTTGCGCGCCCCCTTGGGCCGCCCGCGCTGTGCCTTGGCCATGCTCTGTCCTTTCGATGTTGATGGAGTGGGCAGGGGCGCCTTTCCGGTACCGGCGGTGCGCGAGGACGCCCCGCATGATCCCACGCGAAGCCGCGAAGACGCGAAGTCGAGCGCGCCCCCATTCGCCCGCGCCCCCTCATTCGTCATCCTGGCGCACGCCGGGATCTCACTTTTCTGCAGAAAGTCAGAGATCCCAGCTTCCGCTGGGATGACGTGAGAGAAAGTCGAGACGCCCTTCGCGTCTCCGCGCCTTCGCGTGGCATCAGCTCTAAGATCGAGCCGCACGAGAGCGGCCGCAGGCGCGCACCGGAACCGCCCCAACAACGCACGCACCCTTCGCCCGCCTTCGGGAATCCCCGGGCGCAATACTCACCTGTACCATTTCGGAAACAAGCACAAAACGGGAACAAAGTCAAGCCTGCCGCCGCCGGTTCGCGGCCACGCCAATAGAATCGATTATTTTATTCCCGCGCTCGGTTGAGGGGCCGCCCGCCGACTCAGTCGAGCAGCAGCGCCAGCGGCGAGACCAGGGGTACGTGCAGCTCGGTCGCCACCGCCCAGAGCAGCAGGCCGCCGAACAAAGCACCCCAGCCGGGAAAGGAGGCGCGCCAGGAGGCTCTGCCCTGGAGCAGCGCCGCGAACGGCACGAACGAGGTCCGTGCCTGCCATTCCCGCCACGGCTCGCCGATCAGCCGCGCCTTCTTGCGATCCTGGCCGATCGATCCGGCGAAGGCGAGGATCAGGATGCCGATCGCGACGATCAGGTTGCGCGCGCTCCACGAGATCGACAGGTGGACCAGCGCCCACAGCATGAAGCTCCAGTTCATCGGATGGCGGGTGATCGCGAATACCCGCCGCGGCGGCGGGATCGCGCGGGGCGGCGCGCCGGGATGGGGCAGGGCCGGATTGCCGATCAGGGATCCGACCAGCAGGATGCTCGCGGCGAGCATGATCAGGGAGGCGATCGGCCACCACCAGAGCGGCGCCGTCCAGTGCGGCGTCGAATCCGGGCTCGCCCGCCAGGCGATCACCATCCAGGCGAAGGTGGCGAGCGAGACGAGCGAATAGAGGCCGAGGAAGACGCGCTCGCCGAGCCGGCCGACGAGACCGGGGCGCAGCGGGTGCGACATGATCAGGTGCCCGCCGACGAAGGCGGCGGTCGCCAGCGCGAGGCTGACGACCGGGTTCACCGGGCGGCCGCTCCGATCTCGCGCCCGCCGGTCCTCACCGGTCGTAGGCGTGCGGGAGCGCGCCCTCCTGCGGCTGGCGATAGCGGTCGCGAAGCCGGGTCTGCCGGTTCTCCAGGCTCTGCTGGACGCCGTCGATCCAGACCGCCTCGACCGCGGTGGCGAGCTCGAGCGGGTCGCCGTCCCAGATGACGACGTCGCCCCGGCGGCCGGGGCGAAGCGAGCCGATCTCCTCGCCGAGGCCGATCGCCTCGGCCGGCCGCGAGGTGATCGCGGCGAAGGCCTCGTTCCAGCTGAGGCCGCTATGGCCCGGGACGCGGCCGATGCCCACCAGATTGCCGGCATATTGGGTCGACACCCTGATCTGGCGCGCTTCGTCGTCGTTGATCATCCCGATCGAGACATGGACCCCGGCCGCCCGCATCCGGCCGATATTGGATTGGGTCGCGGCGAGCTGCTCGAAGCTCGCCGGAAGGTCGGTGAGCGCATTGGCGATGACGGGCACGTCCGCCGCCGCGATCCGGTCCGCCACCCGCCATCCCTCGGCGGCACCGACCAGCACCAGCCGCAGCCGCGGGAATTCGCGCTTGAGCGCCAGCGTCTGGAGGATGTCGCTGGCGCGCTCGACGTGGACGAGGAGGAGCTGGCGGCCCTGCAGCACCGGCACCAGGGCCGCCGCGTCGAAGCGGGTGAGCAGCACGTCCTCCGGCCGCCGCGCATCGGGCAGGATGTACGGATTCTCGGTGATGTCCTCGATCGGCGCATCGGCCGCCGAGGAGCCGCGCTGGCTGCTGCTGCCGATGGGAAGCCGGAGGTCGCGCGCTTCCCGCATCGCGTTGCGCAGCAGCGCATAAGCGGAGGCGCGGCTGCCGCCGGCGTCCTGGGCCCCGGCCTCGCCCAGCTCGATGAACTGGAAGGCGCGGGCCCGGGTGACCGGCTGCATGTCGGCGCCGAGGTCGATGACCGCGCCCTGGCCGCCGAAGATGCTCCGCCCGGTCGCCGGCGAGACGATCGCCCGGGTGACGCCGGCCGCCCGGTTGACGGCGATCGAGGCCGCCTGCGGGTTGATCGCCGGCACCACGTCGATCGCCGCGCTGAACGGCGAGTTGTTGGCCTGGACGTCGTTGGTCGCGTCGACGGCGTCGACCTCGGTGAGGCCGATCCGGGAGAAGCCGGCGACGATCCCCGGCGTCACCCATTTGCCGCTGGCGTCGATCACCGTCGCGCCCGCCGGCACGGCGACGCCGGCGCCCGCTGCGGCGACGCGGCCGTCGCGGATGACGACGGTGCCGCCGTCGATCGGATCGGAGCCGTCGCCGAGCACCACCCGGCCGCCGGTGATCGCCACCGTCTGCGCCGCCGCCGGCAGGGCGGCAAGCGCCGCGATGGCCGCCATCAGCAGGCCGACTTGTCCGCCGAAGCCTTGGCGGAGGCGGAAGCCTTGGCGAAGGCCGATCATTTCACGTCTCCCTCGCCCGGCTGGCCGAGCTCGAAATCGGATACCGGCCGCAGCCTCGGATCGTTCATGTCGTACAGGAGGGCGCCGTCGATCCACACCTGCTGCGGGCGGGTATAGACACTGAACGGATGGCCGTTCCACAGCACGACGTCGGCGCGCTTGCCGGGGCGCAGGCTGCCGGTCTCGTCCTCGATGCCGAGCGCCCGCGCCGGATTGATGCCGAGCCAGCGCCAGGCGACCTCGTCGGAGATGTCGATGCCCATCCGGCGGCCGTCGGCGAGCGCCTTGGCCGCCTCCTGGTTGAGCCGCTGGATGCCGTTCGAATCGTCGGAATGGACGATGGCGCAGGCGCCGGCATTGTGGACCAGCGGGATATTCTCGTTGACCGCGTCATAGGCTTCCATCTTGAAGCCCCACCAGTCGGACCACATCGCCGCGCAGGTGCCATTGTCCTCGAGCAGGTCGGCGATCTTGTAGGCCTCGACCGCGTGGTGGAAGGTCGAGATGCGGAAGCCGAACTCGCGCGCCATGTCGAGCATCAGCGCCATCTCGTCGGCGCGGTAGCAATGGTTGTGGACCAGGATGTCGCCTTCGAGCGCCCCGGCCAGGGTCTCCAGCGCCATGTCGCGGGCGGTGTTCGGCTCGCGCCGGCGCCGGTCGCGATACTCGGCGGCGCGCTGCCAGGTCTGCCGCATCAGCGCGATATTGCCCATCCGGGTCTGCGGCATCTGGTTGCGGCCGCCATAGACGCGCTTGGGATTCTCGCCGCAGGCGATCTTGAGGCCGCGCGGCGCGCCGGGGAAGCGCATCGCCTGCACCGTCCGGGCGGGCACGTTGCGCAAGGTGACGCCGCGGCCGCCGAACAGGTTGGCCGATCCGGGGAGCACCTGCAGGGTGGTGACGCCGCCATTGGCGAGCGCGCGCGAGAAGCCCGGATCCTGCGGCCAGACGCTGTGCTCGGCCCACACTTCCGGGCGCACCGGGCTGGTGATCTCGTTGCCGTCCGAATGGGCCTCGACGCCGGGGCTCGGATAGTCGCCGAGATGGGAATGGACGTCGATCACGCCGGGCGTGACCCAGCGGCCGGCGCCGTCGATGCGGGTCGCCCCTTCCGGCACCGGCGTGTCGGCGCCGCCGACCGCCTGGATGCGGCCGTCGGCGAGGACGATGGTGCCATTGTCGATCCGCCCGCCCTCGCCGTCGAAGATGGTCGCGCCGGTGATCGCCGTCACCACACCGGGATAGGCGCGATAGGTCGAAGGATAGGGGTCGTCCGAGGCCGAGCGTGGGGCGTCGGCGCCCGTCTGCGTCGAGGAGGTGGAGGCGGGCCTCTCCGTCCCCTGGCCGGCGCATCCGGCCAGGAGCGCGGCGGCGCAGGCCACCGTCGACCAACCTGATTTCATCGGTTGCCCCCGTTCGTGTCGTCGCCGCGAGCGCGGTTCGGGTCGTGCTCCAGCCCCGCGGCGTCGGCCTTGGTCTCGTTTCCGGTATAGGTGCCGGCTGCGTCACGCTCGACCAGCTGCGCCTCGCCGGCCATCACGTTGCGCTGGCCGCCGCCACGATCCTTGCCGAGCGTCTCGAGATGCATGCCGCGCTTGAGCCATGGCGACAGAATCATCAGCAGCAGGCCGATGCCGACGCCGACCGCACCGATCGTGAAGAAGACGTTCGAATAGGTGGCGAGCTGTGCCGACGGGTCGGTGACGACGCCGCCGACCGTCTCGCTCGACGTTGCCTGAGCGACGAGGCCCGCCAGGGTATGGGCAAGTGCCGAGGCGAGGAACCAGACGCCCATCATCAGGCCGACGATCCGGGGGACCGACAGCTTGGTGATCATGCTCAGGCCGACCGGGGAGAGGCAGATCTCACCGGTCGTGTGGAGCAGGTAGGCGAGGAACAGCCAGACCAGCGGCACGCGATAATCCGGGCCGGCGAAATAGGTGATGCCGACGACGAGCACGAGGAAGCCCAGGCCGGCCTGGACGATTCCGAGGCCGAACTTGAGCGGCGTGGAAGGCTCCAGGTTGCGCCGGCCGAGCCATCCCCACAGCGCCGCGAACAATGGGGCGAGCAGGACGATCAGGCCCGGATTGAAGAAGTTGGTCTGGGCTGCGGTCATGCGCAGGTCGCCGGCGATGGTGAGATCGCTGTTGCGGTCGGCGTAAAGCGTCATCGAGCTGCCCGCCTGCTCGAACAGGGTCCAAAACAGGACTGTGAAGATGATGAGCACGAGCGCGACGATCATCCGCGAGCGTTCGGCACCGCGCAGCGCCACCGCCGACCAGATCAGCATGCCGGCGAAGATGGCCGGCGCCGCGATCGTGAGGACGGTGGTGACGATCTCGTCGCGCTGCACCAGGAACCAGGCCGGCAGCAGCATCAGCAGGCCGGCGACATAGATCGTCCATTCGATGTTGAGGCCGATCGCGCTGCGCTGCTTGAGCACCTCGGGACGCGGCGGCTCGGCCTTGCCGAGAAGGTGCTTCTGGCCGGCGAGGAAGGTGATCAGGCCCAACAGCATGCCGAAGCCGGCGAGGCCGAAACCGTAGGCCCAGCCGTAGCGAATGCCGAGATAGCCGCAGCCCAGCGTCGCCAGCACCGAGCCGAGATTGATGCCCATGTAGAAGATGGTGAAGCCGCGGTCTCGCCTTGGATCGTCAGCGGCGTAGAGCGAGCCGACGATCGTCGAGATATTGGCCTTGAGGAAGCCGACGCCGACGATGATCAGCGACAGCGAGAAGAACAGGATCTGGACGTAGAGCGGATCCTGCACGATCCGCGTCTCGAAGGCGCCGGTCGGAACCGCGGAGGGCAGACCCACGCTGGCAGGATCGGACAAGGTCATGCCCTCGCCGGAGAAGTTGAGTGCCGAGCGTGCGCCGGCGCCGTTGGTCAGGAAAAGCTGGCGGTCCTCGCCGCGGCCCTCGGTGATCACCTCGTAGCTGCTGCCCGCGACATCGACATATTGGCGCGAGCCCGACCCTTCGAACGCCATGCCGAAATGGCCGAGCACGAGCAGCACCGCGCCGACCGTGACCGCCTTGCGCGATCCCAGATAACGATCGGCGATGAGGCCGCCGAGCACCGGCATCAGGTAGACCAGCGAGGCATAAGCGGCGTACAGCCCCTGCGCCTCGTTGTCGGCGAACAGGAAATGCTGCGTGAGATAGAGGACCAGCAACGCCCGCATGCCGTAGAAGGAGAAGCGCTCCCACATCTCGGCGAAGAAGAGGACCGCGAGGCCCTTCGGATGACCGAAGAAGCTTCGGTCGTCTGACGGCTTGCTGCGGTCGGGATAGGCTGCTGATGCCACGGGCAGACTCCATGGTGAGGGTTAGCGGACCGAGCGGTCGGCGATTGCGTGGGCGGCACCCTAATGCCTTGGTCGCGCTTGTGAAGCGGATTGTTGACCGCCTCCGGCGCTGCTAGCGGCAGGACCCGAAACCGACCGGCGTCGCCGCCAGTTCGTCACTCGGCTCGAGCCGCAGCGAAGGATGACCATGTTCAACGACCGCTCCTCGGCGCTCGAACTCCTGAAGACGCGCCGCTCGGGTCGGCCCCGCGACTTGGTCGCGCCCGGCCCCGGTGCGGAGGAGCTTCGCCAGATCCTCGAGATCGCGGCTCGTTCTCCCGATCACGGCAAGCTCCAGCCCTGGCGGTTCGTCCATGTTCCCCGCAATCGCCGCGAGGCCTTGGCGGCGCTGCTGCAGCGCGCCTACCGGATCGACAATCCTCGGCCCGGCCGTCTCGAGGTCGAGGCGACGGACCGGTTTGCGATGCAGGCGCCCGAACTCGTCGTCGCCTTGTTCAGCCCGAAGCCGAGCCCGAAAATCCCGCTCTGGGAGCAGCAGCTCTCCTGCGGCGCGGCCTGCATGAACCTGCTGCTTGCCGCCCACGCGATGGGCTATGCCGCCGGCTGGGTGACCGGCTGGGCGGCCTATTCCGACATCGTCCGCGACGCCTTCGGCGCCGAACCGGAACGCATCGCCGGCTTCATCTTCCTCGGCACGCCCGGCAGCGAGCTGGAGGAGCGCCTGCGGCCGAGCTACGAGGACGTGGTCGGCGAGTGGCAGGGGTGATCGGACCCGGAAGCGAAACGCCTCAGGCGGCGACGTCGCCGATGCCGAGTTCGCCGAGCTTGCGGTAGAGGGTCGACCGGCCGATCCCGAGCCGGCGCGCGACCTCGGTCATGCGGCCGCGATAATGGCCAATGGCGAGGCGGATGACGTCGGCTTCGATATCCTCGAGGGGACGCAGGTTGCCGTCGCTCTGGTAGAGCGTGACGCCGGGGCCGTGCTCGAGTGCGGCTGTCGCCGACTGCCCATCGAGGCGCTTGGCATGATAGTCGTCCGCCCGTCGGCCATAGGTCGCCTCGGCGGCGATCTGCGGGAAGTCGTCGGCGGTGAGCGCGTCGCCCTCGCACAGCACGGCGGCGCGGAACAGGGCGTTCTGGAGCTGCCGGACATTGCCCGGCCAGCCATAGGACATCAGCACCGACAAGGCGTCGTCGGTGATCGACAGGTAGTGCATGCCCGGCTGCTCGGCGATGCGCGAGAGCAGGTGGCGAGCGAGCGCCGGCAGGTCGCTGATCCGGTCGCGCAGCGGCGGGACCGGAACGTGGACCACGTTCAGCCGGTAGTAGAGATCCTCGCGGAAACGGCCCGCCGCGACCTCGTCGGCCAGCCGGCGGTTGGTGGCGGCGATGATCCGGACGTCGACGGTCTGGGTGATCCGGCTGCCGACGCGCTGGATCTCGCCGGTCTCGAGCGCGCGCAGCAGCTTGACCTGCGTGTCGAGCGGCAGCTCGCCGATCTCGTCGAGGAACAGGGTCGATCCGTCGGCGTCCTCGAACCGGCCGACATGGCGGTCGAAGGCACCGGTGAAGCTGCCTTTCTCATGGCCGAACAGCACCGAGTCGACGAGATTCTCGGGAATCGCACCGCAATTGACGGTGTGGAGCGGCTTCTTGCCGCGCGGGGAGGCGGCGTGGATCGCCTGGGCGACGATCTCCTTGCCGGAGCCGCTTTCCCCTTCGATCAGCACCGAGACGCGGGCGCGCGCGGCCTTGGCCGCCACCGCGAGCGCGGCGCGGAAATTGGGAGCGGAGCCGACGATTTCCTCGAAACCGAGCACCTTGCCGATCTTCTCGGACAGCGGCCGCAGCTCGCCGCCGCGCCGGCGGCGGTCGGTGGCGGCGTCCAAGGCGGCGAGCAGCCGGTCCGGCGCGATCGGCTTGACCAGGAAATCGCTGGCGCCGGCCCGCATCGCGTCGACCGCGACGGCGACCGAGGTTTGGGCGGTGAGGACGAGCAGGGGAATTTCCGGCTTGAGCTCGCGCAGCTGGCGGATCAGCGCGCTGCCCTCCTCGCCGGGAAGCCAGTGGTCGAGCAGGATGGCGTCGAACTTCGGCTCCTGCGGGTCGGCGAACATGGTCTCGGCGGCTTCGAGGTCGTTGGCGCCGCGCACCCACCAGCCGGCTCGGGCGCCGATCGCGGTGATCAGGCGGCGCTGTGCCGGTTCGTCGTCGATCAGCAGCAGGCAGCGTGTCGGATCGGGCCGCATCTGTATCCCTCGTCCTGAAGAGGGACTCGTCCTAGCCCGAAGGGGGTAAAGGCCGGCTTAAGGCAGTGACGGGGAAGTCACGCGCTAGGCGGCGATCGCGGTCTGCCGTGACAGCAGAGCTTCCGCCGCGAGCCGGCCGGTCTGAAGCGCACCGTTCATGTAGCCGGGCCAGGCATCGGAGAGCCATTCGCCGGCGAGCAGGATCGGCCCTGCCGCGGCCGGCCGCCTTTCTCCCTCCTCCTCGACGGCGAGCAGGCTGCCGAAGCGGCTGAGCTGGCCTGGCCGGAAATTCGCATAGGCGCCCTGGGTCAGCGGATCGTCGCACCAGCGCGTGCGCCGGGTGCGGCCGTTCGGATCGGGCAGGTCCGGATAGACCGCGCGCGCGGCGCCGTGAAGCGCTCGGCGAGCCGCCGAGTCTCGACGTCGGCGGCCTCGCGCACCTGGTCGCCGCCGAGAAAGTAGCAGAGCGCCCCCGAGCCGCCCGCCGGCACCTGCGAGGCGGCGTCCCAGATGGCGGAGAAGCCGTCGGCCGCCCAGACCGCGCCGGCAAAGCCGGTGGAATGGCGCCAGGGCTGCGAATCATATCCGACGATGAGCTTCTCGTTCCGTCCGGGGCGGACCTCGTCGATCATCGCCCGCGCGAGCGGGGGCAGGACACCTTCGATCCGGATCGCCTTGAGCAGCGGCGCCGGCAGCGCGAGGACGACCTGGTCGGCCTGCGCCGTACGGCCGTCGGCGAAGGTCAGCCGCATGCCTGCCGGCCCGGCGGCGATCCCGGCCACGGTCGCGCCGAGGTGGATCTGCTGCCGATGCTCGTGCGCGAGCGCCGCGGCGATCTGGCCGGTGCCGCCGTCGATGAGATAGCGTTCGTCCGACAGGCTGATCCGGCTGACTCGCTCGCCGTCGACCGTCGGCAGGTTGAACAGCAGCTCGAGGGCCGAGGCCTCGTTGGGCTCGGCGCCATATTCGGTGCGGACGGTGGCTTCGATCGCGTCGCGGGCGTCGCCGGGGGCGAGGCCGTGGCGGTCGAGATAGTCCTGCACCGAAAGCGCGTCGATCTCCGCCGCGACCCCGGCATAGTCGGCGTCGAGCCGGTCCGAATCGGCGGTGATGGCCGCGGCGATCCCGCGCAGCGCCTGCGCCAGAGCCGCTTCGTCGACGGGTCTGCCGCCGCGGCCGATCTGGACCTCGTGATGAGGGCCGTGTGCCCGCCGGTCGACCAGGGGAAGGTCGAAGCGCCGGACCATCGCCAGCACGTCGGCATGGTCGCTGTTCACGAGCTGCGCCCCCTCGTCGAAGGCATAATCGGGGGCGAACACGCCGCGGACGCTGCGGGTGCGGCCGCCGGCCGCCGTTCGTGCCTCGTAGAGCACGGCCTCGGCGCCGTTCCGGCGCAGCACGTCCAGGGCCGACAGGCCGGCGAGCCCGCCGCCGACGACGGCGACGCGCAGGGGCGAACGCGCGAATGCCGGCCAGCGCGGCCAGGCGGCCGCGGCGAGGCCGCCGCCGAGCGCGGCCAGGACGCGGCGCCGGGTGATTCCGTCGGCGCCGGTCCGGGCGGGCGCTGCGCCGGCCTTGGACAGATTGATCGCGCGCGCCCGGTCGAGCGCCCTCCAGACCTGTCCGGTCCCCCGCATCGGCTCTCCCTCCCGTTCCGTCCCCGTCACGAGCGTATCGCATGGCGCGTCGCGGCGCTACGCATTGCCGCCTTGCCCGGTCAGGGGGCAGGTTGGTAAGGGGGGCGTCGAACAGGGAAGGAGTTTCCATGGCAGCCGACGAGGCCGAACGCGCCGTGCGTTCGCATCAGAACAGCTACAATCTCTTTATCGCACTGATGAAATATGGGACGATTATCAGCGTCATCATCGCTTTTATCGTCATCCTGATCATTCGAAACTGACGGGGGAGGCGGGGGGATGAAGATCGCGGTGCTCAAGGAAGCGGAATCCGGGGAGCGCCGCGTGGCCGCCACGCCCGACACGGTGAAGAAGCTCGCCGGATTGGGGGCGACCCTCGCCGTCGAGGCCGGCGCCGGTGCCGGGGCCAATATCGCGGACGCGGATTACGAGGCGGCCGGCGCCAAGGTGGGCGGCCGCGCGGAGGTGCTCGGCGATGCCGACATCGCGCTCGTCGTCCAGGGTCCCGATCCGGCGGCGCTCAACGGCGTGAAGCCAGGCCTCATCCTCGTCGGCGCGCTCAATCCCTTCGGCCGACGCGACCGGATCGACGCTTACGCGTCCTCGGGGATCGAGGCATTGGCGATGGAGTTCGCGCCGCGCATCACCCGCGCCCAGTCGATGGATATCCTTTCCAGCCAGGCCAACCTCTCCGGCTACAAGGCGGTGCTCGACGCCGCCGCCGAATATGGCCGGGCGTTTCCGATGATGATGACCGCCGCCGGCACCATTCCGGCGGCGCGGCTGTTCGTCATGGGCGTCGGCGTCGCCGGGCTCCAGGCGATCGCCACCGCGCGGCGGCTCGGCGCGGTCGTCTCCGCGACCGACGTTCGCTCCGCCACCAAGGAGCAGATCCTCAGCCTCGGCGCGAAGCCGATCTTCGTCGAGAACGTCGCGGGGATCGAAGGCGAGGGCGCCGGCGGCTACGCTACCGAGATGTCGGAGGAGTATAAGAAGGCGCAGGCCGATTTGGTCTCCAGCCACATCGCCAAGCAGGACGTGGTGATCACCACCGCCCTGATCCCGGGCCGGCCGGCGCCGCGGCTGATCTCGGACGCGCAGCTCGCCACGATGCGGCCGGGCAGCGTCGTCGTCGACCTCGCGGTCGAGCAGGGCGGCAATGTCGAGGGCGCCGTCGCCGGCGAGATCGTCGAGCGGCACGGCGTCCGGATCATCGGCCACCGCAACGTACCGAGCCGCCTCGCCGCCGACGCCTCCTCGCTCTACGCGCGCAACCTCTACAATTTCCTCAGCGCCTTCTGGGACGCGGAAGGCAAGAAGCTCGCGCTCCCCGACGACGACGAGATCGTCAAGGGCGTCCGGCTGACCCGCGGCGGCCAGGTCGTCAGCGAGAGGCTGCTGGGGTGAGGCTGGCGACGGCCGGGCTCGTTTCCGCGGCCGTGCTGAGCGCGCCGGGATGCGGCTCGGGCCCGGCGCCGGCGAAGCGCGACGGCGCGGTCGAGCGGGCGAGCTTCCGCAGCCTCGCGGCGCGCCAGTTCCTGGCGACCTGCCCCGGCGGCGCGTCGCGGCCGGAAACCCTCGAGCAGGAAGCGCGGCTCGAGGCGCTGAAGGGGCTCGCCGCGGGCAAGGATCTCGATCACGCCGTCTGGGTCGGCGAGAATCGCTGGAACGGCCTGGCCCGTTATTCCGACCGCGAGCCGTGCCGGCCCGGCGAGCCGGCCTATCGCGACGCGCTCGCCGCCTTCAGCGGCGCGCTCGACGCGCTGGCGCAGACGATCGCGGAGGCGCCGCAATGAGGACCGCCGTCGCGCTCGCCTCGGCCCTGCTCGCGGCGGGCTGCACCGCCTCGGACTATCCGCCGGCGGCCGGATGGAGCCGGGCGCCGGACCTTTCGGCTTATTCGGCCATGGTCCTTTACGGCGGCATTGCCCGCGAGCAGGCGATGCTCTGCGGCGGCTTCAGCCCGGCCTCGGTCGATCGCCACTGGCAGGACGATTTCGGCGGGCGGGAGGCGGCTGTGGAGGCGGCATTGGTCGGGCGGCACGGCGCCGCCGCGGTCGAGCGCGCCGAATCCGAAGCGGTCGCGACCCGGACGGTGCCGTGTCCCGATGTCCCCGATCTTCGCTGGCGCGTCCACTATGCGAGGCTGCTGCGGCTCCTCGAAGTCCGGACGGGGCTACGGGGATGACGCCGCCCTCCCTAATCCTCCCCGTCGAGGGGAGGGGGACCGCCCGTAGGGCGGTGGAGGGGTGTCAGCTTTGGATGATTCGCGGCGGGGGGCGGTGCGCGTGGAAACGCTGACACCCCTCCACCAGGCTTCGCCTGGTCCCCCTCCCCTCGAAGGGGAGGATTCAGGGTGCTGAACGGGACTCGAGAGACGATCGAGCGGGCCCGGGAGCTGCGCCGCAGCATGTCGCTCCCGGAGGTCCTGCTCTGGCAGGAGCTTCGCAAGCGGCCGGCGGGTCTCAAGTTTCGCAGACAGCAGGCGGCGGGCAGGAACGTTACCGATTTCTTCTGCCACGCCGCCAGTCTGATCATCGAGGTGGACGGTGACATCCATAATTTCGGCGACCAGCCTGACCGTGATGCCGCCCGGGACACCGCCTTCGGCCGCCGCGGCCTCACCGTCCTTCGCATCCCCGCTCACGAGGTGCTCGACAACCACGACGGCGTGATCAAACACATTGTTGCGGCCGCGCATCAAACCGTCCACACCGTCATGCGAAGGCGCAGCCGCTAGCGCCGCCAGGGAGGCTCCATGGACTTCATCTCGATCCTGTCGATCTTCGTCCTGTCCTGCTTCGTCGGCTATTACGTCGTCTGGTCGGTGACGCCGGCGCTGCACACGCCGCTCATGTCGGTGACCAACGCCATCTCGTCGGTGATCGTCGTCGGCGCGCTGATCGCGGCCGGCGCGTCGGGAGCGCCGGGAGCGAAATGGCTCGGGCTCCTCGGCGTGGTGCTCGCCAGCATCAACATCTTCGGTGGCTTCGCGGTCACCGAACGGATGCTGGCCATGTACAAGAAGAAGGAACGCTAGGGCTGAGGCGCCCGGGCGGATGGGGCTTCAAGGCAAATTAGGGGGAGCATTCGTACATGCATGAGACCATCGCCGCGCCGGCCTGGGTGATGCTTGCCTATCTGATCGCAGGGGTCTGCTTCATCCTGGCGTTGAGGGGGCTTTCGAGCCCGGCAAGCTCCCAGCGCGGAAACCGGCTGGGCATGCTCGGCATGACGATCGCGGTCGTGACCACCTTGCTGGTCTACGCGCCCATGCGATCGGCGAGCGATTGTCCGCCGGGCGAGCTCGGCTTGTGCAGCGAGGCGATGTCCGTCGACTGGGCGAGCTTCGGCTGGGTGATCGGCGCGATCGCGCTGGGCGCCGTCATCGGCATCGTGACGGCCCGCCGCATCGCGATGACGGCGATGCCGCAGCTCGTCGCCGCCTTCCACAGCCTGGTCGGCCTCGCCGCGGTGCTGGTCGGCGCCGCCGCCTTCCTGAACCCGATCGCCTTCGGCATCGCCGACGCGGCCGGATCGATCTACTTCAACAGCCGGCTGGAGATGGGCCTCGGCGTCGCGATCGGCGCCGTCACCTTCTCCGGATCGGTGATCGCCTTCCTCAAATTGAACGGCAACATGTCGGGCAAGCCGATCATGCTGCCCGGCCGGCACGTGCTCAATTTCGGCATCCTGTTCGCCATCCTGGCGCTGATCGCCTATTTCACCCAGGACCAGAGCCCCTGGATCTTCTGGACCGTCACCGGCCTGGCCTTCGCCGTCGGCTTCCTCCTGATCATCCCGATCGGCGGCGCGGACATGCCGGTCGTCATCTCGATGCTCAATTCCTATTCGGGATGGGCCGCGGCGGCGATGGGCTTCACCCTGCAGAACAGCGCGATGATCATCACCGGCGCGCTGGTCGGCAGCTCCGGCGCGATCCTCTCCTACATCATGTGCCGGGCGATGAACCGCAACTTCCTGTCGGTCATCGCCGGCGGCTTCGGCGGCGACGCGGCGGCGGCCGGCGCCGAGGCGGCGATCGACCGGCCGTGGAAGCGCGGCTCGGCCGAAGATGCCGGCTTCCTGATGAAGCAGGCCGAGCTGGTCATCATCGTCCCCGGCTACGGCATGGCCGTCGCCCAGGCCCAGCATGCCGTGCGCGAGCTCGCCGACCTGCTCAAGGAGGAAGGCGTCGCCGTCAAATATGCGATCCATCCGGTCGCGGGGCGCATGCCCGGCCACATGAACGTCCTCCTCGCGGAAGCGAACGTCCCCTATGACGAGGTGTTCGAGCTCGAGGACATCAATTCGGAATTCGCCCGCGCCGACGTCGCCTTCGTCATCGGCGCCAACGACGTCACCAACCCGTCCGCCAAGAGCGACAAGAGCTCGCCCATCTACGGCATGCCGGTGCTCGACGTGGAGAAGGCGAAGACGGTGCTGTTCGTGAAGCGGTCGATGGGCGGCGTCGGTTATGCCGGCATCGACAACGAGCTCTTCTACCGCGACAACACGATGATGCTGCTCGGCGACGGCAAGAAGATGGCCGAGGAGATCGTCAAGTCTCTGGGCTGATGCGGAAGAACGGGAATCTGGTGGGCGCTGACGGTCTCGAACCGCCGACCTTCTCGGTGTAAGCGAGACGCTCTACCAACTGAGCTAAGCGCCCGACCAGCCGTGACGGACCCCTGCCAGCTTCGCGGCGGAGGGGCAAGGGCGGGCGCGTTCAGACACTGATCCAGCCGAGCAGCAGCAGGATCAGGACGGTGCCGAGCGCGGTGACCAGAAGGGAGCCGGCGCAGCCGAGGCGGTTCGAGAAGAACAGGAACATGAGCCGCAAAACGCCCGTCGGCCGGATTGGCCGCGTGGCGGCTCACAAGGATCGGATCAGCCGCGTCGCCACCGCCAGCCAGAGCGGCGCCGTCACCACCGTCTGCCGCTGCCCGGTCCCGAGCGGCAGCAAATGGAGCCTCTCGCCTTCGCGGCCGATCAGGCGGCCGAACAGGAAGCGGTCGCCGGGCCGCGGCACGAGCACGTCCCGGTTCAAGGCGCCGGCATATTCGGCGGGGCCGATGCGCCGCAGCCAGATCTCGTCACCGCTGCGATAATCGCCGACCGACGACGCGACGGCGACGGCGACGATCCCGGGCTCGGGCCGAGGGGGAATTGCGACGCTCGCCCGCGGCGGCGCCAGCACCCCGTCATGGCCGAGCAGCGCCGCGACCGGCACGTCCTCGCGGTCCGGAAGCCGGACGAGGTCGGCCGCCGCGACGTCGAGCGCGGCGGCGATCCGGTTGAGCCAGCCGACCGAGACGGTGCGGGTCCCGGTCTCGAGCCGGCCGATCGTCTGCGGCGTCGTCGGCGGCGCGCAGCGGGCGGCCACATCCTGGAGGGTGAGCTTCCGAGCTCGCCGAACCTCGCGAATCCGGGTAATCATAGCTTCCTCCCCGAACCGATATGGTTCCGTATCGCACGCCCCCTTCGTCTGTGCAATCGGCGGCCACGCCCGGGACATAATGGACCTCACCGGCGTTCAGCGGCGATGGCGGTGCTCTTCACCAGCGACACCCATTTCGGCGATCATCGCACCTTGAACATCCACAAGCGACCGTTCGGCTCGGTCGCCGAGATGGACGAGGCGCTGATCGCCGCCTGGAATGCGGCGGTCGGGCCCGGCGACGAGGTCTGGCATCTCGGTGATTTCGCCCGCAAGGGCGAGGCGGCCGAGGGCCTGCTTGCGCGCCTTCAGGGGCGCAAGCATCTCCTGCGCGGCAACAACGATCCGCCGGAGACGGCGGCCGCGGCCGGTTGGGCCGGGGTCGGAGACTATGCCGAGCTCGAGCAGGACGGGCGCAGGCTGGTCCTGTGCCATTATCCCTTCCGCAGCTGGAACGGGCAGCATCGCGGCGCGATCAATCTTCATGGCCATAGTCACGGGCGGCTCAAGCCGCTTCCCCGCCAGTTCGACGTCGGCGTCGACCTGCGGGACTGGCGGCCGGTGACGCTGGCGACGATCCTGGAAGCGTGATCGGTCGCTTGCGCCGCCTTCAAATCGGCGCAAGAAGTCTTGGGGATTTCGGCCGACGCGGCGCGGCCCGTCGGCGGCGGCAGGAGTGGGGGGCGGGAGAATGGCGAGTATCGCCGCGCCGGGCGCGCTTGCGGCGCCGTCGCACGGGCCGGGCCCGGCGAGCGACCGCATCGAGGCGCTCGACTTCGTCAGAGGGGTGGCGGTTTGCGGCATCCTGCTGATGAACATCATCGGCTTCGGACTTCCGGAAGGCCATAACAGCCCGGCCGTCGCCGGCGGCGCCAGCGGCGTCAACCTGTGGACATGGATCATCACCGAGATGGGGTTCGAGGGGACGCAGCGCGCGCTCTTCTCGATGCTGTTCGGCGCCAGCGTCATCCTGCTCACGTCCCGGCTCGAGGCGTCAGGACGCGCGGACGCGACCGACATCTACTTCCGGCGCAATCTCTGGCTCATCGCCTTCGGGCTGGTGAACGCCTTCATCTTCCTCTGGTACGGCGACATCCTCTACGCCTACGGCATCGTCGGCCTGTTCCTGTTCGCCTTTCGCCGGCTCGCGGCACGCTGGCTGATCGGCCTCGGCGTCGCCGCTCTCCTCCTGGGAATCGCCTGGAACGTCCATGACGGCAGCCGGGTGCTGGCGAAGCACGAGGCCCATGAGGCCGCCGCGGCGGCCCGCGATGCCGGCGAGACGCTGACGCCCGCGCAGGAAACGGCGTTGGCCGACTGGGAGGCGACGCGCACCCAGTACGAGCCGCCGCCGGAGAGCGCGCGGGCTTCCACCGAGGCGCGGTCCGGCGGCTATTGGCGCGCCTTCCTCCACACCGCCATGATCAACAGCGTCTGGCAGAGCTGGGGCCTGTACCGCTACTTCTTCGACCTGTTCGGGATGATGCTGATCGGGATGGGACTGTTCCGGGCGGGCGTGCTGACGCTCGAGCGGCCCACCCGCCTCTACGTCGCCCTGCTCGTCATCGGCTACGCAATCGGCCTCGTCGTCAACTATCACGAGACCCGGCTCATCCTCGACCGGCAGTTCGCCGCCGAAGCCTTCGCCCGGGCGAGCTTCACCTACGATCTCGGCCGCCTCGCCATGACTCTCGGCCATCTCGCCGCGCTGCTGCTCTTCGTCCGCTCGGGCATGCTCCCGCTGCTGCGCCGCGCCTTCGCCGCGGTCGGCCAGATGGCCGTCACCAACTATCTCGCCCACTCGGTCGTATGCCTCATCCTGTTCGTCGGCCTGGGCTGGTACAACCAGCTCGAGCGGCACCAGCTCTACCTGGTCGTCCTGGCGATCTGGACGGCGCAGCTGGTCATCAGCCCGCTGTGGCTCAGCCTGTTCCGCTTCGGCCCGGTCGAATGGCTGTGGCGCTACCTCACCTACCTGGACCGGCCGCCTTTCCGGCGCGGCACCGCGATCGCGGCCCCGGCCGCGATCCGGCCCGACGCGCCGCGAAGTCAGTCGGCGGGAATCCTGGACTGATAGTCTCGCTCGAGCTCGGCCTGACGCGACCAGAACGGCCCCGGCTCGCGTCCGGCAAGAACCGCCTCCAGCACGTCGAGATGGAGGTGCCAGCCGCTCGAAACGTCGACCGTCATCGCCCGATCGGGCAGGCGCCGGTGGACAAGGGTGAGCAGGGTCTGGCCGCCGCGCGGCTCGAGCGCCCAGCTGACCTCGGTGGGCGGGCCGGAATCCTCGTGCCAGAGGAAGACGAGGCGGTGTGGGGGATCGGCCTCGACGATCTCGCCGGTGGAGACCATGCCTTCCGCGGGCTTGAACCGGTCCGGCACTTCCTCGCCCGGGCCAAGCTCGGAATTGCGGAAGACGAGCTTCATCGCCCCGCCGGTCCGAAGCTCCATCTCGCCGGCACAGAACCATTTGCGGCGAAGCTCCGACTCGACCAGATATTGCCAGACCCGCTCGACCGGCGCCGGCATCAGCCGCTCGAACCTGACCGCACCCGCCTCGGTGACGATGCCGAAATCGCTCATCATGCTTCTCCTTGTTCCGCCCGAAGCACCGCCTCGAGCTGGTCGAGCCGCTGCTTCCAGTCCTTGCGCACCCGGCCGATCCACATCTCGACCTCGGCCAGCCCGTGCGGGTCGAGGCTGTAGATGCGTCGTGGACCCTCCGCCTGCACCCGGACCAGTCCTGCCTCGCGCAGGGCCTTCAGATGCTGGGACACGGCCGGCGCGCTGAGATCGAAAGACGCCGCCAGCGTGCCCGAGGGCAGGGGACCATCGCCGAGCAACTCCAGCATCCGGCGGCGATTCGGATCGGCCAAGGCGGCGAACGAGTCCATTGCCATTCATTTAAGTTACCACTTAATTAAGTCAACACCTAAATCAAAAGGCGCGTGACGGCCCGGATCCGCCGGTCTATGCCAGTGGCATATCGAAACCGATCAGGGAGATCTGGCATGATCGTCTATGGCTCTTCGCTGTCGCCGTTCGTCCGCAAGGTTCTGGCCTATGCGAGCGAGAAGGGGATCGACCTGGAGGTCAAGTCGATCGCGCTCGGCGCCGCCGACCCGGATTTCCGCGAAGCGAGCCCGTTCGGAAAGATGCCGGGCTTCCGCGACGGCGATTTCGCCATTTCGGATTCGACCGCGATCATCGTCTATCTCGAAGCGATCCGGCCGGAGCCGAACTTGATCCCGACCGAAGCCAAGGCCCGCGCGCGCACCATCTGGTTCGACGAATATGCCGACACCATCCTGAGCGCGTGCGGCGGCAAGATGTTCTTCAACCGGATCGTCGCCCCGCGCTTCCTCGGCATGGCCGGAGACGAGGAAGCGGCGGCCAAGGCCCAGTGCGACGAGCTGCCGCCCCTGCTCGACTATCTCGAGCGGGTGATCCCGGCGAGCGGGTTCCTGGTCGAGGATCGGCTGACGCTAGCCGACCTCGCGGTCGCCAGCCCGTTCGCCAATTTCCAGCACCTCGACGTCGCCATCGATCCCGCCCGCTATCCCAAGGTGACGCGCTACATCGAGACCATCCTGGCCCGTCCGAGCTTCAAGCCCATGATCGAAAGGGAGACGGCCTTTCTCGAACGAACGGCGCCGGCTGCGGCGGCGCCGGCTGCGGCCCCGGCGACGTCCGCCTGATCGTCGACCGGCCTCCTTACGGCGGCGAAACCTTTGCCGGTTTGAGGGGTTCAGCGGGCGTGTCGGATGCCTCTCATGAGGGCGAGACCGGGCTGCCGGTCCTGAGCCCGCCCCGCAATTGCTGGCGGATCGAACGGACGGACCGTGCGGCCCTGATCGTCGATGCCGCCGATTATTTTCGCCTCGCCCGCGCAGCGATGCTGCGGGCGCGGTCGCAGATCCTGCTCATCGGCTGGGATTTCGACACGCGCCTTCAGCTCGTCGACAAGGACGAGGGTGTCGGCGCACCGATCCATCTCGGCCCCCTGCTGTCCTGGCTGGCGAGCAAGCGGCCCTACCTCTCAATCCATATTCTCGCGTGGGACGGCAAGATGTACAGCTTCCTCGGCCGAGGAACCACGCTGCTGCGCCTCGCCGAGTGGAAGCTGCTCAAGCGCAACATCCACTTCAAGCTCGACGGCAAGCACCCGCTCGAGGGCTGCCATCATCACAAGATTCTCGTCATCGACGACCGCTTCGCCTGCGCCGGCGGAATCGACATGACCGGATCGCGCTGGGACACGCGCGCGCACCGCGACGACGAGCCGGGACGCAAGCGGCCGACCACGGGGCGGCATTACGGACCGTGGCACGACGCGACCATGGCGGTGGACGGAGATGCGGCCAAGGCCTTGGGCGAACTGGGCCGTCGGCGCTGGCAACTGGCCGCGGGCCAGCGGCTTTCCGCGCCGGACGCCCAGACCCATCCGTGGCCGGACGACCTGGAGGCGCAGTTCCGCGACGTTCATATCGGAATCGCCCGCACGTGCGGCGAGACGGACGAGGTCGAGGAGGTTCGCGAGATCGAGGCGCTGTTCATCGACATGATCCACGCCGCGCGCCGCTTCGTCTACATCGAGTCGCAATATTTCGCCTCCCGCGCCGTCACCGAGGCGATCGCGGCCAGACTGGCCGAACCGGAGCCGCCGGAGTTCGTCGTCATCAACCCATGCAGTGCCGATGGCTGGCTGGAGGAGGCCGTGATGGGCGCCGCCCGTGCCGATCTGCTCAAGGCCGTGCGCGAGGCCGACCATGAAGGGCGCTTCCGGATCTACACGCCGGTCACCGAGGGCCGGCGAGACATCTACGTCCACGCGAAGATCATGGTTGTCGACGACCGCCTGATCCGGGTCGGTTCCGCCAACCTCAACAATCGATCGATGGGCCTCGACAGCGAGTGCGACCTGGTGATCGGCGATGCGCCGGCGGAGGCGATTGCGGCCGTTCGCAGGGACCTGATCGCCGAGCATCTCGGCGTAACCGCGGACGAGCTCATGCGCGCGGAGGCGCAGACCGGGTCGATCATTGCCGCGATCGAGCGGCTGCGCGGGGAGGGGCGCAGCCTCGTCCCATTCGATCCGTCCGATTATTCCGAGGCGTCGAAGGCGCTGGCGCGGAGCGAGGTGGCGGACCCGGAAAGCGCGTCGGAGCCGATCGAGCCCCTGGCGCAGCGCAAGCTGCTGCGAGGATTGCGCAACGCTGCTCGCCGCGGCGCCCGGCGGCGACGCCGGCACGCCTGACCGGCCGCTCAGCCGGCTGGCCTCGGACGGCGACGGCTCCCAAATCCCGGCAGCCAGGACGCAATGCCCGGCCTGGCCAGGACGGATTGGCGCCCGCGCTCTGGAGGGCCCTCCGTCGCATCCTCCGCCGAGGGCGGCATGCCGGTCCAGAAGCGGCGGCGGGGACAGCGATCGGTTCCAATCTGGTCGAACAGCGGCTCGTTCAAGGCTCGTCTCCGGCTTGGAAAGGCGGGGCGCTTCGTCTATGCGACCTCAACCAAAGTTGAGGTCAAGCCATGATTTTCGGGTCGACGGGCAAGCCGGTCGTGTCGCTTTCGGTGGGCGAGGTTGCCCGGCGCAGCGGCGTGGCGGTCTCGACGCTCCATTTCTACGAGCGCAAGGGACTGATCTCGGGTTGGCGATCCTCGGGCAATCAGCGGCGTTACGAGCGGGCCACGCTGCGGCGGATCGCCATCATCAAGGTCTCCCAGCAGCTCGGCATCAGCCTCGCCGAGATCAAGGCGCGGCTGGCGGCCCTGCCCGGCGATCGCACGCCGGGCAAGGCCGACTGGGCCCGCATCGCGGCCGACTGGCGTGCCGATCTCGACCGGCGGATCGGCCAGCTGGAGAAGCTGCGCGACAATCTCGACGGCTGCATCGGCTGTGGCTGCCTTTCGGTCGAGGCCTGTCCCCTGCGCAATCCGGCCGACCGCGCCGCAGCGGAGGGCGCGGGACCGCGCTACCTCGAGCCGCGGCGGTGACCAAGCCGATCGGACCCGGCGCGCAAAGCATCTGGTCCGCCCCTCGAGGCCCCGCTATGGCCGCAGGCGAGCTGTTGGGGCCTTTCAATGTTTCGTGCGCTTTACGACTGGACGCTGCGGCTGGCGGGGCATCGCCACGCGACCCGATCTCTGGCTGTCGTCTCCTTCTGCGAGAGCAGCTTCTTTCCGATACCGCCGGACGTGATGCTCGTCCCGATGGTGCTGGCGCGCCGGGATCGGGCCTATATGATCGCCACGGTCTGCACCGTCGCTTCGGTGGCCGGAGCCATCTTCGGCTATGCGATCGGCTATTTCCTGTTCGACACGGTCGGCCAGTGGGTGATCGACGTCTACCATTTGGGGTCCCGCATGGAGGACCTCAAAGCCCTGTACGACGAATGGGGCGACATAGTGATCCTGGTTGCAGGCGTCACTCCGATCCCGTTCAAGCTCGTCACGATCGCCAGCGGCTTCTTTCAGTTCAACTTCTTCCTGTTCGTCATCCTCGCGGCGCTCGCCCGCGGCGCGCGCTTCTTCGCCGTCGCCTGGCTGTTGAAGCGCTACGGAGCGCCGATGCAGGCTTTCATCGAGCAGCGCCTGACCCTGATCGGCTGGGCCTTCCTCGCGGCGCTTGTCGGCGGCTTCGCCCTGATCGCCCTGATCTGAGCGGAGGAAGAAAATGCGCCTCAGGATCGATGCGAGGCTGGACTATCATTTCGCGGCCCCCGCCGATGTGCTGCTGGCGATCGAGGCGGCCCAGCTGCCCGACCAGCGGCTGGTCGAGGATCTGCTGACCGTCGATGGGGTCGGGCCGCTCCGGCCGATCGCCGGCGGCGACGGCGTGGGCCGGCGGACCTGGATGCTGGCCGAGGGCCGGTTTCTCGCCGTCTACGGCGCCGAGGTCGAGATCTTGCGCGCCCGCCCGGCACTGGAGGGGCTCCCGGCGGTGGCGCGGCGCCAGCTGCCGGCGGAGGCGATCCCCTATCTCTGGCCGAGCCGCTATTGCGAATCTGATCGGTTCGAGGGGTTCGTCGCCGGCGAGTTTGGCGGCCTCGAGGGCGGCGGCGCCGTCGCCGCGATGGCCGAATGGATTCACGGCAAACTCGTCTACCAGCCGGGGGCCAGCGATTCGACCACGACCGCGGTCGATACCTTCGTCTCGCGCTGCGGCGTCTGCCGCGATTACGCCCATCTCCTCGCCGCCTTCGCCCGTGCCGCCGGTATTCCGGCGCGGCTGGTCTCCGCTTATGGCTGGGGCGTGGATCCGCCGGACTTTCACGCGCTGGTGGAGGTCTGGCTCGGCGGGGACTGGCAGCTCGTCGACCCCAGCCGCCTCGCCGATCTGGACGGAGTGGTTCGGGTCTGCGTCGGGCGCGACGCCACCGACATCGCCTTCATGACGAGCTTCGGATTTGCCGATCTGCGATCGCAGAGCGTCGAGGTCCAGCGGATCGACTGAACCTGGCGGCGGAGGACCGCTGAGGCAAAAAAATGCCCCGGCCCGAAGGCCGGGGCATGACTCCTTCGACCGTGAAGGCCTCAGAAGCGGAAGCCGAGCGTCGCCACCGCCTGGTGACGCGAGAAGTCGGCTTCGTAGTTGGAGTAGCGATACTCGCCGCCGACATAGGCGTTGCCGCCGAGGGCGAACTGGGCGCCGATGCCGCCACGAATGCCGTCGCCATTGGCGGAATCACGCTCCGTCACGCCGGAATCGGTCACGCGCGCGCTGATGCGAGCGTTGGTGTAGCCGGCCTTGAGGTAGATGTTGGTCCGCGGCGAAACCGCGAAGGTCACGCGGCCGCCGGCATAGAGGTCCCGGCCAACGGAGATTTCGGCGCTGTCGGCACCGTCGACGAGCTCGAGGTCGGCGCTCGATTCCGTGGCTTCGACGTCGATCCCGATCGAGGCGCTTTGGCCGATCGCGAAATCATAGCCGGCGCCGATGCCGAAGACGATGCCGTCGCTGTTCACGTCGTCGTCGAGACCAAACGCGTCGAAATCGACGGATGCGCGATCCCAGCCCACCAGAGCCTCGACGCGGGCGCCACTGACGGCGGCGGCGGAGGCTGGCGTGGCGAGACCGGCGAATGCGACTCCGGCGACAAGAATGGCAGCAAACTTCTTCATTTTTCTTCCTTTTGTTCACACGATTGTGACGGGCGCTCCCCTAGCGGGGGCCGCGCGCCCCTGTCACGGCGGTTTGTGGACCGGTCTGGTAGAGAATCAGTCGCTGTGGTATATCAGTCACACACCTCGCCCATCTGAACGGACGATGAGCCAGGTTGCCGCCGCTCGATGCCGGCGGCGCGAGCAAGGAATAGGCCGTGGGCCGGTGGGCGGCCGCGGCGACGGAGGCTCAGCCGGCCGGAACGACCGGGCATTGCGAAGCGCGGGGTCAGCCTTCGGGCTGCATCGCCATCTCGAAGCGCTCGCGGAAGTTCGTCCGAGCCTCCTCGATCTCGTCGCGGGCAGCCTGTTCGGCATCGCCGCGGCTGGCGCGCATCGACGTCTCGCGGCGGATCACGGCTTCCCGGAACGCCGCTTCCTGCGCAGAACATTGCTGCGGAAAGGCGGTCTGGAACGCCTCGGCGGTGGATTGGCCGTTGAGACTCTGGTCGACATAGGCACGAAGGCAGCCGGTGAAGGCCTCGCGCGCGGCCCGGGTCGTGTCGGAGGCCTGACCTGCGTAGGCGGCCAATATCAGAGCGAGCGCAGATGCAATCATGTCGGCACCTCATCCGTCTGTTTTTGTAGAGAAACAATGAGACAGCTTTGGCCGAAAGGGAAGCGGTTTCATCCGGCGGCGACGCTCCCCGCCAGCCTCGAATTCCTGCGCCGGCCGCGCCGGCCTACGGCGGCGCAGCAGAGGATCGCGCTGCTGACGGGTCCCGCCCCGGGCGGAATCGCTTGCGATCAAGCGTTTGCAATTACACAAGAAACTAGCCTGCACGCGCGCGCGAGAGGGGGTCATGTGCGGCTAAATTGCAACAGTTCCCTGCTGATCGCGCTTGCTCGCTGTTGCGGTGCAACCTAAGAGGAGGTGCGGTCGTTTCTGGCCCAGCCTGCTAATCTGCCGTCCACGTTCTCTCTGAACTGCGGCTTTTCAGCAACAGGTCAGGGGCTAAGCGTGCTTGCACGTAAACTCCGCTTACCGTAAGGAGTTCGCGTCGTTCCCGCTTGGGACGCAGAAGAAAGGGGAAGATTATGCGGAAGCTCGCCATTGTAGTGGCGCTGTCATCCACCGTGCTCGCCACGCCGGCACTTGCGCGCAATGGCGCCTGGTACGTCGGCGGCGATTTCGGTGCGATGATCGTTGAAGATGTCGGATTCGACTACGGCCTGTCGCCGACGACGCCGAGCCAGGATGACTCGCAGATCGTGCTCAACCACGATTACGGCTTCGATGGCGCTCTGTTCGTCGGATACGATCTCGGCATGTTCCGTCTCGAGGCGGAAGTCGCCTACAAGCGGGCTCGCGTCGACGACATCGAGACCGTTGTCGGCCTTCCCGGCGATGCGGCACCCGGTGCTGCCTTCCTCGGCACCATTCGTGAAGCCGGCGGCGGTCGCACCAGCGCGCTCAGCTTCATGGTCAACGGCATGCTCGACTTCGGCGACGATGACGGCGTGTCCGGCTTCGTCGGCGGTGGCGTCGGTGTCGCCCGTGTCGACTACAACAACGTTCGCGCGTTCGAGAACCAGGGCGCGGTGGTCGACGATTCCGACACCCGCTTCGCATGGCAGATCGTCGCCGGCGTCCGCCAGGCGATCACCGACAATATCGACGTGACGCTGCGCTATCGCTTCTTCAACGTCGACAATGTCAACACGGTTGACTTCCGCGGCTTCGAGTCCGAATCGCGGTTCCGGTCGCACAGCTTGCTCGGCGGCATCACCTTCAACTTCGGCGCTCCGGAGCCGCCGCCCCCGCCGCCTCCGCCGCCGGCCCCGCCGCCTCCGCCCCCGCCGCCTCCGCCGCCGCCTCCGCCGCCGGTGTGTGCGCCTGGGCCGTACATCGTGTTCTTCGACTGGGATCGGTCGGAAGTCACGCCTCAGGCTGCGGCGATCCTCGACAACGCGGCTGCGCAGTATCAGCAGTGCGGTCAGGCCCGCGTCGTCATTGCCGGCCACGCCGACCGTTCGGGTCCGGCCGACTACAACGTCGGTCTGTCCCAGCGCCGCGCCGACTCGGCCCGGTCCTACCTGGCCGGCCGCGGTGTTCCGGACGGCGTCATGACCACGGAAGCGTTCGGCGAGAGCCGGCCGCTGGTCGAGACCGCCGACGGTGTCCGCGAGCCGCAGAACCGGCGCGTGGAAATCACCTTCGGTCCCGGCTCCGGCTGGTAAGAAGGGGTCCCGCCGCCACGGCGGCGGGCACTCGCGACAAAATTGGGAGCCGGCCTTCGGGCCGGCTCCTTTTTGTTTGGCGCCGGTGCGCGCCGGGCCTACTCCGCGCTGTTCGCGCCATCGGCGCTTTGCTAACGGGGCGCCGATCCAGCTTTCGAGGAGACGCAATGAATATCGCTATCATCGGGACCGGCTATGTCGGGCTGGTCTCAGGCGCCTGCTTTTCCGATTTCGGCCATCGAGTGGTCTGCGTCGACAAGGATTCGGCCAAGATCGAGGCGCTGCAGCGCGGGGTGATGCCGATCTACGAGCCGGGACTGGACCGCCTCGTCGCGCGCAATGTCGAAGGCGGGCGACTGAGCTTCACTACCAACCTGGCGGAAGCCGTCGACGGCGCCGATGCCATCTTCATCGCGGTCGGAACGCCGTCCCGCCGGGGAGACGGCCACGCCGACCTCAGCTACGTCCACTCAGCCGCACGTGAGATCGCCGAATCGCTGACGGGTCCTGCCGTGATCGTCACCAAGTCCACGGTCCCCGTCGGCACCGGGGACGAGGTCGAGCGAATTCTCCGTGAGGCTGCGCCCGACGTCAAGACGTGGGTCGTCTCCAATCCTGAATTCCTGCGCGAAGGCGCGGCCATCGAGGATTTCAAGCATCCCGACCGGATCGTCGTCGGCGCGGAGCAGGAACCGGCGGTCGAAGTGATGCGCGAGGTCTATCGCCCGCTCTATCTCAACAAGGCGCCGCTCCTCTTCACCTCGCGGCGCACGGCCGAACTGATCAAATATGCGGCCAATGCGTTCCTGGCGACCAAGATCACCTTCATCAACGAGATTGCCGATCTGTGCGAGGCGGTCGGCGCCGACGTCCAGGACGTGTCCCGCGGCATAGGCCTCGACGGCCGGATCGGGTCAAAATTCCTTCACGCCGGCCCGGGCTATGGCGGCTCCTGCTTTCCGAAGGACACACTGGCCCTGCTCAAGACGGCCGAGGACCACCAGGCGCCGCTGCGCATCGTCGAGGCGGTGGTGCAGGTCAACGAGACACGCAAGCGGGCGATGGGACGCAAGGTCATCAGGGCGCTCGGGGACGAGGCTCGCGGCAAGACGGTGGCCCTGCTGGGCCTGACCTTCAAGCCGAACACCGACGACATGCGCGACGCGCCGTCGCTGCGCATCGTGCAGGCGCTGGAAGATGCCGGCGTGACGGTGCGCGGCTACGACCCCGAAGGGACGGAGCAGGCGCGTCCGCTCATGCCCAATGTCGAGCTGCACACCGATCCTTATGCTGCGGCGCGGGGTGCCGACGCGGTCGTGCTCGTCACCGAATGGGACGTGCTTCGCGCTCTTGACCTGAAGCGCCTCGCGGCCAGCATGGCCACCCCTGTGCTCGTCGATCTGCGCAACGTCTATCCTCCGGAGGACGTCAAGGCAGCCGGTCTCGCCTGGCATGGCGTCGGCAAGCCGGCGCAGCCCGCAGCGGTTCCGGTCGAGCCCGCAACCCGCGCGCTCGAGACAAGTGCCTCCTGACGGAAGGAAGTCTGCCCATGTCGAGAAGCCTCTTGGCCGGTCTGACGCTGCTGAGTCTTGCCGCCTGTGCGACGGACGGGTCGACCGGATCGGCTCCGATGGCGGGCGAGGCCCGCGCGGATCTGCGCAATGCGGCCGGCAACGTCGTGGCTTCGGCGACGGCGACGTCGTCGGGTGACCGCGTCCGGATCCGGCTGGTCGCGGCCGGCCTTCCGGCCGGAACCTTCGGCGCTCACGTCCACGCCGTCGGCCGCTGCGATCCTCCCGGCTTCGAAAGCGCGGGTCCGCACTGGAATCCGACCGGCCGCCAGCATGGCAGCCAGAATCCGCAAGGCCCCCATCATGGCGACTTGCCGAACCTGCAGGTCGGGACCGATGGCGCCGGCACGCTCGAATACAGCCTTGCGGCCGCCAGCCTGCGCGGTGGTCCGGCGCCGTTGTTCGACGGCGACGGCGCCGCCATCGTCGTCCATGCCGGTCCGGACGATTATCGTACCGATCCGAGCGGGAATAGCGGCGCCAGGATCGCCTGCGGCGTCTTCGAATGAGCTGAGCGCGATCCTGCGGCCGGTCAGATCGGCTCGCCGGCGGCGCGCGCCCGCTCGACGCGGGTCGCCTCGAGCTCCCCCACATGACGACTGCCGATCCACAGGCCGACCAGGGTGAGTGGCGGCATCAGGTAAAGGGCGGCGATACCGGTCGCGAGACTTCCGGTCAGCACCGACATCTTCCCTGCAAAATAAGGGCCGAGCGCGAGACCGACCATCGTGGTGCCCAATATGTAGGTCGCCCCGGCCGTCGCGCGCATCCGCGGCAGAACGAGGTCCTGCAGGGTCGCCACCGCGGCGCCCACCCAGGCCGAGGCGAGCATGTGGGCCACGGGATTGATCCAATAGAAGGCAGCGAGGCTGTCGGTCGTCAGCAAGAACGCCATGAGCGGGATCGGCAGGACGACGGAGAGCATATTCACGAAGAGCCGCCCGCGAGGGTCGCGCTGGCGCCACAGGTCAGAAAGATAGCCGCCGACTATGACTCCTACGGCCGCCGAAAAAGCCGCCGACCAGCCGAGGATGAGCCCGATTTCCTCCTTGGCCGTCATGCCCGAGAGGAACCGAGCCGGCTCGAGCGCGCTGCCGTAGAAGCGCTGCTCGACATAAGGCGGGATCCAGAAGCTGGAGGCATAAGTGACGAAGGAAATGCTGCCGAAGGCGACGGCGAGCAGGACGACGACCGGCGAGCCCCAGATCAGCCGATAGGCGGGAGCGTCGCGGTGCCTCAGCGACTGCACCCAGGAGAAGACGGCATAGACGCCAAGGCCGTAGGCCGCCCATTGCGGCCAATCCCCGGTGAGCAAAGCGAGACCGCAGGCGACGGCGACGACGAGCAGAAGTGCGACCAAGTTCACCTTCAGCGCCCCGGGGATCCTGGCGACGTTGAACAGGGTCAGCGGCGGCAGGATCGCGGCGAGCTCGCGGCCGAAGTCGCGCCAGGCATTCGGCCGCACCACCGGCTGGGGGAGGCCGTCCGACGCGCCGCGCTGCGGCTCGCGCAAGGTCAGTACCCACAGGGCCAGCAGCAGGCCGGGCAGGCCGACCGCGAGGAAGGCGGCCTGCCAGCCGGCAAGTCCGAGCGGCGCCGCCGCCGGATCCGGATAGGCGGCGGTCCAACGGCTGACCACGAAGCCGCCGATCGGCAGGCTGATCGCGCCGCCGACATAGAGGCCGCTCGAGTAAATGGACAAAGCGGTGGCCCGCCGCTCCTTCGGGAAATGGTCCGAGATCATCGAATAGGCGGCCGGGGAGGCGCTCGCTTCGCCGATGCCGACACCGATCCGGGCCGCGGCGAGGACGCCGAAGCTGTTGGCGAAGCCCGACAGGGCCGTCATCGACGACCAAAGGGCCAGTCCCATCGCCATCAGTCGGCCGCGATACCAGCTGTCGGCGAGGCGCCCGAGCGGGATTCCGAACAGAGCGTAGAAGACGGCGAAGGCGGTGCCGTAGAGGAAGCCGATCTGGGCGTCGGAGACGCCGAGGTCGCGCTTGATGTCCCCGACCAGGATCGACAGGATCTGCCGATCGATGAAGTTGATGATGTAGACGAGGACGAGGACGAACAGCGCGTACCAGGCGTAGGCACCGATGCGTGGCCTAGCCGCCGCCGGTGCGGGTTCGACGGCGACCTCTGCCATACACCCTCTCATTGTGCTTCTGTTTCCCTCTGGCTAGCAGAGGAGCGGCCGGTAGCAACAGGACAAAGATGACGATCGCGATTCTCTTCGTCTGCCTCGGCAACATCTGCCGCTCGCCGCTGGCCGAAGCGGCGCTGCGCGCCGAAGCCGAGCGCCGCGGTCTCGACATCGAGGTCGATTCCGCCGGCACCGGCGACTGGCATGTCGGCCATCCGCCCGATCCCCGGGCTCGGGCCGTGGCCGGGCGCAACGGCGTCGACATCTCGCATCTGCGGGCTCGGCAGGTGACGGGAGAGGATTTCCACCGCTTCGATCATATCGTCGCGCTGGACCGGGAGAATTTCGCCGGACTCGAGGCGATGCGGCCCGCCGGCGCCCGGGCGCGACTGTCGCTGCTCCTCGACCATGTGCCGGGGCGCGAGGGGGAAGCCGTGGCCGATCCCTATCATGGCGACGACAGCCACTTCGATGCCAGCTGGGCCGACGTCACGGCCGGCGCTGCCGGGCTTGCACGCCGCCTGAGCGAGGGCCGTTGACCGCCTTCGCCGGACGCGTCGCCGATCTGCTCGGCCTGTCGGAAGAGGCGGGGCTGGAGCGCCTGGCCGGCGGCGATCTCTCCGAGGTGCTGCTGATACGCCGCCCGGATGGACATCTCAGCGTCGCCAAAGGCGGGCCGGCCGTCGGCACCGAAGCCTCGATGCTGCGGGCGCTGCGCGACGCCGGCGCGCGCGTGCCGACGGTCGAAGGCGAACATTCGGGCGTCCTGCTGCTCGAGCATGTCGCGGGCGACGGGCTGTTCACCCCGCGGGCCTGGGCCGATATGGGCGAACAGCTGGCGCGGCTGCACGCAGTCCGCGGCGACGATTACGGATGGCCCGTCAATTATGCGCTCGGCACGGTCCAGCTGGACAACCGCCCACGGTCCGACTGGCCGGGCTTCTGGGGGGAGCAGCGGCTCGCCGCGGTCGCCGCGATGCTGGATCGGCCCTGGCGGGAGCGGGTCGGCCGCGTCGTCTCCGGGCTGGACCGATCGCTGCCGCAGCGCCCGCCGCCATCACTGCTGCATGGCGATCTGTGGTCGGGCAACATCATCGTTCGCGAGGGCACCCTTGCCGCCTTCCTGGATCCCGCCTGCTATCATGGCGACGCCGAGGTCGACCTCGCCATGCTGACCTTGTTCGACGCGCCTCCGGACAGCTTCTGGGAAGCTTATGGTCCGCTCGAGCCCGACTGGCCGGCCAGGCGGCCGGTCTACCAGCTGTTCCCGGCTCTGGTTCATCTTCGCCTGTTCGGCGACGGCTATGCGAAGCTGACCGACCGCCTGCTCGGCGCGCTCGACGCCTGAGCCCCGCCGCGGCGGGCACGACGGTTCAGTCGAGCGCATAACGCTCGACCACCGAATAGACCGCGCCTTCGAGCGTCAGCTGGCTTTCGAAAAGCGAGAAATGGGCGACGGTGAAGGGTGGGCTGGCGAGGCCGCCGGCGCCTTCGACGAGGCCGCGGATCGAACCGGAAGTCCGCTTGAGCCGCGCCAGGGTGACGTGGGGCGAATAGGCGCGCGATTCCGGCGGCAGGCCGATCCGGACCATCGCCTGGTCGACCTTGTTGTGGAGCGTCCGCAACGGCACCGACGGCGCGACGCCGGCCCAGACCGTTTCGGGCCGCCCGCGGCGGCCGAACGTGCCCAGTCCGTCGATCGCGATGTCGAAGCGGGGATGGTGGATCGACCCCAAGGCGGCGACAACGTCGCCGCCCCGATGACGGTCGACGTCGCCGACGAAACGCAGCGTCAGATGAAGCTGGTCTTCGGTCTGCCAGCGCGCGCCGCTGATCCCGCCCATCGCGGCGAGGAGAAGCTTCCGGACGGGGGCCGGGGGTCGGATGGCCACGAAGAGCCGGTGCATGGCGGCGCGCTAGCAGAATAAGTGCCGAGAATCATGTTCCGCGCCCGCGTCCGGTTTCGCTTGAAAGACAGGCCCATTCTCACGATATTGGGCCCATCCGGCCTTCGTGCCGCAAAGAGGAGATGAGAGAGATGGCCAATTGGTCTGACCCCCGGATCGGCGGCGGTGTGAATCCGACGGCGACGGCCGGCCGTACCGATGTCGCGGTCGACGCCGGCCTTCGGTCCTACATGCTGTCGGTCTACAATTACATGGCGTCGGGCGTGCTGTGGACCGGCATCGTCGCCTTGCTTTTCGCGAGCAGCGGCATGGCGGCCCAGATCCTGATGGGCCCGGGCCTGCTCAAGTATCTCATCATGTTCGCGCCGCTGGGCTTCGTCTTCGCGATCAGCTTCGGCGTGAACCGAATGTCGACCGGGACGATGCAGGTCCTCTACTGGCTCTTCGCCACCGTGATGGGACTGTCGCTGTCGTCGATCTTCCTGGTGTTCACCGGGGCCTCGATCGCGCAGACCTTCTTCGCCACGTCCGTCGCCTTTCTGTCGCTCAGCCTCTACGGCTATACGACGAAGCGCGACCTGTCCGGCCTCGGGACATTCCTGATCATGGGCGTCGTCGGGCTGCTGGTTGCGATGATCATCAACCTGTTCCTGCAGTCGCCGGCGATGCATTATGCGATCAGCTTCATCGGCGTCCTGCTGTTCGCCGGCCTCACCGCCTACGACACCCAGCGGATCAAGAGCCTCTACTTCCACGTGGCGGGCACGGACATGATGGGCAAGACGGCGATCCTCGGCGCCCTGTCGCTCTACCTGGACTTCGTGAACATGTTCACCTTCCTGCTCCAGTTCATGGGCAGCCGCGAATAGCCGCCCTTTCGAAAGCGAAAAATCATGGGAGGCCCGGCGGCGACGCCGGGCCTTTTCCATGGAGCCTTCCTCATTCCGGGCGCACGCCCCGCCAGGTCACCAGGGTGCTGATCGCGCCGAGGCTGCCGAGCAGATAGACGGCCCCGTTGCCGGTGATCGCGGCCGCGCCGAGGATGGTCGCCGTCGCCGCGATGCTGAGGCCAAGGGTGATCCTTCGCGCCCTTTCCATCGCCGCCTCCCTCAGTCTGCCGGGCTGCCGAGATGGCGGCCCAGGAATTCCAGCGTGGCAGCCCAGGCCTGCCCGGCCGCGGCGCGATCGTAGCGCATGGCCGACGTGTCGTTGTGGAAAGCGTGATCGACGTCGGGATAGGTGATGGTCGCCGCGTCCTTGCCGGCCGCGCGGAGCGCTTCCCCCCACGGCAGCGCCGAACGATTCACGCGTTCGTCCCGGCCGGCGAGAATGATCAGCATCGGTGACTGGACGCGAGCCGCTTCCGAAGGATCGGGCGCCGGCCCGTAGAAGGGAACCGCGGCGGCGAGCGAAGGCCCGGCGGCGACGGCGAGTCGATTGACGAGCCCGCCACCCCAGCAGAAGCCGATCGCGCCGACGCGGCGGGCGCCGCTCGCGGGGGAGCTCAAGTAGCGGACCATGGCGGCGGCATCGGCGACCGTCCGTTCCAGGTCGAGCGCTCCGATCATCGTGCGGGCCTGATCCTCGTCCGCCGGCGTGCCTCCGACAAGGCTGAGAAAGTCGGGCGCGACCGCGGAATAGCCGGCCAGAGCGAGGCGGCGCGCGACGTCGCGGATATGGTCGTTGAGGCCGCGATTCTCGTGTACGACCAGGACGACGGGCAACTCGGCATCCGCGGCAGCAGGGGCGGCGTTGTAGCCGCGATAGCGCCGGCCCGGTGCGACCTCCCATTCCAGGACCTGGGCGCGCAGGCGCGGATCGTCGGTAGCGGCGACGGCCTCGGAAGCACGGCAGGCGATGTCAGCCAGGATCAGGTTGGCCGCGGCCGCGCCTCCGGCGATCCGGGTGAGCCGGCGCATGAACCGGCGCCGATCCAGCCCTTCGTGGGTGAAACGATCGTAGAGCGCGATCGCGGCGGCTCGAACGTCGGGCATGGCGGCCCCCTGTCTCCGGAGCGGCTCCGCTCCGAAAATATTCGGAGCGCCCGCGCCGGACATTTGTTGCCGCGATATCGAGTCGTCGGGACGCTTCCATCCGACCGGAGACCGCTCAGGCGGTCAAATCCTAGCCTCTGATTGCTTCGAAGGGGAGTCCGGTTATGGTCGGGACGAGAGGAGGGGCCGGGCCATGGGGGAGAAGAGGGAAGATTCGGCGAGCGTCACGCGCCGCACCTTCGTCGGCGCTGCAGGCGCCTCCCTGCTCGCCGGCGGGGCAGCGATCGCACAGGCGGTGCCGGAGGTTCCGAACCGGGCCGTGGGCCGGCCACGGCCCCGCGATCTGCCTGCCGAACCCCTGCCCGACGATCGTCGGCTGGGCTTTGCGGTGGTCGGGCTCGGCAAGCTGGCGCTGAGCGAGATCGTCGACGCCTTCGGCGTCACCCGGCGCGCGCGCCTTGCGGCGCTGGTGAGTGGAGACCGCGACAAGGCGCGCCGGGTCGGCGCCCGTTATGGCGTGCCGGAGGACGCCCTCTACGGCTACGAGGATTTCGACCGCATCGCCGGGGACCCGCGGATCGACGCGGTCTACATCGTGCTGCCCAACGGTCTCCACCGCGAGTTTGCCGAGCGTGCCTTCCGCGCCGGCAAGCACGTGCTGTGCGAGAAGCCGCTGGCGACCAACGTCGCCGACTGCGAGGCGATGATCGCGGCGGCACGTACCGCCGGCCGCAAGCTGATGACCGCCTATCGCTGCCAGTTCGAGCCGCACAATCTTACCGCGATGCGCATGCTCCGCCGCGGTGAGCTCGGCGAGATCAAGGTGGTGTCGGCGGATATCGGGCGAGCCGCCGATCCGACCGATCCCTCCGATCAATGGCGGCTGGACCGCGAGCTGGCCGGTTCCGGGTCGTTGTTCGACATCGGCATCTATGCGCTCAACGGCGCCCGCTTCCTGTTGAACGAGGAGCCGGTCGAAGTG
Organism: Sphingosinicella terrae; assembly: GCF_003347635.1. Classification (GTDB taxonomy): domain Bacteria; phylum Pseudomonadota; class Alphaproteobacteria; order Sphingomonadales; family Sphingomonadaceae; genus Allosphingosinicella; species Allosphingosinicella terrae. The sequence goes on from NZ_QDFY01000003.1 coordinate 298,190, forward strand.
CGCGCCCAGCTCTTCGCCAAGCCCGGGGACGCGCGCTTCGCCGAGGTCGAGGACGTCGTCGCGTGGCAGATGCGTTTCCCGAGCGGCGTCCTGTTCAACGGCTCGACCAGCTATTCCTACGCCTTCAGCAACAGCATCCAGGTCATCGGCACCGGCGGCATCATGACCTTCGATCCGGCGATAGAATATCACGCCCAGCGCCTGCGCATCCGCGCAGGCGGCCAGGACCGCGTGATCCAATGGTCGCCGATCGACCAGTTCGCCCGCGAGATCGACCATTTCTGCGCCTCGATCAGCGACGGCATCCCGGTCGTGGCCGATGGCGAGGAGGGACTCCAGGACGTGCGCCTGATGCTGGCCATCCTCGAGGCCGGGCGCACCGGCAGGGCGGTGGCGACGGACTGGGGCTATCGGCGCAGCGCCGATCCGGCAACCACGGTGCCGGACGGGCAGGGGGTGGCGTAGCGCCAGCCGCGAAATCCCGCTGATCGGCCCATCCCGAGCAGGGGCCGAGCCGGCTGCTCGGGATGCGCGGTCACCCTGTCCGCAATGCCGCTAGGCCGTCTGCGGCGCCGGCGACGGGGGCTGCTGCGGCATCAGCGCATCGTCCAGCTCGTTGCCGCGGATCGCGGCCGGGCGCGAGGCCAAGCGGGCATGATAGTCCTCGAAGACCGGCCGTTTCTCGATGGTGCCGAACTGCATGCCCCAGCCGATATGAGCACCGACATAGAGATCGGCGGCGGTGAACTGGTCGCCGCAGATATAGGGGCCGGGCTTCAGCGCCGTCTCGAGCGCGTCGATCGTCGCTTCGTAGGTGCCGTAGCCGGCCATGGCCGCCTTGTCCGCCGGCGCGAGCAGGCCCATCGACTTGGCGGTCACGGCCGCCTCGAGTGGGCCAGCGGCGAAGAACAGCCAGCGATAATAAGGCCCGCGCTGCTGGTTGCCGGGCGGCGGCGCGAGGCCCCGATCGGGAAACATGTCGGCGAGATAGGCGCAGATCGCCGCGCCCTCGGTGACGACGACGCCGCCATGCCGGATCGCCGGCACCTTCCCCATCGGATTTATCGCGAGGTAATCGTCCGCCTTCATCGTCGTCCCATAATCGAGCACCACCGTCTCGTACGGCTCGCCAACCTCCTCGAGCATCCAGCGGGCGATGCGACCGCGCGACATGGGATTGGTGTAGAAGGTCAGGGCTCCGGTCATGGCGACTCTCCTCTGTTTCGCCGGGCGTCATAGCGCATCGGCTGGACGAAACAAAGCGGGAACAGGCTCGATCGGGCCACGGTCCGCCGCCGGCGTGGCTCAGCCGTGGACCAGGCGGCTGTCCGCGGGTGCCTCCGACCTGTCCTCGAGGCCGTAATCGCGCACGATCGCGGCGATCCGCAGCCGATAGCCGGCGAACAGGCCCGCCCGGCCAGCCGCCTGGGCTGCGCGATGGGCGGGGCAGCCGCGCCAGGCCGCGACGGCCGCCTCATCGCGAAAGAAGGACAGGGAGAGAAGCTTTCCAGGATCGGCGAGCGACTGGAAGCGCTCGACCGAGACGAAGCCATCGATCGCCCCGAGCTCCGCCTTGAGCGCGGCTGCGATGCGCAGATAGTCGTCGCGTCCGCCATCGCGGGGCCGCACCTCGAACAGGACGGCGATCACGAGCCCGCCTGCCGCGTCGTCGGAGCGGAGGCGGGGACGCGTTTCAGGAACAGGCGGTCCTCGCTTCGAATGAACTTCTCCCGCGTGGCGAAGGAAAAATTCTCCCGGCCGAGCGGGTCGTCGCGCAAACGCTCGCGATACCGCTCGTATGCGGCGAGGCTCTCGATCGAATAGAGGCCGTAGGCGATGGTGGCGCTGCCCTCATGCGGCGCGAAATAGCCGATCAGGTCGGCACCGCAGCGCGGGATCGCCTCGGCCCAGACGCGCGCATAATGTTCGAAGGCCTCGCGCCGGTGCGGCTCGATCTCGTAGCGGATGAAGCAGGTGATCATCTCCGTCTCCTTTCCGGGCGGACATTAGCCGCTGGGCAGTCAGCCACGTTTCGGTTATGACCGAAGCATGTCCGCAGGCCCGCTCATCGCCTCCGTCGCCGCCGTGATCGGCGATCCCGCCCGCGCGAACATGCTGTCGGCGCTGATGGACGGACGCGCCCGCACGGCGCGCGAGCTCGGCGAGATTGCCGGCGTAGCGCCGGCAACCGCGAGCGGGCACCTGTCCCGGCTGGTCGACGCTTCGTTGGTCGAGGTCCGCCAGCAGGGGCGCCACCGCTATTTCACGCTCTCCGCCGCCGACGTCGCCGATGCGCTGGAGACGCTGATGAGCCTGGCGCAGCGGACAGGCGCCATGCCCAGCCGCGGCGGCCCGCGGGACGCCGCGCTTCGGGAGGCGCGGATCTGCTACGACCATCTCGCCGGCGAGAAGGGCGTCCGGCTGCTGGAGAGCCTCAGCCGGCGCGGCCTCGTTGCGCAGAGCGGGGAACGGGTCGGGCCGACCGAAGCCGGCCGTGCCCATCTCGGCGCGCTCGGCATCGACCTCGCCGCCCTCGGCCGCGCGCGCCGGCCGCTCTGCCGCCTTTGCCTCGACTGGAGCGAGCGCCGCATGCACCTGGCCGGCGCACTCGGAGCGGCCCTTCTCGACCGGATGCTGGTCCAGGGCTGGCTTCGACGCGGCGAGGGCCGCGTCCTTCGCTTCACCCCTCCTGGCCTGCGCGCGTTCGAGGCCGCCTTTCCCGACTGAGCGGGTTCAGCGCTGCCGGCGCAGCAGCTCGCCCACGGTCACCACGCGGAGGCCACGTTCCCGAAGGCCGGAAAGGACCAGCGGCAGCGCCTCGCGGGCGAGGCCATTGCCGCGATACATGACGTGCATGAGCAGGATCGAGCCCGGCCGCGCCTCGCGCACCATCCGATCGGCATATTCGCGCGGGGAGGCGGCGTCGATCGGCTCCTCGACATCGATCATCACCATGCGCAGGCCTCTCGCGGCGACGGCGCGGGGCAACCCGACCAGCTTCTTGCCGTAAGGCGGCCGGAACAGGCCCGATGGCGGTGCGCCCATCCCCCGCAGAAGCGCCTCGGTGCGCCCGATTTCCTTGTCGTAGAAGGCGAAGGAGCGCCCCACCATCCGGACGTGGCTGTAGCTGTGATTGCCGAGCTCGTGGCCTTTGACGGCGAGGCGTCCGACCAGCTCCGGCGCCTGCTCGATCTGGGAGCCGATCAGGAAGAAGGTCGCCTTCACGCCCTCGCGGCGGAGGTGGGAGAGCGTGAGCTCGACCCCTTCGGGAGTTGGGCCGTCGTCGAAGGTGAGGGCGACGACCGGCTCATCGGTCTCCACCCGGCAGACGATCTCGCCGGTTAGGGTGAAGCAGCGCGCCTTGCTGATCTGGAAAAGGGCGATGGCGGCGACGAGGAGCAGGGCCGCGGCGGCGGCGGATAGGATGGCCAACCTTCGTCCGCGGCTCATCGAACCTCCCCCGATACGAAAAGGCCCTCCCCGTCAGGGGAGGGCCTTCGGAGTCGCTAGGCCTGCTGTTCCGGCTGGTCGGCCGGCTTGGCCTTGGCCGCCTTCTTCCTCTTTCCGGCCTTGGGCGGGGCCGGAATGATCTCGAAGTTCGGCGCATTGTCCTTGATCCGGACCTTCACCTCGCCGCCATGGACGAGCTTGCCGAAGAGCAGTTCCTCGGCGAGCGGCTGCTTGATCTTCTCCTGGACCAGCCGGCCCATCGGCCGGGCGCCGTAGAGCTTGTCATAGCCGCGCTCGGTGAGCCAGGCGCGGGCGCCTTCGTCGAGCTCGATGTGGACGTTGCGGTCCGCCAGCTGCAGCTCGAGCTGGAGGATGAACTTGTCCACCACCCGCGCGACGACTTCCGGCGGCAGATAGCCGAACGGCACGATCGCATCGAGCCGGTTGCGGAATTCCGGCGTGAACATCTTCTTGACCGCCTCGTCGCCGGCATCCTCCTTGGAGACGTTGCCGAAGCCGATGCCTTCCGACGCCATGTCGGCGGCGCCGGCATTGGTGGTCATGATCAGGATGACGTTGCGGAAGTCGACCGTCTTGCCGTGATGATCGGTCAGCCGTCCGTTATCCATGATCTGCAGCAGGATGTTGAACAGGTCCGGATGGGCCTTCTCGATCTCGTCGAGCAGCAGCACGCTGTGCGGATGCTGATCGACGGCGTCGGTGAGCAGGCCGCCCTGATCGTAGCCGACATAGCCCGGGGGCGCGCCGATCAGCCGGCTGACCGAGTGGCGTTCCATATATTCGGACATGTCGAAGCGCTGCAGCGGGATGCCCATGATCGAGGCGAGCTGACGCGCCACCTCGGTCTTGCCGACGCCGGTCGGGCCCGAGAAGAGATAGTTGCCGATCGGCTTGTCGGGATCCCGAAGGCCGGCGCGGCTCAGCTTGATCGCCGAGGACAACACCTCGATCGCCTTGTCCTGGCCGAACACGACCCGCTTCAGATCGCGGTCGAGATGCTCGAGCGCCTTCTTGTCGTCGCTCGAAACGCTCTTCGGCGGGATCCGGGCGATGGTCGAGATGACCGTCTCGATCTCCTTGGTGGTGATCGTCTTCTTGCGCTTGGACGGCACCACCAGCATCTGCATCGCGCCAACCTCGTCGATCACGTCGATCGCCTTGTCGGGCAGCTTGCGGTCGGTGATGTAGCGGGCCGAGAGCTCGACCGCCGACTTGATCGCATCGGGCGTGTACTTGACGCCGTGATGCTCCTCGAAGGCGGAGCGAAGGCCGGCGAGGATCTTGATCGTGTCCTCGACCGTCGGCTCGTTGATGTCGATCTTCTGGAACCGGCGCAGCAGCGCGCGGTCCTTCTCGAAATGGTTGCGGAACTCCTTGTAGGTGGTCGAGCCGATGCAGCGGATCGCGCCGCTCGACAAGGCCGGCTTGAGGAGATTGGACGCATCCATCGCGCCGCCGGAGGTGGCGCCGGCGCCGATCACGGTGTGGATCTCGTCGATGAACAGGATCGCGTCGGGCAGCTTCTCGAGCTCCGATACGACCGCCTTCAGCCTTTCCTCGAAATCGCCGCGATAGCGGGTACCGGCGAGCAAGGCGCCCATGTCGAGCGAGTAGATCACCGCCGGCTTGAGCACGTCGGGCACGTCGCCCTCGACGATCTTGCGCGCCAGGCCTTCCGCGATCGCGGTCTTGCCGACGCCGGGATCGCCCACATAGAGCGGATTGTTCTTCGAGCGGCGGCAGAGGATCTGCACCGTGCGGTCGACCTCGGGACCACGGCCGATCAGCGGATCGACCCGGCCTTCCTTGGCCTTGTCGTTGAGGTTGACGGTGAACTGCTTCAGCGCGGATTCGGGCTTCTTCTTGCCGTCCTCCTGCTTGGTCTCCTCGGCCCCCTTCGCCTCGGGCTGCTGGGTAATCGCCTCGCCCTTGCCGACGCCGTGGCTGATATAGGTGACGGCGTCGAGGCGGCTCATGTCCTGCTGCTGGAGGAAATAGACGGCGTAGCTCTCGCGCTCGGAGAAGAGCGCGACGAGCACGTTCGCACCGGTCACCTCGTCGCGGCCGGAAGACTGGACGTGGAGGATGGCGCGCTGGACGACGCGCTGGAAGCCGCTGGTCGGCGACGGATCGGTCTCGCCTTCGACCTTGAGCGCCTCGAGCTCATTGTCGAGATAGTGGCGGACCTGCTCCTTCAGCTCGCCGAGATTGACGCCGCACGCTTCCATGACGCGACTGGCGTGGACGTCCTCGGTGAGGGCGAGGAGGAGATGCTCGAGGGTCGCATATTCGTGCCTGCGGCCGCTCGCCTCGGCGAGGGCGTTGTGGAGCGTCTGCTCGAGCTCGCGGGCAAAAGAGGGCATTGGCTACTCCTGCGGGCCCATGACCAAGTTCACGGGCCACTTGCCTCCAATGTCGGACTTCTACCCGCCTTCATCAAGCGTTCGCCCGAAACAGTTGGGGAAAACCTGGCGAGGCGACAGGTTCCCCGGAAGGGACTGCGCCGCGTCTCACGAGCCGAAGCGGAGTCTCTCACTTCCTGAATAGCTCGTCCGCACTTGCCCGGAAGTTAACCGCGTTCTGCAATTTCAACTTAACCCGCGCGACCTCGGCTTCGAGGAGGAGGATCCTCGCCTCGAGCTCCTCCACCGAGAAAGGATCGAGGTCCTGCCGGGCGAGCAGGGTCAGCGGATCGTCGGGCTTGTCGGGAAAGAGCTCGTCGAGGTCCATGGCCGGGATGGTCCCTCTCCGCCACCGGCTTGTCAACTGCCGGTCGGCGCTTCAAGAATTCCTGCGCGCCCGATGTTGCCGACGACCCGCCGGCGCCGGTATCGAGGCGCGTCGTGCCGTCACCGGCGAGGGGGGAAGATGACCGAGATTCCGCGGCAGATGCAGGCGATCGACCCGGAAGCGCCGGGCGGCGCCGAGGTGCTGCGCGTGGTGGATCGGCCGGTGCCGGAGCCGGGGCCCGGCGAGGTGCTGATCCGAGTCGCGGCGGCCGGCATCAACCGGCCCGACATCCTGCAGCGGCGCGGCCTCTATCCGCCGCCGCCCGGCGCGCCTTCCATCCCCGGCCTCGAAGTGGCGGGGCGGATCGTCTCCCTGGGCGGCGGCGTGGACCGCTTCCGCCAGGGGCAGACGGTCTGCGCACTGATCGCCGGAGGCGGCTATGCGGAATATGCGCTCGCCCCGGCAGCGCAGTGCCTGCCGGTGCCGGAGGCGCTGACGCCGGTGGAGGGGGCGGCGATGCCCGAGACCCTGTTCACCGTCTGGAGCAATCTCTTCCAGCGGGGCTATGCCCGCGACGGCGAGACGGTCCTCGTCCATGGCGGAACCAGCGGCATCGGTACGATGGCGATCGCGCTGTGCCGCGAATTCGGAATCCGCATCCTCGTCACCTGCGGCAGCGAGGCAAAATGCGAGCGGGCGCGTGCGCTCGGCGCCGACGCGGCGATCAACTATCGTGACGGCGACTTCGTCGAAGCGGTGGCGGCGCTGACCGACGGGCGCGGGGTCGACATCGTGCTCGACATGGTCGGCGGCGACTATCTCCCGCGCAACCTTCGCTGCCTCGCCGAGGAGGGGCGGCACGTCTCGATCGCCGTGCAGCGCGGCGCCACCGCCGAGCTCGAGCTCGGCCGGGTGATGGCGAAGCGGCTGGTCCTGACCGGTTCGCTGCTGCGGCCGCGCTCCGCCGAGTTCAAGTCGCTGCTCGCCGACGAGATCGCCCGCGAAGTCTGGCCGCTGGTCGCGGAGGGACGGGTGAAGCCGGTCATCCACGCGACCTTCCCGCTCGCCGAGGCGGCACAGGCCCACCGGCTCATGGAATCGGGCGACCATGTCGGCAAGATCGTGCTGACGATCGGAGACCTGGACCGGATGATCTGATCGCATCAAATCATCCGGTCCAGGGGCTTGATATGTCGCGATTTCCGAGTCGTCGGATGATCCCATCCGACTAGCAATCGCTCTCGCCTTATAAGCCCGGCTGATTGCTCCATAAGGAGGTCCCAGTCGCGCTCGGGGCGGATGCCGGCTAGCCCAGCAGCGACAGCGAGGAGGGACTATGGACAGGCTGGTGCTTCACGAGGATCCGGTTTCGGGCAATTGCTACAAGATCCGCCTGACCGCGGCGCTGCTGGGGCTGCCACTCGAGCGGCGGAGCTACGACATCCGCAAGGGCGAGACCCGCACCGACGCATTCTTGTCGGAGGTGAACGCCAATGGCCGGATCCCCGTGCTCCAGGTCGGCGAGCGCTTCCTGCCGGAGAGCAATGCCGCCTGCTTCTACCTCGCCGACGGCTCGCCGCTCATCCCGCAGGAGCGGTTCGCGCGGGCGGACATGCTGCGCTGGATGTTCTTCGAGCAATATAATCACGAGCCCAATGTCGCGACCCTGCGCTTCTGGATCGCCTTTGTCGGCGAGGATTCGCTGAGCGAGGCACAGCGAGTCCAGTTCCCCGCGAGGCGAGCGGCCGGCGAGGCGGCGCTCGCGCTGATGGACGAGCATCTCGCCACCCGCCCGTTCTTCGTCGGCGAGACGATCACGCTCGCGGACATCGCCCTCTACGCCTACACCCATGTGGCCGAGGATGGCGGGTTCCGCCTGGCGGAATATCCGTCGGTGACGGCATGGCTGGAGCGGGTGGCGAAGGTGCCGGATTTCGTGGCGATGGAGGAGACTTCTCCTGTCATCCTCGCGAAGGCTCGGGTGGATTGACCTGCCCGTTCGTCATCCTGGCGAACGCCAGGATCTCCCTTTTTTGCGGGACGCTGTCCTAAGGCATTGAGATCCCAGCTTTCGCTGGGATGACGATATTTTCTTAGGCGTGGCGGTCTTCGTGCGTCTTCCCCTTCAGCGCGAAGCGCTGGAGCTTGCCGGTCGCGGTCTTGGGCAGGGCGTCGACGAATTCGATGACGCGCGGATATTTGTAGGGAGCGATCGCGGTCTTCACGTGGGCCTGGAGCTCGGCGACGAGCGGCTCGCCCGGCGCGTGGCCGGGCGCCGGCACGACGAAAGCCTTCACTTTCTGCCCTCGTTCCTCGCAGGGAAAGCCGACAACCGCGCATTCCTGCACCGCGGGATGGGCGTAGAGGGCGTTCTCCACCTCCGGCGCGGCGATATTGTAGCCGGCGGAGACGATCATGTCGTCGGAGCGGGCGAGATACCAGAAATAGCCGTCCTCGTCCTTGCGGTAGGTGTCGCCGGTGACGTTCCAGCCCTCCACCACATAATCGCGCTGGCGATCGTCGTCGAAATAGCGGCAGCCGGTGGGCCCCTTGATGGCGAGCCGGCCGGTGCCGCTTGCCATCGGCCGGTCCGCCTCGTCGAGCACGGTGGCGACATAGCCGGGAACGGCCTTGCCGGTGGCGCCGGGGCGGATGTCGTCCCCGGCGGCGGAGATGAAGACGTGCATCATCTCGGTGGCGCCGATGCCGTCGACGATCCTGAGGCCGGTCGCGTCGCGCCAGGCATGCCAGGTCGACGCCGGCAGATGTTCGCCGGCGGAGACGCAGGTCCGCAAGGTCGAGACGTCCTGGTCGGCGAGCAGGGGCAGCATCGCCTTGTAGGCGGTGGGCGCGGTGGCGAGGGTCGTGATTCCGTGCCGCGCCACCGCGTCGAGCAGCGGCTTCGGGCCCGGCGTCTCGATCGTCACCGCGGTCCCGCCGAAGCGCCAGGGAAAGGTCAGCAGCATGCCGAGCCCGAAGGTGAAGGCGATCGGCGCCGAGCAGGCCCAGCGCTCGCCCGGCCGAGGCTTCAGGACGTGGCGGGCGAAGCTGTCGCAGCTGGCGAGGACGTCGCGATGATAATGGACGCATCCCTTGGGCGTGCCGGTCGTCCCCGAGGTGAAGGCGACGAGGGCGACGTCGTCGCGTGCCGTATCGATCGGCCGGAAGCCGGACGCCACCTCCCGCAGCCGCCGCTCGAGCGGCCCGGTACCGGCATCGCCATCATAGGCGAGGAGCGAGCGGACCGTTCCCGCCTGCGCGGCGCCGGCCTCATAGTCGGCGAGGCAGCGCGAATCGACGACGGCGTGGCTGACCTGCGCCCGTTCGAGGATCGTCGCCACCTCGCCGCCGCGCAGCATCGGCATGGTCGCGACGACGATGCCGCCAGCCTTGAGCACGCCCAGCCAGCTGGCGAACAGCATCGAATTGTTGGGGCCGCGCAGCAGCACGCGGTTGCCGGGGGCGAGCTTTTCCTCCTCGACCAGCAGGCGGGCGATCCGGTCCGACAGGTCGCGCATGTCGCCATAGGTCCAGGCGCCCTGATCGTTCAGCAGCGCCAGCGATGCGGGGTCGTGCCGGTCGATCAGCTCGACGGCGGCGTTGAGCCGGTCGGGATACAGGAGTTCTGGCAGGTCGAAGCGGAATTCCGGCTGCAGCTCCGGCGGCGGCAGCCGATCGCGAATGAAGCTGTCCCTATGCGCTGAATTCATCTCACGGCACCATCGCTGTCGTTTCGATTTCGATCTTGGCTCGGGGATCGATCAGGGCCGCCACCTCCACCACGGCCATGGCGGGGAAGTTCTTGCCCATCAGCTCGCGATAGATCCGCCCGATCTCGCCCAGCCCGGCAAGATATTCGTCGCGGCTGGTCACGTACCAGGTCATGCGCACGACATGCTCCGGTCCGGCACCCGCCTCGGCCAGGATGGCCAGCATGTTCCGAAGAAGCTGGCGAAACTGCTCGGCAATGGTGTCGGACGGGAAGTTCTCCCGACTGTCCCAGCCGACAACTCCGCCGGTGAACACCATGCGCCCGATCGCCTCGATCCCGTTCGCATAGCCCTTCGGCCGCGGCCATCCCGGCGGCAGGAGCGTACGATGCACGCTCATGGCGCCGACTCCAGCACATCCTCCAGTCGCGCGCGCCATTCGGCGGGCCAGGCTTTCGACTTCATCGTGGTCATATCGATCAGCACCTGTGTGTAGCGGATGTCGAACCGGCTCGAGCCTTCCGAGGCGACGCTCATGATCAGGCTCACGGAACTGCGGCCCAGGCCGGCGACGCACAGCTTGAAGTCGAGCCAGTCGCCGAGGCGGCTGACCGCAACGAAGTCGGCCTCCAGATGAACCGTCGGGAGGCCGAGCTTCCGTTCGAAGTGGAGTCTGCCGCGCGATATCCCGAGGACCGATTCCGTCCATTCCTCGATAACGGCGTCGCAAAGCGCGAGATATCGGGGGTAATAGGCGATGCCGGCAGGGTCGCAGTCCTGGAACCGCAGGCGCTGGCGCATCGTGAATGGCCCGCTCATCCCTCGAATTCCGACAGATGGTGTCTTGCGATGACGACCTTCTGCACTTCGGAGGCGCCCTCGTAGATCCTGAGCGCGCGTATCTCGCGGTAGAGCCGCTCGACCGCGACGCCGGTCGTCACCCCGAGGCCGCCGAAGATCTGGACGGCCTTGTCGATCACCGTCTGGGCGCTATCGGTAGCGTGGAGCTTGGCGAGCGCGGCCTCGCGGCTGTTCCTCCGCCCCTGCACGTCGCGCAGCCAGGCGGCGCGGTAGACGAGCAAGGCGGAGGTCTCGACGTCGAGCACCATCTCGGCGAGCTTCGACTGGGTGATCGGATTGTCGGCGAGCGTGCCGGCCCCGAGCCGGCGCGCCATCGCCCGCTTCGTCGCCTCGGCGAGCGCGCGGCGGGCGAAGCCCAGAGCGGCGGCGCCGACGGTGGTGCGGAAGACGTCGAGGGTCGCCATGGCCTGGGCGAAGCCGCGCCCGCGCTCGCCGAGCAAGGCGGCATGGCTGGTATAGCTGTCGATCCGGAGGGTCGCGAGCGGGTGGGGAGCGATGACATGGATGCGCTCGCTCGCGTCGAGCCCTGGCGCCCATCTGTCGAGGATGAAGGCGGAAATACCCTTCGATCCGACGCTGCCCTCCTCGCGAGCGAAGATGACGTAGAAATCGGCGATGCCGCCATTGGAGATGAAGGTCTTGGTGCCCTTGAGGTTGATCCCTTCGCGGTCGACGTCGAAGCGCGTCGACAAGGCGGCGACGTCCGATCCCGCGTCCGGCTCGCTCAGCGCGAAGGCGGCGATCTTCTCGCCGCGGGCGACGGCGGGAAGATAATCCCTTCTCTGTTCGTCCGATCCGAACAGGCTGATCGTGCCGGAACCCAGGCCCTGCATCGCGAAGGCGAAGTCGGCCAGGCCGTCATGACGGGCGAGGGTCTCGCGGATCAGCGCCAGCGAGCGGACGTCGAGATTGTCGTGGATCCCGCCATAAGCGGCGGGAACGCAGTAGCGCAGCCACCCCGCCTCGCCGAGCTTGCGGACGAGGTTGCGGCAGGCGTCGTCGACGTCGGCCGGCTCCTCGTCTGAAAGGTTGGCGGCGCACCAGGATTCGAGTCGGTCGGCGAGGTCGCGGTGCGAGTCGTCGAAGAAGGGCCAGTCGAGGAAGTCGGCGCTCATGCCCTAGTCACCCTTGAACTCCGGCGCTTTCTTCGCCGCGAAGGCCTCGAACGCCCTTCGGAAATCGTTGGTCGCCATGCAGATCGCCTGGGCCTGGGCCTCCATCTCGATCGCCGTCTCCAGGCTCACCGCCCATTCGGTGTTGAGCTGGGTCTTGGTGATGCCGTGGGCGAAGGTCGGCCCCTCGGCGAGCGAGCGCGCCAGCGCCTGCGCCTCGGCGAGCAGCGCTTCGCGCGGCACCAGCCGGTTGTGGAAGCCCCAGCGCTCGCCTTCGTCGGCGCTCATCACCCGCCCGGTGAAGAGCAGTTCCGAGGCGCGGCCCTGGCCGATGATCCGCGGCAGGATCGCGCAGGCGCCCATGTCGCAGCCGGCAAGGCCGACGCGGGTGAACAGGAAGGCGGTCTTGGTCTCCGGCGTCGCGATGCGCAGGTCCGAGGCCATCGCGACGATCGCGCCGGCGCCGACGCAGACACCGTCCAGCGCCGCGACGATCGGCTGCGGGCAGGCGCGCATCGCCTTGACGAGATCGCCGGTCATCCGGGTGAAGTCGAGGAGGGCCGGCATCTCCATATCGGTCAGCGGGCCGATGATCTCGTGGACGTCGCCGCCGGAGCTGAAATTGCCGCCGGCACCGGCGACGACCACGGTTTTGACGGAGCGCGCATAGACCAGGGCGCGAAAGGCGTCGCGCAGCTCGGCATAGGATTCGAAGGTCAGCGGGTTCTTCCGCTCGGGCCGGTCCAGCGTGATCGTGGCGACGCCGTCCTCATAGTCCCAGCGGAAATGAAGCGGCGCGAAGCTTTCGGGGTTCATGTCCTCCCTTTCCGGGCCGAGGCCCGCCCGATCGAGGTCTTGAGCATGCCCAAGGCGACGTAGAGGCGCTCGCGCTGGGTGAAGTCGAGACCGCCGGTCATCTCGTCGATCCAGTCCTGATGCAGCCGCGCCAGCCGGTGGAACAGCGCCCGCCCTTCGTCGGTGAGGCGGACGAGCGAGGCGCGGCGGTCGGCGGGCGGCTTGTGCATTTCGACCAGCCCATCGCGGACGAGCTTCTGGACGAGCTGGGTGACGTTGCCGTTGGAGACGAGCAGGGCGCGGGACAGGGCGCCCATGTTCATCTCGTCGTGGCGGTCGAGCGCGGCGAGCACGTCGAAGCGGGGCAGGGTCATGCCCTCTTGGGCGAAGCGGCGGCCGACCTCCTTCTCGATCGCCATCGTGCAGCTCAGCAGCCGCAGCCAGACGCGGACGCTGGAGCGGTCGCCGAGGACGCCGTCATGCTTCTCGCGGATCGCGCCGGAGGGGCTCACATCACTTCTCCGCCGGCGACCGAGATCGCCTGGCCGGTGATCGAGCGGCTCTCGGGCAGGCACAGCCACAGCACCGTCTGGGCGACTTCCTCCGGGTCGACGAGGCGGCCCTGCGGGTTGAACCGTTCGAGTTCAGCGCGCGCCTCCCCGGCACTCCGGCCGGTCTTCGCCTGGATGCGGCCGATCGCCTCGGCGGCGAGGCCGGTGTCGGTGAAGCCGGGGCAGACGGCGTTCACCGTCACCGGGGTGCGCGCCAGCTCCGCGGCGAGGGCGCGGGTCAGGCCGATTGCCCCATGCTTCGCCGCGGCATAGGGCACGCTATAGGCATAGCCCTTGAGCCCCGCGGTCGAGGCGATGTTGACGATGCGCCCGGCCTGCGCCTGGAGCAGATCGGGCAAGGCGGCCTGGCAGCAATGGAGCAGGGCGTCGAGATTGACCGCCATCATTCGGCGCCAATGATCCTCCGTCACCCGGGAGAAAGGCGCGGCCTCGGCGGCGCCGGCATTGTTGACCAGGATTGTGATCGGCCCCTGCGCCTCGCGGGCGGTGGCGAAGCAGGCCTCGACCTCGGCGCGGACCGTGACGTCGGCGGGCGCGACGAGGGCGTCGAAATCGCCGGCGCCGATTTCCTCGAGCGGCTCGCGGCGGCGGCCGACCAGGGTGAGTTTCGCCCCCTCGGCGGCGAGCGTGCGGACGATCGCGGCGCCGATGCCGGTGCCGGCGCCGGTGACGAGGGCGTGGTGGCCGGCGAGCCTCATGCCTTCAGCTCCGCCTCGCGCTGCAGGTTGCGCGCGAGCTGGGCCATGCCGCCGAGATATTGCGGCGGCACCGCCACGCCGCGATGATCCTGCGCGGCCGCCGCGCGCAGGGTCCACATCGGGTCGATCAGATGGGGCCGCGCCAGCGCGACGAGGTCGGCGCGGCCGGCCGCGAGGATCGAATTGGCGTGGTCGGGCTCGTAGATATTGCCGACCGCCATCGTCGTCAGCCGACCCTCGTTGCGGATCTGGTCGGCGAAGGGCGTCTGGAACATCCGCCCGTAGATCGGCTTGCACTCCGCCCAGGTCTGGCCGGCGGAGACGTCGATCAGGTCCGCACCCGCCTCGGCGAAGGCGCGGCCGATCTCGACCGCCTCGTCCGGGGTGACGCCTTCCTCGCCCATCCAGTCGTTGGCGGAGATGCGCACCGACATCGGCCGGTCGGCGGGCCAGGCGTCGCGCATCGCCCGGAATACCTCGAGCGGGAAGCGCAGCCGGTTGTCGAGGCTGCCGCCATATTCGTCGGCGCGCCTGTTGGTGAGGGGGGTGATGAAGCTCGACAGCAGATAGCCATGGGCGGCGTGGAGCTCGACCATGTCGAATCCCGCTTCGAGGCCGCGCCGAGTGGCGGCGACGAACTGCGCCACAACCGCGTCCATGTCGTCGCGGGTCATCGGCCGGGGCACCTGGTTGGCGGGGCTCCACGGCACGTCGGAGGCCGCCATGACGGGCCAGTTGCCGGTCTCGAGCGGGACGTCATAGCCCTCCCAGCCGACCCTGGTGGAACCCTTGGGGCCGGAATGGCCGAGCTGAAGGCAGAACTTCGCGCGGCTGTTGGAATGGACGAAGTCGACGATCCGCTTCCAGGCGGCGACATGCTCGGGCGCATAGAGGCCGGCGCAGCCCGGCGTGATGCGTCCTTCCGGCGAGACGCAGGTCATCTCGGTGTAGAGGAGGCCGGCGCCGCCCTGGGCACGCGCGCCGTAATGGACGAGGTGGAAGTCGTTCGGGCAGCCTTGGTCGGCCGAGTACATCGCCATCGGCGAGACGACGACGCGGTTCTCGAGGTCCATGCCGCGCAGATGGAAGGGCGCGAACATCGGCGGCGCCGGCTCGTTCACCGGGGCCCCGCGCGCTTTCGTCTGGAACCAGCGCTCGACCCCTTCGAGCCAGGCCTGGTCGCGCAGCCGCAAATTTTCGTGACTGACCCGCTGCGAGCGGGTGAGCAGCGAATAAGCGAACTGGATCGGCTCGAAATCGAGATAGCGATCGAGCGTCTCGAACCATTCGGTCGAGTTGCGCGCGCTGTTCTGGAGCTTGAGCACTTCGAGATTGCGCTCGGCCTGATATTCGGCGAGCGCCTGGTCACGGCCGAGGCCGGGCCGATTGAGCACTTCGGCCAGCTTGATCGCATCCTCGAGCGCGAGCTTGGTGCCCGATCCGATCGAGAAATGGGCCGTGTGGGCCGCGTCGCCGAGCAGGATCAGGTTGCGGTAGGACCAGCGTTCGCAGACGATCCGGCGGAAGTTGAGCCAGGCCTGCGGTCCGGGCAGGTGGGCCGCGTTCGATATCAGCGGCTGCCCGTCGAGGTAGCGGGCGAAGATCCGTTCGCACAAGGCGATCGCCTCGGCCTGGTCCATCCGGTCGAGGCCGAGCCCCGCCCAGGCTTCCGGCGCCATCTCGACGATGAAGGTGGAGCGCTCCGAATCGAAGCGATAGGCGTGGGCCCAGACCCAGCCCGCCGCGGTCTCCTCGAAGGCGAAGGTGAAGGCGTCGAACACCTTTGGCGTGCCGAACCAGAAGAACTTGTTCCGGCGCACCTGCACGTCGACGCTGAAATGCGGCTCGTAGCGGGTGCGGATCCGGCTGTTCGCGCCATCGGCGGCGATAACGAGATCGTAGTCGGCCCAGTCGTCGAGATCGGCGCTGGCCTCATGCTCGAAGTGCAGCGCGACGCCGAGCGCGCGGGCGCGGTCCTGGAGGATGCGGAGCAGGCGCTTGCGGCCGATGCCGATGAAGCCGTGGCCGGACGAGCGGATGCGCTGGCCATGAATATGGACGTCGATATCGTCCCAGTGGGCGAATTCGTCGCGGATGACCGCGCCCGAGACCGGGTCGTTGGCCATCAGATTGTCGACGGTCTGGTCGGAGAAGACGACGCCCCAGCCGAACGTATCGTCGGCACGGTTGCGCTCGAACAAGGCGATCTCGTGCCGCGGATCGCGCAGCTTCATCGAGATCGCGAAATAGAGCCCGGCGGGACCCCCACCCAGGCAAGCGATGCGCATCCTTTGCTCCACCTATATTTTATACGTGAAATATCTCGGCGGGCCGCAGTGATCAAGCCGTCATCGCAGCCTCAGGCGACCTGGCAGGCGAAGGGCAGGAGCGGGATGAGGTGACGCCGGCCGCCGCCCGACCTATATCGCGCCCATGTCCTGGTATCTCGGCTTTCTCCTCCTCCTCGCCACGGTCCTGGCGATGGAAGGCGTCGCCTATGCGGCGCACCGCTGGGTGATGCACGGGCCCGGCTGGTTCCTGCATGCGAGCCATCATCGGCCGCGGCCGGGACGGTTCGAGGCGAACGATCTCTACGCCGTGATCTTCGCCTTGCCGTCGATCCTGCTCATCCATGGCGGCGTCAATCTCGGCTGGGGCGCCTGGGCGGTGTGGGTCGGAGCCGGCATCGCCGCCTACGGCGCCATCTATTTCGGCTTCCACGACGTTATCGTCCACAAGAGGATCGCTCACCGCTACGTCGCGCGTTCGCCCTATATGAAGCGGATCGTCCAGGCCCACCGGCTGCATCATGCGGTCGAGACCAAGGCGGGAACGGTCAGCTTCGGCTTCCTCTGGGCACCGCCGGCGGAGGAACTGAAGGCCGAGCTGGCGCGGCGCGGAAGGGAAGGGGTGCGGGCGCCGGCCGGACCGTGACCCTGCCGCCTTGCGCGAGCGCCTGGTCGTGCCGCTCGTCGTTTCCGTCTCAACTCCCGATCCGCACGGCGCTGCCGATCGTCCAAATAGCCTTCGACGCTGGACATACTAGGCCCGCAAGTCGTTGGGCGCGGAGCGAATGACCGATGCCCATCCCCTTCGCGGCGCGCTGCTGCTCGTCACCGCTTTGCTCCTGTTCGCCTGCATGGACGCGACGACGAAGTTCCTCTCGGCGACGCGGGAGGTGCCGCTCATCGTCGCCGTCCGCTACGTCGGCAACTTGCTGCTAATGGTGCTGCTGCTCGCGCCGACCCACGGCCGTCAGCTGGTCGAGACGAAGCGGACGGGCCTGGTCGTCGTCCGCGGGATCTGCCTTGCCGCCTCGTCGCTGATGGTCGGCTTCGCGCTGCAGCGCATGCCGGTGGCTGAGACGACGGCGATCGGATTCCTCGGCCCGATCCTCGTCATCGTCGCCGCCGGGCCGCTGCTCGGCGAGCGGATCGGCCGGATCGGGTGGGCCGCGGTCCTGCTCGGTTTCACCGGAGTCCTGCTGATCGCGCGGCCGGGCAGCGGGCTCGAGGCGGTGGGGGTCGCTTGCGCCCTCGCCGCCGTGGCGGCGAATGTCGGCTACCAGCTCTTGTCGCGGGTCCTCGTCGCCACCGAGCGGACGATCGCCTTGCTCTTCTACACCGCGCTCGCCGGCGCGATCCTGTTCAGCCTTGCTCTGCCCTGGTTCTGGGACGGCCGCGCGCCCACAGTCTTCGAAGCCGTGCTCTTCTTCAGTCTCGCCGCCTATGGCGGGCTCGGCCATTTCCTGTTCACCGCCGCCTATCGCTACGCGCCGGCCTCGCTGCTCGCGCCGATGAACTATCTGCAACTGCTCTGGGCGGGGCTGCTCGGCTGGACGCTGTTCGGGCACGTACCGGACCAGGTGAGTCTGCTCGGCATGGCGATCGTCGCCGCGTCCGGAATCATGGTCGCGCTGAAGACGCGGCGGCCGCCGGCAAAGCGGATGGTGTAGCCGGAAGCCTGGGCCGGAAGACGCCCGCGGGCTTCGCTGACGGCCCGGAGCCGCCGGAAAGCTCGCAGACGGCGAAGCTCGCCACCGGCTCGAGCTCTGCCAACGGCAGGAAGGCGCGGCCGGGATCGCCGATGAGCATCTCGGCGCCGGCCTCCACGCAGCGCGCGCCGAAGCGCAGGACCCGCTCCGCCGTCGCCCGATCGTAGAAGAGGTCGCCAACGGTGATCAGGTCGAAATCGGACACGGCCGGCGTCCGGGTGGGATCACCTGGTCGAAGTGTCAGGCGGACCTGGTTGGCCTCGGCGTTCAAAGCGGCCGCGACCACGGCATAGGGATCGACATCCGCGGCGACGACCTTGCGCGCGCCCGCCAGCGCGGCGGCGATCGCCACCAGCCCGGATCCGGTGCCGATATCGAGCACCCGGCGTCCGGCCACCTGTTCGGGATGATCGAGCAGATAGCGGGCGAGGACGAGGCCGCCGCTCCAATAATGCGCCCAATAGGGGCTGCCGAAGCTCTCGTCCCGCTCCGCCAGCCGGCCGAGGCCGCTGGCGAGGACGGCCTTGTGCAGGCGGATTTCCGGGACGAACGGCACCGGTGCCAAGGGCAGGTTCGCCCGGATGAAGGCTCTCGTCGCTTCGGACACGGGTCCGGTTAGCGGCGGCAGAGGGGGAACCGCAATGGCAATCTCGGACTCACTTTACATCGCAAAGTAGCGCCATTACGCATATGCGGATGCCCTGGCGCGAGCACTTTCTCGATCGCCCGTCCGTGGGAGATGCGGTCGAGGGCGCACCCGCGACGAGCGGTCTCCATTTGCCTAGACACTCTGTAGCAGCGAGTAGTTTCCGTTGCAGTTCGGGTTGGCGTGGCCGCCTTCGAAGTCTGCGCTTTGCCGCGGAAGGCCTGTCGGTCCTGTTCCGCGACGAGCCCAATGCTCGAGTTCACATCGCCTGTGCCGCGATCGCCTGCGTCCTCGGGCTCCTGCTTCGCATCAGCCTTGCCGAATGGCGGTGGGTCATACTGGCCATCGGCCTCGTCCTCGCAGCGGAGGCCGTGAACACCGCTCTGGAAAGGGCCTGCGACGCGGCGCACCCGGATCCCCATCCGCTCGTGAAAGCCGCGAAGGACCTGTCCGCGGCCGCGGTGCTCATCGTCGCGTTGACCGCATTCGCCATCGGGCTGCTCACCTTCCTTCCTCCTCTCGCGAGGACGGTCGCGCCGCTGACGAGTTTCATCGTTTCAGCCCATTGAGGAAGTTGCCGAGCGTATCCCTGGATCCTCAGCTGCGCCGCCGGACCACCCGGATCTTGCCGCTCGTGCCGCCGCCGCAGAAGAAGAGATCATCGCCATTGGATTCCAGGCCGGAGACGCCGGCGCCGGCCGGCATGTCGAGGCACTCCAGCACCTCGCCAGTTTCCGGGTCGACCCGCCTGATGTCGCTTTCCTCGCCTTCCCAGGTGCCGTGCCAGAGCTCGCCCTCGACCCAGGTGACGCCGGTGACGACCTTCTTCGATTCGATGGTGCGGATCAGCCGGCCCGTCTCGGGATCGATGCGATGGATCCTGCGGTTGCGATATTCGCCCACCCACAAACTCCCCTCCGCCCAGGCCAAGCCGGAATCGGCGCCCTGGCCGGGGGAGGGGATGGAGGCGAGCTGCTCGCCGGTTTCCGGGTCCAGCTTGAGGATCCGGTCCTCGGCGATCTGGTAGACATGGCGACCGTCGAAGGCGGTTCCGGCATCGGCCGCCGCCTCGATCGATCGGCCGAGCGCCCCGCTCGCCGGATCGAGGGCGGTGATCCGGTCGCCGGCGGCGAACCAGATGCGGCTTCCGTCGAAGGTCACGCCGTGCACGGCGTCGACTCCGGGGAAGGGGCCATATTCGCGCACGATTTCGGCATTTCGCGTCTTCATGTCCGTCTCGCTTCTCAAAAGGGCATCGAGGAACGTCCTCGCGCTCTTGCCGAATCTAGTCCGCGATCATCGCGCCCGGGAGTAACAAGAGTGTCGGGAAACCGGGCAAAGCCGGGATCATCCAGCGCAGCGCCCGGCCGCGGCCATAGGATTCGACCTTGCCCTGCGCGGCAAGCGACTCGAGCGCGCGCTGGACGGTGCGCTGGCTGGCGCCCAGCGCCAGAGCCAAAGCGGAGCTCGACCAGGATTCGCCGTCGGCGAGCAAGGCGAGGAGGGGGGCATGCTCGCTGTCGAAAGCCGGCGCAAGCACCACCAGGTCATGGCCCTGGCGGGGCGCCAGTGCAAATCCTCGGCGGGTCGCGCGCAGATCCGCCAGCGGCCGCAGCGCGGCGCGCAGCCGGCCGATCTCGACCCTGAGGCGGGCGCGGTGCGATTCGTCGGCGAAACGGGCGCGAAAGGCGCGTCGCAGGAGCGCCTCGCGCGCGGCGTCTCCCGGCCAGGCTTCGGCCAGCGTGCGGGCGAGCGCGAACAACACCGGCCGGGTCGCGAGGGGCACCGACCGGCCGCCGGCACGAATGGCGTTCCGGCAGGCGTCGACGACCAAGGCCTCGGAGGCGAGCAGCGACTCCACCTCGTCCAGGTGCAGCAGCCGGGACTCGCCTCGCGCCAGCAGACGGGCCACCGGGGCATCCAGCTCCTGCGACGCCGCCTCGACCTCCGCGGTCAGAGCCGGCAGGTTCGCGGCCAGTGCGGCGGCCTTCGCCCGTTCTAGGGCGCGGCGCGCTTCGCCGACCCGCAGCCGACGTAGCGCGATACCGGCGACGACCAGCGCGTGCGCGCCGCGGGCCGCAGGCGGCAAGGTCTCGACGGCCAATCCGGCGAGGGCCTGCTCGGCCTCGTCGAGACGTCCAATCAGCAGCAGGCGGCGGGCCTCGATGTGGCGGGCATGGGCGGCGTTGCGCCCGTCGCCCCGCGCTTCCAACGTCGCACGGGCAGCGGCGAGGGCTCGCGGCGGCCAGCCGAGGTCACGCGAAACCAAGGCGATCTCCGCCTCGGCGAGAACGCAGCGGGCGCGGGCAAGCGCCTCGCGAGGGCCGAAGGCGCGGCCGGCCCTCCGCAGCAGCACCTTGGCGCGGTCGAGCTCGCCCAGCTGCGCCATGGCGATGCCGCGCAGGGCCAAAGCCGGCGCGTCGTCCCGCAAGGCGACCCGATTCAGCGCGCCGAGCGGATCGCCGGCCGCGAGTGCCCGCGCGGCGGCGTTGACGAGCGAGTCCATCATGTGGGTCGCGCCAAACTACCTCTCCCGCCCGTTGCGGACCGATACTAGGTCGCGGGCGTCACCGACGCCAATCGATCGCGGTCAGCCGCCCGGAGCGACCGCCGGATCGCCTGCGTCAACCTTGCCTTGCGCATAGACTTGCGAAAGGCGTCGATAGGCGCCGGACCTGAAGGCGGCGATCGTCACCAGCATGCCGATCAGGCCGGCGGCGGTGAAGACCAGGGCGATCCCGCGTTCGGGGCCGCGGCCGTACCAGTCGCCGATCGCCTCGGCGCCGGCGCCCGTCGTCATGAAGGGGATGAAGACGAACTGGGCGACAGGCGCGATGATGAAGGCGGTGAGCGGCGAGGCGGCCTGCTCGACCGACTGGGCGAAGCCGAACACCCGGCCCTGGCGCTCGTAGGGGACGACCTTCTGCAGGGTGGTGTGCTCGGCCGCCTCGGCAAAGGGGCCAAGGAACATCCACATGATGCAGCCGGCCGCCAGCAGCGGGATGGAGGACTGGACGGTGAACAGGGCGCCGGCCGTCCAGGCGATCAAGTTGACGAGGAGCAGGGTGCGCAGCGGATTGCGGCCGAGCCCGGTCCGGGCGATGACGATCCCGCTCAGGATGAAGGCGCAGGACACGAAGGCCCAGAACAGCCCCCAATGCTGGACCGCCATCAGCGACAGGCCGTAGGCATCGAGCAGCGCCATGAACACGCCGCCCAGGAAATTGTTGAAAGTGGCGAAGAGGATCAGCGCGAACAGGCCGGGCACGCCGGCGACCACGCCGATCGTGCCGCGAAGGTCGACCCGCTTGGGTGCGCCGCTCTCGGCGGCCGGTCGTGGCTCGTCCACCCGCACCAGCATCAGGTGGATGAAGGCCGCCACGGTGAGGGCGGCGGCGAATGAAAGCGCGGCGACCATCCCGCCCCACGCGACCAGGAAGCCGCTCACCGCTGAGGTGGTGAGGAAGCCGATCCCGGTCACCATACCGACGAGGCCGTTCGCCTTGTCGCGCCGGTCCTCGGGAACGAGCGCGGTCACCAGCGTCGGCAGCGCAATGTTGCGGATGTTGCCGGCGATCACGCCGGACATGACGACAATGACGAACAGCCAGAGCCAAGGGCTCGCCGCGCTGGTGAACTCTTTCTCCGGCGTCAGCACCACCATCGCCAGCGACGCGGCGTAGAAGAGGAAGGAGACGAGGCTCGATCCCATCATGACCGCCTTCTTGCGGTGATGGTCGACCAGGCTGCCGAACCAGATGGCCAGGCCAGCGGTGAGGGCCAGGTAGAGCCCGGCGATCATGCCCGTCGCGAACACCGACCTTGTCTCGAGGAAGACCCAAAAGGTAAGCGCGAACCACACCGTGAAGTTGGTGATGTTCGCAACGAGATTGTTGACGAGGATCTTGTGGAAAGGGGTCATCGTCGCTCGCCTATCGGGGGCTCCGGATGAGGGCCCAGATGAGATCGGCACCGCGCCGCCCCACAGGCGGCAAGCTGTCCCTGGAGGGTCAACGACGCGGCGGCGTCATTTCCGCAGGATCTTCTCCATCGCCTTCCCTTTGGCGAGCTCGTCGATCAGCTTGTCGAGATAGCGCAGCTCGCGCATCAGCGGATCCTCTATCTCCTCGACGCGGATGCCGCAGACCGTGCCGGTGATGAGCGACCGCGACGGATTCAGGCGTGGCGCCTGCGCGAAGAAATCCTCGAAGTTGGTCTTCTTCGCCAGTTCCTCGTCCAGCGTTTCCTGGCTGTGCCCGGTCAGCCAGCGGATGATCTCGTCGACTTCCGCCTTGGTGCGGCCCTTCTTCTCCGCCTTGGCGAGATAGTGCGGATAGACGCTCGCGACGCTGATCGAAAAGATGCGATGCTTCTTCATGGGGCCTCCGAAAGCGGCTCGGCGATCACACGGGCCGGATCATCCTTCACGCGCGAGGGCCCGCCGAACCGCTCATTGCGACCGGCCGCGCGCGTCGACCGGCCAGATGTCGAGGAGCGTGTCGCCCCGCACGACATGATAGTGATCGTAGAGATTCACCGTCGGGTCGCAATGGGGAACGGCGCAGGTGATCGTCGCGCCGATCGCGACCGCCTCGCCCAAATCGAGAGCCAGGCCGCCCTGCTCGTCGCCGCGGAACAGATAGCGTGTGCCCTCGGGCGCTCCGGCGACGATCCGCGGTGGTCCTGCGTCCGTCGCGAAGGCCTTGAGGCCGGCATCGGTGGTCGCGAAGCCGGGATGGTTGGCGCTGATCACCGTCGTCTGCACGAACAGGGTGGTGGCGAACGGCGCGGGCTCGCCCGCTTTCTCCCAGACGTCGCCATATTCGGCGTCCATGAACAGATAGGAGCCGGCCTGGAGATCGGTGAGCACACCCGCCTGCGGATCGAGGTCGAAGGTCCCGGTGCCGCCGCCGGTGACGATCGGGCAGGCGAGCCCCTGCCGTTCGAGCAGGGCGCGGACGCCGCGCAGCGCGTTCATCGCCGCGAGAGTCGCGGCCTTTCGTTCGCTGCGATCGCCGACATGCATGAGGTGGCCGGCATAACCCTGGATCCCGGCGAGGCTCAGATGGGGATCTGCGGCGATCCTTCGGGCAAGGGCTGCCGCCCCTTCGCCTGGTTCGATGCCGGTCCGGCGCTGCCCGACATCAAGGTCAACGAGCAGCTTGAGCGGCCTGCAGGATGCCCGTCCGACCTCGCCGAGGGCTTCCGCGTGGGCCGTGCAGTCGGCGACCACGAGCAGGTCCGGGCAGACGCGATTCAACTCGGCCAGACGCCGCCGGCCGTCGCCGGTGACGATCGGCGAGGTGATCAGGATCGATTCGATTCCTCCCGCCGAGAGCACTTCCGCCTCGCCCAGCTTCGCGCAGCAGATGCCGACCGCGCCGGCCGCCATCTGCCGCTTCGCGATCTCGATCGACTTGTGGGTCTTGGCGTGGGGCCGCAGGGCGATGCCGCTCTCCCGGCAAAGCCTTGCCATTCTCGCGATATTGGCTTCGAGCCCATCAAGATCGACGATCAGGCTCGGCGTGTTGAGGCGCCAGCGGCCACCGGGGACGCCGATGAGATGACCGTTGACGCCCAAGCCACGCGCATTTTCGTCCGACCGAGGCGGGGCGCCGGTCATGCGGGTCGCGTCCATAATCCCTCCCGCCCCGTCGCCTGCGGGTGCTCTCCGCACTCGACCAGCGCCTTGGCCACGAAGACCAGCTTGGAGGGCTTGTGGATGATCGTCCGGCTTTCCCACGCTTCCTCGCCGCGCGCGGCGACCCGTCGGGCAATGGCGCCGTAGATGTTGGCGGCGGAGAGGACCGCCCAGCGGGCGCGGAAAGGGAGGCGGGCGGCACCGACCCGGGCGGAGGCCTCGTAATCGGCGACCAGCGCCGCCAGTCGTCCTGCGATCCGGGCGAGGGTTGGGCGGTCGGCCGGATCGAGGCCACCCGGCGGCAGCCAGTCGGCGGGCAGATAGAGCCGGCCGACGCCGTGATCCTCGACGATGTCGCGGGCGATGTTGGCGAGCTGGAAGGCGATGCCGAGGTCGGCGGCGCGGTCGAGCGTGTCTCCGTCGTCCGGATCGACCCCCATCACCACCGCCATCATGCAGCCGACGGCGCCGGCGACATGATAACAATAGCGGAGCAGGTCCTGCTCCGTGCGCGGCCGCCAGCCCTCAGCGTCGAGGGCAAAGCCGGCAAGATGGTCGTCGATGAACCGGCGCGGGATCATGCATTCGGCGGCGACGACACGAAGCGCGTCGAACGGGGCGAGGCCGACGCGCTCCCCGGCCAGCGCGCGGTCGGTCATGCCGCGGATCTGGCCGATGCGCCGCTCCGGATCGTCCGGTGCGACCGCGCCGTGGCCCAGCGTCTGGCCGTCGGCAAGATCGTCGCACGCGCGGCACCAGCTGTAGAGCAGCCAGGCCCGCTCGCGCGTGGCCTGGTCGAACAGGTTGCTGGCGAAGCGGAACGACTTCGAGCCTTCGCGGATGATCCGCTCCGCCTCCGCGACCAGCGACCGGCGCTCCGCGCCGGCCGCGCCCGCGGCGTCGAGACCGCCGGAGACGGGGCGCGCCTGCGCGTTCAGGCGGCCCTCCCCTGGGTGAGATCCGCGATCATCAGGCCGGCCGTCGCCTTGGCGCTGCCGACCACGCCGGGGATGCCTGCGCCGGGATGGGTGCCGGCGCCGACGAAATAGAGATTGGGGATGACGTCGTCGCGATTGTGCGTCCTGAACCAGGCGCTCTGCGTGAGCAAAGGCTCGAGGCTGAAGGCCGAGCCGAGATGGGCACCGAGATCCTCGGCGAAATCCTGGGGCGTGTAGTGGAACAGGACCTCGATGCGGTCCCTCAGTCCCGGCAGCATCCTCTGCTCGAGGATCTCGAGGATCCGGTCGCGATAGCGCGGCGCTTCCTCCTCCCAGTCGATCGGGAGCTTGCCGAGATGCGGCACCGGGGCGAGCGCATAGAAGGTCGACCGGCCCGGCGGCGCCATGTCCGGATCGGTGGCGGTGGGATGGTGGACGTAGAGAGAAGGATCGTCGGCGAGGCGGCCGTGGTCATAGATGTCGCCGAGCAACGCCCGGTAGCGCGGCCCGAACAGGATATTGTGGTGAGGCACGTCGGGATATTCGCCGCGCACCCCGAAATGAACGACGAAGAGGGATGGCGAGAAGCGCTTGCGCCTGAGGCGGGCGGCGGCGGCGGGGCCGCGGCGGTGGCCCTCGACCAGCTCGTAGCTTCGCACCACGTCGGCGTTGGAAGCGACCGCGTCGAAGGAGGCGCGCCAGCCGGATTTCGTGCGCAGTCCGGTGACGCGGGCGCCGTCGCTCTCGATCGCCTCAACCGGATCGCCGATCCGCAGCGTGCCGCCGATGCGCTGGAAATGATCGATCATGCCGCGAACGAGCGCGTTGGTGCCGCCGCGCGCGAACCAGACGCCGCCGTCCCGCTCGAGCTTGTGGATGAGTGCATAGATCGAGCTCGTCGCCATCGGATTGCCGCCGACGAGCAGGGTGTGGAACGACAAGGCCTGTCGGAGCTTGTCGTTGCGCACGAAGCCGGAGACGATCGAATAGACCGACCGCCAGGCCTGGTAGCGGGCGAGCTGCGGCGCGGCGCGGATCATCGACTTGAAGTCGAGGAAGGGCACGGCGCCCAGTTTCTCGTAACCCTCGACGAAGACGCCGGCGGAATAATCGAGGAAGCGGCGATAGCCGTCGACATCGGCCGGATCGAGCCGGGCGATCTGCTCGGCGAGATGTGCGTCGTCATTGGTGTAGTCGAAGACGGTCCCGTCCGGCCAGGAGAGCCGGTAGAAAGGCGTGATCGGCAGCAGATCGACGTCGGCGGCCATGTCACCGCCGCTCAGCGCCCACAATTCCTTCAGGCAATCGGGATCGGTGATGACGGTGGGCCCCGCATCGAAGACATGGCCGTCCTTCTCCCAGAAATAGGCCCGGCCACCGGGCCGGTCGCGGCCCTCGACGAGAGTGGTGGCGATGCCGGCCGACTGCAGGCGAATGGCAAGCGCGAGGCCGCCGATGCCGGCGCCGACGATGGCGGCATTCTTCATGCCAGCAGCGCCTTGATCGCGCGGCCGATCGTCACGGGCGGCCGTCCGCTCAGGATCCGCAGGCGATCGGCCATGGTCGACTGCCCGGCATAGAAGCGGCCGATCACGTCCGGCCCGAGCCGGTAGAAATGCTCGAGGACCCGGTAGCGTTCGTCGGGCGCCGCCGCTTGGAACAGCATCCGGCTCAGCAGGCGGTAGAAACGACGCTCGCGCCACAGCCGCGCTGCCTCCTCCCGAAGGCGATGGCCAAGCGTCGCGAGATCCGGCTGGGCGGAAATCGTCATCGCCACGCGCACCGCATCGGGGAGCGAATAGCCGGTGACGGGATGGAAGAAGCCGCCGCGCAGGCCGATGCGGCCGACCGGCGAACCCACCGGCCAGAAACGGTCGAAATCCCCGCCCATCGCCACCGGCAGCACGCCGGTCTCCTCCCGTTCCAGGGCAGAGATCTGCCAATTGCGCGCGGCGGCATAGTCTTCGATCCGGCGGCCGAGCCGGTCGCGGTCGAGGTGAGGGTCGGTCGAATAATAGGTGTCCTCGATCAATAGCCGGTCCGCTGCGAAAGGCAGGCAATAGACGAAGCGATAGCCGTCTGTCTGCTCGACCCGGGCGTCCATAACGATCGGGCGTTCCAGCCGATGCGGCGCCGCCAGGCGATATTCGCGCCCGACGAACTTCTGCCAGCCCAGATCGAGGCCGTCGAGAGCGTCCGGGCCGCGAGCGTCGATGACGGCGCTCGCGGCGAGGGTCTCGCCGTTCCCGAGCCGCACCGAATCGGCCTTCACGTCGGCGATCGTCGCGCCGAGGCGATACTGGTCCGGACGAAGCGACCCGCGCACTAGCCGGTCGAGCCGGTCGGAGGTCAGGCTGTTATAGCCGGCGGCGAGCACCCGCTCGCGCCTCGGGAAATGGACCGAATAGCCGCTCCAACTCCGCTCGATCGCACCCTCGATCAGCCAGCGATCCTCGTCTGCCACGTCGGAGTCGAAGAAGGACCAGATATGGTTGCCGCCGAAGGATTGGCCTTGCTCGAGGAGCAGGAAGGGGGTTTCCGGCCGGCGCTGTGCCAGCGCGAGCGCCGCCAGGCAGCCGGCCAGGCCGCCGCCGGCGATGATGAGGGGAGGGGGAGGGGACAGGCTCAATCGAAGTTTCCGGCGTTGTGGCGAGCCTCTCTGGAATCCTCCCTCGAGGGAGAGGACGTTCCTTGGAGGGACCCGCTTTCGCCTCTCCTTACGCAGGCCCTTCGCCAATCGCCACCACGTGATGTAAGGCACGCGTGTGACCATCTTCTTCGCCGCGCTGATCTCGATGCTCGCCATGACGGCGATCGTGGGCCTGCGTTACCTGGCGGTGAGCGGCGCCTTTGCCTGGCTGACGCGGCGCCGCTTCCCCGGCCTCTATGCCGGGCTCGACCCGCAGATCCGGCGCGAGATAGGCTGGTCGCTCGCCAGCGCCGCCATTTACGGCTTCCCGGCCGGCCTGCTGGCCTGGGGTTGGCAGGAGCATGGCTGGACCCGGGTCTATACCGATGCGGGGGACTATCCGCTCTGGTGGCTGCCGGCCTCGGTACTCGTCTATCTGCTGCTCCACGATGCCTGGTTCTATTGGACCCATCGCTGGATGCACCGGCCGCGCTGGTTCCGGATCGCTCATGCCGTCCACCATGCCAGCCGGCCCCCGACCGCCTGGGCGGCGATGAGCTTCCACCCCGTTGAGGCGCTGACCGGCGCCGTCGTCATTCCCGTCCTCGTCCTCACCATCCCGATCCATGTCGGCGCTCTCATGGCCGTGCTGCTGGTGATGACGGTGATGGGCGTCACCAACCATATGGGCTGGGAGCTGTTTCCGAGCCGGCTGGTCGAGGGGCCGGCGGGCGCGTGGCTGATCACGGCCAGCCATCACCAGCGCCATCACCAGCAATATGGATGCAATTATGGGCTTTATTTCCGTCTCTGGGACCGGCTGTGCGGCACCGACCGCGGCCTCGGCAGCTTTGCCGCGCATCCTCGCGGCGATCGTCGCGGCGATGATGCTGGGCGGAGCAGCGGGGACGGCGGAGATCGAGATCTCGGTCGAAGGGCTGCGTAACGGCAACGGCTCGGTGCGGCTGTGCCTGACCCGCAACGCGGCACACTTCCCGGACTGCAACCGCGATCCCGCCGCGATCCGCCGGTCGCTGCCGGCCGGCCAGGCCGCGAACATCCGCTTTTCCGGTGCCGCGCCGGGCGTTTATGCGCTCGCACTCATCCACGATGAGAACGACAATGGCCGGCTCGACAAGTTCATGGCGATCCCGCGTGAGGGCTTCGCTTTCTCGCGCAATCCCGGCCTTCGCATGGGGCCGCCGAGCTTCGAGGAAGTGCGATTCGACGCGCCCGCCGGACGCGTCCGACAGACGGTTCGGGTGCGCTATCTTTTGTAGCGTTGCCAAGGGCTTGGCAGATCAACGCCCCGCCTGCGGATATTTCCGGCCGAAGAGCGACTGGAAATCCGCTTTTCACGGGACTATCTCATCCTCATAACGGAAGAGAGCGTGACCATGGCTTCCGGCCTCGTGGCCTATCTCGATTCGATCAAGGCGCGCGATCCCGCCCCGCGCAGCCGCTGGGAGATCCTGCTTTATCCGGGCGTCTGGGCGCTCGGGCTGCACCGGGTCGCCCACTGGCTGTTCAAGGGCGAGCTCTATTTCCTCGCCCGGCTGGTCAATCATTTCTCGCGCATGCTGACCGCGATCGACATTCATCCCGGCGCGCAGATCGGCCGCAACTTCTTCATCGATCACGGCTTCGTCGTCATCGGCGAGACCGCGGAGATCGGCGACAACGTCACCATCTATCAGCATGTCACCCTGGGCGGCACCGCGCCGCACGAAGGGATAGGCGGCAAGCGCCATCCGACCATCTCGGACTGGGCCGTGCTCGGATCGGGCGCGCAGGTGCTCGGCCCGATCACCGTCGGCGCCCGCGCCCGCATCGGCGCCAATTCAGTCGTCACCCGGGACGTGCCGGAGGGGGCGACGATGATCGGAATCCCGGCCCGCTCGACGCTGGTCACCGCCGAGCAGAGCTCGAAGAGCTTCCTGCCCTATGGAACACCCTGTTCCGAGGTCTATGATCCGGCCACGCAGAAGTTCGAGATCCTCCAGTGCGAGGTCGAGCAGCTGCGCAAGCGGGTCGCCGAGCTGGTGGAGGAGCGCCAGCAGGCGCAGGGCGACCTGGGGCTCACGGCCGGCGACCGGAGCCGCGCCTGATGGGTCAGGTCCTCCCGTTTCCGTCCGGTCCGGGAGGACAGGCCAGGCAGACGGGTTTCACGCGGACCGAGCTCAACCGGATCGTCGATCTCTATGGCCGAATGGTCGCGGCCGGCCTGTGGAAGGATTATGCGATCGAGCTCCGGTCCGAGGCGGCTTCCTTCTGGTGCTTCCGCCGTGCCGCCGAGCGCCCCGAATATCGGATCGAGAAGCGGCCGGCCGCCCGTCAGGGTCCGTGGGCGCTGATCGGCGAGCAAGGCCAGATCCTCCGCCGCGGCCACGAGCTCGGTCCCGTGCTGGCGCCGATCGAGCGGCGGCTGATGAAGGTGGTGGCAGGGTAAAGTCTTTCCCCTCCCTGCAGGCAGGGAGGGGAGACCCAGGTCTAGGCGGCCACCGCCTCGTGAGAGACACGGTCGAGCACCGGCAGCTTGCCACGCAGGCCCTCCGGCAGCGGCTGCACGATCGCCCGCCGGGCATTGGCCCAGAAGGCTGACAGCAGCAGCAGCGCCGAGCCGATGATGAGCGCCGTGAGCGCGACGCTGAGCTCGACGGCGCCATATTCGCGGAACAGGCTGTTCAGCGCATAGAGCACGTAGGCGAGCGCGGAGACCAGCAAGGCGCGCCGATCGATGGCGAGCGCGGCAAGCCCGAGGGCGACGTAGAGGGCGACGACGATCACCGCTTCGCCGGGATTGACGCTGCCTTCGGTCAGGCCGAGCAGGGTGAAGACCGGGTGAACGATCATCGGCGCCGCCAGCAGGTGAAGCCAGAAGGCGACGTCGGAGCGCCGGGTCTCGCGACGCGGATCGGAAGCGTCCCAACGCATCGCGAACAGGAAGACCCCGATGCCGAGGGCGAGAAGCGTGACGAGCACGACGGTCTCGGTCGCCGGCGTGTCCCCGACGGCGGAGAGGACCAAGCCCACCACGAGGGCGGCCACGGCCGCCGTTCCCGCGGCGACGGTGATCGGCACGCGGAAGCGCCGCCAGTGCAGCCAGGCCGAGGCGGCAGCGATCGCGGCGGCGGCCGCCAGCAGGATCGCCGCCAGCGTCGCATCGTTCTGGAGCCGCGCCTCGCCGACGGCGAGGACGAGAGTGATTCCGGCGGTGGCGAACACCCCGCCGACGAAGGCGAGCAGCAGCAGGATGCTGGGAAGTGCCATGCGCCGCTCGCGCGTGAAGAATTCGGCGAGGCCCCAGGCGGTGGCGGCGACAAACAGGCCCATGAACGGCGTCGGCCCGTCAAAGTCGATGCGGGGCGGCACATAATAGCCGATCCACCCTACCGCCACGAGCAGGATCACCGCGGCGATGCCGACGAAGATGTCGTTGAAGCCGGTCAGCAGCCGGAAATGCTCTTCGTCCACCACCGGAGCGTGCCGGCCGGACGCAACGAAGTCCCGGAACCGCCCTGCCTGGTCGCGCGTCAGCGCGCCGGCGACGATGGCGGCCTCGAGATCGCTCTCGCTATACATGGTCATCCTCCCTCTGTTTGGCGGGAGTATACCAGCGGTGTGTGAGTCGAGCAATACAGTGCGGCGTGGCGGCGGGCGCCGATGAGCGGCGAGATCAGGCCCCTTGCAGACGCTGAAGGATGCCGAGCGTCTGCTCGTGGCCGGACTGCGGCACCGCCTCGCCGTCGCGGTCGATGATCCGGGCCCAGTTTTCGGCGACTCCTTCCGGCGTCTGCTCATCCTCGTCGAGCGCGACGCCGCGCGTGAGGGTCACGAAGGCGGCCTGGACGACTCCGGCGCCGGCGCCGACGATATGGTTCGTCGGCGCTTCGTCCGAGACCAGGAACAGGGCCGCGGGCGCAACCAGCTCTGGCCGGAAGCGCGCCAGCAGCTCGGGCGGAAAGATGTCCTCGGTCATCCGCGTCGCCGCGGTCGGCGCGATCGTGTTGACGCGGATGTCGTATTTGGCGCCCTCGAGCGCGAGCGTCTTCGCAAGCCCGACCAGGCCGAGCTTGGCGGCGCCGTAATTGGCCTGGCCGAAATTGCCGTAGAGGCCGGTCGAGCTGCTCGTCATCAGGATACGGCCATAAGCCTGCTCGCGCATCGTCTCCCACACCGCCTTGGTGCAGAGCGCCGAGCCGACCAGATGGACGTCGACGACGGCGCGGAAGTCCTCGATCGTCATCTTGGCGAAGCTTCTGTCGCGCAGGATCCCGGCATTGTTGATGAGGATATGGACGGCGCCAAACTCGGCCTTTGCCTCAGCCACCATCGCCTCGACCTGAGCATGATCGGTGACGCTGGCGCCGTTGGCGATCGCGCGGCCGCCGAACGCTGCGATCTCCTCGACGACACGCTGCGCCGCGTCGCTGGTTCCGGTGCCGTCGCGCGCACCGCCGAGATCGTTGACGACGACCGAGGCCCCTCGCTTCGCCAGCTCGAGAGCGTAAGCGCGGCCGAGCCCGCCCCCAGCGCCGGTGACGATGGCGACGCGCCCTTCGAAGCCGATGGTCATGACTGTCCCGCCTTGTTCGCTCGTTGTCCGGCCAGGCGGGTAGGGGAAAGCCGGCGCGGAGGAAAGGCCGCGCCGGCGTCCGTTCATCGGTCGCCCCGGCTATTGGCCGAGACGGAGGTGGGCTGCTGCGCTCGTCAGTTCGGGCCGCGGCCGCGCTCGTAGGTCTGAACGCAGCGGTCGGTCACCGTTCGCGAGCAGGGCGGGAATTCACCCTCGGCAGGTCGCGGCGTGAACACCTGCTGCTGGTTCGGATTGGGCTGGAAGACCGCGCCCGCCTGGACCGGCGGGCTCTGGTTCGCGCCGGCGGGCACTTCGGCCGGTGCCGACACGACCGGGATGCCGCGCGCATCGCGGGCGGGCGCCTGGTTACCGGGCGCCGACGTCTGCGTGGCGGTCGACGGCTGAGCGGCAGTGGTGCCCGTCGTCTGGGCGAAGGCCGCGCCCGCCATCGTCAGGGCAGCCGCGAAGAGTGCGGTTTTCATCATGCTCCTCCTTGCTGGGACTCGGCATAAACGATGCCGAAACGATTTTTCTCCGTGCCGGCGGAAAATGCCCTGTCCCGGCGGCGCGAAAGCTTCTTCGGAGGTGTCGTGCCATCGCGGGACACGCGCAGCGGCGGCCTCGCACCGCCAGTGGCTTTACCCTTATGTAAGGCGGGTCGTGTAGCGGGATCGGTCATGAGCGGCATTGAAGACAAGGATGGCGGCAGCGAGGGCTTCGTTCCCAGCCGGCGTACCGTACTCATGCTCGGCGTCGCCGCGGCCTCGACCGTGGTGACGATCCGCCCGGCCCTCGCCCAGACGGCGGGTTCGGTGCTCAATTGCGAGATTCCGGTGCCGGGGCCTCACGCGGCCGGCAGCCATATCGCACCCGACGGCAGTCTGGTCGCGCCCGGCACGGCCGGCGCCGCGCCGCCGCTGGCGCGTCCGTTGCGAGGCGAGGAGGCGCGCATGCTGCTGCGCGGTTCGACCCCGCCGGGCGTCAATCCGGGATCCTCTCAGGCCTATGCCAATTACATTCGGCGGCTGCAGGCGGGGATGAGCGGTTTCACCTGCTACGCCTCCCTGCAGATGCCGCGCTAGCCGTGCTGGCGCCATGAGCGGCGCCCGCTACGTCGCCGATCCGGCCGAATGCCTCACCCGGGTCGAGCTCGACGGCCTGTCGCTGCTTTTCCACCATCCCTCCGGAATGACCCACATCGTGGCGTCGCCAGCGCCGCAGATCCTCGAAGCGCTGCAGCTTGGTCCCGCCGATGGGGGCGAGATCCTTGCCCGCATGCGCGCCTGGTACGATCTCGAAGGGGACGAGGCCGCCGACGCGATCGACGCCCGGCTCGAGGAGCTCGAAGCCGCCGGCCTGGTCCGGCGCGCGTGATGGAGTGGCGGGCCATCTCGCATTCTCCCCTCCCTGCACGCAGGGAGGGGCCGGGGGTGGGTATGCCCCTGCAAGAAGCACAAAAGGAGAATTTGCGCGCCGGCTCGTGTGCGCGCAGGATATCGCAATGCCGAGGATTCCGCCTCGCCTCACCACCTTCGCGCGCGAAATGCGCAACGAGCCCACCGAGAGTGAGAAGCGGCTCTGGCTGTGCCTCTCCCGCTTTCGTCCTCGCTTCACGCGGCAACTGGTCGTCGGGCCGTACATCCTCGATCTCGCCTGTCGGCGCGCCAAATTGTTCGTCGAGTATGACGGCAGCCAGCATTTCGAAGCGGCCGACGAGGACGAAGCGCGCACGGCTTTTCTCGAACGTCTCGGCTGGAAGGTCATCCGCTTCTGAAACTCTGAGGTTCAAGACAACCCCGACGGCGTTGCCCAGGCGATCCTCCTCGAAGTCGCGGCCAGATTGGGCCGACCCACCCCCATCGTGGCGACAGGTCCGTCCCCCGGACGGACCAAAAGGTCGCCACGATCCTCCCTGTTTCCAGGGAGGGGAGGAAAAGGGTGCCACGCACTCGCAAACCGTGATTCGACCGTCAAAGTGCAGGTTCGCACATGAGGCATAGCCTTTCCCTGCAGATCGGGCCGGTCGCCTTCCGCATCGGCTCCGCCTGGCGCGCGCCGCTCGAGGCGCTGGCACATTTGTACCAGGGCTATCCGCAGCCGGAGCGGATCTGCGACTTCACCGTGCGGCTCGAGCCGGAGAGGCCGTGGCGGCGATGGCTGCGCCCGTCGGTGGCGATTGCCGGCGACTATGTCCTGCCGGACGCGGCGCCGATGGCGCTGGCTCACGGCCTGCTCGCCGCCGAGATGGGCATGAACCTGCAGATGGCGCTGGGCCAGAAGAGCTATCTTCTGCTCCACGCGGCGAGCGTCGAGAAGGACGGAAGGGCGCTCATCCTCACCGGCGAATCCGGGGCCGGAAAATCGACCCTGGCGGCGTTGCTCGGCGAACGCGGATGGCGGCTGATGGGCGACGAGTTCGCCCTGCTCGATCTTGCCGATGGCAGGCTTCGCGCCTTTCCGCGCGCGGTCAGTCTCAAGAACGGCGCCATCGCGGTGATGGAAGCCGAGGTCGACGCGGACCGATTCGGGCCGGTGCTCGCGGGAACGCCCAAGGGGACGATCCGCCACGTTCGCCCGAACAAGCGCGCGCTGGCCGCGATGGCGGAGCCGGCACGGCCGGCGCTCATCCTGTTCCCGCGCTTCGGCGAGGCGGCTGCGGCGCGCGGCGTCGGGCAGGCGGAGGTGTTCATGCGCCTCACCCAATCCTCGACCAACTATGTCGCCCTTGGCGGCGCCGGGTTCGAGGCGCTGAACGGCCTCGTCGCCGCCTGCCCCGCCGCCGCGATCGATTATCCCGATGCCGCCACCGCCATCGACATGGTCGAGGGCCTGTGGGAGCAGGCGGCGTGAGGGGCGGCCGCCTGGTCGCCGCGGTGCTGCGCGCACCCGAGATTGCTGCCCGCCTCGCCGGCGAGGAATGGAATGCGCTGATCGCCGCCGCGCGAGCGGAGCAGCTGATCGGAAGCCTGGCTTGCCGCCTCGACGGCCACGACGTCCCCGAGAAGGTCGAGCGGCTGCTCGCGGCCGCGCGGCGGGACGCGGCGCAGCAGCGCGTGCAGGCGTTGTGGGAGGCCGAAATGACCCGCCGCGCGCTGGCGCCGCTCGGCATCCCGGTGGTCCTGCTCAAGGGCAATGCCTTTCACGCCGCCGGGCTGGCCGCTTCGACCGGCCGCTTCGTCGGCGACCTCGACATCTTGGTGCCGAGGGACAGCCTGGAGGCGGTGGAGGCGGCGCTGCTCGCCGCCGGCTGGGAGCGCCTCAAGGAGGCGGACGGCTATGACGACCTCTATTACCGCCGCTGGATGCACGAGCTGCCGCCGCTGATCCATCGCACCCGCGACCGCATGATCGACGTTCATCACACGATCCTGCCGATGACGGCGCGGCCGCGGCCGGACGCGGACGCCCTGATCGCCGACAGCATCGCCATCGACGGCGGCCTCAGGATCCTCGCGCCCGCCGACATGATCGTCCACGCCGCCGCCCACCTGTTCGCCGACGGCGATCTCGCCGGCGGCCTTCGCAATCTGTGGGACATCGACCGGCTGCTGCGCCAGTTCGCCTCCGACCCCGCTTTTTGGGGACAGTTGGACGACCGGGCGCGGCGGCACCAGCTCGGTCCCGCCGTCGCCCGGGCGCTGCGGCTGTCAGCGCGGATCTACGATACGCCGGTCGACCGGGCCGTGGCCGGCCGCGATCGTCTCGTCGACCGACTGTTCGCCGCCCGCCTGCTCGCCCGAAACGGCTGGGGCCAGCCGGTGCGGCCGCTGCTCCGCTTCGCCTTCTTCGTGCGCTCGCACTGGCTGCGCATGCCGCCGCTCATGCTGGCCCGTCATCTGTGGGTGAAGGCGCGAGGCTGAAGGCGGCTGGACCCCTCCGGCCGCACCCTTTATCCTCGACCCCGGAAACGAACGGGCAGGGGCATGTTCATGAGCGGCTTTCGTGAGTTCATCGCGCGCGGCAATGTCCTCGATCTCGCGGTGGCGGTCATCATCGGCGCCGCCTTCGGCACCATCGTCACCTCGCTCACCGACGACGTCATCATGCCGGCCATCGGCGCCGTCTTCGGCGGACTGGATTTTTCCGCCTATTTCATCCGCCTGGGCCCGATCCCCAGCGGCTATGCGGGCGATCCCCACAATTATGCCGCGCTCAAGGAAGCCGGCGTGCCGATGCTGGGCTACGGCCAGTTCCTCACCGCCTTGGTCAATTTCCTCATCCTCGCCTTCATCATCTATCAGCTCGTCCGGCTGGCCACGAAGTTGAGGAAGCCGGAGGAGGCCGCTCCGCCGGCGCCGCCCGAGGAACTGGTCGTGCTTCGCGAGATCCGGGACGAGCTCAGGCGGAGGCCCTGAGCGCTCAGCCAGCGCGGCCGATCGGCACCAGCCAGATCGCTGCTATCAGCGCCAGCGTCGCGACGGCCATGGCGACGGTGATGATCCGCAGGTTCATCGGTTTCGCGCTCTCGACCACATGAGCGGAAAGTCGCTTGCGCACGGTGCAGGCCCGCCGCTCGGCCGCCACCGCCGTCGCCACCCCGACCAGCATGAACATCGTCGCGATCGTGCGCGGCAGCCAGGCCGGCTGCATCTCCTCGAAGAGAACATGGAAGCCGAGGCCGATGCCGACCGCGGCAAAGCCGGTCCGCAGCCATCCGGCGAAGGTGCGCTCGTTGGCGAGCAGGGTGCGGTCCTCGGCGAGATCGGTGCGGACCCGGGCAGGATTCTCCTCGTCGGTCATATAAGGTCAATGCACGGGCCTTCGGCCGGGTTCATTCCGGCTCAGAGCCGTTCCAGCGTCTCCGGGAGCAGGGCCAGGCTGTCGATGACGGCGTCGGCGCCGAGCTCGACCGCCGGACGATCGGAATAGCCGAAGCTCACGGCGACGAATGTCAGTCCCGCCGCGCGCGCCGTGTCGGCATCGATGATCGAATCGCCGACGAACGCCGCCCGTCCGCCCCCGGACGCCTCGATCGCCGCGCGGAGCGGCGCCGGATCGGGCTTGCGCACCGGGAGGCTGTCGCCGCCGACGATGGCGGCGAAGCGGCTCCCCAGGCCCAGTGCCTCGAGCAGCAGCCGGGCCATCCGCTCCGGCTTGTTGGTGCACAAGGCGAGGCGGGCGCCGCATGCCTCGATCCGCTCCAGCGCCGGCTGGAGCCCGGGATAGAGACGGCTGCCGACGCAGAGATGGTCGGCGTAATAGTCAAGGAAGATCGGAAAGCCCTCGTCGACCAGCGCTTCCGGCGACTCGCCGCTGGCGGCCAGGCCGCGGCGCAGCAGCGCCCGGGCGCCATGGCCGATGAGGTGACGCACCCGCTCGGTCGGAACCAGCGGCCGCCCCAGCCGCGCGAGCGTGTGGTTGAGCGCCGCGGCAAGGTCCGAGGCCGAGTCGACCAGGGTGCCGTCGAGGTCGAAGGCGACGACATCGAAAGGAAAGGCGGGCATGGCCGCGTTCGTTAGGCACCGGTTCCTCGCTTGGGAAGCACTGGCACCGGCTCCCCATCCGTGGCATCGGGCCGCCATGACCGACCGACCCGTGGCCGCCATCGTCCTTGCCGCCGGCAAGGGAACGCGGATGAAATCCGATCTCCACAAGGTGCTTCACGCGATTGCCGGCCGGCCGATGCTCGGCCACCTGCTCGCCGAGGTGGACGCGCTCGGCGCCGAGCGCACCATCGTGGTGGTCGGCAGCGGACGCGAGCAGGTCGAGCCGCTCGTTGCCGATCATGGCGGATCCGTCGTCGTCCAGGAGCCGCAGCTCGGCACCGCCCATGCCGTCCAGCAGGCGCAGGCGGCGCTCGACGGCTTCGATGGCGACATCCTGATCCTCTACGGCGACACGCCCTTCGTCACAGCCGCGACGATGCGGCGGATGCGCGAACGGCTGGCTGCGGCGGACGCGCCGGCGGTGGCGGTGGTCGCATCCCGTCCGGCCGATGCCAAGCATTATGGCCGCATCCTCGCCGAGGGCGATGGCACCATCGTCAAGATGGTCGAATATAAGGATGCGAGCGAAAGCGAGCGGTCCGTCGACCTGTGCAATAGCGGACTGATGGCCGTCCGCGCCGACGATCTGTGGCAGCTGCTGGGGAGGGTCGGGAACGACAATGCCGCGGGCGAATATTATCTGCCCGACATCGTCATGATCGCCGCCGCCGACGGGCGCCGTTCGGCCGTCATCGAGGTCGCGCCGGACGAAGTGGAGGGGATCAACAGCCGCGCCGAACTTGCCCGGATGGAGGCCGCCTGGCAGCGGCGACGGCGGGAGGCGGCGATGGCCGACGGAGTCTCGCTGATCGATCCGGAGACGGTATGGTTCTCCCACGACACGAGGATCGGGCGGGATACGATCGTCGAGCCGAACGTCTATTTCGGCCCCGGCGTCTCGATCGGCGAGCGAGTCCGGGTTCGCGCCTTCAGCCATATCGAAGGCGCGAGCGTCGCGTCCGGCGCGGAGATCGGCCCCTTTGCCCGGCTGCGACCGGGCGCCGAGATCGGCGAGAAGGCCAAGGTCGGCAATTTCGTCGAAGTGAAGAAGGCGACGCTCGGACGCGGTGCCAAGGTCAACCACCTCTCCTATATCGGCGACGCCGAGGTGGGGGACGGTGCGAATATCGGCGCCGGAACGATCACCTGCAATTATGACGGCTTCTTCAAGCATCGCACGGTGATCGGCGCCGGCGCCTTCATCGGATCGAACAGCGCCCTGGTGGCGCCGGTGAATATCGGTCCCGGAGCGATGGTGGGGGCGGGCTCGGTCATCACCCGCAACGTCGCCGAGGATGCGGTCGCGCTGGCGCGCGGCGAGCAGGTCGAGAAGCCGGGGCGGGCGAAGCGGTTCCGCGAGACGATGCAGGCGCGCAAGAAGGGCGCTTGACCCTCCGTGCCGCCGCCGCGAAAGCGGGAATGGCGAGAGATTTTAAGGCCCTGCAGCAGGATGCGGGGCAGCGGGGAAGTGACATCCATGTGTGGGATCATCGGCATTGTCGGTCGGGAGCAGGTGGCGTCGCGGCTGATGGACGGCCTCCGGCGGCTGGAATATCGCGGCTATGACAGCGCCGGGATCTGCACGATCCACGACGGCGCGCTGGAGCGGCGGCGCGCCGAGGGCAAGCTCGACAATCTGGCCCGCGAGCTCGTCGCCTCTCCGCTCGATGGCGCGGTCGGGATCGCCCACACCCGCTGGGCCACCCATGGCGCACCCACCGTCGGCAACGCCCATCCTCACGTCGTCGATGGCGTCGCCGTCGTCCACAACGGCATCATCGAGAATTTCAAGGCGCTGCGCGACGAGATGCAGTCGAAGGGACGGCGCTTCGAGAGCCAGACCGATTCGGAGGTGGTGGCCCATCTGGTCGCCGATCAGCTCGCCCAGGGGCTGGCGCCGGAGGCGGCGGTGGCGGCGGTGCTGCCGCGGCTCCACGGCGCCTTCGCCATCGCCATCCTGTTCCGCGACCATCCCGGGATGATCATCGGTGCCCGCCTCGGCGCGCCGCTCACCGTCGGCCTGGGCGACGGCGAATCCTATCTCGGCTCCGACGCCCTCGCGCTCGCCGCGCTGACTCAGAGGATCGCCTATCTCGAGGAAGGCGACTGGGCCGTGGTCACCCACGACGCCGTCCGGATCCACGACCGCGACAACAATCCGGTCGAGCGCGAGATCGTCCAG
This sequence comes from Sphingosinicella terrae, assembly GCF_003347635.1. Classification (GTDB taxonomy): domain Bacteria; phylum Pseudomonadota; class Alphaproteobacteria; order Sphingomonadales; family Sphingomonadaceae; genus Allosphingosinicella; species Allosphingosinicella terrae. The sequence goes on from NZ_QDFY01000003.1 coordinate 338,231, forward strand.
TCGGGCGTGAGTGCCGCGATCTACGACAAGGGCAACCACGCCCATTACATGCAGAAGGAGATCTTCGAGCAGCCGGTCGTCGTCGCCCAGACGCTGCAATCCTATGTGCGCCCGCTCGAGCAGAAGGTCGCGCTGCCGCAGATGGACTTCTCCTTCGGCCCGGTGCCGCGGATCACGATCGTCGCCTGCGGTACCTCCTTCTATGCCGGCATGGTCGCCAAATACTGGCTCGAGCATTTCGCGCGGGTCCCGGTCGAACTCGATATCGCCTCCGAATTCCGTTACCGCGACCCGGTGCTGGAGGCGGGCGGGCTTGCGCTCTTCATCTCCCAGTCGGGAGAGACCGCGGACACGCTGGCGGCGCTGCGCCATGCCCGCGCGCAGGGCCAGAAGATCGCCGTCGTCGTCAACGTGCCGACCAGCTCGATGGCGCGCGAGGCCGACCTGCTGCTGCCGACCCATGCCGGTCCGGAAGTGGGCGTCGCCTCGACCAAGGCCTTCACCTGCCAGCTTGCCGTGCTCGCCGCGCTCGCCGCCAAGGTCGCGCGCGACAAGGGACGGATGAGCGAGGAGGAGGAGCGCGACATCGTCCGCCATCTTTCCGAGGCGCCGGCGGCGATGAACGCGGCGCTCGCCCATGACGAGGATATCAAGGCGATGGCGCACGTCATCGCCGAGGCGCGCGACGTCCTCTATCTGGGCCGGGGCCAGGATTATCCGCTGGCGCTCGAGGGCGCGCTCAAGCTCAAGGAGATCAGCTACATCCACGCCGAAGGCTATGCCGCCGGCGAGATGAAGCACGGCCCGATCGCGCTCATCGACGACGCCGTCCCGATCATCGTCCTTGCCCCGTCCGGTCCCCTGTTCGAGAAGACGGTGAGCAACATGCAGGAGGTCCAGGCCCGCGGCGGCAAGGTCGTCCTCATCTCCGACGCGGAAGGGATCGCCCAGGCGGGCGAGGGGTCGATCGCGACGATCGAGATGCCCAAGGTCCATCCGTTGATCGCGCCTCTGGTCTACGCGATACCGGTCCAGCTGCTCGCCTATCACGTCGCGGTGGCGAAGGGCACGGACGTCGACCAGCCGAGGAACCTGGCGAAGAGCGTCACCGTGGAGTGATGGCGCAGCGGCGGTGGACTGCCCGAAAGGAGCCGAAGCCGGTTACCACCGGTCCCGCATCGCTCTGAGCGCAGCAAAGACTTCCTCGCGAAACGCTCCCGGTTCGAGCCCGGCGCTTTCATGAAGGCCGCGGCGCACCGTCTCGGCATCGAGGCGGAAGAACAGGCTGATCTCGCGCTCGTCCGCGATCGTGGTGAACAGGGTCCGGGCGCGTGCCGGTTCGAGCAGGGCCTGGGCCCGCGCATTGCCGGGCTCGACGCTCAGGGTGAATTCGAGGTTGCGGGCGAGATAATCGTGCCCTGGATAGAGAAGAGTCTCCGGGGCGAGCTGGGCGGCGAGCCGATCGACGGTGGCGAAGAGCGTCCCGACATGGCCGCCATAGCCGCAATTGCCGACCCCCGCGCCGAACAGGGTGTCGCCGCACAGGAGGAACGGCACGCCCTCGTCCTCGCCGAGCAGGCTGACATGGGTCATGGTGTGGCCCGGCGTTTCCAGCACGCGAAGCCGGTGGCGTTCGCCGACCGCGATCTCGCTCCCTTCGACCAGCATCGCGTCGACATGTTCGATGACCCCGGCCGCCGCCTTCGGCGCCAGGACCCTGGCGCCGGTCTCGGCGCGAAGGCGATCGTTGCGGCCGGCATGGTCCCAATGCTCGTGCGTGTTGACGATCTGGGTGATGGCGAGGCCGTTCGCCCGGGCGGTGTCGAGGACGAGGTCGAGATGGAAGGGGTCGATCGCGGTCGCCTCCCCCGTCGCGGGGCAGGAGACCAGATAGCTCACATGGTCATATCGGTTGCCGACCGGTGTCGCGATGACCGGCATCAGGCGTCGGCACCTTCGGCCGCGGACCGGATATTGTCGAGGAACAGGCGGAAATTGGCCTGGGAGATCGCCTTCGCCTCCGCCTCGCCCATGTCGACCGGGATGAAGGTGGACCGCAGCATCAGCACGCAGGCGTCGGCGCCAGCGCGGATCACCCTGGCGCGCCCCTGATAGTCGGCGAAGGGGACGGCGCCGCCCGTGTCGGTGATCCGGTACATCATCTCCATCTCGTCGGCGTCGAAATGGTCGCAGCGCTCGACGACATAGGTCTCGCCGAGATGCCCCTCGGTCCGCATCGTCCGGACCATTCCCAGGCCCTCGCCTTCGAATTCCATCGACGCCACGAAGCCGCGGGCGGCGAGCCGCTGGCCGTCATGGGTCGCGACCAGTGCCCATACCTTCTCCGCCGGCGCCATGATCCTGGTGGCCTGCTCGTTGACGACCATCAGCCTTCTCCTCCCTCAGCTCGATGCCGGTCCCCGCCGCGCGTCGTCGTCCAGGCTCCAGTGCAGCTTCACCTTGTGAACCTTGAGGACGAGGCTGTTCTCGACCTCGGCGATGTCGGGATGGCCGTAGCAATGGCGGATGAGGAACTCGCGAAAGTCCTCCTGCGACTTGTGATAGGTAGCCATGCCGAGATCGAAGCGGCCGAGCAGCATCGTCAGATAATAGACGTCGGGCAGCTGGGCGAGGCGCCGGGCCACCGCATCGACATCCGCGCCCGCGGCGACGTTGATGAAGGTCATCGTGTTGAACTTGTAGCCGAATGCGTCGGGCAGCGCCTCGGCCTGGATGGTGATGACATTGTCCGCGATCAGCTGCTTCACGCGGTTGCGGACCGTGCCTTCCGACACGCCGACGATGCTGGCGATGCTCGAATAAGGCATCCGCCCGTCCTGCTGGAGCAGCTCCACGATCCGCATGTTGAGCTCCGGCTCTTCGAGCGAGACCGAATCGCCGGCATCCGTCCTGACCGGAGGTCGGCTGCGCCCGCGTCCGGCTTTCTGTGTCTTCTCGCTCATCGTCACCTCTCCGCTGCCGCGTACCCGTCTAGCCGATCCGCAACGACGTAGACAGATGGATGCGGATTCCGATCTTCCGTGTCAAGTCATCTACGAAATCCGCGAATAGCCGTTGACAGTTTGCGATTTTCGAAGATATCTCTCGACTCCGATAAGCATCCCGCAGGGAGTCGACGATGAGCTCTGCCGCCCAAATGCTCACGCCGCGCCGATCGCTGGCGCCGTTGAAGGAAGGGGAGGACGGCCTCTTCACCCAGAGCTGGTTCGCGGTCTGCCTGTCGACCGACGTCGAGTCCGGCGGCTTCGCCGGCTTCGACTTCCTCGGCGGCCGCGTCATCGTCATGCGCGACTCCGACGGCCGGGCCAGCGTGCTGAGCGCCTATTGCCCGCATCTCGGCGCCGACCTGTGCGGCGGCGAGATGGTGGACGGGGCGCTGCGCTGTCCCTTTCATCACTGGCGCTACGGGCCGGACGGCAAGTGCGTGTCGACGGGATCGGGCGATCCGATACCGCCGACGGCGAAACTGTTCCGCTTTCCGACGGTCGAGAAATACGGCTTCGTCTTCGCCTTCAACGGGACCGAACCCAGCTTCGAGCTGCCCGACCTGCCGCGCGCCCCCGAGGGGCTCGTCTGGAAGGTCGGCGAGTGGAACATCCGCATGCCGGTCGATCCCTGGGTGATCTGCTGCAACACGCCGGACATGCAGCACATCAACGTCGTCCACGGCATCACCTTCGATCGCGAGCCGCACGACCTCGTCCAATGGACCGACCATTCGATGCTTTACACCCTCCAGGGTGCGAACCGGGAAGGCCTGCGGCTCGAATTCGAGGTCGGCATCTTCGGCACGAGCCTCTATTGGCAGCATGGCGAGCTCGGTGGCCGCTGGTTCGGCTTCGTCGCGCCCATGGGCCTGCCGCGGCCCGGCGAGAGCCGCCTGTTCTTCGCGGTCGCGGTCGAGGACGACCCCGCCGACCCGGATGGCACGCGCGCCTTCCTCGACGCCATGTACGATCTCGAGGTCCATATCGCGACCGAGGACCTGCCGATCGTCGAGCATGCGCGCTTCCGCCCCGGCACCCTGACCAAGAGCGACCGTTCGCTGGCGCGCTTCCTCCAATATCTTCGCGAATTCCCGCGCGACCATCCCAGCGCGACCTTCATCAGCTGATATCGGGAGAGGGGAGAGCATGAGCGCCATCTTGTCGCCGGCGGACATCGAGGAAATCGGTGCGGTCTGTCCGAGACTCTACGAGGCTGTCGGATGGGACGACGGCAAGGCGCCCGACTGGGATGCCTTCCGCGCCTGCTGCCACCCGAACATCCTGCTGGTTCCGATGGGCAGCGGGGCGGCCACCCCGATCGGGATCGAGGATTTCATCGCCGGAATGGAGGGGCAGCGCAGCAGTGGCGCCGTCAGCGCGCTGAGCGAGGTCGAGACCGGCCGGAAGATCGAAGGCTACGGCAATTTCGCCAGCGTCCGGAGCCGCTTCGTCGCCACCGTCAACGGCACGTCGCGCCGCGGGGTCACCTTCGCCCATCTGGTTCGAGAGCAAGGGCGCTGGGTGATCGTGGCGACGGGATGGGAGAACGAACGGGAGGATGAGCCGCTGCCGGCCGAGTTCGACTGATCATGGGGCGCCCGCGCCGCAACGACGGCGCGGAGGAGTGGGAGAAGAAGAGATGGGCATGAAGGGGATGGGTACGGCCTTGCTTGGCGGCACGGCCTTGGCTTTGATCATGGCGACTCCCGCGGCGGCCCAGGCCGGCGACGAGGCCTGCGCCGGCGCTCCCGACGGATCGAGCGAGGCGCAAGCCTGTGCAGCCGCGGCCAATTCCTCCGCTCAGGGTTTCGAGGAGATCGTCGTCACCGCGCGGCGGCGCGCCGAGAATCTGCAGGACGTGCCCGATTCGATCACGGCCTTCTCCGCGGACGACATCGCGGAGCGGCGGTTGGAACGGATCGACGATTTCCTCGCCGTCACCTCCAACGTCCGCATCAACAACGATCAGGATACGGCGACGAACAATATCGCCATCCGCGGCCTCGGCGCGAACCGCAACCAGGCTGCGGCGGTCGCCTTTTCCGTCGACGGCGTGGTCCTCCCCGATTCCGACGCCTTCACCATCGACCTAAGCGACGTCGAGCGGGTCGAGGTGCTGAAGGGGCCGCAGGGCGCGCTCTACGGTCGTGGCGCCATCGCCGGCGCGATCAACATCACCACCCGGCGGCCGACCAACGAATGGCAGGGCGAGGCGCGCGCCAGCTATCAGAGCGCCGATTCCTGGCGGGTCTTCGGGGCGGTGAGCGGTCCGATCGTCGAGGACTTCGCGCTCGCGCGCCTGTCGCTGTCTCATCGCGACAGCGACGGCTACATCGTCAACCAGCTGACCGGCGACGGCATCGACCGCAACCGCCAGACCCGGGCGACCGGCCGTCTCATCCTGATGCCCGCGCCGGGCCTCGAGATCGACTTCCGCGCCGCCTATACCGACGAGCGCGGCGGCTCGACCTGGTTCAGCCGCTTCGACGTGCTCGGCCAGTCGGGCGGCGAGATCACCGGGGAGATCGCCGCCCTGCGCCCGGCGCAGGATACGGAATCGCTGAGCGAGCGGCAGATCACCGACCTGTCCATGCTCATCAACTACGATTTCGGCTTCGCCACGCTGACGTCGATCACCGCCTATAACGACATCGACGTCTTCTTCCGGCAGGATCTCGATATTTCCGAGTTCCCGCTGGTCCCGAACGCCCAGCAGTCGCGCGACACCGAGGCATTCAGCCAGGAGCTGCGGCTGACGTCCCCGGGAAACCGCCGGCTGCGCTACATCCTGGGCGGCTATTACCAGCATTCCGAGCGATCGATCGAGACCGCGGCCGTGCTCGACGTCTGCCTCTTCATCGGCAGCTGCTTCAGCGGCCCCGGCGGCGGCTTCGTCTCCGCCGGGACGGTCGGAGCGCCGCTCGCCGACAACCGCATCACGTTCAACCAATATGCGGTGTTCGGTCAGGTCAATTTCGACCTGACGCCGCAGATCGAGCTGACGGCAGCCCTGCGCTATGATGTCAGCGACGGCCGCATCGACGACTTCTTCTCGAATTTCGAGACCGAGGAGAGCTTCGAGGCGCTGCAGCCCAAATTCTCGATCGCCTGGCGGCCCTCCGACCAGGTGATGCTCTATGCGACCTATTCGCAGGGCTTCAAGAGCGGCAACTTCAACCCGGCCGCGGCCGGACCGACCTTCCCGCGAATCCTCGGCGAGGAGACGTCCCGCAATTACGAGCTCGGCTTCAAGACCACCCTGCTCGACCGTCGGCTGATCTTCAACGGCGCCGCCTTCTTCACCGAGCATCTGGACCCGCAGATCTTCCAGCTCGATCCGGCGACGATCAGCCAGGGATCGCTCAATGCCAACAAGGTCGAGATCACCGGGTTCGAGCTGGAGCTGAATGCCCGGCCTTTTCGGGGCTTCGAGCTCAACGCCGCCTTCGGCTATCTCGATGCCGAGATCGTCGACTTCGACGGGACCGCGCTCTACGTCGGCCAGCAGATGCCCAACGCCCCCGAGTTCACGCTGAATCTCGGCGCGCAATATCGCTTTCCGGTGACCGATGCGATCGACCTTCGCGCCCGCGTCGATGCCGCCGTCGTTGGCCGCCAGTCCTTCCAGGATTTCCAGTTCCCGCAGAACGACGAGCTCTACCTCTACCAGCGGAGCTACGGCACGGTCGATGCGCAGCTTGCCCTGGAGGGCAGCAACTGGACGGCGACCCTGTTCGTCCGCAACCTGTTCGAGCGCGATTATGCGACGAGCGCCTTCTCCCGCTATATCTTCGCGGTCGCTTTGGTCCCGCTGAACAGCGACGCCGTCCAATCCGACCCGGGCCGGATCTTCGGCGCCGAGATCGGCTTCAGGTTCTGAGACGCGCCATGACCGAGAAGAAGCGATTCCACCTGCGGCCCGAGGGCGAAAAGGCGTTCGGCTATGCCCAGGCGGTGCAGGTCGGCGGCCTCGTCCACGTCGCCGGCTCGCTCAGCGTCGACGACTCCTTCGCGCCGCTCCACCCCGGCGACATGGCCGCGCAGATCGGCGAGGCCTATGCCGGAGTCGCGCGGACGCTCGCGCATTTCGGCCTCGGGCTCGCCGATGTCGTCAAGGAAACGGTATTCGTGACGGACATGGAGGCGTTCCTCGAGGCGAATGGCAGACGGATGCAGGTCTATGGCGGCACGCTGCCGGCGGCGACCGTGGTCGAGGTCCGGCGGCTCGCCTTCGCCGAATGCCTGATCGAGGTCGAGGTCGTCGCCGCCGCCTGAGGAGAAGCTGGATGCCTGCGCTCGCCGATCTCTTCCCCCGCCAGGTGAGCTGCCGGCGTGCCGTCCGGCTCGCCGTTCCCGCCGTTGTCGCCTGGGCCGTCGTGGGCGACATAGCCAGTCTCGTCCCCGGCGGCGGCATGATCGAGCGCGTCGACCTGGAAGGCGAAGGCGCCGGAGCCGTCCGCACATTCCATCTGCCTGGCGGGGCGCGCATCGTCGAGCGGATCGAGGAGCATGATCCCGTCCTGCGCCGCTATGTGTACCGGATCGTCGACGGGGGTCCGCTCGACTGCGTCGACTATCTCGGCCTCGCCCAGGTCACCCCGGCGGGCACGCAGGCGTGCATCCTTTCCTGGGCGGCGATGGCCAATCCTGTCGCGGCGGATGCGGATTCGCTGCGCAAGATGCTCGAGGCGAATCTCGACCACGCCTTGCAGGCGGTCGCCGATCACGTGGCAGGTGCGGTCCCGTGACGATGCCGCTCCCGCTGCCGCCGCGGCCGGTATGGCCCGTCGGCGGGCGCAGCTTCCCCGCGCTGGAGGGAATGGCGAAGGCCGACGTCGTCGTCGTCGGTGCCGGTTTCGCCGGCGTTGCCGCCGCCCTCGAGCTTGCCGCACGGGGCCGATCGGTGATCGTGCTGGAAGCCGAAGGTCTGGCTGCTGGCGCCTCGGCGGCCAGCGCCGGCCAGGTCGGGCCGCTTCTCTACGGCGCACGCAAGACCGCCGGGCAGGCGATGGCGAGGCTCGGTCTCGATCGGGGCGAACGCCTCAACCGGGCGGTCGCCGCATCGGGCCGCCGGTTGTTCGAGCTGATCGCCGCGCATGGGATCGATTGTGAGGCGCGACGGGGCTTCCTGTGCGTCTATCGAAGCGACAAGAGCTTCGCCCGGGCGGCCGGCCGCTTCGCGGAATGGCAGCGATATGGCGGCCGATCCGAGACCATCGGGCGCGGCGAGCTTGGCCAGTGGATCGCCTCTGCCCGTTATCGCGGCGGGGTCTTCCTGCCTGAGGGCGGCTTCCTCAACCCTGCCCGGCTGATCTCCGGCCTGGCCGATGCCGCCGTCGGGGCAGGCATTCGCCTGCACTGCCACAGCCGGGTCGCGGCGGTGCGCAGGCTAGGGCAGCAATGGGGCGTCCAGACCGCGGCGGGGCAGGCGGTGGCACCGCACCTGCTGGTCGCGACCGGTAGCGGCGGCTTTCCCGCCTGGCCGGAGCTCGCGCGCACTTTCTACCCGGTCGGCTGCGGCGTCGCGGCGACGGCGCCGCTTGCGGATCGGGCGCAGAGCCTGCTGCCGCGCAGCGGCCCCGTCGCGGACATGGACGATCCGGCGGTGTTCTCGCCGGCCGTGACCGCCGACGGGCGCCTGCTGGTCAGCTTCCTGCTCGAAGGCCGAGCCCGGGACGACCCGATGAGAAATTCCGCGCCGGCGCGCCGCCGGCTGGAGCGGGTCTTTCCCGATCGTCCGCCGCCTCCCTTCGAGAGCTTATCGGCGGGGCGTCTCGCGGTGACGCCGGATGGCCTGCCGCGCCTGATTCGGGGACCCGAAGGCATGCTGGCCGTCACCGGCTGCAACGGCTTCGGGCTGACGCTCGGCATGCTGGCGGCGCGGGAGGCGGCGTCCTTCATCCTGGGCACGCCGGCCGGGGACCTGGCCTTGCCGATCTCCGAGGCGAAGCCGCTGCCGGCGGCAGGCTTGATGCCCGCTTTGTTCCGGAGCGTGCTTGCGCCGCTCGCCAACCGCTTCGGCATCTGAAATCATCCGGATCATCGCGGACGCAAGAAGGCATCAACGTATATGAAGACGTCAGACATCGTCGTGATAGGCGCGGGGATCATCGGCATGAGCGCGGCCTTCCAGATCGCCCGCCGCTCGAAGGCGCGGATCGTCGTGCTCGAGAAGGGTGCGGGGCCGGGCGAGGGATCGACCGGCGCCTCTTCGGCCGTGTGCCGCTTCCGCTATTCCTATCCCGAGATCGTGCAATTGGCGAAGGATGGGATCGGCGCCTATCGCCACTGGCCGGACTTCATCGGCAGCGGCGAGGCCCGAGCCCGCTTCCACGCCTTGGGCGTGCTCTGGCTGTCGGCCGATCCGGATTGGGCAGGAAGCGAGGTAGACCGGCTCGGCTCGCTCGGGATCCGGGCCGACGCGCTCGACGATGCGGCCCTCGCCGACGCCTTTCCGGCCATCCGGCCCTGCCTGATCTCGCCCGATTTGATCGGCGGCGAGGCGCATGATTGCCGCGGCGGCGGGCTCCACCTGCTCGAACGCGACGGCGGCTATATGGACCCTGTCGACGCGCTTCAGGACCTGATCGACGCGGCCCGCGCGCGCGGCGTCGAGGTGCGGTTCAACAGCCCGGTCGATGATGTGGATGTCGAGGGCGGAGCGGTGACCGGCGTCCGGCTCGTCGGCGGCGAGCGGATCGCGTGCGGCACGGTCGTCGAGACGGCCGGGCCCTGGTGCCTGCCGTTCCTGGAGCGGCATGGGCTCGGCGGCCGCTGGCCGCTGGAGCCGACGCGGATCCAGATCGTCCATATCGATCGTCCGGCGGAGCTGGCCGGCGATCTTCCGGTCTGCGTCGACATGCCCGGGGGCATCTATTTCCGGCCGCAGAATCGCGGTCAGCAGATCATCGTCGGATCGGTGCTCGAAGAAGACGAGAAGGAGAGGGTCGCCGACCCCGACGACTTCGCGCGCTATGCCGACGACGATTTCATCCGCCCCAAGCTGCACGCGCTCCAGCACCGGCTGAACGTGCCGGAACTGCGCGGCGCGATCCACGGCTATAGCGGGCTCTACACGATCAATCGGGCGGACATGCACCCGATCGTCGGACCGACGCCGATCGCGGGATTCCACATCGCCAACGGCTGCAGCGGCCACGGCTTCAAGCTCGCGCCGGCGATCGGCGCCCTGATCGCGCGGCAGATCACCGGCGAATCCTCGGATTTCGACACCGCGATGGACCCCGCTTTTCTCGCCTTCGACCGCCAGCCGATCCAGCTCGCCGCGATGAACGTGCTGGCCTAAGGGCCACGGATGGAACGGCACGACGTCCTCATCGCCGGGGCCGGCCATGCCGGCGCGCAGGCGGCGATCGCGCTTCGGCAGGCCGGCTTCGGCGGCAGCATCGCCCTGGTCGGTGCCGAGCCCGACCTGCCCTACGAACGGCCGCCACTGTCGAAGGAATATCTGGCGGGCGAGCGGCCGTTCGATCGGCTCCTGATCCGTCCGGCAGGCTTCTGGGAGGAACGCGAGGTCCAACTGCGGCTCGGCCGTCGCATCGTCGCCGTCGATCCGGCGGCCCGGGTCGCCGAGCTCGGGGACGGAGAGACGCTCGGCTACGGGACCCTGATCTGGGCAGCCGGCGGAGAGCCGCGCCGGCTGGCCTGCCCCGGGGCGGAGCTCGAGCGGGTCCATTCGATCCGCTGCCGCGCCGACGCCGACCGGATCGTGGCAGCGCTGCCCGGCGTCCAAAGCGTCGTCGTGGTCGGCGGCGGATTCATCGGCCTGGAGGCGGCGGCGGTCCTGAGCAAGCTCGGCAAGACCGTCACCGTGCTCGAGGCGCTCGACCGGGTGCTCGCCCGCGTCGCCGGAGAGCCGATCTCGCGCTTCTACGAGGCCGAGCATCGCGCGCACGGCGTCGCGGTCCGGACCGAAATCGCGGTCGAGGGCATCTCCGACTCCGACTCCGCGGCCGCCGTCCAGCTCGCCGGCGGCGAGATCCTCCCGGCGGACATGGTGATCGTCGGCATCGGCATCGTGCCGGCCGTCGGGCCCTTGCTCGCCGCCGGCGCCGAAGGGGGCGACGGCGTGAATGTCGACCCCCTGTGCCGCACCAGCCTGCCGCACATCCATGCGATCGGCGATTGCGCCGCGCACGAGAACGTCTTCGCCGGCGGCGCCCGCATCCGGCTCGAATCCGTCCAGAACGCCAACGACCAGGCGGCGACCGCCGCGCGGGCCGTGGCCGGCTACCCCCACCCTTATGCTGCCCTACCCTGGTTCTGGTCGAACCAATATGACCTGAGGCTGCAGACGGCGGGGCTGTCGCTGGGCCACGACGACATGGTGGTGAGAGGCGACCCGGCCACCCGCGCCTTTTCGGTCCTCTATCTGAGAGAGGGGCGATTGATCGCCGCCGACTGCGTCAACCGGGTCAAGGATTATGTGCAGGCCCGAAAGCTGATCGCCGCCGGCGGCATGACAGAGCGGCGGAGTCTGAGCGATCCGGATCGCCCGCTCGCCTGAAGCGGCAACGCGCCTCTGTCAGTCGCCGCCGAACAGGTCGCGGAACCGGCCGGGCTGCGAGCGCAGATACTGCTTCGGCGCCTTCACCTGCGCGCCGAGATGGGCGGCCGCATGCCAGGGCCAGCGCGGATCGTAGAGGATGGTCCGGGCGATCGCGATCAGGTCGGCGTCGCCGGTGCCGACGATCGCCTCCGCCTGGTCGTATCCGCTGATCAGGCCGACGGCGATGGTGGTCATCCCGGTGGCCTGCTTCACCGCCCGTGCCAGCGGTACCTGATAGCCGGGCCCGACCGGTATCTTCTGCCTCGGATCGAGTCCGCCGCTGGAGACGTGCATCGCCGCGCAGCCACGCGCCTTGAGCGCGGCGGCAAAGGCGATGGTCTGCTCCACGTCCCAGCCCTGTTCGACCCAGTCGGTTCCGGACACGCGCATGGTGACCGGGCGGTCCGCAGGGAACGCCTCGCGGACCGCATCGAACACCTCGAGCGGGAAGCGCATCCGGTTATCCAGCTTCCCGCCATATTCGTCGTCGCGCCGGTTCGACAGCGGCGACAGGAACTGGTGGAGCAGATAGCCATGGGCGGCGTGGATCTGGACGGCGTCGATCCCCAGTCGCGCGGCCCGGCGTGCGGCCGCGGCGAAAGCCTCGCGTATCCTGACCAGGCCGTCCCGGTCCAGCGCGGCCGGCGCCACGTCACCTTGGGCGAAGGGCAGCGGCGAGGGCGCTTCGGTCTGCCATCCGTGCGGATCGCCGGGGGGCAGCTGGCGCCCGCCGGCCCAGGGCCGCTCGGTCGAGGCCTTGCGTCCGGCATGGGCGAGCTGGATCGCCACCGGCATGTCGGACCAACGCCGGACGCCGTCCAGGGTTCGCGCCATCGCCGCCTCGGTCGCATCGTCCCAGAGGCCGACATCGGCCCAGCTGATCCGTCCTTCCGGAACGACCGCCGTCGCCTCGATCGTCAGCAGCGCGGCCCCGGACAAAGCGAGCTGGCCGAGATGGATCAGGTGCCAGTCGGTCATCCGCCCGTCCTCGGCAGAATATTGGCACATGGGCGCGATCACGATGCGATTGCGCAAAGGCAATCCGCCGACCTCGATCGGCTCGAACAAGGCGGGACGAGGCATGGCAGGCTCCCGGAGTCTGAAGGCTTCGATCGGCCCGCGCCTGCCACCGTCGGCCGGATTGGGAAAGCCCTATCCTCTATTCGGGATCAGCGGGACGCCGCCCGGGCTTCGACGCCGGGCGGTGCCGGGCTGCGCGGCGCCGCGGCACTGCCGTCGAACAAGGCGACCTGATTCCGTCCTGCATCCTTGGCGGCATAGAGCGCCCGGTCCGCTTCGCGATACAGGATCTCGAACTCGGCCCCGGCCGGCCCGCGGCTCACCCCGATGCTGGCCGTGATCCCTCGCGCCTCGCCGAAGAGGTGGGCGAGCGGGAGCGACTCGATCGCCTCGCGGACGCTCGCGGCCACCTTGATCGCATTGCGGCCGGGGCCGGACACGCCGATGGCGAATTCCTCTCCTCCGATGCGCCCGGCAAATCCGTTTCCGGCGGCCTTGTCTTCGATGCAGCGCGCGATGCAGCGCAGCACGGCGTCGCCCACATCGTGTCCGAACCGGTCGTTGACCGACTTGAAATGGTCGACGTCGATCAGGAGCAAGGCGAAGCCGCCGCCATCCGCCCGCAAGGCCTTTTGGGCCCGATCGACGAAGCCGCGCCGATTGAGCAGGGCCGTCAGCGGATCGCTTTCCGCCAGCCGCTGCATTTCCCAGCGCGCCGCGTAAGCGGCGTCCCGCTCCACACGCAGGCGGGCCAGGCGCAACGTCTCGGCGACGGAGAGCCACACCGTCTGGAAGGCCGAGGCGAGCAGGACGGCGAGCTGGGAGCCGCCGCCGAGCAGGGAAGGTCCGTAATCGACGACCTCCGTCGAGGCGAGCACGGCCATCGGCACCGCCCACGATAGGATGAAGTCGCGGGCCCCGGTATCGCCCCTGCGCCAGCTCCAGCCGAGCAGGAGAGCGACGGTGGCGAGATCGACAAGCAGCAGGATACCGAGCACCGAGCCGAGCAACGGCAGCAGGCCGGACGGCGGAAAGGCCGCGAAGGCGCCGACGAGGCCGAAGACCAGCCCGCATCCGATTGCCGGCCAGCGTGCCCAGCGCGGCAACCGTCCGGCCTCGGGAACGGTGGCGGCGCAAAAGGTGGCGAAGCTGATCGCCAGGGTGGCGAGCAGGGTGCAGAGCTTCGAAGCCAGCGATCCGGCAAGGCCTGGAAAGACGAGCAAGGCGAGCTGCGACCAGAGCAGGCCCCAGACGAAGACCGTACCGACCCAGGCGGCGTGCCAGCCGATGAAGGTGCGTCGCGACGCCAGGGCCAGCAGGCCGTTATACAGGGTGCTCAGCGCGAGCAGCGCGATCGCCGCGCCGACCAGGGCCGCAGCCAGGCTGGTCTCAGCTTCGGCCTCCCCCGAGGGGAGCAGGCGCACTCGGAAATGCGGATAGGATTCCAGCCGATCGAGCGCGAGGAGAATGCTCGTGACGGGCGACTCCCGCACCGGCGCCTGGAAGGCGATCTGGCCGCCGACGCGCCAGCGCTCGCCATATTCGCCGGCGGCCACGCCTTGGCGCTCGACATGGCCATCGCGATAGCGGAATTCGACCTCGAGCCGGTCGAAGCGGCTTTGATGGACAAGGAGAGTGGCGCCGTTGGCGAAGGCGGCATCGGCGGCCGGGGCGTCGGCCCGCAGCCAAAGACGCGCGGCCTGGTAGCGCTCGGGTACGCCCGCGCAGGCAAAGTCGCGGCCGTCGGGCGCGGACGTGCCGGTTCCGGTCACGGCATGGCACAGGCGACCATCGAGGTCGCCAGCCGCCGCGAGCGCCGGGCACGTCCACATCAAGATCACCAGAGCGAGCAGGCGCCAGATCAACAGGACCTCGTCGGCTTGAAAAGAGGGGCGCCCGATGCGGACACCCGGGGAAATAAGCAGGCCAGCGTCAAGAGATCGTTAACCGCGCTCGGCCAGGACGGACGACGGAACCCCGGCCGTAGCTTCGTGCTTGATGCTGGGGCCATATCCAGTTCCTTCACAATCGTGCGATAGGAACAGGAAGGGTGCGGCGATCCTGCGGTAAGGGTTATGCAGATGGCGCGACGGCATCAGCTTTCAGATTGCCTAAGGGTGCTCCTGGCCGGCGCCCTCGTCCTGCTGTCCGGCTGCCAGACCGCGCAGGTCCCGCAAGAGCCGGCCATCCCTACGATCAGCGTCCGCGAGGAACCCGGCTGGCGTCGAGCGGCGCTGCCCGGCGACGTCGACCGGATCGACGGAATCGAGGGCGCGTGGGAGGAGGCGCTTTCCGCAGCCGAGGCCGCCGGTCACCGCAGGACCATGAGCAGCGAAGGTCCGCTGCTCGATCCCGGCGCCGCACTGCCCATGCCGGCGCCGACGCCGGGCGCCTATACCTGCAGGTTGTTGCGCTTCGCCGAGCCCAGGCGACGCGGTCCGGTGCTCACCGTCTATCGTCCCTTCTTCTGCAATGTCGGCGTGGACGGCGATGCGCTGACCCTGATCAAGCAGACCGGCTCCGAACGGCCGGCCGGCCATCTCTGGGTGGACGAGCGGCCCGAGCGGCTGATCTTCATCGGCACCCTCTCTCGAGGCGAGCATGAGGATCCGCTTCCCTACGGCGAGGACCCCGAGCGGGACATGGTGGCCGTGCTCGAGCGGGTCGATGCCTTCCGATTCCGTCTCGTCGTGCCGTGGCCGCGCACTGGTGCAATCGTCGAAGTCTACGAGCTGACGCCGTCGCCGGTCCAGTATCAGGACTGAGCGGATCAGGCCCGGCGGCAGGAGCCGAACGCTTCCCGCTTCCGGACAAGGCGGTTATATTGTCCTTCCGTAACGATCGCGAAGGGCTCGCCGATGCTCGAGGTGAAACTGCGTCCCGGCGTTCACGGCTGCATCTATTGGCCGCTCGCCGTCATCAGCCTGGGACTGATCCCGCTGGCGATGAAATCGGCCGAGAAGCACTTCATCGCCCGCATGGACGAGGAGGGTCTGTGGACCCGCGGCGGCAGGCGCATTGCCTGGGGCGAGATCGAGCGTCTCGAGCGAACCGTCGGAAAGGTTCAAGGCATCAAGATGTCCGACGAAGTCCTCGTCTTCACCAGGCAGGGCCGGGTATCGCTGCCGATGTGGCGGATGGAGAATATGGAGGAGGCGCTGGTCTATTTCGGCGCCCATTCGCCTGTCGCCCTGTAAGCGGCGGCGGCGCTCAGGCGGCCTGCCGCTCCTTGTGGTAATCGCGGCCGCGGTAGAGATGCGGAAGCGGCACGTCGCCCGACGCACGGGCTTCGTGGACGACGTCACGGGCGGCTCTCGCCATCCGGGAAAGCAGTCCCGGCCGATGTGAGGCCCAAGGTCCGGCCATCGGGGCGCGATCCCCGGTCCGGGCGCGGCCGGCGAGATCGGAAGACGGCAATACCGCCTGGTTGCTGCGTACCGCCAGCATTCGTCCATTCGCGTCGAACATGGTTAATCTCCGGGTCCTGACAGTCCTGCCGGTGCCGTCTGCATGATTGACCCTATATCCTTTCGATCGGGTGAGCCGCCACACCGTACCACTACGATGCGTGTTTCTACGGAGGCGGCGGCCTCATCTCAGCCAGCCGGTTCCTTCCTGCAGGGCAGCATGTTATGCCCTCGACTGTTCAGAAGCGCACCGAGGGAGGGGGACCATGGCACGGAAGTTCATCATCGAGGAGCAGGGCCGCTACTATGTCTGCGAAGTGACGCTCGAATATGATCCCGCACTGGCGAAGACGAGCACAGCCCAGGAGGGAGTGCGCCAGGTGGCCGCCATGCTCGAGGAGGCCCGCCAGCGCGGCACCTGCCTTCAGGCCTGCGAGGTCGGCTCCGAGATGTTTACCCGCTCGCCGCTCAACACCGGCCCCAGGGTATAGGTTCAGCCCGCGTGGCGTGAGGCGGCCGCCGCAGGCTTTCCCGCGGTCCGAACGATGACGGACAGGTCCGAGGCGGCGCGGCCGCTCGGCCCGGCCGACCCTTTGCGCGTCGCGAGCGCGCGGGATCTGCTGCCCAGCGCCGGGCGCGCCGGTGGCTGGGCGGGCGTGTCCCGTTTGGCGGAGCTGACGCGGCTGGACAGGCTCGGATTGCCGGTCTGGCAGGCGGTGCGGCCGATGGGGCGCGCACTCAGCGTCCATCAGGGCAAGGGCGCGACGGACGACGACGCCCGGCTGGGCGCCCTGCTCGAGGCCGTCGAGAGTCACGCGGCCGAAAGCTACCAGGCGGAGGGGCCGATCTGCCGGCTCCACGAACTGCCGGCGCGGGAGCGCGCCGCCGATATCGGCGACTTCGCCGCCGACCGGAACCGGCCGCCGCCCGCCGACCAGCCGCATCGCTGGGTCGCCGCCCGCGACCTTCGGTCCGGAGGCACGCTCCATCTGCCGTTCGATCTCGTCTCGCTCGATCTCACCCGCGCGGTGCCGTCTCCGTTCGACCGGGCCAGCAACGGGATCGGCGCGGGCGGGAGCGTCGAGGAGGCGGCGACGGTCGCCCTCCAGGAGCTGATCGAGCGCGACGCCGTGACGGAATGGCAGGCGCAGGGGCTGGTGCCCCGGATGCGCTCGACGATCGATCCCGAGACCATCACCTACGGCTGGTTCGGAGCCTGGCGCCAGCGGCTCTCCGACGCGGCGGTGGCTGCCCGCTTCTATCGCGTGCCGTCCCTCACCGGCGCGCCGGTCGTCGTGTGCGAGCTCGGCGATCTCGGCAAGAGCGCCGCCGCCCTTCGGACGGCGAACGGCCGCGCCTGCCATCCCGATCCCGAGATCGCCCTGTTCAAGGCCCTGGCGGAGGCGATGCAGGGCCGCGCCACCTACATTGCCGGCTCCCGCGACGATCTGCTGCCGTCAGACTATCAAGTACCGGCGGGCGAAGGCATCAGGGTCGCCTTCGGGCTGCCGCCGCCGCCAGGCATGGCGCTTGTGGACTGGGCGGAGACGCGGCCGGGTCCGCGCGGGCTGGAGGGAATCGTCGGCGCGCTGACCGCCGCCGGCTGCGATCGGATCGCTCTTGTCGAGCTTGCCCGGCCGGAGGGCCTTGCGGTCGTCCGCGCCTTCGTCTGCGGTCTCGCCTCTATCCGGCGGCGGCGGCGGACGGTGGGCCGATGACGCTCATTCCTGTCTTTTGCGGTCCGTCCCTGCCTCCGGAGGCGCGGCCGCGGGGGCCGTTCGACTGGCGGCCGCCTGCCCGGGCCGGCGATCTGCTCGCGCTCGCCGCCGCGCCACCTGATCGGCTCTGCCTCATCGACGGCTATTTCGACTGGTGCCCGGCCCCCTGGCACAAGGAGCTGCTCCTGCTGATGGCGCGCGGCACCATCGTCCTGGGGGCGTCGAGCATGGGCGCCCTGCGGGCGGCTGAGCTTCACGCCTACGGGATGATCGGCGTCGGCGCGATCTTTCGCGCCTATCGCACTGGGAGACTGTCTGGCGATGACGAAGTCGCCCTGATCCATGCGCCGGCCGAGCTGGGATGGGCGCCGCTATCCTTGCCCTCCGTCGAGCTTCGAGCGACCCTCGTTGCCGCCTGCCGCGCCGGGCTGATCCGCGCCGAGCATGCCCGGACGCTGCGCGAGCGGGCGAGGCGGATCCACTACGAGGATCGCGACTGGCCGGCGGTCGAGCGGGCCTGGCTGGAGCTCGGAATCCTGGATCGCGCGGCGATCGCCCTGATCCGGACCTTGTACGTGCCGCTGAAGCGGCAAGATGCGCTCGCGTGCCTCGAGACGGTCCTCGATCCCGTGCTTCAGCCGCCGGTGCGGCCCACCCGGCCTCCGGTCACCTGCTTCATGCGTGACCTGGCGGGCGAGCTCGGACTGGATCCTGCAATGCTGGGGTCGCGCTGATCCATTCGAGCGCACGCTCGATCGCCCCGAAGAAGCCGGCGCTGGTATCCGGATGGAGGGGGTGGTGGCGCTGGATCCACGCCATGATGTCGGCATTGCTGGGGCTGGACTCACCGTGCCAACACCTTTCCACCCGGTCCCGCCAGCGGCGCAGGCGCGGCTCGCCGCCGGGGATGACGAGATTCACCTCGCAGACGCCGAGATACAGATCGGCGAAGATCGTGCCGGCGAGCACAGCCTCCAGATCGGCATGCGCTCGCTCATAATCCCCCTCGATCATCCGCAACCGTCCCGAATCCTCGCGCAGGCCGTCACCGGGAATCGGATTGAGGGCCGCCGCCTGGTCCATGAGATCGCGGGCGCGGGCGAGGTCGCCAAGATACATCCAGCCGGTCGCGCATTCCTCGAGCCTGACGGGATTATAGGGGTTCAGCGCGAGGGCTTGCTCGAAGCAGTGCCGGGCCTGACCGCGCTGATCGTGCCAGAGGTGGCAGAAGCCCAGGACGGTGAAGGCGTGGACATTGCCGCGGTCTGCGGCGAGACCGTCCTTGGCGAGCTGCAGTGCCCGCGCCCGCTCGGCGGCGCCGCTCGATCCCAGCGCGGTATAGGCGAAGTCGGTATTGTAGAGCCGGGCCAGCGGCGGATAGGCGAGCGCGAAGCCCGGCCGGTCAGCGATGACCACCTCGAGCGCGTCGGCCGCCGCCCGGGCCTCGTCGAAGGTCTGCGCGGCGAAGGACCGACGCTTGGCCATCAGGTAGCGATTGTAGACGTCGTCGGGCTCGTGCGGGAGGCCGACGGAAAGATCCTCGTCGACGGCGGGCAGCGCCGCGCCGGCGATGCGGCGCACGATCTTCTCGACTCCCCCGGCCATGCCGATCGCGGCGAGCGACATGGTCTCGCCCCACAGGATCCGTGAGTCGCTCAGCCGGCGCGCGCGGGCGATCACCTTGATCCCGTCGCCCTCTGGCAGCAAAGTCGCCGTCAGCTGGTATCCGGGCTCGTCGGCATGGGCCCGAGCCGCCTGGTCCTCGGGCCGGTCGTCGGCGACGAGCAGGATCTCGCGGAAGCGGGCGAGACCGGACAGGACCTCTTCGCGAAGCTCGGCGGCGAAATAGGGATGATGCTCGCGCACCGCTTCGTCGCGGAATTCGGAGACGAGGACCAGGGGAGGGCGTCCTTCCGTCAGTGGCATGGCGGCGCCCGCCGTCGGCCGGGACGAAGCCCGTCCGGCTCCGAAGCCGGGCGCGGCCTGCGGGGCTTCACGCAGAGGCGCGATGAACCGGTAACCGCGACCGTAGACGCTCTCGATGAAGCGCGGAGTTCGCGAATCGTCGCCGAGCGCGCGTCGCAGCTCACGGACGGCAGAAGTCAAAGATGCCTCGGTGACGATGGTGCCGTCCCATACGGAAGACAGCAGGGCGTCCTTGGTGACGAGGCGGCCGGCATCGTCGACCAGCGCCAGCAGGACTCGAAAAGCCTTGTTTCCCAGCTTCAGCGGACCCGCCGGACCGAGAACGCGCTCGTCCGCGCGATCCACGACGAACTGCTCGAAGGCGATCCTCTCGAGTGTGACAGAAGGGGGCATTCTGGACGGAGACTTTCGCTGTGACTCGCGCGTGGCGGCCGATTCTAGCACATGCTGCGGCGCAATACGACGCTGTGCCTGCCATTTTTGGCAGTTTTTCGCCAGTGATTCTGAAAGAATTCTGATTCAGAATCGTTTCAGGCGCCCCTCAGGATGAACCGGGACATTCGGCGTAGACCGACACTGCAACGGCAACACCGCCGTCACATCGGAGCTTGCGTGGATATGGTTCTCAATCGTCTCATCGTGTGGGCAGCGCCGCTGATGACGTTCGGCGCCTTCGTCTACACCCTTGCCGTCCTGACGGCCGGTGCCGGCCTCCCGATCGCCGCATGACGATCATGCAGAACATCCAGCGTGAGCTTTCAGGCCTGTTCGTGGACCGCAAGCGGTCCGACCGCTCGGCCATCCAGACGGTGAACTTCCGTCGCGTCGAGACGGAACGTCTCATCCTCCGTGTTCCCGAAATGGGCGATTACCGCGACTATTGCGCTCTGCTCGCCGACCCCGAGGCGTTCCGCTTTTCCGAACGGGGGCCGATGAGCGGTGAGGAAGTGTGGACGAGGCTGCTCCGCCAGGTGGGCCATTGGTCGCTTGCCGGCTACGGCCTGTTCGCCGTCCAGGAGAAAGCCACGGGCTGCATCGTCGGCGAGGTCGGATTCGGTGATTTTCGCCGTGGACTGGGACCGCGGTTCGACAGTGCCCCGGAGGGTGGCTGGACGATCGCCGCCGGCGCACGCGGCCACGGCTATGCGACCGAGGCCGCCGAAGCGGCGCTGGCCTGGCTCGATGTTCGGCTCGGCTCGCGCCGGACGGTGTGCATGATCCACACGCAGAACAAGGCGTCGCTTCGCGTCGCGCACAAGCTTGGTTTCCGGGCTTTTTCGGAGATCGATTATCGCGGTTACCGTGCCATGCTGCTTGAGCGGCACGGGGGGAACGGGGAGGCGTCCACGGACTGAGCGGGCGAGGGTGAGGGCTTGCCCGCCTGGTTCACACGGACGCTTCCTCGGCCTTCCGGCCGGGATGCAGGATCGATCATCCGAAAGGCGCCCCCGCCCCATGTCGGGAGGGGGAATGGTGGGGGGAATGTGGTGAGTCACGCGCCACGCTCCCTCCGCCGGGTCCTGCCCTCCCCCGGCCGGGGGAGGGCGTTTCTCGCAGGTGGCTTGCCAGCCTTCCCCTCCCCGCTCGCGGGGAGGGGAAATCCGCGTCAGGCGCCCGGCCGCCGCTTCATCCTGATCAGAGCCTCGTCCAGCGCCGACAGGAAGCGCGACCGGTCGGATTTCGAGAAAGGCGGCGGGCCGCCGATGATATCGCCGCCGGCCCGAAGATCGGCCATGATCGCCCGCGTGGCTACGGCCGCGCCGATAGAGCTCGTCGTGAACGGCCGCCCGTTCGGCGCCAGCACCGTCGCGCCGGCCTTGATCGCGCGATCGGCGAGCAGGATGTCCGCGGTCACGACGATGGTGGCGTCACTGGCCCGCTCCGCGATCCAGTCGTCGGCCGCGTCGAAACCCGAGCCGACGACGATGCGCTCGACCAATGGGTGCTGCGGCACGCGCAGATAGTCGTTGCTGACGACCGTCACCGGCACCTCGTGCCGAAACGCGACCTTGTAGACCTCCTCCTTCACCGGACAGGCATCGGCATCGATCATGATTCGGTATGGGCTCATCCTCTTCGCATTGGCCCAGGGGGCGATGCATCCACAAGCCTGCCGCGGTCGCCTGCATTCGCCCCAGTCCCGACCGCGTTGAAGCGTCCTTAACCCGCACCGGCCTAGACGAGTCGCGTTACGCGTCGCGTGAAGGATGGCAGTTGCCGCATAGGGAAACCTTGCTTGCCGACGGCTCGGTCGTGGCCGGGCTGGAGATCGGCGCGGCGGACCTGCTCGACCGGCTGGCCGCATCGGCCGCGCCCGGACGCGCCTTCCTGCGCGCGGCATGGTTCGCGGCGGCGGCGGGCGATCGGCCGCTGGTCACGCTGGCCGGGCGCTCAGCCGCGGGAGCGCCGTTCGCGGCGATCCCGCTCGTTTCCCGCCGGATCGGCCCGCTGTCGCTGCGGGAGCTTGCGGGCAGCTACTGGCCGTATCGCAGCTTCCCGCTCGCGGACGAAGCCGGCGTCACCGAGCTCGTGTCGATCCTGTCCTCGCCGGCGGCGCGTTCGGCCCTGGGCCATGCCTGGCGGATGGGACCGGTCCATTCAGACGATCCCGCGCTGCAGCGCGTCGCCACTGCGGCCCGGCAGGTGGGATGGATAGAGCTGAGACGATCCCTCGGCACCTGTTTCGTCGTCGATCTCGGCGCGATGCGGGCGGCGGGCCCGTGGCCGAGCACGAAGACGATGCGCAAGAATCGCTGGCTCGAGCGCCGGCTCGCGGAGATGGGTCCGCTCGAATTCCGGTCCGTGACCGGCAGTGGCTGGAGCCCTGAGAATCTCGCTCTTTTCGCTCAGGTCGAGCGAGAGAGCTGGGTGGCCCGCGAGGCGGATGCGCGCGATACGAAGTTCCTCGCCGATCGCAGCCGCAGGCTGTGGGAAGCCGTGATCCGGGACCCGGCCCTACGCGAGATGCTGGTGGGTTCGCTGCTCCTTGTCGGAGGAGAGCCGGCCGCCTTCACCTTCGGCCTGCGGTGCGGCGACCGGCTCCATGTCATCGCCAACAGCTATAGCGAGCGATTCCGCGAAGGCAGTCCGGGGCGGATACTTCTCTATCGGGAGTTTCAAGCCGCCGCGGACGCGGGAGCGGTCACGATCGACTGGGGAGCGGGCGATCCCGGCTACAAGAGCGAGATGGGTGCCCGGCCCGGGCCGGAGATCGTCGATTGCCTGTTCGTCCGCAGCCGCGCCGCCGCTGCGATCGCGCGCCCGCTCTGGTGCAGGGGTAGCCGGTGACGGCCGTGCCGCAGGCGACGGCGGCGAGCGCCCCGCGCCGGTTCGCGCACGCCGCCGCGACATGGCTTTCGGCGCCGGCCGGCCGTCGGGTGGGGTTGGCGGCGGTCGCGGCGCTTGCCGGTCAGGTCATCTTCGCTGCCTATGAAGTCTTCGGCCTCGGCCTTCCCTTGGTCAGGGAGTCTGCGGCGGCCTTCGCGCCGCATCAGCTCGCGCAAACGCTCTTCATCCTCGTCTTGGCCGTCTGGCTGGTCGATTCGCTTGTCCGGGCCCGGGCGCAGGACAGTCTGCTCGATCGGAGCAGCGCCGGATCGGTCTCGCTGACGGTGGGAGCCGCCGCGATCGCCGCAGGCCTTGTTTCCACCTGCCTCTTTCTGGCCGATCGGGACGCCTTCCATCTCGGCGCCCAGGAGGATCGGCCGCTGGAATGGGCTTCGGCATTGCTGCTGTTGGTTGCCGCGGCCGGGATCGGTTTCGCGGTTCGTCGATATCGCCTGCGCCCGGTCGTCGCGGCGGCCGGTGCATTGATCCTGCTCGCGCTGGTGCTCATCGCCATGGAGGAGATCAGCTGGGGACAGAGGCTGCTCGGCTTCGCCACGCCCGACGCGCTGGCGGAGGTCAACTGGCAGGCCGAATTCAACCTGCACAACGTCCAGACCGATCTTTCCGAAACCGTCTATTATGTCGGCGCGATCGGCTTTCTCGCGCTCGCGCCGCTGCTTCGCGACCTGCTGCCGCTCGCCGCCACCCGCCACCCGCTGCTGGCTCTCGTCCCCGGCCGGGGCACGGCCCTCGCTGCGGCACCGGCGGTGTGGATGAATTACGGCCATTGGAACCTCTATTCGGTCCAGCTGGCGACCTGGCTTGCCCTCGCCGCCTACGCCGCCTGGGCGGCGGCAGCGTGGAAGCGCGGGCACCGCGGCGAGGCCGCGGCATTCCTGGCCGCAGCCGCGGCCGCGATCATCGGACAGGCGTTGTTCCTGGCCTTCGGCCGGTCGATGATCGACGTCCCCGACGTCACCGAATATAAGGAATTCTTCATCGCGCTGGCCTTCGCCGTCTATGCGGCGTCGGTCGTCCGTTCTCCGGTCAGCGGCGCAACCGCCGCCTGAGCGCATCGCCGCCCCACGCTGCGAAAAGGTGCTTGGCGGTCGCCACGCCTCGATCGAACAGGTTGAGGGCGTGACCCAAGGCGAGATTGGTCGGATTGCGCCTGAGCAGCAGCAGGTCGACGCAATCGAGGCTGTCCGTCGCGAACTGCCGCTTGTGCTGGCCGTCGCCCTCGGTGAAATCGAACAGACGGAAGCGGTGTTCGTCCATGAGCAGCCGCATCGCCTCGAGCTGGAGTACCGTGCCGGGGGAAAAGGCCGCGAAACCGGGATCGTAGCCGAGATGGGCGTAGATCAGCGTCTCTCCCTCGGCAGGGGCGTAGAGGTAGCTGACCGGCCGCCGGTCGACGAACAGCAGCCAGGCGCGGACCTGGTCGCGGCGGGCCAGAGACTGCATCTCCGCCACGGCGGCCTCGCCGTCCGGCAATCCGGCTCCCAGACGGCGTTCCTGGTAGGTGAGGGCTGACAGGGCTCGCGCCTGCCGATGGAATTCCTCCAATTCGTCGGGACGGCGATAGACGCGGAGGTCGAGCGATCCGCCCGATTGCTCCGCGAGCTTGCGCAGCTTGCGCTTCAAAGTCGATCGACTCTTGGCCGAGAAGCCGGCGAGGTAGGTGTCGAAGTCGAGGTCGAGCCGCGCGTAGCTGCGGACATAGGCCTGCCGGACGAAGAGGGCGAGATCGCCCGGCGCGGACATCGCATCGGCGTGGACGGCCGGCACGCCGGTGACGAGATAGCCGTCTGCCTCCGGCGAGAGGCACGGCAGCGCCGGCGGCATGCCGTCCAGGGCTTCATCGAGCCGCACCCTGCGCCGGACGAGCCGGCGCCGAAGCGTCCATAAGGTGCGCGTGCCGACGCGCAAGGGCAGGGCCGTGTCAGAGGCCGGCATAAGCCAGGTAGGAAAGCGCCGCTACCGGCGGCGGTGCAAGCAGGGCGGCGGCGGCGATCGCTGGCTTCTCGTAGCGGGCATGGCCCCAGGCCTGCTCGACATAGCGGGCGACCGTGCGCAGCGGTCGGGCCGGAAGCGGCGCGGACGGGAGATGCGGGCAGTCTATGCCGAGCGTGTCGAAGCGGACGGTGTCGAAGCGTGTTCGATTCCGGTCGAGGAAGGCGCAGAGACGGTCGAAACGCCGCCGGATGACGACGTTGGGCCGCCGGCCGTCGCGACTGGCAAGCTCGAAGCTGTGGCCGACGATCGTGACCAGGGGGTGAGCGTTGTCGGCGGCATGAAGGAGGGCTGCCTCCATCTCGTTCCGGGACAGTGCGCAGATCTGGAACGGGCGCAATCCGCCGTCGCGGCGCCGGATTTGGGTGACCGGGACTTCCGTCACGCCGTCAGTCGCCAGCGGATCGATGAGCGAAGGATCGAGCGGCAGCGCGCTCGGCCAGGGATGGTCGGCGCCGCAATGACTGCTGTCATAGACGAAGCCGAGCTCGTGGAGCGCGGCCAGGGTGTCGGCATTGGCGGCAAAGCTGCCGGATCGAAAGGCGATCGGCCGTGGTGCCCCCGCCTCCATCAGCAAGTCGCGGCCGAGCGCGATCAGCCTGGCCTGTTCCGTCCTGTCGAACTGCGTCAGCTCGAAACGCGCCGCTTCGCCGCGGCCGGCCGAGAGATCGTGCCAGAAGCTGTGCAGGTGCAGCTGCACCTCCTGACCGGCGGCGAGGATCGGCTCGATCATTCGCCGAACCGGCTCGAGACCGTAGACCATGGCGGGCATCGGATCGACGAAGAAGCAGGCCTTGAGCCGATGCTTGGCCAACTGCTCGAGCTGATAGGAAATGCCGACGCCCGCCGGTTCGCAGCTCAGCGCGAAATTGGGCCGCCAGTCCTCGCCCGGCACATGATGCCGCCAGGTGAGCTCGGTGTCGACCGTGAGGATGACGCGCGTCGTCATGCCCCGGCTCTATGCGAGGGAAATGAAGATAGGGCTAAGCCGCCGCCCCTTTCCTCTTCATCCGAACATCCGGGGGTCGGTCAGCGGCGTATCGAGGTCGCCGCGCACCGGTACCTTGGGTTTGGGCAGCCAGTCTGTCGGTCGTTCGATCATCCGCCGGACGTGCGGCGGTTCGGGGCCGATGTGGAGCTCGCGTGCTCGGCCGGTCGCCGCCAGCTCCGCCTCGGTGATGCGATTGTTGTGCCGGATGTACTCGACCCAGTTGGGAACCTGAAAGCGCTCGATCCACAATTGGGGATCGGCCACGTCGCGCAGCAGCGTCCAGCGCCGCGCTCCGCTCCGCCGGCGAATGAGCCGGCGCTCGCGCATGGCCTGCAGGAATTCGGGAATATCCTCCTCGCGGATCAGAAACTCCACGGCGACGACGACCGGGCCGCTGCGTGGCTGGATATCGATCGCGGTATCGGGCGGGCGCCATTCCGGCCGGGGATCGAGATCGACCGCGCCCGCGTCGGGGAGGGGCAGCCGGAAGCCGATTGCGGCGCAGACGATGAGGGAAAGCGACGCGGCGATCAGCGCGGTCGGGACGTCTTGCGCGTCGGCGACGGACCCCCACGTCCAGGCGCCGCCGGCCATGCCGCCGAACGCCGCCATCTGATAGAGCGACAGCGCCCGCGCCACCACCCAGCGCGGGGAGTTGAGCTGCACCGTGACGTTGAAAGTCGACAAGGCGAGCACCCAGGCGGCGCCGGCGAAGAAGAGGGCGCCCATGGTCGGGACGAGGTCGCGGCTCGCGGCCGCGGCGAGGGCACCGGCGGCGAAGGCAAGGCAGGACCAGCGCACGATCCGCTCGGTGGTCAGCGCCAGCCGGAGCCGCGCGCTGAGAAGAGCGCCGGCGACGGCGCCGCCGCCGAAGGCGCCGAGCAGCAGGCCGAACGTGAGCGGCCCGCCGCCGACGAGGTCGCGCGCAATGAGCGGCATCAGGGCGCTGACGGCGCTGGCACCGAAGCCGAAGACGAGGCTCCGTCCGAGCACGAGGCCGATCGCCGGCGACATCGCGGCATAGCGGATGCCGGCGACGATCGCGACGCCCATCCGCTCGCGCGGCAGCCTCCGCTCGTGGCGGACGGGGCGCCAGCGGAGCAGGACGGCGAGGAGCCCGATATAGCTGACCGCGTTGACGAGGAACGCGATCACGGCCCCCGCCGCGGCGACGATGGCGCCGCCGATGGCGGGACCGAGGCTGCGGGCGATGTTGAAGCCCATGCTGTTGAGCGCGATCGCCGACGGCAGGTCCTCGCGCGACACCATGTCGCCGACCGAAGCCTGCCAGGCCGGCCCGTTCATGGCCGCGCCGCAGCCGATCAGGAAGGTGAAGAGGAGCAGCAGCCAGGGCGTGATCCACCCGAGCCATGTGGCGGCGGCAAGCCCCACCGAGACGAGGAGCATGAAGGACTGGGCGAACAGCATCATCCGCCGCCGATCGAAATTGTCCGCGGCAGCTCCCGAGAAGAGCGAGAGGAGCATGATCGGCAGAGTCACCGACGTACTGACCAGTGCCACCATGTCCGCGGACCCCGAGATGGAGGTCATCATCCAGGCGGCGCCGACCGACTGGATCATCCCGCCGAAATTGGAGGCGAGACTGGCGATCCAGATCGCTCGGAAGACCGGATGCCGCAACGGGGAGAGCATGCTTGCGGAGCTCGGTGGAGGCGGCGTTTCCCGGTTCATCTCGCGGCTTCGGCCGGAGCGGCGGCCCGGCCTCGCGGCATGATCCGGCGCCGATCGGTCCTCGTCAATCTGTGCTCCTGCTTTCGTCACGGTCCGGCAACCGAACCACTCGCCCGTGGTTCCCTTACTGGCCCGTCCCGGGCGCCGCCGCCAGCCCCGGCCGGCGGGGAGGTCAGAACGGATCCTGCCGACGGGCTCAGACCTGCCGGACGATCCTCGCGAAGCGAGGATCATCGCGGACAAAGCCCATTCGCGGCGATTGCGCGAGATAGCCGGAGACGTCGACCTCGCGCGCCTCGTCCAGCGTCAGGAACAGCCACTCGCCGCTATGGCCATCGGTGCTGTCGCTGCATTCCCAGGCGAGCAGCATCGTCCGGCCGTGCCGATCGAAGCCGACCGCATGCGGCTCCACGACCAGGCTGTGATCGCCATAATAGATTTCGAGGCGGCAACCTCGCTCGATCGCATCGCAGGCGCTTTGCAGATGCACGGCCCGCTCTCCCCGGTTCCTTTTTCTGAACCTACAGGGAGTCGGGCGGTGGCGGAATATGCGGCAATTGCGGTGGGCCCGGCGGCCGCGACCGCATTGAGGCATGCTTAACCCCTTCGGGACTAAGGCGGCGCGACCAGCGGAGCTCGCCCTTGTCCGTCCAGAACGTCCACCTGATTGCCGCCGCGCGCCCCAATTTCATGAAGGTGGCGCCGCTGTGGCATGCCCTTGCCGCCGCCGCCGATTTCCGGCCGGTGCTCATCCATACCGGCCAGCATTACGACGCGAACATGTCGGCCGACATCCTCGCCGACCTCGGCCTTTCCGAGCCCGACTTCCATCTCGGCATCGGGTCGGGCAGCCATGCAGAGCAGACCGGCAAGGTCATGATCGCCTATGGCGAAGTGGCGTCGGCACATCGCCCGGACTGGCTCGTCGTCGTCGGCGACGTCAACTCGACCCTCGCCTGCGCCATCACCGGCGTGAAGCTGGGCATCCCCACCGTCCACCTCGAAGCGGGCCTGCGCTCGCGCGACCGATCGATGCCGGAGGAGATCAACCGCATCGCCACCGATGCGGTCGCCGACATCCTGTGGACGCCGTCGCCGGACGCGGACACCAATCTCGCCGCTGAAGGGGTCCCGGCCGATCGCGTCACGCGCGTCGGCAACATCATGCTCGACAGCTTCGAGATGAAGCGCCCGGCGATCGAAGCGGCGGCGGTGCCGCAGAGCCTGGGCTGCAACGGGCGCGGCTATGGCGTCGTCACGCTTCATCGGCCGGTCAATGTCGACGATCCCGCGCAGCTCGGGCGGCTCGTCGACTGCCTGGCAGAGCTCCATGCCGAACTGCCGTTGGTCTTCCCGGTCCATCCCCGCACGGCGGCACGCCTGGAGGCGGCCGGTCTCGACCGACGGCTTGCCGCCGCAGGCCTGCGCCTGCTCGAACCGCTGCCTTATATACGCTTCATGAGCCTCGTTTCCGGAGCACGCGCCGTCGTCACCGACAGCGGCGGCATCCAGGAGGAGACGACCTATCTCGGCATTCCCTGTCTTACCCTCCGGGAGTCGACGGAGCGTCCGATCACCATCCAGCAGGGGACCAATCGGCTGGCGACGCCCGACGACGTGGTCGACCTGCTGCGCGCGGCGCTCGCGAGCGGCGGCCATGGAGAGGCCCCGGCCCGCCCGGAATATTGGGATGGACGCACGGCAG
Organism: Sphingosinicella terrae; assembly: GCF_003347635.1. Taxonomy (GTDB): domain Bacteria; phylum Pseudomonadota; class Alphaproteobacteria; order Sphingomonadales; family Sphingomonadaceae; genus Allosphingosinicella; species Allosphingosinicella terrae. The sequence continues at coordinate 367,607 of NZ_QDFY01000003.1, forward strand.
AGCGCTGCGTCGAGGATCTGCGGCGGCGAACCCGCTGATCAGCAGCCGCCCGGGAAGCGGGAATCGCCGACGACCGTATAGCTCTCGCCACGCCGCACGTAGCGTTCGGTGAACGTCTCGGATCCGCCATAGTCGATCTCGAAGCTGCGATCCCGCACGGGCCGGACGATCCGACCCTGGAGTTCGCTGGGCGCGGACCCGTCGACGATGGCCCCCGCATTGCTGAAGCCCAGCGGCACCTGCCCGCGCAGCCGAGGGCCGGCCGGATCCAATTCGACCAGATTGGCCCAGCTGCAGGTGATGCCCTGTCCGGTGAACCCGCCTTCGTTGACGAGGACCGGATGGGCGGCGAGATCGCGCCTCACCGTCCAGCCGGTCGTGGCGTTGCCGAAGGAGGAGCCGGGCACCAGGCCTGGCCAGCGGCCGACCACCGCCAGGCCGCCCTCGGAGGTGCGGCGCAGATAATGGATGCCCAGCGCTCCGCTGCAGGCATGGCAATCGTCGACATTGTCGGCGCGGGTGATGAGGACGAGCAAGTCGCCAAGCGGCTCGATCGCTTCGGCGCTGACCCGGTAACGATTTTCCCCGACCGTCGCCTCGGCCGTGTCTGGGGCACCATAGACCGTGCGGAAAGCCTCGGCGATCGGCGGCGCCGCTGCGGATGGCGGTTCGGCCGGCGGCGGCAGGGCCGGGCCGGGACCCTGCGCCTGCGGGCCGCGCGCGGCTTCTCGCGCGCCGTTCTGCCGCCACACCAGCAGGCTGGCCCCGATCAGCACGATCAGCAGGGCGACGACAAGGAGCCATCGGGAGTTCGGCATCTTCGCCATGCCTTCGATCTACCGGAGCGCCGGAGGGGTGTCATCCGCCCACCCGGCGAATAGCCCTGTTGCCGCTCGGCAGCCGGCCGGCCGCGCTTCGCGCGATCAGGACCTTTCCAGGGCCGGCGTGCCTATGGGCGCCGTCTCGGTCGGCGGGGCCGCGGTCCGGCCATAGATCCGGTCGAGTACCCACGCCGTTTCGGCAAGCCCGCGCGTCGTCGCCTCGAAACGTTCGCCGCGAGCCAGCCGGCGCGCCCAATGCTCGGCGGCGCGGCCGCCCCAGGCGTCGGGCGGCGACACCAGCCTTTCGCTGGCGGCGCCGCGGAATCGGTCGGCCGTGAAGTCGTAGAAGGAGCCGCCGACATTGTGCAGGGCGGCGCCCCCGTCGGTACCGTAGAGCTCGGCGCCGATCACCGCGTCGCAGCCGACCTGCAGGCACCAGGAGCAGGCGATGCGGACGGTGACGTCGCCGGCGAGGTCGAGCGTCACCACGGCATGATCCTCGACCTGCCCTGCCCGGATCGGCCTACCCTTGTGGGACAGGCGAGAGGAGACTTTGACGACCTCCGGAAAATCCAGCAGCCACAGGGCCAGATCGACGAGGTGGACGCCCAGGTCCATGACGCAGCCGCCGCCGGACAAAGCGGGGTCGTAGAACCACGCTTTGTCCGGCCCATAGCCATTGTGGAAAGTGAAGTCGGCGGCGAAGACCCGGCCGAGCGCGCCCGACTTGGCGAGGTCCCTGATGCGCTGCATCGCCTCGGTGAAGCGATAGGAGAGGTCGACTCCGAGCAGCCGGTCGGCGTTCCGGGCAGACTCGATCACCGCCTCGACCTCGGCGGCGGTGCGGCCGAGAGGCTTCTGGCAGAAGACCGCCGCGCCGGCGTCGAGCGCCTGCACCGATTGGGCGGCATGGAGCGCGCTGGGCGTCGCGATCACCACGCCGTCCGGCGCCAAAGCGAGCATCGCCTCGAGCGACGGCACGAGCTCGGCGGCCGGGGCGAGCCGCTGCGCCGCGGCGGCGGCAGCGGGATCGGAGTCGGCGATGGCCACGGCCTCGACGGCGCCGCTTGCCAGCATCGCCTCCATGCGATGCCGCCCGATCCAGCCGACGCCGAGAAAGCCGATGCGCGGACGGCTCATCCCGGCGTCACCACCGCCTTGAGGAAGCCGTCGGGACGATCGCGGGTCGCGTCGAGCGCTTCGCCCAGCCTTTCCAGCGGATATTGGTGGGTGAGCAAAGGCGTGAGGTCCAGCCTTCCGCTCGCCACCATCGCCACCGCTTCCTCGACGCCGCGCCGGGCGACGCCGGGGTCGCGCTCGTGCGCATTGATCACGTCGAAGCCGCGCCAGTTCCACAATTGCATGTTCACCTGGCGCGGCCCATCCTGGTGATAGCCGGCGACGATCAGCCGACCGCCCTCTGCAGTGAGTTCGGCGGCGAGATCGAGCGGCCATTGCTTGCCCACCGCCTCGATCACCCTCTCGCAGAAACGGCCGCCGGTCATCGACCGCACCTGCTCGATGATCGCGTGATGGTCCTCGAGCGGGATCGTCTCGGCCGCGCCCATCCGTCGGGCAAGCTCGAGCGAGAAGGCGCGGCGGGAGATGGCGATCACCCGCGCCCCAGCCTCGTTGGCGAGCCGCGTGAGAATCGCGCCGAGGAAGCCGATGCCGACGATCGCGACCGTCTGTCCGGGTTCGATGGCGGAGCGGCGGAAGATGTTCATCGCGCAGCCGAGCGGCTCGCCCGGGAAGGGCAGGCCGTCGAGCTCGGCGGGCAGGCGGACGACGGCGTCGGCATCGGCGAGGTCATATTCGGCATAACTCGCGAAGGACAAGGCGGCCACCCGGTCCCCGACGGAGAGGGTGTCGACGCCGTCGCCGAGGGCGTCGATCGCGCCCCATCCTTCGTGCCCGAGCGCGCCGGGATCGGTCGGGAAACGCATCCATTCCGGACCGGCCCAGGGGGTGAGATTGGACGCGCACACGCCGCACCCTTCCAGCCTGATGCGGACCTGCCCGGGTCCGGGCTCGGGAATCGGCGCGCTCTCGATGCTGAACAGCCCGGGCCCGGTGATCACCGCGGCCCGCATGCTGGCCGGCGCCGCGGCTTCGTTCGGAGCCCGCGTCTCGGGCGCTTCGGCAACCAGTCCGTCGCTCATTCGGCCGCCGCCACCAGCGCCGTGGCCCGTTCGTTGCCGTCTTCCGCGGCTATGCGCCGACGCGAGGGATCGACTTCCTCGTCCGCGAACCAGGCGGTGGTCGCCTCCAGTCCTTCCTGAAGCTCGATCCGCGGCTGCCAGCCGAGCAGTTCCTCCGCGCGCGAGATATCGGGCTTGCGACGGCGCGGATCGTCCTCCGGGAGCGGCCTTTGGACGATCCGCGAAGCCGACCCGGTGAGCGCCAGCACCCGTCGGACGAGATCGATGACGGTGAGCTCGTTAGGATTGCCCAGGTTCACGGGAAAGCCGACGGCAAGGTCGCTCTGCATCAGCCGGAGCAGGCCGTCGACGAGATCGCTGACGTAGCAGAAGCTGCGCGTCTGGCTGCCGTCGCCATAGACGGTGATGTCCTCCCCGGCGAGCGCCTGGCAGATGACATTGGAAACGACGCGGCCGTCGTCGGGACGCATGCGCGGGCCGTAGGTGTTGAAGATCCGGGCAACCCGCACGTCGCATCGGCCGGAGCGCAGATAGTCGAAGGCCAGGGTCTCGGCGGCGCGCTTGCCTTCGTCATAGCAGGCTCGCGGCCCGGTGCAGCTCACCCATCCGCGATAGCTTTCCGGCTGGGGATGCACTTCCGGATCGCCATAGACCTCGCTGGTCGAGGTGAGCAGCAGGCGGGCGCCGGACCGCTCGGCCAGCCTCAGCATGTTGCGCGTGCCGAGGACGTTGGTCAGCATCGTGTGCTCGGGATCCGCCTGGTAGTGGGGCGGCGAGGCCGCGCAGGCGAGATGGAAGACGTGGCTGAACCTTTGGCCGTTCTCGACCCGATAGGGCAGCCGGTCGATGACGTCGCTCTCGATGACATGGAACCGGCTTTCACTCTCAAGGTGCCGCAGATTCGCCCGCCGGCCGGTCAGGAAGCTGTCGAGGCAGACGACGTGGTCGCCGTCGGCGAGGAGGGCTTCGCAGAGATGGGATCCGATGAACCCCGCGCCGCCGGTGACGAGGATCGTCCTCGCCCTGTCCCTCTTCATCATCTTTTCCCTTTCCGGACTTTTCCTGGTTCCAGACCGCGCCGCTGCTTCCGAAAGATGCCGTTCGAGCTCGTTCGCCCGTTGCGAGGCGCTGTGCGAGGCGAGGATCCTCGCCCGGGCGGCGCGGCCGATCGAGCGTGCCTCGCCGTCGGGGGTGCGCGCCAGGCGGCTGGTGACCTCCTCGCTCGTATCGGCGAGGATGATCTCCCGATCCGGCTCCAGCAGCTCGCCGATGCCATCCCAGCGATCGGAGATGACCGGAATCGCGCAGGCGGCCGCTTCGAACAGGCGCACCGAGGGCGACCATCCGGCGGCGATCATGTCGGCGCGGGTGACGTTCAGGGTGAACCGGGAGGCGCCGTAGAAAGCGGCATGGTCCGCCGGTGCGACATGGTCGATCCGCTCGACGTTGGACGGCCAGTCGATGCCGTCGGGATATTGCGGACCGGCGACGACGAAGCGCAGGTGCGGCAGCTTGCGCGCCGGCTCGATCAGCAGTCGCTCCAGCGTCGGCTGGCGGTCGTCGCTATAGGTGCCGAGATAGGAGAGGTCCCAACGCTTCGGTACGACCAGCGCAGGATAGGCATCCGGATCGACGCAGCAATGAAGCGCCCGCGCCGCAGGGGAGCCATGGTCCCGCTCGAGCCGCGCCAATGTCGGGCCACCGGTGAAGGAGAGATAGAGATCGTAGCCGGCGATGAGGTCCGGCGAGAGATATTCGAAATCGCCGCGGGCGAGCTTCGCCAGGGTGACCGGCGTATCGATGTCGTAGAAGGCGGTGACGCCGCGCGCGATCCTCTGCACCCGCCGTCCGACCTCGACCCCTTCCGGGACGTAGGACCCGACGATCACCGCGTCGGCGGTCTCGATCTCCCCCCTCCACCGATCGAGGTCGTCGATCGACTGGTAATATTCGAGACGGCAGAAGGCCGGCTGCGCCAGATCGCGCTGGGCGCGATACCAGGGGACGTCCCGCTCCAGGAAAAGGATGTCGTGGCCGCGCGCGGCGAAAGCCTTGAGCAGCGACCGGTAGGTCGTGGCATGGCCGTTGCCCCACGAGGAGGACAGGCTCAGTCCGAGGACGACAAGCTTCATGCGAGGCTCCGCTCCTTCTCTGCCGGCGTCGCCGGCCCGCCGGAAATCGGGCCGCTCCTCTCTCGCCGATCCATCTTCGCCTTCAGGATCTCGTCCACCTGCGCACCGCGATGCGCATAGCTGTGCTCGCGGCGGATCCGGTCGAGCGCGGCGACTCCGATCGCCCGCGCCCGCTCGGGCGTGAGGCTGCGCAAATGATCGGCGACGTCGGCGCCATCGCGCGCGACGAGGACCTCCTCGCCCGGCTTGAGGAACAGTTCGATCCCCTCCCAGGCGTCGGTGATCAGGCAGGCGCCGGCCCCGGCCGCCTCGAACACCCGGGTCGCCGGGGAGAAGCCGACATTCGCCATGCTGTCGCGGGCGACGTTGAGGACCGCCAGCGGGGTGCAGTTGAAGGCATTGTGCTCGTGCGTGTAGACGTGGCCGAGATGGCGGACATTGTCCGGCATCGGCTTGGTTTCCCAGCCGTTGCCGCCGATCAGGAAGCGCCGCTCCGGCAGTCTCGCCGCGGCCCCGAGGAAGAATTCCTCCACCCGCGCCTCGCGGTCCGGAAGCCGATTGCCCAGGAAGGAAAGGTCGGCCGCGAAGCGCGGATCGTGCGGGGCCGGATGGTGCGTGCTCGGGTCCAGCGCATTGTAGACGGGCACGCATTCGGCGGCGCCAAAGCCGCGATAGGCATGGATCACCGGCGGGCCGCCGCCATAGGTCAGCACCAGGTCCAGCGACGGCAGTGCCCGCCGGACCGGATGATCCGCATCCGAACGCATCTCGTCGAGCGTCGCGGCGGCATCGACGTCCCAGAACAGGCGCAGGGCGTCCGGCCGGCTGTGCGCGACGATCCCTTCGAGCAGCTCGGCGTCGTAGACGCCGACGCCGCTCGCCTTGACGACGATGTCCGCGCGCGCCGCCTCGGCGAGCACGCGCCGAAGGCCCGAAGAGTCGGCCTCCCAGACGACCACCTTCGCCCATTCCGGCGGATCGATGTCGCGGTGCTGCTGGCGATCGAACGCGTCCGGTTCGTAGAAGGTGATGTCGTAGCCGCGGCTGGCGAGATCGCGCAGCAGGCCGCGATAATAGGTCGCCGCTCCGTTCCAGTAGGAGGAGAGAAGGCTGGATCCGTAGAAGGCGATCTTCATGCGACGCTCCTGAGGTGAGGGGCGCGAAGCTTCGCCGCGATGGCGAGCAGCTCGTCGGCGCGATGGGCGCAGCTGTGACGGGCGCGGATGGTCTCGAGCCCGTGCTGCGAAAGGCTGCGCCGAAGCTCGGCGTCCGATGCGAGCGAGCGCAAATGCGCCGTCATCTCGGCCTCGTCGCTGCCGACGAGATAGTCCGTGCCCGGGCGGAACAAGTGCTCGCAATCGATCCAGGGAGCACTCACCAGCGGGATCCCGCAGGCGAGCGTCTCGAACACCCGGATGGTCGGGATCCCCGGGAGCAAGGTGGCGTAGAAGCGCCGCGGGACATGGACGGTGGCGAGGTGGCGCGCGAACACTTCGGGTGCCTTCGCGTTGGGCAGCCAGCCATGATAGCGCGCGCCGTATCGCCGCAGCGTCCGCTTGGCCGCATCGGAATAGCGGACACCGTAAATGTCGAGCGGCAGGCCGGCGGTCTCCGCGGGACGGAACAGATAGTCTTCGAGCTCGGTAGTGCGCTCGCCGTCGCCCCAATTGCCGATCCAGACGATCCCCGAACGCTGCGTCGGCTCTTCCGGCGGGTGGAAGAGGCGGGTGTCGGCGGCTTCGTGCCACACGTACACGTCGTCGCCCCATCCCATGTCCCGATAGACCTGTGCGAGCGTATCGCCAAAGGCGAGGATGCCGTCATAAGCGGGCAGGTTGCAGCCCTTGAGCTCGTGCGGCGCCGAAACCGCGCGGTGATGGGTGTCGTGAAACAAGGCGATGAAGCCGCCACCGCGCTGCCGGATCCGGCCGATCCGGGCGACCAGATCGGGGTCGTTCCATTCGTGAACGATCACGAGGTCGGCGCCGTCGACCAGCGCTTCGAGGTCGGCGCCAGCCGCATAGGTTTGCGAGCTCAGCTCGGGATAGGCGCGCTGCCAGGCCGCGAGGCCCGCTTCGCCATGATCCTCGAGGAGATTGGCCAGGCTCCATGCGCCTTCGGGTTCGTAGGCGACGACATCGTGGCCGCGGACGATCAGCTCGCGAAGGACGCCACGGAGGAAATGCGCGTTGCCGTGATTCCAGCAGGAGCGCAGCGAATGGGTGAAGTAGACGATCTTCACGCCGCCGCCCTCGCTTCCTGCTTGGGGTCGGGCACCGGCTCCGCGGGGAGAACGCTCCGGTAGAGCCGCGCCATCTGCGCCGCCATCGCGTCGGGCGTGTAGCGGGCCGCCCGGGCCTTGGCGGCGCGGCCGCGAACCGCGCGCTGGAAATCGTCGCCGGCGAGATCGGCGATAGCCCGGGCGAAGCCCTCGGCATCCGTGGCCGGGACGTAGATGGCGGCGTCGCCCCAGATTTCGCGAAACGTGGGAATATCCGAAAGGACGAGCGGACATCCGGCGGCTGCAGCTTCCAGCACCGCGAGGCCGAACGGCTCGTACAAGGCGGCGCTGACGAAGACCGGCCGCGCCGCGAGCCAGCGCCCGATGGCCGCGTCGTCGATGCTCCCGAGGCAGTGGAGGTGCTCGAAGGCGACGCGCGTTCCGTTCGGACCCTCGGTCGGTCCTGCCGCGTGAATGGGGATGGCGATCCTTGCCGCAGCCGCGTCGAGCGTGGCGAGATTCTTGCCGTCGTCCCACAGCCGGCCCGCCGTGAAGGCGAAATCATGGGGAGCCGCCTGGCCAAGCTTGAGCGGTGTCCGGCCGTTGAGGACAGTGACCGGCGCTCTGTCGAGCGCGTAGCAGCGGCGCACCAGCTCGCCGAAGGCGGCGGTCGGCGTCGCCACCGCGGCAGCTGCCTCGAGGCCTGCAGCGACCCGCTCCGTCCGCCAGACGAAGTCGGCGGGCAGCCGAGTGCCGCGCACGCACTGCCACCAGGTCGCGACGCAGCTGTGGACGACGGCGACGAGGGGCATGTCGAACGTCGCTTCGGCGGCGAGAGCCGGCGCATTGAGCTGGACCAGATCGACATCGAGCCTTGCCGCGATGGACGCTACCCTTCGGCCCGCTTCGGCGACTTCGGCCGCGCTCTCGGCGAGCCAATCGAGCGGGAGCCCGGTGTCGATCAGCTGCGCGCCCGCTTGCCGCGCCGCCGCCATCTGGGCCGCCGAAGGGGAGGGGCCCATCGACGCGATGACCGTGTCGACGTCTACGCGCGACAGGCCGCAGGCGAGATCGAGCGCGTAGGTCCAGACGCCGCCGACGGCATCCGCGGTGACGAGAACCCGCATCCGTCGGCTCATGCCCGTGCCTCCGCGGCGAGTGCGGGGCTCCCGACTGCCTCCGCCCGTGCCGGGGCGCGCTCCGCCTGCAGCCAGGCGGCAAGCCGGGCGACGCCTTCGCGCCACGGCACCGCCGGCGCCAGGCCGAGCGTTGCACGGGCGGCCCGCGTATCGGCGACGAAGTAGCGCTGGTCGCCGGCGCGCCAGTCTTCCCGTTCGACCGTCACGGCGCGGCCGATCAGCGTCTCGATATGGGCGATGAGCTGACGCAGCGAGACCGCGTTCGCCGGGCCGCCGCCGAGGTTGAAGGCGCGGCCGCCGGCGCGGTCGATCTGCCGCCAGGCGGCGAGATAGGTCTCGACCGCATTCGACACGTCGAGGATGTCGCGTACCTGGAAGCCGTCCCCGTAGAGCGTGATCGGCCGATCCTCGATCGCCCGGATCAGGAAATGGGCGACCCAGCCCTGATCCTCCGTCCCCATCTGTCGATGTCCGTAGATGCAGCTCATCCGGATCACCGCCGCGGGCAGCCCGTAGCTGCGCGCATAATCCAGCACATATTGATCGGCCGCGCCCTTGGAGCAGCCATAGGGCGTGTGGAAATCGAGCGGCCGGCGCTCGTCGATGCCGCGCCCCCGCACCTCCGGATCGACCGGTACATAGCGGTCGCCTTTCAGCCGGAGCTCGACATCGCCGAGATCGCCATAGACCTTGTTGGTGGAGGCGAAGACGACGGGCACGGGCTCGGCGCGGAGACGAAGCGCGTCGAGCAGGTTGAGCGTGCCCTGAAGATTGATCGTGAAATCCTCGCGCGGGTCGGACAGGCTGGTCGTGACCGCGACTTGCGCCGCCATGTGGAAAGCCGCCTTCACCTCGCGGGCGGCCTGGCGGAGCCGGTCTTCATCGCGGATGTCGGCGACGACAGGCGAGATGAGGGCGCCGTGGCGCTCCCTCAGCCAGTCGAGATTGCGCTCGACACCGGGCCGGACGAGCGAATCGTAGACGATCACCTCATGGCCGGACGCCGCCAGCGCGTCGGCGATGTTGCAGCCGATGAAGCCGGCGCCGCCGGTGACCAGGACCGGACGACCATCGCCCCCCGCACTCATGCCACCAGCCCCCGGGCCTCGAGCTCCGCCCGTGCTTCTTCGACACGGTCGTCCGCCGTCTGCCGCGCCACCCATTCGGCCAGTTCGGCGAGCCCTTCGCGAAAGTCCGTGGCGGCGATGAAGCCGAGCCGGTCGCGGGCCTTGGCGCCGTCGCAAAAGCAATGCCGGATGTCGCCGATCCGGGACTTGCCGACAATCTCCGGCTCGACGTCTTCGCGGCCCATTGCCTGCGCCAGCTCGCGCGCCACCTCGGAGACGCTGCGATCGCGGCCGGACCCGATGTTGAACACCTCCCCGTCCGCTTCCGGAAGGAACAGGGCGTCGGCGAAGGCGCGGGCGACGTCGGAGACATGAACGAAGTCGCGGCGCTGCTCGCCGTCTTCGAAGATCATCGGCCGCTGCCCGTTGAGCAGCCGCGAGGCGAAGATTGCGAGGACGCCGGTATAGGGGTTGGAGAGCGCCTGGCCGGGTCCGTAGACGTTGAACAGCCGGAGGCAGGCGCCTTCCATCCCGTAGGCGCCGGTCATGATCAGCGTCTGGCGCTCCTGCGCATATTTGCCGAGGGCGTAGATCGAGGCGAGGCTCGGCCGTTTCCATTCGGGCGTCGGCACCGGACGCAAGGGGCGGCCCTGTCGGTCGAGCGGATCCCAGCCCTGGGCCTCGCTCGCGCGCGGCTGACGCTCGGCATCCTCGATCGCCTGGCCGTCGGCGTCGAGATACAGGCCTTCGCCATAGATGCTCATCGACGATGCGGTGACGACGCGCCGCACCGGCCGGCCGATCAGCTTTTCGAGCAGGACCGCAGTCCCCACCTCGTTCACCGAGGTGTAGCGCTCGACCGCATACATGGACTGGCCGACGCCTACCTCGGCAGCGAGGTGGACGACGGCGTCGACGCCCCTGAGCGCGAGCTCGACCATTTCGCCGTCGCGCACGTCGCCCCGGATCAGTTCGGCGTCCTCCGCCAAACCTTCGGGCTTCTCGCGATTTCCGTGAACCTGCTCGATCAGGCTGTCGAGGATGCGAACCTGGTGCCCGCGCCGCAGCAGCTCCGCGGTGACCGCGCGGCCTATGAATCCCGCCCCACCGGTGACCAGTATCTTTTCAGGCAAGACTTTCGCCTCCAAGCTAATCTATATCAATAATTCAGGACATTCTTGCGCGCTGACTGTCGCCTTTGTGAATTAACGTATGTTAGTCTCTGAAAAGATGGCCTCTTGCCCGGACGAGCGGCAGCATCTTCATCTACCCCGGACAAACGGGACTTTTCCGGCTTGGTTCCGTGTCCGCAGCATTACGGGGGCGTAACTTGTCGGCTCGGAACCGCAGCTTGTCTCCGGGTGTTGGGTCGGCATGCGAGATCGTTTCACTACCTTTCCGAACCGGGAATGAGCGCGACGATCTTGCTCCTTCGCCATGCGGCGCATGTGGAGCTGGGACAGACGTTGAGCGGACGAAGACGCGATGTTGCCTTGAGTCGTGACGGCCTCGAGCAGGCGGCCATCGTTGCCGACCTCCTGGCGCCGCTGCCGCTGGCCGCCGTCTATTCGTCGCCGCGGGAGCGGGCCTGGTACACCGCGCGCGACATTGCCGAGCCGCACGGCCTCAAGGTCCAGGTCAGCGAGGCGCTGGACGAGGTGGACTTCGGCGACTGGTCCGGCCTGACCTTCGCCGAGCTCGAAAGCGACCCGGCCTGGACGGAGTGGAACGAGTTCCGGAGCCGTGCCCGCCCGCCGGGCGGAGAGACGATGGCGGAAGCGGTCGCCCGGGCCGCCGGCGCGGTCGAGGCGATGGCGCAGGAGCATGACGGCGCGACCGTCGCTGCGGTCAGCCACTGCGACATCATCCGAGCTCTCATCGCTCATTACCTTGGGCTGCCGCTCGACAATCTGCTGCGCTTCGACGTCGATCCGGCGTCGGTTTCGCGGCTCCAGGTGGGAAGCTGGGGCGGCCGCGTCGCCAGCGTCAATGAAAGGCTCCATCAATGAATCTGGCCGAATCCCCGATCCGGTCGAAGAACGGCGCCCGTGACGGCGAAGCGCCTGCGCTGCGCGAGAAGATCGAGGCGCTCGGTCCCTGGTTCCACAACATCGACTTGGGCGGGATCTGGACGGCTCCGGATCACTTCCTCGGCGACTATCCGGGCGACAAGTTCCGTCGCTTCGCGCCGAACTTGCCCTCGGACCTGACCGGCAAGTCCGTGCTCGACATCGGCTGCAATGCCGGTTTCTACTCGATCGAGATGAAGCGGCGAGGCGCCGCGCGCGTGCTCGGCATCGACTCGGACGATCGCTACCTCGCCCAGGCGCGGCTCTCGGCCGAGACGCTCGGTCATGAGGATATCGAGTTCCGGCGGCTGGACGTCTACGACGTCGGGGCCCTCGGCGAGCGCTTCGACGTCGTCATCTTCATGGGCGTCCTCTATCACCTGCGTCATCCGTTGCTCGCGCTGGATCTCATTCGCGAGCATGTCGCCGGGGACCTTCTCGTCTTCCAGTCGATGCAGCGCGGCTCCAAGCAACTGCTCGACGTCGCCGAGGATTACGATTTCAACGAAACCGAGCATTTCCTCGAGAGCGGCTATCCCAAGCTGCATTTCGTCGAGCGCCGCTATGCCGGCGACTGGACGAACTGGTGGGTGCCCAACCGCGCCTGCGCCGAGGCAATGCTTCGCGCCTCCGGCTTTTGCATCGAAACCCGTGCGGAGGATGAGGTCTATATCTGCCGCCGGGCCGATCGTCCTTACGCCGATTGGGGAGACGCCGCCGTCTATCCGGCACGCGCCAAACGGGAAGGTGAACGCGCATGATCGAAGCCGCGATGATCTGGAACGAGCCCAACAACAAGTCGCATTGGGACCCTGAGCTCGATCCCGACTGGTCGATCTATGCGCGCACAGTGATCGAGACGGGCAAGGCGATCGCGGCCGTGAATCCCGAGGTGAAGCGGGTGCTCGGCGGCATTTCGCCCATCGACCCCCATTTCATCCGTCGGCTCGACGGCCAGGGCGCGCTCGACCAGGTCGACGTGATCGCGGTTCATGGCTTTCCCCTCGACTGGAATCTGTGGCCGATCCACGAATGGCCGCAACGCATTGCCGAGATCGAGGCGGTCGCGCCGAACCACGAGATCTGGGCGACCGAGGTCGGCGTCGGCAGCTTCGGCGCGGAGGAGGTGCAGGTGTTCGGCGTCGATCGTACCGCCGAATTGCTGCTCGACCGCGTGCCGCGCGTCTATTGGTACAGCCTGTTCGATCTTCCACGCGCGTGGGAAGCGACGACCCGCCACAGGGAGGCGGAAGGCTCGAGCTATTATCGCCATTTCTACATGGGGCTGATCCGCGAGGACGGCACGCCGAAGCTCGCGCTCGACCATTTCGCCCGGCACGCGCCGCGCATGGGTATCATGCAATGGTTCCACTTCGAGGATCATCGCCTCGAGCTTGCCGTCGACTGGCTGAAGCGGCTCGGCGTCAGGCGGCTGCGCACCGGGCTCAGCTGGTGGGACAGTTACCGCCCCGGCTGGGAAGACTGGTTCGACCGTCAGATGGCGGCGCTGGAGGATTTCGACGTCACCGTCACCTTCTGCTTCACGCCCGACCATGAGGGGATCGCGCCCCACCATACCAGCCCGCCGCGCGACCCCATGGTGTTCGCCGATTTCTGCGCCCGAATGATCGAGCGCTACGCCCCCGCCCGCCGGGAGAAGAAGGTCGCATGAGCCTGCACGATCCTACCAGTCGCAGCATCAACCTTGCCGTCGTCGGCGTCGGCAATTGCGCGAGTTCGCTCGTCCAGGGTATCGCCCATTACCAGAATGGCGGCGCCAACGAACAGATCGGCCTCCTCCACTGGGACCTGGCCGGCTATCGACCGCGGGACATCCGCGTCGTCGCGGCCTGGGACGTCGATCGCCGCAAGGTAGGGCGCGACGTCGCGGACGCCATTTTCGCGCCGCCCAACTGCACCGCGGTCTTCTGCGACCATGTGCCGCCATCGGGATCCACGGTGCGGATGGGACCCGTGCTCGACGGCGTCTCCGAGCATATGGCGTCGGCGCCGACGGACCGCACCTTCCTCGTCGCCGACGCGCCCGAGCCGGACAGGGACGAGGTCGTCCAGGTGCTGCGCGACACCGGCGCCGACGTCATGGTCAATTATCTGCCGGTCGGTTCGCAGCGGGCGACCGAATTCTATGCGGAATGCGCGCTCGAGGCGGGTGTCGCCTTCGTCAACAACATCCCGGTCTTCATCGCCAGCGACGAGACCTGGGCCCGCCGCTTCGCCGAGGCCGGCGTTCCGATCATCGGCGACGACATCAAGGCCCAGCTCGGCGCAACCATCGTCCACCGGGTGCTCACCGACCTGTTCCGCAAGCGCGGCGTCAAGCTCGACCGGACCTACCAGCTGAATACGGGCGGCAATACCGACTTCCTCAACATGCTGAACCGTGCGCGGCTGGAATCGAAGAAGATCTCCAAGACCGAGGCGGTGCAGTCGGTCGCCGAGCGCCGGCTCGAGGATGAGAATATCCATATCGGCCCTTCCGACTATGTCGCGTGGCAGAACGACAACAAGGTCTGCTTCCTCAGGATGGAAGGGCAGCTGTTCGGCGGCGTGCCGATGAACCTCGAGCTGCGGCTTTCGGTCGAGGACAGTCCGAACAGCGCTGGCGTCGCCATCGACCTCATCCGTTGTGCCAAGGTCGCGAAGGATCGGGGACTGGCCGGTCCTGTGCATCCGGCCGCGGCCTATTTCTGCAAGCATCCGCCGCGCCAGATCAGCGACGATCAAGCTTATGAGGCGCTGGAGGCCTTCATCCGGGGCTGACCGTGCGGGTGCAATCGGGTCGAAAGCGTCCGCAGGGCGGCGGGCGCCTCGGTCGGTGCGCCGAGCTCCCGGTCGAGCGCGTCATGGGCAATCCGCCACGCGGCACCGGCACGGGCGAGCACCGCGCAGCCGGCCTCCGTGAGGCGCGGCCGTTTCACCCGACCATCGGCCGGATCTGAATCCACAAGGACAAGGCCGCGCCGCGCCAGCGGCTTGAGCGCCGCCGTGACCGTGGAGCGGTCCATCGCCAGCAGATCCGCCGCCTCGCTCACCGTCGGCGGCTGCGGCCCGCTCAGCGCCGTCAGCAGCGAGAATTGGCCGCTGGTGAGGTCGTGGGGCCGCAACGCTTCGTCGAAGCGGCGCGCCAGCGCCCGGGCGACGCGTTGTGCGTGCAGGCACAGGCAGCGGTCGCGCACCTCGCTGGCGGAGGGCAAGGCGGAGGGAAGGGCTTTTGACATCGCCTGATCATGTTGATATCAACCTATCTTGTCAAATCGACGGGAGGGAATATTGGCCGATCATCCTGGTCTGGTTCCGGCGGCCGAGCTGGCGGCGGGCAAAGGCAGTCGCTTCCCCAACGAGAGCGCCGATTACCGCGAGGCGCGCAAACGGCTGCTTGCCGAGGAGATCGAGCTGCGCCGTCATATCGAGCGGGTCGCGGCCCAGCGCCGCCGACTGCCGCCGGGAGGCGAGGTCCTCCGCGACTATCGCTTCGTCGGTGAAGCGGGCCCGGTGACGCTGGCCGATCTGTTCGGTCGTCACGACAGCCTCATCATCTACAATTACATGTTCGGCCCCCAGCGCGAGAAGCCCTGCCCGATGTGCACCTCGTTCATGGCTGCGCTCGAATCGAAGGTGCGCGACATTACCCAGCGCGTCGGTCTCGCCATGATCGCGCGCTCGCCGATCGATCGGCTGGTCGAGGCGAAGCAGGCTCGCGGCTGGACCGAGCTGCCGGTCTATTCCGACAGCGATGGCGATTTCACCCGCGACTATGTCAGCGCCGCCGACGAGGACGTGCCGGGATACACCGTCTTCACCCGCCGCGACGGCACCATCCGCCATTTCTGGAGCGCCGAGATGGATATGTCCGACCCGGGTCAGGACCCGCGCGGCGCGCCCGATCTCGACCCGCTCTGGACTCTTCTGGACACCGTTCCCGAGGGACGCGGCAGCGACTGGTATCCGAAGCTGAGTTACGACTGACGAGTTCGGCGTCAACGCCGAACGAAGGAGCAGGATTCAACCCTGCGGGATCCTCCGGGTGCTCGACATATGCCGCAACTTTCGACGAGGCGCTTCGCGCCGCGGCCGACTTGATCAGAAGAACTGCTTGCGGAAACTGATCCTCACCGACCGGCCGAGCGGGTCCAGATAGGCGCCGCGATAGGCGAGCGGCGTCTCGCCGAACGCGTCGCGGACCTCGGGGCGGCTGTCGAACAGGTTGTCGACGACGAGGCTGAGCCTCGATCCGCGCAGGAAGGGCACCGCCTCGACCAGCTTGCGCTGCTGGCCGAGATTGGCGAACAGGCGAAGATTGATCGTCGCCGCCGGCGAGAAATCGAGGTCGCCGCCGGCGACGTTGCGCACGCTCGTCCCGCTCTGCCAGTTGGCGGTCAGCCGGGCGCCGATGCCGTTCACGGTCAGGCCGGCCTGGGCCTCGACTTCGTGCCGCGGACGCCCGCCGCGATTGCCTGCGGCCGATCCGTTGAGGAAGTCGAGCGGCGGCAGGCCTTCGCGGATGATCACCCGGTCCTCGAAGCGGACGGTGTGATAGGCGGAGAGCTGAAGCCGGCCGCCGCGTCCGCCGCCCCGGCCGAAACCCCCACGGCCGAAGCCGCGCCCGCCGAATCCGCGGCCTTCGCCGCGCGGCCTTTCGCCCGCATTTCCCTCGGGCGTGCCGCCCTCGGCACCGTCCGTCTCGCTGCGCTGACGGCGGCGTTCGCCGCGCGGGGGCGGCTCGGGGCCGACGCGGCGGGAGTAGTTGACGCCCCAGCGCAGCTCCTCGCGATCGGACCGGAGGAAGTTGACCGGACGCGCGTCGATGCTCAGCAACCGCCCGTCCGCGTCGCGCACGAACCGGTCGGGAAAGGCCGCCTCGATCTCGGGCGTCGCCGTCGGAAAGGAGGCGATCGGGTTGCGGATGCGACTATCCGTATAATTGGCGGTGAGCACGAGATCCTCGTCCTCGATCGGGCGGATTCGCGCGCCGAGGCTGAAGACGCGCCTCTTGTCGGCGAGCAGGGCCGGATTGCCGCCGTCGATCCGGGTGATGTCGACGGTCTCGCCGCGGACGAAATCGAGCACCCGCACGCCGCTTGTCGCGATCACCGGGTCGCCCAGTTGCTGCATGGACGGGGCGCCTTCCTCATGGGTGACGCTGGCGCGCATGTTGATCGCGTCGATCGGAGTCCAGTTGAGGCCGTAACCGAGGGTGGTCAGCGTTCCGAAGTCGGAGAAATGCTCGACCCGGCCGTTCAGATTGGCCGAGAGATTGCCGATCGCCCCGAGAAAGCCCCGGCGCCGGCTGGCGATCGGAATGTCGACGGTCGCCTGGGCATGCATCCGCCCGCGCGACAGGTCGCGATCCTGGTAGGCGCCGCCGCGGATGGTCTCGCTGGCCAGGCCCTGGCGTTCCGCGCCGGCGGTCAGGCTGGTGCGCAGGTCGCCGGCCGGAAGGTCGAGCACGGGTCCCGCGAACAGCAATTCGGCATTGGCCGTCTCGGCCCGGGTCTCTGCCCGATCCCGCGCGGCAAAGGCGTCGAGTCGGCTGTCGGTCAGGGTGACGCTGCGGCTGCGGTCGTAGTTCGACGTCAGCGACCAGCGCCACTCGGAGAGGTCGCCGTTGAGCGTGAGGCCGAGATGGCCGTTCCAGCCGTCGCGCTCGCGGTCCAGCGGCCGGGCCAGGCCGAAGCCGGCATCCGGCGCGAGGCCGAGGCGGCTGTCATTCCCGTCAATCTCGAAACGGCCGTTGACCGTCCCGCTGACGGTCTGCGACAGCGCACGGCTGTAGGTGCCGGTGACGGCGGCCTGTTCCATGGCGGGGAGCAGGGTTCGGAACGGGTCGCCGAGGCCGCGCTCGATTTCCCTCAGGTCGTCGCTGCGGCGATATTCGGCGCCGACGCTCCAGCGGCCGTCGCGATTGATCCGAAGCAAGTTGGCCTCCGCGCCGAAGCTCGGCCGTCCGCCCTCGGTGGCGAAACCATATTGCGCTTCGGTCGTGATCGCCCGGAAGCGCCGCCGGAGCACGAAATTCACCACCCTCTGGTCGGCGCGATAGCCATATTGCAGCGCGGCTTCCTCGGGCAGGATGTCGACCCTGAGCAGTGCTTCGGGCGGGATGTCGCGAATCTCGGAGAAACTGGAGATGCGCCGGCCGTCCAGGAGGATGACCGGCCGTCCGCCGTCGCGCCCGCGGCCGCTCGCCGTCTGCGGCGCCAGCGCCTCGAGCAGCTCGTTGAGGCTGCCGGCGCCATAGGCGCGTATCTCGCGTGGATCGAGCTGCAGCTCGGGCTGGATGTCACCGGGTACGGCGCCTCGCTGCGGGCGCCTGACGCCGGTCACGACGATCGCCTCGCCTTCGAGTTCTTCCTCTTCCTCGATCATCGCTTCCTCGGCGGCCTCCTCCGGCCCGGCCTCCGGTGGGATCGGCGCAGGCGCCTCCTGGGCGAGAGCGGGTGTGAAAGCCGTTCCACAAAGGAGGGCGAGCAACAGGGATTTCGGCAATCCGATACGCGACATGGTCTTCCTGCAGTTTCGTGTTCCGGGCGCGGCCCTAGCCAAGCCGCCCTAAACCCGGGATGTATCGGAATTGTCCCGGCGGGAGGGCGAATGTGCGTCAAAGTGTCTGCTTGGCGGGAACGCGATCGGGGGCGTCGCTCCAGGAGGTCAGGCCGCCTTCGCTTGCGCCGCTTCGACCGCCAGCCAGGTCCGCATCCGTTCGAATGTCGCGAGTGCGGATGCGATGACGCGCTCGTCGATCTCCGGCGACGCGAACAGGTCGAGCTTCTCGGTGAAGACGCGCCACCTGGCGGCGCTGTCCCGGCCATAGCCGGCAAAATAGGCGCAGCCCCGATCCGCGGTGAAGCCGAGATGGCGTCGGACGGCTTTGGCGATGACGGCACCGCCCAGGGTCGAGCCTTCGACGACATAGGCTGCGCCCCAGGCGTCGGCGGCATGGCTCAACCGCATCAGCGGCGAACATCGCGCGAGCCCCGCAATCGCGCTCTCGTCCATCCCCAGCGTTCGCAGGTCAGCCTCGAGAAGAGCGGTCTTCCAGCGGCCGGCGAAGATCGGTTCGGCCGCGAGGAACCGGCGCGCTTGCGCCTCCCATTCGGCGTGAAAGCCATGGAACCGCTCGAGCAGGCGACGATAGGAGACCGCCGAGCCGATCCGGCGCGGCAGATCGAGTTCGCGCTCGATACGGGCGTGCGCCGACGCCGTCTCGCGCTTGAGCCGGAGCGCGAGGCTCACGAGGCCAGCGACCCGACCGGCGATGCGGTGCCGCCCTCGGCTGCCGCCGGCGCCAACCGGGGAATCGGCACGACGAGGCTGAATTCGGTGCCCGGATCCGCCGCCCGGGTCTCGATCTCTCCGTCGAGTTGGCCGACCAGCGAACGGATGAGGCGGCTGCCGAGCCCGCTCGTCGGCTTTTCGCCGCTCAGGCCGCGTCCGTGATCGCGGACGACGACGGTCATCGACTTGGGGCCATCCTTGACCGTGACGTCGATCGGCCCAGGTTCGCCGTCATAGGCATATTTCACCGCGTTGGTGAGAAGCTCCGTCACCACCAAGGCCAGCGTAACGGCCTTGTCCGTAGGGACCAGCACGGCGCTGCCATGCACCTTGACCAGCCCCGTCCAGCCGCGGCCCCAGGTGTCGAGCAGGCCGTCGCGAAGTTCCTCTATGTAGGATCGGAAGTCGACGCTGCGGACATGATCCGAACGCCACAGTCGCTGGTGGACGACGGCAATGGCCCGAATCCGGCGCGAGGCCTCGTCGAAATGGCGTTTCACCTCGGGGTCGCCCGCATCGCGCGCCTGAAGGTGCAGCATGGCGTTGACCAGCTGGAGGCTGTTCTGAACACGATGGTTCAGCTCCTTCATCAGCAGGTCCTTCTGGGAGATCAGCGCCTCCTTGTCCGCCAGGGTGCGGCGAAGCTGCTGGTTGAGCCTTCGTTCCTGCTGCTGATGGCGGATGTCGAGCAGGGCCCGGGAGGCGCGCGCAGCCCCGTCCAGCTCGCTCTCGGTCCACGGCCGGGCTCGTCCGCGGACCGTCTCCTTCCAGACCTCGAACGAGCGGCGCGGCGTCAGGCGGCCGACCCCGTCGACCGACTCCACCGGCTTGTGCGGTGAGCCTGCCCATTCGACGACCGTGACCTGCTCGGCGCGAAACCACAGGAGCGTGATCGGCTCGTCGCCGGGTATCGACACGGCCAGAAGGCCGCTCGCCTGGTCGCGATACTCGACCGCAGGGGCGAACAGTTCCGACAGCGAGTCGGTGGCGAGCGGTTCCAGTCCCGCAGTCGCCCGGACCCAATCCGCCAGCGCAATCAGCTGGGCCTCGTCGGGCGCATGGCCGATCGCGGCGGCCGTCCCCGCATGGACGATGGCGGCGCCGTCCGCCGCCAGCATCGCCTGAAGCTGCGGTAATTGCTCGATCAGGCCTCGCTCGACGGAGAGAGCGCGACCGACCGTCTCGACCAGGTCCTCGCGCGCGGCCCGGGCGCGCAGCATCTGGCCGTGCCGCTCGCCGTCTACGAGCGCCTTGACGCGCTGGCCGAGCATCTGCCCGAGATGCTGGCAGACTTCGCGCTCGGCATAAGAGAGCGTCCTCGCCGTTTCATGGTGACAGGCGATCAGCCCCCACAATTGTCCGTCGACGATGATCGAGACCGACATCGAGGCGGCGACGCCCATATTCTTGAGATACTGGATATGGACCGGAGAGACGCTGCGCAGCACGGCATCGCTGAGATCGAGCGGTCGTCCGTTCCCCGGAATGACCGGCGGAATGAGCGGAGCCGGGAGATAGCCGACGTCCGGGATGAGCCGGATCGGGTTCCGCAGATAGAGCGCACGGGCCTGCCGCGGAATGTCGGAGGCGGGATAATGATGGTTGAGGAAGGTCGGCAGATCCTGCAGCTTGTCCTCGGCGATGACGGCCCCGCTCTCGTCCTCGAGAAAGCGGTAGATCATGACTCGGTCGAAGCCGCTGATTCGCCGCATCTCGCGCGCCGCAGCCTCGGCGAGGCTGGTGAGGTCGGCCGTTTCGCTCAGCCGCGCCGCCGCGCTGCGCACCATCGCGAGCGTCTCGGCGGCGTCCGTCAGCCGATCGACTTCGGGCTCCAGCTCCAGGATCAGCAGGTCGCCGCTGCAATGGGCGCTGAGCTCGAGACGCGCCGTCGCGCCGCGCCCCTCGACGAGACCCAGGAAGAGCGGTGGCCCGCGCCGGCCGGCGGCTCGGCGTTCCACCAGGGCTGCCCCGGCTTCGCCGATCAGTTCCTCGAGGGCTCGGCCCGGCGCCTGCTCGACAGGGACGCCGAGCATCGCCTCGACGGGACCTGCGGCCTGGACCACCCGCCTTTCGTCGTCGACCGCGATCAGGATTCCGTGAGGCTGGATCGAGCCCGGGATGTGGATGGGCTCACGCTCGCACGCCGTGAGATCGAGCTCGGAGAAATCTGCCATGCAGAACAAGCCTATAGACGAAGGCTTTGCGAGGTCCACCCCAGCCAGTCATGGTCTCTTCGGCGAAGCCCGTGTCAGTCGACCGGGCCCGGTCGTCTTTCCCTCGACCGGCCGACTCGCCTGGGCTGGGGGCCACGGGCCGAGGCGTCGGCGCCTGCTGGACGTCGGGTCGGGAAGTGGGCCCGACCCGAACCGCCGGCCGCGTCGACCTGGGCCTGGCCTCAATCCTGGGGCATTTCGGCTTCGTAGATATCGGCCAGCCCGGCCGCCTGGCCTGAGCGCCGCATTGTGCTGGCAAAGCGGAGATGTCTCCCGTCGGCGCTGAAGCTCGGGGTGAAGTTGAAGTCGCCGAGATTGATCGAGGCCGGCAGCGGCTGCGGCTCCGACCAGCTGCCGCCGCGGCGCCTGGAGACATGGAGAAGGCCCTTGCCGCCGGCGATCCGCCAGAACATGGCCGTCTGCCCGTCGGGCGAAAGCGTGAAGTCGCTCTCGCTTTCGCGGCTGTTGAACGGCGACTCCAGCGGTCGCGCCGGCCCGAAGGCCGTGTCGGCGACATCGGCCTGGTAGATGTCGAGGCCGCCGCGGCCCCCCGGCCGGGTCGAAGCGAAATAGAGCCGCCCGTCGTGCAGCTCCGGTCCGAGTTCCTCGGAGTCGCTGTTCACGCCGGCGCCCAGATGCTCCGGCTCGGACCAGCCTTCGCCGTTTCGCCGCGCGCGCCAGATGTCGAGATCATGACGATCCGGCGCCCGTCCCGCCGCGGGACGGTTGGAGATGAAATAGAGTGTCTGACCGTCAGCTGTGAGCCAGGGGTCGGAATCGGACCAGCGCGGGTCGCTGAAGCCGATCGGCTCGGGTGGCGACCAGCCGTCGGCGGTGCGATGCGACACCAGGATCCGGGCGTTGCGGAATTCCGCTTCGGACCGGGCGACGACGAGGATCGATTCGGCCGCATCAGCGACGGCATTATAGTCGTTGAGCGGTGACGACAGCGGCGCGACCATCGTCGGGGAGGCAAGGCCGGCGGCAAGGGCGAGGAGGAGCGGGTTGGGCAAGGGGTGGGTCTCCGGTCGAACTCGACCGGCGTCTTGCAGGATCGGCAGGTCTCGCCAGTGCCCGCGCGACCAAGGCGCCGGAGCGTTCGACGAAGCAACGCCGCGCTCTCGATCGCACGAACGCCCCTGCGCGCCCTCGTCCTTGCGGATCCGCGCAGGGGCGGTCGCCGCCTCAGCAGAAGGCCGGCGCGACCTGCTCGATCAGGGCGCGGCCGTCCGGACTGACGGCTCCGATCGCCTCGAGGAAGCCCGGGTTGCACAGCGCCGATCCCAGGAAGGTCCAGCGCATCGCCTGGTGCTGGATCTGGCTGAAGGCGTCGCGCTCGCCGCCGGGAAGCGTCCGGCCGATCGCCTTTTCGAGGCTGGCCAGGTCGAGCGCCGTCTGCTGCTTCAGAAGCGTGTCGACATAGCCGCCGATCGCCAGGAACCCCTGGAGGGCGGCGTCGACCTGCTCCGGCCCCGCCCGGGTCGCCAGTTCCCGAAAGACGAGCGCGTCCAGCTTGGCATGCTGCGATTCCTCGAGCCAATGATGGCGGAGCAGGCTCTTGAACTGGGGGTCGAGCGACGGATCGCCGCGAACGCTCTCCGCATAATGGACCTGGGTGGCCCACTCGATGGCGAGAACGAAGATGGCAAGGGCAAGCTCGCCGTGGCTGCGTATCTCCGCGCCGATCGCCTCGGCGGGTCCGACGAAGCCGCATTCCACCTCGAAACTCTCGGTGAAGTCGCGGCGGAAACGGGTGAACAGCTCGATATGCTTGGCCTCCTCGGCCGCGAACTGGCTCATGGCCGGCGTGCGCCACTCGTCCTGGTCCGGGCGCGAGGGCGTATGTGCATCAATGAAGGGGAGGATGCAGCGTTCGACCAGCTCGAACATGGCGAGATAGCCGTGGCCGCGTATCTGGTTGAGCAACCGCTTCTCGCCGTCGTCGAGAAAGTCCATCCCATCGACCCGAGCGAAGCTTTCGGGGAGGAAGGGGCGAGAGAAATCCATCTTCTTGTCGCCGCCGATAATGTCCTCGAGGCGCCAGTTCACGCGCCGGGAGGTGGCGAGCAGACGTTCATAGCTATGCATCTGGGTCATAGTCTGGCTCCATGCACGACCCGAGCGCGCCGCCCGGCGCTCGTCCGCCGGCCGGCTTCCCCTGGATCGCTTCCTTGTTTCGGGCCGTCAGTTGTTGGCCGTGAGGGGATCGATGATCTGCGGGATCTCGGTGATCGCGCTCACCGGGATTCCGCTCAATTCGGCGTGGGCACGGATCGTGTCCTCGCCATCCGCGAGATAGATGCAGAACATCCGGTCCCCAGCGACATAGCTGTGCTGCCACTGGATCCGGGAGCCGAGCGTCTCGATCGCCTGGTTCGAAGCGCGGGCTGCCCCGCAGAGCTCGACGATCGACATGCCGCCGATGCCGGGGATCTCGCGCTCGACCAGGTAGCGTTTGAGTTGGCCCATGGCGCCAGCTCCTGCATCACCCTGGAATGCGCTCAGTGTCTCTCCGATCGCCCGGCAACACAATCCAAAAGCTGTCGCGGTGACTAAAGCTTTCCTTTATTGAAGCGATCATGGTCGCTCCTTCGCACCTCAAGGCTCTGCAGGCGCTCGAGCTCGCCGCCCGCAAGGGCTCGCTCAGGGAGGCGGCCGAGGCGCTGGCAATCACCCCGGCGGCCGTCGGGCAGCGGATCCGGGCGCTCGAGGACTATCTCGGGGTCACGCTGCTGGAGCGCGGCCGCTCCGGGATCAGGCCGACCGCTTCCCTGGCGGCGGCGCTGCCGCACCTCCATCACGCCTTTTCGGGTCTCGAGGCGGCGGCGCGCGAGCTCGACCTCCAGCGGGGCCACGAGATCCATATCGCAGCGACCTCGGATCTCGCCGAGCTCTGGCTCGCCCCGAGGCTGGCGCGCTTCCGCGAAGCCAATCCCGCCACGCTCTTCTGCATCAATGGCGAGGGCGATGTGCCGATGCGGCTCGGCCGCGTCGATTGCGAGATCAGCTACGGCGCGGTCCGCGAGGACGGTCTGGCCGATACTCTGTTCCACGATTACGTGCTTCCGGTCTGCTCGCCCTCGAATCTCGCCCGCACCGCCGCGCTTCCCGCCGCCGGCCGGCTCGAAGGCTTTCCGCTGCTCCACCTCGATTTCTACAGGAACGATCCGGCAGGCCTCTCCTGGTCCCGCTGGATCGCCGCCGCCGGCGCGGCCCGCAGCGCGCCGGAGCGGGGGATGCGCTTTCAGAGGATCACCGCCGCGCTCGGCGCCGTGCGTGCCGATGCCGGCATCGCCCTGTGCGGGTTGGCGCTGATCGCGGACGATGTCGAGGAGGGCAGGATGAAGCTTCCTTATCCCGTCGCCAGCGGCCTTTGGGGCGAGCACGCCTTCGTGGCGCGTTACCGCGCCGACGCCGCTGCCCGGCCCCATGTCGCCCGCTTCCGCGCCTGGCTCAGCGAGGAAAGCGCGGAGACCGCCCGATGGCTCGGCGAAACGGCAGGGGGGACGGCCGCCGGCCGCTCGCGCGAGCCGCGGATCGGATGACCGATCCGGGCGCGCTCCCGCCCGCCGCCTAACCCGTTGTCACCTCTTTCCGGTGACGCCGGTCCGACTGGTGATCGAACAGGCGCCGGTATCGGCCGCCTTCGATCGCGAGGAGCCGCTCATGGTCGGCGTCCTCCACGATCCGGCCCTGATCGAAGACGAGGATCCGATCGAGCGACCGCACCGTCGACAGCCGGTGCGCGATGATGATCGCGGTGCGCCCGACCATCAGGCGCTCCATCGCCTGCTGGATCATGGCTTCGGACTCCGAATCCAGGCTCGACGTCGCTTCATCCAGGATCAGGATCGGCGCGTCCGCAAGGAAGGCGCGGGCGATCGCCACGCGCTGCCGTTCGCCGCCCGACAGCTTGACGCCGCGTTCTCCGACCAAGGTGCGGTATCCGCGAGGCAAAGCGGCGATGAAGTCGTGGGCGTTGGCAAGCCGCGCCGCCGTCTCGATCTGCTCCTGGCTCGCGTCCGGCCGTCCATAGCCGATATTCTCGGCGAGGCTGCGGTGGAAGAGAACCGGCTCCTGCGGGACGATCGCGATCTGACGGCGCAACGAGGCTTGCGAGGCGAGCGCGATATCGTGGCCGTCGACCAGGACGCGTCCTTCCGTCGGATCGTGGAGTCGCTGGATCAGTTTGACGAAGGTCGTCTTGCCCGAGCCCGACGGCCCGACGAGCCCGATTCGCTGGCCGGCCGGTATGACGACGTCGAGGGCGGAATAAAGCGGGGTCGCATGGCCGCCATAGCGGAAGGTCACATGCTCGAAGCGCACCTCGCCGGAGTCGATCCGGATCGGCCGCGCTGCCTCATGGTCCGCGACGCCGAGGGGCTCGTCGTGCAGCTTCACCAGCTCCTCCATCTCGTTCACCGAACGCTGGAGCTGGTGGATGTGCTGGCCGACATCGCGCAGATAGCCGTGCAGGACCAGATAGGCGGTCAGCACGTAGACGATGTCGCCGGCGCTGGCCTGGCCCCTTGCCCACAACCAGAGCGCTGTCCCGGTCACGGCCGCGCGTATCGCCCACAGCAAGAGGAGCTGGCCGCTCCCGCTCCAGGTGAAGAACATCCAGGTGCGGCGCGTGCGGCGCGCCCACTTGCCCATCATCTCGGCGAGCCGCGCGTCCTCGCGATCCTCCGCCCCGAAGGCCTTGACGACGGCGTTGGTGCCGATCGCATCGGCGAGAAGGCCGCCTATCCTCGTATCCCACGCATTCGACAGCCGGGCGGCCGGGGCGAGCACGCCTATCGCCAGCCCCAGATTGAGCGCCACATAGAGGATCGCGCCCAACGCCATGACCATTCCGAGCGCCGGCCACTTCGCCGCCAGCAGACCGACGGTGCCGGCCAGCACCACCAGCGAGGGCAGCAGCGCCAGCAGCAGCACGTCGTTCAGCTCGTCGAACGCCCACATTCCGCGCGTGATCTTGCGCACGACCGACCCGGAAAAGCTGTTGGCATGCCAGTCGCTCGACAGCCGCTGGACCCGGTGGAAGGCCTCCGCGGCGGCTTCGCGCATGTTGGTCAGCGTCAACGGGATGACGGCCCACCAGGCGATGTGGCGCAGCACCACCATGGCAAGTCCGAGCGCGACCATGGTCGCGAACGCGGCGAGAGCGGCCGATCGTCCGTCGGCGCCGAGCGCCAGGGCGTCGATCAGCCGTCCGGCATAGACCGGGACGAAGATCTCAGTGACCGTCGCCAGGCCCATGCAGACGGCGATTCCCAGAGCGAGCCTCGGCTGGCGGGCCCAATGGCGGAAGGAAAAACGGAGGACGAGGCCCAGGACTGAAGCGGGGCGCCGCGCATTGGATCTGTTCATCGAAGCACCACGCACGCCGACGCGTGCGTCCCTGTGACAGGTTGATCGGGAGGGAAGGGGCGGCTTTGAGGGCCGCGGGCGGATCAGCCCTCGGCGGCTCCGGGCCGGATCGAGGGCATGGCGACGGTGGATGCGTTCATCTTTGCCCTCCTTCTTCCTGGTGCGAACGCGACTTCGCTAGCCAATTTCGAGGCTGCGCTCAATGGCGCGCCGTCCGGCAGCACGCGCTCCAGCGCTTCGCGCGTCGCATGGCCCCGGCTGATGATTGCAGCGCAGGAGACGCCGGCCTCCCGCGCGTGTCGCGCCTGGTTCACGGCGCGAAGACCCAGTCGGCGGTGCCGGCAAGCGTCCCATCGAAGTCGAAGACGCCGAGACGGCACCGGACCGGCAGGAAGTTCACACACCCTCCCGGTCGTAATAGTCGACGGTCGTCTCGGCCCTGAACATCTTGCGCAGGCCCGGCTGTCCCGGCTTGCCGGTCACCACGAGCACCTTCCCGGAATCCGGATATTCGCACGCCTCGACCTCGACGAGGGTCGAGATCGCCAGATAGCGCATCGTCGTCGTGCCGGTATTGACGATCTGGTGCGCGACCTCGGGGCCGCCGGGCGGGCAGGCGATGACGTCATGGCGGCGGATCGGGTAACGCCGCTCGCCGAAGCGCAGCTCGCCTTCGCCCTCCAGGATGAAGAACATCTCCTCCTCGCCATGATGGCAGTGGAATGGGCACTGTACCTTCCCGGGCGGCAGCGTCGTGAGATTGTAGCCGAGGTTGCGCGCCCCGATCCTCTCGCTGAACAGCGCCCGGCTGGACGTGTAGAGGCCGTTCTCCTCGACATCGTCATACTCGACCTCGTCGAGGTTGATGATCGGCTTGATCAACGCCTCCTCCCTCTCTGCCTGTCGGGCCCGGTAGCCTATCGGCCGAACACATGGAGAACAAGGCTGCCTCCGATAAGAGAGGTCTCGCGTCTGCCGGCGCTAACCCTTTCCGGCCGATCGTCCCTTGCCGGGACGGTCGATTCCCGGGCCTTGTCTTCCGGTCGGTTCGAGGCGTTTAGAATGCTGGCCGGCCTCGTTTCGCCGGCGGTCGCGTAGAGGTGGATATGTCGAGGACGAGCGCAGCCAGACTGACGGCAGGCTTCATCCGCGTGCTGCTTGCCGGCGGCAGTCTCGGCCTGCTTCTTCACACGGCAACCCTCGTCTCGGCCCAGGGAAGTCCGGCCGCGACCGCTCCGGCCGCCACCGCACTCGCCATGCGACCTGCCGCGCCGGCCGCTGCCCCGGCGCTGGCTCCCGCGCCGGTCGTTGCCGCGCCGGCCGTTGCCGCCGCTGCCGTCGTCCCGGCTGTTTCCGCAACCGGCGACGGCTCGCTTCTCGGCGGCCGTGCGCCCACGGCCGCGGCCATCCTCGAAGCCGTCCAGCTCCGCCGCGAGCTGGACGTTCCGCACTGGCTGCGCCCGGGCGAATATGTGTGGACGGATCAGCCGATCCCGCAGGAAGGCCCGACCGTCATCGTGGCCAATATCCGCGGACGCGTCATCTCGGTCTATCGCGGCGGGGTGGAGATCGGCCGGTCCAGCCTGCTCTACGGGGCGAACGAGAAGCCGACGCCTCTCGGCGAGTTTCCGATCCTCGAGAAGGATGCCGACCACGTCTCGAATCTGTACGACGCGCCGATGCCGCACATGATGCGG
This sequence comes from Sphingosinicella terrae, assembly GCF_003347635.1. Lineage (GTDB taxonomy): Bacteria > Pseudomonadota > Alphaproteobacteria > Sphingomonadales > Sphingomonadaceae > Allosphingosinicella > Allosphingosinicella terrae. The sequence continues at coordinate 395,797 of NZ_QDFY01000003.1, forward strand.
CTGACCTGGGACGGCGTAGCCCTGCACGGCTCGCCGGAGCTTCGCGACGATCTCGCCACCCGCGGCTGTATCGGCCTGCCCAGGGAATTCGCGGCGCTGCTCTTCGGCGTGGCGCGCGTCGGCGACCGCGTCATCGTCTGGGACGGCGAGACGCGCGCCTGAGCGCCGGCGCACCGGCGCGTCGGGAGGGACGGGGGCGCCCCTCCCGGCGGCCTGGCTTCAGGCGGCGTCGACCAGGACGATCTCGCTTTCCTCGATGGCCGTCACCCGCAGCGTCTCGAGGTCCTTGATCGCGGCGCCGTCGCGGGCATTGATCCGCACGCCGTCGATCTCGACCGCCCCGGTCGCGGGCACCAGATAGGCCCGCCTGTCCTTGCCGATCGGATAGTCGACCGTCTCGCCAGCCCGGATCGTCGCGCCGAGCACGCGGGCGTCGGTCCGGATCCGCAGCGCATCGCCATCCTCCTCGAAGCCAGAGGCGAGCGCGACGAACCGCCCCGATCGCTCGCCCTTCGGGAAGGGACGGGCGCCCCAGCTCGGCTGCCCGCCTCTTTCGGTGGGAAGGATCCAGATCTGGAAGATCTGGGTGACCTCATCCTCGAGATTATACTCGGCATGGGCGATGCCGCTTCCGGCCGACATCACCTGGACGTCGCCGGCTTCGGTGCGGCCCTTATTGCCCTGATTGTCCTGGTGGCTGATCGCGCCCGAGCGGACATAGGTGATGATCTCCATGTCGGAATGCGGGTGGGGCGGAAATCCCGAGCGCGGCTCGATCGTATCGTCGTTCCAGACGCGGAGGCTGCCCCAGCCCATCCGCTCGGGGTCGTGGTAATTGGCGAAGGAGAAGTGATGCTTGGCATCCAGCCAACCGTGATTGGCGCCGCCGAGGGTTTGAAAGGGCCGAAGCTCGATCATGATTTCGTCTCCTGACTTCATGCTTGGAGCCGAGATGGCGCCTGGGCGGCATTGTCGCAAGGCGAACCATCTCGAACGCCGTGTTGCGGAAACGGGAACGCCGAGTATTCTCCGGCGGCCGCCCGGCAACCTAGAATCGATTATTTTATTCCCGCGCCGCTTCGGCCTTCACCCACGCCTCGGCCTCGATCTCGACCTTCCATTCAGGCCGGTACAGCGCCGAGACGCCAACCAGGGTCGCGGTCGGGAGCGCGGGCTTCATCGCCCGCGAGAAGGAAGCGCTGACCGCGTCGGCGTCGGTCATGTCGGTCACGAACATCCTCACCCGCACGACGTCCTCGCGGCGTCCACCGAGCGCGACGATATGGCCGACGATCTCATCGAAGCACAGATCGGCCTGCGCGCCCGCCTCGGACGGCACCGACCCGTCCGCTCCGCCCGCTGCGGTGGTGCCCGAGACGAGGATATGATCGCCGACGCGCAGGGCGCGGGTGAAGCCGATCTCCGCCTCGAAAGGCGAGAGAGGCGGGATGCTGCGGCGGTCGGTCATGCGCGCTCCCTCGGTCGACAGGGTCACCCGGAGGGTAAAGCGGGGCCTTTCCGGCGGCAACCCGTCCGCGCGCGTCGGCATTTGCCTCCTTCGCGTTGACCGATCCCGACCGGCAATGGCATCTCGTTGCGAGGGCAGCCGGGGAGCGCAGCTTGGCACAGCAAGGCGTCGAGGAAGAGACGGGGATCGTTCACATCGTCGACGATGACGAAGGCATGCGGCTCGCGCTGACGAGCCTGTTCCGGTCGGTCGGCCTCGACGCCTGCGCGCACGGCTCGGTCCGGGACTTTCTCGCCGCGCAGCAGGAGGATCGGCCGGGATGCCTGGTGCTGGACGTTCGCCTGCCCGGCACCGGCGGACTGGAGTTTCAGGAGCGGCTGGCCGATCACGGCGTCCGCCTGCCCGTCGTGCTGATCACCGGTCATGGCGACATCCCGATGACGGTGCGCGGCATGAAGGCCGGCGCGGTCGATTTCCTGGCCAAGCCGTTTCGCGACCAGGACATGCTCGACGCCGTGGCCGAGGCGATCGCGCGCGACCGCCAGCGCCGGCGCGACGAAGGAGAGCTGGACGGTCTCCGCCGGCGCCACGAGACGCTGTCCCCGCGGGAGCGGCAGGTGATGGATCTGGTCGCCGAGGGCAAGATGAACAAGCAGGTCGCGGGCCTGCTCGGCCTCAGCGAGATCACCGTGAAGGTCCATCGCGGTGCCGCGATGCGCAAGATGGGCGCCCGCTCGCTCGCCGAGCTGGTCCGCATGGCGGAGGCGCTGCGACCGTCCTCCGTCCCCGGTCATACCCAAGTATAGTGTTGATCCTGCGGCTTTTCTGAAAGGTAGATCGCGTTGCCGGCCGGATCTGCTGCGGCCGGAAGGAGAGGGCATGGCCGCCGACACCCTGATCTCGGTCGTCGAGGACGACGAGTCGCTGCGTGCGGCGCTGGTCGGATTGCTGCGTTCCTTCGGCTACGAGGCGCGCGGCTTCGCCAGCGCGGACGACTATCTCTCCGTCCGCGACGGTCGCTGCGGATGCGTCATCGCCGATGTTCACCTGCCGGGAACCAGCGGCATTGCCTTGATCGGCCGGCTACGCGACCTGGGCTATTCCGTCCCGGTGATCGTGATCACCGCATTGCTCGGGCCTGCCGTCGAGCGTGAGGCGCATGACAGGGGCGCCTTCTGCGTGCTCGCCAAGCCGTTCGAGAGCGAGGCGCTGATCGATTGTGTGGAGCGCGCGCTCGCGGCATGATCGCTCCGGCGGCGGAGGACAGGATGCGGGATGCCGAAGCGGACAGGTCGGAAGGCGCCGGCATCCTGGACCTGGTCCATGACGGGGTGATCGTTCGCGACCTTGCCGGCACGATCGTCGAATGGAATGCCGCCGCCGCCCATCAATATGGCTGGACGCGCGCCGAGGCGGTCGGCCGCAAGCAGGCCGAGCTGCTTCCCCACATGAGAGGCGAGTCGTTCGAAGCGCTCGATGCGGGGCTGGAGGCCGCCGGAAGCTGGGAAGGGGAGGTGACGCGCCGGGCCCGCGACGGCCGTGAGCGGGTGGTCGAGCTGCGCTGGTCGCTGCGCGCCTCGGCGGCCGGATCGGCCGGGCGGATCGTCGAGACCGGCCGCGACGTCACCGATCGCCGCGCCACGGAGGCGGCGTTGCGGCTGAACGACTATCGCTTCCGCAATCTCTTCGAGGCGATGGCAGTCTCCTTCTGGGAGATCGACTTCAACCGCGTCGGCGCGCTGCTGCTGCCGTTGCGCGGCGCCGGGGTCGCAGACCTTCGCGCCTATCTGGCCGATCATCCGGAGCTGGTGCGCGAGGCGATGCGCGTCGCTCGAGTCCTGGACGTCAACGCCCGCACGCTGTCGCTGTTCGGGGCCGCCTCGAAGGACGAGATCGTCGGGGACGGCGTCGAGCGCTTCTGGCCGGAAGCGAGCGTGCCCCTGTTCGTCGAAGCGCTCGCCGCGACCTTGGAGAAGCAGCCTCACCTGATCAGCGAGACGAGGCTGCTCGATCTCCAGGGACGGGAAATCGAGGCGCTGTTCACCGTCTCCTGGTCGGCCGAGAGCCGCAAGCAGGGCGTCGTCCTGCTCGGCGTCATCGACATAGGCGACCGGCTTCGGGCGGAGCGTATGCTGCGCAAGGTCCAGGCCGACCTCGCCCATGCCGCGCGCGTCGCCACGTTGGGCGAATTCACCGCCTCGATCGCGCACGAGGTCAACCAGCCGCTCGCCGCGATCTCGGCCAATGCCGGGGCGGGCCTGCGCTGGCTCGAGCGGCCCGAGCCCGATCTCGACGAGGTCGGCGCCGTCCTCGCCCGCATCGCCGCGGACTCCCGCCGCGCCGCCGACATCATCCAGCGCGTCCGTACCATGGCACAGCGGCGCGAGCCGGAGCGCGCCGAGCTTTGTGTCAATGCGCTCGTCGAGGAGACCATCGCCTTCCTGAGGCACGACCTCGATTCCCACCGAGTCGCCGTCGCCTTGTCGCTGGCCGGGGGGCTGCCGCCGGTCCATGCCGATCGGGTCCAGATCCAGCAGGTCCTGGTCAACCTCGCCGTCAATGCCATGCAGGCGATGGCGGGCTACGACGAGACGGCCGCCCGCCTCGACATCGCCACCGAGGCGGGGCCGCAGGCGGTGCGGATCCTGTTCGAGGACAAGGGTCCGGGCTTCGGCGGCGCCGTTCCCGAAAGGCTGTTCGACGGCTTCTTCACCACCAAGGCGAGCGGGATGGGGATGGGCTTGCCGATCTGCCGGTCGATCATCGAGGCGCATGGCGGCCACATCGAAGCGGGAGACCGCCCGGATGGGCCCGGCGCGCGTTTCGTGGTGACCCTTCCTGTCCTCGCCTGACCCTCGACCTATACGAAAGTCTTAGAGGCCCAGCCCCACGTAGAATTGGCCGCCGACGGGGCAAGACGCATGCTCCGACCGTCCCGACGAGCTCGTCCGGGGCTCACGCAAAGGAGAGGGCGGTGTCCAAGACGATCATGCTCATCCACGGTGCCTGGCTGAACGCGAAGAGCTGGGAAGGATTCAAGCGCCGTTACGAGGCCAGGGGCTATGAGGTTCTCGCTCCCGACTGGCCGTTCGACGACCGTGACCCCGCCGAATTGCGCGCGAGCCCGCGGCCGGAGCTGGCCGCCGTCGGCCAGCGCGAGATCATCGACCATTATGACGCCCTGATCCGCGCCCTGCCGGAGCCGCCGATCCTGATCGGCCACTCGATGGGCGGCGTCGCGGTCCAGCATCTGCTCGATCGCGGCCTCGGCGCCGTCGGCGTGGCGATCGACACGGCGCCGACGCCGGGCGTGCCGCTCGGCCGCCATGCGCTGTGGTCGGCGCTGCCGGTGTTCATCGATCCGTTCAGCCGGCGCAAGCTGAAGACGATGTCGCGGCGCTTCTTCAGGCGCCGCTTCGCCCAGACCGTGCCGAAGGACCGGGCCGACGAGCTTTACGACCGCTACATCGTCCCGACCCCGGGCAAGGTCTATTGGGACGGCGTCGTCGATACGCTCAAGATCGACTGGGCCAATCCAAAGCGGCCGCCTTTGCTGCTCATCGCCGGTGAGCTCGACCTGATCGCCGATGCGCGGATGATCCGTGCCATCTACGAGAAGCAGCGCCGTGCGCCGTCGACGACCGACTATCGCGAATTCGCCGGCCGTTCCCACTGGACCTGCATGGATCCGGGCTGGGAGGTGGTCGCCGACTTCGCCCTCGACTGGGCCGAGCGTCATGCGCTCGAGCGGCCGGCGCCCGCCCGCGTCGCCGCCTGAGCCCGGCCTCATCCACCCCCCACCCCCCCGAAGCAGAAGGAGAAGAACATGCCCAAAGTGACCACCAGCGACGGCACCCGAATCTTCTACAAGGATTGGGGCCCGCGCGACGCGGATCCGATCGTCTTCCATCACGGCTGGCCGCTGAGCGCGGACGACTGGGACAATCAGATGCTGTTCTTCCTCGCCAAGGGCTATCGGGTCATCGCCCACGACCGCCGTGGTCACGGACGCTCCTCCCAGTCCGCCACCGGGCATGAGATGGACACCTATGCCGCCGACGTCGCGGCCCTGACGGACGCGCTCGATCTCAAGGGCGCGGTCCATATCGGCCACTCGACCGGCGGCGGCGAGGTCACCCGCTATGTCGCCAGGGCCAAGGCCGGGCGAGTCTCCAAGGCGGTCCTGGTCGCGGCGATCCCGCCGGTCATGGTGCGCAAGCCGTCCAATCCGGACGGGACGCCGATCGAGGTCTTCGACGGCCTTCGCGAAGCCCTCGCCGCCAATCGCGCGCAATTCTACATCGATCTGCCCACCGGGCCGTTCTACGGCTTCAACCGGCCCGGCGCGCAGGTCTCGCAGGGCCTGATCGACAATTGGTGGAGGCAGGGCATGATGGGCGCCGCCAACGCGCATTACGAGTGCATCAAGGCCTTTTCCGAAACGGACTTCACCGAGGATCTGAAGGCGATCGACGTCCCGGTCCTGGTCGCGCACGGCACCGATGACCAGATCGTGCCCTATCCGGATTCGGCGCCGCTTTCCTCCGCCTTGCTGCGCCAGGGAACGCTGCAGACCTATGACGGACTGCCGCACGGCATGTTGTCCACCCATCCCGACATCCTCAATGCCGATCTCCTCGCCTTCATTTGCGGCGAGCCTCTGACCGGCGGGGCGGAACTCCGGCCAGCCATGCCGATGACCGCCTGACGCCGTTCCGGAGGGAGGCCTGCCAATGTCCCGCCATATCGTCCTCGTTCACGGCGCCTGGGTGACCCCGGATTTCTGGGACGCCTTGCGCCGGCGGTTCGAAGCGGCGGGCTTCGCCGTCCATACGCCCGCCTGGCCGGGCCTCCCTCCCTTCGGCAGCGGAGAGGAAGCGGCCGCCGCGTTTCGCGCGGCGCCGCCTCCCGCCTTCGGGCGCCTGGGCGTCGGCGACATCGCCGACGCCCATGAGGATTTCATTCGCCGGCTCGGCGGCTCGCCGATCCTGATCGGGCATTCGTTCGGCGGGCTCCTCGTCCAGCTGCTGCTCGACCGGGGAGTCGGCGCTGCCGGCGTGGCGCTCAATCCGGCGCCGATCCGCGGCGCGATACCGGGCCCGACCGCGCTTCGGGCGATCGCGCCGATCGTGCTTCGCCCGAACGGCTGGAAGCGGCCCTACGCCTTCAGCCGCGCGCGTTTCGGCCGGCTCTTCGCCAATGCCGCGCCGCCCGACCTCGTCGACGAAGCGTTCGCGCGCTTCGTCATTCCGGCGCCAGGGCGGATCTTCCACCAGGCCGCTCTGGGGCTGCAAACCCGCGTCCGCCCCGAGCGGCGGACGCAGCCTCTGCTGATCAGCGGCGGCGACGCCGACCGGCTGATCTCCCCGCGACTTTCCCGCGCGGCTTTCGCGATCCAACGCGACGCGCCGGGGCGGACGGACTATGTCTGCTTCCCCGGCCGATCGCATTTCCTCACGCACGAGCCGGGCTGGGAGGAGGTGGCGGGAACCATGCTCGACTGGATCCGACGTCTGCCCGAGCCGGCAACGGCTCCGGTCGCCCCAGCCACCCCAGCCGCCGCGGTGGCGGCATGAGCCCGACTCGTCCCGCCGTCTCCGTCGTCGAGGCCCGCCGCGACCAGGCTTTCCCGCAACTGACCGACACGGAGATCGAGCGACTGCAGCGTTTCGGCGAGCGGCGCGCCTTCGGCGACGGCGAGGCCCTCGTCCGTGTCGGCGAAGCCGGCCATGGCCTTGCCATCGTCCTTTCGGGAGCGGTCGCGGTCAGTCAGCGCAGCGGCCAGGGATCCGAGCCGATCACGGTGCACCGCCGCGGCAATTTCCTCGGCGAGATCGCCCAGCTTTCCGGCCGCCCCGCTCTCGTTGACGCCTTCGCCGAAGGTCCGGTCGAGGTGGTCGCGATCAGACCGGAGCGCCTGCGCGCCCTGCTCGTCGCCGAAGCCGGAATCGGCGAGCGAATCATGCGGGCCCTGATCCTGCGCCGAATGGGCCTGATCGAGAGCGGCGGCGGCGGTCCGGTCATCGTCGGCCATGCCGGCTCCGGCGACGTGCTGCGGCTCCAGAACTTCCTCGGCCGCAACGGCCACCCGCACACCCATCTCGATCCCGAGACCGACGCCGATGCCCACATCCTGCTGGAGCGGTTCGACATCGCGCCCGAGCAGCTGCCGATCGTGCTCTGCGCCGGCGGCCAGCTGCTTCGCAATCCGACCGAGGACGCGCTCGGCCGCTGCATCGGCCTCGTCAGCCCGATCGATCCCGACCGGCGCTTCGACGTGGCGGTCGTCGGCGCCGGCCCGGCCGGCCTGGCCACTGCCGTCTATGCCGGGTCGGAAGGCCTGTCGGTGCTGGTCCTCGATTGCCGCGCCTTCGGCGGACAGGCGGGCGCGTCCGCCCGGATAGAGAATTATCTCGGCTTCCCCACCGGCATCACCGGAATGGCCTTGATGGGACGCGCCTTTACCCAGGCGCAGAAGTTCGGCGTCGAGATGGCCATTCCCGACGAGGCGACGATGCTGGAGGCGGACGGCGAAGGCGCTTACCGGCTGCGGCTCGCCAACGGCGACAGCGTCAGCGCCCGCGCAGTGGTGATCGCCACCGGCGCCCGCTACCGCAGGCTCGACGTGCCGGGGGCCGACCGGTTCGAGGCCGACTGCATCCATTATTGGGCGTCTCCGCTCGAGGCGCGGCTCTGTCTCGGCGAGCAGGTCGCCCTGGTCGGCGGCGGCAACTCGGCCGGGCAGGCGGCCGTGTTCCTCGCCGAACATGCCAAGCGCGTCGTGCTGATCGCCCGGCGGCCTCTCGAGGAAACGATGTCCGCCTATCTGGTCGAGCGCATCGCCGGTCTCGCCAACGTCGAAACCGTGACCGGAGCGGAGATCAGCGCGATGGAGGGCGAGGGGACGACGCTCGAGACGATCCGGGTGCGGGACCGCAAGTCGGGCGCGGAGACCATGCGGCGCATCCGCCATCTCTTCCTGTTCATCGGCGCCGATCCGAACAGCGACTGGCTGGGCGGCGCCGGCCTCGAGACCGATGCCCGGGGCTTCGTCTTCACCGGCGGCGCCTGCAGCGGCGGCCGGCTGCCGCTCGAGACCAGCCGCTCCGGCATCTTCGCGGTCGGCGACGTTCGCGCCGGCTCGGTCAAGCGCGTCGCCGCGTCCGTCGGCGACGGCGCCCAGGTTGTCGCGGCCCTCCACCTCTATCTCGCCCGGGAGGCGCCCCCGCCGGGCGTCGCCGCGCCCGTCGCGGCGATCGGGGCGCGGTCGTGACGGCTCTGCAAGGGAGGAGAGAATGAGCAACGATGGCGGCAGCGGAGAGGGTGCCTCGTCGTTCGCCCTGGATGTCGCAAGCCTCGCGGTGGTCGAGAATCCGGCGATGCGCCGCTTCGAGCTCGCGCTTCCCGACGGCCTCGCCGCCGCCTGGTATCGGGTGGACGGCGACCGGCTGGTGCTCACCCACACCGAGGTGCCGTCCGAATATGGCGGCCAGGGGATCGCCTCCCGCCTCGCCGCCCGCACCTTCGAGCTGATCCGCGCCAGCGGTCGCAAGGCGGTGCTGCGCTGTCCCTTCCTGCAAGGCTTTGCGGCGAGGCACCCCGAATATTCCGACATCGTCGACGGCTGACCCGGTCCGGGCTGGACCGATCCCGGCTCGATGCTAGTCACGTCGTCCTGGCCCTCGCGGGCGCCGGGAGGTCGGCATGAGCGGGATCGACGAGCAACGGACGGAGCCGCGGCATTGGCTGGACGAGCCGCGCAACATCGCCTTGCTCGTGCTGGCTCAGGGGATTGTCTTTGCCGGCATCGGCCTCCTCATCTGGCACTTCTCGGGCCGGGACCTTGACGGGTTCATCCGATGGCGGGCGAGCGACCTTGTCGTGGCGCTCGCGATGGGCGGCGCGATGATCGGCGCGATGCAGGGGATCTCCCGGGCCTTTCCACGCTTCATGGCATGGGCCGCCGATCGCCAGCGCATGCTGTTCTCCCACGGCCGCCGCTACCGGCCCACCCATATCCTCATCCTCGCCTTCGCGGCGGGCGTCGGCGAGGAAGCGCTTTTCCGGGGCGGCCTCCAGACCCTGGCCGGCGATCATCTGCCGGTCTGGGCGGCGATACTGGTGGTCAGCCTGCTCTTCACCTTTATCCACCTCGCCTCCGTGGGGATCGCTGCCTTCATCTTCGTGATCAGCCTGGCCTTCGGCCTCGTCTATCATCTGACCGGGAGCCTGGTCGGGGTGATGCTGGCGCACGCCTTGTTCGACGTCTGGGCGATCGCGGCGCTCCAGGGCGAGCTCGTCCGGCAAGGCGTGGTCCGGGCCTGAGCGCCGAATGCGGGTGCGGCACCGCCGCACCCGCATTCGGCTATTTGTACGCGATCGCGGCGCTCGCCGGCCCGGCCAGCGACAGGATCTCGCATCGGCTGAAGCCCGCTTCGAGGCACCAGCCGGTGAAATCCGCGCCGGTGAAGTCGAAGGCGTCGCCGAATTCGATCAGCATGTTGAGCGACATCAGCAGTCCGAAGGCGTTGGTCCGGCGGGCGTCGTCGATGACGTTCTCGATCGCCACCAGCGCGCCGCCTTCGGGAAGGGCCCGCCAGGCCTTGGCGATGAGCCTCTTCTTCTGCTCGAGATTCCAGTCGTGGAGGATCATCCCCATCGTGATCAGGTCCGCTTTCGGAAACTCCTCGGTGAGGAAGTCGAGCGGCACCGCCTCGATCCGGCCGGCGAGGCCCGCCGCGCGGATCCGCCGCTCCGCGATCGGCTGCACGACCGGAAGATCGCAGGTCGAGAAAGCGAGGTGCGGATGGTGCCGCGCGACGATGCAGGAGAGCTGGCCGGTGGCGCCGCCGATATCGGCCATCGTCTTGAACCGCGTGAAATCGAACCGCGCGGCGAAGGCCTCGAAGTTCGCCATCGACACGCCCGTCATCGCGTCCGTGAACTGCTCCAGGCGCGCCGGATCCGCGTAAAGCGTGTCGAACATCGGCTCGCCGCTATGCCTGATCTCGTTCTGCGGCTCTCCGGTCCGCAACGCGGACGTCAGGTCGGCCCAGAACGGGTAGAGGCGGGCATTGGCCATTTCGAGGATGCCACCGACATAGGTCGGGCTGCCGCGGTCGAGGGGGGGCGCGCAGGTCTGCGCCTACCAACTCGTCGCGGCCACGTCGGACGTCCGTCCCCTCCTGTCCGGCGTGACCGTGCCAACCCTCGTCGCCCATTGCCGCGACGATGCGATGGTGCCGTTCGAGGCGGGACGCGCGCTCGCGAGAGCCATTCCCGGCGCGCGGTTCCTGGCACTCGAGGGGCGCAATCACATCCTGCTCGAGGGCGACGGCGCCTGGAGGCGGTTCGTCGAGACGATGCGGGTGTTCCTGGACGCCTAGATCGAAGCGGTCGGCCGGAAGCGGCTCTCCGTGGATCGGGTCTCGATTCGAGCCTTGACCGGGTTTGTCCCGATGTCGCGGCTCTCGCGGCGCCGATAGCCATAGGCGCGAGGACGGGGTTCCCGTGGGAGCGGACGACATCCGACGGAGACGCGATATGGCAAGACCTTCATTCGGGGCTGCGGCGATCCTTCTCCTGACCGCGGGCGGCTGTGCGGCCGGATCCGACGATCCCGGCCTGGGCGCGCAGGGGGCGTCGCGGCAGGCGCCGCGATGCTTTTCCACCCGCAGCGTCCGCAACTTCCGCTCTGCCGACCCCACGACCGTCCATCTGCGTGTCGGGCCCGATGTCTACCGCCTCGACCTGATGGGAGCCTGTCCCGACGTCGACTTGACTAGCCGTGTCCGGCTGGCGACCACCGGCAGCGCGATGGTCTGCACCGGATCGGCCTTGGGTACGTCCATTGTCACCCGCGGTCCGACTGGCCGTCCCCAGCGCTGCCAGGTCCGCTTGGTCAGCGCGCTGACGCCGGAGGAGGTCGCCGCCCTGCCGGCGCGCGTCAGGCCCTAGCGAAGGCGCGCATGCGCCAGGCCTAAGGCTGCTCTCGCCGGCCCGCCGCCGCTGCGGGCGCGGCCGTGCGCGCGGTTGCGCGGGCCGCACGATCGATGACGTCGGCGACCGCTCGCGGCTGGGTCAGGAAGGCGGCGTGGCTGCCAGGGATTTCGGTGATCTCGGCGCCGATCCGGCGAGCCATGTGGAGAAGCATGCCCGCCCCGAATGCGCGGTCGTCGCGCGCAATGATCGCCCAGCTCGGCCGGGACCGCCAGGCGGCATTCTCCAGGCGCGTCGCGAACACCGACATGTCGATCGGCACCTGCGAGTCACGAAGGAAGGCGGCATCGGCATCGTCGGCATCGGCCGCGAAGCCGACCTTGAACCGCTCCGGATTGACGAAGCCGAAGCCGTCGGCCTGCGTATCGATCACGAACTCGGAAGCGGCGGGAAAGCCCTCATATTGCTGGGCGGTGGTCTCGCCCGCGTCGGGCGCCAAGGCCGAGACGTAGACCAGGCCGACGACCTTGGGGTGAATGCCGGCTTCGGTGATGACGGTTCCTCCCCAGCTGTGCCCGACCAGGAGGACGGGTCCGGGCTGGCGGTCGATCACGCGGACTGTCGCGTTCACGTCATCGCTGAGCGAGGTCAGCGGATTCTGCACGATCGCCACCCGGTAGCCGCGGGCGCTGAGGTCGTCATAGACGGCGCGCCACCCCGAACCGTCGGCAAAGGCGCCATGGACGAGGACGATCGTGGCGGCGGCGGCGCGCTCGCCGGCAGGTTGAGCCGGCGCCGCGCCGGACAGAGTCAGAGCAGCGGCAGCGGCAGCGGCAGCGAGCGCGACGGCGCCAATCTTCTGGGTCACGAGCGAATCCTCTTGTTGCTGGTTTGCTTCGGCCATCCCGCCACGAAATCCTTCGTGCCGAGGCATCCAGTCTCGGAATCCTCCGCTTCCCGGGCAATCGCACCCGAGCATGAACCGGCTATCCGCTGGGATGACGCCACCATACCAAGGGATGAGTCGGGCCGTGCGCGACCGGGGTCGACTCGCGCGGCGTGCTGACCGCCGTGCCGGCGTGATCGACGCCGACCTTGCTTTTGGTCAGGCGGTGACGGGGTGCAGGGCCGAGCCGGCGCCGCGCCGGCTCGGTCCCTGTCGGTCGAACTTTCGCTCAAGCGGCTTCGCGCATCCAGGTCACGGCGTCCGCTCCGGCGGCCAGGCGAAGGGGGCAGGACGGATCGGTCGCGGCGCGCCACACGGCCTCGGCCACGTCGACGGTCCGCGTGGATTCGGTCTCGGTCTGCCAGCCTGCGAACAGGCCCTGCGCCATCTCTCCATAGGCCTCGGGAAAGCCCGCCGCCATGCGCTCGCGCGCATTGTCGCCGAAGCTGGTGTCCGGCGCGCGCCCGGGCAGGACCAGGCGGACCCGAATGCCGAACGGCTCGACTTCCGGGACCAGGGATTCGGTGAAGGCGTTCACCGCCACCTTGCTCGCCCGGTAGACCGACAGGAGCGGAAGCGGCTTCAGGGTTACGCTGGAGGTGACGTTGACGATCACGCCGGCGCCGCGTTCTCGCATCTGGGGAAGCACTGCGCTGGTCATCGCGATGGTGCCGATCGTGTTCGTTTCGAAAAGCTCGCGCGCCGTATCCGTGCTCGTGCCTTCCAGGGCGCTGAGCAGTCCGATGCCGGCATTGTTGACCAGCGCGTCGATCGGACCGGCGGCGTCGACCGCCCGGCGGATGCTTTCGGCATCGGTCACGTCCAGCGGAAGCACGTGCAGGCGATCGGACGGGGGAAGAAGGCCGTCGCGCGGCGTGCGCATCGTGGCGATCACCCGCCAGTCCCGGTCGAGAAAGTAGCGCGCCGTTTCGAGGCCGAAGCCTGACGAGCATCCGGTGATCAGGATCGTGTTCATTCGTGGCTCCTATCCATCTGGGGTGCATGGGAGCTATCCCTTCGGCGCCGGACGATCTACAAGCGGATGTCCATATTTCATTTGCAGGAGTCCGGATATGATTGATCCGCTCGCCCAGGTGGTGGAGCTGCTCCGGCCGAGCGCCGCCTTCTCGAAGGTGACGCTGGGGAAGGGGCCCTGGCTGGTCTCCCGTTCCGAGGAGGGGCAGCCCTTTTATTGCCTGGTCATGGAGGGCCGCGTCCGCCTGTCGGTTCCGCCGCACGAGGCGATCATCCTCGAGCCGGGCGACTTCGCCCTGATCCCATCCGCCTACGACTTCGCCGTTTCCAGCGGCCTCGCGGACATCGAAGAGGCCGCCGAGACGATGCCGGTTCAGCTCCGCCCGGGGCTTTACCGGCTCGGCTGCCAGGACGGGGAGCCCGACACCCGCATGGTGGTCGGCTATTGCGCATTCGGATCGGCGGACGCGGCCTTGCTCGTGTCCCTGATGCCGCAGCTCGTCCACATTCCGGGCGAGGCGCGATTGTCCACCCTCGTCCAGCTCATCGACGAGGAATCGCGGGGCGACCGGCCCGCGCGCGACGCCGTCCTCGCGCGCCTGATCGAGGTGCTGCTCATCGAGGCCTTTCGCTCGACGACCGGTTCCAAGGCGCCCTCGGGGCTCGTTCGAGGTCTCGCCGATCCGCGCCTGGCGGTCGCCCTCCGACATATCCATGCGCGCCCGACCCACCCGTGGACGGTCGTGGAACTGGCAAGGGAGGCGGGGCTCTCCCGCTCGATCTTCTTCGACCGCTTCAGGCGCGCCGTCGGCCTCTCCCCGATCGAATATCTGGTCCACTGGCGAATGGCCCTGGCGAAGGGCCTGTTGCGCGACGGGCAAGTCGGGAGCGTCGCGGAGGTCGCCGAGCGCGTCGGCTACAGCTCGGCCAGCACCTTCAGCGTCGCCTTCACCCGCACGGTGGGCGTGCCGCCGAGCGCCTATGGGCGGGGTGCCGCTGCGGCGCCGGTTTAGCCGAGCCGCCAGGTGGCCGGTTGCGGACGTCAGGGCTTCATTCGTCTTCCGGTGGGCTCTCGGCGCTAGGCGCCTTCCGCATGGAGCCGCGCCAGGACGGTGCCGGCCGGCGCCGGCTGGTCCTTCCAATTCCGGATCAGGTTCGACCAGAGGTGAATCGCCATCGTGTCGGGCAGAACCGCATCCTCGAGCCTGTTCGTCGGATCGAGCAGCCAGCGCGATTGGCTGACATGTGCCGGATAGAAAGCCTGTTGCGGCAAAGCCTGGTCATAGACGCCGAACCGATGCGCCAGCGCCGTGATGGCATCCGGGCCGGCCGTGCCCCACGGCATCAGCGCGAGGCCGGTCCTGCCATAGGCCAGCAACCGTGCCGCGGCGGCTTCGCGTTCCTCCGCACTCAGCCAGTCGGGGACGTCCCGCTCCTCGAACAAGTCGAGCAGCGCCGCCAGCATGAGCGAGTCCGCCGGGAGGCGCAGCACGGCCCCATTCAGGACGTTGACGCTTTGGTGGCCGAACAGATGGGGGCGCGCCTGGTCGATCGGCCGGACTACATAGACGTCCGTGTCGATCCACGTCCCCAGCCCTCTGGCAAGCAGATGATAGCGGAACAGGTCGCTGAACAGCGCCACGCTGCCTGACCGATGCCGGATGATCCGGCTCTCCGGCAAGATCTCGGCCGCATCGGCCACCGTGACGCCTTCCGGCACACCCTGCGGCTCGCTGTAGCAATAGAGCGTTACCGAGTGTCCGTGCCGCAGAGCCGATCGCAGGCAGGCGCGTTCCACGCGGCCCAGGGCCGGACCTATCCACAAAGTGACGAGGGGGCTGTTGCCGGCAATCAACTGGCCCGAGCCTAAGGGGATGGCGGTGACCTGTCCACGGTCCGGACTGGACAAAGTGAAAGATGGCGCACCCGACAGGATTCGAACCTGTGGCCTCTGCCTTCGGAGGGCCTAGAAAAGGGAGGTAGTGGGATTTCCTGGGACGCGCTAAGTCACTAGAAAAACTTGATTCCGAGTTTCAGTTGGTCCAAGATTCTCCCACCATGTTTTCCGTACATTTTCCGTACGGAATTGCGGAGGGAGCTTATGGGACTCGACCTCAGCAGGGTTAAATCGCGCGAAATGCTGGCCTCGCGCCGCGAGCCGCACTGGCAAAGGCTTCGGCCGAAATGCTTCCTCGGATATCGACCTTCTGCACGGGAGGGTGCGGGCACATGGGTCGCGCGCGCGTATGACGAGGATAATTCGGCCTATCGGTTGAAGGCGTTGGGCGACTTCGGATCGCTGCCGCTGCGGGATCGGTTCGCAGCGGCGAAGAAAGAGGCCGAAGCATTCGCCGATCTCGTCGAGGCCGGGGGTGTTCCCAAGGAGATCGTCGAGACCGTAGCGGAGGCATGCCGTCGATATGCCGCAGTGAACACGGAGGCCGCCGGTCGTTTTGAGAGGCTGGTCTACAGCGATTCAATCGCGAAGCTGAAGCTCTCCAAGCTTCGACGGCACCACCTCCAGGAGTGGCGAAAGGGCCTGGAGTCGAAGCCAGCGCAGGTAACGAGGCGAAAGAAGGGGAATCAGCTATTCCGCATTCGAGCGCCCGCGACCGTGAACCGCGAAATGGCGGTGCTTAGAGCCGCGCTGAACAAGGTCCTGCCGCCGGGAACGCCGCAGACCGAATCCGCATGGCACGAGGCCCTGAAGCCGATCCGCAATGCGGACCGGCAGCGGACGCTCTATCTCGACAAGTCGCAGAGACGAACGCTGCTGGAAGCCGTAGATGGACCGGCAAAGGCATTTGTGAACGCGCTCTGCCTGCTCCCGCTTCGGCCCGGTGCGGTGGCGAGCCTCGCGGCCGGAGACTTCGACCGACGCACCTCCGAGCTGACGATCGGGAAGGACAAGACGGGCAAGCCGCGTCGCATCCTGGTTCCAGCGAAGGCGGCTGAGCTCTTTGCAGCTCAAGCAAAGGGAAAGCTTCCGGGGGCGCCGCTTTTCGCCCAGTCCAACGGTAAGGCATGGGGCCGGTGGAGCTGGAAGGTTCCGATCGCGAATGCCGTCAGGAAAGCCCAGCTTCCGTCGGGGACCACTGCCTATACCCTTCGGCACAGTACCATCACGGATCTCGTGAACGGAGGTCTCCCGCTGCTCACTATCGCTCAGATCAGCGATACAAGCGTAGAGATGATCGAGCGACATTATGGGCACTTGTGCCGTCATGCTGCGGCGGAGGCATTGGCGACACTCGCCCTCTGAACTGCAGGGGGAGCGTGGGCGGGCAACCTTGTACCCCCAGCGCGATGACAGGTTGAGGCGCCGGCAAACCCCTTAACCGCTTGAGTGCCAAATATAGACCTAAAGGCAACCTTGGTCCGAATAGTCAATTACAAGCTCTCTGATGATCCGGGCCTCGTCGGCCCGCCAATTCACGTGGACGATATGGCCGCAGATCCCATCCGTGGTTACATGCGATTCGCCATAAATAGGCAATCCCGGTGCGCCTGATTGCTCCATCCGCGTCGTTTCGAGACCTTGCGAGCGCAAATAATCCTCTAGCCCAGCCTCGCTATCGCCCACCTTGTATCGTTGTTCGATACGCTCGCGGAGAAGGTTCTCGCCGCGCTCGTAGCCCGCTTCAACAAGGCCCTCGAACAGCGGGGTGCTCGGGAACTCGGGATTTGCGCAGCCGCTAGCCATGATTCCGGAGGCGACGAACATCGCCAAGCGCTGAAAAAACATGCCTCACTTGCTCCCTCGTGCGAACGTTAGGCCCTTCTAGAACAGGAAATCCGACGCTGAAACGCTCGTAACTCCTGCGAGGAAGACCTCGCCATCAAAGCCGTAGGCTCCTCCAACATCAACAAGCCAGCCGACCCTCATCCCGTTCCCTTCGGGGAGGAAATAGAGCGACGAGTGATCGGCCCCATAAGGCGCAAAGCTCCTCAGGTCGATCTTGTCTATGCCACTCTGGAAATCATGGATGGTATCGACCTCGAGCACGTATCCTCCCGGCGCCGAGCCCGAGCGGACCCAGTAGGAGTCGGTAACGCCGAACCAGTCGTTGCCCTTGTAGGCGATGACGAAGGTGTCGGCACCTGGGCCACCCCAGAGCTGATCCGCAAGCGCTCCGCCCCTGATCAGATCGTCGCCGTCTCCACCTTTGATCGTATCTCGGCCGCCGCCGCCGCTAAGCGCATCGTTGCCCGCCCCACCATAAATCTCGTCGGCACCATCTTCCCCCAATATTGCATCCTTGCCAGCGTCTCCGTGGATGACGTCTATCCCTGCGCCGCCAATCAATATGTCGTTGCCGTCGCCACCAAATAGGAAGTCATCCCCGTCGCCTCCTTCGATCCTATCGTCGCCCAGTAGCCCTCTCAGGGTGTCGGAGCCCAACCCTCCGCCAAGAGCGTCGTCCTTCCCGCTTCCTGTTATCGTATCGTTGCCTAGGTTGCCGCTCAGCGTCACACTTCTATTGCTCATCGCGCTAATATTGTCATCGCCGTCGCCACCGACGGCGGAGCCACCAGCAAGGAAAATCTGGTCGGCGCCGGCACCGCCATCGATGTGGTCGCCACCGGAGTTGCCGTACAAGACGTCATTTCCGGCAAACCCGTGGATCACGGTAGACGTGGTCGAACCGTTCAGGTTGTCATTGCCGGAGGTCCCATTCAGGGAGGAGGACGAACCGACGGGGACCTTAGGTGGCTGTGTACTAGGATCGACATCGTTTAGGTCAGTTGAAATGCCCGGCGCCGAATTGCCCCAGTCCTCCCTTCCTATTAAGCCAGCTGCAGCACCGATGGTCGCAAATGCTGAGTTACTATTTTGGCCGAGAAAGTGATAGTTCAGCCCGCGACTATCGTGCTCTATCGCCTCAGCGACCATTTGTGCCCAGAGGGTGTCGGTCAGTTGATCATTACCGACAGTCGCTGATGCAACGGCGAAGCGAATTTCCCCGCTCATGCGTAGCCTGCCGTGGTCAGAATCCTCGAATTTCTCAATTCTGATGTCGAGTGTGCCTGTAGCTGAAGGTGATGCAGTGATCAGATCAGACTTACCGTCTTCATTGACCCGGACCCACTGCCTATGTTCGCCAAGGAAGGCTACATTAAACTCCGCCTGATATATGCCAGGCCGAAGAAGATCGCTTAGTTCAATGTTGTATTGACGCATGAGAGCCAAATCGCTCTCCGTCAGTTGGCTATCCTCGCGCAGGTGCGTGCTCAGTTGCGTTAGCGCTTGATCTCGAGGGGTTGGCTGCGGCGGAAGAGCGACGGGCCACCAAGCCGCGCCCGTTCCTGCTGGCATGGCGCCATGCCAGCCAAGGCTAATGTATCCAAAGGCAGCGAACGTCTCGGCGCTGAGGGAATGCGCCGTCACCAGGATCTTTGTCACCTCCGTCGTGGAGGACGAGTTGGACATGATAACTGGAGCGGGAAATTCAGCCTCAGGCCGATCTGAACCGAAGATCATTTCGGCCACCGAGAATCCATCAGCTATCGCTTCAGCGTTGGCGGCTGGGCGGTCGTTGTCGTCCGCGAAAATGGTGCGAATCGTTGGCTTCATGATCTCACTCCTCACTGGGCGCCCTGGCAGTGTCGCGGACTTGAATGGTATGGAGTATCAGTATATCTCTAATACCAATGCACAGCGGATTAGCCGAGCCCGTGAACAAGCAAAACACCCTCTAAGAATGATTGCAGTAACCTATCTATAAATGCTTTAACAAAGGCATTCAATATTACAGACGTCCAGTATATCCCAAGGACCGCGTAATCACAGAATGACCAGCATAACAACCGGTGAAGTCAAGCCACTACAATAAGAGCCCGCCCCAGAAGACGAATCGTGGATCTGCTTGAGGATTGCATCCTTAAAGTAGGGGAGCAATACCGCAATCCTACGGCATATGAGCGGGTGCTATGGATGGATGCGGGTGTGCACAGCGCTGCGTTGGATGGTTGGTGCGTGTTCGTTGGCAGTTGAAGGACGCCGCTGAGCTTAACTAGCGATCCTTGTGCTGGAGTGATGCGCTCCCGGTCTCGTCCGAAGGGCAGACGCACGCACGATCGTGAGGAAGCTGCCTGTCTTGATTTCAGTGCGGCGGATGATCCTCAGTCGAATAGAACATGGGATTGCGCATCCAGTCTCGACGGCTGACTCCCGCCAGCCGGCACAACGAGTGCTGATCCGCACGTTGCGCGGGAAGCTGCCGTCCTGCATCTTCCGATACAGCGTGGAGCGGCTGAGGCCCGTACGGCTGAGAACGGTTTTCAGGCGAAGGATCCGGTCGGGCGTTTCGGGCATGGCGTGATCCTGACTGCAGTGCGTGGGACTAGGTCGTGAACCCATAAATTGCGTCTGATGGGTGGATGGCGATGGCCGCGCATACTATGCTCGGCCATGCGCTCTGGAATTTGGCTGCTGATGCTTTGCTCCTTGGCTGGATGCGCGACCGCGCAACCGGTGCAGAGGCTGGAGTTCGGATGCGGCGATTTGGCCGTGGTCGGGCGGATCAGGACGGTCAGTGAGACAACTGCGCAAGGCACTGATCCGCTTCCGAACTGGGCTAACGCGTATCGGCTGCAAATTCAGATCAAGCGAGTTGTTCGAGGTGTTGAGCGCAGGCGGGTAGTTCCGGCAACCGCCGTAGCCCATGCGCAGATACGCGACGACCGTGACTTTCTGATTGTTCTCACGCCAGACAGCACGGGCGGCTACTCTCTTGCGACCGCCCAGTTGTGGCGAAACCGGCCCAGGCTCAGCGGGTCGTGCTCATAGACGATGGCTTTCAGTACACGCCGAGTTCTGATTCAGGCTCCACATGAGCCGATATGACCTGACCGACTTTGAGTGGCGCGTGATCGAGCCGCTGCTACCCAACAAACCGCGAGGTGTGCCGCGTGTTGACGACCGGCGCGTGCTGAACGGCATCTTCTGGGTGCTGCGATCCGGTGCGCCGTGGCGTGACCTGCCCGAGCGCTACGGCCCGCGCACCACCTGCTACAACCGCTTCGTGCGATGGCGAAAGGCGGGCGTCTGGGACCGGCTAGAGCATGATCATCTTAGACTGAAGCATATCCGCTGTTTGCGAGGTAGTTCGCGCATTCGGCAGGTTGGAAGTGGTCGAGGAGGGTTCCGATC
>NZ_QDFY01000030.1 GCF_003347635.1 Sphingosinicella terrae
CAGTCGACCCAGCAGAATGCGGCGATGGTCGAGGAGACCTCGGCGGCCGCCCGCAACCTGTCGGGCGAGGTCGAGGCGCTGGCCGAGCAGGCCGGTCAGTTCGAGATCGGCGAGCAGGGTCAGGGGCGCCGCGCTCCAGCGAAGGTGCGCAAGGCGGCCCCGGCCGCGTCGGCCACGCCGAAGAAGGGCGGCTACGTCTCCCCGGTCAAGCCGCTCGCCGCGCCCAAGGCCAACGGCAACGGCGTCCTCGCCCATGTCGCCGATGCCGACGAGTGGAAGGATTTCTAGAGGGGTCGCCGGTCGGTCGAACCTCGTCCGACCGCCCGGAGAGCCGCAAATCAGCAATCTGGAGCGGGTGGTCCGGCCATGGCGGATCACCTGCCCAAGCCGTGCGGTCTCACCCATGGTTCGCTGCGGCCCTCGCCGCGCCAGGGAGCGCCGTTGGGTGCCAGGTCGAAGGTCAACGGCGCTCCGCGTCGACTCTTTGGCCGCGCTCCGCGTTCGAGCGGCAGTCCCGTCTATAATGCAGAGGCAGGCAGTCCGCAGCGCACGGGACGTGTTGAAGCCCCTTCATCACTTCCAGCCCCGCGGCCTGCGCAATCCGACCACCGACACGGCCGGGCTTGATGGCAGCGGCGGATCGTGTGCGCATCCAAGGGACTGTCCCATGAAGATACTCGACAACTCCAAGATCACGACCAAGGTCGTCAGCCTGCTCCTGATGCTCGGCGTGATAACGATCGGCATCACACTGTTCAGCTCGCTCGCCATGAACGGGCTGTCCGACGATTATGGGAAGCTTACCAGGCAGACGCTGCCGGCCAATACCGATCTGGCACGAATGAACCGTCGCGCGCAGCAGATCGCGGAGATTGGTTATC
This sequence comes from Sphingosinicella terrae, assembly GCF_003347635.1. GTDB lineage: Bacteria > Pseudomonadota > Alphaproteobacteria > Sphingomonadales > Sphingomonadaceae > Allosphingosinicella > Allosphingosinicella terrae. Next base: position 882 of record NZ_QDFY01000030.1, read on the forward strand.
GGGCGACGTCCCACGATTCGGCCAGCCCGCGCGCTCGCTCGGCACCAGACGATCTTCGGCAAACCTACGAGGCTGGCCAGCGGAACCTCGAGGAGGCCGTCGCGACCGATCCGGCCCTCGCCGATGCAGGAGGCGAGATCCAGGCGGAATATGGCCGGATCAACGAGGCCGCCGCGCAGGGAATCCGGCTCGCGCTGCAGAATCGCGACGCGGAGGCTCTCCAGGTCATGGATCGCGTGGACCGCCAGATCGACGAATTGTCGACGAAGGTCGGCAATCTGATCAAGGCGCGGGTGGAGGCGAACGACGAGCGCTCTGCCGCGCTGGAGCAGCAGGCGAACTCGACCTTGATCTGGCTTCTGGCCATCGGTCTGATCGCCGTGGCCGGCGGGGTCGCCACGGCGATAGTCGTAGCCCGCGCCGGCATCACTGCCCCGCTGGCGCGTCTGCAGCAGACGATGGGCGACCTGGCTTCGGGCAACAATCGCGTGGACGTTCCCGGCATCGGGCGCGGCGACGAGATCGGGCAGATGGCCAAGGCGGTCCTGGTCTTCCGCGATGCCGCCGTCGAGCTGGAGAAGGGTTCGGCCGAGAAGGCGCGGGCGGATGCGGAGCAGAAGCGGGTGGTCGACACGCTTTCCGAGGGCCTGGCGAGCCTGGCCCGCGGCGACCTCACCTGCGAGATCAAGGCGCAGTTCAGCGGCGTCTACGAGCAGGTGAAGTCGAACTTCAACGAGGCGGTCGCCAGCCTCCGGGCGCTGATCGGCTCGGTGATCGAGAGCTCGGCGAGTCTTCGCACCGGCGCGGGCGAGATCGCGCAGGCATCGGAGGATCTGGCGCGGCGCACGGAGAGCAATGCGGCGAGCCTGGAGGAGACGTCGGCGGCGCTGTCGCAGATCGACGAGCGCATCAAGGCATCGGCGTCGGCCTCGACGCGCACGGTCGAGCGGGCGGACCAGGCGATCTCCACGGTCGATGGCGGCCGATCGATGGCGGACGAGGCGGTCCAGGCGATGGGCCGGGTCTCGGAGAGCGC
>NZ_QDFY01000031.1 GCF_003347635.1 Sphingosinicella terrae
GCGAGCAAGGGGTTCATCGACGAGGTGATCATGCCCCACTCGACCCGCCGCCGCATCGCTCTGGGCCTCAGGAAGCTGCGCGACAAGCAGCTCGAAAACCCCTGGAAGAAGCATGACAACATCCCGCTGTGATGACGCGCCGACGATCCGCATCGCGGCCGCTTTGATCGTCGACGGACGCGGCCGCATACTGCTCGTCCGCAAGCGCGGCACCCAAGCCTTCATGCAGCCGGGCGGCAAGCTCGAGCACGGCGAGACGGGGCCCAAGGCCCTGGCCCGCGAGCTGCGCGAGGAACTGGGCTGTGGCTTCGTCGGCGAACCCCGCCCGATCGGCCGCTACTCGGCCGCAGCGGCGAACGAGCCCGGACAATTGGTCGAAGCCGAGTTGTTTGCAGTCGTGCTTGACGGCGGCATCATCCCGGCGGCGGAGATAGAGGAAGCGCATTGGTACGATCTAGACGGCGACGCGATTGTCCTGGCGCCCCTCACTCGCGACCACGTCCTCCCGCTCGTCCGCTCGGGAACCTGCGCGCCTTGAATGCGAATCGGCCGCAAGAGCGACGAGGCGTCGCGCCATGAGCCGCCAGAGTCGACAACTGGCGCTGGAAGCAGAGGAGCTCTGGCCGAAGCTTCAGCAGTTCCTCAGTTGCTACTTCCGCGAGGACTGGGTGGAAGAACATGGCTCGTCCGGGGCAGCGCTGGAAAGGGCTGTCGCAGATTGGGACCTGGCCGGACGACGACTCGTTCTACGCGAGATCCGCGACTGGAACGCGCGGCGCGGCTGGAAGCGGGACATGCGCGCGTCGCTCAATTTCGGCTTGGGCGTTAACCTGCACTTCGCCACCGAGGAGCAGGCCAGGAATTTCATGAACGACGTGTACGACAGGGTAATCGTCAGCGTTCGTCGCGAGACGCGCCCACCGTCGGAAGGGGACCACGAAGTATGAACTCCGGCCGCACCGAGGAACTGTTCGTCGGCCTGGTCGCCCTGATCCTGGTGCCGGTCATCGCCGCGCGGATCCTGCGCGGCCTTCGCACCGGCCGGCTGCCGCTCTACCGCACCTCGATCCATCGCGAGGACGACCGCGCCAAGTTCGGCTTCCTCCTCGCCCTCCACGCCGCCAGCCTGGCTCTGATCGCCCTCGTCGCGATCGACCTGCTGTTCGGCCTTCGTCTCAAGGAAAGCCTGCTATGAACCTCGGCCGCCTCAATCATGTCGGCGTCGCGACGCCGTCGATCGAGAGGAGCGTCGCGCTCTACCGCGACCTGCTCGGCGCCACGAAGATCCACGACCCCTTCGACCTGCCGGCGCAGGGTGTCCGCGTCTGTTTCGTCGACACCCCCAACAGCCAGATCGAATTGCTCGAGCCGCTGGGCGAGAACAGCCCGGTCCTGAAGTTCCTCGAGAAGAACCCTGCCGGCGGCCAGCACCATGTCTGCTTCGAGGTGCCGGACATCCATGAAGCCAAGGCCGAGATGGAGGCAAAGGGCGCGAAGGTGCTTGGCGAGCCGCGCATCGGCGCGCATGGGACGCCGGTGATCTTCGTGCACCCCAAGGACATGGGCGGCGTTCTGGTCGAATTGATGGAAACGCCGAAGGGCCATTGAAGCTACGGCCGTTCGTCCTGAGCCTGTCGAAGGACGTTCCTTTCTTTGGGTAGCTATGAAGGATAGGGCTTCGACAGGCTCAGCCCGAACGGTTTGGGAAAAGTGAAGTGACCGACAGCAAACCCACCCGCGCCGACTGGGACGCCGCCGCCGCGAAGGAGGTGAAGGGCAAGGACCTTGCCTGGCGCACGCCCGAGGGCATCGACGTCCAGCCCGTCTACACGGCGGCGGACGTTGCCGATGTCGATCCCGGCCTGCCCGGCTTCGCGCCCTATACGCGCGG
>NZ_QDFY01000032.1 GCF_003347635.1 Sphingosinicella terrae
TCTGCGGCCTAAGGCATCGGCGAGCGGCCCGACGAAGAGCTGGCCGACCGCAAACACAACGAAGAAGACGCTGAGCGTAATCGCCAAGTCGCGCGTATCAACGCTAAGGTCGCGTGCGATCGGGGGGAAGGCCGGCAGCATGATGTTGGTCGCCAGGACACCGAGCGCGGCCAGGCTGGCGAGCAGCGTCAACCGTCCACCCCTTAGCCGGGAGGATCGCTCGATCTCCGACAGCGCCTCCGCGCCTGACATGCGTCAGACGTCCGGGCGGCCGACGGCGCCGTCCGCAGCGATGCGGATCACCACCTTGCCGCGTGCGCGGCCGGAGGCCGAGCGTTCGAGCGCATCGGGCGTCGCATCGAAGTCGAACTCCTGGTCGATCACCGGCCGGATCGTGCCGGCATCAACCAGCTTCGCGATCTCGGAAAGCTGAGCGCCGTCGGGGCGCATGAAAAGAAAGCTGTAGTCGATGCCGCGCCGCCGCGCACTCCGCCTGACCTTCAAGCTCCCTAGTCGCATCACCTGTCTGACGATCCAGTTCGCTCCGATCAGTCGAGCGAACGCGGGATCGGGCGGGCCGGAGATTGAGATCAGTTTTCCGCCGGGCTTGAGCACCTTCAGTGACTTCTCCAGCACGTCGGGGCCAAGCGTGTTGAGCACAACGTCATAGCCGTTCAGGCGCTCCTCAAACGCTTCCTTGCGGTAGTCCATGACGACATCGGCCCCGAGCTCCTTCGCCAGCCCGACGTTGGCAGTGCCGACCGTGGTGGCGACCTGCGCGCCGAGGTGTTTGGCGAGTTGAATGGCAACGGTACCTACGCCGCCCGAGCCCGCATGGATAAGCACCCGCTGGCCGGACCTTAACTGCGCGCGCTCGACGAGCGCCTGCCACGCGGTAAGCGAGACGAGTGGCAGCGCCGCCGCTTCCAGCATGCTGAGCCCGATAGGCTTCGACGCCAAGTCCTTCTCGGCGATGGCGATCCGCTCGGCGAACGTGCCGATCCTCCCGTTGCCCGCGCACGCGAACACCTGATCGCCAGCCTTGAATTGGATTACGCCCGGTCCGACCGCGACCACCGTGCCCGCGAGGTCGTGACCCAGAATGAGCGGCATCTCGTAGGGAAGAATGGCCTTGAAGGCGCCGGATTGGAGTCGGCTGTCGAGCGGGTTCACGCTGCTTGCCGCGATCGCGACCAGAACCTCACCTTGACCGGCTACGGGCTCGGGCAAGTCGTGGAGAGTTACCGGCTCCTTGTACCCGCCAATTGCATAGGCTTTCATCCGGCGAGCTCCGATGGTTTGTGTCAGGCTTGAAGTGCGCCACGGCCCTGAGGCTCCACGTCGAACACCAGCAAAGTCGAGGTGGCCGTTGCGCACAGCCGGCCGGCGCCGTCGTGCAACTGTGCCTCAGCGAAGGCCACGCGCCTGCCGACCGAAACTATGCGGCCAGTCGCACGCACCGTGCCACTGTCCTCGCTGAGACCGCGCAAATAGGAGATCTTCAGCTCCAGCGTGGTATGGCCCCGATGCGGGCCAAGGGTAGAGTGGGTTGCGATTCCGCAAGCGCTATCGAGCAATGTTGCAGCGTAGCCGCCGTGGACAGCCCCGAGCGGGTTGTAAACGCTGCGGTCGGGCTTTCCCTCGAACACTACCCGTCCGCGCTCCACCTCGACCAGATCGAAAGCAAGTGTCTGGCCGATCGGCGCCTTGAGGCCACCGGCGAGCATTGCCTTCAGCTGCTCAAGTCCGTCTGGCGCAGTATCAATTGTATCGCTCACCACGCTCACCACGGCTCGTGGAACGGCCGCACCTCGGCCAGGAACGACCAGGCGTCCTTGGGCTGGTGGGCCAGGTGAAAGACCT
>NZ_QDFY01000033.1 GCF_003347635.1 Sphingosinicella terrae
GAGAGAATGAAGCCGAAATCCTTCGCCGGTATGCGCTGCTCGATTGCAGGGGCGCTCGAACTGATTGGAGATCGCTGGGCGCTGCTTGTCATCAGGGATCTGTCGCTTGGCCTCCGCCGGTACGACGATCTGCGCGCCAGCACCGGCATTCCTGCAGCGACGCTGGCCGCTCGCCTTAAGCATCTTATCGCGTCCGGCATCGTCGAGCGGGTTCGCTACCAGGAGCGACCACCGCGCGACGAATATCGTCTGACCCGCAAAGGCCGCGACCTCTGGAAGGTGAGCGTGGCGTTACGCGAGTGGGGCGATCGGTGGGACGCGAGCGGCTTCGGGTCGCCAACGGTCGAAACGATCGACCGTGAGACAGGCCGATCCCTCAAGCTGGCCTTGGTTGATGCTGAGACCGGCATGGCGGTGCCGCTGGATCGCATCGAATTGCGACCTGGGCCGGGCGCCGACGACACCGTGCGCCGGCTTCTCTCGTCAGCAGGAGGCGACCAATGACCCAGAACATCGAGTTCTTCTACGATTTCCGTAGCCCTTACAGCTATCTCGCCTTCACGCAGCTTCGGCAGATGGACGTCGCCATCGCGTTAAAGCCGATGCAAATCCTCAAGGTCATGGACCGGGTCGGCAACGTGCCTACCACCATCACCTGTGCCGCCAAGGGTCGCTACGCGCGGGTGGATCTAGCCCGCTGGGCGAAGCGATACGGAGTACCGCTTAAACCTTCCGACATGCGTGCGAACGATGGCGATGCGCTCTCCCGCGCAGTGCTGGCCGCGAAAAACCCGGAAGAGGCGGCCAGTGTCACGCTAGCGCTCTATCGCGCCGTCTGGAGCGAAGGTAAAACCTTGGCGACGACTGAGGCCATAGTCGCGGCGCTCCGAGACGCAGGGATCGACACCTCGTCACTTGCCGACCTGATAGACGCCGCCGAGGTAGCCGCGCGTCTCGACGCCAACACCGATGAGGCGGTTGAACGCGGCGTGTTCGGCTCCCCAACCATCTTCGTCGGTGAGGCAATGTTCTTCGGCAACGACCGACTGGAATTCGTGCGTGAAGAGCTTGCGCGACTGGAGAATGCAGCATGACCGATAACAGCAAACCACTAGCACTCGTCACCGGCGTCGGCCCCGGCACCGGCACAGCGACGGTGCGCCGCTTCGTTGATGGTGGTTACCGCGTAGCGATGCTGGCGAGGGACGCGGACAGGCTTTCCGCGCTTGAACGGGAGATAGCAGGCACGGTGGCGGTGCCCTGCGACGTCGCAGACCCCGCCGCGCTCGCGGCAGCGATTACGAAGGTAGGAATGCCGAAAGTGGTTGTCCACAATGCCGTCGGCGGCGCGTTCGGCACCTTCATGAACATCGATCCGGAGACGCTCCAGAACAACTTCGAAATCAATACGATGGCGCTGTTCCACCTCGCACGGCTCACCGCGCCATCAATGGTTGAGGCTGGCGAAGGCGCGATCATCGTCACCGGCAATACCTCGGCACAGCGCGGGCGGGCCTCTTTCGCCGGCTTCGCGCCGACCAAGGCTGCACAGCGCATTTTGGCAGAGTCGCTTGCCCGCGACCTTGGCCCCAAGGGTATTCACGTCGCTTATCTCGTGATCGACGCCGCGATCGACGTGCCATGGCAGCGCCAGCTGCAGCCCGACAAACCGGATGACTTCTTCATCTCGCCGAGGTCGATCGCGGCGGAGGTCTTTCACCTGGCCCACCAGCCCAAGGACGCCTGGTCGTTCCTGGCCGAGGTGCGGCCGTTCCACGAGCCGTGGTGAGCGTGGTGAGCGATA
>NZ_QDFY01000034.1 GCF_003347635.1 Sphingosinicella terrae
ACCACCTCGAACCCGAGGTCGGCGAAGGCCGAGGCGACGAGGTTGGCGCCGCGATCATGGCCGTCCTGGCCCATCTTGGCGACGAGCAGCCGCGGCTTGCGCCCGAGCCGGCGGCCGATCGCGGCGACGCCGTCCTGTGCCTGGATCCATTTCGGATCGCCTTCATAGGCGCCGCCATAGATGCCGCGGACCGGCTCCGGCGTGGTGCCGTAGCGGCCGAACGTCTCCTCGAGCGCCGAAGAGATCTCGCCCAGGGTGCAGCGCGCCCGCGCCGCCTCGACGGCGAGGGCAAGCAGGTTGGCGTCGCCGCCCGCGCCCGCGCGCAGCGCCTGCAGCGCCGCCTCGGCCGCCTTGGAATCCCGCGCCGCGCGGACCTTCTCCAGGCGCGCGATCTGGCCGGCGCGGACCCGCGCATTGTCGATGTCGAGGATGTCGAGTTCGGGCTCCTCGGCGAGCCGGTAGCGATTGACGCCGACGATCACCGTCTCGCCGCGGTCGACCCCGGCGGCGCGGGCGGCGGCGGCTTCCTCGATCCGGCGCTTGGGCATGCCCTCGGCGACGGCGGCGGTCATGCCGCCCAGGCCCTCCACCTCCTCGATCAGCGCCCAGGCGCGGTCGGCGAGGTCGCGGGTGAGCGCTTCGACATAATAAGAGCCGCCCAAAGGATCGGCGACGTTGGTGATGCCGCTCTCCTCGGCAAGGACGAGCTGGGTGTTGCGGGCGATCCGGGCCGAGAAGTCGGTAGGCAGCGCGATCGCCTCGTCGAAGCTGTTGGTGTGGAGCGACTGGGTGCCGCCGAGCACCGCCGCCATCGCCTCGATCGTGGTGCGGACGATGTTGTTGTAGGGATCCTGCTCGGTGAGGCTGACGCCCGAGGTCTGGCAGTGGGTGCGCAGCATCTTCGACTTGGCACTCTGGGCACCGAACCCTTCCATGATCCGGTGCCAGAGCAGCCGCGCCGCGCGCAGCTTCGCCACCTCCATGAAGAAGTTCATGCCGATGCCGAAGAAGAAGGAGAGGCGGGGCGCGAAGGCGTCGACCTCCAATCCCTGGGCCAAGGCGGCGCGGACATATTCCATGCCGTCGGCGAGGGTGAAGGCGAGCTCCTGCACCGCCGTCGCCCCGGCCTCGTGCATGTGATAGCCGCTGATCGAGATCGAGTTGAAGCGCGGCATCTCGCTCGCGCAATACGCGATGATGTCGGCGACGATCCGCATCGAGGGTGAAGGCGGGTAGATATAGGTGTTGCGGACCGCGAACTCCTTGAGGATGTCGTTCTGGATCGTGCCGGTGAGCTTTGCCCGCTCGACCCCCTGCTCCTCGGCGGCGACGATGTAGAAGGCCATGACCGGCAGCACCGCGCCGTTCATCGTCATGCTGACCGACATCTCGCCCAGCGGAATGCCGTCGAACAGCAGCTTCATGTCCTCGACGCTGTCGATCGCGACGCCGGCCTTGCCGACGTCGCCGACGACGCGCGGATGATCGCTGTCATAGCCGCGATGGGTGGCGAGATCGAAGGCGACCGACAGGCCCTTCTGCCCGGCGGCGAGGTTGCGCCGGTAGAAGGCGTTCGATTCCTCGGCGGTCGAGAAGCCGGCATATTGCCGGATCGTCCACGGCCGGCCGGTATACATGGAGGCATAGGGCCCGCGCGTATAGGGCGCGAAGCCGGGCAGGCCGGGATCGACATCGGCAACGTCCGCCGCCGTGTAGACGGGCTGGACGTCGATGCCCTCGGGCGT
>NZ_QDFY01000035.1 GCF_003347635.1 Sphingosinicella terrae
CGCTGTGAAGCGTGTGATCGACTATAATGTGAAGCCGCGGGTGAAGGCGGACGGCACGGGGATCGACCTCGCCAACGTGAAGATGAGCATGAACCCCTTCGACGAGATCGCGGTCGAGGAGGCGATCCGTCTGAAGGAGAAGGGTGTCGCCACCGAGATCGTGGCGGTGTCGATCGGGCCTGCGAAGGCGCAGGAGACGCTTCGCACGGCGTTGGCGATGGGGGCCGACCGCGCGATCCTCATCCAGACCGACGACGAGGTCGAGCCTCTGGCGGTGGCCAAGCTGCTCGCCAAGGTGGCGCAGGAGGAGCAGCCGGGGCTGTTCATCCTGGGCAAGCAGGCGATCGACGACGATTCGAACCAGACCGGCCAGATGCTCGCCGCCTTGCTCGGCTGGGCCCAGGGCACCTTCGCCTCGAAGGTCGAGCCGGCCGACGGCGAGGTCAGCGTCACCCGCGAGGTCGATGGCGGGCTCGAGACGGTGAAGCTGAAGCTTCCGGCGGTGGTGACCACCGACCTTCGCCTCAATGAGCCGCGTTATGCGAGCCTGCCCAACATCATGAAGGCCAAGTCGAAGCCGCTCGCGACCAAGTCGCCGGCCGATTACGGGGTCGACACGGCGCCGCGCCTGACCCTCCTCAAGGTCGCCGAGCCGCCGAAGCGCCAGGCTGGAATCAAGGTCGGCAGCGTCGACGAGCTCATCGACAAGATCAAGGAAACGGGAGTGATCGGATGAAGAGCCTGGTCTGGGCAGAGCATGAGGAAGGCGAGCTCAAGGACGCCACCCTTCCCGCCGTCACCGCCGCCGCCAGGCTCGGCGAGGTCGACCTCGTCGTCGCCGGCGCGAACGTGGCCGCGGTCGCCGAGGCCGCGGCGAAGATCGCCGGGGTCGGCAAGGTCCTCGTCGCCGACGATGCCGCCTATGGCCACGGCCTCGCCGAGAATGTGGCGCCTCTGATCGCGCAGCTGATGGAGGGCTATGACGCCTTCCTCGCGCCGTCGACCACGACGGGCAAGAACATCACCCCGCGCGTCGCCGCCCTGCTCGACGTCATGCAGATCTCCGACATCCTCGGCATCGAGGGCGACGACATCTTCACCCGGCCCATCTATGCCGGCAACGCCATCGCCACCGTCCGCTCCTCGGACGCCAAGAAGGTGATCACGGTGCGCACCACCGCCTTCGAGAAGGCGGCGAAGGAAGGCGGCTCCGCCGCGATGGAGGCGGTCTCCGGCACCGGCGACCAGAGCCTGTCGAGCTTCGTCGGCGCCGAGATCGCGCACTCGGAGCGGCCCGAGCTCACCGGCGCGAAGATCATCGTCTCGGGCGGCCGCGCGCTCGGCTCCTCGGACGCCTTCCACCAATATATCGAGCCGCTCGCCGACAAGCTCGGCGCCGCCGTCGGCGCCAGCCGCGCCGCCGTCGATGCCGGCTACGTCCCCAACGACTATCAGGTCGGCCAGACCGGCAAGGTGGTCGCCCCCGAGCTCTACGTCGCCATCGGCATCTCCGGCGCGATCCAGCACCTCGCCGGCATGAAGGATTCCAAGACCATCGTCGCCATCAACAAGGACGAGGACGCGCCCATCTTCCAGGTCGCCGACATCGGCCT
>NZ_QDFY01000036.1 GCF_003347635.1 Sphingosinicella terrae
CGTCCGCTCGCCCATCATGGCTCGCCTCCCGCCTTGCTCAGCAGGATTGAATCAGAGCCGAGTCACCGCAGCAAGAGGAGATTTTCAACACTATCGGTGGAAAGCGGACGCTCGGGGGTGAATGTTGAAGGGGGCCTTCGCTGTGGTAGGCTCCCGCTTCGACGGACGCTGGCGCGGGAGAATGGCGGCGAATGTTCATGACTTGGCTGACCGCTATGCTCCTCGGAGTGGCAGGGGTTTTTGGCTATACCGCCTGGGTCGGGTGGAAGACTGGGATCACCCGGCTGCCACTTAGCCTGTTTGCGATAGAAGAGTTCGAACGAGGCGAAAGCGTCCACTTCTGGCCGCTAACAGCGATCAACGCTGCCGTGTCGATCCTCGCTCTCACTGCGGCGGGATTTGCAGCTTGGAGCGCGTTTGGCGTGGTTTCGCAGCCACTCGGCAATCTTCAAGCACTGAATGGATGCTATGAAGGTGAGGGGCTGCCCGATAACGTGCGCCCTCGCAATCGGCCGAGAGCGTTCCGCATCACTGATGGCGTGATCTTTGATCGCGGGGGAGAAGCCATCTCGACCGTCCGCATCGTGGAGAGCACGTCTTCGATGACAAAGATTGGGTTTTCACCGGGCATAAGCATCAGCTCCAGCACTGACGGCGCGAAGCGAACGGAGATTTCGGCCGGGTCGACGGAGGCTGCGGAGGCTTTCGTCAGGGGCGAGCGGGCTTACATCTCCATCCCGGACCAGTTCTTCGATTTGCACACGACGTCTTGCGGCTAAATGTCCGCAATGGGTCGCAGTCGGACGTCAGCGAAGATAGGGAAGTTTGACGCCCTCCCTCGCCATTACGGCCTCATAATGAGCTCGGACCTCCTTCAGCCGTTCAAGAACGGCGTCAATTTCCTCGGCTCTCTCGATGGGGTCTTGCTCGGCAGCGGCTCTTTCAAGGTCGCGAATCAGGAACTGAAGGCTGTCGCCCTGAAAGACGACGCCGGGAAACTGCCGACCAGGCAAATGGACGACGGCATAGTTTCTCGGCTCAGAGAGCAGCTTCACTTCGCTCATTGGGCGCCCCTTTGATGGATGGGTACGGTGGGGGAGAGGCCGAATGACCTCAATGGGTCGCAGCCGGTCATAGCCGAGGCAGCGGTCAAGCGTCGGCTTTTCCAACCGGGTCCCGCAAGCAGACGGTCCGCCCACCAAGATCAGCCGTGCCTCCATCGCCGAAAGAGCCAGGATCATGGTCGGTCAATCTGCGAACGAGGGGGAGAGGGTCCCGCTCCCATTCCTGTTCCCGTCTCCCCGGCCGCGGTCAGGCAGCGTCGCCTGGGCTTGACATTTCGTTCATGTTATGTTCTAATATCCGTTTCGTCAGGCTGACGACGAGCGTCCCGACTCGCTCTTTGACAATCGAAGAATGATCCGCCCGGGCGGGCGGCCGTGGCCCTCGCGGCTGGCGCGGGGGTCCGGCAGCTTCAAAATTGATGGGGTGGACGCCCCCCGATGGCATCTATGTGCCAAGATGGTGGTGTCGAACGACCATCGAAGGGAGGCGTCCATGGGCGAGGTTAC
>NZ_QDFY01000037.1 GCF_003347635.1 Sphingosinicella terrae
GATAGTGTTGAAAATCTCCTCTTGCTGCGGTGACTCGGCTCTGATTCAATCCTGCTGAGCAAGGCGGGAGGCGAGCCATGATGGGCGAGCGGACGGTGATGCAGGAGCCTCTGTTCTACGAGTTCAGCCTGGAGCGCCACGTTCCTGCGGACCACCTGCTGCGACGGATCGACCGCTTCGTCGATCTTACCAGCATCCGTGAGCATCTGCGGCCCTTCTATAGCGACACGGGCCGGCCCTCGATCGATCCCGAGCTGATGATCCGGATGCTGCTGATCGGATACTGTCTCGGCATCCGTTCCGAGCGGCGCCTGTGCGACGAGGTCCACCTCAATCTTGCTTACCGCTGGTTCTGCCGCCTCGGTCTCGACGGCGCGGTGCCGGATCACTCGACCTTCTCGAAAAACCGGCACGGCCGCTTCCGTGACAGCGATCTGCTGCGCCGGCTGTTCGAGACGACGGTCGAGCGCTGCCTGGTCGAGGGCCTCGTCGGCGGTGAGGGTTTTGCCGTCGACGCCAGCTTGATCAAGGCGGACGCCAATCGACAGCGCTCCGTCCCCGGCAACGAGGGTCTGCCCGCGGAGGCGGTCAGCCACGCCGTGCGCGAGTATCTGACGGTGCTCGACGATGCTGCCTTCGGCGCCTCCACACCGGTCGTGCCCAAGTTCATCTCGGTCGCCGATCCGGCGTCGCGGTGGACCGGCGCCAACGGCGGGCTCGCCTTCTTCGCCTATTCAACCAACTACCTGATCGACCTTAAGCACGCAGTGATCATGGACGTCGAGGCGACCACCTCGATCCGTCAAGCCGAGGTTACGGCGCAGCGGCGGATGATCGAGCGCACGCAGGAGCGCTTCGGGGTCTGGCCGCAGCGGCTCGCCGCGGACTCCGCTTACGGCTCGGCCGACAACCTCGCCTGGCTGGTCCACGAGCGCGGCATCGAGCCGCACATCCCAGTCTTCGACAAGTCGGGACGAGAGAACGGCACCTTCGAGCGCAGCGACTTTCGCTACAACCACAAGCGGGATGTCTACATCTGCCCAGGTGGTAAGGAGCTGCGGCAATATTGGCAGGAAGGACGTGCCGCGAAGGCCCGGCCGCCGATCGACGGCCTGTACCGCTATCGCGCCCGCAAACTTGAATGCGACAGCTGCTCACTGCGGGCGCAGTGCCGACCCGGCGAACAAGGCCGGAAGGTGCTTCGCTCAATCCACGAAGGCGCTCGCGATCTGGCCCGCGAGCTGTCCGGCACCGATGCCTATGTCACCTCACGGCGCGAGAGGAAGAAGGTCGAGATGCTGTTCGCGCACCTCAAGCGCATCCTGAAGATGGACCGGTTGCGTCTCAGAGGCCCGAACGGAGCAAAGGACGAGTTCCTCCTCGCCGCAACCGCCCAGAACCTCCGCAAGCTCGCCATGCTGCTCCCGGCTGGGGTGCCGGCGACGGCGGGGTAAAACCGCCCAGCCGCGCTCATGCTCAGTCTGCGCGACGTCCGCTTCTGTCAGTAGCGGACGCTTTTTCAACGCTATC
>NZ_QDFY01000038.1 GCF_003347635.1 Sphingosinicella terrae
ATCGAGGAACTGGAGAAGAGGCGCGAGCAGGCACGGCTCGGCGGCGGCGAGAAGAGGATCGCGGCGCAGCATGCCAAGGGGCGTCTGACCGCGCGCGAGCGGCTGACGGTGCTGCTCGACCAGGGCAGCTTCGAGGAATATGACATGTTCGTCGAGCATAATTGCTCGGACTTCGGCATGGAGGCGCAGCGTTTCCCGGGCGACGGCGTCGTCACCGGGTCGGGGACGATCAACGGCCGGCTCGTCTACGTGTTCGCGCAGGACTTCACCGTCTTCGGCGGCTCCTTGTCGGAGCGTCATGCGCAGAAGATCTGCAAGGTCATGGACATGGCGATGAACGTCGGCGCGCCGGTGATCGGCCTCAACGATTCGGGGGGTGCCCGCATCCAGGAGGGCGTCGCCAGCCTCGCCGGCTATGCCGAGGTGTTCCAGAGGAACGTGCTCGCTTCCGGGGTCGTGCCGCAGATCAGCCTGATCATGGGGCCCTGCGCCGGCGGCGCGGTCTATTCGCCGGCGATGACCGACTTCATCTTCATGGTGAAGGACAGCTCGTACATGTTCGTCACCGGGCCGGACGTGGTGAAGACGGTCACCAACGAGGTCGTCACCCAGGAGGAGCTGGGCGGGGCGATCACCCATACGACCAAGTCGGGCGTCGCCGACGTCGCCTTCGAGAACGACATCGACGCGCTTCTCGCCACCCGCGACTTCTTCGACTTCCTGCCGCTCTCCAACCGGCACGATCTGCCCGAGCGGCCCTGCGACGATCCCTGGGACCGGGTCGAGGACAGCCTCGACACCCTCATCCCCGACAGCGCCTCCAAGCCCTACGACATGCACGAGCTCATCCGGAAGGTGGTCGACGAAGGCGCCTTCTTCGAGCTCCAGCCGGCCCACGCGGCCAACATCATCACCGGCTTCGCCCGGATCGAGGGCCGCACCGTCGGCATCGTCGCCAACCAGCCTCTGGTCCTGGCCGGCGTGCTCGACATCAAGTCGTCGAAGAAGGCCGCCCGGTTCGTCCGCTTCTGCGACGCCTTCGACATCCCGATCATCACCTTCGTCGACGTGCCGGGCTTCCTTCCCGGCGTCGCCCAGGAGCATGAGGGGATCATCAAGAACGGGGCCAAATTGCTCTTCGCTTATGCCGAGGCGACGGTGCCGAAGATCACGGTGATCGCCCGCAAGGCCTATGGCGGCGCCTATGACGTCATGGCCAGCAAGCATCTGCGCGGCGACCTCAATTATGCCTGGCCGACCGCCGAGATCGCGGTGATGGGCGCCAAGGGCGCGGTCGAGATCATCTTCAGGAAGGATATCGGCGATCCCGAGAAGATCGCGGCGCGCACCCTCGACTACGAGACCCGCTTCGCCAACCCGTTCGTGGCGGCGAGCAAGGGGTTCATCGACGAGGTGATCATGCCCCACTCGACCCGCCGCCGCATCGCTCTGGGCCTCAGGAAGCTGCGCGACAAGCAGCTCGA
>NZ_QDFY01000039.1 GCF_003347635.1 Sphingosinicella terrae
GTCAGGGGCGCCGCGCTCCAGCGAAGGTGCGCAAGGCGGCCCCGGCCGCGTCGGCCACGCCGAAGAAGGGCGGCTACGTCTCCCCGGTCAAGCCGATCGCCGCGCCCAAGGCCAACGGCAACCGCGTCCTCGCCCATGTCGCCGACGCCGACGAGTGGAAGGATTTCTAGCGCCGCTACCGACAGCGGCCCGCATCCTGGCGGCCGCGCACCGACGCACCGGGCGCGGCCGTTCAGTCATGATGGTTTTGAGTTAGTTGCTTTTTTTGGGAAGGCGAGGAAGGAGTAGGGCATTCCTCCTATAAGTCAGATGAAAGGCTGCTCCTGCAGCGAACTCATCAACTTCAAGGAAAAGCGCGCATGATCGCGACCCTCAACAATTGGCGGCTGCCCAAGAAACTCCTTCTTGCCTTCGGCTGCATCGGCGTCCTGCTCACGGCACTGGCAACCAATGCCTTATGGACCAACCGGGAGATGACGTTCATCGCCAATCGTCACGTCGAGCGTGGCCTTGCCGGTAATGATTCGCTCGCCCGCGCCGAAGCCCAGTTGCGCGAGCACCGGATCATCCTGTTCACCGATTTCATCGCGGACTCGGCCGAGGAGATTCGCACGCTCGAACGTCGCATGGAGCAGAGCCGGGTGGATCTTCGCGCGGCCCTCGATGAATTCGAGCCGCTGGCTGGCGAGCTCGCTCCCGAGTTCGAGCGACTGGAGGGGCTTCTTCCGGGGCTCTACGAGAGCAACGACCAATTCATCGCCGTGCGCCGTTCCGGTGATCTGGTTCGCGCCGAAGCGATCCTGAAGGGCGAGGCTCGCGACCGTTCGACGGCGGCCGTCGAGCAGCTGCAGCGGCTCCGGACCAAGGTTCGCGAGCGCGCGAACCAGGCCGACCTGGACGGCCGTGCCTTTTCCACCTCCGCATTCATTTGGGCGGTCCTGTTCACCTTGCTGGCAGCCGGCGGACTGGTGGCCATCTGGACGCTGATCAACCGAACGATCGCGAAGCCGATGAACGAGGTCGCCGAGGTGACGACGACGCTTGCCAATGGCGGCAAAGCCGTGGTGCCGCACCGCGCGCGACAGGACGAGCTTGGCGAGATCGCCAAGGCCGTCGAGCAGTTCCGGCAAGCGGCCGTGGATCGTGCCGAGACGGATGCTCGGCTCGCCGCCGAGCAGCAGGCCGTCACCGCGACCCTCGAGCAGAGCCTCGACGCGCTCAGCAAGGGCGATCTCACCGCCGAGGTCGAAGCGGAATTCCCGCCGGCTTATGCAGCGCTTCGCAGCAATTTCAACGCGGCGCTGCGCAGCCTCCGGGCGCTGATCGGCTCGGTGATCGAGAGCTCGGCGAGCCTTCGTACCGGCGCGGGCGAGATCGCGCAGGCATCGGAGGATCTGGCGCGGCGCACGGAGAGCAATGCGGCGAGCCTGGAGGAGACGTCGGCGGCGCTGTC
>NZ_QDFY01000004.1 GCF_003347635.1 Sphingosinicella terrae
CCGCGGCTGCTCGTCGCCAAGATGGGCCAGGACGGCCATGATCGCGGCGCCAACCTCGTCGCCTCGGCCTTCGCCGACCTCGGGTTCGAGGTGGTGCCGGGGCCGCTCTTCCAGACGCCGCAGGAGACGGCGAAGCTGGCGATCGATACCGGCGTCGACATGGTCGGCGCCTCGAGCCTCGCGGCCGGTCACAAAACCTTGGTGCCCGAGCTGATCGGCCACCTGCGCGACATGGGCAGGGCCGACATCAAGGTCGTGGTCGGCGGCGTCATCCCGGCGCAGGATTATGACATGCTGCGCGAGGCCGGCGTGCAGGCGATCTTCGGACCGGGCACCAACCTCGTCGAGGCCGCCGGCGAGGTCCTGAAGCTGCTCGGACACAATATGCCGCCGCTCGAGGAGGCCGCCGAGTGATCGAGGAGGAATCGAAGCTTCCGCTCGCGGCGCCGGACGACCGCTATGGCGAGGGCCTGCTCTACGATTTCTCCAAGTTCGTGACGACCTTGTCGCTGGTCGCGCTGGGCGGCGTGCTGAGCCTCACCGAGGCCTCGCGGGCCGACGGCGCGGCACCGGTCAAGCTCGCCATCGTGCTTGCCCTGATCGCGACGAGCGGCGTGATCGCAGTGTCGATCGCAAGCTCTCTCGCGGGATCGCGCTCGACGGGAAGAGAGCCCTCGCGATGGCTGCCTCATTATCTCAAGGCGGCGACGGCCCTGCTCGGCATCGGCGTCGGCGCCTTCATACAAACCTGGTGGAAGATGCTCGGATGAACCTACGCACCGACTGGACCCGTGAGGAGATCGCCCATCTCTTCGATCTGCCCCTGCTCGACCTCCTGTTCGAAGCGCAGCAGGTCCACCGCCGCTTCCATCCGCGCAACGCCGTCCAGCTGTCGACCTTGCTGTCGA
The DNA here is from genome assembly GCF_003347635.1 of Sphingosinicella terrae. Lineage (GTDB taxonomy): Bacteria > Pseudomonadota > Alphaproteobacteria > Sphingomonadales > Sphingomonadaceae > Allosphingosinicella > Allosphingosinicella terrae. Next base: position 909 of record NZ_QDFY01000004.1, read on the forward strand.
TCAAGACCGGCGGCTGCCCCGAGGATTGCGGCTATTGCAGCCAGTCGGCCCATGCCGGTTCGGGTCTCAAGGCCGAGAAGCTGATGGACGCGGATGCGGTCCTCGCCGCCGCCGCCGAGGCCAAGGCCAACGGATCGGGCCGCTTCTGCATGGGCGCCGCCTGGCGCGAGCCGAAGGCGCGCGACATGGACGCGCTCTGCACCATGGTCGCCGGCGTCAAGGCGATGGGCCTGGAGACCTGCATGACATTGGGCATGCTCGACCGGGACCAGGCCGAGCGGCTGGCCGCGGCCGGCCTCGATTATTACAACCACAATCTCGATACCTCGCCCGAATATTATCGCGAGGTCATCACCACCCGCACCTATCAGGACCGGCTCGACACGCTCGATCACGTGCGCGCGGCCGGCATGGCGGTCTGCTGCGGCGGCATCGTCGGCATGGGCGAGAGCCGCGATGACCGGGTCGGCTTCCTGCACGCGCTGGCCACCCTGCCCGCCCATCCGGAGAGCGTCCCGATCAACGCGCTGGTTCCGATCCGCGGCACCGTGCTGGGCGACATGCTCGCTGATACGCCGCTCGCCCGTATCGACGATATCGAGTTCGTCCGCACCGTCGCGACGGCGCGGATCCTGATGCCGCAGTCGATGGTGCGGCTGTCGGCCGGGCGCGAGAGTATGAGCGAGGCGACACAGGCCCTCTGCTTCCTGGCCGGCGCCAATTCGATCTTCACCGGCGACAAGCTGCTCACCGCCGGCAATGCCGGGGCGGGCGCCGACGCAGCCCTGTTCGAGAAGCTCGGCATCCAGGCAATGACGGCTCCGGCTGAGGTCGTGGCGGCGTGACGCGCCCGGATCCGGCCGCCGCGAGGCGGATCATTCCCGCGCGGAGCCGCGCATGATCGTCGAGATGATGATCGCCATTCTGGTCCATTCCGCCCAGCCGGCGGACATGGCCGAGGAGGAGACGACCTTCTCGGAGCGGCAGCCGGTACGTCTCGCCCCCGTGCCGGCGGCGCGGGCCCTGGCGACATTCCGGGAGGCCTGCATGGCGACCTTTCCGGACCCTGTCGCCTTCGACCGGGCCGTGGCGGCGTCCGACCTCGGCTTCGCCCTCGTCGACGAGCCGGAGCGCGGCGCGCGCGAGTGGAGCAGCCGGCACGGACAGATCCTGCTCCGGCAGGCGGAACATCGTGAGCGCGACGCCCGCCGCGAACGGCGGCAGGGACGGACGCCGCGCCTGCGCTGGGATACAAGGTGCGATCTGTGGGTCGCGATCGAGGAGCGGATGGAGCCCGAGGCGCTCGTCGCCATCATCGGCGCGGCACTGGCGCCGCAGGCGAGGCCGGTCGAGGAAATACTGGGCGCCTCATGGGACCTGCCCTCCGATCCGGCGGCGCCGATCAAGCTCTATTATCTGCCGACGCTGGAGGATCCGCGGATCTTCACCCTGTCGCTCCAGCGCTTCGCCGCGCCGGCGCCGCGGCCCAGATGATGGTCGGGAGCCACACTTGAAAATGCACAGATGCTGGGTCATCCGGCTGCGTCCAAGCGAGGGAAGATGTTCAAGAAGATCCTGATCGCCAATCGCGGCGAGATCGCCTGCCGGGTCATCCGCACTGCGCGCAGGATGGGCATTGCCACGGTCGCCGTCTATTCCGACGCCGACGCGCGGGCGCCGCATGTCGCGATGGCGGACGAACGCGTCCGGCTGGGACCGGCGCCGGCGTCGGAATCCTATCTCGACGCCGAGCTGATCCTCGACGCCTGCCGGACCACGGGGGCCGATGCGGTCCATCCCGGCTACGGATTCCTTTCCGAGCGGGAGAGCTTCGCGCGCGCCCTCGCCGAGGCGGGGATCGCCTTCATCGGCCCGCCGCCGGAGGCGATCGCGGCGATGGGCGACAAGATCCAGTCGAAGAAGCTGGCCAAGGAGGCCGGCGTCAACGTCGTGCCCGGCTATCTCGGCGAGATCGCCGACACCGACGAGGCGGTGAGGATCGCCTCGGAGATCGGCTTTCCGGTGATGATGAAGGCCTCGGCGGGCGGCGGCGGCAAGGGCATGCGCCTCGCCTGGTCCGAAAAGGACGTCCGCGAGGGCTTCGAGGCGACCAAGCGCGAGGGCCTCGCCTCGTTCGGCGACGACCGCGTCTTCATCGAGAAGTTCATCGAGAGCCCCCGCCACATCGAGATCCAGGTGCTCGGCGACCGCCACGGCAACGTCGTCTATCTGGGCGAGCGCGAATGCTCGATCCAGCGCCGCCACCAGAAGGTGGTCGAGGAAGCCCCTTCGCCCTTCGTCACGGCGAAGATGCGCCGGGCGATGGGCGAGCAGGCGGTCGCGCTCGCCAGGGCGGTCGGCTATTACAGCGCCGGCACGGTCGAGCTCATCGTCAGCGGTTCGGACCCGACCGGGGAGAGCTTCTACTTCCTCGAGATGAACACCCGGCTCCAGGTCGAGCATCCGGTCACCGAGATGGTCACCGGTCTCGACCTCGTCGAGCAGATGATCAGGGTCGCCGCCGGCGAGCCGCTCGGCTTTGGCCAGGACGACGTCACCCTCACCGGCTGGTCGGTCGAGAACCGGGTCTATGCCGAGGATCCCTATCGCGGCTTCCTCCCCTCGACCGGGCGGCTGGTGCGCTATCGCCCGCCGCCGACGAGCGACAAGGTCCGGGTCGACGACGGCGTCGTCGAGGGCGGCGAAGTGTCGATGTTCTACGACCCGATGATCGCCAAGCTGGTCACCTATGGCGATACGCGAGAGGAGGCGATCGACCGCCAGATCGAGGCGCTCGACGCCTTCCTGATCGACGGCATCGGCCACAATATCGACTTCCTCTCCGCCCTGATGCAGCATCCTCGCTTCCGCGAGGGGGCGCTCACCACCGGGTTCATCGCCGAGGAATATCCCGAAGGCTTCGCCGGCGCGCCGGCTGACGCCGACCTGGTCCTCGACCTCGCCATCGTCGCCGCTCTGGCCGGCTATGAGACGGACCGCCGCAGCTGCGCGATCTCGGGCCAGCTGAGCGGCCCGGTGCCGGCGCCGGAGCTGCGGGTCGTGCGCATCGCCGGCGCGGAGCATCGGGTCCGCTTCGGCCCCTATGAAGGGGGCTGCCTCGCTTATGTCGACGAGGGCGAGCCGCACGACGTGATCGGCCAGTGGCGGCCCGGGCAGCTGCGCTTCCGCGGCGCGATCGACGGCCGGGTCCGCACCGTCGCCATCGCCCGCCAGGGACGCAAATGGCGGCTGACGACGCGCGGCGCCTCCCACGTCGCCGAGGTCCTGCCCGAGCATGTCGCCCTGCTCAGCCGGCACATGATCGAGAAGGTGCCGCCGGACCTCTCCAGGTTCCTGATCTGCCCGATGCCGGGCCTGCTCACCGCGCTTCGAGTCAGCGAGGGCGAGCATGTCGAGGCGGGACAGCCGCTCGCCGTCGTCGAGGCGATGAAGATGGAGAATATCCTGCGCGCGGAGAAAGCCGGCACCGTCCGCAAGGTCAATGCCAAGCCCGGCGAAAGCCTCGCCGTCGACGCCGTCATCCTCGAGTTCGAATGATCCGGATCGGGCCCTATCGCCCGGACCAGTTCGCCGGCGTCGATGCGCTTTGGCGGGAGGCGTTCCCGGACGATCCGCCTCGGAACCGGGCCGAAATCTCCATTCCGGCCAAACGCGCCGTCCAGCCGGAGCTGCTGCTGGTCGCCACCGATCATGACGATGTCGTCGGTAGCGTCATGGCCGGATATGACGGTCATCGCGGCTGGATCTACTCGCTCGCGGTGCGTTCGACCCACCGCGGCCGCGGGCTCGGCGCCTCCCTGATCGGGGAAGCCGAGGCGCGGCTGAAGGGCCTCGGCTGCCTCAAGGTGAACTTGCAGGTGCGCGTCGCAAACCAAGCGGTCGTCGGCTTCTACAGCGATCTCGGCTATCGGATCGAGGACCGGATCAGCATGGGCAAGGCTTTGGACGGATGATGCGTCGGGACGGACGATGGAGCGCATCGAAATTAATATTGCTCCCGCAACGAAGATCGGCTCAGTTCGTTCGCGCACCCATGACCCGACGCACCCCCACCCTTGCCGCCCTGATCGGCTTCGCCGCCTTCTCCCTCGCCACCCCCGCTGCCGCGCAGGACGGGGAGGAGCGTGGGTGGACCCTGACCGTCGGCGCCGGCGCCCAGGTCTATCCGAAATATCCCGGTGCCGACTCGCTTGGCGTCAATCCGCTGCCGATCATCGACTTGCGCCGCGAGGGCGACCCCCTCAGCTTCGAAGCGCCTGACGAGGGTTGGGGATTCGGCTTCCTCGGCAATGACAGCGTCTTCAATTTCGGTCCGGCTATCGCCTTCCAGAACAAGCGCAAGGATGAGGATGTCGGCGCTGCCGTCGGCAATGTCGGTTTCACCGTCGAGGCCGGCGCCTTTGCGGAAGTGAATATCAGCGAGAATTTCCGGCTGCGCGCCGAGGGCCGACGCGGCCTCGGTGGCCATGACGGCTGGATCGGCGACATCTCGGCCGACCTCGTCCTGCGCGACCGGGACACCTACGTCTTCTCGATCGGCCCGCGCGCGCGGATCTCGGACGACAATTACCAGGATTCCTATTTCAGCGTGACTCCCGCCGTCGCGACTGCGACCGGCCTGCCCGCATATGATGCGGGCGGCGGCTTCCACGCCGTCGGCGTCGTCGCGGGCCTCACCTACATGCTGAACCGCAACTGGGGCCTGTACGGATATGCCGGCTACGATCGGCTGGTCGGCGACGCGGCCGATTCGCCGATCGTGCGGACCTACGGCTCGCGCAACCAATATTCGGCCGGCCTCGGCCTCTTCTACAGCTTCAACGTCGGCAAGCTGTTCTGAGGCATTGCCGGCTCAGCGGTTGCTGCGGCCCTGCTCGGACCCGGCGCCCTGACCGAGCGACGCGTCGTTCTCGGTATCGCCTTCGACGGTATTCTCGCCGGCGATAAGATCGGAATCCTCGCTGCCGGCGCGCGCGAACAGCCCCTTGCTCTGGCCGATCCCCGGATTCTCGTCGACATCGTCGGGAAGATCCACGGGCTGGTCGGAAGGGGTGGGGTGCTTGTTGCTCATGACCATCTCCTTTCCCGCGTCAACGCGCGGCCGGCCCTTCGGTTCGGCTTGACAGAGGTCGCGGCGCCTGTGGAATGGGGCGGGTCGTCGTGAAGGAGCCCCTGATGAAGTCTTTCGTCCTGCTCGTCTTTCTCCTGCTGTTCCTGCCGGCGCCGGCGGCCGCGGAGCTTCGGACGGATGAGCGGCGAATGGCGCAGGCGGTGGAGCAGGAGCGGGAACGTTCGATCGCGCTGCTCCAGCGCCTCGTCGACCAGAATAGCGGAACGCTGAACCTGGAGGGCGTCGAAGCGGTCGGCACGATGGTCCGCGCCGAGCTCGAGCCGCTCGGCTTCGACGTCCGCTGGATCGACATGCGCGAGACCGGCCGCGCCGGCCATATCGTCGCCACGCGCCGGCCCGCCGGTGCCTCAGGCAAACGGCTGCTGCTGATCGGTCATCTCGACACCGTGTTCGAACCGGATTCTCCGTTTCAGGCCTTCGTCCGCGACGGCGCCAGGGCCACCGGTCCCGGCATCGGCGACGACAAGGGCGGAATCGTGGTCATCATCGCCGCATTGCGCGCGATGCGTGATGCCGGAATCCTCGACGGCGCCGACATCACCATCGTCCTGACCGGCGACGAGGAGCGGCCCGGCGCGCCGCTCGCCGCCGCGCGCCGGGACCTCGTCGAAGCCGGCCGCCGTGCCGACGCCGCGCTGGAGTTCGAGAATCTCGCGCGGGAGGGAGAACGCGATTACGGCACCGTCGCCCGGCGCAGCTCGACCAGCTGGACGCTCCGTACGAGCGGACGTACCGGCCATTCGAGCGGCGTTTTCGGCGAGAATCTCGGCTTCGGCGCGATCTACGAGATGGCACGGATCCTCGACCGGTTCCGGCGCGAGCTGGCGGAGCCCAATCTCACCTACAATGTCGGCGTGATCGGCGGCGGCACGCCGGCCGAGATGGACGAGCAGGGATTGCGTATCGCCGCCGCGGGAAAGACCAACATCGTCGCCGAGACGGCGATCGCCCGGGGCGATCTGCGCAGCCTGACCGCCGATCAGGACCGCCGCGCGCGGGAACGGATGCAGGCGATCGTGGTCGAGCATCTCCCAGGCACGGAGGCGGAACTGGTGTTCGCGGAGGACGGCTACCCGCCGATGGCGCCGACCGAAGGCAATCGCCGGCTGCTGGCGACGCTCAACGCCGTCAATCGCGACCTCGGCCTTCCGGAAATGCCCGAATATGATCCGGCCCGGCGCGGCGCTGCCGATTCGAGCTTCGTCGCCGCCTCTACGGACGTGCTCGCGGGACTGGGCACCGCCGGCGGCGGCGCCCACGCGCCCGGCGAGTGGATCGACCTCGACAGCCTCGTTCGCCAGGCCCAGCGGGCCGCGATCCTGATGACGCGACTAAGCCGCGAGCCGCGCGGCGAGTAGAGCGATCGCAGTCGGACATTGTCGTCTGACGACTCGAAAATCGTGGCCATCGGAGGCGCTAGGCGTGGCGCGCCCGCTTGGCCGTCACCAGATAGTTGAGCGAGACATCCTCGGTCAGGCAGAATCCGCGCGTGAGGCTCCAGCCGAGCCCGGTCACGTCGATCACCGCGAGCCCAGCCTCCGCCAGCCTCGCGCACAGTTCGTCGGGACTGAGGAACTTGTCCCAGTCGTGGGTGCCGCGTGGGATCCGGCCGGTCCCTTCGCCGATGGTGATCATGAGGAGGCGGGACCAGGCGGTACGGTTGGGAGTCGACAGGACGAGCAGGCCGTCCTCGGCCACCGCGCCGGCGAGACCGCCGACGAAAGCCGGGACGTCGGCGACATGCTCGACCACCTCGAGGCTGGTGACGAGATCGTAGCGGCCGTCGAGCGCCTCGACGCCGCCGACGCGGTAGTCGATCTCGAGCCCCTGGCCGAGCGCATGGACGCGCGCCGCCTCGATATTCTCCGGCGCCGCATCGACCGCGACGACCTCCGCGCCGAGGCGCGCGAGCGGCTCGGCGAGCAGGCCGGCACCGCAGCCGACATCGGCGGCGCGGCGGCCGGCGAGCGGCTTCAGATCGCGCTCGTCGAGTCCCCAATGCTGGTCGAGCCGATCGCGAATGTAACCGAGCCTGACCGGGTTGAGCTTGTGCAGCATGGCCGACGATCCGCGCGGGTCCCACCACTCGGCCGCCATCCGCCCGAAATGTTCGGCTTCCGCCGGATCGATCGTCGTCGCTGCTGGTCCCTGCGCCATCGCCTCGCCCTTACAGGCCGGACCCGGCCTTCCCAAGCCGAAACGGCGATCCCGCGCCGAAGTGCCGCGGCGGCTTGCATGCGGCGGGGCGCTATCCCTATCAGGGCCCGCTTCCTTTTCCGGAAGCGACCAGACCTCTCGACGGCGGAGCTCGATGGCCCGGATCGTGATGAAATTCGGCGGAACCTCGATGGCGGGCATCGAGCGCATCCGTCACGTCGCCGCCACGGTCGGTCGCGAGGCCGAGCGGGGCAATCAGGTCGCCGTCGTCGTTTCGGCCATGGCCGGGGAGACGGACCGGCTCGTCCAGCTGTGCCGCGAGGCCGCTTCGCTCTACGACCCGCGCGAATATGACGTCGTCGTCGCCAGCGGCGAACAGGTGACCAGCGGACTGCTCGCCATCACCCTCCAGGGCATGGGATTCAACGCACGCTCCTACATGGGCTGGCAGCTGCCGATCCGCGCCAGCGGCCACGCCGCCGCGCTCATCGACCATATCGAGGCGGACGTGCTCGAGCGGGTCTTCGAGCAGGGCGGGATCGCCGTCATCCCCGGCTTCCAGGGGGTCACCGCGGAAGGCGACGTCGCCACGCTCGGCCGGGGCGGCTCCGATACGTCGGCCGTGGCGCTGGCGGCGGCGATGAAGGCGGATCGCTGCGACATCTACACCGACGTCGACGGCGTCTACACCACCGATCCGCGCATCGTGCCGCGGGCGCGCAAGCTCGCGCTCGTCACCTACGAGGAGATGCTCGAGCTGGCGAGCGTCGGCGCCAAGGTGCTGCAGACCCGCTCGGTCGGCCTCGCCATGCGCTACAACATGCCGCTCCAGGTCCTGTCCTCCTTCGAGGACAAGCCGGGAACCCTGATCGTCGGAGACGACGCCATCGAGGACAGCCACATGGAACGCAATGTCATCACCGGCATCGCCCACGACAAGAACGAGGCGATGATCACCCTGACCGGGCTCCCCGACGTGCCGGGAACGGTCGCCGCGATCTTCAGCCCGCTCGCCGCGGCCAATGTCAATGTCGACATGATCGTCCAGAGCGTCCCGGTCCGCGGCGATACCAGCGGCCTCACCTTCACCGTTCCGCGGGCGGCCCTTGCGCACAGCGTCGCCGAGATCGAGAAAGTGAGGGAGAAGGTCGGCTTCCACGCGATCCAGACGGATACGAACATCGTCAAGGTCAGCGCCGTCGGGGTCGGCATGCGCTCCAATGCCGGCATCGCCGCGACGATGTTCCAGACGCTCGCCGATCGCGGCATCAACATCCTCGCCATCACCACCTCGGAGATCAAGGTTTCGGTGCTGATCCCGGAAGAATATACCGAGCTGGCCGTGCGCGTCCTCCACACCGCCTACGGGCTCGACACCGACGCGGCCGCGGAGGAAGCGGAATGACGAGCGAGGTCGTTCGCGAGGCCGCCATGGTCGCTGCCGAAGGGGTCGGCCACGATCGCCTCAAGCGATTGATGAAGCGCGGCACCGATTTTCTCGGCTGCGAATGGGCGCTGCTCGGCGGAGCGATGAGCTGGATCTCGGAGCGCAACCTCGTCTCCGCCATATCGAATGCCGGCGGCTTCGGAGTCATCGCCTGCGGGGCGATGACTCCGGATCTTCTCGATACCGAGATCGCCGAGACGAGGCTGCGCACCGACCGTCCCTTCGGCGTCAACCTGATCACCATGCACCCGGCGCTCAGCGACCTGATCGACGTCTGCGCGCGCCATGAGGTGAGCCACGTCGTCCTCGCCGGCGGCCTCCCGCCGGGCGGCGCCATCGATCGGATCAAGGGGAGCGGCGCCAGGCTCATCTGCTTTGCCCCGGCGCTGGCGCTGGCCAAGAAGCTGGTGCGTTCGGGCGTCGACGCGCTGGTGATCGAGGGAATGGAGGCCGGCGGCCATATCGGCCCCGTCTCGACCTCGGTGCTCGCCCAGGAGATCCTGCCGCCCCTCGCCGCCGACGTGCCGATCTTCGTCGCCGGCGGCATCGGCCATGGCGGGCTCGTCGCCGGCTATCTCGAAATGGGGGCGGTCGGCGTGCAGCTCGGTACGCGTTTCGTCTGCGCGCACGAATGCATCGCGCATCCGGCGTTCAAGAAGGCCTTCATCCGCGCCTCGGCCCGCGACGCCATCACCTCGGTCCAGATCGACCCCCGCCTCCCGGTCATCCCGGTACGCGCGCTCAGGAATCGGGAGATGGAATCGTTCGCGAGCAAGCAGCGCGAGGTCGCCGACCTGCTCGATCGCGGAGAGGTCGAGATGGCAGAGGCCCAGCTCCAGATCGAGCATTATTGGGCCGGCGCGCTTCGACGCGCGGTAATCGAGGGCGACGTCGAAACCGGATCGGTCATGGCCGGCCAATCGGTCGGCATGGTCAAGGAGGAGCAGGGCGTCGCGGACATCGTCCGCCAGCTCGTCGGCGAGGCCGCTCAGGCGCTCGAGCGTCGATCCGTGCACGGCTGAACCTTCGCCGATGAAGCTCAGATCTGACTGGGCCTCGATGACTGCCGGGCCGAACAGCCGACGAATCGGTCATGAAACCGCGCGAGTTGCCGGACGTCGACGAACAATGTAGCCTGCGGCTCTCCGAACGAAGATTTTCGCCGATCCTGCGACTGTTCGCGGCACAAGGGGGGCGGCATGGCGGAGAAGGCCCAGGAATCGGTCCCGCCGACAGAAAAGGCCAGACGCGGCCGCTTCGGATCGGTCATCTCGACGCGGCCGCTGCCCATCGGGGTCGAGCGGCCGCCGCCCTGGAACCGCTGGCTGTTTCGGGCCGTCCATTACTGGCGATACGGCTATTCGCATCCGGACGAGGACCTGCTCGGCGTCATCGACGCGGTCGGGGACGCCCTCCACGTCCAGGTCATTTCCGCGCGATCGGTGCTGACGGGAGAAAGCGCGCTCGAAGCGGACAGGATCAAGGCGGAGCTGGAGCTGGAGCTCGACAAGCGCCCGCCCGACTTCTCGACCCTGCTCGGCTTCGAGGCGCGAATCAATGCGCTCTACCCGCCGGCGCTGGCACGATTGCGCCGCTGGGCGATCCGTGAGCGATTCGAAAGGATCGCGCCCGCCGGGGCGCTCCAGCATTGGGGTCTGGCGCGGATGAGTCGAGCGATTGCCGGCCCGCCGCCCGGGGTCCCTGGCGAAGACGCCCCGGCGACGGGCGGCACGGGCGGCACGGGCGGCACGGGCAGCGCGGGCGGCCCCGGCGATCCCGGCGGCGGCGGCTCGGGCGGCGGCCAAGGCCAAGGCGGCGGTCCGCACGAGCCGCTCCCGGGCGAAGGCCCCGCCGCAGGAGGCGATTCCGACAGCCAGGCCCTGCTCAACTATATCCACACTCACTATCTGATGACGATCGGCCGGGAGAAGGCGGTCCGTGACCTCAAGCGCTGGCTGCTGATGCGCTTCTGGCTCTTTCTGGTCGTCCTCGTTCCGATCCTCTTCGGGATCTGGATCGTCCTCTGGCTCAACGATGTCGGCCAATATTGGGGGCTGCTGCTCGGGCTGTTCCTGATCGCGGCAGCCGGCCGGGCAGGCGCGACGACCAGCATCATCAGGCGGCTTCAGCACGCGATCTCGACCAACGTCCTCGCCGCCGATCCGATCGTCGAGCTGACGGCGCTCCGGACGGGCAAGAACGAGATCAGCATGGCGCTGACCAGCAGCTCAATCTTCGCGCTGCTGATGTGGGCGTTCTTCGCGTCCGGCGTGCCCGAGCTGATCGGATTGGAGGGCGGACTGTTCCCGCGCGCTTATGCCGCGGCGCCGGCGTCGGAAGACGCGCCGGACAACAAGGAGCCGGCCGCCGCGCCGGCACCCGGCCCCGCCCCCGTCGGTGCGATCCCGCCCAAGCTCGCGCCGGGAGCGGTCGACGAGCCGCCGGCTCCTGCCGCGACGGCGCCCGAGCCCGAGCCCGTCCTCCCGGTCGAGCCGCAAGCGTCGGCGGCCGGGCCGGTGCCTGACGGCGAGCGCGCGGCGGCGACCGTGCCTCGTCCCGTCGAGGACGAGGAACGCGTGGCGGGCGAGGAGCGCGCCTTCCGCGCCGAGGTGGCGGACCTGCGCGCCGCCACCGGGCTCGACGACTGGTTCGAGCGCCGTCGCATCCGCCAGCGGGCACGCCTCGCCATCGAGCGCGCCCTCGCCGCCCAACAGGAGGTGATCGCCTATTACGAGGCGCGCAAGCGCGCGGGCGACCCGAATGATGCCAAGGTGCAGGATGCCGAGCGCGCGCTCGAGGCGGCAACCCGCAAGCGGGACGAGCTCGAGAATCTCGCGACGAACCTCGCCCACGGCGGCATGGGACCGGAGTCTCCCGGCCTCACCTGCCCCCCGGGCAAGACCTGCAACCCGTTCGCGCCGCTGGCGACCAGCCTCCGCCTTCAGGGTGAGGCCGACTTCTTCAAGATGCTGCTCTGGGCCTTCATCGCGGGCTTCGCCGAGCGCTTCGTCCCGGACATGCTCGACCGCGTCGTCCTGCGAGGCCGGGGCGCCGCTCTGTCGGACAGCGGCATCGTGCTCGCCACCGAGGCCCGCAGCATGGCACGGGGCGGCGTGCCGCCGCCGGCCCCGCCAACGCCGCCCGCGCCGCGGGCGCGCGACCGCGGCGGGTGAGCCGGGCCGGAGCTTTTGGCTTCTCGACCACCGTCGCCCGCTCCATAGCAAGGCCATGATCACCGGGCCCGCCCCATCCGGCTACCGCGCGCTGCGCGACGTCCGGATCATGCTCGCGCCGCGAGCCGATGGCGAGCCGATCCGGCTCGATAAGGCATTGGGCGCCACCCGCGCGGCGGAAGAACCCACCCCTTCCTGGACCTGGCCCTCCCGATGACGAGACGCCCCATCACGCGTGGAAAGGAAGCTGAAATGCTGGCTCTCGGACGACGCGCCTTCATCGCCGGAGCCATCGGTTTCGGCGCAGCCGCCGGACGGGCCGCAGACGCGCCGGCCGGCCGCGCGCTCCACGGGCTGATCGGGAAGATGAGGGCCGTGCCGGGCCAACGCGACGCGCTCGTCGCGCTATTGCTCGAAGGCGTCGATGCGATGCCCGGCTGCCTGAGCTACGTCGTGGCGCGCGATCCGGCCGATCCCGACGCGATCTGGATCACCGAGGTCTGGGACAGCCGCGACAGCCATCGCGCGTCGCTGCGCCTGCCGCAGGTCAGGGAGGCGATCGCGCGGGCACGCCCGCTCATCGCCGGCTTTGACAGCAGCGTCGAGACCGAGCCGGTCAGCGGCTTCGGTCTGCGCTGACCCGCGTCCGAGCGTCCTCGGCCTCTGCTCAGCGGCGCCCGCCGGCTCCGCCAATGCCCTCGCGAAGCACCGCCGGGATCGGGCAGCCATCCACCTCGCGATGAACCGTCAGCTCGAGCCGTCCGGGCGGAAGGTCGCCCAGACGTCGAGGCTGCGCATCGTCGGCGGGACCGACCGGCCGGGGACGCAGATCCGGGCACTTGTCCGCTTGCGCGGCGGCACCGGCGAGCGCCTCGGGCACCGGGGCGGACGCGGCCGCCACCGCCGGGAGCGCAGCGAAAAGGATCGTCAACAGCATGGCATCCTCCTCCCGCCCGATAATAGCAGAGGAAGGCCATGGATGCACCCGCCGGTTGGAAGCGCACCGCCTTTCTGTTAGCCGAATTGCATGCCCGTCGCCTCCGCCACCGCCGCACGTGAAATACTCACCGGCCTCCACGAAGTGATGGCTTCGAAGGCGAGCGCACAGGCGAAGCTCAACAAGGTCGTGCGGATCATTGCCGAGGCGCTGGCGAGCGAGGTCTGCTCGATCTATTTGCTTCGCGACGGCTTGCTGGAATTGTTCGCGACCGTCGGCCTCAACCAGAATGCGGTCCACGTCACCAAGCTCGCTTTGGGGGAAGGACTGGTCGGAAGCATCGCCAAGGAGGTGGCGGTGCTCAACCTTGCCGAGGCCGCCAGCCATCCCGAATTCGCCTATCGCCCCGAGACCGGAGAGGAGCTGTTCCACAGCTTCGCCGGCGTTCCCATCGTCCGCAAGGAAAGGTCGATCGGCGTCCTGGCCGTCCAGCATGCCGAGCCGCGGGCCTATGACGAGCTGGAGATCGAGGCGCTGCAGACGGTGGCGATGGTGCTGTCGGAACTCATCGCCAATGCCGGCCTCGCCGATCGTGCCGCGGCCGGGGCCGTCGAGAGTCGCGACGCCGGCATGGCCCGGCTGACCGGGCAGCGGCTGGTCGTCGGCATGGGTCAGGGACATGCGGTCTTCCACCAGCCCCGCATCCTCATCGAGCACACCGTCGCCGAGGATATCGAGGCCGAGCGCCACCGCGTCTATGCCGCCTTCGCGCGGATGCGCGAGCAGATCGATACAATGATGGGCCATGCCGAGTTCGGCACCGTCGGCGAGCATCAGGAGGTGCTCGAGACCTACAAGATGTTCGCTTATGACGAGGGCTGGTCCCGCCGGATCAACGAGGCGATCGACAGCGGCCTCACCGCCGAGGCGGCGATCGAGCGCGTCCGCCAGCGCATGCAGACGCGAATGCGCCAGATCGACGATCCGCTGCTTCAGGACCGCATGCACGATCTGGACGATCTCTCGAACCGGCTGCTGCGGATCGTCTCGGGCCAGCTCGGCACCGCCGCTCAGGCCGGCCTTCCGCAGGACGCGGTGCTGATCGCCCGCAACCTGGGGCCCGCGGAGCTGCTCGAATATGACCGGCGCAAGCTCAAGGGCGTCATCCTCGAGGAGGGCTCGCTCACCGCGCACGTGACCATCGTCGCCCGGGCGATGGGCGTGCCCATGATCGGCCGCGCCCGCGGCGTGCGCCGAACGGTGAACGAAGGGGATCTGGTCCTCGTCGACGGCGGCGACGGCCTCGCCTTCATCCGTCCGACGGCCGCCGTCCACGAGGCCTTCGAACGCAAGCTCGATGCGAGCCAGAAAAGGCGCGCGGAATATGCGGCGCTCAGGGACGTGCCGCCCGTGACCCTGGACGGCACCCGCATCTCGCTCATGGTCAATGCGGGCCTTCGCGACGACGTCGCCGCGCTCAGCCTGACCGGCGCCGACGGCATCGGCCTGTTCCGCACCGAGTTCCAGTTCCTCGTCTCGGCTTCGCTGCCGCGGCGGGAAAGCCAGCAACGGCTCTATCGCTCGGTGCTCGAGGCGGCCGGCGACAAGCCGGTCATCTTCCGCACCGTGGATGTCGGCGGCGACAAGCAGCTGCCCTATCTGCACGCCTCCGAGAATGGCGAGGAGAATCCGGCGATGGGCTGGAGGGCGCTTCGCCTCGCGCTCGACCGGGACACGCTGATGAAGGCGCAGGCGCGCGCCCTCCTCGAGGCGGCGGCAGGCCGGGAGCTCGACATCATGTTCCCTATGGTATCGGAGCCGTGGGAGTTCGATCAGGCCAAGGCGCTGGTCGAGGAGCAGAGGGCCTGGCTCGCCGGCCGGAAGAAGAGGCTGCCCCGGCAGGTCCGTTATGGGGCGATGCTCGAGGTGCCGGCGCTCGCCGAGACGCTCGACATCCTGCTGCCCAAGCTGGACTTCATGTCGATCGGCACCAACGACCTCACCCAGTTCCTGTTCGCCGCGGACCGCTCGAACCCTCATCTCGCCGAGCGCTATGACTGGCTGTCGCCGGCCATCCTCCGCTTTCTCAAACGGGTGATCGCCGCCGCCGACGCCGCCGGGGTTCCGGTCGGCATCTGCGGCGAGATGGGTGGCCGCACGCTCGAGGCGCTGGCCTTGATCGGGATCGGCGTCAGGCGGCTGTCGATCACGCCGGTCGCGGTCGGACCCGTCAAAGCCATGATCCGGTCGCTCGACCGCGACGCGGCGATGGCCGTCCTCGAACGGCTCCTCGAGCGGCCTCCGGCCGACATGCGCGCGACGCTCGGTGCCTGGGCGCAGGAGAAAGGTGTCTCCCTTGCCTAGAATATCGGGCCGGTCGGTTGACATTGCCCGGCGACTGAGATGATGGCGGCCCCGGGGAGGGTGGCGACAGGTTCTGCGGCGAAAGGAGACTGAAAGGGCTGATGGCGGAGCAGGGTTACAGCGAACAGCCCGAATCTCTCTCGATCGGGGACCGGCTACGGCAGGCCCGCGAAGCGAAAGGCCTGACCCTCGAGGACGTGGCGAGCCGCACCCGGATCCCCATCCGGCACCTCCAGCATATCGAGCGCGAGGAATGGGACGCGCTTCCCGCGATCACCTACTGCATCGGCTTCGTGCGATCCTACGCCAACAATGTCGGCCTCGATGGCGCCGAGCTGGGCCGGGAAGTGCGCGACCGTCTCGGCGGCATACGCTCGCGCGCACCGGCGCCGGAATATTATCAACCCGCCGATCCGGCGCGCGTGCCGCCGCGATCGGTCGCGGTCGTCGTCGCCATCCTCGTCGTCGTCCTGCTGCTCGGCTATCTCTACTGGCGCAGCACGCTCGACGACGCGCCCGAGCCCACGGCAGGCGTGACCTTGCCCGTGCCTGAATCGAAGGCACCTTCCCCGCGGCCCGCCGCCCCGGCTCCGCTGCAGCCGCAGTCCGTGACCGGCCAGCCGGTGACCCTGGTGGCGAGCGAGGAGGTCTGGGTGAGGATCGAGGACGCTGCCGGCGGCGGATCGCTGTTCCAGGGCATCATGACCGCCGGCCAGCGTTTCGCGGTGCCGCCGACGGCGCAGCGCCCGGTGATCCGGACCGGCCGGCCGCAGGTGCTTCGCGTGGCGATCGGCAACCGCGAGCTCGGACCGCTCGAACCGGCGGAGCGGACCGTTTCGAACGTCAGCCTGCGGGCCGAGGACCTCGCCGCGCGCTTCCAGTCCGTCGCGCCTGCCGCTGCCCCGGCGACAGCGCCGGCGCCGGCCCGGCCGCAATGACGGGATCGTCCGCTTAAGGGTGGCGACAGGCAGCTTCGTTCAATAATGTACCCGCGATTTCAATCATGCGGGGATTTTCAATGCGTTTTCATCTGATCGGGCTGGTCCTCCTGGCGAGCGTCGCGTCCCCGGGACTGGCGCAGCGCGCCGATTCGGTGGAACGGCGGGTCGACCGTCTCGAACAGGAGCTTCGAGCGGTCCAGCGGCGGGTCTTCCCCAACGGCCGCGCTCAATTCGTGGAACCGGAGATCCAGCCCGAGGCCGGCGGCCAGCCGCGCCCTGCCGTGTCGGGCGACGCGCTGTCCAATCTCGCCGCCCGTGTGGATGCGATGGAGACCCAGCTGCGATCGCTGACCGGTCAGGTGGAGGAGCAGGGATACCGCACCCGCCAGATCGAGGAACAGATTTCCCGCTTGCGCACCGACGTGCAGGGCCGTCTCGACCGTCTCGAGCAGCCGGTGCAGCCGGTGGAGACAGCACCGCCGGCCAGTCGGCCGGCCGCACAGCCCGAACCGTCGACGGCCGAACCCGCGCCGCCCAGCGCGGCGCCGGCCGCCGACCCCGCGGAAGAGGCCTATAATGCCGGCTATCGACTGTGGGATTCCGGCCGCTTCGCCGAGGCGCAGCAGGCGCTCGAGACCGCCGCCACCACCTATCCGAACAGCCCCTGGACCAGCTGGATGCGCAATCTCCAGGGCCGCGCCTATCTCGACGACGACAAGCCGGCGACGGCTGCGCGGGTCTTCCTGGCCAATTACCAGGACAATCCTCGCGGCGCCCGAGCCGCGGACAGCCTCTATTTTCTCGGCCAGTCGCTCACCCGCCTGAACCGCCGCGCCGAAGCCTGCCGTGTCTATAACGAGCTCGAGCAGGTCTATCCGAGCATGCGCGATTTCATCCGGCAGCGGCTGCCGCAGGCGCGCACCGACGCCCGCTGCGAGTGATCGGAGGCTCGAGCCGCGGCCGAGGCGATCCTCGCTTCGGCTGGGGCGCGGGCGGTAAGTAAGCGAGAGCCTGTCCTGGCCAGGCGGAGGTGCCGGGCGACCGCCTCCGGCGGCGGGCCGACACGGCGCTTCCACCTGACCAGCACAGACTTTAGGCTGCGAGTGCGATGCGGCCGCTTCCCCCCGAACTCGTCCAGCGCTTCAGCCGCGACCTCGCGTCGCTCGCCGGGGACGTCCCGCTTCGGATAGGCGTCGCCGTTTCCGGCGGCCCCGACAGCCTCGCTTTGCTGCTGCTCGCCCACGCGGCACGTCCCGGCGCGGTCGAAGCTGCCACGGTCGATCACGGGCTCAGGCCCGAGGCTGCAGCGGAGGCCGAGCATGTTGCCGCCCTGTGCGCCCGGCTCGACATTGCTCACGAGACCCTGCGCCCCGCCTCGCCGATCCGCGGCAACGTCCAGTCCGGGGCGCGCGAAGCGCGATACCTTCTGCTCGAAACCTGGCGCGCCGGCCGCGGACTCGACTGGCTGCTTACCGGCCATCATGCCGACGATCAGGCCGAGACCCTGCTGATGCGGCTCAACCGCGGCGCAGGCATCGGCGGTCTCGGCGCCGTGCGGGCGGTGAACGAGCGGGTGCTGCGGCCACTGCTCGGCTGGCGACGCGCCGAGCTGGCCGCGATCGCGCGGACGGCAGGGGTCGATCCCGTCGAGGATCCGAGCAATTTCGATCCGCGCTTCGACCGGGCGCGGCTACGCTCGCGTCTTGCCGAGGCCGAGTGGATCGATCCGCTCGCGATGACCCGCAGCGCGCAAGCGCTGTCGGAAGCCAACGCGGCCCTCGATTGGGCGGCTGACCGGCTGATCGAGGAAAGGGTCGCCCCGGGGGACGGGGCGCTCGATCCGACAGGCCTTCCGTCGGAGTTGCGCCGTCGCCTCGTGCTGCGGATGCTGCGCCGGATCAATCCCGCCGCAGAGCCGCGCGGCGACGCGCTGACCCGTCTCCTTCAGGCGCTCGATGCCGGCAAGGTCGCGACCCTGGCCGGTGTCAGATGCCGCGGCGGCGCTCGATGGAGTTTCGCGGCGGCGCCGGCGCGGCGCAGCGGATGAGGCGATCCAGCGTCAGGCAGCCCGCAGCGGAAACCTGAGCAGCCGGTCGGCCACCGGCACGAGCGCCTCGGCAGGCCCGCCGGCGGCGCGGACGATCTCGGGATGGCCCGCATCCAGGCCGCCGGTCAGGGCCCCGAAGGCGGGGAGGATCAGCTTGTGCGGCGTCGCGACGAAGCATCGGCGTGAGACGAGGCGCCCACGATGGCTGATCCGCAGCTTCGGGTGGAAATGCCCGGACAGCTCGGGCCTCGCCTCCTCCGGCTCGGCCTCATGACGAAGCACCATGCCATCGACCACGGCTTCCGCCACGACCTCGCCGCCGCAAATATCCGGGGGCGAGGAGGCGCCGGAGGCGATGCCCGCCGCGTCCATCGGCTTCGTCAGCGGATCGTGATTGCCGACGATCCAGGTCCAGCGGGTCCGGGCGGTCAGCCCGGTCAGCAGCGTCCGGGCGCGCTCGGGAAGGCGTTCGCAGCCGTCGCGGTCATGGAAGCTGTCGCCGAGGCACCAGACCTCTTGCGCGCCGGTGCCGTCGATCAGTCCGGCCAGGTCGGTGAGGGTCGCTATCGAATCGTAGGGCGGAAGCAGCTGGCCGAGCCGGGCAAACCAGCTTGCCTTCTCGAGGTGGAGATCGGCCACCAGCAAGGCACGCCGGTCCGGCCAGAAGAGCGCGCCTTGCGGCAGCGCCACCAGCATCCGACCACAGAACGAAAAGCGAACCATGCGCCCGCTATAGAGAGCGGGAAGGTCCGCGTTCAAGCGCTCAACGCGCGGGCAACACCGACTCGACCGGATTGCCGCCCGAGGCCGAGGCCTCGAGCGAGGCGGGGTGGGTCGCGAAGAAGAGAATGCCGCCCAGCACGAAGCCCTGACCGACCAGCATGAACGGATTGAGCAGTTTCTTCCTGAGCTTCATGACACGTCTCTACTCTCGACCCTCAAACAACCCGGCCGGCGCGAAAGCGCGCCCGTTACACATCCGAAAGGAACGTGCCAAGCGGATTGCGAATGGCCGAGTGCGGGTAAATGGGGGCTGAACGAGCCTCTCGCCGGGCAGGAAGGGCAGGATCCGGCGCCGGCTGATGGGGCGCCGGATCCGCTGAGGTCAGGCGGTCTGTCCCTGTTCGACCCTGTGATCCTGCACCGCCTCGCCGGCGGACTCGGCCTCCAGCGTCGGCGCGGCGCCGGTGCTGATGTCGACCTTGCGCGGCTTCATCGCGTCGGGGATCTCCCGCACCAGGTCGATCGACAGCAGTCCGTCACGCAGCTCGGCGCCGGTGACGCGGACGAAGTCCGCCAGCTCGAACCGCCGCTCGAAGGCCCGGGTCGCGATACCGACGTGCAGGAAATTGCCGTCCCGATTGCGGCTCTCCGCGCGCCGGCCTGCGATCACGACCATGTTCTGCTGCGCCGTGATGTCGATGTCGTCGCGCCTGAAGCCGGCCACGGCGAGTGTGATCCGGTAGGAATCGTCGCTGATCTTTTCGATGTCGTAGGGTGGATAATTGTCCTGCTCGGCCCGGCTCGCATTTTCGAGATAGTCGAAAAGCCGGTCGAAGCCGACCGTGGACCGCCGATAGGGCGTGAAGTCGAGTCCTCTCATGTTCATGTCCTCCTCGAGCAACATGGAGCGGGACTCGCCCTGGAGCAGGCACGGGTCCCGCGGCGGCCGGGCCGGGAAGGCTCCGGCCATCCGGAATCTAGGAGGCGCGAATGCCCCTTCAAGGGCTTCAGGCGGTCTCCGCCGCCGGCGCTCCGCTCAAGGCGTCGCGCACCAGGTTCGAGAGCTCGTTGAAGCCGAAGGGCTTGCGCAAAACCGGCACGTCCGAACCGAGATTGTGCTCGATCTGGTCGCTCTCGGCATAGCCGGTGACGAAGACGACGGGCAGGTCGGGATGGCGCTCGCGAAGCGCGCGGGCGAGCTGCGCTCCGTTCATTCCGGGCATCGCGAAGTCGAGCAAGGCGAGATCCGGTCGGGGAAACAAGTCCCCCGCGAGCGCCTTTTCGGGCGATTCGAACAGGGTCACGCTATGGCCCATTTCCTCGAGCAGATCGCCGAGGAACTGGCGGACGTCGCCATCGTCGTCGACGATCAGGATCCGGGCCGCGGCGCCGGGCTCGGCCGCCTCGGCGGGCCCGTCCTCGGCCTGCGCGGCATCGGCCGCCGTGTCCGCCCTCGGCAGGAGCAGGCGGACGGTGGTCCCGTGCCCCTCCCGGCTGTCGATCCGCATGGTGCCACCCGATTGCCGGGCGATGCCGTAGACCTGGGCGAGGCCGAGGCCGGTGCCCTTGCCGAACGGCTTCGTGGAGAAGAACGGCTCGGCAGCACGGGCGGCAACCTCTGGAGTCATCCCGATGCCGGTGTCGGCGACGGTGAGGCAGACATAGTCGCCGTCGTTCAGGTCGGGCCCCGCCGGCTCGGTCCGCAGTTCGACCCCGATGACCAGGGTGCCCCCTTCGGGCATCGCGTCACGCGCGTTGATGGCCAGGTTGAGGATCGCATTTTCGAGCTGATTCTCATCGCACAAGGCGTGCGCCGCCTGCGGGCAGGGGCGAAGCTCGACCGCGACCCGGCTGCCGAGCGTGTGGCGCAGGATCGGCCGCAGATTGTCGAGCACCCGGTTCACCGCCACGGGCGCGATGCTGATCCGCTGCATGCGGGAGAAAGTGAGCAGCTGGCCGGTCAGCTTCGCGCCGCGGCGGCTGGATTCGAGCGCGCCCGAGGCGAGTCGCTTGAGTTTCGGATCGTCGAGACGGGAGACCAGCATCTCGAGTCCGCCGATCACCGGAGTCAGCAGATTGTTGAAATCATGCGCGATGCCGCCGGTGAGCTGACCCACCGCTTCCATCTTCTGGGCCTGGCGCAGCGCCTCCTCCGCCCGCTCGCGCTCGGCAATCTCCTGCCGAAGCCGGTCGAGCGCGGCCCTGAGATCTGCCGTCCGCTCCTCGACGCGGCGCTCGAGCGTCTCGTTGACGTCGCGGAGCGCCGCCTCCGCTTCCTTTGCGTCGGTGATGTCGATCGCGACTCCGATGAAGCCGGCATGCTCGCCGCCGGGGCCCCAGCGCGGCTGCGAGATCGACCGGACCCAGCGCCACGCCCCATCATGCCGACGATAGCGCGCTTCCAGGGTGAAAGCCTGCAACGAGGCCTCGCCGGCGATCGACTCGCGAACGACGCGGGCCTGGTCGTCGGGATGGAGGACGGTGCGCCAGTCGAAGTCGACCGCTTGCTCGTAGGTGATGCCGAGAAAATCGACATAGGCGCGGTTCACGAAGCTGCGCTTGCGGTCGAGCTTGGTCACCCACATCAGCGCCGGGGCCGAGTCCGCTATCAGCCGGAAGCGCTCCTCGCTCTCGCGCAGCCGGCGCTCGGTCCGGGCGTCGCTGCTGACCGCGGTAACGACGCCGAACAGGCCGCAGATCGCGCCGCTTTCGTCGCGCAGCGGGCTCGAGCTGAAGGTCAGCCAGGCCGTCTCGGCGCGGCCATGGCGGTGCAAGAGCCGAGGCACGGCCTCCTCATAGACGGTCTCGCCGCTCAGCACCCGCTCGACGGTGACCCCGACCACGTCCCATTGATCGGCCCAGATCTCGGCAAACGGCTTGCCCTGGGCGGGGCGGCGATCGCCAAGCAAGTCGCCATAGCTCTCATTATGGACCACCCGGAGGTCCGGGCCCCAGGCGACCAGCATCGGGATGTTGGATCCCATGACCAGGCCGGCGACCGCCTTGAGATCGGGCGGCCATCCGCCAGGCGGACCCAGCGCCGAGGCCGCCCATTCCGGGGCATCCATCCACTCGCCGGTCAGTCCGGAAGCCGCAGGCGGCGCCGCTGGATTGCTCGGCGGCGGGTCGGAAGCCATTGGACGCGAACTCCAATCCACTGTCCCCGCCCCGAATCCGAGACTAGCCGGGCCGCGGTTCGGACGGAAGCCCCCGCCGCCGACGTCCAGATCCGGTCTCAGTCCGCAGCCGCCGCCACCGCCTCGACCCGCCGAAGCACCCTCAGCAGGTTGCCGCCCATGATCTTGGCGATGTCGGCTTCGCTGAATCCTTCGCGGCGCAGGCGGGCGGTGATCCGCGGCAGCAGGCTCACATCCTCCATGCCGATGACGCCGCCGCCGCCGTCCCAATCGGCACCGAGGCCGACATGGTCGACGCCCATCACCGCGATCGCGTGCAGCAGGCTCCGCATGAACAGGTCGAAATCGGCCGTCGTATAAGGACGCCGGGCGTCCAGCGCGGCTCGGTCCCGCAGCAGCCGACGGCGCTCGTCCGCGTCGAGGCGTTCCCAATTTTCGTGCCGATCGTTGATCGCGTCGCGTTCGGGCGATCCGTCATAGGGTACCAGGAAGACACTGTTGATGAACATGACGCCGCCGGCGCGCGCCAATCGGCGCATCCGCGCGTCGTCGATGTTGCGCGGATGGTCGAAGATCGCCTTCGGCCCGGAATGAGATAGGACGATCGGAGCCCGGCTGAGCTCCAGCATCTGGTCGAAGACCGCGTCGGAGGAATGGCTGCCGTCGACGATCATGCCGAGACGGTTCATCTCCGCCACCCATCGACGACCGAGGGGCGAGAAGCCGTTCCAGCGCGCCTCGCCGGTCGTGCTGTCGGCCAGCTGGTTGGTGCGGCTGTGGACGGGGCCCGCCATCCGCACGCCGAGCCGGTGGAAGGTCTCGAGCAGCGAGAGATCCTCGCCGAGCGGCCAGCTATTCTCGATGCTGATGAAGCCGAAGCGGCGGCCTTCGGCATGCATCCGCACGGCATCCTCGGCATCGAGCGCGAGGCCGATTCGGTCCCGGTTCTCGCCGAGCACGCGATGGATGGCGGCGAGCCGAACCAGCGCGGCGTCGCGCGCCGCGCGAAAGCCCTCGGGCGTAACCTCCCCCTGAGAGGTGTAGATGACGAAGAAGCCGCCATCGAGTCCTCCGGCCGCCATTCGCGGCAGATCGGTCTGGCTTCCGTCCCACTCGTAGCGGTGCAGTTCGCCGAAATCCCATTCGCCGTCGTCCCAGCGCGCCGGAACGTCGAGGTGGGTATCGATCACGAGCATCTGTTCGTGGACGAGCCGATCCTCGGCGGTGACGTCGGTATCCGTCTGGGCCGAAGCGGGGACGGCGAGGACGAGAGGCAGAGCAAGGCAGGCGAGAAGGCGCATAAGCTGGATCCATCGGCTCGGGGAGGGTGGCCGCATTGAAGCCGCCGCTCGCGCAACGGTCAAGCAGGACGGGACCGCCGGTTCGGAACGCGGCTAGGCCGGCGGCGGATCGCCGATCCGGTCGAGCTGGTTCCGAAGCGCCTCGGCGGAATGGGCTTGGGCCTGGCCGATCATCTCCGCCTTGAGCTCGGCGACGCTGCCGAGGCGGTCCGAGCAGTCGTTGCAGACGATCGGCGCCTCGTCCGCCATCCCCGCCGGCAGGCTGTAATTGGCACTGCCGCAGGTGCCGCAGTGAACCTCGACCGATATGTCCAACGCCATAGCCGTCCGTTTCGCCATTGCCTTCCGTTTCGTCAGCCAAACGAGCCCGGGCGACGAACGATCCTGCTTCACGATCGATCCGGGACAGGTGCTTGTTCCCTCCCCTGGCCGGCAGCCATCCGGCCTTGCCTTTGGCAGCGCACGCGCGCACATCGCGCGCGCACATGAACGCCAGCCTGCACGCCATCGGCTCCAGCCGCACGCCGTCGCTCGACCCAATGGTCCAGCTCGTCGCTGCCGATCTCAACCAGGTCAATGCGGTGATCCTGGACCGGATGCAGAGCGAGGTCGCGCTCATCCCGGAACTGGCCGGCCATCTGATCGCCGGCGGGGGCAAGCGAATGCGGCCGATGCTGACGCTCGCTTGCGCGCGTCTGCTCGATTATCCCGGCATGCGCCATCACAAGCTCGCCGCCGCGGTCGAGTTCATCCACACGGCCACCCTGCTGCACGACGACGTCGTCGACGGCTCGGGGCTGCGCCGCGGCCGGCGCACCGCCAACATCATCTGGGGCAACCCGGCCAGCGTGCTGGTCGGCGACTTCCTGTTCGCCCGCGCCTTCGAGCTGATGGTCGAGGACGGCAGCCTCAAGGTCCTGCGCATCCTGTCGCGCGCATCGAGCGTCATCGCCGAGGGCGAAGTCAACCAGCTCACCGCCCAGCGGCAGGTCGAGACGAGCGAGGACCAATATCTCGACATCATCAGCGCGAAGACCGCCGCCTTGTTCGCCGCCGCCTGCCGCATCGCCGGCGTGGTCGCGGAGCGCGAGGAATCGGTCGAGGAGCATCTCGACGCTTATGGCCGCAACCTCGGAATCGCCTTCCAGCTCATCGACGACGCCATCGACTATGCCTCGGATTCGGCGACCATGGGCAAGGGCGTCGGCGACGATTTCCGCGACGGCAAGGTCACCCTGCCCGTTATCCTCGCTTATGCGAGGGGCTCCGACGCCGACCGCCGCTTCTGGCGCGAGGCGATGAGCGGAGGCCGCGTCGAGGACGAGGATCTCGCCGAGGCGACGCGCCTTCTCCGCGGCTCGGGCGCGCTCGACGACACTCTGGAGCGCGCGCGTCATTACGGTCAGCGGGCGATCGACGCGCTTGGCCCCTTCCCCGGAGGCCGGGCGAAGTCGGCGCTGATCGAAGCCGTCGAGTTCGCCATCGCGAGGGCATATTGAGCCTCCCGATCGAGAGCCTTCTTCCCGAGCTTCTCGATACCCTCTGCAGCCATAGCCGCGCCGTCCTGGTCGCGCCGCCGGGCGCCGGCAAGACGACCGCGGTCGCACCGGCCCTGCTCGACCAGAACTGGTGCACCGGCGAGATCCTGCTGCTGTCACCGCGCCGGCTCGCGGCGCGCGCGGCCGCCGAACGGATGGCCGAACTGGCGGGCGAGCGCACCGGCGGAACGATCGGCTATGCGACCCGCCTCGACAGCCGCCGATCGGCGAGGACGCGGATCCTCGTCCTCACCGAGGGCATCTTCCTCAAGCGGATCCAGGCCGATCCCGAACTGGCCGGTGTCTCCGCCGTGCTGTTCGACGAGGTGCACGAGCGCAGTCTCGATTCCGATTTCGGCCTGGCACTGGCGCTCGACGCCCAGTCGGCGCTCCGTCCGGACCTGCGGCTGATCGCCATGTCCGCGACGCTGGACGGCGGGCGCTTCTCGGAACTGATGGAAGGCGCGCCGCTGCTCGAGAGCAGCGGCCGATCCTTTCCGATCGACATCGTCCATCTCGGCCGCTCCCCGGAGAAGAGGATCGAGGAGGAGGTCGCTGCCGCCTGCCGGCGCGGGCTCGACGAGGCGGCAGGCAGCCTGCTCGCCTTCCTCCCCGGCGTCGCCGAGATCGAACGCACGGCAGAGCGGCTCGACCGGCTGCCGGCCGATGTCGACCTGCACCGGCTGCACGGAAGCCTCGACCCGGCAACCCAGCGTGCGGCGATCGCGCCGGCCGCGGCGGGCCGGCGCAAGCTCGTCCTCGCCACCTCGATCGCCGAGACCAGCCTCACCCTCGACGGGGTACGGATCGTCGTTGATTCCGGCCTGGCCCGCCGCCCCCGCTACGATCGTGCCGCCGGACTGACCCGTCTGGTGACCGAGCGGGCGAGCCAGGCGGCGGTTACCCAGCGCGCCGGCCGCGCCGGCCGGCAGGCGCCGGGGCGCGTCTATCGCCTGTGGGAGGAAGCGGCGACGCAGGCCCTGCCCCGCTTCGATCCGCCCGAGATCATCGAAGCCGACCTTTCGCCGCTCCTGCTCGATTGCGCGATCTGGGGGATCGCCGACCCGCGCCAGCTGCGCTGGCTCGATCCGCCGCCTGCGGCCGCTGTCGACGAGGCGCGCCG
Source organism: Sphingosinicella terrae (assembly GCF_003347635.1). GTDB lineage: Bacteria > Pseudomonadota > Alphaproteobacteria > Sphingomonadales > Sphingomonadaceae > Allosphingosinicella > Allosphingosinicella terrae. The sequence continues at coordinate 26,949 of NZ_QDFY01000004.1, forward strand.
GAGGCTGATGGCGCTCGGCGCGCTCGGCGAGGACGGACGGCCGACGGCCCATGGCCGCCTCGTCGCGGCCCTGCCGCTGCCGCCAAGGCTCGGCCATATGCTGATCGAAGCGGACAGGAGAGGCTGGGGGACGACGGCGGCGGAAGCGGCCGTCCTGATCTCCGAGCGCGGCCTCGGCGGCAGCGACGCCGACCTGGACATCCGCCTGCAGCGCTGGAGGAGCGATCGCAGCCCGCGCGCGCAGGCGGCGCGGCGGCTGGCCGAGCGCTGGCTCGGCTTCCTTCCCTCGCCTCGCGGCGGGCACGGCGAGATCGGCGCGTGCATCGCTCTGGGATTCCCCGACCGGCTGTCGAAGCGGCGCGGCGCCGACGGCGTCGAATGGCTCAGCAGCGGTGGCCGCGGCTTCAGGCTCGACCCGGCCTCGCCGCTCGCGCGGGAGACCTGGCTCGCCGTGGCCGAGGTCAGCGGCGCGGCCGGCGGCGCGCGCATCCTCGCCGCGGCCGCGATCTCGCAGGAGCAGGTGGAGACCCTGTTCGCGGAGCGGATCGAGACCGGCGCGCAACTCGCTTTCGATCCGGCGAGTGGATCGGTCCGCGCATCGCACGGCCGCCGCCTCGGGGCGATCCTGCTTTCCGGCGGCCGCGACAGCCGGGTGGATCCGGCCGCGATCGAGGCGGCCCTGGTCCGGGCGGTGCTCGAGCATGGGCTGGACCTGCTCCCGTGGAGCGAGACCGCGCGCTCGCTGCGGGAACGCGCCGCCTTCGCCCGCCGACTCGACGAGTCGATCGCGGATCTCGGCGACGAAGCCCTGCTCGCCGACGCCGATTCCTGGCTTCCTTCGGTGCTCGGCGGCCGCCGCAGTTTTCGCGACGTCGATCCCCAGGCGCTGAACGGGACCCTCGAGGCGAGGCTCGGCTGGGAGGGACGAAAGCGGCTCGACCGGCTCGCGCCCGCGCAGCTGGAGACGCCTGCCGGCAGCCGGCACGCCATCGACTATCGCGCCGAAGCGGGACCGACGGTGACCGTCCGGGTCCAGGCCTTGTTCGGCACGACCCGGCACCCCGCAATCGGCGATGGGCGCGTGCCGCTCGTGCTTGCGCTGACCTCCCCGGCCGGGCGGCCGATCCAGACCACGCGCGACCTGCCCGGCTTCTGGCAGGGAAGCTGGGCCTCCGTCGCCAAGGAGATGCGGGGCCGTTACCCCAGGCATCCCTGGCCCGACGATCCCGCAGCGGCGGACCCGACCCTGCGCACCAAGAAGGCGGCCGCCCGCCGCTGAGCCGTCCGGGCGCGGACACTTACTGTCCGCAGGCGGACACGACGGCGCCCAACAGGTGGCGGGAATCGCCAAACCCTGGCGGCCCAGGAGCAGCGCCCGCGCCAACCCTCTAGCTAAGTATTTGAAATCGCGTCGGCGAGGTGTTTGGCACGCTTAATGCACCAATACAGCTGCGGACGGGCTCACCGCCCGCAAGTCGAGATTGATCAATGAAAGGAACCATCGAATGACCCGGACTTCTTTCCGCCTGAACCGCATCCTGGCCGCCTTCGCCGCCACTGCGCTGATGGCCGGCTCGGCCGCCCCCGCCTTCGCGGCCGCCAATAACAGCAACAGCAACAGCAGCCAGACCCAGGCGGCGAGCGCCGAGGCAGCGCCGCAATCCACTCAGGCGAGCCGCGGCGCCGGCAATCGCCGCATCTGCGTCGTCGGCGACTTCACCGGGTCTCGCCTGCAGCAGAGGGTCTGCAAGACCGAGCGGGAATGGGAAGCGGCGGGCGGCGTGCCGACCGCGGAATGACGTCGCCAGGGGGCGAATCGAACGGAGAGAAGGGAGGTGGTGCCGAGGGGATGGGCGCCACCTCCGATCGCCGTCGATCGTGACGAGGCCTTCCCGCGCAATCCTGGGTTCAGCTAGGGACCGCCACAGCCCGATGGGGGCCGGCGAAGGGAAAAGTGGATTTGACGTTCAAGGGCCGGCCGGTTCTGATTGGCTTCGTGCTGCTGGCGCTCCATCCGGCCGCAGCTTTGGCGCAGGCCGATCCTCCCGAGCGCGAGGAGAGCATCATCGTCTATGGCGACGATCCCTGTCCGCAGTCATCCGACCCGGAGGAGATCGTCGTGTGCGCGCGCAAGCCCGAGGAGGAGCGCTTCCGGATTCCGGAGCCGTTGCGCCGCTCCAGCCGCCCACCCGAGACCTCGTGGGGGACGCAGGCGGCGATGCTCGAGGACGCCCAGCGCGACACCCGCCCGAACAGCTGCTCGGTCGTCGGCAGCTACGGCCAGTCCGGCTGCACCCAGCAGATGCTGCGCGAGTGGGCCGCCGAACGGCGCGCCCGGCCCAGCCGCGGCTATTAGAGCGATCCCTCGTCGGATGGGCTCGTCCGGCGACAAGTAGGCCACATCTGGCAGTCCGAGCTTCGCCTCGGCCGGCCGAATGGCTCTGGCGCAGCCTTGCAGGACTGATGGCTGCCCCTGAGCCGGCCACCGCAGGCCGCGGCCGCCGCCGCCTGGATGTGATCAGGCGCTGAGGCGGTGCTGGATGCCGTGGACGAGCTCGCTCGCCCGGTCGAATTCCATCGGCCTGCCGAACAGATAGCCCTGGATCTGGTGACAGCCGAGATCCCGCATCCGGGTGAAGTCGTCGGCCGTCTCGACGCCCTCGGCAGTGACGGTCATTCGGAAGCTCTTCGCCAGCTGCACGATCGACTGGATGATCGCGACCGTCTCGCGATTTTCGGCCGCCTCGCGAACGAAGCTGCCGTCGATCTTGAGCTTGTGGAAAACGGCCTTGTTCAGGTAGCCGAGCGACGAATAGCCGGTGCCGAAATCGTCGAGAGCGATGCCGACGCCGAGCGCGCGCAGCCGTTTCAGGACGTCGAGGGCGTTCGCGGAATCGCCCATGAAGACCGATTCCGTCACCTCGAGCTCGAGCCGGTTGGGCTGCAGCCGGTGACGCCGGATCGATTCGTTCACGGTGTTGGGCAAGGCCGGGTAGATGAGCTGCTTGGCCGAGATGTTGACGGCGACCGTGACCTGCTCCGGCCAGCAGGCGGCGGCGCGGCAGGCCTCTTCGATCACCCAGTCGCCCAGTTCCATGATCAGACCGGATTCCTCGGCGAGCGTGATGAACTGGTTGGGCGGGACGATGCCGCGGGTCGGATGGTGCCAGCGGATCAGCGCCTCGAAGCCCATCAGGCTCTGGTCGGCGGCGCTGATCAGCGGCTGGTAGAGCAGCCGGAACTGGCCGGTCTGGATGCCCGCCTTCATGTCCTGCTCGAGGCGGAGCCGGTCCTCGGCCTCGTTCTGCATGTCGGCGTTGAAGAAGCAGCAGGTGCCGCGGCCCTTGGCCTTGGCCTGGTACAAGGCGAGGTCCGCCTTCTGGATGAGATCGTCGACGGTCTGGCCGTCGACCGGGCCGAACGCGCAGCCGATCGACACGCCGATCCGGATCTCGGCCTTGTCGAGATGATAGGGCTCGGCGATGGAGGCTATCACCCGCTCCGCAAGCGTCTCCACCGACCGCCGGCTCTGCGCATCCTTGATGACGATGGCGAACTCGTCGCCGCCCATCCGGCCGACATGGCCGAACGAGCCGACCTCGCGCACGAGCCGCTGCGACACGCTCTTGAGCACCGCGTCGCCCTTGGGATGGCCGAAGGTGTCGTTGACCGGCTTGAAGCCGTCGAGGTCGAGAAACATGATCGCGCAGGGCGTCGAGCCGCCGCTCGACCCGGACAGCGCCTCGCCGAGCAGCTGGCGCACGCGGCCGCGATTGGGCAGGCCGGAGAGCACGTCCATGTTGGCGAGGTTGGTCAGCCGCTCCTGGGTCTTCCTCACCTCGGTAATATCCTGGCCGACGCCGCGGAAGCCCTGGAACTGACCGGTGACGTCGACGATCGGATCGCCTGCCAGGCTGATCCAGCGCGTGCCGCGACGGGTCTTGAGCTCCATCTCCAGGTTAGAGAAAGGCTGGCGTGCGAGCAGGGTCCGGCCGAGGGCGCTGCTGCCGCCCAGCGCCGCCGGCAGCGAATGGCCGATCAGCTGGGTTGTCGACCGGCCGAGCAAAGCGGTCATCCGCGACGAGATGTAGACGACGCGGTTCTCGGCATCGACCTGCCACAGCCAGCCGACGCCGCGATGCTCATATTCCTTGAGCAGGAGCCGGATCGATTCGGCCTGGGTCGTGGTACGGGCGATCGCCTTCAGCTGACCGAACGTCCAGCGGGTGAGCAGCGAGACGCTGAACGCGCCGGCGCCGGCCACCAGCAGGAAGGCAAGGCCGATCTTGAGGTCGAGCGAGCCGCCGCCGAGCAGGTAGGCGACGCACAGGCAGGCGGTCAGAGTGGCGATCCAGGCGATCGCCGCGGCGGGAATGGCCGCCAGCGCGATCGCGGTCGTGATCATCGCCGCCATGGCGCCGCCGATCACCACCTGGACGAGCGCGGCCTGGGTCGCGAAGGCATAAGTGGGCAGCGCCGACCAGAGCAGAGCGAGCCCGACCGCCTCGGCGATCGCGGCCCATCGCGATCCCGGCCGGGCGGTGCGGCTGCTGCCCAAGGCGGCCGCATCGCGCGAGCGCCGGAAGCAGACCCAGTTGGCGAAGGTGACGAGCGCCACCCAGCCGACGACGAGCTCGATCCGTTCCGAGCCGATCAGCGCCCACGCTGCGATGAGCGCCGCCAGCACGGCGGTGATGGCGAAGAAAGGCGCGAACAACGCCCGCGCTTCGACCTGGCGATTGTGGAGGTGCGCCGCCCGCAGGCGCTCATTGGAAGCGTCGAAGGCGAGCGTGTCGATACCGACATCCGCCGCCTCTTCTCGAATGGGTTCGGCATCGGGGGAGACGGGGGCCTGATACATGTACATCCATGCCGATCGGGAAGTGGTGCTCCCTCGTACAGGCAGAGGTTTGATGGATCGTTAAGCAACGACCGGCGGCCACGACAAATTCGTGGCGCGTCACGGGCTTAATCTGGATCAGTCGCCGCTTGCAGGATGCGATCGACACTGGCCGTCGTCACCGGATGATAGCCCTTGCGCGCCCGCGCATAGAGCCGCTCCGCAATCGGGCGGCCCCAGTCGCCTTCGCCGACCAGGGTCTCGAACAGGGGCGACACGAACTTGCGCCGGCCCATGCCGAGCAGGAACCGCTCGGCGGCAGGCACGGCCGGCTCGTAGCGGTTGGCCAGCGCCAGCTGCAGCCAGGCGAACAGCACCTCCGAATTGCCGCTTTGCGAAAGATCGAAGGCGCGATCGAGCGCGCCCAGACGCTCGATTGAAAGGTCGCGCGGCAGGGCGTTGACGAAGCGGATCCGCTCCGCCGTGTTCCAGCCGGCATAAGGCAGATCGGTCTCGCTGCCGCCGGCGGCATAGGCGCGGACCGCGCGATCGACCTCGGCGAAGGCGGCCGGATCGGGGCGCGCGGCATTGGCGGGCAGGCCGGGCCGGTAGACCCAGTCGTCGAGGGCAAGAGCGCTTTCCAGGCCCGCATCGCCGCGAACCAGATGCTCGCGAAGATCCCCGAGGAAACGCGCCGACGTCATCGGCTGGAAGGCATGGCGGTCGAAATAGCCGCGCAGATAGGAATCGAACCGTTGCCTGCCGACTGCACGCTCGATCGTCCGCAGGAAGATGGCGCCCTTGTCGTAGACGATGCCGCTGGCGCCATCGCCTTCGTCGCCGGGATTGTGCAGTCGCGTTCCCGGCGCGTCCGGGCCGAGCTCGGCGAGCGCCCGCTCCATCTCGTCCCAGCTCAAGGCCGCCTCCTGCGCGGCGCGTTCCTCGCCGTACAGCGCCTCCATGATCCTGTTCTCGAAATAGGTGGTGAAGCCTTCGTTGAGCCAGCCGTCGGCCCAGACCGCGTTGGTGACGAGATTGCCCGACCAGCTGTGGGCAAGCTCGTGCGCGACGGTGCCGACCAGCGACTTGTCGCCGGCAATGAGGGTCGGGGTCAGGAAGGTGAGCGTCGGATTCTCCATGCCGCCATAGGGAAAGGCCGGCGGCAGGACGATCATGTCGTAGCGGCCCCAGCGATAGGGGCCGTAGAGCGCCTCGGCCGCCTCCATCATCCGCTCCGTATCGGCAAGCTCGCGCGCCGCCGCCTCCAGCATGGCGGGCTCGGTCCAGACCCCGGTACGGGGGCCGAGCGGGCGGAAGGCGAGGTCGCCGGCGGCGATCGCGATGAGATAGGGCGCGACCGGCCGGTCCATCCGGAACCGGAAGGCCCGCCGCCCCGCTCCCGCGGGCCCCTCGGCTCCGCTCGGGACGGGCTCGCCTTCCGGGGTCAGCCGCTCGCCCGACATCACCACCGTGAGCGGCTCGGGCGCGGTGATCCGGGCCTCCCACGTCTGGCGGATGCCGGGGCTGTCCTGGGTCGGGATCCAGGTCCGATTGAGGATCGATTGGCCCTGGCTGAACAGATAGGGATGGCGCTTGCCGGCGGTCTGGGCCGGGCTCAGCCATTGCAGCGCATCGGCCTCGGGCGCCGAGCGGTAGCGGATGACGATTCGGCGGGTGTCGCCGAGGCGGACGGTGAGCGGCTGCCCGCGCCTCGCGTCGCCTTCGCCCAAGCTCCAGGGCAGTGGCCGGCCGTCCGCATCGAAGATGCCCTCGATCTCGAGACCCTTGCTGTCGAGGACGATCTCTTCCGCGGCCGCTACCGCCTCGATATCGAGCGTCGCGGTTCCGCTCAGCCGCTTAGCCTCGAAATCGGCGTCGAGATCGAGCGCGACATGGACGACCCGGGCGATCTCGGGACGCGCGAAGCTGCTGTCGTCGCGAGCGTCGTCGCCGGTCAGGACCGGCGCGACCGGCCGATCGCCGGAAGCTTGGCCGAGCTCGCGCGGCCCGCTGCTGCAGGCGGCGAGGACGAGGCAGACGGCAGCGATGAGACGATGCATGAACTTGCTCCACGAGGTTGGGCCGCCGTTAGTCCAAAAGCCGTGGTGACGAAAGCCGCCGGGGTCGAAACAGCGCTCTGGATCGAGGGACGGCGCGATCCTATGTCATTACCGGCGCTTGCCTTTCCCCGTTCCATCGGCCTGGCGGGGGGAAAGTCCGGCGGCAATCCGTGGCTCCCCTGCACCGGCTCGCCATCGCGGCCGACTTCTGGCAGATTGTCGACGAAGGCAAGAATGACGATGCGCCCCCGCGTCCTCTCCCCCACCATCGCGCTCGCGGCGGCCTTGCTCGCGGGCTGCACGACCGTATCGGCCGAGTACGCCCGCGATCCCGAACTCGACCGCCAGGCGCTGGCCACGGCCGCCTCGCAGGTCCGCCGCTGCTATCGCACCCCGCGCGTGAGCTTCGCCGGCCGGCAGATCGTCACGCGATTGCGCGTCCGGGTGACCGCGGACGGTCAGGTGGCCGGTCTGCCCGCCGTCGTCGAGCAGATGGGCGTCAATCCGGACAACCAGCCTTATGCCGGACGGATGGCCGCGGCGGCGATCGGCGCCGTGATGCGCTGCGCCCCGCTCCAGCTTCCCGCCGCCTTCCTCCAGGCGGACGGCGCCGAATTCGACCTGACCTTCAGTCCGCTGGCCCGGGGCTAGCCCACCTCAAAGCGCAGGACGCCTTCCATGACGGTGACGCATCGGCCGCCGAGAATCACACGGTCGCCGGCGAGGCGGCCGGTGAGGCGGCCGCCTCGCCGGCTCGCCTGGAAAGCGGTGAGGCCGTCGCGGCCCAGCCGCTCGGCCCAATAAGGCACGATCACGGCATGGGCGGAGCCGGTAACCGGGTCCTCGTCGATCCCTGCCCCGGTGGCGAAGACGCGGCTCACCATGTCCGCGTCGCGGCCGCGGGCGGTGACGATCGTCAGGACGTCGCCTTCCTCGGCCAGTCCCCGGAAATCGGGCCGGACGGCCAGCACTTCCTCTTCGCTTTCGACGACGACGACGCCGTAGCGGTGAGGATGCCACAAGGTCTCGACGGCGCGGCAGCCGAGCGCCGCGACGATCTCCGGCAGGGGGCGCGGCTCCGGCTTCCAGGCCGGCAGCGACATCTCATAGCCCTGGCCGGCAGGATCGCGCGACACCTCCAGCAGCCCGGCACGGCGGGTGCGGAACCGCACCCGTTCGCCGCCGATCAGGACATGGCCGCTGGCGAGCGTGGCATGGCCGCACAGCACCACCTCGGTGGTCGGCGTGAACCAGCGCAGCTCGTAATCGGCATCGCCCGTGGCCGGGATGGTGAAGGCGGTCTCGCTGAGATTGTTCTCCATCGCGATCGCCTGGAGGGTCTCGTCCGGCAGCCAGTCGTCGAGCGGCATCACCGCCGCCGGATTGCCGGTGAACGGGCGGTCGGCGAAGGCGTCCACCTGGACGAGACGCAGCTCGGTCATTCTCGAAGTCCTTCCGTTTCGTCGCGTTCGGCCAGAGGATCGTCCGGCCGATCGACCTGTCCTTCCGGATCGAGGTGGATCAGCACCTCGACGCCGGGAAACTCGCGCGCGAGATCCGCCTCGATCTCCTCCATGACGTCGTGGGCGCGCGCGACCGTCATCTGCGGGTCCACCCACATGTGGAACTGGGCGAATTCGTGAGCGCCGCTGGTCCGGGTGCGGAAGTCGTGGATGCCCCGTCCCTCCGGATGGCGGGCGGCGACGGCGACGAAGGCCCGCCGGCGCGCGTCGGGCCACTCCTTGTCCATCAGCTGGTCGAGGGCATGGCTCGAGGCGCGCCAGGCGCCGATCAGCAGCCAGGCGGCGATGCCAAGGCCGAACAGCGGGTCGGCGCCGGCGAAGCCGAGAAACTGGTCGAGGACGAGCGCCGCGACGACCGCGAGGTTGAGCAGGAGATCGCTCTGATAATGAAGCCGGTCGGTGCCGATCGCCACCGAGCCGGTGCGCCGCACGACCGAGCCCTGATAGGCGACCAGCGCCAAGGTGGCGGCGATGGCGACCAGGGAGACGCCGATGCCATATTCGGCGTGGCTGGTCTCCGCGCCCTGCATCAGGCGCTCGACGGCGCGCCAGCCGATGGCGAAGGCGGATACGGTGATGATCCCGACCTGGACGAAGGCGGCGATCGATTCCGCCTTGCCGTGACCGAAGCGGTGATCGTGGTCCGCCGGCATGGCCGCCACCCGGACGCCGAACAGGGTGATGAGCGAAGCGGCGACGTCGAGTGCGGTGTCGGCGAGCGAGCCGAGCATCGCCACCGATCCGGTCTTCCACACCGCGAAGAGCTTGAGCGCGAGCAGCAGGAAGGCGACCGCGACGCTGGCGAGCGCCGCCCGCGCCGTCAGCGAGGCATGCGCGTCATGCCGCGCATCGGTCATGGATAGAGCAGGCTTTCCGCCCACCCGCCGGCGGTGCGGGTGAAAAGGCGGCGCTCGTGCAGCCGATGCGCGCGGTCGATCCAGAACTCGATCCGCTCGGGCGCGATCCGGTAGCCCCACCAATGCGGCGGCCGCGGCACATCCCGGCCCTCATAGTCGGTGACGAGCGCCTGGTAGCGGCTCTCGAAAACGCTGCGCCCGGCCATCGGGCGGGACTGATCCGACGCCCAGGCGCCGAGCTGCGATTCACGCCCGCGGGTGGCGAAATAGGCGTCGGCCTCCGTGTCCGTCACCGGCGCGACCGGCCCCTCGATGCGGACCTGCCGGCGCAGCGCCTTCCAGTGGAACAGCATGGCGGCGCGCGGGTTGGCGGCGAGCTCACCGCCCTTGCGGCTGCGGCTGTTGGTGTAGAAGACGAAGCCGCGATCGTCGTGCCCCTTCATCAGCACCATGCGCACGGAGGGCGCACCGTCGGCATCGGCGGTGGCCAATGCCACCGCCTCCGGATCATTGGGCTCGGACAGCCTCGCCTCCGCGAACCATTCGTCGAAAAGCGCGTGCGGATCGGCAGTCATGCGGCCGATCTACCGGGACGCGGGCGCCGGGTCGAGTGCCGGCCGGTCCGGCCGCCGCCATCCGAGCCCGAGCAGTGGGCGGAGCGGCCCGAGCCGCAGCGCCAGCGCATAGGCCAGCCAGCATCCGGCGGCGGTCGCCGCGATCAGCAGCGGCGCCTCAAGCCAGACCGGCAGGCGCAGCGCCTTGAGATGGTGGCCGACGACGACGATGACCGTCTGGTGGGCGATGTAGAAGGGGAAAACGGCGACGGTCAGCGTCCGCAGCAGCCGGCTGTCGCGGTTCAGGTGGAGCGCTCCGAAGCCGAGCAGGGCGACGATCGCCGCCCATTGGTCGACGGCATAGACGATCCGCATCAGCCCGCGCAGCGCCTCGGGGGGCACGGCCCCTTCGGCCCGCCAGGCCCAGGCATAGGCCGCAAAGGCGATATAGGCAGCGGCGAAGAGCCAGAGCGCCTTCCAGCGCAGCCGGACGAACGCCTGGACCGCCCGTCCGTCCTTCGCCACCAGGAAGCCGATCAGGAAGGCGGCGAAGGAGACGGCATGATTGTACCAGTCTCCGACCAGCGCGTGGGTGATCTCGAACCGCGGCAACAGGATGAGACGGGCGGCGGCGAGGTAGAGGATCGGCAGGACCATCAGCGCCCAGTCGGGCAGCGCGCCGATCCGCTCTCCGAGCCGCGAAAGCGGGGCGCGCAGGAAGGCCAGCAGCGCCGCGAGAAGGAGCGTGTAGACGAGCAGATAGACGACGAACCAGAGATGGTTCCAGGTCGGCAGGGCCAGACAGTCCTCGCCACGGCAGAAGCTACCGTCGGCGGCGAGATAGCGGCCCCAGAAATCGAGATAGCTGCCGGAATAGCCGAGTTTCTCGACGACCTCGTAATAGCTTTGCGGCGGCACGATCAGGATCATGCCGGCCAGGAGCGGCAGGAACAGGCGCAGGGTGCGCCTGCCGGCGAGGGTCGCGACTGCCATCTTGTCGGCCATGAACCGGGTCGCCGCCCCGGAAACGAGGAAAAGCAAGGTGAGCCGCCAAGGGTTGGTAAGCAGCATCAGCGGCTCGATCGCGTGGCCGGAATGATCGCTCTTCACGTGCCAGTCCCAGGTCACGTAGAACATGCCGACATGATAGAGGATCAGCAGGCCGAAGGCGCCGACGCGCAGCCAATCGAGATAGACCAGGCGGCTTGGCGAGGGGGCAGGATGGTTCATGGCTTGGGCTCCGCAGGACGGTTACGCCCGCAAGGCTGCCCGCGCCCTTCGCGGCGGCGCAACCGCCCCGGGGCGGGCGGCCGCCCTCTGGTGACGATCGGAACGAGACGGTGACGAGCGGCATCCTAGGCGGGACGAGCGGCCCGGCGCTGCCGCCGCATTGGCGGGTCGCCTATGTGATCATCGCGGTCTCGATGGTGCTGATCGGCACGGTGAACGTGCTGAGCGTGCTCGACGAGCGCAGCTGGATGGGCCGGCCGATCGACTGGTGGGAGCCCGCCGTGTGGGAGGGGTCGAGCGGGATCGTGCTGCTCGCCCTCGCCTGGATTCCCGGCCGCGCGGTGCACGCCTTTCCGCCTTATGGGCCGAAGGCCGCTCGCCATCTCGCCATCCACGTCGCGCTCACGATCGGCTTCTCGCTCGCCCATGTTGCGCTGATGATCGTGCTTCGCCACGGCGCCTACATGCTTGCCGGAGAGCGCTATGCGTTCGGGTCCGATTGGGACCCCTGGCTGTACGAGTATCGCAAGGACTTCATCTCCTACGGCCTCTATGCCGGCATCTTCTGGCTGGCCGCCCGGGTGATGGGCGACCGCCCGCCGACGCTGGCGGATCCGGGCGCCGGTCCCGCGCCCGATGAGGCGGGCATCGTCATCGACGAGGGCCAGCGGGTGCTCAAGGTCGCGCCGCCAGAGGTGCTCGCCGCCCGATCGAGCGGCAATTATGTCGAATATTGGCTGGCCGACGGCCGGCGGCCGCTGATGCGGGCGACTCTCGCCGGCGCGGAGGAGGCCCTGGCCTCGAAGGGGTTCGTGCGCACCCATCGTTCCTGGCTGGTCAATGCGCGCCACGTCGCCGCGATCGAGGCCGAAGGCTCCGGCGATTATGGCCTCACCCTCACCGACGGCAGCCGTATCCCGCTATCTCGCCGCTACCGGCCGGCGCTCGAGACGCTTCGCCGCCGCTGATCCCTTGCCGAAGCGGCGGCGCTGCACCATTTCAACGCATGTTGCCGACCGGCAACAGTGGACTTTTCGAGCAGGGTGAAGAAGGAACCGGCATGGCCGATCTCTATTCCACGCTCGGTGTGGCGCGCGGCGCGAGCGAAGCCGATATCAAGAAGGCGTATCGCAAGCTCGCCAAGGAGCTGCACCCCGACCGCAATCGCGACAATCCCAAGGCGTCGGAGCGCTTCTCCAAGGTCACCCAGGCTTACGACATCCTGACCGACAAGGACAGGCGCGCGCGCTACGACCGCGGCGAGATCGACGAGGACGGCAATCCGCGCTCGCCCTTCGGCTACGGCACCGGCGGCGAGGGGCCGCAGTCGGGTCCGGGCGGCTTCCGCCGCAGCACCAACGGCATGGATTTCGACCTCGGCAGCGGCGAGACCGCCGACCTGTCGGACCTGTTCGAAGGCCTGTTCGGCGGTAACGGCAAGCGCGGCCGAAGCGGGGGGTTCGGCGGGTTCGGCCGGCGCAGCCCGCCGCCGCAGAAGGGCGCCGACGCCGCCTATCGGCTCGAGGTGCCGTTCGAGGATGCCGCCGCCCTGAAGCCGCAGCGGGTCCAGATGGGCAGCGGCAAGACGCTCGACATCAAGCTTCCCCCCGGCGTCGAGGACGGCACCCGGATCCGTCTGGCCGGCCAGGGCCAGGCAGGGCCGGCCGGCCATGGCGACGCGATCGTCACCATCGCGATCAAGCCGCACCGCTTCTTCCGCCGCGATGGCGACCATATCCGCCTCGACCTGCCGGTAGCGATCGACGAGGCGGTGCTCGGGGCGAAGGTGCGGGTGCCGACGGTGGACGGAGCGGTCATGCTGAGCATTCCGAAGGGATCGAGCTCGGGCAAGGTCCTCCGGCTCAAGGGCAAGGGATTCACCGCCCGGGACGGCACGCGGGGGGACCAGCTCGTCACCCTGATGGTCGACCTGCCCGCCGACGATGCCGAGCTCTCGTCCTTCCTCGAAGGCTGGAGCGGCAAGGGGCGGGGAAACCCCCGCAAGGGCCTGGGAGTATAGGCTCCGCAACAGCAACGGAGACCGATCCAGCCCGTGCGTGACCTCTCACCCGAATCGCCGGAAGCCCGGCGCAAACGGCTCGCCAAGACCAAGGCGCGGCTCGGAACGTTCAGGCACTCCTTCCGGGCCGGGTCGCGATCCTGGGAAGTGACCAAGCGGGTGGCGATCGGCGTCTATTCCGACGGATTCATCCACGCCGGAAACCTCGCCTACCTCGCCTTGCTCTCGATCTTCCCGTTCGTCATCGTCGCCGCGGCGGTGGCGCGGCTGTTCGGATCGACCGCGGAGGGCATGAGCGCGGTCAATGCCCTGCTTTCGACGATGCCGCCCGACGTCGCCGACGTGTTGCGGCGGCCGATCCGGGACGTGCTCGAAGCCCGCTCCGGCAACCTGCTCTGGCTGGGCGCGCTCGTCGGCCTGTGGAGCACCGGCAGCTTCATCGAGACGATTCGCGACATCATCCGCCGCGCCTACGGCGTCACCTACAGCCGTCCTTTCTGGGAATATCGGCTGGGATCCGCCGGCATGGTCATCGCTTCGGTGATCATCGCGATGATGGCCTTCGCGCTTTCCGTCTTCCTCTCCAGCATCCAGCAATTCGCCGTCGGCCTCATCCCCGGCGCCGACGATCTGGTCGGCCTCCTCACGCTGCTGCGGGTCGTGCCGGCACTCGTCCTGTTCGGATCGCTCTACGTCCTGTTCTACGTGCTGACGCCGAAGCGCTACCGCAGCGGCTGCCCGAAATGGCCCGGGGCCGCCTTCGTCACGGGCTGGTGGGTGCTGACGACGGCGTTGCTGCCCATGGCGCTGTCGACCCTCGGCGGCTACGATCTCACCTACGGCAGCCTCGCCGGTGTGATCATCGCCTTGCTCTTCTTCTTCGTCATCGGCCTCGGCCTGGTCATCGGCGCGGAGCTGAACGCCGCGCTTGCGGAGACGCCGGAGCCCAGCCAAGAGGACGTCGTCGCGGCCGTGACCGAGGAAGCAGCCGAGGAAGCGGAGAAGAAGGCCGAAGAGAAGGTGGAACAGGAGGAAGAATGAGCGGCTTGATGCAAGGCAAGCGCGGGCTCATCATGGGCCTCGCCAACGATCGCTCGCTCGCCTGGGGCATCTCCAAGGCGCTGGCGGCGCACGGCGCGGAGCTCGCCTTCACCTATCAGGGCGACGCGCTGGAGCGACGGGTGCGGCCGCTCGCCGAGCAGCTCGGCGCCGATTTCCTGATCGAATGCGACGTCGCCGACATGGCCAATCTCGACCGGGCGTTCGAGACCCTGGCCGAGCGCTGGGAGGCGATCGACTTCCTCGTCCACGCGATCGGCTTTTCCGACAAGAACGAGCTTCGCGGCAAATTCTTCGACACCAGCCTCGACAATTTCCTGCTGACGATGAACGTCTCGGCCTACAGCCTCGTGGCGGTGACCCGGCGAGCCCGCGCGATGATGCCGAACGGCGGCAGCATCCTCACCCTGTCCTATTACGGCGCCGAGAAGGTCGTGCCCCATTACAACGTCATGGGCGTCGCCAAGGCGGCGCTCGAGACCAGCGTCAAATATCTGGCGATGGACCTGGGCCCCGAGAATATCCGGATCAACGCCATCTCAGCGGGCCCGATCAAGACGCTGGCGGCGAGCGGGATCGGCGACTTCCGCTACATCCTCAAGTGGAACGAGCTGAATTCGCCGCTGCGCCGCAACGTCACCATCGAGGATGTCGGCGGCGGCGCGCTCTATCTGCTCTCCGACCTTGCTTCCGGCGTGACCGGCGAGATCCACCATATCGACGGCGGCTACAACGTCATCGGCATGAAGGCGGAGGACGCGCCGGACATCGCGCTCGCCTGAGGCGAGCATGGCCGGTCGCGCCAAGAGGCTGCGCATCCACGGCCGGGTCCAGGGCGTCTTCTACCGCGCCTGGACGGTCGAGACGGCGCGCGGCCTCGGGCTCGCCGGATGGGTCCGCAACCGGGCGGACGGGACGGTCGAGTTGGTCGCCCGCGGCGAGGCCGAGGCGATCGAGCGGCTGATCGCTTTGTGCCGGGAAGGGCCGCCGGCGGCGCGGGTCGAGCGGATCGTAGTGGAGGCGGCGCCGGACGAGCCGGCGCCGGAGCCGTTCGAGAAGAGACCGACGGCCTGAGGCGGCGGGCGAGCGAATATAATAATCGAATCTAATCGCCTCCGGGGCGGTTCACAGCGTCTCGGACATTGAACGCTTGACTTTGTTCTCCTTTTGTGCCAGTTTCCGAAATAGTAGAGGTCCGAACCGCGCCCGGGGCTGCCCGATGGCGGGCGGTATCGGTATGCGTCCGGGAGGACATCTTCCGAGTGGGTAAGTGCGCGGGCGCTGCAGGACGTTGCGGGGCTGCCTGATGTGCGACGGCCGACGCTGCGGCCGGCTCGAGCACGGCTTTTTCCCACGCGAAGGCGCGAAGGCGCGAAGGAAGTCTCGGCCCCTTCCCCGTCATCCCAGCGAAAGCTGGGATCTCCCTGACTTTCTGAAGAAAAACGAGATCCTGGCGTTCGCCAGGATGACGAAGGGGGCGCGGGCCTAGCCCCCTCTCGGTCATTCCGGCGGAAGCCGGAACCCACGAACACGGGGCAGGCAGGCGGACACGGCGGTGCACATCCACAAAGAGCGGTGTTCGTGGGTACCGGCCCTTCGGCCCGCTCAGGACAGGCTTTCGCCGGATGACGCCTTTTTGGTGGCCCTTCGCGCCTTCGCGGCTTCGATCAAAGGGAGCGGCCGCGCGCACCTTAGGGTTCGGAAGGGCGCCCCTCGCCACACAGCATTCACGAGAAAGGACAGAGCATGGCCAAGGCACAAAGGGGGCGGCCCAAGGGGGCGCGCAACCAGGTCACCAACGAGGCGAAGGCGGCGATCCTCGAGGCGTTCGAGAAGCTCGGCGGGGTCGATCGGCTGGTGAAATGGGTGGAGAAGAGCGAGGGCAACGAGACGCTCTACTGGACGAAGATCTTCCCCAAGCTGCTGCCGCGCCAGCCGGTCGAGGCGCCGCCGGCCCCCGAGGAGCTGCCGCCGGTCAAGGGCGCCCTGATCTGGCGGACGCCGGCCTGGGCGAAGGCGGCGCAGAAGAAGAGCCAGCTTCGCGCCGGCACGGCCAAGGCGGCGGCGACGACGCCGCGCCCCAAGGCGGAGGCGCGGGCCAAGACGGCGGAGGAAAAGCTCGCCGAGATACCCTGCGGATGGGACGATTATTAGACCAAGCGAGGCAAACTCCCCCTCCGTGCTCACCGGGGATTTGGAGGAACGCGGCGGTCGCATGAATTCCTCTCATGCCTCTCCCGAAATAACGTCCTTTGCGCCTGCGCCGCACGATCTCTACCCCTCCGACACTGCCGAGCAAGCGCAAGGAGGGGCCGGGTGCGACGAGAGCTCAGGCGTGCAGCCTTGGCCGGTGCTGTCGCCTGGAGCGCGGTCGTCTCGGCCCAACCGGATGCCGGGCGACTTCCATCGCCTCCGGGCACCGAGCCCCGGAACGACGACATCGTGGTGGAGGGCCGCAGGCGAGGCACGACCAGGACGATCGAGGGCACCGTCCATGACGTCCGCGACAATCCTGCCGCCGGCGCGGGAAGCGCGGCCGACATGTTGAACACCATCCCCTCGGTCAATGTCTCGCCCGATGGCGCGGTGACGGTCCGCGGCAACGGTAATGTCCAAGTCTATATCGACGGCCGCCCCTCGGCGGCGCTGAGCGGGGAGAATCTGGCCGCGTCGCTGCAATCGATGGCCGGCGGTTCGATCGCCAGCGCCGAGGTCATCACCAATCCATCGGCCCGTTTCGATTCCAACGGCGGCGCGATCATCAACCTCGTACTGAACCGGGCGCGCGACGACGGCCTGAGCGGCACCGTCACCGCCAATGCCGGCGACCATCGCCGCGCCAACGCCGCGTTCAACGGCACCTATCGTGAAGCGGAATTGTCGGCGAGCCTGAGCGCGAGCCTGCGCGACGACGTACGCTTCACCCATATCTTCGACGTCCGGCGACGGCTCAGCGCCTCCGGATCGGAGACCGGTCGCTCCGTTTCCCGCTCCCGCTACACCCCCACCCATGCGCGCTCGGCGAATGTGCGCGCCTCGATCGGCTACCAGCCGACCGACGCGACCGAGCTCGGCGCCGACCTTGTCGTCACCGCCGGTAGCCCGACGAACCGGGTCGATGAGCGACGCCTGGATTACCGGGCTGACGGCGAGCCGCTGTCCGTCCAGAACCGTGTGCGTGGCGGGACCTATGTCCAGAACAGCAGCGAGATTTCGGCTTATTATCAGCGGCGCGGATCCCCGACGAGCGCAAGCCTGAAGCTTGCGGTCCAGCACGGCACGACCGGCCTCCGCTCCAACCGGACATTCTCGACGACCAGGCTCTTTCCGGTTCCAGACCGGACCTTCGAACGCGTCCTGAACCGGACCGAGAGCCGGACGGACCGGCTGGCGCTGGATTATGAAAGGCCGATGGGCCGCGCATTGCGCCTGAGCGTCGGTTCCGAGTGGAAGCGCGAGCGCAACCGCTACCACAACCAACGCGATCTCGAGGAAGGCTCGCGCGATACGGCGGTCGATCCGGTCGCCCCGAGCCTTTTCGAAGGCGTGCAGCGTACCGCCGCCGGCTATGTCACCCTCCAGGCGCTATCAGGCTCATGGACCCTCCAGGTCGGCGCTCGGATGGAGCAGATCGCCATCGACACCGGCCTTTCCGCCGATGCCGTCCGCCGCCTCAGACACCTTTCCGGCGTGAATCAGAGCGCCGCCATCGCGCGCACGTTCGGCGACGATCAAATGGTCGTGCGATATTCGCGGACCCTCCAGCGCATCGACACCAGGGACCTCAACCCTGCTATCGTCTATATCGATGCCCAGAACTGGCGCGCCGGCAATCCCTCTCTCCTGCCCCAGCGGGTAACGGCGATCGAGGCCGAATATGCCTTCCACCGCGGATCGATCGACGGGTCTGCGACACTCTATTACCGCCGGACCGACGACACGATCGCCCCTCGCTCCGAGTTCCTCGACGACAATGTCCTGTTGACCACAGCGCGGAACGGCGGCCGTTCGCACTCGGCCGGGATCGAGGCGACCGCGAGCCACGGCATCGGAGACGGCCTCCGATACAGCCTGACCGGCAATCTGTTTCGTGCCGATCTATCGGCCCTGGACCCGAGCGGGCTCGTCGACGCCTCGAGTCTTTCCTGGTCGCTGCAAGGCTCGCTCGACTGGGCGGTCACGCCGGCCGATCGCCTCCGCCTGGACGGGAACGTTCAGGGACCTGGCCTCGTCCCGCAGGGTCGCCGATCAGGCACCGGCGCCCTGAACCTGGTGTGGCGGCACACGCTTTCCCCCGACCTCAGCCTGTCGCTGACCGCGCAGGGCATCCTGCTGGACACCCGCGTTCGCACGTCAATCAGGACGGCAGCGGCGATCCAGCTGGTCGAGCGGCAGAGCGGCGGGCGGGCGTTCCTCGTCGGCCTCTCGTGGAAGATCAGGTAGGACATCCCGGCGTCGGGAGGAGCAGACGCGGTTCAACGCCCGCGGCGGTCCTGGACCGTCACGAAAGGATGATGGTCGCCGGCGAGGATGTTCTTCTCCTCGGCGCGGAACATGCGGTGCTGCTTGAGGACCAGCTCCTGCGGCCGCCAGTCGCGGTCGCGCTCCTTGTCGGCGAGATCGCGGTCGATGACGACGTAGCGCGCGAAGACGCCGCGCGGCAGGTTCTCGAGGACGCGCATCCGGTCACCGCGGTCGAGATTGGTGGCGTCGAGAACGGCGAGCGCGCCCGCCTCCAGGCGCGCGCGGATCAGTCCGTGGGCGAGCTTCCAGACACGGGCGAGCGCCTCGGGCGAATGGCCGAGATCGCCGTAGAGCTGCATCCTCAGGGCGTCGGTCGAGATGACCTCGTGGGACAAATAGTGCCGCTCGGCATAGGTCGACTTGCCGGCGCCGCAGGGACCGACGAGCATGTGGAGCAGGGTCTGGCCGGCATAGGGGCTCGCGCCGGGCTCGTCGGGCGCACATTGGAGGGTGACGATGCCGTGGTCTCGCCACATCTTCACCACCTGCGGGCGATCGTCGACGACGAGAACGGGCTCGTAGCCGTCGTCGAGGATGCGCTGGAGCATGTCGCGCTTGACAAGATGGTCCGAGCGCATGTCGCCCTCGGCGCGCATGTAGATCGCGCTGTAGGGGATGTCGTGGGCGGCGAGCCAGTCGAGCGTGGTCTGCCGCCAGTCCGGCCGCGCCGGGCGAGCAGTGACGATCAGCACCGCGTCGACATCGCGCCGGTCCTGGGCGTTGTGATGGAGCATCCTCGCCAGGCGGGCGATCGGCTCGACCGGGCTGTCGTCGATCATGTCGCGGAAAAAGGCGTTCCAGTCCTTCTCGCCGTCGAGATGGTGGAGGCGATGGGCGACGTCGGCCAGGGTGCCGTCGATGTCGAAGATCACGGCGCGCATGACAGGCCTTCCCGGAGCTGGTTGGCGACGACCGGTCCGTCCATCCAGTGGCGGTCTGTCTGGACATGTCCGCGCCGCACCCATTTGGCGACCGCGGCGAAGAAGCGGCCGGAATCGCCCGGTCCGTCCGGATAGGGGATGCGGTCGGCGATGCGGACGACGAAGCCCTCCTGGCAGAGCGGATCGATGGACGAGGCGATCCCGGCGAGAGCCTTCTCGCTGAAGGCGCCGTCGTAAAGGACGGGGACCGGCGGGATGTCGAGCAGCTCGAACATCTCGAGGGTCGCATCCCAGTCGAGAAGGTCGTTCGACGCGTCCCAGATGCCGAAACCGAGGAAGTAGCCGGGAAGCGCGTTCCCGAGCTCCCGCGTATAGGCGACGGAGTGACGGGCGAACATGTACTCGCCCGAGATCCGCCAGCCCTCCGGTATGTCGTGCGCCTTGCGCGCATGGTGTGCCTTCATCCAGTCGCGCGAGGGATGATGGCGCCCGTCCGGCGAGCGCGGATAAGTCCTGACGCGCGTCATCGTCGTGCCCTCGCCGTCCATCTTTTCGGTGACGACGATGCGCCGCCCGACGAACGGCTCCAGGCTGGGGAGGCGGCGATCGTCATTCTGCAGGCCGGGCGAGCCGGGCAGATGATAAGTGCGCGGATATTTGAGATCGGTCGTCATTATGCCCCCGGTCCGGGGGTTAAGGGGCGCGGCTGAACGGAGCCTGACAGGCCTCCCCCGTCCCTGCGAAGGCCGGGGCTTTCATCGGCGGGCTATCCGTGCCGCCGGCCGATCAAGGTCCCCTTGGTGCCGCTCTTGTCGAGGCGGAAGTCGAAATCGGGGCGAAGCTTGCGCCAGCGGCGGGCGACGACGCGCTCGCCGGGGCGCGCGGCATCGTCGAGCATGACCGTGCCGCCGGGGGCGATGTGGTCGAACAATGAGGCGGCGGCGCCGCGGGTGAGCGGGTGAATCGTCCAGGGCGGACCGTCGATCAGCATCAGGTCGATATTGTTGGGCAACGGGCCGTGATCGTACCACAGGCCGGGCCAGCCGTCGGGCGAGGGCGCCAGCGGCGCCGATCGCAGTTCGGCCTCAAGGCCGTAATCGTCAAGCCACTGGCGGGTCGCGTCGACGAAGTCGGGATGCTGGTCGAAGCTGATCAGGGTGCCGCCGCCGGCGAGCTTGAGGGCGCGGGCCAGCACCAGCGTCGAAGCGCCGGTGCCGAACTCGACCACCAGCCGCGGCTTGTGCTCGAGGATGTGCTCGACGAGCAGCCGCAGCAGGCCGGTATCGGCCTTCCAGCTGCCGAGATAGGGCAAGGCGTCGTGCGGCAGGTCCAGCCGGTCGAGCAGGGCATGCTTCTCGGCGAGCGTGCCGCCATGGAGGCTGCGTAGCAGCCATGGCCACTGGATGGCGCCGAAGGCCAGCACCGCCGCCCAGACGGAGGCGGAACGTGTATATTCGCCGATGACGGCCGTGTCGGCGCGTGGCAGCAGGCTGGTGGCTTCGCGTGTGGTCATGCTTCCCGTCTGTTACGCCAAGGGAACGTCAATCCGCAAACGGATCGCGAACGAGAATCGTATCTTCCCGTTCCGGGCTGGTGGACACCAAAGCGACGGGGCAAGCGATCAGTTCCTCGATGCGGCGGATGTACTTGATCGCCTGAGCGGGGAGCTGCGCCCAGCTGCGGGCGCCGGCCGTCGACTCGCGCCATCCCGGGATCGTCTCGTAGATCGGCTCGACCGATGCCTGGTCGGCGGCATGGGCGGGCAGATGATCGAGCCGCTCGCCAGCCAGGGAATAACCGGTGCAAATGCGGATCTCGTCGAGCCCGTCGAGCACGTCGAGCTTGGTCAATGCGATCCCGGTCACGCCCGACACGGCCATCGACTGGCGGACCAGAACGGCGTCGAACCAGCCGCAGCGGCGCTTGCGCCCCGTCACGGTGCCGAATTCGTGCCCGCGCTCGCCCAGGCGGCGGCCGATCTCGTCGTCGAGCTCCGTCGGAAACGGCCCCGAGCCGACGCGGGTGGTATAGGCCTTGACGATGCCGAGCACGAAACCGGCGGCGGAAGGACCGAGGCCGGTGCCGCCGGCGGCGGTTCCGGCGATGGTGTTGGACGAGGTCACGAACGGATAGGTACCGTGATCGACGTCGAGCAGGACGCCCTGCGCCCCTTCGAACAGGATCCGGTCGCCCGCGAGCCGCGACTTGTTCAGGTCGATCCAGACCGGCGCCGCGAACTGGAGGACGAAATCGGCGATCTCGCCAAGGTCCGCCTCGAGCCGCTGGCGGTCGATCGGCGGCTCGCCGAAGCCGGCGCGCAGCGCGTCATGATGGGCGCAAAGCCGGTCGAGCTGGGGACCGAGCTGGCCGAGATGGGCGAGATCGCAGACGCGGATGGCGCGGCGGCCGACCTTGTCCTCGTAAGCGGGGCCGATCCCCCGCCGGGTGGTGCCGATCTTGCCGGCACCGCTGGCATCCTCGCGAAGCGCATCGAGATCACGATGGAACGGCAGGATGAGCGGACAGGTGTCGGCGATGCGCAGGATGTCGGGCGTGATCGCCACGCCCTGCTCCCGAAGCCGGCCGACCTCGTCGCGCAGCGCCCAGGGATCCAGCACAACGCCATTGCCGATCACCGAAAGCTTGCCCCGGACGATGCCGGACGGAAGCAGCGACAATTTATAGGTCTGATCGCCGATGACCAAAGTGTGACCGGCATTGTGACCGCCCTGGAAACGGACGACGACATCGGCGCGGCTGGAGAGCCAATCGACGATCTTGCCCTTGCCCTCGTCGCCCCATTGGCCGCCGATCACGGTGACGTTCGCCAAGACGCATCCTTCTTCGATGAGACGGGCCGCCTCTAGGATGCGCCATTCTCCGCGTCCAGCGGCTTGCGGCGGCGTGAGCCGATCGTTGTTTTAGGTTAATGAAACCTCCGCTCCGGCGGGGGCGTTCAAGGTCCAAGATTCTCTCAGAGGAGGAAGTCATGCGTACACTCATTCTCGCCGCTTCGGCGACGGCGATGGCCATCCCGGTGAGCTTCGCGCTGCCGAGCATGGAGCCGGCCCAGGCGCAGAGCCGCTATTATCGCGACGGCGCCTATACCGGCCCTACCTGGCGGGGTCGCGATGGCCGGTTGCGCTGCCGCCGGCCCAACGGCACCACCGGCCTGATCATCGGCGGCGCCGCCGGCGCGCTGATCGGCCGCGAGATCGACGGCGGCCGCAACCGGGCGACCGGCACGATCCTCGGCGCCGCCGCGGGTGCCCTGATCGGCCGCGAGGTCCAGAGGGGCAGCAGCCGCCGCTGCCGCTGATCGGATACTTTCCCGATGCCTGAAGGGGCGCCGCGATGCGGCGCCCCTTTTTGCTGACCCAGATGAACCCGTCCAACTCGCCGTCGGCCGCGCCGTTTGCCTCCCGCAGGAAGAAACCGGATGAGGTCCCACCCCATCAATTGCGGCAACGATTGCCCGGCCGTCCCCCAGGGACTCGCCCCGCGCCGCCGATCAGCGGGGACGGATTCCGGCGATCGTCTCAGCTGCCGGTCGTGCCGCCTTCGCTGCCGCTGCCGTTCCCGCCCTTCGATCGGCTGCGGCCGCCCGTCGTCTTGCGGCCGCCGCTGCCGGTGGACTTGCGGCCTGTCGCTGCCTTGGCGGTGCCGCCCGAACGGGAGGCGCCGCCCGCCGACTTGGCGGCGGACCGGGTGCTGCGCGCGGCGCCCGAACCCGCCGAAGCACCGGCCGTCCTTGCGGGAATCTTCGCCGCGGAGGACTTGCCGCTCGCGTTACCGGCCTTGGCCGGCCGGGAGGCGCCGGAGCGGGAGGACTTGGCCTTGGTCGAAGTCGTTCGGCCGCCGCCCGAGGACTGGCCGCCGCCGCTGGCCGAGGCACCGCCGCCCGAGCCGCCGACGGCCATCATCCGCCGCACCGCCTCGGTCGCGGCGTTGATCATAGCCGCGCCGATATTGCTCGCGCTCTCGGCCGCCGAGTCGGCCGCGGCCTCGGCCGCGTCCTGTGCCTGGCGCGCGCTGCGCTTGGCGCTGTCGCGCACCGACTTGTTCGCCGCCAGCGCCGCCGCGGCCGCGACCAGCCCCGCGGCGAGCAGGCTCTTCGCCATCGGATTTTGGGCGAGCTCCGCGGCCCGCCGCCCCGCTTCGCGCAGCGCGTCCGGAATCGCGTCGGCCGCCGAACTCCGGCTTTGCTTGTTCTCGCCGCCGCCAGTCTGCTTGCCGGAAGATGCCTTCTTCGCCATTACGCCTCTCCTGCCATTTCGTACCTGAAACTAACAGACACTCGGCGGCGCGAACAGTTCCGTCGATCAGGCGCCGCGCGGCGCGGCGCATCGAAAATCCTGCGCATCGGAACGCTGGCTTGCCGGAGCGTCAGCGCTCCTCGACCTCTGTTTCCGCATCGCTCTGGCCGCGATCCTGGTGCGCGCGCTGGTCGCGCTCGAGATCGGCGCTCGTCACCGTGACGGAATCGGCGCCGCGGCCGCCGCCCTGCGCCTCGTCGAAGCGTTCGCCGCGACCGAGGCCCTCGTCGGCGCCGCGGACGCCGACGCCGGAATCCTGCTGGCCCTGGTGAAACTGCTGGTTCTGGGCCTTGCCATAGCCGCCGGAGCCGCTGCTGCCGCCGGGGCTCGCCATGTCGGACGCACCGGGGCCGCCGCCGACCTGGCGTCCGTGCGCCGCGGCGCCGCTTTGCTCCTGATCGCGCGGCCGTTCCCCGCCGAGATCCTCACGCGCCTTGTCCGCCATCTCATCGTCCTTTCTTGCTGGTGTCCGGCCCGCGGCCGAGATCGTCGTAGCGATAGGGCTCGCCGTCGGGGGCTACCGCCTCGCCGGCCGGCTGGACGACATCCGCGGCATCGTCACCGCGACCCTTGTCGCGTTCGAGATGCTCCGGGATCTCGCCATGCCGCGCCTCGTCGCTCCCGGGGAGCGGGTGGCCCTTGCCGCTCATGGCCGGGCCCTCCCGGCGACCGCCTGCGCGCCTTCCGCCGTGTCGTCGCCCTGAGGCGCCGAGACCGGATCGAGGCCGCCGCCGGCCATCGGGTCGCCGTCATAATCCTCATCGGGATTGCCGCCGCCGCCGGCGCCGGAACCGCTGCCGTGCACCTCGCCGGTGCGCCGGTCGAAGCTTGCCCGCTCGCCGCGTTCGTCCTTCTCGACTGCCATATCGATCCTCCTCCCGGTTGAACGAACCGGGAGCGGACGGCGTTCCTGGATGGGCTGTCCCCGAACGAGCGAAAGGCCGCCGGACATTGGTCCGACGGCCCCTCGACATGGTCAGCGGCCGGAAGTCTCCAGCCCGGAAGACATTGGAAAGCTTAGGCTTTCATCTCCCGAACGGACTTGACCGACCTCTCTGCTGAACCATGAGACATCGGATCACCTCCTTTCGCTTGTTGAACACGACTCGGAATATGAGTCCCTCCGAATCGCCGATCAAGTCTTGAAGAAATTTATTTTGACGATAGGATTCCATGCTTCGCGCGGCGCCCCGGCTCGGTTCGGCGGCGCCTTTTTCGCGCCTTCGCCGAAGTGCCGGGCTGCGCCCCCGCCCCGCAATGGACCAAGACGGGATCGTCAGGCCCGGCAATCCTCCACCACCCGCGCCGCTTCCGGCCAGGCCGGGACGATCAACAAGGGCGTGCCCGGCGCGTCGACCGCGAAGCGGCCCCGGCTGAAGGCCATCTGGTCGAGCAAGGGATCGGCCGGTGAAAGGGCGGCGGCGAGGCCGCCCTCCCCCGGCGAAGCCGGCAGGGCGCGGGCACCGTAGGTCGTGCGGACATTGAGCGCGCCGCCGGCCGCGGCGCCGCCGCGAACGAGCGATAACCGGCGCGAGGAATCGCAGCGAAGGACGAGCGCCGGCGCGCCGACGGCGCCGAACACGGCCTCGGTGGCGCCGCCCTGGGCGCGATAGCTCCAGTCGCCCGGGCTGATCGGAGCATCTTCCCAGGCGAGGGGCGGCGGGGCCGGCGGCGCCGGCCGTTCCACCGGCGGCGCCGGGGGCGGCGGCGGCGCCGGGGTCGGCGGGGTCGTGCGCGGGACGCAGCCGGCGAGAGTCACCACGACGGCGGCGAGGAGGAGGCTACGCTTCGACATGATCGGATCCTCAGCGCGGGGCGGGCGCCGCGGGCGCGACCTGGTTGGCGGGTGCCTCCGCCGGCGCGGCTTCATTGGCGGCCGAATTCCCGTTGGCAGGCTCCGGCGGCGCCGTGGTGCCGCTCTCGCACCGGCCGAGGAAGGCGGGAATGCTGGGGCTGGGCGGCAGGACCAGCGGCGGCGTGTCGCCGACACGGACGGTGATCGGAGTTTCGGCGCCCGCCAGCGTCTCGATCAGCGTGTCGCTGGGCGCCAGCGAGGCGCGGAGCATCGGCACAGTGCCGCCGACCGTGGTCACCGCCAGCCGGCGGGTCTCGCTGCCGACGGTGATGAGCATCATCGGCAGGTCACCCGTCGTGATGGTCCCGTGGCGTTGCACGTAGACGCTGCGCCGGGCGTCGCAGCGCAGGCTGAACAAGGGCGGCGTTCCGCTGGGACCGAATTCCAAGGCGGACTGATCGTCCTGAAGCGTCTCGCGCCACGCACCGATCGCGACTTCCTGGTCGTCCTGCTCGGGCGTACGCACCCTCTCCACCGGCTCGATCGAGTTGGGATCGGCGACCATGCTCGCTTCCTCGGATCGGGCACAGCCGGCGAGGAGGAGGAAGGTGACCAGAATCGCGCGTCGGGACATGGGCTGATGCATCCTTTCGGTGGCCTTTCGGCCTCCCCTTACCCCGGTCGGCCGCCGCGTGCATCCCAAAGCGCGGAAAAAACGCGCCGTCCGTGCTTCGCCCATGGCCGGCCGCGCCCGATCGCGGCGGCGGCCGCGGTGCTCGCTGCCTCTACCGAGCGTCGTGGAAAATGATGCCGAGCGTGAGGCGAAGACCCGAGCGAAGCCGGCTGACGCCGTGGCGCATCGCGCGGCGGTGCCAGGTGCGGCTGCCGCTTGCCGGCCGCTCCCTGACCGGAAAGATCACCGCATCGCCGCGGGCGAGCGACACCACTTCGGCGCGCGACTGCTGGCGCGGGCGCTGCTCGACGAGGACGAAGTCGCCGCCGGTGAAATCCTCCTCCGGTCGGGAGAGCATCACCGCGACCTGAAGCGGAAAGACATGCTCGCCATAGAGATCCTGGTGGAGCGCGTTCCAGTCGCCGGCCTCGTAACGCAGAAGCAAGGGCGTCGGCCGGACCTGGCCGGCGGCGCGGCAGCGGTCGAGGAAAGCGGCGTGATCGTCGGGATAGCGGACCGGCTCGCCGAGCCTCTCCGCCCAGAGGTTGGCGATGGCGGCCAGCGGCGGGTAGAGCGCGCCGCGCAGGCCGGCGACCGGCTCCGGGAGAGGATAGGCGAAATAGCGATAGGCGCCGCTGCCGAAGCCGTGGCGGGCCATGACGACCTCGCTTCGGAAGCGGCCGGTATCGTCCCACAGGCCGATGAGGGCGTCGCAGGTGGCGGCCTCGAGGAAGCCGGAAAGGCGGGCGCAGCCGTGGCGGTCGAGCTCGGTGGCGGCGGCGGTCCAGTCGATGGCGTCGGTCATGCGGGACTATTGCCGCGGCTCGACCGGAGCCGCAGCCCGGAACTTGCGACCGAATTTATTCGCCAGAGCCTATTCGAAGGTGTCGTGCATCGTCGCTTGCTCTTCCAGCGCCTCCTCGCGCCGGTTGTATTGCCAGAGCATCACGGAAAAGGCGATCGCACCGCCGACGACATAGGCGATCCCGCCCGGCAGCGGATTCCACGGCCCCCCATCCGCATTGCCGAAACCATAGAGGATGATGGCCAGGATGGCGGCGAACCCGACCGACAGCCCCTTTCCAAGCTCGGGGGAGTCGACGATCCGCTTGAACAAGGCCCATTCGAGCAGGCTGGCGAGAAGGTAGATGGCAAGCGTAGCGCCGACGATCATGCCGATGAGGTTCATAGCGCAATCCTCCCCGGCTCGGAACATTATACGAACACCGAACGTGAGTCGAGTCGGGCCGGCCGTGGCTGTCGCAACGTCCGCTGGCGCGTGCAGGGTCGGGATGACGGGCGGGGGCGGACCGCTCTTCGGACAACGAAACGGCAGCGGTCCAAGAAGCGGGCGTGCCAGAAATACCGAGGCCGCCTTGGGCCCGTCCTGGAGCCGCGGGGAAGCATGGCGAAGCCGCTTTGGCGTCGCGCGAAGACGCGAAGACGCAAAGGGGGAGTCTCGCCCCGGCCATCCGGGCCAAGCCTAAGTTCTTAGGGCCGGCATCGAGGCTTGGACGCCGCCTTTTTCTCACAATGGCAAGGAGGCGCCGCTACCTGTCAGGGCCCGCCGGGAAGACCTTCAGGCAGCGTAGATCGCTGGACGGTAGCGAGGCTCCGGAATTGGCCAGGCTCGTTCGCGCGCCACCGCCAGCCACCCGTCGATCGCGTCACGCACGTTGGCCAAGGCCTCAGAGGGCGTGTCGCCATGGGCGGAGCAAGGCTTCAGGTCGGGGACGTCTGCGATCCAGCAGCCATCCTCCTGAGACCAGAAGAGATTGATGTGATAGCGAGGCTCGCTCATGCCTCGATATGTAGTCCATACTCCTCCACGATATCAAGGAACTGCCTGACCTGGTAGCGCTTGGCTTCCTTTCCGCTCGGCTGCACGGGCAGCGGGCGCGGTACCGCCGGATGGACATATTGGCGATGGCTCCCCACCGTCCGATCCAACGTGAAGCCGAATGCGGCGAGCAGACGCGCAAAATCGCGGAACGACACCTCCCGCTTCGGATCGTCGAGCAGCCGCTGGTAGAGCCGAGCCGCTTTAACCACGGTCAGCGTCGCAGACCTTCGCTGGCTCCGCGTGGAAGCCGCGGGTCATGATTGATCCGACTGCTTATAGACACGAAGCGAATTGAGGCTTCGCCAGTCCTCATCGTCGGGTCGCCTCACCAGCCAGAACAGCCATCCATTCACATTGCGGCCGGTGATCGAATAGGCAGCCTGAGATGGGCTGCTTCGCGATGTGCCAGTGCTCAAATCAATCCACTGAGAGTCGGAAATCAGCGCAGAATACGTCTTCCCCTTGTATGTGGCACGAAGCTCCGTACCATTCGGCAAGAAGACACCCTTGAATAGCGCCCCTGCACCGGCATCCATGTGAAAATGAGTCGCTGAGCGGGTTCGGGGGCTCGAATCCATCGGGGTAGTTCCGGCACCCGCGAGCAGACGCTCAACGACAGCGCTATAGGTGTCGTTCTCATCAATGAGCAACGCAGTCAACGCCTTCCATATGCCGAAGGAAACATCAATCTGCATCGTTAATCCCGCCTCTGGTCGGCAGGCGTTTAGCTAGTTTCCACGCATTTGAGAAGCGAAAAGAGTACTCACCGCCCCCTGCCCCTTTGCCCCATTCGTATCGACTGCTGCTTGCCGAAGCGAGTCTTGCGCGTCCCCGGCTTGCCTTCGTTCGAATGGCCGATCAGCGGGGCGCGCTTCTCGCTGTCGGGAAGACCGAGCTCGTCGGCCTCGAGGCGGCGGATCTGGTCGCGCAGGCGGGCGGCTTCCTCGAACTCGAGGTCGCCGGCGGCCTTGCGCATCCGCCCTTCCAGATCCTCGATATAGGCCCTGAGATTGTGGCCGACGAGGTTGGGGGCGTCCTCGTCGCCGGTATCGACCATGACCGAATCGCGGTTCGAGACGTCGGCGAGAATGTCCGAGATGTTGCGCTTGATCGTCGTCGGCGTGATCCCGTGCGCCTGGTTATAGGCGACCTGCTTCTCGCGGCGGCGGCCGGTCTCGTTCAGCGCCCGCTCCATCGAGCCGGTGATCGTATCGGCATAGAGGATGACCTTGCCCTCGACGTTGCGGGCGGCGCGGCCGATCGTCTGGATGAGCGACGTCTCGGATCGAAGGAAGCCCTCCTTGTCGGCGTCGAGGATGGCGACGAGACCGCATTCCGGAATGTCGAGCCCCTCGCGCAGCAGGTTGATGCCGACCAGCACGTCATAGACTCCGAGCCGGAGGTCGCGGATAAGCTCGATGCGCTCCAGCGTCTCGACGTCGGAGTGCATGTAGCGGACGCGCAGCCCCGCCTCGTGCAGGAACTCGGTGAGGTCCTCGGCCATCCGCTTGGTCAAGGTGGTGACCAGGGTGCGATAGCCCTTTCGCGCCGTCTCCTTCGCCTCGTGGATGAGATCGTCGACCTGATCCTCCACCGGCTTGATCTCGACCGGTGGGTCGATAAGGCCGGTCGGGCGGATCACCTGCTCCACGAAGACGCCGCCGGCCTGCTCCATCTCCCACGGGCCCGGCGTCGCCGAAACGGCGACGCTCTGCGGACGCATTGCATCCCATTCGTTGAAGCGCAGTGGCCGGTTGTCGATGCAGCTCGGCAGCCGGAATCCATATTCGGCGAGGGTCAGCTTGCGGCGGTGGTCGCCGCGCGCCATCGCACCGATCTGCGGCACCGTCTGGTGGCTCTCGTCGATGAACAGCAGGGCGTTTTCGGGCAGGAACTCGAACAGCGTCGGCGGCGGCTCGCCGGGCAGGCGCCCGGTGAGGAAGCGGCTGTAATTCTCGATGCCGGCGCACGAGCCGGTCGCGGCGATCATCTCGAGGTCGAAATTGGTCCGCTGCTCGAGCCTCTGCGCCTCGAGCAATTTCCCTTCCGCGATCAGCTCCTTCAATCGCTCGGTCAGCTCGTGCCTGATCGCCTCCATCGCCTGCTTGAGCGTCGGGCCGGGCGTCACATAGTGGGAGTTGGGATAGACCTTCACATGATCGAGGCCGGCGATCTTCTTGCCGGTCAGCGGATCGAATTCGACGATCTGCTCGATCTCGTCGCCGAAGAAGGCGATCCGCCAGGCCATGTCCTCATAGTGGGAGGGGTAGATTTCGAGATTGTCGCCGCGCACGCGGAAATTACCGCGTGCGAAGGCCTGGTCGTTGCGCTTGTACTGGAGCGCGACGAGCTTTCGGACGATCTCGCGCTGGTCGACCGACTGCCCCTTCTTCAGACTGAAGGTCATCGCCGAATAGGTCTCGACCGAGCCGATGCCGTAGATGCAGGAGACCGAGGCGACGATGATGACGTCGTCGCGTTCGAGCAGCGACCGGGTGGCCGAGTGACGCATCCGGTCGATCGCCTCGTTCACGCTCGACTCCTTCTCGATATAGGTGTCGGAGCGCGGCACATAGGCTTCGGGCTGGTAATAGTCGTAATAGCTGACGAAATATTCGACCGCATTTTCCGGGAAGAAGCTCTTAAACTCTCCGTAGAGCTGAGCGGCGAGGATCTTGTTGGGCGCCAGCACCAGGGCCGGTCGCTGGGTCGCCTCTATCACCTTGGCCATGGTGAAGGTCTTGCCCGATCCGGTGACGCCGAGCAGCACCTGGGTGCGCTCGTCGGCTCCGATCTGGTCGACCAGCTCGGCGATCGCCTGCGGCTGGTCGCCCGCCGGCTGATATTCCGAGACGATGCGGAATGGCTGGCCGCCCTCGGCTTTCTCGGGTCGTTGCGGCCGGTGCGGCACGAAGGCTGCGGTCTCGGGTTCCTCGAGGCTGGTTCGGATCGCGATCGACATCCTCTTCATATGGTCATTCCCGCGGCCCTAGGCTAGCTTTGCGGAGGACCATCACGTCCGAAGCGGAAAGGGGAAATCCCATGAGAGCATTTTTCGTGCCGATGACCGCGCTTGCGCTCGTCGCCTGTGGCGGCACCGGGGGAGCCGGGAGCGCCGGCGGCGGCACTTTCGAAGCGGGCCAGTGGGAAATGACCACCGAGATGATCCGGGTGAACGCGCCCAACCTGCCGCAGGGGACGCAGATGCCGCTGCCGCCGCCGCAGACCGTCCGTCATTGCATGACCGAGCAGGAAGCATCCCGCCCGGGCGCCGACCTGCTGTCCGGCGGCCAGAGCGGCTGCAGCTCGACCAACATGCAGTTCGCCGACGGACGGATCAGCGGGACGGTTCAGTGCAGCCAGCAGGGCGCCAACATGGAGATGACCCTGAGCGGCGAATTCACGCCGACGACGATGCAGATGAACCAGCAGATCCGCACCCAGCAGGCGGGAATGTCGATCGAGATGGAGGCGAGGACGACCGGACGGCGCATCGGCGACTGCCCGAGCACGACCTGAATTCTCGGCCGCGGCCGGCGGCGCGCGACGGCATATGGCCAGGAAGCTTCCAACGCGTTACCCTTCCTCGGACAACAAAGGGGGAGGAAAGAATGCGCTTCATGGCTTTCATTCCGTTGCTACTCGTCGCCGGCTGCGGCGGCAGCCCAGCCGAGGAGAACAAGACGGCGGCAAGGGCCGCCAGCCTGGCGGAGGGTCAATGGGAGCTGGCCACCGAGGTTACCGCCTTCCGGACGGTCGACCAGGGCGAGCCGGCGATCGACACGCCCCAGGGCACCCGAGCCACGGAGAGCGTCTGCGTCCCCGCCGGATCGCAGGCGCCGACCGCCCTGTTCGCCGGTCCCGGCTACGAGTGCCGCTACGACAATTATTATGTGCGCAACGGGCGGGTGAACGTGACGCTGCAATGCACCCGCGAAGGGCTGGCCGGATCGGTGCCGATGTCCGTCAGCGGCGATTTCGAGGACGGTACGCTGGAATATGATCGCCAGATGCGGACGGTGCTCGCGGGCGACGGCGACGTCGAGCTCACCCTGCATGTCACCGGCCGCCGCACCGGCGAATGCGTGCCGGAGGCGGAGGGCGACAACCAGAGCAATGCCCAGACGGCCAACCAGGCAGGTTGAGGGCAGGAGCCGTGCGGCCGGCCGCGCCGTTCCTCATCGCCGCGCTGATTGCGACGGGTGGATGCGGGGACCGGGCCGATCCGTCGGACATGAGTGCCGAGCAAGTGGCGGACCAGCTGGCCGGCATGCGGATCGAGCCGGGCCTGTGGGAGCTGACCAGCGAGGTCGTCGAGGTCAGCGCGCCGGGCCTGCCGCGAGAAGTGCGAAACCGGATGATCGGGCCGCGCCGGCAGATGCGCCATTGCATCACCCCGGCTCAGGCCGAACGGCCGGAGGCGAACTTCCTGGCCGTCCGCGCCGACAGCGACTGCGCCTACCGGCGCTTCACGGTCGAGAACGGGCGCATGCGCGGCGAGATGACCTGCCCCGATGCACAGGCGCAGATGGACGGCCGCTACGGGCCCGAAGGCTATGACCTGCGCATGGTGATGGAGAGCCCGATGCCGGAAGGCGAGGTTCGGATGACATTGCAGATCCGGGCGCGGGGCCGGCGGATCGGCGCATGCGAGGAAGGGAGCGAGGGATGATCGGTTACGTGACGGTCGGAACCAACGACATCGACAAGGCGCGGGCCTATTACGACGCGCTGCTCGGCACGATCGGCGGCAAGCGGCTGATGGAGTTCGACAACGGCTTCACGCTCTACGGCACCGGCTGGGGCAGCCCGGGTGTCGCCGTGACCCCGCCCTACAACCGCGAGCCGGCGACCGTCGGCAATGGCTGCATGGTGGCGATCGTCATGGATGCGCGCGAGAAGGTCGATGCCTTCCATGCCAAGGCGCTGGAACTCGGCGGCAGCGACGAGGGCGGCCCCGGCGTCCGTGGCGGAGAAGGGCCGCAGGCCTTTTACGGCGCCTATTTCCGCGACCCGGAGGGCAACAAATTCTGTTGCTTCCGGATCGGTCCGGCCTAGCCCCTTCAGCGTCATCGGGGAAACGACGCGCGAGATCGTCGCGCTCGGCCGCCGCGCTCGCTATCAGGCCGCATGACCTACATTTCGGACCAGCTTGCCACCTATCTGGAACGGATCGGGTTCGGCGGCGCCCCCCGCCCCGACCGGCCGACGCTGGACGCGCTCCACCGCGCCCACCGTTTCGCCATATCCTTCGAGAATCTCGACATCCCGCTCGGCCGCGGGATCTCGCTCGAGCCGGATCGGCTGCACCGGAAGCTCGTCACCGGTCGACGTGGCGGCTATTGCTTCGAGCAGAACAGCCTGTTCCTGGAGATGGCGCGGGCGATCGGATTCGAGGCGCGGCCGGTGCTCGGCCGGGTCTGGCTGGCCGCGGAAGGCGTCCCGCCGCGCACCCACACGCTGAACCTGTTCACGCTGGACGGCGAGATCCTGCTGGTCGATGTCGGCTTCGGCGGATCGTTCGTGCCGCCGATGCGGCTCGGCGCAGGCGAGCAGGCGGAGACTGCGGACGGCGCCCGCCACCGGGTGATCGAGGATTCCGACCATGGCTGGACGCTGGAGCGCGACGGCGGCGACGGATGGCAGCGCCAGTACAGCTTCGGCCTCGAGCCGGTCTGGCCGGCGGATCTCGAGGCGGCCAACCATTTCACCGCCACCCGGCCGGGGACGCGCTTCACCACCCTGCGCATCGCCTCGGCGCCGACGCCGCAAGGCTATGTGTCGATGATCGACCGGGTGCTGACGACGAGCCGCAAGGGGCGGTCCGAGAGCCGCGAGATCGCCGACGCCGACGATTACCGGCGGGTGCTGGCAGAGATCTTCCGGCTGGACCTCGAGCCGGAGGACGTGGCCGCACTGGGACTGTTCTGAGGGCCGCGCGCGTTCGGCCGGCGATCAGCAGCAAGGCAACCACCGGAAGAGCCGGCGACGCATCTGCGCGGCTTCGATATCAGTCCGCCGCCACCAGGCCGAGCTCGGCGTCCGTCGCGTCCGTCGCCCCCTTCTCCCATTTGCCCCCCTTCCGCGGCATCGGCCGCGCCGACCAGTGCGGATCGAGGGTGAAGCTGGAGATAGTGCGACCCTCCGGGATCGCCCCGTTCCCGGCGCCGCGGCTATAATCGTAATAGAGCTTGATCAGCTCCTCGAAGCCATGGTGCCGCGCGGCCGGATGAGCGACGCAGGCGTCGCGCCAGCGCCGCGCGCGGACGCAGGCCGACGGGATCGCGTAATCCTCATAATATTCGAGGAACCAGAGCCGCTTGAACATCGGCGCGTAGCAGGCCTCGGCCCAGCCGAATTCCTCGAACAGGAAATCGCGGTCGGGGCTGTGATAGCCGAGAAACTCGTCGAGCCTGGCCCAGTGGCCGTCGACCTCGCCACGCATCGCCTCGGCCCTGGCCGGATCTCGGTTGAGGATCATCCGATAGCCGGCACCGGTGACCTGATCCATGGCCACGAGCATCCCCTCGACGGCGCCGCGATAGGGATCGGCCTGCATCACCGGCCGTTCGGGAAAGCGCCGCTCGAGATAGCGCATGATGACCAGGCTCTCCTTCAGCGT
This sequence comes from Sphingosinicella terrae, assembly GCF_003347635.1. Taxonomy (GTDB): domain Bacteria; phylum Pseudomonadota; class Alphaproteobacteria; order Sphingomonadales; family Sphingomonadaceae; genus Allosphingosinicella; species Allosphingosinicella terrae. Next base: position 61,746 of record NZ_QDFY01000004.1, read on the forward strand.
CTCTCCATTGTCGAGCTCGAGCGCGGGAAGCGCGGTGGTGCCGCGGGTCTTGGCGAGCAGCCAGTCCGGACGGGGCTTCGAGATGTCGATCTCGACATCCGCCATGATCGCGTGGAGGCCCTTCAGCTCGAGCAGGATCTCGACCCGCTCCGAGAAGGGGCAGCCCGGAATATGGTACATGGTCAGGATCGTCTCGCCCACCGCGCCTCTCCCCGCAGATTTGATATGGTGCGCTTACAATTTTCGTGGTGAATTGGCATCCGTGAATCGCGTCCCGCACGGCGAAAAGCCGGCGGCAGGGAGAGGATCGGGCGATGGCGACGATGGCGGGCGCTGGCGGCGAGATTCCGGTGGACGCGGCCCAGACGGGCGAGCCGCCGGCGCAGAGCTGGCCGTCGCGCAGGCTCGCCTAGATCGCCCTGGTCCTGCTCACGCTGGCGACGATGATGAACTTCTTCGACGTCGCCGTCTTCCAGCTCACCGCCGAGCTCATCAAGCGCGACTTCGGCTTGACCGACGCCCAGCTCGGCCTGCTGCTCGGCCCGGCGGGAATCATGTTCTACCTGGTGGTAGGAATCCCGCTGGCGCGGCTGGTCGACATCTACCGCCGCACGACCGTGCTGGGCTGCGGGTTGCTCGTCACCAGCGGCATGACCGCCGCCGGCGGCGTCGTCCAGTCCTACGGCCAGTTCTTCGCCAGCCGGATGTTCGTCGGCGTCGGCGGATCGGCCCATGCGCCGGGCACCTATTCGATGCTCGCCGACTATTTCCCGCCGAAGCGCCTCGCCCGCGCCATCGCCTTCCTCCAGCTCGGCTTCATCCTCGGCAACGGTCTCGGCGCCATCCTCGGCGGGCTCATGCTCGGCTACGTCGCCGGGTGGGATCCAACCCAATTCGGCCCGCTCGTCATCCGCAACTGGCAATGGGTTCTGATCGCGATCGGCGCGCCGGGAATGCTGCTGGCGCTGTGCATCTTCATGATTCCCGAGCCGCCGCGGCGCGGCAAGGTGAGCGAGAGCAAGGCGCTGCCGATCCGCGCCGTCCTCTCCGAGATCGGCGCCCGGCGCCGCGTCTATTTCCCCTTGTTCCTCGGCCTGGCGCTGAGCGCGCTCGAAGCCGGCGGCCTGGCCGCCTGGCGGGCGCCCTTCATGATGCGCACCTATGGCTGGACGCCCGAGCAGATCGGCGCCTGGAGCGGACTCACCTTCTTCGTGGCCATGCCCGTCGGCGTCATCTTCGGCACCTGGCTCACCGAAAGGCTGTCGAAGCGCCACAGGGACGCGCCGGTGCGGACCACCGCGATCGTCTTCGCCATCGCCGTGCCCTTCTCGGTGCTGTCGCCGTTCATGCCGACGGGCGAGCTCGCGATCGTGTTCGGATCGCTGGCCGGCGTGTTCGGGATCGCGGCGGCGGTGCCGCAGAACGTCGCCATCCAGACGGTCACGCCCAACGAGATGCGCGGCCAGGTCACCGCCCTCTACCTGTTCATGTTCACCGTCTTCGGCGCGCTCGGGGCGAGCTTCATTCCGATCGTCACCGGCCTCGTCGGCGGCGACGCCAACCTGTGGATCTCGATGGCGCTCGTCGCCGGCGGATTGCTGCCACTCGCGGTGTGGGCGATCTCGCGCGGCATGCGGCCCTATGCCGAAGAGGTGGCGCGTCTCGAACGGATCAGCGTGACGCGGGCTGCTTCCGCCCCTTGAGAATCTGCTAAGGCCGCGGCCGTGACCCTCGGCCCGTTCGACCTCAACCTGCGCCATCTGCGCGCTGCGGCGGCGATCCGCCGCTGCGGCAGCATCAGTCGCGCGGCCGCCCAGGTGGCGCTGTCGCAGCCGGCGCTCACCCAGGGCATCGCCAAGCTGGAATCGCAGCTGGGCCTCAGGCTGTTCGACCGCGGCGCATCGGGCATGAGCCCGACCGAGGCGGGTACCCGCCTCGCCGACCGGATCGACATTGCCGGCGCGGCGATGAGCTCCGCCTTCGAGGCGATCCGCAGCGCCTCGCGCAGCGGCTTCCGGGGCACCGAGAATCTGGTGACGATGAGCCAGGTCAGGGCCCTGCTCGCCCTCGCCGCCGCCGGGAGCTTCGTCGCCGCCGCCCAGGAAAGCAAGCTCACCCAGCCATCGCTCCACCGGGCCGTGCGCGACATCGAGCGGCTGAGCGGCGTCACCCTCGTTGAGCGGCGCGGACGGGGCGTCCGCCTCACCGGAGCCGGCCAACGGCTCGCGCGCGGCTTCAGCCTCGCGCTCAACGAGATCGAATCGGCGCTCGACGAGCTCCACGCGCTCGCCGGGATCGACACCGGCCGGATCCGGATCGGGGCGATGCCGCTCGCTCGCTCGCGGCTGCTGCCGCTTTCGATCGCACGTTTCCACCGGCTGCGCCCGAGCGCGCAGATCGAGGTGGTCGAGGGGCCGCACGGCGAGCTGATCGAGCGCCTGCGCGACGGCCGCCTCGACTTCCTGATCGGGGCGCTGCGCCAGCCCTTGCCCGGCCCCGACGTCGAGCAGGAGGCGTTGTTCGACGACCGCCTGGCGATCGTCGCCGGGCGTGACCATCCCCTCGCCGGCGCCGGTCGTCCGCCGATCGAACGGATGATCGAATATCCCTGGATCATCGCCCGGCCGGGCACGCCGCTTCGACAGCTGTGGCGGCGGCTGTTCGAGAGCCGCGGCCTCGCCGCCCCGCCGGCACCGGTCACCTGCGGCTCGGTCGCGACGATCCGCGTGCTGCTCGGCGAAGGCGAGTTCCTCACCTTGTTGTCCCCCAACCAGATTCGCGACGATCTCGCTGCCGGCAGCCTGGTCGCGATCAGCGGCGCGATCGAGGAGACGCGCCGGCCGATCGGACTGACGACCCGCGCCGGCTGGCGGCCGCCGCCCGCCCAGGCCGCCTTCATGGCCTTGCTTCGCGACATGGCCGTCGATTCCACACTAAGGGGAATCGAATAGCCGCTCCGACGTTCGGATTTGCCGCTCCGACGCCCTCCCCGCTAGCCGTTCGGCCATGCCGGACGAAGCCAACAGGATCAGCTTGATCGGCTTCGGCGAGGCGGGAACGGCCTTCGCCGAAGGTCTCGCCCGCACCGTCCACGTCCGCGCCTACGACATCAAGACGACCGACCCCGCCGCCGCGCCGGCCATGCGGGAAGCCTATCGCCGCCTCGGCATCGACGGCGCCGCCACGCCGGCGGAGGCGCTCGCTTCGGCCGACATCGTCATCTCGGTAGTCACCGCCGACCAGGCCATCGCCGCCGCGGCGGAGGCGGCCGGATCGATCCGGCCCGGCGCCCTCTATTGCGACTTCAACAGCGTCGCGCCCGCTACCAAGCGGCGGGCCGCGGCGGTCATCGAGGGGGCCGGCGCCGTCTATGCCGACGTCGCGGTGATGGCGCCGGTGCTGCCCAAGCGGCTGTCGGTGCCGCTGCTGGTGAGCAGCCCCGACGTCGAGGAAATCTGCGCGCGGCTGCAGGCCGTCGGTTTCTCGCCGCGCCCGGCCGGAGAAGCCGTGGGGCGCGCCTCGACGATCAAGATGCTGCGATCGGTGATGGTGAAGGGGATCGAGGCGCTGACCGCCGAGTGCTTCCTCGCCTGCGCCCGGGCCGGCGTGGCGGACGAGGTGGCGGCGTCGCTCGACGCGAGCTGGAAGGAAGGCGGCTGGCTCGATCGGACCGATTACAATCTCGACCGGATGATGGTGCACGGCGTGCGCCGCGCCGCCGAGATGGAGGAGGTCGCCCTGACCCTGGCCGATCTCGACCTGCCCAGCGACATGGCCGAGGCCATTTCGGCGAGCCAGCGGCGTATCGGCGCGCTCGGCCTCGAGGCCGCCGAGGGTTTCGATCTCAAGGCGGAGCGCCTCCTCGGCGCGCTCGCGAAACGCCAGCGGGAGGCGGCATGATCATCGACTGCCACGGCCATTACACGACCGCGCCGGCGCCGCACAACGAATGGCGCGACGCCCAGAAGGCCGCGTTCAAGGCCGGCGCGGCGCCGCCGCCCTATCCGGCGCTGTCGGACGACGAGATCAGGGAGACGCTCGAGAAGAACCAGCTGCGCCTGCTGCGCGAGCGCGGTGCCGACATGACCCTGTTCAGCCCGCGCGCCTCGGCGATGGCCCACCATATCGGCGACGAGAAGGTCTCCGCCGCCTGGGCGCGGCACAATAACGACCTCATCAGGCGCTGCATCGACCTCTATCCCGATGTCTTCGTCGGCGTCTGCATGCTGCCGCAATCGCCGGGCGTGCCGGTCGAGAACAGCATCGCCGAGCTCGAGCGCTGCGTGAACGAACTGGGATTCGTCGGGTGCAACCTCAATCCCGATCCCTCCGGCGGCCATTTCAGCGCGCCGCCGCTCACCGACCGGGCCTGGTACCCCTTCTACGAGAAGATGGTCGAGCTCGACGTGCCGGCGATGATCCACGTGTCGGGGAGCTGCAATCCCGCCTTCCACGCGACCGGCGCCTATTACATCTCCGCCGACACCACCGCCTTCATGCAGCTCATCCAGGGCAATCTGTTCGCCGACTTTCCCGAATTGCGGTTCATCATTCCCCATGGCGGCGGCGCCGTGCCTTATCATTGGGGCCGCTATCGCGGCCTGGCCGACATGCTCGGCCAGCCGCCGCTCGACGGCCACGTCATGAAGAACGTCTATTTCGACACCTGCGTGTATCACCAGCCGGGCATCGACCTGCTGTTCGAGGTGATCGACCTGGACAATATCCTGTTCGGATCGGAGATGGTCGGCGCCGTGCGCGGCATCGATCCGCAAACCGGACACTATTTCGACGACACCAAGCGTTATATCGACGCCCTCGACCTGACCGAGGCGCAGCGCCGCCAGATCTACGAGGGCAATGCCCGGCGGGTCTTCCCCCGCCTCGACCGACAGCTGAAGGAGAGAGGCCTGTGACGCCTCGGAATATCCATGAGTATCTCGCCGAGTTCGACGACATTCCGGGCACCCGCGTCTACACGGCGCGCCGGGCGCGGCAGGGCTATCATCTCAACCAGTTCGCGATGAGCCTGATGAAGGCGGAGAACAGGGAGCGGTTCAAGAAGGACGAGAACGCCTATCTCGAGGAATGGCCGCTGACCGACGACCAGAAGGAAGCGGTGCTCGCCCGCGATTACAACCGCATGCTCGACCTGGGCGGCAACATCTACTTCCTCGCCAAGCTGTTCTCGACCGACGGCAAGAGCTTCCAGTTCGCCGCGGGCTCGATGACCGGAATGACCCAAGAGGAATATGCCGCGATGATGATCGGCGGAGGCCGTTCGCCCGAAGGCAATCGTTCGATCAAGGAGGGCCGCTGAGATGGCGCGCATCACCGCCGGGGTCACCACCAGCCACATCCCCGCGGTCGGCGCGGCGATGGACCTGGGCAAGACGGCCGAGGAATATTGGAAGCCGGTCTTCGCGGGCTATGAATGGACCCGCGAGTGGGAGAAGGAGGAGAAACCGGACGTCGTCATCCTGGTCTATAACGACCACGCCTCCGCCTTCGACATGAAGATCATCCCGACCTTCGCGATCGGCGCCGCCGAGCAATTCCCGATCGCCGACGAGGGCTGGGGACCCCGGCCGATCCCGCCCGTGATCGGCCACCCCGATCTCGCCTGGCACATCGCTCAATGCTGCATCCTCGATGAGTTCGACATGACCATCATCAACGAGATGGCGGTCGATCACGGCCTCACTGTGCCGATGTCGCTGATGTTCGGCCAGGTCGAGCAATGGCCGGTCAAGGTGGTGCCCCTGGCGGTCAACGTCGTCACCTATCCGCCGCCCTCCGGCAACCGCTGCTGGATGCTCGGCGAGGCGATCGCGCGCGCGGTCGACAGCTTCCCCGAGGATCTCAACGTCCAGATCTGGGGTACGGGCGGCATGAGCCACCAGCTTCAGGGGCCGCGCGCGGGCCTGATCAACAAGGCATTCGACACCGCCTTCCTCAACGATCTCACCGCCGATCCGGAGCGGCTGCGCAGGATGCCGCACATCGAATATCTGCGCGAGGCCGGATCGGAAGGGATCGAGCTGGTCATGTGGCTGATCATGCGCGGCGCCCTCGGCGGCAAGATCAAGGAGCTGCATCGCCACTATCACGTGCCGGCGAGCAACACGGCGGTCGGCCATATGGTGCTGGAGCCGGTCGCCTGACCGGAAGCAAGGAGACTGACGTGAAGATTGCCCTGGCCGGTGCCGGCGCGTTCGGCGAGAAACATCTCGACGGCCTCAACAAGATCGACGGCGTCGAGGTCGTCTCGCTGGTCGGCCGCACGCTCGAGGCGACGCAGAAGGTCGCGGACCGATATGGCATCGGCCATGTCTCCACCGAGCTCGGCGACGCGCTCGCGCGAGACGATGTCGACGCGGTGATCCTGTGCACGCCGACCCAGATCCACGCCGCCCAGGCGCTGCAATGCCTGGAAGCGGGCAAGCACGTCCAGGTCGAGATCCCGCTCGCGGACAGCCTCGCCGACGCCGAAGCGGTGGTGGCGAAGCAGAAGGAGACGGGACTGGTGGCGATGTGCGGCCACACCCGGCGATTCAACCCGTCGCACCAGTGGGTCCACAAAAGGATCACCGCCGGCGAACTGGCCATCCAGCAGATGGACGTGCAGACCTATTTCTTCCGCCGCAAGAACATCAACGCGAAGGGCGAGCCGCGATCGTGGACCGATCACCTGCTCTGGCACCATGCCGCGCATACGGTCGACCTGTTCGCCTATCAGGCGGGATCGCCGATCGTCGCCGCCCACGCCGTCGAGGGGCCGCACCATCCGGAGCTCGGCATCGCCATGGACATGTCGATCCAGCTCAAGGCGGCGAACGGCGCGATCTGCACCCTGTCGCTGAGCTTCAACAATGACGGGCCGATCGGCACCTTCTTCCGCTACATCTGCGACAACGGCACCTACATCGCGCGCTACGACGACCTCGTCACCGGCAAGGAAGAGCCGGTCGACGTCAGCCAGGTCGACGTGTCGATGAACGGCATCGAGCTGCAGGACCGCGAGTTCATCGCCGCAATCCGCGAGGGCCGGGAGCCCAGTTCGAGCGTCGCCCAGGTGCTCCCCTGCTACCAGGTGCTGGGACAGCTCGACGAGCAGTTGAAGACGCAGCGCGATTGAAGCAGCTTCGGAACGCGACCGGACGCAAGACCAGACCGGCGCATGGGGAGGGAGGACAGGCCTGATGGATCCGCGTGAAACGATCCTTTCGCGGCCGATGGGCTGGTTCCAGATCGCGGCGGTCACCTTGTGCATCGCCCTCAACGCGCTCGACGGATTCGACGTCCTGTCGATCAGCTTCGCCTCGCCCGGGATCGCGGCGGAATGGGGAATAGACCGCGCCGCGCTCGGCATCGTCCTGGCGATGGAGCTGATCGGGATGGCGATCGGATCGGTGCTGCTCGGCAACGTCGCCGATCGGATCGGCCGCCGGCCGATGATCCTGGGCTGCCTGGTGGTGATGTCGGCCGGAATGCTGCTCGCGGCGACCGCCGACGATGTCGTGATCCTGTCGGCCTATCGCCTGTTCACCGGCCTCGGCATCGGCGGCATGCTGGCGGCGATCAACGCGATGACCGCCGAATTCTCGAGCCGCAAGCGCCGCGCGCTCGCCGTTTCGCTGATGGCGGCCGGCTACCCGATCGGCGCCGTCCTCGGCGGATCGGTCGCCTCGATGCTGCTCGCTTCCTACGACTGGCGGGCCGTCTTCGTGTTCGGCGCACTGGTGACGGTCGCCTTCATCCCGCTCGTCTGGTTCATGCTTCCGGAATCGATCGAGTTCCTGATCCACAAGAGGCCGGCGGACGCCCTCGCCCGGGTCAACCGGACGCTGGGGCGGATGGGTCATCCGCCGGTGGAGCGCCTGCCCGACCCCGAGCCCGATTCGCCCAAGGCCTCGATGGCGCGGCTTTTCGCGCCGGGCATGGCGCGGCTGACGATCCTGCTCACCATCGCCTATTTCCTCCACATCATGACCTTCTATTTCGTGCTGAAGTGGATCCCCAAGATCGTCGTCGACATGGGCTTCGCTCCCTCCTCGGCCGGCGGCGTGCTGGTCTGGGCGAATGTCGGCGGAGCGCTCGGGGCGCTGCTGTTCGGGCTGCTGACCCAGAAGATCCGGCTGCAGCCGCTGATCATCACCTTCCTGGTCATCTCCGCCATCATGGTCACCGTGTTCGGCCGGGTGCAGCCCGACCTCACCCAGCTCGCTCTGGTGACCGCGGTCGCGGGCTTCTTCACCAACGCCGTCATCGTCGGCCTCTATGCGCTGTTCGCCCAATCCTTCCCGACCGAGCTTCGCGCCGGCGGCACCGGCTTCGCGATCGGCACCGGCCGCGGCGGCGCCGCTCTGGGGCCGGTCGTCGCCGGTTTCCTGTTCGCGGCCGGCTACGGCCTGTCCGGCGTGGCGATGGCGATGGCGGCCGGATCGCTGCTCGCGGCCGTGGCCATCTTCGCGCTCCGGATGCCGCGGGCGGAGGCGGCGCGCGCCTGATCGCGGTTTCGATACGTAGCCGAAACTTCCTTTCCCCCGCCGGCTGTGGAAGAGTGGATCCCTCGAACCATCCAGCGGGGGATGACATGAGAACGATCCTGCCATGGCCGGCTCTTCTGCTGGCGCTGCCGGCCTGCGCCACCAATCCGAACGACCGATCGCCGGTGGAGAGCGCGGCGACCCAGCCGCTGCGCGACACGCGCCTCGTCGACGACCGCATCCCAGAGGCGCTCCAGCGAGCCGCCGCCGCCCCTTATTCTGCCCAAGGCCTCGGCGGCTGTGCCCCGATCGGTGCCGAAATCCGGCAGCTGGACGCCGCGCTCGGGCCGGACGCGGACGCGCCCGGCACCGAGCCGGGGCGTGGCGCCGCCGTGGCCGCCGCCGCGACGCGAGCGGCGATGAGCGCCATCATCCCGGGCCTGGGGCTGGTGCGGGTGGTGAGCGGCGCCGACCGTCAGGAGCAGCGCGTCGAGGCGGCGATCCATGCCGGATCGATCCGCCGCGCCTATCTCAAGGGCCTCGGTGCGGCGCGCGGCTGCGCGCCCCCGGCGGCGCCGGCGATCTGATCCCGGCGACCACTAGCGGCAGTGGCAGGCGATGAAGGCGCCGGCCTCGTGCTCGATCCGCCTGCCGCCGATCGACTGGCTATAGTATGAAATCCGCAGCGGAGAGGCTTTGGACGTTGTCCACGAACAGCGTGAAGTCGGCAACGCCGTCGCCGTCCACGTCGCCCTGAACAAGGCTTCGCACGCCGTCTGTCTCGTAACGGAGCTCACCGCCCGTTCCGCTGCCGCTGAACGCCGCGTCGCCGATGAAGGCAAAGGCTTGATCTCCGGCGGTGCCGGCATCGGCGTCGACGCCGGCAAGGTCGATCAGATCGCCTTCCTCCGACGAGAAATCCTGGATGGCGTCACGCAGGATGCCCTGTCCGAAATCGGCTAGGGACTGGAAGAGGAAGGTGTCGGCGCCCGTCGACCCGTAGAGATCGTCGGCACCCGCGCCGCCGGCCAACACATCGTCTCCTGCGTCGCCGAACACGAAATCGTCGCCAGTGCCGGTGACGATGACGTCGTTGCCCGTGCTGCCGGTAATGGAATAATTCTCAACGCTCGCAACCTCGAGGCCGAGATTGCTGTTTGCCGTGCCGTCGCTTTCGACGATGAAGACGATGGCGTCGGAAAGGGAGCCAGCTTCGAGAAGCAGAGTATCGGTTCCCAACCCGCCGTCGAGGTCCAGGGTGATGCCCGGAAGCAGCTCGCGGAATTCCACGGCGAATCGGCTGTCTCCGTCGCTTGCCACGACGGTCACATCCTCGAACTCGCCCATCGAGCTCTGCCCATTGATGAGGCCGGTTAGCGTCCCCAAGAAAAAGATGAACTCGGAATAGTCTTGGAATTCGTCCTGCGTGGTCCCGGAGAAATCAGCGGTGAAGCTGTCCATCCCGGCACCCCCGCCGAAGAACCCGAACGCCGCACCGCTGATGTTGACGACGTCGTCGCCCGAGCCGGTCGTGAGGCTGACCGTCTCGATATTCGTGAGTTGAGTACCGTCGGACAGGGTGCCGGAATTTCCGTCAAAGTTGAAGGTCAGCCCCTCTGAGCTCGCCGCGTCCACGATACGGGTCCAGGCGTCAAAGCCGTCACCGCCGTCGACGACATCCACGCCGCCGCTCGATATCTGGTCGTCCCCCGCGCCGCTGCTCAGGAAGTTGGTGCCGAGTCCGCTGGCAATGACATCGTTTCCTGAGGCCGTGACGATATGGTCATCGCCGTCGCCCGTCCGGACGGTGAAGCTTTCGAAGCTCCCGAAGCTGCCAACATTGCTCGTGACGTTCCCGGCGTCGTCAGCGACGAAATTGATCTGGGCGAATGTCGTGAAGTCGATGTCGAGCCAGTCGTGACCCGCTGCGCCGTTGAGCGAAAGCGTGGCGCCCGAAGCCAGCGCCGCCGGATCGACCACGAAGATATCGTCGCCGGCCGATCCGATATAGGCAAGATGCTCGACGCCGTCGAAGGCCGTGGTGGATTCGCTCGTCCAGAGGCTGCCGATGAAGCGGCCTTCCTCGCTGTCGATGTTGGCGAAGCCCTCACCCTCGCTGAGCGAATAATCCACCGTCAGCGTATCCGTGCCTTCGCCGGCAGAGACGTTCAGGCTCGCCGGGCCGGTAACGTTGATCACGTCGTTCCCGGAACCGAGCGCGATGCCCGCGATCTCGACATCGACGAAGCTGACGCCGTTCGAAATCGTCCCGGCGCCGGCGCCGACGATGACCGTGATGTCCTCGGTGACGGACGCGTAGTCGCCGCTCCAAGTGTCGTAGCCGTCGCCACCATCGATGGTGTCGAGTCCGGCGGAAAAGATGATATCGTCGCCGCCGCCTGCATCGACGAAATTCACGCCGGCGCCGGCGCGAATGAAGTCGTTGCCGTCGCCAGTCTTCAGCCGGTCGTTGCCGTCGCCGCCTTCGATCGTATCGTCGCCGGCAGCGGTGGTCACGACGTTGGCGCCGTTACCGAGAGTCAGCGAGAAGGACTCGAAGTTGCGATAGGTGCCCGGGAGGTTTCCGGAGATCGTGCCGTTCGGAGCGACGATGAACCGCGTTTCTGAAAAGGCCAGGAGGTCGAGAACCAGCGTGTCCGAACCGCCCGCCGCGTCGACCCACAGCTTTGCTCCGCCGAGCAGGGCCGCGACATCCACGAAGACCTGGTCGTGGTCATTACCGGCCGTATAGGTCAGGCGATCAATGCCGCGGAAAGCCGTGAAGCCGAGGTCGAGTCCGGCGACGTTGCCGGCGAGACCGGCCGCGTCGTCGGAACGGATGCTCGAGAAGTGGGACGGCAGGAACTCGTTCACGCCGGTGTTCCGCACGGTCAGGCTATCGACGCCGCCTCCTGCATCAATGAACGCCGAGCCTTGCACGTTGGTCAGCGTGAACCTGTCATTGCCCGAGCCTGTCTCGAGCTCGAGATTCTCGATGCCGGTGAGGTATGCCCCATTGCTGAGCGAGCCGGCGCCGGTGGCGCCGTTGAAGCTGAAGATCAGAGCCCGGCTGGAGTTGGCGAAGCTGCCGACCCAGGTGTCGTTGCCGCTGCCGCCGCGGACCGTGTCGTCGCTTGTCGAGACGAGTATGTCGTCTCCGGCGCCGCCCGCCAACAAGTTGCGGCCAAAGCCGCCGACCAGCCGGTCGTTGCCGCCGCCTCCGTCGAGATGGTCGTTGCCGCCGCCGCCAAGGACGACGTCATCGCCGGCGCCGAGCTCGACCTGGTCCGCGCCGTTCCCCAGCGTCAGCTCGAAATTCTCGAAATCGGCATAGGTGCCGCGGTTACCGACGACGATCGGGCCGGCGACGAGGCGGAAGACCGTCGCGCCGGCGAGCGCGCCGAAATCGGCGACCAAGGTGTCGACCCCGCCATTGCCATCGAGCGCGATGCTGGTCTTGCCGGCAAGCGCGGCCCCGTCGAGCCGGACGAGATTGTCGCCGTCATCGAAGCCGACCCACAGATCCTCAATATTCCGGAACGAGACCTGGTTCGCCGCGCCGCTCGACCTGATCGTGCCATCGAACGATCCGCCGGACGATTCGATCGACGACGTGGTCGGATCGCCTGGCGCGACCATACCATAGTCGACCAGCAAGGCGTCGCGGCCGCCGCGGCCGTCGACTCGATCGTGGCCGAGAAGCGGAATGAAAAGCTCGTCGCGGCCGGTGCCGACGAGTCGGTCGTCGCCGTTGCTGCCCCTGACGGTGCGCAGGCCGGCCCATGCTCCTTGACCGGAAGCGGCATTCGACTTGGACGTCGTCATTTTGAGAATCTCCCTCCCATGTACGGTTTACTTGGCAGGAGCCGATTTCATGCGCAAGCGTGAGAAGCGAGGCGGTCTCGACTTTGGCATGAGTGTGCTTGTTACCGGAAGCATGCACTATTTTGCAATACTTGACTGTCGCGCTCGCAGTCTAGATCAAAGTGTTCGTGACATGAATGCCGAAATATAAGAGACAGAGTGGTCGTTGTTTGGTTCTCTCAAGATCTATTAGCCGGGCGGATCACTGTTCTCTAACTAATGATGAAGCGGCAGGCTGCGCACATCGATACTTGGCTTTGCAAGATGATCACGCACCGATCGCTACAGCGCGTTCATCGGCCGCCGATTGCGGAGATACACGAACAATCGGGTCACAACCGCCCGGGCTGACGACCGCTGGGTCCATCCCAGCCGGCCGTCTCATCGCAAAGCCGGTGGACAGCAAGGCGCTTGCGGCGCGAAACAGACGGACCCGATTTCTCCGCGCTGGCTCATCGAGTCGGGCCTTGTGTTGCCAAAGTGCAACACTACATGCTGGGTGCATGACCAGAAGGGGCTGAGACGAGACCATGAACCTCGAGAAATTCACCGACCGCGCCCGCGGCTTCCTGCAGGCGGCGCAGACCGTGGCGCTGCGGATGAACCATCAGCGGATCGCGCCGACCCACCTGCTCAAGGCCCTGCTCGAGGACGAGCAGGGCATGGCTTCCGGCCTGATCGCCCGCGCCGGCGGCAGCGCCGAGGCGGCGCGCCGCGAAACCGACGAGGCGCTGACCAAGATTCCCGCCGTCACCGGAAGCGGCGCCAGCTCGGCGACCCCGGCGCTGGACGGCGAGACCGTCCGGGTGCTGGATCAGGCCGAGCAGATCGCGTCCAAGGCGGGCGATTCCTATGTCACCGTCGAGCGCATGCTGCTGGCGCTGGTGCTGTCGCCGAACACGGCGGCGGGCAAGGCGCTGGCCGATGCCGGGCTCAAGGCCGACGCCCTCAACGCCGCGATCAACGAGCTGCGCGGCGGGCGCAGCGCCGACACGGCGTCGGCCGAGGACCGCTACGACGCGCTCAAGAAGTTCGCGCGCGACCTCACCCAGGCGGCCCGCGACGGCAAGCTCGATCCGGTCATCGGCCGCGACGAGGAGATAAGGCGCACCGTCCAGATCCTCGCGCGCCGCACGAAGAACAATCCGGTGCTGATCGGCGAGCCGGGCGTGGGCAAGACCGCGATCGCCGAGGGATTGGCGTTGCGTATCGCCAATGGCGACGTCCCCGACAGCCTGAAGGACCGGAGGCTGATGGGGCTCGACCTGGGCTCGCTCATCGCCGGCGCGAAATATCGCGGCGAGTTCGAGGAGAGGCTCAAGGGGGTGCTCGACGAGGTCAAGCAGGCCGAGGGCGACATCATCCTGTTCATCGACGAAATGCACACGCTGATCGGCGCGGGCAAGAGCGAGGGCGCGATGGATGCGTCCAACCTGCTGAAGCCGGCCCTGGCCCGCGGCGAGCTGCACTGCATCGGCGCGACCACGCTCGACGAGTATCGCAAGCATGTCGAGAAGGACCCGGCGCTGCAGAGGCGTTTCCAGCCGGTCTTCATCGGCGAGCCGACGGTCGAGGACACGATCTCGATCCTGCGCGGGCTGAAGGAGAAATACGAGCTGCACCATGGCGTTCGGATCACCGACTCGGCGATCGTGTCGGCGGCGACCCTGTCCAACCGGTACATCACCGACCGCTTCCTGCCGGACAAGGCGATCGACCTGATGGACGAGGCGGCCTCGCGCATCCGGATGGAGGTGGAGAGCAAGCCCGAGGAGATCGAGACGCTCGACCGGCGGATCATCCAGCTCAAGATCGAGCGCGAGGCGCTGAAGAAGGAAACCGATTTGGCCTCGAAGGAGCGGCTGGCGAACCTCGAGACGGAGCTCGCCAATCTCGAGCAGCAGTCGGCGGCTCTGACGACGCGCTGGCAGGCGGAGAAGGACAAGATCAACGCCGAGGCGAAGATCAAGGAGCAGCTCGACGCGGCCCGGCTCCAGCTCGAGCAGGCCCAGCGCGGCGGCGACCTCGCCAGAGCCGGCGAGCTGTCCTACGGCGTCATTCCGGGCCTCGAGAAGCAGCTTGCCGAGGCGGCCTCCGCGAGCGGCGCGGCGATGCTCCGCGAAGAGGTGACCAGCGAAGACATTGCCGGCGTGGTCTCGCGGTGGACCGGAATCCCGGTCGACAAGATGCTCGAAGGCGAGCGCGAGAAATTGCTCGCCATGGAGGAGGCGCTCGGCAAACGCGTGATCGGGCAGAAGGAGGCGGTCGACGCGGTCAGCCGCGCCATCCGCCGCGCCCGGGCCGGACTCCAGGACCCGAACCGGCCGATGGGCTCCTTCCTCTTCCTCGGCCCGACCGGCGTCGGCAAGACCGAGCTCACCAAGGCGCTCGCCATGTTCCTGTTCGACGATCCCCAGGCGATGGTGCGGATCGACATGTCGGAATTCATGGAGAAGCACAGCGTTGCCCGGCTGATCGGCGCGCCCCCGGGCTATGTCGGCCATGAGGAAGGCGGCGTGCTGACCGAGGCGGTGCGGCGCCGGCCCTACCAGGTGGTGCTGTTCGACGAGGTCGAGAAGGCCCACAACGACGTGTTCAACGTGCTCCTCCAGGTGCTCGACGACGGCCGCCTCACCGACGGGCAGGGCCGCACCGTCGATTTCACCAACACGATCATCATCCTGACGTCGAACCTGGGCAGCCAGTTCCTCACCGGCCTTGCCGACGGCCAGCCGGTCGAGGAGGTGGAGCCGCAGGTGATGGACGTGGTCCGGGCGCATTTCCGTCCGGAATTCCTGAACCGGCTGGACGAGATCATCCTGTTCCACCGCCTCGCCGCCGAGCATATGGGCCCGATCGTCGATATCCAGGTCGGCCGGGTGCAGGGGCTGCTCAAGGACCGCAAGATCACGCTCGATCTCACCGACGGCGCGCGGGCGTGGCTCGGCCGCGTCGGCTATGATCCCGTCTACGGCGCACGGCCGCTCAAGCGGGCGGTCCAGAAATATCTGCAGGACCCGCTCGCCGACGCGATCCTTCGCGGCGACGTCCGCGACGGCCAGACGGTGCGGATCGAGGAAGGCGACGGCGCGCTGGTGCTGGGGACGGGCGAGGAGCGGCAGGCCGCCTGACGCGGCGCCCATCCCCCGCTTCTCGCCGGCGCGGGAATGACCTAGTCTCCGGGGCAATGGGGAGCGGGAGCGAGGCAGAGGACGGCTTGGAGGCCAAAGCGGCGGCTGCGATCCGCAGCGGCGATGCCGCCGGGGCGCGGGCCGCCCTCGACGCGCTGATCGCCGCCGGCCGCGCCGATCCATCGACCCGGCTGGCGCTCGCCCGCGCCTGCCGGGCGATGGGCGACGAGCCGGGCGAAGCGGCCGCCCTCGACGCGCTTCTCGCTACCGAGCCGCGTCATGTCGAGGGGCTGCTGATGCGCGCGCAAGCGCATGATCGGCGCGGCGACCAGCGGGCGGCGACAACCTTCTATCAGGCCGCACTCGCCGCCGCGCGGACATCGGGACCGGTTCCGCCTTATCTGGCAGAGCCGCTTCGTCTCGCCGCCGGCCGCGTCCAGGACGCGGGCAACGCCTATCAGCGCTATCTGGCCGACGCGCTGGTCGCCCGCGGCGCGGATCCCGAGCGCTCGGGCCCGCGCTTCCGGGAAGCGCTCGACATCCTGTTCGGCCGCAGACCCGCGTCGCTTCAGCGGCAGCGGCCGTCCGTCTTCTACCTGCCCGGCCTGCCGCAAAAGGCCTATTACGAACGCAGCGACTTCGCCTGGTCGGCAAGGCTCGAAGCCGAGACCGAGGCGATCAAGGCCGAGCTCGTCGCGCTGATCAACGACGGCGCCGACTTCCGTCCCTATGTCGAGCAGGAGAAGGGACGGCCCTTCCGCGATTTTCACGGCATGACCGGCGATCCGCGCTGGAGCGCCTTCTACCTGTGGCGCGACGGCGCGATCGTCGAGGAGAATGCCGCGCGTTGTCCTCGCACCGTCGCCGCCCTCGAATCGGTCCCGATGACGCGGATGGGCGCGCGCACGCCATCGGTCCTGTTCTCGCTGCTTCGCCCGGGCACGCGGATCCCGCCGCACCACGGCATGCTCAACACCCGGCTGATCTGCCACCTTCCGCTGGTCGTCCCGGCCGGCTGCTGGCTCCGCGTAGGCGGTGAGACCCGCCATTGGGAGGAAGGCCAGCTGCTCGTGTTCGACGACAGCATCGAGCACGAGGCCTTCAACCCGAGCGGCGACCTGCGCGTCATCCTGCTGTTCGACATCTGGCGCCCGGAGCTGAGCGAGCCCGAGCGCCGGGCGATGGATGCTCTGTTCGGAGCGATCGACGCCTACGGAAAGGAGCGGGCCAAGCCGGCTTGACCGCGCGTGCCGATCAGATCTCGTAGCCCATGCGCTCAACCCACGGCGCCAGAAGGGGGAGCACCGGCTCCATTTGCTGGCGATAGCTCTGCCAGCGGCCCACGGAGCGCTGGTAGATCGGCTCGGTCACCTGGGCGTAGCTGGCCGTGCGGATATGGTCGCGCCGCGCGGCGGCGCCCTCATTGTCGAGGACCGCGGCGTCCCAGGGCAGGCCGAGGAAATCCAGCAGCGGCCGCAACTCGGCCTCCGCATCCTCGACCAGGCGCTCGTAGCGGACCTCGTGGACCGCGAGCGGCAGCAGGGTGCGCGCCCGGGTCCAATGATCGAAGACGGCGTCATAGGTCCGCGCGGCCTCCTCGAGATCGACGAAGCTGCGCATCGCATAGTTCAGGTCGAAATTGGCCATGAAGCAGCTGAGCACCGCATCGCAGGGATGGCGCTCGCACAGGACCAGCTTCGCGTCGGGGAAGATGCGGTGGATCAGCGGCGCGCGCGCCATCGACAGCGGATATTTGTCGACGACGATTTGGCCCGGTTGCGCCGGGGATACCTCCTCGAGCGCCTCGAAATAGCGGGCGCGCAGCCTCGAAGCCTCGCCGCCGTCGAGCCCGGCCAGCCGCTCGATCTCACCGACCTCCGCCCAGACGGTGCGAAGGACCGGCATCTCCTCCAGCACGTGCAGCTGGGGCAGGTTCATCAGCAAGGTGTCGAGCAGGGTCGTTCCCGACCGCGGGAAGCCGATGATGAAGATCGGCGCCGGGCGATTGCGGTCGACGTCGGCCGGGTTCCAGCTCGCCACCCAGTCCGCGGTCAGCATCCGCGCTTCCGCGGCGACGCTTTCGCGGTAGCTGGGGCCCGGCGGCGGCGGCGTCGCCTCGGCGCCGGCCCGGTTCATCTCGGCATAGGCCCGGAAGGCGCCGTCGGTATCGCCGAGCCGGTCTCGTATCTCGGCCTGCAACTGCGCCCGGCGCCGGGGATTGACGGTCGCGGGGGTCGCGTCCGCCAGCGCCTGAGCCTCGGCGAACCGCCCGCGACGACGAAGCGCCCAGGCCTTGATGAAGCCGATCTCGGCTCCGTCGAGCCCCCGACGCCCGGCCTCCGCCACCAGCGATTCGAGGGCGTCGATGCGGTTCAGGCTGTCGAGAAGTAGGCCGAGCTCGAGATAGGCGGCGGTATGGCGCGGGTCTAGTCGGAGCGCTTCGCGAAACGCCCGTTCGCCGGAAGCGAAATCGCGGGCCGCGACTTCCGCCAGCCCGAGCTCGGTGAACAGGACGGGGTCGGGCGGCGCGGTCTCGGCGAGCGTGCGCATCAATGCCTGGCGCGACTCGTGGAGCTCGGCGCGGCCGAGCATGTCGGAGAGGTTGAGGTACATCTGGGGGACGTCGGGACGCAGCTCGATCGCCTTCTGGACGGCGGCGATCGCGCCGGAAAGGTCGCCGGCGGCGGCGCGGACATTGCCGAGATTGTTCCACGCCTCGAAGTCCGCGGGGTCGATCGCGATCGCACGATCATAGGCCGCGATCGCTTCGTCCAGCCGGTCCTGGCGATGACGCACATAGCCGAGCAGCCGCAGCAGCCGGGGATCGCCCTCGGCGTCCTCGCAGAGCGACCCGGCTTCGTCGAGATCGCCGGCGGCGGCGAGCGCATTGGCCAGGTTGAGCCGAGCCGCGGGATCGGCGGGCGAGATGGAATTGAGACGCCGGAAATAGCCGGCAGCGGCCGCGGCATCGCCGGCCTGGATCGCGAGCAGCCCGGAGAATTCGAGCAGCTCGCGCGAATCCGGCTCCGCCGAAAGCGCCGCATCGGCGGCGGAGCGCGCGCCGGCCATGTCGCCGCGGCGCAGGCAGGCAAGAGCGGGCAAGAGGGCTTCGGGTGGCTGGACGGGGACTGTGCTCAAGTCGTGAACCTCTTCGAAGGGGGAATTGGCTTCGCCGCGCTCATTGCGGCGGGCGGGCGACGTCGAAGGCGACCGTCAGCCGCTCGCCCGCCGGGAACGGGCGCGTGCCGTGCCACATGGTGGAGGGAAAGAGCACGAGGCGGCCGGGCTTGGGCTCGATCAGGCGGATCGGCGGCAGCTCCAGCCCGAGCTCGGTCGCTTCGCCGAGGGTGAGCCAGCCGGCATGCTCATCGCCGCCGAGCCCATCCGGGAGCGCGACATAGAAAGCGGAACTGATCCACCCGGCGGGATGGACGTGGTTGATGTGAAAACCTTCGCCTGTGAGGCGAACAGACCAGGAGCCGGCGAAGCCGATCGGCGCGCGTCGTGCGATCAGGAGCGGATGTCCAGGGCGCGGCGACGGCAGCTGGGCGACATGGCGCTCGACCGTCTCGACGATGATGTCCCGCAGGGCCCGGATCTCGGGTTCGATTCGAGAGAAGAGCGGACCGTCGGTCTGGGTGCCGCCACGCAGCGACTGCTCGAGCGGATGGTGGAGGGCGAGATGCAGGCCGCGCAGCCGCACGGCCAGGGCGTCCAGAGACGGGAGCCGGTCGCCGATGTCGTAGACGCCGACGAAGCGCGGATCGCCTTCAAGCCACGCCCAGCGGCGGTCGCCGGTCAGCCGCCAGGCGGCCGAGAGATAGGGAACGAGAAGATGCCCGGGATCCCGCGCGATCCATGGCTCGGCGAAAGCGGCCGCCTCGACCGGGCGGCCGGCGCGAAGCAGGTGGCGCATGTAACGCGTCGCCATCGTGACATGCTCGATCGGTCCGAGCCGGGCGAAGGCCCCGTCGGCGGCATCGGTCTCGCCTTTCTCGGCAAGGCTGACGGTCTCGAGGGCATCGAGCATAGGATGATCGCCCATACCGGCGCGGGCGCGGCCGACCGCCGCCAGCGCCGGCTCGTAGAGCTCGGCATGCATCAGCGTCTCGACCAGCGCGCGCCATAAGGCGAGGTTGCCGGGATCGCGGACCAGCGCCGTTTCGTAGCTCGCGACGAAACTATCGCGCTCGCCGCGCATCCAGCGCAACCTGGCCAGAGTGGCATGGCCTTCCATCCAGCCCGGCTCGGCGCCGAGTTGCGCCTCGAGCATCCGGATGGCGTCGTCGAGACGGCCTTCGGCGAACAGAGCGGCCGCGAGGCCTTGTCGAATGCCGCCGTCATCAGGGGCGAGCGCGTGCGCGTGCTCGAACGCGTCGATCGCCGGAAGGCCGGCCTCGAGCCGGCTGCGTGCGGCGGCATGAGCGATGGCGGGATCGGCGGGAGCGAGAACCGCTGCACGATCGAGGCCCTCGATCGCCTGCTGGAGATCCTCGGCGCCGCGATAGGCGAGGCCGAGCAGATGCCACAGGCGCGGGTCGTGCGGGTGTCGCGCCGTGCCCGCCTCCCCGATCGGGACCGCCTGCGCGGCAAGACCGCTCTTCAGCGCCGCCTGGATCGCCTTGGCCACCGCAGCGGCGTCGGATGGGTCGGCATGCTCCAGCAGCCAGTGCGCGTGCGCGTTCACAGCCCCTCCGCGGCGTCGATCGGGTCGGTCGCAGCCATCACCGCGGCGACGGCAACGCGTTCGGCCGGGGAAAGATCTGGATGCCAGGTATCGACGATGAGGATGACCCGGAGCGCGCCGCTCGGGTTGGCGGCTTCATGCTCGATGGTGTCGTCGAACACCCAAGCCTCCCCTTCCCGCCACGGCCGGGTCTCGGCGCCAACCCGAAACCAGCAGCCGTTCGGTACGATGAGCGGCAGGTGGCAGACCAAGCGCGTGTTGGCGACGCCGGTATGGGGCGGGATATGCGCCCCCGGCGCGAGCAGAGAGAACATCGCATTGGGCCCACGGCGGGGAATGTCGGGCTGCTCGAGCCGATCGAGGATGGCCATCGTCGCCGGGCAATGGCGGGCATTGGCCTCGATGACGATCCCGTTCTGGACGAGGTGGATCGCCGTCCAGTCGCGACTCCGGTTGAGGGCCGCCCACTGCCGCAAGGGCACGTCGTCGGGATATTGGATATAGGGAACGAGCTCCGCCTGCTCGGCCGTCACGACCCGCTGGAAGTCGTCGCGGATCGCCGCCGTCGAGGCCTCCAGCTCCGCCAGCCACGGAAAGGCCTCGCGCTCGTGAAACTCCCGCTCGCGAAGCCCCGGATAATGAAAGTGGGTCGGCTCGGAATGGTAGACCCGGGTCCGGCGGACGATGTTCGATTGGAAACGGTCGAGCCGCGCCTGCTCGGAAGCTGACAGCCCCGATCCGGCCGCCTCGGCCGCCTGGGCCATTCGCGCCGCGCCCTGCGCGATGTGCGCCTCATGGCGCTGGCGAGCGTGGCCGATCATCGGCTGGAGGTGCGCCGGCACCGTCGCGGGCAACTGGGCCAGGGCATAGCCGTACGTCTCGCCGGCTTCCTCCTGACGCCCGAGATTCTCGAGGATGTTCGCCCTGAGGAGCAGCGGCAGGAAGCCGAGCGGATCGACGCGCAATGCGCCGGAAACCGCCTCCAGCGCTCCCGGAAGGTCGCCGGTCGCGCGGCACATGGCGCTGAGCTTCAGCCAGGGCTCGGGGCGGTCCGGATCGAGCTCGGTCAACCGGCCGAGCAGGCGCCGAGCCGTGGGCGCATCGCCGCGCGCGGCGGCACGGTCGGCCTCCGCCTCGATCGAGCGTGTGTCGGCGCCAGGACTGACTGGGTGGTTCACGTCTGTCTTCTAGCCGGTTCGGCCGGAAAGAAAAATGGCGGGCCGAAACGGCCCGCCATCGAGTTTTTCGAGGTGTCTCCCGCGACTTAGAAGTCGAGGGTGACGCCCGCGAAGATGTACCGGCCCAGCGCGTCGTAGACGTTCGGGAAGGTGTTGCCCGAGCAGAACACGCCGGTGCAGGCGTTGATGACCGCGCTGGAGCCGTTGGCGCCGATGATCGGCGGCGCCTTGTCCAGCAGGTTGTTGACGCCGAGACGGAAGTTGAAGTTATCGCCGACCCGCGAGGTGAGCACGAGATCGAAGTAGCTCTGCGACGAGATCCGCTCGTTGACGGGCGAGAAGGCGCCCTGCAGCTCCGGATCGTCGCTGGCCCGATCCAGGGTCACGCCGCCGAAGTAGCGCCACTGGAAGGACAGGCCGTAGCCGTCCGGATGGCTCCAGGTGAGGCGCGCCTTGTGCCGCCACTCGGGGCTCGGCGTGAGGCAGACGAGACCGTAGAGTCCGGCGCAATCGTAGACCGGCGAGATGCCGGTGTCGAACTCCAGGCGATCGAGCCAGGTGCCGTTCATGTTGAAGCTCAGGCTTCCGAACGAGCCGATCTCGTGCTGGTAGCTGGCGCTGACGTCGATGCCGCGGGTCGAGAAGCCGCCGATGTTGCGGACCCGATCCTCGACATAGCCCTCGGCGGTCCGCCACAGCGACCCGGTCGGATCGCGGTTGATGAGGCCGCAGAATTCCGGATCGAGCGTGGCGCCGCAGACGTCCAGGATGGTGTCCTGGCCAATCTGCTGGATCGCGTTGTCGATCTGGATGTCGAACCAGTCGACGGTGAGGGCAAAGCGCGGCAGGAAGCTCGGCTGGAAGACGACGCCCACCGTCCAGGTGTCGGCGACTTCCGGCGTCAGATCCTGCGAGCCGCCGATCAGACCATTATACTGGCCCGCCGGGTTGCCGGCGATTCCGCCATATTGAGCAGCGGTGACGCCCTGCGCCTGGCACTGCGCGAGGCTGAAGTCCGGATCGGAACCCGCGCAGGGATCGCCATTGCCGTTGAGGACGACCACCTGCGGCGCGAACAGCTCCTGGATGTTCGGCGCGCGGACGGCGCGGTTGTAGGTGCCGCGGAAGCGGATGTCCCGGATCGGCGACAGATCGATGCCGACCTTGTACGTGTCGGTGCTGACGCTGCGCGTTCCCAGATCGTAGTCGGAGTAGCGATAGCCCGCCTCGATCGAGAAGTTGTAGATGAAGCTGTCTTCGACGATCGGGATGCGAACCTCTGCGAAGGCCTCGCGGACGTCGTAGCTGCCGTTGACCGGCAGCGTCGGCGCACCCTGGCCGGCGAGATCGCTCGACGGCAGCAGCTGGAACGCCTGATCCGTCTGCAGATCGAGGCTCTCCTTGCGATACTCCAGGCCGAGCGCGATGCCGAGGCCGTCGCTCGCCCACGGAAGCTGCACGCCCCACTGGCCGAGATTGCCGGTCAGCGACGCGCTGGCGACCGTCTGCTGGTTGGTGCCACGCTGGAAGCCAGGGGTCTGCAGATAGGCGAGCGCTTCCGGAGTCACCTGCCCCGTTGCGAAGATGTCGTAGGGGACGCAGGCGAGGTCGGTTCCGGCGAGACGCGTGCGGCAAACCGCATTGCCCGTCGCAGGATCGGTGACGACGTCGAGCGCACGGGTCAGGCGGGTGACCGAGAAATCGTTCTCGTAGGTGAGCGCATAATTGGTCTGCGCGAAGCTGTAATAAGCGTCGTACGACCAGACATCGTCGAGATCGCCGCGCATGCCGCCGACGATGCGGTAGTTGGTGTGCTGGAGGTCGGCGACACGGCCGCCGCCCTCGACGTTGCGGCGCAGGAACTGGGCGAAGCCGCGATTGTAGACGGCGCCGGTCGTCGGATCGATGAAATCCTGCGGAGCCTCGCCTTCCTCGACCAGCGGGAAACCGGTCTCGTTGACGGTGGTGACGAGATTCTCGGGGGCGCAGATGATGGCCAGCTGCTGAGCCGAGAGCAGGGGATTGTCGCAGTTGAGCGACAGCGTGTTGCCGAAGTTACCGGAGGCGGCGATCTGCGCGCGGGTCCGGTCGTCCATGAACATGACTTCGAGATAGGGCTGCAGAGCCGGGCTGATCTCGTAGTTCGCGAACGCGCCGAGCGTGTAGCGCTCGTCGGGGCGCTGGAAGTAGTTGGTCGGCGCGAAGTTGTACGGCGTGAAGCCCGGGATCAGCGTCCGGTTCGGACCGATCTGGAGCGTGTCGGACGCCCAGTTGAAGATCGTGCCGTTCGCCGAGGTGGCCGAACCGCCGCAGTCGAGGACGGTGGGGTTGGCCGCGGTCGGCTGACGCGCCTGGGAGGCGCAGGCGCTGTAGTCGCGGCGGCCCTGGAGGACCGGATCGATCTTGCGGTAGCCGGCATAAGCGACGACATGGCCGCGGCCGTCGTCGAAGCCCGCGCCCATGGCGACGGAAATGTCGAACGTGCCGCCGTCGGCGACGCTGCCCGTCGGATAGCCGAATCCGCGGCGGTCGAGCGCCTGGTTGAGATCGCGGCTGTCGTCATTGTCGTGCTGGTAGAAGCTGTACTGGGCGTCGAGACGGAAGCCCTCGAAGTCGGTGTCCATCACGAAATTGACGACGCCGGCGACGGCGTCCGAACCGTAGACCGAGGAGGCGCCGCCGGTCAGCACGTCGACCCGCTCGACGATCGAGGTCGGGATCACGTTGATGTCCGGAACCGGAACGGTGGGGTCGCCCGGGACGAGCCGGCGGCCGTTGATCAGGACCAGGGTGCGCTTCGAGCCGAGGCCGCGCAGGTTGACCGTGGCGGTGCCGGTCGCGCCGTTGGCGAGGTTGCCGCCCTGCTCGCCGAAGGATTGCGGCAGCGAGTTGATCAGGTCTTCGGTCCGCGTCGTGCCCTGGAGGCGGACTTCCTGGCTGTTGAGGACAGTGACCGGGCTGGTGGCGGTCAGGTTGGGCTGCGGAATGCGCGAGCCGGTGATGACGATCGCCTGCTCACCCTGCTGCGCGGTCTCCTGGGAAGTCGCTTCCACCGGACCGGACTGGGGCAGCGTGTCTTCTTCCTGCGCCCAAGCCGGCGCGGCGACGCTGACTGCACCACAGAAGATCGTGGTCGCAAGCAGGTTGCTCGTAAAGCGAGTCTTCGTCCTCATTGTCATCCCCTTTGAGTGGCGCACGGCCATGTGTATCGCCGGCCTGGCGCAGGCGTTAACGTGGGCCTGTTTACGGGATGAAACGAATCGGACGCAATTCCCCGCCAGGGACTTGGCCCCCCATTTTCGGCGGGCGTGGCATATTTGTCACAATAGTGCGTCCCTGCCGCAAAGCTTGCGATTCCCTCCGGGCGACCGCAATAGTCGGCCGGAAGTTGCCGGGGATCACAACATGAAGCGCCTCATTCTCTCCGTCGCCGCAGCTGCGGCCGCCGTCCCTGCCGTCGCCCTCGCCGCACAACAGAGCGAGGAGCCGCCGCGGCGGCCCGAACTGTTCGAGGCGCTCGTCAGCTGCCGCGCGGTGACCGAGGACGCGGCGCGGCTGCGCTGCTTCGACGAAGCGGCCGCGAACCTTCAGGCAGCGACGGAACGGCGCGACGTGGTCGTCGTCGACCGCGCCCAGGTGCGTGAAAGCCGGCGCCGGCTGTTCGGCCTCGCCTTGCCGCGGCTGCCGATCTTCGGCGGCAATGCGGACGAGGAGGATGAGGAGGAGGTCGCCTCGATCGACAGCCAGGTCGTCTCGGCCCGGCAGGACGGCAGCGGCCGCTGGGTAGTGACCCTAGAGGACGGCAGCATCTGGGCGCAGGTCGACGACAACATGCTGGCGCTGCGGCCACGCCAGGGCCAGCCGGTCCGCGTCAATCGCGGCGCGCTGGGCAGCTATATGATGCGGGTGAACAACCAGCCCGGCATCCGCGTTCGCCGACAAATGTAGGCAGAGGCGGGACACGGCCCCGGGCCCTGTCGCCTCAATCCTTGCGCTCGGCCTTCAGCGAAGCCTCGGCGGAGACATAGGCCTCCTGCCGATCGACGCTCCAGTAGCGCAGATCGGCGAGCGGGATCGGCGCATGGGTGACCGCGCAGACGACATGGTCCCCCGGCACCAGCACGCGAAAGGTCCCGGGCAGATAATGGAGCCTGGCGACCCGGCCCTTGTTCGACATCAGCATCGTATCGTCATCCTCACCGCCATGTAGGACGATGCGCCGCGCCCTTCAATCACAGCAGCTTGGGCTGTTGCGGCGGAGGGCGCGGGGGGCCGCGGCGCGGTCCGCCGCCGTCCCCGGTGGCGACCTCGACGGCGCCGTCGCTGAAGACCAAGCGCAGCAGCCGGGCCTGCCGCGCCGCGTCCGCAGTGATGAGCGTCTGGCCGGTCCGATCCTCGACCCGGGCATAGCCGCGCTCGAGCGGCCGGTTCGGATGGGCGAGCTGGGCCACCCTCCACAGCGCCTCGAGCCGCTCCCGGGCGCGTCGATGGGCCGCGGCCAGCAGACCCGGCCGCAAGGCGCCACCGGCATGGCCGAGCTCGCCGCGGGCGCGGTCCAGCCGTCCCTTCAGCGCGCGCGGCAGACGCTCCGCGAGATCGTCGAGGCGCTGCTGCTGCGGCGCCAGCAGGTCCTCCCGCTGCGGCCATTGGCGAAGGCAGGTCCGGAGCTGCTCGTCGGCGCGGTCGGCGTAACGCTGGGCGCAGCGCCCGGCGCGAACGGCGAGGTCTCGCACCTGGCCGATCAATTCGCGCCGCACCGGCACCGCCAGCTCCGCCGCCGCGGTCGGAGTCGGCGCCCGCATGTCGGCGGCGAAATCGCACAAGGAGGTATCGGTCTCGTGCCCGACGGCGGAAATGACCGGGATCGCCGAGGCGGCGACGGCACGAACGACCTCCTCCTCGTTGAACGCCCAGAGATCCTCGATCGAGCCGCCGCCGCGAGCGACGATGAGCAGATCGGGCGTTCGGACCGGCCCCTCCGCCGGCAGCGCATTGAAGCCCGCGACGGCGGCGGCGATCCGCGCCGCGGCGCCCTCGCCCTGCACCGGAACCGGCCACAGGATGACGTGGCAGGGGAAGCGATCCTCGAGGCGGTGAAGGATGTCGCGGATGACCGCGCCGGTCGGCGACGTCACCACGCCGATCACCTGGGGCGCGAAGGGAAGCGGCCGCTTGCGGGCGGCGTCGAAAAGGCCCTCGGCGGCGAGCTGGCGACGGCGGCGGTCGAGCAGCGCCATCAAAGCGCCCTGGCCGGCCAGCTCGAGCCGCTCGACGACGATCTGGTAGCGCGAGCGCGCGGGATAGGTGGTGAGCTTCCCCGTCGCCACCACCTCGGCGCCGTCCTCCGGCCGAAAGCGCAGGGCGGCGGCATTGCCGCGCCAGATCACCGCGTCGATGCAGGCATTCTCGTCCTTCAGGGTGAAGTAGCAGTGACCAGACCCGTGACGCTTGAATCCCGAAATCTCGCCGCGGACGCGGACATGATCGAACGCTCCCTCGACCGTGCGCTTGAGGGCGGAGGAGAGCTCGGAGACGCTGAAGGCGGGCGCGTTGTCGCCCGGCGCATCGGTTGCTAGGAGCCCCGGGTCAGTGGGAGAGTCTTCGTTCATGAATGTGTTGCTCATCGGTTCGGGCGGGCGCGAGCATGCGCTCGCCTGGAAGCTCGCGCAATCGCCGCTGATGGGCAAACTCCATGCCGCCCCTGGAAATCCGGGAATAGCCGAGCTGGCGGAGCTGGCGCCGCTGGATCCCGCGGACCATCGCGCCGTCATCGACTTCTGCCGCCGCCATTCGATCGGCCTGGTCGTGGTCGGGCCGGAAGCGCCCCTGGTCGACGGCCTTGCCGACAATCTGCGGGCGATGGGGCTGCTCGTGTTCGGACCCAGTCGAATCGCCGCCCAGCTCGAAGGCTCGAAGGGGTTCACCAAGGAATTGTGCACGCGCGCATCGATCCCGACCGCGCGTTACGCCCGCGCTTCGGACCGGCTGGCGGCCGAGGCGGCGCTCGAGGATTTCGGCTTCCCGGCGGTGATCAAGGCCGACGGTCTCGCCGCCGGCAAGGGCGTGGTCATCGCCGCCTCGCCCGAGGAAGCGGCCGAGGCGCTCGACCTGATGTTCGATGGCGGCTTCGGCGCGGCCGGCGAGGCTTTGGTGATCGAAGAATTTATGGAGGGCGAGGAAGTGAGCTTCTTCGCCCTCGTCGACGGCGAGACCGTGCTCCCGTTCGGATCGGCGCAGGACCACAAGCGGGTCGGCGACGGCGATACCGGTCCCAATACCGGCGGCATGGGCGCCTACAGCCCCGCCTCCATCTTCACGCCCGAGCTCGAGCGGCGAGCGATGGACGAGATCCTGCTGCCGACCGTGCGGGCGCTCGCGCAGGACGGAACGCCTTATTCCGGCATCCTCTATGCCGGGCTCATGCTCACCACCGAGGGGCCGAAGCTGGTGGAGTATAATGTCCGCTTCGGTGACCCCGAGTGCCAGGTGCTGATGATGCGGCTCGAAAGCGACCTGCTCGCGCTCATGCTCGCCGCCGCGAAGGGAGAGCTCGCCGATGCCGGGTCCGTCCGTTTCTCGGATGCCGCCGCGCTCACCGTCGTGATGGCGGCGCAAGGCTATCCGGGCACGCCTGCCAAGGGCGGCGCAATCGAAGGGATCGACCGTGGGATGGCCGAAGGCGCGTTCGTCTTCCACGCGGGCACCCGGGTCGAGGACGGGCGGCTGGTCGCCGCCGGCGGCCGCGTGCTCAACGTCACCGCGCTCGGCAGCACGGTGCTGGAGGCCCAGCGCACCGCCTATCGTGCCGTCGACGCCGTCGACTTCCCCACCGGTTTCAGCCGCCGGGACATCGGCTGGCGCGAAATCGCGCGGATCCGGAGACAGGGCTGAGGCGTCCTGCGGGGGAGGGATTCGAATCCAGGCCGATCACCGGCAACGGCCCCGCCTCGACCGGGTCGCCCATTGCCGGTCATGGGTCCGGACCCTAAGGACAGGCTGAGCCGGCAGGGAGAGTGATGCCTCTATTCGCCAGACTGCTGATCGGGATCGCCGCGGCGCTCCTCGCCGGATGGATCGCCCATGGTCCGGTCGGCCGGGGCGAAGCCTTCGTCGATCGCCTGGAAGCGCAGGCGCTCGCCGTGGTGCGCGAGGCAGAGATCCCCGGAGTGGAGGCGCGACTGCAAAGGAATCCGCTGGCGCGGCGTGCTCTTCTTTCGGGGCCGGCCGACGATTTCCAGCGGGAAGGCACCGGCTATTTTCCGGGTCTCAACGATCGAATCCTCGGCCTGAGCGGACTGGGCGCGATCGGCTGGGCGGACGGACGCGGCGACCGTGGCTGGGCGCTGCCCCTTCTGCTCGAGACCGAGGCGTTGGTGCTTGTCTTCTTCGGCCTCGGCCTCCTTCTCGGCTGGAGGCTGTTCCGGCCGCGCCGCGAGGGCTATCTGTGAGTCGGACGTCCGGATGCTGAGTCTGCTCCAGTTCCACTGGCCGGTGCTCGCCGCCGCCCTGCTGATCGGCATCGCCACGGGCCGCTGGATGTTCCGCCGGCGCCCCCACCAGGAAGACGAGAGGGACAAGAGCTCACCATGACCTTCGACACCACCACGATCATCATCATCATCGCCGTCCTGGCGGTACTGATCCTCGGCTTCCTGATGATGCGGCCGCGCCGCCAGCGGATCGAGCGCGAGCCGCCGCAGCAGGCCGAGACCTACGTGGCCAGCCGCGACCGCCCTTACGTGAAGGCGAAGGGAGAGGAAGGCGACTGGGTGACCGACGAGGTGGCGGCAGCGACCACCGACGTCGCCGGCGAAGTGCTCGGCGTGGATGCCCATCGCGAGCTCAACGCGTCGGCCGGACCCGCCGACGACCTCCAGCGCCTGAAGGGCGTCGGGCCCAAATTCGCCGCCATGCTCGGCCAGCAGGGCATCGTCCGTTTCGACCAGCTGGCTTCATTGAGCGACAATGAGGTCGCGATGCTCGACGACAGGCTCGGCGCCTTTCGCGGCCGCCTCGCCCGCGACCGGGTGCGGGAACAGGCCGACTATCTCGCCCGCGGCGATGTCGATGGCTTCGAGGAAAGGTTCGGCAAGCTCGGCGGCTGAACCGCCTTCAGACGCCGCGCCGGCCGGCGGCGATCTCGCTGGCGAGAAGCTTGTCGATCTTGCGCCCGTCCATGTCCACGATCTCGAAACGCCAGCCGTCGAAGGCGAAGCGTTCGCCGACCTCGGGCAGATGCTTGAGCACCGAGAGGGCGAAGCCGGCGACGGTCGCATAGTCACGCTCCTCGGGGAGCTTGATGCACAGGCGGTCCGAGAGCAGGTCGGCCGAGGCCGATCCGGATACCCACCAGGTGCCGTCGTCGCGTTCCACCAGCGGCGGATCCGTGTCGAGATCCTTGTCCGACGCGAACTCGCCGGCGAGGGCGGTCATCAGGTCCGCCGGCGTGACGATCCCCTCGAAATGACCATATTCGTCGTGGACGAAGACCATCGGCACTTCCGATTCGCGAAGCACGTTGAGCGTGTTCATCGCGTCCATCTGGTCCGGCACGACGAGCGCCGGGCGCACGAGCTCGCGCAAGTCGAGGGGCCGACCATCGATGACGGCGCGGACGACGTCCCGAGCCTGGACGACGCCGACGAGGCGGTCGACCGAGCCCTCCGCGACCGGCAGCCGGCTGTGCGGCGTGTCGAGCAGAGCCTGTCGGATGGTCGCCGGATCGGCATCGGCATCGATCCAGTCCACCTCGGTGCGCGGCGTCATCACCTCGCGGGTCGGCCGGTCGGCGAGCCGGACGACCCCGGAGATGATCGCGCGCTCGCTTTCCTCGAGCACGCCGGCGGTCGTCGCCTCGGCGACGACGAGCTGGAGGTCCTCCGCGGTCACATGGTCGCTCGATTCGCGCTTGAGGCCGAGCAGGCGGAAGATCAGGGCGCTGGTGCGATCGAGCAGCCACACGAACGGGGCCGTCGCCTTTGACAGCCACAGCATCGGCACCGCGACGGTCGCCGCAATCGGCTCGGGCGAACGCAGCGCGAATTGCTTGGGAACCAGCTCGCCGATGACGAGCGAGGCATAGGTTGTCAGGATGATGACGATGGCGAAGCCCACCGTCTCGGCAGTGTCCGGGGCAAGACCCAGGAAGCCGAGCCTTTGCCCGACCGGGCCGCCGAGACTGGCACCGGAATAGGCGCCGGCGAGGATCCCGATCAGGGTGATGCCGATCTGTACCGTCGACAGGAAGCGGCCCGGATCGGCGCCGAGATCGAGCGCGCACTGGGCGCCGCGCCTCCCGGTCTTGGCGAGCGCACGCAGCCGCGGCCGCCGCGACGAGACGATCGCCAGCTCCGACATGGCAAAGACGCCGTTGAGCGCCACCAGGAACAGGATGATGGCGACGTCGAGCCAGGGAAAGGGTTGCAGGGGGATGGGCGCGGGCATGGCGGCGCACGCTTCCTAGCCGCTATCCCGCCGCCCCGACAACTGCTTCCTCGTCCGTGCCGGCACGCCAGGGCCGGAACAATCGCCGCGAGCGCCGGGTTGAGGCTTCCGAATGGGCGTGCCCCATCCCGTTTTCCCCATCGAAAGGACTGCTTCCATGCCTGTGTCCAAACGCGTCACCGCCCTGCTGGCCGCCGCGCTCGCCACGACCACCGCGGCCTGCATCACCGACCCGAATACCGGCGAGCGCCGCATCTCGAGGGCGGCGATCGGCGCCGGGGTCGGTGCGGTCGGCGGCTATCTGCTCGGCGATCTGGTCGGCGGGCGGAGCGACCGCACCGAGCGGATCGTCGGCACCGGCATCGGCGCCCTGGCCGGCGGCGCGGTCGGTGCCTACATGGATCGCCAGGAGCAGGAATTGCGGCGGCAGACGGCGGGCACCGGCGTCGAGGTCGAGCGTCAGGGCGACGAGCTCGTGCTGACCATGCCGTCGGGCATCACCTTCGCCTTCGACCGCTACGACATCCAGCCGCAATTCCGGCCGACGCTCGATCAGATCGCGCAGACGCTGAGCGCCTATCCGCAGACGATGATCGACGTATACGGCCATACCGACAGCACCGGCAGCGACGCCTACAACCAGACGCTCTCGGAAAACCGCGCCGAATCGGTCGCGGCCTATCTGGGCACGCGCGGAGTCCAACGAGTCCGCATCGCCACGCGCGGCTTCGGCGAGAGCCAGCCGATCGCGGACAACAGCACCGAACAGGGCCGCTCCGCCAATCGGCGGGTGGAAATTCGCATCGTTCCGGTCGAGCAGCAGGGCTGACGCAGCCGGATCGAGCCTGAACCGGCTTGAAATGACGCACCGCCTGCTCGCATGAGCGGGCGGTGCCTCCCGCTTCACCCGATCCCGATCCTACCGCCCCGCTGATCGGCCCGGCACCGGATCAACTCGTCCATCAGTTCGATCCGACGAGCGACCGGATCGTGCTGCTCGAGATGAGCGAGGCGGATTATCGCCGGGCCAGCTTCCTCGACCAGCGGGCCGTGGCGCCGGGCGCCCGGATGACCGCCGCCAACTGGACGGACGTGGCCAGCGCGGTGGCGCCGGACTGGCGCCGCGATGCGCAGTTCATCTTCCATATCGGCAATGTCGGGTCGACTTTGATCTCGCGCCTGCTGGGCGAGCTCGACAGCGTCTTCGCACTGCGCGAGCCGCTGCTGCTTCGCAGCTTCGCCGAGATGCTGGGGCCGTTGCCGCCGGCGAGTCCCTGGCCCGAGGACGAGGCCGAGGCGAGGGTCGGCGCCGCCCGTGCGCTGCTCTCGCGGACGTTCCGGAGCGAGCAGCGAGCGATAGTCAAGGCGACCAGCTTCACCAGCGAGATCGCCGCGCGAATGATCCCCGCCGGCTCCCGCGCGCTGTTCCTGTTCGCCACGCCCGACCATTATATCGAGAATATCCTCGCCGGGCCCAATTCGCGCCAGACGCTGGCGATATTGGGACCCTCGCGGCTGGCGCGGCTGCAGACTCGCTGCGCGGGCCTGTCGGTCGACCTTGCGGCCATGGACGAGGCGCGCCGCGCGGCGCTCGCCTGGGCCTGCGAGGCCACGTCGCTGACCGCGAATTCCGCGGGGCTTGAACCCGACGCGGTACTCTGGTTCGATTTCGACCGTTTCCTCGAGGAGCCGACGGCGCATCTCGGGGCGATTGCGGCCCATTTCGGAATCGAGCTCGATCAGACCGGCGCGCGCCGCCTCGTCGAAGGGCCCCTGATGCGGCGTTACTCGAAGGCGCTCGAATATGAGTTCACGCCGGGCATGCGCCGCGAGATACTGGCGCAGTCGCGCCGCGAGCATGGTACCGCCATTTCCGGCGCGCTGCGCTGGCTGGAGGAACTGGCGGGCCGCTATCCTGCGGTCGCCCAGGCGATTCGACGGACCCGCACATGACGCTCTTCAAGGAAATTTCCGACCTTCTCACCTCCGCCCAGGTCGACGAGCTGACGCGGATCGCGAGCACGGCGAAATTCGTCGACGGCCGGATCAGCAATCCGCACTCGAAGGTGAAGCAGAACCTGCAGCTGCATGACGAGGCGGCCTATCAGAAATCGTCCCAGATCCTGATGCAGGCGATGTTCGGCCATGAGGATTTCCGCAATTTCGCCTTCCCGGTCGCGGCGCTGCCGCCGCTCATGACCCGCTATACGCCGAGCATGCGCTACGGGGCGCACGCCGATGCCGCCTATCTCCAGCTCGGCAATATGAGCCTTCGCTCCGATCTCAGCTGCACGATCTTCCTCAATGATCCCGCAAGCTACGAGGGCGGCGCGCTCCGAATCCAGCTCGGCACCCGTGACCTGCGCTTCCGCGGCGCGCCCGGATCGGCGATCGTCTATCCCTCGGACACGATGCACGAGGTCGAGCCGGTCACCCAGGGGGAGCGGTTCGTCGCCATCACCTTCATCCAGAGCCGGATCGCCGATCCCTGGAGGCGCGAGCTGCTCTACGAGCTGAACGAGATCGCCGCGCTCGAGGGGCTGCGCATGGCACCGGAGAATTTCACCCGAATGCAGCTCATCCAGGCGAAGCTGTTGCGGCATTGGGGCGACCGCCCGTGACGGCAGGCTGATTCAGCCCGCCGCCGGCCGCCGCTCGCGGAAGAAGCCGCGCAGCAGGTCGGCCGCCTCGCTCTCGCCGATGCCGGGATAGATTTCCGGCGCGTGATGGCAGGTCGGCTGGCCGAACAAGCGCGGCCCGTGCAGCACCGCCCCGCCTTTGGGGTCGGCGGCGCCGAAATAGAGCCGGGCGATCCGGGCAAGCGCGATGGCACCGGCGCACATCGCACAGGGCTCCAGCGTCACCCACAGGTCGCAGCCGTCGAGGCGGGAGGTACCCAGGGCAGCCGCGGCGCCCCGCAAGGCGACGATCTCGGCATGGGCGGTCGGATCGGCCGAATCGCGCATCCGGTTGCGGCCCAAGGCGAGCAGCTCGCCGCCGCGCGTGACCGCCGCCCCCACCGGCACCTCCCCGGCGAGGGCGGCCGCGCGCGCCTCTTCGAGCGCGAGCCGCATCGGATCGGGAAAGGGGAAGCCCATGGCGTCGCCGCCTAGCCGGCCCGGGCGACGGGCGGAAGGCGGACGCGAGACCTATTGCGCGTTGGCGGCGGCCGGGGCCTGCGCATTGTCTCCCGTGACACCGATGGCCGGCACCTCGACGGTGCGATTCTCCATTCGGACGACGGGAATCTCGACATTGGTGGTGGTCGTGCCCATCTCGACGTCGCGCGTCTGGATCGAGACGGTGCCGTCGCCGCCCTGGCGAAGATTGACCACGCCGAGGGACACCAGGGCGATGGCGATCACGATCAGCAGGACGATGACGAGCAGGATAGTGCGCAGCATGGGCATCCTCGCGGCGTTGGCGTTCGACGGAAGAACGAGAAGATGCGCTTTTGGTTGCCGAGGCGCAACGATCGCGGCTCGCCAAGGCGGTTGACGAATCCCGCCACGGCCTCTATTTGCGCCGGGTTTTCCGGGGCCTTGCGTGCCCCATTCCAGGAAGAGATTGAAATGTCGCGGATTTGCGAGCTGACCGGCAAGGGCCGGCAGGTGGGCCACAATGTTTCCCACGCCAACAACAAGACCAAGCGGACCTTTCTGCCCAACCTGCAGAACGTTACGCTGATCTCCGATTCGCTCGGCCGCCAGGTCAAGCTGCGGGTGTCGACGTCCGGCCTGCGCTCGGTCGAGCATGTCGGCGGCCTCGACAACTGGCTCGCCAAGACCGGCGACGACAAGCTGAGCCTGCGCGCCCGCCGGCTCAAGCGCGAGATCGTCAAGAAGCAGAGCGAGGCCGAAGCGGCCTGAACCGGGCGCGGGGTCAGTCCCGCGCCGGCGCCTCCAGCGCGAACTCGAGCAGCAATGTCCGCTGCAGGTTCATGAAATTGTCGTCGGAGGCGATTCGCACGATCGTCCGTCCGCGTTCGCGCGTCACCGTCAGCGCTTCCATATTGTCGACGGTGAGCGGCGGGGCCAGCTCCGCGATCGTCTCGCCCGCCAGCGTCCGTCCCGCCTCGAGCCGCGTCAGGTCGACGATGACGAGGCTCGCCGAAATCCCCTGGAACCAGTCGAAACGCCGGTTGAGGACCAGGACACGGCCGTCCGGAAGCAGGGCCGCTTCGGTCGGCCGGTAGCCCGGCGCGCGGCGGTAGCGCAGCACCTGCCATCCGGTCGCGGGCTCCGCCGGATCGCCGTCGAAGAGCACGACCGGGCTGAATGCGTCCTCGCTCCTACCCTCCGCGAAGATCAGGAAGCGGCCATCGGCGAGCCTGACCATCGCCTCCGGGCCGGTTTGCCATGGCCAGCGCCGCATCGGCCGCGGCCGGGCGCTCGATTCGCGCCGCCAGTCGCCGCGCCGGAAGCGCATGATCGCGTTCTGCCGCTCGAAGGCCAGCCAGGCCTGCCCGTCGGCGATCAGCAGCGCCTCGGTATCGTGCATTTGCTTGCTCGTGCCCGCGAGCGGCAGGCGCTCGACCCTCAGCCGTTGCCGCCCCTCCCGCCGCGGCAGCGGGAATCGCAGCAGCGTCCCTGAATCGCTGATCGCGGTCACGACATCCCCTTCGAGCTGCATCGAAGAGATGCCGCCGAACCGGAGATCGGGGCTGTCGAGCTCCCATCCCCGAATGAAGACGAGTTGGCCAAGGCGCCTCCGGCGGGGATCATCCTCGTCGAGCGCGACCGGCGTCGCGGTCACGAAGGTATCCGCGGCCGGCGCGAAGGGCGGCAGAGGCGGCACGGGGGCGATCGTGACGAGCAGGACCCAGGCCGGCAGGAGGATCGCCAGCCGCAGCAGGCGGTTGGGCCTGTTCATAATTCCAGCGGTTTTCATGAACGCCTGCTGACGACTCCGTTCAGCGCAAGCTCAATGCGCGCGTGCGACAACTGCCTTGCCGATGCGGTTCCGCCAAGGGGCGCCGGCGACGAGGAGTTTCGAAGATGCTGAAGAAGATCGCCCTTTCCGCCGCATTGGCCGCGACCGCCGCGACGGCGCTCCCCACCGCCGCGCAGGCGCAGGGCTACGGCTATTACGACCGCGGTTACCAAAACGACTATCGCGACCATGACCGGCGATCGTCCGATCGCTACGACCGGCGCTACGACCGTCGATACGATGACCGCTACGACCGGCGCTACAACGACCGCTACGATTCCCGCTATGACAACCGCTACGGCGAACGTCGCTGCAGCGGGACGACCGGCACCATCGTCGGCGCGATCGCCGGCGCCTTGCTCGGACGTGAGATCGACCGCAGCCCGCGCAGCCGCTGGGGTCGCCGCGACAGCGGCACGACCGGCGCCATCGTCGGCGGCGCCGCCGGCGCGCTCGCCGGCCGGGCGATCGACAAGAGCAGCTGCCGCCGCTGAGCGAATATCCTCGGGTAGCGTATCGAGGGAGGGGCCGGTCATCCTCGCGATGATCGGCCCCACGCGCGTCCGGCCGACCGCCGGACGCTCACGGCTTGTCGAAGAGCTGGGCGAGCTGCTCGATCATCGTGCCGCCGAGCTGCTCGGCATCCATGATGGTGACGGCGCGACTATAATAGCGGGTGACGTCGTGGCCGATCCCGATCGCGATCAGCTCCACCGGCGAGCGTCCCTCGATCCAGCCGATCATCTGCCTGAGGTGGCGCTCGAGATAGGTGCCCGAATTCACGGAGAGCGTCGAATCATCGACCGGCGCTCCGTCCGAGATGACCATCAGGATCTTGCGCTCCTCGACGCGGGCGATCAGCCGATTGTGCGCCCAGAGCAGCGCCTCGCCGTCGATATTCTCCTTGAGCAGCCCTTCGCGCATCATCAGCCCGAGATTGCGGCGGGCGCGGCGCCAGGGCTCGTCTGCCTCCTTGTAGACGATGTGACGGAGGTCATTGAGCCGGCCCGGATGGGCGGGCCGCCCTTCCGCCAGCCATTTCTCGCGCGACTGGCCGCCCTTCCACGCGCGGGTGGTGAAGCCGAGTATCTCGACCTTGACGCCGCAGCGCTCGAGCGTCCGTGCCAGAATGTCGGCGCTGATCGCGGCGATCGAGATCGGGCGGCCGCGCATCGATCCTGAATTGTCGAGCAGCAGGGTGACCACGGTGTCCCGGAACTCGGTGTCGCGCTCCACCTTGTAGGACAGGCTGTGCTCGGGGTTGACGACGACGCGCGCGAGCCGTGCGGCGTCGAGCAGGCCCTCCTCCTGATCGAAGTCCCAGCTGCGCGACTGCTGCGCCATCAGCCGGCGCTGGAGCCGGTTGGCGAGCTTGGTCACGGCGCCCTGCAGATGGACGAGCTGCTGGTCGAGATAGGTGCGCAGCCGCCCGAGCTCTTCCTCGTCGCACAGCTCGGCGGCGGCGACCACCTCGTCATATTGGGTGGTGAAGATGCGATAGTCGAAAGACGGGGGCAGATCGCTCAGCGGCCGGTTCGGCCGCACCGGGATCATTCCCTCATCGCCTTCCTCGCCGGGCGCGTCGGAGGCGTCCGACATCTCCTCCTCGGACCAGTCGCGCTCGGCCTGCTCGCCGTCTTCCTCCTCCTCGCCGCGGATCTCGGCTTCGCCCCGGCCGGAGCCGTCGTCCTGCTCGTCCTCCTCGCCCTCGTCGCCGCCCTCGGCCTCGTCGCCGCCTTCGCCTTCGTCGCCCTGCTCGGGCTCCGACGGCGCCTCCGGCTCGCCCTCGACCAGCTCGAGGTCGCGCAGCAACTTGCCGACCAGGGAAGCGAAGGCGCCCTGGTCGTCGAGCGCAAGCCCGAGCGCGTCCAGATCCGCGCCGGCTTTCTCCTCGATCCAGTCGGAGACGAGGTCGAGGCCGGCACGGGCCTCCTCGGGCGGCGGCTCGCCGGTCAGACGCTCGCGCACGATCAGGCCGAGCGCCGAGCCGAGCGGAACCTCGTCTCGATTGCGTGCACGGGTGAGCGGGTCGGTGCGCAGCCTCGCTTCGGTCAGCCGGGCGAGATTGTTCCGCACCCCGGCCATGGAGCGGGCCCCGAGCGCCTCGCAGCGCGCCTGCTCGGCGGCGTCGAAGACGGCGCGGGCGACGTCGTCGGCGGGCGCCGAGCGGGCATGAAGCCGGGCATTGTGGTGGCGAAGTCGCAAGGCCGCGGCGTCCGCGAAACCGCGCGCCTCGGCGACCTCGCGGGCGCCCAATGTGCGGCCCGGCATCGGCGCCTTGACGCTCTTGCCGGTCGTGGAGGGGGCGTCGCTGGTGAAGCCGACCTCTACCTCGGCATCGCCGGCGATCGCGCGGGTCGCGCCGGCAAGGGCGTGGCGGAAGGCTTCGAGGGGATTGTCCTGGTCGGCCGCCACGCGACGATCAAGCCTTCGCCGCGACGCTCTCCGGCAGGTCCTTGCCGAACACGCGCTGATAATATTCGGCGACCACCGGCCGCTCGGCCTCGTCGCATTTGTTCAGGAAGGAGAGGCGGAAGGCAAAGCCGACATCGCCGAAGATGAGCGCGTTCTGCGCCCAGCTGATCACCGTGCGCGGGCTCATCACGGTCGAGATGTCGCCGTTGACGAAGCCGCGGCGGGTGAGCTCGGCGACCTTGATCATCCGCTCGACCTCGGCGCGGCCGCCCTCATGATCATATTCGCCCGACTTGGCGAGGACGATGCGCGCCTCGGTCTCGGCCGGCAGATAGTTCAGGGTGACGACGATGTTCCAGCGGTCCATCTGGCCCTGATTGATCTGCTGGGTACCGTGATAGAGGCCGGTCGTGTCGCCGAGACCGACGGTGTTGGTGGTCGCGAACAGCCGGAAATAGGGATGGGGGCGGATCACCCGATTCTGGTCGAGCAGCGTCAGCTTGCCCTCCGTCTCGAGCACGCGCTGAATGACGAACATGACGTCGGGCCGGCCCGCATCATATTCGTCGAAGACGAGCGCGGTCGGGGTCTGCAGCGCCCAGGGCAGCAGCCCCTCGCGGAATTCCGTCACCTGCTGGCCGTCGCGAAGCACGATCGCGTCGCGGCCGATCAGGTCGATGCGGCTGATATGGGCATCGAGATTGATCCGGATGAGCGGCCAGTTGAGCCGCGCCGCGACCTGCTCGATATGGGTCGACTTGCCGGTTCCGTGATAGCCTTGGACCATGACGCGGCGGTTGCGCGCGAAGCCGGCGCAGATCGCCAGCGTCGTGTCCGGATCGAAGACGTAGGCCGGGTCGAGATCGGGCACGCGCTCGTCGGCTTCCGAGAAGGCCGGAACCTCCATGTCGCTGTCGACGCCGAACAGGT
This sequence comes from Sphingosinicella terrae, assembly GCF_003347635.1. Taxonomy (GTDB): domain Bacteria; phylum Pseudomonadota; class Alphaproteobacteria; order Sphingomonadales; family Sphingomonadaceae; genus Allosphingosinicella; species Allosphingosinicella terrae. The sequence goes on from NZ_QDFY01000004.1 coordinate 100,816, forward strand.
CGCGCACCTTCACCAGCCGGTCCGGCGCATCGAGCACGGTCGCCGAGCGGCTGTCGGGGTTCACGTTGGGAATGTCTGCCATCTGGTGTCTCTCGGGATTCCGGTTCAACCGCGCCGTAATTGCCTCGCCCCCGGGCTGCAACGCTTTCCGCCGTGGTTTCGAGTCGCCGCGGCCATGAATTCCGTCACGGCGGTGGCGCCGCCGTCAGGCGAAGGCGGGCCTTGCCTTGAGTGCGGTATAGGCCTCGATCACCGCCTGCAGGGCCTTTTCATGGCTTCGATCGCCGCCATTCTTGTCGGGATGGTAGCGGCGGACGAGATCGAGATAGCGCTGGCGAAGGGCGCGGCGATCGGCATCGATGCCGAGCCCGAGCACCTTCAGCCACTTGCGGTCCTCGCCGCTGAGCTCGCGGCCGTCCTTGCGTTCTTCGTCGCGCCGAGGACGGAATCGCGCGCCGATCGCATCCAGCGGATCGACGAAATCGGCCCAGCGCGGCGGCGGCGAGGCACCGCGGGTAGAGAAAGCCCGCGTCTCGCGCTCCCAGCCGCCATAGGGACCCTGGGCGTCGGCGATCTCGTCGGGGCTCATCCCCTGGAAGAAGTTGTAGCCCGTATTGAAGGCGCGGACATGGTCCAGGCACATCCAGCGCCACTCGCCGGGGCCGTCGAAGCTGGGGCGCCGAGAGCCGGGCGCGCGGAATTCGCCGGCCGCCTCGCAGCCGGGATGATCGCAGCTTCGCTCCTGATTCTCGACGCGCCCGTGAAACCGGGTCTGTCGCTTGCCCGCGCTCGCCAATCCCAACTCCCTTTCCTTCGCGCTTGGCCTATATAGGGCCGATGCCTGATGCTTTCACCGGACCGGTCGCCGCGGAAATCGAACAACGCCTGCGTGTCGCGCTCGCTCCCACGCGGCTCGCCGTGACCAACGACAGCGACCGCCATCGCGGTCATGCCGGCCATGACGGCAGCGGCGAGAGCCATTTCACCGTCGAGATCGAATCCCCCGCCTTCACGGGCAAGAGCCGCCTCGAGCGGCAGCGGGCCGTCAATGCGGCGCTCGGCGACCTGCTGCGCGAGCGCATACACGCTCTCGCCATCCGCGCCAAAGCGCCGAGCGAATGAGCGAGGGCCCGCCCTACGACCTCTGGTATTGGGCGGAAATACCCGGCCGCGGCGAGTTCGTCCGCCTCGCCCTGGAGGCAGGCGCCACCGCCTATCGCGACCGCGCCCGCGAAGAGGGCAGCGAGACGTTGGCCCGCGATCTCGAGACTCGATCCGGACAGCGCCCCTTCGCCCCGCCCTATCTGGTGGCGGGCGACCTCTGCCTTGCCCAGACCGCCAACATCCTTCTCTTCCTCGGCGAGCGGCACGGCCTCGCTCCGGCCGATCCCGGTGGACGATCGTTCGCCCATCAGCTCCAGCTCACCGTCGCCGATATCGTGGCGGAAGCCCATGACGTCCACCACCCGGTCGCCGTCGGACTCTATTATCGAGACCAGAAGGCGGAGGCGGCGCGGGCCGCAAAGGCGTTCCGTGACGAGCGCATCCCGAAATATCTCGGCTATTTCGAAGCGGTGCTGAGCGATCGGGGACCGTGGCTGCTCGGCAACGACTGGTCCTATCCGGACCTGTCGCTGTTCCAGCTCGTCGAAGGCCTGGACTACGCCTTCCCGCGCCGGATGAAGACGCTGGCCGGCGGCCTGAGCCGGGTGCTGGCGCTGCGCGACCGGGTGCGGGAGATGCCCGAGCTCGCCGACTATCTCGCCAGCGAACGCCGCATTCCGTTCAACGAGGACGGCATCTTCCGCCATTATCCGGAGCTCGACGCCGAATGACCGAAGAATTCATCTTGCAGACCCTGGTCCCGACCACCCACGATCTCGGCGGGTTCAAGGTCCATCGGACCCTGCCGCATCGCGAGCGGACGACGATCGGCCCGTTCATCTTCTTCGACCAGATGGGGCCCGCCAGGCTCGCCGCCGGCAACGGCATCGACGTGCGGCCGCACCCGCACATCAACCTCGCCACCGTCACCTATCTGTTCGCCGGGGCGATCGACCATCGCGATTCGCTCGGTACCTTCCAGACGATCGAGCCCGGTGCGGTCAACCTGATGACGGCCGGCCGAGGCATCACCCATTCCGAGCGCTCGCCCGCGGCCGTGCGGCCGCAGGGACCCGAGCTGTCGGGCATCCAGACCTGGCTCGCCTTGCCGTCGGCCAAGGAGGAGATCGATCCTGCCTTCGAGCATGTCGGCCGCGAGGCGCTGCCGACGATCGAGGGCGCGAACGCGCGGGCACGGGTGGTGATGGGCTCGCTCTGGGGCGAGACCTCGCCGGTCACCTGCCATAGCCACACCATCTATGCCGACATCCATCTCGCCGAGGGCGGCGCCATGCCGATCGACGCGGAGGCGGAAGAGCGCGGTCTCTACGTCGCCGAGGGCGAGGCCAGCCTGGATGGCCTGCGGCTGGAGCCGATGACCCTGTACGTGCTGCGGCCGGGCATCCGGGCGACCTTGCGGTCGGAGACGGGCGGTCACGTCATGCTCTGTGGCGGCGCGGCGCTGGACGGGCCGCGGCACGTCTGGTGGAACTTCGTCTCCTCCGACCGCGAGCGCATCCGGCAGGCTCGCCACGACTGGAAGGAAGGGCGCTTCGCGCTGCCGCCGGACGATGACGGCGAATTCATCCCGCTGCCCGAGGTGCCGAAGACGGTGAGCTATCCATGACGGGCCTGCTGGAGATCACCCGCATCGGGCTTCCGACCGGAGTGACGCTGACCGTGCAGCAAGGCGGGCCGGCCGAGGCCGAGCCGATCCTGCTGCTCCACGGCTTTCCCGAATCGCACCGCACCTGGCGGGCGGTGGCGCCGGCTCTTTCCCGAGACTTTCTTGTCGTCGCTCCCGACCAGCGCGGCTTCGCCGGATCCGACAAGCCGGAAGGCGTGGAGGCTTACAAGATCGACCGGATCCTGGAGGACCTGCTCGCCCTCGCAGATGCTTTAGGCTTGAAACGTTTCACCCTGGTGGGACATGATTGGGGCGGCGCCGTCGCCTGGGCGGCCGCGCTCAAGCATTCCGACCGCATCGCGCGGCTGGCGATCGTCAACGCGCCGCACCCCCTCCTCTTCCAGAAATCGCTGATCGACGATCCGGCCCAGCGCCAGGCCTCGCAATATATCAACGCGTTCCGAAACCCGCTGATGGAGAAGGGGATCGAGGCGATGGGCCTCGACACCTTCTTCGACAAGACGTTCGGCGCCCATGCCGACCTCTCGCAGGTGCCGGCGGGGGAGCGGCAGGCCTATCTCGACGATTGGGGGCAGGAGGGGGCGCTGACCGCGATGCTCAACTGGTACCGTGCCAGCGACATCGCCGTGCCCGAGCCGGGCGAGAAGGCGCACGCGCCGCTGTGGACGAACCTGCCGTTCCCGCATGTGAAGGTGCCGACCCTGGTCGTGTGGGGGATGAAGGACAAGGCGCTGCTGCCGGTCCAGATCGAAGGACTGCACGACCTGGTCGACGATCTGCGCCTCGTGATGGTGCCGGATTCCGGCCACTTCCTGCCCTGGGAGCATCCCGAGCCGCTCGTCACGGCGCTCCGCGATTTCATCGCCGAGACTCCGGCGCGGCCGGATTAGAGGCTTGGGTGCGGCCGGCGACCCGGCTATGCCCCCGCGCGATGACTTCCGCTGCCGCCCGTTCCCGATCGCGCTCCGCCGCCCGCCTCGCCGCCGTCCAGGCGCTCTACCAGCAGGAGATGGAGCAGGTGCCGGTGCCGCGGCTGCTCCACGAATTCCACCATCACCGGCTCGGCGCGACGATCGACGGGGTCGAATATGCCGATGCCGAGGTCGACTTCTTCGACGAGCTGGTGAAGGGCGTCGATGCCCGCCGCGAGGAGCTGGACAGCCTGATCGCGGCCCGCCTGGCGAAGGACTGGTCGCTCGACCGGCTCGACAAGCCGATGCGGCAGATCCTGCGCGCCGGCGCCTATGAGCTCATCGCCCGCGCCGACGTCCCCACCGGCAGCGTCATTTCCGAATATGTCGACGTCGCCAAGGCCTTTTACGACCAGCGCGAGGCGGGCTTCGTCAACGGTCTGCTCGATGCGGTGGCGAAGGATGTCCGCAGCTAGGCCGATTCCCAGGTGAAGGAAGCCGCCTTCATCGAATCGCTGCGAGGGCTGGCGACCGATGCGGCGGCGCGGGGGCTGCTCGACGATGCCGCCGTCCTCCAGGTGGGCGGCGAGGCGCTGATCCTCACCCACGACATGATCGTCGAGGGCGTCCATTACCGGGCGGATGATCCGCCCGGCGACGTCGCCTGGAAGCTGGTCGCCGTGAACCTGTCCGATCTCGCCGCCAAGGGGGCGCGGCCGATGGGCGTTCTGCTCGGCTATGGGCTGGGCGGCGACGATTGGGACCGGGCCTTCGCCGAGGGGCTGGCGACGACCCTGGGCGCCTTCGGGCTGCCGCTGCTCGGCGGCGATACCGTCGCGATGCCGCAAGGCGCCCCTCGCGCGCTCGGCATGACGGCGATCGGCCTCGGCCAGGCTCGCGTGCCGGACAGGAGCGGCGCATGTACCGGCGACGACCTCTGGGTCACCGGGACGATCGGCGATGCCGGAGCCGGGCTGCGGCTGCTCCAAACGGGGGAGGCGGACCCGTCGGACTTGGTCGAGCGCTACCGCCAACCGCGCCCGCGGATCGATGCCGGGCAGGCGCTGGCGCCGATCGTCACCGCGATGATGGACGTGTCGGACGGCCTGCTCATCGACGCGAAGCGGATGGCGACGGCAAGCCGGTGCCGGGTATCGGTCGCGCTCGACGCGATTCCGCTGTCCGACGCCCTGCTCGCCCTGGACGGCGACGGCGAGGCGGCACGGCTGCGCGCGGCGACCGCCGGCGACGATTACGAGCTGCTGTTCGCGGCGCCGGCGGACGCTGCCGAGCCGCTGCTCGCGCTGGCGGAGCGAACCGGCCTTCCCTTCACCCGCATCGGCAGGTTCGCGGGCGGACACGGCCTGGAAGCGACGGCGGCGGGCGGGGCGATCCTGCTTCCCGAGACGCTCGGCTACGAGCATCGAGCAGGCGGCGCGCAGCCTGGCGACTGACGCGGTTCATCGTCGGGTCCGGCCAGGGCCCGACTGTTGAAACCCCTAGACATCCTCCTTAAGGTCCATGACACCTACGGGCGCGCCCGGCCTTGGGCGCGAGCCCCAATCGGCTCGAAAATTCAGGGGAAGGATTTTCATGACAGTCGTGCTCATCGCCATAGGCTGCGGCCTTGTGGCCGTACTCTACGGAATCATTACCAGCATGCAGGTGCTGCGCACCTCCGCCGGCAACGAGCGGATGGTCGCCGTCGCGACGGCGATCCAGGAGGGGGCCAAGGCCTATCTATTCAGGCAGTACAGCACCATCGGGATCGTCGGCGTGGTCGTCGCCGTACTGGTCTGGGTCTTCCTCGACCGGATGGGGGCGCCGATCTCGGCCGCGGGCTTCGTCCTGGGATCACTTCTTTCCGGCGCCGCCGGCTTCATCGGCATGAACATCTCGGTGCGCGCCAACGTCCGTACCGCCGAGGCGGCCCGCACCAGCCTGCAGCGTGGCCTGACCGTCGCGTTCAGCGCCGGTGCGATCACCGGCATGCTGGTCGCCGGGCTGGCGCTGCTCGCCATCTCGGTCTTCTTCTACTTCCTGGTCGGCATCCAGGGCCATCTGCCGAACGACCGGATCGTGGTCGAGGCGCTGGTCGCCCTGGCCTTCGGCGCGTCGCTGATCTCGATCTTCGCGCGTCTCGGCGGCGGCATCTTCACCAAGGCGGCCGACGTCGGCGCCGATCTGGTCGGCAAGGTCGAGGCCGGCATTCCCGAAGACGATCCCCGCAACCCGGCCGTGATCGCGGACAATGTCGGCGACAATGTCGGCGACTGCGCCGGCATGGCCGCCGACCTGTTCGAGACCTATGTCGTCACCGTCGGCGCGACCATGGTGCTGATCGCCCTGCTCGTCGCCACCGGCCCCGAGGAGATGCTGAGCCTGATGAGCCTGCCGCTGATCATCGGCGGCGTCTGCATCCTGACCTCGATCATCGGCACCTATTTCGTTCGACTTGGCGGCAGCCAGTCGATCATGGGCGCGCTCTACAAAGGCTTCTGGGTGACCGCGGCCCTGTCGATCCCGGCCATCTATTACGTGATGACCCAGACGCTGGGCGACCTCAATGCGGTCATCGGCGGCGCCGGCGAAGCGGCCGGCCTCGACGTCGCGCCGGACGTCGCCGCGGGCGCGGTCAGCGACGGCTTCACCGGCATGGACCTGTTCTGGTGCTCTCTGGTCGGCCTCGCCGTCACCGGCCTGATCGTCTGGATCACCGAATATTATACCGGCACCAACTACCGGCCTGTCCAATCGATCGCCAAGGCCTCCGAGACCGGCCACGGCACCAACGTCATCCAGGGTCTCGCCATCAGCCTCGAATCGACGGCGCTGCCGACGGTGGTGATCTGCGCCGGCATCATCGTCTCCTATCAGCTCGCCGGCCTGATCGGCATCGCCTTCGCCGCGACCGCGATGCTCGCGCTCGCCGGAATGGTGGTGGCGCTCGACGCCTATGGCCCGGTCACCGACAATGCCGGCGGCATCGCCGAGATGTCGGGAATGGAGGACGATGTCCGTACCCGCACCGATGCGCTCGACGCGGTCGGCAACACCACCAAGGCGGTGACGAAGGGCTATGCGATCGGATCGGCCGCGCTCGGTGCGCTGGTGCTGTTCGGCGCCTATACGACGGACCTCGAACATTATGCCGCCGAGCTCGGCATCGGCGCCGCGGGAATCGATTTCTCGCTGTCCAACCCCTATGTCGTGGTCGGCCTGCTGCTCGGCGCGCTGCTGCCTTATCTGTTCGGCGCGATGGGCATGACCGCGGTCGGGCGCGCAGCGGGCAATGTCGTGCTCGACGTGCGCGAGCAGTTCCGGTCGAATCCCGGCATCATGGACGGCACGTCGCGGCCGAACTACGCCCGGACCGTCGATCTCGTCACGAAGGCGGCGATCAAGGAGATGATCATCCCGTCCTTGCTGCCGGTACTGACTCCGATCGCCGTCTATTTCGTGATCGCCTGGATCGCGGGCACGGAACAGGGGTTCGCGGCTCTGGGGGCGCTGCTGCTCGGCGTCATCGTCTCGGGCCTGTTCGTCGCCATCTCGATGACCTCGGGCGGCGGCGCCTGGGACAATGCCAAGAAGTATATCGAGGACGGCAATCACGGCGGCAAGGGTTCCGAGGCCCACAAGGCCGCCGTCACCGGCGATACGGTCGGCGACCCGTACAAGGATACGGCGGGACCGGCCGTGAACCCGATGATCAAGATCACCAACATCGTCGCCCTGCTGCTGCTCGCGGCGCTGGCCGGCGGCGCTGGCTGATCCCGCTTCGAACGACCAGGAGAGGAGCCTCGCCGGGATACCGGCGAGGCTCTTTTTCTTTGAGCCTGCCTGCCGCGCGGAGGCGTCACCTTCCCTTTTTCACCTCGGGACGTTATGGCGGCCCGATTTTTTTCGAGGGGAAATGGGATTGGCGAAAGAAGAGCTTCTCGAGATGCGCGGCCAGGTGGTCGAGCTGCTGCCGAACGCGATGTTCCGCGTGCGGCTGGAGAACGGCCATGAGATACTCGGCCACACGGCCGGCAAGATGCGCAAGAACCGCATCCGCGTCCTGACCGGCGACGAGGTGCTGGTCGAGCTGACGCCCTACGACCTGACCAAGGGTCGGATCACCTATCGTTTCAAGTAAGACGGGCCGATGCGGCTCGTCTTGGCTTCCGCCTCCCCGCGACGGCTCGAGCTGCTCGCGCGGATCGGCGTCGTGCCCGACAGGGTCATCCCCGCCGAGATCGACGAAAGCCCGGCCCGCGGGGAGCGGCCCGCCGACTATGCCTGCCGCATGGCTGCCGAGAAGGCCGCCGCCGTTGTCGAGCCCGACGCGCTCGTGCTCGCGGCCGACACCGTGGTCGCGGTAGGACGCCGGATCCTGCCCAAGGCCGAGCAGGAGAGCGAGGGGCGCGCCTGCTTGACCCTGATGTCGGGCCGCCGGCACCGCGTCCTTTCGGCCGTGACCCTGCGCGATGCGACCGGACGCACCCGTCACCGCCTGTCGACGTCGATCGTGACCTTCAAGCGCTTGTCGACGGAGGAGATCGATGCCTATCTCGCCTCCGGCGAATGGCAGGGCAAGGCCGGTGGCTATGCCATCCAAGGGCGAGCCGAAGCCCTGATCCGCGCCCTTTCCGGCTCCCATTCCGGGGTCGTCGGCCTGCCGCTCTACGAGACTCGCGCGCTCCTGCTCGCCGCCGGCTACCCGGTCCTGTGAGCGAGTGGCTCTACGAGGAGGGTATCGGCGAGAATCGCGCCATCCTCGTCGAGGGTAACGACATCATCGAGGCGGCGATCGAGCTGCCCGGAGAGCTCCGGGCCGGCGCCGTGCAGCCGGCGCGACTGACGAAGATATGGGTGCCCGGCCGCCGCGGCCTTGCCTCGCTCGATGCAGGCGGCGAGGCGCTGGTCGAGCCGCTGCCGGCAGGCCTTACCGAAGGCGCGGTCTTGCACGCCGAAATCGTCCGCGAGCCAATCCCCGAGCCCGGCCGGCCGAAGCGCGCCCGCGTCCGCGCGACCGATGCGCCGCTGCGCGAAGGAGCGAGCCTGGCGCAGCGGATCGGTCGATTCGTCCGGCCTACGGCGGCGGGTGCCGACCGGTTCGAGCAGGCCGGATGGTCGGAGCTGCTCGAACAGGCGATGAACCGGGAGATTCCCTTCGCCGGGGGGGCGCTGCGGATGAGCGTCACTCCGGCCATGACTCTTTTCGACGTCGACGGTGGGCTGCCGCCGGCGGAGCTCGCCCGCGCCGGGGCAGCGGCGGCGGCGCGAGCGATCCGGCGGCTCGGTATCGGCGGGTCGATCGGCATCGACCTGCCGACCCTGCCGGGCAAGGCGGAGCGCCAGGCGGCCGCGGCGGAGATCGACGCCTGGCTGCCCCCGCCCTTCGAGCGAACCGCGGTCAACGGCTTCGGCTTCCTGCAGATCGTGCGGCGGCGCGAACGGCCGTCGCTGCCCGAGCTCCTCCAGGCCGATCCGGCCGGGGCCGCGGCGCGGGCGCTGCTGCGCCGGGCCGAGCGAGCGCCCGGCAGCGGCCCGGTGACGATCGAGGCGGCGCCGGCGGTGATCGCGCGGATCGAGGGCGAGAGCGATTGGCGGGAGCGCCTGCGCCGCCTGGCCGGCGCCGAGCTCGTCTTGCGAGCCGAAGCGGCGCTGCCCATATCGGGTGGGCATGTCCAGCGCAGTCACTCCTGAACGCGGCGAATCCTGTCCGCTCTGCGGTCGCCCCTCGGATCCGGTGCACCGGCCCTTCTGCGGCCAGGGCTGCCGAGACCGCGACCTGTTGAACTGGCTCGGCGACGCCTATCGGGTGCCGGGAGCGCCGGCGGCGCCCGACGATTTTGCGGGCGACCAAGACGGGCTGGACAGAGCGCGCTAAGCGCCTCTATAGCCGCGCTTCCGCGGCGACGCATGCGGTAGGCCCAGGTAGCTCAGTTGGTAGAGCACGTGACTGAAAATCACGGTGTCGGTGGTTCGATCCCGCCCCTGGGCACCATCCCCTGAATCGCGGCGCGCCCAAGCAGCTTCAGAACTCGCCAGAGGCGCTTTTCTGCGTTTCATGCGCCGCCTCGGTCGGAGCGCCTGTCATCCGACAGAGCCGATACTCTCGGGGTACGTTCTCAAACCTGCTCCGGCGGACATCCCAATGCCGCTCATCGCGGCGCCGTCCAACGGTTCCGCAGCTTTGCGCACCCGGTTGCGATCTTGCCTGAAAGTTGCTCGGTCGAACCGAGATCGAGGCTGTAGGGCTCGATGATGGCCGTGCCCCGGGGAACGGGCTCAGATTGACCCTCAGGCCTCCGCGGCGGGACCTTGGAAGCCGGGTGGCGGCGTCTCGCCATCAGGATCTCGACCATGCTGCCGATCAAGCCTCCGCATGATCGGCGTCACCGTCAATCCGTGCAGCAGGACCGAGAGCAGAACCACCAGTCCCACGATCGCCCAGAGCCGCTCCGCGCCGGCAATGGTCATGTGGTTCAGGCCGTATGCCAGATAATAGAAGGAGCCGATGCCGCGGATGCCGAAGAAGGCGAGCGTCAGCTTCTCGGATCTGTCCGCCGGAAATCCGGCGAGCCCGAGCAAGCCGGTGAGCGGCCGCACCAGGAGAAGGATCAGCACGGCCGCAACCATATCCACCGCCTGCAGGGAGGCGAACAACCCGCTGACAATGGCGCCTCCGAACAGCAGCAGCACCACCATCATCGCCAGCCGCTCGATCTGTTCGGTCAGGTTGTGCATCTCAAAGTGGAAGTCATGGTCGCGGTGCGCGGCCCGCAAGGTGAGCGCGGTGACGAACACGGCGAGAAAGCCGTAGCAGTTCACGATCTCGGTGAGACCATAAGAGACGAGGGTTGCCGAGATCGCGATGAGGCCGTCGCCGGTCTTGGCGAGCTTCGTCTCCGCCGGCACTTGGAAGGTGAGCCAACCGAAAAGTCTGCCGACCAGCCATCCGCCGACCACGCCCGCGCCGATCTCCCAAAGGACGCTTTGCGTGAACCACTTGCCCGCCCACGCCTCCCCCGTGGCCGCAGCGGCGCCCAAGGCAATGGCGAGGTTGACGAAGGGAAAGGCCAGACCATCATTGAAGCCCGCCTCCGACGTGAGGCCGAAGCGAACCTCGTCCTCCGCGCCGGATTTCGGCGGCCCGACCTGTACGTCCGCCGCAAGCACGGGATCGGTCGGCGCAAGGCAGGCGCCGAGCAGCAGCGCCGCCAGCAGCGGCAAGCCGAGCAGGTAGGTCCCGAGCGCGGTGATGGCCGCGATGCCAAGCGGCATGGTTATGGCGAGCAGCCGCCACGTGACCTCCCAGCGCCGCCAGCTGAAGATTCGGTCGAGCTTGAGCCCCGCGCCCATCAAGGCGACGATGACGACGAACTCGGTGACGCGCTCCGTCAGGGCCGGCCACTCGTACGGCAACGGACTGAGAGGCACCTGTGGTAGCGAGAAGACCGCCGCGCCGATGCCTATGCATAGTATCGGCAGCGACAGCGGCAGCCGACGAATGGCAAGCGGGAGCCATGCCACCAATGCGATGAGCAGCCCGGCTCCAGTGAGGATCAGAATATAGGGATCCGGGGGCCAGGAGAATGCAGGCATCGACGTCAGAACGTCGCGGGCAGACCGGTGTTCAAAAATCGTGGAGAACATCCATACGCTCCTGAGCCCCGATCTCCTCTATTGCGGATGCGAACCGCTCGCGCGGAGCGGGCGCCGGACATCGGTCAAGTCGGGAACCGGCTGTCGCACCACGCTTTCTCGACGAGAGGAGAGCGGCCATTGGAACCGTCCGGGGCTTTGCACATACGGGCTATTCGCCTCGTCGGCGCCACACCCGAGAACCGAAGCAAGCCGCTGCTCGACTTGGCGCTTCTCCTGCTCGTCCTCCTCTTCGCCGGGGCCGGACGAAGCTCGACCGCGACCCGCCGCGAACGCCTGGCGAGGCTCGACGAGGCGGGACGCGGCATCGGCCTCGGCGACCTGCCCGATCACCGGCCTCGCCGGCTGAAGCAGGAGAGAATGGAGGCATGAGCCCCTCTTTGCTCATCATCCTGCTTACGGTCGGGCTTTTCGTCCTGATCCACGTGCTCGGCGGGCGCCTCACGATGCTTTCGACGATCCCGCGGAGCATATGGCTCTCCGGAGCGGGCGGAGTAGCCGTCGCCTATGTCTTCGTGCACCTGCTGCCGGAGCTGGCGGACCATCAGCTAACACTTGGGGCACGCGCTCGAAGGAGTGGCTTTCTCGGATCGATCGAAAGCCACGCCTATCTCATCGCCCTATTCGGCCTTGCCATTTTCTACGGCATCGAGCGTTATGCGAGGTCCGCGTCCCATCGGTCTCCCGACGAAACGGGCGAAGCCGGCTCGATGAGCATTTTCTGGGTCCATCTCGGTGCCTTCGCACTTTACAATGTGCTGATCGGCTATCTGCTCGTGCACCGCGAGGAAACCGATCTGCGAGGCCTCATCATCTACGCAGTGGCGATGGGACTTCATTTCATGGTGAACGACCACGCGCTGCGCGAGCAGCATGGCCAGACCTATCATCTCTATGGTCGCTGGGTCCTGGCGGCGGCGGCGGTTGCCGGACTGCTCATTGGGCTCGCCACGGAAATTTCCGAACTGCTGCTCGGTGCGTTTTTCGCGTTCCTCGCCGGGGGCGTGATCCTGAACGTGCTGAAGGAAGAGCTGCCGAAGGAACGGCAGAGCCGCTTCTCGGCCTTTGCAGGCGGTGCAGGCCTCTACTCGGCCCTGTTGCTGTTCACCGCATGAACGGCGGCATCCGAGCGCGCCTGCAGGCCGTCCGCGCCACCTACTGGTTCGTGCCCGGGATCATGGCGCTGCTCGCCATCCTGCTGGGCGCCGTGATGATCTGGCTCGACGTTCGGCTCGGCAGCGGCTGGATAAAGGGGATCAGCTGGTATCAGCAGATCAGGGCGGACGGTGCGCGCGAGGTCCTGTCCACCATCGCCGGATCGATGATCACCGTCGCCGGCGTCGTCTTCTCGATCACGATCGTCGCGCTCTCCTACGCCTCGAGCCAATATGGGCCGCGCGTGCTCACCAATTTCATGAGCGATCGAGGCAACAAGATCACGCTCGGCACCTTCATCGCCACGTTTCTCTACTGCTTGATGGTGCTGCGTACGATCCGCGGCGGCGATGACGATTTCGTGCCGCAATATTCGGTCGTCGTCGCGATGCTGCTGGCGGTCTGCTCGATCGGCGTGCTCATCTACTTCATTCACCACGTGCCGCAGAGCATCCACATCAACAATGTCGTGGCCCGCATTGGCGAGCAGCTGGTCGCCGACACCTGCAAGCGCTTTCCCGCAATGATCGGCTCCGCCGCAGAGGAGCCGGAGCAAGATCGGCCGCCGGCGCTCGAGGGCACCATCGTGTCCGTGCCGAGCAAGGCCACCGGCTACATCCAGTCCATCGACCAGGAACGCCTCCTGCGTCTCGCGTGCGAGGGCGGTGCTCTCATCCGACTACGATATCGCCCGGGGGATTTCGTCATGGCCGGCCTGATCGTTGCGGACGTGGCCGCGGGCGAGCGCTGGGATGATTCCTGCACGAACGCGCTCGACGGCTGCTTCACCGTTGGCCGCAAGCGCGCACCGGACAGCGACCTCATGTTCCTGGTGAGCGAGCTGGTGGAAATCGCCGCGCGCGCGCTGTCGCCGGGCATCAACGATCCGATGACGGCGGTCACCTGCCTCGACTGGTTGGGTGCGGGGGCGCTGGAAACCGCCTCGCGCAAGCTGCCCCGAGCGGTTCGCGTGGATCCCGGCGGCACGCCGCGAGTGATTGCCCGCCCCGACGATTTCGCATCGTTCATCGCCTGCAGCTTCGGTCGGGTCCGGGACTATGCCGCCCGCGATCCGATCGCGAGCCTTCATTTCCTGCGCGTCCTGGGCGAAGTCGCGACCGGCTGTCGGCTCGAGAGCCAGATCGGCACCATCAGCGCGGAGGCGGCGCGCTTCGCCGAAGTCGCCGTCGGGCAGCTTCGTGGCGCCGCGGCCCGCTCCGTTCAGGAGCGGGCGGAAGAACTGCAGGCGTTCCTCTCCCGCGGCATAGGCCGGATCGATTCGACCCATGTGGAGTGGCTCGGCGGAAGCGCCTGAACGGCCCGCACATCAACGACGATCGGCATGCATGATACGCTGCCATGGAGCGATGATCAGCGTCCAGTACGGCGCGGGGAGCAGGAGACCCCCAGACTCTGCAGCGCCTTCTGCAACTTCGCGCTCGTGTAGGGCCGCTCGACGAAGCCGATGCAGCGATCCAAGGCAAAGCGAGCACGAAGCTCCTCCAGCTCACCCGCGCTCGCGATCAGCAGGGGGAGATCGGCATGGATCGCGCGGAGCTCGGCGACCAAGCCGTCGCCCGTTCGATCCGGAAGTGAATAGTCGAGCACGACAGCGTCGAAACCGCCCTGCGCAGAGCGTATTTTGGTCAGCAACTCCGTGGTGTTCGCCGCTTCGTCGACCGTGTAGCCGGACATTGCCAGCGCCTCGCCAGCGAGGGCTCGCACCGTCGCGTCGGCCTCGGCCACGATCACGCGACCCGTCTTTCCACGGTCGAGCACGTCTCGGACCTTCTGAGCGAGGGCCTGGTATGTGAACGGCTTGGCAATGAGGTCCACGCCGGGATCGAGGCGGCCGCCATGCACAATGGCGTTGCGGGTGTAACCCGAGGTGTAGACCACCTTGAGACTCGGCTGCCGCTCCCGCGCCGCGTCGGCGAGCTCGCGTCCGGACATTCCGGGCATGACGACGTCCGTGAAGAGAAGGTCCAGCGGCTCTTCCTGACGCTCCAGCAGGCGAAGCGCGGAAGGACCGTCATGCGCCTCGATCACTCGGTAGCCGAGCTCGCGCAGGCACTCCACGGTGTAGGCGCGAACATCGTCATCATCCTCGACGACGAGGATCGTCTCACGGTCGCGGCTTACTTCCAGCCCCGGCGTGAGCGTCGCCTCGTCGTCCGCCGCATCGTCACTCATCAGGCGAGGCAGATAGATCTTGACGGTCGTGCCGTGCCCCTCCTCCGTATAGATCTTCACATGGCCGCCCGACTGCTTGACGAAGCCATAGACCATGGAGAGGCCCAGACCCGTACCCTTGCCGACCTCCTTCGTCGTGTAGAAGGGTTCGAATACCCGGGAGGCGACGTCCTTCGACATTCCGACGCCGTTGTCGGTTACCGCAATCACGACATACTGGCCCGGCGCGACCTCGGCGTGATGAGCGACATAGCTGTCGTCCAGGCGGGCATTGGCGGTCTCGATCGTGAGATCCCCGCCCTGCGGCATGGCGTCGCGCGCATTCACCGCCAGGTTCAGGATGGCGCTCTCAAGCTGGTTGGGATCGGCTTCGATCCGCCACAGACCGGGGCTGGTGACGATCTCCAACTTCACCATCTCGCCCAAGGCGCGATTGAGCATGTCCGACATCGACAAGACCAGCTTGTCGACATCGAGCGGCTTGGGGGCGAGCGGCTGGCGGCGGGAGAAAGCGAGAAGACGCTGGGTCAGGGAGGCAGCCCGCTCCGCACCTTTCATCGCATTGTCCAGCGCCCGGCGGGCGCGGGGATCGAGCGACCCCGCCGCTTCCAGAGCGCGGCCCGCCATATCGATGTTGCCCGTCACGACGGTGAGCAGGTTGTTGAAATCGTGGGCAATGCCGCCGGTCAGCTGGCCTACCGCCTCCATCTTCTGCGCCTGCCGCAATGCCTCCTCGGCCTTGCTGCGCTCGGCAATCTCCTCCGCGACACGGGATTCCAGGCGCTCGTTCAGCTCGCGCAGCTCGGCTTCCACGCGCTTTCGGTCGGTTACGTCGACGGCGGTACCGATCACGCGCGTGCAGCGGCCGCCATTGTCGAACAGACCGCGCCCCTTGGCCGCGACCCAACGAACGATTCCATCTTCCTTGCCGATCGTCCGATATTCGACGTCGTAAAGGGCACGGAGCGCCGGGTCGCATGCGGCGGCGAAAGCGGAGCCCGTCGCTTCCCGATCATCCGGGTGCATCCCAAGGTAGAAGTCGTCCATGGAGACCGGCACGTCCGACGATATGCCGAACATCGCCTTCACCCGCGGCGGCCAAATCAGGACGTCGTTGACGACATCGACGTCCCAGAAGCCGACCTCCGCCGCCTCGGTCGCCAGCCGAAGCCGCTCCTCGCTTTCAGCGCGCGCCGCCTCGGCCGCACGTCGCTCGGTCAGGTCGAGCATCGCGCCGATCATCCGCACCGCTCGTCCGTCCGCGCCGCGAAGCACATGTCCTCGGTCCAGAACCTCGGCGTAAGTGCCATCGGCGCGGCGGAATCTGTATTCCGCCATCCAAACCGTGCCTTCGCCGTCGATCACAGCGTGGATCTCGCGATCGACACGCTCCCGATCTGCGGGATGAATGTGCTCCAGCCACCACTCGGCGCGGGTCTCGGTGAACCGGTGGCCAAAGAGAGTTCGAAGGGCCTCGTTCCAGATGACGTGGCCGTCCGCCATGCGCCAGTCCCAGATAGCGTCGTTCGTCGCCTGTGCGGCCAGCCGATAGCGTTCCTCGGTTTCTCGCAGCGTCTCCTCTGCCTTGCGCCGGTCGCTAATGTCGAAGGTGACGCCGGGAAAGCGAACCGGGCGGCCATCGTCGCCGGTGAGGCACCGGCCACGCGCTATGACCCAGCGCGCTTCGCCGTCGCGGCCGATAAGGCGATATTCGGCGCGGAACTCGCTTCCGCCCTCCATGGCTTCGTCGATCAAGCGGCCGACCGCCTCTCGATCGTCAGGGTGGATGCCGTCCAGATAATCGTTGACCGAAAGACCGGCTGTCGCACGTTCAGGGTCGAGACCGTACATCTTCGCGAAGCGCGCGCTCGTATACACCCTGTCCGCCGCGACATCCCAGTCCCAGGTGCCGATGCCGCCGGCTGCATCCAGCGCGAAGCGGAAACGCTCCTCATTGTCCGCGAGCTTGGCTTCCGCCTGCTTTCGCGCCGTGATGTCGATCGACGAGCCGACAAGCCCGACCACCTCGCCCGCCGTGTCCCTCAGGGGAGCCTTGGTGGAAAGCCAGATTGCCCGTCGCCCATCGGGGAAAGTGACCTCCTCCTCGATCTGCTCGGCGATCCCGGATGCCATGACGCGTTCGTCATTCGCCATCACGGCGGCCGCTTGCGCCTCGTCGTCGAGGAACTCGGCATCGGTCCTGCCAATATAGAGCTCCGGCGGCTTTCCGATCAGTTCGGTCGTGCCGCGATTCGCGACGAGCATGCGCCCCTGCCGATCCTTGGCGTAGACGACTCCAGGCACGGCGTCGGCGAAGGTGCGCAGCAACTCGGTTGCCCTATCCCTCTCCGCCTCGACGGCTCGCCTCTCCTCGATGTCGAGAAGAACGCCCGGGAATCTCAAAGGTGTGCCGTCATCGGCTCTTTCGACCCGTCCGTTCGCTTCGATCCAATAATAATGCCCGTCCGTGCGACGCACCCGATATTGGTGAGCATAGGACCCACCTCGAGCGATCGCCTCTTCGACAGCCGCCAGCACGCCCGCTTTGTCTTCGGGATGAATGGTGGCCATCATCTGCTCGAGGTTGAGGCCCTCGCGCCCCGCCTGAGGGTCGATACCGAATGCCTTCGCAAACTGCTCGTCGACGGCGAACTGGTCTTGCTGGATGTCGTAAAACCATGTGCCGATAATCGCGCCGGCGGCCAGGGCCAGCTTCACGCGCTCGGCGTCGGCGTGCGCTCGAGCTTCGCTTTCGCGAAGCTTCCGCTGCGCCAGCACCTGTCCGGTAATCTCCTGAAGTGCGCAGAAGAAGCCAGCTATGTCGCCGTCCTCGGCTCTCACGGGCGTGTAGGAGAAGGCGAAATGCGCTTCTTCTCGGAAACCCCTGCGATTCATCCAGAGCTCGATGTCATCCATCTGGACGGGGTCGCCACCGAAAGCCTGATCGACGATCGGGACCAGATCGTCCCTGATTTCGTCCCAGACCTCCAGGAAATCGCGGCCGATCGCCGCCGGGTGCTTGGACGCGAGAATTTCGCTGTAGCCGTCGTTGTAGAGAAGCGTTCGGCCGCTTCCCCAGACGACGAACATCGGCTGGCTCGCGCCCAGCATGACAGCCATCAGCGTCTTGAACGCGGGCGGCCAAGATTCGGGTGGACCGAGCGGTGTCGAAGACCAGTCATGCGCGCGGATCAGCCGTCCCGCCTCCCCGCCCCCTGCGAGAAACAGCGGAGGTGCTTGAGTGCCGTTGCTAGAGATAGCCATTCGCCGGGAGCTGCTCATGGTGTGACGCGCCAACCCTTATTCGCATGTGCCCCCCGGCGATGGGCCCTTAGCCTTGCCTGCACTGTTTAGCCAATACAGGCTCTTAGCGCCGAATGGGCTTCCGGAAATTCGGAAGGAAGAATGGCAGGCACGGGTTTGGGCGCTCGGCCGAACGGCCGGATGGAAGCGGAAAGTTCGGCAGGGCCATTGCTTCTGCAACCAGGCATTCGGTGACAACCGGATGGCGTGAACGGCGGCCGCCGCCTCAGACAGCGATCAGCTGCCGCCGCACGCTACCAGGGTGCACCGGTTAGCGCATCGAGGGGTGCCGAGATCGACCAAGCCGACGACCGAAAGCCCCGGATCTGCTCACCGAAGGCGTGCCGCCGCCTCCGGCGGCGCAGGTGCGGCGGTCTCTGCCGACGCCGCACCGATTACCGGGATGCTGCCGTCGCCGACGATGGCGAAGGCGGACCAGTAATAAGGGTGGGAGGTGCGCGGATCGTCCATCAAGGCGAGCTGCGACGCCTGCAGCGCCCGGGCCGTCGAGGTCCCCGCCGGCGCGGTGAACAGGCCGGAGATGAGGCGCTGCGTCGCCGAGAAATCGTCCGGCACCGGCCAGTGGCTGGCGAGGACGGAGCGGCCGCCGGCCCCGACGAAGGCGCGCACCAGGCCGTCCATCGCCGTGCCGCCGCCCGACGTGACGCCCGCCGCCCGCGTCGTGGCTTCGGTGGCGCCGCCGGCGGTGTCGCAGGCCGACAGGATGACCAGGTCGGCGTCGATCCTCAGATCGAATATCTCGGCGAAGGTGAGCAGGCCGTCGGAATCGGTCTCGCCGAACGAGGTGAGCAGGGCCGGAAGTGCCGGACATTCCGGACGGGGCGCCGTGACCAGCCCATGGGTGGCGAAGTGGACGACGCGATAATCGTCGATCGAGTCCATTCGGCGGATCTGGCTATCGGTGAAGGCCGGCCCGGTGATCACCTCGCCGCCGGCGCCGCCGTAGCGCGAGATCGCGCTCTGCGCCGTCACCAACTCGTCGGCCGAGATGGGCCGCGCCCAAGTGGCGAGCGGCCATTGGCAGGTCGAGCCGAAGGCGATCGAGGACCGCGTTCCCGATGACGCCAAGATCATGTCCACGGGCTGGTTCTGGCCGAAACCGAGATAGGCGCGCCGCGCCGCCGACGGACGGGCGTTGCGGATGTCCCGGAAGCCGCTGGCCGAGACCGCCGTCGTCACGTCGACACGGCGCCCGAGCCAGCCGATTCCGGTGAAGTCGAACGGATCGCCATTTTCCGCATTCGCCCGCGCTTCATAGGCGGCGACGCTGGCGCGGTCCGTGACCAGCAGGTTGAGCGGCAGGGTCAGCATGGCGCCGTCGGGCTCGAAGATCAGGTGGCGGACCGAAGCCAGCTCGCCGTCGACGGGACCAAGCAGGCGGCCATAGAGCTCCTGCGCACGGGCGACGTCGAAGGGATAAGTGACGTTCTGGCCGTTCTCGATCCTGTTGATCGACTCCCGGATGGCCGTGACAAGGCCGTCCAGCGCCGCTTCATCGAGGCCGATGTCGAAGGCCCGAGCACTGTTCCGACTGACGAAAAGACCGTAGCTGGCGCCTTCGAGGACGACGAGCTTCAGATAGGCCTCGCCGTCGCGCAGCTCGCTCTGGAGCGCGTCGAGCTCGATCGTGGGATCGGAGACGGCGCGGTAGCGCGGATATCGGGACAGCTCGGCCTGCGTCGCGACCTGCAGCGTCTGCAGGGAGGCGAGGCGCTGCTCGAGCTCCGCGATGCGAAGGCTATCGGCGCTGCTTCGCGACTCGCGGCTGGCGAGCTCGGCCAGCACCACGCGCGTGCGCTCGACATCGCGGGCGAGGTTCAGCGAGCGCCGGAACAAGGCGGCCGCCTCGTCGCTGCCGCCGGACAATTCGCGCGCGAGCACCGCCTGGGTCTGGGCGACGCCGGGCCGCACCAGCACCTGCCCCGCCCGGAACATCTCGGCGATGGCGGCGGGATCGGCGCTGCGGCGCGAAAGGATGGCGAGATAGGGTCCGATCAGCCGCTTGAGCGCAGGCGACGGCGCCTGCTCCGCCAACTCCACGACCATCCGGTAGAGCGCCACGGCCTCGTCCTCGCGGCCGGCCCGGGCGAGGAAGCTCGCCAGGAGGGCGCGCGTGGACAGCAGCGCCGGCGAGGCCGGATAGCGGCTTTCGACGAGGGCGACGGCGCTGCGATACTGACGCTCCGCCTCGGCGGCATCGCCTTCCGCCTCTGCGATGGCGGCGAGCTCTCCCATGATCTGCGCCCGCATCCAGGCGACCGAGCCGATGCGGCCGCCGCGGACCGCGGCAAGCCGATCGAGCGCCTCGCCGAGCGCCGCGCGCGCGCCAGCGGGATCGCCGGCCAGCCGATGGACCGCGCCGCGAAGTTGCGACGCCTGGCCATCGAGGGTTTCGGCCCGCTCCGCCGGAAGCAGTCGTTCGCCGACCTGAGCCAGTCCGCCGGCGCCTTCGGCTTCGGCGTTGAGCCGCTCGGCGAGCTCCCGATCGATGGTGAGGCGCTCGAGCTCCGCGGTCTCGAGGCGCGCGGCGGCAGGAAGCGGTGCCGAAAGCACGGCCAGCGCCGCCTGTCCGTCGCCCTGGTTCAGCTGATGGATGGCCTGGTAGTTGCGGCGCATCCGGAGCAGGACCGGATCGGCGGCGATCATCGGCGCCGCCTGCTCGAACAGCTCGTCGGCGCGGGCATGATGGCCGAGATTGGATTGCTGGAGCGCGGCGTTGAGCAAGGCCTCGGCGCTTCCCGGCGTCGGCCCATCGCCGCGGCCCGCGGCGGCGAAGAATTCGGCGGCAGCGGCGAAATCCCCGGCATTGCTGCGGCGATAGGCCTCGGCCAGCGCCGCCTCCGGCGAGAGCTGCGCCGCCTGGGCACGGGCGAAGTCGGCAGCGCCGCTCCCCCGGGTCACGGCAATCTCGACCGGCTGGTCCACCGGGCGATCGAGCAGGATCGTCTGCAAGCCGACGCCGAGCGCGCTCTCATAGCCCGAGACGCCATGCGCGGCGTAAACCCTGTCGTCCCGGTCCAGCAGATAGGCGGTCCGCGCCGGCAGGGTCTCGGTCGCCGCACAATTCAGGACGCGAACCTCTCCGGCCTCCGGCAGCGTCACCGGCGCCCCCGGCGCGCATCGGGAGTCGCGCTGAATGCGCGCAAGGGCCGCCTCCGAATCGCCGCGCAGGACGAACAATTCGCCGACCGGCGCGGTCGCGTCGCGACAGACCAAGGCATAGGTGCGGTCGAACATGCCGTCACCGCGACGGGCCTGAAGCAGCTGAGCCGAGCAGAGGGCATTGGCGCCGACCTGGAAGCTGTCGTCGAGGCTGACCGGGCGCGACTGGGACCAGGCGGGCACTGCCGTCAGCAAGGCGGCGGTCGACAGGACGAAGTTCTTGAACGTCACGGTCATGGCTCCTGCTGATCCTCATCGTCTTCGTCATCCTGATCGGCGCCGGCGCGCCACAGCGCGGCATCGCCGCCGCTCGCGACCGCCTGGTCTATCGCCGCGTCGATCACGAGGTCGGCCGTGTCGATCAGGGTGGGGAAGGCGGCGCCGAAGGCCACGTCCCGATCTTCCTCGCCCGGCTCGAAGGTGACCACCTGCGCGAGCGGCCCCGAAATCACTTCCGAGCCGACGATCGCGCCGCCCTCGACCTGACCGAGCCCAGGCCGGGCCGGCAAGCCGGTGTTGACGAAGAGGCCGTTGAACTCGGAATCGTCGCTGTAGGTGATGGCCGGCGCCTCGCCGAACGCGATACCGTCGAAATAGGCTGAACCGGTGACGACGTTGCCGCTCGCGTCGAGCCCGGCGCCATAGGCGATCACGCGCAGCTGGACCGCTTCGTCATCGTCATCCTCGAGCGCGAAGACCAAGCCGGGCACCCGAGTCGCGACTCCGCCGAAGGTGGTGTCGTCGCCGCTATTCTGGATGAAGACGGCCTTCGGCGGCTCGCCCGGCTCGCCGTCGAAGCTGAAGACGATGGTGGCGGCCTGGAGATAGCCCTCGGGATTGTTCGGGCCGCTATTTTCCGCCAGCGCCTCCGCCAGGCCCTCGAAATCCGGATCCTGCCTGATCCGGGCGGCGAGCTCGGCATCGGCGACGATGGTGGTCGCCGCCTCGATCTCCAGCCGGCCGGCCAGCGTCTCGCCGTCATTGACGCTGATCGAGCCCGTCGGGGTGATCACCTCGAGGACACCGTCTGCCGCGTCGATCGACAGGGTGTCGCCAGAGCCGGCCAGATAGACCAGCGCGCCCTGGACGCTGACATTGTCGGCTTCCAGTTCGACGAAGGACGGGCCGTCATCGGGGGAGCCGGTGATGGTGAGATCGCGCACGACGATGTCGCCGCCGTTGAAGCCGATGCTCTCGCCCTCGATCCGGGCCGCCTCGGCCTGGGTGAGCGTATAGCCTGGCCCCTGTTCGTCTCCACCCAAGGTGACGACTTCGCCGGTGTCGTTGGCGTTCAAGGACAGGTCAAGCGCGCCGATCCGGGCCCCTTCGAGGATCTCGATATCGTCGGAGGCGAGGGAAAGGGTCTGCGCGCCGAGATTGATGATCTCGTCGTTGACGCCGGAAATGGTGATCGCCCCGTTGAGGCTGGAGAAGCTCACGAGGGCGGTCGGCGTGTCGATGTCGGGGCCGCCGAGAATTTGGCCGGATCCCGTCGTGCTTATCTCGATATCGCCGTCGACCGTGAATTGAGCCGTTTCAAGGAAGCTGATCAACCCGCCCGTCGAGACCTGCGAGGCCGCCGGCGTCAGCTGGCCAGGAGTATCTTCGAGAGCGGCGACCTGGATATTCGTGAAAACCGCCTCGCCGACCGGGACCACGAGGTCGACCGTGCCCGGCGTGCTCGTCGCGACGTCGCCCTGCGTGGTGATGTCGCCGTTCAGGCTCTCCACCAGCACGGTGCCGACGCTGCCGAAGGCGCCCGCCGCGGTCTCGACCAGGAGATTGCCGCCGGTCGCCGCCCCGGCGCCGCCGCTCGCCCCCGCGCCGCCCAACGTCCGGACCTGAATGTTGACATCGGCGATTTCGATCGCGCCCGCCGTCGAAAGGCCTGCCTGCAGGCCCGTCGCGTCGCCGCCCGTGCTTCCGGCCCCGCCCTGCGCGTCGGAGATCAGGTCGACATCGTTGCCGATGACGAGCCCGCCGCTCGTTGCGGTCACGTAGGCGACGCCCGAGCTGGCGTCGCCGCCCGCCCCGGCGCCGGCCGGACCTGCGCCCCCTGCGCCGCCGGTGGCGGAGGAAAGGGCGACGGCGGTGTCGAACTGCATCACCGAGCCGAGCAGGCTGCTCGTCGCATCGCCGGTGAACGATCCCAGCTGGGTCGTGCCGCCGAAGGCGGCGCCGCCGGCACCGCCCGCCTGGCCCGCTCCGCCGACACCGCCCGCGCCGCCGGTGCCGACCGCCTCGAGCCGGATGTCGGTCAGCGCGAGATTGGCCTGTTCGCGGCCGGCGAGCACGAAGGCGCCCCCCGAATTGATCGCACCGTCGAACAAGCCGGCCCGCGCTTCGCCGCCGGCTCCGGCCGCGACCGAGCCTCCGTCGCCGGCGCCGCCGGCGCCGCCGGTCGCATTGGCGGTCACCGTCGCGGCGGCGCCGATCAGCCGGCCGATGCCCGGCGACTGCGCCTGCACGTAGGCGGTGCCGCCCTCGGCCGCGCCGCCCTGGCCGCCGAAGCCCTCCGAAGCGTTGCCGCCGACGCCGTCGGCGCTCGCGACGATATCGCCGTCGACCTGGATTTCGCCGCCCAGCGTGATGATTCCCGCATTGCCCGCAATCGCGTCGCCGCCGGAGGTCCCGTTGCCGCCGGCTGCGTCCGCGCTGACGGTCGCATTGCCGAGCGTGAGGTTGCCATTCTCGGCGAAGATCTGAGCATTGCCGCCGGACCCGTTGCCACCCGTACCGGGATCCGAACCCGGGATGCCGCCGATGCCGAACCCGCCCTGGCCGGCGGCGGAGACCGCAACGTCGCCGGCGGCGAACAGGGTGCCGCCATTCACCCCGATCACGGCAAGCCCGCCGGTTCCGGATCCGCCACCGCCATAGCTGTCGGAGCCGCGCGCGTCGGCGGATGCGGTCATCGCTCCATCGATGGTGATCTGCCCGCCCGAGGAGGCAAATATCTGGGCGTCGCCGCCTGTCGCGTCGCCGGACAGGTTGCGGACGCCGTCATTCGCGGCCCGCGCGTTCGCGCTGACCTGGGCGTCTCCCCCGATGGCGATCGTGCCGCCGTCGGCAGCGGTAATGCGGGCGACGCCGCCCTGCGCGTCGAGCTGAGCGGTCACGGCCAGATTGGCCACGGTGAAGTTCTTGATGTCATCCGCCGAGACGATCGCCGACCCGCCGATCGTGATGCTTTCGCCGGCGCCGGCAACGATGCTGGCATTGGAGAAGCCGGCGATCCGGACGTCGGAGTCGAAGTTCACCGAACCTGTGGCCGATGCGTCGACCGTGAAATCGGTCGTGGCGAGGCCGGTGACGCCGGAGGAATAGCCGCCGCCGACGATGCGGACGCTGGCATTTCCCTCATTGTTGCCGGCGCCGCGGAAGGCATCGGGGAATTCCCTGCCGCTGACGTCGAACCCAGCGGAGAGAATGACCTCGCCGTTGACGATGCTGGCGCTGGTCGCCGGGTCGAAGCCGAGATTGCCGGAGAAGACGAGCTGCACCGCCTGGGCCTGGCCGACGCCGACCGCATAGATGGCCTGGTTGGCATCCGTGCCGGTGCGTGCCGGGCCGCCGGTACTGCCGCCATGCTCGATGATCGTTCCGGCAACCGTCGTGCCGGTGGTGACGACGATGTCGAAAAGGCCTTCGACGAGGGTGATGTCGACCGATTCGGCGGCGACATAAGCGGTCGAGCCGTTGATCCGGGCATTGCCGTTCATGACCACCCGCGGCGCGACCATGGCGAGGAAGCTGTTCTCCGCTGTGGCGTTGATCAGCGCACCCGGCTGCACCTCGACCCGTGCCTGGCTTCCCGGCGCCGCCGTCAGGCTGAGGGCGCCATTGCCGCTGCCGAAGTCCTGGAAGCTTCCTGGATCGAGATCGGCCGCGCTGAGGATCAGGTTGCCGACGTCGAAGACGGCGGTGCTGCCGACCAGGAGGCCGTTGGGGCTGTAGAAGGCGACGGTGCCGCCGCGCACATTCCCGGCTCCGGTCTGCAGCTGGCTGATGATATTGCCGTTGAGCTCGACCACCCCGGTGCCGGTCGGCACGATGCGGTTGAGGATGACGAATCCGCCGGCCCCGGGCGTATCCTGGAAGATCGCCGTATTCCCCGCCGGCAGGAAATCGATGAGACCGCCCGGCCCCTCGATGGGAGTCCAGTCGACGATCGCATCATCGATGACGGTGATGGTCTCCTGGCCGGGAATGGTACGATCGAAATTCACCTGGCCGGCGGTCACCGACGGGCTTCCGCTGAACGCCTGCGCAAAAGCCGCGCTCGTCCAGGTGCCGCACATCGCCGCCAAGGCGGCGGCGGCGCAGCCGGCGCGGAGGCCGAGCCTGCCGCGGGCGGACCTCCGGGAGCGGTCATGCAGCATCATCAGAAACTCCAGGGAAGAAGCTTGGTGGTAAGCGAGAAGAGCAATCGGACGTCACCGCGATCCGCCTGCAGGCCGGCGCGCTCGAGCGGGACGGCGAGGGTGACGTCGGCCTGGATGCGGTCGCCCCACAGCGCCCGAACGCCGCCGCCGATCGACATCAGCCGCCTGTCGCCGAACGCCGGATCCTCGTTCCACACCCGCGCGACGTCGAAGAAGGCGTAGGGCTGGAACCGGAAGTCCTCGCGCGTGGCCGGGACCAGGCTGCCGACCCGCACCTCGATGGTGCTGCCGACGCCGCTGTCGCCGAGGATGGTTCCGGGGTCGTAGCCCCGCCCGATGGTGAAGTTGCCGGCGGAGAATTCCTCGAAGGCGAGCAGCGGGTCTCCGGAATATTGCGCCCGCGTCTCCAGCGCGAAGGTGATCATCGGCGTTGGGCGCAGCTCGGCCGTCCCGACGAAGCGGATCAGGGTTCCGGTCGGATCAGCGAGGATCCGGCTGGGCGGCGCCGCTCCCCCGGCGAGGCAGGCGGCGGGGGCGGTGCGGCAATCGGACGAGGCGCCAAGGACGTCGAGGCCCTGGCGCAGCTCGATCAGGCCGCGGCCCGCCCAGCGCGGTTGGGCGGGGGAATAGCCGTTGCCGAACGACAGGCTGGAGGGGTCGACGCTCTCGAAGGCGAGCCGGCCGAACAGCACCCGCAGCCGATCGCGGGTGAGCGGGGCGTCGTTGAAGTCGACATCCTGGTCGACCAGGTCGAAGCCCAGGCTTCCCCTCAGGGAGACGTCCCGCCGCCGCAGGAACGGATAACTGGCCTGCAGCGTCGCAAAAAGCGTCTCCGAATCGACGTCCACGTCGGCGAGCCCCACATCGGGATCGCCCCAGCTCCCGGTGACCTGCGCCGAGACAGCGAGGCCCTCGCTGCCGATCCGGAAATCGTGGCCGAGCTGGAGGGTCTGCTGCTCGCGAAAATCCGCGGTGGTGAAGGCGGTGAGGGTGGTGCGGTCGCCGAGCCCGGTAAGGCCGTACAGCTCGGCGCTGACCAAGCCGCCGATCCGTCCGAGGGCCCGCGATCCGTAATTCTGCACGTTGGCGACAAGGACCGCCGGCGTGCGCAGCACGGCCACTTCGCCGACCAGCTCGCCGGGGCCGGTGCCCGCCGAACGGAGCGTCAGGCGAACGTCGTAGCCGGGCACATCGCCGGCGAGCAGCAGGTAGCGCTCGGCGGTGTTTCGGTTGAAGGCTTCGTCGTCGGCGAGGCGCCGCAGATAGCCGGCCAGTCGCCGTTCGGACGGCCCTGCATCGCCGCGGACCCGGACGGCGACGACGCGGCCAAGCACGACCCGGAATCGCGCTTGTCCATCGCCCAATCCCTGCTCCGGTATCTCGACCACCGCCAGATAGCCGGCGGCGTTGAGCAGCGCCGTCGCGCGGTCGCGAATCCGGCACATGATCGAAACGGGCTGCTCGGCGCCGAGCAGGCCGGAATGCGCGTCCGCCAGAAGCTCCGGCGATACCGAGCCGAGTCCTTCGAACTCGACGGCGTTCAGCGTCACCCGGATGTCCGCGTAGCGCGGGTCGTCGAGCGCGCAAGGCGCGGCTGGAAGGTCGCTTTCGACCTCCAGCCGCGCCCGCCGGTCGGGAACCGGTCGAACCGGGACGCGCTCGACCTCCTCTCGCGTCGGCGGCGCGACCGGAGTCGACTGCGCGAAGACTCCGGTCGCCTGAACCGCCAGCGCGAAAGCGAGCATCAAGCCCGCCATCCTGGGCGCCCCCCGACCCCGGCATTCGTCCCGCGATCGACCTTCGGTTGCCCCCAACATGCCTTCCCCCGCAACGGCTTCGCCGACGGGGCACCCTCGCAAGGGCCACCCCGCCTTGCGCGGCGATTCTACGGAAGACGCTCCTCGCGCCTCATCCCCTGAACAGGGTATGCGGGGGAGAAATTATGGGATTGCGCGGGTTTGCCGCTCCGATCCGAACCGAATGGCGGCACGTGCCGAGAGACCGCAGCCGATTCAGCTATGCGGCTGGAGCTTGGGCAAGGCGCCGACGATCATCACCAGCTCCGACTGACGGCTGCATCCCAGCTTGGCGAAGATCGCCTTGAGTTGAGAATGGACCGTTCCGGGCGCAACGCCACGCTCCTCGGCGATGAGAGCCGGCGGAACGCCCTCGGCAAGACGCACCGCCACATCCGCTTCGGCTGTGGTCAGTCCGTGTAGCTCCCGAAGCCGGCCGGACATGCTGAGGTCCTTTATCTCCGGATCCGCGAGGACGACCACGACCCTTCTCCGCCCCTCCTGGCAAGTGGAGAGGATCGATAGCTCGTACGGGCGCCCGGCGGCACGGTGGACGAGGATCGCCGTGGCTTCCAACTCCGACGGTGCCACAGCCATGTCGATAGCCTGCTGGAGCGCCTTCTGGTCCACGGGCCGAAGCGCGCGCAGCCGGCCCTCCCGGATCGTCAAGCCATCGGCCCGGGCCAATATCGTCTCGGCGGAGGCATTCGCGTGAAGAAGCCGACCGGTCACGTCGAGGGTCATCACGGCATGGCCGAGCACATCGAGTCCCGCTGTTGCATCGTCGGAGAGCTGCTGCGTGGCGACCAGCTTACTGCGGATCGCCACCATCCGACGAAGATGGACGAAGATGTCCTCCACCCAGGCGACCGTCTCCGCATCGAAGGCATCCTGGGTCCGGCCGCGATGGAAGCCGATCTCCGCCCTGAGGGTCTCGGTCCGCAGAACGCCGCCCAAGGCACGGAACGAATCGTCGCCCATCGGCCTGATCCACTCATTGTAGAGTCGGCCGCGGGCATATTGGGCCGGCGCCACGATCTGCTCGAGATCCCAGACCCGGTTCAGCCGATCGGGGCGGTTGACCGCAGCCGACCAGAGATCGGCATCGGCGAAATGGCGATCATAGGCCTCCATCTGCTCGGCGGTGAAATAGCCGGAATAGGAGACCTCCTCGGTCTGCTCCCGCAGGTCCTTCCAATGAAAGACTCCGGAGCGGGCGCCGATCGCCTGCGCCAGGCTCGCCGCGAGCTCGGCGAATGCCCCGTCGTCCGTCGCCGCGTCGTAGATGGATTCGGCCTTGAACGGTTTCACCATGCCTGCGCCCACTTATGCCAAGAAAGTCCTCCCCCGGCCGCCATCGGTGCAACCGTGGACCCGCGCTCCGAGCTTTTCCTTGACAGCCCCACGACCATTCTCTTTTTTTCCTTTAAGGGGCAATAGGATGACAATTGCAAGGGCTGGGGGGCGCCAGCCGAACACCCGGTCCCGTACCGGAACAGTGCCGAAGCGGCGCCGCGGCAACGCGGCGCAGGCGGTCCCGCTTGCGGTATTTGCGGTCGCCGCGGCAACGCCGCCGAGCGCTGCGCGGGCCGAAGAGGCGGATCCTTCCATCATCGTCACCGCACGGCAGATCGCGGAGCCGGTCGAGCAGGCGCCGCTCAGCGTCACGGCGTTCGACCAGCAGGGGCTCGACCGGATGGGCGCCGACACGCTGGCGGACGTGGCGCGGGCGGTTCCGAACTTCACCCTTGCTCCGACCGGCGTGCTCGGCGCCGAGACCCCGGCAATCCGAGGCATCTTCTCCTCGGGCGGCTCATCGACGGTGGGGCTCTATGTCGACGAGGTGCCGGTCCAGATCCGCTCCACCGGCTTCTCTGGAAATGCCGATTTGAGAGCGTTCGACCTTGAACGGATCGAGATATTGCGCGGCCCCCAGGGCACTTTGTTCGGTGCCAACTCGATGGGCGGCACGATCCGCTTCGTCACCCGCCAGCCCGATCTGACGGCGTTCGACGCGGCCTTTTCGGCGGAGCTCGCGGCGGTCGAGAATGGGGGGCTGAGCCACGAGCTCAACGCTGCCGCGGGTGGCCCCATCCTGTCCGGCAAGCTCGGCTTTCGCGCCGCCTTCTACCGTCGTGCCGATGCCGGTCATATCGACCGCGTGTCGCCGGGAGAGGCCGGGCGTATCCGACGCAATGTCGACGGCAGGCGAATAGACGCCTTGCGCGCCGCAATCACCGCGGCCGTGGGATCGCGGATCGAGGTCACGCCGGGACTCTTCTATCAGAGGGGGCGGCGTGACGATCTTCCCTTTTTCGACAGCGGTTCGCGCGGCCGCAGGCAGGCCAACATCCACGCCCAGCCCGGACGCGACGACCTCGTCCTGCCGAGCCTCACCGCCAGGATCGATCTGGGTTTCGCCCGGCTGACCAGCATCACCGGCTTTTTCGATCGCCGCGACCGGCAGGTGAGCGATTATTCCCGGGTTTTCGGCGAGCTGGTGCTGGGTGGCGCGTTCCCCGAGCTGGTTCCGGAGGGAGGCGCGCGCAGCCTTACCCGGGTTTCCCAGGAGAGCCTGACCCAGGAAGTCCGTCTGGCGTCGCCAGAGGGCGGCACGCGCTTCACCTGGGTGATCGGCGCATTCCTTCGCGATGCGAAGCTGGGACTGACTCAGGAGGTGGTCGAGCCGGGAATCGCCGAATTGGCGGAAACCTATCTCGGTGGATCGGTCGAGACGGTTTTCGGGGTCCCGCTCCTGCCGGGCGGAATCAGCTATCGCGGCGTGGAAACGGTACGGGCGCGGCAGGCGGCGGCCTTCGGCGAGATGGTCTGGCAGCTTTCGGAGCGGCTGGCGGCGACGGCGGGCTTGAGGGTCACCCGTTCCGAGCTCGACCTCCAAGTTCTGTCCGAGGGCCCCTATGCCGGCGGCACGCTCACCCAGCCGGCCGAGCGCAGGCAGCGGGACACGCCCGTGACGCCGCGCTTCGGCCTCAGCTATCGTGTCGGGACGAACGATCTGATCTACCTCACCGCAGCCAAGGGGTTCCGGATCGGCGGCGCCAATCCGCCGGTGCCGGCGGCGAGCTGCGCCGAGGACCTGGCGTCTTTGGGCCTCGCCGAGGCACCGGTCTCCTACCGGTCGGACCGGCTGTGGAATTACGAGGCGGGGGTGAAGGCCTCGCTGGCGCGGCAGCGGGTGGGCCTCGCTCTCTCGACCTTCCACATCGACTGGAGCGGGATCCAGCAGCCGGTGACGCTGCCCAATTGCGGCTTCTCTTATGTCGACAATCTCGGAACGGCGAGGAGTCGCGGTTTCGAGGCCGAGTTGACGGTGCGGCCGCTGACGGGGCTGCAGATCCGTGCGGCGCTCGGCTTTGTCGATGCCCGGTTCCGCCGCCGGGTCGAAGGTGGGGCCGGCGGCCCCGGTACTGCGCGCGCGATCATCGTCGACAAAGGCGACCGGGTTCCGTTCGTCCCGCGCTGGAGCGGGCGCATCGCCACCGAATATCGCCATCGCCTGGGGCGTGCCGGCCAAGGCTTCGTGCGCCTCGAATATCAGTTCGCCAGCGCCTACCGGCGGGCGCCGTCGACCGTCTCGGCGGCTTACGATCCCCGCGTCTACTTCGGTCAGTCCTACGGCATGATGATGGTTCGCTTGGGCCTGGAAGCCGGTCGCTGGCGTGTCGGCGCCTTCGTCGACAATCTCCTCGACGATCGCACGATCCTGTTCAACAGCGCCGAATTCGTGCCGGTGACGGGTGCGCCGCTGCGCCAGAGCAGCTTCCGGCCGCGGACGATCGGGCTGAGGCTGGCGCTCCGGCTGTGAGCGAGCCCTGGCAATTGTCGCCAGCGGCTGCGAGTGATAGGATTTTATAAGATAAAAGTGGGGGTGGGGATGATCCGATCGATCGCGGCGGCACTGGCTCTTCTCGCCGCCCCCGCACCGGCGGTGGCTGAGCCGATCGTCATCCGCTCGCCGGACGGTCAGGTCGAAGCGAGCCTCTCCACCGACGACGGCGGCACCGCCCGCTACCGGCTCAGCTATCGGGGCCACGAGTTGCTGGCGCCCTCGCGCCTCGGCCTTTTGTTCGAGCGCTACCAGACTCTGTCCGGTGGCATGACGATGAGGGCGGGGCCGGTGCGGGCGGGCGAGGACCGCTACGGGCTGATCGGCAAGGTCTCCTCGGTTCGCCACCCCTATCGCGAGGTCACCGTCTCGCTCGCCGAGCAGGAAGGCGAGCGCCGGCGCCTCGACATCGTCCTGCGCGCCTATGATGACGGCTTCGCCTTCCGCTATTTCGTGCCCGAGCAGCCGAATCTGACGCAGCTGCGGCTGGCGGGAGAGGTCACCGAGTTCCGCCCTGCCGGAGACTGGTCCTGCCACGGCCTCAATCTCGGCCGCCACGATACCAGCCACGAAGGCGAATATGACCCGGTGCGGATCTCGCAGATCCGGCCACACCATCTGTTCGAGCTGCCGATCGTCTGCGACGCCGGCGGCGCGGCCTTGGCCTTCGCCGAGGCGGACCTGCGCGATTATGCCGGCCTCTATCTGTCCGGGTTGGACGACGGCACCCAAGGACTGCTGGCGCGCCTCACGCCTCGGCCGGACGATCCGGGCATCGCCGTGCGCGCCGAGATCGGACCCGAAGGAATCCATTCGCCCTGGCGGGTGGTCATGCTCGGGGAGCGGGCGGGCGACCTGATCGAGTCGCCCCTGATCACCAGCCTCAATCCGCCGGCGCAGGGCGACTTCTCCTGGGTGCGGCCGGGGCGCAGCGCCTGGGACTGGTGGAACGGCCCGTCCCTGGCCGGCTCGACCCAGGCCGGAATGGACCACGCCACGATCCGGGCCTTCATCGACTTCGCCGCGGAAAGCAGGCTCGACTACATGCTGATCGACGACGGCTGGTACGCCAATAGCGGCGCCGGGGGCACGCTGCTGCCGGGCGCCGACCCGCTCAGCCCTCTGCCCCGGCTCGATCTGCCGGACCTGATACGCCACGCCGAGAGCCGCGGCGTCGGCCTGTGGCTCTGGATCCACTGGCGATTGATCGACGCCGACATGGAGCGGCTGCTCGCCACTTATTCGCGCTGGGGGATCAGGGGCATCAAGGTCGACTTCATGGACCGCTCGGACCAGGAGATGGTCGCTTTTTATCATCGCCTGCTGGAGACGGCCGCGCGGCACCGCCTTCTCGTCGACCTCCACGGCGCCTATCGCCCGACCGGCCTGATCAGGACCTATCCGAACTATCTCACCCAGGAAGGCGTTCTCGGCGCCGAATATAACAAATGGTCGCGGCGGATCACGGCACGTCACAACGTCACCCTTCCCTTCACGCGCATGTTGCTCGGCCCGATGGACTATACGCCGGGCGGTTTCCGCAACGTGGCGCCGGCGGCGTTCGAGCCGCGCAACCTGGCGCCGATGGTGATGACCACCCGCGGCCACGGCCTCGCCATGTACGTCCTCTATGACAGCCCTTTCCAGGCCGTCGCCGACAGCCCGGACGCCTATCGCGACCAGTCCGGCTTCGATTTCATCCGGGCGGTGCCGGCCGCCTGGGACGAGACCCGCTTCGTCGACGGCGAGATCGGGGAGCATGTCGTGCTCGCCCGCCGCAGCGGCCGCGACTGGTATGTCGGCGCGATGACCAACGAGGAAGCCCGGCCGATGGTCGTCCCGCTCCGCTTTCTCGGCCGCGGCCGTTATCGCGCGGCGATCTGGCGGGACGGAGCGACGCCGGCGGAGGTCGAGACCGAGCAGCGAATGGTCACGGCCGAGGACAGCCTATCGATCCGACTGGCCCCTGCGGGCGGCGCCGCGGTGCGTCTCACGCCGATCGATTGAGCGGCGAGCGATCGCCAAGCACGCTTTCTCGTCACGCTCGCTCGGTGCACAATGCGCTGAGGAGCCGAGTCGATGCGACCTTCGATCCCTCTCTTGTCCTTCCTTCTCGTGGCGGCCGGTTGCGCGGCCGGCGACGGGCCGACGACGCGCGCGGCGGAGAGCGAGCTGGCGCAGGCGCTCGCCGGCCGATCGCCGGGCGAGGCGCGGAACTGCGTTCCGATCCAGTCTGGGCGCGCGCTGCGCACGATCGACGCCCAGACCCTGCTCTACGATTCGGGCGACACGATCTGGGTCAACCGGCTGGAGGGCCGCTGCCCCGGACTTCGGCCGAGCGATCCGCTGATCGTCGAGCCGACCGGGAGCCAATATTGCCGCGGCGACCGGATACGTTCGCTCGATCCCGTCAGCCGGTTCCCGGGCCCCGTCTGCATCCTGTCCGACTTCGTGCCCTACCGGCGCTAGACGTCGCTTGCCGCCTGGTGGCGAGAACAGCCACATTCCTCGCGCTATCGATGGAGACACGAGGATGCTGACGCGCCGCCAGATGCTGGCCGGAACCGGAGCCGCGGCCTTGCTGCCCGGGCGTGCTTCGGCGCAGGCGGCGGTCGCCGCCGATTGGCAGGCCTTCGTCGCCGCCTATCGCGTGCCCGACTGGTTCCGCGACGCCAAGTTCGGGATCTGGGCGCATTGGGGGCCGCAATGCGTGCCCGAGCGAGGCGACTGGTACGGCCGCCAGATGTATATCCAGGGCAATCCCTATTACGAGCATCACGTCCGCACCTACGGCCATCCGTCCCGCGTCGGCTTCATGGAGCTGATCGGGCGTTGGCGAGCCGAGAACTGGGAGCCGGAGGCGCTGATCGCCCGCTTTCGCCGGGCCGGTGCCCGCTATTTCATGGCGATGGCCAACCATCACGACAATTTCGACAATTTCGACAGTGCCCATCATGCCTGGAACTCCGTCCGGGTCGGGCCGCGGCGCGACATCGTCGGCACCTGGGCGCGCCTCGCGCGCGAGGCGGGGCTGCGATTCGGCGTCAGCAACCATAGCGGCCACGCCTGGCACTGGTGGCAGACGGCTTACGGCTATGATGCCGAAGGGCCGATGCGCGGGCGGCGCTACGATGCCTGGGCGTTGCGCCGCGAAGATGGCGTCGGCACCTGGTGGGACGGGCTCGACCCACAGGCGCTCTATACCGGTCCGAGCATGGCCCCGCCGGAGGGCATCACGTCGGCCGAGGCGCTGCGCGCGTGGCACGACGCGCATAGCGGCCAGTGGGTCGAGCATGCGCCGCCGGGAAATCCTGCCTATGTCCGCCATTGGCTCGCGCGCCAGATGGACCTGGTCGACAGATACCGGCCCGACATGGTCTATCTGGACCATTACCGCCTCCCCTTTGGACAAGCGGGTCTCGAAGCGGTGGCGCATTATTACAACCGGAGCCACGACTGGCATGGCGACATCGACGTCGTGCTGACGGCGAACCGGCTCTCCAGCTACCAGCGCTACGGCATCGTCGAGAATGTCGAGCGGGGCTTCCTCGAGGAAGTGCGACAGCCGCCCTGGCAGACGGCGACCTGCCTCGGCAATTGGCATTACGACCGGCCGCTCTACGAACGCCGCGGTTACAGGAGCGCGAAGAACGTCATCCAGCGACTGTGCGATGCCGTCTCGAAGAACGGCAATCTGCTGCTCAGCGTGCCGATGCGCGGCGACGGGTCGATCGACGACGACGAGGTCGCCATTCTCGACGACCTGAC
Organism: Sphingosinicella terrae; assembly: GCF_003347635.1. Taxonomy (GTDB): domain Bacteria; phylum Pseudomonadota; class Alphaproteobacteria; order Sphingomonadales; family Sphingomonadaceae; genus Allosphingosinicella; species Allosphingosinicella terrae. Next base: position 135,765 of record NZ_QDFY01000004.1, read on the forward strand.
GCGCTGGTTCGCGGCCAATGGAGAAGCCATTTACGAGACGCGGCCCTGGCGGGTCTTCGGCGAAGGACCCACCCGGACGCCGGAAGGCCATCAAGGCGAGGGGCAGGCCGGGGCGTTCAACGGCCGCGACATCCGCTTCACGACCCGCGGCGACGCGCTCCACGCCTTCTTCCTCGAATGGCCGGAGGGCGAGGCGGTGGTGGAGACGCTCGGTCGGGAGCGGCTGCCGGAAGCCGTGGTCGAGCGGGTCGAGCTGCTTGGTGGCGGCCCGCTGGAATTCACCCGTGACGAGACAGGCCTTCGCCTGAAATTGCCGCGGCCGGACGACGGAGCGTTCGTTCCGGGCGTGCGGATCCTCGGCCGCGGCCTGGTGTGATGGACGGGATCGGCCGCTACCGCAGCGCCACCGACTGCTGGCGGCCATCGTAGCGGACGGTGGCATCGGGCCGCGCGTCGAACTCGAGCGGGCGCGAGCCATCGGGCCGCATCCAGACGATGTGAAAGGTGCGGCTGGCGATCATCCCGGGAAAGCCGCCCTCGCGCGGGCCGAGCGTGAGCGTGCCGGTGCGCTCGTCGTATCGGAGCGGAATCCGCGACCAGGCGCCGTTGTGATACTGCCGACTGGTGCCGTCATCCTCGTAAAGGGAAAAGCTGCCGTCGGCGCCGGTATAGACCCTCAGCGTGATCGGCGCATCGAGCCCTTCGCCACTATGCTGGACCGCCGGCCCCATCGGCACGATGGATCCAGCGCGCACGAAGAGCGGCATATGCTCATAGGGTGCTTCGGCGCGGATGGTCTGCCCGCCCTGCCTCGAGCGACCGCTGTGGAAATCGTACCAGAGCGCGCCGGCAGGAAGGTAGACGTCGCGCTGTCGAGCCCGAAACTCGGTGACCGGCGCGACGAGGAAGGCGGGTCCGAACAGATACTGGTCGTCGATGTTCCAGGTCCGGCGATCGGCGGGGAAATCCATCACCAGCCCGCGCATGATCGTCCCGTCGCGATGATGGGCATCGCCGGCGAGCGTGTAGATATAAGGCATCAGCCGGTAGCGGAGCCGATCATACCACTCCATCGAGCGGTACATGGCCGATCCCTCGGGTGCGATCTCGTAGATTTCGCGCCGCGGCGCCTCTCCATGGCTTCGGAAGAGCGGCGAGAAGGCGCCGAACTGAAACCAGCGCAGGTTGAGCTCGCGCCATTCCTCGACATGGGCGGGATCCTGCCGGGTGAAGCGATCCTCGAGCGCGAAGCCGCCGATATCGTGGGTCCAGTTGGGAATGCCCGACATCGAGAGGTTCACGCCCGCCGAAATCTGGTCCCTGAGATCGTCCCAGCGCGAGGCGACGTCGCCCGACCACAAGGCGGAAGCGGTGCGCTGGATGCCGCCGAAGCCCGACCGGGTGAGAATGAAGGGCCGGACGTCGGGGCGGTACTCGATCATGCTGCGGTACATGCCGTCGGCGTGGACGAGCGGGTAGGAGTTGAAGAAGGCCGCGCCGGGGCCGAGCGCCGTCGGCCCCATCCGGTACGCGCGCTGCTCGATCGAGAGGTTGGAATGGAGGTCCGGCTCGGTCGCGTCCAGCCACCAGGCGTCCACCCCGAGATCGGCGAGATTCTCCCTGATCTGCCGCCAGTAGATCTCGCGGCCGCGGCGATTATAGGGATCGTAGAAGGTGCTGAGATAGCCCGGGCCGACCCAGTCGCGGTCACCCGATTCGACGTTGCGCTCGTAGACGGCGCCGACCCGCTGCAGCTCGCGATAATTTTCGGTCGTCGGGTAGAATTTCGGCCAGACCGAGATCATGAACCGCGCGTTCAGCCGGTGGACCTCGTCGATCATGCCTTGCGGATCGGGGAAGCGGGCCGGATCGAAATCGTGGCTGCCCCAGGCGTTTTCGGGCCAGTAGAACCAGTCCTGGACGATATTGTCGAGCGGCAGTCCGCGGCGGCGATATTCGCGGACCACGTCCAGCAGCTGCTCCTGCGTCTCGTAGCGCTGGCGACTCTGCCAGAAGCCATAGGCCCAGCGCGGCATCATCGGCGCCTCGCCGGTCAGCTGCCGATAGCCGGCAATGACGCCGTCCATGTCGGCGGCGCCGATGAAGTAATAGTCCAGGCCGTGACCGAGCTCCGAGGCGAAGGAGATGGAGTGACGGTCGGGGTCGGGCAGCGGGTCGTTGTGGAGCAGGGCGATATAGCCGGCATTGGGCTCCCACTCGATCCGCACCTCGGCCGGACGCCCGGCGACGAGGTCGAGGTCGAAATTGTGGTACCAGGGGTTCCAGTTCTGGCGCCACCGCTCAAGCACCTGCCGACCGTCGACGAACACCTTGACGTAGCTCGACGAATAGAGCCGGAACTTGTGCCGTCCGGTCGTCTCGGGATGGATCGTCCCGTTCCAGACGACCCGCTGCGTCTGGACGACATTGCCGGCGGTGTTCTGGCCCGAGGTGGCAGCGGCCGTTTCGGCCCGCGCCTCGGCCGGCCAACGCGCCTGGTCCTCGATATATTGATAGTCGATGCTTGCTTCCTGCCGCGTCAGGGCCAGCCGATCGCCGAGATAGTAAGAGGCGGTGAAGCCCGGTTGCCCGCCGGCGCCGGTGACCCGCAGCCGCTCGCCGACGAAGGCGTAAGGCCGCGGATCGCCGAAGCGGGTGATGGAATTATTGTCCCAGAGCAGCCCGTAATTGCGCGTCGAGACAATGAACGGGACGGCGATGTCCATATTGTGCTGGGCGAGCTCCACGTCCTCGCCATTGTAATTCATCTGCGCATTCTGGTGCTGGCCGAGACCGTACAGCCCCTCGTCGGTCCCTCGGTTGAACTGCTGGCGGACGGACAGGAAGGATCGTCCCTCGGCCGTGGCCGGCGCGAAGGCGGCGGGCGCGGTCTCGGCGAGCACGATATTGCCGGCCGCATCGCGGAAGCGGACCGCGCCGTCGGCGAGATCGACCTCGGCCGAGGCGCGAGCGGTGGTGAGGACGACCCGCCCTTCCTCTTCCGAGACGCCGAAACCCCCGGCCTGCGGCTCGGCCGTCACCATCAGGCTGGCGGGAATGTCGATATCGGCCGTCGGGACAGCGGTGACCCGGATGATGCCGTCGCCATAGACCTGAAGCCGCACCCTCCGCTCGGGGCCCCGGTCGGGGGTGACGAGGATGCCGGTGTCGATGCGGCGGTAGCTCCCCTCGGCCAGCGCCTGGCTGCCGGCGCCCGCCATCGAGGCGGCGACGCACAGGCGGAAGGTGGTGCGGCGGATCGTCAAGTCGGCTCTCCTCGTCTCGGTTGCGGCCGGATCATCGATAGCTGCCGAGCCGGACCCTGAGCAGGACCGGCTCGGTCAGGTTCAGGCCGTAATCGGTCTGATCGCCATTCCAGCGGCGGCGCATCGTCCAGCGGCCATTGTCGAACGTCCCTTCCTCGACACTCAGCCACTGGACGTTCTCGCCTTCGGCCGGCGCGGCCAAGGCGAAGCGCAAGCGAAGCGCCGTGCCTGCGAGCAGGAATTCGTCCGGCCCGAGCTGGGCAAGGACGGCGCCGCCGACCGGCCGATCGACAGTCGGGTGCGGCCGGGTCTCGATCCAGGTCCAGTCGCGCTCGCCGAACTGCCAAAGGCCGAACTGGGCGGTGACCTGCCAGCGTCCCATCACCATCGACTGGTCGGCGCCGTCGGGCCCCTTGGCGACGCCCCAGGTCGGATGCTCGAAGGCGATGCGCGCCCAGTCGGAGGCGATCGGGGCGAGCAGCCGATAAGGGCCGGCAAAGGCCTCCATCGTCTCGGCGTCGAGCCGCTCTGCGCCGAGCGGATAGTTGGAATAGCCGGTGGCATCCATGCCGAACGGGGCGAAGCCGATCGCGCCGCGGCCGAGCGCCGCCCAGAGGAAACGCGCATATTCGGCGGCATTGCCGGTTTCCGGCACCATCAAAGGATTGTCGGGCCGGGCGTAGAGATCGAGATAGCGGATATAGGCCGGGTGGCTTCGGTTATAGATGTCGGGCGCGACGAAATCGACGTGCGGCGCCGCCGCCTTCCATATCGCGATGACGTTCCAGTTGGGGCCGCCGCTGGCGGTGTTTTCGGCGCCTTCCTCGGTGAAGGGATCGCTGAGCGAAGCGTTGCAGTACATGGGCAGGTCCTTCACCGCCTGCCCCGCCGCCGCGATGTCGTCGATGTAGCGGGCGGTGTGCCAGGCGTTGAACGCCTGGTCGGCGCGGGGCCCGAAGACCTGGCTCCACGTGCCGCCCCCGCGTCCGAGCGCCCGCGCCAGCTCCGCGGGCACCGGTCCTTCGAACAGGCGCTGTGCCTCCGGCGAGAAATCGCGGGGGCTGCCGTAGCTGCCGACCTCGTTCTGCGGCTGGACCATGATGATCGTGTGCTGCGGATCGATCTCGCGGATATGCTCCATCAGCCGGACGAAGGCGCGCCGGTCGGCCGCCAGCGTCTCGCGCCCGTGGGGCGACAGCACATAATGCGTTCGGCCGTCGCGGCGGATCATGCGCGCGAAGCGGCGCGTATCCGCCTTCACCCATTCCGGCGCGTAACTGGGGCCGGTATTCTTCCAGGTCGCGAACCAGAGCAGGACCAGGCGGACATCGTTCCGGCGCGCCTGTCGGACCAACTCGTCGAGGAAGGAGAAATCGAAGCGCCCTTCCACCGGCTCGACCTGCTCCCAGGCGATCGGAACCTCGACGGTGTTGGCGTGGAGCGCACGGATCGTCGGCCAGACCATCGGCAGCATCACGGGATAGTTGCTGCTGTTGTTCACCTGGGCGCCGAGCATCAGGAAAGGCCGGCCGTCCACGGTGAGCATGTGCCGCCCATCCTGACTGACGATCCGCGGCAGCGGCGCCTGGGCAGCGGCGGGAGCGGCAAGACAGGCGAGGAGGAGCAGAAAGGCGAGCAGGCGCGGCAATGGTCCGGCGCGTCGCGTCATCGGCTCAACCTCCCCTGTCCGGCCCGGCGGCTCCGCCCGCTCGATCCCGCACCTCCATCGTGACGGCGACGGCGCATCCGTCAAGCCGGTCGCGCACATCTGCCCGTTCACGGCGCCGGCGATGCCGCGGATTGCCGTCATCGCCGTCCGCCGTCACTGTGCCTGTCGCAGCGGACGCCGCCGCGGAGGAGGGGGGACGGACATGACCTTGAACGCGATCGATGCCGCGGTCGTCATCGTCTATGCGATCGGGATCTTCGCGCTGGCGCAATATGTGTCGCGAACCCGGCGAGGCGAGGAGACGGACAGCGAGGATTATTTCCTGGCATCGCGATCGCTGCCCTGGTGGGCGATCGGCGCCTCGCTCATCGCGGCGAACATATCCGCCGAGCAGATCGTCGGCATGTCCGGCTCGGGCTACCAGATCGGCCTCGCCATCGCCTCCTACGAATGGATGTCGGCGCTGACCCTGCTCATCGTCGGCAAGTTCTTCCTGCCGATCTTCCTCAGAAACCGCATCTACACGATGCCGCAATTCCTGGCGGAGCGGTACGGCCGCAATATCCGGATCCTGATGGCGATCTTCTGGCTCGCTCTGTACGTCTTCGTGAACCTGACCTCGATCATCTGGCTGGGTTCGATCGCCGTCACCCGCGTCGCCGGCATCGACCAGGATGTCGCCCTGTTCGGCCTCGGCGCCTTCGCGCTCGCCTACCAGCTCCGCGGCGGGCTCAAGGCGGTGGCGCTGACCGACATCGTCCAGGTCACCCTGCTCGTCGCCGGGGGGCTGATGGTGACCGGTCTCACCCTCGACCGTCTCGGCGAGGGTCAGGGAATCCTCGCCGGCTTCGGCCGCCTGACCAGCGAGCTGCCCGGACATTTCGACATGATCCTGTCGCCCGACAATCCCTTCTACAAGGACCTGCCCGGCCTGTCGGTGCTGATCGGCGGCATGTGGATCGCCAATCTCAGCTATTGGGGCTTCAACCAATATATCATCCAGCGGGCGCTGGCGGCGAAGGACCTCAAGGAAGCGCAGAAGGGCGTCGTCTTCGCCGCTTACCTGAAGCTGCTCATGCCGGTGATCATCGTCCTTCCGGGTATCGCCGCGGTGCTCATCGAACCGGGCCTGGCGCGGCCGGACGAGGCCTATCCGTCGATGATGCGGCTGCTGCCGACCGGCATACTCGGCCTCGTCTTCGCCGCCTTGTGCGCGGCGATCGTCGCCTCGACCGCGTCCAAGATCAATTCGGTGGCGACCATCTTCACGCTCGATCTCTATGCCCGCTTCAGGGCCGCGCCCGGCGCCGCCGCGCCCGAAGGCGATGTCGCCGCGCCGCAAATCGATCCGGGGGCGAGCCACACCCAGGCGGCGCGCGAGCGCGAGCTCGTCCGGGTCGGCCGGATCGCGGCGGTGGTGGCGACGGCGATCGCGGTCCTCACCGCCCGGCCGCTGCTCGGCGGCTTCGACCAGGGCTTCCAATATATCCAGGAATTCACCGGGTTCATCACGCCCGGGATCGTCGTGATCTTCCTGCTCGGCCTCTTCTGGAAGCAAGCGAGCGAGGCCGGCGCGATCGCGGCGGCCATCGCCTCGGGCCTGCTGTCGCTGCTCTTCTGGAAATTCTGGCCGGACCTGCCGTTCATGGACCGGATGGGCCTGGTGTTCCTCGCTTCGCTGGCGCTCGCGGTGGCGCTGTCATTCGTCTTTCCGGCGGCAGCCGCGCGCAACCGCATCGTCACCGCCGATGTCGACTATCGAACGGGCGCCGGCTTCAACATGGCCGGGCTGGGCGTGATCCTGATCCTGATCGCGCTCTATGCCGCCTGGTGGTGAGCCTGGAGCGGCCTGAACGGCGATGTCCGGAACCAGAGCTTCTAGGCAATGACGTCGGACCCGATGTCCCCGACCGTGACGCAACCGGTGAGCGTCATCGCGACCTTCATCTCGGCCCGGATCAGCCTGAGCAAATGGCCGACCCCCACTTCGCCGCGACCGGCGAGGGCATAGGCCCAGGCGCGGCCGATCAGGACGCCCTTCGCACCCAGCGCCATCATCCGGACCACGTCGAGGCCGGAGCGGACGCCGCCGTCGGCGAGAATCGTCAGCCGGTCCCCGACCGCCTCGGCGATCGGCGGAAGCGCGCGGGCGGTGGAAAGGACGCCGTCCAGCTGCCGCCCGCCATGGTTGGAGACGACGATGCCGTCGGCGCCGACCGCGGCCGCCTCCCGGGCATCGTCGGGATCGAGAATGCCCTTGATGATCAGCGGGCCGTCCCAATGGGCGCGGATCCAGTCGAGGTCCCTCCAGGTGACGCTCGAATCGAAATTGCCGCTCATCCAGCCGAGGAAGTCCTCGAGCCCGCTCCTCGGACCGAGCAGAGGCGCGATATTGCCCAGATTGTGGGGGCGGCCGTGGAGCCCGACATCCCAGGCCCAGCGCGGGCGCGCCAGCACCTGGCCCAGCCGGCGCAGCTTGCCGCGCAGGCCCGGCGCACCGGCGAGGCCCGAATGGACGTCGCGGTAGCGCGAGCCGGGTACCGGAAGGTCGACGGTGAAGACCAAAGCGGCGCAGCCGGCGGTCTTCGCCTTGGCCAGCATGTCGGCGAGGAAGACCCGGTCGCGAACCATGTAGAGCTGGAACCAGAAGGGGGAGCCGCAGCCGGCGGCGACCTCCTCGATCGGGCAGGCCGAGACGGTAGACAGCGTGAACGGCACGCCCGCCGCCGCCGCGGCGCGCGCCGCCTGGACCTCGCCGCGCCGTGCGTTGAGACCGGCCAGCCCCACCGGCGCCAACGCCACCGGCATCGCCCAGTCCTGGCCGAACAGACGGGTCGAAAGATCGATGCGGGTGACGTCGCGAAGGACCCGCTGGCGCAGCGCTACCGCCTGGAGATCGGCGACGTTGCGGTGCAAGGTCACCTCGTCATAGGAACCGCCGTCTATATATTCGAACAGGAAATGCGGCAGCCGCGCCTTGGCGAGACGCCGATAATCGTTGCCCGATGCCGCCGTCATCCGTCCCTCCCGGTCCGCGGGCGACTATCGGACAAACCGCCGGTGCCGTCGAGACGGAGCTAAGGTCGGGCCATCTTGGGCTTCCCCTCGAGCGTCCGCCGCTGCAATTTGCCGGGAGCGCCTATCGGACGCGAACCAAGCCAACGAGGATGTCCCCGCATGGACCAGTCTATCCCAGCGCCAGACAAGCTGACGGTCCGGTCGCTACCATGAGCGGGCCCAAGCTGATCCTGCTCGACCCGCGCGACAATGTGCTGGTCTGTACCGCGCCGATCGCGGCCGGCGAGGCGCTGCCGATCGATGGCGCGGTGGTGGCCGCGCCCGAGGATGTCGCCGTCGGCCACAAGGTCGCCCGCGTGGACCTCGCCGACGGCGAGAAGGTGCTGAAATACGGCGCGCCGATCGGATCGATGAAGGCGGCGGCTGCGAAAGGCGCATGGATCCATATGCATAACATGAAGAGCGACTATATCCCGACTCATGATCGCAAGACCGCCAGCCAAAGCAGCACCGCATGATTGAAGCCTATCTCCGCGCCGACGGCCGCAAGGGCATCCGCAACGTCGTCGCGGTCGCCTATCTGGTCGAGTGCGCGCATCATGTGGCGCGGCGTATCGTCGACAAGGTCGATCATCCGGACGTCCAGCTGATCGGCTTTCCGGGCTGCTTTCCCAATGCCTATGCCGCGAAGATCATGCGCGCGATCGCGACCCACCCCAATGTCGGCGGGATGGTGATCGTGTCCCTGGGCTGCGAGAGCTTCGATCGCGAGGGGCTGAGGGAAGCAGTCCTGGCGAGCGGCCGTCCGGCCGAACTGCTCGTCATCCAGCAGGAAGGCGGCACCCGCGCGACGATCGACGCGGGGGTCGCCGCTGTCGAACGGGTCCGCGCCGCCGCCGAGGCGCCGCGCGTGGAGATGGGGATCGACGAACTGATCGTCGGCACGATCTGCGGCGGATCGGATGGGACCAGCGGTATCACCGCCAATCCCGCCGTGGGGCGCGCTTTCGACCGCCTGGTCGCGGAAGGGGCGACCTGCCTGTTCGAGGAGACGGGCGAGCTGGTCGGCTGCGAGGGCGTGATGGCGGACCGGGCGGTGACGCCCGAGCTGGCTCGCGAGATCGTCGCCTGCGTCGAGAAGGCCGAGAACTACTACCGGGTGATGGGCTTCGGCAGCTTCGCGCCGGGCAATGCCGAGGGCGGCCTGACGACGCTCGAGGAGAAATCGATGGGCGCCTATTCCAAGTCGGGGGCCTCGCCGATCAGCGGCATCGTCAAGCCCGGCGACCTGCCGCCGCAAGGCGGTCTCTATCTGCTCGACGTCGTCCCCGACGGCGAGCCTCGCTTCGGCTTTCCCAACATCTCCGACAATGCCGAGATCGTCGAGCTGATCGCCTGCGGCGCCCATCTCACCTTGTTCACGACCGGCCGCGGATCGGTGGTCGGATCGGCGATCGCGCCGGTGATCAAGATCTGCGCCAACCCGGAGACGGCCCGCCGCCTCAAGGACGATATGGACGTCAATGCCGGCCGCATCCTCGAAGGCGAAGCGACGCTCGAGGAGGTCGGCGACGAGATCTACCGCCGCGTGCTCGAGATCGCGGCGGGACGGCGCACCGTTTCAGAGGAACTCGGCCATCAGGAATTCATCCTGACCTACAAGGCGTTCGATCCGATCGGCCCCGATTGCCTGCCGCTCTCCGCACGGACGGCCGCCTGAGCGAGCGAACGTTCGCGGCCGCAAAGTCCGTCGGACAGCGAAGCGCCGCTTGGAGCGGCCGCAGGGGATGATAAGATGGGCTCGTCCAAGGGAGACTCGCCATGGCCCCGCTCGTCCGTGCTCTTTCGCTCCTGCTCCTCGCCGCCGCCTCGACAGCGCACTGGGCGCCCGCTCTGGCTCAGCGCACTTCCGAACGCCCCAATGATCTCGCGGCGCAGGTCGAGGGCACCTATCATGGCGACGTCATCTCCGACGCCCGCGGCAGCTCTCGAGAAGGGGTGACGATCACCGTCACGCGGGTCGGGCCGAACCAGGTCGAGGTGAGCAGCGATTACCGGCGCATCCCCACCGTCCGCATCCGCATCGAGCAGGCGATGAGCGCGATCGTCCAGGCGGACGGCGACTACGTCTTCCTGATCCAGCGCGACAGCGATCCCGATATGCTCAACCTGACCATCGACGACGCTTCGCTGGCGGTGCGGCGGCGGTAGGCCGTCTCCCTCAGTTCAGCACTGTCTCGCGCAGCCAATCCGTCATCGCCTCGTGATAGCCTTCGGCCGGCTGGTGCCCGGCCATCGTCAGCATCTCGCGCAGCCCGCCCGTTTCAGCCCGGTGGAGGTTGTGGTTTCCATCCGGGAACGTCCGGATCGTCAGCCTCGCTCTCGGATTGCGACCGATCGTCCTAGCGTAGAGCGCCGCGGTGCTGCGCCAGTTCACGTTGCGATCCTTCTCGCCGAACAGGGCCAGCACGGGCACGTTCACCCGGGAGAGCCTCTCGGCGAAAGCTGGCACATAGACCATCAGACCAGTGCCCGGATCGACCGTGAACGCGCCGCTGGAGAAGCGACGCTGCTCTATCGTGAAGGCGCTCTCGTCGACGGCGGCACCGCCTCCAAAGAGCGCCATGAAGGGGTCGTTTCGCAGGTTCTCCGTCGCCGCCATATAGTCTTCGAAGGTGCCGCCGCGACTGGTGATCTCGAAGCCGCGGCGCCACTCGTCGACCAGTCTCTCGGTCTCCCCCGCGCTTCGGCCTTCGATCGGAAGGTTCGATTCCAGCAAATAGGGGAAGTTCTCGAGAGCGTCCGTGCCGCTTACCGAGATCCAGAAGGCGATGCCCGGATCGCGGGTGATCGCCAGCGGCGCGATCCAGCCCGCACGGCTGATCCCCCAGAGGCCGATCCGTTCGGCGCCGGGCAGCCGGCTATCCCGCAGCTGCCGGGCGGCGTCGATCACCTCCTCGGCGCTGCTCTCGACCGGCTGATTGATGTCGAACTCACCCTCGCTGTCGCCACAACCCGGCTTGTCCCAGACCACGGTCGCGATCCCGAGACGCGTGAAGAGGCTGCGAAGATCGTGATAGGATGTGCGTCCCGCCACGTCGGTGGCGCCATAGCCATGAACGATGACGACCATCGCCCGTGCCGGCCGGCCCGCTGGAAGATCGATGAACCCGACCAGTCGCTTTCCGCCGGAGACGAACTCGAACCTCTGCGTGTCCATCGCCGCCGCACTGTCGGTTTGCGCCGCGCGCGCGGCGCTTCCCGAGCCGACGAGCAAGGCCCAGGCCAGCACCGCACACAGCAGGATCCTGTTCATGGCGCCATCCCCCGACCATCGGCAGCGCGGCGACGCGCGGTCGCCGGTACGAGAATGACCTAAGCGGGCCGGCAAGGGAAGCGGCCGCTGGGCGCAAGGCACTGCGCGTCAGGAGGCGCGGCGAACGGCTTCTCTCGACCGCTTGGACGTCATTGCAAATGCCGCCTCGCGCGCCATGATAGCGCACACAGGGGCGAGGACGGATGCGCGGACAGGTTTTGGGCGTCGACACGCGGACGGGCGACGGCATCGTCGCCGGGAACGATGGCCGCCGCTATCGCTTCCGCCCGGCCGACTGGGCGCATCGCGGCGAGCCGGCGATCGGCATGGTCGTCGATTTCGAGGCCGAGGAGAATCGGGCGCTGAGCCTTTTCCCGGTTCCGGGCGCGACGCCAGCGCCAGTGCCCGCGGCCGCGGCCGCGGCCGCGCTCGCACCGGCGCAGGGTGACCGCAACAAATATGTGGCCGCGGTGATCGCCTTCCTGCTCGGGCCGCTCGGCATCCATCGCTTCTATCTGGGCCGGATCGGAACGGGCGTGCTGATGCTGATCCTCACCTGCACGGTGTTCGGCCTGCTCCTCTCCATCCCCTGGGCCTTCGTCGACATGATCCGATACCTGATCATGTCGGACCGGGAGTTCGAGCGGCGCTACGGGCGCGGCCACGACTGACCGCTGAAGGCCATTCAGCTCGCGGCGAGGCGGCGGCGCAAGCTCTCCGCCCAGCTTTCCGCGCCGGGGCCGGTGAGGAGGTGAAGGCTGAGCGGCGAGGCGAAGGCGAAGCCGCGGGGCGCGAGCGGCGCGAGGCGCTTCCGATCCACCCCTTCGGCCGACGCGAGGGTGAGGCACAGCCTCGTCGAGAGCGCCTCGACGCCAAGGAGATTCGCGCCGCCGCCGAGCGCCTCGACCAGTTCGGCGGATGGCTCCGCCGCGGCGGGACCGGCGGCCAGGACGGCGCGTATATCGCCCGCGACCTGGTCGGCCTCCGGGCCGAGCACGACCTGGACCGCGTTTCCACCGGGCCGGACGAGACCACGTGCCCCCAACGCCTTGAGCCGGGGCTCGTCGACGAGAGCCGGGTCGCCGAGCTCGAGACGGAGGCGGGTGGTGCAGGCGTCGACGCTGCGCAGATTGGCCACCCCGCCCAAGGCGGCGACCAGGGCTGCGGCGCGCTCCGGCAGATCGAGGGCGGCGACCGGCGCCGCTTTGCCGCCAGCGGCATCACGGCCGGGTGTCTTGAGGTCGAAGCGGGCGATGCAGAAGCGGAAGGCGTAATAATAGACCGCGAAATAGAGCAGGCCGACCGGCAGGAGGAGCAACGGCCGCGTCGAGGCGGGGAAGTTGATCAGATAGTCGAACAGGCCGGCGGAGAAACTGAAGCCGAGGCGCACCCCGAGCGCATCCATCAGCACCATCGACACCCCGGTGAGGGCCGCATGGACCAGATAGAGGACCGGAGCCAGGAACATGAAGGTGAACTCGATCGGCTCGGTCACGCCGGTGAGGAAGGAGGTCAAGGCGAGCGAGAACAGCATGCCGCCGACGCTCGCCCTGCGCTCGGGCGGCGCGGCGCGATACATGGCAAGGCAGGCGGCGGGGAGGCCGAACATCATCACCGGAAAGAAACCCGCCATGAAGCCGCCGGCCGCCGGATCGCCGGCGAAGAAGCGCTGCAGATCGCCGGTCGCGCCATTGAAATCGCCAAGGATGAACCAGGCCACGTTGTTGAGGATATGATGGAGGCCGGTGACGATCAGCAGTCGGTTGAGAAGGCCGTAGACGAACAGGCCGAACGGACCCGAGGCGACGACGGCACGGCTGATCCCATCGATGCCCTGCTCGAGCCAGGGAAAGCCGAGGCCGAACAGGAGGGCGCCGACGATGCCGGCGAGGCCGGCGGCGATCGGCACGAAACGCCGGCCGCCGAAGAAGGCGAGATATTCGGGCAGGCGGATGTTCGCGTAAGCGTTGTAGAGTTGGCCGGCGACAAGCCCGGCGAGGATGCCGGCGGGGACATTGAGCTTGGCGATCTCGCGCGCCTTCCACGCGGCGGCGGCGAGGTCACGCGCCGCCTGATCGGCGAATGCAGCGGTCGCCTCCGGCGGGACCGCCATGAGCGTCTTCGCCCCTTCCACCGTGACGAGATAGGCGACTGCGCCGGCGAGGCCGGCGGCGCCATGATTCTCCCGCGCCAGACCGACGGCAACGCCGATCGCGAAGAGCAGGCCGAGATTGGCAAAGATGGCGCTGCCTGCGGCGGCGACGAAGGCAATGTCGAGCAGATCGGGCTGGCCAAGGCGCAGCAGCAGGCCGGCGACCGGAAGCACGGCGATCGGCAGCATCAACGCGCGGCCGAGCGGCTGGAGGCGATCGAGGGCGAGGCGCATCAGGCGGGCTCCTTCCGTCGCGAGTGCAGATGGGGAGCGCAGGGCCGAGCCGAGCGAGACACCGTCGCGCCGCGCCTCGCTCGAGCTGCTGTATTCTTGCACGCTAAGCCGCGAAGACGCGAAGCTATCTCGGCCCGCCACCCGTCATCCTGGCGGAAGCCAGGATCTCCCTTCCCTTCCAAAGGCGCAGGGAGATTACAGCTTTCGCTGGCATGACGCGGATGGAAACACCGCACCCTTTGCGTCTTTGCGTCTTTGCGTGAGAACGTTCGACGTTCGAGCGGGACAACGACTTCGGGCATCACGCTGCCCCCTTCATCGCAGGCTCTACAGCGCCGGCCACGAGGCCACGGACGGCGGCGGCGCTTTCCTGGCGAAGCGCCTCCGCCGCGAGAGTGCGGCAGGCGTCGAGTTTCAGCGGCCGGATGGCGGCCTTGAGCGCCGGGATGGCGGCGGGGGTCGCGGAAAGCTCGTTGGCGCCGAGGCCGATGAGGATGGCGGCAGCGAGCGGATCGGAGGCGACGCCGCCGCAGATGCCGAGCCACTTGCCACGGCGCTGCGCCGCCTCGCCGGCCAGCGCGATCAGGCGCAGGACGGCGGGATGGAGGGCGTCGATCCGTGCGGCCGTCGCCGGATTGTCGCGGTCGGCGGCGAGCGCATATTGGCTGAGATCGTTGGTGCCGACCGAAAGGAAGTCCGCCTCGGCGGCGAGGCCGTCGGCAAGCAGGGCGGCGGCCGGGGTCTCGATCATGACGCCGAGCGGCAGCGGCGCCTCACCTGTCGCGGCCGCGGCGTCCGCCAGCAATTTGCGGACGGCGCGCAGCTCGTCGGCATCGACGACCATCGGCACCATGATCCTGAGATCGCCGGAGCCGGACGCGGCAAGGATGGCGCGCAGCTGCGCCGCCAGCAGGTCCGGCCGCATGAGGCTCAGCCGGACGCCGCGAACGCCGAGTGCGGGATTCTCCTCGGCCGGGAGGGCGAGCCAGGACGCGGGCTTGTCGGCGCCGATGTCGAGGGTGCGGATGATGAGCGGCCGGCCGCCGAGGGCGCGGGCGACGTCGCGATAGACCTCGGCCTGCTCCGCCTCGTCCGGCGGTGCGGTCCGATCGTGGAACAGGAATTCGGTGCGCAGCAGGCCGCAGCCTTCGGCGCCGGCCGCCACGGCGAGGCGAGCTTCCGCGGCCGAAGCCAGATTGGCGAAGATCTCGATCCGAGTGCCGTCGGCGAGGCGGCCCTCCTCGCCGGCCGCCGCCGCCTCGGCCGCCCGCCGGGTGCGCCAGCGGTCGAGCCGCGCCGTGGCCCGGGCGAGACGCGCCGGATCGGACGCGATCTCGACGCTGCCGACATCGGCGTCGACGACCAGCATCGTCCCTTCCGCGATCGCCGCCAGCCGCTCCCCGAGCGCCACCACCATCGGCACGCCGGCGGCCGCCGCGAGCAAGGCGGCGTGCGAGGTCGGCCCGCCGCCGGCCGTGCAGACGGCGCCGAGGCGGGTGAGATCGAGCGCCATCATCTGGCTGGGCAGGATAAGGTCGGCGAGGAGGATGGCGCCTTCGGGCAGGTGGGGCGCCCGTGTTTCGCTCGCGCCGGCCAGCGCCGCCAGGACCTGATGCTCGACATCGCGCAGATCGTCGATCCGCTCGATCAGCAGCGCGTTGCCGGTTGCGCTGAGCGCGGCCTCGCTCGCCCGCACGGCCGCGCGCCAGGCGAAGCCGGCGCCGCGGCCGCTGGCGATGGCCGCCTCGGCGCCGGCGAGCAGCTGTTCGTCCTCGAGCAGCGCGAGATGCGCCTCCGCAATGTCCTGGCCGAGGGCAAGCAGGCGGCCGGCGACCGCGCGCAGCGCGGCATCGAGGGCGGCGCGCTCGGTCTCGGCACCCCGCCCCTGCTCAGGAACGTCGATGGCAGCGCGCCGGAGAGAGAAAGCGGAGCCGATCGCCAGTCCCGGCGCGGCGCAGACGCCGGCGAGGCGGAGGGGATCCGAACCGGAAGATGGCGCGGCGGCCGGCCTCACCTGAACGGATGTCGCCATTTCCTCGGCCTCGACGATCGCGGCGACCGCGGCGACCGCGGCCTCGGCATCGGCGCCTTCGGCGTGGATGGCGACGCTGTCGCCGTGAGCGAGGCCGAGCGCCATCAGTGCGACGGGGCTGCGCGCGCTGGCGCTGCCGCTCGCGACCTCGAGCCGGATCGCGGCATCGTGGCGCTTGGCCGCAGCGGCGATGCGGGCAGCCGGGCGGGCGTGGACGCCGTGCGCCGCCGCGACGATCGCCTGGCGGGTTACGCTCGTCCGGCTGCACGCCGCCTCTCCTCCCGCTCGGACGGCTTCGGCAACGGCCTTCGTGCCGGCGCTCAACTCGGCGACCGTCTCGCCCGCGGCGACCTGCCGGCCAGTACTGACGCTGAGGGCAAACCCCTCGCCGATGACCACCACCGGCGTGACCAGGCTCTTCGCCTGCGCCGCCACCGCGTCCATGTCGAAGCTGATCAGCGGATCCCCGGCCTTCACCCTCGCCCCCGGCGCCACGTGCGTGGTGAAGCCGGCGCCGGCCAGGGCGACGGTGTCGAGCCCGACATGGATGAGCAGCTGCGCGCCGTTGGAGAGGGCCAGGGTCACCGCATGGGCACTGGCGGGGATGGAGATCACCTCGGCGTCGCAGGGCGAACGGACGAGGCCGTCGAGCGGATCGATGGCGAAGCCGTCGCCCATCATCCTTTGGGCAAAGACCGGATCGGGAACCTCGTCGAGCGCGGAGAGCCAGCCGGCCATCGGCGACAGGAGGCGAATAACCGTCATTCGGCCGGCACCAGCTGGATCATGTCGACGGCCCAGAGCGGCTCGACGCCGCGCGCCGTGTAGGTGATGCACAGGTCGCTGCGGCCGGTCCGCGGCGGCAGCGGCGCGCGCAGGCGGGTGACCCCTGGATGGTCCGCTGCCGGCGCGAGCGGCAGGACGGCCATGCGTTCACCTTCGCAGCCGCCAAGACGAACCTCGAACTCGCCCGCCTGGGTCGCCGGCTCGCGGAATCGGATCCGCTCGACGTCCCGCCCGATCTGGAAGTTGAAGGGGAGCTGACCGACGTCGATCTCGATCGCCGAGACGCCGTCGAGCGGCGCATCCTCGTAGATCCAGCAGGGATTCATCACGTCGGTGAGGAACACCGCGCGATCGCCTTGCGCCGGCCAGTCGTCCTCCAGCGCCAGAGCGATATTCTCGCTGCACAGTTTCAGCTGCGTGTCGTCGCGGCGAAGCGCGGCGAGGCGGTCGACGGCGAGGTCGAGTGCGCCGGACAGGAGGCGACCCCCGCGCAAAGCGACCGCGCGCAGGCGCGCGGAACGTTGAAGCCGGATCGGCCCCGAATAGATGGCGGAGCCGGCGCCGGGATCGCTGCCGTCGAGCGTGTAACGCAGCTCGCTGGCGATCTGGTTGGAGAGGGTGGCGATCACCGTCCCGCCTTCCGCGCGGAGGTCCGCCCGTACGCGGAAAGCGCTGTCGGCGGGGCGCAGCCCGAGCGGGTCCAGCCGGTCGAGCTGGGGCAGCAGGCGATCGACGAACCCGGCAAACTCACGCGTCTCCGCGGCTGACCAACCGCGTTCGGCAATGGCGGCGGCGCGCGGAAAGAGCATGTGGGCAGCTCGCTCCTCGGTTCGGACATGCTCGGTCCAGAGATTGCCCTGAAGGCCCAGTATGTGGCGCTGCTGGTCCGGCGTCAGCGAAGCCGGCGCGGGATCGAAGGCATAGACCTCCGCCAGATCGACGAGCCGGCCGCGGCCCGGCGGCTCGGCCGAAGTGCCGCCCTGGCGGTTGTCGAAATAGAGGATGGGCGCGGGCGAGAGCACGGCATCGTGGCCGCTCTGGGCGGCGTGGACGGCGCCGTCGATGCCGCGCCACGACATGATCGCGGCGCCCTGCGGCACGCCGCCCTCCAATATCTCGTCCCAGCCGATCAGCCGGCGGCCACGCGCCTCGAGAAAGCGGCCGATGCGGGCGACGAACCATCCCTGGAGCGCCGCCTCGTCGGCGACGCCGAGTGCGCGCATCCGCGCCTGGACCGCGGGAGAGGCCCGCCACTGGTCCTTCACCGCCTCGTCGCCGCCGACATGGATGAAGGTGCCGGGGAAGAGCTCGAGCACCTCGTCGAGGACGTTCTCGAGGAAGGCGAAGGTCGGTTCCTCGACATTGTAGAGCCAGGGGAACACGCCCCAATCGGATTCCGCGCCCGGATCGAGCGGCATGCCGGTGCCGAGCTCGGGATAGGCACGGATCGCGGACAAAGCATGGCCGGGCATCTCGATCTCGGGGACGATCTCGATCCCGCGCGCGCGGGCATGAGCGACGATCGCGCGGACCTGGTCCTGCGTGTAGAAGCCGCCGATGCGCGGCAGCGGCGGAGCACCCAAGGCGCCGGCGGGAACGCGCCAGGCGCCGATCTCGGTCAGCCGCGGGTAGCGGCGTATCTCCAGCCGCCAGCCCTGATCGTCGGTCAGGTGCCAGTGCAGGCGGTTCAGCTTGTGGACCGCCATCCAGTCAATGAGCCGCATGACGAATTCCGGCGACTGGAAGTGGCGGGCGCTGTCGAGCATCAGCCCCCGCCAGGCGAAGCGCGGGGCATCGTCGATGCGGACGGCGGGAGCCGTGAGACGGCCGTCGCTTTCGCCGGGCGTGAGCAGCTGCCAGAGCGAGACGCCGCCATAGAGCAGCCCGGAAAGATCGGAGGCGGTGACGGTCGCCCCGCCGGGTGCGACTTCCAGCCGGTAGGCCTCGGCGGAGAAGCCGGGGGCGCGGCGGAAGACGATCGCACCGGAAACGGGCCGGTCGGCGAGGCGAAGTCGAATCCCGGCGGTGCGGGCGAGGAGGGCGGCGAACCGCTCGGCGGCGGCGCGGGCGCCTTCGCCCTCGGCGACGATGATCGTGTCGGCGGTGACGGCAAAGCGGCCATCGAGCGGAACGGCGGAGCGGGGCTGGGGAAGCAGAGGGAGGGCATGCGGCGGCGTCGCGGCCGCGGCCGGACTAGTCGCCAGCATCAGCAGAATTGGAGCAAGCAGGGCTCGGATCAAGAGCGACATCCTCCAATGGTTCGTACCGCCCTCCCCTTATTTCCCTCCCCCTCGAGGGGGAGGGTAGGGTGGGGGTGTTCGGCGTCAGAGGTATATCCCAGCCCGCCGAGCCCCCTCACCCCGACCCTCTCCCTCCCGGGAGAGGGGAGAGGGCGGGAGAGCGGGTCTCCAGCCTCAATAGCGCAGCCTCACGCCGAAATAGAATTGCCGGCCATTGTCGTAGATGGCACGTGGGCGGTCCGGCGTCCCGGAGAATTGGACGATCTTCTCGTTGGTGAGGTTGATCGCGTCCGCGGTGAGCGAGATGTTGTCGGTGATGCGCAGGTTGAGCGAGGCATCGAGCGATTCCGTCGCCGATTGGTTCAGCGGCGCGGCGCGATCGATGGTGATGAAGAAGCTCGACCGGTAATTGTAGGAGAGGCGCGCCGACAGCCAGTCATTCTCATAATAGCCGCTGAGGTTGAGCGTATGGCGGCTGTTGCCCGGCACCGGAGCGCCGTCGTCGAGCTTGGCGTCGGAGAAGGTGTAGTTGAGCAGTGCGCCGAAGCCGTTCCAGATGTTGCGCGAGGCCTGAAGCTCGAAACCGAGATTGCGGCCGCCGGCGCCGTTGGCGCGGCGATTCACGTCGAACAGGCAGTCGAACAGACCCGGCGTCGCGGTCGGCGTGCAGCGCGACAAGTTCGGAGTCGTCGTCTGGACCGGAAAGCTTTCCTGGGAGATCGTATCCGTGATGTAGGAGCGGATGTCCTTGTAATAGACGGCGCCGGCGAAGATCGTCTCGCGGTCCGGATACCATTCGAGCGACGCGTCGAACTGGTTGGCGCGGTAAGGGTCGATATTGGGATCGCCGCCGGCGGCGGTGAGCGCTCCGGGGTTGAGATTAACCCGGGGGACGATGTCGGTATAATCCGGCCGGGCCATCACCCGCGCCGCCGCCAGGCGCAAGGTGACGGTGGGCGTCAGGTCGAAGGCCAAGTTCAGGCTCGGCAATATGTCGGTATAGGAGCGCTCGACCGTGATCGGCCGAAAGACGCCGAACGGATTGTCGATGGTGCCAGGGCCCGGCGGCACGCCAAGCTCGTTGCCGCGCGAAGTCTGGTCGGTGGTGACCACGCGCACGCCGGCATTGCCGCGCCAGTCGTCCCCGCCGAAGCGGGCCATGACGTAGCCGCCATAGGTGCGCTCGGTGATCGAGTAGTTTTCGGGCGGATTGAGGACCCGTGCCCGAACGCTTGCAGGCTGGCTGTTGTAGATCGACTGGAGCAGGCGGCGATCGACCTGCCAGAAGCTGTCCAGCGTTCCCGGCCCGGCGACATTGCCGAGGAAGTTCCCCGGCGTCAGATCGCCGCCGAAGAAGTCGGCGCTGGTGCACGGACCGCCGCAACCCTCGCCCAGCAGCGGCAGGAAGAAGCCGCCATAGGTGGTGGCGAGGAAGCGGGTGATGCGATCATGGTCGGTATATTTGAAGCCGACCTTGAACGCATTGACCGGCCCCAGGTCCACCTCATGCTCGTAGTCGGCATAAAGATAGAATTCCCGGTCGGTATTGGTGATCTGGTGAAGCGACCCGAAGTCGAAGACGAGGTCGTCGGGATCGGTCGGATCGACGCCGATGAACGAGACCTGCGGCGTGCGGCCGGTGAGGTCGAAAGTGAAGCCGCCCGGCGCCCCGCCTTCGTAGAAAGGCTGGGACTCGGTGTCGCCATGCGCTTCGGTGTAGCCGCCCTTGAGGTGGAGGGTGCCGCGGTCGCTCGGACGCCAGACGATGTCGACGTCGCCGGACCATGTCTCGGCCAGGGCGTTGCGATCGATCGCGTCATAGACGACGGCGCGGCCGCCCGGCGTGGAGTCGATCCGGCCACCGACGACGGTGCCGTTCTGGACGACCGGGTCGGTGAGCGTGCCGCCGCCGCCCAGAGCCTGGATTCCCCAGGCGAGATAGTTCTGGTTGAAATTGTCGGCCCCGAAGCGGGAATAGAGGCCGGTGATGTTGATCTCGAGGCTGTCAGACGGCCGGAACTGGATGCCGATATTGCCGCCGTAGCGCTCGCGCTCCTGGAGGAAGAGCGCCGAGCCGATCAGCGACGGCACCAGGGCATCGCCGGTCGGATCGCCGGCCGGATTGAAATAGCCGAGCACCTCGACGCCGTCGCGGCGGATGTCGCGCCGCTGGTAGACGCCGCCGACGAGAATGCCGAAGGTGCCCGCCTCGTTGCGCCAGCTGATCAGGCCCGACGCCTGGGGATCGACGGAGTCGCGAAGCTCCGAATAGACGAGCTCGGCCGAGGCCGAGACGGTGAAAGGATCGAGATCGAGCGGATCACGGGTATGGACGTTGATCGTGCCGCCGATGCCGCCTTCCTCGACGTCCGCCTGCGGGCTCTTGTAGACGTCGAGCTGGCCGACAATCTCGGATGGGAGGGTCAGATAGTTGAAGCTGCGGGTGGCGGCGAGCTGCTCGAGCACGAACCAGTCGGCGGTGGCGATGGCGTGGCCATTGACCAGCGTGCGCGTGAGATTGGGCGCGGTGCCGCGAAGCGAGACTCTCTCGCCCTCGCCGAACTCACGGTTGATGACGATGCCGGGGACGCGTTGCAGCGCCTCGGCGACATTGCGGTCGGGGAACTGGCCGATATCCTCGGCCGAAAGGAAATCGGCGATGACGTCCGATTCCTGCTTGGCTTCGATCGAGGCGCGAACCGAACCGCGGATGCCGGTGACGACGATCTCGTCGTCCGATGCCGCGGCGCCCTCCTGGTCCTGCGCGGCGGCAGGCGCGGCAGCGGCGACGAGGGCGAAAAGGCTGGCCGAAGCCAATGCGAGTCGGCGACCGATCATTGTCTATTCTCCCCTTTGCCGGCGCTCCGTTCTCGGCTTCCCCGGCGGCCTGGAATCACCTGACCAATGTGATACCAAACGAGTACCAATATGCAGACCATCTATTACGATATTCGTTACGTCAAGAGCTTAATTGCGCTCAGGCGCAGCTTGCAAGGACGATCAGCATTCGTTACTGGTAAGCAATTGGTATTAGTCCACACGAGCGGGGGCCCCCGATGAACCTGGCCGAACAGATCGGCTTCGATCCCGAGGAGGGCCGCGGCCCCCTCTACCGCCGGCTCGAAGACCGGCTGCGCCACGCGATCGAATCGGGCGTTCTCAAGCCCGAGCAGGCGCTGCCGTCGGAGCGCGACCTTGCCGAGGACCTGGCGGTGTCCCGGATCACGCTGAGGAAGGCGCTGGACGGTCTCGTCGGCAACGGCCTGCTCCATCGGCGCCAGGGCGCCGGCACCTTCGTCGCCGGCCGCGTCGAGAAGAGCTTCTCCAAGCTCACGTCCTTTTCGGAGGACATGGCGGCGCGCGGACGCTCATCGCGCAGCGAATGGATCAACCGCGCGGAAGGGGCCGTCACGCCGGACGAGTCGCTGATGCTGGGGCTGAGCCCGGGCACGCCGGTCTATCGTTTCCACCGCATCCGCTACGCCGACGAACTCGCCATGGCCCTCGAATATTCGACGATCCCCGCCTTCGCCCTGCCGAGCGCGGGAATCGTCCGCGGGTCGCTCTACGAGGCACTCAATGCGGCGGGCACGCGGCCGGTGCGGGCCTTGCAGCGCCTGCGCGCCGTCCTGTTCGACGAACAGCAGGCCGCGCTCCTCGGGATCGAGGCCGGGGCTCCCGGGCTGCTGATCGAACGGCGCGGCTTTCTCGACGACGGGCGCGCGGTCGAAATGACCCAATCCTGGTACCGCGGCGATGCCTACGACTTCGTCGCCGAGCTGAACGCCGTCGGATGATCGATCCCACCTCCACGCGGATGTTCGCCGAGGCGGCCGAGGCCGCGGCCGTCGTCGCGGCGCAGCGGTACGCCAGCGCGGGAGCGGTCCGCGAGATCGCGGCGAGGCTCCGGGCCCGGCCGCCGGCGGCGGTGATCACCTACGGGCGGGGCAGCTCCGACCACGCCGCAACCTATGCCAAATATCTCATAGAGACCCGACTCGGCATCCCGACCGCGTCGGCGGCGCCGTCGGTCGCCTCGGTCTATGGCGCGAGCGCGCGAGCGAAGAACATGCTCTGTTTGGCTTTCTCTCAGTCCGGCCGCAGCCCCGACCTCGTCGCTGCGCTCGAGACGGCGAGAGCGGGCGGCGCGACGACCGTAGCGCTGGTCAACGCCGTCGATTCGCCGCTGGCGGACGCAGCCGAGTACCGGCTTCCGCTCGGCGCCGGCGACGAGACCAGCGTCGCCGCGACCAAGTCCTTCATCGCCTCCCTGTCGATGACGGCCTCGCTGGTTTCCGTCTGGGCGGGCGACGAGGCGCTCGGGCAGGCGCTGGACGAGGTGCCGGTGCGGCTGGCCACGGCCTGGCAGGCGGACTGGTCGCCATTGGGCGAGCGTCTGAAGTCCGTTCGCGGCCTCTATGTCGTCGGCCGCGGCCTCGGCCTGGGCATCGCCCAGGAGGCGGCGCTGAAGCTCAAGGAGACGTGCGGGCTTCATGCCGAGGCGCTCAGCGCCGCCGAACTCCGGCACGGCCCGCTCGCCTTGGTCGGTCCCGACTTTCCGCTCCTCGTCTTTCGCCAGTCGGACGAGACCGGCGACAGCGTCGACGCCCTGATCCGTGATGCGGACGGGCTCGGCGCCGACATATTGGTCGCCGGTCCGGCGGCGGCCGGGGGCCACTCGCTGCCGGTGACCACGGGCCATCCCGCGATCGAGCCGATGCTCCAGATCACGAGCTTCTATCGCGAGGCCGTCCGGCTCTCGACGGCACGCGGCTTCGACCCCGACCGCCCGCCGCATCTGTCCAAGGTGACGGAGACCCTGTGATGGCGACGGCGTTCCTCAACGCGCGGGTGCTGACCGACGGCGGTTTCGCCGAAGGGCTCGCCGTCCTGGTCGAAGGCGACCGGATCGTGGCCCTGGTCGGCGAGCGCGAGATCCCGTCCGGCGCAGGGCGCGTCGATCTCGCTGGCGAAATCCTCGCCCCCGGCTTCGTCGACGTGCAGGTCAATGGCGGCGGCGGCGTCCTGTTCAACGACGCCCCGACCGTCGAGACGATCGCCGCCATCGGCCGCGCCCACCGCGCCTTCGGCACGACGGGTTTCCTGCCGACGCTGATCAGCGACGATCTGTCGGTCGTGCGCGAAGGCATCGCGGCTGTCGATACCGCCATCGCCGCGGGCGTGCCGGGCGTGCTCGGCATCCATATCGAGGGCCCCTATCTCAACAGCAGCCGCAAGGGCATTCACGATTCGAGCAAGATTCGCGAGCTCGACGAACAGGGCCTGAAGGCGCTTACCGGCCTGCGGCATGGTCGCACCCTCGTCACCCTGGCGCCGGAGCGGACGACGGTGGCGATGATCCGGCGCCTGGCCGATGCGGGCACCATCGTCTCGGCCGGGCACAGCAATGGCCGCTACGAGGAGATCCGCGCCGCGCTCGATTCCGGCCTCGCCGGCTTCACCCACCTGTTCAACGCCATGTCGCCGCTGCGCAACCGTGAGCCGGGCGCGGTCGGTGCCGCCCTCGAAGACCGCGCCAGCTGGTGCGGCCTGATAGTCGACGGCCGCCACGTCCACCCCGCCGCGATGCGGCTGGCACTTCGTTGCAAGGGCGCCGAGAGGATCATGCTGGTGACCGATGCGATGCCCAGCGTCGGCCTGGAGGAAAAGGACTTCATGCTGCAGGGGCGGCAGATCCGGGTCGAGGACGGCGTCTGCGTCACCGAGGATGGCACGCTCGCCGGATCGGACCTCGACATGGCCATGGCGGTGCGCAACGCGATCGCGATGCTCGACGTCGACGCGCCGACGGCGCTGGCCATGGCGAGCCTTCATCCCGCCGAGTTCCTTCGCCTCGACCGGATCTACGGCCGGATCGCACCGGGACTGCGCGCAAGCCTGGTCGCACTCGACGGCGAGCTCCACGTCACCCGAACCTGGATCGACGGGGTGGAGTGCGATGCCGGCTAAGGCCCGCAGCCCTGCGTCAGAACCTGAGCGGGTAGACGGTAAGCCGTAGGTGCACGCCGCGGTCCTGGAGGTCGCGCGAGCCGGTCTGGACAGCCTCCTTGAGGGCGTGACCATAAGCGACGCGAAGCGCGATCGCGTCCGAAGGCTGCCAGGCCAGAGCGGCGCCGACGGCCACCAGGGTGCGCGGGCTCGGCTGCGGCCCCTCGGCGTTACGGCCCCAGCCGGCGTCGGCAAAGGCGGCAAGGCTGAACGCGCCCCAGTCGAAAGGGACCGAGCCGGGGGGGCGGCCGGACAGGCTGAACGGCTGGGCGATCTCGGCCGAGCCGATGACACCCTGGTCCGCGAGCAGGAGCGACTCGCGATAGCCGCGCACGCTGGCCTCACCGCCGATCGACAGGCGTTCGGCGGAATAGAGCACGCTGCTCGACCATTGGGCGGTCAGGCGGCCGCGCAGCTCGAGACCGTCTCCGGTCAGCCGACGCGCATAATTGGCCTGGACCAGCAGCGACACGAAATGCCGGTCAGGATCGAGGACGAGGGGAAGACGGGCGCGCGTCCCCCATAGACCCGTGGTGGCGGTCCCGGAAACGGCGAAGACCTGGTCGACGCTGCGCAGCACGTAGTCGGCAAGGATCCGCGCCGCGCCATATTCGGCGCGGCCGTCCACAGATCCGGGGGCGAAGGAGAAAGGCTGGCCGAGCAGGAAGCTGCGCTGGCGGCGCCAGGCGAGGCTGGTGCCGACGGTCAGCACCCGCGACGGAGACCATCGCCCTTCTCCCGCCGGGGTCAGCGGCCAATCGATGGCCCGATGGGTAAGGCTCGCCTCGAGCCCGCGGTCGCGGGTGCGGATGTCGAGCGGCACCAGCGGCCGATCGATCACGGCGGCGCGATTATAGCTTCCGCGCACCGAGAAAGTGGTCCGCGGCGTCAGCCAGGGCGTCGCATAGGCCACAGACAGGTCGAGAACGCCCTCGGTGGTACCGGCTTCGCCGCTGAGCAGGTCGCCGGACTCGATCAGGTTGCGCAGCACCCCACCGGCGGCGATCCGCTCACCGCCGACCGAGGGCGATCGGTTGTTGCCGGCTGTCAGATACAGATCGACCGGCTCGCGCGGCAGCACCGACAGCAAAAGGCTCGCCTCTCCCGGGCGGCCGCCGGGGCGGAGCTGGGCATTGACGGTGCGGATCGCCGGATCGTCGGCAAGTCGGCGAAAGTCGCGCTCGAGCGCGATCGCGTCGAGCGGCCGCCGGTCCGTCGAGGGCATTCGCTCACGAATGAAATCGGCATCAAGCCCGCGGCTGCGCCCGCCCGCCCACTCGACCGCGACTGCATCCGCGCCCGGTTCGGGCGGGACGAGCGCCCCGTGGACGATCCGGATGTCGAGCCGATTTGGATCCGCCGGATCCGCCGCCTGCACCAGCAGGCCCGAATTGACGAAGCCGGCCGAGAGGAAGGCGCGGTTGATCAGCTGCACCAGCGCCACCGCCCGGTCGATCCCCTGGCCGACGACGGCATTTGCCTGGAACTGGCGCCTCACCCATTCGGAATCGAGCGGCTGTCCGCTGATATGCTCCACCACCAGCCCGGAGAGATCGTCCTGCGGCGGCCGCCATTCGCGGGGAGGCACGCTGTCGCCCCCCACGTCGCCATCAAGGATGCGCACGCTGCCGACGACGGTATCGCCGACATCAAGCGCAACTGGAGACGGACGCCCCGACGGAGGCGTGGGAGCGATCGGCGCGGCCGGCAAGGGTTCGCCATAAGCGGGCCGGGGCGGCGGCGGCGCCTCGGGCCCGGTCCGCGGCCGCGGCGCCTCCTCAGGCTGGGCGACGACCGGGGCGGCCGCCAGCGCCAGTAATGCGCAGACGGCATTTCGGGCTCGCCGCCAGGGCCGCCGGCTCAAAGGCAGCCGCTCGGCGCGCGGGACGCCTCGCCTTCGAATGCGCCGTAGGGACCGATCGGCCGCACCACCAGCTGACTGACCTGGCCGGTCTCGCGGACCGCGGCGCACTGGCCACGCAGCACGCCGGAAGCGTCTATGATCGACAGGTTGCGCTCGACCGTGCCGCTGCTGACGTCGCCGACCTGCGCTTCGAGCAGGAAGGCACCGTCGACCGCCACCAGATTGGGCCGGTCGGCGGAACTGATGAAGAAGCGGGTCTGGATCTGGACGTTGGCGCCGCCCTGCTCGCCCAGAGCGAGGATGCTGCCGCCGTTCGAGACAATCGCCAGCGGATTGGCGATGATGATCCGCCCCCCCGTGCCCGGCCCGGACGAGGTGGTGATGAGGCCGGGCGCGCTGCGCCCCTCCAGCCGGAGCAGTCCGGCCGGCGACATGGCGATCTCGATGTCGCCCGCGGCGCCGGCGACGGAGCTCGTCGAGATCTCGGCACCGTTGGCGACGGTGAGCGCCTCCGACTTGATGAGGACGAGGCCGGCATCGCCGCCCTCGCTGGAGAGATTGGCGCTGGAGATGCTCGATCCGGAGCCGTCGAGGGTCAGGCGATCGGCGGCGACCGCGATCGCGCCCGCAGGGCTGGCGCTGCGCGAGATCGTCTCGATGCTGCCGCCGCCGACGATGTCGATCCGCTCGGCATTGACCAGCACCTCGCCGGAGATGCCGCTCGCCTCGGCCTCGCTGCTCGAGCGGACCCGGCCATTGTCGATCAGGATCGTGCCCGCGTCGATGACCACCAGTCCCGCATCGCCGGGGCCGAGGGTGGACGAGGTGATGCTGCCGGCCCGGCGCAGGACGAGTTCGTCTGCCACCAGCTCGATCACCCCGGCATTGCCGCCGGTCGAGAACGTGTCGGCCTCCGATCCGATCACGCCGCCCAGATCGAGCTCGACCCGGCCCGCCTCGATGAAGACGCCGCCGGCGTCGCCCAGCGACGATGTCGAGGAGACGATTTCCGAGAAATTTCCGACGAACAGGCTGTCGGCAGCGATGAGAACGTCGCCGCCGCCGGCGCTGCCGAGCGTCGAGGAGGAGACGAAGGCGAAATTGTCGACGCGGACGTCGCCGCCACGCAGCTCGATCGTGCCGGCCGCGGCCGCGTCGATTCCCGCGCTGGAGACGACGGAGCTGCGCCGGTCGACGCGCAGCGTGTCGGCGGTGACGGCGATCCGGCCGGCGGCGCCGGTCCCGTCCGACCGCGAGCTGAGCAGGCCGAACTCCATCGCGAAATCCCGCGCCCTGATCTCGACATTGCCGCCGTCGCCGGCGGAGCCGAAATCGGCCTGGGTCTCGATCCGGCCGCCGTCGATGCGCAGGCTGTCGGCCTCGATGTCGATCGCGCCCGCATCGCCGAAGCCGCTCGTGTTGCTCGAGATTTCGCTGTCGATGCCGAGGATGAGCGATCCGGAGGCGGCGATCCGGACGTCGCCCGCTTGGCCGAACGGCCCGCATTCCTCGCTGCAGACATAGGCCGAGCTGGTGCTGATCCGGCCATTCCGGGCGAGCGTCAGATCGCCTGATTCGATGTCGATCGTGCCGGCATTTCCGGCGCCCTGCGTCTGCGAGAAGATCTGCGAGTCGCCGACTTCGACGCGCTGGGCCCGGATGGTGATGTCGCCCGCCTCGCCATTGGTGAGGGTCGAGGAGCTGATCCTCGATGCGGCGACGCCGAACTCGTCCCTGGCCCCGGCGAGGATCAGCGTGCCGGCATCGACAATGATGTCGCCGGCATCGCCGGCGCGGCAGCCCGGATCGCCGCAGAAGCCGAGCGCTTCAGCGAAGATGAAGGCGCCGGTCAGTCTGACCTCGTCCGCGGTGATGGAGATCGGCCCGCCATTGCCCGATTCGAACGAGTCGGAGCTGATCATCGAGAATCCGTCGGCGACCAGCCGGCCGGCCATGATCTCAATCGCACCGGCGTCGCCGCTCCCGAATGACGAGGTGGTGATCTGCGATTCGCCGGTCAGCGAGATATCGTCGGCCCGGACGAGGATCGAACCGCCCGGGCCGCTGTCCAGAAAGCTCGACTGGGCGAGGATGCGGCCATTGTCGGAAGCCAGTGCCTCGGTGTCGATCCGGATCGTCCCACCGGATCCCGGGCCGAAGGCGCCGGAGGAAATCTGCGCGCTCTCGATCGTGATCGTCTCGGCATCGATATCGATGGCGCCGCCCGCACCGCTGCCGAAATTGTCCGAGCTGACGCTCGCCCCGTCCGCGAGCACGATCGAACGGACGTCCAGCATGATCTCGCCGCCGCCGCCGTCTGCCCGCGCGTCCGTCGAGATCGCCGATGAATTCCCGGCGGCGGACACTCCGGCGACGCGCAGCCGATCGGCGATGATCATGACGCCGCCCGCGTCGCCGCCGCCAGCGCCGCAATCGCCGGACAAGCAGGCGCGGGATTCGGAGCTGATGCGTCCGCCGCCGCTCACTTCGACGTCCGTCGCCTCGACGAGCACGCCGCCGGCATCACCCGACCCTTCCGTGTCGGAACTGACCGAGCCCGCCTCGGTGATGACGAGCGTGCCCGCGGCGAGGCTGATCAGGCCGGCGGCGCCCGTCGCCTCGGCCGTCGCCAGAGTGGCGATCTGCGAGCCCCCGGCGATCCGAAGCGCGTCCGCTTCGATCGCGATGATGCCGGCATCGCCGCTCGACGCCGTGTCGGAGAGAATCCGGCTGCCGCGGGAAAGCTCCACCGATCCCCCCTCGATCAAGATCCCGCCGGCATTGCCGGTCGAGCCGGGTCGAGCCGCCGAGCTGATGTTGGAGGCGTCCAGCCGGAGGCTCTCCGCCTCGATCAGGATCAGGCCGCCCTGGCCGCTGCCGAAGGCGTCGGCGAGGATGGCGCTATTCTCCGTCATCTCCATCTCGCCCGCCACGATCCCGATCACACCCGCGGCCGAATCGCCGAAGCTGTCGGCGGCGATCACCGATCCCGCCATGACCAGCCGGTCCGCCAGCAGCTGGATCGGGCCCGACACCCCGGTGCCGATGGGTGCGGCGACGATCGAGGTATCCACGAGCCGAAGGGTGCCGGCCTGGACGATGATTTCGGCGGAGGAGGCCTCGCCAGAGGCGAAGGCGGTGACGGCCGAGGCCCGGAACAGGACCGAATCGGCGGCAATTCGGATCGCAGGCGCTGAGGGCGCCTGCGACCCGGACGCGCCGTCGTTGCGATGGACGATTCCCGATTCGGCAACGGTGAAGGTCCCGGCGGCGAAGCCGAGCCCGGCGGCGCCGGTCGCGACCAGTTCGCTGCCGCCCGCGATGGCAAGCCGGCCCGCTGCGCCGGCCATCGGCGGCGCTGCCGGGTCGAAGCGGCCGGCCCCGTCGCCGATCGCCGCCGCGTTGAGGCTGGCCGTTTGCAGCGACACGGCAGAGAAAAACAGATTGGCCGCGGAATAGGAGAGGTCCGCCGTCGCCGGCGCAAAGTCGACGCCGACGCCGCGGACCGCGATGTCGCCCTCACCGCCGACGAAGCCGAACGACTCCGGCGCCGCCATCGAGAAGGTCGAGCCGCCGGGCGTCGTCACGGTGAACGCGGAACCGTCGGCGAAGCGCAGCTCCCTGGCGGTGGAGAAATGGGCCGCGGCGGGGACATCGAGGCGGGCGCCTTCGCCGAGCACGATCCCGGCCGGATTGATGAACCAGAAGTCCGCATTGGGCAAAGCGGTCGAATCGAGCGTGCCGTGGATCAGCGATGCTTCGCCGCCGGTGACCCGGCTGATCACGTTGGCGATGTCGCTGCCGCCGCTTCGGACCCATCGCGCCGTCTCGCCCGCGGCGAGATCGAAGTGCGAGAAACTGTGGAAGAGGTTGCGGCCCGCGAGGGTGCCGCCGTCTATCTCGTGCAGGCCTGCGGCGGAGCTGACGCTGGTGCCGAGGGAGCGACCCGGCAGCGTATCGGCAACGATGCGCGTGGCGACTGGATCCGGAGCGACCTGGGCGGCGGCGGCCGTCGACAGGGAAGCGCCGGCGAGGAGCAGCCGGAGCAGGGGGGTGGCCGGTCTCATCGCCAGGCTCCAAGCAGGGCGAAGGCGGCCCAGATATTCGGGTTGGCGGTCGGACCTCCGGCCCCGATCAGGGTGACCTGCGCGTCGCGCAGCGCGTCGGACCGCGATCGGCCCGAGGCATAGCGGCGGTAGAATTGGGTCATCAATTCGGCCGTGCCGGCGTCGCTTACCTGCCAGAGCGAGCCGATGACGCTGCGCGCCCCGGCCTGCACCGCGGCGCCGGCGAGGCCCATGCTCGCTTCGTCATCGCCGACCGCGGTCTCGCAGGCGCTTAGCACGATCAGGTCGAGCGGCTCGCCGCGAGACCGCGTGCGGCCGATGAGTTCGCGCAGCTCGGCAAGACGGATCACTTCGCCATTGGCGACGATGAAGGCGCGGTCGGAACGGCCGTTGAAGGTGGCGTGAGTGGCGAGATGGAGGACGTCGACCCGGCCGCCATCGAGGGCGGCCTCGAGGTCGGCGCGGGTGAAGTCCGGAACGAAGCGGCCACGATCGGCGAAACGGACGGCCACCTGCGCCTCGGCCGCCGTGCCCGCGAGCTCCGGAAAGTAGCCGACGGGCAGCGTCATCTGCCGCTGGAGCGAGGCGGCGATGACGCTGAGCCTCTCGCCGACGCGCGCTCCCTCGGGTGCCGAATAGGCCAGAGCGGGGATCAGGCTCAGCCGTGTCTGCTGGACCAGATAGCGGCCGTCGGGCGCGAGCAGGGCGGCAAAGGGAAGCGCACGCAGCGGCCCGTCGGGGACGATGGCCAGCATCGAGCCGGGCCCGAGCTGCCCGGCGATGGGAGCGATCAGCAGATCGTGAAGACGGCGTGCCGGCTCCCGCCAGGCTTCGGCGTCGCCGGCGCTCATCGCCACCACCACGTCCTCGACGAGCCGCGCGACCTGGGCGCGGTCGGCCGCGCGATTGGGCGGCAGTCGCCGATAGGTCGGCGCGGCGTCAGCCGCGTCGCCGCCCACGACGTAGATCAGCTCCAGTCGATCGGCGAGCAGCAACGGGTAGAGCAGGATCTCGCCCGGCAGCAGGTCCTCGGGCCGTGCCGCCTGGCGCGGCGGCAGGCATTCGCTTCCGAAGGCGCTCTGCAGCTCAGCCTGGCGGAAAGCCTCGACGATCGACTGGGCTTCGCGGATCCGCGCCGCCTCGTCGCCACGGTCTGCGCCGACCTCGCCAAGTCGGTCCTCGACGGCGGCGGTGAAGACGTCGCGCATGACCAGCGAGAAGAGGGTTTCCTCCGTGACCGGATCGAAGCGCGGAAGCAGCGGACGCAGATTCTCCAGCGCGGCATAAGCGGCACGGACATGCTCGGATCGGCGCCGTGGATCGGCCTCGGCCAGACCCAGATAGTGTTGCGGCAGACGTTCGGGCAGCGGCCGCCGGCTCTCCGCGGCGATCGCTGCCTGAAAGCGGCGCCGTGCCGTTGCGGCATCGCCGCTGGCCAGCGCCAACCGCCCCTCGAGCGCGGCTGCGACCGCCGCCGCCTCCTGGTCGGCGGCTTCGCCCAAGGCACGGACGGCGCCGGCCAGAAGCGGGCTTGGCCCCTCGCCCAACGACAGCGCGGTTTCGACCAGGCGGGCGACGAGGGTGGTACGTCCTTGATCCGCGGACAGCGACAGCGCCGCCGGCAGCGCCCGCGCGATTCGCGCGCGAGCAGCGCCGATCAGCATGCCCCGATCCGCGCCTGGCGACTCCGCCAGCCCCGCCTCGACCCGGCTGAGCCTCAGATTGGCGAGCGCCGTCAGCCGCGAGTCGCCGATGGCGAGCGATCGGTCCGCGGCGCATTCGAGCGCGAGCACCGAAAGATAGGGAAGGCTGACCCTGGCGAGGCGGACGTCGCGTAGCTCGGCGCAGGCGGCAACCGCGGCTGCGGCCGAAGCGGCTTGCGCCTCCGCGTCCGTCGACAAGGCACCGCCGCGCGTGCCTGCGGCGCCGACTTCCGGCCCCCCGACCAGCCCCAGCCGGTAGGCTGCGAGCGCGGCGACATCCTCGAGACCGGCCTCCTCCGCCTTGCGGAAGGCGGTGAGCAGATAGTTCACCGCCTGCGCCTGGCTGCCGTTCGCACCCAGCCGCATCGCTTCGCCCGCTGCCGTGCAATAGCGGGCGATAGCGGCGTCGGCCGGGGGCGCCGCGGCACCCGAGGGCGCGGTGAGCGGCACGCGGTCCGCCGAGGACGGATCGCCGGATCCGCGCAGGCCGGAAATGCTGCGCTCTGCCGCGTCCGCTGCGGCGAGGAGCGCGGCCCCCTCGGGATAGGGGCCCGCCGCAGGCCGGCCGGGGGTTGCGGAGCAGAGCTGCTCGGCGAGGCTCGCCGCCTGCGCTCCGGCAGTCGCAGGCAGTCCCGCGGAAAGCAGCGGCACCAGCAGGGCGCAACAGGCGAAGCGGCAGGCCCGGCGCCGGTCGCTCGCTGCGCGTCGCATGTTCATCCCCCCGAATATCGCAGCCGCGCCACCTCGCCGACCGGAGCCGGCGGCATGATAGTGGATGCGCCCGCGGCGTAAACGCGAAAGCGCTTGACGCCGCACGGGATTGGTTCACGATCGCGAAAAAATCACAACAGCGATAAGGAGGAGCGCATGTCCTGCAGGCACCTCGCATGGATCGCCTCGTCAACGAGAGCCCGGCGCCGGTCGAGACGTCACCTGCCTGCCGCCGCGCACCTACGGCATCAAGGCCGACTATCGGTTCTGAATGGTCGCCTCTCGACACCTGGCGGCAACGGAGTCCAGCCAGCGATTGTCGGGCGGCGAGCCGCAGGCTAGCTGAATCCCAGACCGATCATGTCAGGCCCCGCTCCCTCCTCTCCGGTAAAGTCCGCCTTGCGCACGCTCGACATCCTCGAGCTGCTGGCGGAGCAGCCGCGCCCGCTGACCGCGCAGGAAATATCGGTGACGCTGGGGATTCCGGTCAGCAGCCTCTCCTATCTTCTCGCCACCCTGGTCGAGCGGGCCTATCTCGAGCGCACCCGCCGCCACTACAGGCTCGGCCCGGCGATCGATCGTTTCCGTCGCGGGGACGGCGAATCCGGACTGGCCGAGCGAGTGGCCCCGATCGTGCGCGCGATCACCCGCGATCTCAACGAGACGGCGGCCTTCTTCGTGCTCCATGACTTCGAGATCGAGGCGGTGGCGCGCGAAATCGGCGAGCAGACGCTGCGCTACACCTTCGAGATCGGCCAGCGCGCGCCGCTCCATGCCTTCGCTGCCGGCAAGGCGCTGCTCGCCACCATGTCGCCGGACCAGCTCGACCGCTATTTCGCGAAGGTGGAGCGCAAGGCGTTCACCCCGAGAACGCTCCACGAGGAGAAGGCGCTTCGCGAAATGATCGACCTAGTCCGCCGCGAGGGAATCGCGCGGACCCGCGAGGAGCATACGCCGGGCATCGCCGGCATCGGGCGCGCGGCGATCGTCGACGGCAAGGCTCTCGGCGCCTTCAGCATCGCCATGCCCCTCGCCCGATTCGATCGTTCGATGGAACAGCGGGCGGTCCGGCTGCTCAACCGGGCCGTCAACATTCTTCAGGGCGATCGCGGGCGCGTCCCGACCTGACAAAGCAGCCAGCGGCGGAGCGCCTCGCTGACCTGCTCCGGCGCCTCGACCGGCGCCATGTGACCGCAATCCTCGAAGATGACGAACTCCGCGCCGGGAATGGCCGCGGCGATGGCGCGATTCTGCTCGACCGTGCTCCACGCGTCCTGCCGCCCGACCCCGACCAGGGCCGGACCGTCGAAGCTGCCGAGCAAGGGCCGCGGGTCCGGACGGGCGAGCATCGCCTCGACCTGGTCGCCGTAGCGCTCGGCGCCGCCTGCGGCCAGCATGGCACGAAGGCCGGACATGAAGGAGACGTCGCCACGGCGGCCGGGATGGACCATCGGTGGCAGCCAAGCGTCGACCATCGCCTCGATCCCCTGCTCCCGCGCCGTCGCAAGCAAGGCGTGGCGCCCGGCCGCCTCCTTGTCGCTCGGCGGGTGGACACCGGTGTCGAGCAGCGCCAGCCGCTCCACGCGCTGGGGCGCCAGCCTCACCACCTCCAGCGCCACCCGCCCGCCCATGGAATGACCCGCCAGAGAAAAACGCGGCGGGGCCAGTCTCAGGCTCTGCTCGGCCATGGCGACGAGGCTGCGCGCGCCCGGATAGCCTGGAACCGCCATGGGAGAGAAGTCGGCCAAGGACTCGACCTGGGGTGCCCAAATGGTCTCGTCGCACATCAGGCCGGGCAGGAGGAGCAGGGGCGCGGGCTTGACAGGCATGGCTAATTTTTCACGGACACGAAGCTTTCGCATAGCCGAGCGCAATGGCCGATGCTATCCCTATCGCGAGCCGTATGCCGGACAAACGAAGAAACGGCAGGGGCAAGAGTCGGGAGAGAATATGAGCGACGATCCGGACCTGGCGGGCGCGCGCGTCGACCTGGACGCCCTCGAGCGCGTCTCCGGCGAAGCGCGGCGCGCACATCCCGATCCGGTCCTGGGGGTAAGGGCGGCGCCGGCGAGGCATCAGGCATGATCCGGACCACTCATGTCGGCAGCCTGCCTCGCGGATCCGAGCTGACGCCGCTGCTGCTCGCACGAGACCATGGCGAGCCTTATGACTCCGAAGAATTCGATCGCGTCGTCCAGGAGGCGGTCGACGACGCCGTCGCCCGACAGGTCGCGGCCGGCGTGTCGATCGTCAGCGACGGCGAACTGGGCAAGGTCGGCTATTCGACCTACATGATCGAGCGCCTCGAAGGATTTGGCGGCCACATCGACCGAAAGCCGGCGCTCGACCTGGCGCCGCTGCCCGAGCTCCGCTCGAAGCTCGCCGCCATCATGGGCTCGCAGGAATTCACCCGCGCCTCCTGCATCGGTCCGGTGCGCCTGCGCACGCTCGATCCGCTGCACGACGACATCAGGCGTTTCCGGGCCGCGCTCGACCGGCGCGGCGACGGCGTCTCCGCCTTCATGAACTCGGCCTCGCCGGGGCTGATCACCGCGTTCCAGGTCAACCGCCATTATCCCAGCCACGAGGCCTATCTCGCGGACCTGGTCGACGCGATGCGTCCGGAATATGAGGCGATCGTCGAAGCCGGATTCGACCTCCAGCTCGACTGTCCCGACCTCGCCATGTCGCGCCACACCGGCTACCAGGAAGAGAGCGAAGCGGAATTCCTCAGGATCGCCGAAGCCAATGTCGAGGCGCTCAATGCCGCGACCGCCGCCATCCCACCCGAGCGGATGCGGATGCATGTCTGCTGGGGCAATTATGAAGGGCCGCACGATCACGACATCCCGCTCGAGCGTGTGATCGACGTCGTGCTTCGGGCACGGCCGTCCACCATCCTGTTCGAAGCCGCCAATCCGCGCCACGAGCATGAGTGGATCGTCTGGCGCGAAGCCCAGATCCCCGGCGACAAGCAATTGGCGCCGGGGCTCATCGACACCTGCTCCAACTATGTCGAGCATCCCGAGCTCCTCGCCCAGCGGATCGAGCGCTTCGCCGGCATCGTCGGCAAGGATCGGGTGATCGCCAGCACCGATTGCGGCTTCGGCACCTTCGCCGGCTATGGAAAGATCGATCCGGCCGTGGCGTGGAAGAAACTCGCGTCCCTCAGGGAGGGTGCGGACCGGGCGGCGGCGCGCCTCTAGCGCCGCCCGCCGGGCACGGATCAGGCGTTCGGACGTTCGGCCCCCGCCGCGCGGCCCGGTGTGTTGCGCGCATGGGACGCCCGTCCTTTTCGTCCGACTATTCCGCATGTTCCGATTCGCCGGCCGGAGCGCCGATAATGTTGCGGCAGCGATACAGTGGTCCAATTTGTGTGCCTCACACACATTTCCTCATTGTATGTCACACAAACATATGGAAGCATCCGATTCGGCTCCCCCCGCGACATAAAGAGAGACGGGTGGCCCTTAGGATGGGAGGGGATATGATGAACAGGCTCCGGCTGCGTTCGCGCGCCTCGTTGTTGGTTGCTTCCGTTTCGCTCTTCACCATTGCCGCCGCGACTCCGGCCGTCGCGCAGGACGAAAACCCGGCCGGGACCGAGACCGAGACCGCCGCCGCCCAGGACACGTCCGGGCAGGCGGAGCAGGAGATCCTGGTCACGGCCCAGTTCCGCGAGCAAAGGCTGCAGGATACGCCGCTGGCGATCACCGCCATACCCGCCGAGTTGCTCGAGGCGCGCAGCCAGGAAAGCCTCGTCGAGGTCGCGAACCAGGCGCCGAACGTCACCTTGCGGCAGCAAGGTGCGTCCTTCGGCCCCTCGATCGGCGCGTCGATCCGCGGCATCGGGCAGTTCGACTTCAGCCCCGCCTACGAACCAGGCGTCGGCCTCTATATCGACGACGTCTATTATTCGGCCCTGACCGGCGCCAATTTCGAGCTGCTCGACCTGGAGCGGATCGAGATCCTGCGCGGTCCCCAAGGCACGCTTCAGGGCCGCAACTCGGTCGGCGGCGCGATCCGCCTGATCACCCGGCGGCCGGATGCCGACGGGGGCGGCTATGTCGAGGCCACTTATGGAAGCCGCAACCATATCGGCTTCCGCGGCAGCGCCTCCTTCACCATCACCGATGGGCTCTACGCGCGCATTTCCGGGACCGCGCGGCAGCAGGAGGGCTTCGTCGACCGCATCGACTATGGCTGCGAGAACCCCGGAAGCGGCGTTCCCGCGCAACGTCCGGCCGGCGACTGCCGGGTCAGCCGCCACGGCGGCGTCGGCTACACGGCGGTGCGCGGGCAGCTGCGCTACAATCCGAGCCCCGATTTCGACCTGCTCATCGCCGCCGATTATACGCGCGATCACCGCACCATCGCCCCGGAGGTGCTCGTCGCCGCACAAGACCCGGGCAACACGCTCAACATCGGCCCCGCCTTCGGACCGCAGTTCATCTGCGGCCGCTACTGCAACTATTCCGCCTTCCAGCAGCCCGCGATCGTCTGGGCGGGGCCGGCCGCGCCGGGCGTCCCGCTGATCGCCACCTCGGCGAGCGACGAGAGCACGTTCGAAGGCTGGGGCATCTCCGCCAATCTGGACGTCGGCCTGGCCGACTGGGTTCAGCTCCAGTCGATCACGGCCTATCGCGAATGGAATAACGAGTTCGCGGCCGACGACGATCTTTCCCCGTCGAACATCGGGCTCGGCCAGAACCAGCTCGATTATTGGTTCTGGAGCCAGGAGCTGCGCTTCAACATGGAGCTCGCCGACCGGCTCGATATCACGATCGGCGGCTATTATAACGATCAGCGGACCGAATATTTCACGCTGCAGGACATCCGCTACGCCGCCATCCCGCTGCAATTCACCTACTTCCCGGGGCGGGATCCGGTGAATGCCGACAGCTGGGCGGCCTTCGGCACGGCGATCTGGAACCCGATCGACCCGCTGACGGTCACGGCCGGCATCCGCTACACCGAGGAGCACAAGGACTATACCTTCTACCGCGCCAATCCGGACGGCTCGTTCAACCCGTTCCTGGGAAGCCTCACCGGAGTCGTCGGCTCGTTCGACGGCGACCGCGTCGATTACCGGCTCAGCGTCGACTATCGCTTCTCGCCGGAAGTGCTCGTCTATGCGACCACGGCGACCGGCTTCAAGGGCGGCGGCGTCGGCCCTCGCCCGTTCAATCCGGCGCAGGCGCGCGGCTTTGGTCCCGAGGTGCTGACCAGCTACGAGCTCGGGATCAAGACGGACCTGTTCGACCGCCGCGTGCGGTTCAACGTTGCCGCCTTCTACAGCGAATATGACGGCATCCAGCTGGCCCTCCTGTCCTGTCCGCAGTTCGGCGGGCCGGGGCCCTGCGCGCTGCCGCAGAATGCCGGCGACGCGCACATCCAGGGGCTCGAGGCGGAGATCTTCGCCCGTCCGGTCGACGGTCTTCAGATCGACGGCTCGCTGAGCTGGATCGACTTCGAATATCAGTGCGTCAATATCGCCGTGGTTCGGCCGCTCAATCCGGGCGAGACCGACGAATGCTCGTCCGATCCGTCGATCCTCGGCGGCCTCGGCGAACGTCCGCCGGCCCTGCCCGAGTGGAAGTGGAGCATCGGCATCCAGTACGAGATCCCGCTTGGCGGCGGGACGCTGACGCCGCGCCTCGACATGAGCTATAACGGCGCCACGGCGGGCGGCGTCACCAGCGGCGGATTCTCGCTGCCGTCCTGGACCGTCGCCAATGCCCGCCTCACCTGGCGGGACGAGGATGACGACTGGCAGGTCGCGCTCGAGGTGACCAACCTGTTCGAGGAATATTACTATCTCACGTCGTTCGACCTGCGGGGCGCCGGCGCCGGCTTCGTCAAGGCCCAGCCGGGCCGCCCGCGCGAATGGGCGGTGACGGTGACGCGCCGCTTCTGACGGTCCGCCTTTCGCGGCCTGCGCAGACAGAGGAGGGCCCGGGGCAAGCCTGCTCCGGGCCCTCTCTCGCTTTCGCGTCCGCTGGCGCAGCGAGAGCGCGATCCGTTCAAGGCATTGGCGCCGGCGGACGAGACAAGCGCCGCGTGCCTGCGAGCGGCCGCCCTCGAAAGCCTCGGGTCGACGGCCGATCCGGGCCGCGGTCAGCCGGCGCGGCTGAAATAGGCGATGGCGCGAAATTCCAGGCTCTCGCGCACGTGCGCGCCCGGCCGGCTGGTGTCGTGGAAGGCCGTATGCGGCGCCCGCCAGGCGCGATCGTGGTCGGAATCGTGGAACTTGATGAACACGATCTCGTCGCGGACCATGTCCGGAAAATACCACCAAAGATGCGCGGGATTGTGGCGGAAGATGGTGGCGGCGGCCATGTCCTCCTCGCCCTCGATCGGGGCGAACAGCGCGTCGCCTTCCGGGATGACGTCGACGTCGACCTTGGTGTTGGGGACCCCCTCCTCGTCCCCGACGCTGCCATATTCGCACAGAGCAAGCGGCCAGTCCTGCGGCGGCGGGCTGAAGGTCCGCCAAAGGCTGAAGCAGATGAAGCGATCGAAGCCCGGCCCGCCCGGCACCGCCCGTTCATAAAGGACCTGAGCGATCCGGCGCGCGGTCTTGGTCGTGAAGTCGACATGCGCTTCTGCCGCCGGCGGCTGGACCGTGGGGCCGGTCTGGCCGGAAGAGCGGATCTGCGCGCCCATCGGCACCACGAGATCGCAGCCCGTCAGCGCCTTCGCCACCTGCGCGACTTCGTCCGGATAGAGGCGATTGACCGCCTCGGCGTCGTGGAAATCGGCGATGCCGCTGCGATGGGTCGACAGGCAGAAGCCGTGCCGGTCGAGCGTGAACGGCTCCGGCGCCGTTCGAGCATTGCGCACCGTCACCGGATAGGACTCGTAGATGCCGGTATTGAGCTCGGCGCCGGGCGCCCAGAAGCGCCGGTTCACCCGCGACGTCGGCACCAGATAGCCGATCCGGGTCTCGACGGCGTTGATAGCGCTCGTGATCGCGTCGATCCTGCCCATCATCCTCTCCTCACGCGGCCTTCAGGCCGCTTCCAACATCCTCTCCCGAAGGCGCGGAGCCGGTCCGGCACGCTCCCATCCGATGCGTGGGCGCAGGCTGAAGAAGGGAGTCAACCGGCGCTCCGGAAGCTCAAGCTGCCGCGTCGCTCGGCGAAGCGCCAGCCGTCGCCGGTGAGCACGAACCGATCGCGATAGGTGCCAACCAGCGGCGGCCCCTCGTCGCGAACCGGAAGCCCACCCTCGGGATCGAGGCTGCCGGTGAAGAGAAGGATGACGCTGGACGCCGAGGCACTCGTCTCGCTCTCCACGTCGACCACGATATTCGCGCAAACGTGGCGGCTCGCCCGCGGCGGCCGGCCCCTGAAGCTGGCGAGCAGCGCCTCGCGTCCGACGATCGGCGCATCCGGCGCCGTCGGCCGGGTCATCAGGCCGTCCTCGGCATAGAGCGCGGCGACTTCGTCCCAGCGCGCCTCGTCGTTGAGCAGCGCATAGAGGTTGACGAGGCGCGTGCATTCCCATTCGATCGCGCGGCGCTGTTCCGGGCTCATTGGTTGGCGAATCCTTCCCGGGCGCGGCTGTTGTCGACCTCGATCGGCTTACCGGTGACCGGGTGCGGATAATGGAACGGGACCGTGTCGGTCGCCGGCCACAGCCGCGGCTGCGGTTCGATCAGCGCGTCGGGTCCGAGTGGATCCTCCGGATAAAGGGTCTTCGCCATCGGGATGAAATCGATCGGCGTCTTCGCCCATCCGTCCTCGAAGCTGCCGTGCCAGAAGGGGAAGTAGCGCAGCGCCTTGATCTTCCAGACGCCGCCCTCGCGCACATATTCATTCTCGTAGATGCCTCCTTCCCACCAGGCGCGCTGCTGGCCCTTGGCGGTCTCGTGCAGGCCGGCCTGCATCATCGAGCGGCCGCGAACCTGGGCGGTGCGCCGGTCGGGAGAGACGTGGATGACCATCTGCAGCTGCGGATGATCGAGCAGCCAGCCGTAGCGGGGCCCGTTATGGCCTTCGGTGAACTGGGTCTGGAACCGCTCGATATAGAGGCGGCGCACCCCCGCCTTCCCCTTGTAGATCCCGCCGAGGAACCAGACCTCGCCGTCGTCGGCGAACAGGTCGACCACCTCGTCATATTGCGATTTGTCGATGAAATAGCCGTAGGTATATTGGAGGCGCCGGACGTCGTTGACGTCCTGCTCGATGCCGAGCTTGTGCTCGAGCTCATCGATACGCCTGGCGAGCTGTTCGAGGGTGGGCTGGTCCGACATTCTGAAGGTCTCCTGCTTGGATGAGGGTGATGGCGCGCACCGCGCCTAGCGACCGATCGCCTCGAGACGCTCCACTTCCTCGCGATAGGGGCGGATGCCCCGGTACATGAAGAAGGTCGCCGCCGGCATGAAGATCGCCGCCGTGATCAGGATGGCGAGCCACAGCCGCGCCGGATCGCCGACGACGACGTCGGCGACGAGGCCGATCACGAAGCTGCCGAGGGCGCCGAAGAAGGTGAACATGAACAGGTAGACGGCGGTGACCTGACCTCGCATCTCGTTGGGAGCGATGCGCTGGATCGCGGCATTTTGCGGCACCGCGCCCGCCAGGCCGAACATCGCCGCCCCCGCCATGCATCCCAGGGCCAGCTCTGCGGTCGGCATCAGCGGCGCGGCGATCGACAGGATGGCCGTGCAACCGAAGATCATCGCGGCCGCTCGGATATTGGCGTCCTTGTGGCGCTTGCCGAGCCAAGTCACGAACACGCCGCCGAAGGTGATGCCGAGGAGCATCGCGACGAGCAGCATCGGGGCGAGGACGTTGCCGATCTGGGCCTCGCTCCAGCCATAGGTGCGAAGGACGAAAGGCACGCGCCAGGCATTGATCCCCTGGCTCTCGGTCGCCGCCAGCGCCAAGGCGGCGAACAGAGGGTAGAAGACTCGCCCGCGCATGTTGATCGCGCGCACGGCATCGATCCCGGTGAAGGCGACCAGCTTTCGTCCGAACGAGGCATTTTCCGGGACCAGCCGCTCGACGTCGGGCGACGTCCGCCGCGGCGGCTCCTTCACGAACAGGAACAGGATGGCGACGAGCAGGCCGGGCAGGCCGACGATGATCAGGATCCACTGCCAGTTGAAGATGGTGAGGCCGAGCAGCTCGGACCGCTCCGGCCAGTCGCTCGTCCAGGCGATCAGCTGGCCGCCGCCCCAGGTGCCCAGGGTCATGCCGAGGATGAATCCGAGCTGGAGCAGAGCGAACACCATCGGGATCCGCATCGGCCGGAAGAAGTCGGCCAGCATCGAGTAGGAGCCCGGACCGTGGGCGGAGCCGCCCGCTCCGACGAACATGCGCGTCGCGACGAACTGGCCGAAATTCTGTGCCAGCCCGCCGAGGGCCGTGATCGACCCGATGACCGCGATGCCGGCGGACAGGACATATTTGCGCGGGAAGATGTCGACCAGGCGCGCTAGCGGGATGCCGA
This sequence comes from Sphingosinicella terrae, assembly GCF_003347635.1. Lineage (GTDB taxonomy): Bacteria > Pseudomonadota > Alphaproteobacteria > Sphingomonadales > Sphingomonadaceae > Allosphingosinicella > Allosphingosinicella terrae. The sequence goes on from NZ_QDFY01000004.1 coordinate 178,291, forward strand.
TGAAGACATAGGCCAGCACCGTCGCCGGCCCGAGCAGAAAGCCCAAGGCGGTGTCGCTCAGCTGGAAGCTGATCTTGATCCGCTCCGCCAGCATCGCGAACACGGTCATGTCGAAAAAGGACAGGAAGGTCGCGAGCACGATGACGAAGAGGGCGTAATAGCCCGCTCTCTCGGACGGCCAGGGCAGAGCGTCGGTAGAAGGAGGGGCCTCGGGCGCCGCCGCCGGCAAGGGCGCCGCCGGGCTCACGCGCCCGCTCCATAGCGCTCGGAATCCATCTTCTGGCGCGCCTCGATGTAACGGGCCATCGCCTTCGCCCTCTTCTCCTGGCCCTCGAGATCGGTGTCGGGCGGCGGCAGCGCGTCGATCACCTGCCGGAACATCGCTTCCAGCATCGGCCGGGCCTCGGGATAGGGGATGATGTAGAAAAGGTCCTGCTCGATCGCGTCCTTCACATGACGGGCCAGCTCCTCGGGATCCATTCCCTGCGAATAGATTTCGTGAAGCGCCTCGATCTCGCGCTGGTCGACGTCGAAGCCGCTGTTCGACAGGTGTGCCGGCCGCGTCTTCACCGATTCCGCGATGTTCGAGCGGATATTGGCCGGGCAGAGCACCGATACGCCGATGCCATGGCCGGAGAGCGCGTCGCGCATCGCCATGCTGAGGCCGTGCACCGCGAACTTGGACGCCGAATAGATGCCGGAGCCGCTGTTCGCGACGAAGGCGCCGAGCGAGGCGGTATTGACGATATGGCCGCCCTGGCCGTGGGCGATCATGCGCGGCACGAAGGTCTGCATGCCGTTGACGACGCCGCCGACATTGACCCCGAAGATCCAGTCATAGTCGTCGTAGGTTGCCCGTTCCATCGGGCCGAAGATCGAGACGCCGGCTGTGTTGAAGAGCAGCTGGACCGGCCCGAACACCCGCACGCTCTCCTCGGCGGCAGCGGCAAACGCCTCGCGATCGGTGATGTCGAGACGGATGCCATGGACCTCGACGCCGCTATCGCGCAGCTCCACGAGCGCCGCGTCGATCGCCTCCTGCCGGATATCGGCAATGACGACGCGGCAGCCTGCGGCGCCGAAGATCTTGGCCTGGCCGAGACCGGCGCCGCTGGCGCCGCCGGTGACGAAGGCCGTCTTGCCTTGGAAGTCCCGCATCCCGCTCCCCCCTCAATAGCCGATCGTGAATCGCGCGCGGCGGTGCCGCGGCTGCTCGATCTCGTCGAGCATGGCGACGGCATAATCCTCGTAACTGATGTGGCTCTTGCCGATCTCGTCGCTCAGCAGCCGATCTGTTCCGAGCTGGAATCGGCCGGTGCGCTCGCCGGGGCCGAAGAAGACCGAGGGCGACAAATAGGTCCAATCGAGCTCGTCTTCCTGGCGAAGGCGCTCGAGCGCCGCACGAGCGGGAATGGCTTCGGGCTTGATGAACTCGGGAAAGTCAGGCGTGTCGACCAGCGCCAGACCCGGCGCGACCTCGAGCGAAGCGGCGCCTCCGACGACGAGGAGCCGCGGTGCGCCGGCACCCTTCACGGCCCGAAGCATGGCCTCCACGTCGAGGCTCCTGAACGGCACCGACAGGATCACCGCATCGTGACCGCGGAGCAGGTCCGCCATGCCGGATTCGTCGGTGAGATCGCCGACGGCAGGTCGGACGCCCGCGACGATCTCGACGTCCGCGACCTTGCGGGCGATCGCCGTCACCGCGTGGCCGCGGCGGATCGCCTCGGCGAGCAGGCGCCGGCCGACATTGCCGGTCGCGCCGATCAAGGCGAGCTTCATGCCTGTTTCCTCCTCTCCGTCGTGACGTTCTCGTTCTTCTTGTCGATTCCGTCACCTCATTTGGTCGCCGCCGGCGGCGGCTGGTCCTCCCTCGCGCCCCTATCGGCACGAGCAGGAAGATCGAGATGACCAGACCGCTCGCGCCGGGCTCGATCGCCCATTCGCGGGCGATGCCCCGCGCCGCGAAGGTGATGGCAAGGACGTCGAAGCCCGTCGAAGGCATCGAGCAGGAAGCAAAAGCCGACGCCGACAACCCGCCGTCCGCCCATCGGCCGGGCGTCATGGATCGCGCGCGGATCTCCTGGCGGCAGCGGAACCGCGCCGCGGCTCATGGCGGCGGGGTGCCGACGGCAAGGAGCGGGTCGCGCGCCACCGGCTGGACGTCAGGCGACCGGCTCGGCCAGGTCCTGCTGCGCCCGCCAGCCGCCATCGGCATAGACCTTTCGCGCCACCTCGGAATAGGGGACCGGGCTCACGATCGCGCGGAGCTCCGTCTGGACGTGGCGCTCGACGGTCGGCTTGCGGGTGCCGCCTTTCTCCTCGCCCCAGACGAAGGTCAGATCGGCGCCGGGCTCGGCATGCTCGGAATCGACCATGGCGAGGGTCAGCATCTTGCCTTCATTGTAGCTGTAGCCGACCCAAGTCGAGAGGCCGACGGTCTTGCCGTCATGGGTGACGCGATCATAGGGATGCATCGAGTAGACGGCCGAGGGGAAATCCATGAACTTCGGCCGGTCGCCTTTGCCGAGCATCGCGCTCCAGACCCGGCTGACATCCTCGTCTTCGAGCGCCAGCGTCACCTTCTTCCGGTGCGGGCCTGCCGCCACTTTCTCGAGGGCGGCGCGGCCGATGAAATCGTGGTCGAACTTGACGAAGGGACCGTAGCCGAGATCCCAGGGTGTAAGGTAGTAGTCCTCAATAGCGTCGGAAACGAAGCTGCCCCCGATCGAGGCCTTGGCGGGATAGCTGTCGGCCGGCAGCCATTCTCGGTACGTCCGCAGGCTCTCGCCCGTATAGACGGCCGGCAGCGGCGACGGGATCCAGCCGGATTCGAGCGTATTGCAGGAATAAGCGCGGCCGCCGACCAGACGCAGGCCGAAGTCCCGGCCGGCCTCCAACAGGGCCTGGCGGACCGCCTCGCCATCGTCCCAGGGGCCGAACAGCTCGAAGCCGGGCTGGCCGGCCATGCCGTGACGGAGCGCCCGAACGTCCTTCCCGGCGATCGTCATGTTCGTCATGTTGAAGAATTTGAGGTCGGGCGGCGTGCGGCCGGTGACCTTCTCGATCACCTTCATCGCATTCGGGCCCTGGACCTGGAACCGATAGGATTTGCGCCGGCTCGGATCCTTGCGCAGCGCCGTGCGCTCGTCGCGCTCGACGGTGACGTTCCAGTCGCCGGTGGCGGCGTGAAACTCGACCCATTCGATCACCGGGGCACGGCCGACGAGGTTGAACTTGTTCTCGTCCAGATAGAAAAGGATGACGTCGCCGATGACATAGCCGTCGGGCGTGACCGGCACGAACTGCTTCGCCTTGTCGACGGTGAAATTGTTGAAGCTGTTGATCCCGAGATGGTTGAGCATCGCGAAGGCGTCGGGACCTTCCACCGCCAGATCGACCATGTGGTAGGACTGGTTGAAGAGCACGCAGCTCTGCTGCCAGGCGCGAACTTCATCGCGCCAGTTGGTATATTCCGCCGGAACGCCCGGATAGACGTTCGGGCCGGTCTGTTGGTTGCGAAGCAGCTCGACGACGTTGCCTGCGGATCGCAGCACCTCCTCCAGATTGCGGGCTGTCATCTAACTCTCCACTCCTCTCGACCTCGCTCGCACGGATTGGAGCGTGGCGAACGCCCCCCTGCCCCGCGCATGATAGATCTTCACATACCCGGCAATTTCGCATTTGAGAAGTCAGTGTCGCCTACAATCGCGCTGGCTTCGCTTCCGACGCGACACCGGTTAATTTCGTCGCGACGACAAAGGAGAAGCGGCATGTTCGTCGCGGTCTATTGGTGGCGGGTGCATCCCGGCAAGGAAGCGCAGTTCCGGGAGGCGTGGCGCCGCGGCACCGAGGCGATCACCCGGATCTATGGCAGCCATGGATCGCGGCTGCACCGCGACCGGGACGGCCGCTTCGTCGGCTATGCCGAGTGGCCGGACGAGGCGAGCTGGCAGCGCGCGTTCGATGCGAAGATGGTCTATGACGATCCCGAGGCGCGGGCGATGTTCGTGGATGCGGTCGCCGAGACTCCGCCGGGCAACCGGCCGGTCTTCACGATGACGGTGACGGACGATCTGCTGACGCTGAGAGGACCGGATGCCAGTGCCGCAAGGGGTGAGCCGCCGGAAAGGGGACGAAGGTGACGGGTACCATGGGCTTCGGCCCCTGCTCCCCGATACGCTCGAATCGACGAACGCTGAAGTCCCAGCAGACGCGGCACTCCTCTTCCTGTCCAAAGATGGACGTCCCCCGACGGCAGAATGATGCGGGGGCTGCTTGACCTACTATAGAACACAACGTGAACGAAGTGTCAAGGATCCGGGCGGATCCGGCGTCAATAGTCCCGCGAATAGCGCAGGTTGACGTTGGTGCTGCTGGTCGAGCCGAACTGCGACAGCAGGCTCAGCGTTCTGGACAGCGAGATTTCGAGCTGGGTGGCGGTGAAGCCGCGTGCATCGGTGATGATCTCCACGAAGATGTCGTCGCTGAGATACATGCCGGCCGCGACGGCGGTACCCCGCCCGGTCGTCTCGTCGGCGCCGAGAACGCGGATGCTGCTGAACCCGGTCGCCGAGCGAAGCAGGCCGAGCGGATTGAGGCCGCCGCCGCCGCCGCCACGCAGGGTATTGAGCGACGCGGCGAGTTGCACCGCCTGGAGCGCCGAAATCTCGGTCACGGAGCTTCCGAACAGGATTCGCGACACGACCTCGTCCTGCGGCAGGTTCGGCGTCGAATTGAAGGCGATCTGTGGATTGGTCGAGTCGCCGGTGACCAAGATCGCCACCTCGACCCCGTCGATGTCGCTGGTCGCCTCGAGATCGAGCTGCGGGTTGATCGGCCGTCCGCCGGTGAAGGTCACGTGGCCGCGCTCGAGATCGAAGCGGCGGCCGGCGAGGCTCAGCTCGCCCCGGATCATGTCGAGCTCTCCGACGAGCCGCGGCGTGGCAGTGGTGCCGGTCACGCGCAGGTCCGCCGACCATTCGGAATCGAGACCCATGCCCGAGACGTAGATCCGATTGTCCGCGCGCAGGCGCAGGTCGAGCTCCCACAGGCTCGGCATGGCATTGTCCGCCACTTCCTGATTGGGCGGCGCGATCGGCTCGCCGCGGCGGCGCACGCCGGCCAGCTCGCGCACCTCGGTCGCCGCCTGGCGGACGAACTGGTAGCGCACCTCGCCGAGCTCCAGCTCTCCGGCAATGCGGGCACCGGCGGGGCCATTGGTGACGGCGAGCTCGCCCGTCGCCCTCGCGCCGATATCATCGCTGCGCGCCAGCTGCGCGTTGGCGAACTGGAGCCGCACGTCCATCGGGAAGCCTTCGGCGGCGGCGAGGCTGATCCGGCCGCGTCCCGAGAGCGTCCCCTCGCCGGCGCGGCCGCTCAGCTGGACGATCTCCAGATGGGAGGCGTCGAAGCGGCCGTTGAGCGCCAGGTTGGTGATGCGGGTTCCATATTGCTCGTTGACGTAGGTGAGGTTGTCGGCCCGGACGAGGCCGACGAACTGCGGCGCCTGGACCCGCCCGCGGAAATCGGCGGCGATGACGACCGGGCCGCTGAGCTGATGCCCGGCAAGGTTGGCGAAGGACATCGGCACGTCCGCCGGGCCGTTGTAGCGGATGCCGCCGTTCAGCGGCGCCGAGAAGAGCCGGGTCGCCCAGCTGCCGGCGCCCGGCGGGAGCGGCTGGAGCGTCGCTTGGGCCCGGCCGACGATGCTTTCGCCGCGTCGGATCACCGCGGCCATGCGGCCGCCCTCCGGCCGCAGACTGCCGGCGAAGGCGATGTTCACCGGCACCGAGCGCGTGGCGATGCCGGTCCGCGTGAAGCCGGCAATGTTGAGCCTGGCTTCGGCGCGCGGGAAGGAGCCGTCCGACGGCTGGGCGAAATCGAGGCTTCCGGTGGCGTTGCCGCCCAATCCCAGGCCGGGCGAGAAGGCATTGAGGATCGAGAGGTCGAAGCGATCGAGCCGCGACTGGACCACGAGCCCGTCGCCCCATTCCCCGGCCAGCCGCACACGCCCGTCGCGCACGGCCACCGTCACCGGATCGAGACGCCAGGCACCGTCGGCGAGGCGGATGCTTGCGGGCTCGGCGAAGCGGAACGGAATGTTGTTGACCTGACCCTGCACGGCGGCGCGGATCAGATCCGGATTCATCTCGGCATTGGCGCCGACGCGGAACGCGACGCCGCTATGACCTTCGGCGAACAGCTGGGCGCGGCCGCTCCCGCCGCGATAATCGACATGGACGCGCGCCCGCTGGACCGAGAGATTGCCGCTGCTGAGGCCGGCGAGCTGGGCATCGCCGACGATCGAAGGCGTCGGCGTGAGGATGGCGGTGGCGCGGATGAAACCGCGCTGGATCAAGATCGGGACATCGCCGGGCGTGCGCGCGCCATTGGCATTGGCGGCCACATCGACCCGCTGATACTGGCCGGCGGCGCTGAGCTGCACCTGTCCGGTCAGGCCCTGCCCCGCCAGGCTGAGGGTGCCGGCGAACGGCCCCGCCGGCGTCCGGACGATCCGTCCCTGGAAATCAATTCCGGCGAAGGTCAGCCGGTTGATCGCAATGGTGAGCGGCCCTCGGTTGCTCGCGATGACGACGTCGGCGGTGAAAGGCCCGTAGGCGGATTCGCCGCTCGCCTGGATCGCCCATCCCTGCGCGGTGGCCCGCACCGTCGCGGTGACGTCGCGCAAGCCGACTCCGAAGCCGGGATTGGCCGCATTCAGCCGGATCTGCGGCGCGGACGGGCTACCGGTCACGCGGACGGTGAGCGCACCATAGCTTTCGCTGATTCCGGCGAGGGTGAGATCGATGGTGCCGTCGGGCCTGTAGATGCCCGTGCCCGAGGTCACCCGCAGCAACGGCGCGGTCAGGCGGACATTGTCGACGCGGACCAGGCCCGACGGCTCTACCGCGACATTGGCCGTCGCGGTCATCGGGCCGCCCAGCAAATCGGCCACCGTGGTGTTGTCGATGCGCCGCGAGCGCGCGGCGATCCGGCCCCGCAGACCGAAGCCGCCGGCCTCGCTGGTCAAATCGAGATTGGCGTTGAGATCGAACAGGCCGACGCCGTCGACGAGATAATTGTTCACCCGTCCCTGCAGACCGGCAAGATATTGCCCGGTCGAAAAGTCGAGCGCCAAGGCGAGCGTGGCGTCGATCCGATCGGAGCGGATCCGGAGATTGTCCGAAACCAGCCGCGTTCCGGCGAGACCGAGCTCGCCGTCGAGACGGACATTGGTGAGCGTACCGCCGGCCACGGCGTCGAAGCCGACGATCCGGCGCGCCTGCGCCGAGATCGGAATGATGATGTCCTCGGCGCGAACGCGCGCGGCGCCCCGGGCGCGAAAGCCCTCAAGCGTGGTGGTGTCGAACGTCAGCCGTGCCGCCTGCAGATCGTAGGCGACCGACGGCGTTGCGAAAGCGCCGTTCAGCACCAAAGCGAGGCGCACGTCGCGCCCGCTGAGGTCGGGCGCGATCGCGCCGGGCTGGATGAGGCGGGTCGCGAGCCGCAGATTCTCGAAGCGGTTGCGGCCGAGATCGACCAGGCCCTCCGCGGCCACGGCGAGGGCCGCACTGCTCATCCGCAACCGCAGGTCGGCGCGGCGGTTCTCGAAGGTCGTGACGAGGTCCACGAGGGTCGTCGGCGCGGTCAGCCGCTCGACCGGCCCCTCCATGAGCAGGCCGGGGCGGATCGGGCCCTGGACGGTGAAGGTGCCGTCGCGGCCGCCGATGCGGAGATTGGCGAGGCCGCGGCCACCGAGCACAGCCTGAAGCCGGCCCTGCCAATTGTCCCAATCCCCCCGGCCGTTCAGCTGGAGGTCCAGCGGCTGATCTATGCCGGAAAGGCCGGCAACGAAACCATCGCCGGGCGCGCGGACGGCGAGGCCCAGCCCAAGCCGGTTCTCGGCCGGAACCGCGTCGAGGCGGAGGCGGACGCGGTCGCCGCCCGGAAGGCCGGGCGCCGCGAGCGCAGCGAGATCGAGACCCACCTGAGCCCGCCCGTCGGCGATTTGGATGGCGCTGTCGATCGAGAGCAGGTGCCGCTGCCCTGTGACTGGCGGATCCACCAGCAACCGACCGATACGAAGCCGCCCGACGTCGATGTCGATGTCGGGGAGCAGCGGCGCGTTCGGGTCGCCGGGCCGCAGTTCGGGCAGACGATGCAGCCGGGCCTGGGGGATGACCAGCGAGCGAATGTCGATATGATTGCGGAAATAAGCGAGTGGGCGATAGTCGAGCTCAGCCGTGGGCGCACGAAAGAAGATCCCGCGCGGATCGCTGAGGGCGAGATCGTGCAGCGTGAGCTCGCCGAACACCGATCCTTCGATCCGCCCGACATGCACCTGAAGGCCCGACGCGGCCTCGAAATTGTTGATCTGGGTGACGATGAAGCGGCGACCCGGATCGCTGTTCAGCCAGACGAGGAAGGCGCCTGCGAGGACCAGCACCGCGAGCAAGGCGATGCCCGCCCATTTCGCGATCGTGACCGCCGGATTGCGCCGCCGGACGATGACGACGCGGCCGTCGTCGCTGGGCGCCTGCGTCGCCATCAGAAGGCCTGACCGATCGAGATATAGACGGATATGCGCGATTCGCCCTCGCGTCGGCCGATCGGCGTGGCGACGTCGAGACGGATCGGCCCGAAATTGGTGTACAGCCGTCCGCCCACCCCGACGCCGAAGCGCATGCTGCTGAAAGTCGGGAACTGGCTCTCATAGACCTGGCCGGCGTCGACGAAGGCGACCACGCCATAATTGCCGAAGCGGTAGCGCCCTTCGAGCGCAAATTCGGCAAGGCTGCGGCCGCCGAGCGGCACGGAGATGGTGGCGGGTTCCTTGTCGGGCTCTTCCGGATCGAAGTCCGGGTTCGGCACGATTTCGCGCGGCCCGAGCTCCTGAAAACCGAAGCCGCGCACCGAGCCGCCTCCGCCGGCGTAGAAGCGGCGCGAAGGCGCCAGCTCGTCGCGCGGAATACCATAGATCGAGCCGAAGCGCGCGCGGCCCGCGATCACGAAGCTGTCGCCCGCCGGGAAGTAGGCACTGCCCTCGATCAGGTTGCGGATGTAATAAAAGTCGCCATTACCGAACGAGGCTTCCGGGTTGACCCGACTCAGCAGCCGAAAGCCCCGGGTCGGATCGAGCAGGCTGTTGGAACGGTCGTAGCCGAGCTGGCCGATCAGGCCGCCGATGAAATAGGCATCGCTGAGCGACAGCCTGGCGCGGCCGACCCGGCTTTCGTTGGTGGCAAGGATTTCGGCGCCATAGGCGTAGGTCCACCTCTTCTGCCAGATCGGCGTCGATTCGCGGGTGACGAGGCCGTGAAGCCGGGCGGTATAGCCCTGGAAGGCCTCGTAATCGCGCTGCCCCGCCTCGATCTGGAGCAGCAAGGCGCGATCGCGCTGATGCCAATTGTTGCGGCGGAAGCGAAGGCTGAGATTCTGCTCGGCGGTGCCGGCGATGGCGGCGATCCTGAGCGAGCCTTCCGGCGGGAACAGGTTGCGATGCTCCCAGGCGCCTTCGAGACGGAGCCCCTCGCCGGTGCTGTAGCCGGCATTGGCGTCGATCGAGCGTGCCGGACCCGCATCCTGGCGAACGAGGATGTTCACATATTCGGTGCCGTCGGGCGCGATCTCGCCGGTCCGAACGGTCTCGGCGGAAACGCTGTCGAAGAGGCGGGTGCTGACCATCGCTTCGCGCAGATCGTCCACCTTTCGCCGATCGTAGAGCTCGCCGCGTCGGAAACGGGCGAGCACGCCGACATGCTCGGCATCGAAAGCGAGGTCGCCTTCAGTCGTGAAGCCACCGAAGCTCGCGCGCGGCCCCAGTTCGACCGGAAGGGTGTAGAGGCCGAGCTCGGTCGCCGGATCGAGCTCGATGTCGCGCAGGCCGACCTCGGTAAAAGGATAGCCCTGTTGCGGCAGGCGCAGCAGGACATTGGCCTCGGCCGCCTCGACCTCCTCGGCAATGATCGGCTCGCCGGACTGGAGCGGCAATGCTTCGCGGGCGAGGCCGGGCGGAACGGTCTGCGCACCGGCGATCCGGATCTCGCCGAAGCGATAGACGGGACCGGGCGCGGCGGTCAGCCTGATCCGCAGGGCACCCGGCTCCTCGACGACATTCTCGATCGCCGAGGCGACGACGGCATCATAATATCCCTCGGAGCGGAGCAGCCGGACGAGAAGCAATTCGTCTTCCTCGGCCCTCGCTTCGATCATCGCGCCGTTGACGGCTTCGCCGCGTGCGTCCTCGAGCGCCGAAAGATCGCGGAAGCGGTCCTCGAGACCGGTTTCTTCCAATCCCTCGACGATGACCGTGTAGCGGATCGGAACGGGCTCCGCCGTCTGCTCGTCCTCGACAGGATCGATGGAGCGCGGCTCGACGTCGGAGACGGACAAAGGCGGTAGCGGTTCCGAGAGTGCGGGATCGCCGAGCGGCGTGTCCTCTACCGGCCCCGGGACAGGCGGAAAGGGCGACGCGTCGGGCTCGATGGCCTCGAGCGGCTCGAGCGGCTCGATGAGGGCCGGATCGAGCGGCGGCAGCGCCTCCTCGAACGCGGAGTCGGGGACGATCGGCTCGTCGTCGCGAACGGCCTGATTATCGGGTGTGGGTTGCTGTGCCTGCACCGCGTACGGCGTCGCCAGAACGCCGCCGGCGATCGCAGCCCACAAGATGCGCGCTTCCGTCAATAGCCCCCGCTCGCCCGCAGGCAGTCAAGTGTCGGGAGCGAAACGAACGATTTTCAAGAAGGTTCAATGGCCTCCGCCGGAAGCGGCGGGAGCGGCGGAAGCGGTTCTTATCACCGGCACCGCCCCATCGCCGACGATGGCGAAGCCGGACCAGTAATAAGGATGGGAGGTCGCCCGCTCGTCCATCAAGGCAAGTTGTGCCAGCCGCAGGGCGCCCGCCGTGCCCGTTCCGGGCGGTGCGGTGAAAAGGCCGGAGATGAGGCGCTGCGTCGCGTCGAAATCGACCGGAACGGGCCAATGGCTGCCGACCACGGTCCGCCCTCCGGCGCCGACGAAAGCTCGCACCAGGCCGTCCAGCGCATATTCGCCGCCGGAGATGCCGGCCGCTTCCGCCGCGGCCCGGCTCCCATGGCCGGCCGTATCGCAGGCGGACAGGATGATGAGATCGGCATCGAGCTGGAGGTCGAAAATCTCGGCGAAGCTGAGCAGGCCGTCCGATTCGCCGTCGCCGAAGCTGGTCATCAAGGCGGGCTGCGCCGGGCATTCGGGCCGCGGTCCCGAGACCAGCCCATGCGTCGCGAAATGGAGGATGCGATATTCGTCGAGGTCGGATCGGCCCTTGATGCCGGTATCGGTGAAGGCATTGCCGACCAGCACCTCCGCTTCCCCCGCCTGCGCCGAGGCGATGGCGGTGCGCGCGGTGTAGAGCTCGTCTGCCGCGATCGGCCGGTTCCACGCGAAAGGCGGCCAGATGCAATCGCCGCCGCCGCGGGTACCGCTGGTCGCCAGCGCCGCAGGCCCGGAAAGCGGGGCATTCTGGCCGAAGCCGATATATTCCGCGCGCGCGTCGGAGGGCCTCGCCTGGCGGCCGTCGCGAAAGGTGCGGGCCGAAACGGCCGTGCTGATGTCTCGGCGCCGACCGAGCCATTCGACCCCGCGGAAGTCGAAGCCGTCATCAGCCGGATCGGCAGCGCGCGCGCGATAGGAGTCGATGCCGGCCTGGTCCATCACCAGCAAGTTGGGAGGCAGCCGCAGCAGCGCGCCATCCGGTTCGAAGACAAGGTGGGATACTTCGCGGATTTCCGCGTCGATCGGCGAGAACATCTGCCGGTAGAGACTGTGCGCGAGCTCCAGATCGAACGGGTAGGTCAGGTTCTGGTTGTTCTCTACGATCGAGATGGTGGCGCGAAGCCGGTCGATCTGCCGTTCCAGCTCGGCCGGGCTGGCGTCGATCCGGAAGGCACGAGCGGCCTGCGGCGTGACGAAGATTCCGTAGGAATCGTCCTCGACCGTCATCATCTTGTAATAGGCCTCACCCGGACGCAGCAGCGCCTGCAGATCGGTGAGGGTGAGGACGCTGCCGGAGACCACCCGATAGCGCGGGAAATCGGCGAGGCGGGCCTGCGTCGCCAGCTGGTCCCGCTGCATCTGCTCGAGCGCCTCGCGCAGCTCGACGGCGCGCTCGGCCTCGACGACGCTACGCGTCTCCGCCGACTCGATCCGCGACAGAGCAGCGCGGTTGCGCTCGATGTCGCGGGTGAGCGTCACCGATTGGCGGAACAGCCGGGCGGCCTCGTCGCTGCCGCCGCTCAGCTCGCGCGCCAGGACCGCCTGGGTCTGAGCGACCCCGGGTCGCACCAGCGCCTGGCTTGCGGTGAACAGGTCGGCAACTGCGTCCGGCTCGCTGCCGCGCTGGACGAGCAGCTCGAACCAGGGTTCAAGGATCCGGCGCAGGGTCGGCGTGCTCTCGCCCCCCGAAGCGACCGCGTCGACGATTCCCCGGAACAGGGTTCCGGCTTGCTCCGGCCGGCCCGACCGGGCGTAATAGCCGGCGAGGCGTCCCTGCGCCGTCAGCAAGGCCGACGATCCCGGATGTTCCTGCTCGAGCAACGCCACGGCCGCCTGGCGAAGGCTCTCGGCCTCTCCGGCATTGCCGCTTCCCTCGGCGATCGAGGCGAGTTCCTCGAGGACCTGGGCGCGCATCCACAAGGTCGCGGCGACGCGGCCGTCACGGATCGCGACCAGCCGGTCGAGCGCTCGGCCGAGCGGCTCGACCGCTTCGGCGTCGCGCCCCTGCAGCCGCATCACCGTCCCGCGAAGCTGCAGCGCCTGCGCATCGAGTATCTGGACCTTGTCCTCGTCGGAAAGGCCCGATGTGCCGGTGAGGCGGGTGGCGCCGGGCGATTCGGCGGTGAGCAAGGCCGCGGTCGGACGGTCGATCACCAGCTGCGCTATGCTTTGCGTCGGCGGCGGCCCCGGGACCTGCCGATCGAGCTCGGCCAGGGCTTCACCGGCCAGTCCCTGATTGAGGAGGTGCATCGCGCGGTAGTTGCGCAGCCGGCGCGCCGTGACCGGCTCGGTACCGCCGAGCGCGGACGCGCGCGCGAACAGGCGCTCGGCCTCGGCGTAGCGGCCGAGGTTTGACTTCTGCAACGCCTCGTTGACGAGCGCCTCGGCCTGGTCCGCCGGGCTCCCGTCGCGGGCCGTCAGGACGGCGAAGAACTCGGCGGCCTCGGCATAGCTGCCGGCATTGTTCCGGCGATAGGCTTCCGCAAGGGCTCGTTGCGGATCCAGGCTGCCGGCCTGGGCGCGCGCGAAAGCGGCAGGATCGCCGGCGCCGGTGAGGGCGACGGAGACCTCTCCCTCGACCTCGCGATCGAGGAGGACGCTGCGCAAGCCGAGTTGAAGGGCGCTGTCATAGGCGTCCAAGCCTTCGGCGACATAGGTGACGTTGCCGCGGCGAACGACATAGACGCGATAGGGGAGATCGGCCTCGTTGAGACGGCAGGCAAACGCCTCGACACCGCCGACATCCTCGATGCCGACGCTGCCGCCGGATGCGCACGTGACGCGCCCGGCGCGCAGGCTCGCCAGCCGCTCGGCCGGATCGCCGCTTCGGTCGCGCAAGGCATAGATCTGTCCCACCGGCAAGGCGGCGTCCCGGCAGACCAGGGCATAGCCGCGGTCGAACATGTCGACGAGGGAGACGTCAGTGACCATCGCCTGGGCCGTGCACAGGACACCGCTCCCGGACCCGATCCTGAAGCTGTCTCGATAGCTCACCGGCTGGGCATGCGCCCCCGTCGCGCCGATGAAGAAAGATGCGACAACCGTCCACGCCGCGGTCCACTTTGTCCCCTTATCCATTGCGGTCGTCTCCGTCGCAGTCGCCATCCCCGTCAACGTCGCATTCCCACAGGATGCTGTCGGCGCCGCTCGTCACCGGCTCCTCGATCAGCGGCTCCCTCGCGAAGCTGGTGTCCACCAGATCGGTGGTAGTGGCCGGCGGCACCAGGAGGGTGAATTCGCCCTCGAGAGGTTCCTCGATGATGTCGGATCCTTCCGGCAGGCTCCCCTCCGGAATCCGTTTCGGACATTCGCCGGTATTGACGATGCAGCGATTGAACTCCGAATCGTCGGTAAAGCCACCCGATCCCTGTGGCCGGGCGAAATCGACCTCGGCGAAGAAATCGTCATTGGTGACGTAGCTGCCGTCCGGATTGATCCGCCGGCCAAAGGCATAGACGACGAGCGGCGAGCTGCCGGTCGGGGTGATCGAGAGGGTGTCGGTAACGGTGATGCCGGCGAAGACGGCGGCCGTTCCGCTATTCTGGACGAAGACGGTGTCCCGGGCGCTCAGCGAGACGTTGCCGGCCTCGATGTAGCCGCGCTCCGCGACGACGCCGTCATTGGCGAGCAAGGCGTCGTTCCGGCCGCTGAAATTCGGGTCTGCGGCGAGCCGATCGATGAGACTGCGGCTTCCGACCCAAATGTCGTTGGAGGCGAGCTCGAGCGACCCGGCCGGACGTCCGTCGGCACCGAGGACCCGGATGCTGCCGGTGGGCGTGATCACCTGGATCCGCTCGTCCGCGGTGATCGAGATGCCGCCGTCGGACCGGACGCCCGTCAATGAGAGGGCACCCGCAACCTCGACGATCCCGCCGGCCAGGAGCTCGAATCGGCCGATCCGCTCACCCGACAAAGAGAGGTCCCGAACGAAGACGTCGGTCGGGCTGCCGCCGGACGAGCCGATCCGCGCGTTTATCCGGAGCGTCGATCCGCTGATCCTGGCCGCCTCGGCATTGGTGAGGGTATAGCCGGGGCCCTGGCTGTCGCCGCCAAGGGTCGCATCCTCACCGTTGGCCACCACCAGAAGGGCCACCAGTTGGGTCGCCGAGTTGCCGAGCGCGCTGCCATCCGCCAGCTCGATATCCGCCGAGGCGACCCGGATCGTCGCGCCCGAGACGGCGCCGGTGAAGCGCCCATTCCCGCCCAGCGTGATCTGGACGGTCTCGCCCGCCACGTCGTTGAAAACGGCGTTTCCGCCGGCCTGGACCGTCACCGTTTCGGCGGTGATGCTCGATCCGGACGTGGTCGAGAAATCACCGGCTGCGCTCGCGACGAAGGCATCGCCCACGTCGAGCGAGCCCACTTCGATGCCGCCGCTGCTCGCGTCGAGCGTGATGTCGCGACCGGCACGGCCGTTCGCGAGCGCGATCGAAGCCGCCTCCACATCGATGTCGAGGAGCGCCTCGAGGATTCCGAGATCGGCGCCGCCGCCGGCGTCGACCGAGATGGACGCGCCGCTCTCGGCACCGGCAATGGCCGCGCCGCCCTCGGCGATCGCCAGGATGGCGCCTTCGGCGAGGAGATTGCCGGCATCGAGGTCACCGCCGGACGTGAGGGTGATCGCGCCGCCGGCCGAGGCATCGCCGATGTCGATGCCCAGCGCTCCGTCCAGGCTGACATCGGTACCGGCGACGAGATTGCCGGCATCGAGGCCACCGCCAGACGTGAGGGTGATCGCGCCGCCAGCCGAAGCATCGCCGATTTCGATGCCCAGCGCCCCGTTCAGGCTGACATCGGTACCGGCAGCGAGACTGTCCGCCCCGAGGACGGAGCCGTCCGAGGAAACGAGCTGTATCCGGGCAAAGGCGTCGCCGCTGTCGAGCCGAAGGTCGCCGGCGGCGTCCACGACGATATTGCCCGCGCCCAGCGCACCCGACGCACCATAGCCCGCCTCGCTGTCGAATCCGTCGCCCGTGGCGATGATCGTGCCGCCGGCGAAGGTGCCGCCGGCAGCGGCGATGAAATCGTCTCCTGCCTGGGCGAAGCCGACATTGATGTCGCCGCTCGCCTCGAGGAAGATGTCTCCGCCGGCGATCGCGCTGTCGATATCGATCGAGACAGGATCGATGATGATGTCGAGGGCCGCTGTCAGCGAACCCAGATCGGCCGCGCCCGCCACGTCGAGATCGATCGATCCGCCGCTGTCCGCAGAGACGATGGTCGCATTGGCCGTCGTGACCGCGACTATCGATCCACCGGCGACGAGGTCACCGGCATCGAGCGAGCCATTGGCCGCTTCGAGGGTGATGAAGCCGCCCACTTCGGCGTCGTTCATGTCGATGCCGAGCGCAGCGACGATGTCGAGATCGGTGCCGGCGACGAGCGTTCCGTCGCTGAGGACGTTGCCGGAACTCGAGCCGAGCAGAATGGCCGTGGCCGCATCGCCATTGTCGAGGCGGAGGTCGTCCACGGCAGTGACCACGATATTGCTGCCATCGGCGGCCAATGTGCTCGGACCATAGCCGTCCTCGGCATCGGCGTCCTCGCCGAGACCGGTGGTGACGACGGTGTCCGCCGTGAAGCCGGTGCCGGCTGTCGCGCGGAAGTCGTCGCCCGCCTGGGCGAAGCCGACGTCGATGGCGCCGCTCGCCGCGAGGGTGACGTCGCGGCCGGCACGGCCGTCGACCATCGCGATCGAAGCCGCATCGACGATGATGTCGACCCCGGCGGTGACCGTCCCAAGGCTGGCTTCCCCGACGGATTCGATCAGCACCGAGCCGCCGGTGCTGCCGCCACCGCCGAGTGCGAGGTCGCCGCCGGCAGTCGCGTAGAGATTCTGAGCGGCGGTGACGGTGCCGGCGACCAGATCGCCGGTCGAGTAGAGATTGGCGAAGCCACCGGCCGTGCCGCTGTCGATCGAGACCGTGGTGCCGGAGAGCGACAAGGTGCCGCCGGCCGAGATGCTGCCGAGGTCGACCTGGTCCCCGAAGGCGCCGAAGAAGCCGCCCGCATCGGCGCTGGCGAGCACGATATCGCCCGCCGCGTTCAATATGATCGCGCCGTCGCTGGAGAAGCTGTCGCCGCTGATGTCGCCATTGACTGCGGTGAGGGCGAAGTCGTTGACGGTCACGACATTGCCAAGAGCAAGGTCGAGCGCCGAAAAGAGGTTGATCTGGGGCGCTTGGAGGGTCCCGTCGCTGAGGATGCTCCCGGCCGAGGAGGTGAGCTGGATCACCCCCGTCGCTTCGCCATTGTCCAACCTGAGGTCGCCGACCGACGAGATGAAGATGTCGCTGCCGACATTGGCGGTGACCGTGCCGCCGGTGAAGCTGCCGCCGGCATCGGCGAGGAAGTCGTCTCCCGCAGCCGCGAACTGAATTCCGATGTCGCCGCTGCTGTCGAGATCGATGTTGGCTCCCGACTCCGCCGAGACGATTGTGATTGAATCGGCGACCACGAAGACATTGCCGGCGGCGCCTACTTCGCCGATGTCGACCAGCGGCGCCGTCAGCGTAGCGTCTCCCCCGGTTGCGAGGATCCGGCTCTGCGGGGAGCCGGTGATGGCCACGGCGGAGTCGAACGTCACCGACTGGCCGGCCACGGTCGCGGCATCGGCCGTCGGGTTGGTGTGCACGAGTTCGATGGTGCCGTCGGTGGCGGCGGAGACCGCTCCCCCTGCGGAGAGGCCGCCGCTGCCCGAAGCAACGAATTCGATATCGCCGGTCGCGTCGAAAGACGCGTCCCCGTCGACGATGACGGGCCCCTGATCGCTGGTGAAGGTCACCGCCGGCCCACTCGTCGCGGGCGCGCCGACCGCGTTCACCGACAGCGAGGCGAAGCGCAGGCCATCGACGACGGTGCCCACATCCTCGATGATGACCCGGCCCGCCTGGTCGCCGGGACCAGGCCCGCCGTCGCCCGTGAGTCCGGTCGCGACGAGGACGGTCTCGCCGAGCGAGGCACCACCCGAGCGATCGTTGCCGTCGGCCACCGAGATGGTCACGATGCCGCCGGTGCCGTTGCCCGCAGTCCCCGCCACCGCCGGCGGGCCGCTGAAATAGGGGCTGTCGCCGGCTCCGCCGCCATACTGCCCGATGCCACTGGCCTCCGCCGTGGTCGCCAAGGCGCTTACCGATCCGCCGGCGACGATTATCGCCACGACGCCGGCCACGCCATCGCCGCCGTCGCCGCCATTGCCACCCGGGCCGGACGCGCTTCCGGACGTTCCGCCGGTGCCACCGGTGCCGCCTGAACCTCGAGCCGCGAGATCCAGTCCCAGAGAAGAGGTGATCCCGATCGTTCCGCCGGCCGCCTCGATCAAAATGGATCCACCGGTGGCGTCGCCGCCGGCGCCGCCGGCGCCGCCCGGATTTTCGCTCTCTATCCCGTCGCTGCCGGCTCCGCCCGTTCCGCCCTGCCCCTCGGCCGAAGCGATCAGGAAGCCGGTCTCGAGCTCGCCATCGATCCCTGTCGAGATGAAGATCTCGCCGCCGGTGGCGGCACCGCCACCACCGCCGCCGACGGGCGTGCCGAAATCGAAGCCTTCGCCGCCATCGCCCCCGCGCCCGCCGGCATCGATATCGAGCCCGGCCGTCGCGAACGTGCCGCCGGCGACGACGATGGAGACGCTCCCGCCGTCACCGGCGCCGCCTGTGCTCGGCGCGCCGGCGCCGCTGCCGCCGTTGCCTAGGGCGTCGAGCTGCGCGTTGCCGTCGATCGTAATGCCGCCGCCATTACCGACCTGGACGATCACGTTCCCGCCCAGTCCGGCACCTCCGGCATAGACGCCGGATACCGAGCTGGAGCCCGAATATTTGCCCCCTGTGCCGTTGGCCGAGAGCCTGACATCGTTGGCGGCGTCGCCGCTGACCACGATGGTGCCCCCGTCGGCGACCAGCGAGGCGGTTCCGCCGGTTCCGTTGCCGGGATTGCCGCCGGCCAGGACGGCGCCGCCGGCGCCCTCGGCCCTGAGCTCGATGTCGCCGCCCACCGCGATGGCGCCTCCGGCGGTGGCCTCGGCATAAGCGGTGCCGCCGAAACCGGCGCCGCCGTCTCCGCCGCCGAAGAAATTATCGCCGCCGGTGCCGTCGGCGTTGATGCTGAGCGTGCCGCCGATCTGGATGGCGCCGCCGTCGGCCAGCACGCCGCCAGTGCCGCCGGTGCCGCTGCCGACACTGCCATAGCCGGCCTCGCCGGTGCCGGTGGCGTCGATCGACAGGGAACCGTCGATGGTCAGCGTGCCTCCGGCCGTGGCGATCGCCAGCGCCTCGCCGCCGACGACGTCGGCACCGCCGGGATCGTCCGACCGGGCGGCGGACAGGAAGACGTTGCCGCCGATATCGATATCGCCCGGACCCGCGCTCAACCGCGCGCGCTGGCCGCCGAACAGGCTGACGTCGCGCGCGAAGCTCAAGGTGCCGCCGCCGCTGGCGGCGGCGAAGGCATCGGCGACGGCATAGCCGCGCACCGACGAGGTGATGTTCGTGTCGGATGCGCCCGCCGAAACCAGGAAGCTGGCGGCGCCGGTCGACGGAGATGCGGTCTGGACCGTGTCGCCGTTGATGGTCCCGTAGCCGGCGGACAGGATGATCTCGCCGTTCGAGACGGTGACGTCGGTCGCCGGCGCGAAGCCGATATTGCCGCTCAGCAGCGCCGTCATCGCCTGGTTCTTCGGCACCGCGACCATGTAGATGCGGTGATTGTCGCCGACGCCGGTGCTGGCCGGGCCGCCGGTCGTGCCGGTGTGGACGATGCCGTTGCCGTCGGTGGTGCCGGAGCTGATGACGATGTCGAACAGGCCGTTGTTGATCGTCATCGTCGCCGCTTCGGCCGCGACGAAGGCGGCGGAGCCGTCGACGTCGATGGCACCGCCATGGACGATGCGCGGCGCGACCATGGCGACGAAGCTGCTTCCGCCGGCGGCGAGCGAGGAATTGAACTGGGACCCTGCCTCCGTGACGATCGCGGCTGCCGGGTCCCCCGTACCGAGCGTCAGGTTGAGTGCATTGGGATCGAACGTCTCGCCGTAACCATTCTCTGCGACAGTCACTGTCAGAGTCGTCAGGACGAGATTGCCGACATCGAAACTCGCGGTCGGGCCTATAAGGATGCCCCCGGGGGACGAGAAGATGATCGTCCCGCCCGGACCGCTGGGGATTCCGCCCGAAGTGACCTCGCCGACGACCTCGCCGTAGAACCGGGCGACGGCATTGGATCCAGCAGGGCCGAAGATGCGGTTGAGTACCGCAAATCCCTCGGGCCCTCGAAAGGTTGCTGTATTGCCCGCAGGCAGAAAATCCTGGCCTGGCCCTGACAATTCCCAGTTGATGATGGCGGAGGGATCGCCGTTGCCCGGCCGAGGGTCGATCGTGATAGTCTCAGTTATGCCACTCGTCAGGTCTCGGGTGACATTGCTACCAAGCTGCGGCGTGTACGTGCCTTGGAACGCCTGGGCGCGCGCTTGCTGTGGCTGGGCGAGGAGCAGGGCGGCGGCGCCCGCCGCGCAGCCGAGCAGGAGGGCGCGGCGCCGGCGGCGCAGGGCGCCGGGCCGGCGGGCGGGCATCGAAAGGGCGTGAGCCGTCATCGGCTGCTCCATGGCCAGAGGCGGGTGGTGAGCGAGACCAGGAGGCGCGGATCGCGATCCGTCTCGAAGCCGGCCCGGTCGAGCGGGAAGGCGAGCATGACCTCGAGCCGGAGGCGATCGCCCCAGGAGGCGCGCACGCCGCCGCCGACCGAGGTCAGCTCCTCATGATCGTCGGCGATGATTCGATCCTCGTTCCAGACCCAGGACTGGTCGAGGAAGATGAAGGGCTCGGCCGTGAAGCTGGTCGCCGTATCGGGAAAGATGGTGCCGTAGCGCAGCTCCGCCCGCAGGCCGAGACCGCTGTCGCCGAGAATGGCGCCGGGATCGTAGCCACGGCCGATGGTGAAGTTGCCGGCCGAGAATTCCTCGAAGCTGAACAGCGGATCGCCGCTATACTGGGCGCGGCTGGCCACCGCGATGGTGAACATAGGATCCGGCCGATATTCGCCCTCCATGGCGGCGCGCATCACCGTCGCGGTCGGATCGCCCTCAAGCCGCGTCGGCGGCACCACGCCGGGCTGCAGGCAACGGACGAAGCCGGGGCCGCATGGTTCGGTCGCGCCGAAGATGTCGAGGCCCTGGCGCAGCTCGGCCGACGCGCCGAGCCGCCAGAGCGGACGCCACGGCGCGTAGCGGGGATCGGCGCCACCCAGTCCGAGCGCCTCGTAGGCCAGCCGGGCATAGACGACGCGTAGCCGGTCCCGGCTTAGGTCGAGATCGTTGAACTGGGTATCCTGGTCGATCAGATCGAAGCCGATCGCGCCCCGCAGCGTCCGCTGCTGCGCGCGGATGAAGGGATAGCTCGCCTCGACATTGGCGATGAGCGACTCCGAGGTGATGTCCACCGCCGGATCGCCGAGGTCGGGATTGGCCCAGGAATAGGTCAGACCGCCGCCCAGGGTCAGGCCTTCGCTGCCCAGCCGGAAATCGTGCGCCACCTGGAGGGTCTGCTGCTCGTCGAAATCGGGCGTGGAGTAGAAGGCGAGGACGGTGCGGTCGCCGAGACCCGTCAGGCCGTAAAACTGGCCGCGGACGAGCGCGCCGAAGCGGCCGAGCTCGCGCGAACCATAATTCTGCACGTTGAAATCCACGAGGACGGGGGTTCGCAGGACGGTGACCTCGCCGACCACCTCGCCCCGGGCCCCGCCCGCGGATCGAAGCGAGAGGCGCACATTGTAGCCCGGCAGATCGCCCACCAGGAGAAGATAGCGTTCCGCTTCGTGGCGGTTGAACACTTCCTGCTCGGTCAGACGCTCCAGATAGCCTGCGATCAGCCGCTCGGCGCGGCCGGCATCGCCGCGCACCCGCAGGCCGACCAGCCGCGCCATCAGCACCTCGAAGCGGACCGTGCCGTCGGCTATGCGCTGCTCCGGCACCTCGACCGCGGCGACATAGCCGGCTTCGCGCAGGATCGTCGCCGCGCGATCGCGTATCTCGCAGATGATCGAGACCGGCTGTTCCTGCCCGACGAACGCAGCGAAAGCGGGGCGCAGAGCATCTGCCGGCAGGCCGCGGAGATTGTCGAACTGGACGTCGTTCAGCGTGAAGCGGACGTCGCGATATTCCGGCCGGTCGAGCGCGCAAGGAGCCCGCTCGATCTCACCCTCGACGGTCAGCCGCCCCGGCGCCTCCGTCCGCTCCGGCGTCGGTCGGACGATCTCCTCGCGGGTGGGCGCGATCGGCTGCGGGGGAGGGGGGACCTGGGCGAGGGCCGCGCTCGGGAGGAGCAAGGCCACGGCGATAGCGACTGCGGATCCGGCCGAGCCGACACGTGCGGAACGCGGCCGCGTCCCTGCGCGCGCTCGAAGCGGCGATCCGGAATCAAGTCGCTCCGGCAAGCCCATGCCACGCCCCCCTTTTTTGATGCGCCAAGACTAGCACTATTTGCCTTGGCGGGAAGTCCCTTGCTGCAAGAATGTCGATCCCTGCGACAAGCGGGGCGGGCGCGGCGCCTTCAGGGCCCGTCGCCGAGTTGCGGATTTTGGGCCCTGACATGCTGAAGGAAGGATCGGGGCCGCTTCATCAGCGATGCCGCATCCTCGACGCGCAACCCGACCGTGCGCGCGAGCTCGGCGACGAAATGGACGCAGTTGCGCCGATTGAGATTGTAGGAGGGCTGGGCGCGATCGCGCCACGCCTGAACCACCCCCAAGACGGCACGATATTGCGCATCCGAAAGGATCAGCGAGAACTGGCGGTCGCTGCGCGCGATCTGCTGACCTCCCTCGACGATGACCTCACCCGCCACCGAGCCGAACAAGATGGCCGGACTGACCGCCTTTGCGGTGAACCCGTAGCTCGTATCGACCGCCTCTCCGGTCTCGTCGACCGTGCCGCGCAGCGTGACGAAGGCATGCGGGAAATTGTTGCCGCCAAGCTCCCGCGAATAAAAGGCAATCTCGACGGCCGCCGCGGCCGGGGCAGCAAGTCCGAACAGCAGGAGCAGAGCCAGCAGCAAACGCACCCGTGAAGCGGCCAACATCCCGTCCCTGCCTAATTACTCCCTCCCGGCTAACCACAGGCGTCGACCGCTGGCAACCCGAGGGCAAGCTCAATGGCCGGCGGCGGCCGAGGCCGCGAACGAAGGCGGCTCCGCCATCGCTCCCGCCGCCCGCGCTCGCCGAACGATCTCGATCTCGGCCTCGAAACGCGCGACGCGTCCGCGCCAATGGCCATGGGTGGGACTGCCGAGGAAGTTGAGGCCGCGCCGGCCGAACCGTTCCCAGAAGCGCACCGGCGCCTCCACGTCATAGCCGGCGCGGTCGAGCAGATAGACGCTCATCCGGTCCGCCTCGGCCTCGGTCTCGCGGATCAGTCGCGCATTGCGTCCGAACCCCCGGAGCAGGCCGCGCGCGACGCCAGCAGCGTCGAGCCGAGCCCTGTGCCGCAAGATATTATGAGCCAGTTCGTGAGCAGCGATCGCCGCCAGCTCCGCATCGTCCTCGGCATAGGCCGCGATCGCCGTCGTCAGCTGCACATATCGCCCGTCGGCGAGCGCGTTCATGCGGCTGGACGGAATCAGCTGGAATCGGCTGGCGCAACCCGGTTCCGCGGCAATGTCGAGCTCGAGATCCCGATCGCCGCGACGGATGCGCAGTCGCCCGCGGCCGTCGGCAAAGGCCGCCTCGACCGCGGCCAGGATGCGTTCCATGCCGTCGAAGCTGCCGCTCGGGCCGGGGTCGAAGCGGGGCAGCACCGCGCCGTCGACCGAGACCAAGGCGTCGTCGGCTTGAAGTCCAGCGTTCTCGGCGGGACCGCCCGGCACGACCGCCAGCACGGCCGTCCCCCCGGCTAGGCCGAAGGCGCGCGTCGCCGCCTCGCGATAGGCGCCGCCATATTGAGAAAGGTCGTGGAGCGCGAAGCCGGGAAGCCATTGCCGGTCCGGGCAAAGGGCGAGATTGGCGGTGGCAAGGCGGTGACCGATCGCAGTCAGCCGCGCGTCGAGCGTGCGCATGGCGAGCAGCGACGGCTCGAGGTCGCGCTCGGCGGCGGCAGCAGGCGCGAAGCCGAACGACAGCAGCGGGAGGATGAGCCCGACGGCGAGCCTGTTGAGCAGGCGCATCAATCGGCGGCTCGATGGATCGGCGGCGGCACGCGGCGTGAAAACAATCTTAACCCTTCCAGGATAGCGAGCCCGGGCACGCCGTCACGGCCCAATCGCCGCGACTCTTGCAGAATAGCAACACTCTTGAAGTCGCGGAACCGCGCCGAAATTTGGGGGTTGTCATCTACCGGGTGGTGTGGCAGTTGCACCAAGGCCAGCTCAAAGGGGAGTTCGAAATGAGTTTCAAGAAGGCATCCATGGTGGCGATGCTCGCGGTTTCAATGGCTAGCACTCCGGTGCTGGCGCAGACCGCTGCCGCTTCGTCGTCGCCGGCCGTGACCGAGTCGGCTCGCAGCGGTGCGGCAACGGACGATGCCAGCGCGCTCAACGGCGGGTTCCTGATTCCGCTGCTCGCGATCCTGGCGGTAATCGCCGGCATCTACGTTGCGGTCGACGGCGGCGGTGATCGCCCGGTCAGCCCGTAATTCGTACGCAGTCATTGACGATAGCGGCCTTCGGGCCGCTATTTTTTTGCCTGGAGCCGATGACCGTATCCCTGGAATGGACGAATCGCCCGTGCGGCCGTCGACCCGGCCTGGGAGAATATTCGTGAAGCGGCTCATCGGCCTCGGGCTCGCCGGCATGGCTGCCCTTCTGGCGTCATGCGGCTCCGAACAAGAGACTTCGCGGGCGGAGCGACCCGCCGTGCGCCCGCCGGAACCCGCCTGCGCCCAGGCGCGAACCACGCTGCGGACCGACTATCGCGACAGCGGGTTGCTTTTCGAGGAGACCGGCGAGGCGCTGATCTCCCGCCAAAGGTGGATGCGGATGAGCGAGGGCGCGCGCGACGCCCTCATCCAGCCGCTGGCCGTGGTCGCCGCGTGCAGCGCCGATACGCCGCAGCGCGAGGTCCAGGTAACCGTTCGCGACGAAGCAGGCATGGTGCTCGAGACCCGCCATGTTCGACCCTCCACGGACTTCCGCACCCGCTGAACGGCCGATCGACTCCCGTTTGTACGATGCCGGCAGTTGTTGTAGCCGGTGCGCACAGGAACAGAATGCGAGCCATGATGAAAAGGGTGTGGATAGTCGCGGCGGCGCTGGCCGCTGCCGCATGCCAGGCCCCGGTCGAGCCGGTCGCGGAAGAGAAAAGCGACCGGCTGATGCGGGGTTGCGGCGAAGCCGATCGGCTGCTCGAGCAGATGAAGAGCGCGGAGAGCAGTTTCCAACTGGACGGGGAAGGCAATGCGACGATCCGGCGCAGTCTCTGGTCTTCCCTGCCCGACAGCATGCAGGATGGCCTGCTAAAGGCGATCGCCTACGATGCCGTGTGCAAGGCCGGTGAGCCTCGCGAGCAGGTCGTGACGATGCGCAGCAGCGAGAGTTCCGAGGTGCTCGCCCAACAGACGATCACCGAATTCGCGCGCTGAGGCCCGAAGAGCAGGTCAGGCGGCCGAGCGCGACGACTGGAGGAAGCCGCCTTGAACGGTAGCCACCGAAGGAAGTTCTTTCACGCGCACCGAAAGGCTCGTACAAACAAGATGATGAATGATTTCTCGCGTCGGGACGGGACTCTGCAAGGGGTAACTGGATGATCAACAAGCTGTCGACGCTCGGACGAGCGCGGAAGCGGGCCGTGATCATCGCGTTCGACATCGTGTCGATGAGCCTGGCACTGTGGCTCGCCTTCTGCATTCGATACGGCGAGTTCTACATCCCGATCAATATGTGGGTCCTGCCGCTGGCTGCCGCCGCGATCGCCCTTGGCGCCGGCGTCCTTCTGCTCCTCAAGGTCTATCGGGTCGTCATCCGCTACATCGACGTCAATGCGGCGCTGACCATTGCGGTCGGATCAGGAGCGGTCTCGGCCGTCTGGTTCGTGCTGGCCTATGTCTCTCGGGTGAAGGACCTGCCACGCTCGGTCGGCTTCATCTATTTCGCCCTTCTCTTCCTGTTCATGTTCTTCGGCCGCCTCGGCGCCGCGCGCTTGCTGAACGGCGACCATCCCGGCCGACTTCCGGTCGCGCGCTCCAACAAGGCGGGCGCCAGCGAGAGCAATGTCGCCATCTATGGCGCCACGCCGGCTGCCTCGGCTCTCGGCGAGGCGCTTCGCCGTCATCCGGAATACAGGCTCCGCTGCTTCGTCGACGACAATCCGGCCTGGGTGGGCAGGACGATGGGCGGGGCGCCCATCCGCTCCACCGAAGAGTTGCGCGATGCGATCCGGCGCGGAGCCGTGCAGCAGGTCTTCGTCGCCATCCAATCTTCGACGCGCACCGAGCGCGTGGCCGCGCTCGCTGCGCTGTCGAACATGGGCGTTCCGGTGATGACGATCCCCTCCTACGAGGAGATCATGAGCGGCCGCTATACGGTTTCGGACGTACGGCCTATCAATGTCGAAGACTTGCTCAAGCGCGACATCGTCCCGCCGATCGGCGAACTGATTGAAGAAGGCGTCCGCGGCAAATCCGTGCTGGTGACCGGCGCCGGCGGATCGATCGGATCGGAGATATGCAGGCAAGTGGCCCAACAGGGGCCGCGCCGGCTCGTGCTGCTCGATCACAGCGAATTCGCGCTCTTCAGCATCGAGACCGAGCTGCGCGCCCTCTGCGAATCCCTGGGCACGGCGCCGGATCTCGTCCCGATCATCGGTTCGCTGCTCAACGCGCGGCTGGTGCGCTCCCTGCTGACGGACCACGAAATCGACACGGTGTTTCACGCCGCCGCCTACAAGCACGTGCCCTTGCTCGAGTTCAACGAAGTGAGCGGCGTCGCCAACAATGTGATCGGGACCAGAATCCTGGCGGATGCCTGCGTCGAGGCCAACGTCCCGCGTCTGACGATGATCTCGACCGACAAGGCGGTGCGGCCGACAAACGTCATGGGCCGCAGCAAGCGGGTGGCGGAGCTCTACATCCAGTCGCTCGCCGCCCAGTCGGAGGTCCAGACCCGGTTCGGCATCGTCCGCTTCGGCAACGTGCTCGACTCCTCCGGATCGGTCGTCCAGCAGTTCCGCAAGCAGATCGGCGAAGGTGGCCCCGTGACCGTCACCCACCCCGACATCACCCGCTTCTTCATGTCCATCCCGGAAGCGACCCAGCTCGTCCTCCAGGCGAACAGTCTCGCGACCAAAGGCGAAGTGTTCGTCCTAGACATGGGCGAACCGGTTCGCATCGCGGACCTGGCGCGCACCATGATCGCCCTGTCCGGCATGACCGAGCGGACTCACGCCAATCCTGACGGCGACATAGAGATCATCTATATCGGCCTGCGCCCCGGGGAGAAGCTGCACGAGGAATTGTTCGTTGGCGAAGCCATCGTCGATACCGTGCATCCCCAGATCAAGATGGCTATGGAACGCTCGATGCCCTTCCAGGAATTGCAGCCGCATCTGCGCCGGCTCGAAATAGCGCTCGAGGCGCATGATGCCCGGGCGATACGAACGGTGTTGAACAAGATCGTGGAAGGGGATTTCCCGGTCGCGAGAACGGCGAAGCCGATAAGGACTCAGGGCGAGGCCTCGGCCACGGCGGTGAAGGGCTGATCATTCCATGGCGATCGACGCACCTCCGACCGGATCCGGTCCGTCCCAACAAGAAGGGCCGCGCACGTGGCAGCCGAGCCGGCGGCCGCCCCATGCCGCCACGAGCGGCCAGCCCGCCGACGAGGGCAAGATCGTCGAGCTGGGACTGCCGGAAGGCCTCGTCGCGCGCTTGCGGGCGTTATTCAGGCGTCCGTTCGTCCGACTGGTGGCCGGCCTCGCCCTCTTCATTGCGGGCGCGCTCCTCTATGACACCTATGTCAATTACGGCAGCTGGACCGAGCGTGCCGAGAAGCCGAAAGCGACCCAGCACAAGGGCTTGGCGCCGGTGAAGGAGAGGCCGGACGGCTAGGCTTCCACGCCACGATAGCAACGGCCCTGCCGTGGTTGAACGAGCCCGGCAGAGGCCATAGTCTCGTCTCGCAGAAAACAGGATTGCATCTTGTCCGACCCCGCTCACTACGTCACCAGCGACTATTATCAGCCTGGGCTCCTGAACAACGTTGCCAGCTTCGGCATCATCGTCGTCCTTGCGGTCGTGGTCTTCATCGGCCTGGTGGTCGGAGCCAGGCTGATGCTGCGCCGGAGTAAGAGGGCGAGTCCGGGGCTTCGGCGGGTCTTGAAAGCCATAGGCGGCCTCGCCAAACCGGCCTCCCCGATCAAGTTCCGGCTGCGGAGCCGTCAGGAAAAGCTCGGCAGGCGGCGCAAGAGCGAAAACCACTACAAGATGAGCCCCGCCGACGAAGCGGAAGCGAGCGAGGTGACCCAGCTTCAGCCGGGCAGGAAGCCCATGTCCGCGAGCTTCCCCCAGGTCATCGGGCGGCCCTCTCCGCACAAGCGCGCAGGCGTCGCCTATGAGCCGCTGCCGGAGGAAGCCTGGCCGCGCTTCGCCGAGGACGAGGTGGCAGCGGTCGCCGATATCCTGCGGTCCGGCAAGGTTAACCAGTGGACCGGCACGCGCGTCTTCGAGTTCGAGCAGGCCTATACGCGCTTGTTGCGGAACGGCCGCGCAATTGCCCTCGCTAACGGCTCGGTTGCGCTGGAGCTAGCGCTGCGGGCCTTCGACGTCGGGCCCGGCGACGAGGTGATCGTGACTCCCCGCAGCTTCGTGGCTTCGGCAAGCTGCGTCCGGCTGGTAGGCGCCACTCCCGTTTTCGCCGACATCGATCCTGACAGCGGCAATGTCACCGCCGCGACCATCGCCGCCGCGATCTCACCCCGAACGAAAGCGGTGATACCTGTCCATATCGCCGGATGGCCGTGCGACATGCCGGCGATCATGGAACTCGCCCGGCAGCATGGACTCAAGGTGATCGAGGATTGCGCCCAGGCGCATGGCGCGGAGATCGATGGCCTGCCGGTCGGAAGCTTCGGCGATTCAGCCTGCTTCTCCTTCTGCCAGGACAAGATAATCTCGACGGGCGGCGAAGGCGGGCTGGCGACCTTCCGCGATGACGAGGCGTTCGAATGGGCCTGGTCCTTCAAGGACCATGGCAAGAACCGGAAGCGGGCGATGGAGCGTCCGACAGGTCTCGGATTCCGCTGGCTGCATGACATTCCGGGCACCAACTGGCGGATGACCGAAATCGCGGCGATGATCGGACTTCACCAGCTCGACAAGCTCCCGCAATGGCGCGCCCGTCGCAACCGCAATGCGGAGATATGGGGCACCGCGTTGTCCGCGGTGGCGGGATTGCGCGTGCCGAGGCCGCCCCTGAACGTGACCCACGCTTACTACAAATTCTACGCTTATGTTGATGTCGATCCGCAGGCCAATCTCCGGATACGCGACCGTATCCTCGAACTGGCAGCGGAATCGGGCATCCGTGCCTTTTCCGGTTCGTGTTGCGAAGTCTACAAGGAGGCGGCGTTCACCGATCTCGCGGTCGAGCCGCTTCCCGTGGCCAGAGCGCTGGGCGAGTCGAGCCTCATGTTCGAGGTGCACCCTACGCTCGACAGCCGGCGCCTGAGCGACCGAGCAGATGCCATCGCGCAGATTGCGCGCGACGTAATCGCCGACCACGCCAAGCCGGCGCCGATGAGATCGGCTTCAGAGGCGGCGGGAGGCTGATTTTCGGAACCGCCCCTCCTCGGAGGGCGGGCGCGCCGACACCATCAGCGCCGCGCAAAGGCCGCAGAGCGCCGCAATCGCGGCGGTGCGAACGGGATAATCGACCATGGAGTGCAGCAGCACCACTCCGATGGCGATCGAGCCGGCACGGCCGAGCGCGCTGTCGGTCGAGGTCCAGCTTCGCCTGACGGCGAGCGCGTACCAGAGCAGGAAGGCGGCAAGCAGCAGCAGGCCCGGAAAACCGGTTTCGAGTAGCCATTCCAGATAGTCGTTATGGGCGTGGTTGGTGAATTCGTCGGGTCGGTCATCCGGATCCTCGTTCATCCGGTACAGCGCCACGAAGCTGCCGAGCCCGCTCCCGGCGGGTTCGAATTCCAGAGCCAGCCGACCCGTCTCGTTCCAGATGGCCTCACGCGTGCTGGCCTGGACGTTGCCCTTGGCCAAAGCATCGCGCGTGACGATGCCGCTCGCACCTACCGCCGCGATCGCGGCAAGAACGAAAAGCGCCGCCGCGACGATCCAGCTCCGCGG
Source organism: Sphingosinicella terrae (assembly GCF_003347635.1). GTDB lineage: Bacteria > Pseudomonadota > Alphaproteobacteria > Sphingomonadales > Sphingomonadaceae > Allosphingosinicella > Allosphingosinicella terrae. Next base: position 208,316 of record NZ_QDFY01000004.1, read on the forward strand.
AACGCTGCCGGCGAGATCCTTGCGCACCATCAGGACGCAAAAGCCGATGACCAGCGGCAGGATGGCCATGCCCGCGCGCGATCCCGTCACCATTACGCCACCGGAAATCACCGCGAAGAGAACGGCGATGACCACGGCCTTGGCGGCCCCTTCCTGCCTGTACCGGCCATCCTGAAGAAGAGGCGTGGCGAGCGCGGCCACGAAGGGGAGGGTCATCAGAAGCAGGGTGGCCTGATGGTTGCGGTTCGCGAAGAAGCCCACGGTGTAGCCGCGGTTGGTCACGTCATAGAAATAGAGCGGCGAGTTGGCGCTTCCCGCCACCTGGGACAGCCCTACCAATAGGGCAACGATTCCGAAGCCGACCACGACCGGTAGAAAGAACTGGCGGTACCGGACGGATGTCGGGGCCACGAGCGCGATCATGGTGACGACCGGCAGCGTCGAGGCCAAGGCCCGCAACGTCCCGTCGGGCGAGAGTGACAGGCTCAGCCACGGCAACGACATGCCCAGTGACCTGAAGCCGTCGACGATCGAATCCCGTCCGGGCAGGGATGACCAGAGCCCCGGTGGAAGGGGCGCGAGCTGCAACGCGATCAGCAGCAGCCATCCCCCGACAAGGAGCCACAGCCCCCGCTCCCCCGGCTGCCAGTGGCGAGAGCGCCCCGTCAGGAGCAGGGCGATGGCCAGCAGCGCGCCGAGCAGCTGCAGGAACAGGTTCCCCAGGATCCCCGCGGCGCTCGCTCCTCCAAGCACGAGACAGAGCAGGAGATAGGGCACCGCCACGAAATTACGTGTCCGCGATCTCATCGGCCGAACCTCACTTCGACCTGGCGCGTCCGTGCCTCGCCGGTCACGCCGGGTTCTCGGCTCGAGCCGGAGGCGACCAACGCGATCTCCTGGAAAGGACAGCCGCCCGGCACGTCGAAGCCGCGTCCGGCCTCCTGCGGCGCGTCGGCAGCGGGGAGAGGCAGCTCGACCAGAACACGCCCCGATGGGCAGCCAACCCGCCATGTCAGGGCCGATCCTGATGGAGCGGCGCCTGCGATTGCAAGCTGGTAAGTCCCCGCCGGCAGGACGAGGGTCTGGCGGGCCAGTATCGTACCGGGCGGAGCGGCGGCCGATGCGACCAAAGCGCCCGGCCCGGATCCGTCGGCTTCGATCCGCGCTCCCGGCCCGACGCGCCACTCGAAGGGCGCGATACCGGCGACGGACCTGAACGTCCCGTCATAGACGGGCGCGACGAGGTCGACGCGCTCGCTCGGGAGGCGCGCCACCCAGGCGGCATAAGCCTCGGCGCTCACCGCGCCTGGCGCCGGATCGGGCGGCGCGGCGGCCAGATCGGCGAGAGCCTGGAGCCGGCGGCGATGGGCGGGGCTCGCCGCCCCCATGAGCTGCCGACCCCATTGGGGGAGCTCCCCGTTCGCACTCGCTTCGGCCAGTTTGCGGCCAAGGATTGCGCTGCCGCGCGGGTCGTCGAGAAGGAGAAGCATCGACTGGTGGATCGCGTCACCGACATCCGACCGCTGCCGCGCCAGCGCCAGACCCTGGTCGATCGCCTCCGACCAGCGGCCCTGCTGCCAATAGAGGGAGATCAATTGCCGGCGCGTGTCCGAATCGCGCGAGTTGCGCACGACCGCCTCTTCCAGCCAGCGGCTCCCTTGGCTCGCGTCGGCCTCGCGGGCGGCGGCTCGCGCCGCGGCGACGAAGGGCTCGGCCGAAAGCGGGGCGCGGCGGAGCGCCTCGCGGGCGAGGGCCATCTGCTCGGGCGAAGATGAGGCCCGAAGTGCAGCCGTTCCCAGTGCCTCGCCGCTCGGCGGCCAGAAGGCAAGGGCCCAGCCGGGCTGGATCGGACCGACCAGAGCGATGGCGGCGGCCCGCACGGCGCACCACATCAGGCCGAGGAGCACCAGGAGACCGAACGTGCGATAGAAGGGCAAGGATATCTCCCCCCCGTTGGCCGTCACCCTTGGCTCAGCTCAACATTCTCGTCGGGGCCCGAGCCCCGGCTGGCGCGCTTGCCGAGCAGGCCGGGAAGGACGAACCGAGTGCCGGAAGCCCCATCCTTGTCGCCGGTGCCGTAGCCATAGCCGTAGCCGTAGCCGTAGCCGTAGCCCGATGTCTTCGAGTCGAACTTCGTCAGAACGCCGCCGACGATGCGGGCGCCAGCCGCGCGAAGCCGATTGACGGTGTTCTGGGCCACCGAAAGCTTGATGCGTTCCGCTTCGAAGACGATCAACGTCCGATCGCAGAGGGCAGAGAGCAGCGGAGCGTCGGCCAGACCGAGCACCGGCGGGCCATCGAGAATGACAATGTCGAACATCCCGGACAGCTTGCGCAGGATCTCGGACAGCGATGGATCCGACAGCAGATCCGCCGGATTGGGCGGTACCTTGCCCGCCTCGAGCAGCGATAGCCCCGGAACGCTGGTGGGACGGATCACGTTCTCCAGCGTCGCCGCGCCGGTCAGCAGACCGGAGAAGCCGTGCGAGTCGCTCCCTTCCATCGAGAAGGACGGGTTCCGAAGGTCCGCATCCAGCAACAGCGTGGTGTAACCGAGCCGGGCGAAGTTCCGCGCCAGCGCGAGCGAAGTGGTCGTCTTTCCTTCCGCCGGACCGGAGCTGGTGACCAGCAAGGTCGAGGGGGCGCCCTGCGCGGTCGCGAACTGGATCGCGCTTCGCAAGGAGGCATAGGCCTCCATCATCGGCGATCGCGGATTATCCAGCAGATCCGTCATGCCGCCGGTCTTCTCGGCCTTCGGGATGACGCCGAGCGGCGGGATCTCGAGCTTCGTCTCGAGATCCTCCTGGCTCCTGATCGTGTAGGTCAGGAATTCCAGCGCGAAGGCGGTGGCGAGGCCGGCGAGAAGGCCGATGAGCGCGCCGATGATGGTGCTGCGCAGCGGCTGAGGCTCGACCGGAGTCCGAGGCGGCCGCGCCTCGTCGACGACCGAAATGAGATTCTCGCCCACGCCGCCGGCGATGCCGACTTCATTGTAGCGTTGCAGAAGCGCCGCATACATGGCGCGATTGGTGTCCACCTCGCGCTGGAGGATATTGTACTGGATGCTGCGCCCACGCAGGTTGAGCACCGCCTCGCGCAACTGGTTGACGCGAGAGATCACCTCATTTTCTCGCGCCAGAGCCGCCACATAGTTGGTCCGCAGGGTGCCGATCGCCTGCGCCTTTTCGAAATTGATCGTTTCCTGGATCGTTTCCATCTGGGTGCGCATGTCGACCATCTCGGGATGCTCGGGGCGCATCAGGTTGAGCTTGGTTTGGTACTGAGCCTGCAGCGTATTAAGCTGCTGGCGCAGGCCCTGAACGACATTGCTGTTCAGCACCTCGCTCGTCGGATCTCCCTGCGCCGCCTGGCGCCAGCGCGTTTCCGCCTGGGAACGGGCGCTTTCGGCCTCGGCCAGCTCGGAATTGGCGGCGATGAGCCGAGTGCCGTCGAGACTGTCAGACGCGTTCTGCCCCTGTCCGCCGCCTGCATCCCGAACGGTGACGATGCCCTGCTGCTGCGCATAGAGCGTCAGCTGGCGCTCCGCTTCCTCGAGACGTCCGCGAACTTCGTTGATCCGGCGCAGCAGGAAGTCACGCGCATATTCGCTGGCGCCGTATCGACGCTCGAGCACCGACTCCATGAAATTCTGCGCGAAGGAATTGGGGACCTGAGCAGCCATCTCCGGGTCCGGATGCTTGAAGCTGATCTGGACGAGCCGGCTGCTCGGAATCGGCGCCACCATGAAGGTGCTCGCCAAAGTGCTCGTCGCCTGTTCCAGCCTGCGCTCGGGCGGCGACTCCGGATTGGCGAACTGTGGATTGTCGGCCAGGTTGAGATCCCGCGCGACGCGCTGCGCGAGCGAGCGGCTGCGCAAAAGCCCGTAATTCGTCTCCAGCGACTGCACGTCGGTCATCGGAGTGGCGGAAACGGTGCCGCCAACGTCGACCATCTTCACCTGCTCCAGGCTGATCTCGAGGGTGGTCGAGGCCTGATATTGCGGCGTGGTCATCATCACTACGGTGACCGCGGACGCGATGCCGAGCAGCAGCGAGGCGAGGATCAGCCACCGGTACTTGATGATGATCCGCCAGATGTCGGTGATCCCGAAGGCCACCGGCCGCGCCGAGACGGGCGCGACCACGGTAGGCGCCACCGCTGTCGGAAAGCCGATCGGATTGGATGCGCCGGGCGGTCTCATTCCGGGAGAGTGCGGGATGGGGGTGTTCATGGGAATGAGCCTGCTGCGTTAATAGATGAAAGGCCGGAACAAGGCGACGATCGGCAAGGTGGATATCACATCCCTCAGGACCTGGCGCGTCTGGCTGCCGTCGACGATGATGATATCGGACGCATAGACCAGCGGGTCCTCGGTCTGGGCCTCCTGGATCTGCCGCAGATCGAATACCGCAACATGGCGCTGCCCCTCAATCTGCCGGAAGATGACGACCCGGCGCAGGTTGGCGGCGCCCGTGGTCCCACCCGCGCGGGCGACGGCTTCCATGAGGGTCACGCGGCCGGGAACCGGATAGACGCCGGGACTTCGCACCGACCCGTCGACCACCAGCCGCTGGCTGGTGCTTTCCTTGAGGACGACACTGACGTCCGGATTGACGTAATACGTCTGGCCGATCCGCTCACGCAAGATCACGGACGCCTCTTCGATGGTCATGCCCTGGACCGGAACGGCACCCACCAGCGGCAGCGAGATGTTGCCGGCCGAGTCGACGCGATAATCGCCGGTAAACTCGGGCGCCCTATAGACGGCGACGCCGACAAGGTCCGTCGGCCCCAGCCGATGATCATAAGGGTCGGCGAACAGGGGATCAGGCGGCTGATTGAATTCCGCCGTAGGCGGCGGCAGTTCGGCGCGCCGATAGCCGCATGCCGTCAGCAAAATTGAGCAAGCAAGCAGGAAAAAGGTGCCCGCTTTCGCCACAGCGGATGCACGACCGACATTATTCATCCGGCTTCCATTCATCTAGCGTATTCTTCCTAGCCGCCCCCGCGCCTCTTAATCCCCGAATAAACCTGCGGCGTCAATAATATGACCCGGCTGAGAGAGGGCAGCGGCTTCTCTAGAGCCGGGCGGCATGAAGTCAATGCTTGATCTCCTCCCCGCGCCGATCCTAAGGGCCGCCATCCGAACCTGGGCGCGGTCGTCGAACCGATCGCGGCTCGGCTTCAGGATAGGACGGAGAAGATGCTTCGGGTCGCGGGCTCGCGGCAAGCTCTCCGGCCGCGGAATGCGGCGGTCCGTTGCGCGATGCGGCCGCACCGAGCGAGACTTTGCCCATCCATCTCCACAGACGGAAAGTGAAAGCCAGTGAACGACAAGCCGGCATATGAGAACGTCATTCTCGACCATTATCGAAAGGAAGCCGAGCTTTTTCAGGCGGATGCTTCCTCCACCATGCGCGACCAGATCACGCGGGGCCGCGAAGTTGACGCCATCCTGAGCACGCTCGCCTATCTCGAGCAGAATGGAAGCAGAAAGCTTCGCCTGCTCGATATCGGCTGCGGTAACGGATACCTGCTGGAGCAGATAAGACAGCGTCACGCCGACATGGAGCTGATGGGGCTCGAATATACGCCCGAGCTCGTCGAGATCGCCCGGCAGCGCGGCGTCGAGGGGTGCGAGATCGTCCAGGGCGACGTGCGCGATATGCCCTTCGAAAACGCGAGCTTCGACATCATCGTCACGGAGCGGTGCATCATCAACGTGATGGACCAGCAGGACCAGGCAAAATCCATCGCCGAAGTGGCCCGCATCCTGCGACAAGGTGGCCATTATATCTGCATCGAGGCCTTTACCGACGGGCTGGAGAATCTGAACGCGGCCCGGGGCGAGCTGGGACTCGAGCCGAACGACATGCCCTATCACAATCTGTGGTTCGACAAGGGCTGGTTTCTCGATGTGATAAAGGCGCACTTCGACGTGGCGAGCCTGCCGAGCGAGACCGACCCCGCCTACGTGCCGTTCAATTTCCTCTCCTCCCATTACTTCATGAGCCGCGTCGTCTACCCGGCCGTGACCAGGGCGGACATCGTCTACAATTCGCATTTCGTGAGCTTCTTCTCCTTCCTGGAGCCGCGGGGTAATTATTGCGCGATCCAGTTCTGGCTGCTCCAGCGCAAATAGGGACGAGCCGAGGGGGGCCGACGCACCTCCCGCCGAACCTGCCTCCGCGGATGACGGGCGGCAGAGAGCGGTCTCGAGCCCCGCCCGTGCCACGGCGGCCGCTCGGGCTCGTCCCGGGCGGCCTCGGGGACGAGCCTCGGGCACGAAGGTAGCGGGCGGAGCGGAAAGCCGCTCCTCCCCGCAATGCCCGTCCCGCGACCGGGGCCGTCGGAGCTCAGCGGCCGCTTTCGCCCAGCGGTTCGTCGCCGGTCTCGCCCAGGAAGAAAGGCATCGTGGCCTCCCCTTCCGCGCTGATGCCGTGGCGGGTAAAGACGCTTGAGACGGTGCGACACAGGATCTTCATGTCGACGGCGAAGCTCAGATTATCGACATACCAGACGTCGAGCGCGAACTTCTCCGGCCAGGTGAGGGCGTTGCGGCCGTTGACCTGGGCCCAGCCGGTGATCCCGGGACGGACCTCGTGCCGCCTCGCCTGGAAAGGCGAGTAGAGCGGCAGATACTGGATCAGGAGCGGCCGCGGGCCGACGAGGCTCATCTCGCCCTTGAGCACGTTCCACAGCTCCGGCAGTTCGTCCAGGCTGGTCGAGCGCAGCCATTGGCCGAAGGGCGTGAGCCGCTCTGAATCCGGAAGGGGGCGACCCGAGGCATCGGTCTGGTCCAGCATCGTCCTGAACTTGACGAGCTTGAAGATGCTCCCGCCAAGGCCCGGCCGCGCCTGGACGAAGAGGACGGGGCCGCCGAGCTTAATGCGCACGGCGATCGCGACCGCCAGCATCACCGGAGAAAGGAGGACCAGCGCCGTCACGGCGACGCTGATGTCGAACAGGCGCTTCGGGTAGAGCCGTCGTTTGCGTCGGGACATGCGGGTATCGATCATGTTCATAGCCCGAGATGGCCCAAAATGTCCGCGGAGACCTTGCGCGCGTCGTAGCGCTGCTCCGCGATGCGACGCGATTCCATCCCCATGTGTTCGGCCAGCGCGGGATCAAGCACGAACTTCTTCATCGCGTGGTACAAGCCTTCCGCATCCTGGACGGGAACGAGATAGCCGTTGGTGCCGTCGATCACCGTCTCGCGGCAGCCCGGCGCGTCGGTGGTGATGACGGCGCGCCCCATCGCCATCGCCTCGAGCACCGAGCGCGGCGTACCTTCCCGATAACTGGGCAGCACGTAGACACGGCACCCGGCTATGGCCGGACGCACGTCGTCCAGCTTGCCCAGGAATTCGATGCCGCCGGCCTTAATCGTTTCCAGCTCCTCCGGCGTGATGGAGTCGGGCGATGGATCGAGATAGCCGACCAACGACACCCTCACCTCCGGATGCTCGCGCCTTATGCGGTTCGCGGCAATGGCGAATTCGCGGATGCCCTTGTCCTTGAGCAGGCGCGCGATCATCAGGAAGGAGGTTTCGGCCGGCAATCGCGCCAGCGCGTACTGTTCGATGTCTACTCCGGAACCGTCGACGACGGCGCTGCCGGCATGCTCCGGAAGGATGCCCAGCGAGCGGAAAGTCGCCTGGTCGTCTCGATTCTGGAAAAGCACGATGTCGGACCGCACGATCGCCTGCCGGTAGAGCGACGCCGCCACCTGGCGAACCATCCGCCGGCGCCCAACGACATTCTCGCCGGTGAAAGCGAACCCGAGGCCGGTGATCAGGGAGGCGATCCGGGCCACGCCCTCGACACGCCCGGCCAACGCGCCCAGGATCACCGGCTTGATCGTGTAGGAGAGGATCAGGTCCGGACGCCGCGCCCGCAGGAGGCGGCGCAGCGCGCGATAGGAGCGCCACATTCCGACCGGATTGAGGCTGGCATTGCTGATCTCGATCGAAACCGGCTCGACGCCGAGGCCGCGAAGCTCCGCCGCCGTGGCGGCATCAATCGCAGGCGCGGCAGCGACGACCTGGTGCCCGCGCGCTGCCATTGCCGCGAGCATCGGCCCCCGGAACTTGGTCAGCGACGGCGCATAGGATCCGAGCACGACGACGCGCTGCGATGGCGGGCGATGGCCGGGAATCGGCGTCTGTTGCGGCATTGGGACAGGCGGGATCAGCGGCGCATCAGACGTGCGTCGGCGCCGCCGCCGCAGCAGCATATTCGCGGGCCTGCGCCTCGGCGGCCTCTGCGGCCGCCGCGGCCCGGGCCGCGGCGGAGCGCTTGTACATGTAGACGGCGGCGAGCAGGAGCAGCGCCGGCGGGATCGCCATCATCTTCATCCGCTGTCCCAAGCCGACATTGTAGCTGATGAGCGCCAGCGAGAAGATCACCATCGAGGAGAAAGTGGCGCAATAAACCACGAAAAAGACGTGACGGAAAAGATAGAGAACCGTCTTCCAATTGTAGAGGAGGTAGAGGACGAAGGCCATCAGCACCGTATTCTCGGCGGAGGCCGCATAGCCCATCAGTCCCTCGGCGTCGTACCAGAAGGGCCTGAACATCAAGGTGAAGATCTTCATCGGGAGCGGCAGCGTGTTGAGCTGCGCGCCGCTGCCATAATCCTCCGAAAACCCCTGCTGAGTCTCGACGAAACTGGTGACCGAGGTGACCGACACCTCGGTCATGTTCATGCTTGCCGCGGCGCGGCCGATGAACACGACGAGGCCCGCGGCGGCGATCGGCGCCAGCATCAGGCGCACCTTCGTGTCGGCGCGCTTCGACAGGAGCAGGGCCGCCACCATGCCCGCCATGACGAAGGGGGTGATGTGCGGCCGGATACACACCATGATGGCCAGGGAAAGCGCCAGCCAAGGGAGCCTTTTTTCGATTCGCAGCGAGCACCAGGCGGCGAGGCTGATCGCCATGATCATCGGGCCGTCCTTGCCGATACCGGCCGTCCAGAAATGGAGTCCCGGCAGGAACAGGACGAAATAGACCGGGAGCGGGACCGTCATTTCCAGCGATTCCGCAATCTCGACGAACGACCGGATCATCAAGGCGATGGCGATCATTCCGAAGCATTGAAAGAAGAGGAAATGATCCAGGAATGATCCGCCAAGCGTGTTCCTGATCAGCTGGACGAAGTGGACGACGAAATACGTCCCCTCCTTGAACGGATCCTGCCTGACGAAGCCGAACGGATCGCGATAATAAGTGAAGGCATCCATCGCGGATTCGAAGCTCTGCAGCCAGTAACCGATCGCGGCGATGATGTGCAGCGCGAGCAGGGCCGCATAGACGTCGAAGCGACGAGACCGTTCCGTCGGAAAGGCGATCAGGTAGGCGAACAGGCTGATCACCAGTCCGAAGAGGGCAACGATCATGAACTGCTTACCTGTAGCCGACGCCCCGCAAGGCCTAAACCAATCGGGCAGGAGCGACAATCCATGGCTCCGCCTTCGATCCGTCGCGCCCACGCGCGGCCGGAGCCGCTCCCTCTAGCAGCTGAAAATCGTTTTACCAGAGCCAGATGGGGCAAGGCGATCGGCACGGTCGGCCGAACGAGCCTTGCCATACCGCAAAGTCGGGCCAATGAGCGGCCCACCAGCCTCAAGGCGATCGGTTTCGGACCTGTCGTCATCGGGCCGCATAAGGCAAGGCTGCCCGGCCTGCGAAGCGATGCGGGGTTGCTTCGGCGCGATACGCCCGCAATGACGATCCAAGTTCAAGGCCGATCGATACGGCCCAGGTTCATCTGCCGATACGGAGCTATTCCCATTCCCAGTCTACCCCCTGCGCCTGATCGTCGAGGCGTTCGATGAGAATCCTGTCCGTGCTGGCCTCGCCGGCGGCCGGAGGCGCCGAGATACTCGTGCGCAACATGACGCGGGAAATGGTCCGGCAGGGCCATGACTGCCACATCGTGTTCATGTCGAGCGCCGCGGGCGTCGGCAATCCGGCCGACTTCGAGGTCGAACTGCTCGCCACGCTGGACGCGGGCGGCGTCACCTACGAGGTCATGGCGCCGCGCGATTTCCGAAATCCCCTGGCAGGCGCGACGAGGCTCCGACGCTCGGTCCGGCAGTTCGGCGCCGACATCCTTCACATCCATCTCGCCCGTGGCCTGCTTTGCCGGGCGTTCAGCGGGTTGCGGGTCCCGACCGTCTACACGCATCACAACGTCACGGCGAACTTCCCACCGATCTTGTTCAAGCTGTTCGATCGTTTCGTCGATGCCTATGTCGCGATCGGCGACGCCTGCCGGGATTTCCTGAAGGCGCATGTCCGCGGCCCGATGACGATGATCCGCAACGGCGTTCCCGCCGACTTCGAGGCTTCGCCGCGGGACCGTGGCCCTGCGGTGAACCCGTTCATCCTGAGCGTCGGCAATCTCACGCCGAAGAAGGACTATGGCAACCTGATCGAGGCGGCGGCGATCGCGACCGGCCTGTTCGAATCGGCCGGCCGCCAGCCGCGATTCGCCGTCGCGGGCGAGGGAGAAGAGCGGGCGCGGCTGAAGACGCTGATCGCGGAGCGGCGGCTGGATTCCCGGTTCGAGCTGCTCGGGGCGCGCGGCGACATAGCCGAGCTGATGAGCGCGGCCGACCTGCTGGTGAACTCCTCGGAACATGAGGGACTGCCGATCACGCTGATCGAGGCGGCGATGTCCGGCGTGCCCATCGTCGCGACCGATGTCGGCGGCAATGGCGAGGTCGTGGGCGACGGGATCAACGGCTTCCTGGTACCCCCGTCCGACCCGGAAGCACTGGCCCGCCGGATCGTCGACGCGCTGACGGAAGACGAGCAGTATGAACGCTTCTCGGCGGCGGCCGTCGAACGGTCCCGCGCCTTCACGATGGAGGCCTGCGCCTCGGCACATCTCTCGCTTTATTCCGACATAGTCGCGCGCAGGTAGCGCCAATCCTCAGGCGGATGTCTTCGACCTCAGGCGTTGGCGCCAATGGGCCGCGATGGCGAAGGCGCGACGTCGGGCAAGCTCGAACCGGCTGAAATAGCGCTGCTCGGACGCCTTGCGCAGGAACTGGAGCGTCCCGCGATAGCGACGATCCGCCGAGGCGCGGGTCAGGGATCCCGGCCGGACCGTCCGCAGATAGAGCGGATCGTTGTTTCCGGCGAACAGCCCTTGCTGCCGGCCGATGCGGATCAGGAAGTCGAAATCCTCCATGATCGTCAAGGATGGATCGAGCCCGCCGGCGTCGACCGCGGCCTGCCGGCGCAGCAGATAGAGTGGCAGGCCGCCGGGAAGCCCCCCGGGCACCCCGACCAGGCGCGGTTCCAGCGGGCCGAGATGCTCGCGGAAGCTCGACCGGCCCTCCGCCCCCTCCGGCGCCCGCGCCAGGAACCCTGAATAGGCGGCGACGACGCGCTCGTCCCGCTCGATCAAGGCAAGCCGCCTCTCCAGATTCTCCGGAGCCCAACGGTCGTCGGCGTCGAGGAAGGCGATGAAGGTCCCGCTGGCCGCCTCAAGCCCATTGTTGCGGGCGGCCGACGGCCCCCGGTTCTGCTGGCGCAGCAAGAGCGTGCGGGGATGCGCTTCCAGGCCTGCCGCAATTCCGGCCAGAGCGCGATCGGACGTGGACCCGTCGTCGACGACGATCACCTGGTCGGCCGCACGGGTCTGCCTCGCGACGGAAGCCAGGCAGTCCGGCAGATACTCGCCATCATTATAGGTGGTGACGATGACGGAGACCGACATCAGCGCACCGGCACCAGCCGGCGTAGCCCGCGCGACAGACGGTAGCGACGGCGCAGGCCGAGCAGCGCGGACGCGACGCGATGCGGCAAAGAGCCCTGGTGGCCGCGAAAACCGAGCTGCCGGCTGCGGCGGAGCGCCTGGTCGCCCAACACGTCGAGCCCCCGATAATAGCAGTTGCCCGCGAGCATGTAGTAACGGCGGGCGCAGACCGCCTCGCGCGTGGCGGCATCGACCACCGGGGAATCGATCGCGAGCAGCTTTTCCGCCACGTCGAAGGGCGATTCCATATTGTCGGAACGCCGGGTGATGCGCTCCGCCGACGGATGATCGACATAGATGCCCCGGCCCTGGCTGGACAAGGCGAAGCGGCCCCCGCCCAGCACAGCGCGCAGCACGATCTCGCCGTCCTGGTTCTTGTGAATGGTCTCGTCCCAGCCGCCGATCCGTCGCACGTGGGAGGTCCGCCACAGCACGGAACAGGGCGCGACGAAGCGCGCGCGGCCGAACCAGCTTTCGAACAGATGGGCGGCGGAGCGATAATCGGGCTGAAACAGCGCCCTTCGCTCGCCGCTGCCTTCCGCCTCGACCTGCATGGGGGCGAATCCGAGATCGGCGGCTTCGGCCTGCATGGCATCGACGAGCCCCGCGAGCAGGGGTCCTTCCAGATAGTCGTCGCAGTCGAGGAACATCACATATTCGCCGCTCGCCGCGGCAAGGCCTTCGTTGCGGCTCACCTGCGCGCCCCGATTCTCTTCGCGCGCGATCACCTGCACGCGGGCCGGGTCGTAGTCGCGAAGCCGATCCGCTGTCTCGTCGAGCAAGCCGTCGATCACGACGATGACCGAAGCTTCCACGCCGGGCTGCTCGAGAACGCTGTCGACCGCGCGGCGGATCGTCGAGGCCGCCTTGTAGGCGGGAATGACCACCGACACCGTTCGGTCGCCGCCGCCCAAGGCGGCCGGGGCGATCATATCAGGCCCGGTTCGGGCGCTTGAGCTTGAGCTTGACGAGGCTGAATTCATGCGCCTCGACGAGGCCTTTGGCCCAGGCGATCAGATAGAGCGCGCTCCAGTCGCGCCAGCCCAGATTGGAGCGCTTGAACGGCAGCCGCCGCGGCGGCTTGATCCGGCCGAGCACATAGATGGGCAGCGACCGCTTGCGGTTCTGGGCGATCGAGCCGGCGACGCGGCGGCGCTTCTTGAAGATTTCCGCGAGGGTTCGGCGGGCGGGATGCGCCACCACCACCCCGGAATCGTAGCGGATCGGAACGCCCATCTTGTGCGCCCGCATGTTCCATTCCCAGTCGCCGCCCGACATGGTCTGCTCGAAGGGACCGACGCGATCGAACACGGCGCGGGAGACGAGGAGGTTGGCCGTCACGCAGACGCCATCGCGCGCATATTGCTCCTGCGGGAAGGCGGTGTGGGCGTCGAACAGATAGGCATAATAATCGGAGCCTTCCTCGCGGAAGATGCTGACCGGCCCGGTAATGCGCTCCTCGGGATGGCGTTCGAGCAGCTCGAGGCCGCGGGCCAGCCAGTCCTTGTCGGGGATGCAATCGCCGTCGGTGAAGGCGAGCCACCTGCCTTGGGACTGGCCGACGGCCGTGTTGCGCGCCGCATAGGATCCCGGGCTGGGCTCGTGGAGGATTCTGGCGTTGGGCGGCAGCCTCTCCAACGGGCAATGCCCCTCCGGCTCATTATTCGCGACTAGTATCTCGAACCGGTCGGCAGGCAGGGTCTGACGCTCGAGGGCGTCGAGACAGAGCCTGAGGCGCTCCCAATCCTTGTAGATGGGAATGATGACCGAAATCGCTGAATTCATCTCGTTCCGACTCAAGGGTCTTCACCGATAGTGGCGATCCGACCGGTTGCAGCGTGTTGCAGCGCGCTCGGCCTCAGCCCTAGTCTTCCGGCCAACCATCATCAAGGGAGCCATTCACTCCAGCGCGTTTCAATACGTTCGCGGGGTTCGCTTCCGCGTCAACTCCGGTTTGGGGACTTCCAGCCCTGGCGAACCCGAACGAACTCGAACGCGTCCGCCCACTGAAGACTCCAGTGGATGAAGAAGAGCGCGAACGCATCGACCGAGCCGAGCCGGCCGCGGCCCGACTGTAGAACATATTGCCTGAACTGCCTGAAGGGCGGGAGCATCCTTCGGGCGACATAGCGCCAAGTGGAGTAGCCCTTGCGCTGGGCCATCGCACCGGCCAACCGGCGCTTCTTGCGGACGATCGCGTCGAATGTGGAACGGGCGGGATGGGCGACAAGGAAGCCCTCTACATAGTGAAGCGGGATTCCTGCGTCCTTGGCCCGTTCACCCCAATCGGCATCGCCACCGGAGAGAAGCCGCTCGTCGAACGGGCCGACCCTGTCGAAGACCGACCGCGGGACCATAAGATTGGCCGTCGCGCACCGGCCGAGCGAGGCGATCTGCTTCTGCTTAAAGGCGGTATGAAACTCGTAGAGGAAAACGAGCCGCGGAGTGCCCTCTTCGCGGAATATTGGAACAGGCCCGGTGATTCGGGCATCGGGATTCGCCTGAAGATGGATCAGTCCCGCTTCCAGCCAGCGGGGGGCGGGGATGCAGTCGCTGTCGGTGAAAGCGAGATATTGGCCGCGCGCGACGCGCAGGGCGCTGTTGCGTGCCGCATAGGAGCCTGGCTTCGGCTCGTGGATGATCCGGCAATTAGGGGGAAGCGCGACCGGCGCAACGCGTTCCTGCGATTCATTGTTTGCGACGATCACCTCAAAGTCGGACGCAGGCAGACTCTGCTTCGCCAGCGCGCCGAGGCAAAGTTCAAGGCGCTCCCAGTCCCGATAAACGGGGATGATGACCGTGACGAGCGGCGTCATTTCGCGAAATCAGGGTGTCTGATCTGGTGGAACCGTCTTCGGCGCGTCCGAGAAGCGAGCGTGAATGAGCGAACACCCCCGGTAGAGCGGAGACGGAAGGCCATCAAGGGGCTAGCTTGCTCATGATCCGATGCCGCAAGCGCTGTTTGTGCGGGGGCCTCACCGCTGCTAAGATGGTAGCCTCACACTTCTACATCCCACCGAAATGTCCGAGAAACAAGAAGATCGCCCATCCTCCTTCGGTCGGACGGCCGCTCGCGGTGCCGCCCATATCGGCACGGCTCAGGCCGTAAAGGTCTTCCTGTCGATTGCCTCGACCATCGTCGTGGCGAGGATCCTGTCGCCGGTCGAATACGGTATTGTCGCCATGGCCGCTCCTGTGGCCGCATTTCTGATTATGTTCCAGAACCTCGGCCTCAACCATGCCACGGTTCAATCGAAGACGCTTTCGGCCTCGCAATCCAATTCGCTCTTCTGGGTTAACATGGGTGCATCCGCGGCGATCGTGGTCGCGATGCTTGCGCTCGCGCCTGTCGTTGCCTGGTTCTACGGAGATCCCCGACCGGGCTACGTCACGGCCGCTTCGGCGCTAACGGTGCTGATCAGCGGCTCGGCATTGCAGCACATGGCGCTCCTCAACCGCGCCATGCGCTTTCCCGCCATCAGCCGCATCACTATCATCAGTTCAGTCGCGACCTTTGTCGCGACGGTTGGCGCGGCCCTGCTCCTGCGAAATTATTGGGCGCTGTGGGTAGGCACGTTCATCGGGACCTTTGTCGGCGTGGTCCTCACATGGTGGAGCAGCGCCTGGCGTCCCAGCATCCGCGTTTCCTTTGCCGGGGTCGGCGAGATGGTACGCTTTGGTGGCTCCCTCACCGGCTTCAATTTCTTCGACTTCATCGCGCGACACATTGACAATGTTCTGATAGGCCGCGTCTGGGGATCCGCGGCGCTCGGCCTCTACGATCGCAGCTTTCGGCTGATGATGTTTCCGCTGCAGAACATCAATGCGCCGATTTCCAGGGTGATGGTTCCCGTACTGAGCCGTCTGCAGGACGAGCCTGAGCGCTTCCGGCGATCCTATCTGACGGCCGCCCAAGCGATCGCTCTCGCGGCCGTTCCAGGCATTGCCGTCGCGGGAGCCACGAGCGACAGGTTAATTCCTTTCCTCCTCGGCGATCAGTGGTCCGGGGCCGCTCCCATCTTCTTCTGGTTCAGCATTGCGGCTCTCACGAAGCCGCTGTCGAACACGACGGGCTGGCTCTTCATCGCTACAGGCCAAGGCCGTGCGCTGCTCAAGTGGGGGATCGTGTCAGGCATTACGACACTGCTGGCCATAGTCATCGGCGTTCAATGGGGAGCAACGGAAGTCGCGATGGCGCTGGCAATCCGATCGGTCGTCACGATGCCGGCACTGTTCGCGTGGTGCGTTCGAGGAACACCGGTCCGGACAGCCGATCTTTACGGAGTGCAACTCCCCGGGCTGGCCGCGGCTCTGGTGACATGGGCGGCCATCTCGTGGGCCTCGCCGCACCTGAATTTCGTCTCCTTGCTATGCATCGCCGTCCCCTTCGCATATGCTCTAGCGCTCGGCCTCGCAGCCTTTCGAGAAGACGGCCGCGCGGCGATTGCCAGTATATGGCACCAGGCGCGCATGTTGCTGCGGATTGGCGGTCCGA
This sequence comes from Sphingosinicella terrae, assembly GCF_003347635.1. GTDB lineage: Bacteria > Pseudomonadota > Alphaproteobacteria > Sphingomonadales > Sphingomonadaceae > Allosphingosinicella > Allosphingosinicella terrae. The sequence continues at coordinate 224,584 of NZ_QDFY01000004.1, forward strand.
TTGCTTCCGCCCGACCGTGATGCCAGCGGACTTCCCAAGTCAGACTGAATTTGATGAAACGGATGGAGGCCAAGTGACACCTGTTGAGTGGCTAAGCGAGTTCCGGAGTTTGACTGAGAAGCATGTCGAGACTGATCGGCCCCTGACCGAAGAAGACGTCTGGGGACGCGCAGACGCTCCGCTCATCTGGAAGTCAACCACATTTGCAGGCCGTCCTAGCTTCTATCCCGTCTTCGAGTGGAACGGCTTTTATTCATACTCTCCATTGGCGCTGGTGCTGAAGAAGGGGCGGTACTTGCCGACAGCCGAGTCGCATGCGTTCCGGATGCGACCCGATTTCCGATATGTGCCGGCGAACGTTCCTTTCGAACGGGAGCTTCAAAGGATAGGAGGCGCGCCGGAGCGACGCCCCTCTCTCAAGGACGAAGACGAATTCGTGGAGCAGCTGGCGACGGCGCTACAATCGGACGTTGCGGCGGTAGAAGATCGGCACCCGGGATATACGAACGTCATTGGCTGCGGCGGGAAGGACAGTCTCAACCTTCTCCTTTTGCCTTGGACCAATCCGGTGATGGTCGTGAGCGCGAGGCCCAATTTCGAACTCGTGCAGCAGTTCGTGCACAGGAACGGTCTTGGTCATGAGGTAATCGAAATGGAGGATTCCGTCGACGAGGGCTGGGATGTGATCGAGACCGCACTTGGCCTCGGCACGATAGATATGCAGCATATCCGATGGAGTCCCCATCGAAGACGGATCGCCGAATCTCTGCAGCGTCGGGCAATTTTCTGGTCCGGCGCACTTCTGGACGCTTACACCACCCCCCGCTGGAGAACGTTGGCCAATTATCCCGGACCGAGGGAGCAGCGCCTTCGAAATCTCTATGCGCGCCGCTTCGACCGCCTGCCCAGCGCTGCCGAGGTCCCGATTTCCCACGGGCTTCAACGGTTGCTCCCGGAGATTCTATGGCGCCGGTGCGCTGCCTTTCAGGGGATGCATCAGGCTCATGTGCGAGCCTTCAGCGGTGGTTTTCCACAATCGGCTTATCACGGGCCCGCTATACAACGGGTCCTGGCGCGCGCTTCATTGCCGGCGCTTTCACGCAGGGATCTGCGTGGCGACGTAGGTGCGCGCCTTGCAGGCCGAACAGTCTGGTATCCCAGTACGAACCCTGGACCGCCGCCATCTCGGCTCCGGAGGGATTTCCATGAGCCGAGCCGCGTCGACGAAGCTGTGACTTGGGCGCTCTCATCCTACGCGCCGAGCACGGATGATAGCGCGCGCTAACCTCTTAACGACCCATTCCGACTGCTGAGATCATAGAGAATGCGACAATATGAAGAATAGGGAGCTTTGGGAGCCCACCAAATTCGTCCTCGTGCGGGACGACTGGCATCCCTCATCCGATCCCCGTGAGTTGGCGGCTCCCAGCAGACATACATCCGCTCGCGCCGTTCGGGCCTACGTCTCCGCTATTCGACAGCATGCAAGAGGCCACCTCCTAGACCTTGGGAGCGGCAAGGCTCCCTTGTACGGCGCCTATCGCGCCTTTGTTTCCGACGTCACATGTGTCGACTGGCCCGGCTCGCCGCACGACACGAAGCATGTCGACGTCTTCGCCGACCTCAACGAACCATTACCGCTGGACTCCGAGGAATACGACACTTTGCTGTCGACCAGCGTCCTCGAGCATATTTGGGGACATGGAACGCTCTGGGCCGAGATGTCCCGGATCCTCCGGCCCGGCGGCCACATCATTCTCGGCACGCCCTTCATGTATTGGCTCCACGAGCAGCCACACGACTATTTTCGTTGGACGGATCACGCGCTCCGGCGAGCGGCAGAGGAGCACGGGCTCGAGGTCGTGAGCCTTGCCCCCTTCGGCACCGGTATGGACGTGCTCTGCGACGTCGCCGCCAAGCTGGCGCATGCGAAGAGCCGGCGGCTGGGCAGATTCGTGGCAAGGTGCACCGCCTGGATCATGGACCTTCGGTCCGTGCGAGAATTCTCCGACGGCAAGACGGCCAGCATGCCGCTGGGCTTCCTGATCGTCGCACGAAAGCCGCTCAAGGCAGCGAGCGACTAGAGAAGGAGAGACTCTACCTTCATTCGAGGGGGTACGGGAGGATGGAAGGCTGCGACGCCAAAGGCGACAATCGCCACCGGCTCGATAAAGTCGGGAATATCCATCTCGCGGACGAAGCCGTCGTATATTTCGCGGTTGCGCGGTCGGGATTCAATCAGGTCGCGCGAAAAGTGATTCCAGCAGACGCCATAATGGCTCGCATGTGCCGCAAGGACCATCAGCATCGTGGCCGCGCCCGCATCGATGTAGAGCCCCGCTTCCTGCTGTCCCAGGGCGCCATAGACCCTCCTGTCCGTGCCTACGAAGATGAGGCAGGGCGCTGCATAGCAATGCTCCTCCTTCAGGCCCTTCAGAAGGAGCTTGTCTTCGGGCCGGCTGATGATCTTGAATCGCCAAGGCTGCCTGTCGCCTGAATTCGGTGCCCAGCGTGCGGCGTCGATCATCTTGTAAGCGAAGGCTTCGAGGCTTTCGGCAGAGGGCTGCTCGCTCGCCCAGACGCGCGAACTGCGGCGCCTTGCCGCGAGAGCGATGATGGAATCGGCTAGATCCGGTTGCACGGGCTGAGGTTCGGTACAATGGGGGCGAATGAACTTTTCCTCCAATTCGTCGAAGGTGAGCGCGATATGCTCCGCCCACTTCAGCGTAGGCTCGGACATGTCGAACTTGCGCTCACGCAGGAGTTCGGCGGTACGGAGGACATTCGCTCGACGCTGCTCGAAATAGCTTCGCTTCGGTTCGAAGATCCGGTTGTAGAATGCCTTTTCTATCCGATGCGCATCGTGTCGGGCGAAAGCGAGGAGCTCGTCCGTGGACAAGCTCGCCTCGTCGGCATGATGGAAGGACTTGAGGCGCGGCGCGGGGGCGGCGGGTGGCGCGCGCAAAGCGTCCCGAAGGCGGGCGAGCTTCCTGCGCAGCGGCCGGGGAATGAGTTTCTTGACGCTGCCGCTCATCGCGTTCCCTCCCGCGCCGCACCGGCGACCGTCGAGGCGGACTCGCCGCGGAGCCAATCCGGAAGCCGGTCGAAATAGTCCCCATTGAAATCGGGATAGTCGAAGTCCGGCACCGCCTTCGCCTCTTCGACGGCTTCGCGAATGCGTTCGGCGGATTCACAGAAGATCACGTTGGGAATGCCGCTGAACCACTCGATCGCGGAGGTAAGCTTGTGGTCCACTGTCCGCAACACGACGGCGGGCTTGCGGCAGATGACCGCGAAGATGAGGCCATGATAGCGATCGGTAACCACCAGGTCGTGGCCCGCGAAGAGATTCAGCGTCTCGCGCAACGTGGCCCGTCGGAGCTCGGGCGGGATCGGGTCCGGCAACGTCGTGTCGAACAGCGTAGCCGAACGGCCGAGGCGATCGAATAGACGCTGACGCCCTTCCGGGTCGAACACCGACTCATTGTCGAGCCGCAGGCAGGCGAGAAGCTTGCCCGCATGGGCAGGATTTGGCTCAAGATCGAAGGCGGAAGCGCTCAGGGAAAGTACAAAATCCGGGTAGGTACCGGTCCGGGCGCGCGGGAACAGCTTTGCCGCGAGCGCACCGCTCACCGCATCGCGTCCCAGCACGGTCAGGTCGGGATGACGCCCATAGACATGCTGCGAGGTATTCAGCTCCGCCCGGCCGGAAGGCGTGTCGCTGAAATGGATCGTCTGGGGTAGGCTGACGACGGGCACATGCCGAAGGCCGGCGATCATCAGGCGGCGCCCGCCCTCGGACCAGCGCCCGCGATCGCCGAGATTCCCCCCGCTATGCAGGAATACCCTGTCGGACGGCCTGACTCTCGCACGTATCTCCTCGTGGCAGGCGATCGCCATATCCTTGTCCAGCTCCACGATTGGGCTGTCGGGATAGTGCTTTTCCAGCCAGGCGCGAATCGCGACCGCTTGGGCATGGTCGCCGATGTTGCGCAGGTCCGCCGTCGGCGTGAGCGCATAGACGGCCCGCCGCTCGGCCGCTTCCTGCCAATCCACCTGGGCGAACCGTTCCCGAGCAAGCCGCGCGCGGTCCGGGTTCAACGGCGCGGCAATCGGCGCGCGCGAAGTCAGCCTCGACAGCGCCCGTCGCAGCGGGCGCCTGACCGACCCGGGCATGAGAGACTTCAGCATGGCTTTCATGGCTTCCCCACTCGCCGCTCGCGCGTCGCGAACCCGACGCGACGATTTAGGCCCGCAGCACGACCGATGAAGATCAAAATTGAACCGGCCGGCTAGGCCTTCTAGGGCGGAGCCGACAGGCCGACCACATCCCGGAGCGGATTACGCCGATCGGCTGCATTCACGGACCCAAGTACAAGGTGAACGATGTCCGCCCCGACCGGTAAGGCCCATGATGCCCGCGCCCCATTGCGTATTGCGTTCCTGCTGGCAAGATTTCCGGAGCTTTCCCAGACATTCGTCCTCGACCAGATCGTGGCTCTGGAGGAGCAAGGTTTTGAGGTCCGGATCTTCGCAGTCCACGCCTCCGAGAGCGGCCTGCGCCACCCGGTGGGCCGGACGCTGTTGGATCGCGCCCGATTTGCGGATCGGCACATCCTCTCCCGTCTCGCCCAGCTGCGATTCCTGCCTTCGGGCATGCGCGAAACGGCGCTGCGGATCGCCAGACAGCGGCTGCGCCGGCGCGCGGCGGCCGAATCGGACCTCCTGCTCTGTCATTTCGGTCCGACGGGGCTTTCCGCGGCGAGGACGGTCCGGGGGATGAAGGAGGCAGCCCCGATCTGGACGGTCTTCCACGGATACGATCTTTCGCAGTCCCTGAAGGAGCAAGGCGAAGACCTCTACCGGCCGCTGTTCGAGGCCGGTGACCGCTTCCTCCCTATCAGCCACTTGTGGGCCGAAAAGCTTGCCAGGCTGGGCTGTCCTGCCGATCGCATCCAGATCCTGCGGATGGGCGTGGACTGCGACGAGATCGGCTTCGCGCCGGCGAACTGGTCGCCTGGCGATCCGGTACGTATCCTCTCGGTAGGCCGACTGGTCGAGAAGAAGGGCGCGGAATACTCTATTCGAGCGCTCGCGCGGGTTGCGCGCAGTTCGCCCGACCTCGACTGGCGTTTCGACATCGGCGGCGATGGCCCACTGGAGCAGCCGCTCCGCGAGCTGATCGCGGCGACGGGCCTGCAGGATCGGATCAGCCTGCTCGGGCCGCTCTCATCCGGCCAGGTGCGGGAGCGGCTGCGGGAGGCGCATCTGTTCCTTCTGCCTTCGGTCGTCGCCGCCGACGGCGACATGGAAGGCATCCCGGTTTCCCTCATGGAAGCCATGGCCGCCGGGGTGCCGGTCGTCTCAACCTTTCACAGCGGCATCCCGGAACTGGTCGAACATGAGGTGTCGGGGCTGCTTGCTCCGGAACGGGACGAGGATGTCCTCGCGCGGCATCTGGAAAGCCTCATCCGCGATCCGGACCACCGCCAGTCGCTTGCCCGCGCCGCTCGGCTCAAGGTCGAGAAGGCATTCGACCAGAAGCGGATAAACCGGGAGTTCGGCGACCGGATAAGGGCCGCCCTCGATCCCGGCCGCCAAGCCGCTCAGCCCGCCCAGGGGCGCTGACCGGTCAGCCGTCGGTCTTCGTCGCCAGGAAGATCTTCTCCCCGCGCGACAGGCGGTAGTCCACCGATTCCACCGGCCCGGCGGTGAATTCGTCGAGGGCGAAGCCGGCTGCGCGAACCCTGCCCCGGAAGTCGGCTCCATAATAGCGGACATGATCGTAGCGGCCGAAATAGGCCTGCCGCTCATCGTGCGACGTCTTGCTCGCATCCTCGAAGGTCTGATCCCACCCCTCGACCAGGGGAACCATGATCATGACCTGCCCGCCGGGGCGCAGGATCCGCCGCAATTCCGCCAGCGTCTTGCGGTCGTCGACATGCTCCAGGACGTGCGACGCGATCGCCACGTCGAACGACGCGTCGGGGAGGTCGATCTGCTCCAGGTTGAGCACCTTGTCGGCGCGCCCCGGCACGATGTCCCCGGTGACGTAGGAGGCGGGGCCGGACTTGCGCACCAGTGGCTGGATAGCCCGCTCCGGCGCGAAATGGACGACGTCCTTGCCCTTCAGGTCCAGGAAGCCTCGTTCGAAGGCGAGCGCCACGAGCCTGTGCCGTTCGTACGATTTGCACCTGGGGCAAAGCTGGCCGAGGCGCGCGTTCATCCCGGCCGGCGCGAAGCGGCCGCCGAACCCGCAGCAGGGGCAGTGGGCCGGCGGCAGGCGCTCCTCCGCCGTTATCGTGCGGAAGATCGTGTTCCGCATGTGCGAATCGGAAATGGCGCGAGCCAGCGACTTCAGGAAGGTGGTCGTTGTAGCGAGTGACATGGGCGCTCTCATAGCAGCTTGGCGATGCCTGCCTACTGGCCACGTGCGGATGCTGTGCCCTGTTCGGAACATGCAGCGCCCTTCGAGGTGCCCGTCAGATCTGCAGGATCTCCAAGCCCGTCGGCGGCTCCTGATCAACGGCCTGCTCGAGACCTGAACTTTCGATAGAAGCGCTGCGGCAAGGTTCGCCAGGACATCAGCTGGATCCTTGCCATGAACGGAAGCGGCGGGCGCAGGTAGCGATTCAATGCCTCGATGCCCGACAAGCTGGCAGTGACATCCTCATCCGGCGTGGCAATGGCCGCAACGCAGAGCGACCAGCCGCCCCCGGGATGTGGATAGGTGGTGAGCTTGCACTCCAGCAGGCGAAAGCCCGAGCGCTGCAGAAGCGTGGCGAGACTTTCGGGAATGAAGAAGTTGCAGTGGGTGACGGGCTCCCGCGCTGCCGGCATCGACTTGATCAGCTCGACCGGAACCTCGACGTAAAGGATGCCGCCTAGCCGGATGACCATCCTCAGTCTCTGCAGGACGGAATGCGGCATCGCCAAATGTTCGACGACATGGCTGCAAATGACCGCATCATAGGTCGCCGTCCGGGGCAAATCCTCTTCGGTATTCCCGATGTGGCGAACGCCTGGGACCGGCGTGCGGCAATAGTCCACGACATCGCCGCTGGCGCCGGCGGAAACGAGTTCGTCGAGCAAGCGGCCATCGCCGCCCCCGAAGTCGAGAATCCTCGACTGATCGACGGACCTGGTCAGATGAGGCGTGACGATGCGCGCCAGGCGACGCGCCCGTCGTCTCGTCCGCTCAGGCGCCTCACCTTTCGAGGGAATATAATGACCAAGCTGGGCGCCTTGTTCGTATTTCTTCCGGATGTCGTCTTCGCTGGGGCGGGGGAGGCAAGTCACGAAGGCGCAGCCCCTGCAGGCGCCGAATTTCGCGCGGAACTCGATTGTGCCGGGAAGCCACGTCTTGAATAGAATGCGGCTCGCAGCCGGACTGCGCGCCGAGAGAGCTTCAGCACGATAGATGCGCTCGCCGATGATGCTCCAATTCCGGTTTCCGCAGGCCGGGCATTCCGGGTCAGCCAGCATGATGCTATTGACCTCTCAACTTGTCAGGATCCGACGCCAGGCCGGGCGCAGCCGTAGCACGCTCACCAGATCGTCACCGAGCCCTTGTCGAGCACTTCAGAAGGTATAGTTGAACCTCGTCGCATCCATCCCGCAAATACGGCCCACTAGCTCCGCCAGTTCCAGCGTGAGGAAAACAACTCCGCTGCGTCTGGAATATGGCAGCCCAGGACTCGCCGACGGCGCGATCCTCCCAAGCGGATGCGCCAGGCAGAGAGCTGCCGGTCTCAAGGATTACGGGTGGTGCCGAATATAAGCAGGGCCTGCACGGCGGCCAGTGCCCAAAGCACAACGTCGCATGCTCGTGGATGGGCCATGCAGCGGCCATGGGGCGCGGCGTAGAAGATACTCGCCGCAGCACTTGGCACGTGGAGAAAGACGATCCCGCACCTAGTAGCGGGCGCGGCGACAGACGCGCAATGGCAGGACTAAGGTTCCTGAGGTAACTTCAGGCTTGGGGAAATCCATTCACGTTTTCCGCATCACTCACCCCGCCGATCATACTCCGTCCTCGTCATCAACCGAAAAGGAGGGCGTGCCGATCCATTGGCTATGGCCGAACGTCAACTAGCTAGATCAAGGCCTAGTTGCTCGATTCGAGCGCGCGAACCACAAAATGAGCGCCGGCGGCGCTGAGATGCTGTGCATCGCGGTAGAACAAGTGTCCATCGGCCATGACCTGACAGCCGGATTCGGCGCATAGCGTTCGCCGTAGGAGGATGACGCGGCCGCCTCCTCGCTGCCCCGCATCAAGGATGAGATCGTCGCTGCCGTCTAGCGAAAAGAAGCTCGATCGGACGCGCTCCCCGAGCATCGGTCGCCCCGTCATAAGTGAAGCGGCGTAGCGCCTGGCAGGAATTGCACTTGCAGCACGCTCGGCGGCTACGTCGAAGGAGGCAATCGGCACGTCTCCCAATATGACCACCCGCTTTCCAGCAGAAGTCAGGCGGCGTGTCAGGTCCACGAGGCCCCTGTGGAGGCGAGCGGCGCTTGTTCCGGGAAGGCCGTCTGAGCCGTCGGTCGTGACGATCGCGCGCCCGTCGTCAATAACGTACGCGCTCCAATATCCGGCGACGAACACGGTCGATATGCCGGAATCCTGGAGTACTTTCGCGAGGGCCAGCTTGTTGAAACGCCCACACTCGACCGAAAGGAAAGGCCGCTCCGGAAACAGCGGCGCGTAGCCTAGTAGCGATGGACAGGAAGCTTTGGTGAATTGGGTCACCGAAAGGCCCTGCGCTTCCGCCCAAGTCCGAATTCCGGGCGCAATCGCATTAGCGTGGCTGTCGCCCAAGATGGCCACGCCCGGACCTTCGCCATAGCAATGTCGTGGCGCAGGCAGGCCCGAGGTACCGTTGCCGCTGAAGCAAGTGTGGTCAACAATCGGCCTTGCTACGTCCGATCCCGGGTAACGGCCCGGCAATCCGTCTAAGCGGGCAGCGGCTGCGGTTGGAACCGCGACTGCGGCTACTACGATAGCATAGCGTCGGCACAAGGTACGGCGACCTGTCGCCGATCTTCGGAACGGTTTCTCGATGATATGCCATGAAAGAAAAGCGAGAATGAAGGACACGACAACTGCAGCGAGGGCCTCCATCGTGGTCAGGTCGGCGAGGTGCCCGGGCACGTTCCGGTTCGCGACTGTGCGCATAGTCGCCATGAGGGGCCAGTGCCACAAGTACCATGAGTAGGAAACCAGGCCGATCAACGCGATCGGTTTGCGGCCGAGAAGCCAACTTACTGGGCCGTGACGCGCGGCGATCAGGAGAGTCGCGCCAATCACTGGCACAGCTGCCGCGGCGCCCGGGAAGGGCGTGGAATAGTCAAATGCGAATACGGATACGGCGATGACGCTGGCACCAGTGATTCCGGCGGCGGAACGTAGCAAGGGCGAGACAATCATCGAACCCGACCGTTCTTCCCGGATCGCGAGCATGACGCCGACACCGAGCTCCCACGCCCTTGTCGGCAGCCAATAGAAAGCGAAGGATGGATCGCGCCCCGTGATCCACGCAGAGATGGCAAAGGAAGCGAGGGATGTGGCGCCGAGTATTGGCAACGTCGCCCGCCGCGGTAGTCGGGAAGTCAGGAGGAGCAAGATAGGTAGAAGAAAATAGAATTGCTCCTCGACGCCGAGCGACCACGTCATCAGCATCGGGTTTCGCTCTGCTGCCGCCGAGAAATAGTCAGTTTCCATCCAGAATAGGATGTTGGATAAGCCGAATGTAGCTGCAAATGCGCTGACGGCAAAGCTGTCTAGTTCCGTCGGTGTAAAGATGACTATGCCAACAGCCAGGAAGACGATCATAACCGTGGCCAGGGCAGGAACGATCCGCCGCATTCTTCTTGCGTAGAAATCGGAATAGATAAAGGTGCCAGCCTCGACGCTACGATATACGATGCCTCCTATCAGGAATCCCGAGATTACAAAGAACACATCGACGCCGACATAACCGCCCGAAAAGAGCGGAAATCCGGCATGGTAGAGGACCACGGGAGTGATCGCCACTGCACGGAGGCCGTCAATGTCGGGACGATGAAACCGAGTTGGAGCGGCGGAGCTCATGTACGTGAGAGTAAGGCAGTCGGGTGGTCAGTCAAGCAAGTGCGGCTCAAGCTACCCGCCGAATGCCGACTCCATTGTGGAAAGGTCGGGAATCAGACTATTCGATGATCCGAAATTCCGCTTGATTGGATGGTGAACTCGATTGTTTCTTCGCTTGGCCGGATCGCAGGGCCAAGTCCGGCTGATGAGCGGCTGTTGCTCATTCATGAGAAGCACATTCACAGGACGCGTTGAGCAATTCGCGGAGCCTGGACTCAAAGTCGTTGGATTTCGCGTGATATCAGGTTGGCAGGGGAGCTAGTATGGGGGGTTAGATGTTTGGTCCCGGAATTTGATGGGTCGAGTCTACCAGATTGGTGCTTCGCACCTCTCAGTCTGCGGGGATCTGACATCAGCGCGGGCGCAGTCGAAGCACCCCGTTCAGGATCGCTACCGAGCCTCTGCCGAAGATTTCAGAAGGCATAGCCGAACCTCGCCGCGTCTGCCTCGTAAATATGACCGACCAGATCCGCCAGTTCCGGGGTATAGAAGCGGCGATAGTCTACCGTCTCTCCAGACCGGTTCGCCTGCCTTATCTGGAGTGATACCCCGCGCACTCGGCGCACGAAGTCCAGCGTCGGCCCGAGGTCCTCCAGCGTGCCCACATGATCGACCAGCAAGTTCCCGCGCCGATCACAGAGGAACATCCACTGCGGCTGGAACACGCCGTCCAGCTTGGTCACGTCGCGCGGCGCGAGCCATTCCTTCACGAATCGCTCGAACGTCTCGAACTCCGGTATCTGGTACCTCTCGGCTTGCCACATGCCGGCACGGTAGGTCTCGCCGACGCCGCGTCCCTGGCGGGCGAATCGCCAGGCGGAGACCAGGCGGTCCCACGGATTGCGGGTGATTCCGAACATGGGCAGCTTTCCGACCGCAGCCGGCGCCCAGCGCTTGATGTCGCGCGCGTGCGGATGGCCCATGAAGCGGCCGTAGAGCGCCTCGTTGAAGCTGGTTCCCGCGGCCTTCGGGACATGGATGAAGACGATCCCCGCATCCAGCCAAAAACGGGCGCGCCGGCGAACCAGGAGCGCCCGTCGCAGACCGCCGGGCAGGCGGCGGTTCAGATTGCGCGCGACGTCGATCAGCATGAGCGTTCCGCTCCCACGATCACGCCAGCGCCGCGACGATCCGCTCGGCCGCTTCCTCGGGCGACATGGCGGTGGTGTCGATGCGGATCTCGGCCTGCTCGGGCGGCTCGTAGGGGCTGTCGATGCCGGTGAAGTTGGGTAGCTCGCCGCGTCGGGCCTTGGCGTAGAGGCCCTTGGCGTCGCGCTGCTCGGCGACCTCCAGCGGCGCATCGACGAAGACCTCGCAGAATTCGCCATCGGGGAGCATGTCGCGCACAAGGCGCCGCTCCGCCCGGAAGGGCGAGATGAAGGCGCACAGGACGATCAGGCCGGCATCCGCCATCAGCTTCGCCACCTCGCCGATGCGGCGGACATTCTCCACCCTGTCGGCATCGGTGAAGCCGAGATCGCGGTTGAGGCCATGGCGGATATTGTCGCCGTCGAGCAGGAAGGTGTGCCGCCCCATGAGGTGGAGCCTCTTTTCGACCAGGTTGGCGATGGTCGACTTGCCCGCCCCCGACAATCCAGTGAACCAGACGACCTTGGGCCTCTGCCCCTTGAGCGCGGCATGGGCCTCGCGCGTCACCTCGAGATGCTGCCAATGGACGTTCTGCGCCCGACGGAGGGCATAGCGGATCATGCCGGCGCCGACCGTCGCGTTGGTCAGCCGGTCGATCAGGATGAACCCGCCGAGGTCGCGATTCTCGTCGAACGGCGCAAATGGGACGGCCCGGCCGAATGCGAGCTTGACCTCGCCGATGCCGTTCAGCTCCAGCGTCTTCGCCGGCATCTCCTCCAGCGTGTTGACGTTGACCTGGTGCTTGATGTCGGTGACCGATGCGGAGACGGTCGCGCCGCCGATCTTCAGCCAATAGGAGCGGCCCGGGAGCATCGGCTCCTCGTCCATCCAGACCAAGGTGGCCTCGAACTGGTCGGACGATTCGAGCGGCGCGTCGGCGGCCGCGATGACGTCGCCGCGGGAAACATCCACCTCGTCGGCAAGCACCAGGGTCACCGACTGATCGGCGACGGCCAGATCGGGTTCCTCGCCGAAGGTGACGATGCGGCTCACCTGCGTAGTGCGCCCGGACGGCAGGATGCGGACACGATCGCCCGGCCGCACCGTGCCGGACGCGATCAGGCCGCAATAGCCGCGAAACTCGTGGTTCGGCCGGTTGACCCACTGCACGGGCATCCGAAACGGCGCCGCCTGAAGCGCGGATTCCTCGAGCGGAACCGCCTCGAGATGGCGCAGGAAGGTGGGGCCGTCATACCAGTCCATCTGGCCGGATGGGGCGGTGATATTGTCGCCCCTCAGCCCCGAGATCGGAATGGCGGTGAATTCCGCGATGCCGAGCCCGGCCGCGAAGGCGCGATAGTCGGCGACGATCTCGTCGAACCGGGCCTGATCGTAATCGACGAGGTCCATCTTGTTCACCGCGAGCACGATGTTGCGGATGCCGAGCAGGTGGACGAGATAGGAATGGCGGCGCGTCTGGACGAGCACGCCCCTGCGCGCATCGACCAGGATGACGGCGAGGTCAGCGGTCGAGGCGCCGGTGACCATGTTGCGGGTATATTGCTCGTGCCCCGGCGCGTCGGCGACGATGAACTTGCGCCTGTCGGTCGCGAAGAAGCGATAGGCGACGTCGATGGTGATCCCCTGCTCCCGCTCCGCGGCGAGGCCGTCGACCAAAAGGGCGAAATCGATCTCCTGTCCCTGGGTGCCGTGCCGGCGCGAATCGGCCTCGAGCGCGGCAAGCTGGTCCTCGAAGATCATCTTCGAATCGTAGAGCAGCCGGCCGATCAGGGTGGATTTGCCGTCATCGACCGAGCCGCAGGTGATCAGCCGCAGCAGGCCCTTGTCGCGATGCTGCTCGAGATAACGGACGATATCCCGCTCGATCAGCTCGGACGAGCCGTAGACCTGGAGGGACATCAGAAATATCCCTCCTGCTTCTTCTTCTCCATGCTCGCCGCCTGATCGTGGTCGATCGCGCGCCCCTGCCGCTCGGAGGTGGTGGTGAGCAGCATTTCGCGGATGATGTCCTCCAGCGTCGCCGCCTCACTCTCGACCGCGCCGGTGAGCGGGTAGCAACCCAAGGTCCGGAAACGGATAGAGCGCATGACGGGGGCCTCGCCGGGGCGCAACGGGAAGCGATCGTCGTCCACCATCAGCAGCAGGCCGTCGCGCTCCACCGTCGGCCGCGGCGCCGAAAAATAGAGGGGGACGATCGGGATCCCCTCCTGGTGGATATATTGCCAGATGTCGAGCTCGGTCCAGTTGGACAGAGGGAAGGCGCGGATGCTCTCGCCGGGATGCTTGCGGGCATTGTAGACCCGCCACAGCTCTGGGCGCTGGTTCTTCGGGTCCCACCGATGATTGGCCGAGCGGAAGCTGAAGATGCGCTCCTTCGCCCGGCTCTTCTCCTCGTCCCGGCGCGCGCCGCCGAAGGCCGCGTCGAACCGATGTTGATCGAGCGCCTGCTTGAGCCCCTCGGTCTTCCACATGTCGGTATGGCGGCCGCCATGATCGAATGGATTGATGCCGAGCCTCTCCGCCTCCGGATTGCGGTGGACGATGAGGTCCATGCCCGCCTCAGCCGCCATGCGGTCGCGCATCTCGTACATCGCCCGGAATTTCCAGGTGGTGTCGACGTGGAGCAAAGGAAAAGGCGGCGGCGCGGGATGGAATGCCTTTCGCGCCAGGTGCAGCATCACCGAGCTGTCCTTGCCGATCGAATAGAGCATGACCGGCCGCTCAGCCTCAGCGACCACCTCGCGGATGATGTGGATGCTCTCGGCCTCGAGCCGCTCGAGATGGGTCAGGCGCCGCGCCCCGGATCGCGCCGCCCCATTGATCGATTCAGGATTCATTCGTTTCTCGATTGGATAGGCACGGTTCGATGGGGCGGCTGGCGATCTGCCCGCTTGCCGGTCAACAGCCCCGGCACGAAGCGCGCGAGCAGGAGTAGCAGAGTGGGGAGGACCATAGTGTTCCACAGGTCCTTCAACCCGCCGATGACCTGCCACTCCTCGATCGGCTTTCCCGGCTCGCGCAGGTCGGCCCATTCGTTGAGGAGCAGAACAAGCAGCACGAACAGCCACGGAAACGGGCTAGCCAGCGACCGGCGCATCAGCGCCGCGGCGACGAGCTGGAGCAGGACGGCCGCATAGATGTGAAGGGCATCCTCATCGAGATCGGTTATCAGCGACAGATAGTCCTTGAATTCGGTCCAATCCATGCGGCTCCGGGGAATGCGGCGCAGCGCGCCTTCGTCCGACGATTGCGCCGCCGATAGCTCAGACCTGGCCCTGACGAAAGCGCGACACGGCCTTCACATGCACTTGCCCGTCGGCGAGTCCTATCCCTAGGGGGACGGCAATGGCCTTCCGCCCTTTCGTTTCCCGCCGTGCCTTCATGGGGCAGCTCGCAGCCCTCGGGATGGCGGGCGCCCGGGCCAGCGCAGCCGCCGGGCGGGAGTCCCGCCCTTCGAGTGAGGCAGAGGGCGCCATCACCCTGATCCGGGAGGGCCGGGCGCTGGGCCGCATCGTCCTTTCGTCCAGCGCAGGCGAAGAGGAACGTCGTGCCGCCGCCGAGCTGAATCACCATTTCCGGCGGATGGCGGGGGCCGAGCTGGAGCTGGTTGCGGATGACGGAGCGGCCCCGCCCCCGTCGCCTGCCATCGTGCTGGGGGAGCCGGCCGCCCGGCTGGGTGCGGCTCCTGCCGCCCAGAGCCCCTCGCGCGAGGGCTACCGGCTGCTCAGCCGCGGCGGGCTGCTGCTGATCGGGGGCGAGAGCGGACAGGCCGTCGAATTCGGTGCCTATCGTTTGCTCCAGCTGCTGGGGTGCGAATGGGTGATGCCGGGCGAGATCGGCGAAGTCGTCCCGCGGCGCGCGACCGTGACCGTGCCGGCACTCGACCTCAGCGAAGCGCCGGCCTTCCAGTATCGCAACCTCTGGTATGGCGGCGGCCGGCGCATCATCACGGCGCAGGACCGGCAAAGGTTCGACCAGTGGCTGCGGCGGCAGCGCGGCGCCGACCGCCTGACGCCGGCCCGGCGGACCGGCGGCCACCACTGGATCAGGTTCATCGACGCGCACAAGGCCGAGTTCGAGGCGGATTCCACCATGTACGCGCTCCGGCCGACCCGCGGAGGCGAGCTGGTCCGGCGAGGGCCGCAGATAGAGACGACGCACCCCCGCGTGATCGAGCTGATGGTGGAGGACATCGAGGCCGAATTTCGACGCCGCGGATGGCCGAAGGACCGCGCCATGGGGTTTCCGATCGGGCCGTCGGACGGGCTCGGCTTCTCTCGCTCGCCGGAAAGCGTCGCCGCCAATAGCGGGCGCGTCGATCCCGTGTCGGGCGAGCCCGACGTCACCGACCTCGTCGTCCTGCTCGGCAACACGATCCTAGAGCGGCTGGGCGCGGAATATCCCAATGTCCATGTCGGCTATTATTCCTATTCGGTGCACGGCAGCTTCCCGGCCCGCTACAGGCCCCATCTGCGGCTGGTGCCGACCTTCGCGCCGATCGGCTATTCGCGCTTCCATTCGCTGCTCGACCCGCGGTCGGAGACGCAGCGCGCCTACAAGGCCGCGCTCGACCAATGGGGGGCGCTGGCGCGGCGCCAGGGCAACAAGATGGTGTTCCGCGGCTATAGCTGGAACCTGGCCGACAATTTCCTTCCTTATTGCAAGGCGCGCATCTGGGGCGAGGAACTGCCTTATTATGCCGCGCTCGGCATCGAGGGGCTGAACGTCGAGGCGACCAAGGCGTGGAGCGTCTATGCCCTCAGCGACTGGGTCTATGCCCAGCTCGCCTGGAACCCGAACCAGGACTGGCGCGCGCTGGTGACGCGCTATTGCCGTGCCGCCTACGGCGCGGGCGCCGATCGGATGGAATCCTGTTGGCGGCAGCTGATCCAGCGTCAGCACGACGCCAACCAGGAAGCGGGATCCTATCACAGCTTCCCGCTCATTTACGATCTCGCCTTCGTCGAGGCCGCCGAGGCGGACCTCGCCGCCGCCGGCGAAGCGGCGGAGCTGGACGAAGAGAAGACGCGGATCTCCTATGCCGGGATCGGCATCAGGGCTCTTCGGCTCTATCTGGAATATTTCGGCGCAACCCAGCGCTTCGACTTCGAGACGGCGCTCGACCGCTACCGGGCTTTGCATAGGCATTGGCGTGAAGCCTATGCGACCAACCCCGATCTGGTCGCCAAGGAAGCACCGCAGCACCTGGAGCGATTCGTCGGCGCCTTCGCTGAACAGGCCGCCGGCTATAGCGGCGGCGAGCGGCGGCTGATTCGCCGGCTTCCCGATGCTCTGGCGACACTCCGGGATCCGGACCGTCGCGGCGAAGCGCTTGGCTTTCCGTCAGGCCTGCCCACGGAGGGAGCCGCGGTCACCCGCACCTACTCGACGACCTGGGCGGCGCAGGGCCTGAATCCCGTCGCTGCAGTCTGGTACGAGCATCGTTTCCGGCTCGACGGCTTGGCACGGGGCGACGCCCCGGTCGGGCTGTTCCTGGGCGGGTTCGACGACCAGGCGCGGGTGTGGCTGAACGGACGCGAGATCGGCGACAGCGGGCGTCAGTTCTCCCGCCCGGCGATATTCGATTTGGCGCCGGCGATCCGGCGGGGCGGCGAGAATCGGCTGGTGATCGAGATCTCGCGCGAGGATTCGGTCAACGAGATCGGCATTGGCGGCCTGATCCGGCCGAGCTTCCTGTTCGTGGGATCGATCGAAGCCGATCAGCCCCAGGTCGCCGAGCCCCTCATGTCACCCGGCCCCGCGCCACGAGGCGACCGTTGAGGAGCAGCTCGCCGCGCACGACGGCGCCGGTGAGCACGGCATTGCCGTCGATACGGTTGCGGCCGAGAAAGGTGCCGCGCGGATAGCTGCGCGCGCGAGAGCGCTGGGACATGGTGCAGTCGGCGAAAGTGACGGCGTTCGTGGTCCAGGGCAGGACCGCCCGGTCGGTGAGGCGGAAATCGCAGCCTTCGAAGCGCACCCCGGGATTGTCGGGGAGGTCGGCGATCGGCCGGTCCGGATTCTCGCCGCCATAGACTTGGCCGGTCGGGCTCAGGCGCGGATCGTCCCGAAAGCTGCAGCGCTCGAACCTCGTGGCCAGTTCCGGCCGCTCGGAATCGCCGAAGCAGCGGACGACCGGACCGACGAAGGTGCAGCCCTGGAAGGCGATGTTCGGCTTGTTCGGCCACACCGACCAATTGGTCGTCCCGACGAAGGTGCAGCCGACGAAGCGCGCGCCCTTGCTCGGGCCGCTGTCGGCCACCATCCCCTGGCCGACATTGTCGGCGAAGAGGCAGTCGCGGAAGAGGAGGCCGCCGACGCGCTTGCCGGCTTCCGCCTCGATGTCGACACCCGCGCCCGGCGCGCTGGAGATTCCAGCGCGGCCGGTATGGGAGAAAATGCAGCGGCGGAAGGCATAGCCTCCCCCGCCGGTGACGCTGCAGCCTTGGCGGCCATTGAACTCGGAGCGGACGTCCTCGATCAGGCGTTCCGGCCCTCCCGAACCGTCCCAGTCGGGGCCGTCGATCAGCAGCCCGTCGAGGGCGTGATGGTGGGTGTGGATCCGCCGCAGCACTTCGCCGCCGCGATTGTCGTAGAGACCGATGCCAGTCGCCGGAATCTGGTGGCCGGTGTCGCCATGTCCGCCGCCGAGAAGGTGCGCGGCGAGGTTGCCGTCCAGTTCCAGGTCGCTGATCTCGACCGGGCCGGTGCAGCCCTCGACCTTGACCATCCAGCGATAGGGGGTGGCGAGCTGATCCCAGCCGCGATGAGGCATATCGTGAAAGAACGGCTCCCCGTTATTCCGGTGGAACGTCCCGTAGCGAAGTCCGGGTGCGCAGCGGATGATCGCGCCATTGCCGCGGATGGTGAGCGGCCGAGTGCAGCCGGCGAATTCGAGCAAGGGTGCGGGTTCAAAGGCGTAGCGGGTGCGCCTTTCATAGCCGCCCTGCCGGCCGACCCGATAGGTCGTTCGGCGAAACGCCACCTCACCCCCGCCTCGTTCGTTCACCCGCGCCGCCAAGGCGGCGAAGGCCGCGCTGTCGTCGGTGACGCCGTCGCCCCGCGCGCCGAACTGCTCCGGCGTGAGCGCATCAGGGGAGGCGGGCGGCGTCACCACCGAGCCGGGGCGGCGAGGCTGCGGAACGGAAGGCGGCGGATCTGCCTGCCCTGCTTCGGCGCATCCCGTGGGGAGCAGCAGCCCGGCCGCCCCGGCCGAAGCGCCGGCGATCCATTCGCGTCGGTTCAAGGTCATGCTTGCGAAGATACGGCAGGCGTGACGGCTGTCACCCCTCCTCGGCCCAGGCCTGGAACATCAGGACGAACCACAGCGAGGCCGTCCAGTCGGCGCGGCGGGCGAGATGGGCCTGCCATCGGTCCCGGATGGGCCGGGGGTCGAGGCCGCGCTCGCGCAGGCTGTTCGGGTCGAGCAAGGCCTCGGCCCAGGATCGCAGCGGACCGCGCAGCCACTCGCCGACCGGAACGGCGAATCCGGTCTTCGGCCGCTCCAGGAGCGCCGGCGGCACATGGCGTGAGAGCAGCGTGCGCAGAACCTGCTTGCCCACGCCCCGGTCGATCTTCATCGCCAGCGGAATCCGCGCCGCGACTCCGGCCACGCGATGATCGAGCAGCGGCAGCCGCGTCTCCAGGCTCACGGCCATCGAGGCCCGGTCCAGCTTCGCCAATATGTCGCCGGGAAGATAGGTGACGGCGTCGCGATACATCATCCGCACCGTATCCGGCGCGGCGACGAGGTCGACCGGGCCAAACAGGTCGGCAAGGTCCCCGGCGCCGCCCGGGGACCGCTCGCCCTGCCATTCGTCGACGAAACTCTGATGCACTTCGTCGATGCCGCGGGCATGGCCCATGGCGCGCAGCGTCTTGCGGATCTTCGCGCCGAAATGCGGTTGCCGGCTGCGACGGCCGGCCAGGTCCGCCGCGCCGTTCCAGGCGCCGGCCGGGACGAGGCCGAGCGCGGCGCCTGCGGCCGCTCGAAGCGGCAGCGGCAGCCGGTTGAGCCGGGCCCAGAGACGCGGAGCGGCGAGATAGCGATTATAGCCGCCGAAAAGCTCGTCGCCGCCGTCACCCGAGAGCGCGACCTTCACGCCTGCGCGTGCATGGCGGCAAACGAGATAGGTCGGGATCTGCGAGGAATCGGCGAAAGGCTCGTCATAGATGGCCGCGAGCTGCGGAATGACCTGCCGGGCCTCGTCCGCGGTGACATAGGCTTCATGATGCTCGGTGCCGAGATGCTCGGCGATCGCACGGGCATAAGGCGCCTCGTCGAAGGCCGCATCCTCGAAGCCGATGGTGAAGGTCCGGACCGGGGCGTGCTGGCGGTACAAAGCGACCACGGTCGAGGAATCGATTCCGCCCGAAAGGAAGGCGCCGACCGGGACGTCGGCCATGGCCTGGCCACGGACCGACTGGAGCAGGGCCGCTTCGAGGCGCTCCAGCGCCTCCCCCTCCTGGACGATCGGGTCGGCGAGCCCGCCCACGACGACGTCCCGATAGCTCCACCAGCGTCGGACGAGGCCGCCGCCGACACGAGGGGCCGAGTCCAGCGGCGCCCGCAATTGCTCCGGTGAAGCCTCGATCAGGCAACCCGGCTCGAGTTTGTAGAGGCGCCGGTAGATGGAATGAGGTTCCGGGATGTAGCCCAGGCGGAGGAAATCGCCTTGCGCTTCGCGGCTGAGGCCGTTGTCGAAGCCGGGGAGGCGCTTCAGCGCCTTCAGCTCGGAGGCGAAGACGAAGCGGGCCGCCACCCAGCCGAAATAGAGCGGCTTCTCCCCGAACCGATCGCGGACGAGGGAGAGCCGCCGCTCCCGTCGGTCCCACAGCGCCAGAGCGAACATGCCGGTGCAGCGGGCGAGCGTCGTCTCGAGACCCCATCTCGCAATGGCTTCCAGCAGCGTCTCGGTGTCCGAATGCCCGCGAAAGGGGCCTTCCCCCTGCGCCTCGAGCTCCGCGCGTACTTCCCCATGATTGTAGATCTCGCCATTGAAGGTGAGCACCCAGCGCCCGTCGCGCGAGATCATCGGCTGATGCCCGGCGGGCGACAGGTCGACGATCGAGAGCCGGCGATGCACGAACCCGACGCCGCTTTCGCTGTCCGACCAGATCCCCTCGTCGTCCGGGCCGCGATGAGCCAGGCTTGATGCCATCGCCCGCAGCGAGGAAGGGTCCGGCGGACCAAGCGAGACCAGGCCGGCTAGGCCGCACATGGCTCAGCCCTCCTCCCTGCGGCCGGCGGCAATGTCCGCCAGCAGCTTTTCCCAGAGACCGACGATCCGTTCCGGGGCGAAGGCCTGTATCGAACCGGGCCCGGCGGCGCCGTAGCGGCGGCGCAGCTCGCCCGAGCCCATCAGCTCGGCGAGGCCCGCGGCGAGCGCGGCCGCACGATCCGCGCCGTCGACCAGCAGGCCGTTGACGCGGTCGCGCACCAGTTCGTTGGTGCCGGGGCAGTCGGCGAAGCCGATCACCGGCAGTCCGTGACCGAGCGCTTCCGCGGTGGTGAGGCCGAAGCTCTCATAGGTCGAGGACATGACGAACAGCTGCGCCGCTTCATATTCCCTTTCGATGTCCGCCGTGGCGCCCGGAATGAAGACCCGGCCCTCGAGCCCGAGCTCGCGGACCTGCCGCTCGAGCGCGCCGCGCAGCGACCCTTCGCCGACGATGCGGAGCCGCCAGTCCGGGAAGCGGTCGGCCAGAGCCGCAAAGGCCCGGATGAGCGTGGCATGATCCTTCTGCGCCTCCAGTCGGCCGACCGCCAGGAGGGTCCGGAACGGACGATCGCCGCCGCACGGGTCGGCGGGCCGGCCGCCGGAGGCGCCCACCGGATTGGGCAGCACGACCATGCGGCGGCGCAGGGAAGGCGGAAAGCCGGAGCGGATTTCGGGCGAGATGATCGTGATCGCGCGGGCGAGACGCGGCGCCAGCCGCAGCAGCGCCGCCTGCAGCGGCCGCGTCCGATAATGCTCGTAGGCGATATGCTCGCTCGCCAGCATCGGCACGCCACTGCCGAGCAGAGCCAGCCCGAGCGGGATATAGGCGCTGTGCATGAATCCGATCGCGGCATCGGGCCCGGCCTGCCGGACGGTCCGGCGCAGTGCCGCGATCCGGCCGAGCGCCTCGCCGATGCCGGTGCCGGTCCGGACTTGGCCAACACCGAGCGGCTGCCATCGGACCGCTGCATCGAGCGCGTAGAAGCTCGGCTGGCCCGGGCGATCGAAGCTCGCCACGGCCACATCGTGGCCGCGCCGGGCGAGTCCGCCGCTGACCTGCGCGAGCACCCGTTCGGCGCCGCCGCCGGGCAGCACGAGGCTCTTGACGACGAAGAGGAGCTTCATCGCCCCTGAGCGGCGATCAGCCGCTCGTAAGTCTCGCGCTCGAGCGCATGGATCCGCTCCTGGTCGGCGAATTCCAGCGCACGCGCCCGGGCCGCGCGGGCCATGCGGTCGCGAAGCGCGAGATCGTCGATCAGCGCCAGCGTCCGCTCCGCCATCGCCCGATGATCGAGGAACGGCACGACGAAGCCGTTGACCCCGTCCTCGACGAATTCGGCCTGCCAGTCGCGGTCGAACACGACCATCGGCGAAGCGCCGAGCGCCGATTCGATGAGCGCCATACCGGTCAGTGGCGAGAGGGTGATGCAATTCGGCGCCAGCCGCGCGAGCTCGGCCTGGTCGATATGGCCGAGGAAATGGATCCGCCCCCGCATGCCGAGCGCGTCGACCAGGGCTTCCAGCTCGGCTTGCATCGGACCGCTCCCGGCGAGCAGGCCCACCGCCTCGGGACGGCGCTCGATCACCCGCGCCATCGCCCGGACGGCCTCGTCCGGATGTTTCAGACGGAGCAGGCGGCCGACGAACAGCATGAGGTGCGCACCGGGCGCCACGCCGTGGCGAGCGAGCAGGAGCTCCGGCGAGCCGCGGCTTTCCGGAGCGGCGAGGTGGACCGCCTCGATGTTCTTCGCGACCGGAATGATCGCGGTTGCGCCGCGCGCGCCATTGTCGACCGCGAAGCCGAGATTATTGCGGTTGCCCGCCACCACCAGGTCCGCCCGGGACAGGACCAGCCGCGCAACCATGCGCTCGAGGAAGCGGAAGGGGAGCAGCCGCGGCATCGCCAGCGCACCGGTCGCCGCATAGAGGTCGTCCTGGTTGGCGAATACGGCGACGACCTGCGGTCGACGTGTCATCCGCTTCAGGATGAGTCCGAACAGCCCGGCATAATATGCGTCGGTCGCATAGATCAACGAGACGTCCTCGTCCTCGACGAGACGCCGAAGCCGCCGCAGCAGCCGCCATTGCGACCAGACGAAGTTGAGCGGCAGCAGGAATTTCGGGAGCGGCAGCATCTCCGCTACGCCCTCGACAACGGTCTGGCGCTCGCTGAACGGGATGAACTCGATTTCGCGGCTCGCCTTGCCCGCGATGTCGGCGATCGGATGGACGCCCCATACCCGATCGAAATACCCGCCGGCATGGCGCATCTCGAAGAATTGCGGGTGCTGCTTCTGCCGCACGATCTCCATCGTATAGGCCATGTCGATATAGACGAGGCTCCGGCTCATCGGTCGGCTCCTCGGCGACGGCCCGGCCTGGCCGGCAACGCCCGCAGCACCGCGAGAATGGATCGGAACGGGACGAGCCCGACAATGACGACCAGGCTGGCGGCCACGGCGATGATCAGCGCCTTGGCGGCGAGGCCGGGCAGCAGGCCGACAGGGCCCAGCTGCTGCCCCGCGAGCCCGAGACCGACGCCCCCCGCAGTCGCCAGCCCGATCAGCCACCAGCGGACCGGGATCGGATAAAGGCGCTGGCTGAACAGGAACCACAGGAAGAGGAAGCTTGCCCCCGAGATCAGGGTCGCCAACGCGGCGCCGACGATACCGAACAGCGGGATCAGCCAGAAATTGGCGGCAAGGCCGAGCGCGGCGCTGACGATGGACACCCACATCTGCTGCACGGTCCGCTTCGCCACCGCGAAGCCGGGCGCGAAGACGTACATCTGTGATAGGAGCAGGGCCGGGGCGAGGATCAGCACCAGCGGGCCCGCGTTCACATAGGCCGGATTGCCGACGAAATAGATAAGCTCGGGCGCGAGCAGGCCGAGGCCCAGGCAGACCACCACGGCGCTGCCGAAGAAGGCCTCGAACATCCTGGCGAGCTGCGCCGGCGTCTCCGGCTTGTGATGATTGGCCATGATCAGCGGCGTGAGGGCCGCCTGCACGCCGACGATCCCGAGCTGGGCGATGCCGCCGATCTGCGCCGCCAGCGTGTAGAGGCCGACGTCGTCGAGCGTCGAAAAGGCATTGAGGACGATCCGGCTGCCATGGACGTTGGCAAACAGGGCAAGACTCGCAGGCACGAGCGGCAGCGAGAAGCGGAGCATCTCCCCGAGCCTGGCCCGATCGATGCGCGGCTCGAAGCTGCGCCTCAGCCCGAAGGCTCCAAGGCCGGCCGCCACCGCGGCGCCGGCGAGCTGGCCCAGCACGACGCCGACCAGCGGCGGATCAAGGAGCAAGCCGAGGCCGAGCGACAGGGCCAGGGTGAAGAAGCTGAAAACGAGGCTGATGAGGACATATTCGGCGGTGCGGAACTCCCAGCGGCACTGGTTCTGGAAGAACAGGAACAGGCCGTAGAGGGCCATCTGGAAGAGGGCGACCCGGAACGCCGGAAGGAAGGCGGCGTCGCCGAGGATCAGCACGCAGAGCGGCTCCGCCAGCGCTTGTCCGACAACCAGGAAGGCGAGCAGCGCGAGCAGGAGGAAGCCGCGTGCCGAGCTCGCATAAGCCTTTTTCGCCGCGGCCGAGGCGGGCGCGTAGAAGCGGGCCAGGGCCTGCGAGATCTCCAGCGGCACGGCGATCGCCACCAGGGCGCCGACCGTGACCAGCATGCTGAGCGCGCCATAGTCGCGCGGCGTCAGGATGTAGGGCAGGACGAGCAGCGAGACGAGCAGGGTCGCGCGCGACACGATCGTCGCGGTCCCGTAGACGGCGCTCTGGCGCACCGCCTGGTCGACCATATTGCCGCTGGGCCTCGACCCGATCACGACGCGCCTGCATCCCCCTCGAGGATCCGGCACGGCGCGCCGGCGGCGCGGCTCCCGGGCGGCAGGTCGGAGAGCACGATGCTGCCCGCGCCGACGACGCAGCCGTCGCCGATCGTCACCCCCTTCGCCACCACGGTGTTGGGGCCGATATAGCAGCGGTCGCCGATCCGGGTCGCAGCGTGCTCGATCGGCGCCGCGCCTCCCGAGGTCGCCCAGGCGACCGAATCGTGGCTGTAGATCTGGACGCCGGCCGAGATCGAGCAATAGGCGCCGATGCTGAGCCCGCCAGACCCGTCCAGCACCGTGCCCGGACCGATCCAGGTCTGCGCGCCGACGGCGACGTCGCCGATCACCAGCGCGCTGTCGTAGATCGAGGCGCCCTCGCCGAAGCCCAGCGCGCGAGCCTTCTCCCACCGATCGACGACATAGTCGCCGAAGGGCAGCGTGCGCCGGAATCGCGCATTCACCTCCTCGCGCCGCGTCAGCCAGAAGGTCTTCAGCTGCTCGAGGAAGCTAGTCACGGCCCAAATTCCGAAGGAACTGTTCGAAGCTGAGGAGCGACCAGATCAGAAGGCGGCGGTTGTTGGCGCCGCTCAGATGCTCGCCGAGGAGGCGATGGACGGTGCCGCGATCCAGATAGTCGTAGATCCGCGCCTGCCCGTTCATCAGGGTTCCCCTGACGAAGTCGATGCTGTCGCCCTTGAACCAGCTTGCGTCGGGGGCGGAGAAACCCTGCTTCTCCGCCTTCGCCACATCCTCGGGAATGAAGCGGCCCATGACGTCGCGCAGGATCTGCTTGCCGTCGCGGGTCTTCTGGAAGAAGCGGGCCGGCTTGTCGCCGGACTCGTTCTCGTTGAGCCGGCTCACCTCGGCGAGATTGTTGAGCTTCAGCCGCACCGGCAGGCCCATCGCGAAGTCGACAAGGTCGTTGTCGAGGAACGGCACCCGCGTTTCCAGGCCGTGCGCCATGCTGAGCTTGTCCTCGACCACCAAGAGGCCGTGCAGGAAGGTCTTCGCCTCGAAATAGAGGGAATGGTTGATATAGCCTTCCGCATTGTTGAGCGAATCGTCGTGGTGGCGGAAGACGTCGCGGAAGATGTCGCGGGTGGACACGTCGGCGACGTCGCTCCAGATCGGCCGCATCAAGCTGGCCAGCTCCTGGTCGGTCAGCATGCGCTGCCAAAAGGCGTAATATTTGCGCGTATAATCCTCGAAGCTGTCGTTCACGACCGCCCGATAATAGCGCCACGGATAGCCGCCGAAGAGCTCGTCCCCGCCGGCCCCGCTCATCACCACCTTCACGAACTTGGAGGCGAGCTGGGCCGCGTAGAAGTTGGGATAGCTCTGGCCGACCCGCGGCTCCTCGAGGTGCCAGGCCAGCCGCTTCATCGCCCGCTCCATGTCGCCCGCCTTCAGGACCATCTCGTAATGTTCGGTCTTGAAATGGTAGGACATGGCTTCGGCCTTGGCACGCTCGTCGAAGCCGAGCTCGATCCCCGAGGCCGAGCTCAGGTCGAAGCCGCAGGTGAAGGTCTTGAGATAGGGGAAGGAGCGGGCGGCGACCGCGGTGATCGAGCCCGAATCCATGCCGCCGCTGAGATAGGAGCCGAGCTCCACGTCGCCGACGAGCTGACGCGACACGGCCTGGCGGAACAGCCGCTCCAGCTCCTCGCGATAGGCCTCGTCCTCGGCCGGCCTCTCGGGCTCGCGGAAGGCGAAATCCCAATAGCGGCTCTGGACGATCGCCGGCCGGTCCTGGCCGAGATCGAGCAGGGCGTGATGACCCGCCGGAAGCAGCGCGATCCCTTCCAGCAGGGTCCGGTCGGTGAAGATGTTCTGGAAGGTGAAATATTCGAGCAACGCCGCGCGGTCGACCACGGGCGCAAAGTCGGGAAGGGTCATGATCGCCTTCTGCTCGGAAGCGAAGGCGAGCTGCCGACCGTCGCGATAGACGTAGAGCGGCTTGATGCCGTAGCGGTCGCGGGCAAGAAGCAGCCGCCGCGCCCGGCGATCCCACAGCGCGAGGGCGAACATACCGTTGAAGCGGGTCAGCGCTTCCGCCCCCCATTCGGCGAGCGCGTTCAGCACCACCTCGCTGTCGGTCCGCGACCGGAAGGCATAGCCGCGCGCCTCCAGCTCCACCCGGAGCTCGCGGAAATTGTAGATCTCGCCATTGTAGCTCAGCAAATAGCGGCCGTCGGCGCTCGCCATCGGCTGATGTCCCGCCGGCGACAGGTCGATGATCGACAGGCGCCGATGGCCGATGCCGACATTGCCGTCGATCCACTGGCCTTCCCCATCAGGGCCGCGATGCGCGATCGCATCCGTCATCCGCTGCAGCACGGCCGGAGAGATCGGAGCACCGTCCAGCCTGACAAGACCCGCTATCCCGCACATCGACTTCAGCCGCCTCGCTTGCGCGCGATCACGGTGATGCCTGCGTCCTCGACCACCTCGCGCTCGATCGACAGGCCGGCTTCGGCGCACCAGGCGCGCACCTCCTCCGGCGTCTGACGGGCGGCATTGGCCGGCGCGTACCAGTCGTAATTGATGTGGTTCATCTCCTCGAAATCAAGGTCGGGGCGGTAGAACATCTTGGCGACGTGCCAGTAGAAGAGCCGCTGGACGTCGATCCGCCCGGCGGGAATTCCGAGCAGTTCGATCGGTTGGGGAATGTCGATCTCGGCGCCGAGCTCGCCAAGCGCGATTCCGAGCCGGGTCAGCGGCTCCAGCGCCTCCCACGCCTGCTGGGGAGTCATCGCTTGCAGCTTCTCGCGGATATGGTCGTCGGTGAACTCTCGGACCGGCCCCTTGCGGCGATAGACGTAGAAGAGGAAGCGGCCGCCCGGCTTGAGCAGGCGGGCGAGCGCCGCGAGAGCGCCTTGGGTGGAATTGGTGTGGTGCAGCACCCCTTCCGAGAAGATGAGGTCGGCCGACCCCTCCGCCAGCGGGAGCCGGCTGATGTCCGCCTGGATGAAGGCCGCTTCGATCCCGCGCTCGGCGAAGCGGTCGGCGGCGACGTCGACAGCCTCCGACACGTCGATGCCGAGATAACGGATCTGCGGGAGCGCCTCCGCGAACAGCTCGAGCGCCGACATGCCGGCGCCGCAGCCGGCGTCGACGAGAAGCGGGCGCGGCCCATGGTCCGCGAACCAGCTGGCGCGAACGACGTCGCCATAGCGCTCGATCAGCCAGGCGCGCATCCGGGCGAGCGAGGCCGGCGATTCGAATGTCTCCCTCTTCTTCCATTTGAACCCGAACGCGGCCTCCGTCTGGGCCTGGGCCTGCGAGAGCAGGGCCGGGCTGCGCGGTATGCCAGCGCGCATGACGAAGCGCTCGCCGCCGATCGAGAGCGAGTCGCTTGTCCGGCCGTCGGCGCCGAGATAATCCCATAGCCAGTCGGGAGGCATCCGCATGTCCGAAGCATCCGGCTCAGAGGGCGCAGAGGGTGCGGACGACATGGTCGTAATCCTCGGCGCTCATGCGGTTGTGGAGTGGGATCGCCATCGTGTTGGCGTCGCAGTCCCGCGCTCCGGGAAAATCATCCGCGGAAAGGCCGAACCGGTCGCGATACAGCCCGAGCATGTGCACGGCGTGCGTGCCGGGCCGCGTCGAGATGCCTGCCGCTTGCAGGTGCTCCATCAGCGCGTTGCGCGGCATCGGCGCCGTCTCCGGGTCGACATAGGTGACGAAGGCTTGCCACGCATGCTCGCTTTCCCCGAATGGCGGCATGCGCAGCCATCCGAGCCGCTGCAGGCGATCGCGATAATATTCGGCACGGCGCCGGCGCTCGGCAATGTAGCGGTCGAGCTTGCCGAGCTGGACCCGTCCGACCGCGCCCTGCAGGTCGGTCATGCGATAGTTGAAGCCTAAAAGATTGAAGTCGGGCAGCAGATAAGGGCGCGGACCGGCGTGGCGCTGTTCCTCTGAGACCGAGGCGCCATGATTGCGCAGCATGGCCATGGTTTCGGTGAGTTCGGGGTCGTTGGTGGTCACCATCCCGCCCTCGCCGGTGGTGATCGACTTGCGCGGATGGAAGGAGAAGGCGGCGGCGTCACCGAGCCCGCCGGCCGGGATGCCGCGAATTGAGGCTCCGGCGGCACAAGCCGCGTCCTCGATGATCCTGACCCCGGGCGGGACGGCGGCGCGGATCGCCGGCACGTCGGCGCACAGGCCGAACATGTGGACCGGAATGATCGCCTTGGTACGTTCCGTCACCCGTCGCGCCAGATCGGCCGGATCCACATTGTAGGTCTCGGGATCGACATCGGCGAAAACCGGGGTCGCCCCGCAATAGAGAACGACGTTGGCGGTCGCCACCCAGGTGAAGGCGGGCACGATCACCTCGTCTCCCGGGCCGATTCCCATCCCCGCGAGGATGAGGTGCAATCCGGTCGTGCAGCTGGTCGTCGCCAGCGCATGCCCGACCCGGTGGCGCTCGGCGAAGGCCTTCTCGAAGGCCGCCACCTGGGGGCCCTGCGTCAGCCAGCCCGACAAGAGCGGCTCGCGGCAGGCCTGCCACTCCTCATCCCCAGTGTCGGGAAGGGCGATGTGGATCATTGGCCGCTCGCTCATGCCTGGGCGCCCATGCGTCGGCGGCGTGCCTCGACTTCGTCCTGGTGCGCCCGGCGCCAGGCGATCAGCCGCTCGAGGCCTTCGCGAAGCCCGATTTCGGCGGTGAAACCGATCTCCTCGGCTGCACGCTCCGGATCGCCGATACGGTTGCGTACCAGCGTGGCGGTGCTGCGCGAGGCGTAGCTTATCGGGCGATCGGAGCCGGTGAGGTCGACCAGCAGCTCGGCCAGTTCCCGGAGCGAGGTTCTCCGGCCGGTGCCGACATTGTAATAGCGGTCGGTCGTTTCGGCCTGCATCGCTCGGACATTGGCGAGGGCGCAATCCTCGACAGCGACGAAGTCGAACGCTTCCGAGCCGTCGCCCAGGATGGTGGGGCTCTCGCCTCGGTCGATCGCGTCCAGCATCTTCATGATCACGGCAATATAGGCGCCCCGATAATCCTGCCGCGGCCCATAGACGTTCATGTAGCGCAAGCCGACATAATCCAGGCCGTAGCGATGGTGAAATGCCCTCAGCATCGCCTCGCCGCAGATCTTGGTGGCGCCGTAGAAATTCTGGTTGTTGAACGGATGATCCTCGGTCATCGGCTCGGTCACGGCGTCGCCGTAGACGGATGCCGACGAGGAATAGACCAGCCGCTTCACGCCCTTCTTCACGCACGCTTCCATCACGTTGAACGTGCCCGCCACGTTGACGTCGAAGGCGCTGCGGGGAAATTCATGGCACTGGAGCAACCACAAGGCGGCGAAGTGGAAGACGCCGTCGGCGCCATCCAGCGCCGCCTCGAGAATGTCCGTCTGCAGGATGTCGCCGCCAATGTCGAAGATCCGCACGCGGGGATCCTTGAGCGCCTGCTCCAGATTCTCGGCCCGGCCCCGAACGAAATTGTCATAGATCAGGATCTCGCCGACATCCTCCCGCAGCAGGCGGTCGGCCGTGTGCGACCCAATCAGGCCGGCGCCGCCGATGAGCACCAGCTTGCTGCCTTCAATCCGCATTTCGATCCTTCGGTTCGGGAGAGGGTTCTCGCACAGCTCCCGGCCGGCCCAAACAGGCCGGCGACGAGGCGCAGGACGGCATTAGGGAGCGCACTCCGGATCGTCCAGCCTCGATCCCGGCAGAGCCGGCCTCAGTTGCCAGCGGCCGCCTGCGCCACCGCGGCCACGATCCGATCCTGCTGCGCCTCATCCAGATCGGGATGCATCGGCAGGCTCAGGACGCGTTCGGCGGCCCGGCGGCTGTGCGGGAGCGCGCCCGCAAGGCAGCGGTCGCGATAGGCGGGCTGCTCGTTCAGCGGCGCCGGATAATGGACCGCCGTCGGGATACCGGCCGCTTCAAGCCTGCGGCGAACCGAATCCCGGTCGTCGACCAGGATCGTATATTGCGCGAAGACGCTCGTCCGTCCGTCCCGCTGCCGCACCCGCTCGATGCCGACCTCGTCGAACAGCCGGTTGTAGCGCGAACCGATTTCGAGGCGACGCTCGATCTCCCATTCGAAGCGCTTCAGCTTGGCGAGAATGACGGCGCACTGCAGCGTGTCCATCCGTCCGCCGAGGCCGATGCGCGTATGGTGATAACGGGCCGACTGGCCATGGACGCGGATCTCGCGAAAGGCCTGGGCCAGCCCGTCGTCGTCGGTGAACAGGGCGCCGCCGTCGCCGTAGCAGCCGAGCGGCTTCGACGGAAAGAAGCTGGTGCAACCGATCGTCGAAAGGCCGCAGCTGCGGCGATTGCCGTACAGCGCGCCGAAGCTCTGGGCGGCGTCCTCGATCACGGCGAGACCGCGACGGGCGGCGATTCCGCTGAGCCGCGCCATGTCCGCCGTCTGCCCGTATAGGGAAACCGGCATGATGGCGCGGGTCCGCTCGCCGATCAGCGCCTCGACCTGCTCCGCATCCACATTGCAGGTGTCGGGCTCGATGTCCGCCAGCACCGGCGTGGCGCCGGCCAGGATAACAACTTCGGCGGTCGCGGCGAAGGTGAAGGCAGGCAGGATGACCTCGTCGCCGGGGCCGATGTCCAAGGCCATCAGGCCGATCAGCAGGGCGTCGGTCCCGCTCCCGACCGAAACGCAGTGGCGCACCCCGGCATATTCCGCCAGCGCGCCTTCCATCTCGGCGACCTCGGGTCCGAGGATGTAGCGGCCATGGTCGAGCACCCGTGCGATACCGGCGTCGATCTCGTCCTTCAGGGCCGCATATTGGCGCTTCAGATCGATGAAGGGGATCAGTTCGCCAGGCACCTGACCTCGCCTCCGCTCAGCCTGTACCTCTCGTCGGTCGCCGGACAGGTCGCCTCGCCTTCTCCCGAAAGCGGCAGCTCCAGGCGCTCACCGTGGCGGCTCATCCAGCCGATGTGGCGGGCCGGGTTGCCGACGACGAGC
This sequence comes from Sphingosinicella terrae, assembly GCF_003347635.1. GTDB lineage: Bacteria > Pseudomonadota > Alphaproteobacteria > Sphingomonadales > Sphingomonadaceae > Allosphingosinicella > Allosphingosinicella terrae. Next base: position 255,834 of record NZ_QDFY01000004.1, read on the forward strand.
GCATGGTCCGGCACGTCCCGGATGACGACCGCGCCCGCGCCGATGAAGGCATGGGCGCCGATCGTCACGCCGCACACGATCGTGCAATTGGCGCCGAGGGTGGCGCCCGAGCGCACCCTCGTCTCGCGATAGGCGCTTCGGCGGTCCACGCCGGCGCGCGGATTGACGACATTGGTGAAGACCGCGCTCGGCCCGCAGAAAACGCCGTCCTCCAGGACGACGCCATCGTAGATCGACACATTGTTCTGGATCCTGCATCCGTCGCCGATGCGGGCGCCGCCGGCGACGAACACGTTCTGGCCGAGCGTCACTTCCCGGCCGATGCGGGCGCCGGCGCAGACATGGACGAAGTGCCAGACCTTGGAGCCCTCGCCGATCTCGGCCCCGCCGTCGACGATGGCGCTTTCATGCCGGAAATAGCCCATCAGCGGCCGTCCTGCGCCGCCAGCGGGTGAAGGTCTCCCGCACGGCCGATCGGCGGTGCCGTCCGGATCGCCGCCACCGTCTCGATCGCGCAGCGGCTCGCCTCGAGCCCGAAGCCCTTCCCTGCGAGGATTGCTTCGTAACTGCGCGTGTGAAGATCGGCGAAGCCGCCGGAGAACTCGATTTCCTCGCCGTCGACGGTGATCGAGCGGAAGGTCCGCTTGCCGGCCGCCAGGGCGTCCGGGGGCAGATCGTCCGCGTCGACGGACAGGAACCAGCGGACGCGCGCCCGCTCATATTCGAGATAGCCGCTCGCGCGGGTCGGCTCGGAGAGGTGGACCCGGTTCTGCTGGAGATCGCCGAAAACGAAATGCAGCATGTCGAAGAAGTGGACACCGATATTGGTCGCGATCCCGCCCGACTTCTTCTCGTCGCCCTTCCATGAATAGAGATACCAGCGGCCGCGCGAGGTCACGTAGGTGAGGTCCACCTCATGCTTCGCGGCCGCGGCCTCGGCCGTTCGCACCCGCTCGCGCAGGGACAGGATGGCGGGATGGAGCCGGAGCTGGAGGATCGTGCTCACCTTGCGGCCCGAACCGGCTGCGGCTTCGACGAGGCCGTCTATGTTCCACGGATTGAGGACGAGAGGCTTCTCGCAGATCGCATCGGCATCGGAGCGTAGCGCGAAGCGGATGTGGGAATCGTGAAGGTAATTGGGCGAGCAGATCGAGACAAAGTCTACCCGCTCGCCGCTTCCGGAGCGACGCAGCTTGTCGACATGACGGTCGAAGCGCTCGAACTCGGTGAAGAAGGCACTGTCCGGAAAGTAGCTGTCGATGACCCCGACGCTGTCGCTCGGGTCGAGCGCCGCCACCAATCGGTTTCCGGTCGCGGCGATGGCCTGCATGTGTCGCGGGGCGATATAGCCTGCGGCACCGATCAGGGCGAAGTTGCGTGCGGCGCCGCCGGAACCTGTCTCGCTGATCGCCACCCGCTCTCTTATCCCGGAATATGGTTCGGACGAAGCGCCTGTCGCCGGCCCAGGCCTCGGCGCCTAGCATAGAATCGGTACGCTGCCAGTCCAGCGGCAGGAAAGCGAAAGCCCTTGCCAGCGCCCCTGCCCGATGCTGAGCCAGGCGACGTGCGCGGAACACTCGCCCTTTCGATCAACGCGTCCTGGAACGTGCTCAACTTCCGGCGCGGGCTGGTGTCGGCCCTGCGGGAAGCGGGCTGGCACGTGGTCGCGCTGACGCCGGCGGACAGCTATGCCGATCGCCTGGCGGAAATCGACGTCGAGCATGTCCCGGTCGCGATCGACAGCGCCGGATTGTCCCCGCTGGCGGACCTGCGTCTGCTCGCACGATATCGCCGGCTCCTGAAGCGGATCAGCCCGGCCGCCTATCTGGGCTATACCGCAAAGCCGAACGTCTACGGCTCCCTCGCCGCCCAGGCGCTCGGCATTCCGGTGATCAACAACATATCCGGGCTGGGCACCGCCTTCATCGATCGGGGACCGGCGAGCCTGGTCCTGCCGCTCCTCTATCGTCTCGCCCTGCGCCGGTCGGCGACGGTCTTCTTCCAGAATCCGGAGGATCGCGACCTGTTCATTGCCAGGAAACTGGTTCCGGAGGCGCGGGCCCGCCTGTTGCCCGGCTCTGGCATCGATCTCGCGCGCTTCGCCCCTACCGTAGCAGAGCGCGCCGCCGCCGAGCTTTTCACCTTCCTGCTTCCGGGCCGGCTCCTGTGGCAGAAGGGCGTCCGAGAATATGTCGAGGCGGCACGCCTCGTCCGCCGCGAGGCGCCCGAGACCCGCTTCCAGCTGCTCGGCTTCCTTGATGTGGCGAACGTGTCCGCCGTCGGCAGGCGCGACGTCGATTCGTGGGAAGACGAGGGGCTGGTGGAATATCTCGGACACACGGACGACGTGCGCCCCTATTTCGCCGCCGCCGACTGCATCGTCCTGCCCTCCTATCGCGAAGGCTTGCCGCGATCGTTGCTCGAGGGGGCGGCCATGGCAAAGCCGCTGATCGCGACCGATGTCCCCGGCTGCCGCCAAGCCGTGGAGCATGAGGCGAACGGCCTGTTGTGCGCAGTGCGCGATCCCCGCGCGCTTGCGGAGGCGATGCTGGCCATGATCCGGACCTCGTCCGAGCGCCGCGCCCAGATGGGTGAAGCGGGCCGCCGCCGGGTCGAACGCGATTATGGCGAGGAGACGGTGATAGAGGCCTATCTGCAGGCGCTGGACGATGCGCTGACGCACAGGCCGAGCCGGTAGGGCCCGGCTCGGCTCGCCCGGCATTACCTAGCGACCCGGAAGGTTACCGCGGCTGTCGCATCCGACACCCCCTATCCTCGGTCGAGGATCCGGTTCGGTGTGCGAAAGGCTTCAGTCGGCCGTCAGGTGGAGCGTCGGCCGCTTGGGAGGCCAGCGCTTGCCGCCCTGATCGGCCCGGATACGCACCCGGCTCATCATCGCGCAGCACGCCGCGAAGATCGCGCTGATGGCGACGGTCCTCAGCGGATAATCGACCAGGCTGTGCGCCATGATCACCGCGGAAGCGATCGTCGCGGCCCGGCCGAAATAGTCCGGTTCCGCCGCCCTCCAAATGGCGGTTGCGCGTCGTGTCCACCACAGAAGGAACAGGATCAGCAGGATGCCGCCGAACAGGCCGGTTTCGAGCAGGACCTCGATCCAGTCGCTGTGGACGTGGTTTATATAGGTCGTCGTGACCCGATCCGGATCCTCGTACATGCGGTAGATTTGCGGGAAAGTGCCGATCCCCGAACCGAAGGGAAAATGGTCCTTCGCCGCTTCGAAGCTGGTGGTGAAGGTGGTGTAGCGCGAGACGACGTCGCCCTGAGCTTCCTCGCTGATGAGATTGTTGTCGAAGCGGCCGGAGAAGACAGCGGTGACGGAAGCAACGGCCAATAGGGCGATGGCGCCCACCGCCCAGGCTGGCACCTTGCGCCGGCGCATCGCCAGCAGGGCCGTCGCGCCCACGGCAGGAATCATCAGCCCGATACCGGCCAGCGATCCGTTGATGACGATCCCGATGACGACCAGCAGCAGCAGCCCGCCGCCGACGAGCAGCAAGGCGGACGACCGCGAAGAGCGCCCGCCTTTGGGCAAGGCCGACATCAGCAGGGCGCCGATGAAGGGGACGGCGACGACCAGCAGGGTCGCCATGTGATTGGCGTTCGAGAAGAAGCCGACGGTCACGCCGTAATTGGTGATCTCATAGAAGTACCAGGAAGATTCGGGGCCGCCGGAGATCTGGAGCGCTCCCACGAGCACGGATAGGCCCATCGCCAGCACGATGGACCAGCCGATCCAGCTTTCCCGGACCTGGAATCTCAGCATGGCGAGCAGGACGGCAGAAGCGGGAAGGAGCCAAAGCGCCGACGCCGCCGTCGAATAGGGCGCCAGCGAAAGCGGCAGCCAGGGCAGTGGTCGATCGAGGAGGAGGAAGGCCTGTTGAACCGGCTCGCGGCCGGGCAGGGCGGTCCATATCGCCGGCGGAAGAGGGATGAGCTGCACCGCTACCAGCCCGCCGCCCAGGATCAGCAGGAGGATCAGGCTGCGCGCGGGCGGGGAAAGGCCGGCCCCGGTGCGGACCGCGATCGACAGGCAAAGGAGTGGAACTGCCAGCAGCTGCAGGAGCAGGTTCGCCCACAGCCCGGCAGCGCTGGCGCCGCCGAGAAGCAGGCACAGGAAGACGTAGAAGGCCAGGACGGCGGAAAGGACGCGGTCCCTCATCGGCCCCCGTCCCTTTCGATCCGCAATCCGCTGATCGTCACTCGCTGATCCTCCGGAAACTCCGCCGCCTGGCCAACCAGCCGCAGCCATTGATTGGCACATCCTTCCGCAGGCACCGTGAAGGATTCGGAGAATGGCTTGCTGGCGAAATCCACGCCGACGATCGGTACCGTCACGAGCCTCGTCCCAGCTCGATGACAAGCGAGAGTCCAGGTCAGAAGGCCATGCTCCCCGTCCGCTTCACCGTCGGCCGCGAAGCTGATCCGATAGCGGCCCGGCTCCAGCCGGATCAGCTGCGTCGCCAATTCGACATTGTCGCGGCCATAATAGAGCGCCTGCAGCTCGCCCGACTGTCCGGCGGGCTCGGCATAGCCATGAGAGCCCGAGACGAAGCTCCAGTTGAAGGGCGGCGGTCCGGGACGGTCTTCGAAGCCGGGATCGTAGACTCCGCCTGCGAGCGCCACCGCATCGGGACGGACGATCTGCCGCCAGATCCGGAAAGCATCTTCGGTCCGGCCGCGATCCACCAGATTGTCGAGCAGCAATCGCTGCCAGCGAGGCGCAACCTGGCCGGGCGCCGGGCGCGGCTCGGCCCCCGCCAGCTCGACGATCATGGCGGGATCGCTGCCGTCGCGCGCGAGCTGCTCGAGCAGGGCGGAACGGATGCCCGGATCGGACGCCATGACGTGCCGAACGGCGGGCCGGGCGGCCGGATCGACCGCCATGCGGGCGAGCTCGCTGACCAGGAAGGGCCCGATATCGCTGAACACGCGGGTCAGGACGCCCATGGTCACCGCCGCCTCGGTGACACGCCCGTTGCGGATATGCTTGTCCAGCGCGAGGAGGAGGACGTAACGGGACCGCGGATTTCGCCGCGCCGCCATGGACACCAGTCGGTCCGCGCGTCGGCCATCGCCGAGCGCATCGGCGCGGCGCGCACCGATCAGCAGCGGCACCTCCGAGAGCGGTGCCCGGCCGAAGGCCTGCATCGTCGCCTCTTCGGTCGCCGCGGTCGGATCCCCGGCGAATCGAAGCTCGTCATAGGCCCGCTCGAGCTGGACCTCGGGGTGGCCCGGCGCGACCGTCGCAGCCATTTCGGGCCCGAGCTCCAGCAGCGCGTTCGCGACCGAGTAACGGTAGATCAGGAAGACGAGACCGAGGGCCGCCAGCCCCGCCGCGATCAGCCGCGGCCAGACAGTCGTCCAGGGCAGGGCTGCCGCAGCAGCCGCCTCGGCCGACGCGGATTTCCCGGACCTGCTCCGCCGGCGCCGGCCGGACGATCGCCGACTCATGAGCCGGTGCTCTCCTTCGCCCATCCGGGCGCGCCCGCGCCGGTGGTGGAGAGATACCAGCGGGCATCGTCCTCGATCACCAGGGCCGTCAGAACGCCGGTCCGATAGGCGCCGGTGTCGAGCCCGATGCGGTTCGGCCGCTCGTCCACCTGGTCGACGATGGTGTGGCCATGGACGACGACCAGTCCGTGTTCATCCTCGAAGCTGAGGAAGGGTTCCCGGATCCAGCGAAGGTCGAATTGCTCCTGTTCGTGCAACTCGAGACCCGGCCGAATCCCGGCATGGACCAGCAGATAGTCGCCGAACCGGAATGTGTCCGCGAAGCCGTCGATGAAGTCGACATGCTCCTGCGGCACCTTGCTCCTGATGCGCTCCACCGCCTCGCCGGGGGCGATCCGGCCCAGCTCGGCCGGATCGAGGCCATAGCTTTCGAGGCATTCCGATCCACCGAACTTCAGCCAATCCGCGAGGATATCGGACTCGCCGCCGACGATCCGCTGGAAGATCTCCTCGTGATTGCCGGCGAGAAAGATCGGCGTCGCGCCTTCCGGCCGATAGGTTCTGAGCCGGTCGAGCACGCCGGCCGAAGCGGGGCCGCGATCGATCAGATCGCCGAGGAAGACGATATAGGTCTTTCGGACTTCGCGCGATGCCGCGTCCGCCTCGATCTTGGCGAGGAGCGAATCGAGTAAATCGAGGCAGCCGTGGACGTCGCCGATCGCGTAGAGCCGCGCGCCTTCCTTGCCCCGGGGTGCCGGGCGCTGCCTTGCCGTGGAACGACGGGACAATCTTCTGAAGAAGCTCATTCTTCCCTCATCCCGAATTCAGCTGGCCATGCCCCCGCGGCACGGACGTAGGTTGCGCCGGCCCGAGCGGCAAGCCGCCAGAACTCGCCTCGCCGGCAGACTGCCGGCCTTCAGCGTGCGCCATAGCCGCTGACGATCACCCGTATCGTGCCTGCCAGGATCAGCAGGTCCAGCCAGAAGGAGAAATTCCGGATGTAGTAGAAATCGTAGTGCAGCTTCTCCAGCACCTCGTCGACGTTCGCGACATGGCCCTGCCGCAACTGGGCCCAGCCGGTGATTCCCGGACGGACGATGTGGCGATAGCGGTAGAAGGGAAGCTCCGCCTCGTACCAGCGCGAGAGGGGGATCGCTTCGGGACGCGGGCCGATCCAGCTCATCTCGCCCTTGAGAACGTTGACGATCTGCGGCAGCTCGTCGAGCCGGCGCCGCCGGAGGAACCGGCCGACGCGCGTCACGCGCATATCCTCGTGATCGGTCATCGCCGCCAGACGGGGGTCTGCCGTCGGATCGGTATCGGCCCGCATCGTCCGGAACTTGATCATCCGGAAGGTCGATCCGCGATAGCCGATCCGCTCCTGCCGGAAGAAGATCGGTCCCTTGGAATCGAGCCGGATGGCCACGGCGATGGCCAGCATGAACGGAGCGAGCAACGGCAGCGCCACCACGGCGGCAAGGACGTCGCCTATGCGCTTCACGCGGCCGTAGACGATTCCCGGGATGAGCGAGCCGAGATTGTTCTCGGACAGATGCTCAATGGCGACGCGGCCGGTCAGCGATTCCTCGAGCTGCTTGACATGCATGACGAGCATGCCGTCGAGCGCGCGATCGGCCAGGAAGCGCTCCCAGCGATCGTCGAGGTCCGCGCGGAGATCGGCGACGATCATGTCAAGCTGTCCGGACGAGGTTTCCGCCTTCGTCAGATCGACCCACACCACCTCGTCGATACCGGTCAGCCGATCGGTTCCGCCGACCGGGACGAAGCCGATCCTGAGCCGCTGCCGGCGCAGGTTGAAGTAGAGCAGGTAGTACCACAGGAGGCAGAGCAGAAAGCTCACCGAGAAGTGGAGGCGGCTATAGTCGAGCCGTGCGAAGAAGAAGAGGGCGAGGACCAGGCCGTACGTGACGGCGAAGGTCGGCAGGATGTTGTAATAGGCCCGCACGCCCGGATAGCGGGAGAGCCTGCGAAAGCCATAATAGCCGACGGCGAGCGCGACGGTGGTGCCGATCAGCGAATTCTGCAGGCCCGGCCACTCCAGCTCCTCGATCGCGAAGCTGACGCGCACCGCCCAGGGCAGCAGGACGGCGAGCAGCAGCCCGACACCCATCTGGAAGGTCGGCCGGCCCCAGATGGCACGTCGCGGCACCGTGTATCTAGCGGGTGGTTCGGCCACGGCGGGGGTCATGGTTCCTCGGGACAGCATGTCGGCGGCGGAGCGTAAGGAAGACGCACGGCCAAAGTCCATGGGGATCGGCGCTGGGGCAGCTACAGGCAGACCTTGCGGTTGTCGACCCGCTACCGCTTCTGTAAGCGCGCGGGCGACCAACATCTGTCTGGGGTAGCATGACCGTTCTCGTCACCGGCGTCGCCGGCTTCATCGGTTTCCACGTCGCCGACCGCCTGATGGCGAGGGGCGAGAGCGTCGTCGGCCTGGACTGCGTCAACGACTATTACAGCGTCCAGCTCAAGCGCGACCGACTGGCCGAGCTCCAGCGGCGGCACGGCGACGCCTTTCAACACATCGAGGCCGACTTTGCCGACGACGATGCCCTGGACCGGGCGATGGCGGGCGCGGATTTCGACCGGATCGTGCATCTCGGCGCCCAGGCCGGCGTCCGCTACTCGCTCGAGAATCCGCGAGCCTATGTGCGCGCCAATCTGGCCGGGCACCTCAACCTGCTTGAGGTCGCGCGCCACCGCCGATCCTCCCACCTCGTCTATGCCTCATCCTCGTCGGTCTATGGCGGCAACGACACCCTGCCCTTTCGCGTCGAGGACCGGGTTGACCATCCGCTTTCGCTCTACGCCGCGACCAAGAAGGCGGACGAGCTGATGAGCGAAACCTATGCCCATCTCTATCGCCTTCCGCAGACGGGGTTGCGCTTCTTCACCGTCTACGGGCCGTGGGGGAGGCCGGACATGGCGATGTGGCTATTCACTCGAGCCATCCTCGCTGGCGAGCCGATCGACGTATTCGGCGAAGGCAATATGCGCCGCGACTTCACCTATATCGACGACATCGTCACGGGCGTCGTCGCCGCGCTCGACAATCCGCCGCCGGACGACGGGCAGGAGAAGGCCGGCGGCAGCGTGGCGCCGCACCGGGTCTACAATATCGGCAACAACCGCTCCGAGGAGCTGACCCGCATGATCGGGTTGATCGAGCAGGCATGCGGTCGCAAGGCCGAGAAGAGGCTGCTGGACATGCAGCCGGGCGACGTTCGCGACACCTATGCCGACATCAGCGCCATCCAGCGCGACCTTGGCTTCCAGCCGACGACGAGCATCGACGATGGCGTGCCGAGATTCGTCGCCTGGTATCGCGAGTATCACGGCTCATAGGCCGCCACGCCCTGTGCGGCGGACAGCTTCGACTTAGAGAGTCCAGCGCCCGATACGCCCCCCGAAATCGAGGCTGCGCCACATGCCTTTCAGGTCGGCAATGCAGCCGCCGTCCAGGGCGAGGCGTGCTATCGCCTCGGCCGGCATCTGACGATATTCGGCGTGCGGCACGGCGGCCACGACGAGGTCGTAGCTGCGGTCGAGCGCGTCGCCGGCAAGATCAATCCCATATTCGTGTCGTGCCTCTTCGACGTCGGCGCGGGGGTCGTGCACCGTGATTCGGTGGCCCAGCTCCTCGAGCCTCCGAATAACGTCGATCACCCGGCTGTTCCGAAGGTCGGGGACATCCTCCTTGAACGTCAGTCCCATCACGAGAACCGAGCCCGCTCGCTCGCCGGTCTCACGGTGCAGGCTGTCGGCGATCCAACGCCCCATACCGTCATTGATCGAGCGGCCGGCGAGGATGACCTGAGGATCGTGGCCGAGCTGCTGGGCTCGATAGCTCAGATAATAGGGATCGATGCCGATGCAGTGGCCCCCGACAAGCCCGGGCTGGAAGTTGAGGAAGTTCCATTTCGTCCCGGCGGCGTCGAGCACGTCCCACACCGAGATATCGAGCTTGGCGAAGATCTGGGCGATCTCGTTCATGAACGCGATATTGATGTCGCGCTGCGCATTCTCGATCACCTTGGCCGCTTCCGCGGCGCGGATCGAAGCGGCGCGGAACACGCCGGCGCTGGTCACGGCGCCGTAGATCCGGGCCAGCGTCTCCGTCACGTCGGCATTCTGCCCCGCCACCACCTTGACGATGCGATCGACCGTATGTTCGCGGTCACCGGGATTGATCCGCTCGGGAGAGTAACCCAGGAAGAAGTCGCGACCGCAGACCTTGCCGGAGGCCTGCTCCAGCAAGGGGCCGCAAATCTCCTCCGTCACGCCCGGATAGACGGTGCTTTCGTAGACGACGATGGCGCCCGGCTTGTCGAGCAGGGTACCAACGGTCCTCGACGCGCTGGTGATGGCGTCCAGATCCGGACGATTGTCCGACTGCACCGGCGTCGGCACGGTCACGATATAGAGGTCAGCTCCGCGGCAGGTGTCAGCGTCGGCCGTCAGATCCAGCGGAGATTGCGAGAGGATCTCGGTCTCCACCTCGCCCGTCCGGTCATGACCCTCCCGGAGTTCGGCGATGCGGGATTTGTTGACGTCGAGGCCGACGACGGAGAATTTACGAGCGAGTGCCACGGCCAGTGGCAGCCCGACATAACCCAGGCCGACGACGACAATCCTGATGTCCTTCACGCTTTTCCCCGGCCTGATGAAGCTCGCCTTGTCAGGCGCGCGGTTCCCCTAACGACTTGCAGGGCGGGTCGCCAAGCCGAATCGTCCCTGCCGGTTCAAAGCGAGGTCCGCAGGCTCCAGAGCTCGGGGAAGGCGCGCTTCGTCAGCGTCGCCTGGAGGTAAGGGACGCCCGGCGTTCCGCCCGTACCCCGCTTGAAGCCGATCACCCGCTCGACCGTGATCACATGCTTGTGGCGCCAGCCGGCAAGCGCGTCGTCGATGTCGACCAGCTTCTCGGCAAGTTGATAGAAAGGCCAATAGCGCTCGACGTCTCGATAGACCTGGGCCCAGCAAGCCTCGACCGCCTCGCTGGGCTGGTATGGCTGGGTCCAGTCGCGGTCGAGAACCTCGCCGGGGAGCGCGAAGCCCGATCGTGCGAGAGCGGCATTGGCCTCGTCCCAAAGGCTCGGGCGGGCAAGGGCGGCGGTCAGCGCCCGGTGCGCGTCCGAGCCTTCCTCCTGATAGCGCAGATGCGAATCCTGCTTGAGCCCGAGGAGGAATTCGAAGGTCCGGAACTGCGCGGACTGAAATCCGCTCGATGATTCGAGAACGCCGCGAAAGGTGAGATAGTCGGATGGCGTCAGCGTCGACAGGATGTTCCAGCTCGACGTCATGATCTCCTGGATGCGCGAAACCCGAGAGAGATTCTTGTGCACCTCGATGAGCTTGTCGTCGCGCACCAGCGCCAGCGCCAGCTCCAGCTCGTGGACGATCTGCTTGAGCCAAAGCTCCTTCGTCTGGTGGATGATGATGAACAGCATCTCGTCATGATGGTCGGAGAGCGGGTGCTGCGCCGACAGCAACGTCTCGAGGCCAAGATAATGGCCGTAGGTCATGGTCTGAGTCTGGGTCATCGCGGGCCCCCTATCATGGTCGCCGAAGCCCGCATATCGGCGTTTCACGGCGCGGCGGCGGACGAACCGCGTCCTCCAGCGGCTAGAGCCGCTCGGCGGTCGAGACGACGTCGGTGGCGCGAAGCGCCGCCAGGATCCGCATCAGATGCTGCAGGTCGTGGACTTCGACGTCGAGCATGAAGGTGTGGAAGCTGCCGTCGCGGGCGGTCTGGTCCATGCTGACGATGTTGGCGCCATGGCTGCCGAGAATGCCGGCAATCACCGCCAGCGAGCCCGGCTGGTTCTTGATGATGATCGACAGGCGTGCCGTGCCGCCGTCGGTCTCGTCGCCCCAGGCGAGGTCGACCCAGTCGGCGTCGATCCCGCTTGCCAGATTGTCACAACCGATGACGTGGACCTCGATACCCTCGCCCTCCCGGCGCAAGCCGACGATGCGGTCGCCGGGGATCGGATGGCAGCAGTCGGCGAGATGGAAGGCGACGCCGGGCGTCAGGCCCTTGATCGAGATGGCGGTACGCTGCGGGGGCGGCTTCACGCCCTCCTTCATCGCCGACCCCGGCATCAGGGCTTCCATGACCGCGACGTCGTCGATCCGCTTCAGCGCGATTTCCTCCATCAACGTTTCGTCATCGGGAAGATGGAGGCGACGCAATGCCTCGGTCATCGCCTCCCAGCCGAGTGGCGCCGGCAGGCGCTGGACGATCTCGTCGAAAATCTTGCGGCCGAGGGCGATCGTCTCCTCGCGCTCCTTGGATTTCACCCAGCGTCGTATCTTGGCCCGCGCCTTTCCGGTGACGACGTAGCTCAGCCAGGCAGGTTGCGGGTGCTGCGCCTTGGAGACGAGAATCTCGACCTGGTCGCCGTTGCCGAGCGGCGTCCGGAGCGGCATCACGCGTCCGTTGATCTTTGCACCGACGGTCTGGTCGCCCAGATCCGTATGGACAGCGTAAGCAAAGTCGATCGGCGTCGCGCCCTTGGGCAACTGGATGAGTTCGCCCTTTGGGGTGAAGGCGAAGATCCGGTCCTGGTACATCGCCATCCGGGTATGTTCGAGCAACTCCTCCGCGGTTGCCGCGTGCTCGAGTATCTCGACCAGATCGCTGATCCACGGGTGCTTCGTCGTGGCGGCGAGCTTGCCCTCCTTATAGGCCCAATGGGCGGCAAGACCGTGCTCGGCCTGGGCGTGCATCTCATTGGTGCGGATTTGGATCTCGATCCGCATCTGCTCGTCGTGGATGATCGTGGTGTGCAGCGAACGATAGCCGTTGCGCTTCGGCGTCGAGATGAAATCCTTGAACCGGCCGGGCACCATCGGCCAGCGCTGATGGATGAGGCCCAAGGTCCGGTAGCATTCGTCGACCGAGCCGACGATGGCACGAAAGGCCATCACGTCGGACAGCTGCTCGAAGCTGACGTGGCGCTCGGCCATCTTGCGCCAGATCGAATAGGGGTGCTTCTCGCGCCCCTGCACTTCCGCCTCGATCCCATCGGCCTCGAGATGCGCCTTGATCCCGCGTCCGATCCGCTGAATCAGGTCGCCGCCGCCTCCCCGATGAAGCCGCTCGATTCGCTTCGTGATCGACTCGTAGGCGTCGGGCTCGAGCTCGCGGAAAGCGAGCGTCTGCATCTCGGTCATGAACTCATACATGCCGATCCGCTCCGCGAGCGGCGCGTAGATGTCCATCGTCTCGCGGGCGATGCGCCGGCGCTTCTCGCCATCCTTGATGAAGTGGAGCGTGCGCATGTTGTGCAACCGGTCGGCCAGCTTGACCAGGAGCACGCGTATGTCGGTCGACATGGCAAGCAGGAACTTGCGCAGATTCTCCGCCGCGCGCTGGCTCTCGCTCTGCGCCTCGATCCTGGACAGCTTGGTGACGCCGTCCACCAGCCGCGCGACGCTGCCCCCGAACAGCTTCTCGATCTCGTCGGGGGTGGCCACCGTGTCCTCGATCGTGTCGTGGAGGATGGCGGTGACGATCGTCTCGTCGTCGAGCCGAAGGTCGGTGAGGATGCCAGCCACCTCGATCGGATGGCTGAAATAAGGGTCGCCCGAGGCCCTCTTCTGGGTACCGTGTGCCTTCATCGAGAAGACATAGGCGCGATTGATCAGCGCCTCGTCGGCGTCGGGATCGTACCCCTTGACCTTCTCGACCAGCTCATATTGGCGCAGCACGCTCACAAGATGGGGTGCGAGGCGGCTGACTTGCAACCCAAAATGCTGAGCGGGGCGCTCAGCGCGCTCGCCGGTTGCAGCTTTCCAGCGCTTCGACCGCGAAGGGCTGGCCCTCGACCGAGAAGCTCCTCAGCGCGCCGACCTCCCGGACCAGGGTGGAGCAGACAATGGCGGGACGGCTCGCCGACCGCGGCGAGACGCAGGTCCCGGCGCTGCATCGCCAGATATTCTCGCGGGCGACGAACCGCTCCCTCGTCGGCGGAGTCGCCGGCTCGGCGCTATAATAAGGACCCGAGGCCACCGGCGTCGCGAAGGCGAGAGCGAAAAGAGGGAAAAAGGCCATCGCTGAACACCCCTGTTAGTTGCGTAGCGCAACCTATATTTTTGTGAGTTTCTGCTTGCAACTGGAAATGCTGCGCGGGCATGTCTTATTCGATGGATAGCGCGTAGGATCGAACCGATGCTGGACCTGGAGCGCCATCGGGAGCTGCTGCGGCAATGCTCGATCGCCGCCGCGCTTGAGGCGGTGGGCGAACGGTGGTCGTTTCTCATCCTGCGCGGCGCCTTCAACGGCCTCCATCATTTCGAGGAATTCCAGACCACGCTTGGGATCGCGCGCAACATCCTGTCGAACCGGCTCGTGCGGCTGGTCGAGAACGGAATATTGGAGCGCGTTCCCGACGCGGCGGATCGGCGCAAGGTCTCCTACCGGCTGACCGACAAGGGCCGCGACCTGCTGCCGGTGCTGCTGTCGCTGCGGCAATGGGGTGAGCGCTGGCTCTCGGGCAAGCCGAGCAATCCGGTGCTGGTCGACCGCCTCAGCCGCCAGCCGATCCAGCCGATGAGCGTGCGCGCCGCCGACGGGCGCGTGCTCGGCCTGAACGAACTGGAATGGATCGACCGGTCGGAAGTGCCCCCCGCGCCATAAAAAAGGCGGCGCCGGAGCGCCGCCTTCATTCCTTGGCCGTCAGTCGGGCCTACGGGCTGACAGGCGTGTTGTCCGGCCCATCGCCGCCCGAGACCGCGACCATCGCGATCAGGATCACCAGGATCAGGCCGAGGAAGACCGGGGTACCGGCCCCCGCAAGCTCGCTGGCATCATCCATTCCGGCCGAAGCGCGCACATTCGCAGCCTGCGCCGGCGCCGCGTTGGGCGCCGCATAGGCGGCTGCGGGAGCAACGGCCATGGACGCAGCCACAGCTGCTGCCATCATTCTTCTCACGATCACTTATCATCCCTCCCTGTCAGCGCGAGTATTCGACCCACTGATTCGGTCTTAACACAGTTGCCGCCGCGGTCAAACGCGCCGGGGGTCGAGATTTCACCCCCATGGCATGGCCTTAGCCCTCGTAGTCGCCGCCGGCATTGTTGTTGCGCTGCGGCGCCGCCGCGGTGAGGCGCAGCGCCTCGGCCGAGGCGCTGATCGATCCAACCTCGTCGGCGACATCGTCCTCGTCGACCTGGACGCGCTGAAGGCTGCTAACCAGCGATTCCTCCAGGTCGCGCGGCATCACCGTCTCTTCGGCGACCTCGCGCAGGGCGACGACCGGATTCTTGTCGCGGTCACGATCAATGGTGAGTTCGGCTCCGCCCGAGATCTGCCGCGCCCGCTGGGCCGCGAGCAGCACCAGGTCGAAACGGTTCGGGATCTTGTCGACGCAATCTTCGACGGTTACGCGCGCCATTCGGCAGCTCCACTTTCAACAGGCCTGCGGGGAAGGCCGCGCGCCTAGCAGCGGCCTCCATTCAAGTCAATGTAGGCGCGCCCCGCGCCCTCGCCAAGACGGAGCGGATCAGACCCGCATGGGCATCAGCACGTAGAGCGCCGGTGCCTTGTCATTCTCCCTGAGGAGGGTCGGGGCGGCGGCGTCGGCGAGATGGACCTCGACCGTGTCGCCCTCGATCTGTCCAAGGATGTCGAGCAGATAGCGGGCATTGAAACCGATTTCGAATCCGTCGGCGGCATAGTCCGCCGGCACTTCCTCCGCCGCAGTGCCGTTCTCCGGAGACGTGACGGAGAGCGTCACCCGATCCCGGTCGAGCGCCATCTTGACCGCACGGGTCCGCTCGCTGGCAATCGTCGAGACGCGGTCGACGCCTTCCTCGAAGCTGCGGGCATCGATCTTGAGCAGCTTGTCGTTCGCCGTCGGAATGACGCGGCTATAGTCGGGGAAGGTTCCGTCGATGAGCTTGGAGGTGAGCACGGCGTTGCCGAGGCCGAAACGGATTTTCGAGTCCGACAGCGACAGCTGGACGGTGCCGTCGACCTCGTCGAGCAGCTTGCGCAGCTCGCCGACGCATTTGCGCGGGATGATGACGCCCGGCATGCCATTCGCGCCCTCCGGACGCGGCACCGTTACCCGGGCCAGCCGGTGCCCGTCGGTGGCCGCCGCCTTGAGCACCGGCTGCGCATCGTCCGAAACGTGGACGTAGATGCCGTTCAGATAATAGCGCGTTTCTTCGGTGGAGATGGCGAACCGCGTCTTGTCGATGATCTGGCGCAGCGTCGCCGCCGGGAGCTCGAACCGCGTCGGAAGCTCGCCTTCGGCGATGATCGGGAAATCGTCCCTGGGCAAGGTGGCCAGAGTGAAGCGGGCGCGGCCGGCATTGACCTGCATCCGACCCTCGGCGGCGATCAGTTCGACCTGCGACCCTTCGGGCAGCTTGCGGACGATCTCGAACAAGGTGTGCGCCGGCACCGTCGTGGCCCCGGGATCCTGGACGTTGGCCTCTACCCGCTCGTTGATCTGGAGGTCGAGATCGGTGGCCATGAGCCGCAGCCCGCCATCCTCCTCCGCCTCGAGAAGCACGTTCGAGAGGATCGGAATCGTGTTGCGGCGCTCGACCACCGAGTGGACATGGCCCAGTCCCTTGAGAAGCGTCGCCCGCTCGATCGTCGCCTTCATCGATTACCCCTGATGTCCCGCACGTTTCGGTCGGAAGGTTATAGCGGCCGCAGCCGCGCCCGCCAGTGGCTTGTGCGCCGGGCGCAACAGAAAAGGGCCGAAGCGCGCGGCTTCGGCCCTTCCCTTGGCTTCGCCTTAGAAGCGGAAGCCGAAGCCGGCGACGACCTGGTGGCGATCGAACCCCTGCTCGTAATTGGAGTAGCGATACTCCGTCTTGGCATAGCTGTTGGGACCGAGCGCGAATTCGAGGCCGGCGCCGACCCGGACGCCGTCGAGATTTTCGCCTTCCTCGAAGTCGAGGTCCGTGCCTGTGGTGCCATCCTCATAGTCGAGGTTGACTCGGCTGTTGGTGTAGCCGGCCTTGCCGTAGGCGAGCACGCGGCGACTGACTGGAACGCCGACGCGGCCGCCGACATACAGATCGCGCCCCGCGCCGACGCACAATTCGTCGCCGGTGCGATCCACGTCGCTGACGCATTCGTCCACGGTGGAATCGGTTACCTCGCCCTCGACGCCGAGAACCGCGCCACCGGCATTGAAGTCGTAACCGACCTGGGCGCCGTAGGCGACGCCATCGCTATTCTCACCTTCGACGTCGGTGGTATCGTAGCCGACGATGCCCTCGACGCGGAGGCCGGAGAAGGGGGCGCTGTCCTGAGCAAAGGCGGGGGAGGCGACGGTGCCCGCCAACAGGGCGGACAAAAGATACTTACGCATACCAACAAAACTCCTATTCTGTCTTCGGACCCCCTGTTTTCGGGTCCTGCAAAAGGACGTGCCTCCCACGCGCGGCTGTCGGGAATGTTTCATTAACCATGAATAAACGGGTCCTGCTGTTGCTGCGGCGCTGCATCACGAGCCACCGCCGGACCGCTGCGGCGATGATGGTATTCGCCTTCGTCTCCATGGCGTTGGCGCCACCTGCGGCGGCACAGCAACAGTCTCTCGGCATTTTCGGAATGTGGGGCGCCATTGCCGCCGGCGGCCGCTGCTACGCCATCTCCCAGCCCTACCGCGCTCCGCGCGCGGAGCAATGGCGGCCGTTCGTCGCCGTCGGTCACTGGTCCGGGCGCCGCACCGGCGGCCAGGTCCATGTCAGGCTCAGCCGGGAGAAAAGAGCGGGTTCCGCGGTGCTGTTGCGCATCGACGGCCGCAGCTTTCAGCTTCGCGGCGGCGGCCGTGATGCCTGGGCACCCGACGGCCGGGCCGATGACGAGATCAGAACGGCGATGCGAACCGGAATCGAGATGATCGTCGAGACGCGATCGGTGCGCGGCCTCTTGGTTCGCGACCAGTATCGCCTGCGCGGCGCGGCCACGGCCATGGATGCTGCGGCATTGGCCTGCGCGGGGCGCTGACCGGACGGGATCGTCGGGTCTGCGGGCCGAGCCTCGAAATGGGTGCAGTACTTGCCCGCAAGCGCTCCTTCTGGAAATTCGCGCGATTTCGCCTACATGCACCGCCTCATGACAGCCGCCATGCCCATCCCCGGTCATATCGACCCGGTTCCCGTCCCGCGTCCCCAGGTCGCGACGGACGATCCGCGCCCCGATCTCCTCGGCCTGGCGCGTCCGCAGATACGCGATCTCCTGACCGAGGCCGGCCTCGACGACCGGCAGGCGAAGCTCCGCGCCAAGCAATTGTGGCATCAGATCTACAATCGCGGCGCCCGCGACTTCCAGGACATGAGCGACATCGCCAAGCCGCAGCGCGCCTGGTTCGCGGAGCGCTTCCGGATCGGCCGGCCCGAGGTGGTGACCGAGCTGGTCTCCACCGACGGCACCCGCAAATGGCTGCTGCGCACCGGCGACGGGCATGATTTCGAGATGGTGTTCATCCCCGATGCCGATCGCGGGACATTGTGCGTCTCGAGCCAGGTCGGCTGCACGCTGAACTGCCGCTTCTGCCATACCGGGACGATGCGCCTGGTCCGCAACCTCACCGCCGGCGAGATCGTCGGACAGGTGATGCTCGCCCGGGATTCTCTCGGCGAATGGCCGTCGCAACCGGAAGGGCGGATGCTGTCGAACATCGTCATGATGGGCATGGGCGAGCCACTCTACAATTTCGACAATGTCCGGGACGCGTTGCGGATCGTCATGGACGGCGACGGCCTGGGCCTTTCGCGCCGGCGCATCACCCTCTCAACCTCGGGCGTGGTGCCGATGATGGCGCGGGCGGGCGAGGAGATCGGCGTCAACCTCGCCGTATCGCTCCATGCCGTCACGAAGGAGGTGCGAGACGAGATCGTGCCGCTCAACCGCAAATATGGAATAGACGAACTGCTCGAAGCCTGCGCCGCTTATCCCGGCGCCAATAATGCCCGCCGCATCACCTTCGAATATGTGATGCTGAAGGACAAGAATGACAGCGACGAGGATGCGCACGAGCTGGTCCGACTGATCCGCAAGTACCGGCTTCCCGCCAAGGTCAATCTGATCCCTTTCAATCCGTGGCCGGGCGCGGCCTATGAATGCTCCTCCGACGAGCGCGTTCGCCGCTTCTCCGAAATCGTGTTCGAGGCCGGGATCAGCGCCCCGGTCCGACGGCCACGCGGCCGGGACATCATGGCCGCCTGCGGACAGCTGAAATCGGCGGCCGAGAAGAAGAGCCGTGCCGAACTGGACCGCATCGCTGCGGAGAAACAGGCCGCTCTGGTTTAGTTCCGCGGCCCGTCGCGCAGCGGGACCGAGCTGCCTCGCCTAGATGCTTGCTCCTTGGCTCCACCTCGATAAGGTGAGGGCATGTGGCTACTGGACAAGATGCTCCGCCGGCTCGTCAAGAAAGGCGAGCTCATCGTCGTCGACCATGACGGCAAGACCTATCGTTATGGGGCGCCCGACCCGCAGCACGGGCCGATCACCGTCCGTCTCACCGATCGACGCGCCGCCTTCGACATCGCCAAGGATCCGCGCCTCGGGGCGGGCGAGGCCTATATGGATGGGCGGCTGGTCGTCGAGCCGCCGCACGAGGTCCGCGACCTCCTCCTGTTCGCCCGCTACAACGCCCCCTGGGAGCGGCCGGGCGCCCTCCGTCCGCGCGGCTTGCTTCGGCGCGGTGCCGCCGCCATCGCCGGCCGGCTCGACCAGGTCAATTGGAAGACTCGCTCGCGCCGCAACGCCGAGCATACCTACAACCTGACGCGGCGGCTCTACGAGCTGTTCCTCGACGAGGATCGGCAATATACCTGCGCTTATTACCGCGACACGGCGAACAGCCTCGAGCAGGCCCAGCTCGACAAGAAGGCGCACATCGCCGCCAAGCTGAACCTGAAGCCGGGCATGAGAGTGCTCGACATCGGTTGCGGCTGGGGCGGCCTCGCTCTGTATCTCAACCGTCATTACGACGTCGACGTGCTCGGCGTCGCGCTGGCACCGGACCAGATCGCCTTCGCCAACGAGCGCGCCGCCGCGGCCGGCGTCGCCGACCGGGTGAAGTTCGAGCTCAAGGACTATCGCGAAGTCGAGGGCGAGTTCGACCGCATCACCAGCGTCGGCCTGATCGAGCATCTGGGTACGCCGCATTACCCGACCTTCTTCGCGCACACCCACCGGCTGCTGAAGCTCGACGGCGTGATGTTCTCGCACTGCTGCGGGCGGATGGGAAAGCCGGCAGGCACGACCGACGCCTGGACGCGCAAGTACATTTTCCCGGGCGGCTATATCCCCGCGCTGTCGGAGCTTGTTTCCGAGGCCGAGCGCAACCGCCTCATCGTCTCCGATGTCGAGGCCGTGCGATACCATTACGCCCACACGCTCGAGGAATGGTACAACCGCACCAACGCGGCGCGGGAAGAGATCGTCGAGCTCTATGACGAGCGCTTCTTCCGGATGTGGCAATTCTATCTCGCCGGCGCCGAGGCCGCCTTCCGCTATGGCGGACTGGTCAATTGGCAGGTCCAATATCTGAAGCGGCGCGACGCCATCCCGATGACGCGGGACTTCATGTTCGAGGAGGAGGCGCGGCTGCGCGGAGCCGAGGAGGCGCCGGAATGGCACCTCAGCCGGGCGGCGGAATAGCCAGCCTCGTTCAGGCCGCTTCCATAGCCGGTCCGCGCGCGGGCTCGACGGCCTTCTCGCTCGCGACCGAGTTCGCATAGCCCGACGCTTCGAGATATCTGCCCGCGCCCCACCAGATCGCCGCCATGGCGGCCGCGGCGAGCAATCCGTCGACCGCATAATGCCAGCCGAGATGGACCGAGCCGAAGAAGATGATGGCGGCATAGACCCAGCCGCCGATCGCTCCGGCGCGGCCGAACCGGCCCAGGGCGAGCGCGTAGAGGATCGCGATAGCGTTGTGGAGCGAAGGCATGGCGCTGATCCCCATCCCGAAGCTTGGCTGGTCGTTGACGTGCGCCTGCCACAGAACGTCCTGCCATTGCACCGCACCCAGAGGGATCGTCATGTCCGAAATCTCGCGCAGCCGCGCCATCATCGGCGCGAATTCCACCGCCGAGCGGGCGCCGACCAGCTCGGCGTAGCAGGGTCCCGCCGAGGAAAACAGGTAGCCGCCGCCTACCCCGAGCAGGATCCAAGCGACGGTGAAAGCGAGGAAGAAGCGGGCGCGATCGTAGCGCGGGGCGAAAAGCGCGAAACCGAGGATGGCGATCGACAGCATCAGGATCCACAAGGTGTAGATGCGGTCGATCACCGCCGTTGCCGTCGCGCCGCCGGCGAGAGCATGGGTGAGCTCCCAGGGCTGGCTGCCGAAGAAGAGCAGCCGGTCGAGAGCCGCCAGCCGGTCGTCCCACGAGAAAGGGACGTAGTCCGGGATAGCCATCTTGAGCGCACCATAGCCCGAGAACATGATCGGCAGCAGGACGAGCGGCGCCAGTCCGGCGGCCAGCAGGAGCGGCGACCCGTAGCGCCGCGCGAGGCCATGGGCGAGATCGGCGAACGGACTGGGCGAGCTCTTCAGCACGCTCCAGATCAGCGGCGGCAGGACGAGGAGGAAGGCGAAAACGGGAAGGGTCCGCAAGGCCATCCGCACATAGCCGCGGGTGAGATCCGAGGCGGCGAGGCCGGCGCCGCTGCCGACTGCCTGGCCGGCCAGGAAGAGGACCAGGCAAGCGGCGGCGACCGGTAAGAGCCAGAGCAGCTCCTCTCGATGCGCCAATGGCCTGTCTGGATGCCGCATCCGCCCTCCCATTCGGGTATGAGCCTGTAGGAAGAATTGGTTAATCGGGCGTTGAATGGCGGGCGCAGGCCAGCTTCGGCAGGACGGCCCGGTCGTGTGCCAGACCCGGCCCGCGCAACTTCGAGCGATCGAGCAGCATCGTCAATTGGAAGGCGAGGAGCAGCGGCCCCACCGGGGTATCGACGAGATTGAGATAGAGGACGAGGATCGGAGCCAGCGCCACGATGGCGAAGGTTAATCGGCTCAGCGGTGAGCTTCCTTCCAGCGAGTGCCGGAACAGGACGAGCCCGCTTATCCCCACGACGGTCATGTCATAGGCGAAGCCGTAGGGCAGGACGAGGAAGGTGGCCGTCGCCGTGGCGAGGCAGGCTTCGGCAGGATCGCGCGGCATCGCCTTCAAGAGCGCGGTCACCGCACAGACGGCGACGGCGATCTGGACGGTCAAGGCGAGCCCGCTCGGGACGCCGAACATCGCCATGGCGGGAGTCACGGTCGGCATCATCAGCAGGAAGAAGGTCCCGAGATCGT
This sequence comes from Sphingosinicella terrae, assembly GCF_003347635.1. Lineage (GTDB taxonomy): Bacteria > Pseudomonadota > Alphaproteobacteria > Sphingomonadales > Sphingomonadaceae > Allosphingosinicella > Allosphingosinicella terrae. Next base: position 277,611 of record NZ_QDFY01000004.1, read on the forward strand.
CGACCATGGCCGCCTGGTATCCGATCGTCTCGGTCACATAGGTGAACCAGAGCGCCGGGCCGAAGAGCAGGAGGGAGAGGGAGACAAGCAGCAGGACGGTGGCGCCGGCGGCAGCGATGGCGATCCATTCCCGCCGCCAGAGCAGCACGAGGGGAGCCAGTACGGCAAGATGCGGCTTGACGATCATCAAGCCTATCAGGACGCCCGCAAGCGCCGGCCGGCGGGGAAGGAGCGACCAGGCCGACAGCCACAAGGCACCGATCAGGAACCCGTAATGGCCTGCCCAGATATTGATCAGCGAGGCCGGCGCCAGCAGTGCGAGCCATCCATTCAATCCGGCGGCACCGAGATAGGGCCTGGCCGCTCGCAGGAACAGGAAGGCCGTGCCGCCCAGCCAGACGCAGAGCGCGGCCGGGTAAGGAAGCAAGGCGAACAGCCAAGTGTAGAGGAGGGTCACCGGCGGGTAGGAATAATTGTGCTGCCTGAGGGCGTCGCCGAACAGCTCCTGCTGGACGAGACGATAGGCATCGACGTCGTAAAGGGCGTCGAGCCGCCCCTGGAGGATCAACGAGCCCGACGTGTAGACGTTGACGAAGTCGCGTCCCCAGAGCGCCTGGCCGCCGATCGAAAGCCCGTCCCGCGTCACCGCGATGTCGCGCAGCAGGAGCAGCGCTCCCAGCAGGACGACGAACATCCAGAAGATCCGCCAGGCCCCCGCCGCACGGTCATCGAGCGCGCCGGGACCGCCGGCGCCCAGATGAACAGGCCTGTGCAGGGTGGCGGTCATCGCTTTCCTCGAGAAGTCCCCAAGGAACTAGGTGCGAGCCGTTGAAGAAGGATTAACCATGGTCCCGCCGACGCTCGCTTTTTCGGTTGAACGCCGCGCCGGACTCGGGAAGGCACGATGCGGGACTTGAAGATGGCGAAGGGCGTGCAACAGGGGCATTTCCATCCACGCGGCGGCGACGAGCCGCGCCATCTGTGGGAGCATCCGGCAGCGCTCGCGGCGCTGGTGCTGCTGTCGGCGCTGCCCCTGCTTTGGCCCGACGTTCCCCCCTTGCTCGACCTCCCAGGCCATATGGGGCGCTACCGGGTCCAGCTCGATCTCGAAACCTCGGCTCATCTTCGCCGCTATTATGCCTTCGAATGGGCGCTGATCGGCAATCTCGGCGTCGACCTCCTTGTCCAGCTGCTGGCGCCGGCGATCGGGCTCGAGCCCGCGGTAAAGCTGATCATCATCCTCATCCCCGTGCTGACGGTGATCGGGCTGCTGTGGGTGGCATTCGAGGTGCACGGCCGGATCCCGCCCACATCGCTGTTCGCCCTGCCCCTCGCCTATAACTTCCCCTTCCTGTTCGGCTTCGCCAATTTCGCTTTGTCGATGGCGCTCGCCCTCATCGCGTTCGCGCTCTGGCTGCGTCTCGCCCGGCTGGATCGGCTCTGGCTCCGGGCGGCACTGTTCCCGTTGGTGGCGACGGCGGTCTGGGTTGCCCACGCCTTCGGCTGGGGCACGCTCGGCGTGCTCGCCTTCTCGGCGGAGCTCGTGCGGCAATATGACCGCGGCCACCATTTCATCGCCTCCGGCTTTCGAGCCGCTATTCACTGTCTGACGCTCACCCCGCCGGTCGCGCTCATCCTTCTCTGGCGCAGCGAGGCGTCGGGCCGCACCACCGACTGGTTCAACATGGAACGCAAGCTCGAGTGGCTGAGGATGGTGCTGCGCGACCGCTGGGAGATTTTCGACGTCGCCTCGCTCGTCATGGTATCGGCGGTGATCGCCTGGGCGATGGTCAGCAGGCGCCTCACCTATTCGCGCAACCTTGCGGCATCGGCCCTCTTCCTTTCGATCGTCTTCGTGCTGCTGCCGCGCATCGTCTTCGGGTCAGCTTATGCGGACATGCGGCTGGCGCCCTATCTGTTCGCCATCGGCCTCATCGCCATCCGATTTCCGGAAGGGGTCGCCCGCCGCCTCGCGGCCGCCATCGGCATGGCCGGCCTCGCCTTCTTCGGCGTGCGCACGGCCGGGACGACCGTCAGCATGTGGCTCTACGACCGCGTTTATGACCGCGAGCTCGCTGCGCTGGACCATGTGCCCGAGGGGGCCCGGCTGGTGAGCTTCGTCGGCCGCCCGTGTGTCGAGCCATGGGCGATGTCGCGGCTGGTGCATCTTCCGGGCCTGGCGATCGTGCGGCGCCAGGCCTTTTCCAACGACCAATGGTTCATGGCCGGCGCCCAGCTACTGCGTGTCACGTACGCCAAGGGGCTGCCCTTCGTCGGCGATCCCACCCAGATCATCACCCAGCGCCGCTGCCGGTGGGAGGTATGGCGGCCGGTGGGCCTCGCCCTCGCCACCTTCCCGCGCGAGGCCTTCGACTATGTCTGGCTGATCACGCCGCCGCCATTCGATCCGGCGCTGACCAAGGACCTCCGCCCGATCTGGCGAAGCGGCAGCAGCGTGCTCTACCGCGTCGAGCGCGAGCCGATCAGCGCGAACAGCGAGACCCCGACCGGGAACGACACCCGGCCGACGAGGTGACGTTCCAGCCCGAACACCCCCCGCAGCAGCCGGTTGAGCGGTGCAGGCGGCAGCTTGTCGTCGCTGCTCTGCTTGCCTGCCAGTCGGCCGACCAGCCGGGCCGCCGCCGCCACCGGGAAGAGCAGGCTGTTGAAATAGCCGACGCGCTCCGCTTCGAGTCCTGCCGATCGGATCACCGCCTCGAGCGTTCGCTTCGAATAGCGGCGCTTGTGATGATGGGCGGCGTCGTGCACGCTCCACATCCACTGATAAGCGGGGACTGTAACGAGGATGCGTCCGCCCGGTGCAAGCTTGGCGGCGATGCTCTCGAGCGACGCCCGATCCTCGTCGACATGCTCGAGCACGTCGAGAAGGGCGACGAGATGATAGGCGCCGTCCGCGACGCCGCTCAGCCCGGGCAGAGGCGCGTCCCCGACCGCCTGGCCGAGGCGGCGACTGGCGAGCGAGCGTGCCTGCGGATCGACCTCGATGGCGTCCAGCCGGCCGAAGCCGCGCAGCATCTCGAAATTGTGCCCGGTGCCGCAGCCAATCTCGAGGATGCGGGCCTGGTCCGGCAGGGCGACATGGCGCGCGATGAGGTCGTGCAGGATGCGTCGCCGCGCGACATACCACCAATGAACCTCGTCCTGCTCGGCCATGCGATCGAAGACAGCGCGCTCCATCAGCCGAGACTCCCGATCGACGGCGCGTCGGGGTCCGCGACGCCGATCCGCTTGCGGATCACGTAGAGCGGGCGGCGCTTGGTCTCGATGAGGATCCGGCCGACATATTCGCCGAGCACGCCCAGGGAGATGAGCTGCAGGCCGCCGAAGAACAGGATCGCCACCATCAGCGACGGATAGCCGGCGACGTCGCTGCCGAAGACGACCGTCTTCACCACCACGTAAATGGCGTAGAGCAGCGAGAAGAAGGCGATGACGACGCCGACATAGGACCAGATCCTCAGCGGCATGGTGGAGGCGGAGGTGATCCCATCCAGGGCAAGGGTCCACAGCTTCCAATAGCGGAACTTGGTTTCGCCGACGGCGCGGGGAGCGCGCTCATATTCGACGGCCGCCTGTCGGAAGCCCGACCAGGCGAACAGCCCCTTCATGAACCGGTTGCGCTCGGGCATCGAGCGGATGATCTCCACCACCGACCGGTCGAGCAGCCGGAAATCGCCGGCATGCTCGGGTATCTTGTCCGACGACAGGTAGTTGTGCGCGCGATAATAGAGATCCGCGGTCAGCCGCTTGGGCAGGCTATCGGACTGACGGTTGGTGCGCACGCCGTAGACCACTTCATGTCCGTCCCGCCATTTCGCCAGCATCGCGCCGATCACCTCGGGCGGATCCTGGAGATCGACGTCGATCGGAACGACCGCGGCACCCGCGGCGTGGTCGAGACCGGCGGTCAGCGCCGCCTCCTTGCCGAAATTGCGCGACAAAGAGAGCCCTCGGATCCGCGGATCGCGCTCGTGCGCCTGGAGGATGGCCGCGAGCGTGGCATCCTCGCTGCCGTCGTCGACGAACAATATCTCCCAGGCGGGCTCCGGACCGGCGTCGGGAAACAGACCCTCGAGGATCGCGGCGACCCGATCGATGAAGGGCGGGATCGCCGCTTCCTCGTCCTTGACGGGGACGATCAGCGACAGGGTGGGTCCCGCATCCCGGCTCATGGCGGCCGGTGTGCCATAGATTGCCGGCGAAGTGCGCATCATTTCCATCAGGCGAAGACCCAGCGGCGGTTGAGCGAGAAGGTCAATAACGGCGTCGCGAAGACGATCGGGATCACCGACCACCAGATCGGGCCATCGAGCTGCTTGACCAGCAGCCAGACGAAGAACTGATTGCACAGGAAGCCGATCACGTTGACGGTGAAGAAGCGGGCGGTGCGCGCCGGGGCATTGTCGCGCGAGCCGTGCCCGCGGAAGCTGAAGCGGCTGTGAAGCACATAGCCGAGCCCGGTGAAAAAGACGAAGTTGAGGGTGAGGGACAACATCGGCTCGACGCGCAGCGCCGTCGCGACGAGCCAGTAGCCGCCGGCAACGAGCAAAGTCAGCAGCCCTCCGGTCAAGCCGAACCGGATCAGCTGTCCGACCATTTCTCCATGCTTCTCAATGATCTTCATCCGGGGTGGTCCGAACTCCGCTTGCCCTTGCGCGACGAGCGACTAATGCCGCTGGGCAGGCTTGAAAAGGACGAAGCGGCGGCATGGCGGGACAGGCGGGGGCGGGAGAGGCCCAGGCGCGGCACTGGCGCATCGCGCTGCTGCTCTTCTGGCTGGGCTTCGCCGCCTATCTGATCTGGCTGCGCTGGGCAGCGATCAACGGCTTCGCCCTCGGCGACACCGACGACAATCTTCGGATGGCGCAGGTTCGCGCGCTGATCGAGGGCCAGGGCTGGTATGATCTGAGGCAATATCGGCTCAACCCGCCGGCGGGCGCCGACATCCACTGGTCGCGCCTCGTCGACCTGCCGATCGCCGGGCTGAAGCTCGCTCTCGCGCCCTTGCTGGGTGGGCGCACGGCCGAGCTGATCGCCGTCACCGTCGCACCGTTGCTGCCGATGATGGTGGCGACAGCGGCGCTGGCGGTGATCGCCCGCCGCCTCGTCCACCCCTGGGCCTTCGCACTCGCCCTCGCCCTCATCACCTGCGCCGGCTCCACCCGCGGCATGTGGATGCCGCTCCGGATAGACCATCACGGGTGGCAGCTGGCGATGCTGGCACTGGCAATGGCGGCGCTGACCGATGCGCGCCGGGCGCGCGGCGGCGTCCTGCTTGGGGTGTCGACAGCAGTTTCGCTGTCCATCGGCATGGAGATGCTGCTCTATCTCGCCCTGGCCGGCACGGCGACGGTGCTGCGCTGGATCTTCGATCGCGAAGAGGCGCGTCGGCTGCTCGCTTATGGGGCGGCGCTCGGCGGAGGCTGCGCGCTCGGTTTCCTTGTTTTCGCGTCGCAAGCCAATCGCGCGCCGGTCTGCGACGCGCTCTCGCCGGTCTGGCTGTCGGCCATGGTGGCGGCAGGCGCGATCGCGGTCGGGCTGGCCCTGATCAACCCCGCGGGGCGCACGGCGCGCCTCGCCGCGGCGGCGCTGCTCGGCGCCGGGCTGGCCGCCGCCTTCGCCTGGCTCTGGCCGCATTGCCTCGGCCGGCTCGAGGGCACGGATCCGGAGCTCGAGCGGCTGTGGCTGGATCGGGTACGCGAGGCGTTGCCGCTCTGGCGGCACGGTTCGCGCACCGCCGCCCTCGTCGCGACCCTGCCGGTCGCCGGCCTGATCGGCTACGGATTGATGCTCTGGCGGCACCGCCGCGCTGCCGAGCCCTTCGCCGCCTGGGCCGCGCTCACCGCCCCTGCCTTGCTCGCTGCGGCCCTTCTGCTGTGGCAGACCCGCGCCGGTCCCGCCGCGCAGCTGCTTGCGATACCGGGCGCGACCGCCCTTTCCTGGACGCTTCTCGCCTGGTTCGCCCGCCAGCGGCAGATGGCGGTCCGCGTCCTCGGGGCCGCCGCCGTCCTGCTCGCGGTCTTCGGACTCGCCAACGGCTCGCTCGGCCAGCTCTTTCCCGACAATGTCAGCGATTTCAGGAGGCGGGTGAATGCGGCCAATGCCCGCTGTCCGACGCTGGCGGCGCTGCGGCCCGTCGCGCAGCAGCCACCGGGGACCGTGCTCACTTTCGTCGATCTCGGCCCGCGCCTCATCACCGTGACCCCGCACAGCGCGATCGCTGGCCCCTATCACCGCAACGGCGAGGAGATTCTGGCGGTGATGCGGGCCTGGCGCGGCGACGAGGCCAAAGCGCGCGCGACGATCCTGCACTATCGGGTCGATTATGTCCTGATCTGCCCGGACATGTCGGAATCGACCGTCTATCAGGCGGAGGCCCCGCAGGGCTTCTATGCCCGGCTGAAGCGTGGCCAGGCGCCGGCCTGGCTGGCGCCGGTGCCGCTCCCGCAGACTTCGCCCTACCGGATGTGGCGCGTGGTCAGGTAAGGGTCGCCTCGATACCGTCAATGACGAACTGGGCGGCGAGCGCGGCGAGGATGACGCCGAGGATGCGGGTGATCATCGCCTCCAGTTTGTGACCCAGCAGTCGCATCAGCGGTCCGGCCGCGAGCAGCGCGATGAGGGTAAGCAGGAGCGTCGCGAGCAGCGCGCCGAGCACGACGGCGGATTCGCCGATCCCCTCGCTTCTGGCCATGAGCAGCATCGCCGACGCGATCGAGCCCGGCCCTGCGATCATCGGAATCGCCATCGGGAAGACAGAGATGTCCTCGGCCTCGCTCGCGGTGACCTCCTGAGCACGATTCTCGCGGCGCTCCGTTCGCTTCTCGAAGACCATGTCGATGGCGATCAGGAAGAGCATGATGCCGCCGGCGATGCGAAAGGCGCCGAGGCTGATGCCGAGAGCCCGGAGCAGGTCCTCGCCGAAGAGCGCGAAGAAGAGCAGGATGCCGGAAGCGACCATGACCGAGCGGATCGCCATCGCGCGGCGGTGGACCGGCGTCGCATTGCCCGTCAACGCAGCGAAGATCGGGGCGCATCCTGGCGGATCGATCACCACCAGGAAGGTGACGAAGGCAGAGACGAAGAGTTCGGTCACAGCCCTTCCGGCCCGGACAGCCCGGCGCGGGCATGCGCGGCGGCCAGAGTGTTGCGGAGCAGCACGGCGATGGTCATCGGGCCGACCCCGCCCGGCACCGGCGTGATCGCACCGGCCGTCCGGGAAGCGCTCTCGAAGTCGACGTCTCCAACCAGCTTGCCATCGACCCGGTTGATGCCGACATCGATGACGGTGGCGCCCGACTTCAGCCACTCGCCCTTGACCATCTCGGGGCGGCCGACAGCCGCGACGACGATATCCCCGCGGCGGACCACGTCCGGCAGATCGCGCGTGCGGCTATGGGCGACGGTGACGGTGCAATTCTCCTTGAGCAGAAGCTGCGCCATCGGCTTGCCGACGATGTTGGACCGACCGATCACGACCGCCTCCAGGCCGGAAAGGTCGCCGAGCCGATCCTTGAGGAGCATGATGCAGCCCAGCGGCGTGCAGGGGACCAGTGCCTCCTCACCGACGGAAAGCTTGCCCACATTGTCGATGTGAAAGCCGTCGACGTCCTTGGCCGGATCGATCGTGTCGATCACCGCCTTGTCGTCGATATGCGAAGGCAAGGGCAGCTGGACGAGAATGCCATCCACGCCGTCATCGCCATTGAGTTTCTGGACGAGGGCGACGAGCTCCGCCTGGCTCGTGGTCTCGGGGAGGACGTGCTCGTACGACTCCATGCCGGCTTCGACCGTCGCCTTGCCCTTGGAGCGGACGTAGACGCGGCTCGCAGGATCATCGCCGACGAGGACCACGGCGAGACCAGGCTTGCGGCCGACCCGCTTCACGAAAGCCGGCACCGCCTCGGCAATGCGAGCGCGCAGCCCTTCCGCGAAGGCCTTACCCCCGATCACCGAAGCGCTCACTGGTAGCTCGTCAGCAGCTCGATCTGGACGCCGCGCAGCAACTGGTCGACCACCATGATGAGCAGCAGGACGACCAGAGGACTGAAGTCGAGACCGCCGAAATCGGGCAGGATCCGCCGGATCGGGCGATAGAGCGGCGCCGTCAGGCGATCGAGCGCGTAGAAGAACTGGCGGACGAAGTCGTTATGGGTGTTGATGACGTTGAACGCGACCAGCCAGCTCAGGATCGCCTGTATGATGATGATCCACCACAGCACCGTCAGCAGGATCAGCACGATATTGATGAGCGAGATCAGCATGGTTTCTCCTGGAGCGTTGACTCGTCCTCTAACCGGGCGTCGCTAGGGGAGCAATGCGCAGCGGCCGCGTGACCGCTTTGCAGATCCGCGGTACGCCGGTTAACGTCGCGCGATGCTGCTCCTCGCCCCTGATCGCCGCCCAGGGGATGGCCCCCGCTCCCGCCGAGCTCAGGACGTTTCGCGACTGGATCGTCGGCTGCGACAATGGCCGGGCCTGTGAAGCCGTCGCGCTGCTTCCCGAAGATGCGGATTGGGAGCAATGGACGACGTTCAGCCTGAGCCGAGGCCCGCAGGCCGAAGCGCGCCTCGACCTGGTCTTCGCCGATCTCACGGATTCACCGGCTTCGCTTTGGGCGGACGGGAGTCGGCTCGACGTCCGTTTTGCCACGGCGAACGACGGGCTTGCCGTCGTGCCGGCCGATGAGGACGCGTTCGTCTCGGTGCTCCGGCAGGCCGGAACCCTCGAGCTGCGCGACGCCGCAGGAGAGGTCATCAAGCGCGTATCGCTATCCGGAGCGAGCGCGGCGATGCTCTACCTCGACGAGCAGCAGCGCCGCCTGGGCAGCGTCACCGCGCTCGTCGACCGCGGCCCCCGGCCGGCGGCCGCAATACCTGCACCCCCGGTCCTCCCGCGCGTGACGCTCGCCCCGGCAGCGGGCGAGGGGCCGCCGGAGATCGGCGCGAGCGAAATCGCCGAGCTGCGGGGGCAGAATGGCTGCACGATCGACGAGGTAGGCGGGCCCGACGAGCATGAGGTGGCCCAGATCGCGCCCGGCACCACCTTGATCCTGCTCGCCTGCGGGACCGGCGCGTACAATCTGAGCAGTCTTCCCTTCATCGCCCGGCGGGAAGGCGGCCGCCTCACGGCCGAGATCGCGCCGTTCGACAGCCAATGGGGCCTCTCCGATCTCGGCCGGCCGACGCTGATCAACGCTTTCTGGGACGCCGGCAGCCGCCTCCTACGCGAACTCTCGAAAGGACGCGGCATCGGCGATTGCGGCACCCATGCCACCTACGGCTGGGACGGCCGCCGTTTCCGCCTCGTCGAACAGGAAGAGATGGGCGAGTGCCGCGGGTCGATGGACTATATCTTCACCTGGCGCAGCGAGATCGTGCGGCCCTGACGGCCGTCACGGCGCAAAGCGCGGCGCCTCGGCCTCGGCGAGCAGCAGGGCGAACATGTCCTCTTCGTCCGTCCACTGCCGGACCACTTTCCATCCCGAGGCGAGCATCAGCAACCGTGCGTCCCGTTCGCCATATTTGTGGCTGTTCTCGGTATGGATGGTGTCGCCGGCCCGCATTTCGAAGCGGGTGCCCGAGACGGTGAAGGCGAGGTCCGCCTTCGCCTCAAGGTGCATCTCGACCCGGCTGCGCTCCTCGTTCCAGCGAGCGACATGCCGGAAGTCGTCCACCGCGATGTCACCGTCGAGTTCGGCGTTGATACGATGAAGCAGGTTGAGATTGAACTCGGCGGTCACGCCGGCGGCATCGTCATAAGCGCGGATCAGGACCTCCGGATCCTTCACCCGGTCGATCCCGATCAGGAGGTGAGCGCCGCAGCCCAAGGTCTCCTTCATCGCGCGAAGAAGATCCACCGCCGTGCGTGGAACCATGTTGCCGATGGTGGAGCCGGGAAAGAAGCCCAGCTTGTCCGTCGCCGACACCTCGGCCGGAAGCTCGAGCGGCCGCATGAAGTCGGCTTCTACGGGAAGGATCGGAAGATCGGGAAATTCCGCCTGCAGCGCGGCGGCAGAGTCGCGCAGGAACTCGCCACTGATGTCGATCGGCACGTAGGAGGAGGGTCCGACGGCGCGCAACAGGATCGGAGTCTTGGCCGACGACCCCGAGCCGAACTCGACCACGGCATCCCCCCGTCCGGCGATGTCTGCCACTTCGGGGCAGTGCCGCTCGAGCAGCATCGTGTCGACGCGGGTGGGGTAATATTCCGGCAGCCGGGTGATCGCCTCGAACAGCTCGGAGCCGCGCCGGTCGTAGAACCAGCGTGACGGAATCGCCCTGATCGGCGCGGCAAGGCCGGCCAAAACATCGTCGCGGAAGGCCGGATCGGCCTCGGTCCTCGTCGTCACCGCGTCCATCAACTGTCCTTGGCAAGCCTCAGGCCGGCGAACATCCAGCGCTGGTGGGGATAGAAGAAGTTCCGATAGCTGGCGCGCACATGGCCGCGGGGCGTCGCGCAGCCGCCGCCGCGGAGCACCATCTGGCCGCTCATGAACTTGCCATTATACTCGCCCACGGTCCCCTCCGCGGGTCGAAAGCCGGGATAGGGAAGGAAGGCGCTGGCGGTCCATTCCCAGACATTGCCGAAGAGATCGCGCAGACCCTCGCCGCGCGGGGCGGGGCGCGGCCGCGCAGGGCCGGCGCGATCGAGCTGGTGCCCGGACAGAGGATCCGCGCCGCGCGCGGCGCTCTCCCATTCCTGCTCCGTCGGAAGGCGCGCTCCGGCCCAGCGCGCGAAAGCGTCCGCCTCGTAATAAGAGATGTGGCAGACCGCCTCGTCGGGATCCACGAGGCGTGCCCCGTCCAATCCGAAGCGGTGCCATGCCCCCTCCTCTTCGAACCAGTAGAGGGGCGCCGCGACCGACTGTTCTTGGATCCAGCCCCAGCCGTCGGACAGCCAGAGCCGCGGATCTGCATATCCGCCCGCTTCCATGAACGCGATCCATTCGCCGTTCGTCACCGGCCGGTCCGCCAGCGCGTGCGGCGACAGGATGGCGCGGTGTGGCGGGCCCTCCGCATCGAAGGCGAAGCCGCTCCCGTCATAGCCGAACTCGACGACTCCCTCGGCACCACGGATCCAGCGCGGCGGCTCCGGCGTCGCGCCGACGGCGACCGCAGGAAGCGCTTCCCAGACCGCCGGCCGCAGCGGATTCTCGGCGAAGGTCGCGAGCAGATCCATGAGCATCAGCTCCTGATGCTGCTGCTCATGGTTGAGGCCGAGCTCGATCAGCTCGGGGGGCAGGCAATCGATCGCGGCGGCGAGGATGCCGTCGACATGAGCCCGGTAGTCCCGGATCTCGTCCAGCGACGGCCGGCTCAGCATACCGCGCCGCGGCCGCGGGTGCCGATCCCCCTCCCCGTCATAATAGGAATTGAAGAGATAGGACCAGCGTTCGTCGAACGGCGCGTAGCCGGGCAGAAAGTCCCGCAGCAGGAACGTCTCGAAGAACCAGGTGGTGTGGGCCAGGTGCCATTTCGCGGGCGACGCATCGGCCATCGGCTGGATCGTCGCGTCGGCGTCCGAAAGCGGCTCGGCGACGGCAAGGCTCAGCCCCCTGACCGCCCTGTATCGGTCGGCAAGGCTCCCATCCGCACTCGACTTAGCCAGGGTCGCCATGCTCCGCCCCTACACCGAAGGTCTATCCAGGTTAAGACCTGCGTGTCGCTCCGGGCTGCCACAAGACGTCGCCGCGGTCCCGCACGATCCAGCGCGCCAGCACGAACAGCAGATCGGACAGGCGGTTGAGATAGGCGAGCGCCAGGGGGTTGATAGGCGCGACTGCCGCCGCAGCAACCGCGGCGCGCTCGGCGCGCCGCACGATGGCGCGGGCGAGGTGGATGTGGGCTGCGCCGCCACGACCGGCCGGAAGCACGAAACTGCGCAGCGGCTCCAGGTCCGCGTTCATCCGGTCGATCTCGCGCTCGAGCCTTTGCACCTGCTCGGGAACGATACGCAGCGACATCTCCGTCGGGGCGTAGTCGTCGCCGGGCGTGGCGAGGTCGGCTCCGAGATCGAAGAGCTCGTTCTGGACACGGGCGAGCATGCGCCCGGCCCCCCCGCCGAGATGGAGCCGCGCCAGGCCGATCGCGCAATTCGCCTCGTCGACGTCGCCGATCGCCGCGAGCCGGAGATCGGCCTTCGAAACCCGTGATCCGTCGACGAGTCCGGTCATGCCGGCATCGCCGGTGCGGGTGTAGATCTTGTTGAGCCTGACCAGAGTCGCCTCAGCGGCCGGCCATGAGCAGCAGCAGGACCGCCACCAGGATCGCCGCCGCCTGGAACAAGACGCGCTTGCGCATCAGATCCTGCGACCGGCGGCCACTGAGGTCCTTCTGCTGGGCCATGCCGATCACGCCCTTGACCAGCACGAACAAGGTCGCGCCGGCGGCCAGGACGAGGAGGATGGTCAGGAGCGTCTGCATGGCGTCTCTCTACCCGTTCGAGACGGAATATCCAGCGGGCATCTGGCCGCGGCGCAAGCTCTCGACGAGATCGCGCGGGTCCGCCCCCGCCGCACGCAGGTCGGCCAAGGCAGGCGCGCCGTGGCGCTTGGCGAGACGGCGCCCCTCGGCGTCGACGAGCAGGCGATGGTGGTGATAGGCCGGCGTCGCAAGCCCGAGCAGCGCCTGGAGCAGACGGTGCACATGGGTGCTGCCGAACAGGTCCAGGCCGCGGACGATGTCGGTCACGCCCTGCGCCGCATCGTCGACGGTGACGGCGAGATGATAGCTGGCCGAGGCGTCCTTGCGAGCGATGACGACGTCGCCGAAGAGGGCGGGACGGGCGATCACCGTGCCGGCGTTGGAATCGTGCCAGCTGAGAGGCCGGAACGGGTCCGGAACCGCAGGCGCGTCTCTCTCTTCCTGGCGGGCGCACTCGACCGGGGCGGCGAGAGCCCGGAGCGCGGCCTTGACGTCAAGCCGCCACGCATGGGTTTTCTCCTCGATGAGCCTTTCCCGTTCCATTTCCGGCAACCGACGACATGTGCCCGGATAGGAAGGGCCTTCCGGGCCATGGGGCGCGGCGGCGCTGGCGGCGATCTCCGCGGCGATCTCGTTCCGGGTGCAGAAGCAGGGATAGACCAGCCGGCCTACCTTCAGGATCTCCAACGCCTCGGCGTAGAGAGGCAGGCGTTCCGACTGATAGACGATCTCGCCATCCCACTGGAGGCCGAGCCAGAGCAGGTCGCGAATGATCGCGTCGATATGCTCCGGCCGCGACCGGCCCGGATCTATATCCTCGATGCGCAGCAGGAAGGCACCGCCCTGGTCGCGCGCAAGGTCGTGCGCGAGCAGCGCCGAGTAGGCATGTCCCAAGTGCAGCCGCCCGGTCGGGCTGGGCGCGAAGCGGGTGACCGGCTGCATCGAAAGAACGCTTCCTACCTTCTGCTTTTCGCTTGACCGCGAGTCGGCGACTATGGTGTCATGATCGCGTCACGCATGGCAGCCAAAGCGTGGCGGAACATGGAGAAGAAGGCCGAGGCGCCCGATATCTCCCTCGTTCTGGGTGCGACAGGCTTCGAGGGCGGCGTTTTTCGGATTCCCTCCGAGAAACGGGAGCCGATTGAGCCTTGTACCATCCCGATCTTCTCCGGCACCCCGAGAGCTGCCCCGCCTTGGTGCTCAATGCCGATTACACGCCCCTGAGCTATTATCCACTCAGCCTGTGGCCGTGGCAGACCGCGGTCAAGGCGGTGTTCCTCGAGCGCGTCGACATCGTCGCCCAATATGAGCGCAAGGTTCACAGCCCCAGCTTCGAGATGAGCCTGCCTTCGGTGATCGCGCTTCGCCAATATGTGCGGCCCTCCGAGCACCCCGCCTTCACCCGGTTCAACCTTTTCCTGCGCGACCGCTTCGCCTGCCAATATTGCGGCGAGCCGCAGGAATTGACCTTCGACCATGTCGTGCCTCGGGCCCAAGGCGGCCGCACCACCTGGGAGAATGTCACCACGGCCTGCGCCCCCTGCAACCTCAGGAAGGGCGGGCGCACGCCGCGGGAGGCGCACATGCATCTGCGCCGGCGTCCCTACCGACCCACCAGCTGGCAGCTTCAGGAGCATGGCCGTCGATTCCCGCCCAACTACCTGCACGACAGCTGGCGTGATTATCTCTACTGGGACGTCGAGCTGGAGGCCTGATCCGGCCGCGCCCGGTCCGGGATCCGTCGGTCCCGCGCGGGGCGAATATAATATTCGTTTCTAACGCCGCCGCCGCGTCGGCGCGTGGAAGTCGGGTGCCTTGTCGGCGACCCACGACAGGAAGCGCGCGATCTCGGGATGGCTGCGAAGGGAAACAGGGTCGGCATAGCTCCTGGCCAGCGCCTTGTTGTCCAAGGTCGCATGGATGGTGCGGTGGCAGATAGGATGGACCGGCTCGGTCGCGCGGCCGCCGCGGCTCTTCGGCACGGGATGGTGCCATTCCACCCGCCGGCCGAGCGGGCGCCCGCACAGGAAGCAGCCTGACGGCGCGTCGCTTACCGCCGGAGCCATTGCCGTCGCACGAACCAGGCCAGCACCGCGGCGCCGATCGCGGCGCAGAAGGCGACCACGCCCCAGAAGGCCCATGGCGCCTGGGCGTAGGGGATGCCCTGCACGTTCATTCCGAGCAGCCCGGTGATGAAGGTGAGGGGAAGGAAGATGAAGGCGACGACGGCGATGTAGAGCGCCCTCTGGTCGACCTGCTCGGCGCGAAGATCGGTAATCTGCTCATGGAGCAAGGCGGCGCGCTCACGCACTGCCTCCAGTTCCTCGGCCATCCGGGCAAAGCGATCGGCTGCCTCGACGATGTGCAGCCGGTCATCGGCCGCAAGCCAGTCGAAGTCCATCTCGGCGAGGGTGCGCAGCGCATCGCGATCGGGGGCGACGAAGCGGCGGAAGCCGATCGCGTCGGAGCGCACGGAGGTGATGACCCGCCGCAGCCGGTAGATCTCGTTGGGCCGGAGATCGCTCTCGACATCGTCCAACGTGTCGCCGAGCGCGGCCACCTGTGGATCGAGCGCCTTGCTGATCGTCTTGGCGAAGGCAGCGACGAGATCCCCCGAATCGCGAATATGGCCGGAGTCCATCAATGCCATCACGTCCGGCGTGGCGGCGAGGCGTCGCCGACTCAGTGACGTCACCTTGCCGTCGATCACCCAGAAGCGAATCGAGACGAGCTTGTCGGAATCCGCCGGGTCAAGGTCGCCAGGGCCGCGCAGGTTGAGGATCGCGCCTTCGCCGAGCGGATCGCAGCGCGGCCGGGTCTCGGTCGCCGCCAGCGCGCCGGCGGCGACGTCAGGCAGGTCGTGCTGCGCCTTGAGGAAGGCGAGATCGATCTCGTCGCGTCCCTCGAGATGAATCCAGAGGAAGCCGGACCCGTCCCAGCCGGCCGCCTCGTCGAGGCCGAGGCGGCGCACCCCGCCGTCGCTGGCGAGATACGCGCCCTCCATGACGCCTAAAGTCCCAACTTCGAAAGATAGGCGCGGACCGCAGGCGCGACATCGTCGCGGCCGAGCGCGAGAGCCAGGTTGGCGATGACGAAGCCGGTCTTGTCGCCGCAATCGTGACGTTCCGCATCGACGGTGACGCCGTGGAAAGGCTGGCGGCCGATCAGGGCGGCCATGCCGTCGGTCAGCTGGATCTCGCCCCCGGCACCTTTGCCGATCGAGCTTAGTATCTCCATGATCTCGGGCTGGAGGATGTAGCGGCCGACGACGCCGAGCGTCGAGGGCGCCTCCTCCGGCTTCGGCTTCTCGACCAGACCCTTGACCTCGGTGAGGCGGCCATCCTGGGCGCCGGGGGTGATGATGCCGTAGCTGGCGGTGCGCTCGCGCGGGACTTCCTGCGCGCAGACGATGTTGCCCCCGACTTTCCCATAGGCCTCGACCATCTGGGCGAGGCAGCCGGGCCGGCCGACCATGAGATCGTCGGGAAGCAGAACGGCGAAAGGTTCGTCGCCGACGATCTCGCGCGCGCACCAGACGGCATGGCCGAGACCGAGCGGCTGCTGCTGACGAACCGAAACGACCGATCCCGCCGGCATCCGGGTGCTGTCGAGCGCGTCGAGCGACTTGCCGCGCGACGTCATGGTCGCCTCGAGCTCGAAGGCGATGTCGAAATGATCCTCAAGCGCGTCCTTGCCGCGGCCGGTGACGAAGATCATCTGCTCGATTCCCGCCTCGAGCGCCTCTTCCACCGCATATTGGATGAGCGGCCGGTCGACGACCGTGAGCATTTCCTTCGGTATCGCCTTGGTCGCCGGCAGAAAGCGGGTGCCGAGGCCGGCGACGGGGAAGACGGCCTTCCTGATGGACTTCATGCTTGCGGGTCACTTTCCTGTGGGTCGATCGTGTCGCCGCCGGGCGGCACTTCCGCCGGCGGCAGGTCAAAGCGGTCCTGCTCGCGCTCCTCGGAGCGGCGCAGCAGCTCGTCGACACGCTCCGGCCGGGCAATGGGCGGGGGGGTGAGCAACTCCTCGGCGGTGAGCGGACGCGCGGCCGCGGGCGGCGCCGGCGGCAGCGTCTCGCCGGGAGGCGGCTCGAGCGGCGTCCGAAGCCCGCAGCCGGCGAGCAAGAGCGGAATCCCGAGCAGCCAGAGACGCGACGTCACGACTTCATCTCCAGCACCTTCCTGGCGGCTTCGATCCGCTTCTTCACCGAAGCGGGCGCGGTGCCCCCGAAGCTGGTCCTGCTCTTCACCGATGCCTCGAGCGACAGCAGGCCGAAGACCTCTTCGCCGATCCGCGAATCCACCGCCTGGAAGACGTCCAGCGGCAGCTCCCACAAAGATGCGCCGCGCTCGTCCGCGGCCCAGACGATCCGGCCGGTGACGTGATGCGCCTCGCGGAACGGCAGACCGAGCCGACGGACCAGCCAGTCGGCGAGATCGGTCGCGGTCGGATGTCCGGCCTCGGCGGCCGCCCGCATCCGGTCCGCATTGAAGCGGCTGGTTTCGATCATCCCGGCCATCGCCGCCAGCGAAAGGCCGAGCAGGTCATGCGCCTCGAAGACCGGCTGCTTGTCGTCCTGCATGTCCTTCGAATAAGCGAGCGGCAGCCCCTTCATGACGGTCACCAGCGCCACCATGGTGCCGGCGATCCGGCCGGAATGGCCGCGGACCAGCTCGGCGGCGTCCGGATTGCGCTTCTGGGGCATGATCGACGACCCGGTCGAGAAGCTGTCGGCGAGGGTGACGAAGCCGAAGGGCTGGCTCGCCCAGAGGATGAACTCCTCGGCCAGGCGCGACAGATGAAGCGCGCACTGCGTCGCCGCCATGAGATAATCGATGGCGAAGTCGCGGTCGGAGACCGCGTCGAGCGAATTGGCGGCCGGCCGATCGAAGCCCAGCGCCAATGCGGTCGCCTCCCGATCGATCGCGAAGGAGGTGCCGGCGAGGGCGGCTGCGCCCAGGGGCGATTCGTTCATCCGGGCGCGGGCGTCGGCGAAGCGCGAGCGGTCGCGCCTCAGCATCTCGTAATAGGCCATCAGATGGTGTCCGAGCGTCACCGGCTGCGCGGCCTGCAGGTGGGTGAAGCCGGGCATGATCGTGCCGACATGCTCCTCGGCGCGGAGCACCAGGGCGCGCTGCAGCGCCTGGAGCCTCAGCTCGGTCTCGTCGATGGCGTCGCGCACCCAGAGGCGGAAATCGGTCGCGACCTGGTCGTTTCGCGAGCGGGCGGTATGGAGGCGCCCAGCCGCCGGGCCGATCAGCTCGGCCAGGCGGTGCTCGACATGCATGTGGATGTCCTCGAGCGACGGATCCTCCGGCACGCCGTCAGCCTGATATTCGTCCTCGATCCGGTCGAGCCCCTCCTCGATCGCGTCGCCATCCTCCTGGCTGACGATCTCACGAGCGCAGAGCATGGCGACATGGGCGCGCGAGGCGGCGATGTCCTGCCGCCACAGGCGCTTGTCGAAGGAGATGGAGGCATTTATCTCGCGCATCAGCGCCGAGGGACCCTCGGCGAAGCGCCCGCCCCACATCGCATTGGAGTCCTGATCCTTGCGGCTCGTGATCGCCTCTCTCCTCGCACTCGGCCTAGGCCTCCCGCTGGCGGGATGCGATAGGCAAACGGCCACGGTCCCGCAAGGCGAAGCGCCGGCGAGAACGGACGCGGCCCAGGCCGCTGAGTCGGCCCCACCCCGCTCCTATCCGACCGGGCGGCTCGATCGGTCGCACGCGGGCGCGCAGGCGCCCGACACGATATTCGAGGATCCGCAAGGCGACCCGGCCCGAATGGCCGACTTCCGCGGACGTCCCGTCCTGGTCAATCTCTGGGCGACGTGGTGCGGCCCCTGCGTCGTCGAGATGCCGTCGCTAGACGGCCTCGCCCGCCGCGAGGGCGATCGGGTGGCGGTCCTTGCGCTGAGCCAGGACATGCAAGGCCGGCAGAAGGTGACCGACTTCTTCGCGGCGCGCGACTTCGCGAAGCTCGAGCCGTATCTCGACCCGAATCTCGACTTCATGACGTCACTCAGGATCGATACGCTGCCGACGACGATCCTCTACGACGCCGAGGGCCGCGAGGTGTGGCGGATGACAGGCATGGCCGACTGGGAGAGCGACCGGGCGGTGCGGCTGCTTCGCGAGGCGGGGACCTGAGCTGGCGCGGCCAGTCGGCGTTCGAAGCTCAGTCGCAGCGCCGCAGACTTCCGGCTTTCGCAAGCGAAATGGACGTCTTCGTCACGCGGTCGTCGCGGGTCTTCTTCGGGCGAAAACCCTTCCGTCGATCGCTGCGAGGCCGAGAACGATCAGGGCGAGGCCGCCGAAATGGCGCGGCGCCAGCGTCTCCCCGAGGAAGAGGGCGCCGAGTGCGATCGCCGGGACGGGAATCAGGAAGGTGACGAGGATCGCGTTGGTCGCGCCGGCCCGTTCGATCAGCCGGAAATAGAGGATGTAGGCCAAGGCCGTGGAGATCGTGGCGAGGCCGATGATGGCGAGGATCGCACTGCCGGTCGGCGCGGAAGCCCGCCAGGGCGGCTCGAACAGCAGGACCAGCGGCAGCATCACGAGGGCGCTGGCCAGGAGCTGACCGGCCGAGACGGTCATCGGCGGCACGCCCATGGCGCGAAATCGGCGGGCATGGACCCCGGCCAGCGCGTAGCAGAGGGTTGCGCCGAGGCAGGCGAGCTGAGCGAGCAGGCTGGCGCCGCCGATGTCGAGCAGCAGATCGCCGCCGATCATCGCAGCCACCCCGGCGAAGCCGACCGCAACCCCGATTACCTTCAACGGCGTCGCTTTCTCGTCCGCCGTGAAGAAATGGGTGACGAGCACGGCCCAGAGCGGTGTGGTCGCATTGAGGATCGAGGCGAGGCCGCTGGCGATATGCTGCTGGCCCCAGGCGAAGAGGGTGAACGGGACCGCATTGTTGAACAGCGCCAGCACGAGGAAAGGCAGGGCCGTGGCACGGGCGAAGGGCAGGGGACGACCGGTCGCCTTGAGAATAGCGAGCAGGATCGCCGCGGCGATGACCACGCGCGCGAGCACCATCGACATCGGCGTGACGCTGCCGACCGCGACGTCGATGAAGAAAAAGGAGCCACCCCACAGGATGGCGAGGAGGATCAGGGTGGCCCAATCGCGGGCGCCCATGTGCAGGATGATAGGCGGCGGCATCGAGCCCGCCATAGCGGGCTATCGACCGGACGCCGTCACGGAAATTGCGGTCGAAACCATAAGCCAGGCTTGTGGCAATCGCGATCCCCCACAAGGCAAGCCGGGGTGAAGTTCAGTCCCTCAGCAGCTCGTTGATGCTCGTCTTCGATCGGGTCTGCGCGTCGACGCGCTTGACGATGACGGCGCAGTAAAGCGAAGGGCCGGGCTCGCCGCGGCCCGGGATCGCCTTGCCGGGCAGCGACCCGGGGACGACCACGGAATAAGCCGGCACGCGCCCCTGAAAGGCCTCGCCGGTGGCGCGGTCGACGATCTTGGTCGATGCGCCGATGAAGACGCCCATCGACAGGACGGCGCCCTGCTCGACGACGACGCCCTCCGCGACTTCGGCGCGCGCCCCGATGAAGCAATCGTCCTCGATGATGACCGGCCCGGCCTGGAGCGGCTCGAGGACGCCGCCAATGCCGGCGCCGCCGGAGATGTGGACGCCCTTGCCGATCTGCGCGCAGCTGCCCACCGTCGCCCAGGTGTCGACCATCGTTCCCTCGCCGACATGTGCGCCGATATTGACGAAGCTCGGCATCAGGACGGCGCCCTTGCCGATGTGGGCACCGCGCCGGACGATCGCGCCCGGGACGGCGCGGAAGCCGGCCTCGGCAAATCGCGCAGCGTCCCAGCCGAGGAATTTCGACGGAACCTTGTCCCACCACATCGCGCCGCCCGGACCGCCGGGAATTCCTTCCATCGAGTTGAGACGGAAGGAAAGCAGCACCGCCTTCTTGAGCCATTGATTGACCTGCCAGCCGTCGGAGCCCTTCTCCGCCACCCGCGCTTCGCCCGCATCCAGCCGCCTGATCGCCTCGTCGACCGCGTCGCGAACGGTCCCACGGGTTTCCGCGCCGACGCTCTCGCGCGCCTCCCACGCTTCGTCGATCGTCCGGCGAAGATCCTCGCTCATGCCCGCTCTTCCTCCAGTATCTCGGCGAGCCAGGCGCCGATATCGTTGACGGTGAAGTCGATCGCCTGCGGGTCGGCATCGTGGCCGGCCCGCTCGGAGCCGTTGTCGACCCAGACCGTTGTCATGCCAATCGCCTTGGCGGGCGTCAGGTTGCGCGCCATGTCGTCGGCGAAGAGGGCGCGGGCCGGATCGATCCCGTTGCGCTCGCAAATGGCGGCGTAAGCGTTCGGGTGGGGCTTGGGCACGTAGTTCATCGCGTGAATATCGTGCATGCCGTCGAACGCATTGGCCAGACCGAGCCGATCGAGCACGCGGCGGGCATAGGCCTCGTCCGCGTTGGTGAAGACGAACTTGCGGCCCGGCAGACGGTCGAGCGCGGCCACCAAGCCCGGATCGGCCGTCAGGCGCGCAAGATCCACGTCGTGGACGAAGTCGAGAAATTCATGCGGATCGATGCCATGTTCGCCCATCAGGCCGGCGAGAGTGGTGCCGTGGGCGAGGAAGTGCCCCTTCTGGACCCGCCGCGCCTCGACCGCATCGCAGCCGAGCAGCCGCTGGATGTACAGGCCCATGCGCTCGTCGATGAGATCGAACAGGTTGAGCGACGCCGGGTAGAGGCTGTTGTCGAGATCGAAGATCCAGCTTTCAACTTGGGCAAGGCGACGGTCCATCGCCGCCCCCCTAGAGACTGCGCACGCGAGGGGAAAGCGTGATGGCCTTTCGGGGAGACCCCGGCCTTTCGCAGCGAACATGGGCGACGAGGGGATCCGGAACTCCCGCAGCCGCTCGCAAGTCAAATCTTAAGCCTTCAGAAAGCATGTTCGCCGTACAAGCGCTGCGGATTTTTCCGCAAAACTGAATTGCTTAGGAGATCGGCATGGCCCAGTCGGCCGCCCGGACGAAGTTGATCCTGACGGCGTGCGCGGCTGCGGTCGCGCTGTCGGCCTGCGGTGGTGGCGGCGGCGGGCCGCGCCCGGAGCCGATCTCGAACCTGCCGCCGCCCCCGGCACCGCCGCCGCCGCCCCCGCCGGCACCGCCGCCGCCACCTCCCCCGCCGGCGACGACGACGATCAACTACAACACAGCGGAATATCGCAACTCGAACGGCGCCGTGAGCTCGCGCGCCATTGCCGCCTGGGAAGCGGGCGGGCGCGGCCAAGGGGTCACCGTCGGTGTCATCGATTCGGGCATCAATCCGTCCCTCGGCGAGTTTGCCGGCCGGATCCACCCGGCGAGCCGCGACGTCGCCGCCAGTCGGGGCGTCACCGACACGGAAGGGCACGGAACCGCCGTCTCCGGCGTGATCGCGATGAACCGCAACGGCTCGGGCGCGATGGGAATCGCCTTTGAATCGCAGATATTGTCGCTCAACACCGCCAATCCGAACGACTGCGACACCGACGACGGCTGCAAGCATGGCGACCGAGACATCGCCCGGGCGATCGACATCGCCCGCACCAACGGCGCGCGGGTGATCAACATCTCGCTCGGCGGCGAGGGAGTCGGCAGCAGCGTTATCGGCGCCGTCGGCCGCGCCGCCGCGGCGGGGGTCGTCGTGGTGATCTCGGCCGGCAACGACGGCACCGCCGATCCCAGCAGTTTCGCGCTGCAGACGGCACAGCAGGCCGGCAACGGCCATGTCGTCATTGCCGGAGCGATGGATTCGGCACGGAACATGGCGAGCTTCTCGAATCGCGCCGGCTCGGGCGCGGCGCATTATCTGGTGGCGCTCGGCGTCGGCGTGCGGACGGTGGACGAAGCCGGCCGCGCCACCGCCTGGTCCGGGACGTCCTTTTCGGCGCCGGTGATCAGCGGCGCCGCCGCCCTTCTCGCCAGCGCCTTCCCGAATCTCAGTGGTCGTCAGATCGTCGAGCTGCTGCTGACCACCGCCGACGATGCCGGCGCCGCCGGCCGCGATTCCCACTTCGGCAACGGCATCCTCAACATCGCCCGCGCCTTCCAGCCGCAGGGGAGCCTGGCGCTTGCCGGCAGCGGGACGCCGATCGAGGAGCTCGGCGAGGGGGGCGGCTCGGAGACGATGGGCGACGCCAGCGGCCAGATGGCCGGAATCGTCATTCTGGACGGCTATTCGCGCGCTTATGTCGCGGACATCGCCCAGCGCCTGAGCCAGGCGCCGATCCAGCGCCCGCTCGAGCAGGGGCTGCAGGCTGGCCTCACCACAGGCCATGCCGCCGCCGGCGGGACGACCGTGTCGGTGACGATGCGCCGCAACCTGAGTGGCCGGCCGGAGATCGGCCTCGCCCAGACCGGCCTGAGCTACGAGGATGCGCGCGAGGCGCGCGCGGTGGCCGGTCATGCGCTGAGCCGGCTGACACCGCGCACGGCGCTCGCACTCGGCTTCTCGGAGAGTGGACGGACGCTGCAGCAGCGGCTCGCCAGCCAGTCCGGGACACCCTTCCTGGTGGCGCGCGATCCGCTCTATCGGTCCGGCTTCCACGGCGACAGCGGCGTCGCCATCGGCCTGCGCCAGGATCTGGGGCCGGTCGCGTTGACCGTGACGGCGGAACGGGGCCGGGTGTACCGGCCGGACGAGCCGGTCGCCGGCTTCGCCGGTGCCGCGTTGCGCGAGCCCGGCTACAGCTTGGCCGCAATGACCGCCGATCGCCGGATCGGCCGCTGGAACCTGTCGCTCGGCCTGTCCCGCCTGGGTGAGGCGCAGACCGTGCTCGGCGGGCGATTCGCCTTCGCTCCGGGCGGCTCGACCAGCTATTTCGCCGATGCGGTGGCCGGCTATCGCCTCGGGGCCGATTGGGATGCCCGAGCGAGCTATCGCCGCGGCTGGACGACGATGCCCGGCGGTGCCGGTCTCGTTGCCGGCGGACGGCTCTCGACCGACGCATGGTCGCTCGACCTCGGCCGCAGTCATGCCTTCGCCGCGGGCGACCGGCTCGCCTTTCGGGTGATGCAGCCGCTGCGCGTGCGCGGCGGCGGCTATCTGCTGAACGCGCCGGTCTCCTACGATTATGGCGATCTCAGCGTCGGCTATGAGCGGCGGACCTTCGGCCTCGCGCCGACGGGCCGCGAGATCGACTTCGAGGCGGCCTATGGCGTCAGCCTGCTCGGCGGCGCCGGCTATGCGGGGGTGAACGCCTTCCTGCGGCGCGAGCCCGGCCATATCGAGGCGATGCCGAACGATCTCGGCGCCGCGATGCGGTTCAGCCTGAGCTTTTGAGGCTCCCCCGGGCGACGGGCGGGCCGGGGCCGTTCCTGGCGGACATCACTCGCTAAGGCCCGCCGGCGCGCCAAGGAACAGGATGTCGAGATTGCGGTCGGGGCGCCAGTTGGCGCGGCGCATCTCGAACCGCGTCGCGTCGAGTCGGCGCACGCCCTCGCCGCAGAAGCTGACGAGATTCGCCGGCGCGCCCTTGTCGACGACGAGCCGGAACTCGCCGATCGGCGAGCGCCAGCCGGCGCCGGTGGTGAGGATGTAGCTCACCCAGGTCTCCGGAACGAGCTGGTCCGGGCGGCGGGCAGCGAGGCGATCGACTGCGCGCAGGAATTCCGCGTCGATGCAGAAGCGCTCCATCCAGGCACGGCCCTGTTCGGAATCCCGCAGCTCCGGGATATGAAGCGCGGTGCCCACCGTCCCGCCCGCGCCGGGCGTGTAACGATGCTCGATGACGACGTCGCGGCCGGCCGGAAAGGCCTGCTCCCAATACCAGGTCTCCCTGACCGTCCACAGCGGGGAGATACTGCCGTCCGCCTCCTGCCGGACCAGCCCGAGCTCGGCCAGGCGTCGCAACTCGGCAGGCGACAGACGGCCGAGCCGTTCGAAGAGACGGACCGCCCCGGCTTCGTCGCCATGATAGGCGATCGGGATGCCGAGGCCGGCGAGGATGTCGCTTCGGTCGACGCCGGCGAGCAACGCCCGGCGCTCGACGTCTGTCGGAATGCGCCGGCCGTCCACCTCGGTGACGAAATCGGCGGGCCAGACCAGGTCTCCTTCGACGGGCTCGGCCAGGTCATGATCGGGCATCGGGAAGGCGACGGTGATCCGGACGTCGTGTGGGCTGGAATTGCGGAAGAGATAGCGGACTCGGACCAGCCGGGCGGAAATGAAGAGGTCCTCCGAAACCATGTCGATATCGTCGTTCTGGACGAAGACGAGCCCGCCCGCCGCCCGCTCGGCGGCGCCGTCATTGGCGGCAGCGGGGCCGGCCAGGACGGCGGCAAGAGCGAGGCAGATGGCAATGCGGCGCATGGACGTCCTCCCCGGGGAAGAATGCGCGTCGGAGAGGCGGTTGTGAAGGTGGCGCGGCGCTGGCTATCTGCCGAGCCAGTGACGCACCCTCCCCGCCAGAGCGGGCCATCGACGTCGGCTTGGAGCCCTGCCCCTTCGCCGCCTGCGGCGTTGCTCAGGGCAGCGCTCAGGGGCGACGGCTGGTCAGACGGTGAAGCTCTCGCCGCAGCCGCAGGCGCCCTTGGCGTTGGGATTGTCGAAGACGAAGCCGGCGGTGAAATCGTCCTCGCGCCAGTCCATCGTCGAGCCGATCAGATAGAGGACCGAGGCCCCGTCGATGTAGAAGGTGCCGCCGGGGGTCTCGATCTTCTCGTCGAAGGGCTGCTCCTCGGCGACATAATCGACCGAATAAGCAAGGCCCGAGCAGCCGCGGCGCGGGGTCGACAGCTTGACCCCGACCGATCCCGCCGGCGCACGCGCCATCAGGTCGGCGATGCGCTGCTCGGCCGCCGTCGTGAGCTGCACCGCGGCGGGACGCGGGCGTCGGCTTGTCGTGGTCGTTTCCGTCATTCCTGCTCTGTCCTCTGCCCTCCGGGGGAGAGCCAATGTCTCACAGCATCCCAAGCTCGAGCTTGGCTTCGTCGCTCATCTTCTGCGGGTCCCAGGGCGGGTCCCAGACCAGTTCGACCTCGGCATCGCCGATACCGGGGACGGCGCCGACGCGGAGCTCGACCTCGCCCGGCATCGATTCGGCGACCGGGCAATGCGGCGTCGTCAGGGTCATCAGGATGCGGGCATGATGATCGGGCGTGATCTCGACGCTGTAGATGAGGCCGAGATCGTAGATGTTCACCGGTATCTCGGGATCATAAATCTCCTTGAGCGCGCCGATGACGTCCTCGTAAAGGTCGCCGCCCGGCTCGACCGGCTCGGGCTCCGTCGGCCGCGGCGGCTGCGACAGGAAGCCTTCGAGATAGTCGCGCTTGCGGGCAAAGCTGTCCGCCGCGCTCTCTCCCGCGTCCGCGACGCGCGCCTTGGGAGGCTTGGCGGGCTCGCCAACTTCCTCGGTCTCGATCCTGCTCTGCTCGTTCATCCGAATATTCTCGTCACTCTCTCGATTCCGCGGACCAGCGCCTCGACATCCTTGTGGCCGTTATAGACGCCGAAGCTCGCTCGGGCGGTGGCGTCGACGCCGAGATGCGCCATCAGCGGCTGGGCGCAATGATGGCCGGCACGTATCGCCACCCGTCCCTCGTCCAATATGGTGCCGATGTCGTGCGGATGCACCCCCTCGAGGGCGAAGCTGACGATGCCGGCGCTGTCGTCCGGACCGAACAGGCGGACGCTGTTGAGCCCGGAAAGCGCCTCCCGGGTCTCCCGGACCAGAGCCGTCTCGTGCGCGGCGATGGCCGCGAGGCCGATGCCCTCGACATAGTCGATCGCCGCATGAAGGCCGACGACGCCGACGACGTGCGGCGTCCCGGCCTCGAACCGCGCCGGCGGCGGGGCGAAGGTGGTGCGATCAAAGGTCACCTTGTCGATCATCGCGCCGCCGCCCTGCCAGGGCGGCATCGACTCGAGCAGCTCGCCCCGCGCCCACAGCACGCCGATGCCGGTCGGGCCGTAGAGCTTGTGGCCGGAGAAGACGTAGAAGTCGCAATCGAGATCGGCGACGTCCACCGGCATGCGCGGCACCGCCTGGCAGCCGTCGAGCAGCAGCTTCGCGCCGACGCGGTGGGCGAGCGCGGCGGCGCGCCGGGCGTCGAGTACGGAGCCGAGCACGTTCGAAACGTGGGCGAGGGCGACCAGCTTGTGACGGTCGGTCAGCATCGCCTCGACCGCGTCGAGATCGATGCGGTCGTCCGGCGTGAGCGGCGCGACGTCGATTTCGGCGCCGGTGCGCTCGGCGACCAGCTGCCACGGAACGATGTTGCTGTGATGCTCGAGCACCGACAGCAGGATACGATCCCCGGCCTTCAGATTGGTGCCGCCCCAGCTCTGGGCGACGAGATTGATCCCCTCGGTGGCGCCGCGGACGAACACGACCTCGTCCGGAGCGGCGGCGCCGATGAATTCCGCGGTGCGGCGGCGGCTCGCCTCGAAGGCAAGCGTCATGTCGGCGGAGCGCTGATAGACACCGCGATGGACCGTCGCGTAGGTCTCGGAATAGGCCCGGGTGATGGCATCGATTACCGGCTGCGGTTTCTGCGCGGTGGCGGCGGTGTCGAGATAGGACCAGTCCTTCGGGATCGCCGGGAAGTCGGCGAGCCAGTCGAGCGGACGGGTGCTGAGCGCGGTGGCCATTCTACAGGCTCCCGCTCGTCGGAGACGCCGGGCGGTGGCAAAGGCTCATCGCACGCGCCCCTCGACTTCGCTCGGGACGACCCAAGCCTGGGATTGGCCGAACCAATTTTCCACATCGGCATAGAAGGCAGTGCGGACCGCTTCCTCGCCGATCCGGTCGAGGGCATCGGCGACGAAGACGCGGGTGAGCAAGGCGCGGGCCTCTTCCGGGTCGATGCCGCGGCTCTGGAGATAGAAAAGGGCGTGGCGGTCGAGCTCTCCGACGGTGGCGCCATGGGCGCATTTGACGTCGTCCGCGAAGATCTCGAGCTCGGGCTTGGCGTTGATCGTCGCCGAGCGGGCGAGGAGCAGACCCTTCAAGGACTGCTCGCCATCCGTCTTCTGGGCATGGCGGGCGACCTCGACGCGGGCGGCGACCGAGCAGGCGGAAAGATCGTCGGCGACCGAGCGCCAGACCTGGCGGCTCATGCCGCGGGCGACGTCATGCCGGATGGCGAGATTGGCGTCGTGGCGCTGCCGGCCGCGGGCGAGCAGGGCCGCGGCGGCCTCGGCATAGGCGCCTTCCCCCCTGATCTCGCAGCGGCCGTCGAGCCGGGTGTCGGCGCCGCCGGCGGCGAGCGTGGCGACGATCAGGCTGGCGCCTTCTCCGATCTCGGCCCGATCGGTGAGGCTGACGAAGCCGGACGAGCCGATCAGGCGCCGGCTCAGCATCAGCCGGGCACCCTTGAACAGGCGCATGCCCGTGAGGCGGTTGGCCCAGCCGTCGCCGACATAGGTCTCGACGATGGAGGCCTGCGCATCGACATCCAGCTCGACCTCTGCGGCGAGATGATCGGCGGCGCCGGTCGAGACGTGGACGATCTGGACGAGGCCGTGCGGGGCATGGTCGCGGCCGAGCTTCAGCTTCCAGCCCGACCGGCCGGCCAGAGCGCCGAGCGGATGGTCCGACGCCGTGACGTCGACAGGCCCGATGGCCAGCGGTCCGACTTGGCTGCGCGCCGCGTCCAGCTGTCCGTCGACGAAGACCAGGCGCGGACCCTCGCGCTCGGTCCCGATCCACTGAAAGTCGTCTGGCGCAACTCCGGTCGGCTGCCTTTGCGCAAGCTTCGGCAGCTGGGAGAGATCGCTCCAGCGCCAGCCTTCCTCGCGGTTGGACGGGAGGACGAGGGTCGTCACGCCGCCATTTCCCCATAGCCTTCGCGCTCGAGCTCGAGCGCGAGATCGGCGCCGCCGGAGCGGACGATGCGGCCGCCGGCGAGGACGTGGACGAAATCGGGCCGGACGAGGTCGAGCAGCCGCTGATAGTGGGTGATGAGCAGGACCGCCTTGTCGGGCTTGCGCATGATCCGGTTGATGCCCTCGCCGACGACACGCAGCGCGTCGATGTCAAGGCCGCTATCCGTTTCGTCGAGCACGGCAAGGCGGGGATCGATGATCCCCATCTGGACCATCTCGTTCCTCTTCTTCTCGCCGCCCGAGAAGCCGACATTCACGCCCCGCTTCATCATGTCCATGTCGAAGCCGAGCGCGCCCGCCTGCTCGCGGGCGACGCGCAGGAACTCGCCGGCCGAAAGCTCCGCCTCGCCCCGCGCCCGGCGCTGGGCGTTGACCGCGGTGCGCAGGAACTGGACATTGGAGACGCCTGGTATCTCGACCGGATACTGGAAACCGAGGAAGAGGCCCCTGGCGGACCGCTCGTGCGGCTCCAACTCCAGCAGGTCCTCGCCATCGAGCGTCATCGAGCCTTCGGTGACTTCGTAGCCGGGACGGCCGGCGAGGACGTAGGACAAAGTCGACTTGCCGGAGCCGTTCGGGCCCATGATGGCGTGAATTTCGCCGGGCCGGATGGCGAGACTGATCCCCTTCAGGATCGGCTTCTCGTCGACGGAGGCGTGAAGGTTGATGATCTTGAGCATGGTCATCCGTTTACCGAGGGCCTAGAACTTCGAGCTGACTGAGATCACCACCGTAGCGGCGATACACGGCCCGAAGCTCACGCAAGGACTCATCCGTCAGCGCTGATTGATCGATATCGAGGAACAGCTTGCGCCCCTCGCCGCGAAGTCCGCGGACCCCGGCGATTGTTTTCATCCAGGCGAAGTGAGCGTCCTCATCGCCGCTCGACCAGTAGGTCGTAGACTCAAAATAGTAGGGACTAGCCAACGCTCCCCTCCAGGCTGATCCCGAGCAGCTTCTGGGCCTCCACCGCGAATTCCATCGGCAGCTGCTGCAGCACCTCGCGGGCGAAGCCGTTGACGATGAGGGCGACCGCCTCCTCCTGCGAAAGGCCGCGGCTCATCGCGTAGAAGAGCTGGTCGTCGCTGATCTTCGAGGTGGTGGCCTCATGTTCGATCTGGGCCGAAGGGTTTCTCACCTCGATATAGGGCACGGTGTGGGCGCCGCATTGGTCGCCGAGCAGCAGGCTGTCGCACTGGGTGAAGTTGCGGACATTCTCGGCATTGCCATTGACGCGGACGAGGCCGCGATAGGTATTGTTCGACTTGCCGGCGCTGATCCCCTTGGAGACGATGGTCGACCGGCTGCCCGCGCCGATATGGATCATCTTGGTGCCGGTATCGGCCTGCTGGCGATTGTTGGTGAGCGCGACCGAATAGAATTCGCCGACGCTTCCTTCCCCCTTGAGGATGCAGGAAGGATATTTCCAGGTGATCGCCGAACCGGTCTCGACCTGGGTCCAGGAGACCTTGGAGCGGGCGCCGGCGCACAGAGCGCGCTTGGTCACGAAATTGTAGATGCCGCCCTTGCCCTCGGCATCGCCCGGATACCAGTTCTGGACGGTGCTGTACTTGATCTCGGCATCGTCGAGGGCGACGAGCTCGACCACCGCGGCGTGGAGCTGGTTCTCGTCGCGCATCGGCGCGGTGCAGCCTTCGAGATAGGAGACGTAGCTGCCCTTGTCGGCGACGATCAGGGTGCGCTCGAACTGGCCGGTATTGGCCGCGTTGATCCGGAAATAGGTGGAAAGCTCCATCGGGCAGCGTACGCCTTCCGGCACGTAGACGAAGGTGCCGTCGGAGAAGACCGCGCTGTTGAGGCAGGCGAAATAATTGTCGCGCTGGGGCACCACCGAGCCGAGATATTTCCGAACCAGATCGGGATATTCGCGGATCGCCTCGGAGATGGAGAGGAAGATGACCCCGGCCCTCTTCAGCTCCTCGCGGAAGGTGGTCGCCACCGAGACGCTGTCGAAGACGGCGTCGACCGCGACCTTGCGGGCGCCTTCGACGCCGGCCAGGACCTTCTGCTCCTCGATCGGAATGCCGAGCTTCTCGTAGGTGCGGCGGATCTCCGGATCGAGCTCGTCCAGCGAGGCCAATGTCGGCTTCTGCTTGGGCTCGGCGTAATAATAAGCGTCCTGGAAATCGATCTCGGGGATGTCGAGCTTCGCCCAGGTCACTTCCTCCATGGTCAGCCAGGCGCGATAGGCCTTGAGCCGCCATTCGAGCATCCACTCCGGCTCCGCTTTCTTCGCCGAGATGAACCGGACGGTCTCTTCGCTGAGCCCCTTGGGTGCGAACTCCTGCTCGACCTCCGAAGAGAAGCCCCATTCGTATTTGGCGGCGCGCTCAGCCGCCTCCAGCGCTTCGCGGTTACGGACTTCACTCATGCCTTCACCTCGGCCGTCTGCGCGAGGCTGGAGAGGCTGAGCCCCGCCAGCGCGCCGCGCACGGCACCATTGACCACGTTCATGTGCGGACGGACCTGACAGCAGCCCTCGAGCGCGCATTCGTGGCGCTCGGTGTCGACGCAGGTCGTCATCACGATCGGCCCCTCGACCGCTTCGACGATGTCGGCGAGGCTTATCTCGCCAGCCTGCCGCGCCAGCCGAAATCCGCCACCGGTGCCGCGCGCCGTCTCGAGCAGGCCGGCGGCGGCGAGCCGCCCGGTCAGCTTCTGCGCGGTCGGCAGCGGAAGGCGCGTTTCCTCGGCGAGCAGGGTCGCCGACAGGCGCGCGCCCGGCGGGTGCCGGGCGGCGGCGGCCATCATGACGACCGCATAATCGGCGAGGCTGGTGAGGCGCATGATCTCCAATCGGACTGATTCGTTCCGATTGGGCATTTGGGCGCGAGGGCAGTCGGAATCAAGCGGTTTCCCCCCATCCAACTGGTTCACATCTGACTGGGGAGAGCCCTGAAGTGGCCCCGGTTTGCCGGCAATCCGCTTCCCCTCGACCCGCGTCCCCGCCTTTGCCATATGCGCGGGCCATGGCGCTCTATCCCCTGATCCGGCCGTTCGCTTTCGCGCTCGACGCGGAGCGGGCTCATCGGTGGACGATCGCGGCGCTGCGGCGGCTGCCGCCCGGATCGCCGGCCCGCGACGATCCGGTGCTGGCGACCGACATAGGCGGCCTGCATTTCCCCAACCCGGTGGGACTTGCAGCGGGGTTCGACAAGGATGCCGAGGTGTTCCGGCAGATGCTCGGCTTCGGATTCGGTTTCGTCGAGATCGGCACGCTCACGCCTTTGCCGCAGGAAGGCAATCCGAGACCACGGCTGTTCCGGCTGGTCGAGGACCGCGCGGTGATCAACCGAATGGGGTTCAACAATCAGGGCCAGGTGGCGGCGCTGGCGCGGCTGCGCACGCGCCGGCGCGCCGGGATCGTCGGCGTCAATATCGGCGCCAACAAGGACAGCGGCGACCGTATCGGCGACTATGAAGCCGGCGTGCGGGCGATGGCCGGCGTCGCCGACTTTCTCACCATCAACATCTCCTCGCCCAACACCCCCGGACTGCGTGCGCTGCAGGACAAGGGTGCTCTCGAGAGCCTGCTCGACGCCGTGACCACGGCGCGCCGCGGGGCGGCCGCCGGCGCGGCGACGCGCGGCCGCCCGCCGCCCGTCTTCCTCAAGGTCGCCCCCGACCTCGAAATCATTGATGTCGACCATATCGCCAGGGCGGCGATCGACGCCGGGATCGACGGGCTGATCGTCAGCAACACGACCGTGACCCGGCCGCCGCTCCGTTCCCGCCATCGGGACGAATCGGGCGGGCTCTCCGGGGCGCCGCTCAAGGACCTGGCGCTCGAGCGGTTGCGCGATTTCCGCAAGGCGACGGGAGGAAGGCTTCCGCTGATCGCGGTCGGCGGGATCGAGAATGGAGTCGACGCTTTCCACCGCATCCGCGCCGGCGCCAGCCTGGTGCAGCTCTACAGCGCGCTCGTCTATCAGGGGCCCGAGCTCGCCGCCCTGATCGCCGCCGAACTCAAGCGCCTGTTGCTGATCGAGGGCTTCGCCCACGTTCGTGAAGCGGTCGGCAGCGAGAAACGATCAGAGTGAGCGAGATTTTCCTCTGGAACCGGTGGCGGCGGCACCTAGTTGATGCCGGGCCATGCCCCGCGATCTCATCAAGACGCTGACCTATCTCGCGATCCACCTGACGATCGGGTTCAGCGTCGCTTATCTGCTCACCGGATCGGTGGAGATTGCCGGCGGCATCGCCATATTGGAGCCTTGCGTGAATGCGGTGGCTTTCTTCTTCCACGAGAAAGCCTGGAAGAAGGGCCGGATCCCGTTCAGCGGGCTGTGGCATCGCCTGACCCACGCCTGAGCCGCCTCCCGCCGAGCAGGCCCAATTCTTTGTCATCGCACCGCCTGTCATGGAAATGAATTGACGGTGGCAGTCCGCGGGCGTGTCTGAGACGGCGCGGCTGTCTTCCGCGAATTCAAGGTTCCCACCGTTCAGCGCAATGCTTTAAGCGAGACCGATGCTCCAGCGCCTTCTCCTCGTCTTCGCCCTGCTGCTCGGCGCCTGCGCCACGCAGCCCGTCATCGCCGATCCAGCCCCGGCCTCGGCGGCCGGCGGCGCCGTCTCCGCCGCTGATCCACGCGCGGCCGAAGCCGGCATGGAAATCCTGCGGGCCGGCGGCAGCGCCTCCGATGCCGCAGCGGCCGTCATGCTCGCCTTGACCGTCGTCGAGCCGCAATCCTCGGGCATCGGCGGCGGCGGCTTCCTCGTCCATCATGACGCCCAGACCGACGAGCTCACCGGCTTCGACGGCCGGGAAACCGCGCCCGCGGCGGCAACGCCCGCCTATTTCCTCGACGGAGAGGGACGCCCGCGGAGCCGCCGCGATGCCATCCCCGGAGGCCTCAGCGTCGGCGTGCCGGGCAATTTACGGCTGATCGAGATGGCGCATGAGCGGCATGGCCGGCTGCCCTGGGCCCGCTTGTTTGCGCCGGCCATCCGGCTCGCCCGTGACGGGTTCCGGATAACGCCGCGCCTGCATCGGGGGCTCTCCAGCCCCGACGCGCGGGCACGGTTGACCGATTGGGGCCGGGCGCAATTCTATCAGCCGGACGGGCAGCCCAAGCCGGTCGGGACCGTCGTGCGAAATCCGGAGCTCGCCGACCTGCTCGAGCAGGTGGCGGCGCGCGGTCCGGAGCACTTCTACACGGGTGCCGCTGCCGAGGCGCTGGTGCGGGCGGTGCGGACGGCGGAGCGCAATCCTGCGCCGATGACTCGCGACGACCTCGCCACCTACCAGGCGCACGAGCGGCCGGTGCTGTGCGGCCGCTATCGCCAGTACCGGATCTGCGGGATGAGCCCGCCTTCGTCGGGCGGCACGACCGTCTTTGCGATCCTGAAGCAGCTCGAACGGTTCGACCTGCGCGCGCTCGGCCGTGACGATCCCCGGGCCTGGCACCTGATCGCCGAATCGATGCGGCTCGCTTATGCCGACCGCGACGCCTATGTCGGCGATCCCGACTTCGTGGAGGTGCCGTTTCGCGGTCTCATGGACGAGGCGTATCTCGCCTCGCGCTCGGCCCTGATCTCGCCCGACCGGGCGATGGACCATGCCGCGCCTGGGCGCCCCGCGGGGGCGCCGGCACGCACGCCGGGCGTTGCCGCAGAAGTGCCCTCCACTTCCCATTTCGTCGCGGTCGATGCGGCCGGCAACGTCGCCTCCTACACCTCGACGATCGAAGGCGCCTGGGGCTCGGGCCTCACCGCCAATGGGCACTTCCTCAACAATGAGCTGACCGACTTCAGCTTCGCCCCCGAGGAGGATGGAGCGCCGGTGGCGAACCGGGTCGAAGGCGGCAAGCGGCCGATGAGCTCGATGTCGCCGACCATCGTCTACGGGCCGGACGGCGAGGTCCGGATCGCCGTCGGGGCAGCCGGCGGGACAACGATCGTTGCACAGGTGGCGAAGGCTTTGATCGGGGTGCTCGACTGGGACATGTCGGCGCAGGACGCGATCGCGATGCCGCAGGTGATGGGCCTCGGCGACCGCGCCCTGATCGAGCGTGCCGCCGGATCCGAATCGCTGGCGGACGCACTTCGGGCGATGGGCCATGAGGTCGTCCTGGTCGAGCCGGGCTACAAGGCCAATGCCGTGGAGCGGGTCGGCGGACGCTGGGTCGGAGCGGCGGATCCGCGGAGTGAAGGTGTCGGCTTGGTAGAGTGAGGCGGGCCTCGGAGGTCCGACCTCCGGGGCTGCGTATCACGGCCGCTTCCGCCGCGACGGTCGTCGCGGGATCCCCGCGCATTGGGGAATCCACTTTTCCTTGCGATGCTCTAGGATGAGGCGCGGCCTGAGGGCGCAAAAGCAATGCGCTAGCGTCGCGCTTGTTCGGAGGGGTGATGCGGGAGCTCGAACATTTTCCCAATCTGGTGGCGATGTTCCTCGCCCGGGCAGCGGAGAAAGGGGAAGCGCCCTTCCTGTGGGCGAAGAAGAGCGGCCGCTGGGAATCGGTCAGCTGGCGCGAGGCGGCGGAGCAGGTCGCCCGGCTGGCCGCCGCGCTGAAGCGGCTCGGGCTGGATCGCGGCGATCGCGTGATGCTGGTTTCGGAGAATCGGCCCGAATGGCTGATCTCCGACCTCGCCATCATGGCGGCCGGCTGCGTGACCGTGCCGACGTACACGACCAATACCGAGCGGGACCATCAGCATATCATCGACGACAGCGGCGCTCGCGCGGTGATCGTCTCGACCCAGAAGCTGGCAAAGCCGCTGTTGCCGGCGGCGACGCGCAGCTCCTATTGCGAGCATGTCGTGATGATCGAGCGGACGCCCTCCGGCCTCGGCCAGACGAGCAATATCCAGCTGCATGACTGGTCGGAACTGCTCGCAGCGGAACAGGACGCCGCGCCGAGCACGATGGAATCGGGCTTCACGCGCGAGGACCTGGCCTGCATCATCTACACCTCGGGCACGGGCGGCGCGCCGCGCGGGGTGATGCAGCATCACGGCGCCATCCTCCACAATGTCGAGGGCTGCACCGCGGTCATCTCCGAGGATTTCGGCTGGGACGACGAGGTCTTCCTGTCATTCCTTCCGGCCAGCCATGCCTACGAGCATAGCGGCGGCCAGCTCTTCCCGATCGGACTGGGCGCGCAAATCTATTATTCGGAAGGGCTTGAGAAGCTCGCCTCCAACATCGAGGAGGTGCGGCCGACGATCATGGTGGTGGTGCCGCGGCTGTTCGAGGTGCTCCGCCAGCGAATCCTCAAGAATGTCGAGAAACAGGGCAAGGTTGCCAATTTCATGATGCGCCGCGCCCTCGACATCGGCGCGAAGGACTATGCCGGATCGGTGCCGCTGTGGGACAGGCCGATGGACTTCATCCTGGGCCGCGCCTTCCGACCGAAGGTGGCGGCGCGCTTCGGCGGGCGAATCAAGGCGATGGTCTCCGGCGGCGCGCCGCTCAACCCCGAGGTCGGCATCTTCTTCCATTCCCTCGGCCTCACCCTGCTACAGGGCTACGGCCAGACCGAAGCGGCGCCGGTGATCAGCTGCAACCGGCCGAGCGCAGGCCTCAAGATGGACACGGTCGGGCCGCCGCTGAAGAATACCGAGGTGAAGATCGCCGGCGACGGCGAGATCCTCGTCCGCGGCGAGCTGGTGATGCAGGGTTATTGGCGCAATCCCGCCCAGACCGAGCGCACCCTGATCGACGGCTGGCTCCATACCGGCGATGTCGGTCACATCGACGCCAAGGGCCGGATCGTCATCACCGACCGCAAGAAGGACATCATCGTCCTCGACAAAGGCGACAACGTCGCGCCGCAAAAGGTGGAGGGCATGCTCACCCTGCAGCCCGAGATCCTCCAGGCGATGGTGGTCGGCGACAAGCGCCCCTATCTGGTCGGACTCATCGTGCCCGACCCGGAATGGTCGGCGGAATGGTGCGCCGCGAACCGGCGCAGCTGCGATTTCGAGCGGATGAAGACCGACCCCGATTTCGTCCGCGCCGTCGCCGCCGCCGTCGATCGGGTCAATGCCGAGCTTTCGGTGATCGAGAAGGTGCGCCGATTCATCATCTCCGACGAGCCCTTCTCGGTCGAGAACGAGCAGCTGACGCCGTCGATCAAGATCCGGCGCCACGTCATCAAGGACATTTACGGCGAACGGCTGGACGCGCTTTACAGAAAGTAGCTTTCCCTTCGTCCCGCGGTCTCAGCCCGCGCGTCGATAAGGGACGAAGTCGCCGAGGCCGCATGAGCCGAAATCGACACCGCTGACGGGATCGACGATGGTGACGATGTCGCCGCGGCAGAGGCGTCCGCTGGTGGTGCGGGTGACGAGGGTGCGGCCGCTGTTCAGGGTGGCGCAGCCGCCCGGCGGCCGGTTGACGTAGACGACGTCGCCGGGTCCTTCGAACAGGATCGCCTCGTTGCCGACACTGCGATTGCCGCGCAGATCGCGCTGACTGACGCAGGGAAGCGGCTGGCCGGCGGTGCGGCCGGAGAGCTCGGCCGTCAGCGCCTGCGAGGGAGGCGCCGCCGCGGAGCCTAGCTCGTTCTCGGCGGTGCAACCGACCATTCCCACCGCGAGCAGGGTTGCGAGTGCAAGCTTCATCCAGGGCCTCCTTCCGGTCAAACTTCCGGCAAGCCGCTTTGCTCCGAAGCCTCAGCCGCGAAACGCGTCCTTGCCCGCGCGGCGCCGGGCGAACTCCTCGACCGTCGCCGCGCGCATGAAGGGGTTGGTGTCGCGTTCGAGCGCGATCGTCGTCGGCACGGTCGCCTCGCCGGCACCGCGCGCGGCCTCGACCGCCGCCATCCGCTCTGCGAGAGCCGCATTGTCCGGCTCGACCGTCAGCGCGAAGCGCCCGTTCGATAGCGTATATTCGTGGGCGCAATAGACCTTCGTCTCGCCCGGCAGTGCCGCCAGCCGCTGGAGATTGGCGTGCATCTGCTCCGGCTCCCCCTCGAAAAGCCGGCCGCAGCCCATCGCGAACAGCGTGTCGCCAACGAAGACGACCGCTTCGGACGGCAGATGATAGGCGATGTGACCGGCGGTGTGGGCAGGAACCTCGAGGACCTCGGCGTCGATGCCGCCGAGGCGGACCGTGTCGCCCTCGCCGACGCGGCGGTCGAGCGTCGGAATCCGCTCCGCCTCGGCTGCCGGACCGGTGACGAAGGCGCCGGTCGCTGCCTTGATGGCGGCGTTCCCGCCGGTGTGATCGCCATGCCAGTGGGTGTTCCAGATCTGGGTGATGCGCCAGCCCCGCTGCGCCGCCTCCGCAAGCACGGGATCGGCGACGGCCGGATCGATGACGGTCGTCTCGGCGGACTCGGGCTCGTGCACCAGCCAGACATAATTGTCGCTGAGAACCGGGATTCGGACGATGTCGAGCATCGGATCAGATTATCCCTTTCCGCCGAGCAGGGCCAGTGCGTCGGCGGCGAGCCTCTCGGTCAGCGCCCGCGCGGGCAGCTCCGGCGCAAGCCGCGCCGACTGGCCGGCCCACATCGGCGAGAAGCCGTCCTCGCCGCGCTCAGCGGCGGCGCGGGCGAGCGGCGCCAGCGGCGCTGCGGCGAAGGGAAAAGGCGGGACCTTCCCAGGAACGGCACCGAGCGCTTCCGTGAGGCGGGTCGGCAGGCCGCGGGCGAGCCGACCGCTATAGACATTGGTAAAGGCAGTCCGATCGGCGCCTGGACCCGCGAGGCCGGCGCGGTGGCCGGGGCCGATCAGGCTCTCGGGACAGCGCAGATAGGCCGTGCCGATCTGGACGGCGGCGGCACCCAGCATGAAAGCGGCGGCGATCCCGCGGCCGTCGGCGATCCCGCCGGCGGCGATGACCGGCAGGTCGACCGCGTCGACGATCTGGGGAAGGAGGGCGAACAGGCCCATCTGGGTCTCGGGCGGCGCGCCCAGGAAACGCCCATTGTGGCCACCCGCCTCCCATCCCTGGGCGACGATGCCGTCGACGCCGCGTTCGGCAAGCCAACGGGCTTCCTCGACGCTGGTCGCGGTCGCGAGAATGCGAGCGCCCGTGGCACGGGTCCGCTCAAGCAGCGAAGGAGCGGGCAGGCCGAAATGGAAGCTGGCCAGATCGGGCCGAGCCGCTTCCACGGCGGCGCACATGGCTTCATCGAAGGGCTTGCGCACCGATATTGCGGTGGTCGACGGCGCCACGCCGAGTTCGACGTAGAAGGGCTCGAGCAGAGCGCGCCACGCCGTATCGTCCGTCGGCTCGGGCATCTTGTGGCAGAAGAAGTTGAGGTTGATCGGCCCGCCGGCGCGCGCACGGACCTGCCTTGCCTGATCGAGCAGGGTCTCGGGGTCGAGCATCGCTCCCGGGAGCGAACCGACCGCGCCGCCGAGGATGGTGCCGACCGCCAGCTCGACTCCGCCGGCGCCGGCCATCGGCGCGCAGACGATCGGATGGCGGCTGCCGAGCAGGCCTTCCAACCGGGCGTCGGGCCAGCCGGCGTCCGTCACCAGTGGCCGACGTTCGGCATCGACGCCCAGGGCTCCTGGACCGGTAGCCTGTCGCCCTTCTGGAGCAGCTCGATCGAGATATTGTCCGGGCTGCGAACGAACGCCATCCAACCGTCGCGCGGCGGCCGGTTGATGGTCACGCCCGCGTCCATCAGGCGGCGGCAGGTCTCGTAGACATTGTCGACCTCGTAGGCGAGGTGGCCGAAATTGCGGCCCTCGCCATAGCCGTCCGGCAGGTCCGCAGCGCCCCGCGCTGCGGAGCCCTCTCCGGGGGAGAGGGCGGTCGGCGGACCGTCCCAGTTGTGGGTGAGCTCGACCTGCGCCTCCTCGTTGCCCGGGGCGGCGAGGAAGATCAGGGTGAAGCGCCCCTGCTCATTTTCCATCCGCCTGATCTCGCGAAGGCCGAGCAGCTCGAAAAAGCGGATCGTCTCCTCCGGATCGGAGACACGGAGCATCGTGTGAAGATATTTCATCGGGATCCCTGACAGGAGAGGAACGGGCGTTCCAGATAGGCCCAACCGGGCTGCTCTTCCAGCCTGGCACAGCATTCCTCCACCACCGAGTTTCCCGTTTTGTTCCGGTCGTTTCGACCCTATAATGGCACGACTCGTCGCCAAGCCGCCATGGAGAGGATGATGCTCGCTCCTGCACGCTCAAGCGTGAGGACGCTGTTCGCCTGGATCAGGCGTGACGTGGACAACGCACTTGCGGCGATCGCTGCGCCCCTACTCGTCCTGCTCTTGGCCGGCACGGTTCTTCGCAAAGGCACCGAGCCAGAGCCGGCAAAGCCGCCGTTGGCAAACTGGGTGAGACCGCAGGATGAGGCAGGGGCACAAGGACATGTCGAGCTTGAGATGGATCCCGCCAATGAAGCGGCGGAGGATGAGCCACTTAGCGATTGGAGCGAAGCGACGGATCAGCTGGCGCAGGATCCGGACTATGACCGGTCCCAAACCATCTGCCGGACGGTTCGCTCGCGGCAGGTGCCGACAGCGGATCGTCCAGGCCCAAGCCTGGCGCGATCCCTATCAGGATGCAGTGCGGTAAGCCTCTACTACGATACGGTTGAGACCCGCGATCCGGTGCGCGCGCGGCAATGTGCCCTGTCCGACCAATCGTCGGACCTGCCATTCGAGCGTCAGTTCGTCCTCATGAACGTCTATGCCAATGCAGAAGGCGTTCGTCGCGACATGGATCTGGCCATTCACCTCGCCTGCGGACTCGATACCCAGCCAGAAGAGATGCATTATCGGGTTCTCAGGCTCCACCGGCTCCGGGAAGAAGGCTGGACGGGGAACGACTTCGACTATGTCATCGATGATCGTAGCTCTTTCTCGGGCGCGTCCGGCGTCTATTACTATCTCAGGCTCGCTCGCGAACGGCGCGCGAACGAGTTGCGCGCACTCACGGGGGGCTGGCCAGCGAGTCACCGCACTGCCCTGACGGAGCTCGTGCGTGCCAAAGATGATTACGCTGACGCCCATGGCCATGCGGCACATTACCATGCGTCACCCGCGGGATGGATTTACTGGAGCGGAGTGGAGGATGTCGAAGACACCTTCATAGCGGAGCTTCGTACCTTGGTGTCGAATGGTGTTCCCGACTACTCATCGGTGGAGATCGAGGCGACTCGGCGGAGGCTTGCCTACAATCATGCTCGCTCGCAGCAACCGGGCGATAGCTTTCGGGAACGCGGCCCGGCGGATTTTGATCGCGCCGAGCGGGCGTGGCGTCGCTATCGTGACGCATTCATCGCCGTCGCCCGACTTCGGCTTCCGGGGATGAGCCGCGCTCGCCTTGCGACCTGGCTCGGACGCACCCGCCCAGACCGCTGGTCGCTGGACAGCTCCCTTGACTTGGGTTCGACCACTCTTCCCTTCGACATGGATCCCGCGGATCGCCTCGTTGGGACGACCGTCGACTGATCGTTATAAATGCACGGTTCATCGGCGCGACTCCATGGTGGTGCAGCGGGAAGCCCGCGCGCAATGGAGGGGCAGATGGCTGATGGCACGGCGCTGTATCGCAACGTCACTTTGGTCGCGGCGATCGTGCTCGCGATCGGCATCGTCCTCGGCGGCTATCTGCTCGGCGACGGGCTGAGGCGGGCACGGATGGCGGATCGGGCCGTCACCGTCCGCGGACTCGCCGAGCGCGACGTCAATGCCGACCTCGCCAACTGGACGGTCAATTTCACTGCCCAGGGCAGCGACCTTTCCGCGGTCCAGGCGGAGATCGACCGCGACGCACGGACCGTCACCGACTTCTTGCGCCGGGTCGGCTTTTCGGGCGATGCGGTGACCGACGGCGGCGGCTCGGTCAGCCAATATTTCGACAGCAATCGCGGCGAAAACAACATCACGATCAATCGTCGCATCCAGCTGCGCACCACCGACGTAGGGCGGGCGCGGCAGGCTTATGCGCGCCAGTTCGACCTGATCCGCGGCGGCGTCGCGATCCAGGAAGGCTCGGGCATCCAGTACGTCTTCACCCAATTGAACCGGATCAAGCCGGAGATGATCGCGCAGGCGACCCAGGACGCCCGCAACGGCGCCGAGCGCTTCGCCAGCGATTCGGGCACCGCCGTCGGCGGCATCCGCTCCGCCACCCAGGGCTATTTCTCGATCGGCCCGCGCGACGGCGATTCGGTCGAGGAAGGCTATGGCGGCCGCGACTCGCCCTTCCAGAAGGTCCGGGTGGTGACGACAATCGAATTCTACCTGGACTGACGCCTCGAGCGGCACGCGGCTTCCCTCGCCGAACGCAGGGTCGCATCCCGATTTTCCCAATCGTCGGCCAGCGTTCGCGCATCGGCAAACGATCTTGTGATCAGCGGCGCCTATGTCCGACCGCCGCCCGAGTTTCCTGCTTTGTTCTCGTTCGCTCAACGTCTATGATGTGACGATTCGCCGACAAGCCTGTCGAGGGAACGGCGAATTGCCCGCGGGTCCAAAGGTCGCGAAGGGGAAGCACGTGATGAACCGACTCATCCGCCGCTTTGGGTATGTCCGCGTGGCGGCGGGATTGGCGACACTCGCAGCCGTCACCCTGTTCGTCCTTGGAGCCGAGGCGGTCGCGGAGAGCGAGGCGGCACAAAGCGCCTCGAGCCGCGAAGCGCCCCGCGTCGATGCGGCGAGATCGCCCGCACCAGTCGAGGCGGACTCTTTCGGGCATCCTTCGGGGAAACTGTCCGCACCATGGACTCGTATCGTCGATACCGGCGGACGACCTTGGGACTGGGGCGATGCCGCCCGGTATGCCGTGGACCAGGACGACGATCGAACTCAGGCCATCTGTCGTTCCGTCCGCAGCCGGGAGCCGCCCACGACCGATGCGCCGGATGCGGAAATGCGAGTTTCGCTACGAGGGTGTAGATCGGAGGCCCTCTATTACGGGATCGGCATGACCGCAGATCCCGTGCGCGCACGTCTCTGCGCGTTTGTCGAGGCCGAGGCAGCCATGCCCGAAGAGCCCTTCCATGGACGCGGCATGCTGATGACGATCTACGCCAATGGGGTCGGCGCGGCGCGCGACCTGGATGTGGCGACGCATCTCGCCTGCGGCCTGAACGTCGGAACGGCGGATATGGTCGGCCGGATCGACCGACTGTCACGGCTCCAAGCCGAGAATTGGGCCGTGGACGATTTCGATTTTTGCGACGACACGGTGACCGATCCGGGAATGTTTGCCTGCGCCGCACGGGAAGCCCGGCGCAGTCGGGCGGGGCGCGAGGCGACAGTCCGGGCGATCAGCCTCGACTGGACCGTCGCGGAGCGGCAGCGACTGAGTGAGGTCGAGCGTCTTTTCGAGTCTTATCTAGAAAGCCAGGTTGCCGAGAGTTGGACGACCGGTACGCTAGACAATATGATGCAGCACGGCATCCATCAGTCGCTGCGCGACGAGCATACGAACATGCTCGGTCAGCTCGCAGCCGGCGAAGCGGTTCCCCAACTTGCCGGCCTCGCCGGTCAAGAGGAGCGGCTCCATCGTGCCCGCCTGGCGCTGGAAGCCTCCTTCCGGGAGAGGGAGTTCACGTCTCGGCCGGCTGATGCCGGCGACCAGGCCCAGCAGGCCTGGCTCGACTATCGCGATGCCTTCCTTGAGCTGGCCGAGACGAGATTTCCCGAGGCGTCGCGGGACGGACTGGCAGCCTGGCTGACCGCGCAGCGGGCGGATCTGCTGGAGGAAACGCTCCGCATGTGAGCCGATCGCGGCTCGGAGTCTGTCCGGACCCGCACGATGCCGGCCAGTAGAGGCGGAATTTACCTGGACTGGGGCGCCGAGGAGGGCGGTGGAGGCGCCGGCGTCGGCGGCACCTCGATCTCGCGCACCGTCGCAAGGCTGGCGGCGGCGGCGCGGCCGGCTTCGCTCTCCGGCGCCAGCTCGACGACGCGGCGGTAGAGACGCTCGGCCTCTGCCATGTTCCCGTTGAGGCCGGCGACCGTACCCGCGAGCAGGACGACGTTCGGGTCGTCCGGCGCAAGCTCCATGGCACGAGCGATGTCGGTGCCGGCGCGGGCAAGGTCGCCGGAACGGCGGGCCAGCGCGGCCGAGAGATACCAGCCGAAGGGGTCGGCCGGGACGAGCCGCAGCGCCTGGTCGAGATCATCGCGGGCACCGGCGGCGTTGCCGAGGGCGACCAGGGCGCGCGCGCGGTCGATATGGACCTCGCCCTTCAGCTCGTCGCTCGACCCCGGCGCTGCCAGCGCCGAATCGAGCGCCTGGATCGCTCGCGTCGGCTCGCCTGCGGCGAGCCAGGCATTGCCGGCCTGGGCCCAGAAGTCGCCGGCGCGGGCGTCGCGGGCGGCGATCGCATCCTGGGCCGCCTGCTCGTAAACGGTGGCCGCGGGTGCCCAGCGTTCCTGCGCGACATAAGCGAGGCCGAGGCATTGGCGGGCCTCGATGCCACCGCCCTGGAGGCGCCAGCCATTGGCGAAGTCCACCGCACGGTCCGCATCGGTCCGCGCGAGCTGCGCGCATTCGCGAAAACGCGCCTCGCGGCCGGCGGCATCCGCCGCAGGCGGGGCCGGCGGCAGTTCGGGCGCCGCCGCCTGGACGGCGATCGCGAGCAGGATCAGGTTCACAGCGACTCCAGCAAGGTGCCCACCGTCGCGATCAGCAAGGCGATGTCGGCAGGGCGGGACAGGCGATGATCGCCGTCCTTGACGAGCAGGGTCTGCACGTCGGCTGAACGGACGCGGTTCATGATCTCCAGCGACCAGGTCCAGGGCACGTCCTCGTCCTTCTGGCCGTGGAGCAGCCTGACCGGACAGTCGATCCCGAGCGGGCCGTGAAGGACGCGCAGCGACTCTCCGCTTTCCCAGAAGGCGCGCGTGGTGACGGACGGGGCTTCGCCATAAGGCGAGGGCTGCAAGAGCCGCCCTTCGCGCAGGATGGTGAGCTTCTCTTCTTCGGTGAAGCCCCAGCTGGTGAAATCGGGCGCGGCGGCGATGCCGACCAGGCCGGCGACCCGTTGCGGCATGGCGATCGCGGCGAGCAGCATCAGCCAGCCGCCCATCGAGGATCCGACCAGCACGACCGGCCCCTCGACCACCTCGTCGATCATCGAAAGCACGTCGGCCCGCCAGCCGTGCAGGGTCTGAGCCTCGAAATCGCCTTCGCTGGCGCCGCAGCCGGCATAGTCGAAGCGGAGCATCGCCCGCTGCTGCTCGGCGGCCCAGGCGTCGAGCGCCGTTGCCTTGCTCCCTTCCATGTCCGACATGTAGCCGGGCAGGAAGATCAGGGTCGGGCCGCGGCCAGGGCGGTGGCGAAAGGCGAGACGATGGGGCTCGCCGCTGCTGAATGGATCGCTCATGCCGTGCCTGTAGAGCGGCGCAGCGAGGGGCGGAAGCGTCGCCGCATTGCTTGACAGGCCGGGGGCCCTATCTCATGCGCCAGCCTCAGGACAGGAAAGCCGTAGCCCAC
Source organism: Sphingosinicella terrae (assembly GCF_003347635.1). Taxonomy (GTDB): domain Bacteria; phylum Pseudomonadota; class Alphaproteobacteria; order Sphingomonadales; family Sphingomonadaceae; genus Allosphingosinicella; species Allosphingosinicella terrae. Next base: position 322,299 of record NZ_QDFY01000004.1, read on the forward strand.
GCCATGACCCAGCTCATCAGGATCTCACTCCCCGACGGTTCGGTGCGCGAGGTCGAGCCGGGCACCACGCCGGCGGATATCGCGGCGGCGATCGGGCCGGGCCTTGCCAAGGCGGCACTTGCGGCGCGCGTCAACGGCGAGGTGCGCGATCTTTCACGGCCGATCGAGGGAGATGCCGAGCTGGCCATCGTCACGGCCAAGGATGAGGCCGACGCGCTCGAGCTGGTTCGTCACGATTATGCCCATGTCCTCGCCGAGGCGGTCCAGAGACTTTTTCCCGGCACCCAGATCACGTTCGGCCCGGCGACCGAGGACGGCTTCTATTACGATTTCGCCCCAGCGCCGGAGCGCGGACCATTCACCGAGGAGGACCTGCCGGCGATCGAGGAGGAGATGCGCCGCGTCATCCGCGCCGACAAGCCGCTGGTGCGGGAGGCGTGGACGCGCGCTCAGCTGATCGACTGGTTCCAGAGCCATGGCGAGACCTTCAAGGCGGAATGGGCGGCCGAGCTTCCCGAGGGGGAGGCGCTCACCGTCTACCGTTCCGGCGAGGAATGGCTCGACATGTGCCGCGGGCCGCATCTGGCCTCGACGGGAAAGCTCGATCCCAACGCCTTCAAGCTGACGCGGGTGTCCGGCGCCTATTGGCGGGCCGATCCGAAGCGGCCGATGCTGTCACGCATCTACGGCACCGGCTGGCTCAGCAAGAAGCAGCTGGAGGAGCATCTCGTCCGCCTCGAGGAGGCGGCCAAGCGCGACCACCGCAAGATCGGGCAGGAAATGGACCTGTTCCACCTCCAGTCGGAGGCCCACGGCTCCGTCTTCTGGCATCCGAACGGCTTCGTCATCTGGCGCGCGCTCGAAGCCTATATGCGGCGGCGGCTCGATTCGGCCGGCTACGAGGAGGTCAAGACGCCCCAGCTGATGGACGCGCGCCAGTGGGAGCAGTCGGGGCACTGGGGAAAGTATCGCGAGAACATGTTCGTCGTGCCCGACGAGATACCCAGCACCGAAGACGAAGGCCCGATCGTGTCCGGCGAAGCCGACATGATGGCGCTCAAGCCGATGAACTGCCCGGCGCATGTCCTGATCTTCCGCCAGGGCATCAAATCCTATCGCGATCTGCCGATCCGCATGGCAGAATTCGGCTGCTGCCACCGCAACGAGCCGCACGGGGCGCTGCACGGCATCATGCGCGTGCGGCAGTTCACCCAGGACGACGCCCATATCTTCTGCCGCGAAGACCAGCTCATCGAGGAAATACGCGCCTTCTGCGACCTGCTCGACAGCGTCTATCGGGATCTCGGCTTCGATTCCTATGCGATCAAGCTCGCGCTGCGGCCCGAGCAGCGCTTCGGCACGGACGCGGAATGGGACAAGGCGGAGCAGATCCTTCGCGACGCCGTCCGTGCCACCGGCCGGGCCACGGCGGAATATGGGTGGGAGGAGCTGCCGGGAGAGGGCGCCTTCTATGCGCCAAAGCTCGAGTTCCACCTGCGCGATGCGATCGGCCGGACCTGGCAGGTCGGCACGATCCAGGCCGACACGGTGCTGCCCGAGCGGCTCGACGCCTCCTATGTGGGCGAGGATGGCGAGCGCCACCGTCCGGTGATGCTCCATCGCGCGATCCTCGGCACGTTCGAACGCTTCATCGGCATTCTGATCGAGCATCATGCCGGGCGTTTCCCGCTCTGGCTGGCACCGGTCCAGGCGGTCGTGGCCACGATCGTTTCCGACGCCAACGATTATGCCGAAGAGGTCGCGCGCACCCTTCGGGCCGCGGGCCTGCGCGTCGAATCGGACCTTCGCAACGAGAAGATCAACTACAAGGTGCGCGAGCATTCACTGCGCAAGGTCCCCTATCTTCTCGTCGTCGGCCGTCGCGAAGCCGAGGAGGGCACGATCGCGCTGCGCCCGCTCGGCGCCGATGCGCGGCAGGAGGTGCTGCCGGTCGAGGCTGCGGTGGAGCGGTTGAGAGCGGAGGCGCTGCCGCCCGACGCGCGCTGATCGGGCCCCACCGCCGTCGGCGACGGCAATGTGCGGCGAATCGGCGACGCTTCGCGCAAATATGTCGCCGGCCTTCCAACCGCATCTTTCAATCACTCGCCTGATTCACTAGGTGAAGGCATCGCGGCCTGCTTGCCGCATGGCAAGCTGCCCGCGACCCCGAAGGCTTTCAGGAGACTGCAACATACGTCCGCCCCTTGCCCGGCGCCCCGCCGCCCCGCCGCTCAACGGCCCCCGCTTCAACGAGTTCATCTCCGTGCCGCGCGTGCGCGTGATCGATGAAAATGGCGAAAACCTCGGAGTGCTGCTCACCGCCGAAGCGATCGAGCAGGCCGCGCAGGTCGGCCTCGACCTCGTCGAGGTTTCCCCCAACGCCGATCCGCCGGTGTGCAAGTTCCTCGACGTGGGCAAGTTCAAGTACGAGGCGCAGAAGAAGGCCAATCTCGCACGGAAGTCGCAGAAGACGCAGGAGATCAAGGAGATCAAGATGCGTCCGAACATCGACGACCATGATTATGGCGTGAAGATGCGCAAGATCCACGAGTTCATCGGCGAGGGTGACAAGGTCAAGGTGACCCTGCGCTTCCGTGGGCGCGAGCTCGCGCATGGCGAGCTCGGCATGCAGCTTCTCCAGCGCGTCCAGGGCGATGTCGCCGAGCTCGCCAAGGTCGAGCAGCATCCACGCATGGAAGGCCGCCAGATGCTGATGGTGCTGGCGCCGCGCTGATCGGCGAGAGCCGCCTTACCCGCATGTTAACGCTCCCACAGGACGCGCCCGTGATCCGGGCGCGTTCTTTGCGTTTGGGCGCGACAAAACCCCGAGGCGGATGAGGTCAGCATTCCGTAGCGGCAAGCGCGGCGTCCCGTTTCAACATGCAACTCTTATGTTGCCGATTTGCAATGAGGCGCTCAAACCTACGGGAAACTGCGGTTTTTTCGCTGGCGAAAGGGCCACAATGAGATAAGATTCGAGCCAAAGCATCCAAAACAGCTATTCCTTGGGAGGGGAATTTCCATGTCGAAGACCTTCTGGCTCGTTTCCGCCGGCCTCGCCGCCCTCGCCACGCCGGCCCATGCGCAGAACGAGGACCAAACCACCACCAGCCCCAGCGGCACCGAGGCCGCCTCGGTCGAGGAAGGCCAGGCGGAGCAGGATATCGTCATCACGGCGCAGGGCCGGCGCCAGCTGCTCCAGGACGTTCCGCTCGCGGTCCAGGCGGTCGGCGGCGAGCAACTGCAGAATTCGGGCGCCAACGACATCCGCCAGCTGAACCAGCTCGCGCCGTCGCTCCTCGTTTCCTCGACCGGATCCGAAGCGAACGGCTCGGCCCGTATCCGCGGCATCGGCACGGTCGGCGACAATCCGGGCCTCGAAAGCTCGGTCGCGGTCTTCATCGACGGCGTCTATCGCTCGCGCAGCGGCATCGGCCTCAACGAGCTGGGCGAGATCGACCGGGTCGAGGTGCTTCGCGGACCCCAGGGCACCCTGTTCGGCCGCAACGCGTCGGCCGGTCTCATCCACGTCATCACCCGCCGCCCGGAATTCCAGTTCGGCGGCATGGCCGAGCTGACCTACGGCAATTACGACAATGTCCGCGCCCAGGGTGCGGTGACCGGGCCGATCAGCGAGGCGCTCGCCTTCCGCCTCGACGCCGTCTACGCGCGCCGCGACGGCTTTCTGACGGTCGACGACCCTCAGGGCGGCACCGAATCGCACGTCAACGACCGCGATCGTCTCTTCGTCCGTGGCCAGCTGCTCTTCGAGCCCAACGACGCGCTCTCGATCCGGCTGATCGCCGACTATACCACCCGCGACGAATCCTGCTGTGGCGCGGTCTATCTCGACCGCGACACCAATCCGCTGATCGGCAACCTCAACGAGCCGGCGACCCCGATCCTCGTCGGTCCCGGACAGATCAACCCGAACGGCAACAACATCATCAACGTTCTTCGCGATCTCGGCCAGCCGCTGGCCGGGTTCAGCGACCCCTATAGCCGCCGCATCTACGTGAGCCCGGGCCGGACCTATCGCGGCGAGACCGAGGATGCCGGCATCTCGATGGAGGTGAACTGGGAGCTCGGCGGCGCGACCTTGACCTCCATCACCGCCTATCGCGACTATCAGGCCGAGCAGCCCGGCGACTTCGACTATGGCGCGGTCGACATTCTCTATCGCGATCCCGAGGGGGGTGGCCTCAATCGCGGCTTCGAGACCTTCAGCCAGGAACTTCGCCTCCAGGGCTCGGCCTTCGACGGGCGGTTCGACTGGCTGGTCGGCGCATATTACGCCAACGAGAATCTGACCGTCGCCGACAATCTGCGCTTCGGCGACGATTACGGCCGCTTCGCCACGTGCCGGATCATCTCGGGCAGCGCCCTCGCCGCGCTCTATTCACCCGGCTCGGCGGGCTGTCTCGCGGCCCGGCCGGCCCTGTTCGGCCCGGTCTCGCCGGTGATCTTCGCTGCGTTCGACCGGCTCGACGGCATCAACGATCGCGGCAGCATCCGCGACGTCTACGAGCAGGACAGCCGCAACTACGCCTTCTTCACGCACAATATCTTCCACATCACCGACCAGCTCGATTTCACGGTCGGCCTTCGCTACACGAACGAGCGGAAGCGGTTCGACGCGGCGTTCACCAACGACAACCTGGCCTGCGTGCAGAACCAGCAGGCGCTGCTGCCGCTCCGGGACCCGACCAACCCCGCGCTTGCCGGGCTCGTGCCGGTCATCGACGGTATTCTCGGCCTCTCGTGTCAGGGCAATTCGACCGCGGAGCTGAACGGCGTCAGCATCGACGACCGCCGCAGCGAGGACGAGTTCACCGGCACCGGCGTCCTGTCCTGGCGGCCGACGGACGACGTCATGTTCTATGCGAGCTACTCGCGCGGCTACAAGGCGGGCGGCTTCAATCTCGATCGCTCCGCGCTCAAGGTACCGATCATCCCCTTCGCCGCCGTGGGCGGCGCTCAGGCTCTGGTCGGCAATCTCCAGTTCGACCAGGAGATCAACGATGCCTATGAAATCGGCATCAAATATTCGCGCGGGCCGGTCACGCTCAACGTCGTCGGTTTCCGCCAGGATTTCCAGAACTTCCAGCTGAACACGTTCAACGGCACCGTCTTCCTGGTGCAGAACATCAACGGCTGCTCGAATCTGGTCGGCGGCGACGGCGCGGATGAGGATCTCAGCGCGGCAACCGGCACCTGCGCTCCCGACGACGTCGGGCCGGGCGTGCGTTCGGAGGGCGTCGAAGTCGAGGCCGTCCTCCGACCGCGCCGCGACATGAACCTCACCCTCGGCATGACCTATACCAATACCCGCTATCGCGACAATCTGGTCGGCAACGAATCAGGCGTTCCGCTCGACCCGGCGCTTCGGATCCTGCCGGGCAACCGCTTGTCCAACGCCCCGGAGCTGGTCTTCACCAGCTCGTTCGCGTGGACGCCGCGGCTCGGCAATTCCGGCCTCAGCGGCCTGTTCTACGTCGATGGCCGCGTCACCAGCGACTATAATACCGGCTCCGACCTGTTCCCGCAGAAGGCCGAGGACAGCTACGCGATCATCAACGCCCGCGTCGGCATCCGCGGCGATAACGAGCGCTGGTCGGTCGAGCTGTGGGCGCAGAACCTGTTCGACACCAATTACGCCCAGGTCGCCTTCAACTCGCCCTTCCAGGCGGGCGCGAGCTCGGCGCCCTTCGTCGACCCGCAATTTCCCGGCGGCCGGCAGATCTTCTCCGCCTATCTGGCCGAGCCGCGGACCTACGGCATCACCGGCCGCTTCCGCTTCTGATACCCAGGGAGAGGAAGCAGGGGCCCTCGCCGGCAACGGCGGGGGCCCCTTCTCATTTGGAAGGGGCGATCAGGCCGCCTGCTTGCGGGAAGAACCGCCCGACGCCGCCTTCAGCAGGCGGTTCTGGAGCATCTTGAGCCGAGGCGGGTGGTCGATCTTTCCGCCGGCGAGGTCGGTCAGGTAGAAGACGTCGACCGCGCGCTCGCCATAGGTGGCGATGTGGGCGCTGCGGATCACCGCCTTCGATTCGGTGATCGCCTGGGCCAGCTCGCACAGCAAGGCCGCGCGATCGCGCGCATTGACCTCCATCACGGTGTAGCGGTTGGACGCGAGATTATCGATGAACACGGCCGGCTGAATATCGAACGCCTCCGCCCTCCGGAGAGGCAGCGGCCGTGCCGCGAGCCGCTCACGCAGTGGCTCCTGGCCCTCGACGGCCTTCAGCACCGCTTCTTCCAGCCGCCGGAGCTGTCGCGGATCGTCCAGCGGCGCGCCGGAAATGTCCTGGATGAGGAAGTTGTCGAGCGCCATCCCGTCATCGGTGGTGTGGATGCGTGCATCGATGATGTTCCCGCCCACCAGGCTGATCGCCCCGGCTACCCGGTAGAAGAGGCCCGGCTTGTCCTTCGCGTAGACGGTGACGAGGGTGGCCCCGCGATCGGTCAGGACGCGGCACTCTATCGGCCTGACGCGCTCCGGATCCCGATCGGCGGCATCGATCAGCCGGGCGTTGCCCTCGAGGACCTCGGCGGGCTCGGCGAGCCAATAGCTGTCCGGCAGGCGCCAGACGAGCCGCCCGAAGCGGCTCTCCTCCCAACCGAGACGGCTGCCGAGCGCCTCCTGGATCGAAGCGACCCGCTCCTTGCGACCGGATTCCTTGTGGCCGAGCCGAAGCATCTCCTCCGCCGCCTCGAACAGGGCCCGGAGCAGCTGCGCCTTCCAGCTGTTCCAGGTGCCCGGACCCACCGCCCTGATGTCGACACCGGTGAGGACGTAGAGCAGCCGCAGCCGCTCGAGGCTCTTCACCTGGGCCACGAAATCCTGGACGGTCTTCGGATCGGTGACATCACGCTTGAACGCGGTGGCGGACATGAGCAGGTGCTTGGCGATGAGCCAGGCGACGGTTTCGGTCTCCGCCTCGGTGAGTCCCAGCCGAGGGCAAAGCGCCCGCGCCACGTCGGCACCGAGCAGGCTGTGATCGCCGCCGCGGCCCTTGGCGATGTCGTGGAGGAGCACCGCGGCATAAAGAACGCGGCGCGACGCGATCCGCTTCATCAGCCCGGTGGCGAGCGGATGATCCTCCTTGAGCTCGCCGCGCTCGATCCTGGACAATAGCCCGATCGCCCGGATCGAATGCTCGTCGACGGTATAATGATGGTACATGTCGAACTGCATCCGCCCGACGACGCGGCCGAAATCAGGGATGAAGCGGCCGAACACGCCGGCCTCGTTCATCCACCGGAGCACCGTCTCCGGATCGCGCGGAGAGGTCAGGACCTCCAGGAACAAGGCGTTGGCGCGCGGATCGACCCGAACGTCCGCGTCGATCAGCTTGGCCTGGCGCGCGGCGGCACGCATCGCCAGCGGATGGATTTCGAGCCCATGGCGGTCGGCGAGCGCGAAGATCTGGATCAGGCGGACCGGATCCTCCGCCAGGAAGGCGTCGTCCGGCACGGCCAGTCGGCCGCGGTCGAGCAGGAAGCCTTCGAGCTTGCGCGGGCGACGGCGCAGGATCGGCGGCAGGTGCAGGCGCTGGCCGCGGCGCGCGAATTTCTCGTCGAGATGGGCCAGGAAGGCGCCGGTAAGATCGCCCACCATTTTCGCATGCAGGAAATAGTGGCGCATGAAGCGCTCCACGGGCGACTTGCCCGGCCGGTCGGCGTAGCGCATCCGCTGCGCGATCTCGCGCTGATAGTCGAAGGTAAGCCGTTCCTCGGCGCGTCCGGCGATGATGTGAAGATGACAGCGAACGGCCCAGAGGAAACGCTCCGCCCGCTGGAACTGGCGAAGCTCGTCACGCGAGAGCAGCCCGACATCGACGAGATCCGCGCTCGAACGAAGGTGATAGGCGAACTTGCCGATCCAGAAGAGGGCGTGGAGGTCGCGCAGCCCGCCTTTGCCTTCCTTGACGTTGGGCTCGACGACGTAACGGCTGTCGCCCATGCGGCGGTGTCTTTCGTCCCGCTCGTCCAGCTTCTCCTTGGCGAAGGCGCGGACGTTGCCGGAGACGACCTTGTTCCAGAACAATCCCTGCGCCTCATCGAACAGCGCCTCGTCGCCCCAGACGTAGCGCGATTCGAGGATAGCGGTGCGTATGGTGTGGTCTTCCGCCGCCGCGCGCACGAGCTCCTCGATACTGCGCGTGGACTGACCGACCTTGAGGCCCAGGTCCCAGAGCAGATAGAGGATCGATTCGACGACGTTCTCGGTCCAGCCGGTCGGCTTCCATGGCGTGACGAAGGCGATGTCGACGTCCGAATGCAGCGCCATCTCGCCGCGGCCATAGCCCCCGACCGCCATCAGCAGCAGCCGCTCCGACGTGGTCGGGTTGGCGAGCGGATGGAGCCGCTCGACGACATAATCGTAGACCAGGCGCAAGATCTGGTCGGTCAGGAAGGCATAAGCGGAGGCGGTCTCGCTGCCGGCATAGGGCTTTTCGTCGAGGCGGCGTGCGATCTCGGCCCGGCCGGCGGTCAGCGCCTCCTTGAGCAGCCCGACGGCGGCGGCGCGGTCGGCCATCGACAGCCGCTCGGCGAGCGCGCGGCGGTCGATGATCTGGCGCCGGTGCGCGATGGTGACCGTTCTCCCGGTCATAGTCCTTCCTCCGCCTGCAGGCGCTTCAGCCGGTAGAGGGTCTCGAGCGCCTCGCGCGGACTGAGCGAATCCGGCTCGACCTCGGCAAGTGCGACGTGGAGGGCGTCGGCCTGCGGCTCTTCCCGCGCCGCAGCCGCGAACAGAGGCAAGTCGTCCAGGCCGGCGGCGATGCCGCCGGTGGCGGCGCGCCCCTCTTCCAGCTTCGCGAGCACGGAGCGGGCGCGGGCGAGCACGTCCGGCGGCATTCCGGCCAGCTTGGCGACGGCGATGCCGTAGCTGCGGTCGGCTGGCCCCGGGGCCAGCTCATGGAGCAGAACCAGCTCGCCCTTCCATTCGCGGGCGCGGACATGGTGGAGCGTCAGCGCGTCGAGCCGCTCGGCGAGCCGGGTGAGCTCGTGATAATGGGTGGCGAACAGGCAGCGGCAGCGGCTCTTGTCGTGGATCGCCTCGACCACCGCCCAGGCGATGGCGAGGCCGTCATAGGTCGAGGTGCCTCGCCCGACCTCGTCCAGGATCACGAAGCTGCGCGGGCTGGCCTGGGCGAGGATGGCCGCGGTTTCGACCATTTCGACCATGAAGGTGGAGCGGCCGCGGGCGAGATTGTCGGAGGCGCCGACCCGGCTGAACAGCCGATCGACGAGGCCGAGAGTCGCGCTCACGGCCGGCACATAGGCTCCGGCCTGTGCGAGCACGGCGATGAGGGCGTTCTGGCGCAGGAAAGTCGACTTGCCGCCCATGTTCGGGCCGGTGACCAGCCACAGCCGCGAATCCTCCAACAGGCGACAATCATTGGCGACGAAGCGGCCGCCGGCGCCGCGAACCGCGTCCTCGACGACCGGATGGCGGCCGCCTTCGATCTCGAAGCGATTGTCGTCGACGAGACGGGGTCGCGTCCAACCGCCCTCGACCGCCCGTTCGGCGAGGCCGGCGGCGACATCGAGCCGCGCGAGCGAATCGGCGGCGGCGGCGATCGCCTCCGCCCGGCCGAGCGCCTCCGCGACAAGAAGGGCGAGATGCTCGGCCTCGGCGGCGAGGGCATGGCTTCCGGCCTGGGTCACCCGCATCGCCTGCTCGTGAAGGTCGGGTGCATTGAAGCGGACGACTCCGGCGAGCGTCTGGCGATGGGTGAAACCCGATTCCGCGGCCATCAGCCGGTCCGCGTGGCGGGCCGGAACCTCGATATGGTAGCCAAGCACGGCATTGTGCCGGATCTTGAGCACCGAAATGCCGGTTTGATCGCGATATCGCGCCTCCAGCGCGGCAATCGCCCGGCGGCCCTCGCCCCCGGTCGCGCGCAACGCGTCCAGCGCGGAATCGAAGCCTTCGGCGATATAGCCGCCTTGCGCCGCATCCAGCGGCGGCGAGGGCACCAGCGCGCGCGACAGGAGATCGACCAGAGCGCCATGGCCGGTCAGGCACGGCAGCAGGCCGGCGAGGAGCACAGGCGGGTCGACGATCTCCGCCAGACGGTCGTGAAGCCGGCGCGCTTCCGACAGGCCATCGCGCAGCTGGGCGAGGTCCCGGGGCCCGCCGCGACCGGCGGCAAGGCGGCCGAGCGACCGGCCGATGTCGGGGAGCGCGCGCAGCTGTCGCCGCGCCCACTCGCGCAGGCCCGGATCGCGCTCGAACAAGCCGACGAGATCGAGCCGCGCCTCGATCCGGAGGCGCTCGAGCAGGGGCGCGCCGAGATCGGCGGCAAGCAACCGCGCGCCGGCGCCGGTGACGGTACGGTCGACGCAGGCGAGTAGGCTTCCGGCGCGGGTCCCAGAGGCCGAGATGGTGAGCTCGAGGCTCTCGCGCGTCGCGGCGTCGATCATCATGTGATCGCCAGCGCTGCGCGACACGGGCGGGCGGAGGAAGGGGAGCGACTCGCGCGCAACTTCGTCCAGATAGGCGAGCAGGCCGCCTGCGGCGCACAAGGCGGCTCGATCGAACTGGCCGAAGCCGTCGAGCGTGGCGACGGCAAACCGTTCCTTCAGCCTGCGCTCGGCGGCAAGGCTGTCGAAGCCGGTCCGGCGCTCCTGCGCGCCCGGCAGCGGCTCCGCCGCTATGATTTCGGCGGCGGCGAGCCGCGCCAGTTCGGCATCGAGCGACGCGGCCGGTACCGAACTCAGCTCGAAGCGGCCGGTGGAGATGTCGGCGGCAGCGAGCCCGTAGCGCTCTCCGGTCCGCGCGACGGCCGCGAGCCAGTTGGCAGCGCGAGAGTCGAGAAGCGCTTCCTCGGTGAGGGTGCCCGCGGTGACCACCCGGACGATGGCGCGATTGACCACCGACTTGGAGCCGCGCTTGCGCGCCTCGGCCGGGCTTTCGGTCTGCTCCGCTATGGCGACACGGTGCCCCGCCTTGATCAGGCGGGCGAGATAGGATTCGGCGGCATGGATCGGCACCCCGCACATCGGGATCGGTTCGCCTTCATGCTCGCCCCGTGCGGTGAGGGCGATGTCGAGACATTGGGCGGCGATCTTCGCGTCGTCGAAGAAGAGTTCGAAGAAATCGCCCATGCGGTAGAAGAGCAGGCAGCCCTCCGTCTCCGCCTTGAGCGTCAGATATTGCGCCATCATCGGCGTAGGGGCGGAATCGGTTCGGGCTCGGGCGGTGGCCATGCGGAATCGATAGTGGCTTTGCGGCCCCGAAGGAACCGCGCGCGATGGCCGTCGCCCCAAGCGCGCGGTGACCGCCCTTGCCGGCGACGGCGCCCTTTCACGAACTTGTCGGCGCCCACCCTTGCGAAGCCAGCGGAAGGAAGCCAAGGGATCGGGAGAAGAGGAGCGCCCGATGAGCGAAGGCAGCAACGTCAAATTCTCGGAAGCCGAAGCGCTGGAGTTCCACGCCTCAGGCCGTCCCGGGAAGATCGAGATCATCGCTTCGAAGCCGATGGCGACGCAGCGCGATCTCAGCCTCGCTTACTCGCCCGGCGTTGCCGTGCCGGTCCGGGCGATCGCGGCGAATCCGAGCTGCGCCTACGACTACACGGCCAAGGGAAACCTGGTTGCCGTCATCTCCAATGGCACGGCCATCCTCGGCCTCGGCAATCTCGGCGCGCTCGCCTCGAAGCCGGTGATGGAAGGCAAGGCCGTGCTGTTCAAGCGCTTTGCCGATGTCGACTCCATCGATCTCGAACTCGCGACCGAAGATGCCGAGCGTTTCATTTCCGCCGTCGAGCTGCTCGAGCCGAGCTTCGGCGGGATCAATCTCGAAGATATCGCCGCGCCCGACTGCTTCATCATCGAGCAGACGCTGCGCGAGCGGATGAACATTCCTGTCTTCCACGACGACCAGCACGGGACAGCGATCATCACCGCGGCGGGCCTGATCAACGCCTGCTACCTGACCGGCCGGCGTCTCGAGGACATCAGGGTGGTGGTCAATGGGGCCGGCGCCGCGGCGATCGCCTGTACCGAGCTCATCAAGGCGATGGGCGTGCGCCACGATCATGTGGTGATGTGCGACCGGAGGGGCGTCATCTACCGAGGCCGCGAGGACGGGATGGACCAGTGGAAGTCCGCTCACGCCGCCGATACCGATGCGCGGACGCTGACCGATGCGCTCAAGGGTGCCGACGTGTTTCTCGGTCTATCGGCCGCCGGAGCGCTCAAGCCCGAGATGGTCGAGGACATGGCCAAGAGCCCGATCATCTTCGCGATGGCCAATCCCGACCCGGAAATCTCGCCGCCGGAAGCGAAGGCGGCCCGACCGGACGCGATCATCGCCACTGGTCGCTCGGACTATCCCAATCAGGTCAACAACGTCCTCGGCTTCCCCTTCATCTTCCGCGGCGCGCTCGATGTGCGGGCGACGACGATCAACGATGCCATGAAGATCGCCGCCGCGCAGGCGCTGGCGAGCCTCGCCCGCCAGCAGGTGCCCGAGGAAGTGGCCGTGGCCTATGGCGGCAAGGCGCACACCTTCGGGCCGGACTATATCATTCCCGCGCCTTTCGATCCGCGGCTGATGGAAATAGTGCCGGCGGCCGTCGCCCAGGCCGCCATGGATAGCGGCGTCGCCCAGAAGCCGATCGAGGACATGGCGGGCTACCGGACCTCGCTACGGGCACGGCTCAACCCAACGACGTCCGTGCTCAGCCTCGCCTACGAGGCGGCGCGGGCCGATCCCCGCCGGGTGCTGTTCGCCGAGGGCGAGGAGGATGTCGTGCTACGCGCGGCCGTGGCCTTCCGCGACGGCGGCTACGGAATTCCGGTGCTCGTCGGGCGCGACGACGTCCACGATCGGCTGCGCCAGCTCGGCGTCGAGGATCCGGAGAGCTTCGAGGTCTATAACAGCCGCAACTATCCCGGAGTCTCGGACCTCGCCGACTATCTCTACGCGCGGCTTCAGCGGCGCGGCTATCTCCACCGGGAAGTGGAGCGGATGGTCAACCAGGACCGCAACATCTTCGCCGCCTGCCTGCTTGCAGTCGGCGAAGCCGATGCGATGATCACCGGCCTCACCCGGACCTATGCCCAGAATCTGCGCCAGATCCGCCGCGTGCTGGATCCCAAGGAAGGAACGATGCCGTTCGGCATCCATATCCTGGTCGGCCAGAGCCACACGGTGTTCATGGCGGATACCACGGTAACGGAGCGGCCGAGCGCGGAGCAGCTGGCGGAGATTGCGATCCAGACGGCGCAGGTCGCGCGGCGCATGGGCCATGAGCCCCGCGTCGCCTTCCTGTCCTATTCCAATTTCGGCAATCCGGAGGGGACTTTCCTCGAGCGGATCCGCGACGCGGTGAAGCTGCTCGACAATCGTGACGACGTCGATTTCGAATATGAAGGCGAGATGGCAGCGGACGTCGCCCTCAACCCGGCGCTGCAAAGCGTCTATCCGTTCAGCCGGCTCAAGGGGCCGGCCAACATTCTCGTCATGCCGGGCCTGCAGACGGCGAACATAGCCGCCAAGCTGCTCAAGGAGCTGGGCGGGGACGCGCTGATCGGGCCGGTCCTGGTCGGGATGAAGCAGCAGGTCCAGATCGCCTCGATGACGGCGAGCGCTTCCGATCTGGTGACGCTTGCAGTGCTGGCGGCGGGCCGGATCGTTCGCTGAGACGTCAGCGCGCGGCCTTCACGCCGGGCTTATCGGGACGCGCGGCCGATCGGTTATTGCGGATTGTCGGCCGTCTGACCGCGCTGACCACTGGCGCCGACCGCGCCGATATTGCCGAACAGCTCCTGGAACAGGCTGCGTTCGCTGCCGAGCGTCGGCGTCTTGTCGGAGGACGGCCTGATATTCTCGACCAGCTCCATGCCGGTGCGTTCGACGCCCTGGACATTGCCGGCTTCGTCGAAGCGGACGTGCAGCACCGTCTGCCCGGTGGGGCGCGGGCTGTTGAAAGCGAGCTGCCGGGTATCGCGGGAGACATAATACCAGTCGCGATCGCTGAATTGGCTGACGAAGGTCGGCCGGCCGAGCGTGCCGACCACCGAATCGCGATTGTCGACGCCCGGCTGGATCGCGGCGACCAGCGTCTCATCGAGCACGTAGCCCTGATGCGTTCGGATAGGCGTGCAGCCGGCGGCAAGGATCGCACCGCCGACAATGGCGGCCAGGGCGGCGCGGGATCCAATCGGCAGGCTCATCTCGATCAACACTCCTGGGGACAGTCCGCCGGCGGACTTGACTAGCTCCTCCAATATGAACATCGCCCAACCGGCGCAAGCATCGCATCATTGAAGGAAAACCTTGTCTTTCCTGCACCGAATCTTTGGGCGACCGGATAGCCGCCGCGCATTGGAGCCGCTCTACCGCGCGGTCGTCACGGCTGCCCGCGACCCGGCCTGGTACCGGGAAGGCGGCGTTCCCGACACGGTCGACGGTCGGTTCAATCTGGTCGCCGCGGTCACCGCCCTGGTGCTGCTACGGATGGAAGCGGAGGGGAATGCCGGCAAGGAGCCGTCGGTGCTGCTCACCGAATCCTTCATCGACGACATGGATGCCAGCCTCAGGCAAATCGGGATCGGCGACTATGTGGTCGGCAAGCATGTCGGCCGGCTGATGGGGGCGCTCGGCGGACGGCTGCACGCCTTCCGTTCTGCTCGAGCGGCCGGCCAAGGCTTCGAGACTGCTGTCCGACGCAACGTCTTCCACGATTCCCCGCCGTCCGAACCGGCGCTCGGCTGGACCGCCGCCCGGCTCGAAGCCCTCGCGACAGCGCTCGACGGGGCGTCGCTCGCCGATCTGACCGCCGCCAGGCTGCCAGCGCCGTGACGGCGCCGGAGTTCAGCCGGCCCGTCCGCGTCGACACGATTGGGGCCGAGCCGCGGCGCCTGGAGATCGAGGCGCGAGCGGAGGAGGCCGCGGCCCTCGCGCGACGGTTCGGCCTGGTCGAGATCCGGCGTCTGGCCGCCGATCTCCGTCTCAGCCGGAAAGGCATGGAAGCGAGGGCCGACGGCCGGTTGAAGGCCGAGGTGGTGCAGAGCTGCGTCGCCACCGCGGCGCCGATCGAGGCGCGGCTCGACGAGCCATTCGAGATCCTGTTCCGACCGCTGCCGGACGCCGCGCGCGCGGAAGACGAGGTCGAGCTCAACGAGACCGACATGGACGTCGTCTTCTATGACGGCGCGTCGATCGATCTGGGCGAAGCGGTCGCCGAGACGCTTTCGCTAGCCCTGGACCCCTATCCTCGCGCACCGGACGCCGGGGAGGCTCTCAAGGCCGCGGGAGTCAGGAGCGAGGAGGAAGCCGGTCCGTTCGGAGCGCTGGCGGCCCTTCGCGACAAGATGCGGAAATAAAGCGGGGCGGCGATGCCATCGAGGAACGGGCTGCGCCCGACCTTCGGATCATTCGCGCGACGTCCCCCCGGACGTCGCGGCGGGGCCGCGCCCGGCTTCCGAAAATGAACAAGGGGCGAAGCGCCCCGCGCTCCGCAGCCATGCCCTGGGGCATGGCGACCTGTTCATGGTGCGGTCGAGAAGACTCGAACTTCCACGGCCTTTCGGCCACAGCGACCTCAACGCTGCGCGTCTACCAGTTCCGCCACGACCGCACATTTGAGAACCGCCGACCCAGGGGCCGGCTTGGCAGGCGGGTGCCTCTAGCAAGGCTTTGTTCCCCTTGCAATGGCGCCCGCAACCGTCGCTGGAAAGGCGGCTGGACGCCACCGGGTGAACCTTGCCGGGCGCGCAAGAGGTGCTCCCAGAGATTCGAACCGTTGAATATTAATACCGGACTTTCAGAGGCTTGCGGCATGTCTAGTACAGAAACATCGGCATGCCCTCGACCCGCATCAGCCGCGCTCGATAGGTGGCGCGGTCATAGAGGGCGCTGACATCGACCGACTTGGTCCCATGCAAGAGGGTATCGATCGGGACATGGCCGTAATTGCCGTCGGTCAGCGTCACCATGCGGGCCTTCTCGCCGCGATGGAGCAACTGCACGGCGAGGCCGCCGAAGGCGAAGCCGACCATGCGGTCCATCGCGTCCGGTTCGCCGGCGCGCATCAGATAAGCGAGTTCCTGGACGACCGCGCCGCTGCCGAGACGGGTGCCGATCACCTTGCCGAGTCGATGGCCGACGCCGACATCCTCGCGCAGGATCGCGGACTTGGCGATGTCGCCTTCGTCCTCGGCATCGCCGGCGATCTTCGCGCCCTCCGAGATGACGCACATCGCATAATGGGCCGGGTTCGACGCCTTGTCCTCGGCGAGCAACGGCAGCAGCACGTCGAGGTCGGCCGGAACCTCGGCGATGATCGTGCGGTCGACCTGAGCAAGAAAGCCCGCGAGCAAGGCGGTCTCGCCGCTGCGCCGGCCGAAAAGCTCGACGACGCCGATGCGCTCGTGGCTTTCCACCGTCGTCCGAAGCGCGTTGATCGCCTCGACCGACCGGCTGATCGCCGTCGAGAAGCCGATGCAATAGTCGGTGCCGAAGACGTCATTGTCCATCGTCTTGGGCACCGAGACGACCGGAATGCCCTGGGCCGCCAGATGGGCGGAGAAGCGCAGGGTCCCATCGCCGCCAAGGGTGATCATCGCTTCGACGCCGAGCCGATCGAGCACGTCGAGGACGTGGCGCGTCTGGTCGCCAGCCTTGTTCGTCCTCGGATCGGTGCGTGACGTGTGGAGGATGGTGCCTCCCATCCTGTCGATCCCGCGCACCGCCTCGCGGCTGAGCGGCAAGGTGCAGCTGTCGATACTGTCCGGATCCGACGGGTCGATGCCCATCACCCCTTCCCAGCCCCGGCGGAAGCCGATCACCTCCCAGCCGAGATCGTCGGCGGAAAGAACCACGGATCTTATGCAGGCATTGAGTCCGGGAACGTCGCCCCCTCCCGTCAGGATACCGATCCGCATCGTGCCCCTTCCTCGGCTTGGCTGTTTCGCGGCAGAGGTCTATCGGCGCGAAGGGCGGGCGACAACCGGGCTGGGAAGCACCGCCGGCACCCTTGACGCCGGCACCGGCTAACTGATCGGGCCGAAATTGAGGCTGAGCTCGCGTCCGCCCCGCGGCACCCCGACATTGGCATTGCTGAAAGCCACCCGCCCGCGCGGCTGCAGCTCGGACACGGGCGGGGCGAATGACCATGAATAGACGACCCGCCCCTGGGAATCCTTGAGCGCGGCCTGGATCTGCGGGACGCGCTGGACCTCGTCGGTCTGGTTGACGATCGTTCCCGACACTTCGAGGATGTCGTTGCCTCGCTCGAGCTGACGCGTCTGGGCAGTACCGTCGACGATGCTCAGCCGGTCTCCCGACTGGACCGGTATGCCCATGCGCGAGCCGAGCTGCGGAAGATCCAGGAACATGATCGCCGCCGTCGCCGCGATCGCCAGAGCGGCGAAGACGATCGCCGCAATCGTCCACAGGCGCGCGGGATTGCGCCGAGGACGTGCAGGCGGCGCTTCATCGACGGCCTCCTCGCCCTGCTCCCAGCTGGGCGGCGGCTGGACCGGCTCCGCCTGCTCGACCGGGGGCGGGGATGTGGAAGACGAAGTCGGCGTAGCCGCCGGGGCCGGGGAAGACCGGGCGGGGACGGCGAGATCGAGCGGCGGCGGCTCCTGGTACCAGCTGTGCCGGCAGCTTGCGCAGCGCACCTTCCGTCCGGTCGAGCCGATCGCGCTGTCCGGAACGACATAGCGTGTCTGGCAGGACGGACAGGTGAGGATCATCGATTGCGCGCGCCCTGGTTTTTCTTGGCGCGTCTAAGCATGGCGAGGGTGCGGCGCGCAAGCAAATGCCGGAATTGGCAGGATTCGGACGCTTGAAGCCACAGCGGCGGCCGTGCCATGGCTTGCCTGAATGCCGCGGAGCGGCGGGGAGGCGGCGTCTGAACGCGACCGGGTCGATCGTGCAGTTCGAGAATGTTGGACTTCGCTACGGCACCGGAGCGGAGACGCTCTCCGATCTGACCTTCTCTCTCAAGGAAGGCGGCTTCTACTTCCTCACCGGGCCTTCGGGTGCCGGCAAGACCTCCCTGCTCAAGCTTCTCTATCTTGCCCTGCGGCCGAGCCGCGGCCTGATCCGGCTGTTCGGCGAGGACATCGTGACGATGGCGCGGGGGCGGCTGCCCGGATTTCGACGACGGATCGGGGTGGTCTTCCAGGAGTTCAGGCTCGTCCCGCATCTGTCGACCTTCGACAATGTCGCTTTGCCGCTGCGGGTGGCCGGTGTCGAGGAGCGGGACCTCGAGAAACCGGTCAGCGAGATGCTCGCCTGGGTGGGTCTCGCCGATCGGGCGAGCGCCCGGCCGGCGACGCTTTCCGGAGGCGAGCAGCAGCGGGTCGCGATCGCCCGCGCCGTGATCGGGCGACCGGAACTGCTGGTGGCGGACGAGCCGACCGGCAATGTCGATCCGGAGATGGCCCTGCGGCTGCTCCACCTGTTCGACGCCCTCAACAAGCTGGGGACGACCGTCATCGTCGCCACGCATGACCTCCATCTCCTTGCCCGGATCCAGCGCGCGGAGATGCTGCGTCTCGATCGCGGCCAAATCGCGGACCCCACCGGGGCGCTGCGCCATCCGCCGCGCCGGCCCGAACCGTGAAGGGCGGAGTCCGACGTTTCGGCGCCGCGGAGCGGGGCCTGCTTCCCGAGGGTCGGGTGGCGGGACCGATGCCGTGGGTGATTGCGATCATGATGTTCCTGACCGTGCTCGCCGCCGCCGCCGGGATCGGACTGGCAGGCGCGGCGTCCCGGCTGGACGACCAGATAGGCGGCCGGGTCACCATCCAGATCGTCGAAGCGAATTCCGACCTGCGCGACCGTCAGGCCGCGGCCGCCGCCGAAGCGGCACGCGCCGTGCCCGGAGTGGTGGCGGTCGATCCGGTCTCCCGGGAGGAGATCGAGCGGCTGCTGGAGCCGTGGATCGGGCCGGCCTCACTCGGCAGCGACATCCCCGTACCGGCCCTCATCGATGTCGACCTGTCGCCGCAGGCGCGTGGGCGGCTGGACGCCCTGCGCGCCGCCGTCGTGGGGGCGGCGCCCGCGGCGCGGGTCGATGACAATGCGCAATGGCTGGCGCCGCTCGCCAGTCTCATCGTCGCGCTGCAATGGCTCGCCGGCGGGCTGGTCCTGCTGATGGTCGGCGCCACGGCGGCGACGGTTGTTCTCGCCGCGCGTGCGGCGCTGGACACGCATCGGGGGACGATCGAGATCCTTCATCTGATGGGAGCGACCGACCTACAGGTCGCTCGTCTGTTTCAGCGGCGGATCGCGCTCGATGCCCTGTTCGGGGGGCTGGTCGGCTTCCTCCTCGCCGGAGCGGTGCTGCTGACGATCGGGCGGCGGCTGACCGCGCTCGGCTCCGAGCTGCTCGGATCGGCCGCCATCGCGCCGGAAGGCTGGGCCCTGCTCTTCGCCCTGCCGGTGTTCGGGGTCCTGCTCGCTTTGCTGGTGGCGCGCATCACCATCCTTCGTGCGTTGGGGCGATTGCTGTGATCCGCTTCCTGTTCCGCCTCGTCGCATTGGCGCTCTTGCTCTACGCGCTCGGCTATGCCGTCTTCGCCGTCCTGCTGCCGCGGCCGGCCGGCGACGAGCGGACCGAGGCCGTCGTCGTCCTGACCGGCGGCAGCGGGCGGCTCGAACGAGGCTTCGACCTCGTCCAGCGGGGGGTCGCGCCGCATATGCTCATTTCCGGCGTCGATCGGACGGTGCGGCCGGTCGAGCTCGCCGCGGCCTATGACGTCGATCCGCAGCTGATCGAATGCTGCGTCTCGCTCGGGCGCGAATCGTTCGACACCCGCTCCAATGCCGACGAGGTCGCCCGGTGGGTAGAGCGCCGGAACGTCCGGTCGATCCGGCTCGTCACCAACGACCTGCACATGCCCCGCGCGTACTACGAGCTGCGCAAGCGGATGGGGAATGATTTCGACATCCTCGTCGACGCGGTCCCCACCGAGCCGAGCTTCGGTGCCATCTACCTTGAATATAACAAATATCTTCTCGGCCGCGCGGCCGACCTGATCGGCATATGAGGCGGGTGCGTTGAACTGGCTCCGCTCGGCGCTTTTCGCCTTCTTCTTCTACGGCTGGACCGTCTTTGCCGTGCTCCTGTCCTTCCCGATAAGCCTGCTCGGGACAGCCGCGATCCGTGGCTGGGCTCACGGCTGGGTGCGTTATCATCGTGTCTGCGCCGCGATCTTTCTCGGTATCCGGACCCGGATCGAAGGCGCTCCTCCATCCGGGCCGGTTCTCGTCGCCGCCAAGCATCAGTCGATGTTCGAGACTTTCGAGATCATGCTGATGCTCCGCGAGCCGGCGGTGGTGCTGAAGCGCGAGCTCGCGGACATTCCCTTCTGGGGTTGGGTGGTCCGCCGCTATGGCGTCATCCCGGTCGACCGCGCGGGAGGCGCGCCCGCGCTGCGGCGGATGATGCGCGCTGCCGAGGCCGCGATCGGCGAAGGGCGACCGATCGTCATCTTCCCCGAAGGGACGCGCGTGCCCCCGGGCCAGAAGCCGCCGCTCCAGTCGGGTTTTGCCGGCCTCTATCGTGCGCTGCGCCTGCCCGTCTGTCCCGTGGCCATCGACAGCGGGCGGCTGTGGCCCCGCCATCGCTTCATCAAGCGGCCGGGAATCATCACCTTCCGTTTCGGCGAACCGCTGCCGCCCGGTCTGCCGCGGGGCGAGATCGAGGCGAAGGTCCATGAAGCCATCAACGTTCTGGAACCTTCCTCATGACCCCGCCGCTGGGCGTGATCGAAGGCTTTTTCGGCCTGCCGTGGAGCTGGCCGGAGCGCCGGGACGTGGTCGCCTTCCTCGGTCGGCGCGGCTACGGCTTCTATCTCTACGCGCCGAAGGCGGATCCCTGGCTGCGGCGGCACTGGCAGCAGCCTTATCCGCAGGAGATGCTCGGCGAGCTCGCCGCCTTCGGCCAAGCCTGCCGCGCCATGGACGTGCGGCTCGGTGTCGGACTCAGTCCGTTCGAGCTCCATCTTCACCCGGACACGGACTGGCGGGCGCCGCTCGCCGCGAAGCTTGCGGAGCTCGACACTGCCGAAATCCAGGATCTCGCCATCCTGTTCGACGACATGCGCGGCGACATCCCTGAGCTCGCCGAGCGGCAGGCGGCGATCGTCCATTTCGCCGCGGAGCGCAGCCGGGCCACCCGTATCATCTGCTGCCCTTCTTATTATTCGGACGACCCCATCCTCGATCTCGCCTTCGGGACCCGCCCTCCTTCCTACCTCGAGGCGCTGGGACGCCGGCTCGACCCCGCCATCGAGATCATGTGGACGGGGGAGGAAGTCGTGAGCCGGGAAATCTCGCCTGGCCATCTCGTGCGGATCGGCGAGGCGATCGGCCGCAAGCCGTTCCTCTGGGACAATTATCCGGTCAATGACGGCGCCCGCATGTCGCAGCATCTCCATCTGCGAGGATTTTCCGGCCGCCCGGCGGCGATCGGGGCCCATCTGTCGGCGCACGGCATCAATCTCGCCTCGCAGCCGCGGTTGAGCCGGATACCCGCCTTGACCCTGGTGGAAAGCTACGCCCGCGGCGAAGCCTATGAATATGGCGCCGCGTTCGATCGTGCCGCCGCCGAGGTGCTGGGCGAGGAACTCGCCGCGCGGCTGCGGCGCGACCTGCTCAGCCTGCAGGATCGGGGCCGAGACCGGCTGGGCGAGCGGCGGGTGACGCTGCGCGAGCGTTATGCCGCCTTCGACCATCCCGCCGCCGCCGAGGTCGTCGCCTGGTTGGACGGGCAGTGGGAGGTCACGGACGAGCTCGTCCAGACCCAGTGAGCCTCAGCCGAGCCATTTCACCCAGGCGCCGTGGGGATGGGTCCAGGCGAGCAGGCGATCCTCACCCGGCCACGTCCGCAGCCTGAGGCTGAATTCGGGCTCTTCCGGCATCTTCTCCATCCGAAGCCAGGCGACCGGAGCCTCGACGCTGGCCTGACGCCCCGCCGCTTCGAGGCGAGCGACGATGCGCGCCTGACTCTCCGGGGGGAAATAGACGAAGGCGACCGAGTGGAGGACGACGCGCAGACAGCCGGGTTCAGGGGCGGCCTCGAGATTCTGCTCGATCCACAAGGCGGCATCGCCCTGCTCGACCGGCGGCCGATCATGCCGCGCCACCTCGAGCGCCGCCGTGAGTGCGGAGAGCCGGTCCTGCTGATCGGGCCAGACGTAAGCGAGCAAACGCTCGCCACCCGTCGTCGGGTCGACGGGGGAAAGGTCGACCCCCGCACGGGCGGTGACGGCGATGGCGGTCGCGGGTGGCGGCGCACCCGTCCACGTCGGCCGAATTCGAACGGGCGAGGCTTGATCGCCGACCAAGGTACCGCCGAGGTCGTAGGCGTAACGGTCCAGCTGCAGGTTGAGCCCCGCGCTGGCGCCGAGCTCGAGCAGGCGGAGGGGCAAGCCGAAATGGGCCAAGGCGCTGAGCAGGCCGCCCATCAGGGGGGCCGAGCGGCCGATCTCGTTCGTCTGCGGTGGCTGATCGAGCCAGGAGTCGAGCCGCTCCCCCTGCTCGGCCAACGCCCGCTGCAGCGCCTCCGCGAGAACCGCCCGATCCGGCAGTGGAGCCGGCGGATAAAGAAGGCCGAGCTCCGGGACGATTCCCGCACGGACGAGGAAATGCAGGCCTCCGCAAAGCCGCAACGCCGGCGCGTCCTTCTCCGGGTCGCCGGGCCAAGCCAGGAGGCGGCGGCCTATCGCCGTCCCGCCGTCGATAAGCTCGCCGAGCACCCGGCAAAGCCGCGCCGTGAACGATGATCCCAGCCGATCGCACCATTCGGCCTGCAGCTCGAAAGCCCGGCGCACCGGGTGGGCCGAAGCCCCTTCAGGCACGCAGCGTCGCGCCGAGCTTCCTCGCCGCGGCAATGATCCGCTCGGAGATAGCCTTCAATTCCTCCTCGGTGAAGCTCCGCTCGGCGGGCTGCAGCGTCACCTCGACGGCGATCGACTTGAGGCCCTCGCCTATTCCCGGACCGGCGAAGACGTCGAACAGGCCGACGGCCGCGATTGCCGCCTTGTCGGCCCCACGGACGGCGCGCACCAGCCGATCCGCCGGAAGATCCTCCGCGACGACGAAGGCGAAGTCGCGCTTCACCGCCTGGAGGGCCGGAGGCGCATAGGCGCTGCGCCTGTGGCCGCTGCCGCGCCTCGGGGGGACGGCGTCGAGATAGACCTCGGCGGCGACGACCGGACCTTCGATGTCGAAAGCACGCAGCAGCCGCGGATGAAGCGCGCCGAACTCGGCGAGCACGTTCTTCGGTCCGAGCGCGAGGCGGCCCGACCGGCCGGGATGATAGATTCCGGCCGCGTCGCCGAGTACTTGCAGATTTTCGACGGGGGCGCCGGCGGCGGCGAGCAGGGCGATCGCCTCAGCCTTGGCATCGAAGGCGTCGAAAGGCTGGACCTTGCCCGTCCGCCAGTGGCGTCCGCTACGGGTGCCGGCCAGGACGAGTCCAAGCGTGGGATGCTCGCTCGCGCCGAGATAGCGCCGGCCGACCTCGAACAGCCGGATGCCCTCGGCGCCGCGGGCGAGGTTGCGCCGGGCGGCGGCGAGCAGGCCCGGCAACAGCGACGGGCGCATCGCCTTCATGTCCTCGCTGATGGGATTGGCGAGGACCCAGGCCGAGCCGCCGAACGGTTCCGCCTCCGCCTCCGAGATGAAGCTCCAGGTGACGGCCTCGTTGAGGCCGCGCGACGCGGCGGTACGGCGGACGCTGCGTTCCAGCTTCTGCTCTGGCGTGGCCGTCGGCCGGGCAACGCCGGGGGCTCGGCGAAGCGGTGTCGACGGCACCTTGTCGAAGCCATGGATCCGCGCGACCTCCTCGACGATATCGGCAGCGCCGTCGACATCGCGACGCCATGACGGCACCCGGATTTCCCACGGTTGGCCCCGGCTGACGACGAAGCCGAGCCGACCGAGTATCTCCGCCTGCCGATCCTCCTCGACGTCGACCCCGGCCAGCTCGGCGCAGCGCTCGGGCCGGTAGGTGACGATCCGTTCCGCGCGCGGTGGCTCGCCGGCCAGGATCGGCTCCGAGGCCTCGCCGCCGGCAAGCTCCAGCGCCATGGCGGTAGCCAGAGCGAGGCCTTCGTCGAGGAAGCACGGATCGACGCCGCGCTCGAATCGGCTTCGGGCGTCCGAGGTCAGCGCCAGCTTCTGCCCGGTGCGCGCGATATGAGCTGGATCGAAATAGGCGCACTCGATGACGATGTCGGTGGTTGCGTCGGTGACGCCGCTATGCTCGCCGCCCATGATCCCGCCAATGTCGTGAACGCCGCGATCGTCGGCGATCACCGTCATGGTCTCGTCGAGGCGGTAGGTCTTGCCGTTGAGGGCGAGCATTTCCTCCCCGTCGCAGGCGCGGCGTGCCACCAGCGCCCCCTTGAGCTTGGCGAGGTCGTAGACGTGGAGCGGCCGGCCGTAGCTCAGCATGATGTAATTGGTCATGTCGACCAACGCGCTGATCGGACGCTGCCCGGCCGCCTTGAGGCGCTGCTGGAGCCAGTCCGGCGAAGGTCCGTTGCGAACGCGCTTTATCACCCGCCCGTAGAAAGCGGGGCACCCTTCGGGATCGTCGGTGCGGATCTCGATCGGGCAGGGGAAGGTGCCGACGATGTCGGGCACCTGCACCGGCCTCAACGTGCCGAGCCCCGCCGCGGCGAGGTCGCGGGCGATGCCGTGCACACCCATCGCGTCCTGGCGATTGGGCGTGATCGCGACGTCGATGACCGGATCGTCGAGGCCGGCATAGTCGGCGAAGCTGGCGCCGACCGGCGCGTCCGCCGCCAGCTCGATGATCCCTTCATGGGCATCGCCAAGTTCGAGCTCGCGGATCGAGCACATCATGCCGCGGCTCTCGACGCCGCGGATCGCGGCGACCTTCAAGGTGAGATCGCTGCCGGGAACATAGGCGCCCGGCGCGCCGAACACGCCCTTGAGCCCCGCCCGGGCATTGGGCGCGCCGCAGACGACCTGGATCGCCTCGCCGGTGCCGGCATCCACGCTGAGCACCTGGAGCTTGTCGGCCTGGGGATGCGGCGCCGCCGTCAGGACTTCGGCGACGACGAAAGGGCGGAGCCTGTCGGCCGGGTTCTCGACCCCTTCGACCTCGAGCCCGACCGCGGTGAGCGTCTCGACGATCTGCTCGACGCCCGCATCGGTGTCGAGATGCTCCTTCAGCCAGGAGAGGGTGAACTTCATGCCCCCACTCCCCCGCTGAGCGTCGGCACGTCGAGCGCCGAGAAGCCGTAATGTCGGAGCCAGCGTATGTCGCCGTCGAAGAAGGCGCGCAGATCGTCCATGCCATATTTGAGCATGGCGAGCCGATCGATGCCGCAGCCGAAGGCGAAGCCCTGCCATTCGTCGGGATCGAGGCCGCAATTGGCGATGACCTTCGGATGGACCATGCCCGAGCCGAGCAGCTCCATCCATTTCTCGGTGCCGCCGAGGACGCGGCGCCCCTTCTCCATATGGTAGCCGACGTCGACCTCGGCCGACGGCTCGGTGAAGGGGAAGTAGCTCGGCCGCATCCTGAGAACGATGTCGTCGCGCTCGAAGAAGGCGGTGAGGAAGGTCTCCAGCGTCCATTTGAGATGGCCGAGGGTGATGCCGCGATCGATCACCAGCCCCTCGACTTGGTGGAACATCGGCGTGTGGGTGGCATCGCTGTCGGACCGGTAGGTGCGGCCCGGCATGATCGCGTAGATGGGCAGTTCCTGGCGCTGCATGAGCCGGATCTGCACCGGCGACGTATGCGTGCGCAGCAGCATGCGCCGATCGCCTTCCGCGCCAGCGCCGGCCGGCCCGGCAGTCTCGCCCTGCTCGAAATAGAAGGTGTCGTGCATCGCCCGCGCCGGGTGGCTTTCGGGGATGTTGAGCGCGGTGAAATTGTGCCAGTCGTCCTCGATCTCGGGGCCAGTGGCGACCGAGAAGCCGAGGTCGGAGAAGATCTCGGCCAACTCGTCCATCACCTGGCTGACCGGATGGATCGTGCCCTGCGCTCCCGTGTCGACCGGCAGCGTCATGTCGAGCGTCTCGGTGGCGAGACGCCGGTCGAGCTCGGCCGCCTCGAGCGCGGCCTTGCGGGCGGCGAGCGCCTCGGTGACCGCCTCGCGCAGCGCGTGGATCCGGGGCCCCTCGGTCTGGCGCTGCTCGGGGGTCATCGCGCCGAGCGTCTTCAGGAGCTGGGTCACCGCGCCCTGCTTGCCGAGCGCGGCGACGCGCTCCGTTTCGAGGGCCGGCAGGTCCGCCGCCGCGCCGATCCGGCCGAGCCACTCGCCGCGCAGCGTGTCCAGTTGATGTGTATCGCTTGCCATGTTGCGCCCCTATGGAGAAGGAAGGCGGATGAAAAGCCCCGGCTCAGGGCATGCCGGGCGCGAGACTCAGGTCCGCCTCCTCCATGGCCCTCATCCGGCGAGTGTTGCAGATCGTCATCTTGTCGAAGAGGGGGTGCCCGGCGAACAGGTCCGCGGATCGGGACATCACCGCCTGGTTGAATTCCTCGAATGGATAATTGCGCGCGATCGACGCGAGCTCCGCCCGCTCGCTTTCGCTCAGGGCGCGGGCGCCGCCCTCGCGCTCGGTGAGTGCCCGCGTCCGCTCGAAGTCCGCGCTCTCGTAGAAAGCGACGAGCCGCCCCAGCGTTTCCTCTCCCAGGCTGCGGGCGATCTCTCGCAAGGTTGTCCGCGACAGTTCGGCCTGAATCGGGGCGACGCAGGCGGCCTCCATCTCCATCAGCCGTCGGACCTCCGCCTCGCGACCCGGATTGGCCGCCTCGAGAGCGGCGACGATCGCGGCGTCCGGTCCTTCCCGCGGTTCCCGGTCGGCGGGAACCACCGCCATGAAACGGTCGACCAGGGCGTCATCGGCCAAAGCGGCGGGTTCGGTCTGAAAGACGAACAGGGCACCGAGCAGAATCGGAAAAATCGTCATCGGGGCTTTCCGGGGATCAGGAAGGCGCAGACCCTGCGCATCCGCCGGGTGATTGTCTAGCGGGGCAGCGGCGGATAGGCTGCCGCCATGACCGGATCGGAGTCGAGCTGGCCGCCCTTGTCGGCGGCGCAGGACGGAGCGACGATCGCGACGCTGCACCGCTTCAGCCAGATCGTCGGCAAGGTGCCGACCGCCCTGCTACCCTGGCGCAACCACGGCTGGCACCTGACCCTGCACCTCACCCCGCGGGGTCTGCGGACGGAGCCGATCCATGATGCCAGCGGCACCTTCGAGCTGGCGCTTGACCTGATCGATCACCGTCTCGAGCTCGTCCAATCCAGCGGTCGACACGAGATCCCGTTGCGCGCGATGTCGGTGGCGGACTTTCACGCCAAAGTCATGGAGATGCTTGCCCAGGCGGGTCACTCCATCCGCATCCATGGCGCGCCCAACGAGCTTCCGGACGCGACACCGTTCGATCGCGATTCGGAGATACGGCCCTATGAGCCGGCCAGCGCCGGCCGCCTGCACGCCGCCTTGCTCTCCGCCGACCGAGTGTTCCGCCTGTTCCGGAGCGGCTTCCTCGGCAAGGTCAGCCCGGTTCATTTCTTCTGGGGGAGCTTCGACCTTGCCGTCACGCGCTTCTCCGGTCGCCCGGCGCCCCTGCACCCCGGCGGCATTCCTCATCTTCCCGACGCGGTGACGCGCGAGGCCTACAGCCATGAAGTGTCGAGCGCCGGATTCTGGCCGGGTGGCGCCGGCGCGCCGGGCGAGCCGTTCTTCTATTCCTACGCCTACCCGGCCCCAGCCGGCTTCGCGGAGGCTGAAGTGGCCCCGGATCAGGCGCGCTTTGAGCCCGAGCTGGGCGAGTTCGTCCTCGATTATGCCGCGGTCCGGTCGGCGGCGGATCCCGATGCCGCTTTGCTCGATTTTCTGCGGAGCAGCTACGCCGCCGCCGCCGATATCGGTGAATGGGACCGTGACGCGCTGGAATGTCCCATGGGGCAGCCGAGCCTGCCGCGCGAGGTCGGCCCCTAGCCACCCAGGAACGGGTAAGGCGAGATGGTCTTGCGCGACTCGTTCACGGTCAAAGTGCGGCCGGCGGGCGCCGCGGCGCGCTGGGGGCAGCGGATGCGCGGGCAGATGGCGCAGGCGGGGCCGATCGGCGTGACGAGCGGGTCGGCGAGGTCGAGCCCGTCGGCATAGGCGATGCGCCCCGCATGGCGGACGTCGCAGCCCAGGCCGATGGCGAGGGCGCTGTCCTCGCGAGGATCGAGCCGAACCGAGCGCTCGACGGTCCGCCCGATTGTGAAGAAGCGGGCGCCATCGGGCGTCTCGACGATCTGGGTAACGATGCGACCCGGCGTCTGGAAGGCGGCGTGGAGATTCCAGCGCGGACAGGTGCCGCCGAAGCGCGAGAAGGGAAAGCTCTCCCCGGCGAAGCGCTTGGAGATGTTTCCGGCCGCGTCCACCCGCAGCATGAAGAAGGGGATGCCACGCGCGCCGGTGCGGCCGAGCGTGGTCAGGCGATGCGCGACCTGCTCGACGCTGGCGCCGAACTCGGCGCACAACCGATCGATCTCGTAACGGTGACGCTCGGCGGCGGCGAGGAAGGCGGCATAAGGCATCAGAATGGCGCCGGCGGCATAATTGGCGAGGCTCATATGGAGCAGGTGTCGGGTCGGCGGATCCGGCGGCGCCGCCGATTCGATCATCCGCAGGAGGAGAGGCCGAAACTCCATCAGGGCAAGCTGATAGGCGATGGCGAAGGTGCGGCTCTCCGGTCGCAGCAGTGCCGAGAGCATCAGCCGCTTGCGATGCAGGTCGTAATGCTGGCTCGATCCGTCGAGCAGCTCGGGCGGAACGATGCGGGCCTCGACGCCGAAGCCTTCCCGCAGCCGGCGTCGCAGGGGCTCGGCGATCGTCAGCGGATCGCCGAGCGCACCGGCCAGCGTCTCCGCGGCTTCCTCCAGATAGGGAAAGTGGTTGCGCTGCGCCTGGATGAAGTCGCGGACCCATGATTCCGGCGTCAGCGGCGACCGCGCCGGCGTGCCACTCTCGTCGCGGCCGGAATCGGCGGGCGGCCGGCGACGCATCTCGCTGACCGCGGCATAGAGTCGCGACACCGCATCGGCGACGGCAGGGGCATTGTCGGCGACTTCGATGAGTTCGTAGCGGGGGACCCCGATGTCGGCGAACATCGGATCGGCGAAGATCTCGGCGAGCTGATCGGGGCCGGTGCCCTCCGCGCCCTCAGCGGCGAAGCTCTTGAGATCGACGTCATAGGCTTCGGCGAGGCGAAGCAGCACCTGCGCGGTCATTGGTCGCTGGTTGCGCTCGAGGTGATTGAGGTAGGAGGGAGAGACGCCGATCTCTGCTGCCATCGCGCTTTGATTGAGGCCGAGCTCGCGTCTCAGCCGCCGCAGCCTTCCGCCGAGAAAGAGTTTCCGATCGCCCGGCATTCAGTCATTCTGTCAAAGATTTACAACGGTCGCAAGACTTGTCGTGACAAGCCGACCCTTTTCGCTGGTGCGTTTGAACCCGTTCCGCGGTTCAAGGGGCGCGAAAGCGAGGTGCAGCATGGAAGATTTCGACAGCCTGGTTCCCGCGCCCCGGGGGCGATTCGAGGGCATCACGCGCCCTTATGATGCCGCCACGGTCACAAGGCTGCGCGGCTCCGTCACGATCGAGCACAGTCTTGCCCGCCGCGGTGCCGAGCGCCTGTGGGACCTGCTCCACAGCGAGGATTATGTCCACGCGCTCGGCGCCGTCACCGGCAACCAGGCGATGCAGATGGTCCGCGCCGGCCTCAAGGCGATCTACCTCTCCGGCTGGCAGGTCGCTGCCGACGCCAACACCGCCGGCGCCATGTATCCCGACCAGTCGCTCTACCCGGCGAATGCGGGACCGGAATTGTGCCGGCGGATCAACCGGACGCTGCAGCGGGCCGATCAGATCGAGACGTCGGAAGGGGGTTCGCAGCGCGACTGGTTCGCGCCGATCGTGGCTGACGCCGAGGCGGGCTTCGGCGGACCGCTCAACTGCTTCGAGATCATGAAGGCCTATATCGAGGCGGGAGCAGCCGGGGTCCATTTCGAGGACCAGCTCGCGGCGGAGAAGAAATGCGGCCATCTCGGCGGCAAGGTCCTGATCCCGACCCAGGCCCATATCCGCAATCTCGACGCGGCCCGGCTCGCCGCCGACGTCTGCGGCGTGCCGACATTGCTTGTCGCCCGCACCGACGCCGAAAGCGCCCGACTGATCACGTCGGACGTGGATCCGCGCGACCACGAGTTCCTGTCCGGGGAGCGGACCGCCGAAGGCTTTTTCCGCCTCAAGGAGGGGACGGGGCTTGCCCATTGCATCAAGCGCGGGCTGGCCTTCGCGCCTCATGCAGACCTGCTCTGGTGGGAGACCAGCCATCCCGACCTCGAGGAGGCGCGCATCTTCGCCGAGGCGATCCAGCGCGAACATCCGGGCAAGCTGATGGCGTATAATTGCTCGCCCAGCTTCAACTGGGAGAAGAAGCTCGACCGCGAGACGATCGCGAAGTTCCAGCGGGAGCTCGGCGCGATGGGCTACAAGTTCCAGTTCGTCACCCTGGCCGGCTTCCACAGCCTGAACCACGGCATGTTCTCACTGGCGAGCGGCTACCGCGACCGCGGCATGGCGGCCTATTCGGAGCTTCAGCAGGCCGAGTTTGCCGCCGAGGCGCAGGGCTACAGCGCCACCCGGCACCAGCGGGAAGTCGGCACCGGCTATTTCGACCTCGTCGCCCAGGCCGTCGCCGACGGCGAGGCTTCGACGGTGGCGCTCGCCGAATCCACCGAGACGGCGCAGTTCCACGAGAAGGTCGCGGCATGAGCCGGACATCGCAGAAGAGGAGAACCGACATGACCAGACTCTACTGGGTCGTCGGGGGGGAATATGAGGGTCCGGATTTTCGTGCCCTCGTTCCGGGGACCGAAAAGATGGTGGGACCGTTCGAGGACGAGCGCAAGGCGCGCAACGAGTGGATCCGGCTGACTTACTGCCCCAGCACCAGCTCCGCTACCACCCGCTACAGCATCGCCGCGGAGGCGCTGCACTGAGCGTGGCTGGAAGGCGACGTCCGAATTCGGAAACGACGAACAAAAAAGGCGCCGGGATGACCGGCGCCTTTTTCGTGTCTGGAGGAAGCGCTTCTCAGGCCTGCTGGGGCAGAGCTCCGCGGGCCTGGGCGACGATCGCCTTGAACGCCTCGCCCTCGTGCATCGCGATATCGGCCAGGACCTTGCGGTCGAGGTCGACGCCGGCGAGCTTGAGGCCGTGCATGAATTGGCCGTAGGTCAGGCCCTCGGCGCGAACCGCGGCGTTGATGCGCTGGATCCACAGGGCGCGGAACGAGCGCTTCTTTACCTTGCGATCGCGATAGGCGTACTGGCCGGCCTTCTCGACCGCCTGACGGGCGATGCGGATCGTGTTCTTGCGACGGCCATAATAGCCCTTCGCCTGATCGAGGATCCGCTTGTGCTTGGCGCGGGTCGTGGTGCCGCGCTTGATGCGTGCCATGCTATATCCTCCTTATCTCAGGCCGTAGGGCGCCCAGAGCTTCACCCGCGCCGTGTCGGCGTCGGCGAGCACTTCGGTGCCGCGATTCTGGCGGATATATTTGGCATTGTGGCTGATCAGGCGGTGGCGCTTGCCGGCGACGCCGTGCTTCACCTTGCCGGTGGCGGTGAGCTTGAAGCGCTTCTTGACGCCGCTCTTCGTCTTGAGCTTGGGCATTTCGTCTCCTTCGGGACTATCTTGAACGGCCACGGCAGCCCTGACGAGCCGGGCCGTTCGATGTTTTCCAACAGGCTGGAAAGCAGGCGCCTATATGGGGAGCGGCCTGAAAAGACAAGGGAGTCGCTGCCGGCGACTGGCCGTGCGCCGGCTCGCAGCGTAAGCTCGGCCGATGGAGCGCCGCATCCTTTCCCGTCGCGTCCATGACGACGGCGTCGACCGCTGGGAGATGATCGATGCCGCGCCGGCGCCGAGGCTCGGCGCGTTCGTCGATCGCTACAGCGACTATCGCGAAGCCACGACGAGCTTCACCGCCCGCCGCGAGCTCGCCGCCACGAGCGGCGTCCTCATCTATGTTTTGGGCGAGCCGCTCGAAGTCGTCGGTGCCGACGGACAGTCGGTGACGGTCTCCGACGGCGAGGCTTTCGTCGGCGGGATCGCGGACGCGACCTCGATCACCCGTGCCTATGGCGCGCAGGCCGGAATCCACGTCTTCCTGCCCCTGCGCAGCCTCGCGCTCGTTGCCGGGGTGCCGGTCTCAGAAATCGCGAATCGCGTCGTACCTTTGCGCGACCTGATCGGCGGCCCGGCGGACGATCTCGGCGGCCGGCTGTGCGAGGCCAGTTCCCCGGAGACTCGCTTCGGGCTGCTCGACGAATTCATCGCGCGCCGATTCGCCGAAGGCGGGGCGCCGGATCCGATGATCGATCACGCCTTGTGCCGGCTCGCCGGCGAATGCGCGCCGAGGGTAGAGCGGCTGGCGGATGAATATGGCTGGAGCCGCCGGCACTTCACCCGTCGCTTCTGCGACGCCGTCGGTCTTCCGCCCGACCGCTTCCGCCGGCTGGCGCGATTCGAGCACTTCGTCCGTCGGCTGACCGAGGCACCCGACGACAGCTTCGCCGGTCTCGCCGCTGAGTGTGGCTATGTCGACCAGGCCCATCTCCACCGCAACGTGCGGGACTTTGCCGCCATGACGCCGGGCGAGCTGAGGAAGCGGCTCATTCCCCATGGCGGCGGCGTTCGCGAGGACTGAGGTCCCGATCATACAAGGCACTGGCCGGCGGCTGACCTATTCGTTCCGCGCCACTGTCCGAAGGAGCCTCTCATGACCGTTCGATCCGCGATCATCCCTACCTTGCGCTACGAGGACGCGCCGGCCGCGATCGACTTCCTGTGCGCCGCCTTCGGCTTCGAGCGGCGTGCCGTCCATGCCGATCCCGAAGACCTGCGCACGATCCATCACGCCCAACTCGCCCTCGACGGCAACATGATCATGCTGAGCAGCGTGCGCGAATCGCCTTATGCGTCGGCGGCGCCAATGCTGACCGCTCGGCAGGCCGGCGGCTGCACGATGGCAAGCTACATCGTCCTCGAGGACGTCGACGGCCATGCCGCACAGGCGAAGGCTGCGGGCGCCGACATCTTCATGCCTCCCGAAGACCAGGATTATGGCGGCCGAGTCTATTCCTGCCGCGATCCGGAGCGAAACGTGTGGAGCTTCGGCAGCTACGATCCGTGGGCGAAAGGATCAGGCTGATCCGCCGCTCGGCTCGTTCAATCGAACAGGCTCGAGACAGAGGCTTCGTCGGCGATACGGCGGATCGCTTCGGCAAGAAGGGGGGCGATCGTCAGGAATCGGATCTTCGAGCCCGCTTCGGCCGCCTCATAGGCGCCGATCGAATCGGTGATGACCAACTCGCTGAGCACCGAATTCTGGACCCTGGCGACCGCGCCGCCCGAAAGTACCCCATGGGTGCAATAAGCGACGACGTCCTCGGCGCCGCCTTCGCGCAGCGCCGCGGCGGCGTTGCACAGGGTGCCTGCCGAATCGACGATGTCGTCGATCAGCACGCAGAAGCGGCCCGAGACGTCGCCGATGATGTTCATGACTTCGGACTCGCCCGGCCGCTCGCGCCGCTTGTCGACGATCGCCAGCGGCGCGTTGTCGAGCCGCTTGGCGAGCGCGCGCGCCCGAACGACGCCGCCCACGTCCGGCGAGACGACGGTGATGGGCCGTCCCGAGAAGCGTGCCTGGATGTCGGCCGACATGACCGGCGCGGCGTAGAGATTGTCCGTTGGGATGTCGAAGAAGCCCTGGATCTGGCCGGCATGAAGATCGACGGAGAGCACCCGGTTCGCCCCGGCAACCGTGATCAGGTTCGCGACCAGCTTGGCCGATATCGGTGTGCGCGGGCCGGGCTTCCGATCCTGGCGGGCATAGCCGAAATAGGGAAGCACGGCGGTGATCCGCTTGGCCGAGGCGCGGCGGAGCGCGTCGATGCAGATCAACAGCTCCATCAGATTGTCGTTGGCCGGATAAGAAGTCGACTGGACGATGAAGACGTCCTCGCCGCGAACATTCTCGAGGATTTCGACGAAAATTTCCTCGTCCGCGAAGCGGCGCACGCTCGCCTGCGTAACCGGGATCTCGAGATAATCGGCAATCGCCTTGACGAGGGGCGGGTTGGAATTGCCGGACATCAATTTCATTGTGGGAACCCTGGCGGCGATCGGCTGGGCCCCTCTTAGGCCGGCGAGGCACGAAGGCAAGAGCGTTGCCCGAAGCCCGGTGGGACAATAGAGCCGCCGCCATGTCCGTCGTCACTCGCTTCGCCCCATCGCCGACCGGACGGCTCCACGTCGGAAATCTGCGCACCGCCATCCACAACTGGCTGTGGGCGCGCCGCAACGGCGGCCGGTTCATCCTGCGCATCGACGACACCGACCGAGAGCGCTCCAACGAAGCCCATGTCGACGCGATCCGGGACGATCTCGCCTGGCTCGGCCTCGATGTCGACGAGGTCCACCGGCAATCGGCGCGCTTCGATCGCTACGAGGCGGCGCTCGAGCGGCTGGCGGCGGACGGGCGAGCTTATCGGGCCTATGAGACGGCGCAGGAGCTGGAACTTAAGCGAAAGGTCCTGCTCGGCCGCGGCATGCCGCCCGTCTACGACCGGGCGGCGCTCGCGCTCGGCGAGGCCGAGCACCGGCGGCTGGAGGCGGAAGGACGTCGGCCGCACTGGCGCTTTCGGCTGGACCATGACCGGCCGATCGAATGGCAGGACCTCGTCCGGGGGCCGCAGCATCTCGACCCGGGCTTGCTCAGCGACCCCGTCATCCGCCGCGAGGATGGCAGCTGGCTCTACATGCTGCCGAGCGTCATCGACGACATCGACATGGCGGTATCCCATGTCGTTCGCGGTGAGGATCATGTCACCAATACCGGGCTGCAACTGCAGATGTTCGAAGCCCTGGGCGCGCGGCCGCCTGATTTCGCCCATGAGGCGCTTCTGGTCGGATCCGAGGGGAAATTGTCGAAGCGCCTCGGCTCGCTCGGAGTCGATGCGATGCGCGAGTCCGGCACCGAGCCGATCGCGCTGATGGCGAAGCTGGCGCGGATCGGCACGAGCCTTCCCGTCGATCCGGTGATCGATCCCACGCCCCTGATCGAGAGCTTCGACTTCGCGACCTTCGGCCGCGCGCCTGCGCGATTCGATCTCGACGAGCTCGAATCCCTCAATGCCCGAATCGTCCACCTTCTCCCATGGGAACGGGTCCGAGAGCGGCTGCCCGTCGGGATGGGGGCGGCCGACTGGGAGGCGATCCGACCGAACCTGCGTCGCGTGGCCGATGCGGCCGACTGGTGGGACATCCTCCACGGCCATGTCGAGAAGGCCGCCCAGGAGGAAGACCGGCCCCTGCTCGTCGCCGCGGCCGAAGCGACGGCAGCGATCGACTGGGCGGATCCGCCCTGGCCGCAGCTCGTTTCGCGCCTCAAGTCGGAAACGGGCCGGACCGGCAAGGCTCTCTTCCTGCCGCTCAGACGCGCGCTGACCGGCCGCGACAGCGGCCCGGAAATGGCGGCCTTGCTGCCGCTGATCGGCCGCGAGGAGACGATCGCCCGCTTCCGCGCCGCCGCCGGCTGACTCCAGCCGAGCGGGTCCCGATCTACTCGCCGAAATGGTATGGTATAACATGGTGTGATGTTGTATCATCATTGCACCCGGCCGAGACCGGGGCCTCGCGGGGAGGCAGTGAGGAGAGGAGTGATGACAGCAACAGGCGGATTTTACGAGCAACGCACGGTGCGGCCGAGCAGTCTCGCCGTGGTCATTGGACTGCATGCAGCGGCGCTGGCAGCGGTGATGCTGGCCAAGCCGACCATCTTCGTTCTTCCCGACGAGGGCCCGCTCATCGCCACGAACATTCCGAT
This sequence comes from Sphingosinicella terrae, assembly GCF_003347635.1. GTDB lineage: Bacteria > Pseudomonadota > Alphaproteobacteria > Sphingomonadales > Sphingomonadaceae > Allosphingosinicella > Allosphingosinicella terrae. The sequence continues at coordinate 358,220 of NZ_QDFY01000004.1, forward strand.
CGACGATGATCCACCGCCCGTTCCGCCGCCTTCGCCGCGAATCGAACAGGTACAGGTGCAACCGCCCATCTCCAGGCCGACGACGACCCCTACGGTCATCGACCTGCCGCCGCTGGGCCGGACGGTGGATGGGCCGCCGGTGCCGGCGCCTCCGTTGCCGGGTCCCGTCGGCACGGCGGGCACGGCTTCCCTGGGCGAAGCGGCGCCGAGGCTAACGCCGTTGCGGATCGACGCCGAGTTCGACCCGCGCTTTGCCGACGCGCTGCAACCGCCTTATCCTGCATCAGAGCAGCGCGCGGAGCGTGAAGGCACCGTTCGGGTCCGGGTGACGATCGGCCCGGACGGCCGAGTGAAGGCCATTCAGCGCCTGGGCGCGACCAGCGATGCCTTCTGGGCAGCGACCGAGCGCCATGCGCGATCGCGCTGGCGCTTCCGGCCGGCGACCCTCGACGGCGTGCCGGTGGAGAGCACCAAGACCCTGACGCTCCATTTCCGGCTGGAGGCCTGATGCGAACTCCGGGCGGCAGCCTGACGGCGGTCGCCCGCCCGGGGGTGGCGGCAGGGGCAGGGGCGCATTATCTTGCCCCCATGCCCCTGCCCCGACCCGCCCGACCGAGCGTCCTGTGGAACGACCTGCGCGCCTTCTGGCGCGAGCGGCCGCGGCATCAGTGGCTCGCCGGCACGCTGGCGGTTGCCATCCCGATCGGGATCATCGTCGCCTTCTACCTCGACTCCAACACCAATCTTCGGCCTCGGGCCACGATCGTCTATGTCGACAGCTGGCGCGCCGATCGCAGCGACGACGCGATCAAGGCGAAGCAGAAGACCGATCTCGAGCAGCGGCGCGCCGCCGAGGCCGAACGGCAGCGCCAGTTCAAGCAGCTCGACGACCGGCTGAATCGGCTCGGCATTTGAACGATACGGATTGGATGGCGAGGGCGATCGCGCTTGGCGAGCGCGCGCGCGGTTCGACCGCACCCAATCCCAATGTCGGCTGCGTCATCGTCAAGGACGGACAGGCGATCGGACAGGGCCACACGCAGCCAGGCGGCCGGCCCCATGCCGAGTCGGTTGCGCTTGCAGAGGCCGGCGAGGCGGCGCGCGGCGCCACGCTCTACGTGACGCTCGAGCCCTGCGCGCACGTAAGCGCGCGCGGCCCCGCCTGCGCCGATCTGATCGCCGCCGCGCGGCCTGCACGCGTGGTGATTGCGGCGGCCGATCCCGATCCGCGGACCAATGGGCAAGGCGTCGAACGGCTCCGCGCCGCCGGCATCGCGGTGGAGACCGAACTCTGCCGAGCAGAAGCGGAGCGATCCTTTGCCGGCTTCCTTGCCCGTCTCCGCCTCGGCCGGCCGCTGATCACGCTCAAGCTCGCCATGTCGATCGACGGCAAGATTGCGTTGCCGTCTGGCGAAAGCAAATGGATCACGGGCGAGGATGCCCGGGCGCATGTCCATGCCGAGCGGGCGCGAGCCGACATGATCCTGGTCGGCCGCGGCACTTATCTCGCCGACCGGCCGCGGCTCGACGTCCGCCTGCCTGGCCTGGAGGGCCGATCGCCGCACCGCGCGCTGCTGACCCGCGGCGAAGCAGTCGAGGGTTGGACGCGCCTCGGCGCACCGGAAGAGGTGACGCGGCTTCATGACGTCAACGATCTCCTGGTCGAGGGCGGATCCGCCACTGCCACCGCCTTTCTCGCCGCCGACCTCGTCGACCGCATGCTGATCTACCGCGCTCCGATCCTGATCGGCGAAGGGAAGTCCTCTGTCGGCTATGTCGGGCTCGACCGCATCGCCGACGCGCATCGACGCTGGACGCTGGTCGAGACCCGCGCGCTTGGCATCGATCGGCTCGAAGTCTACGAGCGGGTTCGAGACTGAGGGGACGCATGTTCACTGGCATCATTACCGACATCGGCAGGATCGATCGTGTCGACGCGCGCGGCGATCTGCGGGTGCGCGTCGCCTGCGGATACGACGTTGAGAGCGTCGACCTCGGCGCCTCGATCGCCTGCTCCGGCGTCTGCCTGACCGTCGTCGACAAGGGGGAGGCCTGGTTCGCCGTCGACGTCTCGCAGGAGACCCAGAACCGCACCGCCTCAGGCCAGTGGAGTGTCGACCGTCGGCTCAACCTGGAACGGGCGCTGAAGCTGGGCGACGAGCTCGGAGGCCATATCGTCACCGGCCATGTCGATGCGATCGCGGCTGTCACCGGCGTCGCTCGCGAAGGCGATTCGATCCGGTTGACGTTGGAAGCCGGGGCCGAAGTGGCGCCCTTCATCGCCGAGAAGGGATCGGTGGCGCTGGACGGCGTCTCGCTGACGGTGAACGGGGTGGAGAGCCTCGCCGCCGGCGGGGTCCGGTTCGGCGTCAACATCATCCCCCATACCGCCGAACAGACGACTTTGGGCGCACTCGCGTCCGGCGACACCGTCAATGTCGAGATCGACATCCTTGCGCGCTATCTCGGCAGGATGATGCAGGTACGCGCCACGCAGATGTGATTTGGGATTGTCACATCACATTGTGGTGTGATAGCCGACGCGCATGAGCACCGTCCTGATCGATCGCTTGTGCGAGATCGTCTCCGCCGGAGAGATGAGCCGCGCCGGGCTGGCCCGCGCGGCCGGCCTCCATCCAAACTCCCTGCGCAAGCTTGGCGACTCGGACTGGAATCCGACCGCCGACACCTTGCTGAAGCTCGAGAAATTTCTTGCCGGCGGCAGCCGTGGGGTCATGGCGACGGCCGAGCAGATCATCGACGAGGCGCGCAACGGACGCATGTTCATCCTCGTCGATGACGAGGACCGGGAGAATGAGGGGGATCTGGTCATCCCCGCCCAGATGGCCACGCCGGACGCGATCAACTTCATGGCCAAGCATGGTCGGGGTCTGATCTGCCTGTCGATGACCCGCGAGCGGATCGAACAGCTCGGGCTGCCGCTGATGCCGCGTCACAATGACAGCCGCCTCGAGACGGCCTTCACCATTTCGATCGAGGCGAAGGAAGGGGTCACGACCGGCATCTCCGCCGCCGATCGCGCCCGGACGATATCGGTCGCGATCGACGCGTCGAAGGGGCCGGAGCATCTCGTCACTCCCGGCCATGTCTTCCCGCTGGTCGCGCGCGACGGCGGGGTGCTCGTCCGAGCCGGTCATACCGAGGCGGCGGTCGACGTCTCCCGCCTTGCGGGCCTCAACCCTTCCGGAGTGATCTGCGAGATCATGTCGGAAGACGGGACGATGGCGCGGATGGACGACCTTTTCGCCTTCGCGCAGCTCCACAACCTCCGCATCGGCACCATCCGCGACCTCATCGCCTACCGGCTCAAGAAGGACCGGCAGGTGATCGAAACCGCCGAGGCGCGGTTCGACAGCCGGTGGGGCGGGACGTGGACGGCCAAGACCTTCCTCGACAAGGCGACGGGGCTCGAGCAGATCGCCTTGGTCAAGGGCCATGTCGATCCCGAGCGGCCGACGCTGGTGCGGATGCACGCCCTCAGCCTGTTCGCCGACGCTTTCGCGGAAGCCGGAGAACGCGGCGGACTTCTCGAAGGCGCGATGAAGGCGATCGCGGCGGAAGGCTCGGGCGTGATCGTCGGCATCAATCGGCCCATGGCGGATGGTCTCAGCCGCGCGCTCAAGGTCCGCTCCGGCGAGGTCGCGCCGCGCGACAGCGATCAGCTGCGCGACTATGGCATCGGCGCGCAGATCCTGGCGGCGCTCGGAGTCCACGACATGGTCCTTCTCACCAACAGCCACCATACTCCGGTGGCGCTCGCCGGCTACGGCCTCGCCATCGTCGGCGAGCGACCGATCCCGCGCGCGGACCGGGGCTGAACATGGCGCGCATCCTCATCGTCGAAGCCCGCTTCTACGCTCATCTCAACGACCTTTTGCTCGAAGGCGCTTGCGCCGCGATCGAGGCGGCGGGTCACAAACACGAGACCGTCACCGTGCCCGGCGCGCTGGAGATACCCGGCGCCGTCGCGCTGGCGGCCGAGACCGGCCGCTATGACGGCTATGTCGCGCTCGGCGTGGTGATACGGGGCGAGACCTACCATTTCGAGATCGTCGCCGGCGAGAGCGCGCGGGGCCTGATGGCACTTTCGATGGACGGCGTCGCGCTCGGCAACGGCATCCTGACCGTCGAGGACGAAGCCCAGGCGCTCGCCCGTGCGCGTCCGGACGAGAAGGACAAAGGCGGCGAGGCGGCCAAGGCGGCGATCGCCATGCTCGCGCTGCGCGAGCGCTTCGCACGAGCCTGAGGACCGAGCATCGGCCTGAGCCGGTTGACGGCCCCCCTTGGCGCGCCCAAGCGCGGCGGCGATGCCGCGCAGCCTCTCTTTCGCCTTTCCCGCCGTCCTGCTCGCCAATCTCTTCCTGGCGGCGGGCCCATGGCTGGTCCGCCTCTCGCAGAGCGAGGCGGGGATCGGCCCGGTCGCGGCGGGCTTCTGGAGGCTTGCTCTCGCCATCCCCTTCCTCGCCTTCGTCGCGTGGCGCCAGAGCCGCGGTCGCGCTCACCCCGGCTGGCCGATAGTCCTGGCGGTCATCGTCGGCGGCCTGTTCTTCGCGGCCGATCTTGCCGCCTGGCACGAAGGCATACTGCGCACCAAGCTCGCCAACGCCACCCTGTTCGGCAATTTCGCCAGCTTCCTGTTCGCCATATACGGCTTCATGCTGTTGCGCCGTCTGCCCGGCGTTACCCAGTCCGGCGCGCTGCTCCTCGCCGCGATCGGCACGTTCCTCCTGCTCGGCGAGAGTTTCCGACTTTCTCCACAGCAACTGACGGGAGACCTGCTCGCGATCCTGGCCGGCCTCTTCTATACCTTCTACCTCATCGCCGTTGATCGGGCGCGGCGAGTGATGGCGCCTTGGCCCGTGCTTGCCGTCGCCACCGCCGCCGGCGCCGTGCCGCTGCTGGTTTTCGCCCTCGCCTTGGGAGAAACGGTCATGCCCGGCGACTGGACGCCGGTGATCGCGCTTTCCGTCAGCAGCCAGCTGATCGGTCAAGGTCTGCTCGTCTACGCGATGGGCCATCTTTCCCCCGTGGTGGTGGGCCTGTGCTTTCTGACGCAGCCGATCGCCTCGGCCGCGATCGGCTGGGTCGTCTATGACGAGCGTCTCTCCGCCGGCGACGGGATCGGGGCGCTGCTCATCTGCGCGGCCCTCGTGCTGATCCGGTTGCCTACTCGGACCCGGCCGGCGCTCCCGCCGGAGGTCTGAGCCTTGCAACCGAGACGCAGGCGGATCATTGACGTCCCATGATCGCGCCCGCCGACATGAACCTGGACGAGTTGCGCGCCGCGCTCGCCCCGCTTCTTCCGGAACACGCCGCCTTCGACGGCTGGACCGAAGAGGCGCTCGCCATGGCCGCGGCTCAGCTAGGAATTCCTGCCGATCGGGCGCGCCTCGCCTTTCCGGGCGGTCAGGCACAGATGATCGATGCCTGGTTCGACTGGATAGACAAAGCGATGCTGGAGGCCTTTCCGCCGGAGCGCATCGCCGCGATGAAGATTCGCGACCGTATCCGGGAGCTCATCCTGTTTCGCTTCGACGCGCTGAAGGCGCATCGCGAAGCGCTCCGGCGCTCGCTCGCCATCCTCTCGCTCCCGCAGAATCTGGCGGATTCGGCTCGACTGGCGTGGCGCTCGGCCGACCGGATCTGGCGTGTCGCCGGCGATACGGCCACGGACCTGAACCACTATAGCAAACGGGCCATCCTCGTCGGCGTCTATGGTTCGACCACGCTCGTCTTCCTGGACGATCAGGCGGAGGACCTGGCCGAAACTCGCGCCTTTCTGAGCCGGCGTATCGACGACGTCATGCGGTTCGAGAGGTTGAAGGCAAGCTGGCGCGGCACGCGCGAGCGACTGCCGTCGCTCAGTCGCTTCCTCGGCAGGTTGCGCTATCCGAGCGTCTGATCGCGCTATTGATAATCACTCGCAGCTTGGTTAGTCCGCTGACGTGCCAATCTTCTTGCGGGGAATCATGTCCGATCGGTTGCGTGGAGTCGGGAGCCTCTGGCTCTGCCTGTTGCTGGTGGCGGCCATGGCCTTCCCCTCCGTCGCGCGCGCCGACGACGCGGCGGTTCAGACCACGTGGCGGCTGCTCGATTATATCGCGGTCGACTATCGCGGCGCGGTCGAGAACGGGCAGATCATCAGCCAGCTCGAATATGACGAGATGCTGGAATTCACCGCGACCGTGGTCGAGCGCCTCGCCGCCCTGCCGCAACACCAAGCCCAGCCGGACCTGATCGCGAGGGCCCGCGCGCTGCAGGCGGCGGTGACCCGCCGCGCGCCGCCGCCCGAAGTCGAACGGGATGCCCGCGCCCTCGCCGGCGATCTTCTCGCCGCCTATCCGGTACCGCTCGCGCCAACGGCCGTCCCCGATCTCGCGCGGGGGCAAGCGGTCTATGCGGAGCAGTGTGTCGCCTGCCACGGCTCGGACGGCTCTGCGCGGGTTCCCGCCGCCGCGCAGATGGATCCGCCGCCGATCGACTTCACCGATCGCAGCCGGGCCCGGGATCGCAGCCTTTTCGCGCTCTATCAGGTGACCAGCCAGGGGCTGGAGGAAACGGCGATGCAGAGCTTCGCCCATCTTCCCGAGGCGGACCGCTGGGCGCTTGCCTTCCACGCCGGCCGTTTCGCCTATCCCCCCGGGCTGGCGGTCGAGGGAGAGCGTATCTGGCGGTCGGAAGCGGGCGTCCGTTCGGAAGTGCCGGATCTCCAGGCCCTGGTGTCGCTGACTCCGGCCGCCTTGTCCGCCAAGATCGGGGAAGACAAGGCGACGGCTGTGATGGCCTATCTTCGGGCCAATCCTTCAGTCCTGGTGGAGAGCGCCGGCGCCGGGACTCTGGGATTAGGACGCGACCTGCTCGCGCGCAGCCTTGAAGCCTATCGGGCTGGGGAGCGCCAACGCGCCGCCGAGCACGCCCTTGCCGCCTATCTCGAAGGCTTCGAGCCGGTCGAGGCCCTGCTCGGCGCCCGCGACGGCAATCTCGTCGTCGAGGTCGAGCGCGAAATGGGCGCGCTTCGTGCCGCGATCAGCCGAGGGGTGCCGGAGAACGAGGTTGCCGAGCGCATCGGCCGCCTGCAGACGCTGTTCGAGCAGGCCGAGGCCGCCGTCTCGCCCGACGCGGCGAGCGCGACCTCCACCTTCCTCGGCGCGTTCGCGATCCTGCTTCGCGAAGGTCTCGAGGCCCTGCTCATCGTCATCGCGATGATCACATTCCTCGTGCGGGCCGAGCGCCGCGACCTGCTTCGCTGGGTCCATGCCGGCTGGATTGCGGCGCTCGTCGCCGGCGTCGCCACCTGGTGGATTGCGACGCATCTGATCACGATCAGCGGCGCCAACCGCGAGCTGACCGAAGGCTTCGGCTCGGTGCTGGCCGCGATCATTCTCCTGTTCGTCGGCATCTGGATGCACGACAAGGCCCAGGCGGGGGCGTGGCAGGCCTATGTGAAGGACAAGCTCGACCGCGCCCTTGGCCGGGGTTCCCTGTGGCTGCTTTTCGGCCTCTCCTTCATTGCCGTCTATCGTGAGGTGTTCGAGACGATCATCTTCTTTGCGGCGATCGGTGCGCAGGGAGAGAATGGCGCGATGATCGGCGGAATCGCAGTCGCGGCGGTGCTGCTGGCCGTGATCGCCTGGGCAATGTTGCGATTCGGCCGCCGCCTCCCGATCACGAAATTCTTCCAGTACAGTTCGGCTCTGATCGCGGTCATTGCCGTCGTGCTGGCGGGGAAGGGCTTCGCCGCGCTTCAGGAGGCGGGGATGATCGGGGTGACGCCGCTCGACGGGCTGCCGCGCAGCCCGATTCTGGGTCTGTACCCGACGGTCGAGACGCTGGCTGCCCAGGCCGTCACGATCCTCCTGCTGGTGCTAGGTTTCCGGCGCTCGCGCCGCCCCGTACCCGCCCTCGCCGAATGACAGGAGCCTGACGCTTGCAGGCCAAGCTTGTTCCGGATATGTTCAATCCATCAAGCTCTGCTTGGGTTGAGCAGTGGGCGTGCCGACAGTCGGCAGCCTGGGCCCGGCGCCGCGCTGGAACCGACTTGTCGTCAAGCTTGGCGGGAGGGTCGTTCTTTTCTATGCCGGTGCTCCAGCGAAGGAGACGAAAATGGCGGGCGTGAACAAGGTTATCCTGGTCGGCAATCTCGGCGACGACCCCGAGGCCCGCTCGCTCAACAATGGCGGTGAGGTGGTCAATCTACGCGTTGCCACGTCGGAGCAGTGGAAGGACCGGGACGGCAACCGCCAGGAGCGGACGGAATGGCACCGTGTCGTCATCTTCAACGAAAATCTCGGCCGCGTCGCCAAGCAGTATCTGCGCAAGGGTTCTCAGGTCTATCTCGAGGGGCAGCTCCAGACCCGCAAGTGGACCGACCAGTCCGGGCAGGACCGCTATTCGACCGAAGTCGTCCTCCAGCGCTTCCGCGGCGAGCTGGTCCTGCTCGGCCGCCGCGACGGCGGCGGCGGTGGCGACGATTTCGGCGGCGGCTATGGCGGCTCCAGCGACTTCGGTGGGGGCAGCAGCAGCACCGGCAGCAGCGGATCGCGGCCTGCCTCTCGGCCGCAGCCGGCTTTCGATAGCGATCTCGACGACGACGTTCCGTTCTGACCGGCGCCGGCATGCCTGTCAGGCGCGCCGGATGATTTGACCAAGGCGGCACACCGGCGCATCAATCGGCGCGATGCCGCTCCCTTCCGCACTGCCGACGGACGAACCCGGCTCGACCCGGCCGTTGCTCGGTTTCTGGATGTGCCTGGCGCTGGTCGTCGGCAACATGATCGGTTCGGGCATCTTCCTGCTGCCGGCCGCGCTCGCGCCTTACGGCCTCAACGCGCTCGTCGGCTGGGGAGTGACGATCAGCGGATCCCTGTGCCTCGCCGCCGTGCTGGCTGCACTGGCTCGAGCCCTCCCCGATGCCGCCGGGCCCTATGACTATGTCCGGATCGGGCTCGGCGCGCCGGCCGCCTTTTTCGTCATGTGGGCCTACTGGATCTCGCTCTGGGTCACCAATGCCGCCTTGTCGATCGCCGCCGTCAGCTATCTCAGCACGCTTTCTCCCGCCACCTTCGCGGTGAGCGGCGCTCCCGCCCTCGCGGCCATCGGCTTCGTGATCCTGTTCATCGCCGTTTCGTGCGGCGGCGTGCGCGCGACCGGATCGGTCCAGGTCGTCACCAGCTTTCTCAAGGTCCTGCCGCTCGTGGCCGCGGTCGTGATCGCCTTGCTCGTCATCGGCGGTGGCGGCGAGCCGGCTCAAGCCGCGCAAGTCTCGATCTCTCCCGGTGGGGTGGCCGGAGCCGCGGCCCTGACCCTGTGGGCGATGCTGGGATTCGAATCGGCGACCGTGCCGGCGGGCAAGGTGCGCGACCCGGAACGCAATGTCCCACTGACCACCCTGCTGGGCACACTCATCGCCGGACTCTTCTATGTCGCCGCCTCCGGCGCCGTCTTCCTGCTTCTTCCGGCGGAAACTGCCGCTCGCTCCAATGCGCCGTTCGCCGACCTGATCGGCCTGTTCTGGGGGCCGTGGGCGGCCAGCCTCGTCGTCCTGTTCGCTGCGATCAGCTGCCTGGGCGCCCTCAACGGCTGGGTCTTCCTCCAGGCGGAGGTTCCGCTGACGCTCGCCCGTCGTGGCATCTTCCCGGGCTTCTTCCGCAAGGTGAACCGGCGCGGCATTCCCGTGCGCGGCCAGATCTTCGGCGGTGTGCTCACCATCCTTCTGATCGCCGCCAACTACACGCGCGGCATGACCGAATTGTTCGCGTTCATGGCCCTGCTCGCCACCGCGGCCACGCTCGTCCTCTATCTCCTGGCGTCGATAACGGCGCTCGTGCTGACCATGCGCCGGACGCTGAAGCTGGGGCCGATCACCGTCCTCGCGCTGATCGGCGGTGCCTATTCGGTCTGGACCTTGTGGGGCGCCGGCGCCGAGGCGACCGGCTGGGGCGCGGTACTGCTCGCGACCGGAATTCCGGTCTATCTGATCATGCGCTTCGGGCGCTCCAGCCCGGCGCCGGTGGGCGGTCCAGTCGCGCCTCCGGGATCAGCCGCCGAAGCTTTGCCGCGAAGCTCCTGAGACAGACCTCGCTCTCGCCGAGCGGACCCGGCACATAAAGACGCGATTCCATGCCGCGTTGGACCCGGGCGATCAGGGCAGTGTCCTCGAGGTTGACGCGGCGATTGATCCGCCAGTTGAGATAGCGTGCCGCCTTCATCTCGCGGCGCTGGTCGGGCAGCGCGTAGCTGATCTCGCGAATCAGGGTCTCGGTCGGTCCGACCGGCACGAAATGCATGAAGTCGATCTGGTCGGGGTAGAGATCGAAGGCGAGGTTCGGCCACAGCTTGAAATAGAGCCAGCTCCGCCCGGCGTCCTGCGGCAGCAGCTTCTGATAGGCACGCTCAGAGAGGTTTGCCGAAGGCCGCTCGACCAGATCCCCGGACATCCGGTCGACATGATCGCCAGCCTCGATCCGATAGTCGCCGCCGAATAGCCGGGTCAGTCCGGGATGGGCGACGGGGATGTGCAGCCCATCCGAATAATTGTCCGCGACGTTCTTCCAGTTCACCTGCCGCGGCCGCAGCGTGATCCGGCCCAGCGCCCTCACTTCATCCAGGCGGTGAGGCGCGATCTCGGCTTCGTAGGGGGCCATCATCTCCGCAACGCCTGGCCCGCCGCCCTCGAGCCGCACGAACAGGAAACCGTGCCAGCGGTCCAGCTCGACGGGCAGCAGGCCCCAATGCCGGGGCTCCAGCCCCCGATAATCTTCCTTGTGCGGGACGCCGATCAGCCGCCCGTCGGCGGCATAGGTCCAGCCGTGATAGGGGCAGGTAAGGCGCCGTGCGCAACCCTGCTCGCCGTCGACGAGGCGCGAGCCACGGTGCCGGCAGACATTGGCGAACGCCCGGATCTCCCCGTCGGTCCCGCGGATGACGATGACGCTTTCGCCGAGATAATCCAGGCTGCGCCATTCCCCCGGCTCCGCAATCTCGCTTTCGTGGCATACGATCTGCCAGGCCGGGCGGATGACGCGCTCCATCTCGACTCCGAAGAATTCGGGATCGCGGTAGATCCAGCCCGGAAGGCTGAGATCCTGTTTCGGATCGCGTTCGACAAGCGAGAGGCGGGCGGCTTCCGACATGGGTCTTGCACCTTCGGGCGAATTCGGCTCCGCCCTAGCATCGCCGCGCGGCAATGTCGCGCCAGACGACTTTCCCGGGCGCTTGATCCAAGCGCCGGCCGGTCCCACATCGGCGACATGGACCGGCCTTCCCATCCCCCGCCATTCGATGGCGCTCGCGCCGAAGTAAGCGCCCGTTAAGGCGTCTCGCGCTTCTGCTTGCCGCCATGACTCGCCGCCCCTATCGCTGACCCCTGATGGCAAGCGCCCCCCCTTCCCGCCTGAAGCGGGTCTTCGTCGCGAGCTTCAAGATCGGGGCCTATCTGCTGGTCGTGGGTCTCGTGGCACTCGGCGTTGCCGTCTCGGTGGCGGTGAGCCAGCTTCCCAGCTATCCTGAGCTGATCAGACGCGACGATCTCGGCCAGATGATCCGCGTCCGCGCCGCCGACGGCAGCATCATCCATTCGATGGGGCCGAGTTTCGGCGAATGGCTGCGCCACGACGAGATACCGCCCATCATGCGGGACGCCATGGTCGCCGTCGAGGATCGCCGTTTCCGTTCCCATCCCGGCGTCGATCCGATCGGCATCGTCCGGGCACTGATGGTTCGCGCCCAGGAAGGACGTTGGCGCCAGGGCGGGTCGACCATCACCCAGCAGCTCGCCCGGAACATCTTCCTCACCAACGACCGCAGCTTCGCCCGCAAGGTCCGCGAAGCGATCCTGGCATTGGCTTTGGAATGGCGCTTCACCAAGGAGCAGATCCTCGAACTCTATCTCAATCGCGTCTATTTCGGCGGCGGCGCGTATGGCATCGACGCGGCCTCCCGCACCTTCTTCGACCATAGCGCCACCGAGCTCAGCACGGCCGAGGCCGCGATCATTGCCGGCCTGGTCAAGGCGCCGTCCAATTATTCGCCTACGGCAGACATGGAGGCGGCGCGCGGCCGCGCCGGCGTCGTCCTGGGCCTGATGGTCGAGAACAGCACGATCAGCGCGGCGGAAGCCGCGGCCGCCGATCCCGAGGACGTCACGTTCGTGCGGCCGCGGGGCTCGCAGAACATCACCCGCTACTTCACCGACTGGGTGCTGCCGCAACTCGACATGCTGATCGACGAGACCGTGCAGCCGCTCGACGTGTGGACGACGATCGACATCGGCATGCAGCGCGCCGCCGCCCAGACGATCAATGCCAATGCGCCTGGCGGTGCCCAAGGCGCCCTGGTCTCGCTCGATCGGGACGGGGCGGTGCGCGCGATGGTCGGCGGCCGGGACTACGCGACGTCGATCTACAATCGCGCGACCCAAGCGACCCGTCAGCCCGGATCCTCGTTCAAGCTGTTCGTCTATCTCGCCGCGCTCGAATCCGGCTATCGGTCCGACTCGACCGTCCAGGATGCCCCGATCACGATCGGCAATTGGAGCCCGCGCAATGACAATGGCCGCTATGCCGGCCCGGTCGCGTTGCGGACCGCCTTCACCTTCTCGATCAACACCGTCGCCGTACGCCTCGCCCAGGACGTCGGCACACGCGCCGTGGCCGACATGGCTCAACGGTTTGGGATTACCACCCGGATCGCCACCAACCCGTCTATGGCGCTGGGTTCGTCCGAGGTCCGACTGATCGACATGACCCGGGCCTATGCCGCCGTCGCACGAGGCGGGGTGGCAGTGACCCCTTATGGCATCAGGCGGGTGACCACGGCCGACGGCACCCTTCTCTACCAGCATGAGGCAGAGGAGGGCCGGGTGCTCGTCCAGCCGTGGGTCGCCGCCCAGATGACCGACCTGCTGCAGAGCGTCGTCGATCACGGCACCGGCCGCGCCGCCCAGCTCGGTCGACCGACGGCGGGCAAGACCGGGACCACCACCTCGAACAAGGACGGCTGGTTCGTCGGCTTCTCGAGCGGGATCACCACCGGCGTGTGGATGGGCCGGGACGACAACCGGGCCCTCCCCGGGCTGGCGGGCGGGCGGGCGCCTGCCCGCGCCTTCCACGATTACATGGTACGCGCGGTCGCCGGCCGCCCTGCCGAGCCTTTCGTCACAGAGGCCGCCGCTCCCGATTGGCACATCGAGCAGACAGAGGAATTCTGGTTCGCCCCGCCGCAGGACGACCCCATGCTCGACGCCGATGGCAGCCCGATCGAGGAGACGCCGCCGCCGTTCGACCGAAAAGTGGACCCCGACGGGATGCCGATCGAGGAGGAGGAGCAGGATGACGGCGCGCCGCCGCGGCTGGACCGGGAATGGCTCGACCGGGCGCTCGAGCGGCCGCGCCCGCCCGAACGCGGCCCGCCGCCGGTCCGGCGCACGCCCGAAGAGGGCTATAGGGAAGGCATATATTAGCGCTTGCCGAAGGGTGAGCCGCCGCCCTGTCCGCGGACGGGAACGAAGAGAGCGGCGGTTCGCTCAGGTCCTCGCACCGATGCGATGGAGCGCGGCCCCTTCCCGGCGCAGCCACAGGCGCGCCGGCTTCGGGTCCTCTCCGAGCAGGGTCTCGACCAGCGCGTGGAAGCGGGGGCTGTGGTCCATATGGACCAGGTGGGCGACTTCGTGCGCGACGGTTGCGCGACGAACGAAGTCTGGCGCCAGGATGAGGCGCCAGCTATAGCGTATGTTGCCTGAGCTGGAGCAGCTGCCCCAGCGCGAACGAGGGTCGCCTATACTGACCCGCGCCACCTCGAGGTCGCCGGCCACGCAAAATTCCCGGGTCTCCCGCTCGAGCAGGGTCAGCGCTTCCGACTTCAGCCAGCGCAACAGCCGACTCTCCACGCTCTCGGCCGGACCGCCGAGGCTGATAGCCCCATCCGCCACGACCACACGCCGGGAATGCTCGGGCTGCCAGTCGATCCGGTGCGGTCGGCCGAACAGGGGAATTGTCTCGCCGGGATCGATCCGGGCCTGGGCCGGCATCGCGGCGAGCGTGGCCTCGATCCATTTCTGATGCTCTGCGGCCCAGGCGAGCGCCCGGCGCGGCGACGTTCGACTCGGTATGGTCAGCAGCACCTCGCGGGTCCGCGGATCGACCCGGAGCCGGAGTCGGCGCGCGCGCGTCGAAACCTGCAAGGTTACCGGGACGTCGCCGATCCGCGGTCGTACGCACGGATCAGAGCTCACGATCCACCATGTGGTGCTCGAGCTCGCCGGCCTCGTCTTCCGAAACCGTCCATCCGCGCACCGACATTCCAGCCTCGTGCACGGCCTCGCGGTCGCCGCAGATCAGATAATGCCATTCGGGAAGCGGCTTGCCTTCCGCGCGACGTCGATAGGCACAGGTTGAAGGCAACCAGTCGATCTCCTTCAGGCTGGCGGCGTCCAGCCGAACGCAATCGGGCACGAAGACGCGCCGCAGCTTGTAATTGCTGCATCGGCAGGTGGCGCGATCGAGCAGCCGGCAGGCAACGTTGGTCGGGAAGAGCTCGCCCGTGACTTCGTCTTCGAGCTTGTGCAGGCAGCATTTGCCGCAGCCGTCGCACAGCGCTTCCCATTCCTGGCGGTTGAGTGCGTCGAGCGGCAGCTCCCAGAACCGGTCCTTCATCGCACCCACCGGTCCAGCTCTTGTGCAACGCCTTCGGGACCCTGGTCGTGAGGAATGATCGCGACCGGTTCGCCCCGAGGTCCGTACAGCACCGCCATGCGGGCGTGGTCGACCAGATAGGAGTTCGGGTCGGCCGGATTGGCCGGCTCGCCGATGCGGTAATAGACCGCATAGCGCCGCGCGACTTCGGCAAGCGTTTCGGCGCTGCCGGTGAGACCGATCAGGCGCGGATGGAAGTTGCGGACATATTCGCGCAGAACGTCCGGCGTGTCGCGCGCCGGATCGACGCTGATGAAGACGGGCTGGACCCGCGCCGCCCGCTCCGGATCCTGCGATTCGAACGCGCGCAGGCCGGCGCCGATCGTCTGGAGGTCGACCGGACAGACGTCAGGGCAGCTCGCAAAGCCGAAATAGACGATCCGATACCGGCCCGCGAAATCGGTATCGCTGACGCGGCGGCCATTCTGGTCCGTCAGGGTGAAGGCACCACCCATCGTCGCTCCTTCGAGGGGCGGAGCGTCGGTCTGGCCGCGACACCCGCCCAGCACCAGGGCGAGCAGGAGGGGCAGCAGGACGATCAGGCGGCAAGAGGCGCTTTCATTCATGACAGGGGCAGCCTTGCTTTGCTAAGAGGCATCAATCAAGCCGAATAGATGCGGGGAAAATCAATACGATGCGCAGGATGAACCTTCACGCCCTCGCGGTGGCCGTGCTGGCGGCCCTGGCCGTGCCGGTCGCTGCCCAGAACTTCTCCGAAAGCTTCAACTTCCTCAAGGGCGTGCGGGAACGTGATGGCAATGTCGTTCAGGGAATGCTCGCCAATCCCAATCCGGCAGTGGTCAACGCCCGCGAGGCCTCTTCGGGAGAAGGTGCCCTTCACATCCTCGTCCGAGGCCGCGATTATGATTGGGTGAGCTATCTGCTTGCCCGCGGGGCTAGGCCCGATCTTCCCAACAATGACGGCTCCACGCCGCTGATGCTCGCCGCCCAGCTCGGCTGGGTGGAGGGTGCTGAGCTCCTCCTCCAGCGGGGCGCCAACCCAAATCAGGCCAATAATCGCGGCGAGACTGCGCTCATACTGGCCGTCCAGGCGCGCGAGCTGCCGATGGTCCGGCTGCTCCGCAGCCGAGGCGGCGACCCCAACCTCACCGACAGCGTCGCCGGCTATTCGGCCCTCGATTATGCCCGTCAGGACCGACGCGCCGCCGCCATCCTGCGCGAGCTGGAGCGGCAATAGCGCCTGGGCGTTCAGTCAAGGCCGGCAAGACCGGGATCCAGGTCGCCGGCGAGCCGGCGGGCCGCCCGCCGGGCAAAACGAAGCGTCTCCGCCTTGCGCCGCGCCGCTGCAAGCGGCCGGCTCGGTGCCTCACGCAATATCTCCGCATCGTAGCGGTCTGCGACGATCAGGCCGGCGCAGTCGCTGCCAAGGCCATCGCCCTGGAATGGATCGAGCGCGAACCCGGTGGGAACCGCCCAATAAAAAATGTCGCAATAATCGAGATAGTCGGTCCATTTCTGGTCGCCGAGCAGGTCGGCACGCGAAACCTTGATCTCGACGATGACCAGCTCACCGCGCGGTCCGATCGCCATCATATCGGCCCGCCGGCCGTTGGGCAGCGGTACCTCGCACAGGGCGAAAAGTTCGGAACGGAAGAAGAGACGCGTGACGCCGCGCGCGACGTCCTGCGCCACCAGGGGCAGTTCGGCGAAACAGGAATCCGGTCGCGACTCGATCAGGCTGGCCATCGGCAGAGCCTAGAATGAAACGGGAACAGGCGAAAGGTTCGCGGTCCGAACGAACGCGAAGAGGCCCGCTCCCGGGGCACTCGGGAGCGGGCCCAAGCCCCTTTCAGAGGCTTAGCGATAGAAAATGTGATTGCCGACGGTGGCGACGCGGGTCAGGCGCCAGCCCGGACGAACGTGACGGGCATGGAAAAACAGGGCGCGCGGCGCGGCGCCATCAGCCAGACCGCGGATAGCCACCTGGGCGACGCCCACCGCCACGCGCCAGTCGCGCGAGCTCGCGGGCGGCGTCGGGATGCTGCCACGGCGGACGAAGGAGAATTGGCCAGGCTGGCGAACGACGCCGCAGATGGTCGACGGGAAGCGGCCTGAGCGGGCGCGATTAATGATCACCTCGGCGACGGTGAGCTGACCGGTCAGGGGCTCGCCCTTGGATTCGTAGTAGACCGCCCGCGCCAGGCAGTCCGTCTCGGCATCGGGTGTCTGGGTGCCGGACAGCTCGGCGACGAGCGCGTCGAGCGGTAGGGCCTCGAGATCCGCGCCGGTCGCCGGGGCTTCCTCGCTATCGGCTGAAGGCAAAGCGGGGGCCATGGCATGGACGGCGACGGGCTGCGTGCCGAACGCGTCGTCGGTCGGGATCTGTTGCTGGGGAAGATCGTTGAGGCCGATATTGTCGACCATCAGCGCCGAATCGGCGTGGGCGAGGTAAGAGATTGCGGGCGCGGCCTCCACCTCGGTGGCAAAGGAAGGCGCCGTGAAACCGGCGACCGCGCAAAGGCAAGTGGCACCCGCGGCGACAGCCGCGGTGCGGAAGGAAACTCGCAATGGAAGCTCTATTCTGGGCGGTGGGACGATCCCGGGCCGGATGCGAAGCATCACCCTGACCGCGCCCCCCGACTCGCGTGGCCGCCTGCTCCCCCCTTGGTGAGTCGGACAGCCCCCGCTCTTGCGCTTGAAGTGCGAAGCCGGGCTAGCCGCCGCGGCCGGTAAGCGTCAACCGAGCAGGTTCATTTCAGCGGCGAACCGTTCGGCCGATGCGATATCCAGTTCGACGATCCAGAGGTCGGGGTCGAAGCGGCGTCGGCGCTCGATCGCGGCCGCCACCTCGGCTTCGTCGGTGCCCGTCGATCGCTGCCAGGAATACGTCCCGTCAGGTTGCAGCAACCGCTCGAAGAACGAGGGCTTTTCTCCGCGCTCCAGCAGAACCACCCCGATCGCTCCGGCAGTCGGGTCGCCCTTGGCCAGGACGGTCCCGAATCCACCCTCCGCCTGTGCGCGACGCAGCAGCGCACCCACCAGCATAGAGCTGACGAGCCGGGCCTGCGTCACGAAACGGGAATTGCCCGAGGGCTCATGATCGATACCCCTCGAGGCTGGAAAGCGGGATGTGCGAGCGCATGAAGGTGCCGGTGCCTCGCGCCGCTTCCTCGCCGTCCTCGGCAAGCAAGCGCGCCTCGCCGACGAAAACGCGTCGCTTGCCGCTTATCCAGCGCCCTTCCGCCGTTACCGGACCGGCGCGAATCGGGCGGGTAAAGACCAGGTTGAAGGCCGTGGTCAGGAGGAAACGATCGCTGACGAGGGAGTTGCAAGCGTAGAAGGCAGCATCGTCCATCATCTTGAAATAGAGAGTGCCATGGGCCGCACCCGCGGCATGATAGACCGATCGATCGATTTCGAAACGGATGCGGGCCAGCCCCGCTTCCTCGACGCTCAACTCAGAGCGGAACAGGTCGTTGATCGGGGCGCTGCGATAAAGCGATTCGAGCGCCCGGAAATGAGCGTCGGCGCCGCTCGCCGAGCGTGACTCGCTATGCGGCATCCCGGGTTTCCCCGCCGGCAAGGAGGGCGAACAGCGCATCCTTGGACCGGGCGCCCCGCAGCTTGGCCAGAGTCTGACGATCGCGGAAGGTCCTGCTGACGGCGGCAAGTGCCTTGAGATGGTCGGCGCCGGCGTCGGGCGGCGAGAGCAAAAGGAACACCAGATCCACGGGAAGTCCGTCAACGGCGCCGAATTCGATGGGCGCCGGCAGGCGCGCGAAATAGCCGAAGACGCCGGCCAGCCCCTCGACCTTTCCGTGCGGGATAGCCGCGCCTGCGCCGAAACCGGTGGAGCCGATCTTCTCACGGTCGTTCAACGCGGCGAGGATTCGCTTGGCCGGCAGTCCGGTCAGGCGGGCGGCCGCCGACGCCAGGTGCTGGAACAGCGCCTTCTTGTTGGCTGCGGCAAATCCCGTCTCGACGGCATCGTCAGCCACTAGGTCTGAAAGGTCAGTCATCGAAGCACCGGAAGGGCCCTGCGGCCTTGGTTGGAATTCGGAATGTCGGCCAGCGCCGCGTCAGTCTTGCTGCGGCTCCACCCAACCGATCGTCCCGTCCCCTCGCCGGTAGACCATGTTGAAGCTGCCAGTGCCTCCGTTGCGGAACAGCAGCGCATTGGTGTTCCGAAGGTCGAGCAGCATGACGGCATCGGACACGCTTGCCGTCGGCACGTCCACCCGCATCTCCGCCACGACAGGCGGATTGTCCACCGGCTCCTCATCCTCGCTGGGCGGCGCGAACACGGTGTAGCCTGCATCGATCGCGCCGGCCACCGCCTCGGCATGCTGACTCTGCGCATGCCGGTCCTTCAGCCGCTGCTTGTAGCGCCTGAGCTGCTTTTCGATGCGGTCCGCCGACTGGTCGAAGGCGGCATGAGCGTCGGCGGCGCCGCCGTGGCCTTTCAGGACCACGCCCGGCGGTACATGGGCGACGATGTCGCAGGTAAAGCTGTGGTCGTAGGGGCCCTTGCCGAACGTCACTTGCGCCGAAATGGCCCTGGAGAAATATTTGTCCGCGATGCCGTTCAGCCGGGTGTCGACGTGCTGCCGGAGCGCCTCGCCGGTGTCGATCTGATGACCGGAGACACGGATGTCCATCTTGAGCTCCCGACGGGTTCGGCGCGGGACTTAGGCCTGCCCCTTGCCTGCCGTCAACCGCGGCTGTCCAGGCGATTCCAGATCGGATCGCTCATCTTCGCCAGGAAAGCGGCATGGCGCTCGAGCTCTTCCTCGCTCGGGGCATGCGGACGCGGCGGACGGATGGTCGCGACGAGCATTGCGGGCTCGAGCGTCCGAGGGTCCAGCGTCTGATTCTCTCTCGGCTCGATCACCTCCGCGACCAGGCCTAGGCCGATCTGCCTGCCGCCGGTCAGCTCGACATAGACTTGGGCAAGCAGTTGAGCGTCAATCAATGCCCCATGCTTGATCCGGATCGAGCGATCGACCCCGAAACGCGTGCACAGTGCATCGAGACTGTGCTTCGCGCCGGGAAACCGCTGCCGAGCCAGGACAATCGTATCGACCATTCTGGACATGCACACGGTCGGTCGGCCGCAATGCCCGAGCTCGTGATTGAGGAAGCCGAAATCGAATGCCGCATTGTGGGCGACGAGCGGCGAATCTCCGATGAACTCGAGCAGATCCTCGCACAAGTCGTGGAACAGGGGCTTGTCGGCGAGAAAGCGGTCGGAAAGCCCGTGGACGGCTTCCGCCTCGCTGGGCATCGGCCGGCCGGGGTTGAAATAGGCGTGAAAGCTGCGCCCCGTCTCGACCCGGTTGTAGAGCTCGACGCAGCCGATCTCGACCAGGCGGTCGCCATTGTGCGGATTGAGCCCCGTTGTCTCGGTGTCGAAGACGATCTCTCGCATAGCTAGCGCTATGAATCGGCCCGAGCCTCGAGACAAGCGATGATGCGGCGAACCGAGTCGCGAGTCTCTTCGAGCGGTCCTCCAGTCGGGATCACATAGTCCGCGCGCGCACGTTTCTCGGAGTCCGGCATCTGCAGCGCGAGGATATGGTCGAGCTTCGCTTCCGTCATTCCCGGCCGTGCCAGGACTCGCGCCCTTTGTACCTCGGGCGCTGCGGAGACGACGACGATGCGATCGACAAGGCTCCAGCTGCCCTTCTCGAACAAAAGGGGGATGTCGAGAAGGACAAGCGGCTGTTCGCGATGGGCGACGAGGAACGCCTCCCGTTCGCGAGCCACGGCAGGGTGGACCAGGGCTTCGAGGCGACGCATTGCCTCGCCATCGCCAAGGACCCGCTCGGCGAGCGCGCCCCGCATGACGCCGCGCTCCCCGGTCGTTCCGGGAAAGGCCGCCTCGATTTCCGCGACGAGCATCCCCTCCGGCCCCTGCAGCCGATGCACGACGGCGTCGGCGTCGAAGACCGGGACGCCCTCCTCTGCGAACATGGCAGCGACGGTGGATTTTCCCATGCCGATCGATCCGGTGAGGCCGAGGACGATCATCAGCGCGGAAGCATGTCCTGGTCGCGCAGGAAGCGCAGCAGCGGCAGAAGCGGCAGGCCCAATATCGCGAAGTGGCTGCCCTCGATCGCGTCGAACAATTGGACTCCGCGGCCTTCGATCCGATAACCGCCGACGCTCCAGCGGATCGCCTCATATTCCGCGTCGAGATAGGCTTCGAGAAAGGCCGAGCCGAGCGGGCGCACGGCGAGGACAACAGTCTCGGTCTCCCCCCAGATCCTGGTTCCGTCGCGAACGGCGACCGCCGCGGAGTGAAGCCAGTGGCTACGTCCGGACAAGGAGCGAAGCTGATCAAGCGCCTCTTCGCGCGAATTGGGCTTGCTGAGCATGGAGCCATCTTCGCGCTCGAGCACCTGATCGGCGCCGATGACGATCGCTCCGCCGGCCTCCGAGACACCGAGGGCTTTCATCTCGGCGAGCATTTCGGCGAGATCGCGGGGTTCGAAACCCGCCGCTGCAAGTCCGTGTTTCGCCTCATCCTCGTCGAGGTCCGACTCGACTGCCCGGAACAGAATCCCGGCGGCCTCGAGCATCTTCCGGCGCGCTTCGCTGCGTGATGCAAGCAGCAATTCTGGGGACGCGTTGCTCATCCGGCCGCCCGCTCCAGCCGCTCCGCGTGGAGCTTGACGATGGCCAGCGCCGTCTCCTCAATCGAACGTCGAGTGACGTCGATCACGGGCCAGCCATTATCGGCGAACAGGCGCCGCGCGAAGGCGAGCTCGGCATTGACCGCCTCCATGTCGACATAGTCGGTCTCGGGCGCCTGGTTGAGCGAGAGCAGGCGATTGCGGCGAATCTGGATCAGCCGCTCCGGGTTGGTGGTGAGGCCTACGACGAGCGGGTGCCTCAATCCGAACAGCACTGAAGGCGGCGGCGATTCAGGGACAAGTGGAATGTTCGCTACCTTGTAGCCGCGATTGGCGAGGTAGATGCTGGTCGGCGTCTTCGAGGTGCGCGAGACACCGGCAAGGATGATGTCCGCTTCTTCCCAATTCTCCGTGCCGATCCCGTCGTCATGCGCGATCGTGAACTGAATCGCGTCGACCCGCGCGAAATAGGCCGCATCGAGCGCATGCTGGCGGCCGGAGCGCCCTTTCGCCTGCTCGCCGCTGACGGCGGCGAGCGCGTCGAGGACCGGATCGAGGACCGAGACAGCATGAATCGCTCTCCGACGGCATTTCTGCTCGAGCTCGCGCCGGATCATCGGATTGACGACGGTATAGAGGACGAGTCCGGGACGCCGCTCGACATCGTCGAGAACCCGGTCGAGATGACCCTCCGAGCGAACCATCGGCCAGAGATGCGGGATCGCCTCGACATTGTCGAATTGCGCGAGGCAGGCCTTGGCCAGCATGTCGAGGGTCTCTCCGGTCGAATCCGAGAGGAGATGAAGATGCAGTTGCTTCATATCCCACCGCGCCGGGCGCCCGATATCCCACCGCGCCGGGCGCCCGATTCGGGCCATGGATCGGGCCTGTGGAAAAGCATGGGGAAATCGCTAGCGGAAGGCTGAGAGCGAGTTCAAGGAAAGGATTCGTCCCCGAACCGCGTCGATCCATCCACAGCTCGGCAAACAGTGGGCAGGAATCGCCCCCAGGCTGTGGATCGCGGGGATGGCAGCGGCGACTCCGCGGAAGCCCGGCCTTTGCGACGAGTCAAGCTGTTGGCAAATGCGGTGCGAAGCCATAAACCCCGCTCTGCCCACGCCTACTAACCTCATCAGACTCTTAGAATCTCTCTTATTAGATAGAGAGAAGGAAGCCCGGCCGCCCTGCATGACGAGCGCGAACAAGCCCCTCCTTACCGTCCTAAGTGGCGGGAATTCAGGGTTTATCCCGATATGGCTGATGAGGCAGGCGGGGCGTTATCTGCCCGAGTATCGCGCGCTTAGGTCGGCCAAGGGCGGCTTTCTCGAGCTGGTGTTCGACAGCGATGCCGCAGCCGAGATCACGCTCCAGCCGATACGCCGCTTCGGATTCGATGGTGCGATCCTTTTCTCCGACATCCTCATCGTTCCTCATGCCTTGGGACAGGATTTGGCATTCGAGGCAGGCGAGGGACCGCGCTTGTCGCCGCCTCTGGTTGATACCGCCTTGGCCTCGCTCGAGCGCGTTCAGGCCCGTCTGGAGCCGATTTACCAAACTGTGGAGAAGGTGTCGGCGAAGCTGCCGGAAAGCACCACGTTTCTGGGCTTTGCCGGAAGTCCCTGGACGGTGGCCACCTATATGGTAGCCGGCCAGGGAAGCCGGGAGCAGGCTGCGGCGCGTGATTATGCCTATCGCGATCCGGTCGGCTTCGGCGCCATCGTCGATGCGATCGCCGAGATGACCGTGGACTATCTTTCGGGTCAGGTCTCGGCCGGGGTCGACGCCGTCCAGTTGTTCGACAGCTGGTCGGGAAGTCTGGCGCCCATCGAGTTCGAGCGCTGGGTGATCGCTCCTACCGCGCGCATCGTCGCCGATTTCAAGGCCCGCCATCCCGGCGTTCCAGTGATCGGCTTTCCCAAGGGCGCCGGCGGCAAGCTTCCTGCCTACGCGCGCGAGACCGAAGTCGATGCCATCGGCCTGGACGAGACGGTGGACCCTGCCTGGGCGGCGGCCGAACTGCCGCGCGGTCTGCCCGTGCAAGGCAATCTCGATCCGCTCGCGCTTCTCGCCGGCGGGGAAGCTCTTGAAAGAGCGGTGGCGCATATCCTATCTACATTCGAGGGGCGGCCGCACATCTTCAATCTCGGCCACGGCATCATCAAGGAAACGCCGATCGCGCATGTCGAACGACTGGTTGCGATGATACGCGGGTCCAGCGGAGGCCGGGTTTGATCGATGGGCTGGAGACAGCGTTGACCCTCACTTACGCCTGGCTCAAGGCCGGGCACATCATCTTCGTGATCTTCTGGATGGCAGGCCTGTTCCTGCTGCCGCGCTATTATATCTATCATCAGGAAGCGCCGGCGGGATCCGAGGAAGAAGCGAAGTGGATCGACCGCGAGCGCAAGCTTCGGGCGATCATCCTGACGCCGGCTATCGGTGCGGTCTGGCTGCTGGGCCTCAGCCTGGCGTGGATCACGCAGGCCTGGACCGAGGGGTGGTTTCACGCCAAGCTCCTTCTGGTGCTGGCCCTGTCCGCCTATCAGGGTTGGATGATCGGCTACGGGCGCAAGCTTGCCGCCGGGGTACGGCCGGTCAGCGGCCGGGCGCTTCGGATGATGAACGAAGTGCCTGGCATCGCGGTCGTGCTGATCGTGATCCTGGTCATCGTACGACCGTTCTGAGCCGGCTCTCCCACCCTCGCTTGACTTGAAATCGGGCGGAGCATAACGCGGAGTTCAGTCGTTAGCCCGCCGTCCGCGCGGGTATCCTGCTGCCCCACAACGCAACATTCTGAGCAGTCAATGCCCAGACTCTCTTCTCAAAATGAGAATATCCAATGCATCTCAATGATTTGAAGCAAAAAACCCCGGCCGAGCTGGTCGCCATGGCTGAAGAGCTCGGCGTCGAGAGCGCGTCCACGCTGCGCAAGCAGGAGCTGATGTTCTCGATCCTCAAGGTCCGCGCCGAACGTGGCGATGAGATCATGGGCCAGGGCACGATCGAGGTCCTGCAGGACGGCTTCGGCTTCCTGCGATCGGCCGATTCAAACTATCTCGCCGGTCCCGACGACATCTATGTGTCGCCCAATCAGGTCCGCAAGTTCGGCCTGCGCACCGGCGACACGATAGAAGGCGAGATTCGCGGGCCCAAGGACGGCGAGCGCTATTTCTCGCTGGTCCGCGTCGTCCAGGTGAATTTCGACGATCCCGAGGCGGTTCGCCACCGAGTCAATTTCGACAATCTCACGCCGCTCTATCCCGACGAGAAGCTTCGGCTCGACACCCTCGATCCGACCGTCAAGGACAAGTCGGCGCGGGTGATCGACATCATCTCGCCGCAAGGCAAGGGCCAGCGCGCACTCATCGTCGCGCCGCCGCGCACCGGCAAGACGGTGCTGCTCCAGAACATCGCCAAGGCGATCACCGACAATCATCCCGAGGTCTTCCTGATCGTGCTGCTGATCGACGAGCGGCCGGAGGAAGTCACCGACATGCAGCGCTCGGTGAAGGGCGAGGTGATCTCCTCGACCTTCGACGAGCCTGCCAGCCGTCACGTCCAGGTCGCCGAAATGGTGATCGAGAAGGCGAAGCGACTGGTCGAGCACAAGAAGGACGTCGTCATCCTTCTCGATTCGATCACCCGACTGGGCCGCGCCTACAACACGGTCGTTCCGAGCTCGGGCAAGGTGCTCACCGGCGGCGTCGACGCCAATGCGCTGCAGCGGCCGAAGCGCTTCTTCGGCGCCGCGCGCAACATCGAGGAGGGCGGATCGCTCTCGATCATCGCCACCGCCTTGATCGATACCGGATCCAAGATGGACGAGGTGATCTTCGAGGAGTTCAAGGGCACCGGCAATTCCGAGATCGTGCTGGACCGCAAGGTCTCCGACAAGCGCATCTTCCCCTCGCTGGACGTCGGCAAGTCCGGCACCCGCAAGGAGGAGCTGCTCGTCGAGCAGGGCACCTTGTCTAAGATGTGGGTGCTCCGGCGGATCCTCATGCAGATGGGCACGGTCGACGCGATGCAGTTCCTCCTCGACAAGATGAAGGATTCGAAGACCAACGAGGACTTCTTCGCCTCGATGAACCAGTAGGGCGAGTGGGGCGTTCGCCTCATTCATCACGGCCTCGCAGGCTCGGCCGGCGACGGACGACCGATTGATCTTCTGCAACCGGAGTGGACGGACCGCCGATGCTCGAATTTCTGATGAACGTGTCGGCGAGCGCTCAAGGGATGGGTGGTATCTGGAACGCCATCGTCCATGACTTCTCCAATCTTGGCGAACCGGCCGCGCTCGCTGCGTTCGGCCAGGTGCTGATGATCGACATCATGCTCGCCGGCGACAATGCGATCGTGGTCGGCGCGCTTGCCGCCGGGCTCCCTGCTCATCAGCGGCGCCAGGTGATCCTGATCGGCATCATTGCCGCTCTCGTGCTGCGCATCATCTTCGCCTTGCTGGTCACGCAGCTGATGCAGATCGTCGGCCTGATCCTGGCCGGTGGCGTGCTTCTGCTCTGGGTCTCCTGGAAGATGTACCGCGAGATCCGTCACAGCGGAGAATCGGCTGGCTCTTCTGAAGTCGATGGCGACGAGCATAGTGGCCTGAGGCCGGCCAAGAGCTTCGCCGGCGCAGCCTGGGCGGTCGCCCTGGCCGACGTCTCGATGAGCCTCGACAACGTGCTCGCGGTCGCCGGGGCGGCGCGCGACCATCCGGGCATCCTGATCATCGGCCTGCTGCTGTCGGTGGCGCTGATGGGCCTCGCGGCGAACTTCATCGCCAAATATATCGATCGGTACCGCTGGATCGCCTGGATCGGCCTCGTCGTCATCGTGTGGGTGGCCTTCAGGATGATCTACGACGGCTTCGTCGACCACGAGGTCGGGGTGCTGCAATTCTTCTGGCCGGGATCGGTGGAGGCTCCGGCGGCGACCTAGAGCATGATCATGCTTATGTGAATCCGGTTGGGATTCCCAAGCGGTTCGGTTCGTGATTCAAGATGCTGGCTGGGAGGAGGTCAGCATTCGATGACGCGACCTTATTCGAACGATCTTCGTGAGCGTGTGGTGGCGGTGGCGGAGAGCTCTCCGAACCGCGAGGCGGGGGCACTGCTGGGGGTGAGTGCTGCGAGCGTCTCGCGTTGGTGTACTCGCAAGCGTCAGACGGGGAGCGTGGCACCGGCCAAGATGGGCGGATACCGCAAGCCGATCCTCCTGTCAGAGCACGCTTGGCTGGTGGCCCGACTTGAAGGCGAGCCTGACCTGACGCTGAGAGCTTTGCTGGCCGAGCTGCACGATCGTGGGGTGGAAGTGAGCTACGGGG
>NZ_QDFY01000040.1 GCF_003347635.1 Sphingosinicella terrae
AAAATTGATGGGGTGGACGCCCCCCGATGGCATCTATGTGCCAAGATGGTGGTGTCGAACGACCATCGAAGGGAGGCGTCCATGGGCGAGGTTACTACGATTGGCCTGGATATCGCAAAGCAGGTTTTTCACGTGCACGGGGCGGATGGTTCGGGCGCGGCTTTGTTCAGCCGGAAGCTGACCCGGGGGAAGCTGCTCGGCTATTTTGCCACGCAGCCGCGCTGCCTGGTGGCGATGGAGGCCTGCGGGAGCTCTCATCACTGGGGCCGCGAGCTGCAGCGGATGGGGCATGAGGTTCGGCTGATCCCGCCGGCTTATGTGAAGCCGTTCGTGAAGCGCCAGAAGAACGATGCGCGCGATGCCGAGGCGATCTGCGAGGCGGCGCAGCGGCCGACCATGCGGTTCGTTACGGTCAAGTCCGAGGCGCAGCAGGCCAGCGCGGCGGTATTCCGGGCGCGTGATCTGCTGGTGCGCCAGCGCACCCAACTCATCAACGCGTTGCGCGGTCTCCTCGCCGAGTACGGCCTGGTGGCGCCGCAAGGACGCGCGCGGGTCGCCCAGCTGATCGCCGATCTCGAGGATCCCGCCTGCACGCTTCCCGAGGCGGCACGCGGCACCTTCCTAGTTCTGGTCGATACCATCCGATCGCTCGACACGCGCATCGATGGCTTTGAGCGCGAGATCGCACAGCGGGCGAAGCAGGATGACGATGCCAGGCGGCTGGTCACCATTCCCAGTGTCGGACCGGTTATCGCCACCGCGGTCCTCGCACTGGCGCCGCCTGCGCAGTCGTTTGGCCGCGGCCGCGACTTCGCCGCCTGGATGGGTCTCACGCCGCGACAGCGATCGACCGGGGGGAAGGAGCAGCTCGGCAAGATCACCAAAGCCGGCGAGCGAACGCTGCGAAGGCTGCTGATCATCGGCGCCGCCGCCGTCGTGCGCCACGCCAGCAAGAACGGCGCACCGGAAGGATCCTGGCTCGCCAGGATGCTGGAGCGAAAGCCGCGCATGCTGGTCACGGTCGCCTTGGCCAACAAGACCGCACGGATCATCTGGGCGCTGCTCGCCAAGGGCGGCGTCTACAAGGCTCCGGCCGTAGCCGCCTGAGGCGGGGACGGACGCGAGGTCGTCGAAGCACAAGCGAGCGAAGGAGGCATGGCACAACCGTCGGCGAGACGGGGTTGGACGAACCAGCTTTAGTCAAAGTGCCGTCGAGCACGCAAAGTTGATCTGGCTCCAGCCCGCGAACTCCCATGCAGGCCCGCAGCCCCATCGCTGCAAACAGAGGCCGGACAGATGGCAGCATCCGACAACGTGCCACGCCCGAAAAACCGCTTGCGCTGTAGGGGGCGTCCACAGATGATGAAATTGACGACCCCCAGG
>NZ_QDFY01000041.1 GCF_003347635.1 Sphingosinicella terrae
TCGAGATCCGCCGCATTGCCCAGCCGCACCCGCGCCTGCACCCCGCCATTGTTGGGATCGAAGATGTCGCCCTGCCGCTCGCCCGCCGCATGACCCGCGCCGGCGATGAAATGGTCGATGTTACGCATGACGCATCCTCCTTCGCTCCAGGATATTGCCGGCATCACTGCAGGCAACGGTTGAACCTGCAGGACAGAGCTGTACTTTTGCAGGCATGGACTGGAACGACCTCCGCCATTTTCTTGCCCTGGCCCAGACCGGACAGCTTACGCGGGCCGGCACGAGGCTTGGTGTGGATGCGACCACGGTCGGACGACGTGTGCGCCGGCTCGAGGTTACCCTTCAGCAGACACTTTTCGAGCAGGCGCGGGAAGGCCAGGTGCTTACCGAGGCCGGCGAGCAGCTCCTGGTCTTGGCCGAGCAGGTCGAGCAAGCGATGCACCGGATCCAGGATGCCCATCCGGGCGACGGCCTGGCCGGGACGATCCGGTTGAGCGTGTCGGAGGGGTTCGGAACCTGGATCGTGGCGCATCGGCTGATGGCATTCCTGAAGCTCCACCCGCGCGTGCAGGTCGATCTGGTCGCGAGCAGCGGCTTCCTCAATCCTTCGCGGCGCGAAGCCGACATCGCGGTCCTTCTCGCCCGGCCTCGCAGTGGTCCTCTGATAAGCCGAAAGCTGGCAGATTACGCCTTGGGAATCTACGCGGCCCGCAGCTATCTCGAGTCGGTCCCCCGAATGCCGAGCGACCGGTCAGAACTCAGCGAACACCCACTGATCGGCTATATTCCTGATTTCATCTATGCGCCCGAACTCAACTATCTTGATGAGATCTCGCCCGGACTGCGGCCGAAGATCAGGAGCTCGAGCATCAACGCCCAGTATCGGCTGGCGACCGCCGGCGCCGGGATCGCGATCCTCCCCTGCTTCATCGGCGGCGGCGATAGCCGACTGACGAGACTGCTGCCCGAACTATCGATCCGGCGCTCCTTCTGGCTGGTTACCCACCAGGACACGCGCCAGCTGGCGCGGATCCAGGCGTTCGGGGCGTGGCTCGCCGAACTTGCCCATCTCGAACGATCTAGACTGCTGGGATTGGAGTCCGAACCGCCGGCCTGACTGCAAATCTGCAGCCGAAGCGTGCAAACTGTCTCCTTGCCTCGGGCCGGCAATCGCCCTCCCCTGTCGGCATGCAAACACGGATCGAGGAACTGGAGAAGAGGCGCGAGCAGGCACGGCTCGGCGGCGGCGAGAAGAGGATCGCGGCGCAGCATGCCAAGGGGCGTCTGACCGCGCG
>NZ_QDFY01000042.1 GCF_003347635.1 Sphingosinicella terrae
ATCCAGCACCTCGCCGGCATGAAGGATTCCAAGACCATCGTCGCCATCAACAAGGACGAGGACGCGCCCATCTTCCAGGTCGCCGACATCGGCCTGGTCGGAGACCTGTTCAAGATCGTCCCGGAACTCACCGAAAAGCTCTGAGCTGGTGGGGAGCCTCCATTCGGGGCTCCCCAGCGCCCCCTCGCCCAGGCAGCCGTTTCGCCTGTCCAAGAATTCGTTGGCCCGGCAGAGGGATGATCGAACCTGGCAAAGCGCGAGCATCCCTATATAGTAATCATGTGAATTGACTGGGTGGCTTACTATCTCTAGGATTGTCTTGGAATGAAGCAGGGGCGCTGCAGTATGGCTCGAGCAAAAGTAAGTTTGACGCCAGGGCAATTTCGCCTGGGCTTTCTCGTCCACGACGTGTCGCGGCTTCGGCGCACCGTCGTCGACAAGGCACTCGGGCCGCTCGGGATCACCCGCTCGCAATGGTGGGTTCTCGCCAATCTGTCGCGCCACGATGGCGAAGGCATGATGCAGACCGAACTCGCCCGCGTCCTCGATATAGGCAAGGTGGCTCTCGGCGGATTGCTCGATCGACTGGAGAGCAACGGCTATGTCGCACGCAAGCCCGACCCCGTCGACAGGCGCGCGAAGCGCATAGAAATGACTGATGCAGGCGCCGACCTGCTGGCGGCCATCCAGGATCGAGCGGCCGCGTTGAATCGGCAGATGATGGCGGGGATCACCGCGCAAGAGATCGCCGCGACGGAGGACATCCTTCATCGGATGAAGCAACGGCTGCTCGAGATGGACAGTCAGCTGAGGACGAATAGCGAGGATATCGTTCCCGCCAACGATTCGACGGATCCGCTGTTCGGCGTCGGCGGCGGATAGGTCCCTCTCGTGCGACGCCAGTGCGTCGTGCATTCACGATCGGCAGATCTCCCCTACGCTCCGGCAGCCTGCCAGCTGTCGTCGATCATCTTGATGATCGCGGAGAAGTCCTTGCGGCCGCCGCCGAGCCGCTCGAACCGGGCGTAGAGCTCCTCGGCATGCGAGCCCATCGGCGTGTAGGCGTCGGCGGACGAGGCGGCTTCCATGGCGAGCTTGAGGTCCTTGAGCATCAGGGCGGCGGCGAAGCCGCCATCATAGTCGCGGTCGGCGGGCGTCTCCGG
>NZ_QDFY01000043.1 GCF_003347635.1 Sphingosinicella terrae
AAAAGGGGCGCCCCGGCTATGCCGGGACGCCCCTCTTGATCGTGCCGGGTCGGATCAGGCGAAGATGACGTCCGACTGGATGATCAGGATGTTGGTCTGGATCAGGAAGTCGGCGGTGCCGTCGCCATCGGTGTCGCCGGCGACGAAGTGGCTTCCACCCTGGCTGTAGGCACGAAGCTCGCCGGCGGTGCCGGAGAACGCGCCCGAGCCGACCCAGCTGAACGCATCGAGGCTGCCGCCGTCGACCGCGTCGAGCCCGGACAGGTCGATCTTGTCCTGGCCCCTGCGGAAGTCGGTGACGACGTCGGTGCCGCCGAGATCGGTGAAGGCGAAGACGTCGTTGTGGTTGCCGCCGGTGAGGACGTCGTCGCCGGCGCCGCCGTTCAGCTCGTCATTATGGTTGCCTCCGCTGAGCGTGTCGTTGCCGGCGCCGCCGGACAGCTGGTCGAAGTGATTGCCGCCGCTGAGCGTGTCGTTGCCGTCGCCGCCGTCGAGCACGTCGTCCTGGTTGCCGCCGTCGAGCGTGTCGTCGTCGGCACCGCCGTCGAGCGTGTCGTTGCCATTGCCGCCGGTCAGCGTGTCGTTGCCGGCAAGGCCGGACAGGACGTCGTCAGCATTGCCGCCGGCGAAGGTGTCGGCGAAGGCGCTGCCCTCGAGCTTCTCGATCGAGACATACTTGTCGCCGGCGGCGTCGCCCGCCGAACCCGACTTGCTCGCCATCGACGCGATCACGCCGGCCTTGGCGTCCTGGTAGCTGGCGGTGTCGAAGCCGTCGCCGCCGTCGAGCGTGTCGCCGCCCTGACGGCCCATCAGCCAGTCGTCGCCGCCATTGCCCTTGAGCAGGTTGCCGGCGGCATTGCCGATGACCACGTCCTCGCCGCCGCCACCGGAGGCGTTCTCGATGACGACGCCGCGGGCGATGGTGTAGCCGCCGAAGATGTCGTCGACATAGGAGACGACGCCGCCGCCGGTCGGCGAATAGTCGATCGTCGCGGCCAGCAGGTCGATGCGGGCATTGCGATTGCCGGAATAGCGGATCTCGTCGGTGCCGCCGGTATCCCAGATCGTCTCGTAATAGACGCCGGGATCATTGGCGTCGCCGAGCTCGTAGACGT
>NZ_QDFY01000044.1 GCF_003347635.1 Sphingosinicella terrae
TTAATTCGCCTTCGCTTTAGCAATGGTCACGCGGGCGAAAGATCCCGCCGCGAGTGCGGCGCTGACGGCGGTAATCCAGGCGAACGATCCGGCAGGGGACAGCGGCAGGACGCCGACGAGGCTCGTGCCGATTGCCGCGCACCCCATTTGCAAAAACCCGAGGAGGGCCGAGGCGGCGCCGGCGCGGTCGCCGAATGGCTCAAGGGCGATCGCCGTGCCGATCGGGTTGACGAGTCCCATGCCTGCCAGGAACAGCGTCACTGCGGCCATGAACGGCACAGGATTAGCCGCACCGGCCTGCGAGAGCAGCCACAGCCCGCTTACGACCGCCATGAGAGTGCCCGCCATGCCAACCTGGGCGGCACCGAAGCGCCGCGCGAGCTTGGCAGTTAGCAGGCCGCTACCGAACACAATGAAAACGGTCGCGGCGAAGAATAGGCTCATCCCCCCTGCGCTCACTCCCATCCCGGTCATCATTATTGCCGGCGCGGCGCCGAAGAAGCTGTAGAGGCATCCGATCACGAGGCTGACCGAGACTGCGGGCGCGATGAATCGCCCGTCAGTTGCCAAGTCCGCGTAGGAGCGGAGAGTCGCGAGCAGGCGCGCCGGTCGCCGTCGATCAGGCGGCAGCGTCTCGCCGATGCTGAGGCGATAGTGAAGCGCGACAAGGATGCCCACGATGGCAACAAGGTAGAATGTACTTCGCCAACCAAGCAGGGCCGTCATCACCGTGCCAAGCGCGGGCGCGAAGCCGGGCGCGGCGGCCATCGCGATCATCACCAGTGCCAGCGCCCGGGTCAATTCCTCCCTCTGAAAGAGGTCGCGCGCGATAGCTCGGGCCAGCACGGAGGCGGCGCAGGCGCCCACTGCCTGGATCGCACGGCCGGCGACAAGCATCGATAATGAGGACGCGAGCGCACAAACGACACTGCCCGCGACGAACACCGCTAAGCCACCTAGCACGAAGGGTCTGCGGCCTAAGGCATCGGCGAGCGGCCCGACGAAGAGCTGGCCGACCGCAAACACAACGAAGAAGACGCTGAGCGTAATCGCCAAGTCGCGCG
>NZ_QDFY01000045.1 GCF_003347635.1 Sphingosinicella terrae
TCTGCGGCCTAAGGCATCGGCGAGCGGCCCGACGAAGAGCTGGCCGACCGCAAACACAACGAAGAAGACGCTGAGCGTAATCGCCAAGTCGCGCGGATCAACGCTAAGTTCGCGTGCGATCGGGGGGAAGGCCGGCAGCATGATGTTGGTCGCCAGGACACCGAGCGCGGCCAGGCTGGCGAGTAGCGTCAACCGTCCACCCCTTAGGCGGGAGGATGGCTCGATCTCCGACAGCGCCTCCGCGCCTGACATGCGTCAGACGTCCGGGCGGCCGACGGCGCCGTCCGCAGCGGTACGGATCACTACCTTGAACCAGCTGTCGCCGGGGGGGGCAAGGCACCCGATTGCAGCCGGCTGTCGAGCGAGTTCAAACTGCTCGCTGCGACCGCGATTGCGGCCCGGTCGTGGATGGCTGAGCGCTCGAGCAAGTACCGGAAAAACGGCCTCTTGTAGCCGTCGAGTGCAAAAGCCGTCATTCTGCGACCTCCAAATAGTCAGGCTTGAAGTGCGCCACGGCCCTGTGGCTCCACGTCGAACACAAGCAGGGTTGAGGTGGCGGTGGCGCACAGTCGCCCGGCGCCGTCGTGCAGCTCCGCCTCGGCAAAAGCGACGCGCCGGCCGACGGAAACGACCCGGCCGGTCGCGCGCACCGTACCGCTGTCCTCGCTGAGACCGCGCAGATAGGAGACCTTCAGCTCCAGCGTCGTATGGCCTCGATGCGGGCCGAGGGTAGAGTGGGTTGCGATTCCGCAAGCGCTGTCGAGCAGGGTCGCAGCGTAGCCGCCGTGGACAGCGCCGAGCGGGTTGTAAACGCTGCGGTCGGGTCTGCCCTCGAACACCACCCGTCCGAGCTCCACCTCGACCAGGTCGAAAGCAAGTGTCTGGCCGATCGGTGCCTTCAGGCCACCGACGAGCATGGCCTTCAGCTGCTCAAGTCCGTCTGGCGCAGTATCAATTCTATCGCTCACCACGCTCACCACGGCTCGTGGAACGGCCGCACCTCGGCCAGGAACGACCAGGCGTCCTTGGGCTGGTGGGCCAGGTGAAAGACCT
>NZ_QDFY01000046.1 GCF_003347635.1 Sphingosinicella terrae
GACCGATAGTGAACCAGTACCGTGAGGGAAAGGTGAAAAGCACCCCGGAAGGGGAGTGAAAGAGATCCTGAAACCGTGTGCCTACAAGTAGTCAGAGCCCGTTAACGGGTGATGGCGTGCCTTTTGTAGAATGAACCGGCGAGTTACGATCTCGTGCAAGGTTAAGCAGAAGATGCGGAGCCGCAGCGAAAGCGAGTCTGAATAGGGCGCATGAGTACGTGGTCGTAGACCCGAAACCAGGTGATCTACCCATGT
Source organism: Sphingosinicella terrae (assembly GCF_003347635.1). Classification (GTDB taxonomy): domain Bacteria; phylum Pseudomonadota; class Alphaproteobacteria; order Sphingomonadales; family Sphingomonadaceae; genus Allosphingosinicella; species Allosphingosinicella terrae. The sequence goes on from NZ_QDFY01000046.1 coordinate 256, forward strand.
CCAGGGTGAAGTTCAGGTAACACTGAATGGAGGCCCGAACCCACGCACGTTGAAAAGTGCGGGGATGAGGTGTGGGTAGGGGTGAAATGCCAATCGAACCTGGAGATAGCTGGTTCTCTCCGAAATAGCTTTAGGGCTAGCCTCAAGGTAAGAGTCTTGGAGGTAGAGCACTGATTGGACTAGGGGCCCCTACCGGGTTACCGAATTCAGTCAAACTCCGAATGCCAATGACTTATCCTTGGGAGTCAGACTGCGAGTGATAAGATCCGTAGTCGAAAGGGAAACAGCCCAGACCGCCAGCTAAGGTCCCAAAGTATACGTTAAGTGGAAAAGGATGTGGAGTTGCTTAGACAACCAGGATGTTGGCTTAGAAGCAGCCACCATTTAAAGAGTGCGTAATAGCTCACTGGTCGAGTGACTCTGCGCCGAAAATGTACCGGGGCTAAACGTATCACCGAAGCTGCGGACTGTTCTTCGAACAGTGGTAGGAGAGCGTTCTAAGGGCTGTGAAGCCAGACCGGAAGGACTGGTGGAGCGCTTAGAAGTGAGAATGCCGGTATGAGTAGCGAAAGAGGGGTGAGAATCCCCTCCACCGAATGCCTAAGGTTTCCTGAGGAAGGCTCGTCCGCTCAGGGTTAGTCGGGACCTAAGCCGAGGCCGAAAGGCGTAGGCGATGGACAACAGGTTGATATTCCTGTACCACCTCCTCACCATTTGAGCAATGGGGGGACGCAGGAGGATAGGGTAAGCGCGGTATTG
>NZ_QDFY01000047.1 GCF_003347635.1 Sphingosinicella terrae
CCGACGGCTATGGTTGTCTTCGAGGTCACGGATCGGCTGTGGAGCCCGAGTTGATCTGTGCCTCATGATCGCGGTCAGGCGTAGGAAGGTGGATGTCTCTGATGTCCCCAACGCGGTCGAAGCCGCGACACAATAAGCGAGATCATCCTTCGTTGGCGTCCGGTCAGCTTGCCGGCGGGCTCATGCCCAGCGGAAGTCGGTCTCGGTTCGCCAAAGCGCGTGGAGGAGCGAGGCGAGCTTGCGCGCAACAGCGACGCGTGCGCGCTTGGCGCCTTTGGTAGCGGCGAGCTCGAGCCCAGCGTCGTAAGGCGCAATCGCGCTTGACGCGGGCGAGCAGGCTGTTGGCCGCTTCGTATAGGCTGCGGCGCAGCATCGGATCGCCCGCCTTGGAGATGTGCCCCTTGGTGTCACGCTCACCGGACTGGTAGCGCCTGGGGACGAGCCCGGCGAAGGCGCCGACATCGGCGCCTCGGGCGAAGCGGTTCGGATCCTCGACGCTGGCCTTGAACGTCATCGCGTTGACCGGACCGACTCCTGGGACGGTCATGAGACGTGCGCACACCGGGTCGCCGGCGGTGCGGCGCTTGAGCTCGCGGGTCGCGGCGGCGATCTGCACCTCCAGCGCCGACAGGGCGGCAACGAGCGGCGCCAACGGCGCCTCCAGCTCGGGCCTTTGCGCGAGAAGCACCTCGAGGCGCTCGACGCGCTTACCGGGCGTCGTTGCCGAACCCAGCCTCAGCCCGAACAGCTTCAGCAGGCCGCGCAGCTGGTTCTTCATCGCCGAATGGGCCCGAACCAGCTGCTCGCGCACCTTGAGGCAGGCGCGATCGAGGTGGGTGGCACCATCCTTCATGTGCACCGCCCGGAACCAACCGGTGCGAGCCAGCTGCGCCAGGCCTTCCGCATCGTGCGGATCGCTCTTGTTCACGCGCGCCGACAGCACGCCCTTGGCATGGCGGGCGCAGATGCACACGGCCG
>NZ_QDFY01000048.1 GCF_003347635.1 Sphingosinicella terrae
CAAATGCTCAAGGCGAACTTGAAGTTCAAGTCGGCGACCAAGTGGATGTAGTTCTTAAAGCTGTTGAAGACGGCTTCGGTGAAACAGTAGTTTCTCGTGGTGATGCAAAACGTAACGAAGCTTGGATTGCTTTAGAAAAAGCGTTCGAAGAACAAGCTACAGTTATCGGTTTTGTTAATGGTAAAGTGAAAGGCGGTTTCACTGTTGAATTAAACGGTGTTCGTGCATTCTTACCAGGTTCATTAGTTGATACTCGTCCGGTTCGCGATTCTTTAAACTTAGAAGGTAAAGAATTAGAATTCAAAGTTATCAAACTCGATCAAAAACGTAACAACGTAGTTGTTTCTCGTCGTGCGGTAATCGAATCTGAAAGCAACCAAGATCGTGACGAAGTTTTAGCGAACTTAGTTGAAGGTTTTGTTGTAACCGGTACGGTTAAAAACTTAACGGATTACGGTGCATTCGTTGATTTAGGCGGTGTGGACGGTTTATTACATATCACTGATATGGCATGGAAACGTGTTAAACACCCAAGCGAAGTGGTTGCTGTAGGTCAAGAAGTAACTGTTAAAGTACTTAAATTTGACAAAGAGAAAACTCGTGTATCATTAGGCTTAAAACAATTAGGTCAAGATCCATGGGCTGCAATCGCTCAAAACCACCCGGTAAACAGCAAATTAACCGGTAAAGTAACTAACTTAACCGACTACGGTTGCTTCGTTGAAATTTTAGACGGTGTTGAAGGTTTAGTTCACGTTTCAGAAATGGACTGGACAAACAAAAACATTCACCCGTCTAAAGTGGTTAGCGTAGGCGATGTAGTTGAAGTAATGGTTCTTGAAGTTGATGAAGAACGTCGTCGTATCTCATTAGGTTTAAAACAATGTAAAGCAACCCTTGGGAACACTTCGCAGCAACTCACAACAAAAACGATAAAGTGAC
>NZ_QDFY01000049.1 GCF_003347635.1 Sphingosinicella terrae
GCGGACGAGGCGGCTTCCATGGCGAGCTTGAGGTCCTTGAGCATCAGGGCGGCGGCGAAGCCGCCATCATAGTCGCGGTCGGCGGGCGTCTCCGGGCCGACGCCGGGCACCGGGCAATAGCTGGTCATCGACCAGCACTGGCCCGAAGCCTTTGAGGCGATGTCGAAGAAGGTCTGCGGATCGAGGCCGAGCTTCTGGGCGAGCACGAAGGTCTCGCACGTGGCGATCATCGACGCGCCGAGCAGCATGTTGTTGCAGATCTTGGCGGCCTGCCCCGCGCCGGCCCCGCCGGCATGGATCACCGCCTTGCCCATGGTGGCGAGGAACGGCTCGGCGCGGCCGAACGCCTCGTCGGTGCCGCCGACCATGAAGGTGAGCGTGCCGCCCTCGGCGGCGGCGATGCCGCCGGAGACCGGCGCGTCGACCATCAGATAGGCGGCGGCCCGCGCCTTCTCGATCACCTCGCGGGCGGTGGCGACGTCGATGGTGGAGCAGTCCATCAGGATGGCGCTCGGCGGCGCCTTGCCCAGGATCGAATGCTCGTAGACGTCGCGGACATGGGTGCCGGCGGGCAGCATGGTCACCACCGCCTCGGCCTCCTCGACCGCCTCGGTCGCCGATCCCGCGGCAAGGCAGCCGCGTGCCGTCGCCTTCTCCAGCGCCTCCGCCGACAGATCGAAGGCACGCACGTCATGGCCCGCCTTGGCGAGATTGGCCGCCATGCCGCCGCCCATATTGCCCAGCCCGATGAAACCTAAACGTGCCATGTCG
>NZ_QDFY01000005.1 GCF_003347635.1 Sphingosinicella terrae
GATCGGAACCCTCCTCGACCACTTCCAACCTGCCGAATGCGCGAACTACCTCGCAAACAGCGGATATGCTTCAGTCTAAGATGATCATGCTCTAGAGGGCCGCTACGCCCGTTCCTTCATCACCCAGGCGCTTCTCACGCGAACGGCAGGAGGACCGGCGCGGCTCCTGTCGCCGCCCGGTCAGCGGCCTTCGAACTTCGGGGAACGCTTTTCGAGGAAGGCGGCAGTCGCCTCGGCGTGGTCGGCGCTTGCCATCGTCACCATCTCGAGCGCGATCGAGCTGTCCAGGACGATGTCGAGCTGCGCGCGGATGCCCCGGTTGACCGACAGCTTGGTCCATTGCACGGCGAGCGGCGCCTTTGCCGCCAGCTCCTGGGCGAGCTCGAGCGCGCGAGGCAGCACGTCGTCGGCAGGGGCGACGTGGCCGGCGAGGCCCATCGCCTGAACCTCGGTGCCGCGAAGCAGCCGCGCCGTCATGAGCAGCTCTTTCGCCCGCGCGGGGCCGATCAGCAGCGGCCATATGACGGCGCCGCCATCGCCCGCGACGAGGCCGACATTGACATGGGTGTCGCCGAACTTCGCCTGCTCGGCTATGACGACGATGTCGGCAAAGAGGGCCAGCGTCGCACCCAACCCGGTGGCATGGCCGTTCACCGCGGCGATGATCGGCTGCGGCGTATCCAGGATGTTGGTGAAGAGGCGCCGGGTGGAGGCGGCGAGGCCGATCGAGTGAGTCACCGCTTTGGGCGTCCCCGCCCGCGCGGCCATCGCCTCGATGTCTCCGCCTGTCGAAAAGGCCTTTCCAGCGCCGGTAAGGACGATCGCCCGCACTTCGGCATCGTCCGCGAGCAACGGCCAGACATCCTCCAGCTCGCGATGTCCCGCCCGGTCTATCGCATTGTCCTTGTCCGGGCGGTTCAGGGTGACGGTCGCGATACCGTCGCGGCGTGCGACGCCCAGGAACTCGAACCGATCATATCTGCTCATCGCGCGTCCCGGGTCACAGCAGCGGCTCAGGCACTTGCCTCGGCGAGGTCGGCCGGCGCCGCCTGAGCGTCGGTGCTGTACTCGGCCGGAATGCAGACCTCCACCACCGTATAATCCTTGGTGAAGGCGGTGACATTATGCCGCAGTCCGGCCGGGATGAACATCGCGTCGCCTCGCTCGAGGCGGGCATGGCCGAAGCCTTCCACCCAGAGCTCCAGCCATCCGGTGAAGGGCATGAAGAACTGGTCCATGCTGTGATTGTGCCAGCCCGTGCCGCCCGGCGGCTGGTCGGCGATTCCGACGATGTGGATGTGCATGCGATTGCCGGTCGCAGCGATCGCGCCGATGTCGCGATAGGTGAAGAAGGAGCGGGGGCCGTTGCCGACGATATAGGATTCGGGCTCGTCCCGGCTGATGTGGAGTGCGTCGACCTTCGGCTCGCTGACGGCGACGCCGGTGCGGCGCATATAGTCCTCGATCAGCGCGAAGCTGCCTTCGCTGGTGAATTCCAGGGCCTCGAAATCGGGGCTGAAGGCGAACACGTTCGGATCGAGGTCGAAGGGCGGAAGCACGAGCGTGTCGCCCGTCGCGAGCTCGACCGGCTCGCCATTCGTCCGGCGCAGCTTCAGGCTCCCGGCCATGACGTGGAAATAGAGGAACTCGACATCGTCCGAGAACCAGCCACGGCGATTGCCGCCGGCGGTGGCGCGCATGTGCTGCGCGCCGAGGAGGCCGTGCGATCCGGCGTGGAGCTTGAGGTCGCGAAATTCGAGACCGGAGCGTGCGCTCCGGCGCCACACCGCCTCGGAGACGGGCGCAAAGCCGAAGGTCAGCGGAAGGGGGCCGCGCTGGGTCCACTTCTGGCTCGTCACATTCATTCTCAACAACCTTTCCTGGTGCCGCTTGTCGTCAAAGCCTGATCCTCAGGCCGAAATAGCCTCGATGTGAAGGGCGCTGGTCAGCGTCACGCCGCCGTCGACGACGAGCGCCTGTCCGGTGACATAGCCGGCGGCGGGCGAGGCGAAGAACAGCATGGCCTCGGCGATGTCGGCGGGTGCTCCGCCCCGCTTCATGGGGATGCGCGCGATCGAGCCGTTGACGAAATCGGCCATTTCGGGTGCCGACAGCTTCTCGGTGACGATGAAGCCCGGCTCGACGGCATTGACCGTGATTCCTCTCGGCGCGAGCTCCAGCGCGAGATTGCGGACGAGACCGTTCAGCCCCGCCTTGGAGGCCGAATAGTGGGCGAGGCCGACGGCATAAGCATGGTTGCCGGAGACGGACGAGGTGAAGAGGATCCTTCCGGATGACGACGCTTCGATCAGCGGCAGGGCAGCCTGAACCAGCCAGAAGCAGGCCTTGAGGTTCACCGCCATCGTCCGCTCGAGATCGTCTTCGCTCAAGTCGCCGATCTGGGCGAAGGGCCAGACGCCGGCATTGTGGACGAGAATGTCGAGCGCGCCCTCCTGGTCGCGGATCCGGTCGACGAGGGCGAAGACCGCATCGCGCTCGCCGATGTCGACGAGCTCGAGCCGGGCCTTGCCGCCGCTTTCCTCGATCTCGCGCACAGTCTGCTCGCCCGGCGGCGCGCTCAGCGTCGCGACGACGACCTCGGCGCCTTCGGCGGCGAACCGCTTCGCGATCGCCCGGCCGATTCCCTGGCCGGCGCCGGTGACGAGCGCGACCTTTCCGGCAAGCGCGCCGTTCATGCTTCGGGAGCCTGCGGCGGCGCCACGAAGCGGTGGCCCCACAGGCTTCCCCTGGTGGCTTCGAAGACGGGCTCCTGGCTCCAATCCTCGATCTGCCGACCGCCATGGCCATATTCGACGGTGAAGCCGGTCGGCGAGTACATGTAGAAGGACACCATCTGGTCGTTGATATGCTTGCCCAAGGTCACCTGGAGCGGGATCTTCATGTCCTCGGCACGATAGAGGCCGCGGCCCACGTCGTCGAACGACTTCACCTCCACCAGCACGTGGTCGGCTCCGGCCGGGTTGGGCATCTCGACGATCGCCACGCTGTGCTGGCGTGGGTTGTTGCAGTGGTAGAAGCGGATGCGGACCGGCGGCACGTCCGGCCCCATGTTGAAGTTGACCAGATCGGACAGGGCGAAGCCGAGCACCTGGGTCAGGAACTCGTCGGTCGCGTCGAAGGCGGCAGGGGCATTGAGCACGACATGGCCCATGCCGAGCGCACCGGTGACGAAGCCGGAGACGCCGATCGGCGAGATGCAGGGCTCGTGGTCGGAGATCGCGCCCCAGAACAGCTCGTGCCGGTTGCCGGCGGGATCGCTGACGCGCAGGAATTGCTGGACCTTGCGCAGCGCCACCTCCTCGGCTGAGCCGTGGCTATATTCGATGCCCCGTGCCTTGAGCTCGCTTTCGGCTTCGTCGAAGGCGGCCTTGGTCGGCAGCTCCCAGCCGGTGGCGAGATAGGCCTCGCTGCCATGGGGGACGATCGCATAGCGGAAATGGCGCTCGTCCATCTTCAGGTAGAGCGTGTCATTCTCTCCCTCGATCGGCATCAGGCCGAGCATGTCGACGCCGAAGCGCCGCCACCGGGCCATGTCGGCCGATCCGATGATCGCATAGCCCATGCCGCGAATGTCCATAATGCCTCCCGCTTCAGAGCGATTCCTCGCCGGATGGGCTCATCCAGCGACCCGGAAATCGCGACAGTCCAAGAAGCTGAAGCGCCCGACCCGATGCGATCGGATCACGCCCCAGCGCATGTCGGTTCGAGGATAAGGTCACGCAAATGCCCAAGAGCGGCCAACCCTCATTGATCGGGAGCCTTCCGAGATTTTGTCGGCCTTGCAAGCGTTCAGGAGGGAAGCAGCGCCTCGTGCGGCTCCATCTCGTCCCAGAGTGGGCCGAACAGGAAACGTAGGAACGCCTCGTCCGCGTAGAGGCGCTCGCCGCGTAGTTTCTCCTGCCCGTAGACGAGGATGGTGAGCAACTGGGTCACCCTCACGCTGCCGTCCGCCGCTCGCCACCACACGGTACTTTCCTTCTGGTGACCGGGCCGGTCGGTGCTCTCGTAATGCACGGTCGCATCGACGAAATTGTGCAGCACGTTCTCCATGAAATAGCTGTAGTAGCGTCGGACCTTGCCGGTGCCGCACAGCTTCAGGCCGACGGGAAACAGTTCGTAGATCGGATCCGCTTCGAGCGTCGCCAGCGTCCCTTCGAGATCGCCGCCCATCTCCGCCACCGAGTGTCGACGCGCCACTTCGACGAAATGCTCGATGCCGGCCATGCCCTCATCCTCAATCGTTGGCGCCGACCGCATGCTTGGCGGCCAGGAATCCGAAGGTCATCGCCGGACCGAGGGTCGATCCCGCTCCGGGGTAGGAATGGCCCATTACCGAGGCGGAGCAATTGCCGCAGGCATAGAGGCCGGCAATCGGCTCGCTTTGCTCGTTGAGCACCCGACCACTCTCGTCGGTGACGAGGCCGCCATTGGTGCCGATGTCGCCCGGATAGATGGGGAGGCCATAGAAAGGCGGCTTCTCCAGCGCCCGCAGGTTCGGGTTGGGCTGCACCTTGGGATCGCCGTAATAACGGTCATAGGCGTTGCCGCCCCTCTGGAAATCCTTGTCGTCGCCGCTGCGCGCGAAGCCGTTGAATCGCTCGATCGTCTCTTTCAGCGCCGCGGCCGACAGGCCGGCCTGACGCGCGAAATCGTCCCAGTCGCCGGCCTTGACGAGGATCGACCGCATCTCCTTGGGAATGGTGCTGTCGGGCATGCCGGGCAGCATCGGCCCCACGGGATAGGCGGCGCGATACTGGCTGTCGAAAATGAACCAGGAGGGGATGGTCGGCGCCTCGGGACGGTTCTCCGAGAGCATCTTGTGTCCGGCGACATGATAGGACAGCGCCTCGTTCATGTAGCGGCGGCCGATTTGGTTGACGATGATGCAGCCCGGCAAGGCTCGCTCGAACGCCATCATCCGGGCGCGGTCCTCACCGGGTATCTTGATCGAGGGCGACCACCAAGCGGAGTCCATGTTCATGACGGCCGCGCCCGCGGCCATGCCGGCCCGGATCGCGTCGCCGGTATTGTTCTCCTGCGCGCCGGTCCATGCCGTCGTCGCCGCCGCGTCGGGCAGATACTGACGGCGCATGTCGGTGTTGCGCTCGAAACCGCCCGCCGCCAGCAGCACGCCGCGTCGCGCGCGTATCCGGATGGTACGGCCGTCGCTCTCGGCGAGCACGCCGGAGACCTGGCCGTCGGAGCCGATCAGCTCGACGAGCTTCGTGTTGAGCCACAGCGGCACGCCCAGGCGGTCCATGGAGAGCTTCAGGCGGCCGATCAGGGCATTGCCTAGCGTCAGGCGCCGGTCGCGCTTCGAGCGGAGCCGCTGCGGGATGTCGAACAGATAGCCGGCCATGACGCGCATGAAGACCTTGGTCCAGCCTGGCGGCCGCGTCAGCAGAGGGACCGACTCGATCGTCGTCCAGCTGACCCGTCCCAGGAAGGTCGTCAGCGGGTGCGGCGGGCGCAGATGCTCGAAATCCTTGCCGAGCTCGCGGCCGTGCAGCGGATAGCATTCGTGCGAGCGGTAGCCCAGCTTCGCGCCCGGTTTCTCCTGGTGATAGTCGGTATAGGGGAGGGGGCGCATCCTCAGCTCGGAATGGGCTTCCATCCATTGGAGCATCCGCGGAGCGCCGCGGACGAACGCCCAGACCTTCGCGTCCGGTACTTCGGGATCGGTCAGCGATCGGACATAGGCGAAGGCATCCTCGGGCGAATCCTCGCGTCCTTCGGCCAGCGCATGGTGGCTGGCCGGAATCCACACGCCGCCGCCGGAGGTGGCGGAGGTCCCGCCGTAAAGGTCGCTCTTTTCGATGACGAGTGCCTCGTGGCCATGCACGGCCGCGGCGATCGCGCCGGTCATCGCGCCTGCCCCCGAGCCGACGACGAGCAGGTCGACTTCCTTGTCCCACGCATTCTCGGCCATGTTCACCTTTCCAGGAATTCAGTCGCCGAACGCGCTGCCGTCGCTGCGTCCGCTCGACAGGACCCGCGCGATTCCGTCCTCGCCGACGCGGCTCATCAGGAACGAGGTCTGTCGGAACCGCATCTCCCGAATCAGCCAGCCCTGCGCCCCGCGGACGTAGCGGTCGCGATATTCTCCGGTGAGCTGGATCGTGAGGCGCTCGGCGAAGCCCCACTGCCAGGAGGGAGGGGCCATGACGCTGAGGAAGAACTGGTCCCACAGGCCTTCGGCCTCGTTCTCGCCGGTCAGGGTGATGCGCGGATTCTGCCCCGAATGCATGTTGAAGGCGCCGGGCGCCGCGCCGGCCCGGCGTACGAAGTCGATGAACGCTTCCGGCCCGTCGACCTTCGGCACCCCCTCCATGTCGATCGAGGCGTCGTCGGCGAAGCAGGCGCGGACCGCCTCCAGCTGACGGCGGTCGAGGCTCGTCCAATAATGCGACTTCAACTGGCGAATGGCCTCAATGTCCTCGAGCTTCCTCAGCCGACGCTCGAGCGCCTCCAGCCTTTCCGTCTCCGTGCCTGGCGGGGACTTCCTCACGCCGGAACGGCCGTTCGGGCTGCTTCAGGCGCCGGCGGCATCCCGCGTACCGGATGGATCCCCTCGACTCGGGCGAGAATCGCCTCGGCCTCCGATCGCGGCCGGTAGAACTGGCTGTACCAGATGCGCGCCTTTCCGAAAGGGCCGTCCGTCGGAAGTTGGAGCACGTTGAAGCAGGGCGCCTTGTTGGTCCAGATGTCGAAATCCTGCGCGAAGGCGAGCCGACTGGTCTCCTGATAGGCGCGGGCCGCAGCGACGTCCTCCTCCGTCGGAGAATCGCTCGGCGATTTGACCAGCAGGGCGTGCCAGGCCTTCACCACGCCGTCGTCGACGGGGGTATGGGCAATGAACATCATTGCCTCGAAAAGGCCCGTCACCCGCGACATGAGCACACCGGGGCCGGTATACCAGGTGCCGGTTTCCAGCATGGCGTTGTTCGTTACGAGGGTTCTATGGCCGCCGCCCTGCCGCTGCACGGCAACATGGGCGCGAAACTCGTTCTCGTAATATTCGACCGTAGAGCCGTGGACAGGTCCCAGATGCGTGAGATCGGCGATATTGTCGACGATCTCCTGCGGATGGCATTTCATCACGCCCAGACGATCGAAGGTCCAGCGGACGTAGGACGGATCATCCCATTGCGGCAGCGCGGGAAGGTCGTAGTCGGGCTCCCTCTCCTCGGGATCGTGCCACGTGAAGATGGCGCCGTAGCGCTCCTCCGCCCGGTAGGTCTTGATGCGGGCGGCGGCCGGAATGCGCCCGTCGAAATAGGGGATCTCGTTGCAGATTCCGTCCGGTCCGAAGCGCCACGCATGATAGGGGCAGCGGATATTGTCGCCCTCGATATGAGATCCGTCATGGACGACATAGGAGGAGCTGTTCGCGGCGAGATGCGTCTTCATGTGCGGGCAATAGGCATCCATCAGTACGACTCGCCCGCTCTCGCCTCGATAGAGGACGAGATCCTTGCCGAAGAAGCGCAGCGCCAGCGGCTTGCCCTCCAGCTCGTCGCTGTCGGCGATCATGAACCAGCCGCGGGGGTAGGTGAACGGCCCGATCTTGTATTCAGCGGTGGTTGCCATGTTCGCTCGCCCCTCGCCGGTCCGGCCGACCCGTCCGGATGGACGCGGGCGCTCGGAGACCGTTCGTCATCTCTCCTTCGGGCACCGCATCTGGCGCGCGATGGCCGCCGCCCGATCCTAGGCGATCGAGGCTGGGGCGCTAATCGCCTAGAGATTGGCGGCGATCCGACAAAATCTCGGCGCATCTCCCGGCTGCGACCAATTTGCAGTGGCGGGGAGAAGGTTGATCGGTCGCCGGCGCAGGCGCGGGCCGGCAGGAAAGAAGGATGCCGATCACGACGTCGGACGACATGTCCCATCACGAAGGCCGTCCGGCCGTACTCGACCCGCAGCTGTTTCGCCGGGTCTTGGGCCATTTCTGCAGCGGCATAGCCATCATAACCGCGCGCGACGGCGAGATGCCGATCGGCTTCACCTGCCAGAGCGTGTTCAGCCTTTCGGTCAATCCGCCGCTCGTGGCCTTCTCCCCGTCCCGTACGTCGAGCACCTATCGCCAAATCCGCGAGGCGGGAGCCTTCTGCATCAACGTGCTGGCGGAGGAGCAGCAGGAGTTGAGCGCGCGCTTCGCCTGCATCGCCGATGACCGGTGGTCGAATGTGGATTGGCGGGAAGGGCCGCTCGGAAGTCCGATGATCGCCAACTCGCTCGCCTGGATCAGCTGCCGGCTCCAGGCTGAGCATGAGGCGGGAGATCACTACCTCGTCGTCGGTGAGGTCGTCGACCTCGCGGCCTCGGACGGCAATCCGCTGCTCTACTTCAAGGGTTCCTACAAGGGGCTGGGTTCGCCGTCAGAGTCGGCGTGGCGCTGCGACAGGAGCCTTCGGCGGCAGCAGGGATCGTAGACGTCATGGGCTCGCGCAGATCTGTGGCCTTTCCGACGTCGCGTCGGCGGTGAGCTGAGGAGGCAGCGGATGAGCCGCTTGAATTGACATCGCTCGTCCCGGCGCCCGCTGGAGCGGAAATCAACGAAAGGATGGCGTGTGGAACCGATGGATGCGGCACTGTGGATGCGTGAACAGATACTGGAGAAGAGCAAATTGCGTCAGCGCGACGCTGCCGAGTTTCTCCTCCAGTTCGAGGATCGGCGGCTGGCATATGTGAACGACACCGATAGCCCCTGTGTGGGGCGCCATGTGCTGAAGCGCTTCAGGCGCAGCTTTCCCGATCTCGGCTACGATCGGCGGACAAAGAGCTGGCGCTTGCGGGCCGACCAGATCGTGCCCCCGACGTCTGACGGGGTACGCCCGTCGGGAAGTCGGGCCGCCGTCTAGGCCGATCCGCCGCCCTCCCTCAGCCTTTGTCTGCCAGCACCATGTCCCGATCGGCCTCTCCCGCGCGCGCCGGCCCGTGCGGGCACGCCGCCTCGTGGATCGCCAGCAGCGCGATGCCGAGAAGCAGCTGTTCCTCGGCCGAATAGTGGCGCGAAACCTCGCGCACCGCCGCCTCGATGGCGCCCGCATCGTCGCCGCGATGCACGGCCTCCGACCACGCGAGCACGGCCCGCTCCTTGCCGCTGAAGAGACGCGCGTCCCGCCAGTCCGGGAGCCTCTCGATCCGCATCTCGTCCACGCCTGATTGCCGGGCGGCTGCGCCGTGCGTCCGCCGACAGGCGGCGCAGCCGCCGAGCGCGGCGGCCTGGACGCGCACGAGCGCGAGAAGCGAGGCATCGAGCCCGTGGCCAGTGATTCGTGAGGAGATCTCGATGACCGGCTCGAGCAGCTCAGTCGGTCGCGGCGGGCGCTCTGATCGAATTTCCATGTCTCGTCCTCTGACCGGTGGCTTGCCTGGAAGATTGGCGGCGCCCCGCCGGCCATCCTCCATCCGGGGCAGGAGCAAGCGGTCGGAACGTATAGCGAACGGATCGACTATGGCCAATCCCCTTGAATGACGTCCCGACCGGTTTCGACCCGCATCGGGGCCGGCGCGGAAATAGGTGAAATCGTGCCGTCCCTCCCGGCGCGAAGCGGGTTGTCGCGATCATTCCTCGCGCGGGAGCGCCGTCAGGACGTGCTCGATGAAGATGTGGAACTCGGCCATGAAGTGGCGCAGGAATTCCTCGGTCGAGGCGTTCGTCACCTCGCCCTCCTCCGTGATCAGTCCCGGCTTGAACTGAATATAGGCTTCGGGCGCATTCATCTGGGGCGCATTGAGGAAGCCGAGCACGCTCCTCAGGCTCTGCTGCGCGACGGCGGTGCCGATCGCGCCGGGGGAAGCGCCGATCACCGCCGTCGGCTTTCGCGCGAAGGCATTGGTGCCATAGGGCCGGCTCGCCCAGTCGATCGCGTTCTTGAGCGCGCCGGGGATGGACCGGTTATATTCCGGCGTGATGAACAGGATCGCGTCCGACGACTTGATCGCCGCCTTGAACGCGCGCGCCACCTCCGGATAATCCTCGTCATAGTCCCAGCTGTAGAGCGGCAGGTCGCGAAACGGGATCTCGGTGAAGGCGAGAGCCTGCGGCGCCAGCCGGATCAGGGCCTTGGAGAGGGTGCGGTTGATCGAGCGGGTTGCGAGGCTGCCGATGAGGTAGCCGACCTGGTATTTCGTCATGGGAGCGGTCCTTTCGGAGCAGGCACGGCGCTAGCGGACAACTGTCGCCGCGGCGCGGAGTTGCAGCGCGCCTTCCCGGACGCGCTCCACCGCATGGGTGGCGAGGACGCTAACCTGCATCAAGATCAAAGTGCGGCTCCCTGACGGAACTGGCGAGTGATTGCTACGTTGACGAAATAGTTCCGTTTTTTCAGGGATTTCCACTTGGACACTGTCAGCAACGGCGCCGCCATGGCGGTCGCCCCGGCCCGTATGCGTTCCCGCCTTCCTGACACCCTGATCTGCTTTTCGCATCTGCGATGGGATTTCGTCTTCCAGCGGCCGCAGCATCTGATGAGCCGCTTCGCCCGATCGTGCAGGGTGATCTTCTGGGAAGAGCCCGAGCGCGCGCCGGACGGTGCCGCGCCTGCCCTCCGGACCCGCCGATGCCCGGACAGCGGCGTCACCGTCGTCACCCCTTGCCTGCCTGATGGGCTGGGCGAGGCCGAGCAGGAGATCGCCCTTAAGACGCTTCTCGATGATTTCCTCGCCGATCGTCCGGGCTCGCTTCTGCTTTGGTATTATACGCCGATGATGCTGCCCTTCTCGCGGCACGTCACGGCCGACTGCACGGTCTATGACTGCATGGACGAGCTTGCCAATTTCCGGTTCGCGCCGCCGCGCCTGCTGACGCTCGAGCAGGAGCTGATCGACGCGGCCGACCTCGTTTTCACCGGCGGGTACAGCCTCTACGAGGCGAAGCGCGATCGCCACGACCGCGTCCATCCCTTCCCCTCCAGCGTCGACCGCGGGCATTTCGCGCAGGCACGCGCGCCGCTGCCGGAGCCCGAAGACCAGTCTGTCCTGCCGGGGCCGCGTCTGGGCTTCTTCGGAGTCGTCGACGAGCGGATGGATGTCGATCTCCTCGCGGCCGTCGCCGATGCCCATCCGGACTGGTCGATCGTCGTCGTCGGCCCGGTGGTGAAGATCGATCCGGCGGACTTGCCGGTGCGGCCGAACCTCCATTTTCTCGGCGGCAAGACCTATGGCGAACTGCCCGCTTACCTGGCGGGATGGGACGTCGCGCTGATGCCGTTCGCGATCAACGAGGCGACCCGCTTCATCTCCCCGACCAAGACTCCGGAATATCTGGCCGGGGGCCGTCCGGTCGTGTCGACGCCGATCAGGGACGTGGTCCGCCACTATGACGATCTCGAAGCGGTGTTCATCGCCGAAGGCGCCGCGGACTTCGTGCGCGCCTGCGAGGCGGCGCTCGAATTGGTCCGGGGCGGGGACGATTGGCTCGCCCCCGTCGACGAGAAGCTGTCGACCTTGAGCTGGGACATCACCCAGGCGCGCATGGCCGAGCTCGTCGCCGGCATCGCCTCGCTGGGCCCTGCCGCGCCCGCCTTGTTCGCCGGCCGCCGCAAGCGCTACGACTATCTCGTGGTCGGCGCCGGCTTTGCCGGATCGGTGGTCGCGGAGCGGCTGGCGAGCCAGCACGGTGCCTCCGTCCTGATCATCGACAAGCGTCCGCATATCGGCGGCAACGCTTATGACCGGCTCGATTCCGCCGGCCTGCTCATCCATCAATATGGACCGCACATCTTCCACACCAATTCGGACGAGATCGTCGACTATCTGTCGCAATTCACCGCCTGGCGGCCCTACGAGCATCGCGTCCTGGCCCAGGTCCGCGGCCAATTGGTGCCGATCCCGATCAACCGGACGACGCTGAACAGGCTGTTCGGGCTCGATCTTTCGAGCGACGAACAGGCGGCGGCCTATCTCGCCAGCCGCGCCGAGCCGGTCGGGGAGATCCGCACCTCCGAGGACGTCGTGGTCTCGGCCGTCGGCCGCGAGCTCTACGAGCTGTTCTTCCAGGGCTATACGCGCAAGCAATGGGGGATCGACCCGAGCGGCCTCGACAAGGCGGTGACTGCCCGTATCCCGACCCGCACCGATACCGACGACCGCTATTTCGCCGATCGCCACCAGATCATGCCGCGCGACGGCTACACCGCGATGTTCGAGCGCATGCTCGACCAGCCGACCATCGACGTGCAGCTTTCTACCGGCTTCGACGAGCTACGCGACGAGATCGTGGCCGGGCACATCGTCTATACCGGCCCGGTCGACGAATATTTCGGCTACCGCTTCGGCCGGCTGCCTTATCGCAGCCTTCGCTTCGAGCACCGGATCGTCGATCGCGAGAATTTCCAGCCCGTCGCCGTCGTCAATTATCCGGATCCGCAAGTCACTTATACCCGGATCACCGAGTACAAGCACCTCACCGGCCAGGCGCATCCCCGGACGAGCCTCACCTACGAATATCCGACGGATGAGGGCGATCCTTATTATCCGATCCCCCGTGCCGAGAACCAGGCGCTCTACAAACGCTACGAGGCGCTTGCCGACGCGGCCCGGGACGTCACGTTCGTCGGCCGGCTCGCCACCTATCGATACTATAATATGGACCAAGTCGTCGGTCAGGCGCTTTCCGCCTTCCGCCGGCTCGATCGGCACCGCGGGATATCTTCCGTCCCGGTCGAGAACGGAACGGCGATCGCCGCCGAGTAGTACGGCTCCGGCCTCCCGGCAGCCTCAGGCCGGGGCCGGCGTCGTTCTGGCGGGCGCGGCGTTCATCTCGTCGAGACAGGCGGCCAGCGCCTGCTCCAGCGGCCGCAGGCTTGCGCCGCGAACGCTCACCAGGGCGGTGCTGCGCGGCTGCGGTTCCGGATTTTCGACCACCAGCCGCGGATCGAGGCCGCTCGCCTCCGTCACGCGCCGGGCGAAGCCGTGCCAGCTCACCGAACCGAGATTGGCGAGATGGCGAATGCCGGTCTCACCGTCGATGAGCAGGTCCAGCACCGCGTGGCAGAGGTCGGGAACGAAGGTCGGCGAGACGTGAGTGAGCGGGCAGGCGCCCACCCGCTCGCCCCTTCGTGCCGCGTCGATCACGTTGTGAACGAAATTGTACCGGTCCCAGGGGCCGAAGAAGGCGGCCGTGCGGACGATCAACGCGCGCTCATTGGCCTCTGATACCCCGCGCTCTGCGATCGCCTTGCTCTCGCCGTAGACGCAGGCCGGGCTGACCGGATCCTCCTCCTCATAAGGCCGTCCCTGCTTGCCGTCGAAGACCAGATCGGACGAGAAGGCGACGATGGGAATCCCGGCGCGGTCGCATGCTTCGGCCAGATTGACGGCGCCGCGCGCATTCCACGCGAGGCAGGTGTCGCGTTCGCGCGCGGCATCCGCGACCCGGACGAAGCCCGCGCCATTGATCACCGCCCAGGGGCGATAACGCTCCAGCGCACGGGCGATCGCATCCGGGTCGCAGATGTCGATCTCGTCGCGTCGGGTGAGGACCGCCGCAAGGCCGCGCGCTCGACAGACCCTGCCGAAGGCGGCGCCCAGCGTTCCGCTCGCCCCGGTGACGAGGATCGGCCGTCCGGCGGGCCGCGTGTCGGAGCGGCCTCGTTCCCAGGCATGGAAGCGGGAAGGTCGGCGCCACCAGCCGTCGCCGTCGAGGATCGGGTGATCGAATGGCTCGCCGCGCGCATAATGCGCAGCCGCCTGCGCGATGGCGGTCGGTCGCGGCGCTGGGCCGCGAATGTCGAAGGCGCCCGGATCGTAGCAGCCCTGACGCTGGGTCAGCAGCGAGCGCCAGTCGACATTCCCGAACAGCGACCAGAGCGTGACGGCCCTGATGTCGACGCCTTCTGCCCGGAGGTCTCGGGCGGATCGCCAGGCTTCCGCGACCCAGCGCAGCTGTTCGTCGCGGGTGCAGCCATGATGCACCTCCGTGAGCGCGATCGGCCGCCGGTAGCGCCGCCAGGCCTCGCGCAGGCGAGGGACGAACCCGGTGCGACCCGCAAGCCGCCTCACCCGCACGGCCTCGACGTCGACATAGGCATCGCGGCCGTTCCCGCCGGCCGGCTCGCCCGGATAGAGATGGAGGCGATCGTCGAGGAAACGCTCGCTGGTCAGATAATGGTTGAGACCGACAATGTCGGGGCTGCCGCCGCCCTGCTCGAGCCGTTCCAGTTCGGCGGCGGCGATCCCGGCGCCGGTGAGGAACGGGTGCATCGGGTGACTTGGGCCGACCCGCCCGGACAGCAGGTCGAGGCTGAGCCAGCGGCGGTGATTTTCATGCCTGGCCTGGCCCTGCAGAGGGCGGGTCGCGAAGGTTTTGCCGAGATCCTCTGTCTGCACCAGCCGCGCCCGCGGCACGCAGGCGCGGATCGCCGACATGGCCGCATCCACCGCCAGGCACTGGTTGACAAGGGCGCGCAGGAACGCACCGAGGTCTCGGGCATGGGGGTACCAGTGGCCGTAGAGCGCGGAGAAGCGGGCGGTGGTCAGCGGTTCGTTGACCGGGGTCCACATCTCGATCCACGGATAGCGCTCGGCCACTCTTGCGGCGAAGTCGCCCAGTTTCCGTGGGAAGTCCGGATCGAGCAGGCTCGTTCCGGCGGGCCCGGAGCCGTGATGGACCAGCCCGGCAACGGGGCGGATGCCGAGTTCGCGCAACCGGTCCAGACGCATGTCGGTCCAGGCGAAGTCGCACCGGTCCGTGCCCTCCGGCGCGATCGACTCCCAGAGGATCGGGAAACGCAGGGTCCGGATGCCGAGGCCGGCGATGAGGTCGAGATCGGCCGCTCGCCCGCGATGACCGGTTTCCGCGGCCTGGTCGCGCCAATGGTCGCCGATGCGAACGATCGTGCATTCGGCGCCCCCCCACAGCTCGAGATCTTCGGCCTTATCCGCCATCGGCTCGTCCTGCGGTCTGAATGGGGCGTGGCCGACAGGCCGGGCGGAAGCAAGCCATTCGTGCCAGGGGCGATCCGCGCCTAAACTGGATCAGCACGAATCCGACTGCGCACGCGAGGATGGCCGCGCTGATTTGTGGCGCTATGAAGCGACGCCCGCCATCGATGGCGGCGGGCTGGTCAGGATGGAGAATGGGAATGGCGGACGGGATTTGCGCGAGGGCCGGCGAGACGCGCGGGGGCAGGCGATGAGCGGCGAGCCCCGTCTTCCCGTTCTGGTCACCGGCGGTGCCGGCTATATCGGCAGCCATGCGGTGCTCGCCCTGCTCGACGCCGGCTGGCCGGTGGTGGTGATCGACAATCTCTGCACCGGCTTCGAATGGGCCGTGCCCGAGGGCGCGATCTTCGTCCGCGGCGACGTCGCCGACACCGAGCTCGTCGGCGACCTGATCCGGCGCCATCGGATCGGCGCGATCATGCATTTCGCCGGATCGGTGGTGGTGCCGGAATCGGTGGCCGACCCGCTGAAATATTATGACAACAACACCGCCCGCACGCGCACCCTGATCGAGAGCGCGGTGCGCGGCGGCGTCCCTCATTTCATCTTCTCGTCGACCGCGGCCACCTATGGCATTCCGGAAGCCGTGCCGGTGGCGGAGACGGCGCCGACAGAGCCGATCAATCCCTATGGCTGGTCCAAGCTGATGATCGAGCGGATGCTCCGCGACGTCTCCGCCGCCCATCCGATGAATCACTGCGCGCTTCGCTACTTCAACGTCGCCGGGGCCGATCCGAAGGGGCGATCGGGCCAGTCGACGGCGGGCGCGACCCACCTCATCAAGGTCGCGGTCGAGGCGGCCACCGGCAAGCGGGCCCATATCGACGTCTATGGCACCGACTATCCGACACCCGACGGAACCGGGGTGCGCGACTATATCCACGTCACCGATCTCGCCCTCGCCCATGTACTCGCGCTGGAGCATCTGATCGCGCAGCCGCAGGCCAGCCACCTGATGAATTGTGGCTACGGCCGCGGCTTTTCCGTCCTCGAGGTGCTCGACGCCGTCGATCGTATCACCAACCAGCCGATCGATCGGCGGATGCAGTCCCGCCGGCCCGGCGATCCCCCCGCGCTCGTCGCCGACAATGCCCGCATCCGCGCGACCCTCGACTGGAAGCCGCATTTTGCCGATCTCGACACGATCGTGGCCGACGCGCTGGCTTGGGAGCGGCGCCTCGCCGAGAGAGATTGAGGATCAGCCGCCGGCCGAGCTGCGCATCGCAAAGGAGGAGGTGATGCGGGCCACGCCCGGAAGGCGGCTCAGCACTTCCTTGTGGAAGGACTCATAGGCGCGCATGTCCGGCGTCTGCACGCGCAGGATATAGTCATATTGCCCCGCCATCAGGTGCCATTCGCGCACGTCCGGATGCTGGCGTAGCGCCTTCTCGAAGCGGGCGAGATATTCTTCGGTCTGCCGCTCCAGGGTCACGTGGACGATGGCCGTGACGCCATCGCCCGCGCCGGGGCCGGCGATGATCGCGGTATAGCCCTGGATGATGCCGCTTCGCTCGAGCGTTCTCAGCCGGCGAAGACAGGCCGATGGCGACAGCCCGACCTTTGCGGCGAGCGCCTGATTGGTGATCCGTCCGTCGAGGCGCAGTGCCGACAGGATCCTGCGATCGACACTGTCCAGAATCTCGGTCTGCGGCATATTCTCTCGTCTCTCGGCTGAATGTGCGAAAACAGGCTCGATAATCGAATATCATGGCACAGTTGTGCCGCCAATTCGACGATCCTTCCGCTATCAGCGGAGGATCGCCGCTGCGAGGCGCTCTGGGATCAGGACATGAAGGTCATCATACTCGGCGCCGGAGTGATCGGCGTCACCTCGGCTTGGTATCTGGCGGAGGCCGGTCACGAGGTGACGGTGATCGAGCGCCAGCCCGGACCCGGGCTCGAGACCAGCTTCGCCAATGCGGGCGAGATCTCGCCCGGCTACGCGTCGCCCTGGGCCGGTCCGGGGATCCCCGCGAAGGCGATCAAGTGGCTGCTGATGAAGCACCCGCCGCTGATCCTGCGTCCCGCGCTCGACATGGCGATGGTCCGCTGGGTGCTGGCGATGCTGCGCAACTGCACCGCCGGGCGTTACGCGCTGAACAAGGGGCGGATGGTCGAGATTGCCGAATATAGCCGCGACGCGCTCGACGATCTGCGCGGCCGGCTCGCGCTCGACTTCGATCATCGTGCGAAGGGGACGCTCCAGCTCTTCCGCACCGAACGGCAGGTCGAGGCGAGCGCCAAGGATATCGAGGTCCTTCGCCAATACGGGGTCTCCTATGAGCAGCTCGACCAGGACGGCTGTATCCGGGCCGAGCCGGGGCTCGCTTTCTCCCGCGATCGCTTCCGCGGCGGCCTGCGCCTGCCCGGCGACCAGACCGGCGACTGTCGGATGTTCACCGAGCAGCTGGCGCGCCATGCCGCCCAGGCAGGCGTCGACTTCCGGTACGGCGTCACCGCGTCGCGGCTGGTGGCGGAGGGCGGCCGCCTCTCCGCCGTCGAGACCGATGCCGGCCGGATGGCGGGCGACGCCTTCGTCGTCGCGCTCGGCAGCCATTCGCCCGCCTTGGTCCGGCCGCATGGCGTCAGGCTGCCCGTCTATCCGGTGAAGGGCTATTCGATCACGGTGCCGATCGTCGATGCCTCACGGGCGCCGGAATCGACCCTGCTCGACGAGACCTACAAGATCGCCATCACCCGGCTCGGCCATCGCATCCGCGTCGGCGGCATGGCCGAGCTATCGGGCTACAACAACGAATTGCCGCCGGGCCGGCGCGACACTTTGTCTCATTGCGTCGAGGATCTCTTCCCCGGCGCCGGAGACGTCTCGGCCGCCGATTACTGGTCGGGTCTCAGGCCGATGACTCCGGACGGTCCCCCTGTCCTCGGCCGGGCCGGGCTGCCCAATCTCTATCTCAACACCGGCCACGGCACGCTGGGTTGGACGATGGCCTGCGGCTCGGGCCGGGTGATCGCGGATCTGGTCTCCGGCAAGACGCCGCCGGTCGACCCCTCTGGCCTGTCCATCGCCCGCTACCGCGGCTGACCGGCGCCGCGCCTCAACTGGACCGGTGCCGGGCGCTTTTCTATAAGCGACTCGAGAGGAGCCGCCATGTCCGTCCATCAGCTTCCCATTCGCTCGGTCCGCGACCAGGTCAGCGCCGAGGAATGGCAGACCCGCGTCGATCTCGCCGCCGCCTATCGCCTGTTCGCGGTCCACGGCTGGGACGATCTCATCTTCACCCACATCACCGCTCGCGTGCCTGGCGAGGATGATCGCTTCCTGATCAATCCCTATGGCATGCTGTTCGAGGAGATAACTGCCTCGAGCCTGGTCAAGGTCGATCGCGCCGGCGCGGTGGTGCTCGACAACGGCTATCCGGTGAATCCGGCCGGCTTCGTCATTCACAGCTGCATCCACGAGGCGCGCCACGAAATGGGCTGCGTGATGCACGCCCATACGCCCGCGTCGATCGCCGTCTCCGCGCAAAGGGACGGCCTGCTGCCTTTGTCCCAGCAATCAACCTTCGTCCTCCAGTCGCTCGCCTATCACGGCTATGAGGGGCTGGCGGTGGACGAGGACGAGAAGCAGCGGCTGGTCGCCGATCTCGGCGATCGGGTCTTCATGCTGCTGCGCAATCACGGCATGCTCACCGTCGGGCGCAGCGTCGCCGACGCCTTCCTGTCGATGTACGTGCTCGAATCGTCATGCCGCATCCAGCTCGCCGCGCAATCCGCGGGCGTCGAGCTCCATCGGATACCGGACGAGATCCTGACCGGGGTCGAGTCGCGCCAGCAGGTGGTGATGCTCGGCATGGGCGGCGCGCTGGCCTGGCCCGCCTTGATCCGCAAGCTCGACCGTATCGATCCCGGTTTTCGGGACTGAAGTCGACAGGGCCGCGGCGATGTTTCGCGGGATCGCCGTCGTCTCCATCCCGGTGCCGGACCTCGAGGCCGCGCGTCGCTTCTATGGCGAGACGCTCGGGCTGGGAACGCCCGTCTATGACCTGCCCGAGGCCGGTTGGATCGAGTTCGCCAGCGGTGGGCGCGGCGGCAACGTCTCGGTGACGACCGAGGGCTGGGAAGGACCGCGCGGCGGAGCGACGATCGTCTTCGACGTCGCCGACTGCGCCGCTGCGGTCGAGGGGCTGCGGGCGCGCGGCGTCCGCTGCGACGATCCGCAGACCTTTCCCGGCTATGTGACCTTCGCCAGCTTCTACGATCCGTTCGGCAACCGATTGCAGATGTGCAGCCCGGCCTGAACCCCCGCCTCAGCGGTAGCGATAGAGGCGCACACGCTGGAGGCCGAAGCGGCCCGGCGGCAGGCGCAAGTGCCGTCCCTGATGGCTTTCGTCGCCGTTGAGGAGCCGCCCGGGGATCCAGCTACCATCCGCATAGCGACCTTCCCAGATGCTCTCGATCCCGGCCCGATCCGCGCCCACGGCGGCGGCGAAGGTCAGGGTGACGCCGCTCCCGGCGACGAGAAACTCGTCCGGTCCGAGCTGGATCGCGAGTGCGCCATGCTCGGCGATCCGCTGCTGCTCGCGCGGTGTCCAGGGGTCGACGAAGCGCGCCGTCAGCCGCCACCGCCCCATCGTCACCGACTGGTCGGCCTCGTCGAGCGCGCCGTCGAAGGCGCGCGGCGGCCGCAAGCCCGTCATCGTGCCGCGGCCCTGATGGGACAGGATGAGCGGCGACAGCGCGCGCAGCCCGGCATAGGCCTCGGCCAGGCTCGCCAGCTCGGCCTCGGTCGGACTGTCGATCGAGAAGGGGCTGAAGCCGATCGCGTTTAAGGCGCCGATCGCGAACAGGGCGTCGGCCGGCGCCTCGCCGGCGCCGGCGCGGCCGGCCTCGGGAATGAAGAGCGGCTGGCCGGCCTCGCGGTAGCGGCGGGTCCATTCGACGAAATTGGGGTAATAGATGTCCGGCGCCAGGAAATCGATCGAGGGAGCGCCGGCGCGCCAGATCGCCGCCAGATGGGGCAGCGGGCCGCCGCTCGGATACTCGCCCGGCCGCCGCCCCGGCCGCGGCAAGGCGGCATTGGCGAACATCGGCAGTGCATGCTCGGCCTTGCCCGCCGCGGCGACGCGCTCGACGTAGCGGGCGAAATGCCAGGCGGTGAAGCTCTCCTCCGCCGCTTCCCCGAACTGGCTGTGCCAGCTGCCGCGGCGCTGTCCGGACGGGACGAGCGCCGCCGGCACCGGCTCGGCGAAGGCGGCTTCGGCGAGCGGATGATGATCGCGGGCATCGGGGATCATGCCGACCTCATTCTCGACCTGGACCATGACGACCGTGCGCTGGGAGTCGCTGCGCGCCAGATGGCGCATCAAGGCGGCGAAGGCGCGCGCGTCCGCCTCGGCATTGGCTTCGGCGAAGGGCGAGAGCATCTCCATCGCCGTGCCGTCGGCGGCTCGGGCACGGGGAAAGCGGGTGAAATCGTTTTTCACCCAGGCTGGGACATAGCTGGACTGGCTGTTCTTCCAGCTGCCGAACCAGAGCAGGACGAGCCGGAGGTCGTGGCGGCGCGCCTCGCGCAACATTCCGTCTACCAGGCTGAAGTCGAACCGCCCTTCCTCCGGCTCGATCAGCTCCCAGCTCACCGGCGCCAGCACGGTATTGAGGTTCAGCGCGCGCAGGCGCGGCCAGATCGGCGCCATATAGTCGAGGCTCGAGGCGCTCGAATTGGCGAGCTCGCCGCCCAGGATCAGGAAAGGTTCGCCGTCGACGATCAGCTGCCGCGCAACGCCCTGCTCGCGCAGGTGCGGAAGCGGGGCCTGGGCCGCAGCCGGAGCGCTCGCGAGCAGCAGCAGGAAGATGAATGCCGCAATTCCGCGCATGCCCGCTTTTCGCCCCCAGCCTCGCTTCGTCCATCAAGCCGCCGATCCGGCGCGAGCGCAAGCCCAGGCAGCGCTTCAGGAGACGGGGTGTGCCAGGACCGGCCGGACGTAACGGTTCAGCAGCGCCAGGATTTGCTCGGGAAAGACGAACAGATTGTGTCCCGCGGCGGGGACGATCTCGAAATGCTTGGTGGGTGCCTCGATCCAGTCGAGCCAGTCGCGGGCCAGCGAGACCGGCGCGTTGAGGTCGTTCTCCCCCTGGATGACGAGGACCGGCATTGCGAATCGTCGGCCTTGGTCGCGCGCCTCCCAGTCCCAGGTCTCGGCGAAGGTGGCGCGCTGCGTCTCCAGGAACACGTTCCAGGCGTCGTAAGGCGGCAGGTCGCGGGCGATGTAGCGGGCCTCCGGCGAGGGCGGCTGGCTGAGGAGGGCGCCCTGTGCCGCGCTTGCGGCCGCCTCCTCCTCGCTCGGCGGCAGGCTCGGCGGGTTCGTATAGCGCTGCCGCACGAGGAAGTCCTCGAAGCGGGCATAAGGCGGCGGCCCGGCCCGCTCGAGCGCCGCCACTGCCTCCGCGTCGCCGCGCGCCCGGGCCGCTTCGAGCCCCAGCTCATAGCCGGTCCGCGCCCCTTCAGGCCCGCTTACCGCCTGGGCGACGCCGACATAGGCGGAGAAGAGGTCCGGCCGCCGGCGCGCCATCGTCACGCCAAGCATCGATCCCCAGGAGGTGCCGAGCAGCACGATCTTGTCGGTGCCGAGATGCGCGCGCGCCCACTCGGCCACGGCGAGGCCGTCGGCGACGTAGCGATCGACGGTGAGCGGTCCGGGATCGCGGCCTAGATTGCGTGCATGGGTGGCGCCGCCGCCCGGCTGGTCCCACTGGACGATCGTGTAATCCCGCTCCCAGTCGGCCAGGGCCGGCGCGAGGAAGCTCATCGGGAAGCCGGGCCCGCCATGAAGGATGAGGAGCACCGGGTTGGCGCGGTCGCGGCCGCGGACGGTGATCCATTGCTCCATGCCATTGATGGGGACGAAGAGGCCCTCGTCGATCGCGCCCATCGCATTTCCTCCCTGAGCCGCCGCCCCTGTTGCCAAAGCGAGTGCGGCCGCGAAAGCCAGCGTTCCGAAGTCCCGCCGCGAAAGCGCTTGCATCTTCCTCTCCCCCCTTGCCATCGGTCGGACGGCACCCGCCGCACGAAACATTCTTATGGTACGTACTAACGGTATGTCAATTGGACGAGCCAGGGCCGGCATGAGCGAGCGGCGCGCGCGGACGCGCGCCAAGCTGCTCGACGCAACTCTGGCGGCGATGGCGGAAGGCGGGCTGCACGGCGTGTCGCTCGACGCCGTCGCCCGGCGGGCGGGGGTCACCAAGGGCGCCATCTACGACAATTTCGAAAGCAAGGACGCGATGATCGTTGCCGCGCTCGCCTCGCTGCCCGAGGTGGCGCTGGCGCCGATCCGATGGCCCCGGGGACGGGAAGGGACGGTGGGCGAGCGGATGCGGCGGCTCGCGGAGGCGGTGATCGAGGCCACCGATCCAGGCGCGAAGCGGGCGCTCGGCGCGGCCGAGTTCAGCCTCTACGCGCTCACCCACGAGGATCTGCGCAGCCGCCTCGTCGAGCTCGAGGCGATGGGGCCGACCCGCGCTCGCGAGCATCTGCTCGACCTGTTCGCGCCGGACGAGCTGCCGATGCCGGTCGAGGCTTTCGTCCTGCTCCTGCAGGCGCTGGTGCCCGGCCTTGCCCAATATCGCGCCATCGCCCCGCGTCCGCCCGAGCCGGAGACGATCCGCGCGATGTTCGAGGCCATGACAGGCAAGGGATCCCGTCTCCCGGGAGGGGAAGCGTAGGGAGGGGCCCGCTCCACCTGGCCGGGACAGACCTTAGATTGCTCGCAGCGCCTGCGCCGGCCGCACCGACAGGACCGGCAGCGATCCCAGCAGGCCGATCC
Source organism: Sphingosinicella terrae (assembly GCF_003347635.1). GTDB lineage: Bacteria > Pseudomonadota > Alphaproteobacteria > Sphingomonadales > Sphingomonadaceae > Allosphingosinicella > Allosphingosinicella terrae. The sequence goes on from NZ_QDFY01000005.1 coordinate 22,758, forward strand.
CCAGGGTCAGCACCGCGCCTCCGCCGAGGGTCGCCAGCACCACCGCCCAGTCGGGCCGCCATTCGAACTCGAAGATTCCGGTGATGACGTACCAGGCGGCGGCGAGGCCGAGGGCGAGCGAGACTCCGGCGAGGACCAAGGCGAGCAGCCCATATTCGATCGCCTGCGTCCCCAATATCTGGCCGCGGGTCGCCCCGAGCGTCTTCAGGATGACGCTGTCATAGCTGCGCGCCTGCCGCGAGGCGGCGATCGCGCCGATCAGCACGGCGATGCCGGCGAGGATCGCCACCGATGCGGCGAGCAGGATCGCGCTCGACATCTGGCCCAATATGTCGGTGACCCGCGTGATGATCTCGCCCACGTCGATGATCGACACTGACGGGAAGTCGGCGAGCAAAGCGCGGGAGATGGCCGGCTCGCTTCTCTCTTCGGTGCTGATCGTCGCGGCGAGGTTGTGCGGCGCCGCTTCGAGCACCGACGGCGGGAAGACGAGGATATAGTTGAAGCCCATCGTATCCCAGTGGATCTCGCGAAGCGAGGCGACCCTTGCCTCGATCTCGCGGCCGAGCACGCTCACCGTCAGCGTGTCGCCGACGCCGATCCCCATCACCCGGGCCGCCTCGCGGTCGATCGAGACGAGAGGCGAGCCGGAATAGTCGGCCGGCCACCATTCGCCGTCGGTCAGTTCGCTGCCCTGCGGCAGGGTGCGGCTGTAGGTGAGACCGCGCTCGCCGCGCAGGAACCAGGCCCCTTCCGGAAGCTCGGCGAGGTCGGCCACGCGGGTGCCGCCATAAGCGGTGATCGTGCCGCGCAGGGTCGGCACGACATTGAGTTCGGCGCCCGGCGCGGTCCGCGCGATCAGTGCCTCGAACTCGGCGCGTCGCTCGGACGGGATGTCGAGTACGAATTGGCTCGGCGCGCGATCGGGAACGGTGCTCTCGAGTTCCGCGGACAAGCTCGTCTGGATGCCCGCCAGCGTGACGAACAGGGTCAGCGCCAGCCCCAGCGCCACCACCAGGGCGACGGTCTGCGCGCCCGGCCGGTGCAGGCCGGCAATGGCCAGCCGCAGCAGCGGCCGGCGCGGCCGCGGCAGCGCCTTGGCCGTCCGCCTCACCGCCCAGCCAATGCCGAGCAGCACCAGAAGGACCCCGCCGGCGCCGCCGAGGACGACGGCCGAGAAGAGCGGCTCGCGCGAGGTCAGGATGGCGAGCGCCGCCACCGCGGCGGCCGCGGTCAGCGCCAGCAGCAGGCTGCGCCGGTCGAGCCGGACGCGATCGTCCAGGCCAGGCCGGAACAGGCTCGCCACCGGGAAGATCCGTGCCCGTGCCAGCGGCGGCAGCACGAAGATATAGGCGACGAGCAGCCCGTAGGCGGCGGCCAAAGCGAGCGGCAGCGGATGCAGCGCGAAGCCCGGCCGTACCGGCAGCGCTTCGCCGGCGATCGCGATCGCGGCCGGCGGCAGCAGCGCGCCGACGACGAGGCCGGCGGCGACGGCGAGCAGGGTCACCAGGCCGACCTGCGCGAGATAGATGCGGCCGATGTCGGTCGAGCTCGCGCCGAGCACCTTCAAGGTCGCGATCCCGTCCCGCTTGAGTCGGAGATAGGAGGAGACGCCGTTGCTGACGCCGATCCCGGCGATGATCAGGGCCGCGAGGCCGATCAAGGCGAGGAACTGGCCCATCCGCTCGAAGAAGCGGCTCGCGCCCGGAGCCGCCCGATCGCGGTCGCGGACTTCCCAGCTCGCCGTGGGGAACCGCGCCTGCAGCTGCTCCGACACCGCTTCGGGCGATGCCCCGGCCGGCAGGCGCAGGCGATACTTGCTGGTGAACAGGCTGCCCGGCTGGATCAGGGCCGTGCGCCGCAAGCCCTCCATCGAGACGATCGCCACCGGGCCGAGGGTGAAGCCCTCGCCGACTCGGTCGGGCTCGTCGGCGATGGTGGCGGCGATGCGGAAATCCGCCTCGCCGAAGCGCAGCCGGTCGCCCGGCCGCACCAACAGCCGCTCGGCCAAAGCGGGGGCGATCACCACCTCGTCCGGGGCCAGCCCCTCGAGCGCGACGCCGTCGCCGACGGTGAGCGTGCCGTAAAGCGGGTAGGCATCGTCTACCGCCTTCAATTCGGTCAGCACCGCCGCGGCGCCGTCTCCGGCGGCAGGGCGGGCCATGGCGCGCAAGCGGATCGTCTCGCTCAGCGTGCCGGCGGCGGCGAAGGCGGCCTTCTCCTCCGCATTCGCCTCTCGCTGCATCATCGAGATCTGGAGGTCGCCGCCGAGCAGGGCGCGGCCGCGCTCGGCGAGCTCGGCGGTGATCGTCGCGGTAAGGCTGCCGATCGCCGCGAGCGTGGCGACGCCGAGGAACAGGCAGAGGAAGAGAAGCCTGAGGCCGCGAAAGCTGGCATGGAGGTCCCGCCGCGCGATCCTCCAGGCGAGACGCCAGCCCGACGCGCTCACGCGGCGCGGTCCGCGACGATCAGCCCGTCCTGCATCTCGACGATGCGGCCGCAGCGTGCGGCGAGCTGGTGGTCGTGGGTGATGATCACCAAAGTCGCCCCGGTCGCCTTCTGCCGGGCGAAGAGCAGGTCGATGATCGCGGCCCCGGTCTCGCCGTCGAGATTGCCGGTCGGCTCGTCGGCGAAGACGATCTCCGGGCCTGGCGCCACCGCTCGGGCAATGGCGACCCTTTGCTGCTCGCCGCCGGACAGCTGCGTCGGATAATGGCCGAGCCGATGGCCGAGGCCGACCGCTTCGAGCTCGGCCCGGGCGCGGCCGAACGGGTCGTCAATGCCGGCAAGCTCTAGCGGCACCGCGACATTCTCCAGCGCCGTCATCGTCGGCAGCAGGTGGAAGCTCTGCAGGACGATGCCGATCCGGCCCCGCCGCGCTCGGGCCAGCGCGTCCTCGCCGAGCGGCCCATATTCGGTGCCGGCGACGCGCACGCTGCCGCCGCTCGCCCGCTCGAGGCCGGAGAGGATCGCCATCAGCGACGACTTGCCGGACCCCGAGGGGCCGAGGATGGCGAGGCTCTCGCCGCGATGGATGTCGAGGTCGATACCCTTCAGCACCTGCGTGCGCGCCTCGCCGCTGCCCAGCGAGAGCGTGACATTCTGCGCGCTGATGACGATATCGAACCCGGCTTCGGCACGCATCAGGAGGACCCCCAAGGATGAATCGTTTCGGTCGATATGTGGCGCTCGCCCTCCTGGTTCAATTGGCGGCGGCCTGTTCCGGCGAAAACGAGGCTCCGAGCCAGACGGAAAATCACCCTGCCGCCGCCCAGGCGCCGGCCGCTCGGACCGAGGCCGCGCAGGCCGACAATCTCGTCCTGGCCTTCGGCGACAGCCTCTATGCGGGCTACCGGCTCGGCCAGGACGAGGGCTTCGCACCGATGCTCGAACGCGAGCTCACCGAACGCGGCGTTTCGGCGCGGGTCGTCAATGGCGGCGTATCCGGCGACACGACGGCGGCCGGGCTCCAGCGGCTCGCCTTCACGCTCGACGGGCTCGACCGCAAGCCCGACCTCGCTCTGGTCGGCCTGGGCGGCAACGACGTGCTGCGCGGCCTCAGCCCCGACGAAACCCGGCGCAACCTCGCCTCGATCCTCGATGAACTGCGCCGCCGGCAGATACCGGTGGTTCTCACCGGCATGATGGCCCCGCCCAACATGGGCGCCGACTATGTCGGCCGGTTCAACGCGATCTTTCCGGAGCTCGCTCGCGAACATGGCGCCGATCTCTATCCCTTCTTCCTCGATGGCGTGATCACCCGGTCGGACCTGCTGCTCGAGGACGGCATCCACCCGAACGCGCAGGGTGTCGCCCTGATCGCCGACCGCGTCGCGCCGGTGGTGGCCGAGGCGCTGGCGGAAGGGGAGACGGGGTGAGCCTGCACCTGAAGTCGCGCCGGCTTAGATGACCCCTTCGGCCAGCCGCGCCAGCGCGTCCTTTTCCAGAGCGTCGAATCGCCAGCGCGCGGCCTGCGACAGTCGTTGGCGCCGCTCGTGGCCCAGTTCGTCCCAGCTCGGCGCGCGGGCATGTTCGGCGCAGCGGTCCAGGATCGTCGCGAATGCCTGGTTGGAGGTGAGGTGGGCATCCATCGCCTCGTCGCGCTGCATTCCGGTGAAGTGCGCGGCCCATCGGCCGGACCGGTCATCGATGCAGGCCGTCCAGGCGAGGAGGCCCGGATCGGCGTGAAGCCGGTACCATCGATCATGGGGCGATGCGCACGCGGCGGACATGATGAGAAGACTTGCCAGCAACAGCTTGCGCACAGGGATGCGCTGGCGGCGTGCCGTCGGCTGCGGACGGGCTGGAGCCGCTCGTCCGATCAGCGGCACCGCATCCTGATCCTGAACGGTGCGCGGGAAAAATCCCGGGCGCTCCATGCCTGAGGTTCCTCGCCATAGCCCCTGAACAGGCGGCCCTTGCAGCTTTGACTGCGGACGCGAAAGCGGCACCGAGCCGAGCCGTCTCGCTGCCCTCGGCAGTCGAGACCTTCTATCGCGGCGGCCGGAGTGGCGAGTGCGCCGTCGCACTGGTCGATCAACTGCCGGCACGGCTCGTTCACATACTCGCTATGCGCCTGCGCGATGTCCTGCGCATTGGGCGTATCGCTCGCCTGGGCAGCGGCCAGCACTCCGCTTGTCGGCAGGATCATAAGGAGGATCGCCAGCCCCTTCATCCTCCTGGTCTAGCATGCGGCGAGGCGGGTCCGCCATGCCGGCTTGCGCCGACGCGTTCGCACGCCTTTATCGCCGCCCCAGCCAGATCACGTGCCGCGCGCCCTTGCGCCCGCGCGCCCGCACGATTTCCTCCTCGACCCGGAAGCCCGCCCGGCGCAGGCGCGCGGCGAAGGCGGCGTCCGGCGCGGCCGACCACACGGCCAGCACCCCGTCGGGGCGAAGCGCCGTCCGCGCTGCGGCGAGCCCGGCCTTATCGTAGAGCCGATCATTGGTCTCGACCGTCAGTCCGTCCGGCCCGTTATCGACGTCGAGCAGAATGGCGTCATGAGCGTTGTTCGCCTGTCGATCAGCGACGCCACGTCCGCCTGCACCACCTCCACCCGCGGATCATCGAGCGACCCGCCGAAGACCTCCGCCATGGGCTCTCGAGCCCATTCGACCACCGCCGGCACCAGCTCGGCGACGGTGACTTGCGCTTCCGGCGGCAGCCGATCCAGCGCGGCGCGCAGGGTGAAGCCCATGCCGAGGCCGCCGATCAGCACCGAGGGCGCTTTCCTCCCGCCGATCCGCGCCAGCGCCAGCTCGGCCAGCGCCTGTTCGGACCCGCTGACCCGGCTGTTCATCAGCTCGTTGCCGCCGAGCATGATCGAATATTCCTCGCCGCGCCGGAACAGCTTGAGCTCGCCGCCGCCGGGGAGGGGAGCCGTGTCGATCAGCAGGCGGGGTATCATCGCGCCCGCTCCTAGGGCTTCGAGCCGGCAATTGCATCCTTGCCGTCCGGAAAGAGGGACCTTGACCCCGCCCCGGAACCCCGGTTGGGCGGCCGGCAATGTCCCCTCCCGATCCCGCTTATGATGCGATCGTCATCGGCGCCGGCGCCGCCGGGCTGTTCTGCGCCGCGATGGCCGGCCAGCGCGGGCGCCGGGTCCTGCTCGTCGACCATGCCGATCGGCCTGGCAAGAAGATCCTTATCTCGGGCGGCGGTCGCTGCAACTTCACCAATGTCGGTGCCGGCCCCGAAAACTATCTCTCCGCCAACCCCCACTTCGCCCGATCCGCGCTCAGCCGCTACACGCCGCAGGATTTCATCGACCTGGTCGAGCGTCACCGCATCGCCTGGCACGAGAAGACGCTTGGCCAGCTCTTCTGCGACGGATCGGCGCGCCAGATCGTCGACATGCTGCTCGACGAGTGCGCGCAAGGCGGGGTCGAGCTCGCCTTCGGCCGGACTGTTTCGTCGCTCGACCATGGCGACGGCCGCTTTCGCATCGGCGTCGGCAACCGCACGGCCTTGGCCCCCGCTCTGGTGCTCGCCACCGGCGGGCTGTCCATTCCCAAGCTGGGCGCGACCGGTTTCGCCTATGAGGTCGCCCGCCGCTTCGGATTGAAGATCGTCGAGCCGCGGCCGGCTCTGGTGCCGCTGACGCTCGGTCCGGACGAGGCCTTGTTCCGCACCTTGTCGGGCGTTGCCGCGGAGGTCGCGGTCCGGTGCGGTCCGGCCGCTTTTCGTGAAGCCGCCTTGTTCACCCACCGTGGCCTGTCCGGACCCGCGATCCTGCAAATCTCCTCTTACTGGCGCCATGGCGAGGCGATCGAGGTCGATTTCGTGCCGGACCAGGCGCCAGGCTGGCTGCGCGAGGCGAAAATGGCGCGGCCGCGCATCACCCTGCGCCGGCTGCTCGCCGAGCCGCTGCCGGCGCGGCTGGCGGAGGCGCTGGCGGAGCGGTTGGGCCTCGAGGGAGAGCTCGCCAACCTGCCCGACCGGCGCCTGGAGGCGGCCGAGCAGGCCCTGCGGCGATGGCCGTTCGCGCCCAACGGGACCGAAGGCTTCGCCAAGGCCGAGGTGACGATCGGCGGCATCGCCACCGCGGGCCTGTCCTCGCGGACGATGGCGGCCGAGCGGGTGCCCGGGCTGCACGCGATCGGCGAGGCGGTGGACGTGACCGGCTGGCTGGGCGGCTACAATTTCCAGTGGGCCTGGGCGAGCGCCTGGGCCTGCGCCCAGATACTATAGCTCAGCGCTGTAGCTTACCATTTCCGGGCGAACTCCGTCCGCAGCACCGGGCCTTTTATCGAGTCGTGGCGGCAGTCGATCGCCTGCGGGTCGCCGGTCAGGCGGATGCGCTTGATCGCCAGGCCGCGTTTCAGCGTCTGGTTCTTCCCTCAAGGTCCAACTCGACCGGGAAACGGTCGCCGCTTCGCGGTCCGCCGGAGGCGGCGGCTGGCGGCGTCGATCGGCTCGGCCGGGCTTTCCGACTCGGCCTTGCCATTGACATAATAAGTATGCTTATTATGTGTGCGCCCATGGAAAGATTCGCTTTCGAGGTCGCCGAGACCGCACGGTTCATCCGCCGCGAGGCCAACCGCCGCGCGGCCATACTCGGCTCGACCGGCGCCCAGTGGCGGGTGCTCGCCCGCCTCAGCCGCCGCGACGGCCTGCGCCAGATCGAGCTCGCCGAAGCGCTCGACGTGGAGCCGATCACTTTGTGCCGCATGGTCGACCGGCTCGAGCAGGCCGGCCTCGTCGAACGGCGCAAGGACCCGGAGGATCGCCGCGCCTGGCGGATCCATCTGACCGAGGCGGCGGCGCCGGTCATGAACGAGCTGCAGGCAATGGGCGACGCCTTCCATGACGACATGCTGCGCGGGATCCCGGCGGCCGACCTCGCCGTGGTGCGGGGCGTGTTCGATCGGATCCGCGCCAATCTCGCCGACCTCGATCGGCCGATGGAGGAAGTTGCGTGAGCCGCGTGAAGGAGAAAGCTCCGAGCGAGCCGTTGCTGACCGAAGCCGACGCCGCCGAGCCGCCGCGGCCGGCGCGCCGCTGGCGCCTCGTGCTGATGCTGTCCGTGCCGCTGTTGCTGGCGGTCGCCGGCGGCTGGTACTGGCTGACCTCTGGTCGTTACGTCTCTACCGACAATGCCTATGTCCAGCAGGACATGGTGCCGGTCGCGCCCGAGGTGAACGGCGTCATCGGCGAAGTGGCGGTCCGCGAGAACCAGTTCGTCCGCAAGGGCGACCTCCTGTTCCGGATCGATCCGCGGCCCTACCGCATCGCCTTGGCCGAGGCCGAGGCGCAGATCGCCGCGGCGGAGGTCCAGGTGAACCAGCTCGCCACCCAGTCGCAAGGGACCGCCGCCGACATTGCCGGCGCGCAGGCCAATCTCGAATTCACCCAGCGCGAGCTCGGTCGCTATCAGGCTCTGCTCGACCGCGGCTTCACCACCCGCGCCCGCTACGATTCCGCGCTGCACGACGTCCAGGAAGCGCGCGAGCGCCTCGCCAATGCCCGCGCGGCGGCGGCGACGGCGCGCTCCGCCCTTCGCGGCGGCGGCTCCGCCAACGAGCCGGCCGTGCGCGCCGCCCGGGTGGCGCGCGAGCAGGCTTTGCTCAACCTGCGGCGGACCGAGATCAGGGCGCCTTCGGACGGCTTCGTCAGCCAGACCGACCGGCTCCAGGCCGGGGCCGCGGTCGTCTCCGGGGTGCCGGTGGTCACGCTCGTCCGGCGCGACACCACCTATGTCGAGGCCAATTACAAGGAGACCGATCTCGCCGGCATGTATGTCGGCCAGGCGGCCGACATCGAGCTCGACGCCTATCCGGGCCTGCACGTGCGCGGCCATGTCGCCAGCATCGGCGCCGGCACCGGATCGCAATTCTCCGTGCTCCCGGCTCAGAATGCGACCGGCAACTGGGTCAAGGTCACCCAGCGTGTGCCCGTCCGCATCGCCATCGACGGCGCACCCGACCGGCCCCTTATCGCCGGCCTGTCGGCCGAGGTTACCGTCGACACGCAGCCGCGCGCCGAGCGCCGCGAGACCGCGAGCCGATAGGCCGCTTCCCGAAATGGACGCCCATCAGATCTCGCCGATGGAGCGCGGCCTCGCCATGGCCGCGCTCATCCTGGCGATGCTGATGCAGGTGCTCGACACCACCATCGCCAATGTCGCGCTGCCGCACATGCAGACCAGCCTCGGCGCGACCCGCGACTCCGTCAATTGGGTGCTGACCAGTTACATCGTCGCCAGCGCCATCTTCATCCCGATCACCGGCTGGCTCGCCGACAAGGTCGGCCGGCGTCCGCTTTTCATCTGGTCGGTGGCCGCGTTCACTTTCGCCTCCGTCCTCTGCGCGATGGCGCAGAACCTGACCGAGATGGTCCTCTTCCGCGCCGCCCAGGGTGTCGCCGGCGCCTTCATCGTCCCCCTGGCGCAGGCGACGATGCTCGATATCAATCCGCGCGAGAAGCACGCCCGCGCCATGGCGATCTTCGGCGCCGGCGTCATGATCGGCCCGATCCTGGGGCCGGTCCTCGGCGGCTGGCTCACCGACAATTTCAACTGGCGCTGGGTGTTCCTCGTCAACCTGCCGGTCGGCGTGCTGGCGATCGCGATGATGATCCGTTTCCTTCCGGCGACGCCCAGGCGCGATCGACGCTTCGACTTGTTCGGGTTCGCCCTGCTGGCGCTGGCCCTGGGCTCGCTTCAGATGATGCTGGACCGCGGCGAGCAGGTCGACTGGCTCGAGAGCTGGGAAATCTGGGTCGAGGGCGGGCTGGCGATCGCCGCCGCGTGGATGTTCACGGTGCACATGCTCACCGCGCGCGACCCCTTGTTCGATCCCAAGATGTTCAGGGATCGCAACTTCTCCGTCGGGCTGCTGTTCATGGCGGTGACCGGGGTGATGCTGCTGGCGGGGCTCGCCTTGCTGCCGCCCTTGCTCCAGGGCCTGTTCGGCTATTCGGTGCTCCAGTCCGGCATCCTCACCATGCCCCGCGGCGTCGGCACGCTGATCGCGATGATCCTGTCCAGCCGCCTCATCGGGCGGATCGATTCCCGGCTCATCGTCCTTGCCGGCATGTCGCTGATGGCGCTGTCGCTCTACCAGATGAGCGGCTTCTCCCTCGACATGGATTCGCGGCCGGTGATCGTCAGCGGCCTCATCCAGGGGCTCGGCATCGGCTTCGTCTTCGTGCCGCTCAACACAGTCGCCTTCGCGACGATGGACGCGCGCTTCCGCACCGCCGGCGCGAGCCTGTTCAACCTGTCGCGCAGCATCGGCGGCTCGATCGGCATCTCGATGGTGTCGGCCTTCCTGGCGCGCAACCTCCAGGTCAGCCATGCGGACCTGGCGGCGCATGTCACGCCCTATTCGCTGCCGCCGGTCAGCGTCAACGCGACCCAGGCCGCACCGCCTCTGTCCGGCGTCGCGCTCGCGGCGCTCGATGCCGAGATCAACCGCCAGGCGCAGATGATCGCCTTCATCGACGATTTTCACCTGATGATGCTGATCACCCTCTCGGCGATGCCGCTGCTGCTCCTGCTCAGGCGCTACCGGCCGGGAGCGTCGGGCGCGGGCGGCTGACGATCCGTCCGGTTCGCGGCTCGCAAGGCAAGGCTACCGGCCGTCACGGAATCCGGCCAGCTCCTCTTCGAGCATGTCCTCCGGGAGCGTGGCGCCGTTGCGGCGCAGCTCGCTATCCATGTCCAGCAGCCGCCGCTTCATCCGCGACAGGATGTCCTCCATCGCCGCGATCTCGTCGGCGCTGATTCCCGCCATCATCTCCCGGTTCAGCGCCGCTGCCTGATCCTGGATCGACGCCAGCAGCTTCGCGCCGGCCGGCGCCAGCTCGACCCGCTTGGCACGCCGGTCGACGGGATCGGGACGGCGGACGATATAGCCGTTGCATTCCAGCCGATCGAGCAGCCCGCCGAGCGCGACCTTGCCGATGTCGAGCAGGCGGGCGAGCTCGGTCTGCATCATGCCCTCTCCCTCGTCGCGGGAAAGGTTGGCCAGAACCCACCATTGCGACCGGGTAATGCCGAGCGGACCCAGCGCCTTGTCGACGACGGTGCGCCGCAGCCTCGACACGTCGTGGATGAGGAAACCGAGGCGGAACTGGCCGGGCTTCAATTGGATCCTTGTCTCCGGCATGCGCGCGAAATCCTTCCCCCTGAAAGACGTTAAGGACGATCTTCTTTCCGCCGCCCTGGCTCCGGCAAGGAAAGGAGGGCCTATAGCCAAGGTCGACTGTCGTTGGCGAGCCTGTCCTTGCAGAAAAGCCGGTCGGCGCGGAGCGCGAGCGGCCAGCCGCCCGCGCGAACGGACGACATGGCTTCGAAGCGCCTTGCGCCGTTCTCGAACCTGCGTCAGGCTTGCGCGGCGCGCTGTGCGCCAGCAACGGAGTCCGTCTTGACCGAGGAATTCTACCGCATCCGCCGCCTGCCGCCCTACGTGTTCGCCGAAGTGAACGCGATGAAGGCGGCCGCGCGAGCGCGCGGGGAGGATATCATCGACCTCGGCATGGGCAATCCGGACGGGGCGCCGCCCGCTCATGTCGTCGAGAAGCTCGCGGAGGTCGCCCGCGATCCCCGCGCCCATCGCTATTCGGCGTCGCGCGGCATACCCGGTCTGCGGCGGGCTCAGGCCGCTTATTATCAGCGGCGCTTCGGCGTCGATCTCGATTGCGAGCGCGAGGTGATCGTCACGTTGGGCTCGAAGGAGGGCCTCGCCAACCTCGCCCAGGCGATCACCGCGCCCGGCGACGTGGTGCTGGCGCCCAATCCCTCTTATCCCATCCACCAGTTCGGCTTCATCATCGCCGGAGCGGCGATCCGCTCGATTCCGGCGGCGCCCGGCCCCGATTTCTTCGACAGCCTCGATCGGGCGGTGCGCTTCACCGCGCCCAAGCCGACGGTGCTGGTGATCGGCTATCCGTCCAATCCGACCGCTTATGTCGCCGATCTCGCTTTCTACGAGCAAGTCGTCGCCTTCGCCCGCGATCACGGCCTGTGGGTGATCAGCGATCTCGCTTATGCCGAGATCTATTTCGGCGAGAAGCCGACGCCGTCGATCCTGCAGGTGCCGGGCGCAAAGCAGGTCGCGGTCGAATTCACGTCGATGTCGAAGACCTATTCGATGGCCGGGTGGCGGATCGGCTTCGCGGTCGGCAATCCGGAGCTGATCGGCGCCCTCGGCCGGGTGAAATCCTATCTCGATTACGGCGCCTTCACGCCGATCCAGGCGGCCGCGGTCGCGGCGCTGAACGGCCCGCAGGACATTATCGAGGCGAACCGGCGTCTCTACCGGTCGCGCCGGGACACCCTCGTCGAATGCTTCGGACGGGCGGGCTGGGACATTCCGCCGCCGGAGGCGAGCATGTTCGCCTGGGCGCCGATACCCGAGCCGTTCCGCCATCTCGGCTCGATGGAATTCTCGAAGCGGCTGCTCGCCGAGGGCGGCGTCGCCGTCAGCCCCGGAGTCGGATTCGGCGAGGAAGGAGAGGGCTTCGTCCGCATCGCCCTGGTCGAGAACGAGCAGCGTATCCGCCAGGCGGCGCGCGGCGTGAAGCAATTGCTCTCCGGAGCGAGGGCGGCGGCATGAGCGTCCGCGAAGCGAGCTGCGCCTGCGGGAAGCTCACCGCCCATGTCGAGGGCGAGCCGGTGCGGGTCTCGGTCTGCCAGTGCCTGGACTGCAAGCGCCGCACCGGCAGCGCCTTCGCCTGGAACGCCGTCTTCCCGGCCGAGCAGGTCCGCATCGAAGGGGATTTCACCACGTTCGAGCGTGGCTCCGAGGACGGCTTCTGGGCGCGCCACCATTTCTGTCCTGCCTGCGGGTCTACCGTCTTCTACGAGATCGAGCGGCGGCCGGGCATGATCAGCATTCCCGTCGGCGTCTTCTCCGATCCGGATTTCCCGGCGCCGACGGTGGAGGTCTATGGCGAGCGCCGACCCGCCTGGCTTCCGGAGCTGGCGCCCACCCAGGAGTGAGGCGCCGGTCCGGGCTCGTGCCGCTTCCGTAGCAGATCCTTTACCCTTGCCTCCTATCGGTGCCCTCGGGAGTGGGTGATCGACATGGCGGAATACGAGCAGATCACGCGTGAGCTGCAGGCCCTCGAGCGGGTCCATGCGGAGCTTCATGCGATTGCGGGCCGCAGCGACGAGCGCCGCCGCCACGATCTTGTCGAGCTTCGCCGCCGTTTCTCGCAGCAACTGGCCGATGTCGGCCGCCTCGCCGAGCCCTTCTTCGCCGCGATGCCCGACCGCTCGCTCGAGCAGGATTATCGCCGCCATTTCTCCCGGATTCGGTCGGAGGCGGCCGCCCATCAGGCGAAATGGCCGGCGATCAAGGTCGACGAGGCATCCGAGCTCTACCGCCGCTCCGCGATCGCGGTCGGCGAAGCCCACCGCGATTTCGTCGGCTGGATGCGGGACACGCTCGGTCGGCTCGAAAGAAGCCTCTGACCGCGACCGGCGGCCACAGCAGGTTCAGGCCGCCAACCCTTCGAACTGCAGCCGCGCCAGCTTGGCATAGAGGCCGCCGCGCGCGTTGAGGACGTCGTGGGCCCCCTCCTCGACGATCCGGCCATGGTCCATGACGATGATCCGGTCGGCGGCGCGGACGGTGGCGAGCCGATGCGCGATGACGATCGTCGTGCGCCCTTCGAACAGCCGCTCGAGCGAGGCCTGGACCAGCCGCTCCGATTCCGCATCCAGGGACGAGGTCGCCTCGTCGAGCAGCAGCAAAGGCGAGTCGCGCAGCAAGGCGCGGGCGATGGCGACGCGCTGGCGCTGCCCGCCCGACAGCCGGGCGCCGCCTTCGCCCAGATAGGTGTCGAGTCCGTCGGGGAGCTTGCGGAGGAACTCGGCCGCGTTGGCGGCCTCGGCCGCCTCCCAGAGCCGCTCGTCGCTCGCGTCCCACATGCCGTAGCGCAGATTGTCGCGCGCCGAGGCGGCGAAGATCATCGTCTCCTGCGGTACCAGGGCGATGCGGCCGCGCAGGTCGGCAGGCTCGGCGTCGCGCAGGTCGAGGCCGTCGAGCCGCACCACGCCCTCGTCCGGATCGTAGAAGCGCAAGGCGAGCTGGAACAGGGTCGACTTGCCGGCGCCGGACGGGCCGACCACTGCCAGCGTCTCCCCCGGCTTCACGTCGAGGTCGAACCCGGCCAGCGCGCTCACCTCGGGCCGGGTCGGGTAGCGGAAGGTGACGCCCTCCAGAGTGAGGGCACCCAGAGCCGGCTCGGGCAGCGGCTTCGGTTCGGCCGGCGCCCTGATCTGCGGCGTCTCGTTGAGCAGCTCCGCCAGCCGGCCGGCGGCGCCGGCGCCGCGCAGCAGCTCGCCATAGACTTCGGTAAGGGCGCCGAGCGATCCGGCGACGAGGCCGCCGGTGATGACGAAGGCGGCGATGGTGCCGCCGCTGATATTGCCCTGGGCGACGTCGACCGTCGCCTGCCACATCAGCATGGTGATCCCGCCGAAGACGAGCGAGATGACGATCGCCGTCATCGCGGCGCGGACGACGACCCGGCGCCGGGCGGTGGCGAAAGCCGATTCGACGGCGTCCCGGAAGCGGCGGCTCTCCCTGCGCTCCTGGGCGAAGGCCTGGACGATCCGCATCGCCGCCAGGGTCTCGGCGACGATCGAGCCGACGTCGGCGATCCGGTCCTGGCTGCTGCGCGACAGGTTCTTCACCCGGCGGCCGAGCAGCATGATCGGCACGATCACCACCGGAATGCCGACGAGGAGGCCCGCGGTCAGCATCGGCGCCAGCGTGAACAGATAGATGATCCCGCCCACCGCCATGACGATGTTGCGGAGGGCGACGGAGACGGTGCTGCCGACCACCGTCTCGATCACCGCGGTGTCGGTGGTGATCCGCGAGGCGATCTCGGAAGGGCGGTTCTCCTCGAAGAAGCGCGGCTCGAGCCGGAGCATGTTGTCATGGACGTCGGCGCGGATGTCGGCGACGACCCGCTCGCCCAGCCACGAGACGAAGTAGAAGCGCGAGGCGGTCGCCAGCGCCATGACCAGGACGATGAAAAGGAGATATTGGAAATGGGTGCCGATCGCGGCCGCGTCCGCGCCCGCGGCGGCGCCGCCGAAGCCCTGGTCGATCACTCGCCGGAACCCGTCGGGAATGGCCAAAGTAGCGCCGGCCGCGACCAGCAGCGACAGCGCGGCAGCGGCGATCCGCCCCTTGTAGCGCACCGCGCGGTCCCAGATCATGCGAAGATCGCCGATCTGCCTCAGCGGCGCGGGCTCGGGACGGGCAATGGCCATGCGAGGCGGTTAGCAGCGGCCGGCCCCGAGGCCAACCTCGGCGAGGGCGGGCGGCGAGCAGCGCCGCCGATCTCCTCTCCCCGGAGGGGGAGGGTAGGGTGGGGGTGCTCGGTGCTGGAGGTCGATCCTTGGCAGGCGCGCCCCTCGCGACGCCCCCGGGATGGGAATGTCACCGCGGCGTCGTCCGGACGTCCGCCCCGCGACGCCCGAATTTCCGTTGCCCAAAGCAACCCTTTTTTGCGCCGGTGATTAACAAGCGTATGGATTAATCTCCTATGAGACTCCATATGTCTCGCAGGGGGTGGAGGATCGATGCTTTACGACGCCTATGAGGTCCAGCGCTCGCTGCTCGCCGGGGCCAGCACCCTCGCCAATATCGGCGCCGGCTGGATGCAGAATCCCGCCAATCCCTTCTCTTACTCCCACATGGGTCCGATCGTCGCCTCCGCGCTCGATGTCTTCGCCCATGCCGCGGCGCCGCGCGGCAAGCCGGAATTCGGGCTCGATACCACCATGGTCGACGGTCGCGAGGTCGCCGTCCACGAGGAGATCGTGCTCAGGAAGCCGTTCGGGCAGCTGAAGCGGTTCCGCCGCGAAGGCGTCGAGGACGGCCCCCGCCTGCTCATCGTCGCGCCGATGTCCGGCCACTACGCCACCTTGCTTCGCGGCACGGTCGAGCGGATGCTCCCGCGCCACGACGTCTACATCACCGATTGGCGCGACGCGAAGCTGGTGCCGCTCGATCAGGGCCGTTTCGATCTCGACGACTATATCGACTATCTGATCGCGTTCATGGAGGCGATCGGCCCGGGCGGCCACATGCTCGCGGTCTGCCAGCCCTCCGTCCCCGCCTTCGCCGCTGCGTGCCTGATGAGCGCCGACAAAAATCCCTGCCGGCCGCGGACGCTGACGATGATGGGCGGTCCGATCGACACCCGCAAGGCGCCGACCGCGGTCAATACCCTCGCCACCCAGCGGCCCTACAGCTGGTTCGAGAACAATGTCATCGCCACCGTGCCCTATCTCTATCCGGGCGCCGGAAGGTCGGTCTATCCGGGCTTCCTGCAGCTCGCCGGCTTCATGACGATGAATCTCGGCAACCACCTCGTCAGCCACTGGGAGATGTTCAAGCATCTCATCGAGGGCGACGACGACAGCGCCGAGGCGACCAAGTCCTTCTACGAGGAATATCGCTCGCTCTGCGACATGACCGCGGAATTCTATCTGCAGACGGTCGACACCGTCTTCCAGCGCCACCTGCTGCCCAAGGGGC
Source organism: Sphingosinicella terrae (assembly GCF_003347635.1). Classification (GTDB taxonomy): domain Bacteria; phylum Pseudomonadota; class Alphaproteobacteria; order Sphingomonadales; family Sphingomonadaceae; genus Allosphingosinicella; species Allosphingosinicella terrae. The sequence continues at coordinate 38,765 of NZ_QDFY01000005.1, forward strand.
AGCTCACCCATCGCGGCCGCAAGGTCGATCCCGCCGCGATCCGCGACGTCGCCCTGCTCGCCATCGAGGGCGAGCGCGACGACATTTCCGGGGTCGGCCAGACCCGCGCAGCCCTCGACATCGCCACCAAGCTGCCGGCGAAGCGCAAGCTTTACCATCTCGCCAAGGGCGCCGGCCATTACGGCATCTTCCACGGCGGCAAATGGCGCACCCGCATCGCGCCCGTCGTCGAGGACTGGATCGCCGGCCACGACTGAGCCGTGCCATTCGGCACTTCGGAGGCAGCCGGCCTCCGTCCTCGCGGAAACTACGTAATTTCAGCCACGCCGGACGGGGCTAGGCGCACGGCTATTGCGTGCGAACGCGGCGGTGCGGCGCATCGCCCTGTCCGTCCGCGCAAGACCCGGGGGCGGGGGAGGGCGCGTTCGGCGGCACTGCCGGGCGCGCCTTCTGCCTTCGCACCCTCCGGCGTCGACGCCTGCACTCAGGCGGGCTGGCTCACCGCCTCCATCAGCCCTTCGAACAGGCGGCGGCCGTCGGTGCGGCCATGGGCGTCCTCGACCGCTCGTTCGGGATGCGGCATCATGCCGAGCACGTTGCCCGCCTCGTTGACGATGCCGGCAATGTCGCGCGCCGACCCATTGCATTCGCCGGTATAGCGGAACACGATCCGGCCCTCGCCCTCGAGCCGGTCGAGCGTCTCGGCATCGGCCTGGTAATTGCCGTCATGATGGGCGACCGGGATGACGATCTCCTCGCCCGCCTCGTAGCGCGACGTGAAGATCGACTGGCTGTTCTCGACCCGCAAGGGCACGTCGCGACAGACGAAGGAGATTCCGGCATTGCGCATCAGCGCGCCGGGCAGGAGATGAGCCTCGGTCAGGACCTGGAAGCCGTTGCACACGCCGAGCACCGGCACGCCGCGCTCGGCCGCTTCTCGGACGGCGCGCATCACCGGCGACTGCGCCGCCATCGCGCCGGAGCGCAGATAATCGCCATAGGAGAAGCCGCCCGGGATGGCGACGAGGTCGACCCGGTCGGGAAGCGCGCTTTCGCGGTGCCAGACCATGTCCGGCGCCCGGCCGGTGACCAGCCGAAGCGCCTCGGCCATGTCCCGGTCGCAGTTGGAGCCGGGAAAGACGATGACGGCGCTCCTCACGCCGCCGCCTCGGCCCGCTCGATGCGGAAATTCTCGATCACCGTGTTGGCGAGGAGCTTGCGGCACATTTCCTCGACCTGCTCGTCGGGAACGCCCGGCTCGAGGTCGAGCTCGATCAGCTTGCCGGCGCGCACGTCGTTGACGCCGGCGAAGCCGAGGCCCTCCAGCGCATGGTGGATCGCCTTGCCCTGGGGGTCGAGCACGCCGTTCTTGAGGGTCACGTAGACGCGGGTCTTCATCGGCCGTCCGTCGCTGCTGTGGTGATGGCGGTCCTATGGAGCCGGGAAAGCGCCGGCACAAGCATTCACGCCCGCTTTACCCTTTTGTGGGAGGCTCCTCGGGTCATCAGGGGAGCGTAAGTCCATGTTCGGGCTGGCTATGTGCATGTTCATCGGTCTCTTCGCCTTCGGCCAGCAGCTGATGGGCTGGTCGGATCCGCATGGGCAGGTCCAGCTCGGCCTGTTCATGGCCTTCATGGCAGGCATCATCTGCGGCTATCGCGCCAAGCCCTGATTCCTCCCGACGGGCGCCTCTGGTCTTCGGGGCGGCGCCACCCTATCTCGGTCTCATGACCGACACCGCCGAAATCTCCCTCTCCCCCAGCGCCGCCGCCCGCGTCGCGGCGATCGCGGCGCGTCAGAACAAGCCCGCCATCCTTCGCCTCTCCGTCGAAGGCGGCGGCTGCGCCGGCTTCCAGTATCGGTTCGGCCTCGCCGACGAGGCCGAGGCGGAGGATGTTTCGGTCGATCGCGACGGAGTCACGCTGGTCGTCGACCCGGTCTCGCTCGATCTCGTCCGCGGCGCCGTCGTCGATTTCGTCGAGAGCCTCGGGGGTGCCGCCTTCCAGGTCACCAATCCCAACGCCGCCTCCGGCTGCGGCTGCGGCACCAGCTTCAGCATCTGAGGCCGCCGCGCAGGGCGTTTCGGGTCCAACGGCCTGATGACGGCCCACGCCCGCTCGGCTAAGCCCGCATCATGAAGATCGTCAGCTACAATCTCAACGGCATCCGCGCCCGGCTGCCGCGCCTCGTCGAATATCTGGACGAGCAGAAGCCGGACGTGCTCTGCCTCCAGGAGGTGAAATGCGCCGACGAGGCCTTCCCGATCGCGGACATCAGGGCCGCCGGCTATGACGGGATCTGGCATGGCCAGAAGGGCTTCAACGGTGTCGCCATCCTGACGCCGGGGGCGCCGCCGAAGCTGCGCCGGATGGGCCTGCCCGGCGATCCCGACGACAGCCACAGCCGCTATATCGAGGCGGAGGTGGAATCCGAGGCAGGGAATATCGTCGTGGCCTCGATCTATCTGCCCAACGGCAATCCGGTCGGCACCGAGAAGTTCGACTACAAGCTGCGCTGGATGGACCGCCTGCGCGCGCATGCGCTGGAGCTGCTCGCCGAGGAGCGCTCGACGGTGCTCGCCGGCGACTGGAACGTCATCCCGACCGACGATCCCGACGACGTCTTTTCGGCGCGGGCGATGGCCAGCGACGCGCTGATGCAGCCGGAAAGCCGCGCCGCCTACCGCCGCGTCCTCCATCTCGGCTTCACCGACGCGATCCGCGCCCGCTATCCCGACGGCGCCGTCTACACCTTCTGGGACTATACCGCCGGCTGCTGGCAGCGCGACGCCGGCTTCCGCATCGATCATCTCCTGCTGTCGCCGCAGGCCGCCGACCGGCTGCTCGATGCGGGCGTCGACAAGGAGTATCGCGGCCGCGAGAAAGCGAGCGACCATGCCCCGACCTGGGTCGCCCTCGAAGGCTGAGGCGCTTGCCCGAGGATCTCCAGGAGCTGGTCGCGGCCGAACTGGCTGAACCGGTCGATCCTCGCGTCGCCGCGATGGCCGCGGCGATCGCCGCCCGCTACGGCGCTGCGTCGCGCGCCGTCCTCTTCTACGGTTCCTGCCTGCGCCAGCGCGAGCTGGATGGGCTCATGCTCGATTTCTACCTGATCGTCTCGGACTATCGCCAGGCCTATGGCCGGGGATGGTTCGCCCTGGCCAACCGCCTGATCCCGCCGAACGTCTACCCGTTCGAGCATCAGGGGCTCGCCGCCAAATATGCGGTGCTGAGCGAGGCCGATTTCGCGAGGGAGATGGGGCCTCGCGCGCGCAGCACGTCGGTCTGGGCGCGCTTCGCACAGCCTTCGCGGCTGGCGTGGGCCGCGGACGAGCGCGCGCGTCGCCAGGTGGTCGCGACCATTGCCGATGCCGCGCCCACCTTGTTCGAATCCACGCTGCCGATGCTGCCTCCCGATGACGAAGGCGATGACGGTGACGATGCCGGGTCCGATATCGGCACTATCTGGCGGCGCGGGTTCGAATTGACATACGCGGCCGAGCTGCGGGCCGAGCGAAGTCAGCGGCCCGGCGCGATCATCGACGCCGATCCACGGCGCTACGAGAGGTTCGGCCTGGCCGCTCTCGCCCGGATCGCACGGGAGAAGGGCGTCGGAGCCGGCGGTGAGGTCGCGCTGGCCAGGTCCCCCGCCGCCATGAACCGCTGGTGGCGGCGGATGCGCCGCAAGGGCAAGGCCCTGACCTTGCTGAGACTGGCGAAGGCGAGCACCACCTTCGCCGGCGGGATCGATTACCTGGCCTGGAAGATAAACCGCCACGCCGGCACCGACATCCAGGTCAAGCCCTGGCAGCGGCGCTGGCCGCTGGTCGGTGCCCTCATTCTGCTGCCTCGCCTGTTGAAGCGAGGCGCGATTCGCTGAACCGGGCCATCGCCGTCTCGACTGCCTGCGCCAAGGCGGAGACGGTGAACGGCTTGCGCAGCAGCTCGCCGCCGACCAGGTCGTCGGCCTCGCCGGCCTCGCCGACATAGCCGGTGACGAACAGAAGCGGCATTTGCGGGTGGCGGTGCCGGATCGCGGCGGCGAGCTCGGTGCCGGTCATTTCGGGCATCATCACGTCGGTGACGACGAGGTCGATCGCCGGTTCCTCTTCCAGCACCGCCAGCGCCTCGCGGCCGCTGGCGCAGGCGACCGGACGATAGCCGAGCTCCTCGAGCGCGGCCATGGTCGATCGGCTGACCCGCGGATCGTCCTCGACGACGAGGATCGAGGCGCCGTGGCGGCTCGGCGTCGGATCCGCCGATGCCGCCGAAGTGGGCGGCAGCGTCCGCACCGTGTCGCGCCGCTCGGCGGCGAGGTCGCGGGGCAGGAACAGCGAGACGCATGTCCCCTCGCCGACCTTCGACCTGATCGTGGCGTGGCCGCCGGACTGGCGGGCGAAGCCGAAGATCTGGGTGAGGCCGAGGCCGGTGCCCTTGCCGACGGGCTTGGTCGTGAAGAAGGGCTCGAACACCCGCTCGAGATGCTCGGGGGCGATGCCGGCGCCGCTGTCGGTGACGCTGATCCGGACATAGTCGCCGGTGGCGAGGTCGTCGATCTCGCCCGCATCGAGCGTGACGTTGGCGACGTCGATCATCAGCTCGCCCTGGCCGTCCATCGCGTCGCGGGCGTTGACGGCAAGGTTGAGCAGCGCATTCTCGAGCTGGGTCGGGTCGGCGCGGACCGCCCAGGGATCGTCCGGGAAGCGGCAGCGCACCGTGATCCGCTCGCCCAGCGATCGGTCGATCAGCTCGAGCATGTTCTCGACATGATCGGACGGCACGATCTCCTCGGCGAGCAGCGGCTCGGCGCGGGCGAAGGCGAGCAGCCGCCGGGTCAAGGCGGCGGCGCGGGTGGCGCCTTCCATCGCATTGTCGAGATGGAACTCGACCTCGCGCGTCGGCCCGTGCAGCCGGCGCTTGGCGAGATCGAGGCCGCCGACGACGACGGCGAGCATGTTGTTGAAGTCGTGGGCGATACCGCCGGTCAGCTGGCCGACCGCCTCCATCTTCTGGACCTGCCGCAGCTGCGCCTCGGCGGCGGCGCGCTCGGTCGCCTCGGCCTGCAGCCGCTCATTGGCGACGCTGAGCTGGCGGGTGCGCTGCTGGACGGCCCGCTCCAGCTCCATCGCGCGCCACGCCTCGACATCCGCCTCCTGGCGCGCGGTAACTCCTTCGCGGAAGGCGCGCAGCGCGAGGATGGCGAGCCCGACCGCGCCGATCCCGATCAGGATGGCGAGCCAGCCGAGCCATTCGGTGAATGCATCGGCGCGGGCGACGAAGATCTGGGTCTGCTGCAGCCGCTCTCCGAGATTCTGGCGTTCCGCCGCGGCGACCGCCTCGAGCTCGCGGCGAAGCGCCGGCAGCGTCGGCGACTGCGCCGCCTGGTAGAGGATGCTGAGGCCGCCGGCGCCTTCGCGCCGTTCGGCGGCGCTGGCCGCCGGGCCGAGCTCGTTGTTGCGGCGCTGGAACAGCTGGTTGAGCTGCGCCACCCGCCGTGCCTGCGCCGGATCCTGGCGGACCAGCCGCTGCAGCTGGCCGATCTGCCAGCCCGCGCTGCGCCATTCGTTATAGTAAGCGGTGCCGGTATTCTGGTTCTCGTCGAGCACGTAGCGGCCGAGCGCCGCTTCCGACCGGGCGATGGTGGCGTCGATGTTCCGGGTGAGCAGGATGACGTCGTAGGTCCGCCGCTCCCAGCCCAGCGCCTCGTCGCGCGCGCGGTTGGACCAGGTGATGAGGAAGATGAGGCCGATCAGCGCCAGCGTCGCCAGCAAGGCGGCGGCGCTCACCCACAGCGCCCGCCAGGGCCGCGGCCCGCCATAGTCGGCTGCGGCTTCGATCGGCTCATCCGCCATGACGTCAGCCTAGTGGAAGCGCGCGTGCATGGAAAGGCTCCGGCGTGAGATCCTCCCCTGCAAGGGGAGGGGGACCAGCAATAGGCTGGTGGAGGGGTGTCAGCGCTCCGTCTTCACCGAGCCTGCCGCGATTTGCACTGATGCTGACACCCCTCCACCGCCCTCGGGCGGTCCCCCTCCCCCCACGGGGGAGGATTGTGGGCTGCCGGCCATTCTGGCGCAGTCGCGAGCTCGTCAGCCGATCACCCCCGTCGCCCGCCCGGCGCCGGCGAACATCTCGATGATCTGCCCGACTTCCTCGTCGGTGTGGCTGGCGCAGAGCGAGCAGCGCAGCAGGAAGGTGCCGGTGGGAGTGGCGGGCGGGCGCGCCATGTTGACGTAGAGGCCGGCCTCGAGCAGCGCCTGCCACATCCGCACCGTCGTCTCCTGGTCGGCGAGGAGCACCGCGATGATCGCCGACTGCGCCTCCGGGGTCGCCAGGGTGAAGCCGAGCTCGCGCAGCCCCAGATGGAGGCGGCGGCTGTTCTTCCAGAGATGGGCGCGCTTCTCCTCGGCGTGCATCAGCTTGCGGATGGAGGTGGCGGCGGTGGCGACCACCGAAGGCGGCAGCGACGCGGTGAAGACATAGGGGCGGCAGACGAGCCGCAGCACCTCGAATTTGGGATGGTTGGAGACGACGAAGCCGCCGACCGTCCCCACCGACTTGGAGAAGGTGCCGACGACGAACTCGACCTGGTCCTCGACTTCCGCCTCCTCGAACACGCCGCGCCCGTGGGCGCCGAAGAAGCCCATGCCGTGCGCCTCGTCGACCACGACCATCGCGCCGTGGCGCTTGGCGACCTCCACCATCGCCTTGAGCGGCGCGATGTCGCCGAGCATCGAATAGACGCCCTCGAGAACGACCAGCTTGCCCGCTTCGGCCGGCAGTCGCGCCAGCCGGCGGGCGAGGTCGTCGACATTGTTGTGGCGGAATCGGACGATCTGGGCGTCGCCGAGGAAGCAGCCGTCATAGATGCTGGCATGGCTGTCGGCGTCGAGGATGATGTAATCCTCCTTGCCGGCGATGGTCGACATCAGGCCGAGATTGGCCTGATAACCGGTCGAGAAGACCATGGCATGGTCGGTGCCGTAAAACTCCTTGAGCGCTTCCTCGCACTCGCGGTGGCCCTGGTAGGTGCCGTTGAGGACCCGGCTGCCGGTGGTTCCGGATCCATAATCGTCCAGCGCCTTCTTGCCCGCCGCGATCACGTCGGGATCGAAGGTCATCCCCATATAATTGTAGGTGCCGAGCAGGATCGTCTCCTTGCCGCGGATGATCGCCCGGGTGGGCGAGAGCACCTTCTCCATCACCAGCCCGAACGGATCGCGCACGCCGGTCGAGAGCAGGGCCTCGCGCTCGGCGATCAGCGGATCGAACTTGGCGAACAGGTCGCGGCCCGGTGCCGCGACGGGCTGCGCCTCGTCGGCCGGATCCATCGCGTTCTGGAGTGCTTCGGTCATCTTCCTGCCTTTCCCCCCTCCCTGCGCGCAGGAAGGGGCAGAGGGTGGTCCGGCGACGAAAGGCCGCTGGCCGGGGCGACCGGCCCACCCCGGTCCCTCCCCTGTCCGGGGAGGGGAACGGATTATCCTTCGGCCTTGAGCTTGGCGACGGCGTCGACCAACTGCCCGACCGTCTCGATCTCGGCCTGCATGTTCATCGTGATCAGGATGTCGAACTCGTCCTCGACGGAGGCGACGAAGTCCATGACCACCAGGCTGTCCCATTCGAGATCGCCGGCGAAGGTGGTGGAGTCGGTGAGCGCCACGCCCTTCTTGTTGAATGGCTCGATCAGCTCGGCGACCTTGGCGAAGGTCTGGTCTCGGTCGGTCATGGCTGCCCTCTAGAGCATCGCACGAACAAGTGGGAACCGGTTTTTGCTTCGGGGCGATGCGGTTTCGAACTCCGGGTCCGGCGCCCGTCTGCCAAGTGAATGGGGCCGGAAAGGGGCGAATGCTTGGCAAGGCGCCCACCGGCATGGCATGAGGCGGCCAAGCAGTTGAACGGGGGCGAAGTTTTCGTGGCCGAAGAGAAGAACCCGGTTCCGCCTCATTATCCGGCCAATGCCGTGCACCTGATGCGCACGACGCAGCTGGCGCAACTCCAGCTTTCGGCGATGGCCGATACCAAGGCCAATATCGTCATGGGCGCGACCTTCGTCATCTTCACCATCACGATCGGCAAGGCCCAGGGCGCCTCGGCGCCGCTGCCCTTGCTGATCCTCGGCGCCGCCGCCTTCTTCTCCGCGATCTTCGCCATCCTCGCCGTGCTGCCGGTGACGCGCGGCCGCCGCTCGGCGTCCGAGCCGAACCTGCTCTTCTTCGGCGTCTTCACCCGGATCAAGGAGGAGGAGTTCATCGACCGGCTGATGACGCGGCTGGAGAGCGACGACAGCGTCTACCGGACGATGGCGCGCGACATCCACCAGCAGGGGACGGTGCTTCAGACCAAGAAATACCGGATGCTGAACTACGCCTACCGGACCTTGCTGCTCGGCCTGGTGGCGAGCGGTATCGCCTATCTGGTGCTCTACTTCACCGAGGGCTGACGATCCCGGCACCTCCACCTGGCCAGGACAGACTCTATTTCAGCCAGCCCTGCGCCTTGTACCATTCCGCCGTGTCCTTGAGGCCGGTCGGCGTGCGGATCTCGGGCTTCCACAGCGATTCCGGCGGTCGGTGGCGGGCGGTCACCACCCAGTCGGGATGGCAGAAATAGCGGACCCGGTCCGCGGTGAGCTTGGCGCGGTCGCGCCGCACCAGCCGCTCGACCCGCGAGGCGCCCTGCATGACCAGCTTCGGCATCGGCAGGGTCGCCGGCCGCTTGCCAAGCACGCGGCCCAGGGTCCGGGCGAAGTGGCGATGGTCCCAGCCCTCGTCGGTGCCGTCGTCCGGCTCGTAGGTCTCGAAATGGGTGTCCGGCTCGTCGATCACCGCCAGGATCAGGCGGCACAGATCCTCGACGTGGATGACCGAGAAGCGTCCGCGCGGCGGCAGCGCGACGAGCCCGCGGCGCGCCATCCGGAAGAGCTCGAACGTCTCGCGGTCGCCGGGGCCGTAGACCGCCGGCGGCCGGATGATCGTCCAGTCCAGGCCGGACGCCGCGACGACCCGCTCCGATCGCGCCTTCGACCATCCGTAATCGGACAGGTCCGGCTCGCGCGCCGCCAGCGACGAGACGTGGACGAAGCGGCGCAGGCCGGCATGGCGCGCCGCATCGACCATGTTGGCGGTGCCGCCGACATTGACGCTGTCGAACGCGTCGCGCGTCGCGGCGTTGATCAGGCCGGCGACGTGGATGACGGCGTCCGCGCCTGCGCACAGGCGGGCGAGGCTGTCCGGCCGGTCGAGCGCGCCCTCGATCCAGTCCACGCCTTCCTCGGGCGGCCGCCACTTGCGGGTGAGGGCGCGCACGGAAAGGCCGCCGGCGCGGGCGACGCGCATCAGATGGGCGCCGACGAAGCCGGTTCCGCCGGTGACGGCGAGAGTCGCGGTGTTGCGCGGGCGCCCGGACCTTGCGGGCGGCGGCCTGCTCACAGCGGCGACCAGCCTTCCTCCTCGTCCGCCGCCGCCTCGGCCCTTCGCCCGAGCCGCTCGACGATGGCGTCGAGCACGGCGTCGACTCCTTCGCCGGTGATCCCGGAGACGGGGAAGACCGGGGCGCCGGATTCGGCGGCGAGCTCCTCGGCCAGCGCCGCGGTGAGCTCCTCGTCGATCGTGTCGGTCTTGTTGAGCGCGATGACCTCGGATTTGTCGTCGAGCCCGGCGCCATAGGCTTCGAGCTCGTCGCGGACGGTCCGATAGGCCGAGCCGACATCCTCGTTGTTCGCGTCGACCAGATGGACCAGCACGCGGGTGCGCTCGACATGGCCGAGGAAGCGGTCGCCGATGCCCGCGCCCTCGGCGGCTCCTTCGATCAGCCCCGGTATGTCGGCCAGGACGAAGTCGACGCCCTTGTGGCGGACGACGCCGAGCTTGGGGTGGAGGGTGGTGAACGGATAGTCGCCGACCTTCGCCTTGGCGTTGGAGACGGCGTTGAGGAAGGTCGACTTGCCGGCATTGGGCAGGCCGATCAGGCCGGCATCGGCGATCAGCTTGAGGCGCAGCCACACCCACATCTCCTCGCCCGGCCAGCCGGTGCCGTGCTGGCGCGGCGCCCGGTTGGTCGACGTCTTGTAGCTGGCATTGCCGCGGCCGCCGTCGCCGCCCTTGAGGAAGACGATGCGCTGGCCGATCTCGGTCATGTCGGCCAGCACATGCTCCTTGTCCTCGGACAGGATCTGGGTACCGACCGGGACCTTGATCACCAGGTCCCTGCCGCCGGCGCCGGTCTGGTTGCGCCCGGCGCCGCCTTTGCCCCGCGGCGCCTTGAAATGCTGGGTGTAGCGGAAGTCGATCAGCGTATTGAGGCCCTCGGCCGCCTCGAACACGATGTCGCCGCCTTTGCCGCCGTCGCCGCCGTCGGGCCCGCCATATTCGATGAACTTCTCGCGCCGGAACGAGACGGCGCCGGGGCCGCCTGCGCCGGAGCGGACGAAGATCTTGGCCTGGTCGAGGAAATGCATGGCGACTCTATAGGTCGCGAATCGCCGGAGGGAAGGGCGGGGCCGTCGCGGCTCCCGGCTTCGGCAGGGCAGATCGCCGCGCGGGCCGTCCTGACCGGATATGGGCCGCGAGCGCCCCGGCGGTCGGCGGGAGGCCGCGTCACCACCCCGACATGGAAGTCACATCGCATCGAAACCCGACAGGCCCGAAACCGTCGCAGCCGATGGTTAACGAGGCGTTGCAGGAGTCGTTCGCCTCGCGCCGGCTTCCGCGCCCACCGGCCATGAAGCCATAAGAAAAGGGTTGAAAATGAAGCGCATCATCTACGCCACGATATCCACTCTCGCCCTCGTCTCCGCTGCGCCCTTATTCGCGCAGAATAACGCTTCCGATGTTGCGCAGGCCGGCGAAGCCGGGCTGGTGCTGGTCGAGCAGCAGCAGGGCTCCGACAATGATGCGGTCGCGGAGCAGGCCGAAGGCTCGGTCGATTCCGACATCAAGATCTACCAGACGGGCAACGGCGCTACCGCGACGTCGACGCAAGGCGAGGGCGTCGGCAACGAGTCGATCATCGGTCAGACCGCGGCCGGATCGGTCGTCGTCGGTCAGGACGGCGATCGCAACGAGTCCAGCGTGGTCCAGAACGGCGATTCCTCGGTTGAGCTGTCTCAGACCGCCGGCCAGGGCGGCTATGTCAACAATGACAGCATGATCTCGCAGACCGGCGACGGCTCGATCATCCGCGTCAGCCAGACCAATCTCGAAGCCGAGGATACCAACCGGTCGAATGTCTTCCAATATGGCGACTTTCAGTCCGCCGATGTGACCCAGGTCGGGCCGCGCGTGGGATCGACCGTCACGCAGGAAGCCTCGGCGACCGGCGCGTCCGCGACCGTCGACCAGTCCGGCTTCTCGCACAGCGCGATCGTCAGCCAGTCCGCCGCCGACGCGAGCGTCTCCGTCGTCCAATCCGGGATCGGCGCCGGCATGGGCAGCTTCATCGCGCCGATCACCCACTCCGCCCGCGTGACCCAATGGTCCTCGGCCACCGGGAGCGACGCTTCGGTCATCCAGTCGGGCGAAGGCAGCGAGGGGCACAACGCCATCGTCAGCCAGCGTGGGACGGAATCCTCCGCCTTCGTCTCCCAGTCCGGAGACGGCGTCGAGCAATATTCGCTCGTGCTCCAGAGCGGCGCCGGCGCGCAGGCGCTCGTCGACCAGCAGGGCGAGGGCAATGACGCCGACATCACCCAGGACGGCGACGCCACCTATGCGCGCGTCTATCAGCAGGGCGGCTTCAACACGGCGACCGTCGATCAGCCGAGCGATGGCGCGAGCGCCTATGTGGCGCAGATCGGCGATACCAACGCGTCCGAAGTGACGCAGACCGGCGCCAGCCTCGCCGCCGTGGCCCAGATCGGCTCCGGCAACGTGGCGACCGTGGAGCAGACGGATGCGGGCAACCGCGCCGGCATCGGCCAGGGCGTGACCGCCGATCTCGCCGAGCTCCTCGAAGGCGACTATGACAGCGTCGGCTTTGCTTCTGCCGCCGACAGCCATGCCAGCATCGTCCAGAACGGCGCCGGCAGCGATGCGGCGATCCTGCAGACCGGCTCGGGCCACGATGCCGCGATCACGCAGGCCGCGGGGACGACCGGCAACCTGGCGCTGGTCACGCAGGCGGGCACGGCGAATGTCGCTACCGTCCTTCAGGCGAGCAGCGACAACCAGGCCGTCGTCAATCAGTCCGGCATGGGCAACAGCGCGACGGTGCTCCAATAAATGAAAGGATCCGGCGCCTCTCGAAGAGGGGCGCCGGACCTGATTGGCAGGCCGGCCGGATCAGTCGGGCGTCTGCTGGTGGAAGGCCATCAGCCAGCCTTCCTCGATCCGGACATAGAGGCTCCCGCACCAGGCGCGATACGGCTCGGCCATGCCTTCGCGGCCGGCGACGGCGCGATAGGCGATGACGGCGACGCCCTCGGCAGGCTGGTCGCAGCGCCAGCCGGAGATGTCGAGGTGGGACCAGCGCGGCCCCTTCTCGATCCCGGCGATCAGCGTCTCGCGGTCGAGCACGCCGATCTGAGGGAAGACCATCATGCAGTCCGGCGTCAGCCTGGCGCGATAATGGCCGGCGTCGCCGAACCAGAAGGCGCGCTCGATCGCCTGCAATTCCTCGCTCGCCTGGGTCACGGCCGCTCGTGATAGGCCTGGTAGAGGCCGATCCTGCCGCCGCCCGGAAGCGGCACCGAGGTGGCCCGGCTCCAATCGGCCGTCATCGGCTCGCTGCAGGTCACCCCTTTCTCCGCCAGCCGCGCCATCGCCCCGTCGAGATCCTCGCAGATCAGATGGATTTCGTGGAGGTCGTTGCGCACGTGGCCGTGCACGCCGAGCTCGGTCGGCGGCAGCTTGAAGATCAGCCGGCCGCCGCCCGAATCGATGCTCGGCAGCTCGATCATTTCGCTCAGGAAGGCCCGGTCGGCGGCCTCGTTTTGGGTGTAGATCATCACATGGGCGCCGGTGATCAGGGTCATTGCCTCTGTCCCTCCTCGAGCCGCGTCGATCCGATCAGCTGGCGGCGCGCCACCTCGCGCGCCTGGCCGCGGGCGAGCCCTAGCGCCTCGGCCATCGGCTCGCCCAGAAGCGAGTCGCCGATCGCCGCGAGGACCAGCCACAAGGTCGTCTCGTGCACCGGGCGGTCCTCATGTCCCTCGCCCAGCCGGTCGACGAGCTGGTGGATCGAGTCCAGGATGGGATTGAGCGCATCGCGGTTCCCGGAAAGGATCATCCAGGCGGCGAGGGCCCCGGCCCCCTCGCGTCCGAAGGCGTCGAAGGTCCTGTCGACGATCTCGATCGGATCGGCCTCGCCCTGGCGGCTGCGCTCGACGGCCTCGGCGATGCCGGCGCAGACCCGGTCGCTGATCAGCTGTGCCAGAGCCGCCTGCAGCCCCGCCGCCGAGCCGAAATGGTGGAGCAGGTTGGCGTGGGTCTTGCCGATCTGCGCCGCCACCGCTTTCAGGGTCACCGCCTGCGGCCCCTCGTCGATCAGCAGCCGGCGCGCGGCTTCGAGCGCGGCCGCGCGGCTCTGCTCCGGGCTGAGGCGTTCGCGGCTTATTGACATTGTTGTAAGTATTCCATAGCCCGACAGGGGAGTGGAGATACAGCATGGCGCGACTCGGTACACCCGAAGACTTGACCATCACGCCTCGCGACCGTCGCTTCGGCCGGGGCGACCGCCAGGACCGCTGGTGGATGGGCGGCGATGCCGTCGCCACCGCTTTCTACAATGCGCTGTCGGCCACCTTCCCCAAGGGCGAGGCTTTCTTCGTGGAGAGCGTCCGCCGGTTCCGCGACGGCGCGCCGCCGAAGCTCGAGCGCGAGATCAGGGCCTTCGTCACCCAGGAGGTGATGCACAGCCGCGAGCATGTGCAGTTCAACAAGCGGGCGCACGAGGCCGGCTACGACATCACGACGCTCGAGGATCGGGTGGAATGGCGTTTGTCGATCACGAGGTCGCGGCCGCCGGTCGTCAATCTGTGCGCGACCATGTGCCTCGAGCATTTCACCGCCATTCTCGCCCACGAGCTGCTCGGGGACGACCGCCATCTCGCGCCGGCCGATCCGGAGAGCCAGGCGATGTGGCGCTGGCACGCGATCGAGGAGATCGAGCATAAGGGCGTCGCCTACGACACCTGGCTGCACGCCACCCGGGCGTGGCCGCGGCGCAAGCGCTGGAGCGTCAAGGCGCGGGTGATGCTGTTCGTCACCCGCAACTTCGTCGTCGATCGCTCGCTCGGCACGCTCGAGCTGCTCCGGCAGGACGGGATCACCGGACCGAAGGCGTGGGCGCGGATGCTCTGGTTCGCCTGGGTGCGTCCCGGCATGCTGCGCAAGATTCTCGGCGCCTGGATCGCCTTCTTCCTTCCTGGCTTCCACCCCTGGAAGCATGACGACCGCCACCTGATCGCCGCCGCGGAAAAGAAACTCGGCGCCCCCACGGAAGCGCTCGCCTGAGTATCTCCCCTCCCTGCGTGCAGGGAGGGGCAGGAAGTTACGCCGCCATCGCGCAGGCCGCGTCGGCATCCGCCTCGAGGCAGGTCTCCGTCTTGGCCAGGTTCAGCACGAATTCGCGCGACGGCGCCTCGGCGCCGCGGCCGGCGCTGTAGCGGGTGACGATCCGGCCGGTCGGCCGGAAGCCGAGCTTGGCCAGCACCCGGCCCGAGGCGGGATTATCGAGGAAGTGGCCGGCTTCCAGCCGCGGCAGGCGCAGCGAATCGCGCGCATAGGCGATCACCGCCCGGCTCGCCTCGGTGGCGAAGCCGAGGCCCCAATAGGGCCGCGCGATCCAGTAGCCGAACTCCGACTCGCCATGCTCGCTGGCGGCGAAGCCGATGCCGCCGATCAGCTTCGGCGCGCCGCGCGTGCGCAGGAAGATGAGGCAGGCCGCTTCCCTCGGGTCGCGCTCGCGGGTGAGGAACGCCTCCGCATCGGCAGGCGTGTAGGGCCAGGGCGCCTGGGCGAGATTGCGGACGATCCGCTCGTCGGCGATCGCCCTGAACAGGGCCGGAGCGTCCTCCCTCCAGCCGGGCCGCAGCAGCAGTCTTTCGGTTCTCGCGAACATGTTCTTCCCTCCTGGCCGCGCCGCTAGACCCTTCGGGTGACGGTCCGGCGACAGTTTCGAGGGAGAAACAAAAAGAGAGAGAGGGGGCGACCCTCTCCCTCGAACGATCCTTTCGGATCCGGGCCGCCCCTTGGGGGACAGCCCGTCATCGGCTGTCCCTATTCGGCTGCGTTCGCTTGCATGTCCACGCACACGAACTTGCGACCGAGTCGGCCGTCGCGGAACGCGACGCGGCCGTCGGTAAGCGCAAAGAGGGTATGGTCCTTGCCCATGCCGACGCCGGAACCCGGATAATATTTGGTGCCGCGCTGGCGTACGATGATGTTGCCCGGGACGACCGTTTCGCCGCCGAACTTCTTCACGCCCAGACGCTTGCTCTGCGAGTCGCGACCGTTGCGCGACGAACCGCCTGCTTTCTTATGTGCCATGACGAAACTCTAACCTCGTAGCTCTTTACGCGTTCTTATCGGCTGCCGGCTTCTTTGTCGAAGCCTTCTTCTTCGGCGCGGCCGGCGTGTCGGTCTGCTCGCTCGCGGTCCCTTCGGCCTTGGCGGGCGTCTCGGCCTTCGCTTCCTTCGGCGCGGTCTCCTTGCGGGCCTTCTTCGGCGCCGGCGTGTCGGTCATCGCGCTCTCGGCGCCCTCGACCTTGGCCGGGCCTTCGGACGGCTGCGGCGCGGATTCGGCCTTCTTGGCCGGCTTCTCGGCGGCGGCCTTCTTCGGCGCCGCGGCCTTCTCGTCGCCGATGCCGACGATCCGGAGGATCGTGTGCTGCTGGCGGTGGCCACGCTTGCGGCGGTAATTGTGGCGGCGCTTCTTCTTGAAGACCGTCACCTTCTCGCCCTTGGCCTGCGCGATGATCTCCGCCGAGACGGTGAGGCCGTCGGTCGACTTCAGCTCGCCGCCGTCGCCGGCCAGCAGGACGTCGCCCAGCGTGATGGTATCGCCCGCCTCTCCGGCGAGCTTCTCGACGACGATCTTGTCTCCGGCGGCGACGCGATACTGCTTGCCGCCCGTGCGCACGATTGCGAACATGGCTTTCCCAGACACCTTCAATAACTTGACCGCGCAAGCCCAGGGCTGCGCGGGGACGCTGGCTGCTACATAGGGAGGCGCCGCCTGTCAACCAAGGGAGGGCCGTCCGGGGGAAAAGTCCGGACCGGCGGCGGCGCCGCCCGACGTCTCAGTGGCAGCGCTCCGGCCGCAGCCGGTAGCGGCCGCCGGCGAAATCCTCGAACATGCCGCTGATCGCCGGATGGTCGATCGGCTCGCCGAGCGTGTCGGGCACCAGATTCTGCTGGCTGACATAGGCGATGTAGCTCGACTCGCCGTTCTCGGCGAGGAGGTGGTAGAAAGGCTGGTCCTTGGGCGGCCGGACGTCCTCTGGGATCGCCTGATACCATTCCTCGCTATTGGCGAAGACCGGATCGATGTCGAAGACGACGCCGCGGAAGTCGAACAGGCGATGGCGGACGAGCTCGCCGATCGAGAAGGAGGCGTGCGCGACCGGCGGCGCCTTGACCGGACCGGGATTGCCGTTGGCGGCGTTATGGTTGCGGGAAGGACTCATGTGCCCCACATGTAGGCCTCCGCACGCCGACCGACAAGCGAGGGCATCCGCCTGCTTGGCAAGGCCGAATCCATGAGCTAAGGCGCGCGGCTCATCGACCGGCCCCTCCTGGCGAGGGGCCCGCTGACCAAGCAGCGGAGAGGTGCCGGAGTGGTCGATCGGGGCGGTCTCGAAAACCGTTGTGCCCTCACGGGTACCGTGGGTTCGAATCCCACCCTCTCCGCCACTTGTGCGCCGCCAGCCATGCCGAGTCCCGCAAACGCTGCCGCCCCCGGCCGCTAGCTCGCTTCGGTCGAGATCTGCCGATTCATCGACGACTGGATCGCCGGTTCCGATTGCGCTCTGGAAAGCGCCTCCGGCGACTGCTACAAACGTAGCACGAACATCCGGTGGGAGGGTAAAGGCGATGGTCCGCCTGATCGTGCTCGTGGCATTGCTCTTGTCGGTGAGCACGCCTGCGTCGGCGCAAGCCGGCGGCGCGCAGCCGGACGAGGCGGAACGGCTGGACGTGGCCCACAATGGGATCGCCGCGCGCTATTACGTGCCTGTCGATCGCCCGCCCGGAGTCGCGGTGCTGCTGCTGGGAGGGTCCGACTGCGGCTATCCCTCCGCTCGTGCAGCCCGTGACCTCGCCGGCGCCGGCTATGCGGTCCTTGCGCTTGCTTATTGCAGCGGTTTCAATGGTCCGATCGAAGGGCTGCCCGCTAGCCTCGCGAACA
The DNA here is from genome assembly GCF_003347635.1 of Sphingosinicella terrae. Classification (GTDB taxonomy): domain Bacteria; phylum Pseudomonadota; class Alphaproteobacteria; order Sphingomonadales; family Sphingomonadaceae; genus Allosphingosinicella; species Allosphingosinicella terrae. The sequence continues at coordinate 56,104 of NZ_QDFY01000005.1, forward strand.
TCCCTCTCGAATATGTGGATCGCGGGTTCGATTGGCTGCGCGGCCGGATCGGCAGCGGCATCCCCATCGTCATGATCGGCGAGTCACGAGGGGCCGAGCTGGCATTGTTCTATGCGGCCACTCGATCGGACGTGGACGGAGTGATCGCCTTTTCTCCGTCGTCCCTGCTCTGGGGCGCCGTCGGAGATGCGACCGGAACCGTCCCGGCCTGGACCCGCGACGGAATTCCCTTGCCGCGTGTCACCCGTCCGCTCGGGGCGGCGGCCGGGCCCCAGCCATTTCAGGCGATACTCGACGAGCCTGAACTGGTCCGCGCGGCGGCGATCCCCGTGGAGCGGATCGCGGGACCGATCCTGCTGGTCTCGAGCCGAGCGGACAATATTTGGCCTGCCGCAAGGATGGCCGATCAGATCGAGCAACGCCTCCGCCGGAACGGCTTTCGCCACGCTCTTTCGAACCTGCAGTTCGACGACGCCAGCCACCTGCTCATGGGCCCGGGCCCGGGACGGGTGACGTTCCGGCACGGTGACTTCAGCATCCATTTCGGGGGCAGCGAGCAAGGCACGCTTGCCGCCCGAACCTCCGCCTGGGAAGCGGCCAAGACCTTCCTCGAACATCTTGATCGAGGAGACCGGGTTCCGGCGGGCTCCGGTGACACCGCGGGTTCCCGTAATTTCGGGGACGCAATACTAAACTCCCGTGCCGCCGGTGCCTATGCCGCCAGCCGTAGTTGCGGGGACACAATACTCAATTCGCCTCAGCGGCATCCGCTCTCGGCTTCGGTCCGGGCTTGGCGGGCCTGAGCCTTCGCCCGAGCGCCGCCTCCTGGGCTTCGATCCATGCCTCGGTGCCGAGAGGGCGGCCGGTGCGCAGCCGCGCCTCGATCGCCTCGGCCAGTTCCTCTCCCTCCTCGCGAACGTCGCTCGCCTCCAGGCCGTGGCGCAGCATCGCACGCCAGTTCGGCACACGCGCCTTCAAGGCGCCGACATCGGTCAGCGGATCCTGCCCGGCCCGCCGGCCCACCACATGGCTGCGCGCGCTCGACCACGGCCAGTCCTCGGCCCGCTCGACCATCCCGGCGGCGACAGGGTTGCGCTCGACATAGCGCACCGCCACCATCAGATGCGCGTCGTCCATCGGATAGCTGGCGAAGCGGCCCTGGAAGAGGAAGCCGCGCCAGCCCTCGCGGAAATTGACGTGGCGGGTGTAGCGCCGGTGCGCCTCGGCGAGAGCGCCACGCAGCCCCTCCGCGCTCTCCGGCACCAGGATCAGGTGGACGTGATTGTCCATCAGGCACCAGGCGAGGCAGCGAACACCGGCACCGGCGCAGCCGTCGCGCAGCAGCGCGAGGTAGAGCTTGCGGTCGTCGTCGCCGAAGAAGATCGGCAACCGCCGATTGCCCCGCTGCGTCACATGATGCGCAGCGCCGGGAACCACGATGCGGGCGAGGCGGGCCATGGCCTGTAATATAGCGGGAGGAGGAGCCGCGGGCAATTCAGTATTGTGTCCCCGGAACTGTGTCCCCCGGAACTCTGTGTCCCCGCAACTCTTCGCGGACCTTGCTCGCATGTTTGACTCGGAGCTGAACGCTGCGTGCTTAGCCATATGTCCTCGGGGCGGAGTTTGCTCAATCCGCCGGGAACTGTCTGGCACCACCCCGTCGAGAACCCGAACGTTATGCGGCTTCTCCGCTCGACTGAGCACACGAATCCGCTAACACAGCCGACGCTGCATCCGAAGGGGATCGGTGGTTTTGGAACATACTATGGAAACTAATGCATTCAGGTCGAAATCCCGCGCGCGACTGGCGAAGGCAGGCGTGGACATTCCCGCGACGTTGCCGATGATTGACGACTTCTCAGTGCGTCCCAAGGCTGAGATTTTGGATCGCATCGCGTGTTTGAATGCTGTTGCCGCAGTCGCCCACGCCTTCGATAAAAACAAGGCGTTGGCATGGATTTCGCACGAGGGAATACTCGAAAGTCTCACTGACGATGAGCTCTCTTTCCTGGATTCTGGCGCGGGCAACGTAGATGAGTTCAAGGTTCAAGTGGAAGGGATGTGGGCATTGGCCTGGCTCGTCGGCGTCGTCCCCAATTTCGACTTCTGGCGAGGGTGCGATCAACGCTTTGTAACAATGCTTCCCGATCTCAGAACGGCTGAAAGCAGTTCCAACTTCCGCGCTCGCGCGAATGTTCGAAATGAGGTGGAGATCGGGTCCGAAGTCGACCTCGCTTACTGCCTGCACTGGGCGTTGCGGGACGCCGATATCAAGGGTGAGAACCCGCCTAAGGGCATCACTCCGTTTGTTGTTGTAGAACGCCGTAGGGCCCTTGAATGGGCAGTCGGTAACGCGGCTTGGAACGAAGTGTCGCTCGACACATAATCCTCTATCGCCGCAGAGAGTGCAGGGGCTCGATCCGCCGGCCTTTAGACGAGGACCGAGGTCAACGGTACCCGCGTCTATCGCCGCTCGGATCTTATTGATCCTGGTGCCATTTATTCCCTTGGCCGATCCAATCTACAGCGCATAGGAGCAGGGACTCGCGCCGCTTCGTGAGTTCCGGGGCCAAATACTTCCGGGGCCACAATACTTAATTGTCGTCGTTCCCGCTCCTGCGATGTAACTGGCCATGGCTCGGCTCCCCCGCATCGTGAAATTTCGGTTCCACTTCACCAGAAGTCACGGGGACATCAAGAGTCCCGGGACACAATACTAAACTCCCATGCCAATGCCCGGTGACTACGCCGCCAGCCGGTCGGGCACCATGCAGGCTTCAGCGTCGACGTTCGCCGATCCGTCGGCCGGAAGAACGCCCGCCCCGAACCGCCGCACCAGCGCCACCGTCACCCCGTTCGTCCAGCCGAAGCCGTCCTGCAGCGGATATTCGCCGCCACCGCCGGGCCGGCGCTCGGCGACGTCATATTTCTCGAGCAGCCTTCCGCTCTCGCGGTAGGTGCGGCCGACGGTGGCGAGCCAGCGGCGGGCAATCTCCTCGGCGAGCGCGGTCTCGCCATAGGCGCCGAGCCCTTCGACCGCGATCCACTGGAGCGGCGCCCAGCCGTTCGGCGCGTCCCATTGCTCGCTTGTGGTCTGGTCGGTCGTGGCCAGCCCTCCCTGGACCAGCAGTCGTTCGCGGATCGTCCGGGCGGTCCGGGCCGCCTGCCGCGGCGTCGCGACGCCGGTGAAGAGCGGATAGAGCGACGCGGCGCTGATATTGCCGACCAGGGCGCCCCGCCGCCAGTCGAGGTCGTCGAACAGGCCGTTCGCCTCGTTCCACAGATAGCCCGTCATCGCCGCTCGCCGCGCCTCGGCCTTGGCGGCGAAGGCTTGCGCGCAAGCCGCGTCGCCGGCGCGGCCGCAGCCCGCGGCGATCGCCTGTTCGAGGCCATGGAGGAGCGCGTTGAGGTCCGGCGGCACGATCGACGTCGTCCGGATCGTCGCCAGCTCGCGGCGGTCGGCGAGCCAGCGCGAGCTGAAGTCCCAGCCGCTCTCGGCCGCCGCGCGCAGGTCGCGATAGACCTCCGCCGCCGGCCGGTAGGCGCGCGCGGCCGTCCCGACGTCGGCCGCATAGGATTCGTCGCGCGGCACGTCGCGCGCGTCGTAATAACGGTTGAGGATGGCGCCGTTTGGCAGGGCGACGACGCGCAGCCGTGCCTCGCCGGGTCGCAGCCCGTCAGCGCCGTCCATCCAGAATTCATGCTCGCGGCGAAGGGCGCCCAGATATTCGGCGAAGGCGCGGGGCGGATCGTCAGGCGCGAGCTGCTCGACCATCTTGAAGAAGAAGGGCGGCTGCGACCGGCTGAGATAGTAAGTGCGATTGCCGTTGGGCACATGGCCGTAGGTGCGGATCAAATAAGCGAAATTGTCGACCATCGCGCGCCGCAGATCGGCCTCGGCGTGTCCGAAGCCCAGCATCGTGAAATAGGAATCCCAGTAATAGACCTCGCGGAAGCGCCCGCCCGGCACGACGAAGCGGCGAGGGAGGGGCAGCAGCGACGAACGCGGCGGCGGCGCGGCGGCCTCGCGGGTCAGGAGCGGCCACAGCCCGTTTATGTGCCGGCACAGGGGCAGGCCGGGCGGCGGCGCGGCGCCGGCGCCGGTGCGCGGCAGCTCGAAATGACGATCGACGAAGCTTCGCAGCGCGGCACCGGTCGGTCGCTCCAGGCGATAGGCGCGAACGATGTCCTGCGCGTCGCCGAGCGGACGGGCATCCGCCCAATCCTTGCCGTCCTCGAACTGTCCGGACAAGGCGACGTCGCTGAACAGCTCGCCGAGCAGGAGCGAAGGGGGCGTGGCCTGCGCGGACAGGTTCGCCGCGGCGGCCGCCGGCTGGGCCGGAATCGGCCGGACGCCGGTGCAGCCCGCCGCGAGCAGCGCGAATGCCGCCGCCCAGCCCAGCGCGATCGTTCGCGCCCAGTCGAGGATCCTCGGCGAGACCGGCTGCATGGCCCTGAAACGAGGCGCCGGCGCTAAAGGTGCCGCGTTTCCTCGGGGACGTTCCACCAATTGTCGTTGCGGCCGTCCTGGTAGAGGATCGGCAGCGCGGCCAGCTCGGCCTGGCCGAGATCGTCCAGGGTCGCGACCTGGATCGAGACGAAGGCGCCGCCGAGCGCCTCGACCTCCCCTTCGCCGAAGACGTGGACTCCGCAGCGGCTGCAGAATCGATGATGCCCGGAAAAGGTGCCGAACTGATAGTCGGACAGGCTGTTGGCGCCGGAGACGAGGCGGAAATCCTCGGGCTTGGCGAGCGTCCCCCAGCTCCGGTCCTTCGAGCAGAAGGAGCAGTTGCAGCGGCTGGTCCCCGCGTCCAGGTCGACATCGACTTCGAAGCGGACGGCGCCGCAATGGCAGCTTCCCTGATGGGTCTTCTTCATCGTGATTTCCTCCGTTGCGGGCACCTCCTAGCGCAAGCCTGTTGCCACCCTGCTGTCAGCATGGAATGTCCCTGACGATGCGTCGCGCCGACCGCCTCTTCCAGATCATCCAGATCCTGCGCCGCGCCTCGGGCCCTGTGACGGCGGAGCAGATCGCGCTCGAGCTGGAGACCTCGAGGCGCTCGGTCTATCGCGACGTCGCCGCGCTCATCGGCCAACGTGTTCCGGTCAGGGGCGAGGCAGGCATCGGATACGTGCTCGACGGGGGCTTCGATCTGCCGCCGCTGATGCTGACCACCGACGAGGTCGAGGCGGCCGTGCTCGGCGCGCAATGGGTGGCCGGCCACGGCGAGCCGGCGCTTGCCCGCGCCGCCCGCGACCTGATCGCCAAGATCGCCGCCACCGTTCCCGAGCGGCTGCGGCCGCTGATCGAGGACGGCGCCGCGCGCACGGCGCCGGGCTGGAACATCCCGCCTGACGGCCTCGACGTCGCCCGCGCCCGCGCCTGGGCGCGGCAGGGGCGCAAGATCCGGATCGTCTATGCCGATCGCGAGGCGCGTGAATCGACCCGCATCGTCTGGCCGGTCGCCATCGGCTATTCCGACGCGGCGCGGGCGCTGATCGGGTGGTGCGAGCTCAGGCGGGATTTCCGCAGCTTCAGGGTCGATCGGGTGCTCAGGGCGGACTTCCTCGACGATCGGTTTCCCGACCGGCCGGCATCGCTCCGGCGCCGCTGGCTGGCACGGATCGAGGCGCGCCACGACGACCCGGCGTGATTCTCCGAGGCGTGGTTCAAGGCGTCCCTCGCCTCAGCTCAGCCGGTTGACGCCCCTGGCCGCGCTCATCGTCTCGCGTCCCCCGACGGCCGACGATCGTTCGCGGATAGTGTCCATGAATAGCCACTCGCCCGACACGCGCTCCGGCGTCAGCTCGACGGTGAGGTAGCCGCGCCGGCTGAGATCGGCCCATCGCAGCTGCGGATTGGCAGCGACCGTCACCCGGGCCAGATCCGCTGGCGCCACCCAGGTCAGATAGCTTTCATAGCCCGGTGAGGTCACGCTCTGGACGGCGAATTCGACTCCGGCCGGAGTCCCGCCGAGGTCGAGATCGAAGGCCCAGGCATTGTGGCTGTCGCCGGAAAGGACGACGAGGTTGGCGTCCGCATCGAGCGCCGAACGCAGCAATCGGTCGCGGGCGGCCGGATAGCCGTCCCACATGTCGAGGTTGAACGGCAGCCCCGCGCGCGACGCGGCGGCCCCGGCAAGCACGTTGCGGCGGATCTGCTCGCTCGATTCCGGACGCAGCATGCCCGCAATCTCCGGCGCGAGTCGGACTGACCCCATGATCACCTGCTGGGCGAGCAGCTGCCATTTCGTGCCGGAACGAACCGAGTCTGCCATTCCCTCCGCCAGCCAGCGCTCCTGCGCGGCGCCCATGATGGAGCGGCTCTCGTCGCGCCATGGGCCGTCCCGGAACCGGATCAGCGCCGCCGCCAGATCCTCTTCGCCGGCGAGCGCGCGGCCGAGATCGAGCTGCTCGCTCCGCCCGGTGACGCGCGTCTCCGGTCTGAACAGGGTGGCGAGATCGCCGATCTGGTAGCTCTGCCAGGCCTCGTCGCCGACCGGCAGCCACTCGCGGTAGACGCGCTGCGCCGTCGCCTTGCGCAGCGGCCAGTCGCCCTCGGCGGCCTGGTGATTCTCGGCCCCGTCCATCCAGGCATTGTTGGCGAGCTCGTGATCGTCCCACATCATCACCATCGGGAACAGCTGGTGGAGGCGCTGCAGGTCCGGATCGGCGCGATAGGCGGCATGGCGCAGACGATAATCGGCCAGCGCGATGATCTCGTCCGCCGGCTCGATCACCCGCCTGGCGACGGCCTCGGCCGCGGCCGGGTACTTTCCGCGCTCATATTCGTAGAGATAGTCGCCGAGATGGACCATGAGGTCGATATCGTCGCGCGCGGCGGCATGGGCGTAGGCGTTGAACCAGCCGAAGGGCAGGTTGGAGCAGGAGAAGACGCCGAGCTTGAATCGCGCGGTCGGACCTTCCGGAAGGGTTCGGGTCCGCCCGACCGGCGAAGAACGACTCTGCGCATCGAGGAAGCGATAGAAATAGACCCGGCCGGGCGAGAGGCCCTGCGCGACGGGCTTGACGCAATGATCATGCTCGGCTGCGGCGGTGACGCTGCCGCCGGCGGCGATGCGGGCGAAATCGCCCGTCTCGGACACCTGCCAGTCGAGCCGCGCCGGCCCGCCGGAGCTGACGTAGCGCGTCCACAGCATGACCGAGTCCGAGCGCGGTTCGCCGCTCGCGACGTTGTGGGTGAAGCCGCGGGCGGCGGCGATCTGAGCAGCCCCGGGCACCGCCAGGCCGCCGAGCCCGAAGCTGCCGACCTTGAGGAGCGTCCGACGGTCGATCCTCAGCATGTCAGAACCTTACCGTCGCCTGGACGCCGTACAGGCGCGGCTCGCCCGCGATGAAGGTCGGGAAGCCGATCGCGTCACCGGTATTGCCGGCATCCTTGATATATTCCTCGTCGAGCAGATTGTTGACGAAGAGCTCGATCTCGTAGCGATCGTCGAGCGTGTAGCCCAGGCGGGCGTTGACGAGCGCGTAGCCGCCTTGGGTCTCGTCCTGGACGAGATCCGCGATCAGGGCGCCGGTCGCGACGGTCTGGAGGTCCGGGCGGTCATTGTCGTCGTCGAAATAGACTCGCGAGCGCCAGGTGAGGCTCGGCGCGAAGCTGAGCCGGCCCGGGCCGATGTCGGCGCCGATGATCGCGCCGAGCGAAAGGCTGTGATCGGGAGAGAGGCGGAAGCGGTTGCCGTCGCGAACGCCGGTGGTGAAGCGGCTATGATTGAAGGCGTAGGTCGCGAACAGGGACAGGCCGGAGCCGGCCCGCCACCGTGCCTGGCCTTCGAAGCCATAGGCTTCGGCCTCGCCCGCGTTGGTGACGACGAAGAGCGTGCCCTGCTGAACCGTGGTCTGGAAGTTGTCGTAGCGATAATAGAAGACCGAGCCGTCGAGAAGGAGGTCTCGGGTCTGGCTGCGGGCGCCGATCTCGAAGCTGTCGACCGTCTCGGCGTCCACCAGGTCGAAGCGCGCCGCGCCGAACGGCGTCGCCGGCGGAGAGGCGGAAAGCAGCTCGGGCCGCCGGCCGCGGGCATAGTTCGCATAGAGGCTGCTCGTCGGCGTCAGTTCGTAACGCGCGACCAGCCGCCATGTGAAGCCGCCATCGTCGAGGTCGGCGACGATTGTCTCGCCATTGTTCGGCGTCGGCTGTGATCCGAGACCGAAGAGCGGCACCGGGAACTGGGCGGAGGGAGGAATGGATGTGGCCCCTGGCGCCGCCAGGGCGGTCAGGAGCGCGTCGCGCTGCGCGGCCGGAAGGCCGAGGGCGCCGATGAAGCCGCCCAGGATCGATCGGCCGTTGAGCACGGCCGCACTGATCCCGGAAGCCTTGTCGTCATGGCTGTAGCGCAGGCCGGCGCCGAGCTCGAGCCGGTCGGTTACCCGCACCGTCACGTCGCCGAAAATGTCGAACGACTCGGTCTCGGAGAAATTGGTCGAGGTCTCGCGATGGTCGGCCTTCAGATTGGCCGCGATCCCGGCCGCGAGTGGCGCCGGCAGCGCCACGCCCGATGCGGCGGCGGCGCCCTGGAGCAGGGCCGCGGTGAAGGCGGTTTGCCCGAACAGGGCGGACGACGCCGGGTCGCTGGCCGGCCGCCCGGGGGCGAGCGGTCCTCCATTCAGCGTTCCGGTGAGCCGGGCGAGGAGGATCCGCTCGTCGAACTGGGACGGCGTTCGCTGTGAACCTTCCTCGTTGAAATAGGAGGCGCCGACAAAGGCGGTGACGCGGTCGCTCTCATAGGTGAGACGCAGCTCCTGGCTGAGCTGCTCGCCTTGCGCATCCTCGGCCGCGGTCAGGGCGGCGAGCGAGATGCCGTCGGCATCGAAGATCTCGAGCGAGTCGAATTCGCGCCAGGCGGTGATCGAGGTCAACGTGAAGGCGTCGCCGAGCGCCGCGCGGACGATCCCGGTCACGCCCCACACCTCCCGGTCGAGTCCGAGCGGCCGTCCGTCCTCGAAGCCCGCACCCGGCGCGAGCGTCGCGGCGGTCCATGGGCGGCCGTCGCCGAGCACGGCCCCCGTCGCCGGATCGGTGGGATTGAAGGCGAGCGACTTGAACGAGGTGCCGGACGGGTGGTCTTCCTGATAATTGCCGATCACGTCGATCGAGACCCTGTCGGCCGGCTCCAGTCGCAGCGTCCCGCGGATGGCGCCGGTGTCGGTCGAGTTCAGGTCTTCGCCGAGCAGATTCTCGACATAGCCGTCGCGCTGGCGATAACGGCCGGAAACGCGCACCGCCGCCCGCTCGCCCAGCGGCGCGTTGACCATGCCTTCGAGCAGGAGGCTGTCGTGACTGCCGTAGCCTGCGCGAAGGAGTCCCTCGAAGCCTCCCGGGTCGGCCTTGTTCTGGATGAGATTGACCGCGCCGATCAGCGCGCCGCGGCCATAGAGCGTCGATTGAGGGCCGCGCACGATCTCGACCCGCTCCATGTCGAAAAGCTCCACGTAGGAGCCACGCGATTTGGAGATCGACACGCCGTCCTGGAAAACGGAGACCCGCGGCTCGACGAAGGCGCTTCCGGAATCGGACGTGATCCCGCGCATGTTGAAGCCGGGATTGTTGGGGGACTGGTTCTGGACCTCGAAGCCCGGCACGAAGCGCGACAGCTCCTCGAAATCGTTGAGGCCGAACGCGTCCAGGAAGGCGCCGTCGACCGCGGTGATCGCCATCGGCACTTCGACGAGGCTTTGCTCGCGCAACTGCGCCGTGACGACGATCGACTCCTCCTCGGCGGGAGCCACCTGCTGGGCGAGGCAAGGCGTGGAGGCGAACAGCGCCAGCACGCTGGCGGCGCTGGTCGACGAGAAGCGAGACATGGATCATTCCCCCTGGAAGCGACGCGGTGCCCTTCCCAGACCATCATGACGGCCTCGTGACGTTCGGAGCGGGAAGGCGGGACGAGCGTCGCAGTGGCGGATTCCGCGCGGCCAGGCCTCCTTTCGAGGGGAGGACTGGCATGCATATTCTCGGCGCTCTGATCGTGGCTGCGATCGTCTGGTTGATACCCTCGACGGCCTCCGCCCGCGCCGACCCCCCGCCGCCCCTTTCGGTCCCCTCGCTCGACTACACCCACAGGACGCTCGCCAATGGCGCGCGCATCTACCTCATCCGAGACCCCTCGGCCTCCACCGCCACCGTCGGAATCTGGTACGATGTCGGCCAGAACGACGATCCGCGCGGGCGCAGCGGCTTCGCCCATCTCTTCGAGCATCTGATGTTCAAGACGACGCGGAACCTGCCCCAGGGCGTTTCCGCCTTCGTCACCTCGATCGGCGGCTCGACCAACGCGTCGACGCTGTGGGACTTCACCCAATATTATGCCACCGCCCCGGCCAGCCAGCTCGAAGCGCTGATCTGGATGGAGGGCGAGAGGCTTCGCAATCTCGTCGTCGACGAGGCCGCCTTTCGCTCGGAGCGCGACGTCGTGAAGGAGGAATTGCGCCAGCGTATCCTGGCCCAGCCTTATGGCCGCATCCTCTACACCCTGATCCCGGCATTCAACTTCGGCACCCACCCTTATCTGCGGCCGATCGGCGGCACCATGGCCGATCTCGATGCGGCGACGCTGGACGACGTCCGCGCCTTCCACGAGGCCTATTACCGTCCCGACAACGCGGTCTTCGTCATCTCCGGCAATTTCGACGCGGCGCAGGTCGATGCCTGGGTCGACCAATATCTCGGCTCGATCGCGCGTCCTTCGCGCCCGATCCCGCGTGACCTGACCGCCGAGACGGGCAGCCCGGCGCCGCGGACCGTAGACGCCTACGCCCCGAACGTGCCGCTGCCGGCTTTGGTCTTCTCCTGGCGCGCACCCGCGGCCGACGATCCCGATGCCGCGGGCCTCGCCTTGATCGACACCCTGCTGGCCCGCGGCGCCGCCGGCCGGCTGCGGCGCCGGCTGATCGACGAGCTGCAGCTCGCTTCCAACATCTCGTCCATCAACCTGCCGGCGCGGGACGGCTATGCCTATGCGCTGGTGGTCACACTGGCGCAGGGGAGGGAGGTCGACGAGGCGCAGGCCGCGCTCGCGGCGGAGATCGCGACCCTCCGCGACGGCCTCGTCGGGGATGACGAGCTCGCTGCCGCGAAGAACGCGATGCTCGGCGACGCCCTGGCGCGCCGCGAGACCGCGCGGGGCCGCGGCTTCGAGCTCGGCGGCGGCGTGACCGTGGGCGGCTCGCCCGATCATGAGGACCGGCAGCTGGCGGCGATCCGGGCGCTCGACCCCGCCGGGGTCCAGCGCATCGCCCGGCGCCTGCTCGACGACGGACGACGGATCGTCATCCGATACCAGGACGAATCGCTACGGCCGGCCGGCTATGCCGGCGATGCGCCGCCGGACAGTGCGCAACTCGGCACGATCGTTCCCGCGGCGACCCGCCCGCCCGTGACGCTCGCCTCCGACGCGGAACGGCGGCCGCCGCCGTCCCCGGGTGCCGCTTTGCCGCGCGTCGTCCCCACATTGAGCGACCGGCGCCTCGACAATGGGCTGCGCATCGTCGCCGCGCGCTCGACCGAGGTCCCGCTGGTGACGCTGACCTTGGCCATCGGCGGCGGCGATTCCGCCGATCCTGCCGGCAAGGCGGGCCTCGCCGATCTGCTCGCCGCCGTCGCCCAGCGCGGCGCCGGCGGCCGCAGTGCGGCCGAGCTGGCAAGCGAGGTGGCCGCGCTCGGCGGATCGCTCTCGGCGAGCGCCGAAGCCGACGCGACGCTCATCACGGTCAACGTGCCGGCCGCTTTTGCCGAAGCGGCCGGGCGGCTCCTCGCCGACATCGCCCGGCGCCCCGATCTGCCGGCAGCCGAGCTCGATCGCGTCCGCCGCCAGCAGACCGACGCGCTCGCCGTGGCGGTTCGCCAGCCGACCCAGGCGGCGCTGCGCGTCCTGTGGCGCGCCGCGTTCGCGGGCACGGCCTATGCCGGTCTGCCGACCTCGGAGAGCCTCGGCGACGTGTCCCGGGACGATCTCGTCGCCGCCCACAGGACGATGTGGGGTCCGCGCAATGCGACATTGATCGTCACCGGTGCCCTCACCGCCGACGAGGCGCTCCGCCTTGCCGAGCGGCTCTTCGGCGACTGGACCGCCGACGCGGCCGAAGCCGCGCCGCCGCCCGCGCCCGCGCCGGCTGCCGCGCCTCGGATCCTCGCCGTCGACATTCCGGGAGCAGGCCAGACGGCGGTGCTCAGCGCCCTGCCGACGGTCGGGCGCGCATCGCCGGATTGGCCGGCCCTGCAGGTCGCCAATGCGCGCCTGGGCGGCGGCCAGCAGGGTCTGCTCTACCAGGAGATCCGCACCCGCCGCGGGCTGAGCTACGGCGCCGGCAGCCAGATCGAGTCGCGCCGACACCAGTCGGTCCTGCTCACCGCGACGCAGACCCGCAACGAAGCGGCGGCCGAAGTGGTCGGCCTCGTCCTCGATCAGCTCGGCCGGATGGCCGAGGCGCCGGTGAGCCCGGAGGTGGCCGCGGAGCGATCCGATTTCCTCGTCAATGCGCTCGCTTCGCAGACCGAGCGGACGGCCGGCTTGGCCGCCTATGTCGCTTCGCTGGTGACGACCGGTGCGCCGCTCGCGACGGCTCGGGTGGAATTGCTCGGCGAGCGCGATCTCGCCCCTGCGCGGATGGCGGCGGCGGCGCGCTCTTTCGATCCGGCCCGGGCGACGATCGTTGTCGCGGGCGATTCACGGCAGTGGATCGAGGCGCTCCGGCAGCGTTTCCCCGAGGTCGAGCGCGTCGACGCGGACGGCGCTCCGGCCGGTCAGGCGCCGATTTCCACCGGCAGCTCGCTCAATGCGCCCCACTCCGCCCAGGACCCGTCATAGACGGCGGCCCATTCGTTTCCGAGCCGCGCGAGGGCCAGCGCGATCCCCGCGGCCGTGATCCCCGAGCCGCAGGTCGCGGTCACCGGGCGGCCGGGATCGACGCCCGCCGCGGCGAAGGCGGCGCGAAGCTCGCCGGCGGGCTTGAGCTTTCCCTCGAGATCGATGAGCAGGGACAAAGGCAGGCTGAGCGCGCCCGGCATGTGGCCGCTGCGCAGGCCCGGACGAGGCTCGGGAGCCGCCCCGGCGAAGCGGGCGGCGGGCCGGGCGTCGACGACCTGCGCGCCGCCGGTGCCGAGGTCGCGGCGCACGCCCGGCAGATCGCGGACGAGACCCGCCTTGAACGGCGCGCGGAACGTCGCCGGTGGCGGCGCCGGCAACCCCTTCTCCAGCGGCCGTCCCTCCTCGGTCCATTTCGGGAGGCCGCCGTCGAGGACGCGGGCCCGCTCGGCGCCCATGGCCCGGAAGGTCCACCAGACGCGTGCGGCGGAGAACAAGCCGGCGCTGTCATAGACGACGATGTCGTCGCGGTTGCTTATCCCCAATGCGCCGACCGCTTCGGCGAAGGCCTTGGGCTGGGGCAGCATGTGCGGCAGCCGGCTGCCGGTGTCCGAGATAGCGTCGATGTCGAAGAAGACGGCACCCGGTATGTGTCCGGCGCGATATTCCTCGAGCGCGTCGCGCGAGTCGAGGTGCCAGCTCGCGTCGACGATGCGCAGATCGGGTGCCCCGACGCGTGCGGCCAACTGCTCGGTCGAGACCATCGGATCCGACATTGTTCTGCCCCCCTCGTGCGCCTCTCTCGATGGGATGACGCTCCGGAAGCCGTTTTCCTCACCTGCGAGAGAATCTTTGGCAAGAGTGGCGGATCGGTCTTTCCCGTTCATCGTCAACGGCAGGCAAGGGAGCGGGGCATGGGCATGGGCATGGGCGTGGGCATGTATCGGACTTTGGTCGTCCTTCTGTCGCTGCTCCTGGGCCTCGGCGCCGCGATTCCGGCGGCCGCCCAGCCAAGTTTCGCCGTCACCCTGCCGTCGACGGAAGAGGGGCCGGTCACCGGCCGGCTCATCGTGGTCGCGGCCCGCGCCCATGACCCGGAGCCGCGGCTCCAGATCGGCATCACCGGGCCGCCTGCCTTCGGTGTGGACGTCGAAGGCCTCCGTCCGGGCGGGACCGCGGTCGTCGGCGGAGCCGCCGACAGCTTTGCCGCCAACCTTTCCGAGCTTCCGCCGGGCGACTACCAGGTCCAGGCGCTGCTGATCCGCTACACCCAGGTGAGCCGCGCCGATGGTCACCGCATCTGGGTGCCGATCTCCAATCGCCGGGTCTTCTCGACGATGATGGAGGGAAATCTCTACAGCCGTCCGGTGGCGGTGACGATCGATCCGGCCGGCTCGCAACGGATCGCGCTGGCACTGACCGAGCGCGTCCCGGCCACGCCCGAGCGGGTCGAGACGGACTGGATCAAGCATGTCCGCATCCGCAGCGACATCCTGTCCCGCTTCTGGGGCCGGGACATGTACATCGGCGCGAGCGTGCTGCTGCCGCGGGGATTCGCCGAGAATCCGGGCGCCCGCTATCCGGCCGTCTACGTCTTCGGCCATGGCGATGCGCCGTTCGGCTTCACCACCGATCCGGCGACCAACACGCCCCGCGCCCAGGCGGCGGCGCAGGACGCCAACGTCCGCACCGGCTACGAGTTCGCGCAGGAATGGATGGCCGACGGCTTCCCGCGCATGGTCGCGATCACCTTCGAGATCCCGAGCCCCTATTTCGTCGAATCCTATTCTCTCAACTCGGCGAACAACGGCCCCTATGGCGATGCGATCACGCGCGAGCTGATGCCCCATCTCGAGCGCACCTTCCGGCTCATCCAGCAGCCTTATGGTCGGATCGTCGAGGGCGCCTCGACCGGCGGCTGGGAGGCCCTGGCGATGCAGGTCCATTATCCGGAGCTGATCGGCGGCGCCTGGGTGTTCAATCCCGACCCCATCGACTTCACCCGCTACCAGCTCGCCAACATCTACGAGGACGAGAACATGTTCACCTTGCGGGTGAACGACTGGAACGTCCGCGAGCGCCCGTTCCGCCGGTCGCGCGAAGGCCAGCCGGTGTTCGACGTCCGTCAGCTCGCCCGCCTCGAGGCGGTGCTCGGCTCGCGCGGACGCTCCTTCTACCAGCTCGGCATCTGGCAGGCGACGCACGGCCCGGTCGGTGCCGACGGCTATCCGGTCCCGCTGTTCGATCCGCGCACGGGTGTCATCGACCGCGAGGTCGCCCATTACATGCGCGACAACGGCTACGACCTCAGCGCCCATGTCCGGCGCCACTGGGATCGGCTCGGCCCGCAGCTTCGCGGCCGGATCAACCTGTTCGCCGGCGAGATGGACGATTTCTACCTGAACCTCGCTGTCTATCAGTTCGAATCGATGGTGCGCGAGGTCGGCGGCGCCGAATATCCGATGCGCTTCGAATATGGCCGGCCGAAAAAGGGCCATAACTGGCATCACACCGATTGGGCGGGCGTGGTTCGCGAGATGGCTGAGCATGTCCGCCGCACCGCCCCACCGGGCGAGGATGTGTCGGATTGGAATTATTGAGCAAGGAGGGCGGCATGGGGTGGAAAGCGTGGGCAGCGGCGGCATTGGCCTTCGGAGGAGGGACGATGCTGCCGCTGACCTTCGCCTCCGCCGATCCGCAGCCCGGGCCGACGACGTTCGACGAGATCAATGTCCAGAGGCTCAACATCGTCGAACCGAACGGGCGCTATCGTCTCGTCCTCGCCAACAGCGCCCGCTTTCCGGGCCTGTTCATGAATGGCCGGGAATATCGCCACCACAGTCGCAGCGGCGGCGGCATGTGGTTCTACAATGACGACGGCGACGAGGTCGGCGGCCTCACCTATCGAAGCAATGCGGCCAACCGCTCCGCCAGCGCGAGCATCATGTTCGATCAGTACAAGCAGGACCAGACGGTCGGCCTCGAATATGCCGAGAGCGGCGGCCGGCGGTCGGCCGGGCTTCGCGTGTGGGATCGCCCGGATTATTCCATCGAGCCGCTGATGGAGATGAGCGACCGGGCGGCGCGGGCGCAGACCGACGACGAGCGCAACCGCATCCGCGCCGAGATGCGGACCTTCGCCGAGGCCAATGGCGGCGGCGGCGCCG
This sequence comes from Sphingosinicella terrae, assembly GCF_003347635.1. Taxonomy (GTDB): domain Bacteria; phylum Pseudomonadota; class Alphaproteobacteria; order Sphingomonadales; family Sphingomonadaceae; genus Allosphingosinicella; species Allosphingosinicella terrae. Next base: position 72,095 of record NZ_QDFY01000005.1, read on the forward strand.
AACGGGTCTTCGCCGGCAAGACAAGCGGCGATGCCCTCGTCCGCCTCGCCGATCCGCAGGGCCGGCCGCGGCTGGTGATGCGGGTGGCGAGCGACGGCACCCCCAGCATCGACTTCCTCGACGAGAATGGCCGCGTCACCCGGAGCATCAGCCAATGAAGGCACAGGGGCGCAAGCGCCTTGACCAGAAGGCCGATCAATGATGCCATGCGACATGGATCATGGCAGCCGCCTTCGCTGGTTCGCCCGCGAAGTCATTCCTCACGAGCCGGACGTCCGGCGCTGGCTGTCGGTGCGGCTGCGCGGGCTGGAATCCTGCGATCTCGATGAGGTGGTGCAGGAGGCCTATGCCCGCCTGTGGACCGCCGACATCGACAAGATCCTCAATGCGCGCGCCTATCTGTTCGTCACCGCTCGCCACATTATCGGCGAGCATCTGCGCCGCTCGCGGATCGTCTCGATCGAGCTGATGGCGGATTTGGAAGTCTTGAACATCGTCGACGATGAGGTAAACGCCCATCGCCGGCTGAGTGGACAGGAAGAAATCGCGCGGTTGCACAGGCTGATCGAAGAACTTCCACCGAAATGTCGCCAGGCATTCAAGCTGAAGAAGTTCGAGGAGCTATCGCAGCGCGAGATCTCGGCGCGCATGGGTGTTGCCGAAAGCACGGTCGAGAAGCATCTAGCGAAGGCCCTGCGCCTCATCTCGCAGAAGATGAAGTCGGCGGAGCAAGGGTCGGAGGTTTTGAAGGTTGGTACGGATCGGTTCTGGAAACGGGGACGAGGTTGAGGGTCAGGCCGCGGCCTGGGCCGTCCGTTCGGCCGAGCGGGAGCTGACCGGCGAGGAGCAGCGCCAGCTCGATGCGTGGCTCGCCCAGAGCCATCGCCATCTCGGGGCCTTCGTCCGCGCCCAGGCGCTCTGGCTCGACGTCGACCGCGTCGCCGCGCTCGACGCGGCGCCCCGGCCGGAGCCCGTCGCCGACGAGGCGCCGCGGCGGTGGAGCCGCTACGCGATGGCGGCTTCGCTCGCCGTCGCGCTGATCGGCGGCGGACTGGCTTATGATCGGCTCCCCGGCCGCGTCGCCACCGAGCGTGCCGAAGTACGCGAGATCGCGCTCGAGGACGGGTCGAGGCTGTTCCTGAACGGCGGCGCCACCGTGCAGGTGCGCTATGGCGAGGATCAGAGGCGGATCGTCGTCCGCGACGGCGAGGCTCTGTTCGACGTCGCTCATGACAGCGCCCGCCCCTTCGTGGTCACCGCGCAAGGCGTCACCGTCACCGCGATCGGCACGCGCTTCGCCGTCGAGCGCCGGCACGGCGAGGTCGAGGTCACGGTCGAGGAGGGGGTCGTCGCCGTCGATGAGGCGGGCGGCGAGCGCCGCCTGATCCGAGCCAACGAGCAGTTCGTCATGGCTTCGACCGGCGCGCGCCGCGCGACCCTCGAGGCGAGCGAGGTCGGCCGCCGCCTCGCCTGGCAGCGCGGCCTGCTGGTGTTCGACGGCCAGTCGCTCGGCCGCGCCGCCGCGGAGGTGAACCGCTATTCCGACGTCGCGGTGACGATCGACGATCCGACCCTGGCGCGGGCCGAGTTCGTCGGCGTGTTCCGGATCGGCGATGGCGAAGCCTTCGCCCGCGGCGCCGCCCAGGCCTTCAACGGCCAGGTGGTCGTTCGCGAGGACGGGCTCCACCTGATGCGGCGGTCGAATTCCCCGTCGCACTGAAACGGTCGCCCGCGCATGGCGTCGCCGTTGGCTAAGCATCTGATACCAAAGAATATTATTGGACGGTTTGCCCCTGAGACCTGCTGCGGACCTGATGCTCCGCAGCCACGCCTTCATTAAGTTTCCCGAGCTATGGTGGATTCCCCCTTGCCGTCGCTCGTTCCCGCTGAAGGACGATGAGTCCGCATCCACGGGAGGGTGGTTCGATGACAGGGGCGGGATCGACGAATTCGACGTTGCGCGGAGCCTTGCTGGCAGGTGTCGGCTTTGCCCTCCTCGCGGCCAGTCCGGCGCTGGCCCAGGGCCGGCAGCGCTACGACCTGCAACCCGGCGATGCGGCCCAGCAGGTCCAGGCCGTCGCGATCCAGTCGGGGGTGCAGATCATTGCGCCGAGCAGCGACCTCGCCGGAATCCGGACGCGGCCGGTGGCCGGAAGCTATACGCCGCTCGAAGCGCTTCGGCAGATGCTCGCCGGCACCGGGTTAGAGGTGACGACCGGTAGCGGCGGCGCGCTGGTGGTGACCCGGGCGGCGGCCGCGGCAACCGCCGCGCAGGCAGGCTCGGCGGCGCCCGCGGAGGCGCGAGAGGACATCTTCGTCACCGGCTCGCGCATCGAGCGCGTCGGCGTCGACACCATCCAGGCCGCGACCGTCGTCGACGAGGCCGAGATCGAACGGCGCGGCTATACCAATGTCATCCAGGCGCTGGCCGACACGCCCGGTTTCGCCCCGCCCGCGAACAGCCAGCTCGGCACCTCCCAGGGCCAGCTTGGCGTCGCCCAGAGCTTCGCCAACTTCTTCGGCCTCGGCTCGCAGCGGACGCTGACCCTGGTCAACGGCCGGCGGTTCGTCTCGTCCAACACGGTCTCCGGCAGCGGCGGTCCGGTCTCGCCCGGCTCCCAGGTCGACGTGAACCTGATCCCCGTCGGCCTCGTCGAGAGGATCGAGACGGTCGCGATCGGCGGCGCCCCGGTCTACGGCTCGGACGCGATTTCGGGCACCGTCAACTTCATCCTCAAGGACGATTATGAGGGGCTCGAGCTGACCGGTCTCGCCTCGATCAGCGAAGAGGGCGACGCCGCCAGCCAGACCGTGCGCGGGCTGTTCGGCCGCAACTTCATGGAAGGCCGCGGCAATATCGTCCTCGCTGCCGAATATGTCCGGCAGGAAGGCATGCGGCTGTCGGGCCGCTTCCCCGAATTCCTCTCGCTGGTCTCGTCCGGCAATACCGACCGCAACGACGGCATTCCGGCGCTCACCGTCATCGATCAGCGGATCGCGCTCTTGACCGAAGGCGGCCTGCCCTTCCGGTCCGGTGCGCTGCCGTCTGACGACACCTACATCACCGCGAACGGCGTGCCGGTCACCGCCGGAGGCACCCCGCTGCAATTCGCTCCCGATGGCCGCCTGGTGCCGTTCGTCCGCGGCGCGCGCTTCGTCGGTGACAGCGGCGGCCTGTTTCGCAACGGCGGCGACGGCCTCAACCCCGCCGATCACGCCCTGCTGCTCTCGCCCAACGAGCGCTACCTGCTCAACGCGCTCGGCAATTTCGACGCGACGCCGTGGCTGAACCTCTTCTTCGAGGGCTCCTACGCCCATACCAGCGGCACCAAGCTCAGCGACCTGTTCCAGTTCGCGGCGCCAGGCGTCGGCGGGCCGTCGCTCGCCTTTCGCGCCGACAATCCGTTCCTGCCGGAAGAGACCAGAGCGATCCTCGCGCTCAACGGTATCACCGGCGACCAGACGTTCCGGCTCAACCGCAACCTCAACGACATCGCCGACAGCGATCCTGCCAAGACGGAGCTCGACGTCTGGCGCATCGTCGTCGGTGGCCGCGGCGAGTTCGACGCCTGGGGTCAGACGCTCAACTGGGATATCGCCTACAATTACGGCCACAGCCGCAATCGGTCCGAACTGAACCAGATCAACCAGACCCGTTTCCTGCAGGCGATCGACGTGGTTCGCGACGGCAGCGGCAACATCGTCTGCCGAAGCGGCGGCGCCTGCGTTCCGTTGAACCCGTTCGGCTATCAGGCCTTCTCGCCCGAGGCGGCGGCTTATGTTATCGATCAGGGCGTCGGCATCAGCCGCAACGCACTCGAGGAGATCACCGCCAATCTCGGGGGGCGGCTTCCCTTCGGCATTGCCGAGCCCATCGCCTTCAGCATCGGCTACGGCCATCGCACCGAGACCGGCTCGTTCGAAGGCAATGACATCATCAATGGCGGCCTGACCCTGCTCGGCGGGGCGGTCGCCTTTCCCGACGCGGCCGAGGGCCGGTTCAACACCGACGAGGTCTATGCCGAGACGGTGGTGCCGCTGGTCAGCGACGCGACCGGCTGGCCGGTCATCCGCCGCCTCGAGTTCGAAGGCGCAGCGCGCTACGTGTCGCATTCGACCACCGGCGGAGACATCACCTGGTCGGCCGGCGGCCGCCTGGAGCCCCGCTTCGGCGGCATCCTCGAAGGCTTGACGCTTCGCGGCGTCTTCACTCACGCGATCCGCTCGCCCTCGATCGTCGAGCTCTTCCTCAATACGACACCTGTGGCCCGCCGCGCCGACGACGTCTGCGCCTCGACCCGGGTCAATGCCGGGCCGAACCCGGCCGTCCGTCTCGCCAATTGTACAGCCGCTCTGGCGGCGGTCGGAGGTCCCGACCCCAATGCTTTCACCCCGACGACGAACGGGGCCTCGCCATTCGGCATCATCGGCGGCAATCCCGATCTCGATAACGAGACCGCCGATTCCTGGTCCGTCGGACTGGTCTGGCAGCCGCCCAGCATTCCCCGGCTGCGGATCACGATCGACTATAGCGAGATCAAGCTCGACGGCGCGATTTCCCGCTTCACGCTCGGCAGCGCCCAGACCGCCTGCTACGACAGCCCCACCTTTCCCGACGAGGCGGCCTGCGACGCTTTCCGCCGCCTCACCGCCGCCGAGGCGGCAGAGCAGTCGGCCGCTACCGGCCGCAACCGCATCGCCGGCGACATCGCCGACGGCTATCAGGAGACCTATTTCAACAGCGCCACGCTCGACTTCGCCGGGATCATCGGCGAGATCGACTATCGCATTCCCATCCCCAATATCGCCTCGGATAGACCCGCCTTCATCCGGCTGGGCCTCAAGGCCTTCTATATCGACCGGTTCCGCAGCCAGGCGTCGGGCGCTGCGCCCATCCTGGAGGCGGCGGGAACGGTGGGGACGCCGGAATGGCGGCTCAACGGCCGGGTCGGGTTCAACTTCGATCCGGTGGACATCGACCTCCAGGTGATCTGGAATTCCGACACGGTCGGCGATCTCGACGCCACGATCGAGGACACGCCGATCAACGAATATGGCGACTATACGATCGTCAACGGCACCGTCGGCTTCGCGGTCAACGACAATGTCCGGATGCAGGTGAGCGTCCGCAACCTGTTCGATGCCGACCTTCCCTTCGCCGCCACCGTGACCCGTCCATTCAACGTCTACGATCCGATCGGCCGTACCTTTACCGCGACCGCTTCGGTGCGATTCTGAGCGTGTCCGAGCGGGGCAGGGCCGTGACGCTTCGGCTGCTGGCGCTCGTCTTCGCGCTGCTGCTCGCGCCCATGCCGGCGGTGGCGGCCGACAGCGCGGTCCGGACCTATACGATCGAGCAACTGATGGCGGCCGACTCGTTCGGCCGCCTCTCTTTCTCGCCGGACAATTCCAAGCTGCTGACCACGAGCAACCGCACCGGCATCGCCAACATCTACGTCGTCCCGGTCGACGGCGGCCCGCTCCAGCGGCTGACTGAGTCGACGGTCGAGACGGTGAGCGCGATCGGCTATTTTCCGCGCGACGAGCGGATCCTCTATTCGAGCGACCAGGGCGGCAACGAGCTCGCCCATCTCTATGTGCGCGAGCTGGACGGCAGCGTCCGCGACGTCACTCCCGGCGAGCGCCACGTCGCCCGCTTCGTCGACTGGGCGCATGACGGCCGCTCCTTCTTCGTCCAGATGAACGATCGCGATCCGCGCTTCTTCGACCTCTACGAGATCTCGGCGGACGGCTACGAGCGGACCAAACTGTTCGAGAACGACCGCGCCTACCAGATCCGCGCGGTCAGCCCGGACCGGCGCTACGTCGCCTTGAGCCGGATCCACGACAACGCCACCAAGCCTTGCTACGTCTATGACCGTCAGGACCGGCAGCTTCGCCAGCTCACCGCAGCCGGCCCGGTCGCCTGCGAGCCCCAGGCCTTCGCCGCCACCGGTTCGGTGCTCTTCTACACCACCGACGATGGCGGCGAGTTCACCTTCCTCGTCCGCCAGGACCTGGCGACCGGCGAGCGCACGACGGTCTTCCGGCCCGAGCGGTGGGACGTGAGCGGCGCCACTCTGTCGAGCGACAATCGCTACCTCGTCGTCTCGGTGAACGAGGATGCGCGCGGCCGGCCCTATCTGTTCGACGCGGCGACGCTCCGCCCGGTGCCGTTCGAGAATCCGGCGCCGCAGGCCAGCGTCGGCCTGCTCCTCGCCAACGGCGCGCCGCTCGCCGCCGTCTCGGTGTCGAGCGGCAACACGCCCGGCGACGTCTATGTCCAGGATCTCGGCACCGGCGAGCGCCGACTGCTGCTGCGCGCCCAGGCGCCGGAGGTCGATCCGGCCGATCTCGTCAATGGCGAGGTGGTGCGCTTCCGATCCTATGACGGAGTCGAGGTGCCGGGCGTGCTCTATCTCCCGCACGGCGCCCACCCCGGCGAGCGCCGGCCGGCGGTGATCCACGTCCATGGCGGACCGGGCGACGAGAGCCGGATCGGCTACCGCCCGCTCGTCCAGTATCTCGTCAACCACGGCTATGTCGTCTTCGAGATCAACAATCGCGGCAGCAGCGGGTCGGGCCGCAGCTTCTACCACATGGACGATCGCCGCCACGGCAGCGCCGATCTCGACGACGTCGTCGCCGCCAAGAGGTGGCTCGGCGAGACCGGGCATGTCGATGTCGACCGGGTCGCCATCCAGGGCCAGAGCTATGGCGGCTACATGGCGCTCGCCGGGCTGACCTTCCGGCCCGAAGAGTTCGCCGTCGGCGTCGACATTTACGGCGTCTCGAATTGGCTGCGCCTTCTCCAGAACACGCCGAGCTGGTGGGAGGACCTGCGTCGCCTGCTGTTCACCGAGGTCGGCGATCCGGAACGCGACGCCGACTATCTGCGCAGCATCTCGCCGGTCTTCCACGCCGAGCGCATCCGCCGGCCGCTGCTCGTCCTTCAGGGGCAGAACGACCCGCGCGTGCTGCCGGTCGAGTCCGAGGACATCGTCGCCCGCGTGCGCGCCAATGACGTGCCGGTCGACTATGTCGTCTTCCCGGATGAGGGCCACGGCTTCCGGAAGAAGGCCAACCAGATCACCGCCTACCGCACCATCCTCCAATTCCTCGACCGGCACCTGCGGGGCGGCGCCGAGACCGCCCGGGCGGAATGAGCGGCCTCGCCTTCAGCCGGCGCGAGATGATCGTCGCCGGCCTGCTCGCCGGCGCCGCTCCCGCCTGGGCGATGCAGCCGGGGAGCCAGGATGCCCGGCTCGCCGCCTTCTTCGAGGAGGTCTGGCAGCGCAACCTGGCGCGCAGCCCCGGCCTCCAGTCCAACCTCGGCCTGCGCAGCGGCCGCGACCGCTGGCCCCAGGTCGGCGAGGCCCACGCCGCCGAGGAGGCCGAGCTGGTCCGCCGGGATCTCGCCGCCCTCGACCGCTTCGACCGCTCCGCGCTCTCGTCCGACGCGCAGCTCAGCTACGACCTGTTCCGGTACGAGAACGAGCAGTCGCTCACCGCCCATCGCTGGCGGTTGAACCGCTATCCGGTCTGCCAGATGCGCGGCCCGCAGCGCTCGGTTCCTTCGACCCTGATCAGCGATCACCCGATCGCGGATAGCGCCGATGCCGAGGCCTATGTGGCCCGCCTCCACCGCGTGCGCCCCTATCTTGGCGAGATCGTCGCCCATCTCGAACTGCAGGCGCGGCACGGCACCCGCCCGCCCGATTTCTCCTATCCGCTGGTCATCGCCAATATCGAGAATCTCCTTCGCGGCGCCCCCTTCGACGCGAGCGGGAGCGACAGCCCGATCCTCGCCGACTTCAAGGCCAAGGTCGGCGCGCTCGACATCGACGAGGCGGCGCGGGCGCGGCTGGTGCGCGACGCCGAAGCGGGGCTGACCGAGGGCTTCGGCCCGGGCTTCCGTCACCTCATCGAGCATCTGCGCGAGAGCGAGCGGATCGTCGACCGCAATGACGGCGTCTGGCAACTGCCGGAGGGCGAAGCCTATTACGCCGCCGCCCTGGCGATGGAGACGACGCTTCCGACCTCGCCGGCCGAGGTACACCGGATCGGCCACGAGGAGGTGGCGCGGATCCACGGCGAGATGCGCGCCTTGATGCCGCGGCTCGATTTCTCCGGGTCGCTGCAGCAATTGTTCGTCCACGCCCGCACCAGCGACCGTCTCTATTACCCGAACAGCGACGAGGGACGGGCGCGGTTCCTCGGCGAGATGCGGGCGCGGATCGACGAAGTCTCGGCTCGTCTCGACGAGATCATGACCCGGCGCCCGCGCGCGAACGTCGTCGTCGAGCGCGTGCCGCTGTGGATGGAGGTGTCGGCGGCGACGGCGGGCTATTTCGCGCCATCGGCGGACGGCAGCCGCCCGGGCCGGCTGCTGGTCAATCAGCGCGAGATGCGCAACCTCCCGGTCTACGAGCTTTCGGCCCTCGCCTATCACGAGGGCGTCCCCGGCCATCATCTCGAGCGGGCAGTGTCGCGCGAGCTCACCGGCCTTCCCAAGTTCCGCCAATATGGCGGCTATACCGCGTTCAGCGAGGGCTGGGCGCTCTATGCCGAGCAGCTTCCGCTCGAGATGGACCTCTATGCCGATGCCTGGCAGGAATTCGGCCGCCTCTCGATGGAACTGATGCGCGCCGGCCGGCTGGTGGTCGATACCGGCGTCCATGCGCTGCGCTGGTCGCGCGAGCAGGCGATCGCCTGGCTCGACGAGAACACGCCGAGCAATCACGCCGACAACGTCACGGCGATCCAGCGCTACATCGTCACGCCCGGCCAGGCCTGTGCCTACGAGATGGGCAAGTTGAAGCTGGTCGAGCTGCGCGCCCGCGTCCAGGCCCGGCTCGGCCCGCGCTTCGACCTGCGCCGGTTCCACGACGTCGTGCTCGGCAGCGGACCGCTGCCGCTGCCGATGCTCGATGCCAATGTCGAGCGCTGGATCGGCGAGGGAGGAGAGGCATGATCAGCCGGCGCGAATTCGGCGCGCTTTCGGCGGCGCTGGGGCTGCAGCTCGTCGTCCCGCCCTTGTTCGCTGCGCAGGGCAGCGAGGATGCCCGGCTCGATGCCTTCTTCGAGGCGATCTTCCAGCGCGGGCTGTCGCGCAGCCCGATCGCCCAGTCGCGCCAGGGGATCAAGCGCGACCAGGACAAATGGGACGATCTCGGCGAGGCGCGCGCGCTCGAGAACCACCAGCTTCGCCGGCAGGATCTCGCCGAGCTTCGCCGTTTCGATGTCGAGCGCCTGTCCCCGCAGGCGCGGCTCAGCTACCGCATGTTCGAGCGCGACGCCGAGGAGTCGATCCGCTCCTGGCGCTGGCGCGACCATGGCTACGGCCTGACCCAGATGGGCGGCATGCACACGCGCGTGCCGACCACCCTGCTCAATTTCCATCCGATCGCGACCGCGGCCGACGCCGAGGCCTATATCCTCCGCCTCGAGCGGGTGGCGCCGCTGATGGAGCAGGTGATCGACTCGCTGCGGCGCGAGGAGGCGGCCGGCGTGCGGCCGCCGCGCTTCGTCTATCCCCTCGTCATCGGCCCGGCCGAGAATCTGCTGCGCGGCGCTCCGTTCGAGCCGGGCGCGACGGACAGCCCTCTGCTCGCCGACTTCAAGACCAAGCTCGCCGGGTCACAGGTTCCGGAGGCTGACCGCCCGGCGCTGGTCGCCCGGGCGGAGGCGGCGCTCCGGGGCGGCTTCGCCAGCGGCTATCGCAGCCTGGTCGCCTATCTGCGCGCCGCCGAGGGGCGCGCCGACGAGGTGGACGGCGTCTGGAAGCTGCCCGACGGCGCCGACTTCTACCGCGCCCGGCTGGAGGCCTATACGACGCTGCCGCTCGCGCCCGACGACGTGCACGTGCTCGGCCTGCGCGAGGTGGCGGCGATCCACGAGGAGATGCGCGCGATCATGACGCGCGCCGGTCGCACCGGCTCGCTCCAGGACTTCTTCGACTTCATGCGCACCGACCCGCGCTTCTACCATCCCGATACGGCGGAAGGGCGCGCCGCCTATCTCGCCGAGGCCGAGGCGCTGCTCGACGAGATCCGTGGTCGGCAAGGCGAGCTGTTCGGCCGGCTGCCGACCAAGCCGGTCGAGGTCCGCGCCGTCGAGGCGTGGCGCGAGCGCTCGGCCGCCAAGGCCTCCTATACCAACCCGCCGCAGGACGGCTCGCGGCCCGGCATCTTCTACATCAACCTCGCCGACATGGGCGCCCAGCCGCGCTACCAGCTCGCCGCCACCCTCTATCACGAGGCGATCCCCGGCCATCATGTCGAGACGGTGATCGCCCACGAGCTGCAGGGCATCCCCCGCTTCCGCCGCTTCGCCAGCATCGCCGCGTTCAGCGAGGGCTGGGGGCTCTATTCGGAGCGGCTGCCCAAGGAGATGGGGCTCTATGCCGACCCCTATGCCGATTTCGGGCGCCTCTCGCTCCAGCTGATGCGCGCCTGCCGCCTGGTGGTCGACACCGGCATCCACGCCCTGCGCTGGACGCGGGCGCAGGCGACCGAATATCTCGATCGGAACATGCCGAGCAGCCATTACGACAATCAGCGCGAGATCGACCGCTACATCGTGCTGCCGGGCCAGGCCTGCTCTTATTATGTCGGCATGCAGAAGATCCTCGCGCTACGCGAGCAGGCGCGAGCCCGGCTGGGCGACCGGTTCGACCTTCGCGCCTTCCACGACCTCGTCCTCGGCAACGGCCCGCTGCCACTGCCGCTGCTCGAGGAGCAGGTAGAGGGATGGATCGTGGGACAGGGGGCATGATGGCGCAACGACGAGATCCTCCCCTTCGAGGGGAGGGGGACCGCCCGCAGGGCGGTGGAGGGGTGTCAGCGCCGGTGCCATATGCGGCGCGCGCAGAACCAGCGGAGACGCTGACACCCCTCCACCAGGCTTCGCCTGGTCCCCCTCCCCCCAAGGGGGAGGATTGGGTGCGTGCCTTCTTCGCCCTGCTCCTTGCCTTCTTCGCTCTCGCCCCCGCTCACGCCCAGGAACCCGCCACCACCTTCATCCAGGCCGGGCGGCTGCTCGCCGATCCGGCGACGGGCCGGGTGCTGAGCGCCCACACGATCGTCGTCCGCGCCGGGCGCATCGTCGACATCCGCGAGGGCTATGTCGGCGAGGGCGAAGGCGAGGTGATCGACCTTCGCGACCGCTTCGTCCTGCCGGGGCTGATCGATTCGCACGTCCATATCTGCCACGAGAACGGTCCTGACGACCGCGTCCGCCGGACGGTGCAGACCGCCGCCGACCTCGCCATGGACGGCGTGCATTATGCCCGCGTCACGCTGGAGGCGGGCTTCACCACCGTCGCCGACATGGGCGAGGAGAATGACGCCATCTTCGCGCTGCGCGACGGCATCGCCCGGGGGAGAGTGCCGGGTCCGCGCATCCTCGCCGCCGGCAACGCGCTGAGCCCGCATGGCGGCCCCGGCGACCCCGCCGGCTACCGCCCCGACGTCGGCCACGTCCTGAGGCGGCCGAGCCTGTGCTCGGGTGCGGACGATTGCCGGCGGGTGACCCGCGAGACCATCCATCGCGGCGCCGACCATATCAAGATCACCGCCACCGGATCGGTGCTGTCCGACATCGCCTCGGGCCTGGGCCAGCAATTCACCGACGACGAGATGGCGGCGATCGTCGAGACCGCCCACGCGCTCGGCCGGCGGGTCACCGCCCACGCCCATGACGCGGCGGCGATCAACGCCTTCCTGCGCGCCGGCGGCGATTCGATCGAGCACGGCACCAATCTCGACGCGGAATCGGTGCGGCTGATGCGCGAGCGCGGCGCCTGGCTGGTGCCGACCCTTCTCGCCGGCGAGACGGTGACCCGCTGGGGGAACGACCCGAACAGCTTCCTCTCCCCGGCGATCCGCGACAAGGCGTTGCGGGTCGGCCCGCGGATGATCGAGTCGACCCGCCGCGCCCATCAGGGTGGCGTCCGCATCGCCTTCGGCACCGACGCCAGCGTCAGCCGCCACGGCGAGAATGCGCGCGAGTTCGGCCTGCTCGTCCGCGCCGGCCTGACCCCGCTCGAGGCGATCCGCACCGCCACCGTCAACGCCGCCGAGCATCTCGGGCTGGCCGATACGATCGGATCGATCGCCGCGGGCAAGGCGGCCGACATCATCGCCGTCGACGGCGATCCGCTCGCCGACGTCGCGGCCCTCGAGCGGGTCGCCTTCGTCATGCGGGACGGCCGGATCCATCGCCGGTGAGGCTGCTGCTCGTTTGGCTCGCCGCCCTGCTGCTGACCGCTTCGGCAGAGCCGGCACCGGCGCCCCCGCATTACGCCCTCCGCGCCGCCTTCGACGAGAGCGGCCGGCTCGAGGCCGACGTCACCATCACCTTGCCGCCGGGAACGCGCGAGAAGGAGTTCCTCCTCTCGCGGCGGTTCGTGCTCGGCGGTGTCCAGGTCTCCCCGGGCACCCGCCTCGCTTCGGCGGAGCCGGTGGAGAGTCCGGTCGAGGGGCTGGTGCGCTATCGCTTCGCCGCCGCGCCCGGCGCCTCGGGGCCGATGACGATCCGCCTGCTCTATGCCGGACCGATCAATCCCGCGGACGATGCCGGCGTCCGCCCGCTCCGGCCTGAGGGGTTCGAGCTGTTCATCGACCATATGTGGTTCCCGGTCGGCGCCGACATCCAGACCCGCTTCACCCTCGATGCCGAGATGGACGGGCTCGATCCCGACCTCGTCGTCGTCGCCCAGGGCGAAGTGACCCGGACCCCGACCGGCGTGCGCATCCGCCGCGACTATATCGACATCGACGTGCCGATGGTGGCGATGCGCGGCCTGCAGCGCGCCGAGGCGCCCGGGGTCGAGTTCTTCGCGCGCGACCTCGCCACCCGCCTGTCCAGCTTCTACATCCGCCATTCCGAAGGCGCGGCGCGCTACTTCCAGGCCCAATATGGCCCGATGGACCAGGTGGTGCGGATGGCGGTGGTCTGGCGCGAGCGGTCGATGGCCTATGCCCGCACCGGCTACACGGTGTTCTCGGAGGGCGGCCGCAGCGCCCCCGATTATCCCGAGAGCGGCGCCGCGCGCCACGCCGCCCACGAGATCGCCCATGCCTGGTGGAAGCTGGCGAGCCCGATCACCGACGATTTCTGGCTGGTCGAATCCGCCGCCGAATATGCCGCCATCCGCTATGTCGAGGCCGCCTTGGGGCCGGACGAGGCGGAGCGGATGATCGCCGAGAAGCGCACCGCCGCGGCCGACGCCGGGCCGGTCATGGGCCATGGCCGCCCCAATCGCGTCCAGCTCTACCAGAAGGGACCTTTGCTCCTCGTCGAGCTCGAGCAGCGCATCGGCCGCCCGGCGATGGACCGGCTGATGACCCGGATGGCGCGCGAGCCGGTCCATACCACCCAAATCTTCATGGGCCTGCTCACCGAAATCGCCGGCGCCGAGGCCGCCGCGGCGTTCGAGCGGGCGCTCCACAGCTGAAGCGAAAGCCGGGGAGCGCGCCTACCGGGATGACGGACCGGGGGTCGTGGCGTAGGAGGAATAGCGCGGAGACGCCGTGCCGTTCTCCAAGGCGCGAGGGGAGGGGCCATGCCTGCACGGTGCTGCATTCCGCTGCTTCTTCTGCTGCTGACTCTCGCGGACGCGCCCGCGGCGGCCGAGCCGCCTTCCACCTTCTGGCCCGACGGTGCCCGCGCCGCGATCGTGCTCACGTATGACGACGCCTTGCCCTCGCAGCTCGACACGGCGGCGCCGCAGCTCGAGGCGAGCGGCTTCAGGGGGACCTTCTTCCTCAACGCGACCTTCCCGGCCGAGGACGTGCCACGCTGGCGCGCCGCCGCCGCGGCCGGGCATGAGCTCGGCAATCATTCGGCCTTCCATCCCTGCCCGGCCGCGTCCTTTCCCGCCGAGCGCATCTTCCATGCCGAGCGATGGAGCGTGGCGGCGATGCTGCGCGACATCGCGGCGATGAACACCTTGCTGGCGGCGATCGACGGCGAGGCGGCGCGCACCTACTCGGTGCCGTGCAGCCAGACGATCGTCGGCGGCGAGGACTATGTCGAGCCGCTGCGCGCCTCCGGCCTCGTCCGCCACGTCCGCACCGGCGGCGACGGCGACGGCATCGTTCGCGACCCCGCCGCGATCGACCGCTTCCGGGTGCCGAGCCGCAGCTTCACCGAGTTGAACGGCGCCGAGGACCTCATCGCCTTCGCCGAAGCGGTCCGCGCCGGAGGCGGCCTCGGAATCTTCATGTTCCACGGCGTCGGCGGCGATCATCTTGCCGTCTCCGCCGAGGCGCACCAGGCGCTGCTCGACTGGCTGGCCGCCCGTCGCGGCGAGATCTGGGTCGCGCCGTTCGGCGAGGTGATTGACCATGTCGCCGAGCGCGCCGAGGGGCGCTGAGGCAGCGGACGGTCAGCGCGTCTTGCCGCGGCGGGCCATCAGCACCAGAGCGGCGACCCCTGCGGCGACCGGGAGGAGCACCCAGATCCAGAGCGGCAGGCCGCTGCGCCCCAGCCAGGCGAGGAGGCCGCCGGAGCGCTCGGACTCCGGCACGATCTCCACCCTCGCCGTCACTTCCTGGACCGGGGCTTCGGTGCCATCGGTCGCCGGCCCGGCGGAGCCGACCGGCGGCGCCGCGACCACCGGCGGCATCGCGAGGTCGGAAGGCTTGGCGCCACCGCCGGCGCGGCAGCTGTCGAGATGGGGTTGGAGCCGGGCCGCCGCTTCCTTGCCGCCGATCCCGCCGAGGGCGTCGGCCCCCGCTTCGCGGATCAGGGCATCGGCCGCGCATCGGCAATCCGCGAAGCTGTAGCCGCTGCCGTCGGCATCGAAAGCGGGCGGATAGGCCGAGACGCAGGCGGCCTCGAGCCGCGCCTCGGCCGCCGCTCGCCGTGCCTCTCGCTGTATCTCGTCCGAATCGAATGCCTGCGCCCACGCCGCGCCTGCCGCTCCGCCGACCAGCCCTGCCAGCAGGGCGCCCCTCATCCCCATCTTCCTCGTCACGGCAGACCCTCCCGCGCTCGACCGCTGCGCCGGCATATCATCCCGAGCGGCGCGGGAGTAGCGGAGGGGTCGTGGACGTCACTTCGTATCCCGGATTGCGTCGGGGTGACGGGGGATGGTCCGTTCGCTCGTCGCGCATTGGGCGAGGAAGGGCCTCACCACATCCGCCGGCGACGCCGCGGCGGCTCGCGCTCGGGCGGGAGGTCCTCGACCAGCCATTCGTGATTCTCGGTCATCCGCGACACGATCGGCCGGCCGCGGCCGTCGCGCGACGGCTCGAACAGATAGCGGCGCTCGATCAGCCGGCAGGTGGCGTCGTCGAGCGCATCGCTGCCGCTCGAGCGGGTGATGCGGCAGTCGGTGACCCGCCCATCGTCGAGGATGGTGAAGATGACCGAGACCCGGCCGCCGACGCCGATTTCGCCGAGGCCCGGCGGATAGTCGCTGTCATAGAGGTCGCCGCGGATCCGGCGCGGCGGCGTCAGCCGGCCATAGCCGCCGCCCCCGCCGCCGCCGCCGCCGGCGCCCGAGCCGGTGCCGTCGCCGATCCCGCCGCTGCCGGTGCCGGGACCGCGGACGTCGGCCGATCCGGTCGTCGGATCGCTGCCGGTCCCGGGCTTCTCGGCGACGACGATCGGCGACGGCACCGGCAGCGGCACCAGCGGCTCGGGCGCGGTCGCCTCGGTCGCGCGCGAGCGGATGTTGGGCGGGGCGGCGCCGCCTTCCTCGTCCGGGGCGAAACGCTGCGAGCGGGTGTCGCTCTCGACCCGCGGCGGCGGCCGCACCACCTCGGGTTCGGCGGGCGGCTCGAGCGGCAATATGTCGATGGCCTGGAGCGGAGCCTCGATCGCCTCGCGCAGGTCCGTGCCCAGCCCCCACAGCAAGGCGGCGCCGATCCCCGCCTGGACGAGCAGAGCCGCCGAGGCGGAGCCGATCCTGTCACGCCGACTGGGATGACCGGCCGTCATCATGACCGGGAGTGTCAGCGATTCCAGAGGCTTGTTCAAGCCCGCCGACGCTCCGGGAAGCGCCGATGCGAAGGCCCGCCGCGCCCGGACGAGCAACGTAGATCAAGATGCTTCGTTGAACCGACATCCCCGCAACCCGCGGGACGAGCGTGAGGAGTCTGAAAGATGGCCAACCAGGACAATCAAGGCGACCGCCAGCAGAACCAGCAGGGCGGCCAGCAGAACCAGCAGGGCGGCCAGCAGGACCGTCAGCAGCAGCAGGGCGGACAGGGCCAGCAGGGCCAGCAGCAGCAGCAGGATCAGGACCGCAACCGCCAGCAGGACGATCGTCAGCAGGGCGGCGGCCAGATGGATCGCGACCAGGACGATCGTCAGCAGCGCTGACCGAAACCTGGTTCGTACGAGGGAAAGGGCCGTCCGCGAAAGCGGGCGGCCCTTTCTCGTCGCGGTCGCCGCATTCCCGCTGGCAAGCGTGCCGGCCCGGCGCCATTCTTTCCCAGGCGAAAAAGGAGAGGATGGGTGATGAAGCGCCGGACCTGGGCGATCACGGCTAGCCTCGCTCTGGCCATGGCGTCCGCGGCGGCCGCTCAGCCGGATCGGTCGCAGGCGGGTGCCGGCCGCGAGGCCGGCCCGACTTGGAGGCGTGCCGGCGGGTGCAGGCGGCGCTCGACAGCGCTTCGTAGGCGGAGGCGCTCGGGGAGGAACCGGCGCCTTCTTGCGCCGTTGATGGTCGCCAAGCGATGAAGAGTATCACGGCCGCCGCGGGAAGGCGGCCGCGAAGGGATCGCGACCAGGGCGATCGTCAGCACGCTGACCGCCTCTAAAATCGTGTGAGGGGAAGGGCCGTCCGCCAGTCGGGCGGCCCTTTCTCGTTGGCGGTGCCTCTCGCGTCGGTCCAGCGCCAGCTCGGATTTCATGTCTCGAAGGAGAGCGAGATCCCAGCTTGCGCCGGGTTGACGATCGGGGGTGGGGGGAACGAAGTCTCCTTATGGCGTTTCGGCCGGTGGGGAGGCGCCTTCGATCATGAACCAGGGCGTCGGACCGTAATCCAGCGGCGGGCGGGCATAGAGCCAGCGCAGGGCATCCAGCGCGGCGCCGTGATAGATGGTGGCGTGGGTCTCGCTGGCGCTGCGGTCGGCGTAGCGGAACTCCAGCCCTTCCGGCGGCCGCTCGGCCAGCGCCGCTCGCAGCCGGTCGACTCCGTCCTGCATCGTGCCGCCTTCGTTCGCGACGGCGAGATAGAGGCGCCGGCCGCCATAAGACCGGCGCGCGAGCCGCTCGGCGGCGCGGCGCATGTCGGCGCGGTCGTCCCACCACAGGCTCGGGCTCACCGCGACATAGTCATGGAACAGGTCCGGCCGCTCGAGGAAGGTGTCGACGACGAACAGGCCGGCGAGCGATTCCCCGATCAGCCCGCGTCGCGGCCCGGCCCGGTAGCGC
Source organism: Sphingosinicella terrae (assembly GCF_003347635.1). Lineage (GTDB taxonomy): Bacteria > Pseudomonadota > Alphaproteobacteria > Sphingomonadales > Sphingomonadaceae > Allosphingosinicella > Allosphingosinicella terrae. The sequence goes on from NZ_QDFY01000005.1 coordinate 89,486, forward strand.
GCCTCGACGAACGGGATCACCTCCTCGGCGATGAAGCGGCGGAAGCGCTCGGCGCCACCGGCCTCCGGGAAGGCGGCGCGGTAGCGCGGGTCGGCAGGCGGCGGCGTCAGCTCCGCACGGCGCTGGCGGGTCTGGACGCCGACGACGATGACCGGGCCGAAGGTCCAGCTCAGCGAGCCGAGCTGGGCAAGCCCGGCCATGTGCTGGAAATCCTGGTCGAGCGCGCCGTCGAGCAGGTAGAGGACGGGGAATCGCGCATCGCCCTCGCCATGCTCCGGCGGCAGCCAGACATTGATCTCGCGCGTGTCGCCGAGGATGGCCGAATCGAGCCGGTGCGAGGTGCCGATGACGATCGGCGCTTCCGCGACGGCGGCGGGCGGATTCTGGGCCGGCACGGGGACGGCGATCGCGGTGAGGATGCAGAAGAGGGCGAGCAGCCCGTTTCGTCTTTTCGCCCGCACGCTCCGTTCCATATTCGTCCTCCCGGTTTGTCGGGAGAACCTAGAGACGGAGCGGTCGAGGCGGCAACCCGCCAGCGGCGGATGCGGGCGGTCCGCTTGCGGCCCGCGCCGGATGAAGTCTGGCCGCCCGAATGGGGTCGCGCAAAGACGCAAAGACGCAAAGAGGCGCCTTGGTCCCCTCCCCGTCATCCTGGCGAAGGCCTGTCCTGAGCTCGTCGAAGCGGCCAGGATCTCCCTTTTGCCTTGCAAGGGAAACGAGATTCCAGCTTGCGCTGGAATGACGGGAAGGGAGTCGCCGCCCTGCTGCGCCTCCGCGCCAGGGTGAGCGCACTACTGCGGAAGCGCTCTTCGGCGGGAGAATGACGAAGCCGGAAGAACAGGCGGCGTCGTCTCGCGCGCCGGCGTTCACGGCTTCACGCCCTCAACCGCATCGAGCGCGCTCGGGCGCACCCACCCCCGGCCCCTCCCTTGCAGGGAGGGGAGATCAGGCGGCCAGCGATTCCAGCGCTTCGTTGGCCTCGAGCCATTCGGCTTCGATCGCCTCGATCCTGGCCTCGATTTGGGCGCGCTTGCGCATCAGGTCGCTCATCGTCAGCTTGGCCAGAGCGACGTCGGCGCCGGCGGGATCGAACATCGCCCGGTCGATCGCGCTGCGCTGCTCGTTGAGCCTGGCCAGCTCGGCTTCGGCGGCCTTGGCGCGCTTGCGCAGCGCCTGGCTCTGCTCGCGGGCCTCGGCGGCGGCGCGGCGGGCTTCCTTGCGGTTGCCGCGGGCCTCGGCCTTGCCGGCATCGGCGGCGTCCTTCGCCAGCACCAGGGCGATATAGTCGTCGAGCGAGCCGTCATATTCGCGGGCGGTGCCGCCGTCGACGAGCACCAGCCGGTCGGCGGTGGTCTCGATCATGTGGCGGTCGTGGCTGACGATCACCACCGCGCCCGAATAATCGTTGAGCGCCTGGATCAGGGCCTCGCGGGCGTCGACGTCGAGATGGTTGGTCGGCTCGTCGAGGATGAGCAAATGCGGCGCATCGCGGGTGATGAGCGCGAGCGCCAGCCGCGCCCGCTCGCCGCCCGACAATTTGCCGACCTCGGTGGTTGCCTTGGGGCCGCCGAAGCCGAACCGGCCGAGCTGCGCCCGCACCGCCGCCGGGCTCGACTGGCGCATGAGCCGGGTCATGTGCTGGAGCGGCGTCTCGGCCCGGTCGAGCTCCTCGACCTGATATTGGGTGAAATAGCCGACCCGCATCCGGCCGCTGGCGTTCATCGCCCCTTCCTCCGGCGCGAGCTGGGCGGCGAGCAGCCGCGCCAGCGTCGTCTTGCCGTTGCCGTTGCGGCCGAGCAAGGCGATGCGGTCGTCCGGATCGAGCCTGAGGTCGACCCGCCTCAGCACCGGCTCGCCGCCATAGCCGACCGCGGCATGGTCGAGCGTCACCAGAGGCGGCCGCAGCGGCTCCGGGCTCGGAAAGTCGAAGCTCAGCGACGGATCGTCGAGCAGTTCCGCGATCGGCTGCAGCCGCGCCAGCGCCTTGACCCGCGACTGGGCCTGCTTGGCGGTCGAGGCGCGCGCCTTGTTGCGGGCGATATAGTCCTGCAGCTTGGCGCGCTGCGCCTCCTGCCGCGCCTTGGCCGAGGCGAGCTGCGCCTGGCGCTCGGCCCGCTGCCGCTCGAACGCGTCATAGCCGCCGGGGTAGAGGAAGAGCTTGCCGCGCTCGAGGTGGAGGATGTGGTCGACGACGTTGTTGAGGAAGTCGCGCTCGTGGCTGACCAAGAGGATCGTCGCCGGATAGGATTTGAGGAAGTCCTCGAGCCACAAGACCGCCTCGAGATCGAGATGGTTGGAGGGCTCGTCGAGCAGCAGCAGGTCCGGGGCCGAGAAGAGCAGGGAGGCGAGCGCCACCCGCATCCGCCAGCCGCCCGAGAAGCTGTCCAGCGGCCGGTGCTGCGCCGCCTCGTCGAAGCCCAGGCCGACCAGGATCCGCGCCGCCCGCGACGGCGCCGAATGGGCGTCGATCGCGTTCAGCCGCTCGTGGATCTCGCCGAGCCGGTCGGGATCGTGGCTGGTCTCGCTCTCGGCGAGCAAGGCCGCCCGCTCGGTATCGGCGGCGAGCACGGTCTCGAACGGCGACGCGCTCCCCGCCGGCGCCTCCTGCGCGATATAGCCGATCCGCGACCCGCGCGGCATGCGCAGCTCGCCGGCATCGGGCTCGAGCTGGGAGGCGACGACCTTGACCAGGGTGGTCTTGCCGGCGCCGTTGCGCCCGATCAGGCCCACCCGCGCGCGCGGCGGCAGCGCCGCGGTGGCGCCGTCGAGGATGGTCCGGCCGCCGAGGCGGACGACGATGTCCGAGAGGGTAAGCATGAGCGGGCAGGTAAGAGGTCGGGGCGGCGAGCGCCAGTGGTCATCGCGAAGGCGGGCGTCCCGGCGACGGCGGCGGGACGGGGAGAGAGCTCAAAATTGAAACACCCTGGGGGTCGTCAACTTCATCAATTTAGAAAGGCAGGAGGGCCTGAACATGAACGGAGCGAGGGCCCGAGGCTTCTTCGCAACCCTCTCCCGGAGGGGAGGGCAAGGTGGGGCGTTCGGGTCGGAGACTTCACTCCGACTGCCTTACCCCCTCACCCCAACCCTCTCCCTCCGGGAGAGGGGGCAGGCCGGGCTCGAAGGGGTTGGCGTGACTGCCTGTCACCGCCGCTTCATCCGCCCGGGCTCCAAAGGTCTGGACGCCTGAAATGCGCCCTTGGGTGAGACGGGATAAAAGTGACGAAGGTGACGGGTGCCATTGGTGCCGTAAGCGGGTTTGCGGGGGGCGCGGAGACGCGATGCATATCCTGGTCGGATTCCGGGTGCTCGCCGCACCCCGCTCCCTCACCCTGCGGCTTCGCCGCTTCCCTCTCCCGCGAGGGGAGAGGGAGGACGCGGGTCGGCGGCCGGCGCAATGGATCTGCACGCTGTCAAGGAGCCGAGCGCTCCGCGGCGGGCGGTGGGGGCTCAGGTCCCTTGTGGCAGAAATAGTGGAACAAGTCAAGAACAAACCCGCCGCCTGCAGGGAGAAGCGGGCCTGGAGCCACTCACGCTCCGGTGTCGCCGTCGGTGGCTGGAGCGGTGGGCGGCGTGCTCTCCGCAGGCGGCGCGGCGTCGGCAGGCGGGGTCGTCCCGGCCGGGGGCGCGGCGGCGGGCGTCGCCGCGGCGGGCGCGACGATCTCGATCGAGCAATTGCGGAGCCAGCGATCGTCGCGGTCGCCGGCCATGCCCTGGCAGCTCACCGTGACGGTCTGGCCCGGCTGCAGCCGTGACGCCTCCTCGTGGCTGGCGGCGATGATGTCGGCGCCGATCGGCCGCTCGGGATCGGCGGTGAGGAAGCGCAGGTCGGGATGGCCCTGGCCGTCGGGAACGGTCCGGACATATTCGCCGGTGACCACCATCGCGCGATCGTCGAAGCGTTCCTCCGCCTCGTCCTCATTCTCCTCATAGGCATCGAACAGGGCCCCGGCCGCGATCACCGCCGCCGGCCGCGGGCGGTGGTCGTCGAAGTCGAAATTGGCATCGAACCAGCTGGACTGGCCGCCGACGACGATCCCGAAGAAGAAGGCGGCGGCGGCGATGAAGAAGGTGCGGCGGTTGCGCTTGAGCTCGTCCTCGCTGCGCTCGACGGTCGGTGACCGCTCGCGCAGGCGCATCCGCGTCGGCATGCCGCAACGCTGGCAGAATTCGGCTTGCGGGGGCACGATCTCGGCTTCGCATCGGGGGCAGTGCAAGGTCGGCGTCTCCCTGGATGCGGGTGGGAAGGACTGTTATAGACGAGCAACACACGTGTCCGCAATGGCGGGCGCGGCGCTGGCGCCCGGCCGCCTTCACGTTATCATGCCGGCGAGGGAGGAGCGAGCGGTGGCGCGACTGGAGGATCGGCCAGGCCCGGAAGTGCTCCGGCGCGTCCTGTCGCCGGACCGGCGGCTGGCGCTCGACTACATGCCCTATCCGGATCCGCGCACCGCCTACGAGACGGAGGCGCCGGAATCGATCCTGCTGCGCGATGCCGAGTCCGGGGCGCGGCTCGCCGAATTCGGCGGCTGGACCTTCTTCAGCGATCATCGATGGCCGGAGGCCGGCGGGATCGAGATCGTGCTGGCGCGCGGCCTCTCGATCCATGTTTCGCCGGACCTCGCCACCTTCCGGTCCGGCGAGGACGGGCTGCCCGCCCGCCCGATCGGCGAGCTGCAGGAATGGCTCCGCGCGATCACGCCGCGGCCCGAACCGATCCCGCGGCCGTCCTTTCTCTCGCGCGCGACGACGATCGCCGTCGGCCTGGTCGTGCTGGCGCTGGCCGGCTACGGACTCTCGCGCCTGCCGCACTTCGCCCGGCTGGCCGAGCTGATCGAGGGCGAGCCGCCGCCGCGGCCGGGGGACGAGGGCGAGATCAATGCCTGGATCGTGCGCTGCCCGGACGTGGGGCGGGTGACAATGAGCCTCACCCCGGAACGCCGCCTGCAGGTGCCGCCTTCGATGGCGCCCGCGCCGCTGCCGCCGGTCGACGAGACCGGCCGGCGTTTCGGCAACGGCAAGGTCGCGGTCGAGGTGGATGGGATGGACGCGACCTGGTGGCCGCACGGGCCGGCGGGCGAGGCGGTCGCCTGCCCGGCCTCGTTCGAGGCGGCGCGGTGAGGCGGCGGCTCCGGGCGGCGACTGCCGCTGCGGGGCGTCGAGAGGCGAAGCAGTGGGTCGCCCCTGCGTGGCCGGGCGGGACTAAGATGGTAGGCAGTGATGTCTTTGCCGCGCTCAGCTTGGGCCCCTGCTTGCGCAGGGGCGACGAGAAAATGGGCGCCCCGTCCTGGTCCCGGGGGCGCGTGGCGGTCGGGCAGATCCGGCCGGGATTTTGAACGGAGGGCGAATGCCAGTTCGGATCTTGGGGATGATCGCGGCGGCCGCGGCCGTGGGGGTGGTGGCCGTGCAGGCGGCGGCGGCCGGCCAGGGCCATGAGGCGCAGGCCAAGGTCGAGGAGGCCGGGCGGCTGATCGAGCAGGGCGATCGACGCGGCGAGATCGGCGACCGCGGCGGCCGGATCCGCGCCTATCGTCGGGCGCTGGCGCTGGTCGACGAGGCGATCGCGCTCGGCGACACGCGGCCGGAGGTGGTGCTCGGCCGGCGCGAGTTCGGGCTGATGCTGGGCGACCATCTGCTCGAGGCGGAGCGGCCCGAGGAGGCGCTCGCCGCCTTCGGCGAGATCGCCGCTTCGGCCGGCGGCGGGGTCGGCGCGGACATTCCGGAGGACCGGCAGGACCGGCTCCACCTCGCCCGGGCGCTGCGCGGCATGGTCTTCGCCGCGGCGGCGGCGGGCGATTTCGGCGAGGCGCGGGCGCGGCTCGGCGCGCTGATCGCCGTCGGCCGGGCGATGCAGGCGGCCGAGCCCGACAATCTCTACCTCGCCCGCCGGCTGGCGCAGGACCTGGAGAATGAGGTCTTCTTCCGCTGGGTGACCGAGGACGGGCCGGGCGCGCGCGAATCCGCGCTCGAGGTCCTGGCCCTGTTCCGGCAGGTGGACGAGGCCAATCCCGGCAGCGACGAGGCGATGCGCAGCCATTTCCGCTGGGCCTATGTCGCGGCGGCGCTGCACGAGGACGACGCGGCCCTGTGGGCGGAAGCGCGGACGGTGGGCGAACGGCTGCGCACGCACGGCGGCTTCCAGGCGCAGGACGAGGATCATATGCGGGTGGTGCGGAGGCGGACGGAGGGGTGAGCGGCGCCGGGCTTTGATTGTGTGGCCTGCCCTTTGGTTCAAGCGGCGCGGAAGCGAGAAGCGTTGGCGTCCTTTCAACATACTCGGCTTGAACCCCTGCTTTTGCAGGGGCGACGAAGGTGGGTGGCGGCGCTGCGCTGGGCTGATCTCACCGGAATGTAGTTGGCGCCTTCATCTGCCCCTCCGTCGCCCCGCGCAGCCTGTCCTGAGCGACGCCGCAGGCGGCGTCGAAGGGGCAGGGGGGCCAAGCGGCGCTGGAGTGAGAAGCGGTGGCGTCCTTTCAATACACTCGGCTTGGGCCTCTGCCTACGCAGGGGCGACGAAGGGGTGGAGGCGATGGCGCGCCGGCGCAACCATTGCGCCGCCGATTCATTCTCTTCGGTGGGGCGGCGCTGAAGGGAGAAACGGAATGCGGATTGCGATCTGCGCTGCCGCGGCGACGGCCGCTTTGGCCACGGCCGGCTGCACCACCAATGACGGTTATCGCTACGGTGCCTACGACTATAACCGGCCGGACCCGCGTGAAGGCGGCTATTATCCGGACCGCTATTACCGGCGCGGCGACCCCTATGCGCTCGGCGCCAACGACCGCGTCTATCGCGGCCGCGACGGCCGCTATTATTGCCGGCGTTCGGACGGCACGACCGGCCTCATCGTCGGCGGCGCGCTCGGCGGGACCTTGGGCGCGGTGATCGCGCCGGGCGGATCGGAGATACTCGGCGCGCTGATCGGCGGCGCCGCCGGCGCGGCGGTCGGCCAGCAGGTCGACCGCGGCGAGGTGCGCTGCGAGTAAGGCGGCGATGCGCTGAGGGCGGCGCGGGCGAAACCGGACCGGTTCGCGTGCCGCCCCAACCCGTCGCCCCTGCGCAGGCAGGGGCCCAGACCGAGTTCGTTCAAGACGCCATCGTCCTTGGCGTTAGCGCGGCTTGGGCCCCTGCCTACGCAGGGGCGACGAGAGAGAGTTGGCGGCCTCAGGATTCTAGCGGACGACCGCGTCGAGCCCGAGCTCGCGGAGGATGGCGTTCGCCCGTTCGGTCGCCGCGCGCTGCTTCGCCGGGCTGACCCTGGTGATCGCCACCAGCTGCTCGGCCTCCGGGAAGCCCAAGGCGGCGGCGGCCATATACCAGGCGAGCCCTTCCCAGGGGTTTTCGGGCACGCCCTGGCCACGCTGGTGAAGCACGCCGATCCCGTAAAGTCCGTGCGGCTCGCCGCGGCGGGCCCCCTCGAGATAGTATTGATAGGCCTGTCGGTAATCGAGGGGAACGCCGCGGCCCATAGCGTAGAGGCCGGCGAGGCTGACGAATCCCATGGCCTGGCCGCCCTCGCCGGAACGCCGGAACCAGGTGGCGGCTTCCTCGGGATTCTCCGGGACGCCCTCGCCGAAATTGAGCATCGTGCCGAGCCGCCACTGACCTTCCGCATCGCCGGCCTCGGCAGCGCGGCGATACAAAGAGGCGGCTCGGGCGAGATCCGGTTCGACACCGATCCCTTCGTCGTAGAACCGGCCGAGGGCGGTGATCGCGCCGGGATCGCCGCCGGCCGCGGCGGCCTCGGCCAGCGCGAAGGCGCGTTCCACCTCCCCACGCTCGAGCAGTTGCTGGACGTCGGCCGGCGGAGCGGCCGCGACGAGCAGGAACGCCAACGCCGACAGCAGACAGGCTCGCATGTCCACCTCCCCCGATTCATGCGCGGCGACAGTTTTCGCCAGAAGCGCGCGGGCGTCCACGCCAATTCGCGCCGGAGAAAGGAAATTTCGTGGGGCGCGGCGGTCCCACGCCGATTGGGGCTTGGCCTCCGATCCGGAACATGTCAGGAACGGGGCGTCCTTGTCTGCGTCGATCGGAAGCCTGTTCGGGACCGCGCGGCCGCGGACGCCGCTCTCTCCCGGCCAATTCGTGGGGGAGGTGGATGCTGAAGATGGTCCTTCTGGCGTCGATGGCGCTGCAGGGCGCGCCGAGCGTCGATCCGAGTTGGGATTGCACGTTGCCGGCGCAAATGACCTGCAGTGCCGGCGGCTGCACCGAATCCGAAGGCACCCTGCGCGTGCGTGTCGAACGCGACATCGACCAATATTGGCGTTGCCTCGATCCCGAAGGTCGCCGCTGCACACGCCATCGCGCGGTTGCGACCGAGCGGCCCGATGGCCTGCTCATCCAGGTTGCGGGCCTGCCGATGTTCCTGATGATCGACGAGTCCTCGTCGGCCGTCGAATCGGCCTCGCGCGGAACGGAGGTCTTCCTGTCGCGGGGGACGTGCCGCGCGATGGCGCCGCGGATCCGGATCACGCCGCCGACGGGCGAGGAGTAGAGGGCGCCGATCGCGGCTCCGCGGTCGCATCGTTGCGGTTCGGGAGGTCATGCGTGGAAGCAGGCGACATCGTCATTCCGGTGAGGGAGGGCCAGGTCTCCGCGCTGTGGCTGCGGCCGGAGGGCGCGAAGGCGGCCTATCTGCTCGCCCATGGCGCCGGCGCCGGGATGCGGCACCAGGCGATGGCGGCCGCCGCCGCAGGGCTCGCCGGGCGCGGCTTCGCGACCCTGCGCTTTCAATTCCCGTACATGGAGAAAGGCTCGAAGCGGCCCGATCCGCCGGCGGTGGCGCAGGCGGCGGTGCGCGCGGCGGCCGAGGAGGGGGCGCGGCTGGCGCCCGATCTCCCTTGGTTCGCCGGTGGACGATCGTTCGGCGGCCGGATGACTTCGGAGGCCCAGGCCGAGGCGCCGCTGCCCGGCGTGCGCGGCCTCCTCTTCCTCGGCTTCCCGCTCCATCCGGCCGGCAAGCCCGGCATCGCCCGCGCCCAACATCTGGCGCGGGTGAAGGTGCCGATGCTGTTCCTCTCCGGCACCCGCGACGCGCTGGCGGAGACGGACCTGCTGCGGGGCGTGGTCGAGGGATTGGGGGACCAAGCAAGCCTGCACCTCGTCGAGGGCGCGGATCACGGGTTCAACGTGCTGGTGCGGAGCGGGCGCAAGCCGGCCGAGGCGGAGGCGGAGGTGTGGGACAAAGCGGCAGCGTGGATGGCGGCCGTGGCGCATCGATCGCCGGAAGACGAAGTCGTGCGGTCCCCTTGAGAATGTGCGGTTCCGGAGGCCCGGGATGAGAATCGGAGTGGGTGACGATCCTGATGGGAGGGCGAGGCGATGAAGATGCTTTTTCTGGGGCTGCTCGCGCTGCAGGCGGCGCCGCGAACCGATTATGCGTGGCAGTGCGACGTGCGCTCGCGGCAGAGCTGCGACGCGGGCGGCTGCGTCGAGACGGATTGGGCGTATAATATCCGGCTCGAGCCGACCGCCGACAATTATATGCGTTGCCCGACACCGGGCAATTATGTCGAGTGCGCCGAGTCACCGGCCAGAGTGAGCCAACGCGGCGCATTCGCCTTCTTCGAGGTTCCCGCGCAGGCGGTCTTCTCGAGCATCGGCCCGGACCGCTCCCTCGTCGAGGTCCAGTTCACCGGAACCAGCACGTTCTTCTCCTACGGGACCTGCGTGGAAGGTCCGCCGCCGGCCATACGCCATCGCCTGACGCCGCCGCCGCGATGAGCCGCCGACGTCGACGACGCTGAAGTGGACCGACGGCGTCCTGGGCGGCAGGACGACGAGCCCGCCGCGTGAGCCTCAGCGAAGCATCGCCGCGACCCGGTCGGCGATCGCCAGCGAGGCGGTGAGGCCGGGGGATTCGATTCCGAACAGGTTCACCAGGCCGGGAAGGCCGTGGTCGCTGGGCCCGGAGATGACGAAATCGGCCGCCGGTTCGCCGGGTCCGGACAGCTTGGGGCGGATGCCGGCATAGCCAGGCTGGAGCCGGTCCGGATCGACGTCCGGCCAGATGCGCCGCGCGGCGGCGGCGAAGCAAGCGTGGCGGGCGGGATCGACCTTGTGGTCGGGCGCGTCGATCCATTCGACGTCCGGCCCGAAGCGGGCCTGGCCCGCAAGGTCGAGGGTGAGATGGGTGCCGAGGCCGCCGGGCTCGGGCACCGGATAGACGAGGTGCCGGAACGGCACCGGCCCCGAATAAGTGAAATAGACGCCGCGGGCGAGGAAGAGTGGCGGCACGTAAAGCGGCGCCAGCGCCTCGATGCGGCCCGCCAGCGCCTGCGCGCCGAGGCCGGCGGCATTGACCAGCAAGGGCGTTTCGACGACCGGCTCCGCCTCCCCTTCGAGACGGACCTGCCAAAGCCCACGCTTGCGGCCGATCCGCTCGACCGGCGCGTTGCAGACCAGCCGCGCGCCCTGCGCCTCGGCCTCGCCGAGCAAGGCGAGCATGAAAGCGTGGGCGTCGATGATGCCGGTCATCGGCGAGAGCAAGGCCTCGGCCGCGTCGAGTTCCGGCTCCAGCGCGCGGGTCTCGGCGCGGGAGAGACGCTGCAGCGCCCCGGCGCCGGCCGACCGCGCCGACTCCTCGATCGCGTCCAGCTCCGAGGATTGCGCCGCATCGCGTGCGAAGACGATCTTGCCGATCCGCCGGTGCGGAACCGCGCGCGCCTCGCAAAAGGCGTAGAGCCGATCGCGCCCCTCGACGCACAGAGACGCCTTGAGAGAGCCGGGTGGATAATAGAGGCCGGCATGGATCACTTCGCTGTTGCGGCTGCTGGTGACCGAGCCGAAGCGCGCCTCGCGGTCGAGGATCAGCACCTCGCGGCCGTCACCCGCGAGCTCGCGGGTGACGGCAAGGCCGATCACGCCGGCGCCGATGACGATGGCGTCTGTGCGGTTCATGGGGAGGTCCTAGCCGATGCCGGGGCGGTGGGGCAGCGGGTGCGGGGTGAGGGGCGTTCCACGCGGCGACGGCTCGCGGTGGCGGGGGAGTCGCGCGGCGAGTAAGGCGGCGGCGGACACGGCAGGGGCCTGAGCACCGGCCAGCCGGCGGGCGGCACCTTCGCACCTGCGCTCGGTCGATCATGAGATCTCATTGGCTTGTCCCCTTCGACCGAAGCGCATGAAGAGATCCCGGCGTCCGCCAGGATGACGGAGAGGAGGATTTCCTCACTCGCCTGTGCGGCGCGTCGACGCGGGCGTTCGCGTCGGCGGGCGCTCCCCCTTGGAGCCGACTGCGTTCCGATAGCCTCAGAACGGCCGCTCCAGGATTCGATTGCCGCGATTTTCGAGCCGCCAGACGATTCCGTCCGACGGCAGACCGCTCTAAGGGCGGCGCATGTTGAAGTCCCTCGCCAAAGCCGCCTTCCTTTTCTCTATCCTCGCCTTCGCTACACCGGCCGCCGCGCAATCCTTTCAGCCCTGCGACGATGCCTCGGCGCTGCCGTCGCTGGCGGGCTCGCTGTGCATGATCGTCCAGGCCCCATTGGACCCGGAGGGGGATCCGGCGTCGGGGGCCGGAAGCCTCGCGCTTTTCGTGCGGAAGCTCCCCGCTCCCGAGCCGGCGCGCCGGGTCGGCGAGATCTGGCTCGTCGCCGGCGGCCCCGGCGAATCCGGCGCCGCCTTCCTTCCGGTGCTTCCGGTGCTCAGGCGCGCCTTCCCCGATCATGATCTCGTCATCCCCGATCACCGCGGCACCGGCTATTCGGCCAAGCTCTGCCCGGACGAGGAATCGCCGGAAAGCCCCGAAGGCCTTTCGCTGGCGGGGGAGGAGTGGGGCCCGTGCATCGGGGCGATGCACGCGAACGCCGCCCGCACCCGCGCCTTCACCATCACCAACGCCGCGCACGATCTGGCGGGGCTCATCGCGCGCCATCGCCAAGCCGGCGACGTCCATGTCTACGGCGTATCCTACGGCACCCAACTCATCCTGCGCATGATGCAGGTGGCGCCCGTCGCGCTCGACGGCATCATCCTCGACGGGTTGGTGCCGCCCGAATCCGAGCCGCGCTGGGATCTGAGCCACCGGACCGAGGTCGTCGACGCGGTCGGGCGCGCGATCCTGTCGCCCGCCCAGGCGGAGCAGTATCGCGCCATCCTGTCCCGGACCCAGCCGGCATGGGGCGGCGACGTGCCCGGCGGGGATCTGCGGCGCTTCATGGGGCGCCTGCTGAACTTTCCCGAGCTGCGTTCCCGGATTCCCGCCATCATCGAGGGACTGTCGCGCGACGATCCCGCGGCGCTGAACGCGGCGGCGGCCGCGCTGCAGGCCAGCCTGGCCGGATTGAACGCCACGGCGCAATCGCCCGCCTCGCTGCCGCTGGTGATGCTCATCAGCGGCTCCGAGAATAATGGCCGGCGGGACCTCGATGCGGAGACCGTGGCGCAGGAAGCCGCCGGCGCCCTGTTCACCAGCCCGCTGCCCGGCCTCCTGGTCGGCAACCCGGCCCCGCTCTACGATCGCGATCGCTTCTTCGGGGGCGTGCCCCGGCCGCTGCCGCGCACGCTCGTCGTCCATGGCACGCTCGATCCGAACACGCCCTATGAGGGCGCGCGCGCTCACGCGGCGGCCCTGGCCGCCGCCGGGGGCGACGTCGGCTTCGCGACGGTGACGGGGGGCGCCCATTTCCTGCCGCTCGTCGCGCCCGAATGTTTCGTCCGGATCGGGTCCGCCTTCGTCGGATCGGGCGCGGTCGTGGAAAACTGTCGCTCGTCGCCGGACCGGGAGTAGCGGGCGAAGCGCACCGATTTGCCGCTTCGCCACGCCGGATCGCACCGACACAGGGAAGATCCCGCAGCCGCGCTTTGCCGAGCCGAACCGCGCCTTTCGGTCGCGCTGCGGCCTGGAGGAACCCGCACGCGGAAGCTCGAGGACCCGGGGACGGAGCGCAGGGGCGATGTAAGTCTTCTCCCGTAAGGGAGGCGAGCATGCTGGAGTTTCGAAAGGTGGCGACGCGGCTTCCGGCGAAGGACCTGGACCGTGCCCGGGCCTGGTATGCCGAGAAGCTCGACCTTCATCCGGTCGAGGAGCGGCCGGGCGGGCTCCGCTATCTGGTCGGCAGCGGGGAGTTCGCCTTGTTCGCGTCGGCGGGCGCTTCGGACGGCTCCTTCACGCAGATGAGCTTCGAGGTCGCCGACCTGCGCGCCGCCGTCGCGGCGCTGCGGGGGCGCGGGGTGGTGTTCGAGGAATATGAGGGACCGCTCGCCACCGAGGACGGCATCGCCACCGTCGACGGCAATTATCCGAGCAAGGGCAAAGGCGAACTCGGCGCCTGGTTCCGGGACAGCGAGGGCAATCTGATCGGAATCGGGCAGCCCGTTCGGGCGTGAGCCTGGACGCGCAGACCGGCAGGAAGGCGGCATGACGCTCCGCCGCCTCGACTTCGGCGCCGGGGTCTCCGACAATGCGCGGGGCCGGGCCGATCGCGCGCCGGCAGGGAACCAAAAGGAGGTCATCCATGCGTGCCGTCCTGCTTACCTTGCCTGCTCTCGCCGCCCTGGCCGGGGCGCCGCTCGCGGCGGCGTTGCCGCCGCAGCATCAGCGCCTTGCCGAGCTGCGTGCGGTGCTCGCCGATCCGGCGGTGGCGCAGGCGCTCGGCACGACGCCGATCGACCGGATCGAGCATGCCGGACCCGACCTCTACCGGGTGAGTGCCGGCCCCTGCACCATCGAGGTCGCCATCGTCGACCGGACCGGGGTGCCGGCGCGGCCGGGGCCGCGACAATTCGTGACCCGCGCCGGCCCGCGTCACTGCGCGGAGGAGTGAGCGGGGAGCCGGAGTGGCCGACACGGCGGCCGGCACCGAGCCTGCCAGGGTCGGTTCCTGCGGGAGGTGGGAGCGAGTTGAGACCGACGCTGATCGGCGTTCGCCAGGCGAGGCGCGGGATCGGGCCGACCGGCGCTCAAGGGGGCCGGCCCGGCGCATCGGCGGCCCGGTCGGCTCGCAGTAAACGACTCGCCAGATTTCGCAGGGACTTTGGGTCGCGTCTCGGTTTGAAAGCGTAATTCTCGGGTGCTAGCGCTGGAGACATGCCGCCCGTTTCCCTTTGGCTCATTGCTCTCCTGGTAGTCGTGACAGCCGCGGCCCTGCTGGCGCCGCCTGTGGCAACTGGATGGCAGCTCGAGCCTTTCAGCTGCGATCTTGGCGGTTCACCCGATTGGGCGGCGACGATTCTCAATCGTCGGCACCTGATCTCGTACGGCATATTGGCGGCGCTCGCCTTCCGGGTGTTTCGCAATCAATCGATCTGGACGCCGATAATCTTCATGGTCGCCGTCACCGGTGCCGTCGAGGTCGAACAGGCGATATTCGGGTCCGGTCATTGTCGACTACGCGATATGGTCCCCAACCTAGCAGCCATCACGATCGGCTGGCTGGCGGCACTTCTGATTGCGCGACTACGCCGGAATTCAGACCGAGACACGGCTCGATTTCGGCATGTCTTGACCCGCCGCGCGCGGGGGCGCAGCTTCGACGACGCGTGACCGACTTCGGGGGAGGGGGAAATGCAGGATATCTGGATGATCGGCATCGTCGCCTTCGCGGTGCCGCTGCTGATGATCGGTGCGATCAGCTTCGGACTTCGCTTCTTCGTCGCGCTGGGCGCGCCTCCGTCCAGGCGGGCGGCCTGGACGGTGGGACTCGCCTACCTGATCACCTCGGCGATCATCGTCTTCGGGGCGCCCGACGAAATCGCCTACTATGGGCCGCTGGCAGCGCTTCCGGGCGGCCTGATCGCCTTCTGGTTCTGGCGCAGCGACTTCCGCCGCGGCTGGGTCGAGAATGAAGCGGGGCTCGCGGACGGGGCGGTGCTCGCCAATGACGACTGGCGCATCGGCATCCTCCAGCTGCTGGCCGTCATGGTCCTGGTGATCGGCATCGTCCTGCTGCGCGCCGTCAGATCGGGCGTCTTCGGGTCTCCGTGAAGATGAGGGGATGCAGGAATGGCCGACGCATCGCGGCGCGCGACGATCCATATGGCGATGGTTGAGATGCGGTATCAAGTGTGACGCTGACGCGCGATAGGCGGCGCGCATGACTGAGCTAAGTAATATATCCCCGGAGTTCCATGATGACTAAGTTAAGTAATATGTCCCCGGAGTTCCATGATGACTAAGTTAAGTAATATGTCCCCGGAATTCTGTCCATGCCCCCAGAACTACACCCGGAACTCACAATGCAGAGTAGGGTAACATGCCGAGAACTCAAGCTTTAACTTCACCCAGAATCTTCAAAACGACCAAGTGCATCGATGTAGACGGGTTCGGCTCACCGGTGTCATCTGCGTCGGACGCAGCCATCTTTGCGTTCTTTGCAGCTTCAGGTGTGCGCGGAAGAAGTTTCTCTATCTCGTCGCGATCAGACTTTGAGTATCTCGGTAAGAACTTCTTAAGCTCTGATATTACGGCACCTGCGGGGGACTTGTTTCCAGTAGAAGTAAATGGCGCACGGCGATATACAAAGTGAAACAGAAACCAAACTTCGATGCACGGATACGACACTATCGCAGAGAAGCTTCGTTTGCCCGACTTCTTATCGGTATCCTCGCATATTTCAAGAGCTCTGGTGAAACGTTCGACGGGATGTGAATCTCTATCTATCAAACAGTAACAAAAGTCATAATCCCCATCTGAGGTGAATTTCTGGCGAGCGAACTCTACAACGCTGAGAGGATCGGTCCCACACTCTCGTCCATAGAGATCCACAGATACATTTGACGCTCCGTGTTCCCTAATCAGAAGTGAAAGGTATAACCCTTCTGTCTTTGCTCCCTCTGACACAATTAGTATCCGAGCCCTTGCTCGACGGCTACCCCTTTTTCTGCCAAGCTGACTAAGAGTGCGGATGGGCCTCATTATTAATCAATCTCAGGAAGACAGTCGGCGAGTAATCCCGCAGCAATGACTGGGATTCCGCCATATCGCCCGCCGAGATATCCTTTGTCCAATGCCTCACCTTTTCGCGGAGAAAAGTCTGATAATGGAATTAGCTCCGCACCCATGCCATCGCTTTCTATTAGCCAAACTTGGTCTCGCCTAAGTCGATGCTGGGCAAGCACACTTGTGTCATGGGACGTAAATATTAGCTGAGCTCGTAACAAATTTTGCGATGTATCAGCAAACAGATCAACTAAAAATCGAACAATCACTGGGTGGAGGCTAGTATTAATTTCGTCGACAATTAGGCAGCGTCCGTATTCAAGTGCCTCGAATAATGGACCTGCCATGCCAAATAGAATCTGCGTCCCGGTGGACTCTCGGTTTAGCGAGAACAACTGAGTCTTGTCTTGGCCGGCCTTTTTTTGGAAGCGAACCTTCCATCTTGCCTTGAACTCACTCTCTCCCAACTCAGATTTAATTGTCTCTAAGAATTTGGCCGCAAATGTCGAATTCAGAAAGTTCTCGTCAATCTCGTCTTCCTCGATCTCTACATCGACAACATTGATGTCAAGGGCCTGTAGGAAAGACACTATCTGCCTACGCCGGGCGGCGCTCTCCAAGCACATTCTTGCCGTAACATTCTTCAGAATAGGGCTAGAGATGTCTAGCGTAACGAGATACGTCGTTAGCCACTCCCATGCAGGGAACAAATCTTCAGCGTTCAAGCTAACCGCGGTAGATAGAAAAAGTGAGTTGTCCCTTGTAACATCTTGCCAAGTGGCGCGCCGTCCCGATAGTGCATCGCCGAACGTATAATTATAACGTTCTTCATCACTTATGTACGTCCGTTCGTACATCTTCCTAAACCTGACGGACTTGTCTGCAACGCTCAGCCGCTCATAGGTAATTCTGTCCGAGACGTGGGAAAACTCGAAGTCAAATACTGTGCCTCTCATTGAAAATACCAATCGATAAGACGTCGGCTGATCCGAGCATCCATCGGTAAGCAAATTCGGATAGTAGGGTATTTTTTCAGACTTCTGAGACTCGGCGGCGGACTTTTTCACAATCTGAGATATGAATCTCATCGCGGAGACCAAAGTCGACTTACCGCTATTATTTTTTCCCAGGATTAGCGCTGAGGTTAGGGCTTGTGTTTCAGCCATGTCACCTACTGGCACGGTGTGCCCGTCCTCGACGTCCTTCAGCTTCGTCGCAACCAAACTGAGAGTGCTCTCGCAAGCGAAGGCGCGGTCGTTTGCGATCGTGAAGCTCAGCAGCATTCCCGTCCTTTCGAGGCCAATTTCGCGGACTTTCTGCAAATCCTCTGCTAAAATCAAGTTAATTCGGTCGTGGCACAGGGGAACGGGTGTCGCTACCGATGTCGGTCGGCCCCGCAAGATGTACCTAAGACAGAGCCTCTGTGGCCAGAATGCGCCGTCGCGTGGCCCCGGCTTTTGCGTCGACCCTCTTCTTCAGCAGATGTTTCCAGCCGTTCCTCTGCCGACCTACTCCGCCGCTTCCCGCTGGCGCATCAAAGCGGAGGAACCTCGCTTCTTTCTGGCTGGCGCGGCCACGGCTTCCGCGACTCGCGGGTTGAGCAGGGCCTTGAGATAGGCGCCGGTATAGGAGCGGGGTTCCTCCGAAACCTGTTCAGGGGTGCCTTCGGCGACGATCTCGCCACCCTTGTCCCCACCTTCGGGTCCAAGATCCAGCACCCAGTCCGCGGTCTTGATGACTTCGCGCTTCGCGTGTGCTCGATCTGACCGTCCCCCGGACGGTCCGCCCTTCGGGCACCACGACTACTCGGCCGCTTCTCGCTGACGCAGCGAAGCGGAGGAACCCCGCTTCTTTTTCGGCTGTGCGGCCACGACCTCCGCGGCTTTCCCCTTGAGCAAGGGCTTGAGATAGGCACCGGTGTACGAGCGGGGTTCCTGGGCCACAACTTCGGGCGTCCCCTCGGCGACGATCTCTCCGCCCTTGTCGCCACCTTCGGGCCCAAGATCGAGCACCCAGTCCGCGGTCTTGATCACCTCAAGGTTGTGCTCGATGACCACCACCGTGTTGCCCTGCTCGACCAAAGCATGGAGCACCTCGAGCAGCTTCCGCACGTCCTCGAAATGCAGCCCCGTCGTCGGCTCGTCGAGGATGTAGAGCGTCTGCCCGGTCGCCCTTCGCGACAGCTCCTTGGCGAGCTTCACCCGCTGGGCCTCGCCGCCGCTGAGCGTGGTCGCCTGCTGGCCGACCTTGATATAGCCCAAGCCGACTTCCTCGAGCATCCGCATCTTGTCGCGGATGGCGGGAACGGCCTTGAAGAATTCGGCGGCGTCCTCGACGGTCATGTCGAGCACGTCGGCGATCGACTTGCCCTTGAACTTCACCTCCAGCGTCTCGCGATTGTAGCGCTGGCCGTGGCAGACGTCGCAGGTGACGTAGACGTCGGGCAGGAAGTGCATCTCGATCTTGAGCAGGCCGTCGCCGGCGCAGGCCTCGCAGCGGCCGCCCTTGACGTTGAAGCTGAACCGGCCCGGCTTGTAGCCGCGGGCCTGCGCCTCGGGCAGGCCGGCGAACCAGTCGCGTATCTGGGTGAAGGCGCCGGTATAGGTCGCCGGATTGGAGCGCGGGGTGCGGCCGATCGGCGACTGATCGATGTCGATCACCTTGTCGAGATATTCGAGGCCGCTGACCTTGTCATGCCGCCCCGCCTGGATGCGGGCGCCGTTGAGGTGGCGCGCCGCCGCCGCGTAGAGCGTGTCGATGGTGAAGCTCGACTTGCCCGATCCGGAGACGCCGGTGATGCAGGTGAACGTCCCCAGCGGGATCGAGGCGGAGACGCTCTTGAGGTTGTTGGCGCGGGCGCCGTGGACGGTGAGCTTCTTGCCATTGCCCTTGCGGCGCTTGTCCGGAAGCGGCACCGCGCGGCGGCCGGTGAGATAGTCGGCGGTGAGGCTGTCCTCGCAGGCGAGCACCTCGTCGAGGGTGCCGCGCGCGACCACCTGGCCGCCATGGGCGCCGGCGCCCGGCCCCATGTCGATGACGTAATCGGCGGTGCGGATCGCATCCTCGTCATGCTCGACGACGATCACGGTATTGCCGAGGTCGCGAAGCCGCTTCAGCGTGACGAGGAGGCGGTCATTGTCGCGCTGGTGGAGGCCGATGCTCGGCTCGTCGAGCACGTAGAGCACGCCCGACAGGCCGGAGCCGATCTGGCTGGCTAGGCGGATGCGCTGGCTCTCGCCGCCCGACAGGGTGCCGGAGGTGCGGTTGAGGTCGAGATAGTCGAGCCCGACATTGTTGAGGAAGCCGAGCCGCTCGTTGATCTCCTTGAGGATCGCCCGGGCGATCTCGCTCTGGGTGGGGTTGAGCTTCTCGTCGAGGGTCGAGAACCAGGCCAGAGCGTGGCGGACGCTGCGCGCGGTCGCCTGGCTGATATGCTCGCCGGCGATCTTCACCGCGAGCGGCTCCGGCCGGAGACGGGCGCCGAGGCAGGTCTCGCAGGGCGCGGAGGACTGATATTTGGCGAGCTCCTCGCGCATCCAGGCGCTCTCGGTCTGCAGCATCCGGCGCTGGAGATTGCCGATGACGCCGTCGAACGCCTTCTTGACCTCGTAGCTCTTGCGGCCGTCGACGAAGCGCAGGGTGACCGGACGCCCCTTGGTGCCGTTGAGGATGATGTCGTGGACCTCGGCGGGCAGGTCCTGCCAGGGGGTGTCGAGGCTGAAGTCGAACTCGCGGGCGAGGCTGCCGAGCACCTGCATGTAATAAGGGCTGGGCGGGTTGGAGCGGGCCCAGGGCACGATCGCGCCCTTCTTGATGCTGAGCGCCTCGTTGGGGACGATCAGCTCCGCGTCGAACAGCAATTTCTCGCCGAGCCCGTCGCAGGCCGGGCAGGCGCCCTGCGGCGCGTTGAACGAGAAGAGCCGCGGCTCGATCTCGGCGATGGTGAAGCCGGAGACCGGGCAGGCGAACTTCTCGGAAAAGACGATGCGGCCGGGCGGGGCATTGTCCTGGAGGACGGCGCGGTCGGCGGCGTCGGCGAGCGCCTTGGCGACGCCGGTGCGGGCGGAGCTGCGGTCGGAATCGGCGGATTCGGGGGCGGCGCTGTTGGCGCCTTCGACGAGGGTGGGATCGTCGAGCTCGGACGGGACGCAGAAGGTGGCGCGGGCTTCGGCGACCCTCGATGAGCCGCCCTCCCCTTGAAGGGGAGGGCTACGGGTGGGGTGGCGCTGGTCGTCGGGCTCGGTGCCGGCGGGGACTCCACCCCCACCCACCTCCCCCATCAAGGGGGAGGCTTTAGAAGAAGAAGGGGAGGGGCTTGCCGCCGCGCCCGGCGCATCCGCCGGATCCAGGTACACCAGGCCATCCGCCAGCTTCAGCGCCGTCTCGAGGCTGTCGGCCAGCCTTGTCTCGATGCCTTCGCGGACGACGAGGCGGTCGACGACGACCTCGATGTCGTGCTTGTACTTCTTGTCGAGGGCGGGGGCTTCCTCGATCTCGTGGAAAATGCCGTCGATGCGGACGCGGGTGAAGCCGGCCTTCTGCCACTCGGCCAGCTCCTTGCGATACTCGCCCTTGCGGCCGCGGACGACCGGGGCGAGCAGATAGAGGCGGGTGCCCTCGGGCAAGGCCATCACCCGGTCGACCATCTGGCTCACCGTCTGGGCGGCGATCGGCTCGCCGGTGACCGGGGAATAAGGAATGCCGACCCGCGCCCACAGCAGGCGCATATAATCGTAGATCTCGGTGACCGTCGCGACCGTCGAGCGCGGATTGCGGCTGGTCGTCTTCTGCTCGATCGAGATGGCGGGGGAGAGGCCCTCGATATGGTCGACGTCGGGCTTCTGCATCATCTCGAGGAACTGGCGCGCATAAGCCGACAGCGACTCGACGTAGCGGCGCTGGCCCTCGGCATAGATGGTGTCGAAGGCGAGGCTGGACTTGCCCGATCCGGACAGGCCGGTGATCACCGTCAGCGTCTCGCGCGGGATATCGACGTCGACGTCCTTGAGATTGTGCTCGCGCGCGCCGCGGACGCTCAGGTGGGTCAGCATACAGGCTTTCCGTTCCAGATTTGTTCTTGGTCTAAATGAGGCCGCGCCGGGCGTCAACGCGAAGGCGGGATGTGGGTGCCGCGCGGGTGGTTGGCAAGGCGGGGCGGCATGCCGTGGTCGCGATGGCGGGACTCCGGCCCCATTCAGTCGTCATCCCGGCGAAAGCCGAGATCTCAATGACTTCCGGGCGCACGAGTGGCCAAGAAGGAGAGAAGGGAGACCCTGGCCGCTTCGACGGGCTCAGGACAGGCCTTCGCCAGGATGACGAACGAGGGTTCTTCCGGAGCAGATCGACGACCGGCGGCGCTTTCCCCGGCCCCGCCGCTCGGCTAGCTCTTGCGGCGGGAGGGGTGCCGATGTCGATGCTGGTTGTTCCGGGGGCCTTGCTGCTCTCGCTCGCGGCGGACGGTGCCGCGGCGGCGACGGGGTTCGAGCCGCTCGCGGCCGTCGGCGCGGCGACGGAGGCCGCGGACGGTGCCGCCGCGCCGCCGCTCCATTGCACCGGCGACCGCCGCTGGTGCGCGCGGATCGACCGGGCGGAAGCGAGGCTGGTGCTGACCGAAAGGGCGGGAGAGGATGCCGGCGCCGGCCGAAGCTGGGCATTGCCGCTGCCCGAGGACGGGATAGACGACCATGAGGTCTGGCCTCATCTCAGGATCGAGGCGGACGGCGCCGTCCTTGCGGGGGTGCTGCGCCGGCGCGGCACCGGCTTTGCCGGCGGCAGCGAGAGCTCGGCGGAGCTCGTGCTGGTGCGGCTGCCGGCCGACCGGTCGGCGCTGAGCGAGGCCGGCGAGCTGCCGGTTTCCGGCGGCGCCGACATCCGCGCCTGCTTCGACGCGGACGACCGCCGCGCCCGGCTCGGCGCCTGCTCGGACGAATATGAGTTCACCGCGTCGATCGCGGCGGAGCCGGTGGACGGGGCGCCGGCGGAGCTGCGGCTCGAGACTCGCGCCCGCACCTTTCCCGGCCGCCGCTCGCGCACCGAGGATTCGCTCGCGGGCCCGCCGCTGCGGCGCGGGGACCTGGTCTGGGCCGAGGATGCGGAATGCAGCTATCGAAGGCGCTTCACCTTCGATGCGGCGAGCGGGCGATACCGGCCGGACGAGGCGCTGCCGGAATGCAGCAATTATTTCGGGTTCTAAGGCGCGGGCGCGCGAGCGCGAGCCCTTCCTTCGCGGGAAGACCATGCCGGCGTTTCAGGTTCGTGCCGGTGAGTTCCGGCCTGCTTGCGGGATGCCGCGGTGCGGGTGGGGACGCCCACGGGGACTCACGCGAAGACGCGAAGGCGCGAAGGGGTCCCCGCCGCGAGCCCGCCCTGCGTCATCCCCGCGGGGACCCGGCTCATCGGCGGCCGTCTGATCCGCGTTGCCTGCCCCTATGATGCGGCGCCTTCGTCGAAGCCTGCCCTGGCTTGGCCGAAGGCGGGCTGCGGCGGCGGCGGCGGGCGGCCATCCTTGCCGGGCTCCAGCGAAAGGGACCGTCATGGCCGTCCGCCGCTTCGCCCTGCTTCTCGCCGCCGCCGGGTCCGTCGCCTCGGCGCAAACGACGCCGCCGCCGCCGCCGGCCGCTGCGGTCCCGCCGCCGCCGCCCGCCTGCGAGAGCCCGGAGCATCGCCAGTTCGACTTCTGGGTCGGGCGCTGGGACGTCTATCCGACCGGCACCGACCGGCTGGTCGCGCACAGCCTGATCGAGAAGCTCTATGGCGGCTGCGCGATCCGCGAGAATTGGATGCCGCTCGGCCGGACGGGCGGCGGCAGCCTCAACGCCTGGCGGCCGGCGGAGCGGCGCTGACGGCAGGTCTGGGCGGATTCGTCGAACGAGTTCACCCACTATGAAGGCGGGATCGAGGCGGGCGCGATGGTGATGACCGCGCCGGCGACCCTGGCCGACGGCCGGGCCGGGCTCGCCCGGATGCGCTTCACGCGCGAGGCGGACGGATCGGTCCGCCAGGTCGGGACCCGGTCGGCCGACGGCGGCGCCACCTGGCAGCCGAGCTACGACTTCACCTACCGGCCGGCGCGGGAGGCGGGCGCGGGGGAGTAAACGCGAGGGGGCGCCCGCCGCCGTCGCGGCCCGGCGCGTCCGGCCAATTGCCACGTCCGACGCTTGGTCTAGTCTCGAGCGGCCGAGTCGCGCCTCCTGTGCGGGCGGCAGGGGGGAAGATGAGGCGGCCGCATCCGGAACGGCATGAATCGGAGCTCGCCCGACTGGAGGGCGACGGGGCATCGAGCCTGCGGCGGAGCGTCCACCTCGCGCTCGATCCGAGCGCCGGCCTCACGTGGACCAGCCTGTTCCTCATCCTCGCCATCGTGGCGGCGACCGCGGCGGCGGTGGCGGAGACCGAGCCGCTCCTTTCCGCCGGCAACGAGGCGCGCTTCCGCGCGGCGGAGATCGGCTTCGGCCTCGTCTTCACCATCGAATATGCGCTGCGCTTCTGGGCGGCGCCCGAAGGGGGAAGATCGCGGCTGGCCTTCGTCCGCTCGCCGGCGGCGATCATCGACCTCGTCGCGATCATCGTCACCGTCCTGCCCTTCATCGGCGCCAATGCCATGCTGCTCCGGCTGGTGCGGGTGGCGCGGCTGCTCCGCATCGCCAAGCTCGGCCGCTTCTCGCGCGCGATGCGGGTGATGGAGCGGGCGCTTCGCGCACGCGCCAGCCACCTCGCCGTTACCATCCTGGTCTTCTTCGTCTTCCTGCTGTTCGGAGCCTCGATCATCTACCTGATCGAGGGGGAGGGGCAGCCCGACAAGTTCGGGAGCATCCCGCGGGCGATGTGGTGGACCGCCGTCACCATGACGACGGTCGGCTATGGCGACGTCGTGCCGATCACCCCCCTCGGGCGGCTGGTGGCCGCCTTGATCTCGATCGGCGGAATCATGACCATCGCGATCCCCACGGGCATCATGGCGGCGGCGTTCAGCGACCTGCTGAAGGAGGAGGAGGCGCTGGAGGCAGCCGCCGCGTCGCAAGCCGAGGCCGAGTGACGGCGGGCCCGGCTCAATCGGCGGCCGACGGGCCGGGCCACGAGCCTTCCAGGAACCTTGCCAGCACCGGGCCGACTTGCTCCGGGCGCTCGTAGACGAGGTTGTGGCCGAGATCGGCGAAGACGTGCGCCTCGGCGTTCGGGAAGGCGGCGACCAAGGCGGCGTGGTGTTCGGCCGGGAAGATCTCGTCGCGGCCGCCGGAGAGGATCAGGACCGGCGCGCGAATGTCGGCGGCGTGGCGGCCGGCGGGGAGGTCGGCGAGCTCGCGGATGACCGCACGCCAGACGTGGGGCGGGACCGCGCGGATCTCGGCGTCGATGGAGCGGGCGAGCGCCGGATCGACCGGGGTCGGGCTCGCCGACGGGCTCCATTGGCGCAGGAATTCGTGATTGGAGTCGATCGGCGCGCGCAGGCCCATGATCAGAGCCCAGAAGGGATCGCCGCGGCGGACCGGCACCAACGCGGTCGAGCCGATCAGCACGAGCCGATCGACCCGATCGGGATGGTCGGCGGCGAGCTGCATCGCGACCAGGCTGCCGAGCGAGTGGCCGGCGATCGCGGCGCGCTCGATGCCCATCGCGTCGAGGAAGAGACGGGCGTCGTCGACGAAATGCGCGAGGGCGTAGCAGCAGGCGGGGGCATCGGAGGCGCCATGGCCGCGCTGGTCGGGGATCAGGATCCGGTGCCGCTGCAGCTGCGGCGCCAGCATCGTCCACACCCGGCTCGTGTCGGTATAGCCGTGGAGGAGGAGCAAGGGCGGCCCGGCCGGATCGCCGAGCTCGACATAGGCCAGCCGGGTTCCGTTCGGCAGGGTCACCTGGCGCTTGCGCTCCGCCCAGCCGGCCTGGTCGATGGGCCGGGCGGCGAGGACCGGCGCCGACAGGGTCGCCAGCACGCAGACGAGCAGCGACATCGCGACCCGGAGGCGAAGCGCGGTCATGCGATCCTCCGGCCGAGCAGCATCGCGCCGAGCCGGCTCGATCCGCCCTCGTGGAAGCCGACCTCGCCCTCGAAGCGCTCGGGGTTGGCGAAGGTGCCGAAGATGATGTCGTAGAGCGGGATGTCGCCGTAATTGCGGCCGTGGATACCGCGCTCGTGATGGAGGCTGTGGCTCTCCGGCCGGGTCACCAGGTAGCCGAGCCAGCGCGGCGTGCGGATATTGGCGTGCTGGAACATCGAGCAGAAGGTCGCGGCGACGTTGACGAGGATCGCCGCCTCGGCACCGATGCCGAAGCCGAGCACCAGGCAGAGGCTGCCGAGAAAGGTCCAGCCGAGCATGTCCAAGGGGTGGAAATAAAAGGCGCCCCAGATGTCCACCCGCTCGGCGCTGTGGTGCATCTGGTGGAACCAGCGCCACAGGAAGGGCGCGTTGTGCATCGTCCGGTGCCAGACGTAGATGCCGAGCTCGAGCAGAAGGAAGCCGCCCGCGACCTGGAGCCAGAGCGGCAGAGTGTCGGCGGGCAGCAGCCGGTGGGCGCCGAGCCAGCCGTCCCACATCAGCGGCGCGAAGGTCGCGGCGGAGAAATAGAGCAAGGCGAAGGCGATCCCCTTCAGCCGCCAGCGGCGCACCTCCGGGAAGGCGCGCGCCCGCACCAGAAGGTCGATCGCGGCGAAGCCGGCGAACAGACCGAAGGCGATATAATGATAAAGACCCAGCATGACCGCTCCTGACCTGGCACCCCTTGCCCGGGCCGGCAGATACAGGCCGAACGCCCTGCCGCTCTAGCAGCTTCGCGGTCGCTTTTCACCGCGGTGGAGAAAAGTCCGCCTTTCTGATAGCTTGCTCCGCATCTTCGGGAGGACGAGCCGACATGGTCGATCGCGTGCTGCAGAAAACCGCACCGGCGGTACGGTTGGAGCCGCCGGCCGCGCAGACCAAGGGCGAGCGGACGCGGGCGCGGCTGCTCGACATCGCCTATGATTCGATCGTCCACAAGGGGTTCGCGGCGACCTCGATCGAGGAGCTGGTCGAGGCGGCGGGGATCACCAAGAGCGGCTTCTTCTACCATTTCAAGGACAAGAACGACCTCGCCCGGCAGCTGCTCGACCGCTTCCTCGGCGAGGACAATGAGATACTCGACACGCTGGGGGCGCGGGCGCGCGAGCTGACCGACGACCCGCTGCAGAGCTTCCTCATCTTCCTCAAGCTCTATGCCGACGTCATGGACGACATGCCCGAGCTCCATCCCGGCTGCCTCGTCGCCACCATCACCTACCAGGACCAGATGTTCGACGCCGAAGTGCGACGGATGAACCGCGACAGCGTGCTCGCGCTGCGCGAGCGCTTCGGCCACTGGCTGACCGAGATCGCGCTCGAGCATCCGCCGCGCGCGCCGGTCGACCTCGACGCCCTCGCCGACCATGTCACGGTCATCGTCGAAGGCGCGATCATCCTGTCGCGCGCGCTCGGCGACCGCCGGCTAATGGGCCGCCAGATGCGGCTGTTCCGCGACCAGGTGAAGACGATCTTCGGAGGGTAGGGGGGACTCCACTCGTCATCCCGTCTTCAGAGCGTACGAAGAAATCGATCACGGATGCTCCGGCTGCCGTCTCCGGCCGTGCATACCGATCGATGAAAGTCTCCGTCATCCCAGCGAAAGCCGGGATCTCGCTGGCTTACGGACTCCCGCTCAGGCTCCGCGGATAAGGAAAAGAGATCCTGGCCTTCGCCAGGATGACGGATAGGGGCATTCGCCACCCGCTCGTCCGCGCGGATGCAGGCAGGTAATAAACTCCCCTTATGCCTGCCGTCGCGGCTTTCATTGGCGGTGCGGAACGGTTTCCCCGATATCGGCCTCGTCGCCCGGCGAACCCCTGCCCCCTTCGGCCGGGCGACATCAAAAGGGAGACTTATCATGTTGCGCCCCTCGACCCTGCTTGCCGCCTTGCTCGCCGCCGCGGCTTCCGTCACCGCCGTCGCTGCCGTCCCCGCCGTGGCGGCGCCGCCCGCCGCGCCGACCCGGACCGTCAGCTTCGCCGATCTCAACCTCGATGCCGCCGCCGGCCGGTCGCGGCTCGCCCAGCGGCTCCGCGCCGCGGTCCGATCGGTCTGCGGCACCGCCTTCCCGGCCGACCTTCGTGCCCAGGCCGAGATGCGCGACTGCCGCGCCGACAGCCTGGCGGCGATCGGCGCCGACCGCCGGGCCGGCCGGGTCGACGTGAGCGAGGTCGCCGGCACCCGCTGACCTGGTTTCCTTCGTTTTCCGTGCTTTCCGAGTCGTCGGTGATTCCACCTGACTTGAAAGCACTCCCGCCCCTTCGGCGGTGCTCCTGGCCCCTCGCACCGCCGGTCCCGGAGGCGGCGCCGTCATCCCCGGCGCCGCCTCCTTTCTTTCGTGCGGCGAGTTCGGGCGTGTTCTGCCTGCTTCGGCGTCTGGCGCCGCCTCCGGAATTTGGCACGCGAAGCCGCGAAGACGCGAAGGGGACCGGCCCACCGTCTCGTCATGCTGGCGAATGCCAGCATCTCGTTCCACCTTCGGAAGAAAAGGGAGATCCCGGCCTGCGCCGGGATGACGGTGGGGTGGTCTCGGGCGCGCTTCGCGGCTTCGCGGCTTCGCGGCTTCGCGTGCACAGGGACTGAGGTGCCGCCTCGCAGAGGCCCGCGGGAAAGGCGGCGACGATGGCCCCTTTCCACCGCTGTCATTTTCGATAAGCTGCACGGAAAAACAGGGGGGAGGCCCACTCATGCGTCACTGGCCGTTGCTCGCTTGCGTCTCGCTCGCCGCCTCGGCGGCGCAGGCGCAGGACGTCGTCCGCACCGGAACGGCGCAGGCGCCGATCGCCACGTCGGTCGAGCTGCCGCCGGACAGCCGGATCGTCTATGTCAGCGGCACCGTCCCCGAGGTCGCCGATCCCTCCGCACCGGAAGGGTCTGTTCAGCGCTACGGCGACACCGCCGCCCAGACCCGGTCGGTGCTCCGCCGGATCGAGGCGCAGCTGCGCGCCCACGGCCTCACCCTCGGCGACATCGTCATGATGCGCGTCTTCCTGGTCGCGCCGCCGGGACAGGCGCGGATGGACTTTGGCGGCATGATGACCGCCTATCGCGAATATTTCGGCACCGAGATTCAGCCTAACAAGCCGGCGCGGTCGACCATGGAAGTGGCCGGGCTCGTCGATCCCGGCTGGCTGGTCGAGATCGAGGTCACCGCCGCCGAGCCGGAGGCGCGCTCGTGAGCCGCCGCCGGTCCGCCGCTTTCGCTCTCGGCCTCGGCCTGCTCGCGCTCGCTCTGCCGGCGGCCGGGCAGAACCCGCCGCCGGCCGGCCCCGACACGCGCCGCCAGGCGCTGCGCGACGCGGAGCGCGACCTGTGGAGCCCCGGCGAGAGCCGCGCGCTGCGGGCCTGGCTGGTCCGCGCCGCCGAGTCGCCGCTCGCCGACGAGGCGCGGCTGGCGCCGGACGGGCCCGGCGCCGGCTGGGCGCCCTACGCCGCCTGGACCGACACGGTCGAGCTCAGCCCGCCGGCCGAAGCCGCGCAGGCCCGATTCCTCTATGCCGCCACCCGGGTCGTGCGCGCCGAGGCGGGTCCGGCCGAGCTGGCGATCGGCAGCCGCGCGCCGCTGCGGATCTGGCTGAACGGCGAGCGGATCGGTGACGTCGCGGCGGCCGATTTCCTCGCCCGCGACCGGGTGAGGATCCCGGTGCGGCTGCGCGCCGGCGAGAACCGGCTGATCGTCCGCGCCGGCCACGAGAGCGGGCCGGCGCGGCTGACGATCCGGCTGCTGGAAGCGAACCAGCCGGTCGCCGAGGCCATGGCGCCGTCGCTGCAGGCGCGGCCGGATGGACGTCTCGTCGTGCGCACCCATGCCGCGGCACCGCGGCCGGCGCAGGTCGCCGCCTTCGCTCCGGGCGGCCGCCTCGTCGCCGAGGCGGCGATCGGGGCCGGGGAGGGCTCGGCCTCGCTCGACGCCTCGGCCTGGCCGGACGGGCCCTACGAGGTCCGGGTCACCGCCGCCGACGGATTCGGCGCGCCGCTCACCTTCTGGCTGCCCTGGCACAAGGGCGATCCCGCCCCGGCGGCGCGGCGGCTGCTGAACCACGCCGCCGCCGCGCCGGCGGGCGAGGCGGAAGGGGCGCATATGCGCCTGCTCGCCGCCTTGCTGACCGACCGCGCCGGGGCCGACCTCTCCGCTCTGGCCTCTCATCCGGAGACGGTCCATTCGGTGCTGATGGAGGCGGCCGAGCTCGAGCTCGGACCGTCCGCGATCGCCCGGCCGTCGGGCTTCGTCCGGCTCGGCTGGATCGATCCGGTCGACGGCTCGCCCCAGTTCTGCCGCGCCTATCTCCCTGCCGGCTATGACGGGGCCCGGGCGTGGCCGACCATCCTCAACCTGCACGGCTTCAACCCGCCCAACCCGCCTTATCTGCGCTTCTGGGGCGTCGACCGGCGCCACGATCCCACCGCCGACCGGTGGGACCTGATCTGGATCGAGCCGCACGGCCGGGCCAATGCCCAATATGGCGGGATCGGCGAGCAGGACGTGCTCAACTGCCTGGAGGCGGCGCGGCGGCGGCTGCGCGTCGATCCGGACCGTCTCCATCTCACCGGGGAGTCGATGGGCGGCTCCGGGACCTGGCTGATCGGCTCGCGCCACCCGGATCTGTTCGCGACGATCGCGCCGGTGTTCGGCGGCTGGGACTTCCGGCTGCATCCCGACGGTCCGTTCGAGGCGCCGGCGACGGCGATGCAGCGGTGGCTGGCCGAGGCGCATAGCAGCTTCGCCGGGGCCGAGCAGCTGGCCCACACGCCGGTATTCGTCCTCCACGGCGACTCCGACCCCGCGGTCGACGTCGCATTCTCCCGCCACATCACCCAGCGGCTCCAGCGCTGGGGCTATGACGTTCGCTACCGCGAATATCCCGGCTGGGCGCACGAGGACCTGCAATATCGCGACCAGGTGGCCGAGTGGATGCTGGGCCGGCGCCGCGCCGAGGCGCCGCGGACGGTGCGGATCCGCTCCGTCGACCTGGCCGGCGCGTCGGCCTGGTGGCTGCGGGCCGACGGTGCCGAGCGACCGCTCGAGATGATCGAGGCCGATGCCGAGATGGTCGAGCCGGGCCGGCTGCGGATCGACACGCGCAACGTCGCCCGGCTCACAGTGTCGCCGCCGGCCGCGCTGCGCGGCGACGGGCCGCTGCGGGTGGTGTGGAACGGGCGGCCGCTCGAGGTCAGGCTCGACGAGACGGGGGAAGGGCGTCTCGCCCTGCCCGGCGCGCCGGACGGTCCGCGGCTCAAGCGCGCCGGGCTCGACGGCGGGCTCGCCAACGTCTTCGCGACGCCGTTCGCGATCGTCGTCGGCACCAGCGCGCGCGATCCGGAGATGCGGCGGCTGACCCGGGAAAAGGCGGAGCGGCTGGCGGACCTGTGGCAGAGCTGGCAGCATGTCCGGCCGCGGGTCGTCGACGACAGCGCGCTGACGCCGGAGATGGAGCGCAGCCTGTCGCTCGTGCTGATCGGCGGGCCGGAGGCCAATATGGTCACGCGCCGGCTGGCGCGGCGGCTGCCGGTGCGGATCGCCGCCGACGCGGTCACCATCGACGGGCGCCGGTTCGCCGCGCGCGACGCGGTCGTCGACCTCGTCTATCCGAGCCCGTCGGCGGAGGGGCGCTACGTCATGCTCGTCGCCGGCACCTCGCCCGCGGGTCTCGGCCTGTGGGATCCCGGCGGCTACTGGCATCCGATCGCGGGCTTCCGCACCAATTTCTACGACTGGACCCTGCGCGACGCCCGCGCCCGGCCGGACGCGCCGGGTGCGCCGGCGGAGCGGAGCTGGATCGCCTCGGGCCTGTTCGACCAGAGCTGGCGCCGCGACGACCGCTGGACGTTCATGGGGACGCCGGCGGCGCCTTGAGTGGCAGTTTCGGCGGGCGGCGCGCGGCGGGGACGCGGTCGATCGGCACGCGAAGCCGCGAAGACGCGAAGGGCGCCCCGATTGTTCAGCCGGGCAGGAACGGCCCCTTCGACGCCTTGCGCGCGCGGGCCGGCGGCTGGCCGGCGAGGGTACGGAAATCCCGATTCATGTGCGGCTGATCGGCGAAGCCGCTGGCCAGAGCATGGTCGGCGAGCGAAAGCCGGTCCGGCACCTCGGCGAAGGCACGCTCGAAGCGGAGCAGGCGCAGATAGGTGCGCGGCGCCATGCCGACATTCCGCGCGAACCAGCGCTGCAGCCCGCGCGGCGACAGGCCGGCGGCGCGGCGCAGATCCTCGACGCGCAGGGCCGACAGGATGGCGAGCCCGGTCTCGCGCAGGCCGGCCGGCGCCTCGGCCAGCCGCCCGGCGAGGAAGGCGGAGGCGGCGGCCGGATCATGGAGACGCTCGCACAGGCCGAGCAGGTTCGGATCGACGATCGGCCGCCAGCTGCTGCGCAAGGAAGCGAGCGGCTCCGGGCTCAGCAGCGACCAGGTCCAGGGCCAGAGCCTGACCGCGTCGAAGCGCGATCCCCGGCCGACCGCGAAGGTCGCCGGCCGCTCGATCAGCCCGACCGCGAAGCAGGCCGGCTGCTCGCCGCCCCAGCGGGAGCGGCCGGCGCTGCGGCGGATGACCTCGACGCAGCCGTCCGGCACCGCGCGATGGTCGATCCAGAGCGGCCCCGCCGCGCCGGCATCGAGCGACCAGAAGGCCTTGACCAGGCCGGCGAGCGGCGCCGGCGCGGGATGCTCGGCATAGTCCATCCCGCCAGCAGAGCGCGAATGTCGCGTCCGTTCAAGACGCGCCGGCCGGAGCGTGCGAGACGGGAGTCGATGAAGAGGAGCAGGCGATGAAGCTGATGCTGATCGGGTCGCTGCTGGCCCTTGCCGCGCCGGCGGCGCAAGGCGGGACGCTGGTGGACGCGCTCGGCTGGATGGCCGGGCGCTGGGAATCGGTCGGAGGCGAAGGCTGGACCGAGGAATTGTGGGCCGCGCCGCGGGGCGGAGCGATGATCGGCTTCAGCCGGTCCGGCCGCGGCGGCGAGGAAAGCGCGTTCGAGCATCTGCGGATCGCGCCGGGCGAGGACGGGGCGCTCGTCTATCTGGCGTCGCCGGGCGGGCGGCCGGCGGTCGTCTTCCGGCTGGTCGAGCGCGGTGAAGGCAGCGCCGCCTTCGCCAATCCGGACCATGATTACCCGCAGCTCATCCGCTATCGCCGCGAAGGCGGGACGCTGACCGCGACCATCTCCGCGGCCGATGGCAGCCGGGCGCACACCTGGACCTACCGGCGCGCGGAGTGAGGCCGTTGGCCGCTTTCCCGGCCGCCGCCGCTCCTCTAGGATGAGGCGTCAGATCAGGAGACAGGGAGATGGCGGAGACCAAGACCAAGGCCCATGCCGCCAGTGTCGACGATTTCCTCGCCGCCGTCGCGGATCCGCAGAAGCGCGAGGACGCCGGCAAGATCCGGGCGATGATGGAGCGCCTGTCCGGCGAGCCGGCGACGATGTGGGGGCCGAGCATCGTCGGCTTCGGCCGCTACCATTATCGCTACGACAGCGGCCATGAAGGCGACATGTGCCGCACCGGCTTCTCGCCCCGCGCGAAGGAGATCGTCCTCTACGTCACCGACGGCTTTCCCCGCCACCAGGCGCTGATGGATCGCCTCGGCAAATACCGGACCGGCAAGTCCTGCCTGTACATCAAGCGGCTGTCCGACGTCGACGAATCGGTGCTGGAAGCGCTCGTGGCCGAGTCGCTCGACCATATGCGCGAGAAATATCCCGACGGCGCCTGATCCGCCCACAGGCGACGTTCGACGGCCCCATTCATCCAGGCTTCACCTTGCGAGGCCGAAACGAAGGAAGCCAGCGACGAAACGACTTGATTCCTGCTACAAACGTGGCATGCTACAAGAGTAGCAGGTGAGGAACATGATCGATTCACTTCCCCGTCGCGAACGCGAGATCTTCGAATTGCTGTGCAGCGCCGGCGAGGCGACTGCAGCCGAGATTCGATCGGCCATGGCCGATCCGCCCAGCTATTCGGCGGTGCGGACCTTGCTCGCCCGGCTCGAGGCGCGCGGCCTCGTCCGCCACCATGCGATCGACCAGGCCTATGTCTACAAGAGCGTGCCGCAGCCCGCCAAGGTGCGGGAATCCGCGTTGAAGCAGATGGTGCGCACCTTCTTCGACGGATCGGCGGCGAGCGCGGCCACCGCCCTGCTCGGCCTGACCAAGAGCCTGTCGCCCGACGAGGCCGCCGCCCTCAGGCAGGCGATCGACGAGGCCCGGATCGAGGGGGCCCGGATCGACGAAGACGGCAACCCCGAAGCCATGGAGCGCGAATGATGTTCCTCTCCTTCTTTGCCGAAATGGCGTGGAAGTCGGCGCTGGTCGCCGGCGCCGCCTTGCTCCTCGCCCACGCGCTGCGGTCGCGTTCCGCCGCGGACCGAACCCTGGTGCTTCGGATCGGCGTCATCCTGCTGCTGCTGCTGCCGGTGCTGGCGCTGGCGCTGCCGTCGCTCGAGATCGTCGCCTTCGCCGCGCCGGAGCCGCTGCCGCCGGTGCCGTACAGCGTCCCCGAGCTCCAGCTTGCCGGTTTCGGCGGGATGTCCTCGCCGGCGCTCGAGCCCACCATCTGGGACGATCCGACCCCCCTCGTCGTCCTCGCCTATCTCGGCGGGCTGGCCATGGTCGGCGCGCGGCTCGTCGCCGGACTGTGGACGCTGCGCCGCTGGACCCGCGCCGCGCGTCCGGTGGAATGCCCGGAATGGCTCGCCGCCTTCGACCGGGTGCGCTGGTCGGCCGATTGCGCCGAGCATGTCCGCCTGCTCGTCTCCGACGAGGTCGCCTCGCCGCTGAGCTGGGGCTGGCGCCGGCCGATCGTGCTGATCGACCGGGACACGCTCGACCAGCCCGACGATGCCGAGGCGATCCTGGCCCATGAGGTCGCCCATGTCGCCCGCCGCGACTGGCCGGTGCTGATCCTGGCGCGCACGGCCGCCACGCTCTTCTGGTTCAATCCGCTCGCCTGGGTGCTCGAGCGGGAGGTCGTCCAGCAGGCCGAGGAAGCGGCCGACTGCGAGGCCGCCGCGCGAGTCGAGCCGGCGCGCTATGCCGAGACGCTGGTGAGCTGGGCCCAGGCCAATGCGATGGTGCCGGCGAACAGCATCGCGCCGTCGGCGCGGGCGCTGGGCCGGCGCGTTCGGGCGGTGCTCGACCGGCGGCTGCGCGAACGCCCCTCGGGCTCGGCCTGGACCGCGCTCGCCATCCTCTCCTGCCTGGGTCTCGGCGCCCCGGTCGCGGCGATGCAGCTGGTCGCGGCCGAGCCGCCGGCGCCGCCCGCCGCCCTGTCGCCGCCTTCCGCTCCGGCGGCGCCCGGCGTGATGGCCGTGCCGGTCCCGCCGAGCACGCTGGCCGCGCCCGAAGCCCCCAGGGCTCCGGCCGC
Organism: Sphingosinicella terrae; assembly: GCF_003347635.1. Taxonomy (GTDB): domain Bacteria; phylum Pseudomonadota; class Alphaproteobacteria; order Sphingomonadales; family Sphingomonadaceae; genus Allosphingosinicella; species Allosphingosinicella terrae. The sequence goes on from NZ_QDFY01000005.1 coordinate 123,754, forward strand.
TCCGACGGCGCCGGACGCACCGGAAGCGCCTGCCGCCCCGGGCGCGCACCGCGCCTTCACCGTGGTCATCCCCGAAATGCCGGACCTGGAGCCGGTCCTGGCCGAGGTCCCGGCGATCGTGGCGTCCGCCATGGCGGGGATCGACCGCGAGGAGATGGACCGGGCGCTGCGCGAGGCCCAGCGGGAAATGCGCCAAGCCCACCGCGTCAACCGGCGCGAGCTGGAGCGGGCGATGCGCGAGGCGCGGCGCGCCCAGGCGCAGGCCCGGACGGTCAGCCGCGCGGAGATCGAATTGGCGATGCGCGGGGCACAGCGCGCGGTCCGCGCCGCGCCGGCCGCGGCGGCCGTCTCGATGATGCACGGCGCCGCCGGCATGGAGCATGGTGCCGCCGGCATGGAGGACGGCGCCCGCCGGATGGAGCGGGAAGCGGCGAGGCTCGAGGATCCGGACTATCGCGAGCGCGCCATCGCCCGCGCCCGCGCCCATGGCGAGACCGTCACCCATGAGGACCTAGTCGAGGCCGCCGAAGGCCTTCGCGAAGGCGCCGAGGGCATGCGGGAAGGCGCGCGCGAGATGCGCGAGGCCGCGGAGCGGATGCGCCGCGAGCATTGAGATCCGGCTTCGGCGGGCAGCCTCGCAGCCCGCCGAAGGCCAAGGGAGGGAATGGCGGGCGGCTGCTGGGCCGTCCGCCATTCTTTTCGCTTGAGGCGCCGCCGCTTCTCCACCATCCCAGTGCGAGGCGCCGGGAAGCGCGCCCGCACAGGGGGTCTCATGATCGGAAAGGCCATCACCTTCGCCGGCGCCGACGTGGTCGGCGCGGTCGCCATCGTCCATGCGATCGACGATCCGGTCGAGGAATGACGGCGCGCGACATGGGCAGGGCCGCCGCCCGGTGATGCGCGCCCGAACAGCGCTGGCGGTGCTCGCCTGCTGGCTCGCGGCAGCCTGCGCCTCGGCGCCGCCGGCAGCGCCGGCCTATGACCTCGTCATCCGCGGCGGCACCCTCTACGACGGCAGCGGCGCCGCGCCCTTTGTCGGCGACGTCGCGATCCAGGACGACCGCATCGCCTATGTCGGGCCGTCGGCGCCGGGGACGGGCCGGCGGGAAGTGACGGCAAACGGCCTCGCCGTCGCCCCCGGCTTCATCAACATGCTCAGCTGGTCGACCGAGTCGCTGATCGAGGACGGCCGCAGCCAGAGCGAGATCCGCCAGGGCGTCACCCTCCAGGTAATGGGCGAAGGCTCGTCGATGGGACCGCTCAACGACGAGATGAAGCGGCTGGAGCAGTCGCGCCAGGGCGACATACGCTATCCGATCGCCTGGACCAGCCTCGGCGAGTATCTCGAGCATCTCGAGCGGCGCGGCGTCTCGACCAATGTCGCGAGCTTCGTCGGCGCGGCGACGGTGAGGGTCCACGAGCTCGGCGAGGACGACGTCGATCCCGATGCGGCGCAGCTCGCCCGGATGCGCGCGCTCGTCCGTGCGGCGATGGACGAGGGGGCGATGGGCGTCGGCAGCTCGCTCATCTACGCGCCCGGCAGCTTCGCCGAGACCGACGAGCTCGTCGCCCTGGTCGAGGAGGCCGGGCGTTGCGGCGGCATGTACGTCACCCACATGCGATCGGAGGGGGATTCCATCCTCCGATCGATCGACGAGGTGGTCGAGATCGCCCGCCGCAGCGGCGCACCGGCGGAGATCTACCATCTCAAGCTCGCCGGCCGCGACAATTGGCGGCTCTATCCGGAGGTGATCGCGCGGATCGAGGCGGCGCGCGCCGCCGGCCTTCGCATCACCGCCGACATGTATACCTATACCGCCGGCGCCACCGGCCTCGACGCGGCGATGCCGCTCTGGGTGCAGGCGGGCGGCCAGGAAGCGTGGATCGCACGCCTTCGCGATCCGGCGATCCGTGCCCGCGTCGCCGAGGAGATGCGCCGGCCCGGCCAGGGCTGGGAGAATCTCTATCATGGCGCCGGGGCGGGGGGCGTCCTGCTCAGCCAGTTCCGCAATCCGGCGCTGCGCGAGCTCGCCGGCAAGACCCTCGCCGAGGTCGCGGCAATGCGCGGCAAGAGCCCCGAGGAGACGGCGATGGACCTCGTCGTCGAAGACGAGAGCCGGGTCGGGGCGATCTATTTCCTGATGTCGGAGGACAATGTCCGCCGCCAGATCGCTTTGCCCTGGATGAGCTTCGGCTCCGACGCGGCCAGCATGGCGACCGAGGGCGTGTTCCTGAACGGCCACCCGCACCCGCGCGCCTACGGTAATTTCGCGCGGCTGCTCGGCCGCTACGTCCGCGACGAGCGGATCATCCCGCTCGAGGAGGCGGTGCGGCGGCTGACCTCGCTGCCCGCCGCCAATCTCGGGATTGCGGACCGCGGCGCGCTGCGCGCCGGCCATTTCGCCGATATCGCGGTGTTCGACCCCAATATGATCGCCGACCGCGCCACCTTCGAGGCACCCCACGCCTACGCGGTCGGCATGCGCCACGTCTTCGTCAACGGCGTCCAGGTGCTCGCCGACGGCGCGCATGTCGGGGCGACCCCGGGACGGTTCGTGCGCGGCCCCGGCTGGCGGCGATGCCGGGCAGCGGCTTCCGCCGGCTGACATGGCGGCTCGCTTCGACGCTCATCCTTCCAAACGGTCAGGGGAACCGACATGTCCAGATTTCTGACCCTGCTCGCGATCGCCGCCGCGGCCCTGGCGCCGCTGGCGGCCGCGCCGGCCGCGGCGCAGGACGCGCCCCACCAGCGCCAGGCGCGGGCCGTGCTCGAGCGCCTGGTCACCTTCCGCAGCGCCGCCGGCCACGCCCAGGTGCCGGCCATGGCCGACTATATCGTCGAGACGCTCCGCGCCGGCGGCTTCCCGGCGGAGGACATCGTCCGGCTGCCCCATGACGACACGGTCGGGCTGCTCGTGCGGGTGCCGGGCCGCGATCCCTCCGCCCGGCCCTTGCTCTTCTCCGGCCACATGGACGTCGTCGACGCGCGGCCCGAGGACTGGGAGCGCGATCCGTTCCGGCTCATCGAGGAGAATGGCTATCTGTTCGGCCGCGGCGTGGAGGACAACAAGACCGGCATCGCCTCGATGGTGTCGGCCCTGCTGCGAATGCGCGCCGACGGCTTCCGCCCGCGCCGGACCCTGGTCTTCGCCTTCGTCGGCGACGAGGAGACGACGTTCGGCACGACCCGGCTGATCGCCGCCCATCCCTGGGTGCGAAGCGCCGAATATGCAATCAACACCGATGCCGGCGGCGGCGGCCTTGCGCCCGACGGGCGTGCCCTGGTCTACCTCGTCCAGGGCGCCGAGAAGACCTACGCCACCTTCCGCCTGACCGCGACCAATCCGGGCGGCCATTCCAGCCGTCCCCGCCGCGACAATGCGATCTACGATCTTTCTCGCGCCCTGCTGCGGGTGGAGCAATATCGCTTCCCCGCCATGGCGAACGCGCTGACCCGGGCCTATCTCGGCACGCTTGCCGGCCTGGTCACGGGCGAGGCCGGGGCGGCGCTTCGCGCCTTCGCCGACGATCCAAGCGACGCCACCGCCGAGGCGCTCTACGATTCGGCGGAATATGTCGGCGCCACCCGGACGACCTGCGTCGCCACCATGGCCGAAGCCGGCCATGCCGAGAATGCGCTGCCGCAGCGCGCTTCGGCGATGGTCAATTGCCGCATCTTCCCCGGCGTCGAGGTGGAGGCGGTCCGAACCGCCCTGGCGGAGGCCGTCGCCAATCCCGCCATCGCCGTCGAGACCACCGGCGATCCGGAGACGGGGCCGGTCTCGGAAATGCGCGAGGACGTGATGGCGGCGATCGCCCGATCGGTCCACCGCCGCCATCCGGACATACCGATCTCGCCCTATCTCGAGGCCGGCGCCACCGACGGCGTCGTCTACCGCACCGCCGGCATTCCCACCTTCGGGACCTCGGGCATCTTCGTGAAGCCGGACGAGATCTTCGCCCACGGTCTCAACGAGCGGATCCCGGTCGCGAGCTTCTACGAGGCGATCGACCATGTCCACGATCTCGCCGTCGATCTCGGCGGCGACGGGCGATAGCGGGAACTTCCCGCCGCGGGGGGCCTTCTATCCAGGCGTGCCCGGCGGCGGGGGCGCTCCGCCGAAAAGGATTCGGAATCGGCGGAGGAACGGACTAGTTTCATCCCGCAACGGTCCGCGTGCCGCGGCGCCGGATCGCCGGCGGCGGAAGGAGATCGAGGTGGCTCAAGCCCGTGCCTATATCAACGCCGTGGCCGGCGCCGTTCCCGGGCACGACGTGCACCGGCTGTTCATCGACTGGGCCGAGGGCCAGGTCGAGGATCCGCGTCTCCGCAAATTGTTCCTGCGCATGGCCGATCGGTCGGGGATCGAGCATCGCTGGTCGGTGCTTCCGGAGCCGCCCGACGGCGGCCGTCCGATCTTCTACACCGGCGACTCCCCCGCCACCTCGGCGCGCATGGCCTGCTATGCCGAGGAAGCGCCGCGGCTGGCGCTGGCGGCGATCGCCAATTTGCGCGAACGGATCGGAATCGAGGGCGTCACCCATCTCGTCGTCGCCAGCTGCACCGGCTTCGTCGCCCCCGGCATCGACCAGATCATCGCCCGTGAGCTCGGACTCGGCCATGTCGAGCGCACCCTGGTCGGCTTCATGGGCTGCTACGCCGCCGTCTCGGCGCTGCGCGTCGCGCATCATATCGTCCGCTCCGAACCGGAGGCGCGGGTGCTCGCGGTCACCGTCGAGTTGTGCTCGCTGCATCTCCAGGAGACGCAGGCGCTGGAATCGCTGCTGGCCATGCTCCAGTTCAGCGACGGTGCCGCCGCCGCCTTGGTCACCTCGGATCCGCAGGGATTCGAGATGAGCCATCTCTTCGCCGCCGCTCTTCCCGAGTCGAACGAGCTGATCCAGTGGAAGATCGGCGACACCGGCTTCGAGATGACGCTGTCGGGCGAGGTGCCGGGCCGGATCGCCGCCGCGCTCGACGATCCGGACGTGCGGGCCCGGCTCTACAATGGCTGGTCGCCCGACGAGATCGACAGCTGGGCGGTCCATGCCGGCGGCCGCTCGATCCTCGACGCGGTGGAGAAGGGGCTAGACCTCCCGCAAGGCGCCCTGTTCGCATCGCGCGACATCCTCGCCCGATACGGCAACATGTCCTCCTCGACCCTGATGTTCGTGCTCGCCGAGCTGCTCGGCCGGCCGGACGTGCGCAAGGGCGTCGCCATCGCCTTCGGGCCGGGCCTGGCGGCAGAGGGCTTCCATTTCGAGAGAGTAGGGGAAGCGGCCCCCATCGCAACCGATACCCTCTCCCTGGAGGGGGAGGGCTCTTCGAGGGGGTAGGGCGTGCCTTCCCTGGCCGCCCGTATCCGCACCGAGGAGCAGATGGACGATCCGGCGCTCGATCCCGCCGTCTACGACCTCGTCCTGCGCGATCTCGACCGGGTGAACGGCTGGACCTTCGCTCGGCGGCCGACCTTGTCCTTCCTCGCCCGGGCGACGTTGGGGCTCGACCGCTTCAGGCTGCTCGATGTCGGCTTCGGCCATGGCGACATGCTTCGCGCCATCGGACGCTGGGCCCGCGGCCGCGGGCTCGAGGCCGAGCTGATCGGAATCGACCTCAACCCGCGCAGCGAGGCGGCGGCGCGGGTGGCGACTCCGCCCGGCCTCGCGATCGACTACCGGACCGGCGACTATGCCGCGCTGGAGGAACCGTTCGACCTCATCGTCAGCAGCCTCGTCGCCCATCACATGACGGACGCGCAGCTGCGCGATTTCCTCCGCTTCATGGAAAGGACCGCCCGCCGCGGCTGGCTGGTCAACGACCTCCATCGCCACGCCTTCGCCTATCACGGCTACCCCCTTCTCGCCCGCCTGCTCGGCGCCCACCGCATCGTCCGCGAGGACGGCCAGCTCTCCATCGCGCGCGCCTTCCGGCCGTCCGAATGGGCGGAGATGCTCGCCGCAGCCGGCGTGCCCGCCGGCACCGCCCGCATCGTCCGCCGGGCACCCTTTCGCCTGTGCGTCGAGCGGCTGCGCTGATCGTCGGCGGCGGCCCCGCCGGGTCCGCCGCCGCCATCGTCCTCGCCCGCGGCGGCGTGCGGGCCGAACTCCACGAGCGCAGCCGCGGCGACCGCGACGTCGTCTGCGGCGGCTTTCTCGGCTGGGATGCCATTGCCCGGCTGCGGCGGCTGGGCGTCGAACCGGAGACTCTCGGCGCCCGGCCGATCCGCCGGCTGCGGCTCTGCGCGGGCGGGGCGCAGGTCGAGACGACGCTGCCGTCGCTCGCCGCCGGCCTTTCGCGCCGGCGCCTCGATTCCGCCTTGCTCGCCGCCGCCGAGCAGGCGGGGACCCGGGTCGTCCGCGGTCACGCTGCCCGCGCGGTCGAGGCGGCGGCGGTGCGCTTCGACGACGGGGAGTCGGTGACGGCGGACGCGTTGTTCCTCGCCACCGGCAAGCATGAGCTTCGCGGCGCAGCGCGGCCGGTCCCGTCCGGCACGGTGGCTGCCGCGGGGCTGCGCACTGCCCTGCCGCCGCGGCCGGAGCTCGAGCGCGCCTTGGCCGAAACGATCGAGCTTCATCTGTTCGACGGCGGCTATGCCGGGCTGCTGCTCCAGGAGGACGGTTCCGCCAATCTCTGCCTGTCGATCGCCCGGGCCCGGCTCGCCGCCGCCGCCGGCCCGACGGCGCTCTTCGCCGAGCTGGCGGCGGAATCCCCGATCTTCGCCCGCCGGCTGGACGGGTTCCTGCCGGAACGATGGGACGCCGTTGCCGGCGTGCCTTATGGCTGGCGTGCGCGCGCGGGCGAGGCCGGCCTGTTCCGGGTCGGCGACCAGGCGGCGGTCATCGCGTCGCTCGCCGGCGACGGCATCGCGATCGCCCTGGCCAGCGGCGAGGCGGCGGCGCACGCCCTCCTCGCCGGCGGGCCCGATGCCGCTTCGGGCTATCAGGCTGCCTTCGCCCGGCAGGCGGCGCGCCCGGTGAGGCTCGCGGAGCTGTTCCGCCGATCGGCCGAGCGCGCGTCGTCCCGGCGGCCGATGATGCGGCTGCTGCGGCTGGTGCCGGGCGCCGCCGGCATCGCCGCGCGCCTTACCCGGATCGGCTAGGCCGGATGATCTGATTGCCTCAGACCATCCGGTCTGGCAGCTTGATATGTCGCGACTTTCGGGTCGTCGGACGATCCCGTCCGGCGGCAAGTCGCTTTAGCGACCGGCGAGCGCCGCCGGCGCATCGTCGCGCCATTGGCCGCTATTGCGATATTCCTCGCGGATGGTGGATTCGGGCAGATCCGCCGCTTCCCAGCGTGGATCAGGGGCGATGTCCGACGGGATCGGCGCAGGCCGCGCCGCCGTTGCAGTCGTCGCCATAGGCGCAGTCGGGGCAGCCGCGGCGTAACGGGGGAAGAGGATCGCCGACGGACGCGGCAGCGGCTCGCTTCCTGCGTAGGCGGCGGTGAAGGCCGGCGTTTCGCCGGCCGGCCCGGGCAGCCGGTAGAAGGCGTGGGCGCCGATCGACAAGGTCGGCTGCAGCCGCGGCGCCCAGGACGGCGAGACCGCGTGGGTGTGGTAATGCGTCGAATTGCCCACAGCCGCGTGGACGCGCCCGGCCAGCGCTTCCGCCGCAAGCGCCCGCGCCCGTGCCCAGGCGATGCCGCCCGCCGGGCGGCCCAGCGATCCGTCGCAGGTGAAGGTGAACTGGCAGCCGCCGCCCGGCCGCATCGGCCCCTGATAGACCACGCCGCAGACGCTGTTCGGCCAGGCGGGATGGCGGACCCGGTTCAGCACCACCTGGGCGACGGCGCGCTGGCCGTCCTCGCTTTCCGAAGCGGCCTCGTAATAGACGGCCTGGGCGAGGCAATCGAGCGAGCGCAGCTGATCGGTCGCGGTCCGGCCGCGGAAGGCGAAGCCGTCGCCGCCTTCGGCAAGCGCCGAGAGGATCGCCTGGGTCCGGGCGAGAAATTCCGCCGCGGCGGGATCGGATGCGAGGTCGGAGGCGCTGAGGGTCTGCGCCTCCGCCTGGATGCCGGACGGCGCGATCAGGGCGACGCGCTCCTCGACGGGGACGCAGGAGACGCTGGCGGCGGTGAGCGCGAGCAAAGGCCAGCGCCATCGCCGGGCTCCCTCGCTCCTGCCGTTCCTGCCTTGCGATACGCCCAACGCCATGCCTGAATCCACCCGAAACGACGCTTCCGGAAGAGGCACTTAGCGTCATCGCCGCATCGGCGCGCGACCTGATTTCGAGCCGTCCCAGCCAGGGACAGACGTATCGGAAAGGTTTCCGTCAACGCCGCTCGGGCGCAATCCCCTCAATCGGATCGCGTCGTGCTCTTGCGGCTCGGAGTCCCGCCCTTCAGCTTGTCGCCGGTGATCGCCGCTCCGCTATGGCCCTTGGCCTGCTCCGCCTCGCGCAATGTGGGGTTCCTGTTGTTGTTCTTGCCTTCGGCGCCGCTGTGCTCGCGCATTGCGTCTCTCCTTGCTTGCCTCGCGCCAACCAACGAACCGGCCCCGGCGCAAGTTGCCGCGCCTAGAGTCTGTCCTGGTCAGGTGGAAGCGCCGTGACGGAGCCGATTTCGGTTCAGGTCGAGGAGCGATGGGGGAGCGATGCTGACGCATCGTGACCGACGAGCGACGCTGATCCTGGGCCGAAAGCGGTCCGCCGCCGGAGGCGGTCGCCCGAGGAGGCGCGCTGGAGGGCGTCGCTTGCTTGCGCGTAGCCCCGCTACGCGACTGCGCCGCGCTCCTCCCCAGCGCGCCTCCTCGGGCGATCCCGGCACATCCACCTGACCAGGACAGACTCCAGCGCCCGGTCTCGTCGAGGCGCGGCGGCGCTTCGTCGAAGCGCCAGCGACGCGGCACAAGGCCGGGCGGAAGAAGGGCCGGACCGGCTATGGCGGTCTCGAGCCGAAACGGGGCGATCGTCCCGTCTGCCTCGCGGCGGGAGCGAGCTCGAGATCGTCCGAGCAGGTGAGCCGGGCCGCCAATGAGCCCACCGAGTGGTCCGGCTCCATCGGGAGGCGGCGGTGCCCCGCCGCCGCCTCCCGTAACGCCCGCCGTTCGAGGCCTCAGCGTCCGGCCAGCTTCTTCACCTGGTCGATATAGGATCGCCCGATGCGCTGCTCGCCGCCGTCCTTGAGCCGCGCGGTCCAATGGCCCGCTTCGTCCCGGTAGAGGCTGGTGATCGTGTCCCGCCGGAGGATCACCGACCGGTGGACGCGCAGGAACAAAGCCGGATCGAGATCCTCCTCCAGCTTGGCGATGGTGCGGTGAATCAGCCAGGAGCGGGCGCCGACGTGGAGGCGCATATAATCGCGCTCGGCCGTGACCCGGGCAATGTCCGAGGCGGCGATGCGCACCAGGCCGCTATGATCGGGTACCCAGAATTCCTCGACATGGGCCGGCATGCGGCGGCGACCGGCGCGGTCGCCCCCGGCGAGATGGTCGCGCACCCGGTCCAGCGCCCGTTCGAGCCGTTCGGGCTGGACCGGCTTCATCAGATAGTCGATCGCGGCGACGTCAAAGGCGGCGACCGCGAAGTTGTCGAAGGCGGTGACGAAGACGACAGCCGGATCGACGGCCGATTCCGAAAGCGCCCGGGCGACGTCGATCCCATCCATGCCGGGCATGGCGATGTCGAGCAGCACCAGATCGGGGCTGAGCGATTCGGCGATCTCGAGCGCGGCTTCTCCGTCATTGGCGGTGCCGACCACCTCCGTTCCGGGGAAGCGTCCGAGCAGCAGCTCGAGCCGCTCGACCGCGAGCGGCTCGTCGTCGACGAGGAGGATGCGCAGGTTCGTCTCAGCCATTGCGGATCACCGGCATGAAGATGTGGACGGTGAAACCGCCGTCCGGATCGGGGCCATGGAGGCAGCCGGCGCGCGAGCCGTAGCGGGCGGTCAGCCGGTCGCAGACGTTGCGCAGGCCGACCCCGGTGCCGGCCTCGCCGGCCTCGACCGCCGCTTCGCCGTCATCCTTGACCTTGAGGTGGAGCCGGCCGGCTTCCTCATGGGCCGTTATGCGGATCCGCACCGGCTTGCGCGACCGGGCCACGCCATATTTGACCGCATTCTCGACCACCGGCTGCAGGATCAGCACCGGCACGCGCGCCGCCAGCAGCGGCTCGGGGACGTCGATTTCGACCGACAGGCGTTTCGGGAACCGGATCTGCTCGATGTCCAGATAGAGTCGCTGAAGCTTGATCTCCTCATCGAGCGGCACGTCGGCGGTCGGATCGGCGGAGAGAGTGGCGCGGAAGAAGGTCGACAGGTTCATCAGCATCCGTTCGGCGACATCCGTCTTCTGCGCCAGGATCAGCGACGAGAGCGAGTTCAGCGTGTTGAACAGGAAGTGCGGGTTGATCTGGTAGCGCAGCGCCCGCAGCTGCGCCTCCTGCGCCTCGCGGGCGAGGGCACCGGCGCGGCGATCCGCGATCCGCAGCTGCCGGGCGTAGCTCATCGCGACGTAGAAGGCGGCCCAGGCCGCAAACAGGAAGTACCAGCTGAGCGCGCCCTCGACGACGCCGGTCCAGATCATCTCCCATTCGGTCATGTTCTGCATCGACGGGTCGGCCTTGGCCGCGTCGAGCGGGGCGAAGACGTAGAAGATGAAGGAATTGAACCCAGAGAACAGCATCGAGGCCGGGAGGCAGAGGATGCCCGCGACCAGCGCCTTGACGTTGAGGCTCGAATTGCGGGTCGGCCGGAGCGCCAGATAGACGAGGAAGGTGATCGCGGCGCCGACCAGTGTGGCTACGGCCCGACGCCCCAGCATTTCCCAGAAATCGGGAAACTGGACGACGAGCGCCCGAATCGTGATCAGGCTCATATAGAGGAGCCAGAAGGCGAGGATCGACTTCAGCGCCACGCCGAGGTCCGGCAGCCGTCGCGCGTCGACCTCGGGAAGCATCCTGTCCATGCCCCCTGTTAGCGCAGCGGCGTCGGCATGCGCCGGTGCGGCGGCAACATTGGCAGAAAGGCCGGCCTCGTTGGTCGAAAAGCCGGGCAGGGGACGACGATAACCGTACGCGTCGGCCTCGCCGAGCAGCGCTCCCGTCCCCTCGCCGGCGGACTCCCCCTGGTCCCGATTCACGCCCACGTCATGGTCATAGCACGCCCGGCAGGCGGACGTCAGCGGCCCGCCGGAGCCGCCTCGCCGGCCTTATCCACAGAATTCTGCTCCGGGAGATGTTCGTTCCGTCCGCGCAAGAAGCCAGCTTCCACGGTGCTTTGAGGGCCCGGCCTGTTGCCCCCGTGCGACACCGCGAGGCTCGTGCGACGAGCCGCGCCGATTTTGCCATTGCCGCGACAAATGAACCGTGATTCAATTCTGAACGGGGAGCGGGTTCTTGGTTAACGGCTTCGAAAGCCGGCTTGGTGCATGATCCCGCTGGGCAAAAGGAGTGTGGGATCATGAGCACGAGGACTCGACCGGCGAGCGGCGCGGTCGCCTTGGCTGAGATGAAGGAATTCGGGGGCTTCCCCAAGGGCACGCAGCGTTACATCCGCCGCTCGCTCGACGTCGGACTCGATCGCCGCGATGCGGTCAAGCGCTGGTCGCGCGACCCGGCCGAGGCCGCCAGTATCCGCGGCCAGCAGAGCGTCTACCGCCGCCTGGACCATATCCGCGCCTACGTCCCCGACGATAGCGGGCTGGACGCGATGGAGCCGCTGATGGCGCCGTTGGTGACCATGAGCGCTTTCGACCTCGGCCAGGACCGCCTGCCCGACTTCGCCTCCTACCGCTTCCTCTACGAGCGCCTGATCGGCGCGAGCGTGCGGCCGTGGCTCCCCGCCGCCTTCTGCGCAGCGGCCGCTTTGCCGCATCTTCATCCGGACCGCCGTCGGATCCTGCTTCAGTCGATCAGCGAGGCCGCCGCGACCGCACCAGGCTGGTCGAACCGCGAGCCGGTCTTCTTTCCGGAGTGGGTCGAGAAGGTCGACACGACCGTCGCCGGCTGATCCGGTATCAGGTTGCCGCTCTTCGGCGGGCCTTCGGGCCCGCCATTTTTTTTTGGCGGCCGACGGGAGACGACGGCCAGCTCAGCCGCGCGCGCGGATTCGCTTCACCAGATCTTCCGCGAACAGGGTGAGCGTATCGTCTCGTGCGCCCATGACGACGATCCGGTCACCGGATCGGGCGATCTCGGCCAGCCGGACGGCGCAGGCCTCGCGCTCCGGCACATGTTCCGCCTGCCGCCCGGCGGCGCGGACTCCTTCGACGATGTCGCCGCTGCCGACCTCGCGGCTGGTGGTACCGCCATAATAGACCGGGTCGGGCATGATCAGCACGTCCTCGGCGGCGAGCTCGGCGGCGAAGCCGGCGACGAGGGCTTCGCGCATCGTCCGCAAAGGCCCGTAGCCGTGCGGCTGGAAGAAGACCAGCAGCCGCCCGGGAAAGGCATGGAGCGTGCGCAGGGTCGCCGCGATCTTGTCGGGATTGTGCCCGAAATCGTCGACGACGGTGACTCCGCCGGCCTCGCCGACCCGCTCCAGCCGGCGGCGCAGCCCGGTGAAGCCGGCCAGCGCCTGCGCCGCCTCCGCCAGCGGGACGCCTGCCTCGACCGACGCCGCGAGCGCCGCCAGCGCATTCTGGGCATTGTGGAGGCCCGGCACCTGGAGCGCTACCGGGACGCTGGCGCCGGTGCGGCGGTCGCTCACCTCGAACGTCACCGCGAACGGCGCCTCGACCAGGCCCGATCCGAACAGGTCCGCCTCCGGACTGGCGAAGCCGTAGGTGACCAGGCGGTCCGCCGGCAGCGCGGCGGCGAGCAGCCGGGTCTCGTCGTCGTCGAGGTTGAGCACCACCGCCTCGGCCTTGGCGGCGAAATCGGCGAACAGGTGCCGAAGCTCGTCCAGCGACTTGTGGTCGAGGCTGACATTGTTCAGCAGCGCGATCCGGGGCCGGTAGAGCGCGATCGATCCGTCGCTCTCGTCCACCTCGCTGACGAAAGCATCGCCCCGGCCGACCAGGGCGCTGGCGAAAGGCTGGTCGGCGCTGACGAAGTTCTTCATCACCGCGCCGTTCATCACGGTGGGATCGCGGCCGGTGGCGTGGAGAATCCAGCCGATCATCCCGGTCACGGTCGACTTGCCGCTGGTCCCGCCGACGGCGATGCCGACCGGCGCGGCGTTGAACAGGTGGGCGAGCAGCTCGGGGCGGGTGACCCGCCGCGCGCCTATTTCCCTGGCGCGGACGACGTCGGGAACCGTTTCCTCGATCGCTGCCGAGGTGACGAGCAACTGGCCCGCATCGGCGAGGCCACTGCCGTCCTGCGGGAACAGGGCGATGCCGCGCGCCTTCAGGAATTCGAACTTCGGGGCGAGCCGTCCCTGATCGAGGGTCCGATCCGAGCCCGCCACAGCCGCGCCGCGGCCACGGACGATGAGGGCGAGCGGGAGCATGCCGCTGCCGCCGATGCCGCAGAAGAAATAGGATTTGGCGTCGCTCATCGCCCCGCCCTATTGGCAAGCGCGGCGGAGTTCAATTTGAAGCCGCGATCGGTATCGGGAATCGGAAGGCCTGAAATTTGCGCATAGGGATCGTCGCCCCCAGCTCGCGTTTCGACCGCACGACCGCCGATCGGGTCCAGGCGGTCGCCGCCGCCTGCCATCCGCGACTGGAGCTCGTCTTCCACCCCCAATGCTTCCTGTCCTGGCGGCACTTCGCGGGCACCGACGAGGAACGGGGCCAGGCGCTGGTCGACTATGCCAACGATCCGGGCCTGGACGCGATCTGGTTCGCGCGGGGCGGCTACGGCGCCTGCCGGATCGCCGAGGACGCGATCGGCCGGCTGGGGCCGAATGCGCGCGACAAGGCGTATCTCGGCTACAGCGATTCCGGCTATCTTCTCGCCGGCCTCCAGCGCGCCGGCTGCGCCGAGATCGCGCACGGACCGATGCCGCAGGACGTCACCCGCGACGGCGGCGAGGCGGCGGTTCGGCGCGCCCTCGCCTGGCTGGTCGAGCGCTCGCCGTCCGCTCTGGAGCCGGGACTGGATCCGGAGCGTCCCAACGCAGCATTCAACCTCACCGTGCTGAGCCAGCTCCTTGGCACGTCGCTCGAGCCAGACCTTTCCGGACACGTCCTCATCGTCGAGGAGGTTTCGGAGCAACTCTACCGGATCGACCGGTCACTGTTCCACCTGACCGGCAATCGCCTTTCGGCGGGGCTGGCCGGCCTGCGGCTCGGCCGATGCCGCGACGTGCCGCCCAACGACCCGGATTTCGGGGCCGACGAGGAGGAGATTGCCCGCTTTTGGTGCGCCCGTGCGGGCATCAACTGGTTGGGACGCGCCGATATCGGCCATGACGCGGACAACAAGGTGGTCCCCTTCGGGCGCCGCTGAGGCCTTGATCCACAGAAAAACCCTCAGGGGCGCATGGAATTGCGTCCGAGCGAGCGACTGGCAGTTGCAATGCCTTCGGATTTGCGCCTATCCCACGTCAGGCATCCACAGGGAGGGAAGAAATGGCCCAAGGAAGGCAGAGCGGCTTGCAGAGGCCGGTAACCCCGTCGAAAGAGCTGGCGGCGATTACCGGTGCTGATCCGCTCCCCCGTAGCCAGATCGTCAGCAAGATCTGGGACCACATCAAGAAGAACAATCTTCAGGATCCGAAGAACAAGCGCGAGATCGTCGCCGACGACAAGCTCCGTGCAGTTTTCGGCAAGGACCGCGTTTCGATGTTCGAGATGAACAAGCACATCTCGCGCCACGTCAGCTGACCTGACATTTCGGGCGCGACCCTCAGGGCCGCGGCCCGGCTGAACGCAAGGCAGCTGGCCGGCGACCTCCACAGGCTGGGGCTCCAGCCGGGGGGGATCGTGATGGTCCATGCCTCGCTCAGAACGATCGGCCTCGCCGGCTCCCATTTCGGGCCCGGCGGGGCCGAAATGCTGTTGGACGTGCTGGAATCCGTGGTCGGACCTGCCGGAACGCTGATGATGGTGATCGGCACGGATTATGCGCTCGACTGGGTCAATCGCCGTCCCCAGGCCGATCGCGCGGCCCTGCTCGAGGGGACCGATCCGATCGACCTCGCCGCCGCTGCCGCCAACCCGGAGCTCGGCTGGCTGGCGGAAGCGTTCAGGCAGCGGCCGGGCACGATCGTCAGCCACAACCCGAGCGGCCGCTTCGCCGCGCGCGGCGCTCGAGCCGAAGAGCTGATGCACGGGCACCCCTGGAACGATTATTACGGTGCGGGCTCGCCGCTGCACAAATTGTGCGAGCAGGGCGGCAGCATCCTGCGCCTCGGCGCGGACCGGGACACGGTGACGGCGCTCCATTATGCGGAATATGTCGCCCGCCTTCCCGACAAGCGCCGCACCCGCTGGGACTACCGGATCGCGACCCCGGCCGGGCCGCGCCACCTCTGGGTCGAATGTCTCGACGACGACGGCGGCATCCGGTCCTGGCAGGACGAGGATTATTTCGCGGTCATCCTGAAGAAGTACCTGAGCAGCGGCCGTGCCCGCATGGGTTGGGTCGGCGAGGCGCCCGCCGAGCTCATCGAAGCCGCCGACATCGTCCGCTTCGGCGCGAAGTGGATGGAGGACAATCTGCGCTGAGAGGTTTCCGCCGAAGGTCCGTCGCTAGCCTTCCCAAC
This sequence comes from Sphingosinicella terrae, assembly GCF_003347635.1. Taxonomy (GTDB): domain Bacteria; phylum Pseudomonadota; class Alphaproteobacteria; order Sphingomonadales; family Sphingomonadaceae; genus Allosphingosinicella; species Allosphingosinicella terrae. The sequence goes on from NZ_QDFY01000005.1 coordinate 139,346, forward strand.
GGATGCCGAGCCACAAGGTCCGCGGCGTCGCGCGCTCGACGATGCCGGCGCCGGAGATGCCCGCCACGACCCGCTCGTCGGCCAGGTTCTCGCCGCGCGCCTCGATCGAGAGCCGCGTCGTCAGCGGCATCACCAGGATCGCATCGAAGGTCAGCGCATCGGGTATGCGGGTCTCGTTGAGATCGTCCTCATACTGGCTGCCGACATAGCGTGCGGTGACCGATGCCAGCGCGCCGCCTCGGCTCCGCCAGCTGAGGGTTGCGGCAGCGGCGTGGCGCGGCGCCTGGGCAGGCCGGAGCCCGTCGAGCGGAAGCGCAGGACCGCTCGCCTCGACCTCGGCATCGGCGAAAGAGTAGCCGGCGGCAAGCTGCCACGGCCCGGAGGCGAGGCTGGCGTCTAGCTCCACGCCGCGACTGATCACCGCATCGACGTTCCGGCGTTGACGGAATTGGCCGCCGGCACCGACGAAGCCCACGCCGGGAAACAGACCTGGACCTTCGCCCAAGGTCACGTTGGAGATCGCCTGATCGAGCCGGTTCACGAACAGGGTCGCGCCGAGACGCACGCCTTCGGCCGGGCGCAGCTCGATGCCGGCCTCCGCCCCTTCGAGCCGCTCCGGCGCCAGCGCGGCGTTGGCGGCGGTGGCATCGGCGCCCACCCTGAAGGGGCGGAACAGCTCGTTCAGGGTCGGCAGCCGCCACCCCATATAGGCCGCCATGCGCAAGGTCAGGGCGCCGGAAGGGCGCCAGGCAGCGCCCGCACGGCCGGTCGCCTCCCAGCCGCCGCGGTCGGGAAAGCGCGTGTCGGTGATGACCGACTGATCGGCAAGGAGGCGCTCGCGCAGCCGTCCCTGCTCGATCCACCAGCGGTCGAGCCGGCCACCGGCGCTCAGCAGGAATGCGCCGGTCTCGAGGTCAGCCTCGGCGAACCCGCCGACGGTCCGGGTCCTGCCGCCGGCCACCCGGCCGCGTTGCGGCACGCCGGAGGCGAACTGGAACAGCTCCTGGGTGCGCCCCTCCGTCTCGCGCCAGTCCGCGCCGAGACGGAGCTCCGCCGGCCCGAGGCGGGGCCGCAGTTCCACCCTGGCGCCGAGCCCGGTCGAGGGGACCGAATATTGGTTCAGCGTCTGGTTCACGACGGTCCGGCCCATTGCGGCGGAGGCGAACAGATTCGAGAAGTCCCGGACCTGGACGTAAGCCAGGGCAGCGAAGGGAAGGGCGCCGCGCCCGACGATGCGGACGGACGCGTCCGCGCCGCGCGTGTCGATGTCGCTGAGGGCCGTTCCGCGCTCACGCGCATCGGTGAAGGCGGATGCATTCGCCTGAAGCTCGAGGGCGGAGCCGAGGGGCGTCACCGCCCGGAGCGCGAGACTGGCCTGCTCATAGGGGGACGGCCGATCCACGGGCCCGCGTTGCGAGGCGATCACAGGAACAAAGCCGTCCCCGCGGGCGAAGGCCGCGGACGCGGCGACGAAGCCGGGGCCGAGAGGGACACCGAGGCCGGCGAAGGCGTCGAGGCTGTCGCGGCTGCCATAAGCAAGACGGGCCGAGAGGCCGGCCAGCTCGTCGGGCGCCGCGCTGGTCAGCTCGATCGTTCCGGCGAGCGCGCCGGGGCCGTTCGCGCCGGCGCCGCCGCCGCGCACGACGCGTATCTCGCCGAGCCGCCTGGGATCGTAGGCCGGCCAGCTGATCCAGCCGCCGAACGGATCGGTCTGAGGCACGCCGTCGAGGATGAGCAGGGCCCGGCTCGACGCGTTGCCGCCGAGCGCGCGCAAGGTCGCGCCCTGGCTGGTCGGGTTGGCGGTGCGGGCATCGCTGCGCCGGAATTGCTGGAAGCCGGGAATTTCCCGGAGCAAATCCTCGAGGCGATTGGACGGCGCATTGGACAGCCGGTCGCGGCCGATCACGACGGTGTCGTACACGGCTTCGCCGACAGCGACGTCGAGCCCGCGCCCGGTGACGACGATCGTCTGCTCATCCGGTCCGGGAGTCTGAGCGAGAGCGGGGGCGCCGGCAGCGCCGAGGAGGAGGAAAAGCAGGCGCGGAGTCACGCGGTTCGCTTACAGTAAAAGGCCGCGCCGGCTATAGAAAACCGGCGCGGCTCCTTACCTTCACCGAGCAGGGATCAGCTGGGATCCTCGGGCGTCGGCTCTTCCGTTTCCGTCGCCTCGCTCGCCGGGTCGTCGGCCGGCGGAGTCGTCGTCGGCGGCGTGGTCATCGTGCCGGAATTCGGCGTCGACGCGGGCGGCGTGGTGCTCGGCGTCACCGCGGTCCCGGTGCCGGCGCCTGCCGCGGCGGGCGGCGTCGAAGCGCGTGCGGCGGCGGCCGCATTGAGCTGATCGCGAGTCAAGGAGATGACGAGGCCGCGATCATTCTTGCCGAAGCTCGTCAGCGGCAGCCGCGCCCGGGTGGTGCCGGTGCTGACGACGATACCCTGCGCGTCGGCGGTTTCGATGGTGCCGACGGTGCCGCCCTGCGGATCGTAGACGGTCGCGCCCGCGGTGACATCCGCCGCGGTGGCGGTGGTGAGCTGACCGGCCTGCGCGGTGCCCGCGGCGCTTGCCGTGGTGCCGGCGGGCTGCGGTGCCGACGTGCCGGGCTGCGGCGAGGTTGCGGGCGCCGTTGCTGTCGGGGCCGTCGTGGCCGGGGCGGTCCGCGTCGTCGCCTGATCGGCGGCGTCGGTGGCCTCGTCAGCGGTCTGGGCGGGCGCGGCGCGAGGCTGCGGCGCGGCCTGTTCGGTCGGCGCCTGCGACTGGGCCGCGTTCGGATCGGCGGCCTCGGCCGGCGGCGACGTGTCGGTGCTGTCCTGAGGCTCGGCGGTCGACTGGGCCAAGGACGCGGAGGCCAGCGTCAGAGCAGACGCGGCTACCAAGGCTTTGAATTTGAACGTCATTCACCACCTCCATTAATGATGTGGAAATGTAACGATCGACTCGGTCCCTTGGGGTCCATGGCGCGCGACCAACCGTTCCGCCGGAACGGCGGTCCGTGGAACGGCATGAAATGACCCCCACGGCCTGGGTAAACGGGTCACTCTGAGCTGGGATAACGATCGAACCTGGGCACCGTTTCCAGCCGGTCCATCCAGCCGAGACGATCCGCGCATTGGACCTGGACCTGAGGCGCGAGCGCTTCGGGATCGTCGAGGGTGCAGAATTGCACGTCCTTGAGACCGGGCAGGACCTTCTCGTTGGTGTAGAAGAGGCCGGTGCCGCATTCGGGGCAGAATTCGCGCCGGCCGTGCTCGGACGATTCGTAGGTCTTCGGCTCGCCCTGGACGACCCGAACCGAGCCGGCGGCGTAGGCGGCCCAGCCGACCAGCGGCGCGCCCGCATTCCGGCGGCAATCCTCGCAATGGCACACCGCCTGATAGACGGGATCGCCCTTCACCTCGTACCGGATCGCTCCGCAATGACAATGTCCGCTCGGCATCGCTCTCTCCCTCGTTTGGATTCGAAGGGAGGCTATGTCATTCCACGGTACATAACAAGAACGACGAGCCGAGGTCAGAGCACGTATTTGCTGAGGTCGGTGTTGCGAGCGATATCGGCGAGCTGGCGCTCGACATAAGCGGCATCCACGGTGACCGTCTCGCCGTGCCGTTCCTCGGCCTCGAAGCTGACATCCTCCAGCAGCTTCTCCATCACCGTCTGGAGCCTGCGGGCGCCGATATTCTCGACCTCCGAGTTCACCTCCGCGGCGAGCCGTGCCAAGGCCCGGATGCCGTCCTCGGCGAACTGGACCGTGACGCCCTCTGTGGCGAGCAGCGCCCGATATTGCTCGGTGAGGCTCGCCCGCGTGTCGGAGAGGATGCGGACGAAGTCCTCCTCGGTCAGCGCCTTCAGCTCCACCCGGATCGGCAGCCGGCCCTGCAGCTCGGGAAGCAGGTCCGACGGCTTGGCGACGTGGAACGCGCCGGAGGCAATGAACAGGATGTGGTCGGTCTTCATCGGCCCGTATTTGGTGGCGACCGTCGTCCCCTCGATCAGCGGCAGCAGGTCCCGCTGCACGCCCTCGCGGCTGACCGATCCACCGCGCACGTCGCTGACCGCGATCTTGTCGATCTCGTCGAGAAAGACGATGCCATTCGATTCGGCGTCCCGGAGCGCGGTGCGGCTGACGTCGTCGGCATCCAGTCTCTTGTCCGATTCCTCCTCGAGCAGCTTCTCCAGCGCCTCCCGCACCGGCATCCGCCGCCGCTTGCGAGGCTGCTGGCCCATCGCCTTGCCCATCAAGTCGGACAGGTTGATCATTCCGACCTGTCCGCCCATGCCGGGTATCTCGAAAGGGGTCGACGGAGTCTCGACGACCTCGATCTCGACCTCGCGATCGTTGAGATGGCCTTCGCCGAGCATCCGGCGGAAGCTCTCGCGCGTCGCCGCGCTCGCATCCTTGCCGGTGAGCGCATCGAGCAGGCGCTCGATCGCCGCCGCCTCGGCGGCGCCGCGGACCGCCTCGCGGCGGCGCTCGCGCTCGAGGCGCACCGCCTCCTCGACGAGGTCGCGGGCGATCTGCTCGACGTCGCGGCCGACATAGCCGACCTCGGTGAACTTGGTCGCCTCGACCTTGACGAACGGCGCGTCGGCGAGCTTCGCCAGCCGCCGCGAGATCTCGGTCTTGCCGCAGCCGGTCGGCCCGATCATCAGGATGTTCTTCGGGGTGACCTCGTCGCGGAGATCCTCGGGAAGCTGCTGGCGCCGCCAGCGGTTGCGCAGCGCGACGGCAACGGCGCGCTTGGCCTCGTCCTGGCCGATGATGTGGGCGTCGAGCGCGGCGACCACCGCCTTGGGCGTGAGGGTCTCGTTCATCTTTCCTGCGGCTCTGGCGGGGGCGGAACTGTCGGAGGGCCGATCGGCGTCGGCGACGCGGGTCTGGTAGTTCATGTCGGACACGAGATGGAGGCGCGACGCGGCCGGTTCAAGCGGTGCATCGGAAGCTCCCGAACAGTGCGGCCTGGCGGCGCAGGATCCGGGCGATCCTCGCCGGGTCCGGTTCGGTCGACCATTGTCCGAGCTCGAAGCTTCCGCCGAGGATGATCCCGTCGGCGCGCGGGAACATGTAGCCGGCCTCTCCGGTGAAGGCGTAGCGGACCTCGGGCTGCGGCAACAGCACGGCGAGCTGGCCGCGGGCGGGCTGCATCGCGGTGTCGCCGAACAGCGCGCGGGCGCCGAGGCCGGTGCAGTTGAAGACAAGAGGCTCGGGCAGCGCCGCCAACTCGCCGGGCGTCGCGAAATCGCGGACGACGATGCGGCCCCCGGCGACCTGAAAGTCTCGCATCAATTGGCGCAGATAGCGTCCGGTCTCGACGTAGAGGGTATCGTAGCGCCTGATGGCTGGGAGAGGGAAGGGATGCTCGTCCGGCCGCAGCATCCGGTTCACGGGAGGGAAGGTCGGCAGCAGGGGCGTCTCGGGTCCGCTTGCCTCGACATAGGTGGGCAGCCACTCGATACCGTAATCCGGGCCGACCATGATCTGGAAACGGCGCCAGCTGTAGTCGGTAGCGGCGCGGAACTGCTCGCGCCATTCCGGCGTGACTTCTTCCTCGCGGAAATGGCCGAACGGATGGAATTGGCCGCCGGCGACATTGGACGTGGTCTCGGGCGGCAGCGCCTTCGCATAGAGGGTGACCGCAAAGCCCGCTTCCTGGGCGAGCCGTGCGGTGCTGAGGCCGATCACGCCGGCACCGATCACCGCCACCGGCCCCCGATGGCCGGCGAGGCCGAGATCCACGGCGAGGCGCGCGCTGCCCCAGCTCAGCGTGATGCCGGCGCCGCCATGGCCGTAATTGTGCACCAGCGCCTTGTCGGCGAATGCCTCGCGCCGGACGACGAAACCCGCGGCGCGATAGGGGCGAAGGCCCGCCAGCGTGCGGATGATCCGGCTCTCCTCGACCAGCACCGGGGGAAGGCAGCCGGTGCGGGCCGCCGGGCGCGACGCGGTGGTGGCGGCGCAGCCGGGAAGGGCCAGGGCCGCGGCCGACGCTCCGAGAAAGCGGCGACGATCTACGGTCGAGGTGGCGAGGCTGAGCGGTTCCATGAACTCCATCCGGGCCACTTTGTCGAAGCTCCTTCCTCTCTGGCCGGGCGCGCCCGGAAAGAAAAGCGCTTCGACGGGGCTCGGCGCGAATGGAGGCCGATCAGGCCGCTTCCTCGATCGTCTCCACGGTCAGCTGGTCGTTGGTATAGACGCAGATCTCCGCCGCGATCTTCATCGCCTTGCGCGCGATCGCCTCGGCATCCTCCTCATAGTCGAACAGCGCGGTCGCGGCGGCGAGCGCGAAATTGCCGCCCGACCCGATCGCCGCCACGCCGGCGGCGGGTTCGAGCACGTCGCCATTTCCAGTCAGGATCAGGCTGACGTCCTTGTCGGCGACGATCATCATCGCTTCGAGGTTGCGAAGATATTTGTCGGTCCGCCAGTCCTTGGCGAGCTCGACCGCCGCGCGCATCAGCACGCCATGATATTGCTCGAGCTTGCGCTCCAGCCGCTCGAACAGAGTGAAGGCATCGGCGGTGGCGCCGGCGAAGCCGCCGATCACCTTGCCGTCGCCGAGGCGCCTCACCTTGCGCGCATTGGGCTTGATCACCGTCGACTGAAGCGACACCTGCCCGTCCCCGGCGATCACGACCTTTCCGTTCTTGCGCACGCCGACGATCGTCGTGCCATGCCAGCTTTCCATGGAAACTCCCGCTTGCTTGTCGCGGCTCATTTGGGTGGGGCGGACCGGCGGCGCAATGGTCGCCCGGGTCAAGCCCAGTGGGCGGCCTCGCGGCGGAGGCGATCGAGATCGTTCCAATGGCCCTCGACGGTCTCGCGCCCTTCCTTCGTGAGTTTCGCGCGCGTCCAGGGCGTCTTGCCCTTGTGGCCTTTCGTCACCTCGACCAGTCCGCCCGCCTCGAGCTTGGCGAGATGGCTGGAAAGGTTGCCCTTGGTGAGACCGGTCGCGGCCAGCAGGTAGGAGAACTCGACTTCGGTCCAGCCGAGAAGCAAGGTCAGGATGGCGAGCCTGGAAGGATCGTGGACGAGCCGGTCCATGGCCGCCAGCGCGGCGAAGGGAGAGGGCTCCCGCTCCTGCTCGTCCGCCATCCTGCTCCTCCCCCGGATCCTTCACCGAACCTAGCATATGGCGTTTGCAGCGCAAACCCCGGCGTGGCGCAGGCGGGCGGACAAGGTGCGTGGCAGCGTGCCTAACCGCCCGCTTCCGCCACGATCTTCAGCCAGCCGGCTTCGTCGGTCGTCTCGATACCGAGCTCCTGGGCCTTCTTGAGCTTCGAGCCTGCGCCCGGACCGGCGACGACGAGGTCGGTCCTTGCCGAGACCGATCCCGCCACCTTCGCCCCCAGCGCCTCGGCCTGTGCCTTCGCCTCGTCACGCGACAGCGCCTCGAGGGTTCCGGTGAAGACGATCGTCTTGCCGGTCACAGGCGATTCCTTCGTCTCGTGGACGACGTCCTCGATCGCCACGCCGGCCGCGAAGATATCGGCGATCACCTCGCGATTGTGCGGCTCTTCGAAGAAGTCGAGCAGGGCATTGGCGACCTCGGGGCCGATATTCGGCGTGCCGACCGCCTCGACCACCGCCTTGCCCCGCCGCTGGAGGAACTTTCGCTCCTCCTCGCCGATCGCGGGCGTCATCTCGCCGCGTATGGCCAGCGCCGAGTCGACCATCGCCTGGAACGCCGCCCAGCTGCGATAGCGGCGGGCGAGGTCGCGCGCCGTGACCTCGCCGACGTGGCGGATGCCGAGCGCGAACAGGAAGCGGTCAAGCGGGGGCCGGCGCCGGGCGTCGATCGCGGCGATCAGGTTCGCTGCCGAGATCTCGGCCCAGCGCTCGCGGCCGAGCAGGGTCTCCCTGGTGAGCTTGAAGATGTCCGCGGGCGACTGGAGCAGACCGTCGCGGAAGAAGCTCTCGATATGGGTGATGCCGAGCCCCTCTATGTCGAGGGCGTGGCGGGAGACGAAATGGCGGAGCCGCTCGACCCGCTGCGCCGGACAGATGAGACCGCCGGTGCAGCGGACGTCGACTTCCCCTTCCTCGCGCACCGCCTCCGAGCCGCATTCGGGGCAGAGTTCGGGGAAGACATAAGCCGGCCGCGCCTCCTCGGACGTGAGGTTGCGCAGCACCTGCGGAATGACGTCGCCGGCGCGCTGGATGAGGATGCGGTCGCCGACGCGCACGCCGAGCCGCTCGATCTCGTCCTTGTTGTGCAGGGTGGCGTTGGTGACGGTGACGCCGCCGACGCTGACCGGGCGGAGGCGGGCGACCGGCGTGAGCTTGCCGGTGCGGCCGACCTGGATGTCGATCGCCTCCAGCACCGTCTCCGCTTTCTCGGCCGGGAATTTGTGCGCGATCGCCCAGCGCGGCGCGCGCGAAACGAAGCCGAGCCGTTCCTGCCAGTCCAGCCGGTCGACCTTGTAGACGACGCCGTCAATGTCGAAGCCCAGGTCGGCGCGGCGGGACTCGATCCCGCGATAGTGGCCGATGAGCCCGGCGAGGTCGGTGAACCGCTCAAGATCGTCGGCGATCGGCACGCCCCAGCCGGCGATCGCCCGCATCACGCCCAGCTGCGTCTCGGCCGGCAGCGCCGAAACCTCGCCCCAACCATGGGCGTAGAAGCGAAGCGGCCGCGACGCGGTGACGGCAGCATCCTTCTGGCGGAGCGAGCCGGCGGCGGCGTTGCGGGGATTGGCGAATTGCCGCGCCTTGGCCGAATCCTCGGCCTCGGCGAGAAGACGTGCGTTGAGGGCGGCGAAATCCGCCTTCGACATGTAGACCTCGCCGCGTATCTCAAACAGGTCCGGCACGCTTCCCGAGAGACGCTGGGGGATGTCGCCGATGGTTCGGGCATTGTCGGTCACCACCTCGCCGGTGGTGCCGTCGCCGCGGGTGGCGGCGAGGGCGAGCATGCCCTTCTCGTAGCGAAGAGAGCAGGAGAGTCCGTCGATCTTGGGTTCTGCCGTCAAGGCCAGCTCGGCCTGGTCGCCGAGAGCGAGGTAGCGCCGTACCCGCCCGATAAAGTCTGCCACTTCCTCCTCGGCGAAGGCATTGTCGAGACTGAGCATCGGCAAGGCGTGGCGGACCTTGGACAGATGCGCTGCCGGCGCCGCGCCGACCACGCGGGAAGGACTGTCCTCCCTCGCCAGGTGGGGGAAGGCCGCCTCGATCTCGCGGTTGCGCCGGATCAGCGCATCATAGTCCGCGTCGCTGATCTCGGGCGCGTCGTCCGTATGATAGAGCCGGTTGTGCCGGGCGATCTCGGCGGCCAGCCGCTCGAGCTCGGCCGCAGCCTCTTGTTCGTTCATTCGAAGATCTCTTCGAGAAAGTTCAGGAGCGACTTCCAAGACCGGCGCTCGGCAACCGGATTGTAGAGGAGTCCGTGTTCCGCATCCTGGGCGCCGGGGTTGGTGAAGGCATGCGAAGTGCCGCCATAAGCGTGCAGCTGCCAGTCGGCACCGGCGCGGCTGAGTTCCTGCCCGAGCGCGACGACGTCGTCGGGCGGGGCCAGCGGATCGTCCCAGCCGTGGAAGGCGATGATTCGGGCGGCGATCGGCACGCCGTCGAGATTGCCGGGCGGGGCGAGGATGCCGTGGAAGCTGGCGACGCCGCGCAGGTCCGCGCCGGTGCGGGCGAGATCCAGCGCGCACAGGCCGCCGAAGCAATAGCCGATCGCCGCGATCCGGCCGGGATCGACTTCCGGCCTGCCGTGCAGAAGCGCCAGCCGCTCGCGCAGCCGCGCCTGCAGCGCCGGCCGGTCGGCGCGTAACGCGTTCATCAGCGGCCGGCATTCTTCGCGGCCGAGCCCGATCCTGTCCTTGCCATACAGGTCGCAGACCATCGCCGCATAGCCGCGCTCCGCCAGTCGCCGGGCAAAGCCGAGCTCGAGATCGGAGCGGCCCATGATCGTCGGGAAGACGAGCACTCCGGGACGGGGTCCGCGGCCTTCCGGCGCCACCAGGAGATTCTCGAAATCGGCGCCCGCGCCCTCCTGCGAGACCGGGATCGGCTCGCCGATCATGCCGCCTCCAGCAGCCGTTCGGCCTGCGCCCGCGCTTCCTCGGTTACCTGTGCGCCCGACAGCATCCGCGCGATCTCCTCGCGGCGCCGCGCCGGGTCCAGCGCGGCGACGCTGGTGCGGGTGACGAGGCCGTCATGGCTCTTTTCGATGAGCAGGTGCCTCGCGCCGCGCGCGGCCACCTGCGGCGAATGGGTGACGACCAGAACCTGGCCGGCGGCGGCCAGCCGGTGGAGCCGTTCGCCGATCGCGCTGGCGACGGCGCCGCCGACGCCGCGGTCGATCTCGTCGAAGATCATCGTCCGCCGCGCCCCTTCCTCGGCCAGCGCAACCTTGAGCGCCAGGATGAAGCGCGACAGCTCGCCGCCCGAGGCGATCTTCACCAGCGGCCCGAACGGGGCGCCGGGATTGGTCGAGACCTCGAACTCGACGCGGTCGCACCCGGTTGCCGAGGGATCGGCCGCGCCGACGATCGTCCGGAAGCGAGCCGCATCGAGCTTCAGCGGCGCCAGTTCGGCCGCCACCGCCGCGTCGAGCCGCGCAGCGGCCTGACGACGGGCCTCGCTCACGGCCGCCGCGGCGTCGTCATAAGCGCGCCGCGCCTCGTCCTGCGCCGTCTCCAGAGCGGTGAGCCCGGCCTCGCCCGCCTCGAGCGATGCGAGCCTCGCGGCGAGCGTCTCGCGCAGCGCCGGCAGCGCATCCGCCTCGACACGATGCTTTCGCGCCAGCGCGCGAAGATCGAACAGCCGCGTCTCCGCATCCTCCAGACGGGCCGGATCGAAGGCCAGCGCCTCGCCGGCTCGCTCGAGCAGGCTTTCCGCTTCCGATGCCTCGATCACCGCGCGGTCGAGCGCCGCGAGGGTCTGGGCGAGCAGCTCATGCTCCGCGGCGATGCGGTCGAGCCGCCGCGCCGCCTGGCGGAGCTGGGCGAGCCCGCCCTCCGAGCCCTGCAACAGGGCTTCGACCGTCGCCAGCTCCTCGCCGAGGCGTGCGCCAGCCTGCATGCTCGCTCTCAGGCCGGCAAGGACTTCCTCCTCGCCCGGCTGCGGGTCGAGCTTCGACAGCTCGGCGACCGCATGTTCGAGCCATTCGCGGTCGCGTTCCGCCTCGTCGCGGGCTGACTGCGCTTCGGCCAGAGCCGTCTCGGCCTCGCGCAGCCGCCGCCACGCCGCCGCGACCGGAGCGGCGTCGATGCGTCCATAGTCGTCGAGCAGGGCGCGATGACCGCGCGGATTGAGCAGCCCGCGATCGTCGTGCTGCCCATGTATCTCGACGAGCAGGCTGCCGAGCTCGCGCAGCAGACCGGCCGATACGGATTGATCGTTGACGAAGGCGCGGCTGCCGCCGTCCGCCTTGACCAGGCGGCGAATGACCAGCGGCTCGCCCGCTTCTCCGGCGAGCCCGTTCTCCTCGAGCCAGGCCAGGGCCTGGTCGCGTTCGGGCAGATCGAAGGCGACGCTCACCGACGCCTGGGGCTGGCCGCTGCGGACGAGGGCGCTGTCGGCGCGAGCACCGAGCGCCAGGCCGAGCGCGTCGAGCAGGATCGACTTGCCCGCACCGGTCTCGCCGGTGAGCACGCCAAGCCCTGGCCCGAACTCGAGGTCGAGCGTCTCGATGAGAACGACGTCGCGGATCGAGAGACCGGTCAGCATAAGTGGAGGAGAAGCGGTTCGGCCTCTCCCTCCCGGCAGGGACTATCGGGTGCCACCGGTCTCGGCAGGGGCCGCCGCGGCCGTCTCGGGCGCGTGCCGCTGGATCAGCGCATAAGCGCGGTCGTACCAGCGCGAGCCCGGATAGTTGGCGCCGAGCACGGCCGCGGACCGGCGCGCCTCTTCCGGCAGGCCGAGCGCCAGATAGGATTCGGTGAGGCGCATCAGCGCTTCGGGCGCATGGGTGGTGGTCTGATATTCGTCGATGACGGTGCGAAAGCGAACCACCGAAGCGAGCCACTGGGCCCGCCGCTGGTAGAAACGCCCGATCTCCATCTCCTTGCCGGCGAGATGATCGCGCACGAGGTCAATCTTCAGCCGCGCATCCTCGGCATAAGGCGTGGTCGGATAGCGGCGAACCAGCTCGCCCAGCGCGTCCAGCGCCTGACGGGTGATCGCCTGATCGCGGGTGACGTCGCTGATCTGCTCGTAATAATTGAGCGAGATCAGATAGAGCGCATAAGGCGCGTCGCGATTACCCGGGTGGATGGACAGGAAGCGGCGAGCGGAGTCGATCGACTTGGTATGGTCGTTGGCGGCGTAATAAGAGAAAGCGCTCATCAGCTGGGCGCGGCGGGCCCAGACCGAATAAGGGTGCTGCCGCTCGACTTCGTCGAACAGGGCCGCGGCCACCGCATATTGGCCGCGCTGCAGGCGCTGCCACGCGGCATTGTAGAGGGTGTTGACGTCGCGCGCGACATAGCGGGTGTCGGTCCGGCCGCGATTGCCGCCGCCGAGCGTGCCGCAGGCGGAAAGGGACGCCATGGCGGCGGCGCCGACGAGGCAGACGAGCGGACGGGAAAGCTTGTGCATGGCGGGCTTCTTAGCTGAGGGTTCGGGCGAGGCCAAGCGGACTTGATGAGGGTGATGCGGTCCTTGGCTACGGCATTTCCGCTCCTCTCCACGCGTAGCAGCCGAGCGCGAGCAAGCCGCTGCCGGAGGGCGCTCCGGAAAGCTGGCCGGCCGAGCCTGAACCCAGGCCGAACGGGCCATTAACGCCGCCACAGCCCTTTTCTGGTAGGCGCCAGCGCGATGCTGCGGGTGCTCACCCTTTCGACCTTGTTCCCCAATGCGGTCCGCCCGACGCTGGGGCCATTCGTGGAGCGGCAGACGATCGGTCTGGCGGCGCGCGCCGGGGTGGCGGTCGAAGTGGTAGCGCCGGTCGGCCTGCCGCCCTGGCCGCTCTCGCACCATCCCCATTATGCGCCGCTGCGGGCGCTGCCGGAGCGGGAGGTATGGAAGGGCCTTGCGGTCCATCGTCCGCGCTATCGAGTCTGGCCGCTGGTCGGCGCCGCGGCGACTCCCGCGGCGATCGCCCGGGCGCTGCTGCCGCGGCTGAAGGATATTCGGGAGCGTTTCCCCTTCGATGTCATCGACGCCGAATTCTTCTGGCCCGACGGCCCGGCGGCGATGCAGCTCGCCCGCGCGCTCGGCGTTCCCTTCTCGATCAAGGCGCGAGGAAGCGACATCCATTATTGGGCGATGCGGCCCCGCACCCGCGCGCAGGTCATCGCGGCGGGCCATGCCGCGGACGGGCTGCTCGCCGTCAGCGCGGCGCTGCGCGACGACATGGCCGCGCTCGGCCTGCCGGCCGACAGCATCCGGGTCCATCATACCGGGATCGATCTGGAGCGGTTCCGCCCCGTCGACCGTAAGCCTGCGAAGGCGGCGCTCGGCATGAGCGGGCCCCTGCTGATCGCCGTCGGGACGCTGATGGAGCGCAAGGGCCAGCGGCTGGCGGTCGAGGCGTTGACCGAGCTGACGGAGGCGAGCTTGATCCTGGTCGGCGGCGGGCCCGACCGACCGGTGCTCGAGCGGCTGGCGCGCAAGCTCGGGGTGCAGGAACGGGTCCGCATCCTCGGCGTCAGGCCCCATGAGGACCTTCCCGCCTTGCTCGCCGCGGCCGACGTCGCGGTCCAGCCGAGCGCCAGCGAGGGGCTCGCCAATGTCTGGGTCGAGGCGCTGGCCTGCGGAACGCCGGTGGTGACCTGCGCCGTCGGCGGCGCCCGCAATGTCATCGACCGCCCTGCGGCCGGCCGACTCGTCGCGCGCAATGCGCAGGCGATCGTCGCCGCGGTCGCCGACTTGCTGGCTTCGCCGCCCCCGCAGGCCGAGGTGCGCGGCGCCGCGGAGAAATTCAGCTGGGACAGGAATGCCGAGGAACTGGAGGCGCATCTTCGCGCGCTCGTCGCGGCACGTCAGCCAATGAAAGGGCGCGTCACAGGCCCATGATCGCGGCCGCTATCCATCTTTCCTCGGCGCGCAGCAGGCCCCACGTACGGGCGGCGGCGCGGCTGTCCATCGCCTCGACCCCGATGCCGCGCTTCTCGAGCTCGCGCACCAAGGTGCGCGGCGGAAAGGCCATGGCCGGTCCGGTGCCGACGAGAATGAATTCCGGCGCGGGCGACAGGTCCAGCAGCGGCTGCAGGTCCTCCGGCCGCAGCTCGGCGAGCAGGGGCGGCGTCCAGGCCGCGGCCCGCTCGGGGGTAAGCAGCAAAGCGGGATAGACCTTTCCGTCGACCGAGAAGCCGCCGCCGGCGAAGCCCTGGACGAGCGGGCCCGAGGCCGGACGGCTGCGCTGGAAGGACGGCGCCACGGCGCCTTCAGACCCGCGCCCCGTCGGGGGTTTCGTTGCGCGGCCCCCGCTCGGCGCGGCTGACGGGATCCTTGGGCAGGAAGCTGTCCGAGGTGACCTTCAGCCAGATCAGCCAGGGGGCGGCGATATAGGCGGTCGAATAGGTGCCGATGATGACGCTGATCAGCAGCGCCGCGGTGAAGCTGAAGATGACGTCGGGCCCAAGGAAGAACAGGGCGCCCAAAGCGAGCAGCATGGAGAGATTGGTCGCGATCGTGCGCGACAGCGTCTCGTTCACCGACAGGTTGATCAGCGGCGCTATCTCCATCTTGCGGAACTTGCGCAGATTCTCGCGGATGCGGTCGTAGATCACGATCGTGTCGTTCAATGAGTAGCCGATCAGGGTGAGCAGGGCGGCGACGACGTTGAGGTCGAACTCCATCTGGGTCAGCGCGAAGAAGCCCAGGGTGATCGTGACGTCGTGGAACAGCGAGAAGAGCGCGCCGACGCCGAACTGCCATTCGAACCGGATCCAGATGTAGATGGAGACGCCGATCATCGCCAGCAGCAGAGCGAGACCGCCGGCCCGGACGAGCTCTTCGGACACTTTTCCGGACACGGTCTCCACGGCGTCGATACGGGCACCGGGATAGGCGGCCTCGAGCGCGTTGCGGACATCCTGAGCGGCCCGGTTCGCGCCCTCGGCGCCGCCCTCGTCGGGCAGCTGCATGCGGATCGAGATGTTGCGGGGGCTGCCGAATTCCTGGACCGCGGCCTCGCCGTGGCCGAGATCGCCGATCCGCTCGCGCAGATCGTCGAGCGCCGGCGGCTGCTGGAAGGTGGCCTGGATCACCTGGCCGCCGGCGAAGTCGACGCCGAAATTGAGGCCCTTGATCGCGATCAGCGCGACCGACGCAGCGATCAGCAGCGACGAGATGGCGAAGGCGATGCCGCGCCATTTCAGGAAATCGATATTGGTGTTGTCGGGGACGAGCTTGAGCAGCCGCATGTCGGAAGACCCTTAAATGACCAGCTCGCGCGGCCGCTTGCGCAGCCAGAAGGACACGAACATGCGCGTTACGGTGACGGCCGTGAACACCGAGGTGACGATGCCGATCATCATGACGATGGCGAAGCCGCGCACCGGCCCGGAGCCGAAGTAGAAGAGCAGGGCGCCGGCGATGACGTTGGTGATGTTGGCGTCGAAGATGGCCGACTGCGCTTCGCTATAGCCATGCTCGATCGCCTGGAGCACGTTTCGTCCTCGTCGCTGCTCCTCGCGGATGCGTTCGTTGATGATGACGTTGGCGTCGACGGCGGCGCCGACGGTGAGCACGAAGCCGGCGATGCCGGGCAGCGTCAGCGTCGCGTTCATGATCGACATCGCGCCCAGGATCAAAGCCACGTTGAGCAGGATCGCGATGTCGGCATAGACTCCGAACCGGCCATAGGTCAGCAGCATGAAGATGAGGACGAGGCCGCTGCCGATCGCCATGGCGATGGCGCCGCGCTCGATCGAATCCTTGCCGAGGTCGGGGCCGACGGTCCGCTCCTCAACGACGGTGAGCTCGACCGGAAGCCGTCCCGACCGCAGCGAGATGGCGAGCGCGTTGGCGGTTTCGACCGTGAAGCTGCCCGAGATCTGGGCGGATCCGCCGAGGATCGGCTCGTTGATGTTCGGCGCCGAGATGACGACATTGTCGAGGATGATGGCGAACGGCCGGCCGACATTTTCCTGGGTCACCCGGGCGAAGCGCCGGGCGCCGGTGCCGTCGAACTGGATGGTGACGACCGGGGCGCCGCTGGTCTGGTCGAAGGCCTGGGTGGCGTTGGCGATCTGATCGCCGGTGATGATCGCGCGCCGCTGGACGGCGATCCGGCCATTGCCCTGACCGCCCTCCTGATAAGGCAGGATCTGGCTGCCGACCGGGGCACGGCCGGACTGCAACTGCTCGGGCGTGACGCTGAGGTCGACGAGCTTGAACTCGAGCCGCGCGGTGCGGCCGATGAGCTGCTTGAGCGCTTCCGGATCCTCGAGGCCCGGCACCTGGACGACGATCCGGTCGCTCCCCTGGCGGATGATCGTCGGCTCGAGCGTGCCAAGCGCGTTGATGCGCCGGTCGATGACGTCGCGGGCGGTGTCCATCGCCTGATCGATCGCGGCGGAGATTCCCGCTTCGGTCGGCGTCAGGCTGACCCGGTTGCCTTCGGCGCGAACGGTCCATTCGCTGCTCCCGCCGAAGGCGGTCGGCTGGGCCTGCTGCCGGGAGATCTCGACGGCACGCTGGACCTGGGCAGGATTGCGGACGACGAAGCTCAGCCGTCCGTTTTGGGTCGACACCTCGCCATATTGCACGCCCTCCCGGCGGAGCTCGCGGCGGAGGATGTCCTCCATATTCTCGATGCGCTGGCGTGCCACCCCGCTCGTCTCCGCCTCGAGCAGCAAATGGCTGCCTCCGGCGAGGTCGAGGCCGAGATTGACCTGCGGCGCCAGCCAGCCCGGCATCTGCTGAGCGATCCGTTCGGGAAGGAAGGAGGGAATGGAATAATAGGCGCCGACGACGCAGATCAGCGAAATCAGCCAGACCTTCCAGCGCGGGAAACCGAGCATGACAGCCGTCAGTCGTTGGCGGGCTTGGCGCCGTGCGGACGCACGTCGCTCAGCATGCCCTTGAGCACGCGCACGCGGACGTTGGGCGCGAGCTCGACCTCGAGCTCATGCTCCTCGACCTTGGTGACCTTGCCGACGAGCCCGCCATTGGTGACGACCGTGTCGCGCACCTTCACCGCGGCGATCATCGCCTGATGCTGCTTCACCCGCCTTTGCTGGGGCCGAATGAGCAGGAAATAGAAGATGACGAAGATCAGGATGAGCGGGAAGAATTGGACCATGAAGGTCGCGGCACCGCCCGAAGCGGCGCCGGGACTCGCGGCGTAGGCTGCAGTTTCGAACATTCGTCCCTCTGGATTGGCGGGGCGGCGCGAAAGGCGCTCGACCGGAAAAGCGGGTGGCGACTATCATGGGGATGGGCGGTTGCCAAGGCAAGCCGGCCCCGGAGAAGGGTCCCGATATGATCCGAGCGAGCGGCGAAGTCCGCTTCGCGGCCGGCGCGATCGAGAATTACGGGACGCGATGGCAAGGCACATCGCCGCGAGCCGGGCCGAGCCGGGCCCAGAACGAAAGGGAGCATCGAACCGATGCTCCCTTGCCGGACAACTGGTCGGGGCGACTGGATTCGAACCAGCGACCCCCACACCCCCAGTGTGATGCGCTACCAGGCTGCGCTACGCCCCGACCGGACGCGCGATGTAGGCCCGTGCGCCGGTGAAGGCAAGCCGGAGGGCCCGGCCGTCCCAGCGCTTTACGACTGCTTAATGGGCCGAGGATTAGGACGGGCCAGATAGGCGCGGCCCCTCCGGACCCGCTTGGCCAGCAGTGGGGTGGACGATGAGCGAATCGGTTTTCTCACGGTTTCACAGGGTGATCAGGGCCACCGGTGAGAGCGCGGTCGACCGGCTCGAACGAGCGACCAGCGGGAGCCTGATGCGCCAGGCGATACGCGAGGTCGACAATGCGGCCGATCAGACGCGCGCGCAGCAGGAGGCGGCGGTTCAGCGCCGGCTGCTGGCGATCGCGCAGCAGCGGATCGTGCGCGATGAGATCGCTTCGCTGAACGAGCAGGCGCGCTTCGCGATGGACAAGGGCCGGGAAGACCTCGCTCGGGCCACGGTCGCGCGACAGATGGAATGCGAGGCCGAGCTCGACCGCCTGCAGGCGGTCGAGAGCCGAGCCGACGAAGAGATTGGTCGCCTCGACGCCTGTCTCGCCGACATCGAGGCCCGCAAGAGACAGATGGAGACCGAGCTGGACGCCTTCGAGGCGGCGCGACAGGAAGCCTCCTCGGCGGGCGAGTTCCCGGTCGCGCGCAAGGCGGCGCGGGCCGAGGAGACGTTCAGCCGGGCGATGGCCGCAGCGGGGACCGGACGTCCGGTGGGCCGCAGCGGCGCGACCGCCTTCGCCGAGGTCCGCGCCATGCGGCGCGAAGCCGAGATCAGCGAACGGCTGGAGGGCCTGCGTGCCGGCGAGCCGGCCTCGGCGGGACCGCGCGCGAAGAAGGGCAAGAAGGGCAACGGCTGAGCCCGCCACGGCCGGGCAATTGCGGCCACAGTCCGCTTCTCCGCAGCACCGGCCGCTCCCGTTCAGGCCGGATCGAACTCCTTCGGCAGCTGCAACCCCTCGCGCTCATTGTCCCAGATCATGGCGACGATCCGCCAGCCGCGGTCCGGGTCCTTGAACAACTGGATCGAGTTGATCCCGCGCCGCTCCGGCGCCTCGTCGTCGGGTCTGCTCTTCGCCTCATAGGCGCTCCAGACATGGGCGATATTGCCGAACAGGTCGATGCGGCGGCCGATCTCGACCTCGTGGAAATCGTTTTCGGCGAAGAAGGGGGTGGTATCGCGGGCATAGTCGTCCGGGCCCATCATCTTCATCGCCGCGCGCCCGTCCGGCTCGACCCAGGTGCGGATCTGCCGCGCCTCGGGATGGAAGCTATGGGCCTGCCGTGACCAGTCGCGCGGGCCCCGAGGACCCGAGATCATCGCATACATCTCGTCCACCACCGCACCGATTGCCTCGAGATCGTTCATCCGCTCCTCCTTGTTGTCGCTCATGCGGCGCGGCCGCCTGCCCGTTCCGCCCTCAGGATCGGCCCGTACAGCCGCCCGATCCCGATCAGCGCCACGCCCAGCCCCAGGAAGGAGAGGATACGCAGCACCCCCTCGAGTGCCGAGGCATCGACCAGGAACACCTTCAGCATCGTCGCGGTGAGCAGCACCAGCCCGGCCAGCCGCAGCGCCTTGTCGGGGAGGCGCACGCCGGCGACGAGCAGCGCGACCGACAGGACGAGACCGGCCAGCGAATAGCCGTAATATTCGGCGATCGAGGTCTCCGGTCCGGTCAGGATCGGGCCCTGGAAGGCCTGGCGGACGAGCAGCAGGGCACCGGCGACGAGCGCACCGAGGAAAGCGGCGAGCCACAGGCCCGACGGCGCCGTCCCGGCGGCGCGCCGCCGCGCCAGGTAGAGCCAGACCGCGCTCAGCCCGTAAGCGGGCAGCAGCAGGTTGAGCACCGGCCAGGGACCGACCCATTGCGCCGCCCAGGCCGGGTTGTGGAGGAGGAGATCGAACCAGACCAGCCGCGCCGCCGCGACGGCGGTCAGCGCCGCGCCGCCCAGGCGCAGCAGATCGGGCTCGACCCGGGACCAGCGGACCCGGCCCGAGGCGAGCAGCCAGCCGGCGGCGAACAGCGCCTGATCCAGGATCGTGCGCTCGATCATGCCGCGGGCGACGAAGTCCGGCAGGTTGGCGAGACCGAAGCTCTGCTTGAACCAGACATAGGCTGCCGCGCCTGCGAACAGCCCCGCCACCGCCGGAAGGCCGCGGCGCGCGCGCAGCAGGGGCGGGAGGACGAACCAGAGGCCGGCGATCAGGAGCGCCGGAACCGCCAGCGAGGTAAGGGCGGCGCGGGCGTCCGGCAGGTCGGCGGCGAGCACCGGCAGCCCGATCAACGCGGTGATCATGGCCGAGGACAGCTCCGGCACCATCCACGCGGCCCGCGCGACGGCGACGGCCGCCGCCGCGACCGCCACCGTCGTCAGCGCGAGATCGCCGAGGCGGCGTGCCGCCAGGGCGGCCGCCAGGGCGACGACCAGCCATCCGGCGGCGATCAGCTCGCGCGGCAGCAGGTCCCAGACCGCCGCGCCGAGCAGCAGGGCCGCGGCGCCGCCGGAGGCGAGCAAAGCGAGGTCGGCCGGGGCTTTCTCGGCGGCGCGATCGCGCTCCAGCCAGGCGAGCAGGATCGGTCCCGCCGCCAGCGTCAGGATCAGCAGGCTCCAGACGGGGCGGTCGAGCAGCTCAGGGCGCAGCGAGCGGAGGATCAAGGCGGGGCCGACGAACCCGGCACAGGCGATCAGCGTCCACAGCAGCCGCCGCTGCCACATCCGCAGCGCGATGCCGCCAAGTCCGAACAGGAGGGTCGTCCCGGCTGCGGCGGGCGGCAGCAGCGGATCGGCGCCGGTCGCCGCCTTGGCGAGCAGGAGCGCCAGCGCCAGCGCCACGGCCAAGGGCGGCGCCAGACGATATTCGCGCCTGAATGCGGCAAGGGCGAGGCTGGCGGCGGCGAGGCCGGCGAACAGCCCCCAGGCGGGGAGGCCGAGATCGGCACGGGCGACGAGCACGCCGAGCTGGACGATGGCGATCAGCAGCGGCTGGATCATCCCGAGCTCGCGGCCCTCGCCCGGCCGCACCAGGCTGGCGGCGACGGCGAGCAGCAGCACGAAGAAGCCGGCGGCCAGGGCGTCTTCAGGGGGCTGGGCGAGCAGATAGGCGCTCCAAACGAAGCTCAATGCAACCGCCGCGGCGGCGAGCCAGGTCCAGCCGCGGCGCCAGGCGATCAGGAACAGAGCCAGGTCGAGGAGGGCGAGGTAGGCGAGCAGGGGAACGGCGCCGGCATCGGGATCGCCGACCAGCAAGGGCGTCAGGAAGCCGCCGGCCAGGCCCATTACCGCCGTCGGCGCACCATGCCGCAGCGACAGGCCCAGCGCCGCGGCGGTCACGGCGAGCATCAGCGCGGAGGCGGTGCCGGGGCCGACCAGGCCGTAGAGGATATGGCTGCCGTAGGTGGTGGCGTAGAGGATGGCGAGCCCGGCGCCGACCAGCGCCTGGGCGATGCGCGGATCGTCGGACAGCAGTCTTCCGGCGCGGGCATATTCGCCGAGTGCGAGCAGCAGCAGGCCGAACAGGCCGGCCGCGATCATCCGCAGCTCCGGCGTCACCAGGCCGATCTCGATCGAGTAGCGGATCAGGTACACGCCGGCGACGACCAAGGCGATGCCGCCGAGCCAGATGAGCAGCCGGCCCGCCACCAGCCGCTCGAATAGTCCGCCCAGCGTCTCGCGTTCCTCTGCCTCCGCTTCGTCGGCCGTCCACGGCGGAGCAGGCGGCGCTTCGGGCTCCTGCGGACCAGGCGCTGGCGGCGGCTCCGGAGCTTCGATCACCGGCAGCTCGGGCAGGACGACGGCGGCCGGCTGCAGCGGAGCCCCGTAAGACGCCTCCGAACGCCCGGCGCCCTCGACGGGACCGGATTCGAGGACCAGCAGCCGATGCTCCAGCCTCTCCAGCCGGTGGGCCATCGCCCGGTTCGACACGAACAGGACGAAGACCCCGACCAGCAGGAGGAGGAAGAGCAATTCCATGCCGGCCAGTAGCTACCCCGCCCAGCTCAGGCTGTCACCCTAGCCCCCTCTCGCCTTCGCTCGAGACGGATGGCGACGTGATGCCTTCGACTCCCCTCAGATCCGCGCCAGCGTCACTTGCGTGACGTCGCCGGCCCAGGCAGCCTGCGCTCGCGCCAGGTTCCGCTCCGCCGACGCCTCGTCGCCCAGACGGCGCTCCGCCAGCGACAGCGCGTAAAGCGCCAGAGGGTCGTTCGGCCAGCGGCGCAGCGAGGCGAAGAGCTGGTTGCGGGCACCCTCGGCATCGCCGGCGGCGAGCAAGGCGGCGGCGAGGCTGCGGCGGATCGAGTACCAGAAGAGCGGCGGATCGCTGCCGAAGTCGGCGTCGAGCTGCGCCTGCATCGCGCGTCGATAGGCTGCCGCCGCTTGTTCGGGCCGGCCCGCCATCATCGCCGCGCGACCGGCGAGCTGGGCCTCGATGATGCCGCCGAGCTGGTCGCCGCGCCGGCCGAGCGAAGGCGAGTCGGTTCCGGTTCGCAGCGCTGCCACGGACTGGGCAGCCGCCTCGACTTCGGCGGCGTCGGCACGGCGGGCGGCCGCCTCGCCGCGGGCGTAAAGATGGAAGAGGCGCTCGAGCGGATCGGCCGGTTCGGCGGCAGCGGCCAGAGCGGCCGGATCGCCGTGCAGGCCCGCGCTGTAATGGACGGCCGAGCCGAGCAGCCGCGACACCGGGTCGGCGCCTTCGCCGAGATAGGCCGTCCGATATTGCTCCGACACGGCCAGCGCGGTCTCGCCGTCGCCCCGCGCCAATGCGCTGACGATGGCGAATTGCATGTTGTGGCGGAGGAGATAGCGGCGATAGTCGGAAGCCGGCGGCCGCACCCGCCCCTCGTAGGCGCGATCGGCGGCGATCGCCGCGACATTGGCGGCGGCCGCGTCGCGATAGCGGCCGACGCCGTAATAGCTGTGCGAAGGCATGTGGATGAGGTGGCTTGCAGCCGGGGCGATCCGTCCCAGCCGGTCGGCATAGGGCACGGCGAGGTGCTGGCGGTCGATCCAGTCGGTCAAATGGATGTAGAAATGGATCGCGCCGCCATGATCCGGTTCGCGCGCCAGCACCCGCTCGAGCAGCCGCTGGCTGAGCGATCCGGGCTCCATCGACTCGGACACCTGCATGCGCGCGTCGGCGGCCAGGATCGCGATCGTCGCGTCGTCGGGCAGGCGCAGCGCCGCAGTCTCGAGGAAGGCGGCATAGCGCGTCTGGTCGAACGCCTCGCCGTCGGCGGTGCGCAGCGCCATCGCCTGGACGAGGAGGCGGTCGCGCTCGCCCAGCCGATCGGCAAGCGCCGCCGCGCGCCGTGCGGCGGTGCGTGCGGGCTCGAGTTGGTCGGTGCGGGGATTGAGGTTGATCGTCGGCGATCGCGCCCACGCCTCGCCGAAGAAGCACAGGGCGCAGTTCGGATCGAGCCGCTGCGCCTGGCGGAAGGCGCGAACCGCCTCCGCTTCGTCGAAGGCCCAGACCAGGCGGACGCCCTGGGCGAACCAGGCGCGCGCCTCCTCATCGTCGCTGTCGGCGTCGATCCCGGCATGGCCCAGCCCCTCGACCAGCACCGGCGGCGATTCGCTGCCTTCGGCGTCGCTTGCGGGCGCCGTCACGCACGTCTCGTCCGGCAGCCGTACTTCCCGCCGCTCACTTTGCGCCGCCGGCTGGGCGGACAAAGCGGTGGTGGCGAGCGCAGCCGAAAGAGCGAGGACGCGGAAGCGGCGAGTCACGATCATGCGCTGATCCTATCCTCCTCGCGCCAACGCGGGGAGGATAATCAGGCCGCGCGCCTTCTTTTCCTCAGCACCAAAGTCGGCCATTCGCCGCGGTCGATCCGGCGCATCGGCGTCATCCGCTGGCGACGGTAGGCGGCGATCACCCGTTCGGCCTGATGATCGAGTAGGCCGGCGAGGATCAGGGTGCCGCCCGGCGTCACCGCGCCCGCCAACGCCGGCGCCAGGTCGACCAGCGGACCGGCGAGGATGTTGGCGAGGATGAGGTCATAGGGGGCGAGCGCCTTCAGCCGGGCGTGGCGCAGGCCGCCGGCGGTCACCAGCTCGATCTGCCCGCGCGCCCGACCCAGCGGGATGCGATTGATCACGGCATTCTCGGCAGCGACCTCGACCGCGACCGGATCGATGTCGGAGGCGATCGCGCGCGCCGAAGGCCACAGGCGCAGGGCGGCGAAAGCGAGCAGCCCGGTGCCGGTGCCGATATCGGCGATGTTGCAGTAGCGCGCGCCTCCCCGCTTCAAGGCGTCGAGCGCAACGAGGCAGCCGGTTGTGGTCTCGTGCTGGCCGGTGCCGAAGGCGCGGCCGGCGTCGATCTCGAAGGCGATGGCATCGGCCGGCACCGCGTCGCGATGAGCCGGCGTGTGGACGAAGAAGCGGCCGGCGCGGATCGGCTCCAGCCCCTGCTGGCTCAACGTCACCCAATCCTCGTCGGTGACCTTCTCGGCCGCCGGAAGGGCTCCGCCGGCGCTCGGCACCAGCGACGCGATCAGCGTCAGCTCGTCCGCCGTCGGCTCCGCCTCGAAATAGGCGTCGAGCCGCCATTTGGTCCCGGTCGGATCCGCCTCGCTCGTTACCAGTACGGGCGGCTCGTCGAGCACGGCGAACACGGAGATGTCCTCGCCGAGCGCTTCCGCTTCGGCCTTGGTGCAGGGCAGGGTGACGCGCCAGCTGCTCACTCGGCCGCCCTCAGCGGACAAAGCTGGCACCGTTCACGTCGATAACCGCGCCGGTGGACGAGGGGGGCGCGTCCACCGCGAGCCAGCGTGCCGTCTCCCCCACTTCCTCGGCGGAAGCGGGGCGCCCGAGCGGGATGTCGGCGAGGAAAGCGGCGCCGCCCCTGCTGGAAATATAGTCGTCGACCATGCCCGTGACCGTGAAGCCGGGACAGATGGTGAAGGCGTAGATACCCTCGCCCGCATAGGCCCGGGCGATGGTCTTGGTCATCGCCACCATGCCCGCTTTGGACGCGGCATAATGCCAGTGATCGGGGCTGTCGCCGCGATAGCCGGCGCGGCTGGCGACGTTGACGATCCTGCCGCCGCCTTGCGCCTTGAAATGGAGCACGGCGAGCCGGCACAGGTCCGCGGCGGCATGCAGGTTGACCTGCATCGTCCGGTCCCATTGCGCCGCCCAGGCCGCGGCATCGAGATCGATCGGCGCCGCCTCGAAGATGCCGGCATTGTTGATGACGACGTCGATCCGTCCGCCAAGCCGCTCGAGCGCCGTCTCCCACAGGCCCTGGGCCGCGCCCGGCTCGGCGAGATCGGCGGCGACAAGGCCGTCTTCACCCTTGGTGGAGTGGCCGACGACCTTGTGGCCGGCGAGCGCCGCGGCGATGGCGGCACCGATCCCGCGGCTGGCGCCGGTGACGAGGATATTGAGGGGCTGGGTCATGGAGGCCGAATAGGCCGGGAAGGGCCGGAGCAAAAGCCCTGACCCGGACAGACTCTAAACCTTCGACTTGTCCACCTTCTCCGCGGTGCCGGGCTCGGCCTGCTTGCGGTGCATCTCGGCGGCGGCGCCGCCGCCGACGACCTTGGCCGTGGCCACCTGCATCTTGTTCATCAGGCCATGGACGACGCTGCGCTCGCCGCGCATCATTGCGTCATAGCCGGTGCGGGCGACGTCGGCCGGATCGTCCTTCGCCATCGTGCCGACCTTGGTGTCCTTCAGGTCGGCCCGCTCGAAGAATTCGGTGTCGGTCGCACCGGGCTTCAGGCAGGTGACGGTGACCGCCGTCTCCTTGAGCTCGTTGCCGAGCGCGTCGGCAAAGCTGTCGATGAAAGCCTTTGTCCCATTATAGACCGCCTGGAAGGCGCCGGCGATATGCCCCGCGATCGAACCGGTGATGAGGATCCGGCCCTGGTTGCGCGCGACCATCTGCTGCGCAACCTTCTGGACGAGATAGACCGTGCCGGTGACGTTGGTATCGACGACGTGCCGCCACTCCGCCGGCTCCTGTTCGAGGAAGGCGCGGCCCAGGCCGTGGCCGGCATTGGCGAGCAAAGCATCGACCGGCCGCCCGGCCGCGGCTTCGAGCAGCCGTTCGACGCCGCCGAAGGTGGACAGGTCGGTTTCGACGCCTGTCACCTCGGCGCCGAGGCCCTGGAGAGCGCGCGATGCGTCGACCAGCGGCGTATCGGCGGCGACGATGAGATCGTAGCCGTCCTGCGCCGCGAGCTTCGCCAGCTCCAGCCCGATGCCGCTGGAGGCGCCGGTCACGATGGCAAGCTTGCGCTGGGTCATGAGAGTCTCCGTCCTGGAAAATTCCTCAACCGGCCGAACGGGAACACGGTTCCTGTCGTTCCGGGGCTGCATTTCCCCGGCACGAAAAAAAAGCCGGGACCGCAAGGCCCCGGCATCCTCTATTCCATCGTGGTTGGGTTCAGGCCGCGAAGCTCTGGACGAACTGGCCGGCGGTAGACTTGAACCGCGCCATCTCCTCGTCGACCTCGGAGAAGTTCTTCTCGACGTCATCGATCTCGGCGGCGACGCTCTCGGTGTCGGCACGGATCGCGGCGATGGTCGAGGACATGGAATCGGCCGCGAGCGCGGTCTCGTCGACGGCGGCGGTGATCATCGTCACGGTCTGCGCCTGCATCTCCATCGCCTTGCGGATGCGGTCGGCGCTCGACTGGACCTCGTCCACGGTCGACTGGATCGAATCATTGGCCTCGACCGTCTGCCGGGTTGCCGACTGGATCGCCGCGATCTTCGTCGCGATGTCGTCGGTGGCGCGGGCGGTCTGGTTGGCGAGGCTCTTCACTTCCTGGGCGACGACCGCGAATCCGCGGCCGGCGTCGCCGGCGCGCGCCGCCTCGATGGTCGCGTTGAGCGCGAGCAGGTTGGTCTGGCCGGCAATGTCTCGGATGAGGCCCAGGATCGATTCGATCGCCTCAACGTGCGACGACAGGGCCTGGCTGACCTCGACCGCCTTGCCGGCCTGCTCGCCGGCACGGGTGGCGACGCCGGCGGCGACCTCGACCTCGTTGCGGGCCTCCTCGATCGCCATGATCAGGCCGGCCGCGGTCTGCGCCGCCTCGCGCATCGCGACCGCCGATTGCTCGGCCGCCGCAGCGACCTCGCTGGTCTTGCCGAGCATGCCGCGCGCCGCCTGGCTCGCTTCCGCCGCCTGGGTGCGGACCTTGCGGCTGCCGCTGGCGGTGCGCTCGACGACGGTCATGATCTCCTTGTTGAACTCGGCGCCCTGGCCGCTGCGGCGCTCGCGCTCGGCGATCGCGCAGAGCCGGTCGTAATGGGCCGAATAGACGTCCACCTGGAGCAGGGTCATCCGCAGATAGGCTTCGGCGAGAGGGTAGCGGCGCTCCGCCTCGGCGCGGTCGAGGATGATCTGCTGGACGCCGGCCGAGAGCGCGGCGCTCCCGGCGAAGATGGCTGTAAGCGGCACGTTCGCGGAGGTCGCCGCGGCGACATGCTCGCCCGCCTGGTCGACCCAGGCCTGGCCGGTGAGGTTGGTATGCTTGGCCTCGAGATAGGGGAGGATACGCTGCGCCAGCGCGTCGATCTTCGAATCGGTGAGCGGCTGCTTGAGCGCCGGCGAGCGGGCATAGGCGGTCCAGAAGGCGCGGGCGAGCGCCATCTTGTCCGGTCCGATCAGCTCCCAGATCTCGGCGCAATGGCCCGCGAGAGACCCGTCCGGATCGAACATCGGCAGACGGCCCCCAATCTCGACCTCGTCCTGGCGCCCGGAAATCCCGACCATGATGCAGCTTCCCCTGGTGATGCTCCTGGACGCGTTTGTTAGTGCGCCATTGGTTAAGATCGTCTTAGTCATCGGCCTTCGATTGTGCGGCGAGCGCCGCGAATCGGGTTCCGCTCCCGCCGCTTGCAACGTTGCGCTTTCCGCCTAAAAGCGGCCCCAGCATCCCAAGGGGACCAAGCCTCATGCACCGAAATCCCTCGCGGCCCTTGTCGCCCCACCTGACCATCTGGAAATGGGGCCCGCACATGCTGGTCTCGATCCTCCACCGGGTCACCGGCGTCGGCGTCGGCATTGCCGGGGCGGCCGCCCTCGTCTGGTGGCTGCTCGCCGCCTCGGAAGGGGCGACGGCCTACGCCACGTTCCTGGAATGGGCGACCTGGGAATGGGCACTGCTGATCTGGATCCCGCTCAGCTGGGGCTTGATCCAGCACACGCTCTCCGGCCTGCGCCACATGGTGATGGACATCGGCGCCGGCTACGAGCTTTCGACCAACAAGACCTGGGCCAATATCACTGTCGTCGCCTCGGTGCTGCTGACCGTGCTGCTCTGGCTCTACATCTTCTACGGGAGGGGCTGATGTCGATGGAAATCCCGCTGGGCCGCGTCCGCGGCCTCGGTGCCGCCGGCGAGGGCGCCGAGCATTGGTGGCAGGAGCGGCTGACCTCGATCGCCGCCTTCCTGCTGCTCGTCTGGCTCGCGGTGTCGCTGCTGCGCCTGCCCGGCCTCGACCACCGCACCGTCGCCAGCTGGCTGGCCGACCCGTTCGCCGCGGTGCCGATGCTGCTGTTCGTCGGCGTCGCCTTCTGGCATCTCAAGCTCGGCCTGCAGGTCGTCGTCGAGGATTATGTCCATGACGACGGCAGCAAGCTCTTCTGGATATTGCTCATCAACTTCGCCAGCATCCTCGGCGCCGCCTTCGCCTTGTTCGCGGTGTTGAAGATCGCCTTCGCCGGGAGCGCCGAGTGATGGCGGACAGGGCGTATCAGATCGTCGACCATGTCTATGACGTCGTCGTGGTCGGCGCCGGCGGCTCGGGACTGCGCGCGACCATGGGCGCTGCCGAGAAGGGGCTGAAGACGGCCTGCGTCACCAAGGTATTTCCGACCCGAAGTCACACCGTCGCCGCCCAGGGCGGCATCGCCGCCAGCCTCGGCAATATGGGTCCGGACCACTGGACCTGGCACATGTACGACACCGTCAAAGGCTCCGACTGGCTCGGCGACCAGGACGCCATCGAGTATCTCTGCCGCGAGGCCCCGGCCGCCGTCTACGAGCTCGAACATTATGGCGTGCCGTTCAGCCGCACGTCAGAGGGCAAGATCTACCAGCGCGCCTTCGGCGGCATGATGCAGAATATGGGCGAAGGGCCGCCGGCGCAGCGTACCTGCGCAGCCGCCGACCGCACCGGTCACGCCATGCTCCACTCGCTCTACCAGCAGAGCCTGAAGTACGACGCCGACTTCTTCATCGAATATTTCGCGCTCGACCTGATCATGGAGGACGGCGAGTGCCGCGGCGTCGTCGCCCTGTGCATGGAGGACGGCTCGATCCACCGGATCCGCGCCCATGCCGTGGTGCTCGCCACCGGCGGCTATGGCCGCGCCTATTTCTCGGCGACTTCGGCGCATACCTGCACCGGCGACGGCAATGCGATGGTGCTTCGCGCCGGCCTTCCGTTGCAGGACATGGAATTCGTCCAGTTCCACCCGACCGGCATTTACGGCGCCGGCGTTCTCATCACCGAGGGCGCGCGCGGCGAGGGCGGCTATCTGACCAATTCCGAAGGCGATCGCTTCATGGAGCGCTATGCCCCCTCGGCCAAGGACCTGGCCAGCCGCGACGTCGTCTCACGCTCGATGGCGATGGAGATCCGCGAGGGCCGCGGGGTCGGCAAGGACAAGGATCATATCTACCTTCATCTCGATCATATCGATGCGAAGATCCTCGCCGAGCGCCTGCCGGGCATCACCGAGACCGGCAAGATCTTCGCCGGCGTCGACCTGACCCGCCAGCCGCTGCCGGTCGTTCCGACCGTCCATTACAATATGGGCGGGATCCCGACCAATTATCATGGCGAGGTCGTCACCCTGAAGGACGGCAATCCCGACAGCGTCGTGCCGGGGTTGTTCGCGGTCGGCGAGGCCGCCTGCGTCTCGGTCCACGGCGCCAATCGGCTGGGTTCGAACAGCCTCATCGATCTGGTCGTGTTCGGCCGTGCCGTCGGTCACCGCGTCGGCGAGATCATCAAGCCGGGGAGCCCGCTGCCGCCGTTGCCCAAGGGCGGCGACGATCTCGCTCTGTCGCGGCTCGACCGCTTCCGCCAGGCTTCGGGCGGCAGCCCCACCGCCGAGATCCGCCTGCAGATGCAGCGCACGATGCAGGCCGACTGCGCCGTCTTCCGCACCGAGAAGACGCTGGACGAGGGCAGGGGCAAGATCGACGAGGTCTACAAGCGCCTCGAGGATGTCCGCGTCACCGACCGCAGCCTCATCTGGAACACCGACCTGATCGAGACGCTCGAGCTCGACAATCTGCTCGGCCAGGCGGTGGTGACGATGCATTCGGCCGCCAGCCGCAAGGAAAGCCGCGGCGCCCACATGCACGAGGATTATCCGACCCGGGACGACGTCAACTGGCTCAAGCACAGTATCGTCTGGTTCGAAGGCTGGGGCGGCCAGGGCGGCAAGGTCACCCTCGATGGCCGGCCGGTCCACGACTACACGCTCACCGACGAGATCGAGTACATCAAGCCCAAGGCCCGGGTGTACTGAGCTTCAGGCGCTGCCGTTGAATCCGAAATGGGTGAAGCGGCCCGCTTCGACCTCATATTCGACTCCGAAGAAGTCGGGCCCGCCGTCGCAGACGATCACCGGTTCGCGCCGCCATCGGTCCGGATCCTGCTCGTGGCGTGCCATGTCGGCGGGAAAGAAGCTGCCATAGACGTACCGGCGACCGCCGCGGACTAGGCCGACATATTGACGGCGCCATCCGTCCGGCGCGCGACCCAGTCCGCGCCCGGCCTCTTGCGTCTGCAGCGCGCCCGGAAGCGCCGACTCAAGCGCCGCTATGTCCGCCGGCGCGGGCGTCCAACTGCCCTCGCCGGCGTCGGGCGTCGACCGCGAACATTGGTCGAGAAGGACGGCGCCCTGCCGCCCTGGCAGAATGACCGCATCCGGCGGCAGGGTGGCCGCCGCGGCGCCGCTGCAGGCGGCGAGGGCGAACGCGATCAGGATCGAGCGGAACGTCATCATCGAGTCTCCGAAGCCTCGACGAGAATGGGCGCCGCCTCGGCTTTCCGAGGGCTGAACGTGCCGGCCTACCTTCGTCGAAGGTCGCGCCGGCTTGGCCGAAACGATCCGTCATTCTCGTCGGAGTGATCTAGCCTGGGCCCGCGGCGGACGAGATCAGGGGAGTTGCCATGCGCTCATCGATGCTTCGCGCCGCCTGCCTGCTCGGCTTTTCCGCCCTAGCCTTGCCCGCCGCCGCTGAGCCGGATCCGTCACCGGCGGGTTGGCACGTCGTCCCCGGCAGCTTCGAGCCGGGCCGGGGTCCCGACGGCAATTCGGTCTTCCTCGATGCGCCCGGAGGGCTGATCCTCGTCGACACCGGGCGGCATCCGGCGCACCGCGATCGCCTGCTCGGCTACGCCCGGACCCGCGGCAGGCCGATCGCCGCCATCGTCAACACCCACTGGCATCTCGATCACAGCACCGGCAATGGCGAGATCCGCGCTGCCTTTCCGGAGGCGCCGCTTTACGCGACTTCGGCCGTGGAAGGCGCGCTGGCAGGCTTCCTCCGTGACGGGCGCGCCCGCGCCGAGACGATGCTGACCGCGGGCGACGTGCCGCCGGAGCGCGAGGCCGAGGTCCGCCGTTTCCTCGCCGTCATGGACGCGCCCGACGCGCTCCGGCCGACCCGTCCGGTCGTCCGTTCGGGCGAAGTCGAGGTCGCGGGGCGCCGGCTTCAGCTGAACGTCGCGCCTTTCGCCGCGACCGAGGCCGATCTGTGGATCTTCGATCCGGATTCGGGCCTGCTCGTCGCCGGCGACCTCGTCGTCGCCGAGGTTCCGTTCATGGACACCGCCTGTCCCGAGGGATGGCGCGAGGCCCTCGCGACTGTGGCCGCGACCCCCTTCACCACGCTCGTGCCCGGTCATGGCGAGCCGATGGATCGCGCCGCCTTCGCCGCCTGGCGCTCCGCCTTCGACAATCTGCTCGATTGCGCAGCCTCGGACCGCGCGAAGGACGCGTGCGTGGCCGGTTGGCGCCGCGACGCCGCCCGCTTCATCGCGCCCGGCCGCGAGGCGATGATCGATGAGATGACCGGCTATTATCTCGAAACGCGCCTTCGCGCCGCACCGGAGGAGCGGCAGCGTCATTGCCGGCATTCGGCCTCATAGAGAACTCTGCAATATAGAGTTGACAGACGAAACGTGCCACTTGTACGACGAGCAGAGTTCAACCGCAGGGAGTCCTTCCCCATGTCACTCGTCTCGACGGAGCGCTCGCCCGGCGCCAAGCTCGGCCTCGCCTTGTTCATCGGCTTCCTCCTCTCCTTCCCGCTCTTCGCCGTCTGGCTCCTGCTCGACGACCGCCAGCAGCAATCGGAATTCGCGCAGGCGTCGATCGCGGAAGGATGGGGCGGTCCGCAGACCCTGTCCGGGCCGTTGCTCGTCATCCCCTATCGGGTGACGACCAGCGAGACGGTGATGGAGGGCACCCAGCAGGTTACCCGCTCCCGCCAGAGCTGGCAGGAACTCACCCTCTCACCGGAGCTATCGAACCTGGAGACCGAGATGCGCCCGGAGCGGCGCACCCGGTCGATCTACGAGGTCGTGGTCTATGAGGCGACGACGCGCGGCCAGGCGCGCTTCGCTTTCCCGCAGGATATTTCCCGCTTCGGCGTCGCTCCCGCCGACATGGACCTTTCCCGCGCCGAGCTTCGCTTCGGCCTTTCCGATCCGCGCGGACTGGTCGGCAATCCCCGCGTCTCCGCCGGCGGCCGCGCGCTGCGCCTCCAGCCCGGCGGAGGCGGC
The DNA here is from genome assembly GCF_003347635.1 of Sphingosinicella terrae. Classification (GTDB taxonomy): domain Bacteria; phylum Pseudomonadota; class Alphaproteobacteria; order Sphingomonadales; family Sphingomonadaceae; genus Allosphingosinicella; species Allosphingosinicella terrae. Next base: position 171,688 of record NZ_QDFY01000005.1, read on the forward strand.
GGACCCGGCTTCTTCGCCTGGGTCGACGCGGCGGCCCTGGCCGGCGGCGCGATCCTCATCGACTATGCGTTCGATTTCCGCGGCAACCAGGCGCTCGGCCTCGCACCGCAGGCCGGCGAGACGCATTGGCGGCTGACCTCGCCCTGGCCGCATCCCAGCTTCCAGGGCGGATTCCTGCCGGTGGAACGTCAAATCGGCCCGGAGGGCTTCGTCGCCACCTACCGGGTCGGCAATCTTGCGCTCGGCTCTTCGCTCGTGAACATCGGCGGCGCGGCTGCGACGGTGCCGGCACCGAACACCGCCACCGATCGGTACCAGGGGGAGGCGGAGGCGCCGGCGCCCCAGGGCGGCGGCCTCGCCCAGGTGAACCTCGTCCAGCCGGTCGACCTCTATTCGCGCGTCGATCGCTCGGCCAAATATGGCTTCCTGTTCATCGGCTTCACCTTCCTGGCCTTCCTGCTGTTCGACATCATCGGCGGCGTGCGCGTCTCGCCGGTGGAGTATCTGCTGGTCGGCGCGGGGCTGGTGCTGTTCTTCGTGCTGCTGCTCGCCTTCGCCGAGGTGATCGGCTTCACGCCGGCCTACATCGTGGCTTCGGCGGCGATCGCCGGGCTGAACACCGCTTATTCGGCGGCGGTGCTGAGGAGCTGGCGCCGGGCCGGGTTCATCGGCGCCTTGCTGGTCGGCCTCTACGCCCTGCTCTACATCCTGCTGAGCCTCGAGGATCTGTCGCTGGTCATCGGGTCGCTGATGCTCTTCGTCGCGCTGGCGACGGTGATGTACCTCACCCGCAACATCAACTGGGGCGCCCGTCCGGGCGAGGCGGAGCCCGCGGCGGCCTGACCGGGGGAGGCGGCCCCGGCCCCGCCGCCGCTCCGGCATGGGAGCGCGAGCCTCGGCTCGCGCTCCCTATCTCGTGGGGCGCCAGCCCACCGGCAGCCTGCGCTCGGGCAGGGTCACCGTCACCGTCTCCGCGATGTCGCGCGAGGATTCGCCCAGCATGATCCGGTACTCGCCCGCCGCGATCCGCCATTCCCGGCTCGGGCTGTCGTAGACGGCGAGCAGCCGCGGATCGAGCGTGACGCTGACCTCGCGTTCGGCGCCCGGCTCGAGCTCGACGCTGGCGAAGCCGGCGAGTCGCTTGGGCGCCTCCCAGCCGCCGGCTACGGGGCTCACATAGATCTGGGCGATGTCGCGGCCGGCGCGGCGGCCGTCATTCTCGATCCGGAAGCTGACCCGCACCTCCTCGCCCCCCGCGTCGGCGCGCAGCCGCGCATAGTCGAAGTCAGTGTAGGAAAGGCCGTGGCCGAAGGGGAAGAGCGGCTCGAGCTCGCGCGCGTCGAACCAGCGGTAGCCGACCTGCGCGCCCTCATGATAGTTGACGCTGAACGGCTGGTCCTCGCCGAGCCCGACGCCGTCCAGCACCGGCCGCGGCAGCTGGCTCTCGTCCCGGGGGAAGGTGATGGGCAGGTGGCCGGAGGGGTTGGCGTGGCCGAACAGCAGGTTGGCGATCGCCTCGCCGCCGCTCGTCCCCGGATACCAGACCTCGAGGATGCCGGCGACGCGCTCGGCCCAGGGCATCAGCACCGGCCCGCCCGTCTGGAGGACGACGACCGTGCGCGGATTGGCGCGCACCACCGCCTCGACGAGCGCGTCCTGATCGTCGGGCAGCGTCATCGAAAAGTCGCGCGATTCGCTCGTCCACTGATTGGCGAAGACGATCGCGACATCGCTCTCCGCGGCCAGCCGCGCTGCCGCCGCCGGATCGCTTCCCTCATCGAAGCTGATCGAGGCATTGGGCGCCTGCGCCCGGATCGCGGCCAGCGGGGACGAAGGATAATAGACGATCGGCCCCGGCCAGCTCGTCGGTTCGAGGCCCGGCACGGCATTGCCGCCGATCGGATAGACCTGGCTCGATCCGCCGCCGGACAGCACGCCCCGGTCGGCATGTCCGCCGATCAAAGCGATGCGGCGGGTCTCCGGGCTCAGCGGCAGGATGCGGTCCCGGTTCTTGAGGAGCACGGCCCCGCGTTCGGCGGCGGACCGGGTCACCTCGGCATGGACGGCAAAATCGATCGGGCCGATCTCGACCGGGTGATCGACCAGCCCATGGGCGAACATCGATCGCAGGATGCGCCGGGCCATCTCGTCGAGCCGCCGCGGCGACACCTCGCCGCGGGCGATGGCCTGCCGCAGCGGCGCTGCGAAATAGGGCTGGTCGTCGAAAGGAAAGCCGGATTGCTGGTCGAGCCCCGTATTCGCCGCCTGCACTGTGCTGTGCACGGCGCCCCAGTCCGACATCACGTAACCGGGCCAGTTCCAGTCCTGCCGCAGCACCTGGGTGAGCAAATAGGGGCTCTCGCAGGAAAAGGCGCCGTTGACCTGGTTGTAGGCGCACATGATCGATCCGGGATCCGCACGCTCGATCGCGATCTGGAAGGCGAGCAGGTCCGACATGCGGGCCGGAGCATCCTCGATCACCACGTTGACCCAGTCGCGGCCGGTCTCCTGGTCGTTCACCGCGAAATGCTTGATCGTCGAGATGATGTGGTTGGACTGGATGCCCGCGACATGGGCACCGACGATCGTGCCGGCGAGCAAGGGGTCCTCGCCCCCATATTCGAAGTTGCGGCCGTTGCGCGGCTCCCGCGACAGGTTCACGCCGCCGGCCAGCATGACGTTGAATCCCGAGGATCGGGCCTCGGAACCGATCATCGCGCCGCCGCGCCAGGCAAGCTCCGGGTCCCAGCTGGCCGCGGTCGCGATGCCGGAAGGCAGAGCCGTCCGCTCCCGCTTGTCGCGGGCGCCGCCCTGGGTGGCCACCCCGATGCCGGCGTCGGTCTGCCATTGCGGCGGGATGCCGAGCCTCGCTATTCCCGGGACGTAGCCGGCCGATCCCTGACGCGCCTCGGCTGCCGCCCGGAAGTCCCGCGGCGGGAAGTCGGTGCCGAAATAGCCGAAGATCAGCCGCATCTTCTCGTCGCGGGTCATTCGGGCGAGCACAAGCGCGGCGCGCGCGTCCGGATCCAGCGACGTGTCCATCCAGGGCCGCGCGGTCGACCGCTGGGCCGATGCCGGCTGGCCGCCAGGGGCAAGGGCAAGAGCGGTCGCGGCAGCGAGCGCGGCAAGACGGCCTTTTCTCATCACATCCTCCCGTCGCGCCGGTCGTTTCGGCCACGCAAGCCTGCTTGACAGCGGGCCGGGCACGGCCGATGTGAGCGCTAACACAAACAACAATACAGGGGATGGATCGGCTTGGAAGCCCTTTCTGCTGACGCCATGCTGCCCGAAGGTGCGGCCGAGGCGCTCCTCGTCGGGCGAATCGATCTCGGCGAGGGGCCCACCCCCGTCGTCGTCCGCAATGGCTGCGTCGAGGATGTGTCCGCCACCGCTCCGACCATGGCCGATCTGCTCGACAGCGACGACCCCTCCTCGGCCGGCGGACCCGTCCTGTTCCCCGTCGACGAGCTCGTGCGCCGCGCCGCGGCCCAGACGCCCGGCCGACCGTTCCTGCTCGCGCCCTTCGATCTGCAGGTGATCAAGGCAGCCGGCGTGACCTTCGCCGTCTCGGCGATCGAGCGGGTGATCGAGGAGAAGGCGCGCGGCGACATGAATGCGGCGGCCGCGGTGCGCGGCCGGCTCGAGGCGCGGATCGGCTCCGGCATTCGTTCGGTCGTCCCCGGATCGTCCGAGGCGGCCGAGCTGAAGGCGGCCTTGATCGAGGACGGCATGTGGTCGCAATATCTCGAGGTCGCGATCGGCCCGGATGCGGAAATATTCACCAAGGCCTCGCCGCTCGCTCCGGTGGGGTGGGGGGCCGAGATCGGGGTCCGGTCCGATTCCGGCTGGAACAATCCGGAACCCGAGGTGGTGCTCGCCGTCGACAGCCACGGCCGCGCCCGCGGCGCGACCCTCGGCAACGACGTCAACCTCCGCGACTTCGAGGGCCGCAGCGCCCTGCTGCTGAGCAAGGCCAAGGACAATAACGCTTCCTGCGCGATCGGACCCTTCATCCGCCTGTTCGACGACCGGTTCACGATGGACGACGTGCGGTCCGCCGAGGTGGCGCTCACCATCGACGGGCCGGAAGGCTACCGGCTCGAGGGCAGCAGCTCGATGCGCGAGATCAGCCGCGACCCGGAGGACCTGGTTCGTCAGGCGCGCAGCGAACATCATTATCCCGACGGCTTCGCTTTGTTCCTCGGCACGCTCTTCGCGCCGGTTCAGGACCGGGACGAGCCGGGCCGCGGCTTCACCCACAAAAGGGGCGACGTCGTCCGCATCTCGTCGCCCGGTCTGGGGACCCTGGTGAATCGGGTGACGACGTCGAAGGACGCGGCGCCCTGGCGCTTCGGCACCCGCGCCCTGATGCGCAACCTCGCCGCGCGAGGGCTCATCGGGAGCGGGCAGGCGTTGTGAGAGAATTGGGGGCAGTCGCGGGGGCGGCACAGCACGGACAGGAACAATGACCCAGCAGCTTACGCACTTCATCAATGGCGAGAAGGTGACGGCCGAGACGCCGCACGCCAGCATCAATCCCTCCAACACCGGGGAGACCGTGGCACGTTTTCCCGCCGGCGGTCGCGACGAAGTCGACGCCGCCGCCAAGGCGGCCCGCGCCGCCTTTCCGGCCTGGGCCGACGCCTCGCCCGAGGTACGCTCCGATCTGCTCGACAAGGTCGGCTCGACGATCATGGCGCGCGCGAAGGAGCTCGGCCAATTGCTCTCCCGCGAGGAAGGCAAGACCGTCCCCGAAGGTACCGGCGAGGTCATGCGCGCCGCGCGAATCTTCAAATATTTCGCCGGTGAGGCGCTCCGCCGCCACGGCCAGACTCTGCCCTCCACCCGGCCAGGCCTGGACGTCGAGACCCACCGGGAGGCGGTCGGCGTGTTCGGCCTGATCACGCCGTGGAATTTCCCGATCGCCATCCCGGCCTGGAAATCCGCGCCGGCGCTCGCCTTCGGCAATACCGTCGTCCTGAAGCCGGCCAATCCGACCCCCGCCATCGCCTGGGCGCTGGCCGACATCATCCACGAATGCGGCGCGCCTCCGGGCGTGTTCAACATGGTGCTCGGCGAAGGCGGAGTGGGATCGGCGATCGTCGAGCATGCCGAGATTGACGGCATCTCCTTCACCGGCTCGCAGACGGTCGGCGCGAAGGTGGGCGAGGGCGCGATGCGCCGGCAGGCCCGGGTCCAGCTCGAAATGGGCGGCAAGAATCCGCTCGTCGTGCTCGACGACGCCGATCTTGAGCGAGCGGTCACCTGCGCCATCGACGGCGCCTTCTATGCGACCGGACAGCGTTGCACCGCCTCGTCGCGTGTGATCGTCGCCGAGGGCATCCACGATCGCTTCGTCGAGGCGATGGCCGAGCGGGCCAAGGCGCTCAAGGTCGGCGACGCGCTCGACCCGGCCACCCAGATCGGGCCGGCCGTGAGCCGGAGCCAGCTCGAGCAGAATCTGAGCTATGTCGAGATCGCCACCAAGGAAGGCGGCAAGCTGCTCACCGGCGGCGAGGCGCTCGAGCTCTCGACGCCGGGCTTCTACATGTCGCCGGCGGTGATCGCGGACACCGCCCCCGACATGCGCATCAATTGCGAGGAGGTGTTCGGCCCGGTGGTGAGCACGGTGCGCGTCCGCGACTATGAGGAGGCCCTCGAAATCGCCAATCGCGGCCAGTTCGGCCTGTCGGCGGGCATCGTCACCAATTCGCTGAAGCACGCCCGTCACTTCCGGCGCAACATCCGCGCCGGCATGGTCATGGTGAACCTGCCCACCGCCGGCGTCGATTATCACGTGCCTTTCGGGGGCACCCGCAAGTCGAGCTACGGCGCGCGCGAGCAGGGCTTCGCCGCCGTCGAATATTACACCCAGATCAAGACGGTCTACATCGGAGGCTGACCCAGGTGGACTATCCCATCCCGCCCGAGCGGCGCGCTCAATATCCAAGCCTGTCCGGCAGGCGCGTGCTCGTGACGGGCGGAGGATCCGGCATCGGCGCCGGCATCGTCGAAGGCTTCGTCCGCCAGGGGGCGGACGTGACCTTCTTCGACATATGCGACGAGGAGGCGAACGCGCTCGTCGCGCGCCTGTCAAATGCGCGCGACAATGGGCTACGCTACCTTCGCGTCGATCTCACCGACGTGCCGGCGATCAAGGACGCGATCGCCGGCGAGCTCGACGGGCGGGGCCCGTTCGATATCCTGGTCAACAACGCGGCCAATGACGATCGCCACAGCCTGGAGCAGGTCGACGAAGCCTATTGGGACGACCGCTTCAACGTGAACCTGCGGCATCAGTTCTTCTGTGCACAGGCGGTCATCCCGTCCATGCGCGATCGCGGCGAGGGGGTGATCGTCAATCTGGGATCGATCTCCTGGCATCTCGGCATCACCGACCTGCCGCTCTACCAGACGGCGAAGGCGGCGATCGAGGGACTCACCCGCGCGCTGGCGCGCGAGCTCGGGCCGGACGGAATCCGGGTGAGCTGCGTCGTCCCGGGCAATGTCCGCACCCCGCGCCAGCTCAAATGGTACACGCCCGAAGGCGAGGCAGAGATCGTCGACGCCCAGTGCCTCAAGGGCCGCCTGGTCCCCGAGGACGTCGCCGCGATGGTCCTGTTCCTTTCCTCGGACGACGCCCGGCTGATCACCGGCCACGAATATTTCGTGGACGCGGGCTGGCGGTGACCGGCGAGCCGGAAAGCGTCTGCGCCGTCGGCGCCACGCTCGGCGAAGGCCCGGTCTGGGTCGGCCGCGACCAGGCTCTCTGGTTCGTCGATATCAAGCAGCGCCGGGTTCATCGTTTCGATCCGGCCGAAGGCGCGCTGCGCAGCTTCGAGGCGCCCGCGCAGGTGGGCTGGGTGCTTCCCGCCGGGGACGGATCGATGGTCGCCGGCCTGCAGGGCGGCCTGCACCGCTTCGACCCGCAGACGGGCGATTTCTCGTTGATCGCCGCGGTCGAGGCCGACCTGCCCGGCAACCGTCTGAACGACGCGGTCACCGATCCGAACGGGCGGATCTGGTTCGGATCGATGGACGATGCCGAGAAGCAGATGACCGGCGGATATCACCGCTTCGAGCGCGGCCGTGTGATCGCGGCCGGGCTGCTGCCGGTGTGCATCACCAACGGTCCGGCCATCTCGCCCGACGGACGCATTCTCTACCATGTCGATACGCTGGGCGGCGAGATCCAGGCGAGCGAAATCGCGGCGGACGGGCGGCTCGGCCCCTCGCGGCTGCTCGCTCGCATATTACCCGTCGAAGGTCATCCGGACGGTCCCACCGTGGATGCGGAAGGATGCGTGTGGATCGGCTTGTTCGGTGGCTGGCAGGCTCGGCGCTATTCGCCTCGCGGCGAGCTGCTCGAGACGGTCCGCTTCCCCGTTGCCAACGTCACCAAGCTCGCTTTCGGCGGCGACGACCTCAGGACCGTCTACGCCACGACGGCGCGCCTGCACCTCAGTCCGGCGGAACTCGAGCGGCAGCCGGAAGCGGGCAATCTGTTCAGCTTCCGAGCCGACGTCGAGGGTGTTCCCGTCACGCCCGTCGCGCTTTGATGGCGCGCGAATTCTTCGTCGAAGCAGGATTCGTGTGACGCAGTTCGCCCGGGCAGGAACGGCGACACTTCCGATCGTCGCCTTCCTTCTCCCGTGCGGGCCCGAGACAGACAGGAGGGAATGTTTCCGATGAGGCTTTTCATCCCTCTCCTCGTCGCCGTCATACCGGGCCCCGCACTGGCGGAGGTGCGGCTCGATCCGCTCTTCTCCGATCATGCGGTGCTCCAGCGGGGCCGCCCTATCCCCGTATGGGGTACCGCCGATCCCGGCGAGCGCATCACCGTGTCGCTGGGCGAGACGAGGCAGAGCGTCACTGCCGACGGCGCGGGCGCGTGGCGAGCCGTGCTGCCGGCGATGATGGCCGGCGGCCCGCACCGGCTTGCGGCGGTCTCGGCGGCGGGCCGCGCCGAGGCCGCCGACATCCTCATCGGCGACGTCTGGCTCTGCTCGGGCCAATCCAACATGGAGATGACGGTGTCGCAGTCGCTCAACGGCTACAATGAGAGCCAGAGCGCGAATGACGGGCAGCTTCGTCTGCTCACCGTGCCCCATCTGACCGGCAATGCGGCGCAGGCGAGCTTCCCGGCGATCGCTTGGCAGGCGGCGGGCCGGGACAGCGTCGGCGGCTTCTCGGCTGCCTGCTATTATATGGTCAAGGATTTGCGCCGCAGCGAGCGCGTGCCGATCGGCGCCATCGCGTCCAGCTGGGGCGGGACGCCGATCCGGGCGTGGATGGACGATGCGGGAGTCGCCGCGACGCTGCCCGATGACTATCGGCAGCTCGAGCTGTTCCGCCGCGATCCCGCCACCGCGAACCGCGCGTTCGGCGAGCAATGGTCGGCCTGGTGGCGGCGGGTCAGCGGCGATCCTGCAGGCGGGGAGCCCTGGAATGCCAGCGACCGGCTCGGCTGGAGCCCGGTGCCGCAGCTCCGGATCTGGGAGGAATGGGGCGATCCGCGCTTCGCCGAGTTCGACGGCATGATGTGGATGCGAAAGCGCTTCACATTGTCCGCGGCCGAGGCGACGTCCGGTGCCACGCTCTCGCTGGGCGTGATCGACGAACATGACGAAACGTTCGTCAACGGCGTCCCGGTCGGCGGCACCTACAGCTGGGAGACGCGACGCGATTATGCCGTCGCGCCGGGGCAGCTCCGGTCGGGCGAGAACGAGATCCTCGTCAATGTCCTCGACTCCTGGGGGGGCGGCGGCATGGCCGGTCCAGCCGAGCGTATCCGGCTGACTCTGGCCGACGGCAGCGTGAAGCCGCTCGGAGACGGCTGGGAATATTCGGTGGTGACGCCGACGCCGGAGACGCCGCCCTCGGCCCCCTGGAGCGCGCCGATGGGACTCACCGCCATCTATAACGGCATGATCGCCCCGCTGCGCGATTACGGCCTCGCTGGAATCGCCTGGTACCAGGGCGAGGCCGATGTCGAGCGGCCCGGATCCTATGCCGACCGCCTCGCCGCGATGATGGCCGGCTGGCGCCGCCAGTTCGGGCGCGACGACTTGCCCTTCCTGATCGTCAGCCTCGCCAATTATGGCGAACCCGCCACCGCGCCCGCCGCGAGCGGCTGGGCGGCGCTTCGGGAGCAGCAGCGCCTCGCCGCCGTGCGCGACCCGCGCGCCGGTCTCGTGGTCGCAATGGACCTCGGCGAACGCGACGACATCCACCCGGCCAACAAGTCCGAGCTCGGCCGGCGCCTCGCCCGCGCCGCCCGGCATCTCGCTTACGGGGCCGACCGCGCCGCCGGTCCCGAGATCGTTCGCGCCCGCCGCGCCGGCGACGGCATCGTCCTCGACTTCGCCGGCGCGGTCGGCAGCCTGCAGACCTGGAGCGGCACCCGGGCGCTCGCTTTCGAACTGTGCGGCGACAGCCAGGAGAGCTGCCGCTACGCCGAAGCGACGGCATCCGGTGCCACCGTGCGTCTCGCCGATGATGGCTACCCCGTCACGCGGGTTCGCTACGCCTGGGGCGAAGCCCCGGTCACCAACCTCTACGACGAGGACGAGGTGCCGGTGGGCCCGTTCGAGGTGACGGTCGAATAGCGGACGCGCCGGCCCTGGATCACGGGCGCACCGTCACCATCACGGCCGCGTGCGGCGCCACCTCCGCTTCGAAGCGCCCCGAGGCGGGCGGCAGGTCGCGATGTGCCCACAAGTCCCTGATGCGGCCGCGCAGATGGGCCGGATAGCCGAGCTGCTCCCAGGTCGCCGCGATCCGCGCCGGCGCCTCGCCCCGGTTCAGCAGCAGCAAGGCGCGGGCTCCGCCGGCGAGGGGCTTCACCCACAGCTCGCGGCCGCCGTCGCGCCAGACGCGCCGGCCCTGGACGCCGAGCGGGTCCTGGTCGACGGCGATCACCTCCCGGTTGAGCAGGATGGCGCTCGTGTCGTCGTCCATGGCGGAGATGTCGTTCCCGGCGATCAGCGGCGCCGCCATCATCGCCCAAAGGCCGAAATGGGCACGATATTCGTCGTTGGTCATCCCGCCATTGCCGACCTCGAGCATGTCGGGATCGTTCCAATGCCCGGGGCCGGCATAGGGCCAGAGCGGCTCGTTGCGATCGACGATGTTCATCACGCCGATCCGGTGGCGATCGACTCCTTCCCAGGCATCGAAGATGTCGCCGGTCGTCCGCCAGAGATTGCCGATCTTCTGCGCCCACAGCCAAGGCTGGTTGTTGCCCCATTCGCAGATGGACAGGATGATGTCGCGGCCCGTCGCGCGCAAGGCGTCCGCCATCAGCGCATAGGCCTCCTCGGCATTCCGGGTGCCGGTGTGGCACCAGTCATATTTCAGATAGTCGACTCCCCAGGCGGCATAGGTGCGGGCATCTTGATATTCGTGCCCCTGGCTGCCGGGGCGGCCGCCGCAGGTCAGCCGGCCGGCGTCGGAATAGAGACCGAATCTCAGCCCGCGCGCATGGATATGGTCGGCGAGCGCACGCATTCCCGAAGGGAATCGCTGCGGGTCGGCGGTGATGCTGCCGTCGGCCAGCCGCGGCCCCTGCCAGCAATCGTCGACGATGACGTGGATGTAGCCGGCATCGCGCATGCCGCTCTCGACCAGCGCGTCGGCTGTGCGGCGGACGATCGTCTCGTCGATGTCGCAGCCGAACCGGTTCCAGCTGTTCCAGCCCATGGGCGGCGTCGGCGCGAGGCCGTTGGCCGTCCGGGCCGGGTCGAGATGGGGCGGCATCCGGTTCGGATCCACGTCCTGCGCCTGCGCGGCCGAAAGGCCGAGGAGCAGGATCAGCAGGCCGAGAAGCTGTCGCATCTCAATGGTTATGCCGCGGCAGTTCGGCCGACGTTCCGCGATATTTGAGCGCCATCTCCAGCACGCCGCCCTCGGCGAGCTGGCCGGTCTTCTCCCGATAGATCTCCTCCCAGGGCGTCTTGCTCGACGGGCAAGGTGGCGGCGGCTCGTCGCGGCGACGGCGCTCGATCTCAACAGGCTCGACGAGCGCGTCGCAGCGTCCCTGGTTGAGGTCGATGCGGATGGTGTCGCCGGTTCTCAGCCAGCCAAGGCCGCCGCCTGCGGCGCTTTCGGGCGAGGCGTTGAGGATGGAGGGGCTGTCCGACGTGCCCGACTGACGGCCGTCGCCGATCGTCGGCAGGTTCTGGATGCCCTTGCGCAGCAGGTGGTCGGGCGGCTGCATGTTGACCACTTCGGCCGAGCCTGGCCAGCCGAGCGGGCCGGCGCCGCGGATGACGAGGATGCAATCCTCGTCGATGGCCAGCGCCGGATCGTTGATCCGATGGTGATAATCGTCCGATCCGTCGAAGACGATCGCGCGGCCTTCGAACACGCCCTCGCGGCCGGGCACGCACAGATAGCGCTCGCGAAAGCCTTCGGAAATGACGCTCGTCTTCATGATCGCGAAGTCGAACAGGTTGCCGCGCAGCACCAGGAAACCCGCCTTGGTCCTGAGCGGTGCGTCATAGGGCAGGATGACGTCGCGGTCGGTCGGGGCCCGCCCGGCGACATTCTCCTTCTGGCTGCGGCCGGTGACGGTGAGCGCGTCGCCGTCGAACTGGCCGGCGGCGAGCAGTTCGTGGATCACCGCCGGAACGCCGCCGGCACGGTGGAACCGTTCGCTAAGATACTTGCCGGCGGGCTGCATGTTGACCAGCAGGGGCAGGTCGTAGCCATGGGTCATCCAGTCTTCCGGAGTGATCTCGACCCCGGCATGGCGCGCCATCGCGACGATGTGCGGCTGGGCGTTGCTCGATCCGCCGATCGCGGTGACGAGGCGGATTGCGTTGAGGAAGGCGGTACGCGTCAGGATGCGCGACGGCCGCAGATCCTCGTAGGCGATCTCGACGGCGCGCCGGCCGGTCTCGTAGGCCATCTGGCCGCGTTCGCGATAAGGCGCCGGGATGGCGGCGTTGCCGGGGAGCGATAGGCCGAGCGCCTCGGTCACCGCGTTCATGGTCGAGGCGGTGCCCATCGTGTTGCAATGGCCAGGCGAGGGCGCCGAGCTGGTCGCCCGGCGGAGGAATTCCTCTTCGTCGATCTCGCCGGCGCCGAGAAGGCGGCGGCTGCGCCAGATGATTGTGCCCGATCCGACGAGCTCGTCCTCGTGCCAGCCGTCGAGCATTGGCCCGCCGGAGAGTGTGATGGCCGGGATGTCGACGGTCGAGGCGGCCATGATGCCGGCCGGAGTCGTCTTGTCGCAGCCCGTGGTCAGGACGACCGCGTCGATCGGATAGCCATTCAGTATCTCGACGAGGCCGAGATAGGAGAGATTGCGGTCGAGCGCCGCCGTCGGCCGCCGGCAATTCTCGAAGATCGGATGGACCGGAAACTCCATCGGGATCCCGCCGGCGTCGCGAATGCCCGCTTTGACCCGTTCGGCCAGCTCGAGATGGATGCGGTTGCACGGCGCGAGGTCTGATCCGCTCTGGGCGATGCCGATGATCGGCTTGCCGCAGCGCAGCTCATCCGGCGTGATCCCGTAATTCATGAACCGCTCGAGATAGAGGGCGGTCATGTCGGGCCGTCCCGGGGCCGCGAACCAATGGCGCGAGCGAAAGGGACGGACGGGCGTGCGGCTCATTCTGGTCTCCATTCACAGGAGCGCGGCCGAGCGTTCGGCCGCGCCCCCGTCCATTTTGGCCGATGCTCTGATCAGCCTTCCATCTGCTCCAGCTCCTTGCCCTTCGTCTCGTGGATGAACTTCTTGACGAGGAAGAAGCTGATCACGGCCGAAACGGCGTAGAAGGTGTAGGCTCCGGCCAAGCTCCAGCTCGCCATCATCGGGAAGGTCTGCGCGATCAGGTAATTGGCGAACCACTGCGCGAACCCGCAGACGGCGAGGGCCGACCCGCGGATCTGGTTCGGGAACATTTCGCCTAGCATGACCCACATGATCGGCCCCCAGCTGACGTTGAAGAAGATCACGTAGAGATTGGCTGCCACCAGTGCGAGCGTGCCCAGCTCGGCCGAAAGCTGGAGATTGCCCGCAGCGTCGAGCGTGCCGTTGGCGAACGAATAGACCAGCGCGAACAAGGTGGCCGCCATGCCTGCCGATCCGATGAGCAGTAGAGGTTTGCGGCCGATGCGATCGACGTAATAGATGGTGACGAAGCAGGCGGCGATCGAGACCAGACCCGAGACGATGTTGATCTGGAGCGACTGATCCTCGGTGAAGCCGGAAAGCTGCCACAGGGTCGCGCCGTAGTAGAAGATGACGTTGATGCCGACGAGCTGCTGGAACACGGCGAGCAGCAGTCCCGCCCAGACGATCGGCCGGATGCCGCCGCCGGGCCGGAGAAGATCGCTCAACCGGGGCCGGTGATCTTCGGCGAAGCTTGCGCGGATCTCCTCGAGCTTGGCGCCCGCGACCTGCTGTCCGAAGAGCGATGTCAGCACTTTGCTGGCTTGGGCATCGCGGCCCTTGGACACGAGGTAGCGCGGGCTTTCCGGGATGAAGAGCAGGGCGACAAGGAACACCGCCGCGGGGAGCGCCTGCATCAGGTACATCCAGCGCCACGCTTCGAGGCCGGCCCAATGCGTCGCGGTCGATTCTCCTGCCGCCGCAGCGAGGAAATAGTTGACCACGAACGCGGCGGTGAGGCCGGTGATGATCATGATCTGCTGGACCGTGGTCATGCGTCCGCGAATGCTGGCTGGCGCGACTTCGGAGATATAGGCGGGGGAGAGCACGCTTGCCGCGCCGACGGCCATGCCGCCGAGGATGCGGGCGATGACGAACACGATCTGGCTGCTGGCGAAGCCCTGGACCAGGGCGCCGATGAGGAACAGGAGAGCCGCGAGCATCATCACGTTGCGCCGCCCCATTAGGTCGGCCAGCCGTCCGGCCAGGAAGGCGCCGATGAAGCAGCCGATCAGCAGGGAGCCGACGGTGAACCCAAGGCCGCTGTCGCTGAGCGAGAAGGCTTCGGTGAGCCCGCCTTGGGTTCCGTTGACCGCCCCGCTGTCATAGCCGAACAGGAAACCGCCGATCGTCGCCACGGCCACGATGGCGGCGATATAGCCCATATTCGCGCGCTGCGGACTTGCTTCCGTCATGCCGATCCTCCCTCTTGTCCCCCCGTTTGCCGGGCGTTTGTGACGCGAGCATTGTTAGCGGTAACAGACGAAACGTCCATCCCACATTTCAAACGGCGAGTATCTTGGCTCCGCGCCGGAGCTAGCGCCCCGCCCGTACGACTCGAGGACGGCTCGACGCAGGTGCTCCAGAGGATTCCCTGACGATCAGCTGGTGCTCGAGCACGCGCTCGACGGCCCCGGTCGGCGAGCCCGACCGGCGCTCGCGCACGTCCTCGAGGAGGAGCTCGAGCGCCGCCTCGGCCATGGCCGAGATCGGCTGTCGCACCGTGGTGAGCTCGGGCCAGACCGTGGTCGCCGGGGCGGTATCGTCGAAACCGACGATGCTGATATCCTCCGGAACGGCGAGACCCTTGCGGTGGGCGACGCTGACCGCGGCCGCGGCCATGTCGTCGTTGCAGGCGAAGATCGCGGTCGGCGGCTCGGGTCGTGCGAGCAGCCGCTCGGTGGCGACGAGGCCGGAGCGGAAGGTGAAGTAGCCCTGCTCGATCGGCGCGGCCTCCGGATCGATGCCGTGCTCCTCGAGCGCGGCGCGGAAGCCCCGGGCGCGCTCGATCGTGGCGATATGGGTCGGGTGTCCCTTGATCAACCCGATGCGCTGGTGGCCGAGCGCGAGCAGGTGATCCGTCATCTCCTTGGCGGCGGCGAAGTCGTCGATGCGCACGTTGAGCGCGTCGGAGCGCGGCCGCCCCATCGCAACCGTCACCACCGGGATCTGCGCGGCGGCCAGCTCGGCGAGGATCGGCTGGGATTCCGACAGCGGCGGCGGCAGGATGACGCCTTCGACGTTGGTGGTGAGGAAGCGCCGGGTCGCCTCCGCCTGCTCGTCCGCGCCTTCCGATTCGCACGCCTCGATGACGAGGTGGCAGCCCGCTCGCCGCGCGCCTTCGAGCGCGCCGACCAGGAACTGGCTGAGATAGGCGGCGCTCGGATTGGCGTAGAGCAAGCCGATATGGGTGGCCTGGCCGGCGGCGAGGTTGCGCGCGGCGGTATTCGGCGAATAATTGAGCCTGTTGATCGCGTCCTGGACGGCGGCGCGGGTCGAATCGCGGACGTTCTTCTCGCCGTTGATCACCCGCGACACGGTCATTGCCGAGACGCCGGCTTGGCGGGCAACATCTTCGATGGTGACGCTGCCGCGGCTGCGGCGGCTCGGCCTGCTCATAAGGTCACGCTCCTAGGCGGCTGATAGGGCAGCGTCGTGAGAGTTGCAATTTCCTCGCCCGGTTGACGTCGCCGCCCGCACACGTATGAATGTGAGCGCTACCATAAATCCGGCGGGGCGTCAGCCCAAGCCGGGAGCAGGGGAGATGAAGATGGGCTCCAACCTACGTCGCCTGGTTCGTCCCGGCGCCCTCGCCCGCATCGGCGTGATCGCCGCGGCCGTCGCCGGCTCCGTCATCGGCTTCGGCAGCCAGGCCGCGTCGCAAAAGGCGTCCCGCGCGATCTACAAGGATTCCTCGCAGCCGGTGGAACGCCGTATCGAGGATCTGCTGTCGCGGATGACGCTCGAGGAGAAGGTCGCGCAGATGCTCTCGGTCTGGGAGCATAAGGACCGCATCCAGACCCCCGAGGGCGATTTTTCCGCCGAGCGCGCGGCGCAGGCCTTCCCCAACGGCCTGGGACAGATCGCGCGGCCCTATGATCGCCGCGGCGTCGCCCAGTCGACCGGGGCGGCGGGCGCCGCCGCCAACCAGCGCAATCGCAATGCGCGCGAGACCGCGGAATATATCAATGCGGCCCAACGCTGGGCGGTCGAGCGCACGCGCCTCGGCATTCCGCTGCTGTTCCACGAGGAGGGGCTTCACGGCTATGTCGCGCCGGACGCCACCAGCTTCCCGCAGTCGATCGCGCTCGCCAGCACCTTCGATCCGGCGCTCGTCGAGCGGATCTTCAACGTTGCTTCGCGCGAGATGCGCGCGCGTGGCGCCCAGCTGGCGCTGGCGCCGGTGGTGGACGTCGCCCGCGATCCGCGCTGGGGTCGGATCGAGGAAACGTACGGCGAGGACCCCTATCTCGTCAGCGAGATGTCGCTCGGCGCCATTCGCGGCTTCCAGGGCACGTCGATGCCGCTCGGCCGCGAGCGGGTCTTCGTGACATTGAAGCACATGACCGGCCACGGCCAGCCCGAAAGCGGCACCAATATCGGCCCGGCGCCGTTCGGCGAGCGCGTGCTCCGCGAGGTCTTCTTCCCGCCCTTCGAGCGCGCGGTGCGCGAGCTCGATGCCGCCGCGGTGATGCCTTCCTATAACGAGCTGGACGGCGTCCCCAGCCACGCCAATCGCTGGATGCTGGGCGACGTTCTGCGCGGCGAGTGGGGTTTCCGCGGCGCCATCGTCAGCGACTATTTCGCGATCCGCGAGATGGTGACCCGCCATCGCATGTTCGCCAATCTCGAGGATGCGGCGGTGGCGGCGATGAATGCCGGCGTCGACGTCGAGACGCCCGACGGCGAAGCCTATCTGCATCTGCCGGAGCTGGTCCGGCAGGGCCGCGTGTCCGAGGACCAGATCGACAATGCCGTGCGCCGGATCCTGTGGATGAAGTTCCAGGCGGGCTTGTTCGAGAATCCCTATGTGGACGCGGCCCGTGCCGACCGGCTGACCGCAACCCCCGACGCGGTCGCCCTGGCACGCGAGGCGGCCGGCCGTGCCATCATCCTGCTCAGGAACGAGAACAACCTGCTGCCGCTGGATGCCGATCGGATCGATCGCGTCGCCGTTCTCGGCACCCATGCCCGGGATACGCCGATCGGCGGCTATAGCGATCAGCCGCGTCACGTCGTCAGCGTGCTCGAGGGCCTGCAGAACGAGGCGCGCGGCCGGTTCGAGGTCGATTATGCCGAAGGCGTGCGTATCACCGAGGAGCGCATCTGGGCGCAGGACGAGGTCCGTCTCGTGCCCGAGGAGGTCAATCGCCGGCTGATCGCCGAGGCGGTCGAGACGGCGGGCCGGGCCGATGTCGTCGTCATGGTGCTCGGCGGCAACGAGCAGACTAGCCGCGAGGCCTGGGCGGACAACCATCTTGGTGACCGCACCTCGGTGGACCTGATTGGCCAGCAGGAGGATCTCGCGCGCGCGGTCCTGGCGCTCGGCAAGCCGACCGTCGTCATCCTGCTCAACGGCCGTCCGCTGTCGGTCAACTATCTCGCCGAGAACGCGCCGGCGCTGATCGAAGGCTGGTATCTCGGTCAGGAGACCGGCCACGGCGTCGCCGACGTGCTGTTCGGCAGGGTCAATCCGGCCGGACGCCTGCCGGTGACGATCCCGCGCAATGCCGGGCAGATCCCGATGTTCTACAACCGCAAGCCGAGTGCCCTGCGCGGCTACCTGTTCGACACCAACCAGCCGCTCTATCCGTTCGGTTACGGGCTCAGCTATACGAGCTTCGACATCTCCGCGCCGCGACTGTCGCGGCAGACGATCGGGCTCAGCGACAATGTCACCGTCGAGGTCGACGTCGCCAATACCGGCCGGCGCGCCGGCGACGAGGTGGTCCAGCTCTATATCCGCGACGATGCCGCCTCGGTGACGCGTCCGGTGCTGGAGCTGCGCCGTTTCCGCCGCCTCGCTTTGCGTCCCGGCGAGCGGCAGACGGTCCGATTCGAGCTCACACCGGACGATCTCTCGGTGTGGAACTCGGAGATGCGCCGTGTCGTCGAGCCCGGCACCTTCACCATCTCGGCCGGGCCGAACTCGGTCGACCTCGAAAGCGCGACGCTGACGGTACGGTGAGGTCATTCCCCTCCCTGGAGACAGGGAGGGGAGAATGGCTGGGGCAGGCGCCCCGCCGCTACAGTTTCGAGAAGATCTGCTTGAGCGTCGCCCGCATCCGCTCGATCAGCTGCGGACTCGACGGGCCGAGCACCCCCTTGGCCGGGTCCGGCAGGTGCGCGGCGGGATCGCCATTCGCCTCGAACACATAATGGTCGAACATCGTCCGCCACACCGCGCGCTGGTCGGGCGGCAGGTGCTTGAACGCGTAGAAGCCGTGCATCAAGGCGTCATAGGGATTGCCGAGGCCGCGCGGCGCCGGGTTCCACCAGTAATTGACGAACAGGTTGACCGGCTCGAGCGAGTCGACCGCGTGCCACCAGTGGAAGGGCACGTAGATGGCGTCCCCGGGCTCCAGTTCGGTGTCCTGCGCCACGGCGAGCGCGTCGGCGAAGCGCGGATAGAGATCGAAGTCGGGGTCGGCGAGGTCTACCATGCTGACCGGCGTTCCGGCCGGCGTCAGCTCGAGCGGGCCGGGATAGAGATTGGCGACCTGCTCGGGCGGGAACAGGGTGAATCGCCGCCGCCCGGCGACGACCACGCCGATATTCTCCATGAGGTCGTAATGCGGCGCGACCCGCAGCCGGTTGCCGATCCAGGCGCGCGGCACCACGCCGGGATCGACGAGCGGCGTGTCGTTCTGCTCGCGAAAGCCCGGCAGCAATTCGGGGATGGGCTCGGACTGGACCGCGATAGCATGCGGCCTGGGCTCGCTGCGCTCGGCGAGCAGGCGCTCGAGAAAGGCGTCGAGCCGGGTCGTCAGCCGCGCGAAGTTGAGGCTGCGCAGGTCTTCGCGATAGAAGAAGCGGCCTTCGATTTCCGGCGCGCCGACGAGCACGGCCAGCGGCTTCGGCGCCGCCATCCGCATCAGGTAATTCGCGAGCTCCTCGGCCGAAAGCCGGGACGCCTGCACTGAAGGCCATTGATCGGCGAGCCCGCGCAGCACCGCCGGCTGCCCGAGGGGCCTGATCTCCTCGACGAAGCGCCGACGGTCGACGGCCTCATATTCGGCGACTGGCCGCATCGGCGATGCGCCGGTCACGACGCGCGCTTCAGCTGGACATCGCTGGCGCTGCCATGCTGCCGAAAGAATGCCTGCTGGGTCGGCATCGCCTGCGCCGTCTGCGCGATCACCTGCCGGATATGCGCGAGCCGGTTCAGTGTCTCATCGTCCGCCAGCAGGTCGGCGGCCGGATGATAGCCTTCCGGCTCGATGCCCTGGCCGATCATCACGGACAGCCAGCTCGTCTCGGTGAACAGCTCGTTATGTTCGCGGAAGATGCGTCCGTTGCGGCGGAACATGGCGAGCTTGTAGGCGAGGCACTCGGGCGGTTCGAGCGTCCGGCAATAGTCCCAGAAGGGCGAATCGTCGCGCTCGGTCGCCTTGTAGTGCAGCACCAGGAAGTCGCGGATGTCGACATATTCCTGGATCGTCTGCTGGTTGAATCGGTCGATCTCGGCCGCGTCGAATCGGCGCGTCGGGAACAGGCTCATCAGCCGCGCGATGCCCGACTGGACGAGGTGGATGCTGGTCGATTCGAGCGGCTCCAGGAACCCGCCGGCGAGGCCCAGCGCGACGACGTTCTTCACCCAGGGCTTCCTGCGGTGCCCCGCCTTGAAACGAAGCGGCCGCGGATCGGCGAGCGGCGCCCCGTCGAGATTCGCAAGCAGGGTGGCCGCGGCCTCGTCGTCGGAAATATGCGCGCTCGAATAGACGTAGCCGTTGCCGATCCGGTGCTGGAGCGGGATCCGCCATTGCCAGCCGGCGCTGCGAGCGGTCGACCGAGTCAGAGGGTTGCTGTCGCCGCCGCTCTCGCAGGGGACGGCAAGGGCACGGTCGCAGGGCAGCCAGGCCGACCAGTCCTCGAAGCCGGCCTCGAGCGTCTGCTCGATGAGCAGCCCCCGGAAGCCCGAGCAGTCGATGAACAGGTCGCCTTCGACGCGGGCGCCGCTCTGCAGCACGACCGCCTCGATGAAGCCGCTCTCGCCATCCTGGACGACGTCGACGATGCGCCCCTCGGTGCGGACCACGCCCTGCGCCTCGGCGAGGCGGCGCAGGTAACGGGCATAGAGGCTGGCGTCGAACTGGAAAGCGTAGGCGATCTTCGACAGCGGCGAGTTCGGCTGATCGGGACGGGGGTGATCGAAGCGGCCGTTGAGCGCGGCGACCACGCCGAGCGAATAGGCGTCGAGCGGCGCAGGATCCGCCAGCGCCTTGCCCTTCAGCCAGTGGTGGTGGAATTCGATACCCTTCATGTCGAGGCCGTAGAAGCCGAACGGGTGGATGTAGCGGTGGCCCGGCCGCACCCAGTCGCGAAACTCGATGCCCAGCTTGTAGGTGGCATGGGTGAAGCGGACGAAATCGTGCTCGTCGAGGCCGAGCAGGTTGTTGAACAGGTTGATCTGCGGGATGGTCGCCTCGCCGACCCCGACGGTGCCGATCTCGTCCGATTCGATCAGCTCGATCCTGAGGTCGCGCAGCTCGCCGAGCACGCGCGAGATGCCGGCGGCCGCCATCCAGCCCGCGGTGCCGCCGCCGACGATCACCAGCCTGCGGATCGCGTCGTCCCTCATGCGAAGGTCCCGGTGGCGAAGTTGAACGGCGCCGGCCCGGAGGCGGAGCAGGTGTTGGCGATGAACTCGCCGTGGCTCGGCAGCCGCTGCGCGGTATCGAGATAGGCCTGCCGCATCTGCTCGAGCGCCTGCGCGACCCGGTCCTCGTCGAGCGCGTCGACCGCCGGCTCATAGTCTTCGGGGACGATGTGCTGGCCCAGGAACACCGCGACCCAGCTCGTCGTCGCGAACAGCTCGAAGCCCTCCCGGAACAGTCGTCCCTTGGCCCGGAACAGCTCGATCTTGTTGGCGAGCTTGTCGGGGATGCTCATCGTCCGGCAGCGGCGCCAGAAGTCGGAATCGTCCCGCCGCGTCGCATGATAATGGAGCACGATGAAGTCGCGAACGTCCTCGAACAGGTCCTGCATCTGCCGGTTATATTCGTCGCGCTCGATCGGATTGAACTTTTTGTCCGGGAACAAGGCGATGAGCTTGGCGATGCCGGACTGGACAATGTGGATGCTGGTCGATTCGAGCGGCTCGACGAAGCCGCTCGACAGCCCCATCGAGACGACGTTGGCGTTCCACGCCAGCTTGCGCCGGCCGGTCGTGAAGGACAGCCGGCGTGGATCGGCGAGCGGCTCGCCCTCGAGATTGGCGAGCAGCACGCGCTCCGCCTCGTCGTCGGAGATATGCGCGCTCGAATAGACATGGCCGTTGCCCATCCGATGCTGGAGCGGGATCCGCCATTGCCAGCCGGCGTTTCGCGCGGTGGCGCGGGTGAAGGGATCGGGCTCGCCGGGATAGGTGCTCGGTACCGCGATCGCCCGGTCGCACGGGAGCCAGTGCGTCCAGTCCTCGTAGCCGGTCTCGAGCGCCTGCTCGATGAGCAGTCCGCGAAAGCCCGAGCAGTCGATGAACAGCTCGCCCTCGACGGTGCGGCCGTCGGCGAGGGTGACCGACCGGACGAAGCCGCTCTCGGGATCCTGGGCGACGTCGACGATCTTGCCCTCGACCCGATTGACGCCGCGCGCCTCGGCATAGCCGCGCAGGTAGCGGGCGTAGAGGCCGGCATCGAAATGGAAGGCATAGAGCAATTGCGACAGCGGTGCCCGTGCCTCGGCGCCGGGGCGGGCGAACCTGCCGTGCTGCGCGGCGACGCCGCTCATCGACCAGGCGGAGATGTCCTGCATCACCCGGCGCTTGCGCTCGCGCAGATAGAGCTGGTGGAAGTGGACGCCTTCGAGGTCGTGGCCGTGGAAGCCGAACGGGTGGAAATAGCGTTCGCCTTCGCCGCCCCAGCCGACGAATTCGATGCCGAGCTTGAACGTGCCCTGCGTCGCCGCGACGAAGTCGTTCTCGTTGATGCCGAGCATGCGGTTGAAGGTGATGAGCGGCGGGATCGTCGCCTCGCCGACGCCGACGGTGCCGATCTCCTCCGATTCGATCAGGGTCGTGCGCGTGTAGCCGTTGTTGAGGAAGCGGGCGAATGCGGCGGCCGCCATCCAGCCGGCGGTGCCGCCGCCGACGATGACGACCTCGCGGATGCGATGATCGGTCATCGCCGCGCGCTCGCGACGATGTGGCGCAGATAGGCGGCCTGGCTCGGCAATGTCGGCACGGTCTGTGAGATCCTTTCCCTGAGGTCGCGCATCGCGCGGTCGGCCTGCTCGGCCGGAATGATGTCGATGATCGGATCGGTCCGGCGCGGCATCACGCCCTGGCCGAGCAGCACCGCCGCCCAGCTGCCGCGGGTGAAAGTCTCTTCCTCGTAATAGGGCAAGCGGCCGCGCTCGCGGAACAGGCGCAAGCTGTGGGCGAGCGAATCCGGCAGCGGGGCGGCCGCCGCGGCCCGCCAGAAGTCGTTCTTCGGCCGCGCCGCCGTGGCATAATGGAGCTGGAGGAAGTCGCGGACGCGCAGCGCCTCCGCCTCGCTCTCCCGATTATAGTCCCAGAGCTCCACCGCCGAGCCGTCCCGGTCCGGCATCTTGGCGACCATTCGGTCGATCATGCTGTGGGCGAGATGGAGGTTGGTCCATTCGAGCGGCTCGACCGCGACCGCGGCGTCGCCGATGACGACGCAGTTGCGCAGCCAGGGCTCCGGCCGGCGCCCCTGCCGGATCGTCACCGGCGCCTCAGCCGGTTCCACGGCGGCGGACGTCTGCAGCACCCGCGCTGCCTTCGAATCGCCGAGCAGGGCGGAGACGTAGGCAAGGCCGTGCGCAGCGGCCGAGGGCAAGGCCGATTCCCAGCGCCAGCCGGAAGGCAAGGCGACGGCGCGGTCGAGCGACGGCGGCTCCGCCGCTGCCGCCGCCTCGGCGAACAGCAGCCGGTCGCAGGGCAGCCAGTCGCTCCACGAATCGAATCGCGCGTCGATCGCGCTTCGCAGCCGCGCGGCCGGCCCTGTGCAGTCGACGAACAGGTCGGCGGCCAAAGCGGTGCCGTCGTCGAGCCGGAGCGCGGCGAGGAAGCCGTCCTCCCCGCGAAGCTCGATGCCGGCGATCGTCCCCGCTTGCTCGGCGACGCCGAGGTGAAGCGCGTAGGCGCGCAGCATCTGGCGGTATCGATCGGGGTCGACGCGAAGCCCGTAGCCGAAGGCGGCGAGCGGCGAATCGGGCTCGCCGCGCGGATGAACGAAGCGCGCGGCGCGGCCCATCGCCGCCGTCGCGGAATAGGAATCGAACGGCGGCACCCGCCCGGCATGGGCGGCGCGGATCCAGTGCAGGTGGAAGGAGGTGGTGCCGAGCGCGCGGCCATAATCGCCATAGGCATGGACGTAATCGGGAAGGTCGTCGCTCCAGCCCTCGAACGACGTGCCGAGCCGGTAGGTGCAGCCGATCCGGCCGAGCACGTCGCCTTCGCTGATCCCGATATCGTCGTGAAATTCGAGGACGGAGGGCAGGGTGACGCCGATTCGGTCGGCGAGGGCGTCGGCGCCCGTCGGGATCGGCAGGACGGTGACCTGCAGCGCGGGGATGCGGCGCCGCAGCGCCGCCGCGGCGGACCAGCCGACGATCCCGCCTCCGGCGACGACGACGCTCCGCATCGGTTCGCCGCGCGACGTCATGCGACTTTGGCCATCGGACAATAAGCGTCGAGATGCTCGCGGTGGCTGGGCATGCGCGCGGCCGCCTGGCGGATGTCGGCGTGCAGCTTCTCCATGCCGCGGGCGAGCGAGTCGATCGGCGGCGCATCGGCGCGCAGATCGTGGCCCTCCGGAATGACGCCCTGGCCGAGATAGACCGCGACCCAGCTGGCATCGAGGAACACCCCTTCGCGATACTTCACCACGCGGCCGCGGCGCCGGAACAGCTCCATCTTCTCGGCGAGCGAGTCCGGGATCGGCATGGTCCGGACATAGTCCCAGAACGGCGTGCCGCTTCGCCGGGTCGCGTGATAATGGAGGATCAGGAAGTCGCGGATCCGGTCATATTCCATGTCGATCAGGCGGTTGAATTCGTCCCGGTCCGACGACACGATCTCGCGCTCGGGGAAGAGCTCGACCAGATAGGTGATCGCCTGCTGGATCAGGTAGATGCTGGTCGATTCCAGCGGCTCGAGGAAGCCGCTGGCGAGGCCGACGGCAACGCAATTGCGAACCCAGCTGCGTTCCCGCCGGCCGGCGCGGAAGCGCAGGATCCGGGGCTCGGCGATCGGCTCGCCCTCGACCGACGCGACCAGCGCCTCGCGCGCCTCGTCGTCGCCGATATATTGGCTCGAATAGACATAGCCGTTGCCGGTGCGGTGCTGGAGCGGGATCCGCCAGCGCCATCCCGCCGGCATGGCGATGACGCCGGTATAAGGCGACAAAGCGGTCTCGGTCCGGCAGGGCATGGCGATCGCGCGGTCGTTCGGCAGCCAGTGCGACCAGTCCTGGAAGGGCTCGCCGAACGCCTTGCCGATGAGCAGGGAGATGAAGCCGGAGCAGTCGACGAACAGATCGCCGGCGATGGTCTCGCCCGATTCCATCGTCAGCGATTCGATGTCGCCGCTGACGGCGTTGCGGTTGACGGCGACCACCCGGCCTTCGGTGCGGCGGGCGCCGAGCCGTTCGGCGATCGCGCGCAAATAGGGCGCGAACAGGGTCGCGTCGAACTGATAGGCGTAGCCGTAGGTCGAGGACAGCGAGGAGGGATCGCTCGCCGGGAGCTGGAAGCGGTTCATCCGCGCGATCGTCGCGCCCATCGAGAATTGCTCGAGGTCGGGCACCGCCACGCCGGCCTGGCGCAGCCTCAGCCAATATTGGTGGAAGTCGATCTCGCCGGCGCCGTAGCCGAACGTGCCGAACGGATGGATGTAGCTCTCGCCTTCGGCGCCCCAGCCCTGGAACTCGATGCCGAGCTTGAAGGTGGCGCGCGTCCACGACATGAACTCCGCCTCGGCGATGCCGAGCCGCTCGTTGAAGGAGCGGATGTGCGGGAGGGTCGCCTCGCCGACTCCGACGATGCCGATCGCCTCCGATTCGACGAGATGGACGGAGCAGCGCCGCGGCAGCAGCTTGACCAGGGCCGCCGCCGTCATCCAGCCGGCGGTTCCCCCGCCGACCACCACGATATTCACCCTCTCCCCCATATTTCCCCTTATTTCACCTGGCATTGCCCCTGTCATGCCCGGAAATCGCTCAGTCGCCCTCCGCCAGCCACGCCGCGACCCAGACCAGAGGCGCATTCCAGTTGATCGCCACCTCGTTGAGGCTGAAGGCACCGATATCGTCGCGCCAGCAGGCCTGCGGCGCGCAGCCCTGGATGGCGCGCGCAACCTCCTCGGCCGGGCGGCCGTCATTCGGCCCGCCGGAAAGAGCGCCGGGCGGCGGCGGCGGCAGTTGCGGATCGAGGCTGTGGGCCCAGAAGCGGTGATGCGGATGGCGCATCGGCCGGGCGCCGTAGCCGCTGACATAGGATTGATCGAGCGGGTTGCGGCCGAGCAGATAGTCCATCGAATCGACGACGCCGCCGCGATAGCGGGCCTCGCCGGTGAAATCGTGCGCCAGCGCGAGGATCATCGCGCGGTTGAGCAGGACGGCGTTCGACCCCCAGGGATAAGGCGGCGCGTAAGGGATTCGGTAGCCGATCCGCTCGCGCTCGGCGAGGTAGCGGTCGGCGGCGGCGACGAGACGCGCGCGCTGCGCCTGCCGCTCCCCTTCCGGCAAGGCGCCCGGCGCCAGCGCCACGGTGATCGTCCCGAGCGTCGCCGTGCTCGCCCAGCCGGCGGCGTCGACCTCGCCGGCGAAATGCGGCGAGCGCCGCACCGCCTCGGCATATTCGTCGCGGCCGGTGGTGACGAGCAATTCGGCCGCTGCCCAATAATGCTCGTCGGTGAAGCTGCGATCGCCATAGCTGCCGCTGCCGGCGAAATTTCCGGCATGGACTTGCGGATGGCGGAGGGCGGCGGCGAAGGCACGTTCCGCCGCCGCCAGGCAGCGGCTCGCGAAGGCGGGATCGACCTCCCGCCAGATCCGCGCGCATTGCGCTGCGGTGGCGGCGAGATTGAGGGTAGCGCCGGTGCTCGGCGGATAGAGGAAGCGCCGTTCCCGATCGAGGTGCGGCGGCATCGGCAAGGCCGTCCAGCGCTCGTCGGCCACCTTGTGGTGGGCCATTCCCGAAGCGTCGACCTCGGTGAAGGTCAGCCGCTCGCCCCGGCGATGGGGGCCGAGCGGAAGCCGCAGCCGCGTCCCCTCCGGCACCTGCATCGACAGCAGGAACTCCATTTCCCATCGCGCCTCGTCGAGCAGGTCGTCGACGCCGTTGCCCGCTTCCGGGATTTCGGCGCTGCCGTCGCGGAACAGGGAAGCGCCACCGCCCTGCCGACTCCGCTCATAAGCGTTGAGTAGGGTCCACAAGGCGATGCCGCCATTGACGACATATTTGCCGTGATCGCCGGCATCGTACCAGCCGCCGGTGACGTCGAGCCTGTAGTCGCATCCGCTCCAGCTCTGGCCGACTTCATCCTCGCCGGCGAAGCAGGTCGCCCGCTCCGGCCGGTGGGCCGCCGGCCGCGCCCAGCGCTCGCCGCCGGCGTGGCGGGCCTCGATCGGCGTGCCGGCGCGGTTGTGGTAGAAATAGGCGAGGGCGTCGAACGGCAGCCGCGCATAGAGATCGGGCGCGATCCGAAACGGCCGGCTGCGCGCCGCTCCGGCCTCGAGTCGGAAGCCGCTGCCGGTGCCGTCGAAGCCGCTGAAATCGATCAGGTGGAGCGTCTCGCCCGATGCCGCGTCGGGCCCGATCACGACCGTCTCGCCCTGCGCCCGCGGCTGCTCCGCCTCGTCCAGCAGTCGCCACGGCAGCGGCGTCGCGGCCTGGCTCGGCAGCAGCGCGCGCTTCGGCTCGTCGGGCAGCAGGCCGATCTGGTTCAGGCGGATCGGCGCCGGCTCGGTCCCGACGCCCGCCTCGTCGCTGACCGCGTAAAGACCGAAGACGGCGCCGACGAAGCCGCCGGCGGTACGGGTACTGAGAATCCTGCCGTCGAGATCGCGGCCGATGGGCTGCCACTCGCCTTCGCCGGCGGCGAAGGCGAAATGGTAGCGGTCTCCTTCGGCCTCGATCTTCAGGCGCAGCGTCTCGCCTGCCGCGACCGGCAGCGGCGCCACCGCGATCGCGGTTCCGGCGGCCGGCTCATGCGCACCGGCGCGGCGGCGCAGCTCGACCCTGTCGCGGCCGCCGTCGCGGACGATCCCGACCGAATACCAAAAGTCGTCATTCTGGAAGGCGGAGAGGCCGGCTTGGTCGCCGTCCTGCTCGGGACGGAATCTCAGTTCGGTTTCGGCGCGGGCGCGCTGATGCTGCTGGCGCCGCGCCAGGAAGGAGGGATTGCCGCCCTCGCCCAGGCCGACCGGACGCGCTTCGAGTCGCAGCGCGCCGTCGGCGAGCGCGTGCCAGCGCGTCCTCGGGTTGCGAACCATCATCCAGTGCGGGGGCAGGTCCGTGCCGTCGAACGATTCGCGGACTTCGAACGGGCCGCTGGTCGGGACGGGCGGCGCCGGCTGTGGAGGAAGATTGGGCCGCGCACGGGAATAGGGGATGGCCTGGCCGGGATCCGTGATCCGCGGCCACCCGTCCTCGCCCCAGCTCACCGGCATCAGGAAGGTCTCGCGGCCGGTATTGTAATAATCGCCTTCGTACGGCCGAACCGCCAGAAAGGTCGCCCACCATTCCCCGTTCGGCGTCTCGACGAAATCGGCGTGACCGGCCGACGTGATCGGGAAGGCCCGGTCGCGCGGCAGGTCGCGCTGGGTCAGGATCGGATTGCCGGACCAGGGCGTGTACGGGCCCATCGGCGCATCGGCGCGCAGCACCACCTGGCTGTGCCCTTCGGCCGTGCCGCCTTCGGCGCAGATCAGATAGTAATGCTCGCCGCGCTTGATGATGTGCGGCCCTTCGATCCAGATCGGCTGGCTCGCCGGATCGACGCCGCCGTCGACCAGCACCCGCCGTGGCCCTAAGGTGCGCAGCCGGGCGGCGTCGAATTCCTGGATCCAGATCGCCCGGTGGCCATCGTAGCGCGGCGGTCCCTCAGGCGGGCCGTTGTTGAGGAGATAGGCCTTCCCGTCCGTGTCGAAGAAGAGCGACGGATCGATCCCGCCCTCGAGCTCCGGCAGCCACACCGGGTCCGACCATGGACCGGCGGGGTCGCGGGCGGTGATGACGAAGTTGCCGCCGCAATCGACGCAGGTGTTGAGGATGTAGAACAGGCCGTCACGATGCTCGATGGCCGGGGCGAACACGCCGCGCGAGAGGCCGAGCCGGCCGAAGTCGAGCATGTCCGGCCGGTCGATGGCATTGCCGATCTGGGTCCAGCTGACGAGGTCGCGGCTGCGGAAGACCGGGATTCCGGGGAAATAGGCGAAGGTCGAGGTGACCAGGAAATAATCGTCGCCGGCCCGGGTGATGCTGGGATCGGGATAGAAGCCCTGGAGGATCGGGTTGCGGTAGTCGCCCGGGCCGGTCTGCAGCGTCGCGTCGATCGGATCGGACCCCTGATAGGCGAACCAGTCGAACTGCGCCGTCGGCGCAGCCGAGGCTGCGTTAGCGTTCACATTGGCGACGGCGGCAAGCGCGGCGAGGAGAGAGGCTGAGCGTCGGATGGCCGGTGTCCCGTTTCGTTGCAAACCCACAACAGTTTCGCGAAATCGTCACATTCCGCTTGATCTTGCCCATCATAGTCCCGTACGCAAGGGACAAAGCAATAAGGCGCAGCCGATTGTGTTAGCGCTAACAAAGAGGGGAGAGGCCCGATGCAGGGATCGTTGGGGTGCGATTCTTTTCCGGCGGCTGAAGGGGGTATATTGAAGACGGGACTGAAGGCGGGAGCGTCGATGCTCGCGCTGTGCAGCGTCTTCATGAGCTCCGCCGCCTTTGCGCAGGATGAAGCGCCGACGGCTCCGCCGGCGCCGGCCGAGACCGCGCAGGGCGACGACAGCGACATCATCGTCACCGGCATCCGCGCCAGTCTCGAAAATGCGCAGAACATCAAGCGCAACGCCGACACCGTCGTCGACGCGATCACCGCCCAGGATATCGGCGCGCTTCCGGACCGTTCGGTCACCGAGGCGCTGCAGCGCGTCCCCGGCGTCTCGATCAATCGCTTCGCCGGCAGCAACGATCCGGACCACTTCTCGGTCGAGGGCTCCGGCGTCGTCATCCGCGGCCTCAGCTTCGTCCGCTCCGAGTTCAACGGCCGCGACACCTTCTCGACCGGCGTCTACGGCCAGGCGATCAACTTCGCCGACGTGCCGGCCGACCTGCTCGGCTCCGTCGAGGTCTACAAGAACCTGACCGCCGAGATGATCGAGGGCGGCCTGTCCGGCACGGTCAATCTGAACTCGCGCCGGCCGTTCGACAATGCCGGCTTCCATCTCGGCTTCAACGCGGAGATGAACTATAGCGACTTCTCCGAGCGCTGGTCGCCGGTCATCTCGTTCCTCGCCAGCAACACCTGGGATACGGGCATCGGCCGCATCGGGCTGCTCGGCAACATCTCCTATTCGCAGCTGCTGAGCCGCGCCGACGGCATCCAGGTCACCAACTTCCAGACCCGCGACGGCCAATATGCGCTCGCGGCGAACTCGGCGACGGCTTCGGTCTTCACCTGCCGCAATCGCCTTCCGGGCACCACCGATACGTCCCAGCTGCCTCCCACCGGCGCGGGTGCGCGCTGCAACGATGCGCAGCCGGCGGGAGCGGACGGCAATGCCGATCTGCTCAACGATCCCTTCTATGCGCCGATCGGCGGCCAGTTCCGCAGCCAGGATTATAATCGCGAGCGTCTCGGCGTGGCGGTGGCGGCGCAGTGGGAGAGCCTCGACCGGCGCGCCCTGCTGACGCTGCAATATCTGCGGACCGAGGCGGACCAGCGCTGGGGCGAGCATACGTTCGAGGCGGCGCCCGATCTCGCCGAATATAATACCTATCCGGCGGGCTGCCGGCAGAACGGCAACGGTCCCCAGACCTCGACCGGCGGTGCAACGACGCGCGCCGAGTGCCGGGTCAACGGCTCGGGCCAGTTCTTCTTCACCGGCAACGACCGGGGCAATGGCTACAATCCGAATCCGGGCGCCACGTACGCGAACTACGAATATGACGAGGACAACGTCTTCGAGAGCGGGTTCATCACCCTCCCGGGTTCGGGCTGGCGGACCGCGAACAGCGGCAGCGCCGCGACCCGCGTCCCGACCGGCGGCATCCAGCATTCGCTGTCGCGGCGCCAGGTCGACGACGAGAATATCGTCGCCGATTACGGCTTGAATTTCCGCTTCACGCCCGACGACCATTGGCAGTTCAACTTCGACGCCCAGCACGTCGAGGCGGAGCACAACAATCTCGACGTCAGCGTGTTCGGCTCGACCTTCGCCGATCAGGAAGTCGACATCACCGGCGGCATACCGCGGGTCGTTCCGCACAAGCCGCTGACCCTGTCGGCGACCTGGGCCGCGCCCAATCCGAACATGGCCGCGCAGAGCGACCAGGAATATTTCAGCGACCGGCGCTGGACGTTCTGGCGTGCGGCGATGGACCATGCCGAGCAGAGCCGCGGCGAGGAATGGGCGGCCCGCGCCGACATCGCCTACAATTTCAACAATGACGGCTTCCTGCGCCGCATCAAGTTCGGTGCCCGCTATGCCGACCGCGACCAGACGATCCGCTTCACCACCTACAATTGGGGCGCGATCAGCGAAGTGTGGTCGGGCGAGGCCGTGTTCATGGACCAGGCCGGCAGCGAGCGCACCGAATTCTACAATTTCGAGAATTTCTTCCGCGGCGATACGCCCGGACCCGTCGGCGCTTATTATTACAGCCGGGACCTGATCGGCGGCTATCGAGACGCGGCCGATTTCTTCAAGAGCCTCAACGACTATTGGCGCAACAACAATGGCGCCACGGCGGCGAACCGCTGGGTTCCCGTCTATGAGAGGGCGGGTGTCGTTCCCGGCACCAACTACCTGCCCGGCGACATCCAGACGGTGAGCGAGCGCAACTGGTCGGCTTACCTGATGCTGAGCTTCGGATCGGAGGAGCCGGTCTTCGGCAACGTCCGCCTCGAGGGCAATATCGGCGTCCGCTACGTCAATACGCGGCTGGACTCGGGCGGCGCCTTCGCGATCCCGACGGCGGGTCAGCTGGGTGTCACTCAGCCCTTCGACGTGCGCTGCGCCATTCAGGCGAATCCGCCGGGTGCTCCGCCGGGAACGCCGGCGGGCAGGCCGGGCGGAATCTGCAATCTCGGCGAGGCCGGATATGCGGAGCTGCAGGCCTTCGCCGGCAACGGCGTGTTCACAGCGATCAACTCGACCAACGACTATGACTATTTCCTGCCGAGCCTGAACCTCAAGTTCAGTCTCACCGACAATCTGCTCCTGCGCTTCGCGGCATCGCGGGCGCTGGCCCGGCCGTCGCTGGCCGACGTCAGGAACGTGTTCACGCCGACCTTCGACGCGAATACCGCCGGCCTGTCGATCGCCCGCGGCAATCCGTTCCTCAGTCCCGCCATAGCGGATCAGTTCGACCTGACCCTGGAATGGTATTTCGCCCGGGTCGGCTCGCTGACCGGCAACGTCTTCTACAAGCGGATCAAGAACTTCTTCTTCCAGAACGTCATTCCGCTCGAGCTGACCAACAACGGCATCACGCTCGAATTCGATGCCCGCGGTCCGGACAATGCCCCCAATACGGGCAAGGTCCAGGGCTTCGAGATCGCCTATCAGCAGACCTATGATTTCCTGCCGGGCTTCCTCGGCGGCCTCGGCATGAGCGCGAGCTACACGTTCATCGATAGCTCGGGCGTGCCCAACTCGCTGCTCAACGGCGGCAACCCGGTCAACGTGCCGCCGAACGGCATCTCGGGCAATCTGCCGCTCGAGCAATTGTCGCGGCACAACGTCAACGTCGCCGCCTTCTACGAACGCGGGCCGATCTCGATACGCGCCGCCTATAATTGGCGGTCGCGCTTCCTGCTCACCGCGGCGGACGTGATCTTCCCCTACTTCCCGATCTTCAACGACGAGACCGGGCAGCTCGACGCGTCGATCTTCTTCTCGATCACGCCGAACCTGAAGATCGGCGTCCAGGGCGTGAACCTCACCAACGAGGTGACGCGGACGCTGCAGCAATTCCAGCCGGGAGGGCTGATCGCGCCGCGATCCTACTTCGTCAACGACCGCCGCTTCGCCTTCATCCTGCGCGGCAACTTCTAGGAAGGGGCAGAAGGAACTCCGGCCCTCTCCGCGAGGAGGGGGCCGTTTCTTTGCCCGCTCGACCCGGAGCGGCTGCCGCTGCTACCCTTCGCTTCCCATGAACGCCGCCCCCCAGATTCTGAGCGAGATCGACCAGGCGGACCTCTCCGCCTTCCGCGAGGCGGTCGGCCGCTACGAACCGGTCGTCCTGCGCGGCCTCGTCCGCGACTGGCCCGCGGTCGGTGCCGCCGCCACCGCCGCCGGCGCGGTCGATTATCTCGCCCGCTTTGATCGCGGCCGACCGGCCGAGGCCTTCGTCGCGCCGCCGCAGACCGGCGGCCGCTATTTTTATGCCGACGATATGCGCGGCTTCAATTTCGAGCGGCGCTCCGGCCCGTTCGGGGCGATCGTCCGCGACATTGCCGGCCTGCCCGACCGCGACGACGTGCCCCGCGTCTATGTCGGCTCGGCGCCGGTGGCGGAGGTCCTTCCAGGCTTCGAGGCCGCCAATCCGATGCCGCTTCTGCCGCCGCCGCTGGCGCAGCCGCGCATCTGGATCGGCAACCGCTCCGAGGTCAGCGCCCATTTCGACCTGTCCGACAATATCGCCTGCGTCGTCGCCGGGAGGCGGCGCTTCACCTTGTTTCCGCCCGATCAGGTCGCCAACCTCTATGTCGGCCCGCTCGACCATACGATGGCGGGGCAGCCGGCGAGCATGGCGCCGGTCAAGGCGGCCGATCCCGATCGCTTCCCGCGCTTCGCCGAGGCGCTCGCCTCGGCACGGACCGCCGAGCTGGAGCCGGGCGACGCCATCTACATCCCCACTTTGTGGTGGCACCATGTCGAGGCGCTTTCGCCGTTCAACATCCTCGTCAATTACTGGTGGGAGGATGCGCCGGCTCATGCCGGCCGGGCCTTCGAGGCGATGGTCCACGGCATCCTCGCCATGGGCGACATCCCGGCCGAGCGCCGCGAGGCGTGGCGGGCGATGTTCGACTATTACGTCTTCCGCCGCGGCGGCGAGCCGGCCGGCCATCTTGCGCCCGAGCATCGCGGCATCCTCGGCCCGCCGACCCCGCAGCTGCGCGAACGCATCCGCCAGTTCCTGCTGCGCTCGCTCGGCCGCGGCTGATCCGGGCCGATCGGCTCCGTCTCAATTGCCCGGCGCGTAAGGCGTCCGGATCGCCCGGTAATGGTCCAGATCATGCGCCGGCGGCGCATAGCCGGCCGGGAAAGGCCGCCGCGACAGGCTCTGGAAGTACACGAGGCAGGCGTCGCGCCACCAGGTGGCTTCCCGCTCCTGGATGCGCAGGAAATCGCTGACCTCCGTATGACGTCTCGGGTCGACGCGCGGCGCCAGCGCCGCCCATTGCCGCTGCATTGCCCGCACCGCCTCGACGCCGCGCGAATAGCGGACCACCAGCTCGTCCCAGACCGTTCGGCCGGAGCGCGTGCGATGGTCCCAGGGCACGTGGTGGAACCACAGGAGAAAATCGTCGGGCACGCGGGCGCGGTCGCCGAAGATCGCCGCCACTTCCCGCGCATATTGGGCGACGGCATCGCTGCCGCTCGCCGTCCGGTCGAAGCCGATGCCCTCGCCGTCGGCGCGGTGGAAATAGGTCGGATTCCAATCCTCGCGCTCGAGGTCGTCGACCCACGGTCCCGGCCCGTAATGGTGGCCGGTCGCCATCAGATGATTGAGCCCGAGCGGAGTCATGTAGTCGACGACGGCCTGGTGCGATCCCATCATCATCTCGACGATCGGCGCGACCAACGCGGGATCGTTGCCCCAGGTCATCCGCGCCCATTCCTCGGCGATGTCGCGCGCGCCCAGCTGAGGATCCCAGGCGAGGCGGCCATAGGCAAACCAGTTGGCCTGGTCGAACTGCGATCCGGACCAGTTGCGGTCGTTGCCGATATTGGCGACCCCGGCCATCACCGTGTGGCGATAATCGTGCGCGGATCCGTCGATCACTTCGGCCACGGTCGTGCCGGCCGAGGGACGGAAGGTGTCGGCGTCCAGCACCTCCTCCCACATAGTGCCGAGATAGACGAGGTGGGTGGCGAAACCGAGATATTCCTTGGTGATCTGAAGCTCCATGGCCAGCGGCGTCTCCGGCATCGCTCCGAACAGGGGATGGAAGGGCTCGCGCGGCTGGAAGTCGATCGCGCCGTTCTTGACCTGGACGATGACATTGTCGCGGAAACGGCCGTCGAGCGGCTGGAACTCGCTATAGGCCTGCCGCGCCCGGTCCTCCGGCTGCTCGTTCGAATAGACGAAGGCCCGCCACATGACGATGCCGCCATGCGGCGCCACCGCCTCGGCGAGCATGTTGGCGCCGTCGGCATGGGTGCGGCCAAAATCCTGCGGGCCCGGCTGTCCCTCGGAATTGGCCTTGACCAGGAAGCCGCCGAAATCCGGGATGATGCGGTAGATCTCGTCCGCCTTGGCCCGCCACCAGGCGCGCACCCGCGGATCGAGCGGATCGGCCGTGTCGAGTCCGCCGATCGCCATCGGCGCGTTGAAGCGGGCGGAGAGATAGACGCGTATGCCGTAGGGCCGGAAGGTGTCCGCCAAGGCCGCCACCTTCTCGAGGAAGGGGGCGGTCAGGATGTCGGCGTTGGAATTGACGTTGTTGAGGACGGTGCCGTTGATGCCGATCGAAGCATTCGCCCGGGCATAATCGACGTAACGCGGGTCGCGATACTCGGGGAGCTTCTGCCAGTCCCACAGCGACAATCCAGCATAGCCGCGTTCCACGCTGCGGTCGAGATTGTCCCAATGGTTGAGCAGCCGGTGCTGGATCGCCGGCCGGTCGGATAGGTCGAGCCGGTCGATCGGCTGGCGGGTCTGGATCAAGCGCAGCAGCCGGAAGGCGCCGTAGAGCAGGCCGCTTTCGCCATTGGCCGCGATCACCGTCGCCTGCCTGCCGTCGATCGTGACGCTGCGGATCAGGTATCCCTCCTCGCCGAGCGGCGCCAGCGGCAGGTCGAGCCGGGCGACCGTCGCCGAGCTTCGCGGCGTGCCAAGGAGGATGGCGCCGTCGCCCGCAACCGCCCCGGCCCGTGCCGGCGAGGTCCCGAGCAGGCCCGCAAGCCCGCGCTCCAGTTCCGCGGCGGCGGCATCGATCGTCGGCGATCGGCCTTCGGTCACGATTGCGCCCGCCTGCGGCCGGTATCTTTGCTGCCATTCCGCTTCGACCGCCCGGTAGCGCAACCACAGATCGTATCCGTCCTCGGCGGGAGCCGCCGCCGGCGCCAGCGCAAGCAGGAGGAGGAACAGCAGGCGGATCAGGCTGGGGACGGACATGGCTCTCCTTTTCGGGCCGCGGCTTCCTTGACAGGCCCCGCGATTCTCTCGAATGTGAGCGCTACCATAAATGCACGGGCCCAGTCGTCGAAGAAGAAAATGACGGGCCGACCCGGGGAGAGGGAGCATGGCGCCTGCCGTCCGTTTCGGGCCCTTTGTGGCGGTCGCCGCGGCGGCCGCCTTCATCTCTCTTCTGATCGGCATCGCACCCGCGCCCGCGCAGCAGGGCGCAGGAGCCCCTCTCTACAAGCAGGCATCGGCGCCGATCGAGCGGAGGGTCGAGGATCTGCTCGGGCGAATGACGCTCGAGGAGAAGGTGGCCCAGGTCATCACCCTGCTCAGCACCAAGGCCGAGGTGATGGACGGCGCCGCCCGCTTCGACCCTGCCAGAGCCGACCAGGCCTATCCGCACGGCATTGGCCAGATCGCCCGGCCGTCGGACCGCCAGGCCGCCGCCGGCGCCACCGGCAACGTCATCGCCGGCCGCTGGCACGATCCCGCCGAGGCGGTCCGCTTCGCCAATGATGCGCAGCGCTGGGCGATGACCCGTACGCGGCTGGGCATCCCGATCCTGTTTCATGAGGAATCGCTGCACGGCTTCATGGCGCCGAACACCACCATGTTCCCCCAGGCGATCGCGCTGGCGAGCAGCTGGGACCCAAGCCTCGTCCGCCGCGTCAACGCGGTCATCGCCCGCGAGGTCAGGGCGCGTGGCGTCCCGTACGTGCTCTCTCCCGTGGTCGATATCGTCCGCGATCCTCGCTGGGGCCGGATTGAGGAGACGTTCGGCGAGGACCCCTATCTCGTCTCGGAGCTCGGCGTCGCCTCCGTGCTCGGTCTTCAGGGAGAGCTCGGCCCGGACGGCCGCCTCGGCCCCGGCCGCGTCTTCGCGACGCTGAAGCACATGACCGGTCACGGCCAGCCCCAGGCGGGCAACAACGTCGCGCCCGCACCCCTCTCCGAGCGCGAGCTGCGCGAATATTTCTTCCCGCCGTTCGAGGCGGCGATCCGGCGTGCCCGACCCGGGGCGGTGATGGCCTCCTACAATGAGATTGACGGCGTTCCCTCCCACGCCAGCCATTGGCTGCTGCGCGACGTGCTCCGCGGCGAGTGGGGCTATGAGGGCGTGTTGGTCAGCGACTATGCCGCCATCGAGGAACTGGCGACGCTCCATCATGTCGAGCCCGACATCGAAAGCGCCGCCGTGCGCGCGCTCGAGGCCGGCGTCGACAGCGACCTGCCCGATGGCCGCGCCTTCCGTACCCTGGCCGAATCGGTACGTTCGGGCCGGGTCGCCGAGGCGCGGCTCGACGAGGCGGTCCGCCGGATCCTCGCCCTCAAGTTCCGCGCCGGCCTGTTCGAGAACCCCTATGCAGGGGAAGATCCCGAGGCGCTGATCGACAATGAGGAGGCCCGCGCGCTCGCGCTCGAGGCGGCCCGCCGCTCGGTCGTCCTGCTCCGGAACGACGGCCTGCTGCCGCTCCGCCTGGGGCAGCACCGGCGGATCGCGGTGATCGGCCCCAATGCCGCCGTCGCCCGCCTCGGCGGCTATTCGGGTCATCCCGAGCGCCGGATCAGCCTGCTCGACGGCCTTCGCGCGCGCGTCGGCAATCGGGCCGAGATCGTTCACGCCCAAGGGGTGTTGATCACCCAGAGCGAGGATCGGTCTGCGCACGAGGTGCTGCTCGCCGATCCCGCCCGCAATCGCCAGCTCATCGCCGAAGCGGTCGAGACGGCGCGCGGTGCCGATCTCGTCATCCTCGCCATCGGCGATACCGAGCAGACCAGCCGCGAAGGCTTCGCCCGCAACCATCTCGGCGACCGCACCAGCCTCGACCTCGTCGGCGAGCAAGGCGAGCTAGCCGCGGCCCTCTTCGACCTGGGCAAGCCGGTCGTCGTCGTCGCGCTGAACGGCCGCCCGCCGTCCTGGCCGATGGTGGTCGGCCGCGCCAACGCCTTCCTCGAGGGCTGGTATGTCGGCCAGGAGGGCGGCACCGCCTTGGCCGAGATATTGTTCGGCGACGTCAATCCCGGCGGCAAGCTGCCGGTCACGGTGGCGCGCCATGTCGGCCAGATCCCGCTTTACTACAATCACAAGCCGAGCGCGCTTCGCGGCTATCTGTTCGACTCGACCGAGCCGCTTTTCCCGTTCGGCTTCGGCCTCAGCTACACGACCTTCGAAGTCGGCGCGCCGCGCCTCTCTGCCGCGCGCATCCGGCCGGACGGCTCGGTCCGGGTCGAGGTGGAGGTGCGCAACACCGGCCGCCGCGCCGGCGACGAAGTGGTCCAGCTCTATGTCCGCGACCGGGTGAGCTCGGTCACGCGCCCGGTCCGCGAGCTGCGCGGCTTCGAGCGGGTCACGCTTCGCCCGGGCGAGCGCCGCACCGTCCGCTTCACCCTGGGGCCGGAGGCCTTCCGATTGTGGAACGCGCGGATGGAGCGGGTGGTCGAGCCGGGAGAGTTCGACATCATGGTCGGCAACAGTTCCGCCGCCGAGGCGCTGCGCTCGGCCACCCTGACGATCGGATGAAGGCGCACGCATGGTCCTGACCCGCCGCGAGGCAATCGCCTCCACTCTCGCCGCCGGCCTCGTCGCCGGCGCCGGCCGCGCCGCCGCGCAGGCCGAGCGGCCGGAGACGCTTGATGCCCTGGCGCGGCGCAGCGGCCGGCGCTTCGGCTCCGTCGTCGGCGGCGGCCCGCGCGGTGCGCTCACCGGTTCTTTCGCCGATCCGCGCTATCGCGCGCTGCTGGTGAGCGAGTGCGGCGTCGTCGTCACCGAGAACGAGCTCAAATGGACCTGGATCCGGCCCGACGCCGCCAGCTTCCGGTTCGAGCCTTTCGACCGGCTGATCGCCTTCACTGAGGTGAGCGGCCTGCCGATGCGCGGCCACACTTTGCTCTGGCACCATCCCAACTGGATGCCCGACTGGGTGGCCAGCCACGATTTCGGCGCGCGTCCGGCCTCCGCGGCCGAGGCGATGGTGCGCGAGCATGTCGCGACCGTCTGCCGTCGTTACGGCCGGCGCATCCATTCCTACGATGTCGTCAACGAGGCGGTCGACAACCGAACCGGCGCGATGCGCGAGACCGCGCTCTCCCGCGCGATGGGCGGCGCCGAGCCGGTCGTCGATCTCGCCTTCCGCGTCGCCAAGGCGGAGGCTCCGGACGCGCAGCTCGTCTACAACGACTATATGTCCTGGGATCCGGACCGGGCCGCTCATCGCGCCGGCGTCCTGCGCCTGCTCGAGGGCTTCCGCCGCCGCGAGGTCCCCGTCGACCTGCTCGGCGTCCAGGCCCATATCGGCACCGGCACCTTCGCCGATTCCACCGGTTTCTCGGCCCGCGACGAGAGAGAATGGCGCCGCTTCCTCGATGACGTGGTCGCCATGGGCTACGGCCTCGCCATCACCGAATTCGACGTCCACGACCGCGATTTCGTCGGCGATGTCGCCGCGCGCGACCAGGCCGTCGCCGACATCGCGCGCGCCTATCTCGACATCATGCTCGATTATCCGCAGCTTGGCGACATCGTCCTTTGGGGACTCTCCGACCGCTATTCCTGGCTCCAGGACCGCGGCGCGCGGCCGGACGGCCTGCCCAAGCGCCCCTGTCCCTATGACGACCAATTCCAGCCCAAGCCGCTACGCGAGGCGATCGCCGCCGCGCTTCGCGGCGCCGGCTCGCGTCACCCGGCATGAGAACGAAATCGCACCTCCTCGTGACGCTGATTGCGGCGGCCGGCTTCTCCGCCGCGGCTGTGGCCGAGCCCAATCTGACGCTCCACGAGAAGGGCTATTTCCACCGGCCCGGCCTCGACGTCGTCGTCTTCAGCGACGTCTATCCGGAAGGTCACCAGACCGGGGTCACGGTCATCCAGCATGGGCGCCGCGTCGCCGCCAATGGCGACCTCCGCCTGGAGACTTCGCCCGGCCAATGGTCGCCGGTGCCGCGCGCCGGCGAGCGCCGGGTCGATCCGGCCACCGCGACGATCAGCCAGGCGCTTTCGTATCCCGACCCCGCGCGCGACGGGCGCGGCTTCAACCCCACTTTCTATCCCGATCTCGACCTCTCCTACCGCATCAGCGTCACCCCGATGGACGGTGACTCCTTCCGGATCCGCGTCGATCTCGACCGGCCGCTGCCGCGCGAATGGGTCGGCCGCGTCGGCTTCAACTTCGAGCTCTTCCCCGGCCATCTGTTCGGCAAGGCCTGGATGATGGATTCCGAGGCCGGCATCTTCCCCCGCCAGCCGAACGGTCCTCTGGTCCGCGAGCAGGCGGCGCCGGGCCCGCCGCCGCGCAACATGCAGGCGAACGGGCCGGTGCCATCGCCGGACGAGCCGCTGTCGGCGCCGCTCGCCGTCGGACGCAGCCTCGTCGTCGCGCCCGACGACGAAAGCCTGCGCATGCGGATCGAGAGCCGCAGCGGCGAGATCGCCCTCGTCGACGGCCGGTCCAACCACAATAATGGCTGGTACATCGTGCGCGGCGTCGTCCCGGCCGGCGCGACGCAGGGGGCTATCGAGTGGGTCGTCACTCCGAACGTCGTTGCCGACTGGCGATCCGATCCCGTCATCCAGGTCAGCCAGGTCGGCTACGCACCTAGGCAGCCGAAGCGGGCGGTCATCGAGCTCGATCCCCGCGACGCCGCCCGGCCGCCGGTCCGCCTCTTCCGCCTCACCGAAAGCGGCCGCGAGGAAGTGCTGACGCGCGCGGCGGAGGCCTGGGGCCCGTTCCTGCGCTACGATTATCTCACCTTCGACTT
This sequence comes from Sphingosinicella terrae, assembly GCF_003347635.1. Taxonomy (GTDB): domain Bacteria; phylum Pseudomonadota; class Alphaproteobacteria; order Sphingomonadales; family Sphingomonadaceae; genus Allosphingosinicella; species Allosphingosinicella terrae. The sequence goes on from NZ_QDFY01000005.1 coordinate 211,886, forward strand.
CACGGAGGTGACCCGGCCCGGCCTCTACGTCGTCGAATATGGCGACCGCCGGTCCCACGCCTTCGAGATCGCCGAGGACGTCTATTCGCGTCACGTCTGGCAGCCGACCCTCGAATATTTCCTGCCCGTCCAGATGTGCCACATGCACGTCGCCGACAAATATCGCGTCTGGCATGGGATCGACCATCAGGACGACGCGCTGATGGCGCCGGTCGGGCTCAATCATTTCGACGGCTATGTGCAGGGGGATGCGACGCTCACCCGCTTCCGCCCGGGCGAGCGCGTGCCCGGCCTCGATGCCGGCGGCTGGCACGATGCCGGCGATTATGACCTGCGCGTCGAATCGCAGATGGGGACGGTGTGGCTGCTCGCCCGCATGGTCGAGTTATTCGAACTCGATCATGATGCGACCGCGATCGACCAGCAGCGCCGCCGCGTCGAAATCCATGTGCCGGACGGCCGCAACGACGCGCTCCAGCAGATCGAGCATGGTCTCCTGTCGGTGCTCGGCGGCTATCGCGCGATGGGGCGGCTCTATCGCGGCATCATCGCGCCGAGCCTCAGACAGTATGTCCATCTCGGCGACGCGGCGACGATGACCGACAATCTGCCCGGCCGGTCGGTCGAGGGCCTCGGCAACGACAATCTCGGCAATCCGATCGCCGCCGACGATCGCTGGGTCTTCACCGAGGACAATCCGACCCGCGAGCTCCGGGCCGCCGGCGGTCTCGCCGCCGCGTCGCGGGCGCTGCGCGCCTCCGATCCGGCGCTCGCCGCGGAGGCGCTGGCCGCTGCCGAGGCGATCGCGCTGCCCGCCCTCGATCGCAGCGACGATATCTCGGCGCGCGTCTTCGCGCTCGCCGAGCTCATCCAGGCCACCGGCCGCCGGGATCTGGTCGCCCGGCTGGTCGCGCTCGAGCCGCAGATCCTTGCCGATGTCGAACGGGCCGCCTGGCCGATCGCGTCGATCCTTCCCCGGATCGGCGACCGCGGCTTCAAGCGCCGTCTCGCCGCCGCGGTCGGCGACCATCAGCGCGGCGTCGCGACCTCGGCGCGCACCGACTCGCCTTACGGCGTTCCCTATCGTCCCGACATCTGGGGCGCCGGCTGGACCGTCCAGGAGCGCGGCGTCCGCCAATACTTCTTCCATCGCGGATGGCCCGAACATGCCTCGGCGGAAAGCTGGCTGAGCGCGCTCGATTTCGTCCTCGGCGTCCATCCCGGCGAGAACAACATGTCCTTCGTCTCCGGCGTCGGCGCCCATTCGCCGACCACGGCCTATGGCGTCAATCGCGCCGACTGGTCGCACATACCCGGAGGCGTGATCTCGGGCACGGCGCTGATCCGGCCGGACCTGCCCGAGCTCAAGGTCTGGCCCTTCTTCTGGCAGCAGACCGAATATGTGATCGGCGGCGGCGAGGCCAATTTCATGTTCCTCGCGCTCGCCGCCGATCGCCTCTACGCGGGGGACAGGCGGTGATGATCCTGAAATGGCTTGCCACGATCGCGGCGCTGGCTCTGGCCGCTCCGGTGCAGGCGGCGGGCGTCGAGATCCGCGACTATGGCGTGACGCGGGCCGGGCAGCCTGTGCGGGAATACACGCTGCGCGGTCCTGACGGAATGGTCGTCCGCTTTCTCGATCTCGGCGGCATCGTCACCGCGGTCGAGGTGCCGGACCGCGACGGCAGGATGGAGAATGTCGTCCTCGGTTTGCCCGATCTCGCCGCCTACGACACGCGCAACCAGGATTATTATTTCGGCGGCATCGTCGGTCGCTATGCGGGCCGCATCGCCAATGCCCGCTTCACGCTTGATGGCCGCGAGGTCCGGCTCCAGGCAAATGACGGCCCGAACAACCTTCACGGCGGAAGCCCCAATTTCATCACCCGTGCCTGGCGGGTGGAGCCGCTGCCGGGCGCGGAGCCGGGCGCCGTGCTTCATTATTCCAGCGCGAATGGCGAGCAGGGCTTTCCGGGGCGGCTCGACGTCGCGGTGACCTACCGGGTCCTGCCCGGCAACGCGCTTCGCATCGACTATCGGGCGACCACCGACGCGCCGACGGTCCTCAATCTCACCAATCACAGCTATTTCAATCTCGGCGGCGCCGATGCCGGTCCCGTCTTCGGCCACAGGATCCGCATCGACTCCGATCGGATCGTCGCCGTCGGCGACGGCGGCATCCCCACCGGCGAGCTCGCGCCGGTCGCCGGCACGGTCTTCGATTTCCGCGCGGCCCGCTTGCTCGGCGGCTGCGGGGGAGGGGAGATGCCGCAGACCGGCGGCGTCTGCGGCTACAATCACAGCTGGTGGCTCGGGGAGCCCACCGTCGAGCCCAGGTTCGCCGCCCGCGTCACGGACCCGGCCTCCGGCCGCACCCTCGAGGTGCTGACCACCGAGCCGACCGTCCACGCCTATGTCGCCAACTATTTTCCCGGCACCGATCGCGGCGCCGCCGGCATCGTCCTCGAGCCTCATACCGGTCTGGCGCTGGAGACTCAGCATCTTCCGGACGGCCCCAACCGTCCCGAATTCCCCTCGACGATCCTGCGGCCGGGCGAGACCTTCCGCTCCACGACCCTCTACCGCTTCGGCGTGGAAGCGGACTCGGACTGATTCTTCAGTGCAGGTGGCGCAGTTTGTCCGGGTTGCGCACCACATAGATGGCGGCGATCCTGCCATCCTCGATCTCGAACGCGGTCGTCTGCAGCTCGCCGTCGGCCTCGCGGGTGACGAAGCCGGGCAGGCCGTTGATGAAGCCGGTGCGGATCAGCAGCGAGGGCGCCTTGCGGAAGAAGACGGCCAGGCCCTCGTGGACGCGCATCACCTCGCCATGGCCGAGCACCGGGCGCGGCACCGCCGGCCGCTTGCCGCCGCCGTCGGCGTGGAGGCTGACGTCGGAGGCGAGCAGTGCCCCGAGCGACGTCAGGTCGCCGCTGCGCGACGCCGCGAAGAAGGCTTCGGCCAGCTCGAGCCCGCGCTGGCTCTCGAGCCGGTAGCGCGGCCGTGCCTCGCGGACATGGCCGCGCGCGCGGGCGGCGAGCTGCCGGCAGGCGGCGGCGTCGCGGCCGATCGTGCTCGCCACCTCCTCGAACGGCAGGCCGAACACGTCGTGCAGCAGGAAGGCCGCCCGTTCGAGCGGCGACAGCCGTTCGAGCGCCAGCATCAGCGGCAGGGTGACGTCCTCCGCTCCTTCCTCCTCCTTGACGATGGGATCGGGGAGCCAGGGGCCGACATAGGTCTCGCGGCGGTGCCGCGCGGACTTGAGCTGGTCGAGACAGAGCCGGGTCACGGTCCGGCGGAGAAAGGCCTCCGGGCTCCGCACCTCCGCCCGGTCCGCCTTCATCCAGCGGATGAAGGCCTCCTGGACGACGTCCTCGGCATCGGCGACCGATCCGAGCATCCGGTAGGCGACGCGCAGCAGCGTGGGGCGCAGCGGGTCGAAACCCGCTGCCGCCGATCCGGTCGCTTGCGCCTGTTTCATGCCGCGGCCCTCGCCTCGGCAGGATCGTGCCAGAGGCCGAAACCGACCGCCAGCCGGTTCCAGCCGTTGATGACGTTGATCATCAGGGTCAGCTTGACCTGCTCCTCCTCGCTGAAATGGGCGGAGAGCGCGTCGCGCGCGGCTTCATGGCCATGGCCTTCGGAAAGCCGCGTCAGCGCATCCGTCCACGCGAGTGCGGCCCGCTCCCGGTCGGTGTAGCAGGGCGCCTCGCGCCACGCCGACAGCAAGTAGAGGCGCTGCTCGGTCTCACCCTTCGCGCGCGCCTCGGCGGTGTGCATGTTGATGCAATTGGCGCAGCCGTTGATCTGCGAGGCCCGGATCTTGACCAGCTCGATCAGGCTCGGCTCGAGGCTGGCGGCGACGGCGGCGGAGGTGCCCATCCATGTCTTCATCAGCGAGGGGGCGGCGGCGAAAAGGTCGATTTTGGCGGTCATGTCGGTTTCCTTTCTTCAGTATCCGACGACATGACGAGGCACGATCCGCCACTGTGACACGCACAGGCAACTTTTTCTGCAACGTCCCGCCGGCTCGCCCGCCGGCGCCGTCGTCCCGCTCGGTGCGGGAAGCCGAAGGCGATGACGGCCGCAGGCTCGGTAACGCGCAGCGCCGATGGAGATGAGGGAACCGACCCGCGCCGGACGATGACCGCGCCTTATTGGCCCATGTTGAGCACGAACACCGGCCCGATGTCGACCGTCTGCCGGGCCGTCGCCAGATGGATGGAGACGTTGAGGTCCCCGGCCGCGAAAGCGCGGTCGGCGCGGCCGCGGACTTCGTGCATCTGCCATTCCGGCCCGATCGTCGCCGGACCGCTGAACAGCGCGGTATAGGGCTCGCGGGCGAGCTGCACCGCATTGTAGGGGAGGGTGGCGCTGGCCGCTCCATCCTCGCCGCGCTCGAGCCGAGCCCAGAAAGCGAGCACCAGATTGTCTCCGGCCTGCACCGGCCGGTTGATCGGCACGGCGACCGCGACCGACCATGCCTGCTCGCTTCGGCCCGGCGCCTGGACCCGAAGCGCCTTGCCGCCCTGGACGCGGTCATCGCTGCGCACGCGGGCGTTGCGGACGCCGTCGACGCGATACTCGCTCGGCACCGGCACCGAGATGATCCGGTTGACCAGATCGTCGACTTCGCTGGCCGGCTGCCCCTGTGCGGCCGCCGCCGGCGCGCCGGCTAGGCAGGCGAAAAGCAGGATGGCGGCGCACTTCCCTTGCATGGCGACTCCTCCCCTCGAGAGACGGCTTCTCTGCGGAGGCTATCGAAGTCGCCGCGCCCATCAAGGCATTTGTCCGACAAGGAGCCGTCGCACTCGATCGGTGAGGGCCTGTACCTGGAGGCCGGTCGACACTCCGGGTCGATCGCCGCGGCGGTCCGCAACCGCCTGTGCTGAGGGGACCGCGGTGCCGCCGCGGCGCTGCCCCCGGCTCAGAACCAGATCCTGACACCGGCGAGGAGACTCCAGCCGCCGACATTCTCGCCTGCGCTCCGGGCGAAACGGGCGGTGTCGCCGAACGCGCGCTCGTACTGGACCCCGACATAGGGCGCGAATTCGGGCGCGATTTCGTAGCGCAGCCGCAGCCCCAGCTCGGTCGCCGACAGGCCCGCGCCGATGCCGAGCTCCGGTACGTCCTGCAGCGCGAGCTCGGCTTCGATCCGGGGCTGCAGGATCAGCCGCTGGGTGATCCGCTGGTCATATTCCGCCTCGAGCCGCGCCGAAACGTCGCCTTTGGTCGAGACGAAGGCGGTCGCATCGATCTCGAACCAGTAAGGTGCCAAGCCTTGAATCCCAAGAACCAGATACGTCCTGTCCGGGTCTGGAGCAAAGTCTTGGCGCACGCCTGCCTGGAGGTCGAACCAGGGATCGAGGGCATGACTCCACAGCGCCTGGACCTCTGCCTGCTCGATCCCGTCGCCGAAGACGGCTTTGCCCTCGGTCTTGATCCACAGCCGGTCGATGTCGTTGCCATAGCGCAGCTGCACGTCCGCCCACGAGAAGGTCTCGCCGCCGTCGCGAAAGCCGATCTCGAGCTGGTCGGCGAACAGGCCCCAGGTGACGTGCGCGCCATGCTCGGTCCGCATCTCCTCGCGCGCCGCGGCCATCGCCGCGGAGCCATGGAAGGCGTCGGCGGCATGATCGGGTCCGGTCAGCGCTTCCGGCGGCGGCGGCCCGACCGGCGGCGCCGGCGGCTGTGGTGCGGCGTCCATATGGTGTCCGGCATGGGGATCCTGCACGGTCGGCGCCGGGGCCATTCCGTGCCCGGCATGCGGGTCTTGAGTCTGGTTCATTTCGTGCCCGGTATGCGGGTCGTCTTCTCCCGGCACTGCCGTCGCTGCGTGCCCGGCATGGGGATCCTGCACCGGCTCGCCATGGCCTTCGTGCTGGCGTGGAGCGGTCGAGCGATGGCCCGCGGGCGGATCGCTCTCGGTCGTCGGCGCGGCCGGCGCCGAATGATGCTCATGCTGGGCCGGGGCCGGGGCGGAGGCGACGGTGAGCAGGAGTGCGAGCAGGAGCCGCTTCATGCCGCGTCTCCATCCAGCGGGCGGACCTTGACCACGCGCATCATGCCGGCATGCATGTGCAGCAGCAGGTGGCAGTGAAAGGCCCAGTCGCCCGGCGCGTCCGCGGTCATGTCGAGGTCGACCGTCCCCCCAGGAAGCACGTTGACCGTATGCTTGAGCGGCTGATGGTCGCCCTGGCCGTTCACCAGCGACCAGAAATGGCCATGAATGTGGATCGGGTGGGCCATCATGCTGTCGTTGATCAGACGCATCCTCACTCGCTCGTCGCGCGCCAGGCGGATCGGCTCGGCGCCTTCGCTCAGGGCGACTCCGTCGAACGACCACATGAACCTCTCCATATTGCCGGTGAGGTGGACCTCGACGGTGCGGGTCGGCGGCCGCCGATCGGACGGCGGCGTGAGCGCGGCGAGGTCGCGATAGGTGAGCACGCGGTGGCCGACATTTTCGAGGCCGAGCCCCGGTTCTCCGGTGCGGTCCCGCGGCATCGGTGCGATCATGTCGACCCCCGGGCCGAGACGCACCTGCGGCGCGTTGGCCTGGTCGCGCATGTCCATATCGCCATGATCCATCGGCTGAGCCGCCTCCGCCGCGCCGTGGTGGCCGGAGCCGAGGCCGCCGCCATGATCCCGGCTCTGTGCCGGTCCGTGATCCATGCCGTCCATGCCCATGTCGCGCATCGACAGGATCGGCCGGTCGCGCAGCGGCGGCACCGGCGCGGACATTCCGGGCCGCGGCGCCAGCGTCGCCCGCCCCAGGCCCGACCGGTCCATCGCTTCCGCGACGAAGCTGTAGGCCCGGTCCTTGGCCGGCAGGACGATGACGTCGTAGGTCTCGGCGGCCGAGATCTGCAGCTCGTCCACATCGACCGGACGAACATTCTGCCCGTCGGCGGCGACCACTTTCATCGTGAGGCCGGGAATGCGGACGTTGAAGATGGTCATCGCGCCCGAGTTGATGATCCGCAGGCGCACCCGCTCGCCGGGCCTGAACAGTCCGGTCCAATTCTCCTCGGGGCTGTGGCCGTTGATCAGATAGGTGTAGGTGGCGCCGGTCACATCGAGGATGTCGGTCGGATCCATCCGCATCCTTGCCCACATTTCGCGATCCTCGACGCTCATCCGGTGCTCGGGGTCGCCACTCAGCCGGCCGGCGAGCGTGATCCGCTGCCGATTGAAATAGCCGGCCTGCTGCTTCAGCTTGCGGAGGATCTCGTGCGGATGGAGGAAGCTCCAGTCGCTGAGCACGATGACATGCTCGCGGTCGTAGCCGACCGGATCGCCGTCGGCCGGATCGAGGATGAGCGGCCCATAATGGCCCTGCTGCTCCTGCAGCCCGCTATGGCTGTGATACCAGTAGGTGCCCGACTGGCGGATCGGGAACTCGTAGGTGAAGGTCTCGCCGGGACGGATGCCCGGGAAGCTCACGCCGGGAACGCCGTCCATCTGGAACGGCAGCAGCAGCCCGTGCCAGTGGATCGACGTATCCTCGTCTAGGCCGTTGGCGACGTGGATGCGGACATTCTGCCCCTCGCGCAGCCGGATGAGCGGGGCCGGCAGGGTTCCGTTCAAGGTGACGGCATGGCCGGTGCGGCCGCCGACGGTGAAGGCCGAATGGGCGACCTCCAGGCGGACCTCTTCGCCGGAAAGCGTCGGCATTTGCGGCCCGATGCCGGCGCTGACCGGCTGCGCCCAGGCGGGGAACAGCCCCGACAGGCCGAGGCCGATCCCGCCCAAAGTCGCGCCGCGGATCAGCGCGCGTCGGTCGATTTGATATCGTTCTTGCATGTCCCGTCTCCGGCCGCGAGGGGCGGCGGCCTAGGGCTAAAGGGTGAAGGGGTGGCGGCGTCGCCGCCGCCGCCACCCCTGGCCGATCAGTGGCCCTGATGCGCCTGCGGCGCCTGCCCGGCAGGGGCAGGCTGGCCGCCATGGGTGCCATGCTGGTCATGGCCCATTCGGTCGCAGCAATCCGGACGCCCGTTGCCGTCGGCCTCGGCGCAGCAGCCTTGTTCGGCCGGGGCGCCTTGGCCGTGATGCTGCCCATGATCCTGGCCGTCGTGATGCTGGCGGTGCGAGCCATGCGAGGCGGGGTTGCCCGAAGGCTGGTGGGGCTGTGCCGGCAAGGTCTGGGCCGCGGCGGGCAGGGCGAAGGTCAGCGCGAACGCCGTCAGAAGGATGCGCATGTCGTGTCTCCGTGCGAATTGAATCGGGAAAGGATCAATTCTCAGGAGCATCGGGGCGGAGGCGGGTCCGCATTGTGGCTACGGCCGTTCGCGTGCGTTGCCGCCCCTGGACGCGCGATGGGCTCGGAGAGAGACACTCGCTCAGCCACCTGGTGCGTGCCCGGAATCGCGGCGCAGGCCATCATGCATTCGACCTTGAGGTCGGCCTTGCCCTCGTCGGCTGGTGCCTCGTGATCCCCGCATCCGCTCGTCATCCCGGCCATGGCGTGGCTGCCCGGTGCTGCGATCGGAAGATGCGCCTCGGCGGCCATGCGCACCGGCATGAGTATCATGGCGAGCAGGACCAGGAGTGGAAGGAGCCGCGGGGGCATTTCGCGCAGATAGGCGGCTCGCGAGGAAGTGACAACCGGGCCGGCGCGGCTCATGCTTCGTCCCTGCTCAGGTCGGCGAGGATCGGGCAATCCGGACGGGCGTCGCCATGGCAATGGGCGGCGAGATGCTCAAGCGTCTGGCGCATGGCATCCAGCTCGCGGGCCTTGCGCTCGAGCTCCGCTGCACGCGCCAGTGCGATCGCCTTGACCTCAGCGCTCGCCCGGCTGCGATCGTGCCAGAGCGTGAGCAGCTTGCCGATCTCCTCGATCCCGAAGCCGAGATCGCGCGCGCGGCGAATGAAGCGCAAGGTATGGACGTCGCGTTCGTCATAATCGCGATAGCCGGAGTCGCGGCGGGCGGCGCGAGGGATCAGGCCGATTGACTCATAATGGCGGATCATCCGCTGGCTCACGCCGGAGGTCTTCGAAGCTTGTCCGATCTTCATGTGTCACCTTACAGCCTGGAGGCCCTCAGCCGCAGCGAATTGCCGATGACGGCGACCGAGCTGAACGACATGGCCGCGCCCGCGATCATCGGGTTCAGCAGCCATCCGAACGCAGGATAGAGCAACCCGGCCGCGATCGGCACCCCGGCGGCGTTGAACACGAACGAGAAGAACAGATTCTCGCGGATGTTGCGCAGCACCGCGCGGCTGAGGCGGCGGGCCCGGACGATTCCGGCCAGATCGCCGCCTACCAGCGTGACGGCCGCGCTCTCCATCGCGACGTCCGTCCCCGTGCCCATCGCGATGCCGACATCGGCCGCGGCCAAGGCGGGGGCGTCGTTGATCCCGTCGCCGGCCATGGCGACGCGGCGGCTTTCGCCCCTGAGCCGCTCGATCACCGCCTGCTTCTGGTCCGGGAGCACGTCGGCGATCACCTCGTCGATGCCGCCGATCCGGCGTGCCACCGCTTCGGCCGTCCGCCGGTCGTCGCCGGTGAGCATGACCAGGCGCACCCCTTCGCGCCGCAGCGCCGCCGCCGCGCCGGCGGCGCTCTCCTTGACCGGGTCGGCGACCGCGATCAGCCCGGCCAGCCGTCCGCCGACGCCGACATACATCACGCCTTGGCCCTCGGCCTGCATCGCATCGGCGGCGGCGGACAAGGACGAGGGATCGATCGCCGCTTTCTCCATCATCGCCCGGTTGCCGAGCACGACCGCCTTGCCCTCGACCGATCCGCTGACGCCGAGTCCCGTATGGGAGGCGAAGTCGCGGCTCTCCGGAAGCGCGATGCCGCGCTCGATCGCCCCGTCGACGATCGCTTCCGCGAGCGGATGCTCGCTGCCGCGCTCGAGCGCCGCGCCGAGCCGGAGCACCTGCGCCTCGTCCATGCCCTGCGCCGCCGTGACGCCGACCAGCCGGGGCTTGCCCAAGGTCAGCGTGCCGGTCTTGTCGACCACCAGCGTGTCGATCTTCTCCATGAGCTCGAGCGCCTCGGCATCCTTGACGAGCACGCCGGCACCGGCGCCGCGGCCGGTGCCGACCATGACCGACATCGGCGTCGCCAGGCCGAGCGCGCAGGGGCAGGCGATGATCAGCACGGCGACGGCATTGACCAGGGCATGGCTCAGCGCCGGATCCGGGCCCCAGATGGCCCAGACGGCGAAGGCCGCGACGGCAATGGCGATCACGGCCGGCACGAACCAGGCCGAGACCTTGTCGGCCAGCGCCTGGATCGGGGCACGCGAGCGCTGCGCCTCGGCGACCATGCGCACGATCTGCGCGAGCATGGTGTCCCGGCCGACCCGCTCCGCGCGGATCAGCAGGCTGCCGGTGCCGTTCACCGTCGCGCCGGTCACTGTCGCTCCGCTTGCCTTCTCGACCGGCACAGGTTCGCCGCTGATCATCGACTCGTCGACCGACGAGCGGCCCTCGAGGACGATCCCATCCACCGGCATCCTCTCGCCCGGCCGGACGCGCAGGCGATCGCCGATATGGACCTGCTCGAGCGGGATGTCGTCTTCGCTTCCGTCGTCGCGCGCGATCCGGGCCGTTTTCGGCGCAAGACCGAGCAGGGCGCGGATGGCGCGCCCGGTGGCGGATCGGGCGCGGAGCTCGAGCACCTGGCCGAGCAGGACCAGGGTGGTGATGATCGCCGCCGCCTCGAAATAGACCGGGACCTGGCCGCCCATCGTCCGGAAGGCCGGCGGAAACAGGCCGGGCGCCAAGGTCGCGACAAGGCTGTAGCCGTAGGCGACGCCGACGCCGAGGGCGATCAGGGTGAACATGTTGAGGTTGCGCGTCTTCAGCGACGCCCAGCCGCGTTCGAAGAAGGGCAGGCCGCCCCACAGGACCACCGGCGTCGCCAAAGCGAGCTGGACCCAGACGGTCGTGCGCATCGGCAGAGGGTGCCAGCCGAGCAAGTCGCCGCCCATCGCCAGCACCAGCAGCGGCAGCGACAGAACGGCGCTGAGCCGGAAGCGGCGGCTCATGTCGACCAGCTCGGGGTTCGGCCCCTCCTCCAGGCTCGGCTCGGCGGGCTCGAGCGCCATGCCGCAGATCGGACAGCTTCCGGGCCCGACCTGGCGGATTTCCGGGTGCATCGGACAGGTCCAGATCGTGCCCTCCGGGCCCTCGACGGCAGCCGGCGAACCGGGATTCAGATATTTCGCGGGATCGGCCGCGAACTTGTCGCGGCAGCGGGCGCTGCAGAAATGATGTCGGGTGTCGCCGAGATCGAACTGGTGTGGGCTGCGGCTGGGATCCACGTCCATTCCGCAAATCGGATCCTTCACGATCGCGGTGCCGGCGGCTGAGCCTTCATGAAGGCAGTGATGGGCTTCGTGGGATTGGCTCACGTAGAGATCCTTTCCGCCGCATGTGGCGGCATCCCGACTCAGATGGAGTTTGACATGATGTCAGAGTCAAGGCGCAACGTCGTTCTCGTGCGATCGCGCCGCGGCGAAGGAACATTTCCTGTCCCGCTCCGGTTGGAAACGGCGCATCCTTTCGCCATCGCACCCGGAGGAACCGTCATGACCGACGCCGCAGCCGTTTCCCCGCCGCTCGAAGAGCTCGAGACCTGGAAGGGCTTCCGTTTCCAGGTGCGGCCAGCCACGCCGGAGGACAAGGAGGCTCTCGCCGACTTGTTCGCACGCGTCAGCCCCGAGGATCGCCGCTTCCGTTTCCTGAGCGGAATCAACAAGGTCAGCGGCGACTTCCTCGAGCGCCTGACCAAGGTCGATCACGAGCGCACCGAGGACTTTCTCGCGTTCGACGGCGACACCCTGATCGCCAGCGCCATGCTCGCCGCCGATGCGGAGATGGAGCGAGCCGAGGTCGCGATCTCCATCCGCTCCGACTATAAGGGAAGGGGCGTCGGCTGGTGCCTGCTCGATCATGCCGCCCGTCACGCGCAGGGGAAGGGAATCGAGCTGCTCGAGTCGATCGAGAGCCGCGACAACGTCGAGGCGATCTCGCTCGCAAAGGAAATGGGCTTCGCCGCCACCGCCTATCCTGGCGACGCCACCCTCGTGCTCGTTCAGAAGAAGCTGGCCTGATCGCGCCCGCCGCGCCGGCATCCGCTCGCCGGCGCTTGAACGCGCGGCGACCGGTGATCCACCCCGATCTGCACGACCGAAGGAGTCTATCATGCGAAACATCAACCTGATGACGGGGACGTTCACGGCGCTGCTGCTGGCCGGCTGCGGGTCGACGGACGGGCGCGAAGAGGCGGTCGAGGGGGGTGCGCAGGGCAATCAGGCGACAAACTACCAGGCCGAGATGGCGGCCTTGCCTGAGGGCCAGCGAAACGCCGTCTTCATCCGCGCCATCCGCGATGCGCGCCTCGACTGCCAGCACGTCGAATCCTCGCAGGCGGCCGGCGAATATCGGGGCAACCCGATGTGGAACGTACGCTGCGCTGGCGGCGGCAACTGGACGTTGGTGGTCACGGCCGACGGCACGGCACAGATCCTCGACGCGAACGAGGCCCGGCTCGTGGGCGCCGACGCCGGCAATCAGGCCGGCGACGCCGCCGCCAATGCCCAGTAGCAGGTCCGATCGCTCAGCCGACCTGCTCGACCGCGAGGCTGCCTTCCGGCAGCGGCCGTAGCAGCTGTGCGGCCGGCACCTCGGGATCGAGCCAGCGCGCCCACTGGTCGCGTCCGAGTACCACCACCTGCCGACCGTGATAGGGAGCGACGTCTGGACCGGGTGGGCAGGTGAGCATGGTATAGGCTTCGCCGACCTCGGGATCGGTCCGCCACAGGCCGGCGATGCAGAACCAGTCCTCGCCTTTCAGAGTGAACAGCCATTTGTCCTTTCGCTTCTTTCCCGCCTCCGCCGGGCTGGTGAATTCGTAGAAGCCGTCGGCGACGATCAGGCAGCGTCCGCGTGGGAATTCCCGGCCGTCGCCGCGGTAATTGTAGACCGGTTTGCCGCGCGGTCCGGGCCACGACCAACGCCGGATGACGAGGTCCGCGGCCAGCGGCCGGCCCTCCGCATCGGCTTCGCCGGCGCGGATGATGGCGTTGCGGTCGGTGATGCGGATCGAATCGAGCGGCTCCAGATTGGGCATGCCCTCGGGAAAGCGCAGCGGAATGCGGGTCTGGCTCCAGTCCTCGCGGACCTGGCCGAGGGCGATGCGCCGCCTTTGCTCGTTGCACATGGCCGCTTGGCTTCCCGATTCAGCCCTTGGCGGCGCCGCCCGCCGGGATCGCCAGCTCGGGGACCATCTGCGCTGCGCATTGCTCGATCGCCTGGCGCTGCTCGGGATCGCCGGGGCGCATCCGCGCCAGGTCCGCAGCGCTCTTGCCTTCCATGATTCGGTCGGTCGCGCAGCTGCACAGGCGCTGGAAGTTCAGGCCCGCCATGGCCGGCGGCGCCGCCCGGCGGGAGGCCTCGACGCATCCGGCGACCGACTGGTCGCGGAATGCCTTGAGCGCGCTCTCCTCGGCCGCGCCGCAGGCGGCGAGCGGGAGCACGGCGAGGAAGGCAAGGCCGATGCGCATTCTTTCCCCCCGACGATCAGGTCGAAGGCGATTAAGGACAGGATGGCGCAGGAGTAAAGGGCGTGCCGTGCCCTTTTCGGGCGCGACGGCGCTCTCAGCCGACGCTGCGCGGCTTCGGCCGCAGCGCCTGCAGCCGCTCATAGGCGTCGATCACCGATCGGTACGAATCGGCGAGCTCGAGATGGGCGGCGCGGTCGGCGTCGCTGGCGGCCTGCTCGGCCGCGGCGCGCTCCGCTTTCTCCCTTTGCCGATAGTGCTGGAGATCCATTCGGCCGCTTTCCAAGGACGCAAGCGGGAGCGCACGAGCTCTCTCCAGCGCCGGCCTGCTTACGCGAACCCCTGCCGACGATGGCTCTCTCCTAACATGACAGGCCCGTCGCCGGCTTGATCTCGATTAAGCCGGTTGACTGCGCTTCAGCGCTGCCTCTTGCTCTTGCCTTGCCGGCGCCAGCGCGAAGGGCCGGCGGCGGCCTGTGCATTGCAACGGACCCGGCCTCACTCTCCCACGAACCAGTCGACGCCCTGCGCGACCATATCGCCGATGAGGGCGTGATCGCCGTCGAACGGGCGGAAGTCGGGCTCCAGCCCGCGCTGGCGAAGCTGGGCGGCCAGCCCCGCGCTGATCGAGAAGGGCAAGATCCGGTCGCGCCGGCCATGGGTCAGGAACAGCCGCTGCTCGCTCGCCAGCCGGCGCGGCAGCAGCGCCATGCCCGGGGAAAAGAGCAGCAGACGCCCGAACCGTTCCGGTTCCCGGGTGCCGAGCCAGAGCGCATAGCTGGCCCCGTCCGAGAAACCGGCGAGGCCGATCCGGCGCCGATCGACCGGCGTCCAGCCGGCCAGCGCCTCGATCGCCGCCAGCACGCGCGGCGCGTCCGCGGGTATCGCGGCACGCCGACGGGCGGAGCCGCCGCGCGCGGCGGCGGCGGTGTGCAGCACCACGTCCCAGGTCGCCGCCTGCGATCGCGGCGCCAGCAGCAACACGCCGCCGCGGTCGGCCTCGTCGCGGAAGCTGAGCAGCATGTCCTCCGGCCGACCGCCATGACCGTGGAGCAGGACGAGCAAGGGCGCGGGGACGTCGCGGCGGAGACCCTCGGGCACGTAAGCGATCGCGTCTTCGCCGATGGCGACATACTCGCCTTGCGCTTGCGCGCAGGCGTTGGCCGGGAGCAGAAGAACGAGGAGAGCGATCGTCAGCGCGCGAAGGTTCACTGTATCGCCGCTCCCTCTTCGCCGTCCATGAACCAGTCGACGCCTTCGCCGACGATCGGATCGAGCAGGACATGGTCGCCCTCGAAGCGGCGGAAGGCGACGATCAGCCCGCGCTCGCGAAGCTGCGGCTCGAGCTGGGCGCTGACCCGGAAGGGGAGGATCGAATCGCCGCGCCCGTGGGCGAGGAAGAGCCGCTGCCCGGGCCGCGCCTCGCGCGGCAGGAAGGCCATTCCCGGCGAGAAGACCAGCACTGCGGGGAACAGGTCGGGATTGAGCAGGCCGAGCGAGAGCGCGTAGCTCGCACCGTCCGAGAAGCCGGCAAGGCCGATCCGGCCGCGATCGATCGGCGTCCGCGCCGCCAGCGCCTCAAGCGCGGCCTGGATCCGCGGAGGATCGATCGAGGCGCCGGCGCGGCCGCGATTGTTGCTGCGCCGCGTGCCCCCGGTCACCTGGTAGATCGTGTCCCAGGTGCGCGCATAAGGCCGCGGCGCCAGCAGCACGATGCCGCGCCGCTCGGCGTGAGGTCGGAAGCTCGCGATCATCCCGCGCGCCGAATCGCCATTGCCGTGGAGCAGCACGAGCAGGGGCGCCGGCGCGCCGCTGGTGTTCGGCGGCACGTAGGCGAAGGCGCCGTCGCCGAGTTCGATCAGCTCCGCCTGCGCTCCGACCCTGGTCGGCAGCAGGAGCAGGGCCAGAGCGAGAAGCCACGCACGCATCGCCTCAGGCTAGGTCGGCAGGCCTTTCCCGCAAAGCCCGGCACCGACTATTTCGTCGAACGCGGGGCAGGCCCGGTCGAAGAAGTCCCCTTGTGCCGGTCGATCAGCCGCCCTTGATCTCCAGCGAGATCTCCGCGTTGAGCAGCTTCGAGATCGGGCACCCCGCCTTGGCGCCTTCAGCCAGCTCGCGCAGGCGATCCGCATCCAGGCCCGGCACATTCGCCTCGAGGACGAGGTCGGAGCGGCTCACCTTGAAGCCGTCGCCGTCCTTGTCCAGCGTCACCTTGGCCTGTGTGTCGAGCTGGCCTTCGGTCTGCCCTGCCTTGGCGAGCGCGAACGACAGCGCCATCGTGAAACAGGCGGCGTGGGCGGCGGCGATCAGCTCTTCGGGATTGGTGCCGCGCTCGCTCTCGAAGCGCGAGCCGAAGCCATAGGCCTGGTCGGAGAGCACGCCGGACTGCGTCGAAACCTGGCCCTTGCCGTCCTTGCCGAAGCCTTCGTAGCGGGCGGTTGCGGTGCGCGTGATCATATTGGAGCTCCCTCGCTGCTGGTGGTGGACGAAGGCTCAACGGCCGGATCGCGGCTGCGGTTGCGCGTTCGGCCGCCGTCGTTGGTCGGGTCGGTAGCGGGGTTCGTCGAAGCACGCCTTCCCGGCGCCGGCTCGCGTCCCTTACGCCGCCGTCACGTCTTTGAGGAGCAAGCCGAATGCTGCGTCGCTTTTCCGTCCTGGCCGTTTCGGCTGCCCTGCTCGCCTCCGGCCCAGTCGCGGCGGCTGCGCCGGAGGATGCCGCGCTCAACGCCGTCTATGCCCGCCTTGCCCAGGCGCGCGCCGCCAACGACGTTGCTGGAATGTCCGAGGCCTTCTCCCGATCCGCCTTGCTGATCGACGCGCGGCCGGGTCTCCCCGTGTCGGGCGCGGAGCTCGCCGCTCGTCTCCGCCCCCAGGCCGATCGGATCGTCGCCGACGGGCTCAGGGTCGAGACCGGCTACCGGATCGAGCGGCGCTCGGTCGCCGGCAATGTCGCGATTGACGCGGGCTATATGCGCCAGGCCATCGTCCGGCCGAATGCGGAGCCGATGATCCGCCATGCCCGCTTCCTCGTCACCCTGGTGCGCGAGGCCGACGGCGCCTGGCGCATCGCCGGCGATGCGGCCATGCCCTCGACCGAGGAGGCCTGGAACGCCGTCGAGCGCAGCGACGGCCTCCATTACGACGGCTGAGCGCGGGAACCTCGCCCCGCTTGGGCGCGTCTCACCGTCATGCCCCCGACAGGAGACGAACATGGCTCTCACCGCCATCGCCCTCAATTGCAGCCTCAAGCGCAGCGACGCCGGGGACGACAGCTCGACCGATGCGATGATCGGGCTCCTCGTCTCGGAGCTCAAGAAGCGCGGGATCGATTTCGACGGCACGATCCGCATCGCCGACCACGAGGTGAAGGCGGGGGTGACCTCGGACGAAGGCGAGGGCGACGAATGGCCGGAGATACGCCGCCGCATCCTCGGCGCCGACATCCTCCTCCTCGGCACGCCGATCTGGCTCGGCCAGATGTCGAGCCTCGCGAAGCGGGTGCTCGAGCGGATGGACGCCTTCCTCTCCGAGACCGATGATCGCGGTCGGATGCCGAGCTTCGGCAAGGTCGCCTTGTTTGCGATCGTCGGCAACGAGGACGGCGCCCACGGCGTCACCGCCCATCTCGCCCAGGCGCTGGTCGACACCGGCTGGACGCTGCCCCCGTCCAATGCCTGCTACTGGGTGGGGGAGGCGATGCAGACGACCGATTTTCGCGATCTTGCCGCCGTGCCGGATAAGGTCGCCCAGACCGCTGCGATGGCCGCCGCCAATGCCGCCCATCTCGCCGCCTTGTTGGCGGCGAAGCCTTATCCCGGCGTGCCCGCCTGACGTCGACGGCCTTCAGCGCCTTCCATGAGGCGCGCCAGCGCGGACGCGATCTGGTCCTGCTGAAACGGTTTTCGGATCACCGCCGCGTCGCCCGCCGCGACGCCGCCGGAGCCATAACCGGTCGCGTAGAGAAAGGGCACGCCCCTTTCGCGCAACGCGGCGGCGACGGCGTCGCTGCGGTGGCTGCCGAGATTGACGTCCAGGATCGCCGCGTCGATCGCCTCGGCCGCCGCCAGCTCCATGGCTCTGTCGAAGCGCAATGCCGGGCCGACCACCTCGAAGCCGAGGTCGACCAGCATGTCCTCGAGCAGCATCGCCACCAGCGGCTCGTCCTCGACCACCAAGATCCTGCTGGGAATGACATTGCCCATGGCTGTCCCCCGGGAGGCAAGGGTTTCGGGATAGGGTCGCGTTGGCGCCTGCCGGCGCGGTGGTCAAGCGTTGAAGCCGGACTCCGCCCCGGACAGCGGGAAATGCAGCCGCCAGTCGAGACCGGACGGTGCAAGTTCCTGCTCCATCCTGCCGTCCAGTTCCTCGGCGGTGACGCGGAGCAGCCTCGATCCGAAGCCGCTGCGCTGCGGCGGCGTCACCTCGGGCCCGCCGCGCTCCGTCCAGCGAATCGACACCGACTGCGGGAATGGGCTGGCGTCGCGATGGACCTCCCAGGCGACCTCGACCGATCCGCCATGCACGGACAGCGCGCCGTGCTTGGCGGCGTTCGTCGCCAATTCGTGGAGCGCCAGACTGAGCGAGAGGCTGGCGCGCGGCGGCAGGATCAGGTCCGGACCCTCGATGCTCAGTCGACGCTCCGGCGCCGAATAGGGGGCGAGTTCCTCCTGGATGATGTCCTTCAGGTTCGCCCCCTCCCAGCGGTTGCGGGTCAGCCGGTCGTGCGCCTTGCTGAGCGCGATCAGCCGCGGCTCGAAGCGCGCGCGAAATTCCTCCGCGCTGCTGGAGGTGCGGGCAGTCTGGGCCGCCAGCGACTGGACGGTCGCCAGCGTGTTCTTGACGCGGTGGTTGAGCTCGTCGAGCAGCAGCTTCTGGCGGCGCTCGGCTTCCTTGCGTGCGGTGATGTCCAGCACCATCCGGACGCCGTAGGCGAAGTTCCCGGCCTGATCGCGCACGGTGCTGCTGATCACCTCGACCCACGGTACACGTCCGTCGGGACGGACATAGCGCTTCTCGATTCGGTAGCGGTCGACCTCGCCCCGCACCTGGCGGGCGAACTGGACGCGGTCCTCCTCGACGTCGTCGGGGTGGGTGAGATCGAGGAAGCCGGATTGCAGGAGATCCGCCCGGGGGCGGCCGGCAATGTCGCAAAAGGCCTCGTTCACGCGCAGGAATCGGCCGTCGCCGTCCACTTCGCCAATGCCGGCGAGCACATTCTCATAGGTGATGGCGAGCCGCTCCTGGGCCTCGCGCAGCGCCGCCTCGGTCTGCATCCGTTCGGTGACGTCGACGGTGAAGCAGCGCGTGTTGACGAACTTGCCGTCGCGGAAGCAGACGCTCGACGAGATCTGGACGTACCGAATGGACCCGTCCTTGGCACGCAGACGGGCCGGATACTTGTCGAGCCGCTCGCCGCGCGACAGCCGCGCCAATATGTCCTCGATCACCTCCCGGTCGGCATGGAATTCGGCGATGTGGCGGCCGACATATTCGTCGACCTCATAGCCGAGCGGCTCATAGTCGGCGCGATTGGCGCGCAGGATCGTCCCGTCGCCTGCGACGAGGTGCAGTCCCACATTGCCGTTCTCGAAAAAATCATCGAGCGAGCCTTCGTGCGCGGCGATCGTCGCCACACGCGGAGCGTTCATCAATCGTCTCCCGGCCCAATTCGATGACAGAGCGCGAACATACGCAGCGGCCGCCGGTGCGTCCACCACTTTCGCCTTTATTTTCCGAGCCTTCGGCGATGCCGCTCCGCGTGCGTCCTCGTCGCGCGGGACGGCGCCTCCGACGCTCCGTCGCCTCTCGCCGCGCTTTCGTCGCCCGCCGCTTCGCGCCGGCGCTCCCTCCGGCCTATCCGCACCCGGCATTCGCAACCGGAGACCGAAAGTGCTTCGACTGTCCGTCCTGGCGCTCGCCGCCGCCTCCTTTGCCGTCGCCGGCTGCGACGGCCGCGTCGCGCCGGCCGTCGCTGCCGATGCCGCCGCCCCGACCAGCTTCGGCAGCGTCGTCGAGCGCGGCCGCTATCTCGCCGCGATCATGGATTGCGGCGGCTGCCACAATGCCGGTTCCTTCTCGCCCCGCCCCGATGCCGGCTATCTCCAGGGCGCCGAGGTCGGTCACGAGGTGCCCGGCATGGGGATATTCTATCCGCCCAACCTGACGCCGCATCCGGAGGTCGGCCTCGGCCGCTGGAGCGTCGAGCAGATCGCCGCCGCCATCCGCTCCGGCCGGCGTCCCGACGGACGCGAGCTGGCGCCGGCCATGCCGTGGCGCGCTTATTCGGCGCTCAGCGACGAAGATGCGCTCGCGCTCGCCACCTATCTGAAGAGCCTGCCGCCTTCGTCGCACCGTGTCGCGGCCCCGGCGACGCCCGAGACCGCGCCGCGGCCCTATCTGACGATGCGGTCGCCGGCGAGCGCCGCCGGCGGCCGCTGATCCCGGCTCAGGCGGGCTCGATCGGCGCTCCGGTGAACAGGACGTCGAGCTTGCCGTAGCTGACGGCCATCCCCGCCTCCATGTTCGAGCTCAGCGCCCCGTCGCGGGCGGCGGCCGAGGCGTAGAGGACGTTGGTGGTCAGCCTCGTATGGTCGCCGATCGCCTCGAAGCTCTGCGTGTTGAGCGTCTCGCCGCCGGTCCAGTCCTCGTCGAACAGCTCGGTCGCGACCAGTCGCTTCGGCGGCTCGATTTCGCGATAGCTGCCGCTCATGCCCATGACGCGTCCATCCTGGTGGCGCCATTCGTAGCGATAGGTGCCGCCGACGCGCAGGTCGATTTCGCAGGCGGCCAGCGTCCAGCCTTCCGGCCCGCTCAGCCAGCGCTTCAGCAGCGCCGGCACCGTATGCGCCTCGAAGACGAGGTGGGGCGGCGCCGCGAACAAGCGGGTGATGACGATCTCGCGCTCGCCCTTGGCGGCGATTTCGAGCCTGCCGTTCATATCTCTCTCCCCTTCCTGGATTGCTGCTCCACGGCCTTCATCTCCTCGAGCAGGACATCGAGCCGTCGGTAATTGCGCTCCCAGATCTGCCGGTAGCGCTCGATCGCATCCGCCGCCTCGGCCAGCGGCGCCGCATTCATTCGCCGCGGCCGCCGCTGCCCGTCGACGCCGGCCGTGACCAGGCCAGCGCGCTCCAGCACCTTGAGATGCTTCGACACCGCCGGCTGGCTCATCGCGAAAGGCGCGGCGAGCTCGGCCACCGTCGCCTCGCCTTCGGCGAGCCTGGCGAGGATCGCCCGCCGCGTCGGATCGGCCAGGGCGGCGAACAAAGCGTCGAGCGGATCGGAGGATGGCGGCGCGTTCATGACAACCAAACAGTTATATAACCATAGGGTTGATGTCAAGCTTGGCTGTCGCGCACCCGCTTCTGCCGTCGGAGCGTCTACAAGGGAAGGAAAGGAGCGACGCACCGCCTTGGCCAGAGCCTATGAGAATCCGAAGCCGCCGCGATTCACTATCGCCGCCGATGCCGATGGCGAGCGGATCGTCATCGCCGCCCGCCGGCCGGTCGCGCTGCTCGCCATCCTCGGGCTGTGGCTCGTCCTCTGGCTGTGGGCCGGCCTGTGGGGCGTGGTCCAGATCCTGCGGTCGGACCATGTGCCGGTGCTCGCGCCGCTCCTGGTCTGGCTGCTCGGCCTGCTGCTGGTAGCGCCCTTCCTCGCCTGGCTGGCCACCGGACGCGAACTGATCCGCGTCGTCGGCGGCGATCTCGAGATCGGCCGGCGCCTGCTCGGCCGCACCCGCTGGCGCCGCTATCGGGGCGCCGACATCTCCTATCTCGCCGCCGCCGCCACCCCGGCCTGGCCCGGCCTGCTCCAGCCCGAGCTCCCCTTCCTCGCCCGCCGCCGCTGGGGCGCCGTCAAATTCGCCTATGGCGCGCGCACCCTCCATGCCGCCGCCGGCCTCGACGAAGCCGAGGGCCGCCTCATCGTCGACTGGCTGGAGCCGCGGCTGGCGGGGCGCGTTATTTCGCCGCGATCATGACCCCTGTTCTCCCCGCGATTTTGCGGGGAAGGGGACCGCGTGGCAGGATTCGCTAGCCGGCCACCGCCGCCAGCGCCTCGCGCACCCGGGCCAGGTCGTCGGCGAAGCTGCGCGCCAGCGCCGCCTCGTCCATCCCGGCCCGCTCGGCGATCTGCCACATGGCAAGCCCGATCCGCAAAGTCGCGCCCCAGCCGCCGTCCGGCAGCCGCACGCATTTGACCGGCTGGCCGAGCCGCACGCCGTGGCCGATCAGCGCCTTGTGCCAGGCCTGCGCCTCCTCGAAGCTCGCCCCGCCATTCACCCGCGACAGGTCGAGCGTCGACAGCGTTCGCATCTCGATCGGATGGCTGTCCGCCTCGTCGCGATGACCGGGCGGGTAGGGGGCCACCCGCCGCGCCGCGCTCTTCTCGACGATCTCGCGGCGCACCGCCTCGTGGAAGGCCAGGATGATCCGCTTCGTCTCCTCGCCATCGAGCGCCTGGAACCGCTCCAGCTCGAACAGGCTCGCCTCCAGTCGCAGCAGCAGCCCGGCATTGGCGCTCGTCTCGAGCGCCTCGGCCCCCGGCCAGCCGGCCGGCCATTCGCCGCGCCGGAAGATCGTCGCCAGCCCGGCCGGGAGCGGCGGCGCCGCCTTCGCCATCCGCTCCGGCACCAGCGCGAAGCCGCTGAACGGCGGCGCGCCCATGAACTTGGATCCGGTGACGAAGACGATCGCGCCGCCGTCCAGATAGGCGCGCACCGCCGCGCCGGTGATCCGCGCCTGGCAGGCATCGACGACGAAGCTGGCCTCGTCGCCGTGCGCCGCCTGGAGCCGCTCGACATCCTCCGCCGACGGCAGGATCAGCCCGGTCTTGGAACCGTGGACGATATGGACGAGCGAGTGCCGACCGACGCCTCGCGCCGCCGCGATCGCCGTCTCCATCCCGGCGGCGATCTCGGCCGACGGCCGCACGCGTCCGTCCGGGTCTCGAACGGGGATGTCGACCAGCTCGACCGCCACCCCGTCCAGCCCCCGCACGATCTCGCCCGCCTGTGTCGGAACGCCCAGAGCGGTGCGGTCGGCGAAATAGCGCCCATGCGCGGAATGGATGCAGCCGCTGCCGACCTCGTCGGCGCCGAGCAGGATGTTCTGGGTGCCGCCGGCGCCGCGGTCGGCGATGCAGGCCAAGGCGACATATTCGAGGTCGGTGCCCGACGGCGCGAACACCACCGCCACCGTCTCGTCCAGCCCGTAGGCGGACCGGATCCGCCCCCGCAGCTTCTCCAGCGCCTCGGCATAGCTTGCTCCATCGACCACCGGCCCGATCGCGCTCCAGAGGCGCTCGACATGGACATAAGCCGGCGCCGAGACGTCGTTGGCGGTCGAGGAGGCGAAGGCGAGGACTTCGCTCGGCCGCGGTGCGCTGTGGTAGCGGTTGAGGCCGGTTGCGGCGTCGAGGTCGATCCGCGCATCGCCGCCGCTGGCGAGGATTCGGACGAGCGGCGGCAGCGACAGGTCGGGATTCTCTACGCGAACGGTCATCTATCTTGCACCGGCTGGGGGCGAGGGATAGGGCGCCGCTTAGCTTGCGCGGCGGCGGCGGCATAGCCAAGTCTGCGCCTGCCGACCCGCCTCGAAAGGCTCTGCCCTCACGTGACTCACCCGCAAATCACCCCGCGCGCCATCCCCGAAGAAGCGAAAAGGCGCCTTCGCCTCCTGTTCATCGCCAAGCATGCGCAGTGGGCGGGCGGGCTCCATCCCGACGACGGCAACCATGCCCTCTATCATGTCGAGGTGCGGGATATCTTGCGCGGGCTCGGCTTCGATCTCCTCCTCGCCGATCGCTACGAGGCGCTGTTCGATCGTCCCGACGTCGATTTCGTCTTCACCCTGCTGAACCGCGGCGGCTTCCTCAACAGCGAGATGATGGGACCGCTCTTGTGCACCCGCGCCGGCATTCCCTTCCTGGGCGCCTCGCCGATCCTGCGCGGCCTCGCCGACGACAAGCATCTCACCAAGCTCTGCGCCGCCGCCCGCGGCATCCCGACCGCGCCCTGGGCGGTCTATCGCCGCGGTGCCCCGGTCGATCCCGCCCGCTGCCCGGAAGGCCAGCCGACCCCGGAGGGGCCGCGCCTGGTGATCAAGCCCAACGCCTCCTCGGCGAGCTGGGGCGTCCAGGACGCCTATGACTGGGCCGGCGTCGAGGCCGCGATCGCCGGCATCCACGCCCAGGGCCATGACGCCATCGTCGAGCCCTTCCTCGACGGCAGCGACGTCGAGGTGCCGGTGATCACCATCGACGGCGAGCCGGTGGTGATGCCGATGATGCTGTTCGAGCAGGCCGATCCCACCCATTTGCGCACCTATTACGAGAAGCGCGACCTCGTCGAGCGTGCCCACAAATATCGCCTGGTGCCGTTCGACGATGCCGAGTGGATGCCGGTCATCGCCGAACATACCCGCCGCATCGCCGAGGACTATCGGCCCTTCGATTACGGCCGCTTCGAGTTCCGGCTCGACCGCGAGGGCGGCCGCGTCCAGTTCCTCGAGGTCAATCTCCAGGCCAATCTCTGGTCGCAGAAGGTCTATGGCCGCTCGGCCGAGCTGGCCGGCCTCACCCAGGCCGAGCTGATCGAGACCATCCTCTACGAAAGCCTGCGCCGGCACGGCCTGCTCGATCCGGCCGCGGCCGCGTCGCCGGCGGAGATTCCGGCCTGATGGCCGCCGCCGCGCGCTTCACCGCCCTCGTCCTCGCGGCCCAGCGCGACGGCCGCCTCGATCCGCTCGCCGCCCAGGCCGGCGTCTCGCACAAATGCCTGGTCCCGATCGGCGGCCGGCCGCTGCTCGCCCACGTCCTCGACGCGCTCGTCGCGGTGCCGGGCGTCGACCGCATCCGCATCTCGGTCGAGGAAGGCGCCGGCGATCGCCTGCGCCCGATCGTCGAGGCGGTCGCGACCGCCGTGCCGATCGAGTTCGTCCCCGCCGCCGCCAGTCTGGCCGACAGCGTCTATGCCGCCGCCGAAGGGGTGACGTCGCCCTATATCGTCACCACCGCCGACAATGTCCTGCTCACGCCCGACGCGGTCCGCCGCGTCCTCGCCCGTCTCGAATCCGGAGTCGACGCGGTCGTCGCTCTGTCGCGCAAGGAGGACGTGCTCTCCGCCCATCCCCAGGGCCAGCGCCGCTTCTACCGTTTCCGCGACGGCAGCTTCTCCAACTGCAATCTCTACGGCCTGTCCGAGCGCGGCCTCGGTCTCGCCGAGACCTTCCGCGAGGGCGGCCAGTTCGCCAAGAATCCGATGCGCATCGCCCGCGCCGTCGGTCTCTTCAACCTGCTGCTGCTGCGCTACGCCCTGGTCTCGCTCGATACGGCGATGGCCCGCTTGGGCCGCCGCTTCCGCGCCCGCGCCGCCGCCGTCGTGCTGGAGGACGGCGCCCACGCCATCGACGTCGACAACAGCCGCACCTACGCCATCGCCGCCCAGCTCCTCGCCCGCCGCCACCCCACCGTGGCCTGAGATCCGCGCCTGTCCTCCCCGCGCTTTCGCGGGGAGGGGGACCGTGCTCCGCAGGGTGGAGGGGCCTTTCATTGCACGGGCGCCGATCGATTCATCCTTCCGGCCACGCTAGCGCGCCCGCCGCGCGCCTCCCCATTGAGCCCGGCCCCGCGACCCGCTATCCCGCCCCCACGAAAGGGACAGCTCATGGCCGAATTCACCCTCCCCGCGAACAGCAAGATCAAGGCCAAGGGCCGCACCCACAAGGCGCCCGCCGGCGCGAAGCGGGTCAAGGCTTTCCGCATCTACCGCTACGATCCCGACAGCGGCGAGAATCCGCGCTACGACAATTTCGAGGTCGATCTCGACGAATGCGGCCCGATGGTCCTCGACGCGCTCATCAAGATCAAGAGCGAGCAGGACCCGACGCTCACCTTCCGCCGCTCGTGCCGCGAGGGCATTTGCGGCTCCTGCTCGATGAACATGGGCGGCCGCAACGGCCTCGCCTGCACCACCGCGATCGAGGATCTGAAGGGCGAGGTCCGGATCACGCCGCTGCCGCACATGGACGTCATCAAGGACCTCGTTCCCGATTTCACCCATTTCTACGCCCAATATGCCTCGATCGAACCCTGGCTGAAGACGGCCACCCCCGATCCTTCCGGCAAGGAGCGGCTGCAATCGCCCGAGGACCGCGCCAAGCTGGACGGCCTCTACGAGTGCATCCTGTGCGCCTGCTGCTCCACCTCCTGCCCGAGCTATTGGTGGAACAGCGACAAGTTCCTGGGGCCGGCGATCCTGCTCCAGGCCTATCGCTGGCTGGCGGACAGCCGGGACGAGATGACGGGGGAGAGGCTGGATCAGCTGGAAGATCCGTTCCGCCTCTATCGCTGCCACACGATCATGAACTGCGCGAACGTCTGTCCCAAGGGCCTCAACCCCGCCAAGGCGATCGCCGAGACCAAGAAGCTCCTCGTCGAACGCGCCGTCTGACCCTTTCCCTCTTCTCTTCAGGGGAGAGGGAAGAGCCGCCCGAGGGCGGCGAAGGGAGAGGGGGAATTCACCCTCGCCTGACGTCGGACCGGGCGGAGGCGCTAATCGCCGTCCGTCATCCAGGCCGGGATATCGCGCTGGCCATGCAGGACGCGCAGGACGCGGACATGGCTTTCATGCTCGCTATAGAAGACCAGGAAGGGAAAGCGGCCTGTCCGCCGGCTGCGCAGGCCCGGGATGTTCAATTCGTGGGCGAAGCGGGATGAGCCGCTTCCCGGCCGCTCGGAAATGGCGGTGAAGGCCGCTTCGGCGGCTTCGATGAAGCGTAGGGCGACGTCGCCACCTGCCTCCCGTCGATAATATTCGGCCGCTTCTTCGAGGTCTCGCAGGGCGAGCTTGCTGGCTTCGACGGCCTTGGCGGTCATCCGCGCGTGGCTTGGCCCGCACGCCGGCGCAGACCCTCGAAATAGCCCGCGTCGGCACTACCTGCCGAGGGCGACTCGGCGCCCTCGAGGATCAGGCTGCGCAGCCGCTGGCGGTCCAGGTCCCGCCGGATCAGTTCCCGGACATATTCGCTGCTCGTGCTGTAGGCGCCGCCGGCGACCTGCTCGTCGACGTGGCGCTTCAGCGCTTCCGGGACCGAGATGTTCATCGTCGCCATGGCGTGGCGATAACAAGAATTGGCAAACTTTGGCAAGTTCGGCACGTCGCTGGGACCCGCTGCCGCCTGTGGAAGTCGCCCCATCGGCGGGTGCGCGCCTTCGCGCAGTCCGCGCCGAGTCGCTCCCTCTAGCGCCCCTCGTCACTTCGTACACTACCGTATTGACCCGAACTTGCAATCGAAGCGCCATCATCCCATATGCTTGATCGGTCGCCGCTTCCTGGCGATCTTTGGCGCACCCTCACATTCCTATGGCTCTTCTCCCCGTTCCCGCCGATTTCACCGATCACGCCCCCGTGAAGACCAATCGCCAGCTTGCCGAGAAATACGGCGTCGGCGAGAAGACGATCACGCGGTGGCGCAAGGAAACCGGCTGCACCGCCTCCATCCGCCCCTTCGCCAGCGCCGCGCTGCCCAAGCAGCACGTGCCCGCGATCAGCCCGGGCCTCGCCAGCGAGGCCGCGCAGTTCCTGCGCAAGACCCATCGCCCGGTCTACCACCGGATCATCGAGGGCAAGGAATTCCGCGGCCAATATGTCGTCGGCACCCAGGTCCTGACCGAGGACGAGATCGTCGCTTTGGCCGAGGAAAAGGGTTTCCAGCCCTACAACCGCCTGTTCGACCTCGCCTCCTGAGCCGACCTTCGTCATCCCGGCGAATGCCGGGATGAGCTCTGGGGTGGCGGCTCCGATTGCACGCGGAATTCGAGCCTGCAGCGTGGTCCGGATCGCCCGCGGACCCTGTTCGTCCTCTCTCATCCCGAAGAAGAACAGGGAAATCCCGGCTTGCGCTGCAACGACGAGCGCTGGTCCCGGCCGCGGCTCCTGCGCGTCTTCGCGTCTTCGCGGTGATAGTCTCCGGGCCTCCCGCCCGCCCGGCCGCGCGGCGTGATCCGCCGATCTTCCGCTTATGCCCGGCCCAGCCCGACTTTCGCCAGCTAGCGGAACCGTTTACCAGTGCGCACATTCCCGTCGACGCAGGAGCTGGAGGGGGCGTCCGATCCGATGAGCACGACACCGACCATGCCGGCGCCGGATCACGCCGGCCCGGGCACGGACATCGCCGCCCTCATCGCCGCTTTCCCGTGGGAGCGGACCAGCCTCGGCCCGGCTTCCGCCTGGCCGGCGGTGCTTCGCACCACCATCGCGCTCATCCTGCGCTCGCCGGTGCCGATCGTCACCTGCTGGGGCGAGGACGGCGTCATGATCTACAACGACGCTTATTCGGTCTTCGCCGGCGGCCGCCACCCGGCCCTGCTCGGATCGAAGGTGCGCGAGGGCTGGCCCGAGGTCGCCGACTTCAACGATCGCATGATGCGCCATGTGCTCGCCGGCGGCACGCTCTCCTATCGCGACCAGGAGCTCGTCCTCGACCGCAACGGCGCCCCCGAGCCGGTGTGGATGGACCTCGATTACTCGCCGATCGAGGATGAGACCGGCGCCATCGTCGGCATCGTCGCCATCGTCGTCGAGACCACGGCCAAGGTCCGCGCCGAGCGGCGCGCGCTCCACGAGAGCGATCGGCTCCACCAGATGTTCGAGCAGGCGCCCGGCTTCATCGCCATGCT
The DNA here is from genome assembly GCF_003347635.1 of Sphingosinicella terrae. Classification (GTDB taxonomy): domain Bacteria; phylum Pseudomonadota; class Alphaproteobacteria; order Sphingomonadales; family Sphingomonadaceae; genus Allosphingosinicella; species Allosphingosinicella terrae. The sequence continues at coordinate 240,088 of NZ_QDFY01000005.1, forward strand.
CGAGGGCCGCCACCATGTCTTCAGCCTCGCCAACCGCGCCTATCGCGAGCTCGCCGGCAAGGGCGCGCTGATCGGCCGCACCGTCGCCGAGGCGCTGCCCGAGGTCGCCGGCCAGGGCTTCGTCGAGCTGCTCGACCGGGTATTCGAATCGGGCGAGGCCCATGTCGGCAAGGGCATTCCGGTGCGGCTGCAAACGGAGCGCGGGCTCGAGCAGCGCTTCCTCGACTTCGTCTACCAGCCGATCCGCGATCCCGACGGCCGAGTCACCGGCATCTTCGTCCAGGGCCAGGACGTCACCGACGAATTGCGCGCCGCCGCCGGTCTCGCCGAGCGCCAGGAGCAGATCGCCGCCTTCGTCTCGCAATCGACCGCCGGCTTCGGTCAGGTCGACCTCACCGGCCGCTTCACCCTGGTCAACGACCGCTTCTGCGAGATCACCGGCCGCACCCGCGAGGATCTGCTCTCGCGCACCATGCAGTCGATCACCCATCCCGACGATCTCCCCCGCAACGTGCCCTTGTTCGAGCGGGCGGTGGCGAAGGGCGCGCCCTATATCCACGACAAGCGCTACGTCCGGCCCGACGGCTCGGTCGTCTGGGTCAATAACAGCGTCTCGGTGATCCGCCGCGCCGACGGCGAGCCTTATGGCGTCCTCGCCGTCACCATCGACGTTACCGAGCGCCGCCGCGCCGAGCAGGCGATCCGCGAGAGCGAGGCGCGGCTTCGCGCCCTCACCGAGAATCTGCGCGGCGGCATGGTCTATCAGATCGCGACCGACGCCGAGGGCGGCAATCGCCGCTTCCTGTTCGTCTCGGACAGCTTTGAGGCGCTCACCGGCTTTCCCGCCGAGGCGGTCGCGAAGGATCCTCTGCTCCCCTACAGTCTCATCCTCCCCGAGGACGCCGCCGCTCTCGCCGCCGCCGAAGCCAAGGCGATCGCCGCTCGCCGCCCGTTCGACGCCTTCGCCCGCTTCCGCCGCGCCGACGGCGCGCTGCGCTGGTCGCGGATCCTGTCCGCGCCGCGCGAGCAGGAGGATGGCAGCCTGATCTGGGACGGCCTCCAGATCGACGTCACCGATCAGAAGAAGGTCGAGGCCGAGCTTCGCGACAGCAAGGATCGGCTCGACGCCGCCTTGGCCATCGCCCGCCTGGGCACGTTCGACTGGGATCTCGCCACCGATCGGGTCGCGCTCGATGCGCGGAGCCGCGAATTGTTCGGCTTCCCCGCCGAGGGCCCGATCGAGGGCCGCGCCGTCTTCCGCCGCATCCATCCCGACGATCTTCCCCGCATCCTCGCCGAGGTCGAGGCCGCGCGCGACGCCGGCGCCCGCCTCGACACCGAATATCGAATCCGCCTCGACGACGGTGCCGAGCGGATCATCCTCAGCCTGTCGGACGCGGTGCCGGGCGAGGACGGCCGCCCGGCGCGGATGATCGGCGTGTTCGCCGACGATACCGAAAGGAAGCGCCTCGAGGCCAATCTCGTCCGCCTCAACGAGACGCTCGAGGAGCGCGTCCGCCGCCGCACCGAGGAGCTCGAACTCGTCCACGAGCAATTGCGCCAGTCGCAGAAGCTCGAGGCGATCGGCCAGCTCACCGGCGGCGTCGCCCACGATTTCAACAATCTCCTGACCCCGATCGTCGGCGGGCTCGACATGCTCCAGCGCGCCGGCATCGGCTCGGCGCGCGACCAGCGGATCATCGCCGGCGCGCTCGAATCGGCCGAGCGCGCCCGCACGCTGGTCCAGCGCCTGCTCGCTTTCGCCCGCCGCCAGCCGCTCAGGCCCGGCCCGGTCGATCTCCACGCCCTCGTCGGCGGCATGGCCGATCTCATCGCCAGCACCTCGGGTCCGCGCATCCGCGTCGAGGTCGGCGTGCCCGCCGATCTGCCGCCCGCCTTCGCCGATCCCAACCAGCTCGAAATGGCGATCCTCAACCTCGCCGTGAACGCGCGCGACGCGATGCCCGACGGCGGGACGCTGACGATCGCCGCCACCGCCGACACCGTCGCCCCCGGCCATCCCGCCCGCCTCGCGCCCGGCGCCTATCTCAGGCTCAGCGTCTCCGACACCGGCATCGGCATGGACGAGGACACCATGGCCCGCGCCGTCGAGCCCTTCTTCTCGACCAAGGGCCTCGGCAAGGGCACCGGCCTCGGCCTTTCCATGGTCCATGGCCTCGCCGAGCAGCAGGGCGGCGCGATGACCCTGTCGAGCCGTCCCGGGCTCGGCACCAGCGTCACCCTCTGGCTCCCCGCCGCCGACGTCGCCGCCGCCCCGACCGGTCGCGATTCCCGCGCCGCCTTCGGCCCGCCCGCCGCTGCCGGCCGCATCCTCGTCGTCGACGACGAGGAGCTGGTCCGCCTGAGCACCGCCGACATGCTCCGCGACCTCGGCTACGAAGTGGACGAGGCCGCGAGCGCCGCCGAGGCCCTGTCCCGCCTCGCCGAAGCCGAAGCGGGCTTGTCCGCCGAAGCCAAAGGCGAAGGCGGATCCGCCGAACCTCCGCGCTATGACTATGTCGTCACCGACCAGCTCATGCCCGGCATGAGCGGCACCGAGCTCGCCGCCGCCGTCGCCGCGCGCCACCCCGGAATCCGCCTCCTCGTCGTCTCCGGCTATGCCGGTCTCGACGCGATCAGCCCCGGCCTGCCGCGCCTGGCCAAGCCCTTCCGCCAGCCCGAGCTCGCCGCCGCCCTCGCCGCCCTCAAGCCCTGATCTCAAGGCTTTTGCCGGTGGAGGGGGACCGCACGACGTGCGGTGGAGGGGTTCTTCCGGCCGAAGGCCGGGAAGAGGGCCCCAGAAGTCTCGGCTCGATCCTCCTGTCTCCGCGCGATCGGAACCGCCGCCGGATTCACGCAAAGCCGCGAAGAAGACACGTTCCTTCTCGTCATCCCGGCGCCTTCTCGTCATCCCGGCGAAAGCCGGGACCCGTGAACCCTGGGGCTGAAGGTTCGGGCGCCTCGCTTTCACCCGGTAGCGATTGTGGTCATGGGTCCCGGCCGTCGCCGGGATGGCTGAATGAAAAGCGGGCCTGACTCGCGCGGACTCTGCGCTTTCTCTCCCGCGAAACGACGGCCAGGCCGGGGTGCCGCCTTCCCCGCAAGTCATGTCCAAGGGACAGGCCGACCCGTCCGGTCATGAAACCCATTTTCCCCTCTCGGCGCAGCGTCCAGGCGCCGCCCGCAGCGAAACCGCATCCGGCCGCCAGCCTCGCGCCCTTCGCGCCTTCGCGTCTTCGCGTGCAACAGAAGCCGAGTTCCCGCCCGCGCCGGCGCACCTCGCCAGGCACCCCGTCGCCCGAGTTCGGACCCAGGCGCCTCTTCCCCCGAAGGGAACGGAAGCCGCCCCAGCCGCGGCGCCTTTGCGTCTTTGCGTGCGACCAGGCGGTCTTCCCATCCGCGCCGCCGCATCCGGCATCCCGCCCGGGCTCAGGCCTCCCGCGCCACCGTCGCCCGCGCCACCCCCGCCGCCAGGCTCTCCTCGCCGAACGGCTTCGCCACCACGACGGCGCGGGCGTCCGCCTCGCGCACCTCCCACGGCGTCGCCGTGACGAACACGACCGGGACGAGGCGCGTCGAGCAGATCGCCTGCACCGCCTCGACGCCGGTGCCCGAATCGAGCCGGACGTCGGACGTGATCAGGTCCGGGCAGCGCGCTTTGGCATAGGCGACCGCGGCTTCGCTCGACGCGGCGAAATCGAAATGCGTGTAGCCGAGATCGCGCAGCACCGCCTCGATCATCAGGCCGATCCACATATCCTGTTCGATGATGAGTGCGCGCAATTCGGGTCCCCGGGGGCGGGAGCGCGCAATGTCTCTCAGCCGCCGATGCCCCGGTGAGTTCCCTCGACGATGATCTGAAGAACCCGCCGGGCCGAGGAAAGTTCAATCCAGGTTAGCCTGGATTCCCAAAATAGTATAAGGTGCTGCCACCGTCCGCTCCCTAACTGGCGTGCTGGTGGCTGAGAGACTCGACAGCGCTCCCGCCCTGTGGAGAGCCGCAATGTCCACCGCTGATTCCGCCGCGCTCCAGCCGATGGTGCGCCGCCTCCGCCAATTGGGTCCGCTGGACGAGGCCGACGTCGCCGCGCTCCTGGCGCTTCCCTTCCGCCGGCTCGAATACCGGCCCCAGGAGCATATCGTCCGAGAAGGCGACTCGCCGCAGCGTTCGTGCCTGCTCCTGTCCGGCTTCGCCTTCCGCCACAAGGTCGCTGGCAATGGCGGCCGCCAGATCTTCTCGATCCACATGAAGGGCGATCTCGCCGACCTGCAGAATTCGCTGCTCGGCATCGCCGATCACAACCTCCAGGCGCTGACCCATGTCGAGGCCGCCTTGATCCCGGTCGAGGCGATCCGCGATCTTGCCTTCGATCGGCCGGCGATCGGCCGCGCGATGTGGACCGAGACCTTGGTCGATGCATCGATCTTCCGGGAATGGACGCTCAATGTCGGCCGCCGCGACGCCCGCACCCGCATGGCCCATCTGCTGTGCGAATTCTCCTTCCGGCTCGCCGCGGCGGGGCTCGGCGAGCCCTGCCGTTACGAGCTGCCGATGACCCAGGAGCAGCTCGCCGACGCGCTCGGCCTGACCTCCGTCCACGTCAACCGGACTTTGATGGCGCTCGAAGGAGAGGGCCTGATCGAGCGCCGGCAGCGCGCCATCCGCATCGGCGACTGGCCCGCGCTCGCCCGCGCCGGCGATTTCGACGCCGCCTACCTCCACCTGCGCGAGCCCCAGCCGGCCTGAGCCGGAGTGGCTATGCGTTGAAGAACAAGGCGTAGATCAGAAGCGCCGCGGCGACGGCGAAGAAGATCGCCACCACCACCTTGGGAAAGGTGGTGATCTTCTGCTCGAGAGGGCGGTTCTCGTCGGCCATGGCGTTCCTCGCGTCACTGACGGGGAGAATGTCCGGCCGCTCCGCCGGTTCCGGCTCCGCCTTCCGTCGCAGCCTTGCCGGGAGGGCGGCCCGAGCATGACCGCACGTGCGTGCGGGGAAGGGGATCCTTGCCCCGCCGGCAGCGTCTCCCGAACCGTGACCCTCCGGCCACGCCTCCGCCGCGAAATCGCCCCCGCCGCCACGCCCCGGCGGGGCGGGCCGGAACGCCCGCCTCCCGCAGCGGTTCACCCGCCGTGCCGCTTTATCGCTTCCACCTGCACGACGATCTCTTCGTCGAGGACGAGGAGGGCCTGGAGCTCGCCGATCTCGAAGCGGCGCGCGAACAGGCCCTCGAAAGCGCCCGTGAGCTGGTCTGCGCCCACATCCGCCAGTTCGGCAACGTCAACCTCGATCACTATATCGACGTCGCCGACGAAAGCGGCGCCATCCTCTTCCGCATCACCTTCCGCGACGCCTTCACCGTCAGCGGCTAGCGCGCGCGCTCGCCGAAGAGGCAGAAATCGCCACGCCTCCACCCTCGTCATCCCGGACCCGATCCGGGGTCTCCCTTCTCCCGCCCTATCCCTGGACGAAGCTCAGCGGCCTTCCGCCCCATTGGAGGCAGCCCCGCCGCCGAGCCGGCAGAGCGAGGCTGTTCGGCGCCCGCCGCCGGTCGCCGAGCCGCCCGCCGACCAGAAGGCCGTCTCTTTGGGGGGAGTTGAGCGGACCTCGGGCCTGCCAGGGGGACAGGACTCCCGCTGAACTGGCAGGGTGAGGGTACATGAAACCCTCTCCCTCGAGGGAGAGGGGAGGGAGAGGGTAGGGTGAGGGTAGAGTGAGGGTGTTCGGCGTTGGCGATTGCCTTCAGCCGCTCGAACCCCTCCGCCGCATCGGCTACGCTCCACGACAACCACCCGGGACCCCCCACCATGCCCACCGCCACCCCGCTCCTCCACCTCGACTTCGACTCCGAGATCATCCACTGGCGCGGCCCGGCCCCCTATCTCTTCGCCCCGGTCCCGGCCGCGCTCGCCGAAGAGGTCCGCCGTGCCGCCCGCCTGGCCAGCTACGGCTGGGGCTGCGTCCCCGTCGCCGCCACCATCGCCGGCACCGATTTCACCACCTCGCTCTTCCCCAAAGACGGCACCTACCTGCTGCCCATCAAGGTCGCCGTGCAGCGCGCCGCCGGGCTCGGCCTCGGCGACCGGGTCCGCATCGAGATGAGGATCGACGCCCGCTGAGGCGCGCGGTCATCCCGCCTCCCAATCCGTTATCCCGGACTTGATCCGGGATCTCGTTTCCTTGGCGCACCACGCCCGACGCCCATTCCCCCACCCAAAAAGAAACGGGCGGAGGCGCTCTCGCACCCCCGCCCGCCGTCCCCCCGTCGCCGTTCCAATCTAGAAGTGGAACACCAGCCCCGCCATCGGCCGCAGGCTGTCGAAATCGTAGGTCTCGGCCTGGAGCCGGATGCGGACGCCGCTATTGCCGGTGATCCCGCCCAGCCCGATGTCGCTCGGGCCGACCTCGACGCCGATCCCGTAGATCCAGTCCTTCTGGTCGCTGAAGCCGCGCCGTCCGTTCACCCACTGGTGGCCGGCCGAGGCGAAGACCATGCCGCTGTCGCCGGCGCGGACGCCGGCCCGGCCGCGAACGCCATATTCCCAGCTGATGTCGTCGAAGCCCTTGGTGGCATTGCCCTCGGCGCCGACGAAGACCGGCCCCAAGGGCACATTGACTCCGGCAATGCCGCTGACCAGCCAGCCGCCCATCCGGCCGCGGCCCGGCACGGTGCCGAACTCGCTGTCGCGGTCGAACGAATGATAGCCGCCGAGCACGCCGACATAGGGCTCGATGCCGAAGGCGGGGGTGCCGTCCGGCGCGGCTGGCGCCGGCTCGGCCGCCGCCGGCGCACCGGTCGTGTTCCAGCCGGAATCGGAGGAGGAGGTCGACTGCGCCGATCCGGCGGCAGGGATCCCGGCCGCCAGGACGGCGGCTGCGAAGAGATGCGTTTTCATGAAGTTACTCCGGTACATGCCGCGATGGGTTCATCTGCGGGATGCGGTCTGAACCCGCCGGCACCGGTCTAGGTTGCGAAAGGCAACTGAAACAATCCGCTGTGTGACAGATGGGACACAGCCCCTTGCAGGCGGGTAATCCCATCCCATGGGCTCCGCTTGACCACCCAGGTCGTCATCCCGGACTTGATCCGGGATCCCGCTTCTTGGGCGGCCGCGCCAGGCGGTTCAGCCGGCGCCGCCGCTCCGGCGCGCGTCCCGCTCCGGCTACGCCTTACCCTCCGCCTCCCGCACCGCCCGCCGGATCAGCCCCGGCGCCCGCAGCAACGCGAAGAGAATATTCGCGCCGTAGACCCAGGCGAAGAGAAGGCCCGCCGCCTTCAGCCCGGCGACGAGACTCGCGCTGACCAGCCCCACGAAGAAGGCCATGCCCGCCCCGAACAGGCAGAAGAGGAGCATGTGAAGGCTGCGCAGCTCGTATCTGAGCACCCGCGCCGCCGAGCCCTCCTCGATCCAGACCCGCCCCCGATCATAGCCGACCAGACGCGATCGATTGGACCTTGGGAAGTCTCTCCCCAGGGGATCGTCGAAGACGACCTCCCGCTCGCTGCGCACAACCACGGGCTTCCGCTCCGCCTCGAACAGCCCCGCGATCCGATCCAGCACCGCCTCTGCCGGCTCCGCGCCGTCCAGCGGCACGCGGCCGCGCAGATGCCATATCCAGTCGGTCATGGCCGGAACGAGGCTAAGCGGGTCGGGCAATCCCAGCAATGAGGAGGCGCCGCGACTCTCGAGGTCCGGAACGCGCAGGATCCAAGTCGAATCCGACCATCCCCAACTTCGTGATCCCGGACTTGATCCGGGATCTCTCTTCCTTGGGCGGCGTGGCCGGAGCGGACAGCCATGACGCCAACCGGTGCCGGACTTCCGCCACCACTCTCCAACCTCACGTCCCGTCGGAATAATTCTCCCAGGCCGCCCGCTCCACGCATTTCTCCTCACGGCACATCGCCACCTGTTCGAGCGTTTCCGCCAGCCACCGCACGGTGTCACAATCTGCCCCGGCCGCCACCTCGACGACCAGATAGGGCTGCGGATTCATCGTCTCGATAATGGCAACCATTCGTTCGGTTTCCGCGCGCGAGGAGGTGCGCCACGTGGCTGGGTGAACGCTGTCTTCGCGCCATGCGATCCGGTCACCGCCGGTGAGCCTGATCGCGACATGGGGCGGCATCGCCTCCGGCATCGGCGGCCAAGGCCCGACATGGTCGGGCCAGTCACGCCCGGCGACCGAGCAGGACGATGCCGAGCATCCGGACGGCGCCGCCGCGAGGGCGGGCATCGTACACAGGCAGAGAAGAGTGAGACGCAGACGCCGCATCGATCTTGGCTATCGCAGCCGGAGGCGAGGCTCAATGTCGGGGATTGACTTCCTTGAGTAGGGTTAACGTACCGTTCAAAGCGAACGCGCAACGCCGATGACCACATACATCTCGCGCGCCTATGGGTGTGCCGATTATGTCCATGCGGACCGGGTGCATGACGGCGCCCATATTCCGGCTGGCGGAACCGAGGGGATCGCAGTTGATTCTGAGGGACCTATGGGCTGGTCGGGGAATGGCCCTTGGTACCGTGGGTCGTACTGGCGGGTGCGGCTGTCGGCGCGGGCGTCGCCCCCATATCGATCCAGAGATGATGCAGCGTGATCGGTGCGGCGCTGGTCCGGGCGTTCTTCGACCGGTGCCGGGCGATGCGCAGGGTGGCGTCGCCAGCGACGCGCCGCAGACCATCGCGGTGCGACCAGCCCTTGATCCCCGCCCTGGTCAGCACGCGTATCCACCTGTTGATGCCCGCCAGCCACTTTTCAAGCGTTCCGGTCTGAACGTAGCCGATCATGACGCCGACGCCGTGTGCGGATCCATGGGCGCCGCTCTTGAAACGCTGCATGCCGCCGGTGGTCCGCTTCTGCGTGTGCAGGTATTCCCGCCGCTCGCGATCCTTGGCCAAGGGAGTCGGGAGGCGCTTGCATTCGATGGGGAGGATGGGGTCGTAGAGCGAGTGTCTGCGGCCATCGATCCATATCATGCACCCGCGTGGACCGGGGACCAGGTCGAGCGTGCGCCCGCCGGCGCCGGGATCCGGCACCTCAGTCTGGAACACGATCATGTCTAACCCGGCCGTGCGGGTCGCGCTGTTGAGGAACTGGCAGAGCTGGGAAGTCAGCCGCGTCTCTGCGGTGGCCGCCGGTCGGCCGTGATCGTCACGCCAGCCGGCGAGCTGGCCGTAGATGAAGTCGATAACCGTCTCGAGCCAGGCCGACGGACGGTGTAGGGTGGGCGACAGGCTGCCGACCGGTCCGGCGGCCGTCTCGTCGGCGAGCATCAGAAGCCCTGGTCGCGAAGGTCGGCCAGGACGTCGTCAGCGTCCTTAAGCGCCACGGACGGCAGCCAGTAGCGCAGGCGGTCCGGCTTCAGCAGGAACACGAAGGACGTGTCGTAGACCCGCGCCACACGCGTCATGGTGAGCGACGATCCTCGCGACGCGCATAGGAGTGCGTCGAGACGGCCTGTGAGCTGCTTCGTCTGCGACCAGTCAAGTTCGGCATTCCCGAACGCGAACGCTTGGATGACCGTGCCGCCGAGGTCGAGGAAGCCCGATGGTCGGAGCGGATTCTTCGGATAGAGGGCGCTGACCTGCTCTGCGAAGGTGGCGGCGAACTGTTCGAGTCCGTCCGCCGCCCTCCGGCGGGCGAGCGGCGAGGAATTCCCGAGGCGAACGTAGTCCAGATAGTGGTCGACGATGTCATGCGCGACGCGGAACTCGTTCTCGCTGAGGTCGAGGCCGTCCGCACCCGGATCGAACGGCAGGTCGTAGACGTCACGGGCCGATAGCGTGGTCGCCTTCTGCGACAGCATCTTCACGCTGATCGCCGCCACGAAGGCGCGCAATGCCACCGCCTCCTCGCGCATCCACCTCGCGACCGGCTTCAGGTCGGCGACGCGGCTGGCGGCGAACCCAACAATCTGGTTTTTGTAGGTGAGGTATCCGTCTGTCCAGAGGAAGTTGGGGAGGTCCGCATGCTCGCGGACGAGGAGCATGGGCGGCGTGAAACGTGCGGCGTTTCGCGGCCCCTCGATGGGTTTGCGCTCCACCGTGCCGATTCGGGAGCGGTCGATGCCGTCCAAGGTGAGAGCCTCTGAGGGAAGGAGTGGTTGGTCGTAGAGATGGACGGCATTGCTGGCTTTGCCGTCCTGTCCCTCGATGAATCCCTCTCCGTAATCCCACCCCATCGCCTTGGCGTGGGCGGCGAGCGACGGCATCTTCCGCAGCCGCTTGACGAATGCGTAGGTTCGCGCGCCGCCGAGCAGGTTCGAGCGCCACAAGTCCGGGGTGTGGTCGGCCGCGGCCGCAGCCCTAGGGATGCGGTGGAGGTCGTAGCTGTCAATGTCGAAGCGCTGGCTGGCGTCCGCGCGCGCGGTTCTGCGGAAGACGGCGTGCAGGATGCTTCCATCCGGGGACGGTGGCTCGGCGACCGCAACGACGGCCACGACCTTCGTGTCCTTGGAGAAGAGGCCGCGCACGGAGACGAAGTCGAGCACCTCGCGCACGTTCCAGCTGGCTAGGAAGAGCCTGCGGAAGTCGGGCTTCTCGTTGTAGAGCAGGTTGTACTGCTGGAGCATGCCGAGGATGCCGCCGCGCCGGAGCAGCTTCATGGACTCGTGCAGGAAGAGGTAGGCGACCTGAAGGTCGGGGAGCTTGCCGTGGTCCTCGATGTATCGAGCGTAGGCAGTCTTGGCTCCCTTCGTCTTGAGCCCGGACTTGAAGGGCGGATTGCCGACGAGCACGGCCACGTCCTTCGAGAGGAGTCCGTCGTCCTTCGCGGTAAAGAAGCAGGAGTGGGTGAGGCTCGAGCCGAGCAGCTTCGGGAACAGCTGCGGTGTGGCCCGGATCTCCTCGGGCGTCAGGCTGTCGCACATCGCGAGGCAGAGGCTGAACGTCGCAAGCTCGATCGCGCCCGGGTCGTTGTCGACGCCGTGAACCCGCCTGAGGATGTCGCGCAGCGTCTCGACCCCCGGCCGCATCCAGCCGTTGCGGGCGCGCCAGCGCATGACGATGCGCTTGAAGGTCTCGACCAGAAAGATGCCCGATCCGCAGGCCGGGTCGAGGGCGACGTTGCCATCGTCCAGGATGCGGTCGATGCGGGCGTCGTCCAGCACCTCGTCGAGGATGAGGCGCACGAGCGCTGGCGGCGTGTAGACGCTGTCGGTGGGGTCCGACACGAAAAGCTCATAGATGTTGCTGATGACCTCGACCGGAAGATCGCGGAACGAGTAAAGCGCCCAAAGGCTCGTCTGGCCGGACCGCTCCTCGCGGGCCTCCACAAGGCGGCTGAACTCGGCGAGCTCTGTCGTCCTGCCGATCGCCGCCAGCTCCTGCTGGTCGAGCGAGAAGACGTCGCCGTTGAAGAGGATCTTCAGCGCGTCGAGCATCCTAAGTAGGGCGGGGCCGTCGGCGAGGACGGCCGCGAACGTGTCGGCTCCTTCGAGGAAGGTCGGGAAGAAGTTGTCCGGCAGAGCGTCGCGCTGGTCGAGATAGGCGACCAGCAGCGACAGGATCAGGAGGCGCCGCTGGAGCCCGTGGTCGAGTGCGCTATCGGCGAGTAGCTTCGCCTGGAGGTTCCTAACGGCGGCGACGAGCCGGCGCGGTGCAGAGTCGTCGGACGAGAGCAGCTTGTCGGCGATGGCGGGATCGTCCCATAGCGTTCCGGTTCTGAGCCGTCGGGCATCCCACCAGGCCTCCGCATTGGCGACGTCGGCACCGATGCGGAGGATGTCGAACGGCCTGCAGACGAGACGGCCCTTCTCGGCGAAGTCGGGTCGGTGCGCGCAGCGGAAGAGCTGAACGGCGCCCGCGACGTGGCGGTAGACAAGGGGAACGCCTCCCCAGCTCCAGAGACGCTGATGGATTTCGGCGAACCGCTCGTCGGAGCCGTCTGCGTCCTTCGCGACGAAGACGAAGGCTTGGGGCGCGCCGTTGCCGCCGTCGGTGCCGGCCTCGAAGAACACCGCGCGGGCGCCGTAGCCGGCCGCCTTCTCGAGAGCGAAGACTTCGTGCGGCGGGCGTCCGGTCGGATCGTAGCCCTCGACCTGGACCAGCCCCTCGGGGCGTGCGTCGCCGACGGTATACTGGGTCAACCAGGCTGCATCGACCGGGGTGGACACGGCCCGTTCCGCGCCCTTGCGACGCCTGCCGGTCACTTGCGGTCGGCCTTGCGGCTGAGTTCGAAGCCCTCCTTGAGGAGGTCGAGCATCGTCATGCCGCGTTGCGCGGCATAGACCTTGTAGGAGCGCTTGAAGGCCTCGGGCACCTTAAAGTTGAGCGTTTGCAGCTCTGTCGCGTGGGGTTCGCCGACTTCCTTCTCTTTCATATGGCGGTCCCCGGCGGACGCTGACCCCTCCGCATCCTGGCATCTCCGTAGCACCCGCGTCGCGACACTGAAAGAGGGAAAGAAGTTATTCTGTATAGCATGAAACCGTCTTTTCAGGTTTTAACGATTTCTGTGTCGGGTGATTGGCGTGGTCCCGGCCGCCCATGCCGGAGAACCGGGGATACCCGCGTTTCAGTATTGCCGAGCCGCCTTTATTCGGCGCTTGATGCGGCCGTGACCTGACGTAGATCGGTTCAGGGGATCTCGTCGGCTTCATTCGTGCGGGCAGGGGCCTGGCGGTCCTCGGATCGGGTTGTGGAGAATCTGGTGGGCGATGGCGGACGGAGGGCGCGTTGCCGCGGGCAATGTGCCCGCGTTCAAAATGAGCGTGACCGGTCCCTGATCGTCAGCAATGCGACCGGGAGAATGCCGGCGGCTGTTTCAGGATTGGGATTGGCCTACAACGTTGCCAGCAACGAAATCCCCTGGTACAGCAAGGGCTGCTCGAGCTTTGCTTGCGGATTTTATGTCCGAGAGCCCCGGCTATTTCATCTATTTTCCGACTTCGAGCGCAAAACTGCCAGGTCGCTCACGGCCACAACTGACCGTGATCTCTCCGGAGCCTGGCAATGTGCCCTTACAAACTAGTTGTAACAAGGCAAGTTCCGTGATACGGCCGCTACATGGAATAATGCAAACGCGACCATCACACAGTCGATGTCCGAGGTATTATCGCGCCCAAGCAAATTCCGTAGAGAACTCCGGCTGATCGCTCTGGCGTTCACCGATCATCGGTCTGGAATTGGAGCGTCAAAGCAACTGCAAGCGAGCGTCTGTTCATCAGAATCCGCCTATTGCTGTCATTCGCGATTCGCTTCTTGGACACGGTTAGCCAGCGCCAGCGCGAAGGTGGAGCCCCACCCTTCTGGTCGAGCAGGCAACGTCCGCGTCGGCCAGTGCTGCTTGCCAGCTGAAGGGATTACGCGATAGCACGCATCTACGCGCTGCCGGGAGCGCATCTAGGAGGAGCGTGTGCGGGGTATGAAGGTGCTGGTGCTGCACAGCGGCGGCATGGACTCCACAACCTGTCTGTATCGCGCGCGCCGCGCCGGCGCCGAGGTTTTCAGCCTTGGCGTTGATTATGGACAGCGTCTTTCCGTCGAACTCCAGTTTGCGCAGAAGCAATGCGAGGCGCTTGGCATCCCTCGCGAAGTGATCAGAGTCGAATGGCGAAAGCCCGAACGCACGATTCCGCTGGGACGATCGATTGAGGACATGACATCCTCCATTTCGCCGGCATTCTTACCTGGTCGTAATGCCGTTTTCCTGTCGCTGGCGTGCGCGCATGCGAGCGGCATTGGCGCGGATGAAGTGCATATCGGGCTCAATGCAATCGAATTTTCTGGCTATCCGGACTGCACGCCGCAATTTCTAAACGCGTTTATCGCGATGATGGGAGCGGCCAATCCTGGAGGTCCGCGGATCGTCGCGCCCCTGCTTCACATGAGCAAGCCTGAGATCGCGGAGTTGGCGCGGGATTTGGGTCTCGGGGAGAATGACAGCTGGAGTTGCTATCGACCCCAGTTTACATCCGGAGCAGTAGCTCCGTGCGGCGAATGCGATGCCTGCCGCCTTCACGATCACGCCTGGCGTTCGATCGCGAGCTGATGACCCGCATCGCTTTTGTTGCCTGTTCCAAGACCAAGGCCAAAGAGGTGATGCCAGCGGCGGCACTTTACACCTCGCCGCTGTTCAAGAAGTCTCTACTAGCCGCGCTTGATCTCGCCGACAAGGTCTACATCCTCTCCGCGGAGCATGGCCTGCTCGACCTCGGCGAACCGGTATCGCCATACGATACCACGCTCAAGACCATGCGGCGCGACGAGCGCCTTGCCTGGGGCACACGCACAAGCGTGCGGCGCGTGCGGCCACTCTGCTCGACTATGTCACCGATAAGAACAGTCGCACGATCGTTAAAGGCCACATCATCCAGCTGACTGGCCCCCTCAGATCCCGCGGACACTGACGTGAGGACCCTGCATTTCTCGCCGTGACGCCGGTCCGACCGCTATCGCCAGCCATTCAGGCGAAAGCAAACCGTCTGCACCCGGGCCAAGAGCGACCGCAGTCCATTAGAGCGCTAGTCTAGGTCGCGTTACAACAATCTTGTAACTCCACAAAACTTGTGTTACCGGCCGCTCATGAAGCAGATCATGAACACACCCATCAACGGCGCGACCTTTCATTCGGCCACGACCGGGCCGCATCCACTGTTGCCCGCTACGCCCACCAGGCAGGGCCTCTCTCCAGACGCCGTGTCAATGCTCCCTGGCCTCTCCACCCTCCTAACCACCCCCCTCACCGCCCCCGCCCCCGCCCCCGCCCCCACCCCCCACCCCAGCCGCCCCCGCGGCCAGCGCCACGACGGCTGGACCCCCGAGCGTATCGCCGCCTTCCTGCGCACCCTCGCCCAATGCGGCTGCGTCGCCGATGCGGCGCGGGCGGCGGGAATGAGCCCGCAGGGCGCCTATGCCTTCCGCGCCCGCGCCGAGGGGCGGGCCTTCGATCTCGCCTGGCGCGCCGCCATGCGCCTCGCCCGCCCGCGCGTCGCCGACGAATTGGTGTCGCGCGTCCTCCACGGCACGTCGGAGATCATCCTGCGCGACGGCAAGGTCTGGGGGGAGCGCCACCGCTTCGACAACCGGCTCGCCATGTTCGTCCTCTCCCGACTCGATCGCCAGGCCGAGGAGGAGGATGACGGGCCCGATTCGCCGGTCCGGATCGTCGCCGAGGAATTCGACCAGTTCGTCGGCCTGGTCTGCGAGGGCGGCGCCGGCGCCGCCGATTTCCTGCGCAGCCGCGGCCCGCTCGGCGCCCGCGTCAGCCGCGAGCTGCGCGCGCTCGGCCGCGTCGAGCATTATCGCCGCCACGGCGTCGGCCTGCCCGACGAGATCGGCGCCCCGGATCCCGATCCGCTGCCTTATTCGGCGGAGGCGGGCGGGCCGGAAGCGGCGGCCGAACATGACCGGCACGACCCGGTCCTCGACGGCGGCGGCGAAGCTTGGGACGGGGCAGGGGAAGGCGGGCCGCCTTGACGGCGCCACCGTCTTCAGGCCCGGATCCGGTCGCGCCCACCTCGCCCGCCGGCCTTGTCGCGTCCGCCGCGCGCCCCGCGACGGCCCCCTGCCGGCGGCCGGCTCGCGCTTTAAAATTGATGAAATTGATGACCCCCAGGGATTCCGCAATTTCGCCGCCGCGGCGCCCTTTCGCCCCCGCCGCCGCTCCCGCCCCTTCAGGCGAAACGCAGCGGCTCGTCCCGGACGAAGGCGAGCTCGCGCCCGTCCCTGCCGAGCGAGACCCGCAGCGTCCCCGGCACGCTGCCGTCCGTCTCGATCGCCCCGGCCAGCCCCTTTTCGGGCAGCCTGATCTCGATCTCCGTCGTCCCCGGCGGCAGGTCGATCTCGACCAGCCGGGCGAGGCTGATCTGGTACCGCGTGGTGACGTCGGTCTCCTCGGCGATCATCCGTCCGTCCGCCAGCACGACGACATAATCGTCCTGGAACCCCTCCTCGAGCGCGAGCTTCAGCCTGGTCATGTCTGCATCCCTGCTTGTTTGGCTTCGTCCGCTCCACCCTTTTTCGACGAAGAGCGGGGGCCGGATCGCTCCGGCCCCCGTCCGTGTCGCCTCAGCCCCGCTTCATTGGGTCAGGCCCGCCGCCTTGGCGTCGAGCAGCCGCTGCATCCGGTCGCTGACCGGCAGCGCCGCCGCGGCTTCCGCCTTCTGGCCATCGGCCGCGAAGGCGAGGAACGCCTCGGTGCTGTTCGGCACCTCCGCTTTCTCGATCGCCGCGATCACCGGCGCGTCGCGCAGGAACCGGGTGTGGCCGACGGCGTCGACCAGGCTGTCGGCGCTGCCCGGCTTGGCCGCGCCCCTCGCCCCGGCCTTGCCGCCCATCGCCCGCTCGAGCAGCTTGCGCGCCGCCTTGGGATCGGCCTTGTACTGCTCGATCCGCCGGCCGCCGCCGCTGCCCGCATCGCGCGCGCCCATCCTCGTGTCGGCGCCCGCGCCGGCGCCGGAGGCGGAGCCCTCGTCGAGCAGCTTGAAGTCGAAGGCGAGCGGGGTGGCGAGCGCCAGCGCCGCCACCTGCGACACCGGATTGCCCTCCAGCTCCGCCGCCGCGGCGAGCACGTCGGTGACCTTGGCAAGGCCGCGCGTGCCGTTGGCGGCGAGCACCTGGCCGACCTCGGGGGTGAAGAAGTCGGCGGCGATCTTCTCCTCCTCGCGGCTGCCCGGCGACTCGATCGTCACCATCAGCTGGTTGGAATAGACCGGCTGGCCGTCCACCTCGATCACCGCCTGGATGCAGTAGCGGCCGGGTTCGGCCAGATCCCAGCCGTTCTTGCCGCTGGCGATCATCGCGCTGTCATAGACGGCCTCGCCGGGCCGCAGCACCTTGTCGTCGCCCTCGCCGCAATGGCGCATGTGCGGCATCCACAGCCTCGCTTCGCGGCGCTCGCCGTTGATGACCAGGGTGAAGTCGCCGCGCTCGCTGATCCGCGCCGAGGAAACGGTCCTGGTCCGCTCCGATCGGTTGACCAGGGCGATCTCCACCACCGGCGGCGCCAGATAGGGGAAGCGGTCGTCCGCCCGGCTGGTGGTCAGCCTCAGCTCGTAATCGGGGTGGCTGTGCTGGGCGGCCTCGCGGAAGCCGTGATTGCTGAACCAGTTCTCGTTGCCCATCTGCACGAACCGCTCGGGCGCGTGGCGGGTGAACAGCAATTCCGCGTTGGAGAAGCGATAGTCGAAATTGGCGAAAAAGGCGTTCTGGCCGCCGGCGACGTTGTAGGGATAGTTCATGAAGCTGCGCGCCTCGGGCTCGTTGGCGAGCGCGATCCAGGGCGTGCCGAGCGACTTCTGCCAGCTATGCGCCAGGTTGAAGCTGTGGCCCATTTCGTGGACGGCGGTCCAGAAGCGCATCCTCTCCACCCACGCGGCCGGGGCGGGGTCGCCCGCCGGCGGCTGCGCGATGAAGGCGTGGCTGAAGATCGCCGTGCCCTGGCGGTGGTTCGGCCCGATATCGTCGAACATGATCCCGCCCAGGCTGGTGCCGCTGACATGGAGCCGGGCGAACAGCACCCACATCGCCCATTGCGGCTTGTTGGCGAAGCGCGACCAGTGGATCTGCATCGCGTCGTGCATCTCCTGGTCGGTCCAGGCCGCGTCGGGCCCGGCCGCGCCGATCGGGATGACGCCGCCGCCCGGGCTCACCGACACGTCGAATCCGGCGCGCCGGAACACGGTCTCGATCGTGAGATTCTCCGCCGGCAGGCTGGCCGGCCGGTTGGGATGGGCGTGGGTGTTGACGCTGGTCACCGCGACCGCATTCGATACCCGGTCATATTCGAACTCGACGCCGCGATGATAGCCGGATTCGAACGCGTAGCTGCGGGTGAAGGCGGCCGCGCCGCCGCCGGTGAAGGTGATCTCGAGCTTGCGGCTCGCCGGGAACAGCCCGCCGGTCACCTTGGCGCTGACATGGGTGTGGGCGATCGCGCCGGTCGCGCCGTCCTTGTACCAGATCGGCCCCTCATAGCTGCCCGACGCGGTCTTGCGGACCGAGGCGATCCAGTGGCCGGCGACGGTGAGGAACCCGGATCGGGTGCCGCTGATCGTCATCTGCGGGTAGCGGCCGTCGACGTCGAAGCGCACCTCCTCGCGCTGGTAGAGCGAGATGGCGTTGATGTCCTCGTCATAGACCGTCTCGGCGGCCTCGTCCGACTCGGCGCGGCCCGGGCCCGGACGGGGGATCGGGATCCGCTCGATCGGCAGCGGCCGCGGCAGCGGGATCGGCGTCGGCAGCGTGATCGCCCTCGAATAGACGTAGCGTCCGCTCACCGTGAAGACGGGGAAGGGGATCGGGATCAGCGGAAGCTCGATGCCCGCTTCGCGCGCCTGCTCGGCCTCGCCGGGCTCGGGAATCCGCATCTCGACATAGGGTTCGCTGGGCTGGGTCCTGGTCTCGGGGGAGGTCGTCCGCGCGGTGGTGCCGGAATCGCCGGCAAAGCCGGTATCGCTGGGGGTGGTCATGCACTTGCTCCTCGGTTGCGCGGCGGCGCCGGCCGTTCCGGAGGAAGCCCCGCCCAGGGAAGACGCGCACACCCGTCCGCCCCGGAACGACCGGGCCGGTCAGACAAGCGAAGTCCCTGCACAGGCTCCACCGCTCCGAAATAGCATCCGATCCCGGCCCGGCTTCCGATCACCCGGCGACTCGCCGCTAGCTGTAGTGAGGGGACATTCCGCCTACGCCCCGCCGCTTCGTCTCGTCAACATTGGGGAGGCGCGAATACGACCAAAGTGACGCCCGAAACGACGAACTCGACTTGGCGAGATGTTGGAAAGAACTTGAAGAAAACTGTACCCGTCGTTCCACAGGCGCAACCACCTCAACTCCCCTCCCTGCACGCGGATCAGGGCGTCGGACCAAGCCCCGCATGGTCCCATGGATCAGCCCTGATGGGTCAGGGGTGGGTACGCCTCCAAAAAACGCACGGCCCCAGCAACCGAACTGCCGCAAGCCCCCTCTCCCTGGAGGGAGAGGGTCGGGGTGAGGGTGCTCGGCGTTCGCGGACGGCCGCCAACCCGAAACACCTCCCGATCAGTTCGGCGACAGGCCCATCCCGCGAACACTCCAAAGGGCAGCCGACCTCCCTCCAAGAAGAAGCCCCTCTCGCCTCTCCCCGCCTTGCCTCCCGCCCCCATTCCCGCCACTGCTTCGGCGTCATGGAGATCCATCCCGCCATCCGCCACCAGCCCGATCCCGACCATCCCGGCTGGTGGACCTGGGACCTCGCCGATCCCGCTTATGCCGGCCGCTTCAACTCCACTTTGGGCAAGGTCCTCGTCCGCGCCGACGGGCCCGGCCGCGGCATCTGCCGGATGTTCCCGGGCGAGCTCCATCTCAACCTCCAGGACATGGTCCATGGCGGCGCCCTGCTCACCCTCGCCGACCTTTCCCTGTTCGCCGGCGGCGCGATGGCCGGGGCAGGGGTGGCGGGCGCGGTCACGCTCGCCCTCGACAGCCAGTTCCTCGGCGCCGCCAAAGCCGGCGCGCCGCTCGACGCCGAGATCGAGCTGCTGCGCGAGACCGGCCGCCTCGTCTTCCTGCGCGGCACGATCGTCCAGGACGGCGCGCTCGTCGCCGCCTTCACCGGCACCCTGCGCAAGGCCGACAGGAAGCCCGCATGAGCTCGGATGAGCCGGTCGGCAGCCGCTACCGCGCCTTGCTCGCCGCCGGCGAGCTCAGGCCCGATCCCGACCAGGCGCGCGCCGTCGCCGCGCTCGATCGGCTCGCCCTCGCCCTCGCCGATCTGCCGAAGCGCGGCTCGATCCTGTGGCGGCTCACCGGCCGGCGCACCCGCCCGCCCGGCGGCCTCTATCTCTGGGGCGGAGTCGGCCGCGGCAAGTCGATGCTGATGGACCTCGGCTTCGCCGCAATCGACCATGGCCCGAAGCGCCGGGTCCACTTTCACGAATTCATGCTCGAGGTCCACGATCGCCTGCGCCACGAGCGGGCGAAGGAGGAAGGGGATCCGATCCCGCCGGTCGCCGCCGCCATCGCCGAGGAGGCGCGGCTGCTCGCCTTCGACGAGATGGTGATCAACAACAGCGCCGACGCGATGATCCTCTCGCGCCTCTTCTCGCAGCTGCTCGACGCCGGCGTCACCGTGATCACCACCTCGAACCGGCCGCCCCGCGACCTCTATCTCGGCGGCCTCAACCGCGAGCTGTTCCTGCCCTTCATCGACCTCGTCGAGCAGGCGCTCGAGGTGGTGCCGCTGAACGGCCCGGTCGACTACCGGCTCGAGAGGCTCGGCGGCATGCCGACCTGGTACGTCCCCAATGGCCCCGACGCGACCGCTGCGCTGCGCGAGGCCTTCTTCCGCCTCACCGATTACCCGGTCGAGGACAGCGCCCACGTCCCGACCGGGACGCTGGCGGTGCCGGGCGGGCGCACCCTCCACGTGCCCAAGAGCCTCAAGGGCGTCGCCGTCTTCTCGTTCAGTCGCCTGTGCGGCGAGCCGCGCGGCGCCGCCGACTATCTCGCCATCGCCCGCCATTACCACACGGTCATCCTGGTCGGCATTCCCGTCATGGGCCCCGACCGGCGCAACGAGGCCGCCCGCTTCGTCACCCTGATCGACGCCCTCTACGAGCACAAGGTCAAGCTCCTCGCCGCCGCCGCTGCGACCCCCGACCAGCTCTACCCCAAGGGCGACGGCGCCTTCGAATTCCAGCGCACCGCGTCGCGCCTCATCGAGATGCAGAGCGAAGACTATATGGCCAAGGGGCACGGCGAGGAATGAACGGCACAATCCCCTCCACCCTTCAGGGCGCAGGGTCAGGGAGAGGGGGAGCACGTTCGCCCCCAAGGACCCTCTCCCTTGAGGGAGAGGGCAGGGTGAGGGTGCTCAGAGTCCGGAGGTGCTCACCAACGCCGAGCACCCCCTCCCACCCCCCCTCCAGGGGGAGGGCTTATCGCCCTTTCCGCCGGAGTGGCATTCGATGAACGGGACGAAGGGAGAGAAGAAGATGATCACCGCCATCCGAACCCTCCTCGCCCTCGCCGCCGCGCTCCTCCTCGCCGCCACCCCCGCCGCCGCCCAGCGCGACCGCCCGCCGGCCGATCCGCCCCGCCCGGCCCACATCCTCGCCGCCGCCGATCTCCGCCCCGGCCTCGACCTCGGCGGCGCCTGGCACTGGTCGATCGATCCCTATCGCGACGGCGTCGCCGGCTTCCACGGCGAGCCCGCCGGCCGCGGCCACCGCCGCTTCGAGGACGTCGTCGTCGCCGAGGCCGAGGCGGCCGATCCCCACGCCTTGTTCGAATATGACATGGCGCGCTCGCCTTTGGTCGACCTGCCTTCCTCCTGGATCACCCACGATCCCACGCTTCGTCACTATGATGGGCTGGTCTGGTACCAGCGCCGCTTCGACGCCGCGCCGCGGCCGGGGCGGCGCGCCTTCCTGCGCTTCGGCGCGGTCGACTATGCGGCGGCCGTCTATCTGAACGGCGAGCTGGTCGGCCGCCATCAGGGCGGCTTCACCCCCTTCGCCTTCGAAGTCACCGGGCGTCTGCGCGATGGCGGCAATGTCGTCACCGTCGCCGCCGACGCCGAGCGCAGCGCCTTCACCATCCCGCCGCCGGTCACCGACTGGGAGACCTATGGGGGCATCACCCGCTCGGTCCGGCTGGTCGAGGTGCCGGCCACCTATGTCGACGATGCCTGGGTGCGGCTCACCCGCGACGGCCGCCTCGCCGTCACCGTCCGCCTCGACGGCGCCGCCGCGGCGGGCGCGCCGGTGCGCCTCCTCATACCCGCTCTGGGCTTCGCCCTCGACGGCCGCACCGGCGCCGACGGAAGCTGGTCCGCAGAGGCGCCGGCGCCAACCGGGCTCGAGCGCTGGCAGCCGGGGCGTCCGACCCTCTACGACGTCGAGATCGCCGCCGGCGAGGACGTGCTTCGCGACCGCATCGGCTTTCGCACCGTCTCGGTCGAGGGCGAGCGCATCCTCTTGAACGGCCGCCCGGTCTTCCTGCGCGGCGTCAGCCTGCACGAGGAGGAGATCGGCGCCGAGCCGACCCGGGCGACTACCCCGGCGTCGGCGCGGGCATTGCTCACCGAGGCGCGGGACGGCCTTCACGCCAATTTCGTCCGGCTCGCCCATTATCCGCACAGCGAGGTGATGACCCGCGCCGCCGACGAGCTCGGCCTGCTCGTCTGGAGCGAGATCCCGGTCTACTGGCGGATCGCCTTCGACTCGCCGGAGACGCTCGCCGCGGCCCGGCTGATGCTCGCCGAGAATATCCTGCGCGACCGCAACCGCGCGTCGATCATCCTGTGGAGCGTCGGCAACGAGACGCCGGTGAGCGCGCCGCGCACCCGCTTCCTCGCCCGCCTGGCCGCGGACGTGCGCGCCCACGATCCCAGCCGGCTCGTCACCGCCGCCTTGCTCAACCGCCGCGAGGAGCGCGACGGGCGGGTGGAGATGGTGATCGACGATCCACTCGTCCCCGATCTCGATGTGATGGCGGTCAACACCTACAATGGCTGGTATTCGCGCGATCCGCTGTCGGCTCTGCCCGGCTTCGTCTGGCGCTCCGACCATGCCAAGCCGCTCATCCTCTCCGAATTCGGCGCCGACGCGCTCGCCGGCTTTCGCGATCCCGGGCGGATGCCGCGTTACTCCGAGGACTATCAGGCCGAATATTACCGCCAGACCCTCGCCATGGCCGATCGCATCCCGTTCCTCGCCGGCCTCTCGCCCTGGATCCTCAAGGACTTCCGCTCGCCGCGGCGCCAGCACCCAGTCTATCAGCGCGGCTGGAACCGCAAGGGCCTGATCTCCGAGACCGGCGTCCGCAAGCTCGCCTTCGCAGTGCTGGCGGAGCATTACCGGCGACGGGCGCAAGGGGAGGGGGAGTGAGCCTTATGTCTCGGCCCACTCCCTTCTTAAGCCCTCCCCTTGATGGGGAGGGTTTGGGTGGGGTGGACTCCCCACCCGCTCAGTGCAGCCGGAACCGCCACCCCACCCCACCCTCCCCATCAAGGGGAGGGCTTGCTCGGGGCGGTCGGGATAGGCGGTGTGCATCCTCGCGCGCCTCTCCCAGCCCCTTTGCCTGTTGCCCGGCGCCGCCGCCGCGTCTAAGCGGACGCCGTTCCGGCTGCGTCCGCGGCCGCTCGCCTTTTTGCCTCGGTCAACGTTCGGGAGGGCCCCATGGCTCGTAAGAAGATCGCGCTCATCGGCGCCGGAAATATCGGCGGAACCCTGGCCCATCTCGCGGCCGCCAAGGAGCTTGGCGACGTCGTCCTGGTCGACGTCGTCGAGGGCGTGCCCCAGGGCAAGGCGCTCGACCTCGCCCAGTGCGGCCCGGTCGAGGGCTTCGACTCCGCGCTCAAGGGCTCGAACGACTATGCCGACATCGCCGGCGCCGACGTCATCATCGTCACCGCCGGAATCGCCCGCAAGCCGGGCATGAGCCGCGACGATTTGCTCGGCATCAATCTGAAAGTGATGAAGGCGGTCGGCGAGGGCATCCGCGACAATGCCCCCGACGCCTTCGTCATCTGCATCACCAACCCCCTCGATGCGATGGTCTGGGCGCTGCGCGAATTCTCCGGCCTTCCCCACCACATGGTGGTCGGCATGGCCGGCGTGCTCGACTCCGCCCGCTTCCGCCACTTCCTCGCCGAGGAGTTCGGCGTCTCCGTCCAGGACGTCACCGCCTTCGTCCTCGGCGGCCATGGCGACACGATGGTGCCGGTCGTCGAATATTCGACCGTGGCCGGCATTCCGATCCCCGATCTCATCAAGATGGGCTGGTCGACCAAGGAGAAGATCGACGCGATCGTCCAGCGCACCCGCTCGGGCGGCGGCGAGATCGTCGCCTTGCTCAAGACCGGCTCCGCTTTCTACGCGCCGGCGACCAGCGGCATCGAGATGGCCGAGGCCTATCTCAAGGACAAGAAAAGGCTGCTGCCCTGCGCGGTCAACCTGACCGGACAATATGGCGTCGACAATCTCTATGTCGGCGTCCCCTGCGTGATCGGCGCCGGCGGCGTCGAGCGGATCGTCGAGATCGAGCTCAACGACGAGGCCAAGGCCAATTTCAAGGTCTCGGTCGACGCGGTGAAGGAGCTGCTCGAGGCCTGCAAGGGGATCGATCCGAGCCTCGCCTGATGCTCGGTTTCGCCGCCCTCCTCCTGGCTGCGCAGCCGGCGACGGCCGACGCCGCCTTGCTCGACACCTTCCGCGCCGCCTGCGAGCGGGTCGGCGATCTCGAGGCGATGCAGGCCGATGCGCGGCAGGGCGGCTGGACCGCGATCGCGGACGAGGCCGATCCGCGGCTCGCCCGGGTCAACCGCTCGGTCCGCGATGGCACAAGCCCGGAGAATCGGCTGACCCTGTCCAGCTACCGCGCCGAGCCGGCCGGCGAGCCGCTCTTCCTCGTCGTCTCGCGGGTCGAGAATGATCAGGGGATGTGGATCGACGATTGCCGCGTCTACGCTTTCGGCGCGGCGCCGATCGCCGGGACCGCGCTCGAGGCGTGGATGGGCCGGCCGCCGACGAGCTCGGACGATTTCGGCGGCGTCGGCCTCCAGCTCGACTGGGAGCCGGGCTGGCGGGACGGCATGGCCTTCCGGGTCAGTCATGCTCCGCCGGGCGGCGCGCTGGCGCGGCAGCTCGGCCAGGACGGCAACATTCTCGTCGCCCAATCGCTCGGCGGCTTCTGATCCGCGGCCGGCCCGCCTCGTGCCCGAACGCTCTTCCCCGCGCCGCCGGGCGACTGTAGGGGAACCCGACTCGCGCGTCCGGCCGCAAGGCCGCCGCGTCCCACCCGTCATCATCAGCGGCCGGGCCGCCCGCCCAAGTGCCGCCGGAGGTCAATGAATGTCGATCCTCGTCAATGCCGAGACCCGCGTCATCACCCAGGGCATGACCGGCGAGACCGGCACCTTCCATACCGAGCAGGCGATCGCCTACGGCACCCGCATGGTCGCCGGCGTGACGCCCGGGAAGGGCGGCAAGACCCATATTGGCCTCCCGGTCTTCGACACCGTCCTCCAGGCGAAGGAGGAGACCGGCGCCGACGCCAGCGTCATCTACGTGCCGCCGCCCTTCGCCGCCGATTCGATCCTCGAGGCGATCGACGCCGAGGTGCCGCTCATCGTCTGCATCACGGAGGGGATCCCGGTCCTCGACATGGTCAAGGTCAAGCGCGCGCTGTCGGGCTCGAAGTCGCGGCTGATCGGGCCCAACTGCCCGGGCGTGCTGACCCCGAACGAGTGCAAGATCGGCATCATGCCCGGCAACATCTTCAAGAAGGGCTCCGTCGGCATCGTCAGCCGCTCGGGCACGCTCACCTACGAGGCGGTCTTCCAGACCAGCAATGAGGGCCTCGGCCAGACCACCGCGGTCGGCATCGGCGGCGATCCGGTCAACGGCACCAACTTCATCGACGTGCTCGAGCTGTTCCTCGCCGACGACGAGACTCGGTCGATCATCATGATCGGCGAGATCGGCGGCAGCGCCGAGGAGGAGGCCGCCGCCTTCCTCGCCGACGAGGCGAAGAAGGGCCGTGCCAAGCCGACCGTCGGCTTCATCGCCGGCCGCACCGCGCCACCCGGCCGCCGCATGGGCCATGCCGGCGCGATCGTCTCCGGCGGCCAAGGCGGCGCCGAGGACAAGATCGCGGCGATGGAGGCGGCTGGAATTCGGGTGAGCCCGAGCCCATCTGAGCTGGGAAGGACGCTCGCCGCGCTCCTCAACGGCTGAAGCGCCTATAAGGGCTGGAGACGCAACGTTTCCGCAACGGGTGCTGCGGCAGGAGGCGGCGGCGAAACGACCGGGACCGAAAACCTTTCCGCTGCGTGGTTCCCACGCACGGCCGAAATGGTTAAGGGCTCGGCGCGTCTGCCCCGGAGTTTAGTGGAAGGCGAAGGCAAGTGGATGATTTCGGCGAGCATGAGGCGGGTCCGAGCTGGGCGCGCGACAACTGGCCGCTGATCGAGCTCGACGAGGTCAATGCCGGGCTCGACCCGACCCGGATGACCATCGAGCGGGCGGAAGGCGCGCGCAAGGCGGACGCGGCGAAGCAGGCCGCGGCGGCCGAGGGCCGTTCCGAGGCCGAGATCGAGCAGGCGGCGACCGACGCCATCCGCGCGATGATGCTGATCCGCACCTATCGGGTGCGCGGCCACCTCGCCGCCGATCTCGACCCGCTCGGCCTCCACCATGGCGACATCCCCGCCGACCTCACGCCCGAATTCCACGGCTTCACCGGCGCCGCGCTCGACCGGCCGGTCTATCTCGACGGCACCCTGGGCTTCGAAAAGGCGACGGTGCGCGAGATCGTCGAGGTCCTGCGCCGCAATTATTGCGGCAAGGTCGGCCTCGAATATATGCACATCAACGACCTCGAGGAGCGCCGCTTCCTCCAGGAACGGATGGAAGGCCACGAGGCGGAGATACGCTTCACTCCCGAGGGCAAGAAGGCGATCCTCGCCAAGGTCGTCCAGGCCGAGCAGTGGGAGAAGTTCCTCGCCCGCAAATATGTCGGCACCAAGCGCTTCGGCCTCGACGGCGGCGAGTCGATGGTGCCGGCGCTCGAGGCGGTGATCAAATATGGCGGCGCATTGGGCGTCCAGGACGTCGTCATCGGCATGGCCCATCGCGGCCGCCTCAACGTCCTCGCCAACGTCATGGGCAAGCCCTACCGGGCGATCTTCTCGGAATTCGCCGGCGGCGCCAGCAACCCCGAGGATGTCGGCGGCTCGGGCGACGTCAAATATCATCTCGGCACCTCGTCCGACCGCGAGTTCGACGGGGTCAAGGTGCACCTGTCGCTGGTCCCCAATCCGAGCCATCTCGAGGCGGTCGATCCTGTCGTGCTCGGCAAGTGCAAGGCGCAGCAGGTGGCGCGCGATGATGCGGAAGGGGACTTCGTCCTTCCCGTCCTGCTCCACGGCGACGCCGCATTCGCCGGCCAGGGCATCGTCGCCGAATGCTTCGGCTTTTCCGGGATCCCCGGCTACGCCACCGGCGGCGCGCTCCATTTCGTCATCAACAACCAGGTGGGTTTCACCACCTCGCCCCAGTTCGCCCGCTCCTCGCCTTACCCGTCGGACCTGGCCAAGTCGGTCCAGGCGCCGATCCTCCACGTCAACGGCGACGATCCGGAGGCGGTCACCTTCGCCTGCAAGCTCGCCATCGAGTACCGCCAGCGCTTCAACCGCGACATCGTCATCGACATGTGGTGCTATCGCCGCTTCGGCCACAATGAGGGCGACGAGCCGAGCTTCACCCAGCCGCTCATGTATGCGGCGATCCGCAAGCATCCGCCCATCTCCGAGGTCTATGCGGCGCGGCTGCGCGACGAGGGCGTGGTCGACGAAAGCTGGGTGTCGGGGCAGGTCGACGAGTTCACCCAATTGCTCGAGGGCGAGTTCGAGGCGGCCCGGTCCTATCTGCCCAACAAGGCCGACTGGTTCGAGGGCCGCTGGAGCGGCCTCAACAAGCCGTCGACGCCGGAGGACGAACGCCGCAACGTCGGCACCGCGGTCGACGAGGCGGCGGTCCGCGACGTCGGCGCCATCCTGACGACCATCCCCGACACGATCGTTCCCCACAAGACGCTGGTTCGGGTGATCGAGGGCCGGCGGCAGATGTTCGAGACCGGTGCCGGCTTCGACTGGGCGACCGCCGAATCGCTCGCCTTCGGCACCCTGCTGCGCGAAGGCTCGCAGGTCCGGCTGTCGGGCCAGGATTCGGGCCGCGGCACGTTCAGCCAGCGCCACGCCGTCTGGGTCTGCCAGGAGAAGGGGATCAAGTGCATCCCGCTGACCCAGGTCGGCCCGGGCCGCTTCGAGGTCCGCGACAGTCCGCTCTCCGAGTTCGGCGTGCTCGGCTTCGAATATGGCTATTCGCTCGCCGATCCGCGCACGCTGGTGCTGTGGGAGGCGCAGTTCGGCGACTTCGCCAACGGCGCCCAGGTGATGATCGACCAGTTCATCGCCGCCGGCGAGGCGAAGTGGCTGCGCGCCAGCGGCCTCGTCATGCTGCTTCCGCACGGCTACGAGGGGCAGGGGCCCGAGCATAGTTCGGCCAGGCCCGAACGATACCTGCAGCTGTGCGCCGAGGACAATATGCAGGTCGCCAACTGCACCACCCCGGCCAATTACTTCCACATCCTCCGGCGCCAGATGCACCGCGACTTCCGCAAGCCGCTGGTAATCATGACGCCCAAGTCGCTGCTGCGGCACAAGCTCGCCGTTTCCGAGATCGGCGACTTCACCGGCGACAGCCACTTCCGGCGGATCCTGTCCGACCTCAATCCGCCCGCCGACGCGGCGGTGAAGCGGCTCGTCCTGTGCACCGGCAAGCTCGCCTACGAGCTGATGGAAGCGCGCGACAAGGCCGGCGACACCTCCACCTCGATCGTCCGCATCGAGCAGCTCTATCCGTTCCCGGCCGAGCCGCTGGTGGCCCGGCTCAAGCGGATGACCAGCCTTGAGGAGGTGGTCTGGGCCCAGGAGGAGCCGAAGAACCAGGGCTATTGGAGCTTCCTCGACTGGCGGATCGAGAAATGCCTGGTCGAGGCCGGGGTGAAGCCGAAGCGTCCGGTCTATGCCGGTCGCGCCGCTTCCGCCTCGACCGCGACGGGCCTTGCCAAGCGGCACGCGGCGGAGCAGGCGGCGGTGATCGCCGAGGCGCTCGGCCACGGCGCGAACGCGCCGGTGCAGAGGAAGGCGGGCTGAGGATCGGGCGGCCGTCCGGGCCGTCCGTCGTTGAGACACAAGGATACGGGATTAGGATGGCGACCGAAGTCAAAGTGCCGACCCTGGGCGAATCGATCACCGAGGCGACCCTGGGGCAGTGGCTCAAGAAGCCCGGCGAGGCGGTCAAGGCCGACGAGCCGATCGCCAGCCTCGAGACCGACAAGGTCGCGGTGGACGTTCCCTCGCCGGTCGCCGGCGTGATGGGCGAGCAGCTCGCCGCCGAGGGCGACAATGTCGAGGTCGGCGCGGTCATCGCCCGCATCGAGGAAAGCGGCGCGGCGGCCGGCGCGGGTGCGTCCGCCTCGGCTCCGACGGAGATACCGGTCAATCCCGCCGGCGCCGGCGAGAATATCGAGGCGCGCGGCGATGCCGAGGCCGCCGAGGATCATGGCGGCGAGGAGGGCGACGCCCACCATCTGACCCTGTCGCCTTCGGTCCGGCGGATCGTGCTCGAGCATCATCTCGATCCGTCGCGGATCAAGGGCACCGGCAAGGACGGCCGCCTGACGAAGGACGACGTGCTCGCCGCCGCCAAGCTGCAGAAGGCCGAGGCTTCCGCCGCGCCGCCGCCGCCGCCGCCGCCTTCGGCCGCTCCCGCCTCCTTCAGCGCACCCGCCGTCGCCGGCGAGCGGCGCGAGGAGCGGGTGCGGATGACGCGGCTGCGTCAGACCGTCGCCCGCCGCCTCAAGGAGGCGCAGAACACCGCGGCCATGCTGACCACCTTCAACGACGTCGACATGACGGCGGTGATGGAGGCGCGCAGCCGCTACAAGGACCTGTTCGACAAGAAGCACGGCATCCGCCTGGGCTTCATGAGCTTCTTCGTGAAGGCGGCGGTGCTCGCGGGCCGCGACGTCCCGGCGGTCAACGCCTCGATCGAGGGCGACGAGATCGTCTACCGCGACTATGTCGACGTCTCGGTCGCGGTGTCGGCGCCGCAGGGCTTGGTCGTGCCGGTGATCCGCAACGCCCATGTGCTGGGCTTCGCCGAGATCGAGAAGACGATCGCCGATTTCGGCCGCCGCGCCAAGGACGGCACCCTCAAGATGGAGGAGATGCAGGGCGGCACCTTCACCATCTCCAATGGCGGCGTGTTCGGCTCGCTGCTGTCGACCCCGATCATCAACCCGCCCCAGTCGGCGGTGCTCGGCATGCACCGGATCGAGGAGCGGCCGGTGGTCAAGGACGGGCAGATCGTCGCCCGGCCGATGATGTACCTGGCGCTGTCCTACGACCACCGCCTGATCGACGGCCGCGAGGCGGTCACCTTCCTGGTGCGGATGAAGGAAGCGCTCGAGGATCCGGTCCGGCTGCTGATCGACCTGTAGGGTCGTCGCCGCCCCTCGCCACGGCTTCCCGGGCGAGCTGCAGCGCCCGGTCGAGCGCCTCGGCGGCGGGAACCTCGACGTCGGGGCGGACGCCGGTGCCCTGCCAGTTGCCTCCCGTGATCGGGTTGACCGAGCGGCCCTCGGGCAGATCCAGGGCGAAATGGGGGTGGACCCGCCGATATTCGTAAGGATGGGCGCCGCCGCCGGTCACCTCGCCGACGATCGTCGCACGGCCGAGCGCCTGGAGGTCGTAGGCGACCGCCTCGGCGGCCGAGAAGGTCCGCCGCGAGGTGAGGATGAAGAGCGGCTTGTCGCCGCCGAATCGACGGCCCGGCACCCAGACCGGCGAGCTGTTGGCGTGGGCGGTGTCGCTCGGCCGGTCGTAGCGGCCGCTCAGCGGCCGGCCGCCCTCGCCGAGCAGATAGCCGGTGACGAGGTTCGCGGTCTCGGCGCCGCCGCCGTTTCGCCTGAGATCGAGGATCAGCGCCTCGCCCTGCGCGACGACGTTCATCGCCGCGGCGAGGACGTCGCCGCCGATCGCGGCCGGCGGGAAGACGGTGAGCTCGAGCAGCATGATGTTGCCGTCGAGCCGCTCGATCCGCTCGACGCCGTGATTGACGCCCGGCCCGTACCAGCGGTCCATGTCGGCAGCGAAGTCGGCGCCGCCGTCGGTCCGCTCCGGGATCGGCGTCTCGCTGTGGCTGAGGCCGAGATGGCCGTCGCCGCTCGCTCTGCGCAGCCAGGCGGTGACCGCGGCCGCGAAGGCCGCCGGATCGGCGACGCCGTCCCAGGCCGGCGCCTGCGCCCGCAAAGCCGCCGCGAGCCGAGCGCCCGCCGCGGCATCGACATAGCGGCGCTCGAGCAGGTCGGCGGCTTGGGCGACGATCTCGGCGCGGTCGCGCTCGGTCAGCGGCGGCGCGGCGGCGGCGGCGGGCACACAGCCAAGAAGGAGCAGGAGGAAGGCGAGCAGCCGGGTCGTCATTTCAGTGCCTTTCGGATGCGGTCGCGGAACGGCTCGCGGCCGAGCGCGGCGAGAGCCTGGTCGATGGCGGCGGAGAGCGGGCGGTCGAGCTCGCGGTCGAGCGCCGCCGCCGCCGCCTCGACCGCCGCCCAGACCGGCCCGAGCCGTTCGGCGAGCCGCTCGCCCTCGGGAGTCAAGGCGACCTGGCGGGTGCGCCGGTCGGCGGCCGGAGCGAGCGAGACCAGGCCGGCGCGGGCCATCTCGGCGATCGTCTGGGTCGCCGCCGGCTGGCTGACGCCGATCGCGGCGGCGAGGTCGCCGACCCGCTGGGGCGAGGCGGCGAGCAGGCGCCGGACGATCGGGAAGAAACGTGGGCGGAAGGCGATTCCGAGCTCGTCGTAGAGCGACTGGACGTCGCCATCGAGGGCGGCGAGGAGCTGCCGGAGCCGGTGGCCGAGGCTGAGCGATTCATTCATATAAGCGCTTATATAACTGAGCGGCGGCGGGGGCAATGGCTTGTCTTGGCCGTGCCCGGCTCTATGTGTTCGCCGGAACGTTCAACCCGAGCGCGCGGGCGCCGGCGGACCCAGGGAACAGGAAAGATGGCCGAGACTGAATTCGACGTGATCGTGATCGGCGCCGGGCCCGGCGGCTATGTGGCGGCGATCCGCGCCGCCCAGCTCGGGCTCAAGACCGCCTGCGTCGAGAGCCGCGAGACGCTCGGCGGCACCTGCCTCAACGTCGGCTGCATCCCGTCCAAGGCGCTGCTTCATGCCAGCGAGCTGTTCGAGGAGGCCAATCACGGCACCCTCGCCAAATGGGGGGTCAAGGTCGGCCATGTGGAGCTCGACCTCGACGCCATGCACGCCGGCCGCAAGGAAGCGGTGAAGGGCCTCACCGGCGGGATCGAGTTCCTGTTCAAGAAGAACAAGGTGACCTGGCTCAAGGGCCAGGCCCGCTTCACCGGCCGCGACACGATCGACGTCGCCGGCACCGCCTACAAGGCGAAGAAGATCGTCATCGCCACCGGATCGTCGGTGACCCCGCTCCCGGGGGTCGAGATCGACCAGGAGCGGATCGTCGATTCGACCGGCGCGCTCGAGCTGGGCGCGGTGCCGAACCATCTCGTCGTCATCGGCGGCGGCGTCATCGGCCTGGAGCTCGGCTCGGTCTGGCGCCGGCTCGGCGCGAAGGTCACCGTCGTCGAATATCTCGACCAGATCCTGCCCGGCATGGACGGCGAGATCCGCAAGGAAGCGAACAAGATCTTCAGGAAGCAGGGCTTCGAGATCAGGACCTCGACCAAGGTCACCGGCGCCGAGCGCAAGGGCGAGGGCGTCGCCCTCACCGTCGAGCCGGCCAAGGGCGGGGATTCCGAGACCATCGACGCGGACGTCGTCCTGGTCTCGATCGGCCGCCGGCCGAACACCGACGGCCTCGATCTCGACAAGGCCGGCGTGGCGACCAACAAGCGCGGCCAGATCGAGGTCGACCACGATTTCCGCACCGGCGTCGAGGGCATCTACGCGATCGGCGACGTCACGCCGGGACCGATGCTCGCCCACAAGGCCGAGGACGAGGGCGTTGCCGTCGCCGAGATCCTCGCCGGCCAGATCGGCATCGTCAATCACGAGGTGATCCCGAGCGTCGTCTACACCTTCCCGGAGATCGCCGCGGTCGGCCGGTCCGAGGAGGAGGCGAAGGCGGAGGGCTATGAAGTCAGGATCGGCAAGTTCCCGATGCTGGCCAACAGCCGCGCCAAGACCAATCGCGAGACGGACGGCTTCGTCAAGATCGTCACCGACGCCCGCACCGACCGCGTGCTCGGCGTCCACATCATCGCCAGCGTCGCCGGAACGATGATCGCCCAGGCCGCCCAGGCGATGGAGTTCGGCGCGACCAGCGAGGACATCGCCTACACCTGCCACGCCCACCCGACGCACAGCGAGGCGATCAAGGAAGCGGCGATGGCGGTGACGGGCAAGCCGATCCACATCTGAGCAACGCGCAAAAGGCCGGATTTCGTCGACCTGAAATATGGCCGTTCATATTTTTTGGCGGCAATTCAATAATCTAGAGCATGATCATGCTTGTGTGAGTCTGGTTGGGATTCCCAAGCGGTTCGGTTCGTGATTCAAGATGCTGGCTGGGAGGAGGTCAGCATCGATGACGCGACCTTATTCGAATGATCTTCGTGAGCGTGTGGTGGCGGTGGCGGAGAGCTCTCCGAACCGCGAGGCGGGGGCCCTGCTGGGGGTGAGTGCTGCGAGCGTCTCGCGATGGTGTATTCGCAAGCGCCAGACGGGGAGCGTGGCGCCGGCCAAGATGGGCGGATACCGCAAGCCGATCCTCCTGTCAGAGCACGATTGGCTGGTGGCCCGACTTGAAGGCGAGCCTGACCTGACGCTGAGAGCTTTGCTGGCCGAGCTGCACGATCGTGGGGTGGAAGTGAGCTACGGGG
>NZ_QDFY01000050.1 GCF_003347635.1 Sphingosinicella terrae
GGGTAAGTGGGTTTTCGTCCCGAAAGGGTGTTTTTTAATTTAACGGAGCACTAATATGATCCAAGAACAGACTATGCTGGATGTTGCTGATAACTCAGGGGCTCGTAGCGTAATGTGTATCAAGGTTCTAGGTGGATCGCACCGTCGTTACGCTGCTATTGGCGACATTATCAAAGTTACTGTGAAAGAAGCAATTCCACGCGGTAAAGTTAAAAAAGGTGATGTGTTAAAAGCAGTTGTTGTGCGCACCAAGAAGGGTGTTCGTCGCCCAGATGGCTCAGTTATTCGTTTCGATGGTAATGCTTGTGTAATTTTAAACAATAACACTGAGCAACCAATCGGTACTCGTATTTTTGGACCTGTGACTCGTGAACTTCGTTCTGAGAAGTTTATGAAGATCATTTCATTAGCTCCAGAAGTACTGTAAGGGGAATGTAATGGCTGCTAAAATCCGTCAAAATGATGAAGTAATTGTTCTTACCGGTAAAGATAAGGGCAAACGTGGTAAGGTAACTCAAGTGTTACCAAACGGTAAAGTGATTGTTGAAGGCGTTAAAATCATCACTAAACATGAAAAACCGGTTCCTGCTTTAGGTAAAGCTGGTGGCTTAGTGAAGAAAGAAGCTGCAATTGATGCGTCAAATATTGCAATTTTCAACCCGAAAACAAATAAAGCTGACCGTGTAGGTTTTAGATTCGAAGACGGTAAAAAAGTCCGTTTCTTCAAATCTAATAATGAAATTATTTAATTAACTGGAGTAATGCGATG
>NZ_QDFY01000051.1 GCF_003347635.1 Sphingosinicella terrae
CTAGAGCATGATCATCTTAGACTGAAGCATATCCGCTGTTTGCGAGGTAGTTCGCGCATTCGGCAGGTTGGAAGTGGTCGAGGAGGGTTCCGATCCGCTTCCAACAGGCATCGACGGTTCGCTCTTCGGCCTTTCGGAACAAGGTTTTGAGCTTGGCGAAGACCTGCTCGATCGGGTTCAGGTCGGGCGAGTAAGGCGGCAGGAAGAGGAGCTTGGCGCCAGCGCCGCGGATCGCTCGACGAACGGCGATGCTCTTATGGCTGCCCAGGTTGTCCATGATGACGATGTCGCCAGGGCTGAGCGTCGGCACCAGGAACTGCTCGACATAAGCGAGGAAGGACTGGCCGTTGATGGGGCCGTCGAGCACGCAAGGTGCATCGATCCGATCATGGCGGAGCGCGGCGAGAAAGGTAAGGGTTCGCCAGTGCCCGTGCGGCACCTTCGCGCGAAGTCGCTGGCCGCGCCGGGAGCGACCATGCGTGCGGGTCATGTTCGTCTTCGCCCAGGTTTCGTCGATGAAGACCAGGCGTTTAGGATCGAGGCGGTCTTGGTATTTGCGCCACTGAACTCGCCGCCTGGCAATCGCCGGTCGATCCTGCTCGATGGCGAACACGGTTTTTTTTAAAGCTGAAGCCCTCGCGCTCCAGATAATTCCACAATGCCCCGTAGCTCACTTCCACCCCACGATCGTGCAGCTCGGCCAGCAAAGCTCTCAGCGTCAGGTCAGGCTCGCCTTCAAGTCGGGCCACCAGCCAA
>NZ_QDFY01000052.1 GCF_003347635.1 Sphingosinicella terrae
TTAAAATCCGTCAGGGATATCCAATCGGATGCAAAGTAACCCTACGTGGCGAACGTATGTGGGAATTCTTTGAAAGATTGATTACTATCGCTGTTCCACGTATCCGTGACTTCCGCGGTTTAAATGCGAAGTCATTCGACGGTCGTGGTAATTACAGTATGGGTGTTCGTGAACAAATCATTTTCCCAGAAATCGACTATGATAAAGTAGATCGTGTACGTGGTTTAGATATTACTATCACCACAACTGCGAAAAGCGATGAAGAAGGCCAAGCTTTATTAGCTGCTTTCAATTTCCCATTCCGTAAATAAGGTAGGTTATCGTGGCAAAACAATCAATGATTGTACGTGATGTTAAACGTGCTAAATTAGCTGATAAATTCTACGCTAAACGTGAAGAATTAAAGAAAATCATCTCTGATGCAAATTCTTCAGACGAAGATCGTTGGGCGGCAGTGTTAAAACTACAAACACTTCCGCGCGATTCAAGTCCTAGCCGTCAGCGTAACCGTTGCCGCCAAACTGGTCGTCCACACGGTGTACTTCGTAAGTTTGGTTTAAGCCGTATTAAGGTACGTGAAGCTGCAATGCGCGGTGAAATTCCAGGCCTTAAGAAAGCAAGCTGGTAATAACCTCTTTTAATTTGGAATCATGGGAGTAAATACATGAGCATGCAAGATCCAATCGCAGATATGCTGACCC
>NZ_QDFY01000053.1 GCF_003347635.1 Sphingosinicella terrae
GTCGAGGCGCTCGCACTCGGCGGCGCTGGCGTGACGGACGCCACCGGCAACGCGCTGGACAACCGTCTCTACGGCAATGCCAAGGCCAATGTGATCAACGGCGGCGCGGGCGCCGATACGATGTCGGGCCGAAACGGGCACGACACCTATGTCGTCGACCATGTGAACGACCGGGTGGTCGAGGGCACGGACGAGGGCGTCGACACGGTGAAGAGTTCGGTTTCCTACGGGCTCATCCCGAACATCGAGAATCTCTATCTCACCGGAACCGCCGCGATCGACGGCACCGGCAATGCCGCGGGCAACCGGCTGGTCGGCAACTCGGCCGCGAACACCCTCGACGGCGCGCGCGGCGCCGACCGGATGGAGGGCCGGCTCGGCAACGACACCTATATCGTCGATCATGCCTACGACACGGTGATCGAGCTGGCGAACGAGGGCACCGACCGGGTGCGCAGCCTGGTCAGTTTCGCGCTGCCCGAGAATGTCGAGATCCTCATCCTCGAGGGCAGCGCGGCGGTGAACGCCACCGGCAATGCGTCGAGCAACCAGCTGGTCGGCAACCGGGCCAAGAACACGCTCGACGGCGGCGCCGGCGCGGACCGGATGTCGGGCGGGTTCGGCAACGACACCTATGTGGTCGACCATGTCGACGACCAGGTGACCGAGCTCGCCAACGAAGGCG
>NZ_QDFY01000054.1 GCF_003347635.1 Sphingosinicella terrae
TACATCCAGATGTGCGCCGACGAGGGCGGCGAGCTCGTCGTCGACGGCCGCGGCTTCTCGCTCCAGGGCCATGAGGAAGGCTTCTTCATCGGCCCCACCTTCTTCGACCATGTGAAGCCCAATTTCCGCTCCTACCAGGAGGAGATATTCGGGCCGGTCCTGCAGATGGTCCGCGCCGACAGCTTCGAGGAGGCGCTCAGGCTTCCGAGCGAGCATCAATATGGCAACGGCGTCGCCATCTTCACCCGCAACGGCCATGCCGCCCGCGAGTTCGCCCACCAGGTGAATGTCGGAATGGTCGGCATCAACGTGCCCATTCCGGTGCCGGTCGCCTACCACACGTTCGGCGGCTGGAAGCGCTCGGGCTTCGGCGACATCAACCAGCACGGACCCGAGGGCGTCCGCTTCTGGACCAAGGTGAAGACCATCACCCAGCGCTGGCCCGACGGCTCGCCAACCGGCGAGAACGCCTTCGTCATCCCGACCATGGGGTGATGGCGTCGTCCAGTAGCGCAATCGTGGAAAGAGACTCGACATGGCACGTTTAGGTTTCATCGGGCTGGGCAATATGGGCGGCGGCATGGCGGCCAATCTCGCCAAGGCGGGCCATGACGTGCGTGCCTTCG
>NZ_QDFY01000055.1 GCF_003347635.1 Sphingosinicella terrae
GACGGTTTTTAGCGTAGTCAGCTTCAGTGTGACCTAACACAGCCGGTTTTTCTTCACCGTAAGAAACAGTTGAAACTTGGTTAGCACCTTTAGTTGCTAAGTAGTTTTTAACTGCGTCTGCACGACGTTGACCTAATGCGATGTTGTACTCTGGAGTACCACGTTCGTCAGCGTGACCAGCAACAGTTACTTTACCGTTTGCAGATGTTAAGTATGCAGCGTGTGCATCTAAAAGTTGTTGGTACTCACCTTCAACTGCGTAGCTATCGAAACCGAAGTACACAGTGTTGTAACGAGTTTGTAAGTCTTCAGCAGTCATACCGCCGAATTGACCTGCGTTTGCGTTAGCATTTGCGTTAGCATTGTCTGATGAGCTGCTGCAAGCTGCTAATACGAATGCTGGTGCCGCAATCATCAATACTTTAGCTAGTTTTTTCATTTGTTGCTCCTAAAAAGAATTTTATTTTATTTAGTCAAATACGGTGACCAAGCAGGAAACTTAAATTGTCCACCTGCTCCCGGCAAGTTAGCTTTGAAACGGCCATCTGCGGACACCAATTGTAGCACTTTGCTCGTACCTTTGGTAGAGCTATAAATAAC
>NZ_QDFY01000056.1 GCF_003347635.1 Sphingosinicella terrae
TAGCACTCATCGTTTACGGCGTGGACTACCAGGGTATCTAATCCTGTTCGCTCCCCACGCTTTCGCTCCTCAGCGTCAGTTACAGACCAGAGAGTCGCCTTCGCCACTGGTGTTCCTCCACATCTCTACGCATTTCACCGCTACACGTGGAATTCCACTCTCCTCTTCTGCACTCAAGTTCCCCAGTTTCCAATGACCCTCCCCGGTTGAGCCGGGGGCTTTCACATCAGACTTAAGAAACCGCCTGCGAGCCCTTTACGCCCAATAATTCCGGACAACGCTTGCCACCTACGTATTACCGCGGCTGCTGGCACGTAGTTAGCCGTGGCTTTCTGGTTAGGTACCGTCAAGGTACCGCCCTATTCGAACGGTACTTGTTCTTCCCTAACAACAGAGCTTTACGATCCGAAAACCTTCATCACTCACGCGGCGTTGCTCCGTCAGACTTTCGTCCATTGCGGAAGATTCCCTACTGCTGCCTCCCGTAGGAGTCTGGGCCGTGTCTCAGTCCCAGTGTGGCCGATCACCCTCTCAGGTCGGCTACGCATCGTTGCCTTGGTGAGCCGTTACCTCACCAACTAGCTAATGCGCC
>NZ_QDFY01000057.1 GCF_003347635.1 Sphingosinicella terrae
GGAAGAATTGCGTACTCAACACCCGCACCTAAAATTAAAGAAATTTGGAAACGACGAGTTTTCACTTTCTCTTGTGCTGCATTGAATGTTTTATATGTATTGTTTACTAATGCGATACCTACTTTACCGTAAACGTCTAAGTCAGGTAATACTTCGTAGCTAGGTTTTAATGCGATTGTCGCACCGTGTGCAGCGTGACGGAAAGTTTTCTTGTCCGCTTTACCGTTTGGTTTTTCAGAACCGCGCACACGACCGAAATAGTCATAACCTAATTCAGCCGCTAAACCTAATTTGTCTTGGTTTAAAATTTGGTAACCGCCGAATACGCCGTAAGTTACTGAATTACGGTTGATACCGTATTTTGTACCGCGATCTGTGTTTTTAGCTGAATCTAATTGTTCGATACCATCATGGAATGACGCCCAACCTGCTTTCGCACCTGCGTAGAAAGTATTTTGTTGTGGAGCTGCTTGAGCTACTGCTGCAGCCGATAATACTGCTAAAGCAACTAATGATTTTTTCATTTTGATGATCCTCTAAATTGTCATCGATTAATAAAACAAAATCACTTCAGCACCGCTTGTGG
>NZ_QDFY01000058.1 GCF_003347635.1 Sphingosinicella terrae
CGGGCAGGCATCACACCCTATACGTCCACTTTCGTGTTTGCACAGTGCTGTGTTTTTAATAAACAGTTGCAGCCAGCTGGTATCTTCGACCGGTTCAACCTTCGTGAGTAAATCACTACAATCTACGCCGGCGCACCTTCTCCCGAAGTTACGGTGCTATTTTGCCTAGTTCCTTCACCCGAGTTCTCTCAAGCGCCTGAGTATTCTCTACCTGACCACCTGTGTCGGTTTATAGTACGGTTTAGTATAACCTGAAGCTTAGTGGCTTTTCCTGGAAGCGTGGTATCGGTTACTTCAGTTCCGTAGAACCTCGTCATCACTTCTCGGTGTTGAATGGTGTTCCGGATTTGCCTAAAACACCCACCTACCGGCTTAAACGCACATCCAACAGTGCGATAACCTAACCTTCTCCGTCCCCACATCGCAGTTATACCAAGTACGGGAATATTAACCCGTTTCCCATCGACTACGCTTTTCAGCCTCGCCTTAGGGGCCGACTCACCCTGCCCCGATTAACGTTGGACAGGAACCCTTGGTCTTCCGGCGAACGAGTTTTTCACTCGTTTTATCG
>NZ_QDFY01000059.1 GCF_003347635.1 Sphingosinicella terrae
CCGGCCTGCTCGGCCAGCGCCTCGACCTCGCCCGACAGGTTGCGGGCGGCCGCCGAGGTCTCCTCGACCATCGCCGCATTCTGCTGGGTCGACTGGTCCATATTGGTCACCGCGGCGCTGATCTGGGTGATCGCCGAAGCCTGGGCCTGGTTGTCCGACGCCATCGTGCCGAGCAGGTGGTGGACCTCGCTCACCCCTTCCGAGATGCCGGCCAGCGCGCTGTCGACCTTCTGCACCGCGCCGACCGCCGTGCCAATCTCCGCCTGGGTGACGGTGAGCTGGTCGCGGGCCCGCTTGGCCTCCTCCTCGGCGCGCATCGCCAGCGCCGAGACAAGGTCGGCGACGACCGCGAAGCCGCGGCCCGCCTCGCCGGCGCGGCCGGCCTCGACCGCCGCGTTCATCGCCAGGACGCGCGTCTGGAAGGCGATCTTGTCGACGCCCTCGATGACGCTGTCGATGCCCTTGGCGCTCTCCGAGACCCGGCCCATCGCCTGGACCGCCTCGTCCGCCATCGATCGGCCGCCATCGACCGTGGAGATCGCCTGGTCCGCCCGCTCGAC
>NZ_QDFY01000006.1 GCF_003347635.1 Sphingosinicella terrae
CCAACATCCTGATCATCCAGTCGGACGTCATCTTCGCCTGATCCGACCCGGCACGATCAAGAGGGGCGTCCCGGCATAGCCGGGGCGCCCCTTTTTCAAGGACCGATCTGGCCGGTGCATCCGAATCCTTCTAGCCTGAGCTCCACCAACCGGGGAGCGGCATGGCCAAGGGAAGGAATGGGTCCGCGAAGGCGGATGCGGGCGATGTCGCCGTCGAGGAGGCGAAGGCCGCCCCGGCGCCGGCCGCCCCGGCCGCCGACCAGACCCATATCAGCGTCTCGCGTGGCTTCAGCGCCTGGTTGGGACGGACGAGGTCCAGCCTGGCCTTCACCTCCTATCAGACCGGACAACTCTTCCTCGTCGGGCGCCTGGCCGACGACCGCGTCTCCTTCCATCAGCAGAATTATCTACGGGCGATGGGCGTCCACGCCACGCCCCAGCGTCTCTATCTCGGCTCGCTCTTCCAGATTTGGCGGCTCGAGAACGTTCTCGCGCCGCACGAGCGGGCCAACAAGGATTTCGATCGCCTGTTCGTGCCGCGCAATGCCCAGACCACCGGCGACATCGACGTGCACGAGCTCGCCGTGGATCGGAACGGACGGGTCATCTTCGTCAATACGAAGTTCAGCTGCCTGGCGACGATGAGCGTCACCCATGGATTCAAGCCGCTGTGGAAGCCGCCCTTCATCTCGCGGCTGGCCGCCGAGGATCGCTGTCATCTCAACGGGCTCGCCATTCAGGACGGCGCGCCCGCCTATGTCACGGCGGTGAGCCGATCCGACATGATCAACGGCTGGCGCGACCGTCGCCACGAGGGCGGAGTCCTCATCGACGTGCGCACCGATCGCATCGTCACCGATCAGCTATCGATGCCGCACAGCCCGAGAGTGACGAAGGACGCTGTCTGGCTGCTCGATTCCGGACGAGGCATGCTCGTCCGCGTCGATCCGACGTCAGGGGCAAGAGAGGATGTCGCCTTCTGTCCCGGCTTCCTTCGCGGACTCTCGCTCCAC
This sequence comes from Sphingosinicella terrae, assembly GCF_003347635.1. GTDB lineage: Bacteria > Pseudomonadota > Alphaproteobacteria > Sphingomonadales > Sphingomonadaceae > Allosphingosinicella > Allosphingosinicella terrae. The sequence continues at coordinate 1,014 of NZ_QDFY01000006.1, forward strand.
GCCGGCTTCGCGATCGTTACCGTTTCGCTGCCGAGGGACGGCGCCTTTTCCGGCCTGGCGCTGCATGACGAGCTCTCACGGCGCGACGGCGAGCCGTGGTGCGGAATATGCATCGTCGATCTCAGGACCGGTGATCTCGTGGAATGGATCCGCCTGAGCGGCGCAATCAAGGAGCTGTTCGACGTGGCCGTCATTCCCGGAGCGGTCTGCCCGATGGCACTGGGCGTCAACTCGCCCGACATACAGAGCCTGGTCTCGTTCGATCCGGAATTCGGATCGCTGCAACCGGCGGACTGACCCCGCTCAGTCCAGCCTGAACTGGTCGAACCAGGAGACGCGAATCTGGTGGCCATCGGCGGTATAGCCGACCAGGCCCAATCGCGTGGCTGGCCAATAGGGTTCCTTTCGATGGGCGGCCAGTTCCGGCGCCTCGATGATCGCACCCAGACCGGCAACACCCTCTTTGGGATGCGCGTAGGACCACCGCTCGAGCAGGTCGCGCGTGAACAAGGCGAGGCCGAGGGCGGCGCGGCTGCGGCGGAAATCCGGGTCGACGGCGGCCCGCAGCATCGCGAACCGAGCCCGCAGGAATTCCAGCCGGACCACGCTCGCGGTGGCGACTGCGACCAGCCCGCCGTCCCGGTAGGCGACGGCGACCAGTTCCTTGGCCCGCGCCTCCGGGGTGACACCCTCCGGGAGAATGCCGAGCCGCCTCCAGAAATGGATGGCATCCGCCTCGATCGCGGCATCGTCCCGTCGCCATGCCGCACGATAATCGAACTCGCCCGCAGCCCGGTCGTGGAAGGTCGATGCCATGGCGCCAGACTGCCCGAGCCGGAGCGGCCTATCAAGCGACCGCCGATCGGGCTCGGACTCGAGACCGAATCCTGCGCCGGCGCGACAGGCCCTCGATATCCTTGCCAAGGTCCATCTGCACCCGGACGAAGGCCGGCAAGCTCAGTCGGTGTCGGGACCGTGGCGGTGGCCGGCAGTGGCCCGGGCCACCGCCTCGACGATCGATCTCACGGCCCGCGATCCCAACCACCACTTCATTCTCGGCACCGATCTTGTCTCGCCATTCCGGACGAAATCCCTATGAGCGGCGCGCGTCCCAGTACAGAAGGCGCGCCCTGCCCACGATCGCCGCACCTTATCCCCGTTATCCCCGCAATTCACAGCCGTCATCATGTCGATTTCGCTTGGTGCGACTCGGCATGTGGAGTCATGTTCGTGTTTCGCAGCGGAAGATCGCCACTCCGGAAACGGAGCCAGATCGAAGCTGAGACCACCGCGGAAGCGACAGACATTCGAAAGAATGAGTGCCGGCGAAGCGATGGACGGATGAGCAAGGAACAAGCGCGAGGCGCAAGCCGAACCCACTTTCCCAGTCATTCGTGGCTCCGAGCCTTCGGGCAAGGAACCGAAACGGGATAGTCGACGCAGCAATGCCGAGATGATTCCTGCGATCGGGAAACCAGCGAAGTCGAAAGTCTTCGGTGGAATTCCGGTCAGGTGACCGAACGAAGCCGAAAGGCGACGAACGGAAACCGAGGAACCGACCGGGGCCGAAAGGCTCCGGCCGGAACCTTCCACGGATCGCCGTCCGGTTTCGGCTGGATCCGATCCAAGGAAAGTGGGGGCTGACGGCAACGTCAGCCCCCATTTCTTTGTGCGATGAGGCCCGCCTGTATGCCGACGGCGCGGCAGACTCGGACGGTCTTCATCCCGGAGCGGGAGAAAAGGCCATGGCTGCCGAAGAAGGCTTCGAGGGCCGCTGCGCCTGCGGCGAGATCCGCTACCGCATGACCTCCGCTCCCTTGTTCGTCCATGCCTGCCATTGCACCGAATGCCAGCGCCTGTCCGGCAGCGCCTTCGCGCTGAATGCGCTGATCGAGACCGACCGTCTCGAGCTTCTGACCGGCGATACCGAAGCCGACCCGGTCGCCGGGACCAGCGGCAAGCCACAGACGATCCATCGCTGTCCGCACTGCCGGGTGGCCCTTTGGAGCCATTATCCGGGCGCGGGCCAGGCCGCTGCCTTCGTCCGCGTCGGAACGCTCGACGAGCCGGCGCGCCTCCCGCCCGACATCGCCATCTTTACGTCCAGCCGCCTTCCCTGGCTGCCGCTTCCCGAGGGCATTCCGGCGGTGGAGCATTATTACGACCGGCGCGATCACTGGCCTGCGGAAAGCCTCGCCCGGCTCGATGCGGCGCGCGGCCGACCTACGCCGACCGCTTGAATCAACAGGCGCTGCCTTCCCTGGGGGAAGGCAGCGCCTGTTCAGAAGCCGAAAGCGAGGAAATCCGGGGTCAGCGCGAGCCTGCGGCCGGGCCGCCCGAAGGACCGCCGAGCGCAACGTCGGCGGGGCCCTGGCTGCGCTGCTGAAGCGCCACCAGCATGTCGTTCGACTGCATGAAGGGGATCGGGTTCACGGCGCGACCGTCGATGCGGACCTCATAATGGAGGTGGCTGCCGGTCGAACGGCCGGTCGAGCCCATCAGGCCGATCAGGTCGCCGCGCCGGACGCGCTGGCCCGGCTGAGCGATCAGGCGGGAGAGGTGGCCGTAGCGGGTCTGGATGCCTTCGCCGTGATTGATCTCGACGAGATTGCCATAGCCGCCACTATTCCATTCGGAGCGGGCGACGACGCCGTCGGCGGTGGCATAGATGGGCGTGCCGACAGGGCCGGCCAGATCGATGCCGCCGTGCATGGCTGCCCGGCCGCGGAAAGGATCGGAGCGCACGCCGAAGCCGCTGGTGAAGTTCGACGAGGTGCGGAGCGGCTGGGCCGAAGGGATCGCGGTGACGCCCTGCTCGAGCTGCTCGAGGCGCCGCCAGCTGACGAACAGCTCGCGGAAACGGGGATCCGCATTATCGGCATCAACCGCCTCGAAAGGGCCGCCCATGCCGGTGGCCGCGCCATGGAAGCGAGCGGGATTGATGCCGAGCTGCCTGACCAGGCGAGCAGTCTCGCGATAGCGCTGAAGCGTCACGTCCCGCGCCTGCTCGGCCAGCGCCTGCTGCATGCCGTCGACCTCGGCATAGTTTTCGGAAAGCGCGTTGTGCGGAAAGCGCTCCAGCTCCGGAAGCAAAGAGGCGAGCTGATCGGCGTCGGCGTCGCCGGAAAGCATGCGGGTAAGGAATTCCTGGCGGCGCTCGAGCAGCTCGGCGTGGCTGCGGGCCTGGTCGCGCATCGCCGCGACGCTGGCCTCCATGCGGGCGAGCTGACGCTGCATCTGGGCCACGTCGCCGTTCATCAGCGCGATGGCCTGGACAGTCGCGAATGCCGACCAGGCGAGAAGGACGAGGGCGGCAAGCGCGGCGCTCATCTGGATGCCGGCGCCGATCGTGAAGCGACGGAGGCTCTTGCCGTCGTGCAGAAAGATATCTCGTGGCTTGAACAGATTAAGGAACCTTCCCGCGACGTTCACGTTGGTATTCTGCAGCAGATCAGTCATTCGTCTTCCCCGGTCGGCCCGATGGGCCGGCACGGCCACGCATGGCGACCGCTTGCTTAAAAACTGGGCTGTTGCCCCACTCAAGACGCCGGAAGGTGCCCACCCCGTGCGTGTGGCTGCAGATTGTTAATGAAATTCGACCCCGGCAAGCCCTGCGTAGAATTCGCGGGGTAGACCGGCTTCGTCGCGCGCTGAGTCGTTGAACGGAGGTTTGAGACTGCCGCGGAAGTGAGTTCGAATCAGTCGTTGCCAGTGCGCAACGATGTCCAGCCCCTGGGCTTCGCACCCTGCGCGGAACCAGCGCGTGCCGGATCCGACATGGCGGATTTCGTCGCGATAGATCCGCGCGAGGATCGCAGCGGAACGATGATCGCCGGCGCGTTCGAGCGCGCCGATCGTCGCCGGAGAGACGTCGAGTCCGCGCGCCTCCAGCACCATCGGGACCACCGCCAGCCGAGCGAGCGGATCGTGGGCCGTCGCCTCGGCCGCCTGCCACAAGCCGTCATGCGCCGGCAGGCCGCCGTAACGGCTGCCGAGCGCGTGCAGCCGGCGCTCCAGAAGTGCGAAGTGCATCGCCTCGTCGGCGCCCACCGAGATCCAGTCGTCGATGAACGCCGTAGGGAATCTCGCGCCGAAGCGCCCGATGGGGTCGAACGCCAGGTCGATTGCGACGAACTCGATATGCGCCAGCGCGTGCAGGAGCGCGATGCGGCTTCGCTCCGATCCGGCCCTGCCCCGCTTCGGCATCCGCGATGGCGGCAGCAGTTCGGGCCGCTCCGGCCTTGCCGGTCGATCCGGCATCGGCGCGTCGAAACGCGCGGCAAGCCGGCCGCTGCGCCAGTCGCGGGCCGCCGCCCGCGCCGCCTTGACCTTGATGCGCGGGTCTGCGCTGAGCAGCACCCGGCGGCACGCCTGCGCGATCGAAGTCATCGGCCCGGAAGTTCCTTCAGATGCGACGCGAGAGCGCGGACTAACGCTGTTCGCGAGCCCCGTCGATCAGCCACACATCCCCTTGCTGGTAGGACACGTCGCCATAATGCGCCGCATCCTCGACAAGGGCTGGCTCAGCGTCCTCGGCACTCACGGGATAATGGGCATAGCGCACAAGGTCGCGCTTCGGCGCTTCGGCCTCCAATGGCGGTGGAGAAGCCTGCGTCTCCTCCTTCTCGACAGGCTCAGGCAGCGACGAGGTCGCGGTCCCGCCGCCGCCGAAATAGGGCACGGCCGCAGAATAGACCCTCGTCTCGGCCGGGCGCTGTACGTCGCAGTCCGGGCACTCCGCGGCTCGAGCGGCCCGGCCCTCGTCCCAGCCGTAGAGCGATGCATAGGCGGCGGGCCGCGGGGCGAGCCGGCTCTCCTCGATGGCCGCGCCGCGGTCGCGCGGATGCAGCGCCGGACCCTGGAAATAGACCGGCTTGATCATGCCGATCGCGCTCTCGCCGAGATGGATGCCGACGGCAACGGCGGCAAGCAGCGAGCCGCCGATGAGCGGAAGGGTGATCGGATTGTGCATCAGCCGCAAAACGATGCGGGCGGGCCTGCGTTCCGCCATTGGGTCCCCCTCTCTCGGGCCGGTCCGGTTCAAGGCAGCTCGCGCGCGGCCGCGAGCACCTGCTCGGCGTGCCCCGGTACCTTCACCTTGCGCCAGATCCGGGCGATGGTTCCGTCGCGATTGACGAGGAACGTCGCCCTTTCGATACCCATATATTTGCGGCCGTACATCGACTTCTCGACCCATGTGCCAAAAGCCTCGCAGACCGAGCCGTCGGAGTCGCTCGCGAGCCGCACCTTGAGATCATATTTGCCGGTGAAGCGGGTGTGGCTCGCCGGGTCGTCGCGCGACACGCCGAGTATCCAGGTTCCCGCTTTCTCGAACTCCCCGGCCAGCGCGCTGAAATCCTGCGCCTCGCGCGTGCATCCCGACGTGTCGTCCTTCGGGTAGAAATAGAGGACGAGCTTGTTGCCGCGGAAATCGGCGGGGCTGACCGGCTCCCCTTCCATCGCGGTGAGCTTTACATCGGGTACCCGGTCGCCTTCGCTCAGCATGTCGATCTCCTCGCTCGTTGCGACCAACCCGGATTGCGCGTCTAGGTCTGGCTGAAGGTGCGCCACAAGTCGCTTATTGTCTGCCGTGCCCGCTCGTGAGCCGCAAGCAATTCGTCCCAGTCGCGCTGGCCGCAGGCCTTTGCGACCAGCGGCCGGGTGGCCGCCGGCGGCTCGGCGGAGCTCGGCGAGACCAGTCGGAACATGACCAGCATCCGGGTCAGCAGCCGGTAGGCCGGCAAAACCGCCGCTGGAACGAGGCCGGCCTCGATGAGATGGTCGAGCGCATTTCCAAGATGAGGCGTCAGGCCGACCCGGTGGCTGAGCTGGAGGCTGTGCATGGCGAATTCGAGATCGATGAGGCCGCCGTCGCCGTGCTTGATGTCGAAGGGTCCGTGCGGTGGCTTGTGGGCGGCGATATCGGCGCGCATCCGCCCCGCCTCGATCCGGACCCGGGCGGGATCGCGGGGTCGGCGGAGCGTCTCTTCGACGACCTGCTGGAGCTGCGCCCGCGCTCCAGCGGAGCCGAAGACGGGGCGGGCGCGCAGCAGCGCCATATGCTCCCAGGTCCACGCCTGCTCGCGCTGGTAGCGATCGAAAGTCTCCAGGCTCACGGCCAGCAAGCCATCCTGGCCATTGGGCCGCAGCCGCATGTCGACGTCGTAGAGCGGCCCGGCCGCGGTCGGAACCGACAGCGCCGCCGTCACCCGCGGCGCCAGGCGATTGAAATAGTCGGTCGCGCGGAGCGGCCTGAGGCCGTCCGATTCCGCCTCGTGCGTGCCGCTGAACAGATAGATGAGGTCGAGATCGGAAGCGAAGGTGAGCGCGCCGCCGCCGAGCCTACCCAGACCAAGCACGAGCAGCTCCGAGCCCGGGACCCGCCCGTGCGGCCGCTCGAACTCCCGCACCGTGGCGCCCGCCAGCACCTCGATCGCCGCCTCGGCAACCCGGCTATAGCCCTCGGCGACCTGCAGCGGATCGCCATGGCCGACGACGAGCTGGACGCCGAGCGCGAACCGGCGCTCGTTCACCTGGCGGCGCACCCGGTCGAGCAGCAGCTGATAGTCGTCACCGGCGCGGTCGGCACGCGCCATATCCGAGGCCAGCATTTCGACCGCCCCGGCAGACTCGAAAGCGCTGGCGTCGATGAGGCTGTCGAGCAGCTCGGGGCGACGGCCAAGCTGGTCGGCGAGGACCGGGGCATGGCTGAGAATGGCGGCGACATGCTGGGTCAGCGCCGGCCGCGCCTCGAGCAGGCGGTAGAGATTGATACCGCTGGGCAGCCGCTCGATCACGTCCTCGAACCGGTTGATCGCGCGCATCGGATCGGGGGCCTCGGCAAAGGCGTGGATAAGGCTTGGAAGCATTGCCTCGAAGGCGTCGCGGGCGGCAGGCGTCCTCAGCGACCGAATCCGGCCCGACCGCCAGGCGGCGACCCGGACGGCCGCGGCGGCGGGGTCGGCGAAGCCGGCGTCGGCCAGGCTCGCTTCGAGCCCCGCAGGCTCAAGCGGCAGCCGGTTGGCCTCGTCGCCGCCAAGCGTCCCGTAGAGCTCGGCCACCTCGCGGACGTGGGGCTCGATCAGGTCGACGAGGCCCTCTCCGTCGGCGAGGCCGTGCAGCCGCGCGACAGTGTCGAGCGCCTCCGGGTTGCGTGGGAGTTCGTGGGTCTGGCGGTCCTCGACCATCTGCAGCCGATGCTCGATCGTCCGCAGCAGCCGATAGGCATCGCCGAGCGCGGCCGCCTCGGGCGCGCCGATCCTTCCGGCGCGGCACAGCGCGCTCAGGGCGTCGAGCGTCGCCGGCGACCGCAGTTCCGGCTCACGGCCGCCATGGATCAGCTGGTGAATCTGGACGAAGAACTCGACCTCGCGAATGCCGCCGCGGCCGCGTTTGAGATCGAATCCGGGCCCGAGTCCCTGGCCCTGAGCATAATGGTCCCGGATCCGGCGGGTGATCGACTGGATCTCACCGATGGCGCCGAAATCGAGCGAGCGGCGCCACACGAACGGGTGGAGCGAGTCGAGGAAGTAGCGCCCGAGCCGCGCATCGCCGGCCGCCATGCGCGCACGGATGAACGCCGCCCGCTCCCAGGGCAGCGCAGCCGCTTCGTAATAGCTTATGGCTGCATCGACGGGCAGCGCGATCGGGGTCACTTCGGGCGAGGGCCGGAGCCTGAGATCGACCCGGAAGGCATAGCCGTCCTCGGTCCGCTTCTGCAGCAGCTCGACCAGACGGTGAGCGATCCGAACCGCCGCCTGGTCGGCTTCCTCCCGCGGCCGCCGCGGCAGCCGGAGCGGATCGTAGAGCAGGATGAGGTCGACGTCGGACGAGTAATTAAGCTCGTGACCACCGAGCTTCCCCAGTGCGATCACCGCGAACCCCTCCGGCTCGGCGTCGGGCGCGCGCTCCGCCTTGGCCTGGGCGAGGCTGCGGGCGATCGTCCGGTCGGCGAGGTCCGAAAGCTCGGCGGTCACCCGCTCCAGCGGCAGCAGGCCGGCGAGGTCGCCGATGGCCAGGGCCAAAGCGAAACCGCTTCGCTCGGCGCGCACGGCGCTCATCGTCTCGCGGTCTTCGCCTTGTTGCCGCGCCGCGGCGAGGGCGCCGTCCAGGTCGCCTGACGCGAGCCGTTCGACGATCACCGGGAACCGCTCGATCTGCAGTCTCAGGAAAGGCGAATGCACGGACGCACGCGTCAGCGCCGCTTCGATCGCCCGGCCGCTCGGTGTTTCTTTCATGCCACAGGCTCGTTTCGTTCCGTTGGCGCGGCGCAACATATGCAACTGCAGCCGCCAACACACGTTAACGACGCGTGGAGAAGCTGAATCCGAGAAAGGAAGCCTTGGCTCATTGGTCGAACCGGCGCTTTGTGAAAGTGGCCCCGCCCACGATTCATGCGGGTGTCGGCGACGCCCTTCGCCATGCCTACCATCTCGACGGCGAGGCCCGTTCGCTCTCCAAGTTCGAGGACCTGCTCGACAGGCTCAAATAGCCTATCTGGCCCCACTATCGGGGTGAGGATCGCGGTCGCGGCTCAGCTCGTCGACCTCGCTCATGATCGTCTGCAGCGCCGACTGGTCGGTGGTCGCCTGCTCGCGCCGGGACGGCAGCTTGCCCTCGCTCATCAGCGCCTCCAGCGCCACCCGGCCACGCGCGACGCGGCTCTTGATCGTGCCGACCGCGCAGCCGCAAATCTCGGCCGCTTCCTCGTAGGCGAAGCCGCCGGCACCGACCAGGATCAGGGCCTCGCGCTGCGGCTGGGGCAAATGAAGGAGTGCCCGCTGCATGTCCGAAAGTTCGATATGCCTGTCCTGGCTCGCCGGCGCGGCGAGCAGCTTCGAGGCCGTGATCTCGTCCCATTCGCCCTTGAAGCGTGCCCGGCGCATTTGCGACAGGAACAGGTTCCGCAGGATGATGAAGGTCCAGGCACGCATGTTCGTGCCCGCCTGAAAGCGCTTGCGCGCCGCCCAGGCCTTGAGCAGCGTCTCCTGGACGAGATCGTCAGCGAGGTCGCGGCTGCCCGACAGCGAGCGCCCGAACGCGCGCAGATGCGGAATCACCTGCGCGAGCTGATCCTTGAACTCGGGGTCGGACAGCGGCACCGTCTCGGCGCCGCTGCCTTCCTGTTGCCGTTCCATTCCTGCCGGCTTGCCGCCCGCCATCAACCCAGCCCCTACGATATGCGAAATGCGGCTTGCGGCCCGGCGCCCGAATGCGCCCGCCTGCCGACCAAGATAGACCTCAACGCCAGATAAACAACAGAAGCAGGAAAATGGCGATGACCAGACCGAGGCCCCACACGAGCACGTAGCGCGTCATATGGGGCGTGGTGCCTGCCCGCGCTTCAGTCGTGGTAAGGTGTTCGGGTTCCTGATCCATCGTCTCCGCCGCTCTTTATTGAGTTCCACTCGTTTCAGTCTGGGAACGCCTGCTGGTCCGGACGGTTCCCGTTCAGGCCGGCACCGTCGAGGTATCGAAGAACAGGGCCTGAGCGATCTGCGCCTTCACGGTCGAGCGCTGGAAGGGCTTGGTGATGAGGAAGGTCGGCTCCGGCCGCTCCCCGGTCAGCAGGCGCTCCGGGAAGGCGGTGATGAAGATCACCGGCACCTGGAACTCCCTCAGGATGTCCTTGACCGCATCGATGCCCGAGCTGTCGTCGGCGAGCTGGATGTCGGCCAGCACGAGGCTGGGACGACGAGCCATCGCCTGCTGCACCGCCTCGTCCCGCGTGACGGCGACGCCGGTGACGTTGTGGCCGAGATCCCGGACGATCGTCTCGATATCCATGGCGATGATCGGCTCGTCCTCGATGATGAGCACATCGGCGCGGGTCTGGCGCTCGATCTCCGCCAACGCCTCGGCGACCAGTTGCTCGACTTCCTCGGGAGCGGCGCCGATGAGATAGCCGGCATCCTCCGGCGTGAAGCCCTCCATGGCGGTCAGCAGCAACGCCTGGCGGGACAAAGGCGTGATCCGCGCGAGCCGAGCCTGAGCGATGCCCTCCGCGTCATGAGCGCTCGCGTGGCCGGGCTCTTCCTCGATGTTCGCCGAGGACCAGATCGCATGGAACGTCCGGTAGAGACCAAGGCGTGGGTCGACGTCGCGCGGAAAGGCCTCCGGCGCTGCGACGATCGCCTCCAGGGTGGCGCGGACGAAATTATCGCCATGCACCTGGCTGCCGGTGAGGGCGCGTGCATAGCGGCGAAGAAAAGGGAGATGCGGCTTCAGGTCGTCACCGAGCGACATTCTAGAGACTCCTCTGCGGTTCCTGCTGGCCTATTGGGTACAGGCGTGCCCCAATGCAACCCCGCTGGACAGGTGAGAATGCGTCCGGAATCGGCACAAAAGAGGCCCCAGCCCCGTCCTCGCGTCAGGTTGGAACCATCGTCGGAGTTTTTAGTTTCATTCCCGGCGCGGGGCCATTATGCGGGTCCGCCGAAATCAGGTGTCTGTTCGGTGGGACGGCTCCCTGGAAGCTGCTGAAGCAGAGAAAACCGAGGCTGCGGGCGCGGCGCTGCGGGCCGTGAGGGGTATGTGAACTTGAACTTTCAGGACGAGAGGGACGGCCGCAAACGGCGCAAGCCCGATTCTGTCAGCGAGTCATCCGCGATGCCCCGAACGCGTAAGAAGCGCGAGCCCACCGGCGAGGTCGGTAGCGCCCTGCGCTCCGCCTATCAGCGGATGGTCGACGAGGACATCCCGCCTGATCTGCTCGATCTGCTCGGGAAGCTCGGTTAGGGCCAACTGGCTTGGCCAGCAACCGGCACGACGGCGACGTCGCCCCCGAGGAGGTGAGCGGCGGTTGGCTGGTTTCCCGATGGGCAAGGCTCTCGAGCGGCCCGAAGATGCTGCTCATCCTCAGCCTCGCGCTGCTCCCGCTCGGCATCATCGCCATCGCTGCCTCGATCTACAGCGCGCACGAGAACAGTCTCCAGCGCATCGAGGAGACGCTCTCGCGGCTCGAGGACAAGGCCGAACGGCTCGAGGGCCTGCTGGCGCGAACGGCCGGAACGATGCGTCCGGCCAGTGCGGCGGTCGTGGCGGCCCCTCCCGACAGCCCAATCTGCGAGCGTGTCATCGCAAGGCTGTCGACGGTCCAGTCGACCCCTGGCCGTTATGCGCTGTTCGGATCGGACGGACAGCTTCGCTGCGCCACTGCCGGCTTCACGCCGCCGGCGCTGCGCGCGCCCGACCGCTCCGGCCAGACGATCGAGATCAGTCCGGACGGCCGGACCCTGATCGTCGCATTATTCAACGATGAGGGAGTCCCCGAAGGCGTCGCCGCCTTCGACCGGGAGGACCTCAACGCCTTGGCCTTCATCCCGGGCACGCGCGCCGACTTCAATCTGGAGCTGATCGGCGGCGGCCGCCGGATGTTGCTTCGCGATGATTATCGACGGGTGCCCTTCGTGCAGACGGTCAGCGACTCCGCGCCCCTCGCCGACGGCCGGCTCCAGCTGCGGATCGTCCTGGGGGCGGTGCCGATCCGCGCGATCGACGTGCTGCTGATCCTGCTGCCGGTGATGATGTGGATCGCGGCAGGCCTGATCGGATGGTGGGTGCTGAAGCGGCAGCTTCTGCGGCCGCTCGCCGCCATCCAGCGCGTCGTCTCGTCCTACCGGCCCGGCGACCGGCCGCTCGAGCTGCCGGCACTGAGGAGTCCGGCCCGCGAGATCGGCGAGCTTGGACTGGCCTTCGACAATGTGACCCGCACCGTCGCGCGCCATGAGGCCGACCTCGAAGCGGCGGTGGAACGCCAGTCCAAGCTGGTGCGCGAGGTCCATCACCGGGTGAAGAACAACCTCCAGGTGGTCGCCTCGCTGCTCAACCTCCATTCGCGCGGCAGTCCGAGCCCGGAGGCGGCGGCCGCTTATGCATCGATCCAGCGGCGGGTCGACGCGCTCGCCGTCGTCCACCGCAACCATTATGCCGAGCTCGAGGAGAATCGCGGAGTCGCGCTGAAGCCGCTCATCTCGGAGCTGGCGGCGAACCTGCGGGCGACGGCGCCGTCGAGCGCCTCGGCGATGCAGATACGATTGGACATCGAGCCGTTCCACGCCAATCAGGACGTCGCCGTCTCGGTGGCGTTCCTGGTCACCGAAATCACCGAATATGGCATGCTGTGCGGCGCGAACCTGGTGTCGATCGTGCTCGAGTCCGATGAGCCGGGATGCGCCCGGCTGGCGATCGAGGTGGACAGCCTGGCCGGCAAGGGTCCGCGCGACCCGACCCTGTCCGACCGCTTCGACCGGATCATCACCGGCCTTGCCCGCCAGCTCCGATCGACGCTGGACCACCAGCCGGAACGCGGCCGCTACGCCCTGCGCATCGCCGTCGTCGATCGGCGCGAGCGCTGAATAACCGTGACGAGCCGATCAGCGGCTGCGGTCGTCCGCGCCTTCGCCGCGGCTGAATTCCGGCCGTCCCTTCGCTTCGTCTCTGGCTCTCGCCAGATCGGCAGCGGATTGGCCGGCCCGATTGGCGGCATCGATGTTGCGGACCTCGTCCTCGTTCACCCCGTCGAGGTCGGAACTGGGGGGCGTCTGCGGCGGCTTCGGCACGATATCGTCTCCTTTGCCCTCCTGAACCCGTCGCGCCCCCGCCCGGTTGCCGCCGAATAAAAAACGCCGAAAAATTTTCGAGGGCCCGGGAACCGGCCAGCCGCTGCCTCGTTCTTGAGTTCGGATAGTGACCTTTTGCCCCCCCGCTCTCGCTATCCATAACATGGGCCCGGACGCGCTGACCTCCCCCCCCCCGGTAGCGCTTCCGGGTCCAACTTATTCTCCCTCTTCAAAAAAGTTCCAGCCAGGCGATCGATGCGCCGGCGGAACCAATGCGCTTCGGCAGGCTTATATCCGGGTCGAGCGCCGGCGCGCTTCAGTGACCGGCGCTTGCTCAGGAGAAGCGTCATGGTGAAGAAGCTTGTACTGGTTTTCGCTCTGTCTAGCGGCCTCGTGCTGTCGGCCTGCAACACGGTCCGCGGCGCTGGCGAGGACGTTCAGTCCGTTGCCAATGAGGTCGACGACGAGATGTGACCCACGCGGGCCGCGATGCGCCCCGCAACTGAATGCGGATTCTTCAAGGGCGCTGCCTCCGGGCGGCGCCCTTTTTCATTCACCGGAAGCCGCCGCCGCGCGGGCGCGCTTGCGCTCGGTTAACCAGATGGCGACGAGCGAGACTTCGTAGAGCAGGACCAGCGGGATGGCGAGGAGGAGCTGCGAAATGATATCGGGCGGCGTCAGCACGGCGGCGATCACGAAGGCAACGACGATCGCATAGCGTCGGCCCGACTTGAGCTGCTGGCGGGTGACCAGGCCGGCACGCTCGAGCAGCATCAGCAGCACTGGCAGCAGGAAGGCGACGCCGAATCCGAAGATGAAGCGGGTCACGAAATCCAGATAATTGCCGACGCCGGGAAGCGCTTCCTGATGGACGCCCGCAATATTTCCCTCGTAGCCGAGCAGGAAATGCAGTGCGACCGGCATGGCGACATAATAAGCCAGAGCCGCCCCGGCGAGGAACAGGAACGGCGTCAGCAGCAGGAAAGGCAGGAAGGCCCGTTTCTCCTGCGAGTAGAGACCGGGCGCGATGAACTGCCAGAGCTGATTGGCGATGAACGGGAAGGCGATCATCAAGGCCGAGAAGAAGGCGACCTTGATCTCCACGAAGAAGGCCTCGAACACCGCGGTGTAGATCAGCCGATCCTGGCCCGCCGCCAGCAGAGGCTGGACGAGGAAGCCGAAGATCGGCCGGGCGAAATAGAGGCAGACGCCAAAGGACACGGCAAGCGAGGCGAAGCTCCACAGCAGCCGGCGCCTGAGCTCGATCAAATGATCGAGCAGCGGCGCTTTGGTGACGTCGAGATCCTCCAGCCGGTCCGGCTTCACCGCGTCGCTCATGAGGCTTCGCCTGGCGGCGGCACCGCTCCAGAGGGCGGGATCGGCGGCGCCGCGCTGGTCAATGGCCGCGGTGCCGGCTCCGGCGGCGGCGCCGTCGGCTTGGCGGGAGCGGGCTCGGCCGGGGTCTCGCGGCCCCAGTCGCTGTCGGCCGCGCCGGCGGAAGGGAATTCGCGCATGATCCGCTCATTCTCCGACTTCCACTTCTTCTCCATCTCCTCGAGCTCAGCCTCGCGCATCATCGTATCCAGGCCGGATCGGAAATGGCGCGCCATGCCGCGGGCGCGGCCGACGAAATTGCCCACGGTGCGCATCAAGCGCGGCAGGTCCTTCGGCCCGACGACGACGAGCGCCACCACGGCAATGATCAGCAGCTCGCCGGAATCGATCCCGAACATGTCGCGGCGCGCCTCTTCCCGGCGGTGGCTTAGTGACGGTCGGCTTCAGAGGCCGAGCCGCGTTCGGCCGGCGTCGATTCCGGAGCGGGCGCGGGCGGAACGTCGATCGTGCGATCGTCGCTGATCCGCCGCGGTGCAGGCGCGGGCGTGGCGGCCGCCTCCTCATCCTCGCTCATGCCCTTCTTGAAGTTCTTGAGGCCCTTGGCGACGTCGCCCATCATGTCCGAGAAACGGCCCTTGCCGAACAGCAGCAGGATGACGAGGCCCACGATGAGCCAGTGCCACAAGCTGAAACTACCCATTTGAATTCTCCCGATGTCACAGGGAATCTAGGGCCCGGGCCCCCGTTCGGCAATGGCCGCGGCGGAGCGGTGAGGCTCGCTCCCGATCCAGTTCGCCTCTAGGCGTCCTCGCCGCCACTTTCCAGTTCAACCTCGTCGTCGCGCTCGAGACCGAGCCGTTCGAGGGCGACGTCGACCGGATCGAGGAGCCCAGCGGCCTTGAGATCGTCGATTCCCGGAAGATCGCGCCGGCTCTTGAGGCCGAAATGGGTGAGGAATTCCTGGGTGGTGGCGAAGGTGAGCGGGCGACCCGGCACCTCGCGGCGACCCGCGGGACGAACCCAGCCCGCTTCCATCAGCACGTCGAGGGTGCCCTTGGAAATCTGGACGCCGCGTATGGCTTCGATCTCGGCGCGGCTGACCGGCTCGTGATAGGCGATGATCGCCAGCGTCTCGACCGCCGCGCGGGAGAGCTTGCGGCTCTCCTCGCGTTCGCGGCGAAGAATGTGGGCGAGATCGGCGGCGGTCTGGAAATGCCAGCGCCGGCCGCGTTCCACCAGCTCGATCCCACGCCCCGCATAATGATCAGCCAGCTCGGCCAGCGCCGTCTTCACATCGACACCGGCACCGACATAGGCGGCGATATCCTCGACCGAGAGCGGCTCCTCCGCCGCAAACAGAGTGGCCTCGACCGCGCGGATCCCGTCCTCCATCGGCCGCGCGGCCGCCGGCTCCATCGGCATCGCCATCGCATCGTCGCTCACGCGGCCCTCACATAGAGGGGCGTGAAGGTGTCCTCCTGCTCGATCAGGACCTTGCCGAGCCGGGCGAGCTCCAGAGTGGCGACGAAGCTCGATGCCAGCGCGGAGCGCCGGAATTCCGGATCCTGGGTGTCCGGCAGGAAATCCTCCAGCGCGGTCCATTCCATCCGCACCCCGATCATCCGTTCCAGCCGGTGAATCGCCTCGTCCAGGGTCATGACCGGCCGCCGCGCGACCACGTGCACCGCCGGCTCACTACGGGCCCGGACAATGCCGTAGGCGGCGATGAGATCGTAGAGGTCGGTGGTCCAGGCCGAGCGGCGGACGACCTTGAGGCCCTCCGGGCGGCCCCGCGCGAAGACGTCGCGCCCGAGCCGGTCGCGCGCCATCAGCCTGGCTCCCGCCTCGCGCATCGCCTGAAGCCGTTGCAGCCGAAGCTGCAGCCGCATCGCCAGCTCCTCCGGCCCGGGCTCGACGGTCGGGTCCTTGGGCAGCAGCAGGCACGATTTGAGATAGGTGAGCCACGCGGCCATCACCAGATAGTCGGCGGCGATCTCGAGCCGGAGCTTCTTCGCGTCGGCGATGAAGGCGAGATACTGCTCCACCAGAGCGAGAATGGAGATCTTGGCGAGATCGACCTTCTGCGCCCGCGCCAGCGTCAGCAGCAGGTCGAGCGGCCCCTCCCACCCGTCGAGATCGAGGGTCAGCCGCTCGGACTCGCGGGTCGGCGGAGCCAGATCGAAGGATTCGCTGTCGTCGCTCATCGGAGGCGAGACTAGGCAGCAGCTCGGCCCGTGTCGAAGGGGAATGGTGACTTTTCCACAAGCTTTGCAGCGACGCGGGTTCGGGACTGCCCGAAACCGCGGCGGGACCCGCACGTTCACAGGCGGTGTTGCCGGCGCCGGGCCGGCCGTCGCAGGAGCCGTCGATGCCCTCGGCCGTGATCCGTGCCTTCGACTATGCCGCCGATGCGCGCGAGCTCCACGTGCTCTTCACGACGGGCCGCCGCTATCTCTTCCACGACGTCCCGCCCGAAGCGGCGGCCGCGTTTCGCGCGGCGTTCAGCAAGGGCCGCCATTTCAACAAGCGCATCCGCGGCCACTATCGCTTCAGCGAGCTCGGGCCGGAAGATGAGGGGTCCGAGGGGCTCGAGGCCTGAACGCGGGGGCCGCCGCCGCGACGACGCGAGGAAGGTGCTCGGGGCTGGCCCGGATCTAGCGATCCAGGGCCTGCGCGAAGCGCTCGTTGCCGATGAAGCCGGTGCGGGTCACGCCGGCGCGCAATATCTCGGCGAGGACATGATCCACCCGCTCGTATCGGGTCTCGGCGGCAACGGCGATGTGCAGCTCCGGTGCGGCCGGATCGGCGGCGAGGCGCGTCAGCAGGAGGCTGAGCTGCGCATCGCGAACCGGCCTGCCGTCCCAGGAGGCTCGGCCGGCGGCATCCAGGTCCAGCCTGTGCGCGGGCGGGCGCTCCGACGGCGGCGTCGGTCCCGTCGACACGTCGAGCGGCACCTTGTGGGTGGCGATCGGGATCGAGACGATGAACATGACCAGCAGGACCAGCATCAAGTCGATCAGCGGCGTGGTGTTCATCATCGGCGCCGGGTCGGCGAAGGCGGCCGGATCACGGCCTGGGAATGCGTACGTCATGACGGCCTCCCTCTCGTTGAGACTGGTAAGTTATAACATATCTTTGTTCGGGTAAAGGTCGGGTTTGCGAGGGCCTGCCGGTCAGCCCCGGCGATTCTTGCGCCAGATCGAGATCAGGATGATGAGGAACGCTGCGAGGCGAAGCAGGTAGAGCCAGCTGCGCTCCTCGATCGGGATGTCGGTGAAGGCAAGCAGGCTCTGGACGAGTCCGAGCAGGCAGAAGGCCAGCGCGAAGGCCATGAAGAGTCCCTCATGCGTCCGCTTCCAGAAGCGCAGGAAGAATAGGCTCGCGACGAGGAAGCCCATCGTGATCGCGCCCGAGAGGAAGTCGAACAGCACCCTTCTATTCCTCCAGGTCCCAGATGAAGCCGAACAGGAGAACGCCTACCGCGGCCAGAGAAAACAGGTGGCGGACCAGTCGAAAGTCGGTTTGCGGCAGGACCAGCATGTCGATGATAACGACAAAATTATTCCCGGCCAGGAAGAGGAAGCATAGAGCGCTCCACAGGAGCATTCTCGCGCCCGTCCGCCAGTAGTTCCGTGCCAGCAGCAGCGCGCAGGCGCTGCTCGTCAGGAAGCAGAGGAGATAAACCAGCGCGGGGAACCACTCCGTCACCGCCTCAATCCTTTCTAAGCCTGAAGGAATCGGCGAATGCCGTGATACTCGGATTGGCCGCGGCCACGATCATCCGACGTACCGCATCTGGACTGGTATTGTAGAGGGCCTCGGTCTTTTCGACCAGCTTGTCCAGCGCCTCGGAGGCCGGCTGGTAGCGGCCGGAGCCGTCCGCATCGACGAGGATCAGGCCGGCGGCGGAAAGCGCTTCCAGGCTTTGCGTCACCACCAGGTCACTGCCCCGCAGCCCCGCGACCATCTCCTCGTGCGACAGCGAGCGCCCGCGATTCTGCCGCAGGAAGCAGAGCAACTCCAGGGCCCACACCGATCGAAAGGTGGCGCGAATAAAGCTCGAGACGTCCTGCTTAGACGGCATGCCGGTGAGTCAGATCCCTTCCCTGGTGCTTCCAGGTCATTCGTTGCTCCCGCTCCCCGCCCGGCCTTCTAGCTACGTGGGACGGGGGTGCAACCCCGCGGCTGGTGACGAAGGGGAAACCATCTTTTTCGTGGGTCCGCCATCGGCTTGTTGCTATGAAGCGTCACGGGCGGGGGCCCTGGCATTCGGATTCGGGCGGGGGGCCGCACGAAGGAGTGCTGAGTGAACGAACTTTCTCCGCGGGACTTTCTCGATCGCCGGCAGCTGGTCAGTGCCCTTCGAAGCTTCAGGCGTGGCGACTTTTCGGTAAGGCTGCCGGAGGATCTCTCCGGCACCGATGGCGAGATCGCCAGGCTGTTCAACGAGGTCGTCACGCTCGAGGAGCAGATGACCGGAGAATTCGAACGGCTTTCGCTCGTCGTGGGCAAGGAAGGCAAGATCAGCCAGCGCGGCCGCGTCCGCGGCGCCACCGGCGGCTGGGAAGCCAAGCTGCGCGCGGTCAATGAGCTGATCGAGGACATGGTCCAGCCGACCGCGGAGGTCGCACGCGTGATCGGCGCGGTCGCCAAGGGCGACCTCTCCCAGACCATGACCGTCGAAATTGACGGCCGACCGCTGCGAGGCGAGTTCCTGCGCATCGGCAAGATCGTCAACACCATGGTCGAGCAGCTCGCCTCCTTCGCCTCGGAGGTGACCCGCGTCGCCCGCGAGGTCGGCACCGAAGGCAAGCTCGGCGGACAGGCCAATGTCAGGGGCGTGGCCGGCACCTGGAAGGACCTCACCGACAACGTCAACGCGATGGCGACCAACCTCACCGGTCAGGTCCGCAACATCGCCGAAGTGACGACCGCGGTCGCCTCGGGCGATCTCTCCAAGAAGATCACCGTCGAGGTGAAGGGCGAGATCCTCGAGCTCAAGAACACCATCAACACTATGGTCGATCAGCTCAACAGCTTCGCCTCGGAGGTCACCCGCGTCGCCCGCGAGGTCGGCACCGAGGGCAAGCTCGGCGGGCAGGCGCGAGTCGAAGGCGTCGCAGGCACGTGGAAGGACCTCACCGACAATGTGAACCTGATGGCCGAGAACCTGACCGGCCAGGTCCGCAACATCGCCGAGGTCACCACAGCGGTCGCCTCCGGTGACCTTTCGAAGAAGATCACCGTCGACGTGAAGGGCGAGATCCTCGAGCTCAAGAACACCATCAACACGATGGTGGACCAGCTCAACGCCTTCGCCTCCGAGGTGACCCGCGTCGCCCGCGAGGTCGGCACCGAAGGCAAGCTCGGCGGACAGGCGCAGGTGCCCGGCGTCGGCGGCACCTGGAAGGACCTCACCGACAACGTGAACCTGATGGCGGACAATCTCACCGGCCAGGTCCGCAACATCGCCGAAGTCACCACCGCCGTCGCTCGCGGCGATCTTTCCAAGAAGATCACCGTCGACGTGAAGGGCGAGATCCTCGAGCTCAAGAACACGATCAACGTCATGGTCGACCAGCTCAACGCCTTCGCTTCGGAGGTGACCCGCGTCGCCCGCGAGGTCGGCACCGAGGGAAAGCTCGGCGGACAGGCGCAGGTGCCCGGCGTCGGCGGCACCTGGAAGGACCTTACCGACAATGTGAACCTGATGGCGGACAACCTCACCGGCCAGGTCCGCAACATCGCCGAAGTCACCACCGCCGTGGCCCGCGGCGATCTATCCAAGAAGATCACCGTCGACGTGAAGGGCGAGATTCTCGAGCTCAAGGACACCATCAACGTCATGGTCGACCAGCTCAACGCCTTCGCCTCCGAGGTGACCCGCGTCGCCCGCGAGGTAGGATCGGAAGGCAAGCTCGGCGGACAGGCCCAGGTGGAAGGCGTCGCCGGCACCTGGAAGGACCTCACCGACAACGTCAACCTGATGGCCGGCAACCTTACCGGACAGGTGCGCAACATCGCCGAGGTGACGACGGCGGTGGCGCGCGGCGATCTTTCCAAGAAGATCACCGTCGACGTGAAGGGCGAGATCCTCGAGCTCAAGAACACGATCAACGTCATGGTCGACCAGCTCAACAGCTTCGCCTCGGAGGTGACCCGCGTCGCCCGCGAGGTGGGCTCGGAGGGCAAGCTCGGCGGACAGGCCCAGGTGGAGGGCGTCGGCGGCACGTGGAAGGATCTCACCGACAACGTCAACGCGATGGCGGCCAACCTCACCGGACAGGTCCGCAACATCGCCGAAGTGACCACCGCGGTCGCCTCGGGCGATCTCTCCAAGAAGATCACCGTCGACGTGAAGGGCGAGATCCTCGAGCTCAAGAACACCATCAACACGATGGTGGATCAGCTCAACAGCTTCGCGTCGGAGGTCACCCGCGTCGCCCGCGAGGTCGGCACCGAAGGCAAGCTCGGCGGACAGGCGCAGGTGCGCGGCGTCGGCGGCACGTGGAAGGATCTCACCGACAACGTCAACCTGATGGCCGAGAATCTGACCGGCCAGGTCCGCAACATCGCCGAGGTGACCACCGCCGTCGCCCGCGGCGATCTTTCGAAGAAGATCACCGTCGACGTGAAGGGCGAGATCCTCGAGCTCAAGAACACCATCAACGTCATGGTCGACCAGCTCAACAGCTTCGCCTCGGAGGTGACCCGCGTCGCCCGCGAGGTCGGCACCGAAGGGAAGCTCGGCGGGCAGGCGCAGGTGCCCGGCGTCGGCGGCACCTGGAAGGACCTCACCGACAACGTCAACCTGATGGCGACCAACCTCACCAATCAGGTGCGCGGCATCGCCGACGTCGTCACTGCGGTCGCCCAGGGCAATCTCAAGCGCAAGCTGACCGTTGACGCCAAAGGCGAGATCGCGGCGCTCGCCGAGACGATCAACTTCATGATCGAGACCCTGTCCACCTTCGGCGACCAGGTGACCAACATGGCCCGCGAGGTCGGCATCGAAGGCCGGCTCGGCGGCCAGGCGCGCGTCCCCGGCGCGGCCGGTCTGTGGCGCGATCTCACCGACAACGTGAACCAGCTCGCGGCCAACCTCACCAACCAGGTGCGCTCGATCGCGGACGTCGCGACCGCCGTGACCAAGGGCGACCTCACCCGGTCGATCGCCGTCGAGGCGTCGGGCGAGATGGCCGCGCTCAAGGACACGATCAACGAGATGATCCGCAACCTCAAGGAGCAGACGCTCAAGAATGCCGAGCAGGACTGGCTGAAGACCAATCTCGCCCGCTTCTCGCGCATGCTCCAGGGCGAGCGCGATCTCGCCACGGTGTCGAACCTGATCATGTCCGAGCTGGCGCCCCTGGTGAACGCCCAATATGGCGTCTTCTACGTCACCCGCCGCGATGAGGACGAATCGAAGCTCGAGCTGGTCGCGAGCTATGGCGCTGAGAGCCATGACGCGCTCAAGCGGGAGTTCAAGCTGCGCGAGGGCCTGATCGGTCAGGCCGCTGCCGACAAGCGCCCGATCCTGCTCGAGGACGTCCCGGGCGACTTCATTCGGATCGGCTCCGGCCTCGGCCATGCCGCGCCGGCCAATATCAACATCCTGCCGGCCTTGTTCGAGGACGACGTCAAGGCAGTGATCGAGCTCGCCTCCTTCAGCGAGTTCAACGAGACTCACCAGAGCTTCCTCAACCAGCTGATGGAGTCGATCGGCATCGTGCTCAACACGATCGCCGCGACGATGCGCACCGAGGGCCTGCTCAAGCAGTCGCAGCTGCTGACCCAGGAGTTGCAGGCCCGCCAGACCGAGCTCACCACCAAGCAGGAAGAGCTGCACGCGACCAACGAGGAGCTGCAGGAGAAGGCGCAGCTGCTCGAGAACGAGAAGAAGCAGGTCGAGGCGAAGAATCTCGAGATCGAGATGGCCCGCCGCGCGATCGAGGAGAAGGCCGAACAGCTCGCGCTCACCTCGAAGTACAAGTCCGAGTTCCTCGCCAATATGAGCCACGAGCTGCGTACGCCGCTCAATTCACTGCTGATCCTCTCGAAGCTGCTCGCCGACAATCCGCAGGGCAACCTGAACGAGAAGCAGACGGAATTCGCCCGCACCATCCATTCCGCCGGCTCCGACCTGCTCAACCTCATCAACGACATCCTCGACCTGTCGAAGATCGAATCGGGCACGATCTCGATCGAGATCGGCGACATGCCGATGAGCGGGCTCAAGCAGCATATGGAGCGCACTTTCCGGCAGCTCGCGTCTGACAAGGGGCTCGAGCTTCGGATCGACTTCGACGAGACCCTTCCCCAGACGATCCGCACCGATGAGAAAAGGCTTCAGCAGATCGTCCTCAATCTCCTGTCCAACGCGTTCAAGTTCACGGCCGAGGGCAGCGTCACCCTGGCAGCGCGCCGCGCCGAAGGCGGGTGGAGCACGAATCATCCGGTGCTTCGCAATTTCGACCACGCCATCGAGATCGCGGTCACCGACACCGGGATCGGTATCCCCGAGGACAAGCAGAAGCTGATCTTCGAGGCGTTCCAGCAGGCCGACGCCACCACCAGCCGCAAATATGGCGGCACCGGCCTCGGCCTGTCGATCAGCCGCGAGATCGCCCGTCTGCTCGGCGGCGAGCTTCAGGTCCGGTCCCGGCCGGGCGAGGGTTCGACCTTTACCTTGTTCGTGCCGCTCGAGGCCGCCGCCGTCGCGGCTGCGCTCCCCGGGGCGGGCAACGCCCGCTACGAGAATAGCGGCGCGACCGTGCCGAGCGCTCTGCCGGCGACGATCGAAGTCAGCGACGACCGGGATTCCCTGGGCAATGATCCGTTCGTGCTGATCGTCGAGGACGATGTCACCTTCGCCTCGATCCTCCTCGACCTCGCGCGCGAGGCCGGACTCAAGGGCGTGATCTCGACCGCCGGCGCCGGCACGCTGGCGATGGCACGCAAGCTTCGGCCAGACGCGATCACCCTCGATCTCGGACTGGACGACATTAACGGATTCGTGCTGCTCGACCTGCTCAAGCACGATCCCGAGACGCGCGACATCCCGATCCACGTCATTTCCGGAGCAGACGAGCTCGCCTCGGTGACCGGGCTCGGCGCCTTCGGGGTCACCGGAAAGCCCGCGGACGACCAGGATCTGGCACAGGTGTTCGGGCGGATGCGGGAGGCGGCCTTGACCGGCAAGCGCCGCCGCCGGGCTCGGACGATCGACGAAACGGCCGAAAAGCCCGCACGGTCGATACCGGAGCTGGCCGGCTCCAAGATCCTCATCGTCGACGACGACATCCGGAACATCTATTCGCTGACCAGCGTATTGGAGAGCTATGATGTCGAGGTGCTCCATGCCGAGCGTGGCCGAGACGGCATATTGATCCTCGAACAGACGCCCGAGATCGACGTCGCCCTGATCGACATCATGATGCCCGAGATGGACGGATACGAGACGATGCAGCAGGTACGGGCGATGCCCGCGCTGGGCCAG
Source organism: Sphingosinicella terrae (assembly GCF_003347635.1). Lineage (GTDB taxonomy): Bacteria > Pseudomonadota > Alphaproteobacteria > Sphingomonadales > Sphingomonadaceae > Allosphingosinicella > Allosphingosinicella terrae. Next base: position 24,408 of record NZ_QDFY01000006.1, read on the forward strand.
GTGCCGCTGATCGCGGTGACCGCCAAGGCCATGAAGGGCGACCGGCAGAAATGCCTCGAAGCCGGCGCCTCCGACTATATCGCCAAGCCGGTCGACATCGATCTCCTGCTCGCTTTGCTCAGGGTGTGGATCGGCAAGCGGCGCAGCCAGGTGGCCCTCGCGGCACCCCGGGCCATGCCCGAGGCGACTCACTGAGCATGACCGGGACGATTCCGAGCCTGGCGGCCAACGGCGCGCCTGCGATCGCTGCAGGATCGCGAGCGCGCGTCCTGATCGTCGACGACGACGAGCGCAACCTGCTCGCCATCCGCACGGTGATCGAGGACATCGCGGATGTCGAGACCGCCTCTTCGGGCGAGGAGGCGCTTCGTCACCTGCTGAAGAGCGAATTCGCGGTCATCCTGCTCGACGTCTACATGCCCGGACTGGACGGCTACGAGACCGCACAGCTCATCCGGCAGCGCGAGCAAACCAAGCGCATCCCGATCGTCTTCCTTTCCGCCGTCAACAAGGAGAAGGAGCATCTGATCCGCGGTTACGCGATGGGCGCCGTCGACTATGTGTTCAAGCCGGTCGAGCCGGTCGTGCTCCGATCCAAGGTCGCGGTTTTCGTGGATCTGTTCACGATGACCCGCGAGATCCAACGCAAGGCAGAAATGGAGCAGCGCCTGCTCGACGAGAATCTGCGCGCCAATGCCGAGCGGCTTCGCGTCGAGCAGGAGCTTCGTCTGGCCGAGCAGCGGCAGGCGGCGATCATCCGCTCGCTGCCGATCATCCTCTACATCGAGCCCGACGGCGTCAGTCCCCGCGTGCCGCAATTCGTCGGCGGCAATTTCGCCGCGGTCACGGGATTCCCGTTCGACGCGGTCCAGGAACGGCCGACGATATGGGCGGAACGGCTCCATCCGGACGACCGGGAACGGGCGCTGCAGGCGCTGCACGAACGTCGGCGCACCGGCTTCATGGCGATCGAATATCGCTGGCAATGCGCCGACGGCTGCTACAAGCATTTCCTGGATCAGGCGGTCCTGCTCAGAGACGCGGATGGCGGCGCCACCCAATATGCCGGCACCCTGCTCGACGTCAGCGACCGCAAGGACCTCGAGAACCAACTGCTGCAGGCGCGCAAGATGGACGCGATCGGCAAGCTGACCGGCGGCATCGCCCATGACTTCAACAATCTCCTGGCCGCGGTCCTCGGCGGCATCGGCCTGATCGAGCGGCGCCTGCCGCTGGGCGACGATCACAAGAAGATCCTCACGATGACCCGGCGCGCGGCCGAGCAGGGATCGGAGCTCGTAGGGCGCCTGCTCGCCTTCGCGCGGCGCCAGCAGCTCCAGCCGGCCGAGATCGACCTCGCCCGGCTGTCCAGCAACGTCACCGATCTGCTCGCTCACACGCTCGGCGGGCTCGTCGAGCTGCAGTGGGAGGCGGACGAGCAGATCTGGTGCGCGTTTGCGGACAGCACACAGCTCGAGCTCGCTCTGATGAACCTCATCATCAATGCGCGCGACGCGATGCCGAAGGGCGGCCGGATCAAGGTCGAGGCGCGCAACGCCGCCGCCGAAGGCGACAATCCGCTCGGCCTCCCCGCCGGCGACTATGTCGTGCTGGCCGTCAGGGACAATGGCAGCGGCATTCCGGCCGACATTCTCGAGCAGGTCACGGAGCCGTTCTTCACCACCAAGCAAATGGGCGAGGGCACCGGGCTCGGCCTGTCGATGGTCTACGGCTTCGCGCGTCAATCAGGCGGGGCGATCGACATCGCCTCGGCCGTCGGCGAAGGCACCATAGTCGAAATCTGGCTACCGCGGGCGCCGGAGCGTGCGCGCCACGGCGACACCGCGGCCGAAACCTGCGACGGCGGCGAGGAGGCGATGCGGCCGCTCCGGGTCCTGCTCGTCGACGATCATGCCGCGGTCCGCGAGACGACGGCAGGCATGCTCGCCGATCTGGGCCACGAGGTCGAATCCGCCGCCGACGGTCGGTCGATGCTGCGGCAGCTCCGTGCCTCGCCGGACGGATACGATCTCATTGTCACCGATTATGCGATGCCCGGAATGTCGGGCGGCGAGCTCCTGCACAAGGCGCGGACCGTCCGGGTCGACCTGCCGGCGATCATCATCAGCGGCTATGCCGATGCCGAAGCCATATTGAGCAAGCCGGCCGACGCGATCGTGCTGACCAAGCCGTTCTCGCTCGACCAGATGCGGGCTGCGATCCGGAGCGTAATGCCCCCGTCGGTAGCGGACGCAGCCCCGGCCCCGGCGCCCATTGCCAGGACGGCGGGCTAGACCGCGACGTCGCCAGTCTGTCGGGCGAGAATCGCCGTCACGTCGGCGGTCAACGGAAGCGTGCCGAAGGCGCGGCCGCCGGTGTCGTCCAGCCGGCTGGAGATGAAGGCGTCGGCAACGGCGACCGGCGCGTGGCGCGCCAGCAGCGACGCTTGCAGCACCAGGGCCATCCGCTCGGCCAGCATGCGCGCTTGCGCCTCCGGCGGTGCGCCGGCGCGGAGCAGGCCGGCAAGCGCATCGATGGCGTGGTCGAGCCGCGGGTCCGCGCCCCGGGCGAGCGCCAGCTCAGCCATGAACGTCTCGAATGCGGAAGGCTCGCGATGGAGCGTCCGCAGGATGTCGAGCGCGATGACATTGCCCGAACCTTCCCAGATGGCATTGAGCGGCGATTCCCGGAACAGGCGAGGGAGCGGGCTCTCCTCGACATAGCCGGCACCTCCCAGGCACTCCATGCATTCGTAGACGAAGCCGGGATTGCGCTTGGTCAGCCAATATTTGGCCACCGCGACGGCCAGCCGGGCGAAGGCGCGTTCCCCCTCGCCGGCGCCATCGAAGGCGCGACCGACACGGAAGGTGAGGGCCACCGCCGCCTCATATTCCACCGCCAGATCGGCGAGCACGCCGCGCATCGCCGGCTGGTCTATGAGGCTCTTCTGGAAGGCGCGGCGGCCGGCGGCATGATGCACGGCCAAAGCGAGCGCCATGCGCATGATACCGAGCGTACCGGCGATGGTGCCGAGCCGGGTATGGTGGACCATCTCGATGATGGTCCGCACGCCCCTTCCCTCCTCGCCGAGCAGCTCGGCATAGGCATCGTGATATTCGATCTCGGCCGACGCGTTGGAACGATTGCCGAGCTTGTCCTTCAAGCGCATGAGATGGATGGCGTTGCGCTCGCCGTCCGGCTTGATCCTCGGCACCAGGAAGCAGGACAATCCACCCTCGCTATAGGCGAGCGTGAGGAACCCGTCGCTCATCGGCGCCGAGCAGAACCATTTGTGACCGACCAGGCGGAAGGCATGACCGCCGCTTCCGTCCAGCCGATGGGCGCGGGTCGTATTCGCGCGCACGTCGCTCCCGCCCTGCTTCTCCGTCATCGCCATGCCGAGGGAGATGCCCCGCTTTTCCGCGATCGGCCGCAGCGGCGCGTCATAGACCCCGCCGACCAGCTTCGCGGCCCATGGCGCGCCGACCGCGGCGGCGCTGCGGAGCGCCGGCACCGCCGCATAGGTCATATTGATCGGACACATGGTCCCGGCCTCGGCCTGGGTGAACAAAGCGAGCATCGCCGCGTGACCGACATGACCGCCGGCGCCGGGCGCCCGCCAGGCGATGTCGTGGATGCCGTGCTCCATCGCCAGCGCCATCAGCTGGTGGTAGGCGGGGTGGAAGCGCACCTCGTCGAGGCGGCGACCCTGGCGATCGAAGGTCCGAAGCTCCGGCGGATGCCGATTGGCGAGCTCGCCGAGCTCGATGACCGCTTCGGATCCCACCGCCGCGCCGAGCGCGTCGAGACGCGGATCGAGCCAGCCACCGCCCTCCCGCAGCGCCGCGTCGCGAAAAGCGACATCCGTCGCGTAGAGGTTGCGGCCGGCAAGTTCGTCCGGCTGGTTGGCGACGTCGTGGGTCAGCAAGCGGGTCGCGGGAGCGTGGGGAGGCATGGACGGCGACTAGCACATTCCCCGGCGGCGGGTCAGCCGGCCTTGATCGGCCCCGTTTCCGGAACGATACTTCTCGGCGCCCCCCGGCGCCGTGGCCGGGGAGCCAGTGGCCGGGGCCGCCCTTGCGAGCTTCCCCTCCTTCGCATGGGGAGAGTGCCCCGATCCGCGATGGTTCAACCCTGGGCTGGACAGCCCCGCTGTATCCGCGCACCGGCGCTCGATGATCCGGCTCGGCTACATGATCCTCGGCGCGATCTCTCTGGTCCTCGGCGTGGTCGGGACGGTGGTGCCGCTGCTGCCGACCGTGCCCTTCGTCATTCTCGCCGCCTTCCTGTTCGCACGCGGTCATCCGGGCGTCGAGCGTTGGCTGGTCGAGCATCCGCGCTTCGGACCGCATATCGTGGCATGGCGGACGCGCCGGGCGATCAGTCGGCGAGGGAAGAAGGCGGCCACCGCCGCCTTCGCCTTCAGCATCACCCTCGGCTTCCTGCTCCTGGACTTCCCCTGGTCGTTCCTGCCGCTCGCCGCCAGTCTGGTCGCCGGAAGCTGGATATGGACCCGCCCCGACGGCTAAGGCGGCATTCCGCCACGCCGATGTCCACGGCGGGACAGGAACGGGCAAGGATGGTCGCATTGCGATGAGGATCCTCTTCTTCGGCAGGCTTGGCGAGACGATCGGCCGTGAACTCGACCTGACGCCGCCCCCGTCGGTGAACACGGTCGGCGCGCTGCGGCGGCTGCTCGCAGAGCGCCACCCCGATGCCGACCTCAACGGACCGCGGTTGCGCGTCTGTGTCGACGATTCGGTCGCCGGGGACGAAGATCCGATCGACGACGCCAGCGAGATCGCCTTCCTGCCGCCGCTGTCCGGTGGCTGAGATGGCGATCCACAGCCGACTGGCCGATACGCCGTTCGAACCCGAAAGCGAGCTGGCCGGCTTCATCGCCGAGCTCGACGGCGAAGGCGCGGTAGTGAGCTTCGTCGGGCTGGCGCGGCCGGCCACCAAAACGGGAGAGGCGGTCCACGGCCTCTTCCTGGACCATCATCCGCGCCTCACCGTTCTCTCGCTGGAAGCCATCGCGGCCGAGTCTGAGCGGCGCTTCCAGGTGAGCGCGGTCCGCATCGTCCATCGCTGCGGCGCGATCCGTCCCGGCGAGCCGATCGTCTTCGTCGCCGCCGCCTCGCGCCATCGCCGCGCCGCTTTCGAGGCGGCCGACTATCTGATGGACCGGCTGAAGACCGAGGCGATGTTCTGGAAGCGCGAGGACGGACCGGACGGGTCGCGCTGGATCGAGCCGACCGACCGGGACTATGCCGACCGCGACCGCTGGCGCTAAAGGGCCGTCTCATGCCGGGAAGAATTGACGAGAGGCTGACCTTCCACCCGTTGCGGATCGCGGTTCTCACCGTCTCCGACACCCGAACCGAGGAGACGGACACGTCCGGAAAGCTGTTGGCCGAGCGGCTCGCCGCCGCGGGCCACATATTGGCGGGGCGCACCATCGCCACCGACGATGTGGAGGCGATACGCAGCCGGATCCGGGTCTGGGCCGACGATCCGGAAGTCGACGTCATCCTCACCACCGGCGGCACCGGCTTCGCGCCGCGCGACGTGACGCCGGAAGCGGTGAAGCCGTTGTTCCGGCGCGAGATGGACGGCTTCTCGATCGTCTTCCACCAGGCCAGCCTCGGCACGGTCGGCGTCTCCACGCTGCAGTCGCGTGCCTTTGCCGGCCAGATCGACGACACGTTCGTCTTCTGCCTGCCGGGCTCGACCGGCGCCTGCCGCGACGGCTGGGACCTCGTCCTCTCCCTCGAGCTGGACAGCCGCTATCGCCCCTGCTCGCTCGCCGGTCAGGTTCCCCGGCTGCGGCATCTGTGCGCATGAGCGGCCTCAGCCATCTCGACGAGGCCGGCCGCGCGCGGATGGTCGACGTCTCCGACAAGGCGCCGACGCACCGGGTCGCCACCGCCATCGGCGAAGTGCGATGCCTCGAGGAGACGCTGGCGCAGGTGCAGGCCGGAACCGCGCCCAAGGGCGCCGTCGTCCAGACCGCGGAGCTCGCCGGCATGATGGCGGCGAAGCGGACGGCCGACCTCATCCCGCTCTGCCATCCGCTGCCGCTCACCAAGGTCGATGTGCGCATCGCCATCGACGAGGCGCTGCCAGGCTTCCGGATCGAGGCGGAGGCGCGCACGAACGGGGTCACGGGTGTCGAGATGGAAGCGCTCACCGCCGTCTCGGTCGCCTGCCTGACCCTGTTCGACATGCTGAAGGCGATCGACCGGACGATGACGATCGGCGGGATCGCGGTGACGGCGAAGAGCGGCGGCAAATCGGGCGACTGGCAGCGGACGCCGGCACCTTGATCACCTTCGACGAGGCCACCGCGTTGGTAGGGCGCGCGGCCTCGCCTCTCGCTGTCGAGACGGTTCCGATCGAGCGGGCGCAAGGACGGGTACTGGCGCGAAGCGTCGAGGCACGGGTCGATTCGCCGCCCTGCAATGTCTCGGCGATGGACGGCTATGCGCTGCGCGATGCCGACCTCGCCGAGCTGCCGGCGCGGCTGCGCGTCGTCGGCCAGTCCTTTCCCGGCGACGGCTTCGTCGGCACGCTCGGTAAGGGCGAGTGCATACGCATCTTCACCGGCGGGCCGGTGCCGCCGGGCGTCGACCGCGTGGTCATCCAGGAGAATGTCGAGCGCGACGGCGACATCGCGCTGATCGGGCAGGGGCCTGGCGAGGCGCGGCACATCCGCCGCGCCGGCTCCGACTTTCGAGCCGGCGCCGTGCTGCTCGAACCGGGCAGGCGCCTGGATGCGCGGGCTTTGGTCGCGGCGGCGGGCGCCGATCATGGGGAAATCGAGGTGTGGCGGCGGCCGCGACTGATCGTCCTCGGCACCGGTGACGAGCTCGTGGAGCCGGGACGTGCCCGGTCCACGCCCGCGGCCATCCCCGAGAGCGTGTCCTACGGCGTCGCCGCCCTCGCCGAGGCGTGGGGAGCGAACACGGTCGGGCGCCGCCGGCTGCGCGACGATCTGGCCGCGATGAGCGAGGCCGCGGCCGAGGCGGTCGCGGCGGCCGACCTGGTGGTCGTCACGGGCGGCGCCTCGGTCGGCGACAAGGATTTCGCCAAGCCGATGTTCGGCGAGCCGCTCGATCTGATCTTTTCAAAGGTCGCGATCAAGCCGGGCAAGCCGGTCTGGCTCGGGCGGCTCGGCACCACCCTGGTGATGGGCCTGCCCGGCAACCCTACCTCGGCGCTGGTGACCGCGCGCCTTCTTCTCGCGCCGCTGCTCGCCGGCCAGACCGGCCGCGATCCGGCCGAGGCGCTGCGATGGCGCTCGGCGCGGCTGGCGGCGGCGCTCGGCCCCTGCGGCGACCGCGAGACATTCGTGCGCGCGCGCCGTGAGGACGACGCGGCAATTCCACTCGGCAACCAGGATTCGGGCGCGCAGCACAGCCTCGCCGCCGCCGATTGGCTGATCCGCCGCCGCGCCGGCGCTCCCGCCGCCGGGGCCGGCGAGATCGTCGAGGTGCTCGATTTCTGACGCCCTAGAGCCTGTCCTGGTCAGGTGAGTCGGCGGCTCTTGGGCTGTCCGCGACGGGTGACCGACATCAGCGCGAGCAGAAGCGCGGCGAGGATGATCAGGAACACATAGCCAGGACGAGGAACGTGTCACGGTCATAGTCGTAGCGAAAGGCCAACGACAAGCGCTCCCTCGCGCCACTCGGCCTGTCCCTATCCTACAGGGTCGGCGTTGCGGCGGGCGAGCCAGGCCTCGGCCTGCGCCAGCTCCTCGGCCGTATTGACGTTGAAGAAGGGATCGATGGGCTCGCTCGGCCATTCCGCCACCCGGAATCCGATCTCGGCCGCGAAGCCGCGGAGCGAGCGTCGGCCGCTGGCGACATAGCCGGCGAGGTTCGCGAGCGCCTCCACTTTCCAAAGGGCGCAGACCGGATGGATTTCGCCGCCGCTTGCTGCGACCGCAACCGCCGCGTCGCCGATCTCGATGACCAGCCGGGACGCGAGATCGTCGGGGACGAACGGGGTGTCACAGGGAATGGTCAACAAGGCCGCGCGGCCCGCCTTCTTCGCATATCGAAGGGCCGCCGCGACACCCGCGAGGGGCCCCGCGACGTCGGAATCGTCGCTGAGGCGGTCCGCATCGACAGCGCCGAGGTGGGTTTCGGCGCGCAGAGCGACGGCGACATAAGGCGACCAACGCCGCGCCTTGCGCAGCGCACGGTCGATCAGCGTCTCGCCGCCGAGCTTTCGCAACGGCTTGCCGCCGCCGATTCGGCGCCCTTCGCCGCCGGCGAGGACGACCACCGCCAGCTCCGCAGGCTCGATCACGTGAAGATCAGCTTGAAGCCGGCGATCGCGAGCACCAGGCCGAGAGCCTGGAGCAGGCGGTCGCGCGGAAGCCGGTCGACGCCGAGCCAGGTGCCAAGGAGGGCGCCCCCGGCGACGGCGGCGGCGAGGACCGGCAGCTCGGACGGCAGCGCCTGCACGGCGGCGACATTGCCGGCGAGGCCCGCCGCGGAATTGATGAAGATGAAGGCGGCGGCGACGCCGGAGGTGCGGCGCGGCTCCTCCCAGTGGAAGAGGATGATGAGCGGACTGAGGAAGATGCCGCCTCCGGTGCCGGTCAGGCCGGCGAGGAGGCCGAGACCGGCGCCGGCGGGGAGCGCTACGGCGAGCGGCGGCATCCGGACGGGACGCTCCGCGAGCGACTTCGGCTGCCAGAACAGGCGCAGCGCCGCGAGCCACAGCAGCAGGCCCACCAGCGGGCGGTAGAGATCGGGCGGGATCGAGACCCAGCCGCCGACGAAGGCGGCCGGCGCGGCGGTCACGACAAAGGCTGCCAGAAGCCGCCAGTTGGTCTTGCCGGCCAGCGCATAACGAGCGGTGCCGAATCCGGCGACGACGAGATTGAGCGCCAGCGCCGTCGGCCGCATCGTCTCGGGGGCCACTGCGAACAGAGCCATGATCGCCAGATAGGCCGAGGCGCCGCCATGGCCGACGGAGGAATAGAGCGCCGCCGCCACCGCCATCAGCAGCGCGATCCAGAGGAGGGCCGAGGAATCCATCGCCGTCGTTCTGGCTAATCGCTGCACGCGCGGCCGTCGAGCCGCCCAGATTGCTTCGCGCGGCGACATGGCCCACAGGCCGGCCGTGTTCGAGCGCGCCACCCGCAAGCCGCTGCGATGGGCCCTGACAGCCTTCCAGGGGCTGCGACGCGCCTTCTGGTTCATCCGCGGCTCCAGGACCCTCGGTGCCCATGCGGTTCCGCTGACGCCGGCCGGCCGACTGGTGCTGGTGAAGCTTCGCTATGCGCGCGGCTGGCGCCTGCCCGGAGGCGGACGCGCCGCCGACGAGGATCCGCAGGCCGCCGCGCTTCGCGAGCTCAGGGAGGAGATCGGCCTGGTCCGCCATGGAGCGGTCGAGCCGGTCAGCGAGATCGACGATCAGCCCGACATGAAGCGTGAAGCCGATTCGCTCTTCGTCGTCCGCGACGTCGAGTACCAGCCGCGCTGGTCGATCGAGATCGAATCGGTGACTGAGGCCGAGCCGGACGCGCTGCCACGGGATCTGTCGAACCCGGCGCGCCAGTGGATCGAGCTCGCCATGCCGCGAATCCTCGGCGGTGCGGGCCAGGCCCCGCCGGCGGGCGGCTCGGCCCCGTCCGATCCCCATTCCTGAAGGAATCAGCCGCCGGTCACGCTCATGTGCCGGGGCACCGCGGGCCGCGCGGCGGCGATGTCGAAGGCGTGGCCCCTCGGCTTTCCGGCGAGCAGCCGGTCGAGCGCCTCGTCGACCGCGCCTCGTCCGCCGGCGCGGAGCAGGTCCCGCAGCTCGACCTTCTGGTCGTGTCCGAGGCAGCCATAGACGGTGCCGGTCGCGGCGACCCTGATCCGGTTGCAGCCCTCGCAGAAATTGCCGGTGAGCGGTGTGATCAGGCCAAGCCTTATTCCGGTGCCGCCCACCTCGTAATAGCGCGCCGGCCCGCCCGTGCGGCGAAGCGAGGGCGTCAGCGCGAAGCGTCGCTCGAGCCGGTCCCGAATCACATCGAGCGGCAGATAATGATCGCTGCGGTCCTCCTCGACCTCGCCCAGCGGCATGGTCTCGATAAGGGTAAGGTCATGTCCCCGCGCCGCGCACCAGCGCAGCATCGGCTCGATCTCGTCCTCGTTGAGCCCGCGCAGCGCAACCATGTTGATCTTGACCGCCAGGCCGGCAGCGGCCGCGGCCTCGATCCCGCCAAGCACCTTGTCGAGGTCGCCGCGCCGGGTGATGTACCGGAAGCGGGCGGGGTCACGGCTGTCGAGGCTGACATTGACGCGGCGCACGCCGGCGCGGCGCAGCGGCTCGGCGAAGCGGGCGAGCTGGGTGCCGTTGGTGGTGAGGGTGAGCTCGTCGAGGCCGTCGCCGATGCGGACACCCAGAGCGGCGACGAGCGCGTCGATTCCCCGCCTGACCAGCGGCTCGCCGCCGGTCAGGCGGATCCGCCTGACGCCGCGCTCGATGAAGATATCGGCAAGCGCGACGATCTCCTCGAAGGTGAGGATCTCGCTGCGCGGGAGGAACTGCATCGTCTCGGCCATGCAATAGCGGCAGCGCAGGTCGCAGCGGTCGGTGACCGAGAGGCGGACATAAGTGACCCGCCGGCCGAACGAGTCGACCAGGCCGTTCTCGGCGGCGGCTTGCCTCGGCGTCATGTGGTTCAGCTAGGCTCTCCAGGGCCACTGGACAAGACGAGCCGGCATGGCCGCGGTTCCCGCGACGGCAGATGCGCTGGATGGTCACGGCCGGCGCCAGGATGCGCTTTTCGGCATGAGCCGGTCCGGGGATGCCTTGCCAGGCCCGCAAAGTCCTCTTGACCCGCTCCATCGCCCGTCGAAATCTCCCGACCGGTCGTCGCGCGGCGCTTCCGGCGCGGCGACGCGGCTGCTCCTCACGAAGTCAGGCACGCAGCGGTGCCATTTGCCCAAGAGGAAGTTCATGAAACACGCGCTCTTCATGTTGGCCCTGTGCGGCCTGACCCTGGCGCTGCCGGCGCAAGGGCGGGCGGCCGCCCGCCCTTGCGCGGCGTTGCCGGGGGCGGAGGAACTGGCTCGGCCAACCGGTCCCGACTTCGTCCTCTTCGGCGAGGCGCACGGCACGAACGAACTGCCCGAAGCCTTCGCAGACCTCGTCTGCACGCTTTCGTCCGCAGGTCTGGCGCTTACCGTCGGGCTGGAATTCCTGCCCGAGGACCAGGCGGCTCTGGACGCCTATCTCGCCTCGGACGGCGGGCCTGCGGCGCGCGCCGCGCTCCTGGCGTCGCCGGGCTGGGCCGATCGCCATGGTCGTGCGAGCGAAGCGATCCTGGCCGTTGTGGACGTGCTGAGATCGCTGAGGTCGGCCGGCGCAGACATTGCGATCGTCGCCTTCGATCATCCAAGCGCGCAGCCCGGCACGTCCGCCGCGCGCGAGGAAGGCATGGCGCGCAATCTCCTGGCGGCCCAGCGGACGCGGCCTCATGCCCGAACCGTGGCGCTCACCGGCCTCGGCCATGCCGGCAAGAGTCCCTGGACGTCGCTGGGGCCGCCGTTCCAGTCCATGTCCCAGTATCTTCCTCGGGACGGCACCATCGCACTCGCTTTCGTACGGGGCGGCGGCGAAGTCTGGGCATGTGGGCCAAGCGCCGGCGACGGCCCATCGGAATGCCGCGTCCGACCCGTCGCCCCTCGCGAGCCCATCCGTCCGCGGGGACTCACCCTTTCGCGCGCGCGCGACGGCTTCGACGGAATATTATCGGCGGGCCGTCCTTTCACGGCCTCGCCGCCCGCACGACTTCGGCCGCCGAATTCGGATCGTCGAGGATGATCGTGCTGGCTTCCCTCGAGCGCCGACCCTGTCTCCCGTTCGATGGGAGCGCCCGCGCTCGCGACGATCGGGTCGTAGGGCGCGGCAAACGCGGGTGCCCACGCCACCCGCCGCAGCCGCCATCGCTCGCCGTCCCGGTGATGGGCGTGCGCCTCCTGCTGTGATATAGCCCGGTTCGCCGAGCCGGACGACGATCGGGACTCTCGACAGGGGCGGACGGGTTCGTTGGATCAGAATCAGCTCGCCGTGGGTCCGCCGCCTGGTGAACCACGCGAACAGGACGGACGGCGAGACTTGCCGGATGAACCAATCGGAGAATGACGATGACAGACAGCGACGCCGCCATCCGGACGGCCTTCGATCTCGAGCCGCCGTCGGAGGCGCAGCTGCGCGCGCTTGCCGCCGATCTCGACGAGGATGAAAGGCGCGTCCTGCTCGAGCACGGGACCGAGGCGCCGTTCTGCGGGGTCTTCCTCGACGAGAAGCGCGAGGGCCTGTTCACCTGCCGCCTTTGCGGGCTGCCGCTGTTCAAGGGCGGATCGAAGTTCGAGAGCGGCACCGGATGGCCGAGCTTCACCTCGCCGTTCGCGGAGGGGCATCTGCGCACCATCCAGGACACGAGCTACGGGATGATCCGGACCGAGATCGTCTGCGCCCGCTGCGGCGGTCATCAGGGCCACGTCTTTCCGGACGGGCCGCCGCCGACCGGGCAGCGTTACTGCATCAACTCGGTGTCACTGGCCTTCACGCCGCGAGGCGAGCCGCTCCCGGACAGGCTGGGACGGGGCGCCCCGGAAGGGGAGCCGTGGACGGAGTGAAGCCGCGGGCCCGGAAGGAGACACGGATGAAGACGACCAACCCGCTGCGGCTCGCGCTTTTCGTCGGCGCCGCCGCGATCGCAAGCCTCGGTCACGCGCAGGCGACGGCGCCGGCGACGGCAGCCCTGCCGGCCGGAATCTCGCGGACGGACCTCGCCCGCCACGACCTCGCCGCGGCCGGCCACGAGCTGATCCAGGTGCGCGTCGATTTCGCTCCGGGCGCCTATGCCCCCGGCCATACGCATCCCGGCGAGGAGGTCGCCTACGTACTCGAGGGCGTTCTGGAATACCGACTCGAAGGCCGGCCGCCGGTGACGCTCCGGGCCGGCGAGACCCTGTTCATCCCTGCGGGCGCGGTGCATTCGGCGCGCAATCTCGGCGGGGACCGCGCGTCCGAACTGGCGACCTATATCGTGAGAAAAGGCGAGCCGCTGCTCACGCCTGCGGAGTAGCTGCCACGGGCACTCGACAGGGGCGCTGGTTCGTCCGTCGAAGAGGGACCGCGATTCGAAACGGCCGGCGCCCGAAGGCGCCGGCCGTTCACGAAAGCCGCGATCAGTTGCCGATCGGGGCCGTGCCTTGGGTCACGGTGGCGTTGTTGCCGGTGCCGGACTGGGTGACGCTGGAGGCGTTGCCGTCCGAATACTGGCCGACCGTAGCGGTGTGGCCGCTGCCGCTCTGGACGATGTCGGAGGTCGAACCGACGCCTTCCTGGGTGACGGTCGCGGTCATTCCGGATCCGTCCTGCAGGATGTCGGACTCGACGTCGATGCCTCCCTGGGTGACGGTGGCTTCGTTGTCGTGGAAGAACCAGCCGCCGGTCTGGGTGACGCTCGACCGGGCATTGTCCGACGTCGCCGTCTGGATCACCCGTGCCGTGTCGCCGAACTGCTGGCTGATGCCCGAGACGCCATCGGTGCCGAGCTGATCGACCTCGGCATAGCTCTGCTCGCCTTGGGCGACGGTCGAGTTGTTGCGGGCGCCGGCCTGATAGACGTTGGCGATGCCGTTCGACGTGCCATACTGGCCGACCGTCGAGACATTGTCCTCGCCGAGCTGCTCGACATAGACGCCGTCATTATTGCCGAAGATGAAGACGCTCGACCGGCCGCGATCGCCCGACTGGATGACGGTGGCCGAGGTGTTCGAGCCACCCTGGTCGATCGTCGACTCATTCTCTTCGCCGCTCTGCTGGTTGAGGGCGGAATGGTTGCCCTGATATTGCAGGATCGTCGACTGGTTGCTCGCGCCGCTCTGCTCGATCGTGGCGTCGGCCGAGCCGCTGAGGCGCTGCCGGATCGCAGCGGTCGAGCCGCCGGCATTTGCGTCCTGGCTGATCGTTGCCTCGACCTCGCGGGTCGCGCCGCCGTCGACGGCGATCTGGTCGACGGTCGCGACGGCCGCCGAAGCCTGGGTCACGGTCGCCTCGGCGCCGCTGCTCTCATAGGTGCCCGACATGCCGAAGCGCGACTGCTCGCCGGCGTCCGGCTCGCCGCCCTGGTTGATCGTGGCGCTGGCGCCGGAGCCGCTCTGGCTGACCGTGGCGAGATTGTTGGTGCCGAGCTGGTTCACCTCGGACGAGGCATCCGAGCCCGACTGGCCGACCGCCGCCATATTGGCGGTGCCGTCCTGATTGACGGAGGAATCGTTGTCCTGGGCCAGTGCGGGCGCGGCCGCGAACAGGGCCAGAGCGGATACGGTGGTGCAAATGCTGCGCTTCATCTTCGTGCCTTCCCTCATGCGGCAAGCTGGACGGCCCGGCCGAAATGACCGCACCGCAGGGCGCTTGCACGACATCCCTGACCACCCGCGCGAGCTGCCACTCGGAGCGGACGGCAATCTGGCCTGAAGAGAAGTTCGACGCCCAGGCCCCCCGGCGGACGATCCGGTCGTTGCCCTCCGCTCGACGAGCGCCGTTCGGCGTAGTCCGGTGAAGGGGTCTCGGGATCGTTAACGAGACCTAAATGCGGCTTCTACGGTACGCATCCCCTGTTCTGGGTACGCGAGGCGAAACAATCGGAATTTCCGTGGTTTAGTAGAAGGAGCCCGCCGCAAGGGAGAAGGCTGAGCCGAAACGGGACAGTCCGGCCGGAAAGCTGAAGGGCGAGGCCCCCGAGGCTGACCCGGGCGCACGGCCTCGACTGGCGGGATTGCCGCAGGCTGATAAGCCTTGGAGGGGCCTGAATGGGCAGCGTCGGGGTGGCGGAGCGGGAGGGATTCGAACCCTCGATACGGTTTTGCCGTATACTCACTTTCCAGGCGAGCGCCTTCGACCACTCGGCCACCGCTCCGCATGTCCCGGAAGACCGCCCATCTAGTGAACGCGCTCGCCGCGAGCAAGGTGGCTCTTGCATCGGTCACGCGCCTGTCATCGCCCGCATTTATCCTTGGCGGAGCCTGATCGAGGTGAAGGCAATGGCTCGCGCCTCGTGGCATGATCCGAAGCGACTCGAAACCGGGGTGAGTCATGAGCAACGAAGACCAGATCGCCTATCATTCGAAGCGCGCGATGAAGGAGCTCGACCTCGGCCTGATGGCCGGGTCCATCCCGGCGGCCCGGGCGCACATGCAGCTCTCCTCGCTGCACCGGCAGCGCGCTCGTGAGCTGTCCGGACAGTCGGAACCGGCGCCGCTGAGGATGTAGACGGTCCGCGGCCTGCCCCCTCCTCCGCCGCCGCCACATACTAGGTCGCCACGCAGGAGCGGCGCCGGCCTCGCCGGCTTGCATTCCAGATCATAGGCACCGGTTCTTATCGCTCTTATCGCGATGATGAATCGCGGGCTCCGGCTATGTCGTCGATCCGGCGGGCGAGGGCGACGTCCTTGTCGGTGAGGCCGCCGGCGCTGTGGGTGGTCAGCAGGATGTCGACCCGGTTCCAGACGTTCGTCCACTCGGGATGGTGGTCGGCTTTCTCGGCCTCGAACGCGACCCTCGTCATGAAGGCGAAAGCCTCGCCGAAATCGCCGAAGCGCACGCTGCGGACGATCGCGTCGCGGCCGGGCTCGTGCGCCCAGGCCGGCAGATCGGCCAGCGCCGCCTGGCGCGCGGTCTCGTCGAGCTTGGCCATTTCGTCCTCCCGTGCGTCGCCACGGATAGCGGACCGGCGACCCTGGGTCCAATCGCGCGGGCGCGGGTGCCGCTCGGCGATTCCCTCCGCCGCGAATAAGCTTTATGCCGCCTCGGATGGGGCAAAGCCGAACCTATGCGCCGGACGCGGCCGAGATCGAACGTCTCGCCGATGCGGCAATCGCAGCCTTGTCGGAACCGTTCCGCGGCCTCCTCCAGGGGGTCGTGCTCCGGGTCGAGGAGTTTGCCGACGAGGAAGTGCTCCAAGCCTTCGGGATCGAGGATCCGTTCGAGCTGTCCGGCCTCTATAGCGGCCGTTCGGTCGACAGGCAGAGCAGCCTCGTCTCGGGCGAGCTGCCCTCGATGATCCATCTCTACCGCCGCCCCCTGCTCGACGAATGGGCCGAGACCGGCGTGTGCCTGGAAGAGCTGATCACCCACGTCATCGTCCATGAGGCCGGGCACCATTTCGGCTTCTCCGACGCCGAGATGCACGCGATCGAGGAGCAGGCGGAATGACGCCCCTGCTTCGGCTGGAACATGTTTCTATCCGGCGCGGCGGGCGTCTGCTGTTCGACGATCTCAGCCTGGTGCTGGGGCCCGGCGAGGCGGCACTCGTCACCGGTCCCAACGGCGTCGGCAAGTCGAGCCTGCTGCGGCTGTGCGCCGGGCTGCTCGCACCGCACGCCGGCCTCGTCGAGCGCGCGGCGCCGTCGCTGGCGGACGAGCATGCGGCGCTGGACGATCGCCAGCGTCTGGGCGACGCGCTGCGCTTCTGGGCGAGGCTCGACGGCGGCGAGGCGGGTCAGGGCATGGCGATGATGGGGATCGATCATCTCGCGCCGGTGCCGGTACGGATGCTCTCGACCGGCCAGCGCAAGCGCGCAGCGCTCGCTCGGGTGATCTCGAGCGGCGCAGCGCTCTGGCTGCTCGACGAGCCCGGCAACGGGCTCGACGCCGACGGGCTGGTGCGCCTCGCCGAGGCGGCGGCGGCGCATCGCGCCGGCGGCGGCGCCGTGCTGGCGGCCTCGCACCAGCCGCTCGGGCTCGGCGACGCCCGCGAGGTGCGGCTCGGATGACCGCCCTGATCCTGCGCGAGCTGCGCCAGGGGGCGGTGGGCGGCGCCGCCATGCTGCCGCTCATATTCTTCCTGCTCGTCGCCACGCTCTTCCCGTTCGCCGTCGGCCCGGATGGACCGCTGCTCGCCCGCACCGGCGGCGGCGCGCTATGGATGGCGGCGCTGCTGGCGGCCCTGTTGCCGGTGGACCGCCTGGTCGAGCCGGACCGAGCGGCCGGCTTCCTGGATCAGCTCGCGGTTCGCGGGATCGGCGAGGAGATGGTGGCGCTCGCCAAGCTCGCGGCGCACTGGCTGAGCTTCGGTCCGCCGCTGATGATCGCGGCCATGCCGGCGGCCGCCCTGATGAAACTGCCGCAGGACGTGCTGATCCGGCTCGAGCTGGGACTGTTGGTGGGCACGCCCGGCCTCGCCGCCCTCAGCCTCGGAGTCGCGGCGCTGACCGCGGGCCTGCGGCGGGGCGGGGCGCTGACCGGGCTTCTGATGCTGCCGCTGGCCGTGCCCCTGCTCATCTTCGGCGCGGGACTGGTCGAGCGCGGCAACGATTCGGGCGCGCTCCAACTGCTCGGGGCGGTTTCGCTGCTGCTGGTGGCGGGGGCGCCGTTCGTCGCCGGGGCCGCGATCAGGGCAGGACGGGATTAGACTAGAGCAGGGATCGAAAAGCCTTGGGTGTGACGTCGTCCGGAAGCTATGTCCGGCTCCACCTCGCGAAGATGGCGGTCGGGAGGAGCAGGCCCCTCGCCTCCTCGCGGACGGCCATGTCGCCGCATTCGACGGTGCCGCCGAGGTCGGCGCAGGCTTGGCGGAGGAGCTCGCCGATGGCGAGCGCCGACATGCGGACGGCATAGACGGTGAGGACGAGGAAGCGGCTGTCGGCGTCGAGCAGCCGTCGGCAATCGGTAATCAGGCCGGGCAGGTCCTCCTCCAGGCGCCAGATCTCGCCATTGGGACCGCGGCCATATTTGGGCGGATCGAGGATGATGCCGTCGTAGCGGCGACCGCGCCGGACCTCGCGCGCGACGAACTTGGCGGCATCGTCGACCAGCCAACGGATCGGCCGGTCGGCCATTCCCGACAGAGCGGCGTTGGCGCGTGCCGCCTCGACCGACTTCTTGGAGGCATCAACATGGACGAGGCGGGCACCGGACGCGGCCATGGCGAGCGTGCCGACACCGGTATAGCCGAACAGGTTCAGGGCCTCGGCACCGTCCGCCAGCCGCTCGCGCATCCAGGCCCATTGCGGCGCCATGTCGGGAAAGAATCCGAGATGGCGGAAGGGGGTGCACTGAGCGCGGAAGCGGACCTCGTTCCAGGCCAGGTCCCAGCCCTCGCGCGGCACCGGGCGATGGAAGATCCAGCGCCCCCCGCCCTCCTCGTCCGATCCGGGCACGAATGCGCCGTCGGAGTCCCAGGCGTCGTCGGCGGGGGCCCACATCGCCTGCGGCTCGGGACGGATGAAGCGCCGCGTCCCGTATCGCTCGAGCTTGCGGCCATGACCCGAATCGACGAGCCCGTAATCGGGCCAGGGTTCGCCGGCGAGGATGTCGAGCTTCACGCCGCGCGGACGGCGGGCAGGCCGATCGTCGCGCTGGCGCGGGGGCCGGCGAGCATCCTCGCTCCCGCGGCGCGGACATCGTCGAGCGTCACCGTCTCCAGCTCCGCCAGCACCTCCCGGGGCTCGACTAGCCTGCCCCGGACCGAGAGCTGCCGCGCGACATAGGCGGCCTGGCCCCAGCTGCTTTCGAGCGACATCATGAGGCCCGCCTTGGCCTGGATCCTCACCCGCTCGAACTCTCGCCGGGTGGCCGTCTCGACCGCCTCGGCGACGACGTCCTGGATGAGGGCGGCGGCGGCGGCGGCCTCGCGGCGCGCGGTGGCGGCGTAGAAATGGAAGATGCCGGAATCGCGATAGGGCTGGAGCGAGGCCCAGACGCTGTAGGCGAGGCCGCGATCCTCGCGGACGGCCTGGAAGAGGCGGGACGAAGCGCCGCCGCCGACGAGGTCGGCGAAGAGCCGCGCCGCATAATGATCGGGGTCACCCTGCGCGGGGCCGGCGAAGGCGGCGGCGAGATGGGCCTGATCGGCGCGGCCGCGGCCGGCGCGGACGCCGCCGATGAAGCGGGCCGGCTCCGGCGCGGCAATGCTGCCTTGGGGAAGACCAGCGAAATGAGCTTCGGCAAGCCGGACCAGTGCATCGTGGTCGACCTTGCCGGCAGCGACCAGATAGAGGCTGCCGGCGCGATACTGGCCGCGCTGCCAATCGTACAGATCGTCGACGCCGATCGCGGCGATGCTGGTCTCCTCGCCGAGCACCGACCGGCCGAGCGGCTGGTCGGGATAGGCGGCCGACCAGAGCTCGTCGAAGATGATGTCCGAGGGCGTGTCGCGCGCCTCCCCCAGTTCCTGGAGCACCACCTCCTTTTCGCGAATGAGGTCGGCGGGATCGAAGCGCGGTCGCAGGACGAGGTCGGCGATCAGCTCGATGCCGAGCGGCAGATGCTCGGCGAGCAGGGAGGCGGTGAAGCTGGTGCCTTCGCGGTCGGTCGACGCGTTGAGATCGCCGCCGACATCCTCGATCGCCTCGCTGATCTCCCGCGCCGAACGCGTGCCGGCGCCCTTGAACACCATGTGCTCGAAAAGATGGGCGATGCCGTTGAGGCGGGCGGGCTCGTGGCGCGAGCCGGCATCGGCATAGAGGCCGACGGCGACGGTCTCGACGCTCGGCATGGTCCGGCTGGCGACGCGAAGGCCGCTGTCGAGGATGGTGAGCTTCATCATGAGCCAGCCCAATTAGGGTCCGGACTTGCATCCGGCAAGGCGCTGACCCGGCCGACGGGATCGCTCAGCCGAGCCGCCGGCGCAGCGCGATCCCGTAGATGACGGCCGCGGCCGCGGCGAAGAAGAACCACTGGAAGGCGTAGAAGAGGTGGTTGTTGGGGATGTCGTCGATCGTCGGCGCGGCGCTTGCGGCGAGCCCGGGTGCCGCGGTAGCGGCGGTGAGGACGATCGGCCGCCCGGGCTCTGCCGGGCCGAGCGTCCCGGCGACGATCCGGTCCAGCGTCAGCCGCCGCGCGTCATCGGGCATCGGCGACCAGCCGGCATTGACCAGCAGGCGCCCGGCGAGCCCGTCGGCGCCCGGCCGGCAGGCGACGAAATAGGCATAGCCGCCGCCGCTCCCGGGTGCCGCCTCGCGGGCCCGGCCGCCGCGAAGCGTCGGCTCGGAATCGCGGGCGCGGCAGGTGACGAGGACCCGGCGGAAGGCGAGCGGCGGAAGGTCGGCGCGGCCGCTTGCGATGAGCGGATCCAGGTCGAGCGCCGGCAGCGAGGCCGCCGCGGCATATTCGGCGAGCAGGCGGTCCTTCCACGCGGCCCGCTGCAATTGCCAAAGGCCGAGGCCGATCATCGTGACGACCGCCGCGAGGACGATCAGCGTCGGCACGATCGGGAGCCGCCTCACTCGTCGCCTCGCGCCCGCCCCTCGCGGGCACGGTGTCGATATTCGAGCCCGAGCAGGCCGGCCTTGGCGAAGCGCAGCGACACGATGACCAGCAATGCGGTAAGCGGCAGCCACATCACGACATGGACCCAGAAAGGCGGCTCGGCGGCAAGCTCGAGCATGACCGCGAGGAGGGTGACGAGCGCGCCTATTCCCAGGGTCAGGAAGGCAGCGGGTCCGTCGCCGACATTGAACCCCTGGTAATCGAGCCCGCAGGCGCGGCAGCGGGGCGCGAAGCTCAGGAAGGAGGCGAAGAGCGGCGCATTGCCGCAGCGTGGGCAGCAGCCGCGCAAAGCAGCGGCGATCGGCGAGATTTCAGTCTCCATTCCGGGCCCCATGAGCGACGGGGCCCCTGCTTTCCAGCAGGAGCCCCGGAAGGAATGTCACGCTCCGGTTGCCCAAGAGCTTGGAGCCGCCCAGGCACGCCTTAGTGATATTCGGCGCCCCAGCCGCCCCAGACATAGATGCACAGGAACAGGAACAGCCAGACGACGTCGACGAAGTGCCAGTACCAGGCTGCCGCCTCGAAGCCGAAATGCTGCTGCGGGGAGAAATGGCCCCTATAGGCGCGAACCAAACAGACGATCAGGAAGATCGTACCGATGATGACGTGGAAGCCGTGGAAGCCGGTCGCCATCATGAAGGCCGAGCCGTAGATGTTCGCCTCCGGCCCCGCGAACATGAACGGCGCATGGGCATATTCGTAGGCCTGGATGCCGGTGAACAGCAGGCCGAGCAGGATCGTCGCCCACAGGCCATTGATCAAGCCGCGGCGGTCGCCGTGAATCAAGGCGTGGTGGGCCCAGGTGACGGTGGTGCCCGAGCAGAGCAGGATCAGCGTGTTGAGCAGCGGCCAGCCGAACGGATCGAGGACGTGCATGCCCTCGGGCGGCCAAACGCCGCCGATCGACTCGACGTCGGCCGGGAACAGCGAGGCGTTGAACCACGCCCAGAACCACGCGACGAAGAACATCACCTCCGAGGCGATGAACAAGATCATGCCGTAGCGCAGATGGAGCTGGACGATCGGCGTGTGGTCGCCCGAATGGGCCTCGCGGATGACGTCGCCCCACCAGCTGAACATGGTGAAGAACACGCCGAGGACGCCCGCGAAGAAGACCCAGGCGCCATAGGGATTGTCGTGCATCCACATGACGAGCCCGCCGAACAGGACGAGCGCCGAGAATGAGCCGACGAGCGGCCAAACGCTCGGCGGCAGAATGTGAAATTGGTGGTTCTTCGCTCCGGCCATTCTCGAAAGTCCCTGTCTCTTCGCGCGCCGGCTGGCACCGGCGGTGATGGTCTCTAGCTGCCCGCTTCCGGCTGGTCCACGGGGTAAAAGGTGTAGGAAAGGGTGATCTCGCTGATGTCGCGGGCGTCGGGATCGTCCATGATCGCCGGGTCGACGAAGAAGATCACCGGCATGCGCACCTCCTCGCCCGGGGCGAGGGTCTGCTCGGTGAAGCAGAAGCACTGGATCTTGCTGAAATACTGCCCGGCCTGGGCCGGCGTCACGTTGAACGTGGCGGTGCCGGTCACCGGACGGTCTGACAGATTGCGGGCGGTATAAAGGGCGATGTTGCGCGCGCCGACCGCGACGTTGCGGTGGGTGTCGACCGGCTCGAACCGCCAGGGCAAAGCCCGGGAGGTGTTGGCATCGAAGCGAACGCTGATCATCCGCCCGACCGGCCCCGGCACGGCACCGTCCTCGGCGCGCTGGGTCGTGCCGGCGAAGCCGGTGACCTGGCAGAAGATCCGGTAGAGCGGCACGCTGGCGAAGGCGAGCCCGACCATGGCGACGGCCACGAAGGCCGCGATCGCCGCGGTGCGTCCGTTTCTGCGGGCCATGGAGGCGGCCATCACTGGCTCCCCACCCTGACGATGGTGATCAAATAGAGAAGCACCACGAAGGCGCCCAGCGCCAGCGCCATGACGATGGCGCGGCTGCGCTGGCGCCGGCGAATCTCCTGCTCCACGGGATCCTCCAGGCTCACGCCAGCAGCACCTTGTCGGCGACGAGGAAGCCGAACAGGACGAACAGATAGAGGATCGAGAAGGCGAAGAGCTGCTTTTCCGGCTTCATCCCGGCAGGCTCGGTCGCGCGGTTCGCGAACACCCGCACCGCGAGCAGTAGGAAGACGAGGCTGAACGCGACCGCGGCGGCGCCGTAGAGCGCGCCGGCCAGGCCCAGCGGCCAGGGCGCGACCGCGGCCGCGGCCATCGGCAAGGTATAGAGAAGGATCTGGACGCGCGTGTGCCGCGCCCCGGCGACCACCGGCAGCATCGGCACGCCCGCTCTGGCATAATCGGAGCGGACGAACAGCGAGAGTGCCCAGAAATGGGGCGGCGTCCACAGGAAGACGAGCGCGAAGAGGAGCAACGGCAGCGGATCGGCCGTTCCCGTCGCCGCGGCCCAGCCGATCAGCGGCGGAAAGGCGCCGGCGGCACCGCCGATGACGATGTTCTGCGGCGTGCGCCGCTTCAGCCAGACGGTGTAGACGAGGACGTAGAAGAGGATCGATCCGGCAAGGATGAAGGCGGCGAACCAGTTGGTCGCCAGCCCCATCAGCAGCACGGAAAAGACGCTCAGCCCGATCCCGAACTGAAGCGCGGATTCGCGGTCCATCCGGCCGGCCGGAAGCGGGCGTGCCGCGGTCCGCTTCATCAACGCGTCGATATCGGCTTCGTACCATTGGTTGAGCGCGCCCGCGGCGCCGGCACCCAGCGCGATGCACAGGATCGCGGTGAAGGCGAGCACCGGGTGCAGGCTCACCGGGGCGGCGAGCATGCCGCAAAGGCCGGTGAACACGACGAGCCGCATCACCTTGGGCTTGGTGAGAGCCACGAAGTCCCGCCAGTCGGCGGGGAGGGTCGGGGTGGGTGCGGTCGTCGTCGTCATTTCACTTCATCCTCCCCTCCCGGCCCGGGAGGGGATCTGGCTGGGGGCCATGGGCCGATTGTCCCCGCCCCGCCCTCCCGCCGGCCGGCGAGAGGGTGAATCGTTCAGTCGATCCTGGGCAGGGTCTCGAACTGGTGGAACGGCGGCGGGCTGGACAGGGTCCATTCCAGCGTCGTCGCACCCTCGCCCCACGGATTGTCGGGCGCCTTCCGGCCCGCGAAGAGCGACCAGATAAGGTTGATGAAGAAGAAGATCATGCCGATGCCCATGATCGCATAGCCCCAGGAGGCCAGCCAATTATAGTCGGCGAAGGCGTCGGTATAATCCGGCACGCGGCGCTGCATTCCCTGGAGGCCGAGGAAGTGCATCGGGAAGAACAGGACGTTCACGCCGATGAAGAAGATCCAGAAATGCAACTGGCCGAGCATCTCGTTGTACATCCGCCCCGACATCTTGGCGAACCAGTAATAGAAGCCGGCGAAGAGCGAGAACACGGCACCGAGCGAGAGCACGTAGTGGAAGTGCGCCACGACATAGTAGGTGTCGTGCATGTAGGTGTCGACGCCGCCATTGGCGAGGACGACGCCGGTGACACCGCCGACGGTGAACATGAAGATGAAGCCCAGCGCCCACAGCATCGGCGTCTGGAAGGTCAGGGAACCGCCCCACATGGTGGCGATCCAGCTGAAGATCTTGATGCCGGTCGGCACCGCGATCACCATCGTCGCCGCGGTGAAGTACATCTTCGTGTTCACGTCCATGCCGACCGTGAACATGTGGTGGGCCCAGACGACGAAGCCGATCACGCCGATCGCGACCATGGCATAGGCCATGCCGAGATAGCCGAAAATCGGCTTGCGGCTGAAGGTCGCAACGACGTGGCTGACCATGCCGAAGCCCGGCAGGATCATGATGTAGACCTCGGGGTGGCCGAAGAACCAGAACAGATGCTGGTAGAGCACCGGATCGCCGCCGCCGGCCGCATCGAAGAAGTGCGTGCCGAAATTGCGGTCGGTCAGCAGCATGGTGATCGCGCCGGCGAGCACCGGCAACGACAGCAGCAGCAGGAAGGCGGTGACCAGCACCGACCAGGCGAAGAGCGGCATCTTGTGCAGCGTCATGCCCGGGGCGCGCATGTTGAAGATCGTGGTGATGAAGTTGACCGCGCCGAGGATCGACGAGGCGCCGGCGATGTGCAGCGAGAAGATCGCCAGATCGACCGCGGGGCCGGACGATCCGCTGGTCGAGAGCGGCGCATAGGCCGTCCAGCCGATGCCGGCACCCGGGCCGTTACCGCCTGGGAAGAAGGCGGAGGAGAGCAACAGGATGAAAGCCGGCGGCAACAGCCAGAAGGAGATGTTGTTCATCCGCGGGAAGGCCATGTCCGGCGCGCCGATCATCAGCGGCACGAACCAGTTGCCGAAGCCGCCGATCATCGCCGGCATCACCATGAAGAAGACCATGATGAGACCGTGCGCGGTGATCAGCACGTTCCAGAGGTGAAGCGCCTCGTCATAGGTGGCGCCCGGATTCATGAACTGGGCCCAGGCCTCGAGATGCTGGATGCCGGGCTCCGCCAGCTCCCAGCGCATCAGGCCGGAGATGCCGCCGCCGATGATACCGGCAATGATCGCGAAGATCAGATAGAGGGTGCCGATATCCTTGTGGTTCGTCGACATGAACCAGCGGGCGAAGAAGCCCGGCATGTGGTCCGCGTCATGATGGGCGTGCTCGCCATGGCTCGCCTCGAAATGGACGGCATTTGCGGTGGTGTCGGTCATGTCGTTGTCGCCGCCTTATTCGGTCTGGGTGCTTTCGCGGGAGAGGACCGGCGCGGGCACGGCCTCCTGCGCGACGTTGGTGGGGGCCGGAACGGCCTCTGTCGACTGGGCCGCGGTGACGCCCGGCTGGCCCGCCGCGGTCGCCGCCGGGGCCGGAGCGGCGCCGGGCATCTGGCCGCCCTTCGAGGCGACCCAGGCGGCGAACTGCTCGGGCGTCACGACTTCGACCGCGATCGGCATATAGCCGTGGCGGGCGCCGCACAGCTCGTAGCAGACGCCGTAATAGAGGCCGGGTCGATCGGTGCTGAACCAGGTCTCGTTCAAGCGGCCCGGGACGGCATCGATCTTCGTCCAGAAGGCGGGAACGCCGAATGCGTGGATGACGTCGTTGGAGGTGACGATGAGCTTCACCGTCGCGCCGACCGGGACCACCATGCGCTCGTCGACCGCAAGCTGGCGGGGCTCGCCGCGGGCCCGGGCCTGCTCGTCGTCGAGCATGTTCGACACGAGGCTGATGCCATGGTCGGGATACTCATATTCCCAATACCATTGGTTGCCGATCACCTTGACGGTGAGGTCCGCCTGGGGCGGCGAATATTGATGGGCGAGCAGCCGGATCGACGGCACCGCAATCACGACGAGGATGAGCACCGGCACCAAGGTCCAGGCCACTTCGAGCACGGTATTGTGGGTGGTGCGCGACGGTGCCGGATTGGCGGCGCGGCGATAGCGGATGATCACCCAGGCGAGCAGGAAGAGGACGAGGAGCGAGATGATGGTGATGGCCGGCATCAGGATGTAATTGTGGAAGCTCGCCGCCTCCACCCCGATGGGCGAGAACTGTTCCTGAAGGCCCCAATAATGGCGCGGCTGACCGATGCCCGGCTCGGCGCGCGCCGTGCTGGCGAAGGTGGTCGCCTGAGCCACCGTCGCATCGCTCGGCGCGTCGGTCGAGATGGTGGGCGCCAAAGCGGGGTCGCTCGACTGAGCCGGCTGCGCGGGCTGAGCCTGCGACTGGGCGCTGATCGCGTCGCTCGGCGGCGCCGAGGGGGCCTGCACGGTGGGCTGAGTCGGCGCCGCGGCCTGGCCGATCGCCGCGGCGGGCGCGAGGGCGAGCGCGGCGGCAAAAGCGAAATGCTTGAAGAGAGTTCTCATCTAGACCCCATTGTGCCGCAGGCGAGGACGGCATGGATTCGGCGCCGGCAGGGGCGCGACGCGGCGCTTATAGGCAGCCTCATGCCGTCCCTCAAGCTTGTTGCGCCACATCAAAATTCGCATTGCAAATCAGCGCCTCCCGGCCGTTGCCGACGGCTGGTGGAGGGCCGACCGATCGGCGTCCGGACGCTCCGCGACCGCGGCCGGCGCCATGAAGCTTGATGCCTGCCGCGCCCGCCCCTATCTCGCCGGAGCCCTATCACGAGCGGAAGAGGCGATGACCGAAGAGGAAGTGCTTGCGGAGTTCCGCGCCGCGGGGGCGCTGCTCGAAGGCCATTTCGTCCTGTCCTCGGGACGGCACAGCCCACGCTACCTGCAGTGCGCGCGGGTGCTGATGGAGCCGATGCGGGCATCGCGTCTGGCCTCGGCGCTGTGCGCGAGCCTGCCTCGCGAGATCCGGTCGCAGATCGAGGCGGTCGTCTCGCCGGCGATGGGCGGAGTCATCATCGGCCACGAAATGGGCCGCGCGCTCGGCGTCGAGGCCATGTTCGTCGAGCGTCCGACCGGCACGTTCGAGCTTCGCCGCGGCTTTGCGCTGAAGCCGGGACAGAAGGTCCTGCTCGTCGAGGACGTCGTCACCACCGGCCTGTCTTCCCGGGAAGCGATCGAAGCGGTCGAGGCGGCCGGCGGCGAAGTCGTGGCGGCGTCGGCCCTGGTCGATCGTTCCGGCGGCGAGGCCGATCTCGGCCGCCCCTTCTTCCCGCTGGTCCAGCTCAACGTGCCGACCTACGCGCCGGACGAGATACCGGCGGAGCTGGCCGCGCTGCCGGCGGAAAAGCCCGGCAGCCGCAAGGCCGCCTGAGCCGGTGCCCCGAACGCTGCGCCTCGGGGTCAATATCGACCACGTCGCGACGATCCGCAACGCGCGCGGCGGCGAGCATCCCGATCCGGTCCGCGCCGCCTTCGCCGCCGCGGAGGCCGGGGCCGACGGTATCACCGCCCATCTGCGCGAGGATCGGCGCCATATCACGGACGACGATATCGATCGGCTGATGGCGCGCCTCGAGATCCCGCTCAATCTCGAGATGGCGGCGACCGAGGAGATGCTCGACATCGCGCTGCGTCACCGCCCGCACGCGGCCTGCATCGTCCCGGAAAAGCGCGAGGAGCGCACGACCGAGGGCGGACTCGATGCCGCCGGCCAGCATAACCAGCTCGCTTATTTCGTCGAACGCCTCGGCGCCGCCAATATCAGGGTCAGCCTGTTCATCGAGCCCGATCCGGCCCAGGTCGAAGCCGCGCTCCGGCTCGGCGCCCCGGTGGTCGAATTCCATACCGGCCGCTACGCCCATGTCGAAGGGGAGGCGCGCGCGGACGAGCTCAAGCGTATCGCCGATGCGGCCGCGCTGGCGGCGAAGAACGGCATCGAGCCGCATGCCGGGCATGGCCTCACCTTCGACAATGTCGCCCCGATCGCCGCCATTCCCCAGATCGCCGAACTCAATATCGGCCATTTCCTGGTCGGCGAGGCGATCTTCACCGGGCTCGAGGCAAGCGTCGCACGGATGCGCGCGCTGATGGACGAGGCGCGAGGGTGATCTTTCGGTCTTGCCGTCATCCCAGCGAAGGCTGGGATCCCTACGGGATCCCCACGCTTCCCAGAGTCGGCTTGGCCCCCAGCCTTCGCTGGGGCGGCGACCTGTGGGGGTCGTCATGATCATCGGCCTCGGCTCGGATCTGTGCAACATCGAACGAATCCAGAATTCGCTCGACCGCTTCGGCGAGCGTTTCCTGGCACGGGTGTTCACCGAGGCCGAACGCGCCAAGGCGGAGCGACGGCCCTTCACCCGGGCCGGCACCTTCGCCAAGCGCTTCGCCGCCAAGGAGGCATTCTCCAAGGCGGTGGGGACCGGATTCAAGCGCGGCGTGTTCATGCGCGACATCGGCGTCGTCAATCTGCCATCGGGGCAGCCGACGCTCCGGCTCACCGGCGGAGCCCGCGACAGGCTTGACGCGATGACCCCACCGGGCCACGTCGCCCATATCCACCTTACCATGACCGACGATCATCCGTTCGCGATGGCGGTCGTCGTCATCGAAGCGTTGCCCGAGGAGCGCCCGACTTGAACCAGAACGACCGCATCGACGCGGCCGCCCCCGAAGCCGGAGTTCCGCGCGACGCGTCCGCCCCCGTGGCGCCGGCCAAGAAGCAGGGCACCGACTGGTGGGCCGAGATCAAGGCGATCTTCTGGCTGATCCTCGCGGTGCTCGCCTTCCACAGCTTCATCGCCAAGCCGTTCTACATCCCGTCCGAATCGATGATGCCGGTGCTGCTCCAGGGGGACAGACTGGTGGTGAGCAAATATCCCTATGGCTGGTCCTGGGTCTCGCCCTCCTTCCATGTCTTCCCGCGGAGCGAAGGCCGCCTGCTGGGTCGGCTGCCGGAGCGGGGCGACATCGTCATCGCGACGCCGCCGGGCGGCCGCTCCGACTATATCAAGCGGGTCATCGGCCTGCCGGGCGACACGATCGAGCTGATCGATGGGGACGTCTATCTCAACGGACAACAATTGCGTCACGAGCGGCGACCCCCGCTCGAGCTGCCCGTCGACCAGAACCTGCCGTGCCGGTCCGATGTCGGCTTCGCCGACCGTCGCGTGACCGGCGCCGACGGCACTCCGGTCTGCCGCCTGCCGATCCTTCGCGAATATCTGCCGAACGGCCGCTTCTACGACATCATTGACGATGGCTATTCGAAAGGCGACGATTATCCGCGGACCAGGATACCGGAGGGGCACGTTTTCCTGATGGGCGACAATCGGGACCATAGCGCCGACAGCCGCTTTCCGCTCGCCGAGCAGGGGCTTGGCGGTCCCATTCCCTGGGAGAATATCGGCGGACGCGCCGAGTTCATCACCTTCTCTCTCGACGGCAGCTCCAGCTACTTCAATCCGATCAGCTGGTTCACCGCGCTTCGCGGCGGCCGCGCGGGCACCTCGCTCCGTCCCGGCCGCGTGGAGCCGACAGCGGCCGAGGCGCGGTGAGCGAGGCGGCGGCTCCCGCCGACGAGGAGGAACCGCTCGGCCCCTCCGAGCTTCGCGACCCGTTCATCCGCCAGGAGCTGAAGCGCGCCGGCGTCTGGTTCGGGATGGGGATCGCGATCCTCGCCGTCATCTTCCTCGCCCAGCCGCTGATGCTGATCTTCGGCGGAATCGTCTTCGCCGCGATCATCGACGGCGGCACCCGCCTGCTCGGCCGGGTGCTGCCGATCGGCCGCGGCTGGCGGATGCTGATCGTGACCATCGCCGCTTTGGTCTTCCTCGTCGGCACGATCTGGCTCGCCGGAGTCCAGCTCGCCGCCCAGGCGGCGACCTTGCGCGACATCCTGACCACCCAGGTCAACCGCCTCGTCGAGTGGGGGGCGCTTTACGGTCTCGGCGTCGACTCGATCGAGCCGCAGCAGTTGGTCGAGCAGGCGATGAGCTCGCTCGGCCGGCTGACCTCAGCGGTCAGCTCGGTGCTCGGCGGCCTCACCAACCTTGTCATGATCGTCGTCATCGGCCTGTTCATCGCCGCGGAGCCCAACATCTACGAGCGCGGCATCGCCTGGATGCTGCCGAGCGAAAGTCGCGAGCGCTTCTATCGGACGTCCGACCGCGTCGGCAGCACGCTGAGGCGGCTGATGGCGGGCCGGCTGCTCGGCATGGCGGTCGAGGGGGTCGGCACCTGGCTGCTGCTCATGGCCGGCGGGGTGCCGATGGCGGCGCTGCTCGGGCTGCTGACCGGGATCCTCGCCTTCCTGCCCAATATCGGGGCGATCATCTCTGGCGTGCTCATCATCCTGGTCGGCTTCAGCGCGGGCTTCGAGACGGGTCTGTGGGCGATTGCCGTCTACGCGATCGTCCAGGTCGTCGACGGCTATCTCATCGTCCCTTATGTCGCCCGCAAGACGGTGGACCTCGCCCCCGCCCTGGTGCTGGGCGCCCAGCTCATCTTCGGCGCCCTGTTCGGCATTCTCGGGCTCGCCCTCGCCGATCCGATGGTGGCGATGCTCAAGGCCGCGCTCGAGCAGAAGTCGGAGGACGACCATGACGAGCATGAGGAGGAGCAGGAAGCGCTCCAGATGCCGGCCGCAGCCATCTGAGGGTTGAGGTTCGCAGCACCCGCGACCCAGTTACCGCTCAGTCATGCCGGCGAAAGCCAGGACGGACGGACTCAGGCGAGGTCGATGAATCTCCGCCGCATCGAACCGGTCTGATCAGTGTTCATGGGTCCCGGCTTTCGCCGGGATGACGATAGGGAGGTGATGGCGATCGGTCCCTATTCGGGTGACGATTGCGGCCTACTGGCTGTTGCCGGTCGGCGCCGGCGGGGCGCCGGTCGCATCTTCGCTGGCGGGGGCTGCGCCCGGCGGCGGCCCGGCGCCCTGAGGCGGCCCGGCGCCTTCGGGCGGACCCATGCCTTCCGGGGGGGCCGCGCCGGGCGCGCCGCCGCCGGGGCCCATCATGTTCTGCATCGCCGCCATGCCCGGCGCGATCTCGAGTATCTCGATGTCGAAGATGAGCGTGTCCGTCGGTCCGAACGGGGCGCCCGGCGGCACCCGGTCGCCATAGCCCAGCTCGGGCGGGATCCAGAGGCGGTAGCGGCCGCCCTTCTGCATCATCTGCAGTCCTTCGGCGAAGCCAGGGATGATGTTGCCGACGCTGGCCACCATCGGCTGTCCGCCGCGCTGCTCGCTGCTGTCGAAGACGGTGCCGTTCTCGAGCCGCCCGGTATAATGGAGCAGGACGAGATCGGCCGCGGTGATCGTCGGCCCCTCGCCTTCCTGGACCACCTGGTAGCGCAGGCCCGAAGCGGTCGTCGCGACCTGCTGCCCAGCCGTCCCGATCCAGGCGAGGCCGGCCGCCGCCAGGGAGAGGACGAGCAGTCCGATCCAGAGCTTCAGCACGGAGCCGCGGCGAAGCGGGCGAATCGGCACGGCAGTGACGGACATGAGGATCCCCAGAAAAGGAACGGGCGGCGATGGTCTATCGCCGCCCCTTCGATTAGCCAAGCCGTGATGGCGCGGCGTCGCGCCTCAGCGGACGCCGTCACGCTCGGCGCGCTTGCGCTCCAGCTTGCGGGCCCGGCGGATCGCCGCGGCGCGCTCGCGAGCGCGCTTCTCCGACGGCTTCTCATAGTGGCGCCTCAGCTTCATCTCGCGATACACGCCCTCGCGCTGCAGCTTCTTCTTCAGGGCGCGCAGCGCCTGGTCGACATTGTTATCGCGGACGATGATCTGCATAAACGCTCGCCACTCTTCCTTTCTGAACGGGTTATCGCCGGACGCCCAGGAGACGCCCCTGAAAATCAAGTATATAGCACAAAAATGACTTCGCCGCGAAGCACTTCCCCCGCGGCGTCGGCGGGCGCGTTAGCAGGGTAGGGGCCTTGTGGCAAGAGACCGCGGCGCCCATCGGCGCCGCGGCCACAGCCGAAATCAGCCGCGCGAGGCGCGCCGCCGGCCTGCCCCCGCCGGCTTGACCGCCGAGGCGTAGCGGCCGCGCTGGCCCTGCGGCCGCCGCGGGCGGCGTTCCTCGTGCCGCGGCGCCGTGCGCTCCTCGCGGAGCGAGACCGGCGCGCGGGTCGCCCTGATCCGCTCGGCCTCGGCGGTAAAGTTGGCCGGCAGCGGCGCCACGTCGATCTTCTGGCGGGTCAGCTTCTCGATGTCGCGCAGATAAGGACGCTCGTCCTCGGCGCAGAAGGCGATCGCCACGCCCGCCGCTCCGGCGCGCGCGGTGCGGCCGATGCGGTGGACATATTGCTCGGCGACGTTGGGCAGCTCGAAATTGATGACGTGGCTGACCCCCGAGACGTCGATGCCGCGCGCGGCAATGTCGGTCGCAACGAGAATCCTCACCTCGCCCGACTTGAAGGCGGCGAGCGCCTTCTCGCGCTGGGGCTGGCTCTTGTTGCCGTGGATCGCATTGGCGGCGATGCCGCTGCCGGCAAGCAGCTTCACGACCCGGTCGGCGCCATGCTTGGTGCGGGTGAAGACGAGCACGCGCTCCATCGAGCCCTTGTCGGAGAAGCCGACGCGCAGCATCATCGTCAGCAGCGCCTGCTTCTCGGTCTGGTTGAGGAAGCTCACGAACTGGTCGACCCGCTCGGCGGTGGTCGAGGCGGGGGCGACCCGCACCTCGGCCGGATCGGTGAGGAAGCGGCCGGCCAGCTCGGCGATCGTCTTGGGCATGGTCGCGGAGAAGAACAGAGTCTGCCGCTTGGCCGGGACCAGCTTCACGATCTGCTTCAACGCGTGGATGAAGCCCAGGTCGAGCATCTGGTCGGCTTCGTCGAGGACGAGGATCTCGACCTCGCGCAACGACAGATATCTCTGCTCGACCAGGTCGATCAGGCGGCCCGGCGTAGCGACGAGGATGTCGACCCCGCGCTCAAGCGCGCGGCGCTGCTTGCCGATCGGCACGCCGCCGAAGGCGGTGGTGACCGACAGCCGCGAGAAGCGGCTATAGGCCAGGGCGCTCTCGGCAATCTGGCTGGCGAGCTCGCGGGTCGGCGCGAGGATCAGCATCCGGCAGGTCGCCGGGCGCGGGATGCGGGTCGCGGCGGCCAGCCGGTCGATCGACGGCAGCATGAACGCCGCCGTCTTGCCGGTGCCGGTCTGGGCGATGCCGAGCAGGTCGCGCCCCTCG
Source organism: Sphingosinicella terrae (assembly GCF_003347635.1). Taxonomy (GTDB): domain Bacteria; phylum Pseudomonadota; class Alphaproteobacteria; order Sphingomonadales; family Sphingomonadaceae; genus Allosphingosinicella; species Allosphingosinicella terrae. The sequence goes on from NZ_QDFY01000006.1 coordinate 57,217, forward strand.
AGCAGCACCGGGATAGCCCGGGTCTGGATCGGCGTCGCCTGCGAATAATTCTTGGCGGCAAGCGCCTTCAGGACGGGCTGCGAGAGCCCGAGATTCTGGAAAGACATTGTAAGGATGACTCACTCGTGTGCGGCATCGCGCACGGCCCATGAGGCACGCGCGATGCGGCGGGTTCAGAACGACCCGCGTGAAAAGGGAAGCTCAATCAAACCGAGGCGGAGCCGGGGCGGAGGACCGCCCGTTCACGCTGCATGACGCCTCGCTGTCCGCCATGTGGTCGCCCAGCGGTTAAAAGTCAATCAACGGCGCTGAGAATGTTCTCGGGGACTTCGCGCAGCCGGTGCTTCTGGATCTTCCCCGCCGACGTGCGCGGGAAGTCGTCGACGAAAACGAAACGCCGCGGCACCTTGTAACCGGCGAGCCGCTCGCGGCAGAAGGCGGCGAGCAGCGCGGCATCGGCACGTGCGCCAGCGCCGAGCTGGACGAAGGCGCAGCCCACCTCCCCCCATTTGGGATCGGCCTCGCCGATGACGGCGGCGTCGACCACCCCGGGATGGGCGCAGAGCACATTCTCGACCTCGACCGGATAGATGTTCTCGCCGCCCGAGATGAACATCTCCTTTCGCCGTCCGACGACATAGTAGAAGCCGTCGGCGTCGCGGCGGGCGAGATCGCCCGATCGCAGCCAGCCGTCCTCGGTAAAGGCGGCGCGAGTCGCCTCCTCGTTGCGCCAATAGCCCGGGGTCACGCCCGGCCCGGCGAAGAGCAGGTCGCCGACCTCGCCGTCGGCAACGTCGCGGCCCTCGCGATCGACGATTCGCACGTTCGACAGCAATTGCGGCTTGCCGACCGAGCCGATCCGATTCCAGGCGTCGGCCGGATCGACGAGGAAGGCGGTAGGCCCGGTCTCGGTCATGCCCATGCCGTTGCATACGCGCACGCCCAAGGCGCGGTAGCGCTCGACGAGGCTGTCGGACAGCGGCGCGCCGCCGCAGCCCCAGTGGCGTACCGCCTGGAGCGGCGCGGCGGCGAAGCGGGCGTGGTCGAGCAGGGCCTGGTAGACCGTGGGAACCGCGAAGAAGGCATCGATCCTCCGCTCCTCGAGCAAAGCGACCAGAGCCTGCGCGTCGAACCCGTCGAGCAGCTGGACACGAGCGCCGGCCATCAGCGCCGGCAACGCGTGGAGGTTGATGCCGGCGGTGTGGAAGAAAGGCAGGAAGCTCACCACGCGATCGCCTGCGCGCAGCTCGATGCACGATCCGATATTGACGTAGTTCGCGACCGCCATCCGATAGGTGTAGATGACGCCTTTCGGTCGCCCGGTCGTCCCGGACGTGTAGAGCAGGTACCAGGTCGAGGGGCTCGGCCAGCTCGATCGGACGGCTGCAGTGGGTGCGTCCGCGATCATTCGCTCATAGGCTTTGCCGAGCGCGACGGCCGGAGGCGGCGCCTCCAGCTGACCGACCACGGCCTCATCCTCGTCGCCATGGACGATGACGCTTGGCTGGGCATCGGCGATCAGCCCATCCAGCTCGGCCGCCGGCATTCGCCAGTTCAAGGGAACGAGCACGGCACCGAGTCGCGCGCAGCCGAACAGCAGCTCGAAGAATTCGATACGGTTGCGGCAGAGCATGGCGACCCGATCCCCGGCGCCGATTCCATGCGCGGCGAGCGCCGCGGCTGCGCCGGTCGCGCGGGCGTCGAGCTCGGAATAGGTCCGCCTTCGCCCGGTCGCGACCTCCTCGAGCGCGAGCTTTTCCGGCGACAGCGACGCCCGCCGGGCGAGGAGATCGGGATAGTCGGCGTTCACCACCGAGCCGTCCGGCGAAGGGAGAGGGGCATGCTCACCTCTTCCTCAGGCCCTCCGAGACGAAGGCGATCGCCTCGTCCGCCACTTCCTCGGGCGAGCGGTCCTGCAGCCAGATCCCGTAACGCATGCCCAGGAAGACGCTCATCCCGATGAGCACCCAGGCGCGCAGTTCGTCCGGCCCTTCCGAGATCTCGCCGCGCCGGCGGGCGGCGGCAAGATTGCGGCCATAGCCTTCGACGAAGGTCAGATAATGTTCGCGATAGACGTCCTCGGCGACGAACTGCGCCTCCTCGATGATCCGGTAGAGCTCGGGGTGGCGTCGGACGAAGGCGATGAAGGCGGCGAGACCGGTGCGCTCGGCGGCAAGGCGGTCGGGTGCGCCCGCGACGGCCTCGGCGACATGGGCACGGACCGCGTCGCTCATGTCGCGCACAAGCGCCCGGAACAGCTCCTCCTTGCTTTCGAAATAGGTGTAGAAGGTGCCGAGTGCGACGCCTGCACGGGCGGTGATTCCGGTGATCGCCGACTCGTGGAAGCCCCGCTCGCCGAATTCCTGCGCCGCCGCCTCGAGCAGCTTGCGCACCGTCCGGCGTCCACGCTCGGTGCGCGGAGCCTTGTCGGCGGACACCGCGGCCTGACCCATATCGTTCATCCAGGCTCCTCCCACCGCCGAACCTGAACCGAGTTTCAGCTTGGTGCAAGTCAGGATGGGATCAGCATATAAACTGAATATTGACTCACCTTTCATATTCGGACAGAGGCGCCGCAGAGGCGGTCAGTAAAAGGCCGCTCGGGGGAGAGGCGTTGAAGGTCTTCAGGGCATCTGACGGGGCGCAGCTGGCCTATCGCGACGAGGGCCGCGGCACGCCGCTCGTGCTGGTGCACGGGCTGATGGCGCATGGCGGCTTCTTCCGCGAGCAGATCGCCCTCGCCAGCCAATTCCGAGTGATCATCCCTGACCTGCGCGGCCATGGCGAATCGGCCGCTGGGGACGCCGCGCCAACGGTTGAGCGCCTGGCGCAGGATCTCGCCGAACTGGTCGATTCGCTCGACCTCGCCGGCACGATCGGGGTCGGCTGGTCCCTCGGCGCCACCATCCTCTGGCACGTGCTGGCAGGCGCCGCCGGTCGACGCTTCGCCGGCGCCGTGGTGGTCGACATGACCGCGCGCGTCCTCAACGACGAGGCGTGGGATCTCGGTCTCTCGGCCGAGGCCTGCGAGGCTCGGAGCGCGGCGATCCGGGCCGACTTCCCGGCCTTTGCCGCCTCGGCCGGACAGGGAATCGTCGCCCAGCCGGTGCCGCCCGAGCTGCAGGCGCTGGCGGATTGGGCCGGGGACGAATTCGCCCGCAACGATCCCGGGACGATCGCCGCCTTGTGGTCATCCCTGATCAGGCAAGACGTCCGCGCGCTGCTGAGCCGCCTCAGGCATCCGACCCTGATCGTTCATGGCGGCCAGAGCCGGCTCTATGGAGACGACACCGCCGACCATCTAGTCGCCGCCTTGCCGGATGCGCGTGCCGTCCGCTTCGACCTCTCCGGCCATGCGCCGCATCTCGAACAGCCCGAGACGTTCAACCGCATCCTGACCGACTTTGCGGAGCGCCTGGCGCGCGACCGCCTTGCCCAAGCCCATGAAATCTGAGGAGGAGCCCATGTCCAGCACGTCACGCCTTTCGATCGGCCTCAAGCTCGGCACAGCCTTCGCCGCCCTGATCGCCGCCGCGCCCGCTCTGGCCCAGGACGAGGAGACCCAGGTCGCCGCGGCCAATGTCGACGGCATCGAGGAGAGCGCCGGCGACGAGGAGATTCTGGTAACGGCCCGGCGCCGGTCCGAGAGCCTCCAAGACGTGCCGATCTCGGTCACCGCACTCGACGGCGAGACCCTGGAGGACCAGGGCGCCACCGATCTCACCGCGGTCATGCAGCGCACGCCGAACACGACGCTGCAGATCGCGCGCGGCTCCAATTCGACGCTGATCGGCTTCATCCGCGGCGTCGGCCAGCAGGATCCGCTATGGGGCTTCGAGCCGGGCGTCGGCCTCTATCTCGACGACGTCTATGTCGCCCGGCCGCAGGCCGCCGTGCTCGACATCTTCGACGTCGAGCGGATCGAGGTCCTGCGCGGTCCGCAGGGCACGCTCTACGGCCGCAACACGATCGGCGGCGCCGTCAAATATGTCACCCGTCGGCTTGGCAACGAGTTCAGCGGCCGGGTGCGCGCCTCCTATGGCAGCTACGACCAGATCGACCTGGTGGGATCGGTCACGGCCCCGGTCACCGACACGCTGAGCGTCGGCGGTGCCGTCGCCTGGCTGCAGCGCGACGGCTATGGCGAGAATCTCAACACCGGCACCGAGCATTACAACAAGGACGTGCTCGCCGCCCGCGCCTCGATCGAGTTCGCGCCCACCTCCGACCTGTTCTTCCGCCTCGCCGGGGACTGGATCCGCGACACCTCCAATGCGCGTCACGCGCATCGCCTGATCGGCAATGCCGGGATCCCGGCCTACGATCCGCCGGCGGACGAATATGACACCCGCGCCGGCGCCGGCGACCCGAACGAGGTCGAGACCCGCGGCATCTCCCTGCTCGCCGAATGGAACGTCGACGACCGTGTGACGCTGAAATCGATCACCGCCTATCGCGATGGCGAGACCGAGGGCAATATCGACTTCGACGGCACGCCGCTGCCGACGCTGGACATCCCGGCCTTCTACGAGGACGACCAGTTCAGCCAGGAATTCCAGATCGTCTACGAAGGCGACCGGCTGCAGGGCGTCGCCGGAGTCTATTATCTCGACGGCCACGCCGCGGGCGCCTTCGACACCGTGCTCGGCAATGCCGGCCTGACCATCTTCACCGCCGGCAGCGTCGACACACGCAGCCTCGCCGCCTTCGCCGACTTCAGCTACAATCTCTCCGATCGCTGGCGGGTCTCGCTGGGCGGCCGCTACACCAGCGACCGGCGCGAAGGCACCGTGTTCCGCCAGACGCTGCTCGGCCTGCGCAGCCCCTTCTTCGGCAACGAGGCCGCGGTGCCGCTGACGACCAACACCGACTACACCAATACCCGCGAAGACGACCAGTTCACGCCCCGGGCCAGCCTCTCCTTCCTGCCGACGCCGGACGTGACGCTCTACGCCTCCTATTCCAAAGGCTACAAATCGGGCGGCTTCGACATGCGCGGCGACGCCTCGCTCACGCCCAATACCGTGAACGGCTACGATCCGGAGACCGTCGACGCCTACGAGGTAGGCCTGAAAGCCTACGCGCTCGACCGGGCGCTCTATTTCAGCGTCGCCGGCTTCTATTCGGACTATCAGGACCAGCAGGTGACCGTGCAGGTGCCGGTCGGCACCAACGTCGCCAGTTTCGTCAACAATGCCGCCGATTCTCGCATCTGGGGCCTGGAGGCCGAGGTCAGGGCCAACATCACCGACGCTTTCTCGGTATCGGCGATGTTCGGCTACACCAACGCCGACTTCAAGCGGGTGATCACGTTCGATCCGGTTACCCAGCAGGACGTCGACGTCTCCGACATCTGGGGCTTCCAGAACACGCCGGAATTCAATTTCGCGGTGGCGCCCACTTATGTTCACGACCTCGGCGGTGGCGGCACCCTGACCTTCGCGCCGTCCATCTCCTACCGCTCGAGCTACCAGCAGTTCGAAGTGCCGAACGCGCTGCTCGACGAGGACGGCTACACCCTGGTCGACGCGGCGATCGTGTGGACCTCGGCCGACCAGCGCTTCCAGGTCTCGGCCGTCGGGCGCAACCTCGCCGACGAGCGTTATCGGATCGGCGGCTACAACTTCCCCGGCGCGCTGTTTGGCAACTCCATCGTCGCCTTCTATGGCCCGCCGCGGACGTTTACGATCACCGGCGAAGTGAGGTTCTAGGGGGATGAAGGCGGGGAGCAGCAGCCAAGAGACGGGCCCGGGCGGGCGCGTCCTCCTCATCCTGCTCCTCGCCTACATCTTCAACTTCGTCGATCGCCAGATCATCGGCGTGCTGGCGGTCCCGATCAAGGCCGAGCTCGGCCTCTCCGACCGGCAGCTTGGCCTGATGGGCGGCATCGCCTTCGCCCTCTTCTACAGCGGCCTCGCCATTCCGATCGCCTGGCTCGCCGACCGCAAGAGCCGGGTCAACATCATCGCCGTCTCGGTGGCCTTCTGGAGCCTGTTCACCGCCTTGTGCGGGCTCGCCCAGAATTTCTGGCACCTTTTCCTCGCCCGGATGGGCGTCGGCATCGGCGAAGCCGGCGGGGTCGCGCCTTCCTATGCGCTCATCTCGGATTATTATCCCAAGGCGAAGCGGGCGCGCGCGCTCGCCTTCTTCTCGCTGGGCATTCCGATCGGCTCCGCGCTCGGGGTCTTCTTCGGCGGCTGGATCGGCGCCTATCTCGATTGGCGCTGGGCCTTCATCATCGTCGGACTGGCCGGGCTTCCCGCCGCCCTCTTGGTCAAGGCGGGCATCAGGGAGCCGGTGCGCGGCGGCTTCGACACGCCGGACGGCGGCGCGAGCGAGCCGGCGCCGCCCTTCCTCGCGGTCGCAGGCCAGCTGGCGGCGACGCCGAGCTTCTGGCTGCTCTCCTTCGGCGCCGCCTCGGGCTCGATCCTCGGCTACGGGCTGATCTTCTGGCTGCCGTCCTTCTTCAGCCGCAGCTTCGATCTCGAGCTGGCCGAGGTCGGCTGGTTCTACGGCTCGATCGTCCTCGTCGGCGGCATGGCCGGCACCTGGCTCGGCGGCTGGTTTGCCGACCGCACGGGACCGGAGAAGCCCGGCTCCTACGCCCTGATCCCCGCCGTCTCGTTCCTCATCGCCGCGCCGGTCTTCGCGGTCGGGGTGATGACGCCTTCCCTGATCCTGGCCTGGCTGCTGTTCACGATCGGGCAGATGCTGGCCTTGGCCTGGCTCGGGCCGGTGATCGCCGCCGTCCAGCATATCGTCCCGCCGAACATGCGCGCCACTGCCAGCGCCAGCTTCCTGTTCATCAACAATCTGATCGGGATCGGCTTCGGCATCTATTTCCTCGGTTTCATGTCCGACGCGATGGCCGCGGCCCATGGCGAGGAATCGCTCCGCTGGTCGATCCTCTACGGGCTCGGCTTCTATGTCCTCAGCGGCCTCCTCTATCTCGCCGCCGCGACGCGCTTGAACCGCGACTGGTATCGCGCTTAGTCTCCGTTTCCCGGACGGAGACGACAGATGATCCAGGCGCTCGGACGGCGCATTCTGCCCACCTTATTCCTCGGCCTCACGCTCTTCGGCACGCCCGCCGCGGCGCAGGCGCCCTCCCCACCGACCGAGGCGCAGCCCGATCGCCAGCTGTTCGTCATCCACTATCGGCCAGGCCCTGCCTGGGTAGCGGGAAGACCGATGGGCGAGCAGAATTTGCGCCCGCATGGCCTTTATTATCGAGATCTCCTCCAGCAGGGCCGGGTCTTCGCCGGCGGCGGCTTTGTCGGCGAGGATGGCGGCCTGGCGATCATCCGGGCAGCGAGCCGCGCCGAGGCCGAGGCGATACTGGCCGCCGATCCGGCGATCCGCGACGGCATCTTCGCCGCCGAGCTCAGGCAATGGTCGCCGCGCTTCGTCGCCGACGGGCCGCTCGCCGAACGGCCGCGTTGAGGTCGCTCAGCCCGCGGCGGCGGCAGCGATCCGGTCGGGATGCGCCGCGGCAAAGGCGTCGAGCGCCGCGGCCGCGGCGTCGGCCGAGACCAAAGTCGGGAAATCGTCCAGCGGCACCTCGAAGCGACGCGCATTGTACATTTGCGGCACCAGGCAGATGTCGGCGAGGCCGGGCGCATCGCCGAACAGGAAACGCCCGGCGTGCGGCGCCGCCATCTTCTCCAGCGCCGCGAGCCCCTCGGCGACCCAGTGGCGGTACCATTCGTCCCGTGCCTCGGGCGGCTGCGAGAGCGGCCCCGACAGATATTTGAGCACGCGCAGATTGTTGAGCGGATGGATGTCGCAGGCGACGGCGAGCGCCAAAGCGAGCACGTGCGCTCGATCGGCGGGATCCTTGGGGACGAGAGGCGGTTCCGGATGGCGGGCGTCGAGCCAATCGATGATCGCCAGACTTTGGGTCAGCCGCAGCCCCTCCGCCTCGAGCATCGGCACCAGTCCCTGCGGATTGCGCTCCCGATAGGAGTCCGTGCCCTGCGCGCCGTCGAGCAGGTTCACCGGAACCGCGCGATAGGCAATGTGCTTGAGGTTGAGCGCGATCCGCACCCGATAGCAGGCGGACGAGCGATGATAATCGGAGAGGACGTAAGGGCTCATGCGTCGGCCATAGCCGCCACCGATGCGGGGCGCTACGCCGTGGAAGAGCGGAGGTGCGAATGACCGGCCTGGCGTCGAAGACCCACAAATGGCTGGCGCTGCTGATGGCGATCCAGATCCTGTTCTGGTTCGCGAGCGGGCTGTTCTTCGCTGCCTTCCCGATCGAGCGGGTGCGCAGCGAGCATGCGATCGCGGAGCCGCATTCCCCGCCCCTGCCGTTCGGTGTCGCCGCCGACGGACTGTTGCGGCTTGGCTCGGCCGGCGTGACCGGGGAGCGGATCGAGATCCGCACGTTGACGGGCACGCCCGTCGCCCTCGTCACCGCGGCGGCCGGGCGGCCGCGCCTCTACGACCTCGCCACCGGCGAGCGGCTGTCGCCGCTGTCGATGGAGCAGGCGGTACGGATCGCGGAGGCCGACCACAAGGGCGACGCGCGCGCGGCGCGTGTCGAGCAGGTGGCGGCAGTTTCAACCGAGTATCGGGGGGCGCTGCCCGCCTGGCGGATCGACTTCGACGACGGCGCCGAGCGCTCGCTCTATGTCTCGGCGGACACCGGCGCCGTCACGGCACGGCGATCCAAGCAGTGGCGGTTCTACGACTTCCTGTGGGGGCTCCACATCATGGACTGGCGCGGCCACGAGGACTTCAACTCGCCGGTCCTCATCGCCTTCACCGCGCTCGGGCTGGTCGTCATCGTCACCGGAATCGCCCTGTTCCCGAACCGGCTGGGCTATACCGCATGGCGCAATCGACGGCGCCGGCTGCGGGAGAATGACGCTCCCGGTGCCGTCGGCTGAGCGCTCCCGGGCCGCGTATCAATGCTGGGCGAAAACCGTCCGGCGTCCGTCCCGATGGAACAGGATCGTCTGGTAGGGATCCCGGCGATCCCCCTGCTCCATGCCGGGCGAGCCGACCGGCATTCCCGCCACCGCGATTCCCGCCGCCTGCGGACGCTGCTCGATGAGCCGGCGGATGTCGGCGGCCGGCACATGGCCTTCGATCGCATAGCCCTCGATCGAGGCGGTGTGGCAGGAGCGAAGGTCGTCGGGAACGCCGAGGCGGCGCGCCGTCGGACTAACGTCCTCGGCCTCGACGACGTTCACCTCGAAGCCCTCGTGGCGCAGATAGTCGATCCAGTGCGTGCAGCAGCCGCAATAAGGCGATTTCACCACCTCGATCGTCGCCGCGGTGGCGTTCTGGACACAGGCGAGCAGCGCCAGCGGCGCAAGGACGAGCGAGAGCTTCCGGCGAATCGTCATGGCGTCCTTTTCGGGTGGGAAGGACGCGCTCGTCCAGTTATTTCCGTGGGGTCGGCCCCGCCGGAGCGGGGCCGACGACCGCTCAATAGTCGAGCCCGTACCAGTTGTGGACGCGGCGGCCATAGTCGCGGTTGAACCGCGGCTCCTCGTCCCGGGTGAAGCTCGGTGCGCGCTCGAGGTCACGGTGGCTCATCTCGATCCGGTAACCGCCCGCGCGCGTGTCGTAGCTGAGGATCCGCCAGGGTAGCGGGTAGTAGCGCTGGCCCATGCCGAGAAACCCGCCATAGCCCATCACCGCATATTCGACCTGGCCGGAATGTTTATCGACCATGAAGTTGTAGATGGTGCCGAGCCGGTCGCCGCCGCGGCCGTAGACGGCGGTCCCCTCCACCTTGTTGGAGGCGATCAGCCGGCTCGTCTCGTCGACGGGCAGGCCCTGATGATAGTCGTCATAGCCGTAATATTCCTCATCGCGGTCCCAGTCGCGGCCGTAACGGCTGTCGCGGTCCCACGCCGAGCTGCGGCTCGCACCGCCCGAGCGGCGGTCGTCGAGGTCACGATCCCGCTCACGGTCTCGTCCACCCCACCCGCCGCCGAACATGCTGGTCCGGCCGCGGCCACGCTCCCGGTCGCGGTCGCGGTCGCGGTCGCGGTCACGATCTCGGCTGGCATAGTCGCCTTCGCCATATCGTCCATAGTCAGCCATCGTCATTCTCCTCATTCTCGGTGGCGCGGCGTCCTGCGAAGAACTCGCCGCGCTCCTTGGATTCGGGTCAGCCGCGGGTGCGGCCGCCGCGGGTCGGATTGCGGGCGGCTCCTTCGTCGTGGGCGCCCGCGGCGACGCCGCCGCTCTCCCGGCCCATGCCGGTGCTGCCGGTGCTCGCTCCGGTCGCCGATGCGCTGCCACCGCCGGCGGTGAGGGATGCGGCGCCCTCCGCCCCGAGCGATCGGGCGGACCCGCCGGAACGGCCCCGGCTAGGCGTGCCGTCGCTCCCGGCCGCGGAGGACGCCCGGCCGACGGACGCGCGCGCTCCGCTTCCGGTTTCGGCGCGCGAATCATCCTGGGAGCCGCTGCCGGCGGGCATGGTGCCGCCCGCAGTCAGCCGGCTCTGCCGCCAGCTGTCGAAATCGCTCTCGAAGGTCTGCTGGCAGTCTCGGCAATATTCGTCATATTCGCGGTCGAGCTGCTCGATCTGCCGGTCGCGCCATTGCCGGTAATGGTCATCCCATCGGGAGCGGCCGTAGGTACCGCCGCGTCCGGCCGATTCCCGGCTGCTCCAGCCGCCACGGCCTTCGCCGCGGCCGCGGAAGGCACCGCCGCCGCTCTCCTCATAGCCGCCGCGGCCGCCGGTCCATCCACCCGCGCCATATTCGCTGCCGCCGCGGCCGTAGCTGGTGGCGCCGTAGCCGCCGCCATAAGCGGAGCGATTGCCCCAGCCGCGCGACCGATCCTCCTCCGCGCCATAACGGTCCGAATAGGCCTCGCGAGCCTCGTCACGGCGAACGTCCCTTTCGCGGCGGCGCTCGGCTTCCTCGTCGCCGACCCAGGATCGGACCTCGTCGGCGGCGCGGGCGAAGAAGCCGCGCTCCTCGCGGTCGCCGCGTTCACGGCCATGGTCGGGCGACCAGCGGCCGGAGCCGCGGCCCCAGCGATCGTCGTCATCCTCCGAAAAGATCGAGCTGTCGCGGCCGCGCCAGCCATCCCTGCCGGAATAGCCGCCATATCGGTTATCTGACATCGTAAATCCTCCTGAAGGCCTGCAGGCCAATTATGCGTGCGGGAAGAAATTTCCGCTGCGGATCAAGCGCGAAGCTCATCGGTCCGTTCCGGCGCGAGGACGCCGGAACGGGCTCTTTTCGCTATATCGTGTGGCCTTCGTGACGAGCTTCGCCGCTCGGCGTCATGGGCCGACGTCGGTGACGTGGACCGGAGCCTGACGGCGCCCGCGGCTGGCAAGGCCGAGCGCGACGGCGACGTCATCGTCGAACCCGTAAATGTCCGGCCGGAAGCGCAGCCGGCCGCCGTCGACGAAGGCGGTATGATAGAGGAGGCGGACCGGTATCTCTCGCGGCAGCGCCACGAACGTCTGCTCGCCGCTTGCCTGGGCCTCCTGCCAGTCGTCGAACACGCCTTCCTGCTCCGCAATCATCCGTGCGAAACCGAGCGCGTCCTGGACCCGGACGCAGCCATGACTGGAGTGGCGCTGGTCGCGCGCGAACAGCGCCTTGGCGGGCGTGTCGTGCAGATAGATGGCCTGGTCGTTGCGCATGTCGAACTTGACCATTCCGAGCGCATTGTCCGGCCCGGACTCCTGAACGATCATTCCGTCGGAGTTCCGGCTCATATTGTTGCGCTGCATGTAGCCGGCACCCTTGGGCTCGATCTCCTCCTCGGCGATCGACGTCGGCACCGTCCAGGTCGGGTTGGCGACGAGCCGGTACATCGGTGAGACCATCATCGGCGTCTCGTTGCCGGGCTGGCCGACCACCGTCCGTCTTCTGTCGGCGGCGGCGCCGTCACGCCAGTAGGTCAGCATGGCGGCCGGAATGTTGACGTCGATCCGGGTCGGCGCGGCCTCGCGCGGCATCCAGCGGCGTCGTTCGAGATTGACCGCCAGGGTACGGGCGCGGTCGAAGCCGCTATGATTGATTGCCGCCAGGGTGGCGGCGTCGACGACTCCATCCGCCTCGAGGCCATAATCCTCCTGCAGCCGGCGGACGGCGGCGACCATGTCCTCGCCATAGGCCGCCGCCTGCGACGGCGCTTGGCCCGCTGGCTGGGCCTCCCCGTCTCCGGCAGCGGCGAGATGGCCGCTGGCGCGAAGCGCATCGGCGATGACGGGCAGTCGTGGATCCGACGCCCCGGGCCGGATGTCCTCTCCTTCCGGGATGGGCGACCGGCGCTCGCCGGACGCCTGCCGCACCGCGGCGACATAGGCTTGGGAGAGCAGGCGATATTCCTCGTCCTGCGGCGCGAGACCGTCGAACCAGGAAGCAATATCGGACTGATCGACCGCCTGGACGAGCCCGGCGCCGAGGTCCGCCTCCGGCCGCGGTACCGCATAGGTGTCGCGGATCCGCTTCGGATCCACCTGGCCGCGTGCCAGCGCCTCGGCATAATTCAGCGCGGCGAGGCTGAGTCCGGCCTCGCGCGCCGCCGGCGCGTCGGACCGCGCCGCTCCGGCAAGCAGCGCCTGGGGATCAAGGCCGTGGCGGGCGGCGGCGCCGATCGCCTCGACCAATGCGGCCGCCTTGTCGGCCGTCCAGACCGGCTGCCATTGCCGGGATTCGTAGAAGCGGACGAGACGCGGGTCGGTCGCAGCGGCGCGAAGCTCGGCTTCCGTCACCCGGCTCGGCTGGACGGCTGCCGTGCCTTCGCCTCCGTCGCCGCTCTGGAGATTGCCGCACCCGGCGAGGAGAAGCAGCCCGGCTGCCAGCATGTATCGATTCACAAAAGCTCCGCAAACATGGTCTTTCGGTGCTGAACGCCGGCAGGGGGCCGCATGTTTCCCGGATGGCGTGCTTAATCCTTGTTTAGAGATTGGCTGTCTAAGGCGACGCTGGCCCGCCGATGTAGAGGCGGCGCCGAAAGGAGTGAAAGTGGCGAAGGCGCAACTCGCGATTCTGCCCATCCAGGAAGGGCGTCAGGCGGAGCGGCGGATCGTGAATCTGGCGGCGCGGCTGCGCGATCCGGGCGCGAGCGTTGCCGACATCGAGATCCAGAACCTGTCGATCAGCGGTTTCATGGCGGAGGGCGATATAGCGCTTGAGCCCGGCAGCCACGCCTGGCTCCGCCTGTCCGGCCTGGAACCGCAAAATTGCCGGCTGGTCTGGGTCAAGGACGGCAAGGCCGGCTTCGAATTCGCCAATCCGCTCCACCCGGCGACGATCGAGCTGCTGGTCGCCGCCGGCCGCAAACCGATCAAAAAGAACCACTTCGGCGTCCAAAACGGGCGCTGACGCACCGGGCACCGGACCCGGACGTCATTCCCACGCGATCCTGGTCGCGGCCGAATGATTCCGCACCTGCTCGCACGATGATGATCGTTTCGATCAGACCGCGCGCGTGGCGCGGCGCCCAGGTTCCTCGTTTCGGGTGAAGTGCGTCATTGGCAGGGCGGGGAAGGCTTGCCTCCACTAAACTGTCCGAGCGGCCTGCCGGCCGCGGCCGTCGACGCAGCGGCGCGACCATCGCCGGTCAGCAAGTGCAAGGCCGCGACGAGCGTATCGGTCAGCAGGGGCTTCTCGACCAAGGCGGCGCCCGCTTGGCTCACCTGGCGTCGAAGTCGCCGCGTCGGATTGGTGGTCAGGATGACGGCCGGCGCCAGCAAGCCGCGCCTGCGCAGGCGCGAAAGAAGGGCGAGGCCATTCGCCTCCGCCAGCCGCTGTTCGATGACCAGGCAGGCGGCGCTGCGCCAGTTGGCGCATTCGATTGTCTCCTCTCCGTTCGCACAGGTCTCGACATCGAAGCCGTGCAGCTCGAGCGAGAAGACGAGCGCCGCCCGCACCGCCGGATCGTCGTCCACCAGCATGATCTTGCGACTCGTCGACATTCCTCTTCCCGCGCTTCGGCCGTGTTGGATGATGCGGCGCCTTTCAGGCGGATTCAGACTAGCATTCGCAGCCGGTGCAGGGATTCCGATGATGTCCCTAAGTAGAAAAACGGAGGTCCCGTTCCGTCACCGTCGCGCATACATGCGTCTCATGTTGGCCCTTCTGTCGAATCGGAGGTCGTGGGTCGGCCTCGACGATCGGGCGGGTCCGCTCGGCGCCTGCCTCGTCGCGTTCGCGGCGATCGCCGCCGGGATCGCCCTGCGCTGGGGCCTGGACCCGTTCCTCGATCAGCGCGCGACCTTCATCTTCTTCGTCCCGGCGGTGGTCCTCGCATCGGCACTGGCGGGCCTGTGGCCGGGCCTGTTCGCGGCCCTGGTCGGCGGCCTCGCCGGCTTGGCGATCGAACGGCTCACCGGCGCCTGGCCCTCGAGCCCGCTGATCGCCGCCGGCGCCTTCCTGCTGGTGAGCGCCGCGATCGCCGTCGGCGGCGAGTGGTTCCATCGGACGCGGCGGCGGGCCGAAGCGGCCAATCGGGATCTCGCCGCCCGCGAGGCGCATCTCCGCCTGATCCTCGAGACCGTGCCCGACGGGATGATCGTCATCGACGAGCAGGGGCTGATCCGCGACTTCAGCCCGACCGCCGAGCGGCTGTTCGGGTGGACATCGGCCGAGATTGCCGGCCGCAACGTCAACATGCTGATGCCCTCGCCCTATCGCGAGGAGCATGACGGCTATCTGCAGCGTTATTATCGGACAGGCGAGCGACGCATCGTCGGTACCGGCCGGGTCGTCGTGGGCAAGCGCAAGGACGGTTCGACCTTCCCGATGGAATTGGCGGTCGGCGAGATGCGCCTTGGCAAGGATCGCTTCTTCACCGGCTTCGTCCGCGACATCACCGAGCGCCAGCAGACCGAGACGCGCCTCCAGGAGCTACAGGGCGAGCTGGTCCATGTCTCCCGGCTGACCGCGCTCGGCGAGATGGCCTCGGCCCTCGCCCACGAGCTCAACCAGCCGCTGTCGGCGATCGCGAACTTCCTGAGCGGAAGCCGGATGCTGCTGGAGCGTGAGGAGATCCCCGCCGAACGCGTCCGCGATGCAGTGAAGCGTGCCACCGAAGAGGCTCTGCGGGCGGGCCAGATCATCCGCCGGCTGCGCGACTTCGTCTCCCGCGGTGAAAGCGAGCAGCGGATCGAGAGCCTGCCCAAGCTGATCGAGGAGGCGAGCGCGCTCGCCCTCGTCGGCGCCAAGGAGCATGGCATACGCGTCCGCTTCGACTTCGATCCGGGCGTCGATCTTGTGCTCGCTGACAAGGTGCAGATCCAGCAGGTGGTGGTGAACCTGATCCGAAACGCGGTCGACGCGATGATCGAGACGGCGCCGGGCGCGAAACGAGAGCTCAATGTCGCGGTGGCTCGCGGCCACGGCCGGCTGGTCGAGGTGTGCATCGACGATACCGGCCCCGGCATCGATCCCGATATCGCCAACCAGCTCTTCCAGCCGTTCATCACCACCAAGGCCAGCGGCATGGGCGTGGGCCTTTCCATCTCGCGCACGATCGTCGAGGCCCATGGCGGCCGAATCCTGGTGGACCGGAACCCGGCCGGCGGCGCGACATTCCGGTTCACCCTCCAGGGGGTAGAACCGGAGGAGTCGAACGATGGCGAGTGACCCAGTGATCCACGTGATCGACGACGACGAGGCGGCGCGCGAGGCGCTGGCCTTCCTGATCGACTGCGCCGGCTATCCGGTGCGCACCTATGAGAGCGCGACCCGCTTCCTCGACCATGCCGCCGACCTCGAGCCGGGCTGCATCGTCACCGACGTGCGCATGCCGGAAATGAGCGGGATCGAGCTGATCGAGCGCCTCAAGGAGACGGGAATGGCCGCGCCGGTGATCGTCATCACCGGCCATGCCGACGTGCCGATGGCGATCCAGGCGATGAAGCAGGGCGTCGCCGACTTCATCGAGAAGCCGTTCAGCGACGAAGCGATCATCGGCGCGATCCGCGCCGCCGTCGACCGCGACCGCGCGCGCAGCGAGCTGGCGGCGGAGAGCGAGCGGTTCCGGAGGCGGATGGCGGCCCTGTCGCCGCGCGAGCGCGAGGTGCTGGAAGGTCTGGTCGAAGACCATCCCAACAAGGTGATCGCCAGCGATCTCGACATCAGCGCCCGCACTGTCGAGGTCTATCGCGCCAACGTCATGGCCAAGATGAAGGCGGGGAGCCTGTCGGACCTGGTGCGGATGGCGACGGTGGCGCGGCTGACGACGCAAGCCTGATCCGCCGCGGTCCCCGCCTCAGCGGCGCCGCGCGATCCGGGCGAGGCGGGACGGCTGGGCGGGATCGGGATCGGCGGCCGAGGTCGTCCAGCCCAGGCGCGGCAGCGAAACGGTGCGCTTTCCTGCGAGATCGATGCGCACGACCAGCACCCCCTGCTCCTCCATATAGCCGAGCATGCGCCGCACCCGGCCGAGCGAGCTAGTGCCGTAGACTTCAGCCAAAGCGGCGTCGGACGGGCATTCCGCGCCGTGGCGGGCGGCGCGGGCGATCGCCAGGAAGGGACCGAGCATCTCGTCCGGCAGCAGAGTGGCGAGCGCCAGCGCCTCGTTCCATTCGCCCGCATCGTCGACGCCCGCCCGCGCCATGGCGAGGCGGCGCCGGAAGGCGGTGAGATCGAGCGTCGCCGCGGCAACGCCCTTCATCCGGCAGCGGATCAGGAAGTCCTGGTAGAGCTCGGCCGCAGGGCGCATCCCCGATGCAGGATCGGCGGCGACTTCGGCGAGCGCCTCGGCCGTGGCGGCGGCGCGCTCGCCCTCGTCCGGCATCGGCTCGGGCGGCATGTCGGGCGAAGGCACCGGCTTGTGCAACCGGGCGATCATCTCGTCGGCGGCGGGCGGCGGCGGCGGCGCCGGAATCGCCAGCGGCGCGAGCTCCGCTTCGGTCGGCGGCGCGAGCAGCAGCTCGCCGAGCGCCTCGGGGGCCTGGTCGGGCAGCGGGATCAGCTTCGGACTGGCACTGCGCGCCGCCGTGCGGACGGCGCCGATCTTCACCCGGATCGCGCGGCGGGAGATGGCCGGGCCGAGGCTGAGGAATTCGCCGCGCTCGAGGTCGCGGATGACCTCCGCCTGGCGACGTTCCATCCCGAGCAGGTCGGCCGCGCGCAGCATGTCGATGTCGAGGAAGGTTCGGCCCATGAGGAAATTGGACGCCTCGGCGGCGACGTTCTTGGCGAGCTTGGCGAGGCGCTGGGTGGCGATCACCCCGGCGAGGCCGCGCTTGCGGCCGCGGCACATGAGATTGGTCATCGCGCCAAGGGAAGCGCGTCGGGCCTCGTCGCTGACCTCGCCGGCGACGGCGGGCGCGAAGATCTGGGCTTCGTCGACGACCACCAAAGCCGGATACCAATGCTCCCGCGGCGCATCGAACAAGGCGGCGACGAAGCCGGCGGCGCAGCGCATCTGGGCCTCGAGCTCGAGACCCTCGAGGCTGAGCACGACCGAGGCGCGATGCTCGCGCACCCGCGCCGCCATCCGCATGATCTCGGGGATCGAATAGGCACTGGCGTCGATGGCGACGTGGCCGAACGCCTCGTGGAGCGAGACGAAGTCGCCCTCAGGATCGATGATGACCTGCTGGACCAGGCCGGCGCTGCCCTCGAGCAGGCGGCGCAGCAGATGCGACTTGCCCGATCCGCTATTGCCCTGGACCAGCAGTCGGGTGGCGAGCAGCTCCTCGAGGTCGACCTCGACCGCATTGCCGTCGGCCGCCTTGCCCATGTCGATCTTGCTGGTCATGCACGGCCTGTGGCCGATGCGCCCGTTTCCCCGCAAGCATTGACTTTCGGGAGACTTTTCGAAGCGCCGGCGGCTCAGTCGGGCCGGCCGGAGGGGCCGGTCAACCTGAACCCATTGCGCCTGGAGACACGGCGTGGATTGACGATCGGCAGTCCGTCCCGGGCGCCGACGATATTGCCGACGATCAGCCCGACGGTCCCGTTGGCGAACGGACGGTCGCAGCTTGTCTGCGCGGCGGTGCGGACGATCAGAAAGTCGCCCGACACCTCGCCCTGGATGACCCGGCGGATCCGTGCGCGCATACCGGGGCCGCGAAGCGCTGCGACCTCGTCGCTCTCGAATTCCACCTCCGCCACGACGGTCTCGGGCGAGACCCGCTCCGGCGGCGCGCTGTGGACGATGGCGAGCGTATAATCGGCCGATCGGCAGGCATGAGCAGGCGCCACGAAGACGAGGGCGCCAGCCGGGACGAGGAGAGAGAAAAGCTTCATCCTCGGGAGGATAGAGCCGCTCTCTCCTGCATCCAGGATGAACGGCGCCGTCAGCCGAGAGAGCTGTTGTCGATGACGAAACGATATTTGACGTCGCTCTTCAGCATTCGGTCGTAGGCGCGGTCGATCCCCTCGACGGGGATCAGCTCGATTTCGGACACGATTCCCTTCTCGGCGCAGAAATCGAGCATCTCCTGGGTCTCGGCTATGCCGCCGATCAGCGAGCCGGCGATCGCCTTGCGCCCGAAGATCAGCCCGCTCACGTCCGGAGAGGGATGGGCATGCTCGGGCACGCCGACGAGGCACAGCGTACCATCCCGCTTGAGCAGGGCGGTCAAGGCGTCGAGATCGTGGCTCGCCGCGACCGTGTCGAGGATGAAATCGAGACTGCCGGTCCGTGCCGCCATCGCCTCGGCGTCGCGGGATACGACGACTTCGTCGGCGCCGAGGTCGAGCGCGTCCTGACGCTTGCTCTCGGAGGTGGTGAAGGCGACGACATGCGCGCCCATCGCATGGGCGAGCTTGATCCCCATATGGCCGAGCCCGCCAATACCGACGATCCCGACCCTCTTGCCCGGGCCGACTTTCCAGTGGCGCAGCGGCGAATAGGTCGTGATACCGGCGCACAGGAGCGGCGCGACGGCGGCGAGCTGCTCCGGCGCGTGGCCGATCCGCAGGACGAACTTCTCGTCGACGACGATGCGCTGCGAATAGCCGCCGAGCGTGTGCCCCGGCGTATCTGGCGTCGGCGCATTGTAGGTGCCGGTGAAACCGTTCTCGCAAAATTGCTCCAGCCCCTCGCCGCAGGCGGCGCAATGCTGGCAGCTGTCGACCATGCAGCCGACGCCCACCGTGTCGCCGACCTCGAAGCGGGCGACGCCGGCGCCGACCGCGCTGACCTTGCCGACGATCTCGTGGCCGGGGACGCAGGGGTAGAGCGTGCCCGCCCATTCGGAGCGGACGGTATGGAGGTCCGAATGGCAGACCCCGCAAAAGGCGATATCGATCTGGACGTCGCTCGGGCCGGGCTCGCGTCGTGTAATGCCGATCGGCTCGAGCAGCTTGTCGGCGGCATAAGCGCCATAAGCTTTGGTGGCCATGATTGGTCTCCCTGCTGTGGTGGATGCTGCCCGGAAGGGCTGGAAGCGTCTCCACGGAAGATGGGGACTGGGGTGTCTAGCGATTAGACGCTACAAAGCGCATGAAGTCATATCAGGAGTTCATGAATGCGCCGCGAGGATCTGACGGACCTGAATGCCTTCATGGCCGTCGCAGAGGCCCGCAGCTTCACCCGCGCCGCAGCCAGGCTCGGCACCTCGCAATCGGCGCTGAGCCACACCGTCCGCCGACTGGAGGCGCGGCTGGGCGTCCGGCTGCTGACCCGGACCACCCGCCGAGTTGCTCCGACCGAGGCCGGCGAGAAGCTGCTCCGCACGCTCGAGCCAGCCTTTGACGAGATCGAGAACGGGCTCGCGGCGCTGAACGTCCTTCGCGATCGGCCGGCGGGCACGATCCGTATCACGACGACGGAGCAGGCGGCCGTTTCGATCCTCTGGCCCGCGCTCGAGCGCCTTCTGCCAGACTATCCGGAGATCAAGGTCGAGCTCAGCCTCGACCTCGGCTTCGCCGACATCGTCAGCCAGCGCTTCGACGCCGGCGTCCGGCTCGGCGAGCAGATCGCCCGCGACATGGTCGCGGTGCGGATCGGCCCCGATCTCAGGATGGCGACAATCGGCTCCACCGCCTATCTCGCCCGCCGCGGTCGGCCGAGCCTTCCCCAGGATCTGGCGGGGCATGATTGCATCAACCTGAGGCTACCCACCGCCGGCGGTCTCTATGCGTGGGAATATGAGGTAGACGGGCGGGAACTTCGCGTCCGCGTCGAGGGAACGCTGGTGTTCAACGATCCGGACATGTGCGTCCGCGCAGCCAGCGCCGGCTTCGGCCTCGCGCATTTGCCCGAGGATCATGTCGCCGACGCGCTCGCCGCGGGCCGGGTGGAACGGGTGCTGGAAGAATGGTGCCCGCCCTTCCCGGGCTACCATCTCTATTATCCAAGTCGCCGCCAGACCTCGCCCGCCTTCGCCTTGCTCGTCGAGGCTCTGCGCTATCGCGCCTGAGCGGCCGGCTAGGCGGCAGCGGCCTTCCGCCGGAAGCCGATCGATCATTCATCGCCGCGGGAACGGGAGGCGTGGTGCGATCAGGCTGATCGTGGGCTGGACTTTCAACCGATAGCGCGGCCCCCTTCCAAAGGGGTTTGAGCTTGCGCCCGGCTTGGGTAAGCTTGGGGACATGGGGGAAGGCGCCGCTCATTTTTCCGAAGAGAGCCAAGTCGATAAAACGACGTCGGCCATTTCCGACCGGGCGATCATGGCGCGATTCCTCGCTCGGCCCGGCTTCCTGCTCGCGCGCATCGACCAGATCTGCACCGCCATTCATGCCGGTCTTTCCGACGGCGAGACACTCGCTCAGGCCGAGTTCCTGATGCTGCTCGACCGGCTCGGGCCGATGTCTCAGATCGTGCTCGCCCGGGCCGCCGGCGTCGACAAGTCGACGACCGCCTACGTCATCGACAACTTGACCGTCCGGGGCTGGGCGGAGCGGACGGCCTGTCCGGAGGACCGCCGCCGGTCGATGGTTTCGCTCACCGCCGAGAGCCGCGCGCGCATGGGTCGGATCGGAGCGCATTTCGCCGAGCTCCAGCGCCAGCTGACGGCGCCTCTTGATCCAGGGGGATTGCCGAGGCTGATCGAGATGCTTCGCAAGCTGGGCGCGAACCCGATGAGCCCGGCCCCGCTCTGGGTCCCTGCTTCCGCCGCCGTCGACGGGGTTCTCGACGATGCGCCGAGCTTTCTGACACGGCGCGCGCTGCAGGTCTTCCAGGCCCAGTTCATCGCCTCGACTCCGGGATTGAACCTGACCCTGCGGCAATTCTCGCTGCTGTTCATCCTCGAACTGCGAGGGTCGCTCACCCAAGTCGGCTTCGCGCGGTTGTTCGGTCTCGATCCGTCGACCTGCGCGGTGATCATCCGCGGCCTCGCGCGCCGCGGCCTGATCGTCGGCGCCCCCTCGGCCCAGGACGGGCGCGAACGAGTCTATTCGATCACCCGGCAGGGCCGAGAGATTCGCGCCGAGGCGCAGGCCCTGGTCGATCGCTCGGAGCGACAGGTATCGCGCGGCGAGCCGGCCAGCGAGATGCGCTGGCTGGTCCGCCAGCTCCAGGCGATCGTGCACGCCCACAGCCACCGTCTCCGCTTCCCCGGCGCCACCCTTCCCGCCTGAGCCAAAAGCGGCCTTGTGCCCCTCGCGTCGGTCGCGACGCGATTCGCCGCAACCCGTCTTGACTCGTTTCGTACACGAGATAGAACGACATCGGACGATTTGAACGGAGCCGCGAGAGCTTCGGCCGACAAGGAGTGATGGGATGGCTGACGCCGAAGGGCGCGCGCTGCCCGTGCGCAATCCGCGCACCGGCGAAACCGACTTCATGCTGAGTGTGACCCGCGCCGCCGAGGTGGCGGCGAAGGCGCAACGGCTGCGCGACAACCAGAAAAGCTGGGCCGCGCTTCCGACCGCCGACCGTGTCGCAGTCATGAAGAAATGGCTCGGCGAGGTCGCCCGGCGCGCGCAGGACATTGCCGAGGCGGACGCCGTCGATACCGGCGGCTGCCACACCTCCTATCTCCAGGGCTTCATCACCATGGGGAATATCGGTGGCTGGATCGAGGATGCCGAGGCCGTGCTCGACCAGGCGGGCTTCCACGGCACCTCCAGGTCGATGCCGTCGGTCGAGGTGCGCACGCAGCTCGTGCCCTACCCGCTCGTCGGCGTGATCTCGCCATGGAACGCGCCGATGATGCTGGCTTTGCTGGACGCAGTGCCGGCCTTGTTCGCCGGATCCGCGGTCCTGCTCAAGCCTTCCGAGATCACGCCGCGGTTCATCGGTCCGCTCTTCGAGACGGTGGCGGCCGTCCCGGAGCTCGCCGGGGTGTTCGACTATGTGATGGGCGACGGCGAGACCGGACAGCAGCTGATCGCCGAGGTCGACCTCGTCTGCTTCACCGGCAGCGTGCCGACCGGCCGCAAGATCGCCCGCCAGTGCGCCGATCGGCTGATTCCCTGCTTCCTCGAGCTCGGCGGCAAGGATCCGGTCATCGTCACCGAGACCGCCGACATCGATCGTGCCGCGACATCGGTTCTGCGCGGCGGCGTCCATGCCAGTGGCATGGTCTGCTTCTCGGTGGAGCGCATCTACGTCCATCAGGCCCTGCACGACCGCTTCGTCGAGGCGCTCGTGCGCAAGGCCGAGGCGGTGCGGCTCAACGCCGACGATCCCCGGGCCGGCCATCTCCACCCCTTCACCTTCGCCCCCCAGGCCGAGATCGTCGAGCGCCACCTCTCCGACGCGGTGGCCAGGGGCGCGACGATCCTGACCGGCGGCAAGGTCGAGACGATCGGCGGCGGCCTCTACATGCGGCCGACCGTGATCACCGGCGTCGACCACGACATGCTGGTCATGCGGGAGGAGACGTTCGGGCCGGTTCTGCCGGTGATGGCCTATCGCGACATCGACGAAGCGATCGCGCTGGCGAACGACACCGTTTTCGGCCTCACCGCTTCGGTGATCGCCGGCAGCGAAGAGGAAGCGCTGCCGATCGCGCGGCAGGTCAATGCCGGCGCGGTCTTCATCCAGGACACGTTCCTGACTTTCGGCAAGAACCGCACCGTCGGCACCCACAGCTTCGGCGCTTCCGGGCTCGGGGGGTCGCGTACCGGGCCCGAATCGATCCTGCGCTTCGTGCGCCGCAAGGCGCTGATGACGCAGCACGGAAAGGTCGCCGACATCCAGGACGACCATCATCTCGGCAAGCCCGCGCAGCCGACCAGCCGCTGACCGGCCTCGCCCGGCGCCACCGGCCACACGACAGGAAAGGACCGCAATTGACCTGGCAGCTATCCGCTCTCGATCGACTCGAGATCCAGGAGCTCTACGCCCGTTACGCCTGGGGGATTGACCTCGCCGACGAGGAGATGGCGCTCTCGACCTTCACCGAGGATGCCTGGTTCGACCATCTCTGGCAGGGCCGCGTCCAGGGCCATGAGGCGATCCGCGACAATCTGCGCTCGCTGTGGAACGACCGCCAGCACTGGTGGTACGGCCGCCAGCACCTGATGAACCACTTCATCATGGAGCCTCGCGAGGAGGAAGGCGAGGCGGACGTCCGCTGTTTCTACCAGATCCTCCAGTTCAACGTCGATTACGGCACCAATTTCGTCTTCGGAATCGGAACCCGCATCGATCACGTCACCCGCCGACACGGCCGTTGGCTGTTCCAGTCGCTCAAGGTGAATGCCTGGACGGCCATGGATCAGGTGCCGTGGAAGGGCGATATCGTGATGAAGCCGAGGCCCGGCCAGGCGCCGGCTGCCCGGAAGGCTTGAGCGGATGCGAATCCAGGCCGCCGTCAGCCGTGCCGATTCGCCGGCGCCGGCGATCGAGACGGTCGAGCTCGAGGGTCCGCGCCGGGACGAACTGCTCGTCCGGATCGTCGCGACCGGCATCTGTCATACCGACCTCCATGCCCACGAAGGACGGCTGTCGCCGCTGCCGATCGTGCTCGGCCACGAAGGTGCCGGCATCGTCGAGGCGATCGGCGAATCGGTCGTCGGCTTCGCGCCGGGCGATCATGTCGTGCTGAGCGGCAGCTCGTGCGGCCTGTGTCCCAACTGCGCGGCGAACGTGCCCAGCTATTGCGATCAGGCGATGCCGCGCAGCTTCGGCGGACAGCGCATGGACGGCAGCACCGCCCTCGCCGACGGCGAGGGCCCGCTGCATTCGCATTTCTTCGGCCAGTCCTCCTTCGCCACCCACTCGATCGTCCCCGAGCGCACCGCGGTGAAGGTCGACGCGGATCTGCCGCTCGAACAACTGGGGCCGCTCGGCTGCGGCATCATCACCGGCGCTGGATCGATCCTCGAATCGCTGAGGGTCGGCGCCGGCGCAACCGTGGCCGTCTTCGGCGTCGGCGGAGTCGGGCTGAGCGCGGTGATGGCGGCGCGCCTCGCCGGAGCTCGCCGGATCGTCGCGATCGATCTCCATCGCGAGCGGCTCGATCTTGCCCTGGAGCTCGGCGCAACCGATGCGATCTCGGCCGACTCGGAGGAAGTGGCGAAGCAGGTTCGCGCGGTCACCGGCCGCGGCGTCGACTTCACGCTCAACACCACCACCGTCCCGGCGGTGTTCACCGCCGCCGTGGATTGCCTGGCGATGCGCGGCACCGCCGCCTTCGTCACCGCGCCTCGCGGCGAGTGGAGCCCGGCCATGTTCCCGATGCTTGCCGGCGGCCGCATGCTGCGCGGAATCCTCGGCGGCGACGCGGCGCCGCGCCGGTTCATCCCGATGCTGATCGATTATTGGCGGCAGGGGCGCTTCCCGTTCGAGCGGCTGCTGACCTTCTACGACTTCGCCGATATCGGCCGGGCCTTCGCCGACACCGCGGCGGGACGGGTGATCAAGCCGGTCCTGCGGATGAAGGCGGGCCGATGACGATCGACCTGCGCGACCGCCTGCGCCCGCTCGGCGCCGATCTCACTCCCGACATGATGCGCGCCACCCAGGCGCTGCTCGCCGAGATGGCGCCCCCGCTCGAGCCCGACCTGAGGATCGAGCGCGACCTCGTTTACGGCCCGCACGAGCGCCACCGGCTCGACCTGTTCAGGCGCGACGGCGAAGCCGGAAAGCCCGTCCTGGTCTACGTCCATGGCGGCGGCTTCGTCATGGGCGACAAGAGTGCGCCCGGCCTTCCCTTCTATGAGAATGTCGGCGCCTTCGCGGCGCGGCACGGCATGGTCGGCGCGACCCTCACCTATCGGCTCGCTCCGGACCACCGCTGGCCCTCCGGCGCCGAGGACATGCGCGCCGCGGTCGAGTGGCTGCGGTCCAATATCGTCGGGCGAGGCGGCGATCCCGACAGGATCTTCCTGATGGGCCAATCGGCGGGCGCGGTCCACGTCGCCGGCTATGTGGCGCAGTTCGCGCCTCGGATCGCCGGCGCCCTGCTCGTCTCGTGCATCTACGACGTGGCAGCGGCTCAGGCGAACCCCTTTCACAAGGCCTATTATGGAGAGGACGAGGCCGACTATCCGCTGGCATCGAGCCAGGACGGGCTGATCGCCAGCCGGGTGCCCCTGCTCTGCACCGTCAGCGAGTTCGACATCGCCGATTTCCAGCGTCAGGCGGCCGCCTTCGTCGGCGCCTGGGGCATCGCGCGCGGCGATTTCCCGCGCATGCACTGGCTGGCCGGCCACAACCATCTCTCGCCGGCGCTCGCGCTGGGCGGGCCGGCCGACACGCTGGGCCCGCTCATTCTCGACTTCATCCGATCCCAGGAGCCTCGACATGGTTGAACCCGTCCGATTCCCCGAAATCGACCTCTACGAGGGCTGGGGCGAGCCCATGCGCACGGAATGCGAGGTGAAGGCGCTCGAGATCATCCAGGGCGAGATCCCGGCGGGCCTGGAGGGCACGCTCTACCGCAACGGCGCCGACCGGCAATTCCCCTCCGGCCGCACCGACGACATCTTCATCGACGGCGAGGGCATGTTCCACATGTTCCGTTTCGAGGGCGGGCAGGTCGACTATCGCTGCCGCTGGGTTCGCACCGAACGGTTCAAGCGCCAGGAGGCGGCGCGTCGCGGCCTGTTCGGCCGCTACCGCAACCGCTTCACCAACGATCCGTCGGTGGAGGATGTCCATATGGGGACGGCCAACACCACCGCCATGTTCCATGCCGGGCACCTCTACGCGCTCAAGGAGGACGATCTCCCCTACGAGCTCGATCCCGATACGCTGGAGACGCTCGGGCGCGTCGACATGGACGGCCAGATCCGCTCGACCAGCTTCACGGCCCACCCCAAGGTCGACCCGGTCACCAACGAACTGTTCGCCTTCTCCTACCAGGCCAAGGGCGACGGCACGAAGGACATCGTCTTCTACCTGTTCGACGCCGACGGCAGGCTCTCCAACGAGATCTGGTTCGAAATGCCCTATGCGGCGTGCGTCCACGATTTCGCGATCACCGACGAATGGGTCGTCTTCCCCTTCTTCCCGCTGATCACCGACATGGACGTGGTGAAGGCGGGCGGGCCGTTCTATCAATGGAATCCGAAGCAGGAGACCCATGTCGCCCTGGTGCCGCGGCGCGGCGGTGCCGACGGAATACGCTGGTTCAAGGGGCCGGCGACCAGCGCCGGGCACATGATGAACGCCCATCGCGACGGATCGAAGATCCATCTCGACGTCTGCCTGTACGAGGGCAATTGCTTTCCCTTCTTCCCGACTCCGGAAGGCGAAACGGCACCGGGAGTGCCGCCTTTCCTGACGCGCATGACGATGGACCTCGAGCGCAACGAGGGAGCCTTCACCAAGCAGCGGATGCTCGACGTGTCGTGCGAGATGCCGCGCACCGACGACCGCTACCAGGGCCGCCCCAATCGCTACGGCTACATGATCTGCTACCGTTCGGCCGACGGATCGAGCTCGACCGGTCGACTCGACCTCGCCACCGGCAAGCTCGACTTCTGGTCGCCCGGCGCGGGCGATACCGTGCAGGAATGCCAGTTCGTCCCTCGCGCGCCCGACGCGCCGGAGGGCGACGGATGGCTGCTCGTCCCGGTCGCCCGCCTGTCCAAGGGCCGCAGCGATCTCGTCGTGCTCGATGCTCAGGATCTCGCGGCCGGACCGGTGGCGACGATCAAGCTGCCGGTTCGCGTCCGCTCCACCTTCCACGGCACCTGGGTGCCGAAGGAGACGCTGGCCACCGGCCTCTATCCCTACAAGCTGCACGCGGCCTGATCCGCGCAGCGCCCGACCAGCCCGATACATGGAGAACAGGATGCGTAAACTGATTTGGGCGGCCAGTCTCGCCACGCTCGCCATCGCCACTGGAGCGCAGGCCCAGGATGCCCCGGCCGACGAGGCCCAGGCGCTCGAGACGGCCGACGCCGAGGGCGCCGGCGACCAGATCGAGGACATCGTCGTCACCGCGTCGCGCCGCGCCGAATCGGTCCAGGATTCGTCGCTGTCGATCGCGGTGCTCGGCGGCGAGACCCTGGCCAATGCCGGCGTCACCCAGGCGTCCGACCTCGGCACCGTCGTCCCCGGCCTGACGGTGAGCCTCGGCGGCGGCACCAACCAGACTTATCTGCGCGGCGTCGGCAGCTTCGCGACCGACGCGTCGGCGGAGAGCGCGATCGCCTACAATATCAACGGCGTCTACATCTCGCGTCCGAACGGCATCGGCCCGATCTTCTTCGATCTGGAGCGGGTCGAGGTGCTGAAGGGACCGCAAGGCACACTCTATGGACGCAACGCCACCGGCGGCGCCATCAACCTCGTCACCCGCCGCCCGACCGCCGGGATCACCGGCGACTTCAGCGTCGACATCGGCAATTACGACCTCATCCGGGTGACCGGGGCGGTCGGGGGCGGCAGCGATACCTTCGCCGTGCGGGCGGCGGTGCAATATACCGATCGCGATGGCTATCTCACCGACGGCTATGACGACCAGCACAGCCTCGCCGGGCGGCTGACCGCGCTGTGGCGGCCGGCCGACAATGTCGACCTGCTCGTCACCGGCGAATATGTCAGCGTCGACAGCCAGGGCGCGGCGACGGTGAAGCGCTCGACCCTGAGCCCTGTCCCCGACGATCCCTGGGAAGGCCCGTCGGTCGGCAACGCCCAGCAGCCGCCGACCGCCTTCATACCGGGCGGCACCCGTATCCGCGACGACGGCTTCAACCTGATCGACGTCTGGGCGCTGAGCGCCGAGCTCAACGTCGATCTCGGCGGCGCCACCCTCACCTTCATCCCGGCCTATCGCGACACGCGGGCGAGCTACCTCACCTATACGCCCGGCTTCTATTTCGACACGGCCGAGACGTCGCAGCAGCAGAGCTACGAGCTTCGCCTGGGCAATGACGGCGACCGGCTGAAGTGGGTGGCGGGCGTCTATTATTTCGACGAAGACCAGACCCAGCTCTACGAGCTGCAGGCGCTCCCGATCCAGCGCAGCATCGTCAACACGACGCTCGACACGCGCTCGTGGGCGGCCTTCGGCGAGGCGACCTACAGCCTGACCGACACCTTCCGCGTGATCGGCGGCCTGCGCTATTCCGAGGATAGGAAACGCCAGGGCGGCTTCACCAACGCCTTCCTGCCGACGGTCGCGACCATCTCCAACGAGGGCCGCCGCTCGTTCGACGACATCAGCTGGCGCGCCGGTCTCGAATATGATGTCGGGCCGGAGAACATGCTCTTCGCCACAGCCGCCCGCGGCTACAAGTCCGGCGGCTTCTTTCCCTCGGTGCCGCAGCCGAACAACAGCTTCGAGCCGGAGACGCTCACCGCCTTCACCGTCGGCTCGCGCAACCGCTTCCTCGGCAACACGCTCCAGATCAACCTCGAGGGCTTCTACTGGAAGTATCGCGACAAGCAGGAGCGCTTCCTCGGCGCGACGCCTTCGGGCACCACCGGTCTGCTTACGACCAATGCCGGCCGCGCGACGCTTTACGGCGCCAGCCTCGACCTGCAATGGCGGCCGACCCCGCAGGGTACGTTCAGGGCTGCGGTCGAGTATCTGCACACCAATTACGACAGCTTCGTCTACGACGTGTACAGCCCGCCGATCGCGCCGCCCTTCCCCGGCTTCGTCAATTCCTATCCGACGGAGGCGACAGGCTGCACGCTCGGGCCCGTCCGGCCCTATGCGGGCAACGACAATCCGCCGCTTCCGCCGGGCGTGCCGGTGCCGCCGGCGCTGCTGACCGATTCCCAGCAGAGCGTCGACTGTTCGGGCATGCCGCTCGTCCGGGCGCCGAAATGGACCGGAAGTGCCGGCTACCAGCATCGCTTCGACCTCGACGGCGACCATCGCATCGTCGCCGGCGCCGACCTCCAGTTCGCGTCGGGGCAGTATCTGTCGCCCGACTTCATCGAGTCGGGCCGGGACGACGGCTATGTGTCGCTCAATGCCGATCTCAGCTTCGAATCGACCGATGGCTATACGATCACGCTCTGGGGCCGGAACCTGACCGACGAGGCGATCTATACCGGCGGCGGGCGCTACGCCTTCTCGCGCGGCGTCGCCGCAGGCGGCGATCCCACCCTGTTCTATGCCAATATCCGCGCGCCGCGGACCTACGGCGTGACCTTCAGGGCGGGATTCTGAGATGCACGGCCAGGCAGCCGCCACGATGCCGACCGGCGAAGGCACGACCTTCTCGCGAGGCTATCGCGGCTGGCTGCTGACCGTCCTCCTGATCGTCTGCCTGATCAATTATGCCGATCGCTCGGTGGTCGGGGCCGTCGCCGAGCCGCTGAGGCGCGACCTCGGCCTCAACGACCTCCAGCTCGGCCTCCTCCAGGGGCTGAGCTTCGCCTTGCTCTATTCGGTCCTCGGCATCCCCTTTGCGCGGCTTGCGGAACGACGCAGCCGGGTGAACATCCTCGCCGCCGCCACCGTCGTCTGGTCGGCGGCGACGATGGTGTGCGGCGCGGCGGCGAACTTCGCCCAACTGCTGGTGATGCGGATCATGGTCGGAGTCGGCGAGGCCGGCTTCATGGCGCCGGCGACGTCGTTGCTGGGCGATCACTTCACCCGCGACCGCCGTGCCTTCGCCACCTCGATCGTGATGCTCGGCGTTCCGTTCGGCGCGCTCGTCGGCGCGATGGCTGGGGGGATTATCGCCCAGTCGATCGGCTGGCGCTGGGCATTCGTCATCATGGGGGCCCCGGGGCTGCTCATCGCCTTGCTCGTCCGGCTCACGCTGCGCGAACCGCCACGCGGCCATGCCGAAGCCGAGACCGCGGACAGCGTGCCGCCGCTCCGCGACGTCGCCCGGCAGGTTTTCGCCGATCCTGTGTTCCGCCACGTCCTCGCGGGCGGCACCCTCGCCGGTTTCGGCCTCCACGGATTGGGCCAGTTCCTCGGCGTCTATTTCGCGCGCGTGCATGGCCTGCCGCTCTCGCTCGCCGGGATGATCTATGGCCTCGTCACCTTCGTCTCGGTCGGCGGCGGCCTGCTCATCGGCGGCGCACTGGCCGACCGGCTCGGGCGCCGCGACCTGCGCTGGTATGCGCGCATCCCGGCCATCGGCCTGTTCCTCGCGGCGCCGCTCTACGTCGCCGCCTTCACCACCACCGGCCTATCGCTCAACATCGTGCTGATCGTCGCGGCCGGCGTTTGCCTGCTGCTCCATTACGGCCCCGGCCTCGCCATCGTCCAGAATCTCGCTACCGCCCGCACCCGCGCCTCGACCATCGCGATCTACATGCTGGTGGTGAACGCGATTGCGCTGGCGCTGGCGCCGACCCTGATCGGCTGGCTCAGCGACATCTTCGCCGGAATCGAGCTTCAGGGGCGGCCCGGTCTCGTCTGCGCCGCCGGTTCCGCCGAAGCGGCCTGCATCGAGGTCGCCGGTATCGGGCTCCGCCACGCCTTCATTGCCTCCACTCCGCTCTACCTCTGGGCAGGAATTCATTACTGGCTGGCCGTGCGTGCGAGCCGACCGGCGGCCGAGCCGGCCGCGGCGTAGAGCGATTTGCAGTCGGACGTTATCGTCTGACGGCCCGCAATTCGCGGCAACCCAGAAACCTGGAGCGAGCCTGGCCCGCCAGCCGCCAGGCAGTGGCGGCTTTCGCCAACTGTTGGCGCGGATCGCTCGGAAAGCAGCGAGGAGGCCTCTGGGCCTTCTGCCCAAGCCATTGAAGAATATTCATTTTCTGGAACTGGCACGGCTCGTGCTGAGGGGTACGCATCCACGCGGCGCCAGCCGCCAGACCCCAGGAGTGAACGAGATGCAGACCGCCCGCCCTTCCCTGATCGCCCGCGACGATACCTTTTTCGGCGTCTGCCAGGGGCTCGGCGAGGATTTCGGTTTCAATCCCAATCTCCTGCGGGTGGCGCTGGCGATCGGCACCTTCTTCAACCCGGTGGCCTCGCTCGCCGCCTATGGAATCTGCGGCGTCGTCGTTGTTGCCACTCGCCTGCTGGTTCCCGATCCGAAGCAGGCGCCCGCCGCGACGACGGCCGCGGAATTGGCGCCGGCCACCGACGAGGCCCATAACGACCAGGATTGGATCGCCCTCGCCGCCGCCGCTTGAGACCGCCGCGCCGCCGGCCGCGCGGCCGGCTCAGGCGGCGTGCTTCACCGGCTGGCCGTGGAGCAGGTTCATCGAGAAGTCGTCCCAATTGGAAAGGCCCCAGCGGGACGGCTCCTCGCGGCACACGATACGATCGGGCTCGGGGAAGATGGACAGATCCAGCTCCTGCGGCGGCACGTGGGCCCGCTCCACCACCGAATAGAAGACCCGCACGACCGGACGGGTGAGTTGCTCGCGCCGCTGCGCCACGACGAGAGCGAGCCGCCGGGATTCGAGCCGGACAAGGGAGCCGACCGGATAGACGCCGATGCTCCTGATGAAGGCGGTCAGCATGCTCTCGTCGAAATGGCCCTTGAGCTTGTACATCTCGGCGATCGCCTCGGCAGGACCGTATGCGGCGCGGTGCGGCCGCGCCGAGGTCAGGGCGTCATAGGTGTCGCAGATCGCCGCCATGCGGGCGAACAGGCTGATGTCGTCGCCGGCAAGGCCGTGCGGATAGCCGCTCCCGTCATAGCGTTCGTGATGGTGCAGGCAGACGTCAGCGACGATCTTCGACAGGTCGCCGGAGCTCGACACCGCCTCGGCGCCGAGCTGCGGATGACGATGCATCTCGGCCCAGTCCTCCGCCGTATAGGGCAGGCGCTTGCTGAGCAGGAGCGGCGGCAGGAAAGCCTTGCCGATGTCCATGAACAGCCCCGCCGTGCCGGCCTGGGTGACGTAGTCGGACGGGAGCTGGAGTTGACGCGCGAGGTTCACCATCAACGCGCTGACGGCGATCGAATGCATGTAGGTATATTGGTCGAGGCTGCGCACGCGGGTCAGCGTGACGAGCGCATCCGGATGCCGCTCGACCGACTCGGCGATGGCGTTGACCACCGGCGTCGCTTCCTCGATCGCCCGATCGCCGCCTTTCTCCACATGGACGAAGAGCTCGCCCACCGCGGCCATGCAATCCGTCAGGACCATGCGCGCCGCGTGGAACTCGTTCGGACGCGGCGCCGGGCGCCGCCACGGGTCGGCGGTGAGATCCTTGGCGCCGGCGGCCTTCCCCGCGCGGGGGCGCGGCGAAGGGCTCTTCGCGGCGAACTCCTCGAGGAGCTTCGAGCGCGGCGCCGGCTCGGGCGCACTGAGATGGGCGAGCGCGGGCGCAAGGCTGCGCGCCGCATCGACCAGCACGACATCGATCTCGCTGTCCTGAAGCTTGCGGAGGTCCTCCTCCTCGGTCAGCAGGAACTTGGATTTCCAGAAGGGATGATCGAACCAGGATCCCTCCAGCCCCTGGATGTACATGCCCAGGCGCAGATCCTCTTTTCTTACGCGCAGCATCGGTGATCCATTCCCGCAAAGCCCCACACGCCTGATTGCCCGAAGCAGGTTTGGAAATGCTTAAGGCCGCGGCGGACGAACCCGGTATCGCCGCCGCACGACACCGACGGCCGCAGGCGCTCGATGCGATCCGACGCCGACATCCTCGAGGCGGTATCGGACTGCTCCACGACGGCCGGGTGATGATCGATGCCGCCGGCTCTGCCTTGCCAAAGCCGGTCGGCTCTGCATGGTGCGAAGCCCAAGCCGCCGACCATCGGGCGCAGGAGGCAGCAGGACGAGAATGCCATTGCGGTGGAGCCGAACCCTTGGTGCGGGAAAGTACGATGTCTGGAGGCTTCCTAGCGCCCCATCCGGCGATGCGCGCGGAGACGTGCCATGGCTCGGGGCCGGGCGAGTTGCCTTTCCGCGCCTCAGGCTCGGTCTCGGGCTGGCCGTCCTGGCGCTGGCGGGCTGCGCCGATCTGCCGAAGGATCCCGAAGGCACGCTCGAGCGGATCCGCGCAAGCGGCGAGCTCAGGGTCGGCCTGATCGCCGATCCGCAGCCGGACGGCACGGCGGGCCGCTACCTGGCGCGGGTCGCCGGCGCAACCGGCGCCCGCCCCGCGATCGTGAGTGGGCCGAGCGAACGGCTGCTCACCGAGCTCGAGCATGGCCGGCTCGACCTGGTGCTCGGCGAGCTGCGGCCCGATACGCCCTGGACGAGTCACGTCAACATCGTCCTGCATCCGGATCAGCAGACGAACGAGCCGGTCCTGGTCACTGCGGCTGCCGCCCGCCATGGCGAGAATGCCTGGATCATGCTGCTGGAACGCGAAGCGGGGCGGCTCGGAGGGGATCCGTGAACCGCGAACTTCCCGAGAATATTCGTGCCGACCTTCGACGTGCGCGCCGTCTCGCCTGGTGGACCCTCGCCTGGATGGGTTCGGTCGTGCTGGTCATGTGGCTCGCCATGGGCGGCAGCCAGGCGATGAAGACGGCCCTGATCGAGGACGTGCTCAGCCTGATCCCGGCGGCGGTCTTCCTCATCGCCTGCCACTTCGAGCCGAAGCCGCCGACGCGCCGCTTCCCCCACGGGCTGGAGCGGGTCCACAGCCTCGCCTCGCTCATCGCCGCCGTCGCGCTGTCCGCAGTCGGAGCGTTCCTGATCTACGACGCGGTGACGACGCTGGTGACCGCCGATCATCCCACGATCGCCTCGATAAGCCTGTTCGGCCAGGATCTGTGGCACGGCTGGGTGATGATCGCGGCCCTGGCCTACTCGGTGGTCCCGCCGGTGATCCTCGGTCGTCTCAAGCTGCCGGTCGCGCGGCGCCTTCAGGATAAGGTGCTCCACACCGACGCGATGATGCAGAAGGCTGACTGGATGACTGGCCTGGCCGGCGTCGCCGGCGTGATCGGGGTGGGCCTCGGCTATTGGTGGGCGGACGCGGCCGCGGCTGCGATCATCTCGTTCAGCATCCTCTGGGACGGGATCAACTCGCTGCGGGTTGCCACCGCCGAGCTGGTCGACGGCGCCCCGCGCGCGCTGGACGATGACGAGATCGCCGAGGATGCCGAGGCGCTGATCGCGGAGCTGGAGCGCCGCTATCCCGGCGCCGACGTCAAGCTGCGCGAGACCGGCCGCTATATCCATGCCCAGCTTGCCGGCGTCGAACCGGAGCGGCGCCTCGATCTGCGCAGCCTCTGGCCGGGCGACCCCAAGCGTGCCTGGCGGCTCGTCCAGGTCAGCTTCGTCCCGCCCGAGCCGCCGACGGCGACGAAGGACTGAGCCCGCCTGTCAGGCCGCCGCTTCGTCCTCGGGGGACTGGACGACGGCGAGGATTCGAAGGACGCGCGGGCGCCCGTCCGGGCACGGCCAGTTTATCTCCTGTCCTTCGGAAAGCCCGATCAGCCCCGCACCCACCGAGGTCATGACGGAGATCCGGCCGGCGGCGATATCCGCCTTGAACGGCATGACGAGCCGCACGCGGCGGCGGGTGTCGCTGCTCTCGTCGAGGAATTCGACCTCCGAGCCGATCCTGACGACGTTGCCGGGAAGCTTGGCATCGGGATGGACCCGGGCGCGATCGATTTCGCTCAGCACCTGCTGGGCAAGATCGGGAGAGTTGCGCTCCATCCTCAGCGCCAGGTCGGCAATGCGGTCGTAATCGGACTCGCTGATGTGAATGACCGGCTTGCGAGTTGCAGCCTTTTGCGTTGCGCTCGGCATGATGGCCTACCATTTTCTGTTCGTGGAAGCATAAGCCTCAGCAGGGTACAATAATGTCCCGCCGCGCTCGCGATTTGATGAAGTTCCCCCCAGATCGGCTAAAAGAAAAACAAGCGCGACCTGGGGCTAAGCGCCGGCGAGCAGCTGCCCCGAATGATGGAGAAATCGGCTGAATGTGAAAAGCCGGCGCATGATGAGAACGTAGCTCTCTTTCCGACACTGTCAACCCGGTAGCCAATGTCCGGCGCGGCCTTTCCTGAAACGGTCCTTCGACTTGACGTCGTCAGGGTCCTCCGATCGCCCGCATCTGGCTTGCCGCCGCCGCAGCATCGGGCGCGCCTGTCCGAACCCAGGCCGGTCGCCTCGAAGGACCTCCCGACGCTCCGCTTTCCGCGGGCCTGGACCTGAACGATCCGCCGTCGACGGCGGCCGGAGCCGGCAAGGGACATCGCCGCCCGGATCGATGCTGGATCGGAGCGCGCTACATGCCGGTGGCGGCAAAGGTATGGCCGTCGGGATCGAGATCGCGCAGGTCGCGGCCGCGCGTTTCCTTGCCGAACCAGGCGACCAGCCCCAGCGCCGCCGCCGTCGGCACGAAGATGATGATCGAGACCATCGCGAGCGGCGGCACCAGCCCGAGGATGGCGGCGAATTGGGCGAGCATGCCGCCCGCCTTGGTGCAGGCGGCGACCGTGCCGGTGGTCCGACCGCGGATCCGGAGCGGAAAGCTCTCGGCCGCATAAGGCAGCACCATCGCGACCAGCGCGTTGGTGCCGATGATGATCAGCGCGACCGGCAGCACCGGGCTGGCGACGAGGCGAAGCTCGAGCGCGAGCACGCCGACGAGCCCGATCAGAGTCACGGCGATCGATCCGACCACCGACCATTTGGTGCTCAGCCGGCTGTAGACGGCCGCGGCCACGAAGATGGTCGGAAAGGCGATCAGCGCCGACTGGGCGAGCAGGCTGCTGGTCAGCTCCATGCTGTAGCCCCTCTCGACGAGGTCGGCGGGAAGCCACAGCAGCAGCCCGAAATTGATGAGGCCGTAACAGGTTGCCGCCAGGCTGAGGGCGAGCAGCTTGCCGAAGAAGGCGGCGCCGGTGAGGGCGACCGAAGGGCCGCGCTGGAAGGCAAGCCGCTCGGCGGCGCGCGTCTTTCGCGCTTGTGCCCCGAACCGCTCCATGACGCGCTGCGCTTCCTGACGCCGGCCCCTGGCGAGGAGGAATTTGGCCGATTCCGGGATCAGTCCGCCGAGGAGGATGAGCGCGAGCCCGGTCGGGAGGTTCATCAGCCAAAGGATCCGCCATCCGAAGAGCGGCTGCAGCAGCGCCGACGCCGCGCCGGCCGCGAAATAGCCGCCGACCGCGCCCAGTCCGCCGACCAGGACAAGGCTCCAGCCGCGATGCTTGCTCGGCATCATCTCGGCGAGCAGCGCGTAGGTGACGGGCAGCATTCCGCCGGCCGCGGCGCCCATCATGAAGCACATGCCGACATTCCAGGCGAAGGACGGCATCGCCCCACAGATCGCGGTGCCGACGAACATCACCGCGGACAGCAGGATCGAGGCCTTGCGCCCGTAAATGTCGGCGACCACGCCCCACAGGACCGAACCGACCACCGTCCCGATCAGCGCGAAGAAGGGCAATAGCGAGACGGTAGGGCGATCGACTCCATATTCGCCGACCATGCCCGGCAGCGTGAAGCCGAGGCTGGCGGGCTTCATCACGTCGATGACGAGCGCGATGACAAGCACGGCCATCAGCCGCCAGTGCGCCGCCGTCAGCGGCGCATCCTCCGGCGGCGACACGACGATCTCCTCGGCTGCCGCGAGGTGCTGCGAGATGTCTCGCGGCAGCAGCCCGTAGCAGGCGATGGCGGTCCCGCCGATGATCAGGCCCATGCCGACGATCATGTCGTCGCCCATCGGCATGCCGTTCAGCCGATAGCCCATGTCGCGACCCATCAGGAACATCGGGATGTGCATGACCACGCCGACCGTCACCGCGGCGACGCCGAGCACGAACGCCCAAAGCCCCCGCCGCTGCGCAAAGGTGCTCATGCTCAGCATGTCTTGATCGTTTCCCCGTTGGCCGACTTCAGCGACTGGGGATCAGCGATGGGCGAGCGCTGGGAAAGTTGCAATGCGGGACGAGCGATGGGCGCGGCTTTCGAGTCCGCCGCCCAAATTAGAACGCGTCACGGGAGGTCGCCTGGGGAGATCGTGGTGCCGCTTGGGGGACTCGAACCCACGACCCCATCATTACGAATGATGTGCTCTACCAGCTGAGCTAAAGCGGCGTGCCACGGAAGCGGGCCCTTATCAGGGGGGCCCTGGGAAGACAAGCGGCGCCCTTCACGGGGTTAGACTTAACCATATCTCAACCACGAGCGGTGCATCCACGGCCCAATCGCGACGTGCGGCGCCGAGGACGATATATGGACAGCTTGCGGGGTTTTGAAGACGAGGCGGCGGTCGCGCACGCGCCGGACGACGAGGCGGCGATCGAGCGCCCGCCGGAGATCGGCGTCGATGAGCGGCGCATGCATGTGCGCGCCTACAATTACTGGGTTTCGCTGCTCAACGGACGGCCCTACCCTTCGATCGGCGACGTCGATCCGCATACGATCGAGGATTTCGGCGGCAACAGCGTCCTGCTCGATTTCTCGACCAACGCTCACGATCCGGAGATCGCCTTCCTCGGCCGCGCGCTTCGGTACGAATGCGACGTCGACCAGACGATCCGCCGCATCAGCCAGGTGCCGCCGCGCTCCCTGCTGTCGCGGCTGACCGACCATTATATGCAGATCATCGCCAATCGGGCTCCGATCGGCTTCGAGGCGGAGTTCGTCGGCCAGCGCGGCCACAACACTCTCTACCGCGGCATCCTGATGCCTCTCTCCTCCGACGGCGAGGCGATCGACTTCATCTATGGCGTGATCAACTGGAAGGAGCTGGCCGACAGCTCCACCGCCCATGCTCTGGAGACGGAGGTGGACCGCGCCATCGCCGCCGCGCCCGCGGTCGGCGGCTGTCCCGTTTGGGCGGACGGTCCCAATGCCGACCTTTCGGCCGAGAAGGCGCAGGCGCCGGGCGAACCGAATCTCGGCTTCTGGCCGGACGAGGCCGCCGCGCCCGAGGCCGACCTGGCCGACGACGCCTCCCTCGCCGATCGCCTCTTCGCGGCGCGCGAAATCGCCGAGCAGGCGGCGGGAAGCGACCTGCGTAGCCGGGTCGCCCTCTATCGTGCGCTGGGCCAGGCCTATGATTTCGCGCTGGCCGCCGAATCGGATCCCGAAGGCTATGCCGAGCTGCTGGCCGACGCCGGGGTGAAGACGCAGGCACGGGCACCCATGACCCCGGTGGCCAAGCTCGTCTTCGGCATCGACTACGACAAGACCCGCCTCACCGAGTTCGCCGCATCGCTCGCCTGGGCGAAGCGCGAGGGCCTCGGCGCCGGCGCCCTGCCCGCTTATCTGGAAGCCTTTGCCGGCGGCCTCAAAGGCGTGGTCCAGGCGGAGCGCAAGGCGCGCCGTCCGCTGCCCCGTCCCGACATGTGGCAGGAAGTGCGCGAGGCGCTCCGCCATGCGCCCCCGATTGCCCAGGTGACGGTGGCGCTGCCGGCGGAGTCCGGTGAGTTCGTCCTCCTGCTCGCGCGGCGCGACCAGGACCGCCTCGCCATCGTCGCCCCGGTCGACGACGAGAAGCTGGTCGAGCAGGCGATCCGCAAGAGCGCCGCCTAAGCCGGCTCGGCGGGTGCCGCCTTGCGGCGCGCGCGGTCGCGCAGCCACTGAATTCGGTTCCTGCCGGCCTCTTGGACATGGACGGGCCTGCCCTGTCGCCTTGCTCGCCCACCGGACGCTTGCGCCGCCCGCGGCCGCGCAGGCCGGGCGGGCGACATATGCCTGATCCCCTCCGCCGGCCCGCCTTGCCCATGGCTCCGGGGCGGGTCTATAGGCCCGCGGCATGCGGGCCAGGCCTGCCATGCCAAGACCAGGAGCGAGTTCGATGAGTGCGGACAATGTCGCTGGATCCACGAGCGCTTCCGGCGGAAGCGCCGCCAGCGGCAAGGTGTCGGGAGACTCCCTTCACCGGCAGCTGCGCGACAGCCTGGTCGAGGCGCTCCGGCGGGGCGCGCTTCCCGGCGAGCTGGAAGGGTTCGGCGACGAGGACTTCGTTCAGGCCGCCGAGTTCATCATCGAATGCGCCAGCCGTCGGCCGCCCGGCATCGCGCTGGTCAGGCTCGAATCGGCTGGCACCCAGCTCGGCCGGCGGCGGATGCGAATCTGCATCGCCAATGACGACATGCCCTTCCTGGTCGATTCGATCGCGACGGCGATCGCCGGCCGTGGCCTCATCATCCACCGCCTGCTCCATCCGGTCGTCTGCGTCCGACGCGACGGCCATGGCTGTCTCGAAGCGGTCGAGCCGCTCTGCGACGAGCCCCAGCGCCGCGAATCGATCATGTATATCGAAGTCGATCGCGCCGATGCCCGCAGCCGCAGCGAGTTGCTGACGGAGCTGCATCGCGTTCTCGCCGACGTCCGGGCCTCGGTCGTCGACTGGCCCGCGATGCAGGCGAGAATGCGCGCCGATGCCGACCTCATCCGCGGCGACGAGGAAGGCGCGGCGCTGCTGCGCTGGTTCGCCGACGGTGCGATGACGCTGCTCGGCTATCATGTCGAGCGGCCGACCGGCCAGCCGACCGATGCGCTCGGCCTGTTCCGCCTTCCCGGCGAACCTACCGACGAAGGCGGATGCATGGGTGCGATCCGTTATTTCGAGCGGGGCGGATCGGTGCCGCTCATCGCCAAGGCCGACCGCCGCTCTAGCGTGCACCGGCGGGTTCCGCTCGATCTTGTCGTCGTCCCTGTCCGCGAGGGCGACGATATCGTCGGCGTCGGGGTCCACGCCGGGCTGTGGACCAGCCAGGCGCTCACCGCTCCGGTCGAGGATGTGCCGCTACTCCGCCAGCGCCTGGGCGAGCTCGACCGCGACTTCGGTTTCGATCCGCGCGGCCATAGCGGCAAGGCGCTCCGCCACGCCGTCACCTCTCTGCCGCACGATCTGCTGATCAACCTGCCCTATGAAGCGGTGAAGGCGCTGGTGGTGACGGCGATGTCGCTGGCCGACCGGCCGCGGCCGACCCTGACCCTCGTCCGGTCGATACTGAAAGGCCATCTCTTCGCATTCGTCTGGCTGCCGCGCGACGAGCTGACCACCCGGCGCCGTATCGCCATCGGCCGAATGATCGCCAAGGCATCGTCGGGCGAGATCAACAATTATGCGGTCGACCTCGGCGACGGCGACCTCGCCTTGATTCGCTACACCCTGTCGGTCGCGGCCGATTCCCCGGATCCCGACGTCGCCGAGCTCGACCGCCGGCTCGACGAGATGGTCCGCGGCTGGGAACCCAATGTCGAGGAGGCGCTTGGGGAACTGGTCGGACCGACCCGCGCAACCCGCCTCGCGCTCACCTATCTCGGCCGCTTTCCCGAAGGCTATCGGATCCGGACGGGCGCCCAGGAGGCCGCCGCGGACGTCGCCCGAATCGATGCGCTCTCAGGACTGCAGGCCCGCGACGTCCGGCTGTTCGGCCGCGAAGGCGATGCGGCGGAGCGCCTGCATCTCAAGACCTATCGCTGGGGCGAGATGATCCCGCTCTCTGAGGCGGTGCCGGTCCTCGAGAATTTCGGGTTTCGGGTGCTTGAGGAAGTCCCGACGGCGATGACCGGTGCCGGCGGCGCCCATATCTCCGCCTTCGAGCTCGACGTGGCCGGCGGCGGCCACGCTTCGAACGTGCTGGCGCGAAGCCAGATGGTCGAGCGGGCGATCGCGGCCGTGCTCGAGGCTCGTGCCGAGAACGATCCGTTCAACCAGCTCATCGTCGCCTCCGGTCTGGAGCCGCGCGATGCGGTGCTGTTCCGCGCCTGGTTCCGGTATCTGCGCCAGACCGGCTTGTCTTATTCCCAGCAGACCGTCGTCGACGCGCTTCGCCACGCGCCGGAGGTGACCAAGGGGCTGATCGCGCTGTTCGATGCGATGCACGATCCATCGCTCTCCGGCGATCGCGACGCGGCGATCGCTGCCGCCGAGGCGCGGATAAACCGAGGCCTGGCGGCGGTCGCCGCGATCGATGAAGATCGAATCCTGCGCCTCTTCCGCGGCGTCATCGCCGCGACCCTGCGCACCAACGCCTTCGCGCCGGCCGGGGCCGAGGCGCTCGCCTTCAAACTCGATTCGGCGCAGGTGCCGGGGTTGCCGGCGCCGGTGCCGTGGCGCGAGATCTGGGTCTACAGCCCGCGGCTCGAAGGCATTCACTTGCGCGGCGGCCCGATCGCCCGCGGCGGGCTGCGCTGGTCCGACCGGCGCGACGATTTCCGCACCGAGATCCTCGGCCTGATGAAGGCGCAGCTCGTCAAGAATGCGGTGATCGTGCCGACCGGTGCCAAGGGCGGCTTCTATCCCAAGCAGCTTCCCACCGCCTCCGATCGTGACGCCTGGCTGGCCGAAGGCACCGAATCCTACCGGATCTTCATCCGCGCCTTGCTTTCGGTCACCGACAATATCGTCGAGGACAAGGTCGTCCATCCGCCGCAGGTCACCGTCCGCGACGGCGACGATCCCTATTTCGTCGTCGCCGCCGACAAGGGAACCGCCACCTTCTCTGACGTCGCCAACGGCATCGCGGTATCGCAGGGCTTCTGGCTCGGCGATGCCTTCGCCTCCGGCGGCAGCCAGGGCTACGATCACAAGGCGATGGGCATCACCGCCCGCGGCGCCTGGGTCTCCGTTCAGCGCCATTTCCGCGAGCTCGGCATCGACGTCCAGACCCAGCCGATCCGGGTCGCCGGCGTCGGCGACATGTCGGGCGACGTGTTCGGCAACGGCATGCTGCTGTCGAAGGCGATCCGCCTGGTCGCCGCCTTCGATCATCGCCACATCTTCCTCGATCCCGACCCCGATGCCGCGCGCAGCTGGATCGAG
Organism: Sphingosinicella terrae; assembly: GCF_003347635.1. GTDB lineage: Bacteria > Pseudomonadota > Alphaproteobacteria > Sphingomonadales > Sphingomonadaceae > Allosphingosinicella > Allosphingosinicella terrae. The sequence goes on from NZ_QDFY01000006.1 coordinate 99,095, forward strand.
CGCAAGCGTCTGTTCGATCTGCCGCGATCGAGCTGGGCCGACTATGACACCAGCCTGATCTCGACGGGCGGCGGCGTGTTCCCACGCAGCCAGAAGGCGATCCCGCTCAGCCCCGAGGTCCGCTCGATGCTGCAGCTCGACGCGCCGGAGGTCGACCCGGCGACCTTGATCAAGGCGATCCTGAGGAGCCCTGTCGACCTGCTCTGGTTCGGCGGCATCGGCACCTACATCAAAGCGAGCGATCAGGGTCATGCCGATGTCGGCGATCCCGGCAACGACTCGATCCGGGTCAATGCGGCCGAGCTGCGCGCGCGCTCGATCGGCGAGGGCGCGAACCTCGCCGTCACCCAGGCAGCCCGGATTGAGTTCGCTCAGGTCGGGGGCCGCATCAACACCGACTTCATCGACAATTCGGCGGGCGTCGACTGCTCCGACAACGAGGTCAACATCAAGATCCCGCTCAACCGGGAGATGTCGGAGGGCCGGCTCGAATTCGAGACGCGCAACAGCCTCCTCGCCGAGATGACCGACGAGGTCGCCGAGATCGTGCTCGAGGACAATCGACTGCAGACGCTGGCCCTGTCGATCGCGGAGCGCGGCGGCGCCGACGCGCTGCCTCAGCTGGTCCGCGTCATCGAGGTGCTCGAGGAGAGCGGCCGCCTCAACCGCGCCGTCGAGGGGCTCGACAGCAATGAGGAGCTGCTGCGCCGGGCCCAGCAGAATCAGGGCCTCACCCGGCCCGAGCTGGCCGTGCTTCTGTCGACCACCAAGATGCGCCTCCAGTCGGCGATCGAGATCGCCCCGTTTGTCGAGGATCCGACGCTCGAGCCGGAGCTGCTCGGCGCCTTTCCGCCGCAAATGCAGGATCGCCATCGCGACGCCATACTCCGACACCGGCTGCGCAAGCAGATCATCGCCACCAAGATCGCCAACCGCTTCGTCAACCGCCTCGGCATCATCGCCCCGCTCTCGCTGACCGAGCAGGAGGGCGCCGCTTACGGCCAGGCCGCCGCCGCCTTCGTCGCCGCCGAGCGGCTGTTCGGCATGAAGCATCTCTGGGAGGATCTCGACGCCACCGACATGCCCGAGCAGGCGCGGCTGGCCTTGTTCGATCAGGCCTCTCGCGGGCTCCAGTTCCACATCGCCGACCTGCTGCGCTGCACGTCGCCGGACGAGATGCCGGGTCAGATCGTCGACCGGCTCCGGCCGGGGCTCGACAAGCTGACCGCGGGCTTGGGCGAACTGCTCCGGCCCGAGCCGCTGGCGGAAGCGTCCGCTCTCCGGTCCGGCCTCGAGGGGCTGGGCGGTCCGCCCGAATTGGTCGGCCGGATCGTGCGGCTGTTCGAGCTCAATGCCGGCATCGGCCTCGCCGTGCTTGGCCGCCGGATCGGTGTCGACGAGGTGGTGCTGACCAGGGCCTATACCCGTCTCGGCGAGGCGCTGGGACTCGACTGGGCGCAGAATGCGGCCAACCAGTTCCAGGCCAAGGACCAGTGGGAACGGCTGCTGACCGCCGGCCTCGCCCGCGATTTCGAGCAGCTGCGGCTCGAATTCCTCGGCCGGCGCGACAGCGATCCGGAAGCGGCGGTCGAGCGCTGGGTGGCCGACCAGGGACCGCGGATCGAGCAGTTCCGCAACACCGTCGAGCGGGCGCGGGCGGCCACGGTCACCACCTCCCCGATGCTCGCCCAGATCGCCACCCAGGCCCGCGTGCTGCTGGCGCGGTAAGACCTAAGGTCTGTCCCGGTCAGGACGGGCTCCAGCCGGCCGCCCGGCGGAACAGCCACACCCGGATCGCGCTGGCGAGGTTGGCGGGATCGGGCTCGCTGATCCGCTCCGCGTCGATCCGGGCGACGAGCGCGTTGAGCGGAAGCTGCTCCTGCTCCGCCGCCTCGCGCAGCGCTTGCCAGAAGGCCGGCTCCAGGCTGATCGAGGTGGCGTGGCCGGCAATCATGATCGATCTTTTCACCGGCCCCATCGCCGCGCCCGCCTCAATACATGTGCTGGCCGCCGTTGATCGACAGCGTCGAGCCGGTGACGAAGCCGGCATCTTCCGAGCAGAGAAAGGCGACGCCGCGGGCGATCTCTTCGGCGTGGCCGAGCCGGCCGACCGGTATCCGGGCGACGATCTTCTCGAGCACGTCCTGCGGGACGGCCGCGACCATCTCGGTGTCGATATAGCCGGGCGCGATCGCATTGACGGTGATGCCGGCGCGCGCGCCCTCCTGCGCCAGCGCCTTGGTGAAGCCATGGATTCCGGACTTGGCGGCGGCGTAATTGACCTGGCCATATTGGCCGGCTTGGCCGTTGATCGAGCCGATATTGACGATCCTCCCATATTTGCGCTCGTTCATGCCGTTCCACACCGCCTTGGCCATGTTGAAGCAGCCGCCGAGATTGACGTCGATCACTTCGTCCCACATCTGCCGCGTCATCCGCTTCATCGTGCCGTCCCGGGTAATGCCGGCATTGTTGACGAGGACGTCGACGGGGCCGAGCTCCTCCTCGACCTGGCCGACGCCGGCCAGGCAGGAATCGAGGTCGGAGACATCCCATCTATAGGCCTTGATCCGGGTGCGCTCGCTGAACTGCCGCGCCTTCTCCTCATTGCCCGCATAATTGGCGGCGACGGTCACCCCCGCGTCGCGAAGCGCGATGCTGATCGCCTCGCCAATGCCTCGCGTCCCACCGGTGACGATTGCAACTCGCGCCATTATCCTCTCCTCTTCTGTTATCGGCCCGGGCCTTATTGCGCCCCTGTCCATCCTTCAAGCTCGCGCGCCAGCAGCCGCTTCAGCATCGTCACCCCCGGCGCGCTGTCGTTCAGGCAGGAAAGATAGGCGAAGTCGGTTCCGCCCGCTTCGGTGAAGGATTCACGGCCGCGGATCGCGAGCTCCTCCAGCGTCTCGACGCAATCGGCGGAGAAGCCCGGCGCCAGCACGGCGACGCGCCGAACGCCTTTGCCGGGCAGGCCGGCGAGCACCTTGTCGGTCGCGGGCTCGAGCCATTTCGCCCGGCCGAACCGCGACTGGAACGCCACGATCAGCTCGCGGCCCATCGCCTCCGCCAGCAGCCGCGCCGTCTTGCGGCAATGGCAGTGGTAGGGGTCGCCGAGATGAAGGGTGCGCTCGGGCATGCCGTGGAAGCTGGCGACGATCGCCTCCGGCTCGAAAGGCAGCGCCGCGATCTCGGCCTCGGTCACCGCCTTGAGCGCGGCGATATACTCCGGATCTTCGAAATAAGGGGGCAGGGTGCGTACTGCCGGCTGCCAGCGCATCCGGCGAAGATGGGCGAACGCCTCGTCATTGGCGGTGGCCGTCGTCGCGGCGCAATATTGCGGGTAGAGCGGCGCGATCAGGATTCGCGTGCAGCCGGCCGCCCACAGGGCGTCGACCCGCTCGGCGATGGCGGGGCGGCCGTAGCGCATCGCATGATCGACGATCACGCCGGGCCCGAAGGCGCCGGCCAGCGCCTTCGCCTGCCGCGCCGTGATCGCCGCCAGCGGCGAACCTTCCTCGGTCCACACCTGGCGATAGGCCTCGGCCGACTTGCGGGGCCGGCGCGGGAGGATGATTCCGCGCAGGATCGGCTGCCAGACGAGCTGCGGGATCTCGATCACGCGCGGGTCGGAAAGAAACTCCTTGAGGTACAGCCGCACCGCGCCCGGCTCCGGCGCATTCGGCGTACCGAGATTGATCAGCAGCACGCCCAGCCTGGCTGGCGGGACGGCGGGATGGTCGGCCGGTGGCTTCACCGGACGGCCCCGACGACCAGCGGCAGGGACCGCAGCCGCCGCCCGGTCAGCGAGAAGAGCGCGTTGGCCACGGCCGGCGCCGCGGTCGGCACGGCCAGTTCGGTGACCCCGCCGGGCTCCTCGTCGCTCTCGAGGAGCTCGACCGCGACCTCGGGCGAGTCGCGCAGGAGAGGCAGGCGATGGGCACCGATTGTGCGCGCGGTCGGAATGCCGCCGGCCAGCTCGACCGGCTCGCCGACCGCCTGCGAGATGCCGTGGACGAGGCCGCCCTCGATCTGCTGGCGAACGATCTCCGGATTGACCACTCGGCCGCAATCGACCGCGCAAACTGCCCGAAGCACGCGGACGCGCTGCTCGCGGGTCACCTCGATCTCGACCAGGGTAGCGACATAGGATCCGAAGGCGCGGTGAACGGCGATGCCCATGCCGCTGCCGGCGGCGCCGCCGTCCCAGCCGCCGATCGCGGTCGCCGTCTGCAGCACCCGCGCGAGGCGGGCATCCTGGCCGACCATGCGCATCCGGAACGAGAAGGGCTCAATCCCCGCCGCCCGCGCCAGCTCGTCGATGAAACTCTCGGTGAAGAAGGCGGTGTAGCTGTGGGCGCCGGACCGCCAGACGCCCGTATCGATGCCGATCTCGACCGGCACATGGTCGACGGCGAGGTTCGGGATCGCATAAGGCGGCACGGCGCCGCCGACCGGCCCGCCGTCCGGTTGAAAGAAACTCCCGGCGACGCGAAGCCGCCGTGCCACCTCGGCCGCTGTCGCCGGCACGGCGATCCGCGCCTGCCAGGCCGAAATGCCTGCCGGCGCGATCCAGGCGTGCATGCGCGCAGCGGCCGGCGGCCGGAAGGTGTCGCGCTGGATCTCCTGGATCCGCGGCCAGGTCAGCTGGACGGGGCGACCGACCCGTACGGCGACCACCGCCGCCTGCTCGATCGCTACTACCTCGAGCTTGCGTCCATAGCCGCCGCCGACCAGGGTCGGATAGAGCGTCACCTGACCTTCGGCAAAGCCGACCGCGCGGGCCGCCGCCGCACGCGCCAGTGCCGGAGCCTGGGTCGGCGCCCAGATCTCCAGCCGATCGCCGATCAGCCGTGCCGTCGCCGTCAACGGCTCGATCGCCGCGCTCGGCGCCAGCCCGACCTCATAGCGTGCGGTGACGTGGCTGGCGCCGGGGAAGGCGCCGTCGATGTCGCCGGCCTCGAATCGCCGGTCGGCTTCACCCTCATCGAGCGCGGCGGCCAGGGCTGCGGGAATGTCTGCGGTCGACGGCAGGCCAGCGGGGACTTCGTAGCGCGCCTGAAGCGCGTCGAGCGCCCTAGCCGCCGCCCACCAATTGCCGCCGACCACCGCCAGCCAGTCGGCATGCTCGATCACCGTCAGCGCGTCGAATACCGCGTCGGCGGCGGCGGCGTCCATCGCCACCCGGCGACTTCCGCGCGGACCGCTGCGAACGGCAGCATAGACCATGTCGGGCAGCCGTACGTCGGCGGCGAAGATCGCGGTGCCGTCGATCTTGGCGGGGATGTCGAGGCGCGGCAGCGGCTGGCCGACCAGCCGATTGTCGGCACCGCCGCGGATCGGCAGATCGGGCGGCAGCTCCTCGCCCGCGGCGGCTTCGGCCAATTGCGAAAACGGAATGCGATCGCCTTCCCGCCAGACGAAGCCTTCGCGGGTGTCGAGGCTCTCCCAGTCGGCGTCCCATCGCCTCGCCGCCGCCTTGCTGAGCAGCGCCCGGGCCGCGGCACCCGCCTCCTGCATCCTCGCCTCGAAGGCTCGGATCGAGGTCGAGCCCCCGGTCAGCATCAGCGCCTCCCGGGTCGCATATTGCTGCGCCGACCAGCGATCGACGCCGAACAGCGCGGGGAAGCCGCTTTCCGCGCCGGCCTCCTCGGCAAGGACCATATTGGCGTAGAGCGGGCTGATCGGCGCCGGCTCGACCGAGACCGTCCGCCAGTCGGCGCCGAGCTCGTCCGCGAGAATTTGCGGGAGGCTGGTATAGACGCCCTGTCCCAGCTCCACCTGCGGCACGGCCACCACGACGCGGCCGTCGGCGGCGATCTTGAGGAAGGCGTTGATAATCGTCTCGCCTTCGGCGGCGCGAAGATTGGGACGATAGACACGCGGCCAGAACGCCCAGGCGACGACCAGCCCGATTCCCGCGCCGCCGCCTACCAGCAGCGTGCGCCGGCTTATTCCGCGACTGTCGCCGTCCCGCGCCATCCAGGGCCTGATAGAGGGCCGTCCGGGCGGCGGCTAGAGCTTGATTCCCGGGCGGCTTTTCGCCATTCGCTGCTCGCATCCGGGAGCGAACATGGCCGCACGTATCTACCAGCGCTACAAGAACGCGATGCAGTCGGGAAAGGCGCGCACCGACGAGTGGGTGCTCGAGTTCGAATCGCGCCGCCCCAAGCGTGCCGATCCGCTCACCGGCTGGTCCGGCGGCGCCGATACTCAGGAGCAGGTACAGCTTACCTTCCCCAGCCTCGATGCGGCCAAGGCCTATGCCGAGCGCCATGGGATCGACCATCATGTCGTTCCGCCGGCATTGCCCCGGCTGAAGCTCCAGTCCTACGCGGACAATTTCCGCTGACGCCCTGACGGGGGCGGTGTCATTGCGCCGGCACGAATCCGCCGGTGAGAAGCAGCAGAAGCTTGACGTCCATGGCGCAACCGCCCGCACGCTTGGCGGCGACGAAGGCGGCGATCTCGGCGAGCGGGACGAGGTGGACGATTATGTCCTCGCCTTCGACCCCGCCCCCTTCGCCGATCCGCGTCAGCCCCTCGGCGCGGAGCAGAGTGAAGGCCTCCGATGACATTCCCGGGGAGGCATGGAAGCGGCCGAGATCGACCATCCGCTCGGCCCGATAGCCGGTCTCCTCCTCCAGCTCCCGGATCGCGGCAGCCTCGGCCTCCTCGCCGTCGACATCGTCACCGACGAGCCCGGCGGGAAGTTCCAGGCATTGCGCTTGCAACGGCGCTCGAAATTGCTCGACCAGTATCACCCGGCCTTCGTCGACGGCGAGGATGACGGCGGCGCTGACCCCGCGTGTGCGAGACACATATTCCCATTTGCCGCGCTTCTTGGCGGCGATGAAGCGGCCTTCCCAGACCACCTCCTCCGGAGCCGCGGAATCGTCTCTCATAGCTCGAGCAGCCGATCCGGAAGCTCGTTGCGGTCCTGACCGGTCGGCGGGAGGATGCCCGCCAGCACGCCGCCGACCTTTTCCACCGCCAGTGCCATGCCGATCCCGGGGCGTCCCGCCTTCACCTCGTCGATCAGCACCTCCAGCGCGTCTCCCCACACTTCCGGCTCGACCTTCTCGGCGATGGCCTTGTCGGCAAGGATCTCCGCGCGGTGCTCGGCGAGCGAGAGATAGATGAGGATGCCTGTGCGGCCGCGCGTCTTCATCTCGCAGCCGGTGCGGAACAGGGCGATGGCACGACGATGCACGCGCCGCGACTTGGTCCGCCCCGGCGTCAGCGCCATGCGGAGCGGCCGCCAGACGAGGAGGAAGCGAACCGCCAGGAAGACCAAGGCGAGCAGGACGAACAGGGCCAGCATCAGCCCGCCGCGCGTGAACTCGGCGTTCCAGCCGAGCGTCAGCGCCGCAGCCCAATCGATCCATGTCACGGGCACCAGCGCGATGACCGCCGGCACGACCAGCATCGCCAGCACCGCATAATGGAGGCCGACATCGTGATAGGCGTCCGAGCGGTCGGCGACGATGGTGACGATCTCGCCCTCGCTCTCGCGCTCCGCCCGCGCCACCGCATCGGTGACGAGCTTGTGGTCCTCCGCGCTCAATCGACCCATCACCATCCCCCCGAGGCGCCGCCGCCGCCGAACGACCCGCCGCCGCCGGAAAAGCCGCCGCCGCCGCCCCATCCGCCGCCGCCGCCGCCCCAGCCGCCCCAGCCGCCCCCGGACGAGGAGCCTCCGCTCCCCCAGCTGCCCGGTCCCCAGATGACGATCGGCGCCCCGCGCCGGCCGCGCCGGCCTCGCCCACGATATTTGCGGCCCTTGGCACCGCCTTGGACGATGAAGGGGATGACGACGAAGACGAGCACGACGATCCAGAAGAGGATCGGCCAGATCGATGGGCCGCCCTCCGCGTCGGCGCCGCCGGCCTGCGCCGCCTCCAGCGCACGCTGCTCGGCCTGTTCGGGCGGTGCCTGCAGCTGCTCGATGATCGCGCCGGCACCGGCCAGGATGCCGCCCGGATAGTCGTTGTCGCGGAAGCGCGGGAGGATCCGGTCCTCGACGATACGGTGCGACAAGGCATCGGTCATGATCGGCTCGAGGCCGTAGCCGACCTCGATCCGCACCTTTCGCTCGTTCGGCGCGACCAGCAGGATGATGCCGTTATTGGCCTCGTCCTGGCCGATTCCCCAGTGGCGACCGAGCTGATAGCCGTAATCGGCGATATCGTAGCCGCCGAGGCTGCTCACCGTCGCGACGACAAGCTGGCGGGTCGATGCCTGCTCCAGCGCTTCCAGCCGCTGGGTCAGCTCCGCCTCCTGCTCGGGGGCGAGCAGGTTCGCCTGGTCGACGACCCTTCCCGAGAGCTCGGGAAAATCCTGGGCCGCAGCAGGCGCCGCGAGGACCAAAAGGAAAAGGAGGCAGAACCGCTTAATCATGGCCGCCCCTGCCTAGGTTCCCGCTCGTGATCGATCAACGTCGCGACGACGGCGCGCGTCGCGTTCTCGATTGCCAGGGCCGGCCGCCCAGCCCTCGACTGCGGGAGCATGTCGCGATCGATGATCTCTGCCGCCGCGGCCAGCGTGAGAAGAAAAGGCCGCGGATGGACCCGCCCGATGCTCAGGGTGTGGCGCCGTTCGTGTCGAAGCTGACGGTCGGCGCGACGTCGGCATTGGGAACGGTCGCCTCGAACGGCACCATCGGTTCCGCGCCGTAGATGATGCGGGCGCCGATCACGGCGGGGAAGGTGCGGATCTCCGTATTAAAGGCCCGCACCGCCTCGTTATAATCGCGGATCGCGATCGTGATGCGGTTCTCGGTTCCTTCCAGCTGGCTCATCAGCGTCGCGAAATTCTGTTGGCTCTGGAGGTTGGGATAGGCTTCCTGGAGCCGCTGGAGGGGAATGATCGCCGCACTGAGACTGTTCTGCGCCTCCTGGAAGCGCTGCATCGCCTCGGGATCGGTGAGCTGGTCGGGGGAGACCGTGATCCGGGTCGCATCGGCGCGCGCCTGGGTGACGTTGGTCAGGATCCGCTCTTCCGAGGCGGCGGCGCCGCGGACCGTGGCGACCAGGTTAGGGATCAGGTTGGCGCGGCGCTGGTACGACGCCTGCACGTCGGCCCATCTTGCCTTGGCATTCTCCTCCGCGGTCGGGATCGAGTTGATACCGCAGGCGGAGAGCGTGACCGCGATCGCGGCGAGGACGGCGAAAAGTCGAGTGCGCATGGCGAACGGGCCCCTATCAGATCCGCCATTCAGGTAGGCGCTTCGATCCGCCTCCGCAACGGGAGGCACAATAGGAAACGGCGGCGGTGAGATCACCGCCGCCGCAACCTTGCATCAGAAGGAGCGATCAGAAGTTCGCGTAGGCCTCGTTGCCGACGAAGCCCATCGCCTGCACGTTGGCGCGCTTGGCGACGGCGAGGACCTCGTCCACGACCTCGTAGCGCGCATCCGGGTGCGGCTGCAGGTGGAGCTCCGGAGTCGGCGTCATCGTCGTGGTGATGTCGAGATACTGCCTCAGCGTCACCATGTTCACGGGAGCGCCGTTCCAGAGCACCGCGTCGTTCGGCATGATCACGATCTTGTTCTTGACCGGGTCGATCGGCGGCGGAGTCTGGTTGTCCTGGTTCTGCGGCAGGTCGAGCTTCACCGCGTGAGTCTGCACCGGGATGGTGATGATGAACATGATCAGCAGCACCAGCATCACGTCGATGAGCGGCGTGGTGTTGATGTCCATCATCGGTTCGCTGGACTCAGGATTCAGGGTCGATGCACTCATTGTCTAACTCCTGCTTCCCGGGCTCACAGACGCCGGCCGCCGGTCGGCTCCGGCTCTGAGATGAACCCGATCCTCGCGAAACCCGCGCGCTGCATGGTGAAGATCGCCCCGCCGATGCAACGATAGGGGGTGTCGATGTCGCCCCTGATGTGCACCTCGGGCATGTTCTCCTCGGTGATGTTCTCCGGACCGCCGAGCGCCACGACCTGGCCTTCGAGCTCGGCGACCGCCCGGTCGAGCAGCTGCTGCGAGTCCAGCCTGCTGAGGTCCCAATAGACCTCGCACTGCCCGTTGGCGTAGGTCACCGACAGGTTGACGTTCTCCGGCTTGGTGGTCGTCGCCTCGAACTCCACCTTGGGCAGCCGAACCGGCACCGTCTGCAGCACGACGGGCACGGCGATCAGGAAGATGATCAGCAGCACCAGCATGACGTCGACGAGCGGCGTCGTGTTGATGTCGGACATCGGTGTTTCTTCACCGTCTCCGGATTCGCCGACCTGCATTGCCATGTTTCAGTTCCTATCCTGACTTCCCGCGGCCCGGGGGTCGCGGCGGATGGCGGCGGCGGAGCCGGGCTCCGCCGCCGGGACTTCCGGTTACGCCTTCTGGCCGGCGCTCGAACCCGCGGTCGAAGCGGTCGAGGCGGTCGACGCGCCGGTCGCAGGACGGGCGGCGGCGCCGGCAGCCGGAGCGCGAGCCGCGGCAGAGACGGCCGGACGGACGCTGCCGCCGGACATCATGTAGCCGTGCAGATCGTTCGCGAAGCGGGCGAGCTCCTCGACGATCGCCTTGTTGCGGCGCATCAGCCAGTTGTACTGCATGACGGCCGGGACCGCCACGATCAGGCCGAGCGCGGTCATGATCAGCGCCTCGCCGACCGGGCCGGCGACGGTGTCGATCGACGCCTGGCCGGCGGCGCCGATCTTGATCAGCGCGCGATAGATGCCGACGACGGTGCCGAACAGGCCGACGAACGGCGCGGTCGAACCGACGGTGGCGAGCAGGGCAAGGCCGGTCGACAGCTTGGACGCGACCGCGCCCTGGCTGCGCGCCAGCGAGCCGAGCATCCAGTCATGCTGGTCGATCGGGTCGGTGAGCTTGGTGTGCTGCTCCTGGGCGAGCATGCCGTCGTCGACGATCTGGCGGTAGGCACCGTTCTTGTCGAGCTTGTTGGCGGCTTCGCGCAGATTGGCCGACTGCCAGAAGGAGGTGCGCGCACGGCGCCCTTCCTTGATGATCTTCTGCTGGTCGATCAGCTTGACGAAGAAGACGTACCAGGAGGCGACCGACATGATGACGAGAGCCGCGAAGGTAAGCCAGGCGATGACGCCGCCCTGCTGCAGAGCGCCGACTAGTCCGAAATCACCGTGAGGGGCTGCTGCTGGTGCTGCCATTGTCTCAATTCCTTCTCATGCAAATAGGTAGATTGGGATGTGGAAAAAGGCTGAACTGGATTATTCCTGGATTCGCCACGTGATGCGGGCGCTCACCGAGTCCGTGGTCGGGTTGCCCCGATTGTCGCGAGCCGGCGTGAAACGGGCGCGGCTGCGCATGATCCGGCAGGTGGCGGCATCGAGCGCGCTCGAGCCGCTCGACGACGTAACCGTGCAATCGGATACGCGGCCATTCGGGCCGACGGTGAGACGGAAGCCAGTCGTGCCCTCTTCCTCGTTGCGCAGAGCCGAGGCCGGATAGTCGTCGTTGGAGACGTAGGAGGCGAGGTTGGCGCGGGCGCGGGCCGGCTCGACGGTGCGAGGCGGCGGCGGCGGCGGGGCCGGGGGGGGCCGGCGGAGCCGGCGGCGCGGTCGGCGTGATGACGACGGGCGGGGCGGTGGGAACCGAGGCGATCGGCGGCGGCGGAGTCTGCGTGCGGACGATAGGCGGCGGCGCCACGACGGGCGGCGGCTGCACGTCCGGCGTCTCCGGGGGCGGCGGCAGCTCCTCGGGCGGCGGCGGCTCCTCGGTGACATCGAAGGTCTTCAGATCCTCCTGGACACCCTTGACGAATTTATAGGCGAGGCCAGTGACGAAGGCATAGCCGAGAAGGGCGTGGAGGATGGCAACGAGGACGATCGCCCAGACACGTCCCGTGCTCATTCTCTGATCAACGTACGACATTAACCAGCCAGGCTCCCTCTCTTGTGCTGCCGACCGCCCGCATAAAACGCAGGGGGCGGGGTTCGGTTCATCCATGTAACGGCATGGATGCGGGGGGTTGTCTATAGTGACAGTCTGGCCGACGCAATCCTTCTGTGACTCATACGATCCCGATGGATTCGCTACGCAATGCGCGGTTAATGCCCGGCCCGCTAGGCACCGGTTCCGACGCGGGAGAAATGATGCGCACCCTCACTATCTCGATGGCCTTCGCGGCCATGATGTTCGCCGTCCAACCCCTTGAGGCGCAAGGAGTCCCGGCCGCGCCGACGCTGACCTATGCGGACCTGGCCGACCTCGCCCTCGCTGCACCGGTCGTCGCCCATGTCCGGGTCGAGCGAAGCGACGCCCTGTCCGAAAGAGAGACAAGCGGAGTGCCCGCGGGACACCGCCGATTCCTCATCGAGGCGAGCGTGGTCGCCCTGATTCGCGGCACCGGCGGACTGCCGCCGCGAGTCAGTTACCTGGTCGACCTTCCCAACGATTCTCGGGGCCGCGCGCAGCGCATCCGCCGGCGGACCGAATATCTGGTCTTCGCCAGCCGGGTACCGAATCGCCCCGCCGAGCTGAGGCTCGCCGCACCCGACGCCCAGCTGCCGGCCTCCCCCGAACTGGCCGAGCGGTTGCGCGGGATTCTTCGCGATTCGATCGCGCCGGACGCCGCGCCGGCCATCGTCGGCATCGGCCGCGCGTTCCATGTTCCGGGCTCGCTGCCCGGCGAGAGCGAGACCCAGATCTTCCTGCTTGCCAGTGACGATCGCCCGATCTCGCTCAGCGTGCTGCGCCGTCCGGGCGAGCAGCCCCGCTGGTCGGTGGCGCTCGGCGAGATGGTGGACAATGCCGCCGCTGCCCCGCAGCCGGAGACTCTGCTCTGGTACCGCCTGGCCTGCACGTTGCCGCGCGAGCTGCCGGCGCAGAGCGTGAGCGAAGCGACTCCGCAGGAGGCGCAGGCGATCAGGGCTGATTATCGGCTGGTGATGGAGGGCCTCGGAACCTGCACCCGAAGCCGGATTCCCCGCTGACCGACGCGTTCGCGGGGCCTCAGAAGGAGGCCAGCTCGACGCCGACGCCGGCGCAATCGGGGTAGATGTCGGGCTTGCGGGTGGAGACGCGAAGCGCAGTCACGCCGCGACGAGCGGCGACCAGGGCATAGATTTCCCGCACCAGCGTCTCCTGGAGGTTGAAGCGTCGGCCCTGGATCAGGGTTGTGACCTCGGTGCGCAGGAAATCGTAGTTCCAGGCGCTGTCGGAGGCATCTTCCGACGAGAAGGAAGACTCGTCGACCCACACCTCGACGGTCAGCAGCAGCCGCTGCGGATTGCCGATCTCGAACTCGTGGAAGCCGATGTCGAGCTGGAGCTGATAATCCTCGAGCACGATCTTGCGGGTCTTCGGACGGAGGGCTTCCGGTACCAAGCCGTCCAGCGCGGCCGCATTCTGCATGGCTTGCTCCAATTCCTTCGCCGCCCGATCAGTCCCTGCCCGGCTTGGGCGGGAAGCCTTGGATGAACTGAACGTCGCGCGCGAGCGACAGGAAACGCTGGCCGCCGTCAAGCAGGATCGTCTGGCCGGTCAGGGTCGGCGTGGCGAGGATGAAGCGCAGCGCCGCCACGATCTCGGCGACGTCGACGCCGCGGCCAAGGGCGTTGAGCGCGTGCACGGCTTCGAAATTGGCGCGGCTCTGCGGCCCCGATACCAGGGTAACCGAAGGCGCGATGCCGCAGACCCGGAGCGCCGGCGCATAGGCCCGGGCGCACAATTCGGTGAGACCGGCAAATCCCAGCTTCGAAACGGTGTAGGTGAAGAAATCGGGATTGGGCGCGGCGATCTTTGCGTCCAGCAGGTTGACGATGACCCCGCCTTCCGCCCCGGCGTGTCTGGCGAAAGCCTGCGACAGCAAAGCGGGCGCGCGCAGGTTGACGTCGATATGCGCGGCCCAATCCTCGACGCTGAAATCCAGCGCCGAATCGTGGACGAAGCGCGAGGCGTTGTTGACGAGGAGGCGTGCAGGCGGGAGCCCCTCCAGAGCGGCCATGATCGTCTCGGCGGCCGTAATCTCGGCAAGATCGGCGGCGACGACGCTGGCCGAGCCGAGCTCGGCGGCCAGCGCCCGCGCCTCCGGCTGCGAATGGTTGCAGTGGATGAGGACGTGCCAGCCGTCCTCCGCCAGGGCCCGGGACAGCGCCGCGCCGATGCGGCGCGCACCGCCGGTGACGATCGCCGTCCGTGGCTCCTTCGTCTCGACCATGGCTGAAGCCGATAGCGGGCCGCTTTGCCGGTGACCAGTCAGAGGCTAGAGGCCGATCATGGATGACCTTCAGTCGAACCTCGCCGGCCTCACACTGGCCGACATCGCGCGGCTCGCCGAGGCGCGCCGTTTGCCGCCCGTGGAGAAGTGGGACCCGCAGCATTGCGGTCACAGCGGCATGCGCATCGCGCGCGACGGGACCTGGTTCCACGAAGGCAGGCCGATCGGCCGGCCGGAGATGGTCCGGCTCTTCTCGACCATCCTGCGACGCGAGCCCGACGGCAGCTTCGTTCTGGTGACGCCGGTGGAGAAGCTCGCCATCGACGTCGACGACGCGCCTTTCCTCGCGGTCGAGGTGAAGAGCGCCGGCGAGAGCCGGAGCCGCTCGCTCGCCTTCCGCCTCAACAGCGGAGATCTGGTCGTCGCCGGGCCGGACCATCCGATCATTCTGCGGTCGGGCAAGGACGGCCCCCATCCCTATTTGGCGGTCCGTGGCGGGCTGGAGGCGATGCTGGCAAGGCCGGTCTATTACGAACTGGCGGAGATCGCCCTCGCCGAGGCGTCGCAGCCCGCCGGAATCTGGAGCAGCGGCGCCTTCTTCGCGCTGGAGCCGGGGGAATGAGCCTTGCCGACACCCTGCGGGGGGCGCTCGAGCGCGGCCATCGCCGCCGTCCCGAGCTGATCCTCGGCGACGTCCTCGAGGAGGAGGAAGTCGGCCGCGGCATCACGCCGGCGGCCGTGCTCGTGCCGATCGTCGAGAGGCCCGATCCGACCGTCATCCTCACGTTGCGGCCCGAGACGATGCGCAAGCATCCCGGCCAGGTCAGCTTCCCGGGCGGCCGCATCGATCCCGGCGACGCCGATGCCGTTGCCGCGGCGCTTCGCGAGGCCGAGGAGGAGATCGGACTCGCGCCCGCCGCGGTCGAGGTGATCGGCATAGCCGACCGCTATCGCACCGTCACCGGCTTCGAAGTGACGCCCGTCCTGGGCATCCTCCCCCCGGGCCTGTCGCTCACGCCCCATCCGGGCGAGGTCGCCGCGATCTTCGAGGCGCCGCTCGCTTATCTGCTCGATCCCCGGCATCAGCAGGTCCGGTCGGCCGAATGGCGGGGGCGCGAGCGACATTATTACGAGATAGAGTGGGACGGCCGCAGGATATGGGGGGCGACCGCCGCCATGATCGTCAACCTGACCCGCCGTCTCGCTTTCGAGGACGCCAGGTCTTGAGACTGCCGCCGGCCAGCTGGCAGAAGCGCGCCGGCATGACGCGGCTGCTGCGCGTCCTTGGCGCCCAGGACGGCGAGACCCGGTTCGTCGGCGGCTGCGTTCGCGACACCTTGCTCGACATCGAGGTCAACGACGTCGACCTGGCGACGCGCCTGCTCCCCGAGGAGGTGGTGACGCGGCTTCAGGCGGCCGGGATCAAGGCGGTCCCGACCGGCCTCGCCCACGGGACCGTCACCGCGGTGACCAACGGCCAGCCGGTCGAGGTGACCACCCTTCGCCGCGACGTGGTGACCGACGGGCGCCGGGCGACGGTCGCCTTCACGAGCGAGTGGCGCGACGATGCGGCCCGCCGCGACTTTACCATCAACGCGCTCAGCGCCGATCCCTCGACGCTCGAGGTCTACGACTATTTCGGCGGGACGGCGGACCTGGAGGCGCGGCGCGTCCGGTTCATCGGCGACCCGCTGACGCGGATCGCGGAGGACCATCTTCGGATCCTGCGCTTCTTCCGCTTTCACGCCCGCTTCGGCGTGAGCGAGCCCGACCGCGAAGGACTGGAGGCCTGCACCCGCCGCGCCAACGACCTGATGGCATTGTCGCGCGAGCGGATCGCCGACGAGCTGCTCAAGCTGCTCGGCCTTCCCGATCCCGGCACCACGTTGCGGCTGATGATCGATCGCGGTATCCTACGGCCGGTCCTGCCCGAGATCGGCGACCCGGGGACGCTCGAGCGCCTGATTGAGGCGGAACGGCGCGCCGGGATCGCCCCGAACCCGCTGAGGCGGCTCGCGGCCTTGCTTCCCGCCGATCCCGACGTCGCCGCCGCCATCGCCGCGCGTCTGCGGCTGTCCAAGCAGGCGACGAAGCGGCTGGTCTCGGCCGCCCGGCGCGAGCTCGCTCCCCCCTTCATCCTGGCTTATGCGATCGGCGCGGACGAAGCCGTCGACCGCTTCCTGCTCGCCGGCGAGGCGTCGCCGGAGCTGGCGGCGCTGCAGGCCTGGCAGCGCCCGCGGCTGCCGATCGGGGGAGGCGACCTCATCCGCCTGGGCCTCGAAGCCGGTCCGGCGGTGGCAAGGGCGATCCGCGCCGTCGAGACGGAATGGGCCGAGGCCGGCTTTCCGTCGGACCGGCAGCAGGTGCGCGAGATTGCGCGGCGTCACGTCGACCGGGCGCTCGCCGGAGACGCGAAAGGCTGATCTACGGCTCTCGTTCCAGCCCGTAGGCGAGGGCCTCGTCGGCGCAGAGCGGCTCGGAGAAATGATAGCCTTGGCCGTAGGTGCAGCCGAGTTCGGTCAACAGCTCCCGCAGGTCCGCCGAATCGATGCCCTCGGCGGTCGTCTCCATTCCCAGCGCCCGCGCCAGCGACAGGATGGCGCGGACGATCGCACTGGAATCGCCGCCGGAAAGCATGCCGGCGACGAACGACTGATCGATCTTGAGCAGGTCGATCGGCAGCTTCTGGAGCATGGCGAGCGAGGTGAAGCCGGTACCGAAATCGTCCATGGCGATCCGCACCCGGAACTTCTTGAGCGCGCTCAGCGCTTTCGCCACCCGGTCCGGATCGTGGATGATCGCGCTCTCGGTCAGTTCCAGGGTCAGCCGGTCGCCCGAAATGCCGGCCGCCGCCAGCGCGCCGGAAACGGCGCCGGCGATATCGTCCCGGCTGATCTGGATCGGCGAGAGGTTGACGCTGATGTGGAATGGAAGGACCCGTCCTGCCCGGCGGTCCCAGTCGCCCAGGGTGCGGGTCGCGGATTCGAGCGCCCACCGGCCGAGCTGGACGATCAGGCCCGATTCCTCGGCCACCGGGATGAATTCCGCCGGTGCGACCGGCTGGCCGTCGAGCTGCCAGCGCGCGAGCGCCTCGAAGCCCGCGACCTTTCCGCTGTCGAGGTCGATCAGGGGCTGGTAGGCCAGCTTCAGTTCCTCCGCCTCGATCGCGCAGCGAAGCTCGGTCTCGATGCTGAAGCGGCGGCGTACGGCCGCCGCCTGGATCGGCTCGTAGACCTGCGTCGAGCCGAGCCGCTTGGCGCGCTTCAGCGCGAACTGGGCGTTGCGCAGCACCTCGTCGGCATTGGAGACGCCGAGATTGAGGATCGCGCAGCCGATCGCACAATCGACCCTGATCTCGAGCTCCGAGAGGCGGAAGGGAAGGGTCAGCACCGCCTTGATGCGCTCGGCGGCCCGAAGCGCGTCGGGCAGGCCGCGGTCGAGCCGCAGCAGGATCCCGAATTCGTCGCCGGAGGTGCGGGCGAGCATGTCGGAGGGGCGCAAGGCGGAGACCAGCCGTCGGGCGAAGGTGATGAGCAACTCGTCGCCCGCCAGAGCGCCCATGCATTCGTTGACCCGGCTGAAGCGGGTCATGTCGACGGCAAGCACGGCATAGCTGCCTTCGCGGAAGGTTGGATCGGCGAGGACGGCGTCGACCTTCTCGTTGAAGGCGAATCGGTTCGGAAGGCCGGTAAGGCTGTCGCGCAGCATCTCCGAGCGCAGGCTCTTCTCGGTCTCGACCTGGGCGGTCCGATCGATCATCGACAGGAGCAGGCGCGGCGGATGGCCCGGCAGACGCTTCAGGCGCGCGAAACGGACGGTGAAGTGGCGGCCGGCGATGCTCCGTCCGTCGGCCGTCTCGAACTGATAGGCCGGATCATCCGATCGGATGAAGGTGGCAAGGCGGGTGCCGATCGGGCCGCCGCGCAGCACGGGGATATGCGAGACGCGCCGATCGCCCATCCGCTCGTCCCATTCCGCGATGGTGCGGAAATGGTCGTTGGCACATTCGACGCAGGCGCCGTCCTCGGCGAGCGTGATCATCACCGCGGCGATCGGGAGCGCATCGAGATAGGCCTGACGGACCTGGCCGAGCAGCCGATCCAGGTCGGAAGAGAGCGGCGTGCGCCCGGGCGCCTCGATGGCGGCACCTGAGGGCGATCGGCCTCGCCCGCGCGTCTCGGCGGCATGCATGGCCGAAGCGATAAACGAACAGGGTTAACGCTTTATTTCGAATCGGACGCGTCGCGACGCGGTGCGCCCCTCAGTCGGCGAAGCGGTTGTCGCGCGGGAAGCCGACCGGGGGCATCCGCCCGGCGGCGCCGCGGGCGGTGCGCCACGCATTGAGATCGGTCTCGGTGCGCGTGCGGCCGCTGTCGCCGCCCATCGACCAGGACAGCCCCTGAGCGAAGACGAAGGTGGTCGCGTCGGAGAGGCCGCCATCCCGAAAGCGCTGGAGCTGCACGCCCTGGCCGCGCCCCATCTCCGGCAGCTCGCTCAAGGGATAGACCACCATCTTGCGATTCTCGCCGATCACCGCCACGAAATCGTCCCCGGGCGCGATCGGATGGACGACCTTGAGCCGGGCGTCCGTGCGCAGATTGACCACCTGCTTGCCCTTCCGGGTCTCGGCCACGGCGGCGGCGGCGGCGGTGACGAAGCCGCGGCCGTCCGATGAGGCGAGCAGCAGCTTCTCCGCCTGCCCGGCGGGGAACAAGGCGAGGACATTGCCCTCCCCTTCTATGTCGACCATCAGCTTGACCGGCTCGCCGAAGCCGCGCCCGCCGGGAAGCTTGTCGGCACCGAGCGTGTAGAAGCGGCCGGCGGTGGAGGCGAGCAGCAGCTTGTCGGTCGTGTAGGCGTGGAAGAAGAATTGGGAGGCATCGCCCTCCTTGAACTTCAGGGCCTCCGGGTTCGACAGCTCGACATGGCCCTTCATCGCCCGGATCCAGCCGCGCTTCGACATGATCACGGTGATCGGCTCGCGCTCGATCATCGCCTCGAGCGGAATCTCGCGGGCGGGACCTGCTTCCTCGATCAGCGTCCGGCGGCGGCCGAGCTCTGTGTCCGGGCCGTAGCGGTCGCGCAGCGCCGCCAGATCCTTCTTCAGGCGCGTGCGCTGCCGGGCCGGGGATTCGATCAGCTTGCGCAGCTCCTCGCGCTCGGCGATCAAGGCGTCGCGCTCGCGGCGAAGCTCCATCTCCTCCAGCTTGCGCAACGAACGCAGCCGCATGTTGAGGATCGCCTCGGCCTGGCGGTCGGTGAGCGCGAACTCCGCGATCAGCACCGGCTTGGGCTCGTCCTCGGTGCGGATGATCTGGATGACTCGATCGAGATTGAGGAAGGCGACGATATAGCCTTCGAGCAGCTCGAGCCGATCGTCGATCTTGGCGACGCGATGCTCGGCGCGACGCACGAGCACCTCGAGCTGGAACGTCACCCATTCGCCGAGCACGTCCTTGAGGCCCATCACCCGCGGCGTGCGGCTGGCATCGAGGACGTTGAGATTGAGCGGAATACGGACCTCGAGATCGGTCAGCCGGAACAGACTGTCCATCAGCAGCTGCGGATCCACCGTGCGGCTGCGCGGCTCGAGGACGATCCGGATCTCCTCGGCCGATTCGTCGAGCACGTCGGCGAGGATCGGCAGCTTCTTGTCGGTGATCAGGGTGGCGATCTGCTCGATCAGCTTGGCCTTGGGAACCTGATAGGGGACCTCGGTGATGACCGCGGTCCACATGCCCTGCCCCGCTTTCTCGATCTCCCACTTGGCACGGACGCGAAAGGCGCCGCGGCCGGTGGCATAGGCCAGGGCGATCGACTCGCCCGAGTCGACGAGCACCCCGCCGGTCGGGAAGTCGGGCCCGGCGATGAAGTCCATCATCGCCGAAGCCTCGGCCTTCGGATTGTCGATCAGATGGACCGCCGCGTCGATCACCTCCGCGACATTGTGCGGCGGGATCGACGTCGCCATGCCGACCGCGATGCCGCTGGCGCCGTTGGCGAGCAGGTTGGGGAACAGGCCGGGAAAGACCTCCGGCTCCTCCTCCTCGCCATTGTAGGTGGGCCGGAACTCGACCGTCCCCTCGTCGAGCCCGGCCATCAGGTCGTTGGCGGCGAGGGTCAGGCGCGCCTCGGTATAGCGCATCGCCGCCGCATTATCGCCGTCGACATTGCCGAAATTGCCCTGGCCGTCGACCAGCGGGTAGCGGAGCGAGAAGGTCTGCGCGAGACGGACCATCGCATCATAGACCGACTGGTCGCCATGGGGATGATATTTGCCGATGACGTCGCCGACGACGCGGGCACATTTCTTGTAGCCCGTCGCCGGATCCAGTCGCAGCAGCCGCATCGCCCAGAGCAGCCGGCGGTGGACCGGCTTCAGCCCGTCGCGCAGGTCCGGCAGCGACCTCGCGGTGATCGTGGAGAGAGCATAGACGAGGTAGCGCTGGGACAGAGCATCGTCGAAGGGCGCTTCGACGATCTGGTCGAATTCATCACTCATGGCGGAGCGTTAGCAGGCACCCTCCGGCAAGGCGAGAGGCACCCCGCCGACCTTCCGCGGAGCGCCTTCCGGTAAGGCCAACTAGTAAGTGACGGCGTATTTTGAATGTGGTATGTTGTATCATCACAATATGGAGAGGAGCGATGACCGCAGGCAAGTTCAACCCGCTGGCACTGGTTCTGTGCATTGCCGCCGTCCTGGCCCTCGGCTGGGCCGTCGTCACGATGACCGCATCGCGCGAGGCGCCCCATTTCGAAGCGCCGCCGCTGCGGGCGATGAACGCGCCCGCCGATCCGCCGTCGCTCGAGATGATGCCATCGGTTTCGACTCCGCGCCTTCCGCCGCCCCGTACCGGCGGCCAGAGGGCGGGCCCCGACGTCGCCCTCGCGAGCGCGCCCGGAGTCGCCTTCAGCTATCTTTATGCCTTCCAGCTGCCGGGGGAGCGCATCGCCGGGATCCAGGAGCAGCATGCGCGCGCCTGCGAGCGTCTCGGGGCGAGCCGCTGCCGGATTACCGCCATGCAGTACCGGGCGGCCGATCCGGCGACTGTCGAGGCGATGCTCAGCCTCAAGGTCGAACCCTCGTTAGCCCGCCGCTTCGGCCAGCTGGGCAGCGAAGCGGTGGAGCGCGCCGCTGGCACGCTCGTCGACGTGGAGATATCGGGCCTGGACGTCGATGCCTCGATCCGTTCCGCGGCTCGCCGCGTCGTCGAGCTGCAGGAGGAGCTGCGCCGCATCGAAGGGCGGCTCGGCTCGCGTCTCTCACCGGAAGAGCGCGTGCGGTTGGACGCCGAAGCACTGCAGCTGCGTCAATCTATCCGCGCCGTCCAAGACAGCCGGATCGACCAGCGCGATTCGCTCGCCTCGACCCCGATGGCCTTCCATTACCGTTCGACCCCTGCGGTCGCCGAGGCCCGCGAGACGCCAAGCCTGGCGGCGAGCGCGGATCGCGCCATCGCCAATTTCATGTCGGGCGTGACGATCCTGCTGATCGTCGTCGTGACCTTGCTGCCCTGGGCGATCGCTGCCGCGACCGGCTGGGGGATCTTCCGCCTTTTCCGACCCAGGCCGAAAGCAGTGGCGCCGGACCCCGTCGAAGTCGCGGCAACCGGCTGAGCCGGCCGCGGAACCCGCGGAGGCGCTGAAGGCTTTGCCGTCCATGGGTCACGTCATCCTGCTCGGCGATTCGATCTTCGACAATGCGCGCTACGTGCCCGGCGGCCCCGACGTCGTCCGCCAGCTCCGCGCCGCCTTGCCCGCCGGCTGGCAGGCGAGCCTGCTCGCGGTGGACGGCGCGGTCGTCGCCGACGTCGCGCGGCAGATCGGCCGCATCCCGGCGGACGCCACCCATCTCGTCGTCAGCGCCGGCGGCAACGATGCCCTCGGCGCGTCTCACCTGCTCGGGGCGCGCGCCGCCACCGTCGCCGAGGCGGTCGGGCTGCTGGCGGAGGCGCAGCAGGCCTTTGCCGCCGCCTATGGGCGAATGATCGCAGACCTCGCCGCAACCGGCCTGCCCATTGCCGCCTGCACCATCTACGATACCCCGCGCTCGGCGCCCGACCACCGGATCATCCGCACGGCCCTGTCGATCTTTAACGACGTCATCACCCGCAGCGCCTTCGCCCGCAGCGCCGGGCTCGTCGACCTTCGCCTGATCTGCGACCAGGACGAGGATTACGCCAATTCAATCGAGCCCTCCGCCCGAGGCGGAGCCAAGATCGCCACCGCCATCGCCCGCCTGGTCGGCGGAACGGGTGGCAGCGCGGTCATAGCCTGAGGCCTTCGAAGCGCGTTGGCGCGAGGCTTCGCCAGTCCAAGCAGGCTGACTTGCCATTCTCTACCGATCGAGTAGAGTAGCTTGAGAGAATAGAAGAAGGGGAGGCTTCGATGCGTCGTCCGATCGTTCTTGCCATGGTCCTGCTTGCCGCCGGCTGCGGCCGCCCCGAACCGAGCAGCGAAGCGCCGCGCGAGCAGATGCAGACCTTCGACGTCGCCGAAGACGCTTCGCCGGCGACCGCGCCTGGCGCGGCCTCGCGCGAGGCGGGGCCCGATGTCGGCCCCACCGCGGCGCCCGGCGTCGCCTTCAACTATCGCTACGCCTTCCGCCTGCCGGCCGAGCAGATCGCAACCGTGCAGGAGCAGCATGCGCGGGCCTGTGAAAGCCTCGGGCTGTCGCGCTGCCGCATCACCGGGATGCGCTACCGAGTCATCAACGAGCGCGACGTCGAGGCGATGCTCGCCTTCAAGCTCGACCCGGCGATCGCCCGCCAATTCGGTCAGCAGGGCGTGGCCGCCGTCACCGAGAAGGACGGGATGCTCGTCGAGAGCGAGATCACCGGCACCGACGTGGGGACGACGATCCGCACCGCCGGCCGCAACATTGCCGAGATGAATGCGGAGCTGAGCCGGCTGGAGGCCGAGCTCGCCCGCGGCGGCAAGTCGACGAGCGAGCGCCAACAGCTCGAATATCAGGCGCAGCAGCTGCGCCAGTCGATCCGTGCCCAGCAGGCGACGCGCGAGGAGCAGCAAGACGCGCTCGCCAACACGCCTATGGTGTTCAATTACGGATCGGGCGACCTCGTCCCGGGATATCAGGAACCGTCCTTCCGCGACGCCGCCCGCCGCGCATGGGACAATTTCCTCCAAGGCCTGCTCGTCCTGTTCGTGATCGTCGTCACCTTACTGCCCTGGGCGCTGCTGGCGGGGTTGATCTGGTGGGCGGCGCTGGCGATCCGACGCCGCCTCCGCCGGCGGTCGGCGGCGACCGGAGAGCCCGACCGCAATCCGGACGAAGTCAGTCCGCCGACGGCGGCGTGAACACCTCGGGCCGTTCCAACGCGCGGAATTCGCCGAGTTCGCGCATCATCCATTCGCGGAAGGCGACGACCTTGGGCTGCGACCTCTTATACTCGGGATAGACCATCCAGTAACAGCCATGCGTGTCGCAGATGTCAGGGAAGATTTCGACGAGGCGGCCGCTCTGCAGCTCATTGCGCCAGAAGATCGGCGTCAGCAGCACCACGCCGGCACCGGCCAAGGCGGCATTGCCCTCCATCACCTGGGTATCGAAGCGGATACCGGTCGGCCGCTCCTGCGCCTGGTGCTCGACGCCCGCGTGCGCGAACCAGCTGCACCACCAATCGTCGTCGGCGCTTACCCGCGGCGCGTTCAACAGATCGGCCGGTTGCTCGATTCGCAGCCTGTCCCGGACCTGCGGCGTGCAGATCGGCGTGGAGTGGACGCGGAACAGGAAATGGCGACGCAGGCCCGGCCATTCGCTTTTTCCCCTGACGAAGCGGATGCCGATATCGACTTCCTCCCGCGCGAAATCGACGAGCCGATTATCGGTGCTGAGCCGCACCGCGAGGTCGGGATGCTCCAGCTGGAACCCGCCCAGCCGCGCCGCGAGCCAGTTGGCCGCCATCGAATGGGTGGCGCTGACCCCGAGGACGCCGCCATCCTCGGCCAACGCGCTCGAAAAGGCGTCGGCGATGCTGTCCAGGCCGGTGGAGACGAGGGGGGCCGCCCGTCTGCCGGCGTCGGTCAGCGTCACCCGACCCTTGCTGCGCGTGAACAGCGGCATGCCAAGCCGTTCTTCCAACAAGCGAATCTGATAGCTGACCGCCGCTTGGGTCATGCCGAGCTCGGCCGCGGCCGAGGTGAAATTCTGGTGGCGGGCGGCGGATTCGAAGACCCGGACGGCACTGAGGGGCGGCAGTCGGCGCATGGCTGAAGCATAAGCGGCCCTTATGGCCCGTGTCGAGACTTTCGTTGGCGCTGCCGGCCGCTGCGAGCCAATTGAGGAGCATCCAGTCTCCAGTGGAAAGGATCGAACGATGCGAGACGAAATGGACGGCCGCCTCTGGGTGGATCATCATGACGACTTCTCGGAAGCCGTCGACCGGGCGATGTCGGCGCTGCGCGCCGGTTTCGGGCGATTGGCGCTGTGGGACGGCAGCAGCCATCAGCTCATGGCGCTGGTGGCCGCCTTCGCCGTCACCGCCCTCACCTTCAACACGACTTCGGCCTGAGGAGAGAGACGATGGTCAAGCGACTGAAGCAATGGCTGGAGGACATCCACTTCGCTTTCGCCGAGCTGAACAAGATCCAGTTCGCGGCGCCGTGGCGCAGGCCCAGCCGCCGATGCTGAAAGCCGGGATCGATCCCGCCTCCGTACCGACATCGCATAGCTGCGGCTGACCGGCGCAAGAGCGTCGTTGCTCAGCCGCAGCGCGATGCTTTCCCCGGCCGCTTCGACGCCGATGACGGCGCTTCGGCTGATCCGCCAGCCGCGATGATCATGCAGCCCGTCGAAACCGACCACCCCCGCGCCCATCCCTTGCCCTGATCCGCTCTGGCGCCGCAAGTCGGGCTGGGCCAAGGGCGGATCATGACCCGCTTCCGCGCCGCACTTGCGTTCCTCCTCGCCGCCGCGCTAGCCGCC
Source organism: Sphingosinicella terrae (assembly GCF_003347635.1). GTDB lineage: Bacteria > Pseudomonadota > Alphaproteobacteria > Sphingomonadales > Sphingomonadaceae > Allosphingosinicella > Allosphingosinicella terrae. The sequence goes on from NZ_QDFY01000006.1 coordinate 124,185, forward strand.
TGTGTCGTGAACGAAGTCGCTGTCGAACCACCGACCGGCCCGGATGGGCTGATGGCATGGCCGGACCTGCTCGAACGCCCGCGGCCGGAGCCGGATCATAGCTTCTCCTATGGCGGGGATCCGCTTCAGGTCGCCGACCTGTGGGTGCCCGCCGGAGCCGGTCCGCACCCGGTCGTGCTGATGGTCCATGGCGGCTGCTGGCAGAGCGACATCGCCGATCGCACGATCATGAACTGGATTGCCGATGATCTGAAGCGGCGCGGCCTGGCGGTGTGGAACATCGACTATCGCGGCGTCGACCGCGACGGCGGCGGCTATCCCGGCACCTTCCAGGACGTCGCGGCGGCCGCCGACGCGCTCCGCCCACGGGCCGCTGTGCACCGCCTCGACCTCGGCCGGATCGTTGCGGTCGGCCATTCGGCCGGCGGCCACCTCGCCCTGTGGCTGGCGGCAAGGCCGAGGCTCCCTGCAGGCTCGCCTCTCCGCGGCGGCGAGACGCTGCCGATCCGGCGGGTGATCAGCCTGGGCGGTCTTCCCGATCTCGAGGAGGCGGCGCGTCCACCCGGCAGCGGCTGCGGCACCGACATTATCGCGCGCCTGACCGGCGGCCGCTTCGACGACACTTCGGTGCCGCGCCTGGCGCCGCTCGGCGTCGACCAGGTGCTGATCAACGGCCTCCAGGACCGGATCATCCCGACCTCTTATGCCGAAGGCTATGCCGCGCCGATGCGCGCCGCCGGCGACGACGTGCGCGTCCGGATGATCGACCGCACCGGCCATGTCGAGCTGGTCGCTCCCGAAACCGCCGCCTGGGCCGCTGCCGTCGAGGAAATCGAAAGGGTCTTGCGCTGATGGGGCTCACCCGCGCCGAAGCCGTCGCCGCCGACGCCGCCGATCCGCTTCGCTCGTTGCGCGAGCGTTTCCTGCTTCCGGAAGGGATCATCTATCTCGACGGCAATTCGCTGGGGCCGCTGCCCCGGGCGGCGCCGCCGCGCCAGCAGGAAGTGATCGCCGAGCAATGGGGCAAGTCGCTGATTCGCAGCTGGAACGAGCATGGCTGGATCGACGCGCCGCAGCGGCTCGGCGCGCGGATCGCGCCCTTGATCGGGGCGCGGCCCCATGAGGTGATCGTCACCGACTCGACGTCGGTCAACCTGTTCAAGCTGCTGGTCGCCGCAGCCCGCCTGTCGGACCGGCCCGCCTTGCTCTCCGAGGCGGGCAATTTCCACACCGACCTCCATATCGCGAGCGGCGTTGCCGATCTGATGGGCCTGCGTCTCGACATTGCGCCGCGGCAGGAGGTGGAGTCGCGGATCGGTGCCGACACCAACCTGCTCCTGCTCACCCACGTCCATTACAAGACCAGCGAACGCTTCGACATGGCGGGGGTGACCCGCCGGGCCAGGGCCGCCGGCGCGCTCACGGTCTGGGACCTCAGCCACAGCGTAGGCGCGGTGCCGCTCCACCTCAACGAGACCGGCGCCGAGCTCGCCGTCGGTTGCGGATACAAATATCTGAACGGCAGCCCGGGCGCGCCCGCCTTCCTCTATGTCGCCGAGCACCTTCAGGAACAGCTGGTGTCGCCGCTTCGCGGCTGGATGGGCCATGCCGCGCCGTTCGACTTCACCGACGATTACCGCCCGGCGCGCGGGATCGACCGCTTCCTCGCCGGGACCCCGCCGATCCTCGGCCTCGCCGCCCTCGAGGCGGGGATCGGCGCCTTCGAAGGCGTGTCGATGGAGCGGCTTTGGACGAAGTCGATCGCCCTGTTCGACGTCTTCTACGGACTGGTCGAGGCCCGCTGCCCCGAGCTCGACTGCATCAGCCCGCGCGGGCCGGACCAGCGCGGCAGCCACATCTCGTTCCGCCATCCTCACGCCTTCGAGATCTGCCAGGCCTTGATCGAGGACGGCGTCATCGGCGACTTCCGCGCACCGGACGTGATCCGCTTCGGCCTCACCCCGCTCTATCTCGGCTTCGAGGAGATCTGGGAGGCGGTCGACCGGATGAGCCGGATCCTCGACGGCGGGCGATGGCGCGAGCCGCGATTCGCCGTCCGGTCGAAGGTCACCTGAGCCGCGCCACGGGCGCGGACGACGAGAATTTGCGCGGCCGGACCCCTTCGAGTATAGGCCACGCCTCCGCCCCGCCCGCGCGTTGCCGAGCCGACGCCGCGCCGGGGCGCGCCTGTTTATAGCCCGGGAGGCCCATTTCCATGTCGCGCCGCCGCATGATCTACGAAGGCAAGGCCAAGATCCTCTACGAGGGTCCGGAGCCGGGCACGCTCATCCAGTATTTCAAGGATGACGCCACCGCCTTCAACGCCCAGAAGAGGGGCACGATCTCCGGCAAGGGCGTGCTCAACAACCGCATCTCCGAGCACATCTTCACCCTGCTCGGGACGATCGGCATTCCGACTCACTTCCTGCGCCGGCTCAACATGCGCGAGCAGCTCATCCGCCAGGTCGAGATCGTGCCGATCGAGGTGGTGGTGCGCAACGTCGCCGCCGGATCGCTGTCGACTCGGCTCGGCATCGAGGAAGGCACCCAGCTGCCCCGCACGATCATCGAATATTATTACAAGGACGACGCCCTCGGCGACCCGATGATCGCGGACGAGCATATCGCCTGCTTCGGCTGGGCCAGCCAGGAGGAGATGAACGACATCGCCGACATGGCGATCCGCATCAACGACTTCCTGTGCGGCCTGTTCGCCGGGATCGGAGTAAGGTTGGTCGACTTCAAGCTCGAATTCGGCCGGCTCTGGGAGAACGAATATAGTCGGGTCATCCTCGCCGACGAGATCAGCCCGGACGGCTGCCGCCTGTGGGACATGAGCTCCGGCGAGAAGCTCGACAAGGATCGATTCCGCCGCGACCTGGGCGGCGAGGCCGAGGCCTATCAGGAGGTCGCTCGTCGGCTCGGGCTGCTCAAGGAAGGCGAGGCCAATATGGTCCTCGACCTCGACAGCCACCGCAAGATGCGCGGCAAATAGGACCTTCGAGCCTGGCGGCGGCGCGCTAGGCGCCCTTGCCGCCGCCGCCGAGATCGCCCGTGTCGGCGGGCGTTCCGCTGCCGACTTTTGCCCGGCCGGCGCCCGCACCGATTGCTTCGCCGCCGGAGATGCGTCCGTCACGGGCGGCGGCAAGCTTGCCCTTGCCCATGGCGTCGCCGGAATCGCCCGATCCCGGGACCGCCGGGTCCTTCTCCCGATCGGTCGTGCCGCCGGACGGGTCGCCGGCACCGGCGAGGGTGCCGCCGCCGCTGGAGCCACCTTCGCCGCCAAGGGCGTCCTTTTCGCGGCGCTGCAGCTCGGCACCGTTGAGGCCGCCGCCGCTCGCACCGCCCTCGGGGCCTCGCGCCGCATCCTTCGCGTCGTCAGCCATGAGCTTCGTCCTTCGTCCGCCTTCCCTGGGCATCCGGATCGCGGCTGCTGCCGGAATTGTGCCGCTGACCGCCGACGCCGATCTCGTCGCGGGTCTCGGCACCGGCGGGGGCCCGATCGCCGCCGACCGGATCGATGCCTTGCGCCAGCGGTCCGTCCTGAGGGCCGCGTTCCTCGTGCCGGTCCTTTCCTTCCAAGCGCTTGTCCATCTCGCCTCTCCTTCACCGCGCCCAACGGACGGACGCCGGGTTCGGCTCCATCTCCGGCAGGTCGCGGCAGACCCGGCGGCGGAACAGGCAGGCGCGAAGCTCGTTGGCCGGACGACGGGAATTCCACGATGAAGGAGGTTCTCGGATGGGCGCCGCCGGCCTCGGCCTTTTCGACACCACGCTTCGAACGGCCAGGATCTGGCTCGACGAAGTGGCGGACCGCACCGGGGACGATCGGGACGCCGCCTGGGAGGCGCTGACGGCCGTCCTCCACGAGATCCGCGATTGCCTCCCGCTAGAGATTGCGGTCCATCTCGGCGCACAGCTGCCGCTGCTGGTGCGCGGCGCCTATTATGATCGGTTCGATCCGATGAGACGGCCGGCCGCCTGCGACCGCCCGGACCGATTCCTCGCGGCGGTCGGCGAACGGCTCGCCGGCGCCGGATCGATGGATGCCGGGGAGGCCGTCGCCGCCGTGTTCGCGCTGCTCGACCGTCACCTCGGCGAGGGTCAGCTCGCCCGGATCCGCTCCGCACTTCCCAAGGGGCTGTGCATCGCCTGGGACGGCGCCGATGCCCGGCTCCTCGCCGAAGCCGGAGCCTGACGGCCGGAATTGGCCGCGGGCGAGGCAAGCAGATTTTCGGTCGGGATTTCCGTGCCTTCCGGCCGCGTTTCTGCTATGCGGGTCCCGGGGGCCAAGGAAGGAGACTCGTCATGTCTCAGCAACCGCGCCCGCTGCTCGATCAGGAGCAGGCGATCGACCACACGCATCGGCTGATCTCGTCCCGGCGTGTGGAAGGCACGCCGGTCTACAATCGCGCGGAACAGCGTCTGGGCTCGATCCATGCGGTGATGATCGACAAGAAGGATGGCCGCGTCGCTTATGCGGTGCTGTCGTTCGGCGGCTTTTTCGGCGTGGGCGAGCGAGTCCACCCGGTGCCGTGGGGAGTGCTCAATTACGATGTCGGCCTCGACGCCTACGTGGTCGACCTCACCCGCGAGCAGCTCGAGAGGGCGCCCAGCCTGCGGCTCGACGAAGCCGACCGGCCGCAGTCCCAGGATTACGAGGAGATCCAGGGTTATTATTCGAAAATGCCCTGGTGGGGGCTTTAGGCCGGATTGCGGTCTGATGGCATCAGATCATCCGGCCTAGGGCCTTGATAAGTCGCGATTTCCGAGTCGCCGGATGCCTCTATCCGACTGGAAATCGCTTTGGCCTCCCGCCTTCACCGGCACGTCAGGGCGATTCGATGACGATCTCGGTCCGGAGCGAGTTGGCGATGAAGCAGCGCTCGTGCGCCTCCTCGTGCAGCCGGGCCAGCCGTTCCGGGTCGGGGCCCTCGCCGGCAAATTCGATGCTGGGCCGAAGCACGATCCGCGACAGCGCCATCCGCCCGGGTCCGATCCGGCCCATCACCCCTTCCGCCTCGTCCGCATAGCGCACCACGTCGAACCCGGCCTGGCGGGCAAGGTCGAGGAACCAGAGCATATGGCAGGAGGCGACGGAGGCGACGAGCGCCTCCTCCGGATCCACCCCGGCGGGATCCGACATCGGTTCCGGCACCACGTGAGGCGAGGAGGAAGCGGCGATCTCGGCGCCGCCGTCGAAGCGCCAGACGTGGCGGCGGCTGTAGCGGCCCGCTAAGAATGCGCCGTCCGACTGCCAGTCGACATGAGCGACGTGCCGGCTCACGCTCAGCCCGCCGCGGCGTGGCCGGAGGAGGCGAAGAGGCCTGGCGCGACGTGGATCGTGCTCGCCTTTGCCGGCTCGGCCGGAAGCGCGATCAGGGTATCGCTGCCCGCGGAGAGCGCTTCGCGACGGGCGAGGCGGCCGTCGATGCGGGCCCCGGCGGCGATGCTGATCGTCTCGTAGGCGATGTCGCCGGAAACGCAGCCGGTCGCCTCGACGACGACGTTGCGGGCGTTCACCGTTCCCTGGACCTGGCCCGCGATCCTGGCTTCATCGGCGACGATGTCGCCGGCAATCAGTCCGTCCGCACCCTGGAAGAGGTGTCCGCAGCGGACGCCGCCGTCGATTCGCCCGTCGACGTGAAGCTGCGCGCTGGTCGAGACGTCGCCGCTGATCACCACTTCCGTCCCGACGAACGAGAGGCCGGGGGCGCCGGATCGAGGCGGCCGGGAGGCCCCTTTGGCATGGGACGACTTACGTGAAAACATGGGCGACCTCCTCCCTCCGGGGAGGACTATCGCCCCGCCCCTGCGGGAGATCAAGCCGCGGCGCAAGCCGTGGCCTCTTGCGCCCGTGGGCGTCAGTCCTCGTCGGGCTCGATGGGGCTCACGCCGCCCGGCGGACGGTCATGCCCGCTCGCCCGGGTCGTCTCGACGCCGCCCATGCCGCCGGGATCGCCGGCATCCGGCGGATTGGGCAGCGAGGCGCCCGCGCCCTCGCCGCTCCTCCGGCCGCTTTGCGCCGGGGCGCCGCCGGTGCCGGATACCCGGTCGGCTCCGTGCTTGCCGATCGCCGCGTCCGTCGAGCCGTCGCCGCCGGCGAGGCTGTCGGAATCCCGCTCGCGTTCCGCCACCGATCCGGCGGGGCCTTCCGGACGGGTGTCGGGCTGGCCGGTGCCGCCAGTGCCGCCAGTGCCGCCAGTGCCGCCAGTCGGGCTGCCGATCGCGCGCTTGCTGTCATCCGCTGCCATTCATCGTCTCCCATCGTCTCGAAACGGCCAACGCGAGGCGCGGACTGGCGTTCCTGCTGAGAGAGATTGAGGAGGGCGGGGAAACGGAAATGGGGGCTGGCGTTGCCGCCAGCCCCCACTGTCCCGTCGCGGGTGAGGCCAGGCCTGGGAGGCGAGGCTGTCCGCTTGGGCGGTTTCGAGGCCGTTGCCGAGCCGGGGGCTCGTTACCGTCCTCCGGGGTCCGTCGCGACTTGCGCCGCTGGGTTTCCCCGCCGGCTCCCCGTCAGGACCGGTGGCCCTGGCGGTTCGCCGATCGGCGGAATGGAACCGGGATTCCCGTCCTGTCTGCCCTGCCCTCGGCCGAAACCGGGAACCTGGCCGACAGGGCGCCTCGAACCGAAGCCCGAAGATCCGCCTAGCCGTCGCGGACCTAAGTCCACGATGGCATTTCGCAGCTCCCGGGCAAGGCCCGGTCCTGCCCGATTTCGATCGGCCGAGGCCTCTCTCCACCGGTGGCAGCGCGCCGACTTTCGTCCCGCTTCTGCCGGACGGACGCTTCGGCCGAAGCCGAAATTTCCGCCTGCTTGGCCGGATCCCCGAAGGGTCCCGAACCTGGGCGCTTCACGAAGCCTGCCGCTTTCGCATCCGCCAAAGGGCAAGCCCGTTGCTTCCGCATGGCGGCGGCTTCGTCAGCCGCCCCGCCTCCGCTTCGCGGACATCCGTCTGGTGGGACCGGATCGCCGCTTGTCTCGGGCTGCGGCCGGGGCTTTCGATCGTTGCCTTTCGATCGCCTCGGCCACGGATCGAAGCTCTCATGAAAACCGAGTCGCACCAAGGGGATTCTGGCTGTGGATAACGAGGATAGCGGGCATAAGTGCGCGCCTCCGGAACGAGCTCGAGGCCGTTCGCGGCAAAGCGGGACGCCCGCCAAGGCGCGGCTTGCGGGGACGGCCCCTCCCGCATAAAGGGGCGCCATTCATCTTGTGGCTCGGCCGTCGCGGCCGCGCGTCTGCGGAGGTTCTTGGCGGCATGGACGATCGCTTCAACACGATTGCGGGCTGGGTTTTGGGGGGCGGCATCGTGCTGCTCGGCGCCAGCCTCGTCACGGGCGAGTATTTCAAGGCCGAGCGTCCCGAGACCATGGGCTTTCCGATCGCCGGCGTCGTCGAGGAAGGCGCCGGCGAAGAGGATGCCGAGCCGCCGATCGCCGCCTTGCTGCAGAATGCCGATCTCGCCGCTGGCGAGGCCCAGTTCCGCAAGTGCAGCACCTGTCACACGATCAATCCGGGCGGCGCGACCGGGCTTGGCCCGAACCTGCACGGGATCATGGGCGCCAATGTCGGCCATGCCGCCGGCTTCGCCTATTCGGACGCGCTGCTGAGCAAGGGCGGCACCTGGACCTGGGAGACGATGAGCGAGTGGCTCCGCTCGCCGCGCAACTATGCGCCGGGCACCAAGATGACCTTCGCCGGCCTCAGCGATCCGCAGGATCGCGCCAACCTGATCGCCTGGATGAACGCCCAGGGCAGCAATCTGCCGCTGCCGCCGCCGCCGGCCGCCGGCGCGGAGGAGCCCGCCGCCGAGGCGGCGGCCGAGGCTTCCGACCAGGTGGTGAACGGCCTTGCCCCTGACACGCCGGTGGCGGCGGAGGGCAATGCGGTGACGACGGCCGGTCCGGCCGCACCGGAAGGCGAATAAGCCCTCTCTCCTCCGTTTCACGCGCCGCGGAACAAGGACAGGTCGATCGCGTCGACCGCGGCGGCCATGTCAGAAAATCGCTTCGCGAGGACTCGGTCGGCGCGGCGCAGGTCCGTCCGGAGGTCGCCCTTCAGTTCATGCCCGAAGGTAGCGACGAGGCCCTCCTGGGCCGAAAGCGCCGACGAGCCATTGAAGGTCGCATCAGGAATTCGAGCTCTTCCTCGTCGACCGGCAATCGGGGGGCGGAAGAGCGAGAGCATGGCGAAATCTAGCCGGGACGAGCGGGCGCGAAAGCGCCGTCCGGGCGGTGCCTGCCCTCTCAGTCGGGGCAGTCCAGGCCGTGATCGGTACCGGCATAGTGTCGGCAGACGCACGCCCAGGCTTCCTCGGCCGTCTCGCAATATTGAAACAGGTCGAGGTCGTTGGGCGCGATCACGCCTTCGTCGACGAGCGCCTGGAAATCGACCACCCGCTCCCAGAACTCGCGGCCGAAGAACAGGATCGGCAGCGGCTTGATCTTCTTGGTCTGGATCAGGGTCAGCAGCTCGAAGGATTCGTCGAATGTGCCGAATCCGCCGGGGAACACCGCCACCGCCCGCGCACGCAGCAGGAAGTGCATCTTGCGAAGCGCGAAATAGTGGAATCGGAAGCTCAGATCCGGGGTGACATAGTCGTTCGGCAGCTGCTCGTGCGGCAGGATGATGTTGAGTCCGATCGATTCGCGCCCCTCGTCGGCGGCGCCGCGATTGGCCGCCTCCATGATCGACGGGCCACCCCCGGAGCAGACGACGAACTGTCGGCGTCCGTCGGCGTCGGGCTCGACGCGGCTGGCCAGCCGGGCGAGCTTGCGGGCCTCGTCATAGTAACGGGACTTGTCGCGCAGCCGCTCGGCGATCCGGCGCTGATGGTCGGTCGAGGCGGCCTCGACCAGCGCGTCCGCCTTGGCCCGCTCCGGAATTCTCGCCGATCCGTAGAAGACGAAGGTGGAGGCGATCCTGGCTTCCTCGAGCAGCAGTTCCGGCTTGAGCAGCTCGAGCTGGAAACGGACCGGCCGCAGATCCTCGCGCAGCAGGAAGTCGAGGTCCTGGAAGGCCAGCCGATAGGCCGGGCTGACGGTCTGCGGGCTCTCGGTCTGCTGGGCAGCGGTCTCCGCCTCCTCGCGGGCGGGGTGGAAGACGCGCTTGTGGGGGACGGGATCGGTCATCGGGGCGCCTTAATGTGCCGGCCCGCTAGCGGCAATAAGGACCCCGGCCCATGTCGAAATGGAGATGGTTGTAGTGATAGGCGTCCGAATCCGGGCCGAGGCCGATGTTGAACTGGCGGCAACCGCCCTGGTGGATCTGGCGGAGGAACCGCCGGACGCGGTCCGCGTCGCCATTCCACCCTTCCTGGACGGTGATGCGCCGCCCGTCGGCAAGCTGGAAGGCGGCGACGTCGACGGCATTGGCATAAGCATGCTCGCTCAGCCGCGCGCCCGGGCGGCTGTTGACGCTGCGGCAGGCATAGGTGCCGAACGTCTCGATCCGGCGCACCGGCGATCCGAGCCACTGGCTCGCCGCGGGCTGCACCACCTCGCGTGTCCAGCGCGCGAACTGGCGCGCGAGCGGGCAGGTCATCGCGCCCAGATTGGTGACGGGCGTGCCGATCTCGAGCAGCTGGACCGCGCCCAAAGCGGAGCATCCGCCCTCGAACCGGCGATCCTCGAGCACCCGGAAGCCGACCCCGTCGCGGGCGAGCTCGATATGGCATTGGAGCGGGGCCTGGGCGGAGGGCTGGGCTGGCCCGGGCCGCGGCGCCGGCGGCGCCCGCCGGTCGCCACGCGGTATGCAGGCCGCCAGCAGGAGCAGCAGCGCCCCCAATAATATCCCCCGTAGCACCCGGCGACTGAATCGCCGGATGGGCGGCGGGTCAACGGAACCGAGTCGAAGCGTGTCCGAGCTGCGATGAACGACCGGCGATTCGCCTCATCTCCTTAGTCTGTCGGCATTTTCAGTTCCCGGTTGACAGGCGGCGCCCGGACTCTAGGTTCCGCGACGGGCCACGCCGTCCCAACGCGGCGCGTGCTCTCTGCGAGGAGAGTTGACAGTGACGATCACCAAGCCGGACGTGCGCCCCGCACGTCCTTATTTTTCATCCGGGCCCTGCGCGAAGCCGCCGGGCTGGACCCCTTCCAAGCTCGCCACCGGTTCGCTCGGGCGCTCGCACCGCTCCAAGCTCGGCAAGGCGCGCCTCGCCCATGCCATCGATCTCACCCGGCACGTGCTCAAGGTTCCCGCCGGGCACCGCATCGGCATCGTCCCCGCGTCCGATACCGGCGCGGTAGAGATGGCATTGTGGAGCCTTCTCGGCGCCAAGCCGGTGACGATGCTGGCCTGGGAGAGCTTCGGCGAAGGCTGGGTTACGGACGTCGCCAAGCAGCTCAGGCTCGACGCGACCATCCTGCGCGCGCCTTATGGCGAGCTTCCCGATCTTGCGACCGTCGACTGGGGCGGCGACGCCGTCTTCACCTGGAACGGCACGACCTCGGGCGTGCGAGTGCCGGACGGCGACTGGATTCCCGACGACCGCGAAGGGCTCGCCATCTGCGACGCGACCTCGGCGGCGTTCGCTATGGACCTTCCCTGGGACAAGCTCGATGTCGTCACCTTCAGCTGGCAGAAGGTGCTCGGCGGCGAGGGCGGCCACGGCGTCCTGATCCTGTCGCCGCGCGCTGTCGAGCGGCTGGAGAGCTACAGCCCGGCCTGGCCGCTGCCCAAGATCTTCCGGATGACGAAGGGCGGCAAGCTGATCGAGGGCATCTTCAAGGGCGAGACGATCAACACGCCTTCGATGCTCGCGGTCGAAGACTATATCTACGCGCTCGAATGGGCGGAGCTGCAGGGCGGCCTCGCCGCGCTCGTCGGCCGCGCCGACGCCAATGCCGCGGCGCTCGATGCCTGGGTGTCGCGGACCGACTGGATCGACCACCTCGCCGTCGATCCGGCCAGCCGGACCAATACCAGCGTCTGCCTCCGCTTCTCCGAGGCGGCGGCGGGATCGCTCGATGCCGACGGGCAGCAGGCGCTGGTCAAGAAGATGGCCACCTTGCTCGAGGCGGAGGAGGCCGCCTACGACATCGCCGGCTATCGCGACGCACCGCCCGGCATCCGCATCTGGTGTGGCGCCACGGTCGACACCGTCGACATCGAGGCGCTCGGGCCGTGGCTCGACTGGGCCTACCGGACCGCGCGCACCGCCGCCTGACCGCCGTGACGCCGGTCGCCGGGCCGGCGGCCGAACATTTCTCCCTGAATCCAGACTGGGTCCCGGCGCGGCCGGGACGACCTGAGGAACCCAGACCATGCCCAAAGTCCTGATCTCCGATAAGATGGATCCGAAAGCCGCCGAGGTCTTCCGCGCCAGCGGGGTCGAAGTGGACGAGAGGCCCGGCCTCTCCAAGGACGAGCTCAAGGCCATCATCGGCGACTATGACGGCCTCGCCATCCGCTCGGCGACCAAGGTCACGCCCGACCTGATCGAGGCGGCGACCCGGCTCAAGGTGATCGGCCGCGCCGGCATCGGCGTCGACAATGTCGACATCCCCTCGGCGACCGCCCGCGGCATCGTCGTCATGAACACCCCGTTCGGCAACTCGATCACCACCGCCGAGCATGCCGTCGCCCTGATGTTCGCGCTCGCCCGCGAGCTTCCCGCCGCCGATTTGTCCACCCAGGCCGGCAAATGGGAGAAGAACCGCTTCATGGGCGTCGAGCTCACCAGCAAGACGCTGGGCCTGATCGGCTGCGGCAATATCGGCTCGATCGTCGCCGACCGCGCGCTCGGGCTGAAGATGAAGGTGATCGCCTACGATCCCTTCCTCACGCCGGAGCGGGCGGTCGACCTCGGCGTCGAGAAGGTCGACCTCGACGATCTTCTCGCTCGCGCCGACTTCATCACCCTCCACACGCCGCTCACCGACCAGACGCGCCACATCCTGTCGCGCGAGAATCTGGCGAAGACCAAGAAGGGCGTGCGAATCATCAACTGCGCCCGGGGCGGCCTGATCGACGAGGCGGCACTCAAGGAAGCGCTCGAAAGCGGCCATGTCGCCGGCGCGGCGCTGGACGTGTTCGTCGAGGAGCCGGCCAAGGACAATGCGCTGTTCGGCGTGCCGGGGCTGGTGGCGACGCCGCATCTCGGCGCCTCGACGACCGAGGCCCAGGTCAATGTCGCGATCCAGGTCGCCGAGCAGATGGCCGACTTCCTCGTCCGCGGCGGCGTCACCAACGCGCTCAACATGCCGTCGCTGTCCGCGGAGGAAGCGCCGAAGCTGCGGCCCTATATGGACCTGGCCGACCAGCTCGGCTCGCTCGTCGGGCAGGTCGAGGGCCGCCGCATCGCCGGGGTCTCGGTCGAGGTCGAAGGCGCCGCCGCCGCGCTCAACCAGAAGCCGATCACCGCCGCCGTGCTCGCGGGCCTGATGCGCGTCTATTCCGATACGGTGAACATGGTGAACGCGCCTTTCCTCGCGCGCGAGCGGGGCCTGGACGTGCGCGAGGTGCGTCACGACCGCGAAGGCGATTACCACACTTTGCTCAGGGTGACCGTCATGACGCCCGACGGCGATCGATCGGTGGCCGGGACCCTGTTCGGCAATTCGGCGCCACGGCTCGTCGACATGTTCGGCGTCGCCATCGAGGCCGATCTCGGCGGCGAGATGATCTACATCGTCAACGAGGACAAACCGGGCTTCATCGGCCGGCTCGGCTCGACCCTGGGCGCGGCCGGCGTCAATATCGCGACATTCCATCTCGGACGGCGCGAGGCCGGCGGCGAGGCGGTCGCGCTCGTCGCGGTCGACGGCCATGTCGACGAGGGACTGGTCAAGGAGCTGGCGGCGCTGCCCAGCGTCAAGCGGGTCAAGCCGCTGCGTTTCTAGAGTCTGTCCTGGCCGGCTTGTGCTAAGCAGGCCGGGCGCCTGACGCCCTCCATGCCGGGAGGGCGTCACGGCCGAACGCCGGCAGGCCGGCGGCGGAATCTGCGGCAGGGCTGCAACTTCGCCGAAGGCCGCGAATTCCTGCCGGCGCACGGAAAGGAATTCGCATGCGGCTGATGATGCTCCTGCTCGCCTTGCTCGCCGCGACGCCCGCTGCAGCGCAGCAGCCGGAGTGGCGGACGGCACCGGAATATGACGTGCTGCTCGCGCCGTTCGACATCGCGCCGGATCCGATCCGGATTCCCGCCAACCGGCCGGTCAAGCTGCGCTTCGTCAACCAGGGGCAGGCGACCTACAGCTTCTCGGCGCGGGATCTGTTCGGCGCTGCCCGGATCCGGCCTCGGGATGCCGATTTCGTCGGTCCCGACGGGCATTTTCGGCTCGGGCCGGGCGAGCGTCGGACGATCGCCCTGGTCGTACCGCCGGGTCGCTATCGTGCCCGGAGCGCCAACCTCCTCCATCGCCTGCTCGGCATGACCGGAACGATCGTCGCCGAGTGACCGCTTGAAACCCCTCGCGTGTATTACTAATATAATACACAAGGAGACACTGACATGGCCGACAAGGTGAAGATTCCCAAGCGAGTCGCCGGAATCAAGGTGCCGAAGAAGGTACGCAAGAAGGCGAAGAAGGCGCTCAAGGCCACGGCCAATCCGGTCGTCCGCGAGTTTGCCGCGGCGGCGGTCGGCGCCGCCACCCAGGCCCGGGTCGATCGTTGGGCGGGTCGTGCCGCCCGCCCCGGCGCACCGCCGCGCAAGGTCGTCGGCGTCGACCCCGAGCGGCTGGTCGAAGCGGTGAGGGACGCTGCCATCGACGGGTTCAGACGGTTTCTCGAAGGCTTCGAGGAGGGTCTTCGCAACGCCGCCGGCGGCGACGAGAAGCACCGCGACGAGGAGGAAGTCGGCGACGCGGCGCGGGAGCGCCGGCACGCCGGCCCCGACGCGGGCTCGCCGCGGCCGGACGGGGACGAGGGCGATGAAAGGCCCGACGCGAAGGCATCCCGGCCTACCCGCCCCGGAGCCGGCGATGCCGTCGAGCAGGCGGACGGCTGAACGAACCTCTCGGCGGGTCCCGCCGGAGAGTCGCTATTGAGCGGGCAGCCGCTGCCGGGTGATCGGCCCGCCGCGAAGCTGTCCGCGGATTGCGCCGGCGGGAAAAGCGGCGTTGTGGACGTTCACGTAGAAGAGGTGCGACTGGAGGACCAGCTCCTGCGCGAGCGCGGGATCGACCGTCGCGCAGCCCTCGCTGTGTCCGGACGCGTCGGGCGTCGTAAGCGGCACGACCGGCGGGCCGGCGACGCCCGGAGCGCCGCGATGGATATGCGCGGCCGTCGCCGCATCGATCTGGCGCGCATAGAGGTTCCAGCACAATTGGTTCTGGGCGGCGTCAACCCGGATCTCGGCCGTGCCCGTGCCGTCGGCATCGCCGGGGCCGGGCACCTCCTGAATGCCGGTGAGCGTCACGTTCAGGGTAGCCCGCGTCGGCTGTCCGCCTCCGGTGGCGCAGCCGGCCGTCACGATCAGGGCGCTCGCCGCCGCCAATAGAGTCCGCATTCTTGTCCCTCCTTTTCCGGCGTCAGGCTAGACCACGATCCCGTCCGCCGATAGCCCGGTCGAAAATGGTCAAGCCGGATCCCCCTCGATCCAGCGCCTGAACAAGGTATGGGCGATGGCGAAGGGCGGCGGCGCCTCGAACGGAGCCCCGGCCTCGCCGGCCAGCGCGGCGGCGACGCCGGCTTTGTCCACCCAGATCGCGGCCTCGAGCTCGGTAAGGTCGAGGGTCACCTCGTCGGTCGCGGCATCGGCGAGACAGGCGATCATCAGCGATCCCGGAAAGGGCCAGGGCTGGCTTGCGACGTATCGGATGTTGGCGACCGGCAGCGACGCCTCCTCCATCAGCTCGCGCGCCACCGCTTCCTCGATCGATTCGCCAGGCTCGACGAATCCGGCCAGCGCCGAATAGCGCCCCGCCGGATATTGCGGCTGCCGAGCCACCAGCACCTTCCCCTCATGCTCGGCGAGCATGATCACGACCGGATCGACGCGCGGGAAATGCTCGGCCCCGCACCCGCCGCAGCGGCGCCCCCAGCCCGCCCGGAAAGGCGCCGTCGGCGAACCGCAGATGCCGCAGAAACCGTGACGGTTGTGCCATTCGTTGAGGCTGCGCGCGGCGCCCCAGATCGCGGCGTCGCGCGGGCTCATCTGCGCCAGCGCCCGGAACACGCCCCAGGCGCCCCGGCCGATCGCCTCGGTACGGACGAGCGGCGCGAACAATGGGGAGCCGCCTTCCAGGCCGAGGAAGATATGCTCATCCTCCAGCGCGGCGATCTCCGACCAGAGGAGGCGCCCCTCTTCGTCGAGGACGGGATCCAGGTCGGCGAGGGCAAGCAGGCGGGCTCCGGCCTGGAGGGCGAGCGAGCGCAATTTCTCCGGATCGAGCCTCAGAAGGTCGGCCCGGTCTATGCCGGCGCCGGTGAAGCCGGGATGGGTCACGGGAGGGCTCCTCTCTCTTCCAGCCGGGTCATGCCTTCACTCCGCCGCCGCCCGCGTCACCTCGGCAACGCCCATCGGGAGCTGGGGGGCCGATCGCCACGCGGCGCCGCGGAAAGCGAGCTTGGCGAAAAGTGTCGGCAGCCCCGCTTCCTCGATACGGGCTATCGGCTGCCAGATGCCCTCCAGGCGGCTGTCGGTATGGCCACAGAGGAGCTTCATCTCGAGCGTGAAATGGGTGAAGACATGGCTGACAGATCCGGCGTCGTGCCAATCGACGTCCGCCGGCGGCGTAACGGTGGGCAAAGCGAGCATCCCGCCGAGCAGGCCCTTCGCGGGCCGGCGGACCAGGAACACGTCGCCCTCCCGCTCGAGCCAATAGGCGGTTCCGGTCCGGTGCGGGCGCGCCGCCTTGGCGGCCTTCACCGGATAGCGGGCCGGATCGCCTTCCCGGCAGCCGGCACAGAAGGCGGCGACCGGGCAGCGCGCGCAATCGGGGCCGCGCGGCAGGCAGATGGTCTGGCCGAGCTCCATCACCGCCTGGATGAAATCGCCGGCGCCTCGATCGGGGGTGAGCCGGTCGGCGAGGGTCTTGAGGCGCGGCCGGGCCGCGGGCAGCGGCTCCGCCACGGCGAACAGCCGCGCGACGACCCGCTCGACATTGGCATCCACGGCGACGGCGCGGCGCCCGAAGGCGATCGCCGCGACCGCCGCCGCGGTATAGGCGCCGATACCGGGAAGGGTCCGCAGACGCGCTTCATCGTCCGGAAAGCGGCCGCCATGCTCCGCCACCACGGCACGGGCGCAGGCGAGCAGGTTGCGGGCCCGGGCATAATAACCGAGCCCAGCCCAGGCTGCCATCACGTCGCCGTCATCGGCGGCGGCGAGCGCCTCGACGGTCGGCCAGCGCGCCGAGAAGGCCTCGAAATAGGGTCGGGCATGGGCGATCGTGGTTTGCTGGAGCATGACTTCCGACAGCCAGACCCGATAGGGATCGGCCGCCTCGTCGGCCTTCGCCCTCCACGGCAGAGGCCTCTTATCCACAGCATACCAACACAAAAGCGCCTGGGAGGCATCGACGGGCATGGCCAGCCTATGCCATGCTTGCCGCAAGGGTGGAACAAGGCTCCTATGGTGGCGAAAGCGGGCGGAACGCGGAGGAAGGAAGCGGCAGAGCCGGCGCGGTCGCGGCGCATGCGCCCGGTTGCGGAGCTGCTCCCGGAAGTCGGCGGCGCCGCCTTCCGCCGGTTCGGCTTCGTCCAGTCCTCGATCGTCAGCCGCTGGCGCGAAATCGTCGGGGAACGTTACGCCCGCGTCTCTTCCCCGGAATCGATCCGCTTCCCGCCAGGCCGCAAGAGCGAGGGCGTGCTCACCTTGCTGGTCGAGGGCGCGCACGCCCCGATGATGCAGCATGTCGCGCCGGCGATTGTCGAGCGGGTCAACCGCTTCTTCGGCTATCAGGCCGTCGAGCGGCTGAGCTTCCGGCAAGGAATCGTTCAGGCTGAGAAGGCAAGGTCGCGACGGGCGCCGGCTCCGGTTCGGCCGCTGCCGGCGGAGCTGGGCGACTCGCTCCGGGAAGTGGCCGATCCGGAGCTTCGCGCCTGTCTGGAATCGCTTGCGCATGGCCTCGCCTCCGGCGAAGGGGCGCCGGTCGTGACGACGATCCCGGTCGTCGGCAGAATTGGTGGAGACAGAAAGAAATGAGATCATCGCTCGGCACCGGCGCGGTCGCGCTGGCCCTTCTCCTCTCCGGCTGCGGCGGCAGCGACGATGGCGCCAGTCTGAACGCCGCGGCCGCCAACAGCAGCGCGCCGCTCACCCAGATCGCGGCGCCGAACAATGGCGACTGGACCCAGATCGTCTCCGAAACCCCCGAGGGCGGCTTCCGCGTCGGCAATCCCGACGCGCCGGTGAAGCTGGTCGAATATGCCTCGATCACCTGCCCGCATTGCGGCGACTTCTCCGCGAACGCGGCCGAGCCGCTGATGAATACCTATGTCCGCAGCGGCCAGGTCAGCTGGGAATATCGCCCCTTCATGCTGTTCCCGTCCGATCCGGCCATCTTCATGTTGCTGCGCTGCCAGGGCCCGACCCCGTTCTTCACGCTCACCGAGCAGCTCTATGCCGCCCATGACGACTGGCTGAACCGGCTCCAGACGCTGCCGCCGGAGCAGGCGCAACAGCTCCAGTCGATGGCACCGACCGATCAGGCTCGGGCGATCATCCAGGCGACCGGCCTCGACCAGTTCTTCCGCCAGCGCGGCATGCCCGAGGCGCGGATCAACGCCTGCCTCGCCGACAACAGCCAGCTCGAGCGCCTCGCCCAGATCACCCGCGAGGGCAGCGAGCAGCACGGCGTCACCGGAACCCCGAGCTTCTTCATCAACGGCGAGAAGCTCGATGTGGGCGACTGGGCGGGGCTGCAGCCGCGGCTGCGCGCCGCGATCGGCGGCTAGATGAAGGCCCGGTTCCTGACCGCGGCGGCGGCGGCGGCGGCGGTGGCCGCGCTGGCCATCGCCGCGGGAGCCGCCCCGGCGCAGGAGGCGCCGCGGCCGGCGCAGCGGGACTGGACCGCCAATGTGGTCGCGACCCCCGAGGGCGGCATCCGGATCGGAAATCCGGAAGCCCGCGTGAAGGTGATCGAATATCTGTCCTTCGTCTGCCCGCATTGCGCGCATTTCGCGGAGGAAGGCACGCCCGCCCTCCTCCGCGACCATGTCCGCACCGGGCGGGTCAGCCTTGAGGTCCGCAACTACATCCTGAACGGCACCGACGTGGCGGCGACGATGCTCGCCCGCTGCGCGACGCCCGCCAACTATCTCCGCTTCGGCGATCGATTGCTCTCGACCCAAAGCCAGTGGGTGGGTCGCGTCCAGGCGATCCCGCCGGCGCAGCGCCAGGAGATGATGGCGATGTCCGTCCCGGACCGGCTGACCCGCATCGCCGAGACGGGCGGCTTGATCGAGACGGCTGCCCGGTTCGGCCTGCCGGCGGCGCAGGCCCGCCGCTGCCTCGCCGATACGGCGGCGTTCAACCGGCTGGGCGAGATCCGGCAGGCGGCGGCGGCACTCGGCGTCCAGGGAACGCCGACCTTCCTGATCAATGGCGCCGTCCAGGAGGTGAACGACTGGCCGTCGATCCAGCAGCGTATCCGCCAAGCCGGCGGCTAGGGACAGGAGCGGTGCCGACCCGGTGCAGGTAAAGCGTCTCAAGCTCTCCGGTTTCAAGAGCTTCGTCGAGCCGGCGGAGCTCAGGATCGAGCCCGGCCTGACCGGCGTGGTCGGGCCGAACGGCTGCGGCAAATCGAATGTGCTGGAGGCGATACGCTGGGTGATGGGCGAATCCTCGCCCAAGTCGATGCGCGGCGCCGGCATGGACGACGTCATTTTCGCCGGCACCGCGACCCGGCCGCCGCGCGAGTTCGCGGAAGTGACTATGCTGGTCGACCGGCCGGCGAGCGAGGTCAGCGGCGATACCGCCATCGCCCCCGCCGGCGACGTCGAGATCACCCGCCGCATCGAGCGCGGTGCCGGCTCCGCCTATCGTCTCAACGGGCGTGACGTCCGCGCCAAGGACGTGGCCTTGCTGTTCGCCGACGCCGCCACCGGCGCGCATAGCCCCGCTCTGGTCAGCCAGGGCCGGATCAGCGCGGTGATCGCCGCCAAGCCGACCGAGCGCCGCCTGCTGCTCGAGGAAGCGGCCGGCGTCTCCGGGCTCCATGTCCGGCGCAAGGATGCCGAGCAGAAGCTGCGCGCGGCCGAGGCCAACCTCACCCGCATCGACGAGATGCTCTCCGACATGGAGCAGCGCGGCGCGGCGCTGAAGCGGCAGGCGCGCGCCGCCGAGCGCTACCGCAAGCTCTCCGACCAGATCCGGATCGCCGAGGGGCGGCTGATCTTCGCGCGCTGGAAGGAGGCGGCCGAGGCGGCCGAGGCGGCGAAGCAAGAGGCGCACAAGGCCGAGGCGGCGGTCGAGACCGCGGCGGAGGCGCAGCGCGCCGCCGCGGCCTGGCAGACCCAGGCGGCGACCGAGCTGGCCGACAAGCGCAGGGCAGCCGAGGCGGCACGGGAGCGGGCGTCGGAGCTCGGCCACCGGCTGGCGGCACTCAAGGCCGAGCGCGACACCGTGAAGCGGCGGATCGGCGAGCTGGCCGAGCGGCAGCGGACCTTTGCCGCCGACCGCACCCGGGAGGAAGCGCTCCGCGCCGATGCGGCAGAGGCGCTGGGGCGGCTGGAGGCGGAGCTGACCGAGATCGCCGCCCGCCTGGCCGATGTCGACAGCCGGCGCGGTGCGATCGAGGGCCGCACCGTCGCCTTGGAGGATGCGTGGCGCGAAGCCGAGACGGCGCTCGCGCAGGTGCGGGCCGTGCAGGCCGCCGAGCAGGCCGAGGCGCGGGTCGCCCAGGCGGCGCTCGAAGCGGCGCGGCAGAAGGTCGCCCGGGCGGAGGCCGAAGCCGCGCGTATCGCCGAGCAGATGCGAGGGCTCGGGGACGAGCAGCCGCTGCTCGACGCGCTGGCGGCGGCGCGTCGGCGGCGCGAGCAGGCCGAGGAAAGGCTCGAGCAGGCGGGCGAGGCGATCGGCGCCGCCGAATCGGCACGCCAGCATGCCGCCGCCGACCGCGACCGGGCCGAGAGCGAGGCCGCCGGCGCTCGGGCCGCGCTGGCGGCGCTCCAGTCGGAGGCGAAGGCGCTGGTCAAGGCGCTGGAGAGCGCCGGCGGCGACCGGGCGATCAACCATATCAAGGCCGAAGCGGGGTTCGAGCGGGCGCTGGCGGCGGCGCTCGGCGATGATCTCGACGCCGAACTGGGCGGCTCCGGGGCCCGCCGCTGGACCGGCGCCGAGTCCGGCAAGGACGATCCGGCGCTGCCGCCCGGCTGCACCAGGCTCGCCGACCATGTGTCGGCCCCTGCCGCTTTGCGGCGGCGGCTGGAGCAGGTCGGCGTCGTCGAGAACGACGACGGGACGATCGCGCTCGCCGTCGGGCAGCGACTCGTCACCGTCGACGGTCAGCTGCGCAGATGGGACGGCTACGTCGCCAGCGGATTGGGCGCCGCCGCCGCCGAACGGCTGATCCGGGTGAACCGGCTCGCCGATCTCGAGCGGGCGCTGCCGGCCTCTTCCGTCGCGGTCGAAGATGCCGAGCGGCGCAGCCAGGGGGCGCGGTCGGCGATGGACCAGGCGCGCGACGCGGCCGAGGCGGCACGGCGCGCCCAGACCGAGGCGTCTTCCGCGATCCGCGAGGCGGCGCGCGAGGAGGACAGCGCGACGGTCGAGATGGAGCGTCTCGAGCTTCGGCGTACCGGCCTTGCCGAACGCGAGCAGCAGGCGCAGGCCGATCTGGCGGAGGCGAGGGCGGAGCTCGACGCCGCGCAGGCCGCCGCGGCCGGCCTCCCGGATCCTTCGGCCACCGCGTCGCGGGTGGCCGCACTGGCGCAGGCGGCGGAACGCGCCCAGCAGGCGCTCGCCGAGGTGCGGGCGGAGGCGGCGACCTTTGCCCGCTCTGTGGCCGCCGACCGCCAGCGCGCCGAGGCCGCGGCGAAGGAGCAGGAGGATTGGCGCGCTCGCGCCGCCCGTGCGGACGAACGCAATGACGAGTTTGGCCGGCGCATCGCCGAGGCCGAGGCGGAGGCGGAGCGCCTCGCCGACGCACCCGGGAATCTGGAGCGCCAGCTGGCCGCGCTCACCGAGGATTCGATCGCGGCTTCCGAGGGTGCCCAGGCGGCCGCCGCGCACGAGCGGGCCGGCGAGGACAGGCTTCGCGAGACCGAGCGCAAGCTCGCCGAGGTCGCCGAGATCCTGGCATCGGCGCGCGAGGCCCGCGCCGGCGCCGTCGCCCGCGCCGAGAATCAGGAGAGCCGGCGCATCGAGATGGGGCGGATCTCCGGCGAGAAGTTCCAGTGCCCGCCGCCGCTGCTGCCGGAGAAGGTCGGCTTCGACGCCGGCACGATCGGCGAGGCGGCCGCCGAGTCCGCGACCCTAGACCGCCAGACGCAGGAACGGGAGCGGATCGGGCCGGTCAATCTCGTCGCCGAGACCGAGCTGGCGGAGCTCGAGGAGAGCCGCACCGCTTCCCAGACCGAACGCGAGGAACTGGGTCAGGCGATCCATCGGCTGCGCGGGTCGATCGGCAGCCTCAACCGCGAAGGCCGCGCAAGGCTGCTCACCGCCTTCGAGGAGGTCGACCGCCATTTCCGAAGCCTGTTCACCACCCTGTTCGAAGGGGGGCAGGCCCATCTCGAGCTCGTCGAATCGGACGATCCTCTGGAAGCG
Organism: Sphingosinicella terrae; assembly: GCF_003347635.1. Lineage (GTDB taxonomy): Bacteria > Pseudomonadota > Alphaproteobacteria > Sphingomonadales > Sphingomonadaceae > Allosphingosinicella > Allosphingosinicella terrae. Next base: position 145,850 of record NZ_QDFY01000006.1, read on the forward strand.
GGCCTCGAGATCATGGCGCAGCCGCCGGGCAAGCGCCTGTCCACCCTCACCTTGCTTTCGGGCGGCGAGCAGGCGCTGACCGCAGTCGCGCTCATCTTCGCCATCTTCCTCACCAATCCGGCGCCGATCTGCGTCCTCGACGAAGTCGACGCGCCCTTGGACGATGCCAATATCGAGCGTTTCTGCGACCTGCTCGACCGGATGACGGGCGAGACCGAGACCCGCTATCTGATCGTCACCCACAATGCGGTGACGATGAGCCGCATGCACCGGCTGTTCGGCGTCACCATGGTCGAGAAAGGTGTCAGCCGCCTGGTCAGCGTGGACCTGGGCGGGGCCGAGAGGCTGTTGGCGGCCGAATGAGCCGGCCGGCCTTGCGGCGGACGTCCTTCCCGATCTCAGGCCTGGCCTACTCGATCTGATTGCCGCGCGCCGAAGCCCGCATCAGGATCATTGGGCATTCCCCCCGTCCGCCGGATGGCTGCCGGTGGCGCCGCCGTCCGTAGCCGGCGATAGACCGGTGGCGGTGGCGAGCGTGTTGCCGCCCATGCCGGGATCGCCGGCGGTCCCCGGCGAGGGCGCGGCGGGCTGAAACCCGTTGCCCAGCGCTTCCTCGGCCTCGGTTGTCTCGGTCTGGCCGCCGCCGCCGCAAGCGCCGACCAGAAACGCGGCCGCAATGGCCGGAACGAGCATGATCCGCATGATATCCTCCTCAGTTGCAGCCACCGAACGGCGGGCGGGCCGGCGCGTTCCGGTGCGGGCCGGACCGACAAACGGGGCTTGTCGTGGTTCCGCTCGCCCTCGAGATGGAGGGCGATTAGGAGAAAGCATGGACACGATCGACCGCGCCGGCCGCTTCGTCCCGCCGCACCCGCCACGCCCGTCGGGTCCCGTGCCGGTCTGGCGCGGCTTCGTCGGGGAGCGGGCGAGGACGGCCGTCTACGGCTGGTCCGAAAGGGCTTTCACTCTGCCCTATTTCAAGCGCCGGGTCTTCGGCCACGACGTCCACATCCCGCTCGATCCCGATTTGGTCCAGCACGTGCTGCTCGACAATGCCGCCAATTATGTGAAGCCGGATCTGGTCAAGAAGCTGATCGTGCCGACGATCGGGCGCGGCCTGCTGAGCTCGGACGGGCCGCTTTGGCGCGAGCAGCGGCGGATCGTCGCGGCCAGCTTCGCACCGGCGGCGGTCGATATGCTCGTGCCGGTGTTCGCGAATGCCGTCCGGACCTCCTCCTTGGGCTGGAGCCGGCAGGGCGGCATCGTCGACATGGCCGCCGCTTCGACCGCCACGACGATGCGGGTGATTGCCGACAGCCTCTTCGCCGGCGATCCGCGGCTGACCAGCGAAGCCGCCATGGCGCATATCGCGGCGGCGCTCGACGGCGTCAGCGAAGCGCGGCTGCAGGTGCTGCTCGGGCTTCCGCTGATCCCATGGAGCCGGCGCGGCCTGGCCGGACGGCGCGGGCAGATCTATCTGAGGCGCACGCTCGCCGAGGTCGTCGACGACCGAATCGGCAAGGACGGCGAGGACTTCCTCAGCAAGCTGATCCGCGCGCTCGAGGCGCGCTTCGCGCCGGGGGAGGCGCGCGAGCTCGCGATCGACAATGCCGCCACTTTCTATCTCGCCGGCCACGAGACCACCGCCAATGCGCTGACCTGGACGCTGTTCCTGCTCGCCGAGCAGCCCGATCTGCAGGAGGAGGCCGCCGCCGAGGCGCGAGCGGCGCTGTCGGCAGGCGAAGAGGGAATCGTCGATCGCCTCGCTTTGGTCCGCCGCATCCTCGAGGAATCGATGCGGCTCTATCCGCCGGTGCCGCGGTTCGATCGCCAGGCGGTGGCGGCGGACCGGCTCGGGGACCATGATGTCGCGCCCGGCGACTTCGTCTCGATCTGGCCCTGGCTGATCCATCGCCACAAGCGCCTGTGGGACGAGCCGGACGCCTTCATCGCCGACCGCTGGCAGGACGGCGCCGCCGAGCGGCACCGCTTCCAGTATCTGCCTTTCGGCGGGGGTCCGCGGGTCTGCGTCGGCGCCCGCTTCGCGACGACGGAGGCGCTGGTGATCCTGGCCGGCTGGCTGGCGGACTGGCGCTTCGATCCCGTCCCGGGGCGGGAGGTGCGGGCCTCCGGAATGGTGACGCTTCGGCCGGCCGGCGGACTGCCGCTGAACGTGTCGGAGCGGCGCTGAGAACCGGGCCCGGCTTCAGGGCACGGCCGCCCTTCGGACGATGACGGCGTCTCGCGCCGGAGCCGGCTTGCCTCAGCCCCGCTTGTCGCGGCCAATGTCGACCGCACCGATCTTGCGGCCCGCCGCGCTGTCGCGGATCAGGGTCTCGAGGCGGCGAAGCCGCGTCTCCGGCTTCTTGGCGCTGGTGATCCAGTGCAGCGCGACCTTGCGGTAGGAGGGCGGGCGGCGCTCCCAGTCGGACCAGGCGGATTCGTTGCGGCGGAACGTCTCGGTCTCCTCGGGAGTGAGGTCCTTCGCCTCATTCTCATAGGCGTAGACGTTTCTCCTGCCCCGATTCTCCTCGAACGCGCGGATCCCTGCCGGCGTCATCCGACCGTCCGCCTTCAGCGCCTCGTAGCGTTCGAGATTGACCTCGCTCCAGGTGCTGCCCTTGCGGCGCGGCGTGAAGCGGATGGTGTAGCTGTCCTCTCCCAGCGATTTGCGGACGCCGTCGATCCAGCCGAAGCACAGCGCCTGGTCGCGCGCCTGCGGCCAGTCGATCGACGGCTTGCCACTCGCCTTCTTCCAGAAGCCGACGAGCAGCTCGCTCTCCCGTTCGTGGCTTTCGGCGAGCCGGCGGCGGAAATCCGCCTCGGTGGCGAAATAGACAGGGTCCGGCCCCGCCACGGCTCACTCCGCCGGCTGCGGCACCGGCCGGGCGCGGCGCCGGCGCTTCAGCTGGGACCGCCAGCCGCGGCTGCGCCACCACATGACGATACCGGTCACCGACAGGATCGCCGGGATGATGCCGCCCGCGAAGATGATGGTCTGCCAGAGCGCCCCCATGCCATTGCCGTCGTGCCAGCGCCGCATCAGCCGGGCCGTCGTCTCCGGCCGCGGCGGTCGGGGGGGACTCACTTCCCGCGTCGCATCGCCGACCTCGACCTCGGCGGGTCCGCCTTCGCGCTGGAACGCGATCTTCCATTCGGCCGACTGGTCGGTGGGCCAGGTGACGGCGGCGAGCGGCCCGGTCGCGTGCGGCTGGGCCAGCGCGAGCGCGCCGTCGGCGTCCAGCGCGGTACGTTCGAGCGGCCGGGCCCGCATCGCCCGAATCCGATCGGCACCCCCGCCCCCGCTCTTGGGCTGCGAGGCTTCGAAGCGGCCGAAAAACTGCGGGAACGAGATCCAGGCGCCGGTGAAGGAGAGCATCGCCAGCGGCAGCAGGATCCAGAAGCCGAACTGATGATGGAGATTGGCGTTGGTCGAATTCTGCCTTTTCCAGCGGAAGCCGCGGCGGACGCTCCCAGTGACCGGCCACCACAGCCAGAGGCCGGTGAGGCAGGAGACCAGCATCGCGACCCCGACCCAGCCGACGATCTGCCGCCCCGCGCCCGGCACCATCAGGCTGCCATGGAGGACGTGCAGGACCTGGACTGCGCCGCCATTGCTCGCGGCGACGTCGAGCACGCGCGCATCGGCGGGATCGAGCCAGACATTGGTGCGCACCGGGCGCCCGCCTCCCGGTTGCGGCGGGCGCGACGCGCTGACCATGATCGGCCCCTCTCCTTCCGGGAAGCGGATGCTCGCCACCCGCTCGCCCGGACCGATCGCGCGCTGGGCCGCCGCGGCGTAGGCGGAGGGCGGCAGGGCGACCGGCCCCGAGACCGCATAGCGACCGGGATTCAGGGTCTCGTCGAGCCAATCGTGCCAGACCAGCGCCGAACCCGTCACCGAGATCGGGACGATCAGGATCGCGAGCAGCAGCCCGATCCATTTGTGGATCTGGAGCCAGAGGCGGCGAAGCCGGAGCGTGGTCGTTTGCGCCATTCTGTTCTTCCTACGTGTCCGCCCAGCGGCGGAGAAGGTTGTGATAGATTCCGGTGAGGCGGATCACCTCCCGGTCGTCATGGCCCTGAGCGGCGGCGATCGCCTGGATGGACCGGTCGAGATCGAACAGAATCGTGCGGGCGGCATCGTCGCGCACCATCGACTGGACCCAGAAGAAGGAAGCCAGCCGCTCCCCGCGCGTCACCGGCTCGACGCGGTGAAGGCTCGAGGCGGGGTAGAGCAGGAGATGGCCCGCCGGCAGCTTGGCCGCGTGGACGCCGAGATTGTCCTCGACGACGAGCTCCCCGCCCTCATAGGCATCCGGCTCCTCGAGAAAGAGGGTGGCGGACAGGTCGCTGCGGACTCGAAACTCGCTGCTGCGGTGGATCCGCACGGCATTGTCGACATGGGTGCCGAACGTCTCGCCGACGCCGTAGCGATTGAACAAAGGCGGGAAGATCTTCAGCGGCAGCGCGCCGGCGATGAACAGGGGTGACCGCCCGAGCGCATCGAGGACGAGCCGCGCGGCCTCCCGCGCGGCCGCGCTCTCTTCGGCGAGTTGCCGGTTGTGCTTGGCGAGCGCGGACTGGTGGCCGGAAGTGGCATTGCCGTCGATCCATTCGCCCGCGTCGATGACGGCGCGGACGCGCGCCACCCCTTCCTTGTCGAGCAGGTCGGGGACGGCGAGCATCATCGTACGAAAGCCTCCGGGAGAAGTGTCCCCTCCCTGCACGCGGGGAGAGGCCGGGGATGGGTGCTTAACCGGAACGGCGCGATCTGTGGAGACATACCCACCCTAGCCCCTCCCCGCGCGCGGGGAGGGATGGTCAGAAGCTGTAGAACAGGCTCAGCACCGCCGAGCGTCCCTCACCGGGAACCGCCCACCCGCCGGTAATCGCCCCGCTGCCGGCGTTCACGTTGTTGCGCACGCCGGTGAAATAATTCTCGTCGGTGAAATTCTGGATGTTGAGCTGCGCGGTGAGTCCGTTGCCGAACGTGTAGGCGAGGAAGGCGCGATGGATCAGATAGTCCTCGGCGAAATATTGCGTCCGCTGGAGCAGGTTGCGCTGATGGGTCGCGAAGCGGCCCTGATAGGTCAGGCCGTAGCCGATCTCGAGGCCGAAGGGCAGGCGATAGGTGGTGAACAGGCTGCCGGAGTGGCGCGGCGTCTGGATCAGACGGTCGCCAGCCTGGGGATCCGGGATGGCGTCGCTGTTGGCGCACCCGGCGCTGCCCGGATTGGCGAGGCAGAAGTCGGAGACGCTCTGCCTGACCTCGCTGTCGAGATAGGTATAATTGGCGAAGATCGACCATTCCGGGGTGATGTAGCCGCTGGCGCCGAGGGCGATGCCGTCGACCCTGGCACGGCCGTCGAGCACCTGCGGATCGGGAATCCCGGGCTCGTTCGAAGGCACGCGGAAATTGGTGCGGTCGTTGCGGAAGATGGCAAGGGTGAGCTGGAGTCGGCGTTCGAGCAGGTCGGCCTTGGCGCCGATCTCGTAGGTCCGGGCCGTCTCCGGCGCGACGTCGCAGAAATCGACCAGAGTCGCGCCCGATCCGCTGGTGCAGCCGGCCCGCACGCTCGCCGAGGAAGGCGTGCGCGAATTGCCGAATGCGGCATAGAGGCTGGAATAGGGAGTCGGCTTGAACACGGCGCCGACGCGGTAGGAGAAGAGGGTTTCCTCGCTGCGCCTCGGCCGAAGGTCGGCATCGGTCGGCGGCGTCGTGCCCGGAGGATAAGAGGGTAACGGCAACACCCGGAAATCGCTCTCCGCGCGCTCGAGGCGGACACCGCCGTTCAGCTCGAACTGCTCTCCGATCTCGAGGGTGTCGAAGGCGTAGATGGCGCCGTTCCAGGTCTCGCTGCGCGAGCGCGCGGTCACCGTATAGTTGATCGGGCCCGTATAGATACCCGACGGATTGGAGATGCTCTCGATCGGCAGGGTGAGCGTGGAGCCGTCCGGGTTGCGCGGCAACGACGCGCTTTCGATCCGGTAATCCTCCCAGGTAAGGGAGCCGCCGACGACGAGCGTGTTGCGAAGCCCGCTGCCGGTCGAGACGATGCGCAGGTCGGTCTGGTTGTGGATCAGCTGGTTTTCCTGGTCGCGCACCAGCCCGCGCGGACCGGATGGGCGCCAGAATCCCGGTGCGACGCCGTCGGCGCAGGGCAATCCCTGCGTGTCCGTGGCATTGGCGGCCACCGGCTGGCGCCCGGTGGTGGAGAGGCAGAAGCTCCCCTGGGGGGCGCTGGTCTGGCTGTACTGGCCGACCCGCTGCCAGCGGGTGAGGTTGCGGATCGAGACGCTGGGCGAGATTTCGTGCCGGAAGGTCGCCGTCAGCCGGTCGACGACGATGTCCTGGAGGTCGAGGTTGCGATACCCGAAATAGTCGCTCGAATCCGCTTCCTCGAGGGGCCCGTCGTTGATCTGGCTGAGATAATAGGGAACGCCGTAGACTGGCGTGTTGTCGTCCTCCTGATGGACATAGGCCAGGGTCAGGCTGGTCCGGCTGCCGATGCCGAGGGTGACCGCCGGCGCGACGCCCCACCGCTCGAACGCCTCGAAATCGCGGCCGGGATAGTCGTTGCGGTGGATCATCGCGTTGAGCCGGACCGCGACGAGGTCGGAGACGCGATGGTTGGTGTCGACGGTGGCACGGTAATAGTCGTCGGTGCCGATCGCGGCGTTGAGGATGGTCAGCGACTCTGACTGCGGCACTTTCGAGACGAGGTTGATCGTGCCGCCGACCGAACCCGATCCGTTGAAGACCGAATTGGCGCCGTTATAGACCTCGATCTGCTGCAGGTTGAACGGGTCGGTTCGGCTGTACTGGGCGCTGTCGCGCACGCCGTCGACCGTGATGTCGTTGCTGGCGCTGTAGCCGCGCAGGTTGATCGAATCGCCATATCCGCCGCCGCCCTCGCCGGCACCGAAGGTGATGCCCGGGACGATCGCCAGAGTGTCGCGCAGGGTGAGCAGGTTCTGCCGGCGGATGGTCTGGTCGCTGATCACGGTCACCGCCTGGGGCGTATCGAGCAGGGGCGCCGTCGCCTTGGGCGATTCGAGCACTTCCGGCGCCGCCGTCCCGGTGACGAGGATGTCGGATTCGCTGCGCTGCACGTCGCTCTGATAGTCCTCCGCCAGAGCGGGCGAGGAGATGAAGCCGACGCAGCTCAGGGCTGCGAACATGGGTGAGGCTAGGCCCGGACGGCCGGTATGATTCACGATGGTCCCCTTTGCTCCGCCAGCATTCTGGCCGGGGACCGCTATTGCAATTCATTCTCAATAGTGTCAAGAGAGTTGCGAATGGATCGCATCGATGGGCGGCTTCCTCCCCGTTGCCCGCCCATCCGCGCCGGCGTGGCGGCAGCCCAAGGCCACGCCGGCGCTCTTGCTGCGCGGCGCAGGGCGTTTCTCCTGAAGGACGTGAGTCGAGCGCGGCGCTGCCGCGCTGCTGTCTAGAGGTCGGCGGTGTAAGCGTCGCAGGCGGCCGGATTCGCGCCGCGATAGCCGCGCAGGAGCGCCTCCTGGCGCTGCGCCGAGCTGCCGTGGGTGAAGCTCTCCGGCACGACGCGGCCCTGCCCCGCGCGCTGGAGGGCGTCGTCGCCGATCGCCGCCGCGGCGTTCATTCCCTCCTCGAGATCGCCTTCCTCCATCAGGTTGCGGTCATTGGCGGCCCAGACGCCGGCGAGGCAGTCGGCCTGGAGCTCGACACCGACCTGGACGCGGTTGGCGGCGGCCTCGCTGGCCCCGCTCTGGCGTCGTCGCGCCGCATCGAGCGTGCCGGTCAGGTTCTGGATGTGGTGCCCGACTTCGTGGGCGATGACATAGGCCTGGGCGAAGTCCCCGGCGGCGCCATATTGGCTGCTCAGCTCCTGGAAGAAGGTCGCGTCGAGATAGATGCGCTGGTCCGAGGGACAGTAAAAGGGCCCCATCGCCGACTGGGCGACCCCGCAGCCGGAGCGGTCGGTCCGGGCGTAGAAGACCAGGGTGGTCGGCTGGTATTGCGCGCCCTGCGCGCCGAACAGGTCGGTCCATCGGCGCTCGGTCGAGCCGAGCACGCGAAGCACCATGTCCCGGGTCTGCGGATCGACGGTGGAGGCGGCCTCGGGCGAGCCCTCCCGCGCCGGCTGGAAGCCGCCCGCCCCGGTGCCGCCATCACCTCCGCCGCCGACCATGGTCAGCGCGCAATAGCCGAGCAGGAGCACGAGCAGGCCGACGATCCCGAACCGGTTGAGCACCAGCCCGGCGATCAGGCCGAACGCCCCGCCGCCGCCGCCGCCGAAACCGCGGAAACCGCCGCGGCCGCTTCTATCCTCGAAGTTGCCGCTGGGCCGTTCGTCGCCGAGGCGCATGGATTCCTCCCTGTTTCGCGAAAGACAATGCTCGGGCCGTAACGAAGTTGCGGACCGCCGCGCGCCGGGCAAGTCCCGATCGCACGGCCCTGGGTCTGGAAAGGGTCAAGATCCTGAATCGATTGGGAAGGGCGGAGAGGCCCGAGAGCGGTTGCATTCCTTCCTGGGAGCCGCGAAGGGAGCTTCGGATCAAGTTGAAAGGCCATTCATGCTGCTCGAAGGCAAGACCGCGCTCGTCACCGGCTCCACCTCCGGCATCGGCCTCGCCGTCGCCCGCGGGCTAGCCGCCGAGGGTGCCAAGGTGATGCTCAACGGCTTCGGCGACGCCGGCGCGATCGAGGCGACCCGGGCAGACATCGAATCGCTCGGCGTCGCCGTCGGCTTCGACGGCGCCGATCTCACCCAGCCCGAGGCGATCGAGCGGCTGGTGCGGCGCACCGCCGACACGCTCGGGCCGATCGACATATTGGTGAACAATGCCGGCATGCAGCATGTCGCGCCGGTCGACCAGTTCCCGGTCGAGAAATGGAACCAGATCCTGGCGCTCAACCTGACCGCGGCGTTCCACACCATCCGCCTCGCGCTGCCCGACATGAAGGCGCGCGGCTGGGGCCGAATCATCAACACCGCCTCGGCGCACAGCCTGGTGGCGAGCCCGAACAAGTCCGCCTATGTTGCGGCCAAGCATGGCATTGCCGGCCTCACCAAGACGGTGGCGCTCGAGGTCGCCCAGGCCGGGATCACCGTCAATTGCATCAGCCCCGGCTATGTCTGGACGCCGTTGGTCGAGAACCAGATTCCCGACACGATGCGCGCCCGCGGCCTCACCCGGGAAGCCGTGATGAACGACGTCCTGCTCGCCGCGCAGCCGACCAAGCAGTTCGTCACCGTCGACCAGGTCGCCGCGCTCGCCTTGTTCCTTTGCCGAGACGAAGCCGCCGCGATCACCGGCGCGAACCTGTCGATGGACGGCGGCTGGACCGCGCAATAGCGGGTGCCACCGGGTCAGTAATTCCCCCAAGAGGTGCGGGCGAGGGGCAGAGTGAGCTGCCGCCCGACCCTCTCGAGCGCGGCCCGGACCTCCGGCCGCTGGCGCAAAGCGTTCAAGTGCTGGATGGGAAAACTTCCCCGGAAAGGGCCGCGACTGAGTTCATAGTCCTGGAGCGCGAGGATCGCGCTGGACGGAGCGTCGCTGTCGAGGCGCCTTACCATCTCCGCCGCTGCCGCATCCACGTCGCCGCTGCAGAGATAGGCAAGGACCAAGGCCGACGGATTGACGTCGCGCCCGGCACGCATCACCTCGAGGCGTCCGCCCGCTTCCTCGCGGCGGCCAAGCTGCGCGAGTGCGCAGATGACTGTCGACGAGACCCACATGCGGCCATATTCGCTGGCATAGACCGCCGCCTCCGGCTCGAGCGTAGCGGCGTGCGCGAGCGCGCCTTCCGGATCGCCCGTCTCCTCCAGAATCTCCAGATAGTTGATATTCTGGCTGATGAGGGAAGGCTCCTCGCTGAGCGGCAGCGTAATGAGCGCCTCCATGAGTGCCCGCCCCTCCTGCGAACGCCCGAGTGCGATCAGCGCATAAGCCGCTTCGTTGATCAACCAGGGGCCGTCTTCGCCGGAACGCGCGGTCCCGGCGACATCCTCGAGAAAGGGCTGGATGAGGGTCAGGGCCTCTTCGTCGCGCCCGACGCTGCGTAGAAATTGAGCGCGCCTGAGGACCCATTTCGGCTCGTCCGGCGCGGCCTCATACCCCCCCAGGGTCTCGGCGTCCTCCTGCTCGAGCAATCGGGCGAGCAGCGCCAGCCGATCCTCTCCCGGAGCGAGCACGGGATCGTAGCGCCGCTGGACGATCATCGGCAGCAGGAACGCCGTCGACGACATGGTCTGGGCATATCCCGAAGCGGCAGCCGCGTCGCCGCGTTGCAGACCGTCCTCGACCAGGATCGAGCTGATCATATCCGCGGTGTGGCGATCGCCGCCGCCCGGCCAACCGGTGCGATGGAGCGCAGTGGCGAGCCGCACGCGCAGGTCATTGCGGCCGTCCTGCTTGAGCTGGCGGAGGACTCCGCGACCGGTCTGGCGGGGCAGTAATGCATTCAGCTCGCCGCGGGCTACCCCCGGCACCTGGCGGCTGGCCGTTTCGAGCAGGACGACGAAGCGAGCAAAGTCGGCCGTCGCGAGCGTGGCGTAAAAGGCGTCAGCATAATCTTCGGGTCGGGAGGAACGGCGCGCGGTCATGGCATCGACGATCCGGCCGATCTCGTCGCGGTGCTGGAGCGTCGCGAGCGCGGTCAGCCGCGTGCCCTCGAGGTACGGGATCACTTCGGTGCGATCGCCGCTCGCCGCCTCGATCCGATCGAGATGGAGGAGCACCTCGCGGGCATAATCCCCGTCTTCGGCCAGCCGGTCGCCGTCGAGTTGGGTGATGGCGACCACCGCTTCCCGCAGCGCCTCCTCCGGCGGCAGGACGGGACCGGACGCCACCGCGCCGACCGGCACGGCTTCGGCAAGCGCCAGAGCCAGCAGGGCGATCTCGAATGCGCGCTTCATGGGCCTTCCCACGATGTTCGGTCGATTTCCCGGCGCTCCGCCGTCCTCAGCGGCTCTCGAGCTCGGAGATATGGAGCTGGCCGGGCTCGAGGCTGGCGCTGCCATAGGTGCCGATCCAGATCTCGTAGCGGCCGCTCTGCGGACTGTTGAAGCGCAGCGACGGATTGAGCCCCCGCTCGCCGCCGTCATCGTCGCAATACCAGGAGCCGTCCGGCCCGTTCACCACCAGGGTGGTGTCGGCGCTCGCGTCGACCGAGATGATGAGCGGCAGGCTGCCGGCCGTATAGTTGAGTCGAACGTCCGGCGCGTTGGAGATGAAGCCGGCGCAGGAGCTGCTGAGATTGGCGGCGTTGAGCTCCCCGCCCGACCGGACGGCGATCACCCGCGGATCGTTGGCGAAGCCCGCCTCGAGATTGAGCGTGCCGTAATTGGGCGCCGCGTTGAAGTCCTGTGCGGCGGCGGGAAGGACGGCCAGCGCGCACACGGCGCCGGCAAGGAACTTGCTGAATTTCGACATGGATGCCCCCTGTAGAGCGGCCCTTCGGGCCGACTCATGCGCTTGTGCACCATTCGCAGCGCGGCCGAAAGACACGAATGCCGTCAGGTCCGGCGCCGGCCCGGCGATGAAGCCTTGCCCCTCCCCCGCCCCTCGGCTTAGCTGACGGCATGTTCTCCACCTTCGCCGCTGCCCTGATCGCCGCCTGCTCGGCCGGACAGGGCGCGTCCCCCGGTGCCGGCCCACCCGATCTCGCCGCCTGCTTGCCCGCCGGCACGCGATGGCGGGCGGTGGCGACCGAAGACGACCGTCGCCGGATGCGGCGCTGGCGCGACGCCTGGGGCGAGGCGCTCGAGCAGGCGCGAGCGGCGGGCCACAGTGAGGCGATCGCTGGCGAGGGCGCGCTGCTCGAGCCGGACGCGGCGTTGGTCGGCCCTGCCATCCCGCCCGGCGACTATGACTGCCGCACGATCAAGCTCGGAACGCCATCGAGCGAACTCGACCCCTTCGTCGCCTATCCGCGCTTCCGCTGCCGGATCGCCGGGGAAGGCGACCGCGTCACCTTCGCGAAGCTGGACGGGTCGCAGCGGCCGATCGGCCGGCTGTTCCCCGATTTCGACCGGCGGCTGGTCTTCCTCGGCACCCTCCAGCTCGGCGACGAAAGACGTTCGCACGAATATGGTGCCGACCGCGAGCGCGACATGGCGGGGTCGCTCGAGCGTATCGGCGACCGGCGCTGGCGGCTGGTCTTCCCCTATCCGCGCTTCGAATCGCTCGTCGACGTGATCGAGCTTGTCCCGGCCGGCGCCGCAAACTGAAGAAGGGTTTTGATGAAGAGACGAACTTTGGCACTGTGGGTCATGGCCTCTTTCCTGTCCACGACCTCGCCCGCTCTCGCCCAGGATCTCGGCGCCGGCATTCGCCAGGACATGCCCGAGCTAATGAATCTCTACCGCGACCTCCACCAGCATCCCGAGCTCAGCATGCAGGAGACTCGGTCCGCCGGCCTGCTCGCCGAGGAGGCGCGGCGGCTCGGCTTCGAGGTGACGTCGGGGGTCGGCGGCACCGGGGTGGTCGCGGTGCTGCGCAACGGCGACGGGCCAGTGGTGATGCTGCGCGCCGACATGGATGCGCTCCCCGTCGAGGAGCAGACCGGCCTCCCCTTCGCCAGCCGCGCGCGCGGCACCAGCCTCGCCGGCATCGAGAGCGGGATCATGCATGCCTGCGGCCACGACACCCATATGGCCGCCTGGGTGGGCACGGCGCGGCGGATGGTGGCGATGCGCGAGCGCTGGTCCGGGACCCTGGTGATGGTCGGCCAGCCGGGCGAGGAGATCGGCCAGGGCGCCCTGGCCATGATCAATGACGGCCTGTTCACCCGCTTTCCCAAGCCCGATTACGCCATCGCCTTCCACGATTCGGCCGGCCTCCCCGCCGGCACGATCGGCTATTCGGTCGGCCCGGCGCTCGCCAATGTCGACTCGGTCGACGTCACCGTCCATGGCGTCGGCGGCCACGGCGCCTATCCGCACACCACGCGCGACCCGATCGTGCTCGGCAGCCGGATCGTGACGACCCTGCAGACCCTGATCAGCCGCGAGCTGAACCCGCTCGATTCGGCGGTGGTGACGGTCGGCAGCTTCCAGAGCGGGACCAAGCACAACATCATCTCGGACGAGGCCAAGCTGCTGATCACGGTGCGCAGCTACACGCCCGAGATCCGCACCCAGTTGCTCGACGGCATCCGCCGCGTCGTCCGCGGCGAGGCGATCGCGGCCGGGATGCCCGACGACCGCATGCCCGAAATCGCGATCCGGGAGACCGATTTCACCCCGGCGACGATCAACAGCGACCGCCTGACCGAGAGCACCGCAGCGCTCTTCCGCCAGCATTTCGGCGAGGAGCGGGTGCGCCAGGTACCGCCGGTCATGGCCGGGGAGGATTTCTCCCGCTACCGGCTCGCAGACCCGAGCATCGAAAGCCTGATCTTCTGGGTCGGCGGCGTCCCGCAGGACCGCTGGCAGGAAGCGGGCGGCGATCCGCAGCGCCTGCCCTCGCTCCACAGTCCGTTCTGGGCGCCGGAAGCCGATGCGGTCATCTCGACCGCGACCGAGGCGATGGTGGTGGCGGCCTTGGGCGCATTCGGCCAGCCCGCGCAGCCTTAAGCCCCTCCCCTTGATGGGGAGGGCCTGAATTGATCACGGTGAGGCGCTCCCCGGCGGGGGCAGGCTTGGCTCCTCGTTCGAGTGCCGGCGGAACAGCGCCCGGTCTTCTCGGGTGAAGCCCTTCTTCCAGACGACGAAGCCGAAGGCGAGCAGGATGAGCGGGACGCCGAGGGCGAGTTCCGCCCATTCGAACGCCTGGGGCAGCATGGTGAAGCCGAAGCCGACGACGACCGCGGCCGCGCCTGCCCAGACGAGCGACCAGCGCCAGCCCTGCACCGGCGCGCCGAGAATGCGGCAGAGCAGGTTCGCCTTGAGCACCGAGGCCAGGCCCAGGGCCAGCATCAGCCCGATCGCCGCGCCCGCCGCCTGGAAGGCTTGGCGCCTTTCGGGATCGGCCGGCCATTCGGCCGCCCGCAGCGCGAGGATGATGGCGACGGTCAGCACCGCCTGGGTGGCGAGCATGAGCATCGAGATGAGCAGGTTGCGGTGGCGGGCGACATAGACCAACGCGGCTTCCGAGACCGCGGCAGTGGCCGCGACCACCTCGGCGGCGAGCAGGAAGGCCAGCGCGGCGGTTCCGCCGACGAACGCCGGACCGACCAGGCCCATCACCGCCTCGCCGGGTATGCCGAGCGACAGGCCGATCGCGGCCTGGGCGGCGATGATCCAGAAGCCGACTTGGCGGACCTGGCGGGCGACCGCCGCCTTGTCGCCTTCGCCGAGCTTCTGGGTGATGACCGGCGCCAGGATCGGATCGAAGCTGGTCTTCAGCTTCTGGGGCAGCGAGGCGACCTGCTGCGCGACATAATAGACCCCGACATAATAAGGGGCGACGAACAGGCCGAGAATGGCGATGTCGAGCCGCCGCGATCCCCATTCGATCGCGTCGGCGGCGGCGAGCGGGACATTCTGGCGCGCGACCGCCATCAGCTCGGCGGGATTGGGCCGCCAGCCGGACGGGAGGCCGTAGCTTCGATAGAGCCGCCACAAGGCGGTGAGCAGCCCGGCGACGATGGAGACGACATAGGCGATGATCAGGCCATCGCGCGACGACAGGAAGATGAGCGCGCCGGCGGCGATGCTGATCGTCCACGGCTCGACGATGGCGCGGACATGGACGGTCGAGGCGACGTCGTGGCGATAGGCCAAGGCGGCCAAAGCGACGTCGGCACCGGCGATTCCGAAGATGACCAGGGGCAGCAGCCAGTCCGCGCCGTGTATCTGGCCGGTCGGGAACATGAGCTGGGGGAAGACCATCAGCACCGCGCTCGCCGCGGCGGAGGCGATGAACGCGGCGAGCAGGCCGTCGGCGACGACGCAGGCATGGGGCCGCTCGGCATGAGCGAGCTGCTGGGCGAGGCCGCGCTTCAGCCCGAGCGTCGCCAGCTGGGCGGCGAGCTCGATCACGATGATCGCATAGGCGAAGCGGCCGAGCAGCTCCGGCCCGTAATAGCGCCCGGCGATGAACAGGAAGGGCAGACGAGCGACGAGCCGGAGCAGGAAACCGAAGAAGTTGGTCCGGCCGCCCTTGGCGAGGGCGGCGATGTCGTCGCCCGGCCCGGGGCCGGCCTGGGTCAATGCGCGGCGCCCCAGTTCTGACCGAAGCCGATTTCGACGCCGAGCGGGACGCTGAGCTCGACCGCCGGCTCGGCGGCGCCCTCCATCACCCGCCGGATGACCGCGGCCGCCTGCTCGGCCTCGGCTTCGGGCACCTCGAAGACGAGCTCGTCATGGACCTGGAGAAGCATGCGCACGCCGGTGAGGCCCTCCGCCTCAAGCGCGGGATAGATACGCGTCATCGCCCGCTTGATGATGTCGGCGGCGGTGCCCTGGATCGGCGCGTTGATCGCGGCCCGCTCCGCCCCCTGGCGCTCGCCCTGCTGGTTGGACTTGATCCGGGGGAAGTGGGTCTTGCGGCCGAACAGGGTGGTGGTGAAGCCGGTCTCGCGCGCGTGGGTGAGCGTGTCGCCGATATAATTGCGGATGCCGGGAAAGCGGTCGAGATAGCGGTCGATGATCGCCTGGGCCTCGTCGGCGGTGACGCCGAGCCGGCCGGCCAGCCCCCAGCGCGAGATGCCGTAGAGGATGGCGAAGTTGATCGTCTTGGCGCTGGCGCGGGTGTCGCGATTGACCTCCCCGAACAGCTCCTCCGCGGTGCGGTTGTGGATGTCCGCACCCTGGCGGAACGCCTCGCGCAGCTGCGGCACGTCGGCGATGTGGGCGGCGAGCCTCAGCTCGATCTGGCTGTAGTCCGCGGACATGACGACATGGCCGGGCTCGGCGATGAAGGCGTCGCGGATCCGCCGGCCGATCTCGGTGCGGATCGGGATGTTCATGAGGTTGGGATCGGTCGAGGCGAGGCGGCCGGTCTGCGCGCCCGACAGGCTGTAGCTTGTATGGACCCGGCCGGTTTCCTTGTTGATCTGCTCCTGGAGCGCGTCGGTATAGGTGCTTTTCAGCTTGGTGAGCTGGCGCCAGTCGAGCACGAGCTGGGCGATCGGCACGCCGTCGCGGGCGAGCCGCTCGAGCTCGGTCACGTCGGTCGACCACGTGCCCGACTTGCCCTTGCGGCCGCCCTTCAGGCCCATCTGGTTGAACAGCACGTCGCCGAGCTGCTGCGGGCTGCCGATGGTGAATTTGCAGCCCGCCTCGCCGCACACGCGCTCCTCGAGGTCGGCGATCTGGACGTTGAACTCCGCCGACAGCGCCTTCAGCGCCTCGCGATCGACCTTGACCCCGTCCCGTTCCATGCGGCCGATCACCTCGACCAGCGGCCGGTCGACCATCTCGTAGACCCGGGTCACCCGTTCGAGCGGGAGGCGATGGCGGAAGCGCTTCCACAGACGCAAGGTGACGTCCGCATCCTCGGCGGCATATTCGGTGGCGCGGTCGATCGTCACCTTGTCGAAGGTGATCTGCTTCTGGCCGGTCCCGCAAAGCTCCTTGTAGGTCAGGCAGTCATGGTCGAGATGCTTCTTGGCGAGATCGTCCATGGCATGGCTGTTGAGCCCGCCGGCATCGAGGTTGAAGCTCATCACCAGGCTGTCGTCATAGGGCGACACCCGGATGCCGCGGCGGTCGAGCACGACCCAGTCGAATTTGAGATTGTGGCCGATCTTGAGGACCGCCGGATCCTCGAGCAGCGGCTTCAGCCTGGCCAGCACCAGTTCGGCGGCGAGCTGGTTCGGCCGCTCGCTGAGGAGATCGTGGCCGCCATGCTCGAGCGGGATGTAGCAGGCCTTGCCGCAGTGGGTGGCCATGCTGATCCCGACCAGCCTGGCGGTGACGCAGTCGCGCCCGTCCGTCTCGGTATCGAAGGCGACGAAGCCCTGGGCGTAAGCCTCGGCGATCCAGCGGTCGAGCGCGGCCTCGTCGGTGACGGTCTCGTAGGCGGATCGGTCGATCTTCGGCTCGGGCCGCACCTCCGCCTGGACCGGGATGTGTGCGGGCGAGGTGGACGCCGGCGCCGCCGCCTGCTTCTGAGCCCCCAGGCGGGCAAGCAGGGTGCGAAAGCCGTGATGCTCGAGGAAATCGCGAAGCGGCTCCTCCGGAATGCCCTGGATCGCCAGCGAGTCGAGCGGCTCGGGCAGCGGCGCGTCGCAGACCAGCCGGACCAGCTCGCGCGACAGCCGCGCCGCGTCGGCATGCTCGATCAGATTCTGCTTGAGCTTGGGCTTCTTGATCTCCTCGACATGGGCGAGGACGTTCTCGACGTCGCCATATTGCTGGATCAGCTGCGAGGCCGTCTTCGGCCCCACGCCGGGCACCCCGGGCACGTTGTCGACGCTGTCGCCCATCAGCGCCAGCACCTCGCCGACCTGCTCCGGCGGGACGCCGAACTTCTCGATCACCTCATCGCGGCCGATGCGGCGGTCGTTCATCGTGTCGAGCATGTCGAGCCCGGGCTCGATCAGCTGCATCAGGTCCTTGTCGGAGGAGACGATGGTGACCTGCCAGCCCTGCTCGAGCGCAGCCTTGGAATAGCAGGCTATGATGTCGTCGGCCTCGAGCCCGTCCTGCTCGATGCAGGGGATGGAGAAGGCGCGGGTGGCGTCGCGGATCAGCGGGAATTGCGGCACCAGCTCGGGCGGCGCCGGCGGCCGGTTCGCCTTGTAGCCATCGTACATCTGGTTGCGGAACGTGCTCTCCGACGCGTCGAGGATGACGGCGAGGTGGGTCGGCCCTTCCGTCTTGTTGAGGCCGTCGGCCAGCTTCCACAGCATCGTCGTATAGCCGTAGACCGCGCCGACATTGAGGCCGTGCTTGTTGGTCAGCGGCGGCAGCCGGTGGAAGGCGCGGAAGATGTAGCTCGAGCCGTCGACGAGATAGAGATGCGGGGAGGACATTGGCGGGATGTAGCCCAACCAGATGTTGAGACAACCGGATTCGGGCACGCTCTGCCGTGGGTCGCGGCGGCACCCGTCGCTTCGTCAGCTTCGGTTAAAGCGCGCCTCTTAGGAGAAAGCCGATGAATCGCAGGGGCTTCCTCTTCGGCGCGCTGGCGCTCGCCTTGACCTCGCTGTCACCGACGCCGTCGGAGGCTCAGGCTCGCTTCCAGCCGAGCCGCTTTTCGGTCCAGGTTCGCGGCACCGGGCCCGACGTCATCCTCATCCCCGGCCTGACCTCGGGCCGCGACGTGTGGAGTGCCGCAGTCGCCGCCGTGCCGGGCCATCGCTACCATCTCGTCCAGGTCGCCGGATTCGCCGGCGAGCCGGCGCGCGGCAACCGCGAAGGCACGGTGGTCGGGCCGCTCGCGGACGAGATTGCCCGCTACATCGTCGACCGGCGGCTGCAGCGGCCGGCGATCGTCGGCCATTCGATGGGCGGCACGCTCGCGATGATGATCGGCGCGCGCCACCCGAACCTCGCCGGACGGATCATGGTAGTCGACATGCTGCCGCAGCCTTCAGGCCTTTTCGGCGGCAATGCCCGCGACATGAGCCCGTTCGCCGACACGATCCGCAACATGGTCGCCTCGCCGGGCGGCCGGCGGCTGCTCGGCAATCTGATGAACGCCTTCAGCCCGCCCGCTTCGAGCAACAGCCGCAGCGATCCCGACGTCGTCGCCCGCGCCACCCACGATCTGGCGGGCATCGATCTCGCAGCGCAGCTGCCGCGCATCCGCGCGCCGATGATGATCGTCTACGCCTCGCCCGATCCGCGCGGGGCGGCCGCGCTCGACCGCACCTTCGCCAATGCCTATGCCCGCGCCCGCGGCGCCCGGCTGGTACGGATCGACGGCGCCGGCCACATGGTCATGCTCGACCAGCCTGCGCGGTTCGCCGCGGCGATGCGGGACTTCCTGGGACGGTAGGACCCGCGAAGGTTCGGAGAATTCTCCGTCGGCCTGGCCCCGCTGCCGGTCTTAGAACTGCATCCGGAAACCCGCATTGGCGCGAAGCGTGTTGCTTTCGCCGAACCTCGAAAGGGCGGTTTCCGCCGAGATCTCCGAGAAGAGGGCGTAGCGGCCGTCCTGCCAACTGAAGCTGCCGCCGATGCCGACCTCGCCCCACAGGCGCTCCTCCCGCCGCAGGAGCGGCGTCCCCGACACGTCGATTCGGGTGCCGTCCAGCATCTCGTGGTCGAGATTGACGATCCCGTAGAAGTGGGTCCGCGCCGTGTCGCCGCTGCTTCGCTGCCAGCTGCGCTGGTGATCGAGCGACAGGCCGAACCGGCCCCGCAGGCTCTCGGCCCCGTCTGACGAGACGATGGCGTCGGCGGGGTCGGAGAATCGATCGAACCGGACGCCGGAGTAGACGATCTGCGCCTGGGGGGTGAGGCTGAGAGACCCGCCCAGCGGCAGACGCTGGCCGACCTCGAGGCTGAACGCCTCGCCGGCGCCGTCATTGTCCTCGACGAGGCTCCCCAGCAGGTCCGACTCGAGGTCGCTATAGTACCAGCTCATCTGTGCCTGCGCGTCGGCATAGAAGCCGCCGCTGCCATACCAGGTGAGGGTGGCGCCGATTCCATAGCCCTGGGTGTCGAGCGTGCCGTTGCCGAACTGCGACCGCACCCGGCCATCAGCCTGGCCGTAGCGAACGTTCATGCCCGCGACGAGCGTGCCCGCCGTCTCGTCCAGGAGCGGCGCGTCGAGCCCGACCTGGAGGCTCCAAGTGGAGGCGTTGAGATCGGTAGCGCTGGTCGAAACGGCAGCATCGGGACGATGACGCGTGGCCTCCATCCGGCTCCACAGGCCGATACCCGAAGCGGTGAACCCGGACCATCGACGGTTGCCGGCGCGTTCCTGGAGCGTAGGCAGGCCGTTCAGCAACCGAAGGGTCTCGCCGTAGCTCTCGTAAAGTGGGACGCCGGGCTGGAAGAGCGGCCCCTGAGGCTCGCCCGACCCGTCGAGCAGGGCCGAGCGGAGATACCAATCGCCGTCGGTCGGGGTCGAGACGCCGCCCTTGAAGAGGCGGTATCCAAAAGCACCGGCGATCACCGCCTGACTGCCCTCGAAGACATAGTCGCCTCGAAGCGCGAAGGTGCCGTCGGAGGCTCCGCCGGTCACGTCGACGATCTTGATCCCCTCGACCGTCTGTGCGCCCGCGCCGCCGACGTTGATGACGACGACCTCGGTCGTTCCGGCCGTGCCTCCGGTGACCACCAGCCGGTCGGCCGCCGACGCATCGCCACCAAGCTCGGCCTCGACTTCGAGCACGCCATCGACGCCGGTATAGCGGCCATCGACGGTCAAGGTGCCGATGGAATTGCCCGAAGCGACGGTTCCGGCATTCACCGTCGTGCAGACGGTACCGGTGCCTTCCAGGCGTGCGCCGTCGAGCACGTTGACGTCGCCGCACAGGGTGCCGTTCACCACCAAAGTGCCCTCGACATCGGTCGAGCCGCCATAATCCGAGCTGTCGCCGGTAAGGAGCAGCGTGCCCTCGCCCGACTTGTTGAGAGCTCCCGAGCCCGACAGCGATCCGCTCAGAGTGAAGATGGTTCCGCCTGCGGTCGAGATCGTTCCGGCGCCGGCCATGACGAGGTCGCGTCCGCTGCTCAGGTCGGCGCTGGTCGCCAGCGTGCCGCCCTCGAGCGTGATGTCGCCCTCGGCCGCGCCGAGATTGGAGTCGGACGAGATCTGGACGGTTCCGCTCCGGATGAGGGTGCCGCCGCCATAGCTGTTGATGCCGGCGAGGATCAGTGTGCCGGCATCGGTCTTGACCAGCTGCGCTTCGCCCGAAATCGCCGATTCGATGGTCGCGACGAAATCCGCACCGGCCGCGCTGCCGTCGCCGACCCGTATCGTTGCCTGCGGACCGGTCAGGGCGAGGGCGTCGCCCTCGATGACATAGTCGCCGGCCGCGAACTGGAGGCCGCCGGCCACCACTTGTCCAAGGCCGTTGTCCACCGTGACCGTTCCACCGGTGCCGCCGAAGATCGCGAAGGAGCCGTTCCCGTAAGGCGCGTTCACTCGGCCGCTCGCGTCGGTCCAGTTTTGGCTGGCGTCGCCATTCTGCCAGACGCCGTCGCCCCCCTGGACGACGCCGTCGTCGCGCCGCCCCGCTCCGCCATCCCAGAAGTTGATTTCCAGCCCGGCGCTGTTCACCAGGTTCACCTGGCCGGCGATCGACGTCTGGACGGTGGCGCTGCCGCCGCCGGGCAGGGTGCCGACGACGAGCCCGTTGTCGGTCAGCGCTCCGCCATAGTTGAAGACGCGATAGATACCGGCCTCGAAGGGGCCGCCGCCGGGGACCGTCACGTTGATCGTGCCGTCGAGGATCAGGTCGCCGCCGACATTGACGAGGTCGTTGAGCGCTCCGCCGGCGACGTTGGCCTGGCCGAACTCGAAATCGAGCTGAGCGTCGGAGGCGATCGTGAGATCGCCGGCGATGGTGAGCGTGCCGGCCCCGCCCGCGCCCGGAGTGAGCGTCGCTCCCGCGGCCAGGGTGACGTCACCGCCGATCGTTCCGGTGCCGCCGAGGCTCGCACCCGAGCTGATCGAGGTCGCTCCGGTCGAGTCCGCATAATCGCCGTTCACCAGCAGCGCGCCGGCATTGACGCTGGTCGCGCCGGAATAGCTGCCGGTCCCGGCCAGCACCAGCGTGCCGGTCCCGCTCTTGGTCAAGCTGCCCGCGCCGGTGACGGCGCCGCCGAGGGTCAGCGTAGTGCCCGCATCGGTCAGGAAGGTCCCTGTCCCGGCGAGTTCGACCGCGCGCGCCGAGCGGAGGTCGGCGGTGGTGTTGAGCGTGCCGCCGTCGAAGCTGAGGCCGCCCGCGGCGGCACCCAGATGGACATCGCTCGCGATCCGCAGCGTGCCACCGTTGATCGCCGTGCCGCCGCTATGGCTATTGGCGCCGGACAGCAGAAGCGTGCCGAGATCCGTCTTGACCAGCCTGGCGGTCCCGGTGATCGCGCTCGCGATGGTGGCGGTATAGCCTGCCCCGCCCGCCGTGCCGTCTCCGACCCGGATCACCGACTCCGGCGCCGCCAGGGTCAGTGCATCGCCTGCGATGGTGTAGCCGTCGGCGGCGAACTGCAGGCCCGACGCGGTGACCGCCCCGAGACTGTTGTCGACCGTGACGGTTCCGGCCGTGCCGGTGAAGATCGCGAACGCGCCGTCATCGTATCCGGCGTTGACCGCGCCGGTCGCATCGGCCCAGTTGTCGTTGCCGCTGGCCGCCTGCCAGACGCCGTCACCGCCGTCGACTTCGCCGTTGAGCTTCGGTCCGGCCGCGCCGTCCCAGAAGTTGAGTGTCGCGCCGCCGGTGTTGATCAGATTGACCTGGTTCGCGACCGACGTCTGCACCGACACCTCGGCGCCGGCCGGCAAGGTGCCGAGCGCCAGTCCGTTGTCGGTCAGCGTGCCGCCATAATTGGCGATCCGGAAAAGGCCGATGCCGAACGCGCCGCCGGGGGGGACGGTCACGTTGAGAGTGCCGTCGAGGATGAGGTCGCCCTCCACGTCGACCAGATCGTTGAACGCGCTTCCCACCGCGTTGGCCGCCCCGAAATCCATGTCGACCTGCGCCGCCGATGCGAGCGACAGGCTGCCGTTGATGGTCAGCGTCCCCGCGCCCCCCGCGCCCGGGGCGAGCCTTGCGCCATCGGCGACGACGACGTCGCCGCCGATGATGCCCGCGCCGGCGAGCGTGGCGTCGGAGGCCACGCTGGTGAGACCGGTCGCCCCCGACTGATCGCCGTTGACGAGCAGGGTGCCGGCGAGGGCCCAGGTCGACCCGGAATAGCTGTTCGCGCCGCTCAGGATCAGCGTACCGGCCCCGTCCTTCACCACCGAACCGGTTCCGGTGACGGTGCCGGAAAAGGTGACCGAATCCGAGCGGTTGAAGGCCAGAGTGCCGTCATTGGCGACATCGCCGAGGATTGAGCCCGTGGTGCCGCCGTCACCGATCTGGAGCGTTCCCGAACCGATCGCCGTGCCGCCGGCATAGAGGTTCGCGCCGGTGAGGATCGTCGTGCCGGTACCGGCCTGGCGAAGAGTGCCCGAGCCCGAAATCGCGCCTGCGAAGGTCAGGGCGTCCGAACGGTCGAAAACGAGGGCGCCGTCATTCGCGACATTGCCCCTGATGCTGCCGCTGGTACCGCCGTCCCCGATCTGGAGCGTGCCGCCGGCGATGACGGTGCCGCCGGCATGAATGTTGTCCGCCGTCAGGACGAGCGATCCGGCACCGTCCTTGACCAGCGCTCCGGCGCCCGAGAGGAGACCGCTGAGCGCGAGCTCCGTGTTTCCATCGATGAGGAACGTGCCTTGCCCGGCAAGGGTGACGGCCCGCGCCGAAACCATGTCCGCCGTGCTGTTGAGCGTGCCTTCGTCGAGGATCACCCCGCCGGCGGCGTCGCCCAGATTGGAATCGGCCGAGATGCGGACGGTGCCGCCGTTGATCGTCGTCCCGCCGCCATAGCTGTTGGTGCCGGCGAGGATCAGCGTCCCGGCATCGGTCTTCACGAGAGCCGCCGAGCCCGCGAGCTCGGCCGCGATCGTCGCGGTGTAGCCGGCTCCGGCCGCGCTGCCGTCGCCGACCTGGACGATGGCCGAGCTCCCGGTCAGCGTCAGTCTGTCGCCGGTGAGCAGATAAGCGTCGCTCGCGAACTGAAGTCCCGAAGCCAGCACGTCGCCGCCGGCATCGTCGATGCTGACCGTGCCCGTTGCGCCGGAGAAGATCGCGAAGGTTTCCTGCGCATAGTCCGCATTCACGGTGCCGTCCGCGTCGGTCCAGTTGATGGATCCGCCACCCACGCGCCAAGTGCCGTTGCCGCCGTCGACGAGGGAGTTGTTCTTTGGACCGGCATCGCCGTCCCAGAAGCTGAGCGTCAGGCCCGCCGTATTGACGAGATTGATCTGTCCGGCGATCGAGGTCTGGACCGAGACTTGGCTCCCACCCGGCAAGGTGCCGAGTGCCAGGCCGGCGTCGGTCAGTGTGCCGCCATAGTTGAACACGCGGTAGATGCCGGGGCCGAAGCTGCCGCCGGTCGCGACCGACACGTTGATCGTGCCGTCCAGCCTCAGGTCGCCGCCGACCACGACGAGGTCGTTGAGCGAGCCGCCCGCGACATTGGCCTGGCCGAACTCGTAGCTCAGGTTCGAGCCGGCGCCGAGCGTAAGGCCGCCGTTGATCGTCAGCGTGCCGGGGCTGGTGCCCGGCGCAAGCGTGCCGCCGTCGGCGACGATGACGTCGCCGCCGATTATTCCCCGCCCGCCGAGCGTCGAACCGGCCGCGACGCTGGTGAGGCCCGTCGCCTGCGAAAGGTCGCCGTTGACGATCAGGTTGCCGGCGAGAACGCTCGTGGTGCCGCTGTGGTTCGACGTGTCGTTGAGCGCAAGCGTGCCCGCGCCGTCCTTGATGAGATTGCCCGATCCGGTCAGCGCGCCGGTAAACTCCAGGCTGGTCCCCGCATCGGTGAGGAACGTGCCTGTGCCGGTCAGGGTGACGCTGCGCGCGGAGACGATGTTCGCCGTCGTGTTGAGGGTGCCGCCGTCGAGGATCAGGCCGCCCGCCGCGTCGCCGAGATTGGCGTCGCTCGAGATCCTCAGCGTGCCGACATCGATCAGGGTGCCGCCCGTATAGCTGTTGGTGCCGGTGAGCACGAGCGTGCCGAGATCGGTCTTCACGAGCTGCGAGCTTCCGGTGAGCGCCGAGGCGATCGTTGCGGTATAGTCCAGCCCATCCGCCGTGCCGTCGCCGACCCTGATCACCGATTGAAGCCCGAGCAGCGCCACGTCGCCGCCCGCGATGACGTAGCCGTCGCTGACGAACTGCATGCCCAAGGCGGTGACCGGGCCCAGGATGTTGTCGACGGTCACGGTCCCGGCCGCCGCCGAGAAGATGGCGAACTCGCCATCGTTGAAGGGGCCGTTCAAGGCGCCTGTGACATCGGCCCAATTATCGTTGCCGGCGCTGTTCTGCCAGATGCCGTCGCCGCCGTTGATGAAGCCGTCGAACTTGCCCGGGGCGCCCTCGCCGTCCCAGAAATTGAGTGTCAGCCCCGCCGTGTTGACGAGATTGACCTGCCCGCCCACCGAGGTCTGCACGATCGGCGAGCTGCCGGCGGGCGCGCCGCCCACGGCGAGGCCGCTGCCGGTCAGCGCTCCGCCGTAGCTGATCACGCGGTAGACCCCGACGTCGAAGCTGCCGCCCGGCGTCACGGTCACGTCGATCGTGCCGGCAAGGTCGAGATCGCCCCCGACCACGACCAGGTCGTTCAGCGGCCCGCCGACCACGTTCGATTCGCCGAAATCGTAGAGAAGCCGCGACGTACCGGCGAGCGACAGGTTGCCGTTGATCGTCAGCGTGCCGGGGCCGGAGACATCGCCAGGCGCCAGGAACGCTCCGTCGGCCAGGATCACATCCCCGCCGATCCGGCCGATGCCGCCGAGCGTCGCGCCCGAAGCCACGTCGGTCTGGCCCATTGCCGACGACTGATCGCCGTTGACCAGCAGCGTCCCGCCGTCGACCGTCGTCAGGCCGGAATAGGTGTTGAGGCCCGTGAGGATCGTCGTGCCGGCGGTCTGGTTGACGTTGCCGGTACCGGTCAAGACGGTCGCGAACACATAGCCGGGGTCGGTGTGGTTGAAATTGAGGCGCGAAGTCGCGCTGCCCAGGCCGAGCGTCGCGGCATCGAACACGCCGGACGCCGCAGCCGCCGCTCCCTCGGCCCCACCGATGTTGAGGATGCCGGTCGCGCCGGCATCCTCAGCGAGCGTGAGGGTTCCGCCGACCGTCACGTGTCCGCCGTCGGTCAAGGTGAGCACGCCGGTGCCGGTGCCGCTGCCGATGACCAGGTCGCCGGTCGTGGCGAAGCTCGAATCCGCACCCGACACCTGCAGGCTGGCTGCCTGAGGTGCCGAACCGAAGGTCGCCGACGCGAAGGTCGCGACACCGCCCTGATCGACGGTGAAGTCGCCGGCGGTCATGAGCAGCGAGCCGGTGCTCGTCCAGTTTGAACCGGCGCCGGTGATCGCGACGGCGATGGGGTTGGTCGTGCTCGTCGCGCTACCGATCTGGCTCGCGCCCGCCGTGCGCAGCGTCCCGCCCGTGCCGATCGTCATGCTGAAGGGGGAGTTCACGACCGCGGTCCCCAGGACACCACCCGAAATATCGGCCAGCGAGTTCGCGCCGCTGACGTTGACCTGAATCGAGGTCCCCGCAGCGCGCATGGAGAGATCGCCCGCCGTGACCCGAAGCGTGCCGCCGTTGGTGACGCTCACGATGCTCGAGCCCGCGCCGGATGCGGTGCCGTTGACGGACGTGGTGCTGAAGACCGTATTCGCGCCGTCGATCGTCAGCGTGGAGCGACCGAGGCTCGTGGCGCCGCCGGACGTGACGATCGCGCCTTCGGCTATGCGCAGATTGGTGCTCAGATTGCCGAGCGTCGTCGTGCCGCCGTAATTGCTGTTGCCCGTCAGAGTGGTCACGCCGG
Source organism: Sphingosinicella terrae (assembly GCF_003347635.1). Lineage (GTDB taxonomy): Bacteria > Pseudomonadota > Alphaproteobacteria > Sphingomonadales > Sphingomonadaceae > Allosphingosinicella > Allosphingosinicella terrae. Next base: position 172,294 of record NZ_QDFY01000006.1, read on the forward strand.
TGCTGAATATCGTGACCCCGCCGGTGCCGGTGATCGATCCGGCGAAGCTATGGGCGTCCGAGCGGTTGAAGTTCAGCGTGCCGTTATTGACCACGTCGCCGACGATCGACCCGGTGGTGCCCCCGGCCCCGATCCGCAGCGTGCCGCCGCTGATCGTCGTGCCGCCGGCATAGCTGTTGTCTGCTGCGAGAGTGAGCGAGCCGGCGCCAAGCTTGGTCAGTCCGCCGTTGCCGCTGAGCCCATTGAGGATGCCGGCCGAGGCTGCGGCGTCGGTCACGTCGATGGAGCCGCCGCTTGCACCCAGCGCGTAGCTGTGCGTGGTGGGCGCGCTGGCGCCGGTCAGCTGCAAGGTGCCGCCGTCGAGCGTGATCACCCCGGCAGCGTCCCCGAGGAAGCTGTCATTGGCGACCGAAAGCACGCCGCCGCTGATCAGCGTACCGCCGGTGTAGGAATTGGCGCCGGTCAGGATCAGCGTTCCGGCATCGGTCTTCACCAGCTGCGAATCGCCGATGAGGGCCGCGTCGATCGTGGCGGTATAGCCCGAGCCTGCTGCCGTTCCGTCGCCGACGCGGATCGTCGCCTGGGAACCGACCAGTGTCAGGTCGTCACCCGCGATCTGGTAGCCGTTCGTTGCGAACTGCAAGCCCGATGCGGTCACCGCGCCCAGGCCGTTATCGACATTCACCGTGCCCGCCGTGCCGGCAAAGATCGCCATGCTCCCGTCGGCATAGGCGGCGTTGACCGCACCGTCCGCGCCAGTCCAGTTGTTGTCGGTGCCGGCCAGATGCCAGGCGCCGCTGCCGCCATTGATGACGCCATCGAGCTTGGGGCCTGCGTCGCCGTCCCAGAAGCTGAACGCCAGCCCTGCCGAGTTCACCAGATTGACCTGGCCTGCGACCGAAGTCTGAAGCTGCACACTGCTCCCGCCGGGCATTGCCCCGAGCTGGAGGCCCTGATCGTTCAGCGTGCCGCCATAGTTGAATATGCGGTAGATGCCGGGGCCGAAATTGCCGCCCGCGGATTCGGTGACGTTGATCGTGCCATCGAGAGTCAGATCGCCGCCGACATTGACGATATCGTTGAGCAGACCGCCCGGCACGTTCGCCTGTCCGAACTGGAAGTCGAGCTGGGAGGTGTCGCCGAGCGCAAGATTGCCGTTGATGGTCAGCGCGCCGACGCCGTTCGAGCCCGGTGCCAGCGTGCCGCCGTTGGCGATGGTGACGCTGCCGCCGGTCGTGCCGGCGCCGCCGAGCGTCGCGCCCGACGCGACGCTGACGAGACCGGTCGCGCCCGACTGGTTGCCGTTCACCAACAGGGTTCCGGCGTTGACGTTGGTCGCACCCGTGTAGCTATTGCTGCCCGTGAAGATCGTCGTCCCGCTGCCATTGTGTTGGACGACCCCGGTGCCGGAAATCACACCGGCGTAGGTGGAAGTGCCCGCACGGTTGAACCTCAGCGCGCTGCTGTTCGCGACATCGCCCGCCAGCGTCCCGGTCGCGGTGCCATCGCCGATCTGCAGCGTGCCGCCCGTAACGGTGGTTCCGTTGGCAAAGCTGTGGTCGCCCGTCAGGATGAGAACGGCGATGTCGTTCTTGGTGAGCGACTCGAAGCCGGTGACGTTGGCGCTATCCAGTACACGGAAGAGCGTGCCGTCGACCTGCAGCCCGTCGGTACCGGCGCCCCCGTCGATGCGGCCCACGAGCCCGCCGCTCACAATGAACGTATCGTTGCCGGCGCCGAGCAAGAAGGCACCCGCCCCGGTGTTCAGCGTTCCCGCGATGTTCACGACATCGCCGCCCCCGCCGAGATCGCCCGCCGCGCGCAGCGTGACGCCCGACGCGACATTGATCGTGCTGGCGCCGGTGTCCCCGGCGAAGATCGCGGTACCGCCTGCTGCCGCGCCCATCGTGGCGTTCACGTTCAGCGTCGAGGTGCCGGTCATCGCGACGGTTTGCGTCGTCAGTGCGCCGTTGACGTTCAGCGTGCCCGCGCTGATCGTGGTGGCGCCGGCGGTGTTGGCTGCAGTCAGCGTGGTCGTGCCGGTGCCGATCTGTGCGATCGTGCCGGTGCCGGTGATCGTGCCCGCGAAGGCGTAGGCATTGTTCCGGTTGAAGGCGAGCGTGCCGCTGTTGGCGACATCGCCGACGATCGCTCCCGACGCGCCGCCGTTGCCGAGTTGCAGCGTGCCCGCACTGATCGTCGTGCCGCCCGCATAGAGATTGTCGCCCGTCAGGATCGTCGTGCCGGCGCCCGCCTGGGTGACGCCGCCGGAACCCTGGATCAGTCCGGCATAGGTGACGGTGTCGGAACGATTGAAGCCGAGCGCGCCGAAGCCGGTGACGTTGACGATGGCGCTGGTGATCGAGCCCGTATTACCGCCATTGCCGATGAACAAGGTACCGGCATTGATGTTGGTGTCGCCGCTGTAGGTGCTGTTACCGGTGAGATACCAGTTTCCGGTGTCGTTCTTGGCAAGGGTGGTCGCGCCGCCCGTGCCGTTGGTGATGCTCACGCCCATGATGTTGGCGCCGGTATTGGTGCCGCCGAGCGCGAAGACGCGCGCCCCGTTGCCCTGGAAGCCCATGGTGCCAGTGTTGGTGAACGCAATCGCCCCGGTTCCCGACGATTCGATGAAGGAGACGCCGGTCTGGAGCGTGAACAGGCGGTTGGTTGAATCCCCTGCGCCGGTGTAGCGCAAGGTCGAACCCGAACCGATCACGAGATTGGCCGCATTCAGGGTCGAACGGCCGATGCTGCTGGCAAGGCCGCCATCCGCGAGCTTGTCGACGCTCAGGACGCCGCCGAGGATGGACGTGACGCCGGTATAGGTGCTGTCGGCGTTGCTGAGCCGCCAGGTACCGGCTTCGGCCTTGGTCAGCGAAGTGATGCCGCCGCCGTCCGTATCCGTAAGCTGCGACGCGAGGACATTGTCTCCCGTGTTCGTGCCCCCCAGCGTCAGGGTCCGCGCGCCAGGCCCGGTCAGCGTCACCGCGGCGGTGCTGGTGAAGGCAAGGGCACCGGTCCCGGAGGCATTGATCCTGGCGCTGCCACCGAGGGTGAACTGCCGGTCGGTGCTGTCGCCCGTGCCCGTATATTGCAACGCGCCGCCGTTGAGCACGAGGTTGGACGCATCGTTGCTCGAAGCGCCGATCGAGCTGTTGGTCAGCCCATCGGTGAGGCAGCTGGCAAAAAGCGTGCCGCTGTTGATCGTGGTCGAGCCGGTATAGCTGCTGCCGCAACTGACCAGGCCCTGGTTCCCGGCGCCGGTCTTGACGAGCGAGCCGCTTCCGCTGATCGTGCCGCCATAGGTCCTGTTCTCGATGTTCGCGACCGTCAGCGTCGCGCCGCCGAGCGTGATGTTTCCGCCGATCGCACCGCCGCCGTCCAGGGCGCCGAACGTCGCGTCGAAGCCGTTCAGGTCGAACGATGCGCTCGCCACATTGCTCATCAACAGGCGCCGGCCGTTGTTGAACGCCTCATCCGAACCCGATCGCAGGACGCCCGCTTCGACCCGGGTCTCCCCCGTGGAGCCGTTGGCGCCGGAAAGGACCAACGTGCCTGCGCCCCGCTTGATCAGCGCACCGGGGCCGGTGAAATCGCCAGTGAACTCCAGCACCGTACCGGCGTCGGCCACCTGTATGTAGCCGAAGCCCGCGGCCAGGGTGAAGCCGCGGTCGGTAACCTGGTTGGTGGCGACGGCCGTATAGTTCAGGATGCCGCTGTTCTGGATCACGAGATTGCTGGCGTCGCTGCCGGACGCACCGATACCGCTGTCCTCGCCGCCGTCGCGAATGCAGTCCGTGGCCAGGACGGATCCGCCCAGGGCTCCCGTGATGGTGGTGACGCCGGTGTAGCTGTTGCCGCAGCCCGCCATCACCTGAGTGCCGTTGGTGTGGGTCACGTTGCCCGCGCCGCTGATCGTGCCGGTGAATCCGGTGCCGGTGCTGTTGGCGCCGCCGATCGTGAGCGTGGTCGTGACCAGCGAGCCGAGCGTCACGTCGCCATCGCCGTTGAGCGCCCCGATGCGGTTATCGTTGTCCGCAAGATCCAGAATGCCCCCGGCATTCACCGTCATTGCACCGGTCGGACTGCCGAAGACGTCGGTGCCGCCCGCCCGCAATATGCCCTCCTGCACGACCGTGCCCGCGTGCAAGTTGGCGCCCGTCAGCACCAGCGTTCCGTCGCCGTACTTCTCGAGGTTGCCGCCGCCGAGGATCACGCCGCCGACGGTCAGCGTGGTCGCCCCCGCGCTGACGTCGATCCTCCCGGCACCGCTTTCGACCGTGAAGCCGCGGTCGATCTCGACATTTCCCCCGGTATAGCGGAGGGTGCTGCCGTTGAGCAGCACGAGGTTGGCCGAGTCGCTGCTCGCGGCGCCGATCCCGCTGGTGATCCCGCCATTCGCCAGATTATCGGTCGCAAGGACACCTGCTTCGATTCTGGTGATGCCGGTATAGTCGTTGCCGGCGTTGGTCAGCGTCAGCGTCCCGTCGCCGGTCTTGGTGAGGCCGGCACCGTCGGAGCTCGTGACTTGCCCGCCGAAGGTCAGGTTGGCCGCCGCGTCGAAGACGGAGATCGTGCCCGAGGTGGTGGAGCCCGAACGGGCCAGGGTGAACCCGCGATCGGAGATCGTCGTGCCGCCGGTATATTCCAGCGTCGCACCCTGGATCACCAGGTTCGATGCGTCGGAGGCCGATTGGCCGATGGCACTCGCGGTGCCGCCATTCTCGATCGAATTGACCGAAAGCGTGCCCTGGGCGATCGTGGTCGCCCCGGTATAGGTGTTGCTGCCGCTGAGGACGACCCTGCCCGCGCCGGCCTTGGTGAAGCCGATCGTGCCCGTATTGTCGACGATCTGCGAAGCTATTTCGAAGATTCCGGCACCATTCTGCTGCACGCCGAGCACGCCGCCGCCCGACGAGCCGGTGATCGAGCCGTCGGTGATGAGCTGGGTCCCGGTGGCCACGCTCGGGGCGACGATGATCGTGCCGTCGATGCCGAGCGTGGCCCCTGGGGCGATCTCGACCGTGGAATCCGCGTTGGCGGTATATTGCAGTCCCCCGATCTGGACGTTGCTGCCGACTGTCCCGAAATAAGCGGAGTCTGCGCTTCCGCCCGCGTCGCTCAGGATCTGATCGGCGGCCCAGGTGGAAGCGTCGTCGCTGTTCACATAATCCGTACTGGTGAATGCGACGATGTTGCCGCCCTCGACCTTCGCATAATCGGTGCCGTTCACGGTCGCCCATCCGCCCAACGCGCCGTCGGCATTGCTGGTCGTGATCGCCCCGGCCCCGGGAAGCACGAAATTGGCGAGACCGGCCGAGCGCGTGATGGCGCCCAGGTCGAGCGTCAGGTTGGCCGCGGTCCCGGTCGCCCGGATGATATTGTTCCCGCCGGTGATGGTGAGGCCGTCGAAAGTCTGGCTGTTGTTTTCTCCGGGGCCGCCTGTCACGCGAAGCTCGCCGCCGCTCATGAACAGCGCCGACTGATCCGAAATGAGATTGTCGGTAGGGCCGTCGGACGTCGCGGCGAAGTCGAGCGACAGAATGCCGCCGCCGATCGTCGTCACCCCCGTATAGCTACTGGCGCCGGTGAGCGTCAGGTTGCCGGCGCCGAGCTTGGTGAAGCTGCCGGTGCCGGTGATGCTACCGGAATAGGTCCTGTCGACGCCCGTACCCAGGTTGACGGTGAGGTTCGCGCTTCCGAGGGCCAGCACGCCGCCAGAGCCGGCGATCGAGGTCAGGCTAAGGTCATACCCGTCGAGATCGAGCGTGCCGCCGTTCACGGTCACGTCGGTGGTCACGCCGAGGGCCGAGGCGGAGCCGATGCGCAGCGTGCCGTTTTCGACGGTTATGCCGCCGGTAAAGCTGTTCGCACCCGAGATAACCCATGTGCCCGCACCGTTCATGACCAGACGGCCTGAGCCGGTCAGGTCGCCCGAGAAGCTGTTCTCGCCCGCGAAGCTGCCGCCGAGCGTCAGCGTGTCCATCGTCGCCCCGGCATTGAACTGTGCCGCGCCCGTGAGCACCAGCCCACCCAAGCCATTGTTGAGCACGCTTGAACTGTTCGAAAGCGCCCAGGTGCGGTTGCTGATGTCGCCGTCACCCGTATAGTCGAGCACGCCATTGTCGATCTGTATGTCGGCGAGCCCCGCGCCCGTATTGCCGTTCGTGCCGAGGGAACTGGCCGCACCGCGATCGGCGAGGCTCGAGACCTCCAGCGTCACCGCGCCGATGCTGTTGGCACCGGTATAGGTATTCGCTTCACCGAGCGTGATCCTGCGCGCTGTGCCGAGTCCGGTAAAAGTGACGGTCGCGGTGTTGGTGCCGCTGAGGGTACCGGAGAGGTCGAGATCGCCGCTGTTGGCCGCGAAGCTGATTCCGCGCGGACCTCCCTCGAGAGACATGGTGCCGGTCAATGCCAAGGTACCGGTACCCGCATTGGCCAGAGTCACCGCTGCGTTGGCGGAAGGCTGAAGTCGGAACGTGCGGTCGGTGGTGTCCCCGTCACCGGTATAGATATTGGCGCCTCTGAGAAGGATTTCGCCGCCCGCTCCGAGCGAACTTGCCAGACCCGTATTCCTGACCGACGTGAACCAGACCGTTCCGGCTGTCCCGGGTGCGTTGGTTATCGTCGTGCCTGTATAGGTGTTGGCGTCGTTGCTCATCGTAACGCCCCTGAACAGGGAGAGCGTTCCGGTACCCGAGATCAGGGCGGACCCGACGCCGGCACCGGAGAAGGTGATCGCGCCATTCAGGACGACTTGGCGGCTGGTGCTCAGGGCCCCCGTGGCCGCGAAGGAGGCGCCGTCGTTCAGCGTGACCGTGTTGGCACCGTTGCCAAGCGCTGCGTCCGAGTCGACCGAAAGCCCGCCGGCGTTGACGACGACGCCACCCGTGAAGGTGTTCACGCCGGTCAGGCTGATCGTTCCCGCGCCTGCCTTGGTCAGGCCCTGCGTGCCGGCGATGACGGAACTGATCGTCGAAGTGCCACTGTTGACGGTGATCGTTGGCGTCGTACCGGCGAGCGTCAGCGTGTTTCCGGTGAGCGTATAGTTCGCGCTGTCGAAAGTGATGTTGTGGACGGTGATCGGCACGCTCAGGTTCACGATGCCCGCGGTCCCGGCGAAGATCGCATTGTCCAGCTGCGCGTTCTGCCACGGCCGGTCGTAGAGACCGCCGGTGCCGATTCCATCGGTGCTCCACCGCAATGACGTCGTGTCCCAGGTGCCTGCGCCGCCGGCGCCGGGCGCCGTGCTGTTGGCATCCCAATAGCGGTTCGCGTTCTGGGCGTGCGCGAACGAGGGAAGGCCGAGCAGGACCAGCGCAGAAACCGATGTCCCGGACAGCAAAGGACGCCAGCGCGTTCTCGCATTGACGCCTCGCGGATCGCGGCTCACTCGGACCATCTTCTTTCCCCTTCGGATTCGGGCAGGAACGACCCGTCGCCGGCACGATCGGGCCGGTCTGCAGAATTGACGGGTTGAGAGGCGGGCGCAGCGCTGCGCCTCAGCCGATCGGGCGGGATCATTTGCCCGGAACCTACGCCCACTGGATACACTACCCCCTGCACATCGACTTTCGAGGCTAGACGAAACGACGTTGTCGTTTCAAGTAGTCTCTAATAGTCCAATCACTAACTCGCTGTATTTACGATGATCCCAGAAAATGATTTATCAAATATTTACAGTCTTTGGTCGATCGTTTCTATCCAGATACGTTTAGTTCTGACTAAAACTGACGAATCCCAACCAAGTCCGACACTCGGTCGGTCTGAGCTATTCATGCGAGAGCGTCGCCTTCACGGCACGCGGGTTCATGCCGGCAACGGCGCGACCTGACGGATGGAGGCGGTAGAATGGGCCTGCGGCGGCGGCGTCAATTCGGCGGGCGTCGGCGTTCCCGGCGCAGCGGAGCCGAGAAGAGATAGCCTTGGCCATGCACCGTCTGGATCGGTGCGGAATCGCCGGTGTCCCTCTCGATCTTCCGCCGCAGACGACGGACCAGCGCGTCGAGGCTCTGGTCGGCGGCCTTGCCCTCGCGATAGCCGAGCTCGGCGCGAAGATCGTGACGGGGAGCGGCACGCCCGGGCTGCAGGACCAGCCGCTGGAAGAAGGCCTGCTCCGTGGCGGTGAGCTTCACCGATTTCCCGTCGGGTGACTGGAGGCGCCATTGGGCCGCATCGAAATACCAGGCGACGGGCGTCGGTGCGGGCGAGGGGTGCAGCGGCGGTTCCCCGCGGACGAGGCGCCGCGCGAGGCTGCGCGTCGCCTCGGCGAGCTCATCGCCGTCGACCGGCTTTGCGAAATAGAGATCGGCGCCGCTGCGGAACCCGTCGATCCGGTCGCGCGCGCTCTCCTCCTTGCCGAGCAGGATGATTCCCGCATCGCCGCGGCTGCGCAACCAGGAGGCGACCTGGAGCCCGTTCTCGTCGGGCAAGCCGATGTCGATGATGGCGATGTCGTAGCCGTCCATCGCCATCCCGCGGTAGAATTCGAGCGCGCATTCGGCCGCGTCGGTGACGAAGCCGTCTTGCCGGAGCGACCGGACGAGGGGCTCGCGAGCGATCGGATCCTCATCGACGACGATCACGCGCATCGGCGTCGGCCCACCCGTCCCCGCTCGGCGCCTGGCACGGCGGATCCCGGCCCACGCACCCCGCAAGAGGGGCGTTCCATGAGGCCAAACGCAAACCGCACCCCCATACGCACCCCCTGGCGAACCGCGGCCACGAGCCGGGCTTGCCAGCCCGCATCGCGAATGCCTCACGGCCGATCACCGGTGCGGCGGACTGACTGCGTTGCAGCCCCAGGCGCCGCGCCGGACGATCACCACCCGTCCTGGGATATTCATCGTTAAAGTTCGGTAGCGCAACATTCGGTAATTACCGTATTCCCCCGCGATATTCCCCGGAAATTGTAAAAGATTGTAAATTGGCGCGGCGCCGGGCCTTCCCGACAGGCGCGCTTCGTCGCCGCGTACCTCGCGATGCCCGCCGAAGGGCCTTTTCGAGGGATCAGGGCGCCAGCACCGTGTCGCCCGCTTCGGCCAGCGTCTCGGGAAAATCGAGCGTGTAATGGAGGCCGCGGCTCTCCTTGCGGTGGAGGGCGGAGCGGACGATGAGCCCGGCGGTCTGGAGGAGGTTCCTGAGCTCGACCAGGTCCGGCGTCACCCGGAAATGGCCGTAATAGTCGCCGACCTCCTCGGCCAGCATCCGGATCCGGTGCTGGGCGCGCTCGAGCCGCTTGGTGGTGCGCACGATGCCGACATAGTTCCACATGAAGCGGCGTATCTCGGTCCAGTTCTGCTTGATCACCACCTCCTCGTCGGAGTCGGTGACCCGGCTCTCGTCCCACGGCCGGATCGGCGGCGGCGGCGCCAGATCGTCCCACTGGTCCGCGATATGCCGGGCCGCCGCCTCGCCGAAGACGAAGCATTCGAGCAGCGAGTTGGAGGCGAGGCGATTGGCGCCGTGCAGGCCGGACTGGCTGACCTCGCCGACCGCATAGAGGCCGGGCAGGTCGGTGCGGCCGTCCAGATCCACGACCACGCCGCCACAGGTATAATGCTGCGCCGGCACCACCGGGATCGGCTGGCGGGTGATGTCGATGCCCAGTTCCTGCAGCCGGGCGTGGATGTTGGGGAAATGGCCCCGCACGAAATCGGGCGGGGCGTGGCTGATGTCGAGATGGACGAAGTCGAGGCCGAGCCGCTTGATCTCGTGGTCTATGGCGCGGGCGACGACGTCGCGCGGCGCCAGCTCGGCGCGGGGATCGAAGTCCGGCATGAAGCGGTGGCCGGTCTCCGGGATCAGCAGCCGTCCGCCCTCGCCCCGCACCGCCTCGGTGATCAGGAAGTTCTTGACCTCGAGATTGTAGAGGCAGGTCGGGTGGAACTGCATGAACTCCATGTTGGAGACGCGGCAGCCCGCCCGCCACGCCATCGCGATGCCGTCCCCGGTCGCGCCGCGCGGCGCCGTCGAGAAGAGGTAGACGCGGCCGGCGCCGCCGGTGGCGAGGATCGTCGCCCGGGCGGTGAAGGTCTCGACGATGCCCGACGCCCGGTCGAGCGCGTAGACGCCCCAGACATGGCCGTCGCCGGAATAGCGCTCGCCGTGGCGGCTGGTGACGAGGTCGATCGCGACTCGGTCCGGAAGCAAGGTGATGTTCGGATTGGCCGCCGCGGCGCGCTCGAGCGCCTGCTGCACGGCCCGGCCGGTGGCGTCGTCGACATGGACGATGCGGCGATGGCTGTGGCCGCCCTCCCGGGTCAGATGCCAGCCATTGGCGTCGGGGGCGACGTTGAACGGGACGCCGAGCTCGGCCAGCCGCTCGATCGCCGCCGGGGCATTCTCGACGACGAACTCGACCGTGGCGCGGTTGTTGAGGCCGGCGCCGGCGATCATCGTATCCTCGACATGGCTCTCGAACGTGTCGCCGGGCTCGAGCACCGCCGCGATCCCGCCCTGCGCCCAGGCGGTCGAGCCGTCGGAAAGGCCGGCCTTGGCGAGCACGCCGACCCGGAAGCGCTGGGCGAGGTTGATCGCCGCGGTCAGCCCGGCGGCGCCCGAGCCGATGACGATGACGTCGAAGGCGTGGTGCGGCATTTCAGGCCCGGGCTTTCGGCAGCGAGGGGAGTCGTGAGCCGGTGACGAGTCTTCCAGGCGCGCGGACGCGCGCCCCCTCCCCTTGATCCCCTCCCCTCAAGGGGAGGGGCGGCTGCGGCGGTTCAGCCATTGGTTCCGGTCGAGCGGGTGAGGTTGAGGAAGACGTCCTCGAGATCGGCCTCGCGGGTCGAGACGTCGACGATGCCGAGCCCTTCGCGCTGGAGCGCGGCGAGGACGTCGCCGGCATTGACCCGGTCCTTGCGGTAGGTGATCGCCAGCGTGCGCTCGCCCGACAGCTCGACCTTGTCGAAGCAGGGCGCGTCCAGCGGCGCGGTGACGTCGCGGTCGACGATCACCTCGACCACCTTCTCCTGCGCCATGCCGACCAGGTCGCGGGTCGCCTCGTTGGCGATGAGGCGGCCATGGTTGATGATCGCGATCCGGTCGCACAATTGCTCCGCTTCCTCGAGATAATGGGTGGTCAGCACGATGGTGACGCCCTGCGCGTGGAGGCTGCGGACATAGTCCCAGAGCTGCTGGCGAAGCTCGACGTCCACGCCGGCGGTCGGCTCGTCGAGCACCAGGATCGGCGGCGAATGGACCATCGCCTTGGCGACGAGCAGGCGCCGCTTCATGCCGCCCGACAGGGTGCGGGCATAAGCGTTCGCCTTGTCCTCGAGATGGACGGCGCGCAGCAGCTCCATCGTTCGCCGGTCCTCGCGCGGCACCCCGTAGAGCCCCGCCTGGATCTCCAGCGCCTCCTTCGGCGTGAAGAAGGGATCGAACAATATCTCCTGGGGAACGACCCCGATCGCCCTCTTGGCGTTGCGCGGTTGCTCGTCAACGTCGAAGCCCCAGATCCGGGCGCTGCCGCCGGTCTTGGTGACGAGGCCGGCGAGGATGTTGATCAGAGTCGACTTGCCGGCGCCGTTGGGGCCGAGCAGGCCGAAGATCTGGCCGCGCGGCACGTCGATGCTGACGCCGTCGAGCGCACGCTTGCCCCCCTTATAGGTCTTCTGGAGATCCTGGATCGAGATGGCGGCTTCGGACATGGCCGGAGGCATAGCGGCCTTGGCCGCCGCCGGGAAGCGCCGGGCGACGCCGGCGGTCAGGCGGCGGAGCGTATCCCCCGCGCCGGCGCCAGGCTCGCCCAGCGGAACAGAGGCAGGCTCTCGATCGAATCGTCCTCGTCCGGATGGGCCGCCGCGAACTCCATCTCGACCTCCTGCCAGAGCACGTCGAGCAGCCCGGACAGCTCGCGGATGTGCGGGACGTCGTGGCGGCGAACGTGCCGGTATTTCTCGGTGAGCAGCGACACCTCGGCGAGGATCAGCCGCGCCAGCTCGCCATGGGTGTCGAGCGAGGGGATATTCTCATAGGCTTCGAACGCCTGCGCCCGCAGCAACCCGTCTGACACGTTCATCGCACCACTCCGTCGATGACGGCGTCGAGCGGGGGCCAGCCCGCCGCGGCGCCGGACAAGAGATAGAAGGCCAGGCCGCCGAGCAGGAGCAGGACGAGCACCAGGCCGGCGGCGATCAGGCGGGAGCCCGACGCGCGGGGCTCCGGATCGTCGAGCAGGATCTGGGTCGGCTCGAGCTCGAGCGGGGCGGGCGGTCGCTCCTGCGCCGCCGGATCCGCCGCCGGCCGCGCCAGTTCCACCCATTCCGGACGGGGCGCGAGACGCGGGCCGTGGACGCCGGCGACCAGGGTCAGCTTCTCGCGGGCGAGGGCGCGGCCCTGCGCTTCCACCTCCGCCCGCGCCGCCGACAGGGGGCCGTCCGCGACCGGCAGATCGTCGAGGAACTCGCCGAGCCGCCGGTCGAGCCCCATCAGCTCGTCCACCGCCTCGATCGCGGCGCGGCGATCCCGGCGCTCCATCGCCAGCTGCAGCCTCACCACCTTGATCGCGCTCGCCCGCATCAGCAGCAGGCCCTGCGCCAGCTCATCGCTGCCGACCGACCTCGCCCCTGCGGCCGCCGCCACGGCTTCACTCGCCATCCCACTCGCTCCCGCACACCGGCCGCCAACACTCCGGCGGCCGCGGAGATGGTTAATCCCAAGCGCGAACGGGAGAAATCCCCACCGGGTCGATATGCGGCCGGAACGTTGCGAAGGTGCGACGAGGGCGGGATTTGGGCTGTCAAAGGCGCCCCAATCAAGCCCTCCCCTTGATGGGGAGGATCGGCTGGATCCAACGGTCCGTCCGGGGGACGGACCGCCAGCCGATGGTGGGGTGGAGGTTACACGGGCACAGCGTGGGTCGTGGAGGCCACCCCGCCCCTAACCCCTCCCCATCAAGGGGAGGGGGACAAGTTCGAAGGGAGGGGAGAAACTCCCTTCGCCAAAGCCGATTGTCCGGGCTTGGCCGCATTGCTAGAGCCGGGCCATGGCCACTACCGATCCCTTCACGCCCGAGATCGCCTATACCGACATTGCGCGCGTCGCCTGCGACGGTGCGACCGAGATCTCGCCCGCGCTCGGCCATCCGCGCGTCTTCATCCAGATCGACGAGCGCGGCTATGCCGATTGCGGCTATTGCGACAAGCGCTTCATCCTGAGCGGCGGCCCGGCCGACGATCGCGGCGGCGCACAAGGGTAATCGCCGCCTGCCACGCCATTCCGGCGAGCCGCCTCAAGATCGCCTGCTCACCCTCTCCGTCGAGATGGAGGGTCTGCCCGGCGCAAGAAGGACGGACACGGTTTCCTTCACATGCTTTTTCGCGGGGACATGCGCTGGCACCGCGGCGGAGCGGGCGCCCCTCGACTTCGCTCGGGACGAACAGGTGCCGAACGGCGGCCCAAGCGCTATCGCCCCATTCGACATCGCGGCGGCGGTCCCTATATCGGGGGCATGACCCCAGATCCGCGCCGCTTCCTCTATCGCCCCGACGGCCTCGACCCCGACGCCGCCCTCCGCCTCACCGCCGAGGCGCTCGCCCGCTGCGACGACGGCGAGCTCTACCTTCAATATATCGCCTCGGAGAGCTTCGGCTTCGACGACGGCCGGCTGAAGACCGCCGACTTCAACACCCAGGCAGGCTTCGGCCTGCGCGGCGTGTCGGGCGAGACCACCGCCTTCGCCCAGGCGAACGAGATCAGCGAGGCGGCGATCCGCCGCGCCGCCGAGACGATGGCGGTGCTCGACCCGGCCAAGGGCGCGCGGGCCGCGCCGCCGCGGCGGACCAATGCCCGGCTCTATATCGAGGACGATCCATTGGGCCTCGTCCCCTTCGCGAAGAAGGTGGCGCTGTGCCAGCAGATCGACGCCGCCGCCCGCGCCCGCGATCCGCGGGTCGCGCAGGTGACGGTCGGCCTGTCGGGCAGCTGGAGCGTCGTCGACATCGTCCGCCCGGACGGCTTCGTCGCCCATGACGTGCGGCCGCTGGTGCGCCTCAACGTCCAGATCGTCGTCGAGCAGAACGGCCGGCGCGAGACCGGCTTCCACGGCCTCGGCGGCCGCTACCTCTATGACGACCTGTTCGAGCCGGGGACCTGGAACCAGGCGATCGACGTCGCCTTGGCCCAGGCGCTGGTCAATCTCGAATCGGTCGCCGCGCCGGCCGGCGAGATGACGGTGGTGCTCGGGCCGGGTTGGCCCGGCGTCCTCTTGCACGAGGCGGTCGGCCACGGCCTCGAGGGCGACTTCAACCGCAAGGGAACCTCGGCCTTTTCCGGGCGGATCGGCGAGCGGGTGGCGGCTCCCGGCGTCACCGTCATCGACGACGGATCGATCGACCGCCGCCGCGGATCGCTCACCATCGACGACGAGGGCACGCCGACCCAGCGCAACGTGCTGATCGAGGACGGCATCCTCAAGGGCTATATCCAGGACCGGATGAACGCCCGGCTGATGGGGGTCGAGCCGACCGGCAACGGCCGGCGCGAGAGCTTCCAGCACGCGCCGATGCCGCGGATGACCAACACCTTCATGCTCGGCGGCAGGGACGATCCCGGCGAGATCCTCGCGCGGGCGAAGAACGGCATCTACGCCAAGAGCTTCGGCGGCGGCCAGGTCGACATCACCTCGGGCAAGTTCGTCTTCTCCTGCACCGAGGCCTACCGGATCGAGAACGGCAAGCTCGGCGCGCCGATCAAGGGCGCGACCCTGATCGGCGACGGGCCGACCGTGCTCACCAAGGTGGCGGCGATCGGCGACGACATGGCCCTGGACGAGGGCATCGGCATCTGCGGCAAGGGCGGCCAGTCGGTCCCCGCCGGCGTCGGCCAGCCGACCCTCCTGATCGAGGGCCTCACCGTCGGCGGGACGGCGGCCTGATGGCGGCGTCGGCGACGGGCGCCGCCGCCGAGCCCTGGGTCGGCGAGGTGCTCGACTTCTGGTTCGCGCAGGACGAGGAGAGATGGTGGAAGGCGGACCCCGCCTTCGACGCCGAGATAAAGGAGCGCTTCCTCGCTTTGTGGGAGGCGCAGAGCCGCCGCCAGGCGGCGGACTTTCTCGGCTCGCCCGACGAGGCGCTCGCCGCGGTGATCCTGTTCGACCAGTTCCCGCGCAACATGATGCGCGGCCATGCCGACCAGTTCTCCACCGATCATCTCGCCCTCGCCGTCGCCAAGGGTGCGGTCGACAAGGGCTATGACGACGGCATGGCCCAGGAACGGCGCGGCTTCCTCTACATGCCCTTCCAGCATAGCGAGGACCTCAAGGACCAGGTCCGCTCGCTGCTCCTGTTTACCGCCTTGGGCGATGCCGAGCCGCTGCGCTACGCCCGGCTCCACCATGACGTGATCGAGCGCTTCGGCCGCTTCCCGCACCGCAATGCGATGCTGGGGAGGAAGCCGACGGCGATGGAGACCGCGGCGGGGGATGTGGTGCCCTGGTGACTGGGGACTGGGGACTGGGGACTGGGGACTGGGGACTGGGGACTGGGGACTGGGGACTGGGACCGGTCGAGGCTGAAAGGGCGGAGATGGCGCTGGTCGAGCTGAGGAAGTGCGACAATCGGATCGAGGCGTCGGTGCTGCAGTCGGCGCTCGAGGCGGCGGGGGTCGACGCCTTCCTGTTCGATGCCGAGATGAGCTGGGTTGGCGGCATCCTGCCCTGCCGGCTGATGGTCGACGAGGGCGACCTCGCCCAGGCGCAGCGGGTGCTCGACGCGGCCGGCTGAGCTCAGGCGTCGGCGCGGTTGGCGAGGACGGCGAAGACCCCGCCTTGGTCGGCGAGGAAGTCGCCCGGTCCGAGCGCATAGCGGGTGATCGAGACCGAATTCCTGACATTGCCGCCGAGCGCGAGGACGACGTTCTTCGCGCTGTCGACCTTGATGACGATATCGCAATGGCTCTTATAGTCGTCGCGCCGCCGCGCGGTCTCGAAGTCGATCGGCCGCTCCCGCCACCTGCAGACCATGTCGCCGAGGCGCGGGCGATGCTCGTGCAGCCGGAAGCCCCAGAAGGGCGAGGCCGCGTCCGCCTCGCGCTTCTTGATCGAATGGTGGATGTAGCGGGCGTGGGCGGCGGCGAAGCGGAAATCCTCATAGCCCTTGCCGGCGTGGCGGACCATGAAGGAGATCGCCGCCGCAGACCAGGGCTGGTCATTGTCCTTGCCGTCGAGGTCGATGCCGATCGCCCGCCACATCTCGCCGACATGGCGGAAGAAGGGATCGACCGTCTCCTTGCCGAGCCCGCGCTCGAACCGGTGCCATTGCAGGATCGCCTGTGCGATCAGCGCCTCGCGCCGCTCGCCGGCAGACTCGCGCAGCAGGGCGCGCGAGACGAAGCCCTCGGTCTGGGCGCCGTCGAACCGGGTCCTGACCCGGCAGAAGCCGTCGCCGCTATCCGCCTCCACTATCTCGACCGGATGGCAGAGGAAGAGCGTGCCGAACTTCGTTTCGGGCGTCGCCCGCGGCGCGTTGCGGAAGTTGAGCGCCTCGACATCGACAAAATGCATAGGAACCCCCGGGACCCTGCGAGTCGATCTTCATAATACATCCGCCGGTTGTTCTGCCCAAGCGAAAGACGAGCAGCGGCGATCGCCACCGGCAATATTCCGGCTCGTCCTGCGCCAATGCTTTCGGATTATTTGGAAATGGCGGCGATTCCTTCGCCGCGGCGGAAGCTCAGTGCCGCGCGGGCAGCATCCGGCTGAGATCGTAGCCGGCCGCCGAGGCCCTCGCCTCGATCGATTCGATCGCTTCGCCCTGGCTGGCGCGGGCCATCGCCCACAGATAGGCGGAGCGGGTGCCGGAGCGGCAGAAAGCGAGGACCTTGCCCTCCGCCTCGCCCAGCGCCTCGCTCATCGCCTCGACCTGATCGTGGGCGGCGCTGCCGGCGACCGGGATGTGGCGATAGTCGAGCCCGGCCGAGCGGGCCGCCTCCTCGACCGCGGCCGAGCTCGGCTGGCCCGGCTCCTCGCCGTCGGGGCGGTTGTTGATGACCAAAGTGATCCCCTGCGCGGCCAGCTCGGGCATGTCGGCCGGATCGACCTGGCCGGCGACGAACATGGCGGGACCGAGGGGAATCAGCTTCATGACGGACGCTCCGGGCGGTGACGTGTGGGGCCGGCATAGCGAAGCGCGGCGGCGGGGGCGAGACCCTGAGGGTGGCGGAGTCCCTGATCCTCCCCGCGCTTTCGCGGGGAGGGGGACCAGGCGAAGCCTGGTGGTGGGGCTCTTCTTGTTCCTGTTGATGCCCCCCGCACTTCGCGGCTGAAGGCCCCCCTCCACCGCCCTGCGGGCGGTCCCCCTCCCCGCGGAACCGCGGGGAGGAATAAGCGGTGGCCTGCTCTCCTACTCGATCCGGTTGAAGTGGTTGGTGCGCTGGGCGGGGGTGCCGTCGGGGCGGAAGTAGACCACCGTCTCGGTCTGGCTGTCGCCGCCCGCGTCGACGGTGAAGACGCGGGTCGAGGACGGGGTTCCGCGATTGGCGAGGGCCATGACGAGGACGTCGGGCGAGGGGGTGGTGACCGAGACGGTATCGGCGCCGGGATAGCCGGTGACGGCGGCGGGAGTGCCGTCGAGGCTGTAGGTCGCCTCGGTGGTCAGCCTTCCGCCGTTGGCGGCGACGATGTCGATCCGGGTCGTCCAGCGGCCGGCGCCCGCATCGCTGATCGTGAAGGTGACGCTTCGCGGCCGATCGTCGGCCGGCAGCCGGGCGACGTCGACCGCCCAGCGGCCGAGCAGGGGCGAGGCGGCCGGGGTCTGCGCCGCGGCCGGGGCGGCGGCGAGGAGGCTGGAGGCGAGGATGAGCAGGCGGACGGGGGACTTCATGGCATTCCTCCCTGTTTGGCGCTGGCGGGAGGAGGATATTCGATTGGTGATGTTATATCAAGCTCAGCCCAATCGTCGCCCCTGCGCAGGCAGGGGCCCAATCTGGGTCCCCGATTGATCGGCGACCGCGGGCCTCACTGACTCGGCTTGGGCCCCTGCCCCTTCGACGCCGCCTGCGGCGTCGCTCAGGACAGGCTCCGCAGGGGCGACGTGGGGTCGGATTGACGCCGGCGGGCTTCACTGGCTCGGGTTGGGCCCCTGCCTGCGCAGGGGCGACGAGAGGGGAGATGCCCGCCCGAACAAACTCGGCTTGGGCCCCTGCCCCTTCGACGCCGCCTGCGGCGTCGCTCAGGACAGGCTCCGCAGGGGCGACGTGAGTGGGGGACGCCCCGCCCTTCGATGACTCGGCTTGGGCCCCTGCTTTCGCAGGGGCGACGGAAAAGGTTCACCCCTGCGTCTCCAGATGCTCGGCGATCGCTTCGAGGAACGCCTCGCCATAGCGTTCGAGCTTGGCGGCGCCGACGCCGCCGATGGCGCCGAGGGCGTGGAGGCTATTGGGGCGGGCGGCGGCCATCTCGCGCAGGGTGGAATCGTGGAAGATGACGTAGGGCGGGACGCCGGCCTCGGCGGCGAGCTCGCGCCGGCGGGCGCGCAGCGCCTCGAACAGGGGATCGTGGCCGTGCTCCTCGTCGGCGCCGGAGCGCCGGCGCTTGCGGGTGCGGGGCGGCGGCAGCACCACTTCGAGCTTGGCCTCGCCCTTCAGGATCGGCTTGGCGCCCGGGCCGAAGGAGAGGCCGCCGAAATCGTCGGCGCGGAGCGCGTCGCGGGCGAGCAAAGCGCGCGCGACCGGCTTGACCATAAAGAGCTCGTCGGCGTCGGCGATGCCGAAGACGCTGAGGCGGTGGTGGCCGGAGCCGAGCACCTTGTCGGTCTCGCGGCCGGCGAGGACGTCGGTGAGGTGCCCGAGGCCAAAGCGCATCTCGGTGCGGAAGGCGGCGGAGAGCAGCTTCTGGGCGACGGTGCTGGCGTCGATCGCGCGCGGCGGTTCCAGGCAATTGTCGCAATTGCCGCAGCTTTCCGGCGGATCCTCGCCGAAATGGCGGAGCAGGATCGCGCGCCGGCAGCCGGCCGCCTCGACCAGGCTGGCGAGCGCGTTCAGCCGCTCGCGCTCGCCCCCCTGGCGGTCCTCCGGCACCTCGGTGGCGATGCGGCGGCGGGCGCGGGCGAAATCGTCGGCGCCCCAGAACAGCCAGGCCTCGGCCGGCTCGCCGTCGCGGCCGGCGCGGCCGGTTTCCTGGTAATAAGCCTCGATCGACTTGGGGATGCCGGCATGGGCGACGAAGCGCACGTCCGGCTTGTCGATGCCCATGCCGAAGGCGATGGTGGCGCACATCACCATCTCCTCGGAATTGACGAAGGCGGCCTGGTTGCGGGCGCGCACCTGGGGATCGAGACCGGCATGGTAGGGCAATACCGGGCGGCCGCCGGCGGAGAGCTGCTCGGCGAGCCGCTCGGCCTTGTCGCGGCTGGGCACGTAGACGATGCCGGGGCCGGGGCGGCCCGCCATCAGCGTCTTCAGCTGCGCACCGACGCCGTCGCGGGGGCGGACATGGTAGCGGATATTGGGCCGATCGAAGCCGGCGACGATGAGGCCGTCGCCGGGGATGCCGAGCTGGACGAGGATGTCGGCGCGGGTGCGCTTATCGGCGGTGGCGGTGAGGGCGAGCCGCGGCACGTCCGGGAAGAGCTGCAGCAGCGGCAGTAGCTGGCGGTAATCGGGGCGGAAATCGTGACCCCATTCGGAGACGCAATGCGCTTCGTCGATCGCGATCAGCGACAAGGGCACGCGCGAGAGCAGATTGCGGAAGCCGTCGCCGGTGGCGCGCTCGGGCGCGACGTAGAGGAGATCGAGATCGCCCGCTTTCAGCCGATCGATCGTCTCGGCGCGGTTCGAATCGGCCGAGGTGAGCGCGGCCGCCTTGATCCCGAACGCGTCGGCGGCGCGGATCTGGTCGTGCATCAGGGCGATGAGCGGCGAGACGACGAGCGCGGTGCCCGGCCGCGCCAGCGCCGGCACCTGGTAGCAGAGCGACTTGCCGGCGCCGGTCGGCATGACGGCGAGGCTGTGCGCGCCGGCCATGACCCGATCGATGACCTGGCGCTGGACGCCGCGGAAATCCTGGAAGCCGAAGGTCGTATGGAGAATGTCGAGGGGATCGTTCACCGGCGCGACCCTAGACCGGATTGTGATCTGATTGCATCAGATCATCCGGTCCAGGATTTTGATCTGCCGCGATTTCCGAGTCGTCGGATGAGTCCATCCGACTAGAAATCGCTCTAGGGGCGGGCCCAAGCGGGTGTCGAGGGCGAAGCGACGGGCGGAGGCGGGGGATAAAGGTGACGAAGGTGACGGGTGCCATTCGCGCCGCGGATCCGGGAAGGGGGAGACATATTGCCGCCCCAAATGGCCGTCACCTCGATCGCGGAAATGCGGGGAGGGAGAGGCGGATGCGTTCGGCGCGGGCGGCAATATCGGTATTTGCGGCGATCGCCCTGACCGGGGCGGCCGAGGGGCCCGAGACTCTGGTCGTCTCCGGCGACGGCATCGTCGCCGCAACGGTCAATGACGCGCCGGGACGGATCCGCATCGATCCCGCGGCGCCTTCCATGGCGGTGCTCGACCAGGAATGGGCGGGCCGGGCCGGGTTGCGGCGGGGCATGGTCGGCTTCGGCTATCTGGTCGGGCCGCATCGGATCGACGGCAGCTCCGCCGTCGCCCGCATCGCCGTCGGCGAAGGCGCGCAGGCGCGACGGCGGCGGGTCGGGTTCGGCGCTCGGCCCTTCACCCGGGCGGCGGACGGAGTCATCGGGCCGGGCGGCCTGCCGCAGCCGGTGATCAGCTTCGTGCTGCGAGATCCGCTGCCGGGCGAGCGCACCGTGTCGCTGCCGATGGCGGACGAAGGCGGGCTGTTCGGCGGCTGGGGCGGGATCTACGCCCTGGTCGAGCTGGGCGGCGAGCCGCTCCGGATCCGCTTCGATCCGCATCATCCGCGCACGCTCGCCACCGCTGGCGCCGGCGTCCGGATCGCCGAGGCGCAGGACGGGACGATGAGCGGCGCCGCCGAGCCGGTCGAGATCGCCTTCGGGATCGAGCGGCCGGTACGGACGCTCCGGCTCGCCCGTCCGTTCGCCGTCGGGCCGCTCGCGCTGACCAGCCTGGGCGTGCGCACCGCCGATTTCGGCAATGCCGGATCGATCCGCGAGGAGGATGCCGATCCGGACGAGATAATCGTCACCGGCCGCCGCGGCCGCGACACGAGCCGCGACCGGCTGTCGATCGGCGCCGACGCGCTCGGGCGCTGCTCCTCGATCACCTTCGACAAGCCCGGCCGAGCGATCCGCCTGACCTGCGCCTGACGAGGGCCCGTCTGCTCAGCCTCGCCCGGGCGATAAAAGTGACGAAGGTTACGGGTGCCATTCACTCCGCCGCGACCGCCGTGGGCGGGTAAGCGGTGGCCGGTTCGAGGTCGTGCGCGTCGGTGTGCTCAGTGTCGTACGACGCGAGCTCGGCGAGCGCCGATCCGGGCGGGTCGGCCGGCTCCCCTTCCCTGCCCTCGCTTCCCCGAACGGCCAAAGCGGCGGCGACGTCCCAGAGCGCCGAGGCCGCGGCTTCGGCGATCGGATCGTCCTCATCCTCGGCTTCGGGATCGTCGTCGCCTTCGTCGAGAGCGTCGTCATCGTCTTCCTCGAGCAGGTCTTCGGGGTCGAACGCCTCGAAGCCGAGCGCATCCGCCTCGCCCTCGTCGTCCTCCTCGTCCGCCTCTTCCTCGACCAGCCCGGCGCGGCGGGCGCGGTCGAGCTGCTCTTCGGTCCAGCTCTCGGGATCCTCGGGATCGATGTCCGAGACGTCGATCTCCTCGGGCAGGCCGACGCCGTAGCGGCCGTAATTGTCGCAGCGCTCCAGGGTGCGGGCCTCGCGCGAGGCGGTCCAGCGGTCGGCCTCGACGCGGGCCTCGACGAAGTCGGCGGCGCCTTCGCCGTCGCCGGCGCAGACGAGGTCGAGATACTGGTCGAACTCCTCAGCGACGAGCCGGGCGGTGCGGTTCTCCTCGTCATGGGCGAGGAGGCTTTTGTCGAGGCGGGCGAGCACCGCCATGGTGAGTCGGTTGTCGAAGCGGTGGCGCTCGCCCCAGACCTCGCCGTCGCGCACGATCACCTCGACGCAGCCGTGCATCGCGCGCGAGACGAGCTCGGAGGCGAGGCGGCGGCGGCCGAGCAATTCGGCCGCGGTCCAGGCGACGTGGAAGGCCCGGCCGGCGGCGCGATTGCGCAGGCGATAGGCGCTCTGCTTGCTCATCCCGGCGGCGCGCGCCGCGTCCTCGACCACGCCGCAATCGGCGAGGGCGGTGAGAAAGGTGCGGATGCGATCGGGCGTCCAGCCGTCGGCTCGGGTGGACCAGCCGGGGCGGGCGTCGGTGCCGGCGTGGAGAGCGGGATCGAGGAGGTCGGGAGCGAGGTGGTTGGAGATGCGGGCTCGGGGGCGGGTTGGGGCGGCGATAGGGGCGGAGGCCTCGTCGGCGGAGGTGGAGAGGACGGCCGGCTCATCGGTCGCGGCCGCGGGCGGATTGTTCTGGAGATGTTCCATGTGAAGCGCATGGCATACCCTGCCGCTGATTACAAGACTTATGTGACTTTGTTGTAGCCACTGCTGACCGCCGGCCACGGACTGGGAGGCAATCCAGTCTGTGAAGAGACGGTGCCGATCAGTGGCTCTCGAAGGCGATGTACCATTGGGGGGCTATTCGGCGCGCCGCCTGGCAGCCGCTCCTGGGACTGCAGGCCTCCTCGAGACTGCGGCCATCGTCTGGAGCGAGGACGGGCAGGCCGATCGCCTCGGCCCAGACGAATTCCTTGCTTGAGCCGCTCGTCACAAGTCCGCTGGTGCTACGCAGGAATCCGACGCTGCCGTCCCGATTGCGCTGGACGCCGGCTTCGAGCCTCAGCCGGTCGAAGAGCGTGAGGTAATGGGCGTACCGCTCGTCAGGCAGGTAGCGCGAGCGCTCCTCGTAGGGGACGTCCTGCCTGTCGCCGACCCGGATGAAATCCCGCGCCACCCGGGTGACATGGGGCTCCTCACGCACCATTGCCAGCAGCTCTGCGAAGGCGTCACGGTTCCGGCGGAATTCCTCGACCATTTCCTGATCGGTGGGATGCGCATCCGCCCATTGGCACATCTTAAGCAGGAACAGAGGCGTGACGACGAAGACGAGCAGCAGGAAGGCACAGCCGCG
Organism: Sphingosinicella terrae; assembly: GCF_003347635.1. GTDB lineage: Bacteria > Pseudomonadota > Alphaproteobacteria > Sphingomonadales > Sphingomonadaceae > Allosphingosinicella > Allosphingosinicella terrae. The sequence continues at coordinate 195,413 of NZ_QDFY01000006.1, forward strand.
CGCCTTGCGGCGACGTTCGAGAGCGTTTTCCGAGCGGTCCATAGGGGTATGTTGGCGGCGATGCCCGGCGGGCGCAATTTCAATGCCAGTAGGATGCGGGCCTGCGGCCGCAATGCGATCAGCCGGAGTGTGACCGGCGCTCATACCTGCCGGCTTGCCCTCGCAACCTTCATCGCGCGATGCGTGCCGAATTGTGTCCTGTGTCCCTGGAATTCCTGTGTTCCTGGAATTCGCCGATAGCCTCGCGCGGCCGACTCATCTCTCCCCCGGTCGAGCAGGCCGCCTGGGCGGCAAGGAGGAACGGATAGTCGGTATATCCCTCGGCCCCGCCGCCATAAAAGGTCGCCCGATCGTGCCCGTTCAGCGCGGCGCCTCTCCGGATGCGCTCCGGCAAGTCGGGATTGGCGATGAACGGCCGGCCGAAAGCGACGGCATCGGATTGGCCCGAGGCCACGGCCGCCGCCGTGTCCGGAACGAAGCCACCGGCGGAGATGACCGGCCGCCGAACGCCTTCTTGAACAGCGACGCGACGTCGGGCGCGTTCATGTCGAGCGGCTTTTCGTCGTCGGTGAAGTCGGCGCGCGGCTCGATCAGGTGAAGATAGGCGAGCCCACGCCTGCCAAGCTGCGTGACCGCATGTTCAAAGAGCGCGAGCCCGGCGGAGTCCTTCATCCCGAGCAGGCCACTCCAGCGCGACAGCCGGACCGCGACCCGATCCGCACCGATGACGTCAGCGACCGCATCGACGACCTCGAGGAGGAGGCGGGCACGGTTCTCGATCGAGCCGCCATAGCGGTCGGTCCGGCGATTGCTGCCATCGTGCAGGAACTGGTCGATCAGATAGCCATTCGCGCCGTGAATCTCGACGCCGTCGAACCCTGCTCTCACACAAGTCCGGAGACGCTAAATCAATCCGACAACAGAATCAACACTGCTCTTTGGGGATCCCGATTCTCCAGCGAGGCGCTCCCTCTTAGCCTCGGCGCGATGTGCTCATATTCATTGACCCGCAATTTTGTCATGTTCCGCGCGGAGATCTTCGTCAGCAGCGTCTCGGGCGTATCTATCCGCAATCTTGTGGAGCATAGCCGAGGTGCGCGGCTCACCTATCTTTCTGGCGAAATTCCGATACTTGTCCTCCAAGGCCCGCTCTTGCTTACCCCCTTCATAGAGAGCCTTCGAATAGACGCCGCGTGAGTTGAAGGTCTCAACAGCGAAACCCTCTTCAAGGAGATCCGATCGCTCCTCCTCAATTACCTTACGGACCGAGCGATGTGGCCACGCACCGTCCTGTTCGTCAGGTACGGAGTGAGCGAGCGTATGCCCGATATAGTTTGCGGTAATGTCGACCCGGTCGTGTTCAATCGCGAGCGCCTTAAGCCGGTCGATCCATGTCCGCAGAGAGCGATAGTCCACTGTGTCCCCTTCCTGACCCGGCACGAGCTTGAACTCGCTGAGGAGCGTGTACCCAGCTCTGGCCCTCGCAAGCTTCTGCTCCGACGCGGGCTCACTCGGCTCGTCGGACTTAGCCCGGAACACGTCCGAGATAATCGAAAAGTAGAACTCGGGATCGCTTGCCATGAGTCTGTGTATGCTAAGCGTCTTATCACGGAACCGGAAGATATCGAGATAATAGTACTCTCGCCTGGCCACTTCGAGCAGCTTGACGTCTTCCCGATGTGAAAGTTCCTCAAGAGCCGTTTCGACTAGGTGCGCTGAGAGTGCATCCATCGTTTGACCAGCCGCGCTTAACTCGGTTGGCAGTAAGTCTAGGATCGAGAAGAGAGTACCCTGCGGCAATCGCCTGATCCTATCGCTGGCGGTGTGGAGTGCGGCACTCGCGCGACCTAAGTGTAGGTATGTCTCAACCGCTCGTTCTACGTCGGCATCATCCCCTTTCAGCCGGAAGGGCTGCTTCTGAAGCCAATACTGCTTCTGAACCTCTTCGCCTAAAGATGCGACGAAGTCCCACGTTTCCCTCTGATCTGGCCAACCAACGAGCAACGCGGCGATGTCGCTGCCGGATGAACCAGCGCCATGCAGCGCCCGCACATAATCCACCCAAAGTGATGCAAACCTTTCGAGTGCCTGACTCGAAAGCGCGACGATGAACGAACGCGCTTCCTCATCCTGATAGAGGTCTGCAGCGAGTTCTTGGATGACCTCCATCGACAACACTCGCGCGGCGGTCTGGCCAAGGGTGTGGGGAAGTTTGACGGTGCGCACCGCGGCAAGAAGGGTAGGATAGCCTTCGGCAAGCAGGTCGTTCAGAGCCGCGGCACGCGCCGCCATGATTCTAACTTCACGTTCTTCGAAGGCGCCCGGAAGGTCGGGGACCCACTCGTCGAAGAGCCACCGGTACCGGTCCAGGGCAGCCAGCGGCTGGTACTTCGCGAGCATTGCATCGAGTACCTGCAGCTCGTCTTCCGGGAGAGCCCAAGCCGCGTCCGCGAAGCTGCGGTGACGCGCTACTTTGTCGCGAACGGCAGCCCAAGCCGTGCGGCGTTCCTCGTCCTCGAGCGTCTCGAAATGTGCCTCCAGGCGCTCGTAGAACCGCTGGCGCATCTCGGTAGGAAAGTCATCAGACTCATCGATCAATGCCAACCACCGGTCGGGCTTTTCTGCGGCAAGCTCCAACGCTCGGTTGATGACGTGAACGTAAGTCCGGCGCACGTCGCCCACAGTGAGGGTGGCTTGCTCAGACGCCCCAGCATCTCGGAAGCGGGGTTTAGTAGTCAACGAGGTGGCTGAACGGTTCTGCGGCAAGAGGCTCAGTACTAAGCTCCAGCCGACAGCCTCGTACCTCGAAACGAGGGTGTCCAGCGCGGCCAGACGCTTTTCAAGGCGAGCGTGAGTACTAGGTAGCCAAGCTAAAAAGATGGTTCGGAGCGAGTTTATAGGCCGGTTGGAGAGCCGCCCTCCCTGGTCTCGTTCCGCCAGCTGGGCGAGGAGCAACGAAACTCTTTCCAAATACCTCGGATCCCAAGCCATCCTCTCCAGCGCCCACAAAACATCCGTGAGGGGGCTGCTGGAAGAGAGGAAGCCTTTCTTCTCCTGGAAAAGAGGACTGACCAGTCTTTCATCGCCCTCGAGCAGGTGCTCGAGGGCCGCCAACAAAGGGTCAGGGGCGGCCTCCATCAACACAGGTAGTTCGTCTCGGATGCTGATCAGGAGGCGCGTGTCCGTGGCCAAACCCGGAAGACCCTTTACTAGGTCGTTAACGAAGCTTTGCGGCTGAACCCCCGCAACCGAGAAGTTCGCCTGCTCGGCCAAAACGGCAATGTGAAGCAGCGTCGTCGAGAGCCCTGTTCTCAGCCAAGAGCTATATCCTGAGTCGCGAGGTGGGGCAGGAGCAAACGGATCGTCTTCATCCTGCTCGGGAACGATCGCGCCGAAGGCCTCCGCCGCTGCTTGCTCCAGTCGGTCCAGATTTGCGCGAGTGATGAGATGACCCAAATGTACGAAGGCATCGACGGGTGACCTCATTTGCCAGACGTCGCCGTGCAGGTCGATTGGAGCATCCTGGGTGCGAGAGAGGGGTCGGAGAGCCTCCTCCAGACGGGTGTAGTCGCCGTCAGCGGTCAACATCCCCACTACCCGCCGATCCTCAGCAGAGGCGCCGTTCCATCCGCCTGCCAGCAGACTGGGCACGAGAGTTCGTCCCTCCGCGATCCATGCGGGGTTCGCCGGAGCGCCCCTAGGAATCGTTCGAGCGAGAATCGTGACGCTTCGTCCCGCCCGCCGAGCAAGCATCAATCCCTCTTCTTCAGAGATGCCCTCCATGGTGGCCAACGCCGCGCCCATGGCGTGGAACGACGGATTCCCGAGAAAATTATCGCTACCTCGCTTCTGATCGTGCCCGAGGCCGACAATTGTCGGGCCGGCTCTCGATAGCATCCCTGCATGAGGTGCGGCGCGATCTCTGGCCTTTGCCCATCTGCCGAGCGCAGGGATCGGATTGACGCTCCCGATTTGAGGCGACATCGGATGGGTGTGGCAGCCAGCCCGAAAGTGGTTGGCTGCTTAGGCGAGGGGATGGGCGAACGCGCAACCGTTTCCCCGGGTTCAAGTTCCACTCCTCCCGCCATGAAACTGTGCAGGATTTTGAGCAGTGAAGCTTGGCCCCGCCTGCGCCCGGATGACGCGAAACAGCAAATTGAAAGCAATCCAACGGCGAAAATCCGTGGGCTTCAGCCTCGAGCCCTCACCAGCTTGAAAGCCGCTGGGTTGAACGGCCGATTCAGGCAACGATGATCGGCGCGGGGACCCCCTGTTATGGCGCGCAGTAGTCGTTCCCAAGCACCTCCTTTATTCTGATCCCCCACTCCCCAACCGCTCCGCCAAAAAATCCACGAACACCCGCACCCGCGCCGGCATGTTCGCCCCGCCGACGAACACCGCGTGGATGGTCTCGACGTCCCCGGGATTATATTCCTCCAGCACCGGCGCCAGCCGCCCGCTCGCCAGCTCCTCCGCCACGCTGAACGCCCCGACGCGGGCGATGCCGACACCGGCGGCGGCGAGCTGGCCTAGGGTCTCGCCATTGTTGGCTTCGATATTCCCGCTGACCGAGAGGGCATAGTCGCGGCCGTCCTTGCGGAAGGGCCAGATCGGCTCGGCGCGGCGGAAGTTGAAGCTGAGGCAATTGTGGCCGTGCAAATCCTCCGGCACGCGCGGGGTGCCGTGGCGGTCCAGATAGTCGGGTGAGGCGACGACGACGCGGCGGGTCTCGCCGAGCTTCCTGGCGGTGAGCGGGCTGTCGGCGAGCGGGCCGAAGCGGATGGCGACGTCGGCCTGGCCGGCGGCGACGTCGACAAGCGTGTCGGTGAGGCCGATGTCGACGAGGATCTGCGGGTAAAGCTTCACGAACTCGCCGAGCATGGGCACGACGCACAGGCGCCCGTGCGACAGAGCCGCGCTCACCCGCAACCGCCCGCGCGGGACGCCCTGGTCGGCAATCTCCTGCTCGACGTCGTCGAGATCGGCGAGGATGCGGCGGGCGCCGCACAGATAGGCATGGCCTTCGGCGGTCATGGTCAGCGCGCGAGTGGAGCGAAGCAGCAGCCGCACGCCGAGCCTTTCCTCGAGCCGGTCGATCGCGCGGCTGACGGCCGACGGGGTGAGGCCGAGGCGGCGGCCGGCGGCGGAGAAGCTGCCCTCGGCGACGACCGCGGCGAAGATCTCGAGCGAGCGGGCGCGGTCCTCGCGCGCCGCCGCCTTTGCCTGGGGTTCAAAGGTGCTTGACATCTGGCGGCCCTACTCCGGCCGCGCCGGGCCGTCCATCTATGCGCTCTCATCGCAAACGGAGGCGAGGCGGATCATGGACTATCGGCAATTGGGAAGATCGGGCCTGCGCGTGCCGGCGCTCAGCTTCGGGACGGGCACGTTCGGCGGCAAGGGCCCCTTGTTCGGTGCCTGGGGGACCACCGACGCCCAGGAGGCGCGGCGGCTGATCGATCTCTGCCTCGAGGCGGGCGCGAACCTGTTCGACACGGCCGACGTCTATTCGGGCGGCGCGTCCGAGGAAGTGCTGGGCGAGGCGATCAGGGGGCGGCGCGGCGAGGTGCTGATCTCGACCAAGACCGGGCTGCCGATGGGCGACGGGCCGGCCGACTGGGGCGTGTCGCGATCGCGGCTGATCGGGGCGGTCGAGGCGTCGCTGAAGCGGCTCGGCACCGATCATGTCGACCTGCTGCAGCTCCACGCGCTCGACGCGCACACGCCGGTCGAGGAATTGCTGGCGACGCTCGATAATTTGGTGGCGCAGGGCAAGGTGCGCCATGTCGGCGTCTCCAACTATCCCGGCTGGCAGCTGATGAAGGCGCTCGCCGTGGCCGACCGTCACGGCTGGCCGCGCTTCGTCGCGCACCAGGTCTATTATTCGCTGATCGGCCGCGCCTACGAGCATGACCTGATGCCGCTCGGCGCCGACCAGGGCGTCGGCGCTTTGGTGTGGAGCCCGCTCGGCTGGGGGCGGCTCACCGGCAGGATCGGGCGCGGGCGGCCTGTGCCCGAGGGCAGCCGGCTGCACGACACGGAACAGTTCGCGCCGCCGGTGGGCGAGGACCATCTCCATCGGGTGATCGACGCGATCGAGGCGGTCGCCGAGGAGATCGGGCGGACCGTGCCGCAGGTCGCGATCAACTGGCTGCTCCGGCGGCCGACCGTGGCGTCGGTGATCATCGGCGCCCGCAACGAGACGCAGCTGCGCGACAATCTCGGCGCGGTCGGCTGGACGCTGACGGCGGAACAGGTCGCGCGGCTCGACGCGGCGAGCGACGTGCTGCCGCCTTATCCGCACACGCCCTATCGCCAGCAGGAAGGCTTTGCCCGCCTCAACCCGCCGCTGGCCTGACCCGGACGAACAGCCATGAAACTCAATCCTCCCTTGCTCGCGCTCGCCGCGGGCGCCTTCGGCATCGGCGTCACCGAATTCGCGCCGATGGGCCTGCTGCCGGTCATCGCGACCGATCTCGGCGTGTCGATCCCCGCGGCCGGGCTGCTGGTCAGCGCCTATGCCTTGGGCGTGCTGATCGGCGCGCCGCTGATGACCTTGACGACCGGGCGGGTGGACCGGCGGACGCTCCTGGTGGGGCTCGCCGCCATCTTCACGCTCGGCAATTTCCTGTCCGCGCTGGCCGACGGCTACGGGATGCTGCTGGCGGCGCGGATCGTCACCTCCTTGAACCATGGCGCCTTCTTCGGCGTCGGATCGATCGTCGCGGCGAGCCTGGTGCCGGCCGAGCGCCGGGCGGCGGCGGTCGCGGCGATGTTCATGGGCCTCACCATCGCCAACGTCGTCGGCGTGCCGCTTGCCACCTGGGCGGGGGAGCAGCTCGGCTGGAGGGCCTCCTTCTGGGGGATAACGGGCCTCGGCGTGGCGATCATGGCAGGGCTGCGGGCGACCTTGCCGGCGATGCCGGCGCCGGTCGGCGGACGGATCGGCGACGAGCTGCGCGTGCTGGCGCGCGGGCCGGTGCTCGGCGCGCTCGGCCTCACCGTGATCGGATCGAGCGCGATGTTCACCGTCTTCACCTACATCACGCCGATCCTGCAGAGCGAGACCCATGCCTCGATCGGCTTCGTGACGGCGATGCTGGTCACCTATGGCGTCGGGCTCACCGTGGGCAACTGGCTGGGCGGGAAGTTCGCCGACAAGTCGGTGGACATGACCCTGATCGCCTCCTTGGGCGCGCTGTCGGCGATCCTGGTGGCGTTCGCACTGTTGAGTTCGTTTGCCGCCGCGGTGGCGGTGCTCGTGTTCCTGTGGGGCGTGGCGAGCTTCGCTTTGGTGCCGCCGCTGCAGGTGCGGGTGATGGAGGCGGCGCGGGCGGCGCCCAACCTCGCCTCGTCGGTCAATATCGGCGCGTTCAATCTCGGCAACGCGATCGGCGCGGCGCTGGGCGGGGCGGTGATCGCCGGTGGGCTCGGTTATGCCGCGGTGCCGCTGGCGGGGGCGGCGACCTCGGCGCTGGGGCTGGCGGCGATAGTGCTGGCGCGGCGGCGGGAGGGTCGTGAGGCGTTGCGGGCTGGGGCGCTCTAGGCGTTCTCATCGGGCGGCGGCGCGGGACCCGAGCGTGGGAATCGTCTCAAGCGAAGACGCGAAGACACGAAGGGGCCCGCTTCTCTCACGCGTCAGGCGTTTCCCGGGACGCCAGCCGCGCGGGAGGGACGGCGGATTTTGCGCGCGGAGGCGAAGACGCGGAGGGGCCACTCCGCGGACCTTGGCCGGCGCCGCCCTGGCAGAATGGATACTGGCCCGACTGCCGGCTGGACGAAGAAGCCGAAAAGCGGGCGTCCGAGCCGCGGATCGAGGCCCTGGAGCATCGGCTACTCATGGCCGACGCCACCGTTCCCGAGCGATCCAGACAAGCCGCCGCTCGCGGGGTCGGCGGCGCCGGCGCGGGGCACGCGGCGCGGCGGTGCACAGGACGAACAAGAGCCGCCGGCGCTTCGCCTCCCTCTTCGGGGGCCGGCGCGACGCTTTCGAAAGGGGCGCTTGCCGTCAACGTCGGGGGGGCGAAGCGCGCTCTTAATTAGTATTGTGTCCCCGTTTATTGGCGGCTTTTGCGGGCGGCGTAGCGGGCGTCGCGGGCGAGCTTCTTTTCCGCTTCGGTGCGCGGCGGCGGAGCGGATCGCGGCTGTGCGGCTTCATCCGCCCGCGCCGCCTTCTCCGCAGCCTTTTCCTCTTTCGCGCGCTGCTCCGACGCCTTGCGGGATGCGCGCTCCTCGGCTTTCGCCGCTTCCCGCAATTCGCGCGCCGCCCGGCGCTCGGCGGCTACCTTCTCGTCGACCGGCGGTTTGGCGCGGAGCTTGTCGAGCGCCTTGCGCTTCGCTTCGGCGGCCTGGCCGACCCGGTCCTGGAAGGACGGATCCTTGTACGACTTCATCTCTCGCGACACTCCCTTGCCCGACGGATCGGACGTTGCTCTACTTGCTCGCGAACTGGCCTGCCTCGGCCCCGAAATTCTCCTTGGCGAAGGCCCGGGCCGCCGCCGCGGTCTTGAAACTTTCCGGCTGCAGGGTCGACGTCACCAGCGGATAATGCTGCGAATTGTAGCGCGTCTCGCGGACGGTGAGGCGGACGACGCCGTCCGCATCCTTGGCGATCAGGAACGGGCGCAGGGGAATTCTGGACATGTGGTTCTCCGGATATTTGACGGCAGCAGCGACGCCGCGAAGAGTTTATGGAAGCAGGCGATCGATCGAGGGATCAGGCCGGATTGTGGCCTATGAAGCGGCTTGCTCGGCGGCCTTCTCGTCCACGAGCTTCTGGCGCATCTTCTCGCCACGCTCGCTGCGAGCGGCCATCTCGGTCCAACGCGCCTCGGCGCGAAGCCAACGCTCACGAACATTGTCGAGCGTCGTCGCGGCGGCTCCGGCGCGGGCTTCCGCCGCGCGCTCCAGATAGAAATCATGCTGTGCAGACATAGCGGCTCCGATCCCGGGAAATCGGGCGGGTGCCCGCTGGCCCCCGCCCTCGTTCTTCCTCCGCTCAGAGCGGAGGCCGCCGCTTACGCCGCCTGCAGATTGACCGCGCTGGTCTTGCCGCGCCGGTCATTCTCGAGCTCGTAGGACAGGCGCTGTTCCTTTTCGAGGCTGTGCATCCCAGCCGCCTGCACGGCGCTGATGTGGACGAACGCGTCGTTGCCGCCCGCCTCGTTGGTGATGAAGCCGTAGCCTTTGGACGTATCGAAAAACTTCACGGAGCCGATCGGCATAACCCATTCCTTCTTGATGCGGAGACCGGGAGTCGGTCTCCTGGCGCTAGGAGAAGCGAGAGAAGGAAAGAGGAGCGCAAAGCACCAACGACCGTCACTTTGCGACTATAGCCTTCCCTATATAGGCATTCCGCGCCAAAAAGTAAGGGGCGGCGAGCATGGCAGGGCTGCAACCCCTATTCTCGACCGCCGATCTATATCCCCGCAACAGGAGCCGGAGCCTGCCGTCAGGCGCCGCCGGCGAAGGGCGCCTTGGCCGTGGCCGAGACCGGGCCGAGCGGGCCGGTGTCGCGGCCTTGGGCGAACCTTGTCCTGGCCGCCGCGGCGAAGGTCCTGCCGACCGGAACCAGGGTCCCGTCGGTCAGGCGGAGGACAAGCCTGTGCCCCTCCGTCCGGACGCCCGCGACCGCGGCCTCGGCGACCCACCAGCGGCGGTGGACCTGCGCCCCGAGACGCGGGTCGAGCAAGGCGACCGCATCGGCCATCCGCATCAAGATCAGGGCGCTGCCCCCGGCGGCATGGACGCGCAGATAATGATCCTCCGTTTCGAGCGCGACGATGTCGCGGCCGATCTCCGGCGGCAGCCGGCCGAGCAAGGCGGCCGGAAAGGCAGGCGGGATCGGCTCTTCCCCCGATTCCGGGCGCGCGGGCGCATGGCCGGGTGTCTCGGCATCATCGGCCCGCGGCGCGGTGGCCGTCGCCGCGTAGGCGACCAGCAGCTGAACCGCCGCGACCGCGGCGAACAGGGCCGGCAGCTGCAAAGGCGTGAAGAAGCGGCCCGGCTGAAGGAGCGACAGGGTCCAGGCCACGATGAAGGTCATCGGCAAGGCGGAGGCCAGAGCGACGGCGCCGATCCGGATCGCGCCGGGGCGAAGCCTCGCTCTGGGCAGGACGGCGTCCGCCGCGACGGCTGCGACCACGCCGGCCGCGGTCAGCCCAATCCAGAAGGCGTAGCGGATCGCGGCCGGGAAGGCCTGGTAGGAACCGAAGGGGCCGGCGAAGCCGAGGAGCAGGCCCACCGCGATCGCGGCCCATGAAGGCCGCCATCTCCCCCACAAAGGCCGTTGGCGCTGCGTGAACTCCATGCTTCCCACATTGGCGAAAAACGAAAGGCTATTGGCGAAATCCCGGCTTGTCGATGCGGCGCGGACCGGCGGATGCCGGCCGCCGGCGGCGCGATCCCGCGCCCCGGATATCAGCCTGGAGAGATGAAGATGAAATGCCTGATGACGCTCGCGCTGGCCGCCGCCTTCGCTGCCCCGTCCGCTCTTGCCGCACAGCCCGCAACATCGATCACGGTGGACTGCGGCGCGGGAGCCGCCCCGGCGGGCGGTGAGGCCCCGAACCTCCACGGCGATTGGGATTTCCTGATGGACGTCGACGGGACGCCCAGCTTCGGGCTGATGTCGATCGGCCTGGTCGACGGCGGCTATGGCGGATCGGTGACGCCGGCGAGGACCGCGCCAGTCGTCCTGCGCCTGATCACCCTGAGCGGGCGCAGCATCCGGATGGCCGTCGCCTCGCGCGAGGGCGACGTCCTGTTCGACGGCAGGCTCTCGGCCGGAGGCGACCGGATGTGCGGGACGGTGACCTATCATGGCGGCCGCACCTTCGCGATGGTGGCGCAGAAGCGGCCTTCGACCTACGGGTCGCAGCCCCAGCCCCCGCGGGCGCCCTGACCGGCCGCACGGGCAGGCGCCGGGCGCCCGGGCGCCGCCGCCTCGAGCGTGCGAGAATCGTTTTCGGCCCGAAACGGATCTGGTAGAAAGGCTCTTCCTCATCTGCGGGCGCCACCATGGAGCATCGCTTTCGCGATCGTCTGGAGAAGTTCGCCGGCGTCGAGAAGCCTCCGACGCTGACGATCTCGGCGTTCGAAGCGGGGGAGTTTACGGCCACCCGGCTGCAGTGGAAGGAAAGCGCAAGCCATCGCACCCAGTTCGACCGCGTCGACGGGTATCTGATCTGCCTGCAGCGGCGGGAATTGCCCGCCCATCCCTATTGGGTGGAGGAACGTGCCCTCTCCCTGGCGGCCAGGCCCGGCCAGTTCCTGCTCCTCGACCTGAATGTCCGGCACGGCTCGCTCGGGCCGTCCGAGGTCGACTGCATCTCGGTCCACATCTCGCGCGAGACGCTGCGCCGCTACGAGCAGGAGCATGGGATAAGCGGCGGCGGGCAGCTGATCACGCCGCTCGCCGAGGCTCTCGACGACGACGTCATCCGGAACCTCACCGAATCGCTCCTGCCGGCCATCCACCAGCCGGAAACGCCGAGCCAGCTCTATTCCAGCCACGTAGCGCTCGCGCTGCTCGCGCGGCTGACGTCCGTCCACGGCGCGGCCGGGACAAATTCTCCGCGGCCATCCGGCCGCCTCGCCCCCTGGCAGGTGCGGCGGGCGAAGGAATTGCTGATCGCCCATCTCGACGGGGACATCGGCCTGGAGACGCTGGCGTCCGAATGCCGGCTCTCCCGAAGCCATTTCGCGCGCGCGTTCAAGGCGACCACCGGAAGCTCGCCGCTTCGCTGGCAACTCGCCCAGCGGCTCGAGCGGGCCAAGACCCTGCTCCTCGACACCGACCTGCCGGTCGACGAGATCGCGAATGCCTGCGGCTTCGCCGATGCCAGCCACCTGTCGAGACACCATGTCGCGGCGACCGGGATGCCGCCGGGCGCGTGGCGGCGGGCCCATCGGTCCTGATCCGGCACTCACGTCCAAGCCGCAGCACTCCGGTCCATGGGAAGGCCGAAGCCGACCGCGTTACTGCCCCTTGATCGGCAGCAGCGAAAGGCGACGCGGACATGGGCAAGCGGATATTGATCACCGGTGGCGGCTCGGGCTTCGGCAAGGCCGCGGGGATCGGAATGGCCCGCAACGGCCATCACATCATCGCCACCTGCGAGGTATCGCCGATGGTCGCGGCGCTGCGCGCCGAGGTCGATGCGCTCGGCCTGGCCGACCGAATCCGCGTCGAGCGCCTCGACCTTCACGATCCCTACGACATCAAGCAGGCCCAAAGCTGGGACTTCGACATATTGTGGAACAATGCCGGCCGCGGCGAGCCCGGCCCGGTGTGGGAGATCCCGGTCGACATCGTCCGCCGCAACTACGAGAACAATGTCTTCCTGCCGCTGGAGCTGACCCAGGGAGTCGTCCAGCGCTGGATCCGCGAGGGCGCGAGCCGCGGCAAGAAGGTGGTGTTCACCTCCTCCATGGGCGGATTGTTCACCCCGGCCAATTGGGGGACCTACGTGTCGACCAAGCATGCGATCGAGGCCTTCGCCGAGGCGATGCAGCAGGAACTGGCCGCCTATGGGATCATGATCCAGACGATCAATCCCGGCGCCTATTTCACCGGCTATAACGAGACGATGGCGGACAATCCGTTCCGCTGGCTCGACGATGCCCGGAACGTCACCAAGCGCGCCGAGCTGCGCAAGGGCTTCGACGATTTCTTCGCGACGCCCGAAGGCCGGATGGACCCGCAGGAGCAGATCGACGCGATGATCCGGATCGTGCCGGCGGAGACGGGCAGGTTCCGCAACGTCTGCCCCCAGCCAATCGAGGACATGCTCAAGGCCCACCAGCTCGCCGCCTGGGAGAACCGGATCGAGATCGCGCCGCCGGTCGACGACGTCATCGTCGCCGATCTGAAGACCGAAACCCAGCCCAGCCTGGCCTGAGGGGAGGCACGGATGGACCTTCCCGAAGCGTGGAGCGCCGCCGCGATCGCGGCGGCGTGCGAAGAGGCGCGGGCGATCGGCGTGCCCATGAACGTCGCCGTCCTCGACGGCGGCGCGAACCTCAAGGCGTTCCTGCGGATGGACGGGGCGCTGCTCGGATCCGTCGACATCGCCCTGCGCAAGGCCAAGACGGCGGCCCTGTTCGGCATGAACAGCGAAGCGGTCGGCGAGTTCTGCAAGCCCGGCGGCACCTCGCCGGGCCTGGAGGACAGCAATGGCGGACTCACCGTGTTCGCCGGCGGCATCCCGTTGCGCGACGGCCAGGACCGCCTGCTCGGCGCCGTCGGCGTCTCCGGCGGCAGCGTCGCACAGGACCTTCAGGTCGCCGAGGCCGCCGCGCGCGGCGCGCAGGCGCTGCAGGAGAAGCTGACATGGTCGATTGCGGACGCCGCGGATTCTGCCTCGCCGCCGGCGCAGGCCTCCTCGTCATGACGGCAGGGGCGGCCGGCGCCGAGACGGCACCGGCCGAGGAAGAAGGCAACCGCGCCCGCGTCGCGGCCGGATTCGAGGCGTGGCGGGCCGGGACCGGCAGTCCCTACGACCTCCTTGCCGAGGATGCGGCCTGGACCATTACCGGCCGATCGGCGGCCGCCGGGACCTATCCGAGCAAGGAAGCCTTCCTCGCCGGAGTCATCCGGCCGTTCAATGCGCGGATGCAGTCGCGCCTCATCCCGACGGTGCGGCGTCTCTATGCCGAGGACGACACCGTCATCGCCTTGTTCGACGCCGCGGGAACGGCGCGCGACGGGCAGCCTTACGCCAATAGCTACGCCTGGATCCTGGAGATGCGAGGCGGGATGATCGTGCGCGCCCAGGCCTTCTTCGACAGCATCGCCTTCGACGATCTGTGGCGGAGGGTCAGTCCCGCGCCCGAAGGCTGAGGTCGTCAAAGCGGGGGCAGGACTGAAGCTGCCTCTTGCCGATGCGGACCCGCGAGGGGAAAAGGCGGGCACGAGGAGCGAACATCCGTGTCCGAATACGCCCTTCGCCCGTTGCGCCTCGCCGACGCGCCCGCCTTGCTCGCCTTGATGAAGCGCGCCGAAGGGGGGCTCGGGCGGCTGCCCGGCGAGATGGACCTGCCTTGGATGGAGGAGGCGCTTTCCGGCGCGCTGGCGGGCGGGGTCGCGATCGGCACGTGGGAGGGGGACGGGCTGATCGGCATGATCAAGGCGAGCCGCATGCCGTCCGTGCAGTTCCAGCATGTGCTGTGGGACCTGACGGTGGCGGTCGCGCCCGAAGCGCAGGGACGCGGCGTCGGCCGCAGGCTGTTCGCGGACCTGATCGCGCGCGCACGGTCGGCGACGCCGGGGGTCGAGCGGATCGAGCTGGTGGTCAGGGAGGGGCTGACCCACGCGATCCGGCTCTACGAAAGCGTCGGCTTCCGGCAGGAGGGACGGTTCGAGCGACGTTTCCGGCTGGCCGATGGGACATACGAGGCGGATCTGCCGATGGCGCTGATGTTGTAAGGGAGGGACGCCCTCTCACAGGGGATGCCGGTGCGGCCACGCGTCGCCGCGTGGGCCGGTTGCAGGAGGAGAGTCGGTCCGCCGCCCGGAGCTGGATTCCCGCCTTCGCGAGAATGACGGAGAAAGGGGTGTGGCAGGGCGGGACACGCGGTTCCTGATCGGCGGTGTCGCCTCCAGCGATCTTCGAGTCGTCAGACGAAACGTCTGACTGCCCATCGCTTCAGGCTTCCGCCGCTTCCTCCTTCCCCTCTTTCACTTCGGCCGGCGCCGCCTCCGCCCAGATGAGCAAAGCGTCGAGCGTCGGGCAGAGGGACTGGCCCCAGTCGGTCAGGTGATATTCGACGCGGGGCGGGACCTCGTGATGGACGATGCGGGCGACGACCTTGTCCTTTTCGAGCTGGCGCAGTTGCTGGATCAGCATCTTCTGCGAGATTCCCGGGATCGCTCGCTCCAGTTCCGAGAAGCGGCGCACCTTGCCGCCGAAGAGCTGGAACAGGATGACGAGCTTCCAGCGGCCCTCGAGAACGCGAAGCGCATTCTGGACGCCCCGGGCGGCCGTATCGGCGGTATATTCGGGTCGCTTACCCATGGGTGAGTACCTTACTTTTTTGTGCGTTCTTGCGTGAAAGTGAGCGTAGCGCCAGATCCTTGTCGGTCAATCCCGGACCCAAGGAGACTGGACGATGAAAATCCCTCTTCCCGACCCTATACGCGCCTATTTCGACGCCAACCGGCGGCTCGACGCCGAGGCGATGCTCGCGCCCTTCGCGCCCGAAGCGGTCGTCCGCGACGAGCGGCGCACCCACCGGGGACGCGACGCGATCCGCGCCTGGATCCTCGAGGCCAGCGTCGCCAGCCAGGCCGTGGCCGAACCGCAGTCGGTTCGCGCCGAGGGCGGCGTCGAGCGCGTGGCCGCCCGCGTCTCGGGGGCGTTCCCCGGCAGCCCGGTCATCCTGGACTTCCGGTTCAGCCTGGCGAGCGGCCGCATCGCCGCGCTGGAAATCGGATGATGGCGCGGATCGATCCGGAGGAGTTCGCCGGCCAGGCGGTGGTCGTCACCGCGGGCACCAAGGGCGCCGGAGCGGCCACCTTCCGTCGCTTCGCCGCGGGCGGGGCCAGGCTGATCACGGCGGCGCGATCGGGGCGGCCGGACTTCGTCCCGGCCGACGCCTTCGTCGAGGCGGATCTCGGCACGGCCGAGGGCGTGACGCGCCTCGCCGAGGCGGCGGCCGAACGGCTCGGGCCGATCGACGTCATCGCCCATGTGCTGGGCGGCTCCACCGCGCCCGGCGGCGGCTTCGCCGCCCTGGACGACGGCCATTGGAGCGCCGAGATCGCGCTCAACCTGATGGGCGCGGTGCGGCTCGACCGCGCGCTCGTCCCGGCTATGCTCGCGCGGGGGCGCGGCGCGATCGTCCATGTCGCGTCGATCCAGCGCCGGCTGCCGCTGCCCGAATCGACGACCGCCTATGCCGCGGCGAAGGCGGCCTTGGCCGCCTACAGCAAGGCGCTGTCCAAGGAGATCGGGCCGAAGGGGATCAGGGTCAACGTGGTCTCGCCGGGCTGGATCTACACCGAGGCGGCCGAGGCGCTGGTGAAGCGGATCGCGGCGAGCTCGGGCGAAGGCGAGGCGGCGGCCCGGCAGAGCATCCTCGACGCGCTCGGCGGGATCCCGCTCGGCCGGCCGGCGCAGCCCGAGGAGGTGGCCGAGCTGATCGCCTTCCTCGCCTCGGACCGGGCGGCTTCGATCCACGGCGCCGAATTCACCATCGACGGCGGCACGGTGCCGACGATCTGAGGCGGGGCGGATGGCTCGACGGCGTGGGGATCGCGCTCGCGTCACCGAGACAGGGTGGCGCCCGAGGAAGACGCGGGAAAGCGATGGCCTGCCTGCCGAAACAGGCTCATGTTGCCGTGTCGCCGTTTTGACCGCGGATGCGGCCCGCGCATCCCGGGAGAGCAGATATGCGGTCCAGACCCGTCAGGATAGCGATCGGCGCCCTGCTCGCCCTCGCCTGCGGTGCCGGACCGGCCGCGCCCCTCGCTCCCGCGGCTGGCCCGCAGGCCGGAGGCGTGTCGCCCGCCGGCCTGATCCTTCAGGTGGACGAAGGCGAGCGGCGGGTCCGCCGCTCACGGGCCGACGGCGCGCCCGGATTGACGACTCCGTTCATCCTCAAGGTGGATCGAAGGAATGGCGGCTCGCAGCATCTGATGATGGGCTATGAGGAGATCGCTCCGGGGGACTCGATCCGGCCGCATCGGCACCTCGTCGCCGACGAGATCATCTTCGTCCACCGGGGCTCGGGACGGGTCGGACTCGGAGGACGCGAGGCGCGGGTCGAGTCCGGCGCCACCATTTATATTCCGAGGGAAACGCGGATCACCCTGCACAATGACGGCACCGAGCCGCTCGCCATCGCCTTCATCTTCTCGGCGCCCGGCTTCGAGGAGCTGATGCGCGACAATTCGGTGCTCGAGGGAGAAGCCGATCGACCGATCGATGCGGCGGAGAGACGGCAGATCGAGGCCCGCAACAGCTGGCATACCGTGCACGAGGCGCACTGAGGCCGAGCGTCGTCTTCGATCGAGAGAGCGCCGGCGGCCGCGTCCTCAGGGCAGCGGCGCCATGCCGTAGAAGGGAAAGAGGTCGCCATTGCCCCACGCATTGGCCTGGGCGGCGGCGCTGATCTGGCCGTACCAGTCGCGGTCCGCCGACGGGCCGTCGGGATCGCCATTGTAAGCGATCGCGTAGGCCAGTCCGCGGCCGCCGGTGGTGCCGCGGATGCCGGCCCGCGCCGCCTCGAACGAGCCGCCCTTCGAATATTCGAAGGCCGGATTGCGCGTCGTGCCGACATTGCTGACCCAGTCGAAGCCGTGATAGCCGTGGCGCTTGTTGTTGTTCGGCGCGGGATCGGGCTGGTCGGCGCCGGCGGTCACCGCCCGCCGCATCATCCGATCGATGGTGGCGGGGGTCAGCACCGGATTGGCGGCGTTGCGCGAGCCCAGCATCGCGCACAGCCGCGCCATGTCGACCACCGATGCCGACATGCCGCCGGCGCTGCTGAACACGTCCATGTTCCAACCGCCATATTGGACCGGCACGTAGCGCCGGTCGGAATGGACTTGGCTGCGGGTCAGCCAGAGCGCGTCGTCCGCGGCGGTGGTGTGGTAGCGGGTCTCGTCGTCGGGCTGGTCGTCCGCGGCCGAGCTGGAGGTGCGGGTGCGGATCATGCCCAGCGGCTGCATGACCAGCCGGCGGAAGGCGTCCTCGAACGAATCGACGCCGAGCCGCCGAGCCGCGATCCGGCCGAGCAGATAATAATCGGTCCGCCCGTAATCGGTGATGTCGCGGTCGCCGGGCGTGCCGGTGAGCGCCTGCTCGGCAATCCCCTCGTGGATCGCGCGGTGCGGCGCCGGCTGCCATGCCGAAGGCCCGCGCGAGCGCCATTCCGAAAGCGTCTCGCGGACGACGTCCTGGGGAATGCCGGAGCAGCTTTCGAGCAGATGCTGGAGCGTGATCATGGCGAAGCGGAAGTCGCCGGGCGCGTTGCCGCGGCCGGTGCGCAGGCTCAGCACCGACTGCATGATCGTGCCGAGCGCCAGGCCATTGCTGCCGCCCTGCTGGATCAGCCGCCAGATGGCGATCGCGGACAAGGCCTTGGACACGCTCGCCTGGCGGAACAGGGTGGTCTCCAGGACATTCGGATAATCGCTTTCGGCGAAGGTGTAGCCGCGCGCGAAGACCAAACGGGTGCCCTGGACGATCGCCAGCGCCAGCCCGCGCAGATTCTGCGTCTGCAGCAGCCGCTTCATCGCCTGGTCGATCGCCTGGGTGTGGGTGGTGGTGCCCGACGTGTCGCGGCCGACGGTACGCAGGCCGCGCTCCATCCGGGTCTCGCCTTCGGCGCAGATCATCGCGAAGCGCGCATTGTCGCCCTGGCCGGAAGAGGCGATCCGGATCGGCCACAGCCCGTCGGCCTTCTTCTCGGTGCGATAATCGGTGGTCTCGCCGAAGGTCATCAGCGAACGCATCGTCCAGCGGCCGATGCGCGAATCGCGGTAGAGGTGCAACACGCCGCCGCTGGGGCTGATCGAGACATGGGCCGGACGCGCGCGCTGCGAGACCATCGCGTCGAAACGCTGCTGGCGCAGGTCGCCGACCGCGTCGATGACGTCGAGATTCCAGGCGATGCGGTCGGGATTGGCGCCCCAGATCGCGCAATAGCGGCGGTCGCCGAGCGTGCCGAAGCAGTCGGCCCAGACGAGCAGATTGCCCTGCTGGCGCTGCTCGTGATTGATGTCCCCGAAATTCTGCTCGCTCATGTTGATCCGGGTGAGCGGGATCGTCGGCATCGGCCGGAAGGCGCCGGCGAACACCGCCCGGTCCTTGCCGCCGCCCGCCGCGACGATGGTCGGGCCGAAGCCCTTGGCCGCCATCTGCTCGAAGATCGTCTGGAACTGGGCCTGGCTCTTGCCGAACACCACCTCCTGATCGGTCCAGATCCGCCCCTTGGTGAGCACCACCGAATAGCGGGCGTCGATCGTGCCCGAGACCGGATTCTCGCCGGCGACCGAGATCGACTTGACGCGGAAGCCCTGGGCCATGCGATCGTCGCAATAGGCGCGGGTCTCGGCGAGGTTGCGCTGCAGGAAGCTGAAATTTGTGGCGTCGCTATAGCCCATGTCGGTCTCCCCTGGCGGTGTCCCGCCGCGCGCTGACCATGAGGGGAGGCCGGCGGCGCATCGCCGGCAGGCCCGTCTTACCAGAGTTGCGACCATTGCGCGACTGCAACGAACCGCGCTCCGGTCCGCGCGGGCTCAACAAGCGGGTCCCGCCGCCTTATCCTGTCGGCGACTTGTGGAGCGACAGAGGGCGGCGGCGATGCGCGACCGGGGGATCACGAGGCCGGGACCGAAAGCGGTGCTGGCGGCGGGGCTGGCGCTGGCCGGCGCGGCCGCGGTCGGGTGGAGCGTGCAGGACCCGGCGGGCGCGCCGGGTCCGGCCCGGCCGCTGGGCATCGTCGTCCTGATCGTCGGGACGCTGGCGATGCTCAATTATCTCTATGCCTGGACGCTGGTGCGCCGGATGCGCCGGGGCGAGCGGGTGATCGGGCGGTGGACGGTAGCGCCGGCCACCTTCGCACGGTTCCGCGAGGCCGAGCGAGCGCGCAGGAAGGGCAAGAACAACTGGCGGATGCCGCGCCGGAGCCCGCCCACGGGCCTGAAGGTGATCTTCACGGACCATTCGGTGCTGGTCGGGGAGACCTATTTCAGCCTGCGCAGCAAGGGCCTGTCGCGCTTCACCTTCGCGCGGATCGAGGCGGGCGCCGTCGCCTCGGTGGAATTCGCGATGACCCTGACCGTGATCGGCGCCGGCACCCAGGGACGCACTGCCCGCTATCGCGGCCATTTGCGGGTGCCGATCGCCGACGATGCCCATGTCGAGGCGGCCCGGGTGCTGGAGCGTTTCCAGGGCTAAGGGTCCTGGCCGAGCCGCCGGTTGGCAGCGGCCGGGAGGCGCGCTTATGGTCGGCGGCCTGGCCCATGGGGCGGACAAAGGGGGATTTTACGACATGCGACGCCGTTTCGCCGCCTTGTTCCTGGTCGCGGCCGCCTGCCTCGTGCCCAGCCCCGCTTCGGCGGACGAACGCGCCTTCGCGGCCGCGCTGGAGGAATTCCGCCGGCTCCACCGCGCCGAAACGGGGCGCGCCGGGATCGCCGGGAGCAGCTTCTATTTCGTGCGGGAGGGGCGGACGGTCGCCGCCGACCATCTCGGCGAGCAGGATGCGCAAGGCCATGTGCCGGTCGACGCGCGGACGATCTATCACTGGGCGTCGATCACCAAGACGATGACCGGGATCGCGATCATGCAGCTTCGCGACCGCGGGCTGCTGTCCCTCGACGATCCGATCACGCGCTACGTCCCCGAGCTGGCGCGGATCCACAATCCGTTCGGGAATACCGAGGCGATCACCCTGCGCCAGCTGATGAGCCACAGCGCCGGCTTCCGATCGGGCACCTGGCCGTGGCGGGAGGCGGAATGGCAGCCGTTCGAGCCGGCGGGCTGGGCGCAGCTGGAGGCGATGCTGCCTTATACGCAGGTGACGTTCCGGCCGGGCTCGCGCTTCGGCTATTCCAATCCCGGGATCGTCTATCTCGGCCAGGTGATCGAGCGGCTGACCGGCGAGGATTATGAGGTCTATGTCGACAAGAACATCCTGCGCCCGCTCGGCATGCACGACAGCTATTTCGACCGGACGCCGCCGCATCTGCTGCGGCACCGCTCGCACAGCTATCATGTGCGCGACGGGCGGCGCGAGGCGGCGCCGTTCGACGTCGATACCGGGGTGACCGTGTCGAACGGCGGGCTTAACGCGCCGATGCCGGACATGGCCCGATATCTCGTCTTCCTGATCGGCGATCCGGCGCGGCAGGCGGAGCATGAACTGGTGCTGCGGCGGGCGTCGATCGAGGAGATGTGGCGGCCCCAGATCGCCGCCGGCGAGGATTTCAGCCAGGGGCGGATGGCGGCGACGACGCAGAGCGGCCTTTCCTTCTTCGTCGACGCGGCCGGGCCGGTGCGGTTCGTCGGCCATAATGGCGACCAGAACGGCTTTCGCGCCTATCTGAGCCTGTGCCCGGACCAGAGAGCCGGGAGCCTGCTCGCCTTCAACACCGAGACGCGGGCGGTGAGGAACGATCCCTCGAACCGGGAGACGGCGGAATCGCGGATCGCGCTGGCGACGGACCGGCTGTGCGAGGCGCTGGCGCAGGCGGGCTGAGGGCCGAAGGAGGGCGAGGCGTGCTGGACCAGGGCCAAAGGTACCCTAGATAAGGAGGATGAGCGACAGCGAGCGGGCCATCCCCATCTACGAGCGCGCGGCCGCCGCGCTGGCGGAGCAATATGAGACGGACGGCACCGGGGCGGACATCCTCTCCCTCGTCCCCGCCGCCGGGCCCGGCGCGACCGCGCTCGATGTCGGCGCCGGAAGCGGGCGCGACGCGGCGGCGCTGGCCGGGCTCGGCTACAGGGTGACCGCGGCCGAGCCGGCGGCGGCGATGCGCGCCGAGGCGATGCGACGGCACGGCGGCGCCGCGATCGAATGGATCGACGACCGGCTGCCGGCGCTGGACGCGGTGACGCGCGCCGGGCTCGCCTTCGACCTCGTCCTGGTTTCGGCGGTCTGGCACCATGTCGCGCCGGCCGACCGCGCCGACGCGCTGGCGGCGCTGGCGCGGCTGACCAGGCCCGGCGGACGGCTGGCGATGACGCTGCGGCTCGGCCCGGCGCCGGCGGGGCAGCCGGTCTTCGCCGTGTCGGCGGAGGAGGTCGAGCGGCTGGCGCGCCCGCTCGGGCTGGCGACGGTCGAGCGGCGCGACGAGCCCGATCCGCTCGGTCGGACGGGGATCGCCTGGACCAGCCTGTGCCTCGAACGGAGCGGGGCGCCGGCGGGCGCCGGATGAGGGAAGCCGGCGGGGCGGCCTTGCCGCCTTCCGTCAGGCCAGCCGGCGCGCATGCCTGAAGCGGGCATAGCGGTTCAGCAGGTCGTTGATGAGCTGGTCTCCGGTATAGCCGGTGACGTCGTGCGGCTGGTCGCCTTCGGAGCTTTGCGCCATCGCCCGGTAGTGACGGGGCTCGCCGTCCCGGGACTTGCGGGTGCCGACGAAGGCGAAGCTCGGCGCCCGGAAGGCGCGGGCGCGAACCGTGTAGCGGAAGGTGCCATGGTCGCCGTGCGGGACGGAAAGACCGAGATGATCGCCGTCCTGGACGAGATCGGGGGACAGGCGGTTCTCGCGCATCTGCTGCGCGACCGCGTCGAGGGCCGGCCGGGCGGTGTCGGCGAGGAAGGCCACTATCTCCCGCTTCTCGTGATAATGGGTGATGCTGGTGAGACGCTGCTGCCAGCTCAGGCTGGCAGTCTCCGCCGGCGGCGCATCGGCCGCGATGGACAGGTCGATCGCCGATCCGGCGCTCTCCATCTGGAGCGCGCGCAGCGTGCCGTAGCAGATGAACACCATCACCACCCCGAACGGCAGCGCGCTGGCGGTGACCGCGGTCTGCAGCGCCTCGAGCCCGCCCCCTGCCAGCAGCGACGCGGCGACCGCACCGCCGCAGAGCGCCCAGAAGAGACGCTGCCACACCGGCGCATTCTCCGCGCCGCCCGAGGTGATCGTGTCGATGACGAGCGCGCCGGAATCGGCCGAGGTGACGAAGAAGGTGATGATCAGCAAGGTGGCGAGGCCGGAGGCGATGGCGGACAAAGGCAATTGCGCGAGCATCTCGAACAAGGCGACGGGCATGTTGTCGGCGGCCGTGGCCGCGATCGGCGCGACGCCGCTCAGGTCCATCTGGATGGCGGTGTTGCCGAACACGGTCATCCAGAAGAAGGTGAAGAGCGGCGGCACGAGCAGCACGCCGAGGATGAACTCCCGGATGGTGCGCCCGCGCGAGATGCGCGCGATGAACATGCCGACGAAGGGCGACCAGGAGATCCACCAGCCCCAATAGAACAAGGTCCAGTCGCCCAGCCACGGATTGGGCTCGTAGGCGTACATGCGGAACGTGCGCTGGACGATGCTGCCGAAATAGGCGCCGACATTCTGGACGAAGGCCTGAAGCAGGAACACGGTCGAGCCGGCGATCAGCACGAAGACCAGCAGCGACACGGCCAGCAGGATGTTCAGCTCCGACAGCCGCTTGATGCCCCTGTCGAGGCCGACGACGGCCGACACCGTCGCCATCGCGGTGATCACCGCGATGAGGAGGACCTGGACCAGGGGGCTGACCGGCAGGCCGAAGAGATAGGCGAAGCCGGCATTGACCTGCAGTGCGCCGAAACCGAGCGAGGTCGCCACCCCGAACATCGTGCCGAGCACCGCGAAGATGTCGATGGCGTGGCCGATCGGCCCGTTGATCCGGTTGCCGATCAGCGGGTACAAGGCCGATCGAAGGGTGAGCGGCAGGCCCCGCCGGAACGAGAAATAAGCGAGCGCCAGCCCGACGACGATATAGACCGCCCAGCCGTGCAGCCCCCAATGGAAGAAGGTGAGCACCATCGCCTGGCGCGCTGAGTCGATCGTGCGGCCCTCGCCGACCGGCGGCAGCGCATAATGCTGGATCGGCTCGGCGACGCCGAAGAAGAGGAGGCCGATGCCCATGCCGGCGCTGAACAGCATCGCCAGCCAGGAGAGGTAGCTATAATCGGGCTCGCTGTCGTCCGGGCCCAGCTTCACGTCGCCGTAGCGGCTGAGCATCAGGAACAGGACGAAGAGCAGGAAGCCGGCGACGGCGACGATGTAGAACCAGCCGAAATCGAGGATGATCGTCGCCTGCGCCGCCGCGAACAGCCGGCCGGCCTCGTCGGCGAAGAGCGAGCCGAACAGCACGAAGGCGAGGATCAGGGCGGCCGAGACGAAGAAGACCGGCGGGTTGACGTCCATTCTGGGCCGGGATTCGGGGAGACCCGCCTGCTGCGTCTCTTCATTCATGGCCCCTGAAGACCCTCCTCGGAGCGATGGCAGGTCCAGTGGGAACGAGTTCGGGCGGCGCTGGTTGCCGGCGACGATCGAATTCGGCGGGCGGCGGGTGGAGGACGCCTGCGACCTTCCCGTCCTCCTGACGAAGCCAGGATCTTGTCCTATTCGACTAGAAGGGAAATCCCAGCTCTCGCTGGATGACGATACGAGGGCCGGGGCACCTCTTCGCGTCTTCGCGGCTTCGCGTGCATTTTGCGGGAAGTGGCGGCGACCCCGGCGCGGGCAAGACAGGCGCGGCAAGGAACGCGGCGGCGAGGGTTGAACCGGGGCGGTTCGACCCGATTTCGGGTGGGTGAGCGCGCTCGATTCCCTGCTGGCCGAGATTCGGACATGTACCGCCTGCGCGGCCTCGCTGCCGCTGGGGCCGCGGCCGGTGCTGCAGGCGTCGGCGACGGCGCGGATCCTGGTCGCCAGCCAGGCGCCGGGGACGCGGGTGCACGAGACCGGCGTGCCGTTCGACGATGCGTCGGGCGACCGGCTGCGCGAATGGCTGGGCGTCACCCGGGCGCAGTTCCACGATCCGCGCCTGTTCGCGATCGTGCCGATGGGCTTCTGCTATCCGGGACGGGGCGCGGGCGGCGACGCGCCGCCGCGGCCGGAATGCGCGCGGCTGTGGCGACGGCGGCTGATGGCGGCGCTGCCGGCGGTGCGGCTGACCCTGCTGGTCGGGAGCCATGCCCAGGCGCATGCGCTCGGGCCCGGCCGGATGACCGACCGGGTGCGGGCGTTCCGGGATCATCTGCCCGACCGGGTGCCGCTTCCGCATCCGTCCTGGCGATCGCGGCTGTGGGAGCGCAAGCATCCCTGGTTCGGCGAAGAGGTGCTGCCGGCGCTGCGCCGGCGGGTCGCCGAGGAGATCGACGCCGGCGCGCGGGTGGCGGCATGATTGCGGCGGAGCCGGACGCGGCGCCGATCTTCACGATCGGCCATTCGACCCGGTCGATCGAGGAATTCGTCGCCTTGCTGCGCTCCGGGCCGGCGGACCTGGTCGTCGACATCCGCACCGTGCCCAGGTCGCGCCGCAACCCACAATATGGCGAGGACGTGCTGCCCGGCGAGCTGGCGCCGTTCCAGATCGGCTATGAGCGGATCGCGGCGCTGGGCGGCCTCCGCAGCCGGTCGCGCGAGGTGCCGGCGGAGACGAACGGCCTGTGGCGCAACGACAGCTTCCACAATTATGCCGACCATGCGCTGGGCGAGGCCTTCGCCGAAGGGCTGGAGGCGCTGCTGGCCCTTGCCGACGAGCGGCGCTGCGCGATCATGTGCGCCGAGGCGGTGTGGTGGCGCTGCCACCGGCGGATCGTCGCCGACCATCTGCTGGCGCGGGGGCGGACGGTGCTGCACCTGATGGGCGAGAAGAGGGTCGAGCCGGCGAAGCTGACGCCGGGGGCGGTGGTGAAGGATGGACGGGTGATCTATCCGGGGCGAGGGAGTTAGCGCAATCTGCTCGGCCGCCGCACGAGCGCCCCTCGACTTCGCTCGGGACGAACGAGATTGGGGATGGCGGAGCCGCTTGACGTGCCGCCGGGACTGACGTTGGTGCAATAACAAGACTTCGTTCGTCCCGAGCGAAGTCGAGGGGCTCTGGCAGGGCGATGCTGCAATTCTGGGTCTATATCCTGCGCTGTCGCGACGGCTCCTACTATACCGGGCACACCGATGACCTCGAGAAGCGGCTGAGCGAGCATCACCAGGGATTGGCAGCCGACTGGACGAAGCGCAGGCGGCCGGTTGAGCTGGTGTGGCACGATTGGACCGGTTCACGATACGAAGCGATCGATTTCGAGCGCCGGGTGAAGCGCTGGTCACGCGCCAAGAAGGAAGCCTTGATCGCCGGCGATTGGGCGGCGGTCGGGTACTTTGCGCGGCCGCCCCACGAGCGCCCCTCGACTTCGCTCGGGACGAACGAGGCAGGGGAGGGCACAGGCTCAGCTTGAGGCGCCCCTCGACTTCGCTCGGGACGAACGAGATTGGCGAGGGCTCAGGCTCAGCTTGAGGCGCCCCTCGACTTCGCTCGGGACGAACGAGATTGGCGAGGGCACAGGCTCAGCTTGAGGCGCCCCTCGACTTCGCTGGAGACGTACGAAGGAGGAAATGGCACGGGCGGAACTTAAGCCTATTCCGCCGCTTCGGCCGCTTCCTCGGCCTCGCGCTCGCTTTGCTGGCGGGTCCACATTTCGGCGTAGAGGCCGTCCTTGCGCAGCAATTGGGCGTGGGTGCCGCGCTCGGCGACCTTGCCGTTGTCGAGGACGACGATCTGGTCGGCGTCGACCACGGTCGACAAACGGTGGGCGATGACGATCGACGTGCGGCGGGCGGCGACGCCCTGGAGCGTCTCCTGGATCGCGGCCTCGGTGCGGCTGTCGAGGGCGCTGGTCGCCTCGTCGAGGATGAGGATGGGCGGGTCCTTGAGAAGGGTGCGGGCGATGGCGACGCGCTGCTTCTCGCCGCCGGAGAGCTTGAGGCCGCGCTCGCCGACCAGCGAGTCGTAGCCGGCGGGAAGCTCGAGCACGAACTCGTGGATGGCGGCGCCGCGGGCGGCGGCCTCGATCTCGGCCTGGGTTGCGCCGCCGCGGCCATAGCCGATATTGTAGCCGATCGTGTCGTTGAACAGGACGGTGTCCTGGGGGACGATGCCGAGTGCGGCGCGGAGGCTCGCCTGGGTCACCGCGCCGATGTCCTGACCATCGATGGTGATGCGGCCCGAGGTCGGCTCGTAGAAGCGGAAGAGCAGGCGCGACAAAGTAGACTTGCCGGCGCCGGACGGGCCGACGATCGCGGTCATCGTCCCCGGCTTCACCTCGAGGTCGATGCCCTTCAATATGTCGCGGCCGGGCTCATAGGCGAAATGGACGTCCTCGAAGCGAACATGGCCGGCGCGCACGACGAGGCCAGGCGCGCCAGGGCGGTCGGCGATCTCGGCGGGCGTGTCGACGACGGCGAACATCGCCTCCATGTCGACCATGCCCTGGCGGATGGTGCGATAGACCCAGCCGAGCATGTCCAAAGGCCGGAAGAGCTGCATCAGGAAGGTGTTGACGAAGACGACGTCGCCGGCGGTGAAGGCGCCGCGGCTCCAGCCCCAGACGGTATAGGCCATCGCCCCGGCCATCATCAGGTTGGTGATGAGCGACTGGCCGACATTGAGCCAGGCGAGCGACTGCTCGTTGCGCACGCTCGCATCGGCGAAGGCGCGGGCGGCCTGGCCGTAGCGGCGCGCCTCCCGATCCTCGGCGTTGAAATATTTGACCGTCTCGTAGTTCAGGAGCGAGTCGACCGCGCGGGCGATCGCCTGGTTGTCGACCTCGTTCATCTGACGCTGCAGCTTGGCGCGCCATTCGGTCACGATCCGGGTGAAGGCGATATAGGCGACGACCATCACCAAGGTGGCGACGACGAGCCCGGGGCCGAACTTGACGCCGAAGATGATGCAGATGGCGGCGAGCTCGATGATCGTCGGGGCGATATTGAACAGGAGGAAATAGAGCATCATGTCGATGCTCTTGGTGCCGCGCTCGACGATCTTGGTGAGCGCGCCGGTGCGCCGCTCGAGGTGGAAGCGCAGCGACAGCGCGTGGATGTGGCGGAACACCGTCTCGGCGAGGCGGCGGGCGGCGTCCTGGCCGACCCGTTCGAACACGGCGTTGCGGATATTGTCGAACAGGACGCCGCCGAAGCGGGCGGCGACATAGGCGATAACCAAGGCGATGATCAGCCCGGCCGCCTCGTCCATGCCGGTCGACATCCGGTCGACCACCGCCTTGTAGGCGAAGGGCATGGTCAAGGTCGCGGCCTTGGCGAGAAGCACCAGCAGCACCGCGACGATCACCCGCGCCTTCAGCCGCGGCTCGCCCGCCGGCCAGAGATAAGGGAGGAATCGCCGCAGCGCCGACCAGCCGGGATTGGATTGTTCCGGAGTCTCTGTCGCGCCGCTCGCCATCTTCGTCGCTAGATAGGGGCGCCCACGCGATTACCCAAATAGGAGGGATCCGCCGGCGGGGACGGAGGGTGCCGCTCACGACCGGGAGGGGCCGAGACGCAGACTCAACGCTGCGGGTGTCGGCCGGCGGCGCCGTCCACCAACAGCATACCGCCTTTCGCGATGGTAACGGGCGCGGAATGGCAGGAACTCCTGCGAAGAGAGTCGGTTGAGGGGGCAAAGGAGCGGGCGATGGAACCCCTGACGTTCATCATGGCGATACTGGGCTGCGGCGAGAGCGATGCGGCGTGCCGCGAGGTCGCGACCGTCGAGACCCGCTATGCCAGCGAAGCCGAGTGCCTCGCCGCCACCGAGACCGAGCTCTATCGCCGCGACGACATCCTCTACCCGTCGGTGGTCGCCCAGTGCCGCCCCGCCGGTGCCCGCCCGCAGCTGATCCGCGGCAACGAGGTGATGCTTCCGGAACCGCCGCGCTTCCAGGCGCCGGCGCGCTTCGCCTCGGCCGAGCGCCCGCAGGGCCGGCGATAGGGGCTGCGGCCGCCTCCATTTTCCACGTCATCCCGGCGCAGGCCGGGATATGATCATCCTTTCGCCGCGCGTCCGGAGGCAAAGCGGTTCCCGCTTTCGCCGGAACGAGGCGGACGTGCGGAGCCATCGCCGGATCCATCCGTTCTTCCGCCGACCCATCACAAGGAGGAAGACATGCCGGCTTTGTCCGACGCCAAGATCCTGTTCATCGCCACCGACGGCTTCGAGGATTCGGAGCTGCTCGAGCCGCGCAAGCGCTTGATCGAGGCGGGCGCCGAGGTCGTATTGGCCTCGCTGGAGACGAAGGAGATCAAGGGCGACAAGGGCGCCACGATCACGCCCGACGCGAAGGTCGATACGGTCGACATCGATGGCTATGACGCGCTGCTGTTGCCGGGCGGCACGAAGAATCCGGACAAGCTGAGGATGGAATCGAACGTCGTCGACCTCGTCCGCCGCTTCGTCGAATCGGGCAAGCCGGTGGGCGCCATCTGCCACGCGCCCTGGCTGCTCGCCGAGGCCGACGTGATCCGCGGCCGCACGGTGACAGGATGGCCGTCGGTGCGGACCGATCTCAAGAATGCCGGCGCCGACGTCGTCGACCGGGAGGCGGTGACCGACGGCAACCTCGTCACCAGCCGCAATCCCGACGACATACCCGCCTTCACCGAGGCGTTCAGCCGACTGGTGGAGAAAGCGGAGGCACCGGCCGAGACGGTCTGACCCGAGGAGGCGAGCGGGCGGCCGCCGCGCCTTGCCCGCTCGCCCGCTCTCGGGCATGCGGTCTTCCGGATCATTCCGGAGCCCCAACATGACCCTCAGCCTCTACGACGCCTCCGTTCCCCTGTTCACCGCCTCCCTCGCCAACATGCGCGCGTGGCTCGACAAGGCGTCCGCCGAGATGGACGAGGCGGCGCTGATCGAGGCACGGCTAGCACCCGACATGCGGCCGCTGCCGGCCCAGTTCCAGATGGCGTCGGACAGCGCCAAGAATGCGATCGGCCGGCTCGCCGGGATCGAGGCGCCGTCGATGCCGGATACCGAGACGAATTTCGCCGAGCTGAAGGCGCGCTGCGACCGCACCATCGCCTTCATCGACAGCGTCGACCCGGCCGCGATCTCGGCCGGCGAGACACGCGAGGTGGCGCTGCGCTTCCCCAACGGCCTCGGCTATCGCTGGACCGGGCGCGACTATCTGACCGGCTTCGCGCTGCCCAATTTCTTCTTCCACGTGACCACCGCCTACGCGATCCTGCGTGCCCAGGGCGTCGGCCTCGGCAAGCCCGACTTCCTCCAGCATCTCGGTCCGCCCAATCTGGAGGCGGCAGCCTGAACCGGGCCGCGGCGGCCTGACCGAGCATGGACAATCTCACCCACACCCTGGTCGGCGCGGCGCTCGCCCAGACCGGGCTCAAGCGCCGCACCGGCCTCGCCGCGGCGACCTTGATGATTGCCGCCAACCTGCCCGATCTCGACGCGCTCGGGCTCGCCTTCGGCGAGAATCTGGCCTGGCGGCGGGGCTGGACGCACGGGCCGATCGGCCTGGTCCTGCTGCCGCCGATGCTCGCGGCGGCGATGCTCGGCTTCGACCGCTGGCAAGGGCGGCGCGGGCGACGGCCGGAGGGGCGCGTGCCGGTCCATTTCGGCTGGCTGGTCGCGCTCGCCTATCTGGGGACGATCACCCACCCCTTCTTCGACCTGCTCAACACCTATGGCGTCCGCCTGCTGATGCCCTTCTCCGACCGCTGGTTCTATGGCGACACCCTGTTCATCGTCGACGTGTGGCTGTGGCTCGCGCTCGGCCTCGGCGTGTGGCTGAGCCGGCGGCGCGAGAAGAAGGTCCGCCCGCGAACCGAGCTGCCGGCCTTCGCCGCCCTGCTCTTCACCTGCCTCTACATCGCGGCGATGGGGACGAGCAGCCTCCATGCCGAGGCGGTCACCCGCCGCGCGGCGGGGGCGGTGCTGCCGGTGCCGATCGGCAAGGTGGTGGCCAACCCGGTGCCGGTCGATCCGCTGCGCCGGCGCATGGTGTTCGAGGCGGGCGACGGCTACGGCTTCGCGCCGCTGCGATGGACGCCGGCCGCCGAGGTGGCGATCCCGCGCCGGCTGATGGCGCACAACATGGCCGATCCGGCGGTGGCGGCGGCCGCCCGCCGCGACCCTGAGCTCGAGGATTTCCTCTACTGGTCGCGCCTGCCCTTCGCCCGGATCGAGCGAGGGCCGGAAGAGACGATCGTGACCGTCTCCGACGCGCGCTACAGCGAGGGGCCGTCGAGCCCCGCCTTCACGATCCGCGTCCGCCTGCCCGCGGCCGAGGACCCCGGACGGGAAGGCGCCCCAGCCTCAGCCCGCTGAAGCCGCCTCGCCCGCGGAGGCGGACGCGGCGCCCGCCTTCACCGCCTGCGCCACCGCCGCCTCGAGCTGGGCGCCGGTGAACGGCTTGGTCAGCACGACGAGATCGACCTCCTCCTCGATCTCGGCGAAGCCGGTGACGAGGAGGACCGGGACCCGGGGCCAATCGGCGGCGACACGCTTGGCGAGATCGAGGCCGGACAGGCGCGGCATCGCGAAATCGGTGATGAGCAGGTCGAATCCGCTGTCGGCGGAGAGCCGGTCGATCGCCGCGCGGGCGCTCTCGACCGCCTCGAGGCGATGGCCTGCCTGAAGCAGCTGCTCGCACAGCATCTGCGAGACCTCGGGATCGTCCTCGGCGATGAGGATCCTGAGCGGGCCCACCCTGCCCACCGACGGGCTCTCGCTCCGGTCCTCGGCGCCGGTCGCGGCCCGCGGCAGCCAGAGGTGGACGCTGGTGCCCTCGCCGAGGTGGCTGTCGATGGTGACGCAGCCGCCGGCGGCTTCCGCCATCGTCCGCACCATCGGCAGGCCGAGCCCCGTGCCCCGGCCGTGCGGCTTGGTGGTGAAGAAGGGCTCGAAGACGCGGGCGCGCACCTCGTCCGGCATGCCGGTGCCGGTATCGGAGACCGAGACGCGGACATAGTCGCCGGGCGCCAGATCGGCCGGAAGCGCCGAACCGTCCGCATTGGCGACGGCGACCGTCACCTCGCCGCCGTCGGGCATGGCGTCGCGCGCATTGATGCAGAGATTGACGACGGCGAGCTCGAACTGGCCGGGATCTGTGTTGATCGGCCACACCGCCTCGCCGATGGCGAGACGCACGGTCGCGCGGCCGGACATGGACTGGACGAGGAGCTCGCGCAACGCATCGACGGCTTCGCCTGGGCTGAAGGTCTCGGCGGCGAGGTCGCGCTGCCGGCTGAAGGTGAGCAGCCGGCGGCTGATCGCGCTGCCGCGCATCGCCGCCTCGTGGGCGCTCGCCAGGTAGCGGGGGAGCTTGGATTCGTCCCGGCGGCGCGCGGCGAGCTCGAGATTGCCGATGACCACCGACAGGAGATTGTTGAAATCGTGCGCGATTCCGCCGGCAAGGGTGCCGAGCGCCTGCAGCTTCTCGGCCTGGTGCAGCTTCTGCTCGGCGGTCCGCCGATCGGTCTCGTCGCTCTCGATCTTGAGCAGGAACCGCTCGCCGCCGTCACCGAACGGAATGCGGCGGATGCGGATCCAGCGCGGCTCTCCGGCAACCGTATCGCGCCGCTCCTCCGCCTCGGAATAGTCGCCGCTCGCCAGCGCCGCCTCGTCGGCCTCCGCCTCGGCGGACCGGCGCGCGGCGTCGGCCTCCTCCTCGAGCTGGCGGCGCTTGAGCGCGTTCATCCGCAGCGGCCGCCCGCTGCGGTCGAGCACCGAGACCGCGTCGGCGCTGCGCTCGACCAAAGCGGCGAACGCGCTCTGCTCGAAGGCCAGGGCCGCGCGCAGCCGGTGCCGCTCCGCCGCCGAGGCGATCATCGCCCGCAGCGCCTCCGGCTCCCAAGGCTTGTGGACATAGCCGGAGATCGCGCCTTCGTTGACCGCGGAGACGATCGCCGAGAGATCGGCATAGCCGGTGAGCAGGATCGACTCGGCCGAGCTCAGCTGCCGCGCCCGGGCGAGGAACACGTTGCCCGGCATTTCCGGCATGCGCTGGTCGGACACAATGACCGCGACGTCCGGATCGGAAGCGAGCAGGTCGAGCGCGGCGGCGGGCGAGGTGGCCGAGAGGATGCGATAGTCCGCCTCGAGCAGATCCTCGAGGGCGACGAGGATCTCGGCTTCGTCGTCGACGAGCAGCAAGGTCGCCTTCGCAGCCGCTTCCGAGTTCGAAACCGTGATCATGCCGGACGTATCGGTATGGAGATCGTGAACAGGGCCCCGCCTTCCGGGCTTTCGCCGAGGACGATGCCGCCTCCATGCGCGCGAACGATACCATAGGCAATGGCAAGGCCGAGGCCGGTGCCGGCACCGACATCCTTGGTGGTGAAGAAGGGCTCGAACACCCGCTCGCGATGCTCGGCGGCGACGCCGCGGCCGTTGTCGCCGACCTCGATCACATAGGCGTCGCCGTCGCAGCGCGTCGCGACGACGATGCGCCCGTCAGGCTCGTCGACGGCATCGGCGGCATTGGAGACGAGATTCATGACGACCTGATTGATGAGCGCCGGCGAGCAGGTCAATGTCGGCGGCGCCTCGTAGCGCCGCTCGACGGCAATGCCGCCCAGCTTGGGCCCGAGCAAGGTCAGCACCGCCTCGATCGCCTCCGGAACATCGAGCTGGGCCGTCTCCTCGTCCAGCCGGGAGAAGCGGCGCAGCTTGACGACGAGATCCTGGATGCGGGCGAGGCCGGTGCGGATCGAGGCGAGCCGATCGGCCGCCTTGGCGAGCCGCGCCGCCTGCGCCTCCCCCTCCAGCGTCCGCGCCTCGCGCACCGATCGTTCGACCGTGTCGTGATGGGCGAGGATGAAGGCGAGCGGATTATTGATCTCGTGGGCGATGCCGGCGACGAGCTCGCCGAGCGAGGCCATCTTCGCCGCCTGGACGAGCTGGGCCTGGGTGGCCTGGAGCCGGGCATTGGCGTCGGCGAGCTCGCGATTGGCGGCGGCGAGCGCTTCGGCCGCCTCGGCCTGGGCGCGGGCATGGGCCAGAGCGAGCTCGCGCTCGCGCTCGTGCGCGGCAGCCCGGGCCTCGTCGTCGCGCGCGAGCTTGCGCCGGACGGTGGCGCGAATGCGGACGAGGAGCATCTCGCGATTGCTCGACTTCGGGACGACGTCGTCCGCGCCGGCGGCGAGCGCGGCGAGCACCGCTTCCGGTCCGTCCTCTTCGGAGAGGAGGACGATCTCATAGCCCTCGCCGGAGGCGGTGCGGCGGGCGTCGAGCCGGCCGACAAAGTCGAGGCCGCCGCCGCTGTCGAGCCCGAGCAGGACGCAGTCGACGTCGCCGGAGTCGAGCGCGGCGAGCGCCTCCCCCTCATCCTTCGCGAGCCGCGCCTCATAGCCTTCGCCGGCGAGCAGGCCGCGGAGCAAAGTGCGGTAGGTAGCAGCCGGCTCGACCAGCAGAAGCTGGGCGGCGCGCAGGCCGCCCTCGCCCGCCGCCCTGTCCGGAGCCGGACGGCGCTGGCGAAGCAGCGCCCGCATCCTCGAGACCAGCAAATCTGCGCCGCCGCCCTTGGGGACATAGGCGTTGGCGCCGCTGTCGAGGCCCTGGCGCTCGGTCTCGGAGCCGGCATCGCCGGTCAGCATGAGGATCGGCAAGGTGCGCGTGCGGCCCGTCTGGCGGACGATCCTGACCAGCTCGTCGCCATTCATGCCGGGGAGCCGATAGTCGACCACGAGCAGATCCGGCAGGTTCTCGTTGAGCTGCTCGAGCGCTTCCTCGGCGGTGCGCGTGCGCGCCACCGAGAAGCCCTGCGGCTCGATCGACCGGCGGAACTGAAGCGCCTGGGTGTCGGAATCCTCGACCAGCAGCAGCCTCGGCACGGGACCGGCGGTCAAGCGCGGACCTCCCGCTCGAGGATTCGGCGGACATGCGGGGCGATGAGGTCCAGGGGAAGAGCGAGGGCGCCGGCCCGCACCGCGGCCGCGGGCATGCCGTTGACGATGGCGGAGCTCTCATGCTCGGCGATGGCGAAGCCGCCGGCGGCGAGCAAGGCGCGGACGCCGGCGGCGCCGTCCTCGCCCATGCCGGTGAGGACGATGGCGGCGGCGCCGCCGCCCAGCGTTTCGGCCGCCGACTGGAGGAGGAGGTTCGCCGACGGACGCTGCCCGCCCACCGGCGCCGCGGCGGACAAGGCGATCAGCCCGCCGCGGTCGAGGAGCAGGTGGCGGTCGCCGGGCGCGACATGGATGGTGCCGGCAGCCGGCGCCTGCCCGGCCTCGGCGAGGACCACCCTTTGCGGGACCACCGTCTGCAGCCAGGCCGCAAAGCCGCTCATGAAGGTGCCGCCCATATGCTGGACGAGCAGCACCGGCAGGCCGAGATCGGCCGGAAGCATGCCGAACAGCCGCGCCAGGGCCTGGGGCCCGCCGGTCGATGCGGCGCACAGCAGGACCTTCGGCTCCGTCCGCGGCCGGGACACGGCGGAATCGGCGGACCTGGGCCTGATCCGGTGGCGAACGACCGCGACCTGGCTCATGATCGCCAGCTGGGTGCAGATCTCGCGCGAGACGGCGGCATAATCCTCATTGCCGAGGCCGACCGGCTTCTCGACCACCGACAGCGCGCCGGCGCTCAGCGCGTCCATCGTCGTCTTCATGGAGCTCTTGTCGATGCTCGCCGAAATGACGACGATCGGGGTCGGGCAATCGGCCATGATCTGCCGGGTGGCGGCGAGGCCGTCCATGCCGGGGAGCCTGATGTCCATCGAGATGACGTCGGGGCGCACCGCCGGCAGGGCCGCGATCGCCTCCTCCGCGCTCGATACCGCCGCCGCCATCTCGAGCCTCGGGTCGGAGCGGATGATGTGCGACAGCAGGGTCCGCACCACGGCCGAATCCTCGACGACCATGACACGGATGGGGGACGTTTGCGCCACGGCCTCAGATCAGCTGCCGGATGACCGAGATGAGCTCGCCCTGATCGAAGGCCTGCTTGGTCACATAGGCGTCGGCGCCCAGCTCGAGCCCGCGCTCGATATCGTCCGGACTGTTGCGCGAGGTCATCATCACCACCGGAATCGCCTTGAGCGCCGGATCGTTCCTTATCGCGGTCAGCAGCGCGAATCCGTCCATGCGCGGCATCTCGACGTCGGCGACGACGAGGTCGACCGGCTCGATGCCGCCGCGCAGCCATTCGAGCGCGGCCAGCCCGTCGACGCTGATCCTCACCGCATAGCCTTGCGCCTCGAGGATGCTCTTCTCGAGCGTGCGGGTGGTGATCGAATCGTCGACGACGAGGATCGTCTGGCGCGCCTTGCGCTCGGCCGCATCGGGGCGGACCAGCGCCGAACCTCCAGGCGCCCTGCCGGTCCGCGTCATCAGCGCGTCGGGACTGAGCACCAGCACGACCGCGTCATCGACCAAGGCCGTCCCGTACACCAGGGGGACCGGAGCGGCGATCGCGGTGGGATCGCCGACGACGATCGACCCGACCTCGTGCAGGGCATCGACGACGAGGACGATCCGTCGCGGCCCGACCCGAAGGACCAGAGCGGGATGCGTGGGATCGTCCGACGCGCCCGGCGCCAGGCCGAGCAGGGCCGCCAGCGACTGGACCGGCGCGGCACCGCCCTCGAGCGGGAGCCATTCGCCGCCCTCGCTGCGTTCGATCTGATCGGCCCCGAGCCGCAGGACCTGCGCGACGGCGCCGGCCGGGAGCCCAAAGGTCTCGCCGCCCGCTTCGACGAGCAGCAAGGTCTGACGGGTGACGGCAGCCGGTACCGTCAGGCGGATCGCCGCGCCGCCGCCGGCGTCGCCGACGAAGGCGACGTTCCCGTGGAGTCGCCGCACGGCCTCCGCGACCACCGACAGGCCGATGCCGCGTCCCGACACCTCGTCGACCGACGCGGCGGTCGAAAAGCCCTGCTCGAAAAGCAGCGCCTCGATGGCTTCCGGAGAGGGCCGAGGATCGTCACGGCCGATCAGTCCCTCGGCCCGCGCCCTCGCCTCGATCCGGCGATGATCGAGACCCGCCCCGTCGTCGCCGACGACGATCGTCAGCTGCCCCCGCTCGAGCCGGGCAGCGAGCGTGACGCGGCCCTGATCGGGCTTGCCCGCTCGGATACGCACGGACGGCGGCTCGATGCCGTGACTCACCGCATTGCGCAGCAGGTGCAGGATCGGCTCGCGGAGCGCGTGGAGGACGCGGCGATCGGCCTCGCCGGCGGCTTCCTCCACCACGAGGATTGCCGACTTGCCCTGGCTCGAGGCCAGATCGCGGACCATGCGCTCATAACCTTCGAGCAGCGTGGATAGCGGCAGCAGCAGGATATGCTCCGCATCCCGCTCGAGCTCCGCGGCCGCGCGGTCGAGATTGCCGAGCTGGCGCGCCTGCTCGCGCCGAAGCCGCTCGACGTCGCCAAGGCTTCGGGCGAGCCGCCGGGCCAGATCGTGCGCGCGCACCCGCTCGGCGAGGCCCGAGAGCGAGGCGAGCTCGGACTGCAGCGCCTCGAGGCCCTCGGCGATAGAGGCCCCTTCCTGGACCTGGCTGACCAGGTCGTGCAGCGTATGGGCAAGCCGCTCGACATGCGCACCCTGGATGCGGACCTGTCCGGCCGGCGCCGCCGCCGCCGCCTCCGCGGGCGCGGCCGCCTCGCCGCCGCCGGCGCTGTCCTCGATCGCGTCGGCCAATCGCCTCAGCTCTTCGACGGCGCCCTCATCCAGGTCCCGCTCGCCCGCCTCGACGGCGAGAAGCAGCGCCTCCATTTCATGGGCGAGCGACTCGGTTCGGGGCTGCTCGACGGCGCGGGCGGCGCCCTTGAGGCTGTGGGCGCGCCGGCTGACGTCGCGAAGATCCAGACCCCGCCCGGCATCCGCTTCGGCCAGGCCCGCGCGAATGGCGCCGAGATGATCGGCAAGCTCGGCCTCGAAGGCGGCGAGCAGCTCGGCGCGAAGATCGCTCATCGGCGCCGGGTCAGATCCGGTAGCGCTCGGCTAGCCCGAGCAGAGTACCCGACAGCGAGGTGAGATCCGCCGCGGCCTGATCCAGCTGGCGGGTGCTCGCCGCGGTCTGCTGGCTGGCCTGGCGGATGTTCTGGAGGGCGACGGTAACCTGCTCGATCCCGATCTGCTGCTGGTTGGTGGAGGCGACGATCTGCTGGAAGGTCTGGACGCTCTCCTGCACGCGTGCTGCCAGCTCCTCGATCGCGACCTGGCTGGCGTCGGTGCGCTCCTTGCCCGACGTCACCCGCTTCACCGCCTCCTCGGTGAGCATGACCGAGGCGTTGATGCCACGCTGGATGTCGCCGAGGATGGAGCGGACATTGCGCGTCGCCGCTTTCGCCTGGTCGGCCAACGTCTTCATCTCGGACGCGACGATGGCGAAGCTGCGGCCATTCTCGCCGGCCGCCGCCGCCTCGATCGAGGCATTGAGCGCGAGCAGGTGCGAGCGTTCGGAGACGTCGTTGACGGTGGCGATGATGTCACCGATCGCCTGGGTCTTCTCGGACAAAGCGACGATATTGTTGGCGACGGCCTCGGCCTGCTCGCGAATGCCGTCCATGGCGCGGGCGGTGTCGTCGACCGCCGAGATGCCGCTCTCGCTGGTCTGGACAGCGGCCTGGGCGGCGGCGATCACCTCCTGGGCTCGGCGGCTGATCTGCGCGCCGGAATGGGTGATCTCGTCGACCGTCGCGGCCGTCTCCTGCACCGCCGCCAGCTGCTCTTCTACCGAGGCCGCCTGCTCCTGGGTCGAGGCGCGGATCTCGGTGGCGGCGGCGTTGAGATTTTCGGTGGCCTGGCGGCTCTGGCGGGCGAGGTCGCGGAGGCCGTCGACCATCGCGTTCAAGGTGGCGCCGAGCTGGCCGAGCTCGTCGCGGCCGGTGGCCGCCGTCGCGCCGGTGAGATCCCCCTGGCCGACTCGTCCGACGAACCCCATGAAGTCCGTCATCGGCGCGGTTATCGACCGGCGGATGACCCAGGCGATCGCCAGCGCGATGGCGACGGCGATGAGCAGGCCGGCGAGGATCGATCCCCGGGTCTGGCCGTATGTGTCGGCGACGACGCCTTGGCCCGAGCGAATGACCGCGTCGGCGGCTTCGCGCACCTCGCGCAGCTCGGCAGCGAGCGCCTCGTGGCTGCGATCGATCGCCGCGCCGCGGGCGACGACCGCATCGCGATCGCCGTCGCGGATCGCGTCGAGCTGGGCGATGCTGTTGTCGCGAAGCTCGGCATAGAGGCGGTCGGCCTCGAGCGTCGAGGCCGCCATGCGCTGCCAGACAGCGGCGCGGGACGTGCTTACGGCCGCGTCCTGATAGGCTCCCACGGAGGTGCGCAGCTCGCCCAGGGCGGACGCGGCCGCCTGGGCATGCTGCTGCCACTGCCCCCGCTGTGCGTCGTCCGCCGGCTGACCGGCGAAGAAGCGGATGACCGCGCTCAGCCGCGTCGACCGCATATTGCTCTCCGAGGTGACGACCCGGTCGACCAGCACGACCGTGGCGACATCGCGCTCGACGATCAGGTCGACGGTCGATCGCACCGAGGAAAGCTGCATCAGCGCATAGCCGCCGAGCAGCGCCAGCAGGACGATGACGGCGGCGAAGCCGGCAAGGATGCGGTTCGAGATCGTCAAGGCAGCTATCCTTCCTTCGGGCTGGGGCGGGCGAGAAGCCGCTCGATCAGGCGGGGAGTCGAGACCAAAGTGAAGCGCTCCCCCTCGGGAGTCTCGACGAGGCGCGCAAGTCCGGCATCCGCATCCCCGTCATCGGCGAAAGCGGCCGTTGCCGCTACGCCGGAGACGCGCAGGGCGATGCAGGGACGTTCGTGGCGCAGGACGATCATTCGCGCCGCACCGTCGTCCGCAAGCGGATCGGCGCCGAGGACCGCCGCCGGGTCGAACAGGTTGTGGACGACGCCGCGACGACTGACGAGGCCGGCCAGCGCCGCCGGCGCCCCGGGTACCCGGGTCACCCGCGGCAGCGCCGCCACCGCCTTGATGTCGGCGAGCGGCAGCGCGTAGCGCTCGGCGCCCAGATTCCAGAGCAGCAGGTCGCTTCCTCCGAGAACGGCCAGATCGCGCGCATCGCCATAAGCCGCCTGGCGGCGCGCGAGCAGTGTGGCGATCGCCGCCTCGTCGAGGAACTCGGCGCTGACCGGAAGATCGCCGGCGCGGATCATCGCAGCGCGTTCCGCACCGCGAGGGCCAAGCCTTCGGCGGTCATGCCGTCGCCTTCGGGCAGCTCGGACTCGGGATCTGAGCCGGCGACGGCCCGAAGCGCGTTGGCGAGCGAACGCCGGCCTTCCTCGCTCCGTCCCTCGGCCATGAGATGCCGCCCCAGCAGATAATGCGCCATGGCGAACCTGTTATCGAGATAGAGCGCCTTGCGAAATCCTCGTTCGGCCTGCTCCGAATGGCCGAGCGCCAGGGCCCCCAGGGCAGCGAGATAATGCGGCACCGGGTCGCGCGGTGCCAGGCCGGCCTCGCGCTCGGCCAGGCGCAAGGCGGTGTCGCCGTCGCCGCCGGCGAGCGCGAGCCGCACGTCGGCCAGCGACGACAAGGACGGAAGGTCGGCCGGAATGGGGTGGGCCGGGGCCGAGGGGGTCGTGCGACCGCTCGACCGGGCCGCGGGTGCCGATCGCCGAACCGGGCGCGTCGGCGGGTGTCGCGGCAGCGGCAGCGGCGGGACAGGCGCAGGCGGCGGAGACGGCGTCAGGCCGAGGCGGCGATAGGCGCGGACTCCGCCAATCTCTACCTGACTGGCCACCTCGGCGAAATCGGGGCTCGGCTCGGCATGGCCGACGAGGAGATGGCCCTGCTCGTCGAGACGCGCGGTCAGCGCCTCGATCAGCCGCTTCGCCACGTCCTGCCGGAAATAGATGAGGACGTTGCGGCACAGGATCAAATCGTAGTCGCTGAACTGGAGCGGTGCCGCCGGATCGAGAAGGTCCATCATGTTATGGCGCTCGAAGCGGACGAGGCCGCGATAGCGCGTCTTCAGCCGGTAGAGATCGCCCTCGCGGTCGAAGAGCCGAACGCGTTCCTCGTCGCCGAGGGTGCGCAGCGCCCAGGCATTGTAGCGGGCGGCGCGGGCCGTCTCGAGCGCCGCCTCGTCGATGTCGGTGCCGGTGATCGAGATCCGCCAGTCCGCCAGCGCGCCCGCGAGAAGATCGTCGAGCAGGATCGCAATGGAATAGGGCTCGGCGCCGGTCGAGCAGCCGACGCTCCATATCCGCAGCCGCCGCGATTCGCGGGCGCGCGCGATCAGCCCGGGAAGCAGGATCCGACGCAGCACGTCGAACTGCTCGGCGAAGCGGAAGAAGAAGGTCTCGTTGATGGTGACGGCGCTCTCGAGCCGGCGCCATTCGTCCTCCCCCACGGCTCCATCCCCGAGCAGGCGGCGATAGCCGGCCGGATCGGGACAGCCGCGAGCCTTCATCCGCGCGGCGATCCGCTCCCACAGCGGGTCGTCCTTCTCGGCATAATAGAAATGCCCGGTCCGATCGATGACCTGCGCCTTGATCGCCTGATAGTCGGGATCATGGACGGGGACCGACGCGGCCGGCCGATGCGGCATGCGGCTCACGCGGCGTCCGTCGCCGACCAGAGCTCCTCGCGCCGCGCGGCATCCTCTGTCAGCGCCGCGATCCGAGCCCGCTCGCTCTCGTCGAGCAGCCGGTCGAGCGCCAGCAGATGGGCCATGCCCCCGTCGAGGTCGAGCTCGGCAACGAACGCCCCGTTCTGGCTGGCGCCGGCATCGATCGGACGGACGGCCGCCGGATCGGGGGAGACCAGATCCTCGACCCGGTCGACCAGCAGGCAAAGAGAGGCATGCGGTTCGCCGTGGGTGCGGACGATATGGGCGAAGACGTCGAGCGGCCCGGCGTCGGCCGTCCCGAACAGGATCGCCGGAGCCAGCACCGGCAGGACCTCGCCGCGGACGCGGATGAAGCCGGCCAGCGGCCGGGGCAAGGTCGGCGGACGCCAGAGCGGAAGGACCGGCAGGATCTCACGCACGTCCGCCGCCTCGATCGCGACGCGATCGTCGCCGATCTCGCACAGCAGGAAGGGCCCGTTCGGAATCATCCGGCCGGGATAGCGAATGATCCCGGGCGCGTCGCGGCGAAATGCGCGAGCAATTGGTGTCGCGGGGCGCCCGCCGCTGGGGTAGAGCGGCGCGATGAGCGACTTTCTCTCGACCAACGATTTCGCGTTGCTTCCCCACATCATGTCCCTCGCCATCGCTTATGCCCTGGCGCTGCCGATCGGCTGGAACCGGGAGAAGGAGGAGCGCAGCGCGGGCCTTCGCACCTTCCCCCTCGTCGCCGTCGCCGCCTGCGGCTTCGTGGAGGCG
Organism: Sphingosinicella terrae; assembly: GCF_003347635.1. GTDB lineage: Bacteria > Pseudomonadota > Alphaproteobacteria > Sphingomonadales > Sphingomonadaceae > Allosphingosinicella > Allosphingosinicella terrae. The sequence continues at coordinate 237,170 of NZ_QDFY01000006.1, forward strand.
GCCGAGCATCTCACCGTCGAGGAGCCCGAGGCGATGGCGCGGATCGTCGAGGGCATCATCACCGGCATGGGCTTCATCGGCGGCGGCGCGATCCTGCGGATGAAGGACAGCGTCAAGGGCACGGCGACAGCAGCCAGCCTGTGGGCGACCGGCGCGATCGGGACGTCGGTCGGCCTGGGCAGCTACGACGTCGCCATCGTCATCGCGCTGGCGACGATCGTCACCTTGTGGATCCTCTCGCCGCTCAAGCCCAGTCCGACCGAGCGGGGCAAGGACGAGGAAGAGCTGGCAATGAAGCAAGCCGACGCGGAGAAGACCGGGACGCCCGACTGAACGTCGCGATCAGCTTCCCCGGACCGGCTCGAGACGCGCCCCCAGGCGATGGCCCAGCCAGACCGCGCCAAGCGCGATCAAGACCGAGCCACCGGCATAGATTACGGCCAGAAGGCTCGATCGATCGGCGAGGTCCAGCGTCTCGAGGCTGAGCAGCGAGAAAGTGGTGAAGCCGCCGCAGAAGCCGGCAAGCAGGAACACGCGCCCGCCCTCGCCTGGGCCGAGCGCCCGAAAGGCGAAGCCGATCAGGAACGATCCGATCATGTTCACGGCCAGCGTGCCCCAGGGAAAAGCGGGGCCGAGGAGCGATGCAGCGGCGAGCGAGACGGCATGACGGGCGATCGATCCGAGCGCGCCGCCCGCAGCCACGGCGAGATAGGCGCGAGCGTCGGACCTCATGCCACGAGCAGCCCGAAAATGCGGCCGCCGGCAGCGGCAGCGAGACAGAGGAGCAATGACGCGGCGATATGGGCGAGCGCCGCCCCAAGCCGGCGGTCTTCGAACAGCAGGAGCGCCTGCAGGCTGAAGGCGGACACGGTCGTGTAGCTGCCGAGCAGACCGGTCACCAGCAGCGGCCAGAGCGACGGCTGGTTGCCGCTCGACCCGTCGAGCAGGATCGACAGCAGCCCGATCGCCGCGCAGCCGGACACGTTCACGCACAGGGTGCCCAGCCCGAGCGCGCCGCCGACGGATCGGTCGATCCGACCGGCCAGCCAGAAGCGGGCGGCGGCGCCGGCCGCACCACCGACGGCGATAGCGGCGAAAGAGAGGAGATGGGCCAGCACCGAGGCGGGACATAGCCCCTCCCATCCCGGTTTGCAGCATCCGGCCCAGAATGTCGGGCGTGCCGCCCTGCCGCCCTTGCCCTCAGATCGTGCCGCTGATCGTCAGGGTGAAAACGGGTCCGTAATAGCGGTCGCGATCCTCGGTGAAGCGGATCGGCCCGGTGCGCCGGCCCTGATAGAAGATCCGGCTGAACTGCTCGTTCGTGTCGAGCAGATTGTCGACTGCGGCCCGAAGCGTGAGCCCCATCACGTTCTTGTGCTCGACGAACAGGCCGAGGCTGCCCGGCGTGTCGAGGAACTGCCAGCGCTCGTCGAGACGGAACAGGGCGGACTGGCGAGACTGGGTGAACCCGCCGCCATAGGCCCAGTCGGTGGACGGCACGTCCTGCCGGAAATTGACCTCGATATTGCGGGTCATGTTCTCGTTGATCGGCCGCGACAGGCCGGTCAACGGGTCGTCGAGCCGAGTCTTCTGGAACTGGAGGTTGAGGTCGAGCCGGGCGCCACGCCATCCGGCCGGATCGAAGTTGAAGGTGCTGGTCCACTGCAGGCCGTAGACGCTCGCTTGGTCGAGATTGCCCGGCGACTGGCCGGTCGTGCCGATCGGGATGATATCGACGATGTCGCTGATCAGTCGGCCGTAGAGCCGGGCAGTCGCGGTTCCCCACGGCCCGAGGCTGCGGGTCGCCTGCAGCTCCGCGTCCCAGCTCTGCGGCGGGACGAGATCGGCATTGCCGCTGTTGGTCGACCCGGCGCTGATATTGGCCGACGCGACGAAATCGAAGAAGTTGAGCTGGCCGACCTGGCGCTCGAGCCGGGCGCTGACGTCCAGGCCGGAGCGCGGCCGCCACGCCAGAGAGAGGAAGCCCTTGGGCCGGTAGAAGGTTCGCGAGATGCGCTCGGCGGCGCCCTCCTGGACGAGCTGCGAATATTCGCCGCCGACCGACGCCTGCAGGCTGAGCTCCGGCGAAAGCGGCCGGCCGTAGGACAAGGCCGCCTCGGCGCGCCTCTCCTCGACGGTCGCCGCCGCGCCGGGAAATGGGACCGGCACGAAGCCGCCGCCCGCATTCAGGTCGAACAGGCGATTGTCGATGTCGAGGCGGTTGAGCGCGCCTTCGAGCGAGGCCTGCCAGTCGGCGCCGCCGGCACGCCAGCGATATTCGCCGCGGGCGATCGTCTCGGCCTCGTCCGCCACCTGGGTGAAGCGCTGGCCGGTCGTGGGACTGGCATCGGCATAGCTCTGGGTGACCACCTGGCTGTAGGGGCTGTGCTCGAAGCGATGCAGTCCGATCAGCTTGAGGCGGCCGCCGCCGAGGCCGAACTCATAGTCGCCGCCCAGCTCGTAATTGTGCTCGCGCTCGCGCTCCTGGAGGATCCGCACCCGGTCGGGCTGGCCCGGACCGGAGCGGAGCGAATCCTCCCGGGTGGTGAGATGGTAGAGTCCGACGGCGCCGTTCGCATTGAGGATCGAGCCGTCACCGAAGGTTCGCCGCAGGGTCGCGGCCAGACGGGGTTGATCGATATCGTAGCTCAGCACCTCGTCGCGCCGGTCGATGATCGTGCCATCCGGAGTGAAGACGATCTCAGGGCCGGCATTCCCGTTGCGCTGGGCATCGTTGCGCAGACTGATTCCGATATCGAAGCCGCCGAGGCCGAAATTGACGGAAGCCTCGCCGTTGCTCCAGCGAAAGGGCGTTCGGCGGGCCCGGATCTGCGGCCGCCAGACGAAATTGCCGCTCAGGCCGCGCGAGGCGGTGACGATGTTCGCGACCTGCCCCGACAGTCCGGGGACGTCGAGCGTCGCGCCGTCGACGATCTCGATGCGGGTGACATTGGCGGCGCTGATCCGGCGCAGCTCCGTCTGGAGGTCGGTCGACTTGGCGGAAAGGCGCTCGCCGTTGACGAGGACGTTGGCGGTCGCCTGGCCGAGGCCGCGGCGTTCGGTGTCGCCCTGGTCGATGGCGAAGCCGGGCACCTGGACCAGCATGTCATAGGCGTTGCGCGGGGCGAAACGGGCGAAGTCGGCGGGGGTGTAGGCACGGCCGCCCGAGAGCGTGGCGGCTTCCGCGGCAACCGGCGCCGCCGCTTCCCCGGCCGCCGGGGCCGGCGAGGCGGCCGGGGCTGGCGAGGCCGGCGAGGCCGCCGGTTGTGCGAGCGCCGCCTCCGCCGGCCACAGCAGAGGCAGAAGGAAAAGGGACCGACGGCGCATTGCATGGACCTCCCGGGTGCCGCGCCCTCTCGCGGGGCGCCGCATCGGCGGGTGCGCCGGAATCGCTGAACGGCAGCGAAACGAGGCCGGCTCGCGGGGACCTTCGCGCCGCCCCGCCGCCCGCTTTTCGACCAAGGCCAGCCTCGCTTCGACGAACGTGGGCGGAGCGCCGCGCGAGCGGGGCGGAACGGTGCGGCGGCATCGTCGGTTTTTCCGGGGAAGGAGATTGCGAATGTCCGACACCGAAACCCTCGACATGGTCCATGAGGACGATCTGCCCGGCCACGAGAGCGAGCTCGAGCCGAAGCCCGACTGGGCGCCGCTTTATCCCGGCTCCGGGCGACTGGCCGGCAAGGTCGCGCTGATCACCGGTGCCGACAGCGGCATCGGCCGCGCCGTCGCGGCCTTGTTCGCCCGCGAGGGCGCCGACATCGCCATCCTCTACCTGTGCGAGCATGACGACGCGGCGAAGACGAAGGAGATCGTCGAGGGCGAGGGCCGCAAGGCGGTCACCATCGCGGGAGACATAGGCGACAAGGATTTCTGCGAGCGGGCCGTGCGCGAGACCGTCGACAAGCTCGGACGGCTCGACGTGCTGGTCAACAATGCCGGCGAGCAGCATTGGGACGAGGACATCACCGACATCGGCGAGGAACAGCTGAAACGCACCTTCCAGACCAACGTCTTCGGCATGTTCTTCATGACCCAGGCGGCGCGGCCGCATCTGAAGAAGGGCGCGGCGATCATCAACTGCACCTCGATCACCATGTATCAGGGCGCCAAGATCCTGCTCGACTACAGCGCGACCAAGGGCGCGATCACCGCCTTCACCCGGTCGCTTTCGGAAAGCCTGGTCGGCGACGGGATCAGGGTGAATGCGGTCGCGCCGGGCCCGATCTGGACGCCGCTGAACCCGTCCGGCGGCTCGCCGCCGGAGAAGATGGAGACGTTCGGCGAGGACACGCCGATGGGCCGGCCCGGCCAACCCAACGAAGTGGCGCCGAGCTTCCTGTTCCTGGCCTGCGAGGATTCGAGCTACATGTCGGGCCAGGTCCTGCATCCCAACGGCGGAACCATCGTCGGGAGCTGAGGCGCCTCGCCGGGAAACCTGCTATAGCCCGATCCTCGAAAGGCATCAGGCGGGAGACGGACGATGCGGGCGATCGGTGGACTGTTGGCGGGTCTCGTCGTCGCCGTGCTGGCGATGATGGCGGCCGGCTTCGTCGGCGACCTCGTCTTTCCGATGAGCGGACCCACCGATCCCCGACAGGCGGGCCAGCTCCGCGAGGCTCTGGCCGCGGCGCCGGCCGGGCAGCAGGCGGTCATCCTCTTCTCCTGGTTCGTCGCCGCGTTCGCCGGGGCGGCCGCCGCCAAGGCCATCGCCAGGGTGTCCTGGCCCGGCTGGACCATCGCCGGCCTGCTCGCCCTCGTCCTCGCCGGCACCTTCCTGGTGCCGCTGCCGGGATGGATGCAGGCGCTGGCGGTGATCGGGCCGCTCGGCGGCGGACTGCTCGCCGACCTGCTGGTGCGCCGGCCCCGGTCCGTCCAGGCGGAGGCGACGGCGACCCATGCGTGAATATCGCCGCTTCGCCGATTTCTGGCCGCATTATCTGCGCGAGCATTCGAAGCCCTCGACCCGTCTGCTCCATTATATCGGCACCAGCCTGGTCGTCCTGCTCGGCGCTGCGGCGCTCGCCAGCGGCCGGTGGCTGCTCTTGGCGGCGTTGCCGGTGGCCGGCTACGGCTTCGCGTGGATCGCCCATTTCCGCGTCGAGCGGAACCGGCCGGCGACCTTCACCTACCCGCTCTGGTCCCTCGCCGCCGATTTCAGGATGTGGGGCTTGTGGCTGGCCGGGAGGCTCGGGCCGGAGCTGGAGCAGGCCGGCGTGGCACGGCGAGACCGGCGGGCCTGACGCCCGCGTCCGCTTTCGCGCATCCTGTCCACTTTCGGAGGCATCTATATACCTGAGAAAGCAATATTCGGACCGCGGACTAGAACCTGCGTGACAGGTCGCTAAATTCCGTAACTAGCTCGGGAGAAGATTGCCTCTGGAGGACACGGAGGACGGTGAACGCAAAGAAACAGGAGCGTCGGAAATCGAAATTATCCACGCGATGAGCGAGGCGGGGGTCAGTATTCTTCGCCGTGGGCTCGGCGGAGAGACGGAAGGTCCGAACGGCTTTGTCGATTTTCCCGAGACAGTCCGCGCTCTTCTGCTAACTTGCTTATGTTGGCGATAAGGCGCTTCTCCTTGCGCGTGGTGAATTCGAACCACGCCGACTCGGTCGCCATAATCAGCTGTTCCAAGTCATTGATCACCGTCTGAAGATCTGTCGTAGCGGCTTTTTGGTGCTTCGGAGGCTTGTTCGAGCGTGGAGGTTTCACCTTGGCGTGAAGCTTGTCGGTCCTACCGTGCACCACGTACTCCGCGTGCAGGAGTTTTGCGGCGATCGGCCAGCACCTTGGTTTTCTCGATGACATAGGACAGGATCGCGGCCTGTCGCTTGGTCATTTTCGTTGTGTGGAGCGCAAGCGCGAGAAGATCGCGGCGCGCTTGGTGGGTCGGCTGGCGATCCCAAATCGCCTCTGCATAGGCGGGCCGATTTGATGCTATGAGCCTCCTGTAGAGGCTGCGCAGCTTCAGCTCATGGCGGTTCCACAGGATTGTGATCGTGCCGATCATGAGGGCTTCGTCGGGGAAGAAATCCCGGATCTCATTCTGGTATTCGAGTTCGCCTAGCGGCCAGTACCAATCTGCTTTAGTATCTCGTGGCATGTAAGACACCGATCACATTAACGAGGAAGAGGTGCTGCGGCGGATGCTGAGTACGCCTCGTAAGCCACACAGACCGGTAAAGAAGAAGACAAAAACAGAGCACGAGATGCGTCAGCGCTGCGATCAGTTTCCGCCCTTGATGCGGTCGTAAAGCTGGAGGGTGGCTTCCAGCGGTGGCGGAAGCAAGCTTTCTGTGTGACGTTCTGCGGCTGGCCTGAACACTCCTTTTGCCAAGCCAAGGAGGAGCAACGTGACGCCAGAAACGATGCCTATCACAAAGATCGCTATCGACGTGGGCGGAGCGCGCAGCAACGGACTGCCGCTGTCGAATATCGCCAGTGCCAACAAGGCTACCAGCAGGAAGGCAAACACAAGCGTAAAGGCGCTTAGCACATAACGGGCTGTCTTCAGGAAGGCTTGTTCGTCCCGAAGGTCTTGAACATAATCCACAAATACAACTGAGACTTGAGCAACCATCTGCTGCTGTTCCAGAAGCGGTTCTAGCTTCGCAATTTGCTCTTCGAGTGCGGCTATCCGATCCTCAACCGGCTTGGACGCACTCTCCGCATCCGCCACCAGCGCGGATTCAAAGACAGCAGCAAGATCAGGCGATTTGGGCGGAGGCTTTGGCCGCAAGGCGCTTCTCTTTGAGGCTCTCGAAGTGTGCCTTCATGTCATCCGCACTAATTTCTGAGTAGGCTCCATTCTCGTAGGCATCGCTCCAAGGCGTGCCGGGCTGATGGGTAAGCCTCGACAGTGAGAACGCCGATAGTTTGCCATATGCCGACACCACAGCGCGGAGCAGCTTCTCTTCATCCTCAGAAAAGCTCTCCACATACGGGAGGTCGGTGCCGCGGACGTATGCGGGGGAAGTGACTGGCTGAGCTCCGAATTGCCGAAAAGCATTGTACGCATCCCGATAGACGGGACCGTACTGCCATGCTTCGGGATTCTGATTCGCGAGCGGGCGGTCCCGTAGCGCCAAGGACCAACCGTCCGCGATGTAAACTAGCTTTATCAGCTGCATAACCGTCGTGGGCTCGCCGGTTTCAGCTCGGATTTCGAGAATCTTGTTTGCTATCGCCCTAGGATCATGGGCGCCATCTCGCTTCATGCTCGCCCCTTTCCAATGTGTGTAGCCCCGCTTAGGGGAATATAATGAGAACACGCCGCACCGTCCAGAGCGGGGTGTCAAGATGTTTTGCCGAGGTTCGTCACAAATTTGAAATGCGCCATCCCTTTAGCCGCGGGTCCAGCGCTTGCGGCGCTCGCCAATCTGGCGCGGCGGCTCGTAGTCGCTAAGCCGCGACTGAACGAGGTCACCGACAGATGAGGAGCTTCCTGTGGATGCCGGAGACGCACAGGTCCGGGCGCCGCCGCGCTTGAAGACCGAGCAGAGGTCTCCGCGGTGCTTGTGTGCCAGCTGCGGCGCTTATTCGACGCTGCGGACATTGCAGTCTCGTACGACCAGAAGCCCTCACCTGCATTCGTATGGACCGTTGGCTCGTCCGTCATCAGCGTCGGGGGCGATCGAGATTCTGAGAGGGCTCGAACGAGGCATGCTTGCTTGACAGTGTAGTGCCTGTGGCTGGCCGACCGGCTCGATCCGGAGCTGGACAAGCAGTGTTGTCCTTCGTTTGTGAAATCGGGTGCGATGGACGTTGTGGTCCAGCCGCGATTGCAAAGGCCGAGTTATCTTGCAGTGAACCGAGTTCATGGGTCCCGGCTTTCGCCGGATGACAGGGTGAACTCGGACGTCCGCTTTCGCGCATCCTGTCCACTTTCGAACACCGAGAAATGGCGAAATTCGCCGCTAGTTGGCGCGCGTTCATCCGGGAGAAATCTGGACCAAATCGAGAAATGGCGGTTTTCCGCCATTTCCGGCACTTGGCACGCCCCCTGCAATTCATTGGACATCGCCGCCGGATGGTCCGGGGGCCGAATTCAGGGAGATACCCGATGTCACTGTCCTACGCCAACCTGCACCAGGTCGCCGCCTCGATCTTCGCCGCTCTGATCGTCAGCAGCCTGTTCGTCTCCGCCGCGGTCGGCCCCGTCCCGGTCCTCTGATCCCCGCTTCGGCGAGGGTCGGCCGGGACGGCCTTCCCCTTCCCCCATCGAAACAGAAAAGAAAGCCCAAGAACATGAACAGCCGCTACGCCCTCGACGGCAGCAATGCGAAGATGCTCGGCGTCTGCGCCGGCCTGGCGCGGACGACCGGCTGGGACGTCACCGCGATCCGCATCGGCGCGGTGCTCGCCACCCTCTTCCTCTTCGGACCGTTCGGGATCCTGCTCTATCTGCTGACCGCCTGGATCGCGGACGCGAGCTGAGGGGCCACGGCCCCGAGCGAGGGGCGGCAACGACGGACCGGTCAGCCGATCGGCAGGAACAGACCCAGCAGGGCCAGAGCGAAGGCCATGGCGGCGACGATAAGCGCCACCCGCGCGATCACCGCCGCCTGACGGGCCTCGGCATAAGCTTCATCTTCGGGACCGGGAATGTCGGCGCTCAGACCGCGACCGGCCGGGCGACGAGCTCGACGCTGAGGGTGACGCCGCCGGCGGTCGCAGGCCGGGGCGGCTCCAGCCCTGCTTGCTCATAATCGGCCAGCGCCTCGGCCAAAGCCCGACGCGCCTCGTCACAGGCTTCCTCGTCGTCGCGGCCGAGGGCCGTGATTCCCGGCAGGTCCGGAAAGGTGGCGATCACCAGGCCGTCATAACGGGTCGCGAGCCGGACGGTGTAGCTGACCATCTTCCTCTCCTTGAAGGGACAGGCGCATCCTCGACTGGAGGTACGGGCGCTCGGCGACTCCGTCGCCTGCCGGATCGAGGTTCCCACCGCGGCGCGGCCGAGTCAATCGAGGCGCGGCCAGGCCGGCACGGCTCATCCCACCAATAGCGGATATTGGCGCGCGGTGGGACTTGCCTTCCCCACATTACGCTTCGGACGGCCTGGGGGCCGGACCCGTGCTACGGCAGCAAGATTCACCGTGTCACGCGCGCCGACTCCGCCATAGCACGGCCGGAGCGAGTCGCGAACCGCGCTCCGGCCAGTTTTCGGTTCCTCTGGCCGCAGAGGCGCGGGTCAGGCCGAAGCCTTCGCGTCCGCGCGCCGGCGGCGGATCGCCGGGATCGCCGCCGCGGCGACAAGGCCGGCGGCCACGGCCGTCCCGGCAGCCGCGGCGGTCTTCGGATATTCGCGCACCTTGTCCGCGACCCCGCTCCGCATGGCCGAGATGCGGCCGAACCGGCCTTCGGAGGCCTGAACTTTCTCCTCGGCGCGAGGGGCGGCGGTGGGCATGGCAGAATTGGGGATATGGGACATGAAGCAACTCCGTCATCGGGGATGGAGATAGGCGAACGGCACGGGGCCGCGGCGGTTCCGGATCATTTCACGGCCGCCCCGCCCGACGCGACGAACCGGGCCTTTGCGATCACTGTCCGTTCATGGCGGGCGGCGTGGCCGGCGCCTGGGCGTTGCCGGCAGCCTCGAGCGCCTCCTGGGCGGCGGCGGGATCGGTGATGTTGTGTTCGCGCACCTGCTCGGCGGCATTGTCGAGCACATTGGCCGCCGCCGGGCTGCTCTGATCGGCAGCCGCCTCCAGCGCGTCGGCCGTATTGTCGGCGCGATCGCCGCCTCCGGTGCAGGCGGAGAGCGCAAGAGCGAGGCCAGCGGCCGCGGCGGCAGGGGAGACGTTCATCGGCGTTCCTTTCGGTCGAGGTGCCGGATGGAACGAGCGCCGCCCGGACGGGTTGCGTGTCGACGGAGTCGCTCAGCAGCGAATTGACTGCGCTGTCGTTCCATCGGAATTGGCGATGACCAGGCGATCGGCGGTGACGGCGCGCAGCTCGACCCGCATGGTCTCGGCCGGGCCGGCCAGCTCGAGGACGGAGCCGTCGAGCGACCACTCCCCCGCGACCCCATTCGAGGTGGTGAAGGTACCGTCGGCGAGGAACTCGACGCCTTGCTTGCAATTGCCGTCGTCGCTCCATTGGCCGAGGAGGAGGTCGGCCCGGATCGGCCCGGAGGCGCTGGCCCGAATGGCGCCCGGATCCTTGCCGCCGGCATCGGTCGAAGTGCCGGTCAGGCCGGCAAGCGAGCGGCTTCGAGTGATGCCGGCATCGGCCGGGGCGGCGTTCTGCGCAGCGGCGACGTTGGCTTTTGCCGAGTTCTCAACGGCATCGTTCTGCGGTGCCGTTCCCTGGCCGAAGCCGAGCCGATCGCAACCGGCCAGCGCCAGGAGCACCGTCATCGCCAATGCTATGCGCTTGCGCATGTGCAGACCTCGCAAATTTCGCGGGCGGATGATAGCGGCGCGACGGGCGCGGCGGAAGGCGGTTCGCGGCCGGAACGGTCGCGGCTGGCCCGGCGTTGATCCGGGACAGGGAGCCGGCCATGCGAATATTCATTCCCCTCGCCTTGACGTCGCTCGCCGCGACCGCCTGCACCGTTCAGGGCGGCGGCGGCCAGACGGCCGAGGCCGAGACGGATAGCGGCACGACGGTCCGAATCGCGGGCGACGGCGCGCAAGTGGACTCCCAAGGCGCCGGCATCCGCGTCGGCCATAACGGCATCGAGATCGATCTCGACCGCGATGTCGAGCTCAATGTCGGCGAGCTGCGGGCGCGGGTCCGGCCCGGCAATGACGGTTCGCTGGCGGTAACGCTGAACAGCCAATAGGCCGCCGTCAGATCGCCTTGTCGTAAATGCGGTAGACGCGGTTCACCTTCGAATCGATGGCGTCGGCGATCGAGACCATTCCCTGATTGTCCTCGAGGATCCAGCCCACTTCGCCCCTTTTCATCCCGTAGGCGGAGGTGCCTCCCCGGCGGATATATTCAATCATCATGAAGGCGAGCTGGCTGGCGAGACGCGAGGCCTGCAGCCGCTTCACGACGCCCATCAGCGCGACCCGGCCATGGTCGAATCGCCGCCGGCGCAGCCGCCAGAGCAACTTCGCCCAGCCGAAGGGGAACAACGCGCCGCCCAGGTCGCGGATCAGGGGATTGATGTCCGGAAGGGTGAGCATGAAGGCCACCGGCTCGCCGTCCAGCTCGGCGACACGAATGATCTCGTCGAGGACGATCGGCTTCAGCTTCTTGCCGGCATAGGCGATCTCGGACGGCGTCAGGGGGATGAAGCCCCAATTGTCCGACCATGCATCATTGAGGATCGCCAGGATGATCTGCGCCTCCTCGGCGAAGCGCGAGGGATCGACCTTGCGGATGCGGATGCGCGGATTCTTCTCGCCGCTGGCAACGATCCGCTGGACGATGGGCGGAAATTCCCGGGTGACGTCGAGGTCGTAGGTGAGCAGGTCCTTGGCCTTGGAATAGCCGGCGCGTTCCACCCAGCCTTCATATTCGGCGCTGTTGTGGCCCATCATCACCATCGGCGCGTGATCGTGGCCCTTGATGAGCAGGCCCGGCTCGTCCCAGATGCCGAGCGAAAAGGGACCCATCGAACGGGTCATGCCCTTCCCGCGGAGCCAATCCTCAGCCGCGGCCAGCAAGGCGCGGGCCACCGCCTCGTCCTCCGCCTCCAGCATGCCCCATTGGCCGAGCCCCGGCGCCATATGCTCGAGTACGAGCTGGTCCACCTGCGCCGAAATCCGTCCGACGACGCGGCCGTCTCGCTCGGCGAGGAAGAAGCCGGCCTCGGCATGTTCGAACCAGGGGTTGCGCCCCGGAGTGATCAGGGCCCGGACCTCGTCCTTGAGCGGCGGTATCCATTGGGGATCGGCGGCATTGAGGCGGTAGGCCAGCTCGATGAAGGCCTTGCGGTCGGCCTTGCCTGAGACGGGGCGTATTTGAAGGCCGGCAGCGGCGGCGGGATCGGTCATGCCGGGCTCGTAAGCGAAAAGCCGGAGCGCCGGAAGAGGCGCGGGCGTCGGCGGTAGAAGCCGCCGGCGCCCGTCAGATCGGCTGGCCGCCCGAAGGCCGCCTTGGGAGTCGGATCGGCGACGCTATCTTTTATGGTCGCCGCGATCGCCCTGGCCGGGCGGCGCGTCATGCTCGGCGTGCTGGCGCCGGTCGGCGGCGAGGGAGCGGCCGACATCGACCGACTCCTTGAAGCGGCCTTCGTCGTCACGGCGGACATAGCGCTTGTCGGTGCCGGTATCGATCAGCTCTCGCTTGCTGCCCATTTCTCAGCCTCCTTCGAATGGATGGTTGGAATGGCAACCCGGAGATTCCGTGAAGGTTCCGAAACGAGCGGCTAGGCGCCCAATTACCCGGGTAGAATTGACAGTTGCATTTGACCCGGGTATAAAGGCCGTGAAACTGGGAGCAACCGGCATGGAAAATCAAGTCACAGCCTTTCTCGACGATGCGATCATCGCCCGAGGCGATCGCGACGCCGTCACCCACGCTGTCGAGGAACGCTGGCCCGACGCCCACGGCGCGGTCCGGGTGTTCGACGACGCGACCGGCCGGGCCGTCGATCTCGACCTCTGGGATGCTGCCGTCACGGCCGCCGAACCGGCGCCGCGAACCCGCGGCCGGCCGAAGCTCGGCGTCGTTGCGCGCGAGATCACCCTGCTGCCGCGGCAATGGGACTGGCTCGCGCGACAGCCGGGCGGCGCTTCTGCGACGATCCGCAAGCTCGTCGAGGCCGCCCGCAAGGACGCACCGGCCGCGGAAGCCCGCCGGGACGCCGTCTACCGATTCCTGACCGCGATGGCCGGGGATCGGCCAGGCTACGAGGAAGCGCTGCGGGCGCTCTATCGGGGCGAGGGGGATCGCTTCCGGTCCCTTATCGCCGATTGGCCCGAGGATGTTCGCGCCTATGCCGAGCGGCTGCTCGGCGCTGGCGAGGTCCCGGATTGAGCGAGAGCGGAGCGGCGGCGATGCCGCCGCTCCGGTTTCAAGCCTTCTCGCGCTGGCGGGGATGCCCCGTGACGACGCCGCCGCTCAGCCGGGCCACCCATGGCCAGCGATCGGCCGCCTCGGGCGTATAGCCGAGATTGAAGACGGTCGGGCTCTTCGCCGGGCGCTCTGGGCGGTCGTAATAGGTGCCGAACAGCTTGTCCCAGAAGAAGGTGGTGATCCCGAAATTGCCGTTCTCGTCATGGAAATGGTGGGCGAGATGACGCTTCTTCATGTCCGCCAGCAGCTTGTTCTTCGGCTTGTAGGCGAGATGCTGGATGCAATGGGCGAATTCGTAGAAGCAGGTCGTCAGCAGGCCGGTGGCGAAGGCCGCCATGGCGCCGCCGAAGCCGCCGATCGCCCAACCGAGCGGGATCACGCCGATCGCGATGGTCGGCACGGTCGTGTGGAGCGCGCCGAACAGCACCTCGAGATGGTTGGGATCCTGGTGATGATCGTAATGGATCCGCTTCCAGGTCGAGGCCAGGAACGGCACCTTGAACATCCAGCGGCTGTGCAGGACGTAGCGATGGATCAGGTACCAGAAGAGCGGATAGGCCAGGCTTGCCGCAGCGATCGCACCGAGCGTCGGCAGCAGAGGCGCCGGCCGCCAGGCATAAAGGGCGATGGCGACGGCGCTCAGCAGAAGATAGGCGATGATCGCCGGATACTGGAAGTAGGCGACGACGAGCTCCTTCAAGCTCATCTTGTCGAGATGATGCTCGCGTCTCCAGAAAGACGGGCGAAGGGTCTGAGCGATCTTCACGTTCGTTCCTTGTAGCGCGCTCGAGCTTCGGGTCCAGTGCCGGACGGCTCGATCATGGGCTCATGATGTGTGGCCGCGTCATGGAATTGCAATGAGGCGGTTTTTGGGCGGTCGGCGGCGGCGATGCCGCGGCCGGGGCCGCCGGCGCCGTCGAGAAGGGGCATTCGGCGAGCGCCGAGGCGAGCCGGAAAGGAGATCCACCGACGACGCGGCGCAGACTCGCCACCGCCCAGCCCAGCGCCGAGGGAAGCCCGTGCGGGATATCGCGACTGGCCAATGCTCCACTCGGCTCCGGCGCGAGAGCGAGCATGAGTAGCAACGCCCGCTCGTCGGCGCCGATCTCGTGGCTGGAGCAGCAAAGGGCCGAGAGCGGGCGGCCGAGACAGGCCTCGGTGAGCTCGAGCACGCTGCTCAACGCCACCGCCGCCTCCGGCGGAATGCCCAGCTCTCCAGCGCGTTCGACCATCGCGGGAAGCGTCGGCACGCCCGCCTCGCGAAGCGCAACCCAGCGCCGGAGCAGCCGGACCAGCACGATCCCGCTCCAATCCGCCCGCCGCTCGAACTTCTCCATGCGCATGTCCGACTCCCGATCCAGAGACAGGCAAGATGACGCTATTGAGAGGCATTTGCAACAAGCGCCTGGGGGTTCAGAGGGCGATCGTCGCTGGATCGGCGCGCTCCGGCTCATCGCCGGACGCATCGGGTTCACGCCTGCCGGCGCTTCCGGCATGAAACCGGCATGGCCGGCAAAGGACCCGACAATTCCCTGCGCACCGGCGCTGGAATCGCCATCGGCATTGCGATCGGCGTGGCAATCGGAGTCGCCATGGACAATGTCGCCGCCGGCATCGGCATCGGCTTGGCGATCGGTATCGCGATGGGGCTCGCGGGACGGTCCAGGACGTAAGGAACCTCGCGAGAGTCGCTCAGGCCGTCCCTTCCCTCTCCCGTATGATCCGGTTGGCCAGTTCCCAGTCCTGCATGCGGTCGACGTCGATCGGGCCTTCGGCGAATGGCATCAGGATCGGGGCGGTGCGCAGGCCGACGGTGCGCGAGAGCGCGCCCAGCACCGTGCGCAGCGTGAACAGCCGGCTCTTGTAGAGGAGGAAGGCGAACAGGCCGAAGGCGCCGATCAGACGCTTGGGCTTCTTGCCGAACTGGCCGCCGCTGTTGAACACGCGCGGACCGTTGAGCGAGCGCGGCGTCAGCAGCGCGTAGATGTTGCAGCTCGAAAAGGCACCGTCGCGGAACCGGTGGAAGGCGCGATTCCCTTCCGGATATTTTTCGAGGATGTAGCTGGCCGGCGTAAGGCCGAGCGCGCCGTCGACGCCCTGGCCGGGAAGGCCGTCGAGCGAGTCGCAGAAGAAGCGCACCATCTCCGACGTATGGAGCGCATTGTCGCCGGTGGTGATCACCATCGGCAGCAGCTCCTCGCGCGCGACGGCGGCCACGCTGGTACCGATATTGTCGCGGCTCGCGACATATTCGATCGTGTCGGCGCCCGGCAGATCGGCCAGGAGAGCGCGCGCCTCGGCGATGCTGCCTTCCTCGATCGCGACGATGGTCCGCCCGATCCGGCCCGAGCCCATCACCGCCTCGACGACCCGGCGCAGCATCGGCTGACCGGCGATGTCGATGAAGCATTTGTGCGAGACACCACCTGCTTGCGCGAGCGGATCGAGATTGCCGCGGCTCGCCGCGAGCACCAGCCCGGTATACATGCCTTCCCCCAAGTCCCGAATGTCAGGCGCAGCGCGCGCGGCTCACGGAGCGAGGCGTGCGCGCAGCGGCGCCATGAGCGGCGCTGTGGATGGCAAATGTGGCAATTCTGAGAGAGCGTCGCGCAGCGCGCGATGGGCGCCCGCGTCGAGCAGACCGTCCGCGCAGCCGTCGAGCTTCGCCCAATATTGCGCCATCGTGAAGGGCGCGGCGAGACTCCCGGCCGGCATCGGCACCGACGCGGCGAAGCGGCGGCCGTCCTTCAGCACGACCTCGACCTCGGTCGGGAACTCGCCTTCGGCCTTGTCGACCGGGTGACGGTGGATGCGCGGATAGAGCGCGCGCACGTCCGGCCGGCGAGCGGCTTCGTCGGTAAAGTCGGACAGGGTGCAGTTTCCCGCGATCAGGGCAACGGCAAGACCATATTCGAGAGAGAATTTCGCTTCCAGCGCATCGGCCGGATCCTCGTACATGAGATTGTTGAGGTGAGTGACCGGCGCGCGGACATGCACCGCCTCGACCTCGTCCGCGCCGAATCCATGCGCCTCCCTGAGCGCCAGCAGGCCGTCCATCGCGCGATGCGCGCTGCCGCAATTGGGAAAGCGCTTCACCCGAAAGCCGCTCGACAGGATGAGCAGCGGCTCGCCGACGCTTTCGGTCTCGAAGCGCAGATTCTGGCCATGCTCGACATGGGTGAGCCCGTCGCGCAGCTGCTCGTAATCGGGCCCGACCATCAGCCGGTTCATGCCGTGGGGGCCGTCGAGCGTGTCGAGGCCCGCGCTGATCCCGCCGCGGGCGAGCCCGGCGGCGACCACGCCCGCCTTCGCGGCGAGGCCGGCATGGATCGGCTTGGTCATGGTTCCGAACTGCGACATGAAGCCGGCGGCCATGCTGGTCGAGATCGACAGCGCGAAGGCGGCTTGATCGGCGTCGAGCCGAAGCAACCGGGCGCAGGCGGCCGCGGCGCCAATAGAGCCGACGGTCGCCGTCGCATGCCAGCCGCGATTGCGATGGACGGGATTCACCCCCTGCCCCACCCGGCCGAGTATCTGCAGGCCCGCTATATAGGCGTCGAGGCAGGCCCGGCCCGAGGCGCCCTCCTGCTCCGCCAGCGCCAGGATGGCGGGGACGAGCACCGCCGTCGCATGGGCCTTCGCCGGATCGAAATTGTCGTCGAAATCGAGGGCGTGGGCCGAGGTCCCGTTGACCAGGGCGGCCCAGGGGGCGGCCAGCCCCTCGCCCATGCCGATCGCCGTCGCCGGACCCGCGCCCCATCCACGCACGGTCTCGAAGACCTGACGGCTGACGGGCTCGGCCGCCCCCGGGATGGTAACGGCGATGACGTCGACATATTGGCGCTGCGCCGATTCCCAGGCCGCCTGCGGCCAGGCTGGGGGAGTGTCGGCAAGCCAGGCGCCATAAGCGAGGACGGGATTGTTCATGTCTGCCTGCATCGGACCGGATCGGGGCGCTACACCAGCCGCAGCCGCCGCGAAAGGCCGCCCAGAGCGAGGCGGTCCTCGCGGGTGAGGCCGTAGCGCAGCGCCAGCCAGCTCGTCGCCGCCCACAGGATCATGTTGAGGCCGAAGCGCAGCGGCCCGCCGGTCAGATGCTCGACCATGGCCATCGCCGCCACTCCGGCGAGGGCGATGGCGAGCCCCTGGAACAGCTTGCGCCCGAACGGGGTCAGGCCGTCGCTGATCCGAAGCTCGACCGCCGCCGCCCAGGTCGAGGCGAGGATGCCGGCGGAAACGGCGATGGCCATGCCCAGCGCGCCATAAGCAGGGGTGAGCCACAGAGCCAGGCCGATCCAGAGCAGGAAGGCGAGCAGGCTGTTGAGCAAGGGAAGGCCGCGATGGCCGACCATCTCGACGATCGTGCCGGCCGGCCCGACGATCGCCTCCGCCGCCCGCGCCGCGCACAGAATCGCGAGCAGGGGCAGAGCCGCGAGTGCCTCGCTCCGATAGACGCTGAGGACGTCGGCGCCGGTGAACACCATCAGACCCGCCAGGGGCACGACCAGAGCGGTCGAGACCCGGCTGGCGAAGAGGTAGAGCGGCGCGATCGCGGCGCGATCGGCATGGGCCTGGGCGGAGGAGAGCGGCCCCAGGACATATTGGAAGGCCTGGCGCACGATATAGGGCACGGTCGACAGCTTGCGCGCGATCTCGAAGATGCCGGCCGCGGCGGCGCCGCGGGCACCGGGCAGCATGAAGTTGATCAGCAAGGGCGGCGCATCGATGAGCAGCCGCCGCGACAGGTTGGCGGGGAGCAAGGCAAGGCCCGAGGCGAGCAGCTCGCGGGCGAGCGGCGCCGGCATCGGCGCGCGCAGCAGCAGGCGAAGATCGTAATAGCGGGCGATCAGCGGCAGGCAGAGCAAGGCGGTGAGGAAGAGCGAGGCGAGATGCGCCGCCATCAGTCCGATCGACTGGAAGCCGAGGCCGAAGAAGAGGCCGGCAAAGGCGAGCCGGGCCAGCTGCTCCCAGAAGATGCGCAGACGTATCTCCGGGCCGAACGCACGGCGCGCCCGTGCCGCCGACGTCGCCACCTCGATGAAGGTCCAGAGCGGCAGCGCCCAGACGAACAAGGCGATCGCGGCGGGGAGACGGGCGGCATCGTCCGGGGCGGCGGAGAAGAGCGGCGCGATCGACGCCGCGCTCAGCGAGACGGCGAGCGCGACCAGCGTCGCGGGCACGACCGTGATCAGCAAGGCGAGCTTGAGCGCGCCATGGACCTGCTGTTCGTCGTCGCGTGTGGGGACGACCCGCTGCAGCGCGCTGGTCATCGACAAGTCGATGATGTTGGTGAGCAGGCTGACCGCGCCCCAGAGGACGACATAGATGCCGTAGCCGGCGAGGCCGAACATCCAGATGTAGAGCGGCTGGGCAACCGCCTCGATCAGCGCGCCGGCGCGGGCGAGGCCGGCGAGGCCCGCGCCCCGCGCGACGTCGCCGCGAGTGACGGCGGGAGCGGGAGCGGGGGCGTCAGAGGACATGGAGGCCCTCCCGTCCATCCGATTTGCTCGATTGGCTTTTGCTCATCCGATCCCGATCCTCCGCTGCAAGGGAGGATCCTGGGCCCTGCGCCCGTCGATCGGGCCGCGCCCCCGTCTCTTCACTCCTCGCCCTGGATGAGGACCGCCTCGCCGACCAGGAGGAAGAGGAGGAACGGCCCCCAGGCGGCGAGCAGCGGCGGGTAGGCGCCGAAATTGCCCATGGCCAGGGCGAAATTGTCGGCGACGAAATAGGCGAAGCCCAAGGCCATCCCGATGACGGCGCGGAAGAAGAGCTGGCCGGACCGGGCGAGGCCGAAGGCGGCGACGGCGGCGAGGAGAGGCATCAGCACCGTCGAGAGCGGCCCCGACAATTTGTGCCACAGACTGGCCTCCAGGGTGGTGGTGCGGCGGCCCGCTTCCTGAAGCGCGGCGATCGACCGGCGAAGCTGCCAGAAATCCTGCTCGTCGGGATCGACGGAGGCGAGCGTGAACTGGTCGGGCCGCAGCGACGGCCCGAGATCGACTCTCGGCATTCGGGACACCTGGCCGGTCTCGACCGTGAACAGCCGGCCATTGTCGAGCCGCCAGCCGCCGGGAGTCCGCACGCCGCGCTCCGCCTCGAGAATTCGGCGAAGGGTGCCACCGGACCGGTCGTAGATGGTGATCCCAGCGAGGCGGACGCGGTCCCCCTCCCCCGCCACCTGGCGAACGAAGATGAGGTCGTCCCCATGCTGGACGCGGACGTCGTTCTGGACCTGCGAGGCGGCGGGGACCGGCCCGTATTCGACCGCTTCCCAGGCCGACAGGGCCGCATTGGCGCGGGTGACGACGCGCTCGTTGAAGACGAAGTTGAAGGCGGCGATCAGGAAGCCGGCAAGGACGAGCGGCGCGATGATCTGGTGGGCGGAGATCCCGGCCGCCTTCATCGTGATGATCTCGCTATGCTGGTTCAGCGTGACCAGCATGATCAGCGTCCCCAGGAGGACCGAGAAAGGGAGGAAGCGGGCGATGAGCTGCGGCACGCGCAGCCCGGCATAGCGCCACAATTCCGCGTCGCCATTGCCGGGATGGGCGAGGATGTCGCCGCTGTTTCCGAGCAGGTCGAGCGTCGTCAGCACGAGCACGAGCGCGAGCAGGACCGCCAGGCTGCGCGTGACGAACAGGCGCACCATGTAGGCGGCGACCTTCCGCGACGGAAAGAAATGGAGATTGATCATGCCGGCTGGACGGTCCGCTTGCGGCGACGCTCACGTCGCCGCACCAGCCGCCCGAGGGAGCGGCCGAGCCGGCTGAAGCCGCGCTCCAGCGCGCCGATCGGCTGGCCGCCCGGCTTGTGGGCGATCGTCCAGTACATCCACAGGATCAGCCCGGCGAAGATGGCGAACGGCGTCCACAGCGCGATCAGCGGGTCGAGCCGGCCGAGCGCCCCCATCTCCTCGGCATATTGATTGACCTTGTGATAGGTGACGACGAGCACGATCGACAGGAAGATGCCGAGGCCGGACGTGCTCCTCTTGGGCGGCACCGCCAGCGCCACCGCCAGCAGAGGTAGCAGCAGCATCATCACCACTTCGACCAGGCGAAAATGGAAATTGGCGCGGATGGCATTGCGCCTCTCCTCGGCCTGGCCTGCATTTCTGGCAACGCGGACCAGCTCGGGCAGGGTAAGCTCCTCGGTGCCGTTGCCGCGGCCGCGGAAGGACTCGATCGCGGGCAGGTCGATCGGCAGATCGTAGCGGGCGAAGCTCAGCACGCGCGGCGCGCGGAAGCCCGCCGCGTCGTGGACGAGGCGGCCATTGGCGAGCCTGAACAGGATGGTGTTGGGATCGTCGGTGGCAAGGAAGGTGCCGCGATCGGCGGTGACGGCGAGGCTGCGGCCGTCCCGCGTCTGGGCGCGCAGGAAAACCCCGTAGAGGTCGGTGCCGCGATTCTCGCTCCGCTCGACCCGCAAGGTCATGCGCCGACCGAGATCGGTGAACTCGCCGACCCTGATCGACGCGCCGAGGGCGCCCGACCGAAGCTCGAAGCGCAGGCCCTCATAGGCATATTCGGCATAAGGCTGGATGAAGCCGACGATGGCGAGGTTGAGCGCGAGCAGGGCGCCGGTGAAGATGTAGGGCACCCGCAGCAGCCGCCCGTAGCTCAGGCCCACCGCGCGCATCGCGTCGAGCTCCGACGACAAAGCGAGCTTGCGGAAGGCGAGCAGGACCCCGAGCAGCAGCCCGATCGGGATGCCGAGCCCGAGATATTGCGGGATGAGGTTGGCGAGCATCCGCCAGACGACGTTGACCGGCCCGCCCTCGCTGACGACGAAATCGAACAGCCGCAGCATCTTCTCGAGCAGCAGCAGCATCGCCGCGAGGGTGAGGGTGCCGATCAACGGCACAAGGATCAGCTTCGCGAGGTAGCGGTCGATCTGTGTCGGAAACCTCAATTTTTCGACGCTCCATGACCACAATTTGGCCGCAAGCTTGGACGATCTGGCACGTATGGGGGCACGAGACGAAGCCTGCCGCGCCCGCGGCGGGCTATAGCTTCCAGGAGTTTCACGGTCATGCTGAAACTGACGGCCAAGGTTGCGGGGCTTCTCGCCGTCGCGTTAGCGGCGGCCCCCGGCGCTGCCCAGGCGGCGCTCGGGCCTGATGCCGCCACCTGCCGCAGCGGCAATCGCCCGGCCATTCTCGTCAACATCAACGGCTTCAAGGCGCGCAGCGGCAATCTCCGCGTCAATGTCTATGGCAGCGATCCCGCCAAGTTCCTCGAACGTGGCCAATATGTCCGCCAGGTCAACCTCCCGGTCACCCGCGCCGGGGCGATGCCGATCTGCGTCGCCGTGCCGCGCGCCGGGCAATATGCCGTGGCCGTCCGGCACGACATCGACGGCGACGGCAACGACTGGGGCGACGGCGGCGGCTTCTCGCGCAATCCGCGCCTGTCGCTGACCAACTTGCGGCCCCGCTATCAGAATGTCGCCTTCAACGTCGGCGGCGGCGTCCAGTCGATCAACGTCGTCCTGAACTACCGCTTCGGCCTCACCATCCGGCCGGTGAGATAGACATGGCACTGGTGGCCCTCCTCTCCAATCCCCGGTCGACCGGGAACCAGGCGATCCTGCCGGAGGTGCGCGCCTTCTGCGCGCGCCACGAGGAGATCTTCCACTACGAAGTCGAGCATGTCGAACAGATCGGCGCGGCCCTGCGATCGATCGCGCGGGTGAAGCCGCGGGTGCTGGTGATCAACGGCGGCGACGGCACCGTCCAGGCGGCGCTGACCGAACTCTATCATGGCGGCCATTTCGAGACCCCGCCCCCGGTGGCGGTGCTGCCCAACGGCAAGACCAACCTCATCGCCCACGATCTCGGCGCGGACGGCAATGCCATCGCGGCGCTCGAGCGGGTGCTCGAGCTCGCCCGCACCGATCTCGGCCCGCATATCGTCTCGCGCGAGCTCATCTCGCTGTCCGACGGCGATCCGGAGGGACGGCCGGTGCTCGGCATGTTCCTCGGCGGCGCCGGCCTCGCCGACACGATGCTCTATTGCCGCAACAAGCTCTATCCGCTCGGATTGCCCAACTGGCTCGCCCATTTCCTGGCGCTGGTCCTCGGCATCGCCGCCATCCTCATCGGACGGCCGGCGCGCTTCCTGCCGACCCCGCCGCGGCCGATAACGGTCTCGGTGATGCGGAGCGGCGTCCTCGAGGGAAGCTTCGCCTTCCTGATGGTGACGACGCTGCAGCGTCTGCTGTTCAGCGGCCACATGCCGGCCGTCGCCGGCTCCGGCGGCGCGATGCAGCTTCTCGTCATCGAGCGCAGCGTGCCCGCTTTGCTGCGGGCGCTGATCGCCTCGTTGCGCGGCCGTCTCGGGCGGATCCGCCTCCCCGGCGTGCACCTCGAGCAGGGCGACGAGATCAGGATCGAAGGCAGCGGCTCCAGCGTGCTGCTCGACGGCGAGCTGTTCCAGGCCGATCACGGCCGGCCGATCGTGCTTCGGCCGACCCCGCCGGTGCCGTTCCTGAAGCTGGCCGCCTGAGCTCCCGAGCGGAGGCGGCCGCCGAACCGGCCACGGCGCCTCGTCGGCATGAATAGGCATAGGCACGGAACCGATCTACGGGCGCCCGTTCCGCCGACTGTTCGTGATCGTCTTTACGCTTCCTTGACGCTGCTCGTTCCTATTGTTGGTTGAGCGCATGATCGAGATCATCTAAGCTCTTTGATTGGGGGGAGATTCGGTCTTTCGCATCTCCTGGAACGAGAGATGCAGATCTTTTTCGGCCGAATGGCCATTCCTGACTCGGCGACTGACGCCGCCAGCAAGGCGGACCTTTCGCAGATCGCGCCTCTCGTCCACGGCATGCCTCGAAGTTATCTCATGCGCGGCCCCGCGACATCGGCGCCGAAGCCACAACGGAATGCCTGATGCCAGACTTCTATGAGCGCACGGACGACCCAACCCTCGTCAACACCACGACGGACGGGGATCAGACCGCCCCTGTAATTGCCGTGTTCGGCGACGGGAGCCATGTCGTCGTCTGGACCGACACGAGCGGAGGCGATCCGGCCGCACCCGATATCAAGGCCCAGCTGTTCGGCTCCGACGGCGAGAAGATCGGCGGAGAATTCTCGGTGGCGACGGCAACGGCAGGGGCGCAGGCAAGCCCAAGCGTCGCTGCCCTGGCCGACGGGCGCTTCGTCGTCACCTGGATCGATGAGAGCGGCGAAGGCGGCGACGGCAGCGGGTTTGGCATAAAGGCGCAGATCTTCGACGCCGCCGGCGCCACGATCGGCGGCGAGTTCCTCGTGAACAGCTTCACCGAATCGACCCAGTCGCAGCCGGTCGTCGCAGGATTGGCCGACGGCGGATTCGTCATCAGCTGGGCGGACGCGAGCGGCGAGGGCGGCGACGACAGCGGCGCCAGCATCAAGGCCCAGCTCTACGATGCCGCGGGCATGCGAATCGGCGGCGAGTTTCTGGTCAACACCACCACCGATCTCGACCCGTCTGAACCCGCCATTGTCGCACTTTCGACGGGCGGTTTCTCGATCGCCTGGGAAGGTCGTGACCCGAGCTACGGGACGCCGGCCATCTTCGTCCAGACCTTCGACGCCGCCGGCGCCGCCATCGGCGGCGAGCAGCGGGTGAATGCAGGCACCTATTTCTTCCAGAACTCGCCCAGCATAGCCGCCATCGAGTCGGGCTTCGTCGTCGTGTGGGAAGGCCGAGGCGGTAATTGGGAAGAGGACATCGTCAAGGCGCAGCTGTTCGACTTGGCCGGCCAGAAGTCCGGTGGCGAACTGAAGCTGACCGTGCCTGCTGAAACGTCGGTGACGGAACCCTCCGTCCAAGGCCTTTCCGACGGCGGCTTCATCGTCACCTGGAACCGATGGGCGGCGAGCGGCGACAGCAAGGACATCTACACCCAGGCTTTCGATCATCAGGGCAGGCCGGTCGGCGACCTGCTGCTGGTCCATGCCGACGCAGACGGCAACCAGGACTCATCCCAGGTCGCCGAGCTTCCGTCAGGCGAGATCGCAATTGTCTACGCGGACAATAGCGACACGGTCGGAGACGCTTCCGGCTATGCCGTCAGGCTGCAGCGATTCTCCACAACCGACACCCTAGACGGAACCCTTGAGGACGACGTGCTCAACGGCGGCCCGGGCGACAACGAGATAAATGGCGGCGAAGGAGACGACAGCCTTTCCGGGGGCGCCGGCGCCGATTTGCTCGACGGGGGCAACGGAATCGACACGGCCCGCTACGAATGGTCCGAGGCGGGCGTCGATGTCGACCTGGCGCGTGCGGGGCCGCAGCTTGGCGGCGACGCCGAAGGGGACGTGCTGACGAGCATCGAGAACCTGACGGGCAGCGGCCATGCCGACACTTTGCGAGGCGACGATGCCGGCAATCGGCTGAGCGGCGGCGAAGGCGACGATCTCCTCGACGGCGCCGGCGGCGCGGACCGGCTGGAAGGCGGCAGAGGCAACGATAACTTCGTCGTGGACGATTCCGGCGACATCATCGTCGAGGCGGCGGGGGAAGGCAGCGACACCGTCAGGAGCTGGGTGGACTTCGTCCTGCCCGACCATGTCGAGCAGGTCGTCCTCACCGGATCGGCCGCCATCAACGGCACCGGCAATAGCGGCGCCAACACGATCGTCGGCAACGGCGCGGCGAACCGGCTCGACGGACGTGGCGGCGCAGATACGATGCGCGGCGGGGGCGGCAACGACGTCTATATCGTCGACAATATCAGCGATCGGGTGACCGAGCTGTCCGGCCAGGGCGTGGACACGGTGAGGAGCTCGGTCTCGCACACGCTCGCCAACCATATCGAGAATCTGGCGCTGACCGATGCCGGCTTCATCGACGGCACCGGCAACGGCCTCGCCAATGTGATCTCCGGCAATGCCAAGGCGAACAAGCTGGACGGCGGCGCGGGTGCCGACACGCTGCGCGGCGGCAAGGGACACGACACCTATATCGTCGACAATGGCGGCGACACGGTGATCGAGGCTGCCGGCGAGGGCACCGACACGATCCGCACCTATGTGAGCTATACGTTGCCCGAGGAGGTCGAGGCGCTCGCACTCGGCGGCGCTGGCGTGACGGACGCCACCGGCAACGCGCTGGACAACCGTCTCTACGGCAATGCCAAGGCCAATGTGAT
>NZ_QDFY01000060.1 GCF_003347635.1 Sphingosinicella terrae
AAAAACTATAAGGCGGGTAAAGGTTATTCGGATGCGGTGAATAAAAATAGCCGAGTAGTGAATAATACCGCTCGTCGTCAAGGTAATTATTTGGCGAAATTCGGCTATGATATTACCGATAAACAGCGTATCGGCTTAAGTTTCCGTCAAGAGTCGTTTTATGGTGCGGGACAAGATCGTTTCGAGATGATTTTTAATAGCCGCCCGGTAAATGCGAACACGACCAAACGTACCTACAACCTTGAGTATGATGCGAAAGACATCGGCTTTGCTCGAGACGTTAAAGCGAATGTGTTCCATATTTTAGGGACGGATAAGCGAGAAGATTATCAGCAAAATAAATTAACCGGTTATCAACGTAGTTCTAAAACCAAAACAACGGGGGCTAATTTAGGCTTTACCAGCGAATTTGGCGGAGAGCATCTGTTTAAATATGGTGTGAATCTGCGTAAAGAGCAGACAGGTAGTCAGAATTCGTTCGGCAATATTAAAGGCGAACAAAAATTCGAATACGGATTATATGCCGAAGGGATTTGGTCTTTAGGTAAAGTGCCGAC
>NZ_QDFY01000061.1 GCF_003347635.1 Sphingosinicella terrae
CAGGGAGAACTCATCTCGGGGCAAGTTTCGTGCTTAGATGCTTTCAGCACTTATCTCTTCCGCATTTAGCTACCGGGCAGTGCCATTGGCATGACAACCCGAACACCAGTGATGCGTCCACTCCGGTCCTCTCGTACTAGGAGCAGCCCCCCTCAGTTCTCCAGCGCCCACGGCAGATAGGGACCGAACTGTCTCACGACGTTCTAAACCCAGCTCGCGTACCACTTTAAATGGCGAACAGCCATACCCTTGGGACCTACTTCAGTCCCAGGATGTGATGAGCCGACATCGAGGTGCCAAACACCGCCGTCGATATGAACTCTTGGGCGGTATCAGCCTGTTATCCCCGGAGTACCTTTTATCCGTTGAGCGATGGCCCTTCCATTCAGAACCACCGGATCACTATGACCTGCTTTCGCACCTGCTCGCGCCGTCACGCTCGCAGTCAAGCTGGCTTATGCCATTGCACAAGTTAGTGTTCGATAAACAAATCGAAAAATTATCGGAAGATTTTGCGGATAAACACCATACTTTATTCTTAGGACGCG
>NZ_QDFY01000062.1 GCF_003347635.1 Sphingosinicella terrae
TGTTTTTTTAATCCTTGCTTCCACAAGTTGGTGACTGGCTAAAGTTGGAGGCTGCTAACCCGTAAGGATAGTCAATGCGTCACTACGAAATCGTTTTTATGGTTCACCCGGACCAAAGCGAACAAGTACCGGCAATGATTGAGCGTTACACAGCGTCTGTTAAAGAAGCTGGCGGTCAAGTTCATCGCTTAGAAGATTGGGGTCGTCGTCAATTAGCATACCCAATCAACAAACTTCACAAAGCACACTACGTGTTAATGAATGTAGAAGCACCTCAAAGTGTAATCGACGAGTTAGAAACTAACTTCCGTTATAACGATGCAGTTCTTCGTAACTTAATCGTTCACACTAAAGCGGCAGTAACTGAAGCGTCACCAATGGTGAAAGCGAAAGAAAGCAAAGTTGCTGAAGCGGTAGCTGAAGTTGAATCAGAGGAAGCTGGCGAGTAATTCGCCGATTGATAATTGCTTAATTCTGAGCGGCTCGGTCGCTTCAACGGTTAAGCAAAGCCAAAACCCGT
>NZ_QDFY01000007.1:0-95000 GCF_003347635.1 Sphingosinicella terrae
CGTCCGCTCGCCCATCATGGCTCGCCTCCCGCCTTGCTCAGCAGGATTGAATCAGAGCCGAGTCACCGCAGCAAGAGGAGATTTTCAACACTATCCGCCAATCTCGGTCGTTCGGCGCCGGATCTACTTATCCCGAAAGCTGACATCTGCTGGGCACATGCGGCCGGCCGACGTGCGCCCATTTCGGACGACCAACTCGCACTGACGAACGGCAGCTCTGACTCACTTTCGGCCGCTCAGCCCCGCTCAGGCGTCGGCAGCCGACGGTCTAAGGGCGCGATGAGACTTCTTCAAATGTAGAACTTGAAGGGTTGCTTCTCAGTACCCGCGGCGCTGCCCATGACGAGCACATCTCCGACCTTGTCAGCGAACCTGATCGTGACAGGCACTGCGTCGCTGAAGTTGCAGGCGTTGTAGTTGATCTTGGTTAGGCCCATCACGTCTGACAAGACCGTGCGGATGTCCGGAAGCTCACCCGTGGAGCGAAGCGTCGTAATGAAAAGCGGATTAGGCGTCTCGGGGCCGAGATAGGTGTCGATACGAGGTGCGTAGCCTGCAGCCCAGAGGTAGGCGTTATGCGGGTCTAGCAGCAGCGCGGTCCCACGCAGGACCGGGTAGTCCCCCTCGCGGAACACCTTGGTCTCACCATGGGTCGACTTGATCCGAATGCCTACAACGCTCGTGCCGGCGGGCGCGGCATCGGCGAAACCGGCCCATTCGTCATCCGAGAAGTTCGCCCGGCCGTGGACGAAGAGTTCCCTGGGATAATCTTGAAATCGGGATTTGTAAGTTTCGAGCACCATCGAGAGAAGCGCCTTGGCGCGTTCGCGGGGGAGGTGAAACTCCTTGTCCTCGGAACGCCACGGGCCGTTGGCGCCGCGAAAGACAACGCCGTCGCCTTCACTGAGGAACATCTGCGCGGCGCAGCAGGCGTGATGCTGTGGATGGTTGGGGATTAGCTTAAAAACCAATCCAACGTAGCACACGCCCGGACGCATTCCGGCAATACGCCAGGGCGGCGTCCCCTGTGTCTTGTAGAACAAACCCGTGGCGAGGTTCCAAGCGACACTCGCTGGGTCCTGTGTCCCGCGCGAGGGCTTGCCGGCCTTGTTCAGAAACTCGTGTGGAGCGAGGGTAGTTTCGCGGATGAGCTGCGACGGCTGAGCCAAGCGGAGCAGTCGTGCCTTCACCTGACGGTGGAAGTCCGGCACATCGTCGAACACCGACTCTGCGGACTGATCGATGATCTCCGAAAGTAGGGGGAGATCGGATCTCGCGCCCTGCTTCTTTGCGAGCTTCCCGGGGATGAGCTCCCCCTTTCGCCTTCCGGCCATCTTGGGCCGGCAGGTCTCAAAGACGATCTCCGGGACCACGAGTACCCACACGTCCATCGAGCGCTCCTCCTCGGCAACGTGCGTCTCTATCGGGCGCAGGAAAACGTCGACGGTTCGGGACACAGCTTCGTGGTGGTTCTCGATGTTTATGGAGCCGAGCACCTGCTGAAGATCGATCTCACGCAGCGTGAAGGTGTCCGGATCCAGTCTCAGCCCGAACGCCTCTTCCAGTCCGGGGAAGTCGGATAGGTGAAGCCGGTTCGCCTTGTCCCGAGGGCCGCGCTTGGGCATGCGAACCGCTCGGCTTGCGGCGGCCGCCCAGCGCCTGAAGTAGTCGATGCCGCTAGCGGTGCCGATCACGCCTACGCGCAAGTCGGGCCTGTCTGGTCGCTCGGCCGGTCCGTATAGGTGCAGTCCGTCCTTCGGATGGTCGGTGACTTGGCCGAATGCGAAACCGAGTTCGGGCTCATCCACGTAATGGACTGGCAGCGATGTCTCGGGAGGCCGGATCAAAGCTCGTCGTCCTCATAGTAGCGGGTGACCGTCGTCTCGTCGGTCTCCTCGGCGTCCTCCCCAAGCCTGTTCATCTGCCGCGCGGAGACTGGTGACGTGAATTCGATGGGTGCTGCGTCGAGCGTGACCGCAAGCCCGCGACCTACCGGCAGGTCAACGAATGGGCTCTCGCCGGCCAGGAGCTCCAAGAACGCCATCAGTCGGCCATGCCATGCCTTGTTGCGCCACACGGAGCACACGGAGCGTCGCAGCCGAAACTGAGTGCGGTCGTCTTCGATTGCGACTACTTGGTCCTTCTCTCCGCGCTCGGAGAAGAGGACTCGCCCCTTCAATTTTAGATGAGGATAGGGGAAGAAGTTTGGGATCGCGCTGACTCCATATTCCCAGATCCGATTCTTCGCTACATTTCGTAGCATTGAGCTGCGTGTCTGCCCCTGACGTCCCCAAGGCACGCGCTTGCCAATGTCTAGCTTCGACGCGTCAACATGGAAGGAGGCTCCGCTAGAGAAGGTCCGCTCGAAGAAGCCGAGTGCCCGCATGCGCTTCTCCCAGGCTTGTCTGAGGAGGTTAGTCGCAATGCTCCGGGTATCTCTCGAACCAAGCCCATGCGCCTCGCTTCCATGCTCCAGCAACGTCATCAGGTCGAACTCGGCTTCCTCGCGCAATCCGCCTATTTGCGCGAAGCTCTCGTCGAGATCGAAGGGGGCCGCGAAGGTAAGGAAGCCCTCCTTGAAAGGAACCAGCGGCAGGGTGGATGGCGTCCCGAGCTTCTTGAGCGTCCCGTCGCTGCAGGAGTTACGGGGAACGAGGAGCCACAGTTTGTCAGGCATCTCGATGACGCGCAGCCAGTTGGACGTAAGTGGCTCCGGCTCACGTCTGACCCTGATAGCAGCTCGTCTTAGATAGGCAGCCCAGTCCGGACTAATAGATTTCTGCGCGCGCGGGAGCCGCTGCCGAGCGAGCGTGCGCTCCAGTTCACCCAGTCCTTGTGCCCAGCCGCCGTGAAAGTCGACCCATTGCAGGCCCCCGATGCCGAAGAGCTTCTGGAAAGGCTCCATGCGCAGAGGGATGATGAAGTTCGGCTGCGAGAGTTCGCGGGTGAGGTCGGAGGCTATCTCGATCTCCTCCAGCACTCCGGGCCGGGCTAGCGTCCTATCGCTGCAGCAGAGCAGCATCCTCATCGCGTCGTTGCGCAGCACATTCGTAATCTTAGTGCGCCAGCGGTCGCCACCCTGAAGGTCTAAGATGTCCGCGAAGACCTTGTATCCCGCCGCTTCCAAACGTGGAGCCAGCCAGAGGACGAACGCGTCGTCGCCTGGCGTTGCCTTGGAAATGAACAAAGTGTCTCGCTGGGGAGCTTTTGCGACCATCATCTATCGATAGAGGATGGGCGCACGACCTGCACTCATTTAAAGCGACGCGGTCCCGAGGCCATGTTTCTGCAAGTCATCGGGCACAATGTGCCTGAACGAAGCGCCTGTATGCAGGTTGTCGGAACTTTGCGGTCGTTCCACTTTCTTCAGTTTCGGACATCAGGGCGATCAACGGCTATCGGCAACGATGGGCGCAAGCCCGCCTACGGCCCCTTGCATGCGCTGCTTGACGGAACGACCACCGACGTACGCTTCGCATGCGGAGACCGCTGCGTAGCCAATCGAGCGAGATTCTCTAGCATTTCGAGAAGGGTGGATGACCCACTGGTCGCTTCTCAAAGGTGCCGGAGCGATCGCAGACGCTTGAGCAACCGGAAGCGTTCATGCAGGAAGCGCTGCGTGAGGGATGATTCCAGCGGAGTAGGCATGGCGAGCGAGCTGACGGATGCAGCATTTGATCAGTTTCGGTCGAAGTTTCCTGCTAAGCCCTGCAACATGGACGAGGTGCAGGACGCGAGCGAGTTGACTCCTATGACGCCGGAGCAGGGATTGAGATTTTGGATCGACGGACCTGGCGCACCTACGAGTGACACCCCACCTCAAATCGATGTCGCGCCTACGGGCAAGGAATTGTGGGTCGTGCGAACCGACGATGTAGTTCATTCGACGGAAACTAGCGCCTTCGCGCAGACCCTGGTTCGCAAGGTTCTTAAGCACAGCAACCTTACCGGCGGCGAACCTGCCCACTGTGGCGGGGAACTGCTGTTTCTTAAGGACGACGTCATCGCGCTCAACGGTGCTTCCGGTCGCTACGGACCTCAGACGGAAGAGGAAATGTCAGCGATTGCGACAGCTTTTCGTCGCTCGGGGTACGGCGTATGGAGCTTGGGTTTCGATACCGAAGCAGGATGGCCTTATCGTTTTGGTGACACTGATCCGGAATGGGTGGCAGCGTGATGCTGCATTCCTCGCAAGAACTGGATCTCGTCTTCGGTCCGGATTCGTCCGGCTCAGACCCGCTGACGCGCGCGTTGAGTTCCACCAAGCGCTTTGTGCGGAGCCAGACGCAAGTCGCCGAATGGCGACCGGAAGCAAAGGGGCTCGAGCTCACCCCTGCGCAGGCCCTTCACGCATTTGATTATGATGTACTGTTGAGAGTCGCGCGCGACGGTTCGGCGCAGCTGATCCCATCCCGCACAGAGCCGGCGCGTACGATCGAAGAGCGACGCAAAGAGCTTGGGCTAACGGCAAAGCAAATCGCGCGTATGATCGACTTGCCAGAGGCCAGTGTCGTGAAGGCAGAGACTGTAGGCAAGGTTTCGCCCATTCGCGACCTCATGAGAATTGCGGAAGCGCTAGCGCTCGACGAGCAGGTTCTGAGCTATTTGCCAAATGCGCGGGGAGATTCCGAACTTGGTGTCCGCTTGCGCACGCTCTCTAGCGAACGTCACGCCGGACCGGGCTTTTCTCCTTCTATCGTTCTGAAACTCACTGAAGCGGCCTGGGTCATTTCCCGTCAGTCCGAACTGGCTCGGCTGCTTGGTGTCGCGCCAGAAGTCACCAACGAGAGCTACAGCGACGATTATCACGGCCCGGTCTGGCAACGTGGCTATGAATTGGCGGCGCAGACGCGCACGATGCTGAGCATCGACGACGAAGCGCCCATTGAGAACGTCCGCAAGATCGTCGCTCGGTTCGGCCTCCCGTTGATTGAAACTGCGTTCGGAACGCGCTTTGCCGGCGCGACGATCGCAAATGCCGATGTCCGCGGAATTGTCGCGAACACGGAAGGGTCAAACTCAAATGTCTGGGTTCGGCGGATGACGATCTGCCACGAATTGGGGCATCTGCTCTGGGATCCCCCTTCTCGGCTCGGCAAACTCAAGGTGGACACCTACATGGAGCTGCAAACGCCAGGGGGCGATCCTGTCGAAGCACGCGCCAATGCGTTCGCGATCGCTTTCTTGGCACCGCCGAGAGCGGTCGCTCGTATCCTGGACGATCTCAGCGACAAAGCAACAATGGTCGCCGTTGTCATGGACCGGTTCGGTATTGGGCCTGGCGCAGCGAAGCATCATCTCGCCAATGTGAGCCGGGAACATCTCCACCGGGAAATAGATTTCATGACTGTCTCAGGCCGTCTGCTGCCCGAGCCGAGCGACGAATGGAACGCTCGAGAAGATTGGACCAACGCGTTCTATCCAATTGCTTCTGTGCCCGACACCCGACGCGGGGCTTTTGCAGCGTTGGCTGTGCTAGCAATGGAACGCGGCTTGGTAAGTGCCGACACAGTCTCTGAGTGGCTGAGGATAGCGCCCGAAGAAGTTGCCGCCCAGCGTGACAATATCGTCTCTCTGGGCGAAGTGGCTCTTTCGCGGCCATAGATGTGATTTAAGAATGTTCACACGCCACCAGACGAACATACGTCGCAGCCGGTCCGCTCCCGGCCAGATCTAGCCACAAAGACGCCGCCCATGAACCGCTGCGTTAGGGTAAGCCGCCTGGCCCTACCGGACCGCATCGAGAGGCCGGTGGCGGACGTCCTCTAATCCACCACCGCCATAGCGAAGCCGTCCCAGCCCTTGCTGCCGACCGTCTGGATGGCGGTGCCGCTCAGCCGCGGCTCGGCGGCGATGAGGTCGATGAAGCGGCGTATGCCCTGGACCGCCGGATTCTGGCTGGCGGCGTCGCGCACCTCGCCGTCGCGCACGACATTGTCGCCGATGATCAATGTGCCCGGCCGCGACAGGCGCACGCCCCAGGCGAGATAGAGGTCCTGGTTGGCCTTGTCGGCGTCGATGAAGACGAGATCGAAGGGGCCGCGCCTTTCCGCCTCGATCCGGGGCAGCAGGTCGAGGGCCGGGCCGACGCGGATGTCGACCCGGTCGGCGAGGCCGGCGCGGACGATATTGGCGTGGGCGATTCGCGCATGATCCGCCTGGTGCTCGATCGTCACCACCTCGCCTTCGGGACCGACGGCGCGCGCGAGCCAGATCGTCGAATAGCCGCCGAGGGTGCCGATCTCGAGCACCCGTCGGGCGCGGATCGCCCGCGCGAGCAGGTGGAGGAACTTGCCCTGCAACGGCGACACGTCGATCGGCGGGAGCCCCGCTGCCGCATTGGCGGCGAGGACGGCCTCCATCTCCGGGTCGCGCGCCAGCAGCCGCTCCGCGAAATAGCGGTCCAGATCGTCCCATTCGGCCTCGGCCATGTCCGTCCGTCCCTCCCTTCGGGAGATCAGCGCGTCGCCTCTCTGCCCGCGAGCGCCCGGTCCTCATGGGCGCGCCGGATCACATAGTGGCGTATCGTATCCGCCTGCGCCGCGTCCAT
The DNA here is from genome assembly GCF_003347635.1 of Sphingosinicella terrae. GTDB lineage: Bacteria > Pseudomonadota > Alphaproteobacteria > Sphingomonadales > Sphingomonadaceae > Allosphingosinicella > Allosphingosinicella terrae. The sequence goes on from NZ_QDFY01000007.1 coordinate 6,551, forward strand.
CACCGGCCGCCACGACACCATGCCGTTTTCGTGCAGCGCGCCCTCGAACACGACCGAGCGCCAGGTGGCGGGATTGTCGAGCGCGGCGCTGTAGCGAAGATCGGGGACGAGCGCGCCGGCGACCGCGGCGTCGCCGTGGCAGACGCCGCAGAAGCGGCCGTAGAGCGCGGCGCCCTGCGCGATGGCCTCGGGCGTGCCGCGGTCCGCGGGCGGGTCGAGCGGCCGATCGGTGAAGGGCGGCGCCGGCGGCAGCCGGGCCGTTCCGCCGACCTTGAAGACGAGAAGCCGGCTGATGTTGCGCACCGGCCCCGAGACGTCGTGGAGGATTCCGGGGGCGATCGCCCACACGCCGCCCCAGCCGGCGAGGACGGCGACATATTGCTGGCCGTCGATCGCGTAGGTGACGGGCGCGGCGACGATTCCCGTCTGGGCCGGGAAGGTCCACAGGCGGCGGCCGCTCGCCGTGTCGAAGGCGGCGAAATCGCCCGCTGCCGAGCCCTGGAAGACGAGCCCTCCGGCGGTCGAGAGCACGCCGCCGTTCCAGGGGCCGCGATACTGGACCCGCCAGCGCTCGCGCTGCTGGACCGGGTCCCAGGCGATGAGGGCGCCGCGCGTGCCCTGCCGCGCCGCCGCCCGCGCCTCGGCAATGGCCGGCATGGCCGCCGCGCCCATGTCGATGCCGGTGTTGAAGCCCATCGGTGCCGGCTGCCAGTCCGGGTCCGGGAAGTAGGGGAAGCCGGCATCCTGGGCGGGGATGAAGACCAGGCCTGTCGCCGGATCGAAGGACATCGGATGCCAGCTATGGGCGCCGCTCGCGCCGGGGACGGAGATGAAGGGCCGGCCGGTTCGGTAGTAGCGCGCCTCGGGATTCTCGATCGGGCGGCCGGTGCGCATGTCGATCCCGATCGCCCAGTTCATCTCGACGAAATTCTCGGCCGAAATGAGCTGCCCGTTGGTGCGGTCGATGACGTAGAAGAAGCCGTTCTTCGGCGCCTGCATCAGCACCTTGCGCACCCTTCCGCCGATAGTGAGATCGGCGAGGATGATGTGCTGGGTAGCCGTGAAGTCCCAGGTCTCGCCCGGCGTGGTCTGGTAGTGCCAGACATAGTCGCCGGTGTCGGGACGGATCGCGACGATCGAGGAGAGGTAGAGATTGTCGCCGCGTCCTTCGGAGCGGTGCGCCTGGTTCCAGGGGGAGCCGTTGCCGACGCCGATATAGAGCAGGTTCAGCTCGGGATCGTAGGCCATCGAATCCCAGACCGTGCCGCCGCCGCCGAGGCGCCAATATTCGCCGTGCCAGGTCTCGGCCGCGCGCCGGAGGTGCTCGCCTTCGAAGCCGTCGGCAGGGTTGCCCGGGACGGTGAAGAAACGCCAAAGCTGCCGGCCGTCGCGCGCGTCATAGGCGGTGACGTAGCCGCGCACGCCGAACTCCGATCCGCCATTGCCGATGATGACGCGGCCGTCGATCACCCGCGGGGCGCCGGTGATCGAATAGGGCTTGGACTGATCGACGGTGACGACGCTCCACAGCGGGCGGCCGCTGTGGCGGTCGAGCGCGATCAGCCGGCCGTCGAGCGTGCCGACGAACAGGCTGTCGCCCCAGGCGGCGACGCCGCGATTGACCGCGTCGCAGCAGACCATGGCGAGCCGCTCGCGCGGCACCTGTGGATCGAAGGACCAGAGCAGTCGCCCGGTCCGGCCGTCATAGGCCTTCACCATCGACCAGGCGGTGGACACGTAGAGATTGCCGTCGATGACGATCGGCGTCGCTTCCTGGCCGCGGCTGGTGTCGAGATCGGCGAACCAGGCGAGGCCGAGCTGCGACACGTTCTCGCGATCGATCTGGTTCAGCGGGCTGTGCCGCTGCTCGTCATAGGTGCGTCCGGTGGTCAGCCAGTCGGCGCCGTCGGCGCGGGCGGCGACGATCCGCTCCCCGGTGACCGCGCCGGCCGCGGTGGAGGGCGTCTTCGTCCTCGAGCCGCAGGCGGACAGGGTCGCCAGCACGGCGAGGACAAGAACCAGCCTTCGTCCCATCGCCCCTCCCATGGCGGCCCGCCGAGGTCAGTGCACCATGCGGTCCTGCTCGCCCCAGAATTGCTTCTTCAGACTCTTCTTGTCCATCTTGCCGGCCGCGGTCCGCGGGATGGAATCGGTGAAGGTCACCGCCTTGGGCGCCTTGACCCCGCCGAGCCGCGCCTTGGCGTGCGCGATGATCGCCTCCTCGGCGATCTCGTCGGCGACGACGACGGCGTGGACCGCCTCGCCCCAATGCTCGTGCGGCACCCCGATCACGACGCACTCGCGGACCTGGTCCAGCTCCATGATCGCCGCCTCGACCTCGGCCGAATAGACGTTGAAGCCGCCGGTCACGACCATGTCCTTCTTGCGGTCGACGATGAACAGATAGCCGTCGTCGCTGAACCGGCCGACATCGCCGGTATGGTGCCAGTCGAACTTGCGGATCTCGGCCGTCGCCTCGGGCATCTCGAAATAGCCCTGGCTGACCAAGGCGCCGCGGACGACGATCTCGCCGGCCTCACCCGGCGGGAGGATGTTGCCGTCATCGTCCATGACCTCGACCCGGACCGAGTAGCTCGGCTTGCCGCAGCTGGCGAGCAGCTCCGGCCGGTCGCCCGCCGCCGCTCTCGCCACCGTCTCGGGGGGCAGCCAGCAGGTGATCATCGGCGATTCCACCTGGCCGTAGGCCTGGCACATGCAGGGGCCGAACACCTCGACCGCCTGTCTGAGCTTGTCCGGCGACACCGCCGAGCCGACCAGCACGAAGATCCTGAGCGAAGAGACGTCGTAGCGCTCGCGGCCGGGATGATTGAGCAGGCCGTAGAGCGCGGTCGGCGGCAGGTACATGTGGGTGACGCGGTGCCGCTCGATCGCCTCGAACACGGCCTGCGGATCGAAGCCGGGCAGGATGAGCTGGGTGGCGCCGAACTGCAGGGTCGCCAGCGCGACCGGGCCGGCGGCATGGGTCAGCGGCGCGACGACGAGGTTGACCGGCGCCTCGGTGCGGCCGCCGATCGCGTTGCCGACCGTCTCGATCATCGTCCCCCAGCCGAGATTGGTGACATTGACGCCCTTGGAGGGGCCGGTGGTGCCGCCGGTCGGGAAGATGCCGACGATCTCGTCGAGGTTGCCGAACGGATCGCTCGGATCCCGCCAGGCCGCGGGATCGGCCCCGGCGATGAACGAGTCGAGCGACGGATCGCCGTCATGGCCGCGGTCGAGGCAGACGCAATGAACGAGCGTCGGCACCCTCCGCTTCAGCTCGGCGACGTCGGCGGCGAGGCTGCTGTGATAGAAGAGCCAGCCGCAGCGGACATAGTTGAGATAGGCGGCATTGGCGTCGATCGCGTTGCGGGTGTTGACCGGAACCCACTTGGCATTGGCCCGCCAAAGGCCGAGCAAGGCGAGGAGCACGTCGACATTGTTGGTCGAGTAGAGCGCGACCGGTTCCTGTCCGGGAAACCCGGCCGATTCCATGGCGACGGCGATCCGTCTGGTCAGCGCCTGCGCCTCGGCGAAGGTCAGGCTCCGCTCGGCATCGGCCATGGCGACGCGATCGGGGTCGATCCTGGCACCGCGGTCGAAATAGTCGATGGCACGCATGCGGGTCCCCCTGCCTCAGCCCCAGCGGTTGATCTCGGGCCCGGGCGCCCAGGCGGACAGCGGATCGCCGGTTCGCGATTGCGCCACGGCCCTGCGGATCGATTCGCGGCCCGCCATCCGGTCCAGCCAGGCGCGGGTCCGGGGTGCATTCTCGAAGGCCTCCGGAACGAGCGCGACCATCCCGGCCAGCCAGGCGTAGGTCTCGAGATCGGCGATGGTGAAGTCGCCGAGGATCCAGTCGCCGTCGATCCTGTTCTCGAGCCGCTCGACCGCGAGACGGATCTTGCCGCGCGAATCCTCGATCTGCGCCTCCGGGAAGGCGCCCTCGCGGATGGTGCGCCAGCGCTCGGCCAGGTCGGCGCTGCCGATCGCCGCGACGAGCTGCTCGAACGCGACGTCGTCCATCGCCTGCAGCTTCGGCGTCAGATGCGCGCGGGCCCCGAGCAGCGACGCGGCGGGCGCCACCCGCTCGATGACGAACCGGCACCACATCTCCATTTCCCAGCGTGCATAGGGTTCGGCGGGCTGCAGGGAGCCGCCATGGGCCTCGTCGAGATATTGGGCGAGGAAGACGCTGTCCGCCATCGGCTCCCCCTCCACGACCAGGACCGGGCCTTCGCCCTCGATGCTCATCTCGACCTCGCGCCTGCGCGGCGGGACGGCGTGCCGCTCCCCGGCCGCCAGGTCGATCGCGATCATCTCGGCTTCGGCGCCGACCTCGTAGCAGGCCGCCAGGACGGTCAGCGAGGGGCCGTTCGGCTCGCCGTGGAACAGGCTGGTGCCCATCATTGCGGCTCCCTTTCCAGGATCTTCACGCGCTTCACCATTTCGGTGCGGCCGAGCGCCCAGGTCTGCCGGGTCGCCGGCCGCTCGTAGATCCTGCGCAGCCATTCGAGGATGTGCGGCGTCTTCTCCTCATTCGACAGATGCGGCTGCGACAGCGGCAGCGCGTAAGCGAGGTTGAAGCCGTTGACGTCGGCGAGCGTGTAGCGGTCGCAGGCCAGCCAGGCGCGCTTCGAAAGCGCCTCCTCGAGCAGGCCGATGCCGATCGCGACCCGGCGCTGCGATTCCGCCAGCTCCGCCTCGCTGAACTGATTGTAGATCGCTTTGCGCCAGGCGGTGCGGCGCTCCGGCAGCGGAATCCGCTCGATCGCCGCCTCGAGCTCCTGCGGGTCGCGCCGGCGGACGGCGGGACCGACGAAGATGCTCCAGCCGATCATGCTGAACGAGGGGGCGAGCCACTGGTCCATGAACTTCATCCACCAGCGGACCCGCCATCGGTCCTTCGGATCGGGCGGCATCAGCGCCGGCCCGTCGAAGGCGGCGTCGACATATTCCATGATCGCCGTCGATTCGGTCAGCACCCGGCCGCCGTGGAGCATGGCCGGGATCGTCCCCTGCGGGTTGATCGCCAGATAGTCCGGCTTGTGCTGGTCGAAGTTCAGCATGTCGACGTAGCGGCTCTCGAAGGGAACGCCCTTCTCCGCGAGCGCGAGCATCGGCTTGCCGCTATTGGCGTTCGGCTCCCAGTGGAACAGAGTGACTTCGTCGCTCATCGGCGCCCGCCTCTCCCTTGCCCGGCTTCGCCGCCTTTCGACGCGGCTTGTTTTTCCGGTTGGCCAAATTAGGATGTATGTGAAGCATACAACTTTCGAACGCGGGATCAATGCCGCGCGGAGCTTCGCCGACCCTCCGGATCCGCCGGAGCGACGGCCGTGCGTAGAGGATGACGAGCCGATGAACCGAGCCTCCGAAGTGGTCGATTTCCATGTCGCCGATCGGATCGCCTGGGTGAGCTTCAATCGCCCCGAAAAGCGCAACGCGATGAGCCCGGCGCTCAACCGGCGGATGATGGAGGTGCTCGACGCGCTCGAATATCGCGACGATGTCGGCGTGCTGGTGCTGAAGGGCGCCGGCGAATCCTGGTCGGCCGGAATGGATCTCAAGGAATATTTCCGGGAGACCGAGGCGCAGGGGCTCGCGGGCGTGCGCAAGTCCCAGCGCGAATCCTATGGCTGGTTCCGGCGGCTGCGCTGGTACCAGAAGCCGACCATCGCCATGGTCAACGGCTGGTGCTTCGGCGGCGCCTTCGGTCCGCTCTTCGCCTGCGACCTCGCCATCGCCGCGGACGAGGCCAAGTTCGGCCTTTCGGAGATCAACTGGGGCATCCTCCCCGGCGGCGGCGTCACCAAGGTGGTGGTCGACCTCCTGAGCATGCGCGACGCCATGTACCTGGCGCTCACCGGCGATCTCATCGACGGCCGCACCGCCGCGGCCTGGCGGCTGGTCAACGAAAGCGTGCCGCTGGAGCGGCTGGAAGCGCGGGTGACCGAGCTCGCCAACCTGCTGCTCGCCAAGAATCCGGTGGCGATCAAGGCGGCCAAGGACGCGGTTCGCCGCGTCAAGGAAATGACCTACGACAATGCCGAGGATTATCTGGTGCGGGCGCAGGAAGCGGCCAACAGCTTCGACCCGGCCGCCAGGAAGGAAGGCATAAGGCAGTTCATCGACGAGAAGAGCTACAAGCCCGGGCTCGCCAGCTACGATCTCAGCAAGCAGAAGGATCGCGCTGGATAAGGAGCCCCACGGACGGAGAGGAAGTGGAGGCATGAGCGAAGACATCATCGCCGACTATGTGATCGTCGGCGCCGGCAGCGCGGGCTGCGTGCTCGCCAATCGGCTTTCGGCCGATCCGGGCAACCGGGTGCTGCTGCTCGAGGCCGGCGGCGACGACCGCCCCTTGCGCAACCTCAAGCAATTCTGGTCGAACCTGCTGATCCACACGCCGATCGGCTTCGGGAAGACGCTGAACGATCCCAAGGTGAACTGGATCTACGAGACCGAGCCGGACCCGGGCACCGGCGGCCGGCCGCACAAATGGCCGAAGGGCAAGGTGCTCGGCGGCTCCTCCTCGATCAACGGCATGCTCTATGTCCGCGGACAGGCCGCCGATTATGACGGCTGGGCGCAGATGGGCTGCACCGGCTGGTCCTATGACGACGTCCTCCCTTATTTCCGGCGCGCGCAGAACCAGGAACGCGGCGCCTGCGACGTGCACGGCGCCGGCGGGCCGCTCAACACGTGCGATTTCCCCGAGCAGAACGAGGTCAGCAAGGCGCTGCTCGACGCCTGCGTCGAGGCCGGTATTCCCTATGTCCCGGACATCAATACCGGCGACCAGGAGGGCGTGACCTGGTTCCAGCTGACCCAGCGCGGCGGCAAGCGCTGCTCGACCGCGGTCGGCTACCTCCACCCGGTCGAGGGCCGACCCAATTTGCGGATCGAGACGGAGGCGCAGACGACCCGGATCCTGTTCGAAGGCAGGCGCGCGGTGGGCGTGGAGTTCGTCCAGGGCGGCCGGACCCGGATCGCCCGCGCCAATTCCGAGGTCATCCTCGCCGCGGGCGCGGTCGCCTCGCCGCAGCTGCTCGAGGTCTCCGGAATCGGTTCGGGCGAGGTGCTGAGGAAGATCGGCGTCCCGGTCCTGCACGCGCTTCCCGCCGTCGGCGAGAATCTCCAGGACCATTACATGATCGGCTGCCAGTGGCAGGTGAAGCCGGAATACAAGACGGTGAACGAGCTCTCGCACGGGCTCAACCTCGCCCGCGAGATCGTCAAATATGCGGTCGGCAGGAAGGGCCTCCTCACCTACGCCGTCGCCCATGTCGTCGCCTTCACCAAGACGCGCGAGGGGCTGGCGAATCCCGACGTCCAGTTCCACCTGATGGCGGCGAGCATGGACCTGGAGGCGCTGGCGAAGACCCAGGCGCTCGTCCTCGAGCGGACGCCGGGCATCACCTGCACGCCGTGCCAGCTCCGGCCCGAATCGCGCGGCTCGATCCACGCCAAATCGGCCGATGCCCGCGTCTATCCCACGATCGTCGCCAACTATCTGTCGGACCCGCTCGACCAGGAGAGCGCGATCGCCCAGCTCAAGCTGGCGCGGCGGATCGTCAACCAGCCGGCCATCGCGCCCTATCTGGTCAGCACGGCCGACCCTTTCGGCGACACCGACGAATCGATGCTCGGCTATGCCCGGATGGCCGGCGGCACCCTCTATCATGCCGTCGGCACCTGCCGGATGGGCAGCGATCCGGCCGCGGTCGTCGATCCCCAGCTCCGGGTGAACGGCGTCGAGGCCCTGCGCGTCGTCGACGCCTCGATCATGCCCAAGATCGCCTCGGGCAACACCAACGCACCGACGATCATGATCGCCGAGAAGGCGGCGGACATGATCCTGGGCAAGAATGCGATGCGCGCGGCGGCGTGAGCGCGGAGCGGGTCACGGCCGACGCGGCGCGCGTGCCGATGGTGCGATGAGCGCGGCCGTCACCGTTCGCGAGGCAGTGTTCGCGCTGCTGCGAGCGCACGGAATGACCACGATCTTCGGCAATCCGGGTTCGACCGAGCTGCCGATGTTCCGCGATTTTCCCGAGGATTTCCGCTATGTGCTGGGGCTTCAGGAATCGGTGGCGCTCGGCATGGCGGACGGCTTCGCCCAGGCCACCCGCAATGCCGCTTTGGTCAACCTCCACAGCGCGGTCGGGGTCGGCCATGCGCTCGGAAACCTGTTCACCGCCTTCCGCAACCGCACGCCTTTGGTGGTGATCGCCGGCCAGCAGGCGCGATCGATCCTGCCTTTCCAGCCGTTCCTCTATGCGGAGCAGGCAACGGAATTCCCGAAGCCCTACGTCAAATGGAGCTTCGAGCCCGCCCGCGCCGAGGACGTGCCCGCGGCGATCGCGCGCGCTTATCATGTCGCGATGCAGCCGCCGCGCGGGCCGGTCTTCGTCTCGGTCCCGGTCGACGATTGGGACCGGCCGTGCGAGGCGCCGGCGCCGCGCGCGGTGGGGCGGGCGCCGCGGGGCGACGCGCGCCTGCTGGACGAGCTCGGCCGCGCCCTTGCGAAGGCGGAAAGGCCGGTGCTCGTCGTCGGCGCCGAAGCGGCGCGGGACGAGGCCTGGGCCGAGACGATCGCGCTGGCCGAGCGGCACCTCATGCCGGTCTGGGTGAGCCCGATGTCCAGCCGCAACGCCTTCCCCGAGGACCATAAACTGTTCGCCGGCTTCCTCGAGGCCAGCCGGGAGGCGATCGTCCGCGATCTTGCCGGCCACGATCTGGTCCTGGCGCTGGGCGCGCCGGTCTTCACCTATCATGTCGAGGGCTTCGGGCCGCATGTCCCGCCCGAGTCCCGGCTCTACCAGCTGATCGACGATCCGCTGGTGGCGGCCGCATCCCCGGTCGGCACGGCCATCGTCGGCAATATCCGCGAGGGCCTGCGCGAGCTGCTCGCCGGCCCGGCCCCCGGCAGGCGGCCCGAGCCGGCCCGCTTCGACCGGCCGAATCCGCCTGCGCCCGAGCCGCTCACCGACGCCTATCTCCTGTCGAGGGTGGCGGCCCTGCGGCCGGCGGGGAGCATCGTCGTCGAGGAGGCGCCGTCGAGCCGCGGCGCCATGCACGACTTCCTGCCGATCACCGATCCGGACGGCTTCTACACCTGCGCGAGCGGCGGCCTGGGTTTCTCGATGCCGGCGGCGGTGGGCATCGCGCTGGGCCGGCCGGGCGAGAAGGTGATCGCGCTTATCGGGGACGGATCGGCCATGTACGCGCCCCAGGCCCTGTGGTCGGCCGCCCAGCTCGGGCTTCCGGTCAGCTTCGTCATCGTCAATAATCGCCGCTACGAGGCGCTGCTCGGCTTCGGCCGGAGGTTCGGGGTGGAGCGGCCGGTCGGCACGCAACTGCCGGGGATCGATTTCTGCGCTCTGGCCGAGGCCCAGGGCGTGGCCGCCGCCCGGGTCGAAAGCGCCGAGCGGCTCGACGCCGCGCTGCGCAGCGCCTTCGATTCGCCCTCACCAGGCCTGGTCGAGGTCGTCGTCGCCTGAGCGGCCGGCATAGGCCAGAGCGGCGGAGGCCAAGGCGGCGAGGCAGCAGCCCGCCATCACCGCGATCATCGGCCGCTCGCTGCCGTCGGCGAAGGCGCTGACGAGCGCGCTGGCGAGGCCGCCGCCGGCGAAGGCGGCGGTGCCCATCAGCGCCGACGCGGTGCCGGCCTGGGCGCCGTGGCGGTGCAGCGCCTCCACCGTCGCCATCGGGATCATCATGCCGGTGGCGAGATATTGGAGGACGATCGCGCCCACGATCGTCCACGGCCCGATCAGGGGGGAGAAAGCGAGCGCGAGGAGGAAAGTCATCACCGCCGCCGTGACCGCGGTGCAGCGGGTGAGGGCGCGACGGGCGCCGATCCGATCCATCACCATCGGCGCGAGCTGGGCCGACCCCGCCCAGAAAGCGGCGGTGACGCCGTACATCAGGCTGAACTCCCAGCCGTCCCAGCCGTAGAGGGTCATGAACACGAATGGCGAGCCGCCGAGATAGGCGAAGAAGGCGGCCTGGCTCAGCGACATCATCAAGGCGACGCCGACGAAGTGACGGTCGCGCAGCAGGATCGCATAGCCGCCGAGGATCCGGGCGACGCCGCCGACGCTGCGCCGCTCCTGCGGGAGCGTCTCGGGAAGAAGGGTCGCCAGCAGCAGGATGGCGAGGCCGGCGGTGGCGGCCATGAACCAGAAGATGATGCGCCAGGAAAAGGCGGCGGCGAGCGCGCTGCCCAGCATCGGCGCGAGCAGCGGCGCGATCGAGATGACGAGCATCACCAGCGCCATGATCCGCGCCGCTTGCGCGCCGGTATAGAGATCCCGCACCACGGCGCGGGGAATGGCCATGGCGGCGCAGGCGCCGAGGCCCTGGACGAAGCGCCAGGCGACCAGCGCCTCCAGGGTCGGCGCGAAGGCGACGCCGATCGAGGCGAGGATGAACAGGCCCAGCCCGAGATAGAGCGGCCCCTTGCGTCCGAACCGGTCGGAGAGCGGGCCGTAGATGTTCTGGCCGAGCGCGAGCGCGGCGAGCAGGCTGGTCAGGCTGAGCTGGATCGACGCCGGATCGGTGCCGAGATCGGCGGCCATGCGCGGAAAGGCCGGCACGTACATGTTGAGCGCGAGCGGGCTCGACAGCGAGACCAGGCCGAGCACGAGCGCCTGGCGGCCGAGGCTGCGCCGCCCGGCGACGGCCGTCTCCATTTCGTGCCTGCGTGCCATGGCGGCCTTGTGGGGTGCGGCCGGAACGTAGGCAAGGCTTACGGTTCTGCTTCTTCGTCGCCCCTGCGAACGCAGGGGCCCATGCAGCTCGCTTCATACGCCCCGCGGCTTCCGACCTGCGCCGCTTGGGCCCCTGCTTTCGCAGGGGCGACGGGAGGGAGGTCGGCGGACCGACGCGGGCACTCAGGGGCGAGGAGGGGGCGATCAGCCCCCGAGTCTCTCCACCACATAACGCGCCGCGGCGAGGTCCTGGACGATGCTGCCGAGCGATTTGTAGATCGTCACGTCGGTGTCGGCCCGGCGGCCGGCGAGCGTCCCGGCCATCACCTCGCCGATCTCGCCGAGCACGTGCGAATCGTCGATGAGGCCGGCGGCCTTGGCGCGCAGGAACTCGCCGCCCTGGGCGAGCACGCCTTCGCGATGATCGGCGAAGAAGCGGGCGCGGGCGACGAGATCGTCGTCGATCTCGGCCGGCCCGGCACGGCTCGAGCCGACCGCGTTGATATGGGCGCCGTCGGCCACCCAGAGCGAGAGCAGGATCGGATCCGATGCCGCCGAGACGGTGCAGAGGATGTCGGCATCCCGAGCCGCCGCCTGCGCCGTCGGCAGGGCCTCGGCCGCGATGCCGCTGCCGCGCACGCGCTGTGCCAGCGCGGCCGCGCGCTCGGGTGCGCGGCCCCAGATGGTCACCCGCTCCAGCCGGCGGACATGCCGGATCGCCTCGACGTGGCGCCACGCCTGCTCGCCGGTGCCGAGGATCGCCAGCCGCCGGGCGTCGGCCCGGGCGAGTGCGTCGGTCGCCGCGGCCGAGGCGGCGGCGGTCCGGATCGCGGTCAGCTCGCCCCCTTCGACGAAGGCCGCGGGGGCGCCGGTGCGGCCGTCGAACAGCACGACCACGCCCTGGTGCGAAAGTCCGCCGCGGGCGACATTGTCCGGGAAGATGCTGACCAGCTTGGCGCCGAAGCCGTCGTCGAGCATCGCCCCGGGCATGACGCCGAAGGCGCGGCCCTCGTCGAGATCGACGATGCCGCGAAGCAGCTGGCGCGTCCGGCCCGTGGAGAGGGCGATCATCGCGTCCCGCATCAGCGGGATGCAGGCCTCGTAGGAGAGGAGGCGAACGACGGCGTCGGCAGGCACCCAGACGGGAGTCATGCGACCGCCCTCGCTTCGTCTGCCCTGAGCCGCGCGCGGAACAGGCGGATGAGGATGCTGCCGTTGAGCAGCATGACGACGCCGTAGATGTTCTGCGTGACCGCCAGCGGCAGGCTGCCGAGCACGGTCAGCGTCAGGAAGATGGCGAGGCTGGCATTCTGCACGCCGACCTCGATGGCGAGGGTCATCGAGTCGCGCCGCCCGGCGCCGATCGCCCGACCGATCAGCAGCCCGGCGAGCGTGGCGAGGACGTTGAGCGTCCACATCGCCGGGCCGGCGCCGACCAGCTGCGCCAGCACCATGTCGAGGCTGATCGCGACCGAGAAGGCGATGACCGCGACCATCAGCACGAAGGCCATCGGGCGGAGCCAATGCACCAGACGGGCCGCGGCGGCGCTCCAGTAGCGATGCACGACCATGCCGAGCGCGACCGGGACGACGGTGATCAGGAAGAGCTGCACGATCGTCTGCGGGATCGAGATGGTCGGAACGTCGCCGCCGCTGCCGAGGAAGAAGGGGATCGCCCAGCTCAGCAGGAACGGGATGCTGAACACGGTGACCAGGCTCGAGAGAGCGGTGAGGACGACCGCGAGCGCGACATTGCCGCGGCCGACGAAGGTGAGCGCGTTGGAGGTGGTGCCGGCGGGGCAGATCGAGATGATGAAGACGCCGAGCGCGAGCTCCGGGGACAAGGGGAAGAGGAGGGCGACGGCGAGGCCCAGGATCGGCAGCAGCACGAGCTGGCCGCCCAGCCCGCCGATCACGGCCTTGCCGCCGCGCAGCACCAGGACGAAATCCCTGAGCGCGAGGGTGAGGCCCATGCTGAACATGATCAGCATCAGGCAGGCCGGCACGAACAGGGTCTGGACGAAGCCGATGAACTGCTGAGACATTCTTCCCCCTTCACTCCTTTCGGATCCCTCCCCCTGGAGGGGGAGGGTAGGGTGGGGGGCTCGGCGGTCGAGACGTTCCGCGGGCACCGAGCACCCTCACCCTGCCCTCTCCCTCAAGGGAGAGGGTTAGTGCGCTATCCCCAGACTTCCCGCGCGTAAGCGAGGAAGTTCAGGCCCATGATCTTGTCGATCCTCGCCGCGGCATAGCCCCGCCGCTCGAGCAAGCCGATGAGGCGGTCGAACTGGCCGGGCCCGCTCAGATCCTCGACGAAGGGCAGGGTGTCCGGATTCTCGCCGGCGGCGCCGATGCCGGCGGCGCGGCGCTCGGCGATCTCCTGGCGGATGCGGGCGCGATAGGCGGCCATGTCGTCGATGCCGGTGGTGCCGCCGTCGGTGCCGATGCCGACATGGTCCTCGCCGCAGACGTTCACCGCATGATCGATATGGGCGACCACATCCTCGGCCGTGGCGACGCTGTCCGGGCTGAGGAAGGGCATGAAGTAGATGCCGACGAAGCCGCCTCGCGAGGCGACCAGCCGGAGCTCCTCGTCGGTCTTGTTGCGCGGCAGGTCGGTGAGGGCGCGGCAACCGGTGTGGTTGATCGACACCGGCCGGCTCGAGATCCGGGCCGCCTCGAGGCAGGTCCGTTGGCCGCTATGGGAGAGATCGACCATGATCCGGTTGCCGTTCAGCCGCTCGATCACCTCCCGGCCGAACGGCGTGATGCCGCGATTTTCGGAGGCCATCGATCCGTCGCCGATCCGGTTGGCGGGATTGTAGGTGAGCTGAATGATCCGCACGCCGAGATCGGCGAAGATGTCGGCGCGCGACGCATCGTCGCCCATCATCGCGGCATTCTGGAAGCCGTAGATGATCCCGATCCGGCCGTCGCGCCGCGCGCGCTCGATGTCCGCCGCCTCGATCACCTTGAGCAGGCGATCGGGATGGGCCCGCAGCCGCGCTTCCCAGACGCCGATCTCGCGCATCGTGTGCTCGAACGGGTCCATCTCGCCGGCGACATAGCCGAGGGTGACGTTGACCGCGTCCATCCCCGAGGCACGGGCATCGTCGAGGACGCGGCGATCGATCGTGCGGGCGAGCGTCGACGCGATCGCGCCGGCCGGCCGCTCGGCATTGGGATCGTAGAAGCCGCCGAGCGCATTGACGACGAGCCTGTCCGCGGCCTCGCCCGCGGACGCCGAAGCCAAAGCGGGCACCGGCACGGCGGCGGCCGCCGCCGCTGCGGCGAGGAAGGTTCGGCGGTCGAATTCATTCATCGTCGGCGGCTTCCTCAGGCGTGATCGGGCGGTAATCGGCACGGGCGAATCGACGGCCCCTTTTCACCGTCATCGTCACCGATCGGATATGGGCGATGTCGGCGGTCGGATCGCGCTCGAGCACGACGAGATCGGCCTGGCGGCCGGGGGCGATGGTGCCGAGCGCGTCGCCTTGACCGATGGTCGCGGCGCCGACGCTGGTCGCCGCCACGATCGCCTCCATCGGTGTCAGGCCGGCGCGCGCGACGAGCAGCTCGAGCTCGTCGTGGAGAGCGGGCCAGGGCGAATCGGACGGGGCATAGCTGTCCGTTCCCGCCGACAGCGTCACGCCTGCGCGCCGGGCCTGGTCTGTCAGGCGGGCGGCGAGGTCGAGCGTGCAATAAGGCGGGCGTTCCGGCGTCGACCGGCTCTCGACCTCGCGATAGACCCGCAGCGTCGGGTCGAGGACGATGCCGCGCTCGCGCATCGTCGCAAACAGGCGGGCCATGACGGGATCGTCGCCGCTGCGAAAGGGCTCCGGATCGATCGGGAAGCGATCGGCATAAGCCGAAGGCCGGCGATCGAGCGCCTCATAAGCGAGATAGCAGGTGTGGGAGACGACGTCCGGCCGGGCGTCGAGCACTTCGCTCGGCAGCGCCGGAAAGACCATGGCATGGACCCAGACGCGCAAGCCCTGGCGGTGGGCCTCTTCGGCGATCCGGCGCACGAGCGCGGCCGGCAGATTGGCGTAGATCTTGATCGCGGCGGCGCCGGTGCCGCGGGCCATGGCGACCGCGCGGACGAGATTGGTATCCTCGTCAACCGCCTGCGCCCAGGGCGCCTCGCCGGGGCGGTAGCCGGCGCTGACTGCCGCGGTGCGGGGGTCGGCGAAGAAGCTGGGGCCGGCCATGATCGCGGCATGAACGAGGTCTGGGCCCTCGATCTCGCCCGTCCTGGCGGCGCGGTCGAGCTCGGCGACCGAGCGCAGATCGTCGGCCATGATCCGCATGCCGGTGACGCCGCCATAGAGGGCGCGGCGCATCAGCCCTTCCGCCTGGAGCCGCCGGGGCGGCGTCGCGAGATGCTGGTGGCTGTCGATCAGGCCCGGCAGGAGGAAGCGCCCGGCGAGGTCGATCACCTCCGCGTCCGCGAGCAGATCGGGCGTGACCTCGGAATCGGGCAGCACCCGCTCGATCCGATCGCCTCGGGTGATGACCGTCATGTCCGGACGCGGCGCGGCGCCGGTGCCGTCGATCAGAACGGCGCCGCGATAGACGCTGCGCTCCGTCGCAGCCGGCGGCGCGAACGGCGCCTGGGCCGCCGCCGGCCAAGCGATCGAAAGCCATCCCAACAGGACCAGTCCCACACCCCGCATGGCTGCGGCCTAGCATCGGCCCGGCATCGCGCCTAGCTCGGGCGAATGTCCGACATGCCCGACCCGATTCCGGCCGCCACCCTGGTGCTGATGCGCGAAGCGCGGCGCGGCCCGCCGGAGCTGCTGGTGATGGAGCGCACCGGCCACATGGCGTTCGCGGCCGGCGCGCTCGTCTTTCCGGGCGGGCGCATCGACCCCGAGGACGAGGCCTTCGGCGCCGGCTTCGCGGACCTGCCGGATGCCGCCGCCCGGATCGCCGCGGTGCGCGAGACGATCGAGGAGACCGGGCTGGCGCCCGCGATCCGCCCGGAGATCGACGCTGCCACGGCGTGCCGGCTTCGCGCCGGGATCGAATCGGGCCGCGACCTCGCCGCCCTGCTCGCCGAGGAATCGCTCGCGATCGATCCGCACCGGCTGACGCCCTTTGCCCGCTGGTGCCCCAATTTCCGCGAGACCCGCCGCTTCGACACCTTGTTCTTCCTGGCCGAGGCGCCGGCGGAGGCGGCCGAGCCGACGGTGAGCGAGCAGGAGGCGGTGCGCGTCTTCTGGGCCGGCGCGCGCGACATCCTGGACGAGATCGAGGCGGGCCGAGCCCATGCGATATTCCCGACCCGCCGCAACCTGGAGCGTCTCGCCCGCTTCGACTCGATCGCCGAGGCGCGCGAGGATGCGGCGCGGCATCCGGTCCGCAAGATCACCCCCTGGATCGAGGACCGGCCAAGCGGGCGCTTCCTGTGCATCCCTGACGACGCCGGCTATCCGGTGACCTGCGAACCGCTGGAAACGGCGAGGCGCAGCTGAGCGGTCCTCGATCCCGGCGCCGGTTGATCCGTTTCCTCGGCGCGGCGTTTGGCATGAGATGCGCCGACTGCGCCGAACGATCGTGACGCTCATCCTCCTCGGCCTGCTCGGGCTCGGGGCGCTGCTGCTCTACGGCCATGCACGCAGCCATCCCGAGGATATGCCGTGGACGGCGCTTGACCTCACCCGGCCGGTCGGAATGTTCACCGGGCGCAAAATTGCCGACCTGGCCGACGAGGGACCGCGCTGCCAGGCGCTGCTCGACCAGGCCGGAGTCCGCTTCACCGCCCTGCCGGCGCGGGGCGGCGGGGAGCAATGCGGCTACGATCATGCGGTGAGGTTGCGGACCGACGGCGCCCTCGGCATCCGCTATTCGCCCTCTGGTCTCGGCACCAGCTGCTCGGTCGCCGCCGCCTTGGCCTTGTGGGAATGGCACGTCGTCCAGCCGGCGGCGCAGCGCCATTTCGGGAGCGAGGTCGAGCGGATCGAGCATTTCGGAAGCTATAGCTGCCGGCGTCTCTACGGGCGCGACAGCGGCGCCTGGAGCGAGCATGCGACGGCCAATGCGGTCGACATAGCCGGCTTCGTCCTTGCCGACGGCACGAGGATCAGCGTCGTTCGCGACTGGGACGATGAGGCGGCGGCCGGCCGATTCCTGCGCGAGGTGCGCGACGGCGCCTGCGATCTCTTCGCCACCGTCCTGTCGCCCGACTATAACGAGGCGCATCGCGACCATTTCCATCTCGACCAGGCGCAGCGCGGGACGATGGGTTGGCGCGCCTGCCGGTAGTCGCTGGGCTAGAGGCGATCCTCCCCTTTAAGGGGAGGGGGACCGCCCGCAGGGCGGTAGGGGGGTGTCAGCCTATCCGCCCTTGCCGAGATGAAACGGGCGCTGACACCCCTCCACCAGGCTTCGCCTGGTCCCCTCCCCTCGACGGGGAGGATCAACACTGCGCCCTGCGCAGCCCTCTACAAATTTGCTGCCGAATTCCCTATCTGAAGCGCGCCGGGCGCCTGCCGGCAGGCGGCGCGGCGCATCAACGAACCACATCGAGCGTGCGACCGTGGGCGTCGCCAGGGGAAGCGACGTGACGGAAGCCTTTGCCGGCGAGAGCCCGAACCGGGCCTCGGCCGAGACCGAAACCAAGGCAGGTGCCCGCAGCCCGGCCGCGCTCGAGCGGCGCACCTTCGCGATCATCTCGCATCCGGACGCGGGCAAGACGACGCTGACCGAGAAACTGCTCTTCTCGGCCGGCGCGGTCCACGAGGCCGGCGAGGTGCGCGCCCGCGGCGACCGCCGCCGCGCCCGCTCCGACTGGATGCAGATCGAGCAGCAGCGCGGCATCTCGGTGACCAGCTCGGTGATGACCTTCGAGCGCGGCAACATCCTGTTCAACCTGCTCGACACGCCGGGCCACCAGGACTTCTCCGAGGACACCTACCGCACCCTCACCGCCGTCGATTCGGCGATCATGGTGATCGACGCCGCCAAAGGCATCGAGGCGCAGACCCGCAAATTGTTCGAGGTTTGCCGCCTCAGGAACATCCCGATCGTCACCTTCATCAACAAGGTCGACCGCGAGGGGCGCACGCCGTTCGAGCTGCTCGACGAGATCGCCGAGATGCTCCAGCTCGACGTGTCGCCGCAGAACTGGCCGACCGGCATGGGCGGGCTGTTCCACGGCCTTTACGACCTCAGGCGCGACCGACTGCTCACGGCCGACGGCGAGGGGCGGTTCCGCTGGACCGGCGTCGCCGGTCTCGACGATCCGAAGCTGGACGATCTGCTTCCGGCCGACGCCGCCGCGTCGCTGCGCGAGGATGGCGGGCTCGCGCTCGCCGCTTATCCGCAATTCGATCTCGACGCCTTCCGCGCCGGCGATCTCACCCCGGTCTTCTTCGGCAGCGCATTGAAGCTGTTCGGCGTCGATCCGCTGCTCGACGGCCTCGCCGAGCACGCGCCGCCGCCGCAGGCGCAGCCGGCCCGGCCGGCGCCGGTCGAGCCGGACGAGGCGCGGGTGACCGGGTTCATCTTCAAGGTCCAGGCCAATATGGATCCCAATCACCGCGACCGGATCGCCTTCATGCGGATCTGCTCGGGCACGCTGAAGCGCGGCATGAAGCTGAACAACAGCCGCGTCGGCAAGGCCATCGCCATCCACAACCCGATCAGCTTCTTCGCCCGCGACCGCGAGCTCGCCGAGGCGGCGCGGCCGGGCGACATCATCGGCATCCCCAACCATGGCACGCTCCGGGTCGGCGACACGCTCACCGAGAAGGGCGACCTCGCCTTCACCGGGCTTCCCGATTTCGCGCCGGAGATTTTGCGGCGCGTCCGCCTCGACGATCCGCTCAAGGTGAAGCAGATGCGCCGCGGCCTCGGCGATCTTGCCGAGGAAGGCGTGATCCGGCTGTTCAAGCCGGTGATCGGCTCGCAGTGGATCGTCGGGGTGATCGGCGAGCTCCAGCTCGACGTGCTCGCCACCCGTCTCGAGCAGGAATATGGCGTGAAGCTCGGCTTCGAGAGCAGCCCCTACGAGGTCGCACGCTGGGTCAGGTCCGACGACCCGGCCAAGCTCAAGCGCCTCGTCGAAGCCAATCGCGACCGCATCGCCGAGGATCAGGACCAGGCGCTGGTCCTGCTGATGCGCAATGCCTGGGAGCATGGCCGCTTCGCCGAGGAATGGCCGGGGATCACCTTCGCGGCAGTACGCGAGCGGCTCTGATTTTCGGGCGCGCGGAGCCGGCGCGGATCATGCCCCGCCCGGCGACGATCCACGAGAGGCGGGGCGCCGCCGACTCGTTCCGGCGCGAAACCGACTCGGACCGGCGACGGCGTCGGAACGATCGATTCCTTTCGGGCTTCAAGCTCGATTCTCATGGCCGAGGAGGATCGCCGATGAGAGCCGCCGCTTTGCCGTCCCGCTTGCTCTCGCGGATCGTCTATCATGACTCGAAACGGACGCTGCACGTCCATTTCCGAAGCGGCACGCTCTACGTCTATCACGACGTCCCGCTCGAGGCCTATGAGGCGCTGAAGACCGCCGCATCGCCGGGACGGCACTATAACCGCCACGTGCGCGGCCGCTACCGCTGCACCTTCGACCCGGCGCGGAAGAGGTTTCGGCCCGACGCGGCGGCGTGACCGCCCCGATCGCCGGTTGACCGGCGGCTGCCCGTTTGTAGGCAGCCGAAGCGCCTCCGCGGTTCATCGAAAAGACGGGCGTCGCGCTTGCCTGTGCGCCAGGGTTCGGGCAGCGTCCGCCGCATTTCCAGAACGCTTCAGCCGGAGAAATTCCTTCATGATCCGCAGCCTCGCCCTTGCCTCGCTCCTGCTCGCCTCGACCGCCGCCCTCGCCCAGCGGGGCGGCAGCAGCGAGCAGCCGAAGTGGGACGTCAACGCGCCGCCGGGCGCGCGGCTGAGGCAGGTGCCGATCCGGGTCGACGAGGGCACCTGGATGAACGTCGACGTCAGCCCGGACGGGCGGACGATCGCCTTCGACCTGCTCGGCGACATCTACACCATGCCGATCGAGGGCGGCCGACCGCGTCGAATCACGTCGGGCCTCGCCTGGGACATGCAGCCCCGATTCTCGCCCGACGGCCGGCTGATCGCCTTCACCTCGGACCGCGGCGGCGGCGACAATATCTGGGTGATGGATGCCGACGGATCGTCGCCCCGGGCGATCACCGAGGAGACGTTCGAGCTGCTCAACAACCCGACCTGGAGCCCGGACGGCCGCTACATCGCGGCGCGCAAGCATTTCACCACCCAGCGCTCGCTCGGCACCGGCGAGATCTGGCTCTACCATGCCAGCGGCACCGGCAACGGCGTGCCGCTCGTCCAGCGGCCCAACCCGCAGCACCAGAAGGAGCTGGGCGAGCCGGCCTTCTCGGCCGACGGCGGCGCCATCTTCTTCAGCCGCAACACGACGCCCGGCCCGATCTTCGAATATGCCCAGGATTCGAACCAGCAGGTCTTCGCGATCGAGCGCTACGACATGGCGACGGGCGAGCGCGACCAGATTGCCGGCGGTCCCGGCGGCGCCGTCCGGCCGACTCCGTCGCCGGACGGCAACTGGCTGGCCTATGTCCACCGGGTCGGCGGCCGCAGCCGCCTGTTCGTCAAGGATCTGCGATCGGGCGAGGAGCGGCAGGTCTATGCCGATCTCGACCAGGACCTGCAGGAGACCTGGGCCGTCCATGGAGTCTATCCGGTGATGGACTGGACGCCCGACAGCCGCTCCATCGTCTTCTGGTCCGGCGGCAAGATCCGCCGGATCAATGCCGACGGCACCGGCATGGCCGAGATCCCCTTCGCCGTCGACGACACCCGTGCCGTCATCGATCCGCCGCTTCCCCAGGTCGACGTGGCGCCGGAGACGTTCACCACCCGGATGCCGCGCTTCGCCTCGCTGTCGCCGGACGGCAGCCGGATCGTGTTCGAGACGCTCGGCCGGCTCTACATCCGCGACGCGGGCGGCAATGCCGCGGCGAGGCCGCTGACGGCCGCGGACGGCGACTTCCAGCTCTTCCCGTCCTGGTCGCGGGACGGCAGCCGGATCGTCTTCGTCTCGTGGAACGACCAGCGGCTCGGCGAAATCCGCACGGTCGCCGCCGACGGCAGCGACATGCGCACGGTGACGCAGCAGCCCGGCCATTACCGCCGCCCGCATTTCTCGCCGGACGGCGGCACGATCGTCTATGAATCGGGGGCGAGCGGTGGGCTGACCGCGCCCGAATGGTCGGCCAATACCGGCATCTACCGCGTTCCCGCCGCCGGCGGCGCCTCGACCCGGGTGCTCGGCGAGGGCGGCAACCCGCATTTCGGCGCCGCGTCCGACCGGATCTTCCTCGAGGTCAGCGACGAGCAGAAGCTCAAGCTGATCAGCGTCGATCTCAGCGGCGGAAACCGGCGCGATCATGCCCAGGGCGATCTCGTCACCGGCTACGAAGTGTCGCCCGACGGGCGCAGCCTCGCCTTCCGCGAGAATTACAACCTGTTCGTGACGCCGTTCTTCGCCGGCGCGGCGACGCTCAACGTCGGCGCGCGCGGCAACCAGATGCCGATCACGCGGGTGACCAATGGCGGCGGCACCTATCCCTCCTGGAGCAGCGGCGGCGCCCAGCTCGCCTGGAGCCTGGGGCCCAATCTCTACCGCGCCCAGACCGCGGATCTGCTGCGCACGGCGCCGGGCGGCGATTACACGCCGCCCACCGCCGGAACGTCGCTCGCCGTGTCGGCGCGTGCCGACGTGCCGCAGGGGCGAGTGGCGCTGGTCGGCGCCCGCATCGTCACGATGGCGCAGGAGGATGGCGGGGTCATCGACGACGGCGTGCTGCTCATCGAAGGCAACCGCATCCGGGCGGTGGGCCGCCGCGGGGAAGTCCAGATCCCGCCCGACGCCCAGCAGGTCGACCTTGCCGGCAAGACGATCATTCCGGGGCTGATCGACGGCCACGCCCATGGCGCCCAGGGCGAGGACGACATCATCCCGCAGCAGAACTGGTCGGCGCTGTCCCATCTGGCGCTGGGCGTGACCACCGTCCACGACCCGTCGAGCACGTCGAGCGAGATCTTCCCGGCGGCCGAGATGCAGCGGGCCGGCATCATCCTTGCGCCGCGCACTTTCTCCTCGGGCGAGATCGTCTACGGCGCCCGCTCGCCGGGCCGCTACGCCCAAATCGATTCCTACGAGGACGCGCTCAACCACGTCCGCCGGCTCGAGGCGGAGGGCGCGCACTCGATCAAGAACTACAACCAGCCGCGCCGCAACCAGCGCCAGCAGGTCGCCGCCGCCGCCCGCGCCGAGAACATCCTCGTCGTGCCGGAGGGCGGATCGCTCTTCTCGATGGACATGACCCTCATCCAGGACGGCAATTCGACCCTCGAGCACAATGTCCCGCAGGCGCGGCTCTACGAGGACGTGCTGAGCCTGTGGTCGCAGACCCGGACCGGCTACAATCCGACCCTGGTGGTGACCTATGGCGGCCTCGCCGGCGATCCCTATTGGGCGCAGGAGACCCAGGTCTGGAACCACCCGCTGCTGACCCGCCACACGCCGCCGAACGAGCTTGCCAGCCGGGTGAGGGCGGTGACCGCTCCCGACGAACAGTTCGCCGACCAATATAGCGCGCGCGAATCCGATCGCCTCGCCGCGCGCGGGGTGCGCATCTCCATCGGCGGCCACGGCCAGCAGCCCGGCCTCGCCGCCCATTGGGAAATGTGGTCGCACGTCCGCGGCGGCGCCACGCCGGTCGAGGCGCTGCGCTACGGCACCGTCGAAGCGGCCGAGATGTACGGCTTTCGCGATCTCGGCACCCTCGAGGAAGGCAAGCTTGCCGACCTCGTCATTCTCGATGCCGATCCGACCCAGGACATCCGCAACAGCGAGCGCATCTCGCGGGTGATGCTGAACGGGCGGCTCTACGAGGCCGCGACGCTCAACGAGGTCGTTACCGGAAATCGCCAGCGCCAGCCTTATTATTGGGAGGATTGAGCGGACAGGCGGCTCCGGCGCTGCGCGATGCGCATGTCCAGCTACGGGAATCTGCTCACAAGCGCGATAGGGTTTCGGTAACCGCTGTCAGCCATACTCCTCCGACTGGGAGGGCGAGGCCATGGATTTCCAAGCGGGGGGATTCGAAGCGGCAAGCGAAGTGAGCGCCTATTCGGCGCCTGCGGAGCGGCGATCGGAGCCGCGGCACGAAGGGCTGGCGGAGGCGGCGATGCTGTCCTTTCGCGGCGAGACCCTGCGGGTGCCGGTGATCAACATTTCAAGCCGCGGGACGTTGATCGAGAGCGACATCGCGCCGCGTCTGGGCGAGAGCGTCGTTATCCGTTTCGACGGCTGCAGTCCGATGCACGCCTTCGTCCGCTGGTGGCGCGACGGCCGCATCGGCCTCAATTTCGGCGGCGAGATCATCCTCGGTTGAGCCCCCCCGGGCTCAACCTCCGATGCGCGGGGCGCATCGGACGGACGATCTCATCCTCGGTTGAACTCCCCGGGGACGCTCGGCGCTCTGGCTTCTTGATCGCATCCGATTGCCGGTCCATGCCTTCGCAAACGGCCGGAGCCCCGATTTCATGCGTCTTTCGAAACTTCTCGCCGCCAGCCTGCTCGCCTCGGCGGCGAGCCTTCCCGTCGATTTCCTCTCAGCACAGGATCCCGCGCCCGCCGGGCAGCCGCAGGAGCGAACCGGTCTCTCCGACCTCGAATCGACGGTGAACCAGCTGCTGGAAGAGGAGAATGATCCGGCGTCTGCGGATGACCGGAATACCGGCCAGCCGGACTCCCCGGAGGCCGGATCGACACCGGCCGAGGACGAAACGCAGCCGGAATCCCCGCCCGAAGCGCCCGAAAGCCAGCCTGCGGCGGAGCCGGCGACCGCGCCCCCGCTGGAAGAGCCGGCGGCCGCTCCCGCCGCGGACGCCTCGCCTCAGACGCCGCCCCGCCCGGCGCCGCCGCTGACGCGGGCCGAACGCGCCGAGGTGGACCGGATCGCCGAGCGGGGCCGCCTGCTCATCGCCATCGCCCGCGCCGGCATCCTCGCCACCCAGGACATGCTGACGCGCGTCTCCGATCCCGACGCGGCCGGCATCGCCGGCTGGATCGCCGAGCCCGAGGGCAATGCCGTCACCGTCACTTTCTACGCCGAAGGCGAAGCCGGCCCGGCCGCCGTCTATCGGGCGACGGTGCTCGGGCCGCGCGTCGTGTCGCGCGAAACCCACATCACCGGCGAGCGGCCGCCGCTGACCCCGCTACAGGCGCGCATGGCCGCGGCGCGGGCGGCCACCGAGGCGCTCGACAACGAGGCCTGCACCCCCCAGCCGTTCAACGTCCTCGTCGTTCCGCCGGCGGCCGCCGATGGTCCGATCGACGTCTATCAGACGTCGGCCCCCGCGCAGCGCGGCGTGTTCCCGCTCGGCGGGCATTTCCGCTCGACCGTGGCGGCCGACGGCAGCATCGCGGATTCACGCCGCTTCGCCAACAGCTGCGTCGACATCGAGGCGTCCGTGCCCGCCGCTGGAGAGCAGCCGCGCCCGATCGGCGTCACCCACCTCCTCGATCCGATGCCGACCGAGATGCACGTCTTCCTTTCCCAGTTGATGGGCAGGCCCATTCTGGTCGCGACCGGCGAACCGTCGCGCATCTGGCTGGTCACCGGCGAGCGGATCGTCGAGGTGCGGGAGTAGACGAGGAGTCGGTTGGCGTAGAAGCCGGGTGATCGCCCCACCAACAGGGGCAATCCTTCGTCGCGCCGATAAGTTCTCGCGCGCCGGCGAAAAGTAAATCTAGGTGAACGTCCGGGCGGGTAGGCCGCGCTACGCAGGCGATCGGACCTATGCACGGATCGGCGACTTCCTCTTCACGATCGTTCGACGCCTTCGCCAGGCTGCCAAGGCAGCATCGCGCGGCTTTCGAAAAGCTCGCACGCCGGCACTTGCGCGAGCTGGCGCCCCGCCGCGATCTGACACGCGAGGGCGACAGGCCATCCGCCATCCGGCTCATCCTCGACGGCTGGGCCTGCCGGTACAAGCAACTCCCGGACGGCCGCCGGCAGATCGTCCATATCCTCCTTCCCGGCGACTTCTGCGACGCCTGTCACTTCGTCGCGGAACGGATCGATCATTCGGTCGGCGCGATCACGCGGCTCGCCTACGCCGAGATACCGGCGGCCGAGATCGAGACGCTGATCACGCAAGGTTCGGAGCTGCTCAGGACCTTCTGGCGCAACGAGATGATCGAGGCGGCGATCGCGCGCGAATGGACGGCTAATGTCGGCCAACGCACCGCCTATGAGCGGCTCGCCCACCTGTTCTGCGAGACCTTCCTGCGCCTGGCCGCCATCGGCCTGGCCGAGGATGCCAGCTGCGAATGGCCGCTCACCCAGAACGATCTCGCCGACGCCACCGGCCTCACCGCCGTTCACGTCAACCGGACGCTGCAGGAACTGCGCCGGGAAGGGCTGATCGAGCTGCGCGGCCGCCGCCTGGCGCTGCCGGATCCTGCCCGGCTGCGCCAGGTCGCGGAGTTCAGTCCTCTCTATCTCCACCTCCCGGCCGAGACCCAGCACTTGCTCGCCTTCCGCTGACCGCATGCGCGGTCGGCGAGGATCGGGCCGCTCATTTGCCACCTGGGGCGCGAGGCCCTATCGAGCGAGCGAAGCCAGGACCGACGCCTGAAGCCTCTCCCGCCCGAGGTTGAGTCATGATCGACACTCACCTGATGAAGCTGCGTGCCCGCGACCGGGTCTCCGAAGAAGAGGAGCGGGCGATCCGCGGCGCCGTCTCGGAAGTTCGGGAATTTGCGGCCGACAAGACGATCATCCGGGCGGGCGAGGATCTGACGGTGAGCCTGCTGCTCGTCGACGGGATCCTGTGTCGCTACAAGGATCTCAGCGACGGACAGCGCCAGATCACCGAGCTGCACGTGTCCGGCGACTTCGCCGACCTCCACAGCTTCACGCTCAAGCGGCTCGACCACAATGTCATGACGATGTCGCGGTGCCGGATCGCGATCGTTCCGCACGAGCGCCTGAAGGCAATCACCGAGCAGCACCCCCATCTCACCCGGCTCTATTGGTTCACCACCAATCTCGACGCGGCGATCCACCGCGAATGGGAGGTGTCGCTCGGCCGGCGCCCGTCGCTCGCCCGGATCGCGCACCTGTTCTGCGAGCTGCAGGCCAGGCTCGGTCTTGTCGGGCTCGTGAACGGCGACGGCTACGATCTGCCGCTCACCCAGACGGAGATCGCGGAATGCATGGGCCTGACGCCGGTCCACGTGAACCGGACGCTGAGGGAGCTGCGCGAGCGCGGGCTGCTCGAATTCCGGTCGGGCCGGGTCTCTATCCCCGACCTCGCCGCGCTGGCGCGGGTGGCGGAGTTCGATCCGGCCTATCTCTACCTGGAGCCGCGGGCGCGCTGACGATTGCGGGCTTTTCGCAGCCCGATCATGCGCTTGGTCTAAAAAGGCTTGCGCTTGAGCGGCGGGTTGCGGACTCGGGGGGCGGGGACGCAGATGAATGACGCGGCCGGCGCGCCGGCCGTGATGGAGGGCAATTCTCACATGAAGACATCTCGACATGCGCTGGCCGCGGCGCTGCTGCTGGCCGGCGCGGCGCCGATCTTCGCGCAGGCCGACACCGAGGCGGCGACGGTCCAGGCCGCCGGCAAGGCCCATTACGGAAATTGGGGCGTCGACCTCGACGGCCGCGACCTGGCGGTCAAGGCGGGCGACGACTTCTATCGCCATGCCAGCAACAGCTGGTTCCGCAACAACCCGATCCCGGCCGACCGGAACAGCTACAGCCTGTGGACCGTGCTCGATCAGGAGATCGAGCGGCAGGTGAGGGCGATCGTCGAGGGCGGCGGCAGCGATCCGGTGGCGCGGCAGGTCGGCGATTTCTACGCCAGCTGGATGGACGAGGCGGCGATCGAAGCGCGCGGCCTCTCGGCGGCGCAGCCCCACCTTGATCGCATTGCGGCGGTGACCGACCGCGCCGGCCTGCTTCGTCTGTTCGCCACGCCCGGATTCCCGGTGCCGATCGGCGTCGGCATCCTTCCCGACCCGGCCGACCCGACCCGCTACACGGCCTCGGTCGAGCAGGCCGGCCTCGGCATGCCCAATCGCGATTATTATCTTCGCGAGGGCGAGCAATATGATCGCTACCGCGCCGCCTATCGCGACTATGTCGTGTCGCTCCACCGGCTGGCCGGCCTGAGCGAGCCCGAAGCGCGGGCCGACGCGATCATCGCCCTCGAGCGGCGCATCGCCGAGGCGCATTGGACGCCGGAGCGCAGCCGCGACATCCAGCAGATCTACAACCCGATGAACCGCGCGCAGCTGATCGCGCTGGCCCCGCAATTCGGTTGGAACGAGACGCTGCCGCAGCTCGGGCTCGGCGAGCTGCCGACGATCGTCGCCGGCGAGACCACGGCGATCGCGGCCATCGGCGAGATGCTCGACACGGTGTCGCTCGACACCTGGAAGGCGTGGATGACCTTCCATTTCCTGAGCGACAATGCCGCCTTCCTGCCTCGCGCCTTCGACCAGGCCAATTTCGACTTCTACCAGCGCACCTTGCGCGGGGTCGAGCGCCAGCGCGAGCGGTGGCAGCGCGGCATCGGCCTGCTGAACGGCATGATGGGCGAGGCGGTCGGCCGCCTCTATGTCGAGCGCCACTTCCCCGCCGAGAGCCGGCGCCAGATGAACGAGCTGATCGCCAACCTGCGCGGCGCCTTCGCCGACCGGCTGGAGCGGCTCGACTGGATGGATGCGGAGACCCGCGCCCAGGCGCTGGCGAAGCTGGAGACGTTCGAGCCGCGCATCGGCCATCCGGAGCGCTTCATCGACTATTCGCCGGTCCAGGTGGCCCGCGGCGACCTGCTCGGCAACGTGCTTCGCGCCCGCGACTTCCAGTGGAACCTGCAGGTTTCACGACTCGGCGGGCCGGTGGATCGCGGGCTCTGGAACATGAACCCGCAGACGATCAACGCCTCCTACAATCCGCTGCTCAATCAGATCACCTTCCCGGCCGGCATCCTGCAGCCGCCCTTCTTCGATCCCAATGCCGATCCGGCGGTCAATTATGGCGCGATCGGCGCCGTCATCGGCCACGAGATCGGCCACGGATTCGACGATCAGGGCCGGCAGTTCGACGCCACCGGGCGGATCCGCGATTGGTGGACGGCGACTGCCGCCGAGCGCTTCCGGGAGCGCGCGTCCCGGCTCGGGGGCCAATATTCGGGCTACGAGCCGCTGCCGGGCCTCACCGTCAACGGCGACCTGACCATGGGCGAGAATATCGGCGATCTCGGCGGGCTCGAAATGGCCTATGCCGCCTATCGCCGCCACGTCGCCCAGCATGGCGAGCCACCGGTGGTCGACGGCCTGACCGGCGACCAGCGCTTCTTCCTCGCCTTCGCCCAGGTCTGGCGCAGCCACCTGCGCGATGGAACGCTGCGCGAGCGCGTGCTGACCGATCCGCACAGCCCGCCCGAATATCGGGTGAACGGCGTCGTGCGGAACATGGACGCCTGGTACCGGGCCTTCAATGTCCAGCCCGGCGACCGGCTCTATCTTCCGCCGGAGCAGCGCGTGAAGATCTGGTAGGATGAAGAGGCGCGGGGCCGGAGGGATCCGGCCCCGCGCTCATTCCGGCCGCTCGGCGAGCAGCACGGAGAGGACCCAGCCGTCCTCGCCGTCGCCGCTCGAGGCATCGTCGAGATACCAGCGCCCCGACTGCCGGACGAAGGCGAAGCGGACCTCGTCAGGCGCCTCCCAGTTGCGAAACCGCGCGACGATCGTGCGCCGATCGGCCCCCTCCTCGATGACGTCGAGCTCGACCCGGTCGACGCGCCAGTCCTGCGAATTGGTCCACCAGTCGAAGTCGAGCGAGCCGATCAGGTCATCGTGCCGTGCCGTCCACGCCATATAGGCATCGAAGAGCGCGCGAAGCCCGTCGCTATAGGCGAATTCCGGATCCGCCGGCGGTGCCTCGGGATTGCGGCGGTAGGCATCATATTGCGCGGCGACGAAGGCGCGCGGATCGTCGACGCCGCGTTGCGCCTGGACGGGGGCCGCGCCAGGCTGCGTCGCCGCCGCCTGGGCGGGGGCCAGGGCCGCCGCGATGAGCCACAAGAACCGCATCTTTCCGCTTGGTCCCCCTCGAGAATTGCCTCCCTTAGGCGTCGCAATCGGCCTGCGGCAAGCGGCGGGCTCGGGCTTTCGGCGGGGAGACGCAAAGCTGTGGGGCGCTGGAGACCGTTTCGGAAGCGACCGCCACCGGTACATCCGACGTCGGCCCTTGATCCCGCCGCCGCGCCGGTGAAGATGGAGCCCTCAACAGGGGAAACATGCATGCGTCTCGCCTTCGCCCTCGCCGCCGCGTCGCTTGCCGCGGCCTGCACGCCCGCGTCTCAGGAAGCGGCGCCGGAACCCTCCGCACGCTACACCTTCTGGCGTCCGGCGCCAGTCGAGGGGGCCACCGAGCCTTCGGAGGTGATCGCGCGCTCGACCGCCGCCGACTGGCGCGCGGTCGCGCCCGACAATCTGCTGGTCATGGAGCTTGCCGACGGCAAGCGGGTCGTGATCGAGCTCGCGCCCGATTTCGCGCCGGTCCACGTCGCCAATGTCCGCGCCTTCGCTCGGGCCGGCTGGTGGAACGATGCCGCCATCTATCGCGTCCAGGACAATTATGTCGCCCAATGGGGCAATGGCGACGCCGAGGTCGCCTTGCCGCAGGGCGTCGTTCGGACGCCGCCGCCCGAATATGAGCGCGATCTCGCCGGCCTGCCGATCAGGCCGCTCGGCTATCCCGACAGCTACGCGCCGATGGTCGGTCATGCCGGCGGCTGGCCGGTCGCCTGGGATCCCGAGAGCGGCAAGGCGTGGCTCACCCATTGCTACGCATCGGTCGGCGTCGGCCGCAACCTCGCGCCCGATACCGGGACGGGCGGCGAGCTCTATGCCGTGATCGGCCATGCGCCGCGCCATCTCGATCGCAACATCGCCACGATCGGCCGAGTGATCGAAGGGATGGAGCATCTCGCGGCGCGGCCGCGCGGTTCGGGCGATCTCGGCTTCTATGCGGCCGAGCGGGGCGAGACTCCGGTCGCGATCCGATCGGTGCGGCTGGCGAGCGACCTTCCCGAGGCAGCGCGCCCGCGATACGAGGCGATGCGCACCGAGAGCGCGGCCTTTTCCGCCTATGTCACCGGACGCGCCAACCGGGGCGGCAGCTTCTTCAACCGGCCCGCCGGCGGCGTCGACCTGTGCAACGTCAACGTTCCGGTCCGCCGCGCCCAGGGCTGAGCGTCAGCGCAGGGTCATCCGATCGTCTTCGATCTCGAGCCGTTCGAGGCGCGAAAGGAAGCTCTGGCCGAGAAGCGAAACGGGCAGGTCCTCGGCGACGACCGCGTCGACGCTGGTACCGGCGAGCGGCCCGAGCTCGAGACGATCGATGGTGATCGGGCTCACCTCGATCGCTCCGCCGGCGCCCCTCGCGCGCAGCCGCGCAATGCCGGCAACGATGCCCGCCCGCTGCGCATCCTCCGGCGTCAGCGCGACGAGGCTGGCGCCGGTGTCGACGATGAAGCGGACCGGCGCCCCATTCACGCGCGCCTGCACATAGAAATGACCGTCGCCGTCGCGCTCGAGACTGTGAGCCTCCCCCGCTTTGGTCAGCCGGGGCGGCTCGCCGGTCCCGTCGTCGACATCGGCGCGAGCGGGCGCGAGCGGCGGCGCCTGCGGCGCGGGAAGGCGAGGCGCGATCACGAGCACCGCGGCCAGCAGCAGCGCTCCGCCCAGGAGATAACCGCCCGAGGACATGGCGGCATCCTAGCCGACCGTCCACCAAGCCCCGGTTAACGAGGCCCGAAAAGGAGGCGGCCGCCTCTCCTGGACTGGTTGCACTTCAAGCGCAGGCGGGGCGGAGACCAGCCGCATGGCGGCGGGCCCTTCCTCGATATCTAGGCAGCGTAAGCGTGGCTTTCGGAAAAGGGAAAGCGGCGCACCGTCCGGATGATTTGACCACCCGCGATCAGGGGAGCGCTCTCCAGCGGCAAGGCCGTGCCGCAAAAGGCGCATTCCGCCATGATCCGGCCGATATACCAGTGAGTGCGTCCGCAACCCGGGCAATAATTGGTCTCATGGTCGCGATACACGATATGGTAGCCGCGCTGAGCTACGGGAGGGACCAGGCTTCCGCCACGGGCCTCGAGCACATTCGTCGCCATACTCCGGCTCCTTCCACAATCAACTTGCGGTGCCCAACGCAGGGGCGGAACGAGAAGTTTCATGGCGCGCAGGTGAACGAGCGGCAGGCGCCGCCGCTTTTCCCTTGGTCCACATGCGCGCAAGCCATGCAAATCCGCGGCGTTGAGCCGTTTTCGGCATGCGACGAGGCGCGGCGGAAGCAGTCGACGGAAATGCGACGAACGGAGTCCGCCAGGGCATATGGCTCAGATCGGGACACCGGGACGGAGGGCCGCAAGGGAACCACGCCGCCCGCTGGGATTTGAGCGGCCCATGAGCGCAGACCGCCATCCGGAATTAGGAAATTGAGGCGCAGGCGGGCCGATCTTCGGCTCCTGCTCGCGGGAGCGCTCGGGCTCCTCGTCCTGCTCGTGCTTTCGGCGACATTGGTCGGCCGAGAGGCACGGGAAAGCCCGGCACCGACGGCCGTCCTGAACGAGATCGGGGAACGCAATCGCGAGGCCGCGATCGATGCCGCTGCGCGTTTCAAGGAGGAGGCGGCGGCCGCGACCCGGGCTGCGGAGCTGGCGGCAGAGACCAATCGAGCCGATCCGACCCAGCTCTCCGCGACTTCGGAGGCGGCCGGACGCTGACTAGACGGCACGCCTGTCTCAGTGGCGCTGGATACGGTCCTTCAGGCTCGATCCGCCCTCCTCTTCCTCGATCTCGCCTGGGACGAGCCACCGGATCCCTCCCGGCACCGCCTCGTCCTGAAGCGCCTGATTGGCGGCGACCGCATCGCGCAGAGCGGCGTCCCGGGAATCGCGCCAGCGTCCGGTGAGGACCGGTGTGCGGTAGCGGTAGCGGACCATCGCCGTTCCTCCACCTGCACAGTCTCCGCCCGACGCCATTCATGTCGCTCTGCGCACCACTTTGTTGCGGGCCCGAACGGAGCGAGGATTGCGGCGCGTGACGCAACCCGAATCAGGGTGGCGCGTTTGCCATATTCGACCGGGAAGCCTAAGGAGGAGGTGTTCCGGTCGTGTTCGACCATCCTTGGCGCCCTCGCGGCTTTTCCTCCCTACGCCGCCTCCTGCCGCCGACCTAGAAGCGAGAACCGCATGTCGACCCATCACGAATTCTATATCGAGCGTGCTGCCGCAGCCCGACGCGACGCATCGGAGGCTACCCTGGCCAATGTCCGCGATCGCTGCCTGCGCGCCGCCGCCGCCTGGGACGAGATGGCGTCCCGCGCCGCCCGGACCGAGCGGATGAGGGCCGAGACCGAAGCGAAGAAGGCGCTCGAGGCGCAGGCGCAGGCGCATCCGGCGCCGGCCACCGCCTAGACGCTGTCCGGACGAACGGCGTCGCCGTGACCGAGCCGATTTCGGGGCGGGTCTGGAGCGAGGGAAGGAGCGATGCCGAGGCAACGCGAACCGACGTGCGACGCTGATCCAGGCTGAATGCGGCGCGCTGATAGGCGTCGTTTGCTTGCGCGGCAATTCCCAGCCCGTTTAACTCGCCCGCAGGCGGCCGCGCGTACTTCGACAGGCGGTGCCGGGCCGGTTCCGTCCCCCGCTGGAACCGGAT
Source organism: Sphingosinicella terrae (assembly GCF_003347635.1). Taxonomy (GTDB): domain Bacteria; phylum Pseudomonadota; class Alphaproteobacteria; order Sphingomonadales; family Sphingomonadaceae; genus Allosphingosinicella; species Allosphingosinicella terrae. Next base: position 39,035 of record NZ_QDFY01000007.1, read on the forward strand.
CGGCTGCCGAGCGCTTGGACGGGATGCTCTTCTTCGCCGCCCCGGCCGTCGACCCTTCCGGTCTGATCCTCACCACCGCCGAGGCGAGGCGCGAGCGGGCCCGGCGCCGCGCCGCCGCGCGTCAGGCGCGCGAAATTCTAAGCCGCCTGGTTCGACATCCGCGACCGAAGAACCGCCGCTGAGCGGGCCGACCGCCGGCGGTCCTTGCTCGTTTCGCCCGCAGCGGCCGGCGCCTCCGCGTCGACGACGGCTCACTGATCCGCTTTCCCCCCCGCGTCGGCCTTGCTAGGGGCCAATCAACCGGGGCGGCTGCCGCTCCCCGTCGTTCACCTCGCTCCAGCGGAAGGAAGCGCCATGACATCCGTCGGCCAGGACAGCCTCAACACTCGCAGCACCTTCACCGTCGGCACCAAGTCCTACGCTTATTATTCGCTCGCCAAGGCCGGCGAGCAACTCGGTGACGTCTCGCGCCTGCCCTTCTCGATGAAGGTGCTGCTCGAGAATCTGCTCCGTTTCGAGGATGGCGTGACCGTCACCCGCGATGACATCCAGGCCCTCGTCGACTGGCAGAAGGATCGCCGGTCCGATCGCGAGATCCAGTACCGGCCGGCGCGCGTGCTCATGCAGGATTTCACCGGCGTGCCCGCGGTGGTCGATCTCGCCGCGATGCGCGACGCCATGGCGAAGCTCGGCGGCGATCCGCAGCGCATCAACCCGCTGGTTCCCGTCCACCTCGTCATCGATCACAGCGTCATGGTCGACGCGTTCGGCACGCCGACGGCGTTCGAAGAGAATGTGGCGCTCGAATATGAGCGCAATTCCGAGCGCTACCAGTTCCTGAAATGGGGGCAGAGCGCCTTCAACAATTTCGAGGTCGTGCCGCCGGGCACGGGCATCTGCCATCAGGTGAACCTCGAATATATCGCCCGCGGCATCTGGTCCTCCGCCGCACCGGACGGGAACGAGGTCGCCTATCCCGATACTCTGGTCGGCACCGATTCCCACACCACGATGGTGAACGGTCTCGGCGTGCTCGGCTGGGGCGTCGGCGGCATCGAGGCCGAGGCGGCGATGCTCGGCCAGCCGGTATCGATGCTGATCCCGGAAGTGGTCGGTTTCCGCCTCACCGGCGGGCTCAAGGAAGGGATCACCGCCACCGACCTGGTGCTGACCGTCACCCAGATGCTGCGCAAGCATGGCGTCGTCGGCCGCTTCGTCGAATTCTACGGTCCCGGCGTCTCGGCACTGAGCGTCGCGGACCGGGCGACCATCGCCAATATGGCGCCGGAATATGGAGCGACCTGCGGCTTTTTCGGGATCGATCGCAAGACGCTCGACTATATGCGTCTCACCGGCCGCTCCGACGAGCAGATCGCGCTCACCGAGGCCTATTGCCGCGCCCAGGGTCTCTGGCTCGAAGCGGACGCGGCGGAACCGGTCTTCACCGAGACCCTCGCGCTCGACATGGCGACCGTCGAGCCCAGTCTTGCCGGGCCGAAGCGTCCGCAGGACAAGGTGCTGCTGAGCCGCGTCGACGACGAATTCATCGGCAATTTCACCAGTGAGTTCGGGCAGGATATCGGCACGCTCAACCGCCGCTGCCCGGTCGACGTCGACAATGACGGCAAGCTCGAGGGGGCGGAGACGCTCGGCAATGGCGACGTGGTCATCGCCGCGATCACCAGTTGCACCAACACCTCGAATCCGGCGGTCCTGGTCGCGGCCGGCCTCGTCGCCCGCAAGGCGCGCGAGAAAGGCCTTCAGCGCAAGCCGTGGGTGAAGACCAGCCTGGCCCCGGGATCGCAGGTGGTGACGGACTATCTCGTCCGTTCAGGGCTGCAGGAGGATCTCGACGCGCTCGGCTTCAATCTCGCCGGCTATGGCTGCACCACCTGCATCGGCAATTCCGGCCCGCTGCCGGAGCCGATCAGCAAGGCGATCCACAAGAACGACCTCGTCGCCGCCTCGGTGCTGTCGGGCAACCGCAACTTCGAGGGACGCGTCAGTCCCGACGTGCGCGCCAACTATCTCGCCTCGCCGCCTCTGGTGGTCGCCTATGCGCTCAAGGGGACGGTGATCGAGGACATGGTCGAGTGCCCGATCGGCACCGGCAAGGACGGCGAGGACGTCTATCTCAAGGACATCTGGCCGTCGAACGACGAGATCCGGCGCCTCATCGACACCTATGTCCATGGCGAGATGTTCCGCGAGCGCTACGCCAACGTCTATGCCGGCGACGACCGCTGGCGGTCGATCGAGGTGGTCGGCGGCGACACCTATGGCTGGCCGGCCGGATCGACCTACATCGCCAACCCGCCTTATTTCGAAGGCATGTCGATGACCCCGACGGCTCCGGGGGACGTCGTCGGTGCGCGGCCGCTCGCCATCCTCGGCGACAGCATCACCACCGACCACATCAGCCCGGCCGGTGCGATCAAGCTCGACAGCCCCGGCGGCAAGTATCTGACCGAGCACCAGGTCTCCCGCGCCGACTTCAACAGCTACGGCGCCCGGCGAGGCAATCACGAGGTGATGATGCGTGGCACGTTCGCCAACATCCGCATCAAGAACAAGATGGTGCCGGGCGTCGAAGGCGGCATCACCCGTCATGTCCCGACCGGCGAGCAGATGCCGATCTACGATGCAGCGATGCGTTACAAGGCGGCAGGGACGCCGCTGGTCGTCATCGCCGGCAAGGAATATGGCACCGGTTCGTCGCGCGACTGGGCGGCCAAGGGCACCAACCTGCTCGGCGTGCGCGCCGTCATCGCCGAGACCTACGAGCGCATCCACCGGTCCAATCTGGTCGGCATGGGCGTGCTCCCGCTTCAGTTCATCGGCGAGGTGCCGGCGTTCGACGGCAGCGAGACCTTCACCATCACCGGCGTTGCCGACGTCAAGCCGCGCCAGGAGATCGTCGTCGAGGTGACCAATGCCGACGGCTCCACGCGCGGCTTCCCGGCGCGGGTGCGCATCGATACCGCCAACGAGCTGGAATATTTCCGGCATGGCGGCATCCTGCATTACGTCCTGCGGTCGCTGGCCAAGGGCGGCGCCCCGGCCTGAGCGGGCGGTGCCGGCCCGCCGCAGGCAGGAGGAAGAGGTAGAGTGACGGTCCGGCTGATCGACCTCAGCCACGTGATCGAGCACGGCATGGCCACCTATAAGGGGCTGCCGGGGCCGCATATCTGCGACTATTGGACGCGCGAGCATTCGGCCGGCTTCTACGAGGACGGGTCAACGTTCCAGATCGGCCGGATCGACCTGGTCGCCAATACCGGCACCTATGTGGACGCGCCCTTCCATCGCTATGCCGACGGGGCGGACCTGGCGGCCCTTCCGCTCGAATCGCTGGTGGGCCTGCCGGGGCTGGTCGTGCGTCACAGCGGGCCTGAGATCGACGTCCTCGCCTTCGAGGGGCTCGACGTCGCCGGCAAGGCGGTGCTGGTCCATACCGGCTGGGACCGGCACTGGCGCAGCGACGCCTATTTCGAAGGCCATCCGTTCCTGACCGCGGCCGCGGCGCAGGCGCTGGTCGAGCGCGGCGCCAGGCTGGTCGGCATAGACAGCCACAATATCGACGACACGCGCCGGCGGACGCGCCCGGTCCACTCGATCCTGCTCGGCGCCGGAATCCTCATCTGCGAGCATATGACCAATCTCGCGGCGCTGCCGGCTTCGGGCTTCCTGTTCACCGCCTCGCCGCCGAGGATCGCGGGCATGGGCACCTTTCCGGTGCGCGCCTTCGCCGCCGTCCCGGCCTGATTCAGGCGCGCCGGCGCCGGAACGGGTAGAGGAACTGGGCGAGATAGCCCGACGGCACCGCCTCCGGCACGCCATAGGCTTCGGGCCAGCGCCCCGGCGGCAGATGGTAGGTGCCGAACAGGCGGTCGAGCAGCGGGAAATGGATGGCGAAATTCTTGTCCACCGCCTCCGCTTCCAGGCCGTGATGCCAATGATGGAAGCGCGGCGTGGCAATGATCGTCCCCAGCCGGTCGAAATTGCCGCGGACATTGGCGTGGAGCAGCGAGGAGTAGACGTAGACGATGCCCACATAGATCTGCAGGGCCACCGGCGAGAAGCCGAGGGTGATCATCGGGACCGCCGTCAACCCGCGCAGCAGCCCGATCTCGATGAAGTGCATGCGCGACCCGGCCAGCCAGTCCATTGACTTGGCGCTGTGATGGACCGCGTGGAATCCCCACAGGAAGGGGAAGCGGTGGAAGGCGCGGTGGATCCAATATTGGGCGAGATCGCTCAGCACCATCACCTCGATCACCTGGAGCGCCAGCGGCTGGCCGGCGACCGCGGCCCGGGCCAAAGCGAAGCCGCTGGTCTGATCGAGGATGAAGGTCGAGGGCGCGAAGGTGAGGAAGGTGATCGCCTGGACCAGCATCGAGCTCACCAGGAAGTAGAACAGGTCCTCGCGCCACTCGACCCGGAACAGCCTTTGCTCCTCGCGATGCGGCGCCACGCGCTCGAGCGGGGCGAACATCAGCCCGGTCAGGACCATGTTGAGCACGAAGAAATCGAGGCCGAAGAAGATGCCCCAGCTCTCCACTTCCCGGGCGGTGGCGTTCGACCCGCCGAGCAAGGCGGCGCCGAGCGCGAAGGCGAGCGCAGTGAAGCCGAGCGCCTTGCGCCGCCGCAGCAACAGGCTGACGATGGCCAGCGCATAGGCGCCCAGGATGAAGGCATGGACGACGGGCCGGAAGGCGGGACTCTCCCGCAGGGATTCGAGCTCCGGGCTGCCCAGCCAATCCGGATAGCGCAGCACCAGCACCATGCCGAGGCCGGACAGAGCGAGGACGAGGCCGAAGAAGCCGGCATACCAGCCGCTGCCGAAGCGCCGCAGCGCTACCGGGGCCTCCAGCTCACGAAGCAGCGAGTCGCTCGGTCCTGCCATGCACCCTTCCCCCGGCAATCCTGCCCGAAGCTATGACGGAAGCGAGGAGATGACAATCGGCCGCCTGCGCGGGCGGCGAGAAGCTGAACGGCGGCCGACTCGTTCATTCAGTGCTGCGCCAGTTTCGGGGGCGTAACCATTGAGAATCGAAGGAGACCGCTTATGCTCCGTCCCATTCTCTTCCTGTCGATCGCCGTCGCTTCCGCTCAGGTCGAGGCGGCCGCACCGGTCAATCCGCAGATCGACTATGCGACCTTTCGGCACCTCACCGCCGAGGTCGAGCCCTACCGCCAGGAACGGCTGATCGACTGGGAAGCGTTCGTGGTCGCCGCCGGCGAGCCCGGCGTGCTGATCCTCGATGCGCGGTCCGAGCGCCAATTCGCTGCGGGCCATATCGACGGCGCCGTCAACCTGCCGCTGCCCGAGTTCAGCGTCGAACGGCTGGCCGAGGTGATAGGCGAGGTGAACCGGCCGATCCTGATCTACTGCAACAACAATTTCGACGACGATCGGCCGCCGGTGATGCTGAAGTCCGGGCCGGTCGCGCTCAACATCCCGACCTTCATCCATCTCTACGCTTACGGCTATCGCAACATCCGCGAGCTCGGCGAGGTGGTCGATCTCGATGACCCGCGCATTCCCTGGGTGACCGATACCGGCGGCTCCCGGCCGTCGCGGGCGGACCGCCCCGAGCCTGCCGCCGCGCGCGGCGCTCGCAACCGCTGAGGGAGAAAGACGATGCGATTGTTCGCCCTCGCGCTGATCGTCGGCGTGACGGGCGTCGCGTCCGCGGCGCCGCCGACGAACCCGCAAATCGATTATCCGGGCTTTCGCCGGCTCGCCGCCGATGTCGAGAGCCTGCGGGCGCAGCGGCTGATCCGGTGGGACGAATTCACCGCGGCCGCTGCCGATCCCGACGTCCTCATCCTCGATGCGCGTTCCGCCGAATCCTTCGCCGCCGGCCATATCGACGGCGCCGTCAACCTGCCGCTGCCCGACTTCACGGCGGAGAGCCTGGCGCGCGTCGTCGGCCGGCGCGATCGGCCCATCCTGATCTACTGCAACAACAATTTCCGCAACGACGTGGCGCCGGTCCGGGTCAAGGCGCTCCAGCTCGCGCTCAACATCCAGACCTTCATCAATCTCGTCGGCTACGGCTATGCGAACGTCAGCGAACTCGGCGAGGTGGTGGACTTCGACGATCCGCGAATTCCGTGGGTCAGGGACGATCGAGAGCCCCGGCGCAGCGCCGGCTGATAGTCGGAATCTAATCGGCCGGAGACAGCGCCGCGGCCAGCCAGTCCGGAACGATGGCGCCGTCGAGATCGTCCACCCGCCGGTGCTCCACGGCGAGGCCGAGCTCGGGATAGTGGATCCGGGTGCGCGGCCCCGGCCCATCGGTCGGAACGACGACGAGCCGGCGATTGACCTTCTGGCGATAGTTCATGCGGGCGGTATTTTCCTGCCCGACATAGCAGCCCTTGGCGAAGCTGACGCCGTTCAGCTCGGCGGCATTGCATTCCAGCCAGAGCGTCTTGTCCTGTCCGAGCTCGGCCAGTCCCTCGGCGACGCCGAGCCCCAGCCGGTGCCTGAGCCACTCCGCTTCCGCGCCTGCCCCGCCCGAAGGCGGTGCAAGCCAGCGGCGGCCGAGCGCCGGCAGCCGCGGGTCGGCGGGACCGTCGCCGTCGAGTGCCCATTGGACCTCCAGCGCCGGCTCGGCGGCGATCGCGATCGGCCGGCGCAGCCGGTAGAGGCTGAGGCGCCTCGCCAGGGCCTCGGCCGCGGCCGCCTCGCAATCGACGAGGATGTCGTCGCCGTCGCTCCACAGGATGAAGTCGAACAAGGCCTTTCCCTGCGGCGACAGCAGCCCAGCCCAGATCGGCCGGTCGGGCGCCAGGACGGCGACGTCGTTGGTGACCAGGCCCTGGAGGAAGCCGGGGACATCCTCCCCGGAAAGTCGGATGAGGGCGCGGTCGACAAGGGTGGTGGCGGGCATGGGGTTCAGTTAGGAGCCGCGCGGGACAAAGGGAAGGACATGGGCGAAGCGACGCGGATCGAGATCAGGCGGCCCGACGACTGGCACGTCCATCTGCGCGACGGCGAAATGCTGCGCGCGGTGGCATCCTACACGGCGCGCCAGTTCGCGCGGGCGATCGTCATGCCGAACCTGGTACCGCCGGTGACGACCGCCGGGGCCGCCGAAGCCTATCGGCAGCGGGTCCTCGACGCCCTGCCGGAGGGAAGCGGCTTCGTGCCGCTGATGACCTGCTACCTCACCGATCATGCCGATCCCGACGAGCTCGCGCGCGGCCACGAAGCCGGCCTGTTCACCGCCGCCAAGCTCTACCCGGCGCACGCCACCACCAATTCCGCCTTCGGCGTCACCGATCTCGCCACGATCCGGCCGGCGCTCGAGCGGATGCAGCGCATCGGCATGCCCCTCCTCGTCCACGGCGAGGTCACCGATCGCGACATCGACATCTTCGACCGCGAGGCGGTCTATATCGACCGCATCCTCACCGGGCTGGTGCGGGACTTTCCGGAGCTCCGGATCGTGCTGGAACATATCACCACGGCCGAGGCGGCGGCGTTCGTGGAGAGCGCAGGGCCGACGGTCGCCGCCACCGTGACGCCGCATCACATGGCGCTCAACCGCAACGCCCTGTTCGAGGGAGGCCTGCGGCCGCACGCTTATTGCCTGCCGGTGGTCAAACGCGAGCGGCATCGCCAGGCCGTCCGCAAGGCGGCGGTGTCGGGCTCGGCCAAGTTCTTCCTCGGCACCGACAGCGCCCCCCATGCGGTCGAGCGCAAGGAGGCGGATTGCGGCTGCGCCGGCATCTTCAACGCACCCTACGCGATCGAAAGCTATGCAACCGCCTTCGAGGAGGAGGGAGCGCTCGACCGGCTCGAGGCCTTCGCGTCCGAGAACGGACCGCTCTTCTACGGCCTTCCGCGCAACGAGGAGCGGATCGTGCTGGAGCGGGTGCCGATCGAGGTCGAGACGAGCCTGCCGGCGGCGGGATCGGCCCTGGTGCCGTTCCATGCCGGCGAGACGCTGCCCTGGCGGCTGGTGCAGGCGTAGGCGCCGGCCACGGGAACGCGAATCGTGGATCCCGGATCAAGTCCGGGATGACCGACTTACAGGTCGGTCAGAACGGAACCCAGCGGTTGCGCTCGGAAAAGCGCATGTAGCCGGCATTGACGCCGAGCCGAAGGCCGACGCCGAGCCGGATCGGGATCAGCACGACGTCGCCGCGCCGCAGATATTGGGCGGTGAAGCCGCCGACGAAATAGGCATTGCCCTCCGCGCCCGGATAGCGGCGGAACAGTTCCTGGCTGTCATGGAGATTGTAGACGAGGACGAACACCTTGTTGGCATCGGCGCCGACGTCGAAGCCGAGCGAAGGCCCGGTCCAGTAGACGACGCGATCACCTTCGATCTGGTGGCGCATCGTGCCCGATCCGTAGCGGACCCCGAAGACGAGCGCGCCGCCGGCCTCCTGGCCCGAAATATAGGCGGTGGGCTCGCCCTGGTCGCGCAGGATGTTCTCGAGGATGCCGCCAAGGCCCTCGGCGCCGCGGCCGAACAGGTCCTCGGCGGCCGTGAACACGTCCTCGCGCGGGATCGTGGACCCCGGCGCGGCCTGCACGGTCTGCGTCGGCTGGCTATAGGATTCGGCCGGCACCGTCTCGTTCGCCTGCGGTTCCGGGATCGTCCATTCCGGCTCCGAGGAAGGCGCCGGATCGCCCTGCCAATCCTGATAGGCGTCGTCGCTCGTCTCCGTCGCCGGCTCCTGGCCATAGCCCGATTGTTCGTAGGCGTCGTTGGGATCGACGGTCTGGACCTGGGCCAGTGCCGGCGCCGCCAGCGCGAGCGCGGCGACCGCTGCGAAATTCGCGAATGATTTCAACATGACAATTCCCCACACGCTCGGACGGGATCATATCCCATCCGGCGCTTTCGCTTCAATGAACGGGCGGCGACACGAGTCGATCGTGCGCCGGGCCGAGCCGGGCAGCGTGCCGATCGGAAGCTGGCGATCCGCCACGGCAGGTAACCGTTAACCACATTATAGAGGCCGGAAGCGGTGACCGGCGCGGACATGACGGAAGAATATCCCCGACGGCTCCACCCCATGAGCGAGGAGCCGGTCGGCGCGTCATCCAGGCTGAAAGCTGGCGGAGACGGAGGGATTCGAACCCTCGGTAGGAGTAATCCCCCTACGGCGGTTTAGCAAACCGCTGGTTTCAGCCACTCACCCACGTCTCCGGAGGGCCCCAAGGCTCACGGCCTATATAGGCGGGATTTCAAAGGTTCAACTGGAGCCTGCGGGTAAAATGCCGAAGCACGGCCGACAGCGGGAAGGGCGCCTGCAGGAAGGCTTTGGCAAGGCCCGCCGCGGTTGCTAGGCGTCGGTTCATGCTGAGCCTGCCCTTCATCCGCGAGAACGCCGACACCGTCCGCCGCGCCATATCCGAGAAGGGCGTCGCGCTCGATCTCGACGCCCTGCTCGCGCTCGATGCCGAGGTCCGCGAGATCAAGACGCGGACAGACGAGCTGCGGCGCCAGCGCAATGCGATCAGCGACGGCTTCAAGAGCGCCACGGCGGAAGAGCGCCCGGCGCTGGGCCAGAAGGCGAAGGCGATCGGCGCCGAGATCAATGCGAGCGATGCCGCGCTGGGCGAGAAGCAGGCCGCGCTCGACGCCCTGCTCCTTCGCGTGCCCAACATTCCCTGGGAGGGGGCGCCGGTCGGGCCGGACGAGAGCGCCAATGTCGTCGTCCGTCAGGAAGGGACGGTGCCGACCTTCGATTTCGAGCCGCTCGACCATGTCGCTCTGATCGAGCGCAACGACTGGGCCGATCTCGGCCGCATCACCCAGGTGTCCGGATCGCGCACTTATTGTCTCAAGGGCAGGCTCGCCCTGCTCGAGCAGGCGCTGATGCTGTGGGCGCAAAGGCGCCTCGCCGACGACGGCTTCACGCTGATGACGGTGCCGGCGCTGGCGCGGCCGCAGGCGTTCGTCGCCACCGGCCATTTTCCGGGGCACGAGGAAGAAGCCTATCACATGCCCGCCGACGATCTCTATCTCGCCGGCACGGGCGAGATCGCGCTGACCAGCCTCCATTCCGGGGAGATCGTCGAGGCGGAGACGCTGCCCATCCTCTATGCCGGCTATTCGCCCTGCTTCCGACGGGAGGCGGGCAGCGCCGGCCGCGACGTGCGCGGGCTGCTGCGGGTCCACCAATTCTACAAGCTCGAGCAATATGTGATCTGCCGCGACGATCCCGCGGAGAGCGCGCGCTGGCACGCCCGCCTGCTCGCCAATGCGGAGGCCATGCTCGAGGCGCTGGAGATACCCTATCAGGTGATCGAGGCGTCGACCGGCGACATGGGCAACGGCAAGTTCCGGATGAACGACATCGAGAGCTGGGTGCCGTCGCTCGGCAAGTATCGCGAGACGCACAGCTGCTCGACCCTGCACGACTGGCAGGCGCGGCGGGCTAATCTCAGGTGGCGCGACGAGGAGCGCAAGGTCCGCTTCGCCCACACGCTCAACAATACGGCGCTGGCCAGTCCGCGCATCCTCGTTCCGCTGCTCGAGAACCATCAGACCGCGGACGGCCGCGTCCTGCTGCCCGAGCCGCTGCGCGAGCTGATGGGCGGTGGCGAGTATCTCTGACGCCGCGGACCATCGGCGTCCCCCCGCGTGGATGCTGATCCGCGAGGGGATCGCCCTGCTGTCCCGCTTCCATCGCAGCTTCGGCCGGCTGGAGGCGCGCGGCCCCGCCGATGGCGAGCCGCTGATGGTGATCCCAGGCTTCCTCGCCACCGACCGCACGACCTTGGGCCTTCAGCGGGCGCTCGCCGCGGCCGGCTATCGCGTCGCCGGCTGGGGTCTCGGCCTCAACCGCGGCGTCCGCGAAGACACGCTCGACCGCATCGCGGAGCGTCTCGAACGGTTCGGGCGCGGACGGCCCGTCATCCTGGTCGGATGGAGCCTGGGCGGCGTCTATGCGCGCGAGGCCGCCAAGCGGCGGCCGGATCTCGTCGCCGGAGTGGTGACCCTCGGCTCGCCCTTCTCCGGCGACCGCCGCCGCAACAATGCCTGGCGGCTCTACGAGCTGGTCGCGGGACACCCGGTCGACGCCCCGCCGGTCGAGACGGTGCTGGAGGAGAAGCCGCCGGTGCCGACCCTGGCCCTTTGGTCGCGGCGGGACGGAGTCGTCTGCGCCGCCTCGGCCCGCGGCGCGCCCGGCGAGCGGGATCATGCGGTCGAGCTCAGCTGCACCCATATGGGCTTCGCGGTCAGCCGCTCGGCCTATCCGCCGATCGTCGAGGCGATCCGGGCTTTCAAGGTGACGTCACGACCCTGACTTGGACGGGATCCTGACGAGTGGCGCGCCGGCTCAGGCCATGAACGAGGCCGCGAGCGCCGGCGGCACCCGGATCGGCCGGCCGGTGGCGCGATCGATGATCGCCCAGGTGGTTTTTGCGCGGACGCGGGGCTTGCCGTCCTCGCCGACGAACTCGACATGGCGGTCGAAGCGGGCGCCCCTTGGCGGATCGGGAACCCAGGTACGGCCGACCACCGTCTCCCCGGGCCCCACGGCGCGCAGATAGTCGATCTCGTGCCGGATCACGACCCAGACATAGGCATCGACGTCGGCCGGATCGGCGAGCGCGCGCCAATGCGCGACCGCCACCTCCTGGATCCAGCGGACCCAGGCGGCATTGTTGACATGGCCGAGCTCGTCAATGTCCTCCGCCGAGGCGGTGATCCTCGTCTCGAACCTCTTCATCGAAGCCTCGGCAGTCCGTCGTCGCCGACCGCGTGCGCGACTCCGGCCCGCGCCAGCAGCGACGCTATCAAGGATGCCGGATCTTCGGCGCCGGTGTCGAGCAGCCGTCCGATGTCGGCGGACAAGGAGGGATCGCCCGAGGCGCGGTCGAGGGCGGCCAGCCAGTCGCGGCGCGAGACGATGCCGTCGCCGCGATTGTCGTCGATCAGGGCGCGGACGAAGGCCGTGAAGGAGCCGCCGGCGGAGGCTTCGGCGACGAGGCCGAAGACGGCGCCGCAGGCATAATAGGCCCTCTGCTCGTTCCGGTCCTCGGCCGAGGCGACGCCCCGGCCCTGGGCGAGCCTCGCACAGTCGCGGATCGCGAGGTCGAGGGCGCCGCGCCAGTCATAGTCACGGTCCATCATCGCCACGGTCCGAAAGGCGAGCAGGTCCGCGCCGCCCTCGGTGATCCAGGAATCGCGGGCATATTCGTAGGTCACGGTGTGGCCGAGCCAGAAATGGGCCGCCTCGTGGGCGATGAACCACAGCCCGAAGCCGCGCGATCCGGGGGTCTCCGCAACCACGCCCTCGCCTTCATAGGCCATGGTGATCAGCCCCGGCAGGGCGCTGCCGCCCATGCTGGTGACGCCGCGGGTCGGGCCCGCCCAACTCACCATCACCGTCGGCCGCGGCCCGTCCGCCGGCCCGAGCGCTTCGGCGTAGCGGGCGAAGATGCCGGGGATCGAGCGTTCGAGCGTCGACCTGATCCAGCCGGGAAGCGCCGGATCGACGATCGCGGTCATCGCCTCGCTCGCCACCGGCTCGGCCGGGCCGAACAGGACGTAGGTCCCGTCGCCGTCGCCGGCTTCGACGGTGGCGGCCGGGACGCGCAACCCGCCATGGAGCACCGCCTCGGCCTCGTCGCTGAAGGTGAGGCGGGTCGCGCTCTGTGGCAGTCCGGAGCGGGCGAGGTCGGCCGGCAGCCGGCCCGCCAGCTGGGGCGACGAGATCGGGAGGGCGTGGAACTGGCCGCTGTGCAGCGCCACCGATCCGTCGGTGAACACCAGCGCCGGATCGTAGTCGCCGAGCAGGTCCTGCGTGAAAGGGGTGAACCGCACCCGCACCCGCGGCGGCATCCGCCGTCCCTCGGCGATCAAGACGTCCCAATAGCCGCGGCGCTCGAGCCGCACGCCGGGCGTCTCGACCGTCCAGCTGCGCGGCCGCCATGGCTGCTGGTCCTCGCGGGTGACGGCCGATCGCGCGAAGAGCCAGACCGGGTTGCGGTCGCGAAAGCGGAAATCGGCCGTCCAGGCGTCGCCGCGCTTCGTCACCTCGACCGTCAGCGGCGGCGACGGCGGCGGCGTCTCCGCCGCCGCCGTCGAACCGCCGACCAGCAGCAGGAGCGCCGCCAGGAACCTCATTGCGCCGTGTCGGCTCCCATCTGGGTCAGGACGAAGGCATAGGCCTCGGCCACTTCGCGCAGCCGGGTCCAGCGGCCCGACTGGCCGCCATGGCCGGCCCCCATGTTGATCTTGAGCAGCAGCAGATTGTCGTCGGTCTTGGTGGCGCGCAGCCGCGCCGCCCACTTGGCCGGCTCCCAATAGGTCACCCGCGGGTCGTTGAGGCCGCCGGTGATGAGCATCGGCGGATAGGCCTGGGCGCGGACATTGTCGTAGGGCGAATAGCTCAGCATATATTCGAACGCGGCCGGATCGGTGACCGGATTGCCCCACTCGTTCCATTCGCCGGGCGTCAGCGGCAGGCTCTCGTCGAGCATCGTGTTGACGACGTCGACGAAGGGAACGTCGGCGACGACGGCCCCCCAAAGCTCGGGATCGGAATTGACCACTGCTCCCATCAGCTCGCCGCCCGCCGACCCGCCCTGGATCGCGATCCGGCCGACGCCGGTATAATTTTCGGCGATCAGCCCGCGGGCGGCATCGACGAAATCGTTGAAGGTGTTGGTCCGCCGGTCGAGCTTGCCGTCGAGATACCATTGATAACCGAGATCGTCGCCGCCGCGGATATGGGCGATGGCGAAGGCGTAGCCGCGGTCGATCAGGCTGAACCGGTTGGTGCTGAAGCCCGGCGGCGTCGCATAGCCGTAGGCGCCATAGGCGTAGAGGAAGAGGCGGCCCTGGCCGTTGCGCTCGAAGCCGCGGCGATAGACGATCGACACCGGCAATTGCCGGCCGTCGCGCGTGGGGACGGTGATCCGCTCGGTCACATACTGGCTGGGATCGTAGCCCGACGGGATCTGCTGGACCTTGCGAGTCTCCAGCCGGTTGTCGGCCGGATGGTAGTCGTAGACCGTCGGCGGCGTCACCATCGACGCGTAGCTCAGCCGATAGGCGGCCGGCGCATATTCGGGATTCGATCCCAGCGAGGCGGTGTAGCTCGCCTCGGTGAAAGGGATGCGGCGCTCGCTGCCGTCATAGCCGCGCAGCCGGATCTGATCGAGGCCGTTCAAGCGCTCGCTGATGACGAGATGGTCGCGAAAGGCGGTGATGCCGCGCAGATAGACCGCGTCCGAGCCGGCAATCACCTCGCGCCACTCGCCCGGATTTTCCGGTGAGGCCTCGGCCAGGCGGAAATTGACGTGATTGTCGTTGGTGAGGACCCACAGCCGGTCGTGGCTGGCGTCGACCGAATAGAGGATGTTTGGGCGGCGCCGCGCGATCAGCACCGGTTCCGCCTCGGGATTGTCGGCCGGCAGCAGACGGATCTCGTTGGAGACGTTCTCGCCGGTCCCGATCAGGATGAAGCGGCGGTCCTGGGTCTTCTCGACGCTGACCGTGAAGGCGACATTCTCCGTCTCCTCGTAGAGCGTCCGGTCACTCTCGAGCGGCGCGCCGATGCGATGGAACCGGGCGCGGTAGCTTCGCCAATTCTCGTTCACCTCGGTGAAGACGATTCCGCGGCTGTCGGCGGTCCACACCGGATCGCCGATGCCCACCTCGGTCACCGTCTCGATGTCGCGGCCGGTGGCCAGTTCGCGGATGCGCAGCTGGAACCGCTCCGACCCGTCGTCATCGACCATGATGGCGGCGTAGCGGCCGTCGGGGCTGATCTCGAGCGCGCCGAGGACGAAATATTGCTTGCCCTGCGCCTCGGCAGGCTCGTCGAAGATCAGCTGCGGTTCGCCAGCCTGCTCCGGGCTCGACGCGGGGCGGCGATACCAGGTGCGATATTGCGCGCCGGGCTGGAACGCCCACCAGTAGAGCCAGTCGCCGTCGCGGACCGGAACCGAGCTGTCATCCTCGGGGATGCGGCCGCGCATCTCCTGGAACAGGGTGTCGACCAGCGGCCGGTGCGGCGCCATCGCCGCCTCGAAATAGGCATTCTCGGCGCGCAGGTAGGACAGCACGTCCTCGTCATCGACGGTCGGATAGGATTCGTCGCGCAGCCAGTGCCAGGGATCCTGCACCGTCCGGCCGTGGCGCTCGAAGGAGAAAGGCCGCTGCTCGGCGACGGGCGGAGCAGGAAGCTCGGCAGTGCGGGTCATTGGATCCCTTTGCGGTTGGTCCTGGGCGATGGCTGGCGCGGCCGTCAGCAAAAGCAGAAGAGAAAGGAGGCGCATTTTGGTTCCCCACCCGGTTCGAAGGCTGGCGCGGCGCGCCTCCGGCGACTAGATCAGCGGCGATAAACGCCATTCGAGGACTTGCCAATGTCCAGCTATGCCGACCGCCTTGCCGCGCTGCGCGAGCAGCTCAGGACGGACCGTCTCGACGGATTCGTGGTGCCGCTCACCGACGAGCATATGAGCGAATATGTCGGCAGCTATGCCCAGCGCCTGGCGTGGCTGACCGGCTTCCAGGGCTCGGCCGGTTCGGCAGTGGTGCTGCCCGAAGAGGCCGCGATCTTCGTCGACGGCCGTTACACGCTGCAGGTCCGTTCGCAGGTCGACGGCCGCCACTGGAGCTACCAGTCGGTCCCGGAGACGAGCATCGCCGCCTGGCTGAAGGCGCACGCGCCGCAGGGCGGCCGGATCGGCTACGATCCCTGGCTCCATACTCGGGAGTGGGTGGTCAAGGCGCGCGAGGCGTTAGCCGACAAGGGCGCCGAGCTGGTCGCCGTCGGGCGCAATCCGATCGACAGCGTCTGGGCCGACAAGCCGGAGCCATCGCGGGCGCGGCTGATCGTCCATCCGGACTCGCTGGCCGGAAAGCCGTCGGCCGCCAAGCGCCAGGAGATGGCGGACTGGCTGCGAGCCGAGAAAGCGGACGCGGCGGTGCTGGCGGCGCTCGATTCGATCGCCTGGACCTTCAATGTCCGCGGCCAGGATGTCGAGCATACGCCGGTCGCTTTGTCCTTCGCCGTCGTCCATGAGGACGGCACCGCCGACCTTTTCGTCGCTTCCGAGAAGATCGGCGACGACGTGCGCCAGCATCTCGGCAATGGCGTTCGGCTGCACGAGCGCGACGAGTTCGAGGCCTGGCTCGGCGGACTCGGCGGCAAGACGGTCGCGGTCGACCCCGAGCGCTCGGTGGCGGCGATCTTCGAGGCGCTCGACCAGGCCGGCGCCAAGGTCGTCGCCCGCCGCGATCCCGCGGTGCTGCCGAAGGCGATCAAGAACGACGTCGAGATAGCGGGCCACAAGGCGGCGCAGGCGCGCGACGGCGCCGCCTTGTCGCGCTTCCTCCACTGGCTGTCGGTCGAGGCGCCGAAGGGCGAGCTCGACGAGCTCAAGGCCGCCGACCGGCTCCACGGCTTCCGCCGCGACGGCGGCGATCTTCGCGACCTCAGCTTCGACACCATTTCAGGCGCCGGGCCGAACGGCGCCATCGTCCATTACCGGGTGACCGAGGAGACCAACCGGCCGATCGAGCGGGACTCGCTCTATCTGGTCGATAGCGGCGGTCAATATCCGGACGGCACCACCGACGTCACCCGCACCGTCGTGGTGGGCGCGCCCACCGCGGAGATGCGCGACCGCTTCACCCGCGTCCTCAAGGGCCATATCGCGGTCGCCCGCGCCCGCTTCCCGGCCGGGACGCGCGGCGGCCAGCTCGACAGCTTCGCCCGGCAGCATCTCTGGCAGGCCGGGCTCGATTATGCCCACGGCACCGGCCACGGCGTCGGCAGCTTCCTCGCTGTCCACGAAGGGCCGCAGCGTATCTCGCCGGTCGGCAGCGGCCAGGCCGGCGGCGACGAGCCGCTGCGGGCCGGCATGATCCTCTCGAACGAGCCCGGTTATTACAAGACCGGCGAATATGGCATCCGGGTCGAGAATCTCGTGCTGGTCGTGCCGGCCGCGATCGAGGGCGCCGAGAAGGAAATGCTGGGTTTCGAAACGCTGACCTTCGCGCCGATCGACCGCGCCCTGATCGAGCCGGCGCTGCTGTCGCCCGAGGAGCGGCAATGGGTCGACGACTATCACGCGCAGGTGCTCGAGGTGGTGGGGCCCCAGCTCGAAGGTGACGCACGCCTTTGGCTCGATGAGGCCTGCGCGCCGCTCGCCGGCTAGGGGCCAGCCGCGGCCCGTTCCGCGATTCAGCTGGCGTCGTCGGTGCGCCCGCCGCCGGGACCGGATCGCGCTGCCGCCTCTTCGCCGGCCTTGGCGCCGGCCGGGGCGATCGCCCGCGCCTGCGCCTTGCGGCGGCGGAGATTCTCCCTCAGCGCCGCAGCCAGCCGCCGTTCGCGTTCCTCATCCTTCGCTGCCATTTCCCCGGGTTAGGATCGGCACCGCCTTGCCGCAAGCCGCCTTGACACCATATCGGCCCTGCGGCTAGCGCCGCCTTTCCGCGAAAGCCGTGCTGCCGTAGCTCAGTGGTAGAGCGCATCCTTGGTAAGGCTGAGGTCGTGAGTTCAATCCTCACCGGCAGCACCACTTTCGCCGCTGGTGGTCCCGCCCCAGGGGCCGCTCAGCCTCCGGCGACCCGCCGCTTCTCGACCAGCATCCGCTGTCCCGCCTTGGTGGCGAAAAGGCTGGCAAGCTCGCGGTGCCGCTCACGCGCCTCGGTCGTGATCGCGCGCGCGGCCAGCCTCTGCTCCTCGGCCGCCCGCCGCGAATAATAACGATAGTCAGACTCCATGCCGTCGCCTCCCCTACAGCAGGGGTTGCTTAACATAGGAATAGTGGGATTTCGACTCGGCCTGCCCGGAGGCTGCCGCCAGTCGTCTCAACGGTGATTCGACTTGGCGACGATCATGTCCACCACGGCGGGATGCAGCGGCCGTTCGAAGGCGCAGCCGACGCTCGGGCCTTCCGCCCAGACCACGCGGCCATGGCAGGCCTCGAGCCCCGGCAGGCGCAGCCAGACATCGGTCCCGACGGCGAGCTCGAGGTGGGTGGCGACGCGAAAGCCGTCGGTCGACAGGTCGACGATCTGGACCGTCACGCCGGATGCACCGCGCTGACGAAGGCCCGCGCCCAACGTCACCGGCAATCGCTCCGCGCGGCGGCCTTTCGGCCCGGCCGATTCGAAGGTGCCGTCGGTCGAGATCTCGCCGCTGATCGACAGCGCCGAGCCTTCGGAGGAAGACGTCCAGCTGCCGGCATAGGCACTCATGACGCGTTCCTCAGCCGTCGCCGCCGGGGAGGGTGAGGCCGACCGTCACGCCCCAGGCCAGCGCCATCTTGCGCTCCTTTTCGGAGAGGTCCTCGTTGAGACCCGGGCGGCGGAAGCGGCCGCCGCCACCGTCGCCGGTGCGCCGCTTCAACTGGACGAGCACCTCCTGCTCGTCGATCATGAACAGGAATTCGAGCCCGATCCGCCCACCGGCCACCCAGGCGACGCGCGCGGGTACGACGGTGCTGCCGCGGCTGAAGGTGACCTCGCTGCCCACCGCGGGCAAGGCGGCGCATTCGATCAGCGCCCCCTTCCGCGACAGGTCCCGAAGGCGGCAATCCACCTCCCCGTAGGGCGTCTGCAGCTTAGCCGCGAGCAGGACGCGGGCGCGCTTCGTCGCGCGCTTGCCGCCCACCTCTGAATTCACGAAATTGTCAGCGCCCATTCCTTATCCCTCGATCCGGAGAGGGTATTACCGCCGAACGGCCAAGAATTCGTAAACGCCGCGGCAATGACCCGCTTGTCCATGGGCGGGTCGATGAACGGCAACAGACGGGAAAGGCGGGATTTCGCCGGGAGCGCCGCTCCGCTATCGTACGCGTCGGGGGGCAGGATCTTGGCTGGAGTCGAAACTGGAGCGCGTGCTGGAGACGGGTCGCCGCTGACGCGGCTTACCCCCGCGATCCTCGTCACCATGTTCCGCCCGCCGGAGCGCTTTGCGCCCGACGTCGAGGCGGAGTTCAGCCTCCATTCGGACCGGCGTTCCGCCAATGCGCGGCAGACCGGCCTCGTCCTGCTGCTCCTCATCTGGCTGTCCTATTTCGGCTGGGACTCGTTCCACGGCTATCGCAACGAGGATTTCCGATCGGCGCTCGACGAGGTCTTCGCGCTGCGCCTGGCCGGGATGGCCTGCATCGTCATCGCCGGCGCCTCGCTGATGCTGTGGCGGGAGAAGCGGCGGGCGCTCGACGCCGCGCTCTGCTTCTGCGTCGGCTCCCTCTATCTTCTCTCGCTGGCGATGATCACGGCCACGCCCTTTCCCTACAATTATCTCTTCTACTTCATCTGCCTGCCGCTGATCCTGCTGTTCCTGTTCGGCCCGCTGCGTCTGGAGAGCCGGCTGGTCTATGCGATGGCGGGCGCCTGCCTCCTCGCCAGCTTCGTCTTCCTGGTCTTCACCGAGACGACCGAGACCGGGTCGCCGAAGAACATCCTCCAGTTCCTCACCAAGTCGCTTTCCTACTACAATGTCGCGGCGCTCCTCTTCCTTTTCTCCTTCTCGCTGATCGGATGCGCCGTGGCGGTGGAGCTCGAGCGCTCCGCCCGCGCCGCTTTCGCGCGCGAGCGGCAATTGACGGACCGCAATGCCCGTCTCGCCGCCTCGGAACGCGACACCAAGGTGAAGACGGCGGCGCTGGTCAAGGCCAAGGACGAGCTCAGGGCGCTGGCCGAGCAGCGCAACATCGCCAAGTCGCGCTTCCTCGCCGACGCCGCGCACGATCTTCGCCAGCCGATGCAGGCGCTCACCAACCTGCTCGGCGCGGCCCGGCACGCTCTGGAGGCGGGGGACCGGGCGAAGTGCGATTCCCTGCTGGCCATGGCGCAGGACGCGTCGCGTCTCACCCGCACCTCCTTCAATGCCGTCCTCGACATCTCCAGGCTCGAATCGGGATTCGTCGAGGCGGAATATTCCACCTTCGACCTCGCCGCGCTCGTCGAGGAGGTCGCCGCCTCCTTCCGGCTCGGAGCCGCCGAGCGGGGCGTGGCGCTCCGGCTCCACTGGAAGCCAGGCCGCCTCGTGCCGGTGCACAGCGACCGGCACCTGCTCGGCCGGGTGATCGGCAATCTCCTCTCCAACGCGATCAAGTATAGCGATCCGTCGCGGGAAAGCCGGGCCGGGATCGTCCTCGGCATCGTCTCGCTTCCCAACCGGGTGCGCCTGGACGTCGTCGACAACGGCCTCGGCATCGCCGAATCGGACTGGGCCAGGGTGTTCAACCCGTTCGTCCAGCTTCACAATGTCGAGAGAGACCGGGAAAAGGGGGTCGGCCTGGGCCTGTCGATCGTCAACGCGATCGTCACCTTGCTCAAGGAGCATCGCCTCGACATGCGCTCGCGTGCCGGCGAGGGGACCCGCTTCTCGCTGGAGATCCCGCATGGCTCGGCCGAATCCGCCCTGCAGCATCGTCCAGAGATCACGCGACCGCCCGGTGCGATGGACCTGTCCGGGCTCTATGTCTTCTACGTCGAGGACGATGCCCTGGTGCGCGGTTCGACCGTGGCGCTGCTCGACTCGCTTGGTATCCGCCACGAAGCCTTCGCGTCGCTGGCGTCGCTCGAGACCGCGCTTCCCGACCTCGAGCGCGAGCCGGATCTGCTCATCACCGATTATCGGCTGCCGGGCGGACGCAGCGGCGAGGATATCGTGCGCACCGTCGCCGCCGCCTTCGAGCGGGTTCCCCGCCTCATCGTCGTGACCGGGGAGATGCAGGCCCTCGGCGACAGCGCCTGGCTCGCCTCGGGGCGGGTCCTTCGAAAGCCGGTCTCGCCGGATGCGCTCGCCTCGGCGATCAGTGCCTTATGCCTGGAGCCGGCGCCGGAGCCCCTCCTTCGGGCGGAACCGAATCCGGTCGGGGCACATGGATCCCCCGCCGCGACACCTCGATCAGAAGCTCCGTCCGCCGAACGACCTTGAAGATCCGGAACAGCCTCGGAAGATAGTCTTTCCTGACAGTCCCTTCCTCGATGCCCATGTGGCGGGCGATCGCCTTGTTCGGCAGGCCCTGGCAGACCCAGTAGAGCGCCTCCAGCGCCCGCCCGCTTATGCCGAGCGATTCCGCCGTCACCGGGGCCTGGGTCGATGGCGGCGTCGGGGAGAAGCCGCCGCGGCCGATGACGTTGGCCGGAAGGAAGACGCTGCCCTGGAAGACGGTGTCGAGCGCGCGGCGGAAGAGTCCGTCGCTCTCCATGTCCTTGACGATATAGCCGCTGGCGCCCTCGCGCAGGCATTCCATGACGACATCCTTGTCGGAGCGGCCGGACAGCATGATCGCCCGCGTGTCGAGCTCGCGCTCGCGAAGCTGACGCAGGAAGTCGAGGCCCGATCGGGCGCCCTTGAGGTCGATGTCGAGGAAGGCGATGTCGACCCTCGCTTCCTCCAGGCGGACCAGCGCTTCCTCGTAGCTCGAAGCTTCCAGGATGCGCGCCTGCGGCTCGCTGATCTGGATGAGCTCGCGCATCCCGGCGCGAACCAGCCCCTGATCCTCGAGGATGAGTATGATGAGGTTACGGTCCGACACTGCCTGTTGATTAGTGGGACGCCGCGCGCCCGGCCATCCGACACATGTCGGAACGGGAAATACGGCATCTGTCGGGGCGGGCATCCGACACAAGCGGGAATGACGGGGCGCCGCGGCTCGGGAATGATGGCGGCGTCGAACGGACGGCCGCGTTGCCGCTCGATCGCACGGGTTTCTCAGGGAGAATGACAATGAACCATCTTTACCGCGGCGCGCTGGCCGCTGCCGCGATGCTCGCCGCCTCCGCCGCCGTGGGTCCGGCCGTGGCGCAGGACTTCAACGCCGCCCCCAATTTCGGCAGCGTCAACCTGCGGGCGGGCTTCACGCCCGATCCGCGGGTCGTCGCCGTGCGCGCCGGCGGCGAACTCGATGCCTCCGGCCTCAGCAGCTCGTGCCGCGGCTTCATCTCCAACGCGCCCGACGTCCGACTGAACTATACGCCGGGCAACTATCCTCTGATCATCTCGGTCGCCTCGAGCGCCGACACGACCCTGGTGGTCAACGGTCCCGACGGTTCCTGGTATTGCGACGACGATGGCGGCGTGAACGGCCTCAACCCGTCGCTCCGCTTCAATGATCCGCAGGGCGGACGTTACGAGATCTGGGTGGGCACCTATCGCAGCGGCCGCCTCGAAGGCGCGCGGCTGCACATCTCGGAAGTCAGCAGCCAGTAAGCGCCCCGCCCTCCTGCCGGAGGGCGAGCGCGAAGGGAGGGGAGAGCGAGGCTCCCCTCCCTTCTTCCTGTCCGGCCGGGCCTTTCAAGCCAGCGCCCGGTCGGCGCCCATTGACCGGCGCGCGCGCATTTCACATGGCGCGCGCATGCGCTTCTTCTCCGACAACGCCGCCGCCGCCTGCCCCGAGGTGCTCGCGGCGATCGAACAGGCCAACCGGCTGGATACGGCCTATGACGGCGATGCCTGGAGCCGGCGTCTCGACGACGCCTTCTCGCGCCTGTTCGGAACCGAGGTGGAGGCGCTGTGGATCGCCACCGGCACCGCGGCGAACAGCCTCGCGCTCGCCGCGCTCTGTCCCCCGCACGGCTCGATCCTGTGCCACCGCGACGCCCACATCCAGAATGACGAATGCGGCGCCCCGGAATTCTACACCCACGGCGCCAAGCTGCTGCTCGTCGACGGCGCGGGAGCGAAAATGACTCCCGACGCGGTCGCCGCCGCCCTCGCCGGCATCCGCAACGACGTCCATCAGGTGCAGCCGGCGGCGCTGTCGATCACCAACGCTACCGAATATGGCTTGGTCTATTCGCCGGAAGAGGTGGCAGCGCTCGGCGCCCTGTGCCGCGAACGCGGGCTCGGCTTCCATGTCGACGGCGCCCGCTTTGCCAATGCCGTCGCGCGGCTCGGCTGCTCGCCCGCGGACCTGACCTGGAAGGCGGGGGTCGATGCCTTGAGCTTCGGCTTCGTCAAGAATGGCGGCCTTTGCGCGGAGGCGCTGATCTTCTTCCGGCGCGAGCTGGCGGCGGCCACTTATTATCGCCGCAAGCGCGCCGGCCACCTGCTGTCCAAGGGCCGCTATCTCGCCGCCCAATTGCTCGCCATGCTGGACGGCGACGTCTGGCTGCGCAATGCCGACGCCGCCAACCGCGCAGCGGCGCGCCTCGCCGAAGCCGCCGGCGCGGACCGGCTCGTCCTGCCGGTCGAGGCCAACGAGGTCTTCATCCGGGTCACCGCCGAGGAAGCGGCGGCGCTGCGCGCCCAGGGCTTCGACTTCTACGATTGGGGCCCGGGCGAGGCGCGCCTGGTCACGAGCTGGGACAGCGATGCCGGGGCGGTCGACGCCCTGGCCGCCGCCATCGCCGCGCTGTGAGCCGGCGGGAAGGATTTCGCGATCCGCGGGTCCTCATCCCCTTCATCCTGATCACCCTGATCTGGAGCTCGACCTGGATCGTCATCAAGGACCAGATCGGCGGCGCCGGCGGAATAGCCGTGCCCTCGGCCTGGTCGGTCACCTACCGTTTCCTGATCGGGGCGGCGGCGATGCTCGCTTACGCCGCGGCGACCGGCGCGAGCCTGCGGATCGGCCGGCGCGGCCATCTGCTCGCGGCGCCGTTCGGGATCCTGCAATTCTCGGCCAATTTCAATCTGGTCTATGCGGCCGAGCATTTCGTCACGTCCGGCCTCGTCGCGACCGTCTTCGCCTTGCTGATGGTCCCGAACAGCCTCCTTGCGTGGCTCTTCCTCAAGCAGCGCATGACCGGGCGTTTCGCGGCCGGCTCGGCGCTCGCCTGCGTCGGCGTCGCCTTGCTGTTCGTCCAGGAGATGCGCTCGAGCCCGATACCGTCGAGTCAGGTGGCGGCGGGGATCGGCCTCAGCCTGCTCGCCGTGCTCGCCGCCTCTTCGGCCAATGTCATGCAGGCGAGCGGCCGTGCCGCGTCATGGCCGATGGCCAGCCTGATCGCCTGGTCGATGGTCTATGGCACGATCGCCAACGCCCTTTTTGCCTGGGCGTGGTCGGGTCCGCCGATGGTCGAGCCGCGGCTGGGCTACTGGATTGGCCTGGTCTATTTGGGGCTGGTCGCGTCGGCGCTTGCCTTCCCGCTCTACTTCGCGGTGATCCGCGCGGTCGGCCCCGGCCCGGCCGCTTATTCGAGCCTGCTGATCCCGATCATCGCCATGGCGATCTCGACGGTAGCGGAAGGCTATCGCTGGACGCCGCTGGCGCTGGCCGGCGGCGCGGTGGCGATCGCCGGCATGTATTTCGCCCTTCGTGCCGGAAGACGCGCGGCCGCGGCATCGGCGCCGCCTGAAACGGAGCAAGCCCGCGATCAGGCCTGACCGCGGGCTTGCTTTTGTTGGATGTGAACCGGTTTAGCGGACGGCGCCCCGGCGGAAGAGATTGACGATCGCCAGCAGGATGACCGCGCCGAGGAAGGCGGCGATCAGCGTGCCGCCGTCGAGCGGGGCGTTGAGGATGCTGCCGTCGGCCCCGAAGAAGCCGCCGAGCAGGAAGCTGCCGATCAGCGAACCGACAATGCCGACGACGATGTTCAGCAGGATTCCCTGCTGGGCATTGGTGCGCATGACGATGCTGGCCAGCCAGCCGATAATGCCCCCAATGATAAGCGCCAATATAAGACCCATGGCTCTACTCCCAATGGTTCTCCGTCGGCCGTGACCGCGGATCGCCAACAAGACGCGCGACTCGCCCTGTTGGTTCCGCAGCCGGACTGATTGGGAAAGTCGGGCCGGGATGAACGGGGGCTAGAGCCGTCCGAAGGCGAGCTTGCCCCGCGACTGCGGCGGCGGCGCGTCCGAAGCCTTGAGATAGAGGTGGCAGATCAGCAGCGCGAGCGAGGCCGAGTAGCACAGATTGTGCCACCCGTCGGCGTAGAAGACGCTTACCGGCAGCATCAGCACCAGCAGCGTGCGGAACATCCATTCGCGCACGCGCGCGGTGCGGGTGCCGACCGACGAGGCCGCCTGGCGGTAGGCGAGCCGCCGGACATGCTCCATGATCATGAGCCAGACGACGGCGCGCAGAAGGGTGACGAACACGGCATCGTACGGGCCTTTGACGGCGATCTCGAGCGCCACGGCGGCGACGTAGAAGGCGACGCTGCCGTTCAGGCACTCGATGGATGCCCGCCACTGGCTGATTCCGAGGCGGTGCTGCACCCAGCCGCTGAGGGGCGAGGCGATCTTTTCGATCAGGAGGTCGTCGACGCGATTCATGACGTCAGCCTATCAGCAGGAAAAGCTTGAGGAAGCCTGAAAAATTCGTCGGAGCGTGCGATTTGCGCCACCTGTTGCAGCGCAGCAATATCGCGGCTCGCCGGCTCGCATTGCGTGCCGGGGAGGCGGAGCCTAAACCTTCGCTATGATGGACATCCGGCCCGGCCACCTTTCCGCTCCTCCCGTCATCCGCCGCGAGGAATATCGAGCCCCCGAATGGCTCGTCCCCGAGATTGCGCTTGAGTTCGAGCTGGACGGGTCGCGGACGATCGTCCGCGCCGCCCTGACGGTCGAGCGGAATGGCGAGCACAAGCTGCCGCTCCATCTCGATGCCAAGGATCTCGATCTGCGCCGGCTCGTCGTCGACGGCAAACCGGTCAATTACCGCTTCGAGCAGGACGTTCTGAAGGTGCCGATCGACGGCGACCGCGCCGTCGTCGAGACGGAAGTCGCCATCTCCCCCGCCGCCAATACCCAGCTGATGGGCCTCTACGAATCCGGCGGCCTGCTCTGCACCCAGTGCGAGGCCGAGGGTTTCCGGCGGATCACGCCCTTCCCCGACCGGCCGGACGTCCTTTCCCGCTACCGGGTGAGGATGACCGCCGACGAGGCGCTTTATCCCGTGCTCCTCGCCAATGGCGATCCGGTGGCGCAGGGCAAGGACGCGGCCGCCGGCACCCACTGGGCGGAGTGGCACGATCCCTTCCCCAAGCCCTGCTACCTGTTCGCGCTCGTCGCCGGCGATCTCGTCGTCAATCGGGACACGTTCGTCACCCGCTCCGGCCGGTCGGTCCAGCTCGGCATCTGGGTCCGCGACGGGGACCTCGCCAAGACCGAGCATGCGATGGCGGCGCTCAAGGCGTCGATGAAATGGGACGAGGAGGTGTTCGGCCGGGAATATGACCTCGACGTCTTCAACATCGTCGCCGTCGCCGACTTCAACTTCGGCGCGATGGAGAATAAAGGCCTCAACATCTTCAACTCGCGCTACATTCTCGCCGATCCCGACACCGCCACCGACGCCGACTATGATGCCATTGCCGGCGTCGTCGCCCATGAATATTTCCACAACTGGTCGGGCAACCGCGTCACCTGCCGCGACTGGTTCCAGCTCTCGCTCAAGGAGGGCTTCACCGTCTTCCGCGACCAGCAATTCAGCGCCGACATGGGCTCCAGGGCGGTCAAGCGGATCGAGGACGTGCGCATGCTCCGCGCCGCGCAATTCCCCGAGGATGCGGGGCCGCTCGCCCACCCGGTCCGGCCCGATTCCTATATCGAGATATCCAACTTCTACACCGCAACCGTCTACAACAAGGGCGCCGAGCTCATCCGGATGATGCACACCATCCTCGGGCCCGACCGCTTCCGCGCCGGTTGCGACCTCTATTTCGAGCGCCATGACGGCCAGGCGGTGACCTGCGAGGATTTCGTCAAGGCGATGGAGGATGCCAGCGGCGTCGACCTGTCGCGCTTCCGCCTCTGGTATTCGCAGGCGGGCACGCCGACCGTCCGGGCGAGCCTGGCCGGGAGCGGCGCGGAGGCACGGCTGCGTCTCGAGCAGATCGTGCCGCCCACTCCGGGCCAATCGGACAAGCAGCCCATGCCGATCCCGCTCAAGGTGGCCCTGCTCGATCGCGACAGCGGCGACGTGGCCGACGAGAGGCTGATCATCCTCGACCAGGCGCGGATGGAGATTCCGCTCGGCGATGCGCCGCAGCGGCCGGTCCTGTCGATCAATCGCGATTTCTCGGCGCCCGTCGTCGTCGAGACCGATCGTGGCGCCGCCGACCTCGCCTTCCTTTCGGCGCAGGACGACGATCCGTTCGCCCGCTACGAGGCGATGCAGCAGCTCATGCTCGACACGCTGACCGCCGCCATCTCCGGCCGCGGCGTCGATCATGAGGCCGTGGTCGAGGCGGTCCGGCGGACGCTGGCCGATCCGTCGCTCGACCCGGCCTTCGTCGCCGAGGCGGTGCTGCTGCCGAGCGAGACCTTCGTCGGCGACCGGATGGAGCGGGTCGATCCGGAAGCCATCCACCGCCGCCGCGAGGCGCTGCGGGCCGAGCTCGGCCACCGGCTCGAGACCCTGTGGCGGGACGCCTACGCCGCTCATGGCGCCAATCGCTACGAATATAATCCGGCCGCCAAGGGCGCGCGGCGGCTGCGCTCGATCGCGCTCGGCTATATCGCGGCCGCAGGGGCGGAGGATGCCCCCGCGCTCGCCCGGGCGCAGTTCGACCGGGCCGACAACATGACCGACCGTCAGGGCGCGCTCGGCGTCCTCGCCAACGGCGATTCGCCGGAGCGGGAAGTGGCCCTTGCCGCCTTCTACGATCGCTATCGCGGCAATGCGCTGGTGCTCGACAAATGGTTCAGCGTGCAGGCGCTCTCCACCCGCGACGACACGCCGGAGGCGGTCGAGGCATTGTTCCGGCATCCGGACTTCATCCTCGGCAATCCGAACCGGCTGCGCTCCCTGGTCGGCGCCTTCGCCGCCAACCAGCGCGCCTTCCACGACGCGTCGGGCCGGGGCTATCGCTTCCTCGCCGACACCATCCTCGCCGCCGACAAGCTCAATTCCCAGACCGCGGCCCGCCTGGTCCCGCCGCTCGGCCGCTGGCGCCGGTTCGACGAGGCGCGCGCGAAGCTGATGCGGGCCGAGCTCGAGCGGATCGTTGCGGCGCCTGGCCTCTCGAAGGACGTGTTCGAGCAGGCGAGCAAGAGCCTGGGCTGAAGGTCAGGAGACGATCACCGTCCTCATCCAGACGGTCGCCAGGGCGCCTCGCGGCTGCAGCACGAGGCCGATCGTCGTTCGGGACTCGCTTCGGGAGCCGCCTTCGCCGCCGATCGGATAGGCGGCGAACCACCAGTCGATGCCTTCGGGAGGCGCGAGGCCGGGATCCTCGCCTAGCACGAGCGGGCGGCCGATCACGGCTTCGGCGAAACGCCGCGCGTCGGCGAGGGGTGCTTCGAAGCGCACCCACTGGAGCGAATCCTGGAAGCGCCTGTCGAAGAGCCGCACCTCCGTCGCGGAGGACGGCAAGCGGACCTCCGTGCCGATCAGCCGGACCTCGGCGCCGCGGCCGTCCGCGACCTGTCGCTGCTCGTCCTCGCCGAGCGAGGCGAAGCCGCAACCCGAGAGGATCGGCGCGGCCGCGAGGCCGAGGAGGTACCAGGCGGAGCCGCGCATGCGGCGTGGCGCCGTCAGGATGCGGGCGTACCGCCCACCCACGCCGCCACCTGCTCCGCGATCTGGTTGGCCGCCTGATTGAGCGCCGGCGCCGCCGCCAGCGGAGTCACCTCCGCCACCGGCACCCGCGCCTCGAAGCGGTTGCTGCGGATGCCGCCCGTCGGATTGGCGACGGCGACGTCGTAGAGCGCCACCGCTTCCATGCTCGTCGGATCGATTCCGAAGCGCTGGAGCTGGCCGGTGAGCACCGTTCCCGGCTCATTGGTATATTGGGCGGTATCGAGAACCACCCGGCCGGTGCGAGCGGCGATCACCTCGCCGACCAGGCGACCGAACAAGGCCGCCGGATTCTCGACCCACTGCGCGTCCTGCAGATATTGGATCGAGGTCTCATCGATATAGACCGGCACGCGCTGGGTGCGCAGCGCCTGCGGCACGGTCGGATCGGCGACGGTGATCGCCTGGCCGGGTTCCGCAATGCGCGGCGCGGCGGCGGGACGGGTCTCGGCCGCGCTGAGGGTGAACAGCTGGTCCGGCACCGAGCCGCCGCCGAAGCAGCCGCCGAGGGCGAGCAGGCCTGCAAGAGCGGGGAGGAGGGTGAGGCGCATCGTCAGTTCCTTCGTCCGGGCTGGTAGTCAGGCAGTTGCTGGCCGCCGATGATGCCGCCGACGCCCTGCTCGTTCAGCCGATCGGTGATGCCGCGCAGCGACTCGCTGGTGGCGCGCAGGTCCTGCACCAGCTGCCCGACTTCGGGCAGGGTCCGGTTCGAGAAGGCCTGCACTCCGGGCCGCGCGTCGTTGAGGACGGCATCGAGGTTGCGCATGCTCTGCTCGGCGGAGCGGATCGTGTGCCTGAGATCGTTGATCAGCGGCCGACCCTCTTCGTTGAGCAGCGATTCGGTGGTGCCGGCGAGCGCGCCGAACTGCTCGGCGGCGTCGCCGGCCTGGGCGATCGCCACCCGCGCCTCGGCGAGGGTGGAGGCGATCTCCGGCGAGCGCTCGGCGAGGGCCCGGGTCGTCACCTCGAGATTGTCGAGGATGCCGGCGATCGACTGCTGGTTTCGATCCGAGAACAGCTCGGTCAGCCTCTCGGTCAGCGTCGATACCCGTTCGAGCAGCTCCGGCGCGGTGTTGAGCAGCTGGCCCAGCGCGCCGGGCCGGGTCGGGATCACGGGATAACCATAAGGGCAGACCTGGTCCGGATTCTGCTCGGGACAGCTGATCTCCGGAAGGTTGCCGAGCGGGCGGCCGGGCCTTGCTTCGGGCGGGTCCAGCTGGATCTGCGACACGCCGGTGAAGCCGACGCCGCGGATCGTCGCGGTCGTTCCTTCGAGCACCGGCGTCTGCTCGTTGACCGTGATTCGCACGCGAATAAACTGCGGGCTTTCCGGCTCGAGATTGATGGACTGGATCTGTCCGACGGGCACGCCGCGGAAGGTCACGCCGGATCCCTTGGCAAGCCCTTCGACCGACTGCTGGAAGAAGACGTCATAGGTCTTCTGTCCGCCTTCGCCGAGCTGGCTCAGCCAGACGATGAATACCGCCAGCGCGGCGACCAGGCCGAGCACGATGCTGCCGACGAGGATCTGGTTGGACCGTGTTTCCATCAGCTTGCGGCTTTCTCAATCTCTTGGATCCCGGCGGCGGCACGACCGCGCGGTCCGTTGAAATATTCCTGGATCCAGTCGTGATCCAAGGCGAGCAGCTCCGGGATGGTCCCGATCGCCACCACCTTGCGGTCGGCGAGCACCGCCACCCGGTCGCAGATCGCATGGAGCGTGTCGAGATCGTGCGTGATCAGGAAGACGGTGAGGCCGAGCGCGTCGCGCAGTTCGCAGATCAGCTGATCGAACTTCGCCGCCCCGATCGGATCGAGGCCGGCGGTCGGCTCGTCGAGGAAGAGCAGCTCGGGATCGAGCGCGAGCGCGCGGGCGATTCCGGCCCGTTTCCTCATGCCCCCGGACAATTCTGCCGGGAACTTGGCCGCCGCGTCGGGGGGAAGCCCGCTCATCGTCGTCTTGTAGGCGGCGATCTCGTCGAGCAGGTCCCGCTCGATACCGGGGAAATATTCCCGGATCGGCACCTGGATATTCTCGGCGACGGTCAGGGTCGAGAACAGGGCGCCGCCCTGGAAGAGCACGCCCCAGCGCCGCCGGACATGCTTGGCCTCTTCCTCGTCGCGGCCGATCATCGGCTCGTCGAAGACGGTGATCTCGCCTTCAGCGGGCGTCTGCAGGCCAATGATCGATCGCATCAGCACCGACTTGCCGGTTCCCGAGCCGCCGACGACGCCGAGTATCTCGCCTTCGCGGACGGAGAGGTCGAGATTCTCGTGGACGACCTGGTCGCCGAACCGGTTGACGAGGCTCCTGACCTCGATGACGGACTTGCCCTTGCTCACGCCCAGCCTATCTCGGTGAAGAAGACGGCGAAGAAGGCGTCGAGGACGATCACCAGGAAGATGCCCTGGACGACCGCCGTCGTCGTGCGCAGGCCGACCTCCTCGGCATTCCCCTCGACCTGAAGGCCCTGATAGCAGCCGGCCATGGCGATGATCAGCCCGAAGACGGGCGCCTTGATCAGCGTCTGGTAGACGTCGGTCAGCGGCACGATCTCGCGGATGCGCTGGATGAAGGTGATCGGGGGCATCTCCAGGGAGATCCAGCAGAACAGGCCGCCGCCCATGATCGCGATCAGCGCCGCATAGAAGCCGAGCAGCGGCATCATCAGCACGGTCGCGATCACCCGGGGGAAGACCAGAGCTTCCATCGGCGAGACGCCGATCGTGCGCATCGCGTCGACTTCCTCGTTGAGCTTCATCGATCCCAATTGGGCGGCGAAGGCGGATCCGGAGCGGCCGGCGACCATGATGGCGGTCATCAGCACGCCCAGCTCCTTCATCGCGCTGCGGCCGATCAGGTTGACGGTGAACACCTCGGCGCCGAACTGGCGCAGCTGGACCGCGCCCTGCTGGGCGATGACGATCCCGACCAGGAAGCTCATCAGGCCGATGATGCCGAGCGCGCGCACGCCGACCACGTCGAATCGGGTGACCACCGCGTTGAACCGGAACCGGCGCGGATGGCGGGCGATGTTGCCGAGCGCGATGATCAGAGCGCCGAAGAATCCGAGCAGGCCGAACATGGTCTGGCCCGCCTGCTGGGTCGCGGCACCGACTTCGGCCGCCATCTGGCGGAAGCGCGGCTCGCGCTCGGCACGAACCTTCACCGGCTGGTCGGCGCGCGCGACATGATCGATCAGCGTCTGCTGGTCTTCGTCCGCACCGACGACCCGGGCGCCATGGTCGCGCTGGAGCTTGTGGACCAGCCAGGCGCCGACCGTATCCATCCGCTCGACCTCGGTGAGATCGACGGTGAGGCCGTCGCCGTCGATCGCGTCCAGCTGTTCGCTGAGCCTGCGCACGCGAAGAAGAGTGAGGTTGCCGCTGAACCGGATTACCCGGCGGCCGTCCGGACCGGTCTCGAGAAAATCGGGTGTGGCGTTCATCGGGAGGTTTACTGTCTCAATTCCCCCCGGGCGGCAAGCACGGAGGCATGGACAGGCGAGCGCCATCCATGCTTGGCACGCTCGCATGCGGCAGACGCTCGCCATTTACGACATGGACAAGACGGTGACCCGGCGGCCCACATACGGGCTGTTCCTCGTCCACGCCTTGCGGCGCGTGGCGCCGTGGCGGATCCTGCTTGCCCCCGCCTTGCTGGGGACCGGCCTCCTCTACCTGGCCGGACGGATCGATCGGGCCCGCCTGAAGGAGATCAACTTCCGGCTGCTGATCGGGCCGGTCCCGCCGGAACGGCTGGAGCCGGTGGTGGCGAGTTTCGCGGAGCGGCAGCTGGCCAGCAACATCATGGAGGGCGCCCGGCGTCGCATCGCCGAGGACAAGGCGGCCGGCAGGCGGCTGGTGCTCGCGACCGCCTCCTATCGCCTCTATGCGGCGGCGATCGCCGAGCGGCTCGGTTTCGACGACGTCATCGCCACCGATACCCTGCCCGACGAAAAGGGCCGGATCGTCGCCCGGATCGACGGCCGCAACTGCTATGGCGCCGCCAAGCTCGACATGATCGAGGCCTGGCTGCAGCGCGAGGGACTGGAGCGCGAGGCGCTCCATATCCGTTTCTATTCCGATCACATTTCGGATGCACCGGTTCATCACTGGTCGGACGAGGCCTTCGCCACCAATGCCGATGAAAGGCTGATCCGACTGGCCGAGGCGCAGGGCTGGGAGGTACTCGACTGGCGGGACCGGCGGCGCCTGGCCCCGCCCCGCTGACGCCGAGACGGGTGGCAGACTCCGATCAAGGCGTCGGGGCGTCGCCCTCGTCGCCGTAGATCGCCACCGACCGCCCCTTCGGCGAAGCCTCGCCGCGATACATTCCAGGGGTGGTGAAACGCGACACGGCTTCGCCCCAGGGCGTCACCAGGATGATGCCGCCCGATCCGCCCATCTCCTCGATCTCGCCCAGCACCGAATCGACGATGGCCTGCGCCTGTCCCGGTGCCGGCGGCTCGCCTTGCGAAGCGGAAAAGCGGAGGCGGGCACAGATTTCGTGGGCCGCAGCCGATCTCAGGAAATATTCGCCGGCGCCCGTCGCCGACACCGCGCCGGCGCGGTCGTCGGCATAGGTGCCGGCGCCGATCACCGGGGAATCTCCGATCCGGCCCCAGCGCTTGCCGGTGAGCCCCCCGGTCGACGTGGCCGCGGCGACATGGCCGCGGACATCGACGGCGACGGCGCCGACCGTCCCATATTTGACGTCGATGTCGAAATAATCCTCGCCCGGCTGGCGGCGCAGCTCTTCGAGCTGGCGGCGGCGCTCAGGGGTTCCGAAATAATCGGGCGGGGCCTGCTCCAGCCCCTGCAGCCGCGAGAATTCGTCGGCGCCCTCGCGGCTGAGGAAGACGTGCGGCGATTTCTCCATCACCGCCCGTGCGAGGCTGATCGGATTGCGGGTCGCGGTGACTCCGTTGACCGCGCCGGCGCCGCGCCGCTCGCCTTCCATGATCGCGGCGTCCATCTCGATCGTGCCCTGGTAGGTGAAGACCGATCCGCGGCCGGCGTTGAAATGAGGATCGTCCTCCAGGGCCCGCCCGGCCGCCTCGACCGCGTCCAGCGCCGAGCCGCCGCGGTCGAGGATCGCCGCGCCCGCCGCCAGCGCCCGCTCGAGCGCGGTGCGCGCGGCCGCGTCGTCCTCCGGTGTCATCCGCTCCCGCTCGAGCACGCCGCAGCCGCCATGGATGACCAGCCGCCACGCCCGGGGCTGTCCGGAGCGGTCGGAGACATCGTTGGCGGCGCTGGACATGGACGCGACTCCGGAGCGGAAGGGCAAGCAGGCACTGAACGCGCCCGCCTCGGTCGCGGCTCCCTGGCGTCCCGCGAAAGCCGCTGTCGAGTCCTTTCTCCCGGTCGCGGACGGCTGCGCGATTTCGCTTGCCCGAATCCTATCGATATAATTATGATATCATGATTGTAGGGAGGTAGAGATATGGCACAGTCGATTGTCACCGCATCCGAGGCCCATGCGCTTCGCTTGTCGCAGGAGCGGCCGGCGAGCACTCAAAGCGGCTATCCGATGCTCCTCGTCATCCTCGCGGCCGTCGTCGCCGCCGTCGCGCTCGTCTGGACCGGTCTGCAACGCGGCGATGACCTGATGGTCGGCCTTTCCGCCTGGGTCTGCGGATCGATCATCCTCTTCGTCTCCGTGGGCTTCTACTTCCTGCAACCCAATCAGGCCGCGGCGATCCTGCTGTTCGGCGACTATCGCGGCACCGATCGCAATTCCGGCCTGCGCTGGCGGCTGCCCTGGCTGACGCGGACGAAGATATCGACCCGAATCCACAACATCACCTCGGACAAGCTCAAGGTGAACGACCTGCGCGGCAACCCCATCGAGATCGCCGCCAATGTCGTATGGCGGGTCACCGACACCTCGCAGGCGCTGTTCGACGTCGACAATTACATGGAGTTCATCGAGATCCAGATCGAGAGCGCGGTGCGCGCGATCGCCGGCCAATATCCCTATGACGATATCGAGCATAAGGAGCTCACCCTGCGCGGCGATGCCGAGGTGGTGAATGCCGAGCTCGAGAAGGAGCTGCAGGACCGGGTCGCGCGCGCCGGCATCACCATCGACGAATCGCGGCTGACGCACCTGGCTTATGCCCAGGAGATCGCCCAGGCGATGCTCCGCCGTCAGCAGGCCGAGGCGGTGATCGCGGCGCGGGCCAAGCTGGTGCTCGGCGCGGTCAGCATGGTCGAAACCGCGCTGCAGATGCTGTCAGAGAAGGACGTCGTCCATCTCGACGACGAGCGCAGGGCCGCGATGGTGTCGAACCTGATGGTGGTGCTCTGCTCCGAGCGGGAGACCCATCCGGTCGTCAACGCCGGCTCCCTTTACCAATAGGTCGGGCCGGCGCGCGATCATGTCCTCCACCCCACCGCCTCCTAAGAAGGCGTTTCCGCTCCGCATCGAGCCGTCGCTCTGGAACGCGCTCGAGCGGAGCGCTGCGGGGGACTTTCGAAGCATCAATGCCCAGGTCGAGGTGCTGCTGCGCGAGGCGCTGGCGCGGCGCGGGATCAAGGTCGCCCCGCCCGAAGAGCGCAAGCGCGGGCGGCCGCCGAAGGAGGAAGGCTGATGTTCATGATGGTCCATGTCGCGCCCGCCTTGCTTTCCCGGCTGGCCCTCGCCTGCGCCCTGCCGATGGCCTCGGGCCTGCTCCTCATCCTCTTCGCCTGACGCTTGCCACGCAGGTTCGGCGCGGCCATTCCGGCCGCAGGAGGATAAGGCGGCATGAAGATCGGACGGCGGCATTTCATCGGACTGAGCGGGGCGGCGATGACGTCGGCGATGTGGACGCCCGGTTCCCTTCTCGCCCAGTCGGCGCCGGCCGAGCTGCGGCCGATGACCGGCGACATCGTCCCCATCTCCCCGCAAGAGCATCTCGAGCGAATCGCCAGGGCGCAGGAGCTGATGCGCGAGCTCGGGCTGTCGGCCCTTCTGATCGAGCCCGGGGCCTCGATGACCTATTTCACCGGCGTCCATTGGTGGCGCAGCGAGCGCCTCACCGCCGCGATCCTGCCTGTCGACGGCGAGCCGGCGATCGTCACGCCGCATTTCGAGGAACCTTCGGTACGCGAGAGCCTGAAGGTGCCGGCCGAGGTGCGGGTCTGGAACGAGCATGAGGATCCGCTGCGGACGGTCGCCGGCTTCCTTGCCGACCGTCGCCTGACCGGCCCGGTCGGGATCGAGGAGACGGTGCGCTTCTTCGCCGTCGACGGCCTCAGGCGGGCGATCCCTTCCGTCGATCTGCGCCCCGGTGCGCCGGTCGTGCGGGGCTGCCGGATGCGCAAGAGCGCTCGCGAGCTCGCTTTGATGCAGAAGGCCGCCGACATCACCCTTGCGGCCTATCGGCACACGATCCCGCGCATCGAGCGCGGCATGGCTCCCGCCGACATCGCCGCCATCATGAACGGGGCGACCCGCGCGCTCGGCGGCAATCCCGAATTCGCCCTGATCCTGCTCGGCGAGGCCAGCGCCTACCCGCATGGCTCGGGCCAGCCCCAGGCGGTCAGGGTGGGGGAGGTCGTGCTGATGGATTGCGGCTGTACCGTCGAGGGGTATCAATCCGACATCTCGCGCAGCTTCGTCTTCGGCGAGGCGAGCGCCGAGCAGCGCCGAATCTGGGACCAGGTCCGCCGCGGCCAGGACATCGCCTTCGCGGCGGCGCAGCCGGGCCGCACGGCCGGCAGCGTCGACGATGCGGTGCGCGCTCGCTACCAGGAATGGGGCTACGGGCCCGATTACCGGCTCCCGGGCCTTTCACACCGCACCGGCCACGGCATCGGCCTCGAGGGACACGAGCCGATCAACCTCGTCCGCGGCGAGACCACGATGCTGGCGCCGGGCATGTGCTTCTCCAACGAGCCCGGCCTCTACCTGCCCGGCCAATTCGGCATCCGGCTCGAGGACTGCTTCTACATGACTGAGAGCGGGCCGCGCTGGTTCACCACCCCGCCGAGCTCGATCGACCAGCCCGCGGGCTGAGCCTTCGCGGACAGTTTTTTCGAATATTTTAATCGCTCCGGCCGTTTCCGGGACAAGCCCTGGACAAGGTCGGATCCGGCCGCCTTTCCCTCGCCGGCCCCCGCGCCTATATCCGCCCCATGTCGGTACGTCCCTGGAGAGACATTCATCGCCGTGCCTCGCGGCAGATCATGGTCGGCAGCGTGCCGGTCGGCGGCGACGCGCCGGTCACCGTGCAGACGATGACCAATACCGTCACCGCCGACGCCAAGGCGACGATCGACCAGATCCGCCGCTGCGAGGAAGCGGGCGCCGATATCGTCCGGGTGTCCTGCCCCGACCAGGAATCGACGGCGGCGCTCAGGCAGATCGTCCGCGCCGCGCGCGTCCCGATCGTCGCCGACATCCATTTCCACTACAAGCGCGCGCTCGAGGCCGCCGATGTCGGCGCCGCCTGCCTCAGGATCAATCCCGGCAATATCGGCTCGGCCGATCGGGTGCGCGAGGTGGTCAACGCCGCCAAGGCCAACGGCTGCTCGATGCGGATCGGCGTCAATGCCGGCAGCCTCGAGAAGGACCTGCTCGAGAAATATGGCGAGCCGTGCCCCGAGGCGCTGGTCGAGAGCGCGCTCGATCATATCCGGCTGCTCGAGGATCACGATTTCCGCGAATATAAGGTCGCGGTGAAGGCGTCCGACGTCTTCCTCGCCGTCGCCGCCTACCAGCAGCTCGCCGAAGCGGTCGATTGTCCGCTCCACCTCGGCATTACCGAGGCCGGCGGCCTGCGCGGCGGAACCGTCAAGAGCGCGATCGGAATCGGCTCTTTGCTCTGGTTCGGCATCGGCGACACCATCCGCGTCTCGCTCTCGGCCGAGCCGGAGGAGGAGGTCCGCGCCGGCTTCGAGATATTGAAGGCGCTCGGCATCCGCAATCGCGGCGTCCGCGTCGTCTCCTGCCCGAGCTGCGCCCGCCAGGGCTTCGACGTCATCCGCACCGTCCAGACGCTCGAGGAGCGGCTCTCCCATATCCGCACGCCGATGTCGCTGTCGGTGCTCGGCTGCGTCGTCAACGGGCCAGGCGAGGCGCGCGAGACCGACATCGGCATTACCGGCGGCGGCAACGGCAAGCACATGGTCTATCTCTCGGGCGTCACCGACCACCATGTCCGCGACGAGGAGATGGTCGACCATATCGTCCGGCTGGTCGAGGCCAAGGCCGCCGAGATCGAGGCGGCCTCGATGCAGGTGCCTGCCGCCGCGGAATAAGGGCGCGTCAGCGGTCTTCTTCGTCCGTGCCGCCGTCCGAGCGGTTCGTCGCTGCGGTTTGGTTCGCCTCCTCGCTCTCGTCACGCGCCTGGCATCGTTCTTCCGGCACCGGCGCCGGATCCCGATCCTCCGGGATCAGGTGAAGCATGGAGCGCGAGACGTCGATGACCGCGCGATGCTCGGACAGGATGTCCTGGCCGATGATCCCGGAAATCGTGCCGCCCGACATCGGGCCGAGGATGGCGGTGAGCTGCGAAAGGTCGGTCAGCACCATCCGCTGCTGGCGCAGGACGATATCGCCGGTGCTGAGGCTTTCGATCCGCACCTGCCGCGCCGCGCCGCCGCCGCCGATCCCGATCGCCCCGCCGGTTCGGCCGCCCTCGCCCGAGAGGCCGAACTGTTCCGCCAGCGGCGCGTGCACCACGGAGACGTTGGCGCCGGTGTCGACGACGAAGGTGGCGGGGCGGCCGTTGAGCGTCGCCTCGACGAGCTGGTGACCGGTGGCAACCTCGCGCATCGGCAAGCCGGTATAGCCCAGCAGGCACAAGGCATGGTCGACCGTCCCCGCCAGTTCCGGCTGATAATCGACCGGCTGGGGCGATACCTGCTCGCAACCGGCGAGCGCGAACGGAACGAAGAGGGAGGTGAGGGCGGCGCGCATGCCGGGCCAATGACGGGAGGGCCGTTCCGGTTCCGCAAGGTCATGCCGGTGTCACGCCGGCGCGCTACCGCGCGATCCCGAATCGGTTTAGGATCGAAGCATGAGGGCGACTCTCGGGGCAGGAACGGCGGCGGCCTTGCTCATCTACGCGGCGCAGGCGCAGGGCGGCAGCGAGACGACGCTGCCGGCCGACCCGCCGCGCACCGCTCCGGCGGTCGGATGGGCCGAGGGCGCGCGCGCCTTCTTTCCGGCCTCGGCGCGTGTCGGCACCGCCCCTTCCGCGCTCCCGAATCCTGAGAACGGCACTGACGTCGACGAGATCGATGTCGTCGATGCCCATTGGATGGCGCTCACCATGTGGGGCGAGGCGCGCGGCGACGGCGAAGCGGCCATGCGCGCCGTCGGCCACGTCATCGACAATCGCCGGCGTTCCGGGCGGCATGGCGGCCACGCCACCGACACGGTGAGCGAGGCCTGGCAGTTCAGCTGCTGGAATCCGGGGGATCCCAATCGGGCCGCCATGGAGACGATCGATCGCCTGGACGAAGGCAGCGACGAGCATCGGCTGTGGCTTGCCGCCCAACGGATCGCCGGCGAGATCCTCGCCGGTGAATCGGCGGACCCGACCGGCGGCGCGCTCTTCTACCACACCGTGGCCGTCGCGCCGTCCTGGTCGAGCGGCATCGATCCCGCGGTTCGGATCGGCGATCATCTGTTCTTCCTTGAAGCGCGCTCGGCCTAAGGTGGCAGCTCTTGGCTGAGGCCAGTCGACAGGAGAGCGTGAAAGGCTGCGCGGGAGCGGTCGCCCTGCTCCTCGTTGTCGGTATCGGAACTTTGGCTCTCGGCTTCAAGCCTGTCGGCAGCTCTGCGACCGCCCTATCATTGATTCTATTGGGCGTGGTGGCCTGGCGACAGGGCCGTTTCAGCCTGGCGCTGGGCCCAAGCCTGGACAGACAACATGCACCGGTTCGGTTCTGGACGCTCTTGGCGGTCGTCATGCTCGCTGCCGTCGCGGCTTCCGTCGCGGCCTATCGAAGCGTTTCGGAGGCGCTGGGCGGCTGAGTTCCGGTGCGGGTGACGGCCATCGAAGCCGTCTCTATGGCGAGCCCATGTCGCAGCCTTCCTCCGCCGTCGCTTTGCCCATCGCTGTCGCGACCGCGGGGATCGCGCTCTTCTCGGGCATGGATGCGGTGATGAAGCATCTGACCCTGGCGATCGGCGTCTACAACGCGCTGCTGTGGCGGACCGCGGCGGGCGCCGTGATCGGGGGCGCCGTCTTCTTCGGGAGCGGGAAGGTGTGGCCGTCGCGCGCCGTGCTCCGGCTCCACCTCATCCGAGGCACCTTGTCGGCATTGATGGCCTTGCTCTTCTTCTGGGGCCTGGCGCGCGTGCCGCTGGCGCAGGGGGTGGCGCTCGCTTTCGTCGCGCCGCTCATTGCCCTCTATCTGGCCGCGCTCATCCTCAAGGAGCAGATCCAGCGCCGCGCCATCCTCGCCTCGTTGCTGGGATTCGCCGGCGTCATCGTCATTCTGCTCGGACAGGCCGAGGCTGATCTCGGGCCGGAGGCGTTCCGCGGCGCGATCGCCATCCTCGCCTCGGCCGGCTGCTATGCCTGGAACATCATCCTGATGCGCCAGCAGGCGCAGGTCGCGCAGCCGCTCGAGGTCGCCTTCTTCATGAGCGCGATCATGAGCGGCTGCTTCCTCGTCGCCGCGCCCTGGCTCGCCGTCTTCCCGGCGGGCGAGCATCTGCCCTTCGTCGTCGGCGCGGCGGCTCTGGCCTTCGCCTCGCTGATGCTGCTCTCCTGGGCCTATGCCCGTGCCGAGGCGCAGTTCCTCGCGCCGGTGGAATATACTGCCTTCGTCTGGGCCGCGCTCTTTGGCTTCCTCGTCTTCGCCGAGCCGGTGCGCCCGCTCACCCTGGGCGGCGCGGCGATGATCGTCGCCGCCTGCTTCCTCGCCGCCCGCCGCATCGCCTCGCCTGTGGCCGACCCGAATACGGGCGTGTAGGGGACAAGAATGGCTTGGTTCTGGCTCATCCTGGGCGGCTGCTTCGAGGTCGGCTTCACCACTTCGCTGCGCTTCGTCGAGGGCTTCCGCAACATCCCGTGGACGATCGCCTTCCTGGTCTCCGTGACGATCAGCATGGGCCTTCTCGAATATTCGGCGCGGACGATCCCGATGGGCACGGCTTATGCCGTCTGGGGGGCGATCGGCGCGATCGGGACGGTCCTCGTCGGCATGGTCTGGTTCGGCGAGCCGGCGACCACCCTGCGCATGCTCCTCATCCTCGGCATCGTCGCCTGCATCGCCGGGCTGAAGCTGACCGCATGAGCGTCGACGAAGGCCTCTTCGCCTGGGTGGAGGAGGCGATGGCGCCGCTCGGCACCGTCACGATGAGACGCATGATGGGCGGCGCCACCCTCTATCTCGACGGCACCGTCTTCGCGATCCTCGACGCGGGTGAGCTCTGGCTCAAGGCCGATGCCGTCACCGACGAGATATGGGACCGGGAAGGCTGCGATCGCTTTTCGGTCACCATGAAGGACGGCCGGGTCGACACGATGAATTACCGACGGGCTCCGGCGGACGTCTATGACGATGCCGAGGCGCTGCAGCGCTGGGCGGCGCTGGCGGTCGAGGCAGGCCTGCGCGGCAGGGCCGGGAAGAGGCGGCGGCCGAAGGCGGCCCAGCCCTAAACAGCGGCGGCCGGCCGTGCTAGAAGACGCCACCCGACTGGGGGGTGTTCGATGGCGACTCTGGCCCCACGTCGATCACGCGTGCGATCCGAGCGCGGCTTCTTCGTCGCGATGGCCGCGGCGATGCTCTTCACCGTTCTCGTCGGATTCGCGCCGACTTACTATCTGCTCCCCTGGCTGCAGGGTGTGACGGTGCGCGGCGTCGCCGGCGCGGCGGCGCTGACGCCGATCGTCCATGTCCACGCCATCATCTTCTCGGCCTGGATCCTGCTGTTCATCGCTCAGACCTCCCTCGTCGCCATCGGGCGCACGGATCTCCATCGCTGGCTTGGTCCGGCCGCCCTGGCGTTCGCGCCGCTGGTCGT
This sequence comes from Sphingosinicella terrae, assembly GCF_003347635.1. Taxonomy (GTDB): domain Bacteria; phylum Pseudomonadota; class Alphaproteobacteria; order Sphingomonadales; family Sphingomonadaceae; genus Allosphingosinicella; species Allosphingosinicella terrae. The sequence goes on from NZ_QDFY01000007.1 coordinate 80,443, forward strand.
CGCCGTGGGACTGTGGACGGCGATCGATTCCGGTCGCGCCCGCAACACGCCGCCGGGCTGGGCCAATGCCGAAGCCTTCCTGGCGCTTCCCTTCACCTCGATCGGGCTTTTCGGCGGTTTCGTCGCCGCCGGCTTCGTATGGCGGCGGCGATCGGACGTTCACAAGCGACTGATGTTGCTGGGGACGATCGCGATGATGGTGCCGGCGCTCGCCCGGATCGTCCGGAACTTCGATCCGCCGCTGCTGCCGCCGGGCGTCGCCGGCGCGCTGGTTCTCGTCAACCTGTTCCTGGCGGCCCTGGTCGCTTTCGACCTGTCGCGCCGGGGTCGGATCCACCCGGTGACCTTTTGGGGCGTCGCCATCCACCTGCTGTCGTGGCCATTCCGCCTCCATGTCGGCGAGACCGGTGCCTGGCAGGCCTTTGCCGGATCGCTGCTGAGCTGACGTCAGTTCCGCAGCGCCGGCCGGAGCAGCGGCGCAATTTCCGGGCTCTCCTCGACCGAAGCCTGCAGGCGCGGCTCGATCCGACGCTGGGACGCCTGCTCATAGGCGTAGCCCAGCGACAGGACCAAAGCGTCCGACCATTTCGGGCCGATGAAGCTGAGGCCGACCGGAAGCCCCCGCACCGCGCCCATCGGCACGGTAAGGTGCGGGTAGCCCGCGACCGCGGCGAGGCTGCCGGCGCCGCCGCCCGATATCTGGTCGCCGTTGACGGCGTCGATCGGCCAGGCCGGCGGCATGGTCGGACCGACCAGGGCGACGACATCGTGCTCGCGCAGCAGCCGGTCGATCCCCTCGGGGCCCGCCATCCGAAGGCTGGTCTCGCGTGCCCGGCGATAATCCTCGTCGAGGCCGGGCGCGGCCTGGGCCTGCTCGAACAATTCCTGGCCGAACAGAGCGAGCTCAACGTCGGCATGCTCACGGTTGAAGGCGATGATGTCGGCAAGACTGCGGGTGCGCACCGTCGAAGGGGTCGTGGCCAGATAGGCGTTGAGATCCGCCTTGAGCTCGCGCAGCAGCACGATGAGCTCGTTGCGGCCGATCTCCGGGCGCCCCTCGAACTCGGCGATTTCGACGAGCACGGCTCCCTGGGCCCGGAGGGTCGCCAGCGCCGCCTCGAACGCCGCGTCGGTGCCGAAGCCGGTGGCGAAGCGCATCACGCCGAGGCGGGTGCCGCGCAGGGAGTCGGCCGACAGCCTCGCCGCGTAATCCTCGCGCCGCGCATCGGCATCGGCGGTCGCCGGATCGGCCGGATCGCTTCCGGCGATCGCCGCCAGCACCAGGGCGGCATCGCGCACGTTCCTCGTCATCGGGCCGGGCGTGTCCTGGCTATGGCTGATCGGCACGACATGGGTGCGGCTGACCAGCCCGACCGTGGGCTTGAAGCCGACGATGCCGTTGATCGCGGCCGGGCAGGTGATCGACCCGTCCGTCTCGGTGCCGATCGCCGCCGGCACCATTCCGGAAGCCACCGCGGCGCCGCTGCCCGAGCTCGATCCGCAGGCGTTGCGGTCGAGGAAGTGCGGGTTGCGGGTCTGGCCGCCGATCGCGCTCCAGCCCGAGACCGAATTGTTCGATCGGATATTCGCCCATTCCGAGAGATTGGCCTTGCCGACGATCACGGCGCCTGCCGCCCGCAGCCGCGCGACCAGGGGCGCGTCGCGGTCGGTGACGTTGTCGGCGAGGGCGAGGCTGCCGGCCGTCGTCGGCAGCGGACCCGCGGCTTCGATATTGTCCTTGATCAGGATCGGCAGGCCGAACAGCGGCCCGCGGGCGCGGCGGATGCGGTCGAGCGCGCGCGCCTGCTCGAGCGCGGTGGGATCGACCGCAATGACGGCGTTGAGCCGCGGGTTGAGCGCCTCGATCCGGTCGAGCGCGGCCCGGGTGCGCGCCTCCGCCGTCTCGGCCGGCACCGCATTCTGGGCGGAGACGGGTGCCGGGGCGGGCGGGATCGTGGCGCAGGCGCCGAGCAAGGCGGCGCCGAGCAGCCATGCCGGCTGCGGCCGCCGCCGCGTTTCCGTTCGCGGATCAATCCTTTGGGTCATCTCGCTCCCCGCTCGCTGGCTTTGCTTTCCCTTTGGCCGCGGCGCCGCCCGCCGTCCACGGGGATAAACAGGCCCGGCGGCTTCCCTCAGGCTCGGGAAATGGTCTAGGGGCGCGCCGATGAGCAAGGGTCCGCAGCGGATCAGGGGCACCCAGGACATATGGGGCGAGGAGGCCGATCGCTTTCAGGCGGTGGTCGCCGCCTTCGAGCGCGTGCGCCGCCTCTACGCCTTCAGCCGGATCGAGATACCGGTGTTCGAGGCGACCGAAGTGTTCGCCCGCTCGATCGGCGAGACCACCGATATCGTCTCGAAGGAGATGTACAGCTTCCCCGACCGGGGCGGCGATTCGCTGACGCTCCGGCCGGAATTCACCGCCGGCATCTGCCGCGCCTATCTCTCGGAAGGCTGGCAGCAGCACGCGCCGCTCAAGCTGGCGACGCATGGGCCCGTCTTCCGCTACGAGCGGCCGCAGAAGGGACGCTTCCGCCAGTTCCACCAGCTCGATGCCGAGATCATCGGATCGGACGCGCCGGCGGCCGACGTCGAGCTTCTGGTTCTCGCCGACCAGCTGCTCCACGAGCTCGGCATCCAGGACGGGGTGACGCTCAATCTCAACACGCTCGGCGACGCGGCGACGCGCGAGGCCTGGCGCGCCGCCCTGGTCGAGCATTTCGAGGCCCACCGGGCGGATCTCTCCGAGGACAGTCTCAACCGGCTCGAGAAGAATCCGCTGCGCATCCTCGACAGCAAGGATCCGCGCGACCGGCCGGCCGCCGACAGCGCGCCGGTGATCGACGCCTTCCTCACCGCCGAGGCGGCGGACTTCTTCGCCGCGGTGACCGCGGGTCTCGACGCGGCCGGCGTCGCCTGGACGCGCAATGGCAGCCTCGTGCGCGGCCTCGATTATTATCGCCACACTGCCTTCGAGTTCATCACCGACCGGCTCGGCGCCCAGGGCACCGTGCTGGCCGGCGGCCGCTATGACGGCCTCATCGAGAGCCTCGGCGGGCCGCCTACGCCCGCGGTCGGCTGGGCGGCCGGGATCGAGCGGCTGGCGATGATGATCGCGGCGCCCGAGCCGGCGCGGCCGCAGGCGGCCCTGGTGCCGCTCGGCGAGGCGGCGGAGGCGGCGGCGACCGGACTGGCCGCCGGGCTGAGACGCGCCGGCATCGCCTGCGACATGGCGTTCAAGGGCAATATGAAGCGCCGCCTGGCGAAGGCCGACGCGGCGGGCGTCCGCTTCGCAATCATCCTGGGCGACGACGAGCTTGCCGCCGGCGAGGCGGCGGTCAAGGATCTGCGCAGCGGCGAGCAGTTCCGCGTCGCCCTCGCCGATCTGGCCGGAGCGCTGGTCGCGCGATGACCGCCATCTCCGCCGATCGGATCGCCGCGATCGAGGCGCGCCGGGACGAATTGCAGGCGGCGATGTCGGCGCGCGATCTCGCCCCTGACGCCTTCGTCCGCCTCTCCAAGGAATATGCCGAGGTCGAGCCGGTCGCGGTCGCCGCCGCCGAGCTGCGCAAGCTGCGCGACGAGCTCGACTCGCTGGTCGCGATGGCCGAGGATCGCGATGCCGACCCCGAATTGAAGGCGATGGCGATCGAGGAGGCCGAGGCGATCCGGGCGAAGCTGCCCGAGGCGGAGCGCGCGCTGGCGCTGAAGCTGCTGCCGCGCGACGCCGCCGACGAGCGCGCCGCGATGCTCGAGATCCGCGCCGGAACCGGCGGCGACGAGGCCGCCCTGTTCGCGGGCGACCTTCTGCGCATGTACCAGCGTTATGCCGAAAGCCGCGGCTGGCGCTTCGAGATCATCTCGGCGAGCGCCCCCGAAATGGGGGGCTTCAAGGAGGTGATCGCCTCCGTCTCCGGCCAGGGCGTGTTCGCCCGTCTCAAGTTCGAGAGCGGCGTCCACCGCGTCCAGCGCGTGCCGGTGACCGAGAGCGGCGGACGCATCCACACCTCGGCGGCGACGGTCGCGGTGCTGCCCGAAGCGGAGGATGTGGACGTCCAGATCGACGACAAGGACCTCAGGATCGACGTGTATCGCTCGTCGGGCCCTGGCGGCCAGTCGGTCAACACCACCGACAGCGCGGTCAGGATCACCCATTTGCCGACCGGCCTCGTCGTCATCCAGCAGGACGAGAAGTCGCAGCACAAGAACAAGGCCAAGGCGCTCAAGGTGCTGCGCACCCGCCTCTACGAGATGGAGCGCGAGCGCCTCGCCAGCGAGCGCGCCGGCGCACGCAAGTCGATGGTCGGCTCGGGCGACCGGTCGGAGCGCATCCGCACCTACAATTTCCCGCAGGGGCGGGTGACCGATCACCGCATCAACCTTACCCTCCACCGCCTGCCGGAGATATTGGAGGGCCAGCTCGACGACCTCATCGGCGCGCTCGTCGCCGAGGACGAGGCCGAGCGCCTGGCGACGCTGGATGCGCAGGCCTGATCGGCCTTGCCGGCCGCCGCGGAAAGAGGAGTGAACGTCAGGGCCGCCTTGGCCGAGGCCGATGCCCGTCTGCGCGCCGTCTCCGCCACGCCGCGCCTCGACGCCGAGCTGCTCATGGCGCACGCCCTCGGTTTCACGCGCGAGGCTCTCCTGCTCGGCGGTCTCGAAAGGGCGGCGCCGCCGTCCTTCGAGGAGCTGGTCGAACGACGGCTCGCGCACGAGCCCGTCGCTTACATCACCGGCCGCCGCGCCTTCTGGACGATCGAGCTGACAGTTGGCCCGGGCGTGCTCATCCCGCGCCCGGACAGCGAGACCCTGATCGAGGCGGCGCTCGCTGGTTTCGGCGACGCCGGACCGGCGACGATCCTCGACCTCGGAACGGGGCCCGGCACTTTGCTGCTCGCCGCGCTCGATCAATGGCCGCAGGCGAGAGGGCTCGGCATCGACCGATCGGAGACGGCGCTCGCCGTCGCCGCCCGCAACGCCGACCGGCTCGGCCTTGCGGCCCGAGCACGTTTCGCCCGCGGCGACTGGGCGGAGGGCATCGGCGAGCGGTTCGACCTCATCCTGTGCAACCCGCCTTATGTCGAGACCGAGGCGCCGCTGCCGCCCGACGTCTCGGAGTGGGAGCCCGCCGAAGCGCTGTTCGCCGGCGCGGACGGGCTGGACGCCTATCGCCGGCTCGCGCCCGGCCTGGGCGGCCTGCTGGCGCCGGGCGGGATGGCCTGTCTCGAGCTCGGTGCCGGCCAGGCCGAGGCAGCCGCCGCCTTGTTCGCGCGTGAAGGTTTCACCACTTCGTCACGCAACGACCTTAATGGCGTGGCACGCTGCCTCGTCCTTCGCCTCGCCGCTTGATCGAGCGCAATGCTTTTCCCCTTGGATTTCCGCGGGGCGATGGCTACATAGGGTGTCAGGGACGGGGCCGATCACAGCGTGGATGCGTGAGGCCTGACGTCGCCGACCCCCGATTGCTTGGTCGCTTGTCAGGCGATTTGGTGAGGTAACTGGTTCGCCTTGCGGATCCGTGCCTCTGGGGCCGTGCAGTATAAGGGGCTGGGGATGACCCGGCCGGTGAAGCAGAGTGAACCACCATCGGTGAGGATTTTCGTTTGATCAACAATCGTCAGGGCGGCCGCCGGCGCGGCCGGGGCGGCGGGGGACGCGCGCCCAATATGAGTCCGGGAGGCGGCAATCGCCAGGACAACCGGCAGCGCGGCAACGCTGCCCAATTGCTCGAAAAGTATAAGGGCCTTGCGCGCGACGCGCAGATGCAGGGCGACCGCGTGCAGACCGAATATTATCTGCAGTTCGCGGACCATTATTACCGCCTTCTCAACGAGAACCGGGCGCGCTTCGAGGAGCAGCGCCGGCAGCGCGGCGACTATGATTCCTATGACGACGAGGATCAGGACGAGATGGAGGGCCGCGACGGCGACTCCCAGTCCGACGCCGAGCCGGAGGAGCGCGAGCCGGAGCCCCGGCGTGACCGCGAGGAGCGCAGTGCGCGCGACCGCGAGGAGCGGGCGCCCCGGAGCCGTGAGGAGCGTCCGTCCCGCGACCGCGAGGAAGCGGCTTCGGGCAATGGCGAATATCGGGCTCGCCGGCCGCGCACGCGGCGCAGCGAGGCCGGTTCCTCCGACGCTCCGGCCGAAGCCGCCAATAATGGCGAGGAGCGGATCGCCGCGGACAGCCTGCCGCCCGCCATCTCCGCGGGTGACGAAGGCGGCGACGAGCCGCGCGCGCCGCGCCGCCGCACCCGCCGGCCGCGCCCGCCCGGCGAGGAAGTCGCCCCGGCGGCCTGACCGCACCGGGCACTCCCGCGCACATTTCGAGGGCGTTTTCCGGCCTTTGCCGGTTGACCCGCCCGCAACAGTATAGGACGCTCCCCCGGGTCGATAATCCGGGGGAGCTTTCTACATGCGCGCTGGCTGGCTGCTGCTTTCGACCTTCCTTGCCGCCCCGGCGATCGCCCAGAACGAGATACCCGCTCCCAGCCAGAGCGCCCAGGGCGAGGTCGCCGTCACCATCTACAATAACGATCTCGCGCTGGTTCAGGACACCCGGCAGATCGACCTCCCGTCGGGCCGCTCGCGACAGGAATTCCCCGACGTCTCTGCCCAGATCCAGCCGCAGACGGTGACCCTCACCGGCAGCGGCGTCGGCATCGTCGAGCAGAATTTCGATTTCGACCTGCTCTCGCCCCAGGCGCTGATGCAGAAGGCGGTCGGCGAGACCATCACCCTGGTCCGCACCAATCCAGCCTCCGGCGCCGAAAGCCGGGAGCGGGCGCGCGTGCTCGCCGCCAATGGCGGCGTCGTCCTCCAGATCGGCGACCGGATCGAGGTGCTGCGCGACGACGGCCTGCCGGTGAGGGTGATCTTCGATCGCGTGCCGGAGAACCTGCGCGCCCGTCCCACCTTGTCGGTCACGGTCGAGAGCGATCGCGGCGGCCGCCGCCCGCTCACCCTCACCTATCTGACGCCCGGGCTGGGCTGGCAGGCCGACTATGTCGCCCTGTTCGACGAATCCGCGGGTCGGATGAACGTGCAGGGCTGGATCACGCTCACCAACAATAGCGGCACCCCCTATAACAATGCCGACCTGCTGCTCGTCGCCGGCGATCCCGGTCAGGGCGGCGGCTACGTCCCGCCGCGCCGCGGCCTGCGCCAGGCCGGCACCGAGACCGCCGATCGCGAGCGGCTCGGGGACTATTATCTCTATCCGCTGCCCGAGCGGACGACGGTCGCCAATCGCCAGACCAAGCAGGTGAGCTTCCTCGACGTCGGCAACACGCCGGCGGCCCGCGCCTACGAGTTTCGCAATCCCTGGCTCGGCACGGCGGACGAGGCGCGGAGCGCCAATTCCGTGCTGCGCTTCTCGAGCTCGCGCGAGCAGGGCCTCGGCGACGCCCTCCCGGCCGGGACCGTCCGCGTCTATCAGCGCGACGCGCGCGGCAATCCGCAATTCGTCGGCGAGAGCCAGATCGGACATACGCCGATGGGCTCGGAGCTCGGCCTGGTCACCGGCCAGGCCTTCGACGTCAAGGTGCAGCCGGTCGTCGAGCGGCGCGAGCGGATCAATTCCAGCCGCTGGCGCACGACGATGCGCTACACGCTGACCAATGCGCGGCCGCAGGCGGTCACCGTCGACCTGCTCCAGTCGGGCCTGTGGGGCGATACCCGCATCGTCGAGGAGAGCCAGCCCAGCGAGCTCCGCTCGGCCGACGAGGCGCTGTGGCGGGTCCAGGTCCCGGCCAATGGCGAGGCGACCGTCACGGCGACCTTCGACACCCGCTTTTGAGGGGCCGTGCGCGCTCTCACGAGCCTCGCATGGGCCGCTGCTCTCGCGGGTGCGGCGCCCGCTGCGTCGCAGACGCTGGTCACTTCGCCGCGGCCCGATTCGGTCGACGTGACGGTCTATCGCGCGCCCGGCCGTGATCCGTCGACCGCGATGGAGCTCGACTTGCTGCAAGGCTATGCCCTCATTGCCGAGACACGCCGCGTCTCGCTGCCGGCCGGAGAAACGGAGCTGCGCTTCGAAGGCGTGGCGGGCGGCATCGTCCCGCAGAGCGCGGTGCTGAGCGGTTTCCCCGAGCGGATCGTCGAGCGCAACCGCGACGCCTATCTCCTCTCGCCCGCGAGCCTGCTGGAACGGTCCCTCGGTCGCCACGTCCGGATCCGCCGCACCTCCCGCGCCACCGGCGCTGTCCGCGAGCATCCGGCGGTGATCCGCAGCGGCGCCGACGGCGCCGTCGTGCTGCAGACGGCGGACGGATATGAGGCGCTCCAGTGCACGGGAATGACCGAGCAGCTCGTCTATCCTTCGGTGCCTCCCGGACTGTCGGCCAGCCCGACCCTGTCGGTGCGGGCGCGCTCGACCCAGGCGGTCTCCGCCACAATCACCCTGACCTACCTCGCCAGCGGCTTCGATTGGCAGGCCGACTATATCGCCACGCTCGCCCCTGACGGGCGCACCCTCGACCTGTTCGCCTGGCTGACCCTGGCCAGCAACGACGAGACCAGCTTTCCCGACGCCGATACCCAGGCCGTCGCCGGCCGGCTGAACCGCGAGGCGGTGGAGCGCGAGCGCGGGGACGACGGCGCGCTCCGGCTTCGTTGCTGGCCGAGCGCACGGACGAGCGACATCCCGGCCGACGCGCCGCCCGCACGCCGGCAGCGCGCCCTCGCTGCGGCGCGCTTTGATTCCGTCGCGCCGGTCACCGTCATCGGTGCGGAGGACGTGGTCGTGACCGGCGCGCGAATGGCCCGCCAGGAGGAGCTCGGCGACCTCAAGCTCTATCGCCTGCCCGAGCCGGTGACGGTGGCGGCGAACGGCCAGAAGCAGGTTGCCTTCCTCCACCAGCCGCAGGTCGCTTTCGATCTCGTCTACCGGCAGCGGCTTGCGGCTGGGTCGGACTATGACGCGCTTCAGGCCCAGCGGATGCTGGTGACCCGCAACCGCCCGGAGCAGGGCCTGGGCCTTCCTCTGCCCGGCGGCTCACTGCAGCTCTTTGCGGCCGCCGGCGGTCGCCCGATCCTGGTTGGCCAGGGCGCGCTTGCCGATCGCGCGGTCGGCGAGGAGGTGGAGATCCAGATCGGCGAGGCTGCAGGTGTCGTCACCCGGGTGGAGACGATCGAGTTTGGCGACGACTGGGCCGATTATCGCGTGACCGTCACCAGCGACCAGCAGGAGCCGGTGCGATTCGAAGCCGAGTTCAACGTCGGCCAGGACGAGCGCTTCCGGCCGCGGACGCGGCTGGCGCGGCGCGACGGGAGGCCGCTTTGGGCAGTGACGATTCCGGCCAATGGCAGCGCCGAGCTGCGCTACCGGATCTCGGAGCGCGGCCGATGAGAAGGGGGCGGGTAGCCGGCGGTTTCGCCTTGCTCGCCTTGCTGCTCGGCGCCGCGTCCGCCTCCGCCCAGACGATCGTCGCCTCCCCGGCGCCGGCCGAGGTCGACGTCACCGTCTACCGCGATCCCGCTCGGCCGCCCGATCGCGACCCCAATCTCAGGTGGCTGAACGGTTTCGCCCTGGTCAGCGAGACGCGGCGTATCTCGCTGCCCGCGGGCGAATCTCAGGTCCGGTTCGAAGGCGTGGCCGGCGGCATCTTGCCGCAGAGCGCGATCGTCACCGGCTTTCCCGACGGGATCGTCGAGCGCAATCGCGACGCCTATCTGCTCTCGCCGGCGACCCTGCTCGACCGCTCCCTCGGCCGCCGCGTCCATCTGCGCCGCACCTCCGAAGCGACCGGCGAGGTGCGCGAGCATGAGGCGATCGTCCGCTCCGGCGCGGACGGCGCGGTCGTGCTTCAGACCGAATCGGGGTTCGAGGCGCTGCGCTGCACCGGCCTTCGCGAGACGCCGGTCTACGATTCCGTCCCGGCCGAGCTGGCGACCACGCCGACCCTGTCGGTGCGGGCGCGCAGCAGCGAGCCGGTCACGGCCACAATCACCCTTTCCTATCTCGCCAGCGGCTTCGACTGGCAGGCCGACTATATCGCCACCCTTTCGCCCGAGGGCGACCGGATGGAACTGTTCGCCTGGCTCACCCTCGCCAGTGGCGACGAGACCAGCTTCGAGGCGGCCGATACCCAAGCGGTGGCTGGCCGCCTCAATCGCCGGGACGTGCGGCCGCAGCCCTCGGAAGGGCCGCCCTTGAACCTGCGTTGCTGGCCGCAGGGGACGACCAGCGACATCGACGAGGAGCAGTTCGAGCAAGTTGTCGTCACCGGCAGCCGCATGGCCGGCTTCGCCGACATGATGGCGCCTCCTCCTCCTCCTCCTCCGCCTGCTCCGCCACCCCCGCCGCCTGCGATGCAGGCGGTCCAGGAGGAACTCGGTGACCTCAAGCTCTACCGAATTCCCGAGCCGGTCACGGTCGCCGCCCGCAGCCAAAAGCAGGTCGCCTTGTTGCAGCGGCCGCGTGTCCGGACCCGCTTCCTCTACCGGCACCATTTCGGGCTGTACGGCCGCGACGAAGCCGCGCCAGCGACTCGCGTCATCGCGACTCGAAACCGCGATCAGGAAGGTCTCGGGCTCCCGCTCCCGGCCGGCCGCATCCGCGTCTTCTCGTCCGGCGGCCCGCGGCCGATCCTGCTCGGCCAGGGCACGATCGCGGATCGCGCCGTCGGCGAGGAGGTCGATTTCGCGATCGGCCCCGCCCCGGGCGTCCAAACCGCCGCGCGGCTCGTCGCCCGGACGACCGAGAGCGCGGATTACGAGCTGATCGTCACCAACGACGGCCGGGCTCCGGTCGCGTTCGAGGGCCAGATAACCGATCATGCCGGGCTGACGGCCGATGCGCCGCTCGGTCGCCGTGGCGGCTTGAACCTGTGGGCGGTGACGGTGCCCGCGAACGGGCGCGCGACCTTGCGCGTACGCGTGCCCGCGAACCGCTGAGGCGGCGCCGGCGCCTCCGACCGGGCCACCGAATTCGATAGCCGCGTGCCCGCGCGGGGCCTACCCTTCTCCGGTCCGGCGCGAGTCGCCATTCCCGCCGGCAGGGGAGGGGAGGCAGCAATGGCTCAGGACAATCCCAATTATCCGATCTCCACGGCCGTGGTCAGCTGGGTCGATTCGGGAGGTCAGGATCACATCCGCGTCTATTCGTGCGACGCCTATACCGTGATCGAGCGCTGTTACGACGGCGCCGGCTGGCAGATCGGCGACTTCAAGCAGGCGGGATCGGCGGTATCGGCGACGAGCTGGAACGACAGCGCCGGCGTCCACCTGCGGGTCTATTGCACCTTTCAGGATAAGACGGTCGAATGGTGCAACGATCCGGGATCCGGCTGGACGCAGGGCGACTATACGACCGTCTGAACGGACGGCGCCGCCTCAGCGGCTGCCGCGCTTCACCAGCCGCGGCCGGTGATTCTCGTCCAGCGCGACGAAGGTGAACAGGCCGTCGGTCACCTTGACCTCCGCCTGCCCTCGCTCGCGGCTGGCGACGACCTCGACGCGAATCGCGATCGACGTCCGCCCGATCCGCTCCACCGTCGCATAGACGGAGATGAGGTCGTGGAGCTGGATCGGGGCGATGAACTCCATCGCCTCGATCGCCACGGTGGCGACCGCGCCGTCGGCCTCGCGCGCGGCGATGATGCCGGCGGCGATGTCCATCTGGCTCAGCACCCAGCCGCCGAAGATGTGCCCGTTGGCGTTGATGTCGGCAGGCCGCGGCACCACCCGCAGCACCGGGTCCCTACCGCCGCCGGTGGTCATCCGTGCCTCCCGCGGCTTCGTCATGGCCGGTCCGGTTGCTGAGGAAGACGAGGCCCATCAGCCCGGTGCCGACCAGGATGGTGAGGCCGACTCCGGCGATCGTCGCCACCACCAGGTGGAGCCGCATCGGCTCGCCCGGTTCGCGCAGGTAGAGAAGGGCGAGGGCCGCCGCGGCCGCGGCGACCAGCACCATCCATTTCATCATCCTCTTGTACCGCGCCCAGGCAATGGCGGCGCGCTCATAATCCGCCTGGCGGCGGTGAGGCACGGGATCGTGACGGGGCATGCCGTCCCTTTGCCGATCGGTCCGGCCGACTTCAAGGCGATTCGGGCGTGCCGGCTTACCGGCCCGCCCGCCTTCCCGCCGCGAGGCGCTCCGCGCCGGCTTCACATTTGCGGCCGCCCGTGAGAGGCTTGATTCGCGGCGGAGGGCGAAGGAGTGAAATCATGACGATCGGAGCCATCCTCCAGAACAAGGGCGCCGACGTGCAGAGCGTCTCGGTCGAGACGGCGGTTCGCGCCGCGGCCGCTCTGCTCGCCGAACGCCGAATCGGCGCGGTGCCGGTCACCCGCGGCGACGAAGTGGCCGGGATCATGTCGGAGCGCGACATCATCTACTGCCTGAACAGCGACGGCGCCGCGATTCTCGACTGGCCGGTCGAGCGGATCATGACCGCACCCGCGATCACCGTCGCGCGGGACCAGGAGGTGCTCGGCGCGCTGTCGCTGATGACCCGCCGCCGCATCCGGCACCTTCCGGTCGTGGAAGGATCGCGTCTCGTCGGGATCGTCTCGATCGGCGACCTGGTCAAATACCGCATGGACCAGATCGAGCAGGAGGCGGCGCAGCTGCTCAACTACATCCAGAGCGCCTGAGCGGCGGATCTGGTCAGGCTTCGGCCGCGACCCGGCTCGGACGGGCGAGGGCGATCATCTCGTCGACCTGGGGCCGGGCGAACAGGAAGAGCAGGACGCCGTACAGCGCCGCGCCGAACGGCACCAGGGTCGCCAGACGGGCGAGGTCGCCCATTTCCGGGAGCAGCGAATCGAGCGCGGCGACGGCCGCGGCCATCGCCGCCGACGCGGCGAGTCCGGGCGCGACCGCGGCCGCCAGCGCGCGACGGCCGATGCCGATCGTCGGCAGCGATACCTGGATGGTGACCAGGAGCAAGGCGGCCATGCCGCCCAGCCAGGCCCAGGCCAGGCCCTCGGTTCCCCATTGGATCCCGGCGAGGAAGGCGGCGGGCATCAGCAGGGCGCCGAACAGCCCGGTGCGGACGGCGAGCGACGGCCGGCCGATGGCGTTGGTCGCCGGCGCGAACAGGATCTGCAGCGTCATCAGCGGCATCGCCATGGCCAGGACCGGCACCAGCGACGCCGCCTCGGACCATTTGTCGCCGAGGAAGGCGGTGACCAGCGGCTCGGCGGTGACGGCGAGGCCGAAATAGAAAGGCAAGGCGATCAGCATGATCAGCCTCACCGTCTTGGCGAACGCGGCCTGGAGGATGTCGCTCTCGCCCTGGATCCGCGAATAAGCGGCGAACGCCACCTCGTTGAGCGGCGGCACGAACTTGGCCGCGAGGATCTGGGTGAGGAAGAGCGCGGTGGTGTAGAGGCCGAGATCGTGCGCCTCGAGCAGGCGTCCGCCGATGAACACGTCCGACTGGCTCTGGACGAACCAGCAGGACTGGACGAGGATCATCGCCCCGCCATAGCGCGCCATCACGCCGGCGCCGGCGAATCGGAAGACCGGGCGGATCCACAGCCGCGCCGCCACGGCGAGGCCGATCGCCCGCGCATACCAGAAGACGCACGGTGCCGCGACCAGGGTCCACACTCCCCAGCCCGCATAGGCACAGGCCAGCGCCGTCACCGCGCTCAGCACCGCCGCCGCGAGATTCGCCTGCGACTGGCGGCGAAAGTCCATCCGCCGAATCAGCAGCGCGTTGGCGAGCGCGGCGAAGGGGTTGCTGAGGTAGAACAGAGCCTGGACGCGGAGCAGATCGGTGAGCATCGGCTGATGGAAATAGGCGGCGGCGAGCGGCGCCGCCGCCCATTGCACGGCCGCCAGCCCGACATTCATCACCAGCAGCATGCCGAAGGCCTGGCCGATTCGGTGGCGGTCGATTCGCGCGTCGCGGACCAGCGAGCTCGCAAATCCCCAGCCGTCGAACAGGCTGAGGAAGGTGAGCATCACCGCGGTCATCGCGACCAGCCCGTAATCGCTGGGCTCGAGCACCCGAATCACCAGGAAGGTCGACGCCCAGGCGATGAGCTGGCCCGCCATCTGGCTGCCGGAGCGCCAGAGCACCGCGCCCTTTACCTGATTAGCAAGGGCGGCCGACTGCGCTGCGTCCGTGGTCGCCGATTCCGTCACTGCCCAACCTTGTCCTGCCGCCGGTCCTCGGCTGAGGGAGGTAGCGCGAAGGGGTTAAGCCCTCATTGAGCAACAAAATTGAAATAAGGGTTGACGGCCGCGCGCCCGGCGATCATATGCCCGTTCGCAGCAACGAGCCGGCAACGGCAAGTTACTGAAATCTTTGAAATTTAGAGCATGCCAGCCCCTTGCAGGAGGGAATTTCCCTCCTATATGGGTCTGATGGGCGGGTCGGCTTGCCGATCTTCCCCTTTCGTCAAATCGGCCGCGGCCTCGCGGAAGATTTTACGAAAAAAGCCATTGACGGTAGGCAGTCGCCTCCATATATGGCGCTTCACCGACGGGGCAGGGCGCCTGCCCGACCCCGTTTGCGTCTCTCTCAGCCGCGAGCCGGTATCCCGGAACAACCGGGAGGGAGAGACGTCGGCTCTTTGACATTGTCGGTTTAGATGAAGGGACATGTGGGC
>NZ_QDFY01000007.1:102500-231176 GCF_003347635.1 Sphingosinicella terrae
GCCGAGAACCCGTTCACCCGTATCCAGCACGCGCCGCAGCAGCGCCTCCGCCGGCTCCCGCTGCTCCTGCGTGACGTAGAGGCCGGCGAGATTGTAGGCGAAGCGCAGCGTCGTCGGATGCTCGGCGCCGAGCCGGCGCTCGCTCGCCTCCAGCGAACGCCGGTAGAGCCGCTCGGCCTCCCCATAGAGCCGCCGGTCCTCATGGTTTCCGGCCAGGTTGTGAAGCGGAACCAGGACGTCCGGATGATCGCTTCCAAGCCTCTCCTCGACTCCGGTCAGCGCGCGCCTGAAGAGCGGCTCGGCCTCCTCGTGCCGGCCCTGCCGCTGGTAGGACAGGGCCAGGTTGTTGGCCGCCAGCAACGTCTCGGGATGGTCGGCGCCCAAGGCATCCTCGCGCCCGCGCAGCGCCCGAACGAGCAGCGGCTCGGCCTCGGCATGCCGTTCCTGGCGGTCGTAGAGCATCGCCAGGTTGTTGACCGAGACGAGGGTCAGCGGATGGTCGGGCCCGAGCAGCCGCGCCCGCGTCTCCAGGGCGCGGGCGAAGGAGGCTTCCGCCTCGGCGTACCGGCCGAGCTGGACATGGACGTTGCCCAGATTGTTGACCGACGTCAGCGTGTTCGGATGCTCGGGCCCGAGGCTCCGCTCGCGCGCCGCAAGCACCCGGGCCGCAATCTCCTCCGCCTCGTGCAGGCGCCCCTGCAACTCGCGCAGCCGGGCGAGATCCTGGCGCGCATGGAGCGTATCGGGATGTTCCTCGCCCAGAACGCGCGCGCTCGCCGCCACCACCCGCAGGCTGAGCGGCTCGGCGGCGGCATAGCGACCGAGATTGAGATACGCCCCGGCCAGATTGTTGGCGACCAGGAGCGTGCGCTGATCGTCGGCGCCGAGCTTGCGCTCCAGCACGGCGAGCGCGGATCGATAGAGCCTGGAGGCCTCTTCGTAGCGGCCCTGGCGCTGATAGGCGGCGGCCAGCCCGTTCTGGGCCAATGCCGTATCGGCATGATCCTCCCCCAGCTGACGTCGCCGCGCCTCCCAGACGCGCAGGAGCAGGGGCTCTGCCTCGGCGTGGCGCCCGAGCTCGAGGCGGATCTGGCCCAGGACGCCCGCCCAGGCCAAAGCGGTCTCGCCATCCGGGCCCTCGCCGGCCTCGATATCGCGCAGGATCGCCGCCACCACCGGTTCGGCCTCCGCGTGGAGCCGCTCCGCCATCAGCCGGTTGGCGGTCTCGACGCGCTCGGGCAGGCCGGCCTCGGCCGCCGGAGGTGGGGCGGCGAACGCAAGAGCGGGCACAAGTCCGCCGCACCAGGCGGCCGAGGCGAGCGCCCCGATCAGCCGCAAGGATCTCCGGCTCCTCCTCGGCCTGCTTTGGCCCGAACGAACCTCTTCGCGTCTGAGCATGCGAACTCCCCCCATCGTGTCGCAATCCCTGATCCGGCGCAGGATGGAACAGCCGGGTCGCGGATGACAAGCGGGGTGAAAGCCTGTCGTCGGGCGGCCGGCGTCGGCAGCGCGCGTGAGGGCGCTTCCGGCCCCCGTCCCCGCCTCGCTTGAGATTTGCCGCCGAACATGCTTCTGTCCCTGCTTTCCAGTAGGGGAGGGTTTCATGACGGACGGTCCAACCAATCCAGCGCCCGGCGGGCTGCCAGGGGCACCGGTCTCGCTGGTCGACCGCGCCAAGAACATCCTGATGACGCCGAAGACCGAATGGCCGCGCATTGCCGCCGAGCCGGCGACGATCGGCGGGATCTATACCTCCTACGTCCTGATCCTCGCGGCGATCCCGGTGATCGCGTCGCTGATCGGCACGCAATTGCTGCTCGGCGCCTTTGCGCCGTCGCTCAATTTCTCGATCGCGACGGCCGTGCTCAGCTACCTGCTCTCGCTGGTTGCCGTGTACGTGCTCGCGCTGATCATCGATTTCCTCGCGCCGACGTTCGGCGGCGCCAAGGACATGACCCAGTCCTTCAAGGTCGCGGCCTATGCCTATACGCCGGTCTGGGTGCTTGGCATCCTCAACCTCATCCCGTTCCTCGGCATGCTCGCCGCGCTGGCCGGGATCGTCTATGCGGGCTACCTGCTCTATCTCGGGCTCGGCACGGTCAAGGGCGTCGCCGCCGACAAGACGGCGGGCTATACCGCCGCGGTCATCGTCGGCCTGATCATCCTCTATTTCGTCATCAGCATGGTCGTCGGCATGATCGTTCTGAGCTTCTTCGGCGCCGCCATGATGACGGGCGTGCCCCGCTACTGAGCGAACAGGTCGGCTTCGACGGCGCCTGAAAAGGCGCCGTCGAGGACGGCATTCCGAACCCATGCCATGTCGTCGGCGAGGTAGCGGTCGCGGGCGTGGAACGGCACCGCCGTGCGGATCGCCGCGACCGCCCGACCCAAGGCCGGCGACGTCTTCAGCGGCGCGTGGAAATCCACGCCCTGCGCCGCCGCCATCAGCTCGACCCCGATCACGCCGGCGGCATTGCGCGCGATCCGTCGCGACTTGAGGGCGCCGTGCGTCGCCATCGACACATGATCCTCCTGCCCCGCGGAGGTCGGGATGGTGTCGACGCTGGCCGGGAAGGCCAGGCTCTTATTCTCGGAAACCAGCGCCGCCGCCGTCACCTGGGCGATCATGAAGCCCGAATTGACCCCGCTATCCTCGATCAGGAAGGGCGGCAGGCCGCTCATCTTGGGATCGATCAGCACTGCCAGCCGCCGCTCCGAGATCGATCCGATCTCGCACAAGGCGAGCGCGAGGATATCCGCGGCGAACGCCACCGGCTGGGCGTGGAAATTCCCGCCGGAAAGCGCCTCCTCGCCGAACAGCAGGGGATTGTCGCTCACCGCATTGGCCTCGATCTGGAGCGTCCGCGCGGCGTTGCGCATCAGGTCCAGCGCCGCCCCCATCACCTGCGGCTGGCAGCGGAAGCTGTAGGGATCCTGGACGCGGTCGCAGCCCTCGTGGGATTCGCGTATCTCGCTGCCGTCGAGCAGCCGGTTGAGGATGGCCGCGACCGCGATCTGGCCCGGCTGGCCCCTCGCCTCGTGGATGCGAGGGTCGAAGGCGACGTCGGTGCCCTTGAGCGCATCGAGCGACAGGGCGCCGGCGATCAGGGCCGATCCGAATATCCGCTCGGCGGTGAACAGCACGTCCAGCGCGATCGCCGTCGATGCCTGGGTGCCGTTGATCAACGCCAGGCCTTCCTTCGGGCCGAGGACGAGCGGTTCGAGGCCGAGCAGGGCGAGCGCGTCGGCGGCCGGCACCGGCGCTTCGTCTCCGATCGCCATCTGCCCTGCACCGATCAATGCCGCGCTCATATGGGCGAGCGGCGCGAGATCCCCCGACGCGCCGACCGATCCCTGGCTCGGCACCACCGGCAACGCGTCCGCCTCGACGAGCGCGAGCAGCCGCTCGACCAGCGACCGCCGCACGCCGCTATGCCCGCGGCCGAGCCCGATCACCTTCAGCACCATCATCAGCCGGACGATCCGCCGGTCGAGCGGATCGCCGAGCCCGGCGCAGTGCGACAGGATCAGGTTGCGCTGCAGCTCCTCGAGCCGCTCGGCCGGGATCCGCGTCTGGGCGAGCAGGCCGAAGCCGGTATTGACGCCATAGACGGTGCGGCCACTGTCCAGGATCGCTCCGACGGCGGCGGAGGAAGCATCGATGCCCGCCC
The DNA here is from genome assembly GCF_003347635.1 of Sphingosinicella terrae. Taxonomy (GTDB): domain Bacteria; phylum Pseudomonadota; class Alphaproteobacteria; order Sphingomonadales; family Sphingomonadaceae; genus Allosphingosinicella; species Allosphingosinicella terrae. The sequence goes on from NZ_QDFY01000007.1 coordinate 106,172, forward strand.
AATATTCCTCACCGGAAGCAACCGGCGCGCCGGTCCAGACGGCGCGGAGCTCGGCCAGGGTGACCTTGCCCGGCCTCAGCAATAGGGGCTCGGGACTGGGGACTGGGGACTGGTCAGTTATGGCTGTTCTCCAGGCTTCGGTGCAGGCCGTTCAGCATCCGTCCGACGCGGTCGGCCTGACTCAGGAACGGATCGATGTCTTCCTCGGCGCACAACCGGACACGTCGAGCCAGCATGAGCAGGGTCTCGGTCTCGGCCAGCGAGCCGCGTGCGATGCTGACGAACCGGGCATAATCCTTGCGACTGGACCTTGCTGCCCTCGGCGATATTTGCGGGAACCGAGGTAACTGCGCGCAGCAGTTGCGAGGTCATCCGATACTCCTCGGCCTTCGGGAAGCCGCGCGCCAGTCGGTAAACCGCTTCGGCGAGATCCATGGCGAGCCGCCAGACCTCGAGATCGCGATAGTCCCGCACCATTCGCGCCTCCGCATTCCTCGTGCCCGCGGTCCCAGTCCCCAGCCCCCAGTCCCAGCCCCTCACTTCACAAGCATCGGCAGGTCCAGACCCTGCTCCCGGGCGCATTCGATCGCCTCTTCGTAGCCGGCGTCTGCGTGGCGCATCACGCCCGTTCCCGGATCATTCCACAGCACCCGCTCCAGCCGCTTGGCCGCTTCCGGCGTGCCGTCGGCGACGATCACCATCCCGGCATGCTGGGAATAGCCCATGCCGACGCCGCCGCCATGGTGGAGGGAGACCCAGGTCGCGCCCGACGCCGTGTTGAGGAGCGCGTTGAGCAACGGCCAGTCGGAGACGGCGTCGGATCCGTCCATCATCGCCTCGGTCTCGCGATTGGGACTGGCGACCGAACCGCTGTCGAGATGGTCGCGGCCGATGACGATCGGCGCCTTGAGCTCGCCGGAGGCGACCATCTCGTTGAAGGCGAGGCCGAGCCGGTGGCGCTGGCCGAGGCCTACCCAGCAGATCCGCGCCGGCAGACCCTGGAAGGCGATCCGCTCGCGCGCCATGTCGAGCCAGCGGTGGAGGTGGGGATCGTCGGGAATCAGCGCCTTCACCTTGGCGTCGGTGCGGTAGATATCCTCGGGATCGCCCGACAGCGCGCACCAGCGGAAGGGGCCGATGCCGCGGCAGAAGAGCGGACGGACATAGGCCGGGACGAAGCCGGGGAAGTCGAAAGCGTGCTCGACGCCCTCGTCCTTGGCGACCTGGCGGATATTGTTGCCATAGTCGAAGGTCGGCACGCCCATCGCCCGGAAGGCGAGCATCGCCTCGACATGGACGGCCATCGACGCGCGGGCGGCGTCCTCGACCGCCTTGGGGTCGCGCTCGCGCCGCTCGATCCACTGGTCGACGGTCCAGCCGATCGGCAGATAGCCGTTGACCGGATCGTGGGCCGAAGTCTGGTCGGTGAGCGCGTCCGGGCGGATTCCCCTTTTCACCATCTCGGGCAGGATCTCGGCGGCATTGCCCAGCAGCCCGACCGAGATCGGGGCGTCGGCGGCGCGGATCATCTCGAGCGCCTCGTCGATGCTCGTCGCCCGGCGATCGAGATAGCGGGTATCCAGCCTCTTCTCGATCCGGCTCTCCTGGCATTCGATCGCGATGCAGTGCGCGCCGGCCATGACGGCGGCGAGCGGCTGCGCGCCGCCCATGCCGCCGAGCCCGGCGGTCAGGATCCACTTGCCCCGGAGGTCGCCGCCATGATGCTGGCGGCCCATCTCCGCGAAGGTCTCGTAGGTGCCCTGGACGATGCCCTGGGTGCCGATATAGATCCAGCTGCCGGCGGTCATCTGGCCGTACATCATCAGGCCCTGGCGATCGAGCGCGTTGAAATGCTCCCAGGTCGCCCATTTCGGCACCAGGTTGGAATTGGCGATCAGCACGCGCGGCGCGTCGGCGTGGGTGCGGAAGACGCCGACCGGCTTGCCGGACTGGACGAGCAGGGTCTGGTCCTCCTCGAGCCGCTTCAGAGTCTCGACGATGCGGTCGTAGCTCTCCCAGTCGCGGGCCGCCCGGCCGATCCCGCCATAGACCACCAGCGCCTCCGGCGCCTCGGCGACACCCGGATCGAGATTGTTCATCAGCATCCGCATCGCCGCTTCGGTCGTCCAGCTCTTCGCGCTGAGCTCCGGCCCGGTCGGCGCCTGTATATGGCGGCTATTGTCGCGTCGCGCGTTCAAGGCGTTCTCCGTCGTCAGGTCCCGCGGGCGCCGCGGCCGTCGCCGGCGCTCCTGTCGGATGGGAAAGGCTATGCCGTCCCTACTCACGATGCGCGGCAGGGGAAAGTCCGCGCGCTACTGATCGACCCCGGCGAAGATCCGCCGCTCGGGCCCCGGCAGGCCGACCCAGTAGCACAGCTCCGCCGGCCGTCCGACGCGCCAGACGCACAGGTCCGCCGCCTTGCCGGCCTCGATCGTTCCGATTTCCGCTTCCAGCCCGAGGGCCCGCGCGGCGTTCCGGGTCATCCCAGCCAGCGCTTCCTCCGGAGTCAGTCCGAACAGCGTGCAGGCCATGCTCAGCATCAGGGTCGGCGAGAGCATCGGCGATGTGCCGGGATTGCAGTCGGTGGCGACGGCCATCGCCACATCGTGGCGGCGAAGCAGGTCGACCGGCGGCCGCTTGGTCTCCTTGAGCGCGTAAAAGGCCCCGGGCAGCAGCACCGCGATCAGCCCCGCCCGAGCCATCGCCTGGGCGCCCGTTTCGTCGAGATGCTCGAGATGATCGGCGGACAGCGCGCCGAACTCGGCGGCGAGCGCGGCACCGCCCTGGTCGCTCAACTGCTCGGCGTGGAGCTTGATCCTGAAGCCGAGGTCGCGGGCGGTCTCGAAATAGTCGCGGACCTCGTCGGGGGTGAAGCCGATCGTCTCGCAATAGGCGTCGACCGCCCCGGCGAGCTTCTCGCGCGCCACCGCCGGCAGGATGCTGGCGATGGCGAGCTCGACATAGTCCTGCCGCCGCTCCCGGAATTCGGGCGGCAGCGCGTGCAGCGCCAGCAAAGTGGGCGACACCCGCACCGGCTCTTCCTGGCCGAGCGCGCGGGCGGCACGCAGCATCTTGAGCTCGCCGTCGATGTCGAGCGCATAGCCCGACTTGATCTCGACCGTTGTCACCCCGCCGCGCATCAGCGCCTGGAGGCGCGGCCGCGCCTCCGCGATCAGCTGCTCGAGGGTGGCGGACCGCGTCGCCCTGACCGTCGAGGCGATGCCGCCGCCGGCGCGGGCGATCTCCTCGTAGGTGGCGCCTTCCAGCCTCTGCTCATATTCGCCGGCCCGATTGCCGCCGAACACCAGATGGGTGTGGCAGTCGACCAGCCCCGGCGTCACCCAGGCGCCGCCGAGCGGCTCCACCTTGCGCGCTTGATACCCCGCCAATTCGACCCGGCGGCCGACCCGGACGACACGTCCGTCCTGGATCCCGATCGCGCCATTCTCGATCGCGCCGAACGGCACGCCCCGAGCCGGGTCCATGGTGGCGATGTTGCAGTCGACGAGCAGGCGGTCCCACATGGCTCGCTTTCTAAGGTCGGGATTGTGTAAGGCAAAGCCATGAGCTGGAATTCGATCGCCGACCTTGTCATCCAGGGCGGAAACGCGCCGGTGGCGCTCGCCGGAGCGCCGATGGAGGCGGGCTCGGTGACCCCCGGCCGCTGCGACCTCGCCCCCTCCGTCCTGCGCCGCGTCTTGCGCCGGTTCAGCACCTACGACGTCGAAACGGGCGAGGAGCTCGATCTCCGTTTGCTCGACGCCGGCGATGCCGACGTGGTCGGCGTGATGCCGGCAGACGGCTTCGCGCCGGTCATGGACATCGTCCGGCGCTGCACGATCGACCACGACCTCACCTTGCTCGTCGGCGGCAACAATGCGGTGACCCGGCCGGCGGCCCATGGCCTCGGCGTGCCGCTCGATCGGGTCGGCCTGATCACGCTCGATGCCCATTTCGACCTGCGCGACACCGATCAGGGTCTTCTCAACGGCAATCCGATCCGCGCGCTGCTCGAGGACGGGCTGCCGGGCGCCAATATCTGCCAGGTCGGCCTCGCGCCCTTCGCCAACACCGCCAAGATGCACGCCGACGCCGCGGCGGCGGGGATCGGCGTCTGGACCATCGCCGATTGCCGCGAGCAGGGCGTCGTGCCGATCCTGAAGCAGGCGCTGGCGCGGATCGACCAGGCCGAGGCGGTCATGATCGATTTCGACATCGACGTCATCGACCGAGCCCAATGCCCGGGCGCGCCGGGGGCGCGGCCGGGCGGGATGCCGGTCACGATGTTCTTCGAGGCGGCGCGCTTCCTGGCTTCTCAGCCGAAGGTGAAGCTGGTCGACCTCACCGAGTTCGATCCCAGCCTAGACGTCAGCGACATCACCGCGCTCACCGCCGGCCGCTGGGTCTGCGAGGTGCTCGCCGGCTTCTCGGCGCGCTAGACGTGCCAGGGTAACGCCTTGTCCCGTCATCCTGGCGAAAGCCAGGATCTCATTTCCTTTCACCGGCTGACCTAGGCATCGAGATCCCATGATCGGCCGAACGCGGTTGCGAAGGTGCCCCGCACCTCCGCAGTCGTGTCCGGTGGACACGACGTGTCTGCGCGCTGCCGATCATTTCGCTGGGATGACGGTAGTTGGCCCGATGCTGCGGCCCAGGCAGCCGAGCGCCTACTCCCCTTTCGGCACCGGCTGCGACACGATCTCCACCGTCGGCGTCTTCGCCGCCGGCGCTTGGCGGGCGGTGGCCTTGCCGCTGAGCGCCGTCGGCGCGGGCGCCGGCTTCGCGGCCGGCGCGGCGCCCGCTACCAGATTCTCGAGCGTGGAGCCGTCGAAGCCGAGCTCCTTCATCAGCCCGTCGACGATCGGCGCCTGCGCCCGGTAGCGCAGCGCCGCCGCCACGGCGCTCGACGCGAGATTGCCGCCGCCGGCGGCTTCCCCGTCCGCGCCCGCGGCGGCGCTGCCGCCGCCGGTGAGGCCGTCGACCTGGACGATCTTGATGCTGTCGATCGCCTCCATCGGCTTCGCCGCCTCGCGGACCACCTCGGGGAGCACCTTGAGCAGGGCCAGCTTGGTCTGGAGCGAGATCTGGTCGGAGGAGAGCAGGTTCGCCGCCTCGTTGATCGCCCGCTGGCCGGCCGCCTCGACCTCGAATCGCACGCGCGCGGCCTCGGCCCGCAGGCGCTCGGCATCGGCTTCGCCCTTGGCCGCCTCGCGGATGGCCGCGGCGCGGTCCGCGGCGGCCTGCTTCTCGGCATCGGCCTGCACCTTGACGCCGATCGCCTGGCGCTCGGCCTCCTTCGCCGCCTCGATCAGCTCGATCCGCTTGAGGCGCTCGGCCACCTCGGTCTCCCGGGCGGTTCCGACCTGCTCCTCGGCGGCGACGGCGGCGGCACGGGCCTTGTCGGCTTCGGCCTTGGCCTGGCTCTCTTCGCGGCTCTTGTTCTGGACCGCGATCTGCTGCTCCTGGCGGGCGATCTCGACCGCCTGCTGCTGGGCGATTCGGGCCTGCTCGATCACCCTGGCCGCCTCGATCTGGGCGCTGTCGATCTTCTGCTTGGCGGTGATCCGCGCTTCCTCGGCCTCGCGCTGGCGAAGCGCCTGTTCCTGCGCGACCTCGGCGACCTGCGCGGCACGACGCACCTCGACTTCGCGCTCCTGCTCGAGCCGGGCGAATTCGGTCTCGCGCGAGATTTCCAGGCTCCTCTTCTCGGCGTCGAGATTCTTCGCCTCGATCTGGACCCTTGTCTCCTGCTCGATGTCGTTGCGCGCCTTCTTCCTCAGCTCGATCTGCTCGGTGAGCTTGGTGAGGCCCTCGGCGTCGAAGGCGTTGTTGGCGTTGAAATGCTCGATCGAGGTCTGGTCGAGCCCGGTCAGCGACACGGATTCGAGCTCGAGGCCGTTCATCGCGAGATCGGCGGCCGAGACCTGCTGGACCTTCTGGACAAAATCCGCGCGCTGCTCGTGAAGCTGCGCCATCGTCATGCCGGCCGCGACCGATCGGAGCGCGTCGACGAACTTGCCTTCGATCAGCTCCTTGAGCAGCTCCGGCTCCATCGTCCGCTGGCCGAGCGTCTGGGCGGCGATGGCGATGCTGTCGCGATCGGGGCGCACCCGGACATAGAATTCCGCCTTCACGTCGATGCGCAGCCGATCGAGGGTGATCAGCGCATCGGTATTCTTGCGCTCGACGGCGAGGCGCACCGTGTTGAGGTTTACCTTCATCGTCTCGTGGAGCACCGGCAGCACGAGCGCGCCGCCGTTGATGACGACCTTCTCGCCGCGGAAGCCCGTGCGGACGAAGCCGATCTCCTTGGTCGCCCTCCTGTACAGGCGCGTCACGATCAGGCTGATCGTGAGGAGCACCGCAACGATGACGCCGATATAGACGGCCAACATCTCGATCGTCATTTCATCCTCCCTGTATGCGTGGCGCGGCGGGATGATCGATGATCGCCAGCGGCGAACCTCCCTCCGACAATCCGATGAACGTGTCGCCGAGCCGCTCCACGAGCAGGGCGGTCTCTCCCTCGCCGATGGCGGGTCCGCCTTCGATCGGCTCGACCATCACATAGTGACGCTGCCCGTGGACGTCGCGCACCTGCGCCCGGGCGGGCGAGCCGGCGGCGGCCGTCCCGACGACGATGGTCGCGCGCCGCCCCACCAGGCTGTCGAGCGGCACCGCGCTGGTCTCGTCGTGCGGCAGGATCCGCGCCAGCAGCCGCGCGCTGCTGCCGGTCAGCGGCAGCGCTGCGACGAAGGCGATCGGCGCCGCGATCCAGGGCGACACGGGCGAGCCCAGCAGGGCGGCGGCCAGTTGCTGGCCGGCCATGCCGATCATCGCGAACAGCGCCAGCAGGACGACGAGAATGATGAGCAGGGGGACCTCGCCGATGCCGAGCCAACTGAGCAGGTGGCCGGCGTCTCCGTCGACATCGGCCTCCAGATGGGCGGCGCCGGCGCCGAGGCCGATCGCCTCGATCAGGCCGATCGTCGCCATCACGCCCAACGCCACCGAAAAAGGCAGCATCTCCGGCGCCAGCAGGAAGTCGAGCATTTCCCCCTCCAATGATTCGCGAGCCTATTCGAGCATCCTGAGATTATCCAGTAAAATCCGATGTTTGCTGCTGCTGCTCCCGATCCGGCTTGCCTAATCGGACCCGTTCGCCCATCTGCGGCCCGATGATAGAAGGCGAGGCCCAGCTTGCCGACTCGTTTCGCCGAGCCATGCGGCGGGTCGCGTCGACGGTGAACGTGATCAGCATCTGCGTCGACGGCCAGCCGATGGGCATCACGGCGACCGCGGTCTCGTCGCTCTCGCTTCACCCGCCGAGCCTGCTGGTCTGCATCAACCGGGCCGCCGCCTTCCATGCGCCGATGGGCGACATGTCGCATTTCCGGGTGAACGTGCTCCACCGTGATCAGAGCGACATGGCGCGGATGTTCGCCGATCGCAGCCAGCACGCGCTCCGTTTCCTGTCCGGCTGGGAGCTGGACGCGACCGGCACGCCGCGTTTGGTCGACGCCCAGGCCACGATCCTGTGCCGGCGCATCGACAGCCACAGCTTCGGCACGCATAGCATCTTCATCGGCGTGGCCGAGGAGGCGGATTCGCGCGACGAGGTCGATCCGCTCCTTTATCTGGACGGACGATATTGCGGCGCGGATGAGTGAAATGACGGGATCGGCGGAGGGGGCGATGCGGCGCAGGATCGCGGCTTTGATGGTGGTGGGTTCCTTGCTGGCGGGCTGCGTGCCGCGCACGGCGACCGGGCCCGGTCCCGCGCCGGCACCGCAGCCGCGGCCTTATTCCACGCACGGCCTCGAGCACGTGCTTGGCAGCACCGCCCGCGCCCTCTCCGGGCGGCTCGGGCGCCCCGACCTCGACCTGCGCGAGGGCAATGCCCACAAGCTCCAGTACATGGGCCCGGCCTGCGTCCTCGACGCCTATCTCTATCCGCCGCGCGGCGGCGGCGAGCCCGTCGTCACCCATGTCGATGCGCGTCAGCCGGACGGGCGCGAGATGGATCGGTCCTCCTGCGTCGCCGCTCTCACCGCCCGCCAGCAGTCGCGCTGACCGGCGGCGACGGCGACCCGGCCCCTTCCCGCGGCTCGAGCCGGGCCAGCGCCCAGCGCGCCGCATCGGCAACGACCGCGTCTTCGTCGGCGGTGAGCGGCCGTAGCGGCGCGATCAGCTCGGGCCGGCCGCTATTGCCGGCCGCGATCGCGGCATTGCGAACCATGCGGCTGCGTCCGATCCGCTTGATCGGCGATCCGGCGAAGACCTTCCTGAAGCCTGCATCGTCGAGCCGGAGCAGGTCGGCGAGCGCCGGGGCGACCAGCTCCGCCCGCGGCAGGAAGGCCTGGTTGGCGCGCGCGGTCTCGGCGAACCGGTTCCACGGGCAGACGGCGAGGCAGTCGTCGCAGCCGTAGATGCGGTTGCCGATCTTGGCTCTCAGCGCCTCGGGGATCGGCCCCTTATGCTCGATGGTGAGATAGGAGATGCAGCGCCGGGCATCGAGCTGGAACGGCGCCGGAAAGGCGTCGGTCGGGCAGGCGTCGAGGCAGCGCGTGCAGCTGCCGCAGCGGACCGGATGGGGAGCGTCGGGCTCGAGCTCGAGCGTCGTGTAGATGGCGCCGAGGAACAGCCAGCTGCCGTCGCTGCGGCTGACCAGGTTGGTGTGCTTGCCCTGCCAGCCCAGGCCGGCCGCCTCGGCCAGCGGCTTCTCCATCACCGGCGCGGTGTCGACGAACACCTTGAGCTCGGCGGGCGCGTCGGCGCCGTGCAGCCGCGACGCCCCCGCGATCATCTCCCGCGCCAGCGCCTTCAGCGCCTTCTTGACGAGGTCGTGATAGTCCGCCCCCTGGGCGTAGACCGAGATCCGGCCGCGGTCCGGATGATCGGCCAAGGCGAGCGGATCGGCCATCGGCGCGTAGCTCATGCCGAGCGCGATGACGCTGCGCACGTCCGGCCAGAGGCCGGCGGGCGAGCCCCGGCGGGCCGCGCTTTCCTCCATCCAGATCATGTCGCCATGGGCGCCCGCATCGAGCCACGCGCGGAGCCGTTCCGCCGCTTTCGGCGCCGCATCGGCCCGGGCGACTCCGATCGCGCAGAAGCCGAGCTCCGCCGCCTTCACGTCGACAAGCTCCCGAAGCTTTGTCTTGCCTTTCAAGTCTTTCTCCGGTTAACCCGCTTCACTTGCATAGGGGGTCGGCAAGCCGGCGTGGCGACTGTTCTAGCTATTGAGGCCAAGGGTCTTTTCAAGTCGTTTGACGGCAAACCGGCGGTTCGGGGCATCGACATTGCGGTCCCGCAAGGCAGCATTTACGGCATCCTTGGTCCTAACGGGGCCGGCAAGACGACCACCTTGCGAATGCTGCTCGGCATCATCGAGCCCGATTCCGGAACGCGGACCCTGCTCGGGCGGGAGCGCCCGCTCGAAGCCGCGAAGGTCGTCGGTTACCTTCCCGAGGAGCGCGGCCTCTACCCGGCCATGACCACGCGCGAGGCCATCGCCTTCATGGGCGCGCTCCGCGGACTTCCGCTCGATGTCGGCCGCAGGCGCGCCGAGATCCTGCTGCGGGAGAACGGGCTCGGCGATTATGTCGACAAACCGATCAAGAGCCTGTCGAAGGGGATGGCGCAGACCATCCAGCTGTTCGGCACGATCGTCCACAAGCCCGGTCTGGTGGTGCTCGACGAGCCCTTTTCGGGCCTTGATGCGATCAACCAGGGGCGGCTCGAGCATCTGATCCGCGAGGAGGCCGCCTCCGGGACCACGATCATCTTCTCGACTCACGTCATCTCGCACGCCGAGCGGCTGTGCGAGCGGATCGCGATCATCGCGGGCGGCCAGATCCGCTTCGAGGGGCAGGTCGCCGAAGCGCGCGACCGCCTGCGGCCGCAGGTGAGGCTCCGCACGCGCGTCGCCGACGGCCCCTGGCGCCGCGCGCTTCCCGCCGACGCGCGTCAGGCCGAGGACCATTGGGAGTTCGAGCTGCCCCGCGAGGGAATCGAGCCGCTGCTGACCGCTTTGATCTCGGGCGGCGCCGGCATCGAGGAATTGTCGATCGAGCGGCCCGGCCTGCACGACGCGTTCGTCGCCATCGCCGGGGAGGCTGCGGCGCGGGAGATGGAGGAGAGCGCCCGGGCCGACATGGGGCTGGCCGCATGATGAGCATGCTCGAGGCCGCCTGGGTGATCGCCCGTCGCGACTTCGTCGCCACCGTCTATTCGCGAAGCTTCATCTTCTTCCTGCTCGCGCCGCTCATTCTCCTGGCCTTCGTCTTCTTCGGCACCAGCATGGCCGAGGAAGCCGGGCGCAGCGCTGCTCACCCCAAGGTGGCGGTGGTCGCGGACAGCGCGACCGTCGGCCAGCTGATGGCGGCCAGGCAGCATCTCGTCGCCGGCACCAATGATCGGACCTTTCCCCGCCTCGAGCTCGTCGCGCCCGCCGAGAATCTGGCGGCGCAGGCCCAGGCGCTGCTCGCCGACGAGGCGCAGGGCTTTTCCGCCGTGTTCACGGGAACGATCGACCGGCCGGTTCTCACCGGCCCGGCCCGGGTCGACGACTATATCGGCGTGCGCATCCAGCTGATCGTCGACACGGCCCGCCGCAACGAGGCGATCGCCGCCGCCGGCACGGCGGTGCCGCCGGTGACGGTCGAGCGGGTGGTCTCGCAGCAGGCGGCGGGCAATCTCCAATTGCTCAGGCAGCAGCTCGCGGCCGCCGGCCAGGGTCTTATCTTCGGCGTGACGATCATGCTCGCCACGCTGCTCCTGTCCAATCTGGTCGAGGAGAAGTCGAACAAGGTGATCGAGGTGCTGGCCGCGGCCGTGCCGCTCGACGCCGTCTTCTTCGGCAAGCTCATCGCGATGCTCGGCATCTCGGCGGTCGGCATCACCCTCTGGGCGGGCATGCTCGGCCTCGGCTACGTCTTCTTCCAGATGATCCAGGACTGGATGGCGCTCCCCCAGGTCTCGCCCGCGGTCGGCTGGCCCGCCTTCGGGCTCCTTCTGCTTCTCTATTACTGCACCAATTTCATGCTGCTCGGCGGGCTCTTCCTCGGCATCGGCGGCCAGGCGAGCAACATCCGCGAGATCCAGACCATCTCGATGCCGGTGACGTTGCTCCAGGTCCTGGTCTTCCTGCTGGCGATGAACGCCATCGGCATGGAAGGCGGGGCACTGGCGACCTTCGCCTACATCTTCCCGTTCAGCTCGCCTCTGGTCATGGTCGCCCATGCCGCCAAATATGAGGCTCTGTGGCCGCATCTGCTGGCGCTCGCCTGGCAGGCGGCCTGGGTGTTCGTCATCATCCGCGCCTCGGCGCGGCTGTTCCGGCTGACGGTGATGAAATCCTCGGCAGGCGGCGCCTTCTTCAGCTTCGGCCGCCTGTTCGGTCGGCGCGCCGGGTCGGACGCGGGCTGAGCCGAGCCGGGCGAGGGCCTCAGGCGCCGGGCGCCGGGCCCAACTGCTGCCAGAGCTCGATCTTGATGCCGTCGCAATCGAGGATCCAGGCGAACTTGCCGTAATCCTCGTCCTGGCGGCCGAGTATCTCGATCCCCTTCGCTTCGAGCTCGGCGGTGAAGGCGTCGAGATCGTCGACCCGGAGGTTGATCATGAAGGGCGCCGCCGAGGGCGCGAAATAATCGGTCTCTTCCTTGAACGGGCTGAACAGGCTGTAGGCTTGGCCGCCCGTTTCCGCCGACCAGGGAAAGAGCGCCCCCCAGTCGCCGCCGATGCCGAGATTCTCCTGGTACCAGGCCTGGGTCCGCTGCGGATCCGCCGCCTTGTAGAAGACGCCGCCCAGCCCGGTGATCTTCGCCATCGTCCTCTCCCCAATTGCCGCGGACCGTTGTGCCGCCGTCAGTCGCCGAACCGGCTGACATAGATGTCGACCTCGCCGATGCCCTTCAGCAGCACGCGCTGCGCCTCATATGCCTGTTCCGATCGGGTCCGGAAATAGGCCGCTTCCGACACGGCGACGCCGTTGGGCGGCGCCGCCCCCTGCAGGCGGCTGGCGACGTTCATCGTGTCGCCCCAATAGTCGTAGGCGAGCCGCGTGCTGCCGATGACGCCGCCGACGACCGGGCCGGTATGGATGCCGATCCTCGCCTTGAGGTCCATGCCGGTGTCGCGGGCGATCTCCCCCAGCCGTCCGAGCAGGTCGCGGGCGAAGGCGAGCGCGCAGGCGCAATCCGCCTCGCGCGACCCCATCGCGCCGGCGACGGCAAGATAGGCGTCGCCGATCGTCTTGACCTTGGCGAGGCCGTGCCGCTCCGCCGTCTCATCGGCGGCGGAGAAGAAACGGTTGAGCAGCTCGACCAGATGGCTGGGCGCCAGCCGCTTCGCCAGGCTGGAGAATCCGACCAGGTCGACGAAGACGACGGTGACGTCGGAAAAGGCGTCGGCGACCGATTCCCCCGAGCGCAGCCGCGCCGCCACCTCCTGGGGAAGCACGTTGTAGAGCAGGGCCTCGGTCTTGGCCCGCTCGGCTTCGAGCGCCTGGCGGGCGGCAAAGACCTTCCGCGCGCGGCGCTCGGTGTCCCAGTTGAAGTAGAGCGCGAAGATCGCGAATGTGCTGAAATTGGTCAGCGTGTAGACCATGGCGATGGCGGCGACGTCGAGGCTCGCCAGCCATGCGGCGAAGACGCCGAGGATCCCGGCCGACCAGAGCACGAAAAGCCGGAAGGTGCCGGCGAAGCCGACGCTCGCGAACACGACCAATATCCCCATCTGGACCAGCCCCATCACGTGCGGTGGGAAGCGGGTGACGGCGGACTGGGAAGCGAGCGCCAGGGTGAGGCCCATCATTCCGGCGGCGACCAGCACGAAGACGGGCAGGTCGACCCGCGGACGATCCAGATAGGCCTGTGTCCGGCTCAGCAGGAAGAAGCCGGCCAGGACCAGGATCAGCATTCCGGCCGCCGCGGTGTAGGCGGCGACGCCTTCGCGCGGGAAGTGGAGCGGATTGAGCACCAGATAGGAGAGCAGGGTCGCCGCGGCGATCAGGATCAGCGCGCGTATCGCCTGGCCGCGCTCGGCACGCTCCGCGCGCAGGAAGGCGCGTTCCGTCTCCGGCTCGGCAAAGGGCTGTTGGATCGGCTTCATGAACGGTCCGCCTCTCGCTTCGAAGGCTTAGAGCATCGCGCGGAAAAGTGGGAACCGGTTTTCCGCACCATGCGATGCGACCCACAAGAGGAGTCGGGCCGGCGCGCCAAGTCCACGATGTGCGCGAGCGGATTTCGGGCTATGGGCGGACCATGAACAAGGCGATGAACCTACTGTCCGAAGCCGATGCGCTCGCATTGCTGCGCGACGAGCGGGACCGCGCCCTCGAGGCGCTGCGGCTGATCGAGGAGGAGGGCTGGACCCACCATGAGGTGCGCGGCGCCGGGCAGACGATCAGGGACGTCACCGCCAAGCGCGCGAACCGGCAGCGCCAGATCATCGAGCGCATGGACCGGCTGATCGCCCGGCTCGCGGAGCGGCCCGAATGAACGCCCCCGCCGGATCCGATCGCTCGCTCTTCGACATCCCGGAGGATCTCGCTTACTTCAACTGCGCCAGCATCGGGCCGATGCCGCGTTCGGCGCAGGCCGAGATCGCCGCCGCCGCCGAACGGCGCGGCCGGCCCTGGACGATTTCCAACGTCGAATGGATGGACGAGGTGGAGGAGCGGCGCGGGCTCTTCGCCGCGGTGGCGGGCACCGATCCGGAGGCGATCGCCCTCATTCCCTCGGCCAGCTACGGCTTGGCGGTCGCGGCGCGCAATCTCCAGGCCGCGCCCGGACAGCACATTCTCGTCCTCGCCGACGATTTTCCCTCGGACGTCTATACCTGGCGGAGCTTCGCCGCCCGCAAGGGCTGCGAGATCCTCACCGTCGACCGGCCCGAGCAGGGCGGCTGGACCCAGGCGATCCTCGACCGGCTCGACGAACGGGTCGCGATCGTCGCCGTGCCCAACGTCCATTGGACCGACGGCGCCTTCATCGACCTGGCGCGGGTCGGGGCGCGGGCGCGCGAGATCGGCGCCGCTTTGGCCGTCGACGCCAGCCAGTCCTTCGGGATCCTGCCGGTGGACTGGGACGCGGTCCGACCGGACTTCCTGGTGACGGTCGGCTACAAATGGCTGCTCGGCCCCTACGCCCTCGGCTATCTCTATGTCGACGAGGCGCATCGCGGCGGCGAGCCGCTCGAGGAGAATTGGCTGCTGCGCGAGGGCTCCGAGGATTTCGCCCGGCTGGTCGACTATGTCGATGCCTATCGCCCGGGCGCCCGCCGCTACGATGTCGGCCAGCGCTCCGCCTTCGAGCTCACCCGCGCCGCCTCCGCCTCGCTGCGGCTGATGCTCGGATGGCAAGCCAAGGACCTTGCCGGCCGCCTCGGCGCGATTACCGGGCGGATCGAGGCGGAGGCGCGAAGGCTCGGCCTCAGGATCGGCTCCGGACCGGAGCGCGCGCCGCACCTGATCGGCCTCGAGCTCCCGGCCGGCGCGATGGAAAAGGCCGCCGCCCTCTTCCGCGACGCCAATGTCCACATCAGCTTCCGCGGGCGCGCCGTCCGCATCGCCCCGCACGTCTATACGAGCGAGAGCGACGTCGAGCGGCTGCTGGGCGTGCTGGCGCGGGTGGCCGAAGCGGCCGGCTAACCCGGCAGGTGGTCATCGTGTTCTTGATCTGTTCCGCATTTCCTGCTATGGCCATTCTCGGCCCCCACCGCGATGCGGAGCGCCGCTTCATTGACATCGTGAACAGCCAGATCGTTCGCCGTTCATCCGGGCGCGCGCGAGGCGGCGCGCGCGCGCCGGTCAAAGAACTTCGTTCATCTTCAGGTCCGCGAACCTTTCTAAGTTGACGAAGTTGACGACCCCCAGGAGCTTTCAATTTGGATGGGCGGGTCGCCTTGGCCGTCGGGAACGCTCTCGATCATCTTCCGGGCGGCGGCGCGAACGACGATGGCGCGCCGGGTCAGGACCCGCCCGTCCCGCCCTTCGTCCCATAAATCCCTTCCGCCGCTTCCTGCAGCGTCTTCATCGCCGCTTTGTAGGGGAAGGGACCGTGGCTGATCCGCGCCACGCCGGTGGCGGCCACCTCGGCCGCGGCGGGCGCCCCCGGATAGGCCATGAAATTGACCGGCAGCGATGAGCCGGCGCACATCCGCTCGAGCAAGGCGAGGTCGGACAGCAAGGGCACGAAGAAGCCGCTGGCGCCGGCATCGGCATAGGCCCGCGCCCGCTCGAGGGCGGCGTCGACCATCGTCGCGTCGTGCGTGTCCGGCTTGGCCTTCAGGAAGAGGTCGGTGCGGGCGTTGATGAAGAAATCCGGTCCGGCGCCCGCGCGGGCGGCTCGGATCCGCGCCGCCTGAACGTCTATCGGGTGCACGCCCTCGCCGCCGACGATCTGGTCCTCGAAATTGCAGCCGATCGCGCCGCTCTCCGCCAGCCGCTTCATGTTCGCTGTCAGCGGTCCGGCCTCGATCGCATAGCCGCCTTCGAAGTCGATGGTGACCGGCAGGTCGACCGCGCCGGCGATCCGCTCGGCATTGGCGAGCACCAGCTCGAGCGGCACCTCCTCGCCGTCGCCGAAGCCGTTCGCCGCCGCCACCGAGGCGCTGCCCGTGGCGATCGCCTTCGCGCCGCCGGCGGCGACGGCCGCCGCGCTGCCGGCGTCCCAGACGTTGAACAGGATCAGCGGGTCACCCGCGACGTGAAGCGCCGCGAAAGCGCGGAAAAGCTCGGTTCGTTCGGTCATGGTCGTTCCTCCTGCGCATCGATCTAGGCCGGCGCCATGGCCGCGTCTTTGCGAATCTTGCGGTCTATACTCCCCATGCAGAGAAGCGGCACCGCGAGCAGACCGAACAGGAAGTTGGAAACACCGATCTCGACCAGATGAACGCTGCGCACCGACCAGGGCATGAACGGGTTCGGGAAGAGCAAGGGAGCCGCCATGAGAACCGAGAAGGCGGTCCCGGCGAGCAGGGCGCGACCCAGCGGAGGACCTCCCAATCTCCAGGCGGCGACCGCTGCCAGGAGAGCCCAGACGGCGCCGCGGCCGACCTGCAGCAGCACCAGCCGACCTGTGTCGATGCCGAGACCTTCCTCGTAATAGGCGCGCACCGCCTCGCTCTGCCAGGCGATGAACTGGCCGGCGGCGAAATAGAGAAGGACATAGGCGGCCACGACGAGGGGAAGCTTCCAGGCAAGGCCGGAAAGGCGGGGCGCGGTGCGTGCCCGAGGCCGCCAGAGCAAGGCTGCCGCACCGGCGGCGGCCATCGCCTTGATCGCGCCTGCGGCCGTCATCGCCGGCAGCATTCCCGCCGGCAAGGCGAGCCACTGCCCAAAGAACCAGGATTCGATCTGCGACAGCAGGGTCTCGAGCAGGAACACGAACAGGAAGAGCAGAGCGGCACGCTCCCAGGCGGCCCCGTTCAACCTTGGCGCGAGCGCACTCAGGACGAGTGCGGTCAAGCCGTTGACGAGGAGAAAGGCCTGACCGGCGGTGAGCGGGCCGTCGCCGGCCGCCGCTTCCATCGGCAGCGGGAACAACGCGTTCCCCGCAATTGCGGCGATGATCGTCACCACCCAGATAGCGGCCGCCTTTGCCGCCCATATCAGCAAGAGCTTCATCGTACCTTCTCCTTCTGAATCTCCGCCGAGAGCCGGTCTTGTGCCTGCTCGGCCCAGCCCAAAGAAGCGCGCGCGCTGGCGAGTCCGTGCTCGACCGCGAGCCGGCTCTGCAGCGACAGCGCCCGTCCTTCCTCACCGGCGAGGAAGGACGCCAAGGCGTCGACTTGACCTTTCGCGGCGGCAGCGAAACCGGCGAGGAAGGACAGGCTCAGCGTCCGATCACGATGGCCCTCCAGGAATGCGAAGCGCAGCAGGGCGATCTCGCGATCGATAGCCTCCTCGGCGTCGACCGGTCGCTCGAGCCACGACTGCAGCGCGGCGGCGCCGGTGCCGGTGAGATGGAAGAGCGGCTTGCCGCCGCCCGCGGCTTCGCGCCGCACGAGACCTGCTCTCTCCAGCCGCTTGAGGGCCGGATAGATGCTTCCCGGACTGCTGGAATAGGTGCCGAGCGGCGTCGTCTCGAAGACCAGCCGAAGACGATAGCCGCTGCGCGGCGACTGCCCGATCAACCCCAGCAGGGCATAACCCAGAGTGGTGACGGCAGGGTCGTTCATCCCGCGGACCTCCGGCTGCGAGCCAATTATAGTACGCGGCGTACTAAAATGGCAAGCGGCACGGGCGGGCGGACGCCGACCCCGACCCCGACCCCGACGGGATCCGCCGACGCCAGGGGCTCAGAGAGTTCGGCGGACGCCCCGCCTCAGTGGACGAAGCGCGCCACCACGTCGCGATAGGAGCGGCTGACCTTCACCTGGGATCCGCTGTCGAGCACCAGGAAGCATTCGCCGTTGGTGTGCGGCTTCACCTGCCTGACCTGGTCGAGATTGACGATGGTCGAGCGGTGCACGCGCTGGAAGCGGCGCGGATCGAGCCGCTTCTCGAGATCCTTCATCGTCTCGCGCAGGATGAGCGTGTTGTCGCCCGTATAGATGCACATGTAATCGCCGGCGGCGTCGATCTTCTCGATGGAGTCGACGTCGACCCGGAAGATCTGGCCGCGATCCTTGATATTGATCATCCGCTCGTAGCGGTTGGAGGCATGGGCGTCGTCGCCGCCGGCATCGACATTGTCCATCGCCTCGGGCGCGACTTCGGCCAGGACTTCCTTCAGCCGGTCGATTTCCTCGACGCCGCGCTTCTCGGCGAGCCGCTGGCGGACGCGGTCGAGCGTATCCGCGAGCCGCGCCTCCTCGACCGGCTTCATCAGATAGTCGACCGCCTGCGCCTCGAAGGCGCGGATCGCGTGGTCCGAATAAGCGGTCACGAACACGAACAAAGGCGGCTCGACCTCCATCAGCCCCTGAATCACGGAAAAGCCGTCGAAACCCGGCATCTGGATGTCGAGGAAGACGAGGTCGGGCTTGTGGGTCTTGATCGACCGGATCGCCTCGCGACCGTTCGAGCAGGTGTCGACGACCTCGACGTCATCATGCTTCTCCAGGCGCAGTTGCAGCCCCTGGATGGCAAGCGGCTCGTCGTCGACCAGAATCGTACGGATGGTCATTTCGGCTCCTCGGCTTCTTCAACTTGGTAGGGAATCTCGATGAGAACGCGGAACCCCCCTGTCGTCTCCGACTGTGTCTCGAAGCGGTGATTGTCGCCATAGGCCTGCGCCAGGCGGTCGCGAATGTTCGCCAGTCCGACTCCGGTGGACTCCTCCGCCCTGCGTGTATGGAGGCCGTCGGTCCCCGGACCGGTGTCGGAGACGCGGATCGCGATCCGGTCGGCGTGGCGCCGCACCTCGACGGCGATGTCGGCCCCCTCCTCCTGCGGCGTCACCGCATATTTGATCGCATTCTCGATCAGCGGCTGCAGCAGCAGCGACGGCAGCAGGGCACGGTCGCAATGGGGATCGATGTCGAAATGCGGCCTCAGCCGATCTTCGAACCGCATCTTCTCGATCTCGAGATAGAGCTTCAGCGTCTCGATCTCCTGCGCGATGGTGACGAGCCCCGTGGATTCGTTGACCAGCGTATAGCGGAGAAAGGAGGACAGGCGCGAGAGCATCGCGTTGGCCCGCTCGGTCTGCTTGAGCAGCACCAGGGTCGAGATCGAGTTCAGCGTGTTGAACAGGAAATGCGGGTTGAGCTGATAGCGAAGCATCGCCAGCTGCGCGTTCGAGGCCTGGCTTTCGAGCCGGAGCAGCCGGTCGCTCTGCTCCTCGAGCAAGAGGTAGAAATTGATGCTGTAATAGAGCGCCGACCAGGCGACCAGCAGGGTGACGGTGAGGATGATCGCGCCGAGGAAGCGGATGCCGTCGAGCCGCGAGCCGGGATAGATGAAGGTGGCGCTGCTCCAGGTCTCGATCGCCGAGAAGGCGGCGGCCGCGACGATCAGGATGAGGATCGAGATCGCCCAGGTGTAGATGGGCTTCATCCGGATCAGCCGCCGATAGGCGGCGGCCATCAGCAGCGTGATCGAATAGCCGGTGGCGGTCAGCAGGGCGGTGTGGAGGACATAGGCCCAGCCCATCGCATTGGCGAGGCCGGAGAGGGTGCGCAGCAGGAAATAGCCGCCCCAGCCGATCGATTGGAGCGTCCAGAAAGCACGGTTCTTGTCCTCGAAGAACGGCCGGCCGCGCAACCGGACAGGATGCCAGCTTTCGGCGGCCTGGCGCAGCGGTGGCGCGGCGATGGGGACGGCGCTGTTGGCCACTATTCGCTTCTCTCGGCTACCCCTCTACTAGGAAGGACGAGCATCGACCAGTCGCCCTGGTCGGCGACCCATGAGGCGACGGCCTGGCGGACGTCCTCCGGCGTCAAGGCGCGATAGTCGGCGAGGTAGGAGCGGACGCTCTCTATTTCCTCGGGATGCTCGACCCAATTCTCGACCGCGCCCACCCAATAGGCGTTGGTCGCCAGCCGCCGTTCGATGCCGCTGATCACCGGATTGCGGGCGCGGGTGAACTCGTCCGCCAGGGCCGGGCGCGCGGCGAGGTCGGCGACGATCTCGCGCGCTACCCGGAAGAAGGTCTCGGCGCGGTCGGGGCGGATTTCGGCCGACGCGTAGAAGATTCCCCATTGGGGAAAGGAATCGGAGCTCAGATGGGCGCCGTTGGGCGAGTAGGTGGCGCCCTCCTCCTCGCGCAGCCGGTCGAACAGGCGTGCCTGGAACATGTTGGCGGCCAACGCCAGCGCCCGCCGCTCCTCGATCCGGTCGCGCCCGCCGAGCGTCGACCAGCCGATCATCGCGAACGCCTGGTTGGGATCGCCCTCGTGGGTGAAGGTGCGGGGCTGCGGATCGGGCGCCGGCGGCCGTACCTGCGCCGCTTCGGCCGGGATGGCGGGCTGCGGGCGCGGCGGAAGCGACGCGACGGTGCGGCGCATCGCCTCCACCGCCGCCTCCAGCTCCATGTCGCCGACGATGACGGCGTGGACCGGGCCCTGCGAAAGCAAGGGCGCGAAGAAGTCGCGGAACTGCTCGACGGTCACCGCCGCCATCTCCTGCCGCTCGATCGGCCGCCAGCGCTGGTCGTCGGGGCGGATGAAGCCGCCCATCTCCCGCGTCGCCCGTGCCGATGCCGAGGAGAAATGGAGGTCGAAGCTTTCCACCGCCGCGCTGCGGAAACGCGCGAACAGGGCCGGGTCCCATTCCGGATGGGTGAGCTTGGTGGCGAGCAGCCGCAGCTGGTCGGCCAGGTCCTCCGAATTGGTCTGGCCGGCCAGGACGAAGGCATCCTCGCCAATGGCGAAGGTCATCGCCATCCGGCGGCCGGTGAGCAGCCGCTCCATGCCCTCGAGGTCGAGGCCGGCAAGCCCGGAGGGGCCGACGAGGCCGCCAAGCCATCCGAGCGAGGGCTGGTCGGGGGCGAAGCCGGCCTGGCCGGCGCCGAAGCGCAGCCGCACCTGGACCGAGCCCTGCTCGAACCGGGTCGGCTTGAAGGTGAGGGTGGAGCCGTTGGCGAAACGGACGATGGTGACGTCGAGATCCTCGACATGCTGGCGCGACACTTCCTGGCCGGGCGGGCCGAGCGGCGGCAGGTCGTCGAAGCTGACGCTGCGGTCGGCGGCGCGGATCGCTGGCGCTGCCGCCTGCGCGGCGGCGAGCGCCGAAGCGAGGGTCGCCTCGCCGCCCGCGACGGGCTCCGGCGAGACCAGCATCATTCGGGGACCGGCGCCGGCGAACAGGCGCTGCATCGCCTCGCCGACCCGCTCCGGCGTCATCTGCGGCGCGTTCCGTTCGAAATTGTCGAGCACCGTCCGGGCGGTGGTGACGACCGCGCCGTTGCCGATGGCGCCGATCAGCTGCTCGGCGCGCACCTGCGATTGGGCCGTGTCTTCGCCCTGGACCGCGGCGCTGACGGCGGTGCGCAGGTTGCGCAATTCCCGGTCGATCTCGCTCGCGCTCGGCGGATCGCGCAGCGCGTCGGCGACGATGGCGAAGGCCTGCTCGAGCGAGGGCTGCCATTGCTGCTCGCGGGCGACGACCGAGAGGCTGGTGGCGAACGTGACGTTGCGCGAGCGGCCGGCATCGACCGAGGCGTTGATGAAGGCCGATTCGCCGCGGGCATGGGCCTCGAGCCGGCGATTGAGGATGCGCTCGGCGAGCGATTCCTCGAGATAGAGCCGCTCGCGTTCCATCGTGTGCGGCAGCGCCTCGTAGGGCCGCAGCCACATTACCGTCGCTGCCAGCGGGGTGCCGGGATAAGCGAGGTTGGCGACCGGCTGCGCCACCTCGGCGATGCGGCCGTAATCCGGCTCGGCCGGCGGCGGGCCCTCGGCCGTCCATCCACCGAAACGGGCCCGGATCAGTTCCTCCATCATCGCCGGATCGGCGTCGCCGACCATCACGACATGGGTGCGGTCGGGCCGGTACCAGCGGCGGTAAAAGGCCTTGAGGCCATCGGCGGTGGCGGCATTGAGCGTCTCGTCGGTGCCGATCGGGTCGCGCTCGCCATAGAGCAGGCCGGCATAGAAGAGCCGCCGCGAGAGCTCGACCATGCGCTGGGTGAGCTCGGGCCGCCGCCCCTTCTCGGCGAGGATGACCGGCCGCTCGGCCTCGACCGCGGCCTGGTCGAAGCGGGCGCGCCACATCATCTCGGCGAGCACCGCGAGGCTGGTGTCCAGCGCCGGCCGTTCCGCATGAGGCAGGTTGAGCTGGTAGACGGTCTCGTTGGGGGTGGTGCGGGCATTGCTGTCGCTGCCGAAGCTGGCGCCGAGCTCCTGCCAGATCTGCCGCGCCCGCCGGTCCGGATAGCTCTCGGTCCCGCGGAACAGCATGTGCTCGACATAATGGGCCCAGCCGCGCTCGCCGTCCTCCTCGTGCATCGAGCCGGCGTCGATGCGGATCCGGATCGAGACCTGTCCGGCCGGCAAGGCGTTTCGCCGCACCGCATAGCGCAGGCCGTTGGGCAAAGTGCCGAATCGCCAGGCGGGATCGGGCGCGATGTCGCTGCCGCGATAGAGCCAGTCGGAGTCGCCGCCCTGGGCAAGCGCCGGGGCGGGGAGGGCGATCAGGATGAGGAGGGGGAGCAGCAGCGCGCGCAGCAGGATCATCGGGAGCTTTTCGTTCGGGACAGTGGCTTTGTCGAGCATCGGCGACGTGGGATGCCTTCCCTCGATGGCAAGGGCGCGTGCTCCTTTCGGGACGATCGGCTTGACTCCGGCTGAACGGAGTTGGAACATAAAGCGAACAAGAGAGTCCGAGTCGCATGCCGCTCACGTCTTCACAGAACGTGCGCCTCGCCGCTTTGCGCGAAGAGGTGCGCGCCATCGAGAGCGCCGGCCGCGTTGCCGGCCGCCCCTGCTTGCCCTTCGGCCTCGCCGAGGTCGACCGCCGTCTCGCCGGCGGTGGCCTGGCCGTCGCGGCCCTGCACGAGGCGGCGCCGGCCAGCCCGGCGCTGGGCGACGAGGCCGCCTGCGTGCTGTTCCTCGCCTCGATCGCCGCCCGGCTGGAGGAGGGAATTGTGCTCTGGGCGCTGTCGCGGCGCGACCTGTTCGCGCCGGGCCTCGCGCAAGCGGGCCTGGCGCCGGATCGGCTGATCTACGCCGAATGCCGCCGCGACGAGGAGGTGCTGGCGGTGATGGAGGAGGGGCTGCGCCATGGCGGCCTCGCCGCGGTGGTCGGCGAGGCGGGGAGCCTGAAGCTCGCCGCCGGCCGCCGGCTCCAGCTCGCCGCCGAGGAGGGCGGGACGACCGCCTTGCTGCTGCGCCGCTGGCGACGGGCCGATGCCGATCCGCTGGCGCCGCCGTCGGCCGCGGTCACCCGTTGGCGCCTCGCCTGCCTGCCTTCGGAGCGGCTGGCGGTGCCGGGGGTCGGCCGGGGCCGCTGGAATGTCGCGCTCGTCCGCCAGCGCGGCGGCGAAGCGCATCAATGGATATTGGAGGCCCCCGATGCCGAGGCTCGCCTCGCTCTTCCTGCCCTTCCTGCCGATCGACCGGATCAGGCGATCGGAGAGGAAAGACGCGCCGCCTAGCTCATCCTCCCCGCGATTTCGCGGGGAGGGGAACCACCCGCAGGGTGGTGGAGGGGCATCTTTCAACTTCGAAGCGGAGACCAGCGAACGTCCCGCTTGCTCCTGCCCCAATGCCCCCGGCTTCCGCCCCGGTGCGCGCTGGGCGCGGGACGAGGAGATACGCTCGCTCGCGCCGATCGCCACGGCGCAGGCGCCGCTCGTCACCGCCCATCGCTCCGGCCAGCGCGTCGTCCTCGCCGCCCTCTCGCGGGAGGCGCTGGCGCTCGGGCTCGAGCCCGGAATGGCGGTCACCCAGGCGCGGATGCTCGTGCCCGGGCTCGACGTCCGCGATTCCGATCCGGAAGGCGACGGCGCCTGGCTGGCGCGGCTCGGCCTGCTCGCCGCCCGCCGCTGGACGCCCCGTGCCGCCGTCTCGGGCCCGGACGGGCTTTGGCTCGATCTCAGCGGCGTCGCCCACCTGTTCGGCGGCGAGCGGCGCATGGCCGATCGGATCCTCGCTTATTGCGCCCGCTTGGGCTTCTCGGCCCGGATCGCCGTCGCCGGCAGCGCCGGCGCGGCGCATGCGCTCGCCCGTTTCGGCGCCGGTCCGCTGATCCTCTGCCCCCCGGGCGGAGAGGCGGCGGCGCTGGCGCCGCTGCCCTTGGCCGCGCTCCGCCTCGACGAGCCGACGCTCGCCGCCGCCCGGCGGCTGGGGTTGGAGACGATCGCCGACCTGGTCGCCAAGCCGCGCGCGCCGCTGCAGCGGCGTTTCGGCCGGTCCCTGCTCACCCGCCTCGATCAGGCGCTCGGCCGGGCCGGCGAGCCCTTCGATCCGATCGTGCCGGTCGATCCGCCTTCGATCCTGCTTCGCTTCGTCGAGCCGATCGGGACGGCGGAGGCGATCGCCGAGGCGATGGCGGAGGCGATGCGCCGCCTCGTGCGCCGCCTCGAGCAGGAGGGGTTGGCTGTCCGCCGGCTCGATTTCGCCTGCGAGCGGGTCGACGGCGAGACCCAGATCGTGGGCGTCGGCACCGCCCGTGCCACCCGCGACGGCCCTCATCTCCTGCGCCTGCTCGGCGCCAGGATCGAGACGATCGAGCCCGGCTTCGGTATCGAGTGCGTCCGTCTGACCGCGGCCCGGGTCGAGCCGCTGGGGCCGCAGCCGATCGAGGGCGGCCTCGCCGGCGAGCGGCCCGCGCCCGACATCGTCCCGCTGATCGACCGCCTCGCCGGCCGGCTGGGGAGCCGCCGCCTCTATCGCGCGAGCGCCGTCGAGAGCGACGTGCCGGAGCGCAGCGTCCGCCGGGTGCCGCCGCTGGCCGCGACGGCGGCTTGGCCGTCCTGGCCGCGCCCGGTCCGGCTGCTGTCGCCGCCCGAGCGGATCGACAATGTCGTCGCCTTGCTCCCCGACCAGCCGCCGCGCCGCTTCAGCTGGCGCGGCCGGGCCTATCGCGTCCGCCAGGCCGACGGGCCCGAGCGGATCCACGGCGAATGGTGGAAGCGAAAGGGAGAGGCGGAGGCGGTGCGCGACTATTTCCAGGTGGAGGACGAGGCCGGCCAGCGCTTCTGGCTGTTTCGCCGCGGCGACGGCGAGGATTCCCGCACCGGCGATCTCAGCTGGTACCTGCACGGACTGTTCGGATGAGGAACGCCACTCCGCGATGACCTACACCGAGCTCCAGGTCACCAGCCATTTCAGCTTCCTGCGCGGGGTGTCGAGCGCGGAGGCGCTGTTCTCGGCCGCCGCTTTGCTCGGCCATCCGGCGCTCGGCATCACCGACCGCAACAGCGTCGGCGGCCTCGTCCATGCGCTGCGCGCTTCCGAGGCGACCGGGGTGCGGCTCGTCGCCGGCTGCCGGCTCGATCTGATGGACGGGCAATCCCTGCTGGTCTGGCCGGAGGATCGCGACGGCTGGTCGCGCCTGACCCGCCTCCTCACCCTCGGCAAGCAGCGCGCCGACCGCAAGAAGGGCGAGAAGGGACAATGCTTCCTCCATTGGGAGGATGTCGAGGCCCATGCCGGCGGCCTCGTCGCCGCCTTCGTCACCGGCGAGGCCGATGCCGGGGCCGAGCGCGGCCTGCGGCTGACTGCCGAGATCTTCGGCGAGCGCGCTCATGCCGCTTTTGGCCTGCGCCGCCGTCCGGGCGACGCCGTCCGGCTGCACGCGCTCGACGCGATGGCGCGGCGCTTCGGGGTCCGCAGCCTCGCCGCCGGCGACATCCTCTACGACAGCCCGGACAAGCGCCTGCTCCAGGACGTCGTCACCGCGATCCGGCACAAATGCACGATCGACGATCTCGGCTTCAGGCGCGAGCGCTTCGCCGACCGTCACCTCAAGCCGCCGCCGGAGATGGAGCGCCGCTTCGCCGCCTTTCCCGACGCGATCCGGGCGAGCGCCGACATCGCGGATCGCTGCACCTTCTCGCTGCGCGATCTCGCCTACCAATATCCCGACGAGACCATGATGTCGGGCCGCTCGCCCCAGGAGGCGCTCGAGCAGCTGACCCGCGAGGCGCTGCAGGCGCGCTTTCCCGGCGTGCCGGACGCCTATGCCGCGCTGCTCGAGCATGAGCTCGCGCTCGTCGGCCGGCTCGGCTACGCGCCCTATTTCCTCACCGTCAGCGCGATCGTCGCCTTCGCCCGCAGCCAGGAGATACTCTGCCAGGGTCGCGGCTCGGCGGCCAATTCGATGATCTGCTTCGTGCTCGGCATCACCTCGATCGATCCGGTCGGGCATCAATTGCTGTTCGAGCGCTTCATCTCGGAGAGCCGCGCCGAGCCGCCCGACATCGACGTCGATTTCGAGCATGAGCGGCGGGAGGAGGTGATCCAGTGGATCTACGAGACCTATGGCCGCCGCCATGCCGCTTTGACCGCCGTGGTCAGCCGCTATCGCAGCCGCGGCGCGGTGCGCGAGGTCGGCAAGGCGCTCGGCCTTCCCGAGGACGTGACCGGCGCGCTTGCCGGCCAGATCTGGGGCTGGTCGAGCGAGGGGGTGAGCGAGCGCCACGCCGCCGATCTCCATCTCGACAGCCGCGATCCCCGGCTCGCTCTGACCCTGGAGCTCGCCCGCCAGCTGATCGGCACGCCCCGCCATCTCTCCCAGCATCCCGGCGGCTTCGTCCTCGCCCGCGAGCGGCTGGACATGCTCGTCCCGATCGAGCCGGCGGCGATGGAGGATCGCGACGTCATCGAGTGGGAAAAGGACGATATCGAGGAACTGGGCTTCATGAAGGTCGACGTGCTCGGCCTCGGCATGCTCGGCTGCATGCGCCGCGCCTTCGAGCTTCTCGCCGAACATAAGGGCATTTCCCTCGGCCTCGATTCCGAAATGCTCCAGAAGGACGACGACCGGGTCTATGCGATGATCCAGAAGGCGGACACGCTCGGCACCTTCCAGATCGAGAGCCGCGCCCAGATGAGCATGCTGCCGCGCCTCAAGCCCCGCGAATTCTACGATCTCGTCATCCAGGTGGCGATCGTCCGGCCCGGCCCGATCCAGGGCGACATGGTCCACCCCTATCTGCGCCGGCGCGAGGGCAAGGAGCCGGAGGAATATCCCTCCGAGGCGCTGCGCGAGGTGCTGCAGAAGACCAAGGGGGTGCCGCTCTTCCAGGAACAGGCGATGAAGGTGGCTATCGTCGGTGCCGGCTTCACGCCGACCGAGGCGGACGCGCTGCGCCGCTCGATGGCGACCTTCAAGTCGACCGGCGGCGTCAGCGCCTTCCACGACAAGCTCGTCGAGGGGATGGTGGCCAACGGCTATGCGCGCGACTTCGCCGAGCGGACCTTCAAGCAGATCGAGGGCTTCGGCAGCTACGGCTTTCCGGAGAGCCACGCCGCCAGCTTCGCCAAGATCGCCTATGCCTCCTCCTGGATGAAGTGCCACCATCCGGACATCTTCTGCGCCGCCTTGCTCAACGCCCAGCCGATGGGCTTCTACGCCCCCGCCCAGATCGTCCGCGACGCGCGTGAGCACGATGTCGAGGTGCGGCCGGTCTGCATCAACCAGAGCCGGTGGGATTGCACGATCGAGGATCCTGATCCTCCCCTGCCTTTGCAGGGGAGGAAATATCTCCCCGTCCGCCTCGGCCTGCGGCTGGTGAAGGGGCTCGCCAATGATCATGCCGCCCGCATCCTCGCGGCGCGCGCGGAGCGGCCGTTCGATTCGGTCGAGGATGTCTGGCGCCGTTCCGGCGTGCCGGTGGCGGCGCTGGAGAAGCTCGCCGATGCCGACGCCTTTGCCGGCCTCGGTCTCGACCGCCGCCAGGCGCTGTGGAAGGTGCGCGGCCTCGGCGACGCACCGCTGCCGCTCTTCGCCGCCGCCGATGCCCGCGACGCCGAGCCTGAAGTCGCGCTCACGCCGCTCACCGAGGGGCGCGAGGTGGTCGAGGATTATCGATCGATCCAGCTCACCTTGCGCGATCATCCGCTCGCCTTCGTCCGGCCCGAGCTTGAGCGTCTCGGCTCGGTGCCCTGCGGCGCGCTCAAGACGATCAGGGACGGTCGCAAGGTCAGGCTTTCGGGCATCGTCCTCATTCGCCAGCGCCCGGGCGCCGGCAACGTCACCTTCATCACCATCGAGGACGAAAGCGGCATCGCCAACATCATCGTCTGGCAGCGTCTCTACGAGAAATATCGCCGCACGGTGCTCGCGGCGGCGATGATCGGGATCGAGGGACAGCTGCAGAAGGAAGGCGACGTCATCCACATCATCGCCGACCGGATTCACGACGAATCCACCCTGCTCCGCGCCGTCGGCCAGCGCGATTTCCCGCACCGCACCGGCCCCGGCGACGGCGCCAGGGGGGGCAGCCCCGATCGCCGCGGCAAGGGGCCTCTGCCGCTCTACCCTTATTCCAAGGAACCCGGCATCCGCGTGAAGACTCGCGATTTCCACTGACCGGGCCATCCGCCTTGGCCCGGCGCCCTGCGCCGGCTAAGCCCTTCTTCCGCCAAGGAGACCGCCATGCGTTGCTTGCCCCTGATCCTCGCCGCCGCCCTCGCCGCGGCGCCCGCCGCCGCCCAGGAACTGGGCGAGCGGACCCGATCGCCCGAATCGATGCTCGCCGAGCTGGGGCTTGCCCCCGACGCGGACGATCTCGACGAGGCGATCGCCGCGGCCGCGGCGCATCCGCTCGGCACGGCGGAGAATCCGGTGCGCGTCGGCGGGCCCGACGGGGAGCGCGCCTATATCGCCCGTCTGCGCTGCGCCGACGGCTCGGCGCCCCGGACCGGCCAGCGCGGCAGCGCCGGCGTCGGCGCCTTCGGCACGATCGTCGATGCCTACCCGCTCGATTGCGGCGCGGCGGCACCCGGCCAGGTGACCCTGGTCATGGACATGTACCATTCGGAGCATCGCGAGGACCGGGCGCCGCCCGGCTTCACCCTCTCGCCCCGCTGACGGCGGAAGGCGAAGATCAGGCCGCCGTTTCCGCGGGCGGCGCGTCGGCGGGCACGTCGCCGATCACGGACTTGATCTCGCAGAATTCCTCGAGGCCGAACTTGCCGAACTCGCGGCCGTTGCCGGACTGCTTGTAGCCGCCGAAGGGCGAGTTGAAGTCGAGTCCGCCCGAATTCACGAACACGCTGCCGGCGCGGATCTTGCGCACGATCTGCTTCGCGACATTGGGATCGCCGGCGATATAGGCGCCCAGGCCGTAGGGCGTGTCGTTGGCGATCTCGACAGCTTCCTCGAGCGAGTCGTAGGGGATGACGACGAGGACAGGACCGAAAATCTCCTCGCGGGCGATGGTCATGTCGTTGCTCACGTCGCCGAAGACGGTCGGCTTCACATAATAGCCCTTGTCCTTGCCCTCGGGCCGGCCGAGGCCGCCGACGACGATCCGGGCGCCCTCGTCCATGCCCTTCCGAATGAGGCCCTGGATCTTCTCATATTGGGGCTTGTTCACGACCGGGCCGATATGGCCGCCTTCCTTGGTCGGATCGTCGACTGCCTTCGACCCGAAGATCTGGCCCAGTTTCTCCAGCGCTTCCTCATATTGGGAGCGGTGGACGAGAAAGCGGGTCGGCGCCACGCAGCTCTGGCCGGAATTGAGCAGCATGCCGCCGGCACCGCCGGGCAGCGCCATGTCGAGCGGAGTTCCCGGCAGGATGATGAAGGGCGACTTGCCGCCCAGCTCCTGGTGGACCCGCTTCACCGTGTCGGCGGCGTTCTTGGCGACGAGGATGCCGGCGCGGGTCGAGCCGGTGAAGCTGATCATGTCGACGTCCGGGTGCTTCGCCAGCGCCTCGCCGACGCCGGGGCCGTCGCCCTGCACCAGGTTGAAGACGCCGGCCGGAACACCGGCGGCGTCGATCACCTCGGCGAAGATCGCGGCCGATCCGGGGGTCTGCTCGGACGGCTTCAGCACCACCGTGTTTCCGGCGGCCAAGGCCGGCGCGACCTTGGCGACGATCTGGTTCATCGGCCAGTTCCACGGCGTGATCAGAGCGACGACGCCGACCGGCTCGTAGACGACGCGGTTCTTGCCGGTCGACTCCTCGAAGGCGAAGCCCTTCAGCGCCTCGAGGGTCGAGGCGAGATGGCCCATGCCCGATCCCGACTGGGCGGTGGTGGCGAGGGTGATCGGCGCGCCCATCTCCTCGGAGATCGCCCTGGCGATGTCCGGAATGCGCTTCTTATATTCCTCGATGATCCGTCCGAGCAGCTGGAGACGCTCGTCGCGGCTCGTCTGCGAGTAGCTCTCCCAGGCGCGGCGGGCGGCGGCGACGGCCTTGTCGACGTCGGCCTGGCTACCGAGCATCACCACCGACGTGACTTCCTCGGTCGCCGGATTGACGACCTCGTGGCGACGGCCGCCCTCGCTGGCGACCCACTGGCCGTCGACATAATGCTTCAGATACTCGTTCATCGGGGGCATCCTCCACGTCCGGTCGTTTCGACCATGTGGAAGGGAAGCGGTGCCGAGTCCAGACTGGGGGATGCTGGAATAGCGTCTGCTTATGGCCGGCGGCCTGTTCGAATTTGTACCTCAGGACCGCCGGGGCATTGGTGCCGCCATGTCCGGAATCGTCGTCCAGAATATCGAGCGTGCCCGCCCCGAGGTCGTCGACGGCCTCGGCGAATGCGGCGTCGCCACCGTCCATGAGGCGCAGGGCCGCACCGGTCTACTGCGCAGCTTCATGCGTCCCATTCAAGCGGGCGCGCGGATCGCCGGATCGGCGGTGACCATCTCGGCCCCGCCGGGCGACAATTGGATGGTCCATGTCGCGATCGAGCAGCTGAAGGAGGGGGACATCCTCGTGCTCGCACCGACCAGTCCGTGCGAGGACGGCTATTTCGGCGACCTCCTCGCCACGTCGGCGATGGCCCGCGGCTGCCGCGGGCTCGTCATCGAGGCGGGAGTACGCGACGTTCGCGACCTCAACCGGATGGGTTTCCCGGTCTGGTCGAAGTCGGTGTTCGCGCAAGGGACGGTGAAGGCGACCCTGGGCTCGGTCAACGTGCCGATCGTCTGCGCCGGCGCGCTCATCCATCCCGGCGACGTCATCGTTGCCGACGATGACGGCGTCTGCGTCGTCGCCCGCGCCGACGCCGCCTCGGTGCTGGAGAAGGCGCGCGCGCGCGAAGCCAATGAGGAAAGCAAGCGCCAGCGTCTCTCCGCCGGCGAGCTCGGCCTCGACATCTACGACATGCGCGGCAAGCTGGAGGCGATGGGCCTCAAATATGTCTGATCCCTCGAACGGCGTCCGCTGCATGTGGATGCGCGGGGGAACGTCGAAGGGCGGCTACTTCCTCGCCGAGGACCTTCCCGCCGACACGGCGCAGCGCGACGCCCTGCTCCTGCGGGTGATGGGCTCGCCCGACCCGCGCCAGATCGACGGGATGGGCGGCGCCGACCCGTTGACGTCGAAGGTGGCGGTGATCTCGCGCTCCGATCGTCCCGGCGTCGACGTCGACTATCTCTTCCTGCAGGTCTTCGTCGACCAGCCGATCGTCACCGACGCCCAGAATTGCGGCAACATCCTCGCCGGCGTCGGCCCGTTCGCGATCGAGCGCGGCCTCGTCGCGGCCGAGGACGGCGAGACCAGGGTCGGCATCTACATGGCCAATACCGGCCAGGTCGCCGTCGCCACCGTGCAGACCCCAAGCGGGCGGGTCTGCTATGACGGCAAGGCGCGGATCGACGGCGTTCCAGGCACCGCCGTGCCGGTGCCGCTCGAGTTTCGCGACACGGCCGGCTCCAGCTGCGGCGCCCTGCTGCCGACCGGCCATGCGGTCGACCGCATCGAAGGGGTCGATTGCACGCTGATCGACAACGGCATGCCCTGCGTCGTGTTCAAGGCCGAGGATGTCGGCGCCACCGGCTATGAGGACCGCGACACGCTCGACGGGGACGCCGCGCTCAAGCAGCGGATCGAGGCGATCCGGCTCGCCGCCGGGCCGCTCATGAACCTCGGCGACGTCGCCGGGAAATCGGTCCCGAAGATGATGCTGGTCGCGCCGCCGCGGGACGGCGGCGCCGTCACCGTCCGTTCCTTCATCCCGCATCGGGCCCATGCGTCGATCGGCGTGCTCGGCGCGGTCAGCGTCGCCACCGCCTGCCTCGTCCCCGGCTCGCCGGCGGCTGCGGTCGCGACCGTTCCCGAGGGCCGCCGCAAGACGCTGTCGGTCGAGCACCCGACCGGCGAGACGACCTGCGTGCTCGAGACCGACGAGACCGGCGCCGTGACCAGCGCCGCCATGCTCAGGACCGCCCGCAAGCTGATGGACGGAAGGGTGTTCGGATGAGCGTCGACGCCGACGGCCGGATCCGCAGCTGGTCCGAGAACCCGTCGCAGCCCCGCTTCCGCCCGCCGCCGGGCGCGATCGATGCCCATTGCCACGTCTTCGGGCCGATGGCCGAATTCCCGTTCAGCCCGAAGGCCAAATATCTGCCGCAGGATGCGGGGCCAGAGAGGCTGTTCGCGCTGCGCGACCGGCTCGGCTTCAGCCGCAATGTCGTCGTCCAGGCGAGCTGCCACGGCACCGACAATCGCGCCACGCTGAACGCCATCGCCCGCGCGCAGGGCCGAGCACGCGGCGTCGCCGTCGTCGATCCTGCCATCGCCGATGCCGAGCTCGACGCGCTCCATGCCGGCGGCATTCGCGGCGTGCGCTTCAATTTCCTGAAGCGGCTCGTCGACGATGCGCCCAAGGATCGCTTCCTCGACGTGGCGGGCCGCATCGCCCGGCTCGGCTGGCATGTCGTCGTCTATTTCGAGGCGGACCTATTGGAGGAATTGCGGCCGTTTCTCGACGCTATCCCGGTGCCGGTAGTCGTCGACCATATGGGCCGGCCGGACGTGACCCAGGGATCCGACGGTCCCGACATGAAGGCCTTCCGCCGCCTGCTCGATGGCCGCGACGACATCTGGTTCAAGCCGACCTGTCCCGACCGCCTGTCCCCCCAGGGCGAGCCTTATGACGATTTCGTCGCGGCGGTCCGGCCGCTGGTCGAGGATTATCCGGACCGCTGCCTCTGGGGCACCGACTGGCCCCACCCGAACATGGAGCATCGCATCCCCGACGATGGCAGCCTCGTCGACGTGATCCCTCGCATTGCGCCGACTGAGGCGCTGCAGCGCAAGCTCCTCGTCGACAATCCGATGCGGCTCTACTGGCCGGAAGAAGGCTGACGCCGCCGGGCCAGGCGACGGCCTAGCCGGCGAACACCACCGTCTTCACGCCGTTCAGCAGCACCCGGTCCTCGAGCAGGTAGTGGACCGCGCGGGCGAGCACGCGGCGCTCGATGTCGCGGCCCTTGCGGACGAGATCGTCGGGCGTGTCGGCATGGGTGATATGCTCGACGTCCTGCGAGATGATCGGGCCCTCGTCGAGGTCGCCGGTGACGAAATGGGCGGTGGCGCCGATCATCTTCACGCCGCGGGCATGGGCCTGGTGATAGGGCTTGGCGCCCTTGAAGCCGGGCAGGAAGCTGTGGTGGATGTTGACGCAGCGGCCGTGCAGGAAAGCGGAGAGATCGTCCGAGAGCACCTGCATGTAGCGGGCGAGCACGACCAGCTCGGCGCCGGTCTCCTCGACCAGCGCCTTGATCTGCGCCTCCTGCTGGGGCTTGGTTTCCCTGGTGATCGGCAAATGGTGATAGGGGATGTCGCCGATCATCGAGATCTGCAGCGCCTCGCGCGGATGGTTCGACACGATCGCCACCGGTTCCATGTTCATCTCGCCGATCCGGGCGCGGTAGAGCAGGTCGCCGAGGCAATGGTCGAACTTCGAGACGAGCAGCATCACCTTCTTGCGCTCGTCGCGCCGGCGCAGCCGCCATTCCATGCCATGCTGTCCGGCGAGCGGAGCGAACCGCGCCCGCAGGGCGTCGGTTTCACCGGCGAGGTCGAACAGGACCCGCATGAAGAAGCGCCCGGTTTCGACGTCGTCGAACTGCTGCGCTTCCAGGATGTTGCCGCCCATCTCGAACAGCAGGCCCGCGACGGCGGCCACCAGTCCGGGGCGGTCGTCGCACGAAAGAGTGAGGATGTGAGCCGTCATAATTCGTTTGTGTTGCATATTATTTCTAACGAGGCCAGAAGGCTTTTCACGAGAGGCGCAGGGCTCCGGCGGGGGACTCGGCGTACGTCCGGATCCGCGATCGGCCTGCCCCCTCGAACCGTTTCGAGAAGAGAGGAATGAGGCCCGACATGAGCGCGAAGAATCTAGAGGAAGTCCTGCAGGCAGCCGGCAATCCGGTCGATATGATGCGCAATTCGCAGATCGGCGCCTATGTCTATCCGGTGGTCGCGCCGGAATTCTCCAACTGGCGCTCCGAGCAATGGGCCTGGCAGCACAGCGCCGTGCTGTTCGACCAGTCCCACCACATGGTCGAGCTGTTCATCAACGGCCCGGACGCGGTGAAGCTGGTTTCCGACACCGCAATCAACACGTTCAAGAACTTCACGGTCGACAAGGCCAAGCAATATGTCCCGACGACGCCCTATGGCCATGTCATTGGCGACGGCATCCTCTTCTATCTCGCGGAGGAGCAGCTCCTCTATGTCGGCCGCGCTCCGGCGGCGAACTGGCTGATGTTCCATGCCGAGACCGGGGGCTACAATGTCGAGGTGGTCAAGGACGACCGCTCGCCGTCCCGGCCGATGGGCAAGCCGGTGAAGCGCACCCATTGGCGCTTCCAGATCCAGGGCCCCAACGCCTGGGAGATCATCGAGAAGCTGCATGGCGGCCCGCTCGAGCAGCTCAAATTCTTCAACATGAGCGAGATGAACATTGCCGGCCGCAAGGTCCGCACGCTTCGCCATGGCATGGCCGGCGCCCCCGGCCTCGAAATCTGGGGTCCCTATGAGGAGCAGGACGAGATCCGCGCTGCGATCGTCGAGGCCGGCAAGGATCTCGGCCTCATCCAGGTCGGCAGCCGCGCCTATCCCTCCAACACCCTCGAATCCGGCTGGATCCCGTCGCCGCTTCCCGCCATCTACACGGGCGAGAAGCTCAAATCCTATCGCGAGTGGCTCGGCGCCGACAGCTACGAGGCGACGGGCGGCATCGGCGGCAGCTTCGTTTCCGACAATGTCGAGGACTATTATCTGAACCCGTGGGAGCTGGGCTACGGCCCGTTCGTCAAGTTCGACCACGATTTCCATGGCCGCGAGGCGCTCGAGCAGATCGATCCGGCGACGCAGCGGCGCAAGGTCACTCTGGCCTGGAACGCCGAGGACATGGCGAAGATCTTCGCCTCGCAGTTCAACCCGGACGAGCAGCCCTACAAGTATTTCGACCTGCCGCTCGCCAATTACGCGTCATCCAATTACGACCGTGTCGTCGACGCCGGCGGCACGACGATCGGGCTGTCGATGTTCACCGGCTACAGCTACAACGAGAAGACGGCGCTCAGCCTCGCGACGATCGACCATGAGATCCCCGAGGGGACCGAGCTTCGCGTCGTCTGGGGCGAGGAAAATGGCGGCACCCGCAAGACCACGGTCGAGCCGCACCGCCAGATCGAGGTCCGCGCCGTCGTCAGCCCGGTTCCGTACAGCCGGGTCGCCCGCGAGACCTATCACCAAGGCTGGCGCACCGAGCGCGTCGGCTGAGGCGCCGGCCATCAACTCCCCTCCCTGCACGCAGGGAGGGGCCGAAGGTGGGTACGTATTCGAAATCGCATTGCCGGTGGGAATCCACCCACCCCTAACCCCTCCCTGTTTCCAGGGAGGGGAAATATCCTGGGCGGACGGTCTATCCCCGCAGGCTCTCCACCCATTTCGCAGTCTGGGCGAGCGAGCCAAAAGTGAAGAAATGGACGCCGGCGATTCCCAGGTCGGGCTCCGCCTCGCGGGCCACGGCGATTTCCTTGAGCAGCGGCTCGGGCGTCTCGCCGCCGAGCGCGGACCGGCCGAGCCCCCGGCGCTCCTTGAGCGCCCGCAGCGACGTGCCGACGCCGCACAGCATCGCATATTTGAGCAGGGTGGCATGGCTCGCCGGGCCGGCTATGCCGACGCGATAGGGCTCCTCGATCCCCTGGCTGCGCAGGTGCCGGGCGAGCCGGACGATGGGCGGTGCCTCGAAGGCGAACTGGCTGACCAGCCAGACGCTGAGGCCCTGCTCGGCCGCGACCCGCATCTTCTCGGTACGGGCGGACTCGAGCACGTCCTCCGGAATACGGGGGTGCCCTTCCGGGTAGCAGGCAAGCGCGATCCGATTGACCCCATATTTCTCGAACAGGCCGGTCTGGAGCAGCTGCAGGCTCGAATCATATTCGCCGACCGGAGCGTCCCGGTCGCCGCCGACGACGTGGGCGCGGTCGACCCCCGCCTCGCCGGAGAGGCGCGCCAGCATGTCCTCGAGCACCGCGCGGCTCGGGATGTTGCGGGCGACGATATGGGGGATGGCCACCATTCCGGCGCGGTGCAGCTTGGTCGCCCCGCGGATGAAATCGTCGACCGTGTCCTTCGGAAAGGAGGCGATGAATACCCGCGTCTTCGGCCGGAGGAGGTCGCCGGCGGCATCGAGCGATTTCTGGTCGCGCGTGGTGACCTCGCAGGAATAATGTTCGAGCAGCCGAACCAGGGCAGCCTTGGGATCCGAGGTCTGTGCTATCGTCGCCATTTCGTCCTGCCGATGCTTTCGTGAGTGCGAAGAAATATGCAGCATCACATACAATTTGTCACGCGCTTCGACACAGTTTCGCTCACCCCCGACGGCGCTGCCGCGGCGGCGGGCCGAGCGGTGCCGGTGGAGGCTCCGGTCGCGCTCAGCTTTTTCGGGATCGGCTATGCCGTGATGATGGCGACGCCGGCGGATCTCGAGGATTTCGCCACCGGTTTCGCCCTGTCGGAGCGGCTGATCGGCCATATCGGCGAGTTGGTCCGCGTCGACGTGCGGCCCGCCGACCAGGGCTTGCTGCTCGACATCGAATTGGCGCCCGACCGGCGGGAGCATGTCTTCGACCGGGTTCGCGTCCGGGTCGGCGAATCGAGCTGCGGCCTTTGCGGGATCGAGAATCTCGAGCAGGCGCTGCGGCCCCTGCCGCGGGTCGGCTGCCCGCCGGCAATCGAGGCCAAATCGCTGTTTCGCGCGCTCGAGACGATTCGCGCGCATCAGCCGCTCAATGCCGACACCGGCGCCGTCCATGCCGCCGCCTTCTTCGACGGCTCCGGGGCCCTCGTCGCCGCGCGCGAGGATGTCGGGCGTCACAACGCCTTGGACAAGTTGGTCGGCCACTGCCTGCGTGGCGGAGTCGACATGAGCGGCGGCTTTGCCCTGCTGACCTCGCGCTGCTCCTACGAGCTGGTCGAGAAGGCCGCTCTCGCCGGATTCCCGATGCTTGTCACCGTTTCCGCCCCCACCAGCCTCGCCGTCGAACGCGCGCACGAAGCCGGCCTCACCCTGATCGCACTGGCGCGCGCCGATTCGATGCTGGTCATGGCCGATCCGCACGGCCTGTTCGCTGCCGGGCGCTGAAGGGCGGCCGGCGAAGGAACGAAGCCGACACCTTCGCGTAGGTCCGGCGGGGAATCTCGATGACCGCACGCCAACCTCACCTCATGCGGCTGCTCGGCCTGATCCTCTTCGTCGTGACCGGCGCCTTCGCGACTCCGGCTTCGGCGCAGGCGTCTCCCCAGTCCAACGGGGCGGCCCCGGCCGAAACGGCGGCGGTCGACCCTTTCGGACGGTCGACGCCGGCGGGCACGGTCACCGGTTACGTCCGGGCGATCGCCGCCGGCGACAATGCGCTCGCCGGCCGCTATCTGCACGTGCGCGGGGTGCGCGGAGCCCGAGGCGAGCGGAGCGGATCGGCGCTGGCCCGGCGATTCCAGGCGGTGCTCGACCGCGAGGGGCAGTTCCGCCCGCGCGTGGAGCTGAGCCGCGACAGCGAGGGCAATCTCGCCGACGCGCTCGAGCCGGATCTGGAGGAAGTCGGATCGCTGGGCAGCGGCGAGGCTGTGAAGGACCTGCTGCTGCGCCGGGTGGAGGAGGGGGATGGCCGCCTCGTCTGGCTGTTCTCGGCCGAGACCCTGACCGCCGCTTTCTCGCTCGAGGCACCGGAAGAACCGGTCCCCGCCGAGCGATGGCTTCCGCAGCGCCTCTCGCAATGGCAGGTGGCCGGAGCCCCCTTCTCCCATTGGCTCACCCTTGCCGCGATCAGCGGCGCGGTATTCCTGATGGCCTGGCTGCTCTACCGGCTGGTCCTGCTCGGCCATCGCTCGATCGGCGGCCGTCTCGGCGGGGCGCTCCGCCTCGCCGGCGCCGTGGCCGTGCCGCTCATCCTGTTCGCCGCCGTCGGTCTCGCCAGCTGGCTGGCGCCGAGTCTCGGCATCTCGATCGTTGCCCGGGAAGCCTTTGCCTGGCTCACCTTCGTCATCGGCTGGATCGCCTTTGCCTGGCTGCTGTGGCGCGTGATCGACCTGGTCGCCGACCGGGCGCTGGCCGGATTTGCCCGCCGCGGCCGGGCCAGCGCCACGGCGATCATTCGAATGGCGAGCCGCTCGGCGAAGCTGCTCATCATCGTTTCCGCGGTGATCGCGGTCTTCGACGTCTTCGGCTTCCAGGTGACCACGGCGATCGCCGCCCTGGGCATCGGCGGCCTCGCCTTGGCGCTCGGAGCCCAGAAGACGCTGGAGAATCTCATCGCCAGCCTCTCGATCGTGTCGGACCGGCCGTTCAAGGTGGGCGACGTCTGCCGCTTCGGCTCGCGCACCGGTACCGTCGAAGATGTCGGACTCCGCTCGACGCGGGTGCGAACGCTCGAGCGGACCCTGCTGGTCATCCCCAATTCCAGCCTGGTGAACGCCGAGGTCGAGAATCTGTCCAGCCGCGACCATTTCCTGTTCCAGCCGGTCTTCCATGTCGAAGGCGCGGCGAATCCCGAGCAGCTGCGCCGCCTGCTCGACGGGATCCGTACCGCGCTCGCCTCCGACGACCGGCTGCTCGAAGGCGCCATTCGCGTCCGGCTGCTGCCGCCCAGCGAGGCGCGCCTGCCGATCGAGGTCTTCGGCTATGTCGTGGCCGAGGACTTCGACGCTTTCCTCGCCGTCCAGGAAGAGCTGCTGCTGAGGGCGCTCGAGGCCATCGCCGCCGAAGGCTTCCAGCTCGCGCCGCCGGCGGTCGATCTCGGCGGGCGCCTCCCGGTCTAGATCGTCCCCGGTCCTGTCGATTGCCCGCTCCCGGGGCGACGGCTACATGGAGGCGGATGGGGCTTCGGTTCGCAGCCATGGGCCGGATCGCGCTGTACGGCGCCGTGCTGGCGATAGGCGCGCTGGCGTTGCAGAGCCTCGATTATCTGCGTCTCGTCCGCTCGAACCCGCTCGACATCTACATCGTCCTGGTTGCCGCCGGATTTCTCTTGCTCGGTCTGTTCGTCGGCGCCCGTCTGTTCGGCGCGGGGCCGCCGCAGGCGTTCGACGGCAATCCGGTCGCGCAGGCCACACTCGGCATCAGCGCGCGCGAGCTCGCCGTCCTCCACGAAATCGCGGCCGGGCGATCCAACAAGGAGATCGCCATCCGCCTCGGCATCTCGCCCAATACGGTGAAGACCCATGTCGCCCGATTGCTCGAGAAGCTCGAGGCGCGCCGTCGCACCGACGCGATCGCCCGCGCACGCGAGCTTGGCCTCCTGCCCTGAATCGCCCTCCGCGCGAATCCCGAGCCGCCGCTCACCTCGCGCGGCGTCATTCTTGCGGGTGAAAGGGGCCAAATCATCCTTTCGGGCGATTGATCATGCGACCGCGGCGGTCATCCTGCGACTCTCACCAGGGGAGATGCGAAGATGCTCAGCAGGATATTCGTCAACGGCGGCATTGCCGGCCTCATCGTCGGCGCGGCCTTCTTCGGCTTCGCGGCCAGCGGCACGCTCGTTCACGGCGCGCTCGGCATGGTCATCGGCTACCTCACGATGCTCCTTGCCCTCAGCCTCGTCTTCGTCGCGATCAAGCGTTACCGCGATTCCGAACTCGGCGGCGTCATCCGCTTCTGGCCCGCCTTCGGGCTCGGCCTCGGCATCACCCTCGTCGCCAGCCTGGTCTATGCGCTGGCCTGGGAAACGACCCTCGCCGCGACCGGAGGCGCGGAGGCATTCGTCGACCAGTATATCGAGCAGGAGCGCGCCAAGGGAGCCTCGCCCGAGGCTCTGGCCGAGATGGACGGGTTCCGTGCCATCTATGCCAATCCGCTGCTGCGCATGGCGGTTACCTTCACCGAGATCTTCCCGGTCGGGCTGCTCGTCTCGCTGCTGAGCGCGGCCATGCTGCGCAACCCGCGCTTCCTTCCGCTCCGCAGGGGTTAGAGGCTATCCTCCGACCTGCCGGGGCGCCCATCGGGCGGGGCCGCCGGTCCCGCCCTTCGCGAGTCGCGATCCGGCGCGCCGGCCGGCATGATTCGGCGGCCGAGCGTGCCGAAAGCCGGGCGCTGCCGCCTGCCATCGGGGACCCGGGATATGACGGCCATCGCCTCGCCGTCGGGAAAATCGTCTCCTGGCATGGGTTAAGCGGCACGGGAAGGTTAATGCCGCCCGTCCGGACCATGAGAGGGGGGCAGGGCGACTGCGAGGCGAGATCGGTCCATTTCGGTAACCATTGGCTGCTATCGAGGATGAACCCTCACTACCTCGAGCCGTGGAGTGACACGAACGCTATTGTCTCTTGAAGGCCGCTGGAAAGCGCTTCTGCTGGCGCTCGCCGTCGGGTTGGTCTTCGGACTGCTCGATGTGGGCGAGCCGATGGAGCGCGTCGGGCAGGTCGTGCGCGACAAGCTGCGCAACCACGCCGGCAGCGGCTCGGTCGTGCTGGTCGCGATCGACGACCGCAGCCTTCGGGACGTCGGCGCCTTGCCCTGGAACGGCGAGCAGCTGGCCGAGCTCGTGCGCCGGGTCGATGCCGCCGGAGCCCGCCGCATCCATCTCGACGCCAATCTCGACCAGATCGGATCGCGCCGGCAGGCTGTCGCGCTGGAGAGCGCCCTTGCCTCCGCCCGCGCCGACATCCTCTTGCCGGCGCGCTTCTCGATCGACCCGATTTCCGGGACCCGCGCCGATTATCTGCCGCCGGATCGGCTGGCGCGCCATGCCCGCATCGTCAATTCGAACCTGCGGGTAAGCTGGGACGGCGCGATCTGGAGCCATCCCCACGGCGCGCGCGCCGGCGACCGGCTGATACCCTCTCTGGCGGCGGAGCTGGCCGGTTCGGCCGAGCCGAGCGAGAGCCTTTTCAGGATCGATTACGGCATCGATCTGCGCTCGATCCCGGTCGTCAGCGCCTACGATCTCCTGCGCGACGCCGTGCCCGACCATCGGCTGCAAGGGCGGCAGGTCGTGATCGCTCGCACGGACCTGGCCGCGGACCATTATCGCGCGCCCTCCTTCGGCCTCGTGCCGGCCGCCTTCTTTCACCTGATCGCCGCCGAGACTCTGACGGCGGGCCGGCCGCTCGACCTCGGCTGGGCCCCCTTGCTGCTCCTGTGCGCGCTCGCGGCGGCGGCGGTCGTCGGACTGCGTCCGCGCGTGGCCGCCTCGGCCATCCTCGGCGCCACCGTCGCGGTGCTGGTGGCTGCCCCCCTGCTTCTGGAGCAGAATTTCATCCATACCGACGTCGTGCCGGCTCTGGCGCTGCTCGCGACGGCCTCGCTCTATCGTCTGATCACCGGCCTGCGGCGCGCCTATCGGGCCCGCGGAACCACCGATCTGCTGACGGGCCTGCCCAACCTCCAGGCGCTCCGCCAGGCGGAGAGCCGCGGCGGCGGCATCGTCGTCGCGGCCCGGATCATGAACTATGCGCGGATCGCCACGACCTTACAGGTGCCGCTCGAGAAGGAACTGGTGGAACAGATTGTCGGGCGGCTCGAATTCGGCTCGGGCGGCGCCACCACCTATCAGGCCGGCCCCGGCGTCTTCGCCTGGATCGCCGAGAACATGGAGGAAGACGATCTCGTCCAGCAGCTGGAAGGTCTGCAGGCCCTGTTCCGCAGTCCGATCGTCATCGGCCCGCGCCTGATCGACATCGCCGTCACCTTCGGCATCGACACCGAGGACGACCGGCCGCTGACGCAGCGCGCAGCGAGCGCGCTGGTCGCCGCGGACGAGGCCGCCCGCGAAGGGAAGAGGTGGGCAAGCTTCAATCCGGCGAGCGCCGCGGATGCCGACTGGCGACTTTCTTTGCTCGCGCGTCTCGACCACGCCATCGAGCATCGCGAGCTCT
Organism: Sphingosinicella terrae; assembly: GCF_003347635.1. Classification (GTDB taxonomy): domain Bacteria; phylum Pseudomonadota; class Alphaproteobacteria; order Sphingomonadales; family Sphingomonadaceae; genus Allosphingosinicella; species Allosphingosinicella terrae. The sequence continues at coordinate 147,857 of NZ_QDFY01000007.1, forward strand.
GGGTGGCCTATCAGCCGAAGGTCGATTGCCAGAGCGGCCGTATCGTCGGCGCCGAGGCGCTGGTGCGCTGGACCCATCCCGAAAAGGGCCAGCTCCAGCCCGATCAGTTCATCGCCGCGGCCGAGCAGGGAGGGCGCATCGACGCGCTGACCGCCTTCGTGCTCGATACGGCGCTTGCCGACATGGCCTCGTTCAATCGCCGCGGCCGACGCTTCTCGGTCGCAGTCAATCTCTCCGCGCAGCTGCTCGACAGCCTGACTCTGGTGCCGACAGTCGAAGCGGCGCTTCGCAAGCACGGCTTCTCGCCGGAGCTGCTGACCCTCGAGGTGACCGAGACGTCCACACTGGGCAGCGGCGCCCGGCAGATCGCCAACCTGCAGCGGCTGAGCCGGCTCGGCGTCGAGCTGTCGATCGACGATTATGGAACCGGCTTCTCGACGCTGGAATATCTGAAGCGGATCCCCGCCTCCGAGCTGAAGATCGATCGCAGCTTCATCGGCATGCTCGACAAATCCAAGGGCGACCGGATCATGGTGAATTCGACGATCCAGCTTGCCCATTCGCTCGGCCGCCGCGTCGTCGCCGAGGGCGTCGAGAATGCCGAGGTTCTCGCCGAGCTGAAGCGCATGCGCTGCGACGTCGTGCAGGGCTATCATCTCGGCCGGCCGATGCCCGTGGCCGACCTGCGCAAGCTGCTGAAGGCCTCGGGAGCCTCCCGCCAGGCCGCCTGAGCGGCGTCAGCCCCGCTCCTGCGGGAGAGCGTGCATGGCTTCGCAGCGTCCGGTTCCTGGACCGGCGCCCCTCACCCTAGAACGGATGGCTATCCGTGCCTGATTCGCCCGACGCCGTCGTTCCGCCCCTGCCTCGGCCCGACTCGCCAAGGCCCACGCCGCCGCGCCCAGAGGGACTGCTGCTCGCATGCCGTCACGCCCCTTGCCCAGAGTCGCGCTTCGGCCGTTCGTAACTTCCGGATCTGGGACGGTTTTTCCCGGCCCCCACCCGCCGGCCGTCACTTTTACGCAACGCCCAGCCCCAAAACGACACATGCGCCAGCATACCATAATTTAACTCTTTGTTTACCACGAGCATCGCGGTAAACAGTCTGTTAGGTAGAAATGGTTCTGCCGGGGGTTTGGGAGTTAGATCCATGTGGGCATGGTTGTTCGGCGAGAACTGGCGCTAGTCCTGGCGTCATGACGCTACAAAGCCCCGCCGTTCGGCGGGGCTTTTTCATTTAGGGGCGATTTGCGAGGATCGGCGGCGCGCATTGCGGGCCGCCGCGATTGCGCAGATGGGCGTTCAGGCGCCGATGACGGCCAACCGGGCCTGCGTGGCCCGCACCAGATCCGCCGGAGCGAGGCGCAGCTGAAGGCCCCGCTGGCCGCCATTCACGAACACATAGGGCTCAGCGAGCGCCGCCTCGTCGATCACCGTCGGCAGCGTGCGGCGCTGCCCGAGCGGGCTCACCCCGCCCACCCTGTAGCCGCTGATCCGCTCGGCGTCGGGCACCGGCAGCATCGCCGCGCTTTTGCCGCCGAACGCCGCCGCCGCCTTCTTCATGGCCGCTTCGCGATCCGAGGCGAGAATGAGGCAGACGGGCTGCCCGTCCACCTGCGCCAGCAAGGTCTTGAGCACGCGCCGCGGCGGCTCGCCCAGCGCGTTCGCGGCCTGGAGGCCGACCCGTTCGGTGCCCGGATCATAGGCATAGCGGCAAAGGCCGAAGGGGATCGACAGCCGCCGCAAGGCGGTCGTCGCGGGTGTATCGTCGGCCATGATCGCGATGCTCGCCGGGTTCAGCCCGCATCCGACATGAGGTCGCGGCCGTCCTCGTGATCGCCGGCGCGATTGAACTCCGTCGCCTTCGTCTGAGGCTCCGGTGCCTGGGGAGAAGCGAGCTTCGCCACCGCGGCCCTAGCAATGTCGACAAGGCCCTCTCCGCCAGACTGCCAGTGAGAGACGATCAACGCGCGCATCCGCGGGTCCCAGAAATGCCAGAGATGGTCCCAGGTCGCCTCGACCGAGTCACCGGGCCGCTGATTGCCGAACTCGCGCGCGATCTGATTGGCCATGTAGACGAGGCGCTCGAGCGTGTGGCCGGAGCGCGCCGTGCCGCCCGCGGCCAAGTCCTGCCCGCGTTCCGCCGTCACTCGGCCGCCTCCGAAGCGGCGATCCGGCGGCTGTGCGAGGCCTGCGCCTCATAGGCTTCCTGCCAGTCGGTAGGCCCGTTGGACGGGCTGACCTGGACCGCCGTCACCTTGTATTCGGGGCAATTGGTCGCCCAGTCCGAATATTCTGTCGTGACCACGTTCGCCTGGGTGTCGGGGTGGTGGAAGGTCGTGTAGACCACGCCCGGCGCCACCCGCGCGGTCACCTTCGCGCGCAGCGAGGTCTCGCCGGCGCGGCTGGCGAGCTTCACCCAATCGCCATCGCCGATGCCCCGGTCCTCGGCATCATTGGGGTGGATTTCGAGCAGGTCCTCGTCATGCCAGACGACATTGTCGGTCCGCCGCGTCTGTGCGCCGACATTATACTGGCTGAGGATCCGGCCCGTGGTCAGCAGCAGCGGGTAGCGCGGGCCGATCTTCTCGTCGGTCGGGACATATTCGGTGATCACGAACTTGCCGCGCCCGCGCACGAAATGATCGACATGCATCACCGGCGTGCCCTCCGGCGCCTTGTCGTTGCAGGGCCACTGGATCGACCCGAGCGCGTCCAGCCTGGCGAAGGAGACGCCGCTGAAGGTGGGGGTCACCGCCGCGATCTCGTCCATCACCTGCGAGGGATGGGTGTAGTTCCAGTCGAGCCCGAGCGCGCGGGCGAGCAACTGGGTCGCCTCCCAGTCCGCATAAAGGCATCGCGGCTCGATCACCTTGCGTACCAGCTGGATGCGCCGCTCGGCGTTGGTGAAGGTGCCGTCCTTCTCGAGGAAGGTCGACCCGGGAAGGAATACGTGGGCGTAATTGGCGGTCTCGTTGAGGAACAAATCGTGGACGACGACGCATTCCATCGCCGCCAGGCCCGCGGCCACGTGCCTCGTATTGGGATCGGATTGGAGGATGTCCTCCCCTTGGACGTAGAGGCCCTTGAACACGCCGTCGACGGCCGCATCCAGCATGTTCGGGATGCGCAGCCCCGGCTCGCGATCGATCGGGCTGCCCCACAATCGCTCGAACATGTCGCGGGCCGCGGGATCCGAGACGTGGCGGTAGCCGCTCAGCTCGTGCGGGAAGCTGCCCATGTCGCACGAGCCCTGGACGTTGTTCTGGCCGCGCAGCGGGTTCACGCCGACGCCGGGCCGGCCGATATTGCCGGTCGCCATGGCGAGGTTGGCGATCGCCATGACGGCGGTGGTGCCCTGGCTGTGCTCGGTGACGCCGAGGCCGTAATAGATGGCCGCATTGCCCCCGGTCGTATAGAGCCGCGCCGCGCCGCGCAGATCGGCGGGCGCGACGCCGGTATAGCGCTCCATCGCTTCGGGCGAATGTTCGGGCCGGGCGGCGAACTCGGCCCATTCGCGGAAGTCGTCGAGCTCGCAGCGCTCGCGCACGAAGGCTTCGTCGACGAGACCCTCGGTCACGACGACATGCGCCATCGCCGTCAGCACCGCCACGTTGGTGCCGGGCTTCAGCGGCAGATGATAGTCCGCCTCGACGTGCGGCGTGCGCACCAGGTCGATCCGGCGCGGATCGATGACGATCAGCCGAGCGCCCTGGCGGAGCTTCTGCTTCATGCGGCTGGCGAAGACCGGATGGGCGTCGGTGGGATTGGCGCCGATCACGACGATGACGTCCGATTGCTCGACCGAATCGAAGTCCTGGGTCCCGGCCGAGGTGCCGAAGGTGGTCTTGAGGCCGTAGCCGGTCGGCGAGTGGCAGACCCGGGCGCAGGTATCGACATTGTTGTTGCCGAAGCCGGCGCGGACCAGCTTCTGGACCAGGAATGTCTCCTCGTTGGTGCAGCGCGAGGAGGTGATGCCGCCGACGGCGCGGGTGCCGTATTTCGCCTGCAGGCGCCGGAACTCCGATGCGGTGTGGGCGATCGCCTCGTCCCAGCTCACCTCCCGCCATGGCTCGTCGATCGAGCCGCGGATCATCGGGTTCAGGATCCGCTCCTTGTGGTTGGCATAGCCCCAGGCGAAGCGGCCCTTGACGCAGCTATGGCCGTGATTGGCCTTGCCGTCCTTCCATGGCACCATCCGGACCACGTCCTCGCCGCGCATCTCGACCTTGAATGCGCAGCCGACGCCGCAATAGGCGCAGGTGGTGACGGCGCTTCGCTCCGGCTCGCCCACCTCGAACACCCTCTTCTCGACCAGGCTCGAGGTCGGGCAGGCCTGGACGCAGGCGCCGCAGGAAACGCATTCGGAGGCGAGGAAGGGCTGCTCCTGGCTCGCCGAGACATGGCTGGCGAAGCCGCGCCCGCCGATCGTCAGGGCGAACGTCCCCTGTATCTCGTCGCAGGCGCGCACGCAGCGCGAGCAGACGATGCACTTGGCGGGATCGAACAGGAAATAGGGATTGGAATCGTCGATCGGGGCGGCGAGATGGTTGCGCCCGCCGGTGCCGTAGCGGACCTCCGTGAGGCCGACCTGCTCGGCGACGTCGTGAAGGCTGCAATCGCGGCCTGCGGCGTCGTCCCGGCAATTCTCCGGATGATCCGACAGATAGAGCTCCATCACGCCGCGCCGGACCCGGTCGATACGATCGGAGCGGGTGCGCACCGCCATCCCTTCCGCGACCGGGGTCGTGCAGGAAGCCGGCGTTCCGGCGCGTCCCTCGATCTCGACGAGGCAGACCCGGCACGAGCCGAACGCCTTCAGCATGTCGGTCGCGCACAGCTTGGGAATATCGGTGCCGGCGAGGCTGGCGGCGCGCATGATCGAGGTGCCGGCGGGAACGGACACGTGTTTGCCGTCGATCGTCAGGGTGACGGCCGGCGCGAGCGGCGACGCAGGCGTGCCGTGATCGGGCTCCACGATCAGGCCGGACGGACTATCGGGATCGAGCGTCATCGGATCATCTCCATCGCGGCGAACGGCTGCGCATCCGCGCCCGCCGGATCACGGCTTCGTCTAATCCACGAAGGCATTGCTTCCTCCCTCGGCGGGCGCCGCCTCGCGGCGGAAATCCTCGGGAAAGTGGCGGATCGCCGACAGCACCGGATAAGGAGTAAAACCCCCCAGCGCGCACAGCGATCCGAACTTCATCGTCTCGCAGAGATCCTCGACCAGAGCGAGATGCTCGTCGACCCGGTCGCCGGCGACGATCAGGTCGAGTATCTCGGTGCCGCGGACCGATCCGATCCGGCACGGCGTGCACTTGCCACAGCTTTCGGCGGCGCAGAACTGCATCGCGAACCGCGCCATCCTGGCCATGTCGACGCTGTCGTCGAAGACGACGATGCCGGCATGGCCGATCAGCCCGTCCGCCTCGGCGAAGGATTCATAGTCGAAAGGGAGGTGGAACATCGAAGGCGGGAAATAGGCCCCGAGCGGACCGCCGACCTGGACCGCCCTGACCGGGCGTCCCGACAGGGTGCCGCCGCCAATGTCCTCGACCAATTCGCCCAGGGTGACGCCGAATGCGGTCTCGAACAGGCCGCCGTTGCGGACATTTCCGGCCAGCTGGATCGGCATGGTGCCGCGCGAGCGGCCCATGCCGAACTCGGCATAGGCCTTGCCGCCCTCGGCGAGGATGAAGGGCACGGCCGCGAGACTGAGTACGTTGTTGATGATAGTGGGCCGGCCGAACAGACCGACCAGAGCCGGCAGCGGCGGCTTGGCGCGGACCTCGCCGCGGCGCCCTTCCAGGCTCTCGAGCAGCGACGTCTCCTCGCCGCACACATAGGCGCCGGCGCCCACGCGGATCTCGAGGTCGAAGCCATGGGTCGAGCCGAGCAGCGAAGGGCCGAGCAGGCCGCCGCGCCGCGCCGTCTCGGCCGCCCGCTCCATCGCCTTGATCGCATGAGGATATTCGGAGCGGATATAGATATAGCCGCGGGTCGCGCCGACCGCGAGACCGGCGATCGCCATGCCTTCGATGATGAGGAAAGGATCGCCTTCCATCAGCATCCGGTCGGCGAAGGTGCCGCTGTCGCCCTCGTCGGCGTTGCAGACGATATATTTCTGAGGCGCCGACGCGGCGGCGGCGGTGCGCCACTTGATCCCGGTGGGGAATCCGGCGCCGCCCCGGCCGCGCAGGCCGCTGGCGACGACCTCCTCGACGGCAGCCTCCGGGCCGATCTCGATCGCCCGCGCCAGGCCCTCGAGGCCGCCATTCGCGCGATAATCGTCCAGCGACTGGGGGTCGGTGATCCCGCAGCGGGCGAAGGTGAGGCGGGTCTGGCGCCTGAGGAAGGGAATCTCCTCGACCAGGCCGACGCAGGCGGGATGGTCGCGGCCTTCGACGAGCGCGTCGAGGACCGCCTCGACCTGTCCGGCGGCGACGCGGGCATAGCCGACCCGCCCCGCCGGCGTCGCCACCTCGAGCAGCGGCTCCATTTCGTGCATGCCGCGCGATCCGTTGCGCACGATCTCGATCGCAAGGCCGCGGCCGGCGGCGAGGCGCTCGAGCGTGCGCGCGACCTCGTCGGCGCCGACGGCGCAGGCGGCGGCATCGCCGGGGACGAAGATTCTCATAGCGCGCTACCCCGCGCCGCGAGCGCGACCAAATCCGCGACGTTCGTCTCGTCGAGACGGGCATAGACCTGATCGCCGACCAGGGCAGAGGGGCCGCTGGCGCACAGGCCGAGGCAGTAGACCGTCTCGAGCTCGATCCGTTCGTCCCGCTCGAGCAGGGGCGCCAGTTGCTCGGCGCCGCGCGCCTGGCAGGCCTCGGCGCGGCAGAGCTTCACCACCGGCCGCGACGCGGGCGCGCGCCTGAAATCGTGGTAGAAGCTGACGACGCCGTGCACCTCGGCCCGCGACAGGTTCAGCGCGGCGGCGATGATCGGAACGGCGCCCTCCGGCACATGGCCGAACGCCGCCTGCACGTCACCCAGGATCGGCATGAGCGGCCCCTCGCGACCGGCATGGCGGCGGAGTATCTCCTCGACCTCCTGAGGCGTCCACAGCCGCGGATCATGGGCGTTGCCCGTCACGTTCCGACCCTCTCCATTCGTTTGCCTAGCATACAATCCCAAGCGGCGCTCGGGTCAAGCGTTATGCGGACGCAGCCGCTCGCTTCCCGTCCAACTCCCAATGCCCTTCCGGTCGATGGAAGGAAATCGCGCCCTGCCGCCATCACCGCCACCGGCGGGGCCGATCCGTCGACGTCACGCTTGAAGGCGTCGGTGGCCTCGAGCGTCGCCAGTTGCTGCGCCACCGCCTCCTTCACCGGCCTGGTGCCCCGGCCAAGTGATGTTGACCGATCCGACCGGCCGGCCTGCGCGCCGGGATCGCCATCGCGGATCGGACCGCCTTGACCTTCTGCTCGATCATGGGCCGCTCGGATCCTCGGCCGCCGAGGATGGCCTTCTTTTCACGCTGTGGAACATAGCTGACGAAGGGCTTCACGGGAATGCCGAGAGGGCATTCTTGGATAGAAGCGGGCATTCCATCCTTGGGCGAGTCGGGAACGCTATTGCGACCGATGGGAGGAAGATGCGCCGGATGCTCTCCTGATCGGGGCGAGACCGGGCGGCGGCCGTGGGATCAATGTTGTCCCTGCCGGTAGTTCAGCTCGAGCAGCACGCCATTGGGATCCCGTACGAAGATCTGCTTCAGATCGACCGCGACAACATGGTTGAGCCGATGCCTGACCCCCAGCTGCTCGAGCCGTTCCACCATAAGGTCATGACCGGAGCACTCGAGCGCGACATGGTGGATCGCGCCGGTATCCTCGCCGATATTGATGTCCTCGATCGCATCGAGCGAACCTGGCGACGACAGATGGAAGATGGCGCGTCCGTCGCCGTCATGCATCCATCGCACCTCGGCCGGATCGAGCGGCGGCGGCGGATCTTTGGCCTCGAGATCGAGCACGGCCGCATAGAAACGCACGGTCTCGGCCAGCCTGGTCGTCTGGATGTTGACGTGGTCGAGCCGGTTCACCCTCATCGCGCTAGTCTCGGATCCAAACTCGACGAGCGGGCAGATCGACCGCAAAGCGGCGGGGCCGCTCTTGCCTCCCCAACCGCGTCGGTGCGTCGGTCACGATGCACAGGCGTCTCTCCCTCCTTCTCCCTTGCCGGACAAGAAAATCGAACCCGTCAGGACCGCCTTCTAGGCAAGTTTGAATCCCGGCGAAACAGAGAGCCGGCATAATCGGCCGCGGCGCGGGCCGCAAAGCGCGTAATCGGTCATGTTGTTCGCCATGCGCGTGTCCGCCGAGGAGAAGCCGCGACCCCCCAACCCGTCCGTGCGGGCCGATTCACCTCGTGAGCGGGAACCCGGTGATTAGCCTGCTCTTATCGGCCGGGTCGCGATTGGAATTGCCGGGCCCCGGCCTCGGCGCCATGGAGCCGCTCATGGATTCGAGGCGAAAAGTAGGTCCGTTCGAGGTTGGCCCGATCGGCCTCGGCTGCATGTCATTGAGTCACGCCTACGGCACGCCCCCGGATCCCGAACAGGCCGGGCGGCTGCTCAACGCCGCCCTCGACCTCGGCTACGATTTCATCGACAGCGCCGCCCTCTACGGCTTCGGGGCGAACGAAGCGCTGATCGGCGAGGCGATCGGCCACCGCCGCGGCGACTATGTCCTCGCCTCCAAATGCGGGATGACCGGCGTCGACGGCAAGAGAGTGATAGACGGCCGGCCGGAGACGCTGCTGCGCACGGTCGACGAGTCGCTGCGGCGGCTGAAGACCGAAACGATCGATCTCTATTATCTCCACCGCTGGGACAAGGAGGTGCCGGTCGAGGAATCGGTCGGTGCGCTCGGCCGGATGGTCGAGGAAGGGAAGGTCCGCGCGATCGGCCTCAGCGAGGTTTCGGCCGAGACCTTGCGCAAGGCGCACGGCGTCCATCCGATCGCCGCCGTCCAGAACGAATATTCGCCCTGGTCGCGCAACGTCGAGCTCGGAGTCCTGGCTGCGACGCGCGAGCTCGGTGCCGCGCTCGTCACCTTCTCGCCGATGGCGCGCGGATTCCTCGCCGGCAGCGTCCGTTCCGCCGATCAGCTCGAGGCCAACGACCTGCGCCGGACGATGCCCCGCTTCCAGGGGGAGAATCTGGAGCGCAACCTGCGGCTCTATGCGCGTTTCGAGGCGCTCGCCGGCGAGGCGGGCTGCACGCCCGCGCAGCTCTCGCTCGCCTGGCTGCTGTCGCGCGGCGAGCATGTCATCCCGATCCCGGGCACGACCTCGCTGAAGCATCTCGAGGAAAATCTCGCGGCCGGCACGCTCGCCGTGTCGGCGTACGCCCTGGCCGAGATTGACGGCTTCATGACCCCGGAGGCGATCGCCGGAGCGCGCTACGCCGAAGCGACGCTCGCAGAGATCGACACGGAAGACTTCGCCTAGGCGATCCAACCTCTCCCAGTCCGGGAGAGGGAGGGCCCCTCCCGGCAAAGCCGCTGAGAGCGTGAGGGCAAGCATACGAGTTGGGGATGCCTGCGCTGTCCGAGCGCGGCCGCCCCTCGCCCTCCCGCCGCTTCGCGTCGGGCCTCTCCCTCTCCCTCTCCCGCAAGGGGAGAGGGTTGATCATCATCCGGAATTCTGGAGGGCCGTGGCGATCGCGTTGATCGACAGCTGGATGCCTTCCTTGATCCGCGGATCCGCCTCGCCGGCGCGGTGGCGCCTGAGCAATTCCACCTGGAGGTGGTTGAGCGGCTCGATATAGGGGAGCCGCAGCCGGATCGCCGCGTCCAGCCGAGGATGGTTTTCGAGCAAGCGGGACTGGCCCAGCACGTCGAGCAGGCCGTCGCGGGCCTGCTGCCAGCCATCGCGGATCCGGCCGAAGACGGTATCGCGCAGCGCCGGATCCTCGACCAGCCCCGCATAGAGGCGGGCGATCTCCATGTCCGTCTTGGCGAGCACCATCTCGAGATTGTCGAGCGTCGTGCGGAAGAAGGGCCAGGCTTCCAGCATCTCGCGAAGCAGGGGGCGGTCCTCGAAGCCGGCCAGAGCATGGCCGACGCCGTACCAGCCGGGCAGCATCACCCGCGCCTGGGCCCAGCTGAACACCCAGGGGATGGCGCGCAAATCCTCGATCCGGTCCGAATTGGTGCGGCTCGGCGGCCGCGATCCGATCTTGAGCTCTCCGATCTCGGCGATCGGCGTCAGCTGGCGAAAGAAAGTCCGGAAGCCGTCGGTCTCGTAGACCAGCGAACGATAGGCGCGGAACGCCTCCGCCGACAGCCGCTCCATCGCCTCGGTGAAGCGCGCCGCGCGGCCGGGCTCGACCTCGTCGGGCTCGAGGCTGGCGAGCAGGGTCGCCGACACCATCGTCTCGAGGTTCGCCGCGGCGCTCTCCGGGGTGCCATATTTGGCCGCGATCATCTCGCCCTGCTCGGTGATGCGGATCCGGCCGTTGACGGTGCCCTTAGGCTGCGCGCGGATCGCGGCGAAGCTCGAGCCGCCGCCGCGGCCGACGGCGCCGCCGCGGCCGTGGAAGAGCTGGAGCGTCGCACCCGCGTCCGCGAACGCGCCCGCCAGCTCGCGATTGGCCTGATGGAGGCTCCACACCGACGTCAGATAGCCGCCGTCCTTGTTCGAATCCGAATAGCCGACCATCACCTCCTGGTGGCCGCGCGCGGCGGTGATCGCCGCCACCTCGGGGAGCGCCATCCATTCCCGCATGATCTCGGATGCGGCCTCGAGATCGCCGATCGTCTCGAACAGCGGCACCGTCATCACCCCGGCCCGCGGCGGTTCGCCGACGCGCCACAGCCCCGCTTCCTTGAGCAGGACATAGGCCTCCAGCATGTCGGACACGCTCTCGGTCTTCGAGATGATGTAGGTCGTGATCGCGGCCGGACCGTAGAGCGCATGGGCTTCGGCGGCTTCGTGCATGATGTCGAGCTCGGAGCGGGTGGCGTCCGAATAGGCCGCGAACGGGGTCGCCAGCAGTCGGGCGCTGGCCAGTTCGCGGCGGAGCAGGGCTACCCGCGCGGCTTCGTCCAGTCCCAGATAATCGGGCTCGACGCCGGCGACGGCAAGCAATTCGGCGACGACCCGCTCGTGGACCTGGGCATTCTGGCGCAGGTCCAAAGTCGCGAGATGGAAGCCGAAGGTCTCGACCGCGTGGATCAGTCGCTCCAGCGCGGCGTCCTCGCCGCCGAGCGCACGATCGACGATCTCGAGGTCGGCGCGGAAGGCCTCCGGGCGGTCATAGGGCGCGGCCTCGACCGAGGCCGGCCTCGGCGCCGGGCGGCCGCAGAGCCGGGCATAGGTGGCGGCGAGCCGCGCATAGATGCCGCTGAGCGCCCGCCGATAGGGCTCGTCCTGCCGGGCCGGGCTGGTGTCGCCGGAGGCGTCGGCCAGCGCCGCCAGCTCGTCCGTCGTCTCGGCCAGCGCCGAAGAGATGGACAGCTCGGCGCCGAGGGCATGGATCTCGTCCATGTAGAAAGCGAGCACCGCCTCGGCAGCCCCGGCGAGGGCCCGCTTCAGCGACTCGGCGTTGACGAAGGGGTTGCCGTCGCGGTCGCCGCCGATCCAGGATCCCGGCCGCAGGAAGCTCGGCGGATGAAAGCCCAGGCTTCGCTGCCAGCGCGCGTAGAGCGCCGGCAGGACGGGCAGGAAGACGTCGCGCAGATAGCTCAGGGCGATCTCGATCTCGTCCGCCACGAACAGCCGCTCGCGGCGCAGCGGCCGGGTCTGCCAGAGCAGGCCGATCTGGCGCATCAGCGCGTCCTCGATCGGCTCGCCTTCAAGGGTCTCGTCGCGGCCCTGGTCGCGCAACCGCATCAGCTCGGCGATGCGGTTGCGATGGTCGATCATGCTCTTGCGCCGCACCTCGGTGGGATGGGCGGTCAGCACCGGCACCATCAGTGCCCGGTCGAGCAAGGTGGCGACCGCATCGCGGCCGATCCCGTCATCGTCGAGCCGCCTGAGCGCCTCCGTCATCTTGACGGCGCGCTCGGCCGCGACCCCCTGCCGCTCCTCGGCAAGGTTGGCGAGCATCGAGAAGAGCATGAAGCTGCGCACGAACGACAAGGTGTCGTCCAGGCCGAGCGCCTGCAGGCCCGGGTCGACCGCGCCCGCCTGGACGAGTCCGCGATGCCGGTCGACCGAGGCGGAACGGATATATTCGATGCGCCGGAACAGCGGCTCGCCGCCATGCAGGCGAATGACGTCGCCGAGCAGCCGCCCGAGATAGCGGATGTCCGGATTCTGCTCGATGGGGGTGGGGCTTCTCATCACGGCCCGGACCATGAGCATCGTCGGCCGGCTGTCAACGCCTCCGAAGCGGCATGGCGATCGCGCCGGCGCCCAGCCGGTCAGCCGGCGATGGCGAAATGATCGAGAAACGGCTGCAGCCGCCAGGCGAGCAAGGTCTCGTCCGTCCGCTCGGCCGGCAGCCCCAGCATCGTCTTCAGCGGGGCGTCGCACAGCAGGCTGGCGAAGAACAGCTCCGCGGCGGCGACCGGATCGTCGATCCTCGCTTGCCCTTCCGCCGTCCACCGGCGGAACGTCTCGGCGATGCGTTCGAGCAATTGCAGGCGCACATCCTCGTGGAAGGCGCGGCCGAAGGCGGGATCGGCCAGGCTCCGGCCGATGACGACGCGCATCGAGGCGAGCGTGCGCGGAGCCGTCACATAAGCGTGGAAGCGCGAAGCGACCCGGAGCAGGATCTCGCGGGGCGACATCGCGCGGTCGTCGAGCGTCTTGAGGTCGACCAGCCCTTCCTCCCGAATACGGTCGACGACGGCGCGCAGCAGATTCTCCTTGTTGCCGAATTCGTCATAGAGCGTCGCCAGCGAGCCGCCGGAAATGCGGACGACCGCGCCCAAGGTCGTCCCTTCGAAGCCGAGCTCGAAGAACAAGGCTTCGGCGGCATCGATCATCGCCTCGCGTCGCGCCTCGCGGCTGAGGGCCGCGCGGCGGGTTTCGAGAGGAGCAGGCGAAGGGGGCAAGGCTCGGTTTCCATCGGAGAGAAGGTTGACGTGTAATGTAACGTACATTACTTGACCCGCCGAATCAAGAGGCGGTCCACGCCCGGCAACAGGAACAATCATGATCTTCCAGGCACTTGGGCGCTCCGCCTTCGGCGCGGCGTGCGCGCTTCTTTTCCTTTCCGGCTGCGCCGGCGAAGCCCCGCCTCCCCCTCCGCCACCGGAGGTCGAGGTGGTCCAAATTCGGGCGCAACCGGTGCCGAACGTGATCGAGCTGCCCGGCCGGGTGCAGGCGGTGCGGACGGCGGAGGTGCGGGCGCGGGTCGACGGCATCGTCCAGCGCCGCCTCTACGAGGAGGGCACCGATATCGGTGCCGGCCAGGGCCTGTTCGCGATCGATCCGCGCGAGCTTCGCGCCAGCCTGAGCGCGATGCAGGCGACGCTGGCCCGGGCCCAGGCCAATGCCTCCAACGCGCAGCAGGACGTCGATCGCTATCGCGGGCTGGTCGAGCAGCAGGCGATCAGCCAGCAGGAATATGATTCGGCGGTCGCCCGGCTGCGGACGGCGCAGGCGGACGTCGCCCAGGCGCGCGCGCAGGTCGAGAGCGCCCGCCTGACGCTGAGCTACACGACGGTGCGCGCGCCGATCGCCGGCCGGGCGGGCCGCGCCCAGGTCACCGAGGGTGCGCTGGTCAGCGCCGCGGCGGGAACGCTGCTCACCACGGTCGAGCAGATCGACCGCGTCTTCGTCAATTTCGGCCAGTCCAGCTCGGAGCTGCTGGCGCTTCGGCGGAGCATGGCCTCCGGCCAGCTGTCGATCGAGTCGCTGGGGCAGGTCCAGGTCGAGCTCGAGCTCGAGGACGGCACCACCTACGGCATCATGGGCCATATCGACTTCCTCGACCTGGCGATCGACGAGGGGACCGGCACGGCCGCGCTCCGGGCCGAGTTCCCCAATCCCGGCCGGCTGCTGCTGCCGGGGCAGTTCGTCCGTGCCCGCATCCGCGCCGGCACCCGCGCCGACGGCATTCTCGTTCCCCAGCGCGCGGTCCGGGTCGGCGAGACCGGCGGCAGCGTGATGGTGGTCGGCGCGAACAATGTCGCGGAAGTGCGTCAGGTCCGTCTCGGCGAGCTGATCGGCAGCGCCTGGATCATCCGCGACGGTCTGCGGCCGGGAGACCGGGTGATCGTCAACGGGCTGCAGAAGGTCCAGGCCGGACAGCCGGTGCGGATCGCGGCGCCTTCCGGCAGGCGTCGCGCCGCGGCGCCTGCCGCCACGCCCGCCGCCGCCCGTTGAGGATCGCGAGATGAGCCCCCGCTTCTTCATCGACCGGCCGATCTTCGCCTGGGTCGTCGCCTTGTGCATCAGCCTCGCCGGAATGCTCGCGCTGACCGGGCTCTCGGTCGAGCAATATCCCTCGGTCGCGCCGCCCAGCCTGACGATGCGCGTCACCTATCCCGGCGCGGACGCGGCGACGCTCGAGCAGAACGTCACCCAGGTGATCGAGCAGGAGCTGAACGGCGTCGAAGGCTTCCTCTACATGTCGTCGACGAGCAACTCGAACGGCTCGGCGACGATCACCATCACCTTCGAGACCGGGACCGACATCGACAAGGCGCAGATGGACGTCCAGAACCGCCTCACGCTGGTCGAGCAGCGGCTGCCGGAGGAGGTCCGGCGCCTGGGCATCCCGGTGCGTGAAGCCAATAGCGGATTCCTGCTGCTGGTCGCCATCGGCTCCAAGACCGGGAGCACCGACCAGCTCGCGCTCGGCAACTTCGCCAACGCCCGCATCGTCGACGAATTGCGGCGCGTCGAAGGCGTCGGCGACGTCCAGGTCTTCGCCTCGCCTTATGCCATGCGGGTCTGGCTCGATCCGGAAAAGCTGGCCAGCTATCGGCTCTCGGCGTCGGAAGCGCTGGCGGCGGTGCGCGAGCAGAACAGCCAGAGCCCCGGCGGCCAGATCGGCGATCTCCCGATCTCCGGCGATACCGAGATCAACGCGACGATCCTCACGCAGGGCCGCTTCACGACGCCCGAGGAATTCTCGAGCATCATCCTCAGGGCCAATCCCGATGGCTCGGCGGTCACCCTGGGCGACGTCGCCCGGGTCGAGCTCGGCGCGCAGGTCTATTTATTCGATTCCGAGCTCAACGGCCGGCCGGCCGCCATGGTCGCGATCCAGATGACTCCGGGCGCCAACGCCCTTTCCACCGCCCATGGCGTGCGGACGCGGATGGCGGAGCTGGCGGAGACCTTCCCCGAGGATATCCGCTGGGAGGTGCCCTACGACACCACCCTCTTCATCGACGAATCGATCAGCGAGGTGCTCAAGACGCTGGTGGAGGCGATGGTGCTCGTCTTCCTGGTCATGTTCCTCTTCCTGCAGAATTGGCGCGCGACCCTGATCCCGACCATCGTCGTGCCGATCGCCCTGCTCGGCGCCTGCCTCGGCCTGTGGGCGTTCGGATTCTCGATCAACGTGCTCTCGCTGTTCGGCATGGTGCTCGCCATCGGCATCCTCGTCGACGACGCCATCGTCGTGATCGAAAATGTCGAGCGGATCATGGCGGAGGAGGGGCTGTCGCCCTATCAGGCCACCGTCAAGGCGATGCGCCAGATCACCGGGGCGATCGTCGGCATCACACTGGTGCTGATGGCCGTCTTCGTGCCCATGGCCTTCTTTCCGGGCACCACGGGCCAGATCTACCGACAGTTCGCGATGACGCTGATCGTCTCGATCGGCTTTTCCGCCCTGATGGCCCTGTCGCTGACGCCGGCGCTCTGCGCCACCTTCCTGAAGCCGCATCAGGCGGCGCAGGGGACGCCGCCGAACCGGGTCGCGCGCTGGTCGAGGGCCTTCTTCGGGCGCTTCAACAGGTGGTTCGATCGCACCACCGACCGCTACCAGATGCGGGTGGGACGGATGCTCGCGGCGCCGCTGCGCTGGCTCGCCGTCTTCGCCCTGATGCTCGGCCTGACCCTGATCCTGTTCACCCGGCTTCCCGGCGGTTTCCTCCCCGCTGAGGACCAGGGCGTCGCGATCACCGTCGTCCAGGCGCCTCCGGGAGCGACCCGGGCGCGCACCGAGGAGGCGGTCCGGCAGGCCCGCGCCTTCTATCGGGAGCAGGCCACCACCGAGAATATCGTCGTCATCCGCGGCTTCAGCTTCTTCGGCGAGGGCCAGGCCAATGCGATGATGTTCACCACCTTGAAGCCGTGGGAGGAGCGACCCGGCGTCGAGAACAGTTCGCTCACGCTCGTCCAGCAGGCCATGGGCCATCTCATGCAGATCAAGGAGGCGATGGCCTTCGCGCTCAATCCCCCGGCGATTCCGGAGCTGGGAACGGCGGGCGGCTTCACCTTCAAGCTGGAGGACCGCGGCGGCAATGGCTACGCGGCCTTGCTGGCCGCCCGGAACCAGCTGATCGGTGCCGCCAGCCAGAGCCCGATCCTGACCGGCGTGCGGCCCGAGGGCCAGGAGGACGCGCCGCAGCTGCGCATCACCATCGACCGTATCGAAGCCCGAGCGCTCGGTCTCGCCATCGGCGACGTCAACGCCACCCTGGCGATGGCGTTCGGCAGCGCCTACGCCAACGACTTCACCTATGAGGGGCGTGTGCTGCGTGTCCTCCTCCAGGCGGACGCGCCCTATCGCATGACGCCCGAGGACGTCCTGGCGCTGCGGGTGCGCAACGAAGCGGGCGAGATGGTCCCGTTCGGTTCCTTCACCCGCGCCGAGTGGACTTCCGGGCCGCAGCAGCTCCAGCGCTATAACGGCTACCCGGCGATGACCATCTCAGGACAGGCGGCGCCCGGCCGGTCGACCGGAGAGGCGATGAACGAGATGGAGCGGCTGGCGGCCGAGCTGCCGGACGGCTTCGCCTATGAGTGGACCGGCATCGCCTACGAGGAAAAGCAGGCTGCGGGGCAGATCGGCATGCTGCTCGGTCTCTCGCTGCTCGTCGTCTTCCTGCTGCTCGCCGCCTTGTACGAGAGCTGGGCCATCCCGGTGTCAGTGCTGCTGGTGGTGCCGCTGGGCGTACTCGGCGCCATCCTGCTCACCATGACGCGCGGGCTTTCGGCGGACGTCTATTTCAACGTCGGCCTGATCACGATCATCGGCCTGGCCGCGAAGAATGCGATCCTGATCGTCGAGTTCGCGATCGAGCAGGAGGCGCAGGGCAAGAGTCCGCTGGAGGCGACGATGGAGGCGGTGAAGCTCCGACTGCGGCCGATCATCATGACCTCCCTGGCCTTCGTCGGCGGCATGATCCCGCTCTTCATCGCCAGCGGCGCCGGCGCTGCCAGCCGGCGCGCGGTCGGCACCGGGGTGATGGGCGGGATGATCGCCGCCACCATCCTCGGGATCTTCTTCATCCCCGTCTTCTACCTGTCGGTGCGCCGCTGGCTGAGCCGCCGCCGCGCGCCGACCCAGCCCGGTACCGCCGCCGGCCCAACGGAAACCGCTCATGTCTAGACTGACCCCGCTCGGCCTCGCCTTGCTCCTCGCCGGCTGCAACCTCGCGCCGCCGCACCAGCGGCCCGATCTTCCCGCCCCTTCCGACTTCCCGGCGGATTATTCCGGCGACGTCGAGCTCGGCCGCCGGGCGGCCGAGATCGGCTGGCGCGACTTCTTCGCCGATCCCCGGCTGGCGAGCCTGGTCGAGGCCGCGCTCCAGCGCAATCGCGACCTGGCGGTGGCGGTGGCGCGGATCGAGGAAGCGCGTGGCCTCTACCGCATCCAGCGCGCCGACCAGCTGCCGACCTTGGGCGCCTTCGGCGAAGCCGGGATCAGCCGCACGCCCGGCGCCGCCACCGGCATCCCCGGCGCCTCGTCCTCCACCGACGAGCGCTATGCGATCGGGGTCGGCGTCACCGGCTTCGAGCTCGATTTCTGGGGGCGCGTGCGCAATCTCAGCGAAGCGGCGCGGGCCGAATATCTCGCCACCGTCCAGGCCGAGCGCGCCTTCCGGCTGGCACTGATCCGCGACGTCGCTTCGGCCTATTTCGGCTCGCGCGAGGCGGCGGAGCGGATCGAGCTGGCCGAGGCGACGGTGCGAAGCCGACAGGAAGGCGTCCGGATCGCCCGGCTCCGCCTCGACGCCGGCGTCACCTCGGCGCTCGATTTCCGCCAGGCGGAGTCGCTGCTCACCCAGGCCGAGACGGAGCTCGCGGCGCTGCGCCTCGCTCTCGCCCGCAGCGACAATTTCCTCGGCGTCCTCGTCGGCGGTTCGATCTCCGAGCCGCTCCCCGAGCCGCTGCCGCTGGCGGCCCAGAAGAATGGCGAGCGGATCGCCGCCGGCCTTCCGTCCGAGCTCATGGTCGTCCGGCCCGACGTGGTCGCCGCCGAGGAAAGGCTGCGCGCCGCTCGCGCCAATGTCGGAGCCGCCCGCGCCGCCTTCTTCCCATCCATCTCGCTGACGGGAAATGCCGGATTCGCCTCGACCGCTCTGGGCAGCCTGATCGGCGGCGACGGCCTGAGCTGGAGCTTCACGCCGGCGATCGACCTGCCCATCTTCGATTGGGGGCGACGCGAAGGAAACCTTACCGCCTCGCGGGCGCGGGAGCAGGCGGCGCTCGCCGCCTATGAGGGGATATTGCAGCAGGCGTTCCGCGAGGTCGCCGACGCGCTCGCCGGCCGGCGCTGGCTGGCCGAGCAGGTGGACGCCCAGACCCGCGCCGCCGAGGCGCAGCGCCACATCGCCCGCCTGGCCAGGGCGCGGTATCGCGAGGGCGTCGCCAACTATCTCGAAGTGCTCGACGCCGAGCGCAACCTGTTCACCGCCGAGCAGGCGCTGATCCAGTTGCGCCGAAGCGAGCTCGAGAATCTCGTTTCCCTCTACGTCGCGCTCGGCGGCGGTGCGGTCGAGCGGACGCTGCCATGACGGCCGGCGCCATGCGCGAAGAGGCGGGAAAAACGCGCGAGGAGATCGGGAACCCCGTTCCTTTGCCGGCAGTTGGCGCCGAACCTCGCGACAAGGACAATGGTTCGACTGTGGCCGTCATCGGCGATTATCGGAAGGACGGCTACGCGCATGTTCGCGGCCTGATCCCGCCCGAGGTGGCCGCGGCGTTCCTGCGACGGCTCAGGCAGGACATGGGACCGGACCCGGTGCCGCTCAGCCGGGTGAGCAAGCACCCCAATCTGCTCGCCCGACCCGCGTTCGAAGTCTACGGCCAATTCTATCCGCCGCTGGATTTCTTCCTGTGGGGCCTGACGCCGGCCGCCGGCCGGCTCGTCGGGGTCGACCTTCTGCCCACCTACGCCTATCTGCGCCTGTATCGGGAGGGCGACGTCTGCAAGGTCCATTCGGACCGCTATGCCTGCCAGCACAGCCTGTCGCTGACCCTGGGCTATAGCGACGGAAAGACCTGGGCGCTCGAGGTCGAACGGCGTCGGACCGATCCGTCGGCGAAGGTGGATCCGGACTTTGGCGGGAGCGATTTCGGCGCGGTCGAGATGGCGGTCGGCGACGCCGTTCTCTACCAGGGCGTCCACCATCGCCACGGCCGCACCACCCCGAACCCGAACCGCTGGTCGGCGCACATCTTCCTGCACTGGGTCGAGCGCGACGGCCCCTATGGAGACCAGGCGTTCGACGGCCGCGGCCCGCAAGGCGAGCTGGATTTCGGCTTCGGGTGAAGAGTCGACTGTCCGGTTTTGAACGGTGCCTGTCCGGACGTGGACGCACATTGTCGACCAACGCTGAGAACCAAGACATGCTGGCATGGCATGAGAATTGCTCGTCGTCCGGAAACGGGCGCTGGGGAGAATGGCGTGAGATCGATACTTTTGGCGCTCGGCGGCCTGGCCGTGCTTCAGCCGGTGGCCTTTGGGCAGGCACCGGTCCCGGCTAGCGGACCGGAAGGAGAGCGGAACGGAGCGGTCCAAGCAGGTGAAAGGCTCGCTTCCGCACTTCGCGGCGACGCCGCCGCCCGACGCGCATTCGTCGAGTCGAGCTTTTCCTCTGGAGCACTCGCAAGCGAACCTGCAGCTCGAAGGGCCGCAGCTCTGGACAATCTGGTTCGGGATGCCGGGCAGATCTCGGCCGTGCAGACTCATGTCCGAAGCCCGCGACACGTCGATCTGGTTCTTGCGACCGAGCGAGGCCGATTCCTATCCGCCGTCATTTTCACGAGCGCGCGCGAGCCGGGCAAGATCTCCAGCCTCTTCCTTCTTCCGGCGCGGGACCCTGCAAAGGTCGCCCGCGAGGCGTGGCCGGAATCGGGCGTCCCCCTCGACCGCCTCCCCCGCGAGATCGAATGGCGCATCGCCGAACAGGCACGCGACCAGTTCTTCTACGGAACGGTCCTCGTCGCCCGGGGAGACGAAGTCCTGTTCCGCGGCGCCTATGGTCCCGCCAACATTCAGACTTCCACACCCAACAGCGTGGATACGCTGTTCAACTCGGCATCCGTCGGAAAGATGTTTACGAGCGCGGCGATCCTCGCGCTCGTCGATCAGGGCAGGATAAGCCTCGACGATCCTGTCAGGAGGTGGGTGCCCGAGTTTCACGCAGCGGGGTCGGACCAAACCATCACCCTGCGACAGCTTCTATCCCATACCAGTGGCGTCGGAGACTGGCCGGCCCAGTTCAGGCCGCATGCCAGCCAGCGGGCCGCGGTGGCGACGATGAACGGCCCCCTGATCGCCGAGCCCGGCGCCCGCATGTACTACAGCAACGCCAACTACGTCCTGCTGGGCGCGGTCCTCGAAGCCGTTACCGGAAAGGGGCTGGAAGAGGCGCTTCGTGATCTAGTCTTCCGCCCCGCAAGCATGACCGCGACGACGCTCGCATCGGGTGCCGAGGCCGGGAACGGAGCGATCAGGTATCACTTCGCCGAAGATGATCCTCTGGGATTTCGAGGCCATGTGCCGCATCTCGAGACTTACGGCCTTCGCGCGGATGCGTCCGGCGGTGCCTACACGACCATCGACGATCTGTTCGCCTTCCACCGGTCACTTTATCATGGGCGGCTGCTGAGCGCGGCACTCACCCGCGAGATGCTCTCGCCGGTCGTCGACTTTCCGGGTACCCCTCGCCCCTCCAGATATGGTTTCGGCATGCGCTTCGGCAGCTGCGGCGGCCGCCAGACCTTCGGGCATTCCGGGGGTGGCCCGAATGCCGGCGTCAGCAATGCCACCTATGCCACTCTCGACGGAGAATGGACGGTGATCGTCCTTTCCAACGCGAATGCCGCAGGGGAAGAACTCGCCATCTCCCTTTGCGAAGCCGTGTCCAGGCTGGAATAGCCGCAGGGGGCGTGGCGACCGCTTCCACCCGGCCGGCCTTCGGCCCGACCGCGACGATCACGAGGCTGGAAGGCCAGTCGTCCCCCCGCCCACCTTCGCTCCTCCGGAGCTTCCGCGGGCAGCCGTCGCCCATGTCGGGCTGGCTTGCCAGCCGAAGCCCGTAGGGCGAAATTACCAGGTCGTCGCCTCCCCCGGAAACGACGACGCCGCCCCGGGGAGGGCGGCGTACCTGGTAATGGTGGAGCCGAGGGGAATCGAACCCCTGACCTCTGCAGTGCGATTGCAGCGCTCTCCCAGCTGAGCTACGGCCCCATGCGCCTGGGCGGGCGCTCCAGATAGCGAGCGTGCCTCGATGTTGCAATGCGTCGCGCGGCGGCGCCCCAAAATTGTTGGCGCCGGTCCGGCGGAAAGCCGCGACGCAATGCCCGCGGCGCCGGAACGCTGTCGCCGCCCGCTTCGTTTTCCTCCCGATCATCCGAAACCATCGAGAGGAGTATCATCATGGCGCATGACGATCGGTACGAGCGCGGGCGCTGGCCCGAGCGCGGCGAGCAGGGCAGAGGACGCGACCGCGGCGAGCGCCCGCGGCCGCAACGGCTCGGCGAGCGCAACATGCGCGGCGAGACCGACGATCCCGATTATGGCGCGGCGCGCTACGGTTCGGGGCCTTCGGAAGGCTTCGGCGGCGAAGGCTACGGCCAGTCGAGCGATCCCGATTCCTTCTTCGGCGCGCCCGGTTACGATGCGGGCTTCGGCGGGCCTCGCTTCGATCGTCTCGACGTCGGCAGCACCGGCACGCACGGCGTCCACCCCGTCTCCTCGCCTTACGGCGCCGACTATCGCGGCGCGGTCGGGGTCACGCCGGGCGGCGGCTATGGCAGCTCGGCGCGCCGATATGCCGAGCTCGGCCGGCGCGACCAGCAGAGCGGCGGACGCGGCGGTCACGATCCGCATTATGCCGAATGGCGGACCCGCCAGCTCGAGCAGCTCGACCGCGATTATGACGAGTATCAGCGCGAGCACCAGCAGCGTTTCGAAAGGGAGTTCGGCGCGTGGCGCGAGCGCCGCGGCCAGCAGCGCCAGGCCGTCGGCCGGGTCACCGAGCATATGGAGGTGGTCGGCTCCGACGGCCGCCATGTCGGCACCGTCGATTGCACGCGCGGCGAACGGATCATCCTCACCAAGAGCGACCAGAGCGCCGGCGGCCATCACCATTCGATCCCGTGCGGCTGGATCGAGACGGTCGATGACAAGGTGAGGCTCAACATCAGCGGCGAACAGGCGCTCGAGCGCTGGCGGGACGAGGAGAATAGCGGCGCCTTCTTCGAATCCGACCGGGACCGTGGCGGTCGTCGCGACGACGCGAGCGGCCCGCATGTGCTGAACCGCGCCTTCTCGGGCACGTATCCCGATCGTGACCGCGACGATCGCTGAATCGAGGCGGGTCGGCACCCGCCTTTGACTCTCCGATCCGTTGCCGCGAAAGCGGTCCGGGGCCGCGACCCGCCCAGGAGGCGGCCCCGGACCCGCTGCCGCGGGATGACGAGAGGGAGGAAGACTTGTCCGATACCACCCGCGCCTGGCACCTGGTTTCCCGCCCGTCGGGGATGCCGACCATGAACAATTTCGAGCTGAAGGAGACGGCGCTCCCTGCGCTCGAGGACGGCTGGGTCCGCGTCGACAATGAATGGCTGTCGGTCGATCCCTATATGCGCGGGCGGATGAACGACACGCGGAGCTACGTTCCCCCGTTCCAGCTCGGCGAGCCGCTCCAGGGCGGGGCCGTGGGCCGCGTGGCCGAAAGCCGTTCTCCGGATCTCGACGTCGGCGACACCGTCGTCCACATGCTCGGCTGGCGCGAGACGTCGGCCGGCCCTGCCCAGAACTTCACCCGGGTGCCGAGCCTGCCTTTCGCGGTCGAGACCCATCAATGGCTCGGCAATCTCGGCCTGACCGGCGCCACGGCTTATTTCGGGCTGCTCCGCGTCGCCGAGGCGAAGGCGGGCGAGACCGTCTTCGTGTCGGCCGCGGCCGGCGCTGTGGGTTCGGCCGTGGTCCAGATCGCCAGGGCCCGGGGGATGACCGTGATCGGATCGGCGGGCGGCGCGGAGAAATGCGCCTGGGTGAGCGAGCTCGGCGCCGATGCCGCGATCGACTACAAGGCCGGCCCGATCGACCGCCAGCTGGCGGAGACGCTGAAGCGCCTCGGCAGGAACGGCATCGACGTCTACTTCGACAATGTCGGCGGCGACCATCTCGACGCCGCCTTCGCCGCAGCCGGACAGAATGCCCGCTTCGCCATCTGCGGCATGATCGAGGACTATAACAAGGGCTCGACCCACGCCTTCCGCTATATCATGCGGATCATCGCCGCCCGGATCGCGATCAAGGGCTTCCTCTATTTCGATTACCTGGCCGAGCTGCCGGATTTCTACCGGGACATGGCCGGCTGGATCTCGGGCGGGCAGGTCACGTCGCGCGAGACCGTGCGGGAGGGACTGGAGAGCATGCCCGAGGCGTTCCTCGACCTGTTCCGGGGCGCGAACGTCGGGAAGATGCTGGTTCGACTGTGAGGGCGGAGAGCGGACATTTGCGTAATCGCCCGTTCACCCGAATGTCCTACATTGCGTTCGACGCCTCAAATCCTATCTAGGCGTTGACGGACGCTCCCTCGCCGGCCGCGAGGCGCGAGGCATGCGGAAGGCGTCGGTCCTTCCGCTGAAGACGAGAGAGACGCGACTTTATGGCAGACGACAATCGCACGCCCCAGAATGGCGGCTCCGACAAGGATCCGTCCGGCAACAACTGGATGAAGAGCCTGCTCATCTGGGCCGGCATCATCCTGGCCCTGGTCCTGTTCGTCCAGATGATGGGCGGCTCGTCCACGCCGGCGCGCGATGCGATTCCCTATTCCGAGTTCCTGAACCGGGTCGAGGAAGGCTCGGTCCGTCAGGTCGTGATCGGCAAGGAGGTGATCTCCGGCCGGATGACCAACAACGAGACCTTCCGAACCAACGCGCCGCCGCAGGACACCCAGCTGATCCAGCGCCTGCGCGAGAAGGGCGTCGCCTTCGAGGCGCAGCCCGAGGCGCAGACGAGCTTGTGGACCTATCTGCTCGTCCAGTCGCTGCCCTTCCTGCTGATCCTCGGCATCGCCTTCTTCGTGATGCGGCAGATGCAGAAGAATGCCGGCTCCGGCGCGATGGGATTCGGCCGCTCCAAGGCCAAATTGCTGACCGAGAAGCATGGCCGCGTCACCTTCGACGACGTCGCCGGCATCGACGAGGCGCGCGAGGAGCTCCAGGAGATCGTCGAGTTCCTGAAGGATCCGACCAAGTTCGCCCGGCTCGGCGGCAAGATCCCGAAGGGCGCCTTGCTGGTCGGCTCGCCCGGCACCGGCAAGACCCTGCTCGCCCGCGCCATCGCCGGCGAGGCGAACGTGCCTTTCTTCACCATCTCGGGCTCCGACTTCGTCGAGATGTTCGTCGGCGTCGGCGCCAGCCGCGTGCGCGACATGTTCGAGCAGGCCAAGAAGAATGCGCCGTGCATCGTCTTCATCGACGAGATCGACGCGGTCGGCCGCCATCGCGGCGCCGGCCTCGGCAACGGCAATGACGAGCGCGAGCAGACGCTGAACCAGCTGCTCGTCGAGATGGACGGCTTCGAGGCGAACGAGGGCATCATCATCATCGCCGCGACCAACCGGCCCGACGTGCTCGATCCGGCCCTGCTGCGCCCCGGTCGCTTCGACCGCCAGGTCGTCGTCCCCCGGCCGGATATCGAGGGCCGCGAGAAGATCCTCGCCGTCCACATGAAGAAGACGCCGCTCGCCCCCGACGTCGACCCGCGCACTATCGCGCGCGGCACGCCGGGCTTCTCGGGCGCGGACCTTGCCAATCTCGTCAACGAAGCGGCCCTGCTCGCCGCCCGCAAGGGCAAGCGCCTCGTCGCGATGCTCGAGTTCGAGGAAGCCAAGGACAAGGTCATGATGGGCGCCGAGCGCCGCTCGATGGTCATGACCGAGGAGGAGAAGCGCGCGACCGCCTATCACGAGGCCGGGCACGCTTTGGTCTCGCTCCATGTCGACGGCTGCGATCCGCTCCACAAGGTGACGATCATCCCGCGCGGCCGCGCGCTCGGCGTCACCTGGAACCTGCCGGAACGCGACCGCTACTCGATGTCGATGAAGCAGATGAAGGCGCGGCTCGCGCTCTGCTTCGGCGGCCGCATCGCCGAGCAGCTCATCTACGGCCGCGACGCGCTCAACACCGGCGCCTCCAACGACATCCAGCAGGCGACCGACATGGCCCGCTCGATGGTCATGGAATATGGCATGAGCGAGAAGCTCGGCTGGCTTCGCTATCGCGATAACCAGGAGGAGGTCTTCCTCGGCCATAGCGTGGCGCGCAGCCAGCACGTCTCCGAGGAGACCGCGCGCCTGATCGACGCCGAGGTCCGCCACCTGATCGAGGAAGCCGAGGGCGCTGCCCGTCAGGTCCTCACCGACAATCTCGACGAGCTGCACAGGCTCGCCGGCGCCTTGCTCGAATATGAGACGCTGAACGGCGACGAGGCGAAGCGCGCGATCAGGGGCGAGGATATCGGACGCGAAGATGCCGGCCGCTCGAGCGTGCCGCAGATCACCGGCTCGAATATTCCCAGCACCCGCCGTCCCCGCGGCGGCTTCGGGGGTCCGGCACCGGCCAGCGCCTGAGCCAAGACGTCATCGACCGAGAGAAAGGCCGCGCCGTCGCTCGACGGCGCGGCCTTTTCTTTCGACTGTTCCCAGGTTCAATCCCGGTTCAGACGGCCGCCGCTCTTTCGGGCCCTGCCAAGAGGGGGGAGCGTATCCATGAAGAACAAGCTGCTGCTGACGGCCCTGCTCGTCCTAGCGCCGGCGACCGCGCTTCATGCCATGACGGTGGGCACCTTTCTCGAAAAGGCCGACGCGCTCCAGAAGCGCGGCGTCACTGCCTTGTTCTCCGCCGATTTCCGCCTGCTCAAGAGCGAGGTGAAAGGGGCGAGCGAAGCGCTGCGGAGTGAGCGGCTGGCCGCCCAGCGGGCGGGCCGACGGGCGGCCTATTGCCCGCCCGATCGCCCGAGCCTGAACTCCGACGAGATATTGGCGTACTTCCGGAGCATCCCGGCCCCGCAACGGAACCGCACCGAGGTGCGCGACGCGCTGCGCGGCCTGCTGGCCCGGAAATATCCCTGCGCGAGCTGATCCGGAACGCCGCGGCCGGCCCGCGGGTCAGCCGGCGCCGCCGAGGCTCAGCAGCAGCGACACGAAGAGCGACAGGGCGATGAACGCGAACAGGATGAGCAAGAAGGTCCGCCACAATGCGCTCCGCCGGCCGAGGCCGTACGTCCCCTTGAGGTGACGGTAGATGTGGAGCGGCGGGACGATCAGCATCGCCAGCTCGGCCAGGTCGCCGAGGTTCAGCGGCCGCAGCAGGCTGAGCGCGATCAGGCCCAGGCTCATGAAGGTGATCGAATAGGTCACGAAGACGATGTGGTCGTAGGCGCCGAACCGCCGGTAGCGACGCCGATGCAGGAAGAGCAGCCAGACGAACGGCACCGAGATCGGGATCAGCGCCCAGGAGAACTTGTAGGCATTGGTCTGGAGCTTGTAGGCGACGAGCGCCGGATTCTCCTGCGCCTTGCGGATCGAATCGTCGATCCAGCCGAGGCCGGTCGGGCTGGCCGTCTCGAGCAATCCCGATTCGCGAGCGTCCGCAATGTCGGCACCGGTCAGGATCCGGGTTGCGCTCATCGCCCGCTCGGTCGCGGCGAGGTCCTGCTCGACCGAGGCGAGGTTGCGGTCGACCGCGACCGTCGCCTGTCCGGCCCGGACCAGCCGCTGCCGCTCTGCCCTTAACTCGGCCAGATCCTCGCGCAGCTCCGCCTGTTCCTCCCCCAGGTCCCTCGCCGCCTGCTCGCGCGCGCCCGCCTGCGCCTCCTGCGATGAGCTGAACGGACCGCCGACGAGCGAGAAGACGGCGAACATCGTGAAGACCGAGAAGAGGAAGAGCGCGACCGGCGAGACGAAGCGCGCCCGCTCGCCGTCGATATAGCGTCGCGTCAGCTCGCCCGGCCGCCAGGCGAGCAGCGGGAGGGTCCGCCAGACCTTGCCTTCGAAATGAAGCACGCTGTGGAGGAGGTCGTGCCAGAAGGCGCCGAGGGTGCGGTGGACGTGTCCGGACTGGCCGCATCGATGGCAATAGCTTCCGACCAGCTCGGCGCCGCAATTGAGGCAGTTGCCGCGGGAGGCGTGCGCCGCTTCGCCCGCCGCCGGCTCGACGGCGCGGGCGACCATGCTGCCCTCGATGGCTTCGCCTATGCCTTCGATCCCCGCCACGCCGCCTTCCCCCTGACCGCCCAAATATGCCGCAACCGCAAAGACCCGTCGAGTGGGGGCGGGCGCGGGGCTTCAGCCGAGCGCGCCGATGCCGAGCAGGAGGACGAAGAAGAAGCTGGCGGTGACGACGCAGAAGTTCAGCAGGAGGAAGGTTCGCACCAGGGCGCCGAACCAGTGAAGCCGGTAGGCCTGCTTGAGCTGGCGGTAGACATGGACGGCCGGGATGAAGATCCCGGCAGAGGCGATGACCGGCGTCACGACGCCGGCAAAGCCCAGCACCATCAAGGCGGTGCCGAACAAGGTCATGAAGGCGAGCGAGTAAGTGACGAAGACGGTGTGATCGTAGAGGCGAAAGCGCCGCGTCCAGAAGAAGAGCAGCCAGACGAACGGGACCGAGAGCGGGACGAGCAGCCACGAGAATTTGTAGCCGTTCGCCTGCAGCTTGTAGAGCGCGAGGCCCGGATTGTCGTTGAACTTCTCCAGCCCCTTGTCGAGCCGCGCCCAGCCGGTGTCGAGGTCGGTGCCGGTGTCGACGAACCGGCCGGTTCCGCTGCCGAGCTCGACGATGGCGTCGAGCTGCTCGCGGGCGCCGGCAATCTCGCGATTGAGGGAATCGAGGGTCGCCGGCTGCCCGTTCGCCTGCAGCACCCGTTCCCCGCGGGCGAAGGCGGCGCGGCGGTCATGCGCCTCGCGAAGCTCGCGCGTGGCCCCGTCCCGGGCAACGCCGATGCTCTGCTGGATCGCGCCGCTCTGCATGACGTCGAGATTGCTCAGCGACAGCCCGAAGACCTGAAGCACGGCAAACATCACGAAGATCGAGAACAGGAACATGCCGAACGGGGACACGAACTTGACGCGCTCGCCATGGACATAGCGCCTTGTCAGCTCGCCGGGCCGCCAGACCAGGAGCGGCAGGGTCCGCCAGAACTTGCCGTCCAAATGGAGGATGCCGTGGACGAGATCGTGGCCGATGGCACCGATGGAGCGATGGAGATGCGCCTTCTGTCCGCACCGGCGGCAATAAGGGCCGTCGAGAGGCGCCTCGCAATTCAGGCAGCGGTCTTGGAAAGCCGAAGAGGCGTCCGCGCTTCCGGCCAATGGGTCCCTTTCCTGCATTGCGTTCCCGATCCCCTCGGTTTTGCGGCCTCCCCGTGGCCCCACGGCGCTCCATGGCCTCGCGCGGCATCGTCGTCGAGCCGTTCGCAGTGGCGGGGCCGCATGCTATCGCCTGCCGCCATGATGCGCACCGGCCTTCTTGGCGGCTCCTTCAATCCCGCTCATCGCGGCCACCGGCACATCAGCCTGCGGGCACTGGATGCGCTGGACCTGGACGAGATCTGGTGGCTGGTCTCGCCGGGCAACCCGCTCAAGCCGGCAAAGGGCATGGCCCCTCTGGCCGCGCGGTTCGCCTCCGCCCGCCGGGCGGCCCGCCGCGCGCGGATCCGCCCGACCATCATCGAGGCCGATCTCGGCACCCGTTTCACCGCGGACACGCTGCGCAAGCTGCTGCGCCGCTATCCGCGCCGCCGCTTCCTGTGGCTGATGGGCGCGGACAATCTCGCCCAGTTCCATCGCTGGCGGGACTGGCGCGCCATCGCCCGAATGGTTCCGATTGCAGTCGTGGGCCGCCCCGGCTATTATGAGGCAGCCCTCACGGCACCCGCCATGGGCTGGCTGCGTCGCTACGTCCGGCCCGCAGCCGAGGCTCGGCACTGGACGAGTTGGAGTCTACCGTCGCTCGTGCTGCTTCGATTGCCGCCCGACCACAGCTCCGCCACCGCCCTTCGCGCTGCCGATCCCCAATGGCACGAAACTGCCATCAAGCCGTTTTATCTCATGGCATTGCGGGACGGCGTGACCCGCAAGCCACTGCCAGGAAGGAGGCCGTTTGCCCCGCAACGCACCCGCTCCGAGTGAACGCGGAGCCGACGAACAGGCCGAGACCCTTCACGATCTCGTGCTTCGTTCCCTCGACGACGACAAGGCGCTCGACGTCGTTTCCATTCCCCTGGGCGGCAAGTCCAGCATCGCCGATTATATGGTGATCGCGAGCGGACGCTCGACCCGTCAGGTCGCCTCCATGGCCCAGAAGCTCACCGAGCGGATCAAGCGCGAGCTCGGCCGCAACGTCCGCGTGGAGGGACTCCCGGTCGGCGATTGGGTGCTGCTCGACGCCGACGACGTCATCGTCCACCTGTTCCGGCCGGAAGTGCGCAGCTTCTACAATCTCGAGCGCATGTGGGCGTTCGAGGAGCGCGCGCCCGAGGATCGCGCCGTCGCGATCTCCGGCTGAGCGGGGTCGCCGCGCCGACGGTCGGGCGCCGGCGCCTGGCCGACATCGGCCGGCGGGGGAGGGTACTTGCAGCTTCACATCCTCGCGCGAGGCAAGATCGGTCGCGGCCCCGAGGCCGAACTGGTCGATCGCTATCTCAAGCGGATCGCGTGGCCGGTGAGGCTCACCGAGCTGCCGGATCGCGGCGGACGGTTTCCGGCCGATGATGCCGCCTTCAACATCCTGCTCGACGAGAAAGGCGAGATGCTCTCCTCGATGGAGCTCGCCCGCCTGCTCGAGACGCTGCGCGATTCCGGCCGAAGGGAGACCCGGTTCCATCTCGGCGGGGCGGACGGCTTCGATGAGGTCGACCGCCGCGGCGCGGACCGCCTGATCGCCTTCGGCCGCGCCACCTGGCCGCATTTGCTCGCGCGGGCGATGCTCGCGGAGCAATTGTTTCGGGCGACGAGCATCCTTGCGAACCACCCTTATCATCGCGAAGGATGAGGCGGTGCGCCGATTGCCTCTCTTTGCCGCCGTCACCGCCCTCGCCGCCTCGCTCGTCTCCTGGGGCTTTGCCGCATCGGCTGCCCGCGCCGGCGATGCGGCGGCGCTCGCTCTGGCGAAGCGGGAGGCCGAGCAGGCGACCGCCCGCTCTCGCGCGCTGGAGCGCCAGGCGAGCCGGGCGACCAACGCGGCCGAGCGGGCGCGGGCGGAGGCGGAGGCGCTGGCGGCGCGGATAGAGGCTGCGGAAGCCGAGCTCACCGCCGCCGAGCGCCGCACGGGCATCATCGCGTCGCTGATGTCGGCGCAGCGCGCCCGGCTCGCCGAACGCCAGCAGCCGCTGGTCCGTCTGACCGCCGCGCTGCAGACGATGGCCCGCCGGCCGGCGGCGCTGGCCCTGGTCCAGCCGGGGTCGGTCCAGGATACGGTCCGGGTCCGGTCGCTGCTCGCGGCAACCCTCCCGGAGATCCGGCGGCGCACGGCGGTGTTGCGTGCCGAGGTCGAGCGCAGCGAGGCGCTGCGTCGGCAGCTCGTTCAGGCGCGCTCGGCGCTCGCCGACAGCCGGCAGGCGCTGCAGCAGCGCCGGGTGGAGCTCGCCCGCTTCGAGGCGGCCGAGCGGGCGCGTTCGCAGCAGCTTTCCGGCCTGGCGCTGGCCGAATCCGATCGTGCGCTCGCCTTCGGAGAAGAAGCCCGAGCGCTCGCCCGGCTCCAGGACCAGCGCCAGTTCCAGGCCCGGCTCGCCGCCAGTCTCGCGGAGCTGCCCGGGCCGTTGCCCCGTCCCGGCAGCGAGTCCGAGCCTCCCCCGCCGCCGGCCATTCCCTACGCCCTGCCCGTCGAGGGGCGGGTGGTCACCGGGGTCGGCGAGATTTCGGACGGCGGCGTCCATTCGCGTGGCCTCACCCTCGCCGTGGCCCCGGGCGCGCGGGTGGCGGCGCCGGCGGCGGGGCGGGTGGCCTATGCGGCGCCGTTCCGAAGCTACGGCCATGTCGTCATCCTCGATCATGGCCGCGGCTGGACCACGGTGGTGACCGATCTCGCCACCCTCGGCGTCACCCGCGGCCAGCGGGTCCGCCGCGGCACGCCGATCGGGCGCGCCGGCTCCGACTCCCCGCGGGTAACGGTCGAGCTGCGGCGGGAAGGACGGCCGGTCCCGGTCGCGCAGATCATCGCCGGCTGAACGACTTCGTTCCCCTTTGAATCTTCGGCCCCGTCCCCACATTCGCAGGAACCGTCATTCATCCCCGGTTGCTTTTCGCCGTCCTAGAAACGCGGTAGAAGCCGGCACCATTCAGCCCAGCAGGAACGCGATGGCCAACAATCTCCTCCGATCGGTCGCTCTCGTCGCGGCGGTCGCCTTCATCCCGGCGACGACGGCGTCGCTCGCCCAGGTCGACGTCAACTCGTATCGCGAGATCGACCAGTTCATGAGCGTGCTGGAGCGCGTGAAGGCCGAATATGTCGACCAGGTCGACGACGCGACCCTGATCCGCGGCGCGATCGACGGCATGCTGAACAGCCTCGATCCGCATTCCTCCTATCTGGACGAGCGCGGCTTCAACAGCCTGATGACGACGACCGACGGCAATTATGGCGGCCTGGGTCTCACCGTCACGATGGAGGACGGGGCGGTGAAAGTGATCGCGCCGACTCGGGAGACCCCGGCGGATCGCGCCGGCATCAAGGCGGGCGACTTCATCACCCATATCGACGGCCGGCTCTTCTTCGGCGGGACGCTCGACGAGGCAGTCGACCAGATGCGCGGCGCGCCCGGCACCAACGTCCGGCTGACCATCGTCCGTCCGGGACGCGACCGGCCGTTCGATGTCACCCTGACGCGGGCGATCATCGACATTCCCGCCGTGCGGTCCGAGGTGCGCGACCGGGTCGGCATCCTCACCATCACCACGTTCAATCGCAACACCACCGAGGCGACGCAGCGCGCGATGGCGGACATCGAGCGTCAGCTCGGCGGGCCTCCGCTCGGCTACATCCTCGATCTGAGGTCCAATCCGGGGGGGCTGCTCGATCAGGCGGTCGGCCTGTCCGACCTGTTCCTGGAGCGGGGCGAAGTCGTCTCGCAGCGGGGACGGCGCCGTACCGACATCGAGCGTTACTATGCGCGGCCGGGCGATGCCGCCAACGGCGCGCCGGTGATCGTCCTGGTCGACGCGGGCAGCGCCTCGGCTGCGGAGATCGTCGCGGCGGCGCTGCAGGACCATCGTCGCGGCCTGGTGATGGGCGAGCGGACGTTCGGCAAGGGCTCGGTCCAGACCCTGATCCCGCTTGGCCGGGGCACGACCGCGCTGCGGCTCACCACGGCGCGCTACTACACGCCGTCGGGCCGCTCCGTGCAGGAAGGCGGCATCACGCCCGACATCCAGGTGCCCCAGCTATCCGACCCGGATTATCGCTCCCGCACCCGGGTGCGGGAAGCCGATCTCCGGCGCCACCTCGTCAACGAGGCGGGGGTCGAGGAGGATGTCATCCAGGAAGATGGCCGGCCCGATCCGCGCTTCGCGGCGACCTCCGAGGAGCTCGAGCAGCGCGGGATCGACGACTATCAGCTCCATTACGCGCTGCAGACCATAGCCCGGCTGGGCCAGGTCCGAACCGCCGGCGCGGGCGGCCGCACCGCCAGCCGCTAGGATCGTGGCCACGCTCGCATCGGCCGCCGGGGCGCCGTCGCTGGGGCCGGCCAAGGCGCTTGCCTTGATCGTGCCCGCGGCGCTGCTGGCCGGCGCCTTCGCCTTCGAGCACATCGGAGGCCTCTATCCGTGCGAGATGTGCTGGTGGCAGCGCTGGGCGCACATGGTGGCGTTGCCCTTCGCTTTGCTCGCCTGGCTGCTCGGCGGCCGCCTTGCGGATGGCGGGCGCCTGCTCGTCCGCCTGGCCGCCGCCGCGATCCTGGCCAGCGGGCTGATCGCGGTCTATCACGCCGGGGTCGAGGCCGACATCTTCGAGGGGATCACCCAGTGCACGTCGGTGCAGAGCGGAGGGAGCAACGCGGAGCTGCTGGCCCAGATCATGGCGGCGCCGATCGTGCGCTGCGACGAGGTGCCCTGGTCGCTGTGGGGCGTGTCGATGGCGGGGTGGAATGCGATCCTTTCGCTCCTTGCGGCGTTGTTCATCCTATGGATGACCCTGCGACCCACGCGCATCCGGCGATGAACGCGCCTTCGCCCGCATGGCGGCCCGGCGATGCACGGCCGGACGTCGCTGCGATGCTGCGGGTCGATCAGGCGGGCGAATATGGCGCCACCCGCATCTATGCCGGCCAGCTCGCGGTGCTCGGCGACAATCAGCCGGCGTCGCGGCAGATCGCCCGCATGGCCCAGCAGGAGCAGCGTCATCTCCAGCATTTCGACGCGCTTCTCGCCGAGCGTGGCGTTCGGCCGACCCTGCTCCAGCCCTTCTGGCGGGTGGCCGGCCATGCGCTGGGCGCGGCGACTGCGCTGATGAGTCCGCAGGCGGCGATGGCCTGCACCGCCGCCGTCGAGGACGAGATCGACCAGCATTATTCGGAGCAGCTGGCGGCCCTGGGCGCAGGGGAACCGGCGCTGGCCGCGAGCATCGCCGAATTCCAGGCCGACGAACGCGAGCATCGCGAAACCGCGCTTGCCTCCGGCGCGGAGGAAAGTTTCGGCTATCCCTTATTGTATGCCGCCATCCGAGCGGGTTGTCGTGCCGCGATCGAGCTTTCGAAGAGGATCTGAACCATGCGCCCTGTCACCCTCCTTCTCTCCACCGCCCTGCTCGCGGCCGCCGCGGCGCCGGCCTTCGCGCAGCAGCCCGGCGTCGCCGCGCCCGAGGCGGTCCAGGCGGCGCCGCAGCAGCCCGCGGCCAATTCCGGGCTCGACGAGGAGCGCGTCAACCAGCTCATCATCTATGGCGACGATCCTTGCCCGCCGAGCAGCGGCGACGAGATCACCGTCTGCGCGCGCCTGCCAGAGGATGACCGGTTCCGCATCCCGCCGAACCTGCGCAACGACCCCAACGATCCGGCCGGCCAGTCCTGGGCCAACCGCGCCATCGAGCTGAGCTATGCCGGCCGCACCGGAACCGACAGCTGCTCGACCGTCGGCGGCGGCGGTTTCACCGGCTGCTTCAACCAGATCGTTCGCCAGGCCCGCGCCGAGCGCGCCAATGCCGACCAGGTCAACTGGAACCAGCTGATCGAGCAGGCACGCCAGGAGCGGCTGAGCGGCATCGACGCAGCCGCCCGCGAGGAGGAAGCGGCCGTCCGTGCGGAGGAGGAAGCGAACCAGCCGGATTGAGCGATGGCGGCGCCGGAGTTCAGGCTGCTTCGAGCTCCGCCGCCATGGTGGACTCGATCCAGCCGCCGCCGAGCACGCGGTCGCCCTGGTAGATGACGGCGGCCTGGCCGGGCGCGACGCCATATTCGGGCGCCTCGAACGTCACCGTGCCGGCCTCGCCGACCGGCTCGAAGCGAGCCGGCGCCGGCCTCGCCAGCGACCGGACCTTGACCGAAAGATCCTCGCGCTGGCCTTCGCCCAGCCAGTTGACTCCGCTCAGGGTGGCGGCGCGAACGGCCAAAGCCGATCGGGGGCCGACCACGACCTGGCGCCGTTCGGGCTCGAGGCGGAGCACGTAGAGCGGCTCCGGCTGGCCGCCGAGCTCGAGCCCGCGGCGCTGGCCGACGGTGAAATGGATGAGGCCGCGATGCTCGCCGAGCACCCGGCCGGCGCGGTCGACGATCTCGCCCGGCTGGGCCGCCTCCGGCCGCACCTTCTCGACGACGGCAGCATAGTCGCCCCCCGGCACGAAGCAGATGTCCTGGCTGTCGGGCTTGTCGGCGACGGTGAGCGCCAGCTCGCGGGCCAGCGCGCGCACGGCGGGCTTCGGCAGGTCGCCGAGCGGGAAACGCAGGAAATCGAGCTGCTGGCGGGTGGTCGCGAACAGGAAATAGCTCTGGTCGCGCGCCGGATCGGCCGCCCGGTGCAGCTCGGAGCCGGCCGGCCCCGCCGCCCTTCGAACATAATGGCCGGTGGCGAGGCAGTCCGCGCCGAGGTCGCGGGCGAGCCCGAACAGGTCGGTGAACTTCACGCTCTGGTTGCAGCTGACGCAGGGTATCGGCGTCCGCCCGCGGGCATATTCGTCGGCGAAGCGATCGATCACGCTCTCGCGGAAGCGGCTCTCATAGTCGAAGACATAATGGGCGATGCCCAGCCGATCGGCGACGGCACGGGCGTCGTAGATGTCGCGTCCGGCGCAGCAGGTCCGCGAG
The DNA here is from genome assembly GCF_003347635.1 of Sphingosinicella terrae. GTDB lineage: Bacteria > Pseudomonadota > Alphaproteobacteria > Sphingomonadales > Sphingomonadaceae > Allosphingosinicella > Allosphingosinicella terrae. The sequence continues at coordinate 183,486 of NZ_QDFY01000007.1, forward strand.
CGGCCCGCCGCCTCGCCATGATCGTAGAGCTGAAGGGTGACGCCGATCACCTCGGCGCCGCTCCGGGCGGCAAGCGCCGCCACGACCGAGCTGTCGACGCCGCCCGACATGGCGACGACGATGCGGGCCCCGTCGAGGGGCCGGCCGAGCTGGAAATCCGCTTCGATCACGCGCGCTAGATAGGCGCTCGCCAGTGCGGCGCACACCCCGGACATCCCGCATCAGGCGAGGAATCGCGCTGATCATGTCCGGCGACCGGCTCAACGAGTCACGCCTTGCCGCATTTTACGGTCGATTCACCCTCTTTTGCTACCGACTCGGGGCAATGGACATGGGCTTCATACGACGCGCGGAGCGAATCCTGGAGGATCGGCAGCCCTTGCGGCTCGATCACGGGCTGCTCGTCGCCGCCCTCGCGGCCCAGCAGACCGCCAGCGTGGCCGCCCGACCCGGACCCCCGCCGGCCGTCATTCCCGCCGCGGTGGAAGGCGAGGACGATCCCATCATCGAGCTGCTCAATGCGGGGCCGGGATGGCGGCGAGCCGCCTGTCGCCAGCGCGGCTGTTTCAGCCGTGCCGAAGCGGGACGCCGGGTCAATGCCCCGTAAAGCATGCTCACCGCGATTTTTACCTTGGCATTTTAGCCTTCTTTCAACGCTCCCCCGCTACACCAAGCCATGCGGACGGCGGAAATGCCGGAAGCAGCGTACAGTCTTGAGGTAGGAATGATCGAGAATCAGAAAATCCGGCCCGCCCAGGTCATCGGCCCGCTTGGCGAACCGCTGACGATCGACTCGCTGCCGCCGCCCTCGACCACCCGCTGGGTGGTGCGGCGGAAGGCCGAGGTCGTGTCCGCCGTCAATGGCGGCCTGCTGTCGGTGGACGAAGCGTGCGAGCGCTACAGTCTGAGCCTCGAGGAATTCGCCGGCTGGCAGCGCGCGGTCGATCGTTCCGGCATGCCCGGCCTGCGCGTCACCCGCATCCAGCACTACAAGACGCTGTACGAGCGCCAGCAGAAATATTGAGGAACGGCGAGGCGCGCGCGGGCCGGCGCTTGCCGGTTCACGCCGCGCCGATCATCCGCTAGTCTCCTCCCCCTACGGCCGCCGCGCCGCGACAGGGGAAGCCGAATGCTCTGGAACCTGATGATCTGGCTCCTGCTCGGCGGGATCATCGGCTGGATCGCGAGCCTGATCATGCGCACCGATGCCCAGCAGGGCATCCTGCTCAACATCGTCGTCGGGATCATCGGCGCCTTCATCGGCGCTCTCATCTTCTATCGCGGCGACATGCAGCAGCCGGTCAACCTCTCCTCCTTCATCGTCGCCCTGCTCGGGGCGATCCTGTTCCTGGCGCTGGTCAACCTGTTCCGTCGCGGCCAGGTGCGCTGAGCCGAGGCCCCTCGGCGGAACTCATTCCAGCTCGAAACTGACGGTGAGCGTGACGCTCAGTGTCTGCTCGCCCGGATCGATCTGGGTGGAGGCATCCTGGGCGACCATCGCCCGCTCCGCCATCATCGGACGCGGCGGGGGCATGAATCCGCCGGCCTCGCTGACCGCGATCACCCGACTCACCCGCATTCCGAGCGCCCGCGCATAGAGATCGGCGCGCTGCCGGGCGACGGTGAGCGCCTGCGTGCGCGCCTCGTCCAGCGCGGTTTCGGGCCGATCGATCTGCAGCATCGGTCCGTTGATCTGATTGGCACCCTGCGCGACCAGCGCGTCGAGGATGCGGCCGGTCTCGGCGATGTCGCGGAACCGCACCGTCACCTGGTTATGCGCCTGATACCCGACCAGCTCGGGCGGCTGGTTCTCGGCATAACGGTAGGTCGGCTGCAGATTGATCGTGCTCGTCTGGATGTCGCGGTCGGCGATGCCGGCACGGCGGAGCGCAGCGCGCACGGCTTCCATGCGCGCGGCATTCTGGCGAATCGCCTCGGTCGCGGTCTGCGCCTGGGTCATCACCCCGGCGTTGATGAGCGCCAGATCGGGGACCCGGCTGACCTCGCCCTGAGCGACGACGTCGAGACGCGTGCCGCTGATCGGCCGCACCTGCGTCTCCTGGGCGGCGGCGGGAACCGCGGCGGCGGCGAAAGCGGCCAGCGAGGCGGCCATCATGAGCTGTCGGACCATGTTCGACTCCTTTTACTAGGCGAGGGCGAGGCTCGGCGACATCAAGCGGCGTCCGGCTGCACGGTTGCTGAACCGTTCCTCATCGAGGCGCTCAGCGGCGCGCCACCAGCCGATAGAGAAGCAGGATCAGCACCGCTCCGAGGATCGCGGCGAGAAAGCCGGCGCCCTCGCCCGGCGCGTACCAGCCGAGCTGCTGGCCGAGAAAGCCTGCCAGCACGGCGCCGAGAATGCCGATGACCATCGTCACCAGGCAGCCGCCGGGATCGCGTCCTGGCGTCAGCATCTTGGCGATCGCCCCGGCGAGGAGGCCAATGATGATCCAGGTCACCCACCCATAGTCGGCGAGATATTGCGACATCTTCCCGTTCCTCCTTGCCTGGTCGTTCCGGCGCCCCACATTCAGCCTTGGTACAGCCGTAACAACGGTTGTAGAGGCGAGTTCCTCGGACGGACAGGGGCCAAGGCTGGCCGGCCGAAGGGAAGCGGAATCGAGGCCTGGAGGCCGATGTTCGTTTCGGCTTGTTCCAAGTGACCTATTGAGATAATACAGCGGGCCTTGGAACGCGGGCGGCCGCGCTGCTGAGTGGGGACGATGAAAGCGATGAACTTCGAATCGACGAAATGGCGGCGCGACGCGATCGATGAGGTCGTCGTCGATGAGGAGACGCTCGCCCGCCGCCGCCGCCGCCGCAACATCGTCATCGCCCTGGCGGTCCTGGCCGTGCTCGCCATCGCCGCGGTTTTCATGTTCGGAGGCAGCGGCGAGAAGGCGGCCGCCCCGGCCGCCGGCGCCGAGGGCGACCAGCTGCCCGCGGTCACCTTCATCGTGCCCGGCCGCCAGGACGTCACCGCGGTCATCTCCGCGACCGGCACGCTGGCGGCGCGCCGCGACCAGCCGGTCGGCATTGCCGGCGAAGGCGGGCAGGTGGTCCGAGTGCTCGTCGAGCCGGGCCAGTGGGTCAATCGGGGTCAGACCCTCGCCGTCATCGATCGCAGCGTCCAGGCGCAGGAAGCCTCGCAGCTGGCTGCGCAGATCGAGGTCAATCGCGCCGACCTCAGGCTCGCCCAGAACGAGCTCGAGCGCGCGCAGGCCTTGGTCTCGCGCGGTTTCGTCAGCCAGGCCGATCTCGACCGCAAGCGGGCGACGCGCGATGCCGCCGCCGCCCGGGTGCGGGTGGCCGAGGCCCAGCTCGCCGCGACCCGAGCCCGCATCGGCAGGCTGGATGTGCGCGCGCCCATGGCGGGGCTGGTCCTCGAGCGCAACGTCGAGGCCGGCCAGGTCGTCGGCGCGGGATCCGGCGCCCTCTTCCGGCTTGCCGCCGGCGGGGAGATGGAGCTTCGCGCGCGCCTACCGCAGAACGAGCTGGCGCGGCTCAGCGCGGGCCAAGCGGTTTCGGTGACGCCGGTCGGGTCCAGCCGAAGCTACGAGGGCACCATCTGGCAGATCTCGCCGGTCGTCGATCCCACGACGCGGCTCGGCGAGGCACGCATCCTGATCCCGTACAATGCGGAAATCCGGCCGGGCGGCTTCGCTCAGGCCGAGATCCGCGCCGGTTCGGCGAGTGCGCCGCTGCTCCCGGAATCGGCCGTGATGAGCGACACGCGTGGCAGCTTCGTCTATGTCATCGACGCGGAGGGCGAGGTGGTGCGACGCGATGTCCGCATCGGCGAGGTCTCCGATCGCGGAATGGCGATCGCCGAAGGCCTGACCGGCAACGAGCGGGTGGTGCAGTCCGCGGGCGCTTTCCTCAACCCGGGCCAGCGCGTGCGGCCCGAGCTTGCCCGTCCGCAGCGCTAGGCCGAACCCGATGAGCTTCCGCAACATCTCCGCCTGGTCGATCCGGAACCCGGTTCCGTCGCTCGTCCTGTTCCTCTTCCTGACCGCTGCCGGCTTCATCAGCTTCATGCGGATGGACGTGCAGAACGAGCCCGACATCGAATTCCCGATCGTCTGGATCTCGATCTCGCAGCCCGGCGCGGCGCCGACCGAGATCGAGACCCAGATCACCCAGCGCGTCGAGGCCGCGGTCCGCTCGATCACCGGCATCGACGAGATCAACTCGACGGTCAGCGAAGGCAATTCGCAGACGGTCGTCCAGCTCGATCTCGGCACCCCGATCGATCGCGCCGTCAACGACGTGCGCGACGCCATCTCCCAGATACGCGGTGATCTGCCCGAGGGCATTCTCGAGCCTCAGGTCGGTCGCGCTGAGACTGCCGGCGACGACATTGCCAGCTTCGCGGTCGTCTCGACCGACCGAACGCTCGAGCAGCTCAGCTGGTATGTCGACAATACCGTTTCGAAAGAATTGCTTTCGGTGCCCGGGCTTGCCGCGGTCACGCGCACCGGCGGCGTGTCGCGAGAGATCCGCGTCATCCTCGACCCGGCCCGGCTGCAGTCGCTCGGCATCACCGCCAGCCAGGTCAACCAGCAGCTGCGTCAGGTCAACCTCAACGCCGCTGGCGGTCGCGCAGAGATTGCCGGATCCGAGCAGGCACTGCGCATCCTCGGCAACGCCACCACCGCTTTTCAGCTCGGCCAGACCCAGATCGCGATCGGCGGCGGGCGGACGATCAAGCTGGCCGACATCGCCGAGGTGCGCGACCTCTATGCCGAGCAGCGCAGCTACGCGACCCACAATGGGCGTCAGGTGCTCTCCTTCGGTTTCCAGCGCGCGAAGAACGAATCCGACGTTACCGTCTTCCACGGCGCGATGGAAAGGCTGCGGGCACTCGAGGAGCAGAACCCCAACATCCGCTTCGTCGAGCTGTTCAACTCCGTCAAATATACCGAGGCCCAGTATGAGGCGGCGATCGAGGCTCTGCTCGAGGGTGCGTTCCTCGCGGTCGTCGTCGTCTTCCTGTTCCTTCGCGACTGGCGGGCGACCCTGATCTCGGCGATCGCCATTCCCCTGTCGGCGATCCCCACCTTCTGGTTCATGGAGTTGCTCGGCTTCTCTCTGAACAGCATGACGCTGCTCGCGCTCAGCCTCGTCGCGGGCGTGCTCGTCGACGATGCGATCGTCGAGATCGAGAACATCGTCCGGCACATGCGAATGGGCAAGAGCGCCTATCAGGCGTCGATCGACGCGGCCGACGAGATCGGCCTCGCCGTCGTCGGCACGACCTTCTCGATCGTCGCGGTCTTCCTGCCGGTCGGGATGATGCCGGGCGTCGCCGGCCAGTTCTTCAAGAATTTCGGCTTCACGGTCGTGGCCGCGGTGCTCACCAGTCTCGCCGTCGCGCGCCTCATTACGCCGATGTTCGCCGCCTATTTCCTCAAGGCGAAGGGACACGCGACTCACGGCGAGGGCTGGCTGATGGACCGCTACATGTCGGTCCTGTCCTTCACCCTGCGACATCGCTGGGTAACGATCGTGGGTGGCGTCGTGTCGCTCATCCTGACCGTGATGTTCTTCATGATCATGCCGCAGACCTTCCAGCCGGATGTCGACCAGGACCAGACCAGCGTCAGCGTAGAAATGGTTCCGGGCACGACGATGGCGCAGACCGGCGATGTCGTCGAACAGGTGGAGGCGGTGCTGCGCCAGCAGCCTGAGGTGACCAGCGTCTTCTCGCGCGTGCGGGTCGGCAGCGCCACCGTCTCGGCCATGTTCAGCGAGGACCGTGAGCGCTCCAGCCAGGAGCTCGAGCGGGCGGTCGCTCCGGCGCTGAACCGTATCGCCGACGCCCGCGTGTTCTTCCGCAACTTCCAGAACGGTGGCGGACGTGCACTGACATTGACCCTCGGTGGCGATGATCCGGTGCAGCTCAACCGGGTCGCCCAGCAGCTCGTCCAGGAGATGGCGACGATACCCGAGCTGGTCGCGCCCCGCGTCAGCGGCGATCTGCCCCGGCCCGAGATCGTCGTGACGCCGCGTCTCGATATTGCCGCGGATCTCGGGGTGACCACCGCCGCGCTCAGCAATGCCATCCGGATCGCGACCTTGGGAGACATCGACCAGAACAGCGCCCGCTTCTCGCTCTCCGACCGGCAGATTCCGATCCGCGTGTCGATGGACGAGGATTCCCGTCAGCGCCTCTCGACGATCGAGAACCTGCCGGTGGCGACCTCCAGCGGCGGATCCGTGCCGCTCAAGCTGATCGCCGACATAACCTTCGGCGCCGGTCCGAGCGTCATCCAGCGGACCAACCAGACCCGTCGTATCACCATCGGCGCCGACTTTGCGCCGGGAGTGGTGAGCGGCGAGGTCTGGCCGAAGATCCGTCAGCTCCCCGCGATGCAGAACATGCCTCAGGGCGTGCGTGAGCTGATGCTCGGCATGAACCGGTGGCAGCAGGAGATGATCCAGAACTTCATAATCGCCGTCGTATCCGGCGTCTTCCTCGTCTTCGCGGTGCTCATGCTGCTCTACCGCCGCATCCTGCCGCCCTTCGTGAACATGGGTTCCCTGCTGCTCGCGCCGCTCGGAGGTCTTCTGGCGCTCTGGATCGCCGGTCAGCCGATTTCGATCGCCGTCTATATCGGACTGCTGATGCTGATCGGCATCGTCGCCAAGAACTCGATCCTGCTGATCGACTTTGCACTGGAGGAGATGGACAAGGGCGTGCCCAAGCAGGAGGCGATCCTCGACGCGGGCCACAAGCGCGCCCAGCCGATCGTGATGACGACGGTGGCGATGAGTGCGGGCATGGTGCCGACTGCGCTCTCGCTCTCGGGCGATGCCGCCTGGCGTTCGCCGATGGGCATCGTCGTGATCGGCGGCCTTCTCCTGTCGACGGTCCTCACTCTGGTGCTCGTCCCCGGCACGTTCAGCCTCGCTCTCGGCATCGAGGAGCGGCTGGGGCCGAGGCTGCGCCGGTGGTTCACCACCGGCGGTGCCCAGGCACCCTCGCCGACGCCGCACGCAGCCGAGTAACCAAGCCTGCTTTCGACCGGCGGTGGGATTGAACCAACCCCGCCGCCGGTTCATTCATCGGCCATGAGCGACGTCCCACCGCCGGGCCCTGCCACCCCCGTCCAGCGCGGCGCCCGGGGCATGCGGGTGCTCGCCACGGCGATGCTCGCCGGCATGGCGGCCTTGTTCATCGCCGCCACCGGCCTCGTCGAGATCCACCCGGTCTGGGGCTTCGTGCGCGCCTTTGCCGAAGCGGCCATGGTCGGCGGCATCGCCGACTGGTTCGCGGTCACCGCTTTGTTCCGGCATCCGCTCGGCCTGCCGATCCCGCACACCGCGATCATCCCGCGCAACAAGGACCGGATCGGCGAGACGCTCGCCGCCTTCCTGCGCGACAATTTCCTCACCCCCGCGGTCGTCGCCCGGCGGATGCGCACCGTCGACGTCGCGGGCGCGGTCGGGCGCTTCCTCGCCCAGCCGCCCGCCGAGGGGCGCCTGCGCCAGGGCGCGTCGCGCCTGCTTGCCGACATCCTCGAATCGCTCGACGAGGAAGAGCTTGGCGGGATGGTGAGATCGGCCATCGCCGGGCGGATGCGCGCGATGGAGGTCGCCCCCCTGCTCGGCAAGTCGCTCGAAGCGGCGATGACCGAGGATCGGCACGTGCCGATGGTCGATGCGATCGTCACCTGGGCGGGCCGCACCCTCGATGCGAACGAGACGCTGATCCGCGACATGGTCCATCAGCGCGCCGGCTGGATCCTGCGCCTGGCGGGCCTCGACGAGCGGCTCGCGGAGGCGATCATCGACGGCCTCAGGAAGCTCAGCATCGACATGGCGGTGGATCCAGATCATCCGATCCGGGCCAAGGCCGAGGAAGGCCTCGCCCGCCTGGCCTGGAAGCTGCAGAACGATCCGGAGACGCAGGCCAAGGTGGAGACCTGGAAGAACGAGATGATCGCCAATCCGGCGGTCAGCGACTGGCTGGGGGGGCTCTGGGAGAGCAGCCGGGCCGGGCTGCTCAAGGCGGCCCGCGATCCCGACGCCGCCCTCGCCGGCAAATTCGGCGAGGCCTTGCGCCAGCTCGGCGAGACGCTCCAGAAGGAGCCGTCGCTCAAGCAGGCGATCAACCAGTTCGCCCGTCGCGCCGCAGCCGGGATCAGCGCCTCCTACGGCAGCAACATCGTCAAACTGGTCTCGGAGACGGTGCGGGCCTGGGATGCGCGCACCGTCACCGACCGGCTCGAGGCCGCGGTCGGGCGGGACCTCCAATATATCCGGATCAACGGCACCCTCGTCGGCGGTCTCGTCGGCCTCATCATCCACACGGTCGAGGTGCTGGTTTGAGCGAGCGCGACGACGCGCTGCGGGCGATGGCCGCCAATCGGGGCTGCAAGCTGGTCAAGTCGCGCCGGCGCAAGCCGGGCGGGGATTTCGGCTGCTATGGTCTCAAGGACGGCAAGAGCGGAAAGGAAGTGCTCGGCTTCGGCGAGGCCGGCCTCACCGCGACGGCCGAGGAGGTCGAATCCTATCTCCGCGGCGGGCTCAAGGCGAGCTGGAAGCGCTCGCTGATTTCCGCCGTTCCCGACGGCGCCGCGCCGGCGGCCCGCCCCCGCAAGGCGGCGGAGAAGCCTTTGGCCGAAAGGCGACAAGCCCCGTCCGTGGCGGCCTCGCGTTCCCGCCGCACCGAAAAGGCGCCCGATGCGCAGCCGGCCGAAGCGCCCGCGCCCAAGCCGGAGCGGCGCGCGCCGGACCCGAAGCGGCCAGCGCCGCGGCGCCGGCGGGAATCCGCCGCGCCCGAGCCGCCGCGCATCCGCGAGGCGATGCCGCGGGATGCGGCGGCGCTGGCCCGCCTGATCGGCGAGCTCGGCTACGAGGCGACCGAGGCGGAGGTGCGCAAGCGGCTGGCGGAGCTTCGCAAGCGGGGCGAGGCGCCGCTCGTCGCGGATCGTGGCGGCGTCATCGGCTGCCTCACCTGGCATGTCCGGGTCATGCTGCACCGGCCGCGACCGGTCGGCCGAATCAGCATGATGGTCGTTACCGAGGCGGCGCGCGGGGCCGGCGTCGGTGCCCTGCTCGTCGAGGCCGCGGAGGCGAGGTTTCGCGAGCTCGGCTGCGGCCTCGTCGAGGTCACCAGCAACATGAAGCGGATGCGCGCCCACGCCTTCTACGAGCGGCTCGGCTATGAGCGGACAAGCTACCGCTTCGCCAGGACGCTGCAGGACTGACCGCGGGGATGAAGCAGGGGAGGGATCGATGAGAATTGCCCATCTGGCGGCCGCGCTCGCGGCGCTCGCGGCGGTGGAGCCCGCTCAGGCGCAGCCCGCTCCGGCGGCGGTCGCCGCCGAGGAGCCCGTTACCATCATCCATGCCGGGACCCTGCTCGCCGTCCCGGGACAGCCGCCGCGGAGAGCGGCGAGCATCGTCGTTCGAGGCCGTCGCATCGTCGAGATCCGCGACGGCTATGCCGAGCAGCCCGGCGCCCGCATCGTGGACCTGCGCGACGGCTACGTCCTTCCCGGCCTCATCGACATGCACGTCCATCTCGAAGGCCTGGACGACCGTCTCCAGGCGCGCCTCCAGATGCCGTTCCGCGATCATGAGGACGAAGCCTATACGGCGATGGTCAACGCCCGGCGCACCCTGCTCGCCGGCTTCACCACCGTCCGTGACCTCGGCGGCGAGCCGCGTACCATCATGTCGCTGCGCGACGCCGTCGAGCAAGGCCTGTTCGCCGGGCCGACCATCGTCCCCGCCGCGGCGATGATCTCGGTCAGCGGCGGCCATGGCGACGTCAACGGCCTCAATCGCGACCTCGACGCGATCCATGCGCCGCGCGCCACGAACGTCTGCAACGGCGCCGACGACTGCCGCCGCGCGGTCCGCGAGCAGGTCTCGAACGGCGCTGAGGTGATCAAGTTCGCCGCCAGCGGCGGAGTCCTCAGCAACGTCGCCGGCGGCCTCGACCGGCAGATGATGGACGACGAGATGCGCGCGGTCGTCGAGACGGCGCGGAGCTTCGGCCGCCGCGTCGCTGCCCATGCCCACGGTACCGGCGGGATCAACGCCGCGCTCGAGGCCGGGGTCGATTCCATCGAGCATGGCACCTTCGCCGACGACCGCAGCTTCGAACTGTTCCGCCGAACCCGCGCTTATTACGTGCCGACCCTGCTCGCGCCGGTGGCGGCGCTGGCCGACGCCGAGCGGGGCGCGCTGACGCCGGCGCAACGCGTCAAAGCGCGCGAGGCGGCGGCGGCGGTCGAGGGAAACTTCGCGCGCGCGGTCCGGGAGGGCGTCAACATCGCCTTCGGCACCGACAGCGGCGTCAGCCGCCACGGCGAAAACGGACGGGAGTTCGCGCTCATGGTCCGCGGCGGCATGTCACCGGCCGCGGCGATCCAGGCGGCGACGGTGAACGCCGCGACGCTGCTCGGCCGGGCCGAGACGATCGGCACGATCGAGGCTGGCAAGGATGCCGACATCATCGCCGTCGCCGGCGATCCGACCGCGGACGTGCGCCTGCTCGAGAATGTCGGCTTCGTCATGCGCCGCGGCCGGATCCACAAAATGGGCGGCGAGCGCCAACTGACCGAGGTGGATTAGGGCGGCGTGATCACCTTGCCCCAACCCCGCTCATCCTGAGTAGCTGGTGAGCTTGTCGAACCGGCGTAGCGAAGGACGCAATAGGCTCAGTCCCTACGCAGGATGAGCGGGCCGGTGTTTGACCCGATCCAGTTGAGGATGACTTAGGCCGGAAGCGGCTCAGCCGTCGCTGACGCGCTCGATCTCGGCGCCGACCGCCTGCAATTTCTCCTCGAGCCGCTCGTAGCCGCGGTCGAGATGATAGACTCGGTGGACCTGGGTCTCGCCCTCGGCGGCGAGACCGGCCAGGATCAGGCTCATCGATGCGCGCAGGTCGGTCGCCATGACCGGCGCGCCGATCAGCTTGTCGACGCCGCGCACCACCGCCGATCGGCCCCGCACCTCGATATCCGCGCCCATCCGGCTGAGCTCGGGCACGTGCATGTAGCGATTCTCGAAGATCGTCTCGGTGAGCAGGCTCGTCCCGTCGGCGAGGCTGAGCATCGCCATGAACTGCGCCTGCATGTCGGTCGGAAAGGCGGGGAAGGGCGCAGTCGAGATGGAGAGCGGCTTGATCGCGCCGTTCGCGCTGACCCGGATGCCGCGGTCGCCATCCTCGATCGTCGCGCCGGCATCCTCGAGACCGGACAGGATCGACGGCATGGTCTCGCGCCTGGCGCCGACCAGCTCGAGCGATCCGCCGGTGATCATCGCGGCGCAGGCATAGCTTCCCGCCTCGATCCGGTCGGGCATGACGGCATAAGTGGCGCCGTGCAGCCGCTCGACGCCCTCGATGGTGAGCGTGTCGGTCCTGAGGCCGGTGATCCGCGCGCCCATCGCATTGAGGCATAGCGCGAGATCGGTGATCTCGGGTTCACGGGCGGCATTCTCGATGACGCTCGTGCCGGAGGCGAGCACCGCCGCCATCAGCGCATTCTCGGTCGCGCCGACCGAGACGGTGGGGAAGCGGATCGTGCCGCCGGTGAGGCCGCCCTTCGGCGCTACCGCCCGCACATAGCCGGCGGCAAGCTCGATCTCGGCGCCGAGCGCCTGCAGCGCCTTCAGGTGAAGGTCGATCGGGCGGTTGCCGATCGCGCAGCCGCCGGGGAGCGAGACGGTCGCCTCGCCGGCGCGCGCGAGCAGCGGGCCCAGCACCAGGATGGAAGCGCGCATCTTGCGGACGATGTCGTAGGGCGCCACGGTCGAGACGATGGTCGAGGCGCGCAGGGTCATCACCCGGCCGAACTCGCCCTTGCGGGCGCCCTCGACCATGGTCGACACGCCGAGCTGGTTGAGCAGGTGGCCGAAGCCGTCGACGTCCGCGAGCCGGGGCAGGTTTCGCAGGGTCAGCGGCTCGTCGGTCAGCAGCGCGCAGGGCATCAGGGTGAGCGCCGCATTCTTGGCGCCCGAGATCGGGATGCGCCCCTGCAGGCGCTTGCCGCCCGTGATGATGATCCGGTCCATCGACGAGGCTATTAAGCGATATGTTCCCCGGCGCAAGGCGCTGGCACGGCGACGGGAAATGGTCGTCAAACGCGTCGTCTTGATCTTGATCAGGGCGGGGCGTCGCAAACAGTTCTAGTGTCGCCCGTCGAGCAAAAGATCGCGTGGGGTCTGGTCGTCGCGGCGGTAAGGGGAACCGTCATGGCGAAACGGGTCCCGAGTGTACCGGGGGAGTAATCGTTGGGGGGATCCTGTCTAGCTGAACGTCTCAGCCATTACGTCACCTTGTCTTCCGGCGAGCGCGCCGCGCTCGACCGCCTCGAGGAGCAGGACCGGGCCTACCGCCGCGGCGCCGTCGTCATCAGCGAGAGCGGCGCTCCGCGCGACCTGTTCGTGGTCCGCAAGGGCTGGCTGCACAGCAGCGTCGTCCTCGGCAATGGCAGCCGTCAGATCATGCGCTTCCATTTCCAGGGCGATCTCATCGGCCTGCCGCTGCTGGCCTTCCCGGACCCGCCGGAGACGGTGACCGCGGTGACCGACGCGACCTTGTGCCCGTTCAGCCGCGAGCGGCTGGCCGCGCTGATGACCGAGCATCCCCGGCTGGCGGCGCTGATCCTCGCTCTCACCGTCGCCGAGCGCGTGTCGCTCGCCGACAGGCTCGCCTCGATCGGCCGCACTTCGGCGCGGGCGCGGGTATCGTCGTTGATCTGCGAGATCCATAGCCGGCTTCGCATCCTCGGGCTGGCGGCAGACGGCGCGGTGCAGCTGCCGCTCACCCAGGAGGATATCGGCGACGCCACCGGCCTGACCGCGGTCCACGTCAACCGGATGATGCGCGGTCTCGTCGAGGACGGCCTGATCGATCGCAACGGCAGCCACTTGCGGGTGCTTGACGAAGGCCGGCTCTGTGCCGAGGCGAGCTTCATCGATCGCACGCCGGTCGAGACCGGATGGCTGCCGCCGCCAAGATAAAGCCGGGCGCCCGCAATGCTTCGGCGGGCCGGCAAGAGGCGCGTTCAGGTTAGGGCGATTTGCGGTCGGACGTTATCGTCCGAGGACTCGAAACTCGCGGCCATCCGAAAACCTGGAGCGGCCGTCCCGATGCTATCGGAACGCAGCCTGCTAGGCCTTCTCCAGCGTGCACTGGAGCGGATGCTGGTTCTGCCGGGCGAAGTCGATCACCTGCGCCACTTTCGTCTCGGCCACTTCATAGGGGAATATCCCGCACACCCCGACACCGCGCTGGTGGACGTGGAGCATGACCCGCGTCGCATCCTCGATCCCCATCTTGAAGAAGCGCTGCAGGACGTGGACGACGAACTCCATCGGCGTGTAGTCGTCGTTCAGCATCAGCACCTTGTAGGGCGAGGGCGTCTTCGTCCGGGTGCGAGTCTTGGTGGCGAGGCCAAGGCCGGTGCCCTGGTCGTCGTTCCTGTCTTTATCCGAGGCTGTGATCACGCGTTCCGACATGTCCATAACAACGAGATAAATATGGCAAGGTGCCGGCCCGGGGCAAGGGGGCGGATCGGGATCGGCGCCCAAGCGGGACATTCCGCCGGACGGCCTGCGTCAATAAAAAGGGCGGCCGCTCCCGAAGGAGGGCCGCCCTTTTCCACGGTCGGCGGTTCGACCCTCGAAAGCTTACGCAGCGAGGGACTTCACGCGCTCGGCCGCGACGTTGTAGCGGTTGGTGATCGGCTCGGCGACCTCGCCGGCGAGCTTCAGCACCGTCTCGCTGAGACGGGCGCTCTCGGCGACCGCGCTGTCGAAGGCGGCGCGGGCGAAATCGCTCTGCAGCTTGAAGAAGTCGGTCGGCGACTTCACCTCGGCGAAGCTCTTGAACGCGCTGGAGGCTTCCTCGAAGCTCTTGCGGCTATATTCGGCCGCATCCTGGCTCAGCGCCTCGACGCCCTTGGCGGCGACCTTCGACGACGCGACGAGCGCCTCGACATTGCCGCGTGTGATGTCGGCGAATTCTTCGACCATCTTGGCCGAACGCTCGACAGCCGCCTTGGCGCGCTCGTTGACGTCGCCGAAGACGGTCTTCATCTGGTCGGCGGTGTAGAGGCCGGCTTCGACCCCGTTCCTGGTTTGCTTGGTCATGGTCTCAACTCCTTGGATGCTGGGGACGCCGGCGCGGACCGGCGCAATCTTCCTCTTCCTCGCCGGCTTGGGCGCCGGCTTCGCCTTGGCGGCGCGGAGCGGCTTGCTCGCCGGCGCGGTCGCCTGGATACGCTTGGAAGCGGCCGCCTTGCGGGCAGGGCGCTTCGCCTTGACGACGGTCCGGGCCGCCTCGACCGGGGCCGCGACCGGCTCCTGGGTCGGAACGGCCGTCGCCGCCGCTTCGGTCGCCGCTTCGGTCTCGCCGGTTTCGGTCGCCTGGGTCTCGTCGGCCATCACGTCATCCTATACAATGTTGCAGTGCAGCAAATAGGTGACGCAATCGATGGTTTCAAGTGAAAATTGTGCACCGCAGCATGGGACCGTTCACAGGCGGGTTCAGCGCGTCCTGACGTAGCTGCCCGGAGCATCCTCGATCGCGGCCAGCTTGCCCTTGCCGGGAATGCGCGCCCCCTTCGCTGCCACCATCCGGTCGGAATGGGCCCGGATCCAGCCGATCCAGTCCGGCCACCAGCTGCCCTTGTGCTCGGTCGCTCCGGCGATGAAGCGGTCGAGCGTGTCGACCTTCTCTTCGTTGGTCCAGTATTGATATTTCTGGGCCTCGGGCGGGTTGACCACACCGGCAATGTGACCCGAGCCGGCGAGCACGAACCGCACCGGCCCCTGGAAATGGCGGGTGATCTTCCACACGCTCTGCGGTGGCGCGATATGGTCCTCCCGCCCCGACTGGACGTAAGTCGGCACCGTCACCCGGCGAAGGTCGATCGGCGTATCGTCGATGACGATCGCACCCGGCTGGACCAGCTTGTTCTCGCGGTAGAGCTGGTGGAGATAGGACTGGTGCCACCCGGCCGGGAGATTGGTCGTGTCGGAATTCCAGTGGAGCAGGTCGAACTGGGGATAGTCCTCGCCCATCAGATAGTGGTTGGTGACATAGTTCCAGATGAGGTCGCGGCCGCGCAGCAGGTTGAAGGTGGCGGCCATGTAGCGGCCGTCGAGATAGCCCTTCTCGGCCGAGAGCTGCCGGATCAGCTCCATCTGCTCGTCGCCGAGAAAGAAGCTGAGATCGCCCGCCTCGCTGAAGTCGACCTGGGCGGTGAAGAAGGTCGCGGAGGCGATCTTGTCCGCCTCGCCGCGTGCGGCCATCAGCGCCAGGGTGGCGGCCAGCGCGGTGCCGGCGACGCAATAGCCAATAGCGTGCACTCGATCGACGCCCAGTGCCTCGCGCACCGTGTCGATCGCCTCGCGCTGCGCCTGCGCATAGTCGCCGAGCGCGACGTCCTTCAGGCCCTCGTCGGCCGATTTCCAGGAGACGACGAACACCGTCAGCCCCTGCTCGACTGCCCAGCGGATGAAGCTCTTCTTGGGGTTGAGGTCGAGAATGTAGAAGCGGTTGATCCAGGGCGGGAAGATGAGCAGCGGAATCTCGAGCACCTTTTCGGTGGTCGGTCCGTACTGGATGAGCTGGTAGAGCCGGGTCTGCTTGATCACCTTGCCAGGCGTGGTCGCGATGTTGACGCCGACCTCGTAGGCGCCGGGCTCGACATGGGTGAGCTGTCCCTTGCCGAGATCCTGGAGCATGTGCTCGAGGCCCTTGAGAAGGCTCTCGCCGCGGGTCTCGATCGCTCGCTCGATCACCTGCGGGTTGGTGAGGGCGAAGTTGGACGGCGACATGGCGTCGACGAAGGCGCGGGTGATGAAGCGCAGCTTGCCGCGGCTCTTCTCGTCCAGGCCCTCGATGGCATCGACCGATGCCATCATCCGGTCCGAGACGAGGATGTAGGTCTGGCGAAGCATGTCGAACAAGGGATGCTCGCGCCATTCGCGCGCGGCGAAGCGCTTGTCGCGGTCCGCTTTCTCCTCGAGATCCGCCCGGCCGCCATGGCCGCCGAGCGCCCGCTGCCAGATCGAAAGCCCCTCGGTCCACAAATCGACCTGGGCCTGGGCGACCTTGGCGGGATCGGCGAACCAGGACGAGGCAGGCCAGGCGCTCGCGAAGGACGTCGGATCCGGCGCCCTGGCCGCAGCCTCGCCCCATCGGCCGGCAAGATGCTCCATCATCAGCTGCTGCGCCCGGCCCATCACCCAGGTCCAGTGCTGGAGCTCCTCCAGCGACGGGACGGGCGTCTCCACCTCTCCGCTCGACGGCGCCGCGCCCGTATCCGTCTCGGCCATCCTGGTCCTCCTTGCTGTCCGGAGCCTAGTCAACGCCCGGCCGACGTGGAAGGGCCGGGCTTGGTCATTCCGCGCCATCGCGCTACCGGAGCGGCGATGCGACAGGCAACGACCATGATCGAGGTCGCCACCGATCGGCAGGGGCTGATCGACGTGACGGACCGCGTGCGCCGCTGGACGGCGGACCAGAGCATCGCCGAAGGGCTGCTCACCCTGTTCTGCCGCCACACGTCCGCTTCCCTGCTCATCCAGGAGAATGCCGCGCCCGCCGCGCGCGCCGATCTCGAGGCCTATTTCGCCCGGATCGCGCCCGAGGATCCGCAGGCTTATGCCCATGACGAGGAAGGGCCGGACGACATGCCCGCCCATCTGCGGGCCGCGCTCACCCAGGTTCAGCTGTCGATCCCGGTGATCGCGGGCGCGCTGGCGCTCGGCACCTGGCAGGGACTCTATCTTTTCGAACATCGCCGGCGCCCGCACCGGCGCAGCCTCGCCCTCCACCTGATCGGCGACTGAGAGGCGGAGATGACGCTCGAATCCGCCCGCTCTTGGCTGGCCGCGCACGCGCCCGATCTACCGATCCTCGAGGTCGCGGAAAGCACCGCCACCGTCGCCGATGCGGCGCTCGCGCTCGGCGTCGAGCCGGGCCGGATCGCCAAGACCCTGGCCGTGCGGGTGAATGGCGAGAGCTTCCTCGTCGTCGCCCGGGGTGATGCCCGGCTCGACAATGGCAAGACGAAGGCCGAGTTCGGAGGCCGGCCGAGGATGCTCGGGCCGGACGAGACGCTCGCTTTGACCGGGCATCCGGTCGGAGGAGTCTGCCCGTTCGGTCTGGCGACACCGCTCCTGGTCTATTGCGACGTCTCGCTCCAGGCGTACGACATCGTCTATCCCGCCGCGGGATCGCTCAACAGCTCGGTCGAGGTCGGCGTCGATCGGCTCGCCGGCCTCGTGTCGACGCGGTGGGTGAACGTCTGCCGGGTGCCGGAGCCAAGCGAACCGGCCGGCTGAGCGGTCGCTACAGGTTGAGCGCGCTCCGGATGACCCGCCAGTCGACCAGCTTGAAATTCTGCGCGCCCTCGTTGCGGTCGTCCTGCACGACGACGAGCCCTTCCGGATAATCGCCGATGGGGCCGCCGAGCGCGTCGAGGCCGTCGGTCCCGCTCACCGCATCCACGCCCTCGCCGGCGCCGACGCGGAAACGGCCCCGATAGGCCGGCTCGACCCCGTCCACCTGCCAGACGGCAAAGGCGCTGTCGCCCTGGCTGGAGACGATGAGATAGGTGGCGCCGCGATCGCGGATCAGGGTGACGCCCTCGACATCGGCGACGAGGCGGCCGCTTTCGTCCACGCCCTGCACCAGCGTCCGCTCCGCGGCCGCCGCAGGATCGAGCCGATAGCGCCAGACGCCGCCCATCTCCTCGCCGACATAGAGCATGGCGCTCTCGTCGTCGGCGACGCATCCTTCCGATTGCGAGCCGATCGCGAAACGCCGGACCTCGGTCCCCGTCGGGCCGTCCGGTCCGGCCTGGATCCGATACTGGCGCACCTCGCCATCCTTGCCGATCAGCACGGCATGCGGGCTGCCGCCCGCGATGGCGAGGCAGAAGCCGTAGGGCTCGGTGACGTCCGATCGGATGAACCCCCAGGGCCGCACGGCGTTCGCGGCCGTCCCGTCCGAGGGATCGAACAGATAGAGCGCCACGCCCATCCGCCCCCGGTCGCTCGCGCCGATCAGCACCTGCGGCCGCCCGTCGACGATCACGTCCGCGCGCAGATCGACATTGTTGAGCAGTCCGTCGGCGAGGAACTGGAGCTGCCGTCCCGCGAGGTCGTAGACATAAAGGCCGGCCTTCTTGTCGGTCCCGGCGATGAAGCCGGCGATACGCTGCCCGGACAGCATCGCGCTGCCGCCGGCGGGCGCCGCCCAGATCGCGGGATCGTCCGCCGCGTCCGCATTGGCCGTGCCGACCGCCTCCGTCTCCGCCGCGGCCGGCACCGTCACGGCTGGTGCCCCCGCGGGGACGGTCGCGCAGCCGGCCAGCGCGCCCGCCAGCATCGCCGTCACCAAAGCGAAATGAATCCGACCCGTTCGCGTCATGCTTCCCCCCTAGAGGCCGTTCGTCCGCGGCCGGCGCTAGCCCGCCCGTGGGTCATTTCCGTGACGATTTCACCATGGGGGGATTGCGATGCGATTGAAGTCCTGGCTGCTGGTTGGCGGCGCATTGTCGGCGGCGACTCCGGCCGCGGCGGTCGACGGAGCGGCGGACCTGGCCTCCGGGGCCGAGCCGATCGCCCGCCCGACCGACGACCCCGACCAGGCGCGGGAGATCATCGTCACCGGCAATCTCTCCTTCCGCAACCGGACCGAGGACGTGAATCCGGTCCTCTCCTACGACCTCGAATATTTCCAGCGCTTCGAGCCGGTCTCGGTCGGCGAGATGCTGAAGCGCGTCCCCGGCGTCACCTTCACCTCCGACGTGCTCGAATATGACGGCGCGCAGATGCGCGGGCTTCCGCCCGGCTTCACCAACATCCTCATCAACGGCCGTCGCGCACCGGGCGGGGAAGCGGATCGCAGCTTCTTCGTCGACCGCATCCCCGCCGAGCTGGTCGAGCGGATCGAGCTCGTCCGCGCGCCCCGTGCCGACCAGCCCAGCGACGGCGTCGCCGGGACGCTCAACATCATCACCAAGGAAAGCGCGACCTTCGACGGCGGCTTCCTGCGATTGGGCGGCCTTCTCAACCAGGATGGCGGCGTCCGCCCGTCCGCGGCGGCCGCTTATGCCGGCGAGATCGGCGCCACCCGCTTCTGGGCCGCGGTCAATTATCAGGAGCGCCGCAATCCGAAGGAGAAGACCAGTTATCGCTTCTCCGACGAGGTGCCGATCGATGCCGACGAGACCTCCCCCGACTTCGATAATCTGGAGCTGCAGGAGGATACGCGTGACGGCACCGACCTGTCGGGCAATTTCGAGCTGACCGCGCCGGTCGGCGCCGGCCGGATCCGCTGGTCCGGCCTGTTCGTCGATACCGACCGTGACGAGGACGAGACCTCGATCACGTTCGAGGGCGCCGATCTCGAACTCGACGGGATCGAGATCCAGCGCGAGCGGATCAGCCAGCAGACCTACGGCCTGACCTTCGACGGCGAGTTCCCGATCGGCCCCGGCGAGCTCGGCCTCGCCGCCGGCTGGTCCGGCTTTCGCGAGGATACCGATGTCGAGATCGACGAAGGCGACGACCTCGCCGGAGCCGAGCTGGTCGCGCTTGAGACGCTCGACATCGAGGATGACGAATATACCGGCACGCTGAGCTACGCCTTCGGCGCCGATCCTTGGCGGCTCAAGCTCGGCATCGATTTGCTGCGCAAGACCCGCGACGGCGCCAATCGGATCTTCGAGGTGGACGGCGACGAGATCGAGGAAGAGACGGCGCCCGGCGCCATCTTCACCATCCGGGAGACGCGCTACGATCCCTATGCCCGGCTGACGCTGGAGCCGGCCGACGGGCTCACCGTCGATGCCGGCCTGCGCTACGAGATCACCCGCCGGCGCACGGTCAGCGACGAGGGGCGCGCCGACTTCGAGCAGGAATCGCTCAATCCGTCTGTGCATCTGCG
Organism: Sphingosinicella terrae; assembly: GCF_003347635.1. Taxonomy (GTDB): domain Bacteria; phylum Pseudomonadota; class Alphaproteobacteria; order Sphingomonadales; family Sphingomonadaceae; genus Allosphingosinicella; species Allosphingosinicella terrae. The sequence goes on from NZ_QDFY01000007.1 coordinate 203,416, forward strand.
CTACGCTCCCGATGCGGTGAACCAGTTGCGCCTGTCGCTCGCTCGGACGGTGCGGCGGCCGGATTACGACCTCATCTCCCCCTATCGGCAGGAGGAGGAGCCCGGCGACGAGGACGAGCTGATCGGCAATCCGGGGCTGCGCAACCAGCGCGCCTGGGGCGTCGATCTCGGCTATGAGCGTCGCATCGGCCGCAGCGGCATCGTCGGGGTCAATCTCTTCTACCGTGACATAGACGATCTCATCGAGCTCGTCGCAACGGGCGAGGACCCGCTGAACGGCGAGCCCGGCAATGTCTACCAGGCGCGAAACATCGGCGAAGGCCGCCTCTGGGGTGTCGAGATCGACCTGTCGACGCCGCTCGATTTTCTCGGCCTTCCCGACACCGGCTTCTTCGCCAACTACACCTGGCTGGACAGCGAGACGACCGATCCTTTCACCGGCGAGGAACGTCGTTTCAACAATCAGCCGCACCATCTCTACAATGTCGGCTTCATCCAGACGGTCCGTCCCTGGGAGATGAGCTTCGGCGCCTCGCTCTCGGGGCGCAGCCGTGCGGTCGAGAGCAATTTCGACGAGACGGTCGAGCTTCGCTACACGCCCGATCTCGAGGCCTTCGTCGAGCGGCGCTTCGGCCGCAACGTCGTCCTGCGCCTGTCGGCCCAGAACCTCCTCAACCGCACCAAGCGCGAGGTCTTCCGCAAATATGACGGCGACTCGTTCGAGGAGATCCTCGACAATCGTGCCGCCGGCGACCTCGACGAGTTCGAGCTCGAGCGAGAGCGCTCCGGGCGCCTGTTCCAGGCCACCTTGCGGGTCGCGTTCTGAGCCTTGGCGTCCTGAACTGAATCGCGCCGCGCTTTTGCGCCGCGTCAATTCGCGACGCCGCCGCCGTCCCTAGCGCCGCGGTCGGCAGCCGGTCGGCGCCGAGGGGGCGGCGACCGGACTGGACTCGCGCCACGCCTTGGATCAGTCTCCTCGGCGGCAGAACCGATCGGGGGGATGGGTCATGCATGTCTTCAAGGATCCGTCGGGCGCGACTCGGATGGCGCTCATCTTCGTGTGGGCCAATATGGCGGCGCAAGGACTCGTGACCGCCCTGTCGCTCTACCTCTACCGCGTCCAGGACACCATCGCGCCCGAGACGCTCGTGGCGGTCGGCTTCGCGCAATTGACGTGCGGCCTCGTGACGATCGCGGCCATCGTGTTCGTCGCCATCTGGATCTATCGGGTCAGCGCCAATGCCCATGCGATCAGCGAAGAGATGACGATCTCGCCGGGCTGGGCGGTCGGCTGGTACTTCATTCCCATCGCCAACCTGTTCAAGCCGTTCCAGGCGATGAAGGAAACCTGGCTCGCCAGTCATTTCCGCGGCAATTGGCATGGCGAACCGGCTCCGGCGCTGCTCGGCTGGTGGTGGGCCTTGTGGGTGTCGACGTCGCTCCTCTCCAACATCTCGATGCGCATCACGTTCGAGGATCCGGATGCTCTCGCCCCGCCGGCGGTGGTCATTCTGGACGTCGTCATCGCGATCCTGACGGTGCCGCTGACGATCGTCCTGGTCAGCATCATGCAGCGGCTCGCCGCGGCGCAGCTCTACGCCCGGCACGACGAAACCTTCGCCTGATCGCGGGAAAGACGGCCGGCGAAACAAGGACATGGACAAGAAGGGCGCGGGAACATAAGGCGAACTCATGTCCCGCCTCGACACCCGCCAGAAGCTCGCCATCCTCGCCGACGCCGCCAAATACGACGCCTCCTGCGCCTCGTCCGGGGCGAAGCGGAGGGACAGCCTCGGCGGGAAAGGCATCGGCTCGACCGAGGGGATGGGGATCTGCCATGCCTATGCGCCGGACGGGCGCTGCATCTCGCTCCTGAAGATCCTGCTGACCAACAGCTGCATCTTCGATTGCCATTATTGCATCAACCGCCGCAGCTCCAACGTCCGCCGCGCCCGCTTCACCACCGCCGAGATCGTCGACCTCACCCTCGCTTTCTATCGCCGCAACTATATCGAGGGCCTCTTCCTTTCCTCGGGAATCATCCGCTCGTCCGACTACACCATGGAGCAGATCGTCGAGGTGGCGCGAAGCCTGCGCGAGGATCACGACTTTCGCGGCTATATCCACCTCAAGACCATTCCCGACGCAGATCCGGAGCTGATCCGCCGTGCCGGCCTCTATGCCGACCGGCTCTCGATCAACGTCGAACTGCCGACGGCCGAAGGGCTGAAGCGCCTGGCGCCGGAGAAGGACGTCCGGCGCATCGAAGGGTCGATGGAGACGCTCAAGGGCGCGATCGACGAAGGGAAGGACGCGAAGAGCCGGTTCCGTTCCGCCCCGGCCTTCGCGCCGGCCGGCCAATCGACCCAGATGATCGTCGGCGCCGACGGTGCCAATGACGGTGCCATCATCGCGCGTGCCGATACGCTCTACCGCACTTTTCGCCTGCGCCGGGTCTATTATTCGGCCTTCTCGCCGATTCCCGACGCCAGCGCCGTGCTGCCGCTGCGGCGGCCGCCTTTGATGCGCGAGCACCGCCTCTATCAGGCGGACTGGATGCTGCGCCATTACGGCTACCGCGTCGACGAGCTCGCCGCCTCGACCGACGCCGCCGGCAACCTTCCGCTCGACGTGGATCCCAAGCTGGCCTGGGCGCTCGCCCACCGCGCGCTCTTCCCGCTCGACGTGAACCGCGCCGATCGCGAGCAGCTGCTGCGGGTGCCCGGGCTCGGCGTCCGCGCCGTCGACCGACTTCTCGCCGCCCGCCGTCAGCGGCGGCTGCGCCTCGAGGATGTCGCCCGCCTCACCGTCTCGATCGCGAAGGTGCGCCCGTTCCTGATCGCCGCCGATTGGCGGCCGACCGTTCTTGCCGACGCCATTGACCCCCGCACCCGCCCCGCCGCAGAAGCGAGGCAGCTGGAGCTGTTCGCCGCCTGATCGCGGGAAGGGAAGAATGCGCGTCGTCAGCCTCGCCGAAGAGGACGATTTCGAAGGCTGGCGCGACGCCGCGCGCGCGCTCGCCGGCGCGCGGGCCCCGGCGACCGACATCAGCTGGCGGGTCGGCGAATCCGTCGTCGGCCTGTTCGATGCGGCGTCATCCCAGCCGTTGCCGCCGGCCGCGACCTTTACCGTGCCGCGTGCCTTCATCTCGCTCGCCGAAAGCGTGATCTGCCACAGCGATCCCGAGCGATTCGCCTTGCTCTACGCCATGCTGCTGCGGCTGCGCGACCGCCCGGCGGCGCTCGACGATGCCGCCGATCCGCTCGTCCAGCGCCTCGAGCGGCTGGCCAAGGCGGTGCGCCGCGACATCCACAAGATGCACGCCTTCCTGCGCTTCCGCGAAGTCGCGACGCCGGAGGGGCCGCGCTACGTCGCCTGGTTCGAGCCCGACCACCACATCGTGCGCGCCGTCGCCGGCTTCTTCGTCCGGCGCTTCGCCGGCATGCGCTGGTCGATCCTCACGCCCGAGCTCAGCCTCCATTGGGATGGTGAGATCCTCGCCGAGGGGCCGGGCGCGGCACGCGGCGATGCCCCGTCGGAGGACCCGACCGAAGAGGCGTGGTCGACTTATTATTCCGCCATCTTCAACCCGGCCCGCCTCAGCGTCGGCGCGATGCTCAAGGAGATGCCGAAGAAATATTGGAAAAACCTGCCCGAGACGGCGTTGGTGAGCGGGATGATCAAGGAGGCGCGGGGCCGCGAGGCGGCGATGGTCGCGGCCTCGGCCGGCACGGATGGGAAGATGGCGCGAGCGAAAGCGGATCTCGGCGACACCGAACGCGAAGGCCTCGCCGCCGCCGATGCGGCCGAGCGGCGGCTCGAGCCCGGCGGCAACGCGCTCGCCGCCTGGGAGGCTCTCCTCGCCGAGGCGAAGGTCTGCACCCGCTGCCACCTCTACAAGCACGCCACCCAGACGGTGTTCGGGGAGGGACCGCTCGACGCCCGAATCATGTTCATCGGCGAGCAGCCGGGCGACCAGGAGGATCTGGCCGGTCGGCCGTTCGTCGGGCCAGCCGGCCAACTGTTCGACCGGGCGCTCGTCGAAGCCGGCGTCGACCGCGCGCGCACCTACGTCACCAATGCCGTCAAGCATTTCAAGTTCGAGCCGCGCGGCAAGCGGCGCATCCATCAGAAGCCGGACGGCCGCGAGATCGAAGCCTGCCGCTGGTGGATCGAGCAGGAACGGATGCTGATCCGCCCGCCGGTGATCGTCGCGCTCGGCGCCACCGCCGGCCGTTCCCTGTTCGGCCGCGCGGTGACGATCTCGCGCATGCGAGGCGAGCCGCACGTGCTTCCCGACGGCGAGGCGGGCGAAGCCTGGGTGACCGTCCACCCCTCCTTCCTGCTGCGCGTCCCCGACGCGGACCGCAAGCGCGAGGAATATCGCCGCTTCGTCGACGATCTCCACAGGATCGGCGAGCGGGCGCGCGCACTGGCATGATCCTTCACCGGGAGAATGAGCGATGAGGAAATTGGGTTGGCCGCTCGCGGCCGCACTGGCGCTGGGCCTTGCCGGCTGCGGATCGGGCGGCGGCGACGGCGCGGGAGCCAAGGCGACGGCGAACGAGTCCGCGGATGAGTCGGCCGTCGGCGAATCGGCGCAGGCCGGTCAGGCCGCCGCGCCCGCGGGATTCGAGGGCTGCCCCTTCCAGGCCACGACGGACTGGATCGGCTCGTGGGAGTTCGGTCACGTCCGGGTGAACGGCCGCGTCGACCTGCAGATGGCAGGCTTCCGACCCGCCCTCACCGAGCGCTCCGACAGCGGCGGCGGCACGCTCCGGCTCGATCTCGCTCTCGTGCCCGAGCCCAATGCCGCGGTCAGCGATGCGGTGCGCCACGAGCGGACGGGCACGCCGCTCTATCGCCGCGCCGAGATCTGGTGCGGCGGCGAGCGCATCGAGAGCTTCGACATGGTGGTGGTGGAATAGGCGACCGCCCTCATGCGCCCCTCATCCGGCTCGCCTCGCTCATCCGGGCGTGGAGCGCCTCGATCGTGTCGCGCAGCCGGTCCAGCAGCCCCGCATATCGTTCGGCGAGGTCGGCGGGTTTGTCCCTTCGGCCGCCGCCGAGCGCGCCTGCCTCCCATTGAAGGTGGGCGAGGCAGGTCGTCAGCAGCGCCGACGCCTCCTCGACCTCGTCGGAAATCTCGGCCGGGAACAGGAAGCGCAGCTTCTCGATCGCCGCCAGCGCCGTGGCCAAGGCGGCGCGATCGGGCGTTCCGCCCTGCGCCCATCGATGCCGCAGCGCATCGATCGGCGCGATCGCCTCCTGTCGCCGTTCGAACAAGGCGTGCCGCTCGGCGCTCGCCTCGACGCCGGCGATCCGCGCCTCCAGCGCCTCCAGCGCCTCCAGCGCCGAAGATGCGTCCACTCGCGCCTGCCGCTCGGCCATCACGATCCTCGCCAGCGCCGCCAGAGCGACCAGCAAGAGCGCCTGCCCCGCGAGCAGGACGCCGGTCCAAATATCCACGAATGCCCCCAGAGATTCTTGCCCGCCGCCTCTGCTAGGGGACAACAAATCGCGTGCAATCAGGTATTTGCGACTGTCCCGGAACCGGACAAGGAATCCTCCGTTGGCCCCGGGTGCGCCGCAACTGCCTCATTCTTGCCGCCGGCCTGTACGTCGCCGCCTGCGCCCCCGAGGCAGCGCTCGACAATCGTGCCGAGCCGGAACCGTCCGCCCCGGTGCCCGCGGAAGCGCCGGCCCCGGCCCCGCTCGACCCGCCCGCGCCGGGCGAGCCGGGAGGACTGCCGGACGACCGCACGCCGCTTGCGGAAGGACCGATCGCTCCGGAAAGCGCGCAGGGCGCCGGGCAGGTTTTGCAGAGCTATTTCGCCCTCATCGAGCAGGGCCGTTATGGCGAGGCCTGGCGCCTCTGGGGCGAGGATGGCCGCGCGAGCGGGATGAGCGAGGCCGATTTCGCCGCCAGCTTCGGCCGCTACCGCGAATATCATGCTCAGATCGGCGCGCCGGGCCGGATCGAGGGCGCGGCCGGGTCGCTCTACGTCGAGATCCCGGTCCAGGCTTATGGTCGCCTGGCGAACGGAGCGCCGTTCAATCTGCTCGGCCCGATTCGGCTTCGCCGGGTCAACGACGTGCCGGGCTCGACCGAGGCCCAGCGCCGCTGGCACATCGTCGAAAGCGGGCTGAGGCCGCGGCCCTAGCGGGCGTGCTTCCACCCGCCGAGCAAGCGGCGAATCCGAATCCTGTTCACGCGAAGTCGCGAAGACGCGCAGGGAAAGCGGCTTTCGTCGGGTCCTGGTGAAGCCACGACTTCTCTATCTCCAGTAGGAAGAGGAAGCGTGCGGCGTCCTCAAGAATGGCTCGGACTTCTCGTCCGCCATCTTCGCGCCTTCGCGTGCAACGATGCAGCCCACGTCACCGGCACCGCGCCAGAGGGAATTCCATCCCTCAATCCTCGCAGGCGCGCTCCATTTCCTGCTCGTGGCGCGCAGGCGGCTCGGCGGTGCCCGGCACGCCATAGCGCGTCGTCACCTCGAAGCCGCGCATCAAGGTGCGGTGGACGGGGCATTTGTCGGCGATCTCGAGCAGCCTCGCGCTCTGCTCCTCGGGAAGCGGCGCGTCGAAGGCGATGCGGCGGTCGAAGCGGTCGCGGTCGGGGCCGGCGCCTTCGGTGCCGGCCAGATGGTGGCCGACCTCGACCGTGAAGGTCGGCAGGGTCCAGCCCTTGCGCTGGGCATAGAGACGAAGCGTCATCGACGTGCAGGCAGCGAGGGCCGCGGAGAGCAGTTCGAACGGTGTCGGCCCTTCCCCGCCGCCGCCGACCTCGATCGGCTCGTCGGCGACGATACGGGCGCCGCGCACCGCGATCTCGGTGCGGAACTTGCCCCAGCCGGCCGGTCGCGCCGTCACGCTGCTGCTATCGTCCATTCTTTCCCCCCTGTCCTGACGGCGGCAGGCTATCACGGGAAGCGGCGGCGGCTCAACGCGAGGCGGCCGCGACGGACGAGCGGGCGCCGGAAAAAGAGACGGGCGCCCACAGGGGCGCCCGTCGCAGCCGGCAAAGCTGCCGATCACATATTGTTGGCGAGCGATCCGTTCTCGGCGGCGTCGCCCATATTGTCGGCCGCCTCGCGCACGTTGTCGGCCTGATTCTCCAGGGAATCCTCGGCGGCCTCGGTGGTGGCGTTATCGGCCTGCTCCTCGAGCATGTCGGCCTGGTTCTCTGCGGCGGCCTCGATATTGTCCTCGGCCCGTTCGCCGGCGGAGTTGTTGCATGCGGCGAGCGCGAGCAGACCGGCCGCAGCGGCCGAATAAGCCAGAACTTTCATGGAATTCCCCTTTTCTACCCTCAAGAATGGGGCGCTGTGGCCAAGCCCTAGCGCCCCGGACGGTGGCGTGACTCATCCGTCCAGATGCTCATAACGCAATAATTTGGATCAAGTTCCATGCGTTCCAGCGACGTTATGAATTCGGCTCGTCCGGAATCGGTGCGACGGCGACGATCTCGATCTCCTCGACGCCGGCGGCACCGGGCAGCTCGATGAACTCGCCGGGCTCCGCCGCCTCGATCGCGCGGGCGAGCGGCGAGGTCCAGGCGACCCGCCCCTGCGCCGGCTCCGCCTCGTCCTCGCCGACCAGGTCGACTTGCTGCTCGCGGCCGCTGCGCCGCAAGGTCACCCGAAGGCCGAATCCGGCCGCCGTCGGCGCGGGGCCCGGCTGCTGCAGCTGGGCGGTGGCGCGCCGGGTGGTCCAGTAGCGCAGATCGCGCTGCAGCAGCGCTCCCGCCGCCGCATCCGGGGCTTGGGCCAGTGCCGCCTCGAGCCGGGCGATCTCGGCCTCGATCAGGCGAGCGCCGCGCGGTGTGACCCGGTTCGGCGCCTGGCTCACCGTCCGCTCGAGCGGCGGGGGCGGCGGCGCGTCGCTCTCGTCCTTGACGAATGCCCGACTCATGTCATTCCTTTCATGTCCGTAACGCACGCGCGGCGTGCGGGATGCAGGCGGGGGACGGGCGATGACGCGCAACACCGGACTTGTGATCCTCAGCTGGAGCTGGATCGTGCTCCTCGGCGCCTATCTGATCTGGGGCGCGGTCAACGAAAGCGGCCTCTATGCCTGGCTGGCCCAGCAGCAGGTCGAGCGCTTCGGCGGCTATTACCCAAAGGCGACCGTGATCTTTCCCTGGCTGATCCTTGGCGGGCCCGCCTGGTGGCTGGTCCGCCGCCGTGCCGCCGAGTCGGAGGCCGCGCTCGCCGCGCAGGGGCCGGCGGCACAGGCGCAGCGCTCCGCGCGGGTCGCGCGCACCATGCTGCTCGCCGGCCTCGTCAGCCTCGCGGTGGCGGCCGGGGCGTGGATGTATTCGCAGCGGCTGCCCGATGGCGCCGAGCCGGCCGTGGCTTTCGACGCCTCCACTCTCGGCACCGGCGAGGTGCCCGCGGGGCCGGTCCGCATCCGCGGCAGCGTCGATCCCGATGCCGGCACGGTCCTCACCGAACAGGGCTTGGGCACCGACGATGCCATCGTTTATGCCGGCTTCCGTCCCGACGGCACCGCCAAGGACGCGCCGCACGTCCTGTTCGTCCGCCGCCGGGCCGGATCGAGCGCCGACGCCGCCACCGCCCAGGCCTTCCTTCCCGACCAGGAAGGCTATCTGACCGAGAACGGCCTGCCGCCGCTGGCTCGCGAGGATCTGGAGAGCCGGGGCGTCCGTATCGCCGACCCCTATTATGTGCTCGGATCGCAGGAGATGACCGGCCGCGAGACATGGTACGTCGTCGTCGGCGTCGCCGGCTTCTTCGGCTTCGTCGCTCTGCTCGTCGGCCTGATCGGTTCCGTCCAGGCCCGCGGAAAGCGGCGCCGCGCGGAGGCGATCGGCGGGTAGCGCGCGCGAAGCTCGCGGCTCGTCCGCGGCGGCCCGTCGCGCACGCAAGGCGGGCTGCGCGCTCGGTCTTGAATCCTCCCCGGGTCTCGATAATTTTTGCGAGCCGTCCTTGTCGGGCGGCGGGCCGAGGAGCGTCATCCTTCCCGGCGCCCTCCCGCCCTCATGTGCAACCAGAGCGGAGGAAAGTTCATGCGTCTCACAGGCAAAGCCGTCCTCGCCGGCCTGGCGTCGATCGCCCTCGGCGGAGCGGCGGCCGCGGCCGGCACCGAGCCGCGCTACAACATCATGATCGTCGCGCTGCCGAACGGCGGCACCGCGACCATCCATCATACCGGTGACGTGCCGCCGCGGATCGCGTTTGGCGCGGTGGCCGCTCGGGCCATGCCGCCACCGATCGGCGCGTGGCGCGGCATGGATCCGCCGCCGTTCGCCACGTTCGATCGGATCGTCGCGGCGATGGAGGCGCGCGCTGCGGCCATGCTGCGGATGGCGACGCTGGCCGCGCAGGCGCCGCAGGCTGTCGGCCCCCGGCTCGATCTCGTCTCCGGACCGGCGCTGCCACGAGGCATGGCAGGCTATCGCCTCGTGTCCCAGGTGGCCAGCGACGGCGCCTGCACGCGCAGCGTCACGGTCGCCAGCGAAGGCGCCGGCAAGAAGCCCAAGGTCTTCACGCAGACCAGCGGCGACTGCGCCGCGCCGAAAGCTGCCGCCGGAGCGGCGGACGAGAAGCCGGCCGCGCCGGCCCCGGAAACGCGCGACCGCGACGCGCTGCGCACCATCTGAGCAAAGGAAGGGTCGGCGAGCCTGCCGGCCCTTCCTCGTCATGGCTGGCGGGTCTCGCCTCCCAGTCAGGGAGGCGAGGGGCCCTCGATTCTATTCCGCCTGGCCGGCGATGATCTGGATATGGGTCTCTTCACCGGCGCGGCTCGCGGTGATGTGGAGGCTCTGGCCGTTGCGGTCGGCGGTGAGCATGGCGGTGTCGCCCATCGTCATGTTGGCGCTCACCGAATAGCCGGCGCGCTGCGCCGCCTCGTTGTAGAAGCGCATCACCTCGGCCGGCGGCGCGGCGGTGGAGAGGCCGACGATCGTTCCCGCCTGGCCCGCTTCCATTCCTTGGACGGAGACGCTGGTCTGCGCCTGCGACCCCGGAAAGGCCGGGATGCCTTCGGGCAGGTTGGCGGCAGCGCTGCCGTCGGCGCGCACCTTCACCTCGCCCTCCGGCATCTCGATGGTGACCTGATTGCCGTCGCGATCGCCGCCGCCACAGGCTGCCAGCGCGAGCATGGCGGCGGCCGGTCCGTATCTTCTCATCCTTCCCTCCCCGATCCAAGGCGGCCGCGGCCGCCCAACGCCTCCATGGAACGCGGGAAGGAAAGTGGCAAATGGCGGCGGCCGCCGGACGGGCCGGCGGCCGCCCGGTTCCTACCAGCCGTAACCGCGGCGCGGATAACGATCGTAGCGGTTGTAACGGTCGTAGCGCCCGTAATGGCGCCGGTCGCGGCGATCATCCCAGCGTGCGCGGCTGATCTCGCGGCGGCACTCGCGCATCTCGCGGCGATATTCGCGGCGGCTGTCGGCGCGCCTGAGCTCGCGGCGGCATTCGCGCACCTCCTGGCGGACGTCGCGGTCGTAATGGCCATAGCCGCGGCCATGATATTGCGCCGAGGCGGCGGTGGCCGGGAGGATGGTCGCTGCGGCCACGGCGGCGGCGGCAATAAGCATACGCATGTTCAGTCTCCTGCTCCTGCCCGTTTGCCACGCGGGGGGTCGGGAATCGGGCATCGTTCCTATGCGCCATAACGGCTGAACCGCCAGCGACGGTCCATTCATCGGGGGTGCAGGTCCGTCACCGCGGCGCGTCATCGACGGATTTACCTTCCGCCATCCTTGCGCTAGTCGCGCCGGCCCACCTGCAGCAGCGAAGAGGAGATTGGTCATGAAGCGCATCGATCAGGACGATCTCCCCTGCTTTCGAGGTCACGTCCAAACGGCGTAAGGGCTACCCGTCGGAGACGCGGGTCAAGCGCGGCCTGCGCTTCGTCCGCGGCGGAGAGATCGAGCTCGTCGAGAAGCTCGGCCGCAACGATCCCTGCCCTTGCGGTTCGGGCCGGAGCTTTCAAGCGCTGCTGCCTCGCCTCCGGCCGGTTTCGACGGCGCGGAGCGCAGTGATTATTGGCGCGACTGATCCCGCACGCCCATGACGTCAGAATGGATCCGCCCTTGAAATGATCGAGGAGCGGCATTAGGTGCGCGGCTTCCAAGAAGGGTGCTAGTCATGGATCGGCTGAACGAGGCAATGGACCAGATCGTCGCGGCAACTATGTCGTGCGAACGCTCGTCCTCTTCATCCGCGATCTAGATCCGCCCCTTCTTTCGGGGAGGCGTCGGCCTCCCTTGTGTCCCAGGACCCTGGATGGCCGAGGCCTTCCAGGGTTTTTTCATGGGCGCGAGCGCGCCAGACGTGACGGGAGCAACCACATGCCCGGTACTTCGATGAATGAGCTTGCGGTTCCCGCGCGTGCCGATGCCGTGCGTGCGGCCGATTCATCCCTGTCTTCCGCCTGACGCTTCCGCGCATTTGCCCGGAGGCGTCCCGACGGACTCTTCGGCCTGGACTCTCTCCAGCCCGCCGGGTCCGCCCGGCGGGCTTTGTTTTTGGGCCGCCCGGTCTTCCCGCGCCGCCCGCACCGAAATTGGCGCGCCAATGCCAATGGCCGATCGGACGGGCCCGGCCAGCCCGGCCCGATCGGCGCCTCAAAGTGGAGTGAGTGAAATGAGCCTGAAGACCCACGTCAATGTCGGCACGATCGGCCATGTCGATCACGGCAAGACCACCCTGACCTCGGCGATCAGCCTCGTCCAGGCGGCGCGGCTGGGCGGCAAGGGCCTGTTGTTCGAGCAGATCGACAAGGCGCCGGAGGAGCAGGCGCGCGGGATCACGATCAACACCGCGCACGTGGCCTATGAATCGGAGGGGCGCCATTACGCCCACATCGATTGCCCGGGCCATGCCGACTATGTGAAGAACATGATCACCGGCGCGTCGCAGATGGACGGCGCGATCCTGCTCGTCGACGCCACCCAGGGCGCCGCCCGGCAGACGATCGAGCATGTCCTGCTCGCGCGGCAGGTCGGCGTTCGCCACATGGTAGTGTTCGTCAACAAGACGGACATGCTCGATCCCGCCGATCGCGACGACATGCTGGCGCTCATCGAGCTGGAGACGAGCGAGCTCCTGGCCGCCCACGGCTATGAGGGTTCGCCTTTCGTCTTCGGCAGCGCGCTTCGTGCCGTCGAGGCCGTCCAGCGCGGCGATCTGGAGGACAAGGACGTCCGCTCGATCGGGGCACTGATCGAGGCAATGGACCGTCATATCCCGGATCCGGCCCGGGACTATGACGGGCCGTTCCTGATGCCGATCGAGGGCGTCCACACCATCCCGGGCCGCGGCACGGTCGTCACCGGCCGGGTCGAGCGCGGCACGGTCAAGGTGGGCGATGCCGTCGAGATCGTCGGGCTGGACCAGGAAGGCCAGGTGGTCGTCACCGGCACCCAGGCCTTCCACGAGGACGTGCCTCAGGCGCGCGCCGGCATGAATGTCGGCCTGCTGCTGCGCGGCCTCAAGCGCGATGATGTCGAGCGCGGCCAGGTGCTGAGCGCGCCCGGGGCGATCCGGGCGCGGCGGAGCGGCCGGGCCCAGCTGTTCGTCCTGACGAAGGAGGAGGGCGGACGGCACACGCCGTTCGGCGGCGGCTATGCGCCCCAGTTCTTCTTCGGCGCGACGAACGTCACCGGCACGATCCGCCTCGACGAGGGCGGGCTCGTCTCGCCCGGCGAACGGGCCGAGATCGGTTTCGATCTCGACCGCCCGGTCGGCATCGAGCCGGGCGTCCGCTTCGCCCTTCGCGAAGGCGGCCGCACGGTCGGTGCCGGAATGGTGACCGCGGTCGAAGACTGAGGCGGTCCGCCGACGCTCCCGGTCCCGGGGAGAGATTCCCCGGGGCCGGGAGATGTCCGGCCACATTCCCCGTTCGGGCTGAGCCTGTCGAAGCCCTTGCCTTTGGACAGCAGAGCTCCCTTTTCGTGAGCCGCCTCAGTCCGCAGGCCCCAGCCTGCGCAATTGGGCGTCGCGAAGCCCGGTGAGAATCGTCTCGCCGTCAGCGCCGACCCGGAACTCGCCGAAGGCCGCGCGCTCGTACGACTCCGCCTGTCCCTCCTCGAAGAAGAAGGCATTGGTGGCGAGCCGGGGGCGGCCGTCGCGGATCCGGAAGCGCAAGGCGATTTCGTTCGGGGCGAGCGGCCGGCCGTCGGCGACGCGCCGGAACTGGCCGACCCTTCGCTGGTCGAGCGCGACGACGAGACGGCCGTCCCGCAGCGGCTCGCCGGTCCGCGAGCCGAAGGCCTGGTCGGCGGCCTCGAATTCGAGCCGCATATAGTCGCCCTGCATCAGCGAGCGTGGGTCGACCGGCGCCAGCCTGAGCAGGACGACCTCGCCTTCGCTCAGCAGCCGCTCGCGCTGCCAGATTCCGTAATTGACGAAGGCCAGCACCGCGAGGCCGGCGGCGATCGCGACCGCCTTACGCAGCATCGGCCGCCTCCTTCGCTTGTGCGGGCGTACCGCGCCGCAGCATCCAGCAGGCGGCGAGCAGGACCAGCCCGGTCACCGCGAGCAGCCCCGATTTCTCGAGCAGGGTGAGGTGCAGGCTGTAGTAGAAATGGGCGACGAAGCCGAGCAGGCTCAGAACGCCGAGCGCGATCAGCAGCCGGGTGCCGGCGGCGAAGCCGAGCAGCAGGATGAGCAAAGCCGAGGCGAGGCCGGGCATGGCGAGCGACACCAGCCCGAGCAGGATCGCGGCCGCGGCGGCGGCGAGACCCTCTCGGCTCTGAGGAGCGATGTCGGCGCGGCGGACGAGGTCGATGGCCGCCCAGAGCAGCACCAAGGCGGTCAGGCCACGGCCGATCAACGGCCCATTGAGCGCGATCCAGGTCGGCGCGTCGCCGGAGGGGCCGAACCATTCGCGGCCGCCGAGCAGCCGGAAGGTCTCGACGAGCAGCAGGGCGACGACGAGGCCGTAGCCGATGGGCCGCCATAGTTGGCCGTCGACGGCCCAGCGCTTCGGCTCGAGCCACACGAAGGCCAGGCCGGCGCAGAGGAAGGGCGCGGCGAAGCCGTGCAGCGACAGCTGGTCGATCGCCAGCGAAAGCGCGATGGCGGCGCCGGCGCTGGTCAGGACCCGGTGGAGGAACTGGGGGACGATCAGGGCGAGCGCGATCTGGGTGGCGGCGACGGCGAGATAGAGGGCGGCACCGTCGGGCTCGAGGAAATCGGCGAGGCCGATGATCATCATGACCTGCCCGGCGAGGCTGATGGCGAGGCCGAATTGCTCGACGAAATCCTGATCCTCGAAGGCCCGGAGGAGGAGGAAGGCGGCGCCGCAGCAGGCGGCGCCGACGACGAGCGCCGCGGCGCCATTGTCCATGACGAAGGCGAAGGCCGCGCCGACGAACAGGAGCAGGAAGATCGCACCGATCCAGCCGGCGATGCCGAGCATCACCCGGACGAACCAGGGTGAGGCGCTGCGGTCGGGCTCCGGCCGCTCGCCGGTGACGAGGCCCTCGGCCTGGAGCCGGTCCCAGAGCTCGGCGGCGCTCACGCCGGAACCGCGCGCGCGACCGATCGCAGCCACATCCCGCCGGCCGCCGAAAGGCCGATCACCACCAGCCCGACGAACAGGAATTCGATCGGGCCTTCCTCGATGACGCGCACCACCAGATAGGTCACCACCGCGATGATCAGGCTCAGCACGCCCGCGGCGAGCATGAACAGATCGGGGCGCCGGAGCCGGTACCAGCCGTAAAGGGCGCCGAGCCAGGCGAGATAGGCGAGCACGCCGAGCGGATCGCCGCCGCCGTCATCGTCGCTGCCGGCGATCGTCCAGACGATCAGGGCCGTCGCCATGCCCGCGCTCGCCATCGCCACCAGCCGCGGCGGCCAGGAATCGCGCAGCCAGGCCAGGCCGGCGCGATGGCCGATCTCCCAGGCTAAGAGCGCCAAGGCGTTGAGCGCGAACAGCGCCCAGATCGAGGGGCGGGTCTCGAAACCGGTCTGGAAATAGAGCCAGATGGTCAGGTTGATGAGGCCGAGCCAGAACAGCCAGAGCGGGCTGAACCGGCCGACCAGTACCCAGGGCAGGATCAGCAAGGCCCACCAGCCGAACAATTCGTAGGTATCGGCGCCGGTCTGGTAGGTCTGCCCGGCCAGCGCGAGCAGGGCCCCGGCGAGCAGGCTGAGCAGCACCAGCATTGCCTTGCCGGCCGCCCGCTCGAGCCCGAGCCACCACAGGCCGCCGAGCCCGGCGACGATCGCCGCCTCGACCAGGCCGAACTTGGCGAAGCGGCCGAGATCCTCCCAGTTGAACGCGAAGAAGAAGATGACGGCGAAGGCGAGCGCGAGGGTGCCGAGCCAGAGGGTGAGCTGGGTGAGGAAGGCACGCCAGTCGGCCCGGCCGGGCGCCACCCCCGCCGCCCGAAGCAGCGCCGCCTCGCGCCCTGGCACGACGCGGCCGGCGTCGAACCAGTCCAGGACAAAGCTTCGATACCGGCTCATTTCCGCTCCCCCCGGGGCAGGCTTGGCCGGTGGGATACCAGCTATCGTACGGCGCGGCCATGGGCGGGGGAGAATGGTTGGGGGCGACGAGGGGCCGCTCTTTGAACCGACCTCCATTCGGAGTGTTCAAATCCGACTCCGCTCCGCCTGGTCGCCCCCACCTCCGTTCGGGCTGAGCCTGTCGAAGCCCTCCCCTTCTTGCTCGCGAGAGGCGAAATGCTCGTTGGCCCATAGGTGAAACGAACGCGTTTATTCTCCGGCGATGTCCAGCCATTGGAAGCCCTCCGGGTCGGTGGCCGTGGCCTGTGGATCGCCGACATCGACACGCCGGAAGTCCGCGGCGCCCAGAATTGCAGCGGAATTCATTTGGGTGGAAGTCGGGGTGCAATCCGCCCGACGCTCCTACGAACGACCGCTATCCAAGAATCATCCTATGACGGCCGACCAGCCGTCATGCGGCCTTGGCCGGGGCCCTGGTGAGGTCGCCTAGCCCACTGAGCAGTCCATTGATCGATACATCTTCACCGAGGTCCGCCCAATGAAGGCCGGCCGCACTGATCCGCACCTGATGCCGCTGGGCCGGCGTTGCATGGAGAAGGCGCGGGAACCAGGCCAGCGGGACGCCCAAGGTGCGGCCGTCGTCCAGGTCGACCCACAGGCTGTGGTCGTCGAAGCGGACTTCGCGTGCTCTAACCGAAATGTTCATGCCAGGCCCCGTCAATCTCGCTACGGCGCTCGCCCACAATGATGGCGATCTGCGCGAGCGTCTTTGCCCTGAAGCCGAAATTATAGGCCTGCGAGATCGTCGGATGAAGCCAGAATTTGGTCTCCCGCCTTCTCGACGTGCACGTGGATTGGTTCGAGTGGCGACCCTTCGTTCGAGTAGAAGAAGAATCGAAAGCCCTGCCGGCGAAAAACGGTTGGCATCAGCCGTAACGGTCGCGGACGTACTGGTTGAAGTAGCGTCCTTTGGACGGGGCAGCGAGAAGGCCAGAATAAACGGAGACAGGGACGCCGCGAAAGCTGCAGCAACCCGTCTCCTTGAACCAGATATCCAGACGCCGGCTATCCTCGTCATACTCTACGCGATGCATGGCCCAGGAGGGGACCGACGGCATTCCCTACTCCGCCGCCACCCCCGCCTGCGTGAACATGTCCGCCTCGCCGGCGCCCTCCGGCAGGTCGTTCGCCGCCTTGGCCTTCTGGCGGCGGTCGAAATTGTCCCACACTTCGTTCCAGCTCCCGCGGGTCGCGGCCTTGCTGTACTCGGTCGCGCGGGTCTCGAAGAAGTTGGCGTGCTCGACGCCGTTGAGGAGCGGCGCCAGCCAGGGGAGGGGATGCTCGTCGATCATGTAGATCGGCTGGAAGCCCAATTGCCCCAGCCGCCAGTCGGCGATGTAGCGGATATATTTCTTGATCTCCTTGGGGGTCATGCCCGGCACCGGCCCCATCTCGAAGGCGAGATCGATGAACGCGTCCTCGAGCCTGACGGTGCGCTGGCAGATGTCCATGATGTCCTCGCGCACCGACTTGGTCAGGCAGTCGCGCTCCTTGACGAAGGCGTGGAACAGCCGGGTGATGCCTTCGCAATGGAGGCTCTCGTCGCGCACGCTCCAGCTGACGATCTGGCCCATGCCCTTCATCTTGTTGAAGCGCGGGAAGTTCATCAGCATCGCGAAGCTGGCGAAGAGCTGCAGCCCCTCGGTGAAGCCGCCGAACATGGCGAGCGTGCGGGCGATGTCCTCGTCGCTGTCGACGCCGAAGGTGGCGAGATAATCGTGCTTGTCCTTCATCTCCTTATACTGAAGGAACATGCTGTACTCGCTCTCCGGCATGCCGATCGTGTCGAGCAGGTGCGAGTAAGCGGCGATGTGCACCGTCTCCATGTTGGAGAAGGCGGTCAGCATCATCTTGACCTCGGTCGGCTTGAACACGCGGCCATATTTGTCGTGGTAGCAATCCTGCACCTCGACGTCGGCCTGGGTGAAGAAGCGGAAGATCTGGGTGAGCAGGTTGCGCTCATGCTCGGTCAGCTTCTGCGCCCAGTCGCGGCAATCCTCGCCGAGCGGTACCTCCTCCGGCATCCAGTGGATCTGCTGCTGGCGCTTCCAGAACTCGAAAGCCCAGGGATATTCGAACGGCTTGTACTGCTTGCGGGCTTCGAGAAGAGGCATCTTAAAACTCCTTATTCCCCTCTCCCACCGGGAGAGGGAGGGGCCCGCGCTGCGCAGCAGCGTGGGAGGGTGAGGGTGACAGGTTGGCGCCGATCTCGGTCAGGACGCCATCGAGATTCTCCAGAACCTCGTTGTTCCAGAAGCGCCGAACCCGATAGCCCCGCTCACTCAGGAACGTGGTGCGGCGCGTGTCATATTCCACCGCCTCGGCATGCTGGCTGCCGTCGACCTCGACGATCAACTTCGAGGAGAAGCTGAGAAAGTCGATGAAATAGGGACCGAACGGGACCTGGCGGCGGAACTTCGCGCCCGGGAAATTGGTGCGGAGCGCGCGGCGCAATATCTTCTCCGCTGCGGTCTCGTTGCGACGGAGCTCGCGGGCACGGCTGACGGTGCCGGAAGGCTGAAGGGCGTAATTATGCATGGGTGGTCGTCCTCACCCTCCCAAGCCTTCGGCTTGGGCCCCTCCCTCTCCTGGAAGGAGAGGGGTAGCGGGCGCCCCCCCTCACGACTCCCGCACCCTCACCACGCGGTCGCGATAGACGATGTGGCTCTTGCGGGCGCCGACGCCGAAGACGACGATTCCGAGGAAATAGCCGAAATCGTACCAGCCGCCATTATTGGGGACGGCGTAGATGGCAACCTCGTCCATGAACAGGGACAGGAGCCATGCCACCGGGAAGATGAAGCCGTGCCACAGGCCGAACAGGAAGCCGGGCGCTTCCGGCGCGATCCCGCTGGACGCCTGGTTGGCGCAGCCGGCGGCGAGCGCGGCGAGGCCGAAGGCGGCGGCGAGGCGGGCGCGGCTCATGGCGCGAGATCGACCAGAACGACATCGCCGGCCGGGGTGAGCGCGAGCAAGGCGAAGCCGGCCGCGGCGGCGAAGGCATAGAGCGACGCGCGCCGCGAGGTGCGGGCGCGGGCATAGCCGGGCGTCCCCCGGCCATGGCCGGCATGGCGCTGGGCGCCGCCGAGGAAGGCGAGCGCCACCGCCGCGTCGATCGCCGCCATGGCGAGCAGGACATGCGCGAGCGTGATCGTCGAGGGCATGGCTGCCTCCTCAGCGGTGCAGCCGGCGGGGCCGGCGGGCGCGCCGCGCCTCGCCGCCCCGCCGGGCCCCCGCCCGGAGCTGCAGCCCTTCGTGATGCCCCCAGGAGGCGTCACTCCTGCGCAGGCAGGGGTCGAAGCCGAGTCCGCCGCGTCCGCTTGGGGCCGCCGCTTGGGCCCCTGCTTTCGCAGGGGCGACGAGTGGAGTCGTCACTGGCACGCCAGGCATTCGTCATAGTCCGTCGTCTGCAGCGGGATCGCCTTCAGCGCGGGCGTGTTGTCCGCCTCGACGCCGCCGGCGAAGCCGGCCCGCTGCACGCTCTTCGAGCGCAGATAATAAAGCGATTTGATGCCCAGCTCCCAGGCCCGGTAGTGGAGCATCAGCAGGTCCCATTTGTCGACGTCGGCCGGGATGAACAGGTTCAGCGACTGGGCCTGGTCGATATAGGGCGTGCGGTCGGCGGCGAGCTCGAGCAGCCAGCGCTGGTCGATCTCGAAGCTGGTCTTGAACACGTCCTTCTCGTCGGGCGTCAGGAAATCGAGATGCTGGACCGATCCGCCGCGCTCGAGGATCGTCGACCAGATCCCCTCGCTGTTCTTCGACTTCTCCTTCAGCACCGCCTCGAGATGCGGATTGCGGATCGAGAAGGAGCCCGACAGCGTCTTGTGGGTGTAGATATTGCCCGGGATCGGCTCGATGCAGGCCGAGGTGCCGCCGGCGATGATGCTGATCGACGCGGTCGGCGCGATCGCCATCTTGCACGAGAAGCGCTCCATTGCGCCGCGCTCGGCGGCGTCGGGGCAGGGGCCGCGCTCCTTGGCGAGCATCATCGACGCCTCGTCCACCTGGGCGCGGATGTGGCGGAAGATCTTGAGGTTCCAGGACTTGGCCATGGCCCCCTCGAACGGGATCGAACGCGCCTGCAGGAAGGAATGGAAGCCCATCACGCCCAGGCCGACGCTGCGCTCGCGCTCCGCGCTGTACTTGGCCCGCGCCATCTCGTCGGGCGCGCGGTCGATATAGTCGGTCAGCACGTTGTCGAGGAAGCGCATGACGTCCTCGATGAACATCTTGTCGCCGTTCCACTGGTCCCAGGTCTCGAGATTGAGGCTCGAGAGGCAGCAGACGGCGGTGCGCTCGTTGCCGAGATGGTCGGTCCCGGTCGGCAGCGTGATCTCCGAGCACAGGTTCGAGGTCGACACCTTGAGGCCGAGCTCGCGGTGATGCTTGGGCATCGACCGGTTCACCTGATCGATGAAGATGATGTAGGGCTCGCCGGTCGCCAGCCGGGTCTCGACCAGCTTCTGGAAGAGGGCGCGGGCGTCGACCGTGCCGCGCTCCGATCCGTCCTTCGGGCTCTGCAGCATCCATTCGCTGCCGTCGCGCACCGCCTCCATGAACGCGTCGGAGACGAGTACGCCGTGATGGAGATTGAGCGCCTTGCGGTTGAAGTCGCCCGAGGGCTTCCGGATCTCGAGGAATTCCTCGATCTCGGGATGCGAGATGTCGAGATAGCAGGCGGCCGAGCCGCGCCGCAGCGAGCCCTGGCTGATCGCCAGAGTGAGCGAATCCATCACCCGGACGAACGGGATGATGCCGCTGGTCTTGCCGTTGAGGCCGACCGCCTCGCCGATGCCGCGGACATTGCCCCAATAGGTGCCGATGCCGCCGCCGCGCGCCGCCAGCCAGACATTCTCGTTCCAGGTGCCGACAATGCCCTCGAGGCTGTCATTGACCGAATTGAGGTAGCAGGAAATGGGCAGGCCGCGGCCGGTGCCGCCGTTCGACAATACCGGCGTCGCCGGCATGAACCACAATTTCGAGATATAGTCGTAGAGCCGCTGGGCATGGCCGGCATCGTCGGCATAGGCGCAGGCGACGCGGGCGAACAGGTCCTGATAGGTCTCGCCGGGCAGCAGATAGCGGTCGCGCAGCGTGTCCTTGCCGAACTCGGTCAGCAGCGAATCGCGACCATGGTCGAGCTCGACCTTGTAGGCGCGGGGCTGGATCGACTTCGAATCGGCCGGGGCCGCCTTCGCGGCCTTCGCCTTGGGCGCATCCATGGTCGTGAGGGTCACGTCGCTCGCGCTCACTTCGCTGCTGCCGGACAGGTCCATACTCTACCCCTTGTTCTCAAAACGTTCCAGTGGCCATAGGGCCATCCTACGCGCTTCGGAAGGGGAGCGGGGGCCTAATTCGGGCTTGTCCCCGATATCCACAAGGACGAGCGGTCCCGCTCGATGCCGATATAGGCATCGATGGGCGCTGCCACAAGCTCTAGCGGCTCCCCCTGAGAAGCGCCACTACCCATTGTGCCCAAACGCGAGTTCGACACAAGAGGGTAAATGCCCGTTCACCGACTCGTTTCGTCGCATCGGCAGTTTCGCAGAGGCTGGTACGCGGGCGTAATGATCCCCGGTCGAGTGCTTCGCCGGAGGTCAATCCCGCAAAAGCGGAAATTCCAGCCGCCCTGTCGCAACCTCCCGATTGAGGCGCGACTCTAAGTCGTGCCGCGCCGCGTCAGCCTGTCCATTCCCTTGCGCAGTCGCCTCCACGGCTCCTCGGCCGCCACTCGGATCGGGGCGAAACTGATGGAGACCGTGATGAGCAGGAACAGGAAGACGCCCCATTCGTCGGACGAGCGCGGCTGCCAAGCCTCGTCAACCGTCGCCAGGATGCAAAGGCCGACCAAAACGAGGCTCAGCGCCACGAGCGCCCCGAACAGCCGCGCGCGGGTCCATAGAAGCACTTGCTCCAGTTCGGCTCTGGAGCCGAGCTTTTCGACCTTCGGTCCGACCGGGCCGACGAACGAGAGCAGCATGCCGAGCTGGGCCATGAGATCCCCGCCGCCGCCCGGCGATCGGAGCTCGCTGGCGACCCCCAGCACGGCCAGGAGGAGCGCCACGACCGGCAGCATCCAGAGGCGCCAAGCGGGATGGCCGCTCATTTCAGCATCGAGGCTCATTTTGCATCCTCCGACGATGCCCGTTCCAGGCACCAAGCCGCAAATTATCGTGTTGTTTCACGCGAGTCTCGCGCGCTCTCGGCGACCGTCGCCACCGCTTCCTCATAGGCCGCCTGCAATTGCGCCAGCACGCTCGGCCCCTTCGCCGGCGCCCCGAGATGAAGGGTCCGCAGCTCGTCCATGAACGCGTCCCACAGCGGCGGGCCGCCTTGCTCCAGCAATTCCTGGCGCACCGAAAGCTCGCGCCCCGCCGGCATGTGGCGCCGGCCCCAGGCGCCCATCGCGACGAGCAGCGGCAGGAGCTGGATCGCCTTCTCGGTGAGGCTGTAGATCTGTTTCTGCTTGTGCGCCGGGTCGTCGGCACGGGTGAGCAGGCCCGCCTCGACGAGGCGCTTCAGCCGGTCGGCGAGAATGTTCGAGGCGATGCCCTCGATCGAGTTCGCCTGCAGCTCGCGGAAATGGCGGAAGCGGCCGAACATGATGTCGCGGACGACGATCAGGCTCCAGCGGTCGCCGAGCGCCTCCAGGGTCAGGTTGATCGGACATTCCGACCGCGGCGCCGACATGCATGTCTCCTCGAACCGCTTGCAAGATAGGAGCGGTTGATCTAACCGACAACCGATTGCAAGATGCAAGCAGAAAGGAAGCCGCCATGTCCCGCGTCCGCGTCGCCGCCTTCAGTGTCTCGCTCGACGGCTATGGCGCCGGCCCGGACCAGAGCGAGAGCCAGCCGCTCGGCGCCGGCGGCGAATCGCTGCACGAATGGATGTTCCCGACCCGGACCTTCCAGCGCCTGTACGGCGACAAGGAAGGGACGACCGGGATCGACGACCAGTTCGCGGTGCGCAGCTTCGACAATGTCGGCGCCTGGATCCTCGGCCGCAACATGTTCGGGCCGGTGCGCGGGCCCTGGCCCGACGAGCGCTGGCGCGGCTGGTGGGGCGAGGAGCCGCCTTATCACGTCCCGGTCTTCGTCCTCACCCATCATGAGCGGCCGCCGCTGGAGATGAAGGGCGGAACGGTCTTCCACTTCGTCACCGGCGGTATCCGCGCCGCGCTCGATCTGGCGCGCGACGCAGCCGCGGGGCGCGACGTTCGGATCGGCGGCGGCGCCGCCACCATCCGACAATATCTGGAGGCGCGGCTGATCGACGACCTGCACCTCGCCGTCTCCCCCGTCCTGCTCGGCCGCGGCGAGCCGCTCTTCGCCGGGCTCGATCTGCCCGCGCTCGGCTATGCGCCGACCGAGCATGTCGCGAGCGACAAGGCGCTGCACGTCCTCATCGAGCGGCGGCAGGGCGGAGCCGCCTTGCCTGCCGACGATCTAGCCTAGAATCTTTCCCTTGCCGAAAGCCGGAGACCGCCATGCCCCTGACCCTCCATGCCCACCCGCTCTCCTCATATTGCTGGAAGGTGCTCATCCCCCTCTACGAGAACGGCACGCCGTTCGACTTCCGCCAGGTCGGGCCGATGGACGAGATCGCAGCCTTGTGGCCGATCGCCAAGATGCCGGTGCTGGAGGATGACGGCCGGGTCGTCGCCGAGTCGAGCATCATCATCGAATATCTCGACCTTCACCATCCGGGCCACGTCCGCTTCGTCCCGGCCGAGCCCGAGGCGGCGCTCGAGACGCGGATGCTCGATCGGGTGTTCGACTCTTATGTGATGACCCCGTTGCAGCGCATCGTCGGCAACCGGATCCGGCCGGCCGACCGGCGCGATCCGCTCGCCGGGGAGGAGTCCCGATCGCTGCTCGACAGGAGCTATGCCTGGCTGGAGACGAAGCTGGCGGACCGCCGCTGGGCCGCCGGCGATGATTTCGGCCTCGCCGACTGCGCCGCCGCGCCCTCGCTCCATTATGCCGAGAAGGTCCATCCGCGGGGCGACCGCTTTCCCGCCCTCGACGCCTATGTCGGGCGGCTGCGGGCCCGGCCCTCCTTCGCCCGCGTGCTGGAGGAGGCGGCGCCCTACGCCCACATGTTCCCCGAAGGCGACTGAAGGACTACGTCCCCTCGCCGCACGCTTGAGCCTACGCAGATCGTGTGTATGATAACGATCATACACTACCCGGCGAGGCGGCATGCGGAAGACGGAAACGGGCGCGCCGCGCAGGTGGCGCCGGATCGCCAGCTGGGCGGCCTCGCTCGCGGTCGGCTTCTACGTGCTGCTGACGGCGGCGCCGGAGCTGCTCGCCTGGCCGCATGTCGCCCAGCACGGCCGCACCCGCATCTATTCGAACGCGCCAGTCCCGCCGGAGATCGACCGGGTGCTGGCACGGACCGACGCCCTGCTCTCGCGCAGCCCGATCGACCGGCCCGATCTCGAGCGGCGCCTGTTCCTCACCGACGGCGGCTGGCGCTGGTCGCTGCTCGCGCCCGGTCATGGCGGCGCCTTCGCCCTGCGCCGGCCGTGGCGCGACGCCGTGATCGTCAACCGGAGCGACATCGCCGGCGACCGGGTCGAGAATGGCGCCGCCATCGGCGGCCGCCGTACTCTATCCGGCATCCTCGCCCACGAGCTCACCCATGTCCTCATCGGCCATCGCTATGGCGAGCTGCGCGCCGCCTTCTTCGCATCCTGGCTGGTCGAGGGCTATGCCGACCATGTTGCCCAGGAGAGCTCGCTCAGCGACGCGGATTATCGCCGGCTGCGCGCCGACGGCTCCGATCATCCCGCGCTGGATTATTATGAGGGGCGCCGCCAGGTGGCGCTGCTGCTCGCCCGCAGCGGCGGCAATCCCGACGCCCTGTTCGGCGGAGACTGAACCTGGAAGTATCGGGGCCGGCATCCCCCTGCGGGAGAATGCCGGCCCCGCCCTCGATACGCGACGGGAGGGCTCATAAGGCACAAGATACCGGAAGCGGGATACGCAGCGCCCGGCTCGAGGCCGCCTCTGCTCCGATTCGATTGAGCCGATGCTGAATGGGTCGGTTAGGCGCCGTTCAGGGTTGGCGCCGCCGCGCGAGCGACTGCCGCTCGCGCCGGGCGATCTCGGCCAGCGGATGATCTGGATGGCGCGCGATGAACAGGTCGTAGGCCGCCACGGTGCCCGAATCGCGCGCCGCCTCCAGCTCCTGCCGGATCGCGACATTGCCGTCGCGGGCGCGGGGCAGGTCCTCAGCCATGGCGGGTGGTGCTCTTGTCGGCCCAGCCACCGCGGCCAAAGCGAGCGCGCAGGCAAAAGCGCGCCGGGTACGACTCGGCCACTGCGTCACAGGACGAAAAGATAGTCGTAAATCGATGGCTCTCCGTTGTAGCCCCATTGGGCAATGACGTGGAGGTCGGCCACCTTGTCGCCGTCGACGTCTCCGTAGATGTCGATCCGATCACCGGTCGTTTCCCATCTGAGCTCGCCCGCTTTGCCCGAGAAGGCATTCGTCTCGATTAACGTAAAAGCCTCGTTGGCGGACGTGCGCGCAACCGCATCGATCCGGCTGAAATCGAGATAATCGAGTTGATAATCGGTGATGACGTCCGCTGCACCGACCGGGCTGTCCTTGACGGAGCTCCAGACGAAGCGATCGTTCATGCCGTTTCCAGTGAAGCGGTTGGCCGCCTCATTGGCGATAAAGGTGTCTTGGCCCGCGCCGCCGATGGCATTCTCGATGAGCGAGCGCTTGTCGCCGTTGAAAAGCAGCGCATTGGCAATGTTGCCAGGCGCGTCCCTCCCGTCGCCCAGATCGGCCAGCTGCATGGGGTGTGTCTTGACCCATTGGCCGGGCCGCAGGTCGATCACATTATCGCTCAGATAGTCGGAAAAATCGTAGGTGTCGGTCCCGCCGCCGTCCCACACGGTCATGAAAATGCGGTTCGCGCCGGGCGTCCATTGCACTTTGCCGTCGATCATGAAGGCGCCGTCGCTCTGGCTCCAGCTATAGGTTGTGTTCCCCGAATTGTAGCTGAAGTCCGCGCCGTACATTCGCTGCAGCGCGGCGATGTCTAGCATCATGTAGGTCTGGGCATATCCCCACGTCTCGTTCGTGTAGCCGCCTGTTTCGTCGACCGGGGCGCCGCCATAGCTGCGGTAGCTCATTACCGTATAGGCGAGCAGATCCCGCCCGGCCGAAACCGCCGGTATCTCGTGCGGGTGCTTGAGCCCAAGCGCATGGCCGGCCTCGTGCAGGAAGGCTGTCCATTCGTAATTGCCGACTACGGGATCGGCATAGTCCGTCCGGTTGTACCAGCTGTCGCCGCCCATGCCGGGTCCCGGATAGATGGCATAGGCCGTCTCCGGCAGATTGCTGAGAGCGAAGCGGAGATCGGCCAACCCCGGATTGGCTGCCTGGCCGAAGGAGAGGTTGGTGAAGTTCGACACCTGGCCGAGGGCCGTCCGCACCGCCCCTTGCTGCTGCCCGCTTAAGGCCGCCATGCCCGCGGAAATCTCCTCGGCCCAATCGCCGTCCGCATATTGGCTGCCGCTCGTCGTGAACCCGTAGGTCAGTCGAGAGGCGCTCCAGCGATAGCCGCTCAGCATCGCCTGGATATCCTCTTCGAGCAGCTCGGCAGGCGTGGCCGGCGGGCCGACGCTGACGTTCAGCTGATAGGATCCGGAGGTACGGTCGGTTCCGCCTGAAAAGGCCTCGATCGAGAAATAATAGGTGCCGGACTCGGGCGCGCGGAAGCGCAGAAAGGGATCGGTATTATGTCCGTATTCGGGATGGGGGTCCGATCCGGCATCGAGCGAGCCGGGGTCGTCATTCTCGGCGAGTAGTGTGGCTGCCGCGCTGTAGACCTTTACCAGGGCGTCGAGATCTCCGCCGCTGAAGTCCACGTCGAGAATCAGCAGCTCGCCTTCCTGCAGGAAGATCGAAAAGAAGTCCTTATCGCTCGGTCTCCCGATGTCGCCGAGAATCGTCGCGGAAGGCAGGTCGTCGTTCGCCAGGTTGGGATTGGTGCTGGGGCCGAGGTACTGGCGGTAGATGGATTGGGCGGAACCCGTATCATCGTTCGCCTCAAAGTCGTAGAGACGCCGGGTTGGAACGGTCTCGCCGACATCCGTCACATTGATGGTGACGTTGCGGGACGAGGCTGCCGGCCCGGAGTCGCGCGCCTCGACCGTCAGCGAATAGGTGGTGCGGGTCTCATAGTCCGCGGGCGCCCGCAACCTGACGGCGCCCGCGGCATCGATGGTGAACAAAGCGGCATCCGCACCGGTGAGCGCGTAGCTGATCGCATCGCCGTCGGCGTCGGTCGCGCTCGCCTGATAGACGATCGTCGAGGCGTCGCTATTCTCCGCGATCGTGGCGCTCGTGCCGGAGGAGAAGACGGGCGCATTGTTGGCCGGTCCGGAGACGAGGAAGTCGGCCGCCGACATGTCCAGGTTCGGCGCCAGGGTGGCGAACTTCACCGCGGCGGCGCCGCCGGCGCCGTCCGCATCATAATAGAGGGTTCCGGTGGAGCGATCGTGGAGGATGCGGTCATCCCGGTCGGCCGCCGTCGACCCGATCCGGAAGGCATGCGATCCCAGGACTCCCGAGGCGAGCGCCGCGAAGGCCTGTCCGGAGCTGCCGCCGAGGACGATCCGGTCCTCGACCGGGCTGAAGTCCTCGATATGGGCAACCTTGCTTGACCCGAGCGCGGCGGTGAACTGGAAGCTGTCTCCACCGCCGCCGCCGCGCAGCAGGTCTTCGCCGCCGCCGCCGTTCAGGACGTTGGCCGCCTCATTGCCGATGATCTTGTTGGCGAGAGCGTTGCCGGTCGCGTTGATCGGATTCCACCCTGTAAGGGTAAGATTCTCCAGCTCCTGCCCCTCGAGGCTGAAGTTCGCGGAGCTCTTCACCGTGTCGAAGCCTTCGCCCGCGGCCTCGATCGCCCGGTCCCCGGAATCGTCGACGACATAGACGTCGTTGCCGAGGCCGCCTTGCATGAAGTCGGCGCCGCCTCGACCGTCCAGGACGTTGTTGCCCTTGTTGCCGACGATCTTGTTGGCGAGATCGTTGCCGGTGCCGTTGATCGCCTCGCGTCCGGTGAGGTAGAGATTCTCGACATGGGCTCCGAGCGAGTAGCTGATCGAGCTCTTCACCCGGTCGACGCCTTCGTTGGCGAGCTCGGTCACCTGGTCGTCGACATGGTCGACCACATAGGTGTCGTTGCCGAACCCGCCCGACATCCGGTCCGCGCCGGCG
>NZ_QDFY01000008.1 GCF_003347635.1 Sphingosinicella terrae
GTAACCTCGCCCATGGACGCCTCCCTTCGATGGTCGTTCGACACCACCATCTTGGCACATAGATGCCATCGGGGGGCGTCCACCCCATCAATTTTAAGCGCGCCCGCCGCTCGCCGGGAGCGCCGAGGCTCGCTCCGCGGCCGTTATTCCTCTTCGATTGTCAAAGAGCCACGTTCGCCGTCCGGCCGAGGGCCAAGCCGAGCAGAGATATCCGGGGAATCGACGGCTGGAGCCGGCGCGGCGCCTGGGCCTTCGGGCTGCCGGACGCTGGGCGAGGACGGACGCTGCGCCTGGTTCAGCCAAGTTTCATTGGAACATACATAGAACGGAATGTCAAGCTTCCGTTCGATCGAGCTCCCCCCTCACCGCGAGCGCTCGCGCGAACACCGCCTCGAACATCTCGGCGGTGAGGCGGCCGGTATTCTGGTTGTAGCGCGAGCAGTGATAGCTATCGATGAGGATGCGCCCGTCGGGCAGCCGGTGCTCGGCGAGATGGCCGAACTTGTACGCGGCTTGGCGGCCGCCGGCGGTCCGGACCGCCGAAACATGGGCGATCTGGCCGAGCGCGATCAGGATGCGAATGCCGGGCAAGGCCGCGAGCGAGGCTTCGTAATAGGGCCGGCAGGTGGCGATCTCCTCCGGCAGCGGCTTGTTCTGGGGCGGCAGGCACTTGACCGCGTTGAGGATGACCGCGCCGGTGAGCCTGAGGCCGTCGTCGATCCGCTCGGCATAGTCGCCCTCGGCGAGGCCGTAGCGGACGAGCGTCCGGTAGAGGAGGATTCCGGCATGGTCGCCGGTGAAGGGCCGGCCGGTGCGATTGGCGCCGAACATGCCGGGCGCCAGCCCGACGATGCCGAGCCAGGCACCGCGATCGCCGAAAGCGGGCACCGGTGCGTTCCACCAGTCGGGATGTTGCGCGCGCAGCTCGTGGCGCAGGCCGACGAGCCGCGGACAGAGCGGACAGTTGCGCGGAGCTTCCGCTTCGGGGACCGGACTGGCGAGGCGCATCGAAGGAGAGTGGCTTTCGTCTCGAAGGGACAGGCGGAGATGGGTCCGGCGAGCATTTCGCCGGGACGCAAAGCGGTCTAGGCGGGCGGCCATGGGGAAGACAAGCTACGCGATCGCGATCGGCTCGAACCGGCGCCACGGCCGCCACGGATCGCCCGCCGCGGTGGTCGCGGCGGCCGTGCAGGCGCTGGCGGCGCTCGGCACGGTCGATTCCCTATCCCCGATCCGATCCACTCCGGCGCTCGGCCCGGCCGGCCGCGGCTTCGCCAATGCCGCGGCGATCCTGACCAGCCGCCTCGCGCCCGACGCGCTGCTCGCGGCGCTGAAGCGCATCGAAGCGGAGTTCGGCCGCCGGCCGGGGCAGCGATGGGGGCCGCGGGTGATCGACCTCGACATCATCCTGTGGTCCGGCGGGCCCTGGGGCGGGCCGGGCCCGACCGTGCCGCATCCCGAATTCCGCAAGCGCGGCTTCGTCCTCGATCCGCTCGCCGACGTGGCGCCGGGCTGGCGCGATCCGCTCACCGGTCTGACCGTCCGCCAGCTCAGGCACCGGCTGAGGCGAGGCGTTCCGGTTGACCGGGCCGATCCTCGCTCCTAGGTGGTTTCGCTCCCTGGTGAGGGCCCATAGCTCAGTCGGTAGAGCAACTGACTTTTAATCAGTAGGTCGCAGGTTCGAATCCTGCTGGGCTCACCAAAAATCCTCGATCATGAAGCATGCCTGCGGCCGCTTTCGGTCGTGCCTTCCCTTCGCCCTGGCAATGACTAATCTCCGATGGCGCTTCGCCGGTCAGGTGCCGGCAGGCGGCGGGGAGTCCGGCAGGGGGGAACGCCAATGAACATTCTCATGCTCTTCATCGCGGCCGTGGCGGCGGCGCCGGCGATGCAGGACGACTGGGCCGTCTGCGCCGCCGAGGAGGGAACGGTGCCGCACGAGCAGGTTGTCGCCGCCTGCAACGCCCTGCTCGAGCTGGACGGTCTCGAGCCCGCCCAGCGCGCCACGCCTTATTTCTATCGCGGCCGCGTCCGCCTGCTCCAGGCCGACTATCGGGGCGCCGTTGCCGATTATGACGAGGTGGTGCGGCTGATCCCGGAGGAGGGGAACGCCTGGTTCAACCGCGGATCCGCTCATGGCGGCCTCGGCGACTGGTCGCGCGCGATCGCCGATTTCGACCGGGCGATCGCGATCGAGCCCGGCCGCGCGGACTATCATCTGGAGCGCGGCCACGCGCATATCCAGTCGGAGCAGTGGGACCGGGCGATTACCGATCTCGACTCCGCGCTCTCCATCGATCCGCAGCTGGCGGCGGCTTATGCCAATCGCGGCTTCGCGCGGCACCGGCTCGACCAGCTCGACGACGCCCTGGCCGATTACGAACAGGCGGTGGCGCTCGATCCGAACGACGGCACCAGCTACCTCAATCGCGGCAGCATCCGACTGGGCATGGCGGATTATGCGGCGGCGGCGGAGGATTTCGGCCGCGCCGCCACGCTCGACCCACGCGACGCCGACGCCCTGGACGGCCGTGCCGCCGCTTATCTCGGGCTCCGCGACACCGAGCGCGCCCGCGCCGACGTCGAGCGCGCGATCGCTGCCGATCCGACCTTCTCCGACGCCTTCTTCCACCGGGGACTGATCCGGCTGGGCGAGGAGGACTGGAACGGCGCCCTCGCCGATTTCGATGCGGCGCTGGCGCTCCAGCCGGAGCTGGCGGCCTATCGCTACGCGCGGGCGGTGGCGACGGTCCGGCTGGGGCGGGAAGCGGAGGGTCGGAGCGCGATCGCGCAGGCGCTCGCCGACGATCCACGGGCGGCCGAGCCCTTCGAGACGTTCGGGATCCCTCGCCCCTGAGCTTCCGCGACGAGGCTAGGGTCAGGCGGCCAGCAGGCGCTGGGCATCGGCATCGTAGCGCCAGCGGCTGAGCTCGCCTTGCGCATCGATGCGGACGATCGGGGTCTCGTAGGGCTGAGCCCGGCCCGAGACGATATTGCGTTCGATCGTCTTCAGCGCCTGATGGATATCGGTGAAATCGACATCGTGAAGGGCGCTGAGACCGTATGTCCACCATGACAGCCGAAGCAGGTCGTCGACGACGGGCGCCTCGAAGCGGTAGCGGATGATCCGGGCGGGCGTGCCGCCGACGATGGCATAAGGCGGCACATCCCCGGTGACGACGGAGCGGGATGCGACGATCGCGCCATCGCCGATCGAAACGCCCCGTCGGATGAAGGCCCCCTCCCCGATCCACACGTCATTCCCGATCCGGATGCGGTCGAAGCGGCGGCCGAGATAGTCCGCGGTCGCCCGGGCGGATTTCTCGGTCATCTCGGGATTGGCGGCCCGGAAGGCCTCGAGTTGCGGCCATTGGAAGGAGCGGGCGAATATCGGGCTGGGCGACAGGAAATCGGTAGGGTGTTCGACCTGGCCCGCAACGACATTGCTGGCGATGGCGCAAAATCGGCCGATCATCCAGACGTGGCGCAGCAAGGTCTCGCGACCGCCCAGATAGGTGAAGCCGCCGATGAACTCGACATCATAGATACCGCGACGGACGTTGAGCGGCGGCTCGAGATGGATCTCGGCGGGATGCTCGAAGCCGAAGGTCGCCCCTTCGTCTATCTCGACCCCGATCGCGTCGAGCCACGTCCCAGACCCTGGCGTGATGTTCCTCATTCGAGCTCCGACAAATGGTTCGCGACGTCTCACGTTTATTATAGGAGGCTCGGCGGCGGGGCGAGCGAAGCTGCCGGCCGCGGGCTAGCGAACAGCCGCCGCCGATTCCGGGATGGTCAATCGGCCGGCAGGCGCAACATTCTTGCCAACATAGGTAAACCTGCAGCCTGCCTTTCACGGCGGTGCCTTCGACCTCCGGAACCGCCTCATGCCAGCGGCGTATTGGCGAGGGGGCGGGGGCGAACAGGGAGACCATCATGAAAGCACTCGTCCTGGCCATCGGCGCGGCCGCATTGTCCGCCGCCTGCGCCACCAATGCCGACGACGCGCCGCCCGCGAGCACGGCGGACGCCATGTCGCCGACCAGCGCGCCCGGCTATCTGCGCATGGCGGCAAGCTCGGACATGTTCGAAATCGAATCGAGCCGGCTGGCGCTCCAGCAGTCCCAGAATCCGGCCGTGCGCCAGTTCGCGCAGATGATGATCAACGATCATACCCGTACCACCAACGAGGCGACCGCCATCGCCCGGCAGCAGGGCATGAACCCGCCGCCGCCGATGATGGCGCCGCACCACCAGCAGATGCTCGACGAGCTGCGCGCGGCCGGCCCGGCCAATTTCGACAGCGCCTACAAGCGTGCCCAGATCGCCGCTCACCAGGAAGCGCTCAACCTGCACCAGGGCTTTGCCTCGGGCGGCGACAACGAGGCGCTGCGCGGATTCGCCCAGCGCACCGTTCCGGCCATCCAGATGCACTACCAGCACGCCCAGAGCCTGCCGGAATCGATGGCGGCGCCGGCGCCGGCGCCGAGCCCGTCCACGGCAGGCGAACGCGGCTAGCGGTTGAGATCAGTTCGACGCCAGCTTGGACGGATGGTTCGAACCCTCCGTCACCGAACGCCCCCACCCTGCCCTCCCCCTCACGGGGGAGGGCCAAGGATTCAGGGCAAGTCGGCGCGTCACCCGCCTTTCGTCAGGCGGTACATCGGATAGTCGCCGTAATTCTTGGCGAGCGGGATGCGGCCGACATAGCGGCAGGTGAAGCCGCGGCCGGCTTCCAAAGCGAGGATCGCGGCGAACGGCTCGGTGACGAAGACGGCGCCGGGCGGCGTCACCGGCTCGATCCGCGCCGTCTTGGAGACCTCGGTACCGTAAAAGGTGGTGCGGCCGGTGATCGGATCGGTGGTGCGGAAGGCAGGCCCGTAATGCACGCCGATCCGCATGCCGCCTCCGCCCGGATCGAGGCCGAGGCGGGTATAATCGATCGCGGCGAGCCGCTCCTGTAGCTGGAGCGCGATCCGGGCGGCGGCGGCGGCATTGTCCGTGACCGCATAGAGCGCATCGCCCCAGCTGTTGCGGCATTCGACCCGATCGGCATGGGCGTCGAGCACATCGGCGATCTCGCGCATGACGCCATCGCAAAAGGCGGGCAGCGCCGCTTCCTTCAAGGTCGAGAAGCCGACGAAATCGGTGAACAGGATGGCGGCGAGCGTGCGCTCGAAAGCCCCGCCCGTCGTCGCCGTGCCCGTTCCAGCAGCAGGCCGATCGAGACGGCGCTCGACGAGCCCGGGGTCGATGACGATCGTGCGACCGCCCTGCTCGCGCCAGGCGGCAATGTCGGCGCCGGTGCCGGCGGGGCCGTCGGAGGCGATCCCGTCCCAGACGGCGATCTGGACGGCTTCGCCCCCGAGATGCTCGGCGCGAAGCCTGGCCATGCCCATCGCCATCCGGCTGCCATAGCCATATTGAGCCGGGTCTCCGAAAAATTCGACGGCGCTGGCGATGGTGACGCTGGCGGCGCGGACGACGCAGGCATTGTATCGGCCGATCCAGCCCTCGCCCCCCGGGCGGACCGACTGCTCGAGGAAATCGAGCTCGGCGAAGGGCAGGACGACATGGAGCTCAGCACCGCGGGCGAGCGCCGCCTCGGCGATGACGATGTCGGCGCCGCAGGCGAGCGCGCCATAGGCAAAGCCGACCGTCTCGGCCTCGAGCGCGATGTCGACGGCCTCGCGCAGCCGTGCCTCCGCCGCCGCGTCGGCCGCGAACATGTGGCCGGCGAAGTGCGCCACCCTCGGCGGCACCAGCGGCTTGAGCAACTCGGTGCGCGACGCGTCGTCGAGACCACGATGCCGTGCGACCATCGCGAGCTGGCGGGCCGTGGTCGAGCGGGCTCCATGATCGACGCTGTCGCGGATCGCCGACATCCGGAGCGCCTCGGTGACTTCGGCGAGTCGCCCGAGCACGAGCAGCGCCTCGGCCCGGGTGGCGGCGGCATAATAATCCCTGGACGCCGCGACCTCGGGGTCCGCGAGCAGCGCTTCGGCAAGACCGCGCGCCTGCGCCTCCTCCCCCGCAAGCAGAGCAAGGGTGGCGGCGTTGATCCCGGGAAAGGCATCCCGGCTGGCGGCGAATATCGAGTGATAGGCTTCGAAGGCCGCCTTCAGCGCGGCCTGCCGTTCCGCCCCCGGCGCGAGGGCGAGTGCGCGGTCCTTGAGCAGCCGCGCGCCGACGGCTCGCTCGTGGGGGTCGGTGGAGGATTCGAGCCCATAAGCGGCGAAGCGCTCCATGGCGCGGTCGGCGTCGCCCATTCGGGCCAGAGCGAGCACCTGCTGGTGCCGTATCTCGCTCGACGGATCGCCCCCCGCGATCGCCGAGACGGTGACGTCATAGGCGGCGATCAAGTCGCCGCGGGCGAGCGCGGACCTGGCGAGCGAGGCGGCCTTGCGGGGATCGAAACTCATGACGGGTCCGTTATGCGCGCCGGCTCCGACGGAGACAATTGGCGACAAAGTGAGACACACTGAGGCTGGAAAGGTTCGGCCAGGGGGTTAGTGAAGCGAAAGTCGGACGACGGCGCATTCGCCGGACGCCCCCTTCCGGCCCGTCGCCGGTGGAGTGTCGAGAAGGCGCACAGAACGAGCGTCAGGAAGAAGAGATGGCACCCAAGACAAACGGACAGAATGACGAGCCGCACGTCCTTCTCGTCGACGACGAGCGCGACATTCGCGATCCCCTGGCCGCCTATCTGTCGCGCAACGGCGTGCGGGTATCCAAGGCGGCCAATGCCGCCGAAGCCCGCCAGACCCTCGCCGCTTATGCGATCGATCTCGTCCTGCTCGACATCATGATGCCGGGCGAGGACGGGCTACAGCTCACCGGCTATATCCGGGCGACGAGCACGATCCCGGTCATCCTGCTCACCGCCAAGGCCGAGGAGACAGACCGGATCGTCGGCCTCGAGATCGGCGCCGACGATTATGTCACCAAGCCGTTCAGTCCTCGCGAGCTGCTCGCCCGGATCAAGGCGGTGCTGCGGCGCGCCGGCGATTCGGGGGGCCGTGTCCAGGCGGAGGACAGCGAATCCTACGCCTTCGGACCTTGGGTCCTGAAATCGGGCGAACGCGAGCTGGTCGACCAGGACGGCGTCGCGATCCCGCTGTCATCGGGCGAATATAGCCTGCTCCACGCGCTAGTGACGCGGCCGCGGCGGGTGCTGAGCCGGGACCAGCTGCTCGACCTCACGCAAGGGCGCGAGCTGGCGGCGTTCGAGCGCAGCATCGACAATCATATCAGCCGGCTGAGGAAGAAGATCGAGGAGAATGCGTCCGATCCCAAGCTGATCAAGACCGTCTGGGGCGGCGGCTACATGTTCGCCGCCGAGGTCCGGAAGCTTTGAGCGTGCCGTGCTGAGGCCTTTGCTGCCGAGGAGCCTGATCGGCCAGATCGCCCTGGTCATGGCGATCGCCCTGCTCATTGCGCAGGCGATCAACTTCACGCTGGTGCTGAGCGAGCGCCAGCGGGTCAACCGCGCCCAGATCGAAGGCCCCGCCATCGCCCGCTTCGTCCTGCTCGTGCAGCGGCTGGCGCCGCTGTCCCCGGACGATCGCGACGAGATGCTGCCGGAACGGCGGCACCGGCGCGGGCTGCTCTCGATCGATGCGGCCAGCCTGGTCGCCCCCGAAGCGGCCGATCCCCAGCTCGTCGAAAGGCTTCGCGAGGCGGCGCAGGCGCAGGGCCTGGCGCTGCGCGAGGTGCGGGCGACGTTCAGCGACGACCTTCCCGTTCCGCCCGAATTGCGCCGCATCGAAGGGGCGAACGATCTGGCGCGGCTGGAACGGCGGATGCGGCGGTGGCGAGCGCTCATCCTGTCTGCCCAGCTCGAGGACGGCAGCTGGGTCAATTCGCGGGTGATGGCACGCCGGCCCGATCCCTGGATCATGGTCCGGCCACTGGTCGCCACCTTGCTCACCTATCTCCTCATCCTGGCGGCGATGGTCTGGGTGGCCGCCCGCATCGCGCGGCCGCTGCGCGACCTCACCCGCGCCGCCGAGCGCTTCCAGGGTCGCGGCGAGGTGCCGCGGGTGGAGCCGAGCGGCCCGGCCGACCTCGCCCGCGCGATCAACGCCTTCAACGCGATGGGCGAGCGGGTGAGCGCGATGCTCGACGAGAAGGATCGGATGCTCGGCGCCATCGGCCACGATTTGCGGACGCCGCTCGCCTCGCTGCGGATACGCGCGGAGAGCGTCGAGCCCGAAGAGGAAGGCGAGCGCATGATCGCGACGATCGAGGAGATGGCGTCGATGCTCGACGACACGCTGGCGCTCGCCCGCTCGGGAAGAGCGGTCGAGCCGCTGCGGGCGGTCGATCTCGGGGCGCTCGCCGATGCCGTGGTCGAGGAGTTCCATTCGCTCGGCCGCAAGGTCGAGATGGAGGCCGGCGAGCGGCTGACCGCCAAGGTGCAGCCCAACCTGCTGAGGCGCGCCATCCGCAACCTGATCGAGAATGCGGTCAAATATGCCGGCTCGGCCGTAGTGGCGGTGCGCGCCGTCGCCGACGGCGTCGCCATCGTGGTGTCCGATCGGGGACCGGGCATCGAGCCGGGCGAGTTGGCCCGGGTGCAGGAGGCCTTCTATCGGATCGAGCCGTCGCGAAGCCGGGAGACCGGCGGCACCGGACTCGGACTCACGCTCGCCCGGGCGGCCGCGCAGGCGCATGGCGGAAGCCTGGAGCTGGAGAATCGCGAAGGCGGCGGCCTGACTGCGCGGATCGTGCTGCCGAGGGAGCCCGGCGCGCAGAGTTGACTGAGGAGAGGCGCCACCGATCGTGCCTCGGACCCTCCGCGCTGAAGAAACCCCTCAACGGCACTTCGTCCGGTCATGTTGGGCCGCCCTGCCCCGGGCGACCCGAGCATGATCCTGCGGAGCCTGACGGCGGGGAAAATCGGGAGCGCGGGTTCGTCTAGTCCGTACGTGATCTGATGGCATCAAATCATCCGGTCTAGGAGCTTGATATGTCGCGATTTCGGAGACGTCGGATGATCCCATCCGACTAGAAATCGCTCTGATCCGCATCCTCGCGCGGGGGAAAGGTCTTCACCTTGCGCTTGCCGCACCACAATTCGAGCGGCTGGCGGCCGCAATGGCGCTCGGCGGCGCGGACCGCCTCGACATCGTCCGGCGCCTCGATCTCCTCGAAGCCGACGAAGCGGCCTTCAGGCCGGTTCATCAGGTAAAGCCGGTAATAGACCACTTTCCCCCCTGTCGGAATCGCCCCAGCCTCCTGTGCCACGGAATCCGGCGGCACGGCTTGATCCGCATCAACCTCGACCGAAAAGTTTCCGACAAACAGGGCCTTACGGCCGCCGCGCGACGGCCATGCGGGTCCGCCAGGCCGCCCCGCCACGCCCACGAAAAAGGGCGGCCGCCAGGCCGCCCTTCCCGTTCTGACGACGTGGAAGTCGTCAGCCGTTGTCGCCGCCGCGGCGCTCGCGCCGCTGCTCGCGCATCTGCTCGCGGCCCTGCCGGCGCTCGGCGGCGGTGAGGGTACCGTCGCGATTGGCGTCGAGCCGATCGAAGCGGGCCAGCGCGCGCTCGCGCATCTGCTCCAATGTGACGAAGCCCTGCTCGCCGAACATCCGGCCGCCGTGCATGGCATGCATGCCGCGGCCGCGGCCGCGGCGGAAGCCTCGGCGTTCCCCGCGCTCGCCGCGCTCCGCCCGTCGCTCCGACCGCTGCTCCGCGCGCTGGGCGCGGGCTTGGTCGAACTCGGCGCGGGTGACGCTGCCGTCGCGATCGAGATCGAGCCGGTCGAAGGCACGGCCGGCCCGTTCGGCCCGTCGCTGCTCCCCGGCCTGCTGCGCCTCCTCGCGGGTGGCGCGGCCGTCACGGTTGGTGTCGAGACGCGCGAAACGCTGGTCGGCGCGTTCGATAACCTGCTGACGCGTAACGTCGGCATT
Organism: Sphingosinicella terrae; assembly: GCF_003347635.1. Classification (GTDB taxonomy): domain Bacteria; phylum Pseudomonadota; class Alphaproteobacteria; order Sphingomonadales; family Sphingomonadaceae; genus Allosphingosinicella; species Allosphingosinicella terrae. The sequence continues at coordinate 9,917 of NZ_QDFY01000008.1, forward strand.
GCGGTCGGCGCGCGGTGCGCCGGCCGGCTGCGCGACGGCGGCCGCTCCGGCGGCGATCGCCAGCGCGGCGCCGGCAGAAAAGACGAGCTTCTTGTTCATGTGGATGTCCCTTCGGGTGAAACCTTCGATGGTGCCGATATGAAGGGACGTTGTCGCGTGCGTTTGTCGGCGCGCCGGGAATTTTGTCGCAGGATGTCGCGAAGCGGCCGCGCCCGGATCGGGCGCGGCCGGCTTCAGAAGCTGATTCGAGCGCTCAAGCGGATGTCGCGGCCGGCCAAAGGCGCGAAATCCTTGGTGAAGGAGGCGTGTCGTCGGGCCTCGACGTCGAAGATGTTGTTCGCGGCGAGGATCAGGCTGGTCGGATTGCGCCGGCCCCAGGGTCGCCAGGTGACCGACGCGTTGACGAATGTGAAGCCCTCGCTCGGGGTCTCGAATTCGGCGACGCGGTCCTGCTCGAAGACGTGCTCGACCTCGACGCGGCCGTCAAACGCCTCCGATTCCGCCTCGACGCCGCCGAGCAGGCGTAGCGGCGGGATGCGCGGGACCGGGCCGCCTCCGTTCCGGATCGTCGCCTCGACATAGTCGGCGACACCGTCGACACTGAGCCGCCAGCGGCCGACATAGCCGAGCGGCGCCGAGGCACCGAACTCGACACCCCAATAGGTGGCGTCGCTCTGGAAATAGCGGAAGACCGGGAGACCGTCCTCTTCCTCGCCGGTCGCGGCCTGGAAGATGTAATCGTCGAAACGGTTGGCGAAGAGGGTGGCGTTGAGCTGGAAGCCGTGCGCCGTCGCCCGCGCATAGAGCTCGCCGCCCAGGCTGCGCTCCTTGTCGAGGGTGGGATCGCCGACCTCGAAGGCCTGGGTGGCGACATGGGGACCGAAGGAGAACAGCTCCTCGGCCGACGGCGCCCGTTCCGAGCGCGAGACGTTGGCGCCGATCCGAATGCGCGGCGCGACCTCGAACGAGGCCCCGCCGGCCAGCGACAATGCGTTGAAGCTACGCTCGACGCCGCGGATCGGCGCAGCGACCTGGCTATGCTCGAAGCGGATGGCGCCTTCGAACTCCAGCGGCCCGAGCTCGACCTCCTGCAGGGCGAAGAGTCCGATCTGGCTGGTGTCGTTGGGCGGCACGAACGCTTCCGCGCCGATCGCCTCGAAATCCCGCAGGAAGAACTGGCCGCCTATGACTCCGCGCCAGCCGCCCCGCTCCGCTTGGACGGCCTCGATACGGCCCTCGAGGCCCTGGGTACGAAACACTGTGCCGACTTCGGCACCCTCGAATTCAATATGCTCGTAATCGGCCGCGGCAAGCCGGACGCGAATGCGATCGAGGAAGCCGCCGCCGGTCTCGACCTCGGCGCGCAGGTCGCCGCGATACTGGCGCAGGTCGAGCGTGACCGGCCCCTCCTCGGCTTCCTCCTCCTCTCCTTCCTCTCCCTCCTCGTGGGCATGGTGAGCGCCGGGGCGTGTCGGAACGCCGTAGCGGCTATCATAGACGGAGAAGGAGAAACCGAGATTGCCGCCGTCGCGGATCAAAGCGAGCCCGGCTCCGGCCGTCCAGGTCCGGGTGGCGCTGTTCGGCAGGCGGCCGCGGAGATTCGCGAATTCGCGCGCTTCCTCGGCTTCCTCGACATGGCCTTCCGCTTCCTCTTCGGCGGCCATCTCGAGGAGTTCGTCCCGCAGCAGCGGCGAGACGATGCGGCCGCCGACGCGCAGATCATCCGAATCGCGCCAGCTGCCGTCGACATGGAGGACGAGGCCGTCGCCGACGCCGAAATCGACGCCGCTGGCGACGCTGATCTCGTCGGCCGCGGTCGCGTAGCTGGCGAGCGCGTCGACATGAACCGGATCTTCCGGCACGCGGCGCGGAATGCGCCGGTCGAAGACGTTGACGGCGCCGCCGATCGCCTGGCTGCCGAAAAGGAGAACGGCCGGGCCGTGCAGGACCTCGATCCGGTCCGAGGTGATCGGATCGATGGTGACGGCGTGGTCCGCGGAGGTATTGGAGACGTCGATCGAGCCGATGCCGTCGACGAGCACGCGGACGCGCTCGCCCTGGAAGCCGCGCAGCACCGGCCGCGAGGCGCCGGGGCCGAAAGAGGTCGCGGAGACTCCCGGAAGCCGGGTCAGGGTCTCGCCGAGTTGAGGGCGCATCTCGCGTACCAGGTCGCTGCCGCTGAGCGTCGCGGTGCCGGCAAGAAGGTTGAGATCGCGAACGAAGGGCGCGGTAACGACGATCTCGGGGCCGAGATCCTCATGGACATGGTCCTGGACCGACGCGCCGTCGCTCCTCGGCGGCGCCGTCATCGCCTCCTGCGCCCAGGCGGGCGCGGCGGCGAGCGAGGTTACGGCAATCAGGCTGGCAAACTTCATCGACGGCTCCGGAAAGAGAAGGAATGCGAGACGACCCCCCTGCCGACCCGACGCGGCGGTAGCCTCAATGTTACAATATATCAACTCTCTTCATCCCGTCCCTGCCACGGATCGTCGGCTCGATGTCGACGAGATGAGGATAAGCGACGCGGACCGGAGTGGTTCCCGACTCGTTCCGCCGCATCATCGACACGGCCCGTCCCCGGCAAGCGCGGGTTAAGCTGACAGAAACGACGAGTCGGCTATGATGAAAACATTGGGGCAGAAGGTCTTAGGAGCAAGCGTGAGCGGGAAGTGGCAAATCGGCAGGACGGCGCAGATTCTGGCGCTGGTGCCGGCGCTGGCAGTGGCGGGCTATATCGCCCAGGCGCAGTCGTCCCAGCCACGCAAGAGCCAGACCAATGCACCGGCGCGCGAGGCGCCGCTCAGCCGCGCCGACACCGCCTTTCTCTCCGCCGACAGCGTCGCCCAGCGGATCCTGGATGCCCGTATCCGCCAGCTGGGCCAGAGCTTCGACGGCCATGTCGGCATTGCGGTCCGCGATGTCGCCACCGGCCGGACCTCGAGCTGGAACGGCGACCGATATTTCCCCCAGCAGAGCGTCAGCAAATTCTGGGTGGCGATCGCCGCGCTGCAGCGGGTCGACGCCGGCCAGCTCGACCTGTCGCAGCGCGTTACCCTCACCCGCAACGACCTCACCCTCTTCCACCAGCCGATCGCCACGCAGATCGGCACCGGCAGCTACACGACGACGATCGGCGAGCTGATGTTCCGCGCGATCACGCAGAGCGACAATACCTGCAACGACTTCGTGCTCCGCCGCGCCGGCGGCCCGGAGGCGGTGCGGGAAATGCTGACGCGCAACCAGCTCAATGGCGTCCGCTTCGGTCCGGGCGAAAGGCTGATGCAGAGCCAGATCGCCGGCTTGCAGTGGCAGCCGAGCTATTCGATCGGCCGCGCCTTCTACCAGGCACGCGCCGGCGTCTCCGCGGATCGCCGCCGGACGGCGTTCGAAGCCTATGTCGAGGATCCGATCGACGGCGCCACGCCCGAGGGCATCGTCGAGGGCCTCGCCCGGCTGCAACGCGGCGAGCTGCTGTCGCGCGCATCGACCGAGCGGCTGCTGTCGATCATGTCTCAGACCCGTACCGGCCGCCAGCGGCTGACCGGCGGTCTCGCCCCCGGCTGGCGGATCGCGCACAAGACCGGCACCGGCCAGGTGCTCGGCTCCACCCAGGCCGGCTATAACGACATCGGCATCATCACCGCGCCCGACGGCCGCCATTATGCCGTGGCCGTGATGATGGGACGCACGTCCGTCCCGATCGTCCAGCGCATGGAGTTCATGCAGGACGTGACCCGCGCGGTGATCGCCTTCCACGACAGCCGCGACGCCGCCAGCCGGGTGACGACCACGGCAAGGTAGCAGCCGCGCTCTGGACTCCCGCGGCGGCGGGCACGATCAAGGCGCATGGCCCGGCCGCAATCTCCCGATTACGACAAGCGCCGCGAGGCGATCCTCAAGGCGGCGGCGCGGCTCTATGCGCGCCGCGGCTTTCGCGGCGCGTCGGTCGCCGATCTCGCGGCCGCCTGCAGAGCGTCCAAATCGCTCGTCTATCATTATTTCCCGTCCAAGGAGGACATCCTCCACGAGGTCATGGCGGCGCATCTCGATGCGTTGGTCGCGGCGGCGGAGGAAACGACGCGTGCCGGCACCGCAGAGGCGAAACTGCGTGCCCTCACTCTCGCCTTCATGCGACTCTATGTCGATGCGCAGGACAGCCAGAAGGTGCTGCTGAACGAGCTCGACAATCTTCCCGCGGCGCCGCGCGCCGAGATCATCGGCAAGCAGCGACGGATCATCGCCACCGTCGAGGGCCTGCTCGCGGAAATCCGTCCTGAGAGCGGACCGCTCGCCCTGCCGATCACCATGCTGTTCTTCGGCATGATCAACTGGACCCACAACTGGTTCCGGCCCGAGGGGCGGGTCTCGGCCGACGCGCTCGCGGAAATGGCCGTAAACGTGATCCTCAAGGGCGTGAAAGGGGTCGGCTGAGGCGTCGCCGCCGGCGCGCTCGCCGTCCCGCCGCTCAGCCGGCCGAACATACCCGAACGCGACGGCCATTGACCCGTTCCGCGTCGCGGACGCGCTCCCCCTGCCCCACCATGCCCCCTTCGAGGAGGAGGCGGGATGGGCGGATTCAGGCAAGGGCTGCGCGCCCGCAAACCCATCGAGACGCTCACCGGCGAGGCGGGGCTCCACGCGCTTCGACGAACGCTGGGCCCCGTCCAGCTGGTCCTGCTCGGCGTCGGCTGCATCATCGGCGCCGGGATATTCGTCATGACCGGCACGGCAGCCGCGCATCATGCCGGACCCGCCGTCATCCTCTCGCTCGGCTTTGCCGGACTGGCCTGCACGCTCACCGGCCTGTGCTATGCCGAGCTCGCCTCCGCGCTGCCGGTGTCGGGCTCGTCCTACAGCTACAGCTACGCCGCGATGGGCGAAGGCGTCGCCTGGACGCTGGGTTGGCTCCTCATGCTCGAATACGGCCTCGCCGGATCGGCGCTCGCGGTCGGCCTGTCCGGCTATCTGTCGAGCCTGCTCGGCGATGCCGGAATCGTCGTGCCCGCCGCCATCAGCACGCCGCTCGTCGTCGCCGTGACCGACGGCGGCGGAGTCACCGGTTTCGCGTTGGGCCGCGGCCTCAACCTCGCCGCCGCCGTATCTTTGCTCTTGTTCGCATTCCTGCTTACCCGCGGAATCCGCCAATCGGCGCAGGTCAATGCGATCATGGTGGTGTTCAAGCTCACCGTCCTCGTCGCCTTCGTCCTGGTCGGCTGGAACTATGTCGATCCGGCCAATTGGCAGCCCTTCATTCCGCCGTCGGAGGGGCCGTTCGAATATGGAATGAGCGGGGTGCTGCGCGCAGCCTCGATCCTCTTCTTCGCCTATCTCGGATTCGAGACCATCTCGACCGCAGCGTTCGAATCGCGCGACCCGCAGCGCGACATGCCGATCGGGATCCTCGGGGCACTCGCCTTGTGCACGACCCTCTACATCCTGGTCGCCCTGGTCCTCACCGGCCTCGTTCCCTATCGCCAGCTCGGGGTTCCCGATCCGATCGCGCTGGCCGTCGACGCGATCGGGATTCCGGCCTTCACCCTGCTCATCAAGGCCGGCGCGATCGCCGGACTGGCCTCCGTGCTCCTCGTCAACACCTACGGGCACAGCCGGATCTGCTACGCCATGGCGCATGACGGGCTGCTGCCGCGCCTCTTCGCCGCGGTCGATCCGCGCTCGTGCACGCCGGCCATGGGGACGTGGACCGTCGCGGGCATTTCGGCCGTCGCGGCGATGCTGCTGCCGATCGGCCTCCTTGCCGATCTGGTCAGCATCGGCGTCGCCTGCGCCTTCTCGATCGTCGCGCTGAGCGTGATGTGGCTGCGGACGGAGCGGCCCGACCTTCCCCGCCGCTTTCGAGTCCCGCTCGGCGGCTTCACGGTCGGGCGGGTCTGGATCGGCTACGTTCCGGCCGCCGCGCTCCTCCTCTGTCTCGCTCTGGCCTTGCCGGTCGTCGCCGACATCGGGCTCAAGGCGGTCAACGGCCAGCCGCTCCCCGCCATCATCCTGCTCGCCTATCTGCTGGCCGGCCTGATCACCTATGTCGGCTACGGTGCCCGCCACTCGCGGCTGCGCACCGCCGCCGCGGAGGGCGCCGGCTGATCCTTCGCAGCGGGCGGATCAGTGAAGCTGGTACTGGCTCGGCGGAACCCCGAAGGCGCGGCGGAACATGGCGCTGAACGCGCTCGGGCTGTCATAGCCGACCTCGAACGCGACGACGGTGATCGACTGTCCGGAGGCCAGCATCGACAAGGCGTCCATCAGCCGCACCTGCTGGCGCCAGACGGCGAGCCCCATCCCGGTCTCATGCTTGAAGGCGCGGGTGAAGGTGCGCCGGCCCATCCCGGCCAGCCTGGCCCAGTCGTCGAGGTCACGGGGATCGGCCGGATTGGCGACGATCTCCCGACACACCCGGAGGAGCCGGCGGTCGGTCGGCATGTGGACGCCGTAAGGCGCATTGGGCATCGAATCGATCTCGTCGAGCAGCAGCCGGACGATCCGGCCTTCGCGGCCGACGAGATCATAATGTCTCTCGAAGGTGACCACCTCCAGGATCAGAGCCTTGAGGAAATCCGACACCTCGATGACGCGGCAGCGGTTCGGCTCGCGTCCCAGCCCCGGCTCCAGATAGAGAGTGCGGAGCGAGACCGGCCCCCGGCACGACACTTCGTGCGGGGTGTTGGCCGGCAGCCACACCGCCCGTTGCGGCGGCACGACGAAGCTCGTTTCCGGCGTGGTCACCGACATCACGCCCGACGAGGCATAGAGGATCTGCGTGCGATCATGCTGGTGCATGGCGTCGACGAAGCCCGCCGGATACTCGTCGTCCAGAGCGATGACCGGGCGTGCCGTCCCGAAAAAGTCCACGCTGTGCTTCAATGGCCCACCCTCGAAAGATTGGGATCGGTTCGTGAATTATGGCCAAAGCGAGCAAGGCTGCAAGCGGCGCAGGGCGCTGCGGCCCGCGCGCGTGAGCATTTGACCCGGCAGGCGCAGAGCCGGCCGGCCGGGCCGCCTATGAATCGGCCGTTCAGTCGGCGGTCGGCGGGAACCAGGGGGGAGCCATCCGGAAATGCAGGAAGCCGTGACTGACAGCTGCCCAGGCGAGATCGATCCCGAGATCCGCGCCTTCGTCAGCGCGCTCAACCGCGGCTATGCGGCGGTGCCGGGCTTCGGCTCGCTCCCCTTGCCGGAGCGGCGCGACGCGGCGGAGCGGATCCGCGCCCCCTGGAGCGCCGGCGGCCCCGCCATGGCCCGGACCATCGAAACCACCGTCGCCGGGCGCGCCGCCCGCATCCACCTGCCGGCCGAAGCGGAGGCGCTGCCCGTCCTGCTCTACCTGCACGGCGGCGGCTGGACGATGTTCAGCATCGACACGCACGACCGGCTGATGCGCGAATATGCCGCCCGTGCCGGAATCGCGGTGCTCGGCCTCGACTACAGCCTTTCCCCCGAAGCGAGATACCCGGTCGCACTCGGCGAGACGGTGAACGCGCTCGCCTGGATCGGCGAAGAGGGCGCGACGCATGGCCTGGATGGCGGCCGCATCGCCATCGGCGGCGATTCCGCGGGAGCGAACCTCGCCATGGCCGCCTGTCTGCGGCTGCGCGATTGCGGATCGGCCCTGCCGAAGGCGATGCTGCTCAACTACGGCGCGTTCGGCCCCGAGCATCTGCCCAGCTATCGACTCTATGGCGGACCGGATTACATGCTGACGGTGGAGGAGATGGACCGGTTCTGGACCGACTATGTCGCCGGGCCGGAGGATCTGGACGACCCGCTGGCGGCTCCCGCTCTTGCCGACCTCGCCGGCCTGCCCCCTGCCTTCATGGCAATCGCCGAGTGCGACATCCTGCTCGACGTCAATCGGCAAGTGGCCGAGCGCCTGGCGCGGGCCGGGGTGGAAGTCGACGCCCGTATCTATCCCGGCGCGACCCACAGCTTTCTCGAGGCGGTCTCGATCTCCCGCCTCGCCAACCGCGCGCTCGAAGAAGCGTCGCAATGGCTCCGGATCCAGCTGACGGCGGGCCCGAGGAGATGACCGATCCTTTCGCGCCGCGGACGACGTCCGACATCCTGCGACTGATCCGCGAGCATCCGCTCGCCTGGGTAGTGGCCGCCGACTTCCAGGCCGCGCCGCTCCCGCTCCTCGCCGAGACCGACGCCGAAGGCGGCATCGCCGCCTTGTTCGGCCATATGAGCCGCGCCAATCCCCTCCACGAGAGCCTGCGCCGCGATCCGCGCGCGCTGATCCTCTTCTCGGGCCCCGATGCCTATATTTCCCCCCGCTTCGTCTCGGATCCAAGCTGGGGTCCGACCTGGAACTATGCGGTCGTCAGCGTCGAGACAGAGGTCGAGCTGGTGCCCGAGGAGACGGGCGACGCCGTGGCGCGGCTGGCCCGGCATCTCGAGGGGGAGCAGCCGGACGCCTGGACGGTCGAGGCGCTCGGCCCGCGCTATCAGGACCTGATCGCCCGGATCATCGCCTTTCGCGCCCATGTCCGCCGCGTCTCGCCGAGGTTCAAGCTCGGCCAGGACGAGACGCTTCGAGTCTTCGGCGAAATCGTGCAGAAGCTCGGCGATGCGCCTGTCGCGGGGTGGATGCGGGGCCAGAGGGGGAGTTTGGAGTGACCGACAGGAAGGCGGCGGCGACGCACCGGCTGCGGAGGTGGACCGGGCGGTTCGCGGCTGCCGGATTGGCCGCGCTCGCGCCTCTGCCTGCCCCTGCCCAAGCCCCCGCGCTGGAGCCGCCGGCCAGCCGGTACCAGCCGCTGCCGCGACGCGATCTCCTCCTCACCGGCGCCACCATCCTCGACGGCGCGGGCGGCCGGCTGACCGGAGACATCCTCGTCCGCGACGGGCGGATCGCGGCGGTCGGCCCCCGCCTTCCCCGGCCGGAAGGCGTCGAAATCGTCGCCGCCGACGGGCGCTGGATCACACCCGGACTGATCGACATCCACACTCATTACGGGACCTACCTCCTGCCGCAAACGCGCGGCGAGGCCGAGGTCAGCGACGTCATCGAGAGCAGCGACCCCAATGTCGCCGACACCTGGATCGAGCATGCGGTGCGCCCGGCCGATCCCGCATTCTCCCATGCGCTGCGCAGCGGCGTGACGACGCTCCAGATCCTGCCGGGATCGGGCGCGCTGTTCGGCGGGCGCAGCGTCGTCGTCCATCCGGTCCCGGCGGTGACGCTGGCACAAATGCGGTTCCCCGGCGCGCCGCAGGGGCTGAAGATGGCCTGCGGCGGCAACCCGGCGAGCAGCTTCGGCGGGCGCGGCAGGGCTCCCAACAGCCGGCAAGGCGAGATCGCGCTCATCCGGCGGACGCTGATCGACGCCCAGCGCCTGGCCGGCCGGCGGGCGGCGCATCGCCGAAGCGACGGCGATCGCGGCCGGCAAGGACGTCGCGGCAGGCGGGACGGAGGCGGCCCGCCGGGCGGTCACGAGCGCGACCTGCGGCTGGAGACGCTGGCCGATGCGATCGAGGGCCGGCTTCCGGTCCACCTCCATTGCTACCGCGCCGAGGACATCGCGACCTGGATCGAGGTGCTCGGCGAGTTCGGGCTGCGGGTCGCGGCGGTGCACCATGCCACGGAAGCCTACAAGATCGCGCCGCTGCTCGCTGACGCCGGCGTCTGCGCCGCCGTCTGGCCGGATTGGTGGGGCTTCAAGCGCGAGGCCGAGGACGGAATCCGCGAGAATGCCGCCTTCGTCGATGCCGCCGGCGGCTGCGCGATCCTCCATTCCGACATACCGGTGCTCGGCAGCCTCCTCAACATCGAGGCCGCGAAGGCGGCCGCAGCCGGGCGGCGCGCCGGCCTCGACATTCCACCGGAGCGGGCGATACGCTGGATCACCTCCAACCCGGCGGGCACCCTTGGTCTCGGCGACCGCATCGGCCGCCTCGCGCCCGGCTTCAACGCGGACCTGGTCGTCTGGTCCGGCGATCCGTTCAGCATCTACAGCCGGGCCGATCTCGTGCTGATCGACGGCGCCGTCGCGCACGACCGTGCCAATCCCTCGCCGCGCAACGTCCCGGACTTCGAGCTTGGCCGGGAAGGCGCATGGCAATGAAAGGGCGCCTCGCCGCGCTGCTGCTTGCGTTCGGCGCCGCACCGGCGGCGGCGGAGAGCTGGGCGATCACCGGTGCCCGCGCCCATACGGCGACGAGCCAGGGGACGATCGAGGATGCGACCATCCTGATCCGCGACGGCACGATCGTCTCCGTCGCGTCCGGCGGCGCCGTTCCCGCCGGCACGCGCAGCCGTTCCGCCGGCGGACGGAACGTCACGCCCGCCCTCGCCGCCGCGGCGACTCAGATCGGCCTTTCCGACCTGGGCAGCGCGCCGGAGAGCGACGATCGGCGGATCCGGTCCGGCCCGCTGGGCGCCGCCTTCATCGTCGCCGATTCGGTCGATCCGGGCTCCCTCACCCTCGCCCTGGCTCGGGCCGACGGCGTCGGCCATGCCTTCGTCTTCCCGGGACCGCCCGCGCAAGGCGTCATATCGGGGTACGGCGCCTGGCTGTCGCTGGCCGATCCGGCCGCGCCGGTCGCACAGGAGCAGGCGGCGCTGGTCGCCGTCGCCGGCATCCTCGCGACGGACCTCGCCGGAGGCAGCCGCGGCGCCGTCTGGACGCAGTTGCGGATCGCCCTCGAAGAGGCGCGGCGACTGCGCGCCGGCGGCCGCTTCGACGGCAGCGCCGTCGAACGCGCCAATCATGAGGCGCTCCTTCCCCTGCTCGAGCGCCGCGTTCCGCTGGCGGTGATGGCGCAGCGCGAGGCAGACATCCGCGGGGCGGCGGCGTTCGCGCGCGAACAGGGCCTGCGCCTCGTCATCCTCGGCGGCGCCGAGGCCTGGCGCGCCGCGGACCTGCTCGCCGCGCAGCGCGTCGCGGTCGTGCTGGATCCGCTGGACGACCTTCCCACCAGCCTCGACACGATCGGCGCCCGCCCCGACAATGCCGCCCGCCTCGCCGCCGCCGGCGTCGAGATCGCCTTCTCGGTCTCCGCGCAGGGCGTCTGGCTCAGCTACAATGTCGGTCCCGGGCTGCGCACCGGCGCCGGCCTCGCCGTCGCGAACGGCCTTCCCCATGATCGCGCCCTTCGGGCGATCACGGCGGCGCCCGCGCGAATCTGGGGCATAGCCGGCGGCATCGGCGAACTCCGGCCGGGGGCGCCGGCCGACCTGGTCATCTGGGACGGCGACCCGCTGGAGCCCGCCAGCGCGCCCGTCTCGGTGATCCTCGCCGGTCGCGAGATCTCCCTCGTCACCCGCCAGACATTGCTGCGCGACCGCTACGCGCCGGCGACGCCGCGCACGCCCTGATGCGCCGCATTTGCCTCCTCGCTTTGGCCGGCCTGTCGACGCTGGCCGCCGCGCACGAGCCGCCCGCCGGCGGGCCCGCCGGCTCGTCCGCCGACGCAGCGCCGGCCCGCGCCCGGCCGGGACAGACCCTGCCGCTGGCGCCGGCCCGAACGATCGCCATCGACACGGACGAGGGCACCTGGCTGTCGCCCGACATCGCACCCGACGGCAAGACGATCGCGTTCGAGCTGCTCGGCGATATCTATCTCGTCGACGCCCGCCGCGGCGGCCGCGCCCGTCCGCTGACCCACGGCATGGCTTTCGATTCGCAGCCGGTCTTCTCGCCGGACGGTCGCACGCTGGCCTTCCTGAGCGACCGGTCCGGCGCCGACAATATCTGGCTCGCCGATCTGCGCAGCGGCCGTCTCCGGCAGGTCACCTTTCGCGACGACGACTTCATCTTCGTCTCGCCCGGCTGGAGCGGCGACGGGCGCAGCCTATTCGTGTCGCGCGCCCGCCCCGACATGGGCGCCTACGAATTGTGGCAAGTGGACGCGGGCACCGGCGAGATGAGCCTCCATCTGCCGATCCGGACCGGCGAGGGGCAGCCGCCGAGCGAATATTCGAGCGTCCTCGGCGCCGTCGCATCCCGCGACGGCCGCCACCTCTATTTCGCCCGGCATGTGGGACGGATCAATTCGGACCAGTTTCCCGAATGGACCATCGTGCGCCGCGATCTCGTCTCGAACGAGGAAGAGGTGATCGTCTCGGCGCCGCGCAGCCCGCGTCCCGATCTGGTGATCGGCACCGCCTTCCGGCCCGCAGTCTCGCCGGACGGGCGATTCCTGGTCTACGGCGCCCGCGATCGCGGTGCGACCGGGCTCAGGCTGCTCGACCTGGAGACCCGCGAAGACCGCTGGCTCGCTTTTCCCGTGCAGGCGGACGACCTCCAGGCCGGGCCGTGGCGCGATCTGCTGCCGCGCCACGCCTTCACGCCGGACGGACGGGCGCTGATCGCCAATATCGACGGCGGCATCGTCCGGATCGACATCGCAACCGGCGATCGCACGCCGATCCCCTTCCGAGCCCGGACGGACCTTCCGATCGGACCGTCCACGCGGCAGGCGATCCGCGAGGAAAGCGGACCGGTCCGCGTCCGGCTCGTCCAGGATCCGGTGGAGTCGCCCGACGGTCGCCGGCTCGCTTTCTCCGCGCTCGGCACCCTCTACGTGATGCCGCTCGACGGGTCGGCACCGCCGCGCGCGGTCGCGGCCGGCTTCCAGCCGCGCTGGTCCCCCGACGGCAGCCGCCTCGCCTTCGTCCGATGGACGGCGCGCGATGCCGGCCACGTCTGGACCGTCGGCAGCGACGGCAGCGATCCACGGCGGATCAGCGAGGCCGCCGGCTTCTATACTTCGCCGGTCTTCACGCCGGACGGGGGCAAGGTCCTGGCGCTGCGTTCGAGCCACGCCATGCGGATGCGCAGCTACATGGAATATGGCCCGCTGCGCCAGGCCGAGCTGGTCCGACTCCCCGCCGGCGGCGGGCCCGCCTCCGTGGTCGCGCGCGGGACGATGGGCGGGACGCTCCATTTCGCCGGCGATCCCAGCGAGGTCCTGGTTCGCTTCGGCGACGGCCTCAACGCCGTGCCCCTGGACGGATCGCCGCGCCGGCTGATCGTCAACGTCACCGGCCCCGGCTGGTATTTCGCCGAGGGGCGCGGCGCGTTCGACGATATCAGGGTCAGTCCGGACGGCCGCCATGCGCTGGTCCAGATTGTCCAGCAGGCGCATCTGATCGCCCTTCCCGAAGCCGGACGCACCGTCGATCTCGCCGATCCCGACCTGCCGCACCGGCGGCTGACCGCGGTCGGAGCCGATTTCCTCGGCTGGAGCGCCGACGGAAGCCATCTCGCCTGGGCGGTGGGATCGACCTACTTCCGCCAGCCGCTCGCGGCGCTGCCTCTGCCGGCGAGCGGCGCACGGCAGCCCGCGCCGGTCGATCTCGACCTGTCGGGGATCGAGATGGAAGTGGTCCTGCCGCGTGCCCTTCCGCGCGGTACCATCGTGCTGCGCGGCGGAACGGCGGTGACGATGCGCGGCGACGAGGTGGTGGCGGACGCCGACATCGTCGTCACGGGCGATCGAATCGCCGGGATCGGGCCGCGAGGGACGGTTCCGATCCCGCCCGGCGCAACGGTTCGCGACGTCTCGGGCAGCTGGATCATCCCCGGCCTGATCGAGACCCACGATCATCTCGCCGACATGCGCCGCAACCTGCTCGACTTCGAGAGCTGGGGGGCGCTCGCCAATCTCGCCTACGGCGTCACCACCGCCTTCGACCCGTCGACGCTCACCATCGACATGATCGCCTATGAGGATGCCATCGATGCGGGGCTGATGGTGGGCTCGCGCATCCGCTCCACCGGAACCGCGCTCTTCTCGTTCAACGCGTTCCGCTCCTACGAGGAGGTCGTGGCGGTGCTGCGCCGGTACCGCGACCATTACCGCCTCGGGAACATCAAGATGTACCGGACCGGCAATCGCCGGGTCCGGCAATGGATCGCGATGGCGGCGCGCGAGCTCGGGCTCCATCCCGCCGCCGAGGGCGCGCTGGCGATGAAGCTCGACCTCACCCAGATCATCGACGGCTATGCGGCCCACGAGCATGCGCTGCCCGCGGTGCCGCTGTACGAGGACGTCGTCGCGCTGATGGCAGGCAGCGGCGTCGGCTATTCGGCAACCCTGCAGATCGGCAATGGCGGCGCCGAGGCGCAGGATTATTTCATCGTCCGCGACCGGCCCGCCTCAGACCCGAAGCTGAACCGCTTCGTGCCCGATTTCATCGTCGACATGAAGATGCGGGTGCGCACCTTCCGCGAGCCGGGCGAGTATCGCTTTCCACGGGTGGCCGAGAGCGTCGCGCGGGTGCAGCGTGCCGGCGGGATCGTCGGCATGGGCTCGCACGGCGAGAATCCGGGCCTCGGCTACCATTGGGAGCTGCAGGCTCACGCCATGGGCGGCATGTCGCCGGCGGAGGTGCTCCGCGCGGCGACGATCGGCTCCGCGCAGGTGATCGGCCGCGACGCGGATCTGGGCAGCCTCGAGCCGGGCAAGCTGGCCGATCTCGTCATCCTCGATCGCAATCCGCTCGAGGACGTCGCCAACGCGCTCGCCATCCGCGCGGTGATGCTCGGGGGCCGGCTGCGCGACGGCGACACGATGGACGAGATCTGGCCGGAGGCGCGCCCCCTCCATCGGCGCTGGTATTGCGACACACGTCCTCCCGGCGCACCCGATCCCTGCGCCGCCCCTCAGGAAAGGTCCCGATGATGAGAAATGCCTTCGCCGCCCTGCTGATCGCCTGCGCGGCACCCGCCGGCGCGCAGACCGCGCCGGTCCAGTCGGCGCCGAGCCCCGCGCCCACGCGACTGATCGTCGAGATCTATCGGATCGCGCCGGGCCAGCACACCGCCTTCCTGGAGGCGATCGCCAGCTATGACGAGGCCAATCGCCGGGCCGGGCTGCCGCCGCGCCAGCTCTACGTCCACAGCGAAGGCGCCGATTGGGATTTCATGCTGATCCAGCCGGCCGAGACCCCGGAGAACAAGAGGGCCGCGCTCGACGCCGCCTGGCAGGAGCTCGGCCTGCCTTCGGGGGCCGATTTCTTCCTCCAGTTCCGCACCTACATCGCTGAGCATAGCGACACCTTCGTCCGCGGCCCCACCACCGCCGCCGACTTCCTCGCCACGCGGGCGCAGGCCAGGCGATAGGACCCGGTTCCTCCCCATGCGTCGCATGGGGAGGAACGAGCCGTCAGAACTTCCGGGTGACGCTGGCGATCACCTGACGACGCTGGCCGTAGATGCAGTTGGAGAGACTCGCGCAGCGTCCGACATAGATGTCGTCGAACACGTTGGTGCCGTTGATGGCGAAGCGCCAGTTCGGCAGGTCGTAATGGATGATCGCGTCGAACAAGGTCGTCCCCGGCATGCGGAAGGCATTGGCATTGTCGCCGAAGCTGCTGCTGAGGTGGCGCATGCCGACGCCGAAGCCGAGCCCGGCGAGCGCGCCGCGCTGCAGGGTATAGTCGACGAACAGGGAAAGCTTGTGCCGCGGCGTCGTCACCAGCCGGTTGCCCAGCTCCCCGGGCACGTTGCTCGCCGTCACTTCGGCATCGAGATAGGTGTAGGACCCGTTCAGGGTCAGCATGTCGCGGATCCGGGCGACGCCCTCCAGCTCGAAGCCGCGGACCTGCGCCTCGCCGACCTGGATCTGGTCGAACGGCCCGGCCCCCGGCGAGGTGTCCAGCGTCGGAATGTTCTGCTGGGTGACGGAGAAGGCGGCGGCGCTCGCGAAGATCCGGACCGGATCGCCGGGCGCGCCGCGCTCGAACTTGATCCCGCCCTCGAACTGCTCGCCGGTCGACGGGACGAACGCATTGCCGAGCCGGTCCTGGCCCGCCACCGGCACGAACGAGGTGGCGTAGCTGAGATAGGGCGCGAATCCGTTCTCGAAGATGTAGTTGGCGCCAAGGCGATAGGTGAACTTGTCGACCTCCCGGCGCGTGTCGGCGTTGCGATTGCGGGTGTCGAGCCAATCCTGGCGTCCGGCGATGGTGAGCACGAGCCCGCCGATCCGCGCCTGCTCCTGCAGATAGACGCCGACCTGCTCGATCCGCTGGCTGGTGAAGGGAAAGAAATCCGGGGTCACGATCGGCGCCGCATTGTAGACCGGATCGAACAGGTCGATCGGGCTGGCCGCGGCGAATCCGAAGAAGCTGGCATTGCGGAAATTGCGATAGTCGAGCCCGGCGGTCAGGCGATGGCCGACGGCGCCGGTGTCGAACTCGCCGTGGAAGCGGTTGTCGGTGGCGAATTCCTGGACGTCTTCCTTGTAAGGGAAATTCGAGCGCAGGACGGTGCGATTGTCCGGGCCGAGCCCGCTGCCATAGATGACGTTCTGGATCTCGCTATAGTCGAACCATTTGGTGTTCTGCTCGAAGCGCCATCCCTGCGCGATCGGCTGGAGCAGCTGGTAGCCGACGCCGAACTGGTCGCGCTCGTAGAAATTGTAGTCGGGTTCGCCGAGATTGGTGCTGACCGGCACCCGGCCGAGCGGATTGGGCAGCAGGGTGCCGACCGCGGGGAGGAAGCCGTTGGTGTCGCCGTCCACCCGATCGTGCTGGTAATAGCCGAGCACGGTGATCTGGGTTCCCCACGGCGCTTCGAAGCGCAGCGACGGCGCCAGGAACAGACGGTTGGCGTCGACGAAATCGACCTGGCTCTCGCGGTCGCGATAGAGAGCGGTCAAGCGGCCGGCGACGCCGTCTGCCAGCGCGCCGGTGACCGTGCCGTTGATCTGGAAATATTCGTCCGAGCCGTAGCGAAGGCCGATCTCTCCGCCGAACGCCGAGGAGGGCCGGCGGCTGGTGAGATTGTAGAGACCGCCCGGCGGCGCCGAGCCGTAGAGCACCGAGGACGGGCCCTTGAGCACGTCGATCGACTCGAAGCCGTACAGGTCGACGCCGACATTGGGGATGGTCGAGCTGATCGGCGCCTGCAGGCCGTCAATGTACTGGATCGGGGCGAAGCCGCGAAGGGTGAGGAAGTCGAAGCGCAGATCCGGCCCGTAATTCTCGCCGACGATGCCCGACGTGTAGCGGATGGCCTGCTGGACATCGACGAAGTTGAGCAGGTCGATCTGGTCGCGGGTGATGACCGAGACGGATTGCGGCGTCTCGAGCAAAGGCGCGTCGGTCTTGGTTGCCGACATGCTGCCGTCGGGCACGTAGTTGCGCGCGGTGACGACGATCATCTCCTCGCCGTCGACCTCCTGCCGGGTCGTCGCGTTGGGCGTCGTTTCCGCCTCCTCTTCAGGAGCCTGCGCAAGGGCCAGGCCCTGCGCCATCAAGGTCGCCCCGCACAGCAAGGCGGCGCGCACGCCCGCCTTGCACATCGTCCTGTTCCTCATGCCATTCCCCCTGTTCGACGCGTTTCACGCGCCATTTTCCGAAGAGCCTAATCTTCGTCCCGTTTCGCTGCGCTTGCGAACGGGTCGCAAGTCGTCTTGGGCGGGCCACCCCCCGCGGCGCAAGAGAGGATCAGAAGCTCAGGGCGGAGCGCAGGCCGATCGCGACCGCCGTCGGACGGCCGCGCACGCCGGACGGATCGAAGACGATCTGGACGTCGGGCTGGAGCGCGAAGGCTTCGGACAGCTGCGCCCGATAGGTGAGCTCGAGATTGAGCTCGCCACGCTCCGCATCCTCGAGCGCGCGATAGGCGCGGCTGAAGCGCACCCGCGCGAAGGCCAGGCCCAGCGCGTCGGAGCGGCGCCCGGCGATCGGTCCGCTCAGCACCAGCCCGCCGCCGAGATAGGCGGCGATGGCGTGGACGTCGGGCTCGGCGACGCCGATCCGCAGCCATCCCGTGAGCGCGCCCGGATCGTCCGGCTCGCCGGCAAGGCGCTGCTCGACCAGCAGATAGGCGCCGCGGGCGGTGTCGGTCCCCGGCGCGGCGAGCCGCTCGGCGGGCTCGCCATAAGCCCAGGCGCCGATCGTCGCCTTGCCGCCGCGCCAGCGCCGCTCGATCTCGCCGACGAACAGCGCCCCCTCCTCTTCGCTGAGCCGGATCACGGTGCGCGCGGGCCGGTCGGGATCGCCGGGAACGGCGTCGAGCACGGCGGCCCGCACCCGGGTGGATTCGCCGAGCGCATAGTCGACCCGCAGAGCGAGCGCGGTCACGGGGAAGATCGAGGGCCCGTTCTCGCCGGACTGGGAGAAATCGGGGCCGATGCCGTGCGAGCTGTTGAGAAAGAGACCGCCGGCTTCGTTGGCATCGAATTCGGAGTTGAGATCGTAGAGGCCGAAACGCAGCGACAGGCGGTCGCCGACCCTCTGGTCGACCCAGGCCTCGTAGAGCCGGACGGCGCGGACGCCGGTCTCGATGTTGCTGATCGCCTGGACGTCGCCGGCCAGGGGCTCCGAAAGGGCGGTGCCGTTATTGTACAGGAGCTGGGCATGGAGGCGGGCGCCCCGCCAGCCGATCGCCCGCTCGGCGTCGAGCGACAGACTCAGCGCGAGGTCGTCGAGATAGCGTATGCCGCGGTCCGATCCGCCATGCGTCACTGCCCAGACGTCGGCCGTATAGTCCACCGCGAGCGACACCGCCGGCGCGTCCTCTCCTTCGGCCCGGGCGGGCGCCTCGACGCCGGCGAAGGCGAACAGCAGGAACAACGGGTGATGCGCGCGCACGGGGCTCAGCCTCGGATCGCGCGCGCGCGGCGCCGCCGCCACCACAGCGACAGGCCGAGCAGGATCATCGTCACCAGCCAGGCGCCGATCGCCATCACCGCCAGCCGGCCGGGAAGCCCGCCGAGCTCGCCGACATGGAGCGGAAAGAGGATGTCCATGAAGCGACGCGCAGGCGGCGCGCCGAGCGCATCGTAGCGGCCGAGGATGCGGCCGTCGGCGGCGCTGATGAAGACGGTCGTCATGCCGTAAACGCGGCGCGGCTCGCCCGGCTGCAGGACCCGGATGCGATAGGATCCGTCGGTTGCCGAGGGGAAATAGACTCCGGCGATCTTCGATCCGGGAAACGCGCCCGTCGCGATCCGGGCGGCCTGCGCGAAGCCCACCGCGCGGACCGCCGAGGCTTCGGTCTCGTCCGCCGCGACCGGCGACGCGCCGATCAGCCGGCTCACGCCGCCTTCGAAGGTCAGCATGGTGCCGGCGCTGATCGTGAAGAAGGCGGGGAACACCGCCCACAGGCCGATGCCGCGATGCCAGGCGTAGCGGCGCGCCACCACCGCGCCCTTCCGCGGCGGCAGCAGGATCCGCCGCCAGCCGCTCCGAGGCCACGCCCGGACGAGCCCCAGAGCGAGGTTGGTCAGGAGCAGGAGACCGCTCAGGCCGATGATCCACCCGCCGAGATCGCCCGCCAGCAGATTGTGGTGGATCGTCACCAGGGTCTCGGTCAGGCCGCCATTGGCGAGCCCGTCGCCCGCATGATGCGCGCGCAGCACGTTGCCGCCACCGTCGATCAGCACCTGCTCCGGCAATCCCGCCCCCTCCAGAAAGACATCGAAGCGGTCGGGAGCGCCCGCCGTCGTCCAGAGCGAGCCGACGCGGCCTTCCGATCCGGGCGGCACCATTGTCTCCAGGCTGCGCTCGACCGCCTCGAGATCGACGGGAAGATGCGCACCCGGCACCATGGCATCGTCGATTTCCCAGTGAAAGACGATCAGGATCCCGGTCGCGGCCTGGACCAGCCAGATCGCGGCGACGGCGAGGCTGATCCAGCGGTGGGCAAGCAGCACGGCCGATCGGCGCGCGCGCGGAATCTCTGTCACGGACCTCCCACTCCCATTCTGGCTGGCGGCAGCCATCAATGAAGGCGGGGACCGGCCGATGCTGGCGTGAACAGGCCAGACTTTGCAGCTTCAGGGCCGAAGAACCGGCCTGCGCTTGATGTCTAACCGCGGCGTCGGCAGGCGCGATGACCATGTATTTCGATCTTCCGCCGGTCGATCCGTCGATCGAGATCCATCTCGCCACTCGCGGCTATTCAAAGGGACTCGCCCAGACCGAGGGGCCACAGCTGCTGGTCCGCGGCGAGCTCGTCTCCGGCCCTTTGTTTCTCGGCGCCTATTGGAAGAACGTCAGCGCGCCTGTGATCGACGGCGAGGCGGGCATCCTGGTCGGCGCGCGCACGTCAGTCTCCGGATTGGATCTCCAGGCCAGTGGCGCATTCAAGCATTATACCGGGATGGACGGCCCGATCGACGACGAGGCGGTCGAATTTGCGGTCGCCGCCAGCCGCCGCATCGGATCGCTGACGCCGCGCGTGTCGGTGACCTACAGCCCCGACGAGCTCGGCAGCACCGGCAAATCCTTATATTTCGAGGCCGGCGCGTCGCTCGAGGTCACCCGCTGGGGAACGCTGAGCGCCCATGCCGGCCGCCGCGAGCGCCGCGGCGGCAGCGACTATACGAGCTTCAATTTCGGCTTCGGCCAGCAGCTCACGCCCAATCTCAGCACCGAAATCCGCTATTACGACACGGCCGAGAGCGCTCTCGGCGACATCTATCGGGGCCGGGTGGTGGCCGCGGCCCGGCTGCGCTTTTGAGCAAGCCAGCGCGGGACGATGAGCTGGCTGTCCTGGACGCTGCTCTCCGCCGCCTTCGCAGAGATGACGGCCCTTTTCGCGAAGTCGGCGTCGAGAAGACTCCCGTGGGGCTGCGACCGGACGCCTCCTGGCTCCGAAATCTCCGTGCCCTCACGCTCGGGCCTCTGACCCAGGCCGCGCCGGTCGAGAAGCTCGGCGTCGTCCTCTTCGTCGACTTCGGCGTCTGCTCCTCGGCGAGCATCTGTCGCCGCGCGGCTGGCTGGGCGTCGGGCCGATCTGCGCCGGCGCCGGCCGCGTCGCCTTCAGGCCCAGCTGAGCCGGGATCAGGCGTCGTAGTCGAGCTCGACCTCGGCGCCCTTGGGCACCGACTGGCAGGTGAGGACGTAGCCGGCGGCGACCTCCTCGTCGGTGAGGCCGTAGCGCGCCGCCATCTCGACTTCGCCGGAGACCACGCGGGCACGGCAGGTGGCGCAGACTCCCGCCTTGCAGGCGAACGGCGCGGGCAGTCCCGCATTGCGGGCCGAGTCGAGGATGTTCCCGGCCGACGCGTCGAACGGCACCCGGCGCTTGCGGCCGTCGAGCGTGACCAGCATCGTCAGGCCCTGCGCCTCGCGCTGCAACGCCTCCATCTGAGCCGCGACCGCCGCCGCCGGCCGATCGGCGGTGAAGCGCTCGAGATGGATATGGTCGCGCGCGACGCCGCGCGCGGCGAGCGCCTGCTCGGCAGCGTCCATCATCGGCCCCGGCCCGCAGATGAAGAAAGCCGCCGCTTCGGCAGGATCGATCAGCGCGTCCAGGACCTGGTCGCATTTGCCGCGATCCAGCATGCCGTTGAACAGGTCGATGTCCCCGGCTTCCTCGGCGAGGAAGTGGTGGATCTCGAGCCGGTCCATGTAGCGGTTCTTGAGCTGCGCGAGCGCGTCGAGGAAGATGACCGACTGGCTGTCGCGATTGCCGTAGAAGAGGGTGAAGCGGCTCCCCGGCTCGGTCGCCAGACCGGTCCTGAGCAGCGACATGATCGGCGTGATGCCCGATCCGCCGGCGAAGGCGACATAGTGGTTCGCCGCCCGGGGTGCGAAATCCCAGGTGAAGCTGCCGTGCGGCGGCATGACGTCGAGCCGATCGCCGGCGGCCAGATTGTCGTTCGCCCAGTTGGAGAAGAGACCGCCGGCGATCCGCTTCACCGTCACCTTCACCTCGCCATCCTGCGGCGCGACGCAGAGCGAATAGTTGCGGCGAACCTCCTCGCCGCCGATCTCCGCCTTCAGGGTGAGATGCTGGCCGGGCCGGAAGCCGAAGGTCTCGCGCAACGCCTCGGGCACGGCGAAGCGGATCGAGACCGCTTCGGCGGTTTCCGGGACGATCTCGGCGATGGCGAGGTTGTGGAAGCTGACGGACATTCGATGTTCCGGATCGGGGCGCGGGCGCGGTTCAGTGGCACTTGAAGAGATCGAAGGGCTCGGCGCAGGCGCGGCAGCGCCACAGCGCCTTGCACGGCGTCGAGCCGAAGCGGCTGATCTCCTCGGTGTCGGTCGCGCCGCATTGCGGACAGGCGACCGTGCGCTCACCCGCCGGCAGGGGCGGCGCGATGCCGTAGGCGCGCAGCTTGCGACGCCCTTCCTCGCTGATCCAGGCGGTCGTCCAGGGCGGCGACAGCGCCGTGTCGATGCGCACCCCGCGATAGCCGGCGGCGTCGAGGGCGGCGCGGACGTCGCGCTCGATCACCTGGGTCGCTGGGCAGCCGGTATAAGTGGGGGTGAGCGCGACGCGCCCCGGCTCGACCGCCCGGACGATGCCGAGATCGACGATGGAGAGAACGGGGATCTCGGGATCGGGCACCGACTCGAGCACGGCCCAGATCCGCTCGACATCGTCGCGGGCCCGGGCGAGCGCTACCATTTCGAGTCCGGATAGGTGCGCGGCAGGAACTGCATGATGGCGAGCAGATGGCCGAGATGCTCGCTGTGATGGCCGCGGCGGCCGCCGAGGATCGGGCGCTGATCGGCCGGCGGCTCGAGGCCCGCCCCGGCGATGACCTCGCGCAGCCGGCGGTCATAATCGTCGCGGAACGCGGCGACGTCGACGCCGATGCCGCAGCGGACGGCCTCGGCCGCGATCCCGTCCATTTCGAACAGCTCGGGGACGAAGCGCCACATCCAGTCGAGCCCGTCGACCATTCGCCGCCGGCTTTCCTCGGTGCCGTCGCCGAGGCGGATCACCCATTCGGCGGCGAGATCCTGATGATAGGCGACTTCCTTCACCGCCTTGGCGGCGATCTCGGCGATGCGCGGATCGCGCGAGTTCGCAAGGCGATCGAACAGGCTCTTTTGCCAGGTCGAGAACAGCCACTGGCGCGCCATCGTCTGGGCGAAGTCGCCATTAGGCTGCTCGACCAGCCAGCAATTGCGGAAATCGAGGACATCGCGGTGGAAGGCCAGCGCATCGCCGTCGCGGCCCTTGCCCTCGACCTCGCCGGCGAGGTCGAGGAACAGGGTCGCCTGGCCGATCAGGTCGAGCGCCATGTTGGCGAGGCTGAGATCGACCTCGACCGACGGCGCATGGCCGCAATATTCGGACAGCCGCTGGCCGAGGATCAGCGAATCGTCGCCGAGACGCAGAAGATAGTCGAACAGCTTCTCGCGGGACGGCTCGGCCACGGGGGCGTCGAACGCGCCCTCGCCGCTGGTGCCGGCGGGCAGGTCGATGGGCGGAAGCGACGCCATCAGGCCCGCCCGACGCACCAGGGATCGGGCTGCATGTCAACCGGCGGCGATTCGACGCCCGGCACCGGATGGCGCGTCTTGAAAGTGAAGGCGTGCGGGCTCGGGCCGTAGCGATCGAGATACCAGAGCCGCGACAGGCCGTCATTGATCGTCGGCACGGTCCCGGCGGGCACCCACCAGAGCGCATGATAGGCACCGTCGAACCGGTCGAAATATTCGCGGCGCCGCGCCATCACCGGCGTGTGGGCGCTGCGATAGACGAAGGCGAAGAGCGAGTCCGCGTCGGTCCAGACCGACATGTTGAGGATGAACAGCGGATCGGGGGACACCTGGATGGCCGTCGCGTTGCCGCCCTCGTCCTGGAGCCGCCAGACGAAGCCGGGGCTCTCGTCGGCCAGCGCATTGATGCGGTCGAGATCGTCGAAGAAGGGCTGGACTCGCGGGTCGCCCTGCGGCGCCGCCAGCCGGCCGACATTGATCTGCGCGATATGCCATTCCCCGCTCACTTCGACCTCCTTCAGATATGCTTCACGTCGTCCGGAATGTCGTAGAAGGTAGGGTGGCGATAGATCTTGTCCATTGCCGGATCGAACATTGCCGCATCTTCCGCGGGATCCGACGCCGTGATCTGCGCCGACGGCACCACCCACAGGCTCACGCCTTCCATACGCCGGGTATAGGTGTCGCGGGCGTGGCGCAGCGCGATGCCGGCATCGGGCGCGTGGACCGATCCGACATGACGGTGCGCCATCCCGCCCTTGGCGCGGACGAACACTTCCCAGAGCGGCCAATCCTTCGACATCTTTCCTTCTTTCCGTCATTCCAGCGCAAGCTGGAACCTCAGTGCCTTACCCCACTCCGGACAAGAGAAGTGAGATCCCAGCTTGCGCCGGGATGACGTCGATCGGCTCAGGCCGCCTCGCGCGCCGCCTGCTTCTCCGCATAAGCGGCGGCGGCCTCGCGGACCCAGGCGCCCTCTTCCCAAGCGGCGCGGCGGGCCTTCATCCGCTCCTTCGCCACCGGTCCCTCGCCGCGGACGACGGCGTGGAATTCCTCCCAGTCGATCTCGCCGAAATCGTAATGGCCGCGTGCCTCGTTCCAGCTGAGAGCCGGATCGGGAACGGTGAGGCCGAGCGCCTCGGCCTGCGGCACCGTGATGTCGACGAACTTCTGGCGGAGCTCGTCATTGGTCTCGCGCTTGATCCGCCAGCGCATAGACTGGGCCGTGTTCGGGCTCATCTCGTCGGGCGGCCCGAACATCATCAGCGACGGCCACCACCAGCGGTTGAGCGCGTCCTGCGCCATCCTCTTCTGGTCCGCCGTCCCCGCGGCCATCACCATCATGATCTCGTAGCCCTGGCGCTGGTGGAAGCTCTCCTCCTTGCAGACCCGAACCATCGCGCGGGCATAGGGGCCGTAGGAAGTGCGCTGCAGCGGCACCTGGTTCATGATCGCGGCGCCGTCGACCAACCAGCCGATCGCGCCGATATCCGCCCAGGTCAGTGTCGGGTAGTTGAAGATGGTGCTGTACTTGGCCTTGCCCGAATGGAGCGCCTCGATCATCTCGTCGCGGCTCGTGCCCAGCGTCTCCGCGGCGGAATAGAGATAGAGACCGTGTCCGGCCTCGTCCTGCACCTTGGCGAGCAGGATCGCCTTGCGGCGCAGCGACGGCGCGCGCGAGATCCAATTGCCTTCGGGGAGCATGCCGACGATCTCGCTATGGGCATGCTGGGAGATCTGGCGGGTCAGGGTGCGGCGATAGGCTTCCGGCATCCAGTCCTTTGGCTCGATGAACTCGTCGGCGGCGACCCGCGCCTCGAAGGCGGCGAGCTTGGCCGGATCCTCGATCGCGGCGACCTTCCTGTCGCGGCTCTTCTGGAATTCAGTGGTGTACATGGCGGCTCCTTGGTCCCCTTCTATCATTAACCGACCGGTCGTTCAATGAATTGACGGGCATCACCGGAATCAACGCGCAAGCGGTCATCGGGTGGCATCGGCGTTGGCGCCAACCACCCTCCCGTCTAGACTGCTTCCATGTCCGGAGCCGCCACTGTCGGCAAGACTGCCTCCACGGCCGCCGAACCGCGGGTCGGCGATGCCTTGGCTTCGCTCGAGGCGCTCGGCAGCGCAGCGGTCCGCGAGGGGATGGCGCGCTACGGCATCGTGGCGTCGCGCGCGTTCGGGGTCGGCGTCGGCGAGATCCGCCGGCTGGCCAAGGCGTCGGGACGCGACCAGGCGCTCGCCGAGGCCCTCTGGCACACCGGCTGGTACGAGGCGCGGCTGCTCGCCGTGTTCGTCGCCGATCCGACCAAGGTGACTCCGGAGCTGATGGACCGATGGGCCGCCGATTTCGAGAATTGGGCGGATTGCGACACCGCCTGTTTCGACCTGTTCGACCGAACGCGGCATGCCTTCGCCGCGGTCGATCGATGGGCCGGAGATCCGCGCGAATTCGTCAGGCGCGCCGCCTTCGCCCTGCTCGCCAGCCTCGCCCTCCACGACAAGAAATGCGAAGATGGGCCGTTCCGCGAGCGGCTTGCGCTGATCGAGGCCGCCGCGGACGATCCGCGCAACTTTGTCAAGAAAGGGGTGAGCTGGGCGCTGCGCGCGATCGGCCGCCGCAAGAGCGCAGCGCTCCAGGGCGAGGCGCGGCGGCTCGCCGAGCGGCTCGCCGGCTCGGGCGACCGCACCGCGCGGTGGATCGGCAAGGATGCGCTGAGGGACTTCGACAAGGCAGCCGCTGCCCGGGGTTGAGCGGCCTTATTGCGGGATGCCGCGCGCCACCAGCGCCGCCTCGGCCCTCGCGAAGCGAGCCTCGTCGGCGAGATCGACGGAGACGATGAGGTCGTCGATGATCCGGATCAGATAGTAGAGCGGCACGAAGCCCCGCCGATCGTCTGGCGGCGCCGCATTGGCGAGGCCGGGGACGAGATGCTCGCCCCCGGCCTGCGCCGGCCGTTGCCCCTCCGGCCAGAAGACGGTCTCGCCGAGGCGATATCGATGCTCGCCGACGTCGCCCCAGCGGAAGGCGATGGTGAGGCCGCCTCCCTCCTCGCCCTCGTCGAGGAGCAGCCAGTTGTTGAGGCCCATCAGCGCCATCGGCTCACCGTCTCGCCTCTCCGCGTCTTCAGAATTCTCCCGCCAGTCCGACGCGGACGAGATTGTTGTCGTGGCCGGCGAGCGCGAAGCCGGCGGTGACGGCAATCGGGATGTCGGCCTCGAAGCGGTGAGCGATCGATCCGCCGACCGCCTGCTGACCGCGGAAATGGCTGCCGTTCAGCACCCACGCCGTGCGGCCGGGCTCGGATGGCATCGGCGCATGACCGAGCGCCGCCGCGGCGGCCGTGCCCGACCGGGCGTCCCGCCGATCGATCTGCATCGCCGCGTCCAGGCGGCCGATATCGCCGGGGCCGAAATCCGACAAAGCGAGATTGCCGGCCGCATCCGAAGTCACGAAAGCGGTCGCGCCGGTCTGTGCGGCGCGGCTCGCCGCCGAGCCCAGGCCGGCGAAGGTGTAGGTCGAGGCCGACGAGCCGAGCGAGACCTGGCCGGCACGGGTGGCGACGGCATTCTCGCCGATGGCGACGCTGCCGGGGGCGCCGGCGCTGGCATTGGCGCCCAGCGCGATCGCCGAGCGTCCCTCGGCCCGGCTCTCGCTGCCGATCGCGACCGCGCCGGTGCCGGTGGCGACATTGTTGTAGCCGAGCGCCACCGCCCCCTGCCCGGTCGCGATATTGGGATCGCCGATCGCCACCGCGCCGTTACCCAACGCGATATTGCCGGCGCCGA
Organism: Sphingosinicella terrae; assembly: GCF_003347635.1. Taxonomy (GTDB): domain Bacteria; phylum Pseudomonadota; class Alphaproteobacteria; order Sphingomonadales; family Sphingomonadaceae; genus Allosphingosinicella; species Allosphingosinicella terrae. The sequence goes on from NZ_QDFY01000008.1 coordinate 36,861, forward strand.
TCGAGACGGCGGCGCCGTCGCGGGCGATCGCGCCGGTTCCCAAGGCGACGGAATTGGCGCCATTGGCATTGGCGCCCGAGCCGAGCGCGATCGCATTGGCGCCGCTCGCCGTCGGCCGATCGCCGCTGCCGTTGATCGCCAGATAGTCGGTTCGCGCCAGCGCCACGTCGGCGGTCGCCTGGGCGGCGGCGGCATTGGCGGCGGCGGTTTCGGCGATGGTCCGCGCCGACGCGGCATTGGCGAGCGCGTCGTCGGCCACCGAGCGAGCCGAAGCGGCGTTGGCGATGGCGAGTTCGGCCCGCGACTGGGCCGTGTCGGCGCGGCCGCGCGCCTCGTCGGCCGCCTGCTGCGCCGTCGCCGCATCGGCGAGGGCCTGATCGGCGGTGAGCTGCGCGGTGCCGCCGCTGGCGAGGGCCTGGGTGGCGAGGGCCTGCGCCTCGTTGGCGCGGACCTGCGCCGCGTCGGCGACGGCGCGGGCGTCGGCGGCATTGGCAAGCGCATTATTGGCCGTGCTCTGAGCCGCGGCGGCGTTGGCGATGGCGGTGTCGGCGGTGGTCTGCGCGGCTGTCGCCCGACCCAGTGCCGTCGTCGCGGTCGCCTGCGCCGCGGCGGCGTCGCCGCGCGCCGTGTCGGCCGTCCCTTGCGCCCCATTCGCAGCGGTCAAGGCGGCGGCGGCACCGGCGGCCGCATTGTTGGCGGTGCCCTGCGCGCCGGAAGCCGCCGCCACGGCATCGTTCGCCGTCGATTGCGCGGCATCGGCACTGGTCTGAGCCGAGGCCGCCTCGAGCCGCGCCCGGTCGGCCGTTCGCCGGGCGTAGTCCGCAGCGAGCAGGGCGGAATCGGCCGTGCCCTGGGCGGCGCCCGCCGCCGCCTGCGCCGCCGCCGCCTCGGTGCGGGCGGTGTCGGCGGTCGACTGCGCCGCGGCGACATTCTCATTGGTGGCGAAGAGTTGGCCGCCGGTCACCGCGTCGGCGCTGCCGGCGGCGACATTGCCGGCGGAGACATTGACTATGGCGCGCGTGCGCTGCGCCGTCCCGACCGAGACGGTGTCGGCGACATCGGCGACGGAACCGAAGCCGATCGCGACCGCCCCCTCGGCCGAAGCGGAGCTGTAGCCGCCGAGCGCGATGCTGCCGTTGCCGGTGGAGACGGAGCGCACGCCAAGACCCACCGACTCGAATCCGGTTCCCAACGCGCCATAGCCGGCGGCGAGACTGGACACGCCGGACGCGAGCGCGCCGCCGCCGAGCGCCGTCGCCTGTCCCCCGGAGCTCCGGGCGAAGTTGCCGAGGGCGACGGACTGGGGACCGCGCGCCTCGCTGGTCGGGCCGATCGCGACGGTCCGGATATCCGCCGCCTGGGCTCCACGGCCAATCGCGATGGTGTCGGCCGCCGCCGCGCCGGCGCGCGTACCCAGCGCGATGGAGTCGGTGCCGTCGGCATGGACGGCGCCCCCGAGCGCCACGCTGCGCGTGCCCGCGGCGACCGTCCGCTCGTCCGGGGTCACAACGAGGTCGCCATTGATATTGTACCAGCCGCCGATCGCGATCGCGTCCTCGCCCGTCGTCTGGCTGAGCGTGCCGATCACGACGCTATCCTCGCCGCCGCCCCCGGTGAGATAGCCGATCACGGTGCTGCGATCGCCATTGGCCTGGCTGCTCTCGCCGATCGCGATGCTGTTGGACGCGCCGGCGCCGGCGCCATAGCCCAGCGCCACGGACCCGCCGCCGCCGCCGGCATAGGCGTTGACGCCGAAGGCGATGCCGTGAGCGGCCAGCGCATAGCTGTCGACGCCGAGCGCCATCGCGTTATAGCCTTCGGATCGGGCTTCGCGGCCGAGAGCGATCGTGTCGTTCCCCGTCGCCGCGGAGTCGACGCCGATCGCGACCGCATTAAGCCCAGTCACGCTGCGGCGGCCGATGGCGACGCCGTCTTCCTCCGACGCAGTCGCCTCGTCGCCGATCGCGATCGAATAGGCGCCGGCGGCGAGCGCCCTCGTCCCCAAGGCGGTGCTCGACAGGCCGTCGGCGTGTGCGAGGAAGCCGAAGGCGGCGCTATCGTCGCCCGTCGCGCGGGCGATAGCCCCGAAAGCGCTCGAATGGGCGCCGGACGCCGCCGAGCTCTCCCCGGCGGAAATGATGCCGTCGCCGTCCAGATCGACCACCGTCCCGACGAGGACGCTCGAATCGCCCGAGGCCGCCGCCAGAGCGCCGACCGAGACGCTGCGGCTCCCGGCCGCGCTTGCGGACTCGCCGATGGCGACGGCACCGTCGCCGTTGGCGGAGGTGTCATAGCCGATGGCGGTCGAGCGGAGACCGGCGGCCAAAGCGGAATCGCCGATCGCGGCCGAACCGTTGCCGGTCGACTCGGCGCCATTGCCGAGCGCCGTGCTATATTCGCCGGAAGCCACGGCGGTCGGCCCGCAGACGGTAGCCTGGACTCCCGAGGCGGTGCCTCCGCCGGCTTCGCAGACGATCTGCGCCGCGGCTGGCGCCGAGCCGCCGAAGCTGGCACCGGCGAGAGCCAGAAAGGAGGCCCGGGCCGTCAGGCGGCGGCGCCTCCTCGTCGAGACAGCGAATTTCGACTCCATTCCGTCCTCCCCCCGCCCGGCGGGAGGCGGCCGCGACGGCGGCTTCCCTTCCGGTCCGAATGTCGTGGCGAGGTTAGCGAGTGCGGCGGCGCGCCGCGTGGTCCGACCGTCTCAATTGATGGACTGCGCGTCCCAGCCGGCCGCCGGACGCGGTTCAGCCCTCGAGCTCGCGCCAGCGGGCGAACTTCTCGTGCGGCTTGTCATCGAGAGGGGTTTCGATCGGCGGCTGCGCCGCGGCCCGCTCGCGCACCGTTCGCGGGCCGAAGCCGAAGGTGCGGCGGAAGAGCCGGCTGAAATGACTATTGTCGTGGAAGCCGTGCAGCCCGGCCAGCTCCGACACCGAGCGCCGTTCGGCCGGGTCGCAGAGCAACCGATAGATGCGGGCGAGTCGGCGGCGCTGGACGTAGGAGGCGATGCCGCCTTCGCGCTCGAAGGCGCGATAGAGGCTCGAGCGCGACGCACCGAGCTCGCGGCAGAGCGAGCCGACCTCGAGGTCGCCGGTGAGATTGCGGGAAATGTAGCGGCGGGCGCGCGATCGCAGGGTCGCCTCGGTAGGCGTCTCGGCGGCCTCGCGCCGGCCGGCCTGCCGCAACGCCCCGGCAAGCAGGTCGCGCAACAACCGCGCCATGTCGGGCAGGTCTCCGGGCGCACAATCCTCGAGCGCCGCGGGAAGATCGCGCAGGAAGCCGGCGAACAGGGCACCCATGCCGCCTCTCAGGACGACGCCATGGACCTCGGCCCCAGGCAAAGCGTCGTCGAGGAAGGCGCGGGGAATGGCGATGGTGATCATGTGAACCGAGCCGGCGGCGATCTTGAGCGGCCGGCTCATGTCCTGCAACGCGATATCGCCGGCTCGCAGGGTCAGCGCGACGCCGTCCGCGTCGCCGACCGCCTGGCCGGTCAGCAGGAATTGCAACGTTATGTCGTCCTTCTGATCGGCGAGGATCAATTCGGGGGTGCGCATGAAGGTGAGCGGCCCGAGATGGATGTCGCTGATCAGGAGCGGCGGCACCCGCCAGGAGCGACCGCGGCCGTCGAAAGCGAACGGATCCGCGGTCTCGAGGTCCCAGAAGGCCATGGCGGCCTGCCAAGTGCGAAAACGCGCTTCGGCCGGCAGGTTGGCCAGATCGAATTCCAGTCGCTCGCGCTGCGGCTCCGTCATGAGATCCCCATCCGCTTGCTGACGGAGAAAGAACGAAATTCCCGCAGCGTCAAGCGTCTCCGCCCGGCCGTCCCGCCGATGGACGGGGCCGATCCCAGGCGGTTCAGGCAGGGTCTTTATCTCAAGTGTCCAAAAGGTCGGGCGACCTATTGGGGAGATTGCAATTTTTGCGACCGGAAGCGGCGCGTCAGAACTCGCCGGCGAGGCCGACCCTGACCAGATTGTTGTCGTGGCCGGCAAGAGCGAAGCCGGCGGTGACGGCGAAGGGCGTCTCGGTGCCCAAGCGATGGGCGATCGATCCGCCGATCGCCTGCTGCCCGCGAAAATGGGTGCCGTTGAGGATCCAGGCGGTCCTTCCACGCTCCGAGGGCATCGGCGCGTAGCCGATCGCCGCCGCGGCGGCGATCCCCGAGCGGGCGTCGCGCCGGTCGATCCGGATCGCGGCGTCGAGCGCGGCGAAATCGCCCGGACCGAAATCGGCGACGGCGAGATTGCCGGCGGCGTCCGCCGTGACGTAGCTCACGGGGCCGACCTGGGCCGCCCGGCTCGCCGGCGAGGCGAGGCCCGCAAAGGTGTAGGTCGAGGCCGACGAGCCGAGCGAGACCTGGCCGGCACGGGTGGCGACGGCATTCTCGCCGATGGCGACGCTGCCGTCGGCGCCGGCGCTGGCATTGGCGCCCAGCGCGATCGCCGAGCGTCCCTCGGCCCGGCTCTCGCTGCCGATCGCGACCGCGCCGGTACCGGCGGCGACATTGTTGTAGCCGAGCGCCACCGCCCCCTGCCCGGTCGCGATATTGGGATCGCCGATCGCCACCGCGCCATTGCCCGAGGCGATATTGCCGGCGCCGATCGAGACGGCGGCGCCGTCGCGGGCGATCGCGCCGGTTCCCAAGGCGACGGAATTGGCGCCGCTGGCATTGGCGCCCGAGCCGAGCGCGATCGCATTGGCGCCGCTCGCCGTCGGCCGGTCGCCGCTGCCGTTGATCGCCAGATAGTCGGTCCGCTCCAGCGCTTCCTCGGCGGAAGCCTGAGCGGTCTCCGCGACGGTCAGGGCGTTGGCGGCGACGGCGCGGGCGAGCGTGGCGTTGTCCGCCGCGAGCGCCGCCGCCTGTTCGGCCGCATTCGCCCGGTCGCGGGCCTGCACGGCGACCTCCTCCGCCGTGGCCGCATTGGCCAGCGCCGTCTCGGCGATCTGGCGCGTGGCGGCGCCGCCGGCCACCGCCTGCTCGGCAAGATCCTTCGCCTCGTCAGCACGGAGCTGGGCGGCGTTCGCGACGAGGCGCGCGGATACCGCTTCCGCCCGAGCATCGGCGGCCGTCTGCTGGGCAGCGGCGGCGTTGCCGAGCGCGGTGTCGGCCGTATCCTGCGCCGTCTCGGCGGTCGTCTGGGCCCGCGCCGCATCGGCCAGCGCCGTGTTCGCCGTCGACTGGGCTGTCGCGGCGTTGGTGAGCGCAGAGTTGGCGGTGCTCAGGGCGCCATTGGCCGTGGTTTGGGCCGTTGCGGCATCGTTGACCGCTATGTTCGCCCTATCGTGGGCGGTCGCCGCTTCGGTGCGGGCGAGATCGGCCGTATCCTGGGCCGCCGCGACACCCTGATTGGTGGCGAACAATTGGGCGCCGGTGACAGCGTCGGTGCTCGTCGTTGAGAGCGACCCTGCGGCCACATTGACGATCCGGCGCTGCAGCGCGCTGCTGCCGACCGACACGGTGTCGGCTACGTTGGCGACGGAATCCTGGCCCAGGGCGACCGAATTGACCGCCGTCGCGCTCGCCTGATCGCCGACCGCCGTCGCGCCCGCGGCCTCGGCCGCCGCCTGCTGGCCAAGCGCGATGGCGCTGGAAGCGGTGACGCGCGAAAGGCCGCCCAAGGCGATCCCGCCGCCGGCCGTCGAGGCGACCTCGGCATCCGATCCGATTGCGATCGAGTCGCCTCCCGCTGCCAGCGGGCCGGGGCCGCCCAAAAAGCCGCCGCCGATCGCGATCGCGTAATTGCCCGTCGCGCGTGCGTTGAAGCCAAGGGCGACCGCGCCGCTGGTCGTGGCTAGACTGCTCCGGCCGACGGCGGTGGAACGCGCGCCCGAGGCGAGTGCCGATCGGCCCACGGCGGAGCTGTCGACGCCCGATGCGGTGCTGGACATGCCGAAGGCGGAGCTGTCCACGGCCGAGGCGATGCTCAACACGCCGAAAGCCGAGCTGGAACTGCCGGTCGCGGATGCCCTTGCGCCGGCGGCGGTGCTGTCGATGCCCGTGGCGACCGCCTGCGCCCCGAGCGCGCTGGCCAGATTCTGCTCGGCGCGGGCGCCGGCCCCGATCGCACTCGCGCCGTAGCCAAAGGCCCTCGATGTCTCGCCCGCATCGACGTTTCCGTCGAGATCGGCGTCGAACCAGCCGCCGATGGCGACGGCGCTGGGCAGGTCGGCCACGCTGAGCGAGCCGATCGCGATCGCATCATTGGCCAGGGCGTCGGCGCTTGCGCCCAGAGCGATGCTGCGGCTCCCTTGGGCAAAGCTGGCGAATCCGGCGGCGAAGCCATCGATTCCGGTGACGAGGGCTTGCGTTCCGAGCGCGGTCGCGCCCGCGGCCTGGGCCTGCGCGGCCGCGCCGAAGGCGCTCGCCCCCTGCCCTACGGCCAAGGCCGTCTCGTCAATTCCAAAGAAGCCGTCCCCGTTCCGATCCAGCCAGCCGCCGACCGCCGTGCCGCCGGACTGAAGCGCAGCGCTGTTGACGCCGACGGCGAGGCTGCCCTGGCCATCGGCCTGAGCGCTGCCGCCGACGGCAGTGCCGCGAAGCCCCAGGGACTGGGATCCGGCGCCGACCGAGGTCGAAAGCGTACCCGTCGCCAGGGACGAGGAACCGAGCGCAGTGCTGAACGTGCCCGACGCGACCGCGGTGGAGCCGATCGCCGTCGACTCCGCCCCGGTCGCCCCCGCCACCGACCCGACCGCGGTCGAGAGGTCGCCGGCGGCGCTGCTCGACTGCCCGTAGGCGGCGGCGCTGTCGCCCGAGGCCGAGCTGCCGGTTCCGCAGGCGGTAGAGCCCGTTCCCGACGCCGTGCCGGAGCCGCAGGTCTGCGCCCATGAGGGCGCCGGCATGAGGCACAAGGCGGCCACGATGGCGACGGGCGCAACGCCGGCGCGGACCGCGTGTCGCGCGGCCGCATTGGATCGAACAGACGGCATGATTCACCTCCCCCGATCCCGCAGAGGGAGCGCCCCGTCCCGGCGGGACCCAAGACAGAAGGCGTGGGCGCCGGAGGAGGCTAACATTCGCCGGCGGGTCTCTCAACGCGGGCGACACCCACCCAATAGGGTGGTGAGCCACGCACAAACCGGATCAGGCCGGGGCGCCGCCGGTCACACCCGCTCGATCACCATGGCGATGCCTTGCCCGACTCCGATGCACATCGTGCACAGGCCGTAGCGCCCGCCGCTGCGCTGCAGCTCCTCGGCAGCAGTCAGGACGAGGCGCGCGCCCGACATGCCGAGCGGATGGCCGAGCGCGATCGCGCCGCCATTGGGATTGACGTGCGCGGCATCGTCGGGGAGCCCGAGCTGGCGCATCACCGCCAGGCCCTGGGCGGCGAAGGCCTCGTTCAGTTCGATCACGTCCATCTGGCCGATCTTCAGCCCGAGGCGGGCGAGCAGCTTATCCGAGGCGGGCGCCGGGCCGATGCCCATGATCCGCGGCGGCACGCCGGCGACGGCGGCGCCGACGACGCGCGCGCGCGGCGTGAGGCCGTTGCGCTTCGCGGCTTCCTCGGTGGCGACGATCATCGCGGCGGCCCCGTCATTGACTCCGGAGGCGTTGCCGGCCGTTACCGTGCCGTTCGCGCGGACGATGGGCCGCAATTTCGCCAGCGCCTCGACGCTGGTCGTGCGCGGATGCTCGTCCCTGTCGACGATGACGGCATCGCCCTTGCGCTGCGGGATCGAGACCGGGACGATCTCGGCCGCGAGCCGGCCATTGGCCTGCGCAGCGGCGGCGCGCGCCTGGCTGCGGACGGCGAAAGCATCCTGATCCTCGCGGCTTATCTGGAACTCCTCGGCCACGTTCTCGGCCGTGCTCGGCATGGTGTCGTCGCCATAAGCGGACTTCATCTTCGGATTGACGAAACGCCAGCCGATCGTGGTGTCGTACATCTCGGCATTGCGATCGAACGCGCTGGTCGCCTTGGCCATGACGAAGGGCGCGCGGCTCATGCTCTCCGATCCGCCGGCGACGATCATGTCCGCCTCGCTGCCGCGGATCACCCGCGCCGCCATCGCCACCGCGTCCATGCCCGAACCGCACAGGCGGTTGAGGGTGACGCCGCCCGAACGGTCGGGCAGCCCGGCGAGCAGGGCCGCCATGCGGGCGAGGTTGCGATTGTCCTCGCCGGCCTGGTTGGCGCAGCCGTAGATGACGTCGTCCAGCTCGTCCCAGTCCATGTCCGGGTTGCGGTCGATCAGCGCCTTGATCGGGATGGCGGCAAGATCATCGGCGCGGACAGGGGCGAGGGAGCCGCCATAGCGGCCGATCGGCGTGCGCACGGCGTCGCAGATGAAAGCTTCGGTCATGAAGGGTCCAAACTCGCTACTGGAGGTGGTCGTGACGGAGTGTAGTTTGTTGTTCCGCAAGAAGCGAGGGAGGGAGCGATGTAGGTGCATCGTGACCGACCGAGCGACGCAGCCGGGCAGCAAAGGACACCCGCCGCTTCGCGGTCGGCCTCCTCCAGTAGCGGGTTTGGATCCTACTCTCCGATCACGGATCCGCCGACGCTCCGGGAGAAGCCCTGGAACTCGGCAATGGCGCGGCCTTCCTGCGTCCGCACGGTGACGTTGTAAACGCCCGACCGGCCGACCAGCGCCTGCTCACGGGCTTCGGCGACCAGCACCTCCCCTTCCCGCGCGGCATCGAGGAAGACGATCGAGGCCTGGGCGGCGACGGTCTTCACGTCGCGGCTGTTGCAGGCATAAGCGAAGGCGGTATCGGCGAGGGCGAAGATCATCCCGCCATGGGCGGTGCCGTGGCCGTTCAGCATGTCGCGTCGCAAGGCCATGCGGATGCGGGCGTAACCCGCGCGCGCCTCCTCGATCGCGATCTGCCAGGCGGGGCCGGTGCCCTCGGCGGCGAGCATGTGCGCGGCGATCGTTGCGGCGCGTTCGTCCTCACCCATCACAAGCTCCTTGGGTTAGCCGACCGATCGGTCTATGAATTGCCGCCATGACCTACGAGACGATCCTGTTCAACCTCGAGGACGGCATCGCCCGCCTCACGCTCAATCGGCCTGACCGCCTCAACAGCTTCACCGTGCAGATGCACGAGGAAGTCGCCGAGGCTCTCAGCCAGGCCGCCCAGGCGCGCGTGCTGGTGCTGACCGGTGCCGGCCGCGGATTCTGCGCGGGCCAGGATCTGAACGATCGCGCCGTGGCGCCCGGGGAAGCCGTCGACCTCGGCGATTCGGTGGAGGTGCGCTACAATCCGTTGATCCGCGCCCTCACCTCGCTGCCGATGCCGACCATCGCCCGGGTGAACGGCGTCGCCGCCGGCGCCGGGGCCAATATCGCTCTGGCCTGCGACATCGTCATCGCCGCCAGATCGGCCAGGTTCATCCAGTCCTTCGCCGCCATCGGCCTCAGTCCCGACAGCGGCGGCACCTGGGTGCTGCCCCGGCTGGTCGGCCAGGCGCGCGCCCTCGGCCTGACGCTGACCGGCGAGCCGCTGCCGGCGGACCAGGCGGCCGAATGGGGGATGATCTGGAAGTCGGTCGAGGACGATCGGCTCGACGAGGAGGTGGATCGGCTCGCGACGAAGTTCGCGAACGGCCCCACCCGAGGCCTCGCCCGCACCCGGCAGCTGATCCGCGAGAGCTGGGACCATAGCCTCGAGCAAGAACTGGTCCGCCAGCGCGATGCGATGCGCGAACTCGGCTATAGCGAGGATTATCGCGAGGGCGTCGCCGCCTTCATGGAGAAGAGGAAGCCGAATTTCTCCGGCAGATGACAACCCCCTCCCGTTCGGCCTGAGCCTGTCGAAGGCCTCCCCTTCCTGGGGACGGGAAAGCAAGGACGGGCTTCGACAGGCTCAGCCCGAACGGAGTGGACATTGAAGACGCTGAAGCTGCTCAATTATGCACGCGACGCCTGGGTCGCGGGAGACGGCTCCTTCGCCGAGATCAGAAGCGCGATCACCGGAGACGTGGTCGCTGAGACCGGCAGCAAGGGCCTGGATTTCAAGGCGATGCTCGACCATGCCCGGGGCGTCGGCGGGCCCGCCCTGAGGCGGATGACCTTCCACGATCGCGCGTGGATGCTGAAGGACCTCGCCAACGCCATCATGGCGCGCAAGGAAGAATTGTACGCGCTCAGCTACGATACCGGCGCGACCCGCACCGACGGCTGGATCGACATAGAAGGCGGCGCCGGCACGCTCTTCTCCTTCTCGTCCAAGGGACGACGCGAGCTGCCCAACCAGCGCATCCTGATCGACGGGGCGATGGAGCCACTGTCGAAGGGCGGCAGCTTCGTCGGCCAGCACGTCTTCACGCCGCTGCAGGGCGTCGCCGTCCACATCAACGCCTTCAACTTCCCGGTCTGGGGCATGCTCGAGAAGCTCGGGCCGACCCTTCTGGCCGGCGTCCCCGCGATCGTCAAGCCGGCTTCCTCGACCGCCTACCTGGCCGAGGCCGCGTTCCGGATCATGATCGAGTCCGGGACGCTGCCGCCAGGCGCGCTCCAGTTCATCGCGGGCTCGACCGGCGACCTGCTCGATCATCTGACGCTTCAGGACGTCGTCTCCTTCACCGGCTCGGCCACGACCGCGATGAAGCTGCAGAGCCACCCGGCGATCGCACGGGAGAGCGTGCGCTTCATCGCCGAGCGGGATTCGCTGAATGCCTCGGTCCTCGGCCCCGATGCCGGGCCGGGAACCCCTGAATTCGACCTGTTCGTGAAGGAGGTCGTGCGCGAGATGACCGTCAAGGCGGGGCAGAAATGCACTGCCATTCGCCGCGCGATGGCGCCGGCGCAGCATATCGACGCCGTCGAGGAGGCACTGGCGGCGCGGCTCGCCAAGGTCAAAGTGGGCGATCCTCGCGAGGAGGGCGTGACGATGGGCGCGCTCGCCAGCCGGGAGCAGCTCGAGTCGGTGCGCTCGGCGGTGGCGGAGCTGGCGCGATCCGCGCGGGTCGTCGCCGGCGATCCCGACGCCTCGCCGGTTGCGGGCAACGGCGCCTTCATCCAACCGATCCTGCTGCGCGCCGACGATCCGTGGGGCAGTCCTGCGGTCCACGACGTCGAGCCGTTCGGCCCGGTCTCGACGATCATGCCCTATCGCGATCTGGACGACGCGATCGCGCTCGCCAATCGCGGCATGGGATCGCTGGCGCTGTCGCTGTTCACCTTCGATCCCGCCGTGGCGGAAGAATTCGTGCTCGGCTCCGGCGCCTATCACGGCCGCATGATGATCCTCGACCGCACGTCGGCGAAGGAATCGACTGGCCACGGCTCGCCGCTCCCCGTCCTCGTCCATGGCGGCCCCGGCCGCGCCGGCGGCGGCGAGGAAATGGGCGGGATACGCGGTGTCACCCACTACATGCAGCGTACCGCGCTCCAGGGCGCGCCCGAGATGCTGTCGAAGGTGGTGAAGCAGTGGCTGCCCGGCGGCGCCAAGACGGAGGGCGAGGTCCACCCGTTCCGCAAGCGCATCGGCGAGCTTGAAATCGGCTACACGCTCAAGACGGCGAGCCGGCAGGTCAACCTCGAGGATATCGAGCGCTTCGCCCGCTTCACCGGCGACACCTTCTACGCCCATATGGACGAGGAAGCGGCCAAGGCGAACCCGATCTTCGACGGCCGCGTCGCCCACGGCTATCTCATCCTCTCCTTCGCCGCCGGCTTGTTCGTCGACCCGGCGCCGGGTCCCGTGCTCGCCAATTACGGGCTGGAGAATCTGCGTTTCCTGACCCCGCTCTATCCGGGAGACATGATGCGGGTCGAATTGACGGTGAGGTCGATGAGCGTGCGCAATGCCGAAATGGGCGAGGTGCGCTGGGCGGTCTACGTCTTCAACCAGAAGGACGAGATCGTCGCCTCCTACGATCTGCTGACGATGAATCAGCCGTGATCGACGAGGCGCTGCGCCGGGGGCTGCTGGCACTGGCGCGGCGCGACCTCGAGACGCGTGACCGGCTTGCCGCCGCGGGAACGCTGTTCGACGCCTATCATCCGGAGATGCAGGCGGTGCACGAGGCCAATGCCGCGGCGCTGCTGGTCTTCGTCGAGGCCCAGGGCTGGCCGGGTCGGCCGCTCGTCGGCGATGACGGCGCAGAGGCCGCGTGGCTGATCGCGCAGCATGCCATCGGCCTTCCACCCTTCCAGCGTACCTGCCTCCGATATCTCGAAGCCGCGGCCGAAGCGGGAGAGGTGCCGACCTGGCAACCCGCCTATCTGGTCGACCGCATCCTGAGCCTCGAAGGCCGCAAGCAGGTCTACGGGACCCAATTCGACTGGGACGGGAAGGGCGAGATGAGTCCGTTGCCGATCGAGGACGCTGCGGCGGTCGACGCCCTTCGTTCCGCCGTAGGACTGCCGCCGCTCGCGGAGGCGATCCTCGTTCAGCGCGCGAGCGCGAATCGCGACAACCGGCCCGCCGATCTCGCCGAGCATCGGCGCCGAATGCGGGCGTGGGCGCGCCTGGTCGGCTGGCGCTGAGCAAGTCCGAGGGCGACAGGGTTCCGGCCTGGGCCGACCTGGCGCCGAACTCCCGATCCTTGACATCATCGGTAAGTGTCGACTAACGGTAAGTCATGACTAACGCTAATGCCTTCGCGGCTCTTGCCGAGCCGATCCGGCAGACGATCCTCGAACGGCTTGCCGAGCGGCCGATGGCGGTCGGCGAACTGGCGGAGGGCCTGCCGGTGACGCGTCCCGCCGTGTCCCAGCATCTCAAGGTGCTCAAGGAGGCAAGGCTGGTTCGCGACGAGGCGCAGGGCACGCGACGCATCTACAGCCTCGATCCGGCCGGCCTCGGGCCGCTCCGGGCTTGGCTCGACCGGTTCTGGGACCAGGCGCTCGCCGCCTATGTCGACGCCGTTGAAAGGGAGGATATGAAATGAACTTGGAAGCGCAGCGCATCAGCCCCGCCCCGATCCGCAAGACGCTGCGGGTGAAGGCGCCGGTCGAAAAGGCCTTCGATACCTTCGTGGCGGGGATGGGCGGCTGGTGGATCAAGAGCCACTCGCTGCTGGCGGCGGCGCAGAAGGACGTCGTCGTCGAGCCGCGGACCGGCGGCCGCTGGTACGAGATCGGCGAGGATGGCAGCGAGCAGGATTGGGGCAGGGTGCTGGCTTGGGAGCGGCCGGGGCGGCTGGTGCTGGCTTGGCAGCTCGACGCCGAGTTCGATTACGATCCGGGTCTCGAGACCACCGTCGAGTTGCGCTTCACGGCCGAGGCGGACCACACGATCGTCGAGTTCGAGCATCGTGACCTGGAGCGCTTCGGAGAGCGCGCCGTCCAGGTGCGCGGCGACGATGACAGCGGCATGGACGGCGGCTGGAGCCAATTGCTCGCAGGTTATCAGCACGCCCTCGAGACCGCCTAAATTCCCCGTCGAGACCAGGAGACGGATCGGGTTTCAGGCGGCCTGGCGGCCAGGCGTCGCGAAGTCGTGGCGCGCGCGCATCGCGGCCGCGACGCCGTGCAGACGGGCATTGTCGTCCGCGGCGAAGCTGACCGGCACCAGCTCGAGCGCCTTCTTCATCCGTCCCTTGGCGGTGAGGGCGGAGCGGAAGCCGCCGCGGTCGAGCAACGGGACGAGGCCGCGGAGCATCGGGCTGACCAGGAAGACGCCGTCGAAGGCGCCGGTGCAAAGCACCATGTTGCCGACGAACGAGCCGAGCACGGCGTTGAACTGCTCGACGGCCTCGGCCGCCAGCGCGTCGCCGCGGACGGCGGCGGCGATGATCGTCTCCGCGGCCGGCGGCTCCCCCGCCCTCCCCTTCGACTCCATCAAGTTCGCGTAGATGAACTGCAGGCCGAACGAGGCGAGCAGCCGCTCGAAAGAGACATGGCCGTGACGGCCGCGGAGCTTGGCGAGCAGGGCGTCCTCGCGGGCATTTTGCGGGGCAAAGCTGCTATGCCCGCCCTCGCCCGGGATGACGGTGACGGCGCCGTCGTCTCCGATCGACAGCGTCGCCATGCCGAGGCCCGGGCCGGTCCCCACGACGAGGAAGCGGCGGCCGGGTGCGGGCGCCTTGGGCGGAAGCACGCCGATCCGGGTCAGCCGGCTGGTGTCGACGTGGGCCAGCGACCAGGCGATCGCCTCGAAATCGTTGATGAGCAGCGGATCGCGCGCGAGGAAGGCGCGAAGTCCGCTGACGGAGATGTACCAGCGGCAATTGGCCAGGCTGATCACGTCGCCCCCGGTGACCCCGGCGACGGCAAGGCCGAGCGGCAGACCGGCGCTGGAGAGCCGGTTCTCGCGCGTATAGGCCTGGAGGGCGTCGGTGAAGGTCGGGAATTCGCTGGTCTTGAACTGGCGCACGGCATCGAGGCGGCGACCGTCGCCGTCGGAAATCAGGCCGAACGAGACATTCTCGCCGTCGATGGCGCAGACAAGTTGTGTCACTTTTGTGATCCTCTCCGAACGCCGACCTACGGTTGTTACGGTAAAGGAAGGTTTAAGGGAGCGCTCACATCGGGAGAGGTCACCGGCGCAGGTGGAGGATCGGATAAGGCTTGCCGGAGGAATCGCGCTCGGCACGCCCCACCCTCCTGAAGCCGCGCGCCAAGTAGAAGGCGACGGCGCCCGCATTCTGCTCGTTGACGTCGACATCGACGCTGCCGTGACGCGCGCAATGATGCTCGACGAGCGCCGTTCCCACACCCTCCCCGTGGACGGAGGGATCGACGAACAGAGCATCCAGGCTGGCTCCCGTCGCGCCCATGAAGGCGATGGGGCGGTCGTCCGCATCGACGGCAACCCGGATGTCGGCTGCGGGCAGATACTGGTCCCGAACGATCGCCGCGAACTCGGCGAGGTCGCCGGGGCTGACGAACTGGTGGGTCGCCGCCACCGCCGCCTCCCAGATCGCGAACAGGGCCGGCGCCTCATCGGGACGAGCGCGGCGGATGCGGACCATGATGGCGGCTTCAGTCTATCGGCCAGGTCTCGATCAGCTCGACGAAGCGGCTGAGCCAGGCATTGGTCTGGTGGCCGTCGACGACCCGGTGGTCGATGGTCAGCGAGACATAGGCCATCGGCCGGATCTGGATCGCGTCGACCCCGCCGACCTCGCGCACCACCACCCTCTTCTCGAGCTTGCCGACCCCGAGAATGGCCGATTGCGGCTGGTTGATGATGATCGGCGCAGCGAAGAGCGAACCGGAAACGCCGTGGTTCGAAATGGTGAAGGTGCCGCCGCGGACGTCGGCGCCGGTCAGCTGCTCGCGCCGGGCGCGCCCGACCAGGTCGTCGAGGCCGGCAGCGACTCCCTTCAGCGACAGCTTCTGGACCTGGCGCAGCACCGGCACGATCAGGCCCTTGGTGCCCAAGGCGGTGCCGACGCCGATATTGATGTCGTCGAAGATTTCGAGCTTGTCTTCGTGCCAGCGGCTGTTGATCGCCGGAGCCACCTTCATCGCCTCGGCCGCGGCGGCGACGAGATAGGCGGTGTAGGTGAGGTTGACGCCCGCTTTCGCCCAACTCTCCTTGTGGCGGTCGCGATGGGCGGCGATCGCGCTGAAATCCGCTTCGAAGACGGCGGTGACGTGGGGCGCCTGCGTCACCGAGGCATGCATGTTCTCGGCGATGCGAAGGCGCATGCGATCGTGCGGCACGAAGTGCGAGCGGATGTCGGCCGTGCCGGCGGGGATCACGCCTTCGGCCGGCTGGCGCACCCGGGTCGCCTCCTCGACCGCGCGGTCGACATCGGCGCGGGTGATGCGGCCACCCTTGCCGGTACCGTGGATGCGGGCGGGATCGATATCGTGCTGAAGGATGGCGCGCTTGACCGAAGGGGAGAAGCGGGTCTCGCGGTCCGCTTCCTGCGTGGGTGGCGGGCTCGAAACCTGCGGCTGCGCCCCTCGACCCGGCCTTTCCTGAGCGCCGCCGCCGGCGGCGTCGAAGGTCTCGGGACGCACGGGCTCGGAGGAGGGTGCGGGCTCGGAATGCTCGGCGGTGCCCATGTCCAGCGCGGGCGCGATGCGACCGAGCAGGGCGCCGGGGACGGCCTCGGCATCGGTGTGGAGGAGGATCTCGCGCAGGATCCCGGATGCGGGCGCCGGGACCTCCATCGCGACCTTGTCGGTCTCGAGCTCGACCAGCGGCTCATGCTCCTCGACCTTGTCGCCGACCTGCTTGAGCCAGGCGCGGACGACGGCCTTGGTGCCTTCCTGCTCCTCGGGAACGACGACGTCGATCATCAGAACCTCACCAGCTCCTCGATCTTGGCCTGGATCTTCGCCACCGACGGCACCGCCCAGTCGAGCAGGACCGGAGCGTGCGGGCTGGGTATGTCGGGCATGGTCAGCCGAGAGACGGGGGCATCGAGATCGAGGAACGCCTCGTCGGCGACGACCGCGGCGATCTCGGCGCCGAAGCCGGCGGTGCGCAGATCCTCGTGGACGATGAGGCAGCGTCGAGTGCGGCGGACCGACTCAAGCACCGCCTCGCGATCCCAGGGCATCAGGGTGCGCAGGTCGATGAGATCGGCGGAGATTCCGGCCGCCTTCGCCGCCGCCTCGCAGCGCGGCACCATCGCGCCCCAGGCGACGAGGCTGATGTCGTCGCCTTCCGTCACCTTGCGCGCGCGGCCGAAGGGCAGGACATAATCGTCGCCCGGCCATGGCCGCCGCGCCCAGGCATCGTCGAGCATCGCCCGATGCTCGAGGAAGACGGTGGGGTCGTTGCCGCGCAGCGCGGAGCGAAGCAGGCCGACGGCGTCCTCGGCATTGGAGGGGACCGCCACCATCCAGCCCGGATTGTGGAGGAACTGCACCTCGTTGGTCTGGCTGTGCCAGGGATCGCCGCACCTGAGGAAGCCGACCGGCATGCGCAGCACCATCGGGGCGGCGAAGCGGTTGCGGGTGCGCCAGCGGATCGTGCCGCAATCGTTGATCTGCTCCAGCGCCGGTTCGGCATATTTGCGGAACTGGATCTCGGGGACGGGCAGCAGCCCGGCGAGCGCCATGCCGACCGCGCGGCCGACAATGCCTTCCTCGCTGAGGCTGGTATCGAACACCCGGTCGGAACCATGCCTTTCCTGGAGGCCCAGCGTGACGCCGTGGACGCCGCCCTTGGGGCCGATATCCTCGCCGAACAGCACCATCCGCTTGTTGAGCGCGAGCTCCTGGTCGAGCGTGCGGCGGATCGCCGAGCCCATGTTGAGGCGCTGGCCTTCGGGACGCGGAGTCTCGGTCGAGCGCGGGGCGCGATAGCCGCGGGTCCACTGGCCGCCGCGCTGCTGCATCTCGCCTTCGTAGAAGAGATGGGCGGTCACCGCCTCGGGATCGCTCGGCCCGCGCGCCTCCGCCTCGGCGCAGGCGGCCGCGACGGCGGCCTCGGCCTCGGCCGCGATCGACTCCCATTCGCCCTCGTCGAGCAGCGAACCGACCAGATGGGATCTGAGCCGGGGCAGCGGATCGCGCGCCCACTCGGCCTCTACCACTTCGCTGGATTTGTACGCCTGTGTGTCCTGGGCGCTATGCCCCTGCAGGCGCGGCACCGTCAGGCGCAGCAGCGCGGGGCCGTGGCGGCCGCGGACATGGCCGAGCGCGCGATCGATCAGCCGCCCCGCCTCGGCCGGCTCGGTGCCGTCGCCGGAAAAGATCTCGAGGCCGGCGAAACCCGACAGATTGCGGCCGATGTCGCCGCCTGGAGTCTGCACGGTCGAGGGCACGGAGATGCCGAAGCCATTGTCCTCGATGTAGAAGAGCATCGGCAGCTCCAGCGTCGTCGCCATGGTGAGCGCCGACCAGAAGCCGTTGGTGGCGACCGAGGCGTCGCCGCCGAGCACGACCGCCACCGCCTTGTCATAGGCGCGGTCGCCGAGCACCTTGCGGTGATAGTCGATCGCCTGGGCCCAGCCGGCGGTCGGCGTGTACTGGGCACCGACGCCGCCGGCCATCGGCAAGGCCGGGCAGCCGCCCGGATTGGGATAGTTGAAGACGACGCCGATATCGCGTCCGTCGGAATAGCCACCCGCCCGGCCCATGCCGGAGCCGAGCGCGTCGGCGAGCGGAACGCCCAGAGCGAGCAGCAAGGGCCGGGAACGGTAATAGCCGCCGGCGGCGTCATGGCGGTCGGTCAGCCGCGACCCCAGCAGGATCTGGGCCATGTCGTGGCCACGCGCACTGAATTGGTAGAGGACCTTGCGCTCGGGAACGAGACGCTCCTCCTCGAGCCGGTCGAGCGCGCGGCTGACATGGACCAGATAGGCGACCCGGCGCCAATCGAACGCCGGATCGGGTACATTCGAACGTAGATCGGACTCGCGAAACGGCGCGTCAGACATCCGGCAGGTGCTCCGTTACCGCCGCCGCGAACCGCTCGACGCCATCGTCCGACAGGCCGACGACGTTGAACCGGCCGCTGCCGGCCATGTAGATGCCGTGGCTCTTGCGCAGCGCGAGCACGGCATCGGGCGACAACGGCAGCATCGAGAACATGCCGTTCTGGCGCCCGATATATTCGAGCCTGGGATCGAAGGCGGCGAGCCGCGCGCGGATGGTGCGGATGCGCCGACACATCTCGTCCAGCTCGACGCGCCAGTCGGCGCGAAGCTCGGGGTCGGACAGGACGATGCGCACGGCGGCGGCGCCGTGATCGGGCGGCATCGACCACATGGTGCGGGCGAGCGAGAGCAGATTGCCGAAGGCGAGCGCGGCGATGCGCGCATTCTGCCCCTTGACGAACAGGCTGCCGGTCCGCTCGCGATAGATTCCGAAATTCTTGTCGCAACTCTGCGCGACCAGCGCCTGCTCGGCCGCCTCCACCACCAGGCGGGTGCCGGCCGCGTCGGCCTCGAGCCCGTTGCCGAGCCCCTGATAGGCGAGATCGACGAACGGGATCAGGCCGCGCTCCGACACCAGGTCGGCGATCGCGCGCCACTGGTCGAGGTCGAGATCGGCGCCGGTCGGATTGTGACAGCTGCCGTGGAGCAGGACGAGATCGCCGGCGCGGGCGCCGCGGAGCGCCTCCATCATCGCGTCGAAGCGGATCTCGCGGCTGTCGCGGTCGTAATAGGGATGATCGACCATGTTGACGCCCGCCCGGCCGATCAGCGGCTGATGGTTGGGCCAGGTCGGTTGGCCGACGAAGATCCGGGCGTCCGGATCGGCTGCCGCGATCAGCTCGGCGCCGAGCCGAAGGGCGCCGCACCCGCCCGGGGTCTGAACGCCGACGATGCGGTCGTCCGCCGCCGTGGCATCGCCGAAGACGATCGGCTTGATCAGCTCGACGAAGTGAGCGTCGCCCTGGGAGCCGAGATAGGCCTTGGTCTTCTGGCTCTGGAGCAGGATATGCTCGGCCGCCTTGATGCAGCGCAGGATCGGGGTGTTGCCGGCGGCGTCGCGATAGACGCCGACGCCGACGTCGATCTTCTCGGGGCGCGGATCCGCGTCGCACAAGGCGATCAGCGCCAGCAAGGCATCCGCCGGCTGCTCCTCGAGCCGGTCCAGCAGCATCCGCCGCTCGGCGACCAGCACGTCCTGTTCCATTCCCGCTGTCTCCATCTCACTTGCTCCCTTACACCGGAATTTTGCGATAGTGCCGTCATTCATTGACTGGAAACGACCGTTGGTGAAATAGATATTTCAACCAAAGTCAGGCGCCCGAGAGCAATGTTTCACCTCGACGAAATCGATCGGCGAATCGTCCGCGAGCTTCAGCGCGACGGCAGCCTCAGTCACGCTGCCCTGGCCGAGCGGGTCGGCGCTTCGCCGGCCTCCGTGTGGCGCCGTGTCCGCCAGCTCGAGAAAGCGGGCGTCCTGGGGGCGACGGTACGGCTGGCCAGCGCCGAGATGCTCGGCCGGAGCGTCAACGTCCTATGCCAGGTTCGCATGACGCGCCAGTCCATCGAGGCGCGGGCCGAGTTCGAGGAGTTCATCCGATCGCGCGCCGAGATCGTCGAATGCTACGCCATGTCCGGTGAATGGGATTATCTGCTGCGCATCGCCGTCGAGGACGTCGCCGACTATGACCGCTTCATCATGCGCGGCGTCCTCGCCCATCCCAGCGTCGCCAACGCCGCGAGCAATTTCGCACTGCGGCAAGTAAAGTATACGACGGAGATACCGGTCTAGACGGGCGCCCGCGGCGATCTCGGCGAGGCCGACGGAACCGCGCCCCCTTCCCGTCGATTGAACCGGGAGCGAATCGATCCGGAGCAGAGCATGGCCGCACGCGCCTATTGGAAGGGACAGATCAGGCTGGCCCTGGTGTCCATCCCCGTCGAGATCTTCAGCGCCACCAAGAGCGGCGCGACGATCGCCTTCAACCAGATCCACGAGCCGTCGGGCAAACGGATCAAATATGAGAAGGTGGTGCCCGGCATCGGCCCGGTCGATCCGGACGAGATCGTCAAGGGCTACCAATATGAGAAAGGCTCCTATGTCCTTCTCGAGGACGAGGAGCTGGAGGCGGTCAAGCTGGAAAGCAAGAAGACTCTCGAGCTCACCCAGTTCGTCGATCATGACGAGATCGACGTGCTCTATTTCGAGAAGCCCTATTACGTCGTGCCCGCCGACGATCTCGCCGAGGAGGCCTATATCGTCCTCAGGGAAGCGCTGCGCGAGACGAAGAAGGTAGCGATCGGCCAGCTCGCCATGCGCGGCCGCGAATATATCGTCAGCCTGAAGCCGTGCGGGCGCGGCATCGTGCTCGAGACGCTGCGCTATGCCGACGAGGTCAACAAGGCGCAGAACTATTTTCGCGACATCGGCGACGACAAGCCGGACGAGGAGCTGCTCGACCTCGCCGAGGCGCTGATCGACCGCAAGACCGCCAAGTTCGATCCGGGCAAGTTCCACGATCGCTATGTCGAGGCGCTCCAGGACCTGATCGAGCGCAAGCGCAAGGGCAAGACGATCCATGCCGAGGAAGAGGAGAAGCCGGCGCGCGGCATGAACGTCGTCGACCTGATGGCGGCGCTGAAGCGCTCGATCGACAAGCCTGGCGAAGGCGGTGGCGCGGCGCGCAAATCCGGCGGCGGCACCAAGACCACGGCGAAGAAGGCACCGGCCAAGAAGGCGCCCGCCAAGAAGGCTCCGGCGAAGAAAAGCGCGGCGAAGGCCGAGCCGGCCCGCAAGCGGGCGTGAGGGGAAGCGGCCCTCACATTCTGGAGATAAGCCCTCCCCTTGATGGGGAGGGTTTGGGTGGGGTGGAGTCTCCGCCTGCGCGGAGATCGGCATTGGCTCCACCCCCACCAACCTCCCCCATCAAGGGGGAAGCTATATCGCTGCGGGGGTGGTGATGGCGCGCGACCAGAATTCCCTCGAGATCTACAATCGCAAGCGCGATTTCTCGAAGACCGCCGAGCCGCCGGGCGGGTTCGACACCCTGCCCTGGGGCGATGGCAACGGCTTCATGATCCAGAAGCATGACGCCACCCGCCTCCATTACGATCTCAGGCTCGAGCTGGACGGCGTGCTGAAGAGCTGGGCGGTGCCCAACGGCCCGAGCCTCGATCCGGCCGACAAGCGGCTCGCGGTCCAGACCGAGGACCATCCCTTGAGCTATGCCACGTTCGAGGGGACGATCCCCAAGGCAGAATATGGCGGCGGCACGGTGATGCTGTGGGACCGTGGCCTGTGGGCCCCCGTTCCGGGCAAGGACCCCCGCAAGAGCCTGAAGCAGGGCCATCTCCACTTCTTCGTCGACGGCGAACGGATGAAGGGCGAGTGGATCCTGATCCGCCTGTCGAAGCGACCGGGCGAGAAGAAGGAGAACTGGATCCTGCGCAAGGTAGCGGACGCGCATGTCGGCAATCCGACCGGCCTCACCGACCGCTATCTCACCTCGATCCGGACCGGCCGGACGATGCTGGAGATCGCCGCCGGCAAGAAGGCGAAGGACCTGGCCTCCTTCCGCCGAAAGCCGAAATGGACGCTGGATGTCCCCTCGTCGTCCGCGGGAAAGCGCGGATCCGACACCCCTCCTCAGCGCGCAGGGTCGAAGCGGTCCGCAAAGCGGGGCTCCGGCCGTATCCCGGCCTTTCGCGCGCCCCAGAAGGCGACCCTGGTGGATCACGTGCCCGACGGCACGGGCTGGATCCACGAGATGAAATATGACGGCTATCGCTGCCTGCTCGGCCTGGGCGGCGGCACGGCGCGCATCTACACCCGCAAGGGGCTCGACTGGACCGACAAGTTCCCGGAGATCGCCGAGGCGGCCGGCCGGCTGGATGCCGGATCGGCGCTGCTCGACGGCGAGATCGTCCGGCTCGACGACAAGGGCAATACCGGCTTCTCCGCCCTCCAGCAGGCGATCAGCGAGGGCGGTCGCGGCCTCACCTTGTTCCTGTTCGACGCGCTCGCGCTGGACGGCGAGGATCTGACCGCCCTCGGCACGGTCGAGCGCAAGGCACGGCTGTCGGCGCTGATCGGCGACGGGCTGCCGCCCTACATCCTCTATGCCGACCACATTGTCGGCCAGGGCGAGAAGCTGCTCGAGGCGATGTGCGAAGCGGGTCAGGAGGGGATCATCTCCAAGCGCGCCGACGCGCCCTATCGCGGCACGCGCTCGACGAGCTGGCTCAAGATCAAATGCACCAACCGGCAGGAATTCGTCATCGTCGGCTGGACGCCGAGCGAGGCGAAGGCGCGCGGCTTCCGCTCGCTGCTGCTGGCGGTGAACGAAGGCGGCACGCTGCGCTACGCCGGCAAGGTCGGCACCGGCTTCTCGATGAAGACCATCCAGGACCTGCTCGAGGCGATGCGGCCGCTGGCGGCGCGCAAGACGCCGACCGACGTGCCGCGCGCCGATGCCCGCGGCGCCCATTGGGTGCGGCCGGAACTGGTCGCGGAGATCGCCTTCGCCGAGTTCACCTCCGAAGGGATATTGCGCCACGCGAGCTTCATCGGCCTGCGCGACGACAAGCCGGCCGCCGAAGTGGTGGCGGAACGGCCCAAGCCGGCGCCGCCGCCGTCGGGGGACCGCGTCAAGATCAGCAATCCCGACCGGACCATCTTCCCCGAATCCGGGATCACCAAGGGCGAGCTCGCCGCCTATGTCCGCGCGGTGGCGCCGCTGATGCTGCCCTGGGCGGCGCATCGGCCGCTCACTTTGGTCCGCTGTCCCCAGGGCCGCGGCAAGAAATGCTTCTATCAGAAGCACGATGCCGGGACTTTCGGCGACCGCGTCCTCCACATCCCGATCGAGGAGAAGAAGGGCGAGGTCGAGGACTATCTCTATGTCGAGGACCAGGACGGGCTGCTCGCCCTCATCCAGATGGGCACGATCGAGATCCACGGCTGGGGGTCGCGCACCGAGGATGTCGAGAAGCCGGACCGGATCGTGTTCGATATCGACCCGGACGAGGGGCTCGGCTTCGACAAGGTGCGCAAGGCGGCGCGCGACCTCAAGCGCCATCTCGCCGACATCGGGCTGGCCACCTTCCCGATGCTGACCGGCGGCAAGGGCGTCCATGTCATCGTGCCGCTGAAGCCCCGGGCGAAATGGCCGGAGGTCAAGGACTTCGCCCAGCGCTTCGCGATCGCCCTGGCGACGGCGGAGCCGGACCGGTTCACCGCCAACCTGTCCAAGGCGAGCCGCAAGGGCCGGATGTTCATCGACTATCTGCGCAACCAGCGCGGATCGACGGCGATCCTGCCTTATTCCGCACGGGCGCGCCCCGGAGCGCCGGTCGCGGCGCCGGTCCATTGGGACGAGCTGGACTCGATGGAGAGCGGCGCCCGGTTCAGCGTGCGCGACGCCGAGCTGCTCGCCGAGCGGGCGGCCAGCCTGCCGCTGCGCGGCTGGGGCGAAGCCGACCAGATGCTGCCGGATCTGTAGCCGCCGCCTTCAAGCTACGCACCGTCCGGACCGGCCCGCAAAGACTCCTATTTCTGAGTCATCGCCCATTGCTGGGGTGCCATGCCATATTGCTTGCGAAAGGCGTGGCTGAGCGCGGTCTGGTCGGAATAGCCGGCCACCTCCGCCGCTTCCGCCACCGAGCCGGCGCCGCTCGCCAGGAATTCGGCGGCGCGGGCGAGCCGAAGCGCGCGATGATAGGCGATCGGCGCCTGCCCGAAGGCGAGCTTGAAGAAGCGGGCGAGGTGGAACTGGGAGAGATTGGCGACCGAGGCGAGCTCGGAAAGCGTGACGGCGCGGTCGGCGCGATCGTGCAGATAGGCCCGGGCGCGCTCGAGCCGGTGGTAGAGCTCGCGGCGGGTCGACGGCTTGGCGGCCTTGAGATTGTCGATCGCCGCGCGGCTCGCGCCGAGCGGCTCGGACAGTGCGTTGCCGACATGCTCGACGATGCCGGCGGCAAGCCGCCCGCCCAGCGCCGGGTTTCGGGCGATCTCGCGGCCGTAGCGGAACAGGGCGTCCCCCAGTGCACTGGTGCGGGTCGACAGCACCACCGACCGGCCGAGCAGGCCGTCCGCGCTCCATTCGGGCGCGCCTCCGCCTTCGGCTCCGGCCGTCGGCGGCAGCATCAGGCACAGTCCGGTCGTCTCCGTGCGGTTGGTGCCGAGGCAGTCGGCGCCGGCATCGAGATAGAGATACTGGCCGGGCTCGACACGATAGCTGCGCCCGTCGACCAGATAGACCTCCTCCCCTTCAAGGACGAGCTTCACCGACGGGGCCGGCGCGCCGAGCACCGACGTCCCCGGCTTCATTCGGGACAGGACCAGCTTGCCCTTGGGCATGCAGGCTCTCGGCGCCTGCAGATGCTGCTCCATCACGCTGAATTCGGCGGCCATAGTGCCTTGTTCCCCTTTCCTTTTTTGCCACCTAGCCGAATCGAAGCTGAACGCGGGATTGACGGCTACGTTTGTAGCAGGGAGCGGTCCCTAAAGTTCGCAAGATCGAACATATCATCGGCAAGTCCGGTCATGGGCAGCGTTGTTCGACGGGGCTAGCGTTGGTTTCGACAGGGGTAGCTTTGGGATGGGGAGTCCTCCCATGAAGTCGACAGTCTGTATCGCCGCGGCCCTGGCCGCGCTCGCTTTCGCCGCGGCCCCGGCCGCCGCCGGCACGCCGCACCAGGATTTCCGCGCCTGGCTCGGCCATGCGATCGAGGCGAACATGGTCTTCCCGCGCGAGCTCGAGCAGAACCATGTCAGCGGCGTCGCCACCGTGCGCTTCCACGTCGACGGCAGCGGCCGCACCACCGGCGCCGAGATCGTCGAGAGCTCCGGCGAGCGCGCGATCGACCGCGCCGCCCTTCAGACGATCCGGCGCCTCGCGCTTCCCGCGAACGCGCCCGCCGGCCCGCATCTCGCGGTGCTCCAATATGGCACCGAGGTCGGCCTGGCCGACGCCGCCGCCCACCGGGCCCAGATGGGCGGCGCGCTCGGTCGCGCCGAGCTTGCCGCGCGGGAGATCCGGCAGCAGCGCCAGGCCTACGCAAGGTCCGGCCGCTCCGCGGCCCGGTCGACGATCGACTGAGCCGAGGGCCTGTGGAGATAGAGCGCCTGGCGCCGCGGGAACGCGAGCTCGCCCAGATCGTGGTCGCGCTGGGCGAGGCCAGCGCGACCGACATCGAGCGCAAGCTCAGTGATCCGCTCAGCAACTCGGCGGTCCGCTCGATGCTCCGCCGGCTCGAGCGCAAGGGCGTCGTCCGCCGTCACCGGCGCGGGAACAAGTTCGTCTACGTGTCGGCGACGCCGACGCCCGCCGCACGGGTGGAGGCGCTGCGGCGGATCAGCCAGGAATATTTCGGCGGCTCGCTCGCCGCGGCGGCAGCGGCCATCGCCGAGCTCGCGCGGACCGAGCGCGCGACCGCATCGAGCCTGGGCGTGCGCCGCACGGGCTAGGATCTGCCCTGGCCGGGACAGTCTCTAGAAAGGCGGCGCGCCGCTCCAGATCCACCAGGCAAAGAGCAGGGCGAAAGCGGCGGCGGGGAGCAGCCGCCAGGCAGGCACGGCACGCATCGGCTCCGCCCCCGCCGGCACGTCGCCGCGGCCGGTCACCATCGGCCGGAGCAGGTTCCTCCGCTTGACGAGGCCGTGATAGAGGATAGCGGCGACGTGGATGCCGATCAGGACGAGGAGCAGGTTGAAGCCGTCCTCGTGCAATTCGTGGGCCGCTTCGGAAAGGTCGTAGCTGACGAGATGGGCCAGCGGTGCCGGATCGAGCCCGTCCTCGTCGCTCGAGATCAGCCCCAGGACGACATGCACGACGAGCAGCCCCAGCAAGGCGAGGACGCTGAGCGCCCCGAGCGGATTGTGGCCGACCGAGGCCGGCGCGCGCCCGCCGAGATAGGCGCGGATCGCGCCCGGCCCTTTCACGAAACTCGAGAAGCGCGCGGTCGAGCTGCCGATCAGCCCCCAGACCAGGCGGAAGACGAGCAGGGCGACGATGGCGAAGCCGGCCCGGTAGTGCCAGGCGAGCGCGTCATTCTCGGCCGTCCACCAGGCACCGGCGATCAGCAGCACGAGCAGCCAGTGGAACAGCCGCGTCGGCAAGTCCCAGATCTTCGCCCGCACGCGACCCGCCCCTCAGTCCTCGGGGGCGCGGAATCGGTCATGGCAATTCTTGCAGGCATTGCCGAGCTCGCCCATGCCGGCCCGTATCGCGTCGAGATTCCCGGTCTGGGCAGTCTGGTTGAAGCGGGCGGAGACCGCCTCGAACGCCTGCGCGCGCTCGCGGAAGGTCGCGGCGTCGGACCAGATTTCGGCCTTGGCGCGGGTCTCGCCCGCCTCCGGTCCGCTTCCTTCGGGGAACCAGGTGAGGATCTGCGGCCCGTAGCCGGCAATCAAGGCGGCATGGCGCTGGATCGTCTCGACCGACGGGCTGGAGGCCTTGAGCTCGCGGCCGAGCCCCTTCATCGCATCGCCCATCTCTTCATAATGTTCATGACGGGCGCGCATCACCGCGGCGATGTCGGTCGGAGTGCCGGCTCCGGCGGCGACATTCTCCGCCGCCTCCGCCTGGTTTTCCGGGGCCGGCGCCGGATCGCCGCCATTGCAGGCGGCGACGGTCACGAGGGCGGCGACAGAAGCGACGGTAAGCCAGGACTTCATCAGCATCTCCTTCCGCATCGGCCATGCCCCGGCGGCCGTCCGGGATCAATGCCGCGCATCGCAGAAAGGGTCCGCAAAGGCGCTCGCTTAAACGGAAACGCCCCGCCCTCCGGGGAGAGCGGGGCGCCCTCGTACCGGTCCAACGAACAGGGACCGGAACGCCGAGGCTGGTTGGAGCCGGCGGCGGAAGGCGCGGTGGTCCGCGCCTCCCGCGCCGCTCCTTAGCGGCAGCGGCTGCGGCCGCGCTGGACCTCACGGCCGATCAGCGCGCCGGCGACGGCACCGAGGATGGTGCCCGTGGTCCGCTCGCCGCGCGTGTCGATCGCCCGGCCGGCGAGGGCGCCGGCGGCGCCGCCGATGATCAGGCCGGTGGTGCCGTTCGAGCGGCGGCAGTAGCGCCGGCCGTCGCGGCCGCGCCAGGTCGGCCCGTTATAATAGCCGTCGCGGTCATAGTGGCGGCTGTAGCCGTCATAGCGCTGGGCCATGGCCGGCGTGGCAACGGTGAGCGCGGGGACCGTCATCGTCACCGCGGCGAGACCGAGAATCGCTGTGCGCATTGTCTTCTCCTTCGAATGCAGGACCGCGGGGTGGTCCCGGATCGAAGACCGGTTTAGGCCGATTCGGCTGAGCCCCTTCTGAATCGACGCGTTAGAGCGGGTTCATGAAGGTCAAGCCGACTTTGACGGTCGCGATGGCAGCGCCGGCGCCTCGCGGAGACGACTGACTTAGCGAAATAACACAGCTTGTCCCTTGCGTTGGGGCGTGGCAGGGCCCAATCTTGAAGGGCAAGGAGAAGGAGTGGGATTGCCATGGCCACGCAGACGCAAACGAACGCGGCGACCGGATCGGCCGAGGCCGCCTCGGCGCCGACGCTGACGCTCGAGCCGCCGGCGCCGCTGCAGACCGTGCAGCCGGAGCAGGCTGCGGGCCTGGTGCCGCTCAAGGAGGATCAGAAGGACGCGCTCGAGGCGCGGGTCGACACGTTCGTGAGCGAGCTGGTGGCGCTCGATTCCAACTCGCCCGAATTCGGCAAGAAGGTCGACCAGCTGACGACGATGGGCCGCAAGGAGATCGCCGAGGCCGCGGGCCATTCCAACCGCTTCCTCGATCGCCCGGTCAAGGCGATCAACAGCGACACGGGAATAGGCGCCGACCTAACCGAGCTCAGGCGCACGGTCGAGGCGCTCGATCCCGCGCGCGGCAATCTGAGCCGGCCGCGGCGGCTGCTCGGCTTCATCCCGTTCGGCAACTCGATGCGCAATTACTTCATGAAGTACCAGTCGGCGCAGACCCATATCGCCAAGATCCTGGCGGCGCTCGCCTCGGGCAAGGACGAGCTGCTGCAGGACAATGCCGCGATCGACACCGAGCGCGCGCAGATGTGGCGGACGATGGGCAAGCTCGAGCAGATGATCCACATCTCCAAGACGCTCGACGGCAAGCTCGAGGACAAGGCGAACGAGCTCGACGCCACCGAGCCGGCCAAGGCGAAGGCGATCCGCGAGACCGCGCTCTTCTACACCCGCCAGCGCACCACCGACCTGCTCACCCAGATGGCGGTGACGGTGCAGGGCTATCTCGCCCTCGATCTGGTCAAGAAGAACAATGTCGAGCTGGTGAAGGGCGTCGACCGCGCCTCGACGACCACGGTGTCGGCGCTGCGCACCGCGGTCACCGTCGCCCAGGCGCTGACCAACCAGAAGCTGGTGCTCGAGCAGATCACCGCGCTCAACACGACCACCGCGAACATGATCGAAAGCACCGGCAGCCTGCTCAAGAGCCAGTCGGCCGAGATCCACAAGCAGGCCGCTTCCTCGACGATCCCGCTCGAGACGCTGCAGCGCGCCTTCCAGAACATCTACGAGACGATGGATTCGATCGACAGCTTCAAGGTCGAGGCGCTCGGCAACATGAAGCAGACGGTCGAGACGCTGGGACGCGAGGTCGAGAAGAGCCGCGGCTATATCGCCCGCGCCGAGGGGGTCGAGCAGAACAGGCTGACCGGCACGACGGCGGACTCGCCGTTCACCGCGCTGGAAGGCTGAGGAGCCGCGAAAGCCCATGCCGCGCCATACCCGAAGCGTCGACCAGCAGATCGCCCGTTTCAACGAGGTGGTGGGCCGGATCGACCGCGGCTCGGCGGCACGGGCGGCGCAGCGCCGGCAGGTCTCGCGCAGCCTGCAGGCGGTCAGGCGCAAGGCGACCAATATCGGAGTCGCGCTCGGGATCCTCATTGCCGCGACCATCGCCTTCGGCCTCATCGTCGGCCCGATCGGGATCGGCGGCCTGTTCCTCGTCGCCGCCCTGATGGTGCTGGCCGTGCTCGTCCTGTCGGTGATGCCGACGGAGCGGCCGATCGTCGACTATAAGGACGACATGCCGAACAAGGCGGTGGTGCAGCGGCTCGACAGCCTGCTCAGCCGCAAGCGCGCCGCCCTTCCCGCCCCGGCGGCGAGCCGCCTCGACGCGATCAGCGCCCAGCTGCCCCTCCTCGAGAATCGGCTCGCCGAGACGCAGATCCTCGATCCGCTCGCCCAGGACGCGCGGCGGCTGATGGGCCGGCATCTGCCCGAGTTGATCGAGCGCTACGAGCGGGTGCCCGCCGCCTATCGCCACGAGCGCGACGGTGAGGGCCTGACCGTGGACGAGCGGCTGGTCGCCGGGCTGGACGCCGCCAGCACCGCGCTGGACGATCTCGGCCGCAAGCTCGCGCGCGAGGATTTGAACGCCTTCGAGACCCAGGGCCGGTTCATCGAGAGCCGCTACAAGGATTCGAGCGGCGCCTTGCCGAGCGAGTGACCGGCTGATGGCTTTCGAACTCGAGCGAGTCCTCTACGAGACCGAGGATTTCCTGCGCCGGAACCTGCGTTCGCGGGCCGCGCGGGAAGCGCAGAAGAGGCGCGCCAAGCGCAAGATGATCGAGGTGCTGCGCCGGGTGAAGCGCGCCGCCTATATCCTGGCCGGCCTGCTCGCCGCGATGGTCGGAGTCAGCATCTTTGTCGATGTCGGTTTCCTGACCTGGATGATGGCGATCCCGACCATCTTCCTGATCGCCTTCCTCTCGGTCTTCTGGCCGAGCCGCGGCGGCGCGGATGAAGCGCCGGAGGCGCAGGCGGTGCGGCCGCTCGACGAACTCGCGTCGCGGGTGGAGGACGGGCTCATCGACCGCTGCAAGGAGCTGCCCGGACGCGCCCTGCCGGCGGCCGACCGGATCATCGCCCGCCTCAACGAGCTGCAGCCGCACCTCGGCACCCTGGATCAGGGCTCGGTCCTCGCCGGCGACGCCCGCCGGCTGATCGGCCAGCATCTGCCGCGGCTGGTCGACACCTATCTCGACCTTCCGCCGAGCGCGCGCGGCCCGGCGACGGAGAGCAGCCAGCGCTTCATCGAGAGCCTCGAGATCGTCGGCGGCGAGCTCGACCATCTGCTCGACCAATGCTGCCGCGACCGGCAGCTCAGCTTCGAGACCCAGAACCGCTTCATCGAGAGCCGCTACAGCGAGGACCCGCGGCTCAAGGGGGAGTGAGCGGCGCCTTGAGCTTTGGCAGCTGTAGGATTAAATCCTAGCGATGCGTTCTACCCGTCAATTCAGCATAACACTGCCGAACAAGATGGCTGATCTCGTCCGCGCCCGGGTCCGGTCCGGACAATATGCCAGCGAGAGCGAGGTTGTCCGGGAGGGGTTGCGGGCCCTCCAGGCGCGGGAGCGCGCCCTCGAGGAATGGCTTCACCAGTCAGTTGGCCCGGCCTACGACGCAGTCAAGGCGCGGCCGGCCACCGTCCTCAGCGCCGAACAGATCCGAGCCGCGCTCGCGGAAGAAAAAGTGTCCTTCAGGGATGAGGGGTGACCCCTCAGGGTTCTCTTTGCCCCAGAGGTAGAAGCTCAGTTGAGAGCGCTCTACCGCTACAATGCGAAGGAAGCGTCGGCCGAAATCTCTGAAGGAAATGTCGATGCCATTGTCGACAAGTGCTTGGGCGTGGCCGAGTTTCCCAACCGAGGCACATCCCGCGAGGACGTAAGGCCCGGGTTGCGGACGATCCCGTTCCGGCGGCGGGTGACGATCGCCTATTCCGTCGACGACGAGCAGGTGCTGATCCTCGGCATCTTCTACGCGGGACAAGATTTCACCGTTTGGCCCGGCGAATCCTGAAGCCGCACCGTCGCGGCAACCTGGAATGCGCGCCCGCTCGAACTGCGTGTCGTTGTGCGCTCAAGCCCGGCCGAGCGCCTCGTCGATCTTGGCGACGACCTCGGTCGATGGCAGCGCCACCTCGAGCCGGTCGTCGCGGGAGAAATAGAGGATCGTCGTGCCTTCGTCGGTCGGGCGGACGTAGCGGACATGTTCCGGGGCGACGGCGACGCTGTCCCCGTCCTCGAGCGTGAACCAGATCATGAGCCCTCCCTCAGCGCGTGGATGAAGGGGCCTTATCCGGCTCCGGTCGCCGGGCGGCAAGTGCTTGATGCGAAGCCCGGCCGCTCCTAACCCGCGATGGTGCTGGCCCGCCTGCTCCCCGATCGCTTCATCCTCTGGCTGCTCGGGACGGTGGCGCTCGCCATCCTGCTGCCGGTCTCCGGCACGCTCGCGGGCGCGGTCGATGCCGCGACGCTGGCGGCGATCTTCGCCCTGTTCTTCCTTCACGGCGTGCGGTTGCCACGCGAGGCCCTGCTCTCCGGAGTCACCGACTGGCGGCTCCATCTCGCCATACTCGCTCTCACCTTCCTCCTGTTTCCGATCGCCGGCGTGGCGATGTCGCTGGCCATGCCGGGGCTGCTCGCCCCGGAGCTGTGGACCGGGATCCTGTTCCTGTGCGCTTTGCCTTCGACGGTGCAGAGCTCTATCGCCTACACGTCGATCGCCCGCGGCAACGTCGCCGGCGCCGTCGCCGCGGCTGCCTTCTCCAACCTGCTCGGGGTCTTCCTGACGCCGATGCTCGCGGCGCTGATGCTGGAAGCGCAGGGCGCCTCGGTCTCGCTCGCCGGCATCGGCAAGATTTTCGCCCTTCTGTTCCTGCCCTTCCTGCTCGGCCACGCGCTGCGGCCGCTGCTCCTGTCGCTGGTGAAAGACCGGCCGAGGCTCACCACCGTCGTCGACAAGGGCACGATCCTCCTGGCCGTCTACGGCGCCTTCTCGGCCGCGACGGTGGAGGGGATATGGCGCCGGCTTCCGGCGGCGGATCTGGCGATCTTGTCGGCGCTGCTGCTGGCGCTGCTCGGCTTCATCCTCGTCGCTGCCTGGGTGCTCGGCCGGATCGGCCGCTTCCCGCCGCCGAGCCGCGCCGCGATCCTGTTCTGCGGATCGGTGAAGAGCCTGGCGAGCGGCGCCCCGATGGCGCGGATCCTCTTTCCGGGCGCGGCGGGCGCGGCGGTGCTGCTGCCGGTGATGATCTTCCACACGATTCAGCTCGTCGTCTGCGCGTGGATAGCCGGCACGATGGGCCGCGCCGCCGGGGACCCCCCGACGCGTGAGTGAGAGCGACGGTCAGGCGAAGAGCCGCCTCGCTTGTCCGAGCCGCCCCATGCCCTCATCCAGCGTCTCGCGCCGCTTGGCGAAGCAGAGACGGACGACCCGCGTGACCGGATCCTCGGCATAGAAGGAGGAAACCGGGATGGCGGCGACTCCGGCTTCCCGGACCGCCCGGTCGCAGAAGGTCATGTCGTCGGCGGCGATGCCGGAGGCCGCGAGATCGACCGACAGGAAATAGGTGCCCTCGGCCGGCAGCGTCGCGTAGCCCAGCGCCTCGAGCCCGGCGCGCAAATGATCGCGCGACGCGGCGAAGGCGGCGGCGGTGCGGGCGACGTCGTCGAGCGGCTTGGCGAGGCCGAAGGCGACGGCGCTCTGCAGGTTTGGCGCCGTCGCGAAGGTGACGAACTGATGCGCCTTCGCCACCGTCTCCGCCAGCGCCGGCGGCGCCACCACCCAGCCGACCTTCCAGCCGGTCAGGGAGAAGATCTTGCCGGCGGAGCCGATCTTGACGGTCAATTCCGCCATGCCGGGCAGCCCGCAGAGCGGAATGTGACGGCGCCCGTCGAAGACGACATGCTCCCACACCTCGTCGCTGAGGACCACCGCGCCGCGGCGGACGCAATGGTCGGCGAGGAGGCGAAGCTCGGCCTCGCCGAAGACGCGCGAGGTTGGGTTGTGCGGATTGTTGAAGACGACCAGCCGGGTGCGATCGGTGAAGGCGGCGTCCAGCGCCTCGGCGGTGATCCGCCAGTCGGGCGGGACGAGCCGGACGAAGCGCGGGACGCCGCCGGCCCGCCGCACCAGCGGCAGATAGGCGTCGTAGAGCGGCTGGAAGAGCAGCACCTCGTCGCCGGGCTCGATCAGGGCGAGCAGGCTGGCGGCGATCGCCTCGGTGGCGCCGGAGGTGACGATCACCTGGCCCGCGTCGACGGCAAGGCGGTGATGGGCGCGATAATGGGCGGCGACCGCCTCGCGCAGCGCCGGAAGGCCGCGCATCGGCGCATATTGATTGGAGCCGGAGCGAAGTGCCCCGGCGGCCGCCTCGACGACGTCGTCGGGCCAGCCGAAGTCCGGAAAGCCCTGCCCGAGGTTGATCGCTTCCAGATCGCGGGCGAGGCCGGACATGATCTCGAAGATCGACGTCGGCAGTTCGGCGAAGAGCGGGTTCATCGCGGCGGCCTCATGTCGGCGAAGGCGATCTCCATGGCCGCCGCTGATCCGCCCTTCCGCGGGTCAGCAAGCCGCGGTCAGCGGCCCGCGGCGGTCTCGGCCGTGCTTGCCGGCGGCGGAGCATCGACCGTCGGCGCAGGCGCCGCGGCGGGAGCACGCGGCGCCGGGGCGGCGACCGGCCCCGGCTGGGGACGCGGCTCGGCAGGCACGGTCCCCCAGCGGCCGAGCGGCCGCTGCTGCGGGGCGTCGGGCTGGGGATCGCGGCCGGTCAGCGCCCAGCGCTGGCTGACGGTGAGGCTGCGCTCCTCGGCGCGCTCGCTGATCAGCTGCCGGGCGGTGTCCCGGCGCAGCGGCGCGTCATATCGGCGCAGCACGGCCCGCTGGAAGCTGTCGACGCTGCCGATCGGCGCGGCCCCCTCCGCGGCAGCGGCGGCGGCGGCATCGCGCTCGGTCGCGTCGCCGGCGGCAAGACGTTCCTCCGCGGTGGGCTGGCCGAAGCCGCCGCGCCAGCGGATCACGGGCTCGCTTCGCGCATAGCGACTGGCGAAGGCGGGCGGGCGGCCCCAGCCGCCGCGCCAGCGGTAGAAGATGTGGGTGCCGATGACCGCGGCCTTGGTCAGGCTGGAGGCCCAGTAGGGCACGACGTAATTGGCGTGATAATGGGTCGACCAGCCCACCGGCGCATGGACGTATCCGCCGAGAGCCGCCTCGGCGATCGCGCGGGCCCGCTCCCAATAGGAAGCCATCGGCGCACGCCGCAGCGAGCCGTCGCAGGTGAAGCTGAACTGGCAGCCGGTGACCCGCCGCGCGCCTTCGA
The DNA here is from genome assembly GCF_003347635.1 of Sphingosinicella terrae. Taxonomy (GTDB): domain Bacteria; phylum Pseudomonadota; class Alphaproteobacteria; order Sphingomonadales; family Sphingomonadaceae; genus Allosphingosinicella; species Allosphingosinicella terrae. Next base: position 71,229 of record NZ_QDFY01000008.1, read on the forward strand.
AGACGACGCCGCAGACGGTGTTGGGATAAGCGGGATGACGGACCCGGTTGAGCACGACCTGGGCGACCGCCCGCTGCCCGTCCGTGGTCTCGCGCGCCGCCTCGTAATAGATGGCGGCGGTCAGGCATTCGAGCGAGCGGGCGCGGTCGGCCTGTTCGACGCCGGCGAGGCTGAACGGCCGAGCAGCGGGATTGGAGCCGCTCTCGACCGGGATCGCCGCGTTGACGGCGAGCGCGTCGGTGGGGGCGATCGGCCGCAATTGCGTCGCGCTCATCGTCGCCGCCCGGGCGCGAAGCCGCTCGGCCTCGGGCGTCGACACCTGGGCACCGGCGGGGGAATCGAAGCCGGGGCCGCTGCCGTGCAGGACCAAGCGGGCGCCCGCGAACACGAACAGGACCAGCATCGCGGCCAGCAGCAAGGCCGCCCGCCAGTGCGCACGCAGTACGGCCGCAAGCGGCAGCGTATCATCCTTCAACGCGAGCGAAGTCATCGAGCAACCAGTCTGCAGGAAAGGGTGACAGATAGAGGTAATACAGCCGTTCTGCAAGCTGAAGGCCAGCAAACCGTGCTTCGGGCACGGTGATCGGGGCTCCGTGTGCGCGATCGAACGTCCCGTCATTCCGGTCGACCGGCTTGTCCGATTCGTCGCAGGCCGCTGCGGACGCGGCGACCTCCGGGCTAACGGCGCCGCGGCTTTCCGATGACGGGAAGACACGGACCGGCGGCCGTTGCCGCCGGTCGCACTTTTTCGAAGGTGCCGCCGTTCGACGGCGGCGGGGAGAACGGGGTAGAGATGATGAAATCGAGCTTGATGCTGGCTGGGGCGGCCGTGTCCGCCATGGCCGTCGCCGCGGCGACCGCGGTCGCCCAGCCGGCCGGGACCGGCGCCACTGCCAATTACTGGATGTCGGCCGAGACGGCGAGCGGCTTCGCCGCCCAGGCACAGGCGGCACAGGGAGGCCGATCCGGAATGCTCGGCGCGCTCATGTCCGGGCGCGGCCAGAGCCAGTCCTACGTCCACAACCTGAACCTGCAGCTCGCCAGCCCGCGCCGTGCGGCCGGCGAGCCCAGCGCCGAACACCTGCCGCCGACGAGCCTCGGCGCCGGTCCGTCGCTGCCGCTGGTGACGCCGCAGGGCGCCCCGCCGCGCGATCCGCGCCAGCCGGTGCCGGGCATCGCCGACGGCCAAGCCCGCGGCCGCATCCTGATCTATTGGGGTTGCGGCGAGCGCGCCCGCGCCGGCCAGCCCTTCGAGATCGATCTCGCCCGGCTGTCGCGCGGCGACGTCCCGGCGGCCATGTCCGGCGTCAATTTCCGGATGATGACTCCGCCCTCGGCTTCGGGCGCCGGCACCTATGGCGAATGGCCGAACGCGCGGTCGCGAACCACCGTCCCCGCTGGCGGATCGCTGGTCGGCGACCATGTCGTTCGCGGCAATTACGCGCCCGAGATGCGCTTCTCGCTCGCGCAGGGACAGGACTTCCTGCCGCCGATCGTGCTGACGTCGAACAGCCCGGCCGCGTCCGGCGCGGTTCCGGTGGCGTGGCGACCAGTCACCGGCGCGCTCGGTTATTTCCTGATGGCGAGCGGCGCCCGCGAGGACGGCACCATCGTCATGTGGAGCTCGAGCGAGGTCCAGGCCCAGCAGATGGCGTTCGACTATCTCGCGCCGGAAGAGACGGCACGCCTGGTCCAGCAGCGCGTCCTGCTCGCGCCGCAGACGACCCAGTGCACGATTCCCGCCGAGGTTGCGTCGAGTGTGCAGGCGGCGTCGCTGATGATGAACGCCTTCGGGCCGGAAGCGAATTTCAGCCACCCCGCCCGGCCGGCGCGCGCGCCACGGGGCTGGGCGCCGGAATGGACGATGAAGCTTCGCACCCGCTCCACCCACATGGGCATGCTCGGCATGGACATGGAAGCGATGATGAGCGGCCGCGACACGCGCGAGGCGCCCGAGCCTCCGGCCGAGCGCCGCCGGCGCCGGAGCCTCAATCCGCTGCAGCGCATCTTGGGGCAGTAAGGCGGGCGCTCGCTCCGGGTATGGCGGCGAACGTGTGGTACACGTCCGCCGGCCGGGAGCCCAGCAAGGGGGGCCGCTCGGGGGCTAGCCGCCCCCTCCGTCCCCTCCCCGTCTGGCCTCATCCGTCCGCTGCCGCTAATGGAACGCCCAAACAGAAGAGGCGTAGAGGATAGATGGTCGAACGCATCCCGCCGCCGCCGAGCGCGGTCTCCGGCACCCACTGCACGTCCGAGCAATATGCGGCGATGTACCGCCGCTCGCTTGAGGATCCGGACGGTTTCTGGGCGGAGCAGGCGGAGCGGATCGACTGGGTGAAGCCGCCGACCCGCATTTCCAACTGGTCGTTCGATCCGGTCGACATCAGATGGTATGAGGACGGGATCCTCAACCTCTGCCACAATTGCGTCGACCGCCATCTCGAGGCGCGGTCGGGCGAGACCGCCATCGTCTGGGAAGGCGACGCCCCCGGCCATGTGCGCACGCTCACTTATGGCGAGCTCTATGCCGAGGTCGTGCGCATGGCGAATTGCCTGAAGGCGCTCGGCGCGGGCAAGGGCGACCGCGTCACCCTCTACATGCCGATGATCCCGGAGGCGGCGGTGGCGATGCTCGCCTGCGCCCGCATCGGCGCGGTTCACAGCGTCGTCTTCGGCGGCTTCTCGCCGGACGCGCTGCACGGGCGGATCGAGGATTGCGCCAGCCGCTTCGTCATCTGCGCCGACGGCGGCCGGCGCGCCGGCAAGACGATCCCGCTCAAGGCGAATGTCGACGCGGCCCTGTCCAGGGGCGCCGAGGTCGATGCCGTCATCGTCGTGCGCCACCTCGGCAACGATATCGAGATGCAGGCCGGGCGCGACCATTGGTATGACGAGATCGGCGAGACGGTGCCGGACAGCTGCCCGTGCGAGGCGATGAACGCCGAGGATCCCCTGTTCATCCTCTACACGTCGGGATCCACCGGCAAGCCCAAGGGCGTGCTCCACACCACCGGCGGCTATGCCGTCTGGACCGCCGCCACCTTCCATTACGTCTTCGACTATCGGCCGGGCGAGATCTTCTGGTGCACCGCCGACGTCGGCTGGGTCACCGGGCACTCCTATGTCGTCTATGGCCCGCTCGCCAACGGCGCGACCAGCCTGATGTTCGAAGGCGTTCCCAACCATCCCGACAACAGCCGTTTCTGGGAGGTCGTCGAGCGGCACCGGGTCAACATCTTCTACACCGCGCCGACGGCGATCCGAGCGCTGATGCGGGAGGGCGAGGCGCCGGTGCGCAAGCACGACCGCTCGTCGCTCCGGCTGCTCGGATCGGTCGGCGAGCCGATCAACCCCGAAGCATGGCTCTGGTACTGGCGGACGGTCGGCGAGGAGAGGTGCCCGGTGGTCGACACATGGTGGCAGACCGAGACCGGCGGCATCATGATCACCACACTGCCCGGCGCCCATGACATGAAGCCGGGCTCGGCCGGTCGGCCCTTCTTCGGGATCGTGCCGGAGCTCGTCGACGCCGATGGCGGCGAGCTCACCGGCGCGACGTCGGGCAATCTGTGCATCGCCCGCTCCTGGCCGGGGCAGATGCGCTCGGTCTATGGCGACCATGAAAGGTTCGTGCAGACCTATTTCAGCCATTATCGCGGCAAGTATTTCACCGGCGACGGCTGCCGCCGCGACGAGGACGGCTATTACTGGATCACGGGCCGGGTCGACGACGTGCTCAATATCTCGGGCCACCGGCTCGGCACCGCCGAGATCGAGTCGGCGCTGGTCAGCCACGACGCCGTCGCCGAGGCGGCCGTCGTCGGCTACCCGCACGATATCAAGGGTCAGGGCATCTATTGCTACGTCACCCTGATCGTCGGTCATGAGCCGAGCGAGGCGCTGGAGACCGAATTGCGCCAGCACGTTCGGCGCGAGATCGGCCCGATCGCCAGCCCCGACCATATCCATTTCACGCCGGCGCTGCCCAAGACCCGGTCGGGCAAGATCATGCGCCGGATCCTGCGCAAGATCGCGGAGAACGATTATGGCTCGCTCGGCGACACCTCCACGCTCGCCGATCCCTCGCTGGTCGACGATCTGATCGCCGGCCGGCGCAACCGCCAGGTCGGGTGAGCGGCATGCAGATCGTCACGGCGGACATCGGCGGGACCAATGCCCGCTTCGCCATCGCCGAGCTGCGCCCGGGCGAATGTCCGCGGATCGGCGACATCCACAAATATCCGGCCGAGGCCCATGACGGCCTCCCGTCCGCCTGGGAGCAGTTCGAGCGCGATCTCGGCCGCGCCCCGCCCAAGGCGGCGGCGATCGCCGTCGCGACCGGGCTGGGCGAGGACCTGTTGCGCTTCGCCAACAGCGCCTGGGTGATCGACCGGCGCAGCATCGCCGGCGAGCTCGGCCTCGACCGGATGCTGCTGCTCAACGATTTCGGCGCGATGGCGCATGGCGTCAGCGTCCTTCCCGAGAATGACATGGCGCATCTGCTCGGTCCCGAAGGGCCGCTTCCAGGCGAGGGAGTGACGACGGTGATCGGCCCGGGAACCGGGCTCGGCGTCGCCATGATCATGCGGCGCGGCGGCCATATCCACATCCTCGAGACGGAAGGCGCGCATATGGGCTTCGCCCCGCTCGACGAGGAGGAGGAGCGGATCGAGCATGAGCTGCGGCTCCGCTACGGACGCTGCTCCATCGAGCGCGTCGTTTCCGGGCCTGGCCTGCTCGACGTCTACCAGGCGCTGGGCGGGCGAAGCTACGAGGACGACATCCCGCTCTGGACGGCGGCGCTGGCCGGCAACGATCCCGCCGCCCGCGACGCGCTCGAGCGGCTGGTCAAGGCGTTCGGTTCGGCCGCGGGCGACCTCGCCCTCGCCCACGGATCGAATGCGGTGGTGATCAGCAGCGGACTGTCGCGGCGGATGGCGGGCCATCTCAGGACAAGGCTCTTCGGCGGCCGGTTCATCGCCAAGGGCCGCTATCGCCGGCGGATGGAGGCGATGCCGGTGAAGCTGGTGCTGCACGAGGAGACCGGGCTGCTCGGCGCAGCCGTCGCGTATCAGCGCGAAGAAGCGGTCTGACCCTCATGCCCGGAGAGCCCAGAATGTCCGGACCATCGCCTTGTCCGGTTCGGGGCCTTGGCGCGTCTAAGGGGTGAGGGAGACGTGAATGGCGACGCCGGGGCTTGCCCAGATGCTGTCCAAGGCCCGCCGCCTGCTGCTCCGGCGCGGTGCGTCCGAGGAGGATGCGGACGAGCTGGTCCAGGAAGCCTTCCTCAGGATCGAGCGATATGAACGATCGCATCCGGCGCGATCGAAGGAGGCCCTGCTGGTGACCGCCGCCGTCAATCTCGCCGTCGACCGCGCCCGGCGGCGCGCCCGCGCGCCCTTCGTCGAGGCGAACGACATCCACGCCATCGCCGATTGCTCGCCGGATGCGGCCCATGTCCTGGAGCAGCGGGCGCGGCTGCGGCGCGCAGCCGAGGGCATCGCCCAGCTGCCGGAGCGGACACGGAACATCCTGCTCAAGCGCCGGCTCGAGAATCTGAGCTACAAGGAGATTGCCGAGGCGGAGGGCCTCTCCGTCTCGGCGGTCGAGAAGCAGGTCGCCCGTGCGACCCTGCGACTGATGGAATGGATGGAGGGATGGTGAGCCGCGCCCCCTCCCCCCGCCGCCTGGCCGACGCGGATGCGGCCGCCTGGATCGCACGCCTCAACTCGGAGAGCCGCGACGGGACCACCGAGGCCGCGCTGCGGGCGTGGCTGGATTCCAGCGCCGACAATCGCGACGCCTTCGAACGCGCCACCGAGATCTGGGGGCTGGTCCCCGGCGCCGCCATCGCCGCGGGCGAAGCGCCGGCTCGGGCGCACGAGCGGCGCGCACCCCGCATCCGCGGCGCGGTGCTCGCGCTTGCCGCGTCGCTGCTGCTGATCCTCGCGGCCGGATCCAGCCTGTGGCTGCTGGCCGGCCGCGCCGGACACTATTCGACCAGCCGCGGCGAGCAGGAGATGGCGACGCTCGAGGACGGATCGAGGATCTCGCTCAACACCGACACGTCGCTGAGCGTGCGCTACGAGGGCAGCGAGCGACGGGTGCGGCTCGACCATGGCGAGGCCATGTTCGAAGTCGCCCCCGACCGGAGCCGGCCCTTCATCGTCGAAGCGGGCGGCAAGCAGGTGCGCGCGCTTGGCACCAGCTTCATCGTCCGCCGCGACGGCAGTGAGGTCGCCGTGGTGCTCATCGAGGGCCGGGTTGCCGTCGAGGGTGCGGAGCCGGCGGCCGCGCGCGCCGCTCCGGTCGTCCTGGCGCCGGGCGAGCGACTGAGGGCCGAGAATGAGCGTTTCGCCGGGATCGACCGGCCGTCGATTGAGGCGGCCACCGCCTGGCGCCGCGGCCAGGCGGTCTTCGACGACGCATCGCTCGCCGACGCCGTGGCCGAGGTGAACCGCTACGGCGGACCGACCATCGTCATCGCCGATCCGCGGGTGGCGTCGCTGCGTGTCTCGGGCGTGTTCGCGACCAACGACAGCGGCGAATTCGCGCAGGCGGTGGCGACTTTGCATGGGCTGAGCATAGAGCAGCGCGACGGGGAGCTGCGGATCGGAAGGTAGGGCCATCGCTTTCCCCTGCCTGCACGCAGGGAGGGGTTAGGGGTGGGTCTGTCTCCGCCGGCAGTGCGTCTCCGTTTGCGCACTCACCCCCGGCCCCTGCCTGCGTGCAGGGAGGGGAGAGACGGCAGTAGCGGCCGCATACGCCCGTGACATTTTCGTGTCGGACCCGTGTCGGATTTCCCCTCGACCGGCGTCTAACAAGATGAAGGCCGCATGAACGACGGCCAAGGGGGGCATGGCATGGACATCAGATTAGCGCTCTTCGCATCGGCGGCCGTCGCCGCGATGTCGGTTCCCGCCGCCGCGCAGGCGCAGGCGAGCTATGAGTTCAACCTGCCTGAGCAGCCACTGGCCGAATCGCTTCGGGCTGTGGCGTCCCGGACCCAGTCCAACATCGTCTTCTCCGACAGCCTCGTCCGCGGTCGCCCCGCGCCGGCGCTTCGCGGCAGCTACGACGCCGCCGGCGCTTATCGGCTTTTGCTGCGCGGCTCGGGCCTGACCCTTCGCGTCACCGACGGCGGCTCCTACGTCGTCGTCGGCGGCGATGGCGGCGGCCCCTCGGCCGAACCGGCGAGCGGGACCGGCGGCGCCGGCCCTTCCGGATCGATCGCCGGGCGGCTGACCGCGGCCGAGGGCGGGCGCAACTTCGCCGGCGCTCTGGTGCGGATCGAGGAGACCGGGGACACGACCAGCGTCGACGACGAAGGGGCTTTTCGCTTCCCGGCGCTGCCGCCGGGCGACTATACACTGACCGTCTCCTTCATCGGCTACCCGCCGGCCACCCAGAATGTGACGGTGCCCGCCGGCGGGGCGGCCGAGACCGAGCTCGCGCTCGGCGCGACCGGCGGCGGCGACGCAATCATCGTCTACGGCTCGCTCAGCGCCCGCGCCAACGCGTTGAACCTCCAGCGCACTGCGGAGAACAGCGCCGACGTCATCTCGGCCGACGATCTCGGCAACTTCACCGGCACCACCTTCTCCGATGCGCTGCGCCGCGCGCCCGGCGTATCGTTCCAGCGCGACGCGCTGACCGGGGACGGCACCAATATCGTCGTCCGCGGCCTCGAGCCGGACATGAACGCGGTCAAATTGAACGGGCTCAACCTGCCGGTGGGCAACGGCGTCGGCCGATCGGCCGACCTCAGCAACCTGCTCGCCGATTCGGTGAGCCGTATCACCATCCACAAGACCCTGCTGCCGAGCCAGGACAGCGCCGGCACCGGCGGCCTGGTCGAAATCGAGACGCTGTCGCCGCTCCAGCGGCCGCGCCGCTATGCGAACGTCCAGATCGAGGGCGGCCGCGGCACCAACGGGTTCAGCGACGACTTCCTGGTCTCCGGCACGATCGCCGGCACGTTCGGCGCCGACCAGAATATCGGCCTCAGCGCCTCCGTCCAGTATCGCGAGAACAGCGCGCGCACGATCTCCTACAACAGCGTTCTTCGCTACGGGCGCTATCTGCCGCTCGACGCCGACGGGCTGCCGACCTCCGACTCGCTCGAGGACGTCGATCCGCTGCTCACCTTCCCCTTCTTTCCGGACGCGGCCGAGGCTTATCCGACGCGGCTGGAGACCAGCTTCAACCATGTCGAGCAGCAGACGCTCGCGCTCACCTTGTCGGGCGAGTGGCAGGTGGCCGACCACACCAACCTCAAGCTCGACTTCCTCCATTCCGAGACGGAGCGGACGACCTTCTCGCTGACCGACACGTTCGACGCGCTGATCGAATATACCGACCGGCCCGGCGGGCCGGACGGCGCCGAGCTCGGGCTCGATCTCACCCCGGGCAATGCCGCGCTGCGCCGCCAGCAGCAATATTTCTACGACCGGGATGTCCGAATCGTCACCGACAATCTGAGCTTCAACGGCCGCACCAATGTCGGCCGGTTCGAATTCAATTACGTCCTCGGCTATGCCCGCGGCACCGAGCGCCATCCCCGGCAATTCGGGCTCGAGCTTCGATCGCCGGACCGCGACGCCCTCCCCGGCTATTTCCTGCCGGAGGCGACGGACCCGACCGCCGGCTTCATCATCTCGCCTTTCGGCACGCGATCGGGCAACGGCATTCCGCTGCCCCTGCTCAGCCAGGCCGGCTGGGACTTCGTCAACGATCCGAGCCAGTTCGTCATCGAGAATGCCAGCGGCCAGATCGACCTGACGACCGGCGAGAATGACCGCTACACGGCGAGCCTCAGCGCCCGCTGGGACGTCGGCGCTGGCCCGCTGAGCTATATCGAGGCGGGCCTCTATTACGAGCGCACCGAGTTCCGCAGCGACCTCGTCCGATCCCAGCTCGGCGGCGGCACGCCGGTGGGCGCCCTGGGCTTCGATTTCGTGCCCTCCGACCTCACCCGGATCGGCATCGCCGTGCCCGGCTTTGCCGTCATCGGCGAGGACCAGATCGGCGAGTTCGTCGACAATCTCGAATCCTATCTCGGCACCGGCGGACTGACGCTGACCCCGATCGTCCCCCATCCCGACCAGGGCAACCAGCGCACGCGCGAGGAGACGATCGCCGGCTACGTCCAGTCCCGCCTCGAGTTCGGCAAGCTCGAGATCATCGGCGGCGCCCGCGTCAACCGGGTGCGGCTGCGCGCCGACAACCTCATTTTCCCGACCTATATCGGCCCGATCCTGCCGGAGAATGGCGGCGGCATCGGAGTCGACCTCATCTTCCAGAACGCCTTCACCGAGTTGGTGACGCAGGAAGCCACGGTGACCGAGATCCTGCCGCGGATCCTGTTCAACTATCGCGAGAGCGACAATCTGATCTTTCGGGGCGGCTATTACATGTCGGTGGCGCGGCCGGCGATCGGCCTGCTTTCGACCCAGACCCGGATCAGCTTCATCAATTTCCCCATTCCCGGCCCGGAGGGCGTCAAGCCGATCCTGGAGATCGTCACCGGCAATCCCGATCTGCGGCCGGCGACGACCCACAATTTCGACCTCAGCGTCGAGCATTATCACGACCGGATCGGCCTGATGAAGGTGAGCGGCTTCTACAAGCTGATCGACAATCTGCTCCAGTCCACCTCCGTCAACGGGCCGGTCAATCTCGAGCATGTCGTGCTGCCCGACCATCCCTATTTCCAGGGCCCGCCTTATTTCGACCCGGCCAATCCGAGCAGCGCCTTCATCACCGGGCGCAGCCCGATCAACAGCGACGAGCAGGCCTGGATCTGGGGCATCGAGGCCCAGCTCGAGCGCCAGTTCACCTTCCTGCCCGGCGCGCTCAGCGGCCTCGGCATCTATGCCAATTACACCTTCACCGAGAGCTCGCGCACGGAGCGCTACAGCTGGGCCGCGGGCGGCGGCGAGATATTCGAGTTCCGCTCCGTCCCCTTCGCGCTGCAGCCGCGCCATTCGGGGACGGTGGCGCTGACCTACAACAAGTACGGCATCGATGCGACGCTCGCCTACGGCTTCCAGTCGCGCTCGCTGGGCCGGTTCGAGCCGCGCGGCCTCAGCCTGTACCAGGAGGGAGTCCAGACGCTGGACTTCCGCGCCGAATATTATCTGCGGCCGAGCTTCGGGCGGCTTCGCCTCTATGTCGAGGCGTCCGATCTGCTCAACGGCACCGCGGACCCCGACGTCGAGGAGACGTTCGGCGACGACCTGCGCTTCTTCACCCGCGCCACCTATCTGGGCGGCCGGCGGTTCAAGATCGGCCTTTCGGCCACTTTCTGAGCCGGCGGCCGCCGCCCCCTCCCCTCGCAAGGAATACTCACATGAAGCGCCTGACAATTCTGCTCGCGGCCACCGCGATGAGCTTCGCCGCGTCCCCGGCCTTTGCCGCCGATGACGAGGCGCTGGTGCCGTTCGAGCAGTTCACCTTGCCCAACGGGCTTCGCGTCGTCGTCCACGAGGATCACAGCGTGCCGAAGGTGGCGGTCAGCGTCTGGTACCATGTCGGCTCGATGAACGAGCCGGAAGGCCGGTCCGGCTTCGCCCACTTGTTCGAGCATCTGATGTTCAACGGATCCGAGCATCATGACGCCGAATATTTCCCGCCGCTCCAGGAGATCGGCGCCTCGGCGGTCAACGGCGCGACCTCCAACGACCTGACCTTCTATTACGAGGTGGTGCCGACCGGCGGGCTGGAGCGCGTCCTTTTCCTCGAATCCGACCGGATGGGTCATCTGCTCGGCGCCGTCACGCAGGCCAAGCTCGACGAGCAGCGCGGCGTCGTCCAGAACGAGAAGAGGACCTGGGAGAACCAGCCTTATGCGCTGATGCCGCAGATGCGGATGGCGGGCCTGTTCCCGCAGGGGCATCCCTATCGCCACCCGGTGATCGGATCGATGGAGGATCTCGACCGCGCCTCGATCGAGGACGTGCGGGCCTGGTTCGGCCAATATTATGGCGCGGCCAATGCCGTCGTCACCCTGGCCGGCGACGTCAGCGTCGAGCAGGCGCGGCAGCTCGTCACCCGCTATTTCGGATCGATCCCGGCCGGCCCGCCGACGAGCCGCGTCACCCGGTGGGTGCCGGAGCTTCGCGAGGAACGGCGCGAGACGATGATCGACGACGTGCCGCAGGCCGCGGTTTCGCGCAGCTGGGCGGTGCCGGGCCGCGGCACGGCGGAGGCGCCGGCCCTTAGGATGATGGCGCGCGTGCTCGGCTGGGGCCGGACCTCGCGGCTCTACCAGCGGCTGGTCCACGACCTCCAGATCGCGAGCGAGGTTTCCGCCAATTACGAGAGCTACGCCGTCGCCGGCGTCTTCACCGTCGACGCCAAGCTTCGCGACGGGGTCGACCCGGCTGCCGCCGAAGCGGCGATCGACACGGCGCTGGCCGAGTTCCTCGCCGAGGGCCCGACCGAGGCCGAGCTCGAGCGGGCCAAGATGGCCTCCTACGCCGACATGGTCCGCTCCATGGAATCGATCTACGTGCGGGCGATGGCGCTTTCCGACGGCGCCCTGTTCGCCGGCGATCCCGGCCGCTTCGCCGCCGACGAGCGCCGCTTCGCGGCCGTGACGGCCGCCGAGGTCCGCACCGCCGGCGCCGAATGGCTGCGGCGCGGCTCCTACCGCCTGACCGTGCTCCCGCACGGCAATCATTCGGTCACGCCCGACACCGCCGACCGCAGCCGGCTCCCCGATATGGCGGACTCGCCCGGCCTCACCCTCCCGGCGATCGAGGAAGCACGCCTCTCCAACGGCCTGCGCGTCCGCTTCGCCCGGCGGACGGGCGTGCCGACAGTGGACCTGGCAATGACCTTCGACGCCGGCTCCGCCGCCGACCCGGCCGGCCGGCGCGGCCTCGCCGGCTTCACGGTGGGGCTGATGGACGACGGCACGAGCACGCTGACCGGCCAGCAATTCGCCGAGCGCCAGGCGGCGCTGGGCGCACGCATGCACGGCTACGGCGATTCCGACACCACCAGCTTCGCTCTGTCGGCGCTGGCCCGGACCCTGCCGGAATCGATCGCCTTGTGGGCGGACTATATCCGCAATCCCGGCTTCCGGCCCGAGGATCTGGAGCGCGAGCGCGGGCTTGCCTTGGCCTCGCTCACCCAGTCGCTCGCCGACCCGGCATCGATCGCGCAGCGCACCTTCTCCCATCTCGTCTTCGGCGCCGACCATGCCTATGGCACCGCGCTCGCCGGGCGGGCGGAGACGCTGCGCGGCTATTCGCGCGAGGACGCCGAGATCTTCCACGAAAGCTGGATCCGGCCCGACAATGCGATCCTCTACGCCTCGGGCGACGTCGATCTCGACACGCTCGTCGCTGCGCTCGACCGGGCGCTGGGCGACTGGACCCCGCCGGCGCGGCCGCAGCCGCCGAAGAATGTGGCGCCGCTCGAGCCGGCACCGGGCCGCCGCGTCATCCTGGTCGACCGGCCAGGGTCGATCCAGTCGGTCATCCGCGTGGGCCACGTCATGCCCTCGGGGCTCGATCCGCGCGATTTCGAGATCGGCGCGATGAACGAGGTGCTGGGCGGCAACTTCACCTCGCGGCTCAACATGAACCTGCGCGAGGACAAGGGCTGGACCTATGGCGCGAGCAGCTTCGTCGCCGACGCGCGCGGGCCGCAGATGTTCGGCGTCGCCACCAGCGTCCAGACCGACCGCACCGCCGACGCCCTCGTCGAGATCAGGCGGGAGATAGACGGCTTGCGCGGCGAGAGGCCGGCGACGGCCCAGGAGCTCGACCTCGTCCGCCGCGGGCGGATCCTGGCCCTGCCCGGCCAGCTCGAGACCAACAGCGCCCTGGTCGGCTATCTCCAGCATATCGACCGGTTCGAGCGGCCCTACGACTATCTCGCCGGCCTCCCGGAGCGCTACGAGGCGCTCAGGCCCGAGACGATCGGCGCGACGGCAAGGGAGATGATCCGGCCGGAGGCACTGGTGTGGGTGGTGGTCGGCGACCTCAGCCAGGTCGAGGCGGGGATCAGGGCGCTCGAGCTGGGCGCGGTGGAGGTTTGGGACGCGGAGGGGCGGCGCTTGCGCTGAGGACGCTCTGAACCGGGATCAAGGGCCGAGACAGGCCGAAAGCGGCCCGCCTTGCTTCGAGGCGAATGGCAGCGATAGGACCGTCGGCTTCCAACCCCGTGTTTGCCCTGAGACAGCCGCAAAGGGTGCAAAGCGGAAGTCGCGCGATCAGGTCTCCGCTTACGCAATGCAGCGGTAGTCGTCGGGATGGGACCCGCTTCGCCCGGGAATGAACTCGACAGGATCGCCACCACAAACCGTCCTGCTTGCCACTCTCTGGCGAGCAAGCTGGCACCGGACACCCACTGCATCGCGGGCACACCCCGGGCTGCGCGACCTAGCGCCGGGTCCCCTGCTCCTGTCCGTCGAGCGTGTCGGCCAGGCGCCGCAGCGCCTCGCCAATTTCGCGTGCTTGGGGTGCGGTGATATGAAGCTGCAGGCCTGACGACGTGCGTTTGTCGATATCCTCGAGCGTCTCGGCATATTCGAGCCGGACGAGCCCTCCCTCAGGCATGGTCGCCATCGAATAACCCATGAGCGCGGCAATTTTCACCTGACCGCGCTCGTTAAGTTCCCAACTCTCGTCCAACGCCATTCTGGAATTTCCTTTTGGCCACGGCGGCCGTCTAGCCGAAGCTTGTAGGGTTGCAAGCCGCTTCGGCAGCAGTTTCAGGCTGCCGGCCGCTGGCTGAGGGCTTGGTTCACTGGGCCGTAATCGGCTGACCGGTGCGGGCGCTGGGCTTTCGCGGTGGAATGTCGGCAATCGGTCGGAAGCGGGTGCGCCGAAAACGGACCATTGCGGTCATTCAGAGCGGCGGTCGAAGCAGAGCCAGTCCCAAACGACACCGGCGCGCTGGTTCCGGGGTTGAACAGAGCCTGATCGCCGCCGTGCCAACAGGTCGAGGCGATTGTCCTTCGCGGCAGCAACGAGATGGCCCGTGTCGGCCGGGAAGCAGGCACGGTTCGGAGACCCAGGGCCGTGTCGGACGGAGAGTATCACCCGGCCCCCGCGTGAAGCCAAGGATGAAAGGTTGGCGAGTGCAGGCTCGTGCTGTTCTTCGGGAAGATGCTGCCACACCGCGATGCACAGGATTAGATCGAACGTCTCGCCACGTGCCTTGGTTCGCCCCAGGAACGGCAAAGTATCGTCGAGCCATTCGATGTTGTTCTCGTCATGGAGGGCTCGCCCGGCTTGTCGAAGTTCGCTCACCGGCTCGACGGCGAGCACGCGATGCCTCCGCTTCGCCAGCCACGCTGCATCGCGCCCCGTGCCCGCCCCAACGTCCAGCGTCTTGGCCGGCGTCGACGGGACAAGATCCAGCACGGGGGCGAGAACCTCCTCGCTTCGCAGCGCCTCGAAAAGAGGCACCAGCGCGTGTGAATCGGCTGCGTACCCCTGGAATATCGCGTGCTGGTCCATGCGGCAGACGTCTATCACCTTCGCTGTCGAACCACGATCTCGCGCCGCACCTGGAGTTCGTCGACATGGGCGGGCATGGTGTTTCGACCGTGCGGCTGTCGGCGGGCGAGATGAGCACCGAATTCGTCTACATCCCGCGCGCGTCGGCGCCGGAGCCGCGTCGCGACAGCGGGCCGCGGAGGTATCGCGTGGCGCATCGTGCGCCGCTCTGGCGTGCCGGCGAGCGGCCGTGGCTCGAGCAAGACGTGGTCGGGATGCGGGGCTTTCGATCCGAGGCGCTTGTGGTGCGTCCGCCGGGCGGTCGAAGCTCATGCCGGCAGGCCCCTGCGGACTTTGGCGGCTGACGGCATTGCCGCCGCACAACAGGTGTTGCGTCCCCGCGATGCCGGCGGAGAGGGTCGCCGACGGGGTCGGCAATAGATGTCTTGGGAACGCCGGCCGCACCGAACGGTTTGATTGCTATCCTCGGCCAGAGGAACAAGGATGCAGTCAGGAGACCACGGCAGTGGCCGAGTTCAAGAAGGGCGACAAGGTCGCGTGGGATAGCAGCCAGGGCGAGGTCGAGGGCAAGGTCGAGCGCAAGCTGACGTCCGAGACTCACATCAAGTCGCACAAGGTCGCCGCCTCGAAGGACAATCCGGAATATCTGGTCAAAAGCGACAAGACCGGCGCCGAAGCTGCCCACAAGCCAGGGGCGCTGCGCAAGCGCTGAGGCGTGGCCGCTATGCCTTCATGGGATCGTGGCCCCAGTTCATAAGTGAATAGCGCCATCGGCTGTGTTCCTTGTCCTCCGAAGGGCCGCCTTGCGCTCTATGGCGGTGAACGTAGCCGACGACCTTCTTCATGTGCGCATAATCGTCGTCGCGCAGCTCGGACTGTCTGGCGCGCTTGATCTCGACGATGCGGCGCCCCGATTGGTGTCCGACAGCCTCGCCTTCGCCCTCACGCGTGAACCCGACCTCCTGGCTTTCGGGCGTGGCGAGCCACTTTTCGAGCTCGCTCGGGGTCATATTCACCGCGTCGCCGAAGGCGGCGCGTATCTCCTGCTTTTCCCGTTCATCCATCGCTTCAGCGCTCCTCGGGGGCAGAACCGTCCTGCATCCTTTCGGCTCCCGACGCACCGGACGGAGTGCCATCAAGTTCGAGTAAGCTCGCCAAGCCGATGCCGATTCCGCAACCGGCACCCGCCTGAGGAGGGCAGCCACGGTCGAACCCGCGTCGGCTCGGATCTGGCTGCCGAGATTTTCAACTTAGTCGGCGGAAAGCGGACCTTAGCATTCTGCCCCTATGCGCAGCTTGATGGGCAGCGAGGACTGGTACCGCAACACACATTGGGGCGCACAGATGGAAGCCGCCTTCGACGCCAAGCTGGCGCGCAGCCGAAGTCAAAAGGCGCAATATCTGCGAATCCAGGGATCGATCTTGAAGGACAGTCACCCCGCAGCGGCGATCCGGCTGCTTGGCCGATGCGTCGATGAAGGCGATCCATTCCATGTCGCTCCCGCACTGCTCGAAATGGCGCACGCATATTATGTTTCGGGAGAGGTGCAACGCGCGCTCGAGCTGCTGGAAGACGCGATCGAGCAGCAGGTCCGGGAGCCGCTTTCCCGAACGAGTGCGGCATACGATTATGCGATGCTTGTGGCGCTTCACGAGCGCACGGAACGGTACGAGCGGGCTTTGGCGGCGCTCGACGCTGCTGATGATCCGATCTTCTCGTCGATGGTCTTCCAGGCGGAAGCCGCGCGCGCGGTGATCTATCGCTCGAAGGGTGAGGGAGAGCGGGCGCGCCGGGCTGCACAGGCAGCCTTGGCCGCGCGCACGGTGCGGACAGGCTGGATCCCCGGACACGAGGATGTCGGCGTCGTTCCGGCCGGCGATGATCGCCTCAGCCGACGCCTGCGGGCAATCGCCGGCGCGGAACCAGACTGAGGGTCTGCAACGGGGCGCAGCCGGACTAGTGTCGGCGGCGCAACTGAATTTCGGCTCTCATGGCGCGCCATAGGATTGATGGTCGACCGGCCGGGGTGGGCGGGAAGCGGACGTCAGCCCCGATCATCCGGCGCATATTGGTCGGCCAAGGCTTCCGCAACACGGCCTACGAGTTCAATTGGCAGGGGCTCGCTGTGCCGAAATATCAGGTTCCCCTTGGGTCCTCGGTAAGGTGCCAGATCATCGACCAAAGCTGCGGGCTTGATGACCGGTGGGTAGATCCCGATGTGCTTCTTGAAAGAAGCGAAGTAGAAGAAGACTTTCCCTCTGCGAAAAGCCGGCATGCCATAGCTGACGCACCGTTCTACGTTGGCCACGCTCCGTTCTACGATCCTTTGTATCCCCTCCAGTCGCTGACGGATCTCAGGCGTGTCCGCGTCGAATATGCTGTCATGGTCCTTGTTCGACGAACCAGTAAGCTTTTGATCGTTCCCCATGGGCGCAACCTACCGCGCCAGCCTCAGTGCCCGCAATAGGCCGAAAGCAAGCCCAGGAGGGTGCCTGAACAAGCGACGGTTGATCGCAGGCGATCGAGACGGCGCTTCCGCTACGGGCACGGTGTAACGGTGGCCGCGAGACGACACGCCGCTTGCGCTTGCGCTCGGGCTCGCTGACTGTCTGCCGAAGCTATACCCAGGGCACGCCCAGCCGCACGAAATGATCGATCCGCTCCTGCGCGATGCCCCATTTCGCCGGATCCACCTCGGCGAGGATGGCGTCGCCGAAGCGGCCGTCGCCGGCGACGGTGAGCTCGGTACGGGTGAACCTGCGCCGGCGGGTCGAGTAGAAGGCCAGCACCTTGGGGCGGGTCGCGCGGCGGCCGCCTTCGATGACGATTCCGAGCCGCTCCCTTCGCAGCTCGACGACCGTCCCGACCGGAAGCAGGCCGACGCTCAGCATGAAGGCGAAGAGGAGCTGCGGATCGAAATGGCCCTGCCATTGCCGCATGCGCGTGATCGCCTCGAGCGGAGTCCAGGCGTTCTTGTAGGGGCGGTTGGAGGTCAGGGCGTCGTAGACGTCGCAGATCGCGCCCATCCGGGCCGCCAGGCTGATCTCCTCGCCGTTCAGGCCATGGGGATAGCCGGTCCCATCCATTTTCTCGTGGTGATGCTGACACACGTCGAGGGCCACCGGCGGAATGCCCTCGACCTGGACGAGGAGGCGGTAGCCCTCAATCGAATGGGTCTTGGCCAGCGCATATTCCTCGTCGGTCAGCCGGCCCGGCTTGTTGAGCACCTCGTCGGGGATCTTCACCTTGCCGACATCGTGCAGCAGGCCCGCCGTTCCGAGCTTCGCCGCCGTCCGCTCGTCGAGCCCGATCTGGGCGGCGAGATTGACCATCAGCGCGCAGACCGCGACCGAATGAAGATAGGTATATTCATCCTTCGACTTGAGCCGCAGCACCCGGAGCAAGGCCCGGCGGTTATGCTCGATCTCGCTGGCGACCTCGGCCACGACCGAGAGGACGGCGCTGGATTCGACCGCCTTGCCGAGGCGGGCCGCATCGAACAGCTCGCGCACCTTTTCCTTGGAGCGGTTCACGACCTGGGTCGCAGCCTCAGTTCTCGGGTCGTGCGCCTCCGCTTGGGCCGGCCGCTTGCGCGAAGCCCCGGCTCCCGCTGCTGCCGGGATGTCGCTGCCCTTCGACGTATCGATCAGCAGCGTATCGATGCCGCTGCCGTGCACCGCCGCCAGCTCGCTCTCGCGCTGGATCAGGAATCCCCGCCTCCAGAACGGGTGGTCGAACCATGAGCCGTCGAAGGCATGGACGTACATGCCGAGCCGAAGCTGATCGCGTTGAATGCGCTTGAGTGCCATGCCGCTGCTGCGCGTGCCCATCCGCATGAGCCCGAAGCCCGCTGCTCCATCGAGAAGGTGTCGAAGCCATTATAGAGGTGATTGGCGTCGCCGAGGTGCCATCGTGACGCGGCGCGTGCCGAATAAAATAATCGAAAATAGCGAGGCGCTGTCAGGACGGGCCGCGATGACACGACAGGCGTGAGAGAATCCGGGGCGGCGCGACGCGGCAGTCCCCGCAAGGGCGGCCGACATATGCACGATCGGCTTGGCTCGGCCGCCCACTCCGCCTTAAGCGACCGCCATGCCGATCAAGCTCATCCTGCTCGATGCCGACGACACGCTCTGGCACAATATGCGGCATTTCGAGGCGGCCGAGCAGGCCTTCGCCGACATGATCGCGCCCTTCGCGGAGGCGGGCATCGCGCGATCGACGCTGGCGGCCATGGAAGAGCGCAACCTCGAACTCTACGGCTACGGCGCCAAGAGCTTCACGCTCTCGATGATCGAGGCCGCGGTCGAGCTCGGCGGCGATGCCCTCCCCGTCGGCGGCATCCGCCAGATCCTGGAGGCCGGACGGGCGCTCCTCAGTCATCCGGTCGAGCTGCTCGAAGGCGTCGGCGACACGATCGAGGCGCTCGCCGGCCTGGGCGATCTCGTCCTCCTCACCAAGGGCGAACTGCTTCACCAGGAGGCGAAGCTCGCCGCCTCCGGGCTCGGCAGCTCTTTCGCGTCAGTCGAGATCGTCAGCGACAAGAGAGCGGACACCTTCCGAAGCCTGATCGCTCGCAGCGGCGTCGAGCCGCATCAGGCGATCATGGCCGGCGATTCGCTGCGTTCCGACATCGTCCCGGCTCTGCAGGCGGGCGCCTGGGCCGCCTTCGTGCCGCAGGCGCTCGCCTGGACCCACGAACAGGCTGCGGAGCCGGTCGACCATGACCGCTACCGGCGGCTCCAGTCGCTCGCCGACCTGCCGGCGCTGATCGAGGAGATCGGCTGAAGGCACGGCCGGGGCGGCCCGAACTTCGAGCGTGACGAGGCGCTTTCCGCCGTCATCTGGCGAAGGTCGATGCCGAGCGCAGCGGCCGATCCGGCGGCCCGGACCGACCGCTGCTCACAAGCCTAGCGCAGCTGCAGGGTGCGAGGGTCGAAGCGGCGGATCTCGAAGGCGTCGGGGGCGCGGCGGATGATCACGACGCCGCGGGCGAAGTCGACGGCGACGACCTCGAGCGACTGGCCCGGATTGCGCGGGCCGCCTTCCTGATAATGGTTGAGCAGGATCGTGCTGACCACGCCGATGACGCTGTTGCCGGCGGTGGCGCGGCTCACCACGTCAGCGCGGGTGGCGTCGTCGAGCACGGCAAGCATGGCATATTCGAAGGCGGAAGGGGCGGACGACTGGCCCGCCTGGGCCGCGGCGGGCGCCGAGGTCGCGGCGAGGGCAAGAGCCGCCGGGGCGGCACTGGCGAAGGCGAGACGGATGAGCTTCATCTGACGGTTCCTTCCTGCGGTCGAAGCGATCGGAGCCCGGGGGCGGCGAGCCCCTCTCTACCCTGCGCACCCGGGCCGCCCCATCGGTGGCAACCCCGATACGGCGCGGGAGATTCCCTGATCGGGCGGGGCAAGAAGCCTTAGAGGCCGTCCTGGTCAGGTGGAGGTGCCGGGACCGCCCGCCCCGCCGCGGCGGACCGCAAAGCTGCGAGGAAGGCGAAGGCGAACTGCAGGTGGACGACCAGGAAGATGCGGGCAAGCGCCCGGGCCTCGCCGCTGGCGACGCCCCAGACGTCGTTGGCCGCCACGGCAGCAAAGCCGACGAGATTGGCGATCAGGATCGCCCGCGCGCCCCTTGGCTCGGCATCGCGCGACAGCCAGTTCAGCACGGCGATACCGAGGAACGGTCCGCCGAGAAGCCGCAGCAGGGCGACGAGCTCGGGCGAGGCGTCGGCCGGAACCGCGCCGACGCCGAATTGGAGCGGCACCACCGTCAGCGCAAGGCCGATCGCGGCGAGATACGCGGCGGAAAGGATGAAGAGCGTCCTGATCACGAGCTTCCCTCTCGGTCGAACTTCGCCTCCTCGTCCGCCGAGGCGGCTTTGACGGTCTCGCCGGCTCGAGGCCACAAGCCGCTGAATCGGCTGTCTATCCTGCCGCGCCCGGCATTCGCCGCGATATCATGCGACGGACCCGTCACGATGGGAACGAAGGCACGCCCGCGGGCTTGTTGATCGGACCAACCCAGGAGCAAGCCCCCATGTTCATGCACAACAAACGCCTGCAATATACCGTTCGCGTCTCGGAGCCGAACCCGAAACTCGCCTGCATGATGCTCGAGCAGTTCGGCGGCGCCGACGGCGAGCTGGCCGCGGCGATGCGCTATTTCACCCAGGGTCTCGCCGAGGAGGATCCCGGCCGCAAGGACATGCTGCTCGACATCGCCACCGAGGAACTGAGCCATCTCGAGGTGATCGGATCGATCGTGACCATGCTCAACAAGGGCGTCCGCGCCCAGCTCTCCGAGCAGCAGAAGGCCGAGGCCGAGCTCTACCAGATGGTCGGCACGAGCAGCACCAGCGTCAAGGAATCGATCCTGTTCGGCGGCGGCCCCGCGCTGATGGATTCGGCCGGCGTTCCCTGGACCGCCGCCTATGTCGACAGCCGGGGCGAACCGACGGTGGACCTGCGCTCCAACATCGCCGCCGAGAGCCGGGCGAAGATCGTCTACGAACGGCTGATCGGGATCACCGACGATCCCGGGATCAAGGAGGCGCTCGGATTCCTGATGACGCGCGAGATCGCGCATCAGAAATCGTTCGAGAAGGCGCTCCATTCGATCGAGAACAACTTCCCGCCGGGCAAGCTGCCGGGCGTCGATCCCTATACCGACATGTACGTCAACGCTTCGCAGGGCGAAGGCGACATGCAGGGCCCGTGGAACAGCGGCGAGCAATGGGACCGGATCGACGATCTCAACGAGGTGCTCCCCGCCGATACCGGCGGCGACGGCACGGCGAGCGTCAAGCTCGGCCCCGGGGACGGCGCGGCGATGGCCAAGATGGTGACGCGGCTCAAATCCGATCCGTCCAAGGATCCGATGACCGGATCGGATCTCGGCGCCGGCCCGGGCGCCGGGCGGACGACCAAGGGCGACATGGGCGCCTCCCAGGACATCCACCAGGCCACGCGCGATGCCGAGAAGGCGGCCAAGGCCGAACGGTCGGAGTCGGCCGATGCGCAATGACCGGATCGCCTGGGGCGGGGGCGCGCTACTGGTCGGCCTGGCGGCAGTCTATGGCCTGCCCAGGCTGGTGAGCCAGGGCCGCAAGGCCCTTCGCCGGGCGACCGGGACGACCTTCCGCAGCGGGGCCTCCGAACCCGGCGTGCGCGCGAGCGCCGACCCGGCGAGGGGCTTTCCCGCCTGAGCGGGCGCCGATCGGAAACGGCTTTCGCGGGATGGCGGGACTCACCCTCCCTCATCCCGCGAAAGAATTCGGGAAAGAATTCGGGGACGCAATACTTATTTCTCTCGCGAGTCTCCATTCGGCGATGCCCCGCCGGACCACTGGGAACGCGTAATTCGTATTACGTCCCCGATTTAAGGCGCGAGGCGCGGGGCTTGCGGCCGCGGCGGCCGGGCTTCAGGGCCCGCCTGACCCGGGTCTCGAGGCTCCGACGAACGCGTCGTCGCCGAGCGGGCGGCCGGTGCGCAGGTGCGACTCGATCGCCGCGACCGTCGCATCGTCCATGTCCCCGGCCTGGCGGCAAATTCGGGGACATGGCGTAATTGAGGTAGGCCCATCCTCCTGCTGATACGAAGTCGGGTGTTGCAACCGCTTCAAGGAGGAGGATGGACCCGTGGTGCAGTTTTACGCTGGCTTGGATGTTTCCGACAAGAGCACGCACATCTGCCTGGTCGATGAGGCCGGGTCGGTCGTCTGGCGAGGGGTGTGTGCGAGCGATCCGCAGGTGCTGGCACAGGTTCTGAAGAAGCACTGTCCCGCCGTGGTCAGGGTGGTCCTCGAGACCGGCGCGCTTTCCTCCTTTCTCTATCATAGCCTCGTCGAGCGCGGCGTTCCGGCGGTGTGCATCTGCGCTCGCCATGCCAAGGGGGTGCTGTCGGCGCGGGTCAACAAGAGCGACCCGCACGATGCCGAGGGCCTGGCGCAGCTGTCGCGCACCGGCTGGTTCAGGGCGGTGCACATGAAGGACAGCGCCACCCATCTCGATCGGGCGTGACTCAAGGTGCGCGAGCAGCTGGTTCGCGCCCATGCGGCGATGAAGAACCAGCTGCGCGGCCTGCTGAAGCTGTTCGGCCTGAGGCTGGGCTCGGCCACGACGTCCGCCAAGCGCGCCGAGCGCCTTCAGGTTCTGCTCGCGCAAAGACCCGAGCTCGAGGCGCCGTTGGCGCCGCTCGTCGCCGCTCTCTCGGCGCTGGAGGCGCAGATCGCCGCGGCGACCCGCGAGCTCAAGCGGCGCACCGCCGCTGATCCGGTGTGCGCTCGCCTGATGACTGTGCCCGGGGTCGGTCCGGTCAACGCGATGACGTTCAAGGCCAGCGTCGAGGATCCGAGCCGCTTCGCTCGAGGGGCCGATGTCGGCGCCTTCGCCGGCCTGGTCCCCAGGCGACACCAGTCCGGTGAGCGCGACACCAAGGGGCGCATCTCCAAGGCCGGCGATCGGATGCTGCGCCGCAGCCTCTATGAGGCGGCCAACAGCCTGCTCGCCCGGGTCAAGCGCGACTGCGCCTTGCGCCGATGGGGCCTGGAACTCGCCGCCACAAAGGGACCCAAGCGCGCACGCGTCGCCGTCGCACGCAAGCTCGCCTTGCTCCTCCACACGCTCTGGCGAACCGAGACCGACTTCCGCTGGGCCTGATCCCAACGGCAAGCCGACCGGACGCCAAAGACGGATGATCTCGTTTATTGTGTCGCAGCTTCGACTGCGTCGGGGACATCAGAGACATCCACACCCTTACGCCTGACCGCGATCATGAGGCACGGGTCAACCCAGGCTCCAAAGCCGACCCGTGACCTCGGAGACAACCATAGCCGTCGGTCACAACCCGGAGACGCAAAATCAATTAGACAACGCAATACTTATTTCCCCAACGGCATTCGGCGATCGCCGGCCGGACCGGCGGACGTGCGAAATTCGTATTGCGTCCCCGATTTAGGACGCGCGGGGCTTGCGGCCGCGGCGGCCGGGCTTCAGGGCCCGCCCGACCCGGGTCTCGAGACTCCCGACGAACGCGTCGTCGCCGAGCGGGCGGCCGGTGCGCAGGTGCGACTCGATCGCCGCGACCGTCGCATCGTCCATGTCCCCGGCCTCGAGGCCGTGCGCCAGCATCGCGCGCCAGTTGCGATACAGGCCCGACAAAGCGGCCAGATCGGTGAAGCCGTCGCTCCTGCCGGTGACGTGGGCGCGGGCGCTCGACCAGGGCCAGTCCTCGGCGCGGTCGACCAGGCCCGCGCGCACCGGATTGAGCTCGATATAGCGCACGGCCACCACGAGGTGGGCCGGGTCCATCGGATAGGAAGCGAAGCGGCCCTGAAACAGGTAGCCGGTCCAGCCCTTCGCGGCATTGACCCGCCGCGTATAGCGCCGGTGCGCCTCGGCGAGGGCGCCGCGCAGCCCGTCCTCGTCCTTGGGGGTCAGGACGAGGTGGACGTGATTGGTCATCAGGCACCAGGCGAGGCAGGCGACTTCGCGCTCGGCGCAGGCTCTCCCGACCAGGTCGAGATAGGCCTGCCGGTCGGCGTCGGAGAAGAAGATTGCCTGCGAGCGGTTGCCGCGCTGGGTGACGTGATGGGGCACGTCGGGGATGACGACACGGGCGAGCCTGGCCATGGCCGTAGACTAGCCGCTCCCGCCTTGGGGAACAAATTCATATTGCGTCCCCGAATTAGGGTATGGGGGACGGGCAATAAGCATCGAGGAAGTCCTGGTGCGCGGGCATCGCCGCGACGGCCTTGGCGATATTGGCCCTGAGGTCGCCCAGCGCCTGCTGGAGCTGCGCCGGCGTCATCAGCCGGGCGAGGCGGTGCCAGCTCTTCGGCTCGAGGCGCTGGCCGAGCATGACCTGGGTCCAGGAATCGATCCGGAACAGCTCCTCCGCATCCTGCCAGGCGAGGGCATTCTCGCGGAACAGGTCGATCCGCCGGGCGAGCGTGTCGGGGATCTCGATCTCGCGCATGCGCGGCCAGAAGTCGCCGTCGTCGCGCTGGTTGAGGCGATAATGGAGGATGATGAAGTCGCGAATGCCGATCAGCTCGCGCGCCGACAGCTCGTTGAAGCGCGCCGCGACGGCCTCGTTGACGCCGCCGAAAGGGAAGGACTGGATGAGCCGGGTCACCGCGATCATGATCAGGTGGATGCTGGTCGATTCCAGCGGCTCGATGAAGCCGCTCGCCAGCCCCAGCGCGACGCAGTTGCGGTCCCAGACCTTGCGCCGCCGGCCCGCCTTGAAGCGGATCAGCCGCGGCTCGGTCAGCATCTCGCCCTCCAGCCGCTCGCGCAGCAGCGCCTGGGCCTGATCCTCGCTCATATGCTCGCTGGCGAAGACGAGGCCGTTGCCGACCCGGTGCTGGAGCGGGATCCGCCACTGCCAGCCGGCCCGGTGGGCGATGGCGCGCGTATAGGGCATGGCGGGGCCGACCGCCTTCGTCTGGACCGCGATCGCGCTGTCGGTCGGAAGCCAGTGCCGCCAGTCCTCGAAGCTGGCCTTCAGCGTCTGCTCGATGAGCAGCCCGCGAAAGCCGGTGCAGTCGATGAACAGGTCGCCCTCGACCCGTTCGCCCGATTCCATTGCCAGCGCGCGGATGAATCCGGTTTCCGGATCCTGGTCGACGCCGGCGATCTTCCCTTCGATCCGGCGCACGCCCGCTTTTTCGGCGAGGCCGCGCAGATAGCGGGCATAGAGCGACGCCTCGAGATGATAGGCATAGTTGATCCGGCCGCCGGGCGCCTTGTCCGCGGTCGCGAACTTGTGCGCGCGCGCCGCCTCATGCTCGAAGCCATGCGCGCCGAAATCGCCGGCATGTCCCTGCGCCCGCGCCTCGAGCCACAGATGCTGGAAATCGCCCATCCAGGTGCCGCGGCCGACCGAGCCGAAACTGTGGATGTAGCGGTCCCCGATCCGCCCCCAATCCTCGAACAGGATGCCGAGCTTGAAGGTGGAGCGGGTGGCACAGACGAAGTCGCGCTCGTCGATGCCGATCAACCGATGGAAGCTGTGGGTCGTCGGAATGGTCGATTCGCCGACGCCGACGGTGCCGATCTCCTCGGATTCGACGAGGGTGATGTCGAGGAAGGGCCCGAGCTGACGGCTGAGCGCCGTCGCCGCGATCCACCCCGCGGTGCCGCCGCCGGCAATGACAACCTTCCTCACCTGATGGCCGTCCAAATCTCCCTCCCCTCGTCGCGCAGGCGTGGCGCTTCCCTCACCGGTTGAGCTTGTTGAGCAGCAGGGCGCGCAGGCGGCGCGCCGTCATCGGATCGAGCGGGGCGAGCGGGCCCCGGGCCTGTTCGGGCAGGTGCGCGACCGGGCGATCGGGCGGACCGAAGATGTAATAATCGAACAGATGGCGCCACGCCTCCTTCTCCGCGTCGGGCCGGTCGCGAAGGCTCAGCATGGCATGGAGAAGCGTGTTCATCGGCGTGTCGAGAAAGGCCGGCGACGGGTTCCACCAATAGTTGATCAGGACGTTGAAGCCGTCGAAGGCCTCGACGTCGTGCCACCACAAGGCCGGGTAGAAGAGCAGGTCTCCGGGCGCGAGATCGGCGACCTGTGCCGCCGCCATCGCGTCGCGAAAGCGCGGGAAGCGCTCGAGATCGGGCGCGCGCAGGTCGACCATGCTGACCACCTGGCCCCCCGGAGTCGGCTCGAGCGGACCGGGATAGAGATTGGCGATCTGATCGGGCGGAAACAGGGTGAAGCGGCGCCGGCCGACGACGCAGGCGGCGAGGTTGTTCGACATGTCGTAATGAGTCGAGGCGATCGTCCGGTTGCCGATCCAGATGCTGGCCAGCAACGGGCCTGTCCGGAACATGGGATGGTCGAGCGGCAGGTCGTTTTCGGCGCGAAGTCCGGGCAGATAGAGATCGAGGTCGGTCGAGCCGATATAGAAAGAGGAACCGTCGGTCCCGCCGGTACGCGCTTCCATCTCGTCGAGGATCGCGGAGAGGCCGGCCCGGCCGGACTCGAAATTGAAGCCGGTCAGCGTCTCGTCGTAGAAGAAGCGGCCGCCCATCTCGGCAGCTCCGCGATAGACGGTGACCGGCCGGCCGGCGTCGAATCGCTTGAGATAGGCGATCGCCGCCGCGGCCGACTGCGCCCCGGCGCGCGCCAGTGCCCAGTCGGCGACGACCCCTTCGAGGACCACCGGCTGCTGCCCCGCCATCAGCTCGTCATACGGGATGGAATCGGCGGAGATGCCGGGCAGGCGGCGCGCCGGCGTGCCGAAGGGCGATGGCCCACTCGCCGCCGCCGGACGTACCGACCCGCTCATCGGCCTTCCCGCCGGCGGTTCTTGAGCGCGATCAGTCGGTCGACATTCGCCACCGAGCTCGCGGCCATGAAGGCGGCGCGAAGGAAGCCGCCGCGATGCAGCCGGTCGAGCTCGGCCCCGCCGAGCCGCGCCAGCCTCTCCTCGTCGATCGTATGGAGGTCCGGGACGACATATTGCTCGCCGGCATCGAGCTGGATCTCGACCGCCACCGGCCGGATGAGCGAGAGCTCGGCGAAGGCGGCGAACATCGGCCCGCTCACCTCGTGGCCCTGATGGATGAGCCTTAGCAAGGCGGCGACGTGATCGAGATAGGGCGCGTTGCCGCCATGCGGCAGGAAGAGCGGCTCGCCTTCGTCCCGGCTGATCCGCGGATGATCCCGATCGACATGGACCATCGGCTCGCCCTTTTGGATGCCGATGGTGAAGGGTCCGCGCTGCTGGGCGGCCGGGACGTAGCGCGCGTCCCAGCCCGAAGGGCCGAGGAAGAGATTCTCGTCGCGGTCGAGCCCGAGCAGGACCATCGAGCGGAACTCGCCCTGCTCGTCGCGCCGGAAGAAGATCGGATATTCGCGCTGCAACTCCTCATATTCGGTCGGGAAGACGAGGACCTGGTTGACGGCGTCGCCAAATTCGGCGGCGTGGCGGATGATCACGCGCAGATCGGCATGATCGACATTGTTGAGAAGCTCGGGGCGGCTCATGGCAGGCCCGTTTCGCTGGCATGGAACGCCTTCGCCGTCATGGCGCGATGATGGAGCAAAGCGCGGACCCACTCAACTCGGGAGCCGGGGGAGGCCGCGCCGCCAGGTCGCGCCCTCCCCCTCCCCTGTTCGACCGGCGACGCCAGGATGAGCCTCGCCGATCGGGAGAACCGCCCGAGGGAGGGGTCATGGCTGCGCGACAAGCCCCTTTCCCCGGACGTGAGAAGGAGATGCCGACATCCCCCTCTCCTTCGCCGCTTCGCGGCTCGCCCTCCCCCCTCGAGGGGAGAGGAAGACGCCTCAGAAGCGGAAGCGGCCGCCGAGAATGAAGCGGGGCTTCAGCTCCTGCGCGAACCACAGGTTGCTCGGATCTCGGCCATAGGTCCGCACCGGCTCGCTGGTCAGGTTGATCGCCTCGAACGACACCGCGAATTGCGGGTTGATGTCGTAGCTGAGGTTGAGATCGAGCGTGCCGAACGGAGCGACGAAGACCGGGTTGCGATCGCCGCCGCCGCGATTGGTCGCGGCCAGATACTTGTCGCGCCAATTATAGGCCAACCGGGCCGAGATGCCGTAATTCTCGTAGATGAGGGTGACGTTGAA
Source organism: Sphingosinicella terrae (assembly GCF_003347635.1). Lineage (GTDB taxonomy): Bacteria > Pseudomonadota > Alphaproteobacteria > Sphingomonadales > Sphingomonadaceae > Allosphingosinicella > Allosphingosinicella terrae. The sequence goes on from NZ_QDFY01000008.1 coordinate 99,300, forward strand.
GCTGTCGCTGAGACCGAGCAGAGCGAACTGATCGACGCCCGGATCGGCACCGACGTCGATCGACACGTCGCCGTTCACCATCGTGTAGGAGCCGGCGATGCCGAGGCCGGTATTGCCGAGGAAGTATTGCCCGGCCAGCTCGATCCCGTGAATGTCGCCGGAACGGTTGTTGACCGGCGTGTTGACCGCGAACTCGAAGAACGGATCGTTGGCGTCGGGCGAGATGTCGACGGCCCTCAGCGTGGCGTCGACGAAGGCCTGGTTCAGCGCGCCGCCGCTGTAATTGGCTTCGAACTGGGCCCGCGCCGCGGCGACGTCGCCGCCATTCTGGACGATCAGCGCGGTGAGCGTGAACAGGTTCACGTCGCTGATGTCGGCGCCGATATCGAGCAGCTGCTCGCGGGCGATGCCCGACCGGGTACCCGGGGCGCCCGAACTCGGATCGCGCAGGCCGAAGAGCTGCCGGGTGACCTGCGAGGTGCCGACGAAGTTGCGGACATGCTTGTAGAAGAAGCCGGCCGACACGTAGCTGGACGGCGCGAAATACCATTCCGCCGCGATGTCGAAATTGTCAGAGACGAGCGGATCGAGATCGGCATTGCCGCTGGCGCCGGAAGCGACGCCGCCATTGGCGATCGGCCGGCCCGGCGCGTTGGCGGTGTCGGAGACGAACAGATTTCCATATTCCGGCCGCGCCAGCGTCCGGCTCGCCGAGGCGCGGATGATGAAATCCTCGAAAGCCTCGATGCGGAAGTCGATCGCCGGCAGGAAGTTGTTGTAGCGGCCGTCTCGGACGATCGTCTCGGTGCGCGAGCCGATGATGCGGGTGAAATCGTTGTCGGAAACCCATCGGATCTCATCCGGCACGGCGACGATGGCGAGCGAGTCGACCCGCGTCTCCTCGTAACGCCCGCCGATGACCAGGGTCGCGGGCCGGCCGAACAGGTCGCCCTGCCAGGTCAACTGGCCGTAGACCGCCCAGACCTCCTCCTCGACGACGTTGAAGTCGTTGCCGGTGACGTTCACCGGGTTGCCGAGGCCGGCATAGGCCTGGGACAGGGCGTCGTAGAGGTCGAGCGCGTTGCCGCGGAAAGCGATCAGGCTTGCGCCCGATGCCTGCGGGTCGAAGCGGTCGAACCGGCAGGTGAGGCAGAATTGCTCGACCAGGCCCGGTGCGAACTGCTCGACGTCGCCTGGATCGCCGATGCCCCAATCGCCCAGCGTCTGCTGGGTCTGGGTGCGATCGCTGCGCATCCGCGAATCGACATAGTCGCCGCCGACATCGACCCGGAACTGGTCGCTCAGCTCCCAGCGGGCGTCGAAGCGGACCTCGTTGATCCGGTGGTTCTGCCGCGACGCGTTGGTGCGGGCGACCTGGCTGCCGAGATCGCCGATGTCGAGCACGCCATTGCCGTTGCCGCGGAGCGCGTCGTTGATGGTGATGTTCTGGACCGGAATGCGGCCGGTATAGTCGACCGAGTGGGCGGCGATGACCGGCGCCCCGATGCTGACCAGCGTCGAGCTGGCCCCGTTGCGCGCGCCGGGGCCGCTGTCGGCCTCGGAGATGTGGCCGTCGAGCGTGAAGGTCAGCGCATCCGTCGCTTCCCAGCGCAGGTTGAGACCGTAGGATTCGAGCGTGTCCTCGGTGGCGCGATATTGCTGCTCGAAGCCGGTATCCTTCACGCCGGAGATATTCTCCTGGAGGAAGATCGTCGTCGCCACGTCGGGATTGTCGTCGAAGCGAACCTGGCGGAACGGCCGGTTGAACCAGTTGGTCTGATCGGTCCGCTGCTCGTTCTGGCGCTGGCGGGCGTAGAGCGCATCGGCGGTGAAGGTCAGCGTGTCGATCGGCCTGAACTGGAGGACCGCCTGGGCATTGAGACGCTCGCGCTCGCTCTCCGAGAAGTGATAGCGGCTGTCGTTGGGGACCGAGACGAGGCTGCCGGGCGCCGGCGCGTTCTCGATCTGCGTGGCGGCGTTGACGAAGCCGTTGTCCGGATTGAGGAAATCCTCGAGGCGGCGGATGTTCCAGGCGTTCGAGGTGGCACTGACGGCGGCGCTGTCGCGCTCCTGATAGCTGCCGAAGATCGAGATGCCGACCCGCTCGTTGGGATCGACCCAGCTGAGCACGCCCGAGACTTCGGGGGTGATGTCGCTGCCGCGATCGACGCTCGCATCGTGGACGGCGCGGGCGCCGATGCTGCCGGAAAGGCCGGTGAGGCCGGCGTCGAGCGGACGCATGGTGACGACGTTGATGGTGGCGCCGATGCCGCCCGAGGGAATGGAGGGACGGCCGGTCTTGTAGACCTCGAGCGTGCGCACGCCTTCCGCGGCGAGATTCGAGAAGTCGAACGAGCGGCTGGTGGCGCGCGCGAAGTCGACGTCCTGGTCACCGCCGACCGCGTTGACGTTCGAGGCAGGCATGGTGCGGCCGTTCAGGGTGACGAGGTTGAAGGCGCCGCCGAAGCCGCGCACCGTCACTTCCGATCCCTCGCCATTCACCCGGCTGATCGAGACGCCCGGAATGCGCTGCAGCGACTCGGCGAGGTTGGTGTCGGGGAACTTGCCGATATCCTCGGCCGAGATGGCGTCGACGATGCCGTCGGAATTGCGACGGATGTCGATGGCCCGGTCGAGCGAGGCGCGGATGCCGGTGACGAGGATCTCCTCGTCGCCCTGCCCGGCGGTGGTGCCCTGCGCGGCGGCGCCGCCGGCCGCACCCTGCTCCGCCGACGGCGCCGTCGAAGGCGCGGCGTCCTGCGCGAAAGCGGGCGCGGCAAGAAGGGAGGTGGCCAGAACCGATACGCCGGCGGCGAGACCGACCCGGAGCTTGCGGGAACCGGCGGACACAGGGCGACTGTCGAGCTCGTTCATCATTCCTCCCCTTTTCCGGCTCTTCGTCCGGATACTGACCTCCGAATCGCACGACTCGTGAGGGATGTTAGCGCTAACGGCCATTGTTAGCGCTAACAGAATGACAGCGCTTGTCAAGCGGCCGAGCGGCGTATCGAGTTTTTCTTGCGAGGACTTGCGGAAGTGCAACAGGATCGTAAGTGTTGCATCCGGTCTCTTCGACGTCCGAACTTACCTTGTTGTTGAAGCAGAATGGATTTCCTGTCGTCACGGCGGTTGAGCGGGCGGTGTCGCACGCCGTGGCGAAAGCGCCACTCTGGAGCTGGGCGCGGGCCGATCCTACCTGTCCGGTCACGGGGCCTTTGGGAGAAACGACATGACCGATCAGACTCAAGCCGACGACAATCAGCCCCCCGGCTACGTGCCGTCCCGGGTGTGGACCTGGGACCAGCCGAGCGGCGGCCAGTTCGCCGGCATCAACCGCCCCGTCTCCGGCGCCACCCACGACAAGGCGCTGCCGGTGGGCCGGCATCCGATCCAGCTCTACTCGATGGGGACGCCCAACGGGGTCAAGGTCACGATCATGCTGGAGGAGCTGCTGGCGGCCGGCCATTCCGACGCCGAATATGATGCCTGGCTGATCCGGATCGGCGACGGCGACCAGTTTTCGAGCGGCTTCGTCGAGATCAATCCCAATTCGAAGATTCCGGCGATGGTCGACCGCTCGGTAGATCCGCCGATCCGGGTGTTCGAGAGCGGATCGATCCTGATCTATCTGGCCGAGAAGTTCGGCGCCTTCCTGCCGACCGAGACGCGAAAGCGCACCGAAACGATGAACTGGCTGATGTGGCAGATGGGCTCGGCGCCGTTCGTCGGCGGCGGCTTCGGCCACTTCTTCGCTTATGCGCCGTTCAAGATGGAATATCCGATCAACCGCTATGCGATGGAGACCAAGCGCCAGCTGCACGTGCTCGACACCCATCTGGCGACGAACGAATATATGGCGGGCGACGAATATACGATCGCCGACATGGCGATCTGGCCCTGGTACGGATCGATCATGCGCGACGCCTATGGCGCGCAGGAATTCCTGTCGGTCCACGAATATCGCCACGTCGACCGCTGGGTCGAGCTGATCGCCGGCCGCGAGGCGGTGAAGCGCGGGCGCATGGTCAACCGAACCTTCGGCGGACCCGAGACGCAGCTGCTGGAGCGGCACGACGCCTCCGACTTCGAGAAGAATCGCGAGGACATGGTGCAGGCACGCGGCGGCCGGCGGGCGTGATGTGAATCGGGGGCGCGATATTTTCGAGTATTTTATTGCGCCCCCGGACTTTCACAGTAGCTGCCCGCCGGAGACTTCGATCCGGGCGCCGTTCGCCCAGCCGAAGCCGTCCGACAGGATAGCGGCGACGGCACCGCCGATATCGTCGGCCTCGCCGACCCGGCCGAGGGCGATTCCTCCCCTGACCTGCGCGTTGAGCGCTTCATTGTCGCGGACGGCGCCGCCGCCGAAATCGGTGGCGATCGCGCCCGGCGCGAGCACGTTCACCCTGATCCCGCGCGGTCCCAGCTCCAGCGCCATGTAGCGGGTCAGCACCTCGACCGCGCCCTTGGCCGCGGCATAGGCGCCGTAGCCGGGGAAGGCGAAGCGGGTGAGTCCGGACGACACGTTGAGGATGCGGCCGCCGTCGGCGATCAGCGGCAGCAGCTTCTGGGTCAGGAACAAGGGGCCCTTGAGATGGACCTGCACCAGCTCGTCGAATGCCGCTTCCTCCATCTCCGCGAAGAGGGCGTTGTGGCCGAGGCCGGCATTGTTGACGAGATAGTCGAAATCGTCGCGGCCGAACCATTCGGCGAGCACCGCCTTCACCGCTTCGGCAAAGACGCCGAAGCGGCTGGCATCGCCGACGTCGAGCGGGAGCATCGCCGCGCGGCGGCCGCGGGCCTCGAGCTCGGCGACGAGCCCGTCGGCCTCGTCGCGCCGGCTTCGGAAGGTGCCGATGATGTCGACCCCGGTATCAGCGAGATGGAGCGCCATGGCGCGGCCGAGGCCGCGGCTGGCGCCGGTGATGAGCGCAATCCTGGTCATATGTCCCTCCTTGATCGATGACCCTGCCGAGATGGGAAGGCGATGCGCCCGGGCCGCGCCCGATCCTGCAGGCTTCTTGCCTGATCCTGCCGATCGCGGCGGCGAGGGTTGCGCGCCACGCCCTTCGCGCGCGAAGGAAAGGCATGCACGAAACCATCGCCGAACTGCGCCGGCAAGTGCTGGCACGTTTCCCGGCGGCGGACGGCGCGGATGCCGACCTGCGCTTTCCGATGCCGCGGCTGTTCGCCCGGGTCGGCCCAACGTGCACGCCGCCTCTTCCGGCCCTTTACGAGCCGATGATCTGCTTCGTCCTCCAGGGTGCCAAGCGGGTCAGCGCCGGCGGCCGCACGCTGGACTTTCGAACCGGCAGCTTCTTCGTCGCCTCGGTCGAGCTGCCGATCACCGGCCAGGTCATTGAGGCGACCCAGGGCCAGCCCTATATCGCGGTCGCGCTCCGGCTCGACCGGGCCAGCCTCTCCGCTTTGCTGCTCGATCTGCCGCCCCGCCCGGAAGGCCCCACCGCCGCCGGAATCGCGATCAGCCCGATCACGTCCGATCTGGCCGAGCCGCTGCTGCGGCTGGTCCGCCTCTGCGATTCACCCGCCGATGTTCCGGTGCTGGCGCCGATGGCGGAGCGCGAATTGCTCTACCGGCTGCTGCTCGGGCCGCAGGGACCGACGCTTCGCCAGATCGCCCGCTCCGACAGCCGGGTGACGCGGGTCAGGCGCGCGATCGACTGGATCAGGGGTCATTATGCCGAGCCGCTGCGCGTCGAGACGCTCGCCGGGCTCGCGGCGATGAGCCCGTCCGCCTTCCACCGTCATTTCAAGGCGGTGACGGCGATGACGCCGCTCGCCTACCAGAAGCAGATCCGGCTCCAGGAAGCCCGCCGCCGCCTCGCCGCCGGAACCGACCAGGCGGCGCGGATCGCCCATGCGGTGGGTTACGAGAGCGCCTCGCAGTTCAGCCGCGAATATGCCCGTCAGTTCGGGTTGCCGCCGGCACGGGATGCCGCGCGCCTGCGCGGTGCCGGTGCCCTCGAGGATGCCTGAACGCACCGTCCTCTACTGGCGGCGCACCGACGTCGCCGGGCTGGAGCGGCTCGAGCTGGTGGTCGGCGCGAATGGGATCACCGCGCGCGGATCGGTCCTGTGCCTCGAGGATGGCGGGTTCCGGCTGGACCATGAGTGGCGGCTCTCGCCCGATTGGCGCGCCTCGTCGCTGACCGTCCGGCGCTGGAGCGCGGCCGGCGAAGACAGTCTCAGGCTGGAGTGGGACGGCACCGGCTGGCGGGTCGACGGCGCGAGGCGGCCGGATCTGGACGGCGCCGACGAGCCGGACCTCTCCGCAACGCCCTTCTGCAACAGCCTTCCCATCCGCCGCCTGCCTGCCGCCGCGGGGGCCAGCCTCACCCTCGACACCGCTTATGTCGACGCCGCCGCGCTCACCGTCGCCCGTTCGCGCCAGCGCTACGACCGCCAGGGCCGGGGCCGGGTGCGTTACGTCGATCTCGGCCTTTCCGCTGGGTTCGAGGCCGATCTCCTCATCGACGAAGCCGGGCTGGTGCTCAGCTACCAGCACCTGTTCGAACGTGTCTTCCCGAGCGCGGCCGCCGGGGCGGTCTTCACAGGCGCATGACGCCGCGGCGCGGCTGGCGGGTGGCGAGCGTCTCGGCGGTGAGCGGCGCGCCGGCATCGAGCAGAGCCTGGCGGCGGCCGCTGGGGCTGGCGCCGCGCTGGACGTCCTCGAACGGCAGCAGACCGGCGAACAGCGGGTGGGCGAGCGTGCGTGCGACGAAGCCGGCCGTGCGCGGCCAGCGCTCCGAATCGGGCTCGAAGCCGGCATAAGCGGCGTTGCGGAAGAAGCTGGCGATCGCGATGTCGGCGAGGCCGATCCCGCCGAACAGGAAGCCGTCGCCGGGCAGCTGCGATTCGAGATAGTCCATCTCGCGCGGCGCGTCCTCGGCGAGCGTGCGCTCGATCCGCGCCTGGTCGCCCGGCTCTCCCCAGACGATCGGGTGGACGATCCTCTGGTAGAACAGCCCCCAGATGAAGATGTCGCCGAGGCGGGTATCGGCATATTCCTCGAGCCAGCGCGCGCGGGCGCGGTCGCGAAGATCCGCCGGGAGCAGGGGCGCGCCCGGATAGGCCTCGTCTAGATAGAAGCAGATGACCGAGCTGTCGGTGAGGACGAGATCGCCGTCGATCAGGATCGGGATCCGGCGCAGCGGACTCAGCCGCTCGAACCTTTCGTCGCCGTAGAAGGGCGTGATCGGGTCGATCTCGTAGGCGAGACCCTTGAGCGCGAGGCAGGCGAGCACCTTGCGCACATAGGGGCTGACATAGCTGCCGATGATCCGCATCGCCTGCTCCTCGTTGCTCGCGGACTGATGCCGCGACGCGCGCGGCGCGACAAGACCGTGTGGGGCCTGCAGCCCTTGCCTTCCGCCGCCGCCGCGGCTGATATGGTTAACGAGGTGCATAGGGGAATCGCATGGCATCGCCGCCGAAGAGCAGATCGCGCGCCGCTCCGCGACGGGCGGCGGCCCTTCCATCGCCGGCCAGCCTCGTCGCCTGGCTGCGCGGCCGCCGACGGGGCGGGCTGACCAAGCGCTTCGCCCTGTTCTGCGCGTCGACCGGCCTGCTGCTCGGCAGCGCGACCGTTCCCGCCGCCGAGACGAAGCCTGCAGTCGAGCCGGCACCGGCGCCCGGCCTGATCGCAGTCGCGCTGAACGTGCCTCTGCCTCCCCTCGTGCCCGCGCCACCGCCGGCACCGGCACCGACACCTGCACCCACACCGCCCGCCGAGGCGGCGGCGCGCGAGGCGACCCAGCCCGTCCGCGGAGCCGCGCGCAGCGTCCGCATCCTCGTCAGCCTGCCGCTGCAGCGCCTCTACGTCTTTCGCGGCGAGACACTGCTGGCGACCTCGCCGGTCTCCACGGGCCGGGCGGGGCATCGCACCCCGACTGGGCGCTTCCCGATCCTGCAGAAGCGGGTCCGTCACTTCTCAAACCTCTACGACAATGCGCCCATGCCCTACATGCAGCGCCTCACCCATGACGGAATCGCGCTCCATGGCGGCCGCCTGCCCGGCTATCCGGCCTCGCACGGCTGCATCCGCCTGCCCCAAGGCTTCGCGCGGCGCCTCTACCGGATGACGAGTTTCGCGACGGTGGTGACGATCACGAGCCGGCGGCCGAAATCCTCGCGCGAGGCGCACCGGCTGCTCTGATCGATCCGCGCCTCAGATCGCCCGCGAGATGACTTCCTTCATGATCTCGTTGGTGCCGCCGAAGATGCGGGTGACACGGGCGTCGCGCCAGAGGCGGGCGATCAGATACTCGTTCATATAGCCGGCGCCGCCATGGAGCTGGAGCGCGGCGTCGCACACCTCCCATTGCAGGTCGGTGTGCCAGAGCTTCGCGGCCGAGGCCTCGTCGGCGGTGAGCCGGCCCTCGGCGTGCCGGGCGAGCGCCCAATCGACATGGGCCCAGCCAACCTGGAGCTTCGCCGCCAGGTCGGCCAGCGTGAAACGGGTATTCTGGAACTCGAAGACGGTGCGGCCGAAGGCCTTGCGCTCCCTGGTGAAGCGCACTGCCTCGTCGAAGGCGCGCTGCGCCGAGGCCTGGGCGCCGACAGCGATGGCGAGCCGCTCCTGCGGAAGCTGGTTCATCAGATAGGCAAAGCCCATGCCTTCCGCACCGAGCAGGTTGGCGCGGGGCACGCGCAGGTCCTGGAAGAAGAGCTCGGACGTGTCCTGGCCGTGAAGGCCGATCTTGTCGAGGTTGCGGCCGCGGGCGAAGCCCGGCCGGTCGGACTCGACCAGGATGAGCGAGGTGCCTTTCGCGCCTTCACCCGGATCGGTCTTGGCGACGACGATGACGAGCTCGGCATGCTGGCCGTTGGTGATGTAGGTCTTGGAACCATTGACCACATAATCGTCGCCGTCCGCCACCGCCGTGGTGCGGATGCCCTGGAGGTCGGAGCCGGCGCTGGGCTCGGTCATCGCGATCGCGGTCGGGGTTTCGCCGGAGATCATCCGCGGCAGCCAGTGCCGCTTCTGCGCCTCGCTGCCATAAGCGACGAGATAGGGCGCGACGATGTCGGAATGGAGGGTGATGCCCGCGCTCGAGCCGGCATAGCCCAGTTCCTCGTCGATCACGGCATTGTAACGAAAGTCGAGGCCCAGCCCGCCATAGGCCTCGGGTACCGTCGGGCAGAGCAAGCCGGCCTCGCCGCTCTTCGTCCACAAGTCGCGATCGACTATCCCTTCCCGCTCCCAGCGCTCGAGATGGGGAACGACCTCGCGATCGAGGAAGCGGCGCACCTGGTCCCTGAACAACTCGTGCTCGGGAAGGAAGGCGGTGCGGCGGGAAGTGTCGAGCATCAGATTTCCTTGAAGCGGGGCGCGGGGGCGGGCTCGGGAAAGCCGCTGCGGTCGGTGAAGGTAGCGCGGGCGACATTGTGCGGGTGCGCCGATGCCTCGGCCATGTCGAGGACGGGGGCGAAGCAGGCGTCGCTTCCTTCGAGCAGGCCGCACCAATGGTCGCGCGGCTGGCTCGCGAAGAGGCGGGCAAGCTCGTCGCGCAGGCCGGGATCGCGCTGATCGCTGGCAAGGCCGAGCCGCGCCTTGAGGATCGCGAAGAAATTCGGCTCGAGGGCGGCCACCGTCACCCACTTGCCGTCGGCGCATTCGTAGCTGTCGTAGAAGGGGGCGCCGGAATCGAGCAGGTTGGCGCCGCGCGCGTCGCGCCACAGGCCGGCGGCGCGCAGCGACCAGATCTGGGCGGCGAGCAAGGCGGCGCCGTCGATCATCGCGCAGTCGATCACCGTCCCCCTGCCGGTCGCCCGCGCCGACAGGATACCGGCGAGCATGGCAAAGGCCAGCATCATGCCGCCGCCGCCGAAATCGCCGACCGCATTGGCCGGCGGGGTCGGCGGCGCCCCGGCGCGGCCGTAGGTGGCGAGATTGCCGGCCAAAGCGAGATAATTGAGGTCGTGGCCGGCCGCCTGCGCCAGCGGCCCGTCCTGGCCGAAGCCGGTCATCCGGCCGTAGACCAGACGCGGATTCTCGGCGCAGAGGATCTCGGGGCCGAGCCCGAGCCGCTCCATCACGCCGGGGCGGTAGCCTTCGATGAGCCCGTCCGCCTCTCGCGCCAGCCCGCGAACACGCGCGACGTCCCCGGGCTGCTTGAGATCGAGCGAGAGGATATCCGCGCGGCCGCGCCGCAAGATGTCCTTGTCCGGCGGGATCGGCGAGATCGTGCCGGCGCGCTCGATCCGGATCACCTCGGCGCCATGATCGGCGAGCATCATCGCCGCGAACGGCGCCGGCGCCAGCCCGGCCAGCTCGACGATCCTGATCCCCTCAAGCGGCTGCGTCACGCGTCCCCCCCCGTCGCCGCCAGCCTAGCCGGGCACCGCCGCCGAGTCATCCGGCCGGAGCCCCTTCGCCGCGCCTTCCGAGCCGCTTGATCCATGATAGCGATAATCGCCGATAAAGTGTTTATCTTCATTGTCTTGGCAGCACGGAACAGGGGATCCGGGCAGTGGCGCATTACCATCTTTATTATCTGCGGCAGGGGATGCTCGTCGGATCCAGCCATATCGACGCGAATGACGACACTGAAGCCGTCCGAATGGCGCGCGAGCAGGGCGGCAGTCATATCGTCGAGGTGTGGAACGAGGAGCGGCGAATCCGCGTCCTCGGGCCGGCGCAGGAAATGCGCCGCTAGATCCTTGCTGGTCAGGCGGAGGCGCCTGCATCAGCCGAGCGGCCCACCGTGCCATTGCGGCAGCGGCCGCTCGCCGAGCGCAACCGCCACCGCCGCGCGGGCGAGCAGACGAGTCGAATCGAGCACCGGCAGCGGCGAGACGTCCGGCGTGACCAGCAGCGGAATTTCGGTACAGACCAGGGCGACGGCGTCGCAGCCCTGCGCGGCGAGCCTGTCGATGATCTCCACATAGGCGGAACGCGATTCGTCGCGAAACTCGCCCAGGCAGAGCTGGTTCATGATGACGTCGTGGACGAGCGCCCGATCTTCGTGCCCCGGCACGCGCCGTTCGAGACCCCGCCTCCCCAGGGCGGCGGGGTAGACTGGCCCGTCCATGGTCCAGCGCGTGCCGAGGATCCCGATCCGACGAAATCCGCGCGCCGACGCCTCGCTTGCGACGACCTCGGCGATGTGCAGGCAGGGAATAGGAAAAGGGTCTCCCGGCGATTCGAGCGCGACATGGGCGCTGTTGTCGGGCAGCACGAAGAAATCGGCCCCGGCCGCGGCGAGCTTGGCCGCGTCGGCCCGGAAGATCGCGCGCAGCGCCGGCAGATCGCCGCGCTCCCAGGCGTCCAGGGCATGGTGCATGGCGATTCCGGTGAGCGTGATCTCGGGATGATCGTGCGGTCCCATCCGGGCGACGCCCTCCATCCAGGCCGTGCGGTAGCAGAGGGTCGCGCCCTCGGCGCTGTGGGCGAGAATGCCGATATGGAGCGTCATGCGGCCATGCTGGTCCCGGCCGCGGCGGCGCGCAAGGGCCGCGGCGCGCCCGCCTCAGCGGATGCCGACCGTGAGGCGATAGTCGGCACGCTGGCCGCGGCGGGCGGCGCTGCGCATCATGAACACCCGCACCCGATACTCGCCGTCCGCGGGAAGGGTGGCGGCGAAGCGGCTGCCGGCGCTCGGGCCGAAGAACATCGCCTCCTCGGACCCCGGCGCCCAGACGCTGAAATAAGCAGGCCCGCGCTCGCGCCGGAGCACGACCTCCATCGCCTGGCCGGCCAGCGCGCGAGGCGATACTCGACCATGTCATAGCCGCGTACCGTGCCGCGCAGCTCCGCCGAATCAGCGCCGGCCGCGAAGCGCACCGTCTCGACGCGGTCGGCCGCCGCGGCGGCCGAGGCGGCGGCGACGAGGCAGGCGGCCGAAACCAGCCAGCGCATCACGGCCGTGCCCGGCCCGGCCTCAGCGCGGCGCCATCCGGATGGCGCCGTCGAGCCTCACATATTCGCCGTTGAGATAGGTATTCTCGGCCATGAAGACGGCGAGGCGGGCATATTCCTCGGGCCGGCCGAGACGCTTCGGGAAAGGCACCTGGGCGGCGAGCGCATCCTTCACGTTCTGCGGCATCATGCCCACCATCGGCGTCTCGAACACGCCCGGCAGGATGGTGTTGACCCGGATGCCCTCGCCCATCAGGTCGCGCGCGATCGGCAGCGCCATGCCGAGCACGCCGGCCTTGGACGCGCTGTAGGCGGCCTGGCCGATCTGCCCGTCCTGGGCCGCGACGCTGGCGGTGTTGACGATCAGCCCCTTTTCGCCGTCCTCGAGCGGATCGAGGGCCGCCATGCCGGCGGCCGAGGCGGAGAGGATTCGGAACGTGCCGATCAGGTTGATCTGGATGACCAGCTCGAACTGGTGGATCGGGTAGCGCTTGATCTCTCCGGTCTGCTTGTCGCGACCGACCGTCTTCATCGCATTGGCGACGCCGGCGCAATTGACGCAGATCCGCTCCTGGCCGTGCGCCTCGCGCGCCTTGGCGAAGCCGGCATCGACCGCTTCGTCGGAGGTCACGTCCACGGCGCAGAAGATCCCGCCGATCTCGCCGGCGACCTTCTCGCCGCGGTCGGCATCGCGGTCGAAGACGGCGACCCTGACGCCCCTGGCGGCGAGCGCGCGGGCAGTGGCTTCGCCGAGGCCGGACGCGCCGCCGGTGACGACCGCCGCAATGGATGAATCGAGCTTCATGAAATCCTCCCTTTGCACCCGCTCCTAACGACATCCGGAGCCGGCGGACAAGCGGCCGCGGGCGCGCTTGCTCCCCGTCGCGGGAAAAGACTAGGATCGAGCCTCATTCGAAGGGGGGTCGAATGTCCTACACCGATCAGGAATCGCCGTTCACCGCGCGCCGCATGGCGGCGGCATTGGGCGGCATCGTCATCATGTTCGTCATCGGCCTCGCCCTGCGGGCCGGCTCGTCGAATGATGGCGACGGCACCTTCCAGTCACTTCAGCGCCGTTCAACCACGGTCGAACGGGCCGAGGCCGAGCTCGCTCGCGACGGCAGAAGCCGGGAGATGATGGCCGCGTTCAAGGCCAATTATCCACAGGAGTATGATCAGTTTCTCCGACGCGTGGTCGACGCGGTAAACCGGCGCGGGTCGGCTGCGGCGCGACAGGAAGCGTTCACCTTCATGGAGACTTTCGTCCGATCGAAGGTTCCGCACATCGCCGAGGCGCCCGACGCCGACGTGAACCGGCTCGGCGATGCGCTGGTGGATTTCTCGGCCGCCCTCCGGGAGGCGGATATCTCGCTGTGCGCCCGCTTCCAGATGGGAGGCCTGACGGCCATGGACCGGCTCCCCGAAAGCGCCCTTCCCGCCATGTCGCGGCTGAACGTGGCCCAGTTCAGGGCAGCGCGGCAAGCGGAGAACGGCCGTCGGGTGCCGCGCACCGCGCTGAGCGATGCGGACGCCGAAGCCTGGTTCGCCCGGATCGAGACGATCGATCCGGAGAGTGCGCGCAGGATCGCCGACGATCGCCTTCCCGCAGCGACGCCGCAGCAGCAATGCGATGCCGGCCTCGCCATCTACCAGGCCGCCATGGAATTGCCTCCGACGCGATCGGCCAACGTCGTCGCCGAGCTCATTCGACAAGCGTCGACGCCGCCGCGATAGTCGAGGTTGCGGCGACCGATCCCGGCCGCTCAGGCGAGATTCTCGACGATGGTGACGTTGGCGATGCCGCCGCCCTCGCACATCGTCTGCAGGCCCCAGCGCTTGCCGCGCGCCTTGAGCGCATGGGTCAGGGTCGCCATCAGCTTGGCTCCGGAGGCGCCGAGCGGATGGCCCAGCGCGATGGCGCCGCCATTGACGTTGAGCCGGTCCGGATCGGCACCGCTTTCCTGCAGCCAGGCGAGCGGCACCGAGGCGAAGGCCTCGTTGACCTCGTAGAGATCGACGTCGCCGATCCTGAGGCCGCTGCGTTCGAGCGCGCGGCGGGTGGCGGGGATCGGCTCCTCGAGCATGATGACCGGATCGCCCGCGGTGACGGTGAGATTGTGGATCCGCGCCAGCGGCGTCAGCCCGTGCGCCTTCAGCGCCGCCTCGCCGACGACGAGGACGCCGCTGGCGCCGTCGCAGATCTGGCTGGCATTGGCGGCGCTGATCCGCCCGCCCTCCTTGAGCAGCTTCACCGACGCGATTCCTTCCAGGGTGGCGTCGTAGCGAATGCCCTCGTCGCGATCGTGCAGCCGGGTCTCGCCATCCTCGCCGGTGACCGGCAGAGCGACGATCTCGTCGGCGAAGGCGCCGGCCTCGGTGGCAGCCGCGGCCTTGCGGTGACTCTCCAGCGCGAAGGCGTCCAGCGCCTCGCGGCGCAACTGATATTTCTCGGCCATCATCTCGGCGCCGATGAACTGGCTGAACATCGGCACGCCGAACCGATCCTGCACGCTCTTCGGAAAAGGACCGCCGAGCCCGGCCTGCATCGCCAGGGTCACCGGCGATCCCATCGGCACCCGGGTCATCGATTCGACCCCGGCGGCGATCACCATGTCCTGGGTACCGCTCATCACCGCCTGGGCGGCGAAGTGGATGGACTGCTGCGACGATCCGCATTGCCGGTCGATGGTCACCGCGGGGACGCTGACCGGCAGCCGGCTCGCCAGCACGGCGTTGCGGCCGACATGGAAGCTCTGCTCGCCGACCTGGCCGACACAGCCCATGATCACGTCGTCGACCGCCGCCGGATCGATGCCGGTGCGATCGACAAGGGCGTCCAGCACCGCGGCCGCCATATCGACGGGGTGCCAATCCTTGAGCGCCCCGCTTTTGCGCCCGCCGGCAGTGCGGACGGCGTCGACGATATAGGCTTCGGGCATAAGCGGGCTCCTGGCAGGTTCACGTTTACGTAAACTGTAGCCGCGCGACCTGCGCTCCGGAAGACCCGATCGCGCCATTTCGAGGCCAGCTTCCAAGGCCATCGCCAGTCGCCCTCAAGGCAGGAGCAGATGGCCGGCGACCCGTTTACCGACCATCCGCACGATGTCGGGGAAAGCCATTTCGGGCGTGAGACGACCGCGGCGGGCGTCGGCCTGCGCATGGCCGGCGGTGCGCTGCTTCGTCCACATCGTCTTCCCGTTCCTGCGTGATCGCACCGGCAGAAGCACGATCGAGCGGCTCCGTCGCGATATCGATCGTCGCGTCGTCGCGCCGAACTCGGAACGTCACCCGAGATCCGACCGGAACGGCGGGCGAATCAGAAGCGGAAGCTGACTCCGACCGCGGCGATACCGCGGTCACGCGGACGCACCGCCGTCGGGTGCCGCTCGGACTCCATATTCGTGCGCATTCGGGCGTGGTCCGCGACCGAGAAGCGCCCGATGCCGATCTCGACATTGTGGTCGATCGGGAAGGCGGCGATGAGGCCGTTGCGGCGGCTCGGTGGCGGCAAGCGAAGATCGCCCTCGGGAGAGCGGAATTGGAGCCGCGAGCCAGACCGCGGGCTGGCGACCGTGCGTGGTTCGGAACCTTCGACGAGCGCGAAGCCCGAATGCTGTGCCGCGGCGGGCATGGCTGCCAGCAGCGCGAGCGAAAGCGGCAACGCCACGCGAAGATGGCGCATCGACATCCTTGTCACCCCTGTCGTCCCTGTTTGGCGGAACAGCGCCTGATCCAAGTCAAAGTTCCGCCCGTTCGGTCTCCGGAACGTTCACGGCGCGCCGGGCCGAAAGCTGCGTTCGACGAACCGCCGACGGTCGCTCGCTGCGCCGGAACGATGCCGCGGCGCGGCGGTTGGATTGGACGAGAGCCGATACGCCCTCTGCCGAAGGCCGTCAGGCTCCGTTCGTCACGAGGAGACAGTCATGCGCGTATCCACCTTTGCCATCATGCTCGGCGCCGCCAGCCTTTCCCTCGGCGGCTGCGCCAGCAACCGCTATGGCTATAACGATAATCGCCAGCTCGAGCGCGCTGCGGCCGGGGCGGCCATCGGCGCAGCCGCCGGCGCCGCGGTCGGCGCGGCTACCGATCTCGAGATCGAGGAAGGGGCGGCGATCGGCGCCGTCGCCGGCGGCGTCATCGGCGCCGCTACGGCCAACGACCGGCGCTGGCACCGCGACAATCGCGGCTATTGCTATTATCTCGATCGCTACGACCGTCGCGTCTACGATTACGACCGGCGCAGCTGCTGAGGCCCGGCGCGCCTCGCGTCAGAGCTTCAGCTTCTTGCGGTCGGCGATGATCGCGCGGGCGGCGTTGTGGCCGGGTGCGCCGGTGACGCCGCCTCCCGGATGCGCGCCGGAGCCGCACAGATAGAGACCCTCGAGCGGCATCCGATAATCGGCATGACCGAGCATCGGCCGGTTCGAGAAGAGCTGGTCGAGCCCCATCTTGCCGTGGAAGATGTCGCCGCCGACGAGGCCGAAGCGACGCTCGAGATCGAGCGGCGAGAGCGCGAGCCGGCCCACCACGCTCGCGGCGAAACCCGGCGCGTATCGGTCGACATGGGCGATGATCGCGTCCGCCGCCTCGTCGCGCCGGGCATCCCATCCGCCGGGCACGTCATAGGGGAAATGCTGGCAGAAAAGGCTGGCGACATGGGCGCCGGCCGGCGCGAGGCTGTCGTCGAGGGTCGAGGGGATGAGCATCTCGACGATCGGCTCGCGCGAGAAGCCGTCGGTGCGCGCGCTCAGCCAGGCGCGGTCCATATAGTCGAGCGACGGCGCGACGATGATTCCCGCGGTGAGATGGTCGCCGGGCTCGGGCCGGCTGGTGAAGCGCGGCAGCTGCGACAAAGCGACGTTCATCCGGAAGGTGGCCGACTCGCTCGCCCAAGCCTTCATGCGCCGCGACGCGTCGTCCGGGACAGCGCCTTCCGGCAACAGGCGGCCGAACAATAGCCGGGGATTGACCCCGGCCGCGACCGCGCGCGCGCGGTAGACGCCGCCCGCCGCGGCGGCGCCGACGGCGCGCGGGGCGCCGCGGACGGTTTCCACCATGATCTCGTCGACGGGGGAGTCGAGGACGATCTCGACGCCGCGCTCGCGGCAGGCCTTCGCCATAGCCTGGGTGATCGCGCCCATGCCGCCGATCGCATGCCCCCACGCGCCCGCCACCCCCGCCGCCTCGCCGAAGACGTGGTGAAGGAGGACATAGGCACTGCCCGGCGCATAGGGGCTGGCATAATGGCCGACGACGCTGTCGAAGCCGAACAGGGCCTGGACCAGCTCATGGCTGAAATAGCGGTGCAGGATGTCGGCCGCCGACTTGGTGAAGAAGTCCGAGAGATGGCGCTGCCCTTCGAGGCCGAGCCGGTTGGCGCCGGCGCCGAGGCGCAGCAGCGAAGGCAGCTCGCCGAGGCCGCCGCCGGCATTGGGCGGCGCGCGCAGCAGCCATTCGCGCACGACGCCGACCACTTGCTCCAGCGCCGCGGCATAGGCGTCGTAATTCTCGGCATCGGCGGGGCTCAGCCGGGCGATTTCCCGCCGGGTCAGCCCCCCGCGGCCGGCGAGCAGATGCTCCGAACCCAAGGTCGGCAGGAAATTGTCGATCCCGCGCAGCACCACCTTGAGGCCGTGCTGGTAGAGCCGCATGTCGCGGATCACCTTGGGGTTGAGCAGCCCGACTGTGTAGCTCGCCGTCGAGTTGCGGAAGCCGGGATGGAATTCCTCCGTGACGGCCGCACCCCCCACCACCGAGCGCGCCTCGAGGACGGTCACCTTGTAGCCGCGCTCCGCCAGATAGAAGGCGCAGACGAGGCCGTTATGCCCACCGCCGACGATGAGGATGTCGCTGGAGTTCCCGCTCATGGCGGGGCTATAGAGGGAGGCCCGACCTTCAGCCAGCGCGTCTAGATGGATTGACGCCGTCCTCCCGATCCCTCGACGCTGAACGCTCCGGGCCCGGCCGCGACCAGATAGAGGAACAGGAAGCAATAGAGGATGGCGGCGTCGCCGCCGTTCGCGACCGGGAAGAAGCTCGCCGGGGCATGGAACATCCAGTAGGCGACCGCCATCTCGCCGGCGGCGATGAAGGCGGCGGGACGGGTGAACAGGCCGAGCATGATGAGCGTGCCGCCGACCAGCTCGATGATCGCGCCGATACCGAACAGGGTCAGCAGCTCCTGCTGGCCGGGTTCCGCTCCGGGCGGAAAACCGAACAGCTTGACGACGCCGTGGGCGAGGAAGAGCAGGCCGGCGACAATCCGGAGCAGGCCGAGCAGATGCGGCTGGTAGCGAGCGAACGAGTCGAACATGGCGGCCTCCCTTTCGTGACGGAGGCGTAGCGAACACGATTTGGCGCCGAGGGCAAGGGCCGATCGCCCGACCTCCTGCGCGGTTCGAGTGCGCGGTTCGAGTGCGCGGCGCCGCTACCGCCTCAGATGGGCGTCGATGAGCCGGTCGGCTGACTGGATGAGAGCGGTTCCCGGCCCCTGCGACCCGAAGATGTGGTGGACCGAATAGGCGCCCTCGATGAGCAGGATGATGCCGTCGGCGAGGGTCTCCGGCTCGTCGATGCCCAATCTTCGGGTCATCCCGACCAGGCGCTCGCGCGCCTCGATCTTGCAGCTTTCCGCCACCTCTCGACCGGGATGCCCGCTCTCCGGAAACTCGACCGCCGTGTTCGACATCGGGCAGCCGCGGAAGCCGGGCTGGCTCATCTTCGCCGCAAAATGGGCGACATAGGCGCGCAGCTGCGCGAGCGGATTGTCGCCGGCGGCGGCGAGCACGTCCCCGAGCTGGTCGCCGGCCTCCTCGGCGTAGCTTTCGAGGCACGCGGCGACGAGATGATCCTTCGAATCGTAGCTTCGGTAGAGGCTCGGCTTGGTCACGCCGGCCTGGCAGACGATCTCGTCGACCCCGACCGCGCGGATGCCGCGTTGATAGAAGAGCTGTCGCGCCGTCTCGAAGATCCGTGTCGCCGCATTCTTGCGGCCTTCCCCGCAGCCCGTCCCGCAGGGAGCCGATGCCTCGCGCTTGCCCATCAGAAGATTTTTTCCTCTCCGGCTCTTGACGAAATGTTACTGAACGGTACGTATCACAACAGCACGTACCGGTCAGTAACATTTATTTGCGATCGGTGATGACGGATTTCAAGGAGAAAATCAATGGCATACGCTGAAGCCGTTCTGCTGGGCGCCGATTCCGTCGCTGAGTCGGCCGAGTCGGCACGCTTCGAGCCGCTCGAGCTGCAAGTGATCGCGATCGCCGAGGCGGATCCGATCGCCAGCATCGGCGCGCCGACCCGCTTCTCCCGGTTCTTCGAGCGCTGGCTCGGGATCAGCCGGCCCAAGCCGCTCGCCAACGAGCGCCTGGAGGCGCTGCGCCGCTTCGCCGTCCTCGCCCGGGTCACCGGCGGCAGCCTGCCGGTCGACGAAGTCAGGCGCTTCCTCGCCGCCGGCTATTCGCTGCTTCAGGCGCGCGCGCTCCAGCGCCGCGCCGCTTCCTTCGCCCGTTGATGGAGGGCCTCATGTATCACAGCTTCCCCAAGGACGAGCAAAGCCGGCCGCAAGCGGCCGGAAGCCCCGTTCCGCCGCCTGCGCCGGTCGAGCCCGCCGCGCCGCCGCCGCGACTTTCCCCTCGCACCAAGGGCGGCCTCGTCGCTCTCCTCGTCGGCGTCGCGGCGATCGGCACCGCACAGCTCGTCGGCGGCGACGATGCCAAGGCGGATGCACCGCCGCCGCCGACGGTCACGGTCGCCCAGCCCCTCGCCCAGCAGGTCGTCGAATATGACGATTATACCGGCCGGTTCGAGGCGAGCGAGGCAGTCGAGATCCGTCCGCGCGTGTCCGGACAATTGGTCGGAATCCATTTCCGCGACGGCGAGGTCGTCCGCCAGGGCCAATTGCTCTTCACCATCGATTCCAGGCCCTATGCCGCGGCGCTGGCCGAGGCGCGGGCGCGGCTGGCCGCCGCCCAATCCGCCCTCGCCCTCGCCCGCAGCGAGCATGCCCGCGCCGCCAGCCTGATCGACGACGAGGCGGTGTCGCGCGAGGAAGTGGAATCGCTGGAAGCGGCGGCCCGGACGGCGGCGGCTCAGCTCGCCGCCGCCCAGGCCGTCGTGCGCCAGCGCGAGCTCGACGTCGAGTTCACCCGCGTGCGCGCGCCGATCACCGGCCGCATCTCGGATCGGCGAATCGACCGCGGCAATCTCGTCGCGGCCAACGAGACCGTGCTCACCAGCCTTCTCGCGCTCGATCCGATCCACTTCACCTTCGACGGTTCGGAGGCGCTCTTCCTGCGGTCGCAGCGCGAGCGCCAGAACGGCGCGGCGCCGGCGACGGAGGTCCAGATCCGCCTGCAGGACGAAGGGGACTATGCCTGGCGCGGGCGGATCGACTTCACCGACAACGCGATCGATCCGGGAGCTGGCACGATCCGGGCACGCGCCATCGTCGCCAATCCCGAATATTTCCTGGCCCCGGGAATGTTCGGCAACATGCGGCTCGCCAATGGCGGTCCGCGCGATGCGCTGCTCGTGCCGGACGCGGCCGTCCAGACCGACCAGGCCCGAAAGATCGTGCTCGCCGTCGCGCCCGACGGCACGGTTGCCGCCCGCCCTGTCGAGATCGGCGCCCGCATCGGCACGCTGCGGGTCATCCGTTCCGGATTGAGGCCGACCGACCGGATCGTCGTCGAGGGCGTCCAATATGCCCAGCCCGGCAGCCGGGTGAACGTCCGCGCGACCCGCATCGCTCCGCCGGCCGCGGCGCCGGCGCAGGCGGCGGCGCGGGCACCGGCCGCAGCCCAGGCCACCATCGCCTCCTGATCGAAAGCCAGACCATGCGCTTCAGTCATCTCTTCATCCGCCGGCCGATCTTCGCGGCGGTGGTCGCGATCATCATCACCCTGGTCGGGACCTTCTCCTATTTCGGCCTGGCGGTATCGCAATATCCGGAAGTGGTGCCGCCGACCGTGACGGTGAGCGCCGCCTATCCGGGCGCGTCGGCCGAGACGATCGCCGACACCGTCGCCGCGCCGATCGAGCAGGAGATAAACGGCGTCGACAACATGCTCTACATGTCGAGCCAGTCGACCGGCGACGGGCGCCTCGTCGTCACCGTCACCTTCGCGCTCGGCACCGATCTCGATGCGGCGCAGGTCCTGGTCCAGAATCGCGTCGCGCTCGCCGAACCGCGGCTGCCGGAGGAGGTGCGCCGCACCGGCGTCGTCGTGCGAAAGGCCCTTCCCTCCTGGCTGATGGCGGTGAACGTGCTGTCGCCGGACCGGTCGCTCGACCAAGCCTATGTCTCCAATTACACTCTGACCCAGATCAAGGACCGGCTGTCGCGGGTCGAAGGCGTCGGCGACGTCCAGATCTTCGGCGCCCGCGACTTCGCGATGCGGGTGTGGATCGATCCCGGCCGAGCCTCGGCCCGGGGCCTCACCGCCGGCGAGATCGTCGCGGCGCTGCGCGCGCAGAACGTCCAGATCGCCGCCGGCTCGGTCGGTCAGCCGCCGGTCGACGACGGCGCCGCCTTTCAGCTCAACATCGAGGCGCAGGGCCGTTTCCGCACCGCCGAGGAGTTCGGACGCGTCGTCGTTCGCGCCGACAATGAGGGCCGCGTCACCCGGCTCGCCGACGTCGCCCGGGTCGAGCTCGGCGCGGAGGATTACGGCCTCAACGCCTATCTGTCGGGCCATGATTCGATCATCCTGGGCATCACCCAGCGGCCGGGCACCAATGCCCTCGCCGCCGCTACCGGCGTGATCAGCGAGCTGGAGGCGGCCTCGGCCGACTTCCCGCCGGGCCTCGCCTATCGCGTCGTCTGGAATCCGACGGAGTTCATCAGCGAATCGATCGCGGCCGTCCAGGACACTTTCGTCGAGGCGATCCTGCTCGTCGTGCTGGTGATCCTGGTCTTCCTGCAGAGCTGGCGGGCGGCGATCATCCCGATCGTCGCCATCCCGGTCTCGCTGGTCGGCGCCTTCGCCGTGCTCGCCGCCTTCGGCTATTCGCTGAACACGCTGTCGATGTTCGGCCTGCTGCTGTCGATCGGCATCGTCGTCGACGACGCCATCGTCGTCGTCGAGAATGTCGAGCGCAACCTCGAGCAAGGATTGTCGCCGCGCGAGGCGGCGCACCGGTCGATGGACGAGGTGTCGGTCGCGCTGATCGCGATCGTGCTCGTGCTCTGCGCGGTGTTCGTGCCCACCATGTTCCTGACCGGACTATCGGGCGAATTCTACCGCCAGTTCGCGGTGACCATCTCGGCGGCGACGATCATCTCGCTGCTGCTCTCGCTGACCCTGTCGCCCGCGCTCGCCGCTTTGCTGCTGCGGCCGAAGTCGCAGGAGGAGCCGGCCAGCCGCTGGCGCCGTCTGCTCGCCCGCGCCGGCGACCGGTTCAACACCGCCTTCGAGCGGCTGAGCCGCTGGTACGCAGGCGCGACCGAGCGGCTGGTCCGCCGGCCTGCCAAGGTCCTCGCCACCTATGCCGGCCTGGTCGTCGCCACGATCGCCCTGTTCTGGGTCACGCCGGCCGGCTTCATCCCGGCGCAGGACCAGGCCTATGCGGTCGCCGCCTTCCAGCTGCCGCCGGGATCGTCGCTCACCCGCACCGACGAGGTGCTGCGGCGGGTGACGCAGCGGCTGCTCGAGGTGGAGGGAGTCGAGGACGCGGTGATGTTCGCCGGGTTCGACGGGGCGACCTTCACCTCGGCGCCCAACGCCGCGGTCTCGTTCGTCACCTTCAAGCCATATGGTGAACGGGCCAGCACCGGCCGCAGCGAAGCGGCGATCATGGCGGACATGCGGGCCGCCGTGGCCGATGTCGACGAATCGATCGTCTTCGTGCTGCCTCCGCCGATCATCCAGGGCATCGGCACCGGCGGCGGCTTCCGGATGATGGTTCAGGACCGCGAGGGCCGCGGCTATGCCGCGCTCGAGCAGGCGGCGGGCGGCATCATCGGCGCCGCCCAGCAGGAGCCGAGCGTGCGGCAGGTCTTCACCCTGTTCAATACCGCGACGCCGCGCATCTTCGCCGACATCGACCGGGTCAAGGCCGACATGCTCGGCGTGCCTCCCGAGCGGGTGTTCGAGGCGATGCAGGTCTATCTGGGATCGTCATACGTCAACGACTTCAACCTGCTCGGCCGCACCTTCCGGGTCACCGCGCAGGCGGAGCCCGCCTGGCGCGACGACCTTGCCGACGTCGCCCGGATCGAGACCCGTTCGAACAGCGGGCAGATGGTGCCGCTCGGCGCCGTCTCCACCTTCGAGGACCGGACCGGGCCCTATCGCGTGATCCGCTACAATCTGTTCCCGGCGGTCGAGATTGACGGCGAGACGTCACCGGGCTTCTCCACCGGCCAGTCGCTGGCGACGATGGAGCGGCTGGCGGACGGCCTGCCGGCCGGCTTCAGCGCGGAATGGACCGATATCGCCTATCAGCAGAAGGCGGCCGGCAACGTCGCCGCCCTGGTCTTCGGCATGGCGGTGCTGTTCGTCTTCCTCGTCCTCGCCGCCCAGTTCGAGAGCCTGATGCTGCCGCTGTCGGTCATCCTGATCGTGCCGATGACGCTGCTTGCCGCCATGGCGGGCGTGAACCTGAGAGGGATGGACAACAATATCCTGACCCAGATCGGCCTCATCGTGCTGGTCGGCCTGGCGGCGAAGAACGCGATCCTGATCGTCGAGTTCGCCAAGCAGGCCGAGGAACGGGGCGCCAGCGCCGTCGAGGCCGCGGTCGAGGCGGCCCGGCTGAGGCTGAGGCCGATCCTGATGACCAGCTTCGCCTTCATCCTCGGCGTCATGCCCTTGGTGTTCGCGACCGGCGCCGGCGCCGAGCTTCGCCAGGCGCTCGGCACCGCGGTCTTCTTCGGGATGATCGGCGTGACCTTCTTCGGCCTCGTCTTCACCCCGACCTTCTACGTCGCCTGCCGGACCCTGCGCGAGCGCTTCGTCCGGCCCGGCGCGGCGGAGCCGACGCTCCAGCCCGCCGAATAGGAGAAAGTGACATGAACCCGCTCCGCAAGCTCGCTCTCACCGCCAGCCTGCTCGCGCTCGCCGCCTGCACGGTCGGCCCGGACCATGCCCCACCGGCCACGCCCGCCGCGGCGGCCGGGCCGTTCCTCGGCGCCGGCCATCCGGCGCTCGCCGATGCCGAGCCGGACGCCGACTGGTGGCGGCTCTATCGCGACCCTGTCCTCGACGGCCTCGTCCAGGACGCGCTCGCCCACAATAGCGACGTCCGGGTCGCGGCCGCCAATCTCGCACGGGCACGCGCCCTGTTGCGCGAAAGCCGGTCGCAGCGTCTGCCGCAGACCGGGCTCTCGGCCGGCGCGGCGTACGGCCGGGCCGCCGAGAACGACGTGCCGCCGGGCGCCGACCGCGAGGACTGGCAGTTCGACGCCGGCTTCGACGTCGCCTGGGAGCTCGACCTGTTCGGCCGCGTGAGCCGGTCGGTCGAGGCCTCGCGCGCCGATGCCGATGCGGCCGAGGCGGTGCGCGATGCCGTTCGCGTTGCCGTCGCCGCCGAGACCGCCAGGGCCTATGCCGACGCCGCGGCGGCGGCCGAGCGGCTCGCCGTCGCCGAGCGCAGCCTCGCCTTGATCGAGCGCACGCTCGTCGTCACCACCCGCCGATTCGAAGCCGGCCGCGGCACGCGGCTCGACGTTGCCCGCGTCACGTCCCTGCGCGAGCAGCAGAGAGCCAGTCTGCCCCCGCTTCGAGCCGAGCGCGACGGGGCCCTGTTCCGCCTCGCCACGCTCACCGGTCGCGCGCCCGCCGCCTTGCCCCCGGCGGCGGGCGCGCGCCGGACCATTCTCCAGCTCGACCGCCCGATCCCGATCGGCGACGGCCGCACCCTGCTCGCAAGGCGGCCCGACGTCCGCGAGGCGGAACGGCGGCTGGCGGCGGAGACGGCGCGGATCGGCGTCGCCACCGCCGATCTCTATCCGCGCATCACGCTCGGCGGCTCGATCGGCTCGACGGCGGGCTCGGTCGGCAACCTGTTCACCGGCGGGCCGCTGAGCTGGCTGCTCGGACCGCTGATCAACTGGTCCTTCCCCAATCAGGAGGCGGTGCGCGCCCGCATCCGCGCGCAGGAAGCCTCGGCCGAGGCGGCACTGGCCCGCTTCGACGGGGCCGTGCTCGGCGCGCTCGAGGAGACCGAGACTGCCCTTTCCGTCTATCGTCATGCGCTCGACCGGCGAGCGGCCCTGGCCGGCGCGCAGGAGGCCGCGGCCCGCGCCGCCGAGATCGAGCGGGCGCGCCTGCGCGCAGGCCGGGCGGATTCGCTCGCCGTGCTCGACGCGGAGCGCACCCTGGCCGAGGCAGAGGCCGAGCTGTCGCTGGCCGACGCCCGCATCGTGACGGCGCAGGTCGATCTGTTCCGGGCGCTCGGCGGCGGCTGGCAGGAGGAAGTCGCCGTGGCCGGCGCCGGCGACCAGCCCGGCTGAGCGATCGCCGACCGTCAGCTCGTCGCCGGACCGATCCCTTCCTTCACCTGCCTTGCCAGCTTCTGGAGAGGATCCTCGACCTCGGAAGGATAGAGAGCTGCTTCGGGCACCACCGGGAAGGCGGTGCTTCGAGACCAGAACCCGCTTGGGTGGAATCTGAACTTCGCGATCAGCCGACGACCGAAATCGATCTCGTAATGACGATAGTGTTCCTTCTGATCCGTGCTGATGAGTTCCGGATACTCGCCGAGCAGATAGCCTTCCTGAATGTGCGGACGAACCGCTGCAGGAGGGCACACGCTGGCCAGGCGGACGATCTGAAGTCCCGCTTCCGCGCTCGCGGTCACGGCACCGCTGATATGAGGTACGCCGATGACAAAGATGTAGGCATCCAGGTCAGCGTTCATCGTCGCGAACGACGCGGCGATTCTGAGCGAATGGGTGACATCCAGCAATGGAGTCGGACAGATTTCATAATGCTGGAGAATCGACCAGCGCAATATCTGCTGCCGTCTCAGTCGCTCGGCGCCAGGCAGATTATGCCGCGCATAAGCCGAAACCAGCTCGACTTCGGCACGACGCAAGAAATCATATCGGTTTCGCAGGCTCTCGACGGTCGGAACCTTACCTTGAGAGCGGCTCCGCATGATCGACGGCTTCAAGGATGTATTGCGGCTCCGGTTCTTATGATCTCCCGTCTGGCCACGGAAGAGGAGCACGTAATCTCGGTTCAGGAACTGCAGCTCCGCGACCTTGGTCGCGAGATCCATGAAATCCGCGACCTGATGTCCTTCGGATCGTCTTACGGCGGAGCAGCGACGGGGTAGAGCGTGGTCCTCGCCACCACCGTAGGTCCAGATCTTCTGTTCGCCGATGATATCCATATCGTTCCCGAAGGATGACACGGATGAGGATCGGCAACAATCTGGCACCGCGTTCCACGCGATCGCCGTGACGATCAGACCGAAGGCTCAGCGCATCAGCACCAGCTCCTCCGACATGGTCGGATGGAGGGCGATCGTCTCGTCGAACTGCTTCTTGGTGAGGCCGGCCTTCACCGCGATCGCGGCCGCCTGCAGGATCTCCGGCGCGTCGGGGCCGATCATGTGGATGCCGACGACCTGATCGGTCTCCTCGTCGATGATGATCTTGTAGAGCGCGCGCTCGTTGCGGCCGGCAAGCACGTTCTTCATCGGCCGGAAGTCGGAGACGTAGGCCTTGTAGGAGCCCAGCTTGTCGCGCGCCTGGCTCTCGGTCATGCCGACCCCGGCGATCGGCGGATGGCTGAACACCGCCGACGGGATATTCTCGTAATCGACCCGCGTCGGATTGCCGCCGAACACGGTTTCGGCGAAGGCCTGGCCCTCCCGGATCGCGACCGGCGTCAGCTGGACCCGATCGGTGACGTCTCCGATCGCGTAGATGCTCGGCACCGAGCTCTGATTGTCGTCGTCGACGAGCACCGCGCCGTTCTTGCCGAGCTTCA
The DNA here is from genome assembly GCF_003347635.1 of Sphingosinicella terrae. Classification (GTDB taxonomy): domain Bacteria; phylum Pseudomonadota; class Alphaproteobacteria; order Sphingomonadales; family Sphingomonadaceae; genus Allosphingosinicella; species Allosphingosinicella terrae. The sequence goes on from NZ_QDFY01000008.1 coordinate 126,126, forward strand.
CGCCGACCTCCTCGAGGCCCAGCCCTTCCGTGTTGGGATTGCGGCCGACCGCCCAGAGCAGCATGTCCGCCTCGATCGGATCCTGACCCTGGAGTTGGATCCTGAGGCTGCCATCCTCCTTCTTCTCGATCTTCTCGAACGGGGCGTTGAACTTGAAGTCGATGCCCTTCATCAGCGAGATGGTCAGCAGCCGGTCGCGTATCTGCTCGTCATAATGGCGCAGGATCCGGTCGCCGCGATTGACCACGGTCACGTGGCACGAGAATTGGTGGAAGATGCCGGCGAACTCGCTGGCGATATAGCCGCCGCCGGCGATCACGACCCGCTTCGGCAGCGTCTCGAGATGGAAGACCTCGTTCGAGGTGATTCCGTGCTCCGCGCCGGGGACGTCCGGGACGAAGGGCCGCGCACCCACGGCGACGAGGATGGTGCCGGCGGTCACCTTGCTGCCATCCTCGAGCGTCACCTCGTGCGGGCCCGAAATCCGGGCCCGCTGGGGAATGACCTCGACCTCGTTGCGCTCGAGGATGTCGTTATAGATCCCCTCGAGCCGCTCGACCTCGAACAGGACGTTGTCGCGCAAGGTGGGCCAGTCGAACCGGCAATGATCGACGTCCCAGCCGAAGCGCCGGGCATCCTGGAGATCTTCGGCGAAATGGGCGCCGTAGACGAGCAGCTTCTTCGGCACGCAACCGCGGATCACGCAAGTGCCGCCGACCCTATATTCCTCCGCCACCGCGACGCGGGCGCCGTGGGCGGCGGAGACTCGGGAGGCGCGAACGCCGCCCGATCCGGCGCCGAGGACGAAAAGATCGTAATCGTAGCTCGTGGTCATGGTCGGAAATCCTCCGGTCTTCGCGGGGCGTGGGCGGCTCGTCGCCGCGCGCCAATCGGATCAGTCGCCGTCGCCGCCGAAGGCACGGGCGAGAAGCGCCTCGGTCGAGGGATCGAAATCGAGGGCGTCGCCGCCCCCGTCGAGCGCCTTCGCCATCTCCTTGCCGAGCTCGACCCCGAACTGGTCGAAGGGATTGATTCCGAGCAGGACCGCGTTGGCGAACACGCGATGTTCGTAGAAGGCGATGAGCGCGCCGAGCGTGTGCGGATCGACCCGGTCCAACAGGATCGTCGTCGACGGCCGATTGCCCGGATAGCCGCGGTGGGGATCCTCCGATGGCCGTCCCGCCATCAAGGCCGCGCCCTGGGCGAAGCAGTTGACGAGCAGCTGGCGGTGATGGTCGGGAGCGAGCGTATCGCCGGGCTCGACCGAGGCGACGAACTCGACCTGCACCAGGTGGGTGCCCTGGTGGAGCAGCTGGAAAACGGCGTGCTGGGCGTCCGTGCCGACCCCGCCCCAGACGATCGGCGAGGTGGCCCGCCCGGCCGGGCTGCCGTCGAGGCGGACGCTCTTGCCGTTCGATTCCATCTCGAGCTGCTGGAGGTAATCGGGGAGCAGGCGAAGCCTCTCGTCATAGGCGAACACGGCCCGCGTCTCGGCGCCGCGCACATTCGCATAATAGCGATCGACGAAGGCGGCGAGCAGAGGCGCGTTGCGCTCGGGCGGCGCCAGCCGGAAATGCCGGTCCATAGCCGCCGCGCCCTCGAGCAGCGACTCGAACGCATCCCAGCCGAGCGCCAGCGCCGCGGGAAAGCCGATCGACGACCAGAGCGAGAAGCGGCCGCCGACGCTTTCGGTGAAAGGCAGGATGCGGGTCTCGTCGACGCCGAACTCGACCGCCCTGTCCGGGCTTGCGGTGAGCGCGACCACCTTGCCGAAGGGGTCGACGACGCCATGCTCCTCCATCCAGGACAGAGCGGAGCGCGCGTTCAGCATCGTCTCGGTGGTGGTGAAGGTCTTCGACGCGATGACCAGCAAGGTGGCGTGCGGATCCATCCGACCCATCGCCTCCTCGAGCGCGGCGCCGTCGACATTGGAGACGATCTCGGTGTCGTAGCGGTCGGCATGGCGGCCGAGCGCGTCGACGAGCAGCTTGGGACCGAGCGCCGAGCCACCGATGCCGACATGGAGGATCGACCCGACGGTGCCGAAGACGTCGGCCTCGACCGCGTCGATGAGGGTGCGCATCCGCGCCTGGAACCGGCGCGCCCGGGCAACGCTCTCCGCCGCGCCCTCGCCGCGCTCGGCCGCATGCTCGGCTGCACGTCCCTCGGTCGGGTTGACGATCCCGCCGCCGAACAGAGCCTCCCGGCGCGCCGGCAGGCCGGCCTCGTCGGCGATGCGGGCGAAAGCGTCGACGAGGCCGCGGTCGAGATGGGTCTTGGAGAAGTCGAAGCGCAGCCCCGCCTCCTCGATCACCATTCTATCCAGACGATCGGGCTCGGCATCGAACAGGTCGGCGAGTGTGGCGGCGGCGCCCGGGGCGGCCGCGGCCCAGGGATCGGAGGCAGGATCGCTCATGCGGGCTATCTAGGGTGGGTAAAGATGACCGGCAACGGCCGTGACGGAACGGGGCCCCTTGTCTGACACTCAAACACGTGTATTTACACGCAATGCTCGACACGGTCTGCGTCTGCGCCAAGCTCCGCCACTCCGCGCGAATCGTGACCTCGCTGTACGACGAGGCTCTCGCCGGATCGGGATTCAGCGTCGCCCAATTCTCGCTCTTGCGAATGCTGCAACGGGCAGGCCCGTGCTCGCTCACCGCACTGGGCGCGGCGACCGGGCATGATCGCACGACCCTCAATCGGACCCTGAAACCGCTCGAAGCGGCGGGCTTCGTCGAATCGATCGAGGGCCGCGACCGACGCGCGCGCGTCGTCCAGGTGACGCCTGCGGCGCGGGAGGCGATGGCGCGGACCCAGCCGCTCTGGGAGGCGGCGCAGGCGCGGATGACCGATTCCCTCGGCGGCGACAAGGATCGGCTGTTCGCGCTGCTCGACCGGATCGAGGGACTGCCGGCATGAGGAGACCGCTCACCGTCATCGTCTGCGCCTCCCTCATCGTCACGCTGGCGATGGGCGTGCGCCAGACATTCGGCCTCTTCCTGCCGCCGATCAGCATCGAGCTCGGCATCGGCCGCCAGTCCTTCGGTCTCGCCATCGCGATCAGCAACCTGCTGTTCGGCCTCGCCCAGCCCTTCGTCGGCGCGATCGCCGATCGCCATGGAGCGGGCCGGGTCGTCGTCGCCGGCACCCTTCTCTACGTCGCTGGGATGGTCGGCGCGGCGCAGGTGGGCAGCGCGATCGGCCTTCACCTCACCTTGGGCGTTATGGTCGGCGTGGCCATGGCGGCCACGACCTTCGTCGTCGTGCTTGGCGCCGTCGGCCGTGTCGTTCCGGCGGAACGGCGGGGCCTCGCCTTCGGCATCGTCACCGCGGGCGGCTCGCTCGGCCAGTTCCTGCTGGTCCCGACCGCGCAGGTCCTTCTCGTCGAATTCGGCTACAGGCTGGCGTTGATCGCGCTGGCGGGCGCGGTCGCGATCTGCATCGCGCTCGCGGCGGGCGTCGCCGGCGCGCCCAAGCCGCCGGGAGAGAAGGAGCCGCAGCTTTCGCTCGGCGAGGCGCTGAAGGAGGCCGCGCGTCACCGCGGCTATTGGCTGCTCAATGCCGGCTTCTTCGTCTGCGGCTTCCAGCTCGTCTTCATCGGCACCCATTTCCCCGCTTATCTCAGCGACCGCGGCCTCGGACTGGAGATCGGTGCCAGCGCGCTCGCGCTCATCGGCCTCTTCAACATCTTCGGCTCCTACCTGTTCGGCCTTTCCGGCGATTTCTGGCGGCGCAAATATGTGCTGAGCGGCATCTATGCCGGGCGAGCGGTCGTCGTCGCCTTGTTCCTGGCGCTGCCGCTGAGCCCGGTCACGGCCTTGCTCTTCGCCGGCGCGATGGGCTTCCTGTGGCTCGGCACCGTGCCGCTCACCAGCGGCCTGATCGGCCAGATCTTCGGGGTTCGCTACCTGTCGACCCTCTACGGGATCGTCTTTCTGAGCCACCAGCTCGGCAGCTTCTGCGGCGCCTGGCTCGGCGGCTACGCCTTCGACCGGACCGGCTCCTATGAGAGCGTCTGGATCGCAACCTTCGTTCTCGCCGCGGCGGCAGCGCTGATCCATCTGCCGATCCGCGACGGCCCGCAGCTGCGGCCACAACCCGCATGAGCGGGCGCGCCGCATGAGCGGGCGCGCGTGGCCCTGGCTGGCGGGGCTGCTCCTGCTGGCCCCGGCCCTGCTCGGCCTCCTCCTTTGGCGGACCCAGGGCGCGCGCATCTGGCTGGCGGATTTCGTCGCCGCCTGCTTCTGAACGCCGTCCCCTGGATTGCCCTGCTTGACCAAGGCCGGCCGCCACGCGAAGAGCCGCTCATGGAGAGCGAAACCCCGGCGCCGGCCGCCACACAGCCCCCTGCCGAGACGGCGCCCGAGCCGCGCAAGGAGAGCTGGTGGGAGACGATCCGCTTCTTCCTGATCCTCTTCGTCGCAGCGCTCGCCATCCGCAGCCTGCTCTTCGCACCCTTCTCGATCCCCTCGGGATCGATGCTGCCCAATCTGCTGATGGGCGACTATCTGTTCGTCTCGAAATGGCCGTACGGCTATTCGCGCTATTCCTTCCCCTTCGGGATCGCCCGCTTCGACGGGCGCTTCTTTGCCGGCGTTCCGGAACGCGGCGACATCGTCGTCTTCCGCTACCCGGGCCCGCGGAACGAGGATTTCGTCAAGCGCGTCATCGCTCTTCCCGGCGATCAGATCGAGGTGCGCGACGGCATCGTCATCCTCAACGGCGATGCCGTCAGCCGCCAGCGCATCGCCGACTTCACCCTTCCGGTCAGCCCGAACAGCCCCTGCCGCCCCGCTGGCGGCACCCGGCTGATCGCCGGCGCCGACGGCAACCAGGCCTGCGCCTATCCGCGCTTCCGCGAGACCTTGCCCGACGGACGCAGCTACGAGGTCCTCGACCAGGTGAACGGAAGCGACGGCGACACGTTCGGGCCGTTCATCGTTCCGGAAGGACATTTGTTCGTGATGGGCGACAATCGCGACGACAGCCTCGACGGCCGCTTCCCCGTCGCCGCCGGTGGAGTCGGGCTGCTGCCCGTCGAGAATGTGCTCGGCCGCGCCACCATCGTCTTCTGGTCGACCGACGGTTCGGCCGAGTGGCTCAAGCCCTGGACCTGGTTCACCGCGGCGCGCTGGGAGCGGATGGGCGAGACATGGTAAATTCCCTTGCCGACTGGCTCGAAGCGCAGACCGGCTACCGTCCCAACAATCTCGGCCTGTTCGAGCTGGCGCTCACCCATTCGAGCAAGAGCGAGCGCAATTACGAGCGGCTCGAATTTCTCGGCGACCGCGTGCTCGGCCTCGCCACCGCTTCCTGGCTCTACGAGCTGTTCGCCGACGAGCCGGAAGGCAAATTGTCGCGGCGTCTGAATGTGCTCGTCTCGCGCGCCACCTGCTCCGAGATCGCCCGCGACATCGGCGTTCCCGAGCAGATGCGGCTCGGCAAGCAGGCGCGCGAGGACGGCGCGCAGGACAGCGACAATGTGCTCGGCGACGTCGTCGAGGCGCTGATCGGCGCGATCTTCCTCGATTCCGGCTTCGAGCGGGCGGAGCATGTCGTCCAGCGGCTGTGGGCGTCGCGGGTCGGCGAGCTCGAGCGGGCGCCGAAGCATCCCAAGTCCTCGCTGCAGGAATGGGCGGCGGCCAACGACCACCGGCCACCGACCTACGAGCTGGTCGGCCGCTCGGGACCGCATCATGCGCCGAGCTTCATCGTCGAGGTGTCGATCCGCCATGTCGGCGAAGCGCGCGGCGAGGGCCTGTCCAAGCAGGATGCGGAGACCGCGGCGGCCGAGGCGCTGCTGGAGCGGGTGAAGCCGAAATGAGCGAGCGCTGCGGATTCGTCGCCGTCGTCGGGGCGCCCAATGCGGGCAAGTCGACTTTGGTCAATGCGCTGGTCGGCCAGAAGGTGGCGATCGTCACGCCGAAGGCGCAGACGACCCGAACCCGGCTGATGGGCATCGCCCTGGCCGGCGAGAGCCAGGTGCTGCTGATCGACACGCCCGGCATCTTCGCCCCCAAGCGCCGGCTCGACAGGGCGATGGTCGCGGCCGCCTGGGGCGGCGCCCAGGATGCCGACCTCATCGCGCTGGTCGTCGATGCCGCCCAGGGCATCACCCGCGGCGTCGGCGAACTGGTCGACCGGCTGAAGGAGCGGCGCGAGCCGCTGATCCTCGTCCTCAACAAGGTCGACCTGGCGAAGAAGCCGGACTTGCTGGCGCTCGCGGCCGAGCTAAACCAGCGCGCCGTGTTCGAGGAGATTTTCATGATCTCGGCCGCGACCGGCGACGGTGTCGCCGAGCTCAAGGCCTCGCTTGCCGCGCGCGTGCCCGAAGGACCCTGGCATTTCCCGGCCGACGACGTGTCCGACGCCACCGACCGGATGCTGGCGGCGGAAGTGACCCGCGAGCAGCTCTACCACCAGCTCCACGCCGAGCTCCCTTACGAGAGCGCGATCGAGACCGAGAAGTTCGAGGAGCGGCCGGACGGGTCGGCCGTCATCCACCAGCAGATACTGGTCGCACGCGACAGCCAGAAGGCGATCGTGCTCGGCAAGGGCGGCGCGCGCATCCGCGCCATCGGCGAAGCGGCGCGCACCGAGCTGGCCCAGCTGCTCGGCCGCAAGGTGCACCTCTTCCTCCACGTCAAGGTCAACCCGAAGTGGGAGGAAGATCGGGGCCTCTATCGCGAAATCGGCCTCGACTGGGTCGATTGATCGGGGCCCCTGCCCGCGAACAACTGCAATATTGGCGACGAACCTTTGTTCGCGCCGGTCGCGCCGACAAGAGCGGAAACGCACGCCAAGCGGCTTCGACTTGGCCGGGGACGTTCTCGGCCCGCAGGGTGCGCCCTTGCCCTGCCCCCAACGCCGGCTTCGGTCTCCATCCAAGGTGATACCGTAAAATTACGATAGAATCTCAAACAAGATTAACATTCATCGTGTTCTTTTGTTTGATCTGATCTGGCCTTTACTGTTGACGGGCGAAGCATAGGCGTGTTCTATGCTGTTCGTTGGGTAGACTGGTTCTCCGGACTGCCCATCCCATGCCCCTCTGGCCGGGCGTTCGATCTCGAACGCCCGGTTTTTTTATCGCGCGGGCTATGCGCGGCTCAACCCGCGCTGCCCAAGGGCGACAGCATCTCCTCGACCCAGGCGGGAACGAGCTCCCCGGCCCTGCCCGTCCGGCTCTCATGGAAATGATAGCTGCCGAGGCTCGGATCGAGGTTCATCTCGAGCGCGCGGGCGCCGCGATAGCGCGCGGTCTGGACGAACCCGGCCGCCGGATAGACGGCGCCCGAGGTGCCGATCGAGACGAACAGGTCGGCTTCCATCAGGGCGCGGTCGATGCGCTCCATCTCGTAGGGCATCTCGCCGAACCAGACGATATCGGGCCGGAGACGACCCGCGACGCCGCATTGCGGGCAATTCGGATGGTCGCACAGATCCTTGTCCCAGCGCATCCGCGCGTCGCAGTCGAGGCACCAGGCGGACGTGAGCTCGCCGTGCATGTGCCGCACCCGCTTGGCGCCTGCGCGCTCGTGCAGGTCGTCGACATTCTGGGTGACGATCAGCAGATCGCCCGGCCACTCCGCATCGAGCCGCGCCAGCGCGCGATGCGCGGCGTTCGGCTCCACCTCGGCCAGCCGCGCCCGGCGCGCGTCGTAAAAGGCCTGGACCAGGGCAGGATCGCGGGCGAACGCCTCCGGCGTCGCCACGTCCTCGACGCGATGGCCTTCCCATAGGCCGTCGGGGCCGCGGAAGGTGGCGAGACCGGACTCCGCGGAAATGCCGGCGCCGGTGAGAATGACGATGTTGGAAATGTCCTGCATCAGGCGGGCTTAGCGGATCGGAGGCGCTTCCGGTAAGGGCGAAGCGGGATCGGCTCAGGCTGTCGACGACAGATCAGGCCGAGCACCGGCGAGCTCGTGCAGTCGGTCCGCCAATTCGATGACGGCGCCGCGCTCTTCGCCTCTGCGCAAGCAAATATGATGGGCGGCAGGATTGGGCTCGGCGCGAGCGCCGATCGTCGCCAGCCGCCCTGAATCGATCCACGAACCGGCCAGCGGTTGCCGGAGCAGGCAAATCCCGAGCCCGGCGGCCGCCGCGGCCAGGACGGAATCGTAATCCTCGAACCGTCGATCCTGCCAGCGCGGCCGGTAGCGCAGGCCCGCGCCGGCGAGCCAGCTTCGCCACTGGGATGTATCGGAATCGTGCAGCAGCGGCTCGGCGTGCAGCGCAGCCTCGGAAGTCATAGGGCCGAGACGGGCCGCGATCGGAGGCGCCGCGGCCGGAACGAGTCTCTCCTGAAAGAGCAGCCGGGCGTCCAGCCCGTCCCACGGGCCGCGACCATAACGGATCGCCACGTCCGCTTCGCGCGCGTCTAGATCCGTGGCCTTGTGCTCCATCAGCAGCTCGACATGAATGTCGTCGCGCTCGATCTCCACGAGGCGCGGCAGCAACCACAAGCGGGCGAAAGAGGGCACCGTAGTCAGCCGCACGGTCTGCCGCCCGCGCCAGGGCCGCCAATGCTCGGCGCTGCGCGACAGCGCATCGAGACTGCGGCGCGCCTCGGCGGCGAAGCGCTGGCCGGCGGGTGTCAGACGAACGCCGCGGCCGTGCCGTTCGAACAGGCTCGTGCCGAGCCAGGCCTCGAGAGCCGCGATCCGCCGGCTGACCGACCCGTGCGTGATGTGCAGCGCTTCGGCGGCGGCGGTGAACGAGCCGGCGTCGGCCGCGGCGAGCAAGGCGCTCAGTCCGTCGAGTGGGGGCAGAGATCGAGACCTGTGCATATGACGCACAGATGATCGTCGATCGGTTCGGTATGTCAAGCATCGCCCCAATGGCATCCCAACGGCATGGAACCTGTCATTCGTCGCCGCGCTTTACCGGCGCTGGCCCTCGCCATCTGCAGCACGGCGCTGGTCGCGCCGGCCTTCGCGCAACGCGTGAATGAGAATGCCGTCGCCGATGCCGAGGATGCGTTCGGCTCCAATATCGGCGGCGAAACGCTCGGCATCTACGGCCCCTCCGACGTTCGCGGCTTCTCGCCTATCGACGCCGGCAACGTCCGGATCGAGGGGCTTTATATCGATCGCCAGACGGAGCTGACCAGCCGGCTGATGGCCGGCAACCGCATCCGCATCGGCCCCTCGGCCCTTGGCTACGCCTTTCCCGCGCCCTCCGGCATCGCCGACTATCGCCTTCGTGCGGCGCAGGACGAGGCGGTGCTGAGCATGGCTGCCAAGGCCACCAGCTTCGGCGGCTGGGAGATCGAAGCGGACGGGCTGTTGCCGTTGGACGGGCGGCGGCTGGGCTTGGCCGCCGGCGCCGGCTTCTATCGCAACCAGTTCCAGTTCGGGAACAGCAACGACGTGCTGTCGACGGCCGTGTCGCTCGCGTGGCGGCCGAACGGCGAGACCGAGATCAAGCCATTCTGGAGCCGGATCGAGGTCGATGACGAGGAAGCCTATCCGATCGTGATCGGCGACGGCCAGCGGCTGCCGGACCGAATGACGCGCCGCCGCTTCCTCGGCCAGGACTGGGCCGATTTCGAGGTGGAGCGAGTCACCTATGGCGGGCTCGGACGGACGCGGATCGGCCACTTCACGCTGCGGGCGGGCGCTTTCCGATCCGCCAACATCACCACCGAAGGCTATACGATCCTGCTCGACGCCGCGCCGCGCGGGACGCTGGCCGCGCGTAGCGTGGTCGCCAATCCGCGCCGCACCAACGCCTCGAGCAGCGGCGAGCTCAATCTGTCGCGCCCGTTCAGCATCGGACCCAGCCGCCACGCGCTGCAGCTCGCCGTGCGGGCGCGGCGGCAGACCCGCTTCTACGGCGGCTCGGACCGCGCCGACCTCGGCACGGCGCCGTTCGACGAGCCACTGGCGGTGCCGCGTCCGGTCTTCGCCTTTTCGGATCGCACTGAGGATCGGGTGCGGCAGTGGACCGCCGGGCTGGCCTATCAGGGAGCGATCGAGGGCGTGGGCGAGCTGAACCTCGGCGTCCAGCGCAGCGATTATCGCAAGAACGTGACCACGCCGACGGACGTGCTGCCGGAATCGCGGGCGCGGCCATGGCTGTTCAACGCCGCCGCCGCGGTCGAGATCACGCCCGCACTCGCTCTCTTCGGCGGGATGACTCGGGGCCTGGAGGAGAGCGACGTCGCCCCCGAGACGGCGGTCAATCGCGACGAAGCGCCGGCGGCGATCCGAACCCGGCAAATCGAGGCGGGGATGCGCTGGCGCCTGGGACCGATGACGCTTATCGCGGGTGGGTTCGAGATCGAGAAGCCCTATTACGGCCTCGACCGCGGCAACGTTTTCCGGCGGATCGGCACCGTGACCCATCGCGGTCTCGAGACATCGCTGAGCGGCACGCCGATCGAGGGGCTGACCGTCGTCGGCGGCGGTGTCCTCCTCGACGCGCGGCTCGGCGGCGACGAAGTCGCCGACGGGACGATCGGACGGCGGCCGATCGGCACGCCTTCTCGGACGCTGATCGCCAATCTCGACTATCGCCTGCGCGGCTTTCCTGCGCTTTCGCTCGATCTTGCGATCGAGCATGCCGGGCGCCGCTATGCCGACGCTGCCAATGACGTACGCGTGCCGGCGCGCACCATCGTCGACCTAGGGATGCGCTACCGCTTCCGGGTCGGCCGCCTCCCGGCGGTGCTGCGCGTCCAGGCCACCAACCTGTTCAACGCCTATGGCTGGGACATCGAAGGCAATAATGCGTTCGTCTACATCCAGAGCCGGCAGGTCGTCGCACGGCTTGCCATGGACATCTGACCGGCAGCGCCGATAATGGAATCCGCAAAGCCGACGGCGCTGGAGGCCGATCTGCGTGCAGCGGGCCGACCGACGGTGGTCCGCCGTCGGACCGGAGCGTCTTCAAGTCCGTGCCGAACTGCATGTTGCACGCCGCCGCCCACTGAGGGGCAATATCGATCCGGAGACGAAGGATGAACCTGCAGAAGATCTATCCCGCCCTGCTGGCCGCGGATCTTGCGGCAGCCGAAGGCTGGTACACGAAACTGTTCGGTCGCGGACCCGATCACCGACCGATGGCGACGCTGCTGCACTGGGAGCTGTTCGACCAGGCCGGGCTCATGCTTTCGAACAGCGAAGAGATTGCCTGCCGCGGCTCGGTCTTCCTCTACGTCGCGGACGTCGCAGCCGAGCGCCGCCGGCTTTCAGGGCTGGGGATCATGTTCGGCGATGACAATCAGGGCGACTATTCGACACTGGCGCAGGTGCGTGATCCCGACGGAAACCTCATCACGCTGGCCTCGCCGCCTGCCAAGCCCTTCCCGCCCGCCTGAGAGTAGCGACGGCACGAAGGAGGTCGTGTTCGCTGGCCACCTTGGCGGCTCAATGGGCTTGGAGCGCCGTCAGGCCGAACAGCTCATTCGCATTGCGAAGCCTGATCCTGTCGAGCTCGTTCTCGGAGAGCCCCAATCGGCCCAGCGCCTCGACATTCTGGTCCAGCGAATATTGCGGATAGTCGGAGCCCAGCAGCACATGCTCTATTCCGACGTTCCGAAGCGTCCACACGAACTCGTCCGCGACCGGAGAGTCGGCGACGAGCGCCACGATCGCCGAGATGTCGAAATAGATGTTGTTCCCGAACAGCCCCTCGGCCGTGCGGGCCGCCTTGAGGATGTTCCAGAAGCGGAAGTTCATTCCGCCGATATGGGCGAACAGGAACTTCGTGCCCGGTGCCGCAAGCGCCAGGTTGAACAGCTTCTCGCTGTCGCCGGGGACGATGTTGGCATTGTCCATGAGGACCACCAGACCCAGCTCTCCGGCACGCCGAACCAGCGCGAGGACGCGCGGGTCGGCGGCGTCGAACCCTTGCGTGTGCGGATGGATCTTGACGACACGCGCGCCGCCCGCGGCGGTGCGCGCGAGCTCCGCCAGCGCCTCCTCGCCGTCATAGGGATGAACCGTGACGATCGGCAGCATTCGCGGATCTCGCCGGGCGAGCGCCAGCAGCGCGTCGTTGTTCGCGCGGATGGCGTCGGGATCTCCGTGAAGCGCGCGATTGGGTCCGCCGAACCACATCGCGCCATAGCCGCTCACCTGCCGACCGGACGCCTCGAGCTGGGCGTCATAGCCGCGCAGCGACGCCTCACCGCTATGGAGGTGGACATGGACGTCGAACAGGCCCGCTTCGGCCGCGGCCGGGTACGCGCTCACCGCTAGCGCGGCAGCGAAGAGGATCCTCAACTTCATCCCTCGAACGCTCCTCCGGCCTTGGCCGCTGCGTGCTCCGCCCGCCTCATTGCGCTGCCGCAATCCTGGTATTCTGGTCGTGCACAAGGCGCCATTGGCCCCTCTCCAGGCGAAATCCAAGGCTCAACCAGCTCGATCTCGGCGCCTGCGGACCACTGCCGTCCTGATCGAAGGTCGTGAGATAGAGCGCGTGGCCATAGCCGGCGCCGGCGTCGAGAGCGATCCTCTCGAACTCCATCGTCCAGCCCGGATCCGCGAACCAGTCGCGATGGAAGGCCAAATAGTCGGAGCGGCTGTCGGTCCGACGTCCGTCGGGGAAGATCAGGAGAAGGCGATCGCCGTGCGTTACGGTGGCGACCAGGGCATCCAGATCCCTGGCGGTAACCGCCGCGACATGATTCTCGACAACGTCCTCGAAAGACAGCCCGGACGCGCCCGCTGCGGACGACACGCACGCGCCAGCGGCAAGGGAGAGCGACACGCCAAGCCGCCGAGCCATCATGCAACGCAAAGCCTGTTTCCTTCCGTCCCGTCCCCGATCTGCCACCTAGCAGCCGGACGACGTCCGCCAATTACCAGCCAGGTAGTTGCACCGAGAATGCGCTCGCCGCCAAGGGAAAGCCGGCCCGGGCCGTCGCGCATGGGCGACGCGCCGGGAGGACCGCAGGCGGGGGATAGATGAACAGGCGCGATGCGATGATGCTTGCCGCGACCGGAGGCACGGCGGCGCTCCTGGCGGGCGCGACGCGGGCCTCGCCGTCGCGCCCGTCGGAAGGCGGCGCCGCCCGCGGCTCCGGCTTCGTCTCCACGACGGACGGGACGGATCTGTTCGTCCGCGACTGGGGGGAGGGACGCCCGATCCTGTTCCTCTCCGGCTGGACCCTGCCGTCCGACTTCTGGGCCTACCAGATGCTGGCGATGGCGCAGCGCGGCTATCGCGCCGTCTCCTACGATCGGCGCGGCCATGGACGGTCGAGCGATCCCGGCCGGAACTACGATCATGATCGGTTGGCCGACGACCTGCTCGCGGTCATCGAGGCGCGTCGGCTGGACGACATCGTCGTCGTCGCCCATTCCATGGGCGGCACCGAGATCGCGCGCTATTTTGCCCGGCACGCCGGCCGGGGCATCTCGAAGGTGATGCTGGTCGGGACGATCACGCCCTTCCTAATGAAGACGTCCGACAATCCCCTCGGCGTCGATCGCCATGTGCTGGCGGCCATGCGAGCGCCGCTGGAACGCGACTTTCCGGGGTGGATCGACGCCAATACGCCGCCCTTCTTCGTTGCAGATTCCTCGCCCGACATGATGCAATGGGGGAAGAGCATGATGCTGGAGACGTCGCTGCTGGCCGCCGCGATGCTGGCCAAGGCCAATGCGGAAACGGATTTCCGCCCGGACCTGCCCCGCATCCAAGTGCCGACGCTGCTGATCCACGGCGACCGGGATGTCTCGGCGGCGCTGGCGATCACCGCGCAGCCGAGCACCCGGCTGATCGCCGGCGCGCGGCTTAAGGTCTATCCGGGTGCTCCGCATGGGTTGCCGCTTACCCACGTCGAGCAGCTGAACGAGGACGTGGCCGACTTCAGTCGGAGCGGATAGGCGCCTGATCCGATCGCTCCGCGCGATCCCCCGGATCTATATCGGCTTCGGCCGGAAGCGGGCGTATCGCGATTGACCTGGCGCCTCGCTATTGCGCAGGGGCGTGAAATCATTCGCACGCCGCGCGGCCGGTCATGACGCGCCGAGTAGCCTCGTCGACCGGAAACCAGAGCTCGGTCCGCAGCGATTCCCGCGTGACGTTCTGGGGGAGCCCGAAGACGGTCTGCACCAGAAGGAAGGACAATGGTCCGACCGCCGTGTCCGCGACGAGCTGAAGATACGGCTCGCCCGGGGCCCGGGCATGCACCGCATCCTGCGCGCCGAAGCGGCTGCGCAGCGACTCTTCGAGGCGATCGACGCGCGGGCGCAGCGAAGGCCGAGTGAGCTGCTCCGCTCTCAGCTGGTTCAGCAGCGCGAAGCCGACCTCGGCCGCGTTCCGCACGGTGGCCAGCAGACCGCCCGGATGGGCCACGGACGCGATCATGTCCATCTCGCTGGGCGGCCCGTCCATGCCGGCGAGGAAGTCGGCCATGGCGATGCCGCAGAGCCATTGCCCGGCTTCGTTCATGGCGCGGATCATCCAGTCGGCATCGAAGATGAGTCCGGGAAAGGGATCATGAGCGGCCAGCATGTCCGACAGGACACGGAAGGCGGCGGAACCCTGGACGGGATCCGAGCCGAACTCGACGATCGCGGGGGCAAAGCCGGCGCTCACGAGCGCCGCATTGCGTTCGTCCACGCTCGCGCCGGCCTCCCGCGCCCAGCTGAGGATCAGGTTGCGGCTCGGACGAGCCCGCCCCAGCTCCACGAAGCTCACGTGCCGCTGGGACACGCCCAGGCGCAGGGCGAGCTCGAGCTGGGAAATGCGCGCGGATGCGCGCATCTGCCGAAGGATGTCCGCAAGGCCGTTCACGATCGGGTCCATGAGTCCATCCCTATCCGCCTGGCGAGGGCTCGCGCCGGCGGCAATGACCTGTCAGGTAATCCGGCATCGCTCGCGCTCTCCGGCTGACCTGGTGCTCGCCTCATCCCGAGGAGGCCGCGACGGCGGTGCGGGCGCCGAGATAATGGCCCAGCGCGTCGAGCATGGCGTTCCACCCATCGCGATGCCCTTCCCGATCATCCTCGCCGAGATGGACGCCGACCTCGATCAGGTTCAGCCGACAGCCCGCACCGTCCGTCTCGAATGTCGCGCTGACTGCGCCGACGAACTGCATTCGCCCTTCATGGGAGAGCGTGGTCGAATAGGAGATGTGCCGATCCGGCTCGATGAGCACATAGCGATTGCCGTTGACGAAGGGCGCGCTGTCGGCCGGGCCGAAGCGCCACACATCCTGATGGTCCACCTCGAGCGCGAATGCGTCGCAACGCATCGACCAGCCCGGGGGCATCGCGCTCCACGCCTGCATCGCCTCGGCCGAGCTCCAGGCGGCGAAGACCTCGCCGACAGGCGCCGGGTAATGACGTTCCAACTCGATCGTCCCTGCTATGGCTTTCATCTGCTGCTCCATCCTTTCGTTCGTCCCGGGCCTGCCTAGTCCGCAGTCCGTGGCCCCGTCAGAAGCAGAGTGGACAGAATAGAGGCATATGTGCCAGCGCTGTGCCGGTGGCGGAGCGAACCGACAGAACGATCACCGTCGCCATCCTGGCGCTGCCGGATTCCGCACCGCTCGGGATTCACGGCTTGTTCGAGGTTCTGTCGGCCGTGGGACGGCTCTGGCCTCGACTGACGGGCACGGCGGGCTGCGACACCCGTTTCCGGCCTCTGATCCTGGCGCGCACAGCGGCGCCTTTCCGAAGCGTGGTCGGGATTCCGATCTTCCCGGACCACGGCCTCGACGAGGCGCCGCCGGCCGACGTCGTCGTGGTCGCCGATGTCGAGCTGCCGCTTGCCGGCGACCCGGCGCACGGCTGGGCGGTCGAGATTGCGTGGCTGCGGCGCCAGGCCGAGGCGACGCGGCTGATCTGTTCCACCTGCACCGGCTCCCTGGTGCTGGCGGAGGCGGGGCTGCTCGACGGACGCGATGCCGCCTCGCACTGGAGCGCGGCCGACCTGTTCCGCGACCGCTATCCGAAGGTACGCTACCGTGCCGACCGCATCCTGTGCGACAGCGGGCAGGACGGACGGCTCATCACAACCGGGGGCGCCTCGTCATGGCAGGATCTTGCGCTGTATCTGATCGGGCGGTTCTGCGGCGCCGAGGAAGCCGCCAGGATCGCGCGCATCTTCCTGATCGGCGACCGCAAGGAAGGCCAGCTGCCTTATGCCGCGATGGCGCGGCCCCGCGTGCACGACGACGCGCTCATCCAGCGGTGCCAGGAATGGATCGGCGACCATTATCAGGTCGCCAATCCCGTTGCGGCGATGAGCGAGCGTTCCGGGCTTCCCGACCGCACGTTCAAGCGACGCTTCCTGAAGGCCACCGGCTATACCCCGCTCGACTATGTGCAGGCGCTCCGCATAGAGGAAGCCAAGCAGCTTCTCGAGACGGAGTCCGGCCCGGTCGAGGCGCTCGCCGAGCAGGTCGGCTATGATGACCCGGCCTTCTTCCGGAAGCTGTTCCGGCGCCGCGTGGGCATCACCCCGGCGCGCTACCGCCAGAAGATGCGCTCGATGCTGCCGCGGCTTTCCTGACGCGGCAACCTTGCGTCTCCCGCCGCTTCCCCGGCATCCGGAATCGCTCTCCCGGCATCCGGGCCCGCGCGGCAACGCGCTGGCCGGGCCGGGCTTCGGCGGGCTGCAAGCAGCCCGCCGATCTTTCCGCCGCGCCGTCGGCTCAGGCGCCGAATTGCTCGATTACCTCGCGGAGCGGGACCTGCCCCTGGAAAGCTGCGGAGCCGGCAGGGGAGCCGCCATTCTCCAGCTCGGTCGCGAAGAGGATTGCGGGGTCCGCCTCGACCCGGGCGCGGATCGCCTGAAGCCTCGGCCAGCGGCCGATATCGGCGACCTCGTGATATTCCAGCCAGCGGGCCACGCCGGCGAGCAGGGCGTCCGCCAGGGTGGGATGCTCACCAACCAGATAGCGGCCTTCGCCGACCATTGCCTCGAGCTTGTCGTGACGCTCCAGCACAGCGCCCCGGCCGAAGCGACGCAAGGCGGCCTGATAATCCGGATCGGGTTGCTCCAGCTCGAGGGCTACCCATAACGGGGTGAAAGCGCCGGTGAAGCCGGTGTTCAGGAAACCCATCAACTGGTGCATCCGATCGGCTTCCGGCGAACGCGGATCGAAGCTTATGCGAAGATCGGCGTCGCGCGCCTCCAGATAGGCCGCAATGGCCATCGTTTCGGTAAGCGGGCGGCCCTCGTCCGTGATCAGAACGGGCGTTTCGTGCCGGGCGTTGATGCGGGCATAGGAGGGATCGCGCATCTCGCCCAGCATGTCGACGCGGCAGAGGCGGTAAGGCTGTCCCAGCCATTCCAGCGCCGCCACCAGGCCCATCGAGGTGCCCGACGGGAAACCATAAAGGAGGATCGGGGTCATTGTCTTGCTCCGTTCGTGCATAGGTGGACGCCGCGGCGGGCTGGACTCTGGGGAGCGGACTTCCCACTGTAAATTACGCACATTTTTGTAACCGCCACGGAAGCAAAGCGATGAAGGACGTCGTCTCCGCCTGCCCGATCGAGGAGGCCATGCGGGTGCTGAGCGGCCGCTGGCCGACGCTGCTGCTCTATTATCTGAAGGAGGGGCCGAAGCGGTTCAGCGACCTGAGGCGCGACAATCCGACCGTGTCCCACCGCATGCTCACGCTCGAGCTGCGCAAGCTCGAGCAGGCCGGCATCGTCCGGCGCACCGATCATCCCGGCTATCCGCGGCGCGTGGACTACGATCTCACGCCGGCCGGACGCCGGCTCTTGCCGCTGATCGACGCGCTGGGCGACTGGTGGGAGGAGACGATCACCATCCGCCGTACGCCGCAGCCGCTGAGCGAAGCGGCCTGAGCGAGCGCTCCGACAGGCGGGCATCACAGAAGCGTGGCAAAGCCCCGATCTCGTGGCATTTCTGCGAGCAAGGCAAAGCACCGCAACTGCGGCCGCAGCTCGCCCGTGGCGGAACGCCGGCCTCCGGCTCTTCAGTCTGCCAGCATGTGATCAGCCACGCCGTAGCAGTGGCTCGCCTGGTAGGCGTTGCGGCCCCGGTTCATGTGCGTCAGATTGAACCTTCGAACCGCGCGCACCATGCGTCCGGTCGTCAGGAAGCGGCGGATCGAGGCGGAGCCCCGAACATTGATGCCGAGAATGTCCGCGCCGCGCGGAAAGAAGCAATCCACCTCTTCCGGCGCCATCGCGCAGCCTTCGAGAAGAAGCGTGTCCAGCTGGTCCCGCTCGAGCGAACCGCCCTTGGTGAAATCCGAGAGATGGACGATGAACCTTGCGCGGAGGCCCTCTGCGTCCGCGTAAAGGGTGAAGAGCTCCATCCAGCTCGCATTGACGCGGACCAGCGGCTTGTCGGAGGTCGACGGCAGGCAGGAAACCGACCAGTAGTCACGCTCGGTCCGCCGCGGCATCGGGATGCAGCTTCGGCCGTAAAGGCCGAGAATCGCCAGCACCTCCTCCGCCTGCGGGCGGCGAAGCAGCTTCTGAAAGCGAGCCGCATATTTGAACCGCAGCTCGAGCGATTCTTGACGCTCGTCGCCATCCGCCAGGTCCGCCCTGCCTTCCAGCCAGTCGCGCTGCTGCTCGACGCCCAGAAATTGGCGAAGACCCTTGAGACTGCGGTCATCAGATGCGCCCATGCCACGCCCCCTGTGTACTTCGCGCGCTCGACCCTTCAGCGCGAGGTTTCAGCATCTCGTCTCTCGGGCTGCGGGCCAACTTTGCAGTTGAGTGGATACTGGATCGACACGGGTCATTCCTGCCTGCGCTGGCGACGCCTGCCGCCTCATCGTCATTCGGTCCGAAAGGTCCGTGGCCATCGCCTCAGTCGAACACGGCTGTCCTGCTCTGGTCCGCGGCAAAGGCGAAAGCAGAATGAATGTCCGCCTCGATCACTCGACCGGTCGAGAGTGGCGGCAATTCCTCGGCGCGGAAGAAGGCCGCCTCACTGGTTTCCGCACCTGGGCACGGCGGCTCCGCGCCGCTGCGCTCGCACAGGAAGAACAATTTGTAGAAATCCCGAACGTCGGGCGCGTAGCTTCGGCTTGCCTTGTGCCGGAGGCCGTAGAGACGGCTCGCCCTGACCTTCAGGCCCGCTTCCTCCTCGATCTCCTTCTCGATATTCTGCGCCGCCGATCTTCCCACGTCGGCAAATCCTCCTGGCAGGGTCCACAGGCCATCGCTGCGTTCCCGGACGAGAAGGATGGCGCCGTTCTCGATCAACGCTCCGCGGACGTCGATCTTGGGCGTCGCATAGCCCTTGGCGAAATCGGAGACGAGCCCTTCGATTCGATCGATCGGCACCGATCCGAGCAAGGCCAGCATCTCGTTCGCGATCGCGGCGACCTCGCCATAGCGTTCCCGATCGAAATCATCCCGGCAGTAATGGACGCCCGTGGACGCGATCGCCTGCAGGCGCTTGGCGTAATGCAGCCATTGCGATTCCATTGGAGATCCCTCCTGCGCGCGCCCCACGGTCAGCATAATCGACCTCCTGGCGGGAACGGAAGATGCCTTGGCTCGGAGTGGGAGAAAGGGAGAATAGCGTGCGTAGGGCTCACGCCCGCCGCCGCAGCAGCCGCCATTTGTCGTGCTCGGTAACGATGGCCGCCGCCGCCTTGCGGCCGCCGTGAAACCATTCGTCGACGATCGAGATCGGGCCGAGCGGCGTGTCCAGCCGTATGCCGAGAAAGTCGACGTTGCTTCGGAAAGACTGGTAATGGACCTGATAGGCGACCTGATCGTACGAAAGGTCGACGCGATGGCCGTTCCAGTCGATCGACACATTGCGGTCGCTTACCCGGATCCAGAGCAGGGGATCGCGATAATCACGGTGCTTGCGAAGCCGCCACCAGCAGGCCAGCCCGACGATGCCCGCGCCGGCAAGGCAGGCAAGGAGGACGATCGGCAGCATCTCCCGGCTGGCCTGGCCGCCGTCGAGGGCCAGCCCGACAAGGATCACTCCGCAAACGCCAAGATAGATGCCGAGCATGATGACGGCGAAGCGCCGCTGGTTGCGGCGACGCTCCCTCGGGGTGAGGCTGCGCGCGCTCGCCGGCAGCGCGACCTTCTCCCCCAGGCCGAACGCCAGCTCCCGCGCCACCGCCTCGGACATGTCGCCCTCCCCCTCCGCCGGCCCGACCGGCCTCTCCGGAATAGCAGCAGCCGGGCATGCGCGCGAGGATCGGCGAGGGGCGCATTCGACGATCGGGAACCTGCGCGCGTGACACGCAGGTGCAAGCTCTCGAGGCGACAAACGGCTTGTGCCGGCGGCGCGGGGCGGGCAGGTGGGATGTCTCCGGGGAACTTGAGAGAGACCATGGCGCGAGAGGATCGCGAGAGCTTGGAGGCACAGCCTTCACCGAATGTGCGGCCCGCAGCGGGCCGAGCCGGCCGGGCTTCGTCCGGAGCTGCCGGAGAGCGGACCCATGCCGCCGGCGGCAGCGCCCGGCCGGGCATCGGCCTCGGCACCCTGGACGCGATATTCGGCCTCCATATCGGGCTCGCCCACAGCGCGATCATGCAGGAGTTCAAGCGGTCGGTCGAGCTGCCGCTGACGCCCAAGCAGGCTTCCCTGCTGTGGCTGGCGGACGAGATGCCGGGGGTCGCCCAGGCCGACGTCGCCCGACTGCTGCTCGTCGACCGCGCCACCATGCTCGGGATCACCAACAATCTGGTGCGGCGCGAGCTGCTGGAGCGGCGGCGCTCTCCCCAGGGCGGGCGCCGGATCGGCCTTCATCTGACGCCGGCGGGAGAGGCAATGCTGGTGCGGACGCGGGACGCGGTCGCCCGGCACGAGGCGAGCGTCAAGGGTCGCTTCACCGAGGAGGAACTGCGAGTCACGATCGGGGTGCTGAAGAAGTTGCACGGGGTCGGCTAGCCCGCTCGTGCGCATCCCACCGGTGCGGGCTCGCGGCTGACGCCTCGGCCCGAGTCAGCCATCGGCCATCCGACGTCATCCTCGCAATGCAGGGGTGGCCACCGGTGTCATCGGCGATTATCCCGCTCACGGCCTTCAGCGGAGACGGACATGACGACGACCATCGACGAGATCATGCGGCTGGCCCCGGTCATCCCGGTGCTCGTCGTCGAAGACGCGGCGCATGCACGGCCGATCGCCGAGGCCCTGGTCGAAGGCGGACTGCCGGTGCTCGAGGTGACCTTGCGCACGCCGGCGGCACTCGACGTCATCGGCGAGATGGCCAAGGTGGAAGGGGCGGTGGTCGGGGCCGGAACCGTGCTCGACCCGGACCAGCTTCATCGCGCTATCGACGCCGGAGCGCGCTTCGCGGTCTCACCGGGGCTGACCGAGCGGTTGGCGCTGGCCGCGCGCGAGGCGGCCCTCCCCTTCCTCCCGGGTATCGCCAATGCCGGCGACATCATGCGCGGCCTCGATCTGGGGCTCGAACGGTTCAAATTCTTTCCGGCCGAGGCGTCGGGGGGGATCGCGGCACTGAAGGCGCTGTCGGGTCCGTTCGGAGGCCTGCGCTTCTGTCCGACCGGGGGCATCCGGGCCGAGACGATGGCGACCTGGCTGGCGCTGGACGCGGTGCTCTGCGTCGGCGGGACGTGGCTGGTGGGAAAAGGCGAATCGGACCGAGCGCGGATCGTCGAAGCGGCGCGAGCGGCCGTCAGGACGGCGGGCGAAGCGGGCCCCCACGACTGACCGGGCGCTCGGCCGGCGAAACGGATGCCGTCCGCGCCGGCCATGCTTTTTCCGCCCCCGCGGGGTTGACAACAGGCCCTGCGGGTCCGTTACGTTAGCGCTACCAAAAGGAAGGGGCGAGGATGCTGGAAATCCGTTCGGCAAAGGTGATCGTCACCTGCCCTGGCCGCAACTTCGTCACCCTGAAAATCGAAACATCAGAAGGAGTTCACGGACTCGGTGATGCGACGCTCAACGGCCGCGAGCTGGCGGTGGCGAGCTATGTGAACGATCACATCATTCCTTGCCTGATCGGGCGCGACGCCCATCGTATCGAGGACATCTGGCAGTTTCTCTATCGCGGCGCCTATTGGCGGCGGGGCCCGGTGACGATGACCGCCATCGCCGCGGTCGACATGGCGCTCTGGGACATCAAGGCGAAGGTCGCCGGACTTCCACTCTACCAGCTGCTCGGCGGCGCCAGCCGCGACGGGGTCATGGTCTACGGCCATGCCAATGGCGAGAGCATCGAGGATACGGTCGCGGCCGCGCGCCGCTACAAGGCGCTGGGCTACAAGGCGATCCGGCTCCAGTCCGGCGTCCCCGGGCTCGCCTCCACCTACGGGGTCTCCAAGGACAAGCTCTTCTACGAACCGGCCGATGCCGACCTGCCGACCGAGAATCTCTGGTCTACCGAGGCCTATTTGCGGGTCGTGCCGGAGCTGTTCGCCGCGGCGCGCGAGGCGCTCGGCTGGGACGTCCACCTGCTCCACGACATCCATCACCGGCTGACGCCGATCGAAGCGGGCCGGTTGGGCAAGGATCTCGAGCCCTATCGGCCCTTCTGGCTGGAGGATGCCGTCCCGGCCGACAATCAGGAGAGCTTCCGCCTGATCCGGCAGCACACGACGACGCCGCTCGCGGTCGGCGAGATCTTCAACAGCATCTGGGATGCCAAGCAGCTCATCCAGGAGCAGTTGATCGACTATATCCGCGCCACCGTCGTCCATGCCGGCGGCATCACCCATCTGCGCCGCATCGCCGCCTTCGCCGACATGTACAATGTCCGCACCGGCTGCCACGGCGCCACCGATCTGTCGCCGGTGACGATGGCGGCGGCGCTCCATCTCGACCTGTCGGTGCCCAATTTCGGGATCCAGGAATATATGCGGCATACCGAGGAGACCGACGCCGTCTTCCCCCACGCTTATTCGTTCGACAACGGCGTCATGCATCCGGGCGACGCCCCCGGGCTCGGCGTCGACATCGACGAGGAGCGGGCGGCCCGCCATCCATACAGGCGCGCCTATCTGCCGGTGAACCGCCTCCAGGACGGGAGCATGCACAATTGGTGAGCGCATGAACCCTCGCGCAGGCGAAGCGGCCGCCGCCGGGGCGCCGCCGGAGCGGGTCGGCCGCTATCGATGGGCGATTTGCGCCCTGCTCTTCTTCGCGATCACGATCAACTATGTCGACCGCCAGATCGTCGGCGTCCTCAAGCCGCTGCTCGAGCAGGAGTTCGGCTGGAGCGAGAACGATTACGCCAATATCGTCCTCGCTTTCTCCGGCGCCTATGCGATCGGCCTGCTGGTCGTCGGCCGACTGATGGACACGATCGGCACGCGCTGGGGCCTTTCGCTCGCCATCGGCCTGTGGAGCCTGGCTGCCATGGCCCATGCCGGGGCGAGCTCGGTCGTGCATTTCGTCTTCGCCCGCTTCGCCCTCGGCATCGGCGAGTCCGGCGGCTTTCCCGGTGCGATCAAGGCGGTTTCGGAATGGTTTCCCAAGCGCGAGCGGGCGCTCGCCACCGGCCTGTTCAACGCCGGCGCCAATGTCGGCGCCCTCGTCACGCCGATCCTGGTGCCGGTGCTGGTGCTTGCCTGGGGCTGGCGCGCCGCCTTCCTGATCACCGGACTCAGCGGACTCGTCCTGCTCGCTTTGTGGATCCTGCTCTACCGCCATCCGCGCGAGCACAGGCGCATAGGATCGGCCGAGCTCGCTCATATCGAAAGCGATCCTGCCGATCCGCCGGGGCGCGTGAGCTGGGGGGTCGCTCTGCGGCGCCGCGAGGCCTGGGCGTTCATCCTCGGCAAGTTCCTGACCGACCCGGTCTGGTGGCTGTTCCTGTTCTGGCTGCCCGATTTCTTCGCCAAGACCCACGGCCTCACCTTGCTGCCGCAGGGGGGCGGCATCTTCGTCACCTTCGGACCGGCTCTGGTCGCCGTCTATCTGCTCGCCGACTTCGGCAGCATCGGCGGCGGCTGGCTGTCCTCCCGGCTGATCAAGCGCGGCTGGTCGGTGAATCGCGGCCGCAAGACGGCGATGGTGGTGTGCGCGCTGTGCGTCACGCCGGTCTCGATCGCCGCCTTCGTCGACAGCCTGCCCCTCGCCATCGCGATCATCGGCCTCGCCGCCGCCGCGCACCAGGGCTGGTCGGCGAACCTGTTCACCCTGACATCCGACCTGTTCCCCCGGCGCGCGGTCGGCACCGTCGTCGGCCTGGGCGGCTTCGCCGGCGCGATCGGCGGAATGTTCATCGCCAAGTTCGCCGGCTGGACGCTCGAGGCGACCGGGAGCTACATCCCGCTGCTGCTGTTCGCCGGGATTACCTATCTGATCGCGCTGGCGATCATCCACCTTCTCACGCCGCGGCTGGAGCCGGCGGAGATTCCGCAATAGGCGCACTGGCTCGATGAAACCGTTGAAACTCCATCCCGACCGCCTCTTCCCGCCGGAGCCGACGATCCGCGACATCGCCCGGCGGCTGCATGCCGAGGTGAGGGACCTGCCGATCGTCAGTCCGCACGGCCACACCGATCCGGCCTGGTTCGCAGCCGATGCGCCCTTCGCCAATCCGGCCGAGCTGCTCATCGTTCCGGATCATTATGTCTTTCGGATGCTCTACAGCCAGGGGATGGCGCTCGAGGATCTCGGCGTGCCCCGCGTGGACCGCGGCCCGGTCGAGGCCGATCCACGGGCGATCTGGCGCCGATTCGCCGAGCATTATCACCTGTTTCGCGGGACGCCCTCGCGGCTGTGGCACGACTGGGTCTATGCGGAGGTCTTCGGCATCGACGTGCGCCTCTCGGCCGAGACCGCGGATCACTATTACGACCGGATCGACGCCGCGCTGAAGCAGCCGGACTTTCGCCCCCGCGCCTTGTTCGAGCGATTCAACATCGAGCTGATCGCCACCACGGAAAGCCCGCTCGATCCGCTGGCGCATCACCGCGCCATCCGCGACTCCGGCTGGAAGGGGCGGGTCGTCACCGCTTATCGTCCCGACCCGGTCGTCGACCCCGAATTTCCCGGCTTCATCGACAATCTTCGCCGCTTCGGAGAGTTGACCGGCGAGGACGTCGCCGGCTTCCAGGGTTACCTGCGCGCGCACGAGAAGCGCCGCGCCTATTTCCGCGATGCGGGAGCGACCTCGACCGACCACGGCCATCCCAGCGTCTTCACCGCAGACCTGGCGCCGGCGGAGGCGGAAGCGCTCTACCGCAAGATCTTCTCCGGGACCGGTACTCCCGCCGAGGCCGAGCTGTTCCGCGGGCAGATGCTGACCGAGATGGCGCGGATGAGCCTGGACGACGGCATGGTCATGCAGATCCATCCCGGCGTGCTGCGCAACCACAATGCGCCCTTGCTCGCACGCTTCGGCCGCGACAAGGGCGCCGACATCCCCGTCGCCACCGAATATGTGCGCGCCTTGAAGCCGCTGCTCGATCGCTTCGGATCGGAACCCGGGCTGACGATCATCCTCTTCACCGTCGACGAGACCAGCTATTCGCGCGAGCTGGCGCCGCTCGCCGGCCATTATCCTGCGCTGCGGCTCGGCCCGCCCTGGTGGTTTCACGACAGCCCGGAGGGCATGCGCCGCTTCCGCGAGCAGGCGACCGAGACGGCGGGCTTCTACAACACGGTCGGATTCAACGACGACACCCGCGCCTTCCTCTCCATCCCCGCCCGGCACGACGTCGCCCGGCGTATGGACTGCGGCTTCCTGGCGCGGCTGGTCGCCGAGCACCGCCTCGACGAGGACGAGGCGCATGAGGTGGCGCGGGCGCTGAGCTACGATCTCGTCAAGGCCGCCTACAAATTGTGAGCGAGCGACTTTCGCAAGCGACCCTGGGCCGGCTGCCGGCCAACGTCGAGCGTTTCGGGTACGACCGTCGCCGCGCTGCGGCCGGAGTGGTCCATCTCGGCATCGGCGCCTTCCACCGCGCCCACCAGGCCGCCTTGTTCGACCGGCTCAACGAGAGTGACCCGCGCTGGGCAATCCGCGCCGCGTCGCTGCGCTCGCCCGGCGTTCGCGACGAAATGGCGCCGCAGGACGGGCTCTATGCGATGGTCGTCCGCGAGGGCGGCGACGATCGGGTGCGCGTGATCGGGGCGGTCCGCGAGGTGCTGGTCGCGCCCGAGGATCCGCGCACTTTGGTCGAGGCGCTCGCCGCGCCCGAGGTCCGGCTGGTCACGCTGACCGTCACCGAGAAAGGCTATCGCCAGGCGCCGGACGATCCCGAGGCGCCGCGAACGGCGGCGGGCTTCATCGCCGCCGGCCTCAATCTTCGGCGTTCGCGCGGCCTGGCGCCCTTCGCCGCGCTCTCCTGCGACAACCTTCCCGACAATGGCGCCAGGCTGCGCGAGGCGGTATTGGCCGTGTCCGATCCAGAGCTCGGCGACTGGATCGGAGCCCATGTCGCCTTCCCGAAGACGATGGTCGACCGGATCGTGCCGGCGACCGACGAGGCGGACATCGCCTCGCTGGCGAGGCACCTCGGCCTCGTCGACCGCGCCATGGTGAAGACCGAGCCCTTCTGGCAGTGGGTCATCGAGGATTTTCCCGGAGACCGGCCCGACTTCGAGTCGATCGGCGTGCAGATGACCAGCGACGTCGCGCCCTGGGAGGATGCCAAGCTGCGCCTGCTCAACGGCGCCCATTCGGCGATCGCCTATCTGGGCGGCCTCGCCGGAACCGATTTCGTCCACCAGTTCGTCGCCGATCCGGCCGGCCGCAGCCTGGTCGAGTCGCTCTGGGACGAGGCGCAAGCGACGCTCGATCCGCCGCCGGGCCTCGACCTCCCCGGCTATCGCGAGGCGCTGATGCGCCGCTTCTCCAACGCCTCGCTGCAGCACCGGACCCGCCAGATCGCCATGGATGGATCGCAGAAGCTGCCGCAGCGCCTGCTCGCGCCGATCGCCGACCGGCTGCGTCGGGGCCAGGCGGCGGATGTGCTGATCCTGGCCGTGGCGGCGTGGATGCGCTGGCAAAGCGGATGCACCGATGCCGGCGAGCCATTCACCGTCGACGACCCGTTGGCATCGCAGACCGGGGCTTTGCTTCGATCCGCCCACGGGCCGGCGGAACAGGCGAAGGCGCTGCTCCGCCTGGACCTGTTCCCGCGCGCGATGGCGGAGGACGAGAGGTTCGTGGCGACGGTGACGCGTCAGCTCGAGCGGCTCTGCGACAAGGGCGCGCGCGCGGTGGTGAAGGAAATCGCGCGGCGCTGATGGCCCCTTCTCCTTCGCAGGGGCGACGAATAGAGGATGGCCTGGCGAGTTGCCGGGGCGGCCTTCAGGCGCCGTCTGCTACCGCCTCCTCTCCCATTCCCTTTCCGCGAAGTCGAAGAAATGCGCCCAGTTCGGGCCGTTGGTGTGGCCGACCTCATGCTGGCGGAAGGCGATGCGGCCCGCGGCACGCAGCTCGTTGATCGCCGGATAGGCGGCGCCGACGAGGCCCTCCACGCCGTGCAGACGCCAGACCGCCGAGGCCGCACGGGCCGCCGCGAAGCTGCCGCGCGGATCGACCCAGCCGTCTGCCTCGAAATTGCCGGCACCGATGAAGAGGGGCCGCGGCGCCGCCAGGGCGATGAGGCTGTGGGCGTCGACGGGAAGGTCCCGCACGGTCAGCGGTCCGCCGAAGCGAAGGAAGTTCGGTGCGAACCAGTGATACTCGCCGGAGGCCGTGAGGTTCTCGAGCCGCTCGCCATAGTCGCGGCGGAGCAGCTTGGCGCCGCCCGCGCCCGAAGAACCGACGAGGCCGGCGGCGAAGCGCTCGTCGAACGCCATCGCGACCAGTGCCGCCTTGCCGTAGCGCGACAGGCCGGCGATCGCGATCCGGCTGCGATCGACGCCGGCGTCGGCGGCGAGCAGATCGAGCGCCCGCCCGGCGCCCCAGGCCCAGGCGCGGAGCGCGCCCCACGCGTCCGGTGCCCGCGGCCGCCCCCCTGAGGCCAAGCCGATCACGCCCTCGGCGAGGCCGGCGCCGTCGTCGGGCTGGACCGTGGCGGGGACCAGGATCGCATAGCCCCAGCCACGGGCGATCGCCTGCTCGGTCCAGTGCGGCCCCGGCGGAGGCGGCGGCGCGCCGGGAAAGCGGAAACCCTCGGGAAAGCCGAGCTCGATCACCAGCGGCACCGGCCCGCGCGCCGCGGCCGGCAGGCTAACCGCCAGGGCGGCCGCCACGGCCGGCACGCCACCCGGGCCATCATCGGCGCGGCCGACATAATGGCGGGTGATCACCTCGATCGTTCCCTTGCGGCGGATTTCGCGTCCCGTCTCCTCCCAGCGCAGCGCCGGCGCCGTCTCGGGCACGCGGCCGTACATCTCGCGCTCGAGCAGCGCCGCGAGCTCGGGCCGGCGCCGGCTTCGCCACATGGCGTCATCGGCGACTTCGGTACCGTCCATCGTCCGCAGCAGCGGCGGCAAAGGCTCCGGATCGCCGGCGCGGGACTCTTCGTAATTGGCGGCGTTGAGCGCTTCGCGATCGAACCCGTCGGCGCCGGGCCGCAACGCCCCGAGGTCGAGGCTCGCCAGCGTCCGGCGAAAGTCCGCCTCCGTCGCGGCGGCGCGGGCGGCGCGCTCGTCTGCCGGGGGCAGCTGCGCCGCCGCGGCGCCGAGCAGGCCGGTCAGGACGGCGACGGCTGAAAGCAGTCGCCAGGTCAACGGCCGCGCCTGTCTTTCGACGGCGCACTCGACGTCGGCGGATGCTCGGCGGCGCGCGACGCGCCGTTCACGCCCCGTCCGCCGCCGCATCGGCGATTCCGGCCTCCTGGTCCTCGGTGACTTCCACGTCGATCATCCATTCTTGTCCCGGACGGGCGTTCTCGAGAAGGACGCCGTTGCGGAGAAGGTTGATGACGCTTGCCTTGACGTACCAACGACCCTTGCGGACCGAGAAGAGCTCCATTCCGGTCACGGAGGCGTCGGCATCGCCGAGCAGCGCCGACGCCGCCTCCCAGCCGGCCACGGTCTCGTCGTAGCGGTAAGGATCGATCAGGCGAAAATCGGCCCAGTCGGCAAAGGCCGGAGCTCCCCGGACGAATCCCGCCTGCACCAGTTCTTCCGCGAGGCGTCGCGCGCGGGCCAGCGCTTCGTCCAGATCGAGCAGTCGGTCCTGCGGGCTGAAGCTGAGGGCGGAGATGCGCTGCGGCGCGTCATCGCTGCGCACATACCAGCTCAGGTCCGAAACTCGCCCCAGGTCGCGGTCGAGATCGCCGAGGCGCAGGCGGAGCTCAACCACGCCGTCGGCATGGCCGTTGCCGTCATAGTCGCTGAACGCAAGCGTCGATGCCGCGCGCGTCGCCGCGATCGGTTCGCCGGGCGCGAAGGCCATGCGGCCGATCGAAGGCTCTCCGCCCGTGAGGGAATGGAGTGGCACCGGGCCGATCGGGACGGCCAGCTCGGTTCCGCCGGCATCGGGAATGCTCATTTCGGTCATGGCGACTTGGGCATCGTCCGTCGCCCGGTCGGCCTCCGCCACATCGACCCGGCGATGGCTGAGCGTCATCCCGCGCCATTCGAAAGCGATCGCGTCGCCGTCGAGATGCGCCGGAACCGAGCGGAAATCGACCCGCGAAAGATCGTTCCAGGCGATCCGGAAGCTCAGAACATTGGCTGCGCCCATCTCGACCGGAATGCGCGAGGACCAGAAATCGTAGGTCTCGCTTCCGACTCTGAGCGCGACCAGCGGCCGATCCGGCGTCGAAGTCACGCGCCGGCGGATGCGCTCCATCGGCTGCCGCTCGACCGATCCGTCGGCATAGTGCGCCTCGATCTCGAGCATGCGGGCGGCCTCGAGCGAATCCCCTTCGAGGGCGACGGCGACGCCATCCCGCTCGTCACGGCTGGTGTCCGTCAGCTCGACGAGCGGCGGGACGCGCTCGGGCTCGGTAGTCAGCAGGACGGTGTCCCCATCGACACGGGTCCACCGGCCGTCCGAGCTCAGGCTCAGCGCGCCGACGTCGAAGCCCCATTCGAACCGTCCGTCGGGCGCGAGCCGGAGGCGCGACGACGTCTCCATCCTCTCGCTGAGATAATAGCCGGAGGTTCGATCGGGCGGCGCCGGCGCGGGCGCCGGCTGGGCCGCGGCCAGGGCCAGGGCCATCAATCCGAAGACTCCGATCATGCCGCTCCCTCCTGGCGCCATGGCCGCCAGCGGTGGCCGAGCGCGGAGCCGATGACGGCCCCGCCGGCGCCATCGGCCATCCCGGCCCTGAACATCAGCACCCGCACGACCCATTCCCGTCCGGGAGTCGTCGCCATGGCGCTCGTCCGGCCCGCATCTTCGACCCTGACTTCGACTGTCCAGGCGCCGTCGCTCATCGTGAAGAGATGCATGGCGGCGAGCCCCGGTTCGTCCGCGGACAGCCAGCTTTCCGCCTCCGTCCAGTCGGACGCCTCCTCGTCGAAGCGGGCGGGATCGATCGGCTGGAATGAAGCCGTGCCCTCTTCGCGGCTACCGGCGGGGGCGAAGCTCGCGCGGGCAAGCCATTGCTGCAACATCCGTGCCCGCAAGAGGGTCTCGCCGAGCGACAGCATCCGATCCTGCGGACTGAAGGCCAGAGACGCGACCTGCAGGCCATCGCCCGCGCCGGCGAGATGCCAGGAAAGAGCGGATACGCGACCGAAATCGTACGCCTGCCCGGCGGTGATCAGGCGCAGCTCGGCGACGCCCGCTGCGGACGCGCCGCCCTCCTCTTCGCCGAGCACGAGCGTGGATCCTCGGCGCGTCGCGTCGAGCGGCTCGTCGAGCCGGACAAGGAGCGCGCCGACCGCGGGCTCGTCGCCGGAAAGCACCCATGGCTCCGACAGTGCCTCACCAGGCACGTCCGCCGGCGCGAAGGCATCCAGGCAGGCCACGTCGGCACCATTGTCGTCGGCGGCGGGCGGAGCGCGATCATAGGGTATGGCATAGCCCCACCAGTGGATCGTCAGCCGGCCATCGCGCACGTCGCCCGCTTGAGAGCCGAATGCGGCTTGGGCGAAATTGGCCGGGACGACACGGAGGCCGAGGACATTGTCGCCGTCCCGGGTCACCTCGATCGGCCAGGAGCGGTAGGTGAAGGCGTCGCTGACGAGGCGCACCGCGACGAGCGGGCGCTGCGGCGACGAGGGCAGGCGGACCTGGAAATCGCGAAACCGGAAGCGTTCGTGATAGCCGTCCGGATATTCGGCCTCGACGCCGAGATGGGACGTGGCTTCGCGCGAGTCCGGCTCCAGCGATACCAGCACGCCTTCGCCGCCGTCGCGGCTCGATTGGGCCAGCTGGACTTCGGGGCTGCCGACCGCTTCTTCGTTGGTGAGATCGAGGCGGTCAGGTCCGTCGCGGCACCAGCGCCCCCGCGCGGACAGGTCGAGCTCGCGCGTGGCGAAGTTCCACAAGAAGGTCCCGTCCGGCTTCAGCTCGATTGCTGACGTCCATCCAAGCGACGGCGGGGCATCGCTGAAATCGGCAACATAGCGGCCGGCGAAGCCGCGCGGACCGGACGGTTCGGCCGGATTCTGCGCCTCCGCGCGAGCGCCGAGCAGCGCCAGGGCAGCCAGCATGACGGCAGATCGCATCCCTCCCTCCCCGATCCGGCATAGCATGAACGAGGCGGCGACACCGAGTCTTAAGCAGTGGCCGCTAGAGGGGGCGCATGCAGGCCGAGCTCGCCTCCGAGCGCCCCAAGATGTGGATGCGCCCTACCTGGGCGGGCGCGACGCGCATGTCTCTGCCGGCGGTCGTGCTCGCCACCCTGCTGTTCGAGCTAGCCATGGCCGAGCGCAAATATGGTCTGTTCGGCGGCGGCTTCGGTCAGTCGCGGGCGCTCGATACGCCGCTCGAGATCGGGGCCTTCCTCGCCGCCCTGCTCGCCTGCCACAGCCTGCTGTTCTTCCTGCTCTACCGGCTGATCCGGCGGCTCCACGGCCGACGCGCCGACAGCCCGCTCGTTCCCTTCAATTTCGCCTGCTTCGCCGGGCTCGGTGCGATCGGGGCCGTCGTCGCGAAATATCAGGCCTTGTCCTATTTCAGCGATGCGATGAGTTTCCAGATCGTCCGCAATCTCGGCGGCGGAAGCCTCGCGGACGCGTTGCTGTTCAGCCTCAGCGAGGCCGGGCTCATCCTGATCGGCGCCGGCGGCTTCGTCCTGGTCTATATCGGCCTTCTGCTGCTCCTGCGCCGGCGCTGGCAGGACCTGGCGCCCCTGCCGGACCACCCCCGGCTGAACGGCCGCGCACTGGCTGCGGCCCTGATCGCGGTGCCGCTCCTGCTGTTCGCCGCCAATCGCGCCGGCGATGCGCGCTCGGCGCTGGCCCGGTTCAACAGCGTCGTCGCCATCGGCACGGTCGGCCATTATCTGACCGACTGGGACCGGGACGGATGGAGCTATTACAGCTTCCCGATCGACCGGCAGCCCTTCGACGGCAGCCGCCATCCTTATGCCCTCGACGTCCCGGGCAACGGCATCGACGAGGACGGATTCGCTGGAGACCTGGTAATCGGCGGGGCCGGGCCGGTGGAGGCGCCGGCGCCGTCGCCGGCGATCATCGACGGGCGCAAGCGCCACGTCGTGCTCATCGTCCTCGAAAGCACCCGAGCCGATGCGATCGGCCGCCGGATCGACGGCCGGGCCGTCGCGCCGACGCTGGAGAGCCTCGCCCGGCGCGGCACCGCCGCGAGCGAGGCCTATAGTCACGTCGGATTCACCACCCAGTCGCTCCAGAGCCTGTTCACCGGCCGGCTTTCGCCGGCCGACGACCGCCAGTCGCTGGTCCGCGACTTCCTCGCCAACGGCTACGAGGTCGGCATCTTCTCGGGCCAGTCGGAGGATTTCGGCGGGATCGCGGAGGTGACCGGGATGCGCCGCGGCGCGATCTTCGTCGACGCCAATACGTTGCGCGAGGAACGCGCCTTCAGCTTCGCGGCCGAAGGCTCCCTCCACGTCGACGGCAGGATCCTGCTTCGCGAGTTCGACCGTCGGCTGGGGCGGCCGCAGGCCTGGACGCGCCCGCATTTCCTCTATTTCAACTTCCAGTCGGCCCATTTCCCTTATGCCTTCCCCGGCATGGACCAGACCATAGCGGGAGAGCCGATCCCGCGATCCGAGATCAACGAAGCCAATCGCGACTGGGTGGCGCGGACCTACTGGAACGCGATCGCCTATAATGACCGGCTGATCGCTGCCCTGCTCGACCGCCTCGAGCGATTGGGCGTGCTCGACGACACGCTGATCGTCGTTACCGCCGATCATGGCGAGTCGCTGTTCGACGACGGCTTCCTCGGCCATGGCCATGCGCTGAACGGCCAGCAGACCCGCATCCCGTTCATTCTCAGCGAACCGGGAATGGCACTACCGGCGACCGTGGGGCTGGCCGACATGCGCGCGCTGATCCTGCGCGCCGCCGGTGCGACCGGCGTGCCGGCTCCGGCATCAGCGGGCGTGTTCCAGTATCTCGGCGAGCTCGACCGTCCGGGCATGATCGGTCGGGTGACGCGAGGCGGCGACTGGATCCGCTTCGACCTGTTCGAGGAGGCGGTATGGACCAGCCGCTCGGGCCGCTGGACTCCCTATCGGGCGCTGGACGGTGCCGAGAAGGATGAAGCGGACGCGCTCATTGACGCCTGGGCGCGGGAGC
Organism: Sphingosinicella terrae; assembly: GCF_003347635.1. Lineage (GTDB taxonomy): Bacteria > Pseudomonadota > Alphaproteobacteria > Sphingomonadales > Sphingomonadaceae > Allosphingosinicella > Allosphingosinicella terrae. The sequence continues at coordinate 159,607 of NZ_QDFY01000008.1, forward strand.
GCTGGCTGCGCCACCGTGAGGCCGCGAGCCGCTGACCTGCCCGACGATCGCGAAGTTCACGACGGGGACGCTTTTGAGGCAGGCCTTTCGTAGGAAAGGGCGGGATGTCCTCGCATCGGCTCGCGATACGCAGAACAACCCGCCCCGACCGAAATCAGCTGCCGCCGCCGCCCGGGGCAGGCGTGTCGATGGAGACGTCGGCGTCGATCTTCTCGGTGCCGCCGCCGCCGATCAGCCCGCGGCCGAACAGGAGGAAGAGGACGACGAGGATGGCGATCAGCAGGACGACGGCGAGCAGCGTGCCCCCGCCCCTGCCGCCGCTGTCGGTGGTGATGATGGTTTCTCTTTCGCGCTCGGCCATGATGCAAGACTCCGTGGCTTCGTTCCGGGTCCTCAACGCCGGGTGGGTGCGCCTGTTCCTCCCGGCGGCGCTTGCGGCGGCGCGCCGGGTCGATCATGGAGACCGGGAAAGGAGCGTCCGCCATGGCACGGATCGGCATTTTGGGCTGCTCGGGACGGATGGCCCGGGCGATCTCGGCGCTGCTCCAGACCAGCGCCGACGCACGGATCGGCGGCTGCCTCGGCCGCGGCGAGGATCCCGCGCCCTTCGCCGCCGCCTGCGACGTCCTCGCCGACTTCACCGCCCCTGACGCGCTCGCGCGGCATCTCGACGCTGCCGTCGCGGCCGGCACGCCGATCGTGATCGGGACGACCGGCCTCACCGCGGAGCATCATGCGGCGATCGACCGCGCGGCGCGCAAGATCGCGGTGCTGCAGTCGGCGAACATGTCACTGGGGGTGAACCTGCTCGCCTTCCTGGTGAAGGAGACGGCGGCGCGGCTCGGCGACGATTGGGACGTCGAGATCCTCGAGATGCATCATCGCGCCAAGGTCGATGCGCCTTCGGGCACGGCCCTCCTGCTCGGCGAGGCGGCCGCGCAGGGGCGAGGCGTGGCCCTGGCGGAGGTCGGCGAACGCGGCCGCGACGGGATGACGGGCCCGCGCCGGAGCGGCTATATCGGCTTCGCGTCGTTGCGCGGCGGATCGGTCGCCGGCGACCATCAGGTGATCTTCGCGACGGACGGCGAGCGGCTCGAGCTCGGCCATCGCGCCGAGAGCCGGGAGATCTTCGCGCGCGGCGCGATCCGCGCCGCCTTGTGGCTGTGCGACCGGCCGCACGGCCGCTACGACATGGCCGACATGCTCGGCCTCGGCGAACGCCGCGGAGCCGCGGCCGAATGACGACGGACGAAGCGGCGTCGCCGCCGCGCAAGCTGGTCCGACGGCTGAACCTGTTCGACGCCACGATGATCGTCATGGGCGGGATCATCGGCGCCGGCATCTTCGTCAATCCGGCCGAGGTGGCGCGGCACGTCGAAGCGCCGGCCTTGGTCGTCGGCGCCTGGCTGATCGGCGGCGCCATCGCGATGGTCGGCGCCTTGGTCTATGCCGAGCTCGCCGCGCGCCGGCCCGAGACCGGGGGGCAATATGCGTATCTGCGCGACGCCTGGGGGCCCCTGCCCGCCTTCCTCTACGGCTGGTCGCTGCTGCTCGTCATCCAGTCGGGCGGCATGGCCGCGGTCGCCATCACCTTCGCGCGCTACGCCAACATCCTCACCGGGCTGACCCTGCCGGACGGCCTCGTCGCCTCCGCCGCGCTGGCGCTGCTGACCGCGATCAACTGCCTCGGCGTGCGGACCGGAAGCAACGTCCAGAGCCTGCTGATGCTGCTCAAGATCGGTGCGATCGCTTTGCTCGTGCTGGCAGGCTGGCTGATCGCGCCCGCCTTCGCGGCGCCCGCCTCGCCAGCCGCGGCGCCGGCGGCCGGCGGAGGCGGCGCGATCGGTCTCTTCGCCGCTCTGACCCCGGTGATGTTCGCTTATGGCGGGTGGCAGACGTCGAGCTTCATCGCCGGCGAGATGCGCGACCCCGAGCGTGACCTGTCGCGCGGCCTGCTGCTCGGCGTCGCCGGCGTCGTCCTTCTCTATGCCGCCGTCGCCTTCGTCTGCGTGCGTGTACTGGGCGTCGCCGGGCTGGCATCGAGCGAGACTCCGGCCTCCGCGGTGATGCGCGCCGCTCTGGGCGAACACGGGGCGACCCTGATCGCGCTGGGCATCGCGATCTCGGCGCTCGGCTTCCTCAGCCAGGGCATGCTGACGACGCCGCGAGTCTATTTCGCCATGGCCGAGGACCGGCTGTTCTTCCGCCGAGTCGGCCAGGTTTCGCCCCGCACCCACGCGCCCATCTTCGCCATCCTTCTCCAGGGCGCGGCGGCGATCGCCATCGCCTTGTCGGGCACTTACGGGCAGATCCTCGCCTACGTCGTGTCGGTCGATTTCCTGTGGTTCGGGCTGACCGGCGCCGCCTTGTTCGTGTTCAGGCATCGCCGCCCTTCGAGCGGCGGCTTCCGGGTTCCGCTTCATCCGCTGAGCACCGGCCTGTTCGTCGCCGCCTGCTTCCTGATCGTCGTCGCGACGGTCTGGCACGCGCCGGCGAACAGCGCCGTCGGCTTCCTCATCCTGCTCGCCGGCGTTCCAGTCTGCCTCATGTGGCTGCGCCGGCGGCAGCGGGACGGCCAGGCATGACTCGGCTGCGCCGATCCGACTACATGCACTGGGCGAAGAACCAGCCCCCGGTGCGCTACAATCTCGCTTCGAGCGAGGTGGCGCATCCGAGCCTCGACGGCCTGCCGATCCGGATCGCCGACCTCGAGCTCGATGGGGCCAGCCGCCACCGTTACCCGCCTCTGCGCCAGGCGATCGCCGACAAGGAAGGGGTGCCGCCGGAATGCGTGGTCATGGCGAACGGCACGTCGATGGCGAACATGCTGGCGCTCGCCGCCCTGGTCGATCCCGGCGACGAGCTGCTCGTCGAGACTCCCGTCTACGAGCCGATGGTCGCCACCGCCCGCTTCCTCGGAGCGGAGATCAGGCGGTTCGAGCGGCGGCACGAGGACGGCTTCCGTCTCGATCCCGCGGCGGTGGCGGCGGCGACGACGCCGCGCACCCGCCTCATCCTGATCACCAACCTCCACAACCCCTCGGGTGCCTATGCCGACGAGGCGACCCTGGCGGAGATCGGCGCGCTCGGGCCGCATATTCTCGTCGACGAGGTCTATCGCGACGCGGTGCCGGGATCCCGGTCGGCGCTTCATCTCGGCCCCCGCTTCGTCGTCACCAACAGCCTCACCAAGGTCTACGGCCTCAGCGGGCTGCGCTGCGGCTGGATCCTGGCCGAGCCGGAAGTTGCCGAGCGTATGTGGCGGCTGAACGAGCTGTTCGGAGTCGCCCAGCCGCACGCCGACGAGCGCCTCGCCTGCATCGCGCTGTCCCATCTCTACAGCCTGGCCGCCGGCACGCCGGCCTTGCTCGAGCGCAACCGGGCGACCGTGGCGGAGTTCATCGCCGGCCGGCCCGAGATCGACTGGACGCCCACGCGCCACGGCATCACGATCTTCCCCCGGCTGGCGAAAGGGGATGTCGATTCCCTTCACGCCCGCCTCCTCGCCCATCACGACACTTCGATCGTGCCCGGCCGATGGTTCGAGCGTCCCGACCATTTCCGCCTGGGCCTCGGCGCGCCCACTCCCCTGCTGCAAGCCGGCCTCGAACGGCTCGGCCTGGCCCTGGACGAAACAACATGAAGAAAGCCGACATCGCCGAATTCTACCGCCGCCTCGCCGATCGCATTCCCGATCCCGAGACCGAGCTCGATTTCGTCAACGATTACACGCTGCTGGTCGCGGTGGTGCTGTCGGCGCAGGCGACCGATGCCGGCGTCAACCTCGCCACCCGCGATCTGTTCGCCCAGGTGACGACTCCGGAGCAGATGCTGGCGCTGGGCGAGGAGGGGCTCAAGCAGCACATCAAGACGATCGGACTGTTCAACACCAAGGCGAAGAACGTCATCGCCTTGTCGCGCGCGCTGATCGAGCAGCATGGCGGCGAAGTGCCGCGCGACCGCGACGCGCTGCAGGCCCTTCCGGGCGTCGGGCGCAAGACCGCCAATGTCGTGATGAACTGCGCCTTCGGGGCCGAGACCTTCGCGGTCGACACTCATGTCTTCAGGGTTGCCAACCGTACCGGCCTCGCGCCCGGCAAGAACGTCGATCAGGTCGAGGCGAAGCTCGACGCGTCGACGCCGCAACCTTATCGCCGTCACGCCCATCACTGGCTGATCCTGCACGGTCGCTATGTCTGCAAGGCGCGCCGGCCGGAATGCTGGCGCTGCGTCGTCCGGGACTTGTGCCGCTTCCGGCCGAAGACGCCCGCGCCCGGCAGCGACGAGGAAGCGCAGGCGCTGGCGGCGCGGCGGACGGCAGCGCGGGCGCCGGCGAAGCGCAAGGTCGCGCCGCGAAGCGCGAAACAGGGTCCGGCCTAGGGGGTTTCCGACGGCGTTGGCCGCTAAAATCTGCTATGAGGAATCCTCCCTGAGAGTCGGAATGCTGCCATGAAGCACCTGGCCGTCATCCTCGCATTGCTGACGCCGGCCTGCATGACCGAGGAGGGCCAGACGCCGCGCCAGGCTGCCAACCAGCGGGCTCTCGTCGAGGCGCGGCCGGTCGGGGAGGCGCAGGACTGCGTCCAGATCAACCGCATCCGCACCACCCGCGTGCGGGACGCCCAGACCATCGATTTCGAGATGATCGACGGCAGCATCCTGCGCAACCGGCTGCCGTTCGCCTGTCCGGGACTTCGCTTCGAGGAGCGGTTCAGCTACCGGACCTCGCTCCCAAGGCTGTGCTCGGTCGACACGATCACCGTCCTGCAGAGCGACGGCCGCCGCGGCGCGAGCTGCGGTCTCGGGCAGTTCCAGCCAGTCGAACTCCCCCGCAGATAAAGGCTGGCCCCCTTGCCGACCCTTTGCTAAGCGCCCATCTCGCTGGCCCAGGCACCCGTAGCTCAGCTGGATAGAGCGCTGCCCTCCGAAGGCAGAGGCCACAGGTTCGAATCCTGTCGGGTGCGCCATCTTTTCAAAGACTTAGCTGGCAGCCGGATTTAGCGTACGTAGAACGTACGGAAAAGATTCTGGCGCAGACTCCCTCATCCTGAAAAGTTCGAGTGCGCCCGCCTGCCACTGCTTCGACTAAGGCCTCGATGAAATCAGGCACACTGCTCTGACTGAGCCTCGACCCTTTCTCAACAATGTATGCGTCCCTGCGGGAGAACGCCCGAGGCTTGAGCTGTCACAAGCCGTCCCAAGGGAGGCTGTAGCCGATGGGCTAACCCCTCTGACCACGATCGTCACCGGTAGAGGCCGCGCTCGGCTGCCAGGTTGCAGAGAACTATCGGAGGCCGTGGACCATCGTCAGGTCGCCGCTGGCAAATGGCGTCGCCGCCAGCTGGCTACCGCCGACACCCCATACCAGCCCGACCGACTGCTACCATCTCAATTCGCACGTCGCGAAGGGCGGCCACGACTTCCGGCGGTGGGTTTCCTACGCAGTTAAACAGATCCAGACGGTCAGGGCTCCACTCGTCCGGATCGATGCCGTTGGCTCGCCGAATGGCCATTCCCCAAAGGTAGAATGGGTTTTGCTCATAAGGGCGCTCTCGGCCGGTTTCGCCGCTGACGGTCGAGTAGGCAACTTCGACCAGCATCTGCGCGCGCCCTCCAGCTGTTATTAAAGTGATTGGCGGATCGTAGGCATTGCCGCAGCTGGCCAGGCAGTCGGCTTCGTAGTTGTTGGTCTCGTCTGCGAGGTCACCAAAGGTCGTCGTTGGGGTGATCGGCTCCCCGTGAGGCGCAGGATGGCAATCGGCCGCGACCGGTGCCGAATAGCCGGTAACCTCTGTGCTTTGGACCGTATAGAAGACCGAGCAGCCGCCGATCCGATAGGTCATCGAATCCGGGCTGCGCTCGCGTGGTGGCCCTAGGCGTCTTCCAAATACGCCGGATTCATGCCGACGATCTCGGTTGACGTCGCCCATGCGAACGAGCCTTCGCGGGTGGTTGGCCGGTTGGCCGGCGCACCGGCGACCGGAGCTGCAGCAATGGCGTTATCCGATGATGACAGCATTTCGTTGGATTCCGCCACGCCGTCAGCGATGGGCCGCATGCACCAAGCCAAGAGCGTCAATACGACGACGATGACGCCCACGGACGCTGCCCATATTCTCCAGTCGAGCCGCTTAGATGTCGAGACTGTCGGTACGCTCTCGATCAGCTTGGCCTTTTGCGCCTGGAATTCTTCCTCGCTAAGTGCGCCCGCCTCCCGCAGGCGGTTCAATCGCTCAAGCCCTTCGATTGTGTCCATGTAAGCCCCCGTTTGCCTCTGTAAACCGCGTCTGGAACACCTTGCCAAGTGGGTGCGGAAGCAAATCAGTGGGCCGTGCACTACGACAATTGCAGGTCCCACTCGGAGCTAGGAGGGCAGATACCCGCCAAGATCTCCAGCCAATCGTCACGGGGTACCCTCTGCTAAGTCGTCCGTGACATCGCCGGCTGAAAGCGCATGCGCTACGCGTGGCATTTTGAAGATTGAGCGCACTTGGAAGGGCAGCTGTGCGCAGCCGGCACTCGAGCTAGGTCGTAGACTCATAAGCCCGGAGCCACAGCCGCATTGAGGCGAGCTGGACCATGGCGAGGAAGTTAGCGGCCAGCTTGTCGTATCGGGGTGGCGACGCGGCGGAAGTGCTTCAGCTTGGAGAAGAACCGTTCGATGAGGTTGCGCTCGCGGTAGAGCCGCTTGCTGAAGCACGGCTTCCAGCGCCGGTTGCTCTTGGGCGGGATGTTGGGCGTGGCGCCCTGGTCCTGGATCAGTTCACGGATGCGGTCAGCGTCGTAAGCCTTGTCAGCCAGCACGATGGTGTGCGGGCCGAGGTGGTCGAGCAGCGCGTCGGCGATCTGTCCGTCGTGCGCCTGTCCGGCGGTCAGGCCCAGCCGGATCGGGAGGCCCTGCGCGTCGACAACGACGTGGATCTTGGTCGTGAGCCCGCCGCGTGATCGACCGAGACAGTGATCGGCACCCCCCTTTTTGCCGTCGCAGCCTGCTGGTGGGCGCGAACGGATGTGCTGTCGATCATCTGGATGTCGCCCTCATGCGCGGCGGTGATGGCGTCCATTAGAGCATGATCATGCTTATGTGAATCCGGTTGGGATTCCCAAGCGGTTCGGTTCGTGATTCAAGATGCTGGCTGGGAGGAGGTCAGCATTCGAT
>NZ_QDFY01000009.1 GCF_003347635.1 Sphingosinicella terrae
CGCGCGGTCAGACGCCCCTTGGCATGCTGCGCCGCGATCCTCTTCTCGCCGCCGCCGAGCCGTGCCTGCTCGCGCCTCTTCTCCAGTTCCTCGATGGTGGTGGCCATAAGCGACTCTTCGTCCGGTTGATCTGCCTGCGCTTCCCTCTTTCAGAAGTCGGCGCGGAAGGCAAAGCCCCGGGTCGCTCAGCGCCCTTCGAAGCGCGGCTGCTGCTTCTGCAGGAAAGCGAACAAAGCGGCCTTGAAATCCGCGGATTGCCCGGCTTGCCGCTGCGCCGCGCGCTCCGCGGCGAGCGCCTCGCCGAGCGTCGAATGGCCGGCCTCGCGCCCGAGCTGGCGAATGAGGCCCAGCGCCACCGTCGGTCCCTGCGCGAGCCGGGTGGCAAGCGCGACCGACTCCTGGGCGAGATCCTGGTCCTCGACGACGCGGGAGATCATTCCCCATTCCAGGGCCCGCTCGGCCGGGATCCGCTCGCCCAGCATCATCATCTCCATCGCCCTGGCACGTCCGGCCAGCCGCGGCAGCAGCCAGGTCGCGCCCGCATCGGGGATGAGGCCGATATTGACGAAGGCCTGGAGGAAATAGGCCGAGCGGGCGGCGACGACGATGTCGGCGGCCAGCGCCAGCGAGCAGCCGGCGCCGGCGGCGGGACCGTTCACCGCCGCCACGAACGGAATCGGAAGGGCGAACAGGGCCTCGACGAGCGGATTGAAATGCTGCTCGAGCGCCAGCCCGACATCCTCCGGCAGCCCGCCGCCGGAGGCGAGGTCGGCGCCGCTCGAGAAGCCGCGCCCGTCGCCGGTCAGCAGCAGGCAACGCGCTCCCGATCCGGGCAGGCTCTCCGCCGCCTCCCGTATCTCGTCGAGCATGCCCGCGTTGAGCGCGTTCAGCGAGTCGGGCCGCGCAAGAGTGATGGTCGCGACGGCGGCGGGGCTCTGCTCGAGCCGGATATGCTGGAAGGCCATGGCGTCATCGCTGTCACGCCGCCGCCCGCCACGCAAGTATCGGGATCACGGACGTGGGATCGGCGCGCCCGCGATCAGCGGGCGGCGGCGACCCGCCAGACGGCGCCGCCCACATCGTCGGCGACGAGCAGGGCGCCGTCGCGACCGATCTCGACGCCCACCGGCCGCCCCATGGCCTTGCCGTCCGCGCTGAGGAAGCCGGTGAGGACGTCGACCGGCGTGCCGGCAGGGCGGCCGCCGACGAACGGGACGAAGACGACCTTGTAGCCGCTGAACGGCCGCCGGTTCCACGAGCCGTGTAGGCCGACGAAGGCGCCGGAGGCGAAGGCGGGCCCGAGCCGCGCCCGTTCGGCGAAGGCCAGGCCGAGCGGCGCGACATGGGATCCAAGCGCATAATCCGGGACGACCGCGCGCGCGACCAGGTCGGGCCGCGGCGGCTCGACCCGCCCGTCGACATGCTGACCCCAATAGCTCCACGGCCAGCCGTAGAAGGCACCGGGCTGGACCCGCGTCAGATAATCGGGAACGAGATCGCTGCCGAGCTCGTCGCGCTCGTTGACGACGACCCACAGGTCGCCGCTGCCGGGCTGGAAATCGAGCCCGACAGGATTGCGCAGGCCGGTCGCGAACAGGCGGTGCGTGCCGTTCGCCGGATCGACTTCCCACACCGCCGCCCGGCCTTCCTCCTCCGCCAGGCCGTGCTCGGCGACATTGCTGTTCGATCCGACGCCGACATAGAGGCGCCGGCCGTCGGGGCTGGCGGCGAGGCTCTTCGTCCAGTGATGGTTGCGCCCGGCCGGCAGGTCGACGACGCGCCGGCCGGGGGAGTCGATGCGAGTCGCGCCGGCGCCATAAGAAAAGGCGAGCAGCGCGTCGGCATTGGCGACGAACAGCGTGTCGCCGACCAGCGCCATGCCGAACGGGGACTGGAGGCCGGTCAGGAAAGGCGAGCGCAGCTCGGCCGTGCCGTCGCCGTCGGCGTCGCGCAGCAGGGTGATGCGGTTGGCGCTCGGCACCGCCGACCCCGCCGCGCGCATGAACATCCGCATGAAAAGCCCCTTGAGGCTGTTATCCTCATACTGCTCAGGCTTGGGCGGAGCGGCGCTTTCGGCGACGAGGACGTCGCCGTTCGGCAGGACCAGCAGCCAGCGCGGATGATCGAGCCCGGTGGCGAAGGCGCCGACCGCGAGCCCCGGCGCGGCGGCCGGGGCGTCTCCGGCCGGCCAGCCGACCGCCTCGGCGATGTGGACGGTCGGTAGGACGGACCGGTTGGGCTCGGGCAGAAGCGGCGCCGGACCGGTGCTCTGGGCGATATTGAGGTCGGCTGTATCGCCGCAGCCGGCGGCGATCAGGGCGAGCGAGGCAGCGACGGGTATCGAGCGGCGAGGGCGCATGGACGCCTCCCCTCATGGCTTCGTCGGGCCTTGGACGCCCGCCGCGGCCGGAAGTTCCCGCCGTGCCCCCGCCCGCGCCTATTCGATCGCGGCCGGCTCCTCCGGCGCGTGCAGGCGAAGGCGGGTGACCCGCCTGGTGTCGCCTTCGGTGACCTCCAGTCTCCAGCCGCTGGGATGTTCGAGTATCTCGCCCGGCTGAGGGATGTGGCCGGCAAGGACGAAGGCGAGCCCGCCGAGCGTATCGACATCCTCCTCCACCGCGCCGAGCCGGGCATCGATCGCCTCGGCCACGTCCTCGAGCTCGGCGCGCGCGTCGGCGTCCCAGACCCCGTCCTCGAGCGGGATCAGGAGGCCCGGCATTTCCTCGTCATGCTCGTCCTCGATTTCGCCGACAATCTCCTCGACCACGTCCTCGATGGTCAGCAGGCCCTCGGTGCCGCCAAATTCGTCGACGACGATCGCAAGATGGACGCGCTCGCTGCGCATGCGCGCGAGCAGATCGAGCACGCCCATCGATTCGGGGACGTAGAGCGGTGCCCGGACGAGCTGCCGGATGTCGTCGGGCGGCTCGCTCTCGGTGACCTGGACCGCGAACACGTCCTTGACGTGGATCATGCCGATGACGGTGTCGAGGCTGCCTTCGTAGAGCGGTAGCCGGCTGTGGCCCGCCTCGGCGAAGGCGGCGACCAGCTCCTGGAAGGAGGTGGTCGTCGGCACCGCGATGATGTCGCTGCGCGGGACGGCGACGTCGCCGACCGTCTTCTCGCCGAAATGGAGGATGTTGCGCAGCATCTGCCGCTCGACATGGCTGAGGTCGCCAACCCGCGGCACCTCGCCCTCGCGATTCTCGATCGCCTCCTCGATCTCGTCGCGGAGGGTAGCCTCGCTTTCCTCGCCGAACAGGAGCGTGCGCAGACCGCTCCAGAAGGTACGCCCGTTTCCGTGGTCGTCCGGACTGTCGTCTTCCATTGTCTAGGTGTTCACCTCTGTGACCCGATAGGGATCGGCGATCCCGATCGAAGCGAGCGCGCGGCGCTCCGTCTCCTCCATCGCATCCGCATCCGCATCGGTCGTTTCGTGGTCGTAACCTAGCAGATGAAGCGCACCATGCACCACCAGATGTGAGGCATGGGTCTCGATGGCCACGCCCTTCTCCGCCGCCTCGGCGGCGCAGATACCATGAGCGAGGACGATGTCGCCGAGCATCGTCTCGCCTGGGCGGCCGAGCCGGGCGGGCTCGACCATGGGGAAGGAAAGGACGTTGGTCGGCTTGTCCTTGCCGCGCCAGGCGGCGTTCAGCGCGCGCACCTCCGCGTCGTCGGTGAACTTCACCGAGACTTCGGCCTCGCCGTCGGCAAGGCCGGCATGGCGGCTGTGATCGATCGCCGCGCGCACGGCGCGATCGGCGAGGGACGTCCAGTCGGTGCGACTGTCCCATTCGTCCGAGACGTCGGCCTCGACCAGCATCATTTCGGCTGGCCCTCATAGGCTTCGACGATCCGGCCGACCAGCGGATGGCGGACGACGTCGCCGGGGCCGAAGCGGATGGTGGCGATCTTGTCTATGCCCTCGAGCCGACCGACGGCGTCGTGCAGCCCCGACTTGCCGGGCTCGGGCAGGTCGATCTGATTGGGGTCGCCGCAGATCACCATACGGCTGCGCATGCCGAAGCGGGTGAGGAACATCTTCATCTGGGCCGGCGTCGTATTCTGCGCCTCGTCGAGGATGATGAAGGCGTCGGCGAGCGTGCGGCCACGCATGAAGGCGATCGGCGCGATCTCGATCTCGCCCGAGGCGATCCTCCGCTCGACCTGCTCGGTCGGCAGCATGTCGTAGAGCGCGTCGTAGAGCGGCCGGAGATAGGGATCGACCTTCTCCTTCATGTCGCCGGGCAGGAATCCGAGCCGCTCGCCCGCCTCGACGGCGGGGCGCGACAGGATCAGCCGGTCGACGGTGCCGCCGATCAATTGCTGCACCGCCTGCGCCACGGCGAGGTAGGTCTTGCCCGTGCCGGCCGGGCCGAGCGCGAAGATCATGTCGTCGCGCGCGAGCGCCTCCATATAGACCGCCTGGGTCTTGGAGCGCGGGACGATCGTCTTCTTGCGGGTGCGGATCATCACCTTCGGCGGATCGGCCACGTCCGCGACGATGATGCCGTCGAGCGTCGGCTCGCCCGACATGGCGATGATCGCGTTCACCGTCTCGGCATCGATGTCGTGGCCCTCGTCGAGCCGGTTATAGAGGCCGATCAGCACCTCGCGGGCGCGGGCGGCGTCCTGCGGCTCCCCCTCGATCTGCACCTTGGCGCCGCGGGCGGCGATGTAGACGCCGAGCCGATCCTCGATGGCGACGAGATTGCGGTCGAATTCGCCGAACAGCGGCCCGAGCAGATGGGGTTGCTCGAATTCGACCTCCAGCCGTGCGCGGGCGCCAGCGTCCGGGCTCTTCTTCTGAACCATCAGGCGGCCGATCTCATCAGGGGCGCGCCGGAAAGGCTGTTGGGACCGGCATCGAGGATCTGCACCTCGACGAGATCGCCGATCGCCGCCCTGCCGGCCTCGAGGTGGACCGATTGCAGCCAGGGTGACTTGCCGATGAGCTGCCCGGGCTTGCGGCCGGTCCGCTCGACCAGAATCTCGGTGCGCGCGCCGACGGTGGCGCGGTTGAAGGCCAGCTGCTGCTCGCGAAGCAGCCCCTGCAGCCGTTGGAGTCGGTCGTCCATCACCTCCGCGGGCACCTGATCTGGCATGCCCGCCGCCGGCGTGCCGGGGCGGGGCGAATATTTGAACGAGTAAGCCTGCGCATAGTTGACCGCGCCGACGAGGAGCAAGGTCGCCTCGAAATCCTCCTCCGTCTCGCCCGGAAAGCCGACGATGAAATCCCCCGACACCGCGATGTCGGGGCGGGCGGAGCGCACGCGCTCGATGGCCCGAACATAGGATTCGACGCTGTGGCTGCGGTTCATCGCCTTGAGGATGCGGTCGCTCCCCGACTGCACGGGAAGGTGCAGGAAAGGCATCAGCTTCGCGACCTCGGCATGAGCGCGGACGAGATCCTCCCGCATGTCGTTGGGATGGCTCGTCGTGTAGCGGATCCGCGCCAGTCCCGGCAGCGCATCGAGCGCGCCGATCAGGCCGCCGAGACCCTGGCGACGGCCTTTCTCGTCCTCGCCCTCCCAGGCGTTGACGTTCTGGCCGAGCAGGGTGATCTCGCGCGTGCCGCGATCGACCAGCGCCTTCGCCTCGTCGAGGATCGCCGCCCACGGGCGCGAGACCTCGGCGCCGCGCGTGTAGGGAACGACGCAATAGGTACAGAACTTGTCGCAGCCCTCCTGCACGGTCAGGAAGGCGGCCGGCGCCTGGCGCCGGCGGCCGGGCAGGGCGTCGAACTTGGACAAAGCGGGCATGTCGGTGTCGACCGCTTTCTCTCCCTGGCGCGCCCGGCGCACCAGCTCAGGCAAGTTGTGATAGGCCTGGGGACCGACGACGATGTCGACACCGGGGGCGCGGCGCGGGATCTCGGCGCCCTCCGCCTGGGCGACGCAGCCGGCGACCGCCACCAGAGGCTGCGACTCGCCCGGCCGGTGGAGCAGGCGGCCGATTTCCGAATAGACCTTCTCCGCCGCCTTCTCGCGGATGTGGCAGGTGTTGAGCACGACCAGGTCGGCCGGCTCCGCCTCGCCGGCCGGCGCTAGGCCTTCCGCCTCGAGCAGCTCGGCCATGCGCTGGCCGTCATAGACGTTCATCTGGCAGCCGAAAGACTTGACCTGGAACGTGCGGGGATTCCGGTTCTTCATCGCCGGCCATATAGGGGATGGCCCACGGCTTCGAAAGCCTGACGACTAGGCACGGTAGAGGGCCTCGACGATTTCGGCGCGCGCGGCCGCGGCAAGGGCCTTGCGCTCTCCCGCCGCCTCGGGATCGACCGGTGGCAGGAAGCGCAGCACGACCGGAATGGTTCCGGCCCTCGACAGGATCCGCCCCGCATTGGCGCCTGCCGGTTCCGCGCCGACCCAGGCGATCTCCTCCGCCGCCGCGCCATAGTCGATCGCCACCGGCTGCACCCGCACCCCCGGCAAGGGCGGGTAGAGCGACGCGAACAGGCTCGGCCGGAAGGGAAGCACCGCATGGCCGCCTTCGGTGGTGCCTTCGGGAAAGAGCGAGACCGCTCGACCGCTTGCGAGCGCCTGCCGGAGGCGGTCTGCCTGGCCGTGGACCTCGCGACGGGCGTGGCGGGCGACGTAGATCGTGTCGTTGAGCCCGGCGATCCAGCCGACCAGAGGCCAATGCTCGACATCGTCGCGGGAGACGAAGGCCGTGCCGGTCGCGCCGCCCAAGGCGAGAATGTCGAGCCAGGTCACGTGATTGGATACGAACAGGACATGGCCGGCGAGCGGCTCGCCCTCGATCCGGACCCTGAGGCCCGCGCGGCGGCCTGCAAAGCCGAGGAAGCGGCGCGGCCACGGCGAGCGGAACCCGGCCGCCTTCCACAGGAAATGCAGAGCGACGCAGGCGCCGAGGCCTGCCGCCATCGCGGCGACTCGCAAGCCGAGCCTGAGGCTCGACCCGCGCGCGCCCTGTTCCGACAGATCAGTGATCGCGGGTAAGGGCGACGCCGTAAAGCTCCATCCGGTGGTCGACGAGGCGAAAGCCGAGCTTCTCGGCGATCCGCCGCTGGAGCGCTTCCAGCTCTTCGTCGGCGAACTCGATGACCTTGCCCGTCTCGACGTCGATGAGATGATCGTGATGGGTCTCGGCCGCCGCCTCGTAGCGGGCGCGGCCGTCTCCGAAATCGTGCCGCTCCAGGATGCCCGCTTCCTCGAACAGCCGGACCGTCCGATAGACGGTGGCGATCGAGATGCCGGGATCGATCGCCGAGGCGCGGGCGTGGAGCGCCTCCACGTCCGGATGATCGTCCGATTCCGAGAGGACCCGGGCGATGACCTTGCGCTGCTCGGTGATGCGCAGGCCCTTTTCCGCGCAGAGCGCTTCGATGTCGATGCTACGTGCCATTTCGCGTCTATGTAGAGCAGAACCGAGCCCTAAGCCAAGCGCGGCGGCGAGGTCTGCGAAACGGGCAAAGCTAGAAGCCCGATCCTTGCCGGGCGCGCACCCTGCGCGTCTCCGGCCCGGACCGGGCTTCCGAACTCCGACGCGGTCAGGCGCGGGCGGGTCACGCCGCCTGCGCCTTCACCGCGCGAGCCTGTTTCGTCTTTCTGCCCCCAGGTCTCGCTTACTTGCGGCCGGTGCGGCGGCGCTTGGTGCCGAGGCCGATCTTCTTGGCCAGGCTCCGACGCTGCTCGGCGTAATTCGGCGCGACCATCGGGTAGTCGGCGTTGAGACCCCATTTTTGACGATATTCGTCCGGGGTCATGTTGTAGTGGGTCATCAGATGCCGCTTCAGCATCTTCAGTTTCTTTCCGTCCTCGAGGCAGACAATATAGTCCGGCTTGATCGACGAACGGATCGAGACCTTCGGCTCGGGACGCGGCGCAGGCTCTTCCTTGCGCTCGCCGAGGCCGCTCAGCGCATTGTGCACATTGCTGATCAGCAAGGGAAGATCCGAGACGGCAACGCTGTTGTTGCTGACATGGGCCGATACGATATCTGCTGTCAGGGTGATCAACGTCTCCCCGAAATTGTCCTGGTTTTCCATGAGTCGGTACCAACTTTCTATAAGTGTGAGGGGCCCGCCATTGGCCGTGGCAGGTGATATTATCGATAGGTCCGTTTTGGTGGCTTTGACAAGCTTAAATGCAGGCCGCGGCGTCTCAGTCGAGACCGTCTACAATCTTGGCCATGGTCAAGGCATCGTAACAGCGTCCATCTGGACCGCTGTAATAGTTGCGACGACGGCCCACCAAGGCAAAGCCGAACTCCTCATACAGCTTAACTGCATGATTTCCTTCGCGGACTTCCAGGTGAAGACGATCCGCGCCGCGCTTCTTCGCATCCTCGATGAAGCGCTGGAGAAGCATCTTGCCGACCCCGCGACGCTGCGTCGAGGATCGAACGGCCAGCAGCAGCAGCTCCGCTTCATTAGCGACCACACGCGACAGCGAGAAGCCGATGGCGCCGGCATGGTCGCTCGCCAAGGTCAGCCACACGCCGGGCATCGGCAGCAGGCCCGCACATTGAGGTGCCGTCCAGGCCTCGCCGTAGCGACGGTCGAAGCTGTCGCTCATCACGGCCATCACGGCGTCGATATCGGCCCCGCCACCCGCCCTCAGGTCGATGCCTCCGGCCGTCATGTCATCGGCTTCGCGTCAGGCGCTCGGCCGTAGATCGGTCGCGGCGGCAGGTTGCGCAGCGTATCCGGCAATCGCACCGCGTCCGACGCGCGAGGCAAGGCATCGACCGCCCGGCCATGGCCACGCGCCGCGACCAGCGCTCCGGCGCCCGATCCGACGACCAGCTCGGCCTCGACCAGCGCGGCCGCCGCCTCGGGCGTGAGCGAGCGCAGTTCGTCGGCGGGCGCGAGGGGGTCACCCTCGTAGCTTTGCACGAAAAGCTCGCCATGTCCCCCCAGCATGGCGACGGCGAGCGCCGGTGCCCCGGCGGCGGCGGCGACCAAGGCAAGCGAGGAATAGCCGCGGACCGGCACCTGCCAGCCGATCGCCAGTCCGTGGGCGGCGGCAAGCCCGACCCGAACCCCGGTGAAGCTGCCAGGACCGCAATCGACCAGGATCGCGTCGGGCCGACGGCCGTCGAGCAGCTCGGCGATCATCGGCACGAGCCGCTCGGCATGACCGCGCCCCACCACCTCGTGACGCTCGGCAATGACGCGCCCGTGCGCGCCGATCAGCGCGGCGGAGCAGGCGGCGGTGGCGCTGTCGATCACCAGCTGCATGGCACGGTATCGCGTCGGAACATGCCGCTTCCGTCACGCGCGGAAACGCGAGAGTCCAGCATTGTTTGGCCGAGAAGGCGTGAGCGGGCGCATGGACAGTCGGCAACGATCGGCGGAACGGGTCGTCCGGCGCTTCCGATCAGACGGCCTCGACCGCCTGGACCTCCGGAACGTAATGCTTGAGCAGGCTCTCGATGCCCTGCTTGAGGGTCATGGTCGAGGAGGGACAGCCCGAACAGGCGCCGTGCAGGGCAAGATAGACGGTGCCGCCGCGAAAGCCGCGATAGACGATGTCGCCGCCGTCGCGGGCGACGGCGGGCCGGACGCGCGTGTCGATGAGCTCGCGGATCTGGCCGACCACCTCGGCGTCCGCCGGATCGTCGTCGAACGACTCCTCCGCGGCATCGATCGAGATTCCGGCGGCGCTTCCCGGCCGGAACAGCGGCGCGTCGCTGGCGAAATGGTCGAGCAGGACCTCGAGCACTTGCGGCTTCAGATGCCGCCACTCGACGCCGGGGGCGGCGGTGACCGAGATGAAGTCGCGGCCGAAGAACACGCCTTCGACATCGCCCGTCGAGAAGATCGCCTCCGCCAGAGGCGACGCCTCCGCCTCCTCCGGCGTCGCGAAATCGCGGGTGCCGTGATCCATCACCATGCTTCCGGGAAGGAATTTCAGGGTGGAGGGGTTGGGCGTGGATTCGGTCTGGATGAGCATGTTTCCGATGTGGGCCTTCGCTGACGGCGGATCAAGGCGATCGAACGCCTAGAAGTCGACCTTGTCGTAGTGCGTCGGCGGCATGATCACCTCCATCCGCTCGCTCAGCAGGGGACGGAAGCTGGGCCGCGACTTCATCACCGCATACCAATCGGCGGTCTGCTTGTGGCCGCGCCAGTCGACGCCGCCGAGATAATCGGCGACGGAAAGCTGCGCCGCCGCGGCGAGGTCGGCCAGGGTAAGCGACGGCCCCGCCAGCCAGCGGCGATGGTCGAGCAGATAGTCGATATAATCGAGGTGGCCGTTGGCGGCCATCATCGCCTTCCTGAGCTCGCCCGTATCAGGCGGCGCCCGGCTGATCAGGCGCTTCCTCATCCGCTCTTCCATCAGCGGCGCCACGACCTCGCGATGGAGGCGGCCGTCGAACCAGGCGACCAGGCGCCGCACCTCGGCGCGGTTGATCGCCGTCCCCGGGATCATCGGCGAGCGGTCCAGCGTCTCCTCGAAATATTCGCAGATCGCGCCGGAATCGATCAGCACCGTTCCCTTCTGGTCCTCGACCAGCACCGGGGTCTCGCCGGCCGGATTGAGATCGGCGAAGGCGTCGTCGTCGAGCCAGGGCGACACGCGCTTGAGCTCGTGCGGCACGCCCTTCTCGGTGAGGAGAAGACGGACCTTGCGCGAGAAGGGACAGAGGGGGAATTGATAGAGCTGCCACATGGACAGCCGCTCTTTACCGGACGCGCCGCCCCAGTCCACCGGTCATTTGGAAGGGCGGCGGCGCCCGTCGGATTCAATCCTCCGGATAGTAGGGATCGTCCGGATAGGGATAGTCGTCGCGATAGGGCGGCGGATCGCCGCGGCGGCGCTGATAATCGTCGATCGCGGTGCCGAAAGCGCGCTCCAGCTCGCGGACCGAGCGCGCCAGGCCCGGCGCGGCGGCGGCGAAGGCGCCCATCATCCGGCTCATGTCGGCGGTGGCGCCGTAGACCGATCCGCGCAGCCGCTCCTCGAAATAGGGGTCGTCGCGGCGGCCGAGCTCGCGCAGCGTCCGTCCCGAGCGGCCGTAGCCGGGACGCCGGCCATAGGGATCCGCGGCGTCGAGGATCGGCCCGACGTCGAGGCTCATCAGCGCGCCGAGCGACCGATCGAGCACCGGCGCCATCGCCTCGACCTCGTTCGGATCGGGCAGCGATCGGACGATCGACTCCTCGATAGGATCGACCGGCTGGGCGAAGGCGGCAGCGGGGACCACGGAAATCGCGGCGGCGACCAGGAAACGGAACATAAGAGGCCTCCTCAATGGCTTACGCCAGAGCACGGCGAATCAACGCGCCGCGCATGGGGTCGGTTGCCCTTTGCCCAGGCATCGATGAGCCGATCCTGAACATATCAGGCCGGCGGGCGTGAGTCCCTTTGCGCTTCGTCGCGCTAAAAGCAGTCTCGGCCCCTCGGGCGAGCTCTCGGCGGTCGCTCGACGAAGCGCCCGCTGGCCCGCTCACAAGCGCGTTGTCGTCGAAACCTACTCTGCTAAGGCGACGCCTCTGCCGGCAGGGATTCCCACATGACCTTTCTTCAATTGCTCATCATCGCGATCGTCCAGGGCGTCACCGAATTCCTGCCCATCTCGTCATCAGGCCACCTGATCCTCATCCCGTTCATCACCGAGATGCCGGACCAGGGGCCGCTGATCGACGTCGCGGTCCACATCGGCTCGCTGCTCGCCATCATCCTCTTCTTCTGGCGCGAGGTGATCGGCCTTGCCCGCGGCGGCTTCGCCACGGTCGGGATCGGCCAGGCCCCCGAGCAGAAGAGGCTGCTCTGGTGGATCGCGATCGGGACCGTGCCGGCGATCCTGGTCGGCCTGTTCCTGAAGACCGGCGGCTATCTCGAGAGCTTCCGCTCGACGACGCTCGTCGGCATCAACCTCATCGTCTACGGCATCCTGCTCGGCATCGCCGACCGCGTCGGTGCCGCGACCAAGCGCTACGAGGATATGAGCCTCAAGGACGCGATCATCGTCGGCCTCGCCCAGGCGCTTGCCTTGATCCCCGGCACCAGCCGTTCCGGCGTCACCATGACCGCGGCGCGCTTTCTCGGCTACGAGCGGGTCGAGGCGGCACGTTTCTCCTTCCTCTTGTCGATCCCGGCCGTGGCCGGCGCCGGCACGCTCGCCGTTCTCGACCTCGCCGAGGCGACGGCGGCGATGCAGTGGGACGCCTTCGTCGCCGGCGCGCTGACCTTCGTCGCGGCCTTCGCGACCATGGCCTTCCTGATGCGTTTCCTTCGCCACGCCTCGATGCTCGTCTTCGTCGTCTATCGCGTCGCACTCGGCGCCGCCTTGCTCGCCTTCTTCTGAAGGCCGGCGCTTGTCAGCCGCGGCCCGTCCCGGCATGGCAAGCCGATGCGACGCAAGGCCCGGCAGGCGAGCAAGCCCGAGAACCGCCCCCGCTTGTGGGGCCGCCACGCCGTCGCGGCGGCGCTCGCCAATCCGCAGCGCGAGATCGTCCGCATCTGGACCACCCGCGAGGCCGCCGCGGAGCATGACATACCGCGCGACGTGCAGGTCACCTTCGCCGACGTCGCCGATCTCGGCCGGCTTGTGCCTCGCGACGCGCCGCACCAGGGCATCGTCGCCGAGGTCGAGCGCCTGCCCGACCTCCTGCTTGCCGACCTGCTCGACGAGGCCGAAGACGGGCGGCCGCTGCTGGTACTCGACCATGTCACCGATCCCCACAATGTCGGCGCGATCCTGCGCTCGGCCGCGGCCTTCGACGCGCTCGGCCTGGTGACCCAGGATCGCCATGCGCCGCCCGAATCGGGCGCGCTCGCCAAGGCCGCGAGCGGCGCGCTCGAGACCATGCCCTGGGTACGCGTGGTCAACCTGTCGCGCGCGCTCGACGAGATGGCGGAAGCCGGCTTCTGGCGCATCGGTCTCACCGGCGAGGCCGACACCAGCCTCGCCGACGCGCTCGGGCCGAAGCGGGTCGCGCTCGTCCTCGGCGCCGAGGGCGAGGGGCTGAGGCAGAATGTCGAGGCGCATTGCGACGCGCTGGCGCGGCTGCCGATCAGCGAGAGGATCGAGAGCCTCAACGTCTCCAACGCGGCGGCGATCGCGCTGTACGCCGCGCGGGCTACTCAGGCGTCGTAAGGTCGATTGTCGACGAAGAAGTCGATCAGCGCACCGACAGCCGTGCCGTCAGCATCGGTGATTTTGAACACTGGAAAGCTTCCCCGCCCATGACCGCTCCGCACGGTGATGAGCGCGCCGGCGCCATCACGGGTGGAGATTCGTTTCCATCGGCCGCCCAAGGTTGCCGGGACCGCGGGATCGGGCCGGTTGACGATCTGCCCTAGGCCCTTTCCAGGGTGCTCCAATGCAAGCTGCTCCGTCACGCCGCTCGCGGCAAACAACAGACCGCCCATCTCTAGCCAGAGTTCTTCACCGTCGGTGTTGGTCATCGGCTCGATCATCGCCACGCCCATGTTGCCGCGCAGTAGTGCAAAAACGTGCGATGCGTACTCGGCATAATCGCCGTCCTCTTCGGACCCCTCATGTGCAATCGTCACGACGACCTCGTATTCCCCAGCTGCCAGGTCGACGACAATGCCCGGGTCCGATCGACCCGGGGCGTCCACGTCGACTGCGCTGCCGATAACAAGACGCCCGTCGGGGAGGGGAATCGACCCTGCCGATTCTCGGCGGCTGTTCACGAGAACGCCCTCCCAGGCGTCGGTCAGCCGTTGCGTCCAATCAGGGTCCGGGCGGACACGAATATGTACGCACGGATCGAGTGGGTGCTGGACCTCGGTTTGCACGCCTGCCCGCTCGACCGTGTCCACCTGCTCTTGGCTTAGACCGAGGCGCGCAGCGACGGACCTGAACCACGTCCATTCCATGCCCTCAGTCCTCGGGCGCGATCGTGACCCGCAGGCCGTCGAGCGCGTCCTTGAACTCGATCTGGCAGGACAGCCGGCTGGTTTCGTTGCGGTGATCGGAGGTGTCGAGCAGGTCGCCCTCGTCCGCATTGGGCGGGCCGACCGCGTCGAGCCACTCGGGATCGACATGGACGTGGCAGGTCGCGCAGGAGCAGCAGCCGCCGCAAAGGGCGAGCAATTCGTCGAAGCCGTTGTCGCGGATATTCTCCATCACGCTCCAGCCGGCGCGGCCCTCGACCGTCTTTTCGGTGCCGTCGCGGGTGACGATGGTGAGCTGGGGCATTCCGGCATCCTGCAAGAAAGGAGATGTGCGCGCGCCGACCTATGCTAGGCGGAACCGCGCAGCGCAAGGCGGGAGCAGGCGGTCGGGATGGGCATCGGTGCGGACCAATTGCGGGAGTCGCTCGACGCGCTTGCGATGATCGAACCGGCTTTCGCTCCAGTGATCGGCCGCATCGGCTATCCGCCGCCGAGGATCCTCGATCGCGGTTTCGAGACCCTGCTGCGCGCCATCGTCGGCCAGCAGGTCAGCATCAAGGCCGCCGCCTCGATCCTCGCCAAGGTGGATGCGGCGACCGGCGGCATTGCCGATCCGGAGAATGTCGCCCGTACCAGCGACGAGACGCTGCGCGCCGCAGGGTTGTCTCGCCAGAAGATCGCCTATGTGAAGAGCCTGGCCCAAGAGGCCATCACCGGCGGTATCGAATTCGAGCGGCTGCCGGAAGATGACGAGGCGGCGGTTGTCCTTCTCACCCGTGCCAAGGGCATCGGCCGCTGGACCGCCGAAGTCTATCTGATCTTCGCCGAAGGCCGGCGCGACATCTTCCCGGCCGGAGACCTCGCCGTCCAGGTCGAGCTCGGCCGCATCCTCGGCCTTGACGAGCGGCCGACCGAGAAGAAGGTGCGCGAACTCGCCGAACCGTGGCGCCCGCATCGCGGCGCGGCGGCGATCTTCGCCTGGCACCATCGGCATGTGGTGCCGGTGTAACCGGGGCCGAGAAGAGACGCGGCCATCGAGCGCGCGGCGTCGAGACCTCATACGTATCCCAGCGAAGGCTGGGATCTCAGTGCCTTACGGCTGTCGTCCAAAGGAAGAGAGATGCTGGCTTTCGCCAGGATGACGAGCAAGGGGACTTCTTCGCCCGTTCTAAAGCGGCGATGAATAGGATGGGCTACGCCGTGCGCTTGCGTGGCGGCCTCATTGCGGATGCGCCTCAGCGCTCCACCACCCTCAGCTCCTCGAGCAGGTGGTCCATGCTGTAAGCGTGGCGGAGCGCCGCGGTGATGGCGGCGGTGGTGACGAGGACGCTGCGATTGACCGCCGGATCGTAGCCATAGGCGTTGCGCTGGGTAAGCACCGTCGAATCGAAATTGGCGCCGATGATCTCGCCCGCCGCGTTGACGGCCGGCGAGCCGGACGAGCCGCCGATCGTGTCGGTCGAGGCGGCGACGTCGAGGACCGTTTCGGCCGGGATCCGGTCACGGGCGGCCGCGAGGCGGGGCGCGAGGTCGAAGGGCGGCGCACCGGTGGCGCGGTCCCACAGGCCGGCGAAGGTCGTGGCGTGGGGGATTGTGCGCCCCTGGTGCGTCCAGCCCTCGATGCGGCCGTAGGTCAGCCGGAGCGTTCCGGTCGCGTCCGGATAGAGGCTGGTGCCGTAGACGGCGAAGCGGGCGCGGGCGAGCTTTTCCCCGGCGCGCTCGGTCGGCGCCTCGACCCGCGCTTCATATTCGCTGCGCGTGCTCCGGGTGACCTCCTGGATCCGGAGCAGGAAGCGGATGAGCGGATCGTCCGAGGCGCTCACGGCCGCAAGCCCGCCCTCCCAGAGCGACCGCCGGAAGGCGAGATCGCCAAGGCGGGTATTGTGGGCGAGCCGCCGCGCCAGCGCCTCCGGCGATTCTTCGCCGAGCACCGCGCGGACGCGTGGATCGTCCACGGTCAGTATCTCTCTCAGCTTGGACAGCCACCAGGCGAGCTGGACCTCGTCCAGTGCGGGATAAGCGGGCCGCTCGGCGAGAAGGCTCGTCTCCACCTGGGGCAGCCTTGCGTCGCCATATTCGGGCAGGCGCTCGGCATTGGGCTTCTCCCGCTCCTGGGCGCCGCGGACCAGATCCTCGGCCCAGCCGAACAGGCGCGAGCCGCCGCCCGCGCGGATCTCGAGCAGATAATAAGCAGGATGGAGGCGGCGCACCTCGTCCTGCACCTCCGCCAGCTCCGCCCAGGGATCGCCGATGTCGCGCGCGAGCGCCGGGTCGGCGGCGACGCGGCGGCGGAAATCCGCTTCCGCCGCGGCGCGCCGCTCCATGAAGGCGCGGTCGACGAGGGCCTGCTGGCGGCCGTAGCCGCGCTTGTAGCCGTTCTCGACGCTCGACAGCGCCTGGCCGGCGATGAATGCATTCTGCTCGCTCGCGGCGCCGAACTGGATGAGCCGCCCGCGCAGCTCGCTGTTGAGGAGCTGCTCGAGCGGCAGGATCAGGTCGGCGACGGTGCGCAGCTGGTCCTGGGTGAGCAGGCGCTGGGTGGCGCCCGGGCTTCCCGACAGCAAGACCGGCTCGCCCTCGCGCGGCGGCGCCGGGTTCCAGCGGAAATGGACCGGCGTCGCCGCCGGACGGTCATTCTCGTAGATCCGCACGAAGGCCGCATCGACGGCGAAGCGCGGAAAGCTGAAATTATCGAGATCGCCGCCGAAGGCCGAGGCGCGATGCTCCGGCGCGAAGGCGAGGCGCACGTCGGCATAGCGGCGATAGGCATAGAGCTTGAACTGGCCGCCGCGGTAGAGCGGCACCACCTGGCAGCGCCGGCTCGAATCGCCGCCGCAGGCCTCGCTCTCGATCCGCGAGATCTCGGCGTCGCGGGCGCGCGTGAAAGCCTCGCCCTCGAGGCCGCGTCCCGCCGCCTGCACCCGGTCGGTGACGTCCGAAATGTCGGTGAGGATCTCGGCGACCATGCCGGGGCAGCGCCGCTCTTCGCTGCGAGAGGCGGGCGTGAAGCCGGACGCGACGAAGTTCCGCTCCGGCGTCGACAGGTCCTCGACGCAGCGCGAGGCGACATGCTCGTTGGTCAGGATCAGGCCCTCGCCGGACACCAGCCCGCCGGAGGCGCCGCCGAGCCGCACCGAGGCCAGGCGGACGCGATCGAGCCAGGCCTGGTCGATCCGCGTATCGAGCGCCGCGTTCGCCGCCGGAATCGGAAAATTGTCGAAGGTCCACATTCCCTCCTCGGCCGCCGCGGCGGTGGGAAGGGCGATGGCGGCGAGGAGAAGGGCGCGGACGCGGCGGCTCGGCATGAATGGGCTCCTGAGGGGTAGCGCCCGCCTACCGCGGCGCAGCGCCGCTTGTCACCCGCTCAGCCGAGTCCGGACTCCGACTCGGTTCTCGATCAGGCCGAGCGGGCCCGCCGCCGCTCCGCCAGGCGCTCGCGCAGGAGCTCGTCCAGCTCGTCGAGGGTGAACGGCTTTTCGAGGATGCGCACATCCTCGCCGGCGGCGCCGCGCAGGGCGCGCAAGGCGGCATGGCCGGTCGAGAAGATGATCGGAAGCTCGGGATCGATCGCGGCGATCTCGCGGGCCACCTCGGTCCCGTCCATCCCCGGCATCATGTAATCCAGGATGATCAGGCTCGGCGCCTTCTCGCGCACGAGCTCGATCGCCGTTGGGCCATCCGGCGCCTGCCGGACCGCATAGCCGAGCTCGGTCAGCGCCTGGGCGATGGTGGCGCGCACCGTCGAATCGTCGTCGACGACCAGGATCATGGGGCATTTTCCGTCATGGGCGGCGGTCACTACGAGCCCCCGCACAAAAGCTCAACTGCGGTGTGGCCGTTCGGCTCCCCGCCCGCGACCGACTATTCAGCCGCCTGGCTCAAATAGCCGTCCTGGCCGGCGCCCTGACGGAGCAGCGGAAAGGCGTCGGCATAGCCATAGTCCACGACCGCCCGGAGCCGGTAGGAGGCGCCGGCCGGCGGGCGGCGCGGCGGCGCGGGCACGGCGGGAATGATTCGCGGCCGACCCTGCGGCCGGCGGACGACCATGTCGCGGAACCACTCGCCGACATAGGTGCCGTCGAAGCGGTGGACGCGGCAGCCGACGATGCGGCCGAGCGGGATTCCCTCGAGATCGTAGATATTCGTCTCGTAGACGAAGCCGACGGGATCCCCGTCGGTGCTGTACACATACATGGTCATTCGAACGCCCCACAACTCGGCGAGCAGACGGCTCGCCCCGACTCGTACGCGATCATGCCGGCTGGCGGCATGACGCCGCCGAACGTGGGCATGCCTGGGGCCGCGACGCGAGTCCCGCTGCGACGGGTTGTTTTCCCAAGGCGGCGGGCGGATGGTTAACGGCCTAAAAGGAACGCCGGGGCGGGCAGGCCGTTGCCGCGGCGTCACAATGGAGGGACTCGCATGAAGCTGAGAACGGTCCTCGCCGCCGGTGCGGCCCTGGGCGCCATCGCCGCGCCCGCCGCCGCGCAGAACAGCAGCGCCGAGCCGCCTATCGTGGCGGTGCCGCCGCCGCCGCAGAAGGCCGAGCCCGGCCCGCCGCCGCCAAGCCCGCCCGCTTCGCCGCCGACGCCCGCGCCGCCCGAGGGCGGCACGGCGAGCCCGCCGCCGGAGACCGTCACGGCGCCGCCGCCACCGCCGCCGCCTCCCCCAGCCGAACCGGTGGTCATCAATCCCGATGCGGTTTATCCCAATGGCTTCGCCGATCCCGCCGATCCCTTCTCGAACGAGCTTTCGCCGAGCTATCGCGACGACGACGGCTTCGACTGGGGATTGCTCGGCCTGCTCGGCCTGCTCGGGCTCATTCCGCTCTTTCGCGGCCGTGAAGGGGGGCGCCGCGTCGTCTATGTCGAGCGGGACGACGACCCCCCGATCCGGCGCACGGTCCGTCGCGAGCGCGAGGAATAAAGGGACAAGGGCCGCACCTCGCGGTGCGGCCCTCGTTGGCGCCGGAGGGGAGGGCGCGATCGCGTCCGCTTCGCCTCAGGCGGCCAGGGGCAGCTCGCCGCCACCCAGCGACCGCAACCGTGCCGCGGCCTGTCCGATCGAAGCTTCCGCGGCGTCAGGGAAGCCGAGACGCTCGGCGCGGACCCATTCGACGTCGTCGATGCCCATGAATCCGAGCAATGTGCGGATATGAGGCTCCTGCGTGTCCATTACTCCCGCCGGACCTTCGCTGTACAGGCCGCCGCGGCTCTCGATCACGATCGCCTTCTTGTCCTTGAGCAAGCCCTCCGGGCCGGTCTCGGTGTAGCGGAAGGTGACGCGGGCGCGAAGGACATGGTCGAACCAGGTCTTGAGCGTCGAGCTCATGCCGAAATTGTACATGGGCGAGGCGATGACGATGAGATCGGCGGCCTGAAGCTCGGCGATCAGCCGGTCCGAGAGCGCGCGCGCCTCCTGCTCCGCCTCGGTCCGCGGCTCCGCCCGGACGCCCGCGACGGTCGCGGGGGTGAGGTGCGGGATCGGCTCGGTGCCGACGTCCCGGCGCACGATCTTCGCGCCGGGGTGACGGGCAAGAAGCGCCGAAGCGAAATCGTCGGCGAGGCGGGTCGACACGGACTCACCGGCCTGGGCGCTGCTCGTGACGATGAGGACGTTGTTCATGATCTTTCCCCTTTGCCGGAAATGACGTTGCAGGCCCTGATCTAGTGGTCTAGCGGCGTTGCCAGAAGTGAAGTGAACGGCATTGCAGGGTTGTGAAACATGGAACACTCGACCGATCTCGTCGATGTCCTCGCCTTCGTCAGGGTCGTCGAGACCGGCTCGTTCGCGCGCGCGGCCGAGCGGATGGGGCTGTCCAAGCCGGTCCTCTCGAGGCGGGTGGCGCGGCTCGAGGACCAGTTGGGCGCGCGCCTGCTCACCCGCACGGCCCGCGGCGCCCACGCCACCGACATCGGCCAATCCTATTATGCGCGCGCCGCCAACATCCTCGCCGAGCTCGAGGCCGCGCAGGAGGTGGTCGCCGAGGCGGTGACCCAGATAGCGGGACCGATCCGGCTGTCGGCGCCGCTCTCTTTCGGGATCATGCATCTGGCGCCGGCGCTGACCGATTTCGCGGCGGCCCATCCCAAGGTCGAGCTCGACGTCGAGTTCGAGGACCGTACGGTCGACCTCACCGGAGGCGGCTACGACCTGGCGATCCGGATCGGAAGCCTGCCCGACTCATCGCTGGTCGCGCGCCGGATCGCTCCCGTCCGGACGGTCGTGGTCGCCTCGCCGGCCTATCTCGACCGGCGCGGGCGTCCGCAGCGTCCCGCCGATCTCGCCGCCCACGACGCCATCGCCTACGGAACCGACCCCTGGCGTTTCCGCGTCGGCGGCCGTTGGGAGACCGTCAGGGGACAGACGCGGCTCCGGGGGAATAATGGCGAGCTGCTGCGCGCGGCGGCGGTGGCGGGCCTGGGCGTCTGCATCCTCCCCTCCTTCATCGCCGCTCCGGCGATCGACAGCGGCGAGGTCGAGGTGATCCTGCTCGATTTCCCTCTCGAGGAAAGGGCCCTGCACGCGGTCATGCCGCCGGGCCGTTCCACCACGGCGCGGGTGCGGGCGCTGGTCGACTTTCTCGTCGCCCGCTTCGGCCCGGAGCCCGCCTGGGATCCATGCTGGCTGGCCCGGTCCACCGAGGTTGGACGCGCGCAGGCCAGCCGCTAAGGAACCGTCCTGCCCGATGAAGGACCAAGTCTTGAAGCCCCAACTCCCCCTCATTCTCCTGCTGCTCGCCGGCGCCTGCACCACCGCGCCGACTCATCTGGGCTCCGCGCCGGGCGCCGGTGCCGCGACGCTGCCTGTCCCTGAAGCCGCGCCGGCCGATCCGGCGGCCGAGGATGCCCGGCTGACCGCCTTTCTCGACGCCGCCTTCGACGCCCAGGCCGCGCTCAATCCTCAGCTGCTGACGAGCCTCGGCAGCAAGGCGCAATATGACCGGCTCAACGACTATACCGACCTTCATCGCGAACGGCAGCTCGCGCTCGCCGAGCGCCAGCTTACCGAGATGCGCCAGGCTTTCGATCCGGCGCGGCTGAGCCCGGCGGGCCGCCTCTCCTTCCGGCTGTTCGAGACGGAGGTTGAGCGCGACCGCGACGCCTTCCGCTGGCGCTGGCACGGCTTCCCGGCGACCAACAATGGCAGCCCGATGGGGTCGATCCCGGTCTTCCTGATCAACAATCATCGGATCGACGACGTTTCCGATGCCGAGGCCTATGTGTCGCGACTGCGCGAGGTCGATCGCGTGATGGGCGAGATCTCGGCCAACATGCGCCACCAGGCGGAGCTCGGCATCGTCCCGCCGGCCTTCAATTTCGCGCCCGTCCGGGCCGATGGCCGCCGCATCCTCGACGGCGCGCCCTTCACCAGCGCCGCCGACAGCGCCGTCTTCGCCGACTTCAAGCGCAAGGTCGGTGCGCTCGACGTCGCGCAGGCCGAGAAGGACCGGCTCGTCGCGGCCGCGCGCGAGGCGCTGACGGGTCCCTTCCGGCGCGGCTACGAGACGATGCTGGCGACGCTCGACGCGATCGAGCCGCGGGCACAGGGCATTCGCGGCGCCTGGTCCCTCCCGAGCGGAGAAGCCTTTTACGCGCAGCGTCTGCGCCAGTCGACGACGACCACCCTCGGGGCCGAGGAGATCCATCGGACCGGCCTCGAGCAGGTCGCCCGTATCCACGGCGAGATGGAGCGGATCAAGCAGCAGGTCGGCTTCGACGGCTCGCTGCGGGACTTCTTCCGCCACATCGATTCGAGCGACGACTTCAAATATCCGAATACGGAAGCGGGCCGGCAGGCCTATCTCGCCGACGCCCGCCGCTTCATCGACCAGGTGATGGCGGCGGCGCCGCGCTGGTTCGCCCGGCTGCCGCGCGCGCCGCTCGAGGTTCGCGCGGTCGAGGCCTTTCGCCAGGACACGGCCGCCGTCGCCTTCTACAACCGGCCGGCGCCCGACGGCTCCCGGCCCGGAATCTATTATGTGAACCTCGCCGACATGAACCAGGTGCTGCGCCCGCAGACCGAGGCCATTTCCTACCATGAGGGCGCGCCCGGCCACCATTTCCAGATCGCGCTCGCCCAGGAGCTGCCGGACGTGCCGAAATTCCGGCGTTTCGGCGGCTATGGCGTCTACAGCGAAGGATGGGGCCTCTATGCCGAGGGGCTGGGCAAGGAGATGGGCTTCTACCAGCAGCCGATTTCCGAGTTCGGCATGCTGTCGACACAGCTCTGGCGGGCGATCCGGCTGGTGCTCGATACCGGCATCCATCATCATCGCTGGAGCCGCGAGCAGGCGATCCGCTATTTCCTCGACAACGGCCTGCTCTCCGAGCGGGACGCCACCAAGGAAGTGGAGCGCTACTTCAACAATCCCGGCCAGGCGACGAGCTACATGATCGGGCAGCTCAGGATCCTCGAGCTGCGCGACCGAGCGCGACGGGAACTGGGCGACCGTTTCGATATTCGCGAGTTTCATTCGGCGGTGCTCGAGAACGGAGCGGTTCCGCTCGACGTGCTCGAGCAACTGGTCGAAGACTGGATAAGGCAAAGGAGGAACGGCTGATGGCCGACAATGCACCCCCCGATCGGCTGTCGAACAATCCGCGCAGCGAACATTTCGACATGGACGCCCTGCAGCGCGGGGTCGGCGTGCGCTTCAAGGGGCGCGAGCGGCAGGATGTCGAGGAATATTGCGCGTCGGAAGGCTGGATCCGGGTCCAGGCCGGCAAGGCTGTGGACCGGCACGGCCTGCCGGTGACGGTGAAGCTGTCAGGCCCGATCGAGATCTGGTGGCGGGACGAGCCTCCGGCCGGCGAAGGCGAAGATGAGGGAAGCGGCGACGGAACCGAAGAGGGGGCCGAATAGTCGCACGTGGCGTGAGAATCGCCACCTTCAACGTGAACGGCGTCAACGGCCGGATCGACCTCCTGATCGAATGGCTTGCGGCCACGCAGCCCGACGTTGCCTGCCTGCAGGAGCTGAAGAGCCCTGACGACAAGTTCCCCATCCAGGCCATCGAGAAAGCCGGCTACGGCGCCGCGTGGCACGGCCAGGCGCGCTGGAACGGCGTCGCCATCCTCGCCCGCGGCTGCGAGCCGGTCGAGACGCGACGCGGCCTGCCGGACGGCGCCGGCGACAGCCACAGCCGCTACATCGAGGCGGCGATCGCCGGCGTGCTGGTCGGCTGCCTCTACGCGCCGAACGGCAATCCGCGGCCCGGCCCGAAGTTCGACTACAAGCTCGCCTGGATGGATCGGCTGATCGCCCATGCCGGCGCGCTGCTGGAGGCGGATTGTCCGATCGTCCTCGCCGGCGACTATAACGTCATCCCGACCGATGCGGACGTCTACAAGCCGGAGCGCTGGGCCGACGACGCCCTCTTCCAGCCCGAGCCGCGGGAACGCTATCGCCGGCTGCTCGGTCTCGGCTGGACCGATGCGATTCGCCATCTCCACCCGGACGACACCATCTACACCTTCTGGGACTATTGGCGGAACGCCTGGGCACGCGATGCCGGCATCCGGATCGACCATCTGCTGCTCAACCGCCAGGCCGCGGACCGGCTTGTGGCCGCCGGGGTCGATCGTGAGGTGCGGGGATGGCCGCATGCCAGCGACCATGCGCCGGTCTGGGTCGAGCTTCGCGACGCCTGAGCCGCCCGGTGGTCGTGAGTTCCGGCCGCCGCGCCCGAAGGCGTCGCGCGTCCGTCGCCACCCATCGGCAAGAAAGAAAGCCCTCGCCAGGGAATGCCTCTTCCAAGTGGGCAGCGAATTCCGTGCTCGCATTACAAAGGCGGGAACACGGCAAGATGATTTGACTTCTGCGGCCGCGAGAGTTCTACTTTGGATCGAGTCGCAGGAAGATCAGGCGAGCATCACGACTTGCCGGTCTCAGGCGCCGCCCCCTCACGGGCTCTAGCTCAAGCGGACAGCTCATTGACGTTCGACCAGCCCCAGCTGCGGAGAGGGGGAGCGATATGGACGTGCCTTCGGGTTTCGAGCAGCGCCAGGCGGAAGCCGACGCGAAGGCCGGGGTAGAGGCGCAATATCCTGCGCCGGCGATGAGACGATTGCGGGTCTATGCTTTCGACCCGCAAGCCTCGCTCGATCTCGACACCGCGGTCGTCAACGATGCCGTCATCAGCCTGCCCTGGGAAACGCCGTGGGAGGAACCGCTGACGGCGGGGCCGCGCAACGAATATCTCGAGGTCATCGACTACGATCCCACCAACGGCCTGTTCTACGCGCCGGTCGATCTTTCCGATCCGCTGCTGCTGGCTCAGGACGGGCTGCCGCCATCGGAAGCTCAGCCGCAATTCCATCAGCAGATGGTGTTCGCGGTGGCGATGAAGACGATCCGCTTGTTCGAGCGTGCGCTCGGCCGCTCGGTAATGTGGGCGATGGAGCCGCGCGAGACCGAGGCGCAGCGGAAGGAAAGGGCCGATCTCGACCTCCCTCATCCGCGCGACAAATATGTGAAGCGCCTGCGCATCTATCCTCACGCGCTTCGCGAGGCGAACGCCTATTACAGCCCGGAAAAGACGGCGCTCCTGTTCGGCTATTTCCGCAAGGGCGAAGGCGAGGAGGCCTATGACAAGGACAGCGGCTGGGTCTTCACCTGCCTGTCCCAGGACATCATCGCCCACGAGACCGCCCACGCCATCCTTCACGGCATGGAGCGCCGGTCGATCGAGGCGAGCAATCCCGACTCCCGCGCCTTTCACGAAGCCTTCGCCGACATCGTCGCCTTGTTCCAGCATTTCGCGATGACCGACGTGGTCGCGCATCAGATCGCGCATACGCGCGGCAGCCTTCGCGCCCTCAGCCTGCTCACCGGCCTTGCCCAGCAATTCGGCCATGCCACCGGACGCGGCGGCGCGCTTCGCAGCGCCCTGGACACGATCGGCCGTGAGGCAAAGGCGATGGACGCAGCGCCGGACGCCGGGGTCCGCCGCGAGACGATCTCGCGCACCACCAAGCCGCACGACCGCGGTGGTTTTCTCGTTGCGGCAGTCTTCGACGCGTTCGTCACCATCTACGAACGCCGCACCGAGGATCTGATGCGGCTCGCGACCGGCAGCTCGCGGCCGGACGGCCGGGAGCTCTCGCCCGATCTGGTCCGCCGGCTCGCTGCCGAGGCGACCAAGGCGGCCGACCACCTCCTGCGCATGTGCGTGCGGGGCCTCGACTATCTGCCGCCGACCGGCATCCGGTTCGGCGAGTATCTGCGCGCGGTGGTGACCGCCGATGCCGATCTGGTTCCGGACGACCCGCTCCGCTACCGGGTGGCGCTCGCCGAGGCGTTCAGCAAGCGCGGCATCTTCGCTCCCGGTTGCCTCTCCATGTCGCCTCCGGCCCTCTATTGGGAGCCGCTCGATTTCACGGAGTTCGAATCCCTCGGTCCGGCGGCGGTCAATGCGGCCTTCGAGAGGCTGCTCCCGAACATCCGTTCGACCGTCAATTACGAGCGGGTCCAGGAGGAGATGCACCTGACCGGCGCCCGCCGGCTCAACCTGCGCGAAGAGAGCTTCCGGGTCATCCGCGAGAACCAGATCGCCGTGCATCGCTGGCTCAAGGACCTCATGTCCGGGCTGTCCGGCGACGGGCCGGAGGCGATGGCGCAGCGGCGAGACTGGGAGAGGATGCTCGGGGTCAAGCTGGACGGCAGTCTCCGCTCGATCTCGCGAAACCGAAAGGGAGAGCCGGCGGTCGAGGTGCATTCGGCGCGGATCGCGCGCCGGGCCGGACCGGACGGACAGGAATTGCGACAGCTCATCGTCCAGATCACGCAGCGCCGCCGTGCCTATGCGGACGACAAGACCCAGGACGCGGCGGACGACGGCAGCCTCGAGAGGACCGACCCGGAACGCTGGAACGACAATCCCTTCTGGTTCCGCGGCGGTTGCACGATCCATGTCGACCTTCGCGACGGCCGGGTGCGCCGCGTGATGCGGACGCGGATCGACAATGACGCGCGCCTGGAGAAGGAGCGCGCCTTCCGGACGGGCCCTGAAGGTCGCCTCGGCGTGACCGAGCGCGAGCCCTTCGCGATCTTGCACAGGAGCTGAGGGATGGCGCGCAGCACCAGGGCCGCGGCGCGGGCGGACGGCAGCGACGCCGTCGCCGTCACCGTGCGTATGTACAAGGGCATCCTCGGCGACTGCTTCCTGCTTCGCTTCACGCGGGGTGAGCGTACCAGCCGCGTCCTCATCGACTGCGGGATCATCCAGGGCGTTGCCGGCGCCAAGGGACGCATGCAGGAGATCGCCGCCGATATCGTCGCCCAATGCGGCGGCGACGTCGCCGAAGGGCGGGCCGGCCACCTCGATCTGCTCGTCGTCACCCACGAGCATTGGGACCATATCTCAGGCTTCGGCCAGGCCGCCGAAATCTTTATCGGCGAGGATGGCGGCCAGCCCCTGCTCGAGATCGGGCGGCTCTGGATGGCCTGGACCGAGGATCCCGAGGACGATCTGGCGGCGGAGCTCAGGGGCCGGTTCGACCGGCGCAAGAAGGCGGTGGCGATGATGGGACTTGCCGCCGCCGGCGCGGTCAATGCCTTTGCCGCGGCGCCCGCCGAGGCCGCCACCGGGCTCGAGGCCTTCGTCGGACCGCTGGACGAAGCCGGCGCCCTCGGCTTCGGCTCGAAGCTGACCGGACGGGCGATCATGGCGAAGTTGCAGGAGGTCGCATCCGCGACCGATTATCTCCGGCCCGGACAAGTCGTGGAGACGCCGGGCGAGGTCGCCATCCGGACTTTCGTGCTCGGGCCGCCGCGAAGCAAGGATCGGCTGTTCAAGGACAGCCCGAGTGCGGGTGACCGCAAGGAGACCTATCTCGACGAGCCGGACGTGTGCGAGGGGCCGATCCTCGCCTTGGCGGAAAAGGGCAACGAGGCCGATCTCTCCGCCTTCTCGCCATTCGCGCCGCGGCACCGCCGGCTGACGCGTCGCGAGGTCGAGCGCTGCAACGCGGCACGCGGCGACCGCGCCAGCGAGGCTCCCGACGTCTTCGGCTGGCTCCAGCGCCACTATTTCGATCCACGGCCCGGCTGCCGCTACGAGGCGAACCGGCCGAAGGACCATGATTGCCGCAAGGACCTGTTCTGCAGCCTCGATCAGGGCCAGCGGCGGATCGACAATGACTGGATGCAGGCCGCCGGAGCGCTTGCGCTGAAGCTGGACAGCGACACCAACAATACCAGCCTCGTCCTGGCGTTCGAGCTGCCCGGCGGCGAGGTATTGCTCTTTGCCGCCGACGCCCAGGTCGGAAACTGGCTGTCCTGGCACGACCAGACCTATGCCGCCGCCGGCGGCGAGGTCACCGCCGAGGCGCTGCTCGGCCGCACCATCCTCTACAAGGTGGGGCATCATGGCAGCCACAATGCGACCCTCGACGAGAAGGGCCTGCGGATGATGCGCGATCCGCGGCTGACGGCGATGATCCCGGTGGTCGAGGCGGTCGCGAAGAAGCAGCCGGGCCATGGCTGGAAGATGCCGTTCCCGGACCTCAAGTCGGAGCTGCTGGTGCGCACAAGCGGGCGCATCCTGCGCGGCGACTGCGCGGCCGGCCGCGACCTCGACCATGGCGAGGATCGTGACCTCAAGCCCGGACGGGAGTTTCTCGACCGGGTGGCCGATCCCGATCACCAGCTCTGGGTCGAGTATCGCGTCAGCGGCTGAACGAATGGCGGCGGTTCGCCGGCCGCCGCTATCTTCGCGGCTTCAGAACGTCAGCCGGCCACCGGGCGAGAGCACCGGTGCATGCGCCTCGCGCTACGCTTCACGAAATGGGGGTTTCTCACTCCGCTTCGCAGGGGGCGGCGCCCAAGTTTGAAGCGCCGGCCCCGCCTCAGAAGGCCTCGGCCGGGAGCGCCATGGTAGACCTCTTGCCGGCCTTGATCGCCAGGAAGAGGGCATTCACCTGGGGCAGGATCCGGTCGAAGAAGAAGGCGGCCGAGGCGAGCTTGGCCTCGTAGAAGGCGCGGTCGGCATGCCCTTCCTCGATCCGCGCCCGCGCGATCCGAGCGGCCTTGAGGAAGGTGAAGCCGATCCCGACCAGGCCGAGCATCCGCAGATAGTCGCTCGCCGCCGCGCCGGCTTCCTCCGGATCCCTGAGGCCGCGGCGGACGATGGTTGCGGTGGTCAGCTGGAGCGCGGCGAATGCCTGGTAGAGGCCGCCGGCGAGGCCGGACAGGACGTCGTCCTTCGTCCCCGCCATTTCCTCGCACAGGCCCGAGACGGCGTGGAAGAAGGGGCGCAGCGCCCGCCCGGTATGGGCCGCCATCTTCCGTCCGACCAGGTCGAGCGCCTGGACGCCATTGGTACCTTCGTACAGCTGGGTGATGCGGGCGTCGCGGACGAGCTGCTCGACCCCATGCTCGCGGATATAGCCGTGGCCGCCATAGGTCTGCACCGCCAGGTTCGCCGCCTCGGAGGCGAGGTCGGTGAACAGCGCCTTCACGACCGGAGTCATCAAGGCGATGAAGTCGGTGGCCTGGGCGCGCATTTCCGGATCGGCGCTGTGCTTCTCCGCATCGAGCGCGCGCGACACCCATTGGCCGAGCGCGCGGCAGCCCTCGGCGTGGACGCGCATCGTCATCAGCATCCTGCGCACGTCGGGATGGACGATGATCGGATCCGCAGGCCTGTCGGGGAAAGCCGCGCCGCCAAGCGCGCGCCCCTGGAGCCGCTCCCGGGCATAAGCGACGGCCGACTGATAGGCGGTCTCGCCGACGCCGAGGCCCTGAATGCCGACCGAGACCCGCTCGGTGTTCATCATCGTGAACATCGCCGCCAGGCCCTTGTTGGGCTCGCCGACCAGCCAGCCGGCCGCGTCGTCGAAGGCGAGCTGGCAGGTGGCCGAGGCCTTGAGCCCCATCTTGTGCTCGAGCCCCGCGACGGCGACCCCGTTGCGCGGCCCCGGCGAGCCGTCCTCCTTCGGCAGGAATTTGGGAACGAGGAACAGGCTGATTCCCTTAACGCCCTCGGGCGCGTCGGGAAGGCGGGCGAGGACGAGGTGGATCACGTTCTCGGTGAGGTCGTGGTCGCCGGACGAGATGAAGATCTTCGACCCGCTGATCCGGTAGCTGCCGTCCGGCTGTGGGACCGCCTTGGTGCGCAACAGGCCGAGGTCGGTCCCGCAATGCGCCTCGGTGAGGCACATCGTCCCCGACCAAAGGCCGCTCACCATCTTCGGCAGATAGGCGCGCTTGATCGCGTCCGGGGCATGGCCCTCGATCGCGGTCGTCGCCCCATGGGTGAGGCCGGGATAGAGGCTGAACGACAGGTTGGCCGAGCAGATCATCTCCTCGACCAGCTTGTTCAGCCGTTCGGGCAGGCCCTGCCCGCCATATTCGGGATCGGAGGCGAGGGCGGTCCAGCCGCCTTCGCGGAATCGGTCATAGGCCTGCTTGAAACCCGCGGGCGTGCGGACGACGCCATTGTCGAGCCGACACCCTTCCTCGTCGCCGCTGGCGTTCAGCGGGAGCAGCACCTCCTGCGCGAAGCGGGCGGCTTCCTCCAGCACGGCGTCGAGCAGATCGGGCGTGAGCTCGGAAAAGGCGTGGATCCCGCCATAGTCGCGCTCGTCGAACAGCTCGTGGAGGACGAAGCGCATGTCGCGCAGAGGGGCGTTGTAGACTTGCATCGCCTTGCCTTCGATCAGTTGCGAAGCGGCTTGCCGGTCTCGAGCATGTGCTCGACCCGGGCCACGGTGCGGCTGTCACGGACGCTGGCCATGAAGGCCTGGCGCTCGAGCTTGAGAAGATCGTCTTCCGCGACGATGTCGACCGGATCGGCGTCGCCGCCGGTCAGCACCTCGGCGAGACGGCCTGCGACGACCTCGTCATAGGGCGTGGCGACGCCCTTGGCGCGGAAGTCGTGGACGACGCCCGCGATCGCCGTCCGCCCGGCGGCGCCGGGGAGGCGGAAGACGGGCTTGTCCGGCGGCGCATAATCGTCGACGAGCGACAGCGCCCTGGCCTTGGCGTCGGCGAGCAGCCGGTCGCGGTTCATCGTGATCGCGTCGCCGGGCCGCAGGAACAGCAGCTCCTTCGCCTCGGCGGCGGATCGGGACACCTTGGCCGTCGAGATCGTCTCGAATGCCCGGGCCACCGCCGGCATCGGTCCCCTGGGGGCGCCCGGCGCCTTGGCGCAGCGATCGAGCAACTCGCCATTGCCGCCCCAGCCGGGGACCAGGCCGACGCCGCATTCGACCAGGCCGATATAGCTTTCGGCATGGGCCTGGACCGCGTCGGAGTGGAGCAGGAATTCGCAGCCGCCGCCCAGCGCCATTCCTGCCGGCGCGCCGACCACGGGGAAGGGCGCATATTTGAGCGCCTTCAGCGCCTGCTGGCCGGCCGAGACCAGCCGCTCGATCTCGCTCCAGGCGGCGATGTTCACCGCGAACATCGCCAGGCCGAGATTGGCGCCGGCGGAGAAGTTCGATCCCTCATTGTAGATGACCAGCGCCTTGAACTGCGCCTTGACCAGCGGGATGGCCTTCTGGACGAGCTTCATCACCTCCTCGTCCAGCGCGTTCATCTTCGCGGTGAATTCGAGACAGGCGATTCCGTCGCCGACGTCCCAGAGCGCCGCCGAGCCGTTCTTCAGGAGCGGCGCGCCGGCGAGCTTCACGTCCTCGAGCAGCAGCACGCCTTCGGGCCGGACGATGTCGCGATAGACGCCGTCGGCGCCGAGGAACTGCCGCTTGCCGCCCTCGACCCGGTAGAAGGGCCGATCGCCCGCGGTCTCGAGGATCGCCGGCACGTCGCGGCCTTCGTCGCGCAGGCGCGCCGCGAGCCGGCCGGGGCCGAGCCGGTCGACCAGCTCGAACGGCCCGAACTTCCAATTATAGCCCAGCTTCATCGCATCATCGATCGCGACGATGTCGTCCGCCGCCTCGCCCACCAGCATCGCCGCGTAGGAAAGGACGTTGCCGAGGATCGTCCAGGCATAGGTACCGGCCTTGCCGGGCAAGGCGACGAGCGCGGAAAGATCCTTCTCGGCGTTGCCGGGGAGCTTCTCGGGCTTGCGCTCGGGCCGGTATTCGCCGGTGCCAAGGTCGAGCGCGAGCTTGCGGCGGGCGCCGTCCGGCTGCTTGTCGAGACGGTAGAAGCCGCCTTTGCCCTTCCGCCCGGTAAAGCCTTCCGCGATCATCCTGTCGACGAGCGGCATCGGCCGCACGGTGGCGAAATAGGGGTCGCCCGCCGGGAGGGTGGCGGAAAGGCTCTTCGACAGCAGAGGCATCAGATCGACGCCGACCAGGTCGACCAGGCCGAAGATGCCGGTCCTGGGCACGCCCATCGGCCTGCCGCCGACCTGATCGGCCTCCTCGACGGTCAGCCCCTGGTCCATCGCGGCGTTGATCGCGACCGCCAGCCAGTAGGTGCCGATGCGGTTGGCGATGAAGCCGGGCGTGTCCTTGGCGCGGACGATGCGCTTGCCCATCATCCGGTCGACGAAATCCTCGACCCGTCCGGCCACCGCATCCTCGGTGTCGGGGCCGCGGACGATCTCGATGAGCCGCATGTAGCGCGGCGGATTGAAGAAGTGGGTGATGAGGAAGTCGCGCCGGAACGGCTCCGAACGCCCCTCGACCAGATGGCCGAGCGGGATGGTCGAGGTGTTGGACGATACGGCCGTCCCCGGCCGCTTCAGCGTCTCGAGCTTCGCATAGAGCGCCTGCTTGATATCGAGCCGCTCGACGATCGCCTCGACGATCCAGTCGCACTCGGCGACGCGGGCGAGATGGTCGTCGATATTACCGGTCTCGACCAGCTTCGCCGTGGATCGCGACATGAACGGCGCCGGCTCGGTCTTCAGCATCTTCGCGACCGCGCCCTTGGCGACGGCATCGCGGTCCGCCCCGTCCTTGGGGACGATGTCGAGCAGCAGCACGGGCACGCCGGCATTGGCGATCTGGGCGGCGATGCCGGCGCCCATCACGCCGGCGCCGATCACGCAGACCTTCCGGATCGGGTCGGCCATCTTATGGGCGCTCCAGCACCGTGGCGATGCCCTGGCCGCCGCCGATGCACTGGGTGGCCAGCGCATAGCGGCCGCCCTCGCGCTCGAGCAGGGCCGCGGCCTTACCGACGATGCGCGCGCCGGTGGCGCCGAGCGGATGTCCGATCGCGATCGCGCCGCCGTCGACGTTGATCGTCTCTTCCCTGAGGCCGAGGTCGCGGATGCAGGCGATCGCCTGGCTGGCGAACGCCTCGTTGATTTCGACGATGTCGAGGTCGGAGGCGGCGATGCCGGCCCGCTCCAGCGCCCTGGTCGAGGCGCCGATCGGCCCGAGCCCCATCGTTTCGGGCTCGCAGCCGGAGATGGCCACGGACTTGATCCGCGCGAGTATCTTGAGGCCGTTGCGCCTCGCGAATTCCTCGGAGGTCACCAGCACCGCGCTGGCGCCGTCGGTGAGCGGCGAGGAGGTGCCGGCGGTGACGGTGCCGTCCTCGCTGAAGGCGGGCTTCAGGCCGGCAAGAACCTCGGCGCTCGTCTCCGGGCGGATCGTGCCGTCTTCGGCGACCAGGCCCGCCTTGGTGCGGATCGGGACGATCTCGTCCGCGAGCTTGCCGCCGGCGCGGGCGGCGGCGGCCTTCTTCTGGCTGCCGACGGCGAAGGCCTCCTGGTCGGCGCGGGTGATCTGATACTTGCGGGCGACATTCTCCGCCGTCTCGCCCATGCCCATATAAGCGGCGGACCTTCCGGCGAGCTCCGGATTGGGCATCGGGTTGAAGCCGCCCATCGGCACGCGGCTCATCGATTCCAGCCCGGCGCAGATGAAGGCCTCGCCGGCACCGATCGCGATCTGACCGGCGGCGATATGGACCGCACTCATCGACGATCCGCAGAAGCGGTTGACGGTCATGCCGCCCACCGACAGCGGCAGATCGGCGAGCAGCCCGACCAGGCGCCCGGCATTGAGGCCCTGCTCCCCCTCCGGGAAGGCGCAGCCGAGGATGATGTCCTCGATGGCGGCCGGATCGACCTTGGTCTTCTCCAGCAATCCCCGGATCACCTGCGCGGCGAGCTCGTCGGGGCGAACCCGGGCGAGCTCTCCCTTGCCGGCAAGATGGAAAGGCGAACGGGCATAGCCCACGACGACCGCATTGCTCATCGAAACCCTCTCGTTTCAGGGACCTGCGCTTGCTAATGTCCTATAGGTAGGTTAGCTGACGTATACGTAAGCTGTATAGGAGCACAATGCCCCGGGGGCAACCGGTGCGTTGCGAGACGGGACGGAGAGACGGTCGATGAATCCGGCGATGGCCAGCGGCATGGCTTTCGATTTCACCCCGCGGCTGGTCACCGACATGTTCGACGAGACGGTGCGGCGGCACGGGGGCCGGCCTGCGGTGGATTTCATGGGCCGACGCACCCGCTACGACGAGCTTTCCGCGCTGGTCGAAAAGGCCGCGGCCGGCCTGCAGGCGATCGGCGTCGTGCCCGGCTCTCGCGTGGCCTTGTGCCTTCCCAATGTCACCCATTATCCGGTGCTGTTCCTGGCGACGCTCAAGGCCGGCGGCATCGTCGTCAACGTCAATCCGCTCTATGTCGAGCGCGAGCTAGCGCATCTTCTCGAGGATTCGGGCGCCGAGATCATCGCGACCTGCGACCTGCCCGAGATCCACGGTCGCGTGGCCTCGGCGGCGGCGCGGCTGGGACTGCGTCACGTCGTCACCTGCCCGATCGCCGAGGCGCTCTCGCCGCTCAAGGCGTTCGGATACAAGCTCTTCAAGCGCCGCGACATCGCCGCGCTTCCCGACGATCCCCACCATCTGAGCTTCGCCGAGCTGGTCGATCGGGGCTCCGCCTTTCGGCCGGTGGACGTGACGCCGGACGCGACCGCCGTCCTCCAATATACCGGCGGGACCACCGGCGAGCCCAAGGCGGCGATGCTGAGCCATGCCAATCTCGTTGCCAATGCCGATGCCACCTTGGCCTTCTCGGGCGGCGAGCGGGCGGAGCCGGACCGGGTCCTGGGCGTCCTGCCGCTCTTCCACGTCTTCG
Organism: Sphingosinicella terrae; assembly: GCF_003347635.1. GTDB lineage: Bacteria > Pseudomonadota > Alphaproteobacteria > Sphingomonadales > Sphingomonadaceae > Allosphingosinicella > Allosphingosinicella terrae. The sequence continues at coordinate 33,859 of NZ_QDFY01000009.1, forward strand.
CCCTGACCACGGTGTTCAGCTTCGCGATCCGCACCGGCGCCGAAATGGTGCTGCTGCCGCGCTTCAACCTCGAGCAGGTGCTGAAGACGATCGCGCGCACCCGGCCGACCTACTTTCCGGCCGTGCCGACGATCTTCGCCACGATCGCCGGCATCGCCGCCCAGCGGAAGATCGACTTTTCGGACATGCGCGCCTGCATTTCCGGGGGCGCGGCGCTCCCCGCCGAGGTGCGGCTCGCCTTCGAGCGCACGACCGGGGCCAGGCTCGTCGAGGGCTATGGTCTTTCCGAGGCGTCGCCGATCATCACCTGCAATCCGATCGACGGCATCAGCAAGGCGGGCTCGGCCGGCCCGCCTTATCCGGGCACGACCATCGAGATACGCGATCGCGACGATTCGAGCCGGCTGACGGCGATCGGAGAGCCGGGCGAGATCTGCGCCCGCGGGCCCCAGGTGATGAAGGGCTATTGGAACCGGCCGGAGGCGACCGCCGCCGTCTTCGTCGACGGGGCGCTGCGCACCGGCGACGTCGGCTATCTCGACGAGGAGGGCTATCTGTTCATCGTCGACCGCATCAAGGACGTGATCATCGCCGGCGGCTACAACGTCTATCCTCGGGTGATCGAGGAGGCGCTCTACGAGCATCCCGCGGTCGCCGAGGCGGTGGTGATCGGCGTCGACGATCCCTATCGCGGCCAGGCACCCAAGGCCTTCGTCACCCTCGTCGCCGGCGAGGCGGCCACGCCGGAGGCGCTGCGCGACTTCCTGCGCGACAAGGTCAGCAAGATCGAGCTGCCGCGCGAGGTGGAGATAAGGGACAGCCTTCCCAAGACGCTGATCGGCAAGCTCTCGAAGAAGGAGCTGGTCGCGGAGGAGAAGGCCAAGGCGGCCCTCGCCCAACCGCCGGAGGACGCCGTTTGAGCGACGCGGAGATGAAGCTGTGCGGGATACAGGAGGTCGCGGACCTCCTCGGCATCACGCCGCGCACGTTGCGCTTCTACGAGGATCGGGGGCTGATCGAGCCGCACCGCGTCGGCACGGCGCGCATCTACACGAAGCGCGAGATCGGCCGGATGCAGCTCATCCTGCGCGGCAAGCGGCTCGGCTTCTCGCTGCGCGAGATCCAGGAGTTCCTCGATCTCTACGATGCCGATCCCCAGCATCTCGAGCAGATGCGCGTCCTCGCCGAACGCTGCCGGGCGCGGATCGAGACGCTGGAAGCCCAGCGCCGGGCGCTCGATGAGACCCTGGAAGAACTGAATGCGATGGAGCGTCAGGCCCGCGACCGCGTTCGGGCCGGCGAGAAGGCCCCGGCGGCGGGACGGCGCTGATCGCGCCGTTCGGGCGGCGCTGGTGCGCAGCTTCAGTCCAGCCCACCGATTGGGATGGCGCCGCTCCACGACGGTCTTTCCGACCATGTTTGGCGCAGATGCGCGATGAAGGCGCGCGCCGCCGCCCCGGCCGGTGCCGCCGACGCAACGGCGTAGATGCCGACATTGGCGGATCCCTCCAGCCAGGGCAGCACGCGCACGAGCCGCCTTGCCGCGAGATCCTCGCCGACGTCCCAAAGCGAGCGCAGCGAGACTCCGAGGCCCGAAAGGGTCAGCTCGCGGACGACCTCGCTCGAATTGGTGCGGACCCGGCTTTCGCCGTCGACCTCGATGTCGCCATCGGGTCCGCTCAACAGCCAGGGAAGCTGGCCCGTGGCGGCGAGCAGGCTGTGGTTGCGAAGGTCGTCGAGCGAGGCGGGTTCGCCGTGCCGGGCCAGATAGGCGGGCGCGGCGCAGAGCACGCGCGGACTGTCGGCCAGGCGCTCGGACCGGGCATCCGCCCCGATCGACGCCGTGATCCGGATCGCCACGTCGATCCGGGCGCCGACCAGATCCTCGAACGCGTCGGAGAGGTCGAGCTCCAGGGCGACGCGGGGATGCGCCTCCAGGAAGCCGCCGAGGGCCGGAGCGATATGGAGGCGGCCGAACGAGGTCGGCGCGCTGACCCTCAGAACCCCTGAGGGCTCGGCATCCGCGTCGCGCACCTTTTCCTCGGCGGCGCGAATCGCTTCGAGGATCGCTTCGACGTCGCGATGAAAGGCCTCGCCGCGCGCGGTCAATTCCATCCGCCGGGTGGTGCGGTGGATCAGGCGCACGCCGAGGCGGGATTCCAGCCGGGCGAGCCGCTTGGAGACCATGGCCGGCGAGGTCCCGCGGCGGCGGGCGGCGGCGCTGAGGCTGCCGGCACGGACCACCTCGTCGAAGAGGGAAAGGTCGGGATCCATCTTTGCCCCTGAGGAAAAGGACTATTTGATTTTCTTTATCTACCGGACAAAGCGGCGCCATTCTATGGAAACCGGCATGACCCAGAACGAACGCATGATCGACAAAGCGGGGACCGGCGTCGCCGCTCCACTGGCAGAATTCATCGAAAAGCGGGCACTGCCAGGGACCGGGATCGAGCCGGACCTTTTCTGGCAGGGCATGGCCGGGATCTTCGAGCGCTTTGCGCCTGAGAATCGCCGTCTCCTGGAGGCACGGGATTCGATCCAGGCCAAGCTGGACGCCTGGCACAAGGCCGGCCCCGGCCGGCCGCGCGATCCGGCGGCCTATCACGCCTTCCTGCGCGAGATCGGTTATCTGCTTCCCGAGCCTGCCTCGTTTCAGGTCGCGGGACTGGAGGTCGACGAGGAGGTCGCGCGTATCGCGGCGCCCCAGCTCGTCGTTCCCATGCTGAATGCCAGGTTCCTCCTCAACGCCGCCAATGCGCGGTGGGGAAGCCTCTACGATGCGCTCTACGGGACCGACGCACTGCCCGGCCCGAGGGGCGGCGGCTACGATCCCGAGCGCGGCGCACGCGTCATCGCCTGGGCCAAGGCCTTCCTGGATCGGGCGGCGCCGCTTCGCGACGGCAGCTGGACGGGCTGGACCGGGGGCGACCTGCCGCTCGCCGACCCGGCCCAGCTGGTCGGCCGCGCCGGCGAGAACCTGCTGCTTCGCCATCATGGCCTGCATATCGAAATCGTGGTCGATCGCCGTCATCCGATCGGGCGCGAAGACCCTGCCGGCATCGCCGACATGGTGCTCGAATCCGCCGTCACCACCATCTGCGACCTCGAGGATTCGGTCGCCGCCGTTGACGCCGACGACAAGATTGCCGGCTACGCCAATTGGCTCGGGCTGATGAGAGGCGATCTCGAGGCGCGCTTCGAGAAGAACGGAAGGACCTTTGCCCGCGGGTTGGCCGACGACCGCCATTTCGCCCGGCCGGACGGCACCGCCTTCACGCTCCCCGGGCGGAGCCTGCTGTTCGTCCGCAATGTCGGAATGCACATGGTGACGCCGGCGGTGCGCCTCCCGGACGGCTCCGACGCGCCCGAGGGGATATTGGACGCGATCGTCACCAGCCTGATCGGGCTCCACGACCTGAAGGGGATTGGCCGCTTCCGCAACAGCCGCGCGGGCTCGATCTACATCGTGAAGCCGAAGCTTCACGGCCCCGCCGAGGCGGCGTTCACCGACCGGCTGTTCGCCGCCGTCGAGGATCTGCTCGGTCTCGCGCGCAATCGGGTCAAGCTCGGGATCATGGACGAGGAGCGCCGGACGTCGGCCAATCTCGCCGCCTGCATCGCGGCGGTGAAGGACCGGATCGTGTTCATCAACACCGGCTTCCTCGACCGCACCGGCGACGAGATCCACACCTCCATCCATGCCGGCCCGATGGTGCGCAAGGACGGCATGAAAGGGTCGTCCTGGATCCGCGCCTATGAGGATCGCAACGTCGCGATCGGTCTCGCCTGCGGACTCTCCGGCAAGGGGCAGATCGGCAAGGGCATGTGGGCGGCGCCCGACCTGATGGCGGACATGCTCCTCCAGAAGGGAGCGCATCCGCGATCCGGCGCGACCACCGCCTGGGTGCCGTCGCCGACCGCCGCCACCTTGCACGCCACCCATTATCACGATGTCGACGTGTTCGCGCTTCACGGGCCGCGCGCCGGCGCGCCGGCCGAACCGCTCGAGGCGCTTCTCGAGATCCCGCTCGCCGCCGGGCGCGACTGGGCTCCGCAGGAGCTGGCGGAGGAGCTCGAGAACAACGTCCAGGGGATATTGGGCTATGTCGTCCGCTGGATCGATCGCGGCGTCGGCTGCTCGAAAGTGCCCGACATCCGCGACATCGGCCTGATGGAAGACCGGGCGACGCTCCGCATCTCGTCGCAGCACGTCGCCAACTGGCTGCTCCAAGGAATCGTCACCGCCGAGATGGTGGACGAGGCGTTCGACCGCATGGCCGCCAAGGTCGACGCCCAGAATGCGGGCGAAGACGGCTATGTACGGCTGCTCGGGGCGGACGGGCGCAGCCTCGCCTTCGAGGCCGCCCGGGCCCTCGTCTTCGAGGCGCTGGACCAGCCCAACGGCTATACCGAGCCGCTGCTGCACCGCTTCCGCCTCAGGAAGAAGTCCGGACTCTAGCTTCAGTCGGCGGCGGCACCGCCGCGATGCCGTCCGATGAAATCGAGGACGGCGGCATTGAACGCGTCCGGCTGCTCCCAATGGAGCGAGTGGCCCGCTTCCGCGACGATGACGAGCTCGCACCGCGGCACCCGCCGGGCGACGTCACGCAGGCGCGAGGGCGGCATCATCAGGTCGGCATCGCCGGTGATCAGCAGGATCGGCGCCGTGCCCGCATTCATCCGGGCGAAGGTGATCGGCGCGGCCGTGCCTTGCCGGACCGTACCGCCCTGCCAGGCGACCGCATCGAGCGCCTCCCAGGCCGCGACCCCTTCGGGATTGCCGGCGCGATAGGATGGCCCGAGCTCGCTGAAGGCATGGGAGATGGCGTAGACGCCGCGCGGAAACATCCGTCGCCCGATCTCGACGAATTCGGGGTCGCTGATCCCCAGGATACTCGAGGCGAGGACGAGGCTGGCCGTCCGCTCCGGAAAGGCCAGCCCGAAATCGAGGGCCGGAAGCGCTCCGCCCGCCGTCCCGACCAGATGGGCGCGTCGGATGCCGAGATGGTCGAGCAGGGCTTCCAGGTCGGCCGTCGCCGTCCCGGGATCGGCGGGATCGATCGGGCCGGATTGCCGGTGGCCGCGCATCGAATAGCTGATCACGCGATAGCCGGCGGCCGCGAGCGGACTTTGCTGATACGCCCAGGAGGCATGGCTTCCCGTCCAGGCGTGGAGCAGCACCACCGCCTCGCCGCTGCCGCCGCTATCCTGGAACCACAGGCGGGTCCCGGGAAGCTCGGCCAGCCCTTCCCGGAGCGGCGGCAGCGGCGGCGGCGGCGCCCACTCCGTCTGGGCCGGCAGCAGGCGCTCTCCCGGGGGGGCGGCGCCTGGAGCTGTACAAGCCGTGGAGGCCGCGGCGGACCGGGAGGTGCCGGCCGCCGCCAGCGCGCCGGCCAGCCCGGCGAGGGTGCCCCGGCGCGTGAGGCGCATCGATCCTCCCATTCTAGAAGCGCGCCCGAACGCCCGTGCGGAAACGTGCCCCGAGCGTATCGAACAAGGCCGGATTGGTCGGATAGCTCGACTGGACGACGCTCCCGGTCGTGCCGGGGGCGATCGGCGGATCGGTGTCGAACAGATTCTCGACGAGGCCGAATATCTCGAACTGGTCCTCGCTCGATCCGACCGGCAGCCGGTAGGTCAGCGCGAGCGTGAAATAGGTCCGGGACGGCACGCGATTGTGGTTGATCGAGTTGATCAGGGTCGGATCGTAATCGGGATCGTCGGGTCCGATCAGAGTCCGGCTCAAGGCGCCGCTGCCGACGTAACGCGCCTGCACCACGCCGGTGAAGCGGCCGACCTCCAGCGTCAGGGTCGAGTTGAACATCCATTTGGGCGTCGAGTTGAAGTCGCCGAGCGGCGCGTTGGGGCCGCTCTGCCCGGCGAAGTCGATGACCGAGGCTCCCGGCGCGCCCTGGATGAGCAGGTCGTAGAGATGGGTGCCGACGACCCGCAGATTGACGCGGCCGTCCCAGGCCGGGACCAGCTCGCGCAGCGGGACCGTGTAATCGAGCTCGAGGTCGATTCCGCGCGACGTGAAGGAGCCGAGATTGAGCTGGCGACTGTCGATGAAGGTGATGTCGCCATTGCCGGGCACGGCCGGGTTGAAGGTGATCCGGTCGCAGAAGGCACCGAGATTGAAGCAACTGTCGGCGATCTGCTGGCCCGACGGCGTGGTCACGGCATCGTCGATCCGGATCTCAAACCAGTCGGCCGAGAGGCTGAGACGGCTGCCTAGCGGGCGCAGGACGATTCCGAAGGTGGTCGTGTCGGCCTTTTCCGGAGCCAGGCCGAAATTGCCGCCGCCCCGGATCGGCGTCGAATCGGTCGCATTGCCGTTGAACGGATTGTTGACCCGCCCCTGCGCGCTGCCCGGCTCGCTCGCCAGCTGAAGCTGGAAAAGCTCGCGGAAACCGGCGGCGCGGATGTCGCGGGAACGCGTTCCGCGCAGGCGCAGCCAGTCGACCGGCTCGTACACGGCGCCCGCCTTCCAGCTCCAGGCGCTGACCGTGCGGGAATCGTCGGTGGCGCCGTCGGTGCTGCGCGTGCGCGTGTACCGCACGGCGCCGTTCAGCTCCAGGAGCCGGGCCCCCGGCACGTCGCGGAGCAGCGGCACGTTGAGCTCGCCGAAAGTCTCGAAGACACTGATCTCGCCGCTATAGTCTAGGCCGAGGCTCAGGCCGAACTGCTCGTAATAGGGAACGTCGCCGTGGGTAACGTCGCCCGAATCGGCGCGATATTCCAGTCCGGCGGCGAAACCGACCGGGCCGGCGCCGATGCCGGAGAAGAGATCGCCCTGGACCGAGGCGGCGACCACATGCTGGTCATATTCGAAATCCTCGATCGCCTCGCGCCAGGCATAGGCAATGCCTTCCGGCGTGAGGTTGCCGGTTCCGAACAGGTTGATGGGCACGCAGCCCTCCGCGTCGGGATTGCCGAGCAGGACCGCCCGGCAGACGGGATTTCCGGTCACCGGGTCGGCAACGGCGTCGGCGGCGAAGGCGAAGAAGGTGTTCACGCGCGAATGGCTGAGCGACTGGTGGCGCGTGTTGCGGCCATATTGGTAATAAGCGTCCCAGGTCCAGTTGCCGATGCCCAGCTCGCCGTCGAGCCCGGCCACCGCGCGGAAAGTCTCGACGCGGGCGCGGTTGACGTTGGTGAAATCGTTGTCGAGATCCTTGCCGAGGGTGAAGCCCGGGCTTCCGACCAGGGCCGCGCGCACCTCTTCCGGCAGGAAGACGTTGTCCGGCCGGAAGACGTAGGTCGATGCCGGCCCGAGGCTCACGCCGATCGCCGACGCCTCTCTCGCGCCGAACGAGGCTTCGAGGGTGGCATTGAGGCTCTCGGTCAGCTCGTAGCCGAGATGGCCGTAGAGGGCGAAGCGCTCGACCGGCGTGCGCAGGCGCGATTCGGCGAAGGTCGACTCGCCGTCTCCGCCCTGGCGAGGGCCGATCTGGGAATTCTGCACGTAGAGGCCGGGATCGAACGGCACCAGCGCGCGGCCGTCCGCCGTGAACTGCATGTTGCGAAGCGAGGCCGGCGTCGTGGCGACATTCCGGATGGCGCCGGTCGCGCTGTTATAGGCGTGGCGCGATCCGGGCCCGAGGATGTAGTTGGGCTGCCCGTAGGTCGGCGATCCGGGGACGTTGTAGCCGGAAGGGACGCCGTTCACGCGGATCCCTGCATTGGTGTAGACGTCCCAGCCTTCGGCGCACCAGTCGCGAACCTCGGCGCAAGGCCCGACGCCGCTGGCATCCTGATATTCGCCGCTGATCACGACATGGCCGCGGCCGCCGGCGAAGCCGGTGCCGAAGGCCGCCGCCGCGTGACGGGTGGATCCTTCGCCGCGGAACGTCTGGCCGTAGTCGAGCTGGGCCCGAAAGCCGGTGAAGCGCCGGTCGAGGATGATGTTGACGACGCCGGCGACTGCGTCCGAACCGTAGGCGGCAGAGGCGCCGCCGGTGACCGTCTCGACGCGTGCGATCAGGGTGGACGGGATCAGGTTCAGGTCGACCGCGCCGCTGTCCGATGTCGGCACGAACCGGCGCGAATCCACCAGGGTGAGGGTGCGCGTCCCGAAGAAGGGGTTGAGGCCACGCAGATTGGCGTAGGACGCGCCGATATTGGAGCTGGCTCGGCTGCCGACGCTCGGGCCGGTATTGGTATCGGACTGCGCCGCCAGGTTCTGGGGGATCGAGCTGAGCACCTCCGACACGCTGATCTGACCGAGATTGTCGATCTGCTCCGCCGAGATCACCGTGGTCGGCGTCTGCTCCTGGAAGCCGCCGCGGATGCGCGAGCCGGTGACGACGATCGGTTCGCTGGCCTCGGCCTCGATCTCCTCGCCGGCGGGGGCGGCTGCCGCCGGCTCCTCCTGCGCCAGCGCCGGAGCCGCCGTGGCCAGAGCGAGCAGGCTGGCGGCCGCCGCCGCGCCGCGCAGGCGCCGACAGGGCGAGCTGGTTCGAATATGCAATCCGTGGTTCACGTCGGTGCCTCCCCGCCTGTTCTCAATCATGGGCTTGCCGGCCGGCGAGGAGCGCGCGGGCTTCCTCGACGACGCTGGTATCGATCAGCCGCGAAAGCTGCTCCCGGTCGCGGGGCGGACGGCTTTGCCGTGCCGCCAGCCACGCCTCCTCCCTGACGAGGATTTCGAGCAGGTCGTCGGCGACCTCGCCCGGAAAGCTGTGATGCGGCCAGGCGGTCCGGACCAGCTCGACGGGATAGCCGGTGGTCGCCACGACCATCGCGATCGCGTCGTCCGGTGCCGTCGCCAGCAGCCGGGACGTCTCGATCAGGCCCGCGACGAAGCGGACGATCTGCGCGCGCCGCGCCGGGTCGGCGAGATTTTCGGCCGTGGTGTTGAGATTGAACAATTCGTCATAGCCGACGTCCGGCGCGAAGATGATGGCGTCGTCGCCGAGCGCGTCGATGGCGCGCTGCATCTCGGGTTCCCAGATCGCCAAAGCGTCGACTTCGCCCGCGATGATGTGCCGGGAGATATCGCGCGGCCGCGGCAGCGACAGGATCTGCACGTCGGCCTCGGTCATTCCCGCGGAGGCGAGGACATTGTGCAGGTGGAAGCCGGCCGAGGTGTCCAGCATCGTCGCGATCCGCTTGCCGCGGAGATCGGCGAGGCTGGCGATGCCTGCGGATCGGCGGGCAACGATCCGGTAGTGACCGCGGGCGATGGTGAGGATGATGCGGACGCTGGGATGCTCGAGCGAGTTCCTGAGCGCCTGGGTTTCCGCATGAGTCGCCACGTGCGCTCGTATCTCGCCCGGCGGCGCGAACAGGTTGGGGATGCCCCCGTTGCGCACGACCGCGCCATCGCCGGGATAGATGCGGGCGGTCGTGTAATGGACGGGCGCCAGCTCGATCGTCTGGTGCATGCCGAAGACGTTGAGTGGGCCGGCCTCCGGCTCGGCGCCGTGGGCGCAGCCGGCAAGCAGCATGGCGGCGAGCGCGGTTCTCCATGCCCCGCCTCGTCCGCGAACGATCCTGGATACGGATGAGGCCATGCGCCGCTCTCCCCTTTTCCGCGGCAGCCTCTTTTTCCGGCGATACGCCGGTGATCATCGGGCTGCTTGCTGGGGCCGAGCATAGCGAAGGGTCGCTGGCTCGGCAAGTTATTATAACTTGCTTGAATAATAGATGAAGTCGCGCAGGCGCTTGAGGCCAGGGATGTGAAATCCTGCTCTAAGGCACTCCTACTCTCTATCCGAGTCGCTTCGGCGGCAAGGCCGCACGCGCCGCCACTTCCCCTATTTCAACTAATGTGCAAATTATAGCGACGAAAACCGAGCGGGATCGTGAGATGGACCGCATCGGCAGGGGAGGGAATCATGGCCGAAGGCGCAACCAGCAGGCTCATCGAATCGATCACCGGCGCATGGCGCACCCGTGCCATCTACGAGGGTGTCCGCTCGGGTCTGATCGATCGGCTCGATTCCCAGCCCCGCACCGCCGCCGCGCTCGCCGGTCCGCTCGATCTCGACGCCGACACGGCGCGCCGCGTCTTGCGGGCGCTCGCTGTCCTCGGCCTGTGCGACCAGGTTGCCGCGGACGGCTTCGTGGCCACGGAGCTGGGTGGGCGGCTTCGTGCCGGCGTGCCGGGGTCGTTGCGGGGGATGGCGATGCTCTGGGGCGACCGAATCTGGAGCTCGCTGGAGACGATCGGAGAGACCTTGCGCACGGGGACGCCCGGGTGGGGGAATGGCGATTTCGGCGCGCTCCACGCCGATCCTGCCGAATCGGATATCTTCAGCCGGGCGATGGCCGAGCAGTCCGAGGCGATCGCCCGGGCGGCGGCGGAGAGCGTCGACTTCTCGGGCCATCGCCGAGTCATGGACGTGGGCGGCGGCTACGGCGCCGTGCTCATCGAGGTCCTGCGCGCCCATCCGGGGCTGACCGGTCTTGTCTACGATCTGGGATCGATCGCGGAGGGTGCCCGGCGCTACCTCGTCGAGGCGGGGGTCGGCGATCGCGCCGATTTCCTGGGCGGCGACTTCTTTATCGACGTGCCCGGTGGGGCCGACTGTCTTCTCCTCAAATATGTGCTGCACGACTGGTCGGACGAGGACAGCCTGCGCATCCTCGCCAATTGCCGCGCCGCGCTCGAGCCGGGCAGCGCTCTGGTCGTGCTGGAGCGGATCATGCCCGAGCGGGTCACCGCCGCGGACGAGCCTGTCGTACGGACGGACCTCGTCATGATGCCGATCAGCGGCCGCGAGCGCCGGCTGGACGAGATCCACGTCTTGCTGCGGGCGAGCGGCTTCGAGCCGGACGAGGCGAGGCCGCTGACCGACGGCTGCTGGGCCATCGAGAGCCGCGCCGTCTGAACTCTGGCCATTCTCAATTCGGCTGGACGGATAATAATGGACCAGGACCGGGAACGCTTCGTCTCCGCCGTGCAGGTGCTCGAGCGCCCGTCCGCCTGGGCGCTCAAGCGCTTCATGCGCGCACCACTTATTTTCTAGATAGCTATAAATCTATTGCCTCGAACGCAGATCGGACCTAAGCCTGAAGGCCAGCCGACGATGCGGCGAGGACGACAAATAGGGGAGAGGTTGCTTGGCTGAGGCGCGTAACGTGCGGACAGGTGTGTTCCTGCCTCCCCATCACGGCAATGACGAAGATGTCACCCTGTGCATGCAGCGCGACTTCGAGCTCGTTCAGTGGCTGGAGCATCTCGGCTTTTCCGAGGTCTGGATGGGCGAGCACCATTCGGGCGGCATGCAGATCTACGGCTCGCCCGAGCTCTTCATCGCGGCGGCGGCCGAGCGCACGACACGGATCAAGATCGGCGCCGGCGTGATCTCGGTGCCCTATCATCATCCCTATATGATCGCGGATCGGATCGTTCAGCTCGATCACCAGACGCGGGGGCGGGCGATGTTCGGCTTTGGGCCAGGCATGCTGGTGTCGGACGCGGCCATGCTCGGAATCGCCCCTGAGCAGCAGCGGGCGCGCCTGGTCGAGGGCGTCGACGTCGTCATCCGGCTGATCGACGGCGAGACCATCAATCATGACGCCGACTGGTTCACGTTGCGCGACGCCAGCTTGCAGCTTTCGCCTTTCAGCCGGCCCCGACCGCACATGGTGGTCGCCACCTCGAAGACTCCGACCGGATCGCTGCTCGCCGGGAAATACGGCCTCGGCATCCTCACCCATGGTGCAGGCGACGTGAAATCGAGCTGGGCGGTCGCCGAGGAAGCGGGCCGCGAGCACGGCAATGCCCTCGATCGCGACAATCTGCGCGTGGTGGTTTCCTTCCATCTCGCCGAAAGCCGCGCGGAAGCCGCGCGTGCGGTCGAATTCGGACTGGAGCCGTGGTTGCGCTACCTGGAAGCGCTCAACCCCAAAAGCTATGCCGAAACCCGCGCGAAGGGCGGCTCCGATCCGGCCAAGCTGGTGGCCGCACGGGGCGGCCTGGTCGGCACGCCCGACGATGCGGTCGCCTTCCTCGAGGAATTGTGGGAGCGCACGGGTTCGTTCGGCTGCCTGCTGATGACCGGCACCAACTGGATGAATTTCGAAGCCACCAAGCGTTCCTACGAGTTGATGGCCCGCTACGTCATGCCCCGCTTCAATGGCGCGAATCGGCAGCGCGAACGGTCGTTCGACTGGGTTTTCGACAATCGCGAGGCGTTCAGCGGCGCCAACCAGGCCGCGATCAACAAGGCCGTGGCGGCCGGCGGCCGCACCTGATCACGCTGCGACGGCGCTGAGACGCCGGCCTCGCCGGGTCAAGGACGTGGCGCCGGTCTATCGGTGGCGCGCGCCCAACCTTCCTCAGGCGGCAAGCAGGCCCGCCGCCTCGATCCCGGCCCGCGCGCAGGCCTCGTCATTGTCGGACGTATCGCCGGTGACGCCGACCGCACCGAGGATCGGTCCGCTTGGTGTCTCCCGCACGAGGAGCCCGCCCGCCGCCGGCACGACGCCCCACGGCGCGAGCGTGCCGAGCGCGGCGACGAAGCTGGGCCGCTCGGCCGCCATCTCGGCGATCGCCCGGCTCGGCAGGCCGAGGCCCAGCGCCCCGCCGGCCTTGCCCATGGCGATCTGCGGGCGCAGCGTCGAGCTCGCATCCTGACGCTGGAAGGCGACGAGATGACCGCCGGCATCCAGCACCGCCACCGACAGCGGCTTCAGCCCGAGCTCCTTGCCCCGCGCCACGGCGGCCTCGATGATCCGATTGGCCTGATCAAGTTTGATCGATGTCATTTCCCTCTCCCTGGATGGCGATGGTCGAGCCTGTCCGGCTTCGGGCCGCCCGCGGCCCAGTCGAGCAGCTCGACAAGGTGGAGTACCGGTACCGAAACGCCGCTCTCGATCTGGACCATGCAGCCGATATTGCCGGTCACGACCGCGTCCGCCTCGAGGGCGTCGAGCCGCATCGCTTTCCGCGCGCCGAGCTGGGCGGCCACGGCCGGCTGCAGGATGTTGTACGTGCCCGCCGATCCGCAGCACAGATGCGCTTCGGCGGGAAGCACGACCTCGAAGCCCGCCGCCTCGAGCAGCGCCTTCGGCTCGGCCCTGATCGCCTGGCCATGTTGGAGCGAACAGGGCGGGTGATAGGCGATCCGGAGCGGCTCCGGCGCTGCGAGCGCAGGAGCGAGGCGGGCCAGCAGCTCGGAGACGTCGACCGCCATGGCCGAGATCCGCGCCGCCTTGTCCGCATAGAGCGGGTCGTCCCGCAGCAGGAACCCGTAATCCTTGAGCATCGTGCCGCAGCCCGAGGCGGTGACCGCCACCGCTTCGATCCCGGATCGCGCGATCGCGGCCGTCCAGGCGTCGACATTGTTCCGGGCCGCCTGCAGCGCGGACCCGGCGAGGCCGAGATGATGGGTGAGGGCGCCGCAGCAACCCTCCCGCTCAACGTCGACGACTTCGCAACCGGCGCGCTGGAGCAGTCGCACCGCCGCGGCGCGGATGTCCGGCCGAAGCACCGACTCGGCGCAGCCGCGCAGCAGCGCCACCTTTATCGCGCCGGCCGGGGCCGGGGGCGCCTGACCCGCCGGGTCGCCCGGACGCGGCCGCCGCCTGGCGATCTCCAGCATGGCGGCAAGCGGCGCCAGCGCCTCGATGCGCGCCAGCGGCGCCGCCAGCGGCCGCACCAGCCGGGCGAGCCGGAGTGCGGCCCGCAGGCGCGGCGGATGAGGCAGGATGGCGGCCAGCGCCGCGCGCAGCAAGCGTTGGTGCCACGGCCGCCGATGGCGGCGCGCGACGAAGGCCCGCGCATGGTCGATCAGGTGCATATAGTCGACGCCGCTGGGGCAGGTCGTCCGGCAGGACAGGCAGGACAGGCAGCTGTCGATATGCTTTACCGTCGCGGCGCTGGGTTCCCGGTCCTCCTCCAGCATCTTCTGGATCAGGTAGATCCGGCCGCGCGGTCCCTCGAGCTCGTCACCGGTCAGCACGTAGGTGGGGCAGGTCGCGGTGCAGAAGCCGCAATGGACGCAGCTGCGGATCGCCCTGGCCGACGTCGCCACGTCGGGATCGGCGAGCTGGGCCGGCGTGAACTCAGTGCGCATCACGGCCCCCGAAACGCCGACCGCCGAAGGTGCCGAGCGGGTCGAACGCGTGCACGACCCGCGCCTCCAACGCGGCATTTCCCGCCGGCAACGGATGGAAGGCCGGCACCACGGCGCGAAGCGCCGGCGGCGCCCGCAGGAGCATGGCGTGGCCGCCCGCTTCCGCGGCCGCGGCGCGGATCGCCGCCCCATCCTCGTGACAGGCCCAGACGAGGCCGCCTCCCCAGTCGGCCAGCCACGGCGCGCCGAGCCGGTCGAGCCGCCCGGCGAGACGCGGAAGCCGGCGGGCCGGGATCGGGATCCGCCAGAGCGGCCTATCCGGGGGGAGTTGGCCGGGTTCCGGCCACCCGCCCTCCTCACCGCCGGACGCCGCTTCGATGGGGTCGAACAAGGTCCCCAGCAGGCTGCACCGTGCTTCGACGGACGGGGCGAACCCTTCGATGCGGACGAAGACGCGCCCGTCCTTCCCCGGACGATAGGCCACGGCCGCGACCGCGGCGGCGGAGCCGAGCACCGACGCCATGATCCGCGCGGCCTGTTCGGGGTCGCTTGCCGGGATCGCCTGGACGATCGTCCGCGCGGGCGCCGGGAGCACCTTCAGCGACAGCTGGATCAGGGCGGCCAGCCGCCCCCAGCTCCCCGCCATCAGCTTGGCGAGATCGAATCCGGTGACGTTCTTCACGACCCGTCCGCCGGCGACGAACCTTTCGCCCCGCCCGGAGACGGCGGAGAAGCCGAGCAGATGGTCGCGCGCCGCGCCGGCGCTGATCCGCCGGGGACCCGACACGCCGGCCGCGACGATCCCCCCGATCGTGGCCTCCCCCGCGCCGGCTCCGAGGATCGGACCATGGTCGAACGGCTCGAAGGCGAGCATCTGCCGCTGCTCGGCCAGCACCGCCTCGATCTCGGCCAGAGGTGTGCCGGCGCGCACCGTCAGCACCAGCTCGGCCGGGTCATAGTCGACGATGCCGCGAAAGCCGCGCATGTCGAGGATCGTGGTGTCACGCTCGGCTCCCACCGCGGCCTTGCTTCCGCCGCCCCTGATTTCGAGCTTTGCGCCACGCGCTCCGGCCGCGCGCACGCATTCGGCGAGCGCCTCCTCGGTCGGCGGCGTGACCGTCTCCATCAGAAGCGGGGAAGGTCGGGAAAAGGGAGGCTTCCCCGGTGGACGTGGACCCGGCCCTGCTCGGCGCAGCGATGCAGGATCGGGAAGACCTTGCCGGGGTTGAGCAGCCCGCTCGGATCGAAGGCGTGCTTCACCCGGCGCTGCTGGTCGAGATCGGTCTCGCTGAACATCTCCGGCATCAAGTCGCGCTTCTCGACACCGACGCCATGTTCGCCGGTCAGCACGCCGCCCATCTCGACGCAAAGGCGCAAGATGTCGGCGCCGAAGCTTTCCGCCTTGTCGAGCTCTCCCGCAGCGCTGGCGTCATAGAGGATGAGCGGATGGAGGTTGCCGTCGCCGGCGTGGAAGACGTTGGCGACCGCCAGCCCATATTGCGCGGACAGCGAGCTGATCCGGGCCAGCACCTCGGGCAGGCGGCGACGCGGGATGGTGCCGTCCATGCAGTAATAATCCGGCGAGATCCGGCCGACCGCGGGAAAGGCGGCCTTGCGGCCGGCCCAGAAGAGCTGCCGCTGCGCCTCGTCTGCCGAGACCCGCAGCTCGGCCGCGCCATGGGCCGACGCGATCCGCTCGACCTCGCCGATGAGGTGGCTGCACTCCGCCTCCGGGCCGTCGAGCTCGACGATCAGCAGGGCCTCGACGTCGAGCGGATAGCCCGCCCCGACGAAGGCCTCGGCGGCATGGATGGCGAGGCGGTCCATCATCTCCATCCCGGCCGGGACGATGCCGTGACTGATGATGGCGGCGACGCAGGCGCCGGCGGCCTCGACGCCGGCAAAGCCGATCAGCATCGCACGCGCCGTCTCAGGGGTGCGCAGCAGGCGGACGGTCACCTCGGTGACGATCCCGAGCAGCCCCTCGGAGCCGACCATCAGCCCGAGCAGGTCGAGACCGGCGGATTCGAGCAGCAGCCCGCCGAGCCGAATGATCTCGCCATCCATCAGCACCAGCTCGAGGCCGAGCACATTGTTGGTGGTCAGACCGTATTTGAGGCAGTGCACGCCACCGGAATTCTCGGCGACATTGCCGCCGATCGAACAGGCGATCTGGCTCGATGGGTCGGGCGCGTAATAAAGGCCGTGATGCGCGACCGCCTGGGTGACGGCGAGGTTGGTCACGCCCGGCTGCACCACCGCGAGCCTATCCTCCTCGTCGATCGCCAGGATCCGGTTGAACCGCGCCAGCGACAGCAGCACCGCATCGGCGAGCGGCAGCGCCCCGCCCGACAGCGAGGTGCCGGCGCCGCGGGGCACGACCTTCACGCCCTCGGCATGACACCAGGCAAGGATGCGCGAGACCTCGGCGGTGGTCTCGGGCAGCACCACCAGCATCGGCGGCTGGCGGTAAGCGGTGAGGCCGTCGCATTCGTAGGGGCGCAGCTCGTCGGCATGGTCGATGACCCGCGCCCCTGGTGCGAGCCGGCGCAGCGCCGCCGCAATCTCGTCGCGCCGGGCGAGCACCGCCGCGTCGGGCTCCGGCATGCTGATCGACATGGCTCCCTATGCCACCCGGGCGTAGCGGCCGTCGACATAGATGAGCGGATCGATCTCGCCGTGGAGCCGCACCGCCTCGACCCTGCCGATCACGATCCGATGCGTGCCGTAAGCCAGCGACTGCTCCTGCCGGCAGGCGAAGCTCGCCTGGGCGTCCTCGAGCCAGGGCGGCTCGACGTCGGCGCCGCTCCAGCGGCCGGTGGCGAAGCGCGCCTCACCCTTGGCCTGGCCGCTGCAGGCCACCGCCAGCTCGGCCTGCTCCCGGTGGAGAAGATTGACGCAGAAATCGGCCCCGGCGGACAGCGGCGCCTCCAGGCTCGCCGATCGGTTGACGCAGATGAGCAGCGACGGCGGATCCATGCTGAGCTCGCTCACCGCCGTGGCGGCCATGGCGAAGCGTACCCCTTCGTGCCGGCTGGTGATGACGACAACACCCTTGGCGAGCCGCCGCAGGCCGGCCCGCAAGGCGCCGCCGAGGTCGTCGCCCGGATTCATTCACCCCGCTCCCGGCGGTAGGCGATCAGCGCATCGATGGCGGCGATCCTGAGGCCGTGGCGGCGGGCGAAACGGCGCAAATCGCCGAGCCGGGCCATGGTGCCGTCGTCGTTCATGATCTCGCAGATGACGCCGGCCGGGACCAGGCCGGCGAGCCGGGCGATGTCGACCGCCGCTTCGGTATGGCCCGGCCGCTCCAGGACGCCGTGCGGTCTCGCGACGAGCGGGAACATGTGGCCGGGTGTCGCCAGATCCTCAGGGCCGGCCGCGGGATCGATCGCGGCCGCGATCGTGTAGGCGCGGTCATAGGCCGAGATACCGGTGGTGATCCCCCGCGCCGCGTCGATCGACACGGTGAAGGCCGTGCCGTGGATCGACTGGTTGTCGCGTACCATCGGCGGGAGTGCGAGCCGATCGGCGCATTCGCGGGTGATCGCCAGGCAGATAAGGCCGCGGGCGTCGCGCGCCATGAAGTTGACCAGCTCCGCCGAGGCAAACTGGGCGGGGATGACGAGGTCGCCCTCATTCTCGCGATCCTCGGAATCGACCAGGATGAAGGGGCGCCCGGCGCGCGCTTCGGCCAGGATCTGGGGGATCGCGGCGAGCGGCTCCTCGGGCTCCTGCCGGGCCAGGCCATATTCGAGGGCGTCGAGCACCGGGACGGTGCAGTCTTCAAAGAGCATCGGCCAGCTCCACCACCGGGACGAGCAGATAGGAGGCGCGGCTGCCGCCGGTGTGGAGACGGTGGGTCCCGACGTTCACCGTCTCCTCGTGCCGCATGTAGAGGAGCGGCTTGGGATGGTCGTAAATGTCGCGCCCCTTGACGATCAGTCGCAGCGTCTCGCCGGGGCAGAAGCGCGTGCCGGACGGCAGGATCTCGATATCGACGTCGACCACCTCGCCCGGTGCGAGCTTGTCGTCGCGGTCATTGGCGAGGACCGGCTGGAATTCGGTGGAGCGATCTGGGTCGAGCGCCCGGCGGGAGACGCGCAGCCATCCCAGCGCCACCGGCCCATCCTCGAACACGGCCCAATGGGCGAAGCCTTCCTTGCTGCCGTCCGCCCTCAGTTTCTCGACCGCGACATGGAGGTCGAGATCGTCGCCACGATCGGTCGAGACCCACAGCTTCAGCTTCATGTGACCGACGAGCTCGACCTCGGCCTCGATGGGAAGGTCGAAGACCGCTTCGCCCTCCTGATCGAGCGGATCGTAGCTCGCCTCGGCCGGCGCCGCCGGCGCTTCGGGAGTGAGCGCGGCTTTTGCCGCATCGAGATAGAGTCGTTCGTATCGCGTGCCCTCGACCGGCCACTGGTGCGCGGGCTTCTGGACCGCCTCGGCGAAGCGGTCGCGGACGTGCAGCCTTACCGGCGGCCAGTCGGCGAGCTCGGTCTCCTCGGCCTTGAGGAAATGATCGAAGAAGGCGGCTTGGCGTTCTACCGACGCCGGCTCGTAATAATAAGCCCACTTCTTGCTGCCATGGACCTCCAGCCATTTCTGCCGGGAGGCGATGCGCTTGAATCCTTCCAGGGTGCCGCGCGTGTGGACGCCGTGATCGGTCCAGCTGGCGACCACATAAGCGGGCACGTCGATCGCCGCGAAATCGGCGATCTTGGAGCGCCAATAATCGTCGAAACGGGGATGCTCCGCGGTCAGCGCCCAAAGATCCTCGACCTTCCGGTCCGAGACGCCCCAGCGCACCTGGATATGGGGCCAGAAAGAGGTCTCCGGGATGCCGCCGTGCCGGACGATCTCGTTGAAGGTGTCGGACCAGCCTTCCCAGATATTGATCGCGGCGAGGTGCGGCGGGCGCAGCGCCGCGACCCGCCACTGCGCGCTCGAGAGGTAGGAGACTCCGGACAGGCCGACCTTGCCGTTGCTCCAGTCGCGCGTGCCCGCCCATTCGATCAGGTCATAATGCGCTTCGGCTTCGCGCGGGCTGAAATAGCCGGCGTCGGTCTCGGCATGCCAGGTGCCCGGCACGTCGGCGGTGATCACGGCATAGCCGCGCCTGGTCCAATAGACCGGGTCGGGCGCCTCGAAGATGGTATGGTCGGACATCCAGTCCTGCTGAACCCCGCAGGCGGGATAGAGCGTCGCCAGCGGCGCGGGATCGTGCTTGCCGTAGGGGGTCCAGGCGACCAGCACCGGCATGTGCAGGTCGGCATCGACGGGCCGGTAGAGATCGACCCAGATATCGAACCCGAAACGGGTGGGGACGCGCAAATCGCGCTCGATGACCATGTCCCCATCGACGATCCGCTCGTAGCCGCGGGCGGGCGCGCCCCGGAATTCCGGGCTGTTCAGCGGCGCCCGCAAGCGTTCACGGAAGCCTTCGCTCATTGCCCGATCCTTGGTGCGTTCGCCCAACATTCCGGACTTCTAGCCGGCTCCGGCAATAATTTCAAGTCATCTAGAATTATCTCGATCCGAAATAGAAGTCGGCGGCGGTGCGATGAATCGCATCCCGGCAGGAAGGATCGGGGACGAGAGACTCGAATCGGGCGATGGTCTGGGCGTAGCTGATCTCCTGCTCGGCCCCGGCGAAGGGCCAGTCGCTTCCCCAGAACAGCCGATCCGCGCCGGCATGAGCGAGCAGATCCGCAACGAGCTCGCGGACCATGGCGTCCGATCCGACCCGGAAGTCGGCCGACATCTTCACCCAGCAATGGCCTCGCTCGACCGCGCGCAGCACCGCCTGGAAGCCGGCGCAGCGGGCGCCCAGCGCCCGGTCGGGCCTGCCGAAATGGTCGACGACCAGGGGCGCGCCGCTCCTCTCGATCCGTGCGATCGATGCCGGCAGACGCGCGCCATTGTCGTGCAGCTCCACGTGCCAGCCCAGATCGGCGATCGTGCGGAGCAGCCGGCGCCATTCCGGCGCGTCGAGATCGGGGATCACCGGCGTGCTGCGCCATTGCAGCCGGATGCCGACCGCGCCGAGGCGGTTCATCTCGCGCAGCCGCGAGAAAGGGATCGAGGGATCGGCGATCACCGTCGTTCTCAAGCGCGGGTGCGCCGCCGTGGCCGCGAGCGCATAGTCGTCGGCGTCCTCGAACAGGCTGATTGCCGCCAGCACGGCGCGGTCGACCCCGGCTTGGTCGAGGCAGGCGAGATAGTCTTCGAGCGGCGCCTCGTGGTCGGGGCGGTGCCATGCATCGGCGGCGAGCCGCATGCCCGCATGAAAGACATGGGCATGGGTGTCGACCGCCGGAACTGGGGAGAGCGAACCATTCATTCCACCGGATCTCGGCTTGGCCGCGATTTATATCAATAGTGAATTATCTTGCCCGCGAAGGACGCGGCGGTGCATTGCCCATTGCCCGGGGAGAAGCTAATCTTCGCTCATTCCCGGGCCTCGGTCCGGCGGCAGGAATTCGGCCTGCGGTGAAACGGGGTGAACGGCAGGTGACAGAAGACAGGGGCCCGGCCGAGGCGAAGACGGCGTCCAGCCGCAAGGCGAGCGGGCGTTCCGGCAAGGCGACGCGCGCGATCGGCCGCCCGGCGGGGAAGAGGCGGATCGGCAAGGAATATCTGGTCGAGAAGACCGCCGAGCTGCTGCGCACGGTGCCGCCGGAAAAGCTGTCGCTGTCCCTCGCCGCGCGTCACGCGCGCGTCCACCTCACCTTGTTCAAATATTATTTCCAGGATCGCACCCGTCTCCTCGTCGACGTCGCGCGCACCCTCTCGAAGGAAATCGGCGACCGCGTCGCCGCGATCGAGAGCGACGCCAAGTCGGCGCCGGAGCGCCTCGCCATTCGCATCGACGCGATGGTCGACTTCTTCCTGGTCAATCCCTTTTACCACCGGCTGATGGTCGAGATCATCGGCGACGAGACCGATCCGCTGGCAAGCGAGCTGATCAGCGTGTGGATGTCGAAGACCCTCGACATCTACCGGTCGATCATCGACGCCGGCGTCGAGGAAGGGACGTTGAGGCCGATCGACCCCTATTTCACCTTCCTCGCGATCATGGGCCTGTGCGAGAAGTTCCAGCACGCCTCCAAGCTGATCGATCGCGGCCAGGCACCGTCGGGGGAGACGCCGGAGCAGGCGGCCGCGCATTACAAGGCCTTCGTCATCGACATGATCCTCGAGGGCATCGGCGCCTCCGCAGGCGGTGCCGCGGCCAGACCCAGGCGTGCCGTCGGCGCCTGAATTCCATCTCATCGTGCTGGAAGGCCCCGACCATCCCTGCCGTGCGCCGGCTGCAATTTAATTATAGTCAGATATAAAATTCTTTTGAAAGGCGTCCGGCTGTGCTAGGCACGGCGGCGTAACGGGAGAGTCTGATGTCTGAACGCATTGGGGAGACCGGGCCGGTTCTGCCGCGCCCCGCTTATGCCGGCCGCGAATATCGCCGGGACCATGACGGCACCTATCTCAAGAATTGGAACCCGCTGATGCTGGCGGAGGAGCTTCCCGCCGGGAAGATCATCGGCCGGGATTTTCTCGGCACGCGGGTGATCGTCTATCGCAACGCGGAGGGGCAGCCCGTCGTCCAGAGCGCCTATTGCCCGCATGTCGGCGCCGACCTTTCGGAAGGGTGCCTGGTCGACGGGGCGGTGCGCTGCGCCTATCACCACTGGAAATTCGGTCCCGACGGGCAGTGCGTCGACATACCGGGCGAAACCCACATCCCGCGCGCCGTCCGCATCTATTCCTACCCGGCCGCCGAGCGCTGGGGCATGATCTGGGCGTTCAACGGCGAGGAGCCGCTCTTCGGCCTTCCCGAATTCCCGAACATCGCCGAAGAGGACGTCTTCTACCGCGCATTCCACCGCGGCCTGCGTCCCATCGAAGGCTGGATCGGTTCATCCAACCTCGTCGATTTCCAGCATCTCAAGACGGTGCACAACATTCCCGACCCGAACCCGACCAAGGTCGATTTCGGCGACTATCTGATCGTCGTTCGTCAGGAATCGGAAGCGCGCACCGCCGACACGCAGCTCTACGGCGGCACCTGGCTGACCGCACGCACCGAGCTGGCGGACGGCACGGAGCGCTTCTTCATGGCGGGAAGCTCCCAGGTCGCCCCCGGCTGGTCGGATGCCTATTTCGTCGTCGCGATGCGCCGGTCACAGGCCGAGGCGCTCGGCACCGAGGCGGCCGAGGCCGAGCTTCAGAAGCGCGTCGATTATGTCCACAAGCTCTATGCGGAAGACGAACCGATCCTCTTCTCGCTGCGCTTTCGCGGCTACGGCAAGAGCGCGCTGATCCGCACCGACAAATATTTCGGGCAGTTCCTCCGCTATATCGAGCGATATCCGCGCTCCGCCCCTTTCGATGTCTGAGGCGGCGGGCAAGGTCGCGCTGGTCACCGGCGCGAACAAGGGAATCGGCTTCGAGATCGCCCGCGGCCTCGCCCGGGCGGGTGCCACCGTCCTGCTCGGCGCGCGCGATGGCCGTGCCGGCACGGATGCGGCCGCCTTGCTCGGCGGAGAAGGCCTGGACGTCCGTTTCGTGCCGATCGACGTTACCGACCGTGCGACCGTTCAGGCCGCGGCCGATCTCATCGTTCGAGATGAGGGGCGGCTCGATATCCTGGTGAACAATGCGGCGGTGTCGCCCGAGCATGGCGTGCCGCCGAGCGCCGCCGATCCGGACCTGCTCCGCCTCACCTACGAAACCAACGTCTTCGGCCTCGTCGCCGTCACCCAGGCGATGCTGCCCCTCCTTCGGGCGGCGCCCGCGGGGCGGATCGTCAACATGTCGACCGGCCTCGCCTCGCTGAAGCTCACCAGCGGGCGCGACGCTCCCTTCTCGTTCAGCCGCCTGCTCGCCTACAATTCGTCCAAGACGGCGGTGAATGCCGTCACCGTGCAATTCGCCAACGAGCTGCTCGATACGCCGGTCAAGGTCAACGCGGCCAATCCCGGCCTGTGCGCGACCGACCTGTCCAGCGGCAAGGGCCGCCCGCCCAGCGAGGGCGCTGCCGTCGCCATCGGCCTCGCCTTGCTCGGCGAGGATGGGCCGACCGGAGGTCTCTTCAGCGATACGGGCCAGGTTCCCTGGTAGGCTGACCGGGCGGCGCCCGGCGCCGCCCACGCCGGCGCCCCACTTTCGAAACGGTATCAAGCCTGCCGCTGGGCCGCTCGGCTTCCCCGCCGCAGCGCGCTCGGCGCGAGGCGTGGGCGGCTTTCGGCACCGGCTCGCTGCCGCGAGCCGCACCGGCCCCGAAATCGATGCCTTACTCGGCGGCGGCGGGCGCCGCGACTGTCGTCGGCGCAGGGGACGCCGCTGCGCCCTGGTCCGCCTTGATGCGATGGAAGATCAGCATCGCCAGAGCGGCGATGAGAAGCGGGGCGGCGATCGCGGTGTAGATCTGCCACGCCCCCCATCCGGCCGCCAGCATCGCGCCACCCAGGCCCGGGCCGATCATCGACGTGATCCGGCCGATGCCCCCGGCCCAGCCGATTCCGGTCGAGCGGATCGAGGTCGGGTAGCTCGACGCGACCAGCGAGTTCAAGCCGGCCTGGGAGCCGATCACCAACAGTCCGAATCCGAAGCCGAGCACCCAGCCGAGCCAGGGCATCTGTGCGACCAGTGCCAGCAGCGTCATCGCGACGAAGGCGCAGGAAAGGGTCAGCATCAGCGAGAAAGGCATGCCGAGCCGTTTCATCAGATAGGTCAGCAGGACCGGTCCCGCCATCGCCCCGAAGGCGGAGACGGCGGACATGCGCGTCGCCGTGCTGGTCTCGAGGCCGCCGAGGACGTGGAGATAGCTCGGCATCCAGGCGGACAGCGTCGCGGTGGCGCACAGCGCCGCGCCCATCGCCATCCACAGCAGCAGGGTCATCGGCGCACGGCCGTCACGGAACAGGGAGACCAGCGGGATACCCGACGTCCTCACTTCCGTCGTCGTGAAGCGGGTGCCCTCGGCGAAGGCGAAGGCTGGGTCGACGCGATTGAGGATGCGGCCGATCCGTGGATCCTGGGGATCCCGGACGAGCAGGAACCGGCAGGATTCGGGCAGGTGGAGGTAGAGGAAGGGGACGAACAGAAGGAGCAGGATGCCGCCCGCCCAGAAGGCCGCCTGCCAGGAATGATATTCGACGAAGGTCGGCCCGAAGAAGCCGGCCGCCGAGGCGCCGAGCCCGTGGGCGATGAACAGCCAGGTGAGCAGCCGCCCCCGCCTTGTCTCGGGCATGAACTCGGCCACGAGCGCGATGATGTTCGGCATTGTTCCGCCGAGCGAGGCGAAGGCGAGGAACCGGACGAGGGTGAACTCCTCGAGCGTCGTCGCCAGGGTGGAGGCGAGCGTCAGGATCCCGAACAGCGCCGATCCGACGATGATGATGTTGCGCCGCCCGATCCGGTCGGCGAGCATCGGGATCGTATAGAAGCCCAGCGCCATGCCCGCCGCCTGGGCGGTGAACACGAACGCCATAGAAGGGATGGGTATGTCGAGGCCGCGCGCGATGACCGCGGCGAGATTGGAGACGATGTAGGCGTCATAGCCCTCAAGGGCCATCAGCACGCCGCAGGCGGCATAGAGGCTCCAGCGATAGGCACCCATGGCCTCCCGCTCCAGCACCGGATCGATTGATTGCTCATCCCCGCGCACGTCGCTCTCCCTGCCTGCCACTTCTCCGGTGGTCCGACCCTGGGTAGCATGGCGATGCCGGCCTCACAATATTATTCTACGACCCTTTAATTATCAGGCGAGGACGGATGCGCGGCTCCGGGCGGGAAGGCGCGAGCGATCAGCCGAGTGCGTTGAGCGGTATCGACGCGTCGGCGAGCCTTCCCGAGTCTGCTGCGGCGCCGGCCTCGACCAGCTTGCGCCCCTGGACGTAGTCCTTGACCCTATTGACGCAGTCGAGCGCGATGATCCGCTTCTGCCTCAGATAGACGATCGAGAAGCTGCGCGCCTCCGGCCGCCCGCGCAGCACGGCCTCGTCATGCCCGAGCGACAGTCCGACCGTCTGCAGCCTGAGGTCGTACTGGTTCGACCAGAACCAGGGCACGGCGCCGTAAGGCGCGTCGAGCCCGGATATGTGCCGCGCCGCCGTCGCGGCCATGTCGTTCGCATTCTGCACCGATTCGAGGCGGATCCGCGCGCCCTGCGCGAACCGGCTGACATGGGCCGCACAATCGCCGATCGCATAGATGTCCGGCAGCGACGTGCGGCAGTGGGCGTCGACCTCGACCCCGTTTCCGCCTTCGGCCCCGGCGGCGAGCAGCGGCTCCACCGCCGGGACGACGCCGATCCCGACGATCACCATGTCGGCGGCAATCGTCTCGCCGCCGGCGGTGCGGACGCCGGTGACGCGACCGCCCCGGCCTTCGAGCCGGTCGATGGCGATTCCGGTCCTCAGATCGACGCCGTGGGCGCGATGCTCGGCCTCGTAGAATCGCGAAAGCGCCTCGCCCGCCACTCGCGCCATCACCCGCTCGAGCGCTTCGAGCACGACCACCTTCTTGCCGAGCTTGGTCAGCACCGCGGCGGCTTCGAGGCCGATATAGCCGCCGCCGACGATGACGACCTGCCGCGTCGCCTCGAGCTGCGCCGCCATTGCGTCGACATCCGCGCGGGTCCGGACGAAATGGACGCCGTCGAGATCGTGGCCGTCGCAGGCGAGACCGCGCGGCCGTCCGCCCGTGGCCCAGACAAGTTTGCCGTAGGCGAGCGAAGCGCCATCCTCGAAGCCCAGCCGATGCGCCTGCGCATCGACGGAGACGACGCGCGTGCCGAGCCTCATCGTGATCGCGCGTTCGGCCCAGAAGGCCTCGGGCCGCAGCATGATCCGCTCGAACGGCTTCTCGCCGGCGAGATATTCCTTGGAGAGGGGCGGGCGCTCGTAGGGAAGCTCGCGCTCCTCGCCGATCAGGGCGATCGATCCTTCGAACTTCTGCTGGCGCAGCATGATCGCCGCCTGGGCGCCGGAATGTCCGGCGCCCACGATCGCAATGTCGACCCGCTCGGTCATGAGTCCTTTCCCTGTCCGCCCGGCCTGTCCGACGTGAGCCGGGCGCAGGGCGCCCGCCGCCTAGAAGCGCAGGTTGACGCCGACCTGGAAGGCGCGGCCGATCTTGTCATAATAGACACCATTGGTCGGGGTGATGAAGACCGGATAGGGCACCACCGGCGGATCGGTGTCGAACAGATTGTTCACGGTGAAGCTCAGTTCGGCGTCCGGCGTGATATTGATCGTCGAATAGAGGTTCACATAGGCGATCGCCGGCACGTCGTTGTCGGTGATCGTCAGCGCCGGCGCCGTGTTGTAGCTGTTGTCGATCGTGCCGGAGCTCACGAAGACGACCTGTCCGGTCAGCGAGAAAAGGGTATCGGCATAAGTGAGCGAGGCATTGCCGCGGAAGCGCGGCACCGCGCCCGCATTGGCCTGGCCATTCTCTCCCGACCGGTCGATGTCGACGCTGCCGGGCGCGCCGCTGTTGACGTAGGAATGGAAGACATAGGTGCCGCTGAGCGCGGCGCTGAGCGAGGCGCCGCCGCCGAGGGGGAGCCTGTAGTTCAGGACCGCGTCGATCCCGTTGGTGCGTAGCGAGCCGATATTCTGCTGCGGCGCGGTGACGCTGACCGGGACGCCGGCGCCGTTGAAGGTGATGTAGTCGCAGAACTGGGTCTGGCCGAGCGTGCACAAGGATCCGATGGTGCCGGCCGAGATGCTGGTGATCGCGCTGTCGAGGTCGATCTCGTAATAGTCGATCGAGGCGCGCAGATTGGGAATGCCGCGCGGTTCTATCACCATGCCCGCGGTGAAGGTGTCGCCCTTCTCGGGGTCGAGATCGGGATTGCCGACGGTGACGTTCTGCGGAACCCGCGCCGAAATGCCGTTGACCGTGATCAGGTTCACCAGCACCGATCCGGGCCCGAAAAGCTCGTAGATGGCGGGCGCGCGGATGTCGCGCGATCGGGTGACGCGCAGGCGCAGGCCGTCGACCGGCTCGTAGACGGCGCCGACCTTCCAGTTCGTCTGGCCGCCGACCGTGCTGTAATCCGCGTAGCGAATGGCGCCGTTGAGATCGAGCGCCCGGGCGAAGGGGAGGTCGCGGGCGAGCGGCACGATCGCCTCGACATAACCTTCGGTGACGTCGAAGGCGCCGCGGAACGTGCCGACATTGCCGACCAGGGCGAAGCCGCGATTGCCCGAGACCGGATCGGCCTCGACCCGCTGCGTCTCGCGCCGATGCTCGCCGCCGAACGCGATCGAGACGGGTCCGGCCCAGGTGGAGAAGGGCTCGCCGCGGACGTTCACGGCCGCCGCGTCCTGGGTATAGAGCGACGTGCTCCAGCCGGAGCCGTTCACATAGGCCTGCGCCTCGGGCGTGGTCGCGTTCGGGCCGAAGGGATTGATCGGGACGCAGCCGGCGGCGGCGGGATTGCCGGCGAGGGCCGCGCGGCACACGATCCGGCCCGTCGCGGGATCGACGACGGCATCCACCGCGAAGGCGATGTTGGCGCCGAGCAGGTTGTTGGTGATGTCGTTGCGGAAGCGGTTCTCGCCCCAGGAATAATGGGCGTCGTAATGCCAGGAGCCGCCGAGATCGCCTTCGACCGCGACCATCAGATGGGGCGTGTCGTTCGATGCCTCGAAGCGGGCATTGCCCATGTCGTAGAAGGTCTTGGCGAGCGTGAAGCTGGTCAGGCCCTGCGCGTCCATCGCGGCCCGCACGGCGGCGGGGAGATAGGCGTTGTCGCGGCTGATGACCTGCGAGTTGAAGCGCGCGATGCCGCCGCTGAGAATGCCCCGCGTCTCGGCATAGCCGCCTTCGACCGAGGCGGTGAGGGCCTCGGAGAATTCATATTCGAGCCGCGCATAGGAGGTGAAGCGCCGGACCGGTGGCACCAGGCTGATGCCGACGGTGGAGGTGCGGCCCTCGCCGCCGATCTGGTAGGTGCCGTTGTTGAGCGAGCCGGAGTCGAACCGCCGCACGGATCCGTCGTCATTGAAGGTGAAGCCGCGCAGCGCGAACCCGACCGGCCCCAGGATGACGCCGCCGGCACCGACATTGTTGTGGACGTTGGGAGCGACGATGTTCGCCGGCAGTCCGTTGGTCGCGAACGCGCTGTTGGACACGATCATCCACTCCTCGCGGCCCCAGTCGCGTGCGTAGATGTCGTCGACACCCTTGGAATCGTTATATTCGACGCTGGCGACGAAATGACCGCGCCCGTCGGCGAAGTCGAAGCCGCCGATCGCGCCGAGCCGGTAGTTGAAATTGTCGCCGGCCTCGGCGATCCCCGCCTGAGCGGTCAGGCGAAGGCCCTCCATTCGGCGGTGCAGCAGGATGTTGACGACCCCCGAGACCGCGTCGGAGCCATATTGGGCGGAGGCGCCGCCGGTGACGATCTCGACGCGGTTGACCATCAGGGTAGGGATGACGTTGAGGTCGGTCGTGACCGGGGCACTGGCATTGACCGAGGCGGCCGACGGCACGACCCGGGAGCCGTTGACGAGGACCAGGGTCCGTTGCGGGCCGAGGCCGCGCAGGTCGGCCATGGCCTGGCCGGGACTCGAGAAGTTGATCGCGTTGGCGCTCGGCGAGCGCGTCGCCCGGAAGGCCGGGACCTGATAGAGCACCTGGGCGATCGTCGCCGCGGATTGCTGATCGACCAGCTCGCTGCCGACCACCAGGGTCGGCGAGGGCGCCGAGAAGCCGTTGACGGCCGCGCGCGAGCCGGTGACGACGATGTCCGCCTGGGCGGTCGGCGCCTCGGCCTGGGCGGGAGCCGGCGCCGGGCCGACATCGGCCTCGGGCAGGTTCGTCGTCTCGTCCTGCGGATCCTCTGTTGTCTGCGCCGCCGCCGGAGTCGCGACCGCGACTCCCCCGACGAAGGTAGCGGCGGTCAACATCAGCGCCAGTCGCGAAGTCCGCACCCCGACCCTTGTCGCTTCAAGCTTTGGCTCAGCTTTCATCTTTTCGACCTCTCCCCGGGCGCATTTCTGCGCTCTTGTCGGCGCTCGACTGCGCCGTTCCTGCCCTCGCCGCCCTTGTCGATGCATTCGGGCGATCTGTTATTTGACTGGACTATTGAATTAACTTCCCCGCACCGCCCTGGCGGCGCGAACGACCTTGGCAATCGTTCTCCACCGGGGAAGCGACCCCTTCCATAGCAGCTTCGACACGTAGCGCCAGTCTTATTCAAGGAGAGTAGAAATACACTGCCGGAGAGGGGCGAGGATGGCGCCGGGTCCCGCGCCGTCGCCGATGGTCCTCATGGGCAAACCCCGCTAGGTTTCGCTTTCCCGAAGATGCCTGCGTCGAGCGACGCGCCCGAGGAAGCGAGCATGCCCCTGCGCGATCGAGTGCCCTGGCTGCGCCGGGTGGACAGTCGGATCCTCCTGGTCTTTCTCGTGCTGGTCCCGTCGCTTCTCCTGTTCGGGAAGATCGCGTCCGAGATGATCGAGGGCGACACCCTGGCCTTCGATCGCTGGCTGCTCGTCCAGTTGCGGACGGCGGCCGATCCCGGCCTGCCGGTCGGCCCGCGCTGGCTGCACCGGGCGATGGTGGACATCACCGCCTTGGGCGGCGGCGCCGTGCTGACCCTGATCACCCTGCTCGCGGCCGGTTATCTGCTGGTGCGGCGCAAGACGGCGCTCGCCGTCTATCTGGGGCTGGCGATCGGCGCCGGCGGCCTTCTCAACAGCCTCCTCAAATACGGCTTCGTCCGCGATCGGCCCGACATCGTGCCGCATCTGGTCGAAGTAAGCTCGGCGAGCTTCCCGAGCGGCCATGCGATGAACTCGGCAACCGTCTACCTGACGCTGGCCGCCTTGCTCGCGGGCGCCGAGCGGAACTGGCGGGTGCGGATCTTCCTGCTCTCGGCCGCCGTCCTGGTGACCATCCTGGTCGGCTTCTCTCGCGCCTATCTCGGTGTCCACTGGCCCACCGACGTCATGGCCGGCTGGAGCGTCGGCGCCGCCTGGGCGGCCTTGTGCTCGCTCGTCGCCCTGCGTCTCCAGCGGACCCGCGTCGTCGAAGGCTCGGAGACAACGGAAGAGCCGGCCGACGAGGCCGCTTGAGCGCGGGCTCTCCTGGGGGAAGCCCCGTCCGCGCGCCGCCAAGGAGAATGGTGCCGGGAGAGGAGGAGAATCGTCTATCTAAGCTATCGTACACACGGACGGTACGGCGTTGTCGATCCCCAGCGGGGACGGAAGCGGCCTCGAGAGCGGTCCGATCCGCGACTTTCACGCGTTGTTCGGGTGAGGCGGGGCGCACCGGGACGTGGCAGCAAGTGGCTGGCTGTTAACAAGAATTTACAATTCCCTAACCTTCTGTTTACGATTTTCCCGGTTATACCGCCTGCGTCGGAAACGAGGGGAGTTCCTAGCGGGGACATAGGCTGACGGTCGAGGGAGCCGCCTCAGCCTCTGAAAAGACCACAATTTGTCGGCCGAGGCGTGCGAGCGCCGGTTGCGCGCGCTCGCATCGCGGATCGCGCGCGGCCGATCGGATCCGACCCAGGGGTGGAAGGGGATTGTGTGAGTCGCGTACGCAAGGTTGGCCAGCCCGCCAGGGCTGGAGTGAATGAGGCGTTCTTCAGGAGCTTCATGGGTTACGCGGCGGTCGTCGCGCTGAGCATCGCCGGAGGGGGGAGCCTGGCGGCGCAGGAAATGGCTCCCGCTGCGCCGGTAGCCACGGTCGACCAGGCCGTCGATCTGGCCATCAACACGCAACCGGAAGTCCAGGCGCGCTGGGAGGCCTTCCTCGCCGCCGGTGCCGACCGACGGGCCGTCAGGGGCGGCTATCTTCCCACGGTCGACGTGAACGGCGAGTATGGCGCCGCCACCCGCGAATATGACGATCGCGGCTGGTTCGCCCGGGACTATGTCGAGCTGTCGATCACCCAGATGCTGTTCGACGGTTTCCTGGTCCGCAGCCAGCTGGAAGAGGCGGATCAGACCCGCCTGACGCGCTATTACGAGCTGCTCGACGAGGTTCAGAGCAAGGCCCTCGAAGCGATCGAGGCTTATGAGGACGTTCGCCAATATCGGGAGACCCTCGCCCTCGCCCAGCGCAATTACGAGACGCACCAGCAGGTGCACGCGCTGATCAGCGAGCGAGCCCAATCCGGCGTCAGCAACAGAGCGGACCTGGAGCAGGCCGCCGGCCGCCTCGCGCTTGCCGAGTCGAACATGCTGACCGAGCAGGCCAACCTCCACGACGTCACCGCCCGCTTCCAGCGGATCGTCGGCCGCCAGCCGGCCGAGGCACTTCAGGACTTTCCGGTCGCCAGCGCCCGCGTGCCCGGCGATCTGGAGGCGGTGATGACCGAGGCCCTGCGGAATCATGCCAGCCTCTATGCCGCCAATGCGACCGTGGAGGCGGCGAAGGCCGCCGTCAGCGAGAGCAGGGCAGCCTATTATCCGAGGGTCTCCGTGGCCGCGCGTGGCGGAACCTACCGGAATAGCAGCAGCTTCGATGCGCAGTTCGACCCTCGCGGTCGCGGCGAGGAAGCCTTTGTCGGGCTGAACTTCAGCTACAACCTGTTCCGCGGCGGTGCCGATCAGGCGCGCACCGACGCCGCCGAGCGGCGGCTCTTCCAGAGCGAGGATCTTCTCGACAAGGCCTGCGTGGACCTTCGCCAGAGCGCCTCCATCGCCTGGAACAACGTCAACAGCCTGAGAGCACGGCTGCGCGCCCTGGAAGCGCACCGCATCGGCGCGGCCAATGTGGCGACGGCCTACGAGCAGCAATTCTATATCGGGCGCCGCACCTTGCTGGACGTCCTGGACGCCAAGAACGAGGCGTTCCAGGCCGAGCGGGCTTTTGCCCAGGCGCAGCATGAGCTGACCAAGGCCTATTACCGCACGCTGCGCGCCATGGGCATCCTGCTCGACGTCCTGGGGCAGACGCGAAGCGGCATGCCGAGCATCAGCGAGTTCGACGACGACGCCCAGCGGCCCACCTCGATCGACTGCCCCGGCGCGATCGCCTCGGCGAGCTAGGCTGCTGTGCGGGCGCGGCGTTGCCGTTCGCGTCAGGAAGTGAAGGTGCATCCATGGGTCATCGCGGCAGAGACGATCTTGTAGAGTGTCTGCTGCTGCTTGCCGCAGAGCACGGCGTCACCAGTACTCGTGACGCGCTGACGTCCGGACTGCCCGTCGAAGGCTCCCTGACGCCCGCCTTGTTCCCGCGTGCGGCCGAGCGTGTCGGCTTCACGGCGCGACTGGCCGAGACACCGATCCGCGATCTCAACCCGGCGCTTCTGCCGGCCGTGGCGCTGCTCCAGGACGAGCATGCCTGCATCATCCATTCCGTCGATCCCGAGGCGGGGACGGCATCGATCGTCTTCCCCGAGCTCGGATCGGCCGATCGGCCGGTCCCTCTCGCCCTGGAGGAGCTCGAGGCGCGCTATCTCGGCTACGCTATCTACTGCCGCCCGGCCTACCGCCCCGACGAGCGCGTCGCGGCGGCCCCGGAGGAGGCGGAGGGGCACTGGTTCTGGGACGTCATCAAGGGCAATCGCCGGCTCTACGCCGACGTTTTGGTCGCAGCGCTTTTCGTCAATCTCTTCGCGATGGCGATGCCGCTCTTCGTGATGAACGTCTACGACCGGGTTGTCCCGAACCAGGCGACGGACACCCTCTGGGTGCTGGCGGCAGGAATTCTGATCGTCCTGGTCGGCGACCTGGCGCTGCGACACATGCGCAGCTGGTTCGTCGATGCGGCGGCGGCGCGTGCCGACACGCGGCTTTCGGCCCATATCATGGAACGTGTGCTCGGCATGCGGCTCGAGCAGCGCCCCGCTTCGGTCGGCAGCTACGCGACGAGCGTCCAGTCGTTCGAATCGGTGCGCAGCTTCATCGGCTCGATGACCGTGCTGACCCTCATAGACATGCCGTTCTTCCTGCTCTTCGCGCTGATCATCGGCCTCATCTCGTTCTGGATGGTGCTC
Organism: Sphingosinicella terrae; assembly: GCF_003347635.1. Lineage (GTDB taxonomy): Bacteria > Pseudomonadota > Alphaproteobacteria > Sphingomonadales > Sphingomonadaceae > Allosphingosinicella > Allosphingosinicella terrae. The sequence goes on from NZ_QDFY01000009.1 coordinate 66,862, forward strand.
CCCCTCATCGTCGGGACCGCGATCGCCATCCTCTACGCACTCTCCGTCGCCGCACGATTGAGCGCGATCTCCGACGAGGTGAGCCGGGCCGGCGCCCATCGCAACGCCACTCTGGTCGAAGGTCTCTACGCGCTGGAGACGCTGAAGGCCTTCGGCGCCACCAGCCGGGTGCAGAAGGTCTGGGAGCAGGCCACCGAATATCTGTCGTCGCAGGTCGCAAGGCAGCGGCTGCTGGGCAGCTCCGTGGCCAGCGTCTCCGCCCAGATCCAGCAAGCCGTGGGCTGTGTCCTGATCATCGTGGGGGTCTATCTGGTGATCAATGGCCAGATCAGCCAAGGCGGCATGATCGCCGCCTACATGCTCGCCTCCAGGGCGATGGCGCCGATCGCCCAGACGGCTTCGTTGATGACGTCCTTCTACCAGGCGCGGACGTCGCTCGCCCAGCTCGACGAGACGGTCGCGCAGCCGCAGGAACGGCCCCGCGGGAAAAGCTGGATCAGCCGGCCAGCCATCAACGGGGACATCGCCTTCCGCAACGTGGTCTTCAACTATCCGGGCGCTGAGGCGGAGGCCGTGAAAGGCGTCAGCTTCCACATTCGTGCCGGCGAGAAAGTGGGCATCATCGGGCGCGTCGGCTCGGGCAAGAGTACGCTCGGCAAGCTCCTGCTCGGCCTGTACCAGCCGGCATCGGGCATGGTCATGGTCGACGGCGTTCATATCGGCCAGATCGATCCCGACGAGCTGCGGCGCCGGATAGGCTATGTCCCGCAGGAACCGCTGCTGCTGTTCGGCACCGTTCTCGACAACATCATGCTCGGGGCCCGCCGCGAACAGGGGGACCGGAACCTCGCGGCGGCGCTCCATGTCGCGGGGCTGACCTCCATGCTCGGCGCCAACGCGGAGGGTCTCGATATGCAGGTCGGCGAAGGCGGCAACAGGCTCTCCGGCGGCCAGCGCCAGGCCATCGCCATAGCCCGGGCCATCGCCATGGACCCGAGCATCCTCGTCCTCGACGAGCCGACCAGCGCGATGGACGGACGGCTGGAGGGGCATGTGACCCGAGCGCTGGCCGCTTATGCGGAGGACCGGACGATGGTGCTGATCACCCACAAGCCGGCCATGCTCGATCTGGTGAACAGGCTGATCGTGATCGACGACGGCAAGATCGTCGCCGACGGACCGAAGGCGGCGGTTCTCGACAGCCTCAACAGCGGCAACATCCAGAAAGCGGCGGTATGACGAGCTCGGATCCAGCCCGGCCGATGGAAAGGCGCCTGTTCGAGGGACTCGATCGCGCGGCCGGCGCCGTACGGGCCGGCAAGTGGCTCGACACCCTGTTCAAGCCGTTCTGGAGACGCCCGTCGCAGGACCTCCGCGATTGGGGCTCGAACGCAAGGCACGCGGTCGAGGGGCAGCAGGTCCTCCGCGCACGCGGGCTGCTCTACGGCATCGTCGCGCTTTTCCTGGTCCTCCTGATCTGGGCCGCCTTCGCCACGGTGGACGAAGTCACCCGGGGCGAAGCCCGGGTAATACCGTCCCAGCAACTTCAGATCGTCCAATCGGTCGACGGCGGCGTCGTCGAGCAGATCTTCGTCAGGGCTGGTCAAAGGGTCGAGGCGGGCCAGGTTCTCGTTCGCATCGATCCGACCCGGTTCGTCGCCAACCTGCGTGAGGGCGAGGCCAGGGCCTTCGCCCTCAACGCGAAGATCGAGCGGCTGCAGGCCCTGGTCAACGGCACGGCCTACGAGCCGGAGGAGCCCGCCGGCACGCAACCAGGCCAGGGCAGCGAGGCGGCGCTGATTCTGGCGCAGGAGCGCCAATATTATTTCGAGAGCCGCCGGCAACTCGACGAACGGCTGCTCATCGCCCGGCAGCAGGTCGCCCAGCGTCGCAGCGAGCTGCGCGAGGTGGAGGCGGCGATCCGCACCGCGGATCGTGCCTACCAGATGGCACAACAGGAACTCGCCATCACCCGGCCCCTGCTGGCTTCGGGCGCCGTCTCGAGCATGGACATATTGAGGCTCGAACGGGACGTGTCGCGGGCCCAGGGCGAGCGGCAGCAGGCGGGCGCGAGGCGCGGGCAGCTCACGGCCAGCATCCAGGAAGCCGAGACCCGGATCCGCGAAACCGAGCTGACGACCAAGAACGAATGGCGTGCCGAGCTCACCGCAGCGATGGCCGAGCTGAACAGTCTCGGCGCCAACGTCACCGGGCTCGCCGACCGCGTGAAATATTCCGAGATACGCTCACCGGTGGCCGGCCTCGTTCAGCGGGTGCTTTACAACACGGTCGGCGGCGTCGTTCAGCCGGGTCACGCCGTCGTCGAGGTGGTTCCGACGGACGGCCGGCTCGTCGTCGAGGCGAAGGTGTCGCCGCGCGACATCGCCTTCCTGCGCCCCGATCTGCCGGCCATCGTCAAGTTCACGGCTTATGATTTCACCATCTACGGCGGGATGCAGGCGCGAGTGACGCACATCAGCCCCGACAGCATCACCGACGATCAGGGCAACACTTATTATCTGGTCCGCGCCGAGACCACCGGCAACCAGTTCCGGGAGGGCCTGCCGGTGATACCCGGGATGACCGCACAGCTGGACATCCTGACCGGCAAGAGAACGGTCCTTTCCTACCTGCTGAAGCCGATCCTGAGAGCGCAGCAGAATGCCCTGAGCGAACGGTAGCCGGCTGCCCGGGGGCGGCGAGTGAATGTGGATGCGTGAGGATCGAGTATGAACAAGAACGGGATCGTCGTCGGCGTCACGGGAACGGCATGGGCAAGGGGCGCCGACGGTTCTCTGCGCCAGCTCGCCGCCGGGGACCGGTTGAATGGCGACGAGACCCTGATCCTTGCCGCAGGCGCCACCGTCACGATCAGCTATGGCTCCGACGCCGGATTGATCACGCATTCGGCCCCTGAAGGCAGCGGGTTCACCATCGTTCCGCCCGACCAGGGCGAAGCCTTCGTGGCGACGCCGGATCTGGTCAGGATGATCGAGGAGGATCTGCGCGGCGACGATGGCGGGGAAGACGTCGCCGAGGGCGACCGCGACGGTGGCGGCCCGGCGCGAGCCGGCGACGGCTACCGTTTCGTTCAGCTCGTCCGCGTGGACGAAGATCTCGAGACCGACGCCATCACGCCGCTCAACCTGGCGCGCGTCCAGGAAATCGTTCGGCCGATGACGATCGACTGGGAGGACGCGACCGAGGAGACGATCGAGTGGCGCTACAGTCGCGGACGCGAGGACGAGGGGCCGACCAACCAGGCTCCGGAAACCGCGCCCGACAGGCGGATCATCCAGGAAGACGAAGTCGCCGCCGGCAACGTGCTCGACAATGACGTCGATCCCGACAACGGCACCTTGGCTGTGGTCGGATTCCAGGTGGGCGGCCAAGCCTACTCGGCGGGCGAGACGGCGACGATCGAGGGCATCGGCGTCCTCCTGATCGGCGCCGACGGGAGCTACAGCTTCACGCCGGCTCCCGATTGGAACGGCATGGTGCCGACCATCACCTACACGGTGGATGACGGGCGGGGCGGAACCGCCACCAGCCGGCTCGACATCGAAGTGGAACCGCGCCTCGATATCGAGTCCGACGATGTCACGACCCATTCCGGAAAACCGGTCACGACGGACGTGCTGGCGAACGACACGTTCGAGGATGAAGCTGCGCGAGTCACGAGCGTGACTCAAGGCGAGCACGGCACGGTCGTGGTGAATCCCGACGGCACGATCACCTATACACCCCTTCCGGGTTATGTCGGGATCGACAGCTATACCTACACCGTCACCGCCGGCGGGGTGGAAGAGACGACGACGGTCACGGTCGATGTCGCCAATGTGACGCCGACCGCGTCTCCCGAAACGGAAACGATTCCCGAAGACACGCCCTTGTCCGCAAACGTCCTGGACAATGATGGCGATGCCGATGCCGATCCGATCACGGTGACCGGCTTCGAGATTGGCGGCCAGGTCTATTCGGCGGGCGAAACGGCCCGGATCCCCGGTGTCGGGACGCTGGTGATAGATCGGAGCGGGAACTACGTCTTCACGCCCGACCGGGACTGGAACGGCAAGGTGCCGACAGTCACCTATACCGTGACCGACGGCAACGATGGCGGCATCGCCACCAGCACCCTGGACATCTCGGTGACGCCGGTGAACGACACCCCGGAGGCGTCGACGCTTCCGGAACGCGCGAATTTCGATGCCGACGCGATCGCGAACGTCGACCTTTCTTTCGCCTTCACCGACACGGACGGCGACATGCTGACCTATTCGGCGACGGGCCTGCCGCCGGGGCTGGCGCTCGATCCCTCGACCGGGATCGTCAGCGGCACGATCGCCCCTTCGGCCAGCCACTCGGGCACGCCGGGTAATCCGGTCGGCACCTATACGGTATTGGTGACCGCCGCCGATCCTGGCGGCGCAACGACGACGCAGAGCTTCAGCTGGACGGTGTCGAACCCGGCGCCGGAAGCCGCCAACGATATCGGAACGACGGACGAGGACACGTCGCTGGTCGTGGCTGCGGCGGACGGTGTCCTGGGCAATGACGGCGACCCGGACGGGGATGCCCTCGTCGTCGCAGCGGTGAACGGAGCCGAAGGCGCTGTCGGTTCGGCGATCGCTGGCTCGAACGGCGGTACGTTCACGCTCAATGCGGACGGGAGCTACGATTTCGATCCGGCCGGTGCCTTCGGCGATCTCGCGGTCGGGGAAACGCGGACGACCAGCGCCACCTACACGATCAGCGACGGCGAGGGCGGCACGGACACGGCCATTCTCGAGGTGACGGTGACCGGCACCAATGACGGGCCGGTGGCGGTGGGAACGCTGCCCGGCCAGGCCAATGCGGATGCCGATGCGATCGCCGAAGTCGACGTCAGCGCCGCCTTTGCGGACCTGGATGCGAGCGACGCGCTGACCTATTCGGCGATCGGTCTTCCGCCCGGATTGACGTTGAACCCGGCGACCGGGATCATCAGCGGCACGATCGATCCGTCTGCGAGCCAGACGGGCACTCCGGGCGATCCCGCCGGCACCTATGCGATAGTGGTGACCGCCGCCGATCCGCACGGCGCATCGGTGACGCAGAGCTTCACCTGGACGGTGACGAATCCCGGCCCGGTAGCGAGCGACGATGCCGGCACGACTGGCGAGGACCTGCCGCTGGCCGTGGCGGCGCCGGACGGCGTCCTCGGCAATGACGACGACCCGGACGGCGATCCTCTGGTCGTCGAGGCGGTGAACGGCCTCGCGGCGAATGTCGGCGCGGATGTGACCGGCACCAATGGCGGCCGGTTCACCCTGAACAGCGACGGGAGCTACGACTTCGATCCGAACGGTCAGTTCGGCGATCTGGCGGTCGGTGAGACGCGGACGACGAGCATCACCTACACGGTCAGCGACGCCGAGGGCGGCACGGACACGGCCACTCTCGAAGTGACGGTGACGGGCACCAATGACGGGCCGGTGGCGGTGGGAACGCTGCCCGGCCAGGCCAATGCGGATTCCGACGCGGTCGCCGAGGTCGACGTCAGCGCCGCCTTTGCGGACCTGGATGCGAGCGACGCGCTGACCTATTCGGCCGCGGGCCTTCCGGCCGGCCTCACGCTGAATCCGATCACCGGGATCATCAGCGGGACGATCGATCCCTCGGCGAGCCAGTCGGGCACGCCGGGAAATCCGGCCGGGGTCTATGCCGTGGTGGTGACCGCCGACGACGGCAATGGCGGCACGGTGACGCAGACCTTCACCTGGACCGTCACCAACCCCGCTCCGGGCGCAACCGACGATGTCAACACGGTGGACGAGGACACGCCTCTCACCGTCGGCGCGGCGGATGGCGTGCTCGGCAATGACGCCGACCCGGATGGGGACGCGCTGGTCGTGGAGGCAGTGAACGGCGTCGAGGCCGGCGTCGGCACTTCGATGGTCGGCACGAATGGCGGCCGGTTCATCCTGAACAGCGACGGCAGCTACGATTTCGACCCGAATGGCCAATTCGACGATCTGGCGGCCGGCGAAACGCGAACGACGAGCATCACCTACACGGTGAGCGACGGCGAGGGGGGCACGGACACGGCCACGCTCGAAGTCACGGTGACCGGCACGAACGATGCGCCCGATGCGGTGGACGACGCCAACACGACCGACGAGGGCACCCCGCTGACGGTGACCGCAGCGGACGGCGTGCTGGACAATGACAGCGATCCGGAAGGCGATCCGCTGGTCGTGGAGGCGGTGAACGGCGCGACGGCCAATGTCGGCGCTGCGGTGACCGGCGCGAATGGCGGGGCCTTCACGCTGAATGCGGACGGCAGCTACGCCTTCGATCCCGACGGCGCATTCGACGATCTCGCCGTCGGCGAGACGCGGACGACGAGCATCACCTACACGATCAGCGACGGCGAGGGCGGCACGGACACGGCGACGCTCGAAGTGACGGTGACCGGCACCAATGACGGCCCGGTGGCGGTGGGGACGCTGCCCGGCCAGTCCAGCGAGGATGCCGACTCCGTTGCCGAAGTCGATGTCAGCGACGCCTTTGCGGACATGGATGCGAGCGACGCGCTGACCTATTCGGCGACCGGCCTCCCGACAGGCCTGACGCTGGACCCGGCGACCGGGATCATCAGCGGGACGATCGATCATTCGGCGAGCCAGGCGAGCACGCCCGGCAACCCGGCCGGCCTCTACACGGTTGTCGTGACGGCCACCGATCCCCATGGCGCGACGGTGAGCCAGAGCTTCGACTGGACCGTCGCCAATCCGGCGCCGGAGGCGGCGGCGGACCAGGGCAGCGTCACCGAAGACGGGCCGGCGCTCGTCGTGTCGGCGGCCGACGGGGTGATCGAGAGCGGAGTCGCCGCGGGGGGTGCCGATATCGACCCCGACGGCGATGCCTTGTCGGTCACGCATGTGGTGGCCGGCACGGCCGCCGAACTCGACGACTTTCCCGGCATCCCGAATGCCGGAACGCAGATCGTCGGCGCGTTCGGCACGCTGACCCTCAATGCCGACGGCAGCTATAGCTACGAGCTCGACAATTCGAACCCGACGGTGAACGCGCTGGACGGCGCGAGCCCGCCGCTGTCGGACGTTTTCAGCTATGCGATTTCCGACGGTGAGGGCGGCAGATCGTTCACGACGCTGACGATCACGATCAACGGAAATGACGACGGCGTTCCCTCGATCGTGGCGGCCGACGGCAATGGCATCGAACCAGGTCAGGTGACGGTCTACGAGGCGGGGCTCACCAGCGACGGACCTGCCGGCCAGAACGAGACAGCCACCGGCACCCTCACCATTACGGCGGCCAACGGGCTCGCCGCCATCACCATCGGAGCCACGACCGTCACGCTCGCGCAGCTCGAGGCGATCGCCTCCGGCACGCCGATCGAGATCGACACGGCACAAGGCAGGCTGACGCTGACCGGATTTACGTCGTCGGGCGAGACAGGCGGCGTCTCCACGGGCGGCACGCTGAGCTACACCTATACTCTCGAAGAGAGCGTCTCCAATCCCGACGCGGCATCGGCGAACAGTGTCGAGGAGATCCTGCTGGCCGTCGAGGACGCTGCAGGGGCAGTCAGGCAGTCCAGCCTGAACGTCAATATCATCGACGACGTGCCGTCGATCGGCACGCCGGATGCGGCCACGGTCGACGAGGCGAGTCTTCCGGCCGGCACCGACCCCGATCCGGGCGCGCTGACGCGAACGGGCTCGCTCGACCTGCGGACCGGCGCCGACGACGGCTCCCTCACGACGGTCTTCGATCCCGCCCAGTCGGCCCCGGCCGGCCTGACCTCCAACGGCGTACAGATCGTCTACGTCGTGAGCGCGGACGGCCATACCCTCACGGCGACCGCGGGACCCGGCGGCGCCGTCATCTTCATCGTGTCGCTGACCGATCCGGGGTCGCCGACCACGGGCTACAGTTTCGAGCTATCCGGTCCCCTCGACCATGAGGGAACAGATATCGACCTGTCGTTCGGCTTCACCGTGACCGACGCGGACGGCGATGCCGCCTCCGGGAGCTTCCAGGTGGCCGTGGCCGATGACGCGCCGGTGGCCGTGGACCAACCCGGACTGTCGCTGGACGAAGGCGGGGCAGTCCTCGGATCCGGGAGCGGCGGCGCGAATCTCCTCGGGAACGACCAGGCCGGCGCGGACGGATCCGCCAAGGTGGTTTCGATCACCTATACCGACGAGTCCGGCAACAGCGCGACCGCGGCAGTGCTCCCTGGCGGCGTGACCGTGGACACGCGCTATGGTTCCCTCACCGTCAATCCGGACGGCACCTGGAGCTACGTCAGCGACGCGGCGGAGGACAATAGGTCGGGCGTGTCGGACAGCTTCGGCTATACCATCGAAGACAATGACGGTTCGACCGCGTCCGCGATCCAGCCGCTGACGGTGGACGATACGAACCCCGTCGCGGCGCCGGTGGGCCTCGCCATCGACGAGCAGGACATCCCCGGGGCGGGGAGCGCGGGCTCGCCGGCCAATATGGTGACAGAGGATCTGGCGATCGCGAAGGGGGCCGACGCGATCAGCGACGTGGTTTTCGAAGTCTCGACCGTGAATGGACTGGAGGCGCTGAACCTGACGTCGGGCGCTACTGCTCTTGCCTTCGCGCTGAGCGCCGACGGCCACGTGCTCACGGCCACGGCCGGTCCGGGCGGACCGGTTGTGTTCACGCTGACGCTGAATAACCCGACCGATGCATCCGGTACCAGCCAAAGCGTGACCATGATCTTGACCGGAAAGCTGGACCATGGGCTCGCGGACGGCGAGAACGGCCTGTCGATTTCGGTCGACTACCGGGTCGACGACAGCGACTCCAGCGTTGCCGGGAGGCTGAACCTGACGGTCGTCGACGACGTGCCCACGGCGCAGGCCGATGCCGATGCCGGCGTCGTCGAAGGCGGGCAGACCGTGACGGGCACATTGCTGCTCGGCAACGATGTTCAAGGCGCCGACGGCGCCCTCGTCCACCAGATCCAGTACACCAACGAGGCCGGCGACCTGGTCACCGTCACGGTTGCCCCCGGGTCGGACGGCAGCACCTTCGATACCCTTCACGGCAGCCTGACCGTGCGCCAGGACGGCAGCTGGAGCTACACGAGCGATCCCGCCGCCACGTCCGGGCCTTCGGTGGACCACCCGCAGCCCGGCAACGATCTCTCCGTCGACGACGTCTTCTCCTACACGCTCATCGACGGGGACGGCGACGTCAGCGCTTGGGCCAGCCAGACCGTCGCCGTGGCGGACACGGCGCCGTCGATCGGCGATCCGACCACGAACGTGGTGAACGAATCCAATCTGTCGAACGGCAGCGATCCCGATCCGGTGGCGCTGACGCAGACCGGATCGCTCGCCGTCACCCAGGGTGCCGACGGAACCGATGTGACCTTCGCCACGACGCAGGCCAATCTGGAAGACCAGAACCTCACGTCCGGCGGCACCGAGCTCGTCTATACGGTCAGCGGCGACGGCCACACGCTGACAGCGACGGCCGGCGCAGGCGGAGCGGTCGTCTTCGTCGCGACGATCGTCGATCCCACGGCAGCAAGCGCCAGCTACAGCTTTACCCTCTACCGTCCGCTGGACCACACGAGCGGGGACGCGATCGAGCTGCCCCTCCAGTTCGGCGTGACCGACGCTGACGGCGACAGCGACAGCTCGAACTTCATCATCATCACCGTCACCGACGACCAGCCCGCGACCGAGCGGACCTTCACCCTCGACGAAGACGAGAGCGGGATCACCTTCAACACGAGCGCCGATGCCTCTGATGAAAATCTGGAGGTGACGGATCCATCCAACGGCTCGTTGACGGTCGGTGCCGACGGCAGCATCACCTACAGGCCCGATCCCGATTTCAGCGGGACGGACAGCTTCACCTACACGACGACGGCCGATGACGGCAGCACTGTCACGACGACAGTGACCATGATTGTCAACCCGATTTCGGACGCCCCGCAGTTGCCCGGCCCCGCGACGGTGCAGACGAACGAGGACAGTGCCGTCGCGCTCGGGCTGAGCGCGCCGATCGTGAGCGATGCCACGGACCAGAACGGTTCAGCGGCGGGGGACAATCCGGAGCTTCTGGGCGCCATCACGCTCAGCGGCATTCCTGCCGGCGCCGCCTTGCTCGACGGCTCGGGCAATGTCCTGTGGGTATCGGACGGCGGCGAGATCACGATCCAGTTGTCGGACGGTCCGCATGTCGCCGGCATCGGTGCGGACCTGTCGCTGTCGACGGCGACCTACGAGGCCATGCAGGTCCTGCCGCCGAACGAGGACCACGCCAACTTCACCGTCGGCGTGAGCGTGACCAGCTATGAAGTGGAGGCAGACGGAACGCCGATCGACGGCGTGCCCGGCGCGACGTCTTCGACGAGCGTCACCGTCAACGTGCAGGCCGTCACCGACCCCGTCGAGATTGCGCTCGTCGACGGAGGCGATGGCGACGGCCTGGCGAGCGATCACACGATCGTGGAGGATTCGAGCTTCGATCTCGCGCAGCTGATTTCGGTTGGCTTCCCCAGCGCCGGCGACGGCAATGCGACCTCCGACCTGGACGGCTCCGAGATTCGCTGGATCGAGATCTCCGGCTTGCCGATCGGCACGACCGTCAATGGCGAGACGGTGACCGCGTCGAACCCCGTGGCCCTCGTTCCGGCACCCGGCCTGAGCACTTCCGCCGGCGGTCTGCCGCCGATGACGATCGTGCCGCCGGCCGATTTCAGCGGCGACGTGACGGTCACCATCACGCTCAAGGGCCGCGACGCGGACGACGACGGAATTGGGTCCGGTCCGACCGACGGGGCGGAGGTGCAGGATTCGGTGACTTTGGACTTGCATGTCACGCCGCGCGGCGGCGACGTGACCGCGTCCGACGTCTCGACCACGGAGGACAATGCCGTGGCCTTCCTCTCCGGGGTCCGCACGACGGACACCGGCGGGGGCGGCACCGAGGTCATCACCGAAGTGCAATTCGAGGTTCCTGCAGGGTGGCTGCTGACCGATACCGGCGATGGCGTCGGTTACGGCGTCGACGAGAGCGGCGGGACCTACACCATCACCTTCGGTGCGGGCCTCACGCAAGAGCAGCGCGAGGCGGTGCTGGACGGCTTCCTGATCAGGCCGCCGAGCCATAGCAGCGCGGATGTCACGATCGACGTTGCCGTTACCAGTGCCGACACGGTCAGCATCAACGGCGGCGACGTCACCCAGGCGACCAGGGTCGATCTCTCGATCGATGTCGCCGTGTCTGCGGCCGCCGAAACGGTAGGCAGCGATACGGACGGCGACGGGACTTCGGACGCCGGAATGCCGGGGAGCCACGCCTACGGCACGGCGGGTCAAGAGGATGCCTGGTTCACGCTCGGCACCGACGGCGGTTTCGATCTCGGCAGCGGCTGGAGCGACCAGGACACCGACGAAGCCGTCTATGCGCGTCTCACGCCGGAGCTGATCTCCGGCGACGGCGGCGCCGGCAATGCGATCGGCTCACAGTTCCGCTATTCGACCAATGGCGACACGAGTGAAGGGGGCGGCGCTTGGGTCGTCGTCACCTATTCCGGCACACCCGTGGACATTCCCGTCGAGTATCTGAGCACGTTGCAGTTCAAGGCACCGGAAAACCTGTCCGGATCCTTCAGCATCGGCGTTCAGACCCTTACCGTCGATAACGATCCCGACGGGGGCACCGCCGAGGCGGTCTCCGGCTCGGCGCAGCTGACGAACCTGATCATCCAGCCGGTCGCCGACGAGGTCACGATGGCGCTGAATGCTCGCGCGACCGGGATCGAGGACGAAGGCATTCCGCTGGAAATCAGGCCGACCAGTTCGGACCCGTCCGAGACCTTCACCGTGACGATCTCCGGAATCCCGGTGGGAGCCGAGCTCTATTATGACGGCATTCTCCTGACGCAGACCGACGGCAGCGTCACCATCGAAGACTTCGATTCCGCCAGGGCGCTGACGATCCAGCCGCCGCCCGACAGCAACGACGATTTCGCCCTCGGCGTCTCGGCCTATTCGGTCGACGGAACCGACGCGTCGAGCTCGCAGGATCTCAGCGTCAACGTGTCTATGCGGGGCGTCGCGGATGCCGCCGACGTCGAGGCCGTCGCGACGGTCTACGACGAATCCGCGCTCGACAGCGGCGCCGACCAGGTGATGCTCAGCGAGCTGGTGAACGTGGCCCTGGGCGACTCGGACGGCTCGGAGGTCCTGACGCTGCGCATCACCGGGCTGCCCGAAGGCTTCTCCCTCAGTCAGGGCACGATGCTGGTGGGCGGCACCGGTGCGGAGCGCGTCTGGATCCTCACCCAGCAGCAGTTCGCGACCGCTACCGTCTCGACGCCGGCGAATTTCAGCGGCACCCAAAGCTTCACGGTCACGCCGGTGACCACCGAAAATGACGGCGACTCGCTCACCGGAAGCCCCTCCACGGTCCAGATCGAGGTGACCCCCTCGGCCGAAGCCGCGGTCACGACCAGCGCTGTCCTGGTGGAGGACGAGGTGACGCCGCTTGGCCTCGGCATCGTCCATCAGAACGGCGACACCGACGAGACCCTGACCAAGCTGTGGATCGCGGTAGACGATGCCGAGACCGTCAACTTCACGCTCTACCTCGGGGCCGTTCCACTGGCGGATGTCGCCCCGGTCGAGACCATCGATGGGCAGGATTATTACCTGCTGACCGGCGATCAGATAGCCCAGCTCGCAGCCAAGGGCGCTGACAATCTCGACGGAGCTCTCGGATCGTTCGACTTCAAGTACGAGATCACGGACGAGCGCTACGGTTCGACTCCGTCCGGCGCGGCTGCCACGAGAGTGCAGGACGGCATCTTCGAGCTTACGGCGAGTCCGGCGACGGATCCGATCGACGTGTCGATCACGGCGATCAGCGGCACCGACGGAGTCACGGCCGCGTCGGACGAGCGTGCCGATGACGATGCGACGCCCGACACGGCCGTCCTGAGCGCCGGAGACCGGGTGACCGTCACCCTGAACATCGCCGGAGCGGCCGATCCCGACGTGCCCGGCGCCACGCCGGACACGGACGGCAGCGAAAAGATCATCCGCGTCGTCATCGAAGGCGTGCCCGACGGCGTGTCGGTGCAGGGCGGCGCCTATAGCGGTGCAGGTACCTGGCTGCTGATCTTCGAAGACGCGGCCGCCCTGCCGATCAATTCCGCGGGCGGCATCGACCTTCCGGTCGTGTTCGACGTCAGCGGCTTTGCCGGGAGCCTCGACGACGTCCCGATAACGATCGAGGTGCAAAGCCAGGATCGCGGCGATGCCGGGGCGGAAACGACGGTCCGCTCCGACCGCGTCACTTGGCACCTCACCACCAATTTTGCCCCAGGCGACGCCGCGCTACCGGCGCAGATCGACCAATGGGAGTATAACGGCGCGCACGCCGCCGAAGACGCGACCTTCTCCCTCTCGCAGGTCGTCGACGCCCAGGTCACGATCAGGGACGACAGCGTCCCCAACATCTTCACCGTCTCCCTGGCGGATCTGCCGCCGGGCACGATCATCGAGGGCATGACCAGAACGACGGTGGGCGGAGCGGACGTCTGGACCGCGTCGATCACGGTGGATCCGGGCGACGATGGCGATGCGGCGCTGGCCGCCTTGCTCGACGCTATCCGGATCACGGCTCCGGAAGACAGCAACGAGAACAACGCGCCCGGTTCGTTCCAGCTCGACGCGCGGCTGACCGTGTCGGTGCCGACCGGCCGCAGCGAGGTCGCCGACCTCGATGATATGACGGTGCCGGTCGATCCGGTCACCGATGCGGCGGTAATCTCGATCTCCGCCGCCCCGATCGACGAAGGCGTGGAATCGATTCCGGTGACCGTCACCGTTGCCAACGATGCCGACGGCGCTTTCGGCGCGATCGTGGACGGGAAGCTCTACATCCGGGTGGACGCGGCCGGCAGCACCAACGGTCTCGAGAATGGCACTCTGGCCTATCAGGGCTCCGCGCTGGCCACCGAAACCGTCGACGGCGAGCAATATTACGTGGTCGAGGGCGTTACGCCCGGCACTACAATCGAGCTGGTCTACACGCCGGACAACAGCACGGCCGGCCAGGTGTCGTTCAGTGCGCAGGTCAGGACCCAGGAGAGCAATTCCGGCCAGATCGTGACCGGCACCGGTTCCGGAACCGGGCAGGTCGTCATCATCAACAACGGCGTCGAGGTGACCAGCTCGCCGTCGACGGGAACGGAGTCGAGTCAGATTCCGATCACGAACCTGGTCGTCGGCCTGATCGACGATGACGGATCCGAGGCCATCAAGTCGGTTCTGCTCTCCAACCTGCCGAACGGATTCCTCGTCTATGTGGGGAGTTCGGCGGAGACGGCCGCGCTGGCGAGCAATGCCGGCGGCGACAATACCTGGGTCATATCCAATCCGGACGGTTCGCTGCCGGCCTATATCGCTATCGTTCCGCCCCAGCATTGGAGCGGAACGCTCGACGACCTTGTCGTGAACGTCGAGAGCGGCGAGAGCGTGTTCAGCGAAGGCCTGATACAGAGCTTCGAGCTCGGCGACGTGACGATCGAGGCGGTGGCGAACGGCATCGACCTGACGGCGACGAACACGTTCGGCCCGGAAAATTCCGTCATCGCCTTGAACCTGAATGCCTCCATGGCCGATCCCGCCGATGCTTCGGTGCCCGGCGCGGCCGACGCCTCCCAGGAACAGGCGACGGTGAAGCTTACCGGCCTCGGCGAGTTCGCCTCCTTCTACATCGATACGGATCAAAAGCTCGACGGGATCAGCTACGACGCCGGCACCGACACCTATACGATCACCGGCATGACCCAATCGGACCTCGATCGCCTCGGCTTCCTGCAGGCGCGCAACGCGCTGACCGATCAGGACGGCGCCGCCGGCGTGCAGGTCCGCGTGGAGGCCTTCACGTCCGACGGTGCGAGCGTCTCGGCCTCCGACACCGCCTATCTCACCGTGGAGTCCTTCGCCCAGCTGCCCACGAGCGGTGACGACAGGCTGCTCTGGCACGGCGGCAACATCAACGCCGGAGCCGGAAACGACACCGTGCAATTGCGGCTCGGCGAAACCCTGTCGGGCGCCCAGCTCGACGCCGGCCTTTCCAATGTCGAGGCGCTCGATCTGAACGGCAACGATATCGGCAGCCTTTCGGCGGCCGACGTGCTGGGCATAACCGGCAGCGGCGCGCTCCTCACCCTCCTGGGCGATTCCCGCGATACGCTCGACCTGAGCGAGGGCTGGACCTCGGGCGGGACGCAGGACATCGGCGGAATCGAATATGCGATCTACACATCGATGGTCGGCGCGACCGAGGTGGAAGTGCGCGTTCAGGCCGGGATCTCCGTGGATTGAGGGCGCGCAGCCCGTCGCGGACCGTGCGAAGCCCGAACATCCGATGCCGACGCTTCATTCGGAAGGGCGCCGGTCGTTGAGGGTTCGCGAGCGGTCGGAGCCTGTTCGATCCGGGCGCCGGTCCTGCCTGCCTCGTGAGACGATGGCGATAGGTAGCGGTTGCGCCGACACCCGGTCAGGGTAGGAATGGGCTATGCGAAAGAATTTCCGCCGAACCGCTGCCATCTGTCTCGCCCTGGCCTGCGCCGGCTGTGCGAGCGACGGAGTCATCGTGGATGCGCGAGGCGCACTGCCGTCGCGCGGCACGTTCGCCTTCGTGGACGGGGATGAACGGGAGAGCGTTGCGCTCGAAGCCGGAATGGCAGCGAGGCTTCGGGCGCGAGGCCTGATCCCGGCGGAAGAGGCCGACTATCTCGTCGACATCGGCGCCGCAGAAAGGCGAGCCGGAACGGGTGCGCTCCTGCCGACGCGAGGCGAGCCCCAGCAATGGCTTCGCGCTCCAGATCTTGCCCGCCGCCGCGTCGGCGTCCGCACGGTGGCGATCGCCGTCTCCGACCGGGCGGGGCAGGAGGTCTACCGCGCGAGCGCCTCGGCCCGCGCGGGAAGTGACGACGGCGCGTGGGACACGCTCATCGAGCATCTGACGGCTCCGCGTCCCGGCGAGGCCGGGCTGCCATAGGCAGGCGAAGGATGAAAGCGCTGCCTTTGCCGACCTGGCTTTCGCAGGAGATGGTGCCGCCGTGGCGGTGGATCACGGTCTCCACGAAGCTGAGGCCGAGGCCTGCGCCGCCTGAACCCGACGATTCAGGCGATCCGCGCTGGAACCGCTGGAACAGCTTGCCGACCTGATCGCTCGAGAAGCCCTGTCCTTCATCGCGAATGACGCACACCCCCCAGCGATCGGCACCGAAGTCCTCGACGGAGAGATGGCATTCCAACCGGCTGCCGCTGGGACTGTATTTGACGGCGTTGTCGATGAGGTTGATGAGAGCCCGGGTCAGCAGCGACCCCTCACCCATGACCGGCAGCTCGAGATCGTCGCCGTGGACCTGCAGCTGGATGCGCCGCTTCGTGATCTGCGGCCAGAGCTCGTCGAGCGCGTCGCCGAGAAGATCCGAGAGATTCAGCTGTTCCGGCTCGTAGTTCAGCAGCTCCGCGCGAGCGAGATGCACGATGTGATCGGCCAGCTCCAGCGTTCGTTGCGCATAATGGTCGATCCGCCGCGCGAGGCGCGTGTCGATCTCACCCGGCTCGGCGCTCGAGGTGAGAGCGAGTATCGACGCTTGCGGCGAACGCATGTCGTGCGTCAGGAAGCGCAGCATGTCGTCGCGCTGGCGCTGCGCGAGGCGCATGGCACTGACGTCGCTCATCCGGACGATCCAGCTCTGCGCCTCGCCCGATGAAGGTTCGCGTGCAGTGTAGAGGATATCGAATATCCGCCCGTCTGGAGTCACGGCTTCCACACGGGAATCGACTTCCGGCGGCGGCCACAACTGTTCCCCGGCGCGGTCCGAAGCGGGTTCGAGCAGGCGGACGAGGTCGCGGAAGAACAGGCCCCCGATCTCGAACCCAAGGTCCAGGCAGAGTCGCTCGGCACACCGGTTGGCGAGCACGATGCGGCCATCGACTCCGACGACGAAGATCGCGTCGGGGAGCTGATCGAGACTTTCGTGGATGAAGCGGCGCGTCGCCTTCATGCCGTCGATGGCGCCGCTCAGCAGCATCGTCTCCGCCATGAGTGGATCGGTGGGAAGGCTGGGGGGAGGAGTCGAGAAGTGGTCGGGCTCGGCGCGCAGGCGCGCGAGTTCGCCTACCATATAGGCGCTCACCCCCGCCAGGCGCCGCCACGCCCAAACCGGCGAAACCACCAGCAAGGCGACGACCGCCGGTCCCGGAGGGAGCCATATCCGGGATGCCGCGAAGGCTCCGGCGGTAGCGCCGATCGTGCCGACGATGAGGGCGACGAGCAGGAGCGTCGTACTGCGAGGGCGAAACGTCCTGAAGCCGAGCAGGAGCGCCCATACCGGGATGAGGCCGGCAACGATCTTCAGCCCATGGCCTGCCGGCGTGACGAGCCTGTCGTTCAAGAGTCCGTCGAGAAGGTTGGCCTGCAGCTCGATGCCGGATATCACGCCCTCGGCGTTGGCGCGGGCAACGGCATGGCGATCGCCCAGCCCTTGCGCGCTGGCGCCGACGATGACGATTCGACCGGCCAGCAGCTCCGGCGGAAAGCGGCCGGCGAGGACATCCGCTGCGGAGACGGAGGAGTAGGTTCCCGGCGGACCTGAAAAGGGGATGAGCACCTCCTCGGGCCAACGGTCCCGTGGGTCCGCTTCCAGCTGCCGCGCCAGCAGCATCACCAAATGAGGCCATGACCGCTCGCCGTCCCGCTCGACGAGACGCATCCGGCGGATCAGCCCGTCGGGGTCGGCGTGGAGATTCACCTGTCCGATATCGGCAGCGGCTTCCCTGAGGCTGGGTACCGGCGCGATCTGATCGAAGCGCGCACCATTCCTGCCCGGGGCGTCGAGCAGGAGCGGAAGGAAGAGCGGCGGCGACTGCCGGATCGCTGTGGCGAGCTCGGGATCGTCTTCGCTCGTTTCGAGGAACAGCACATCATAAGCGATGGCGCGCGGAGCACCCGCGGCCAGACGCTCCACGAGCCGGGCGTGCACGTCCCGAGGCCACGGCCAGCCGCCCACCCGCTGCAGGCTGTCCGTATCGATCGGGACGAGCAGGATTCGCGGATCGGGTTCGTGCGCGGTCAGCCGCAGGAGCTGATCGTAGATCAGATGATCGAGGCGCTGGGCGGCGCGCGTCTCGGTCAACACCCACACCAGCACGCTGGCCAGGAGCGCGACCAGCCACCATTCCGCGGCGAGCCGCCGAGCCCCCGGGCCTGCGCTCATTCCTCGGCGCTGATCGTCAGCTGCTGCATCGCCGACCATTTCGCGTGAAGGGTTTCTTCCGCGCGCTGGATCGTCATCACGCGCCAGAAATAGGTGCCCGGCTCAAGATCGGTGACCACGAACCCGTCGAGGGCGAGTCCGGGCTCGTCGATCACCGGCACACTATCGGGGCTGCCGCGCATCAGCTGGAAGCGGAACCGATGCGTGCCCGCTCCTTCGACGGCCCAGCGGAAGAGATATTCGTGATAGCGGCCGATCCGGCGGCGCTCCGAAGCCGTCATGATGTCGAGGCGCAGGCGTCGGAAGCTATAGGTCGCCGGCATGCCTTCGAGGCCGTCCGGTCCGAGGCCGGAGATGCGGACGAACCAGGTACCGTCCGGAAGGCCGGGCAAGGTCGCCTCCGGCCCGGCAGAAAAGGTCTCGCTCACGACGTCGACGAAGCCGGCATCCTGCGCCACCTGCACATGGTAGCGCTCGGCCCCCTGAAGCGGAGCGACGCGGAAGGCGAGATCCGCTCCATCCTGCACGCGGCCCGGCCGCTCCAGCGCCGGTGGCGGGAGCAGGGGGATGACGGTGCCGGTCCCCTCGGGCGTCGCGACCGCGCCGAAGCCGGCGGTAACCGACACGCTCGCCCGGCCGGCGGGGTCGCTTACCCCCACCTCGCCTTCGATCACCTCGGTCGAGCCGCTGCGTCCGTCCGCATCATAGCGGGCGCGGAACTCGGTGCCGCGCACGGCCGAGATCGCGACGGGCGTGGAGACCCGGAAGTCACCGGGTGTCTCGTCCATCGGTGTCACCACGGCCCGGGCGCGGCCATTCTCGAGCATGAATTCCCGTTCGATTTCGCCGGTCAACAGCAGCCTGCGCAGCCGGCGGACGAGGACCCGGCTTTGCGAGGGAAGGGCGACGAGCGAGCCGTCCGCGAGCCGCAGCGTTACGAAGGAATTCGGCCCGGTGAGCAGGGAATCGCCTTCGCCGACCACCGTGCCCACGGCGGTCGGCGCCACCCGGCCGCCGCGGGAGACGCGAACGTCTCCGCGAAAGGCCGCGACACGTGCGGTCAGCGGCTCGTAGCGGAGCAGCCGGCGGGGAATTCTCAGCTGGCGGTTGGTCGGCAGCCGATAGGGATTGGCCACGCGATTCAGCCGCTGGACCTCGACATAGTCATGAACGCGAATGAAATAGCGCCGGGCCAGCGTATAGAGGTTGTCGCCGGCCTTGGTCGTGTACGCGACCATTTCGTCATTCTCGGCTGCGGCCGCGAAGTGGAGCGGGGCGAGGAGCGCCGCCAGGAATAAGATCAGCGCGCGCACTCACCAGCCCCCGAAGCTACTCGAACCCATCCCCGGTCGCCTCGAGGCGATAGCCATAGGCGTAGATCGGGACAAGGCGGTAGCCGTTGGCCGCGCGAAGGCCGAGCTTCGTGCGCACCTTCGATATGTGGGCGTCGAGCGTGCGCGTCTGGAGATCGGGGCTGCCTCCCCAGACGGCCTCGAAAATGTAGGACCGCGAGAGCGTCCGGTTGAGATTGTGGAAGAGCATGAGGGCCAGGGCAAATTCCTTCGCCGTGAGCTGCACGGCCTCCTGCCGCACCCTTACCGTCTCGGTTGCGCTGTCGAACGCATAGTCGCCGAACTGCTCCACGCGGCCGCGCGCCGGCTCCGGGTAGGCGCGACGGCATAGCGCTTCGATGCGGGCGAGCAGCACCGCGGGCTGGACAGGCTTCACCACATATTCGTCGGCACCCGCCTTGAGCGCCGTGACGATGTCCTCCTCTGCGGCGCGCGCCGTCAGCACGACGATCGGCGGGTGGCGAGCATTCTCGCTACGGACCCAGCGGATGACGTCGATGCCGGGCACGTCGGGTACGTTCCAGTCGAGGATCAGCACGTCGACCGTCTCGCGCGACAGGAACCCGATCAGCTTCTGGCCGCTCTGATAGAGGAAGCAGCTATGGCCTTCGAGCGACAGGAGTTTGCGGAGCTGTTCGGCGGTTGCCGGGTCATCCTCCAAAATGCCGATCCGCATCGTCCTCGCTTCTGTTCTCGTGGGGTAGAGCGGCGGCGCCGTGTCGGTAAGCCGCGGAGCCGGCCGTCCGACTAGCAGCCCGCGATCTGAATGTTGCGCGCCAAGCGGAAGATTTGACATTCCTTTACATTCGGCGGCGCGGGTCCTTGCTACCAGGCGGATTGAAGCCCGTACCGGAACGTCCCGTCCAATCAAGATTGTGGCGGCTTCCGGTGAGTTGACCCTGCGCCCTTCGGCCGGGCGGTTCCCCTTCGCGATGCAAGAACGGGTAACCGCCGGCAATGACTGTCGGGCGGCCGGTATGGCGACAGACATGAGTACGATCTAGAAATTGCCTCGCAGCTCGGCGATCTCGTCGTCGCGGCCGGTCATCTCCCATCGGATGAGGGAGATGGGGATGGCGCCGGCGGCGCGGAACGCGTCGTGGAAGCGATGGAGGTCGAAGTCCGTCCCGAGCTGCATCGATCGCTCGGCGAGCAGCCGCTCGAGCTCCACCTTGCCGATATAATAGCCGATGCCGTATCCGGGCTGGCGCAGATAAAGCTCGATGTCGAACTGGGCGATGGCATCGTCCTCGTCCATCCAGCGCGGCGTCCGGTTGATGAGCGACCGGTTCGCTTGCGCCCAGGTCCATTCATTGGCATGCATCCGCAGCTCCGGGAGCAGGCGTGCGGCTCGCTTGGCGCCGAGTATATAGTCGATCTCGCGCGTGCGCGGCCGTTCGTCGAGCAGCCCCGCCTGGAGAATCATCTCCTCGAGATAGAAGGCCCAGCCTTCGTTGCGCAGGCCGTCGACGAAGAAAAGCCGCCGCTGGCCGCGGATCGGGCGGGTGTCCCGGCTGGCCTGGAGCTGGTCGAAGGCGTGGCCGGGAAGATTGTGGGCCCGCAGCGGCAGGCCGTCGCGGAACTCGGTCTGGAAGAAGAAGTGGACGTTCTCCGGATCGTCGAACAGGCCGGGCCGGCTCGGGTCGCGTTCCGCGGGAAGGATATAGGGTCCTTCCTCCGGATCGTGCTGGACATAGTGGGGGATGGTCACCCAGCCGTTCCGGAGGAAGCCAAGAAGCTCGTTGTCCTCGCGCGCCCGCTTCGCATCGAACTCGGCGCGCGTGCGGACCATCGGCAGCTCGGGCAGGCCCCTGTTGCGATGCTCCTCGATGCGCAGGAATGCGATCATGCGCTGGTATTCGCGCTCGCCGATCGTCTCGACCTCGTCGGCCGTGTAGGGCAGCAGGAGGACGTGGCGCAGATACCAGTCGTAATTCTCGCGTCCGACGCCGCCATGGGCCGGCAGGCCCGCCTCGATGTCCTCGAGCCAGACGAGGAAGTTCGCCGCCGCGGCGCGGGCCGCGAGAGCGGGCGCGATCAGCTCGGGATGATGGGCGCGAACGTCCTCGGCGAGCCGTCCGAAGACGTTCACCTCGATCCTCTTCTGCTGGACGGCGAGGCGGGCGAGGTCGCCCCGAGGATCGGTGAGGTTCGCGCGCGCCTGGCGCAGCGCCTCGGGTACGGCTTCAAGCTGGGCCTTCAGCGCTCGCACCTGCTCGGCCGTGGCGGGGAGCTGCGGGATGCTGAAGGCGCCGTGCATCTTGGGGCCGAAGCCCAGGTTGGTCGTGCTGTAGAAAGCGGGGTCGCGCTTCCACGGCTGGACGACCCGGTGCTGGAACTCCATCCCGCGCATCTCGGCAAGGACGAGCATGTAGTCGACGCGCCGCGAAACGGGCCATTGGCTGTCGTCGATCGCGCGCAGTCGCTCCATGAAGCGCTGAAGTCCGGAATATTGGACGGACATGGCGGCCGGCGAGTAATCCGGCACGCCATCGCGCATCGGCGGCGGCACGAAGGCGCGGAACTCGCCGTAGAGGGCGACCAGCTCCTGATACCTGGCCGGCACCGCCTCGGACGCGACCGCGGCGGGCACGGCGGCCGGCGCCTGGGCCGCGCCGGCCGAAGCGGCGGCGAGCGCCAACAAGGAGACCGTCGTCGGGGCGAGCAGGCGTCGGATCATCGTCTTCCCTCCCATGCGCGACGGCCTACAGCCGGTTGAAGAAGCGGCTCAGCCGCTCCATCGCTTCGTTCAGGTGGGCCTCGGATACCGAGCCAAAGCAGATACGCAGATGTCCCTCGCCCGCCGGCCCGTAGAAGGCGCCCGACTCGGTGACGACATGCGCCTCCTCGAGAATCGCGGTGGCGAGCTCCTCGGAGTCGCGTCCCGTCCCGCGGATGTCGGGAAAGGCGTAGATGGTACCCTCGGGCATGGCGCAGGTGACGCCGGGCATCTGATTGAGCGCCCGCACGACGAGGTCGCGCTTGCGGCGGTCGGCCTCGACCATCGCGTGCATCGGCTCCAACGGACCGGTCACCGCCGCGTGCGCGCCCTCCTGGACGAAGACGTTCACATGGGTGACGTCCGTCATGACGATGCGCAGGATGGCCGGGATCAGCTTCGCGTCGGCGGCGAGATAGCCGATGCGCCAGCCGTCCATCGAATACGCCTTGGTGAAGGCGAAGCAGGTGATGGTTCGCTCGCGCATGCCCGGCAGGCTGGCGATGCTGACATGCTCGGCCTTGTCGTAGGTGATATATTCGTACACCTCGTCGGAAAGGACGAGCAGGTCGTGGGCGATGGCGAGGTCGGCGAGGTCCTGAAGCTCCTCGCGCGTATAGACCCGCCCGGTCGGGTTGGCCGGGTTGACCAGAACGATCATCCGCGTGCGCGGCGTGATGCGGGCGGCGATCGCCGCCTTGTCGATGGCGAAGTTGCGCGAAGCGTCCAGCGGCGCGGTCACGATACGGCCCCCGGCCATCTCCGATTTGCCGATATGCTGCGGATAATAAGGCTCGAGCAGGATCACCTCGTCGCCCGGATCGATCGCCGCCATGAAGGCCGCGAAGGAGCCGTGAGTGAGGCCGTTGGTGACGAGGATCTCGTCGACGCCGTAGTCGAGCCGGTTGAAATCGCGCAGCTTCGCCGCCAGCGCCTCGCGCAAGCTCAAGGTGCCGCGGAAGTCCCCATAATGGACGATGCCGGCGTCGAGCGCGCGCTTGACCGCTTCCTTGATGTGGCCAGGCGTGTCGGCATGGGGCCGGCCGAACTCGAGATGGATGAGGTCGAGTCCCTCCGCTTCGAGCCGCGCGGCCTTCTCGTACATGCCGAAGCTCTTCTTCGAGCCCAGGACGAGCCGCTGAGCGGGCCATTTCATCGCCGGTCCTCCTCAGTCGCGCCGGAGCTGCGAGAGCGGCGTGTGCGCCCAGAAGCGCGAGACTTCGTCGTCGTTCCCGGTGAGGTCGTAGCGCAGCAGCGACACCGGCAGCCGGCCGGTGTTCAACAGATAATCGTGGAATGCGCGCAGGGAGAAGGCATCCCCGAGCTGCCGCTTGCGATCGACCAGCAGCCGCTGGAGCTGCATCATGCCGATCGTGTAGGTCATG
Organism: Sphingosinicella terrae; assembly: GCF_003347635.1. GTDB lineage: Bacteria > Pseudomonadota > Alphaproteobacteria > Sphingomonadales > Sphingomonadaceae > Allosphingosinicella > Allosphingosinicella terrae. The sequence goes on from NZ_QDFY01000009.1 coordinate 90,625, forward strand.
CCGTAGCCCGGCGGGCGGCGGATATAGATGCCCGCATCGACCCGCGCGACATTGTCGTCGAGGTAGGGCGTCCATTCCTTCCAGAACTCCATCACCTGCTCGACGCTCATCTCGTTGCGCTGCATCCGGACGTCGCCGATTGTGCGGGCGGCCCGGAACAGGCCGAAGATGTAGATGAGCTCGCGCGTGCGCGGCCGCTCGTCGAAAAGGCCGAGCTGGAGCGCCGTCTCCTCGAGATAGAAGCCCCAGCCCTCGGTGCGTCCGCTGTCCGAGATGTGGGCCCGGATCGGGTGCTGGACGCGGCGGGCCGCATGGCCGTCGAACCGGTGGCCCGGAAAGGTAGCGTGCAGATGATCCGGAGAGGCGTCGCGGAACTGGATCTGCTCCCAGAACATCGGCCCGTTCTCGCGGACGATCCAGGGCGCGTTGTAGCCCATCTCCTGGTAGGTCCTGGGCATATAGTCGGGGATGGTGAGGATCTCCTCCTCGGCCAGCCAGCGCCGGATCATCGCGTCCGTCCCCGCGAGCTGGGCTTCATATTCCTCACCCGACTGCGCCAGTTCGACCTCAGGAAGCTCGCGGTTGCGGTGCCGCTCGGTCGTGTAGAAGGCCCAATGCCGTTCCAGCTCGCGTTGCGCGAGGGTGACGATATCGTCCGAATCGTAGGGCATCAGCCGCACGTTGGTGAGGAACCAGTCATAGGCGGCGCGGCCGACGCCGGCCTTAGCGGTCATCCGCGGGCGGTTCGCGGCCAGCCAGTCGCGGAATTCCACAATAGCCTGCTCGGCCGCTCTGATGTCGGCGACCAGATCCGGCTGCTGCTGCTCGGCGCGGCCGCGAAGGTCGGCGAACCAGCCGATCAGGCCGGCGGGCTCCACCGCACGATAGGGCATGCCGTGGCCGACGCCGTCGCCGTTGGAGAGATTGTGGAGGGCGAGGTCGGCATAGTCGCCCGCGACCGAATCGAGGTTGATGAGCGCCTGGGCCAGCTTGGCGGGGATGCTCCGCAGCCGAGTCCGGAGGGCGGCGAGCTCCTCACCCTCCAGCGGAAGCTCCGTGTAGGCGAGGCGCTGGATCTCGTCGACATACATTCCCGGATCGCGCGCCCACGGCTTGGTGACGTTGAGCGTGAAATCCTCGAGGTCCATTTGCGCGCGGACGGCGAGATAGTCGACCTGCTTGTGCCGGTCCCAGCTGGCGACAGCGAAGTCGGGGAGGCGTGCCTGGAACGCCCTGAGCTCGGCGCGGCGGCGATCCGTCGCGGCGGGGCTGTAGTCGACGACGCCGTCGGCCGGCCGCGCCGTCCGCCAGGCGTGGAATTGAGTGAAGAGCGCAACGAAGTCGTCATAGCTGCCGGCCCCGTTCGGCGGACCCGGTCGCTCCGGCCCCGCCTGGGCGGCCTGGGCCGGCGAATCGGCCCAAGCGGCGGATGGTGCGAGCGCCGCCGCGCTCGTCATCAGCCAAGCCAAGAAAAGCCCCGTTCCCCTTCGCATCATCTCGCACCTCCACCCTTGGTGCCGGCGTGGTTGGCCGCCGTGCCGGCCGTGCGCCGATCTCAAGCACTCCAATTCATGTGAATATGGACATAGTTTCGTTTCGGCGCGCGGGTCAATCCGCAAATCGGCGGTAGCGCCGGCGAATTGGCGTGCCGCCGCCGGTCGCGCCGGTGGCGAATCGCGCCGAGTGCCGTGTTTTTCCCGGTATGAAACTGGGCAGCGAATCACGCATGAGCCCCGCTAGCGGGCGGACGCCGCTCGGCGCAATGCGCTGAGATCGGTCAATTTTTCACGTCATCCGGCAAGCCGCTTGATCGCCGCTCCTAATTATGATCAAAATCACGCATATTCTCACTCAAAAAAGCACATGCCGTGGGGCGGGAGGGAGCGATGATGGATATGAAGCGGGGTAGGGCGACGAGGACGAATCTAAGGGGTGGCTCCGCCATCCTCCTGGCGGTGCTGGCCGCCGATGCCGTGTTTGCGCAGGCCGTGGAAGAGCCAGTCGCCGTCGACACGGCGCCCGAGACGGCCCTGCAGGGCGATGCGGGCGGCGAGGCGATCGTCATCACCGGATCGCGCATCCCGCGGCCCGACGTCGAGTCGAACAGCCCGGTGAACGTGATCGGCGAGGAGGAGATCCAGCTCACCGCCGCGAACGAGACCGAGCAGATCTTGAACTCCATGCCGCAATTCGTGGCGGGCTTCGGCTCGCAATCGAACAATCCGGGCAACGGCACGGCGACGGTCAACCTGCGTAACCTCGGCACCGTCCGGACGCTGGTCCTGATGAACGGCCGCCGCATCGTCGGCTCCGGCGAGGACGGCGTCGTCGACATCAACATGATCCCTCCGGCGCTGATCAGCCGCGTTGACGTCGTCACCGGCGGCGCCTCTGCCGTCTATGGCTCGGACGCCATGGCCGGCGTCGTCAATTTCATCATGAAGGATGATTTCGAGGGAATGGAGATCGGCGGCTCGGCCGGTGTCTCGAGCCGCGGCGACAGCGCGCGCTACAATATCGACCTCACCGTGGGCGGCAATTTCGCCGACGGCCGCGGCAATGTCGTCTTCTACGCCAACTATTTCGATCGTGCGCAGACCCGCGGTGCGGCTCGCGACCATGCCACTTTGTTCCTGGTCGACGCGGTGCAGAACGGCCAGGGCGTGCTCGTCCCGGGCGGAAATGCGGTGACGCCGCAGGGCACGATCTTCTCGCCCTCCCTGGTCGGCCTGACCGATCCGTTCGGCAACGTGATCGGGCCGCAGGGCATCTTCTTCGCGGAGGAGGGCTGGCGCGCCTACCGGACGAGCGACGGCTTCAACGACCGTCCGTTCAACAACCTCCAGCTTCCCTTGGAGCGCATCCAGGCGGCGGTGCTCGGCCACTACGAAGTGACCGACGACATCACCTTCTTTTGGGAAGGCACCTATGCCCGCACGCGGGTGAACTCGACGCTGGGAGCGCTGCCGATGAGCAGCTCGGGCTTCATCCCGGGCTTTCAGCTCGACCTGCGCAATCCCTATCTACCGGACACGCTGCGCGACTTCCTGAGCGTCAATCTCGATGCGGACGGCAACAATCTCGTCCCGTTGAACATCAATCGCCGCGTCCTCGAATCCGGCCCCCGCACCAGCGACCAGACCCGCGATTTCTGGCGGGCCGTCGTCGGCCTGCGGGGCGGCCTCACCGATCAGCTGAACTGGGAAGTCTTCTTCAACCACGGCGAGAATGACCTCACCGACGAGCAGGGCGGCGGCGTCCTCATCGACAATTTTGCCGCCATGTTCCTGACGGACCCCAACGATCCCTTCTCCTGCGCCAATGGCGATCCGGACTGCGTCGTCATCAATCCGTTCGGACGCGACGCGCTCACCCAGGAGATGGTCGACTATTACAATGTCGATCTGGTGAACCACACCCGCGTCCGGCAGACCCAGGTCGGCGGCACGATCAGCGGCTCGCTCTTCTCGCTTCCCGCCGGCGACGTCGGCATCGCGGTCGGCGCCGAGTATCGCAAGGAGTCGGCACGCTTCCAGCCAGACCAGCTCTACGTGCTCGGCGAGGCGATCTCACGTTCCGCCGGCCTGCAGCCGACTGGCGGCAGCTATGACGTCACCGAAGTGTTCGGCGAACTGTACGTGCCGATCCTGGCGGATCGGCCGGGCTTCGAGCTGCTCGCCTTCGAGGGCGGCATCCGCTTCTCCGACTATTCGACGGCGGGTTCGGTCCTGTCATACAAGCTGGGCGGCGAATATTCCCCGTTCCGCGGCCTCAAGTTCCGCGGCCTCTACCAGCGGGCGGTGCGCGCGCCGAACATCACCGAGCTCTACTCGGGCGCCACGAACACCGCGCCGCTCGCGACCGACTTCTGCAACGCGACGCCGACGCGGACGGCCGCCGAGCGTGCCTTCTGCCTCGAGTTGGGCGTCCCGGCGGCGCTGATCGACGTCTTCCAGCAGGAGAATGTGCAGATCCGCGCCGTCACCGGTGGCAATCCGGATCTGTTCGAGGAGACGTCCGATACCTGGTCGGTCGGTGCGGTGGTCCGTCCGGACTTCATCCCGAACCTCCAATTCACCGTCGACTATTACAACATCAAGATCACCGACGCGATCGCGCTGTTCGGCGGTGGCCTCCAACCGACGATCAACGCCTGCCGGGGCAATCTCTCGCTCGACAACCCGTTCTGCGTCCCGCTGCAGACTCGTACGCCCGACGGACAGCTCCAGGACGTGCCGCTGCGCAACCAGAACATCGCCGAGATCACCGCATCGGGCATCGACTTCCGGCTCGACTACCGCCACGGGATCGGGCGCTACGGCGAACTCTCCTACTTCATTGCCGGTGCCTATCTCTTTGAGAACGAGACGACGAGCAGCCCGGTGCTCAACCCGATCGATTGCGCCGGCTTCATCGGCGGCGGAAGCTGCGGCAGCGCCAATCCGAAGTGGCGGTTCAGCCAGCGCCTGACCTGGGAGTTTGACGCGTATCAGATCTCGCTGCGTCACCGCTTCGTCGGATCGGCCAGGGACGGTCGCATCGCGGCGGCCATCTCGACGGGCTCGGCGCCGCCGCTGCTGGCGGTGCCGAGAACGCCGGACGTCCACTATTTCGACCTCAGCGCCAACGTGCGGGTGAACGATCGCTTCCGGTTCTACGGCACCGTCGACAACCTCTTCGACCGCGATCCGCCGTTCCAGCTCTACGAGCGGCAGACCTATGACGCTATCGGCCGCCGCTTCACCGTCGGCTTCACGGCGAACTTCTGAGGCGAAAGGGCGGTCGACACGGGTCCAGGCATTCTCGAAAAAGCATTGTTATGAACATGAATCGAATCCTCGCCCGCGCCTTTGCCGCCCTGGTGCTGTTCGTCGCGACCGCCCCTGCCGCCCAAGCGCAGGCCCAGAGCCATGCGCCGGCGCGGGGGACGGCCGACGTGCCGGGCACGAACCTATCGATCGACGAGCTCTATCAATATCGGAGCCTCGTCGGCACGACGCCGGAAGGCTATAGCTGGTCCGCCGACGGACGGCAGCTCCTGTTCCTCTGGAACGAGGAAGGCTACAGCTTCCGCGACATCTGGTCCTACTCGCCTCAGAGCGGCGAGCGGACCCGCCTGACCTTCCTGGCCCGCAATGTCGCGCCCGAGAGCGAGCGCCGCGGAATCTCCGAAGCCTTGTTCCTCGATAGCGAGCGCATCGCCTTCGTCGTCGATGGCAAGCTCCATCTGCGCGAGGCCGACGGCACGGTAACGCCGATCGAGACCGACAAGAGCGCGATCCGCCGGCTGACCCTCTCGCCCAACGGGCGTACGCTGGCGTTCGTCTCCGGGCAGCCGGTCGACTCTCGTAGCCGCGTGACGCTGGGCGGATTGCTCTGGACCCGCGACGCCGCCGCCCGGGGCGACACGGCCGCGCGCCGAGTGGTCGGGGCGGACGATCCCAAAATCCACGTTTCGGACTACGAATGGGCGCAGGACAGCCGCGCCATTGCGTTCGAGCAGTCGGACGACCGGGCCATGCCCGAGCGCGACATCCATTATTACGCCAATGGCGAGCTCCAGAACAACCGCGTCATCCGTGCCTTTCCCGGCGACGAGACGACGCAGGCGCGCATCGGCATCGTCGATCTCGCCTCGCTTCGGACCCGCTTCTTCGAGCGGCCCGACGCGAAGCACCATATCTGGGGCTTCGGCCTTTCCCGCGACGGCCGGCGGTTGTTCATCAACAGTTCCGACCTCGAGGTGAAGGAGCACAGCATCTACGTCTTCGACGCCGCGACCGGGGCGCGCGAGACCTTCTATCAGGAACGCGATCCCCGCCACATCCGGCCCGACTGGCGGGTCGAATGGGCGCCGGGCGATCGCGGCCTCATCATCCTCACCGACCGCGACGGCTGGCTCCAGCTCTATCACCAGGAGCGCGCGGGAAGCGTGCCGCGGCAGATCACCCGTGGCGAATGGGAGATCGAATCCTTCGCCGTGGACAACGCCAACGACCAGATCTACTTCGTCGCGAACGAATCCTACATCCCCGAGCGGCAGCTCTATCGTGTGGCCCTGACTGGCGGCCCGATCCAACGGGTGAGCCCCGACACGCCGGGAACGCACGTGCCGACCTATTCCCCCGACTTCCGGCACATTGCGAGCTTCTTCACCAACGATACGACGCCGCCCGAATTGTTCGTCATCGATCCGGCGCGTCCGCGCGACGCCAGGCAGGTGACGCGCTCGCCGCAGCCCGAATTCCATCAGCAGACCTGGGCAAGTATCGGCTATGTCGAGTTTCCCAGCCATGTCGACGGGACGCCGCTGATCGGTCGGCTCAGCCTTCCCGCCAATTACGATCCGAACAAGCGCTACCCGCTGATCGTCGGCTCGATCTATTCGGACGCCGTCCGCAACCAGTGGGGCGGACGCCGCGCGCATCCGACTTGGGGAATCGATCAGTATTTCGTCGCCCAGGGCTATATCGTCCTGAACGTCAACATCCGCGGCAGTTGGGGGCAAGGGCGCGCCCATACGCAGGGCCAGCTTCACAGTTATGGCGAGACCGACATCAACGATCTCGAGAGCGGCGTGCGCTACCTGGTCGCCGAGGGCTATGTCGATCCTGAGCGGGTCGGCATCTGGGGCTCCAGCTATGGCGGGCTGATGACGATCATGTCGCTGGCAAGAAAGCCGGGAGTCTATGCCGCCGGCATCGCGGGTGCGCCGGCCACCAACGTCTGGCACGCTTATCCCTCGCAGATGTGGATCATGGGCCCGCCTGACGGCCCGGATATGCCCGGCCGCTACGAGGCGCAGTCGCCGCTCTACCAGGTCCAGGGCGTTCGCGATCCGCTGATGATCATCCACGGCACCCGCGATCCGGTCGTGCTCTATTCGGACACGGTCGCCCTCACCGAGCGGATGATCGCGAACAACCAGATGTTTGAGCTCGTCAGCCTGCCGGGCGCGAACCATGCCTGGGCGAGCGACAATCTTCCGCAGACCCGCTTCGCCTTCAAGAAGATGGTCGAGTTCTTCGACCGCCACCTGAGGCCCGGCGAGTGATGCTGCGCGGTCTCCTGCGGCTCATGCTCCCATGCTCCCTGTTCGTGGCGGCCTGCGCCGCCTCGGCGCAGCCGGTCCAGGCGCTGAGCGCCGAATATTGGGAGTGGCGGGCCGCCAACCAGCCGGCCACCAGCGACGACATCCCCCGGATCGTCCGGCCCGACGGCTGGGTGCCGGACTGGTCGCCCGAAGCCGTACGGCAGCGCCAAGCCGATCTCGCCGCCTTCGAGGATCGCTGGCGCGCGCTCGCCGAGGCACCGCAGAGCGTGACTGAGCGGGTCGACTATCGTCTGGTCGGATCGGCGCTGGCGCGCGCCCGCTGGGAGCTGGAGGTCGTCGCCGCCTGGCGCCGTCAGCCGCAATTCTATGTCGACCAGGCGCTCATCCCGATCTTTGAGCTTCTCCTGCCGCCCCCGCCGGTGGAGCGGGCGCGGGCCGAAGGGGTGATCCGCCTGCTCGAGAGTATCCCGGCGATGCTCACTGCCGGCCAGCGGAACCTCGACGACATGCGCGGCCCCTTCGTCGACGTCGCGCTCGGCGGGCTCGACCGGGTCGCCCCCAGCCTTCAGGGCATGGCAACCGGGCTCGAGCCCTTTATGACGCCGACGCAGGAGCGCCGGACAAGAGGCGCGCTCGAGCGCGCCGTGGCGGCGTTCGAAGCCTATCGTGCCTTCCTCCAGCAGCGTCGCGACGGCCTTCCCTCCGAAACCGCCGTCGGCCGCCAGGGCTATGAGTATTTCCTGAGCCAGGTCGCGCTCCTCCCCTACGCGCCCGAGCAGCTGCTCATCATGGGCCGCCAGGAATGGGCGCGCACGGTCCAGTTCGAGGCGCTGGAGCGCAACCGCAACCGGGGGGCGCCCGAGCTGGCGATCGGACCCGATATCGGCGCCGTCGTCTCGCGCCTGGATGCCGACGAATTGCGGGTCCGCGAGTTTCTCGAGACTCACGATATTCTTACGATTCCGGACTGGGCGGGCCACTATAACGCCATGGCCTTCCCGGCCTATCTGGCGCCGATCGGCTGGCTTGGCCGGACCTTCGACCTCACCGGTCTCGATCGGGTGGGGCAGAATGCCACCGTCTACCTGCCCGAACCGTCGCCCGCGCTCGGCTTCTTCAACCTGTCAATCGCGCGCGACCCGCGGCCGATCATCGTCCATGAGGGCGTGCCGGGCCATTTCCTGCAGCTGACCCTGAGCTGGCGCCATCCGAATCCGCTGCGCCGGCGCTATTATGACAGCGCCGCCAACGAGGGGACGGGCTTCTACGCCGAAGAGATGATGCTCCAGGCGGGGCTGTTCGACGATTCCCCCCGAACCCGCGAGATCATCTACAGCTTCGCCCGGCTGCGGGCACTGCGGGTCGAGGTGGACGTGAAGCTCGCCCTGGGCGAGTTCACGATCGCCGAAGCCGCCGAGTATCTGGAAACGGCGGTGCCGATGGACCGCGCCACGGCCGAGGAGGAGGCCGTCTTTTTCGCCGCATCGCCCGGCCAGGCGATCAGCTACCAGATCGGCAAGATCCAGACGTTGGACTTCCTGGCCGAGGCGCGGACTCGGCTCGGCGAACGCTTCGACCTTCGGCATTTTCACGATTATCTCTGGCAGAACGGCAACGTCCCGATCGCGCTGCAGAAGGAAGAATATCTGTCAATGGCCGCGGGGGCAGGACAATGAACCATATCAGACTGACCGAGCCGGCATCGGGCCTGTCCGCCCGGTGCGCGCTGCTCGAGCGGGAGGCGCCGCAATCCTGCGCCTTCCTGCAGGATCTGGCGGCGCGGCGCGCGAGCTTCGAGGCGATGCACGCCATCTGGACGGGCCCGGAAATCTCGGTGCCTATGCCGTCCGGCCTGCTTCCCGCCGATATGCCGCAGCCGGCGATCCCGGAAGAGAATGCCACCTCCTATCCGTCGGCGGGCGACATCGTCCTCGCTTATCTGCCGGCGGGCAGCACGCTCGGTCTTCCGCCGGGCGCCTTCTACGACATTGGCCTGTTCTACGGCCCAGGGGGCCGGCTGCTCATGCCCTTCGGCTGGATCAAGGCCAATGTCTGCGCCCGGATCGTCGAGGAGGACCTCGCCAAGATTCAGGCCGACTGCCGTACCATCCGGCGGAACGGCACCTGCCAGATCACCGTCGAGCCCGTCTGAAAACCCAAGGGTCCCCTGATGCAATTTTCCGACCTGCTGAGCCTGATGGGGGACTGGCTGCTGCCGGGGTCTCTGGTCTGCATCATGCTGTCCATGGGCCTGTCGCTCGTAGCGGACGACTTCCGAATGGTCTTCCGCAACAAGCGCGCCCTGATCGTCGGCATCTGCTCGATGCTGATCGTGCCGCCGCTGATCGGTCTGGCCATCGCGCTCACCCTGGCGCCGACCCCCGCCTTGGCGGTCGGCTTCATCCTGCTCGCGACGACGCCCAGCGGCATGCTGTCCAACCTCTTCACCGACATGGCCAAGGGCGACCTCGCTTTGTCCATGTCGATGACCCTGCTGCTCAGCATGATCTACATCCTGGTCGTTCCCTTCTACGCCCATTTCGCTATCCTGCACTTCATGGGCGTCGAGGCGGACGTCGAGGTGCCGCTCGTCTCCTTCTTCTGGGACATCTTCTCCATCACCGTCTTGCCGGCCGGAACGGGCTTCCTCATCCGAGCGCTGCGGCCCGAATTCGCGCTCTGGATCAAGGGCCACATCAAGCGCGTGGCGACAATCGTCCTCTTCACCTCCTTCGGCTTCATCCTGGTCGATCAGATCCCCGTCCTTCGCGAGAATCTGGGCGCGCTCTTCTGGATCACGGTCGGCCTCAACCTGGCGATGATTGCGGTCGTGATGACGCTCGTCCGCTTCGCCGGCCTCACCAGGCGCGAGAATATCGCGATCAGCATCGAGCATCTGATGCGCCAGGAGGGCACGGCCATCTTCATCGCCGTCTCCATCGTCGGCAACAACGAGATGTCGTTGCCGATGATCCTGAACACGCCGGTGGCGCTCGTCGTCGTGCTGCTCTTCGTCGCGATCACGCGACGAAGTGCGGAGACGTCCGCGTCCCCCGCCTAGGTCAATTCGCGCCCGCCGCGCGGGCGCTAGGGATAACATTCGATGACATTGCCGTGGTTTCCCGCTCTCGGGAGGGCTCAGCTTCCTTCCGGCACGCCTTTCTGGTCCCGAATCCCGGCCTTCCGCCGGGAGAGGGCGTGATGCCCTTCGTCCTCTCCAGCAGACAGGCGACTTTGTGGCAGGCCACCGCGCCGGCCGCGCCCGCCCTGGCTCCGCTCGACGGCGATGTGCAGGCCGACACCCTCGTCGTCGGCGGCGGTATTGCCGGCGTGACGGCCGCTTTGCATCTCGCCGAGGCCGGCGTGGACGTGCTTCTGCTCGAGGCAGGCGAGCTCGGGAGCGGGGCGACGGGACAGAGCGGTGGACTGATCGCGCCCAATTTCGTGCGCCACACGCCTGCCAGTATAGTCAGGGACTTGGGCCGATCGGCCGGCGAGCGCATGACTCGTCTCGTCGGGGACTCGGCGCAGCTCTGCTTCGATCTCATCGCCCGTCACGGCATCGAGTGCGACGCCCGGCAGGACGGCTTCTACACGCCCGTCCACAACCAGCGGCTCGCCGCCACCCACGCGCAAGCGGCGGTCGAATGGGCCGAGCGTGGCTTCGACGTCTCCTTCATCGGCAAGTCGGAGACCCACGAGATTCTCGGCACGCGCGCTTATTGCGGCGCCCTGCGTTTCGGCCGAGGCGGGTCGCTCAATCCTTTGGCCTATGTGCGCGGCCTCGCGCGTGCCGCGGTCGAGGCAGGGGCACGTCTCCACGTCGCCAGCCCCGTGGAGGCGCTCGAGCGCGTGGACGACGGCTGGCGGGCGCGCACGCCGCACGGTCGGGTGCGGGCGCGCCGAGTCGTCCTGGCCGCGAACGGCGGCAATGCTCGGCTTCATCCGGCGATGCGGCACGCGGCGCTGCCGCTCCACGTCGTCGAGTTCGCGACCGAGCCGCTGCCGCGCGAGTTGCGCACGAGGGTGCTGCCGCAGGGCGGCGCCTTCACCGACAAGGCGGCCTATATCTTCACCGGGCGCTATGACGGTGACGGCCGCCTGATATCGGCCTTTCCCAATTCCTTCCTGATCCGAGGCCAGCAGGCCTCGCTGAACGAGGCGCGGCGGCGGCTGGCGCGCCATTTCGAGGGGCTGGAGTCGGTGCGGATCGAGGCGCTTTGGGAGGGCGTCGCCTGGATCAACGGCTCCTTCCTGCCGGAGATCTATAATCTCGGCGGCGGCGCCTTTGTCGTCCAAGCCTGCAACGGGCGCGGCATCTCGATCAACACGGCGATCGGAATCGCCCTCGCCGGCGCGTTGGCCTCGGACGATTTCGAGACGCTGCCGATAAGCCCGCGGCGGCCCAAGCCGATCCGCTTCCATCGGGCGGCGGCGCAGCTGCCGAAGGCGATGATGACTCTGGCCTATCTCTCGGACTGAAGGGAAGGAAATGGCGAAACGAGTCCCCGCCCTCGCACTCCGGATCAGCCTCTCGGCGGCCGCGCTGCTTCTCGGCGGCGCCGCGTCGCCGTCGACGCTTGCGGAGGTGATCGCCGGCTATGAGCGCTTCACTCGGGAATATCCGATGGAGGCCGGGCGATCGGATCCGTCCTCTGCGCGCGAAGGCTGGCCGCGAGAGACGTCGGAGGCCATGGCGGAGCGCCGCGCGGGCCTGGTCGCGCTTCGGACCCAGCTCCAGGCGGTCGACGCAGTTTCGCTCGACACCGAGGCGGCGCTCAACCGCGACTATCTGCGCCAGCTGATCGACTGGCGGATCGAGGGGATCGACTTCGACGAGCGCCGCTTCGCCTTCGTCGCTCATGAGGGCTTCTACAACACGCCCTATCACGCCGCCCGATCGACCGTCCTGCGAAGTGAGGCCGAGGCGCGCACCTGGGTCGATCGCCTCGCCTCGGTTCCGGCCTATTTCACCGAGCAGCGAGCCAATCTTGAGCGTGGAATGGCGACCGGCTGGACCCAACCGGAGCGGGTCGTGGATGTCGCGGTGGCGATCCTCCGCAACCAGACCGCGCCGCAGCCCGAGCAGGATCCGTTGCTCGACCCGCTCAGGACGTTTTCAACGAGTCCCGCATTGCTGGCGGAGGCGACCGCCTTGGTCGCCGATCGGATTCGCCCGGCCCAGCGCGAGATGCTGGCCTTCGTCGACGGCCCCTATCGCGCCGCGGCGCGGACGCAGATCGGCATCGCCTCGATTCCGCACGGGCGGTCCTATTACGATTTCCTGCTGCGCTACTATACGACGACGGACCTCAGCGCGGAGCAGATCCATGCGCTCGGCCTGGCCGAAGTGAGGCGGATTCGCACCGAGATGGAGCGGGTCATCGCCGCCGCCGGCTTCCAGGGCAGCTTCGCGGAATGGCTGGCCTTTCTGCGCACCGATCCGCGCTTCTATGCCACCAGCCGCGAGCAGCTGCTCGAGCGGGCGAGCGCGGTGGCCAAGCGCATCGACGGCGTGCTGCCGCGCTATTTCGGTCTGCTGCCGCGGCAGCCCTTCACCGTCGAGCCGGTGCCGCGCGACCTGGAGGAGGGCTATACCACGGCGCGCTACGGCGGCGGCGACTTCGCCCGCGGCTTTCCGGGCCGCTTCATCGTCAACACTTCGCATCTCGACCAAAGGCCGCTCTACGAGCTCCCGGCCCTGGCGCTGCACGAGGCGGCGCCGGGGCACCATACCCATTTCGCGCTCACCAGCGAGCGGGGCGAGTTGCCGTCCTTCCGGCGGCAGCGCGACATGCTCGCCTATCGCGAAGGCTGAGCGCTCTATGCCGAGCGCCTGGGCCACGAAATGGGCGTCTACCGAGATCCCTTCGAAGCCTTCGGAAGCCTCTCCACCGAGATGTGGCGTGCCTGCCGCCTCGTGGTGGACACCGGCATCCATGTGATGGGCTGGACCTACGAGCAAGCACGGGCCTGCTTCACCGGGAATACAGCGCTGGCCGACATCAATATTGATACCGAGCTGGCCCGCTATATCGGCGCGCCGGGTGGTGCCGTCGCCTACAAGGTCGGAGAGCTGCGGATCGTCGAAATCCGGCGGCGCGCCGAGCAGCGGCTCGGCGACCGGTTCGACATACGCGCCTTCCACGACCTCATCTTGGCCCAGGGCCAGGTGCCATTGAGCATGCTCGATGCGATCGCCGATCGCTGGATCGAGGCGCAGCTGGCGCGGGCGGAGTAGAGGGCGTGCCGTCCGGACCGGCTTGAGCCATTCGCGGCAGACTCCTTCGTCATTCTCGCGCAAGCGGGAACCCAGCTTCTTCCCGGGAGCGGAAGAAGGAAAAAACCGAAGCTAGGCCGAGCCCCCTACGCGCGCGATCGTCGCCTCGGGCGCCCCGCCTTCCTCGTCCGCGAGCGCAGCCTCGCGCAGGCGGCGCAGCTGCGCCGCGTCCAGCTTGCCATCGCGATACTGCGCGATCACCCGGTCATATTTGGCGAGGCCGCGGGCGAAGGTGTCGCCATAGCCCTTGATGAGCTGCTGGCACTTGGCAAGCTCCGTTGCCAGCGCCGGATCGCGCGTCGCCGCGTCGCGGATCAGGCCGAGCCACGCATCGATCCGCGCCTGCTCGTCCGCGTAACGCAGGGTGCCGCGCCGCCAGCGGCGAAAGCCCGCCAGCAGGGACAGGAGGAGGAACCAGCGCAGGCTGGTCGTCTCGACATGGCGGCCCTTGGCGAAGAAGCGGTGCAGTTGGCCCGAGAGTCGCGGGCTGGCGAGGATGCTGCGGCCAAGGGCCGCGGGCAGAGTATCGCAAATCTCTTCGAGCCGGGGGTGCATATACTCGGTCACGCGGACGATCTGTCCGGGGGCGGCTTTCACGTCCGCGCGCACCCGCTCGAGTCGGCTGGCGCGGATCTTGAGGTCGGCGACGCGGATCGTGTCCTCATAGGCCATCCACAAGGCGAGATGCCTCGCCGTCTCCCGTAGCAATTCGCCGTCGCGCGAGGATATCGCGGCCAGCCGGTCCAGGTAGTGACGGGCATAGGCCTCGTCCTGATAGTCGAGCAGGCGCCGGGCGCCCTCGACGGCGAAGACATGGGCGGCGTCTGGAAGATCGGTGCGGATGCGGGCGAGGAGCGCGCGGCCGGCCGCGCCTTCGGTGCGGAGCGCCTCGGGGGCGCTCGGTTCCTTTTCCGCCAGCCGCCCCTGAGCGCCCGCGAACCCGGCTTCGAATCCGGCGAGGTTCGCCTCGACCGCTTTGCCGCCGGCACGGATTGCCGCCTCGAACGCCGTGCGGGCGAAGGGGAGGGCGCCGCTGCCCGCCAGCGCGCCGAACAGGACCGAGCTGATGACGCTGGCGGTCCGTTCCGACACCGCGTCCATGTCGAAGCCGATGAAGTGCTGCGCCCGCTCGCGCGCGGCCTCCAGGACCCTCCGCTCGCTCGCCCGGCCGTCGCCCGGGGCCGATTTCTCGGCGATGGCGTAGATGCGGTGGGTGGAGGCGATCAGGGTGGTCCGGTCGCCGGTGACGAAGCCCCGAAGGATGGCGCGGCCCGCCTCCATCAGCTCCGCGGCGATGACGATGTCGACATCGCCCGGAACCGGCATGAGGGCGAGCACCGGATCGACCGGGCCCTCCTGCGGCATCATCTCGACGTAATAGACGGTCGTCCCGGTCCGTTGGGCGGTGCCGGGGACGGAGGTGCCCTGGGCGACATAGTCCGCATTCTCGCCGAGCTGGACGATCCAGTCGGCGAGAACTCCGCCGCCCTGGCCGCCCAGGCCCAGAATGGCTATAGTGATACGCTGACGCGGCAAGTCAGAAGGCCCGCGCCTGGCGTCGGCGATCGGCCCAGCGCTGCAGCCGGCCGATCGCCCAGCCACGCAGACGATCGCCCATCCGGTCCTTCCAGGTCGGATTGATGACGATCGCCGCCTTGTAGAAGGAGGGACAGAGCACGGCCGCGTGGCTCACCTCGCCGCACACACCGCAGCCGACGCAGCTATTCTCGACATGGGCGACCGGATGCTCGCGCAGCGGATCGGGATTGGGCTTGATCGTTAGCGATGGACAGCCGGACAGGCGGATGCAGGCGTGATCGCCGGTGCAGGTGTCCGGATCGACGCCGAAGCGCTCGCGCACCACTCGCCGGCCGGACTTGATCGCCTTGGCGATCTGGGGCTTGATCCGCCGCTGCCGGTTGAGCTGGCATTCGGACTGGGCGACGATCACCTTCGGGCCCTTTTCGGACGAGGTCACCGCCTCGCGTATGGCATCACGCATCGCCGCCACGTCGTAGGTGCGGCGGATCGTCTTCGCCCAGCCGACGCCGACGCCCCGCACCGCCTTCTCGATCGGATTGTTGGTCCGGCGGTTCGCATTCTCGGCCTTGGAGGAGGGGATGTCCTGACCGCCGGTGGCGGCCGAATAGCCGTTGTCGATGATGATCGTGAGGTTGTCGTCCTGGTTGAAGACGGCATTGCCGATGCCGGACGTCAGGCCGTTATGCCAGAAGCCGCCATCGCCCATGATGGCGATGGCCCGCTTGCCGCGCGGCTTGAAGGCGGAGGCGCCGGCCGTGCCGAGCCCATAGCCCATCGTCGTATTGCCAATGTGGAAGGGCGGCAGGATCGAGAAGAGATGGCAGCCGATGTCGGCAGAGACATGGAAGGCGCCCAGTTCCTTCTGCACCAGCTTCATGGCGCTGAAGATCGGCCGTTCCGGGCAACCGGTGCAGAAGCCGGCAGGTCTCTGGGGCACGGCGCTCGCAGACAAGGCCGGGGCCGGGGTGGAGACGGGGGTCTCGGGCGGCGCGTGCTCGGGCGCCCAGGCGCGCAGGAAGTCGGCAAGGCCGTCCCGGATGACGGCGCCGGTATATTCGCCGGCGCGGGGCAGCACGTCCTTGCCGACGATCCTGGTGTCGAGACCGGCGCGCGAGACGAGCGTGTTGAGCTCGTGCTCGATGAATTCGGGCTGGCCTTCCTCGACGACGAGGACGGCGCGCTTGCCTGCGCAGAAGTCGCGCACCTCCACCGGCACCAGCGGATAGGTGACGTTGAGGACGTAGACGGGAAGGCGCGCATTGGCGAAGGCATCGGACAGGTCGAGCAGCTCGAGCGCCCGGTTGAGCGTGTTGAACAGGCCGCCCTGGACGATGATCCCGATCTCGCCCTCGGCGGGGCCGAAATGCTCGTTGAGACGGACGGTGCGGACGAACTCGATCGCCGCGGGCCACCGCTTCTCGATCTTCTCCACCTCGTGCAGGAAATTGGCGGGCGGCAGCACGATCCGGTCGACGTCGCGCATCGGCGACTCCGCGGCCTCGGCGACCGTCATGGAAGGGCGACGGTTGTCGCGAGCGACGAAGCTTCCGGTCATGTGGCAGCTTCGCACCCTGAGCTCGAGCATGACCGGGGTGTTGGACGCCTCGGACAATTCGAAGCCCCGCTCGACCATGTCGACGATGTGCGCGAGATTGGGCCGCGGATCGAGCAGCCACATCTGCGACTTCATCGCAAAGGCGTGGGTGCGCTCCTGCATGATCGAGGAGCCCTCGCCATAATCCTCGCCGAGAATGACGAGTGTGCCGCCGGTGACCCCACCCGAGGCGATGTTGGACAAGGCGTCGGAGGCGACGTTCGTGCCGACCACTGATTTCCAGGCGACGGCGCCGCGCAGCGGATAATTGACCGAGGCGGCCAGCATCGCCGCGGCGGCCGCCTCGCTGGCGCTGGACTCGAAATGGGTGCCGAGCTCTGCCATCAACTCGCTCGCATCGGCAAACACGTCGATCAGATGGCTGATCGGCGAGCCCTGATAGCCGCCGACATAGGCGACCCCCGACTGGAGCAGCGCCTTGGTGACCGCGAGAATGCCTTCGCCATGGAAGACCTCGCCCGCGCCGATACGCAGTTGCTCGACTTCGGCCTTGAAGGAGCGTTCGGCCACCGCGTCAGCCTGCGACCAAAGCGATGACTCGCAGCGGGCTGCCCGAGCCGCCGGCAATCTTGAGCGGCGTCGCGATCACGACGCTGCCGGTCGGCGGGAGCCGGTCGAGATTCTGGAGGCATTGCAGCCCATAGCGGCCGGCCGCGTGGAACAGGGTGTGGGCTGGGTAGGGCGGATCGAGCAGGTGCGCCTGGCCCGCATCGGTGCCGATGGTCTCGACCCCGAGGCCGTGCGCGTCGCGTTCGTCGACCAGGAAGCGGACCGCCTCGGCCGATGGCCCGGGCGTGTGGGCTCCGTCCTCGCGGCGATTGGTGTAGGCGTCGACCGGCCGCTTGCACCAGTCGGTCCGCAGCAGGATCCAGCTGCGCGGCGGGATGCGGCCATGCTCGGCCTCCCAAGCCTCGATGTCGGCGACGGCGAGCAGGTAGTCGGGATCGGCCGCGCATTTGGCCGATATGTCGATCACGACCGCCGGGGCGATGAAATCGGACGGATCGATCGTGTCGAGCGCGTTGTTCGGCAGGTCCTTGCCGGTGACCCAGTGGATCGGCGCGTCGAAATGGGTGCCGGTATGCTCGCCGACGGTGAAATTGTTCCAGTACCAGGCGACGCCGCGCTCGTCGTAGCGGGAGATCTCCTGCTGGCTGAAGCCGGCGCACTGGCCGAATTCCTCCGGAAGGACGAGGGTCGGCGTCTCGGGCGAAAGCGTCTGGGTCAGATCGACGGTCCGGATCGTGCCTGAAGTCACCGCCTGGGAGAAGTGCTGCAGCAGCTGGGTAGTCATCTCGCTCGTTCCTCCATCAGTGAAGCAGGTTATCGGCGCGGCACGACATCGAAGGCTATGGTCAGCCGGTCCGCTTCATCCACGAAGGGTGTCGTCCCGTGGTAGAAATAGGAGGGGAAGAGGACGAGCATGCCCGTTTCGGGCCGGACCATCCGCGCGACCCGTTCGCGCGCGCCGAGCCCGATTGCGCTCTCCCCGAATTTGAGCCAGCCCTGCGGCTCAGGCGCGCTCTCGACCGCGGGGGGCAAGGCAACATAATAGCAGGAGCTGATCCACCCTTCCGGATGGATATGGTTCAGGTGGTGGCCGCCCGAACGGAGGCGCACCGACCAGGAACCCGAGAATCGGAAGTGCCCACTGCGGCGTCTGAGGAACGGATGGTGCGTATCCTCCGGCAATGCGGCGATATAGCGAGCGACCTCGGCCTCGATCATGGCGCGAACCGCCTGGATCTCGGGGATCCGCCGGTCGAACAGGTCGCCGACCGTCTGCGTCCCGCCGCGCAGCGTCTGCTCGAGCGGATGGCGCTCGAGCTTGTGAAGCTCGGCGATCGCCGCTGCCAACTGGGCGTTGAAAGCGGCGACGTCGCCCTGGTCCGCAGGCGGGGTCAGGATCGAGGTGGCGACGAAGCGGTCATGGTCGTTCAGGCGCTCGGCACGCGGATCGCCTAGGAAGCGCCAGCACAGGCCGCGATAGGCGAGGGCCTGCTGGTCGGGACTATCGTCCTCGCCGAGCACTTCCACAGCCTCGGCATAGCGCTCGAGGAAGATGAGCGCCCGCGCATATTCCCGCTTGATCGCTGTATCCGCCGGATTCTGGCCGAGACCGGAAGTAAAGTGCGCCAGCGCCTCGACGGGGCGGCCCTGCAACCAAAGCGCCTGGCCGAGGCGGTGGCGTAGTTCGGCACCGTCCGCTCCCCGCGACAAGGCGGCCGTGAGGAGCGCGACGGCCTCCGCCTCGCGGCGGAGCAGGCTAAGCTGATGGGCGTAATCGGCGAGGAGCCCCGCATCGTCGGGCGCTTGCCGCAGCGCCTCCGCATAGCTTGCGAGATATTGCGCCTCCTCCCCCAGTTGCCAAAGGAGGCGGTTCAGAGAGCCGTGCGCTTCGCGGTCGGACGGACGCAGCGCGACGACCTTCCTGTAGATCTCGATGGCGTCGCGGAATTGACCCAGATCCTGCAGGCAATGGCCAAGGACATAATGAGACTCGGCCGAGGAAGGCTGGGCCGCGGCGCATTGCTTGAGCAGCACCAAAGCCTGGTCCGACCGCCCGGCGAGGCGAAGCGCGACCGCGAGATTGTGCTTGGTGGGCACGTGGCCAGGCCTCAGCTCGAGGGCGGTCCGGAAGGCGGCGACTGCTTCGTCGAGCCTGTCCTGGGCGCGCAACGCGCGGCCTAGGGCGGCCCAGGCCTTGCCGTCCCGCGGCTCGTCCCGAACCGTCGCCTTGAGCACGAACACGGCCTCCCGCGCCTCGCCGCTGGCGACAAGGGCAAGACCCAGATTGACCTTGGCCTCGCGATAGGCCGGGTCGAGCCGGAGCGCTTCGCGATAGCGCACTATCGCCTCGCGGCTGCGGCCGAGGTCGAGCAGAGAATTGCCGAGATTGTTGAGCACATGGGGCTGGCGAGGATCGGCGCGCAGCGAGGCTTCGAACAGCCGTGCCGCCTCGTCATGGGCGCGGCGCCCGCGCGCAAGCATTCCCATGAGCTGGAGAGCTTCGGGATGGCCGGGCGCGGCATGGAGGACGTCGCCGAGCAGCTTCGCGGCGGCATCGTTCCGTCCGTCCCTGCCCAGCCTCATCGCCTGCTGAAGCGTCTGCTGGAGCGACATCTGCCTCATCAGTTCCACGGCGGCTCCCGTTCGCGACCGGCGATCGGCGGGCCCGCGGCCTGCCGAGGGTTCAGAGAGCAAAAATGGGTTGCGCCGTCAAGAAAATCGCGCTCTTAATCATATGCAAATTCACCTAACGGGAGGGTAGGACATGCGTCGGTGGTCGCAATGGTCGGCTTTCAGGAGCGCGTGGACGCTGATTCTGTCGCTCGCCGTCGCCTCACTGCCCATGTCCGCCTCGGCCCAGCGCGGCACCTACGACACGACCGACGACGTGCGCCGACTTCCGATTCCGCCGGTGGACCGAAGCCGCGAGCCGATCGTCGTCCTGACCGGCGCCACCCTCATCGACGGACGGGGCGGGGCGCCGGTGCCGAACGCGGTCGTGGCGATGCAGGGGGATCGCATCCTCGCCGCCGGGCCGGCCGGATCCACCACGGTGCCTGTCGATACGGCGCGAATCATCGACGCCACCGGCCTCTACGTCATGCCGGGACTCATCGACCTCCACATCCACTTCACCCAACAGCGTGGCGACGACATGGGCACCTATGTCGACAGCCCGGCGGCGGCGGCGGTGCGCGGCACGGCCCTGGCGGGCCAGCTTATCGAAGCCGGCATCACGGCCGTGCGCGACGTCGGAACGATGGAGGACGTGGCGCTACGCATCAAGGAAGGGATCGACCGGGGGATCATCCGCGGCCCCCGAGTCTTCTGGAGCGGGCGTCTGATCGCGAGCCCGGGCGGGCATGGCGACGAGGTCACGTCGACGGCGACCGGCCGCCAGCGATCGGGCGGTTCGGCGGGCCGGCGCGTGGCCAACGGTCCCTGGGAATGGCGCGGCGCGGTGCGTGAGCAGATTCGCGCCCTCGCCGATTGGATCAAGATCAGCGCGCCGGCCGACGAGGAGGAGATCCGGGCGGCGATCGATGAGGCCCACTCGCTCGGCGTTCCCGTCGCGATCGACAGCTATGGCGCCTATACCGACATGGCGATCCGCGCCGGCGTCGACACGCTCGAACATCCGCTCAACATGAGCGACCAGGCAGTGCCGCTGATGCGCGAGCACGGCACGGCCTTTGTGCCGACGATCGGCGCCTTCCACAATCTGCTGACCACCGGCTATCCACCGGCCGGAATTCCGTCAGGTGGGTTCTTCCATACCCATAGCCGGCGCTTCCCGATCGACCAGCAAGCGCATCTGGCGCGGGTGCGCGAGGCGCACCGGGCGGGAGTCCCGATCGGGGTCGGCACCGACATTCCGTTCGAGAACGAAAAGCGCTATCCCGAAGCCTATTTCCGCGAACTAGAATATCTCCGCGAGGCCGGCCTTTCCAACGCGGACGTGTTGGCCTCCGCCACCCGCGTGGGCGCCGAGATCATGCGGATGGGAGACAAATTAGGCACCATCGAGCCGGGCAAGATCGCCGACATCCTCGTCGTGGCCGGCAATCCGCTCGACGACCTCTCCAACCTCCGGCAGGTCCGCTACGTCATTGCCGACGGGGACGTCGTCGTCGAGCGGCCGGCGCCTTGAGAGGCGCCCTCACTCGATCGGCAGCTTGCTTAGATTGTGGCTGATCTTGTGAAGCGTGCGAAGCAGGTGGGAGATGTCGCGGTCGCTCACCCCTTCCATAGCCCGGGCGAATTGCCGCCCGACAATGGGGGTCAGTTTGCGCAATTTCTGCTGGCCGGCAGGTGTCAGCGTCACCTCGGTGATGCGATTGTCCTCGGGATTGGGCTCTGTCGTGACAAGACCCTGCTCGATCATGCGATCGATGATACGGCTGACAGTCGAGCGCTTGGTCAGGGCGGCCTCTGCCAGAGCGCCAATGCTCGCAGGCTGTCGCTCCCGAAGGACAGTCATTATGCGATAGACGGTCTTGGTCACACCATTCTTATGTAGGACCTTGTCCATGTCTTCGTGATACTTGAAGTCCGCGTGCGCCATTAGGTAAAATGGCGAGTTCTCGAGCCTAAATTCGGGGTTGCTCGGATCGTAAGCGCTTCTATCGCTCATGGAATTCGAGAACCCCCTCATCCTTATTGGCAGCCCGGTGTCGAACATTGACGCTACGCTGTCGACCGTCGGGGCAGATGCCTCGCTTGACTTCCCTTAGCAGGTGCTGGCCGGTTGTGGAGCCATAATCCGTCAAAACGCACATGTCATCTCACGCAATTGAGGCAATCTCGTTGGATCTGGAGCGATGCGCCCGTGCCCGAGCGAGCGAAGCTGCCCTGCGGACGGGGCCTGATCGGAATTCGCGGCTGGGCAGCATTCGCGGGGCATGGCGAATCAGTCGGTCGTTGTCGTGAGAGGGGCATGGGGGAATCGCCGGCAACCCTTGGTGACATGCCCAGCGCCAAGTCGTCGAACGTTAAGAAGCCGCTTGGAGTTGCGGTTGAAGGCGTAGGCTGCCCGCGACATTTGCCAGGATGAGGCACGACAGAAGCCTGAGCCAGGCGAGCACCAGGCGGAAGGCGTGGCCTTTCCCTCGGCAAGAAGCTTGCGCACCGCGTGTCGCTTCTCGCGTGCGTCCGCAAGGCCAACGTCGGGATTACCGCACTGCGCCGATCTCTCGCTGATAAGGAACGACGCAATCCACGCATCGATGGAGCATCGTCCGATGCCATCCTCGATGGAGGCCTTCTTTGCCCGGCTTGTTTGTTCGCGCTCAGCTCACCGTCGCATTCCTCCTGTGCTCTTGGTTACCTCACGACTTGGCTGCGGCGGAACGGCCGCTGACTCCAGACGATGTGCTGTCCGTCGAGTCATTCGGATCTGTTCGATTCGATCCGACAGGCCGTAGACTGCTCTTCGAATATCTCGAGCCGTTCGAGCGCCAGGCCGATTTCGGCCGCGACTACGTTCCGGGCCAGCTGCGCGGCCGGATCTATGTGCTCGACCTCCAGGCTGAGATCGGGCCCGTCCCGCTGTTCCAGCCGGAGAGCGGCGCCGGTTACGCCTTGGCCGGCATATCCTCCGACGGGCGATATGCGGCGCTCCGAGAAGCTTCCGACCGAGGAATGCGCGTAGGGATCGCCTCCCTAGCCGATCGCGAACTGGTCCGCGTGGACGCTCCTCTTGGCTATGGTTCCGGTCGAGATCTGCCATGGGCTGATGAGAGATTTGCGCTCCAGGTTCTTAGAGACGGAGAGGTCGACCTTACCGCGAGCCTACACCGGGAAAACAGGGACGAGCTGGTGGCGCTGTGGAGCGCGCGCAACAGGGGCAATCAAGCTACCTCGAGGCAAGTTGGCAGCGGCGCTTTCGCCAGCCCCGTGTCATCGGAAAGATGGCTCGGGGTCGTCGACGCCGCAACCGGCAGGATTCAGCGCGTCGCGCCGGGCACTTTTTCAGCTTGGTTCCCTTCACCGGACGGCGAGGTCTGGGCAGCATTGCGCGAGCAAAGGCTTGAACTGGCAGGCGACCAACGCATCGAGAACGGTGCCAATGGAGGGGGCATCGAGCGCCGGCTCGTGATCACGACGCCGGACGGGCCGGCTGGCGGGATTGAAGTCTGCCCCGATTGCGATGTGCTGCCCTGGTCGCTCAACTGGTCGGCGCAGGCCCCCGTCCTGGCCTTCGTAGGCAGAGATCGTGGACGTGATTGGGCAGCCGCGCGTTTTCGCACCTACGACCTACGCACGGGTCAAGTCGTTGCCATCGACCTCGGCACCCTCCAGCCGCACCTTGCCTGGGCTGGGCTCGCGGTGGACATTCGCTCCGCCTGGATTGGTGAGCAGCTTGCCGTTCTCGCCAAGCCGCCAGCGGACGAGGAAGGCGCCTCGCCGCGTTCCGGCTGGTACCTCGTCGGCGAGGGAACACCACGCAATCTGACCGCCACGTTCGAAGGCGAGGTGCCGCAGCTGCTCGGGTCCAATGGCGCCGGTCTCCTCCTCCTGCATCGGGGAGAGGCCTGGCTCGTTGCTCCAAACGGGATGCGCAGCAATCTCACCGCTGAGGTCACCGCGCCGGTACGCGCCTGGCGCGAGCCCGAACTTTACAGCTACCTCCCGCCTGCCAATCCCCAGCCCCGGGACTCCCTGGTGCTCGAGGCCACCTCGCCCGGCGTTGCCGGAACGCACCTGATACTGATCGACATATCCAGCCGACAGATTACCACGATCACGGCACCCTCGCCCGGGGCCACCTTTGTGGCTGTTTCACCCAAGACGCGGCGGGCGGCGGTCATCGATCATACCGACAATATGACGACGTTGTCCGTGATCGGGCCGGACGGCCCGGTTCGTGAAGTCATGCGTCTGAATGCCGGTCTGCGCGATGTCGTGGGAGGGTCGCCGGTTCGGATCGACCATCGCGGGCCCGACAATGATCCGCGCATGTCATGGCTGTTGCTGCCTCCAGGATATCAGCCGGGCACGCGTGTTCCGACCGTTGTCATTGTTTATCCTGGCTCCGTCGGGCGTGAGACATGGTCACGCAGCCGCGTCGACTCTTTCGATCCGCACAACGACCACATCCTGGCCGCGCGCGGCTATGCCGTGCTGCGTCCAAGCCTTCCGGTGCCATATGGGGAGCTTCCCCGGGAACCGCTTGAAGGCTTGGTCGACGAGGTGTTCGCTGCCGTCGATGCCTCTGTCGCTCAGGGATATGTCGATGCGGAACGACTAGCGGTACAGGGCGGAAGCTATGGCGGCTATGCGACCGGTGCGCTGGTAGGCCTCACGGACCGGTTTCGATCCGCCATCGCCATGGCCGGCTTCTACAACCTTACGAGCAAGTACGGTCAGTTCGACGTGCGCCGCCGGTTGGAGGTTGAGCGCACGGGCCCCGATCTCTCGGCTGCAAGCCTCATGGAGACGGGCCAGGGAGGAATGGGGGCACCGCCCTGGTCGGACCCCCAACGGTACCTGCGTAACAGCCCACTCATGCATGTCGAGAATGTTCGCACACCGATCATGCTGATGACCGGTGATCGCGACTATGTCTCGACCACGCAGACCGAGGAGTTCTTCACCGCTCTGGCGAGGCTTGATCGGGACGCGCTGATGGTGCGCTATTACGGGGAGGATCATGTCTACAACTCGCCCGCGAACATCCGCGACATGTGGCGCCGGATATTCGATTGGTACGAACGAACGCTGGGCCCGCCGGTCGCGGTGATGCCGTAGGCGAATAATATCATGGGTTGATAAGGAAACCGTGTGGCCGCGCATCGAGGGGTCGAGGCGAGCTGGCGAACGAGGGGGTGGGCGGCGATAGCTGAGGAAGGCACCAGACGTGAAATCGTCAAGTGGGTGGCGGAGAAGGTCATGCCCCACGAGCCGGAAGTACGTGCGTGGCTGAGCCGCTCACGTGTGCCCGACGATCAGATCGATGATGTCGTGCAGGAAGCCTATTGCCGGCTGGCAGCGCTCGAGCGCATCGACATGATCGATCGGCCTGGTGCCTATTTCTTCTCGATCGCTCGTAACCTGCTGCTCGCCCAGATTCGCCGGCAGCGGATCGTGAGCATCGAGAGCGTTGCCGAGATCGAGGCGATGGCTCCGTTCGACGATGCGCCCTCCGCAGAGCGAGCGCTGGACGGCAAGCTGGAGCTTGCCAGGGTTCGCGCCGTGCTGGCGACGCTTCCGGAGCGTTGCCGCCGCATCTTCGAGATGCGCAAGATCGATGGCGTGCCGCAGAAGGAGATCGCCGCGCGCCTGGGGGTGAACGAAGGCATCGTCGAGAACGAAAGCCGGAAAGGACTGCTTCTCATCCTGGCAGCGCTCAAGCGGTCAGATTCCGACGCGGAGCGGGGTTTTGAGCGGAACGCCAGAGGGAGGATCGGCTGATGGCGCGGCAGAGCGCAGCCGAGATCGAACGAGAAGCGGTGGCCTGGGTCATGCGCCTCGATCGCGAGGGCCGAAACGACGACCTCCTCGCTGAGATCGAGGCATGGGCTGCGGCTGATCCGCGCCGCCGTGGCGCCCTGCTACAGGCCGAGGCTGCCTGGGCCCTCCTCGATGCACCCGATCCAGGCGGTGCCACGCGTTCACCACCGGCGCGGTACCAGCCGACGCGGCGCGTAGTGATAGCGGGGGGGCTCAGCGCGGTCGCGGCCGGGCTTGCCGCAACGCTGCTGATCGGTCTTCAGGGCGAGCGCGTAACGACGATCGTCGGCGAGATTCGCCGAGTTCCGCTCGCCGATGGTTCGACGGCCGCGGTCAACAGCGGCAGCTCTATCCGGGTCGTGATCAGCGAACGTCAGCGCACGGTCAGTCTCGACGAAGGTGAGGCCTGGTTCCAGGTCGCTCATGACCCTAGCCGCCCGTTCGAGGTGGTTGCAGGCAGCGTCCGGGTGCGGGCGATCGGCACGGCCTTTTCAGTCCGCCGCGGCGATTCCGGCACCGAGATCCTTGTCAGCGAAGGCACGGTGGCAGTGGAGGCGGTCACGGGCGAGTCCGGCGCACTGCGCATCAGCGCGGGGGGGCGGGCAAGGGTGGATCGCGACGGTCGCGCTTCAGTGGCCCCGGTGGGAGCCTCCGGCGTCGACCGAGCGCTGGCATGGCGCTCAGGGAAGATCGACCTTGCCAACGAGACGCTGGCCGAAGCCGCCGCGGAGTTCAATCGCCACAATCGCCGCGCGATCGTGATTGCAGATCCCACACTGGCCGGGGAGCGCTTCCATGGACTCTTTCGCACCGATGATCCCGAAGGCTTCGCGCTTTCGGTCCGGCGCAGCCTCAACGTTCCCGTGACGCTCAGCGCGGAGGAGATCCGCATCGGGCGGCCGCAGACGTCAGAAATGCGTCGACCCGGTTAAGGAATTTGGTCGCCCAAAACTCTGTTGAGAGGGCGCGGGGCGCGCCGTCAGCAGGGGGTGGATATGGGATTTGACTGCGGAGTGAGGCGGGCGCTGTTCGGAAGCGCTGCTATCGTCATTGTGGCCAGCGCGGCGCCCGCCGCGGCTCAGGTCAAGACCTTCAATGTGCCGGCGCAGGCTGCCGCGGACGGCATCGCGGCCTTCAGCCGCCAGGCCGATATCCAGCTGCTGATCTCGGCGCGCGACGCGCAAGGCCGTCGCACCAACGCCGTCATGGGAAATTTCAGCGTGGCCGAGGGGCTCAGCCGCTTGCTCGAGAATTCCGGCCTCCAGGCACAGGCGACGGGACCGCAGACCTATACGATCGTGCCGGCTGCTCCGGAAACGGGCAGGATCTCGGGGATGCCGGATGAAGCGGGCCCATACCAGGAGATCATGGTCACGGGCACCAACATCCGGGGGATCATCCCGGAATCCTCGCCTCTCACCATCATCACGCGCCGCGAGATCGACGCGCGCGGCGCCACCACCGCCGAGCAGGTCGTCAACACGCTGACCCAGAACTTCAACAGCGTGAATGCCAATGCGCTTTCGGCGGATCGCGCCGGCTATTTCAACCTGGACGCGATCAACGGCGTCGACCTGCGTGGCCTCGGCCCCGGCACGACCCTGGTCCTCCTCAACGGCCGGCGACTGTCAGGTTCGTCCGGCGGCAGCGTCGTCGACATCTCGCTCATTCCGTTGGCAGCGATCGAACGCGTGGAGGTGCTTACCGACAGCGCCTCGTCGGTATACGGCTCCGATGCCGTCGGCGGCGTCGTGAACTTCATCCTGCGTGAGCGGTTTCGCGGGCTGGAGGCAACGGCTGGCTATGGCACGACCGATGATGGAGCGCAGGACGAGTTTCGCGCTTCGCTGACCGGCGGTCTCAACTGGTCGACAGGCAACCTTGTCCTGAGCGGGAATTATCTCGACCGATCGTCGCTCACCACCGACGAGCGCGATTTCTCGCGCAATGTCGCCGGCCTTTACAATCTATCGCCGCCCGAGAGGCGCTACGGCCTCTTCCTCAGCGGCCGACAAGAAGCAGGCGACCGCCTCGTCTTCACTGGGAATGCCCTTTACAACCGCCGGACGAGCCAGTTCGCACTGGCGCGCGACCTGGGTGAGATTGCAGGTCTCGGTTACTACCGCACCCAGACGACCTACGATCAGGAATCCGACTCCTGGTTCGGCTCGCTGGGCGGCTCGTATGAGGTCAGCAACGCGCTTACCTTCGATGTCGTCGGCTCCTACTCGCGCGTCTGGAACCGCACTGATACTTTCGAGACATCAACGCTGCTACCGCCGCGAGTGAACTCCACGCGCGTCCGTGCCCAAACCTACGACGTGACAGCCAGCGCCAGCGGGCGCGTGTTGCCGCTTCCCGGCGGCGATCTCGCTTATTCGGTGGGGATCGGCGCGACACGGGAGGTGTTGGCACGAAGGACGTCCACGACGACCGCCGATCGTCGGCGGTCCACCCGCTACGCGTTCGGGGAGATCAACCTGCCCCTGATCGGGCCCCAGTCCGAAATCAACGGTATCCACCGCTTCGAGATCAACGCGTCGGCCCGTTATTCCGACTATTCCGACTTCGGTGAGGATCTGAGCCCGAAGGTCGGCGTCCTCTGGTCCGTGACGGAAGGCTTCAATCTCAGAGGAAGCTATGGGCGGACCTTTCGGGCGCCTGGATTGCTCAGCCTCGGCCAGGTGGGCGCTTACCAGATCATAAACCCGGTGGCCTATGGCTACCCGAACCCGCTGGGGACCGGAACGCCGATCGGGCTCTATATCGACCAGGGCGTCGATTCCGAGTTGGGGCCGGAGACCTCGAACCTGCTCGCCCTCGGCGCCGACCTGCGCCCGCCGAGCATTCCCCGCCTCGCGATCAGCATGACCTATGTTGCGATCGACTACACCAACCGGATCACCCGCGGCGATCCTGGCCGCGGCACCGGCTATTTCCTCCAGCCGTTCAACTACACGGATCTCTTCAACTTCTCGCCAACCCGGGAGGATTTCGCCGAGATCCTCGCCAGCTCGGAGCTCGCTTCCGGCAATGTCGTCGGCTTCGACCAGACCGACCTTGACGCGCTGGTCGCCAATGTCGGCTACATCCTCGACAACCGGCTGCGCAACATCGCGGTGTCGACCCAGAAGGCGGTCGACCTCGCCGTCACCTATGCCTTCGACCGCGGCGATATCGTCTTCAGCCTTGGGGCCAACGCGACCTACATCCTCGAATCCGAAGCGCGAACCACCCCAAACTCGCCGGTGCTTTCCCAGATCAACATCCTGGGGCGGCCGGCAGACTTTCGCGCCAACGCCTTTGTTGGGCTCCAGTCGGGAGGCTTCTCCGGCCGGCTGACCGCCTATTATGTCGACGATTATGCGAACCCGTTCACCCCGGCCTCGCCGAGGATCGGGGATTGGGTGACCTTCGACCTCACCGCCTCCTATGATTTCGGGGAGCGGCGCGGGCCTCTGTCGGGCGTTAGTCTATTGCTGGCGGTCCGCAATCTCTTCGACACCGATCCGCCGTTCGTCGCCGACCTCGGTCCGGGCGTCACCGATGGCCTCAGCGAACCGATCGGGCACGACCCGACCAACGCCAGCCCCGTGGGCCGTTTCATCTCCCTCGAGTTGCGCAAGCGCTTCTGACGCCTGCGACGACCCTCCAGTCAAAGGACCCGACCGATGACGCCGATCCTGCGCCTCTCCCTGCTTGCAGTCCTCCTCACGTCGACGGCTGCGTTGGCTGACGATCGCATGGTCGAACCGCCCGCGGACCTTGCCGACGCCTATTCCCATCCTCGAATGCCTCCAAGCACGAACACGCGGGCCTTGGCGGTGTCGCGCCAGGGGGACATCGCCGCCTATGTCGTTCAGGTGCCTGTCGAGGATCAGGCGCTCGATGCGGAGATGTTCCTTCCGACGGGTGCGCCTGCCACGATCGCGCAGGGGGCTCGGATCATGGTGATCGACCTCCAGACGGGAGACAGCGCGCGCATCTGTCCGTCCGGCGGCAATGATTGGGATCCCGCCTGGTCCCCCGACGGGCGTCGACTGGCCTTCTTTTCCGACCGCGACGGCGAGACCCGGCTGTGGCTGTATGATCGCGGCGATCGAAGCTGCCGCCGGGTGTCCGAGCGGCCGGCAAAATCGCTGCTGTGGGCCCATGAGGAGCCGCGCTGGAGTCCCGACGGAACCCGGATCTTCTTCGCGGCGTGGCCCGAGGCAGGCCCGGGATCGCCGGCGCACGCGCGGGTTCGTGTCGCGCCCAGCACGGCGCCCGAAATGCAGCCCGGGGGCGTGACCGTCTACCGTCACGACCCGGCCGCGCAACGCCGGCCGAGCACTGCAACCGCGGCAGGAGGTGAGCAGGATTTCGATGCTCGCTGCGGCCGGGGCAACTATCTCACGGCCTCGCTGGCCATGGCCGAGGTCGACGGCGCCGACGCCAGGCTGATCGTGGAGGCGGAGGTGCAGGGTGCGCCCGGCGCCCCCAATCGCCATCATCCGACGCCTTATTTCCGCACCTCGGCGTCCGGGCGCTGGCTGACCTATTTCTCCGCCGCCTGTCTGGCAGTGGGCGAGGCTCATCGCATGGTGACAAAGCTCTTCGCTGTATCAGCCGAGGGCGGAACGCCGGTGCTTATCGCCGACGATCTGCGCGCGGCGGTCGGCGGCGACGAGAACATCCTGAACTATCGCTGGAGCCCGGTCGCCGACGAGCTCGTTTTCACTCGCAACGGCGAATTGTGGAGGGTCGCTTTCGACGCCAATGGCCCGTCCGCGCCCATGCGGATCGGCGCCTCGCTCGGCCCCCTCTCGCCTGCGCTGCACTGGTACACGCAGGATGGCTCTATGGTCCTTGTGGGGACGAATCCGGTCCAGCGGGGCCGGGGCAATGTCCCCTTCGGCAACGATATCGATCTCGCCCTCATCCCGGTCGCGGGGGGTGAACCGGTCCGGATACCCGTCGATCGCGCCCGCTGGGCGATCAACGGTGTCATGGCCCGCGATGATCGTGCGCTGCTGCAGTCGACGCAGCATGCGTTTCGCCTGCTGGGTCGCGACAAGAATACGGGCGAGGCGGTCGCGCTCGAGTTCGACTTAAGAACGGGCGAGACGCGCGAAGCGTGGCGGGGCCGCGGTCGCTTTCACGACATCCAGGCCGCCGGAAACCGGCTCGTCGGCATCTACGAGGACTTCCGGACGCCGGCGAACCTTTTCAGCTACGCCCGCGACCTCAGCCAAGCGCGCGCGCTCACCGACATTGCGCCCCAGATCCGGGCCGCGGCCACCTCCCAAGCGGAGACCTTCGAGACAGTCATTTCGCAGCACGACGGCACGCTGCGAACGGTAAGAACGTCGGTCCTGCTTCCCCCAGGGGCGCGTCGCGGAGACCGGTTGCCCGCGGTGGTGTGGTTCTATCCCGGCGACGATCTCACCACCAATTTGGACCGCTTCGGAGCGCCGGGAATGGGTGACCCCGCCTATCTGCTCACGAGCAGGGGCTATGCGGTCATTCTCACCAATGTCGTGATCGGCCCCGGGGAGCAGCGCGGGCATGTGATCGACGAGATCATGGATGCCCTGCTCCCGCAGGTCTATCGCGCCGCGGACCTTGGCTATGTGGACATCAACCGGCTTGCGATTCGCGGCCACAGCTTCGGCGGCTTCGGCACGCTCGCGGTGGTGGCGCGCACCAACCTGTTTCGCGCGGCCATCCCCAGCGCCGGTGTCTATGATCTCGGCGGAAGCTATGGCGAGGCGGACTATATCCGCGGCGCCCTTGTCGATCGCAGCGACTGGTCCGAGAATTCGCAGCCGCGCCTTGGGCAACCTGTCTGGGACGACCCTCTCAGATATATCGAAAACTCCCCTTACTATCTTGCCGACCGGATCCGTACGCCCGTTCTGATCCTCCAAGGCACGGACGATTTCACCGGCTCGCGGGAAAGCGGGAAATTGTTCGCCGCGCTGCGCCGGCTCAACCGTCCGGTGGAGCTCGCTTTGTATCAAGGCGGCGGGCACACGCCTGCCTTCTGGCCCATACCGCAGGCCGTGGATCAGATGGCCCGTACGCTCGACTTCCTGCGGCGTCATATCGGCGAAGGCTGGTCGCGGACCGGCCGTGCGGATCCCAGGCAAGGGAGGTCAGCCCCCTAGGCAGTATGCCGGGGCGCCCTCCACTTCCGGTTGCATCATTGATCTCGCCGAGATCGGTGATCGGCCCTTCGCCCACCCCGGAGCAGGCTATGGCTTAGTCTGTGCGGTAGAACATCGGGTTCTTCATCCATCCGTCGACGGCGGATTCGCGCCAGCCGGCACAGCGGGTGCTGATGGCGATATGTCGCGGGAACGTCCCGTTCTGGATCTTGCGGTAGAGGGTCGAACGGGACAGGCCAGTGCGCTGGAGCACTGTGAACAGGTAGAGCCCACTCGAGTCCGAGACCTGTAGTAGGGTCGGTCGCGGCCCTTTGCGCTCCGCACCTCCATCGCGCTGAGAGCCATGTTGGTATCTCCCGTTTGCTGGCACCTGAGATACCAACAACGATACCAACAAGTCGGATGGACAGGGTGGAATCGGATGGGACCTCGTGAGCGAATTTATGGCAGAAAACTGCCATTTTTTCAAGCTCATGAGGGAGGTGGTGGGACACCCTGAAATGGGGTGTCTGGTGCCCAGGAGAGGACTCGAACCTCCACGCCCTTGCGAGCGCCAGCACCTGAAGCTGGTGCGTCTACCAATTCCGCCACCTGGGCACGGGGTAGGAGGCGCGAGGTAGGAGGCCGTGAAGCGCTTGTCAACGCGCCGCCGCATCGGCTTGCCAAGGCCGCCGCAACTCGCCAAGGGGACGGCGCACCCCAGGGCTCGCAGCGGCGTCGGGCCCGCTAGCCAAGGCGTTCGAAGATGACGGCAAAGACGGACCGGCTGGTCACCCTGTTCGGCGGCGGCGGCTTCATCGGCCGCTACGTGGCCCAGCATCTGTTCAAGGCCGGCATGCGCGTCCGCGTCGCCGAACGTGACACCCGCAACGCCTATTTCCTGCGCCCGCTCACCGGGCTCGGCATGATCCAGTTCGTCGATGCCGACATCCGCCGGCCGGAGACGGTCGCGCGCGCCGTCGATGGTGCCGAAGCGGTGATCAACCTGGTCGGCACCCTCAAGGGCGACTTCCAGGGGATCCATGTCGCCGGCGCCCGCAACGTGGCCGAGGCCGCCGCCGCGACCGGGGCCCGCACGCTCGTCCAGGTTTCGGCAATCGGCGCCGATCCCGAGAGCGAATCCGAATACGGGCGCACCAAAAGCGAGGGCGAGCTGGCGGTCCGCGCCGCCTTTCCCGACGCCGTCGTGGTACGTCCGTCGATCGTGTTCGGCCCCGAGGACGATTTCGTGAACCGCTTCGCGGGAATGGCACGGATGCTCCCGGTCCTTCCGGTTATCCGCGGCGCCTGGAAGCTGCAGCCGGTCTATGCCGGCGATCTCGGTCGAGCGATCGCTGCCGCGGCGGTCGAGCCGGAGGCGCATCGCGGCCGGACCTACGAGCTCGGCGGACCGAACCCGCTGTCGATGCGCGAGATCAACCACTGGCTCTGCCAGGCGACCGGCCGCGGCTCCAAGCCGATCCTCGACGTTCCGGACGGGCTCGGCCGGCTGATGGCGCGGCTGTTCGGCTGGCTTCCGGGCGCGCCGATCACCTGGGACCAGTGGCTGATGCTGCAGAAGGACAATGTTCCCAGCGGCAACCAGCCCGGGTTCGAGGCCTTCGGCATCAACCCGCAGCCGCTCGCCGCGGTCGCCGAAGGCTGGCTGCCCCTCTATCGCCGGCATGGCCGCTGGGCGGCGCCGTCGCCTTACTGAAACGGGAGAAATCGCCGTCTTGCACGGCGTTGACACGGGCCGCCCCTTCCGCCAATTGGGCCGCCTTCCTATATGGCGCTCCCACGGACAGGTGGCCGAGTGGTTAAAGGCAGCAGACTGTAAATCTGCCCGGGTTTCCCGTACGCTGGTTCGAATCCAGCCCTGTCCACCATCGCCGCGCGACGGGCGCGCAGAACGAAAAGGGCGCCGATCGGCGCCCTTTCCCTTGTCGGCCTAAAGCTTGGCTCAGCCGCGACGACGGTCGACGTCGCGCCGCTCGACCCGGAGCCGCTGCTGGAGCTGGCCGACCCCGCGCTGGAGCTGGGCGACCTCGCGCCGGTCGAGACCGTTGCGGCTGAAGCGGGCATAGAGCCGCTGCAGCTGCCCCGCCTCCCGCCGCAGGCCCGCCGCCTCGCGCTGGGAGATGGTCCGGCGGGCGGCGGCATTGTCGATGCGCCGCTCGAGCTGGTTGATGTCGTTCTGGAGCTGGCGCTGCACCGGGGCCGGACCGCGCCAGGCCTGCGCCGAAGCGGGGACGCTCGACAGCGCGGCGGTGGCGACCAGGGCGGAAATGACGATCTTACGCATGAACTGAACTCCTTCGTGCCGCCCGCTCATCGGCGGGTGTCCTCTAATTGGACCCGGCCTGTCGCAGGCGAATGTCAACGCGGGGGAGAAATGGTCGCGAATTGTCGCTTCTGGGGCGCCGGCTGCTAATGCGCGCGAAGCCGGACCGAAACCGGCTTGGGAGGATGAGCATGCGTGGAATTGCGGCGGCGGCGGTGTTGATGCTGGTGGCCGGCTGCGGTGCCGGCGATGCGGACAATGTCCCCGCTCCGGCCGGCGCCGCGTCGAATGTCGCGCAAGCCGGCGATGCCGCGACCGGGAGCCCGGATCCGGCGCTGCGCGCACCGTCCGCGGCAACCCTGGTGACGCTGGATCCGGAAGGGGTGCGGTTGGTCGACGCCGATAGCGGCGCCGCGCGCCTGCTCGCGTTCGGCACTCCGCAGGCTCAGGCGGTCGAGGCGCTCGGCCGCGCTTTCGGCGCACAGCCGAGCGAGCAGGCGGTCAACGAGGAATGCGGCGCCGGCCCGATCCTCCATGTCGAATGGGCGAACGGCTTCACCGGCCTGTTCGAGGAGGAGAGTTTTCGCGGCTGGTTCGTGGGGGAGCGCGGACTTTCCACCGCCGACGGCATCGGCATCGGCACAGCCCGCGGCCAGGCGGAGGCGAGCCGCACGCTCGAGGTCGAGCCATCGTCGCTGGGAACCGAATTCCGTTCGGGCGATCTCGGCGGACTGTTCGGATCGGCCGCGCCCGATGCGCCCGTCTCCGCCTTGTGGGCCGGGCTGACCTGTCTCTTCCGCTGACGGCGAAGGTCTAGGCATTCGGCGCAGCGCGGTCCTGGAAGGAATCTAGCGCCTGGCGGCGCGGACCAGCACGGCGACCGAGAGCAGGATCGCGCCGACCAGGCCGCCGATCGCCAGCAGGCCCTGTGGCGTCATCGTCGCCCGTGCCTCGGCGACGAACCCGCCTACCTGCACCCGCGCTTCCGCAGCCTCGCTGGAAGCGGTGTCCGCCGGCGCCGGAGCGCGGCGCGCCTCGCTCACCGCTCCCTCAAGGCGGTTTCGCTGAGGCGGGTGATCGGGGAAAGGATATATTGGAGGACGGTGCGCGGGTCGCCGAGCAGGTCGACTTCGGCCACCATGCCGGGTCCGATCGGCATCGGATTGCCGCGCGTGTCGCGGATCGCGTTGGCCGCCGTGCGCACGCGCACGACATAATAGGTCTCGCCGGTGCGCTCCTCGGTGACCGCATCGGGCGACATCGCGACGACATTGCCTTCAAGGACGCCGTAAATGGCCCGGTCGTATGCGGTGATCGCCACCCGGGCCGGCTGGCCCAGGCTGACGAAGGCGATGTCCTGCGGGGTGATCCGGGCCTCGACGAGCAGGCTCTCCTCCGAAGGCACGATCTCGACCAGCGGCGCGCCGGGACCGACGGTGCCGCCGCGGGTCGTCACCAGCACGCGGTTGACCAGCCCGGCGAGCGGCGCCCGAACCACGGTGCGGTCGACCCGATCGGCGAGCGCCGGCAGCGTCCGCCGGCGCGCGGCCAGCTCCGCCTGGGCGGTGGCGAGCTCGTTCGCCGCCTGGGCGCGCCATTCCTGGCGCAGCTGGGCGAGCGTCGAACGTGCCTCGGCGACGCCCGCCGTCGTGCGTGCGATCGACGCGGCGGCCGCTTCGGCCTCGCTGGTCGCCACTGCCGCGGCGCTCTCGGCCTGGGCGAGGCTCAGCCTGGGCTCGATCCCGCGCTCCACCAGCGGCCGCAGGATGTCCGCTTCCGATTGCCTCGCCTCGCGGGCGGCAATGCGGGCCTGGTAGGTGGCCTGGGCCTCGGCGACGGCGCGCTCGGCCTGCGTCAGCCGGGCCTGCGCGGCCGCGGTCATGCTGGCAAGGTCGGCCATTCGCGAGGCGTGCAGCGCCTGCTCGATCCGGATCTGCTCGGCGACGGCAGGGTTCGATGCCGCCGGATAGACCGGCTCGCGCCCCTGTATTTCCGCCGACAGCCGCGCGATCTTGGCGGAAAGGGCGGCGAGCGTCGCCTCGCCGCTGCCGAACTCGGCGCCGGACTGGGTCGGGTCCAGCCGGATGAGCGGGTCGCCGGCGCGCACCTGCTGCCCCTGGCGGACGAGGATGTTCTCGACGATGCCGCCTTCCAGGTTGGAGACGATCTGGAGCTGGGAGCTCGGAATGACCCGGCCCATGCCGCGCACGGTGCGCTCGAGCTCGGCGAAATAGGCCCAGATGAAGAAGAGCAGGATGAAGCCCGTGATCACCCAGAGCAGCACGGTCGAGGCGGCGCGGGGCCTGATCCGATCGGTCAGATCCTCGATATGGGGGGTGCCGTGCATCTTGTCCTCAGGCCGCCTTGGGACGCATGATCTTCTGGAGCACCGCGTCGCGGGGCCCGTCCGCGACCACCTTGCCCTTGTCGAGCAGGATGATGCGCTGGACCAGCTGGAGCAGCGGCGGTCGGTGCGTGATCATGATCAGGGTGCGGCCCCTGAGCTCCTCCTGGAGGCGCTGGATGAGGGCGGTCTCGGTCTGCGCGTCCATCGCGCTGGAGGGCTCGTCCATGATGACGATCGGCGGCCGGCCGGCGAGCGCCCGGGCGATCGCGATCGATTGCCGCTGGCCGCCGGACAGGCCTTCGCCGCGATCGGCGAGCTTGAGGTCGTAGCCGTTGGCGATCTGGCCCATGAACTGGTGGGTGCCGGAAATCTCTGTGACCCGGAGCATCTCGGCATCGTCGACCTGGGGCCGGTCGAGCACGATATTCTCGCGGACCGACCCGGTGAGCAGCACGCTCTCCTGCATCGCCGCGCCGATGGCGTTCCTGAGGTCGGCCGGAGCGAGCTGGCGAATGTCGGTGCCGTCGATGAGGATCAGGCCTTCCTCGGGGGGATAGAGGCCGAGGATGATCCGCGCGATGGTCGACTTGCCCGATCCGACCCGGCCGAGCAAAGCGACATGCTCCCCCGGCTCGATCGAGAAGCTGACCTCGTCGAGCGCCCGCTCGGGCGCGCCGGGATAGCGGAACCCGACGTTGCGCAG
This sequence comes from Sphingosinicella terrae, assembly GCF_003347635.1. GTDB lineage: Bacteria > Pseudomonadota > Alphaproteobacteria > Sphingomonadales > Sphingomonadaceae > Allosphingosinicella > Allosphingosinicella terrae. The sequence continues at coordinate 127,539 of NZ_QDFY01000009.1, forward strand.
CTCGATCTTGCCATCGATGCGGGACAGCTTGAGCGGCTCTCCTTCAGGGCCCTCAGGCGGCAGCTCCATCATCTGATTGAGCTGGCGATAGGCGGTCCGTGTCGAGGTGAGCCGCGACAGCAGCTGCGAGATCTGGGCGAGGGGGGCGATGGCGCGTCCGGCCAGGATCGAGCAGGCGATCAGCCCGCCCATCGTCAGCTCCTGCTCGGCGATCAGATTGACGCCGACGATGACGACGCCCGCGTAGGAGATGGTTCCCGCCGAGGTGGCGAAGGTGACCCCGATCGAGGAGACCATGCGCTGGCGCAGCGAGCTGTCCGAGTGCTGCTCCACCGCCTTGAGCCAGCGCCGCGACAGCAAGGGTGCTGCGCCGGCGGTTTTCACCGTCTCGAGTCCGCCGATCGCCTCGACCAGCACCGACTGCTTGAGCATGCCCTCGCCGAGCGACCGGGCGGACAGGCGCTCGAGCGCCGGATGGGTCAGCCAGCCGATCAGGATGACCAGCGGCACCATCAGCGCCGGGACCAGCACGACCGGACCGCCGATGAGCCAGACGACGAGGAGGGTGAGAAAGATGAAGGGGACGTCGACGACCGCGGTCAGCGTCGCCGAGGCGAAGAAGTCGCGCAGCGCCTCGAGCTCGCGCATCAGGCTGGCGAGCGCTCCGGTCGATCCCTTCTTCAGCTCGAGCCGGATCGCGAGCAGCCGGCCGAACACCTCCTCGCCGATGTCGCGGTCGATGCTGGCGCCGGCGAGGTCGACGAAATAGGCGCGCAGCAGCTTCAGGATGAAATCGAAGATGATGACGATGCCGAGCCCGATCGACAGCGCGACCAGCGAGGACATGGCGTTGTTGGGAACGACGCGGTCGTACACCGTCATCGTGAACAAAGCGGTCAGCAGCGCGAAGATGTTGATGAACACCGCCGCCACCGCGACCTTCCAATAGGTCGAGCGGTTGCGCCGCATCGGCTCCATCAGCCATTCGGCCAGCCGAGGCCGTGGCACCTTGACGAGATTGTCAGCGCTCACCTTCACCTCTCAACCGGTCGGCGTCGATCCTCAGCACGTCGAGCAGACGCCCGGTCCGGGATAGCAGCACATAGCGAGCGGCGTCCAACTCGGACAGCGCCTGGATATAGGTCGTCGCTGACTCGAAATAGGAATCCTCGGCGGCGACCACGTCGAACAAGGTGCCGCGCGCGGCAAGGAAGCGCTCGGCGATGACGTCGCGCGACTGGCGGCTGGCGATATAGGCTTCCTCGAGCGCAGCGAGCTGCGCCTCCAGCGCCCGCACGTCCGACCAGGCGATGGCGGCGTCGCGGGCGGCTTCCTCGGCGATCCGCGTCGCCCGCGCATCGGCGGCGCGCGCCCGCGCATGGGCCTGATCCGCGCGGGCGTCGCCGGTGCCGAACAGCCGCCAGCGCATCGCGACGCGGCCGCGCACATCGTAGTCGCGCTCGTTCTCGAAGACGCCGTAGCGGCCGGCATCGACGCCGGCGCTGAACTGGGGAAGCGTGTCGGCGCGCACGGCCCGCGCTTCCTGCCGGGTCGCATCGGCGAGCGCTTCGGCGGTGCGGACCGCCGGTGCGTCGGCCGAGGCCAAGGCGGCCTCATCGCGGCTCTGCTCCGGCGTCACCGGCGCCGGCGCCCGCTCGAGCCCGGCCGGGGGTTCCATCCCGGTCAGCTCGGTGAAGCGCGCCTCGGCGCCCGCGGCGAGCCGGCGGAAACGGGCCAGCCGGGTCTGGGCCTGGGCGATGTAGGAATCGATCCGTGGCAGGTCGCCTTCGGCCGACACGCCGTCGCGGATCCGGATCTGGACCGCCTCGCGAAGCTCCTGCTGGCTGGCGACGAAGGCTTCGGTGAGCGCGACCAGCGCGCGATAGCCGAACACGTCGTACCAGGCGCCGATCGCGTTGAGGGCGATGCGATCGGCGCTGGCCTCGAGCTCGGCGCCGGCCGCCCGAAGGCGTGCACCCGCCGCGGAGATTCGCCGCTGGGTGGCGCCGAAGTCGAAGACGGTCTGCTGGGCCGCGACGATCGCGTCGGTCCTCTGCTCCGGCCGCGACCGCTCGATGAGGTTTCCCGGATCGTTCGAGAATTCGCGAGACAGGACGCGGTAGGAGGTGACCGTGAGGTCGAGGGTCGGCCGCCCGGTCGCCCGCGCCTCGCTCATCGCGGCCACCGCCTCGTCCTCGGTAGCCGCGGCCTCGGCCGTGCCGGGATGCCGCTCGACCGCGCCGGCGATCAGCATTCGGAAAGCTTCGAACTCGCTCTGGTCGCGGCGCAGCTGCAGCACCGGATCGGCGGCGAAATCGATGTCGAGCGGGCGACCGCTGGGAGCGGGCAGCGGCGCCTGGGCGCGCGCCGGAATCGACGCCGCCATCATCACCGCCACCGCCGTGCCTGTTAGGATGCCCCGCAACGCTCCGCCTTTCCCCCGGCCGGGTTTAATGCGGCCGGGCGTCGAGCGCCAGTGGTAACGACGAGGCGGGGCGCATTTCGCTTGGCTGGTCAAAGCCTTGGGCGGGGGTCGCCGGGAGATGGGCCGCATTCGATGGACTCGGCATCGCCATCCGACTCGATCTCGCGCCCGATCCGGGCTTCCTGCGCCTTCTGGTCCGGGTGCGCCGGGGCGAACCGGATGACGGCATAGCCGACCAGCGCCGAGAGGAGCGATCCCATCAGGATCCCGATCTTGGCCTCCTCGATGAGCAAAGGCTGGCCGGGGAAGGCGAGCGAACCGATGAACAGGCTCATCGTGAATCCGATCCCGCACATGATCGAGACCCCGAAGATCTGGAGCCAGGTGGCACCGCTCAGGCGGCCGGCGAAGCCGAGCCGGACCGCGAGCCAGACGGCTCCGAAGATGCCGACCTGCTTGCCGAGGAAGAGACCGAGGGCGACGCCGAGCGGCAGCGGCGCCACGATCGCCTCGGCGCCCAGCGCGGCGAGCGACACGCCGGCATTGGCGAAGCCGAAAAGCGGCACGATCAGGAAGGCGACCCAGGGCGCGATCGCATGCTCCAGTCGGTGGAGGGGCGATTCGGGCGCATCGGGCGCTCCGGGGGTCTTGATCACCGGGATGGTCATGGCCGCGAGCACGCCCGCGATGGTCGCATGAACGCCGGAGAGCAGCACGGCATACCACAAGGCCGCGGCGAAGATGAGGTAGATCCAGAGCCGGCCGACGCCGCTCTTGCCCATGACGTACATGACGAACAGGATCGCCGCGGCGGCGCCGAGGGCGAGGCTGTCGATCGAGGGCGTGTAGGCGAGGGCGATGATGGCGACGGCGCCCATGTCGTCGACGATCGCCACGGTGGTGAGGAACAGCTTGAGCGAAGTCGGTGCCCGGCGGCCGAGCAGCGCCAGCACGCCGATCGCGAAGGCGATGTCGGTCGCGGCGGGGATTGCCCACCCGTTCTGCAGCTCCGGCTGGTTCGCGGTCACCAGCAGATAGATGAGCGCCGGAAAGATCATCCCCGCCGCGGCAGCGACGACCGGGAGCCGGCGCTGCTTCCAGGTCGAGAGGCGGCCGTCGACGAACTCGCGCTTTATCTCGAGGCCGACGAACAGGAAGAAGACCGCCATGAGACCGTCGTTGATCCAGAAATGCAGGCTGGTGGGCCCATGATGGGCCGAGAGAGCGGGTCCGATCGGTGCTTCGAGGAGATGGTGGTAGGCCGAACCCAGCCCGCTATTGGCGACGATCATCGCCAGGGCGGCGGCGGCGATCAGCAGGATCCCGCCGGCGGCCTCGCTGGCGAGAAAATGCCGCAGCGCCGAGCGGGTGCGCTCGCCATTTCGTGAATTCGTCATGCTTTCTCCCGGGTCCGGGCGTCCCTTAAGCGGAGAATGGACGGATCGGAACCCGGTTTGGGGCGCGGGAGGCCGGCGCCGTTCCCGCCCGGGCGCTACTCGCCCTCAAGATCCGCGGCCGGCACCGTGAAGCTGAAGCGCGCGCCGCCCTCGGGCAGGCTCTCGGCCCAGATGCGGCCGCCATGCGACTCGATGATCGTGCGGGAGATGGAAAGGCCGAGGCCCATTCCAGTGATCTTGTCGGAGACGAAGGCGGTGAACAGGGGGGCGCCGATCTCGCGCAGGCCCTCGCCATTGTCCTCGACGGTGACGAGCAGATGCGCGTCGTCATATCGGCTGACGCTCAGCGCCACTCTCGGTCGGTCCGCGGCGGCCGCCGCCTCGACCGCGTTGCGGATGAGGTTCAGAAGGACCTGCTGGATCTGGACCGGGTCGCCGAGCATGAAGCGGGCGTCGGGGGCGATCCCGGTGACGACGTCCAGGGTCTCCCGCTCGCGCGCGGGGATGCCGAGGGCGATGGCGTCGTCGATCACCCTGGCCATGGCGGCGGGGCTCATCGATTTCGGCTCGTTCGACACCATCGCCCGGACGCGCCGGATGATCTCCCCGGCGAACTGGACCTGCTCCTGGGCTGCGAGCATTCCCACCGCCGCCTGGGCCGCCTGCGGCCCGCCCGCGGCGAGCAGGCGGCGGCTTCCGACGATATAGTTGGAGGCGGCGGCGAGCGGCTGGTTCAACTCGTGGGCCAGCGTCGCCGCCATCGCGTTCATCGCGGCGAGCCGCGACAGGTGGGAGACCTCCACCTGCAGACGGTCGAGCTCCCGGCGCGCGGTGACGTCCTGATCGGTGCCATGGAGTCCGACGACGCGGCCGTCCGCGTCTCGCGTCGGCAGCGCTGCGATGAGCCGGTGGCTCTCGGACCCATCCGGGAGAAGCACTCCGAGCGCGTAGGATTGCGCTTCGCCGGTCTCGACCGCGGCGGCGATCGCCTCGTCGATGGCCGCGCGCGATTCCTCGTCAAGCCAGGACTTGAACTGGTCCATGGTCGGCGGGCCGTCGGCGGGGTCGCGCCGATAGGTCTCGTAGAGTTGAGGCGACCAGCTGAGCTTCCCGTCGGCGAGGCTGAACGCCCAGTCGCCGATCTGGCCGATGCGCTGCGCCTCGCTGAGCCGCTGATTGGCGGAGGCGAGCTGGGTCGCGCGCTCTTCGGTGCGACGGAGCAGCGACAGCAGCCCGAAGACGAAGGTGAGCGTCACCAGGGTGACGAGGATCGAGCCGGCGATGACGTAGCGCCGGCGCTCGGTCACCGGCGCGAGCACGTCCTGCTCCATCACGCCGTAGGTGGCGAAGAGCGGATAATCGTCCAGCCGGCGATGGCTGAAATAACGTACCAGTCCGTCGAGGGCGCTGGGGCCGAGATAGGTCCCGTCCGGATCCGCCCGCTGCCGGCGCATGACCAGCCCGTTGGCGAGGTCCTCGCCGGAGCTGAAGATGTCGCCGGTGCGCCGGGCGCGTGTCACGCCGTCGAGGCCGATCACCGAGACGACGTCCCGCGGCCGCGTCGACACCGCTGCGTGAAACCCGATCAGCTGCTGCGGCTCGATGTTGATCGCGACCACCCCGGCGAACGCGCCGTCGCCTGCGTTGAGCCGCCGGGTCAGCCAGATGATCTCCTGGCCGTAGGTCCGCGACGCCGCGGGGCGGCTGACATGGAGCCTGCCCGTGTCGCGGCCGAGATGCGCGCGAAACGCCTCATGGTTGCGGACATTGCGGCCCGCGACTCTCGGCCCCATCGTCGAGGCGATGATATCGCCGTCGGCATTGGCGATGCTGAGGCCGAGAAAGGCGTGATTGGCAGCCACCGGGCCGCGGATCGTGGCGGGGCGTTCCGGTGTCCCCCGCAGGGCTGGATCGCCGGAACGATAGCGTTCGGCGATGTGCAGGGTGGCGATGTCGGCCGCTTCGAGCGTGCGCGCGACATATTGCTCGAGGAGCGTCGCCCGGTTCTGATTCTCCCTGACCGCGGCGGCGACGATCTCGTTCCGGTCCTCCCGGAGCCGCTGGAGCGGCGCCGCCCAGCTCACCGCGATGACGAACAGCGCGAACAGCCAGATCAGCAATCGCGTCCTGGCGCCCGCCGCCCTGGCCGTCCGGGGAAGGACATCCTTCTTCACGTCTTCCCGGTTTAGGCGGCCGGCCGGGGCGCGGCAATCATTGTCGCGTTCGGGCGGCTCAGGCCGCCATCGTCTCCGGCGCCAGCCCCTCGATGATCAGGCGATTGACGCCGATCAGATCTTCGATCGACTCGCGCCCGGCGACGACGTCGCTGGTGAAACGGTCGACCCACAAAGCGAGCGAGATGATGCTCGCCCGCAGCGAGGGCGCGAGCGCGTTTCCGGGACTGCCGCAATCGGTGGAGAAGGTGCTCCACATCTCGCGGTTGCGATGGAGGATCGGCATCAGCGCGGCGCCCTTGAGGCCGCTGTCCCGTGCGGCGATCATCTCGCCGGTAATCTGTCCGACGAGGCGATACTCGGTCGCGCGGGGGTTTTCGGCGATGGTCCTGACGCGTTGGTAAGCGGTGAGCGACATCGATCAAGGCTCCTGGCTTTTCCCTCATTCTAGACGATTTTCCGAAACCCGCGGCCTTGGCGGTCATATCGGCGCCTCCCGGCCTTCCCGAACCGTCGGCCGAGCGTCGGATCGGACGCGATGGAGCAGGCGCGGATGCCCTGCGGAAAACTGTGCGGGTCGCAACGCCGCCCCCCAAATTCTTCCTATAACTGAATTGTCCCGACGGTCGGGCTGCCGGAACCCCCATGATAAACGCTATCGGATTCATCGTCATATTCGGCTGCGTCTTCGGCAGCTTCATCCTCGCCGGCGGCAATATGGAGATCGTTCTCCATGCGCTCCCGCACGAGATGATGGCGATCGCCGGCGCCGCCATCGGCGCGTTCGTCGTCGGCAACTCGCTGCCGACGGTGAAGAAGGCCGGTCGGGGAATCGTTCAGGCCTTCAAGGGCGCGCGCTGGAAGGACGACGATTATCGCGATCTCCTGACCTTGCTGTTCGCGCTGCTCGCGACCTTCAAGAAAGGCGGCGCCACCGCGATCGAGAAGCATCTCGACGATCCCGCCGAAAGCCCGATCTTCTCGCGCTACCCGCGCATCCTCGCCGACCATCACCTGGTCGAGTTCGTCTGCGACTATCTGCGGATGATGACCGTCAACTTCGAGGACCCGCACCAGCTGGCCGAGGCGATGGAGTCCGATATCGAGCGCCACCATCACGAGGAGCTCGCCCCGCAGCACGCGCTCCAGGTCATGGCCGACGGCCTTCCCGCGATCGGGATCGTCGCCGCCGTGCTCGGCGTGATCAAGACGATGGGATCGATCGACCAGCCGACCGAGATCCTCGGCGCGATGATCGGCGGCGCCCTCGTCGGCACCTTCCTCGGCGTGCTCCTTTCCTACTGCGTGGTCGGCCCGATCGCGAGCAAGCTGCTCGGCGTCGTCGAGGCCGACAGCGGCCCCTTCCACATCGCGAAGACGGCGATCGTCGCCTACGCGCAGGGCGTCCCTACCCAGGTGGCGGTGGAGATAGCGCGCCGCATGACGCCTTCGCTCCACGCCCCCACCTTCCAGCAACTCGAGAGCGCCCTCGACGAGGCCAAGGATGAACTCAATGCCCTCCCAGCCTGACGCCCTTCCGGACGACCACAAGGTGACGCTGCCCGCCCAGGCCGGCACCGTGACCGCGGAGGATCTTCGCGTCGGCCTCGTCCTTGCCGCCGATCTCGACCGCGCGCTTCGTATCGATGCCTCGCAGGTGGAGAGCCTCGGCCAAGCCGTCCTGCAGCTGCTCGTCGCCGCGCGAGCCGAGGCCGAGCGCGCCTCGCTGCCTTTCGAGATCGTCAGCCCGAGCCCAGCCTTCATCGAGCGCGTGAGCCTTTGCGGGCTTGGCCAGACGCTCGGAATACAGACCGAAAAGGATCAGTAACGTGAGCAAGCTCATCCTCACCGTCGACGATTCGGCGAGCATGCGAATGCTCCTGAAGGCGTCGCTCACCGCCCAGGGCTTCAGGATAGAGAGCGCCAATGACGGCGTCCACGGCCTGGAGCGCATGCAGGAGGTCGAGCCCGACCTGCTGATCACCGACATCAACATGCCGAACATGGACGGCTTCGAGCTGATCGAGGCGGTGCGGGCGATGCCGCGGTTCCGCGGCACGCCGATCCTCGTCCTGTCGACCGAATTCTCCGACGACAAGAAGGCGCGCGCCCGCTCGGCCGGCGCCACCGGATGGATCACCAAGCCGTTCGATCCGGCCAAGCTGGGGGCGGCGATCCGCCGGGTGTGCCCGTGAGCGACGAACTCGACGAAATCCAGGCGATCTTCTTCGAAGAGTGCGTCGAAGGCCTCGCGACGGCCGAGGCAGGCCTGTCCGAAATGGCCGCGGGCGATGCCTCGGCCGAGGTCATCGCCGGCGTGTTCCGGGCCGTCCACTCGATCAAGGGCGGCTCCGGCGCTTTCGGCCACACCGCCTTGCTCACCTTCTCGCACCGCTTCGAGAACGTGCTGGACGAGGTGCGTGCCGGGGCGATCCCGCCGACGGCCGAAGTCGTCAAGGTGATGCTCGGCGCGTTCGACATCCTGTCGGACCATGTCGCCGCGGCGCGCGAGCAGTCCGCGCCGCCTGCCGATGAGTCCGTGCTGGGCGCGCTCGACGACCTCCTGGCCAACAAGGGCGCCGGCGCCTCGGCGCCGCCGGCTGCCGCTGCCCCGCCCCCGGCCCCGGCCACGTCACCGGCCGCCCCGTCGGCGGCGGTCCCGGACGGCGACGAGTTCGGTTTCGTCCCGGTCGCCGCGGCGGTCGAGGAGTTCGATCCGTTCGGCTTCGAGCCGGTCGCGGTGTCGCTCGACGAGGTCGTCGAGCTCGATCCGTCCGACTGGACCGTTCGCTTCGGGCCGTCGCGCGAGGCCCTCGCCAATGGCGGCGAGCCGATCCTCGTCATCCGCGAGCTCGAGCGGCTCGGCGGACGCGTCGAACGGGTCGATGGCTCGTCGCTGCCGGACCTGCGCGATCTCGACCCGGAGAACAGCTATTTCGTCTGGACGCTCTCGGTCCCCGGATCGGTCGCCGAGACCGAGATTGCCGAATGCTTCGATTTCGTGGCGCCCGACTCGCTGATCGAGATCGTGCGCACCGAGGCCGCCGCGCCGGCGGTCCGGATCGAGCCGGCCCTTCCGGAGCCGGCGCCGCTCGCGTTGGTCGCGGAGGAGATCATCACCGTCCATGCGCCGCCGGTCGCCGAGGCGCCGCCCGCGCCCGTGCCGGCGCCCGCCCCGGCGATCGAGCCGACGCCCGCCGCCCCGGCCGGAGAGCGCTCCGAGCGCGCATCGGACCAGCCCTCGCAGACCATCCGCGTCGATCTCAGCAAGCTCGACCAGCTGCTCAATCTGGTCGGCGAGCTCGTCATCCGCGGCTCGATCCTCGCCGACCGGCTGTCCCCGGCCGACCAGGAAAGGGTCGAGCTGCCTCAGCTCTCGCGCCTGACCCGGCAGATCCAGGACAGCGTCATGTCGCTGCGCGCGCAGCCGATCAAGCAGGCCTTCTCGCGGGTGCCGAGGATGCTTCGCGATCTTTCGGCGGAAACCGGAAAGCAGGTCGTGCTCGACGTCGCCGGCGAGACCACCGAGGTCGACAAGAGCGTCATCGAGAAGATCGGCGATCCGCTCACCCACATGATCCGCAACGCGGTCGATCACGGCATCGAGCCGCCGGAAGAACGGATCGCCAAGGGCAAGCCGGCCGAGGGCATCGTCCACGTCTCGGCCGAGCAGAAGGGCGCCCGCATCCTGGTTCGGGTCAGCGACAATGGCCGCGGCATCGACCGCGCCCGCGTCAAGGCCAAGGCGATCGAGAAGGGCATCGTCGCGCCCGACGCCCAGCTTTCCGACGAGGAGATCGACCAGCTGATCTGCGCGCCCGGCTTCTCGACGGCCGAGACCATCTCGAACATCTCCGGCCGCGGCGTCGGCATGGACGTGGTCCGCTCCAACGTCGAGGCGCTCGGCGGCCGGGTCGAGATCAGCTCCGTGCCGGGCGAAGGCACCGCCTTCACCATGATCCTGCCGCTGACCCTGGCCATTCTCGACGGCATGGTCGTGCGGCTGGCCGGCCAGCGCTACGTCCTTCCGCTGGCGAGCGTGGTCGAATCGGTACGTCCCGAGCCGGGCCAGGTCCAGCGGGCGACGCCGACCAGCGAGGTGATCGAGCTGCGCGGCTCCTACCTGCCGGTCCGGCGGCTGACCGACTTCTTCGGCCTCGGCCGCGGACTCGAGCACCGGCCGGAGGATTGCCTGGTCATCGTCGTCGAGAGCGACACGGCGGGGCTGGTCGGCCTGATGGTCGACACGATCGACGACCGCCGCGAGGTGGTGCTCAAGAGCCTCGACCAGAATCTCCACCCGATCCGCGGTCTCGGCGGCGCCACCATCCTCGGCGACGGCTCGATCGCGCTCATCCTCGACGTCGAGGCGATCGTGTCGGCGTCCTCTCCCACCTCCAAGCACAATCTCAAAGGACTGGCAGCATGAGCGCGACCGACAGCGGCGAACGCAAGATCGTCACCTTCTCCCTGGGCGACCGCATGTTCGGCATCGACATGCGGACCCTCATTGAAATCCGCGAATGGGAAGCGCCGACGCCGCTGCCCAAGGTCCCGGCCTATATCAAGGGCGTCGCCAATCTGCGCGGCACCGTCATCCCGATCGTCGGGCTGGCGGAGCGCCTGGGCTGGGAGCCGAGCGTGCCGCATGCGCGCTCCTGCATCCTGGTCGTCAGCATCGGCGGCAAGCAGGCCGGCTTCCTCGTCGACGAGGTCGCCGACATCGTGCTCATCAAGGGGAGCGAGATCCAGCCGGCACCGGAGATCGAGATCGACGAGCCGGGGGTGATCGCCGGCCTCGTCCAGGTCGGCGCGCGCGACCATGACGATGCCGCCAACGAGGCCGGCTCGATGGTGCTGCTCCTCGACCTCGATTCGCTGAACGTCATCCGCCAGATGGAGCTCGCGGCGTGAGCCAAGCCGCCGCCTCTTCCTCGGCCGGCGAGGCGCCCGGCGAGTCCGAGCTCGGCGCCGCCGAGTTCGCGGCGATCGCGGCGATCATGCAGCGCGAGGCCCGGATTCACCTCAGCGACGCGAAGCGGACCCTGGTCCATTCGCGGCTGAGCCGGCGCCTGCGCGAGCGGCGGCTCGCCACCTTCCGCGACTATGTCGCGATGGTGCAGCACGACGCCGAGGAGCGGGCGACGATGGTGGTCGCGCTGACCACCAACCACACCCATTTCTTCCGCGAGGCGCACCACTTCGATCATTTCCGCGAGACGCTGATGCCCGAGCTGAAGCGGGCCGCCAGCGCCCGGCCGGTGCGGATCTGGTCGGCCGGCTGCTCCAGCGGCGAGGAGCCCTACACGATCGCCATGTGCCTGCTCGGGCGCGACCGCACCGCGGCGGCGTGGCTGCGCCAGGCCGACGTGCGGATCCTCGCCACCGACATCTCCACGCCGATGGTCGAGGCGACGAGGCGCGGCGTCTACGGCGCCGCCGCGGCGGAAGCCATTCCCGAGCCCTATCGCAGCGCCTGGCTGCGGCCGTCGCCCCAGGGTGTCGAGATCGCGCCCGAAGCCCGGGCGCTGGTCACCGCCCGGCCGCTCAACCTGTTCGAGCCTTGGCCGATGAGGCAGCGTTACGATGCGATCTTCTGCCGGAACGTCATGATCTATTTCGACGATGCGGCGAAGGCCGAGCTGGAGCTGCGCCTGGCCGATCGTCTCGCGCCGGGCGGCTTTCTCTATATCGGCCATTCCGAGCGCCTGATCGGCCCGGCCGCGCAGAAGCTCGGCCTGTGCGGCCAGACCCTCTATGCCCATGCCCAGGAGGCTTCCCGATGACCGCCGCCCCCGTCAGGGTGCTGGTGGTCGACGACAGCGCCAGCATGCGCGCCGCCTTGAACCGGATCCTTTCGGCCGATCCCGAGATCGAGGTCGTCGGCCTCGCCCCGGAGCCGCACGCGGCGCGGGCGATGATCAAGGATCTCAACCCCGACGTCGTCACCCTCGACGTCGAGATGCCCGGCATGGACGGACTCTCCTTCCTCGAGAAGATCATGCGGCTGCGGCCGATGCCGGTGGTGATGTGCTCGACGCTCACCGCGCGCGGCACCGAGGTGACGATCGAGGCGCTCCGGCTGGGCGCGGTCGATTTCATCGCCAAGCCGGCCGGCAACCCGCTCGAGGTGGCGCGCGATGCGGAGCTGCTTCGGACCAAGGTCAAGTCGGCGGCGCGCAGCCGGGTGCGTCATCAGATGGCGCCGGCCCGGGCGCCGATGGCGGCGTCGGCGAAGGGGATGCGGGACGTCGTCATCGGCATCGGCTCGTCCACCGGCGGCGTCGAAGCGCTCTTCTCGCTGATCGCGTCGCTGCCGCCCGATTGTCCGCCGGTGATGATCGTCCAGCACATGCCTGCCGGCTTCACCACTGGCTTTGCCGGCCGGTTGAACGCGGAAAGCGCCGTCACCGTCGTCGAAGCCGGCGACGGCGCGCCGGTCGAGCGGGGAACCGTCTATATTGCACCTGGAGGCGAGCGGCACATGGAGCTGAGCCCCGGCCAGCGCCGCATCAGGCTCAGCGCTGCCGATCCGGTGGGCGGGCATCGCCCCTCGGTCGATGTGCTGTTCAATTCCATGGTCCGGCTCGGGAAGGGAGCCGTCGGCGTCATCCTCACCGGGATGGGCGCGGACGGGGCCGCCGGGCTGCTGGCGATGCGATGCGCCGGCGCCCGCACCCTGGGCCAGAATGCCGAGAGCTGCGTCGTCTACGGGATGCCTCGCGCCGCCTTCGAGCTGGGCGCCGTGGAACGCCAGCTCAGTCTATCCGCAATGCCCGAGGCGATCCTCGCGGCCTGTCGTTCTTGAGTTTGAGGGAAGCCTGATGCCAGCTGCATCCGCAATCAAGGTTATGGTGGTCGACGACCAGGCCAGCATGCGCGCGATGATCCGCCGCGCGCTGCAGGACTTCGGGTTCAAGGACGTGCGCGACAAGCCGAGCGGGCCGGAGGCCCTGGCCGCCGTCCGCGCCGACCGGGTCCACCTGATCATCTCCGACTTCAACATGCCGGAGATGGACGGGATCCAGCTGCTCGAGCAGGTCCGCGGCGATCCCGTCATCGGCAAGACCGTGTTCATCATGCTGACCGGCTCGTCGGACCGCGAGATCGTGCAGAAGGCCGCGGCGCTCGGGGTCAACAACTATCTGGTCAAGCCGTTCGCGCCGGCCGTGCTGAAGGAGAAGATCGAGCGCGTCTTCGGCGAGCTGACTTGAGCTCGCCATGAAGCGGATCTCGATCGTGCAGGGCGAGCAGGCCGTCGTCTCCGAGCCGAACGTGGTGGTCTCCACCGTGCTCGGCTCGTGCGTCGCCGTTTGCCTGCAGGACCCGGTGGCGCGGGTCGGGGGCATGAACCACTTCCTGCTCGGCGAGCCGTCCCCCGATCGGCCGGTGCCCGCGGCCAACATGGTCCGCTACGGCGTCCACGCCATGGAGCTGCTCATCAACGAGATGATGAAGCACGGGGCGTCGCGCGAGCGGCTGCGTGCCCATCTCTACGGCGGTGCCACGATGATCGCGGGGCTCGGGCCGATCGGTCGCGAGAACGCCGCCTTCGCGCGGCGCTTCGTCGAGACCGAGGGCATTCCGGTCGGCCATGTCGATCTTGGCGGCGACCATGCCCGGCGCGTCGAGTTCCTGCCTTATGACGGCCGCGCCCGCTCCCGCCAGGTCGCGAATGCGCCTCCGGTCGCGCCGCCGCGGCCGGCGCCGCGGCCGCCGCTCGGCGATGTCGAGCTCTTCTGATTTCGTGCCCTCTTGAACCGGACCCTCCGATCATGTCCCAGGTCGACCATCTTGCCGTCACTCTCTGCGCCGCGGTCGCCGAGGAGATTCGCGACGTCCGCGCGCTGATCGAGGGGCTCGCCGAAGTGCTCACGGCGGACGAGTATCTGGCGATCACCTACACGGAGCAGCTGCAGACCTTCGATCTGCTCATCCAGCGCGCCCAGGAAAGCGCCGACCTGCTCGATCGGGTCGCCAACGGCACCCGCTCGCTCGAGGCGATCGAACAGGTCCGGCTGACGCTCGTCCAGGACCGCCTGCGCGCGGCGCTGAAGGCGGCCTGAGATGGCGTCCACCCCCGCCGGAGGGAATGAGCGGCCGATCATCATCGTCCGCAAGAAGCGCAAGGCGGCGGCTGCCCATCATGGCGGCCACTGGAAGGTCGCCTATGCGGATTTCGTCACCGCGATGATGGCTTTCTTCATGCTGCTCTGGCTGATCTCCGAGACGCCCGAGGAGCGCCTCCACGGCCTCGCCGAGCATTTCGCGCCGGCGCCGCCGACGCCGGCCGCCTCGAACGGGGCCGGCGACGCGCCCGGTGCCGGCGGACGGACCCGGCGCGCCCAGTCGAACGATCCGGCGACGAACGGGCAGCCCGCTGCCGAGGCGGCCACCGCCGGCAGCGCCCGCGGCGGCACGGCCGATGTCCCCGACGCGTCGATGCGCGTGCTCGCGCAGGAGCTCAGGATCGCGCTCGATGCGGTTCCGCAGAACGAAGCCCGGCGCGACACCGTCCGGGTCGATCCGTCGCGCAACGGCGTCCGGGTCAACATCATGGACTCGGCGAACCGCTCCATGTTCCGCCCCGGCACCGCCGATCTCAACCCTTATGCCAGGGCCATCCTCGCCGAGCTCGCCCGCAAGGTGGCCCGGTCGGGCGTGCAGGTGGCGGTCGAGGGCCATACCGACGGCGTCGGTGGTCAGTCCGACGCCAATTGGCGTCTCTCGGGCGAGCGCGCACTCGCCGCCCGCTCGGCGATGATCGCCTCCGGCCTCCCCCAAGATCGGTTTACCGAGGTGGTCGCCTTGGGCTCCTCCCGCCTGGTCTATCCCGATCAGCCCGAGCGGCCGGAGAACCGGCGGATCACCATCGTCCTGCTCGCCGAGCCGTCGGCCCTGCCCAGCGACGTCAGCTTCAGGTTCTGATGCCATGAGAAGGCTCCTCGCCATCCTCCTCGTTCTCGCCGCCGGCGCCGGCGTCGGCAGCGGCGCCGCGTTCGTCACCGGACTGCTCCTCGGCCCCGCTCCCGCGGCGGCGTCGGCGCACGCCGTGGAGACGGGCAAGGCGTTCGTTCCCACCGGGCCGGTGCTCGCGCCGCTCGTCCTCCCTGACGGCCGTCTCGCCGGCTATTATCGCTTCGAGGTCCAGCTGGAGGTCGACGAGGACCAGGCGGAGCAGGTCGCCGCGCGCCTCCCGCTCCTCCTCCATGCGATCAACCTGAGGACCTTCCGCACGCCGCTGGCCAGCGGTCCGGACGGCATGCTCCCCGATATCGGCCTGTTCAGGAACGTCGTCATGGCCGCGGCGCCGGAGGCCTTCGGGCCGGGAATCGTCCATCGCGCCGCCATCACCCAGGCGAATCCGGCATGATTTTCGCGGCCTCGCGGCGCGATCCGCGCGCGCGAAGCCGAAAGGAGGAAGGACCTTGACCGACGATCCGCCGCCCGATCCGACGCTGCGACCTGCGCCCTTTCCGCCGCGCGCGCCGCGCGCGGTGACGCTGCTGATCACGGGAAAGCTCGTCACCCGGGCCGAGGAAGGACTCTGCCGCGTCCGCAACATCTCCGCGACCGGCATGCAGATCGAGACACGGATACCCCTCGCCGTTGGCGACGCCGTCGGCGTTGAGCTTCGCGGCCTCTCCGCGATCGCCGGGAAGGTGGTCTGGAGCCGGGGGTCGCTGGCCGGCATCGCCTCGGACGGCGCCATCGACGTCGAGCGCCTGCTGCACCCGGCGCCGGTGAGCCGCCTGGTCCGCGCGCCCCATCCCCGCGGGCCGCGTGTGCTGGTCGAGCTGGCGATCGAGGTGCAGGACGGCGACGGCATCCACGAGGCGGCCCTCATCGACCTTTCGCAGGGCGGCGCACGGGTGCGTCTTCCCTTCCGGCCGAGGATCGAGGAGCGGCTGAGCCTCATCGTGCCCGGCCTGCCGCTCAAGAGCGGCGCAGTGCGCTGGATCCGCGGCGACGAAGCCGGCATCGCCTTCTACGAGCCCTTGTCCTTCGATTGCCTGGCGGAGTGGCTCGTCGACCGCGGCCGCGGCGGCGCCCCGGCGGCGGCCGCTCGCTGAATCCGGCGCGGGCGCGTGTAGGGAACCTTCGCCGCGAGTGGTCCAGCTCCCGTCTCGGCTGTGACGGCAATCCATGAAACTCTCCCGTCATCCCGGCATGGGATCTCAATGCCTTGCAGGCTGGCGGACAGTCTGTCCGGATGAGGAAAAAGAGACCTTGGCTTCCGCCAGGATGACGGGAAGGGACTTCTTCACACGCTGACCGGTCGGCATCGGCGCGCTCTGCCGTCTCTGGCCCGCGACCCTTCTGCGATGACGCACCACCATGAATCGAAGCGGCCGCCGGTTTCCCGGCGGCCGCTCCTGCGCGTCGGTCAGGAAAGCGAGGGCCCGCGCTATCCGGTGAAGCTTCGCACCAGCGACCCGGCCACCAGCGCCCAGCCGTCGACCAGGACGAAGAAGATGATCTTCATCGGCAGCGAGATCGTCGGTGGCGGCAGCATCATCATGCCCATCGCCATCAGCACCGCCGATACCGCGAGGTCGATGACCAGGAAGGGCAGCAGCAGCAGGAACCCGATCTCGAAGGCGCGGCGCAGCTCGGAGATCATGAAGGCGGGGACGAGGGTCGCCAGCGGCGTCTGCGCGCGCGGCGCCGGCGGGCTCGACGACAGCTCGTTGAACAGGCGCAGGTCGTCGTCGCGAACCTGGCTGAGCATGAACACGCGGAACGGCTCGGCCGTCCGCTCGAAGGCGCGCTCCTCGCTGATCCGCCCTTCATTGTAGGGCTTCACGCCGTCGGTCCAGGCCTGCTGGAAGGTCGGCGCCATCACGAAGAAGGACAGGAACAAGGCGAGGCTGATCAGGACGGGATTCGGCGGCACGCCGGGGGCGCCGATGCCGGTCCGCAGCAGCGAGAGGGCGACGACGATGCGCGTGAAGCAGGTGACCGTCATCAGGATGCCGGGCGCCAGCGACAGCACGGTCAGCAGCAAAACGAGCTGGATGGCGCGGCCGCTGACCGATCCGTCCCCCAGGTTGATCGACGTCGTCTGGGCGAGGGCCGCCGCCGGCATGGCCAAGGCGGCGGTCACCGCGAGGGTGCGCAGGAGCCTAGCCACGACGGCTGGCCGTGGCTTTGCGCCGCGCCGGGGTGCGGGCCGGCTGGACGCTGGCCTTCTTCTTGGTGCGGGGGGCAACCGGCTTGGCCGGCACGCCGGCGGGGCTGGCAGGCGCGGCGACGGCGACCGCACTCGTTGCCGATCTGGTCTGCTTGGCCTCCTTGGCCTGCGCCAGCCGCGCTTCGATCGCCTGCCGGATCCTGCCGATCGCTTCCGCGACGGCCGCTGCCGCCGGCGCAAGCGTCGCTCGCAGCCGGACGATGGCCGCCCGGGCATGCGCACCGGTCCGTTGCGCTGCCGCCGCCAGCGGCGGGAGGAGGGCCGCGCTCAGCGGGGGCCGCGGCGCCGGCGCCGGGGAGGCCGTCTGGGCCGCGACGGGAACCGCATCGTCCCGGCTGCGCTCGACCAGGCTGTTGAAGCTCGGCGGCGGCGACTCCGGCTCGGCCTGGACGATGCGCAGCATCGATCCGGCCGCGCTGACGGCGCCCACGGCCTTGTCGCGCACGCCGGAGCGGGTGCGATCGACGAAGGCGCTGAAGGATTCGCGAAGCGCCTCCATCTCTGCCTTGGAGAGTGCCATCGCTTCCGCTTCGGCGCGGAGCCGTTCTTCTTCCGCCGCCGCGTCGACCTCGTCCCTGACGATGCTCGTCTCGAGGACGAGATTGCCTTCCGGCGACAGCAGGATGAGATGCTCGCGGCCGTCGCGGCGCAGCAGGGCGACGGAGCGGCGTGAATCGAGGCTGGTGCGTTCGATCAGCTGGAGACGGCGTCCGGCGCCGCCGGCGGCGACGCGCCCGGGGAGCCGGATGTCGAACCGGCGCACGGCCCAGAGGGCGAAGGCCAGCATGCCGAGGACGGCGCCGAGGCCGCCCAGGGTGCGCAGGAGGGTCAGGAAGTCCATGCTCAGCGGCTCCGCCGGACGACTTCGGCGATCTCGAGCGACATGCGGTCGCCGGTCACCTGGATCTTGCCGCGGGCGACCAGCTGGTCGTTGACGTAGAGCTCGGTCGGATCGTCATAGCCGCAGTCGAGCGGGATCAGCGCGCCGCGGCCCATCTTGAGCAGCTGGCGGATCGGCAGATGGGTCGAACCAAGCACGATCGACATTTCAACGGGGACATTATCGAGCACAAGCGGCGCCTCCTTCTGGAGGACTTATAGGAATAATTTTCAGGGCAACCGGCCGGCACTAGGCAAATTCTGCCTATAAGATCGGAAGTGCGGCCGCTTCGCCGCCTGGAGACGATCATGGACCTCAGAAGCTCCCTGGATATCTCGGCCTCGGGCCTGCGCGCCCAGTCGCTGCGGATGCGGGTGATCTCGGAGAATCTCGCCAACGCGGACTCGGTCGCGACGACGCCGGGCGGCGATCCCTATCGCCGCCGCGTCGTCACCTTCCAGCCCAATCTGGACGATCCCCAGGGCGCGCGCGGCGTGCAGGTGCGGGCGATCACCACCGACAATAGCGCGTTCCAGCGCGTCTACCAGCCGGGGCACCCGGCCGCGGACGCCGACGGCTATGTCGAGCGGCCGAACGTGAGCAGCCTCATCGAGACCGCGGACATGCGCGCCGCGCAGCGCTCCTACGAAGCCAATCTCAACGCGATCGAGGCGGCGAAGAGCATGACGATGCGAACCATCGACCTGCTCAAATAATCCTTCTCGTTCAGAGCGATTTGCAGTCGGACGAAGGCGTCTGACGACTCGAAGATCGCGACATATCAATCTAAAGCCAAAGGAAAATCCCATGTCCATCGGCGCTCTCGACGCCGCGTCGGCTTATGGCCGCGCCATCGGCACTGCCGGCATCGCCGGCGGCACCGGTCTCCGTCCCCCGGCCGGCGCTCCGCCTGCCGACGGTCCCGACTTCGGCAATATGGTCCAGGGCCTGATCGGTGACACCGCGCAGAGCCTGCGCGCCGCCGAATCGGCCAGCGCGATGCAGGTCGCCGGACAGGGCGACCTCATCGACGTCGTCACCGCGATCGGCGCGGCCGAGACCGCGCTCGACACCGTCGTCGCCGTCCGCGACCGGGTGGTGAACGCCTATTCCGAAATCATGCGGATGCAGATCTGACGGCCATGTCGCCGGGTGACACCCTTGCGCTGGCCAAGGCGGCCTTGCTGCTGGTCCTGACCATAGCCGGGCCGATGCTGATCGCGTCCCTGATCATCGGCGTCTTCATCGGGCTCGTGCAGGCGCTGACGCAGATCCAGGAAATGACTTTGACCTTCGTGCCGAAGATCCTCGTCATGGGCCTCGTCATGCTGATGAGCCTGCCGATGATCGGCCAGGCGCTCTCCGCCTTCATGACCGAGGTCTCGGCCCGGATCGTCTCGGGCTGATCTCCGGCAGCGCGATGCAGGATCTGCCGCTCCACGCCACCGGCTTCCTCATCCTGTTCGCGCGGGTCGGGGCAGTGCTGATGCTGCTGCCGGTCTTTTCGGACGAGGCGGTGCCGGGCCGCATCCGGCTGCTCATTGCCTTTGCGATGACGGCGGGGATGTGGGGGCTGCTCGACCAGAACGTCCTGCCTGCCGCGCGCGACGAGGCCGGACTTGCCGGCACGATCGTGGTCGAGCTGGTGATCGGTCTCGCCATCGGGACGGTCGTGCGGATGATGTTCCTGGCCATCGTCATGGCGGGCTCGATCGTCAGCCTCCAGGTCGGCCTCTCCTCGGCTTTGATCTTCGACGCGTCGATGGGCGGCCAGGCGCCGATCCTCGCCAAGCTGATCGCGGTGGCGGCGGCCGTCCTGTGCATGTCGC
Source organism: Sphingosinicella terrae (assembly GCF_003347635.1). Classification (GTDB taxonomy): domain Bacteria; phylum Pseudomonadota; class Alphaproteobacteria; order Sphingomonadales; family Sphingomonadaceae; genus Allosphingosinicella; species Allosphingosinicella terrae. Next base: position 147,438 of record NZ_QDFY01000009.1, read on the forward strand.
TCGGCCTGCACCATCTCTGGATCGGCGCGATCATCCGCTCCTACGATCTGTTCCCGGTCGGCGCGGCGCCGCTCGCCGGCGATCTCGCGGCGCTCGGCGTCGCCACCATCAGCCGGTCGATGGCGCTGGCGGTGAGCCTTTCGGCGCCTCTGCTCGTCTACGGCATCGTCTTCAACGTGGCGCTCGGCTTCTCGTCGCGGCTCGCGCCCAGCATCCAGGTCTTCTTCATCGCCCAGCCGCTCAACCTGCTCTTCGGCCTCGGGCTGTTCGCCACCGTCGTCGGCACCATGCTCGCGGCCTTCGCGGGCGCGATGACCGACTGGATGCAGGGCGGATGGAGCTGAGCCATGGCCGATCAGGACAAGGACCAGAAGACCCAAGAGCCGACCCAGAAGAAGCTCGACGACGCCCGCAAGAAGGGCGAGGTGGCGACGACGCCGGAGATGCGCCATGCCGTCATGTTCCTGGCGATGTTCGCCCTTCTGGGCACGATCGGCCTTCAGGCGGTCGCCGGCATGGGGCGGCTCTTCCTCAATCTGTGGGGAGGGGCCGACCGGTTCCGGATCGAGCCGGAGGGCGCGCAGGGCTTCGCCACCGGTCTCTTCGCCCAGATCGGCGGAATCTTCGCGCCGAGCCTCGGGCTCCTGTTCGGCTTCGCCGTGCTCATCATCTTCGTCCAGGGCCGCCCGAGCCTGTCCTGGTCCAGGCTGCAGCCGAAATGGTCGAAGGTCTCGCCGGTCTCGGGGCTCGGCCGCATGTTCGGCATGCGTGGGTTTGTCGAGTTCCTCAAGACATTGGCCAAGTGCGCGATGGTGATCACCGTCGTCGTCATCGTCCTGTGGCCGAAGGCCGCCGCGATCGACGAGCTCATCGGCATGGGTCCCGAAGCGATCGCCCGGACCGTCGGGTCGCTCGTCCTGCTCATGCTGAAGGCGGTGCTGCTCCTCGTCGGCGCGCTCGCTCTGTTCGACTTCCTCTACCAGCGCCGGTCCTTCCTCCAGCGCATGCGCATGACGCTCCAGGAGGTGAAGGACGAGCATAAGGACGCCGAGGGCGATCCCCAGATCAAGGCCCGGATCCGCTCGATCGCCGTCCAGCGGACGCGCCGCCGGATGATGGCGGCGGTGCCGACGGCGAGCGTCGTCATCACCAACCCGACCCATTATGCGGTGGCGCTCAGATATGATCATGGGCAGATGGCCGCGCCGGTCGTCGTCGCGAAGGGCGCGGACGCTATCGCGCTCAAGATCCGCGAGATCGCCAAGGGTGCCGGCGTTCCGGTGATGGAAAGCCCGCCGCTGGCCCGGGCGCTCTACGCCTCGGCCGAGATCGACCATCCGATCCCCGTCGAGCATTATGCCGCGGTCGCCGAGATCATCGGCTACGTCATGCGCCTCGCCCGCCAGCGCGCCTGAGGTGCGCCGCGAACCGGTCCGGTCGGATCCTCCCCTATGAGGGGAGGGGGACCAGGCGAAGCCTGGTGGAGGAGTGTCTGAGTCCTCGTTCTCGCTTCGCTTGCCGTGCTTGCCGTCGGTGCTGACACCCCTCTCGTCGCCCCTGCGCAGGCAGGGGCCCATGCAGACGAACCGGACAGGCGGTGGTCGTCGCCGGCCCCGCTTGGGCCCCTGCCTCCGCAGGGGCGACGGACAGGGTGAGCGACCGCCGGCTTGCGTTTGCGGCCGGGACCGAACGCCAGATTCCTCCGCGCCTCCGCGCGAATATCGACCTCACTCGGGCAAAGGCGTCGCCGGCGCCGCTTGCCGTGCCTTGGAGCTTCCGAAGGTATCCATGTCCGCCATCCTCGTGCCGGGCAGACCCCCCTCCCGTCGCCCCTGCGCAGCCTGTCCTGAGCGACGCCGCAGGCGGCGTCGAAGGGGCAGGGGCCCATGCGGACGAACCGACCAAGCGCAGGCCATCGCCAGCGCCGCTTGGGCCCCTGCCTTCGCAGGGGCGACGGACAGGGGAGAGCCTGAAGGCCTGCGTTTGGACCCGGGATCGGACGCCGGTTTCCTCCGCGCCTCCGCGCAAATCCTGATGGATTTGCCCGGCGGCAAGCGACGCCCCTCAGCCGCGCTCCTGCTTGGCGAGTTCCACCAGAATACGCAGCTCGATATCGTCCATGAGCTGCGCGAGCTCCGCTTCCTGCGGCTTGCCGCGGCGCCGGGTCCATTCCTTCAGCGCCTCGATGCGCTCGCGTTTGGCGCGGCCGGCGAGCAGCTCGGCATGAAGCCGCTCCAGCTCGTCGAGCGCCTCCTCGGCGTCGCGGGCCGGATCGCGCCGCGGCTCGTTGGTGGCGGCCGCCAGCGCGACCAGCATCTGGACCGACTGGGCGGGCGGCGTGACGGTCGGGGCGATCGGGGCGGCGACAGCCGCGGCGGGCGGCGCGAACGGCGCGGCGGCCGCCCGCTTGACCGGCATGGTCAGCAGCGCCTGCAGCATCGACGTCGGGCCTGTCGGCTGAACCAATTCCCGCTTCCTCCTATATCTTCCTATAAGAGAAAAGACGCCATTTTTCCACTCGATCGGGGCGATATGCGACTGAACCGGATACTTCCCACGCTGCTCGCGGCTGCCGCGATCGCGGCCTCCTCGCCCGCTCTGGCGGGGCCGCGCATCAAGGACATCGTCAGCGTCGAGAATGTCCGCTCGAACCAGCTGGTCGGCTACGGCCTGGTCGTCGGCCTCGCCGGCACCGGCGATCGCCTGCGCAACGTGCCCTTCACCGAGGAATCGATGCAGGCGATGCTCGAGCGCATGGGGGTCAATGTCCGCGGCTCGCAGATGCGCTCGCAGAACGTCGCCGCCGTCTCGATCACCGCGACCTTGCCGCCTTTCGCCCGGTCCGGCTCGACCATCGATGTCCAGGTCTCCGCGCTTGGCGACGCTACCAGCCTCCAGGGCGGCACCCTGATCGCCTCGGCGCTGCGCGGCATGGACGGCCAGATCTATGCGGTCGCCCAGGGGCCGGTCGCCGTTTCGGGCTTCCGCGCGCAGGGCGCGGCGGCGAGCGTCAGCCGGGGCGTCTCGACGTCGGCGCGGATCGCCGGCGGCGGCATCGTCGAGCGCGAGGTCCCCTATTCGCTGAGCTCGGCCGGCACCCTCAAGCTCGCGCTTCGCAACCCGGATTTCACCACCGCCCAGCGCATCGCCGCCACCATCAACCGCGAATATCCGGGCTCGGCCCAGGTGCTCGATCCGGCCACGGTCGAGGTCGCGCCGGCCGGCAGCGCCTCGCTCATCGACATGGTCACCCGCGTCGAGAATCTGGAGGTCGACGTCGACCAGCCGGCGCGCATCGTCATCAACGAGGCGGCGGGCACGGTGGTGATGACCAGCGACGTGCGCGTCAGCCCGGTGGCGGTCGCCCAGGGCGGTCTCACCATCAGCGTCGCCGAGACGCCCCAGGTGTCGCAGCCCGCGCCCTTCTCGCAGGGCGAGACGACAATGGTGCCGCGCACCCAGGTCGACGTCGACGACGGCCAGGGCCGGTCGCTGGCGATGGTCGGCGGCACCTCGCTGCAGCAGCTGGTCGGCGGCCTCAACGCGCTCGGCGTCTCGCCGCGCGATCTCATCACCATCCTGCAGGCGGTGAAGAGCGCCGGTGCGCTGCAGGCGGAAATCGAGGTGCAATGATGAACGAGATCCGGCCGTCCTCCGGCCCCGTCCTTCCTCCCGTGGCTCCGGCCGCCGCCGCAGCCGCCGGCGCGAACGCGGCCGACACCGCGCGCGACTTCGAGGCCGTCTTCCTCGGCCAGATGGCGCGGCTCATGCTCGAGAGCGTCGAGATCGGCGATCAATTCTCCGGCGGCCATGGCGAGGAGATGTTCCGCGGCATCCTCGCCGAGAATCTCGGGACCGAGATGGCGAGGCGCGGCGGCGTCGGCCTGGCGCCCACCGTCATGGACCATATCATCCGTTTGCAGGGAGGAAATCCCGATGCCCAATGAGCTTATCGCCACCATCCGGTCGCTCGTCGCCTTGATGCGCGAGGAGACCGAGATGCTGCGCACGCCGGGTTCCGGCGACCTTCAGGAAGTGGCCGAGGCGAAGGCCCGTTTGGTCGGCTGGATCGAATCGCGCTCGGCCCAGCTCGAACGCGAGCAGCCCGGCTGGCGCGAGGCACTCGACCCGGAGACGCTCGAAACGCTCACCGAGGCGGTGGCGGAGCTGCGCGACGTGTCCAGCGCCAATGCCAGGATGCTGGAACGGCAGATCGAGCTCTCGCTGCAGATGATGGAGGCCATCGCCACCGAAGCGAAGCGGCTCAAGGGCACCCGCAGCGCCACCTACGGCGCCACCGGCCAGCTCTGGCACGTCGACCTGCCGACCCCGGTCTCGACCAACGCGAAGCTGTAGCGCGCGCAGGGGCGAGGCGGGGAGCAATGAACGAGAGGCATGGATTGGGGTTTCCCGCCAGTCTCTCCGCCCGGCTGAGCCGTCGAAAAAACCAGATTCGTATGCCCTCGGCATGGCGGGCTGTACGATAGGGCGTGCAACGGGACAGTCGCTGAGACAGTTATTATTGTCTATTGTCGCGACCGTTACGCGCCACTTCGCGACCTTCCAAGGCTACGGGCGACTTCCCGGAAGCGTACGTTCGTTAAGCTGTAGACACAGTCCCTGCGAATCCCAGCCAATCTTTCCGAAGCTCGTACTTCCACGCGCGCCTAGTTAGAGCTTCGGCGCGGTGATAAAGTGCCGGCGAGGGGGTGTCTCATGGCAGAGTCTTCGGCTGGCGCATGGGTCGTTCTGGGGTTGATCGGCCTTGCTATCTATAGCTGTTCCAGCGACCCGCCGCCCGAAGCTACCGCGGGTGAATACTCCGCAACTTCCTCGGACGTGTCAGAGGTTGATGAAGAGGCAGGTATCGCCGGTTATTCGACCGAGCCTTCGGGGTTCGACGAGGTCTTGCGTGGGTCCTTCGACGAAGACGCCGCTCGTGATGCAGCCGAAGATGAGGTCGCATCCGACACCTACTCGGGTATCGGCAGGACGTACGGTTGTACCGATGACTGCTCCGGTCATGATGCTGGATTCAGATGGCGCCGAGACAGGGGGTATGTGCCCTACGGTGCGGACAGCCAATCCTTCCAAGAGGGTGCACAAGCTTTCGAAGACGCGGTCGATGACCGCGTTGAGGAGATGCGCGACGAGTATGAAGCTGGGGAAAATCCTTACTGACCCGGTGGGCGTGCCGGTTTTGGAGTCCCTGGCGAATTGGGTCCTTCGAAGCTTCGACTTGGCTGGTGCTACCGACAGAACCGGCTCAAGAGCCTATGGCCCTGCTCGCGAAATCGCACGACCGCTAGGCGCCTTTTCCAGACGTAGGCGGTCGGTGATCGCAATGTCTGCTTCGCGCCGATAGTGTTGAAAATCTCCTCTTGCTGCGGTGACTCGGCTCTGATTCAATCCTGCTGAGCAAGGCGGGAGGCGAGCCATGATGGGCGAGCGGACG